>NZ_CM196652.1:0-4482396 GCF_055456015.2 Viridibacillus sp. d25.2 | reverse complement strand
CAGCTGATTTAATCAGCTGTGCTTTTTTATTGTTTAAAATAGGTTTCGAGAATGTTTCTATTCTGTGAGATCAGGTTATTGCTTCCACATTTCAGGTGGGATATATTTTGATATAATACAATCAAAAAGATTGGTGGACCCTTATGACAATAAAAAGACCATTAGTTATATTACTCCATGAAATTTATGGAGTAAACAATCATATGGAGTATTATAAAACGCTTTTTAATGATGAGGGGCTAGATGTAATAGTTCCTAATTTATTGGGTAGAATACCTTTTGATTATTCAGAGGAAGCAGAAGCATATGCTTATTTTATGACAGAAGTGGGTTTTGAAAAGGCTCAGTCGATAGTTGAGCAAATTATATGTGAGCAAAAACTACATTATGAGGACATTTATATCGTTGGATTTAGTATTGGTGCAACATTATCATGGCTATGTAGTGAAAAATCTGTATCAGCTGTTTTCGCTTTCTACGGATCTCGTATTCGCCAATATTTATGTATTAACCCGATGGTTCCTACTGTGGTTTATTTAGCTGAGCAAGAAAAATCCTTTGACCCTCGAAGAATTATTGACCAATTGCAACAAAAAAACCATGTTGATGCTTACTTAGTAAATAAAGAGCATGGCTATATGAATCCCTATGATAAAAATTTCGATAAATTAGCAGCTGAAAAATCAATAAATGAAATTTTTACATACATAAAATTGTCACTATAAATCCAATTTGTTATAATATATATAGAACAGAATGGAGTGATACGTATGTTTCTTCAAATTGAGCCACATTCAGATGTGCCGATATATACGCAACTAACGCAGCAAATTATTGAAGGCATTGCCAGTGGACAGTTGGAATCTGGGGAGTCCTTACCTTCGGTTAGATCTTTGGCTGCTGATTTAGGTGTGAATATGCATACGGTTAATAAGAGTTATCATGAATTAGAGAAGAAGGGGATGATCCGCATTATCCCAAAGTCTGGAGCAGTTGTTACAGGGCCAAATGATTTAGGGGTAACAAATGCACAAATGCAACAAGTTGAGAGAATGTTGCGACCTGTTGTTGCAGAAGGACTGGTCGTTGGATTAGGAGCACAGGATCTACAACACCTTGTACAAAAGCTAATTAAAAACTTGACATAAAGGGGCCTAAAGGAAATGGATAGTTTTATTTTTTCATTAGTTATGTTTGTTGTAATTGGTTTACTACAAGCGTTTGTACCATATTGGATTAAAGAGACAATTGTTTTTGGTGTGACAGTACCTGAACAAGAAGTTTATCATCCTGTAGTGAAAGCGTCAAAAAAGATATATACTTTAACGCTTTTAGGTTTACTGGCGATTATAATGGTGGGTTATGTTTTGTGGCATTTAAATAGTACAGCGAATGATGAATTACTTATCATTGTAGGAATTATCCTGCAGTTTATATTAATCGGTATAAGTATGTTGATGTATTTAATACTGCATAACAAAATTACGAAGTTAAAAAAAGTGGAGGAATGGGGAGCAGAACTGAAACAGGTAAAGGTAACAGATTGGTCCGTACGTGCACGTGATGAAATGTTGCCTATATTCTATTTTTTACTACCAATTTTTATTGTGGGTGGTCTGATTATATACACTTACTTGCAATATCCGCTACTTCCTGAAAAAATTGCAACACATTGGGGGCCAAACGGTCAGCCGGATGCTTTTACAGATAAAAATAGATTTTCAGTTATTGCACTACCACTTATTTTATTAGTAATGCAGATTATGTTTGCAGGCATTATTGAGTTAACACGTCGCTCGGGCATTAAGATTAGCGCTACTAGAACGAAGCAATCTATTCGTCAGCAATTAGCAATGAGAAAGTATTCGAGTTGGTTTATGTTTTTAATGACTATGCAAATAACAATACTCTTTAGTATCTTACAATTAACAACAATTCATAGTGACCTTGTTAGTGAGAGTACGATGCTTACTATGTTCATTGTTTTCATTTTTATCACAATTATTGGGTTAATTGCTTTTGCAGTGAAACTGAGCAGTTTAGGTGATTCTAAAGGGAATAATTATTCTACTTCGGGTATTACAGACGTAGATGAAGATCAGTATTGGATAGGCGGTCTTATTTACTTTAATCGTAATGACCCATCAGTATTCGTAGAGAAGCGATTTGGTGTTGGTTGGACGGTTAATCTAGCTCGTCCAATTGCTATTGCTTGTATTTTCGGACCGATTGTATTAATTCTCTTAATTTCAATATATGTATAGATAGATTGAAGAATTGCATATAAATTTAATTATGACCAAAAAGTAGCTAATACAAATTCAGCCTGTATAAAAAGACCAGCACAACATTTGTGATAGATACTAAGGGGAGAAAGTAATATAGAGAAGAAGCATCATCAGAGATGAACTGAAGATGCTTTTTTGCATTTCTATCAGAGAATAACAAATAAAAGTAGTTTAAGACCGACCTAATTTATTTTCTAGAAATTGAAGTGCTATTGGTTTTGATTTGTATAAATTTTGCTATAATTAAAGATTAGAAAGAGTGGTGAATTGACATAGTGTCGAATTGGTATAGTATTTTTCCGAAAAATCCATTGCTCAGTATTTCTGCTTGGATCTTTTTCTGTTTTGTCCCGTTCTACTTTGTTTTTCGTACAGCATCCTCATTAATTCTATCGATTGCTGCTGCTGTGTTGATTGTCTATCTCATTTGTTTTCGTTTTTCATATAGTACTAATAGTGGTTTAGTTTATGTGTGCATTGCCTTAGAAATGGTGATTAACTCTGTAATGACAATTCTCTTTGGCTATATTTATTTTGCTTTCTTCACTGCTTTCTTTATTGGGAAAATTCGTCATACTGTCGGGTTTTATATTATGTATGGCCTCCATATTGCAATCACTGTTGGTTCAATTATAGGGGGGTTCTTTATTGAAACAGAGCTATTCATTAAAGAAATTCCTTTTATTGTTATTGTTGTTTTCGGTGTGATTTTAGGACCGTTTTATTTATATAGTGCAAATAAACGTGAAAAATTACAAGGACAATTAGCAACTGCTAACGAACGTATTTCTGAACTTAGTGTCTATGAAGAACGTCAACGAATTGCTAGAGATTTGCATGATACTTTAGGACAAAAGCTTTCAATGGTTGGCTTAAAGAGTGATTTAGCCATTCGTTTAGTAAAAAAAGATCAAGAAGCGGCTATAGAGGAACTTCGCGATATTCGTCAAACAGCTAGTATTGCATTAAAAGAAGTGCGTGAAATGGTATCGAATATGAAAGCTGCAAAATTACAGGATGAACTAATACAAGTTCAACGAATTTTAACTGCAGCAGACATTAAGATGCGAATAGAAGGAGATTCGGAATTCAATCACATTCCTACAATTATTGGGAATACATTAAGTATGTGTTTGAAAGAAGCCATTAATAACGTAGTCCGACATAGTGATGCCACCGAATGCATAGTTACCATTATACAAAAAGCCGACGTGATCCAATTGAATATATTAGATAATGGTATTGGTATATCTAATATGAAGGTGAAACCATCAAGTAACGGTTTAAATGGTATGAAAGAAAGGTTAGAGTTTGTTAATGGTGAATTAGATATCTCTATAAATAACGGCACCCTTGTAAAAATTAGCGTCCCTAATGTTATAATGTATCAAAAAGAAGAACCACAGTTTAATTAAAAACATATAGTAGTATGTATTAAGGTCCCTAGCAATGTTTAAATGTTAAGGACCTTTATAGTATTCTTTATTTCCCGGGAAATATTGATGCTTCACCATTACTTAGATAAGAATTATATTAATTTGTCTAACCACACATGCAACAAATTGCAAAACAGACTTACAGCATTGTACAATATTGTGTAAATCGATACTGGTTTTTCGTATCGATCTATTTATAAAAGGATGTGATAATGGTGGCATATGCAACAAATTTGCCTGCTACAGCACAAACTCATGCAAAGCCTTTTAATAATAATTTGGCGAATCTTTGCATGGGGTGATTAAAGTATCATCGCCGTTGCATGTCATGTTATTCATTGAAATGCTTTGCCCTTAACTTCAATTATGATAGTGAAGGAGCGAGGTCCAATGCGATATATGAATGCACAGGATATAATACCGCAAAAGTTGTTAGCAGAAATTCAACAGTATGTACAAGGAGATTTACTCTATATCCCTAAACCTGAAAAAAGCAGGGTTAAATGGGGTGTTCATTCTGGTGAACGAGAAAGATTATCTAAACGTAATGCACTGATAAAAGATACATTTCGAAGCGGAGCATCACTAAAAAGCTTAGCCAAGGAATTTAATTTATCTGTGGAAACAATAAAAAAAATTATTTACACAAAATAAGTTGTAATAGCTGCTTAGGTAACTAGCAGCTATTTTTATGTAGAGTTTAATTATAAAAATAATCCCCAATTGTAGCGCTGTGATATTTGTAGTAAGTTGAAGACAAAGGAAGTGATACGAATGGAACACTTTATGAATGTGGAGCAATACCAGTTCTTGAAGAAGCAGGCTAAGAAAATAGCTAGTGCGTATTCGAACACGAAAGACGAGCGCATCATTCAAGCAATACAAGCACTAGTAATGGAGGATATTAATGAGAAGATTGTAGATTTAGATGAAGATAGCCTTCCAATATTAAAACCTATCGCAACTATACAAACGAAAGAGCAGCTTGAAGATTTTATTAGAAAGATTAAAGTTTACGTTGCTCCATTTGATAAACTTACTGAGAAAGAACTTAAAAAACTCTTTCCTAAGGATAAAAAATTAAAAGTTCCGGATCTGAAAAATATAGATTGGACTGAAATTTCTTATTTAAGTTGGCTCGATTCAGGAACTAATCGTAAATATATTGTATTTAGAACTGATAACGGCATTAAAAGCATCCGTGGAAGCTTTAGTCAATCTAATAAAAAGGGAATATGCACTATTTGTAATCAACATCAAACAGTCGGTATGTTCATGAGCTCCAAAAAGGGAAGAGCAGTAGGCACATATGTAAAAAGAGGAAATTATATATGCGTAGATAGCACTGTTTGCAATGAAAATTTATCAGATTTTAAACGGTTAACGGACTTCATTGAAACGATTGATGATTAGAACCTCAGAAAAAGAAAGTCATCTAATTTAGCTGATTAGCTTTTTGGTACATCTTTAAGATGGTTTTTAATATCTATCAACATTAAAAACAACCATTCTGATTCAAAATAAATAAACATCTCAGGAATATTATGATTTCTGAGATGTTTATAGTAGTTTGAATTGCGATATATTTAAAAAGAACTTAATTTAACAATTAATTATTTGTATCGAGGTAGCTACCTCGATACAAATACGAATACTTTCTGTTAGATCATCCAATGACCAGCTAGGGATTTTACCATGCTGGATAGCTAGTTCATGAGAAGCTGGAATATGTATAAACCCTGAAAGAATATTACTGTTCTTTGAAAGTGCATATTTTAGACCCTCATACATGATGTTATTACATAAATAAGTTCCTGCTGAGTTAGATATTTCCGCAGGATACCCTTTTTCTAAGAGTTGATTTATCATTTGACGAATAGGCAAATTAGTAAAATATGCGTCATTACCATCTGGATAAATTGCTTCATCTATAGGGGTATAACCTGAATTATCAGGTTCGCCATCTTTTGTATTGATTGCTATTCTTTCTGGCGTTATTTTAAATCGTCCACCTGCTAAACCAAGTGAAATGATGATATCTGGTTGCACTTTTTCAATTAACTGTTTAAATTGTATAGCGGATTGCTTGAAATCGACTACTAGTATTTCTGCATGTATTTCATAGTCATTGATGACCTTATTTTTAAATTGATTTACTACTTTCATAGTAGGATTCACATTGTAATGTAAAAAAGGTTCGAAACCTGTTAAGAGTATTTTCTTCATAGTTGTACCTCTTTCTTAAAGTATTTTTTGTCTGAATTTAAATAGCTTATTATTTCTTTTTAAAATGTAGATAGTATTTCCATGAAGCTGATGCTAAATTATTTATTTTAAATAAAGTGTAATGTTCAGAATATATTTGATATTATACAGAACTAAGTATATTGCCTCTTCCTTTTCAAAACAAGAGGCAATAAAATAATTATGATACAATCAAGTTAAACTCATCACTAATAGAACAAGCGTAAGAAAAGAAGGTGAAAGAATGTCGAACCAATCAGAAGAAGTAAAAGTTACACATCGATCAACTAAGGAAAAAGACGATATATTAAATAGGTTAAAACGAATAGAGGGGCAAGTTCGGGGTATTCAAAACATGGTTGAAAATGACCGTTACTGTGTAGATATCCTAATTCAAGTATCAGCAATTAATGCGGCATTGAAGAAAGTTAACATGAATTTGTTAGAAAGACATACTAGCCATTGTGTTTCGGACGCGATTAAGAATGGTGAAGGAGAAGAAGCGATAAAAGAATTAATGGACGTTTTCAAGCAATTTTCAAAGTCTTAAAAAGTTCGAGCCAGCATAAAAACTGGCATTTTATTTTTATTGTTGACATACCTAACGGGGGTATAGTAAATTGAGTGTAGAAGAAATTTTATATAGAAAGGAGAGATAGGAAGAGGAATCTTGAGTTTGTGATTTGTATATGTAGGTAGTAAGTGAAAAGTATAAATCGATCCAGTCATGCTAAGAAATCAGATTCAATATTAGAATATAAGAACCCAAACAACTAAGGAGGAATATTTTATGGAACAAATAACACTAGGTGTAAAAGGAATGTCTTGTGGACATTGCGTAAATGCAATTGAAGGAAACGTAGGGAAGTTAAACGGTGTAGATTCTGTAAAAGTGCATCTTGATACAGCTAAGGTAGATGTAGCATTAGACCCAAATGTCATTAGCATACAAGATATTAAAAATGAAATTGAAGATCAAGGTTACGATGTAGAGTAATCTGTCTAAATTAAAATAACTAATAAAGAAATCGTGCTGGTATTGGCACGATTTCTTTTGAAAAACATCACTTTCGAATGGTTGCTACTTAAGGAGTGAAAAATGATGAGTCAAAAAAAAGCGACTCTCCAAATAACAGGTATGACATGTGCAGCTTGTGCAAATAGAATTGAAAAAGGTTTATCAAAGATAGATGGTGTAGAAGAGGCAAATGTTAACTTTGCACTTGAAAAAACGCAAATAGTTTATGATTCAGATAAAGTGGATGAAAAGCAATTTAAAGATAAAGTAAAAGCTTTAGGTTATGACGTAGTAAGTAAAAAAGCTGAATTAGATATTACTGGGATGACATGTGCAGCTTGTGCAAATAGAATTGAAAAACGCTTAAACAAGATTGATGGAGTTGATACAGCTACCGTTAACTTCGCGCTAGAGTCAGTTCTTGTGGAATATAATCCGGAGCAAAGTAATGTACCTGAAATGCAAGAAGCAATAAAGAAACTTGGTTATGCTCTTATTGAGAAACAAGAAAAAACAGGAGAGTATGTAGACCATCGTCAAAATGAAATCAAGAAACAACAAGGGAAATTTACTTTCTCACTTATTTTATCTATGCCATTGTTATGGGCAATGGTCAGTCACTTTGAATTTACAAGCTTTATCTGGCTACCGAATATGCTTATGAATCCGTGGGTACAGCTAGCGCTTGCAACACCAGTCCAATTTATCGTAGGTAAACAGTTTTACGTTGGAGCTTATAAATCATTAAGAAATAAGAGTGCAAACATGGATGTACTCGTAGCATTAGGTACGTCAGCTGCTTATTTCTATAGTTTATATTTAAGTATCAAGTCAATTGGTTCTAACGCTCATATGGTAGAACTCTATTACGAAACAAGTGCAGTTCTAATTACATTAATTATTTTAGGTAAATTATTTGAAGCAAAAGCAAAAGGGCGTTCATCTGAAGCTATTAAGAAGTTAATGGGACTCCAAGCCAAAAATGCGACTGTTGTTCGTGATGGTGAAGAGATGATTATTCCAATTGAAGAAGTATTAAAAGGCGATATTGTCTACGTGAAGCCAGGTGAAAAGGTACCAGTTGATGGTGAAATTGTAGAAGGTCAATCAGCACTTGATGAAGCAATGTTGACAGGAGAAAGTATTCCTGTAGATAAAACGATAGGCGATATTGTTATTGGATCAACGATAAACAAAAATGGTTTCTTGAAAATTAAAGCAACCAATGTTGGGAAAGATACAGCACTTGCTCAAATTATTAAAGTTGTTGAAGAAGCTCAAGGATCTAAAGCGCCTATTCAACGTTTAGCCGACGTTATTTCAGGTATATTCGTTCCAATAGTAGTAGCTATAGCAATTATTACATTCCTTGTATGGTACTTCATGGTGAGTCCTGGAGACTTTGCTGAAGCACTTGAGAAATTCATCGCAGTATTAGTTATTGCTTGTCCTTGTGCACTTGGCCTTGCGACACCAACATCAATTATGGCAGGATCAGGTCGTGCAGCTGAGTTTGGCATACTGTTTAAAGGCGGAGAACATCTTGAGACAACACATCGTTTAGATACCATTATCCTTGATAAAACAGGTACTGTTACAAATGGAAAACCATCATTAACAGATATTCTGGTAGCACAAGATGTAGATGAGTCAGATTTCCTTAAGCTTGTAGGTACAGCAGAGAAAAACTCAGAACACCCACTTGCAGAAGCCATTGTTGCAGGGATAAAGGAAAAAGGAATTGAACTTGGATCTACAGATACATTTGAGGCCATTCCAGGTTTCGGTATTCAGTCGAAAGTGGATAGCAAAGAATTATTAATCGGTACACGTAAATTGATGGCGAAATACAATATTCAATTAAAAGATGAATTAGAGAATATGGAAGTGTTAGAGAAGCAAGGTAAAACAGCTATGCTAGTTGCTATCAATGGCCAATACGCTGGTCTTGTTGCAGTGGCAGATACAATTAAAGAAACATCAAAAGATGCTATTGATCGTTTACACAAGTTAGGTTTAGACGTTGTAATGATCACAGGAGATAATACGCAAACAGCGAAGACAATCGCTGATCAAGTTGGTATCAAGCATGTTATAGCAGAAGTTCTACCAGAAGGAAAAGCGGATGAAGTGAAAAAACTTCAAGCTGCTGGGAAAATCGTAGCGATGGTAGGCGATGGTATCAATGATGCTCCTGCACTAGCGACAGCTGATATTGGGATGGCAATTGGTACGGGAACGGATGTTGCAATGGAAGCGGCAGACATTACGCTAATTCGTGGTGATTTAAATAGTATTGCCGATGCGATCTTCATGAGTAAGAAAACTATCACTAATATTAAACAAAATCTTTTCTGGGCGCTGGCTTATAATAGTTTAGGTGTACCAATAGCCGCTGCTGGCTTATTGGCTCCTTGGTTAGCTGGAGCAGCGATGGCGTTTAGTTCGGTATCGGTCGTGCTCAATGCGTTAAGACTACAACGTATTAAGTTAAGAGACTAGAGGAGGAGAAAGGTATGAAAAGCAGTACTTGGATTTGGGCTCTATCGGCGATTGTGTACCTTGGTATCATCATAATAGGCTACAGTGTTTATGCCAATATGAACTCAAATAAAGAAGAAACAGCAAGTCATACAAGTAATGCTCATAATAGTAAAAAGTCAGATCAACCAAATCATGAAAATGAACACGCTGATCATAAAGAAAATGATATGAGTGAAGTGATCCCTAAAGTAAGTTATGCTAACGGAGTCACATCGGTTGAATTAAAAGACAATGATAATGAAGCCCTAGAATTAGACGTTTCACATAAGAAGCTTATGCATCTAATCGTTGTTAGTGCTGATTTAAAAGAATATCATCATTTTCATCCAGAGCAAAAGATTGAAGGAGTATATCAAAATACATTTAATTTAGCTGATAATTCTTATAAAGCATTCGTAGATATTAAACCAAAAGACCTTCAATATTCAGTGAAACCTATTGATTTACATGTTGGTAAGGGGCATCAAAAGAATTATAATAACAAACTTGATGTAGATAAGGACTATATAAAGACTATTAACAATAAAGCAGTTGAGTTAACTACTACTTCATTTGATACGAATAAGGAAATCACTTTGAATTTTGATTTAAAAGGGGCTGAACCTGAACCATATTTAGGTGCTTTAGGCCATGTTGTTATTTTAGATGAGGATGCGAAGAAGTTTATACATGTTCATCCCGCATCAAACAGTGAACCTGTTTTTAAAACAGAATTCACTGAACCTGGTATATATAAAATGTGGGCAGAATTTAAGTTTGGTGGTCAAGTTAACGCGTACCCATTTGTGATTGAAGTAAAATAGGATTGAATAAAAGGGTGTCTCTAAGCTGGTAAATTGGCTTATGAAGACCCCTTTTTAATTTGTACTCTAAACCGGCATTATCTTATGTTGTAGGTCGGACTTTTCAACTTGAAATGTCGCATGTGTAATATGGAATTCTTTTTCGATTTTATGAATGGCTTCTTGAAGTATCTGTTGTTCATTCTGATTATCCTCGATTAATAGATGACAAGTAAGAGAATCCAATCCGGATGTAATTGTCCAAATATGAAGGTCGTGTACATTGATGACACCGTTTAAATCGATTAATGCTTTTTTTACTTTATGATGATCAATTGAGACAGGTGTTCCTTCCAAAAGAATATGCACTGTATGTTTGATAATGCCCCATGCACCTCTTAAGATTAATAATGCAACGACAACACTAATAATTGGGTCTGCAATGTACCAGCCAAAGAAATACATGACGATACCAGCAACTATTGCACCGACAGAGCCTAGTGCATCTCCAAGAACATGAAGATAAGCACTTCTCAGATTTACATTGTCTTTCACATTCCCTTTACTCATTAAGGACCAAGCGCTTAGAAGATTTGCAAATAAGCCAACTAAGGCAATTAACATCATAGAACCACTAGCAACTGTCGGCGGCTCAAAGAATCTTCCATAAGCTTCATATATGATGAAGCCTGCAATTAAGAAAAGAGTGATTCCGTTAAAGAAAGCAGCCAAAATTTCAAAGCGATGATAACCAAATGTTCTTTTCGGTGAAGCGGCCTTAGCAGCAAACCCTATCGCCACTAAACTTAGGATTAAAGAAGCTGTATCACTTAACATATGCCCGGAATCTGCAAGTAAAGCTAGGCTATTAGTAAATAAACCTCCAAAAAACTCTAAAAACATAATTCCAGATGTGATTGTGAGAGCTATAATAAGGCCTTTTTTGTTACCGTCTCTGTCATGATCGTGCCCATGATCATGACTGTGTCCATGATGATGCATATACATTCCCCCTAATCATGTAATGAGTGGTCGATGACTTGCTTTAATATTTCAATAACATGCTCGTCATCATAGCTGTAAATTAATGATTTACCTTGACGACGCGATTTTACTAAACGTAAATTTTTTAGAAAGGATAGTTGGTGAGATACGGCAGATTGCGTCATGTTTAAAACATCTGCAATATGTCCAACTGAACATTCCTCTTGTGATAGTAGATATAAAATTTTCACTCTTGTAGGATCTGCTAATGCTTTGAAAGTTCTTGCAACATCTTCTACAGTCGAATCATTTAAAAAGTGATGTTCACTTTGCTTCAATCAATTGACCTCCTTCATATTAACATATGAACATGTGCTCATGTATTAATGATACTATAGAGCAAAATATTTGTAAACTAAATGGAATTTAATCTTTTGTGGAAGTTAATTCTTAAATTAAGGGGACAAATAAAATATCCCGCATACTCAGCTATAAGGGCATACGGGATTTTTACTTTTATTTCACTGTAAATGTTTTTTCTTCATGGAAATGAAGCTCTTTACCTTTTTCAACATGCAGAGTCACTTTATAAGTACCTGCATCATTGAAAGCGTGTTTAGCTTCATAAGTACCATCTGCTTTTTCTTTAAGTGTTAACCATTCAGCTTCTTCAGTACTATTATTGGCAATTTGGAAACGAACTTTTGCATCTGTCAGTGCTTTACCATCATGCTTGATTGTGACACCAAAATTAGTGTTTTCACCTTTTTTAGCAGTCGTTTGAGAGAAAGTAGCAGTAGTATCGTCATGAGCGTGTGCATGAGCATGTGCTTCTTCTAATTTGCCACCATGCTGATCAGCTTTCGAGTTGTCGCCAGCAACCTGCATGTCAGCATCAACCATTTCATGTGCCTCACCATTTGTAACATGTGCAGTGATTGCATATTCACCAGCTTCTTTAATTGTCATTTCAGCTACATAGATATTATCTTTATTTACTTTAGCTTCTAGCATCTTATCTGAGCCAGTATTATCGTTTTCCACTTCGAACATTACTTCAGAAGCGTCCGTGATTATTTTTTCACCTTCTGTTACTTTTACTTGGAATTCAACTTTATCTCCGATTTCCGCCTTTTTAGGAACGTTTAGATCAGCCTTAAGGACAGCAGTCTTGACCTCTTGATTTTCAATTTTATCTGTATTTTTTTCTTTATTATCATTACAAGCTACAAGTGCAATGCTTGAAAATAGTGCCAAAGCGGTAAGTGTAATTTTGCGCATAAAAAAAACTCCCTTCAATTGAGTACGATTGATTGTACCAAAAAAGAAGAGAGGGTTTGCAAAATATGTGTGAAGTTTTAACTAAATTGATTTATTTCTTGTCAATATAGTAGGTAAGGTCATACCAACTAATACAAGAATGATTCCTCCAATTTGCACCCAAGTTAAAGATTCATGTAAAACAACAACTGAAACAATAACCGCTACAGGTAGTTCCATGGCACTTAAAATAGAAGCCATGCCACCACCAACTTTAGGAACAGCAATTGTGAATAATAATATCGGTAAAATTATCCCGAATAATCCTAGTAATAAACCGAATTTCCATAGTCCACCACCAAATAGTTGTCCGTTCCAAACAATTTCAGGTGCTAAGAAGATAGAAGTTATAACAAGTGCAAAGAATGACATGATCATCATTCGTGCAATTGTCGATATTTCTTCAGTTGGTCTTGAGTTTATTTGGATAAAAATAGAGAAGCTGACTGCTGCAGCAAAACCATAAACCCAACCTTGCCAAGCAATGCCACTTAAATCGACATCTAATATTCCAGCGGCTAAAATTGTTCCCGCGAATAAGAAAATAAGTGAAATGACTTCCTCACGTTTTGGTAATCGATGGTGTAATAGACAATCTATAAGCATGCCAATCCAAGTGAATTGGAATAACATAACAACTGCTAATGAAGCAGGTAAATAATCTAAAGATTTTCCGTATACAATTCCTGTCGTACCTGTGAAAATCCCGGCTAAGACTAGTACACCAAGACTTTGTTTAGATAGTCGAGGTAATTTACGTTGTGTAAGTATAAAGAGTAGAAATGCTAATGAAAATCCAACAACATATTGGCTTGTAACGGCTTCAGCCGAATCAAATCCATGTTGCATAGCAACCTTTACAATAGTTGACAATATCCCATAACTACTAGCTGCAATTATAACTAGTAGCGAGTAAAATAGATTTTTATTCATAAAAACAACTCCTATTTTTGGTCAGTTTAGAATCAACCAAGAGGATAGTATAACATTTTTTTTGAAATTGTGAAAAGAGAAGTGTACTACGTAGTATTGCATTCCACACAAAAACATGAGTTTCCTTAAAATAAACTCATGATTCTATATTCATTTGTACTATCTCTAAATCGCCAATTTTCAAAGTTAGGGACTGATCTTCAATGAGTTATATATGAAAGAGAGGGCACTGAAAAAGTCCGTAAATTGAATTTTAGCCATGGTGGAAACGATTAATCGCTTCTACCATGGCTTTTTCTTCGATGCCGTTAATGTCCGTTCCGGCGGACGCTTTCCTGGGGGCGAACCTTGAGCCGCCTGCACTCCAATCAACTAGTTTATCTTTTTTCTGAGTTTTTTATTCTTTCTGATTCACACCTAACCCTTTTTAATGAAAGGACTAATTCAAGGTGATGCTGTCCATGATTTCCAAACAAGAAACAATCTCTCTAAGCCCTTATATGGTGATAAAAGAAAAATGTCCATTAAAACCAACTTCAAATGAAATCACAGAAATAAAAAGAAGTAGGTAAAAATCAAACACCCACAAACGTATTACTTTGACATAGAAAAATGTAAGGTTTGTCCATTACAAGATGGCTGTTATAAAGACGGTGCCAATTGCGGTGAATTTGAAACGCATCTTGAAGCTAATAAATGAAGAATAAGGGAAATACCAAAAAAAACACCGGCACTTTCTGTTCAAAATTGAACAAAAGGTGCCGGTGTTTACTATTGAAGAACATAACATTTGAAAAACGTTTAAGTTTTTCACAATAATAATTAAATTGATGTAAAGATTCTAGTAATCCTAGTGCATATTTAAATCTTTAATTTTTAGGTCCTACTCTTCCTCCCTTTGTTAACCAACTCCAACACATTCCAAAAAACTTCACCTTTTTTTGGAATATATAAGGAAGGCCAATTAACAACCAATACAAAAAAGCAAGAACCAACAAACCTATCAGTATACTGTTCATCTGTGTTGCGATAAAAATACTAAGAACCGTAATAAGAGCAAATAGTACCAATATTCTCTTGTAAGCTATCAAGAATCTCCCTCCTATTAATCCAATTATACATTAATGGAAGGAAAATCCAAACTTTACAAGCCAGCTACTTGGGTCACTCCACTCTCTCGGCACAAGACAAAAAGCGTCTTGTGTTCGAGCCCTCCAACGCCAGTCGAGTCTAAACGAGCGCCTTGGGCCAACAGGATGTTGGTCATGCAACCGTTGCGACAGGACGTCGGGAACTTAGGTTGCCTTCCTTAATCAGCATATCCAGCTTCAGCGACCAGACTCTGAGGTCACTTCCACTTTCTCGGTCGAAAACTAAAAGATGTTTTCGATTCGAAAGTTCCAGTGCTTGTCGAGTCTTGACGGGCCGCTTCAGCATTAAAGTGTATCCAGCTTCAGGCGCTAGCTGCTCGGGTCGTTTCAGTCGGGTACTCAAAGTCTAAGAGCGACTTTGGCTTCCGCCTTCCAACGACCTCGCAGCTAAACGAGCGCCTTGGACCCACAGGAAGTGGGTCATGCAACCGTTGCGACAGGACGTCGCGAACTTAGGTTGCCTTCCTTATTAAAGGGTTTTAACCATATGGTGGAATGGTTCGTCTATGATTGTCCATGGTTCGGTGATGACGTATCCCATACGTTCGTATAGTTGGCGTGCTTTTTCTTTTTGAGTTTCAACATTTAGTGATATTTTTTTATAACCTTTTTCAAGTGCTAGTTGTTCTGAGAATTCTAAGAGAATAGTACCGATTCCTTGACCGCGGAAGTCGGGATTGATGCAAATTGTATCAACGTAATATTCGTCTTCATGAGCTTCTTTATCTACTTTTGGTGTTTCTGCACCCTTTTCTTGTAGCCATGCTTCTAAGTTGGCATCCATTTGCGGTGCTGCATCACCTGAATAAATGACTAGAGTACCGACCACTTGACCATCATGTTCTGCAACATATGTATTAAGGTATGAGTGACGGTTATCTGTGCGCTCGAATAAGTTTATTAATTCACTTTCGATGGCTTTAGGTTCTGTTTCACCTGTCATACGATTTGCGATATCTCCTATAGCCTCAATAATAAGTGGTGCGACAAGTTTGCCATCAGCAGGTTCAGAATTTCTTACAGTAATCATCATATTTATCAAACTCCTTCAAGTTTAAGTATAGCAAAGAGAGACAGTAATTTCTGATTATAAGTGTTTGTGCCTAGGGCGATTTAAAGGAAGAGAGGGAGGTTCTCCTTAATTTGACGAAAGATGTCGAAAAACACGGAAAGAAACTTTTTCAATAAGTGATTTCATGGTACGCTAGAAGTAAGATATTTTGTGGAGGAGTTTGTAGATGTTAGACTCAAAAAAAGAATTCATTCTCGTATATGGAGATGCGTTTGTAGATTTTATTTCAAATGATAAGACTAATACGTCTTTTACTAAGTTTTTAGGTGGCGCTACTGTAAATGTAGCTGCGGGAATTAGTCGCATAGGTGCGCCTTCTGCATTAATCACAATAACAGGGGATGATGAAACATCTGAATTCGTCCGTAATGAACTAGACAAAGAGGGCGTAAATATGAATTATGCCAAATTTCTCCCTGAAAAACGCGTAAGTGGTGTACATGTCCATTTGACTGAAGGAAACGATCGTATTTTTACGAATTATATTGATGAAACACCTGATTTACAAGTAGAGACTGAGCATTTACAAGAAGAAGCATTTAGACGCGCTTCTATTTTTAACATTTGTTCAAATACTATGTTCCATCCGATTGCACTTGAAACAACTCGTGCAGCAGTAGCGTTGGCTAAAAAACATAATGTATTACTCGCAATGGATGCAAATATTCGTCCATTACGTTGGGAAAGTCAAAAAGCTTGTTATGAGACTATTAATACGTTTTTAAATAATGTGGATATGTTAAAGTTAGCTGATGAAGAAATGTTCTTCTTAACAGGAACAACAACACTAGAAGAGGGCATTGCAGCGTTAGCAAAATACAATATTCCGTTAATAATGATTACGGTTGGGGCACAAGGCACGCATGTCGTGTTAAATGGTGAAGTGAAACATGTACCTTCTATTCCAATTACATGTGTGGATTCAACAGGTGCTGGGGATGCCTTTATGGCAGGAATATTAAGATATGCACATTTAAATGGCATACCAAAAGCGATGGAAGATGCCTATAAGTGTGTATTCTTTGCCAATCAATTAGGGGCAATGGCTGCAACAAAAGCAGGTGCGATTACAGCAATGCCTTGTTTCGAGGAGATACAATCACTTATTAAAGAAGGTGTTTAATGGTGGAGAAAAATTATCAGGCATTAGTTGAAGAGCGTATCTTCTTCGGGGGAGCAGCAGATGCAGAATACGCTGTCACGAATGAAAAAGTTGATATTGTTATCGATTTACGTGTGAAAGAACCGGAAAAGGTTACTTATAATAGAGTACACGCTCCTATTGCAGACGAAGTAGAACAGGTTGAAGCTTCTATCTTGCATGCAGTCGATGAAGTAGTTTCAGCATACCGTGATGGGAAAAAGGTGTTTTTCCATTGTGGTGGCGGTGGTGGTCGTGCAGGTACCGTCGCAGTTGCTACACTTATTGAGCTAGGACAAGCAGAATCTGTTGAAGAAGCCGAACAAAAAGCCAAAGCTATACGTGATAAAGTAAATGTTCGTGAACCAATGAAAAAAGCTTTGCAAAATATATATAATAAATAACTAATAAATCCTTGGTGCATTTGCAGCAAGGATTTTTTGTATATATAAAGCTGAGCTTTTGTAATTGTAAATGGCCCGTTTAATTTCATAATATTCTATAACAAAACAAATGAGGGGTATTTCCTAAGGAGTTCCAATTTTATGAGCTAATTAAACTACACGGAAAGAACAATCAAACTGAATTTTTTTATTAAGAATGAACGAAGTACTCTTACAATATTGCAGCTATGGGAAAGGTTGCATATGTAATTTAAAGCGCCTGTCGAATTAAAGCGCTTTTTATTGAAATAAGTAACACATTATTAGAAAGTAATAAGTAGCGTTTTATATTCGCAAGTAATTTGAAAAGAATTAATTTTAATTTCCTCCAAGTAGAATGAATATCTGCCTATGGATAAGGTATTAAATATCCTTATCTCTCACAGTAATATACAATGAGCCATTTGGTTGAACTTGAGCATAGAATACTTCTTTGACAGCTTCTATATCTTTTTTACGTAGCTTACGTAATAGCCAATCCTCTGTTAAGTTTAGTTCCTCCATAGTACTCCTTACAATCTTCCCATCGGCGATTACTTCCATAGGTATATGCGGGGGAGTTGAGACATCGGCTTTTACATCTTGTTTTGTGGCACTCAGTTGCGGTGTTTTTTTCAAAATGCTTAGCTCTCCGTTTGTTTCTAAAATAGCATATTCTACATCTTGAATTGAGAAGACTGATTGTTCACGCATCATCATCATGACATCATCCATATGCAGCCTAGCGGACTTTAAGGCTTGTACAGATAGTTCGCCGTGTTTAATTATAACTGTAGGCGTATCATCTATTATGACTCGTATCTTTGGAAACTTTATTGCTAGAATACTCATAAGTATTGTTAAAACAGTCCACCATACTAGTGAAATCAAGCCATCAATAAATGGTGTTTCTTCTTGAGAAGCAATTTCTGCCGCTATCGATCCAATTGTAATACCTGTAATGTAATGGAAAAATGTTAGCTGACTTAGCTGTTTTTTTCCAAGCCAGCGCGCCAATATAAGCAATACAATAAATGATATAGTTGTTCTCAGCATCATTTCCCAAAAATTAATTTCGAAAAAATGGTCCATGTAAATCAAACTCCTTTTCACTTCATATCCATTAGCTTTCCTTTAAAGACTACAGATATTCCTAAAAAATATGAAAACATTTGCTTAGTTATTGCTATAATAAGTAAATTGATTATTTCGAAATCAGAAGGAAGTGTGACTAAATAAAATGACGACTGTAAATAAAACGCACTCATTAGGGAATCCAGTGTATCCGATAATGTTTGCAATAGGGCTTTGCCATTTGTTCAACGATACTTTACAAGCAGTTATCCCGGCTATGTTCCCTGTATTAGAAAGTGAGCGAGGTTTAACATTTACTCAACTTGGTTTTATAGCATTCGCATTAAATATGGTAGCTTCGGTTCTACAGCCGGTCGTTGGTTATTTTAGCGATAAAAAGCAAAAACCGTATGCATTACCGCTCGGTATGACTAGCTCATTTATTGGTATGGCAGGTTTAGCGTTTGCCGCAGATTACTGGATGATCTTAGTTTCGGTTATATTTTTAGGTTTTGGCTCAGCTATTTTCCATCCAGAAGGTTCTCGCGTTTCTTTTATGGCGGCAGGTTCGAAACGCGGATTGTCACAATCTATTTATCAAGTTGGTGGTAACTCCGGGCAAGCGTTAGCACCTTTAATTAGCGCTTTTATTTTAGTGCCATTTGGTCAAAAAGGAGCGGCATGGTTTTTAATTGTCGCAGCTTTAGGTATCATTGTTTTATCAAAAATTTCTGCATGGTATAAAAAACAATTAGAGGAAGAACGTTTATCTAAAAAGAAAAAAGGGATTATCTCTTCTTTACCACAAATGACAAAAAAGCAGGTAGGAATTGCACTTGGCTTATTAATGATGGTCATATTCGTCCGTTCACTTTATGTTACAAATATAACTAGCTTTTATATCTTTCATTTAATGGATAGATACGGTTTAACAATACAAAAAGGACAGTTAATTATTTTTGTATTTTTAGCTATTGGAGCGGTAGGAACATTCTTTGGTGGACCAATGGCAGATAAGCTAGGGCGTAAAAACATCATCTTATTATCGGTGCTCGTCCCGATGCCACTTGCTTTAATATTGCCTTATGTTCCATTGTGGGCAGTAGTTGTATTACTTATTTTAATTGGCTTCTTTATTATGTTAAGTTTCTCTGTAACAGTAGTTTACGCACAGGAATTAGTACCGAGTAAAATCGGTACAATGGCAGGGTTAACGGTAGGATTAGCTTTTGGAATGGGTGCGATTGGAGCAGTCGTTATTGGTATTATGATGGACCATTATGGGATTTTTAAAACAATGGTTGTTATATCTGTATTGCCTTTACTTGCTTTAGTGGCTTTTGCATTACCGACGGATCGTAAATGGAAATTAAAAAGTTAAAGTTATTTATAAATAAAAAAGCTGTCTAATTTGTCATTTGAATGACTGTTTAGACAGCTTTTATTATTGTCGCGATTTACTTGGTATTATAGTTGGATCTGTTACCCGGTTTTCAGAAATATGCACCTCATGCATTTTGTTGTCATGCATAAACTTGAAGATACCATTATCAAAATCAGTACCAATTTCTTTAAAGAAAATACCTTCGTAATAAATGTTCTTTGAGCATGTAAAACTTACTTTATAATCGTTACCGTCCTCTAGTAAATACGCTCGTACACCTTTTTCAAACATTGCATCTTCTTCATTACGGACGTGACGCTCTACAGAAACAACATGTAAATCAACAAAGGAAATTGTTTTCAGAAGTATGTTCATAAATGAACCTTTCGTAATTTCTTCCCAGCGGCTCTGTGCAGTTTGGCCAATAACGACTTGTGTAATGTTGTATAGGTGTGCAACCTCAGCAATAACATTTTGAATTGGTTTTTTCTCGTTGTCGCGGATGATAAATTCTTCTACTTCTAGCTCTTCCGCAAGTTGCTGCCAATTAGTAAGATATTCAACTTTTTCTGCATCGAAGTTATCGAATGGTTGCGGATCAACCGTCAAAATATACAGTGGGCAGTCAAGCATTTTCGCTATTTTATGTCCTCTGCGAATCAATCTATCTCCATTTGCTCCGTAGTATGCACATACTAAAATACTCTCGTCCATTCGTCCTCTTAAATGTTTCACGGTAGTTTTCACCTCGTGTTTATTATTTTGCTATTTTATATGAAAGTGCCTAAATTTTATACGGTTAGTTGAAGAAAGAATATAAATAACAGACTGTTTCAGTTCAATGATTTTACAAATAGTTTATACAAAAAATCTTTGTTTAACTGCATTTTTTAATGTCTTATCACTTATCTTAAATTTCTTTTGTTACAAAAGATTCGTCCGTTACTTCTCACTATTAGGTATGAACTTTTTCTTCAAAAAAAATCACGAATACCTAATCTGCATCCGTATGGCTTCTTATTATGATGGTACACACATTTATAGTCAAGTGCTCCCATAATTGAAAATTACTCTGGTAATAAATCTTTATATTTTAAGGGTGATTAACATATAGATTTCTTCAGAACTACAAGGGGAGCTTAAAACAAAAATGAGATGAAAAAATTGAGAAGAGAGGGCTGAAAAAGTTAAACATAAATTAAGCGAAATTAACAATTTTATGACTATTTATTGTGTTGGAGTTGTTTTTTTGTGATTTGAGTAGCATAAAAGTGAAATGAGCGAGAAAATATTGTATAATTTACAGAGAATCTCGTTATATCCTTTTAAAATTATAATCACCATATTCTGCATTGATATTTATTAAATGGTTGTAATGCTAGATTTTCACCACGTATTGTTTCACCCCTAATTCTACATTCTTACAGTAATAGAACACCAAAAGAGTCCATCAGGCTTCTTAATAAGATATTATATATTTTGTCCATCGAGTACCCTTTAAACATGAAAATTCACATAATATTAGAATACTGCAACAAGGAGGTTTGGACTTTTGACAATAAATTTGGCAATTGTAATACCGTTTTTGATGGCAATACTCATTCCAATTCTTTATAGGCGTTTTACTAAACTACATATTGGCTGGCTTGTATTAGTAGTACCTGTCATTATTTTTATAATGTTAGTCAGATTAGTACCATTAGTAGCGGAAGGACATACTTTCTCTCATACGTATAATTGGATTCCTTCTTTGGATATTAATTTTACAACGTATTTGGATGGGCTAAGTATGATATTTGGACTTCTCATCACTGGTGTAGGTAGTTTAGTTATTTTGTATTCCATTTTCTATTTATCTGCTAAAGAATCCCTTCAACATTTTTACTGCTATTTACTCCTTTTTATGGGCGCTATGTTAGGCGTCGTATTTTCTGATAATTTAATGGTGTTATACGCTTTCTGGGAGCTAACAAGCGTTTCTTCGTTCCTATTAATTGCGTTTTGGCATCATCGTAAAGCTTCGCGTGCTGGTGCACAAAAGGCTATGCTCATTACAGTTACTGGCGGCGTTTCGATGCTTGTTGGTTTTATAATGTTGCATATGATGACGGGTTCATATAGTGTGCATGAGATTATTCATAATGTAAGCCAATATACGGACCATCAGCTGTTTATTCCTGCAATGATATTAATATTGTTTGGAGCGTTTACAAAATCTGCACAGTTCCCATTTCATATATGGTTGCCAGATGCGATGGAGGCACCAACACCCGTTAGTGCTTATTTGCACTCAGCGACGATGGTGAAGGCTGGAATATACTTAGTTGCTCGGTTAACTCCTATTTTTGGAGGAGATGCAATTTGGTTTTGGCTCGTAACTGTAGCAGGGCTTGTGACGTTGTTCTGGGGTTCGTTTAACGCGGTGAAGCAAACGGATTTAAAAGCATTACTCGCTTTTTCTACCGTCAGCCAATTGGGACTCATCATGAGTTTGTTTGGTATGGGTTCAGTCGCTTTTAAGCTTGGCTATTCAGAATCAACTATTATTTATACACAGGCGACTTTTGCTGCGCTCTTTCATTTAGTGAATCACTCTACTTTTAAAGGTGCGTTATTTATGATGGTTGGGATAGTCGATCACGAGCTAGGGACACGTGATGTCCGGCGACTTGGGGGCTTGATGTCGATAATGCCTCTGACGTTTACGGTCGCTGTCATTGGTAGTCTATCGATGGCAGGAATGCCACCATTTAATGGCTTTTTAAGTAAGGAAATGTTCTTTACAGCTGCTATTCAAATGCGGGATCTCGATATTTTTTCAATCAGTAGCTTAGGGATATTATTCCCTGTTGTAGCATGGGTGGCGAGTATTTTCACCTTTGTATATTGCATGATTATCATCTTCAAAACATTCTTTGGTAAACCTTATGAGGAAGGCGAAGGTAAAGCTATCCACGAGGCACCAATAGGAATGCTAGTATCACCCATAATTTTATGTGTGCTTGTTATAGGAATATTCGTCTTTCCCAATGTTCTTGGGCAATATATTTTGAAGCCTGCAATGGCAAGTATTTATCCTGGATTTGCTCCAGCTGATATACTTACGCCAGAAATTCATGCTTGGCATGGTATTAATACAGAATTACTTATGACGATTGGAATCGTAATTGTTGGCTTATTGTTATACAGGAAATTAAAAACGTGGAAGCCTGTGTATCGTTTATTCCCTTATCGCTTTTCATTTAATGAACTGTTCAAGAGCTTATTAGAGAGACTTGAAATTGGATCAAATAAGGTGACAACAAATTATATGACGGGTTCATTAAGAAAATATGTAATTTATATATATTTATTTTTCATTGTAGCGGTCGGCGGCTATTTCTTATTTAGTGGTGGATTTGCTTATAGCAATGCAAATGATGCGCCCGTTGAGGTTTATGAATTGATGTTAATCACTGTGATGTTGTTAGCTAGCGTATCGATGCTCTTTGTAAAGTCGCGTTTAACGGCTATATTATTGAACGGAGTTATTGGGTTTGGTGTTTCAATTTTCTTCGTTATTTTCAGAGCACCAGACCTTGCTTTAACTCAACTTATTGTAGAGTCCGTAACGACGGTGTTATTTCTACTTTGTTTTTCATTTTTACCAGAATGGAAACGTGAAGATTCTTCTAAATCAGTGAAGGTAAGTAATGCAGCAGTTGCAGGTGCTGTTGGCGCACTAGTTGTTGTTATGTCATTTGCAGTTATGTACTATGATGAATTCGATTCCATTTCTGCGTATTTTGAGAATGCATATGAGCTAGCTGGCGGTGCCAATATCGTCAACACAATATTAGGTGATTTCCGTGGCTTTGATACGATGCTTGAAGTGGTTGTTCTCTTTATTGCTGGCTTAGGTGTTTATACGCTTATTAAGCTGAAGGCAAGAAAGGGGGACACAGACAGTGAAAATTAATGATGTAATATTGCGGACGGTAACAAAGATCGTCGTCTTTATCATTTTGACATTAGCTGTTTATCTGTTCTTTTCTGGACACTATTCTCCAGGCGGTGGCTTTATCGGCGGGTTAGTGCTCGCTTCTGCAATTGTATTGTTGTATTTAACTTCTGATATTGAAACAGTGCATAAAGGCATGCCGTTTGATTTTAAACTTGTTGCGGCACTGGGCGTTTTAATTGCAACAGGAACTGGCTTTGCTTCTGTCATTTTCGGCAAAGATTTTATGACCCAAGCCGCTACGAAAATGAATTTGCCGATATTTGGTGAAACGGAATTTGCCTCGGTTGTATTATTTGAAGCAGGTGTTGCAATGACAGTTATTGGTGTCGTTGTGACAATTATATTAAGTATAAGTGAGGATGAGTAGACGATGGAAACATTAATGATTTTATTAATAGGCGTACTAATCGCAGTCGCTACGTATTTAATCCTCTCAAAAAATTTAATCCGAGTGATTTTAGGGACTGCAGTATTATCGCACGCAGTACATTTGTTAATATTAACAATTGCTGGCGTGAAAAAAGGTAATGTACCGCTATTGAAGGAAGCAGAAGCTCCGTATACAGACGCTTTGCCACAGGCATTGATTTTGACAGCCATTGTCATTAGCTTTGCTGTGACCGCTTTTGTTTTGGTACTAGCTTATCGCACATATCAATCCAATGGGACAGATGACTTGGAAGGATTGCGAGGGCCAGAGAATGAATAATATTGTTGTAATTCCATTGATTTTGCCAATTATGCTTGGTATTGCACTCGTGTTTTTACGTCCGTATGTGAAGACACAACGTGTAATTAGTCTGTTGACGATGGTAGCAATTACTGTTGTGAGTATGATAATGCTTGGTAGAATCCAAGAGACGGGCATAATGCGACTTGATTTTGGTGGTTGGAAGCCACCGTTTGGTATTTTGTTTGTTGCAGATTCATTTGCCGTGTTACTTGTATTAACAACGAGTATTGTAACAGCCATTTGTTTGCTTTATGCGTTTTCCTCTATCGGTGAGAAGCGAGAGAATATGTTTTTTTATCCATTTGTACTTTTGTTAGTAGCAGGTGTAAATGGTTCATTTTTAACCGGCGATATTTTTAACTTATTTGTTTGTTTTGAAGTGATGTTGTTAGCATCGTACGTACTTATTACGCTTGGTGGGGAAAAGGCACAGCTCCGTGAGTCATTGAAGTATGTGCTCATAAATGTATTAGCTTCCTGGTTTTTCTTAGTTGCACTTGCTTATTTATATGGTACTTTAGGGACTTTGAATATGGCGCATTTAGCAGAGAGAGTTGCTGAAGCTGGTCAGGATCCAATTCTGACGACTATAGCGTTACTATTTTTAGTTGTCTTTGCATTGAAGGCAGGCCTACTTTTATTCTTCTGGTTACCAGGTTCATATAGTGTACCGCCAACTGTTATTGCAGCCTTGTTCGGAGCGCTTCTAACAAAGGTTGGTATTTACGCTTTGTTCCGTATGTTCACGCTCATTTTCATACATCAGCCGGAAGTAACACATTTGCTCATTAAAGGAATGGCTGCTGTAACAATTATTGCCGGATGTTTAGGGGCATTAGCATATAAAGATGTACGTCAAATTGTTGCATATAATGTTGTCATTGCTGTCGGCTTTGTATTAATTGGACTTGGCGTGTCGACAGAAGCAGCTTTCGAAGGGGCCATTTATTATTTAATGCACGATATGATTGCTAAGGCGATGCTGTTCTTACTTGCTGGTACTATGATTTTTTTAACTGGTGAGACACGCTTTGATAAAATGAGTGGTTTGATAAGAAATTATCCTGTATTCGGTTGGATGTTCTTTGTTGTAATGGTATCACTTGCAGGTATTCCACCTTTTAGTGGATTTGTCGGTAAGGTACTTATTGGACAGGGAATGATAGAGACAGGTTCGTACGTATTATTAGCACTGGCTTTTATATCTAGTGTAGTCGTGTTGTATTCATTATTACGTATTTTCTTAAATGCTATTTTTGGTGAAACAATTATTATTATTGAAGATGAAACACCGTTGCCGAAGAGAATGTTGACGCCAATCGTATTATTTGCTATTTGTACGATGGCACTTGGCTTTGGAGCAGAGGGGCTATCTAGTTATGTGAGTGACGCTGCGAATACTTTAGCTAATCCATCCATTTATATTGATGCAGTACTCGGCGGAAAATAAGAAGGAAAGAGGTGAGACGTGATGCCAGCACAGTTTTTATTAAATATATTTATTGCAGTGTTATGGATGTTATTGAAAGATGAAGATGCTCCGTATTTCACGACGTTTATGACAGGATTCGTAGTGGGGATTGGCATATTATATTTAATGCATCGTTTTTTTGGAACTCAATTTTACTTAAAAAGATTGTTTGCACTCATAAAATTGCTGTTTCTTTTTATATGGGAACTATTATTGTCTAGTGAGCTTGTTTTGAAGCAGATTTGTAGTCCGAAGTTGAAGATAAAGCCCGGAATATTCACATATAAAACAGCCTTAAATGGAGATTTGGAAATTACGACTCTTTCAATCTTATTAACGCTGACACCTGGTTCGGTTGTGATGGAGATATCGCCAGAAGGGGATCTTTTCTACATCCACGCGATGGATTTGGAGAAGTCAAAGGCAGATGTACTGCGCTCAATTGGGAACTTTGAGAAAGCCATTATGGAGGTGACACGCTAATGACGGAGACGATATTACTCATTTCACTGACTTTATTTGCATTAACAATTATGGTTGCGTTTTACCGAGTTTTACGTGGCCCTTCAATGCCAGATCGCGTAGTAGGTCTTGATATGATTGGGGTTAATTTGCTGTCGATGATAGCAATTATTTCAATTGTACTAAAGACGAAGGCGTTTCTAGAAGTTATTCTGATTTTGGGGATTCTGTCGTTCATTGGGACGATAGCATTTTCAAAATACCTAGAGAGGGGCGCTATCATTGAACGTAAATCCGATCATTGAGTGGGCAGGTGTGTTGTTGATCTTCGGTGGTAGTTTGATGAGTTTAATCAGCGCATTCGGTTTGCTTCGCTTACCAGATGTGTACACTCGTTCGCATGCAGCAACGAAGAGTTCAACATTGGCTGTACTACTGTCGCTTCTTGGTGCATTCTTATACTTTTGGGCGCATGATGGCTATATAAGTGTTCGTATAATACTTGGTATAGTATTTGTGTTTTTAACAGCTCCTGTAGCAGGACATTTGATCACCCGTGCTGCGTACCGTTCAGGCGTTGAGCTATCAGAGTCTTCAGATGATGATGAGCTTGAGGAGATTTTGTTTCCTGAGGGACGCGATAAGGGAAATTAAAAGATAAAGCCTCCGGCGGATGTCACGGAATCGGAAAGGAGTTCTTTGTGCAAGCACAAATCCGATTCTGGACGCAATTATGCCGAGGCATAATTGATTATGAAGTAATTGGCTATCTAATAAGTAGTAAGTTATCTTACTTAATTAGATAGCCTTTTTCGTGATTCATAAGTTGAAAATCTACCTTCATATTAAATCTTTCTCACTGTATTATTCATCTTCATATCGAAGCATCCTGTAACCGACACGTACATGAGTCTGAATATACTTTGGGTTTGCTGGGTTTTCTTCAATTTTTTTGCGTAAAGTTGCCATGAAAACCCGTAAACTTGGTACATCAGATTGCAATACTTGCTGCCAAACTTCTTTCAAAAGAAAATTATGTGTTAATACTTTTCCAACATGTTTGGCTAATACGACTAATAACTTATACTCAATTGGTGTAAGATGTACTTCCTCTCCACGGATAAACACGGTATTCGCTAAGTAATCAATTTTCAAATCACCATTTGTGAAGTTAGGGAGCTCCCTATCTAGAAGGCCTTCTTTTTTAACTCTCCTAAGCGCTACACGAAGACGAGCGAGTAGCTCGTCTACGCTGAATGGTTTTGTCACATAATCATCAGCTCCTGCATCGAGTGCATGAATTTTATCATGCTCCTCGCCTCGTGCACTGACGATAATAATTGGTGTTTGAGACCATCCACGAATTTTATTAATTACTTCAATGCCGTCCATATCTGGTAGTCCAAGATCAAGAATAATTACATCAGGTGGCAATGAAAGTACCTTTTGCAATGCTGATTTACCATCAATTGCAATATCGTATTCATAGCCTTGCGTACTCAATGTCATTTTAATCAGGTTTCCTATAGCTTTATCGTCTTCAATTACAAGAATTCGGTTACTCATCGACATTGACAACTCCTTTATTAAGTACAAAACTAAAAACGGTACCTTTTGGCTCATAGTCTGAAACAGTCAATTTACTATCATGTACTTTTAAGATGGTTTGGCACAGTGCTAAGCCTAGTCCTAGACCCCTTCGGCTGTCACTACGATAAATTTTCCCAGTTGTAAAAGGTTCAAATAGTCGTGTTTTTAGAGCATCGTCAATGCCAGGTCCATTATCGCTAATACTTATATGCACATAGTTACCCGTTTCCTTTGCAGTTAGGATAATCTCACTTCCTGCTGGTGTGTATGTCAGTGCATTATCAACAATATTGATAATTACTTGGATAATAAGCCGTGCATCCATCACTGCAAATAACAAGTCTGGTTCGACATGGCAATGAATTTGATGTGTATGTTCATTGCGAGCTACATGCATTAGCGCCTCTTGTAGGATATCTTCAACAAGCTCCGGTCGCATTTCAATTGCAAGTTGACCATCATCTAGCTTCGAAACGGCGAGTAAATTCTCCACCATTTGTACAAGCCATTTTGAGTTACTGTAAATATCTTGGTATAGCTGTTTTTTTTGCGTAGCGTCAATTTGATCACTTTTGGTCAATAATATATCAGCGTTACCTGAAATACTTGTAAGTGGCGTCCTTAAATCATGAGAGATAGCACGTAAGAAGTTTGCCCGCATTTGCTCAAGCTCAGCCTCTCGTGAGACCTTCTCATTAGATTTCTGTAAGTACCATTTATCAATCGCGAATGAAAAATCATTCATAATTGCATGTAAAATATGTCGTTCAAAAGCAGGTAGTGGTGTTTCTTTCGACAGCATAATACCAATTACTCCTTTGACGTCATCACCTGAGAGAAATGGCAAATAGTAAGCACTTGCCCCAGGAAACGTATCAGTAGATATACCAGCTACTTGCTTGTTATTGGCAACCCATGCGACCACACCACGCTCGTTCCTATCCTCAAATAAAGTTGCTAATTCATTATTTTTTGAGTTAGTCATCATATCAGTTGGGAAAAATGATGATTTCACAATCTGTTGTTGGTTGAATTCATAAAATATAGCTGGCTTTTCCACAAGCTTAACAACTTGTGACATCCCCTCTGTAACAATATCTTGTAGCGATTTAGCCTGCTGTAACTTACGGTTAGTTTCAAGTAAAACCTCCATTCGATAAGATTTCTGTACTGCACTAATAGCTTGTTTTTTTACTTTTCTTGTCAAAGTACTTGTGATTATCCCAGAAATGAACATGATTAAAAACGTCATTGGATAATCTCTGTTATACGCTTCAAATGAGAATCGTGGTTCGGTAAATATAAAATTAAAAATAAGAACCGCCATCAATGAACTAATTATGCTAGACACCCAGCTCGTTGACCAAATGGCAAGTATTAACACGCCTAAAATATAGATCGTTATTATGTTGGCTTCACTTACACCTATTCTAGAAAAGAACAACCCAATTAGGGATGCCATACTAAAAATGAATAGCATTTTTAGTAAGTCATACCATTCAAATTTTAGGTGTGACCGTACTTCTGGGAAACGTATCGATTCGTTTTCTTGATCAGGTACAATATACATCGCTAAATTTGGTGCAAAATCGTTAAGCCGATCACCGATTTTGGAGTTAGGTCTCCACCATTGTTTCTTTGTAGTTGTTCTACCGATAACGAGTTTTGTTACGCCACTCATTTGAGCATAATTAGCGAGCGCTGCAGCAATATCATCTTCTTGTACAGTCACTATATGCCCACCAAGTTGCTCCGTTAATTTAATATGCTGTTGCAATCTCTCTGAATTAACCTCATTTTCATCCTTCATTTCTTTGTTATGTACATATAGTGCAGTAAATTTACCATGTGAGGATTGAGCTAGTCGTGCTGCTGTTCTTATTACTTTCGCATTGGTAGGTGAACTACTGATACCTACCAATATATGTTCCTCAATTTGGGTATTGTGGAACAGTGAACAGCTTTCTTGCGTTTTTTGATAATCAATTGTATCAGCAGTCCTGCGCAAAGCTATCTCACGGAGTGCAATTAAATTTGGCTTTTGAAAAAAATGTTGCATGGCTTTTTCAGCCTGCTCAGTATGATAAATTTTACCTTCTCTTAATCGTTGTATTAAATCATCAGGCTCAATATCGACAAGTTTAATTTGGGTAGCATTATCAATCAGGTAGTCTGGAATACGTTCCTTCACTTTCACACCCGTAATTTCCTCAACCAAATCGTGAAGACTCTCAATATGTTGTATATTGACAGTTGTATAAACATGAATACCTTTTGCTAATAACTCTTGAACGTCACCAAATCTTTTTAAATGGCGCATTGTAGGTACATTTGAATGCGCAAGTTCATCAATCAGTACAAGATCAGGTTTACGTTCTATGACTGCATCTATATCCAGCTCTTCAAATAACTTTCCTTTATAGTTAATTCTTTTAGTGGGGATTATTTCAAGTCCTTCAAGCAATGCAGCTGTTTCTGGTCGTGGATGAGGTTCAACATAGCCAACAACTACATCCAAACCTAGCTTTTTCGTTTGATGGGCTGTGTCGAGCATTGAATACGTTTTACCTACACCAGCGGCATAACCAAGAAATATCTTCAGATTCCCTAATGCTTCTTTTGATTCCTGTTTTTTTATCTTAGCTAAAATTGCATCGGGACTAGGGCGCATGTATTCCATCAATCTTCACCTCCTCCTTATTATATCCTCAACTAGCATTAAGACAGTATTAAGTTTTAAATCTTAATACCATTTTAATACAAATCACTGATTTTCTAACACTACATTAATTTTAACTGCATTATGATTATGCATGAAATCAATAGAAGGGGTGATGGACTTAATGGATATATACATGGTGATGGCATTAATCATAAGTTTTGCTAGTCTCTATTGGCTAACGGTTTGGTGTTATAAGCAAGTAGATAATTAAGGGGGTCTTCTTATGTGGATTGTAGTAGGCATCATTATTGTATCGCTGTTTGGTTATTTAGGTCACGCATTGCTCTATCCAGAAAACTATTAAAATACCTATTGGGGGAAATAAATATGTGGCAAATTGCCTTAGTGCTCGTCATTTATTTACCGCTCGTCATTGTAGCAGGTCATTATTTGTATCATGTGACGATGCAGCAAAAGACATGGCTTGATCCGGTAATGAATCGAGTGGATAACATTATCTATAAATTTTGTGGTATCAAGCAAGTCGATATGACAGGTAAACAATATGTAATAGCACTCATTCTATCAAACGCTATTATGGTATTCATCGGCTATCTCATATTACGAATTCAGTCGGCTTTGTTTCTTAATCCGAATGATATCGATAATATGGAAGCCACGTTGTCATTCAATACGATTATTTCATTTATGACAAACACGAATTTGCAACACTATAGTGGTGAATCAGGGTTAAGTTATTTGGCTCAGATGCTTGTCATCACATTTATGATGTTCACTTCTGCTGCGACAGGTTATGTAGCATGCATGGCATTCTGTCGTAGACTGGTTGCGAAATCAGATACAATAGGAAACTTCTTTGTGGATTTCGTACGTGTGATAACACGTATATTAATTCCTATCTCATTTATCGTGGCGCTGATTTTAGTATCACAAGGTTCACCACAAACTTTGAAGGGGAACGAAACAGTTCAGACAATAGATGGAAAGATGCAGGATATTGCACTAGGTCCAATCGCATCACTTGAATCGATTAAACACATCGGTACAAATGGTGGGGGTTTTAACGGAGCTAATTCAAGCACACCATTTGAAAATCCAACAGTCATTTCAAACATTGTGGAAATGCTATCTATGATGTTATTGCCTGGTGCATGCGTTGTGACATTCGGTTTAATGGTTGCAAACCGACGTAAGAAAACGCTATTTGGCAAACAAGGCTTGGTAATTTTTGCAGCTATGAGCATTCTTCTTCTCATAGGTTTAGTTACTTGTTACATAGCAGAAAATGCAGGTAACCCCATTATTAATAATCTAGGTATCTCTCAGGATTTAGGTAGTATGGAAGGAAAGGAAATGCGCTTTGGTATACCCCAATCTGTGTTGTTCACAGTCGTGACGACGGCCTTTACGACAGGCTCAGTGAATAATATGCATGATACTTTAACCCCACTTGGTGGTATGGTGCCGATGTTTAATATGATGTTGAATGTCGTGTTTGGGGGCAAAGGTGTTGGATTAATGAACATGATGATGTATGTCATGTTAACCATTTTCATCGCATGTTTAATGATCGGACGTACTCCGCAATTTTTGGGAAAAAAAATTGAAGAGAAAGAAATGAAATTAATAGCACTTTGCATTTTAATCCACCCTGCTATTATATTGTTATTCTCAGCTCTTGCTGTAACGACAACAGCGGGTATTGCAGGAATTACAAATCCGGGAGCACACGGTTTATCACAGGTTTTATATGAATATGCCTCATCCTCAGCAAATAATGGTTCCGGTTTTGAAGGTTTAGCAGATAACTCGTCATTTTGGAACATGACGACCGGTTTTGCTATGTTCTTTGGACGCTATCTATCTATCATTATTCAACTAGCTATTGCATCACTATTAGCAAAAAAGCTATGGCACAGTGATTCGGTGGGAACATTGAAAACTGATAATGCAATGTTCACATTCTTGCTTATCGCTACTGTCTTGATGATTGGTGCATTGACCTTCTTACCAGCTTTAGCATTAGGCCCAATTACAGAACATTTACAAATACGTTCTTAATGAGGAGAGACATAAATGGAAACCGTAACGAAAAAGAGTTTTATAACTCGCGATATTATGAAGAGTTCTATTTTAGGAGCATTTAAAAAATTAAATCCTTTATATATGATAAAAAATCCTGTCATGTTTGTAGTTGAAGTAGGCTTTATATTTGTAATTTTGTTAACGATATTCCCGAATATGATGGGCGATGTCACAGAAGAATCTGCCCGTCTCTATAATGCGATAGTGGCTATAATTTTGTTCATTACAATCTTATTTGCGAATTTCGCTGAATCCATTGCAGAAGGGCGTGGCAAAGCGCAAGTACAGTCACTTAAGAAAACAAAAACAGTGACAGAGGCATGCGTTTTACTTGCTGATGGAACGCAGGTGAAAAAACAAGCTGATGAACTTAAGAAAGGCGATATTGTCCTAGTGCAAGCCGGAGAGGTTATCCCAAACGATGGAGAAGTAATTGAAGGAATTGCTACTGTCGATGAATCAGCAATCACTGGAGAGTCAGCACCTGTTGTAAAAGAACGTGGAGGAGATTTTTCATCGGTTACAGGTGGAACGACGGTGACAAGTGATTGGCTGAAAATAGAAATCACCTCCCTTCCCGGTGAATCGTTTTTAGATAAGATGATCGCGCTTATTGAAGGTGCTAGCCGTAAGAAAACACCGAATGAAATTGCTCTAAATACGTTATTAGTCAGTCTAACGATTATCTTTTTACTAGTAGTTGTTACGCTTTATCCTATGACTACTTATCTACAAGTGCATATTCCGATCGCGACACTGGTTGCTTTGATCGTTTGTTTAATCCCGACGACAATTGGTGGGTTGTTATCTGCAATTGGAATAGCAGGGATGGATCGTGTAACCCAGTTTAATGTTATCGCTATGTCAGGAAAAGCTGTGGAATCATGCGGTGACGTGGATACATTGATTTTAGATAAAACAGGTACTATCACTTATGGAAATCGTTTTGCTTCTGAATTTTTACCTATCCAAGGTGTTGAAAAGAAAGAACTAATACGTGCTGCGTGGTTGAGTTCGTTGACAGATGATACTCCTGAAGGGAAATCGATTTTAGCTCTTGCATGTCAATTAGATGTCGATAGTACAAATGAAAAGATGGTTATTGAGACGAGTGAACATATTGCATTTTCGGCATATACACGTATGAGTGGACTTGATATGAAAGATGGAACGAAAATACGTAAAGGTTCCTATGATTCGATTAAGAATAAGAGTGTAAATGCTGGTTATGATGTACCAGAGGATTTGGAAAGTCTAGTTCATCAAGTATCATCTTTAGGTGGTACACCATTAGTTGTAATGAAGAATGATAAGATTCTTGGCGTTATTTATCTAAAAGATATCGTAAAACCCGGTCTGAAAGAGCGCTTTGAAAAACTTCGCTCAATGGGGATCAAGACCATTATGTGTACAGGTGATAACCCACTCACTGCCGCTACAATAGCAAAAGAATCCGGAGTGGATAGCTTTATCGCCGAAAGTAAGCCTGAAGATAAAATTAAGGTGATTAAGGATGAACAATCTAAAGGGAAGATTGTCGCTATGACAGGTGACGGTACAAACGATGCACCCGCTTTAGCGCAGGCCAATGTAGGCTTAGCTATGAACTCTGGGACCAACGCTGCGAAAGAAGCAGCAAATATGGTCGATCTAGACTCTAATCCTACCAAGATTATTGAGGTTGTAGAAATAGGAAAACAGTTACTAATGACTCGTGGAGCATTAACTACATTTAGCATTGCAAATGATGTAGCAAAATACTTCGCTATCATACCAGCTATGCTAATGGTTGCAGTACCAGAAATGAGTGCTCTAAATGTGATGCAATTAAACTCACCGACAAGTGCTATCATTTCAGCGCTAATCTTTAACGCAATAATCATCCCCCTATTAATCCCAGTTGCGATGAGGGGAGTTAAGTATGAGCCAATGAGTGCTTCAAAATTATTAAGAAGAAACTTGCTGGTTTATGGGTTAGGTGGCATTATCGCACCATTTATCGGTATTAAACTAATTGATTTAATTAGTGGACCAATATTGAACTTAATGGGCTTATAGGAGGGATAAACATGAAAGCATTTTTTAGAGATTCTAAACAAGCGTTGAAGATAACTTTATTGATGTTTGTGTTGTGTGGATTGCTTTATCCATTCGCTGTTACTGGGATGGCACAAGTGTTGTTCAATCACGAAGCAAACGGTAGTTTAATTGAGCTGGATGGCAAAGCGATAGGCTCAGAGAAATTAGGGCAGGCTTTTTCATCTCCTGAATTTTTCTGGGGGCGTGTTTCAGCAATCAATTACAACGTTTATACGAAAGAAGATATTGTTCCAGATGCCAAGGGAGAAACAAAGTATAATGGCGTAAGTTCAGGTACCTTTAACTATGCACCATCAAATCCTGAGTTAGAAAAAAGAATTGAAGCTGATATAGAGACATTTTTAAAAGCGAACCCTGGGGTAAAGCTTGAACAAATTACAACAGATTTAGTTACTGCATCTGGATCGGGTCTTGACCCACATATCAGTGTAGAGGCTGCAAAAATTCAAATAAAACGTATAGCGCAAGCAAGCGGCCTTTCTGAAGCTGAAGTGAAGGACATTGTGAAAACAAACACCGATAGACGATCACTTGGTGTGTTCGGAGAAGATAAAGTCAACGTCCTTGGTGCAAATTTAGATATTTATAAAAAAATGAAGGTAAAATAATTAGGGGAATATTAAGTGTGATAAAGAGGATAAAATTGCCGTTTAGTTACCGTATCTTATCGGTGCTCGGTGGCGTTATCGGTCAAGTGTGTTGGAATTGGTTAGAAATACATTCATTAATCGTTGATGAAAATTTACGTGAATATGGATATGGTATAAAACTTCTATTAGAAATAGAAAAGATTGCAATAGACACAGATTGTGAATTTTATCAAAAGATACACTAAGCTTTCAGGCATTAGGCTTTTATGAAAAGAATGGCTATGAGGTATTTGGTAGCATTGATAATGTTGGTAGAGACTATCAGCATTACTATTTGAAAAAGGAATTATAAAAAATACAAAAGAGCTGACCCAAAGTAGGTTTTTATCGACTTTGGGTCAGCTCTTTTGTAACTAGAATACTCCCCACATAAACTCCCGCATATCTCTAGATAAACTCCTAGATATCTTCATACTAGCTCCAGACAAGTCCTATATATTTTAGATATCAAGGAGGTTATAGAAATGAATTTTATTAAACGAGCATTTTTAAGTGTAAGAGCAAGAAAGGGAAAATCCCTTATCCTATTTACTGTATTTTTAGTCGTTGCTAATTTAACCTTAGCAGGATTCGCAATGCAAAATGTCACAGAAACAGCGAGTGATCTCGCTAGAAAAAAATTGGGCGTTGAAGTAACGCTAGGATTAGATCATGAAAAGCTTCAAAAATATATAGAAAAACAGGTAGAAGAAAATCCAAATGAAAGAATAAATATTCCGGAAATTTCCACGGATGAAGCAGATAAGTTAGCTAAATCATCCTATGTGAAAAATTTCAATTATCTAAAAGAAGCTTATGGTTTAGCGGATGGCTTTAAGCACATTGAAGATGAAAATGAAAGTGAAGGTGCGGTTGCTTTCGCTGGTGGAGGCCAAAATGAAGATAGGGAAATGCCTAATATAGCAATTACCGGCGTGAGAAGCTCTGATTTATTGAAAGGGTTTACAGAAGGAACGGAGAAAATCATTAAGGGGCGCCCCATAACAGCAGAAGATAAAGGTAAGAAAGTTGCCTTGGTTGAAAAACAATTAGCTAAACAAAACAAGCTAAAAGTTGGCGATAAGGTAAAGATCAAAACAGACGATGGAAAATCGAAAATAAAGGTAGAAATAATAGGGATTTATGAAGCATCCGATACTGGCCAAAGACCACCAATAGCGTTCTTAAATCCATCTAACAAAATATACGTTACGTGCGAATCTTTAAAAGGGTTTTCCAAAAATAAGGATATTAAGGGCACACCCATTGATAGCGCAGCGTATTACTTAACTGACCCAGATCATATCGATGCTTTTAAAGCACTGGGAAAGAAAACAGACATTGATTTTGACCTATTTAAACTAGATGCTCATGATGCCTTATATAAAAAAATGGTAGGCCCAATTGAGAACATGGCAGCCACTTCAAAATGGATTGTATATATGGTTTCAATTACTGGATCAATTATTCTAGGTCTTATCATAATGTTGACTATAAAAGAACGTCGGAAGGAGCTAGGTATCTTACTGGCAATTGGTGAGAAGAAAGGGAAGTTAATAGGTCAACTCTTAGTAGAAGTAGTATGTATAGCTGTTTTAGCATTTAGCCTTTCTATATTTACAGGTGGAGCAGTATCTCAAAAAATGGGAGACAGTCTATTACAGAAAGAAATTACGGCTTCTGAAGAGCAAGAAGATAATTCAGGGCAACAAAGACAATCGGGTATGGTTACGAGTAGTGCGAGTGTGATGAATGGTGACCTAGATAAAGATGTGGATCCTATTGATAATATTGATGTAAGTGTAACATCCCAAGATATTTTGAATTTAGGTGGGTTAGGTCTATTAATCGCAATTTTAGCGACACTTCTTCCAGCGTTATCGATTCTTCGATTGAATCCAAAAGATATTTTATTAAAAGACGAATAGAGGGATACACATGGATACTATATTACAATTCGAAAATCTGAATTATCACTATCACAGCAATAATAAAAAAATCAAAATTTTAGATAATGTAAACTTCTCGTTTCAAACTGGCTGCTTATATACTATTTTAGGACCATCAGGATCAGGGAAAACAACTACCCTTAGCTTAGCGAGTGGATTAGATATCCCAAGTAGTGGGAATGTAGTATACAAAGGAACAGATTTACGGAAGATAGGCCTGGATTCCTATCGAAACAAACATGTTTCGATTATCTTTCAATCATATAACCTCATAACGTATATGACAGCTCTTCAAAATGTAGTCACTGCAATGGAGATTACAGGGGTCGATGTGAAAGACAAAAAAGCAAGAGCACTTGAGTTATTAGCAAAGGTAGGCCTGACAGAAGTAGAAGCAAAAAGAAAAGTATTACAGCTTAGCGGTGGTCAGCAACAGCGTGTAGCGATTGCTCGTGCATTATCTTGTAATGTAGATTTATTAATTGCGGATGAACCAACTGGGAATCTAGATCAGGAAACTTCTATGGAAATTATCGAGCTATTTAAAGAACTTGCTCATAAAGAAAATAAATGCATCATTGTTGTGACGCATTCCCAAGCGGTGGCTAAACAATCAGATAAAGCGGTGTACCTAGAAAAAAGAAATTTAGTAGTCAAAGAGTTGAAAGGCAAATGAATAGTAAAACTTACAACGGTATAGAAGGGAACATTATTAATGAAGGTTCCAATGAAGGAGTGTAAGTTATAAATAATACATGCTTTAAAGATTCTAAAAAAGTCGGCAATCTTTTATCAGAGGGACGCCGGCTTTCCATTCAAAAAAATTAAGGGTAGTTGCCAGGGTGTTAGCCAGAAACAAAAGGTAAATGATATAAAATTTTAAAATAGAGTTAGTGGTATATATTGTTAAAAGAAGGGGTGGTAGAGATGAACGAAGAAAGTAGTTGTAATCTAGAGGGGATTAATAAGGGTATTTTAAAACAAATGGAACTAAAAAGAAGGGAAATCATTTCAAACATTTCGGATTTGCCTCCATCGAAAAAAGAAATTGTGATTAAAAACCTTGATGAATTAACTATATTAGCTAATAAATCCAATTTATGGCCTCTATTTTTAAGGCTTTAAGGTAGGTGATGCATGACAAAGCTTTTTAATTTAATTGTTTTCTATGAATAAAGCCGGTAAATATAATTTAGTGCACTTCCCGGTCGATTTAAGAGGACGGTACCAAGAGATTAGTATCTATCTTAAAGACGAAAATGGTAATGTTCGTGGTGGTAAATTAGGTCAAGTGTGTTGGAATTGGTTAGAAATAGAATTGTTAATAATAGATAAGGATTTCCGTGAATTTTGGTATGGCACGGAATAGAACACATAGCATTAGAAACTAATTGTGATTTCATAAATGTAGATACTCTAAGCTTCCAGATGTTAGATTTATATAAAAAATATAAAAGAGCTGTCCTAAAGTAGGTTTCTATCGACTTTGGGTCAGCTCTTTTGTAACTAAAAAACTCCCACATAAACTCCCGCATATCTATCGATAAACTCCTAGATATCTTCATACTAGCTCCAGACAAGTCCTATATATTTTAGATATCAAGGAGGTTATAGAAATGAATTTTATTAAACGAGCATTTTTAAGTGTAAGAGCAAGAAAAGGGAAATCCCTTATCCTATTTACTGTATTTTTAGTCGTTGCTAATTTAACCTTAGCAGGATTTGCAATGCAAAACGTCACAGAAACAGCGAATGATTTGGCTAGAAAAAAATTGGGGGTTGATGTCAGCCTTGGACTTGACTTCGAAAAACTCCAAAAAAGCGTAGCAAAACAAAGAGAAGAAAATCCAAATGGAGAAATACAGCGTCCACAACTTTCTTCAAAGGAAGCAGATCAGTTAGCTAACTCCCCATATGTAAAAGATTTTAACTATATAAGGATGGCGATGGGGTCAGCGGATGGCTTTACACCTATTAATAATGACAAAGGGGGAGCTGGGGAGAGTGCATCCATTAATGGAGGTGGAGGCCAAGGGGAAATGCCAAATACATCCATAACAGGCGTGAGAAGTTCTGATTTAGTTAAAGAGTTTAAAGAAGAAACTTATAAAATTATAAAGGGGCGTCCATTAACATCAGAAGATAAAAATAAGAAAGTAGCCATAGTTGAAGAAAGGTTAGCAAAACATAACAAGTTGAAAATTGGTGATAAGTTAAAGATTAAACACGATGAAACATCCACAATCAACTATGAAATAATAGGGATTTATAAAAGATCCGATGTAAATAGAAGTGAGGAAGCAGCACCACCAATGTTCCATCCATCTAATAAAGTGTATGTTTCTTACGGATCGTTAAAAGAGCTTTCAGAAAATAAAGATGCGAAGGGTACACCAATTGACGAAGCAATTTACTACTTAAAAGATCCAAATCATATCAATGCTTTTAAAGCAGCTGCAAAGAAAACAGATATTGATTTTGACCTATTTAAACTAGATGCTCATGATGTCTTATATAAAAAAATGATAGGCCCAATTGAGAACATGGCAGCCACTTCAAAATGGATTGTATACTTGGTCTCAATTACAGGATCAATTATCTTAGGTCTGATTATTATGTTGACAATAAAAGAACGTCGGAAAGAATTAGGGATCTTACTGGCGATTGGTGAGAAAAAAGGGAAATTAATAGGTCAACTCTTAGTAGAAGTAGTATGTATAGCTGTTTTAGCATTTAGCCTGTCTATATTTACAGGTGGGGCAGTGTCTCAAAAAATGGGCGATAGTCTATTACAGAAAGAAGTTGCTGTTTCTGAAGAGGAACAACAGCAGGGAGCAGATAATTTAGGATTCTCGTTTGGAATGGATATGGGACAAAATCAAGATGTAGGTCCTATTGATAATATTGATGTAAGTGTAACATCACAAGATATTTTGAATTTAGGTGGGTTAGGTCTATTAATCGCAATTTTAGCAACACTTCTTCCAGCATTATCGATTCTTCGATTAAATCCAAAAGACATTTTATTAAAAGACGAATAGAGGGATACACATGGATACTATATTACAATTCAAAAATCTGAATTATCATTATCACAGCAATAATAAAAAAATCAATATTTTAGATAATGTAAACTTTTCGTTTCAAACGGGATGCTTATATACCATTTTAGGACCATCAGGATCGGGAAAAACAACTACTCTTAGTTTAGCAAGTGGATTAGATGTTCCAAGAGGTGGTTATGTATTATACAACGGAAGGGATATACGGAAGATAGGCCTAGATACTTATCGAAACAAACACGTTTCGATTATCTTTCAATCGTATAACCTCATTACGTATATGACAGCTCTTCAAAATGTAGTCACCGCAATGGAGATTACAGGGGTCGATGTGAAAGACAAAAAAGAAAGAGCACTTGAGTTATTAAGTAAGGTAGGATTGACAGAAGTAGAAGCAAAAAGGAAGGTATTACAGCTTAGCGGTGGTCAGCAACAACGTGTGGCAATTGCTCGTGCACTATCTTGTAACGTAGATTTATTAATTGCGGATGAACCAACTGGGAATCTAGACCAAGAAACTTCTATGGGAATTATCGAGTTATTTAAAGAACTTGCTCATAAAGAAAATAAATGTATTATTGTCGTGACGCATTCCCAAGAGGTGGCTAAACAATCAGATAAAGCGGTGTATCTAGAAAAAAGAAATTTAGTAATTAAAAAGTTGTAACATGAATATTTAAGCTTAAGAAGTGTTTCGGTAACGTTGTTAAATAAAAAGTGAAATAGAACCATAAAAGCTAAAGTAGATCTAATTAGACAAAATGTATCGATAAAATGGTTTAAATCCATAAGAAAGGAATGAGAGAGATACGGATGAAAATAGTGACTTCTATTGGTCTAGTGACATTCGGCATTTTAATTGGTACGTATTTAAACCTTTTGAATTTAGGTGATAACATGGATTCTGATCCAAAAGAAGCAGATTCATATCAAGATAGCAGAATGCCAAATGCGCCAAATCCAGGGGGGATGACCCCTTCTAATAAAGATGGAACAATGACAGATCCAGGAGATATATTTCCTCCAAATCAAAACGATATGGAGCCAGATCCGGGAGAATTGTTTCCTCCAAACCAAAATGAGATGGAACCGGGTCAGAGAGAAATACCCCCTTCTGATCAAGAGGGGAGTGAGAGTGGTAGGGCAGGACCATCTAGTTGAGGTTCAGAAAATAGAAAGAATAATGGGATAGCCTCAAGATAGAATCAGAAGGTAAAGGTCCCCAACGAATGAGAATTAAATAATAGAGGTGTTGGCAGATGTGTTGCCTTTCAAATAAGTTTGATAAAAACAGCTTGTGGATTTAAAATCCCACAAGTTGTTTTTATTTGGAATATTTTCAGGTAGAATGAATTGTGGGTAAACATTTTTATTCACCAAAAGGTTAGAGCGGAGTGAATCTATTGGAACTAAGTGGTTGGATTTTTATGACGATTGCCGTATTCTATTGCCACTCGTTGTGTTGTTAGCTGCCTCATGAAGGACAAAAAAGTTGAAGAGTATTGATGTTGTGAGAATATAAGTTGTTCAAAGGTTAAATGTAGTTAACAATTTTACATAGAAAAACCCATTTTGAAATCTTTTTCAAAATGGATTTTTTCTTCTTCTTAAAAATTACCTTTTGCAAAAATAAAATTATAGAAATTTCTTTCAAAACTAAAATCTAAACTATTTTGTTGTTCACTTTGTGGATAAAGGAATGGTAACTAAAAATTGCACTCCTTGTTCAGTGTTATTTAAAGAATAGGTAATAGAAAGGGTTTCAAAAACTTGCTTTACAATATATAGCCCTAAGCCACTTCCACCAGTATTTCGATTTCTTGATTTTTCGATTCTATAAAACGGTTCGAAAATCTGCTGTAAATCCTCTTCTTTAATTTTAACACCTGTATTAATGACTTTAATTTGAATGTGTTGTTGTGAGTCCGCAGTTAAAGTTATATGTACTTCCTCTCCATGAGGTGAATACATAATCGCATTATGAACAATATTTTTGCAGGCTTTTTCTAATAGAACCCGATCTGTATAAACAAGCTGGTGAGAACCAATTTGTTTTATTATTTGAATGTCTTTTTGAGAAGCAAAAAATTCAAGGTCTTTTGTGATTGTATTAATTAATTCCGAGAGATTTACTTCTTCCAATTGTAGTTTAAAAGTATGTTGCTCTAATTTTGACATGCTTAAAATCTCACGAACCAGTTGTTCCATACTTTCAATAATTTGGTGATTTTTCTTTAAGTATTGGTCACGATTTTGATACGGACCAATATTATAAATCATTCCTTCTAAGTATCCTTTCATGACGGTGAGAGGAGTTTTTAATTCATGTGCTACTATTGAGAAAAATTCCCTGCGTTTTTGTTCTATTTTTCTTTCTTTTTCAATATCGCTTTTTAACTGTTGATTTGCTTTCTTTAAATCATGCATAGTATGTTGTAAATTAACTGACATATCATTTAAGCTATTGGATAATTCCGCTAGTTCATCATTGGATCGAACCTCAATTTTTTCAGAGAAATCCAAGTTCGCCATCTTTTGTGCCCCTTGATTAATATAAATGAGAGGTTTTGTGATGAACCGTGAATACAAATAAGCACTACCTAAACCAATAACAATTACAATAATACTAATATAAGGAAGGAAAAGGGCCAACACCTGTGAAGCTTCATTAATAGGCTGAAATGTTGCGAACACCACGAGTGTTAAGTTAACGTTTAGAAATTGAATAGGTATGGTAGCATTATATGAATTGGAATGGTTATCTGAATTCTCCACTGGACCTTTAGTAGCAGGCGTTATAACTGCCATCCCTTGACTATTACTACCGGTAAAGGAAAAGGTAGGAGAATAAATAATTCTTCCTTCTTGATCTTGAAGGTAGATTATTGCGTTATTTTTTAGTGCATATTTATCAAAAAGCGGTATTGCATTTTGAAAAGTAAGATCCTTGGATTTATCAATTATTTCTTCTATTCCTGTTTGAAGTTGATCTGTTTTATACTGTTCATAAAATGTAGGTAGAAAGAAGTATAAAGTTAGATACATCACTAATGCAAAGGCTAACAAAATAAGTGAAGTAATCCAAAAGAGTTTATAAGTAATTCGATTCATCTTTGTGATTTTTAATATTTTATTCATCGATTTTGTAACCAATGCCTTTTACTGTTTTAATATAAGGTATATCTAATTTTTTTCGTATGTTTTTAATATGTGTATCGATAATGCGTGTTTCACTACAATATTCATAGCCCCAAGCCTTTTCTATAATTCTTTCTCTTGTAAGTACTTTTTTTTCATTTTGGAGCAGTAGTTGCAGAATTTCGAATTCTTTTGTCGTTAATAGTATTTCAACCTCATTTACATATACTTTATATGCATCACAATCAACATGGACTTCTTTAAATACTAAATTGTTATCTGTACTTTGATCATAGCTTCTTCTCAGTACTGCTTCGACTCGTTTAATTAGAACAAGGAAAGAAAAAGGTTTAGTAATATAATCATCGATTCCAAGATCAAAGCCTTTCATTTGATCTTGTTCTTCTTCTAATGCGGTTAGCATAATAATTGGTACATTAGACTGTTTTCGAATCATTTGCACCATTTCAAATCCTCTAAGGTTTGGCATCATCACATCCAAAAGAATTAAATCATAGGATTGCTTATTAAATTGTTTCATTCCTTCTAATCCATCTGATGCAGTTTCAACGATATAGTTTTGTGTCATTAAAATTTGTTTTATTAACTCTTGAATTTCTTTGTCATCCTCTACCACAAGAATTTGATAGTTTCTCATTATATCACCTCTTATAGCATTATAACCGTGTTATCTGGAGTTTATGTGAAGATGCATTCGGAATAATAATTAGATAAATAAAGAAAATTTATATAAAAACTATGTTTATTTCCATACTAACACCATTTCAAAGCCCGTATACGAATGTATGAAAATCTTCGTATATCATGTTGAGTATTACTTTTAAGAGCTTAAATGTTCATGAATTAGAAGCCATTTATCGGACTCTTTTACAAAAATATTTGTAGCTCTGCCTTTCCCACTAGTATATTCGCCATTAATATATCCCTCATAGAAATATGTATAAATACAAGTTGCAGAGTTCTCTTTTTTATCTAACCATACAACATCATGTGCTTCGTAATTCTCATTTTTTACTATTGACCAGGCACTTTCAAAGTATTTTTGGATTTCTTTGAGACATGTACAAGTCTGATCTGAGAAAAAATAAACAGCATTAGGATGTAACAATTTTATTACTTGATTAAAATCATGAGTATTTGTTGCTTTAATATAACTATCTAAAATTTTCATTGTATCCTCCTTTGGATTGTATACCCTTATATAGTTTTAAAATTAGTATACTAACCCTTTTAATTGTCTGTCTGATTTTCCTTAAACTAGCCAAATATAATTCCTCATTCCATAGGGCTCTCTATTATTTCCAATAAAACAAACAATGCTAAAATATATATAAGACGATAAAAAAATAAATACCTTCATAAATCACCAATAATTTAAACAATAAAGGAGCATCACCAAATGAAAATCACAATCTTCGGTGCAACCGGACGAGTAGGAAACGAAGTATTACAATATGCCTTAGCTGATGGGCACGAAATTAAGGTACTTGTACGTTCAATAGAGAAATTGCCGGAACACCCAAATCTTCAAAAGGTTAAAGGTGATGTCAAAAGTTACGAAGATGTTGTCCTAGCTATTGAGCAGGCAGATGTAGTCATAAGTGCAGTTGGTACAGATAAAACGATAACATTATCAGAAGGTGTCCCAAATATTATTAGAGCTATGAAGCAACTAAATATTAAAAGAATCGTCACAATCGGTACAGCAGGTATTTTAGATAGTCGTGCTGAAAGCGGAAAACTACGCTACGAATCATCTGAGTCTAAACGAAAGCTAACTTTTGCGGCAGAAGAACATGCGAAAGCATTTCGTGCATTAGAAGCATCAGATTTAAATTGGACGATTGCTTGTCCTACCTATTTACCTGATGGCCCAGCTATTGGGGTATATCGAACAGAAAAAAATAGGTTACCATTAGACGGTGAGAAAATTACAGTAGGTGACACCGCTCACTTCGTTTATCAGGAATTATTCCAAAATGAATTTAATCACTCACGTGTCGGTTTGGCATACTAACTTAGAAAATGTAATTTCACAAAGAGGAATGGTGAGATCATATGGGAATGCGAAATAAAGCAATCTTTGCAGCTGTATCATTAGGTGTAGCTTTTGCAGGCTATATGACAATGAAGAAAGCAGGGGTGCAGATGTCATTATTTGAAGCCGTTGAGAAGCAAAATGTCAATGCTGTGAAAAAAGCGCTGAAATCTGAACAAAGTATTAATACACAAGATAGCAAAGGCCGCACAGCGCTTATGCTGGCGACATATAATAATGACGTGAAATCGGCAAAAGTGTTAATTGAAGCAGGAGCCGATGTAAATATTCAAGATGATATGCAAAACTCGCCCTTTTTATATGCTGGAGCAGAGGGCTATTTGGATATAGTGAAGCTGACTACAAAGGCAGGAGCAGATCCAAAACTGACAAATCGCTATGGTGGCATTGCTCTAATTCCAGCATCTGAGCATGGGTATGTTGATGTTGTAAAATTTTTATTAACTGAAACAAATAGTGATGTGAATCATATTAATAATCTGGGATGGACGGCGTTATTAGAAGCCATCATTTTAGGGGATGGCGGTAAAAAGCAGCAAGAAACAGTACGTGTTTTGTTAGAGTACGGGGCTAATCCAAATCTTGCGGATAGAGACGGTGTGACACCACTTGAGCACGCAGAAAAGCTTGATTTCAAGGAGATTGAAAACCTTTTAAGAAAATCTAGATATTAATTTTGATGATAAACTTGTTTGGTGGAATAGTTTTTTTATGATGAATTCGATCTTCATTTAATTCAGCTCGAAGCCCTTTATACGCACGATATTCACACCTTTACATGTGTAGTTAATTGGAGCGAAGGTGGCGACTTCTGAGGGAAAAGCGGGACAGTCCATGACCGTGCAGGAGCATAGCGACGAAGTGGCTTTGCACCCGCCCGCGGAAAGCATCCACCGTAACGGAGATCAACGGTCTTAACTATTTATAAATTTGTTAAAATAAAAATACTGTAGATAAACCCAAATTTCTGTGAGTTTGTCTACAGTCTGAGACTCGTCATAATGACGAGTCTTTTTCTATTTATACAAAAAACTGTTTACACTACTAAAATAATCCAGTATAGTACATTACAACAGTAATGTACTAATGACCAGTAAAGAAAGGAGGGCTTCAAATTGCAATTAAATAGTGATGGTACAAAGCCGATTTATGTTCAAATTGCTGAGTGGCTTGAAAATGAAATCATTGCAGAACATTTAAAGACGGACGATAAAGTGTACTCGCAATACCAGTTGGCAGAACTATTCAACATTAATCCAGCAACGGCTGGTAAAGGCTTAACCTTACTTTTGGAAGAACAAATAGTGTACAAGAAGAGGGGGCTTGGCATGTTTGTAACAGCAGAAGCGAAGAAAATGATTTTAGAGAAACGACGTAATGATCGACTAACCTTAATGATTCAGGAAATTGTGTTAGAAGCGAAGCGCCTCATGGTATCAGAGGATGAGTTGATCACTTTAATAAAACGGGCGAGTAGTAAAGAGGAGGGGAAATAATGTCGGTTATCCAATGCGAAAATATAGAAAAGAAATTCCGTAAAAAGAAGGCCTTACAAAATATTACTTTCCAAATTGAAGGAGAGAAGATCACCGGACTAATTGGTCGCAATGGGACGGGGAAAACAACATTATTACGTATTTTAGCTGGCTTTACGAAGCAAACTTCGGGCACAGTTACAATCTTTGATAAAACACCATTCAATAACCTCTTTGTATCAGCAAATAGCATTCTCATCAATGATCAAATGCAATTCCCTGGTTCATTTAATCTACGAGACATTCTGAACTTTGCACCCGAGTTTTACGGGAAATGGGATGCAGAGTTAGCAGCACGTTTACTACAATACTTCCGTTTAAACCCACAATCCTACCATTCTGATTTATCAAAAGGGATGAAAAACACCTTCAATTTTATATTCGGTTTAGCAACACGGTGTGATGTGACGATGTTCGATGAACCTATTAATGGTATGGATGAAGCGGTACGTAAGGATGTTTATCGAGCGTTATTAAAAGATTATTTGGCATATCCAAGAACAATAATCATTTCAAGTCACTTCCTTGATGAAATGGAACATTTACTTGAAGATATTTTACTTCTTGATGAAGGGAAAGTGGCTTTGCATAAATCTTTAGATGAACTGCGTGAGTATGCAATAGGTTTGCTAGGACCAACAGATGCAATAAAGAAGTGGACAGCTGGACTTGAGGTGTTACATGAAAAGCAAGTAGCTGGTAATCAGATGTACACCGTTCTAAAAGCACAGGATTGCACGTTCAATAAACAGCAATTACTGCTAGAAGGTATTTCATTTACACCTGTATCAGCAAATGACCTTTGCCAGTATTTGACGAACACAAGAACGGGGGGCATTGACGATGTCTTTAACGAATAAAACGTTTGTAGAAACCCTACAGGTTCAAGTGAAATTTAAATTTCATGCTTATTTAGGGATGGTCGTATACTTAATCATTTTACAAATTGTTGGCATGCTGTTGTCTCTTATAGGTTCTTCCAATGGGTTGTTAGATATAGATATAGCAGTAATTAATTTTTACGATTTTAGACCAACGGGGGTCCTCGTTTTAACATGTTTCTGGGCATTTTATATAGGTATGCTCATGATGAGACATGATCAGCGTGCAGATATTATGCCATTTGTTACGAACCGAACAATGAGTAGTATAGCGGATTCGGTCGTACTAGCAATAATAGCTATTTTTGCAGGCTTCACTACAATGTTATCTAATTATGTGGTACGAATTATAGTCACACTGAGATCAAATCACAATATTATTGTCAGGGAAGATATGTTTAGTGCACCAGGAGTATTTGTAGAGAATATTGCTGCTTTTATTGTAGTCATTTTATACGTGGCCGCAGTTGGATACTTTTTCGGCATGATTGCTCAGAAATCGAAGGTAGTATTTTGTATTATCATTGCAGTATGTTTCTCCATATTGTTTACTGAATTTGGTCAAGGGATTGCCCAAGCAATCATAGGACTAGGAACGCAGCCAATCTTATTTTTTATCGTAAGCATAATCGCAAGTGTTATTTTCTTCGTTTTAACAGCAATGATGGCAAATAATTTGGAGGTAAGGGGATAATGAACTTCGATTTTTTATTACTATTACCGTGTTTATTAATTCTTCTATTTATATTTTTCATTGTGATCTTCATACGTTCAAAGTCCAAGACCTTACGCACAAATCAACAACCATTAAAATTTTTCATTGGTATATATGTAACAATTCTTGTGGTGGCACCAATAATTTATGTCGTCATTCCTAAAAATGAAATGCAATACTTAACTAATACTGAACGAGAAAGACTAAGTGCTGAAAACAAGGCGCTTCATAAAGCCTTACTAAAAAGTAAAGCAGAAGGTAACATCGACCAGTTTTTAGTTGATGAATGGATTCAGTCTTTTAAAGGAAATTCACTACATCTAAAAATGGAGAATCCAAATAAAAGTACTTATCTAAGAGTAGTTGAAAGAAAGTCGGATTCAATAAACCATCAAATTATAGGGCAGTTATATCGTTCAAATTTTGTAGAGCAGAATCTAGAGATTACGAATAAATTAAATGTACCAACAATTACTTGGAGAGATTCAAAAACAATGACGGTTAGAAATCCAAAAGTTGTGAAATTATCTTATGTCCTAATGAGTGATAACGGTATTTTAAAAAGTAAAGATTCGATAGGGGGTAATTCATTACTAGAGTGGGAAGGAGATCGGTATTTTGAGAGTCCATACTATTTATTGCTTACTGTACCAAAAAACGTAAAGGTAACGATTGATGAAGGTTTAAGGATTTTTGATTAACGAATAATACAAGGGAGATGGAATAATGTCTTTGACATCTAAGGCTATAAAGAATCAATTAAAGTTGAAGTTAAATGTCCATGCTGACATGCTTGTCCACCTAATTGTATTACAGATAATAGGTATGATAATTTTCGCATTTAGTGGTTCAGGCCAGATGGGAAGGGGCTCAGAAAACTTCTCGTTAAAATTTATCATTTATTCACCTGCTGGAATTTTCATGCTTTCTGCACTCTGGATATTCTATGTAGCAATCACATTAACACGAAAGGAAACACGTCGTGAAATATTGCCTTATATACGAACTCCGAAGATCAATAGCATAACGGATATAATTATTTTAATATATATGAGCGCATTTTTAACTTTTACAATTATGTTATCAAATTATCTCTTATATGCCATATTAATTTTATTTACTAAGAAAGAATTTGTTGAAGGTATGGCCATCTTTAATGAGCCGAAAGTGTTCTTTATCAATACGGTTGCTGTTTTTATAGTGAGTATGGTTATTGCTGCTATCGGATATTTAATCGGAACACTGATACAAATTTCGAAGCTCTTTGTCTTAGTATTTATTGTGCTTTTTATTGGTTATATTAATTCGAAACTTAGCATGTTCATCGTTAATTATCTTTACGAGCAAAATCCAAACTTTTTATCATTTGCCATTTTTAATGTTGTTATCATCACTTTTTGCTTATTCGTAGCAAATATCATCGGTTCTCGTATGGAGGTGAAGGGAACATGAGTAGTTTATGGTTTATAACAATTATGCCGTTTATTATCTATTTACTAATTACGATTATAGTAGTTCGTTTTATTTTCAAAAAAGCGAAACATTTCCAGTTAACCAAACGTCCTACGAAAATAATCATAGGCATATATATTGTATTACTCGTTGCATCCGTAGCTTTATATCCAGCTCTTACATCATCAGATTCTTTATATTTAACAGATGAAAAGGTGCAAAAGCAGTTCAAGGCAAATAAGATTTTCGAAAAAAATGCTTTAGCAAATAAGCTAACAGAGGAAGACGAAAAGTATTTAGTAGATAAATGGACATATACTTTAAAGGGGAAAGAACTGTACTTAAAACAGGTATCTCTTGATGAATATATCAATAAACAAGTAATTGTTCATTGGACTGATGAAAGAAAGCAGCAAATTGAGGGTAAAGTTTATAAAACGCGTAATATCCTGTACAATTTGGATTTTTCAGAGAAAGTTAAGCCGACTGTGATTAGCTGGTCAGATCAGCATACATTAAATTTTAAAAAACCTGATCCATATACACTCGAAGGTAATATTTTCACAGATGAAATTGGTCTTTTCCCATTTGCTAACAGAGGTTTTGACGCATTTGATTTTGATCAAAAGATCGGAGTTGATGGTTCTACTTATGTCATTCTGAAAGTGCCAAAACATATTAATGTATTAGATGAAAATGGTTTGAGAATGTATCCAGAAGTTGAATATTGATACCTAATGAATATAGTTGATAGTAATATGTCAATGATTGTAATGAAGCAAAGAAGAGACGAAAGAAACGAGCGATGCCCATTGAAGAAGATTTTACGAATAATGATCGGCTTAGTACTAGTTGTGATCTTTTGTATAGGAAACAACAAAGGGCTAGTCACAACGACGTATAAAATAGAGTCTAAGAAATTACCAAAATCTTTCGATGGAATGCGCATCGTTCAAGTTTCTGATTTACATGATGCTACATTTGGCGATGAACAGGAGCGCCTTTTAAAAGAGGTATTAGAAGCAAAACCTGACGCTATTTTCCTAACGGGAGATATTATTGATCGTAACCGTTATGATTTAGAAAGTAGTATGCAGGCTGTGGCTGGTTTTGTGAAAATTGCACCTGTTTATTATGTTACAGGTAACCATGAAATAGCGGTAAATAGAGTTCCTGAAATTAAAGGGGCACTTATTGAACTGGGCGTTAAAGTATTATCAAACAGTACCATTCCTTTTGAAAAGGGTGGAGAGACGATTCAAATTGTAGGTATTGAAGACCCACTTGCAGGAACAGACACACAAGCAATGTTAGATACTGCTCTTCTCCACCAATCAAATGATACTTTTAAGCTTTTATTAGCTCATCGTCCTGAAAATATGAAAATATATGCTGAAAATAAAATTGATATAGCGTTTTCTGGTCATGCGCATGGGGGCCAATTCCGTTTACCAGGTGTTGGTGGTCTTATCGCACCAGGACAAGGATTTTTCCCGAAATATACGTCTGGTACAGTTGAAATCGATAATATGACTCAAGTTATAAGTAGGGGGCTAGGCAATAGCCTAATGCCTGTTCGATTATTTAATTTACCTGAAGTCGTTGTAGTGGAATTACATTCTATAAAATAATAATAGGTCGCTAAGTACTGATAAATATTTCAGTACTTAGCGACCTTTTTAATATTAAAAATTCGCATCAAAAAGAAATTTTAATCTCCACAGTAAAGTCTTTGAAACACTTGTGTTGTCAAAGACGTCCCATCTCTATAGATCTTTTCACCAACGGCCATTTTCATAAGTGCCTGCATGGCATTTGAGCCAATGCCAGCACCAACGGGTTGGAAAAAAGGTGTAGCTTCGAACTTCAACATCTAATTGTCTTTTTTGAAGGGCAATTGCAGCACATAAGTCGCCTATGCCGCAACCAATAATTGCAATTTTCAATTATAATCAAACCTTTCAGAAACAGATTATTCGTTTTAAGTATAGGTTATAACGTAGGTGTTTGTGTCTATTACACTTATGTTTCATAAATAGGACTAGTCTCGTTTACATTAAGTTGTTAAAATATTCATACAGATATCATTGGTCGTTATAAGTTCACATAATCGATAATTATTAATAAAAGGAGGGTGACATATAAGGTGAACAATTATTATTTACAAAATAGAGTGTCACTACCTGAACAACAACCAGCTCAAGCCGGTGAAAATAATAATGTGTTAAAGCCCTATTTAGATGTACAAACAGTTAGACGATTGAAAGAAAAGTATATTGCTCAAGCACAGGAACGTTTACCGATATATTTTTCTGCAAATAAGCGAGTTAAAATGCAATCGCTTACAGAAGAGGAATTTCAACAACAAGGATTACCAAAGGAAATATTCTGGAAGATGGTTGAATTTAATGTGAGTACAAAAGGTGGGATTTCTTTTGATCGACTTCCTGCTATTGGCGAGCATATCGATTATTTAGCTTCCGAATTTATCACATATAAAATGCGTATCGAACGTGATTTTGAAAGTGAAGAACAAGTGGCGCAGCTTGCTAAACTAGATGAAATTTTTGGTCGTGGGTTAACAAGAATATCGAATGCTTATATTGATTCCGTAGGTGCATTTTTTGAAAGAAATGAAGTAATAGGAGAAGCAGCTTTAATGGAGCAATCGATTAAAGGAATTTATCAATATAAGCTTGCTAAATACGGGGATTTTGTTGAAGCAAACCCCGATTACACTTTTATTAAAGGTACATCGGATGCATGGTTGGAACGAGATTCGTATTTTATGGGGGATATTCTACGCTTAGTTATTGCTAAAATAGATGAGAACCGTATTAAGATTAAAGAAAATCCGTATACAACATTGGAATTAAATGCGGTGGCAAATTTTTATCAAGCGGTACAACGTCGATTAACTAACCAAAAATCAACTTCCGTAAGCGAGGAACAGCTGGGAATAGAGCTTGGATTTTTAGGTATGAAGTTAGAATTGCTGATTCAAAAAGACGGCGTATCACCAGAACTAGCTAGCAAGATGGAGACTGCGTATTTATCATTCTTTAACTATAAAATAGAAGATATAAATCAACGTCAAGAAGAGACAAAAAATAATCCGTATACTAGGAATCGCGAAGCATATGGCGAATTGAATTGTGAAATGGTTGAAGATTGGGCGAAACGGTTGCGTAATAGCCTACAGGATAAAGAACCTCAACATGGATTCGATACAACTATCTCTGCAGCTTACGATTCATTCCAAAATAAAGTGCAACAAGAAAGTAGATTGGAACGCTACCAAGAGCCGAATGATTGGGATGTGTTTTACGAGAAATCGCCAATGAATAATTACCAAGTTGAACGCCCAGATGCATTCAGTCATAACACGTTAGTATCAGATTGGAATGACTTTATAGCTGATATAATAGGCGATAATAAAATTCTTTTTCATAAATAAGAGGAAATTTACATTGTGTTTTATTTCTATAAATTTTATATGTAAAAGGTTTAAGAACTTGGGTGAAGGGTTATTTGTTATTCCCCATTAAAAATACTCAATTTAGTTAATATTTAGGTTCACTGATGCTGATTTTTCATACAAGATTATACTCCTTTACTGGTCATTAAGTTTTTAAAGTGTAATGTTCTTCAATAGTAAACACCGGCACTTTTGTTCGATTTTGAACAGAAAGTGCCGGTGTTTTTTTGTATTTTCCTTATTCTTCATTTAATAGCTTAAAGAAACATTTTAAATTCACCGCAAATATTGTTGTAGCTCCTTGGACTTCTGGCCAAATAAACCCGCCGATTTTGCCGTATTGTAGCCATGCGGATTTTTTAACACACTATTCTTCGCTTCAATTCTATAGCGCTTTTTCGCTAAGTCTTTGAATCTTTCCGTTTCTTGAAAAGTTCTTGCTCTTCATGTTCGGTTTATTTTATGGAAACTGAATCCGTTTTGTTTTTGGCACATAGTTTATTGGAGTGCAGGCGGCGACTCCTTGGGGAACTAGCGAACATCTTGAGACCCCGCAGGAGCGTTAGTGACGAGGAGGCTCAAGGTTCGTCCCCAGGAAAGCGTCCGCCGGAACGGAAATTAACGGCATCGAAGAAAAAGCCATGGCTAAAATTCATTTTATGGACTTTTTCAGTGCCCTCTATTTCACCGCGGGCATTTTATATTTACATTTATTGTTATGGTGACTTCATATAAAATGAATGTAGATTGATTAGATGGGAGAAGGGGTCTCGTGTCATTTTTTATCTTTATTGTAATTGGTTTTGCAGGAAACTTCATTGGCACACTGAGTGGCGGTGGTGGATTGATTTCTTTACCGACAATGCTGCTTTATGGTTTGCCCGTGCATTCTGCTATTGGAGCAAATAAAGTAGCGAATACAGTTAGTTCATTTACTAGCTTTCTAGTAATCTTTAAAGAAAAAGAAATCACGTTAAAGGAATCAGGTATAGTATTAGTTACTTGTTTATTAGGCGGAGCAACGGGAGGAATGGTTGCCTCGTTAATGAGCGGAGATACATTGACACTAGTAGCAATTTTTTTATTAGGCTTTGCTTTTATAACATCATTATTAAAGAAAAGTAATTTTGAAGGGGAAGAACAATTTAAGCTGAATATTAAAACCGGTTCATCGTTATTTGGAATTGGTATGTATGATGGGATGTTTGGACCTGGCAGTGGTACGTTACAGATGTATTTATATGCAAGTCAGAAAATCGCTTATATCCGTGCAGTAGGCTTAAATAGGGTAGGTGTTTTTGCAGGGTGCTTTGGTAGTTCTATCACATACATTTCGACAGGGAAAATCGAATGGCCGCTGACAATTGCTTTAATGTTTGGCGGTATAATTGGCGCACAAGTAGGCATTAAAGTGGCGCGTAAAATGAATGTTAAATATGTTAATCCTCTATTACGGGGTATTACGCTCTTATTAATCATACAAATTATTATTAATTATTATAAGTAATTGATTAAATAATAGGCTTTTTCAAATTTTCAAACAAGAAAAGGGGATTCCAGACTGTAGATAAACTTGAAGAAATTCAAGTTTATCTACTTCTATTTTAAAAGGAAGTATAGCTTTAAAATAAAGATTGATTAAAGCGATCTTTAGTCTTTATACAACAGCATATATATATAAACCAACATTTTGAAAAAAGATTGGTCGAAATGTTATTTTTTTTATAAAATTTAATCATTTTAATGAGCCTTATAGCACTAAAGCACCCCGTTAGCCATCCATGCAGCACAAAATAGTACTGCACCACAGAGAATGAAAATGGTTTGTGGAGTCAATACTAATAGTCTACCGAAAACAATAGTCTTATTAATGTCCGCTCTCCTCTTTTTTTAACGATTAGGCAAGGGTCTTCTTAAGTATTGTCATTTTTCTTTTCTTGAAGAAATTAATTTTCATGGTAGTTTAAGTACAATGTTTCACAAATTGATAACTTCCTTGGAATTTAATACAACAAAAAGGTTCTAAAACCCAAAGCCTTTTTAGTTAAATTTACCTTTTAAATCCACCTTCTGAATGAATAATCTGACCTGTAATCCAATCTGCTTCATCGCTCACTAGAAATTTAATAGTTTTTGCAACATCTCTCGGTTTTCCTATTCTACCGAAAGGAAACATCGGTTTTAATTCATTTTTTATTTCTTCTGTCATCAAACCTGTATCAGTTGGGCCTGGATTTAATGCATTAACCGTTATTCCTAAAGGGGCTAGTTCAGCCGACAACGTAATAGTTAAAGCATCAACTGCTCCTTTTGTTGTTGCATATGCTAATTCGCCAGGCATTGGTCCTTGAAACTGACCTGAAGTAATATTGACTATTCTTCCACCTGATTTCTTATCAAACCTCTGAGCAAATCTAATACTTAATAGTGTCGTAGCACGCACATTTACCATGTAATGTTTATCTAATTCTTCGGCAGTTAAATTAGAAAAATCGTTGTTGATTGAGTATGCTGCGTTATTAATCAAGATATCAGGACTACCAAGTTGTTCAGAAACTTTATTTATAAGTTGTTCAGATGCATCATGTTGAATTAAATCCAACTCCATAAATGATACCTTAATACCTTTTTTTATTAATTCTTCTTTTAATTTAACGGGTTCATCTAATTCAATGCTCCAAGGCATTTTTTTATCATATTCCGTCCAATAAGTAAAAAATATATGATAACCCGAATCAGCTAACTCCTTACAAATAGCAGCTCCTATCCCTTTCAGACGGCTTACACCCGTAACAATCGCAACTTTCCCTTTTAATTGGTCCATTATCATCTCTCCCATACCTAATATTACTTTACCATGATTGACCAAATTACTTATATAACTAAACTGCCACTTTAGTTATATAAGTTCAACAAAACCGTTAGTTGAACAAAAAATGAAATTTTTATTATGCTAAACAACTATGAGAAATAAAAACACATTCAGGTTAGAATAGCCATCGCTAAAACGGGTATCAATATAAAAAGGAGATGAATGGATGAAAGAACGAATATTCAAGTGGTTGTTGGTTACGGGGTTTTTATTTTGTTTGCATATAACAGATATCATGACTGTTTATGCGAATGAGGGAACCTTGGCAGATGTATCGAGGCAATGGTTGAAAGCGGACTTACGAGATGATCCGGAAGAAGATTTACCTGACCTTAAAGGAGGGTCTGAAAATTCCGGGCGGGATCCTCTGCAGCCTGTTGACCTAAGAATTTTACAACAACGGTATCCAGAAATATTTTTCTTACAAGGTCCTACTGATCAAAAACGAGTTGCTTTAACTTTTGATGATGGTCCTGATCCACGTTTTTCAAATGATGTATTAGATGTATTAAAACAGTACAATGTACCAGCAACATTCTTCGTGTTAGGTTCAAAAGCCGTTGCTAACCCTGAAATTGTCAAGCGAATGCAAAACGAGGGTCATGTAATCGGAAACCATACCTACACCCATCCTAACCTTGTCAAAGAATCCGACCTCGGAACCCTAGAGAGGGAAGTAACTAAAACGGAAGATGCTCTTAACGACATTATTGGTTACCGGACAAAATTATTTAGACCACCATATGGCTTCTTATACAATGAATTAGTCGAGAAGCTTAGGGAAATGAACTATTACGTGATTGCCTGGTCGGTTGATTCGTTGGATTGGCAGGAAGACCCGCCGGAAGTTATTGCTTCGAATGTAGTAGACAACATTCATCCAGGCGCGATTATTCTCATGCACGATGGGGCAGAATCGGGTGGAGATCGAACGAATACGATCGAATCACTTCACCGAATTATCCCAAAACTGCAAGATAAAGGATATGAATTTGTCACAGTTACAGAATTGTTGAATATTCCATTTAAGAAATAGAATGTGTCCTTACATTTACCTTTAATATTTTTTCTTGAAGGCTTTTTTTGTATTACTATATGGGGTACCACCAACATGTTTACAAAAAGTACATCTATTGCATTAAAAAAGACAAAGAAGACATATTCCCCGCGCTAAAGGGAATATGTCTTCTTTTTTAAGACACTCAAACTCGCATTAATTAATAACCATATTTTCTTCCTCATATCACTACCCAATATCCTGCTTCAATGAAAAAGTCTCTCCGCCTGTGCATCAAAAATCGAAAAATCCCCTTACCTTCCGTTTAGGCGTTTCCTAAGCATGTATTCATCAGAAACCTCTTCGCACTATTTCAACAATATTCGCCGAAATTAGGCATACACTCTGTCTTGGGTGAATATCTTAATGGGAAATTACTTTTTAATAATTGGGGTGATACATCTGGGATACTTTGTAACTGTCGAACCAGGGGTCAACGTATTTATAGAGGACATCAATCCGAAGGGAAATAAAACGATACTTTTTATTCATGGATGGCCGCTAAACCATAACCAGTTCGAATATCAGTTCAACTACCTTCCAACGCTTGGATATCGTTGTATCGGAATGGATTGGAGGGGATATGGCAATTCGGATAAACCTTTTAGCGGGTACAGTTTCGATAGATTAGCAGATGATGTCCGCATGGTCATCGAGGCGTTACAGTTAAAAAACATAACACTGGCAGGACACTCTACAGGAGGCGCGATCTCGATTCGTTATATGGCTCGTTATAAAGGGTATGGGGTATCTAAACTCGTCCTGATCGACGCTGCCTCTCCATCTAGCGTTCCAAAAGAATTTACAAATAAAATCATCGAAGATACAAATCATGACCGACCGCAAATGCTGCAAGACCAAACGGGAATTTTTTTCTTTCAGTATATTTCCGAACCGAAATCCGATTGGTTCGTTTTAATGGGATTACAAGCGGCGAATTGGGCGACTTCCGCCATTATGGTCACGCTTAGAGATGAAAATGTTTACAACGATCTCGGTCAGATCGATGTACCCACATTAATTATTCACGGGATTCATGATAAAGTCGTTCCGTTTACCCAAGCTGAGGAAACAAATAAGCTGATCAAAAATTCGAAGCTAGTTCCGTTCCAATACAGCGGCCATTGCGCTTTTTTAGAGGAGCGCGATAGATTCAACCAAATATTATCTTCTTTTGCATACGACTCGGAATAGCAACACCGTCGCCAATTAATTCATAAGCGTTAAAAAGCCCCCACCTTAAATAGATGAGGGCTAATTTATGCTGATTTATGATACGCGGCAGGTCAACGGCAACGACAACGACCTCGGCAGACCCGAAAGATCCAGTTCTTCAGGATCTTTCGGGTCTGCTTTTTACTATTTTGTTATCGGAGAGATAAATTTTCGCAGTATTTCCTCTTGCTATTGGATTACCTAAAATCATTGGGTTCTCTCCCTACATTTTTAATTAATCTGTTCCGTTAGCTCAATAACTCCAACAAAAAAGAACGTTAATCCTTCTTAGATCAACGCCTTCGTTAGTTTAACAATTTTAAATGGAAGTCTTCTTAGATTTTCGTCTGGATATACTAGTACCTCAAGAATATCAGAAAACTGGTCGTTTTTTTATAGAACACTTCTCATCTTCTCTAGCAATTCAGCACTCGTCATCGTATGTTCGCCACCACCCTGTACAAAGGCATCGCTACCGCCACCTTTACCGTTTAATAATGGTAGCACTACTGTAGATATATCTTTCATACTCATATCAACTGCATTTGTACCGCGAGCAGCGACAAACTGTAATTTATCTCCTTGGTCTGCTACAAGATGCACTACGACATTTTCATTTTTTGCTATTACAAGTCGAGCTAGTTTTTGCAAATCTTGAATAGAGCGTTCTGCATAAACGGCACCAGTAACACCGTCTTTTGCTGCTTTTGCAAGTTCTACTGCTTCATAAGATAGTAACTGATCTTTTGCTGCATCTAAAGCTTTCTCTAATCCTTTTTGCACAGTAAACAGTTTAGAAACTGAATCGGCCACTTCATTCTCAGGAGTACTTGCCAGTTTAGCCACTTTACTTAGTTCATTTTTGCGCCAATGTAGCTCACTTAATACGCGCCCACCGCATACGAAATGCACGCGCACTTTCCTTTTTTGCTTTTCAATATGCATAATTTTAATAGCGCTCACTTGTCCAGTAGAAGTGGGATGAGTACCACCACAGCCGTTATAATCGTAATCTGGTATGATAACTAGGCGAATTTCTTCTGTAACACTCAGCGCTTTACGTAGGTTATAATGCTCTAATTCATCTTCTGTCACCCATTTTGTTTCAATTGGTCGATTTTCTAAAATGATTTTGTTAGCAAGTGCCTCTGCTGCAATAAGCTCATCTTGAGTAATATTCTCAACATCTAAATCAATGCTCACAGTGCCTCTCCCTAAATGGAAACTAACAGTTTGGTAACCGAATAATTCAATAAAGGCCGCTGTTAAAATATGCTGTCCCGCATGTTGTTGCATATGATCAAAACGTCTTTCCCAATTTAGTACGCCCTCTATCATTTCAACGTCAATAGGCAAAGTTTCTGCAATATAGTGGCGAATTTCGTCGTCAATTTTCTCGACATCGACTACTTCAATCCCATTTAGTGTACCTGTATCATGAGGCTGACCACCACCAGTAGGATAAAATGCTGTATTATCAAGCACGACAAATATGCGCCCATCCTCTTCAATACCTCTTCTTAAAACATTTGCCGAAAACTCTTTCATCATTGCATTTTGATAGTAAAATAACGTCTGCATCGTCATAACTCCTTCAATTTTTATCGAAAAGTACAGGTAAATCGTCTAAAAACTTTACTAATCGCATTTTTGCTTTAATATTAATGATTGATACATGCAAAAAGAGGAGCGATTCTTTATGGACATTTTAGCATATACAATGGATGAAATTTTAGATCCCACAAATATTATTGAGGGACAACGCTTTGAATTCTTATTAGATATCGAAGTAGATGAAGAAGACGAGTTATTTGTAGAAGGTGGTCTTGAAATCCGCGCAATCGTTGGGAAAAAAGAGGACGACTTTAAGCTTGCGAATTACTTCATCATCGATAAAGGTACTGAAAAAATGCTAGAATTTGGTCTAGAAGAAGATGAAGAAGAAATTATATTGAGCTTTTGTAAAGAGCGCATTATAGCAGGCGAATAACAAATTGATTATGTAACTAAAGGCATTCGATTATAGTTTAAATACTTTTAATCTGAATGCCTTTTTTGATATGATGAGAATTATTTTATGATTAAATGACGAAAGAGGTAAGAGTATGTCAGCTTATACACAACCAATTTACGTCGCAATGATTGTATTTATCCTATTGGCCTTTGTTATTTTTGTACCGTGGCTTATTTACACATATCGTAAATATGGATACTTGCCATTATCAACGACGCTAATCGTATTTTCATTTATTTTTTATTTTATCAGCGCTTTATTTTTAGTCCTACTACCATTACCAGAATCACGTAATACTTGTATTACACAACAGCCAGGCACACAGCATTATTCATTGATGCCGTTTATTTTTATTTCAGACATGTTTGAAAATAGTGGAGTGGTTTTATCTCAGCCAAGTACATATGCATTATTAGTCAAACAGCCGGCCTTTTATCAAGCTTTTTTCAACTTCTTATTACTATTACCGTTGGGCGTTTACTTACGTTATTTCTTTCAAAAGAGAAAATGTTGGAAAAGAGCGCTGGGCTTAACTTTTGGATTGACATTATTTTACGAAATTACCCAAGTAACAGGCATCTACGGTATTTATAATTGTGCGTATCGTATTTTTGACGTCGATGATTTGATGCTTAATACGCTAGGTGGGATAGTTGGTTTCTTCATCGCACCCGCTATTTTAGCATTGTTCCCATCAAAGGAAAGCATTAATGAGAAAGCGGAAAGACTGACTGCTCTAGATGATGTTCGTGCGATACCTGTATTAATTGCATTACTTATTGATATTTTCATTATTGATATACTTGGACAACTAGGCACCGCATTTATTGAATCAAATTTAATTATAAATTTTTTAATTAAATCTATTTTCATTTTCATTGTATTTTTTGTCATTCCAATCTTGTGGAATGGACATACAATTGGTTCGAAAATTATGCGTTTCCGCTATGATAGCAAAGTAAGCACTATAGATACAAATAAACGTTTGTTTAAACGCTTTGGTGCTATTTATCTTACTTACTTTTCATTCTTTGTACTAAGCATTTTCAATCAAATGAATTTACAGATTGGTTCACCGTATTATAAATTAAAAGTATTTTTAGTACTGGGTACTAGCTTACTTGGAATAGTATTAATAGTTGTTTTGTTCTTCCATGCTTTGCTTGTTGCATTTGGAAAAGGCAAACGACGCTTCTATTTTGATGAAGCATCAGATTTACACACAACGAGAAAATAAAGCTGTAAAAGGACTTCCCTTAATTTTTGGAAGTCCTTTTTTAATTAGTGTAAATAACAGTTAACGGCACCCTAACAAGATTTAAGGTTCCTGTAAGGTTGCGACAATTATGTTGTAAGGATGGGGCGATATAGTGTGTATATCAACAAATGACAACAGAGGTGACTCAAATGGAAGCATTATTAAAAATAGAAAATGTTAAAAAAACATATGGCAAAACACCGAATGCGTACACAGCATTAGAAAATATTTCATTTCAAATTGAGCATGGTGAATTCGTTGGGATTATGGGTCCATCAGGTGCAGGTAAATCAACATTACTAAATCTCCTTGCAACAATCGATTCGCCTACAGAAGGTGAAATTTTCATGAACGATAAGGGGCTTCATGATATGAAAGAAGCCGAGCTCTCAGATTTCAGACGCGACAATCTAGGCTTTATCTTCCAAGACTACAACTTGCTAGATTCTCTTACTGTGAAAGAAAATATTTTATTACCTCTAGCAATTGCAAAAGTACCTGCAAAAGAAATTGAAGAACGTGTACAAAAAATCGCAAAAGTTTTTGGAATTGAAGTGTTGCTTAGTCAATATCCATATCAAATTTCAGGTGGTCAAAAGCAACGTACAGCTGCTGCAAGAGCAATTGTTACAGAGCCTGCACTTATTTTAGCTGATGAACCAACTGGTGCACTAGATTCAAAATCTGCAACCGATTTACTAGAAAGCTTAAGTTCACTTAATCAGAACAATGAATCGACGATCATGATGGTAACGCATGATGCTTTCGCCGCAAGTTTTTGTCGTCGCATTATATTCATTAAGGATGGACAGCTCTCAACGGAAATCTACCGCCGCGATCAAACGCGTAAAGAATTTTTCCAAGAAATATTAGATACTTTATCTGCAATTGGGGGTGAGGTTGATGACATTATTTAGTTTAGCAAGAAAAAATATTGCACGAAACTTCTCTCAATATTTTTTATATATCGCATCGATGGTATTTAGTATTGTCATTTACTTTACTTTCGTTACTTTAAAATATAGCGATATCGTCTCTGAGATGACGAAGACTTCACAGAAAATGGGGTCACTGATGAGCGGAGCCGCCGTTGTATTAATTTTCTTTGTGGCCATTTTCATCGCATATTCAAATTCATTTTTTATGAAAAAAAGAAAAAAGGAAGTAGCACTTTATGCTTTATTAGGTGTTAGAAAACGTCAAATTGGTTTCATGTTATTCTTTGAAAATTTATTGCTTGGTATTTTTTCATTAGTTATAGGTGTTTTCCTTGGCTTTCTTAGCTCAAAATTATTCGTTACGGTTTTAATCCGTTTAATGGGTTACGATGTCGTCGCACCATTTACTTTATCTACGGAAGCCATGATAAATACAGCAGCCGTATTTTTGATCATTTTCTTTATTACTTCATTTCAAGGTTATCGTTTAATATATCAATTTAAATTAATCGATTTATTCCATGCATCGAAAAAAGGAGAAGTAACACCAAAGCCTTCTTGGGTTGTTGCTATTTTAGGTTTAGGGAGTATCGGAATTGGCTACTGGTTAGCTTTACAAAACTTATTAACTTCCGAAGTATGGCGTATTTTAGGAATGCTTACACCACTCGTAATTTTAGCAACAGTTATCGTAGGAACATTCTTGCTATTCCATAGCGTTACAGGTTTTGTTTTAACATTATTCAAGCGCCGTGAAAAGTGGCTTTGGAAAGGTCTACACTTAATGACTATTTCTCAGTTGCTTTACCGTGTTCGTGGTAATGCCCGCACACTAACAGTAATAGCAATTTTGAGTGCAACAACAGTAACAGCTGGAGGCGCAGTTTACAGTCTTTATTACAATATTAATGACAATGTAAAGCTTGCTGATCCAAACACTTTTATGTACGAGCAAACTAAGAATGTTGATAACGACAAAGTAACATCATTATTACCTGCGACAATATACGATGAAAACGTCTCTGCATTGTTCGTCACATTTGAAGCGAAACAACTTGAATCTGCAATGGGCATCGACGAAGACAAACGCATTTACACAGTGATTGATGAAACAACATATAACAATTTAGCGAAACTTCAAGATAAAGAAGAACTCCAATTAATAGGCAATAAAGCGACTATTATCGATGCTGATTATCATGAAAATCTATCGCCTAAATATGCGGGTAAGACTATTACAGCAGAAAAGGGAACAGAGATTACATTGAAAGGGTATCATGATGTCCCTGTCCTAAACTTTAAGGCAGGTATGACACTTGTAGTCACAAATGAGCAATATAAAGAACTCGAAAAGCAGGGCAAGCCTGTGCAATTCCGTGCTATTGGAGTAGATGATGCAACAACCAATTTATCGAAAGAAATTGCTAGTTCATTACCTGATGAAGCACAATTTTCAAGCGCACCGGAAGATTATCAAAGCAGTATTGAAGGAATGGGTTCACTATTATTTATTGGTAGCTTCCTAGGCCTCGTATTCTTAGCAGCGACAGGCAGTATTATCTACTTCAAAGTGCTAACAGAAGCAGAAGAAGATAAATCGCAATACAATATGCTTTATAAAATGGGCGTTAGTGCAAGGGAAATGAAAAAAACAGTGGCATCACAAGTGCTCGTAATTTTTGCTGTCCCACTTATAGTTGGTCTTGCGCATAGTGCTGTAGCATTAACAGCATTTTCAAACCTATTTTCAATGGATTTCACTAAGCCTGTCATCATATGGATGGTCGCTTACACAGCTATTTATGGAATCTATTATGTATTAACCGTTTATTCATATAACCGAATTATTACCCAAAATAATAAAAACGAAGGATGATAATAATGAAAAAATTTCTAATTGCAGTTGCATCACTTTTTCTAATTGGTGTTATTGGTCTTGTAGTGTTAATGAATGTGGATTTTAACCGTATGAACGCAGATAACTATTATGTGCATATTACAGAAGATGGCGTGAAAGAAGTAGGTAAGGCTTCTGATGGTAAAGTATATGAAACTTACCATTACAATTTAGAAAGTGTAAATGCTAAAGGTGAAGCAAAAACAGTTGAATTCACTGCAAGCAAAAACTTACGTAAAGACGCATATTTAATGCTATATGTAAAAGAGGAGAAGGGCGTTTCGTCATATGATGAAGTACAACTTTCAGACATTCCAAAAGAAGCACAAGCAAAAATAAAATAATAATAAAAAAGGGTTATCGCCAATGTCGAAGAAAATTCGAAAAGGTGATAACCCTTTTTTATTACGTCGTTTTTAATTCTAAACGGCGTGCAATTATTGATAGAGCATAATTCACAACGAAATACATTCCTGCAATAATGATAAAAATAGGCATGATATATTTGTCTCCGCCTGGCTGTGCATAAATCACGCCACCATTATGCATAAGTTCTGATAATGAGATAACTACCGCAAGAGACGTATCTTTTAATAATGATATGAATTGACTCACGATAGGTGGTACCATTCTCCGTAAAGCCTGTGGTAAAACGATATGCCACAAAGTTTGGACATAAGAAAGACCAGAAGAACGACCTGCTTCAATTTGTCCATTATGAATGGAGTTTAACCCACTTCGGATAACTTCAGATAACATAGCGGATTCAAAAATCGTTAATGCTGTAATTGCTGCCATAGTAGGAGTCATTTTTATACCTACTTCAGGTAGGGCGAAATAAGTGAAGAAAATGATTAGCAGTAGCGGTAAATTACGAATAAGCTCTACTAAAATAGCTAATATTTGCGAAAGTACAGGAATTTTCGCATAGCGAATTGTACCAATTAAGCCACCAATAATGAAGCTGAGTACGATTGCAATACCTGCAACTTTTAATGTAACTAAAAATCCTTCTAACAAAAATTTCAAATGATCTGGAGTATACGCACCTGCAAAATCCATGCACCCGACCTCCTTCTAATTGCTCTTCGCCAGACGTTTTTCTAAGTAGTTAACGCCATAACTAAGAGGAAGAGTAATAACTAAGTAAAGTAAAGCAACGATAATATATACGTCAAAAACAACGTATGTACGAGCCGAAATTAGATCAGCTTGATACATTAATTCACCAGCAGCGATAACACTTAATATAGAAGAGTTTTTGACGAGATTTATAAATTGGTTACCTAATGGTGGAATTACAATTTTAAATGCCTGAGGCAGAATAACATAGCGCATCGTTTCAATATAAGTTAAACCTGATGAACGAGCGGCTTCATTTTGACCTTTATGTACCGCCAAAATACCTGCTCGGATAGCTTCGGCGATAAAGGCAGAGGTATAAATGATCAGTGCGATTGTACCTGCCTGAAATCCGTTTAGTGAAATACCTAGAGTAGGTAATCCAACAAATATGGTGAATGCAATAATCAGTAGCGGAATATTACGGAAAAACTCAACATAGATGGTACCAATCCAATTCAGTAGTTTAATCGGAGCAATTCGGAATACCGCTAATATAGTCCCCAATAAAAAACTACCAATAAGCGCTAGTAAACTACATAGCAGTGTTACTTTAAAGCCTTCAGCAAACATATCCCAGTTTTCTGTTAATATCGTAAAATCTAGCATAATGAATCACTCCTTTAATTACGTGAGTGTGTTTTCGTAAAATCTGTGCTTCTTTAAAAGATGGAGAAAAACAGACAGTACATACCTAATGTCTAACAGGAATCCGTTAGAGTAGGTTTACTGCCTGTTAAAGTCTATTAAGTTTCTTTTTTTATTTTTTAACAAGTAGCGGTTATGTGATGAACAGTGAACGGAGGATTAGTCCTTTTTAATCCATTTTTGGTGGATCTCATCGTAACGGCCACTGTCTTTCATTTCTGTTAACGCTTTATTGATAGCAGCTACTAATTCAGTATTACCTTTTTTAGCTGCGATTCCATAAGGCTCTTCAGTGAATTGCCCACCTACTAATTCATATTTGTTGTCTTGGTCAGCCATACCGTAAAGGATTGCGTCGTCAGTTGTTAAAGTATCACCTTTACCAGCTTTTAAAGCCGAAAAAGCTTGAGCGTAGTCTTCAAATTCTAAAACTTGTGCTTTAGGCGTTTTTTCACGGATATTTTGAGCTGACGTAGAGCCTTTTACTGCTATTACTTTTGTTGAATTATCTATATCGTTGATTGATTTAATTTTGCTACCTTTTTTAACAAGTAGAGATTGACCTGCTTCAAAATAAACGTCAGAGAAGTCTACTTCTTTTTTACGCTCTTCAGAAATTGTCATAGTTGCAATGATTGCATTAATATCACCGTTTTGTAACATTGGAATACGCGTTTTAGACGTTACTTCTTTAAATTCAACTTTTGATGCATCACCTAAAATACTTTTTGCAATTTCTTTTGCGATATCGATATCAAAGCCTTCAATTTCACCTGTGCTTGGATTTTTCAAACCAAATAGATTTGAATCGTTTTTTACACCAAAAACGATTTTGTCGTTATCTTTAATAGTTTGTAATGCATCTTTATCTTTGCCGCCAGTTGTCTTATCCTTATCTTTGTCCCCACAAGCAGCTAACATGAATACAGCCATGATTGCTAAAAGTAAGATTGAAAATAACCCCTTTTTACGTTTGAACATCATAAAGTCCCCCTATTTTGTATTAGTGATTTAATATCCGACTGAGGAATAATTTTGCCCGTTCTTCTTTAGGCTCTTTATAGAACTCAGTTGGATCTGCATCCTCAAGTATTTGCCCCTTATCGATGAAAATAATTCGATCGGCCACTTCTCTAGCGAAGCCCATTTCATGTGTTACGACAACCATTGTCATACCTTCTTTTGCTAATGATTTCATAACATCTAAAACTTCCCCAATCATTTCAGGATCAAGTGCAGATGTTGGTTCATCAAATAACATAATTTCTGGGTGCATTGCTAACCCCCTAGCAATTGCTACACGCTGTTGCTGACCACCTGAAAGCTGTGATGGGAAAGAATCTGCTTTATCAGGAATGCCTACTTTTTTTAGATAAGCATGCGCTGTTTTTTTTGCCTCTTCCTTTGATTGCCCCAATGCTTTAATTGGTGCTAGAGTAATATTGTCTAAAACCGTCTTATGCGGATATAGATAAAAGTGTTGGAAAACCATCCCAATCTCTCTACGTAGCTTATTAATATCCGTTTTTTTATCATTCACTTCAATACCGTTAACAGTAAGTGAACCTTCAGAAATGGTCTCTAATCGATTAATACAGCGCAATAATGTACTTTTACCAGAACCAGATGGACCGATAATAACCACTACTTCACCTTTGTTAATCGTCAAATTAATGTCTTTTAAGACATGAAAATCACCATAGTACTTGTTTGCATTTTTGAACTCTATCATTTGATTCCCCCCAAATCCCCAAAAAACTTCAATATTCGCTTTTTAAAACTATATTAACCGTCTAGAACAATAGTAATTAGATATATCATAACGTAATGTATATTTATTTAGCAACAAGTTATCAGAAAATACTGCTTAATCAGAAAAAATAAAAATGAAAAATAACTATGTTTATATAATTTAATTGCTAATGAAATAGCTTACAATAACTTATTAATACTTAGTTTATATGAAATTCCCACTTCTATTAAAATATATTAATATAATTATTTTTATGCAAAAAATAATTTGTTATATAACAGAAAATTGTCACTTGAGTGCGAAATATAGGTGTTGTAAAGTAAGATTTGAATCTATTATTCAAATGTAAGCGCTATTTATACATTGTGTGTATAAATAGAAATTTAATAGTAATGTTTGAAAAGCTACTGTGATTTGTACTTAAAAACTTCGGAAGAGAACAATACAAAAAGGCTGAGAGTATAATTCTACTCTCAGCCTTTTTGGTAGTTCGTTTAAATGTTATTTCATTTTTTCTAGTTGTGCATGTAACTCATGAATGCTCTTCACTTCATCTTCAACAGAAGTTTTTAGTAATTTCTCTTGTCTTTCAAGTGCTGCATTTAGAGTTGATAGTTCTTTAGAAACATCTGCATTCTTTTGGTCACGTTTCTTTTTCAGTGAAGCTACTGTGTCATATAAGTTTTCGTGGCCCATTATACGACCTGCACCCCACATTAAACGATCTGCAGGTTGCTCTAGTACATAATTTGTGAAGTATTCGAATACTTCTTTGTCAAAGCTATATCCATACCAGTTGTTGTCAATTGCCAATAAATAATCATCTAGTGCTTTACCAGCATTACCTTTTTCAAGAGCTTTGATTGCACCTTGTAAGTTAGAGATGTTATTTTGTGCGTGTTCATGAGGGAAAATTGGTTCGTCTTCCCAAGTTAAACGTACGAATTGATCTTGAGCATATTTGTAAGTAGCTAATAAGCTACTATTTAATGAGCGACTGTCAGCATAGAGCTTTTTCACTTCTTTTTCATTACCAGAGACTAAAGCTTTTGTATAGTTAGCATTAATTTTTTCTACTTGAGCATTAATCTCTTTAGCCGCTTTAGCAGCTTTATCAATAGCAGCTGTTAACTCTTTTGAAGAAACTTTAGCAGCCTTAAAGACATCAGACTTAACAGATTTCTCCAAAGCATCTAATCTCGTTGTAAAGTCAAGTGGTGTTACTGCTGTTTGGTCATAATGCATAGCTAGTAGACCATATAAATTCAGATTGAATTCTAAAGCTTGTCCATTATACGTATCTTCATTGTCGTACTGTGTATGATAATGAGAATGCATGAATTCACTATCTTGGAAGTCATTTCGTAATGATGGAACACCTGCAATAGAGAATGAGAAATCATCTGACCAAGTACGTAATGGTGATACCACAGAAATGCCGTCTTTATATACGCCGTCTACTGATGGTACAGACTTCGTAAACTTAGTTAAGAAGTTTTTCAACTCGTAATCTGCACGAATTTCATTTGTCGTTGTATGTTCATAAGCAGGAAGCTCGAAGTTCATGTCGGCAAATGCTTTCCCAACCCATTCAGGATGGATGCGGAAAATCTGATTGTATGCACCAGTAGACCAGTCATAACGCGTATTTGAAACGCCCCATTCTTCAGCGGCTAATGCATTAAAGATAATTGTTTTCTCAGGTTTATAGCCACTGTCTACTAAACCTTTTGCTACACCCATCATTAGGGCAATCGCTGCATTGTCATCTTGGAAGCCATTGAAGTAAGAATCGTAATGTGCTGAAAGAATGATATATGATTCTGGATCTTTACCTTCAATTTTCCCATAGTAATTATACGTTGGTTGATCGAATTTGACTGTAGATTTTGCATCAAAGTGGACCTTAAGTTTATTGTTATTTGCTTTTAGTGATTTCTTTAATTCTTTGGCATTATTTTGGGACATAGAGAATGCAGGGGCATCATCAGGCCCACAAATATCTTGTGCATTCAAAGCATCGCCATCTACTTCACTATAACCTTCGCTTTGCACTGTTATAACTGCAGCGGCGCCTTTCAAATGAGCTTGATAGGCAGGGTAGCTAACCCACCAATCTTCTCGTTGGTTTACATCTATAAGCACTAGCTTGCCTTTAATATCAAGGTTCTTCAAATCCTCTGCTGTTCCACGATTTGCATAAACAACATCAAATTCTTTTGTTCCCTTTGTATCAAAATTAGTTTGATATGCACCTAAAACTGCTGATTTTTCTTTACCATCAACGGTATTGAAGGTCATATCTGCTTTTTCAAATGTCCAGCTATCGACTGTAAATTCATCTTTTGATACGTCGGTAAGCCCAATTTTCTTCATTTCATCTGCAATTTTTTCGCCAGTTTTTAGTTCTGCTTCAGATCCTGCTGGACGATATCCTAGCTTTTCATTTGTTTTAAATTCTTCAAGACCTTTGGCAAATTTAAATGAATAATTAGCATCTACTTTTGATAAATAATTATCGGAGTATTGTTTTACCGCCGCTAAATCGTCTTTTTCTTGTACCTTTGTCTTTTTGTCTGCGGGTGTACAAGCCACAAGTGTTGATGCAATTAGAGCTGCTGCTAGTGTACCACGGAAAAATTTGTTCAATTGACAACATTCCTTTACAATAATTTTTTTCAAGCAGAACTAATTAAACGATAGTTTTAATAAAATAGCAATATTTTTTTAAATTGTTAGATAGGATATTTTCATGCAAATAGTGGAAATAAAGTGATTCTAATTTGATAGTTTATATTTACATTTCAAAAAGGTGATGCATAAAGCATAAAACTCCCATACTACTATCCATTTTTTGTTATAATTAATAAAAAAGTTAGATATTATATTGAATTAACCATTTTAGTAGATAATAATACTCTAATTGATTGATATTTTTCAGGAGAAACTGGGCTTTCTTTTTATTGAAGAAGATGATAAATGAAGTTTTAAAAAAATAACTGTTTATTTAAAACAAAGTTCGATTAGGGGATAAGAAAATGGGGAAATTTAGTAAGGTTGTTATGTATGGTGTACTAAGTACGGGATTACTACTGTTCAGACGGCTCTTTTTTCTTATTCAACTAAAGGGGCAGTTTACTTTAACAACAAATTGAAAAATAATGATGCAATCTAACTATGATTAATACTGGAAGGAAGTGGGATTATGAATAAAAACACTTGGTATACATTTACTATTTCTGCTATTTTAGTAGCGGGTTATGCCATTGTTCAATATTTCATTATGGATGGATATCAAGCAGGGTTTGTTCAAATGAAGCTTATGTTTCTTTCTAAATTGAGTGCGTTTTGGTACATTATGCTTTTTATACATATTGCAACTAGTGTAGTAGTATTAGTAATTGGTCCTTTTACATTATCCACAAACTTTAGAAAAAAGAATATCAAGCGTCACCGAAGGATAGGGAAAATATATATGGCTGGCATTTTATTAGGAGGGATCTCAGGACTTTATTTAGCATTTCACGCTACAGGGGGATTTGCGGGAAAGCTTGGGTTTGGTTTTTTATCCGTATTATGGTTATTTTCTGCGTTTCAAGCGCTTGTAAAAGTTAAAGGAAAGAAAATTCATGATCATCAAAAGTGGATGATAAGAAACTATTCCTTAACCTTTGCAGCTGTCACGTTGAGAATTTGGCTACCTTTGTTTGTCTTACTATTTGGATTAGAAAGTTTCGAATTAAGCTATGCTATTATCGCTTGGTTAGCTTGGGTGCCAAATTTAATTATTGCAGAAGTATTTATACAACGAAATCTTAATGTGAGGCAACACCAGGAAAACGAGGATTTACAACTTCGCGAACTTTGATACAAGTCTTATGCTTCCGTGAAGGTTATTTAGGTATGGAAGATGACACTTTTTTTATAAAATCTGTATACTAAATCACAACGAAAGAATCCATTTTGTTCAATCTCTTTTTCAAAATGGATTCTTTTATTTTCACAGTAAAATCATATGGAGAATATCCACCAGTTAGTCGTTTCACTTCTAATATTTCTGTATACCCACTCTTAACTCCATCTCCATCATTTCGTAGCCTGCGTAAGCAGGAAGCACAAACCAACATACACCTGCTGGCTCTAAAGTAATATTATAATTGTTGTACCTTCTTCTACTACACTAGATAATTGAAGATCACCTTTATGAGCGAGAATAATATCACGAGCTATTGCCATTCCAAGTCCAGTACCAAGTGTGTTTTTCGTATTTGATCCACGATAATAGCGTTCAAATACTTGTGTAATATCTTCAGGTGGAATGCCTCGACCATTATCAGAAATTGTTATGCGTGTTTTATAATATGAAGGTTGTCCACTTTCAACTTGTTCGCATTGTGGATAAGCGTTATCAATTGTTATTGTTACACACACATTTTCATCGTTATGCACAAGTGCGTTGTAGATAAAGTTCAAAATGGCCCTTTTCAATAATTTTTTATCCACTTTATGCACGGTTTTATTCACATTATTAACAAACTCGACACGACGTTCTCCAAATTGAGGGTCATTCAATAATTCAATCGTCAGTTCACGCATAAAACTCACGATATTAATATCTTCAAAATGCATAGGTAGTTGTTGGTTACGTAAACGAGTAGTTAAGTTTAAGTCATGGAGTAAATCTTTCATATAGATAGATTTTTTCTCAATAATTGTTGTATATTCTTGTACTTCGTTAGTTGTGAGATTTTCAGCATCATCTTTCATCAATTCAGCATATCCTTGAATTGACGCAAGGGGAGTTTTCATATCATGGGATACATTACTAATCCATTCTTCACGCATTTGATCTAAGCGATTTCGTTCTTTTTCATGTTCACTTAATTTTTTGGAAAGCTCATTTACATTAATAAAAACGTCTTTATAAACACCTTTTGGCACGTTTATATTATTGAATTGTCGGTTACGTAGCTGTCCGATGAAATCGATCAGAGTGTAAAGTGGTTTTGTCAAATAGCGAGAAAATAATAACCCAATGATCAAAGCGATTAGTACATCTACTATTAAAAATGCTATTAAAAGTAGGTTAGCAAATTTAAAAAATTGCATATAATCATAGGTCAAAACATAACGTCCAACACTGGAATTTTCCACACCGATAAAATAATCCAAATCCTCCATTGTACTAATATAAACAGTAGTATCTCCATCAACTTCTTTAAATTTATACATTTGTACTATTTCCATAGGGGAGTAGCTCGTAGCTAGATTATCTGGCGTTTCAAAAGCACCAACTTGATGCCCATTAGAATCTAAAAATTGCACCCAAGCATGTTTGTCCTTTAAAGCCTTTACACCTTCGTCATTCACAACAGGTAAGCCATTTTTTATCTCAACATATTGAGAGAAGGAACGTGTGAATTCTTCAGCAGATGTATCAGAAGGGCTTATAGCTGAATAATTAGCTTGATTAAAGAGGAGTCCTATTAATAGCACAGTATTGATGATGCCAACAATAATAACAATCATTACAACTGACCATAAAAAACGCCCAGTTATTCTCCATTTCATTTTAGCATCACCCCTTACTATTTAATTTATAGCCAAGACCTTTAATCGTGATCAAGAATGTTGGATTCGATGGGATATCCTCAATTTTTTCACGCAATCGGCGTATATGCACCATAACGGTATTATCCGAACCAAAAAAGTCTTCTCCCCAAACACGTTCAAATAACGTTTCTTTACTCAAAATTTGATTTGGGTTATGGATAAAACAATTCATTAAACCAATTTCCTTAGCTGTTAACTCAATTATTGTTCCATTTTTCTTTAATTCAGTACCATCAGTATTCAATTCAAAAGGTCCCACAATAATATTTTTTGAAGCTGGTTTTTCCTCAGAAAAACTTGCGCGTCTTAGTTGCGCCTTTACCCGATAAGCTACTTCCTTAGGGCTAAATGGTTTTGTAATATAGTCATCCCCACCAATTGCAAGTCCTAAGAGCTTATCAATCTCTTCATCCTTCGCAGACATAAATAAAATTGGGACATTTGATACTTCACGAATTTGTTTGCACAAATCATAGCCTTCACCATCAGGGAGCATAATATCTAGTAGCACTAAATCAGGTTTTATTTCCTGAAATTTGGCCCAACCATCGCGAATCGTTCCGGCTGTTATAACATTTGTGAAACCTTCTTTATGTAACACTGTTTGTAGCAAACTTGCCAAATCCTCTTCATCATCTATTAATAAAATACATTGTGTGTTCATTACAAAACCTCCTGGCATAAAATTTTAATAATGTAAGTATAGTATACACATCCATTTTTCACTGCATATCATAATTCCAATCATTCACCTTCTATGTTAAACTAACCCAAACTACAAAAACGGAAAAAATTACAAGGAGATGACCCAATTGATTGAAGTACAGGGACTGCATACAAATGCGAAAATATTCTCTCATATTAGGCAGGATAAAGCAGTAGAACAAGTTCAAGAATTATGTGACCAACCATTTTTACACGGTGCGAAAATCCGCATTATGCCGGATTATCATGCTGGAAAGGGTTGTGTTATTGGTACAACTATTGCTCTGAAAGATAAGGTGGTACCAAATTTAGTAGGAGTCGACGTGGGATGTGGTGTACACGTTACAAAAATCGCACCTATCGACATTGATTTCCAAAAGCTTGATGATACCATAAAACAATACGTTCCATCTGGTACTAATTTACATGACAACGACAGTATTCGATACGTCACAAATAATTTTCCAAAGGCAAAGCAATTTGTAGCTTCTCATATTCTAAATGATGAAAGAAGTAAACTTAGCCTCGGTACATTAGGCGGTGGCAATCATTTTATAGAAGTGTCTCAAGATGAGGAAGGCTATCTTTATCTATGCATTCACACTGGGAGCCGCTCAGTAGGTGCGAAAATCGCAACATACTATCAAAAGTTAGCATATGAAAAAATACAACACCGTGACGTTTCAGAAATAGTCGCTACTTTGAAGGAACAAGGGCGCTTTCAAGAAATTCAAGAAGCCCTTAAGCAATATCAAAAAGAAACACCAATTATCCCAAAGGATCTTGCGTATGTGCAAGGTGAGGATTTCCAAAATTACATCCATGATATGAAGCTTGCACAGCAATTTGCGAAAGGGAATCGTCGTCAAATCGCGCTATCTATTATCGAGCATTTAGATTTTGAAAAGCATATCGTTGAAGAATTTGATTCGATTCACAACTATATCGATACCGATAACATGATTTTACGAAAAGGTGCTATTTCTGCGCAAAAAGGGGAACAACTCATTATTCCGATCAATATACGTGATGGCTCCATTATTGCCTATGGAAAAGGAAATGAAGATTGGAACAATTCAGCCCCACATGGAGCAGGGCGCATTATGAGTCGTACTCAAGCAAATAGAAACTTAAATCTTGAGGATTATCAAAAAACAATGACTGGCATTTGGACATCATCAGTTAATAGGGAAACACTTGATGAAGCACCTATGGCTTATAAACCAATGGAAGAAATAATTGAAAATGTCCAAAATACTGTAGATATTAAAACAATTATCAAACCTGTTTATAACTTTAAAGCAAGTGAAAGAGAGTGGCCATCATATCGTCGTAAGAAACGTTCTAAGTAAATTTCAATAAGAAATGGAACCTGTGCTAATGTTAGTTCGTATAAAGAGAAGATAGAATAAAATCTAACCATTAGTGGAGGAATAACTTATGCTTAAAAAATTTGCCTCAGACGCACTAGGTCTTTCTGATATTGGGATTGTCGTACCAAAAGAAAACTTCGACAAAACAGAAGCCGACGATTTCGTTCTACACGAATCAGGAGAAGTTGTATACTTTCTAATAAAAACAAAAGCAGACGAATACTGCTTTACAAATAAAGCACTACTTCACGTAGACGGCGAAAATGCGATTAGTAAAAAACGTCTTCTAAAGCGCTATGACTATCAGCACAGCACAATTACAGATGTAATGTTAGAAACAGCAGGCACAATTGATTTAGATATCGAAATTAAATTTACTATTAACAATATACCGATGTCTATCGACATTCACAAAAAATTCGACACAGAAATTAAAGATCTATATAAAGCACTCCATGCGATTTCTGTCGAGATGAAAAACAACACACAATACTTTGAAATCGCTCAAAACAGCCTAACATATGCTACAGAGTCAATTGGCAAAGTAGAGAGCAATGTAGTAACACCAGCCCAATCATTCGAACAAATTGCTCGCTTCGCTAACGACTGGGTGTTACAAAATAAAAAGCGATATGTTAAAGAAGATTTCAGAGAAGTATTTGAGTTATATATTAATCATTAATAAAAAAGAAGATATCCCTTGTGGATATCTTTTTTTTTAAATTAGATGGATGATAAGATTATTTGTATGAGTAAAAAAGATAATCTAATATACCATTTATGCTAGTAATGAACCTTCTAGCAATATAATTGAAAATATTAAAACTCCTTTATTATTCAATTAGTTGTAGTAAAGTGATAAATGCAGGAGGTAAACAACTTGACACAAATTACATCACTAAAAAAATCAAAAACACTATCGTACATCACAAAAATGAAAGGTAAAGGCCATTCTCCGCTAAAAGTAAATTGGAAAGACATAATGACGGCATTAATTTGTTGCTATATCACAATTTTTGTACTCCTTGAACTTACTCAAATGACTAATACACTTTGGTTTATGGCACCATTTGGCTCGAGCTGCATACTAGCCTTTGCTCTTTGGAATGGACCACTATCACAGCCACGTAATATTATTGGTAGTCATGTATTATCAAGTGCAGTTGGTATCATCATGCTGAATCTTTTTGGTAACGAGCCATGGGCCATCGCTCTTGCAGTTGCTATCGCTATAGCACTTGTCATGATTACTAAAACAACACATCCACCAGCAGGAGCAGACCCCGTTATTATTATGTTGGGAAACTACAGTTGGCATTATATTATTACTCCCGTATTAATAGGTTCACTAATAATTGTTGCTTTTGCACTTATTATAAATAACATGCGAAGCACAAGAAAATATCCAACTTTTTGGTGGTGATAAATTCTACCTTTAGAGGGTTGATAATCTCCAGAGGGAAATTTTTTAGTAGGAAGTATTTATAGAATAAATAATAATAAAATATTCATAGAAAAGTCCGACATTGCTGATTGATTGGCAAAATGTCGGATTTTTATTTAAATAATCGAAAAAAAAAGAGCAGCTAACCGAGTGTTAGAAGCTCAAAAACAAGTTTATACTCACATGAAGTTCGAAATCTACCAAATAAAAAAATTCGATATAATTACCGAACGATTGAAATCTTATCAAATTTTAGTGGTTGAGTCAACCCTTGGAAAGGTTGTTTTCCATAAAAAATAAAGGAGCTTCTATAAAAGAAACTCCTACTACATTCAATCATTTTTATTAGATGGTTCTGGTTTTTCATAACTAAAAACGGCCACAATAATATATAAAAGTATAAATAAAATAATAGAACCCGTCCATGTTACATCAATACGACTAAAGCTCATTACTAATAAACTTTTAAAGAAGATAGCACAAACAGCAGTTTGTACGGTGTAACTAATAATTGCCACCGGTTTAGACCAAAGTAGATTGAAGCTCGCAACGACAAATAAATTTATGAAGTCCACTAAGAACATCATTGCGGCAATCAGTAATAAAAACCAACCGAAATAGAAACCATTTCTATACCAATGCTCGAAGATTTGTATAGTTGCTAAATCATACTTAGCAAATAAATTATACAAACCATAAAATCCAAATAGTGGCACAGTCACCACTAAAAAAAGTGCAAGCAATAATATCATTGTCAAAATCAGAAGTGCTGACCATCCAGATACACGGATTTTTATTTTCCTATTTTTAAACATAAAACCCTTTTTCACCTACTCATGACGCAATATATGCGCCTCTCTTTAACCCGAAACTTATATTATCTATTCATTTCTTATCTATTATTATAAATCAGGAATGCTCACATTGCACCTGAATGCTTTTATAAGAAGCAATAGAGGATAATAGAGTGCCTGTGAATAATGATAGAACAATGTGGTAGATGTACTATATTAAAGTATTCGTTTCTTCTTCCCTTAGACCATGATGAAAAGTAGTAACCTCAACTAAAGATTCATTATGATAAAATAGCGCCATGAATGAACCATCGCCTTTATTATATGTAAAAACCTTTTTTGTTAAAATGCTTTTGAAAGCCTACGTAGAGCCACTCTCGGCTTATTTCCCGGGAAATAATTAAATCACATCCCAACTATGAATTATCAGACTAGATTATATACAAGGCATAAAATTATATTCAATTTTTCTTCTAACTCTCTCTATTTGTATGCTAAAAACCTTGATAGCCTCCCTCATTTATGTGCAAATAATGTCGACTCATTTTCATGAAAGCTGTATTATATTTTTTTGAGTATTAAAGAATATAAAATATATAATGTTTTACTTTGTTGCGCAGTATTTTTACTTTGTTTACTTTCATTTCTAGCATGTTTTTAAAATCTTTTTTACATTAAACTCAAGGAGGTTTCATATGGATATTAGAAATGTCATAAAAGAAAAACGTTTAGAAAAGAAAATGACTCAAGAGGATTTAGCAAAACATTTTCATGTCACCAGACAATTAATTTCAAAATGGGAAAACGGAAAAAGTTTCCCTGATTTGGATCAAATTGTGGTTATAAGTGATCTATTCAACATTCCTCTCGACGAATTATTACGAGGAGATAAAGAAGTGGTAAAACAAATTAGTCTAACAGCAAAAACAAAAAAGAAACTCTATATAACTATCTTTTCCTTATTAGGGTTATCAGTAACTTTGGGGTTATTTTTATTGAACATTTGGTTGAAAGAACCTGTAATTATTTCATCCGACGATGTCAAAATTACAAACATAAAAAAAGTTAAACTACCTGCAAAACAAGAATTAAACGAAGATGTTGAATATACTTTTGATATAGAAATTACTAATCCTTTTATCCATTAGCAATACTACAAAATCTACTCAGAACAACTATAACGAGAATGACAAAGTTATCATTTCTATACAAGGGCAACATTCTTTATTCAGGTCAAAAAAGAAAAGTAAAGTAACTGTATCAAGCTTTAGATTTAAGAATCACACCAATAAAAATAAAGATTTATATATAAAAGGAGATAAAGAAACTGATATAAAGTTAATTGCGAATAAGCGAATTCTGAATGCACTACCCACAAATTGAACAACTAAAATAGAAAAATCTACTACAAGATTGCTATCAGATTGGAGATAAACTGAAAAAAACGATTTTTCTACAGTCTTTTTATTTTTATACGGGATAGATCCGGTTTTCCGAAGCTTACCGCTCGCTTACCGCGGGCGAGAGCCGAGCCGCTTCGTCCCTACGCTCCTGCAGGGTCTCGTCTGTCTCGCTTTCCCGCAGGAGTCGAGCGGACGCTTCTCCAAACAATAAAGTGCTACCTTCTGTTTTCTATGCTATACAGGATAGATCCGGTTTTCCGAAGCTTACCGCTCGCTTACCGCGGGCGAGCGCCGAGCCGCTTCGTCGCTATGCTCCTGCAGGGTCTCTTCTGTCTCGCTTTCCCGCAGGAGTCGAGCGGACGCTTCTCCAAACCAACAAAATGCTACCTTCTATTTTTATATAATTCAAAAAAACGAGTTTTCTACAGTCTTTTTATTTGTATATAGGCTAGATCAGGTTTTCCGAAGCTTACCGCTCGCTTACCGCGGGCGAGCGCCGAGCCGCTTCGTCGCTGCGCTCCTGCAGGGTCTCGTCTGCCTCGCTTTCCCGCAGGAGTCGAGCGGGCGCTTCTCCAAACCAACAAAATGCTACCTTATACATTTTTATCGATTTATTAATTTTAATAATTGAAATTTAGGAAAAATAAGGGGGTTTTCAAAAGTAGTTGGAATGAGCTCAATCAACAGTCTTTTGTCTTCAATCTGAGAGCAAAAGGCTGCTCCTCCATATTTAATTATGGAAGCATCACTATCTATAATAGAAATGAATTTTTAGCTTTTTAGCTACGTATTTTTTTATACGTTTGAATAAAATGAGTAGGATCCACTTCGATTTCAAACATAAATACACCTTGGTTCGTATGCAAATAAAATAATCCAGAGCCACTAGAGAAAGGTTTATATGACATGTCATGAATATGTTCTAATTTAAATACGTTTTTAGCAGTTGAAACTGAATCGGCGTATAAATGAATGTGATGAGTAGTTCGTTTTGTTGTTTGTTCAAACCAACCTGTAATTCGTTCTACTATATGATATGTGATTGCGCAGATAGATGAGTTATTTGGTTCAATCATGACGATACCTCCAATCTTAAGCTGTCCATGATAGAAAATGTATACGCATATCTTAACAGTTTTTTTCTAAAAAATACTTTCTGAACTCGGAAAAGTAATAAAGTTTAAATATGTTTTTATAACTTTAAGATGATATATGATTTTCAGAGAACAATTCTTGACTGGATATGAACGTAACACTACAATGGGTAATGTGAGGTGATTACATCGTGAGGATTCGAAAATTTAAAATGAACGAAAGTGGGTTAAATCGCTTTTTTGGCCCCCTAGAAGCAAAGATTATGGATATCCTATGGAACGATGTAGAAATGACTATCAAAGATGTACAACACGTACTCGATCAAGAAAAATTGACGAATTTCAACACAGTCATGACAGTGATGAATCGATTAGTTGACAAGGGAATTCTCCAAAAAAAAACAAAAGGTAGATCTTCTTTGTATAAGCCAGTTCTCTCAAGAGAAGACTTTTTGAATACACAATCAAAGGAAATGACCAATGAGCTAATGGACGAGTTTGGTAATGTAGTAGTTAGCCATATGTTAAATGCCTTAGAAGATGTCGATGATGATCTTGTAGCTATGCTCGAGGAAAAAATCAAAGAACTGAAAAAGGATCTGTAAAGTATGCACAAACGTCATTCGTCTATCATGCTCATAGCTTCACTGGTTATTTCGGGAACGATTTTTTTGCAAATGGTTTTGTATTTCATCGCAAAGCTTGCTGGTTGGAACGTTCAATATAATATCGTTGTTACTTGTCATAGCTGGCTGAAAATAATTGGATTATCCTCACTCGACTATATACTTGATGTGCTCGTCATCTATACGTTAATTTTGATGTTGTGGAAAATAGGGTCTCAATTCTATCATGCTATTCGTATGAAGAAGAGATTTAAGCAATATAAAGAGAAAATGCTTACAATTGATATGAATCGTACTTATTGCAAAGGAAAAGATGTATTTATCGTCATCTCGCATCCCACACCAATAGCAATTACGATGGGATTCATACATCCTAAGATCATTCTTTCAACAGGATTGATGAAGCTATTAACTGAAGATGAATTAACTGCTGTCATTTCACATGAGATGTATCATAAGGAACACCGTGATCCTCTTAAAATTTTTTTAATGGCACTTTGTTCATCCACGATGTGGTATATTCCGATATTAGACTGGTGTAATCAGAATTATAAAATCGTGAAGGAATTACTAGCGGATGAATATGCGATTGAAGAACAACAGACATCTGTAAACTTAGGGAGCGCCTTGTTGAAAATGCTGAAAGTTAGCAAACTTGGCAAAATGCCGTTTACTTATGCATCATTTGCAGATACCTCTGTCAATTATCGGATTGGCCATATAATAGACCCGTTAAGGGAAATTCATTGGAACCTTCCAGTGAAGATGCTATTCATATCTTTAACAATATTTAGTTGCATCTGTGCATTATTTATTTACGCCTTGGCGTAAATTTTTTACCCCATTACACTACGTTATGTAGTATGAATTAGGAGTGTTTTAATTGTCTAAGAAAATATTTTGGTTTGTAGGTGTCATAGCAGTTTGTATCGTAGGTATCATTTTTTTAACGAAATCATCGGAAAAGTCGGTGGAAATCGATTATAAAGAGCAACCGTTTTTAGGTGAAGAATCAGCACCAGTTAGTATTGTTGAATTTGGCGATTATAAATGTCCAAACTGTAAAGATTTTAATGATCAAATGGTCCCTGCTATTTACAAAGATTTTGTTGAAACAGGGAAAGCTAAGTTTTACTTTATGAATTATTCTTTTATTAATATCGATTCAAATCGATCTGCTCAATTTGCAGAAACGGTCTATAAAGAACTAGGAAATGAGAAGTTTTGGTCTTTCCACGAGTTACTGTTCAGTAAACAACCAGCGGATTTAAAGTATGAAAAGGTAGATTTATATACAGAGGATTTCTTGAAAAAGGCGTTAGCTGAAGTGGCTACTGAAAAAGAAACGAAAAAAGTAGTGAAAGCTTTTGAAGAAAATAAGGGACAAGAAGCTTGGGATAAGGATATGAGTATAGCAAAAAAACTTGGTGTTCAATCAACTCCAAGCGTCTATGTTAATGGTAAGCAATTCACTGGTAAAACATACGATGATTTTGCGAAAATGGTGGAAGAGGAGGCCGCTAATGGTAAATAAATCACTTCTCTTTGCTTGGGTAACCTCAATTATAGCTATGATGGGAAGTTTGTTTTTTAGCGAGAAAATGGGCTTTATACCGTGTACTCTTTGTTGGTATCAGCGTATATTAATGTATCCGCTTGTCTTTTTCTTAGGGATGGCATTTTACCGAAATGATAAAGAGATTTATAAGTATGTACTTCCGATGTCAATCATTGGGATGTTGCTTTCTGGATATCATTATACGTTACAAAAAATACCTGCAATGCAGGATTTCAGTACGTGTACAAATGGCGTACCTTGCTCAGGGCAATATATTAACTGGCTAGGATTTATAACGATTCCGTTTTTAGCATTTATAGGTTTTACATTTATCACAATATCGATGTTAGTACTATGGAAGCGAAAATAAATGAAATAAATTACGCCCGCCTCCAATTAGAGATGGGCACAGACTGTAGACAAACTCAAAGAAATTCGAGTTTATCTACGGTCTTTTTATTTTAAAATATATATAAATAGTTAAGACCCGTTGATTTCCTCTACGGTGGACGCTTTCCGCGGGCGGGCGCCAAGCCGCTTTGTCGCTACGCTCCTGCAGGGTCTTGGACTGTCCCGCTTTTCCCGCAGGAGTCACCACCTCCGCTCCAATCAACTACACATACAATATAAACAAATTATTAATGTTATGAAAAATAATAATAAATACTGAAAGAGATCAAATTGAAATGAGCCAAATAAACCGGCCGATTTTGCCGTATTGTAGCCATGCGGATTTTTTAACTCTTCTTCGCCTCAATTTTATTGCGCTTTTCCGCTAAGTCTTTGAATCTCTCCGTTTCTTGAAAAGCTGCTTACTCTTAATGTTCGGTTGAACTTATGGAAACTGAACACGTTTTGCTTTTGGCACATAGTTGATTGGAGTGCAGGCGGCGACTCCTTGGGGAATTAGCGAACATCTTGAGACCCCGCAGGAGCGTTAGCGACGAGGAGGCTCAAGGTTCGCCCCCAGGAAAGCGTCCGCCGGAACGGAAATTAACGGCATCGAAGAAAAAAAGCCATGGCAGAAACGGTTAATCGTTTCCACCATGGATAAAATTCATTTTATGGACTTTTTCAGTGCCCACCTCCAAGTAGAGGTAGGCGTTTTTTGTGATGTATTAAATATAGAAAGTATAATCCTCAGGCAGAACACGTTTTAAAAACTTTTTCGTCCGCTCTTCTTTTGGTTTGACGAAAATTTCGTGAGGATTACCTTCCTCAACGACAACGCCCCCATCCATGAAGATGACGCGATTAGCTACATCCTTAGCAAAGGACATTTCATGAGTTACTACAAGCATAGTAGTTCCTTCATTGGCGATATTCTTCATAACAGTTAGTACTTCACCAACAAGCTCCGGATCTAGGGCGGATGTAGGCTCATCAAAAAGAATGATATCAGGATTCAAAGCCACTGCGCGTGCAATACCAACACGTTGTTGTTGACCACCTGACAGTTCGCTTGGGTAAGCATCATATTTGTCGGTAAGGCCCACTTTACTTAAAGCTTTTTTACCAATTTCTATGGCTTCGTTTTTTGGCACTTTACGTCCAATGATAAGACCCTCTATGACGTTTTCAAGCGCTGTTTTATTGTTAAATAAATTGTAGTTTTGGAAGACGAAAGCAATTTTTTGGCGAATAGCATGAATATCTTTTTTCTTTGCATCATGTAAATCGACATCAATTTCTCCAAATGTGGCATGACCTTGATCAGCTTTTTCTAAAAAGTTAAGGCAACGTAGCAATGTTGTCTTACCAGATCCACTAGGACCCAAAATAACTACAACATCGCCTTTATCAATGGATAAATCGACACCTTTTAATATTTCATTTTCACCAAACGATTTATGCACATTTTTAATATTTAACATATCATCACACCCCAGTTTTAAGCATTAGCCATTTTATATTTGCGTAAATGTTTTTCATATAATTTGAAGCTGTATTCAACAGCACTACATAAGATTAAGTACACGATGAATATATCTAAATAGGCTTCAACATAGTTATAGCCTACGTTTGCAGCGACCTTAGCTTTCAATGTAATTTCTTGTAAAGACATTGCGTAACCAAGGGAAGTGGCCTTGATGAGGTTGACGGTTGCTGTACAAATATTTGGTAGTGCTACGACAAGTGCTTGTGGAATGATAATGCGACGATATGCTTGAAAAGTCGTTAAACCTACCGAGTGTGCAGCTTCTAATTGACCTTTGTTGACCGTACTAAGTGCAGAACGGAAAACCTCGATTAAAATAGCAGTAGTACTAAATGAAAAAACGATAAAAGCGTACCAAATTGGATGGATTTTATAAACATCAATAGCAATATCATATTTTTTAAATAGTGCTGTTAAAATCAATGGAACACTACTATAAACGATGAATATTTGAATGATAATAGGTGTTCCTCGCACAAAGGATACATAGATCTGAGCAAGACGTTGTATGAAAGGTATTCGATAAATTCGTGTTAAAGCGAGTGAAAATGCTAGTGGTATAGCAATCAGTAAAGAAACAATAGTCACAAGTAGCGCAACAGGTACGCCAGACAATGCGACGAAAAATGTATCAATCAAAAATTTATAATTTAATCCTTCAGACATGTGCGTACCTCCTTATGTTGTTTCTAATGTTTTTTTACCTTTACTAAAGAATTTTTCAAGTATCGAGAAGACTTTCTCGATGATTAATGACAATACCCAATAGATGATTGCTAAAGCGATAAAAATTTCTAGAGCATGTGCATTTATATTGCTGGCGATAATGAGATTGGCTTTTCCAACGACATCGATTAGCCCAATTGTATACGCAAGTGCACCTTCTTGTAGTAAGGCGATCATTCCGTTACCGAGATTTGGTAGTGCTACAACCAAAGCTTGTGGAAAAATAATACGACGATACGCTTGAAAAGGTGTTAGACCGACACTGACGGCAGCCTCATATTGTCCATTATCAATTGATCCATAAGATGAACGAATTACTTCGGATATAATTGCTGCAAATTGTAGTGTGAAAGTTACAATAACGAATATTGCTGTATCAATATCATGCAGATTAATGCCGAAATTTTCAGCTAGGGCAGGTACACCATAGTAAACGAGAAATAGTAACACAATTGAAGGTGTACAACGCATAATAGTTGTATAACCGTTTGCAAGTTTTTGAGCAATTTTACTATTGCTCAGCTTGGCTATCGCAAGCAATAAACCAAAAAAAGAACCTAGTAAAATGGACAGACCTGCTATCATAAATGTTACCTTTAGAAAAGGGAGTAAAATAGGGAGTGACTCCCAAATATAAGATGAATCAAAATATTTTTCCATATGCTCACCATTTTCGTTTTGTATTGGAAAGGCTGTTGAGTTTAATGACTCAACAGCCTAAGGAAGTTACGTATGCATAAGCAATTAACGTTCCGCTTGCTCAAGTACTTCAAATAAATCGCGATTGTAGAATTTTTTGCTCAGTTCATTTGTTTTTTGTTTTTCTTTAATTTGTTTTATAGCTTTGTCATATGCGTCTGCAAATTTCTGTTCTTTTTTATTGTACAGTGGCCATGTTTTAATAACAGCAAATTCGTTATACACAATATCATCTGCTAATTTGTGATAAGCACCGTCTTTTGCAGAAACTTGTTGATCGAACATACCTTCAATCATTACACCGCCGTCTACTCGGCCTTCATTGACCCATTGAACAATATCAATAGAGAAAGCATCTCCAGCTTTTAGTTTCACTTTGTTACCTGGATTTTTTTGATTGTATTCATCAATGACTGTATATTGAGCATTATTTGCAGCAATTGGTGCTAGAGAGAATCCTGCTGATGCAAAGTCTTTTAGCGATTTAATATTTTCATCCTCTTTACGTAAGACTAACCCCGCACTACTTAAGCCAAGGAACTCTTTAGGATAGATGAATTTTTCTGTACGCTCTTCTGTGAAAAAGGCATTTTTGACCCCGACTTGGTATTTTCCTTGTTCGACACCAATTAATAAGTCGTCACTAGTTGTGCCTACATATTCAAATTTATAATCTGGTAATAATTCATCCACTAGTTTCATTACTTCTACATCGTATCCAGTTGGATTACCTTGGTCGTCAATATATGAGATGGGCTTACTAGCTTGGTCAAAGGCAACTTTCACCGTACGTACTTTTGATGAATCTTCCTTACCTTTGGAATCAGATGCCTCACTTGTTGAGCAACCGGCTAAAATTGCTATTGACGTAATACCGACTGCTGCAAATTTTAATAATTTTTTACTGATCATATCTTAAATCTCCTTTTTAATTTTATTTTTAATTATTAATAGACAATCGAATTCTATTGTTTCTGTTCTGCAATAGCTGTTAATGCCAATTTTGTAATGGTCATATCATCCATTGGAGGATTGTGTAGACCAGCACGTACATTGCGGTAATATCGTTGCAATGGATTAGAGTTTTGTAAACTTTTTGCACCTACTACGCGCATTGCTTTGTCGACGATATCAATAGCTGTATTAGTCACTGTATGTTTGGCAACAGCAATTTCATTTGTCAATGAATCTCTTCGCTGTGGGTCATCATAAGCTTCAGCTGTACCGTATAGGACAAATCTAGATTGCTGTAACTTTAGCTCAATTTCACCTAATAAATGCTGTACATTAGGTAATGAACTTATAGGTGCATTTAAGCTATTTGGTTGATGGTGATTTGCGAAGTGAACTGCATAATCACGGGCTGCTTGTGCTATGCCCAAATAAGTTGCAGGAATATGCAATAACCAGCCATTGATTTTACCACCGCTCGGATGGTTTGGTAATTCGACTAAATCCGAGTCACTTACTTTAACATCTTGTAAGATTAGGTCATGACTAGAAGTGCCACGCATCGACATTACATCCCATGTTTCTTCAATAGATAGTCCAGCGGTATCTTTGTGAATTAAGAAGAACCCAACTTGTTGTTTATCCTCAATCCAAGCAGAAGTTAAAAAATAATCTAAAACAGGGGAAGCCGTAGTGAAAATTTTGCGTCCATTTATAAGCCATCCATTGTCAGATCGTACTGCATTTGTTCCAGGACGTCCGCCACGAGTGGGGCTTCCAGTGCGCGCTTCACTTACAGAACGATTCACAATAGCACCGTTTTGTACTTCATTTGCAAAGAAATTAAGCCTGTCAGCTGTCCATAATTTCTGCTCATACAATTCACCTACAACACCTAGAGTCCAGCCCATTGAAAGTGAAGTGTTTTCATCGTAGCTAGCAAGTGTTTCTTGCAAAAGAACCATATCGTAAACTGAAAATCCTTCGCCACCAAATTCTTTTGGTAAAGTAATTGCGGGGTAACCAATTTCACGAAGTTGGCTAAAGCTCTCTTTTGGAAAAATAGATAATTCATCTACAGTCGCAGCACTTTTTGCGATTTGAACTTTTAGTAACGCTAATTTATCTAACCATTGACGTTGTAGCTCTGTTTTTATAAATATCTCTTTCATAATAAATCACCCTCAAATCCTCTAAGTTTATAATTCTTATAGAATTACTATGTATTGGAGCTGTAAAAAATCTCCCATTTATAAAAGAGGGAGCTTTAATGTTGTATATGCACCCTTATCTGCCAAGATTTCTCTTGCTGGAAGTAGCACCAATCTGTTAGACAGTGGTTGCTGAAGCTTCATCGGACCAGTCCCTTAGCTTCTCGTGATAAGTAATATTTTATTGTTTCAATTATTTTACTTTTTATAAAAGTGAAAGTCAATATGAAAAACAAAGTATTTTTGTAGGGATTAAGAATCGTAGTAAATGAGCCTAAGATTAATTAAAAATGATATAGGACTCTAGTTAAATGTTGTAATGATTATACATTTTAGTGAATATTTTTTAAATTATTCTACTTTTTAGGTTTACCACTTATCAAAAGAGGGTAAATAATCTTTGGTTATTAAATTTGAGGGGGGATACTTATGCTAAAGATAGAGAATTTATCGAAAGTGTATAGGGGTGGAAAGAAAGCCGTTGACGATATGAATATTGAAATTGAACGCGGTGAATTTGTCGCCTTTATCGGTACGAGTGGCAGTGGGAAAACGACTGCCATGCGTATGATTAATAGAATGATAGAACCGACCAAAGGTACCATCTATTTGGAAGGGGAAGATTTATCGAAAAAGAATCCAGTAGCATTACGTAGGAGTATTGGATATGTTATTCAACAAATTGGTCTCATGCCACATATGACCATTAGTGAAAATATTACACTTGTACCTAAATTGTTAAAATGGTCAAAAGAAAAGAAAAATCAAACAGCAGAACGCCTCATAGAACTCGTTAATTTACCCCAAAGCTATCTTGATTTATATCCCGCGCAATTATCTGGTGGTCAACAACAGCGTATCGGGGTGCTCCGAGCATTAGCCGCAGACCAAGACATTATTCTAATGGACGAACCATTCGGCGCACTAGATCCTATTACGCGTGACACGTTACAAGACTTGATGAAAGATTTACAGCAACGTCTTGGTAAAACTGTTATTTTCGTCACGCATGATATGGATGAAGCAATTAAGTTGGCAGATCGAATTTGTATTATGCATAGTGGCCAAGTTATCCAATTTGATACTCCTGACAATATCCTATCTAACCCAGCTAATGAATTTGTGCGTGAATTTATTGGCTCTCATCGTTTAATGCAAGAAAAACCAAGTGCGAAAATTGTTGATGATGTAATGATCAAACCAATTTCTATTACATTAGAGAAAAGTATTAATGATGCTTTTCGTTTAATGGTGACAAAACGCGTTGACACATTGTTTGTCGTTGATGGACAAAATCATCTAAAAGGCTATATCGATGTTGAAGGCTTAACCACAGCACGACATACTACTTCTAGCATTTCTGAAGCAGTAGAAAAAGACGTTTTTTATGTGCGGAATGGTACAAAATTACAAGATTCAGTGCGTCGTATTTTAAAACGAAACTTAAAACATATTCCCGTTGTAGATGAAGAACACCATTTAATCGGTCTTGTTACACGTGCCAATATTGTGGACATGGTATATGACACTATTTGGGGTGATGAAGAAATAGAAGAGGATACAAATGTTATTGATCTAGAATAACAAAGAGAAACTGATACTCAACAAAACTAAACACTAACTAATAAGAAAGGATGTGAGTTGATGATTGATTTTATAACACAAAATGGCGGAGATATTGTGCAAAAAACATGGGAACATTTTTATATATCTGCTATAGCTTTAATTTTAGGTGTTGTCGTTGCAGTTCCTTTGGGTATTTTATTATCAAAACTACAGAGAACCGCTAAAATCGTTTTAGGTATTACTAGTGTTTTACAAACGCTACCTTCATTAGCTATTTTAGCAATTATGATACCGTTTTTGGGAGTTGGGAAAGTACCTGCGATTATTGCTCTATTTATCTACACACTGTTACCTATTTTAAATAATACTTATATTGGTATGAAATCCGTTAATCAAGGACTTAAAGCAGCAGGAATAAGTATGGGAATGACAAAAATACAATCCATCGGGATGGTTGAACTTCCATTGGCAATACCTGTTATTATGTCAGGTATCCGATTATCTGCAGTATATGCCATCTCATGGGCAACTTTAGCATCTTACATAGGAGCAGGTGGCTTAGGAGATTTTATTTTTAATGGGCTTAATCTTTATCAACCTGAATTTATTATTGGTGGTGCTGTGCTAGTAACTATTTTGGCTCTAATTACGGACTTCATATTATTTAAAGTGGAAAAGTGGGCTACACCAAGAGGGTTAAAAATTGAACGTTAGGAGAGGAACATGCTTATGAAATATAAACAAATAATTACCATTGGCTTGATTATGACAGTTATATTTTTATCTGCTTGTTCGCTAACGGGTTCAAGTGATGAAAATGACGTGAAAATTGCTTCAATGACAACGACAGAAAGTAAGATCATGGCTAATATATTGAAATTAATGATTGAACATGAAACGGATGAAAAGGTAGAACTGATTAATAATCTAGGATCAAGTGTCGTTCTGCACCAAGCAATGATTAACGGCGATGCAAATATTTCTTCAACACGTTATACAGGAACAGACCTTACTGGAGCATTAAAAGAAGAACCTGTTAAAGATCCTAAAAAAGCGATGGATACTGTACAAAAAATATTCCAAGAGCGATACAACCAAACATTCTTCGACACGTATGGATTTGCAAATACTTATGCATTCATGGTCACACGTGAAATGGCTGAAAAGCATCATTTGAAAAAAGTGAGTGACCTTAAAAACATCGCTAAAGACTTACAAGCAGGTGTCGATAACTCATGGGTCAATCGAGTAGGAGACGGGTATAAAGACTTTGTGAAAATGTATGGATTTGATTTTAAAGACGTTTATCCAATGCAGATTGGGCTTGTCTATGATGCAGTAGAAGCTGGTAAAATGGACGTAATTCTTGGTTATACAACAGATGGCCGTATTGCAAGTTATGATCTCATTGTATTAAAGGATGATCGACAATTCTTCCCACCTTATGATGCTAGTCCTCTTGCAAAAAATGAATTACTAGGAGCAAAACCAAAAGTAAAAGCGGCAATTGAAAAATTAATCGGTAAAATTTCAACAGAGCAGATGCAAAAGCTCAATTACGAAGCTGACAATAATCTGATTGAACCAGCTATCGTAGCCGAAAAATTTCTAGAAGAGCATAATTATTTTGAAGTTGAAGAAGGAGGGGAAAAGAATGACTGATTTAAATACGTTTCAACAGTTCTTTTACTACTTCTCTGAAAATGGTTCGTATGTATTTGAGCAGTTTATCACACATTTTCTTATCTCTATTTACGGTGTGATTTTAGCAGCTATCGTCGGGATTCCTCTGGGTATACTTATTTCAAAATACGCTAAATTATCAGGGTTTATCATTACGATAGCTAATATTATACAAACTGTACCGGCGCTAGCATTACTAGCGATTCTTATGTTAGGAATGGGACTTGGAAAAACAACGGTCATTATTACTGTGTTCTTGTATTCACTCCTACCGATTATTAAAAACACATATACGGGAATTAATAATATTAATAAGGATCTTACAGATTCCGGTAAAGGTATGGGCATGACGCGCATTCAAGTGTTGTATATGATTGAGTTACCACTATCACTATCCGTTATTATAGCGGGTATTCGTATTGCACTTGTTGTTGCAATTGGTATTACAGCAATTGGAGCTTTCGTCGGAGCCGGAGGACTGGGTGATATTATCATCCGCGGTACAAATGCTACCGATGGTACAGCGATTATTCTAGCAGGTGCTATTCCTACAGCACTTATGGCTATCATTACGGATGTGATACTTGGTTTTGTTGAGCGTAGATTGGACCCTGTAAAACGTCATAAAAATTTGACGACACCGACAGTGCAAAGCTTGAATGAATAAAGTAAAAAGCCTTGAAATCGAAATGACTTGGTTTCAAGGCTTCTATTATTATTCGTTAATCATCTTCAAATAATCGAACATTAGAGAAACATTTGTATATCTCTCCAAAGAGGCAAGGTCAGCAGAAATGTTCTTCCAACTTTCCGTATACTTTTCATCTAATGTAATATCAGTAGAAGAAGTGGGTAAGAAATTAGAAAGAAACTCTTCTATAGGTTTTTGCTCATTATCTAAAAAGTCCTCAACCTCACGTACTTTATAACGTGTTTCTGGATTAGCTTCGTTAAATAGAACATGTTCAAGTGCTCTTGAAAAATAATAAATTTGATAATGTACTTTGCCAGATATAATGGTATTAAGCGTTCGCATAGTATGGATGTTTTTGCTTTTTAATTTGTTTCTTTCAATAATTTTAATTTGTTGATTACTACTAGGAACACTTATATTTAAGGAATTATAAAGTGTTAGTCTAATCTGCTTTTCATTAATAATAACCGCAGATTCGTCGATGAAGCAGCCATCTGTATCGGCAATTTGAATTATGGCCAATAAATCAGAAGTACCTAATTTCATTTTGTTAATATAATTTTTTACTCGGCCACCAATTAAGTTTTTTATATTAGTATTTTTCTGATTTAAATCGCCTAAAATATCCCCTTTAATAATATCGAATCTGATTTCATTATTAGTAAATAATGTTCGTATTCGATCGTATAATAATGCTTCTTCACAGGCACCTTCTACAAGCAACAGAACAACTTTTTTTGCTTGTTTACTCATTTATAATACCCGCTTTTCTAAATGCTCTTTTCATGTCATAGGCATTCGTTTCTTTATAAATTGCTTCATCTTGACCGCCTAACTGAATCGCTCGCAAATAGACATCTCGTGGATTATTAAGCTTTTTAACACCCTTCAACTGCATATAACGATTCTCTTCATTCGCAGTAGTGAACCATAAATCATGAATAGGCAGTACCTCTAAAATGCGTAAGTTATGAGAAGTGAAAATCAATTGGCCAGCTCCATTGTCATGGATAATTTCGAGTAGTTCACCTAATAAGTACTCAAATACGCCAGCGTCTAATTCATCAATAACAACGCATGCATTTGGATTGTTGTAAACAGCAATGAGTGTACTTAAGATAGAAATTATCTTTAATGTACCCTCAGATTCACATTTCAAAGGTAGCTCAATGTCGCCTTTTCGCGAGAGAAACTCAACAAGCACACCATCTGATCCATTGGTCATTTTCTGCGTATGAAGAACGTGGATTTTAATTTGTAATCCAGGAATAAGCATTTTGAGGACAATATTCGTTTGTTCTATTAATTCCTTCATTGCATCGAACATGTCTTTTGGTAACAAGGTGGTATCTTCTAATTTAGAAGGGATGACGCCACGTTTATTTTCGAGATGAACATTAAAAGGCATTGTAATATTGGAGATTAAGTTACCAAATTGCGTATTATCAATGATATGCAAATCTCTCTTGAAGTCATAAATAATATTTTGAATGAGCGCCATTTCTACCTCATTTAAATAATTAGGAAGAATATTTCTAACTTCTTTTCTAAAAATGAAAGAAGAATGATTTTCTTTAGAAAGATGATTAGCTACTAATACTTTAACTCGGCCATTTTCGTTTAATGAGGTGAGATTAGTAGTGCGGATAGTAACTTCCTCTTCGTTTTTTGAGAGTATATTTTTAAAGCGTTTACCACGTTTATTTTCTCGATAACTTAAACTTTCCGCCAGTACATTTAGTCTTTGATCACCATTTATGAGAGAAACATCATATTTTAAGAAAAACTCACCAAACTCATTTTTGATGATAAATTGGAAATTTAGTTTTAAAGACGATTCTCCGTAGTAAATATGCAAATGATGAACATGAGGAAGTTTTTTATATTTCCCACCATCTAAGAGTGCCGATAAAATTTGAAATGCTTGTACAACGGCAGTTTTGCCTGAACCATTTTGACCATAGAATCCAATAACATTAGCTTCTTCTAATTTGTTGAAATTGGTATCGACATGAAATTTTCCGTATTTTACGTTTTTAAGGTTGTTTAATGTGACATCTAGAACTTTTATAATCGGTTTCATGTACTTCCTCCTAAAAACGGACTGTCTATATTATTTAGATAAAAGATAAAAAATATACTAATTTTAATTATAAATTAGAAAATATAGGATGTCATTTTTGCGTGTGAAAGAAGATTCAGTTAGCATTTGAATCTGCTGAAATTAACATTTTTATAAAAAAAAGAGGTACTCATAGCCAACTATATTGGCTTATGAGCAACCTCTTTTTGCATGGTGATGTTGTATTTAGCTTTTTCATAATATACTTTTCCATCTTCAGAGATTTCCCAATAACCATACTGGGAATCTTTGCGGATAAAGTTTTTAATATTCAGCTGTTGACTAGCCCATCGAACATTGTTTTTCCATTGAGGTTTTTGACCATCACGTACAGTAATACGTGCTTCATCCTCAGTAATTTCGAATAACTCACGCATTTCCTCATAAGCATCACTAATTGCTACAGGTTCGTTGCAATTGTATAAATAAGCTAGTAAATTTGGCTCTATGTCTGTAGAGGTAGGAAGGATAGGACGTTTGTTTTTAATCTCCAAAGACAAATCCTTATACCCGTTTCTTTGTATCTCTTGCTCGATCAAGAACCGTATAGAATCTCCGATTTCAGATTGAGCACCGGCCCATCTCATAATGCCCTCATCACTTTTTCTTAATCTTAAAGTTAATGAGTTTCCGGCATGATATTGCTCCTTTGACATATGTTATCCCCCTGGAAGCCGATTATATCGATTTATTAATTGAATTTTTTTAGACGAGAATGGAGATAAACTTTTTTACCTTTTTCGCTAATGCTCCAAAATCCTCGTTTTGCATTATTAGCAGTATATTCTTTTTTCTTTAAATCCGTATGTGCACTTCTTACTTCATTTTCGAAAAGGCTTGCCCCGCTTTTTAGGGTTAATTTTTGTTGTTCAATAGTCAGTTGAAAAACATTGGCCATGGCTTTATAAACATCTTGAATAGGTACCTGTCTTTCTTTTAAATAAAGAAATTCAAAAAGACGATTTGTGATAATTTTGCGCTCCGGTAAGCCGACCTCTGGAGTTACAACATTGACATTTGACATAATGTAAAGCCCCCTTAGTTAGTAGAAGCAATAGTAAGTAGCTGCTAATATATCCATTGTAACACAATGGAATACATTAGTCGACAATGCAATGCATTGTAATATGTTTACGTAGGTTACGTTAACCTGGATTGAAAATAAGGTTGACACAACTTATATATTTTTTTACTATATTTATAAGTACATAAATATACAGGGGTGTAATATGACAACGAGTACAATGAACTCTAAAAGTAGATTGAGAACAGTCGATTTAGTATATTGTGCATTATTTGCAACACTAATGATGATTGGAACGAATATTACTTCTTTCGCACCGTTTATGGTAGTTGGTGGCGTACCAATTACATTGCAAGCATTCTTTGCTATATTGGCTGGTCTTGTATTAGGAAGTAGATTAGGTGCGATATCGATCACAGTGTATATGTTAATTGGTTTAGCAGGGGCACCTGTTTTTGCAGGTTTTAGGGGAGGTTTTGCACAAATTCTATCTCCGACGTTTGGCTTTATCGTGATGTTCATTTTAGGCGCTTATATTGCAGGAAAGATGGTTGAAAAAAACCATTCGAAAAAAATGTATATTGTAGCGTCAATAGTCGGGACATTAATAATATATTTAATTGGTACAAATTGGATGTACGCTGCGTATGTGCTCTGGGCAGAAGTACCAGAAGTATTTTCATATAAAGTTGCATGGCTTTGGATGATGGCACCGTTACCAAAAGATTTAATCTTAGCTGTTTTTGCAGGTATATTTGGACATCGATTACAAAAAGTTTTGAAAGTGGGGCAATCACGATGAATTATCAAGTACTAGCACAGCAAGTTCTAGAAGGGTATCAACTGACAGATAATGAAGCATTAGCAATATTGAAAAGCCCAGATGAAGATTTATTGCCTTTATTACATGCGTCTTATAAAATTCGTAATCATTATTATGGTAATAAAGTGAAATTAAATATGATTATTAATACAAAGTCAGGTCTATGCCCAGAAAATTGCGGATACTGCTCACAATCAATTATTTCAAAAGCACCAATAGAAAAATATGCGATGATGAAGCAAGACGAAATCGTCGCAGGAGCAGAGCGTGCAGCATCACTAAATGTAGGAACATATTGTATCGTTGCGAGCGGACGTGGTCCCGTAAATCGAGAAATTGATATTGTCGTAGATTCTGTAAAGGCAATAAAAGAAAAACATAGTGATATGACTATTTGTGCATGCTTAGGTATTTTGAAGCCAGAGCAAGCCCAAAAATTAAAAGAAGCTGGTGTGGATCGCTATAATCATAATATCAATACTTCTGCCAACCACCATGAGAACATTACGACATCACATACGTATGATGATCGTGTAAGAACAGTTGAATTAGCAAAAGAAGCGGGGATTTCACCTTGCTCAGGCGTTATTGTCGGTATGCGAGAGACAAAACAAGATGTGATTGCCATGGCGCGCAGCCTACACGCATTGGATGCAGATTCTATTCCAGTAAACTTTCTAAATGCAGTAGATGGTACACCTCTAGAGGGGACGCATGAACTAAACCCTCGTTATTGCCTGAAAGTATTATGCCTATTCCGTTTTATCAACCCATCTAAAGAAATTCGAGTATCTGGTGGCCGTGAAGTGAATCTTGGTACGCTTCAACCACTGAGCTTATATCCAGCAAACTCTATTTTCTTAGGTGACTACTTAACAACGGAAGGACAAGCAGGTGAAAAAGACCGTCAAATGTTAGAAGATTTAGGTTTTGAGATAGATTTAGAGCCTTTTCAAAGTGAATTACTAGTTAAATAGCAAAATACCCTCTACGTAGGTTAATACGAGAGGGTATTTTTTGTTTAATGTATTTCTAACGCTTTAGTTCAGCTTAGAATACACAATCTCTAGGGATCCAACCAATCTCACCAATTGAATTTTTAATAAGGATATAGCCATCCGTAGAATGATCTAAGAGCCATACTTTCTCTGATTTTTGTACTGAAAGAAATGTTGTACTGATTCCGTGGGTGCATATTGATTTTCCATCAACGTTTTGTAAATATTCGTTTTTAATCCATTGTTGTTGCTGGAGATTGATGTTATCACAAAGTGTAAAATACTGTTCTTGTTGAATGGTTTCCATTTCATAGTATGGATAAGTAACAGTACCTACTCGGAAAGTTGTATCGAAATGATCTTTTTGGATAATGACCTCATCGGTTAAATCGTCAACATAATATGAAGTGTATGTATTACCTTGAATAATTAAAGCATTTAATTGTCCATCTTCTTTTATTCGATTTCCACCATCTATTGCAGTTATTTTCTTGTCCCAATCGATTAATGGTAAATGTGAAGTTCTTTGTTTAGCTTTATAATTTACTACTGGCCAATGACCGACAATCACCATTTTGTCAGCTTGATGATTTTTTTCAAAAAAGGCTTTAGCTTGCAAAGCAAATGTTTCATCAGTTTGCTGCCAATCTTCTTTATTTTCAATTCCTGCGTGAACAACTATAAATTGATCTGTTTCAATTGCATGAGGTAATTGTTCAAGCCATGTTAACGTTTCTTTAAAGTGTTGACGGTAATATTGGGCTAATAGTCCTAAATTCTCGAAATCATTTAATGATTTATGATGGACAGCTAACATGTCGTTTAAAATGGATTTCTTTCTTTTTTCTATGTAAGGAAGAATACTTTGGTCACCATTTTCTACATAACGGAACAATACATCGCAGTTGCCTTTTGTGACATGTACGTTAGTTGAGTAATTACATAGCGTTCGTACATACTCTACGACTTCTAAACTATCGTCACCTTTCTCACACATATCACCATTGATAATTAAATAGTCATTTGGTGTGTAATTAACTTTATTAAGTAATCTTTTAAATAAATCTAAACTTGCGTGAATATCCGAAATAATAATAACTCTTTTTTCTTTTTCTATATGAATCTTTTCTATTTTCATCGTGGTTAATCCCTCTTTTATGTAAAAGTAATAGTAGTGTCTAGTAATTCAATGACATAAGTCGAAAATCCTGCGTAAATTAAAATAAATTCTCTCCTCACTAAACAAAAATAACATCAAAAATATACTGATTATCAAGATTAAATAAGTGAAGAAGATTTATAAATAGGGCAAATCCACTTAGAAATACAGCGATTTTCTGGATTTGAGCGTGTAATATGAAATTTAATAGAACTTACAATTGCTGTTGACACTTTTATTATTAAGGTTTATATTGGTAAAAGTAACTGATACTGATAATCATTATCAATGATACACTAAATAAGTAGGCCTACTTATATAAACTACTACATAAAGGAGATTTAACAGATGAAAATGAATAAGTTTTGGATATTTGGATTAGCGGTATTTCTAGTAGCCTGTGGAGGAAAAGAGACAACACCGAAAAAAGAGGAAAATAAAGCGGTAGAAACAGAAGAAACAGCTTCAAAAGAGCAAACAATCCAATATCTAGATAAATCATATACTTTACCATCTAAAGTAACTAATATTATCGCTGCAAGTTTAGAATCTATGGAAGATGCGGCAATACTTGGTGTAAAACCACTTGGAGCGGTAACAACTGCTGGAAAATTGCCAGAATATCTTGCTAGTGATTTAGAAGGTGCAACTTCAATTGGTGAAAAAATGCAACCAAACTATGAAACGATTTTAAAATTAAAGCCAGATGTTATTTTAGGTTCTTCAAAGTATCCAGATGAAGTGGTAGAGCAATTAAATAAAATTGGAACGATGATCCCTGTATCACATATTTCTACGGATTGGGAAGCTAATCTACTATTAATGGGTAAGTTGACAGGTAAAGAATCTGAAGCAGAAAAAATTATTAACGATTACAAAACAGAGGCAGAAGCTGCAAAAACTAAAGTAGCTGAAAAAGTTAAAGACCAGAATGTGTTTGTAATACGTATCCGTGCCAATAGCATGTTTGTTTATCCAGCTGGTGTGTATTTGAATCCCGTTATTTATGAGGATTTAGGATTAAAAGTTCCTGAATTAATTACTAAAACTGCTGCTCAAGAAGAAATCTCAATTGAAACTTTGGCTGATATTAATCCTGATATTATTTTCTTGCAATTCGAGAAAAGTGAAAATGATGGAAAAACTGTTGCATTAGATGATGTATTAAAAAACCCTATCTTCAAGAGTACTAAAGCTGCTAAAAACGACAAAGTATTTGTGAATGTAGTAGAACCTATGGCACAAGGTGGTACAGCTTGGAGTAAAGAAAAATTCTTAAATGCAGCTGTTGAAAATCTATCGAAATAATGAGTAAATCTATGATTAATAAAATGAAGAAACCTAAATCTGTACCAATCCTAATCATGAGTACCGCACCTTTCTTCATCGTATTTACAATTGCATTATCGATCTTATATGGCACAAAGGATATTGATGTTACTACAATTTGGCTGGCGATTACACAATTTGATTCGGGAAATGTGGACCATAATATAATAATGCAATCCCGTTTGCCACGTGTCTTAGCTGCTCTACTTGTAGGGGCTTTTCTCGCAATATCAGGTGCTATTATGCAGGGGATGACAAGAAACTATCTTGCTTCCCCTTCTATTATGGGTGTAACGGATGGTTCAGCATTTGTAATAACAATTTGTATGATTTTTTATCCTGGCATGTCTAATTTTAATCTAATCATATTCTCTATGGTTGGTTCAGCTGTTGGAGCGGGGATTGTATTTGGTTTTGGTTCACTAATGAGAAATGGGCTATCTCCCGTAAGGTTGGCAATTATCGGTACAGTTATTGGAACCTTTTTAAGCAGTATATCAGCAGCACTTTCTACATACTTTCAAGTTTCACAAGATATGAGTTTTTGGTATAACGCCAAAATTCATAAGGTTGACCCCGATATACTTTTACTTGCTTTACCATTTGGTTTAGTTGGTCTTTTACTTGCATTATACATTGCTAAATCAATTACTATTTTATCAATTGGCGAGGATATTTCGATTAGTCTTGGTCAGCGTACAAAATGGGTTAAGGCTATTAGTATATTAATAGTCGTTTGTTTAACCGGGACTGCAGTGGCTCTTGTAGGGAAAATCGGTTTTGTAGGATTAATTATTCCACATATTACGAGATTTCTTGTAGGTGTTGATTATCGCTTTATCATCCCTTGTTCCGCAATTATCGGTGGTGTCTTTTTAGCGCTGTGCGACGTTGGTAGTCGATTTATTAATTATCCTTTTGAAACGCCAGTTGGTGTCGTTACATCCTTAATTGGTGTGCCTTTCTTTCTCTATTTAATTCGTACGAGAGGGGGAGAACATCGTGCATAAACAATATCGTACAAGCTTTATGATGAAGATTATTGTCGCGATCTCGTTTATTTTTATTGCTATGTACATCCATATTACAAATGGCACTTTCGATATGTCGATTAAAGATGTTGTCACAACATTGTTGCGAATTAATCCAAACAATGATTTTGATCTAGTTATCTTTCATTTCCGGCTTCCTCGAATTGTTATTGCCGCCCTTGTAGGTCTAGGGTTAGGAATTGCGGGTACAGTTATTCAAGGAATCACAAGAAATGGCTTAGCTGATCCAGGGATATTAGGTATCAACGCTGGCGCCGGTACTTCTATTGTAGTGTTCATGTTTCTTTTTCAGATGCAGTTAGTTGCATCTGGTAGCTCTAATTGGTTATCAATCTTATTGATGCCTTTGTTTGGGTTTGTTGGTGGGATAATTGCAGCAATTATTATATATAGTTTTTCGTGGAAGAATGGAAAGCTAGATACGCAACGTCTGATTTTGACGGGTATTGCCATCAGTTCAGGATTCGGAGCTCTTTCAATTTTTATCTCACTAAAAATGCGTGAAAGTGATTTTGAAATGGCGACGGTTTGGATGACTGGAAGTATCTATAATGCAAACTGGATTTTCATCGTTGCAATGCTACCTTGGCTTCTGATTTTGGTACCTATAATCTACAGAAAAGCTTATTTATTGGACTATTTACAGCTTGAAGAAGCAACAGTTAAAAGTCTAGGTATTGAAATTGAAAAAGAAAAATCGATATTGCTTTTATGTAGCATCGGTGTGATTAGCGCATGTGTTGCAGTATCAGGGAGTATATCCTTTATTGGATTAATGGCTCCTCATATTGCAAGACAACTTGTAGGTATACAACATCGGTATGTTATTCCTATGAGTGCTGCAGTAGGAATGCTACTAGTCATCTTCTCTGATTATATTGCAAAAACAGTATTCGCCCCTGCGGAAATTCCTGTAGGCATCATAGTAGCAATTTTAGGTGTGCCTTATTTTTTATATTTATTAGTTAAATCAAAAGCGTAAAAGGAGAACCGATAAATGGTGACAAGTGTTATTAGAGCGAAACAATTGACGGCAGGATATGAAAAAGTGACGGTTTTTTCAGATTTGAATACGACAATTAAAGAAGGACAAATAACAACAATTATCGGTCCAAATGGATGTGGTAAATCAACTTTATTAAAAACAATTGGACGAATCTTAAAACAACAAAGTGGTAATGTATTTTTACAAGAGCAAGACATGAAGACGATTTCGACAAAGGAGATTGCAAAGCAACTGGCACTCTTATCTCAAAATCCAGAAGCACCTTTACAATTAAAAGTAGAGGAGCTTATTTCTTACGGTCGCTTCCCGCATCGAAAAAATGTAGGTACTTTATCAAATAAAGATATTGAAGTGATTGAATGGGCTATGGATATAACGAAAACGACTTCTTTTCGTGATCGAGAAATCGCCCAACTTTCAGGTGGTCAACGCCAAAAAGTATGGCTAGCAATGGCTCTTGCACAAGAGACAAGTATTTTGCTGTTGGATGAACCAACGACTTATTTAGATCTTGCGCACCAACTTGAAGTACTGAAGATTGTAGAGCGTTTAAATAAAGAGCATCATTGTACCGTAATAATGGTATTACATGATATCAATCATGCTGCACGTTTTTCTCATGAAATCATCGCAATGAAGGATGGAGAAATTATTACTGTTGGTACGCCAAAGGAAATTTTAGAAAAGGACATTCTAAAGCAAGTGTTCAATATTGATGCACGCATAATGATTGATCCTGATAATGGGGCACCAGTGTGTTTTGGATATGATACTTTCTTAGAGCAGGAATAGGGGGAAACACCATGAAAGCAATAAATAAAGTTACGCAAGACAATACAGAACAATGGCTATACTATTCTGATGAAATGGATTATTCATATGATATAAAAGTATCATTACCTAGTTCACCCCCACCTGTCGATGGCTACCCTGTTATTTATATGTTAGATGGAAATTCATACTTCCAATTTGCTCAAGGTATTGTAAGTTTACAGTCTAGGAATGCCCCGAAAACTTTAGTAAATGAGGCCATTATAGTAGGTATTGGACATATAGATGAAGGTAAAGATACTTCCAAACGTAGATTTTACGACTTTACTGCACCAGCAGAAAAGTATGTTTATCCAGATCGCCTAAAGGATTTTGATGTTGGGATCCACGGAGGAGCACTTAAATTTCTTGATTTTGTCGAGTTAGAGTTAAAACCTAAAATAGAAAGACGCTATTCTATTAATAAGGAAAAGCAAGCTCTGTTTGGACATTCACTCAGTGGTCTTTTTACATTATGGACGCTTTTTACAAAACCAAAAGCCTTTCAAACTTATCTAGCTTTAAGTCCATCAATCTGGTGGAATGATCAAGAAATTTTAACATACATGGAACGATTTCTGAAACAATCGGAAGAGTATGGGAAGAAGAACCTTTACATTGCAGTAGGTGAGTGTGAAGGCTTTATGGTCGACGATGCAAAACAGTTGTTCAGCCAATTAAGCGTCGATCAACAAAATTATGTGGAATGTGAATTCTACTGTGCTCCAGAAGAAAATCATGCATCTGTTGTGCCTACAGTCATGAGTAGAGCAATTCGTTTTGCAAATAAATACTAGTAAAGACTTTGAATTAACTGCGATTTGGACATGAATTATTAACATTGGTCTGTAGCATGTCAGTTAAGTTAGGGTATTCTATTAGGGTGATTTTGGCGAAACCTCACCTTGGAATTCGTGTTTGAATGGTGGGTAAATCGAAGAAGTTTGCATACCTTGTCCTATTTTCAGTACTATGCGCATTGTGTAAAAATACAACTTTTCAATGGGGCTATCTCTAAGTCTATTTTTGACTTAGAGATAGCCCCATTTATTTTTTAAACGAAGATATCTCCGTGATTCTTGTCCATGTGTTTTTTAAAAGCATAAAATAAAATTAATGAACATTTTGAGTATTTTGAAATAGTATGAGAGATTAATGCAACACTAGTAATTCATTTTATAAATAAATACACTATTTTACATTTAGTCATATATAATTAATTCGTTGTTACATGTGCATATATAGTCGACTTATAAGAAATTGTAGGTGATTATGTTGTGAACAACGTCAAAGAATACAGAGAAGTGAAGCGATTAACACAATTAGAGTTGGCTAAAAAGGTGGGAGTTGCAGGACAAACAATTAATCTTATTGAGAATAATAAGTATAATCCGTCGTTAGTTTTATGTATTGAAATAGCAAAAGTCTTAAAAACAGATTTAAATACATTATTTTGGGAGATATAAAAATGGAAAAAGGAATAAAAAAGCAATTATATAATAATTTTATTGGAGCAATAGATGATCGAGATGAATATCAAAAACAAGAAATTAATAGGGAATTAGCAGTTGCTGGTATGGGGTTATTTTCCTTTGTTATAATATTTATGTTTATTTTATTGATAATAGATACAATTAATAATACTTTATCAGTTGGTACAATAGGTCTATTTGTAATTATATATTTATATTCACTATACATTATTATAAAGCTACGTAAAAATAAATTAAATGATACAGAATGTAGTAGTGAACAGAATTATAAATTAATGAAAAAATCTTTAAAAAAGCAAGGTGTAAAAGCCGGTTTTATGTGGGGTTTTTTCATGTTGGTAACAAATAGCTATTTATTACCTTTCTTAGATACAGGAAATTCAAATGCCTCTTGGTTTGATTTTATTTTATGGAGCGTAATGGGATCCCTTTTTGGAATTATTATGTACTTATTTGCTATTTCAAAATTACAAAAAGTTTATTGAATTTTTAAATTAGAGAGAATGCAGTTAGGGGTACTAACCAAATTGAGCATAAGGAATTTCTTAAATGTTAATTCAAAGTTAATTTTTAGTGATGAAAGATGAATGAAGTACTCAATAGAAGAACGAATACAAAAGAGTTATCCGCTAGTATGGCGGATAGCTCTTTTTAACTTCTTTCAGCGGGTGTCCAAACACTCGCTGAAAGAAGTTAAAGCCTCCGGCGGATGTCACGGAATCGGAAAGGAGTTCTTTGTGCAAGCACAAAGCCGATTCCGGACGCAATTATGCCGAGGCATAATTGATTTTTATGTGGTCTTTGTAAAAAAATTTCAAACATCTGCTTATTTTTTGTTATTTAATTTCATATCGTAATAACACGGAAAATCAAAAAAAATACAAGGGTGTTGTCATGATAGATGAGTATTTCAATCAAATAATTCAAAAAAAACTACTTCCAGGAGCAGTTATTAGTGTACATCAGGATTCGAAGCGATTAATGACTAAGAGTTACGGATATTACACAGGGAAGGATGCACAATTGTATGCAGTCACAGAAGATACCCTTTTTGATTTAGCATCTTTAACAAAGGTTGTTGCTACACTTCCAGCTACCTTATATTTACTTAGCAGAAATGAACTTCAATTAGATCGAAAGGTGTCGGAAATTATACCGGCATTTCGTTTTCGAGAAGTGACAATTCGACATTTATTACAGCATAGCTCAGGATTACCTGCAGGATTATTGCCAAAAGTAGAGAGACATCATAACAGGAATATAATGAGTGAAATAATGGCATCCAATTTAATTTATAGTCCAGGTCAAACTGTCGCTTATAGCGATCTAGGTATGATTTTATTAGGCAAAATAATAGAAATAGTGACGGGAGAATCGTTAAATCAATTTGTACAATGCCATCTATTTAATGCGTGGAATATGCCTAATACGCAATTTCTATTACCAAAAAGTCATACGCATAAAGTGGCATCTACTGAACTGGTAAGAGGGCAATATGTTCAAGGAGAGGTACATGATGAGAAGGCGCTTTTGCTAGGCGGTGTATCTGGAAGTGCAGGCTTATTTTCAAGTGTGAATGATTTAGTTTTGTATTCAGAGTATTGGTTAGGTATTCGACAACAGTCGGTTATTCCATTCAATTGGATGGAGTCAGCATATAAGAATACGTTTTTAGGAAGGGGTCTTGGGTTTGAAGTGCGGACTGATGATGAGTTCTCAGTATCCTTTGGAGAGAGGGTGAGCGTAGGGTCTTTCGGACATACAGGATTTACGGGCACTAGTATTTGCATGGATCATGAAAAAAAAACTTCTATCGTTTTATTAACAAATGCCGTGCATTATGGAAGAAATAATTCGATGAGAGAAATCAGAAGACAGATTCACGACCTGATCTATGAGGAATTATTTAACTAATTTTGGAGTGGAGGAACAGACGTGAAGTTATTGAATAAGTGGTTCTTTTTGTTTGTACTTTTGTTGACAATCATATTGGCTGGATGTAGCTCAAAAGATAAATCTGCTGACACTAGCAAGGGAGATAATGGTTTAGACTCATTAAAAGAAGTGTCACTAACAATCGGTAGCTGGCGTACAGAAGATGTAGCAAAATACGAAAAAGTAATCGCCTTATTCAACAAAGAACATTCAGATATTAAAGTAACATTCAGTCCTACAAAAAACACCGAATATAATACGGTATTAAATACGTCGTTACAAGCAGGAGAAGGCCCGGATATTATTCATTTACGCCCATATGCTGCCGGATTAAAATTAGCAGAATCAGGATTTATAGGAAAAATTAACGATTTGAATGGATTAAATGTATTTTCCGATGAAGCACTACAAGCTTCTCGAGATGCGGAAGGTAATCAGTATGGGGTACCAATTAATTTTAGTTCTACTCAATTCTTCTATAATAAGAAGATTTTCAAAGAACAAGGCTTAGAAGTACCGAATACATGGGATGAATTCATTCAATTAAATGACAAACTTCTAGCAAAAGGAATCACACCTATTGCGATGGGTACAAAGGAGAGTTGGTTATTATCTCTACTCCACGGCATTATCGGTCCAGGTGTATATGAAGGCAATGATTTCTATAAATCAGTTTTAGCTGGAGAAAGGGATTTCACAGATGCAAAGTTTAAAGAATCCATTCAAATTATGAATGATCTAAAGAAATACTTCCCTAAAAACTCGGAGGGCCTAGGGATGGATGATATCCGTACAGAGTTCGCATTAGAAAAAGCTGCCATGTTCCCATTAGGTAGCTGGGAAATCCCAGTTGTTTCTGAAATGAATCCAGATTTAGATTTCGGATTTTTCCCAATGCCATCTAAAGAAGGCAATAAGACTGTGACAACATGGGTTGATGGTTCATTTGCAATAAATGCCAATTCAAAAAATAAAGAGGAAGCAAAGGTATTTTTAGAATTTTTAACTACTAAAGAATTTGGAGAACTATTTGTAAAAGAATTCTCAATGATTAGTGCAATGCCTGGAATTTCTTCAGATCAAGCTTTATTGGGTGAACTTAGTAAAGCAGTGGAGTCTAATGCAACACCTTATTTGTGGGTGACTAATTTTACAGGAGGAGACCCAACAACAAAAACAGTACTTGAAACTGAACTCCAAGGAATGTATTTAGGTGATGTAAAAGTAGATGATGTGGCGAAAAAAGTGCAAGAAAATGCAAAGACGTGGTTTAAACCATTTCAATAAATAATAATAGCCCTCACTGAAAAGAGGTGAGGGTATATTGTTTCAATTAAAGGAGGCTTTGGTATATGACAAAAGCGACAGTTCCATCGATAAAAAAGAAACGGAGTTGGGCAAAGTGGACAATTCACTTATTCCCTATACCTGCATTAATCATTTATGGAATGTTTGTGTTATATCCAATAATGGCAGCCCTATCCTATAGTTTTTTTGAATTTAAAGGAATGAATAGAGGGAATTTTGTTGGCCTTCAAAACTTCGTTACACTTTTTACAAAAGAGCCTTACGGATCTATGTTTTGGAATGCGTTTAAGCATAATGGACTTTATTTTATTATACAGATGATTGTGATGAATGGACTTGCCTTCTTTTTAGCTTTTATCATCTATAAAAGAATTCGAGGTTCAGAGTTTTTCAAAGCTGCCTTCTTTTTACCAAGGGTACTCTCGGTTATTGTAGTCGGTTTTTTATGGAAACTTATTTTAAATCCGAATTATGGCACAGTTAATGTTTTGCTTGAAAAGCTTGGGCTAGAAAGTTTACAAAGAGCCTGGTTAGGCGATCCGGATACAGCCCTAATTGTTATTATTTTAGTGAATTGTTGGTTTGGTATTGGATTTGGTGTCCTGATTTTCTTAGCCGGCTTTCAAGGAATTTCAAGTGAACTTATTGAAGCAGCCAGATTAGATGGAGCAAAGGGCTTTAAGATGATGTCTAAAATCTATTTGCCATTAATGATTCCTTCCATTATGATCATGGGCGTTTTGACGTTCATCCAATCATTTGAAGCCTTTGAACTTATATACGCTATGCAGGGGTCGATGGGTGAACCCTATTATTCTACAGATACATTAGCAGTGTTCTTTTACAGACTAGCATTTGGTAGTTCAACTGCATCCGGTTCAACGTCTATTGGCTTAGGCTCAGCTTTAGCGACATGTTTATTCTGTTTCATTTTAATATGTACTACAGTTTTCTTACGCTTGATGAATAAAAAAGATGTTGAGATGTGAGAGGTGAGAAAATGAAGCAAGGCACTATTTGGACTAAACCCTTCTATTATATTGTCGTTTTTATTGCAGCGACAATTAGCTTGTATCCAATTTTGTTAATGATTCTTTCTTCATTCAAAACGAGTGCAGAAATTTTTAAAGATCCTTTAGGATTACCAACAAGTCTTAGCTTAGATACTTATCGGACGTTATTATCAAAAGTTCCTTTTACTACTTATTTTATGAATAGTGTCATAGTAAGTTTTGTATCCGTAGCGCTGATTGTCATTGTATGTTCTTTAGCAGCTTATTATATTGCACGTTTTAAATTTTCATGGACTAATGCCATATTCTTTATTTTCTTATTAGGGATGATGATTCCGATTAAGCTAGGTATTGTACCATTATTTATTTTGATGAGAGATTTAGGATTGATTAATTCGCTTTGGTCATTAATTTTCATGAATGTTGCAACAGGTATTCCGTTAACGATGCTTATTTTGACAGGCTTTTTCCGCACTATGCCAACAGAATTAGAGGAAGCCGCTCGAATGGATGGGGCGGGAAATATAAGAATACTCTGGTATGTGTTATTACCCATTATGCGACCAGCTTTAGGTACTGTAATTATCATTAATTTTATATCTGCATGGAATGATTTTTTCTTCCCTCTAATTTTTATAACTGAAAAAGCGAAAATGACTATTCCAGTAGGCATGATGTCATTATTTGGTGAACATTCAGCGGATTGGGGATCGCTTTTTGCAGGTTTAACTCTAGCGTCATTGCCAATGATTTTACTTTTTTTCATTGCTTCAAAGCAGTTTATGGAAGGACTGACGGCAGGTGCAATTAAATAATCGTTATATTATTGGAATAGATGGTGGCGGTACTAAAACTCAAGCAGTGATTGGCACTAGTGAGGGCGAAATTCTGGCTGTTGTAACTGGTGGCGGTTCGAATATAAAATCCATTCCAAAAGCGAAAGTAGAAGTTCAAATAGGTGTTTTATTAGAGCAATTGTTAAAAAAGGCAGCTATTCATAAAACAGAGGTCAATTCAATTTTTGTATGTACAGCAGGTGGTGATCGTGAAGAAGACATACTCTGCTGGAATAAATGGATACAAGATTTTTTTCAATCGTACCCTTGTAAAATTCAAGTTAAGAATGATGCAGTAGCAGCATTAGTGAGTGGCACATTTCAAGTTGACGGGTTAGTTTTAATAGCTGGCACCGGCTCTATTGCTTATTTAATGCAAGATAATGGTCGTAAAATTCATCGAGCAGGGGGATGGGGTTATCTCTTTGGTGATGAAGGAAGTGGTTATTATATGGGGATTCAAGCGTTACGTTATATTTCACAGCTTAACGACTTACAGGGAGAACTAGATGAATTTGCAGTGGAGGTTCTCAATTATCTTCAACTCAAGAATCCTGTAGAAATTATTACGAAAATATATGAACAAGATCAACCACGTTTGATTGTGGCATCTATTGCAATGCCTATTTTGGAACTAGCAGAGCGTGGTAATGATGTTGCTTGTCGAATTGTATTTGACGCTGTTAATCAATTGGTACACCTATTAGGAGTTATATACTCGAGAGAAGAAAGTGCTAAAACATTACCAATTGTTGTTTGTGGTGGATTATTTGAAAATGAGTATTTCTTTCAACAATTTGAGCAGACTTTAAGCTTGACCTCTAGTGATAATGTATTAATTAAACCGTCTGTGTCACCAGTAGTTGGTGCATTTATTTTAGCCCTTCTTGATATGTCCATCCCCATTACTAAGAAATTGAAAGTCGATTTGTTACAGACATGGATGAAAGTTGATCTTGAAAATAAGATTAGGAGGGATTGAACTTCTATGGAGCGAAATCCAAAACTTAAGACAGAAGCGCATCATAGGGAGACAACAAACTTAGATTTAATGTCTGTAGCTGAAATTATAAAATTAATGAACCAGGATGACCTTAAAATTCCACAAGCTATTGAAAGGGTACTACCTGAGATAGAAAAGACGATAAAGGTTGTCCATCATTCGTTAGAAAAAGGTGGTCGATTATTCTATGTTGGAGCTGGAACAAGCGGCCGAATTGGTTTGTTAGACGCGGTGGAATGTCCTCCTACATTTAGTACATCACCAGAAGTAGTACAGGCAATATTAGCAGGTGGGATTGATGCAGTTGTCTTAGCCATAGAAGGCGCAGAAGATGATGAACACTGGGGACAATCCAGTCTAAAAGAACATGGTTTAACAGAACATGATGTGGTAATCGGTATTGCGGCAAGCGGTAGTACCCCCTTTGTAAAAGGTGCTTTAGTATATGCACGCTCTATTGGTGCGAAAACAATGAGTTTAACGAGTAATCCAAAATCAATCATTAGTGAATATACTGATATCGCCATTGAGGTAGATACAGGTCCAGAGATCTTAACTGGATCCACAAGATTGAAGGCTGCATCTGCACATAAAATGGTATTAAACATGATTTCTACAGCTACTATGGTTCAATTAGGTAAAGTATATAAAAATTTAATGGTTGACTTGCATGCCAGTAATAACAAATTAAAAGAACGTGCAAAAAGAATTGTTTGTGAGGCTACTGAAGTCACATACGAACAAGCGGAGCAGGTATTAGTTAAAACAGGTTACGAAGTGAAACCTGCGATAGTTATGCTATTAACACAGTCAACTTTGAATGAGGCGAAACAATTTTTAGAAAAATCAAAAGGGCATGTTCGTGCAGCAATTCAACAGAAGGATCTCTAGTTAAAGGAAATAAAATAATGGATCTTCTTAAATATTGAATAGAGAAGCAGGGGGAATGACAATAGAGAAGATGAATTCTGGATTGCTAATACTTGCTGAAATGGAAGCTAGCTTGCCGCCTTCTGAGCGGAAAATTGCACAATATATTTTAAAGTACCCTGCTAAAGCAATTAAAATGACGGCTGTAGATATTGGCAAACAGAGTCATACTAGCAGTGCTGCAGTCATTCGCTTATGTAAATCATTAAATTTAAGTGGCATACAAGAATTGAAACTAAGAATTGCAGGTGATTTACAACGTGAAAAAATAGACATTCGTGATATTGAACCGAATGAACCGTTAGAGTTAACAATCGATAAAATTACAAAGCATAGTATGCAAATCTTGCATGAGACTGCAGATTTAATCGACCAAAAAGAGCTAATGCATGCTGCAGAAGCAATGTTAAATGCTAAGAGAATTTTCTTTTTTGGTGTTGGAGCATCAGCAATTGCCGCAATGGATGCGTATCAAAAGTTTTTACGTATCAATAAATACTGTATGTTTTTAACGGATTTACATTTGGGAGCTACAGCGGTTGTTAATGCTGATGAGGGAGATGTTGTTGTAGGCATTTCATTTTCAGGAGAAACGCATGAGGTAGCTAAAGTATTAGAGATTGCAAATAATGTAAATGCTACAACAATTAGTCTAACAAGATACGGAAATTCACTCGTCTCTAGTTTGGCAGATATTTGTTTATATACTTCACCTAAAGTGGAAGCCACATTAAGAAGTGGTGCTACTTCCTCACGTTTAGCTCAGCTGCATGTCTTAGATATATTATTTATGTGCGTGGCAACGAGTACATATAATGATACGATAGAGTATTTAGATCATACTAGAACAGCCATTAACAACTTGCATGAAAAAGTAGGTAAACGTAAAGATAGCTATTTGTAAAAAAGAAGTACTAGTTCATTAAACTGTAGCTGGCACTTCTTTTTTAATTCGAGCGAGGACAAGATGCAGGCTTTGGAAAAAGCGTTGCAAACGTTCTAAATTTATAGGAAATAACGAGGTGTTTAAAGAGCTACAGTTGTGGCTCTTTTTATTTTTGATAAATTAAAAATTTTACTTAATTTCTTCGAAATCTAGCCGATAGGACTAAAGAACCTTATGGGGTTTTGGTGTATATAGTTCAAAGATAACTTTTTATAGTATATTATAGATAATGTAAAGAAAAATTTTCCATTTTAAGAACAGAGGGGGAAGTTCAGAATGAAGGGAATGTCTAAGTTAAGCAATAAAGTTTTTGTGTTTGTTGTTATTGCTGTCGTATTAATAATTGCAGCTTTTTCAATAACTCTGTATTCAAATACAAATAAATCTGTTGAAGAGACGATAGGGAATCAGACTGTACACATTGGTGAAAATGTTGCAGCCCAGTTAGATGCTGAGAAATTTAAAGATATACTAGATCATCCAGAAGAATCGGAATTGTATTGGAAACTACGTGATGAATTAAATGATATTCGTGTAAAGAATGGTGTCCAGTATTTATATACTATGACAGTGGTAGAAAAAGGTGGAACAGCGAAAATGTTAGTTGACGGTTCGCCTAAAGATGTAGATGATTCGCCGATTGGTTCAGAAGCATCAACAATTAATGATGACATTATGAAGGCTATTAATAAGGATGGTTATTATCATTCGGGAATAGAAAATTTTGAGGGCTATGGTGATTTACTATCTGCAATTGTTCCTATGAAGAATGCCGATGGTAAGATAATCGGACTTATTGGTGTTGATGTTGATGCCGGTGATGTAAAAGAAGTAAAGTCGCAGATATTACGATCGATTTTGCCAATTGTAATAGGTATTACTTTAATAATCGGAGTGGTTTCAATATTCCTTATTCGCCGTTTTACAAATCTTACTCTTCAGCCATTGACTGTTTTACAGGAGGCAGCTGTACAGTTTGCTGATGGTGATATTGTTGGCGCTGAGCAGAAACTAGAATCTGTAAAATTTAAAGGAAACAATGAAATTACTCGTTTTGAAGTAGCGTTTTCAGAATCATTGACAAAGTTAAAGGGTACTTTTACAGAGGTGCTGCATACATCCGAAGAATTGAAAAATGTTATTGATCAAATTAGTGCATCTACACAAACGGTACATACGTCAAATAACGAAATTGCCGATAGCATTTTACATATTGCATCTGGAAGTGAACAGCAAAAGGTCAATAATGGTGAAGTGATGAATGCAATGGAAGAAATGGTTGTCGGGATTCAAAGAATGGCTGATTCCACATCAAATATTTCACAAGCATCCATTGACATGACCACTCTAGTTGAATCAGGAGTGAAGGAATCAGAAATGGTTGTTGAACAAATCAAAAATGTAGAGCAGTCAGTATTAGGAACAGCAGACCATGTCACAGAAATGGCCGAAAAATTCCGCTCAATTGAAGAAATGGTTGAAGTGATTACAAGTATCGCTGATCAAACAAATTTACTAGCTTTAAATGCCGCAATTGAAGCCGCAAGAGCAGGCGAGTCAGGTAAAGGCTTTGCAGTTGTAGCAGACGAAGTGCGTAAACTTGCTGAAATGTCTCGCAATTCTGCTGAGGATATTCGTGAACATCTCCAAAACTTTAGTAGCACGGCAGAAAGTGTAGTAAAAGAAATGAATGAGAGCTCACATGAAGTGAAAGAGGGTAGCGTAGCAGTCAGCTCAATAGGCAAAAAATTAAATGCTATTTTACAATCCGTACAGCATGTGAATGAAGAAATTCAAGAAGATTCCGCTGTCGTGGAACAAATGTCTGCAAGCTCAGAGGAGGTTCTTGCTTCTACTGAGCAAATGAATGGCATCGTAGTAAACAATGCAAAACGTGCTACAAGAGTCGCAAGTGCATCAGATCAGCAAGTACAAATCATCGAGGAGTTAAGCAATATTAGTGAATATTTGGCTAGTAATGCTGATGAAATGATGACATTGATCAAACAGTTTAAAGTGAAGTGAAAATAAGAGAAAGAGTCGTTAAATTTAGAGCACTGAAAAAGTCCATAAAATGAATTTTAGCCATGGTGGGAACGATTAATCGTTCCCACCATGGCTTTTTCTTCTATGCCGTTAATTTCCGTTTCGGCGGACGCTTTCCTAGGGCGAACCTTGAGCCTCCTCGTAGCTAACGCTCCTGCGGGGTCTCAAGATGTTCGCTGTTTCCCAAGGAGCCGCCGCCTGAACTCCAATCATCTAGTTTATCTTTTTTCTGAGTTTTCCATTCTTTCCGATTCACACCTAACTCTTTATAATGAAAGGACTAATTTAGGGGAAAGTATTTCAGTGAATTAAACAAAATATTTTAGAATAGAAGGTTAATTAAATCTAGGGGAAGTTCTTAGTGAAAAATAAAACCGCAGTCTGATGACTGCGGTTATAAATATTATTTATTTAGTTTTTTTATAAACACAACTTTTAAATAGTTGAACTCAGGGAAGTCGCGGTTTGCGCGGAAATCCTTTGGTAATGAGGATTGTTCAACAATTTTATAGCGAGTGTTTGAATCTTTAAATGCTTTATCGATAAATGTCTTGAACTTTTTCATACCGAAGCTTGCGTTGTTTGTTGAAGCGACAATAATACCATTTTTCTCCGTAATAGCAATTGCGTCCATTAGCAATTTTGGATAGTCTTTAGCTGTACTAAATGTCATTTTTTTCGAACGTGCAAAGCTAGGAGGATCAAGTACTACTAAATCATACTTCATGTTGTGGCGAACGGCATATTTGAAGTAATCAAATACATCCATTACTTTAATATTCTGCGCTTCATAATCGATACCATTAACGCTCAATTGTTCAATCGTTTTAGCTAAGCTACGTTTTGCAAGGTCAACACTTGTTGTTTCTTTAGCGCCACCAAGAGCAGCAGCAACTGAGAATGCACCAGTGTAAGAGAAAGTGTTCAGCATATTTGTATCTTCTGCGTAATAGTCACGGATTGTACGGCGTACATCGCGTTGATCAAGGAAAATCCCAGTCATAGCACCATCATTTAGATTTACTGCGAAATTCATACCATTTTCTTTAATAATGATAGGGAAATCCCCAGGTTCACCCATTACAAAATCATCTTGTTCAATATATTGACCTTTCGTATCAAAACGTTTTTTCTCATAAATAGCTTTGAATTCAACTAATTCGGCAAGTGCATCATAAATATATTGTTTGAAGCTATATATCCCATCACTATACCAACTAACCATATAATAGCCATCAAAATAATCGATTGTTAGACCGCCAATGCCGTCCCCTTCACCGTTAAATACACGGAATGCCGTTGTTTGGCTATCCTCGAAAAAGTCAGCACGGTGATCTAGTGCAGTTTTCAATTTAGTTTTGAAAAATGCCTCATCAATCTCTTCATGTTCTTTTGTCGTAAGGACCCAACCAATTCCTTTATTTTGATTACCATAATAGCCGGTTGCTAAATAGCGATTAGCGCGGTCTACAAGACGGATTAGTTCCCCTTCTTCACGTAGCATATCTGTATTAACTACAGCTTCTTTTAAAATTAATGGATAGCCTCTTTTTAAATCTGCAAGAAAGCTTTGATCCACTCTAAGTGTTATCATTTTTGTCATCATGTCATCCTTAATATTCGTTTTCATCATTATCGCATTTTTCGCCAAAAATTGCGAAATTAATGGGAAAGTTTAAGTTAAGTCCAATCAATAAAAGAGGCATTTTAGCAATAAAAGCAATCGTATCCCAATAATCTAAAAATTCATAGTAAAATAATAATAATGAGTACCAAGGGGGCAATGAAGATGCATTATGATGTGATTGTTGTTGGAGCAGGTTCCATGGGAATGGCTGCGGGCTATTTTCTTTCAAAGAGTGGGAAAAAGACTTTACTATTAGATGCATTTAATCCGCCGCATGATAAAGGAAGTCACCATGGTGAAACACGTATTATTCGTTACGCATATGGTGAAGGAGCGGAGTATGTACCACTCGCATTACGTGCACGTGATCTATGGCAAGATCTTGCACAGCAAACAGGCAAGGAGATTTTCCTTCAAACCGGCGTTATCAATGTTGGGAAAAAAAATATTCCTTTCATAAAAAACGTGATTGAGAGTGCTAAAAAATTTAATCTGCCACTCGAAGTCATGACGGCAACTGAAGTGAATGAAAAGTGGAAGGGTATGCAACTACCAATAAATTTCCTCGGTTGTTTTGAACCTACTTCAGGGGTACTGAGAGTAGAATCATGTGTAGAAGCTTATAAAGAATTAGCGATAAATGAAGGAGCAACTATTCGTACAAATAGCCGTGTTGTTAAAGTTGATCCACAACTTGAGAAAGTTATAATTTATACAGAAGATGGTGTAACGTTCACTGCAAACTCGGTAATAATTTCTGCTGGTGCTTGGGCTGGAGATTTATTAACTCAGCTGGATTTAGAACTTCCGTTAAATCCAATCCGCAAAACATTTGCTTGGTACGACGTAGACGAGAAATTCTACAATCAAAACGATTTTCCTGCTTTTACTTTCGAGCTTGAGGATAGTATTTACTATGGCTTTCCGAGTATCGATGGCGCAGGATTAAAAGTTGGCAGGCACGATGGAGGAGAGACTATTAATCCAGATGAGGACAAACTTGCATTCGGTGAGGTAACGGGGGATGCAAAAGATTTAACTGAGTTCCTAGATGAATTTATGCCGAGAGAACATGATTTGAAATTCGGCAAAACGTGTATGTACACAATGACGCCGGATGAAGATTTCATCATAGATGTCCATCCAAAACATCAAAATATCGCCATCGCAGCTGGTTTCTCTGGACATGGTTTCAAATTTGCTAGTGCTGTCGGGGAAGTATTGAGTGATCTTGTTACAAAAGGTTCAACAGAATTAGATATAGGACCGTTTTCTATTAAACGGTTTAAATAAATTAAAGCAACGAATTATGAATACTATTAGAGCTCCGCAGAGAATAGCTGCGGGGCTCTTTATATTTCAAAAGCGAAATGAACGTCTGTCTTCTTTACGCACATATTAAAAATATGATAAATTCCATGCATTTTGTTTTATTAGTAATAATTTGTAATGGCATTGTAAATGAAATACCGTTGTTTCTCCAGATTAATTACCCTAAAATTAATAACAGATTTAACAAATAAGTGACAATATCGAAGGATAAGAGATTAAATTATCATATAGATACTAAAACGAATCGGGAGGAATAACATTAATATGACTAAAAACAAAGCATGGAAAACCATAACAGTAAGTGTATTAACATTAACTATAGGAATAGGATCTCTAGTAGGTGGTCATTTCTCAGAACAACAAGAGGTAAAAAATGTTAACAATAAACAATTTGTTGGGGAAAATATTACATTAGTCTCTAGTGCAAAAGCAAAAAAAGTAAGTGGTACATATAAAACAAAAGCAGCACTAAATATGAGAAAAGGTGCATCAACTAAATATAAAAAAATAACAACAGTTAAAAAGGGTGCCAAAGTAAAAGCTAAATACAAGAAAAAAGTAGGAAGTACAACTTGGTATAAAGTGACCTATAAAGGAAAAAGCGGCTGGATGTCTGGGGCATATTTGAAAAAGTATAAAAAAACATCAAAAGTTTCTAATTCAAATTCTGCAATCCGTAACAAAGTTATTAGTGCGGGTAGTCAATATCTAGGGGTGCCTTATGTATGGGGAGGCATGTCGCCATCAGGGTTTGATTGCTCAGGTTTTACAGCTTATGCGTACAAAAAAGCCGGATACGGTACACTGCCACATAATAGTCGTTCTCAACGTTCTGTTACTAAAAACGTAAGTAGTCCAGAAGTGGGAGATTTAATCTTCTTCACTGCTTCGCCAGGAGGTAGCACGATTACACATGTTGGCCTATATGCAGGAAACAACAAAGTATTACATGCAGCAGGTGATAAAGTTCAATACCAAAGTGTTGCAAAAGGGAGTTATTGGGAACCTCGTATCGTAGGCTACGGTTCATTAGACTAATATTATAAACTTTAAAAGGCTCTAACTGGAGATTTGTAACTTCAGCTAGAGCCTTTCTTATTGAATAAAAGTTTAAGCTTGAGATGCTTCGATACGTGAAACGATTTCAGCAATTACAATTTGGCTACCAAGCATTGGAGATTCTTTTGGAGCTTCACCTGGTTTCGCCTCTGGACGTTTGTGAGATGCTTTGAATGCATCACTTTCGCGCCATGCTTTAAAGCCATCGAGTGTCTCCCAGTACATATTAACGCTCATTTCATCGTATTCCTCAAAATCTTTACATACAGCTACCTCAACTTTGACAAAACCTTCAAATGATTGAAGTGCACCTGGACGAGTGAAGTTAGGAGCCATTTTTTCAGCGAAGCCTTTTTTCGTTTTAATACGGTTTGTTACTACGAACATAAACAATCTCTCCTTTTTTAGAACATTGGCATATCAGAAACCTATGCCTTTTAAGAAATCGTATACCATGTTGAAACCTCAATGCAAATAAGAACCTATCTTTCTTTTGAAAACGATTAAAATAAGTTTCTCAATGCCAGGAAGGTTCATTCATATATGGTTAAAATATGCTTCTTTTAATAAGTATGTTTTAATATAAAAACAAAGCGCTTTGGAAATTGAGAGAAATTATGTAGTAATGAATATATAATTCACACTATAGTAATGTTATTATCAAATGATGATGATATAATATTCCTTGTCTAGAATGTAGCATAAGACCACTACTTTAAAAATAGAGGTGATTAAAATGGCACGGGAGAGAAAGTTTTCATCCGATGAAATATTTAATACAACCAAGATACTTTTATTAAAGTATGGATATGAAGGTTATACATTTAGCTTGCTAGCAGATGCTTTAAAGGTTTCAAGAGCAGCAATTTATAAATATTATCTAAATAAAGAAGAACTCATTTTTGATTATTTAGCTTCAGCATTGAAGAAAATACATATAGACTTAGAGTTAATTGATCAACAAGAGCCTTTCACAGAGCAGTTAGATGAATTAGTTTCGAAACTGTATAAATATAAAGATTTGCAACAAATTTTATTGAAATCAAAAGAAATACAGGAAAACGGTTCTGAAGTACTCATACATAAAAAGGAATTAATACAGCATTTACAATTAGGTATGTATACCATAATAAAAACAATAATAGAGAAAGGAAAAAAAGAGCATTTTCTGGATAAAGAAATGCCGAATGATATCATATTAATGTTTATTCTCCACAGTGTGGCTACTCCAAATAGTAATGGAATTGCTCAGGAATTGTGGTTTTTTTATATCAAGAAACTAATTTGCTGTGGAATTTCAGGCAAAAAAGTAATTGTAGATGTTTAATAATCACTTTCATTTAATTAATGATGAGAAGTAAACCACACATTCGTACACCTAAAGAGAAAATGATTGTAAATAGCCATAGACCACCTGAGTAAATCTCAACTCTGAAAGAAAATTAATGTTAACTAAGGCTCCTTTGATTCACTAAATAGGTGAATTTAAAGGAGCTTTTTATATGAAGTTAGTATTCCTAATAAGACAGAAATCGAGCTTTGATATGGTCCTAATTAGAATTTATATAAATTTTAGTGTATAATGATAGTAGGAACGAAAGAATATCATCGAAAAAAATATTGGAATTTCAAGAATGTCAGTACGAAGATTAAGGGGTTGATCGTATGTTGGACAAGTTATTGAGGTTTTTAGGTATTAAAATAGATGATGTAGATGAAGATTTTGACGATACTATACACTGTTTCGACAATGCAGATTCTATTTTCAACCATTCTAGAGATAAAGAGTAGTAAGGGAAATGCCTTACAAGTAATTTATATTAATAATTATATAATTTGGATAAATCGCAATTAGGTCAAAAGACCTAATTGCGTTTTTTTATTTTGTGTGAAAAGGTAATGAATTAAACATTAAATGGTAAATTAATGTGTTTTTAAAAAGTCTAATATGTTACCATTTTACTTAATGTATTGTATAGAGTTATTTGAGAGAAATAGGTAGGGGTATATGAAAAAAATTAAATTGAAATTACACCATTTAATTATTGGTGTAGCTGTTTTGGCATTTTTTTTAACAATTGCTAGTAGTTTGTGGAGTAGTTATCGAACGAATACACAATCTTTAAAAGAAAGGAAAGTACTCTTGAAACAAATCATGCGTATGCGCAAAAACTAGCAATGACGGCTAATGGTTATTTTAAAGAAACAATACAAATGCTTAATGTAAGTTCTGCGGAAATCTCAGCTATTTTTGATAATGAGGGTAAATTATTACATGAAGCAGATCGCGTAAAAAATCAGACAAATACTTTCAATTCTGTTGCGATTGTAGATGGATATGGAGAAGTACTTGCAACAGCTCCTCAATCGTTAGATTTAATAGGAAAGACATTAACTTCGGATGCTATAAAAGATGCGATAACTCAAAAAAAGCCATTAATATCAAAAGCTTATAAAGGAATAACAGATCGTTTGCTCATCTTCATTTCAGTTCCAGTTTTCGCTAAGGATAGTTCATATTTAGGACTTATAGGTGGAACTATTTATTTGAAAGAAAATAATGTATTAAACGAGGTTCTAGGGGAGCATTTTAATAAGGACGGCTCTTACGTGTATGTAGTAGATAACGATGGACGTATAATTTATCATCAGGATAAGTCACGTATTAATGATTTCGTATTTGACGATAAAGTTGTGAGCGAAATGCTTGAAAAACATAGTACCGGTGCAGCTCGTGTGATTAATTCTAAAGGTAAGGAAATGTTGGCAGGATATTCATATATTTCAATTGCCGATTGGGGAGTTGTGGCACAACGCTCAACTAAAATGGCTTTGAAGCCTGCAACAAACATGGTAAAGCAGATGTTGTATGTCGCATTACCTTTATTGCTCGTTTCACTTATTATCATTTTATGGGCTTCCCTTAAAATTGCACGTCCACTACAGCAATTAGCGACATTAACGGAAAGTAGTATGAAAGCTAACGAAGAAAAGAACCTTGCTCAAGTACCGGGCTGGTATTATGAAGTTATACAGCTAAAAAAAGCATTAATTCAAAGCCTGTCTTTTTTACATGGACAAGTAAGCTTCTTTATGGACCAGTCAGCGACAGATCCATTAACTGGACTGACAAACCGTCGTACATTAAATGAGCGTATGCAAAAATGGACAAATGAAAATACACGATATTCAATTATTATGATCGATATCGATCATTTCAAGTCAGTGAATGATACATATGGTCACGGTGTTGGGGATGAAGTTTTGAAATTTCTAACATTGAAAATGAAAAAGGTAACACGAGCACATGATTTATGTTGCCGTTATGGTGGAGAAGAGTTTATCATCTTGCTGCCAAATACATCTGCAACTGATGCTTGTCTAATAGCGGAGCAGTTACGCACAGATATAGAGCAAGCAGTAAGTCCTATTGGTAAAAGTATTACAATTTCAGGGGGGGTGCAGAATATCCCTTAATGGGAAATGAGCCTGGAGCAATAATTGGATTAGCAGATCAATGCCTATATGAGGCGAAAGAAAAAGGTAGAAATCGAGTTGTGGTGGCAAAAGAGATATCAATTGTTCTGTAATCCAATTCTGAATTGAAATTTCCCATTTTTCATTTAATAGTATAAAATTACACTAAAAGAAACAAGTGGGGTTGATGAGCTTGGATAAAGAACAAATCATTAGTATCACTACTGAGAAATTTAAGTTAGTACGTACAGAAAATAACTATACTCAGGATAAAATGGCTGAAGTACTAGGTATATCTAAAAAAACGCTTGTTCAAATAGAAAAGCAGAGAATACCATGCGGTTGGACAACAACAGTTGCACTATGTGCCCTTTTTAGGGAAAGTTCAATTTTGCAAAATGCAATGGGTGGCGATCCGATGGAAGTAGTAGAACTAACAGCACATGATGTCATTGCACGCTCAAAGGAAAAAACTATGGGTGGGTATATTTGGTGGCGTACAGTACAAGAGGATAAAGGATATCGTTTGCAACAAAATATTTTAAGCAACCATTATCGAATTTTAGATTCTGAATCTTATCGATGGTTTAGTACGATGGATGAAAAGGCAGTGCTAGAGGAATTTACTCGTATCTTAGAAGAAAGTCATTCTAAATAATTAATGAAAATGATAGTTCGGTTTCAGGCATTCACGTAATAAGTGAATGTCTTTTTTGAGATATGGTACATAAAAAATACATGATGTTGAATCTGCAGAATCTACTCAAACTGTGCTAATAATTTTACTTATAAATGTATTACAGTAACAGATGTAGTATATAGGCCATGCTTTAAATAAAAGTATAAAGAAAAATGAATTAAAACTGTTGTCTTAAATCAAAAAGCAACTTGTCTAAGTGGAGAGTTGTTGATTTGTGGATAACTGATTAATAAAAAAGGTACTATCCACAACGTACACAGAGTTATACACTAATTTTGTTGATAAGTATATAAAAAATTCAGAATAATTAAGTAAAATGTGGATAAGTGGTTAAAAAGCCTCGATTAGCATGAGTAGCTAAACGAGGCTTCGTTATATTAACGGTATTGAATTTCTTTGTTAACATCAATATCGTTGATGTCGATACCCATTGCTTTAGCAACACCTGTACCATAAGCTGGATCTGCTTTGTAGCAGTGAATGATGTGACGTTCTTTAATGAAGAACTCAACGCCTTCCATGTTACGAGCAGTATTTTCGAATAAACGTTGTTGCTCTTCTGAGCTCATGATGTTGAATAATTTACCTGGTTGCTCAAAGTAATTGTCATCATCTTCGCGGAAGTCATAGATATCAGCTGGTCCATCGAGCGTTAATGCAGGGTCTTTATATGATGGTTGTTCTTGCCATTGGCCGTAGCTGTTTGGCTCATAGTGTAATGTGCTTCCTAAGTTTCCATCTACACGCATTTGTCCATCGCGGTGGAAGTTGTGTACTGGGCATTTTGGTGCATTAACTGGGATAGATGTATTGTTTACACCTAAACGGTAACGAGCAGCATCCGCATAAGAGAATAAACGAGCTTGTAGCATACGGTCTGGTGAGAAGCTAATACCAGGTACTACGTTAGAAGGTGCAAAAGAAGCTTGTTCTACTTCAGCAAAATAGTTAGCCGGATTTCGGTTTAATTCAAATTCACCGACAGGGATTAATGGGAATTCAGATTTGTACCATACTTTTGTTAAATCAAATGGGTTGTAACGGTGGTTACGAGCTTCTTCTTCTGTCATCACTTGGATAGACATTTTCCAATTAGGGATGTCGCCTTTTTGGATTGATTCTAATAGGTCACGTTGTGATGATTCACGGTCGTGTGCAACTACGTTAGCAGCTTCTTGGTCTGTGTAGTTTTTAATACCCTGTTGTGAAGTGAAGTGGAATTTCACATATACGCGTTCGTTATCAGCGTTGATCATTGAATAAGTATGTGAACCGAATCCGTGCATATGACGGTAGTCAGTTGGGATACCACGGTCACCCATAACATAAGTTACTTGGTGCAACGATTCAGGTAAATTTGTCCAGAAGTCCCAGTTGTTATTGGCTGAACGCATGTTAGTATATGGGTCACGTTTAACAGCATGGTTTAAGTCAGGGAAGTGCATTGCATCACGGAAGAAGAACACCGGTGTGTTGTTACCAACTAAGTCCCAGTTACCTTGTTCTGTGTAGAATTTTAATGCGAATCCGCGGATATCACGTTCAGCATCAGCAGCGCCACGTTCACCAGCTACAGTTGAGAAACGAGCGAACATTTCTGTTTTTTTACCTACTTCAGAGAAGATTGCCGCTTTTGTATATTTAGTAATATCGTGAGTTACTGTAAAAGTCCCGAATGCACCAGAACCTTTAGCATGCATACGACGCTCCGGAATAACTTCACGGTTAAAGTTAGCTAATTTTTCAATCAACCATACGTCTTGCAGTAAAAGGGGTCCACGTTTACCTGCAGACATAGAGTTTGTATTACTAACGACTGGTGCGCCTGCAGCAGTTGTTAACTTTTTATTATTATCATTTGTCATAATGTTGTGCCTCCTATTTTTAAACTGAATCGTGCTCTTCAAAAACTAATATAACAGATTGATAGATGAAAGTAAATTATAATGATTATCTTTAAGGAATTCATATCTTAAAGTATATTGTATAAATAATGTCGATTAATTTATTAATTTAAAGTGTTTCAAAAGAATAATTCATTTTCTAAATAAATTATTAAAGGAATAAAAAAGGGGGGTGAAATAGCATTAATAGTACTGAATATATTAAAGAATCAAAGGGAATATGAATTAGACAAAATAAAGATCTTTTAAAGAACTTACTCATTAACTAAAATCAAGAATAAATTGTACATAATAATAATTATTATTATCATTTTGATGGATTAAATAAGAATAATTGATAATGTTTTAATGATATTTGGATCTTAGTTTTTATGATTAGTAGATTGGCTTTAAGAAAGGCGGGTCCGGAGTTTAAATTTTGCACAACTTTTTGCATTTATAAAATATACTAAAGTGAATGTTCTTGAAACTATTTAACAAATTAAGCATCTTGTGGTTTATTCATTTACAATAGATTTATAGGAATTGAAAAATAGAAATGAATTAATAATAGTTACTTACATACATTTTTAACTTGGCAAAGAGGTGTGTTATGAAGAGAAAGTTGTTCATCGCCGTTTGTATCGGTATTTTTTTGTTCACAATTATTAGTAGTTTCAATTATTTTAATATTTTCCAACCGAATGGACCGGATGCAAAAAATGGTGTATTAGATTTGAGTAATTGGGATTTTGAAAGAGATGGGAATGTAAATTTAAATGGTGAATGGCAATTTTACGCCGGAGATTTAATAACGCCTGACAATAACCCTCATACTTATGATGAATATACTCAAAAGCTGACAACTATTAATGTTCCAGGAAATTGGAATAACCAATATACAGAGCAATATGGTACATACCGTTTGCTTATTAAGTTGCCAAATAACGAGAAGTACGGATTCAAAATGGATACGATTCGATCTTCTAGCCGATTGTTTATAAATGGGGTAGAGGCTGGTGCAAAAGGCGACCCTTCAAAAAATATGAAAATACATCAGTTTAGTGATGAGAAGTATGTGGCGTATGGAACTGGTGAAGACCTAGAAATAGAGGTCGTCATTCAAGTAGCCAATCTAGATTACTATGTTGCTGGCATTATTTCTCCACTAAAATTTGGAGCTTCAAAGGACATTGAAATATCAAAAACAATGGATGTGATGTTGGAAACGGCTCTTTTTGCAGGTTATTTCTTATTGTTTATTATGTATTTAGTAACTTACTTGCAACGAAAACGAAATTTATATGAATTGTACTTTAGCTTATTTTGCTTCTTTCAGGGATTTTATATTACTACGTTAAATGAGCAGTTATTTTTTATAAAAATGCCGAATTTATCTTTGCTTGATAGGTCGTATTTCCAATTTTCATTTTTTCATCTAGCTGTTTTATTCTTTCTGTTATTTATATATGAATTTTTTAAACAATATACAAATAAAAAAGTTGTTATATTTTTATGTAGCTTATTAATTTTTGTGGTGTTTATAGAGGGAACGCCAAATCCTATATTGTTGTTAGTAGCTCCTCCTATTATGGTCGAGAAAGTAGTAATGGTTTTCATTTTAGGGTTAAGCTATGGATACGTCGTATATATATTACTAAAGGTTTTAATAAAAAAAGCAGAAGGTTCTGAGTATATATTAATGATAGTTACATCTTTTGCGTGTTATGGAACATTAATTGCATTAAACTTTTTATTTGAAATAAGAGTTAAATATGAGCCCGTTTTTCTGTTTTTAACAATGGTAATTGGCTTATCTTCTTTAATAGGTTTCCGTCAGCAGCGTGCTTTTACTGAAATAGAGCGTTTATCTAAAGAATTACTTCATTTTGATGAAATGAAGGACGAATTTTTAGTGAAAAGTTCTCACGAATTAAGAACACCTTTACACGGTATTATTAATTTATCTAAATCATTAATGGAAGGTAATGAGGGAGCATTAAAAAAAGAGCAACAGGAAGTTGTTGTTTTAATTCACACAGTGGGTAAGCGATTAGCAAGATTAGTAGAGGATTTATTATATGCTGGGAATATCAAGCGCGGCGAAATTAATATGGTTCCTACTTTAATCAATGTTCATATTGTAGAGGAGGTCATTGCTGAACTATTTTATCTAATACCAACTAAGTATAATTTAAAATTAGTCAATAATATCCCCACAAATCTACCACTTATTTATGTAGATGAGAACAAGTTAAAGCAAATTTTATTTAACCTTATTTATAATGCCATTAAGTATACTAAATTTGGTGAGATTACCGTTTCGGCGAAAGTACAGAATGGGGAGATGGCAATCTCTGTTGCCGATACAGGTGATGGTATTGGAAAAGAAAATCTAGATCGAATTTTTGCATCTTTCTATCAAGTGAATGGGGGGAAATCAGAGGGGCTAGGACTTGGTTTAAGTATCACGAAACAATTAGTAGAGGCGTCTGGTGGTAGAATTTGGGTCACTTCAGAAATGAACAAAGGATCTTGTTTTACATTTACACTACCACTAGCCACGGAATCTCAATTGAAGGGAAATTTAGGTGCTGAGTATGTACCGAAAGAAAGTGGTGAGCATTTAGCAACAAACGAGATAGATGATCCAATGCCATTCTTGCGAGTGCCCATGAAAATTGAAGGTAAACGCAATTCTACGATTTTGGTTGTAGATGATGAACATTCTAATTTAAAAATATTAATCAATTTCATCCGATTTTTGGAGTACACTGTGATTGCAGTAGATAACGGTGAAGATGCAATAGAAATTATGAAGAATCAATCAGTAGATTTAGTTTTATTAGATTTAATGATGCCGACAATGTCAGGCTTTGAAGTTTGTAAAATTATGAGGAAAGAACATAGTTTAAGTGAGTTGCCAATTGTAATTTTAACGGCTGCTGGGCAGTCATCAGATATGGTCGCATCCTTCAAAGAAGGAGCAAATGATTTTTTGCAAAAACCTATTAATCTTGAAGAATTACAAGTACGTATTGAATCATTATTATTAATGAAAGCATCTTCACAAGAGGCCATAGAAAATGAATTAAACTTTTTATCTGCACAAATTACACCACATTTTTTATACAATACGTTCAATACAATTATTGGATTAAGTTACAAGGATGAAGAGAAAACTCGTGAAGCGCTACACCATTTGTCCACGTATTTTCGTGCAAAGCTAGATTTTCAAGGTCAAAACAATTTAATTCCATTAGAAAATGAAATTGAATTAGTGCAAGCATATCTATCTATCGAAAAAATGCGTTTCGGTGATCGCTTAAATATTGAATATGATATAGATGAAACGTTAGAAATGTTCATTCCTGCTATGACCATTCAACCACTTGTAGAAAATGCAGTGCAGCATGGTATCGCGAAAAAACCTAATGGCGGAACGGTAAAAGTAGTAATAAAAGAAACATCACTAGGTGTGAAAATTATTGTTGAAGATGATGGATTAGGAATTCCCATCCAAAAGCAAAAAGAGTTGATGAATGAACGAAGTACACGAATTGGCTTTTTGAATCCAATGAAAAAAGTGAAACTTATTAAAAATGCTGAATTTTCATTGGAAAGTGAAGATGGAAAAGGTACAAAAATAACAATAACTTTACCAGGGGTAGATAATAATGAAAGTATTATTAATCGATGATGAAGAAATCGCTTTAGAAGTACTAGAAATCATGGTAAGTAAAATTGAAGGAATCGAAGTTGTTGGTAAATATACAAGTCCACTATTGGCATTTCAAAAATTGAATGAAATGCGAGTAGATGTTATTTTCCTTGATATGGAGATGCCGGGTATACATGGAATTGAATTCGCTGGAAAAATAAAGGAGGAATACAACCATATAGAAGTCCTCTTTGTAACGGCACATCCTAAGTTTGCGTTAGAAGCATTTGAAGTGAATGCGACAGATTATCTATTGAAACCCGTTGGCGCGTCGCGCTTAAGAAAGGCAGTTAAAAAAGTTGAAGAAAGAATTACTTTATATAAATCTAGAGAAGATCTTTCTGAGCAAACGCACAAAGTTTTGTATGCTCGCTTCATGAGTAGCTTTGCACTACTAGATTATCAACAAAATGAAGTGAAATGGCGTACGAGGAAAGTAAAGGAATTATTTATTTTCTTATGGCACAATAGAGAAACTCCGATCCATAAGGCGAATGTCGTTGAGGTATTATGGCCAGAAATGGACGCTGCAAAAGCTGTGACGTTATTACATACAACTGTTTACCAGTTGAGAAAAGCTATAAAAGATATTGGTGTGGAAAATTCCATTACATTAGTCAATGAGCATTATAAACTGTCCGTGCCCCTCACAAGTGATGTCCTTGAACTACTGCAAATAGTACAAACAGAGGACATGCACCCTTTAAAGGTAGAAAGGGTACTCGAACTTTATAGTGGAGATTATTTAGAGGGTGACGTTTACCCATGGTCAATCCAATACCAACAATGGATAAAACAGGCCGTTCTATTATATCTCGAAAAATTTATAACGAGTACAGAAAATAAAATAGATCAAAATGCATTAGTGGAAAAGTGTCTAGAAAAAATGCTGATTTTAGATATGTATAATGAAACGATTATGCACCAGTTGATGAAACATTATCAACAATCAAACAATACGCAAAAGATAAAAGCGCTTTACGAAACAATTACGAATAATCTCGTAGATGAATTAGGCATTAAAATACCTAGGGAAATTGTAGAATTATATAATGAATGTTTTTCTCATTAAGAGGGGCTGTCTCACAAGTCATTTTAGACTTGGAGACAGCTCTTTTATTATTGTGAAGAATTGTTTGGAAAGTGTTTCCTGGTTTTTTAGAAATATGTGGATTCATGATCAAAAACTAAATTTATACCTTTTTTCTGCTTAGTTAAATCCAATTAAATATTAAAATTTTTTCGTTTAAATCAATAATATGTTATATTAAATGTTTCTTTATAAAACTTAAGTCCTATTAATTTATTTAGTTCAGAATTTGTTCAGAATAAGGGGTTAAAATGGCATAGAACATTCCTAAATTAGAGAAATTCTACGAATTAGTCCTAAAAAGAACGAGTTAATAAGAAGTAAATTAGAGGTAGAAGGGGAGGAAGATGGATTATTCGGGAAATAGATAGTATAAATGCATGAAATATAAGGTAAGTTGAATACCTTTTTATTATCAGGTATACCCCTAACTCATTCTTGTCTAGTGAAAAAGGAATGTTAAACCCGAGCAGAAAGTTAGTTGAAACCTTTAGATGATAAGGTGATATCGGGAAAATTGAAATGGTGCAGAAAAATGATCAGGTTAAATAATAGGGAGGTAAGTATGAAAAAGATTAGTTTCATAACAATGATGATTCTATTACTCGTGAATAGTTTTTTAACTCCAATTGCTGCAACTGCAAATGGTAATAACGAGCAATTATTTATTTTAGGAACCCCAGAAATAATCAAAGGTTCAAAAGAAGAATCGACAGCGACGGTTAAGTATAATTGGCATTTTAATGCTGGCAATAATAAAGAGGCAGCGGTATACGATTTCCAATTACCTGAAGGGGTAAAGGTGGTGTCAACTCAAACAAATAAACTACTAATTGATGGGACAGAAATTGGCTCGTACACAGTTTCGGGTAGCCAAATTCAAGTGAAAATCTTACAGAACCAGACACAAAGTGGTTCTGGTACGATAGAAATCGTTGGCGAACAGGAAATCGCTGTTAATCAACCTGAAGCCGATTCAACAGAAGAGGCAGTGGAGAATAAAAAAGTTGCAAATGGAAAAAAGGTAGAATCACTTAAAGAAGTTGAGGGAATCCCTTCTGAAGAAGATGGAAAACCAACAGAAGAAGACAATGCGGATGATTCAAAAGGAAAAGAAGAAAGTACGGATGATTCAAAAGGAAAAGAAGAAAATAATAAAACGACAAACACAGATATACAAGAAAATATCTTAACGAGTGCAAATTTGACCTTTGAAAATAAGGTAGGTCAGGAAATAGGGAGGGTCGATCGCGAATCCATTATTACAGTAGATTACGAATATGTACTTCCAAATAAGCATGGCTACACAGATGGTGCAATATTTAAATTTAATTTGCCAGAAGAACTAAAAGTTTATGAAGAAGTGAAAGATGCACCACTTAGGTTCGATGGGGAAGTCATTGGGGTCTTTTCAGTTAATGTGGACGGGGAAGCTACTGTTACTTTCAATGAATTCATAGAAAACCATTCAGACATTAAGGGTACACTACAAGTATTATCAAGAATAAGTGAAACAGTAGTGGTTACTAATGAAAAAATAGTTACAGTAACACCTATTATTGGCGAAGCTTCCATTGATATCCCTATTGAATACAAACCAATAGGTTCTACTATTGATAAAAAGGGTACTCCAGATAAAAAATATAATGCAAATACGATTGTTTGGACGATTGACTTCAATAAAAATCTTGATTCTATTGAAAATGCTGTGCTTAGTGATCCAATCCAAGAAGGACAATTATTGCAAGTTGATTCTGTAAGGATAAATAAACTAATAACGCATTTAGATGGAAGTGTTGAGCTAGGGGAAGAAGTTACAACTGGAGATACCCTTGGAAAAACATTGGAAGGTAAAGATTTCCAATTAAAATTAGGGGACATCAAATCTGCTTATCGTGTAGTATACACAACGAAAATCATAGATTCTGATGGGACGAAGTATCAAAACAAAGCAACATTATCAGGTGACGAATTTAGTGAGCAACCGGCTAGTGCAACAGTAAGTGTTGGACGAGGGAAAACGTTAGAAAAAAAATCAATGGGGTACGACCCAGAAACACAAACAATCACGTGGGAAATCAAGTATAACTACAATGAAAAAACAATTCCTGCAGAGAAGGCAATTCTAACAGACTTTTTTAACGATACACAGGAGTTTGTAACAGATTCCCTTAAAGTTGAAAAAGTAACCATTGGTGAAGATGGTAATGAAAAAGGATCTGAAGCAGTATCAGATGGTTATAAATTTGCATTAGAATCTGAAAAGGGGAAAAATGGGTTTAAATTACAGTTTAATCAGGAAATAAATGCTGCATATAAAATTGTCTATAAAACAACAGCGAATAATCGTGTATATGATGGCGAGAAAATCACAAATGATGTGACAGCTGGTGGTGGTGAAAAAGGAACAGGAACACAGACCATTAACCAACAAATACTAGAAAAAAATTATGTAAATTCTAATTATAAAGATAAAACAGCAAAGTGGAAGATTTCCATAAACAAAGATAGTCATCTAATGAAAAACGTTAAACTTGTAGACTCGTTTACAAATAAAGGGTTAACGTTACTTCCAAAGACACTTATAATCACAACAGGTAAAACAGTTCTGATAGAAGATGTAGATTACAAATTAACCCACGATGGTAATGGCTTCACAATTGAATTTACAAAAGAAATTAATAAACCACATGTATTTGAATATGAGACAACATTTAACTACGAAAATCGTGAAAAAGAATCTTTGAACTATTTAGAAAATAAAGTCGTTCTTACATGGACTGCTGAAGATGGTGAAGATAAATCAAAAGAAGCAACGGATAAATTTACACCAGATACTTACACACAATCTAATGGTTTTAAAAACGGCTCGTACAATGCTGTAGACAAAGAAATAACATGGAATATTGGTGTTAATTACAACCTTAAAACACTATCAAAGGCTTATGTAGAAGATTTCATTTCAGACAATCAAAAACTTGTTGAAGATTCATTGAAAGTATATAAAATGTCTTTAACAGGTGGAGAAAATGGCACGAAAACAGAAGAGTTAGTGCTAGGTGAGGATTATACAGTTGAGTGGAATCCTGGTGATAAACAAGGTTTTAAAGTGATTTTTAATAAGGAAATTAATGAACCTTATTTAATTTCATATAAAACAAGTTTGAAAGATTCATTGATTGAAAAGGAATATAAGAACACTGCAACTCTATATAATGACGGGAAAAAAGTAACCGATCTTTCTGCAAGTGTATCCGTGCAACATGGAGGTGAATATACTAAAAAATCAGGAGCACAGAAAGGTAAAATTATTGATTGGAAGGTTAATATTAACTTCGGGCAATCAAGCATTTCGAATGTAAAATTAACGGATAATCCAAGTAGTAACCAATCTATACTTGAAAACTCCTTCCATCTATACACTACTACTGTTGATGGAAAAGGAAACGTTACTAAAGGAGAAGAATTAAAAAAAGATAAATACAATATTGAATTTAAAAAGGGAGAGAACGATAAGGAGTTCTTTGAGCTTACCTTTACCAATTCAATTGATACCCCATATATTCTAGAATATCAGTCACTTATTTTAGATAAAGTGGGAGCTAAGATTAGTAACGATATTACATTGACAGGCGATCAAATTTCAGAAACAACAACTAAATCTGAAGCATCTGTTATAGTTAAAAAAACAACAGGTTCGGGAACAGGGGAAGGTAAAGTTGGAAGTCTAGAAGTAAAGAAATTGGCTGCTGATGATAAAACAAAACCCCTTGGAGGAGCTGTATTCTCACTAATCGATGAGGACAGTGGTGTAGTCATCAAAACATTGACTACAGGGGAAGATGGTACGGTGAAGTTTGAAAAATTACTTTACGGAAACTATTTATTAAAAGAGGATCATGCCCCTGAAGGATATGTTGTAGGTATTAATGATACAAAAACAATAAAGATTGATGGCGATAACGAAGAACCTATTTACAATGAAAGAATCATTCAAGCTGTCGAGCTAATAAAAGTTGATAAGGAAAATCCCACCACGACACTGCAAGGTGCGATATTCGAACTTCAACAAAAGCAAGGTACTGAATACAAGACAATTGATACGCGTACAACGGATGAAAGTGGCAAAATTATTGTAAATAATCTTGAACCTGGTGAGTATCAATTTGTTGAAACAAAGGCACCTGAACATTATTTGCTAGACGAAGAGCCAGTTGAATTCAAGATTGTAAAAGATCAAACTAAAGTAGAAGTAGTAAAAAAAGCAAATGTTAGAGGTAAAGGTAAACTTTCAATTATTAAGGTGGACGCAGCAGATACTAGTAAAGTGTTAGCAGATGCAGTATTTGAACTTTACGACAGTAAAGAAGCATTAGTCGATACAAAAACTACTGATGAAAAAGGTAAGATAGTATTTGAAAACTTACCTTATGATAAATACACATTAAAAGAAATCACTGCTCCAAAAGAATATGCAATTGATGCGAAGGAAGGTAATGTGGTTGTTAATCTAAATCAATTAGATAAAGAAATAACAATTAAAAACAACAAAATTATTCGAGCATTTAAATTGAAAAAAGTAGATGCAAGTAATCCTAAAATCGTATTAAAAGATGCAGAATTTAAATTGATGTATAAAAAGCTAGAGACAGATGAGTATACTATTGTTGGTGGAAAAGAAAAACTAATAACAGATAAAAATGGTGAAATTTATGAAGAGAATCTTGATGAAGGATACTATCAACTCATTGAAACAAAGGCTCCAGCTGGTTATATACTAGATAGCAAGCCAATAGAATTTACTATCCAAAAAGAACAAATTGAAATACTGGACTTAACAAAAACAAATGTGCATATACCTCCAGTAATCGATCCAATTGATCCAACCAAACCAATTGATCCAACCAAACCAGTTGATCCAACTAAACCAGTTGACCCGAACAACCCGGGTAAACCAGGTAAACCAGGTGATTCAAACAATCCTGGAAAGCCAAACAAACCAAATAACCCTGGAGGACCAAATAATTCAGGTAATCCTAGCAAACCGGGAAAACCAAGTAATCCAAGTAATCCAGGAGAACCGAATAAATCTGGAAACAAGAAAAAAGAAGATATTCCAAGTGATTCAGATGGTTTAAAAGAAAGTAAATTGCTCCCTCAAACGGGTGAAGAGTATCTAGTAGGAACCCTATTTGCCGGTATCGTAGCTATCCTATTTGGTTTATGGATTCTATTTAACAGAAGAGGAACAAAGGTATAAAGAGAGAGGACTATTAAGTGGGTATTTCCCACTGATAGTCCTCTTTTATTTTTAGGTAGGATAAAAAGAAGGGGCATTTAATGAATCGAAGGTCCTTAATTTATATAATATTATTTTAAATTTAGGTATATAATTCTACATTCTGAATGCATTAAATAGGGGCTATATAACTAACGTAGGATGCTCATTTAGAATCATATTTGTTATAATGAAAGAAAAGATAAGGTTAGGACTGATATAGTTGAAACAGTTAATGAAGTTAATTATAGCAATTATATTAATGGTAAGTATCTTTCCTCTGCAAACCTTGGCAAAGAGCACTTTTTCAACAAAAAATTTAAGTAATGAAGAACAAAATGCATATAATAATATTCTCAAAAGTTTGCTAAATGTAGAAGCAAGTGCAAGCTTTAATTCTAAAGAATTAAGTATTGAAGAAATAGGGCCAATTATCAATAGGGTAGTTAAGGATCATCCGGAAATTTTTTATTATAATGGGGCAACTGCATTTTCAACCGGAAAGATCAATTTTAAATTCGATGATAGTAAACAAACAATTCTTAAAAAGAAAAATAAAATCGATACTGAAGTAAAACATATTTTAAAAGAAAATGTTAAGAAAAATATGAGTGATATAGAAAAAATAAAAGCAATTCATGATTATCTAGTTTTATCAGTAAAATATGATGCAATTTCCAAGGATTCTTATGAAGTTTATGGTGCTTTGATTAATAAGGTTGCTGTTTGTGATGGGTATTCAAAATCAATGCAACTACTATTAAATAAAGTAGGAGTGGACACAATCATTGTTACAGGGAGTAGCAAAGGCCAGAGTCACTCTTGGAACATGGTGAAAATTAATGGTGGGTACTATCATGTTGATACGACTTGGGATGATCCAATTCCAAATAAAACTGGAGTTGTCAATTATCATTATTTTTTACTAAGCAATGAGCAATTGAAAAAAGACCATAAATGGAAAGAAGAAGAGTTTCCGAATGCAAGTAGTGAAAAATACAGCTATTTTCATAGAATGAGCAATATGATTGAAAAAAATGGAGCGTTTTATTATTCAAATAACACAAATGATCTACTTTATAAAATGGATAAAAAAAGTAATAAGCATTTGAAAGTAGTCACAGATAGAGCACCTTTCTTAGCCATACATGGCCAATGGATCTACTATAGTAATTATTCTAATAGTGGCCATTTGTATAAAGTGAAGTTAAACGGTAAAGATAAAACAAAAATAAAATCTACTCATGTTATAGATCTATACGTTAAAGGCAAAGTACTTCATTATAAAGAAAGTAAATCAGGTAATAAGCGTCAATTATCTCTAGCAAATGCTAAATAAACATGATTCAGTAGCTGCAAGCTACTGTAACAAACCTTAATTTCTCTGGAAATTAGGGTTTTATTATTTCTTCGTATGTTGTTCAGAATTTGTTTGAAATTGATGGTAAATATTACCGAATAAATATTCAAAATTAGTGTCAATCTGAGCAATGATCTTAAATTGTATTCTTCATGAGTGTCGAAGAGATGAAGGATTATTGACATAAATGTGTTCATCTATCTATAGTTGTTTTTTGCAATTGTTACTATGAGATGTGGGTGTTGTTGAGTTTAGGGCTATGAAATAGATGGCTTTATTTTATATACACTTAAAGATAAATTATCAGCTTTCTTTTTTGTATTATATGTTAAAAAGAAACGTAAAATCATTATATTATAGCAAAATAGACATAAGCCACAAAATCAACACAAATTTTAAGTCTTTTATCTTGTTTGTTGGAAAACGTTTCTTCTATGATGGTAGATAGGAAGTCAAGTGGTGACAGGAGGAACTATGGCGATGCTGAATGAGGCAATTGAATTTATGAAGATGTATTATTCGGAAACAGGACAATCTGAAGAGGCGTTAGTGGGTCGCATAGCTGAAGTAGAGCATGAGATTCATGAGAATGGTTTTTATGAACATACATTAGATGAGCTGAAGTTTGGTGCACAAGTAGGTTGGCGCAATAGTAATAAGTGTATTGGTCGCTTATTTTGGCAAACGATGCAATTACTTGACCAGCGCAAATTAAGAGATGAGCAGGATATTTTCCACGCACTTTTAGAGCATATTGAATTTGCGACAAATGGTGGTCGTATTCGTCCAACGATTACGGTTTTCTCTCAACGTGATGTACGAGTTTGGAACCATCAATTAATTCGCTATGCTGGTTATGAAACAGTGGATGGTATTGTAGGTGATCCAGATTCAGTGGCGTTTACGAAAAAATGTGAGCAACTTGGCTGGCAAGGACAGGGTGGCCGTTTTGATGTGCTACCACTTGTTATTCAAGTAGAGGATAGAGCCCCACAAATATTCGATATTCCAGCTGAATATATATTAGAAGTACCGATTCGTCATCCAGAGTTTGAATGGTTTGAAGAGCTTGAGTTGAAATGGTATGCAGTGCCGATGATTTCGAATATGAAACTGGAAGTGGGTGGCATCACGTATGCAGCGGCTCCTTTTAACGGTTGGTATATGGGAACAGAAATTGGTGCGCGTAATTTAGCGGATGATTATCGTTATAATATGCTTCCAATAATTGCAGAGAAAATGGGTCTAAATACAGTATCTAATTCTACCTTATGGAAAGACCGCGCATTAGTTGAATTGAATGCAGCAGTTTTATATTCGTATAAAGAAGATGACGTGAGCATTGTAGATCACCATACAGCAGCACAACAATTCAAGCGCTTCGAAACTAATGAGCAAATTGCAGGGCGTGACGTAAAGGGAAATTGGACATGGCTTATTCCACCATTATCACCGGCTACAACTCATGTTTTCCATAAACCATATGACAATGAACGTAAAACGCCGAACTATTTTTATCAAAAAGCACCATATTAATTTAGAGAATCACAGGAAATATATTGCAATTCTTAATGGCTTGACGTATTATGATTTTTAAATACTACTAATTCAATAGGTTTTCTTATCGAGAGAGATGGAGGGACTGGCCCTGTGACATCTCAGCAACCGCTATTATAGCAAGGTGCTAATTCCTGCAAGTTGATTGAAAAGCTTGATAGATGAGGAGGGACTTATATACAAAGTCGATTTCTTGGAGTGAAATATAGAAGTCGGCTTTTTATTATCATGAAATAAACATGTAATACATATAATGAAAAGTTAAGAAAAAAATTTAGCTTTAATTCATAGTAAACTAATTTGAATTGAAGGGATAAATCGAATGGAGGAATATTGAGTGAGTGCGATTACGCAAAAAGAACTTTTAACTACAATTTATGAAGAAATAGATCAAGGCTTTGATGAAATTGTTGGATGGAGAAGATATTTGCATGAGCATCCTGAGCTATCTTTTGAAGAATATGAAACAGCAAAGTTTATTGCAGAAAAACTTGAGGGTTTTGGTTTAGAAGTGAAAAAAGGGATTGGTGGAAATGGTTTAATAGGTATCTTAAAAGGGGAGCAGTCTGGTAAGACAATTGCTTTAAGAGCCGATTTTGATGCACTACCAATTACAGATTTAAAAGAAGTTACTTATAAATCCAAAAAAGAAGGCGTCATGCATGCATGTGGACATGATGGGCATACAACCGCATTACTAGCGACAGCAAAAACGCTCAGTCATTACCGCAAGTATCTACATGGTAACATCATTTTCATCTTCCAGCATGCGGAGGAAAAACCACCAGGTGGTGCAAAATTCATGATTGCTGAAGATGTATTAAAAGATGTGGATTATGTTTTCGGTGCACATTTAGATTCAGGTGTTCCAGTTGGAAAAGTATCTGTTGGTGATGGCTATAGAATGGCAGCAGTAGATAAATTCGCGATTAAAGTTCAAGGGCTTGGTGGACACGGTGCAAAACCACAGCAATCCATCGATTCAATCGTAATCGGTAGTGAAATAGTAAGTTCATTACAGAAAATAGTCAGTCGTCGCTTAAACCCTTTTGATGCAGCGGTAGTGACAGTAGGGGTTTTCCATGCAGGTAGTGCTTTTAACATTATCGCAGATTCGGCGATTATTGAAGGAACAGTGCGTACAATGACAGAAGATGTTCGGAGTAAGGTGAAAGAGGAAATTTATGCAATTGTAAAAGGGACTACTGAATCAGCGCATGCAACATATGAAATTGATTATTTACGTGGCTACCCAGCGCTTTATAATCATCCAGTCGAAACTGCGCTTGTAAAAGAGTTATTTGAAAATGAGTTCGGTGTAGAATCTGTAATAGATATCGAGCCTTCAATGGGTGCAGAAGACTTTGCCTACTTTTTAAATGAAAAGCCAGGCACTTACTTCAAAGTAGGCTCTCAAAATGAAGATGAACGCACACAATTCCCGCATCATCATCCGAAATTTGATTTTGATGAAAGGGCGTTATTAACAATCGAGAAATCGTTTGTGAAAATCGTTTCACATTATCTATTTAAATAAGGGGACTTGAACATGACATTATCGTTTGATCATTTAGTACATTTTGTAGATGAACCAAAAGAAGTAATTAAGCCACTACAAAGTCAGGGGATCCATGCTGTTGAAGGTGGCGTACATGAAGGACGCGGAACATATAATGCACTTAGCTACTTTGATCTAAGCTATATCGAGTATCTCGGTACATACGACAGAGCTCTAGTAGCTGAGACAGAGCATTTACATCACAGTCTTATTGAAACAGTAGTAAATAATGATTTCAAAGAAGGCTTCGTAAGATTTGCAGCACGTACATCGGATATTGAGAGGGTAGCAGAGCGTTTGAAAGAGCAAGGTCTATCAGTAAATGGACCAGTGCCGATGTACAGAAAACGACCAGATGGCAGTATTATTAATTGGCAATTACTTTATGCTGGAGAAGAAAATAACGCACTTCAACTACCATTCATTATTCAATGGGATGATAATGACGATAAGCGTAGAAAGGAGCAAGTTGAAAAGGGCGTCATTGGAAATCAACCAGAAAAGTTGGACTTTGCAGGCGTTACTTTTGCAGTAATAGATGCTGAAAAAACGGCTAGAAAATGGTCTCGATATTTAGGGTTAGAGGTTGCAGAAGCGTATGTCGATCAAGAGTTGAACGCTATTGTCCAGGTTCTTACGTTAGCCGGCGGTGACTTATACTTTGCTAGTCCAATTGGAGATGGTGTTGTAGCAAAAGTAATAACAGAACGAGGCGAATGTCCGTTCCAAGTTAATTTCTCGGGAGCTAAGGAACCTGTCACACTCGAATTATTTAACGGTCGCTATCATTTTGAGAAATAATTTATTTAGATGGCACTTCTTTGTATGGCTTTAAGAAAATAGTAAATATAAAGACAGTGTAATTAAAAGCTATTATGTAGTGTTTGAAACTATGCACTGACCTAAAAATATGAGACAAATAAAAACACCTTTCGTTGAAAAAATGGGTATCCTACCTTTAAAAACCAACGCGGAGGTGTTTTTTCTATGGGGACAAGAGTCAGTTATCCAGTAGAAATTAAAATGAAGGCAATTGAGATGAGATTAGCTGGGATTCCTGTAAAGCAAGTATTAGAAGAGTTGAATATTCGTAATCACAGTCAATTAAAAACATGGTTGAAATGGTATCGAAATGGCGAATTACATCGGCTTGAACAGCCAGTGGGTAAACAATATACCTTTGGTAAAGGACCTGAATATGAAAGTGAAACCGCAAAGTTACAAGCTGAAAATCGTTATCTAAAACAACAGATTGAAGTATTAAAAAAGTACGTAGAATTGGAGAGGAAGTGGTTTCAAGAGTTGTAGTTCAATTAGTGGAGGAATTAAAAGGAAGTATGTCAATTAGTGAAATCTGTCTTCATTTAGGAGTTGGCCGTTCGTCTTACTATCGTTGGAAAGCAAAAGTTCATACGCAAACATCAAAGGAGCTTCGAGACAAACAAATTGGTAACTTGTGCAAGCTACACAAATTTAGATACGGTTATCGAAAAATCACAAAATTATTAACAGGTATTAGTGAGAAAACGGTGCAACGTGTTATGCAAAAATATAACTGGCAGTGCCGTGTAAAAGTAAAGAAACGTAAACGTACGGGCCAACCAGCCTACATCGCTCCAAATTTATTAGCTCGCGATTTTAGTGCAACAAAACCATTAGAGAAGCTCGTAACAGATATTACCTACTTGCCTTTTGGACAAACCATGATGTATCTTTCAAGTATATTAGATCTGTTTAATGGCGAGATTATTGCACAAACTATTGGGTCTAAGCAAGATACAGCCTTTGTTTTAGATACGCTCAATCAATTACCTAATTTACCAGAGGGCTGCATTCTGCATAGTGATCAAGGATCTGTATATACATCTTATGTATATCAAAAAACAATCAAAGAAAAGGGAATTACCATGAGCATGTCTTGTAAAGGCACGCCCGTTGATAATTCCCCAATCGAAACGTTTCACTCCTCGCTAAAGTCTGAAACGTTCTACCTCGACGAAATTTACCGCACGACAAATGCACGCGTAATAAATATGGTCGAAGAATACATTTATTATTATAACAATATCCGGATTAAAACGAAATTAAACAGCCAGTCGCCGGTACAATACCGTCAACTGGCTGCAAAATAAGGTGTTTTCTTATTGTCTCAAAAACGATACTCAGTGCCACTACATAATAGCTTTTTTCTATGACTCATTTTACTGGGAGTGCAAGATTACACATGCATAACTTCTATTATTAATACTAAAAAACTCCGAGCTATTTTAAGCTCGGAGTATACGCTATCTTTCGGGAGAAACATAACCTTCTTTTGCAGCATGCATACCAGCGGTCATTAATAACATAACTGTAATAATGAATAGGATGATAGCTGTTGTCCAGCTATTTGTAATATCGTGAACATAACCAAATAACACAGGACCTATTGCAGCTAATAAATAACCAAATGATTGAGCGGTACCCGATAATTCTGCCGCTTCATGAGCTGTACGCGTACGAAGTGAGAAAAACATCATTGCTAAACTAAATGATGCACCACCCGCAAGTCCAAGTAAAATCATCCATAACACTGTCAATGAAGTCCAGCCAGCTAAAATACCTCCGAAGCCTGCTAGATAAAGAACACCGTATACAACAACAAGAGGACGTTGGTCTTTTCTTCGTCCTGCAATAATCGGAATCACGAACGTTGCAGGCAATTGTGAAAACTGCATAAAGGAGAACATCCATCCAGCTGTATTAGCACTCATACCTTGTGACTGCAACATTTCTGGAATCCAAGCAGCAGTAGTATAGAAAATAAGAGATTGGAAACCCAGTGATAATGTAACTGTCCAAGTTATAGGTGATTTCCAAAGCGAGACATGTTCTTTATTAGTGTGGGAGCCATTATTCAATTCGGACTTAGGTTTACGAATTTGTGGGAGCCAAACAATTAGGGCGATAATTACTAAAACAAACCAAATACCAAGTGTAATTCTCCATCCGAGTTCTCCGCTAGCAAGAGGATAACTAATCCCAGCTGCTAAACTTGCAGAGAGATTCATAGAAACTGTGAAAATACCTGTTAATAATCCAACCTGTAATGGGAATTTCAACTTAATCAAACTTGGTAGCAATACATTTCCAAAAGCAATTGCCACACCGATTAGCGATGTACCTAATAACAGAGTAAAGGTTGTACCGAAAGATCGAGTAAGAATTCCAACTGCAAGTAATGCTGTTGAGAATAGTAATGTACGTTCTATACCAAAACGCTTTGAAAATTTTGGAGCTATAGGAGAAATAATAGCAAAGGCAAGTAAGGGAATTGTTGTGATAAATCCTGCCAATACATTTGAAATGTGTAAGCCTTCGCGAATAAATGAGATGATTGGACCTACAGCTGTTAGAGGTGAACGTAATGTAGAAGCGATGAAAACAATTCCAATTACAAGTAACCAAGCGTCGCGGTTCCATTTAAGCTTTTTGCTATTTTGAACAGCTGGATTTGTTGCCAATTGTAGCGCCTCCTATATATATTCATGAATTTCCTGGTTTTACAAACCCACTATTTGACAAAGGTTAATTATATCAAAGAAAATGGATATAATTAAGAGGACTCAAAATAAATTTATCGAATTGAAATGGAGGAATTGGTGATGAGAACAGCGCAACAAATGATGGATTTAATCATAAATGTAGCGAATAATGATGAACGTGTTCGAGCCGTTTGTATGAATGGTTCGAGAACAAATATAAATGTGAAAGAAGACCCTTTTCAAGATTTTGATATTGTCTATATTGTTACTGATATTAAATCATTTACTAACAATCCTCATTGGGTAGATATTTTTGGAGAGAGAATCATTATGCAAACACCAGAGGATATGGTGTTATTTCCTCCGGAGCTTGGTGGACGCTATACATACTTAATGCAATTTTCGGATGGAAACCGAATTGATTTGATGCTTATCTCTATTGAAGAACAAGAAGCATATTGTAAAGAGGATAGTTTAACTACAATCTTGTTAGATAAAGATCGATCACTTCCAAAACTCACTAAACCGACAGATGTCGACTATTGGGTGCAATGCCCAACAGAAGAACATTATAAGGATTGTTGTAATGAATTTTGGTGGGTTGCTACATATATAGCGAAAGGCTTATGGAGAAAAGAAATGCTCTATGTACAAGAACATTTTAATAATACACGCAACATGCTTATTCAAATGCTTTCATGGCATGTTGGAGTAAAAACAGACTTTTCTAGAAGCGTTGGTAAAAATGGTAAGGACCTAGAGTATCTATTATCAAAAGAAGTGTGGGAGCAGTTACTCGCAACATATAATAACGCTAGTTATGATTCTGCGTGGCAAGCGCTATTTACTATGTGTAATTTATTCCAAAGTTCAGCAACAAATGTTGCTAGTCTTCTTTCATTCCGCAGTTATGAAGAAAGTACTAAAGTGCTTGGTTATTTAAAGCATATTCATACGCTTCCGAGGGATGCTAAAGCGATATTTTGAAGAATTATTTAGAATTAAACTCAAATTGTTTTAATATTCAAGAAAATTTACATCTTGAATATACAATTCTCTTGTATTATAATTGGGGCATATTAAATTAATATATTGCAATGCCTCATCCATTCGATGAGGTAGAGGTCGCGGTGTTAAAAAGTAAAATGGATGAGGCGAAAAGCGTCAGTGATTCTATTTGAAAGGGAATATCGCCGAAGTGTTTATAAGCTTCTTCTTATAAATATTGGGGCTGTTGCCGAAAGGTGCAGAACTGTCACGTCTTAGCAGGCGTGTTGAGCTATCTTTATCAAGGTTGATGGGCATGTTTTGATACCATCGCATATTCCTTGTGATGGTATTTTTTATGACATCAAGTTAACCTTCTTGCAATGAAAAATGGAAAGAGGAGATTCTTAATGAGTAATAAAAATAATGGCCAAGGCGTTGAAACGCAAGGTCTTAATAGAGGATTGAATAGTCGTCATGTGACGATGATTTCACTTGGAGGAACAATTGGTACCGGGTTGTTCTTAGCAAGTGGTGGAGCCATCCATGAGGCTGGTCCAGGCGGAGCACTATTAGCATATTCTCTAATTGGTATTATGGTGTTTTTCTTAATGACAAGTTTAGGTGAGATGGCTGCGTTTATGCCTGTATCTGGTTCATTTAGTACTTACGCATCTAAATTCGTTGACCCAGCATTAGGTTTTGCTCTAGGTTGGAACTATTGGTATAACTGGGCAATTACGATTGCAGCTGAAATCGCAGCTGTATCATTAATCATGAAATTTTGGTTCCCGGATGTATCGTCATTCTACTGGACAGCAGGGTTTTTAGTCATCATCTTCACATTAAATATCTTATCAATTAAAAGCTTTGGTGAAAGCGAATATTGGTTTTCTCTTATAAAAGTCGTAACAATTATTGTCTTTATCATTGTTAGTTTCTTGATGGTATTTGGTTTGATGGGTGGACAAGACCCAGTAGGATTCAAAAACTTCTTCATTGAAGATGGTCCATTCCATGGTGGTTTCTTCGCAATGTTCGGTATTTTCCTAGCTGCAGGTTTCTCGTTCCAAGGTACAGAACTACTAGGGATTACTGCTGGTGAAACAGATGATCCAGGAAAAAATATTCCGAAAGCTGTTCGTCAAGTTTTCTGGCGTATTTTGTTATTTTACATTTTAGCAATTTTAGCGATTGGTTTATTAATCCCATTCACAGATACACGTTTAGCAAGTAGCGATATTACAGTAAGCCCGTTTACATTAGTATTTGAAAATGCAGGAATTGCGTTTGCTGCGTCAGTAATGAATGCGATTATTTTAACAGCGATTTTATCTTCAGGTAACTCTGGATTATATGCATCATCACGTATGCTTTGGGAGCTTGCAAAAGACGGTAAAGCACCTAAAATGTTCACTAAATTAAACAAACGTGGTATTCCGGTGGCTGCATTAGTAGCAACTTGTTTAGTTGCTTGTGTATCATTTATTGCATCATTCTTCGGTGATGGTGTTGTCTACATTTGGTTGTTAAATGCTTCAGGTATGTGTGGATTTATAGCTTGGCTTGGAATTGCAGTAAGTCATTACCGATTCCGTAAAGCTTATATTGTTCAAGGTCGTGATTTAAACGAATTGCCTTATAAAGCAAAATGGTTCCCATTCGGTCCAATCTTTGCCTTCGTACTTTGTGCAATTGTCGTTGTTGGTCAAAACTATACAGCATTCACAGGTGAACATATCGACTGGTATGGTATGCTTGTTTCATACATCGGATTGCCAATTTTCTTAGCGATCTGGTTTGGATACAAAATCGTTCATAAAACAAAAATCGTAAAATTAAAAGACTGTGACTTTGATAGTCACCGTTAACTTAAAAAACTACCTAGCTATTGAGCTAATAGTTTCAGGCTGTAGACAAACTCGAAGAAATTCGGTTTATCTACAGTCTTTTTTATTTTAAAATACCCTCGAAGCGGCTTGGCAACTGCCTCGGAAATCGTTCATCGTAGAAGAAAACAACGGTCATATCAGTAGGATCTAAAATAACCATGTTATCTAAAAATAACAAAAGACATTCAGTGTGTGACCATTCTGAATGCTTTTTGTTAAATTAATTCATATACATTTACATAAAACTATAAATTTAGTTAAGTTATCTGAATGAGTTATTCTAAAATTTTTGGCTCAGAAACATAGAGGGATTCAATATATCCACAATTATTACAGTACTCAGCCGATACAGGTGAAGATTTGCCTTTGGGTTTATTCGCTGAAACCATTTGAAGCATTACAGCGCCACTGTGAAGTAACCCCTTTCTCATAACGTTAGCTTTCATACATTTAGGACATTTAATCATTCCCCATCCACAACTCCTTGAAATTGTATTTTATGTAAAACATTAAGAATAATTATAGCATAAGCTCTACTTTTGTAGAGTAAATGAAAAGAGGTTGTTTAAATAGAAGGAACTAGTTAAATACCACATAGTCCCTTTTGTTTTAGGTCATTAAAAATGTAAAAAAGATTGAATAGTCTATCATTATTAGTAAGGATTGAAATTCAAAATTTCAGTGCTATAATAGGAACATTCTATAACGAAAATCTTAATAGCATTCACTCATATAATAGCGAGAATAAGGCTCGTAAGTTTCTACCGGTTTGCCGTAAACAAACTGACTATGAGAGGCAATGATGTAGAAAAAGTAAATGTCTAATGACATTATTTTTCTATACCCAAGAACATTTAGCTCTAGGGACTTTGCTCCACTCGTAGTATGAATGGATGCATGGTTTCTGGGCTTTTTTATTATATTCTAGTTGATATAAACAAAAATATTAATAATTAATATAGTACAAAATTTAGAGACCTTAAGAAAAGAAGGGAGCGCCTAAACTTGAAGGCACTGCAGGACAAAATCGTACGCGACGGTAAAGTATTATCAGACACAGTATTAAAGGTAGATTCTTTTTTGAATCACCAAATTGATCCGCAACTTATGCAAGAAATTGGTCAAGAGTTTGCGAATCGCTATAAAGATGCAGGTTTAACAAAAATCGTTACAATCGAATCTTCAGGTATTGCACCAGCTACTATGGCCGGCCTTATTTTAGGTATACCCGTAGTATTCGCTCGTAAACGTAAATCTTTAACTTTAGCAGGAAATTTATATTCATCAAAAGTACATTCATTTACAAAAAATGAAACGAATGAAATTTCTGTATCAAGAGATTTCTTGAAATCAGATGATGTTGTATTAATTATAGACGATTTCTTAGCAAATGGAGAAGCTGTGAAGGGCTTACTTGATATTGTTAAACAAGCAGGTGCAACTGCTAGTGGCGTTGGTATTGTCATTGAAAAAGGCTTCCAAGATGGTGGTAAGTTACTTCGTGAAAAAGGCATTCGTATTGATTCTTTAGCAATCATTTCGTCTTTGGAAAACGGTAAAGTTGAATTTGCCGAAGGAGAATCAGGTCGATGAAAAACCTGAAATTAGTGACACTTGGGATTCAGCATTTATTAGCAATGTATGCAGGCGCTATTTTAGTGCCTTTAATCATTGGTAAAGCTTTAGGATTTGATTCAACACAATTAACGTATTTAGTTTCAATTGATATTATGATGTGCGGTATCGCGACACTGTTACAAGTTGTACGCGGTAAAGTATTTGGTATAGGTTTACCAATCGTTTTAGGTTGTACCTTTACAGCTGTAGCACCAATTATCGCAATTGGTAAAGAATTCGGCTTATCCGCAATCTATGGCTCTGTTATTGCTTCAGGTATTATTGTAGTATTGATTGCAAGCTTCTTTGGTAAGTTAGTACGTTTTTTCCCACCAGTTGTCACTGGTTCAGTTGTAACAATTATAGGAATCACATTAATACCAGTTGCTATTAACAATATGGGTGGTGGTGTAGGAGCTAAGGACTTCGGTTCTGCTACTAACATCGCTTTAGCATTTGGTACATTGATTACTATTGTTTTAATTTACCGATTCACAAAAGGATTTGCTCGTGCAATTTCTATTTTAATAGGTTTAGTATTCGGAACAATTGCTGCAATATTCATGGGTAAAGTTGACTTTACTCCCGTAATTGAAGCTGACTTTTTGCAAATGGTTCAGCCATTCTATTTTGGTACACCGACATTCCATTGGGAACCAATCGTTACGATGACACTTGTTGCATTAGTTTCTTTAGTAGAGTCAACAGGTTCTTACTTTGCACTTAGTGATATTTGTAAGCAACCTGTGACAGAAAAAGATTTAGCACGTGGTTATCGTTCAGAAGGTTTAGCTTCTATTATCGGTGGTCTTTTCAACTCATTCCCATATACAGCATTCTCTCAAAATGTAGGGTTACTACAAATGACAGGTGTACGTACACGTAATGTTATTTTCATCACAGGTGGTTTCCTAGTAACTTTAGGATTCTTACCTAAAGTAGCAGCATTAACGACTATCATTCCCACTCCAGTACTAGGTGGTGCTATGATTGCAATGTTCGGGATGGTTATCGCTCAAGGTATTAAAATGCTAAGTACAACGATCAATCAATCAGAAGGTAATTCAATGATTATCGCTTGTGCAATAGGCATGGGTCTTGGCGTCACAGTTGTTCCTGATATCTTCAATATCTTACCCTCTAGCCTTAAAATTCTAACAAGTAACGGTATCGTTGCAGGAAGTATAACTGCTATTGTATTAAATATAATATTTAATATGATTCCATGGAGAAAAGAAGGAACAAATGAAGAATTAGAAGATCAGAAAGCTTAATATTTTTTTAAGGTACATCACTTATTTATAGTGGTGTATCTTTTTTTATTGCTTCTGATTATAATAGGATTATCGAGTTTGGTAATATATTGAAATTTTAGAGTTCTGGAATATTTACAGAAAGTAGGATGATCCATATGGAAAATAAAACTGTAATAGAATTATGGGGGAATTATAAGAAATTAAATCCAGATGCACCGAATAATTATGACGTTTGGGCATTTGGTGATTCAAATGAAATGGCAGATGAACTTGTAGAACTGGTAATGGCAGGAACTAAGACCGCAACAGCATCTTGTTATCTTTTATATGAAATGGAGAATGAGCCATTACCATTGGTTGGGCTTTATAATGTTATTCTAGATGGAAAAGACGAAGCTGTAGCTATCATTAAAACGGTTTCCGTAGAAGTTTGTCCTTTTGACGAGGTTACCGAAGAACAGGCGTATTTAGAAGGAGAAGGGGATCGTACGTTAAAGTATTGGCGTAACGTTCATGAAGCTTTCTTTAGAAGAGAATTAGAAGATAAAAAGCGAGAGTTCCATGATAAATTACTAGTTGTATGTGAAAGATTTGAATTAGTTTATAAGAAAGCAAGTGCTTGATAAAGAAAATGTAGGAATAGTGCGGAAGAGGGTAGATAAAGCAGATGATAACTGCTTTATCTATCCTGTTCTTTTACCAATATGATGCGTAACAGAAAGCACTAATCCCAATCTTTCATCTGTTCTTCCTCTGCAACAACCTGTAAATCATAGGCGTTAATGTTGAGGATCGTGTAATCATGCTTGTCGGCATACAGTTCGGCAAGCTTTTTTATATATTTAGGAGAACCATCGTTTTCTTCATCATAGATAATGAGAATACCGTCTGAATTTTTTATAAGGAATTTATTTTTTTCGATAAATTGCCAAGGGGCTTCATAAGGGCGCTTCGTTAAACTTGTCACAAAGTCTGCTTTTGTCGCAATCATATCATATTTCTCTTGTTTTTGTTCATTCCAATTCTTTTGCTGATCAAGAAATGGCGTGATAATCGCATATTTTAGCTCTGAATATTCAATTTGCAGTTCTTGTACAACTTCTGCTGCCCAAGTTTCTACCCCGAGTTGACCACTTAAAATAACCCATTCCAATCCGTCGTTGATTAAGGTTAGCAATTGATTATGTAATGCCTTCTTTATAATCGATATACCGGGGTGCTTATCATTAAAAATACCAAGCTCATGGGCTTTATAGCCAGTGATGACTAATCGTTTTAGCATGAGGCACCTCCTTTGTAGATAATAAATTATATATAATATTCTACACGTATAAAGAAGGAATAGAAAAGAATCTACAACTTCTAAAGTAGAGCAATTCAATTTTGGATAATTAACGGAGGGCAGTATCTGAAGGTGAAATATAAAATTACCGTATATAGATAAAAAGAACCTATTTGAAAGTATATTTCCAAATAGATTCTGTAATTAATATGGAAGCCCTTATACGATTCTTTTTCGGATTGAACTTGAAATCAGATCAATAATTGTGACCATCACAATAATTCCTAACAAAATAATGCCCACTCGACTCCAGTTACGAGATTGAATGGCGAATATTAAAGGTGTTCCAATACCACCTGCACCAATAATACCCAACACACTGGCAGAGCGAAGGTTAATTTCGAATCGATACAATGTATAAGATATAAAACCCGGGATCACTTGTGGTAAAACCGCAAACCACAACATTTGGATTGGATTTGCTCCAGTTGCTTTTAAAGCTTCGGTTGGTCCAAGGTCAATATTTTCAACTTCTTCAGCAAATAATTTCCCAAGCATCCCTATAGAGTGAAGACCTAAAGCAAGTACACCTGCAAATGACCCTGGACCGACTACTTTAATGAAAATTAGTGCCATAACTAGTTCAGGAAACGTTCGGATAAAGCTAAGCATGAATTTGCCTGATTGGGTCAGTAGTTTGCCCTTTGACATATTGTTAGCTGCCCAAAATGCAAACGGAACACATAAGAAAGCAGAGACGAAAGTTCCTAAAATCGCTATCGCTAATGTATCAAGTAACCCGCGAAGTAAATCCTCACCCTCTGGTAAGTAAACATAATCCCAATCTGGTGCGAAAAGACCATTAATAATCGCCTTTGTAATCTGACCAGCTGTTTCTTTAAATCCTTCTAAGGGAACGCCAGACAGTGCCCAAACGTATACCAATAACAACGCAATATAGATTGACCAGAGTTTCCATCTCGAACGTTTTGGTTTTAAAGGATAAGCTGTATTGTTCATAATAATTTCTCCCGTAGCTTCATACTTACGTAATCGATTGCTAAAACAACAAGAAGTGTGCAAAGGATTATAGTACTTACTTTATCGTATTCTAAAAACCCAAGAGTTTTATCATAATATTCTCCTATACCGCCTGCACCTACTAGTCCTAAAATGGCTGCTGCTCTTACATTAATCTCAAGAGCATAAAGCACAAAGGAAATGTAGTAAGGTGTTACTTGCGGTACTACTGAATAGGCAATCCACTGTATCTTATTTGCCCCAACAGCTGTCATTGCTTCTAATGGACCAGGATCAATTCCTTCTGTAGCTTCATATGTAAGTTTTGCAATAATACCCATTGAGAAAATTCCTAAAGCAAAAATACCAGGTAATGGACCTAACCCTAGAATCGCTACAAAAATCGCAGCTAGTAAAAGCTCTGGAATGGTACGGATAAGATTCAATATGAAACGTATAGGATAATAGAGACCTTTATTTGTAAAGACATTACTTGCTGAAAGCAAAGCAAATGGAATGGCAAGTATTGCTCCAATTGTAGTCCCTAATAATGCCATTCGAATGGTATCTAGCATAGGCGGGATTACGTTATCGAAATAGGCCCAATTCGGTGGAATCATTTGTACTAATAAATCGAACATATTCGAGAAACCATGAATGAAATCGAAAAGAGACGATTCCGTCTGCCATATACTCCATGCAAATAACAGTATTAAAAATAGAATTGTCCATACGTGTTTTTTCTTACGCATACTCATACTTGAAAGCTCAATGTGAGATGGGTAAGTTAACGGTTTCCTCATTATTTTTCACCTCAAACGGTTGGCCATAAATTTCTTTAAAGCGTTCATCTGTTGCCTGTTCTACAGCACCATCAAATACCACACGTCCATCTTGTAAGCCTACAATTCGTGTAGCATATTGTCTGGCTAATTCAATTGAATGTAAATTCACTACCAAAGTAATGCCAAGCTCTACATTAATAGTTTTTAAATCTTCTAAAACTTGTACTGTTGTTAACGGATCTAATGAAGCAACGGGCTCATCCGCTAATATAATTTTTGCTTCTTGTGCTAGTGCACGTGCAATAGAGACACGCTGCTGCTGACCACCTGATAATTGGTCGGATCTTGTATAAGCCTTATCGATAATATTGACACGTTCAAGTGCACGCATCGCTAACTCTTTATCTTCTGGTGGGAATAGACCTAATAGGGTACGCATTGTGGAATGATATCCTACACGCCCTGCAAGTACATTTCGGATTACAGTAGATCGTTTTACTAAATTGAAGCTTTGAAAGATCATTCCTATGTCCCGACGAATCTTAAGAAGTTGTTTTCCTTTTGCTTGTGTTATGGAAGTATTGTCTATGATAATCTCACCTGAAGTGATCTCGTGCAGGCGATTGATTGAACGAAGAAAAGTAGATTTTCCAGCGCCAGATAAACCAACGATTACGACAAATTCACCTTTCTCAATCTTTAAATTAATATTATCAAGTCCGACAACGCCATTTGGGTAAATTTTAGATACTTGTTTAAATTCAATCACGTAATTTCCACAACCTCCCTTATGAAACTTCAATCTAATGATGAATAAGGGGATGTATCAAGTGGAATATATCCCGTAATACAGCCCCTACAAAAATTATTCTGTTTTCACTTTTTCTGCATATTCACGAACGATATCAAACTTACTATCATCGGATTTGACATAACCTTCATGTGTATAAATTTCCTTAATAATTTCATGACCCTTTGGATCTTTACCGATATTGATAAATGCTTCAGTAATTTTATCTTCCCATTTTTTATTCATATCTGAACGAACTGCAATCGTATCATTAGGAATCATCTCAGTAAATTCGATTACTTTCGTATCATCAAAAACAGTTGGATAATCTTTCATTACAGTATTACGTGCATCTTGAAATACAACGGCAGCATCCACATCTCCATTAAGAACAGAAATAATGCCTTGGTCATGGCCTTTGACTGTAACGCCAGTAACATCTTTTAATGGATCAATCCCATTAGCTATTAATGTTGCAGCAGGCCATACATAACCAGCAGAAGAAGTAACGTCTTGGAAAGCAATTTTTTTGCCTTTCAAATCTTTAACACTATTAATTTTAGAATCCGCTTTTACGACAAAAAGAGATTTGTAACCATCAACTAATTTATCTGTTGGTTGCCCTGTTTCATCGTTAACTCCGTAACGTTGAGATTGTAAAATGACTTTTGCCGCCCCTTTTTCTTTTGCTAACACATAAGCACTAGGAGGCAAAAAACCTACGTCAACCTTTTTAGAATCCATTGCTTCAATAATTGTGTTGTAGTTTGTTGATACACTTACTTTGACCGGGATACCAAGCTCATCGCTAAGCAGCTTTTCTAATGGTTTTGCCTTTGCTTCAAGTGTATCTGCTGTTTGAGAAGGTACAAATTGAACTGATAATTCTTTTGGTACATAGCCTTCTTCTTTACTACTATTCTTATCTTCATCACTACACCCAACTAAAAGTCCTGTAGTCAACGCCAACATGGCAGTAAATATACCTAGTCTTTTAAACATAAACTGAAAACCTCCTAATGTAAGTTTATTGAAAATGATCACATCCGAAATATAACATTCTATTGTTAACCATATGTCAACTCTGTGTAAATATTACCAATTATAGTCATAGGGTTTTGAAGTTTTTGCTAATATATTAATAGAAGTAAAGTCAGTAAATAGATTTTCTTAAAAGGAGGTTCCTTATGAAAAAAACAAAAATTCACCTGCTAGCAACAAGTGATATACATGGTTATGTTTATCCAACACTTTATCGTGATAAAAAAGAAGAACCAATTGGGTTAGCAAAAGTGGCTACCATTATTAAACAAAAAAGAAGAGATGGGAAAGTTATTTTGATTGATAATGGAGATTTAATACAAGGTAGCCCACTAACATATTTTCACTCTAAATTTCATTCGGAAGTGGATAATCCAATCATTCAAGTAGCAAATTACTTACAGTATGATGCTGCTATTTTAGGTAATCATGAATTTAACTTTGGATTAAAAACACTATCAAATGTAATAGAGCAGTCTCAATTTCCATGGTTAGGTGCCAATGTTGTTCGTAAAGGTAGCGACAATCCATATTTCTTGAAACCATATATTATAAAAGAAATAGAAGGCATTCGCCTTGCGATTCTCGGAGTTACGACACATTTCGTACCACTATGGGAAGAAGCGGATCATATCGAAGGTTTACGATTTGAAGATGCTTTACAATCAACCGAATATTGGTGCAATCACATACATCAAGAAGAAAAAGTAGATGTATTAATTGTTTCTTATCATGGTGGATTTGAGAGAGATTTAAAGACGGGAGAATATACTGAGCAAGATACAGGGGAGAATCAGGGTTACGCTATATGTGAAAAGATTACTAACATTGATATTCTCATTACAGGTCATCAACATCGTTTGTTAGCTGATAAATTAAATGGAGTTTCTATAGTACAACCAGGCACACAAGGAGAGGCAATTGCTGAAATCATTCTTTCTATTACTCGTAATTCTGATGAGAAGGTAGTAAGTGTTGAGTATGAAGCGGGGCTCATTACAATTGATGAAAGTGTCCCAACGGATGTGAATGTACTTGAAGCTATTGAGACAATTCAAGATGAAACGGAGAAATGGCTAGACCAAAGAATTGGTGCAATCAAAGGGAATATGCAAATTACAGATGCGTTTCAAATACGTTTGGCAGATCATCCATATGTAGAATTTATAAATAAACTTCAAATGAAAGTTTCAGGAGCCATTATTTCAAATACAGCATTATTTAATAATGAAGCACGCGGATTTAGCAATTCCGTCACAATGCGTGATATTGTTACAAATTATATTTATCCAAATACATTAAAAGTACTTCAATTGACGGGGCAAGATATAAAAGATGCACTAGAACAATGCGCCACTTATTTTAGTGAAAAGAATGGAGAGATTATTGTAAATCCATTATTTGTTGAACCAAAAACCCAACATTATAACTACGATATGTGGGAAGGTATTGAATATGAATTGAAAATCTCCAATCCTGTAGGGGAACGTGTTACAAAACTATTATTCGAAGGCTTACCAATAGATAAGGAAAGGCAATTTAAAGTCGTGATGAATAGCTATCGCGCAAGCGGAGCAGGTAATTTTGATATGTTCAAAGGAAAGCCTATTGTAAAAGAAATTCAGACAGACATGACAGAACTCATTGCAAACGAATTACTAGAGATGAAAGAAATTACAGCGACATGTAATAGTAATTGGCGGGTCGTGTTATAGCGCTTATTAATCATTCAGTATATAAATTAACGAAATGCATGTTAGATAGACACATGCGTTTCAGATTGAAGACAAAAGGCAGTTGGATTGAGCCCATCCAATTGCCTTTAAAATTTTTCTCATAAATCTCTATTATTATTGAGGAAAGCGAGCAGAAAGCTTCGGAAAAAGGATTTGTTATATTAGGATTCCCATCTAATCAGTTTTATCAAGATGTAGCTGTGAACTGTTGTCTTACATATGGGGGCACATTTCCAATGCATGAAGTTGTTAATCTAAATGGAAAGGATGCACATCCAGTATTTCAATTTTTAGTGGATTCAGAAGGAGAAATTGTACAACGTTTTGGACTAAAGGGTAAACAAATATAGTTTTGAAGAGGAAATTCTAAAACTTTTATAGAATTAAAGATATACATAAGTACAATATTTAAAATGTATCTCATTAAATAATCTTGGCTAGACCACAGCACCTGCATATTGGAATGTGAAAAACAAATCTTTTCAAGCAACTTAGATGTGCTTTTTCCATGCTTAAAAAAGCAAGAAAGAAAGACATTAGGTAATATTGATAGGAACAACAAAATAAGAGGGGTTAAGAATATGAATAAATTGGAAAATCAAGTAACGGACGAACTTGTAGTAAAAGCCATTGAAAATAATTTAGCTATTATACGATTTGATTTGAATAGAAAAGTGGCATACGTAAATAATCTTTTTGCTCAAACTTTAGGTTATAGTGTGGGAGAAATGTATGGGAAGAATCATAAAGAATTTTGCTTTCCAGCCTTCATAAATAGTTCATCTTATGAAAGATTTTGGAGAAATTTACTCTCAGGCAAGAGCTTTCAAGATAAAATTGAGCGGATGGATGCAATGGGAAATCGAGTATGGCTGGAAGCGACCTACATGCCCATTTTTGCTGAAGATAGCAGTAAAGTAGTTGGCGTATCGAAAATAGCTACTAATATAACAGAGCGTCAGAATATGATTGTGGAAGTAGCTGACGATTTAAAGGGTATGTCCAAACAGTTACATAATCGTTCAGAAGCCGGAATAATGAGAAGTCAGGAATTGCGAGAGACGATTAATCGAATCGCAAGAGAATCAGAGGAAAATACGGTTAATTTAGTGAATTTACAAAGCCAAGCCGATTCTATTAAAGGTATTGTGAAAACCATTCGGGAGATTGCTTCCCAAACAAATCTATTAGCATTAAATGCAGCAATTGAAGCTGCCAGGGCAGGAGAACATGGGCGCGGCTTTGATGTTGTTGCAAAGGAAGTGAGAAAACTGTCTGTGAGGGTAGAGCAATCAATTTCCGAAGTGAGGGACAATATTGAAGGGATTACTCTGGAAATTGAAAAAGTTACAGGAAGTATAAACCGTGTATCTCAAAGTGTGGAAGAAACGAATGAGCAAATCAATGTAGCAATACAAGACTTTGTAGAAATATCATCTTCAGCAGAAGCATTGGATGAAAAGGCGCAGAATTTCACAGAAATTATTTGATGGCATTATAAATAAAAAAACTGAAACCCAAAAAGTGTACAAGAAATATAAAGTAACATTTTTGGGTTTTTTGTTATGTAGATTGCATGTGCCGTGAAAAAGATTATAGATAAATATAAAAGTTTGGATTGCATGTGATAGATTACATTATTCTCATTCATAGTTTTACCTATATTTAAGGTCGTTATAGCAATAAATGATATCAATTGACTTTTATTTGGAGATGGCAGTAGGATGGGATTGTAATAGGAAAGCTAGTGCATCAACAAATAATTTAATGTAAGAATCCTTAAGGAGGAGTTAAAATGAATTACAAAAATATTACTGTTGCCGGTAGTGGCGTTCTAGGAAGTCAAATTGCTTATCAAACTGCTTTTAAAGGATTTAATGTTATTGTATATGATATTAATGAAGCGGCATTAAAAAATGCACAAGATCGTATTACAAAATTAAAACCAATTTACATACAAGATTTAGGTGTTACACAAGAAGAAGTAGATGCTGCATATGCTCGTCTAACATTTAAAACTGACTTAGCGGAAGCTGTTTCGAATGCAGACCTTGTAATTGAAGCGATTCCTGAAGTATTAAAAATCAAAACTGAATTTTACACTAACCTTGGTAAAGTTGCTCCAGAGAAAACAATTTTCGTAACAAATTCTTCTACATTATTACCGAGCCAATTTGCTGAAGCTACTGGTCGCTCTGAAAAGTTCTTAGCGTTACATTTTGCTAATTCAATTTGGAAAAACAACACAGCTGAAATTATGAAACACCCAGGTACAGATATGAATGTATTCGATGAGATCGTTGAATTTGCAAGAGCAATAGGCATGGTGCCTTTAACATTGTATAAAGAACAACCAGGCTACATTTTGAACTCATTACTTGTACCTTTATTAGATGCAGCTGAAATGCTACTAGTCAAAGAGGTTTCCGATCCAGAAACAATCGATAAAACATGGATGATTGGTACAGGTGCTCCACTTGGACCATTCGCTATTTTAGATATTGTAGGTATTAACACGGCTTATAACATTGTAGAAGCAAAAGCTGCTACAGGTGATGAAAACTTAAAAAAATTGGCTGAGCTCTTGAAAACTGAGTATATTGACAAAGGAAAATTAGGACAAGCGACTGGTGAGGGTTTTTACAAATACCCTAATCCAAATTTTGCGAAACCTGATTTTCTTAAGGGCTAATATTTAACGGGAAAATAAAAAGCTATGCATTCAGTATTTTTTACTGAGAGCATAGCTTTTTTGATTGGTAGAATCAAGGTTACCCAAACAAGCCTGAAAGTTCCATCATTCAGGTTGCTCGAACAATTGGAATGTATTAAGTCCAATAATAGTTCCTCTTTGCACTAAATTAAAAATATAGAAAAATATATATATAGAAGACCGTTGATTTCCGCTACGGTGGACGCTTTCCGCGGGCGGGCGCCAAGCCGCTTCGTCGCTACGCTTCTGCAGGGTCTTGGACTGTCCCGCTTTTCCCGCAGGAGTCGCCACCTTCGCTCCAATCAACTACACATGCTATATAAATAAATCTTTTGAAGAGATGAAAAATAATGGCGAAGTTCAAAATGGTATAAAAGAGGATCTTAAGTAACCAAAATATATAAAAATAACAACAGACTTTAAAGGGATGAGCATTCTGAATGCTTTCGTCGACAAATAGAAAAAAACACTGACAATTTTGTCAGTGCTTTTACTATATGTTGTGTTATTAAAGTTAAAAACATAAGCCGCGTATGCCGTAATTTTTTAATATTGAAAGTTTTAAACCACTAAACATAGCTTGGAAAATTAGTTATTAAGTAATGATTTCACTTTGAATTTTATTATATATAGGTGTGTATAAATCGACATCTGCTTCAGTAGATAGCGAAACTATTAAACTATACCGCATACGGTTTTCAACTTTTCCTAACCATTTTCTTTCCCGCCACCAACCAACAGCAGGGAATATACCGATTAGATTACTAGTAGCTAATTCAGCTGCAGTTCCTTCCCAAGTATCGAAATGAATTGAACCAACATTTCTTTGTTGACCTAATAACCATTTGACATTACTACCTGTTGCAGTTTCTCCCTCATCTTCAGAGGTTACAGCTTTGTTAATACTTCGTAAGAATTCATTTTCGGTTTTTGAACCGTTTAATTCAAATCGGAGAAGACTTGATGGATATCTATATTGATTTTTCCATCCTTTTTCACCGGGACCTGGCTCGATAAAATAAGATAACGTCACCTTAAGCTTAACATTAGTTTCACCTAAATCCAATAATTGCTGCTGTGGTCAAGGGAGCTTATGATTATGCATTTCATTTGTTGTAGGTTTTCCTCTAACATTTTTATAAGGTTGTAATTCAGATTCAATTACCAAATTCACACTATTATCAACTGAATTTAAAGCACGGTTTAGATTCGGTACCCCATAACCACAGCTTCTTAAGAGGTTTCTATAGTCTGTTTTACTACCTGTGGTTAAAAATTGTCTCTTCATCGTAGCAGTCCACTCGGCAGAATGCAACATGAGAGCTCGTACAGTTTCAGGCCATAACTGTGGATATTTATTGTAGATTTTAGCAGCCATCCATGAGGCGTGTGCCGTAACTTCACTTGTTGCATTTATATAGTGTAATTGCCGCGTGAAAATATCATGGTAAGTTGTTAATGTTAACAAACTTGCCGAATGTTTATTACAATCTATATATAAAGATTGTGAAGAAATGTACTTAAACTAACGGGGCAGCGCGACAAGTTTTGTTATAAGCACTAATGTGTGAAAAAACAAAGGATTCCTTGGGGAATCCTAACTTTATAACTGAGGATAGAAATGATAAAACCATGTATTTTGAAACTATCCCATTAAGATTCCTGCATGCGTCATAAGGGACAGATTATGGGGTCTGAAGCTCAGGTGAAGTCGGCAGAACAAAGGCTGAAGCCACTCCTCACGGAAAAGGTATGCCAATGGATATGCCGGATGGCTGAAAAACTAAATATGGTGAGAATTTTCTTGTGGAAAAGAACAGACGAACTTCCGGATGTACGGGTCTAAAGTTAGAGCATAAGGAAACTTGTGTACCATCCAACGATGGAGTGAGTGACGTGGAGTAAAAATTGCTTCTATGAAACACGTTATACCGAACAATGGCGGTATCCAGCTCACAGGCTTACAGGAAGCACCTAAGTTTAGAAGAAATATAGCTAGGTTATAAGGGACTTGGAAAATAAGGAACGTTGTCTCAAGGGCTGTCACCCGAAACGGTTGCTATAAGCGATATGGCGAAATGCATTTGTCCTTATGAGGGTAGGGGTACGACCAGTGAGACCTCTGTAATGGAGTTGGAGGAACAGCCCCAAGTCTAGCGATAAGTAATAATTATTTTTCAACTGTGCATTGCACCGGTCGGGTAAGAACGTGGGAACATCACTTCAAAGAGGAATGATGCCACAGTGCAAGCTCTACGATATTGGGATTATTACGGGATGACAGACACCTTTACAGACTTACATCAACGAGCCAAAAATAAAGAATCATTCCATCTGCTATACGACATCATCACGTCGAGGAACAATATTTTATTAGCGTATCGAACAATCAAGTCAAATAAAGGGTCGAAGACCCCTGGAACAGATGGTAAAACTATTGTAGACATAGAGAAACGATCAGAGAACGATTTAGTAGAAGAAATACAAAGTAAGCTGAAAAATTATCGTCCAAAGAAAGTCAGACGTAAACTAATCGAAAAAGATAATGGCAAGATGCGACCATTAGGTATTCCATGCATTCTGGATAGAATCATACAACTGTGCTTTAAACAAGTGTTAGAGCCTATTGCAGAGGCTCATTTCTATAATCATAGCTATGGGTTTAGACCTTTACGGTCTACTCATCATGCGATGGCAAGAATTCAATTTCTAGTTAATCGGTCGAAACTCCACTACGTTGTAGATGTGGATATAAAAGGGTTCTTTGATAATATCAATCATACCTTGCTTATTAAGCAGTTATGGAATTTAGGTATTCGGGATAGACAGGTCCTTGCCTGTATATCCAAAATGCTAAAGGCTGAAGTGGATGGAGAAGGTATTCCGACAAAGGGTTCTCCACAAGGTGGCCTACTTTCACCGTTATTGTCTAATATTGTACTAAATGAATTGGACCAGTGGATTGCGGACCAATGGGAACTATTTCCCCTCCATAAATCACTTAAAACTAGAGGTCAACTTCTTGCAAAGAATCGAACTCACTTAAAAGAAGGCTACATAGTTAGGTATGCTGATGACTTTAAAATCATCTGTCGAGACTGGAAAACTGCCGAAAAGTGGTATCATGCAGTTAAATTATTTTTAAAAGAACGTTTAAAACTTGATATTTCACCAGAAAAATCGAAGATTATTAATCTGCGCAAGAATGAGTCTGCGTTTCTTGGTTTCACAATACGTGCCAATCGTAAAGGAATAAAGCGAGTTGCACATACGTTTGTCAAAGCTGAAAAGATGCAGAAAATTAAGGCGGATGCAAAGAAACGAATAGAAATACTCCGAACATCGCCAACTACTCAAAATGCTATGCGCTTTAATAGTTTTGTCTTAGGGTTACACAATTATTTTAGCAGAGCTACTCACGTCAACTTAGCGTTCTCACGACTTGCCTATGAAATAGGTGCATCTATGTACAATCGTCTTAAACCCGTTGGTAAATATGAACATCCTAACAATCCTCCACCTGTGTATAAAAAGTTCTATGGCTTAGGCTCTAAAACTTATAAAATCGCCGGGATATACCTCTTTCCTCTCGGAATCATCAAAACTAAAAATGTGATTGGCTTTACTCAAAGTATAACCCCATTTACCGAAGAAGGTCGAGTGCAAATATCCACACGGTTGAGTAAAGATATAAGACAGGAAATAGTATTGTTAATGGAATCAAAAATATCGACACGGAGTGTCGAATATATGGATAATCGGATTAGTAGATACAGTATGAAAAAAGGAAAATGTGAAATAACTGGCATGTTCCTACAAGCACAAAATGTCTACTGTCACCATTATATACCTAAGTATCTTGGTGGAAGCGACAAATTCAATAATCTACGTATTCTCCAAAGAGAGATACATGAATTAATCCATATGACCGACAAAATTAAGGCGAATACACTCATAAAAACTTTGGGCATCACTGAATCGATGTTAGAAAAAATCAATAAATATCGAGAAAAATGTGAGCTAGAAATAATCAAATAACCCAAATCAACAAGAGTAACTTGAAACTTATAATTAATAATACCATCGCTAGATGGAACGCGGTATGCTTGGAAACTGGCACGTTCCGTGTGGAGTAGGGGAAAAGCTGGAGATAACTTCAAATGCTTACCTATTACTAACGTTTTGTTGAAGAAGATATATACTGAAAAAAGTCCCTTCAGATAGTTTGAGGGGACTTTCCTATATAATTAGTGTATAAATCTAAATCCAAAATGATTATCTATATTTTTTGCCTAGAGATTCGCTGCCAATCGCTCCAATGATAGTCATAAAAAACGGTCCAATTTGAAATAACAGAGAATCCTGTAAGAACACAATATTTAAATCAAATAACTTATTACCTATTAAGATTAATATCTTAGCTAGTATGATTAAAAATCCAATCATTAGAAGAATATCAAAAAACAATTTCCACCTTGGATAGACTAATTTTTGGCTATCTTTTATGAGTTTCTCTTTCAAAGAATTATCCTCCTTTACTAATTCATCAAGTGTAATATCAAATATTTCACTTATCTTAATTAACAATTCAATACTAGGGTAACTTTCTCCACGTTCCCATTTGGAAATAGCTTGTCTACTAATATTAAGTTTTTCTCCAAGCTGTTGTTGTGACATATTATGCTTTTGACGTTCTTCTTTTATTTTTGAAGAAAAATACATATGATCAACTCCTATCCTCAGTATATTTATTTGCATTAAAAAACTAAAGAACCGCATCGTTGCAAAGGTGTAAACTATTAGTTTCCCCTTGGAAACAGCGTTTGTTTTTGTTTATAGACCTTCATTCACCTGTTAATTATTACAAAAAAGAAGGATTTAGTGGTCTTTACTTAAATGAAGAAAAGTCTTTTTATGTCGCTAAACTGGCAGTTTAGTCAATGTCTTTTATGGGGTTTTCTTAATTATAAGAGTTCTTTTTGTTATTTCGCTAAGAGCAACATCCTTTTAGTAACTGAAAGGAATTCTAGAGTTTGTGAAATAATGCACTTAAGCTAACGGGTGCTTTGCTTCAATAAGAAGTAGAGCCTGTTTCTTATTGAACTAACGGAGCAGGATAGTTGAAGAGTGTTGTTTAAATTGTGTTTAACAATCGGGCATATTGAGAGTGACAAGAAAACAGAATGAGTGACGCAAGGAATAAATGTTATTTACACTTTGCTGAGGGGGTACTTATGAAAATTCACTATTATTTAGGTTGGTTTGATAATTTTTTTCCAGAAGATCTGGGTGGGGTGTTACAGGAGGATATAACTGATAGAAAATCGCTGGCTATGATTAGCTCGAATCCTTCTATTTATGAAGATGATGGCGCTACTGAACGCTCGTGGCTCGATCAGGCTGGTATTATGTTTGATGAGTATCATTTAATTAATTACCGCGTACAGAAGGAAGATGCCCAAACGATAATTCAAAATGCTTCCGTCATTTTCTTGTTGGGTGGTAATATTCTTAATCAAAATGGTTTTTTGATGGAATATGAATTATCGGATTCGATTAAAAAAAACAGGGCCGTTGTGATGGGAGCAAGCGCTGGAGCAATCAACATGTCCGCTAAATGGTTATGCTCGAAAAACTTTGGAGATGAAGTTGAAATGAGCTCTGTTTACGACGGAATCGGTCTTGACAATTTTTCCGTCCTGTCTCATTTTGACCTTGAAAATAACATTGCACTGGTTCAAAGCGAACTATCTCCCCTATCGGAAGAAATAAATATTTATGCGTCAAACAAAGATTGCGCTGTACGTGTAAAAGGAGACAAAATCGACGTTTTTGGCAATGTTTATTTAATTTCCAACTCAAAGATTCAGAAATTGGATGAGACGCTCTAGTTGTAGCAAAACGCTATGGCTTAATTGAATTAATTTCTTTATGCACCGTCTCTATTTTAAATTAAGTGAAGGAGAACTGGCGCGAGTGTTGAATATGCGTCTATTTTTTCTACTTCAACTAAACCAGCTAATAGAATGTCAAGTAAAACATTTTTAATCGAAAAACACTTCATGTTATACTAAAAAGCACAAGATAAATAACCCTCCGAATTTAATTTGGAAGGATTTTGTTTTATTTTAAAATACTGTAACTAAATAGTTTCTTGGAACGGTGTTTTCGTTTTTAAAATCGCATAAATCCAGTGTAAAAGCTTATTAGCACAGGCAATAATAGCTACTTTATACGGTTTACCTTCTTCGCGTTTTAAATCGTAGAAGGCTCGTAATCGTTTATTTCGTGCAAGGGTTTCATCTGTTGTTTTCTTTTTACGGCTATCTCGAATTGAACAACGGACGGCTGTGTAAAGCATGTGGCGAAGTCTAGCTGAGCCGCGTTTGGTAATGTGATTTTTCGTGCCTTTAAAGCGCCCTGATTCAAACACACTTGGGTCTAGTCCCGCAAAGGCTACTAACTTTTTTGGATGATTAAACCGGTCAATCTCCCCAATTTCTGAAAGTATCGTGGACGCGATTTTTTCACCTATACCGGGAAGCGATTGGATTAATTCATATTCTTCGAGTTGTGCCGCCAATTGATTAATCTCACGCTCTAACGTAGAAAGCTGTTGTCGGTACGCTTGAAGTAAATCAATATACATATTCAGACTGACGAGAAGGCTTTGATAAAGCGTTGACTGAAATGGGTTACGTTCCGCAGCGGCGATTAATAACTCAGCTCTTTCATACGCCCAATTAAATGAACGCGCTTTACAATGCTTATCAATAAATTGTGCAAGCTTATCTACACCTGCTTTTAAGGCAGACTCCGATGTAGGGAAGGACTGTAAAGTCCTTAATGAAATCTCAGCGTATAAATCACCAAAAACGCCTTTATACTCTGGAAATACTTGATCTAATACAGCTTGAAATTGAAGCTTTGTTTGAACCATAATTCCTGTCATATTTTCGTGTTGCCTTGTTAGATGCCGAAGGTTTAAAAGCTGAATACCACGCTTTTTCTGAGGCTCTAAATCCTCTTTGTAATACAGTTCACCTAAGTGATAGGCATCAATGGCATCTGTTTTAGTTTTTCGTAAGTTAGAGCTTTTTGCTCGATAAGATACCAGTGGATTTACGATTATGACAATGTACTCTCTTGCCTCTAAAAACTGTACAACTGGGGCATGATAGTGACCTGTCGCTTCTAAAACAATAGGTGGTTTCATCCCTGTTTGATTCTCTACATCTAATAAATAAGAGTGTAACTCTTCCAATCCTTCCACCGTATGGTCCACTTTCACACTGCTTTTATAGGGAATTTTTTTATCCAAGAACATTTGAACCTGACTTTCACCTTTTGCGACATCCAGACCTACTACTGGATTCATAGTTTATCTCCTCCTCATGTAGTGTATTGACCGGTAACCTCTATCTAGCTTGTTATTCATATCTTCGCTTGTTATACGGGATCACTATGTCCCAACCAGCCTAATCATGTGTTAACAAGTAGAGGGCGAACAGTTTAGTTGTCGGGATCAAGTCCCACGGGTGCTTCCGTTCTACCCCGGCTACTATCAATCTATAAATTGAATAAAAAATAGTCAACCAGATTTCTCTGGCTGACCTTATAATACGAACGGGGTGCTTTACTTGAAGATCATTGAGTTGCATATGCAGCTCTTTTTTCTTTATTGAATTAACGGGGCGTATAGAGGGATTAACGACGGAAAAACATTTCTGAATGAAGTTTTTGAAACTTGGTTTTACTTATAAACGTATATAGATTGGAGGTGAAATTTATGGAAAAGAAAATAGGTATTTCTCTGTCTGTTTTACTACTCGGTTTCGTTGTAAGTTATATCTTAACATCAGCATTCGCGCATTACGGGATTAATACATCATCGTTAATAACTGGATTGCTTATTGTCTGTGTTACTGTTTCTCTGATTTCATTGTTTGAAAAGATTTTTCCCGGGAGACCAGAAGAAGCAAATTAATAACATAATCTATTAAACCTAAGGGAGTAGTTATACGAAGGACTGTTCCCTAAGATTTGTTGCACAGTTTGACCACAGTCTTCCGCAATAGGTGCGATTGTTGAATTAGCGTTGCTGTTCTTATTTAACTAACGGAGTGCTTTAGTGGAAGATCTTTGAGCTTTTCAGAAGGCTGCTCTTTTTTCTTATTCAACTAAAGAGGCAGTTTAGTGCAACAAGGAGTACCTTCAAAATTATGGGGATATACAACGCTAAGTTAAGAAATGGGACCAAACGACGCTTTGGGAATTTAAAACATTTAAAACCTAATAAAATCCATTTTTTAAAGGTTCTTTTGATACACAATTAAACGAAAATACATCAAAGGGAAGACAACTATTTTCAGTATTTAACGGTATTTCTTCGGAAGCTGCGGACGCTAATGCAAGTTGGACACAACTAGGCTATGAGGAGTCTTTAATTGATGGTAATACTGTATATAAAATTGCGGTGGGAGGAAAATACTCGCAAAGTGGTATTATTGCTTCACATATCATAGAGATGGAATTTCATTGTGATATATATGGAGGAATTAGTTAGAAACCCTAAGTTACTATAACAGAATTTTATCGTTGTATAAATTATACAAAATAAATTCAAGAACATTCCCAAATGAAAATTTTGGGACGAAATTAAACACTTAAAACGTTGTCATACCAATACTCTCACGATCTCCAAAGAAAACTACCACTTTACAACTAATACTAAATGAATTATTAAGAAAATGCCCACCAGATATTATAGGTGGGCATTATTTTTTATTCATATGTAAATTATGTTTTTAATGATTTTACTTTTACGTCTTTATCAGTTAGCTAACCAATCCATAATTACCGGGCGATAGAATAAAATACATCCTCTAACTCTTTTGAAAGGGATTTCTCCCGTGCTACACATAGTATAAATAGTCATTTTAGATACACCAATTAGTTCAGCAACTTCTTCGACTGTCAGTATCATTCTCTCCATTCTAAACTCTCCTCTCTCCTTAAATACGCTAACGTAAACAATGATTTTTTCGTTATTCCAATTGATTAGGAACCTATATAAAAGATAAGGTTTAAACGTTTTTCCTTAGAGCGTTATAAAATAATAAATTTTATCATTGTTTCTTTTCCTTTATATTGTATTCTGCATTTTAGAAACTTCGCTAATCTAGGATACTTTGACTTTTTGGAACACTTTTCAAACTAGGAAGTGTGTACGAGAGTATTACTTGAAGGGGGAAACAATGGATATAAAAGAAGTGACACTTTTCAAATGATTGGAATTATCCAATATACAGAGGTTTTGCACTGATAGGATCTGTTCGTAAATTACGTAAAAGTAATTTGGAAATTTGCACCAGATTTGCAACATCGGAGAAATATGCACAAAAAAAAACACCTACCAAAAGGTAAGTGCTTAAACGTTGAAAAACGTTGATATAATGCAATTTAATAAGCCGCGTATGCCGTAATTTTTTAATATTGAAAGTTTTAAACCACCACTCCTCAAAGTGGGTGTTCGCAGAGGTTTTCGTGTTTGTCCGCATTAACAATGGAATGCGGCATGCCAGTCCTTCCTCAATTAAAACTCCCTTTTACAGCTTAAAGGTTAAAACTTAATATGATTACGAACAATGCAGCTTGTATTCATATAATACTGCAAAATTGATAGAACTGCAAGAATGATGATTGCATAGCAATTGCTTTCTTTTTCAAGTACACTAAAGACTGAAAAATCGAATAATAAGAGGAGGTAAATAGATGAATATTGATCATTTAGAAGCCTTTATGTATGTCGTACATTTGCAAAGTTTTCATAAAGCATCTAAGGCTTTATTTTTATCACAGCCTACGGTCACGGCACGGATTAAAACATTGGAACGTGAATTGAATACGGAATTATTTGAAAGGCAAGGAAGAGGAGTAATACTAACTCAGAAAGGGAAAGATTTTATTCCTTACGCACAGCAAATAATTCAAACATTTAATGATGGAAAACAGCAAATGAAGCATCGGAAGAGCGAAGATGAAATTGTGATTGGGGCAAATATAATTACTTCTCAATACTTTATTCCATTTGCTTTATCTTTTTGGAAAACGCAAAATCCTGAGCGTCGCTTTAAATTTGTTTCGGCTACAAATGATGTGCTACTAGAAAAATTATTGAATAAGCAAATTGATATGGCTTTTATGAAGCAGTTAACAAGTGAAGGTATTCAGCAAGATAGTATGCTTGATAATTCTGTAAGACTAATTGTTAGTCCGGGACATCCGTTATTAGATGAGCAAATGATAACCGCAACAGCACTTGCAGACGAACCAATGGTGTTTTTTGAGTGTGGTGCTTTTGATTGGAACTTGGTTTATAAATTATTTGAGGTAGAACAGGTAGAACCGCGTATTGAATTTAAAGTAGACCATTTAGAAGTAGCAAAATCACTCATAAAAAATAAACACTGCATTGGTTTTTTACCTTATTTATGCGTGAAGGATGAGCTTGCAAGAGGAGAATTAGTAGAAATAGATACTGCTCATTTGTTGTTGATTAAGCAACATGTCTATTTAACATATTTTCAAAGTGAAGCGGTAGAACTACTTCGTAAGGATATAAATCGCTCTATACATGCGTTTTTAGAATGAAAAATAGATTGATAGAAATTTTTAATCAATTATTAATTTTTCCTATCATTATTGCCCTTGTCAGCACTATAATAAAAATGTTAGTATTATCCACAATTAGAAAACGTATAATTCCTATAAATTAACTAGTAATTAAAATTATGCGGAATTGAAAATGGGAGGTATTAGTATGGCTGAAAAACGACAAATCAAATTTGGTGCAATTATTCATGGTGTTGGTGGTAATATTTCAGGCTGGCGTCATCCAAAAGTATTAACAAATTCAAGTGTAAATTTGGATTTTTATACGCAACAGGCACACAAGGCGGAGGAAGGAAAGTTCGATTTAGTATTTATAGCAGATGGTCTATACATTAATGAAAAATCAATTCCGCATTTCTTGAATCGTTTTGAACCTATAACTATTTTGTCAGCGCTAGCTACAGTTACTTCAAAAATAGGTCTCGTTGGTACAGTCTCTACTTCTTATAGCGAACCGTTTACAATTGCGCGTCAATTTGCATCACTTGATCATTTAAGCAATGGTCGTGCAGGTTGGAACGTTGTAACAACTCCATTAGAAAATACAGCGTTAAATTATAATAAGACTGTTGCTGAGCATCCTGACCATGCAAAACGTTATCGAATTGCTGAGGAATATTTAGAAGTTGCAACAGGTCTTTGGGATTCTTGGGATGATGATGCATTTGTTGGGGATAAAGAGAATGATCAATTTTTTGACCCATCTAGGTTACACCAGCTTAATCATCAAGGAGAATTTTTCTCTGTACAAGGACCACTGAATATAGGGCGTACAAAGCAAGGGCAGCCAGTAATTTTCCAAGCAGGCTCTTCAACAGCAGGAAAACGTTTGGCAGCTAAAGATGCCGACGCTATTTTTACAATGTCTAAAACATTGCAGGAAGCACAAGAATTTTATCAGGACGTAAAAGAGCAAGTTATAGCTTTTGGACGTAATCCGGAAGAAGTTGTTATTTTGCCAGGAATTTCTCCAATTATCGGAGATACGGAAGAGGAAGCAGAAAGAAAATATGAAGAATTAGCAAATTTAGTATCAATTGAACGGGCACTTGCTTACTTAGGACGTTACTTTGACCATCACGATTTTTCACAATATCCACTAGATGAAGTATTCCCTGAGTTAGGAGAAATAGGTGCAAATAGCTTCCGCAGTCATACAGAACGCATTAAAAGAGAAGCTAAAGAGCAGAGATTAACATTGCGTCAAATAGCTTTACGTGAAGCAACTCCTCGTACACAATTTATCGGTACGCCTGACAAAATTGCGGATTTAGTACAGTTATGGTTTGAGGAGTGCGGGGCAGATGGCTTTATTATTGCAGCCACATTCCCAGGAGCATTGGATGATTTTGTAGATAAAGTGGTACCGATTTTACAACAGCGTGGCATTTATCGTGAGGATTATGAAGCTGATACTTTGAGAGGGAATTTAGGGTTGCCATTCAAACAAAGCCGCTATATTAAGCAAACAGTATAAATTTTTTTAAGTTAAATACCTAGTTATTCAATGTGAATAATAATGATTGTTCGGAGAAAAGTCTTGAGAGGAGGTATTAGATGATTGAGATAAAAGAGTTACGCAAAAATTTTGGACATAATGAAGTGCTAAAAGGAATTAATATCAAAGTAGATAAGGGTGAGATTATTTCAATTTTAGGGCCAAGTGGATCTGGTAAGACAACACTTTTGAGATGTCTAAATTATTTAGAAAGTCCAGATGGAGGCACTATTACAATCGACGATATTTCTATTAATACAAGTAAAGTAAATAAAAAGGAAATAAATAATTTGCGAAAAAAATCTGCAATGGTTTTTCAAAGCTATAACTTATTCCAACATAAAACGGCTTTGCAAAATGTGATGGAAGGCTTAGTTGTTGTTCAAAAAAGAAACGTTAAAGAAGCGAAAAAAATTGCATTAGAGGTTCTACAAAAAGTAGGACTAAAAAGTAAAATAGATTCTTATCCTAGTCAATTATCTGGAGGGCAACAGCAACGTGTCGGAATTGCTAGGGCACTCGCATTAAACCCTGATGTTATTCTATTTGATGAGCCTACATCGGCTCTAGATCCGGAGTTAGTAGGAGAAGTATTAGATGTAATAGCTAAAATCGCCAAAGAAGGAAAAACGATGATTATTGTGACACATGAAATGAACTTTGCTAGGGAAATATCTGACAAAATTATTTTTATGGATAATGGTGTTGTGGTAGAAGAGGGAGCACCAGAGAATATATTTGTTGAGCAGAAGGAAGAACGTACAAGACAGTTCTTGAAAAGAATGACACCGGAATTGGATTATTCGATATAGGTGGAAAAGAGGGGGCTAAAACAATGAGTTATAAAATTGGAATTCTAGATCAAAGTCCAGTCATTGAAGGAGTATCTAATTATGACGTTTTGCAACAGACAGTGAAATTAGCACAACTGGCTGAAGAGTGGGGGTATGAGCGATTTTGGGTATCAGAACATCATAATTCAGTAGATGTTGCAGGCTCATCTCCAGAAGTGTTGGTATCCTACTTATTAGCTAAAACGAAAAAAATTCGAATTGGCTCTGGTGGTGTGATGCTTCAACATTATAGCCCATTTAAAGTAGCAGAAAATTTCCAAGTGTTGTCTACTCTAGAACCTGGACGTGTAGATTTAGGAATAGGCAAAGCACCAGGCGGGTTACCTTTATCAACGAAAGCCTTACAGTATGGCACTGTCAATAATGGTGAAGATTTTGATGAACGTTTAATATTCTTACAGCAAATATTGGATAACAAGGTTCCCGTAACACACCCATTAGCAGGAATTCAAGCAACTCCAATTCCGCCTGAAAAACAAGAATTATATTTATTAGGTGCTAGTATAAACAGTGCGAAGTTGGCTGCAGAGTTAGGGATTACATTTGTTTTTGCACGCTTTATTAATAGTGATGACACCATTATTGCTGGGGCGGCAAAAGTCTATCGTGAAAATAGTACGAATGGAAAATTCATTGTTGCTGTAGCAACAATTGCGGCACCAACTTCACAAGAAGCAAGAAAATTAGCAGAACACCAAAAAATCATTAAAGTACATCTAGCTAGTGGACGCATTTTGACTTTAACTTCGCACGAGGCAGCAGAAAAATTCGGCCAAGAGTCAGGTGAGGAATATGAAGTGAAGGAGTATGCAGCGAGTATAATTGCTGGCACAGCTGTTGAAGTGAAATGTACGCTGGATCAACTGCATGAACTATACAGTATAGATGAATTCATTTTACATACACCTATACCTAAAAGTGATGAGCGCTTAAAATCCTTTGAATTATTAAGTCCCAAATCTTTGGCAAAAATTGTACGTAAAGAAATCTCTATTTAATAGAGTATAAATAAAAAATAGTTTATTTTGGAGGTTTAAAACATGGCACAAAATATATCAATTATCGTTTGGTCAAAGGAAGGCTGTAGCTATTGTCATGAAGTGAAAAGATATTTAGCTGAGCAAGAGTTAATTTATAAAACAGTAGATATTACAAATAACGATCATTTACGAGATATTTTAGAGGCAAAATACGGTGTACGTCACGTACCTGTTGTGGAGCTTGGTCAAGGGAATGTGTATAGCGGAGTAACGGAAGTTGGAATAGAACATTTACAACTAGCACTAGATGAGTTTATAGTTGCGAATAAAAACCAAGTAAACAAATAGTAATAAAAAGAATTATTAGGGAGGTATAAATTATGAGGAGAGTATGGCTATTGGGACTGATATCTGTAATAGCTTTATTGAGTGCCTGCTCGTCAAAAGCAGAGTCAGTGGATAATCAAAAGGGAAGTTCAAAAAAGGTTCAAAAAATCATTGTTGGTACGGGTACTCAGTTTCCAAATATCTGTTTTATAAATGAAAAAGGTGAGCTAACGGGGTACGATATCGAAATCGTGAAAGCGATAGATGAAAAGCTACCGGAATATGAATTTGAATTTAAGACGATGGAATTTTCAAATTTATTATTAAGTTTAGAAACAAAAAAAATCGATCTTATCGCGCATCAAATGGAAGTGAATAAAGAAAGAGAAGAGAAATTCCTATTTAACAAGGAGCCTTATAATGTTTTTCCATTAAAAGTGACTATTCATCAAGATAATAATGATATTAAATCGATTGATGACTTAGCAGGGAAAAATATTAGTGTTACACCAACAAGTAATTCATCTGTATTTATAGAAGAATACAATAAAAAGCATAATTTAGGAGCAAAAATTAATTACGCGACTAATACAACCGATATTATCAATCAACTTAAAACAAGACGTATAGATGCTATTATTTCTACTCCATTTGCATCTAAATTTTACAATGAACAAGCAGATGCGCAACAAAAAGTAGTTGGGGATACATTACTTAATTCTAAAGTGTTTTTCTTGCTTAATAAGGACGAAACAACACTATCAGATAAAGTTGATGAGGCTCTTCAAGAGTTGAAAAAAGAGGGTGTTGTAAGCAAATTGAGCAAAAAATGGCTAGGGGCAGATTATTCAGTTGAATTTTAAATAATATTTTGGAAGGAAGAGAGTGTGGATGGGGAAAGTATTTGATCCGGTATTAATTATTGAATTTATCCCAACGTTAATAAAATACTTGGGAATTACTCTAGAAATTTTAGTTTATTCTACAATACTGGGAACTTTAATTGGCATAGTAGCTGCTATACCAAAATTGCTCCATATTCCTGTTTTAAAACAAATGATCACTTTATATATTTCATTTGTTAGAGGTACACCTATACTCATTCAGTTATTCCTTGTCTACTATGGGTTACCAGCAATATTAATGTTGTGGAACATAGATATTACAAGAATGGATGCACTCTACTTCGTTATTATTACTTATTCACTAAGCAATGGAGCTATTTTTGCAGAGGTATTTCGCAGTGCTATTTCAGCCATCGATTATGGTCAAACGGAGGCAGCCTATTCAATTGGTATGACGCGTATTCAAAATTTCTTTAGAATTATATTTCCACAAGCAATCAGAATCGCATTTCCTAATATTTCAAATTCAATAATTGGTTCTTTAAAGGATACTTCTCTAGCTTTTACAATTGGTGTAATGGATATGATGGGGAGGGGCGAGACGTTAATTGCTTCTACTGCACATGCTTTAGAAGTATACATTTCCTTAGCTATTGTGTATTACATTGTTGTAGTAGTTTTAGAAAAAGTATTTAAAATTTCCGAGAAGTATTTAAACCGTTATCAACCAAATGAAACGGCTACTATTTAAGAAGGGGGTAGAGTCGTATGACAATTGACTTTCCTTTTATCTGGATTGCATTCAAGGAACTTTTAAAAGCCGCTCCGTTAACTCTTATACTTACATTCATACCTGTTATTATTGGGTTTCTAATCGGTATATCTGTTGCGATGATTAGGGCATATAATTTGAAGTATTTAAGTCGAATAGTTAATGGCTATGTTTCTTTTTTTAGAGGTACCCCTGCAATTATGCATATTATGTTAATTTATTTTGGTGTACCGCTATTACTAGATATCATTATTGAATATTTACATTTGCCTATACAATCAAATTCTATACCTATTGCCTTGTTTGTCATAATTGCTTTGTCGTTAACAGCTGGATCTTATTTATCTGAGATTATTCGTTCAGGAATATCTAGTGTATCACAGGGACAAATAGAAGCAGCCTATGCAATAGGAATGAATACGTTTCAAGTAGTGAAAAGAATAATATTACCACAAGCATTAGCTCAGTCTATTCCTAATTTTACAAACTTAGTAATCGGCTTTTTACATACCACATCAATTGCTTTTCTTGTATCTCAAAAAGAGATTACAGGAGCTGCTAATATAATTGCCTCCAAAAATCTGAAGTTTTTAGAAGCCTTCATAGCAGCTGGTCTTTTATATTGGATTATTACTGCAATTATTGAAGCCGTATCTTACGTCGTAGAGAAAAAGGCAAAAGCCTATACCAATAGTGCACTATAGATATCTAGAAAGGGGCAATGAAAAATGGGGAGTATTATTACTATAGATTTATTGTTAGAACATGAAAAAGATGCAACACGTAAAGTTTTAGTGGAAAGCTATGAACAATATAAAGATAGTTATGAAAATGAGAAAGTATGGAATACGTATATTGGGGAGATTAGATCTTCATTAGACAACCCTAATCTTGATCGTATATTAGTTGCGAAAAGCAACGATAATATTCTAGGAACATTACAAATTTTTTCTTCATCTAAAGAAGCCTATGGACTGCCAGAATTAGAAATCCATACACCGATTGTACGTTTGCTAGCAGTACATCCTTCTGCCAGAGGAAAAGGTGTGGCAAAGGAATTATTAAGAGTAAGTATAGCGTATGCTAAACAAAAAGGGGCCAATTCTCTTTATTTGCATACGACAGATAAAATGTCAGATGCGATTAGATTGTACGAATGGCTTGGTTTTCAAAGAGATCAATCCAAAGAGTTTTATAAATTTAATACATTAGTGAAATGTTACAGATTTGATATAACGGAGTAGGGGGAGGCTTTCAAAGTGACACGAGATTTCTATACAGCAGTAAAAGAAAGACGATCTATATATGGCATTACAGATGAGTTCGTGATTTCAGACGAACGTATTGAGAAGATTGTCCAATTAGCTGTAGCTAACACTCCAACGGCTTTTAATTCCCAAACAGGTCGAGTTATTGTGTTATTAGGAAATAGTAATAAAGATTTCTGGAAAGTTGCATTTGAATCGATAAAAACTGAATTAGATAAAGGGCAAATAGGAAAAATAGAGGGGAAATTTAAAACATTTGCTAGCGGATATGGAACAGTACTGTTTTTTGAAGATTATGAGGTAGTAACTTCGATGCAAGAGAAGTTCCCACTACTTCATGAACAATTTACTGAATGGTCGCATCAAGCTTCAGGGATATTACAATACTTAATATGGACATCTTTAGAGTATGAAGGGTTTGGTGCTAGCTTACAACACTATATTCCGACATTTTCATCTAATATTAGGCAGCAATGGGGAATACAACAGGGATGGAAATTAATTGCCCAATTACCGTTTGGAAAGCCAATTGTAGCACCGAAGGAAAAAGAAATACAATCGCTCGACCAACGTATTGTTATTATAAAATAATTTTTGTTTTAAGAAATTTCTCATCATACTCTTGACCGAACCCGTTCGTCTAAAATAAACATATAATAGAGACATCATTATAAAAAGGAATTGAAAAATAGGAGTGGATAATATGTCTGAGCAGCAGCAAGCCTTTCGTAAAGCTTTAGGTAACTATCCTACAGGAGTTACAGTAGTGACAACTTTCAATGAGAACCAGGAACCTATCGGATTAACGGTGAATTCATTTGCATCTGTTTCCCTAGATCCGTTACTTATTTTATGGTCAATTGATAAAAAATCAAAATCATATAATGAATTTATGAAAACGAAAAAATTTGCTGTAAATATTTTAGCTAGTGATCAACAAGATTTGTGCAACCTATTTTCTAGTAAAGTCGAAAATCGTTTCAGTCAATGTAAATGGCAAAAGTCTGTACAAAGATTGCCCATTTTGGATGATACATTATCGGCGTTGGAGTGTGAAACGGTCCAGCAAGTTGATGCAGGTGATCATACTGTTATAATCGGGCACGTCATCAATATTGTAAATACAGAGAAGGAGCCATTGCTCTATCACCGGCGTAATGTAGGGGCAATTCCCGAAGAGTTTTATAAAATAGAAGCAAAGTAAAGGGCAAACTGTGAATTCCTAAGGTGTTTTGGGATTTACAGTTTTTTTATAAAATCAAGGTAAAATAAAAAAGCTCTTCGCCTTTTTATTTCCAAGGCTTAGGCTTTATTGATAATTTCATGGGTTAAATCGTAGATATCAATTTGCGTTTCTTCTGCGATTACGTCTGCTAACATAATATCTTTAAAGTATGCAACACTCGTTTGAAGTGGGATACGCAAGAGTTTTTCTAACGCTGTTTGATACATATAGACAAACTCTAAATCAGTATTACCTCTTTTTAGTTCTGCAAATGCTTCGTAGAATTGGTCAAGTTTATCTGCGAATTCAAGTAGGCGACCTTCTGTTGTAGCATCTTTTCCTTCCTTCATACGGTCGAAGAATATGGCCTGGAACTCTTCTGGAATTTCTGAGACAATAAATTTTTCCATCATTTTTTCTTCAACATGGGCTAACATTTGTTTGAGCTCGGGTGATGCATGTTTGACGGGTGTTTTGATATCACCAATGAAAACTTCTGCGAAATCATGGTTAATCGTTTTTTCGTATAGCGATTTCCAATCGATTTTTGCACCATTCATTTCCTCTAAGGTGCCGAAGAACATTGCGTATTGAGATACTTTCCAAGAGTGAGCTGCTACATTATGTTCCTCAAATTTGAAACGTCCGGGACAGCGAATAATTCGCTCTAAGTCGTTTAAGCTTGTAAAAAATTTATGAATACCTATAAAAATCCTCTCCTCTATATTAAGTATATACTGATCTGAAACCTTTTATGCGTTGTTTTCACCTACATATGTATCATACTACAGAAATAGAACGAAATAGTATAATTCACGATATCTTAATAAGTAATTTACAGTAGCTTAATACTACTGCAAGTGTACATTATTAAATAGAAGAAAGGCTGTTTTTTTACCTATTATTGAAGATTTAAGGGACTGAAATCTTTTGTTCATAATTCGGACATTGCACTCTAATGCCTTTTCAATTATCGTGAATATAGAAAGAAAATCGAAAAATAAATATTATTTTAAGGACTTAATCAAATGACTTATTCATTAATTGTTTTTGTACATGTAATTAGTGCCATTTTGTCGATAGGACCATTTTTTGTATTGTTACCAATATTAAAGAAAATGCGTACGACGCAAAATCACCATGCATTGGAAGCATATGTTGAAACGTTTTCAGCTGCCATTCGTATCGTGAAGCATGCAGGGCATGTTCTTGTAACAACTGGTCTGCTTGCTATGTGGCTTGGTGGTTGGAATTTACTTACATCATGGATAGTCATGACATTCGCCGTAATGATTAGCTCAATTGTCTTTTTAGCGAGTGCTTTCAAGCCAACCATTCGTACATTCAATACCCCAGAATTTAATCAGCAGGAATTTATCAATAAATTAGTGAAGTCTGTTTGGATTTATATAGTGCTGCTACTCATTATGTTGTGGTTTATGGTTGCAAAGCCAATACTATGGTAATAGAAATACGAAAGCTATCTATCATCAAATTTGATGAATAGATAGCCTTTTTTTATTATTAGAAATTTTAATGCTTGGGCCTCGGGGATTACTGCGGGTGAAGCTATAGCAAACTCACGGCTCTAGGTATGGGCCTACCTCCACTTACCTTACAACCAATTGTTGAAAACGCAGTGAAACACGGCATTCAAAATATGAGTGAAGACTGCCAAATCTTTGTAGGTTAAAAGGTCAATTCATCAACTAGATGAAGTGGTTTTTTGCTTTTGAATTAAATCGCATTCATTTTGTAAACTAATTATTATTCTAATAAACATAAAAATTTTCTCTTTAAAGCAGAAAAGTTGTTAAAAAGAAAAGGTTTAAGAATGTAGTTGTCGAATTGTATAGGAGTGGGATTATTTTGCAATAAGGGGGATGAATTGTGTATGAATAAGGTAGAAAAAATAGCTATTCAGGATGAATATCCAGATGAATTTGCTTGGTGCTATGGTTGTGGAAGATTGAATACTGACGGTCATCATATTCGCACAGTTTGGGAAGGTGAGGAAACCGTTACTTATTATGAATCGGGTGATAAATTCACTGCTATACCAGGATTCGTATATGGCGGATTTTTAGCTTCACTAATTGACTGTCATGGTACTGGATCAGCAGCATTGGCACTGCATCGAAAAAATGGGCATGAGCCAGGTGATAGTGTGGAACCACCTAGATTTGTTACCGCGTCATTACATGTGGATTACTTGAAACCGACGCCACAAGGGGTACAGCTAAAAGCTGTTGGTAAGGTAGAAGAAATTCACCCAAAGAAATTCAAAATTCATGTGAAATTATATGCTGGGGATGAGCATGTAGTAAATGGAGTAGTAGTAGCGGCTTATATGCCAGCTAGTTTTGTTAAATAATCATTTAATTTCAATATATATTTCCCACTAATATTAGTCATCAAAGTTAGTTTCCAACACTAAATTTCAATAGTACAAATACGAAAACTAAATAATAAAAGTAACTCAAAACCACAAAAGGAAACACATTTAAAGGAGTGAAAAAAATGTTTGATGCACAAGCTTTTGGAATGAAATTGAAGGAACTACGAGAGTTAAATGATTATTCGATGTTGTCATTAGGTAGGGAAATCGGCACATCTGCAAGCCGTATTAAAAGTTGGGAGATGGGAGAAAGTGTTCCATCTGCAAGCTGGATTGTAAAATTGAGTGGAGTGCTACAAGTATCGGCTGATGAATTACTTTTAAATGTAATGGAAGAGTCAGTTGAACAAAAAGAAGACAAAGACAAATTTAAAAAACGTAAAGTATTGCTACGAGATATTCATTTGTTATTGCCAGAACTTAATAAACAGGACTTATTAGAACTTTATACTTTGGCTGAATTAAAGGCAATGCAAAAAGAGGTTACTTCATAATTTATTAAATGTTTGCGATCATCAGGCACGATAACTAGTCCAAGATCGTATTGTATTTATTTATCACCTTCCATGAATCTTAATGGGAGGTTTTTTTTATGAAAAAAATGGAATAAACGTACTTTAAAACTAATTATTTATTTTAAAATAGAAATTCGTTTAAATTTTTTTACCTAAAAACGGATAATATCCTCTTGTTGTGTGTTTATTCTAAAAATAAACATGTTTTTTTGTAATATTTGAGCGCTTTTCCTTCTACTTTTACCCTCTATTTAATCAAAACACCCTCATTTTTCACGAAAAATAAAAAAAATATCAGACAATTTCTTTACTTTTTTTAGCAGAATACTTTTTAGAATTAGATATTTGAAATTATACTCCAATGTTCATTCTAGCAGTCATGGCAACCCTCTTGAATACTTCACAAATTTTTTTAACAGAAAAATGTATAAAATGACAGAAAATTGCCAACTATTGTAACAGGATTGATACCCCCCCTACATCTTTTAGAAATATTCATGAAATGTGGGGATGTTAGAGTTATTCGTGTTAGTGAAAAGGAGGTCGTTTTTTAACGATGAGAAAACAATTGATTGCACTAGCAGCAGGTTTTTTGATATTAGGATCTGCGACGGTGACAGCACAAGCTGCATCTGTTAGCTATATTGTAGAAAAAGGTGATACACTATGGTCTATTGCACAGGACAACGACGTTACAGTTGAAGACTTACAAGTATCTAACCTGCTAGATTCTTCTTTAATCTTCCCAGAACAACAACTAGAATTAGAATCTAAATCTGATGAAAAATCAGATGACACATATACTATTAAAAAAGGTGATACACTTACAAAAATCTCCGAAGAAAAGGAGGTTACTATAGCGGATTTGATGAAATGGAATGATTTATCAAGTGATTTAATCTTTGCAGGAGATAAACTCGCTTTATCTGCTACAGCAACTTCAGACATAACAAGAGTTAAACAAGCACAGCAAGCAAAATCAACATCTGCACAAACAACAACATCAACGCCGCCTCAACAAGGAGGTAAAACGATGACTGTACGTGCGACAGCGTATACGGCCTATTGTACAGGGTGTTCTGGTGTGACAGCTACTGGATATGATTTACGTGCAAATCCAGGAGCGAAAGTTATTGCAGTTGATCCTTCTGTTATCCCATTAGGATCAAGAGTTTGGGTAGAAGGTTATGGAGAGGCGATCGCTTCTGATACGGGGGGCGCTATTAAAGGAAACCGTATTGATGTTTTTATCCCAGATAATAATAAAGTTTATCAATGGGGCGTACGTAATGTCACAATCAAAGTTTTAGACTAAACTGCATAGTAATATAAAACGGTACCTCTCATGTCGAAAGTAGTTCGTCGTGAGGGGTGTTTTTTTATTTTTGTAAAAAATCGAGGGATTTGGCAATTATCATACATAAATTTCGACATATTACCCATGCTATATAAAAGGAGTGGTATTTAATGAGTGGAAAAAAATCGCAATGGATGCTATTAAGTATGACATTATTGCTTGGTGCTTGTTCGGCAAATAAAGAAGCTTCTCAGCCAGTAACTGCAGTTCCGGCTGAATCGGCACATGCAATGTTTATTAATAGTGAAGGAAAATCTATTGGTGAAGCAGTTTTAACTGAAACAGAAGAAGGTGTTAACATCGGACTTGCTTTACAAGGGTTAGAACCTGGTGAGAAGGCGATTCATATTCATGCAGTTGGAAAATGTGATCCACCCACATTCGAGTCGGCAGGTGCACACTTTAACCCAACACATAAGCAACATGGCTATCTTAATCCAAAAGGGTACCATTTAGGTGATTTGCCAAATTTACAAATAGATAAAGATGGTACAGTTGATTTGGAATTTTCGACTAAGGCTTTTACTTTGAAAAAGGGAGATAGTCGTTCCATTCTAGATGGAGATGGTAGTGCTTTTGTTATACATGAATCATCCGACGACTATAAAACAGATCCATCAGGGAATTCTGGTAAGCGAATTGCGTGTGGAGTTATCAAAAAATAGTCGATTTGTGAAAAAAATACGAATTTAAGCAACGAATTCAGCATTTTTTGCGTCACAACTGTATAGTAGTATTATACAAAGTTGATGTAAATAGGTGGTTGCGAATGAAACTAAACAAATCGACAATTTTTCAATGGCTGAAAATCATTCTTCCAGTACTATTAATGATTTTCGCTATTCATGAGATAGGAAAGATTCTTGGGAATGTTAATGGGCAAGAAATTGTTCGAGAGCTAAAGAATTTAGATGTCCGTACTTTAGTATTAATGGCAGCTGTTCCTTTAGCACTGGTATTCCCAATGTTTTTCTATGACTATTTCATTGTAAGGAAATTAAAGCTTAAAAGGCCGTTAAAACGTTTGATGAAAGAATCGTTAATTATTAACTCGTTCTCTAATCTAATTGGTTTTGGTGGCTTAATTGGTGTGCTATTGCGAACACATTATTTTAAGAAAAAAGAAGTGGATAGTAGCACATTTTTCAAGATAATTGCATCAGTAACCTTATTTTATTTAGCAGGTCTTTCATTCTTTGCTTGGGTGTTACCCATCTTCTATTGGGATTTTCCATTATTAAATGAACGGAAAATTTTAGTTGTTGCTGTTTCAATTATTGGTTTATATGTGCCCTTTTTAATTATCAAGGCAATTGTTCAATTAGCTAAAAAAACGACAACACCTCGTCATGTATTAGGTGATGTGGGCTTACTAGCTGTATCAATTTTAGAATGGTTAGGTGCATTTGCATTTATATACTTAATCAGTTATATGCTAGAAGTACCAATTAGTTTTGAAAAATTAATGCCGATTTTCATTATTGCTTCATGTGCAGGTATTGTGAGCATGATTCCAGGTGGTCTTGGATCTTTTGATCTTGTATTCATCTGGGGAACCCAAAGCTTAAATATACCTGAAGAATCTGTGTTATTGATGCTGTTATTTTACCGCGTCGGATATTATATTATTCCTTTTTTAGCAGGGCTTGCTTTGTTCCTACGTGATTTATGGGGCAAATTAAATGCTGGATTTAATAGTGTCCCCAATATTATTTTAGAACGAGCTAGTCATATTACTGCTACTGTCCTTGTGTTTTTATCTGGCCTTTTGCTTTTGATATCTTCGGCGGCTCCCGGAGCTATTGAACGAATTAAGTATGCAAAAGATGTATTATCTTTGCCAATAGTTAATGTATCTCACCAGGTAGCTGTAGCGACTGGATTTATATTACTAGCGTTATCGAATGGAATTTCATACAAGGATCGGCGCACATATCAATTCACATTATTCGTCTTATTATTTGCTGCAGCGTTGTTTATTTTAAAAGGTATTCAATATGAGCAGGCACTATTTATGATATTTGTAGCTGGACTATTATTTGTATCGAGAGATCGTTTCTATCGTGAAAGTTATATCGTTACGTGGGGCCGCTCAATTGTAAATGTTTCTATTATTTTGGTTATCACGGCTTTATATATAGGTATGGGTATTTGGGCGAAACCATCTGCAAAATATCCTATCCCAGAAAGTATGAGACCATACTTTATTACAGATTCAGGTGATTTATTTTGGAGTGCCTTTATCGCTTTGATTGTTGTGACCATAGTTGTGTTAATAGAAATTTGGTTAAGAAAGGTCACACAATTTAAAAAAATACCTTCAGCTCAACATGAAAAAGAAATATTTTTACATCTCAATAAATATGGTGGTAAAGAGTTATCACATCTCATTTTCTTGCATGATAAATACATTTTCTGGAATAAGGAGAAAACAGTCTTATTCCCTTATCAAGAAAGTGCTGATAAGTTAGTTGTTCTTGGAGACTTGGTTGGAGAAAAAGCAGATTTTGCGAAAGCGATTGAGGAGTTTGTTGCTCACGCTGATTATTATGGTTATACGCCAGTCTTTTATGAAGTGAGCGATCAGTTTGTACCTTATCTACATGGCTTCGGTTATAATTTCTTTAAATTAGGAGAAGAAGGCTTTATAGATATAGAGAATCTTGTATATTCCAAGGAAGAAGCGAAGACCGTTAGTAAGCTTACAAATAGTTTAGAGCAGAAAGGTTATTCTTTTGAAATCATACAACCACCTTTCCAAAAAGATTTGCTGACAGAATTACGTACCTTATCAGATGAATGGCTGGACAATCGGAAAGAAAAGGGATTCTCACTCGGCTATTTCAATGAAGATTATTTACAATTTGCACCACTCGCTATTGTGAAAAATGGTGAAGCGCAAGTTGTCGCATTCTCAAATATCATCCAGTTATACGACGAAGAACTGACCATTTCGATTGATCTAATGCGCTCGAAAAAGGCGGATTTGCCATCAGGCATTATCGACTATTTATTTCTCAATATTTTCATCTGGGCCAAGAGTGAGAATTTCAAACTTTTAAATGTTGGAATGACTCCACTTTCGCATATTGGTGTATCCAAGTATGCTACGTTAACGGAGAAAATTGCTGCAGAAATTATTTTTAATGGACAGGAATATTATAATTTCCAAGATGTTCAACATTTTAAAGAAAAATTTGCAAATACTTGGAAGCCAAAATATTTGGCTTATCGAAAACGAGCTTATTTGCCTTTTACAATGTTACAAATTATGATATTAATAGGTGACAATAAATACGCTACAATGAGAGAGCAAGTATCAGAAATTAAAAACTCTCGTAATCGATAAAGAATCATAAAACCTTAGAGTCATTTATACGATTCTAAGGTTTATTTTAACTTCTTTCAGCGGGTGTCCAAACACCCGCTGAAAGAAGTTAAAGCCTCCGGCGGATGTCACGGAATCGGAAAGGAGTTCTTTATGCAAGCACAAAGCCGATTCCGGACACAATTATGCTGAGGCATAGTTGATTTAAAGAAATGCGAAAATTCTTACAAAGGAGTGGTTTTGTTGATAGGTGAACCCATTTTACGATTACAAAATGTTGAGATGACTTTTGGTACTAAACAAGTCTTAAATGGTATTAATTTGGAAGTAGGTAAGGGAGAGATTATAGGGTATATCGGGCCAAATGGTGCTGGTAAAAGTACGACGGTAAAGTTAATGCTTGGACTAATAGAAGGCTACACAGGAAAAATTGAAATTTTCGGTAATGATATTGCTGATGGAGATTATACATATAAAAAACGTATAGGTTATGTACCCGAAACCGCAGAGCTATATGATCATTTAACGGCAGCAGAGTATTTGATATTTACTGGAGAAATGTATGGATTAGGACGTGAGGAGGCAGAGAAAAAGGCTTATGAGTTGATGTTTCAGTTTGGCTTAGAGAATGCCTTTCATCAACGCCTAACCTCTTTTTCAAAGGGGATGCGTCAAAAGGTGCTAATCATTTCGAGTGTATTGCATAACCCAGATTTACTGTTTTATGATGAACCTTTAAGCGGGTTAGATGCAAATAGTGTACTTGTTGTGAAAGAGATTTTAGCAAAGCTTGCTGAGGAGGGAAAGACTGTTTTTTATTCTTCCCATATAATGGAGGTTGTTGAGAAGATTAGTGATCGAATTGTGCTTTTAGTTAATGGTTTAGTAGTAGCAGATGGTAGTTTCGAAGAGTTACAACAGCAAGGCAAGGAGGGGACACTAGAGGAAATATTCAATCAGATGACAGGATTTAATCAACAGGTTGAAATTGCTGAGCGTTTTATCGAGATTGTGAAAGAAGGTCGAGTACATGAATGATTTTAAATCGTTAAAGGTACTCGATGTATTTCGGGGTGTTTTTGAGAAATTCGATATCGATTATCCTATTATGAGGAAACTTATCCAATTGAAACTGACGATGGATAGTCGTCGAATACCTGCTATTTTCAATGGACAAAAGCAGAAAAAAGAAGGCAATCAATTTATTAAATCACTCTGGGTATATCTTCTCTATGGACTTATATTGTTAACCCCGTTTTTATTTTTGAAAAATCAATATATGTTCGCATCGAGTATATTATTTACTATGCTAATGTTTATAACAATTACGACGATGGTGTCTGATTTTTCAGCGGTGCTGTTAGATGTACGTGACAAAAATATATTACAACCAAAACCAGTCAGTAATCGTACCTTGAATGCAGCAAAATTTATGCATATTGTGATTTATTTAGCGTTACTTGAAGGTGCATTTGTCATTGCTCCACTTGCTGTTGGTATATATAGATTTGGACCTCTTTACGGGCTCATCTTTATCGTTAGTATTGTTTTTGTTAGTTGTTTTATCGTTGTCATTACTGCTTTTACATATTTATTTATCCTGCGTTTCTTTAGTGGTGAAAAACTGAAGGATCTTATTAATTATGTGCAAATTTTTTTAGCTGTTGCAGTTATGCTTAGTTATCAAGTAATGGCACATTCATTTGAGTTAACTCAATTAAACTTGCAGTATACGTTTACTTGGTGGCATATTTTTTTACCGCCTCTTTGGTATAGTGCTTTCTTTGAAGTATTACTAAATCAAGATTACTCGATAAATATGCTTATATTGATGGTATGTGGTATTGTTATTCCTTTGTTGATGTTGCGGCAATATATTAAATTGATGCCAGTATTTGAGCGAAGCCTCTCAAAATTGTTGAGTGATTCTGTACGTACAAAAGGTAAGTCCCACAAATTTGAAGAATGGACTTCGAAGATTTTATGCCGTAATTCTCAGGAACGTACCTTTTATCGATTTGCATCACTAATGATTCGACAGGAACGAGAATTTAAATTGAAGGCATATCCACAAATAGGTTTTGCTATTGTTTTTCCATTTGTCATGTTTTTTAATGAGGTACGAATCTATTCTTTAAAAGAAGCCATGGCAAATGAAAATGTGTACCCTTTGTATTTTAGCGCACTCATGATTCCGACTGTTGTCCATTTATTAAAGTTTTCGGGGTCATATAAAGGTAGTTGGATTTTTAGAGCAGCGCCAGTTAGTAATGCGAAAATGTTTTATAGTAGTACACTAAAGGCAGCAATTATAAAGCTGTTCTTACCGACATTCTCCATCTTAAGTATTGTATTTATTGCCATGTTTTCATGGGCTATAATTCCAGATTTAATCATTATTTTATTAGTTGCGATTATGATGACATTGCTTTCATATGTACTTTTGAACGGAGAAACCTATCCATTTTCAAATTCACATGAGTCAACACAAGATAATAATACGTTGAAAATTTTTGTAGCAATGTTTGTCATTGGTGCATTTGTTTTAGTCCATTATTTAATCGCTATGATTCCATATGCTAAATTAATATATATGCTTATACTAATAATTGCAGTTGTTATTGGATGGCGTATTGTTTTCGGAGAAAAGAAAAATCACGGTCACTCTTAGAGCGACCGTGATTTTATTTTGTTTCTTTAAATGAGATTGGCGTAGGTTCTATAGTTAAATCTGGTTGGATAGGTTTAAATTCTAATAATGCATCTTTGGATAGTGAAGATGATGAACGAACTTGTTCAATTTCTAAACGAAGTTTTTCTGTTTCAGCTATGAAACTTTGTTGTTTAAGCTTTTCAAGCTCAATTTCATCTTGTAGTATACTGTGTTTTATTCTCAAGCGGTCGTTGAAAGATTTTGATGAAATAGCAACAATTGGAATTAGCAATGCGATAATGGGTACTATAAAAGGGCTCATGAGCAATCTCCTTTAAGTGTATAATGTTTACATTATTATACTGTAAATTGTTGGATTTTGATTCACATTTATTAAATGACAGAAAATTTAAATTAATTAGGTTGTAACGCTTGATTTTGTGTGTGGAAAATTGTAATATAAAAAAACCATAAAATTATTTTATTAAGGAGGATGCTAATGAAAGCTTCTAGATTTGAAACGTACTTGGTAGATCAGGATTTTGAGATTCAAAGAAAAGAAGAAAAACATGAAGAGACTTGCCCTTGCCCTGAGAATGATTTTGAGCAATATCCTGAAGGTTTTTTCACTGAGTTATAGGTATTGAACAGCCGCATTTAGCCCTTTCATTATATGGGGTAGGTGTGAAGCGGAAAGAATGAAAAATCCAGAAAAACGGTAAAATTAGTTAATTGGAGTGCAGGCGGCGACTCCTTGGGGAACTAGCGAACATCTTGAGACCCCGCAGGAGCGTTAGCGACGAGGAGGCTCAAGGTTCGCCCCCAGGAAAGCGTCCGCCGGAACGGAAATTAACGGCATCGAAGAAAAAGCCATGGCAGAAACGATTAATCGTTTCCGCCATGGCTAAAATTCATTTTATGGACTTTTTCGGTGCCCTCCATTTAAAGGCTGTTTTTTTGTAATGAGAAGGGACCTGGGGGTTATTAATAATTTTTGAGTCATCTTAATAGCTCCAGAAATGGTATTAAACCTTTTAAATTTTAGTTCATTTTCTATCAAAATTTTAACTGGAAATAATAATAGAACTGAAAACATTGGATGGAAATTTATTCTTCTTTACAGTATGATGTGATTCAGATGGGGTGTTTAACATGACAATTGATGAGCAAATAGTAAATTGGTTTGAATATTTTCATGCCAATCCTGAAATAAGCTGGGAAGAACATGAAACAACAAAAAAAATTGCATCTATTTTAGATGAGCTGAACGTTTCCTATAGACTTTTAGGTGATGTATCTGGTTTACTAGCGGAAATTGGTGAAGGGGAAGAAATTGTAGCAGTACGTGCAGATATTGATGCTTTATGGCAAGAAGTTGATGGTGAATGGTGTGCAAACCATTCATGTGGCCATGACGCCAATATATCGATGGTGTTAGGTGCGCTACTACATTTGAAAGAGCAAACATTAAGACACCGTATTCGTTTTATATTCCAACCCGCTGAAGAAAAAGGAAACGGTGCTGTTGCTGCTTTTGATAGAGGGGCGGTAGAAGATGTAACCCATTTATTTGGTGTTCATTTACGTCCTATTGAAGAACTTAAATTAGGGCAAGTATCTCCGGCTATTCACCACGGCGCGGCTGTATTTTTAGAGGGGAGTATTCATGGAACAGATGCTCATGGTGCACGACCACATCAAGGTCAAAATGCTATTGATGTTGTAGTAGCTATTCAACAAATGGTAAAAAGTATATATATATCGCCGTTTGAACCACACTCAGCAAAACTTACGAAAATTGTAGCAGATGGTGGAAGTATCAACATTATTCCAGGTGGCGCAAATTTTACTATGGATGTGCGTGCACAGAAAAACGGTGTATTAAAAGAGATACAATCACATGTTGACCATGGGTTAGAAGCAATCAAGCAACAATTTAATGTAGATATTACTTGGAACTGGGTGGATTTAACACCAGGTGCAGAAGTATCTCTGGAGGCTGTGGAAATTGCACAAGAGGCTATTATTGAAGTGCTAGGTAAAGAACATTTAGCGCCACCAGTCATAACACCTGGTAGTGATGATTTCCATTTTTATACGGTTTTGAAGCCGGAATTGAAAGCGACAATGATCGGTATTGGCGCTAATTTAGCACCAGGATTACATCATCCTAAAATGACTTTCGAAAAAGAGTCATTACTAGACGCTGCCAAAGTATTAGCGAATGTACTTTCAAAAACTCTAGTGAAATAATTTAAGAACCTATGCGAAGTAAATCTTTGCATAGGTTCTTTATTTTTTAGGAATATTAGTTAGGTGAATTTTTCTAGTTTATGTGCAGGAAATGCTAGCGCTTTCAAAAAAAGGTTTGACTCAAAAAGAAGTGGCTATTACTATTATTATAATAGTGTTTATTTATAGACTATTCTAAACAATTCATATTTTCACAAAGGGGTTTTGGGGGATGAAAAAGGAGATTAGTGCAGGTTGGGCTGGTTTAACATTTTTGATTATGATTATTACGATGTTAGTAACAGTCGTGGTGTTAGATCAAAGTCCACATGTGCCGTTGATTGTGGGGACAATTGTGGCGGCGATTATTGCATGGAAGCATGGCTATAAATGGATAGAAATTGAAGGCATGATGTATAAGGGGATACGTCTTGCATTACCTGCAATTGTAATAATTATGTTAGTCGGACTAACGATCGGTGCCTGGATTGGTGGCGGAGTCGTAGCAACGATGATTTTCTACGGGTTGAAAATTATTTCACCGGCATGGTTTTTAGTGACGATTATGATTATCTGTTCAATTGTATCACTGGCTATAGGTAGTTCATGGTCGACAATGGCTACAATTGGTGTAGCTGGAATGGGTATTGGTTTGAGTATGGGGATTCCTGCTCCAATGATTGCGGGCGCAGTTATCTCTGGCTCTTATTTTGGTGATAAAATGTCTCCACTTTCTGATACTACGAACTTGGCTGCAGGTTTAACAGAAACAAATTTGTTTGATCATATTAAGCATATGTTTTATACAACAATTCCTGCATTAATTATTTCGTTAGTTGTTTTTGGTATTCTAGGTCGTCAATTTGCATCATCTTCAATGAATATGGAAAAAATTGAAGGAACGTTAAGTGTTTTACAAGAAAGCTTTGTCATTACTCCGTGGTTACTATTAGTACCTGTTATTGTTATAGCATTAGTAGCGAAAAAAGTACCAGCTATTCCTGCTTTAATTGTTGGGATATTACTAGGGTTTATCGCTCAAATTTTCGTGCAGGGCGGAGCACCAGCAGACGCAGTGAATGCTTTGCAAGAAGGATTTAAACTAGAAACTGACAATGCAATGGTCTATGAATTATTTAATCGTGGTGGTTTAGATTCAATGATGTTCACTGTCTCAATGACTTTAGTTGCGATGACTTTTGGCGGTGTATTGGAGTACTCTGGTATGCTTCAATCAATGATGAATATTATTGTGAAAGCAGCAAAATCAACGGGTAGCTTGGTAGCTGCAACTATTGCTTCTTGTATTACAACGAATGCAACTTGTTCTGAGCAATATATATCGATTGTTGTACCTTCTCGTATGTTCGTTAAAGTTTATAAAGATAGAGGATTGCACTCTAAAAACTTATCACGTACTTTAGAAGATGGCGGTACATTAACTTCGGTGTTCTTCCCATGGAATACATGCGGTGTATTTATATTAGCGACACTTGGTGTAAGCGCTTTAGAGTACGCTCCGTATGCGATATTGAATTTTACAGTGCCAATTCTTTCAATTATTTATGGGTATATTGGGTTTTCAATAGTTAAGTTAACGCCGGAAGAACAGGCATTAAATAAGAGTAATGAAGCAAAGTTAATAGAGGAAGAAGATATAAATAGTGTACCTGCACTAGATTAATAGGCAAAAGCCTTCTAGAATTTTGAATGTCTAGAAGGCTTTTTTAATGATATGTGGAGAAATTCAGTTCATATAAACTACTTGGTCGACCTTGCTGATATGTCATTTCTTCTCCAACAATTTTGGCGTAGTTATGTTCAACAAGTTTTTTTAAGATCCGCTCTGTTGTTCGTCGTGTTACTTGTAAATGTTCAGATAAATCCTGAGCTGTAAATTGTAACGACCGTCTTGATTTACTAAAGGTCATAATTTTCGAGATGTTAAGAGGGCTAAGTTTTGTTTCTTTTGCCATAAGGACGATGTAAGGGTCTGTAGCTTGTAATGATAGTGTTGTGTTTGAGTTAGGGAACGGTCCTTGTAGTTCTTTGTTTTCAGTTAATATATAAATAGCATTAGGTGATGCATACTGCAACGCTTGCTGGGCATTTTTTTGTGCTTCTAAAATAGATTCACCGTAACCAAAGACGAGCTTCGCAAACTTCTCTGGTGCAATAAAGAAAGACTCCAGTTTGTTTTGGGTAAGTGCATTTTGTAAGTGTCCATAGGTTGTGAATAATTCAAACCTGGAAGCGTCTACTTGTTGATACGAAGAATGGATAATAGAAGTTAATTGTTCAACAGTTTGTAATGGATTGTATGAAGCTTCATGGAATTCTATAATCCCTGCAACGGCTTTTGCAGATTCAAATTTTGTTAATTGTGATAAAGATATAGATTCGTTTAGACGATGGATAATTGAACTTTTTGGATCAAGCATACGTATTACAGGAATGCCTAAAACCATTAATTCATCATAAATAGCGTGTATACTAGTTATGACTAAATCAATTTGTTTTGTTTGCCAAAGGGCGATATGATTTGTAAGTAATTGCTTAGTTGGTGTTGTTAATTCAATTTCTTGGACAAACGGTAATGGGCCGTCATACTGGATATCTTGTAAGACATTCTGTATAAAAGTAGAGCTCATTACATCAATAGAAAGTCGATCAATTGTGACATCATGTTTTGAAATAGCTGAAAGAATAGTTGTTGATATCATCGTTTCATCTTGTTTTATATATGTCCAAGGTATTGGCCATTGTTGTAATAAGTGTTTAGCATACAAATAAGGCAATGTACCTGCCAACAATAATACATCGCAAGGTTTCACTTGTTTCATTAAGTTAGGTGTTTCTTCTGGTGAATTGTAAATATAAAAATCTAATTGTATATGTGGTACTTCATGTGAGATAATATTGAGACGATTCATAAATGCCTTTGAACAAATGACTGCTATTTTTGTTGACATAGAATATGACTCCTTTGTTATATTTTTTTTATCAATTAACGACTATTTAACGACAACTATAACAGCTTGTAATTAAAAAGAAAAGAGTGAATGTAAATGAAAATTACTGAAATTGAAATTTTTGCAATTGAACTACCTTTAATTGAACCATTTATTATTAGCTATGACACATATCCATCAATGCCCTCTATTATCGTGAAAATGACGACAGATGAAGGCATTGTCGGTTACGGTGAGTCTGTACCTGATGAACACGTAACAGGGGAGACTTGGGAAAGTACTTATGCTGTATTAAAAAACCAACTTGCTCCATTAATGATTGGACAAAATCCAATGGCGTTCGAAAAAATTCACGCATTAATGGATAATGCAGTTTATCAAGTACCTGCAGCAAAAGCGGCGATTGATATTGCTTGTTTCGATATAGCAGGTAAAAAATTGAATGTACCGGTTTATCAGCTAATTGGTGGACGCTATCATGAAAAGTTCCCTGTAACACATGTTTTAAGTATAGGTACACCTGAAAAGATGGCAAATGAAGCACAAGAACGTGTGGAACAAGGCTATCGCTCATTCAAAATGAAGGTTGGAACAGAAGTCATGAAGGATGTAGAACGTATTCAAGCAGTGCGTGATCGTGTTGGTTTTGATATCGCAATCCGTGTAGATGTCAATCAAGGGTGGAAAAATAGTGCCACAACTTTACGAGGCTTACGAGCATTACGTGACGTTGATTTGGATTGGTTAGAGCAGCCTGTTGTTGCAGATGATATAGATGCGATGGTAGAAATAAAATCTAAAACAGACATACCTTTAATGATTGACGAAGGCTTACATGGGGTAAAAGAAATGCGTGAAATTATCGCTAAACGTGCCGCTGATAAAGTTAATATTAAACTGATGAAATGCGGTGGTATTTACCCAGCTATGAAACTAGCAGTAATGGCTGAAATGGCAGGAATTGAATGTCAAATTGGATCAATGGTAGAATCATCAGTTGGTTCTGCGGCTGGTTTCCATGTTGCCTTCTCAAAAGAAATTATGACAAGTGTTGAGTTAACAGGACCATTGAAATTCTCAAAAGATGTGGGTAACTTGAAATATGATGTACCATTCATTTGTTTAAATGGACGTCCAGGATTAGGTATTGATGTAGATGAGGCTGTCCTACAAGAACTTTGCCACTACTCGCATGTAGTGAAATAACAATTGGAGGAGGGCTTGAATGAAAAGTATATATAAAGGTCATTTAGGTGAAGTACCATTTGATATACGCATATTAGCAATGGAACATTTACCAATCATACTACAATTACAAACTATTGTGTATAATGCTTTACCAGATCAATCCGTTTTACAGCCTCTATCACAAGAAGAATTTGAATATATTCTTCTTGGCAACGGCTTAATGATTGGAGCATTTGTAGGAGAAAATCTTATTGCATTCCGCGCATTACTTGAGCCTGAAATTGACGATGAGCATCTTGGGCGTGATTGTGGAGTAAAAGAATCTCAATTACCACGTGTTTTATACCAAGAAATATCAAATGTTTCGCCTGATTATCGTGGATTTGGACTCCAACAGACATTAGCTAAAGTTATTATGAATCAGGTAGATGTAAAACGCTTTGACTATATTTGTGCGACAGTAAAGCCATTTAATATCCCAAGTTTAAAAGACAAATTTTCTCAAGGTATGGTAGTTGTAGCTTTGAAAATAAAATATGGTGGCAAGCTCCGTTATGTATTTTTCAAAAAAACAGTTGAAGAGATTTTGTCATTCACTGAGTCATGTAAAGTATTAATGAGCAGTACCAAAATGCAACAACAGCTATTGAAGGAAGGCTGGCTCGGTGTACAAATTTTTATGGAAAATGATGAATGGTTTGTAGAGTATAAAAAACTGTAATAAGTATAAGCCTCTTTCAATAAGGAAAGTGGCTTTTTGTTGAAAATATTTATAAATATAGACAAGAAAGTAAAACTTTTATGATACAAGTTGTAAAAAAGGTTACAATATTTATTAAAGTAAATATAGAACTACGAGATAATAGTAGTAACTGTATAGAGGAGTGAATCTATTGATAAAAATTCCTATAATATTAGACTGTGATCCTGGTATCGATGACACAATGATGCTAACACTTGCTTTTGCAAGACCCGAATTAGATATTCGTTTAGTAACAACTGAGGCTGGAAACGTATCACAAGATAAAACTACATATAATGCACTAAGTTTTTTAACTTATATTAAACAAGATGTTGAAGTCGCTAGAGGTCTAGATGCTCCTATGTTCCGTAAATTAGAAGTGGCTGAAGACATTCATGGCGAGGGTGGATTAGGCAATGTGAAATGGGCAGAGCCAACGTTACAAGCAAGTGAACGTTCAGCTATAAATGCAATGCGTGAAACGCTATTAGCTAGTGATGAGCCAATAATAATTGTGGCAACAGGTCCATTAACGAATGTAGCAGCATTATTATTTGCACACCCAGAAGTAAAACCGAAAATAAAATTGATTTCATGGATGGGCGGAGCAGCAGTAGGTGGTAATATGTCAGCAACTGCTGAATTTAATGCTTATGTTGACCCACATGCGGTAGAATTAGTTTTCCGTTCAGGTTTACCGATTGTAATGAGTGGTCTAGATGTAACGCATAAAGCATATATCACCCTTGATGAAATGGAACGATTAAGTAAGTCAGGAACTCCGTTTGCTGAAAAAGTTTCTGATATGATGAAGTTTTATACATTCACGCAATCACAAACACCATTCCATGCGCCAAATTTTGAGAATCAAATTCGCGTGCATGATGTGTGTGCAGTTGCTTACCTTGTAGCTCCATACTTATTTCAAGGCGGAGACTATTTTGTGGAAGTAGAGATGGAAGGACGTTTAACAGCTGGTTCAACAATTGTTGATTATGTAGGTAAAACAGGTAAGGCACCAAATGTAAAAGTACTACATACAGTTAATCGTGAAGGATTTATCGAATTATTCTTTAATGCTGTTAACACGATTGGTAAACAACTATCTTAAGTAAGAAGTATCTAAAAACTACTTAGTATCTATTTGGATATTGAGTAGTTTTATTATTTTGCGCCAATAAAAATAGTAATGTAATTTTGTATATCCAATATATAATTTAATAGCAAAGCATCGTGAATTGATAGAAATAAGTATGAATTTGAACTTTAAGTAATTGTAGTGTTTTCAAAAAACGAAATGCCAAAAAGGAGCCAAAATAGATTATGACAAAGAATATTATAGTAGCAGGTAGTATTAATATTGACCTTGTATATGAAGTACCTCGTATAGTAAAAGAAGGGGAAACTATTCATAGCACGAGTCATGCTATGTTTTTTGGGGGGAAAGGGGCTAATCAGGCAGTCACTGCGGGACAATTAGGTGCAGATGTTCGATTTATTGGTAGTGTTGGAGCGGATGACCACGGTGTTCGTGCAAAAGAAAATATGGAACAAAAAAATGTGAATACTGCAGCGGTTTCTTTACAAGGAGCGACTGGACAAGCAATTATTCAGTTATCAGATGAAGGGGAGAATTCAATAGTGTTATTCCCTGGTGCAAATTTTCTTGTGACACCAGAGCAAATCCAAAAATCTAAAGTCATATTCGAAAAATGTGATATTTTATTATTACAATTAGAAATACCGATGGAAGCTGTTGAAAAGGCGGCAGAGCTCGCTTTTACAAAAGGAGCGGAAATTATTTTAAATCCAGCACCTGCTCGGGATATTCCAGACTCCCTATTGCGAATGGTTTCGATATTAACACCCAATGAAACAGAACTTGAGTTATTAACAGGAATAACAGCAGATTCAGAAGAAAACTTGAGTAAGGCATGTTCAATAATGCTAGACAAAGGTGTTCAGGTAGTAGTCGTTACTTTAGGAAGTAAAGGAGCATTTTATATGACTTCCGAAGAAAGTGGATTTGTAGCAGCTGAAATAGCAGTAGCAGTTGATACAACAGGAGCAGGAGATTCCTTTAATGGAGCTCTAGCGGTAGCATTATGTAATGGAGATTTACTTACAGATGCTATTACATACGCTTCAAAAGTAGCTGCATTTGTTGTAACTGAAATGGGGGCTCAGCCAGAGATCCCGAAAAAATTCGGTAGGTAATTTGTTTTTTATGTATAGGATGTATTTAAATGTTAACTTTTGTCCACCTGAATACATTGAAGACGATGTGTCTCTAAACTTAAAAAAGCTGTGCAATGCACAGCTTTTTTATAATTTACTACCTTGTAAAATAGACTTTAAGCTTCGGTATCCTTTTTCGAACGCGAGTATTTCCTCTTCGTAGAGGAAGAAGATTTTGTTCCATGATGATTGTCTTCATCCTTCACTGTATCATTTAGCTCTTCAACAGGAATGGCGTCAACAGTTTGCATATCTTCATGCAAATCGAACAAGCTAATTGAATCTGTAGCAACAACATCAGGATTATCTAGATACGGCAAATCAGTGAAAATCTTTTTATCTGCAGGAATTTCAGGTCTCTCCATTTCATCACACTCCCTTATAAAAAGAAGTGTGCTCGAACTAGTTAAGATTATGCACCAAATGCCATTTGATAAAGTAAATATAAATTCAAGAAAATTACGATTGTAGCGACTATCCAACCAACAATTGTTGTAACTTTGTAGTTTACAAGCTCGCCCATAATTTGCTTATTACTTGTAAAGATGATTAAAGGAACGAGTGCAAAAGCGATACCAAATGATAAAATAACTTGGCTTAATACCAATGCATAAGTCGCATTCACACCAAATGCAATAATAGCAAGAGGAGGCAGCATCGTAATCGCTCGACGTAAATAAATTGGGATTTTCTTTCGAATAAATCCTTGCATTACGATATCACCAGCCATTGTACCAACTGAAGAGCTTGCTAGACCAGCAATCAATAATCCGAGACCAAAAGAAATACCAGCCATTGGTCCGAGATATTGTGTTAAGCCCTCAAAAGCCACATCAAGATCCTCAACAGCAATACCTTTTTTAAAGAACACTGCAGCCGCGATAATTAACATACTCATATTAATTGCACCTGCAATTACCATAGCAATTATAATGTCGATTAATTCAAAATGGAAAATTTTCCTTTTCTCTTCATTGGTACGTCCGATGACACGGCTTTGTGTTAATGCCGAATGTAAATAAATTGCATGAGGCATAACGGTTGCACCTAAAATACCTGTTGCAAGTAAGATGGAATCTATTCCCTCAAATCGTGGTGTGAACACCCCTAAAATGACACCGCCCACATCTGGCTTAGCCATAAATGTTTGAAAGGCGAATGCTGCCACGACGATTAGAACCATTCCGGATATACCTGCTTCAAACGCACGATATCCACGACGTTGTAACTCTAATATAGCAAATGAACCAGCCGCTGTAATAAGAGCTGCAGGGAGCATTGGAATACCAAATATTAAATATAATCCTAGAGCAGCACCAATAAATTCAGCTAAATCGGTTGCCATTATGACGAGCTCAGCTTGTATCCATAAAAATATTGATGTTTTTTTAGAAAAGTTTTCACGAGCAACTTCCGGTAAATTCTGTCCGGTAGCAATCCCTAATTTTGCAGAAAGGGATTGGATAAGGACAGCCATTAAGTTAGAAACTGCAATCACCCATAATAGTAAATAACCATATTCAGAGCCTGCAGTAATATTTGTGGCAAAATTGCCTGGGTCTATATAAGCGACAGCAGCGATAAAGGCTGGGCCTAGAAAGGGTAAAATGCGTCTAAAGCCTTTCACATCGCCTCTTAATACATCCTCGGCGGTAGGACCTTCGAAGCGTTTGTAGACAGTTTTCTCTCTAGCTTGCGTCATAGTTTCCCTCGCTCTCAAAAATGTTGTGTAAACAATAAAGTTTCCCGAAGGAAACTTTAGGTTTCTAAATTATAATCCTCAATTTGGAAATTGTAAAGAAAAAAATATTATAATTCTTATCAAAAACATCATTAAATTTCAGGGTTTCTTATAGTAAAGAAAGAAAGTCTTATTTTAAAGGGCAGAAACCACATTGTAACCATCCTTGTATGTCTTTTGAGAAACAACATGTTTTACGAACAGGAGTATTGACTAATTTAGATGGATGTTGACTGCCTGTATACTTTGCAAATAGAGAGCGTTTTAAGAATTTAGACCATACTTTATCATCCTCTAAAATATCTAAAACAATACGTGCTTGATCTTCAGTTCCGGGGTTAGAAAGGAGCGTATGGAAATGCCAAAGCATATAACCGAATATGTTTTCCCACAACATTAACGGGGAAACAGATGTAATTTTACGTAACTGCTGAATAATTTCATGACATTGTGTTAGTAAAATATGCGCAATTACTTCCTCTCGTTCTGAATCATCAACAACTCGCCAATCATCTTCTTTTATAAATGTGCAAAGTGCTGATCTACCAAATTCTTCACGTGCTCCAAAATGAATAGAAGAAACATTACCATCCCAAACTTCGTCATATGTACTTAGCATGTAGAATTGCATAGCGACGAACATGCCAAAACGTTTTGTGAAATATGAAATAGCAATTGTTTCCGATCTTACATCACTAATAGCATACATAAGGTTTATAAAATCAGGAAGAAATGAATCATCATGCAATTGATCAAGTTGGAAGAGTACCGTTGATGGCTTATCCGTATATACACTGTATGAATTTAGCTGTTGTCTTTGATCTTTAGATAAAGTCCCCATTTAATCACCTCTTACAAACTACTATACAATAAAATTTTAAAGACTTATTGAATTAATATTTAGACTTTCAAAGTTACAATGCCTAAAGAATAAAATTTAAGTGAATTTTCTATAAAATGCTTGACTATTTATATGATAATGATTATCATTATCATATAAAGAAAACCTCCTTTACAACATAGCAAGTAGAGAAGGATTATAATTAGCTACTTTTCTCCAAAATTTAGCTAAACACTACAATGTGTTCTTAAACCCCCCTCAAAAGTTTAGGAATATATCGATAAAACTGGAACGGTAAACCTTTAAAGGTTTACCGTTTTTTGTTGATCGTATTCTTGCGCTATATATAGGTAGTAATCATTCAATGTTAAAAAATGATTTCTAAAATGAAAATAAAATACCTCCTTAATTACAAAATACAGTCGGGCAATCCAGACAAATAAATATAAGAAAACGCTTGGAGAATATCCTAGCGTTTTGTGTGCTAAATTATTTGCTAAACTTATTAATATCCAAGTGCGATTACGTTTACGGAAGGGTCTGCTTTTTTATTTTCTCCAGATCATCTGAACTACTTAGTTGCATAAGTGGCTCCCTGAGCTTGTAATAGCCAAAAAGAATCGTGTGTGTGGGTTAATAAGTGACGAATGGTTACACCTTCATACGCGGATAAATGAGATTCTTCAACAAACCGTCGAATCGGATCATCAATAGAAAAGTAGCCAAATATTTATGCATCGAACAAAGATTGCGCTGTACGTGTAAAGGGAGACAAAATCGACGTTTTAGGCAGTGTTTTTTTAATTTCCCACTCAAAGATTCAGAAATTGGATGAGACGCTCTAGTTGAAGTGATGGCTATGGCTTAATTGAATTAGTGAAGGAGAACTAGGTAAAATAGGATCGTCCGGAAAGCATAGATGTGCAGAACGGCCTACTGCAATCGGGCGCGAGTGTTATTGCAATAGGATTCTAAGTTTTATAAACTAATGTTAGAATAGTTTAACAATTTATATAATGGGGTGTGAATGTTGAAAAAGTATATGTGTGTAGGAATTTTAATTGGAGCTATCGCTTTAGCGGGATGTAGTGTAAATGAAGAATCAGAAAAAAAGTAACGGAGGGTATGACCCATGGATAAGCAGTAGAGGTTGGGGCTTTATCTGATACCAATAAAGAAAAATTTGTATCAGTAACTCCATTAGAATTAACCCAAAAACAAAAAGAAAAGTATCATAAGCAATATGTTGAAATAGTAGAAAAGATAAATGCAGAGGAAGGTACAAATCAACTTGAAGTTGTACCAATTGACGAATTTAAAACAGAAGATTGGGTTGAACCAGAGAAATTTAAACAGTTAGCAGTCGATAGGGCACATTGGGAATTTACCTCTAAAGTCTTTGGTGGCGACCCAGTTGAATGAGTGTAATAAGTTGAAAAGCCTTAATAAGACGAATTTACAATAACGAGTTTATGAAACATTGTACTTAAGCTAACGCGGCAGTTTAGTTGAAGATACGGAATTCGTAATAATGAGGACGTGAACTCAGTTTCTAATAGAGATGCAAGCTTTAAGTTATATAGAGTTACAAAAGAATTTTAATTATGGTCTTCAGTTTTATTCCTATTTAGATATTTGTTTATCTAACAAAAGGGTACATTCCGATGTAATCGTTGCTACATTTTTATATGAACCCCACCAAGCTCCTTATAGAAGCAACGGGGGAACTTTAATAAAATATAGTATAAAGGACCAGGAATTCAATATATAAAAGGTGGGAAATGAGATGGTAAGAAAGTATCGATTATATCAAATTGATTCATTTACGAAAGTAAAATTATCAGGTAATCCGGCTGGTGTAATAACAAATGCAGATGGTTTATCTTCGGGTGAGATGCAGAGGATTGCTAGAGAGCTTAACAATTCGGAAACGGCATTTATCTTTAAATCAGACAATAGCAAATCTGATGTACATATTCGTTTTTTTACGCCTACTCATGAGGTTCCTATCTGTGGACATGCGACGATCGCTGCCCACTATGCTCGTGCAGTTGAAAATAGTTTAAATACAGTTAAAGTTTATCATAAAACTGGTGCCGGCATTTTACCAGTCGATGTGATTAATGAAGGTAATGATTACAAAATTATTATGACGCAGGGTAGTATAAGTTTTGAAACTGTGATTGAAGGTGTAGCTTTAGAGAACATATTTACAGCTTTCAATATTAGTGAAAATGATTTACTAGAAGATTGTCCAGTACAAATCGTTTCTACCGGGCATTCTAAGGTGATGATTGGAATTAAAAATTCGGAACTTCTCAACCAATTAAACCCTAATATGGATTTACTCACAAAAGTCAGTGGATTAATTAATTGCAATGGTTTCTATGTTTTTACGATGAATGCTCCCGACTCTGATATTTTAATTCATGGAAGAATGTTTGCTCCTGCAATTGGTATTAACGAAGACCCTGTTACAGGTAATGCGAACGGTCCTTTAGGCGCTTACTTGATACATCATAGACTTGTCAAACATGATAATACTTTATTTAGTTTTAAAGCAGTGCAGGGCGAAGCTATAAAACGGGCGGGTATTATTGATGTTCAAGTGAAAATTTGTAATCAGGAACCAGAGGAAGTAAGAATTGCAGGAAATGCTGTAATCGTATTTAAGTCCGAGTTATTACTTGATTAGCAATTCACATGTAAAGATTTGAATCGTAAATGGAGGTCTTTATTAATACGAATTTCAGTCATATAAACTGTAAATCATAATAAAGTTATTTCTATGACGGTGAATTTTGTATTATTTTTAATGGGGGGATTTGTGAAATAATACACTCAAACTAAACCAGCTAATAGAATGTCAAGAAAAACATTGATAATCAAAAAACACTTCATGTTATACTAAAAATGCGAAAGACAAATAACCCTCCTCATTCAGTGTGGAAGGTTTTTGTTTTATTTGAAAATGCTGTTATTAAATAGTTTCTTGGAATGGTGCTTTCGTTTTTAAAATCGCATAAATCCAGTGTAAAAGCTTATTAGCACAAGCAATAATGGCTACTTTATACGGCTTTCCTTCCTCACGTTTTAAATCGTAGAAGGCTCGTAATCGTTTGTTTCGGGCAATAGTTTCATCTGTTGTTTTCTTTTTACGGCTATCTCGAATGGAACAGCGAACGGCTGTATAAAGCATATGGCGAAGCCTAGCTGAGCCGCGTTTGGTAATGTGATTTTTCGTGCCTTTAAAGCGACCTGATTCAAACACACTGGGATCTAATCCCGCAAAAGCTACTAACTTTTTTGGATGATTAAACCGCTCAATTTCCCCAATTTCTGAAAGTATCGTGGCCGCGATTTTTTCACCTACACCGGGAAGTGATTGGATTAATTCATATTCTTCGAGTTGTGCCGCCAATTGATCAATCTCACGCTCTAACGTAGAAAGTTGTTGGCGGTAAGCTTGAAGTAAATCAATATACATATTCATACTGACGAGAAGGCTTTGATAAAGCGTTGACTGAAATGGGTTGCATTCTGCAGCTACTATTAATACTTCAGCTCTTTCATGCGCCCAATTAAATGAACGTGCTTTACAGTGCTTATCAATAAATTGTGCAATCTCTTCTACGCCTGCGTCTAGTACTAATTCAGATGTAGGGTAGGACTGTAAAGTCCTTAATGAAATCTCTGCGTACAAATCACCAAAAACACCTTTATACTCAGGGAAAACTTGATCTAATACAGCTTGAAATTGTAGCTTTGTTTGAACCATAATTCCCGTCATATTTTCGTGATGCCTTGTCAGATGCCGAAGGTTTAAAAGGCGAATACCACGTTTTTTCTGAGGCTCTAAATCCTCTTTGTAATACAGTTCGCCTAAGTGATAGGCATCAATTACATCTGTTTTAGTTTTTCGTAAACTAGAGCTTTTAGCTCGGTATGAAACGAGCGGATTGACGATAATGACAATATATTCTCTAGCTTCTAAAAATTGTACAACTGGAGCATGATAGTGACCTGTTGATTCCAATACAACAGGTGGTTTTAACCCTGTTTGACGCTCTAAATCTAGTAAATAAGAGTGTAACTCTTCAAGTCCTCCCACCGTATGTTCAATCTTCACACTGCTTTTATAGGGCATTTTTTTATCCAAAAACATTTGAACCTGACTTTCACCTTTTGCGACATCCAGACCAACTACTGGATTCATAGTTTATCTCCTCCTCATGTAGTGTATTGACCGGTAACCTCTATCTAGCTTGTTATTCATATCTTCGCTTGTTATACGGGATCACTATGTCCCAACCAGCCTAATCATGTGTTAACAAGTAGAGGGCGAACAGTTTAGTTGTCGGGATCAAGTCCCACGGGTGCTTCCGTTCTACCCCGGCTACTATCAATCTATAAATTGAATAAAAAATAGTCAACCAGATTCTCTGGCTGACCTTATAATACGAACGGGGTGCTTTAATCCAAAAAGAATGAACGCTCTTTTTTTGGTGAAGTTATTGAACTAACGCCATGGGATAGTTCAATAACTTCCTTAGACTTTGTCCTACAAATCAAAAGTTTAAATTTGTATATGCTTAACTTTTACTTAATATCTTTTTTGTTAAATCAATTAGATTTTGTCCTGCAAGTTTTTTATTGGACTTTTCTATTAGATAGTTATTAACGGGGGCTTTAGTTTAATAAAAAGGAAAGAGCGTTACATATTAGTTATATCAAATATGTAGCGCCCTTTTATTTATTTGTCTTTTTTTAAAAAATTTTGGTCTTGATAATAATCCACAGTGGGCGGTTGTTTTTTCTTTATAAGCATTGTGTAATAGCTATGTAAAAACATTCCGATAATGATAACAGCTAAGCCAAATAGAGCAAGTGGTTCTGGTAATGGAATACCTAGGATAATCATCTCTCCAGCTATAACAAACACAATTTCAGTTGATTGTGTCGCTTCAACGGCTGCAAGTTTACCTTGGTTATCACGGACGCGATCTGTTGCGATAAAGAAAAGAATAGTCGCAATAACACCGGAGCTAATCCCAACAAGAAGTGAATTAATCACTTGGCTAGTAGAGGGCAATCCGACTGTTAGTAGAGCAAAAACAGCTAATATAATCCAAGCTGGGAGCGAAGCGACGGTCATGCCAAGAACCCTTTGGAAGGTATCTAAGCGACCATCGCACACATCCATCATCTTACGATTGCCAAGTGGGTAAGCAAACGCTGCTACAATAACCGGCAGGATGCCTAGCATCAAGCTTTCAGCAGAAACTGTTTTAGCACTTGGGATTTGAATTAATATAATTCCAACTAAAATAGTACACGATATAAGCAAAGACACGATAGGAATCTTCTGTCGTATTTTTTTTTCGCCAAGTTTTATGACGAAAAGCGGTGCTAATAATACGCCGGCAACAATCGTAAATTGCCATGTTCCGGATACGAGCCAACCAGGTCCATAGGCAGCGGCGAATGTTAGCGGTGCATAAAATAGGACGAATCCAACAAAGCTCCATAATAACCAAGCTTTAGGCTGTCTTTTCATTTCCTTTGTCATTGGTTGTACGCCTTTACGGTACATCACAATAACTAGTAAAAAGGGAAGCATGAAAAAGTAACGTAATGATGAGCTCCATAGCCAACTACCACCATCTAACTCCATTACGCGATTTAAAATAAAAGTTACAGCAAAAAATAATGATGCTAAAACACCTAAAGCAATTTCTTTCAAACTTTCACCTACCTATTAATTCACATTATGCTCGTTGCTCAAACAATTGGACAATTTCAATGATAACTTCAGTCGCTTTGACCATTGTTTCAGCAGAAACATACTCGAATTTACCATGCATATTTTCGCCACCAGCGAAGATATTAGGAGTTGGCATTCCCATATAAGAAAGTTGAGAACCATCTGTACCTCCACGAACTGGTAAAATTAAAGGTTTGATATCTAAATTTTCCATTGCTTCATATGCTACGTCAATAATGTGTTTTTCTGGTTCGATTTTTTCGGCCATATTAAAGTATTGATCTGCTACTTCAACAGTAATGGCATTTTCACCGAACTCAGCTTTAATTTTGGCTTCAGCTTCTTTAAACAATTGTTTTCTTGATTCAAATTCTTCTCGATCAAAGTATCGAATTATATAAGAAAGTCTTGCTTCTTCAATATGTGCGTTGAAGTTCATTAAGTGAATGAAGCCTTCATGACCAGCAGTTTTTTCAGGTACTTCATCTTCAGGCATATAAGATTGGAATTTAATAGCCATTGTAATAGCATTGACCATTTTATCTTTGGCAGAACCTGGGTGTACACTTACGCCGTAAGTTTTTACTTTTACTCCAGCTGCATTGAAACTTTCATATTGTAATTCACCTAAAGGGCCACCATCCATTGTATAAGCAAAATCAGCATTAAATGCGTCAACATCAAATTTATGTGGTCCACGGCCGATTTCTTCATCAGGTGTGAAAGCAACTCGAATTTTTCCGTGTTTAATATCAGGGTTAGTAATTAAATACTCCATAGCTGTCATAATTTCAACAATACCAGCTTTATCATCAGCACCAAGTAATGTAGTACCATCAGTCGTGATCAAAGTTTGACCTACATAGTTAGCAAGTTCTGGCGAATTTTTTGGAGATAGGATTGTGTTTGCATTTAGTTGAATATCTCCACCATCGTAATTGTCGTGACGTTGTGGCTTAACGTTTGTACCAGTGTAGTCAGTGGCAGTATCAACGTGTGCTAGAAAACCGATTGTTGGTAATTGTTTATCTGAATTAGCTGGTAGTGTTGCAAATAGGTATCCATTTTCATCAAGTGAAATTTCAGTCATACCAATTTCGGCTAATTCTTTCTCCAGTACACGAAGTAGATCCCACTGTTTCTCAGTTGATGGAGTTGTTTCACTTTCAGCATCAGACTGTGTATCGATTTGCGCATAGCGTACTAGTCGTTCAATTACTGTTTCTTTCATTTTGGAATATCCCCCTTATTGTAAAAGCATTGTCACTATTCTAACACTTTCTTTCGGATGACGGAATAATAAGAAATACTAATAGCAAATAATAGCTGAGCACCGTAATAGCTCACCATAATAAGTGCATGAGAAAATGGTATATCTGTAATGAACATATTAATCGATAATATTGAATCAGAAAAAATAAATGACAGTGCCCCAATAATAGCAAATTTCGTGTTTGTCTGAATTGCTGTCCAGCCCATAGTTAAAATAACAGTGATGTACGCGACAACTGCAATGGCTAAAATAAGGTCCCCAGATTTAAAGACAGTCCCAGCAATCCAAAAAATCATAAATCCCCCATATAGTAATAGAAGACTAGCTGCAGGTTTAGCAATAACTCTCTCTTTTAATTGAATAAATGCGACGATATAGCAGATATGACCAATTAAAAAACTGGATAACCCAATTAAAAACCACTGAAGCGTTGCGTCGCCAATCATACAAAAGAGCAAACCAAGAAGTAACCAATTCTTTAACCTTGTATTAGGTGGTGCTTTTTGAAGCGAAGCTAACCAAATAATGAGTAGCATGGGAACTACTTTAAAGCTAAGTTTCACAATAACTGGCTCAGCAGGTATTAAGAAAATATAAATGATACCAAATAAGACGATTAGGCTTATAAGAATCTTTTGTTTCATGTACTTACCTCCTTTTATTAAAGAGTATTCTTGCTGATAACCAATAAAACCTTTCTAATAAAAAAATATAACTGAAACTTTCTAGAGGTTGTATCGTAAAATAGATATGTGAAAGGATGATTAAAATGATTGCTACATTGATAATGTCGGCCATAGTTGCAGCAGTAGCTGGACTGTTAATTGTACCGATAACAAGTAAGACAAAAGATGGGGATTTGAAAACCAAATTTAAAATTCAATTTTTTATTTCCGTATTCATAGTTGCTTTTATAGCTACAGCTACAATTTACTATGTTCTAATAATTGATCAAAACTGGACGCTTTTATGGCCAGCGATGATTGTTTTAACAGCACTTGGAGCATGGTCTGCAAGTGGGATGGAGCGTAATTTAAAAGCCATTCTATTTTTAGGAAGCTTAGGTTTTGGTGTATATATTTTGACGGCACCTCTATTTAATGCGAATGATAAATTCTCATCAGCTGAAATGACACAAAAAGTTGAATTGAAAGCATTTGATGAAACAAAAAAACCTGCAAGCGTACCACCAAAATTCGCACGTAATAAGATGAAAAAAGCATTTAGCCAAGTACCGAATACAAGCTACTATGAATTAGGTAGCTTACAAATTCAAAAGGTAAACGGTGAATTTGTATACATCGCTCCTGTTGAATTCTCAGGCTTCTTTAAATGGACGAAGGGGAAAGTAACACCGGGTTATTTTAAAATGAGTGCGACAGACTCTTCTGATAATCCAAAATTCATCAAATCAGAAATGAAATATACAACCTCTTCTTTCTTAAACTACAATATTGAGCGTCATATTCGTTTAGAAAATCCGACGAAAATATTCTACGGTGAGCCGCAGCTTGAAGTAGATGATGACGGTAAACCGTATTATATTCGTTCATATGGTAAATTTATTACGGCTCGTAACGGCTTTGACGCAGAGGGAGTTGTCATGGTCGATGCTGAAACTGGTAAATCCCAAACATTTGCATTAAAAGATGTCCCAGCATTTATCGATGGTGCAATTTCTCCTGAAGCAGTTAGTCTTCAAAATAGCTATTTCGGTAACTATATTCATGGTTTCTGGAATAGTAAATTTGGTAAAAAAGATGTGAAATTACCTTCAGATGAAGGAACTGAAGCAAATGTTAGCCCGATATTTGATGAGAATGGCGATATGTACTACTTCACAGACTTTACAAGTCCAAAAGAAGGTGTCGATTCGATGCTTGGCTATTCACTTACAAATGGTCGCACAGGAGAGGCAACATATTACACTGGAAACCAAGAAGAATCTTACATGGATTCTCAAGGTGCATTACAAATAATCGAAAAGAAATTCATCGAGAAAAAATGGCAAGGTCAAATGCCAATCATCTATAACTTCTATGGTGAAGCAAGCTGGTTAACACCAGTTCTTGATTCAAATGGTTTCTTACAAAACTATTTCATCGTCTCAGCTGCTAATCCTGAGCTTTCAGTTTCAGGTACAACTCCAAATGAGGCATTAAGACAATATAAATCGATCTTAAGCCGTGGTGGCAGTTCTGTAAACGGTAGCTCGCAACAAGAACAAGCGACAATTAAAGGGAAAGTTGTTCGAGTTTATAAAGAGAAAAATGGCGATTTCACAACCGTATCGTTTATGTTAGATAACAAAGATAACTATAGTGTTAACTCAGAAGTTGTACCGCTAGCAATCTATCTAGAAGAAGGCGACAAAGTCGAAGTGAAATATATCAACTCTGGCGAAGTCTTCTTACCTGTAAAAGAGCTAGTAATAGAAGGATTAGTAAAAGAATAAAATTAAACCTGTCACTACATAGTGACAGGTTTTTTCATAGATTTATGATTAAGTGAAGTGAAAGAGATGATGCGTATTAAAAGGAATCGAATTAGGTCAACTACAAATTAAAAACCTCTGAAACTAGATGTCCCTAATTTCAGAGGTTCTTTTATTACTTCCAATTAAATCCTTTTTGTGCCAAAAATTCATTAATATGTGGTCGGCGTTGCTCTATTAAGAAGTCAGCCATTTGTTTTGTCCAGGTAGCCATTTTACGATTTGATCCACGACTAGCGTAGTAAGCTTCCATTGTTGCATCATATTCATCTAGCAATGTGTCATATTGTTCTACATCATAATTATTTTCATGTAGTACAGCTTCTACTGGTAAACGGGGTTTTGTTTCATTTCGCTTCGTAGGTACACCGATTGTCATAGCAAACAAGGGGAAAACGTATTCTGGAAGCCCGAATAATTCGCTTATTTCATTTGGATTATTACGCGCTCCACCAATATAACAAATACCATAGCCTTGGTCTTCAGCAGCAATAACGAAGTTTTGAGCGAAAAGTGCAACATCTGCAACACCTACAAGTACGTTTTCCGCAGAGTCAGCAATAATTTCTATACCATTTTTTTGACCAGCAACTTGCAGTCGTTTAAAATCTACACAAAATAAAAACGAAGCACCTGCTGTTCCAAATTGGAACTCATTATTTGAAAGTTCTCCAAGTTTTTTCTTCTTATCTTCATCCGTAACCCAAATGACGCTGTATGCTTGTACGAAATGCGAGCTTGCCGCCATTTGTGCTGTTTCAATTAAATCGATAACGACTTCTTTAGGAATAATTTCTCCTGTATATTTGCGTACAGAAGAGTGACTACGTAGTAATTCTTTTACCATAATTCGAAACCCCTTTGTGAAATAAAAATATTTACTTTCTTTAGGCTACCATAATTTAAAGTCTACTTAAATTAATTTCATATGAGTAAACAGAGTATCTATTAAAATAATTTTCAGAAAAAACAAATAAAAGTATTGACATCAGTTTGATATATCTTCTATACTTGTCAACAAGATGGAACTGAATCAAATACTCTTATCAAGAGCGGCGGAGGGATAGGCCCTGCGATGCCCAGCAACCGGTGAGTGATGAACTCACAATGGTGCTAATTCCTACAGATTTTTAATCGGATCTGACAGATAAGGGGAGGAAAAATTGCGTATGCAACCCTCTTCTTAGCGAAGAGGGTTTTTGTTTTTCCATAAAATCCTCATCACACCTCCGATTTGCCATCTTAAAAAAACATTTAGGAGGAATAAATGATGACTAACTTACGTCCAGAAACTTTATTATTACACGGTGGCCAAGTAGCAGATCCAACAACAGGTGCACGTGCAGTACCAATTTATCGTACAACTGCTTACGCTTTTAATAGTACGGAGCATGCTCAAAAACTATTTGCGCTTGAAGAACCCGGTAATATTTATTCTCGTATTATGAACCCAACTGTCGATGTATTCGAAAAACGCGTTGCACTTTTAGAAGGTGGAACAGCAGCAGTAGCACTATCTTCAGGAATGGCTGCTATTTCATTTTCAATTTTAAATATTGCTCGTGCTGGAGATCATATCGTTGCTTCGGGTAGTTTATATGGCGGTACATATAATTTATTAGCCAATACTTTACCGCGCTATGGCATTACAGCTTCATTTGTAGATGAAAGAGATCCTGAAAATTTCCGTTCAGCAATTCAAAAAAATACAAAAGCGATTTATGTGGAAACAATCGGTAATCCAAGTTTAACTGTAGTAGATATTGAAGCCTTGGCAAATATCGCGCATGAAAATGAGATTCCATTAATTGTTGATAATACATTCCCATCACCATATGGTTCAAATCCAATCGAGTTCGGAGCAGATATTGTAGTACACTCTGCAACAAAATGGATTGGTGGACACGGTACAGTTATCGGTGGAGTCGCTGTTGATGCTGGAAAATTTGGTTGGACACAAGGGAAATTCCCTGACTATACTGAGCCAGATGCATCTTATCATGGTATTCGCTATGGTGTTGATGCTGCAAGTGCTGCATTCGCAACTCGTCTGCGCGTTCAATTACTACGTGATTTTGGTCCAACATTAAGTCCTGACAATGCATTCCAATTAATTCAAGGTCTTGAAACGCTACATTTACGTGTACCACGTCACAATGAAAATGCACAAAAAGTTGCAGAATATCTACGTAGTCACGAAAATGTAGAGTGGGTTAGCTTCAATGGCTTTGAAGATAGCGCAGCTCATGAAAATGCAAAAAAATATTTAAAAAATGGCTTTGGCTCAGTTCTAACATTCGGTATTAAAGGTGGGCGTGAAGCCGGTCGTCAATTAATTGATAATATCGAGTTATTCTCCCATGTAGCTAATGTTGGTGATGCACGTTCGTTAATTATTCATCCAGCATCTACAACACACCAACAGTTAAGTGCGGAAGAATTAGTTGTAGCAGGAGTATCTGAAGAGCTTGTACGATTATCAATTGGTTTAGAAGCGATTGAAGATATTATTGCAGCTCTAGATAATGCTTTCGCAAAAGTAGATGAAGCGGTAGTAGCAAAATAAGATTTATATAAGAAGAAAAGATCAAGACAAGGGATGACGAGAGGCATTATGTCATCCTTTTTCCTGTTCAAAGTATAATATTTTATACTTTGAACATTTTGTCTCAAAATTTAAAATACAGTTAAGGTGTTATTACTAATGGATTCGTTTGACCTTTCTAGAAAAACAATTGTCCTCTCTGGAAAGATTTTTCTTGTAATCTTTTCATTAATAGTCTAAAATCATCAATAAGTAAAAAATTGAAACACAGTGTATTAGTGATAAATAGAATTGCTAAACACTATTTGAAGGACTATTTGTAAAGGGATTATGAGGCATACACGCTGTGAAGGGGTTTAATACAATAGTACAGCAACATAATTAGCAAATAGCGATATATCTTTTTCTCTGAATTAATTGGAAGTCAATATCATATGGTGTTGTGCTGAAGAACAAACATGATCTGATTACGCAATGAGTTTTAACATCTGATTTTGATATTCTCAAAACTAGATGGGGTTTGAACACAATTTGGAGATTGAGTGTAAGATTGCAATATTATTTTGGAGGCGATCGTATGGCAGCAGTAAAGGTAGCAATTCTAGGATTTGGTACTGTAGGGCAAGGAATTTATCATATCATAAATGAAAAGCGTGAACAGTTTAAGGAGACATTAGGAGTAGATATTGAAATTGCTAAAATTTTAGTGCGTGACGTGACTAAACCTCGTTCAAATGCACCGCAAGAGTTAATAACAGATAACTTTGAAGATATTTTAGCCATTCCAGATTTACAAGTTGTATTCGAAGCAATTGTTGGTGAAGAGCCAGCATTCAGATATTCAGCACTTGCAATCGAAAGTGGCTGTAACGTAATTACAGCTAACAAAGTAATGTTCTCTAAACACGGCCTATCTTTACAAGAAAAGGCGAAACAATATGGCGTACAAGTGGGCTATGAAGCAACAACTGCTGGTGGCGTTCCTGTCATCAAAACCATGCAAAATATCTTACGAGTAAATGATGTACACCATATTCAAGGAATCTTGAATGGTACATCAAACTATATCCTAACTCAAATGCGTAGTGAAGGCCTAGCATTCAATGATGTATTAAAAGATGCACAAAGCCTAGGATACGCTGAAGCGGATCCTTACAATGATATTTCTGGTCAAGATGCTTTCCGAAAACTTATGATTCTAAGTGCGTTAGCATTTGGTAAACAACCAAGATGGGAAGATGTTGATGTAATTGGTATTACTGAAATCACTTCCGAGCAAGTTGAAGAAGCTTCTGCAAAAGGCTTACGTTACCGCCATGTAGCAGATGTACAATTAGGCGTAGATGGAGAGTTAATCGCCAAAGTTGGGCCTGAGTTAGTTGGACCAGAACATCCACTTTACTCAATTGAAGGTGTTAATAACGCAGTAGCTCTTGATACAAACTACATTGGTACCCTAACTCTTGTAGGACCAGGAGCAGGTATGTTCCCAACTGCAAGCGTAATGGTTGAAGATTACGCAGACATGCTAGCTAAACAATCAGCGCCAGTTACAATCTAAATTTATATTGGAGCAGCATTCAGTTGCTAGCTTCTACATATGGTAAACACCAGTGGCTATTCAAAGACGCCACTGGTGTTTTTGTTATTAAGTGTATGGGGTTTTTAATAACCTAAAACAAAAAGACAGCTGTTGGCTGTCTTTTAGTCTTCATCTTTAATATCAATATCTTCTGGAATCGGCGTGTTCTTCCAAATTTCAATTTCTTCTTTGATACGTTCAAGTTGATCATGGTAACGCTCAAATTGGTCACTGCTGATTAAAAACTGTTCTCCATCGTGAACAGCATGAATGCGACCTTCTAGTATATAACGCAGCACTTGTTGCTCTGGCATTGAGATATCTTTCGCTGTATCTGCGACGGTTTTGTACATAGATCAATGCCTCCTTTTGCCTTCATTATAATAGAAGAAAACGTTTGCCTCAACTTTCAGAATTTATGGTATATTTATGGAAAGATATATAAGGAGTGAGCTATTAAGTGAGTATATTACCATATGCTTTTGTATTATTGGCAGCTGTTTTATGGGGGACAGTTGGTACAACACAGACATTTTTAACAGATGGTATTCATCCACTAACAGTTGCCATGATGCGATCAGCAGTTGGTGGAGGTACTTTACTCTTAATAGCTATTTTAATGAGGAAAATAAATTTCCGTCATTGGGCTTGGAAGTATACACTTTTTGCTGCACTATCGATGGCTCTATTCCAACCGTTATTTTTTTCATCGGTACGTTTGACTGGTGTTGCAATTGGAACAGTCGTAACGATTGGCAGTTCGCCAGTATTTGCAGGTTTAATTGATTGGCTTTATTTCAAAAATAAACCTACACGTACTTGGGGAATAGCTACATTACTTGCTATTGTAGGGTGTGTATTATTGTTTGTGAATAAAGGTGAGGCAACTGTGAATCCACTTGGTATTGCCATGGCACTGTGTGCTGGAACAGCTTTTGCAATTTATACACATGTGAGCAAGGCGTTGTTGGAAAAAGAAGATGCGCTGCCAGCAGTGGCGATGACATTCTCTATTAGTGCGTTATTATTGTGTCCAATCTCATTAGTATACGGAATTGAATGGGTTGGGCAAAGTGCAAACTGGCTACCACTAGCGTTCATGGGCGTATTCGGTACAAGCATCGCGTATTTGCTGTTTCTAACGGGCTTACAAAGAATATCATCATCCTCAGCAGTGACACTTTCACTCGGAGAACCATTAACGGCTGCTATTCTTGGCGTTTTTCTAGTTGGAGAGTATCTAAGCTTAACATCTTGGGGTGGCGTTGCGATGCTACTCGGTGGTATTTTAGTTATTACATTTGGCGGTCGTGCAAAAAAAACTAATGAAATTTTAGCTACTTAGTTTAGGCTAAGTAGCTTTTTTGTGAAGAAAATGAAGGGGAGATAAGATAGAAGTAAGCTAATTTAAGGATTATGGCTGAGAAATAGGACGTGAATATTCTGCTAAATAACAATCGTTGGAGTTAGTGCAACAATCAGTATAGATAGTGCAACAAACAACAAAGTTAGCGCAACAATCAATGGTGTTAGTGCAACAAACAACCGAGATAGTGCAACAATCAAAATTTTTAATCGGAACCTCTTCCGCTGAACGAGCGTCTTCAGCATTTAATGTAAACCTTAAGAATTTCTTCATTTTTATGATAAGGTGGTCTTAAGATTTGATGTGTATTATAAATGTTATAGAGATGCGAGATTAATGAGTGAGTAAAATAAATATTTAAATTTGTTGAGGGATGAGGTGCGAGATATGGCAGATTATACGGTGCTTGTGACGGATGATGATCAAGATATTCGTGATGGAATTGAGATTTATTTGAGAAACGAGGGGTACAACGTACTAAAGGCAGCTGATGGTCTTGAGGCGTTAGAGCTGCTCGCGGAAAATGAAGTGCATTTAATCATTCTAGATATTATGATGCCGAAAATGGACGGTATTACGGCGACATTTAAGATTCGCGAAGAGCGTAATATTCCTATTATTATGTTGAGTGCGAAGGCGGAGGACTCTGATAAAATACATGGGTTATCAGTTGGAGCTGATGATTATGTAACGAAACCGTTTCACCCGATGGAGCTTGTGGCTCGTGTGAAATCGCAAATGCGTCGCTATGTGAAACTTGGAACTTATAATGAGCAACAATCGAAAATTGCTGTGCAAGGAATCGTACTTGATCAAGAATCGAAAGAAGTTACACTTGATGGGGAGTCAGTGAAACTAACGCCAATTGAGTTTAAGATCACTGAACTACTGATGGCGCATGCTGGTCGGGTATTTTCAATTCAGGAGATTTATGAGCGCGTTTGGAACGAGCCTGCATACAATGCTGAAAATATAGTGGCTGTTCATATACGGAAAATAAGAGAAAAAATAGAAGTGGATCCAAAAAATCCACGTTACTTGAAGGTGGTGTGGGGAATTGGCTACAAAATCGAAAAATAATAATGCATTTCTATGGTCAATCTTCGCATTATTTATAGCGGTCATTAGCCTGACGTATTGCTTATCATTTATTGTAGATTTAGTAGATCTCAGCTTTGCAAGAACAACTAGAACATTTGCTCAGCTAACAAGATGGATGGGGGGAGCGTAATAATGAAGAATAATTCAAGAGGGCTCTTTAGTTTATTTTTAATGTCAATTGTTCTATTCAGTGTTTTTTCTTTAATACTGCAAGGACCAAAGTATATTGGAAAAGATTACTTTGATTCGGATAGCTTTCAATCTCAGTTGGATTACTTTACATCTGATATTGGACCTTTATTATTAAATCCTATTGATGCTGAAGAGGCTAAAAAGACAATTACAGTAACAGAGAATGAAATTGAAGAACATCGAAATAGATACGGTACTTTGAGCGAACAAGTTGAAAATATTAATGACCAGTACCAAGATCGTATTGCACAAGCAATTGATTCTAATGCAAAAAAAGTAAAAGAGACTCTAATAAAAGAAAGAGACTCTAAAATAGATGACATAACGAAGAACTTTGAAGATGATGATTATATTAAAAAGAAAATTATAGCAAATAAGAAAAAAGCAATAGATAATTACATGTTAGAAATGAACAATCAAAAAAAGGAGTTATTGGATACCTATCGATTCTTTGCTTTCCAGCTGACTGATGTAGATACACAAAAAACGATGACATATGGTGAGATAGAAAGTCCAGCAGCATTTAGTATTAAATATGGTAAAGGAACAAATTTACTTAAAACGTACAGTGTGTCGAATAGTTACCCAGAAGATATGCATGATAACAATAGTTATTCATCCAATAGCTTTTTTGTAAGTGATTCAACTACAACTTCTACTGCTAATGAAGAATATATTAGTGAAGCACTTACGGATAAAACCTATCAGTACGAAGGGAAAATTACAGTTCCAAAAAACGCATTAAAATATAATGAATTAGAGACAGACTATAATACTTTTAAAAGTAATCAAGTTTTGTGCTACATTATTTGGTTTTTAGGATTTGTAAGTTTAATACTATTATTAACAGTATGTAAACCAACTAAGCAAACTTTAATACAAAACAATGATTTCACTCTTTGGATACGCAAATGGCCGATGGATGGACAAATTGTGGGATTATTAGTAGCTGTTTGGGCTTTGTTAAGTAACTTACAAGGGATAATATATAAACTTGAAGGCCTAAATAATTATAGCAGACGGGAAAATGTGTTAGGGCAAGTAGTAAGTTTTGGATTCCCATTTATTATTTTATGCTTCTTATTATGGATTTCTTTAGCACAAGCGGTTTCAATTTTAGAGAATTTAAATAGTGAAGAAAAGCGCCTAAAAGCATACGAAAGAAGCTTTGTAAAAAAAGCGTTTGAGAATTTACAAGATCTATTTTTAAATCGTAGTCTCGGTTTTCAATCAGTTATTTTGTTAGGTATTATTTTCTTAGCAGGTGTTGGTTTTGCCGGTGCGATGGTTTCGGGGCAATTATTTATTATTTATATCCCACTGTTCCTATTTATTGCTCTACCAGCGACAATTCTCTTCTTAACCCGAATGAGCTATCTAAATCGTATTATGAAGGAAACGGAGCAGATGGCTGCAGGTCGTTTGAGTAACGAAATTAAGATACAAGGTAAATCTGCCTTTGCTAAACATGCACGTAATTTAAACGATTTACGTGATGGGGTTCGTACGTCCATCTCTGAGCAAGCGAAAAGTGAGCGCTTAAAAACAGAACTAATCACAAATGTTAGTCATGATTTACGTACGCCATTAACATCGATTATTACGTACACAGATTTATTAAAAAAACCAAATGTCACTGAAGAAGAACGCGATTCATATATTGCGATTTTAGATAAAAAATCACAGCGTTTAAAGACGCTTATAGAAGATTTATTTGAAGTATCAAAAATGGCTTCTGGTAATATGGAGCTTCAGAAACAGAGGGTAGATTTGAATCAGTTACTACAACAAGCTCTTGCTGAACATGAAGAAGACATTACAAAATCCGAGTTAGACTTCCGCGTGAATACACCTGATGGCCCGTTATTTGCTTATGTGGATGGTCAAAAATGGTGGAGAATGCTAGATAATCTAATCTTAAACACATTGAAGTATACGATGGAAGGCACACGAGTATATTTAACACTAAGTCAAAAAAATGGTGAAGCTGAATTTGTTATAAAAAATGTAACGAAATATGAGATTGGCGAAAATGTTGAGGAATTATATGAGCGCTTTAAACGAGCAGATGCTTCTCGTCATACAGATGGCTCTGGACTAGGATTAGCTATTGCACAATCAATTGTAGATTTACATGGAGCTCGCATGAAAATTGAAGTAGATGGTGACTTGTTCAAAGTAACAGTTAATGTTGTATCAATTTATTAATAGGAAAACCCCAGATTGCTACTACGCAATTTGGGGTTTTTACCGTTATGTGAGATCTTCCCATACATTAATATATTTTATTTGATACATAGCTTCAGTTGACCTTTGGAAGTAAGTTACGGCTTTTCTATATTCATGATGGTCATATAATAGATTGCCTAAAAGGATAGCATATTTTTGGACATTTTTAATGTCATTTATCTGTTGGAAATGATCAATAGCATTGGCAATTAACTTTTCATCAAAGGGAATTAGCTGATGTTTCATTTTGAAAATTTCGAAGTGGTACGAATAGGTTGTCGCGTTATCGGCTAACTCATGTTCTTTAATTAGATCTAGTCCTTTTTCGCACCATTTCAGTACATAATCCTTTTGATTTAGTTTCGAATATTCTTTAATGATTGAATGGATAGTAATAAGAATACTGATAGGCTTAGTTTTAGTTTTATAGCTTTTTTTGTAATAAGAAATAGCCTTTTTTGCATGACCTTGAAGAGCATAAATAAAGCCCATATTTTGAGACAGTAGACCTTCAAACTGTCGAAGCTGATGCTTATGACAAAATAATGAAGTATCTTTTAAAATTTGTTTGGCACTAGCATAGTGACCATTTTGTATGAATGTTGCGACAATTAAAGTTTTACAATCTACAGAGCGCGAGAAGTAGCCTAGAGATTCGTATATAGCACTAGACTTCTGCGCATAATTAAGCGCGTTTAAGTTTTGGTTTAAGGAATAATAATTTAAAGCTAGTATATAGTAGTAATCAGCTTTTTCCCAATCTTCTAACTGGATATTAGGTAGTAATTTTATAGATGCTTCCAAATAAGAAAGTGCTTTTATATAATTGCTTTTTCTATAATGATAAATATTAGCATTGATGTTATTTATAAAACTTTGATGCTCATCTAAATTTTCTTCCATTGCATAAAAGGCTGTTAAAAAGTGTTCTATTTCATTTAAAGGTTGCTTAGAGACTAAAAAAAGTCGGAACAAATACAAATTATAATAGTAAAAGTTTTTAGGTTCATCAAACTTTATTTCAAGGTTCATATAATGATTCACTTTGTCCTTTGCAGCTAGCTCATTACGAGTGAGTACAATAGATTTGTAGTTTTCATAGAGGTTAGCTATAATTTGCTCTTCATTTTCTTGTGTAAAGTGATTTAAATCAATTTGTAGACGTGTAATTAGATCGTCGAGTACTTCGGTAGAGGGAATTTTGTTTCCACTTTCAATTTTACTTAAATAAGAAGTAGAACAAATATTTTCTGCAAGTACTTTTTGTTTCATGTTTTGTTTTATACGTTCTGATTTAATAATTTGCCCAATATTATGCATATATATACCTTCCATAAATTATACTATTTTGGATATTACACTAATAAAATAATTTTAGAATCGGTAAAAAGAGTGATTTTGTGTGACAAAAATAATAATTTGTAGAGTCTAAACTCATAACTGTAGGGAAAAATAGATTATTAGATAGGGTAAATAGCGTTATAATATCATATTTTTACGAAAAAGGGGATTTGTAAGAATGGATTGTTGTAACCAACATCACTTATTTTACTAAATGATGTTGGAATGCATAGACGACTGCTTGAGTGCGATCTTGTACTTCAAGTTTAGCTAATATATTACTGACATGTGTTTTAACCGTTTTTATTGCGATGAAAAGTTCGTTAGCAATATCTTGATTGGCCTTTCCTTGAGCAATTAATAGAAGGATTTCCCGCTCACGTTCTGTTAAATCTTCATGAAGAGGGCGATCAGTTTGTCGTAAACGCTTCATCATTTTGTTTGTGACTTCAGGTTCTAAAACAGGGGTACCATCTGCAGTTTGACGGATAGCGTCTGCGATTTGCTTTGCATTAGTTGTTTTGAGTAAATAGCTTATAGCGCCAGCTTCTAAAGCGGGATAAACTTTATCATCGTCTAAAAAACTTGTGACAATCATGATTTTCGCTTGTGGCCACTCTTTAATAATAGCAGCGGTAGCTTCTGCACCTGTCATAAGGGGCATGACCATATCCATTAAAATGATATCAGGCCGATGTTGTAATGCAAGGTCGAATGCCTCTTGACCATTTGCCGCTTCTGCAACAACCTCCATATCAGATTGTGATTGCAAATAGGCAGATACTCCGATACGTACCATCTCATGGTCATCCGCTAATAATATTCGAATCATCTGGTTCGTGCTCCTTCTCTACGGGGATTTTAACTTCTATAACAGTTCCTTGATTTGGAACGGAAACAATCTTACAAATACCACCTATTTCAATGGCACGTTCTTCAATGTTTTTTAAACCATAAGAGCCAGCTTTCTCATCGTATTCTTGGAACCCGACACCATTGTCCTGTACACGGAAAATAGCAAGATTATCACGCTCTACTAGTAAAATATCAACTTCAGTGGCCTTTGCATGGCGTAAAGTGTTAGATAGAGTTTCTTGAGCAATTCGAAATAAGTGGTCTTCCGCGCCTTTCTGCAAAGAAACTTCCTCTAAACGATGATGTATGTTGAAATAAACTTTTTGTTTTAATTCAAACAATAAATCTTCAAGACCCTGAGCAAGTGATTTGTTGTGGAGAGCAACTGGTCGTAAATGTAATAATAGTGCACGCATTTCGAGTTGAGCTTGTTGTACAATAATCTCTGTTTGTTTTAATGGCTTCGTCACATGTATAGGTAAATCTTCAGGTACCGTTTCATTAACTGTCGATAATAACATAGAGGCAGCAAATAATTGTTGAGATACTGAATCATGCAATTCGCGAGCAAGTCGCTGTCTTTCTTGAATAATTCGCTCTTGAATTATTTTATCCTCAGCCTCAGCGCGTTCATTTGTAATACGTTGCAGACTTTTCCGTTGTGTGCTGATTAGGTCTTCAGCAGAATCTAGAGATTTACGAACGCTTTTAGATAAATGTTTGGTTGATACTGGTGTGTTTTTCTTAGTTTGTATTAAGGTTTGTAGTACATGGGCTAATTCTTTTTCTTTACTTTGCGTCAATGAAATAGACCAAATAGCAACACTAATACTGAATGCAGCTAATAATGTTAAAATCCACAAAAAGAGTGGTAATTCCAGGTAATAAAGTTTCCATAGAGGGGACCAAGTATCTAATTCAGGCATCCCCCATAAAATGAAGAAAATGAAAAACACAATCGCAATTTCAAAAAAGAAAATTGATAGAAATTTTGGGATAAGTGATCTCATTTACGAATCACCTCAACATCCCCGAATACAGTTGATACAGTAATAATTAGCTCAACAGGTGATTCAACTTCTGGATTGTAGCCGTCTTTCATCGAAATTGTTTTATTCCACAAACGTGGCATTTTGTTACCAAAGAGCTGTACATCTCCGACTAGGGTATTAAAATGAATACGTACTGGCACTTCATATGGTACTGCAATACGTACTTTACCAAAGCCTTGGCGGATTGAAATAAGAGAAGTGCCTTTTGGTAAAAGTGTTTGAGTTGTATCTATTGTTAAATCACTAACAATCCCTTGCACATGAATATCTTGCCATTCATAGGCATTAGTTGGTGTACTTTGTAATGAGAAAGCTTTATTTTGAATAATAGGATGGACCCCGGATGGATTGTAATCAGACTGATCTGGTAACGATATCGAGACGGGAGTACCTTTTTTTAGCTGCCATAAAATATATACAAGTGTTATTACGACAGCTATGCGTAAGCTCCACATTGAAAATAATGAAATGATACTGATAATAGTACCCATCCAAAATAACCATTTTCGTCGTTTACTAATGCTCATATAAATCATTACGATGCCAAGAAGGCCGAAAATAATGCTACCATTATCGAAAAAAGTCACTTCGATAAAGACCAGCAATACAGAGATGATCAGTAACATCGTCAGTTTATTTGTTGTAATTTGATTCATGTTGTTCCTCCTTCTTCGCATCATAATGTTCAATTAATAGAAAAAATTAAAGGAGAAGGGCATCTGCCTTTCTCCTTTTTAGTATAACTGGCCTTCCAAAGAAGTCTAGTATTAGCTTAATTTTTCTTCATTAATTGTTATCGTTTTAGGAGCATTTTTTTCTAACAGCGCTAGGCGTTGCTCCATAGTTGAAATTTCGTGCTCTTGATCAATTTTTTGCCCAAGACGCTCAATATAAGCTTCCATCGACTCAAAAGTTTCTAATCGTTTACCAACTTGCCCGTTTGTCTCTGGATTTAGAACACGGTCCATTTGGTTATGGGCACGTGTGACATTTTCTTTCCCCATTAACTGGAGCTGACGAACTTTCATATCTTTAATTTTATGCTTCATTTCTTCGTATTTACGTTCCAGACCAAATAATTCCTCAGTTGCTTTGTTAATGCTATCTCTTAATACGATTTGTCGGTTTGCATAAGCGGACATTTCTTGTTCTGCAAAGTTGACTAAATCTTGTTCACCACTTAGTGTAGCAAGTTCTAATTGTTTTTGGCGTTTGTTGAACATTTCGATTGCCACTGCTAACTCATCTTCGAGTTGTTTTTTTAGAGATGCTTGGCGTTCTAACCATTTACCAGTTTGCTCTGTTTGCTTTTCTGCTTCTCGGATATACTGATTTAGCATAGCGATAGGGTTTTTAGCTTCCTTTTTATCAAATACTGAATGTAAATCGGCCTCAAGAGTATATTTTAAACGTTGTAGTAAGTTTGCCATTATAATTTTCCCCCTTATTTAGATAATTCTTCCCATTGGTTTTCAAAATTTGTGAATGGATCATCTGTTTTTGCAGTAATGACAGTTGTATTTTCTTTACCGTCCCATTTACGCACGATATACCAAAGTGCAACGATTGCGATTAAACCGATAAAGCTAGGGATATTTGCTACAGCTGTTAGTAAACCTGCTATTGCAACAAGAGCCCAGATAACTTTTGCGAATGTTGATTCACTTTTTAGGTAGAAGTGAATACCGGCATAAAGAATAGCTGCCGAAATAGCCAATCCTGCCATAGCTCCAAGTGAACATAAAATAGTGATAGCGGCGATGACGCCGATGATAAATAAACCGACTTTTTTCATAAGTTAGTGCCTCCCTTCGTTTGTATCTCCATATTACGCTAGGATTTGAATTGGACAAACGGCCTTGGAATGCATTTTCAACTAAGACCTTAGGCGTAGTTATTACTAGGTATGCTTCTAGCAAGTAGTCTTTGCGATGAAATGCTATACTAACAAGATAAAGGAGAAGGAGGAATTTTGTGGGGAAGAGAATCGGGTTTGGATTAATCGCGTTTCTACTATATAATGCACTAGTTTATTATTTAGGCTGGAATGTATATACATGGCTCCATGTGGCCTTTTCTTTTGAGGGACAATTCGTTTTTGGAGTAATTTGGGTCATCGTTGCTTATAGTATTCTTATTGAACGAATTCATCATAAGCTACGTGTATTTAAAATTATAGGGAGCTACTGGATGATAGTTATTCAGTATGGCTTGCTGTTGTTCCCAATTGCGAATTTACTTGTGTGGCTATTGCCAGGAGCACAATCAAAATGGCTTGGTTATGTTGTAGCCGCTTTATTGATTGTCATTGTAGCCTTCGGTAGCTATATGGCATACTCACCAGTTGTAAGAAATCTTACTATAAAAATAAAAAAAACAAATCCGATAAAAAAACAGTTACGTATGGTCATTGGATCAGATTTCCACTTAGGCATATTATCAAATAAAACGCATTTAAAACGCTTTGTAGAATTGTCCAATGAAGCAAAACCAGATGCTGTCTTTCTAGTTGGTGATTTAGTTGATGATGATCCCGTTTGGTATGTGGAATATGGGATGAGTGAAGTGATGAAGCAATTGAAAAGTACATATGGTGTATATGGAGTTTTAGGCAATCATGAATATTATGGACGCAAAATTCCATTATTTGTTCATGAAATGGATAAATCTGGCGTAAATATTTTACAAGATGAAACAATTCTAGTGGCAGAGTCGTTTTATGTTACAGGAAGAGAAGACAAAACAAATACGAATCGTGCATCGCTAGAAACGTTAGCATCAACTATTGACCATAAATTACCTTGGATTGTTATGGACCATACGCCCACTGATATTGAGACGCCGAGCAAACTCGGTGTGGATGTACATTTGTCAGGACATACACATTTAGGACAAATGTGGCCTAATCAATACATTACACGAAAAACGTTTGAACACGATTATGGTTATAAATTAAAGGCTTCAATGCATACAATCGTGTCATCGGGATTCGGATTTTGGGGACCACCAATTCGTACGAATAGCCGTTCAGAAATGTGGGTAGTAGACGTCGAGTTTTGTGAGTAATTTTTAACATAACGGTAAAAATTAAAAGATGTTGATTATGGTATGATAGTTTAGCTAGAAATGGCGTGAGGATTCGGCATTTTAATTATTAAAAGAATAAGGAGATACTATGGACTTTATTGAATTATTAAAGGCTCTTATTTTGGGCTTAGTAGAAGGTGTGACGGAGTTTGCACCCGTGTCATCTACAGGACATATGATCATTGTTGATGATATGTGGTTAAAAACCGAAGAATTTTTAGGAATGTATTCTGCTAATACATTTAAAATTGTTGTACAGTTAGGCTCTATTTTAGCGGTTGTAGTAGTCATGTGGAAACGATTATTAAGTTTAGTAGGTCTTTATAAAATTAAAGGTCAACCAGCAAATCGTAAATTTAACTTAATACATGTTATTGTGGGAATGTTACCCGCAGTTATTTTAGGATTTGCGTTCAAAGATTATATTGATGACTATTTATTTGGAGTAAAACCGGTTATTTTCAGCTTAGTAGCAGGTGCGATTTTAATGATTGTTGCAGATAAATTTGGGCCGAAAAGACCGACAGTTACTACGTTAGATAAAATTTCATACGGTCAAGCATTAAAGATAGGTTTAGTACAGTGTTTATCATTATGGCCAGGATTTTCACGTTCAGGAGCAACCATTTCAGGTGGGGTAATACTAGGTTTAGATCATAAAACGGCAGCCGATTTTACATTTATCATGGCTGTTCCGATTATGGCTGGTGCTAGCTTAGTATCAGTTTTGAAAAACTGGGAGTATGTGTCGATGGACGATATTGGATTTTACGCAGTAGGATTCATTAGTGCATTTGTTTTTGCATTACTATCGATTAAGTTCTTCTTAAAATTAATCGACAGAATAAAATTAACGCCATTTGCCATCTACCGTATTATTTTAGCGATTGTATTAGCGATTATCGTATTTTAATAAAAATTGAGTCTACCCTTTCTAAAGAGGGTAGGCTTTTTTTGTATAGACATGGTCCTTCTCATGGAATTTTCATAATGACATGGTACTATGAAATAAAAAAACGGTTGGTGAAAATAATGGTTGAGCGCATTTTAATCATAGAAGACGAGGAAAAAATTGCACGCGTATTGCAGCTGGAACTAGAATTTGAAGGTTATGAAACGGGAATTGCTCATTCAGGAACAGACGGACTTATATTATATCGGGAACAGCAGTGGGATCTACTTCTTCTTGATATTATGCTTCCAGGTTTAAATGGTCTGGATGTATTGAAGCGAATTCGTGCGACAGAATTTAATACACCTGTTATTATGCTCACTGCTAAAGATGATGTTGAGGATAAAGTGACAGGTCTGGATCTGGGCGCTAATGATTACATGACAAAACCTTTTGAAATTGATGAATTACTAGCGAGAATTCGCGCTGCCCTTCGCTTTAAACCACAACAACAGGAATTTACGGAAGAGCAGGATGAATTTTTCCACGAGTATAAAGACTTATCTATACATGAACAGACACGTGAAGTTAAAAGAAATGGTCGTTCTATTGATTTAACTCCTAGAGAATATGAATTGTTACTTTATTTAATCAAGAATCCAAAACAAGTCCTTTCACGTGAGCAAATCTTAGATGCTGTATGGGGTTATGATTATTATGGGGATACCAATGTCGTAGATGTTTATATACGCTACTTACGGCAGAAGGTCGATAAAGCTAGTAAACATGCTCTTATTCAAACAGTCCGTGGTGTGGGTTATGTACTAAAGGAGCAGGTGAATGAAGCTTAAGACGAAAATTCATGTTTTCTCGTCTCTTGTAATGTTGATTATTCTTGTGCTTACGATGATCGGAATTTATTTCTTATATGAAAAAATGGCCTATGACACAGAGTACAACCAACTATTATCTGAGTCAAAAGAGCTTGTAACTTCTATTAGTCAGACAAGTAAAGTAAATGACCCAGCTACGATATTACGTGCCTATATTCCTCCAAGGGGGGCTGTAAGAGCTGTTGGTTTAAATGGTAAATCACTCATTACTGTACAATCTACCGAAGGTATGAAGGATTATCATCCCAATATTGATGAGTATAAAAGATACTCAGTGGAAAAATACGAAGGTATACCAGTATTATCAATGAGTATGCCCGCAATTTGGGTTGACGGTTCGGTGGTGCATATTCAGATGCTACAATCCATGAAGGATGTAGCACGAAATCTAGAATTGTTACGGCTTGTATTACTTGGTGTAACAATTTTAGCGACAATTCCCATTGTACTATCAAGTATGACGCTAGGGCGTATTGTTACTAAACCAATTAATCGGCTGATTGCTACAATGCAGGAAAGCCAAAAGTCAGGAACTTTTGAAAAGATAAATGTAGAAAATGACGGCCGAGATGAAATGGCTGAAATGAGTCGTACCTTTAATGAGATGATGTTTCAGTTGGAGCAAAACTATCGTAAACAAGAGCATTTCGTATCGAACGCCTCTCATGAATTAAAAACACCTTTAACTGTAGTTGAAAGCTATGCGCGTCTATTAAAACGTCGTGGTTTTGATAATAGAGAAGTGGCAAATGAAGCTGTACAAGCAATTTTAAGTGAGTCCATTCGCATGAATGAAATGATAAAACAAATGCTGGAATTAGCTAAAAATAGGGAGAATATCCCGCTAACAACTGCAGCAGTTGATATTTATAAAGTGTTAGATGATACACTACATCAAATGCATCAAGCATATGGGAGAGAATTTAACTTATTAGGAAATGGTCCAGCGATTACGAAAACTGATGAGCAAAAGTTAAAACAGTTATTTTTTATATTCTTAGAAAATGCGCGCCATTATAGTGAAAGTGAAATCAATGTAAGCGTAGCAAAAGAAGGAGCGCAATTTGTTGTCCGTATTCAAGATTTCGGCCAAGGCATTGCTAAAGAGAACATTCCTCATTTATTTGATCGTTTTTATCGAGTTAGTGAAGACCGTAATCGCAAAACAGGTGGTACTGGTTTAGGACTAGCAATTGCACATGAAATTGCTGAGCGTTTAGCTATCAACATCACAGTATTAAGTACACTAGGTGAAGGAACTACAATCGTCTTGCAATTTGAAAATAGTAATGAGGAGGAACAATGATATGCGTATCCGCGAAAAACTATCAATATTATTCATTGTGACACTCATCATTATTGCGACGATTCTTAGTATCATGATCTGGAACAAACTAACGAAAGAAACACCTCTTACAACAGAAGAAATTCATAATAATATTGAAATGATGTATGGTGGGGAAATTATCTCGTTCCTTAGTATAAACAATCAATATCGAGTGAAGCTTCAAAGAAATAACAAGCTTTATCAACTTAATGTTGATGCAGATTCGGGTAAAATTCTGCAGATGACTCAAAATAAATCGGATCATAAAGTAGATTCAAACTATATACCAGAAACTGAAATACGAAAAATTATAAAAGAACAATATAACGGGAATATAAAAAAAATCTCACTCAATACAAATAGGGAAGAACCCGTTTACCAAATAGAGATAGTAAATGATAAAGAGCATATTAACTTATTAATAGATGCGATTAACGGGGAAGTTTTATCAGAAATTCAAGGAGATACAGAGCACGATTCTTCACTCTTAACTAAAGAAGAAGCGATTACTATTGCTAAGAAAAAACTAAAAGGGACTGTCGATGAAGTTTCTTTTTACGATACGAGTGATGGTGGATATTATATAGTGGAGATTGAAGGGAACGACAAAGATGCAGAATTTCAAATTCATGCCGTTTCTGGAAAAGTGATTTCGACTACGTGGGATTAATAATTTCTCATCAAATTCTAATCTTTTTCTCCTTATTCTTTCATTTTCATTGTGTAAAGTATAAGTATCAAGGAGGAGGCAATTAATTATGAAAAAAATGATTACGGTATTAGCAATTACAGGTTCACTTGCAGTATCTGGAGTAGTTGCGGCAGCAGGAATTCAAGCTAACTCAGGTAAAATTTTATCTTCAGAAGAAATCTCGAAAAAAGCACTTAGCTACGTAAAAGGTACAGTTTACAAAGTTGAATTGGATAAAGAAAAAGGTACTCAAGTATATGAAATCGATGTACAGGGTAAAAACAATAAAGAATATGAACTAAAGTTAGATGCAAAAACTGGAGAATTACTAGAAAAGAAAATGGAAATCTCAAAAGTATCTAATACAGTAAATGAGAAACAGGTAATTGGATTAGCAAAAGCGAAAGAAATAGCATTGAAATCGGTTAAAGGCTCTGTCAAAAAAGCGAAATTAGATAGAGAAGATGGTATTTACGAAATCGAAATCATTAGAGCAGGATATGAATACGAATTTGATATCAATGCGTACTCAGGCAAAATTGTGAAAAAAGAAAAAGAGAAGATTTCGAAAAAAGTAGTAGCTGGCAAAGTAATTGGTTTAGAAAAAGCAAAACAAATAGCTCTAAATAATGTTGGCGGTACTGTACAAAAAGCCAAATTAGATAAAAGTGATGGCGTATACGAAATCGAAATTATTAATGGTACAACAGAATATGAATTTGAAATCGATGCAAAAACAGGGAGTATTATTAAGAAGGAATCAGAAGTAGCAGACGATGTAATCACAACTACTAAACCAAGCACTGGCAATACGACAAAACCTTCAACAACTAGCAACGTAATTGGTATTGCAAAAGCGAAAGAAATTGCTTTACAAAGTGTTGATGGTACTGTGAAAAAAGCAAAATATGATCAAGAAGACGGCGTATATGAATTTGAAATTCTAACAAATGAATATGAATATGAAATCGATGTAGATGCAGTAACTGGAAAAGCTACGGTTACAGATAAAGAAAGAATTACAAAAGCACCAAATACAACATCATCTTTCATCGGGGAGCAAAAAGCTTCCCAAATTGCTTTAACAAAAGCAAAAGGTACAATTACTAAAATAGAATTAGATGAAGAAGATGGCGTTTATGAAATTGAAGTAAAAGATGGTATGTATGAATACGAATTAGAAATTGATGCTATGACTGGTGCCATTCTAGACTTCGAAAAAGATTACGAAGACGATTAATTTCTTTGAAAATAGAACTTCGGCTACCCAAAAAACGATTTTGGGTAGCTTTTTAATATTCTATTATATAAAAACAATTCCTTTTTCCTGCTTTGTAAAATCAAAATAGTTTATATAGGAAATTTTAAAACATTTTTTGTAGGTCTTTTGCTTTCATTTACTTTAATTAAGATTTTCTACTTGTATGATAGGAACACAATATGTTAGATTAGATTAATCGATAGAACACAAGATATAGTATGTGAGCGAAAAAAGGTACCATATACGGTTTAAAAGGGAATTCGGTATAGAAACCGAAGCTGTCCCCGCAACTGTGAATGCGGACGACTGTTAATTAACCACTGAGCAATGCTTGGGAAGGATGACAGTCGGATGATGCATGAGCCAGTAGACCTGCCTTTTTCGCATGACGACACTTTCTTCGGGGGTTGAGAAGTGGAAGCGAGAGACTTTGCATTGAACAAATTACTTTTGATTTCAAAAGTACTTTTTTGTTGTGATTTCAACTGTTTCCAATTTTAAAACTTAGAGCGATGGCTCTGCCGAAGAAGGCAGATTCATCGCTTTTTATATTTGTAAAAAAGGAGACGACAAAATGGTCCAATTAATGACATATGAAAGAGCAACATTATTATCTCGCTTAGAGGAAGAGTTCGGAAGAGAAGAAATCAGTTTGTTAATTCGAAAAGCTGAACGTTGGGAAGAAAAGAATCCAGAAGGTACTGATGCTGAATGGACAAAGGCGATGAGCCTAGAAGCATTAAGTTATTTAGATGAAGAGGATACTTATTGGACTTTCGTTGCAGCTCGTTTATTATTAGCGGGCGTTTATAGAGAAGCGTCTGTGGTACGTCAGCTAGAAGTTGGACAAGTATACACAGCATTTGCTAAACAAGTTGAAAAGCTTGTTGAAAAAGGTTTATATGATCCAACTTTAACGGATTCATATACAAAACAGGAGCTTGATGAGATCGGCTTAATGCTTGAACCTAAACGAGATGAAATTTTTACATATATCGGCTTAAAAACGTTGTTAGACCGTTATGTAACATGTGACTATAACAAAACACCAATTGAATTGCCACAAGAGCGTTGGATGATTATTGCAATGACACTTATGCAAAATGAAAAAACAGATCGTCTAGCAAAAATTAAAGAATCTTATTGGGCGATGAGTAATTTATATATGACAACTGCAACGCCTACATTATCAAATGCTGGTAAAACACATGGTCAATTATCAAGTTGCTTTATCGATACAGTTGATGATAGTTTACAAAGTATTTATGATTCAAACACTGATGTTGCGACACTTTCGAAATTTGGCGGTGGTATCGGTGTTTATATGGGGAAAGTACGTAGCCGTGGCTCATCTATTCGTGGCTTCAAAGGTGCATCAAGCGGAGTTGTTCCTTGGATTAAACAATTAAATAATACAGCAGTATCAGTAGATCAACTAGGTCAACGTCAAGGTGCGATTGCGATTTACCTGGATATTTGGCATAAAGATATTTTCCCATTCCTTGATTTGAAATTAAATAACGGGGATGAGCGTATGCGCGCACATGATATTTTCACAGGTGTTAGCTTACCAGATATCTTCATGGAAGCTGTTGAAGCACGTGAAGATTGGCATTTATTTGACCCTCATGAAATCCGTGAAGTAATGGGCTTTAATCTAGAAGATTATTATGACGAAAAACGCGGACAAGGATCATTCCGTGAAAAATATGAATCTTGCTTAGCGAACCCAAAATTAACACGTGAAGCAGTACCAGCAATTGATATTATGAAACGCATTATGCGTAGTCAGTTAGAAACTGGCGTGCCATTTATGTTCTATCGTGATGAAGTAAATCGTAAAAACCCAAATAAGCATGAAGGCATGATCTACTCAAGTAATCTTTGTACAGAAATTTTCCAAAATATGAGCGCAACTCAGTTCGAGTCAATTACATTAGAGGATGATGTTATTGTAACTCGTCGCAAACCTGGAGATTTCGTTGTATGTAATTTATCATCTATCAATCTTGGACGAGCTGTACCTGCTGAAGCTTTAGAAAGATTAATCCCTATCCAGGTACGCATGTTAGATAATGTTATCGACTTAAATCGTATTCCGGTTCCACAAGCAGAACGTACAAATGCACGTTACCGAGGTATCGGACTTGGTACATTCGGTTGGCATCATTTATTGGCACTTAAGAGCATTGCATGGGAATCTGAGGAATCAGTTGAATTTGCGGACAAGCTTTATGAGCAAATTGCTTACTTAACTATTCAGGCTTCAATGGAAATAGCAAAAGAAAAAGGTCAATATCCATTATTTGAAGGTTCAGACTGGCAAACAGGTGAATACTTCACAAAACGTCAATATAAAGGTGAAAAGTGGGCAGCATTACAACAAGCAGTTGCCGAAAATGGTATGCGTAACGGATATGTAATGGCTATCGCGCCAAACTCATCAACATCAATTATTGCTGGTAGTACAGCAAGTATCGATCCAATCTTCCAAAAATCTTATTCAGAAGAGAAGAAAGATTATAAGATTCCAGTAACTGTTCCTGATTTGAACCAAGAAACAACTTGGTATTACAAATCTGCTTACTTTATTGATCAAAACTGGACTTTAAAACAAAACGCAGCACGTGCTCGTCATGTCGATCAAGGTATTTCGTTGAATATATATGTACAAAATACAGTAAAAGCTAAAGAACTATTGGAATTGCACTTAAATGCTTGGAGATTAGGCATTAAAACGACTTACTACGTTCGCTCAACTTCAGTTGAATTATTAGAATGTGAATCGTGTGCAAGCTAGGGGGAATTAAAAATGACAAAGCTAGAACAACGAAAATTAATGGATAAAACAGCTCCTAACCGTTCAACAGGTATTGTAAACGGGAGTTCTTCTAATATATTAAACTGGGATGATGTTCGCTTTAGCTGGGCATATCCAAAATATAAACGTATGCTAGGTAACTTCTGGACACCTTTCGAAATTAATATGGGGAACGATATTAAAGAGTTCCCAACATTAACAGCGAATGAAAAAGAAGCGTTTATGAAAACCATCGGATTACTTGCAATGTTAGATAGCGTTCAAACAGATTATGCAGGAAAAGTAGCGGATTATTTAACAGATTCGAGCTTAAATGCTTTAATGATTATCCTTGCACAACAGGAAGTAATTCACAATCACTCTTACTCTTACATCCTTTCAAGTTTAGTATCAAAAGATGAGCAGGATAAAGTATTCGATTTCTGGCGTACAGAGCCCGTCTTGGAAAAGCGAAACGATTTCGTTATTAAAGGTTATAAAACATTTTCTGAAGAGCCAAATATCGACCATATGTTAAATTCCATCGTCTATGATGTTATTTTAGAAGGTTTATTCTTCTATTCGGGCTTCGCATTTTTCTATCATTTAGCACGCAATCAAAAGATGGTAGCAACGAGTACGATGATTAACTATATTAACCGTGACGAACAGCTTCACGTCGATCTTTTCGTGAAAATTTATAAAGAATTATTAGAAGAATATCCTGAATATGATACGCCAGAACGTGCTAAGCAAGTTGAGGCAATCTTCAGGGAAGCAGCTGCACTTGAAATTGAATGGGCTAATGAAGTAATTGGCGATAAAATTGATGGCTTAGATGTGGATGATGTGGAAGATTATATTTATTTCTATACAAATGTCCGTTGTTCACAATTGGGTTATGAAAGACCATTCGAAGGATACCGAAAAAATCCGATGAAATGGATTAAAGCATATGAAGATGTTGATTTAGGAAAAACGGATTTCTTCGAACAACGTTCTCGTCAATACGTGAAGGTAAATGTTCAAGATAATGGTTTTGATGAACTATAAAAAAGATATTGATCTGAAGATGAGCGTGCGCTGTATATAGCGCTCATTTTTTTCCAAAAGAGACTAGTTAAAAATAACTGTGAGAAAATTCTAATCGATAATACTGTCTTAATAGACATTTGAAATTTTGTCTATAAAGACAGTATTTTTTATGCCTTTTTATCAGAATATTTAGATAGTATGATAAGCTTTTATAAAGTTTTTTAAAGGAGGAAGTTTGGATGAAACCCTTAGTTTGGATTACTAGACAATTATCAGAGGAGGGCATTGCACCACTACGAGAAATTGCTGAAGTAAAGATGTGGCCATCTGCGGAACACCCGATGCCCGTTGACGAATTAAAAAAAGCATCAGCAGAAGCGGACGCAATATGGGTTTTGATTTCTGATCAAGTGACCCAAGAAATTATAGAACAGGCACCAAAGTTAAAAATAATCGCTAATTTAGCAGTTGGCTATAATAATATTGATATTAAAGCTGCAAAGGAGAAGGGCATTGTTGTAACAAATACACCAGATGTATTAACAGGAACTACAGCTGATCTAGCCTTCGCTTTAATGCTAGCAACAGCCCGTAGAATTCCGGAAGCAGAGCAAGAAGTACGCACAGGGAAGTGGACAGGCTGGTCTGTTACTCAACTTACAGGAATGGACATTCATGGTGCAACTTTAGGTGTTATTGGAATGGGGCGTATCGGTGAAGCAGTGGCAAGACGAGGAATGGGTTTTGATATGAAAGTTTTATACTACAATCGTACAAGAAAACATGAAGCTGAAGGGAAGTATGGCTTTGAGTATGCCGAGCTAGAAACATTACTGAAAGAATCGGATTTTGTGGTTATATTAACCCCATTAACGCCAGAAACAAAAGGCCTTATTGGTAAAAATGAAATTGCATTGATGAAACACAGCGCAATTCTTGTTAATGTTGCACGCGGTGGAGTTGTGGATGAACAAGCATTATATGAGGCTTTAATAAACAAAGAAATTTGGGCAGCAGGGCTTGATGTATTTGAAACAGAGCCAGTCCCAAAGGATCATCCACTACTTACATTACCAAATGTCGTAGTGCTTCCCCATATAGGTAGTGCCTCCATTCGCACAAGAAATAATATGATGGCAAAAAACGTCGAGTCACTTATAGCGTGTTTACAAGGAAAAGAAATAAAGAATAAAGTAAAATAATGTGAAAATGTGCCGGGAGGATTCTTAATCCACGGCACATTTTCTTGTCATAAAATATTTAATTCTTGGAAGCCTTTCTTTGCATCAGTACTAAGAAGAATAGAATTGGTAAAATAAATAGTACAGTAGATGCAATACCACTAGCGATTGTTGTATATAGTGCTAATAAGCCAATAATAGGTCCTCCAGCAATTTGTCCAATGGCATCAAGTTGCCCGAACATAGACAAAGCAGTTGCGCGACCTTGTGCTTCTAATCTTTCATTTGTCATTACACTCATTAGCGGGTAGTTAATATCGCGAAGAGCACCAGCTATCCAGAACGTTAGAAGTGCCAGCAAAAAGTTTGAGCTAAAGGCAAATGCAAGCATTGCTACTATTAATAAAGCATTAGCAGTCAAAAGAATGACAGGATAATTTTTATTAAAATGCCTTTCCACAAATTTTAAAACGACAATGTTTAATAAGTGCGCTACTGCAAAAAAAGCACCAAACCAGTAGATTGATTCGTCCTCAGGTAAACGGAAGTTTTCAATAAAGTGAGCACCCCATAACCGATCAAACCCTTCACTCGCCAATCCCAAAAGTATAGTTATTATCGCGATACTTACTAGCGTTGTATTTCCTTTGATTTGCCGCGCGCCATGTCGGATGGTTGTTATTAAATGACGAATGGCAGATATATCTTGTTTTCGTGAAATTTTGACAAACTTTGTCTCCGGCATTGTGAACAAAGCACCGAAAGCTAGCAATATTAATAATATCCCAGCGATAATAATTGTGACCTGTACTGAAAATACAGTAGCAATACAAACACTTATCAAAATACCAATAAAACTACCTAAAGACCTGAATTGAGCACCTTTTAGAAATACCGAATCTAAATTTTTACCATCTAATTCATCTGCAATCCATGCCTCTTCAGCACCGCTTATAAACGTCCACCCTAACCCCCACAAACCAGAAGCGATAGCAATCGACCAAAATGAAGGGAAAATCCCTTCAAGCAAATGTGCAATGCCAATAATAAAAGTCCCGATGATTAAAGATCGTTTGCGGCCAAAGTGATCAGCAACTAAGCCAGTTGGCATTTCACAAAGAAATACGGCGACCTCCATAATCGTTCCAATAAGTACCAGCTGTAAAGGGTTTAATCCTGCATTTAAAACGTAATAAATTGCGTTCAGTGTGAATACCATTTGTATTAGCAGTGAACGTGAACTTGTGATTGCAAAATAAAATCGTTGTGTTTTCAATTTTTTTCCTCCGTATTAGTAAAATAATGGAGGTCAAACTCTCATTGTTAAGACAGCATGCCCTCCGAGTTGTCTTTGAAAGTCATTAAAGTGATTGTCATATTCGTCCACTCCTTTTTTGAAATTATTGTAAGTATAACACGTTAAAATGAAAGAGTTAAAATATATTTGGATATAATATCCATTGATAGTGGGGGTTATTTCGAGTAGGAGAGTGCTAGGTAAATAGCTTTTTTGGACAGGTCGAATGAAGTTAATCTTATTTTGTAATAAAAAAACCCACTCTAACAATAGAGTAGGTTATGTCTTTAGTTGAATTTTTGGGACGAGTATCTTCAGCAGTTATTTGTTACTGAATATGTTGAATATTCCGCCAATACCGCCCTCGTCTACTGATTTGTTGCCTGGTACTTGTGGAGCGGCTGCGAATACACGGCTTGCTAAACGGCTAAATGGTAGTGATTGGATCCAGACAGTTCCTGGTCCACGAAGTGTTGCAAAGAATAGACCTTCACCGCCAAATAGGGCAGTTTTTACGCCTTTGACCATTTCGATATTGTAATCAACGTCTGCCGTCATTGCGACAAGACATCCTGTATCTACACGTAAAGTCTCACCGACTTGTAGGTTTTTTTGAATGATTGTACCGCCTGCATGAACAAAGGCCAGGCCATCTCCTTCAAGTTTTTGCATAATGAAACCTTCGCCTCCGAAGAAACCCGTGCCTAACTTACGCTGAAATTCAACGCCAATTTCGACACCTTTGGCAGCAGCTAAGAAAGCGTCTTTTTGACAAATAACTTTGCCGTTATACTGGCTTAAGTCTAACGGAATAATTTTCCCCGGGTAAGGAGAAGCAAAGGAAACATGTCTTTTACCTATTCCTTCATTTGTGAATGTTGTGATGAATAAACTTTCACCTGTTATAAGACGTTTTCCGGCACCCATTAATTTACCCATGAAGCCACCGCCGTTATTTGAAGCGTCGCCAAAAACAGTTTCCATGGAAATGCCATCTTCCATCATCATTAATGCACCGGCTTCAGCAATAACCGTTTCTTGTGGATCTAACTCAATCTCTACAAATTGCATATCATCGCCGTATAATTTGTAATCAATTTCATGATTATTCATTTTGATTATTCCTCCGCTTCTTTCAGATACTATTAATAATACGATTCGAGATTTTAAAAGGTTTCATGATTTCAATGTTAAAAAACAAACATTTTCAATTTAATAAAAATAAAGGGTATTTCGGTTTTTTGTAGAAAATATATACAAGAAAGCGTTTTCATTTAAAGGGAGGAATGAATTTGAAGTTGCAAAACTTTATCGGAGGTCAATGGGTAGCCTCAGAAGATCTAAAATTCGTACCCGTTATTAATCCTGCAAATGGTGAGGAATTGGCTCAAGTGCCTATGTCTTCAACAGCAGTTGTGGGGGAAGCGGTAGCTGTTGCAAAAAAGGCTCAAAAAAGTTGGGCACTAGTACCAGCACCGAAACGCGCAGATTATTTGTATGCAATTGGTTTAAGGATGAAAGAAAAGAAAGAACATTTAGCTCAGGTGCTAACAAAAGAGATGGGAAAAGTTATTGAAGAAGGTCGAGGAGAAGTGCAAGAGGGTATCGATATGGCTTTTTATATGGCTGGAGAAGGGCGACGATTGTTTGGGGAAACAACGCCGTCAGAGTTAGCCAATAAATTTGCGATGAGTGTCCGTTCTCCAATTGGTGTCGTTGGCCTAATTACACCTTGGAATTTCCCTGTTGCAATAGCGACTTGGAAGTCATTCCCTGCAATTGTTGCGGGAAACACGTTCATTTGGAAACCTGCTACCGAAACGCCAATGATGGCTTATGAAATGGCTAAAATTTTTGAAGAAGTAGGTTTACCAGATGGCGTGGCTAATGTTGTTTTTGGTTCTGGTTCAGAAGTTGGAACGGCATTAATCGAGCATCCAGACGTCAAAGTCATTTCGTTCACAGGTTCAACTGCTACGGGTAGTAAGGTAGCGGAGTTGGGCGGCCGCCATTTAAAGAAAGTTTCTTTAGAAATGGGTGGCAAAAATGCAGTAATAGTCATGGATGATGCTGATTTGGAACTGGCTGTTGAAGGTATTCTGTGGAGTGCATTTGGTACAGCGGGTCAACGTTGTACAGCATGTAGTCGAGTGATTGTGCATAAAGATGTAAAAGCAGAGCTGGAAGAACGCCTCCTAACAGCTATGCAACTATTAACAATTGGTGATGGTTTAGACGAGTCAGTGAAAATTGGTCCGGTTATTAATAAAACAGCTTTACACAAGATTAATAGTTATGTAGAAATTGGACGACAAGAAGGTGCGAAGTTACTTGCAGGTGGCAATATATTAACTGGTTTGTCTTTCGATCAAGGATTTTACTACGCACCAACATTATTTACCGATGTGAAATGGAATTCTCGTATTGCACAGGAAGAAATTTTCGGACCGGTTGTCTCATTGATCGAAGTAACAAGTTTAGAAGAAGCTATTGAAGTTAATAACAGTGTGCAATTTGGGCTATCAAGTGCCATCTTTACACAAGATATTAATCGTGCATTCCAAGCACAGCGTGATTTAGATACGGGTATTGTATACGTCAATGCTGGTACAACTGGGGCGGAAATTCATCTTCCTTTTGGTGGCACAAAGGGAACAGGGAATGGTCATCGTGATTCTGGTGTTGCAGCACTTGATGTTTATACTGAATGGAAAAGTATATACATCGATTACAGTGGAAAGTTGCAGCGGGCACAAATTGATACGGAATAATAACAAAAAAGGGGGACAATCAGATGAAGGTAGCAGTATTAGGTGCAGGTTTAATGGGGAAAGAGGTTGCGCGTGATTTAGTTAAAAATGACAAAGTTGAAAAGGTGTACTTAGCAGATCTAGATGTCGGGAAAACAACATTATTTGTTGAGTTATTGAAGTCAGATAAATTAGAAGTGCTACATCTAGATGCCAATGATGAAACGGAATTAAAATGGGTAATGGCAAAGGCAGATGTAGTGATCAACGCGCTATTTTATACATTCAATGAAAAAGTCGCACGTACGGCAATCGAAGTGGGTGTGCATTCAGTCGATCTTGGCGGGCACATTGGCGGTGCAACAAATGCTGTTTTAAATTTATCTGATGAGGCTAAGGAAAAAGGTATTACAATTATTCCAGACTTAGGTGTTGCACCAGGAATGATAAACATTTTAACTGGTTATGGAGCATCAAAATTAGATAATGTTAACTCCATTAAAATTTTTGTTGGAGGTATTCCGGTAGAAAAAGAACCACCGCTGGATTATAATATTGTGTTTTCTCTAGAAGGGGTATTCGATCATTATACTGATCCTTCACATGTTATTCGTGGTGGGAAATTACAGGAAATTGCTTCATTATCAGAGATAGAAAAGATTTATTTTGATGGCTTTAACGGACTTGAGGCTTTCCATACTTCGGGAGGGTTATCTACTTTGGCACAGACCTTCCCAAATGTGAAAACGTTGGAATACAAAACAATCCGCTATCAAGGTCATGCAGAAAAGTTCCAGCTACTCGTAGATTTAGGTTTAACGAATAAGGACACAACAGTTAATGTTGATGGTCAAAGCATCAAAGCACGAGATGTTTTACGTGAAGTGTTACAAACTAAAATGTCCCTTGGTGATAAAACTGATGCGGTATTATTACGAGTGATTGTCTCAGGCGAAAAAGGTGATGAATTTGTTTCATACGAATATGAATTGATCATCAAGAAAGACAAAGAAACAAATGAAACAGCAATGGCATTAGCAACTGCAAATACAATTTCAGTAGTTGCTCAGTTAGTAGGCGATGGTACGATTTCAAAACGTGGAGTGTATCCACCAGAGAAAGTAGTTCCAGGCGAAAAATACATGGAAGAAATGAAAAAACGTGGAGTATCCATTAAAGAAACTAAGCATCGTTCAACTAATATTGTAAAGGGTTAAAGTTAACTCTGAATATAAGTTTTATATCATAGATAAAATCTAAATATTAATCTAATAAAATAGCTAAAAACACACATTATTGATTGAATATTTAGAATTTATAGTCAATAATGTATATTAAGGGTGAATTTTGACAGTAACCCTAAAATATAAATAATAAAGTGTTTGAGTTTACAAATATGACTGCCTAATCTGTTAAAAACCAAAACCAGGTTTTCCGTCGCAGATACATGCCAGTTCAATTTGACTCACAGATATTAATCTGTAGTCTTTTTGAATTGGCTTTTTTTATGCAGTTAGGAAGGGAGGTTAACATTCTTTAAGCAATTAAAAGACATCACTGGATACATCACGTGCAGATTACGGATATACCATCACTTCAAAAAATCTAATTGAAAAGAAGATTACAAATAACAGGAGGAATACAGATGACAAATTTAAATGAGTGGGACAAAAAGCATTTTATTCATCCAACCTCATCTATTCAAGATCAACAAGCGAATGGACCAAAGGTAATTTTTGATAAGAGTGAAGGGATATATTTAACAAGTAAGGACGGTACGAAGTATATAGATGCTATGTCATCGCTTTGGAATGTTAACATTGGGCACGGTCGCAAAGAAATTGCAGAAGCGGCAAAAGAACAAATGGAACAATTAGCATACAGCTCATGTTTCTCAAATTTTAGTAATGAACCAGCGATTCGTCTAGCAAAGAAAATTGCTGATTTAGCACCACCTAGCTTAAATGCGGTATTTTTTACATCAGGTGGTTCAGAATCAAATGACTCAGCAATTAAAATTGTACGTCATTATTGGCGTATTCGAGGTCTACCCGAGCGTCATAAAATCGTTGCATTACGACGAGGATATCATGGTGTATCAGCAGGTGCTACTAGTGCAACAGGTATTCCTGAATTTTGGGACATGGCAGGGAATTTAATGCAAGGATTTGTACATGCAAAATCTCCATATGAAATTGGTACTGAGGCATCCATTCAATCCATTCGCGAAGTAATTGAAGCAGAAGGGCCAGAAAAGATTGCGGCTTTTATGGCAGAACCTGTCCAAGGTGCAGGTGGAGTATTAATACCACCCAAGGATTATTACAAGGAAGTACGTAAAATATGTAATGAATATGGCATTTTATATATAGCAGATGAAGTTATTACAGGTTTTGGACGTACAGGGAAAATGTTCGGAGTTGAAAACTTTGGTGTAGAGCCTGATATTTTATCATTTGCAAAAGGGGTAACGAGTGGCTATTTTCCACTAGGTGGTGTTGTTGTTTCCGACCATGTGCACAATGTACTAAAGGAAAAATCAGAAGGTGTATTATTCCATGGCTTTACCTATAGTGGTCATCCAACAGGCGCGGCTGTTGCTCTAAAAAACCTTGAGATTATAGAACGTGAAAATTTAGTAGAGAACTCCTCTAAAATGGGTGAAGAATTACAAAAAGGCTTTAATTCAATTAAAGAGGAATCTACTATAGTGGGAGATATTCGTACATTAGGCTTACTCGGAGCGATGGAATTTGTGAAGGACCCCTCAACGAATGAACGTTTTCCGGCTGAGTTGAAAGTAGCACCAAGAGTTATTGCGGCATTACATGAACGTGGCGTCATTTGTCGTGCAGTGACTTATGACAATACAGATATCGTATGCTTCTCACCACCATTGATTATTAAAAAAGAGCAGATAGATGACTTGATCACTATATTACGTGAAGCTGTATTAAGTGTTCAACAAGAGGTTGAAGAGCAGCTAGCGACGCTTTAAAAGAATCAATGAAAAACTATTCAAAGCTAGATAGATCAAGAGTATTTCCATTAATAGAGTCTATTGTACCTCAATAGACTCTTATCCGGGGGTGTAAGATGGAAGATCAAAAGCTATTGAAAATTTTAGGTAATAGAGACGTTATGGCGCTTGCTTTTGGAGCAATGATTGGTTGGGGGTGGGTAGTAACAGCTGGTTTATGGATTACGGAGGCAGGCTCTCTAGGTGCAATCATAGCATTTTTAATAGGTGGTTTACTTGTTATTTTTATCGGATTAACTTATGCAGAATTGTCTTCAGCTATGCCGTTATCTGGTGGGGAACTATTCTTCACCTATAGGGCAACTGGCAGAATCACTTCGTTTATAGCAACGTGGGCTATGATTCTTGGGTATGTCTCAGTTGTAGCCTTTGAAGCAGTAGCATTACCAACCGTTTTTGAATATGTAGTACCAGGCTATAGCGTCGGTTACATGTATACAATCGCAGGCTGGGATGTAAATATTACATGGGTAGCCGTAGGTATTCTTGGGTCGATTATCATAGCATGGATTAATTATAAGGGTATGAAGATTACAAGTGTTGTGATGTCGATTTTGACATTACTCATATTAATTTCAGGTGTATTACTTGTTACCGGAAGTTCAATTGCGGGAAGCCCAGAGCATATGCAACCCTTATTTGAAAAAGGCTGGGGTGGCATTATGGCTGTGTTGATTATGACGCCATTTATGTTTGTAGGATTTGATGTGATACCTCAAGCAGCAGAGGAAATTAACCTACCGCGTAAGCGAATTGGACAACTTCTAATCATTTCGGTATTTTTAGCCATTACTTGGTATGTTGCTATTATCTTCGGTGTTTCATACGTGCTAACACCATCAGAAATTGCTAGTTCATCGCTTGTAACAGCAGATGCGATGGCCAAGGCATTTGGAGAGAGTAAGATGATGGGGAATGTCCTTGTGCTTGGTGGAATCGGGGGGATTTTAACAAGCTGGATTGGTTTTTATGTAGGAGGCAGTCGTGCAATTTTCGCACTAGCAAAAGCAGGTATGTTACCGAAGGCATTAGGTGAGCTACACCCTAAATATAAAACACCACATAAGGCAATTTTACTTATTGCTGTCTTAACTACTTTAGCGCCATTATTTGGTCGCCCAGCACTTGTTTGGTTAGTAGACGCGGGTGGTTTTGCCCTAGTTATTGCATGGGTTCTAGTAGCCATTGCCTTCATTATTTTGCGTAAAAGAGAGCCGGATTTAAAACGCCCATTTATATTGCCAGGGGGTACATTGATTGGCTGGTTAGCTGTCTTAATGTCGATTGGTATTTGTATTTTGTATCTACCAGGTATGCCTTCAGCGTTAGTTTGGCCCTATGAATGGGTAATCATATTGGCTTGGGCTGTCTTTGGGGCAGTGTTATATAAAATTTCCATGGTCAAATATGGCGCTACAAATGCAAATAAATTAATGGATCAAGAAATAGAACGTGTGCTATCTGAAGAAGACATTGTAGAAACAAAATCACAAAAGGATACAAATGGGGTATTGGAGGAAGTTTGATTTTTATAAAGAAAAGCGTGATTTTGGGAAAAAATAAGAGATAGGGAGTGTAGCATAGATGAGTCAAGGACTGAAGGCAAAAGTATATGGAATTTATATTAATGGTAAGTGGCGTGCTGAGGATTTAACGACATTAAACGTAGTGAATCCCGCAACTGATGAAATCATTGGCTATGTCCCAAATGGTGGCGAAACGGAGGCGAATGAGGCTATAGAAGCAGCACATGAGGCATTCCAAACTTGGTCTCAAACAACAGCGTATGAGCGAGCAATTTATTTGAAAAAATTACATGCACTAATGCTCGAAAATTTAGAAGAGCTTGCACAAACGATGACCAGTGAGATGGGGAAGCCTATTAACGAATCACGTGGTGAAGTGGCATCAGCTGCGTCCTTTTTAGAGTGGTACGCGGAAGAGGGAAAACGTGTGTATGGCGAGACTATTCCTACACATGTGACAAATAAGCGTCTACAAGTATGGAAAAAACCCGTTGGTGTTGTGGCGGCTATTACACCTTGGAATTTTCCAGCAGCAATGTTGACTCGTAAAATGGGCCCTGCATTAGCGGCAGGATGTACAATTGTGATTAAGCCGTCAGGTGAAAGTCCACTAACAGCTATCAAAATGATAGAACTTTGTGAACAAGCGGGTATTCCAAAAGGTGTTGTCAATTTAGTAACAGGCTCGTCTTCGAAAATTGGGAAGGCGATTATGGAAAATGATAAGGTACGTAAAGTAACATTTACGGGTTCAACAGAAGTGGGTAAGTTATTAATCGAGCAAAGCGCCAAACAGGTGAAGCGTCTATCGTTAGAACTTGGTGGCCATGCACCAATAATTATTTTAGATGATGCCAATATTGAAAAGGCTGTAGAGGGCTCAATTGCCTCAGCATTCCGAAATACTGGCCAAACTTGTGTGTGTGCAAACCGTATTTACGTGCAGGCAGAGGTGCATGACGAATTTGTCGAAAAGTTTGCAGCAGCAGTGAATAGCATGCCAGTTGGTAACGGAGCAAAAGAGACAACAGTGATTGGTCCACTTATTAATCGAGGGAGTTTGGATAAAGTAGCACAACATGTAAAAGATGCAATTGCAAAAGGCGCTAAAATAGTTACGGGTGGACATCAGCTTGATAATCTTGGTGATAACTTCTATGCTCCAACTGTTATTTGTAACGCCAATTCATCCATGATTATTATGAATGAAGAGACATTTGGTCCACTAGCACCAATTCAAAAGGTTAATACTATTGATGAAGCAATAGCGTTGGCAAATGATACACCATACGGTTTAGCAGCATATGTATTTACAGATAGTGTCGCTAAAGGGACGAAACTCATTGAAAAATTAGATTACGGTATTATTGGTTGGAATGATGGTGTACCATCAGCGACACAAGCACCATTTGGAGGTATGAAGGAAAGTGGTATAGGTCGTGAAGGTGGTCGCGAAGGCATCGAAGCATTTTTAGAATCACAATACGTTTCAATTGGTATTGATTAATAGAAGAGGGGACTATTGTAAATTGAATAGTTCCCTCTTTTTTTGTGTAAATCGTTTGAACCTTGATATTGAGGTCGTTTTATAGAGTGAAAGACTTTCAAATTGATAATAAGTATTGTATGATTTTCATATAATTTGGAAATGTCTTTAAGGAAAATGTGTTAAGGGGTTGAACGACTATGAACACGATTTTTATAGCAGGACATGCGAGGCTGCCATCTGGTATGGCTGCACAAAATATTTATGAGACACTAACAATTACTGCAGAAATTGATAAAAAATATGGGGTAATCGTTGCAGCAAGTTGCACATTAGCGACGCAGCATGGGAAAACATTTGTTGAGCAATTACTAAAAGGTCATAGTTTGCAAGATGGTATAACACAACCGGTAGAGGCCGTGAAAACACATTACTTAGGTAAAGCAGGAAATGCATTAATGTCGGCATTAAAAGACTTATATAAACAATATGAATCTTACAAATCGCCAAAATAATTCAGAATTTTCGGGTAGTTATAAATTTACAAAAAAAGAATAGTATAGTAAAATTAAAGATAATACATCATGTTGAAACGTACAAAACGTTCATTACGCGTGATGAAGCAACAATGGTAATAGAAAGCCAATACTGTCTAATCTGTTTGAAGCCTAGCCGGGCTTTATAACACAGATAAGAGCCAGTTCAACTTGACACTCAGTATATTCACTGGAGTCTTTTTGAATTGGCTTTTTTATTGACCTGAAGAGGGGTGACAGGATGTCGGGTGCTTTGGAAAATATCCGTATAATCGATTTGTCTCGAGTACTTGCAGGACCGTACTGCACGATGATTTTAGGAGATTTAGGAGCTGAGGTCATTAAAGTAGAAGCTCCTGATAGTTTTGATGAAACACGAAGATGGGGACCTCCATTCCAAGGTGATGTAAGTGCTTATTATTTAACAGCAAATCGTAATAAAAAGGCAATCACACTCAATTTGAAAGAGAAAGAGGGACGCGAGGTTATTAAAAGACTCGTGCAAGATAGCGATGTCATCATTAATAATTTTAAAACGGGTACTATGGAACGCTTTGGATTAGGATACGAAACGCTAGCTGAGATAAATCCAAGTATTGTTTATTGTTCTATTACCGGTTTCGGTGAAACAGGGCCAGATCGCTATGTACCGGGATATGATTTTATCATCCAAGGGATGAGTGGCCTTATGAGTATTACAGGGACAACAGAATCTGGCCCACAAAAAACGGGCGTAGCAATTACAGATGTACTTACAGGTATGTACGCATGTATTGGTATTCAATCTGCATTACTAGAACGTAGTCGCTCAGGAATTGGTCAAAAAGTCGATATCGCTTTATATGATGCTGCTGTGAGCGCGCTAGTCAATGTGGGAAGTAGTTACTTAATGTCAGGCAATATTCCAACTAAACTTGGTAATGCGCATGCCAATATCGTACCGTACCAGACATTTAAAACAGCCGATAGTGAAATGGTCATTGCAGTAGGAAATGATCATCAGTTTGCAACACTTTGTGAAGTGTTGAAGGTACCAGAATATGCACAGGATACACGTTTTCTTACTAATCCGGATCGCGTAATGCAACGTGATGTGCTGATTCCTTTATTGCAAACAGCTTTTTTAAAGGAGTCTACAGCTCACTGGTATAAAGCATGCAGAGAAAAGAATATACCAGCTGGGCCGATTCAAAATATACAAGAGGTTGAACAGGATAAACAGTTACAGGCACGTAATATGTTCATCTCTTATAATCATCCTACGATAGGTCCAATCAAAATGATTGGGAGCCCATTGAAATTATCAAGAACGCCTGTGACAATCAGACATCATCCACCAAATCCAGGAGAGCACAACGATGAAATTTTACAGCCTTTATTTGAAAAAATAACACTAAAGGGAGAGAGTTAATATGAATTTTGAATTTACAGAAGAGCAAAAAATGTTGAGAAATACAGTGCGTGCTTTTGTTGATAAAGAGATCATGCCTCATATCAGTGAGTGGGATAGTCAAGGCAAGTTTGATCCAGAAATTTTCTCAAAGTTATCGGCTTTAGGCTTAATGGGTGTGTGCATACCTGAAACTTACGGAGGTAGTGGGATGGATTATAATTCATTAGCCATCGTTTGTGAGGAACTTGAGCGTGGTGACACAGCGTTTCGTACAGCTGTATCAGTGCATACGGGTTTAAATAGTATGACTCTACTGCAATGGGGAAATGATGAACAAAAGAAAAAGTACCTCATCCCTCAAGCTAAAGGCTCTAAAATAGGCGCCTTTGGTTTAACTGAACCTGGAGCGGGGTCTGATGTAGCAGCTATGTCTACACATGCAGTGCTTGATGGTGACCACTATATTTTAAATGGTCAAAAAACATGGATTTCTTTATGTGATGTAGCCGATTATTTCATCGTATTTGCATATACAGGTGACCGCTCATTAAAGCACAAAGGAATTTCAGCTTTCATTGTAGAGCGTACGTGGGAAGGCTTTTCTTCGAAAGCGATAAAAGGGAAATATGGCATTCGTGCTGGTAACACGGGTGAGCTATTCTTCGAGGACGTAAAAGTACCTAAAGAAAACTTATTAGGTGAAGAAGGAGAAGGCTTTAAAATTGCAATGGCAGCTTTAGATAATGGTCGTTTTACAGTAGCAGCAGGGGCAGTTGGTTTATCGATGGCATGTATAGAAGAGAGCGTAAAATACTGCCAACAACGTTACACATTTGGCAAACCAATCGGACAGCACCAGCTTGTCAAACAAATGATTGCGAAAATGGAAGCTGGTTATCAGATGAGCCGTCTATTAGTGTATCGTGTAGGTGAGTTGAAAAATCAGGGTGTACGAAATACACGCGAAACGTCTCTTGCAAAGTGGCAGGCATGTGATTTTGCCAATAAAGCAGCAGATGATGCGGTTCAAATTCATGGTGCATACGGATATTCAGATGAATACCCAGTAGCCCGTTTCCTTCGTAACTCAAAAGCACCTGTAATTTATGAAGGAACACGTGAAATCCATACGCTTATGCAAGCGGATTATATATTGGGAGAACGTGAAGATAAGCCATTGAATCAAATGCTACCTAAATGGCCATTTGAAATTGATCACCAATTATGTTAGACTATTCATAATTATTTGAAACGGAGGTGAGGGAAGAATGAAAAACGTTGTGGATGCATATGTTTATACTTTGGTTTTTTTGCCAATTACATGTGCGATTTCTTTCGATTTTGCGAACAACGGGATAAGTGCGCCCATTTTTCAACTAAATCAAATAAACCACAGCTGATTAGCCATTCTTTCTAAGCCATTTTAAGGTGTAAAAGACTGTCTGTTAATCAGGCAGTCTTTTTGTTTTGGCAATAAACGAGTGCTTTCAGCTGTGTCATACGGAAGGAAGTAATCAATCATGATTTGTACAGTTCAACATATAAGTAAAATGCTTGGCGGAAACAGTATTTTTGAAGACTTAGTATTAGATATTAAAACGGGAGATCGTTTAGGAATTGTAGGACGTAATGGCTCGGGAAAGACGACGTTATTCAAGCTTATTGCAGGAGTAGAATCGCCGGACCAAGGGAAAATTCATTTCAAAAAGGGAACTAAAATTGGTTATTTAGCGCAAATACCACTATTTGAAGAAACGATTACAGGTCAGGACATTTTATCGCGGGCATTTAAGCATTTACTTGATTTACAGCGCCAAATGCAAGAACTTGAAGAAAGTATGTCCACGGCGACATCTGAGCAGCTAGAGCGCTATCTAGTTCAATATGGCGATATACAAGAACGCTTCACATTAGCAGACGGTTATAGTATGCAAGCTCAAATTGAGATGGTCATAAATGGACTTCAGTTAATTAATTTTGTAGAACAGCCCTTTAACAGTCTTAGCGGCGGAGAAAAGACGAAAATTATGCTTGGTCAATTGCTTTTAACGAAGCCAGATTTACTATTATTAGATGAGCCAACGAATCATTTGGATTTATTTGCTGTAGAATGGTTAGAGCAATATTTGGTCGACTATGCAGGAACCGTTGTGATAATTTCGCATGATCGCTATTTTTTAGATAAGGTTGTCACGAAAATTGCAGATTTAGAGCAAGGTGAGTTGCAAATTTATCATTGTAGTTATTCAGGTTTTTGTGTTGAAAAGGAAGCACGTCTCATGCGGGAGTTTCAACAATATGAAGAACAACAAAAGAAGATGAAGAAGATGCGTGAGGCAATCAAACGCATGCGACAATGGGCGAATGAGGCCAATCCACCGAATGAAGCTATGCACCGACGTGCACGTAATATGGAGAGGGCTCTAGAACGTATTGAAAAACTTCGTAAGCCGATTATTGATCCTAAAAAGATGGATTTATCATTTGAAGCTGCTCCTCGCAGTGGTAAAGAAGTTGCCGTACTAAAAAATGTCACGAAGGCTTTTGGGGATAAGGTATTACTTCAAAATGTGAATTTACAACTTCTTTGGCAGGAGCATATGGCAATTGTCGGGCGCAATGGGACTGGAAAATCTACTATCTTGAATATGTTACTGAATAAGACAATAATAGACGCGGGGACATGTAAGTTAGGTAGCCAAGTGAAAATTGGCTATCTTTCACAGCATTTTCAAATTGATAAGCCTAAAGCATGTCTCATCGATGTTTTTCGTGATGAAGTTTCTGTTACGGAAGGTGATGCTCGTCATATTTTAGCTAAATTCATGTTTTACGGAGCAGATGTTTTTAAAAGGATTGCGGATTTAAGTGGTGGTGAGCGTATGCGACTTAGATTAGCACAGCTCATGCATCAAGACGTTAATTTACTAATCTTAGATGAACCAACAAATCATTTAGACATAGAATCAAGGGAAGTGCTTGAAGACGCTTTAGAAGATTTTAGAGGAACAATATTAGCCATTTCGCATGACCGTTTCTTTTTAAATAAATTGTTTACAAGAACAGTGTGGCTTGAGAATCAGCAACTAACAACATATGAGGGTCCGTACGATTGGGCAAGACAAAAGTTTGATGAGAAACAAGTTCTTAACTTACCACAGTCTATAAAAAAACAGAGAAAAACTTCCTCTAAAGTAAAGCAAACAAAAAATAATGCAAATAAAGAGCAAGAAATTGTTCAGATTGAAGGTTCTATAAAGCAACTGAATCAGAAAATTCAACAAGAGCAAGATTGGGAAATATATGAACAACTAATAGCAGAAAAAGTTCAGGCAGAGATGCAACTTGAGGCTTTATTAGAGCAATGGATGGAAGAATTAGAATGAGTATAAAAATAGCCCTTGATTACATAGTGTAATCAAGGGCTAACATACTTAGTTTTATGTCATGATATTATTTTCTTAACTCAGATACAGTTACAAATTCATAACCCTGCTTTTGTAAGTAATTTAATACAGAATCTAAACCTTGCGCTGTTGTTGGTTGAATATCATGCATTAAAATAATAGCTCCATCATGGGAGTACAGTTTAACCATAGTCAAAAGTGTTTTAGGATTACGGTGTTTCCAGTCAAGTGTATCAACATCCCATAAGATAACTGGCAATTTATTTTGTCCACGTACTCTTTGGTTGATCGAACCGTATGGAGGACGGAATAACGTTGGTTTTTCGCCCGTAGCTCTTTCAATTTCTTCATTAGTGCGTTTTATTTCAGCTTTAATCTTCTTATTTGAAAGAGTAACTAAATTCGTATGTGAAAATGAATGGTTACCGATTTCGTGTCCGGCATCAGCAACTCTTTTTGCAAGCTTTTGATTGTACATTGCTTGGCTACCAAGCATGAAGAATGTTGCCTTCGCATCGTATTTCTTAAGTGTTTTTAAGATTATCGGTGTTACTTTTGCGTTAGGACCGTCATCAAACGTCAATGCTATTAGTTTCTTTTTCGTACCATCTGGATTTATTCCTTTTAATTGGAATGGTTTAGCCAGTATACTATTGACAGAAGAAAGTGATATTTTAATTTTCGAGATAGCATTACTATTATCCGACAATTTTGCTCCGTCAAAATAAATGTATAATGAGCTATCAGTTAAAGCATAATTTCTATAATTTGAATACGTTGGTGTTATAGCATTTTTTAACTTTGTTGTTTGGATATATGTTTTAAACTGATCAGCACTTTGCAATTGTTTTTCAACAAAAGGTTTAAGTTTTGATAGATTATTTTCATTATTTATAACGTCTTTTAAAGACAACTGCTTATTATTTTTTTTATCATACATAAAGGTTTGAATAGCTTTATCTTTACTTCCGGTACCTTTATATGTAGTTTGTGTTAAAACAAACGAGTAGTAATTCTTTTTATGGTGCAAAGTTTTAAATGTTATTGTTAACTTTCCAACTTTTTTTGCATCTTTTTGGAGCAATTCCTCCATGCTAGCTAAGTAGGAATCACGCGTTTTATAAACGGCATCCTTGATAGCTTTGTTGAATGCTTTATCTTCAGTTTGAGGATATTCAATTGTATATGGCATACGTTTGTCTCCTGAAATAATAGAGGCAATTTTAATACCGGTATATTTCGAATCCTTTGTTTGGTGCTCAGGTGGTGCTGCTAAAGCGACCCCATTTGTTACTGAAGAATCTTTGTCGTTTTTTGGTGTTAAAAATAAGAAAAGCAAAACAGCAGATAGTACTAAAATACTACAAATCAATATTGTGTCAATCCAAAGCCCTCTTTTTTTAGGGCGTGATGTGGTCATTTCCCCAAGACCTCCTTTAAAACTATTATGTGTTCTATTCTATACGATTAGACGACAAAGTGGCGCTAAAAGTTTTGAATTTATGTTAAAAAATCGTCTTTTGTTGAAAAATAAGTAAAAATGGCGCAAAAGGGGCATTTCGCCATGCAAAATATTACATTTTTTGACTAATGAATAGACTTACATATCGCTTTTTTACTAAATATTGTTTGTGAAGGGCAGGAGAAAACAGTGATTGAAATGGATGAAGAGGAACGTGCGATAGATTGTTTTCTTCTAGCTGGAAGATTACTTATGCAAAGTGGAGCAGAAACGTATCGTGCTGAAGATACGATGTTACGTATGGCAAGTTCACAAGGACTAACATCCGCACAGAGTTTTGTGACACCTACAGGAATAATATTTTCAGCTGGTCATAAAAGGCCAACAAGAATCGTTCAAATACCCAGACGTTCGACAGATTTAGAGAAAATTGCGCTTGTTAATGGTGTATCACGTCGATTAACTGCAGAGCAAATTACATTGTCAGAAGCATTTGAGGAATTAAAACGAATAGATCGTTCTAATTTATATTTCCCAATTTGGATTCAAATAGTCGCTTCGGCTATTGCAAGTGGCTGTTTTTTAATATTATTTGAAGGTGTTTGGAAGGATGTCCCTGCAGCGGTTTTAGCTGGTGGAATCGGATATTTACTTTTTGTTTTAATGCATGAGTTAACGAAGGTAAAATTTTTTGCGGAATTTACAGCTGCATTGTTTGTCGGAATTACAGCTTTTTTAACAGTAAAATTTGGAATAGGTATTCAAATAGATAAAATTATTATTGCTTCTGTAATGCCATTAGTACCAGGTTTACTTATTGCAAATGCAGTGAGGGACTTGATGGCAGGACATTTCGTGTCTGGAGTAGCTAAAGGAACGGAAGCTTTTTTAACAGCATTTGCGATTGGTGCGGGTGTTGCACTAGTATTGTCATTTTAGGAGGAATAGTATGTTTTGGGTCACCCAAGGAGTTCTTAGTTTTTTAGCAACAGCTGGTTTTGGGGTTATTTTTAATGCACCGAAAAAAATGTTGTTCCATTGTGGGTTAGTTGGATCCATTGGATGGCTAATATACTATTCTCTATTGAAGCAAGGAATGGATACGGTAATAGCTTCATTTGCAGGTTCTTTTGTTATTGCGATTGTGGCGCATATGTTGGCAAGACGCTTTAAAATGCCGATGATTATTTTCAGTGTTGCTGGCATTATTCCACTTGTACCTGGAGGTATGGCTTATAATGCGATGAGGCATGTCGTTGAAAATGAATATCTTGAAAGCATTCAATACGCAGCAAGGGCTTTTATTATTACGGGTGCAATTGTTATGGGGCTTGTTTTTGCAGAGGTGTTTATGCAACTCATTTTCAATATAATTCGAAAACGTAAAGCAAAAGCGTTACAGAATGAAGTTTAAAGAGCTAAATGGCCTTCGCATAATTGAGCGAAGGCCATTATTTTATTGATGAAAGGTATCTATTAAATCAAGCGTTATTTTAAAAGGTTCTCTACCTCTTTTGGTGTGATAGGGTGGCTAATATGATAACCTTGTGCTGCATCGCAGCCAAATGATGAAAGTAATTCTAGTTGTTCTTCTGTTTCAACACCTTCAGCTAAAACACGCATATTGATAGATTTTCCAAATTGGATCATACCTTGTATTAGTTTTTGGGATTTCTTCTGATATTGCAGTGTAGAAATAAATGTTTTATCAATTTTAATTTCAGCTAATGGTAACAGTTGCATATAACGGAAAGAAGCATATCCTGTACCGAAATCATCAAGGACGAAGACAATCCCGTCAGTTTCTAATTGCTTCATCTGTTGAATAATAGAAGTTTCAGCTTCAGCCTCTAATGCAAATTTCTCTGTAATTTCAATTTGCAATAGATTGGCAGGACAATTGGTTTTCTCTAATACTTTTCGAATGTGTTGTACCATGTTTTTATCACGGAATTCACGAACAGAAGAGTTAATACTAACTTTTAAATCTAAGCCCTTTTTATGCCAAGACACTGCTTGTAAGCACGCCTGTTCAAGCATAAAGGCACCGATATCATTTATTAGCCCAGTTTCTTCAGCGATTGGGATTAAGACGTCTGGTGTAACTGTACCAATTTCTTCGTCTTCCCAACGTACGAGTGCTTCTACACCATTAATTTTGCCCGTCTCTAGGTTTAACTGAGGTTGATAGAGTACTTTTAAGTTCTTTTCATCAAGCGCGATTAGTAAGCGTTTTTCAATAATAGCCTTTGTACTAAGTGCTTTATGATCAGCTTTTGTTAAGCTAATAATATTACCACCACCGTCAGAACGCACTTTAGAAATCGCCGCATGTGAGGCTTTCACTAAATGTGAGAATGATGACTGGTCTTCAGGGTATTTTGTAATACCGCCGCTAATTGAAAGTGGTAACGCACGATTGTTTACATAAATCGGGTGTTGTTTTAGATAGGCAAGGAAGCCTTGGATAAACCATTCTCCAAGTGGAGTTAATACTACAAATTCATCTATGCCGACTCGCGCCATTGTGCTATCTTGGAAGTATATTTTCATACGGTTTGTGAATTCTTGTAAAAGGACAATTTCCGTTTGCTCATCATAAATTTCCTTCAATGAGTAAAATTTATCGATACTTAGATAAACAAAAGTAAAGTGATTTTTTTCTTGAATCATATCTGTGACGATTTGTTCTAAACGATAGCGGTTCATTAAACCCGTTTCTTGATCAATATATGCAATTTTTTCTAAACGGTGTTGTAGCAATTTTTTTTCTGTAATATCATTTTCTAACAGGATGAAGTAGGCTGGTTTTTTACTTGTAACGAAAATCGGGATAGCCGTTAAATCGACCCAATAGGATAAGCCGTCCTTCGTCATCTTTTCTACTTCGCCTTTCCAAGTCTTGCCGTTTTTTAGGAATGTCCAGATATTATTTGCAGCTGAAGTTCCATCATCTGTTTGAGGGAACATTTGCCAAAAAGTTTTACCGATTATTCGCTTCGGCGTCCATTTGCTTCTTTTTAAGAAATGGTTGTTTGCAAAACTGATTAAACCCTCTTGATCCATTGTTAACATCATAAAGGAATCTTCAAGTCCTGCTTTCATGCTGATTAATTCTTGATAAGGTGATGGGTCTTTTTGAACCTCATCTGTCATTTCAAAATGGAAAAATACATAGCGTTCGTTCTCGATAGTAAACGATTTTGCTAAAGCTGACGAGAAGATAGCTTCTTTATTTTTTGCCATGAATGCCATTCTATCGATGTGTAAAGGTTCAGGAGAACGTAATACCTTTGTCCAACCTTCTTTATGTAGTCCTGCTTTCTCTGCTTCGATGAAGGGAATGAATTTCCCAAGAACTTCATCTGCAGAAAAACCAAATGTTTTTTCGGCTTGGCGATTCCATGCTGCGACGATTCCTTGATGATTTACAATCACCATTGGAAAGGGCATTTGGTTTAATACTGAATTTGCTGTACTAAAAATTGTTTGAGTTTCATTCATGCATGCGACGACTCCTTGAAATTTCTATATCTCTCATTATAGTGAAAAGAATGCCATCCGTCATTAGTAATAGGTAATGTATATAAAAGAAATTCAGAATTATATATTAATATAGGCGATATAAAAAGGCTAAAATAGTAGAAAACATGAGAAAAATTATCTTAAATGCAGTAAAATATATTCACAAAAGAGGAGTATAAGTATGAATAATTCGTCACATAGATTAAAAGGGATAGTAATGATTGTTTCTGGAGCAATGCTTTGGGGTGCTACAGGGCCACTTATGGAGTGGGTATTATCTAATAGTGAGTTAACTGTTCCGTTTATGCTAACAGTCCGGCTCGTTTTGGCAGGGGTAATACTTTTATCCTTTTTACTGTTAACTAGAAAAGATATAATAACCATTTGGAAGTACCCTGCTTGGTGGAGGAAATTAGTAGTTTTTGGTGTCTTAGGAATGTTAGGGGTGCAATATTCATTCGTAGCGGCTATTAATGCTAGTAATGCGGTTGTAGCAACTTTGCTGCAATTTTTGGCACCTATTTTCATTATCATATTTGTTTCATTTTCTAATCGTAAATGGCCACCGCGATATCAAGTACTAGGTATTTTAGGGACGCTTATTGGTTTGTTTTTATTATTAACCAATGCTTCCTTTGAGACATTGCTCGTAAGTACTGAGGCGCTTTTATGGGGATTGGCAGTTGGTTTAACATTTGCTTTTTATACCTTATATCCAGCAGCTATTATGAAAGAATGGGGTGTCCTCATTGTAGTAGGATGGGGAATGTTAATAGGTGGTATTGTATTAGGTGTAATTTCGCGAGCATGGAGTTCAGATGAATGGAGCTTATTATTAAATCCGAAAATCGCATTAATGTTAACTGCTATTATCTTTTTTGGAACAGTAGCCTTTGTATTGTTTTTAAGTAGCATGAAATACATAACAGCCGTAGAGACGAGTGTATTGTCGAGTATGGAGCCATTAACAGCTATGATTATTTCTGTTATATGGTTGGGAAGAACACTAGCGTTATGGCAAATTGTAGGCATCTTAGTTATGCTTGTTTGTGTAACTTGGCTGTCCATTGAAGGGGATAAACAACAAGAAGTTGCTTAAATTAGAGGGGCTATTTTTTAGGGGTGGAATTATTAGGAAAGTTAGAAAGGTTTATGTCGAAGCTCATTATTTATAAATAAAAGGTCTCTTTCACTTTTGGAGTGATGGAGACTTTTTTAGATATATATGAGTAAAAAACATTCTTAAAATCATCCTTCTAAATATTTCGAGTTTTAATCGCACAGACTAGGGCTATTTTATGGCATAATAAGAAACAATTAAATAAATTTCGAGAGACGAAATGAATGCAGGGGGTTATACCGTGAAGACAATGTTTTCATATATAAAACCATACAAATGGTTTGCTTTTATTGCTATTTCACTCATGCTTGTCGAGCTTGCTGTTGAGTTAATTCAGCCATTAATTATTAAGAAAATCATTGATGATGGAATCGTTTTACAAGATCCTGCAACTGTTTGGTTATGGGGGAGCATAATGATGTTAATAGCTTTCCTAGGCTTTTTTGCAGGTATTACGAATTCATTTTTTTCAGCACACGCATCACAAAGCTTTGCCTTTGATTTGCGAAATGCATTGTTTAAAAAAGTACAATCATTTACAATGACGACGTTTTTGAAGTTTCCAACGGCAGGACTTATTACGCGCTTAACAAGTGATGTATCACAAGTGCAGCAAGTCTTATTCATGAGTTTACGTGTCATGTTACGTACGCCTCTTGTTGTGATTGGTAGTTTAATAATGGCGTTTTATGTGAATCCATCATTAGCCGTTTATCTTGTGATAGGTGCACCGTTTTTAGCCATTTACTTATTTGCAATGGTTCGCAAAGGGATTACATATTTCTCAGCGGTACAAAAGCGTGTTGACCGAGTTAATCGTGTAATTCAAGAGAATTTGCAAGCGATGCGTTTAGTAAAGGCTTATTTACGTGGCATGTATGAAGCAAGTAGGTTTGAAAAAGTAGCCAATTCTTTGAAGAGAGATACCTCAAAAGCGTTACGGACGATGGAGTATATTCAGCCAATATTGCTTTTAGTGATGAATGTTAGCTTACTTGTCGTTCTTTGGTTTGGAGCGGGTAAAATTGAGCAAGGAGAAACACAAATTGGTGAGCTTGTAGCGATTGTTAACTATGCACTGCGTATGACAGGTGCATTTTCAATGTTTTCATTTATTATCGTATTTATTTCACGAGCGAAAGCATCAGCGGATCGTATGGAGGAAGTATTGTTAATTGATGAAGGCTTAGAGGATGAAGAAAAGGGGAAAGCGCAATTGAAATTTCGACAGCACGGCACCCTGCGTTTTGAAAATGTATCATTTAAATATCCACAGACGGATGAATTTATATTGCGTAACGTCTCCTTTGAATGTGGCCAAGGTGAAAAGCTGGCGATTATGGGCGCGACTGGCTCAGGTAAATCGACATTGCTACAGCTATTACCTCGTTTTTACGATGCAACGTCAGGAAATATCATTGTGGATGGGCAAAACGTGAAAAACTGGCCATTAGAAAAATTACGTGAAGCAATAGGTTATGTACCACAACAGGCATTGTTATTCACAGGTTCTATCCACGATAACGTAACCTGGGGTAAAACTGCTGCTTCGGTCGAACAGGTGCATGAAGCAACAATTCAGGCACAAATCCATGACTCAATTACGCATTTTCCAAATGACTATGAAACTAGAGTTGGTCAAAAAGGAGTAAATTTATCAGGTGGGCAAAAACAGCGATTATCAATTGCTAGGGCATTAATACGCAAGCCAGAATTTTTGATTTTAGATGATAGTACGAGTGCATTAGATGTTAAAACGGAATCGGCATTATGGAGCGCGCTTGAAGGTGAAGAGGCAACAATGCTGGTTGTGACACAGAAAATTCGTACGGCAAAGGGAGCTGACCGTATTTTGCTACTAGAAGACGGATTAGTTTCAGCATTTGGTACTCATGAAGAGTTGATGGTGAATTCTGTATTGTATCAAAAGATTGCTACATCACAACAAGGGTAGGGGGTGGATGATAATGCTTAAATCGATTCGAGAACCTTTTGGCTATAAAAATATTTTGACGAAAGAAGATATACAAAGGCAAAGAAAGAAGAAGGTGGACCGTGCAACAAATTGGAGTTCAACTCTAGGTCACATTTGGCGAATTGTTGATGAACAACGTGCACTATTAATTGTTGTTTTACTAATGGTAGTAGCGAGCTCGGTATTCTCATTACTAGGTCCTTATTTAATTGGTAAAATTATTGATAATCACATTATGAAAACTCAGTTTGCAGGCTTGTCTAAGCAAATATTTGGTTTGATCGCCATCTATCTAGGTTTGTCATTATCATTGTTTCTCCAAAACTATTGGATGATTGGTATTGCACAACAAACGATTTATCGCATGCGTACAGGGCTATTTACAAAGTTGCAAAAGCTACCAATTACATTTTTTGATAAGCGTCAACATGGCGAGTTAATGAGTCGCATGACAAATGATATTGAGAATGTTAGTTCGACCTTGAATAGTACATTTATTCAAGTATTCTCAAGTGTTTTAACATTAGTTGGAACGTTAGTTGTTATGCTTTCAATGAGTCCACTATTAACATTATTGACGATGATCATCATTCCAGTTATGTTCGTTGCTACAAGATGGATTACACGCCGTACTGGTAAGTTATTTAAAGAACAGCAACAAGCATTAGGTGCGTTAAATGGGATGATTGAGGAGTCGATTTCAGGACAACGAATTGTTAAAGCATTTTCTCAGGAGCAGCGTATGATTGAAGAATTTGCAGAGAAAAGCACTAAGTTACGACATGTTGGCTTTTGGTCTAATGTTTACTCAGGTGGTATTCCAAAGGTCATGAACCTATTAAATAATGCAAGTTTTGCCATTGTTGCAGGAGTTGGTGGCTTATTAGCTTTGAAGGGCCAAGTTACAATTGGGACGATTGTGATATTCTCAGAATATGCACGTCAGTTTACGCGCCCTTTAAACGATTTAGCGAACCAGTTTAATAATGTATTATCTGCAATTGCAGGTGCAGAACGTGTTTTTGGGATTATGAACGAAGATGAAGAGAAGGATTTAGCTTCAGACAAGATCACCCATCAACTACAAGGTGACGTAAAGTTCAACGATGTCTCGTTCAAATACGAGCAAACAGATGAAGGACATACGATAAAAAATGTTAGCTTTCATGTAGAAGCAGGGCAAACAGTTGCTTTAGTAGGTGCTACTGGGGCTGGTAAAACAACTATTCTTCAGTTACTCGCACGTTTCTATGAAGTAAATAAAGGTGAAATTACTATTGATGGTACACCTATTCAAGCACTGTCACGTCAAAAATTACGCAGTCAGATGGCATTTGTTTTACAAGATCCATTTTTATTTGAAGAAACGGTTAGGGAAAACATTCGATATGGTCAGTTAAATGCAACAGATGAAGAAGTGGAAGAAGCCGCACGTAAAGCTAACGCCCATGATTTCATTATGAAATTGCAGAATGGTTACGATACATTTCTGTCTGCTGATGGTGCTGGAATTAGCCAAGGTCAAAAGCAGTTATTATCTATAGCAAGAGCACTTGTAGCAGACCCTGTAATCCTATTGTTAGATGAAGCAACGAGTAGTATTGATACGGTAACAGAGTTGAAAATCCAAGAAGCTCTAGAACGTTTAATGCAAGGACGTACAAGCTTTGTTATTGCACATCGATTGAATACGGTACGACAAGCTGACATCGTCTTTGTAATGCAACAAGGTGAGCTTGTTGAAGCAGGCAATCAACAGGAGTTGATTGATAAACAGGGGATATATTATAAAATGTTAGAAGAATCAAATGCATAACTGTTTGGTAGAAAGAAAAGGCATTCACCCATTTCATATGGATGAATGCCTTTTTGTTTACGTGGTAAATAATTTCCCCTTAAAGAGAAGAGGGCGTTTTGCATGAATATCTCCGATGAAGAATAATCCATACGGGATGAATTTCTTTATAACTAAAGAGCCTATGAGAGATATACTTAGACATAGAACGGTATAGCCAATGAGACCGTAATCAAAGAAATTATTCATCTGTTTATCTACCGAAATATGCATATACATAATAGTGATTGACTGCATTTCGATAAAATGGAATGCCTTAAATGGTGTGTAGCGTGTAATGAATTGGAATACGCCGAAAATTGCAATGATAAAAATAAAAGGAACGATAAGATCCAATAGTGGATGATTGTAACGTATAAACTTCAAACTTAAATGATAATCAAATTGATCAACCCAAGCTAATCGCATTGCTAAGAGAGTACTAACTGTACAAACTGTCCAGAGGGGTAACCGTATGTGTAAAAGTAAATCTTTTGCATAATAGCCAATGGCGAAGTAGACCACTGTTATAAGCGTAACATCTAAATTCCATAGCATTGGAATAGTTTGCGAAGCTTTATCAGATGCGCCTCCAATAACATCTATTACATAGTAGCTTTGGATATGGGCGATAATATAACATAGTGTAAGTACACTAAATTGATAGAATCGGTTTAAATATTTTGTTAGTAATAAGAATAATAAATAAGTAAAGAATAAGACTGTTGTAAACCAGAATACACCGTAAGATCCTCGTGCATAACGTCCTCCAATAATGAGCGTACTAAAATCCTGCACATACCATGAAATATCGGTATTTCCATAAGCGAATACTAATACATAACGAATACATGTAATAAGCAATAGGAAGAACAGATATGGAACCATCAATTGCATAAATCGCTTTTTAACAGCCTTACGAATAGGCTCGTCCTTTGAAACCGGTTTGAAGAATAATCCACTCAACACGAAGAACGCTGGCATATGGAACCAATATATATATTGTAAAAGTGGGTGATCCAAGTCTCCAGGAAAATGGCCAACTACTACTAAAATCATTAAAAACCCCTTAGTCACATCAACCCAAGTTAATCGTTTTTTTGTCATTGTAAAACCTCCATTTCGATATTCTATACCCGTAAAAAGCCAAATGGTAGTCGCCTAATTTGATAATTTGTTATCATTTAGATGACAAAACAATTACAATGAGGTGGTTTCAATTTGAATATTTTTATAATGAAAGCAACATATCCTATTGATGGTGAAACTTACGAGGAAGTTTTACAGTTATTACAAAAATCTGAACTTGAAGATAAACTTAAATACAAAATTGTGATGAACGAGAGTAGCTGGTGCAATCCTCAGGCATATGGCTTTCTAGTGCTTGCTTATGATGATGACAAAGACGAATTAGTCGGTGCAGCTAGTGCAGTTGATCCGTTTGGTTTCAATGCATTCGAATGGTCAGCAGTTGTAACTCCTATGTATCGTGGAATGGGTATAGGTAAACTACTAGTTGAGAGCATTGCAACTGGGTTAGCTGAGCGCAATACTGTTGGTGAATTAGCACTAACATTAAACGGTGAAGAGGGGCGTAATTTCATCGAAGCACAAGGCTATGAATATAGTTTTTCAGAAGCGACACTACGAGCAGGTGCTGAGTATACAGATATTCCTAATGATTTAACGATTCGCTTATATAATGGAGAACGCGATGCACTTGTTACTATTTTTGAGTCTGGATTTAATGATTTACCAGAAGAAACAGATGATCTAATTACTGAGAATACCTCGAGAGAAGGTCGCATATTATGGGTTGCAGAAAAAGATGGGCTAGTCGTTGGTACAGTGACGTCCGTTGAAGAGAATGATATCCAATGGGTAACTGCACTAGCAGTACATCCTGATTTCCAACGTCAAGGTATAGGAGCTGCGCTGTTAGCATGGGTCAAAAATATTGCTGACAAAAAAGGGCAATCGACAGTTTTACTTGATGTTGAGATTGAAAATGAGCAAGCACTAACTGTCTATGAACGAGCAGGATTTGAGAAAATACAGCAGGTGGATTATTTTGCGAGAAAATAAATTCATGAATAGATAAATAGCATAAGGGGATTATTAGATGAAAATCATATGTTTTGGAGATAGCATTACAGCACGTAAAGAAAACTATCCTAAACCGGTTTTAACATCCATGTTAAAGCTGAAAATGAAACAGCATCAATTTATTAATGCTGGAGTATCTGGTAATACAACGGAGCAAGCTAGAGTTCGATTTAAGAAGGATGTACTATCAAAAAACCCTGATGTAGTTACGGTATTATTTGGAGGAAATGATTCTGCAAAGCACAAATTAATACCAATTGGCACGTTTAAGTCTAATATCCGTTACTTTGTTCAACAAATTGGAGCTGATCGCACAATTCTTATCACCTCTCCACCAGTTGATGAATCATTACAACCGAACCGTAAAAATAAGAAGTTGAAAGAATACGGCCAAGCGGTCAAAGATGTTGCAGAAGAAACAGGATGTCATGTCATCGATTTTTTTGAAATTCTCTATAATAAGCCAAATTACAAAGAGCTTTTAGTAGGTATAAAAGACGATGGCTTACACTTCGGAGAGGCAGGTTACGACTTGCTGTCGGATGAGATAGTAGCAGAAATTAAAAAAATGAAAGATGTGAGTAAGAAAGGCTTCTTTCAAAGAATTTTGAACATCTTTAAATAATACAAAGAGTACCAGGCAAATTGTAGTTTGCTTGGTATTTTTAATTTGCAAAGGCATTATAAGAAGAGCTTGCATCAAAAAATTCTGAATTAATAATAAATTTTACTAAAAATATACATATTTAGTCGATAATATTCATAAACTAATGGTAATGTTAAGAAAGTACAAAAACCATCGCAAAGGGGGAGATCTACAATGAGATTACCTGCACTAGGAAAAGTCGATGTAAAAAATGAAAAGCAATTAAGAAAAGAGAAAAAGGGTATCTTCCGAAAGATTTTCAATATCTTTTCTAAAAAACAAAATTATTATCCGCTCTCTGCGAGGAAATAAAAAGAGGCTTCCAATTGTCGGTTTGCAATCGACTTTTGGAATGCCTCTTTATTGTTATTCTTCTAATAAAAACGCACTGCGTGAAGAACCAACTAAATGTAGTTCATGCATAGCACGAGTAACCGCTACATATAAAAGCTTACGATCAAGTGCTGCATCACGGAAAGGTTTTTCGATAGCTGTTACTATAACTGCATCGAATTCTAGACCTTTTGCTAAATGACTTGGAATGACAAGCAGCGCTTCTTGATCAATCTCAGATGATTCAGATAAAGTTTGTGCCAATACGCCGGCATTTTGCAATGTCTTTGTATAGTCCATTGCTTCGTCAGTTGTTTTACAAATGAGTGCGATGGAACGATGCCCTTTTGCTCTAATTTGTTGATGGATTTCTTCAATTGCTAATGGGTCAATTGTTTTCATCTCATGGAAAGTTGGTTCATCACCATGGCGGACAACCGGTTCTACAAGTGGTAGATCTTCACCCATTTTCGATAAGATTTCATTCGCAATAGCCATAATTTCAATCGTTGTACGATAGCTTTTTTGCAAAGTTTTATAAGTAGCGCGAGGGAATAGTTCGCGTACGGGCGTCCAGTCCGTTAAGGAGCGGTAGCTATGTATTCCTTGTGCCAAGTCGCCCACCATAGTGAACATATCCGTTTCAAGACCTTCTTTTAAAGCCGCTAACTGGAATAAGCTATAATCTTGCACCTCATCGATGAAAACAACACGCATTTTCCATTTTTCGTTGACTCCTTTAATTTTAGCATGCAAATAGAAGATGGCAGCCAAATCTTCTAATGCCCATGTTTCTTTCATATGAGCGTTGAAAAATTGCTCATTCTCCGCTTCCGACCATTCGGGAGATAACTCTTTTTGTAAATCATAATTCGTCAAAAACTCACGATACAATGCTTTTATTTTATGCTTTTTAAAGCGTTTCATATAATTTGAGCAAGTAGACTTAGCCTGTTTTTCAACAGCTGGAATACGTACATCACGTTCATCAATCCATTTCGTCACTGTTTGCTTTCGTTTGACTGCATCTTGAATACCGAACAATGCCTTATCCAAAATTTCATCATATCTTTTATTTAAAGAAAGTAATATTTGCTTTTTCTTTTGTCGTACATAATTTTGCAGAACAGCTTTAATCCGGTCTATTCGTTTTTCAATTGGCATATAGGCAAAGTCTTTTAAGAAGAGTTTTCTTAAATGTGATCCTGTTAAGATACGATACTTTTCAATATAAACGTCTTCGAACTGGTCAGCTATTTCGGATTCGATTCTTTTTAAATAGCGATCCATAACATCTCGATAAGCAAGGGAACCTTTCATTCTAGTCAGCCATGATACTGTTGAATCGATCACGTCTTCGCTCACAAGTTTTTCAAGCTGTTCATTTGGATTTTGGATTTTCAGCTTAATATCAGTTGCTTGTTGCACATAATCTGAGTAGGTCGTTTGGCAAATTTGATCGACCCCAAGCTCAGGTAAAACGTCGCCAATGTATTCGATAAACAGTTGGTTAGGTGCTAAAATCATCAGTTCTTTTGCGTTGAAATGTTCGCCCATCGTATATAAGAAATAAGAGATTCTATGGAGTGCAATAGTGGTTTTTCCTGATCCAGCAGCACCTTGGACGAGTATTGGTTGTTTTAAGTGAGCACGAATAACATCGTTTTGTTCGGCTTGAATAGTAGAGACAATTTCAGTCAGTCGTACATCAGCTTTACCAGCGAGCGCGTCTTGCAACAGTTCATCATTAGTTGTCAGATCAATATCTTGTACATCTAATAATTTACCTTCTTCAATTTTATATTGTCGTTTTGAAAAGAGATGCCCATTGTATTCCTCGTCATGTACTTTATAAGTTAGGTCACCAAGGCGCCCATCATAGTATACGTTCGCGACAGGAGAACGCCAGTCGACGATGATAGGCTCTTGCGTTTCACGATCAAAGAGAGAAGTTTTACCAATATATAGTTTTTCTGCAGGTTCGCCTTCCTTTTGAAAGTGTATACGGGCAAAATAAGGTTTTTGCTTAACTGCTTCAAGTCCTTCTTTTTGATCACGTGCCATATCAAAAAATCGAGCATTCGTTAAAATATTGAGGTAGCTTAAACTTGAATCTAGGTATTCTAAATCAGACATCGATTTTCGAATACTGTCCTGTGCTGATTGTAGGTCACGTTTGGATTCTTCTAAGAGTTTTAGCATATAATGTTTTGTGTAAGCCAGGCGCTGAGCTTCTTGTTCAAAATCGGGATGCTTCTGTGTCATTTACAGTCCTCCAATTTGGCAATTTTGCGTCCTGTTGAAGATGTTGGGGTTTTGATAGCAATGATAAATATTACTACATGAATTCAGAGAGTACAAGTAAAAGTTTTCAATTGTCTGTAAAATTTAGAAAGTGTAGCATAAAGTTAACGAATATATCCTTGGAGGAAATAATTTATGAAAATATTTGCACATCGTGGAGCTTCAGGTGATTTTCCCGAAAATACATTATGCTCTTTCCGTGAAGCTGCAAGATTACCCATATATGGTGTTGAATTAGATGTTCAACGTACAAAAGATGGCGTTCTTGTGATCAATCATGATGAACGTATCAATCGTACTTCAAATGGAGAAGGCTATATCCGCGATATGACATTTGAAGAACTACGCTCATACGATTTCGGGTCGTGGAAAGGCGAACAATTTGTAGGAGAGAAGATCCCGACTCTGCAGGAGGTATTGGACATTTTCAAAACGACCCATCATATGATTAATATTGAATTGAAAACGGATGTCTTTTTATATCAGGGAATAGAAGATGATGTAATAGCCATGCTCGAAAAAAATGATATGTTAGACCGAGTTGTCTTTTCATCATTTGATCATGAAATAGTCGAGCGAGTATTGAAAAAAGCACCACAGAATGAAGTAGGGGCATTATTCATGAAAATATTAGTAAACTTACATGAGTATGGTGTAATGCTAGGCTCGGATGCATTGCATGTTTCATTAGTAGCTGCTAAGCGCGAAGCCGTTAAAACAGCAATTGAACGTGGCAATATAGTGCGCGTCTATACAGTGAATACAATAGAAGATTATGACTTGATGAAAAAACTTGGAGTCGAAGCTGTTTTTACAGATTATCCTGAGAAAATGTATTTGCATGGGAATAAGTGAGTAGTTATCTGTGCTCAGGGGGGGATTGACGTACTCGGGTGAGGATTAGCGCTGGTCGGAGAAAGATTATCGCTACTCGGAGAGGGATTATCGCTACTCGGGTGAGGATTATCGCTACTCGGAGAGGGATTAGCGCTACTCGGGGAAGGATTATCGCTACTCGGAGAGGGATTATCGCTAGTCGGGTGAGGATTATCGCTACTCGGAGAGAATTAGCGCTACTCGGGTGAGGATTAGCGCTACTCGGGGAAGGATTAGCGCTACTCGGAGAGGGATTATCGCTACTCGGGTGAGGATTATCGCTACTCAGAGAGAATTAGCGCTACTCGGGTGAGGATTAGCGCTACTCGGGTGAGGATTATCGCTACTCGGAGGAGGATTATCGCTACTCGGGGGAAGATTATCGCTACTCAGAGAGGAATTATCGCTACTAGGAGAAGGGGTAGCGCTACTCAGAGAGGAATTATCGCTACTCGGAGGAGGATTAGCGCTACTCGGGTGAGGATTATCGCTACTCAGAGAAAGATTATCGCTACTCAGAGAGAGATTGTTCCTACTAAAAAACAATCCATTCCACCCCCATTACAACTTTAGCGTACCCCAAAATAAAAGGACAGCCTCTCAATCAAATAGGAGGCTGTCCTTTTTACCATTTAGCTAAATGTTCTTCTGTGGTGCCAAGCAGTTGTTGGATAGGTAAGTAATATCCATTGTCTAATCGGACGCGGCCATTAAAATAGCCGACCATTTGATGAACTTCGGATTTTATAACTTTAGCATTTGTTGCAGCGATACGCTCAAAGAAAGGTGTGAAAGTAAGTTGGACGTCATCCGTGAATTTAGAATTAATACGCCAAGGTTGCATAAAATCTTTTGTATTGTATTCGAAGATGACATCTTCATGGATTTTAGTCATTTTGCCATCTAGGAATATAGCATTTTCCGTCATGCCTGTACCATCTGTCCATTGACCGCCTAAGTTTAACCCGATCCGGTGACCTCTACATTTTTGGGAAGCCATAGCCCAGTTCCAAGTTGCTTCACGTGGCCAAATGCCACGACCATAGTCAAGTACAGCATAACACTCTTCTTCTTGAAAATTATAACGTTTTTCTCCTATTTTAACGTAACCGTTTGTTGGTAATGAATGGTGTTTTCCGGTGAATTGAAATATTTGGCGATTCCAAGGGATAACCACATTTAGAGAGTCGTCGTTTACAGGATGTTTGATTGTTAAGTCTGCATGTAGTAGATCACCATCAAAATCAGGTATAGTGACAGTCATTTGTGTTTCATTTTGAGCGTATAGCAGCTGTATTTTCATATCTTCGTGAATGAAATTTACAGTTTCTAATACGTTTGTAGGCATTTTCACTTTATTGCCCAATGGAATTGTTATCGTCTTTTCAAAGTAACGTTGCGTTTCGTAATCAAGGAAATAGACGAAACAAACAGCAGCATAATCTAAATGGCTAATTGTTGCAGAGAACATAATTTCATCCCCGAAAACACACCAATAATTCCATTTCTTTTTACGCATGAAATGGCCTTTCAAATTACTATTGATAATCGGTTTTCGAGCGAATCCTATGGCAGCGGGATTTAGATTACCCTTCTTATCGCATAATAATGTCGACTCAACAATTTCTTTTTCTGCGTGCTGTGTCAATTTTAAACACCCTTTCAAACGTAAAATAGGAGAAACAAATAAGTTGTTTTCATTGTACCAAATTTTTGACTTATATTGGGCGATTCAAATCAGGAATATTGCAATTGTTGTATAAATGTAAAGGCACTGACAAATATCATAGAAATGTAATAATTAGAGTAATAATTTGAGGTTCTTTATAAATAGATAATTTTCGTGTAAACGACTTTAAATGACAAAATGACTATTGTATTTAAATCTTTTCAATACCAGAGATATTCAACAAGGACAATGCATATACATGACTAAGGAGGTGTGATGGAGCGGTTTACAATCGACAAGCAGCTGTCGCTTACGCCGATAAATGGTGGGACAGCTACAATCCAGCATTTCCGCGATTTGATGTGGATTGTACGAATTATGTATCACAATGTCTTTTTGCAGGCGGTGGACCGATGTGGGGATCGCCAAACCGATCGGAGGGCTGGTGGCTAAAAGGAGGTAATTGGAGTTTTAGTTGGAGTACATCGCATTCATTGCGATGGTATTTAGAAACTTCAAAGAAGGGACTGAGGGGGAAGCGAGTTGCATCTGCCTATGACTTAGAGCTAGGAGATGTTATTTTTTTCGATTTCCAAGGTGATGGAAGAATAGATCATTCTGTCATTGTTACAAGTATTCAAGATGGTGTACCTCATGTGAATGCCCACACAACCAATAGCTTTCATCGACATTGGGAATATAAAGACTCGAGTGCTTATACACCGAATATGAAATACTACTTTTTTCACATAGAAGATGTTATATTACCAATATAATTAAAGTACCCGACCTATTCAATGGATAATAGGTCGGGTTTGCTGTGTTTTCAAAAAAAGAAGGTTATTAAAATGATGCTTTTTTTGTTATTTTTTCGATTGCCAAGCTTTTTCTTGATAGGACTCAATAATGTCAAAGCGATGCTTGTAAAGAATGATTAGAATAATAAGAACGATTGGCCAAGCAACTGGTAAAAAACCGCTATAAATAATCCATCCGATATAACATAAATATCCAAAAGTCATACTCAATGTCGCGCTTTTTAAGAATGGAAAGGGCATTAAAAAACCAACTACAAAAGCTAAGAATATAAGGGGATTAAAAGCAAGCGCAACACCCACAAATGTTGCAATTCCTTTACCTCCTTTACCCTTTAACCAAATAGGAAATAAGTGTCCGATAATAACAAGGGCTCCAGCGACTGCAATTGTGAATTGAGTTTCTTTCAACAAGTAACCGAATAAAACAATAAGTATCCCTTTGCCACCGTCGCCAAGGGAGGTTGCGAAGAATGCAGATTTACCAATAACTGCACCAGCATTCCTAGCACCTAAATTTCCACTGCGGTGCTCACGTAAATCGATGTTTTTCCATTTACCGATCCACCATGCAGTCATGAAAGTACCGACTAAGTAACTGACTAGCCAATAACAAATCGTCAAATAAGACATACCAAATCCTCCAAACTCTTTTTTACAGTATGTAGGAAAAACAACTATGAAAACAACCCTTTTTTAACCTATTATCAAATTTTGGAGGAGTACAATTGAGAAAAATAAGTGCATTACTACTATTATTTGTATTCATCCTCAGTGGTTGTTCATTAATCGATTATGAAACTAACTACCACATAAAAAACGGCATATTAGTACTCAAGGATGCAGATTTAACAGAGAGTTCTGTCATTCCATTACGTGGTGAATGGCTATTTTTTACTCAAGAAATACTATCTAATAAAGAGATAGAGAGGCGGGGGAAAACGTCGAATTTAGATAAGGGAAATTTGCCAAGCACTTGGAATGATCAATTAGGGAGTGATAATGGCTACGGAACATTTGCTTTCTATTTGCAAATTCCTAAAGAGCAGGTTAGTCATACATTTGCGCTTTCTACTGGTTTCCAATCAAGCGCCTACACCTTATTTGTCGATGGAAGGGTCATTTCATCAAGTGGTTCTGTAGGTACTACTAAAGATACGTCTACTCCTTCTATTACCCCTAGAATTGGCTATTTTGTTCCCAACTCAGAGAATATTTTGGTTGTTTTACAAGTTTCTGATTTTGAAGACATTGTTGGTGGTCCAAGTGAAGACATTGTTGGTGGTCCAAGTGAAGATATTTTATTTGGCCAAGCGAATGCACTTGTCAATTACTATTCAGATCAACAAGCTGCTTTGTTATTTATGAATGGCAGTGTAATTATTATAGGGATATACCATATAATTGTGTTTTTTTATAGGAAAACTGAAAGACCTTTTCTTTATTTTGGTTTGTTGAGCCTATTTATAGTGAGCCGTTCACTTTTCCTAGGACCAATGCTCTTACAAATGCAATTCTCATATTTGTCTTGGTCTTTACTAAAGAAGATAGAATACTCATTAATCTATGGTGCCGTTCTTCTATATATGGTCTTTATTTATCGACTATTTCCAAAAGAATCGAGTAAGAAGACAGTTTTTATAGTTATGGCAATAACCATGCCACTATTATTACTAATTTGGGTAACACCACCAAGCTTTTTTATACCTCTATTCTTTGACGTATTTCCCCTTGCTTTTATACTTATGATTTTCATAACGATTACATTAGTGAAGGCTGTTGTAAATAAAAGACCCACTTCTCTAATGAATTTAATAGCGAATTTGTTATTTTTCATAACGGTAGTGAACGATTATTTGTTTGCAAAGGGTCTAATAGATACGCTCATGCTTTCAATTTTCGGTTTTTTCTTCTACGTCATTTTGCAAGCATTCAATTTAAGTCGCAATTACGCAAGAAAATTCCATGAGTCTGAACTACTTAGTAATGAATTGATGACGTTAAATACATCACTTGACGAAAAGATTCATGAAAGAACATTAGAACTACAGAAAAAAAATGAGCGATTGAAGCAATTGACTGAATTAGACAGTTTAACCGGTATTAATAATCGTCGCTATTTTGACGACCGTCTGCCAATCTGTTTCCGCGAAAGTTACATAGACAAGTGGCCACTAACTTTACTTATGATTGATATTGATGAATTCAAAAAATATAACGATACATATGGTCATCGAAAAGGTGACGATCTTATTTGCCATACAGTGAATATAATGAAAGATATTGTCGCTGAAAAAGGTGTTATTTGTCGTTATGGTGGAGAAGAATTCGCTATCATTATTAGTGAAATGTATGAGGATGAGGCGATGATACTTGCTGAGAAAATACGCAGTTCAGTTGAAAATGCTAAATTTGAACATAAAGGCAGAAGTGATATGAATTTTGCGACCATTAGCATCGGAGGCACTATGACATCTATGCATTTATTTGAAACAGTAAGTGCCTTTATTGAAACAGCCGACCAAGCACTTTATAAGTCAAAAAATAACGGTCGCAATCAAACGAACTTTTTATAATTAAAATGATGTCATTTTTTGTTTTTTTTAATGAATATGGTATGGTGGATAGTGATGCATACATATCTCGTATGATGAAACTAACTGCCAAATTATGAAGATTTGCAGAGTAGGAGTGATGGAAATGAAGGAACAATCATTAACAGTAAAAGAGGCGATTACACAACGCCGTTCCATTAAAATGTTCAATGGGCAACCAATCGATCGCGAAGATTTAATGTCTATAATAGATGACGCAGTATGGGCGCCTAATCACGGTAACCGTCAGCCTTGGCGTTTAGTTGTGGCATGTGGTCCCGAGCTAGAACCATTAAAAGACCTTATTCGTGAGTTCGCTGTACCGAACTGGAAAGAGCTTACTGAAGATGAACTTCAAAGTAAAATGAGTAAATTCTCATTACCAGGTGCCTATGCATTTGTAGCCGTTCCAGAAGATGCTCGACAAAAAGAACGTTTAGAAGACTTTGCTGCAGCAAGTAGCTTCATACAAAATATGCAACTACTTGCATGGGATAAAGGAATCGGTACATGCTGGAAAACTCCTGCTTGGCTAGATAATCCAAAATTCCGCGAGCCAATGGGCATTAAATCAGGTGAACGTATTATAGCCATGTTACAGTTAGGCTACTACGATCTTGTACCAAAAGATAAACCACGTAAATTAGCAACTGAAATTGTAACGGTTTTTGGAGAATAGAATTATATACTAATCATAGTCCTTCTATGGTATCGGAGATCCCGCATGCGTTAACTAGACGTATGTGGGATTTCTTTGATTCAAAGATCAGATGAGATTTTAGGGATCTAATGAGTGGATTAAATGAGAGCTCGAATGACGCAAAAGGAGAGACGAGTAGGTTAAATGAGAGCTCGAATGAAACAAAAGGAGAGGCGAGTAGGTTAAATGGGAGCTCGAATGACGCAAAAGGAGAGACGAGTAGGTTAAATGAGAGCTCGAATGAAACAAAAGGAGAGATGAGTAGGTTAAATGAGAGCTCGAATGAAACAAAAGGAGAGGCGAGTAGGTTAAATGAAGGTTATGTCGATTTTTCTCATCAAAAAACCGCCCCTATAAATGAACTGCCCCGTAAAAGTTAGACACCACTCTAACTTTTACGGGGGTTTTTTATGACAAAAGTAAGTGCTGAACAACGTATTCAAGCAGTTCAACGATACTTAAATGGATATGAATCCATGAGTGAAATCGCGAAAGATATCGGAATCACAAAACGGGTTGTCAGTGAATGGGTTCGCCGTTATAAAGAAAATGGTGTAGAGACTTTCTTAAAGTCCTATACAAAATATTCCGCTGAATATAAAATGAATGTACTAAATTATATGAACGAAACAGGTACATCTTCAATTGACGCAGCTGCACTATTTAACATTTCATCTCCTGGCATGATTCGAAAATGGCGAAGGAAGTTTGAGTTTGGTGGTTATGATGCCCTTGTTTCTAAGAAAAAGGGGCGTCCATCCATGAAAAAAGAAACAAAAAGAACAACGAAACCAACATCAGCTAAAGGATCTGTCGGGGCATTAGAGGCACGTATAAAACAATTAGAAATGGAGAATGCGTACTTAAAAAAGTTGAATGCTTTAGTTCAAATGCAAGAAAAATTACCAATCAAATCAAAGCGCAAGTAATTTATGAACTAAAGGAAATCTATGAAGTAGTGGAATTAATCAAAGTCGCTGATATTCCACGTAGCACGTATTATTATTGGGAAAAGCGTTTGAATCGTACTGATAAATACGCGGATGTAAAAGTCGCAATTCATTCCATTTACCATGAACATAAGGGACGTTATGGTTATCGTCGGATTGCCAAAGAATTGAAAAAATACGGCTTTCATCATGATCCTAAAACGATTAACTGTTTGATGAATGCCCTTGGCATAAAATGTGCAGTCCGTATGAAGAAATATCGTTCGTATAAAGGAAATGTCGGGAAAACTGCCCCAAACATATTACAACGTGATTTTACAGCGGAGAAGATGAACGAGAAATGGGTAACAGACGTGACAGAGTTCCATCTATTTGGTGAGAAACGCTATTTATCACCGGTACTTGATTTGTGTAATGGTGAAATCATTGCCTACACGGTAATGAATCGTCCAGTGTATAAACTAGTCCATGATATGTTAGAACAAGCATTGGAGCGCCTTCAATCAGGTAATCAAGTCATCCTTCATTCGGACCAAGGTTGGCACTATCGAATGCAAAAGTATCAACGAACATTAAAGCAACATGGAATTACGCAGAGTATGTCCCGTAAGGGCAATTGTTTGGACAACGCAGTCATCGAAAACTTCTTTGGCTTATTAAAATCTGAACTCCTTTACCTACAAGAATTTGAATCCATGGCACATTTTGAACAGGAGCTCGCAGATTATATTCACTATTACAATCACAAACGAATGAAGGAAAAATTAAAAGACCTAAGCCCGGTGGAATACCGAACTCAGGTCTTAGAAGCTGCTTAACTAAATATGTCTAACTTTCTTGGGTCAGATCAAAATTAAAAGGAGCGGATTAATATAATTTCTTACTTATAGGGTATCCTTATCAATTACAGCTACTTCATAGTAGTAGTCGCTGATGACACGAAGTCCTTTGTCGTAATTTTCTAGATGGAAGTGCTCATTTGGTGCATGGAAGTTTTCGGTTGAAAGTCCGAAGCCCATCAGGATAACTGGTGTTCCTAGAATTTCATCAAATGCCGCGACGATTGGAATTGAACCACCACCACGAATATATGCTGTAGGTGTATTATATATTTTTTCGTAAGATCGGCCAGCAGCTTGGGTTAGTGGATGATTCATTGGTGTGATGAATGGCTTACCTTTATCAAATTCAGTAACTGTAATTTCAACACCAGCTGGCTTTTGAGTAGCGATATGTGCACGTAGTTTTTCCACGATTTCTTCAGGGTCTTGATTAGGAACAAGGCGACAAGTTATTTTTGCACCGGCTTCTGCAGGCAAAACCGTCTTAATACCTTCTCCAGAGAAACCGCCAAATACGCCATTTACTTCTAGTGTTGGGCGCGCCCATGTATGTTCTAGATATGAGTATCCTTTTTCTCCGAATAATTCACTCACACCAATTTCTTCTTTGAGACCCTCTTCGTCAAAGTCTAAAGCACGAAATGCTGCACGTTCTTCGTCAGTCAGTGGAAGAACATTATCATAAAAACCATCTACTGAGATAGTGCCATGTTCATCATGGAAGGATGCCAAAATATCAGCCAAGGTATGTATTGGATTTTGGACACCGCCTCCATAAAGTCCAGAATGTAGGTCACCTTTAGCTCCGCGAATATCTATTTGTACGCCAGTTAAACCACGCAAAGCATAGCAAACTGCTGGTTTCCCAGGCGCGTAAAGACCTGTATCTGAAATTAAAACTAAATCTGCTGCTAGATAGTCTTTATGCTTCTCAACGAAAGCTGGTAAGTTTTTACTACCAATTTCTTCTTCACCCTCGATTAAAAATTTTACGTTAACGGGTAGCTCACCTTTTATTTGCATTAAAGCTTCAATGACTTTAATATGCATGAACACTTGCCCTTTATCGTCACTTGATCCACGTGCATATAAAATATTGTCACGAATCTCAGGCTTAAACGGCTCGCTATCCCACAGGTTTAAAGGATCAACTGGTTGTACATCATAATGACCATATACTAAAACAGTTGGTTTGCCTTCAGCGTGTAACCAATCTGCAGTGACGGCCGGGTGGCCACCAGTTTCATTAATTGTTATATTTTCTAACCCAACTTTTTTCATAGCATCTCCTAAAAAGGAAGCGGCTGTTTTCATATCTTCTTTGTGTTCAGATAAAGAGCTTATACTAGGAATAGCTAAAAATTGCTTTAATTCTTCTAAATGTTCTTCGCGTTTGGTAGTAAAATATTGGTCTATACTATTCATAATTATCCCTCATTTCGAAATATTCGGTAATGGAATAATTATAGCATATCCCTACAATTATTTAGAAAGGCATGCTTGAAAAGAGGTGTAATATCAATAATATGGTATATTATCTATATGAAAATATAGGGAATTCGTTTATTAACAGGAGGAAGTTTAGTTGGAGTTTATAGGGTTAATCATATGTTTGATTGCGTCATTTTTCTTTTCAGGAAGCGAAACAGCGTTAACAGCTATTAATAGGATGAAGGTCCAGTTGCGTGCTGAGCAAGGAGATCGCATGTCTGAAAAATTGTTTTTGCTCATTTCGCATCCGGACCGCATGATTACAACGATTTTAATAGGTAATAACATAGCTAATATACTACTACCAACGTTCTTAACTATCATTGCACTTAGGCATGGTTGGCAACTTTCAATAGCTACAACAGTTTTGACAGTCATTATCATTATATTTGGAGAAGTTCTTCCAAAGACAATCGCTGTTACATTTGCAGATCGTATTGCTTATATGGTCGCCCCAATCATTGCTTTGCTAGTACAAATTTTGCGCCCAATTACTTGGATTATCCAAAGCTTTACGAATATTTTTATCCAAATCATTTCAAATGGGGCAGTGAAAGAAGCGATACTGACGAAAGAAGAACTTCGAACGATGGTAGATATTGCTTCTACAGAAGGAACATTTGCTTTTGATGAATCAGAGCGTCTTAAAGGCGTTATGGATTTTCCGGATAAAGATGTATCTGATGTTCTTGGTACTCATAGAACAGAGGTTGTCGGACTATCTATCCATTCAACGTTTGAAGAGGTACGCGAAACGATTTTGGAATATTCGTTCACTCGTTATCCGGTTTATGACGAAAGCATGGATGACATTGTCGGCATGTTCTACTCAAAGAAATTTATTGAATGGACATTAGATCCTTTGAAAACGCTTGATGATTTCATAGATCACGAACCGTTATTTGTCGTATCGAATATCAATGTAGAAAAAGTATTCAAACTAATGTTGGCTAAGAAAAAGCATTTAGCTATAGTTCTAGATGAATATGGTGGGACACTTGGGATTATTTCGCATGAAGATATAATAGAAGAAATGATTGGACAAGAAATCGAGGATGAATCAGATGAGGCAGAGGAGTCACTCATTTATGAAGTGACTGAAACTAAACTTGTCTGCCATGGCCGTCTTGAAATTGTCGAGGCAAATCGAATTTTTGAAGTAGATATACCACAACTCCATGATACTTTAGGTGGCTTTGTTCTTGAACAATGCGTTCATGTTCCAGAAGAAAATGAATTCTTCAGTTATGAAAATTTACATGTAGTTGTAAATGAGATGGACGATAATCGTATCGTAAAATTAACGATTACCAAAAAGCCAGTCCAACCTAATAAAGTTGAAGAATAATTGAAGATGAATAAAATCCTATCCAAGAATTTGGATAGGATTTTTCTTTTGTAATGTAATTTTTCAGTATAGAATGTTGATACATCAACGTTTTAGAGGATAGATTACAAGACTTATATGCTAACCTTACATGAATGTAATAAAATTGAAAGAGAATCCGATAGAGTGAAAGGTTTGTTTTTGCGACAATAGGTTTAACAAAGCAAGACACGAATCGGAGGTAATGAAAATGAATACTAAAACAATGGCAAATACAAATACAAATACAAATCTTGAAACAGTTTACGAGGAATACAACCGTTATATATATCACTTATGTTTAAAACTAACTCGCAATAAAGCAGAGGCAGAAGACTTGATGCAAGAAGTTTGGGTGAAAGTTGTGCGTTATGAATCTTATGTAGCTAACGTAGATCATGTTAAAGCTTGGTTAACTACAATTTGTATGAACACTTTCCGCGACCGCTATCGCAAAAATGTTCGTCGTAGTAAATACATGATGAACCAACCTGATACTTTAGACGTTCCTGTTCTAGATTTGGTTCCCAACAATGAACTATCTACTGAAGAAGTTATTGAGCAAGATGCAATCGCTCAAATTGTACAAGATAAAATTGGTCAACTAGATACTATTTATCGTACGACATTAGTATACTTCTATGTAAATCAATACTCTCTTGTTGAAATTGCAGAATTGACGAAAGTTTCAATCGGTACCGTTAAATCTCGTTTATTCCGTGCGAAACAACGTCTAAAAGAAATGATGATGGCTGATCAATCTTCAGTTGAGGCAATCATGCCTGCTTAATTAATAATTGTCCGTTAATCAAAAGTCGGGCAATCTAAACAGAGATCGCAGCCTTGAAAAACGGTAAATATATAAGGTAATAGCTACCCAAATGAGGGTAGCTATTTTTGTATGATAGACAGTATTTTAAACCAACTATTGGACGCGACCAATTATTTTGTCCAAAATAAAACCACTAACACAATACTGTTGTGTTAGTGGATGTTATGAACCAAATAAGCATTTAGAGAAAATCTTACGGAGAGTATGAATTTCATCTTCGCTGAGCATGCCAAACATTTTTTCGATTATTTCATTTACATGTTGATGTGCCGTTGATAGGAGTTTTCTTCCGATATCTGTAATCTCGAGTTGAGATGCACGACGATCTGTTTCATTTTGTGTCTTTTTAATAAGATTGGCCTTAACTAGCTTGCTAGTTAGCACAGTAACGCCACCTGTCGTCACTTGAAGTTTTTCTGCGATAGCAGAAGGGCGTTTTGGACCTTCGTTGTTTAGAAGATCTAGTATTAAAATATGCGTTTTAGAAAAGCCCAGACTGTTCTGGCTATTCCACTCATTTGCCCATTTGCGCTCTAAAGAAGCAACTACTTCAAAAAGTGAAGAAATGCTTTCTCTTCTAGCATCATTCATATTACTCATCTCCAAAATGTTTCATTCAGCCTTCTAGTGAAAGACGTTGCATTTCGTAAAGCTCATAAGCACGCACCTTGCGTGGGATGAAGCGACGAATATCCATATCATTATAGCCGACTTGTAGGCGTTTTTCATCAACTAAAATCGGGCTACGTAGCATTTTAGGATGATCTTTCACAATATCATATAGTTCTTGAATAGAAAGTTGATTAATATCGCAATTTAAGTTTTTGAAATCTTTAGAGTTTGTAGAAATAATTTCGTCTGTACCATCTTCAGTCATACTTAAAATCAATTTAAATTCAGACAAAGTTAACTGATCAGACGTAATTCTTTTTTCAGTGAAAGAAATGTTATTTTCCTTTAACCACTGTAAAGCCTTTTTTGATGAAGTACAGCTCGTTTGAGTAAAAATTGTAACAGCCATATATTTATCCCGCTTTCTATACTGATTGTTATACTTATATCTTACAAGTAAGATATATATAAGTCAATGGCTATAGTATGGAAAATAAGTAAAATTAACGTTTAAAAAGAGAATTTGAATTTTAGACAAAAGTAGAGGAACTAAATAAAAAAATCCACTGTACTAATTATGTCCAGTGGATTTTGAAAGTATGAGTAATTTAGTGAACATCTTTTTTCTTAAAATTTCCGCCTTGAATTTCAGTCATATTACTAAAAGCAAGGAATGCAGATGGGTCAACTTCTTCTACAATATTTTTTAATTTGGCTTCTTCTAAACGGCTGATAACACAGAAAATTACTTGTTTATCATCTTTAGAATAACCGCCTTGTCCATTTAAATACGTGATACCGCGACCTAAGCGAGCCATAATTTGATCTCCAATTTCATCTGCTTCATCACTAATAATCCAGATAGATTTCGTTTGGTTCAAACCTTCAGAAACGAGGTCAATTGTTTTGAATGCAATGAAATACGAAATAAGAGAATACATAGCCCGATCAAAACCGAATACTAAGCCTGCGCTACCTAAAATAAATAAGTTCATGAATAAAATAATTTGTCCTACAGAGAAGGGCAATTTTTTATTAAATAAAATGGCTAACGTTTCACTACCATCCAAGCAACCGCCAGCTCGAATTGCAATCCCAACACCAATTCCTAGTAATATACCACCAAGAACTGTAGCTAATAGAGTATCATTTGTGAATGCTGATGAATTATGCATAAATGAAGTCGCAATTGATAAAACGACGATACCATAAGCGACTGAAAAAGCAAATGTACGCCCAATTTGTTTATAGCCTAAATATAGAAATGGTAAGTTAAAGAGGAATAGGAAAAGCCCTAGTGAAAGGTTTGTAAGGTGAGAGGCCATAATAGCAATACCTGTGACACCACCATCGATTAAGTTGTTTGGAATGAGTACCATTTCCAACCCTACTGCCATGATGAGTGCACCAATAGTTAAAAAGATTAATTTGATTGCATTTTTCTTTAGTTTACTTTTCTTCCTTTGTACAATTTTAGCTTTCTTGTCTAAATCCATAAAAAAAACACCTTCCTTATTGTAATTCTCACACGATATGTTACTGATTTCAAGGGATAGCTATGAAATCAGGGTAATTGTATAAGATTTGAAAAAACTCCGCTTTGGCGGAGTTTTAGTATTTAGAGAAGTATTAAACAGCTTCAGCGGCCTGCCCCTCGAGGTCACTTCCATCTTCTCGGACGAAAGTTGAAAAGATACTTTCGACTCGAAGATTTCAGTGCTTGTCGGAGGCCCACAGGAAGTGGGTCAGATAGCCGTTGTGACAGGATGTCGCGAACTTAGGCTATCTTCCTTTAAACGAGCGCCTTGGGCCAACAGGATGTTGGTCATGCAACCGTTGTGACAGGATGTCGCGAACTTAGGTTGCCTACCTAAACTAGCATATCCAGCTTCAGCGGCCAGCCCCCCGAGGTCACTTCAGTCTCTCGGTCAAAGGCAAAAAGAGCCTTTGATTCAGGCCTGCACGATGCGGGTCACGCAGTGGTTGCCACAGGAAGTGGCGTTCTTAGACTGTGTTCCTTTAAGTGAGATATCCAGCTTCAGCGGCCAGACTCTCGAGGTCACTTCCACTTTCTCGGTCGAAAACTGAAAGATGTTTTCGATTCGAAAGTTCCAGTGCTTGTCGAGTCTTGACGGGCCGCTTCAGCATTTAATTATCCAGCTTCAGGCGCTAGCTGCTCGGGTCGTTTCAGTCGGGCGCTCAAAGTCAAAGAGCAACTTTGGTTTCCGCCTTCCAACGACCTCACAGCTGAACGAGCGCCTTCAGCATTTAATTATTGATGTCCTGTTGAGAACCATTCTGCTACGTCCCAGACTTTTGTTACTAGGCCTTCGTAAAATTCAGGTTCGTGACTGACTAGGATGATTGTGCCTTTGTATTCTTTCATCGCACGTTTTAGTTCTTCTTTTGCATGAATGTCTAAGTGGTTTGTCGGTTCATCGAATAGCATCCAGTTACTTTCATCCATCATTAATTTACAAATACGAACTTTTGCTTGTTCTCCACCACTAAGTTGACTTAATGGGCGAGAAATATGCTCATTCTTCAAACCAGTTGATGCAAGAACGGCACGCACTTGGCTTTGTTCCATGCTAGGATATGCATTCCAAACGTCCTCAATCGGTGTAATGTTACCTGCTTTAACTTCTTGTTCAAAATAAGAAGGGAAGAGGAAGTCTCCGCGAGTTACTTTACCACCAAGAGGCTGGACTTTGCCAAGCATTGTTTTAAGCAATGTTGATTTACCAACACCATTCATACCAACAAGGGCAATCTTTTCGCCACGTTCGATTTCGAAAGTAAGTGGTGGTAATAATGGCTTGTCCTTGTCGTAGCCAATTAACAGATTTTCTGCTTCTACAACGTAACGACCTGAGCTGCGTGATTCTTTAAAGCTGAATTTTGGATTTGCTGCAGTTTCTGGACGGTCAATACGTTCCATTCGATCCAATTGTTTTTGACGAGATTTAGCACGACCAGTTGTAGAATAACGTGCTTTGTTTTTTGCGATAAATCCTTCTTGTTTTTTAATGAATTCTTGCTGCTTTTCATAAGCATCGATATGTTGGCGTTTGTTAATTTCAGCTAGCTCTAGGAACTTCTCGTAAGTTGCAGTATAACGAGTTAGTTTTGAAAATTCTAATTGGAAAATAACATCGACAACGCCATTCATAAATTCTGTATCATGTGAAATTAGGAAGAATGCATGTGGATAGCCTTTTAAGTAGTTCGAAAGCCAAGTAACATGCTCTTCATCCAAGTAGTTGGTAGGCTCATCAAGTAATAAAACTTTCGGCTTCTCTAATAGAAGTTTCGCAAGTAATAATTTTGTGCGTTGACCACCAGAAAGTGCTGTTACATCACGCTCAAGGCCGATCGCATCTAAACCAAGTCCACGTGCAACCTCTTCAATCTTCATATCTAATGTATAAAAATCTCCAGCATCTAAAGCGTCTTGAATTTCAGCCATTTGTTCTAATAATTCTTCAAGTTCTTCAGGTGTTGCTTCAGCCATTTTGCCTGTGATTTCGTTCATTTCGGCTTCTTTTTGGTAAAGTGGTAAAAAGGCATCGCGTAAAGTTTCGCGCATCGTTTTACCTGGTGTTAATACAGTATGTTGATCCAAATAACCGTAATGTGTGTTTGGTAACCATTCAACTTTACCTTGGTCATGGATTAGTTGTCCTGTGATGATGCTCATTAATGTAGATTTACCGACACCATTGGCTCCAACAAGACCAACATGTTCGCCTTCTACGATACGGAATGATACATCTTTAAAAAGTGTACGGTCGCCGAATGTATGGCCAAGATTTTCAACTGTTAAAATACTCATTTTTTTGTCCTCCATATAAAATACGATAGCTGCACTTTGTAAGAAAATATTCGTTTCCAATCGCATGATTGTAAACAAGGCAAGTCGTATTTTTTGTTATATTTATTAGTTTAATTTTAGGCCCACAGAATGTTGTTCAGGTAGCCGTTGTCACAGTGGTGAACTTCGGCTATCTTCTTTTAAACGGGCCGCATCAGCATTTAGAAAGATATCCAGCTTCAGCGGCCAGCCCCTCGAGGTCACTTCAGTCTCTCGGTCAAAGGCAAAAAGAGCCTTTGATTCGAGCCTTCCAGTGCTTGTCGGGGCTAAACGGGCCGCATCAGCATTTACAATAAAAAAAACCCGCAGTTATGACAACGCTGCGAGTTGTTTGTTCAATTCGGCTAGTTGTTGCTCCATGTCTGTTAGGCGTTGTTCGGCCTGCTCAACAGCTGATCCGTTACCTACTGAATCGAGTTTTTCGATGTCACCTTGTTGACGGATGTAGTCGCTTTTTAGTTCTAATATTTGGTATTCTATTTCGGCTTTAGTAGGCATGAAAATACTCCTTTGTATAGTTTTCGACCATTACAATGTCTGATTCTGGAACTGTGACAAATTTCAACACAGCTTTTTTCTTATTGTATCATACGTGGCGTTTTCTTGGTGTGATCTTGTACTAAAAAAGCCTGTGCTTTTGGTGTTCTGTGCGCAAAGTTAGTAAGCATAGAGTGGATGTAATGGTTGTTGCTTTGTAGATCAAGCTTTTTTTGGTTTCGAATGGCGCGGTCGCGACGTGCTTCATGCAAAAGAAGTTCCATTACAGCATTTTGTAAGTGTGATTGTTTTAATTTTCGACCACTTCCAAGTTGAATAAAACCGTTCTGGTCACGAGGGAATGCATGCATGATTTCTGTTTCACTTTGCGAGATAACGATACAAGGGATGCCTATAACTGCAACTTTATAAGGGGTATAACTTGCTGCACAAATGACGATTTGCGCTTGAGAAAGGAGAGTTTCAAGCATATCATCCGCATGAATTACGGTAATATTCCTACGGCTTAAAGCCATCATTTTCAATTCATCAATATCATGTGCGTACGAAGGATCCACTAATACAGAGATACGTACAGGAACTTGTAGTTGCATTAAGTGACGCATTGTTCGATACGTTAAATTTTCTGGATCACTACCTTCATATGCAACGACAATATGAGGTCGTTCTCCTTCATCTTCAATAGTAGTAATGGCTGCAATTGTTTCAGGTACAACAAATGAAGAGGGACCTGTTAAGTAATGAGGGTCTACCTTTTCACGGATTTCTCTATAAAGTGTGTGTAATACGCAATCAGCTGCTTTACCCCCTTCACCAAAATCATCAAAATGCACGAGAGCGGGAACAACTTCTTTTAATTTCTCTGTATCTTCAAGCTCTGTATTAATACCATCGCGTACAAGTAAATCAGGCTTTAATTTAGATATATATTGAAGCAACTGTTTTTGATCGCGGTAAGAAATAGGCTCTATTCCCGTCGCTGCTAGCTTTTTTAGGGCTAACTCAGATGGTTGCTTAATGAAAATTAGAATTTTTTCATCGTTGAACATCTTTACAAGTGTTGCAATTCTTTCAACGGGGTATAGGTCATTATTTGATGAAACTTCAACTGCAAATGCAATCGTTTTTTTAGAAGAATTTTCTGTTTGGTTATTAGTCATTTTAATCCCTTCCTTTCAACTTATCTATCTACCTTATGGTGAAAAATTTATGATTATGTCTGTAAAATCAATAGAATGTTAGATACATAGGCTAAACTATCCGTTTTCTTGGACGGTATATAGTTTAGGAAAGGTCGTGAACAATTATGTTGATGCGTTCAGCAATTGTCGTTGGAGCAACCGGTTTGACGGGACAGGAACTTGTTGCAGTCCTTTGTGAGAGTGAAGAGTACGCTGAGATTACAGTAATTGCTCGCCGCAAATTAAATTTTGAACATCCTAAACTTGTAATGAAAATTCGCCAGTTCGATCAATTAGAAGAGACAGATTTCAAATTCGCGCATGAACTTTATTGCTGCCTAGGTACTACACGTAAAAAAGCAGGATCAAAGGCTATGTTTGAAAGAGTGGATCTTGAGTATCCAGTGAATATCGCATCGATTGCAAAAAAATGTGGAATTCCACATGTACTTGTTATTTCTGCTATGGGAGCGAATGAAGATTCTAAATTCTACTACAATCAAGTAAAAGGAAAAATGGAGCATAATTTAATCGCATTAGAGTTACCTCAATTATCGATTTTTAGACCGTCACTATTAATGGGAAATCGTGAGGAGCCACGCCTAGCAGAAAAAGTTAGCGGAGTAGCGATGAATACCTTGAAACCTTTATTCATTGGCCCACTTAGAAAATACCGTGCAATTTCTGCAAGTAAATTAGCAAAAGCAATGTATACTGTGGCCATTCATAATACAAAACAAAAGGCGAGAGTATATGATTCGGCAGAAATTTTAATGATGGATAAGTCAAATATATTAGTTGACCGACATGAAGAAATAATCGATGAAGAACCCGTTTTTAATTGGGAAAAACGTCAAGGCATTTTTATTGATACAGAAATACTAGAAGAGGAAAAAATAGATAAACCACTAAACAATGAGTAGTAGCAAAATTCATAAACTGTAGATGAGATTAGATGGTAACACTGAAATATGGTGAAATACCTACTAGTGCTTGATGGCTTACTATGTTTTAGCGAAAAATGTAGTTTTCTGTTCCGTCTAAAGACTGAAATTGTGCCAAAATCGTGCCTGTCACCTTATATATCGAATCTGCATTTGTTACAATAATGATAGGAATTTTGAATTGGAGGTAACATCTATGAAGATTTTACTTGTAGACGGTACAATTATCGGGAGAAAAACGGGTGCAATTTTAAAACAAATAGAGACATATATTAAAGAATTTGATGGTAGCCTAGAGCTTGAATTATTACATCTAGCTGACTTCGAACATCAATTTGTCGATGGTCGTCCATTTGAACAATATAATAATGATATGAAAACACTGGTGAAAAAATTTGAGGAAGCAGACGGCTATATTTTAGCTACACCTATTTTCCAAGGATCAATTCCAGGAGTATTAAAAAATACATTTGATTTTCTACATCCTAAAGCTATGCGCTACAAACCGGTTTCAATTGTAGCCAATGGTGGTACACAACAACATCACTTAGTTGTAGAAAATCAACTAAAACCAATCCTCGACTACTTCCGTGCACTCGTAACTCCAAACTACGTATACACGCATGCTAGTCACTTTGATAAAGATAACAACATTATCGATGAAAATGTTCTTGAGCGATTACAAGAATTAGTAAGAGTATTTGGGAAGTACTGCGAACTGAGTAATGATCTCCCAAAAGAACCCATCGACCAACATTAAAAGGAGTGGCTTTTGCCACTCCTTTTTAGTTTATATAAATTTTACTGCTATACTATATGCACAAACGCTTACCGTTGCATCTTTAAGCGCTGTTTTCGCCATTTCTGTATGCGATTTAATTTCCCCACCCATAGTTCCTATTAAGAGCCAAGAATATCATGTCCGATATTTTTGGATGTCACAATTACTCCCTCAATTTTCTTCTAGTAATCCCTTCAATTGTTGTAATAAGCATATAAAAATCTTCCTTCCTAAAAAAGTGATACGACCGTATCATAAAAATAGTACAAATGTATTAGAATGATCGAATGTGTTATGATTAGATTATGGAAAAGATAAATAAATTTGAAATGCAAAGAGAAAAAATCGCTCAAGCAACGTGGTTAGTTATTCGTAGGGAAGGGCTTGAAAATGCGAGTGTACGTAATGTGGCACAAGAAGCGAATATTTCTATCGGCTCTTTAAGACACTATTTTTCAACACAAAGTGATCTGCTAATTTATTCGATGGAACTTATTCAAAAAAAATTGAATGAACGAATTGAAGTGAAGCGTTTATTTGGCAAGAGTCTAACAACGGACGATATACTAGAAGTATTACGTCAGTTTTTGCCGTTAGATGCAGATAGAAAATTAGAAATGGAGGTCTGGCTATCGTTTTCATCCAAAGCATTAGCAGATGAAGCTATTCGTGCAAAATGTCAGGAGCTCTTAGAAAACTCCTATCAAATGCTGAGGACGATGCTAGAATTGCTAATTTTCTTAAAAGAAGTAAGAGAAGATTTGGATATTGATGTAGAAGTCATCCGATTATATGGATTACTTGAAGGTTTATCTTATCATTGCATTATGCTGCCAGACAAAATTACGCCTGAAATTATTAACCGTGTATTACGTGAACAATTACAAACGTTAAAATAAGGAGATAAGAATTTATATGGGAAAAAGCTTAGTTTTAGCAGAAAAACCATCTGTAGCACGTGATATCGCACGTGTATTAGGATGCACGAAAAAAGGAAATGGCTTTCTTGAGGGGCCACAATATATCGTTACTTGGGCACTCGGTCACTTAGTTACTCATGCAGATCCAGAACAGTACGATCAAAAGTTTAAAGAGTGGAAAATGGAAGATCTACCTATTTTACCGAATCCATTTAAACTCGTACCTATTCGTCAAACTACCAAGCAATACAATGCTGTGAAAGCACAATTGATGCGACAAGACGTTAATCAAATTATTATCGCGACAGATGCTGGACGTGAAGGGGAGTTAGTAGCTCGTTGGATACTAGAAAAAGCTAAATGTCGTAAACCAGTTAAACGTTTATGGATTTCATCAGTGACGGATAAAGCAATTAAAGATGGCTTCAAAAATTTAAAAGACGGTCGTTCTTATGAACATTTATATGAGGCAGCTGTTGCTCGTGCTGAAGCGGACTGGGTTGTTGGTATTAACGCTACACGTGCTTTAACGGTAAAATATAATGCGCAATTATCAACAGGTCGTGTACAAACACCTACTCTAGCAATGATTGCTGAACGTGAACAACAAATTAAAAACTTTAAGCCGAAAACGTACTATGGCTTACAAGCACATACAAACGATACAAAATTCACTTGGTTTGACCGTCAAAATAACCAATCACAGTCTTTCCAAAAGGATAAAATAGAACAATTACTAAAAACATTAGATACAGTTTCTGAAGGGATTATTCAAGATATTCAAACATCCCCAAAACGTCAATCTGCTCCGGCATTATTTGATTTGACTGAATTACAAAAAGAAGCACACAAACGCTGGAGTTGGTCTGCAAAAGAAACACTTTCAACGCTGCAAAATCTTTACGAGCGTCATAAGATTGTTACGTATCCGCGTACGGATTCAAAGCATTTAACGGATGATATGAAGAGCACATTAAAAGATCGTATTAAAGCATCAGCTGTTGGGGATAACCGAGCTGCAGCAAATCTTTTATTGCGTAATAATTCAGTGCAACCACAAAAAGGTGTTATTGATAATGCAAAAGTATCTGACCATCATGCTATCATCCCAACTGAAGAAGTGGCTATTCTACAAGATTTGTCTGATAAAGAACGTCGTCTATACGATTTAATCATCAAACGCTTTTTAGCTGTCTTCTTTGGTCCATTTCAATATGATCAAACAACGATAACGTTAGCTGTTGGCAATGAAGTATTTAAAGTAAAAGGTCGCACAATTCGTGATGAAGGCTGGAAACGTGTTTATCAACAAGATGATGATGACGACACAGATGAGCGTTCACTACCAAGCTACACTAAAGGTGATAAGATCGCTATCCGTGCCATCGCTATGACGCAAGGGGATACAAAGCCACCAGCTTATTTCAATGAAGGAACATTACTTGCAGCAATGGAAAATCCATCTCAATTTATGAGTGGCGAGTCGAAGGACTTAATTAAAACATTAAACGAAACAGGTGGTATCGGTACCGTTGCAACCCGTGCTGATATTATTGAGAAGTTATTTAATTCATTTTTAATTGAGAAAAAAGGGAAGGACCTCCATGCTACTTCCAAAGGTCGTCAGCTATTAGAGTTAGTACCAACAGATCTAAAATCACCTGCTTTAACTGCTGAGTGGGAACAACAATTAACTAAAATTGCAAAAGGATCAGCAAAGAAAGGCGATTTCATTAACAACATGGTTAATTTTTCTAAAAAGGCTGTTAGCGATATTAAAAAGAGCGATCAAAAATTCAAGCATGATAATGTTACAGGAAAAAGATGTCCTGATTGTGGGAAATTATTACTTGAGGTAAATGGAAAACGCGGTAAAATGCTTGTTTGCCAAGATCGAAATTGCGGTCACAAGAAAAAAGTATCAATGGTGACGAATGCACGTTGTCCAGTTTGTCATAAGAAATTGGAACTTCGTGGTGAAGGAGAAGGACGCATTTTCGTTTGTTCATGTGGCCATCGTGAGAAATTGTCTGCATTTGAGAAACGTAAAAAGGAAACTGGCAATACAAAGGTTTCTAAAAAAGAAGTCCAAAAGTACATGAAAAAACAAGATGATCAACCACAAAACAATGCAATGGCAGAGGCGCTAAAGAAACTTTTAGGAACAAAAGATGAATAAATGGGTATTTTTTACCATAAAACATTGTAAATATTTGAGAATAACGACCTTTTGAATTTTCAGACAACAGTGTTAAAATTGTTTTAACTATAATGATATTAGAAAAGAGGTGATTTGCATGAAATTAGCTGCTCTCTTAAACAATGAGTATACAGACATTGAAAATCGTAAACGAGCTCTTAGGCAAAAGAATGCAGGAGATGCTTATCGTAAAACAGCACAGTATTTCCAACCAAAGTCGAATCCAGCATTGGAAGAGCTAATGGACTTGCTTACGGGTAAAAAGGAAAAACAACATCAGCCGGAAGTCCAAGCTGCTATTCGTGAGCTTCAACAAAAAGATCAGCAATTCCGTGCTAAAGCAAGGGATAACATGGAACAGGCATTACCATCAGCTGGAGAATCAGAAACTTCAAATGCGATTAGTCAGATGAATGGGCAAATGCATTTTGTATCTAGTGCCACCCGCGAAAAAACAATTGAAGTATTAGAGAGAGTTCGCCAATCAGCACTAGCACCGTCGGGACCGACGAAGCAAGATATACGCGATGCTGAAAGCGCAACTGAGATAATCCAGCAAAATCGTGATCAAATCACCGAAGTAAATCAACAAGTTACAACAGAAAATTCTACTAATCAATTTGGACAAGTAACAAATTCAACACAAATATTAGAGCAAAGGCTTAAACAGCGTCTATTCGATCGAGCAATCTCTCAGTATTCATATCATGTACAGATGGGGAAATCAGGATTTAGAGTGGAGCCTAGCTTTTATCGTATTGCTTAGGAGAAGTGAATGTTTTGGCTAAAAATGCAAAAGTACAAAAAACAAATGCAGTGCGCTTATTAGATCAAAAAAAAGTTCCATACTCACTGACAGAATATGAAATTACAGATGGTCAAGTCGATGGCATTACAGTAGCAGGTAAAATTGGACAGCCTGTTGAGAATGTTTATAAAACACTTATTTCTACAGCTGGCAAAGGAAAATTTTACGTTTTTGTCATTCCAGTAGCAGCAGAGCTCAATTTAAAGGCTGCTGCAAAGGCTGTTGGAGAAAAGAAAATAGAAATGCTACATGTTAAAGACTTATTGCCAACTACAGGATATATCAGAGGTGGCTGTTCACCTATTGGTATGAAAAAGTTGTTTCCAACCTTCATAGATGAATCTGCTAAAACGATTGATCGTATCTTTGTTAGCGCGGGGAAGATAGGTATGCAAATTTGCATTCAACCAGCAGACTTAGCAAAAGTCATCAATGCTAAATTCGCCTCTATTATATAAATCTAGGATAGTTTTATTTTAAATAGGGCCGTATTTTGTTATAATAGTTTAGTTATCATTGAAAAGCCGCTTTATGCTTCTTGCGTAGAGGGCTTTTCATTTTTCTGTAGAAAGAAGGATTTTTGTGAATAAAATTAATAGTTTACGCTGGGGATTTTTTATGATGGGGCTTATCGTCATTGCACTCGGTGTTTCATTAACAATTAAAGGACAAACCTTTGGGGTAGGCTCATGGGATGTGCTGCATATAGGTCTATTCAAAAACCTTGGTTTTTCCATTGGCAGCTGGTCGATTATTACAGGCCTTATTATTATAGGCATTACAGCAATTGGTACTCGACAATTACCGAAAATAGGTACCTTTATCAATATGCTGAGCATCGGTATATTCATTGACTTCTTCAACTGGTTATTACCTGATGTAGATCATTTAGCATTACAATTTCTTAGCTTCATTATAGGTATTGTTTTACTAGGTATAGGTGGCGGAATGTACATTTCAACAAATTTAGGTGCTGGTCCTCGTGATAGCTTAATGCTTTTAGCTGTGGACAAGCTAGGTCTAAGTATTACTAAAGCCCGTACAATTATGGAAGTGACTGTTGCAGTAGCAGGATGGTTACTTGGTGGTCCTGTTGGTCTTGGTACGGCCCTTATGGCATTCGGTCTAGGACCTATTGTGCAGTTTTCACTCTCGTACAATCGTAAGTTATTGTTGAGATGTATGGGTGAAGAACAAGTAACATTTTCAGAGTTAACTAAATAAGTAGAAAATGAGTAGACAAATTGTCTGCTCATTTTTTTATTTATCTAGAATGATGATATCACTTATCAAATACACTGATGAGGTACCGTTTTCACCAAGACCCAACAAAAAAAGTGAGTATTCTAATTTTTCTGAGTGTACAAGTGTATTTCTTGCAAGGACAGTACGTACAGTTATTTCAATGAATTTTATCTTATTATTTATAATGGTTCTTTTCAGATGTACAAATAATGATGGAAGTATGCTACAATATTTTTATCGAAAATTGAAAGGATGATATTCTTGTCAAACGTACTGAACACATTCGTAGACGACAACTTGCAACAACTGCGCGACCAAGGTTTATACAACGAAATAGATCCAGTAGAAGGCCCTAACGGTTCAGTTATTCAAGTGCGTGGCAAAAATTTGGTCAACCTATCTTCAAATAACTATCTTGGCTTAGCAACAAATGATAACTTAAAGAAAATTGCTCAAGAAGCAATCGAAAAATACGGTGTAGGTGCTGGGGCGGTCCGCACAATCAATGGAACACTAGATCTTCACGTTAAATTAGAAGCGAAACTAGCCGAATTCAAAGGTACTGAAGCGGCAATTTCATACCAATCCGGCTTTAACTGTAATATGGCGGCTATTTCTGCTGTTATGGACAAAAATGATGCTATCCTTTCTGATCAACTGAACCACGCATCTATCATTGATGGCTGTCGCCTATCAAAAGCAAAAATTATTGCGTTTAACCACTCTGACATGGATGATTTACGTGCTAAAGCAAAAGCAGCTACTGAATCGGGTTTATACAATAAAGTGATGGTTATCACTGACGGTGTATTTTCAATGGATGGAGATATCGCTAAACTTCCTGAAATCGTAGAAATTGCGAAAGAATTTGATCTTATTACATATGTAGATGATGCTCACGGATCAGGTGTTACGGGTAAAGGTAAAGGTACAGTGAAGCATTTCGGTTTAGAAAAAGAAATCGACTTTCAAATCGGTACACTGTCTAAAGCAATCGGTGTAGTAGGTGGCTACGTAGCGGGTAAGAAGAATTTAATCGATTGGTTAAAAGTACGTTCACGTCCATTTTTATTCTCAACAGCTTTACCACCAGGTGATGTTGCTGCAATTACTGCGGCAGTTCAAATGCTAATTGATTCAACGGATCTTTGTGATCAACTATGGGAAAATGGTGATTATTTAAAAGCAGGTCTGAAAAAACTTGGATTTAATATCGGAGCATCTGAAACACCGATTACACCATGTATCATAGGTTACGAAAAACTAACACAAGCATTTTCTGCTCGTCTTTTTGAAGAAGGCGTATACGCTAAATCAATCGTCTTCCCAACTGTACCAAAAGGCACTGGGCGCGTGCGTAACATGCCAACTGCCGCACATACAAAAGAAATGCTAGATGAGGCTTTAGCTACTTATGAAAAAGTAGGTAAAGAACTAGGGGTAATTTCATAATTTTTTTAAATGCTCAGCAGATTTGCTGAGCATTTTTTATTAGGCAATTTGTTTAATGTGATTTCTTAAAATAAATTTAGTTTAGAGATACGTTTCATCGCTTCATGAAGCCTGTCCTCATCAACAAGCAGGCCTACACGTACGTACCCTTCTCCGTATTCTCCAAAACCATTACCAGCAGCAACTGCTACATCAGCTTTTTCAAGTAATAAATCAGCAAATTCTTCACTTGTATAACCTCTGGGTACAGGAAGCCATGCAAAGAATGACCCCTTAGGTGCTTTCACAGCCCAGCCAATACGCTCGCAAGCAACCTTCAATGCGTTTCGGCGGCTTTCATACATAGCTACTAACTCGGTTACGCAATCTTGCGGGCTAGTAAGTGCTGCAATGCCAGCTTTTTGCACTGCAGGAAAAAGGCTGACAAATAGATGATCTTGTACTAAATTTAATGCTTCAATCAGCTTGGCGTTACCAACTGCAAAGCCAACGCGCCATCCAGCCATATTATATGTTTTTGATAAAGTATATAGCTCAACGCCAACGTCTTTAGCTCCGTCAGCTTGTAAAAAACTCACTGGTTTGTCACCATCAAAGCCAATTGCCCCATATGCAAAGTCATGCATTACGGCAATATCGTTATCTTTCGCAAAATGCACGGTTTTATCAAAAAATGATAAATTCGCAACAGCGCCAGTTGGGTTGTTTGGATAATTTAAATACATTAATTTTGCACGATCTTTTACTTCATCTGACACAGTTGTGTAATCAGGTAGAAAGTTGTTTTCAGCTAGTAGCGGCAGTGTATCGAACTTGACATCAGCCAGTGCCACGCCTGACCAATAGTCTGGATAACCAGGGTCTGGCAGTAGCATTGAATCGCCAGGGTTCATAATAGCTAAAGGTAATTCGACTACGCCAATTTTCGTGCCAAAAAGTATAGCTACTTCTGTATTCGCATCAATTTCAACACCGTATTCTCGCGCATAAAATGCAGCAATTGCTTCCTTAAATTCAGGTAAGCCACGGAATGGTGAGTATTTATGCGCTTGTGGATTAGTAACAGCATCTTGCATAGCTTTTATAATATGTGGAGGTGTTGGTTGGTCGGGATTACCTTGTCCTAAATTGATGACATCTCTACCTTCCGCCACTGCGGCACCCACCTTTTGTACTAATGTTGCGAAAAACTGCTTCGGCAATTGCTGTAATTTCGTTGAAAATTCCATCTTTGAGCTAACCCCCTTGAATTATTTTGTTCGAAAATTTGTTATCTAGAAAAACTTTTCCTAAATACTCTATACACAATAACTATTTTGTGGATAAAATAGACGTATGTATAAAATAGTCGCAATAATAAGAGAAATATTATAGCCTTTTAAAGAAAATGTCTACAGGTGGTGGAGTTATGAAAATTGCATGTATACAGTTAAATGTTGCCTTCGGGGACATTGAAAAAAATTTTTCTAACGTTGAAAAATTTATAAGAGAGGCTGCCGATAAGGGAGCAGAAATTGCAATTCTTCCTGAAATGTGGAATTCTAGCTATGCTTTAAAGAAATTAGACGAGCTAGCAGATTCAAACGGGGAACGTACGAAGGATTTTTTACAAAAGCTTTCGAAAGAACTGCAAATTCATATAGTTGGTGGCTCAGTATCAACAAAAAAAGATGGTGAATTCTATAACACGATGTACGTCTATAACAATAAAGGAGAGCTTGTTAGCGAATATGACAAAGCACATCTTTTCCGTTTAATGGACGAGCATTTGTATTTATCCGCTGGTGATAAGCAAAATAACTTTGAGTTGGGTGATATTCCAGCCGCTGGTGTTATTTGCTACGATATTCGTTTCCCAGAGTGGTTACGTCTACACGCGTTAAACGGAGCTAAAGTAATTTTTGTTTCTGCACAATGGCCAACACCGCGTATCGATCATTGGAAAACCTTATTACAAGCACGTGCAATTGAAAGCCAATGTTTTGTTATTGCAGTAAATCGAATTAGCCATAAAAAACAGAATTTCAACGGTCAGTCAATGGTTATTGAACCTTGGGGTGAAGTATTATGGACTGGTGGAGAAGATGAAGAAATGGCGATTATCGATGTTGATTTCTCTATAGTTGACGAAATTCGCCAACGAATCCCAGTGTATGATGATCGACGACCTGAATTATATAAAGATATTTCGAAATAATACAAAATTTCTAAAAAGTGTTTGACAACTAGAATATTACACAGTAATATTTAGTTCATAACTTACAAACGAATATTGAACTTTATCTAGAGAGACCGAGGGATAGGCCCTATGACGTCCGGCAACCCCCTGAAAAGGGAAGGTGCCAATTCCTACAGAATGAGTACATTCTGGAAGATAAATCGCCAATTTACATTTACGATACTTCTTTCAGAAAATTGAAAGAAGTATTTTTTAATAGAGTAAATACCAAGTAATTCTATAGAAGTTACATAATATAAACAGATTTGAGGGATGCAGTATGCTCGATATTCAGAATCTTATGAAAGTATATAAAACAAAAAAAGGTAAAGTAACGGGCGTGGAGAACGTATCACTGAAAATCAACAAAGGTGAAGTCTTCGGTATCGTAGGCTACTCTGGAGCAGGGAAAAGCTCACTTCTACGTTGTATCAATTTATTAGAGCGACCAACGAGTGGCAGTATCGTTGTAAATGGTCAAGACTTAACGAAGCTAAAAGGTGAGCAACTTCGAAAAGCTCGTTTGAAAATTGGTATGATTTTTCAACATTTTTACTTAATCAGTCAAAAAACTGTCGGGGAGAACATCGAATTTTCTTTAAAAGCAGCAGCTACACCGCCGGCACATATTAAAGCTCGTGTAAAAGAATTGCTAGAAATGGTTGGTTTAGCTGAGAAAATCGATGTCTATCCAGCACAATTAAGTGGCGGTCAAAAGCAACGTGTCGGTATCGCTCGAGCACTTGCAAATAACCCATCTATACTACTTTGTGATGAAGCAACTTCAGCACTTGATCCAAAAACGACAGTTTCCATTTTACGATTACTGAAGAAAATCAACCGTGAGCTTGATATTACAATCGTCTTGATTACTCATGAAATGGATGTTGTTAAAGAAATTTGTGATCGCATGGTTGTTATGCAAGATGGGAAAGTCATTGAAGAGGGTGCTGTCTATGACATTTTTGCAAATCCAGTTGAGCCTTTAACCCAAGAGTTTATCAGTAGTGTTGTATCATTTGAACTTCCGCCAACAATTCTTAATGGTGTCAAAGGGAAGATGGTTAAAGTGCTATTCAAAGGGGATGTCGCTGGTGAGGGAGTCATCTCAGATATGATTCAAAACTTCGATGTACACGGGAATTTCCTGCACGGTACTATTGAGTATATTCAAGAAAAACCGCTTGGCATTTTCCTAATGGAGCTACAAGGTCATCCGGATAATGTGAAGAGAGCCATTTCTTATTTGGAAGGGCGCGGTGCGCTTGTGGAGGTGATTAACGATGTTATTTGATTTCGAACATTTCCTTAGCATGCTTCCAGATATATGGAAAGCATTTGGTGAAACATTACTCATGGTTGGTATTTCACTTAGCATTTCGCTAATCATCGGGTTACCATTAGGTATTATTTTATTTGTTACAAGCAAAGGTTTATCTTTACGAAACCGTTTTTTAAATGGCATTCTAGGATTTATCGTCAATCTTGTTCGTTCCATTCCTTATATCATTCTATTAGTAGCGTTGTTCCCACTAACCAAAATATTAGTTGGGGATACTATTGGGCCAGTAGCTGCGAGTGTTTCATTATCTGTAGCAGCAATCCCATTTTTCGCGAGACTTGTTGAAACGTCTATGCGTGAAATTGATAAAGGTGTCATCGAAGCATCAATTGCAGTCGGTGCAACACCGTGGATGATTGTAAAAGACGTGTTATTACCTGAAGCGAAATCAGGTATTATTCAAGGCATTACAATGACGGTTATTAGTTTAGTCGCATACTCTGCGATGGCCGGTATTATCGGCGGTGGTGGGATTGGTGACTTAGCAATTCGCTTTGGTTATTACCGCTATGACAACACAATCATGATTGCGACAGTTGTCATTTTAATAGTTATCGTCCAAATTATCCAACTTGCAGGCGATGCCATTTCAAAAGCAATCGATAAACGATAAAGGGGAGATTTCAAAATGAAAAAGTTTTTACTAGCAGCGTTATTATTCGTATTAGCAACAGCTTTAGTTGCATGTGGTAACAAGGATGAAAGTAAAGAAAAAGATTCAAAAGAGATTAAAATTGGCGCAACTGCAGGTCCTTATAGCGACATGTTGAACAAAGTTATCATCCCGCAATTAGAGAAAAAAGGCTATAAAGTAAAACCTGTTGAATTCAGTGACTATGTACAACCAAATAAAGCATTAGATTCCGGTGACATTGATGCAAACCTTTTCCAACACTCAATTTATCTTGAAAACTTTAATGAACAAAACAATATGAAACTAGTTGGCCTAATAAACGTGCCAACTGCACCGATGGGCTTCTTTGCAAAAGATTTTAAATCAATTGATGATATTAAAGACGGCGCAAAAGTAGCAATTGCTAACGATCCATCCAATGCAGCACGTACATTACTATCATTACAAGAACAAGGACTTATCAAAATTGATCCTAATATTGAAGAACTAAAAGCATCTGAAAAAGATGTTGTGGAAAATCCTAAAAACTTAGTATTCCAACCAATCGAAGCAGCAGGGCTACCACGCGCAATCGAAAGTGCTGACCTTGTTGGTGTCCCGGGAAACTTTGCGCTTGCAGCAGGACTTGACCTACAAGATGCACTATTCTTAGAAAACATGCCTGATAAATTCCGTAACGTTATCGCAGTTAAAGAAGAAAACAAAGACTCACAACTAGCTAAAGACATCTTAGAAATCGTTAAATCAGAAGAATTTGAAAAAAATATCGACAAAGAATTCAAAGGCTTCGGAAAACCTGACTGGATGAAATAACCCCGAGAGTCTAGCGAATCTAATTTAGCCTTACACCTCCCTTCCAAGATACTGGGAATTACAGGACTTTAAATCAGCTTTTGATCCATTAAAAGGACTGAGTAAAAATTACCACTTCTAAAAAAGAACATTTGTGCGTATAATATATACAAACAAATGTTCTTTTTTCGTTGTGGAGGGAGAGTGAAAACAATGAAAGATCAGTTAATAAAAGCGATGCAACACAATCAGTTAGTAAATATGATGTACACTTCAAAGTCTGGAGTCATCACGAAAAGGTTTATCAAAATAATTAAGATAGCCAATAGCGTACTTTTGTTCTCGATAATATTCTTGTTATTGTTCCAGTTCCAGTTGTCTATAAAGAGCGAGGGATTATTTAATGTATGAAAACCTGCCTGAACGTTCCATTATATGTATTGATATGAAGTGTTTTTACGCCAGTATCGTAGCGATGTTACATGGATTAGATGTTATGACAACACCAATAGCGGTTATTGGTAACTTTGAACAACCAGGTAGTGTCGTACTAGCTGCTAGTCCAGCCATGAAAGAACGATTCCGAATCAAAACAGGGAATCGTCGTTATGAAATACCTAAGCATCCTGACATTAGATTGTTTGAGCCGAAAATGAGTTTCTTTATTCAAATATCGATGACGATTACAAAATTAATCTCTAATTACGTCCCGGTTGATGCTATACATGTGTATAGTATAGACGAAAGTTTTGTTGATTTAACTGGCACTGAAAAGCTTTGGGGTTCACCTGAAGAAACGGCTAAGGAAATACAAAGGGCTATTCTTGACCAATTTAATATACCTAGTGCAGTAGGTATGGGACCAAATATGTTAATAGCCAAATTAGCTTTAGACCTTGAAGCAAAGAAAACAGGCTTTGCTAAATGGACGTATGAAGATATTCCAAAGAAATTATGGCCAGTTCGCCCCCTTTCTGAAATGTGGGGAATTGGTAAACAGATGGAAGTGAATCTAAATGCTATGGGGATACAAACAGTCGGTGGTTTGGCTAATTCAGATCTAAAAGAATTAGAAAAGCGCTTTGGTGTAATGGGCAATCAACTCTATTACCATGCATGGGGAATCGATTTATCCACATTAGGGGAGCCGTTATTAACAAACGGAACTTTAAGTTTTGGTAAGGGCCAAATGCTGATGAGGGATTACCACACACGAAAAGAAATCTCTGTAGTGCTTCTTGAAATGTGTGAGGACGTAATGAAGCGAACACGGGATGCAGGCTATGTTGGCCGTACAATTAGTATTGGTCTTTCTTATAGTCGAAACGCTATGACCAAAGGATTCCATCGATCTAAAACGATTGCAGTACCAACAAGCGAAACACTTGTGATGTATAAAACTTGTATTGAATTGCTGGATAAACATTTTGCAGGTGAACCAGCTCGGCAGTTATCTGTCCGAATATCCAACTTAGAGAGAGAGCATAGCATTCAATTGGATTTATTTGATGAACGTAAGCCACAGCGTCAAATAATCGGTCCTACAATGGATGCAATACGCAACAAGTTTGGAGCTACCTCAATATTAAGAGCAGTTTCTTTCACAAAAGCTGGTACAGCTATTAATCGAGATCGCTTAGTTGGTGGTCATTTGGCATAGGAGTGATTTATTAATGATACAAGACAGAGGTAATATTAAATGGGCATCGATGATGTTGCCGGAGCATTTGGAGCTTCTTAGAGAGTACAAACAAGAGCGCACAGAACAGCCAAGAGAATTGGCTGAATGGGAACTGGAAGAACTACAGAAAACAATCGATCAAGCTTTTAATCAACAATTGGACATAAAATTAGAAGTGTGGAAGGACTACAAAATCACACAATGGACTGGAATAATTAAATCGATTAATACTAATGAACTCATACTTGAAACACTACTTAAAACGAAAAGTATTTCAATCCAAAGTATTCAATCAGCTCAACTGGATGCTGATTATTATGATTAAAGCCGACGAAAGACAGTTACTTCATAATTATCTTTTGTTGGAATTAGCACTTAAATCATTGCAGGTTGACTATCGTAAATTAGAGCAGTTTAAAATGAAAACGGTATTTCTTCCAATGATGGAATCATTGCTAAAGGATCTAAGACAAGAATATTTTAACCTCAAACGAGAACTTGCACAAAAACGTATACGAGTAGTAGGTTGGCAACTAGTAGATGAATACTTTAGTGACGTGCGAGTTGCCACTGCAGGTAATGATGTAGTACTTCGTTATGCAAATCAAGCTCTTAAATCACAAGTGGAAAAGTTGTTGATTAATCATATAAGACGATAAATAAAAAGAATCCATTTTGAAAAAAAGATTAATCAAAATGGATTCTTATACAGCAGATTTAAATATTGGTTTTATAAAAAAGTTTGATCATTTTCTATCTGTGTTCCTTCACAATCGCGCCGATTGTTGAATAGTAGAAAAGAGAAAAGCTGCAAAAATAACATCTTAGTTATTGTGCTAAAGCCCCTGTTAGTTAAAGTGAAATGCTTAACAATGTTTTTTCATGGATATCCACTTCAAACTTTTATCGCCTCTTCGGAATCGTCATTTCTTCCCATGAATAACCTGGTATAGTAGCAATCCATAACGTATCTCCCTTGATATCCACATCCAAAACGACTAAATCAACCGCATCAAACACTTTTTCAGGTTTTCTTTCGTCTTTCGTGTTGATGGAATAAATAGCTTCACCACTATATGTGTATCCGAGTAATTTCTCTCCTTTTTTTATGAATTTAACTACCTCTTCATCAACTTTAATTTTTCTCCAATTTCCCTCTTGAAGATCTCGGGTCCAAATTCCACTTTGAGTTGTAATAAAAAGCCTATTATTAATCACTATCATATCATTAGGTTTATCATTACGATTCGGCATAGTTATCTCTTTCCAACCATCATTTGTCTTTAGCAAAACCTTCCTTTCTTCTGTTAATCCTACCAAATCACCATTATTCGAGATTTGAATCACAAAAAATGGTTGAGGTACAATGGCTTGTTTCCAACGCTCCCCTTGATTGTTCGTGTAGTAAATCTTTCCATTTGATATCACGGCTATATGGTTGTTGATCGAATAATCAATGCGCTCAATCTTGTGGTCTAATGAAAGGATTTTTGTTCCTTTACTTTTTGATGTAATGCCTGCCCATAATTCTTTTTCGGTTGCTACGAATAATTGATCATTCTTATTAAACCACGCGTGTGTTACATAATTATTAGTTTGGAGTTCTGTCCATGATTCTCCATTGTTATGGCTAAGTTCAATAAAAGGTTGCTTGGTTGTACTAAATTGTGTTGGCTTTTTGTCCCCCCATACCACTAAATTGTTTTTTCCAACGACAACCCCCGTAATCGCCATCCCTTTTTTTGTTACGTTATCGGTGTCAATACGTTTGGATATTAATCCTCCGCCGTATGGTAATTTATGAACGGCACTGACTATATCTCCGTTTTTGGCATTGAATGAAATTCGAGTAAAACGGTTATCTAGATCATTTCCAACCACTGTTAGAATGGATTTGCCATCGATACTATCAAGTGTAAAATGATATCCTGTTGCCCAATTTTTTCCTTGTTTCAGTCCGTATTTATCCTTTGCCAGTTGAAGAACATCAGAGCTATCCAACTTAATCTCATCGTATGGTATTGTTGGATTCTGAGATTGTTTACTCGGTCTAAACAAGGTGATTTTCTTTTCTGAGATACCAATTAGTACATAATCATCTGTACCTGGAACCACAAAGGTCATAAACCAATTAAAGCGTTTTCCTGTTTCTCCTCTCGAACCTCCCATCTTTTCATCCACACTGTTTACGCTTGTAAGTTTTGCGTTTACATTCCATTCTTTTGCTCTCTGGAAACCAATGTTAATCGCTTCTTTTAGCGTAATTTCACCATCTGAAACGATTACTTCACGACCAGCTGCACTTGTATCGGAAAACAGTATCCCTGTTGGAAATAAAACAAATATCAAAACGTATAAAGTTAAAATAAAGTTAATTGGCTTGTTTTTCATGTTTTTCCACCTAATTTTAATAGTTAAGGTAGTTTGCCCAATTTAATTGATATTAGTAATAAATTGTTCTTGAAATGATATTGCTAAGCCTAAATCTCTAATAAGCGACTACGAATAACTTAATTCGAAGTTAAAAAAACTAAATTAAAGAAGAGGTGGTTTATAAAGGGATGGAACGAACAAGCTGGAACAGATGAATTTTCCAACGATACCCCTCGATAACGGTTTAGATTTGAAAAAGTAAACCCCGACTTTATAATCGGGATTTACTTTTTAGGACTGATTGTTACAAGATAATTTAACCCTTAGCGTTTTTTTTCACCGGCTTATTAGTATTTGATTTCTGTTGCTTTCTACGTTCAGCTTCTCTCTTACGAAACTTCTGTCATGAGTTTTTATTTTTTATCAGTCACAGTGACAATTACTTTAGATGTTAATTCAGACTCTATTGAACTAATGGGGTGCATTAGCAAAAGATTATTGAGTTGCATATACGGTTCTTTTTTTCAACTAAAGGGGGGAGGTTAGTGCAATAAGAAGGAAATTAGGTATTGAAGTAGAATTAGTTAATATAGAAGGGTCAAATTAAACAGGTGGTGGAGATATGAAAGCACTATTAGTAATTGATGTACAAAATGCAATTGTGGAATTTAAAGATTTTCAGCAAGAACTGAACAATATTGAAAGTATTATTCGAGACTTTAAAGAAAATGAAGAACCTGTAATATTTATAAGAAATATAGATAATGAAGAAACAAGCCCTTTTAATAAAGAATCGCCAAGCTCAGAATTGCATCATTTTTTAAAAGGATATGCAGATATTGTAATTGAAAAGAAGACACCAAGTGCTTTTTTTCAGACAGAACTAAGTGATAAGTTAGAGAAACTGGGTGTGGACCATCTTTTTATAACAGGATTTAACACTGAGTTTTGTTGCCAGTTTACGGCAATAGCAGCCTATGACAGGGGGTATCAAGTCACATTTATTGAAGATGCTACAGGAACTGTTAATGACGAAGCTACATATGAAATGAAAGGGTTGGATGTAAGAGATTTCGTAGGGACAGTTTTGCATTGGTCTAATACTATTGAAGTACTGAATCAAGAAGAATATGTTGAAGAGTATAAATCAAGCAAGGTTTAAATAATTTATACTTGAAGATTAAAGTAAACTAATATATATAATATTCCACTAAATCAGCTAATAGCTGCTAATTTCCTTATTGCATTAATGAGGTGCTTTAGTTCAATAATATCAAGTAGTTTACTTTCTATTAAAGTAAAAACCACCAATTACATAGGTGATTTTATAGTTTGTAGAATAACTATGTTGATCATCATCCTGACTTAACCGTTTTTATGAAGATAAGATGGATTATGACAAAGTAAGTTACGTGTTTAAAACACCTTTAAAGAGGAATGAAGCCTTTTTCTTATTGAACTAACGATGCAGTTTAGTTCAATAAGATTTTATAAAAAGGAATAAAAGAAGTTCTGTCGAAATTATAATAAACCATTTTTTTATAGAGATTAATGTTTGTCAATTGTAACATTTTCAATAGAAAGAGTCCGAAAGGGGGTATTGCTAAATGAATAATAACTTTATTGAAACCATTCAATCGTTTTATTCTGACCTTTCCATTGAAGACTTTTATCCTAATGAAATTGGACAGAATAATGATGTGTTAATTGTAAACAAAACTATGGTTTTTAGATTTCCAAAATATGAAAATGGGATAATTCAATTAAGAAGAGAGACGGAAATTTTGAAATACATTAAAGGTATCGTCTCCACTCCTATTCCGAATCCAATTTATCAGTCTTTTGAAGAGTTAGAACCAGGTAAGGTCTTCACTGGTTATAACCTAATAGAGGGTGTTCCTTTGTGGAAGGAAAGTATAACAGGTGTTAAGAGTGTTGAATTGGTTAAAGGGTTGGCAAAACAACTTGTTTCTTTTCTTGTAGAAATCCATTCTATTTCAGAAGAAAAAGCAATTCGAGATTTGAATCTAAAGGCTCGTAATCCACATGAAGAGATGTATAACCTGTATGATAAGATTCAAAATAAATTATTTCCTTTTATCAGAAAAGACGCTCAAAAGGAAATATCGCAATCTTTTGAAACGTTCCTAAAAGGGGAAGCACTCTCAAATTTAGCTATTACACTTATACACGGGGATTTCGGAGCATCTAACATCTTATGGAATCCAGAAACTAGTATGATTTCAGGGATAATAGATTTTGGTGGTTCTGGTTTAGGTGATCCCGCGTATGACTTTGCTGGAATACTCACCAGCTATGGTGAAGATTTTTTTGATATATGTATTAACCAATATCCTAACGGTAATGAAATATCTGAACGAGTTAAATTTTATAAAAGTACATTTGCATTACAAGAAGCTTTGCACGGGATTGAGCATGACGATAGAGAGGCTTTTGAAAGTGGAATTAAAGATTATAGATAGATTGCTTGTTTAACTAAACCAGCTAATAGAATGTCAAGAAAAACATTGATAATCAAAAAACACTTCATGTTATACTAAAAATGCGCAAGACAAATAACCCTCCTCATTCAGTGTGGAAGGTTTTTGTTTTATTTGAAAATGCTGTTATTAAATAGTTTCTTGGAATGGTGCTTCCGTTCTACCCCGGCTACTATCAATCTATAAATTGAATAAAAAATAGTCAACCAGATTCTCTGGCTGACCTTATAATACGAAACCAGCCAATAGTTTGTCAATATTTATTAATGAAAACTAAAAATAGTTCATGCTATACTAAATTTGTGTATACCAAATAACCTTTCAAATCTCTTTATTTGGAAAAGTTTAGGCTCTTTGTTTATATTTCTTAACTAGACCAGGTCTTGGAACTCTGATTTGCTTTTTAAAAGTGCATAAATCCAGTGTAAAAGTTTATTTGCACATGCTATCACAGCTACCTTAAAGGGCTTTCCTTCTTCACGTTTCTTATCATAAAACTCTCGTAACCTCTTATTTCGAGGAATGAGTTCATCTGTCGTTTTCTTTTTGCGACAATCACGAATGGCACATTTAACGGCCGTATATAGGGCGTGTCGTAGTCTACTAGAACCTCTTTTGGTAATCCGATTCAAAGTACCTTTGAATGTACCAGATTCAAAAACACTTGGATCAATTCCTGCAAATGCAACTAGTTTTTTAGGGTGATTAAACCGATCAATTTCCCCGATTTCAGAAATAATCGTTGCCGCGATTTTCTCACCGATTCCGGGGATGGATTGTAGAATCTTATATTCTTCAATACTTTTTGCTAAAGCATCTATCTCTTCCTCAAGATTGGATAGATGTTTTTTGTATTCAAGAAGCATTTTAATATACATATCCATGCTTAAGGTAAGACTATTGTATAAGGTTTTCTGGAATGGGTTGCGATCTGCGGCAGCTTTCAATTTTACTGATTGATTGTTTGCCCATTGTTGCGAACGGCTTTTACATAATTCTTTTATTTTTTTTGCGATTGTTTCTTCACTAGTTGCCAATACTTCCGCTGAAGTAGGAAATGTTTGTAATGAAAGTAAGGAAACATCTGAATATAAATCTCCAAAAACCCCACAGTACTCAGGAAATACTTGATCTAAAACGGATTGGAATTGTAGTTTAGTTTGTACGTACATACCAGTAATATTTTCATGTTGTCTTGTAAGGGTACGTAAATTTAAGAGCTGGATTCCTCGTTGTTTATATGGCTCTAGGTCCTCTTTATAAAACATCTCGCAGAGATGACGAGCGTCAATGATATCAGTCTTTACTTTACGTAAACTTGAGCTCTTTGCTCGATACGAAATGAGTGGATTTACCATGATTAATAAATAGCTTCTGTCTTCGAAATATTGGACAACTGGTGTATGATAATGGCCTGTAGATTCCAAAACAATAGGTGGTCTTTCTCCAGATACTTCTTCTATTTCTCTAATAAACTCTAAAAGTGTTGTCAGCCCTTCAAGTGTATGTGCTACTTTAAAGCTCTTTTTGTACGGTTGCTTTTTATCCAAGAATCCTTGAACCTGACTTTCACCTTTTGCCACATCCAAACCAATTACTGGATTCATCATTTTTCTCCTCCTTTGCATTCAATTAACCGGTAACCCCTATACCTCCATGTAGTATCATAGCTTCGCTTGTTATACGAGATCAGAGTCCCAACCAGCCTCAATCATGTTTCTACAAGTAGGGGGCGAACTGTTTAGTTGACGGGATCATTAGCCCCACGGGTGCTTACGTTCTACCCCGGCTACCGCTATCATATATCGATATAAAAAATGGTCAACCAGAAATATCTGGCTGACCTTATAATACGAACGGGTGCTTTACTTGAAGATCATTGAGTTGCATATGCAGCTCTTTTTTTCTTGTTGAACTAACGGGGCAGGTTAGTTCAATAAGAAATGATATAATAACACCAAATAAAAGCATTTAAAAGGTGGCTATTCAAATGGAAAATTGGATTGAATTATCCGTATTAGAGGATGGAGAGGTATGGGATAGAATATATGATGAACTTAATTTTGAACCCAGCATATCAAACTTCCCATCTTTTGAAGTTCCAAATCCATTTATCACATATGATGTATCCTCCTATTTAAATTGGTCCGGAGATTTTGATACTTATGATGAGATTTATAATGATCTAGAAGAAAAATCATTGCTTGTTTTTCAGGAACTCACACAGAAGAATGAATATATGTATGCGGTAGATTGGCAGCATACAGGTTATTGGATAAACACTCGTTTGGAGTTTCCAAAAAGCGAGTTTGATGAATGGACGGTACCTATTTTTCCAAACGGTGATTATTACTTTTTTATTCAAAAAAATTTTGAATGGGGACTATTAGGACACCCTTGGGAAGAGACTATCACTATTTTTGGAAAAGAATTGATAAAATGTTTTGAAAAACATCAACCAAGAATGTTTCAAAAGATATTACGTCAGGGATAATTTAAACCTTGTTGAACTAACGGGGCAGAATAATTAAACAAAGATTGAGACCTGGGGGAGTATTATGCCAAACCATATATTTATTGCAACAAAGTAAACTGTATAATTTAAATAAATATTGAGTTATTGGGAGTTAGACGATGAAAAATATAAAAATTAAAAAAAGGCAAAACGTCTTTTTTAAAGAACCCCTATTGGAACTCTTATTTGAAGTGGCTTGGAACATCTTAATGTTTATACCAAGAATAATGATTCGCTTAATAATGAAAATTTGGGAGTTATAAATAAAGGATCGCTCTTTTTTATTGTGTTAACAGGTGCTTTAGTAGAAAATCTATGAGCTGTTCAGACAACTCTTTTTTCTTCTTGGCTCTGTTAAATTTCAATGTTGTTTTTTTAAAATAATTAGGGGAACCTGATTTGTTGAGGTTCCCCATTCTTCTTGCCTTGATATAAGAATAATTAATAATTTCCCTTTAGAGGGCGAAAAAATGAAATGATTTTTAAAAAGAATGGGAATAAGTAAAAACAAATCATGAAGTGTTGAAGTGAATTTTTTGCAGGTGTATGCTTTTATGGGATAATAGTATAATTATGTAATGGTTTACTTTGGAAGAGTAGACAAAGAGGAGGAATTATCAATCGTGCGTATTTTACAGTCAGTTTTTTTTGTTTTTTTGTTATCAGTGGTCTTTAGTCAGGTAACTTTTGCAGAAGAAAACAATATATCGTCAGGTCTCCCTGTCCAAGGGAAGATAAGTTCAAGTAATGATAAAGATATCTATCGATTCACAATGGATAAGGACGGGGAGGCACGTATTATCTTAGATAATACAACGAGTGGATTTTACGCATATCTGTATGACAGCAACGGGAAAGAAGTAACTAGTACCTATACTAGTACGGCTGGATTAAATATTGGTTTTCTTGAATACCTAAAAAAAGGAACTTATTCTGTAGAACTTCAACCTTATCACTGGAGTGCAAATGGAGACACCAGTGGTAGTTATAGACTCAAAGCGACATATGCGGCGTCCACTGTTAAAAGAGATGCTAAAACTTTTGAGCCGAATGATACACTTGAAACATCTATGCCGATTAAATCAGGGAAAATGTATACATCCGACATCTCTTCAACAGATAGGGATGTCTATCAATTTACAACAAAAAAGGACGGGGAGGCATATATTACCTTCGATAATTTGACAGAAGCTTTCTACGTAACTCTGTTTGATAGCAACAGGAAAGAAGTAACTAGTGCCTATACGAGTAGTGCTGGAGGAGAAATAAGTTTACTTACAGACATTCAAAAAGGAACCTATTATATAGTGGTTAACGATTATTGCGAGGAGTGTCAAACTACGAGCGCTAGTTATAGATTAAAAGCGACGTTTGCTTCTACCTTCACAAGAGATGCTAAAACTTTTGAGACGAATGATACGATTGAAACATCTATGCCGATTATTTCAAATAAATACTATAACTCAAGTAGTTTTTCATCACTTGATAGAGATGTTTATAAATTCACAACAAAAAAGGACGGAGAAGCACGTATTACCTTGGATAATACCAAGGCTGGATTTTCCGCATATCTGTATGATAGCAATGGAACTGAAGTAGCTCGTACCTACACCGCAAGGGCGGGAAAAAAAATAACTTTTTCTCCACGGGTCAAAAAAGGAACTTATTATATAGTGATTAATCCTTATGGCTGGGGTGGGAGTGGAATTACAAGCGCTACTTATAGACTAAAGGCAACTTACAAGAATAGAGCAACGGCTCCTTCTGTTCCAACTATAAATAAACTAACAAGTAAATCGGTAAAAGTAACAGGAAAAGGTACAAAGGGAACGACAATCTATGTTTATAACAGCGTTAAGAAGATTGGACGAGGATCTGTTAGTAGTAAAGGAAATTATTCGGTGAAAATCAAAGCGCAAAAGAAAGGCACGGTAGTGCGGGTATATGCGAAGGATAAATACGGAAACAAGAGTAAAAGTAGAACAATCAGAGTAAAATAGCTTTTATTTAAATAAATATGTGTCTTAAAAGATGTGTTATGCAGAGGGAATACTTTTTATAGTATTCCTTCTTTTTCATTCTCTTTTTACTCGTTTATGAAAAGTAGAGGAGAAGTGAGTCAACAGAGGATGAGTGAGTAGAAAAGAAGTTTGTAGCTACGTTATCAATATTGAAATTTAACAGAGCCTTCTTCTTCAACTAACGGTGCAGTTTAGTTGAATAACAACTGTGCTATTACACCTCGGAAATTGGATCTTGCTTGAAATTAAGAAAGATAACTTCTGAGGAGAGTTAGTGTAATATAAATCAATTTAAAGTAGACTCTTTCTCTATCTACGTCTGAAGTTGTATGATATGTTAGGGCTTAAGATGAATGGAAATAATTACAAAAAGATTGTTATATTAATATTAAGAGTTTAAGGTTCGTACTTTTTTCTCTAATTTTTTCTTAATGAAGGGAGAGCGTATATTGAAAGCAGTAATTCAAAAGATTGGTTTCATAAATTGTTTATTAATAGGATTACTTCTAATATTATGGATTAGTGTATTTTTAATTGGAGGTATAGTTGGTGCATATTCGTGGACACTACTCAAACTAGTTCTACCCATAATAGGAGCACTGGGATTGTTAATTAATTTGATACTTATTATCATTTTATTATTTAAAAAAAGCAAAAGTTTAAAGTTAGCTTTTAATGTAATAGTCCATATACTAATGATTTTTCCTATATTAATGACTATGAATATTATTCCTTTTGCTTATCCAAATACAGTTGAACATGCCCAACCATCTGTTACTGTAAATTTCCCTTTAGAGGAACAGACTGTGGTTGGTTGGGGTGGTAATAATGTTAAAGACAATTTACCTCATGCCGTATGGTCATCCGAGAGATGGGCATATGATTTATTAATGGAACCATTTAACATTAATAGTGATAATAACGAAGATTATGGTATTTGGAATAAAATAATTCATTCGCCTGTTTCTGGGGTAGTAATTGCTGCATACGATGGTGAAGATGATATTACACCAGGCTCAGAAGACTTTATTTCATTGGAAGGTAATTACGTATACATAAAAATAAAAGAAACTGGTACTTACCTTTTGCTTAACCATTTGAAAAAAGATAGCCTCTTAGTTAAGGTAGGAGATAAAGTAAAGCCAGGTGATTTATTAGGGCGTGTAGGAAATAGTGGTTCAACTTCAGAGCCACATTTGCATATTCATCATCAAAGACAAAATCCAACCAAGACTATACACCCTATAATAGCAGAAGGACTTCCTTTGTTTTTTAGAGATTTAAATGTTAGTTCAATGCCAAGAAAAGGTGACATTATAATACCCAAAAATTAAATGACAAGTGTTGGTTTTTGTTTAAAATTATGTGCAGTACTGTTAAAGTGCAATAATGAAATAATCAAAATTGTAGACCGTCAATTTATGGCCATTTCTTATAGTGGATTGATTTTACTTCAACAAAGATTGTGAAGTATTGTACTTAAACTAACGGGTGCTTTAGTGAAAAATCATTAAGTTGCAAAGCGGCTTTTTTTCTTGTTTAACTAAAACAACTGTTTAGGCTGTTATAATCTAGTTGTAGGAAAAGAACCTATAAGGTGGTTAATGAAGTGAAAACAAATGCTTTATTTTATAAAATGCAAAAGGAAACTGTTTCTACTGAGGACTATGTAAATTGGTCTTATAACTTATTAGAAAACGATGTGTCATCACCATCTGTAAATATAATTTCTTCATTTTCAAATGGTGAAAATATTTTCCAAGTGGAAGTTTATTTTAAAAGAGCTTTAAGAGAGTTGGGCATACAGAAACCAACCTTTGAGATATGTGCTAGAGCTTATATAGGTCATTTAGCAAATGAAATAATAAAAGAAAATGAGCATTCAGTGATATTTGATTTAGCTTATATGATTTATCGGATTGTTGCTTCGGATTTACATTATCCAGATGATTTGATGGAGTGGTATGAAGTCAGAGAAATAATTGGTGAATTACAATATGGGGATATACATAAAGAGTTTAATGAAGACGGAGTAACATCAAGGATTAAAAATGAGGCAAATATCTTTTTAGGGTTAAATGATTAGTAATTCATCTTTAACTAAAAAGTTCTTTATTTCAAGTATGGGGCGGCACTTTTTCCGAACTAACGACCCAGTTTAGTTGCAGAGGATACACATCTAATAATTTTCCTTATATGATAAAAGTAGTTAATTGGCTTTATTCGGTACATATAGAGCAAAATCCTTTCCAATATATGTTATAAGTAATAATGGACTATAACAGTACTAATAAAGCAGGAATTAACAATGTAGGGAGAGAACCCAATGATTTTAGGTAATCCAATAGCAAGAGGAAATACTGCAAAAATTTATCTTTCCGATAACAAAATAGTAAAAGTTTATAATGATTTTTTGCCAGAAACGGAATCCATAAATGAAGCAAATAAACAAAAATATGCCTACTCATGTGGACTTCCTGTACCTAAGATTTTAGAAGTTACCAAGATAAACGGAGAACAAGCAATCATAATGGAATATGTTAATGGAGAAACATTAGGAGATTTAATGCTCAAAGATAAAGAACAAGCAGAATATTACATGGATATTTCAGTCGATATGCAACTTGAAATTCATAGCATTATTCCAGATGCAATCGAACCAATGTATGATAAATTATACCGTCAAATAGAGACTGTGAATAAATTAGATAAAAGACAAAAATCTTATTTGTTAAAGAAATTGGAATCATTTACATACGAGAATAGACTCTGTCATGGTGACTTTCATTTATATAATTTGATTATGACAGATAACCAAGTGGTAGTTATCGATTGGGTTGATTCGAGTGCCGGAGATATTCGTGCGGATATATATCGGACCTATCTTTTATATTCCCAATTTTCGTCTGAATTAGCTGATATGTATTTGCGACTTTATTGTGAAAAGAGTGGACTTTTAAGGTCTGAAGTTTTTCAATGGGCTCCTATCATTGCTGGAGCAAGATTATCTGAAAGTGTCTCATCGGAGAATTCAGAACGACTTATGGAGATTATAAATCACTACTTCGTATAGTATGACAACACTGTGTGCGTAATTTTACTTAAACTTAAACTAACGTGGCAGTTTAGTTGAAGAAGGATTACAAAATTAAAAATAATTGGAAATGAAATAACTATAGTAACTATATGTTTTATTTGATATATTTTTTAGAATGACATCGTAAGGGAATGACCTATTTGAAACTAATTAAACGATTTATTTTAAACCGCCCCGCTGAAAAGCGACATGCATATTTTTATGGTATGGTTGCAACGGATGAACAGGTGTGGTTACTACGCGACGAAAACGGCGACTTATTACTAATAGAAGACGAAGATGAATATCCATTATTACTACCGGTTTGGCCACGCAGAAGCTTTGCTGAAATGATGGCTGCCAATTTAGAAGAGTCATATGAAGCGTTCAACATACCACTTTCGATTTTTCTAGACGATTTACTTGTTGATGTTGAAAATGATGGTGGTGCCGCATCAATTTTCCCAAACGAAAACGATACAATCATTCAAACACGTGATGAAATAAAGGAAATGATTCTCAATTTATAACAAGCAGACTGGAGATTATACAGAATTTATATAAGGGTGGAATTCCAATGAAGGAAAAAATAGTGAAGTACATAGAAAATAATTTCCCTAACTTAACAAGCGATTTGCATCTAAGGTTCGAACTAGGTGACCCATATAAAAATGGAACTGAAGAAAGAATTAATCAAGTTGTTACAAGAGTTACCACATTGTTTGAAGAAGTGTTCAAGCCGGATGATTTTATTTATCTTTATATAAAAGATTGGGATGTAACAGAGGATATTATGTTTGGAAATAACACTCCAGAATACCTGTATGATTTATTAAGTAAACAAAATATAGAAGAGGAAACTTTGTTCGATATAGATGAGGATTATGATGAGTTAACGGGTCAAACAATAGAAATAAAAAATGAATTCAAAGTGAAATTTGTATACTCACAATTAAAGTCTATTAGTTATAAGGAGGTACTGGGAGGTATAGGGAATTATGAACAAGGAAGAGATCCTTCTATTGGAGAATCTGTATATTTTATTAGCACTGAAAAGGACATAATATTTCACATGTATGACGACCGTGGATGTGATGTTTTTGGCTTAAATAAAGATACTCTTGTACCCTTATACCGTAAGTTTAGAAAGTGGATTTTAGACTATAACCGTATTGAAATAGACGCCACCTTTGAAGAAGGTTTATTTAATTATTATGAAACTACCGAGGAAAAAGAAAAAAGGCTTAGAGAAAACAGACTAAAAGTAAAAGAAACTAAAATTAACTTATTTCAGGACAATACATGTCACATTACTCATGCTCTTGCCATACCAAATGAATATGCAGAAGAATGTATCAATGAAATAGGTGAAACAGGATTTAATATCGCTATCAATAATAAAAATAGCGAGTGTACTAATATTAAAGCAACAAAAACAGAGGCTTTGGCACTTGTTGATTATCAAACTGAGCTTATGTCTTTATATTCAAAAAAATATAAAGGTGAGTATACAGGTTGGTCAGTTAAAGAAGCTTTTTAATTAGAAAATCCTTATTCCTTATTGTACGAACGGGGTGCTTTACTTCAAGAAGGAGTGAAGCCTTTTTTTATTGAACTAACGATGAAGGTTAGTTCAATAAGATAATGATAAAATAAAGGGGAAATTAGTTAGGATAATAAATGGGTACTACATGCACCTTGTTGTCATTGATGTTAGAACAAAAAAGACTGATCCAATAAATCGGACCAAGCCTTATAGGATATAATTGTTTTATCAACTGACAGAAAAACGCCAGTCTCATATCTCACAAGCCCATATTTAAGGTTAAATTAATTGAACTACTTAAAACTCCTTTCGTTGGTATATAACAGTGGTAGTCCCCCAAGAAATAAAATAGACTAACATAATAACAAGTGTCCCTCCTGTGTATAAAACCGGGATGGGTAAGTTAACAATAAAATCAGTTATTGCTGTTAAATGTTCAGCTAAAAACAATACAATAGCCGGCCCTATAGTTGCTAAAAGGAGAAAGCTAATTAATACAACCATTGAAATATAGCCTGGTTTTAATATATAAAACAATGGAAAGGTTAACGCGGCAAATAATAAGAATAAGCTACTACCAATCGCAATATCAATCATTGTAAACGGTTTATTTAAAGCAAATAATGCTAGACTTGTCACCCCAATTGCTAAAACCATATAAACAATAGCACCAAGATAGCGTGATGCGATAATTTCCGTACGTGTATAAGGTAAGGAATTTAATAATATGTTTGTTTCTACTTTTTCATCGTAAGCATAAGTATTAAAGGGAATAAAAATACTGGCAATGAGAAAAGTCAAAGCTGGATGTTTGTCCATAATGATAAAGAATAAGATACAAGGAATAAAAAATAATAGGTGCCTTTTCTGTAGTATGACATCACGTCTGATTAAATTAAACATGGTGTATACCGCCTTTCAAGTAATACATGATATCTTCCAGAGAGGGACGTTCAATGACAACTGTGTCTCCGAATGTATTTTTTACTTCTTTAATATTATCCGTTAATGCTTCAAATCCCGTTGATGAACGGTGAATATGAACAAAGTCCTTTTCCGTGTCTCTATCCAAAAGATCCATTCCTCCTTTAACGAGCGCATAGTTTTCAGCTACATCGTGAATGGACTGATTAAATACTAATTCCCCATTATGCATAAAAGCTATATGATCTGCGATACGATCTAAATCTGTAGTAATATGCGTAGAGAAGAATATGGTACGATTAGCTTCAATCATTAATTCCTGTAAAAGATCCAATAGCTCTCGTCTAAAAATGGGGTCTAAGCCTGCTGTTGGTTCATCCATGATAATCAGCTCTGCATGATGAGATAGTGCTATTGCCAATGAAGCTTTCATTTGCATCCCTTTTGAGAAAGTTTTGATCGCTTTATTAAGCGGTAATTTGAATTGCTCAACATAGTGATAAAATAAAGTATCATCCCATTGTTTGTAAGCTGGTGCAACTATACGTTTTATATCTTTTAAGTTCAACCCTTCAAAAAAAATATTGCCATCGTAGACAAATCCAATTCTTTCTTTGATAGCCTTCTCATGCGTCTTGTAGTCCAACCCGAAAAGCTTAACTTCTCCGGCATCCGGCTTTAATAGATTCATCATCATCTTTATCGTTGTCGACTTACCAGCTCCATTTTCTCCAATGAATCCAGTTACAAAGCCTTGCTTCACTTGTAAATTAAGATTTTTAACGGAAAATTCTTTAAATTGCTTCGTTACATTTTTTAATTCAACCACATTTTCCATTCATTTCACTCCTCATATAAAATCTTCAATAATTGCTTCAGCTCATCAAGTGAAAGGCCAATTTCTCTGCTATTTGTTATGACCGCACTCAGTTGCTCCTCAATGACCTTTAGCTTCTTCTCTCTTATAACCTCTAAATTTTGCTCTGCGACAAAAGAACCTTTCCCGACAATGGAATAGATAAAGCCCGCCTTCTCCAATTCCTCATAGGCACGTTTCGTCGTTATAACACTAATTTGTAAATCCTTTGCGAGGTTACGCATAGAAGGTATTGCTGACCCCTCCTGTAATTCACCTGCTAAAATAGACGACTTAACTTGACTCGTAATTTGCTCATAAATCGGCTCCTTTGAACTGTTGGAAATAATAATTTGCATGCTAATCCCTCTTCTTTATCTTTTTGAAAACATACTTGAAATAATGTCGTGAACTGCTTGAATCAGTATAGCAATAACGTGAATTGTCATGAACATATTAAAAAATGGAAAGGAATAAGGGGCAATCCATTTAGTAAAGAGCTTCAAGCCCAAAATCCATCTTACTAACCTGGTAAATAAGTTATCACTATCGTTCACGTTTGGCTCCAGGAAAGTGCCATCAATGGCTATAAAGATCAATTGAACAATAAAAAATATACCAAAGATGATCACCCAGCGTTTTGCTAGATTAATATTATGCGTTTTTTTTATGCCTATCATTTGAACACTTCTCCTCTCTTAGAGTGTTGGTTGTTACTTCTTCATTAATTGTCATTTAAGAACGATTTACATATAATTACCCGCATCCGTATATAATGTATATATTCTATATTCACATTATATACACACGTGTAAGGGTATGCAACCTTCTTTTTTTGAAAAAGAAAGAAAATTAAAATGAATATAAAAACAAAGTCTATCTAAATTTAACAAAAGAAACCTCTAGAAAAAGATTAATCAAAAAGAGGTGCCTCTTTTGTTTAAGTGTGTGATTTTTGGTGTTTTCATAAGTTGAAAAAGAAAAATGGAGTTCCTATCAGGCTCCTTGTTTGTTTATTTTTTGTTCGATCTGCCTTACGAAAGTTGATTTTGGAAAAAATAGCATAATGTTTCTTAATGATTATCAAAGAGTAGAAGGTGGTACTACTGCGGTGAAGTGGAGTAGTATCCAGGAACTGAACAAGGAAAGTCAACGCATGGGAATTTTTCTGGTAGGTGATTTATCGAAAGTAGATTTAAAAGTACTCGAGACGCGTTCTGGTATTATGGGTAATCAGCTTTATCATCATGCTTGGAGCCATAATGGATCAGCTGCGCTCTCGCTATGGCCCGACTCCTCTTTTATGTGCGGTCTCATATACAAAAGTAGGTACTACTGTCGCACACTCGAAATTGCTGGGAAGTCACAAAAAGTAATGTTGTGTATATTTATTCAATACCCATTTTATTGATATACACTATTTGAATAATGATTGTATAAAGTAATGGGGTAGTGAAGGTTTGTGGGTATGTGGATAAATGGCTAACGTCTATAAAATGAATAAAAATAGGTCTAGTTATGCACAACTTATGCACTAAATCCACAATATGAAGCAATTCACATAAAAAGAATTACTGTAATAATGAATGTGAAAAATTAATGCAGTAAAAGCATCTATACACTAGTGTAGGTGCCTAGGTTGAAGATAAAAAGATAGTTGGATTGAGCTCATTCCAACTACCTCTAATTGGTCAGGTTCATGATTTTCGTTTCTCGTCACCAATTTCCAACACCTCAAGATTATTCTTACTTCAATTATTAGAAATGAATGAGTTGTAGAAAAGAAGAAGGTAGCATTTTATTGTTTTGGAGAAGTGTCCGCTCGCCTGCGGAAAGTGAACGGTAAGCTTCGGAAAATCATTAGCTTCAATGCCAGTTGATGATTTTATGTTTACTCATATAAATTCCCTGAAAACATAGGATGATAATAGGTTTTTGTGCAGATAACAAAGAGTGCTAGACTAAAATATTGCTCAAGTATGTTAATAACAATGACATAGATGAATGAAGATAAGGGGGAAGTGGGAGTGAATTATGGAGGGTTTTGGATCCGTTTCTTAGCGACAATAATCGATACAGCTGTCGTTATGGTGGTAACAGCGCTAATTGGAGTCGTTTTAAAAGTTCCAAAAGGAGTTATATCTGAAATGGTATTTGGAGATGAGTTATATCTATCGACTCACCCGTTATATAGCTTGCTCCTCATTATAGTTGGTATCTTATATTTCGTTGGTCTACCAGCAACACCATGGAGAGGTACTGTCGGGAAAAAAGTGCTCGGTTTAGAAATTGTTGATACAAACGGCGATACAATCTCTATTTTCCGCAGTATCATTCGGAATATTGCTCGAATCTTCAGTAGTCTTTTGCTTGGTCTTGGTTACGTAATAGCCGCGTTCCACCCGCAAAAACGAGCCCTGCATGATTTGATTGCAAATACTTATGTAATTGATGTTGGGAAGCAGATGAGTTACTACCAGTTAGTGAAAAGTAGTGATGGATAGGTTGATTTTATAAAATTCTTTGGTAGTTATATAAAGAACTAAATGAAAAAATCTTAAAAATCATTCGAAGAAAGTGGGGTTTAAAGTAATTAACGAGGTAATTTCAACTAAAAGAAATAAATTTAAACAATATGTATAAAACTCACCCAAAAAGCTCAATACTATACCAACTCCCCATTGGAATGTAAAAATTCCATCCCTAAAAAACCACCCTCCCCCGGGTGGTTTTTTACTTTGCTTCGAAACTTACCTTCATTTCTTTAAAAGAATAAAATAATAAATGTTTTTGTAGCCCTCTAGCTTTTGCGATGGCTGCGTGTGCTTCTTTTTCAAATGTCCGGAAATCTTGCTGTTCATAGGCGATTAGTCCTTCGATGGAATGTGGCATCCATTCTTTTTTTAGGTTGGGTATGAGTGCTTTTGCTGTATCGAAGTTGCCGAGTAACGTTTCGATGTGTGCGATAGTATAACTGCGAATAGGTTCTTTTTGGAGCTGCTTCGCTTCTGTTAAAGCAGTTTCAAAATCTTTCTCGAGAATGGCTAGTAAAGAGCGGTAGTTGTGTTGAGTGTCCTGTTGTTTATAACTGCTAAGTATTTTTTGTAAGCTTAATTTTTGTTCTGTTACGGTTTCGTGTGCAACTGCGTATAGGTAAGCGAATATAGGTTTTGTTTTGTGCTTTGTTACAAAACGATCAATTTTGCTAATGTTGTTGGACCACAGCGAAGCGTTGTAGTTAGGGAACATTGTAAGAGCGAAAACATACATAAATAGTAAGGTGAAAACAATGACTATAGGTACATTCATTATAAGGAGGAATGTACAGATGATGATTGCGGTTAAATAGATCATAGTTAGATTAAATAAATGCATTGATGACACTCCTTTAATTCATTATAAAATAAAAAACTAATAAATGTATCGTGAAACTAACTGTCCTGTGTGCAAAAACGATTATTGTGTTTTAGAAACATACATTGTATAATGAAATCAATTAAAACATTGATAAATCAACGTATTTTTACATTTATTTGTATTCTCTAGGAGTACATTTGTAATTTCTAGAAGAATGTATTTCCTGAAAATACAATTGTTTATTGGGTGAGGAGGATTTTTAGATGAAGAAAATTATGATAACCGGTGCGTGCGGTCAAATTGGGTCAGAGTTAGTATCTAAACTGCGTGAAGCATATGGGACAGAAAATGTTTTAGCAACAGATATTCGCAAACCAGCTACACAAACGGGACCATTTGAAATGCTAGATGTTATGGATGCGGAGCGCATGAATGACATAGCGAAGGATTTTGGGGCAGACACTTTAATGCATATGGCTGCGTTATTATCGGCAACTGCAGAAGCTAAACCGTTATTTGCTTGGAACTTGAATATGGGGGGACTGGTCAATGCGTTAGAAGTCGCACGTGAACAAAATCTACAATTTTTCACACCAAGTTCAATCGGTGCATTTGGACCTTCTACGCCCAAAAACAATACACCACAAGATACTTTACAACGCCCTACAACGATGTATGGTGTAAACAAAGTAGCAGGTGAATTATTATGTGATTACTATTTCCAACGTTTTGGTGTAGATACTCGCGGCGTACGTTTCCCGGGATTAATCTCTTATGTAACTCCTCCTGGTGGCGGTACAACAGATTATGCGGTTGATATATACTATAAAGCGATTTCTGAAGGAAAGTATACTTCATATATCGCACAGGGCTCATACATGGATATGATGTATATGCCAGATGCGTTGCAAGCAATTGTAGATTTAATGGAAGCAGATCCTGAGAAATTAATACATCGCAATGCATTCAATGTAACAGCTATGAGTTTTGAGCCTGAGGAAATTGCTGCTTCAATCCGCAAGCATATACCTAATTTTAAAATGGCTTATGAAGTCGATCCAATCCGTCAAGCCATTGCAGATAGTTGGCCAAATTCTATTGATGCAAGCGCTGCACAAGAAGAATGGGGTTTTAAAGCAAAATACGACTTAGATGCGATGACAGCAGATATGTTAAAAAAGTTACAAGAGAAAGAAACTAAAACTGCTTAATAGTTAGACATTTAATAGAGCTGTATCTTCTTAATTGAAGGTACGGCTTTTTTTATTGGTGAAGACAAGTATTTTAATAGGCGGAACTGCATATTGTAATGGGATGCTAGATTTGGAATTATTCTCTTTTAATTAATATTTCCTCTCGAAAATGTTCCTTTTTAATAGTTTTATAATAGCGCTTACATGTATAATTGTGTAAAGTTAAGTTGTTAGAAAAGTTAGATAATTCATATTTTGAAAGGGGATAATCTATGAATTTAACTACGCCTTTAGTGTTAAATGCAAACCGTCATCCACATAAAATGTGTGTAACCTGTGAAGGAAGATCTTATTCATACCAACAATTTAATGAAGAAGTAAATAAATTAGCAAATGGCCTTATTGCACTAGGTTTAAAACATGATGAAAAAGTGGGTCTATTTATGAAAAACTCAGATCACTTCGCAATTGCTCTCTATGCTATTTGGAAAGCTGGTGGAGTAGTTGTTCCTATAAATTTTCATTTAGTAACGCCTGAGGTGGCTTATATTTTGGAACAATCTGAATGCAAAATGTTGTTCTGTGATGCCAATTTAGAAGAAATCACAGCCAAGGCCAATAAAGGACATAATGGCTTGGAGCAAATTATTGTTCAAAATGAAGCAAAACTTCAAGGGCATTTATCATGGGATCAAGTTTTTAGTGCCAATTGTGCTGAACCGGATGTGGTTGTACTAAATACGGATAATGCCGAAATTTTATATACATCTGGGACGACTGGTAGACCAAAGGGGGCCTTATTTGATCATCAGAGAATCATGAATGTGAACATGAATTTTTTAGTGATGAAGAAGATGTCATCAGACGATGTGTTTTTACATTTAGCACCACTTTTCCATTCTGCACAGTTAAATGGATTTTTAACAACCGCTATTTACCTCGGTGCGTCGAATGTTATTCATCGAGATTTTAATCCAGTAAAGACATTAGAGGAGATTGAAGAGCATAAGATTTCAGTGTTTTTCGGCGTACCGACTATGTACAACGCCATGGTACATGTACAAGAAAATCATTATGATCTCTCATCCGTACGTGTTTGTGGATATGGAGCGGCGCCAATGGCACCAGCACTTGTAGAGCGTGCAATTGCGTTATTTGGAACAGATCAATTTTATAATTTATGTGGACTTACAGAAGCAGGGCCAGGGGGAATCTTCTTAACACCTGAAGCTCATAAAACAAAGCTTGGCGCAGGTGGTAAGGCTATGTACTTAACGAACGTCCGTGTTGTTACAGATAATATGGAGGATGTTAAAACAGGTGAGGTAGGAGAGTTTGTGATGAAGGGCGAAACGATTATGAAAGAATATTATCGTAAACCTGAGGAAACACAACGTACATTTTCAGATGGATGGTTATTAACGGGGGACATGGCGGTGATTGATGATGATGGATTTATCACCGTAGTGGATCGTAAAAAGGACATGATTATATCAGGTGGCGAAAATGTCTATTCCGTTGAGGTCGAGCAAGTTTTAAATAGCCATCCTGAAATTTTAGAAGCTGCAACAATTGGCATACCAGATGAAAAATGGGGGGAAATCGTTGTAGGTATTATCGTATCAAAAGATGATCGAACTCTAAACGAAGAAGATATTAAAAGTTTCTGTAGTGAGAGATTAGCAGCTTATAAGATTCCCAAGAGGTTTTTGTATACAAAAGTATTACCACGTAATGCTTCAGGGAAAATATTGAAATATCAATTACGTGAAGAAATGAAATAGGAGTGAGAGCTATGAATGAGGTAGTAATAGTTGCAGCAGTACGTACAGCTGTTGGACGCAGAAAAGGTGCGCTTAGTAATACAAGACCGGATGAACTAGCAGCAGTTGTCCTTGAAGAAGTAATGCAAAGAGCTGGAGTAGAAAAAGCGGCAGTGGAGGATGTAATTTTAGGTTGTGTCACGCAATCGGGTGAGCAAGGAGGCAATATCGCGAGAACAGCTGCATTAATCGCAGGATTTCCAATCGAAGTACCAGGAGTAACAATTGACCGTCAATGTGGTTCAAGTCAGCAAGCTGTACACTTTGCCTCGCAAGCAATATTATCCGGTGATATGGATATCGTCATTGCAGGGGGCGTGGAAAGCATGACGCGTGAACCAATGTTTTCTAATATGCGAGAGGCTAAAGCAAGTGTAAGGCTAACGGAGCAATATGAATTGATCAGTCAAGGATTATCAGCAGAACGGATTGCTAAAGAGTGGGGAATATCCCGTGAAGAGCTCGACGCTTATTCAGTTGCTAGTCACCATAAGGCATTAAAAGCTATTCATAATGGTTACTTCGAAAAGGAAATTGTACCGATTGAAGTACAAGATAATCAAGGTGATAGTTATATATTTCAAGAAGATGAAGGTCCAAGAGCAGATACAACAGGAGAAATTTTAGCAGGACTGAAAACTATTTTTGATGAAAATGGTGTCATTACAGCTGGTAACGCAAGTCAAATGAGCGACGGTGCTTCAGCGGTGCTGTTGATGTCTAAAGCAAAAGCAGATGAACTGGGTGTTAAACCACTAGCACGGGTAATCGCCCGTTCGGTTGTTGGCTCAGATCCAACATTGATGTTGACGGGGCCAATTGCTGCGACGCATAAAGTATTACAAAAGGCAGATTTAACAATGGATGATTTATCAGTCTATGAAGTAAACGAAGCCTTTGCGCCAGTGCCTCTTGCGTGGCTTCAAGATATGGGCGGAGACCCTGAAAAGTTAAACCCAAATGGAGGTGCTATTGCACTTGGCCATCCATTAGGTGCAACGGGTACGAAATTACTTGTATCGATGCTGCACCACTTAGAGCGCACAGGCAGCAGATATGGTTTGCTCGCTATTTGTGAAGGAATGGGTATGGCAAACGCTACAATTATTGAGCGTTATCAATCATAGTTTATTTCAGAAAGGGAGATGAAAATGGAGCTAAAACATATAACTGCAATCGTAACAGGTGGCGCTTCTGGAATGGGAGAAGCAACAGTACGTCATATAACTGCAGCTGGTGGTAAAGCCATTATTTTCGACATGAATGAAGAAAAAGGACACGCGCTAGCAAAAGAACTTGGAGCAGATACTGCTCTGTTTTTAAAAACAAATGTCTCCAATGCTACAGAGGTAGAGGGGAATTTAGCAATTGCACTTGAGAAATTTGGCAGCATTCATGTAGTGATAAATTGTGCAGGTATTGCAACACCGGGCAAGGTATTATCGAAAAAAGGTCCGCATTCTTTAAAGCAATTTGAACAAGTACTACAGGTGAATTTAGTTGGTACATTTAACATGATTCGCTTAGCAGCAGACGCTATGCAGCATAACGAGGCAGATTTAGATGGTCAACGAGGAGTCATTATTAATACTGCTTCAGTTGCAGCATATGAGGGGCAAATTGGTCAAGCAGCTTATAGTGCATCGAAAGGTGGCATTGTGGGTATGACCTTGCCCATTGCACGTGAGTTAGCTTCAATTGGCGTGCGTGTGATGACGATTGCACCAGGATTAGTAGAAACGCCATTATTTGCAGGATTACCAGAAAATGCACAGAAGGCACTCGCTGATTTAACACCATTCCCTCAGCGTTTAGGAAAGCCGTCGGAATATGCTCAGTTAGTTAAAAGTATTATTCAAAATACAATGTTAAATGGTGAAGTAATTCGACTAGATGGAGCCGTTCGATTACAGCCGAGATAGCCAATATTAAGGGGGACAAGCTATGAGGAGATATCGTTTTGAAACTACAGAGCACGAACTATTTCGCAAGTCCTTACGCAAGTTTTTGGAAGATGAAGCAGTGCCACATTATGAAACCTGGGAACGAGATAAGCTTATTCCTACTTCCTTTTGGAAAAAGCTCGGTGACATGGGCTTTTTATGTCCTCAAGTCGAGGAACAGTTCGGTGGACTCGATTTGGATTTCAGTTTCGGTTTAATTATCGGAGAGGAGTTGGAACGAGTTGGTGCAGGTCTATCAGGCGTTGGACTACATAATGATATCGTTGTTCCTTATATAGAGGCATACGGCACAGCAGAGCAGAAGAAAAAATGGCTACCAAAATGCGTGACAGGCGATGTCATTACTGCAATTGCTATGACCGAACCTGGAACGGGATCAGATTTAGCGAATATAAAAACAACGGCGATTCGAGAAGGGGACCATTATATTGTAAATGGTCAAAAAACCTTTATCACAAATGGTATAAATAGTAATTTAGTCGTTGTTGCTGTTAAAACAAACCCACATGCAGAGCGTAAGCATCAAGGTGTGAGTCTATTAGTCATAGAAGAAGGGACACCAGGGTTTACGAAAGGGCGAAAGTTGGACAAGGTCGGCATGCATTCTCAAGATACAGCTGAGCTCTACTTTGAAGATTGTAAAGTTCCGATAGAAAATTTATTAGGTACTGAAGGCAAAGGTTTTCAATATTTAATGGAAAAATTACAGCAAGAGCGCCTTGTAGTAGCCATCTCTGCTCAAATTGCAGCTGAAGATATGCTGGAAATGACAATAGACTATATTAAATCAAGACAAGCATTTGGTAAAGCCATCAGCTCTTTCCAAAATACACAGTTTAAAATCGCTGAAATGGCGACGAAAATTGAACTCGGTAAAGCATTTCTTGAATCCTTAATAGAAGATCATTTAGCTGGTAAAGACGTCGTAACCAAAGTATCGATGGCAAAATACTGGATAACCGAAAGTGCCAGAGATATTTCAGTACAATGCATGCAACTACACGGTGGTTACGGTTATATGGAAGAATATAAGATTGCTAGACGCTTCCGAGACATCCCAGTAGCATCTATTTACGCAGGAACAAACGAAGTCATGAAAATGATTATTGCAAAAAATATCGGTTTATAAGCATTGCTTTTAAATAAAATCATATTACTTAATCAAAGGGGAGTAGGACTATTATGATGCAAACACCATTAGTACTAACTGATTTTGTAAAACGTGCAGAGAGATATTTTCCGAAAAAATTAATCATTTCTAGAACGAGTGAAACGATGATTCATCGTATTACTTATAAAGAGTTTGGGCAACGTACAAGAAAATTGTCTGAAGCATTAACAAAACTGGGGATGACAAAGGGAACAAAGGTTGGCTCATTAGCGTGGAATCATCACCGTCATTTAGAGGCGTATTTCGGCGTGCCATGTGCTGGAGCCATTCTCCATATGATTAATATCCGCCTGTCACCAGAGCATATTGTGTATATTATCAATCATGCAGAGGATGAAATATTACTAGTAGATAGCGATATTTTCCCGTTGATTGCACAAGCTGCACCATTATTAAAAACAGTTAAGCACTTCGTTGTTATGCAAGACGGAACAGACTTACCTGAAACAAATTTAGTAAACGTACACTCTTACGAAAAACTGCTTGAAGAGGCATCCGGTTCTTATGAATTCCCTGATGATTTGGATGAGAATTTACCTGCAGGCATGTGCTACACGAGTGCCACAACTGGCTTCCCAAAAGGAGTCGTTTACACACATCGTAGTCTGGTGCTACAAAGCTTAGCGCTTGGTCTCGCAGACTCGCTTGGTATTCGTGAGAGTGATATAGCCATGCCAGTCGTACCAATGTTCCATGTAAATGCATGGGGTATGCCATTTGCAGCAGTGAATTTTGGTACAACACAAGTATTACCTGGCCCAATGTTCACTCCGCAGCTACTACTCGATTTAATCGAGCAAGAAAAAGTAACATTAACGGCAGGTGTCCCGACGATTTGGCTTGGCGTATTAAATGAACAAGAGCATAATCCGCGCGATTTATCGTCATTACGCGTCATCGTCTGTGGTGGATCTGCCTCACCAAAAGGTTTAATTTGCGCCTTCGAGGAAAAATACAAAGTGCCATTTATCGTCGGTTACGGTATGACCGAAACGACACCACTTGTCAGTCTATCCACATACACAACGGAAATGGAAAATTGGTCAATGGACGATAAAATTAATATTCGTGCCACACAAGGCTTAACGACATCACTCATCGAAACACGTGTCGTCAACGAAAAAGGAGAAGTTCCATGGGATGGCAAAACAATGGGTGAGCTAACTGTTCGTGGACCATGGGTTGCTGATGAATACTATAAGGATGATCGTACAGAAGAGGCCTTCAAAAACGGCTGGTTATATACAGGTGATATTGCCGTCATGACACCAGAAGGTTATATCAAAATTACAGATCGTACAAAAGACTTGATTAAGAGCGGTGGGGAATGGATCTCATCTGTAGATTTAGAAAATGCTCTTATGACACATGAAGCAGTGTATGAAGCCGCAGTTATCGCGGTTCCAGATGAAAAATGGCAAGAACGCCCATTAGCATGTGTTGTCTTAAAAGAAGATAGTGATGTTACAAAGGAAGAACTTCTTTCTTATTTGGAAGGGCAATTTGCAAAATGGTGGGTACCAGATCATGTGGTTTTCTTAACAGAAATTCCAAAAACGTCAGTCGGTAAATTCTTAAAGGCAAAATTACGTGATGAAGTGAAGAATTACCAGCTTTAAATAAAAAGAGACAATCTCAACTTGAGATTGTCTCTTTTTTACAAAAAATCATCTCTCCGCAAAATTGCGGGGAGGTGGTAATAATATTAATCTTCAATTAGTTTCTTAAAGTTAATACGATTGTTCAGTGCTAGCATAATTGGAATACCAATACCCATTACTACTAATTCACCAAAAGCAACCGTTAACCAAGTATATAAGAAAGGTAGGTCGTAAACGAGATACAATTCGATTGCGATTAAGAACATTGTAAATGTAAATATGACTGTTCCAAAAATCATTTGCTTCATATGTCCGTTAATGAAACGTTTCGCAAAAATCGTAATACCTAAGGCTAAGATCGATTGGCCAAAACCAAAGAGTAAGTCATACATAGCTAGTGGTGAAAATAGATTCGTAATAAATACACCAAGTACTATGCCGACAAAGTATTTTTTATTGAAGACAACGAGATGATTGAACATCTCAGCAATACGAAACTGTATAGCACCGAATGCTAGTGGGGCAATTAGCATAGACACAGCAATATAAAGCGCTGCGATAATTCCGCTAGTAGCCAAAGATTTTACTTTCATTATTCATTTCCCCCTAGTTTTTTTTCGTGGGATGGTTTCGAACCACGTAATAAAAAGCATGCATCATAGCTTATCATAGTCAATTTGATTTGTACATGTAAAAAAACTATTAATAGTATATAGAGTCGATTGTTTGAAATGGTTTTAGACAGAGCAAGAGTGAAATTATGATAACAATTGATGAAACGTTTCCCGAAAATATTGATCACTATGTAAAAACAATGCGAGATTTTACTATTACTCAATTCAACACACCAAATCGTATAGGCGTTCGGGAGAAAGGTTGGTTTAATAGCGACGAAGGGGAAAAGGCATAAGTGACAATCGATGATTTATTTAACGAAGATACTATCTCTCCAATAATTAATAATGTAAAAATCCCATGTGGATGTATTTTCCTTTTATGTTTCATCATTCTATTATATATTATAATGAAAATGATAATCATTATCACTTTTGTTGATTAAGCATAAAAGAATCTCAATAAATATGCTTTAATCGTGAATTATAGGGGGAAATTTCATTGGCGAAAAACGCAGGGCATATAAAATTAATCAATGTTTTAAAAGATATAAAAATAACAGAAATAAATCATACAGATATGTTGGGGTTTAATGGTATTAAATCTCCCACCCTAATCTTTGTTGTTAAAGGGGAGGCTGAGGCGTACTTGGATGAAGTAGCGTCTTCAATAGGGGAGGGGAATCTTATTTGTATACATCCAGGATCTCTCCTACGTATGCGAAACAGGCTTCCTGATAATATTTTCCAATATTATCAAATTGCAATAGAGCAATATGAATTGATTAGTATTTTAGACAATGAATTAAAGTACCATCTTCAATATAATAATCTACCTCAAAATGGATTTCTAACAGAAAAACTACCCCATAGAGCTTTTATAATAATGAAAGAATTAACGGAGTGTTTTTCGTCAATGGAAGAAAATGACCAAATACATTATTTATTAAAAGAATTATTAGAGCTCTACCTTTTGGCAGATACGAGGCACACTAATACAGTATTTAGTTCTACTTGCGCTTATATTGACGAGCATTATCATGAAAAAATCACACGCTCTTTTATGGCCGAAATGATTGGATATAATCCGCGTTACTTTTCTTCCTTTTTTAAAAAGCAAATGGGTTGGAATTTCTCTGATTATCTAGCATACGTAAGGGTAAATAAAGCAAAGGAATATTTACTTACTAGCAATGCTCCATTAAACGATATTGCATATAAAGTCGGGTATGCCGATGGAAGTTCATTAAGTAAAAAGTTTAAAAGTCTGGTAGGCATGTCACCAAGTGATTTTCGTTTGAAACGTAAGCCAGAGAGAATTATAGCACTACAATTTTTAGGGGATATGCTCGCGTTAGGTATTAAACCAATAGCATCTACAGACGAAGTCTTAAATGATTCTCAACTTCTACAAACCGATTTAAGTGGTGTTGTTGATGTAGGAAAAGTCCCTCTAGATGAACTAGCTGCAGATTTAATTATTGTCCCAACTTATTACTATTATGTTAACCCGGAAAGGATAAGGCAGATGGAGAAAATTGCTCCTGTTTTGATGGTTAATTGGGGAAATAGAGATTTACTAAAGGAGCTACGTTTTTTTGGGGAGCTTCTTGGGAGAGAACAACAGGCGGAAGATTGGATAGCAGCATTTAAAGAAAAGGTGGAACAATCTAAACGAAGGATTGAACATGTAAAAAAACGAAATGAAACAGTAGCATTATATGAATTTTGGGATGATCAACACATTAGAATATGGGATCGAACAGCGAGAGCAGCTTATAATTTGTACGACATGCTTGAAATAACAGCACCAGAGCGAGTTCAGAAAGAAGTGTTGGACGCTCAAAATCATTTAGTGATTCCAGAGGATCGCTTACCAGAATATGCAGCAGATCATATGTTTATCGTTGCGTGTGAAAAAAGTGGATATTTGCAAAGTTTGAAAAAAACAATAGAAAATCACCCCGTTTGGAAATCAATCCCGGCAGTTCAAAAACAGCAGATTTATTTTTTGAAGCAAGAAGAATTTAGATTTTGCGAAGCATATGCGTTGGAAAAACAATTAGAAATTCAAGTTAGACATTTGTTAAAAGAGACATCAGAGACTGACTATCTAACATATGAAAATACTGACTTATTGACATCGACTATAAATGAATAAACTGATATCCTAAATGAGAATGATAATCATTAACAGGAGGGTGAAGATGTTTAAAAATAAATCACCTTTCTTGATTTGTCTACTATTTATCGTGTTTGCAATCATTATGGTTGCGTGTAACAAAACCGGAGATAGTACAACTAAGCAGCAAGACAATGATAAGAAAGAGGAAAAAGAAACACGAGTTGTAAAAACAATTCATGGTGATATTGAAATACCATCTAAACCTAAAAGAATCGTTGTAGACGGCTATTTACCTACTTTGCTTTTATTAGATGAAAATCCAGTTGGAGCAACTGAATCGGATCTTGAAAATATACATATTCAAAATTTAATCGCCGGAATTGACAGTATAGGAGATAGCTCTAAAGAAAAAATATTGGAGTTGAATCCCGATTTAATCATAAGTGCCAACTCGGAGAACAGTGCATTTGAAGATTTTTCAAAAATAGCACCTACTATAATAATTCCTTATGAAACTTACAAAGATGCTCACGAGGAAGTAACAGCATTTGGAGAAATACTTGGAAAGGAAAAAAAAGCACAAGAATGGCTTGTCTCATTTGATAAAAAAATTGAAGAACAGCGGGAGAAGATTAAAAAAGTAATGGGCACTAAAGGAACTGTGTCAATATTTGGAGTTTATAACAAAGACTTCTATATATACGGAGATGGTATTTATAGAGGTGGACAGGCAATTTACAAACAACTTCAACTCACGCCACCTGAAAAAATTAAAAAGGAACTGATTGATACTGGTGATACATTTAAACAAATTTCTTTTGAGGCGTTAAATGATTACGCTGGTGACTATATCTTTTTAGATCAATCATATGGTGGCAAATTGGACAAGAAGAATAGTATGTGGACTTCGACGGATGCAGTAAAAAAAGACCGAGTTTTTGATCTTGACCCTAAGAGGTTCTGGCCATATGACCCAATTGCAGTATTAGCTCAGGCAGAAGAAATAGCAGATTTGCTAGTATCTAAGAAACAGGGAAAGTAATAAGGATTTAAATTATTTTCAATGATGAGAGGCTATGCCTGAATCAGTTTTGATTTAGAAAAGCCTCTCTTTTCTTTTGCTACCATTAGTGAATTACACATTTGTGCAGAATTTTTCGTTACCTCAACTACTGAATAGTGCATGGATGTGAATTAAAGAAAAATATTGCTGAGTAGGAGTGTGTTTGACAATGTTAAAGCGATTTTTTTCCTATTATAAACCTTATAAAGGATTGTTTATATTGGATTTTTCCTGCGCAATCATTGCAGCGTTATTAGAACTTGCTTTTCCATTAGCGGTAAATCGAGTAGTGGATGATTTGTTGCCATCGGGAAACTTGGCATTTATCTTATGGGCGTGTGTTGGATTATTTGCAATTTATATAGTCAGTTCATTCCTTCATTATGTAGTTACTTACTGGGGACATAAGCTTGGAGTGAATATTGAAACAGATATGCGTAAGGAGTTATTTACTCATATTCAAAAACAACCATTTAGATTTTTTGATAACAATAAAACAGGTCATTTAGTTTCTCGGATGACAAATGATTTAATGGATATCGGAGAAATTGCTCATCATGGACCAGAGGATTTATTTATAGCACTGATGACATTAACAGGTGCATTTAGTTTAATGCTCTCAATTAATTGGAAATTAGCTATTCTGACATTTATCATCATTCCACTGATCATCTATTTATCATTGTACTTTAGCCGCAAAATGTCTCGGGCATTCGATCGAATGTTTGCTGACATTGCTGACTTTAATGCAAGGGTAGAAAATAATGTGAGTGGTATGCGAGTGGTACAGGCTTTCGCAAATGAAGATTATGAAATCGCACAGTTCACTGAAAATAACGGTCGCTTTCGTAATACAAAGTTGATTGCTTATCGAATAATGGCTTGGAATTCATCGATCAGTTACATTCTCATGAAAGTTGTGTCCATTTTCGTCCTATTATGTGGAACTTGGTTTGTTATACAAGGGAATATGTCGTATGGAGAATTTATCGCATTTGTACTGCTATCAAATGTATTTCTTCAGCCGATTCAACAAATAAACTCAGTAATTGAAATGTATCCAAAGGGCATTGCTGGTTTTAGACGTTATTTGGATTTACTTGAAACAGAACCGGATATTGTAGATGCTTCAGACGCAGTAGATGTTGCACAACTACAAGGGAATATAAAATACCAAAATGTATCATTTGGTTATGAAAATAAAGAAAATGTGCTAGAGAAGATTGATTTATCAATCCGTGCAGGCGAAACGGTAGCACTTGTAGGTCCATCTGGCGCAGGTAAAACAACGCTTTGTAGCTTACTACCTCGTTTTTACGATATCAACAACGGCAAAATTACGATTGATGGCATTGATACGAAGAAAATGACATTAGAATCTCTTCGTTCTCATATAGGAGTAGTTCAGCAAGATGTTTTCCTTTTTGATGGAACGATTCGCGAAAATATTGCCTATGGTAAATTAGGCGCTTCAGAAGAGGAAATTTGGGCGGCAGCAAAAAAGGCACAGCTTGAAGAGATTATCCTTTCTCAATCAAATGGGTTAGATACAATGATTGGTGAAAGAGGAGCCAAACTATCCGGAGGACAAAAACAGCGTCTTTCCATTGCCCGTATGTTTCTGAAAAATCCATCTATTCTCATTTTAGATGAAGCCACTTCTGCGCTTGATACAGAAACAGAAATTGCTATTCAGAAAGCTCTATCTGATCTTTCGAAAGGACGTACAACACTTGTCATTGCACACCGCCTAGCAACGATAAAAAATGCTGATCGTATCATTGTTGTAACGGAAGAGGGCATCAAGGAACAAGGGAATCATAGTGAATTATTGGAGATGAAAGGTACATACAGCAGGCTCCATGAAGCACAATTTGGATTTTAAAGTTGAAAGAATTTGTTAGGCGATGTGGTAAAAACAAACTTAGAATTACGCAAATAAAGGAGAAATATGATGTTCAATAAATTGAACTTGAAGGTTATGTTATTGATGGTACTTAGTATGATGCTTATTTTAACAGGATGCGGATCAAATAAGAGCAGCAAAGCACAAGAAGAACAGAAAAATGAGGTCCAGGCTGAAACGGGAACTCGTACTATTACTGACGATATCGGTCGTAAAGTCGAAGTACCAGATAAGCCTGTAAGAATAGTGACAGATTGGTATTTAGGACAATTGCTAGCACTTGATGTCACGCCAGTAGGAACTGTTATGGCAAACCTGGATTATGCAGCATATTTGAAAGACTATTATAAAGAAGATGCAATTGAAAATATCGGTGATGGTGAAGCATCTCTAGAAAAAGTTATGGAAGTAAATCCTGATTTAATTATTACATGGGACAAAGAAGCAGTTGAAAAATACGAAAAGATAGCTCCGACAATTGTTTTTTCGGATACTGCTCATAAATCAATTCATGATGAAATCAAAGCGATGGGGGAATACCTTGGACGTACAGATAAAGCGGTGCAGTTTCTAGGAGATTTTGATAAGCGTATTGCAGCAGCGAAAGAAAAAATTAATAACGTAATCAACAAAGATTCTACCTTTACTATTTTCGATTTAGGGAAAAAGAACCTTTCAGTTATTGCTCCGAACGGTGTTGTTGGAGGGCGAGCGTTATATGAAACATTAGGAATGACACCTCCACCAAAAGTAAAAGAATTGTTTGATACGAAAGAAGCAAATGGCAACCGTTATGAAATATCATATGAAGTTGTAAATGACTATGTAGGTGATTATGTAATAGAGATGAACTACTTTAATAAGGGAGGTTCATTACCAGCTACATGGACAAATCTTGATGTAGTTAAAAAGGGAGAAGTTATTACTTTAGCTCCCGAATATTACTTTGCTTCTGATCCAGTTTCAGTACTGCACCAAGCAGAAGATTTAGCAAATAAAATTGAAAAACTAACGAAAAAGAAAAAATAATATTTGTCAGTTTTGTGCACTTATCCGGTGGCTTTCGCAAGGACACAGGATAAAAGTTTAGAATAATCAACGTCAATGGACAAGGGGATATTAATTTGTATATACAACAAAACCATAATCGACTTTGGAAGGCAGGAATAGTAGTATCACTATTCTTATTAATAGTTTTATTTCTTTCAGCTTGTGGGAAGGCAAATACTGATAAAACAACTAAGAGTTCAGATGTTAAAGCAGATAAAACAACAAAAACAATAAGTACTGTAAATGGAGAGATAGAGATTCCTTCGCAGCCAAAGCGTATTGTAGCAGAAGAATATCTAGGTAGCTTAATTGCTCTAGATGTTATTCCTGTTGGAGCACCTGAACTGACACTTAAAAACTATTATTTCAAAGATAAATTAAAAGGTGTTTCTGATACAGGCGTTTATGGAAAACCTTCTGCGGAAAATATTCTAGCAATGAATCCGGACCTAATTATTACTGGGAATAATGAAAGTTACAAGATACTAAGTAAAATTGCTCCTACAATAGTTGTTCCCTATGGTGATTTAAAAAACACCCATGAGGAGCTAACTTATTTCGGGAAGCTATTTAATAAGGAAGACGAAGCAAAAGTTTGGCTAGAAAAATATGACCAGCAGATTGCAGATGCTAAAGCCAAGGTAGACGCAGCTATTAAAGTAGATAGCAGCTTCTCAATTATGGAAGACGCTGGCAAGGTGACATATGTGTACGGTGATAACTTTGGTCGTGGTGGCCAGGCAATCTATCAAGCTTTTGGACGAAAACCTCCAAAAAGTATTGCTGAAAAAATTATGAAGAAGCAATGGGCGGAGCTTTCAGAGGAAATGATACCAGAATACGCTGGAGACTATATTATTATGACTTCCAACGGTCGAACAGTTGAAGATTTCAAGAAAGATCCAATTTGGGGTAGTTTGGAAGCAGTTAAGAATGACCATCTCTATATATGGCCAGAAGAACGCTCTTGGTATTATGACCCCATTGCAACACTTGCACAAGTAGAAGAACTATCTACTTGGATTACTAATCTTAAACAATAGAAAAGGGTGGTCCCTGCCTACTTAATGGTGTGGGAACATCTTTCTTTTTATTGAAAACTATTGAATTGAATAAAACTTCAGTAGTAGTTTGACAGGAATCTTTAAGTTGTTGGAAAAACGTTGTAAATATTTTCAACATACTTTATACTGAAATAAACGATAATGATAATCATTCTCATTGTGGTTCCGTAAGGCAAAGGAAGGGTGATAAACAAATATGTCAGTTCTTACTGTCGATCATGTAGCAGTTGGATATACAAACACTGTAATTATAGAAGAGTTAAGTGCAGCAATTCCTGAAAAAAAAATCACGACCATTATTGGTCCGAATGGATGTGGAAAATCTACGCTCCTAAAAGCAGTTGCAAGGATTTTAAAAACACAAAAGGGTGCGATATTTTTAGATGGACGTGCAATTCAACAAGTTTCAACTAAAGAAATTGCTAAGAAAATGGCAATTTTGCCACAGAGCGCTGAAGCACCACCTGGGCTTACGATTTTTGAATTAGTCTCATATGGTCGATTTCCCCACCAAAGAGGCTTTGGTACATTGAAAAAAGAAGATTTAAAACATATTCATTGGGCAATTGAAGTCACTGGATTAGGTGAGCTAAGAGATCGCCCTGTAGAAGCGTTATCTGGCGGACAACGGCAGCGTGTATGGATTGCAATGGCACTTGCACAAGATACGGAAATATTAATATTGGATGAACCAACAACTTATTTGGACTTAGCACATCAACTTGATATTCTCCTATTGCTTAAAAAGCTAAACGAAGAAGAAGGGAAAACAATTGTAATGGTATTGCATGATTTGAATCATGCATCACGTTTCTCGCATTATATGATTGCGATGAAGGACGGTGAAATTATTACAGAAGGGGAACCTGAAAAAGTAATGAGAAGTGAAAATTTAAAAGCAGTTTTTGATATAAACGCAATTTTAATGACATGTCCTTTTAGCCAAAATCCAATTTGTTTATCTTATCAATTGAATAAAGAAAAGGAATGCTTATTGCAAACTGTTGAATAATAGTAAGGAGAAAGTCGATGTCAGATTCAGTAGAAGAGTCAATAGATTTAAAGAAAGTATATAAGGGTTCACGTCCAATTATTGCTACTTTCATATTAATGGGTGGAACGATAGGACTTTTATTCGCGATAGGGTTATCGGTATCATTTGGCGCTGCAGATATTGATTTTGTAACTGTTTGGTCTGCTGTTTTTCAATTTAACCCCAATTTGACAACGCACCAAATTATTCAAGATATAAGACTACCAAGAGTTCTTGGTGCAGGTTTAGTAGGAGCGTGTTTTGCTGTAGCAGGATCTATTATGCAAGGAATGACACGAAATCCATTAGCTGATTCGGGTCTACTAGGATTAAATGCAGGTGCGGCTTTCATGCTTGCTATCTGTTTTGCTTTCTTCCCTGGCTTACCTTATATGTATATTATTTTATTCTCATTTTTGGGAGCAGCATTAAGTGCAGGTATTGTTTACGGAGTTGGTTCATTGGCAAAAGGTGGTTTAACACCTATGCGCCTTGTATTAGCAGGAGCTGCAGTCAGTGCTTTACTTGGAGCGCTTAGTGAAGGGATTGCAATTTATTATCACATTGGTCAAGACTTGGCGTTTTGGTATGCAGGTGGTGTTTCCGGTACAAAGTGGGAGCATCTTAAAGTTATGTCACCTTGGATAATAGCAGCAATTATTGGAGCAATTATGCTGTCAAGATCAATCACTTTGCTTAGTCTTGGAGATGAAGTTGCAATTGGACTGGGACAACGAACAGGAAAGATAAAATTCTTCGGATCAGTTGTCGTATTAGTGTTGGCGGGTGCTGCCGTTTCAGTTGTAGGGGCAGTTGGGTTTGTTGGATTAATCGTCCCCCACTTAACTCGTTTCCTTGTAGGTAACGATTATCGTTGGATTATACCTTGTTCAGCAATTTTAGGAAGTCTCTTAGTTATACTAGCAGATTTTGCTGCGAGAATGATTAATCCACCTTATGAAACGCCTATAGGAGCATTAATTGCTTTAATTGGTGTTCCGTTCTTCCTTTATCTTGCGCGTAAAGGAGGAAAAGAGTTGTGACTGAGGAAAATTACATTTCTGCTTATCAACAGAAAAAGCATCGGAAGAATATCTTTCTTATACTTTCTGTTTTTATACTCATCATAATAATGTTCATGATAAGTATGAGTACAGGTTTTATAAGGCTAACCCCAATAGAATTAATCCGAACATTATTTGGAATGGGGACGGATAAACAGAATATTATCTTGTTTGATTTTAGATTGCCGAGAATCGTCATCTCTATATTAGTAGGAATGGCATTAGCTGTATCAGGAAGCATATTGCAAGGAATTTCAAGAAATGCATTAGCCGATCCAGGAATTTTAGGGATAAATTCAGGTGCAGGGCTAGCTGTTATTTTGTTTGTTTCGTTCTTTCCAACTACAACAGCAGCTCCTGTTTTTTTCCTTCCTATATTAGCGTTTATAGGTGCAGGAACCACAGCCATACTCATTTATGTACTTGCATATAAACGTGGAGAAGGTATTTCGCCTACAAGGCTATTGTTAACAGGTGTTGCAGTAGCGGCGGGTATTAGTGCAGCAATGATTGTATTGACATTAAGATTATCTCCTGAAAACTATCAATTTGTTGCTGTTTGGATGGCGGGGAGTATTTGGGGCTCTAACTGGAGCTTTGTCTTGGCATTATTACCTTGGATTCTGATTTTATTACCAATCGCTTATTCAAAAGCTCGTGTTTTAAATACATTAAATCTAGGAGAGATACCTGCTACTGGACTTGGACTAGCTATAGAAAAAGAGCGATTAATTTTACTTGCAGTGGCAGTTGGCTTAGCAGGTGCAAGTGTATCTGTCAGTGGAGGAATCGGTTTTATTGGTTTAATCGCACCACATTTAGCACGTCAATTAGTAGGTGCAAAACACCAGTATCTGTTACCGACAGCTGCTTTGGTAGGTAGCCTTTTGTTAATAACTGCGGACACGATAGGTAGATGGATATTAGAACCATCTGAAGTTCCAGCTGGAATTGTTGTTGCAGTCATTGGAGCACCTTATTTCTTATATCTACTTGCAAAGTCAAAAGCATAGAGAAGACATTTTGAGTAACAAAATAATAATTTAAATAGGAGGATTCAACATGAGTTCAGAACAATTGTATGACGTAACAATTATTGGAGGCGGCCCAGCAGGACTTTTCTCAGCTTTCTATAGTGGTCTAAGAGAAATGAAAACAAAAATTATTGAGTACCAAACTTATCTAGGTGGAAAAGTGCATGTGTATCCGGAAAAAATGATTTGGGATATAGGTGGTTTAACCCCTGTTACGGGAGAACGACTGATTGAACAAATGGTTCAACAGGGATTAACTTTTGAGCCTGAGGTTGTATTGGGGGAAAAAGTGACGTCGATCAACAAAGGTGAAGATGGAAACTTTATTATTCAGACATCTTCAAACCAAAAACACTTTTCAAAAACGGTAATTTTAGCCGTTGGGGGCGGTATTTTAAAGCCAACAAAATTGGAAATCGAAGGTGCTGAACGTTTTGAGGTTTCAAACTTGCATTATACGGTAAAATCACTTTCACGATTCCAAGGTAAAACAGTATTGATTTCAGGGGGCGGAAATGCCGCTGTTGACTGGGCAAATGAATTGGAGCCGATTGCGAAAAAAGTCTATTTGACTTACCGAAAGGACATGCTAAAAGGGCATGAAGCAGAGGTATCTAGGCTATTTAATAGTTCTGTTGAATGCTTATTGAATACATCAATCGAAAAACTAATTGCGTCAAGTAATCACGAAAGTATTGAAAAAGTCGAGTTGCTCAGCATTGAAGATGGCAATGTTATTCAACTACCTGTTGATGAAGTAATTATTAATCACGGTTATGAAAGAGATAAAGAGCTAACATCAAACAGTGGATTAAATATTGAAATGGCAAATGAGTATAGTATTGCAGGTAGTCCTTTAAGTGAAACGTCTGTAGAGGGTCTATATGCAGCAGGAGACATTTTGAATCATGAAGGAAAGCTACATTTAATTGCCGGAGCCTTTCAAGATGCAGCAAATGCAGTGAATAAAGCGAAGCAATACGTAATACCAGACGCATATGAATATGGAATGGTCTCATCACATAATGAGATTTTCAAAGAAAAGAATAAAGAATTAGTGAAACATTTATATGTAGCGAAAAACTAATTAATTGTAATTGTAGTATTAAGAGCTTAGCTAATTATATAACTAGAATACCAATACCTTATAAAAGCACCAGACTTTAAAACAATTTTATTTGTTTTGGAGCCTAGTGCTTTTTCATTTACTATTTCGTATAGGGGAACAGTTGTTATGATCTTTGAGGACAGGGCAATAAAAAATGGCATCTTCTACACTCAGAAGATGCCATCTTTTAATGTATATTAAACTAAAAGAGCAAATAAGGTACTATCATTGTTTACTTCTTTAAATGAGAAGCCATTGAGTTTCATACGACCAATTAAACCCGCATAATCTTCAGGCCGTTTTAACTCGATACCTACAAGGGCTGGTCCACTTTCTTTGTTGTTCTTTTTCGTATATTCGAATGTTGTAATATCATCATCTGGACCAAGTACCTCACCAAGGAACTGGCGAAGGGCCCCTGCGCGTTGTGGAAAATTAACGATGAAATAGTAAAGTAAGCCTTCATGAATTAAGGATTTCTCTTTAATTTCTTGCATACGACCAATGTCATTATTACCACCGCTAATTATACAAACAACGGATTTACCCTTAATCTGATTTTGATAAGCATCCAGTGCCGCAACAGGTAAAGCGCCAGCTGGTTCAGCAATAATTGCATGCTTATTGTATAAGCTCAAAATTGTCGTACATACTTTACCTTCAGGAACAGCAATAATATCATCAACATACTTTTTGCAAAGTGCATATGTAGTATCGCCAACACGTTGTACAGCAGCACCATCAACAAATTTTTCGATATGATCTAAGGCAACAGGACCACCATTAGCAAAAGCTGCCTTCATACTCGCAGCACCACCTGGCTCAACACCAATAATTTTAGTTTGAGGTGAGAGATTTTTAATATAGGCAGATACTCCGGCAACTAAACCGCCCCCACCAATACTGCCAAATACATAGTCAATCGGCTCTTCAATATCATTCATCACTTCTACGGCAACGGTGCCTTGTCCGGAAATTACATCTATATCATCGAATGGGTGAATGAAAATATGTTCTTCAGCCTTTGAAAATGCCTGCGCACTTCTAGCAGAATCATCAAAAGTATCGCCCGATAAAATAACCTCTACAAATTCACGTCCAAACATTTTCACTTGCTCAATTTTTTGAGAAGGAGTAGTTGTTGGCATGAAAATATGACCACGAATACCTAAATGTGCACACGCATATGCAACGCCTTGCGCGTGGTTGCCCGCACTTGCGCAAACAACACCTTTTTCACGTGCTTCATTCTCAATACTTTTAATCTTATAATAGGCACCTCGTAGTTTAAAAGAACGTACATGTTGCAAGTCTTCACGTTTTAAATAAACAGTGCAACCATATTTTTCCGATAAATAGTCATTTTTTTGTAATGGTGTGTGTGCAACAACATCTTTTAAAAATTGATAAGCAATTAGTACATTTTCCACCTGAACGGTCTTCACATCTGATACTGTCATAATTATTTGTCTAACCTCCGATTCCTAAAAATTTATTTATTCATTTTAACATATTATCTAATTGTAATGAACTAAATATTAAGTTAATTCTAAATGTTTCGTAATTTAGTGTTTAAGCGGGCAAAAAAACGTTTCCAACCAGCTTTCAGTTATAATAGAAATAACAGTATGAATGAACGGAAAGGATTACGAGTACAAATGAATTTCTTTGAAAAGATGCAACAACATACGGGTGTATCATTAAATGATGTACAAAAACAGGCAGTTCGATATTCGGATGGTCCCTTGCTATTATTAGCATCACCCGGTTCAGGAAAAACTACGACTTTGAATATGAAAATTGGTTATCTATTGCTAGTGAAGAAAATACCAGCACATACGATCTTAGCCATTACTTTTAGTAAAGCATCCGCACAAGACATGGCACAACGCTTCGACCAATTTTTTGGCAAACTTACGCGTGAAAAGGTACATTTCTCCACAATTCATAGCTTTGCTTTTCAAGTAGTACGAGAATACTTTGCAAAGCAACGAATAACTTTTCAACTAGTGGAAGGGGGGAATGACGTTCCGCTGCATAAAAAAATAATCCTTCGAAATATATTTACTGAAATAAAGGATACAAATCCAACTGAAGATGAAATGGACGAGCTCCTTACCTATATTAGCTATGTGAAGAACCGTATGCTTTCAAGTAAGCAGCTAAGTACCGTGAAGTCCTCCATCTCAGGCATAACGGATATGTATAAAGCGTATGAACAATTCAAAATACAAAACCCGCATCATCCACTTCTCGATTTTGATGATATGCTCACATACTGCTTACGTATTTTACAAGAAGATGAGCAAATTCGTACGAAATATCAGCACCGCTTTGAATACATTTTGACGGATGAAAGTCAGGATAATTCCGTGATACAGCACGAGATTATTACGATCTTAGCAAAACCACAAAATAATCTTTGTGTTGTAGCTGATGATGACCAATCTATCTTCATGTGGCGTGGTTCAGACGTACAAAAGTTATTAGAATTTGAAAAAATTTATCCACAAGCAAAAATTTTAACAATGACTCAAAACTATCGCTCTACACTAGAAATCGTGAAAACAGCAAATGACTTCATTAAACGAAATCCAAAGCGCTATGCAAAGGAAATGTTTACGGAAAATCCAACTGGGGAGTCAATTGAAATCCACAATATGCAGCGCTATGAGCTACAACTAAACTATGTCATTCAAGAAATTGAGAAGAGTAGCAATCCACAAGAAACAGCCATCTTATACCGTAATAATTCTTCCGCCATCCGTTTAGTGGATAAGTTAAATAAAGCAGGTTTGCCATTCTATATGAAAGACGTAGATTTGAAATTTTTCCGCCATTGGATTGTAGAAGATATTATCAATTTCATGCGCCTTTCCTATAATGATTCACGTGTAGACATTCTCGAAAAAATTCATACGAAAATGAGTGCATACATTACGAAAAAACAAATGATTTATTTAAAAAACAATAATGACAAAACATCAGTTTTTGATCAGCTTCAAACGGTGCGGCACGCAGACTATCAAGAGCAGGCATTGAAAAAAACAAAGCAGTTAATTAATAAGATAAATGTTTTAGAGCCAGAAGAAGCAATTAAAATCATTCGTAAAAACTTGGGTTATGAAAAATCGATTCGCAATACGGCTGAACATCTTGGCTTTAACGAGGAAGGGTTATTAGGTGTCCTAAATCAACTAGAGCATATAGCAATTGGTTTACCGAATCTTGAATCATTCGCAAAACGATTAAAAGAGCTAGAAGAAATTATGAAAACTTCTTGGTCAAACAAAGGGCGTGATGTAGTCACTTTATCTACTTTGCATAGTGCAAAGGGGCTTGAATATGACAACGTGTATATGATTGATCTAGTTGATGGTGTTATTCCTTCAAAGGATGATATAAAACAACAGGATGAAGATAATAGTGAACCGATGGAAGAAGCCGTGCGCCTCTTTTACGTAGGGATGACTCGAGCACGCAAGCATTTAGAATTGCTTACTTATCATTTAAAAGATGATGAACATGTAGAGGAGTCTCAGTTCATAAAACAAGTTCGCCGTTTAGTAAAGGGAAAGGAATTAGTGAAAAAAGAAGTTAGTTATCGAGAAAGTAAACACGCTCGGGATATTCCCGTAAATGCCATTACTAAAAAAGAAGACTTACAGTTAAATAATCACGTAGAGCATCATGTCTTTGGTAAGGGTGAAATACGAGAGTTAAGTGGACAAGCAATTGGTGTTGAATTTGAATCAGTAGGTTATAAGAAATTTATGATTGATATATGTTTGAAGCAAGGGTTTCTTTGCAGTATAAAAGAATAGACTTTATTTTTATGGTATATTCTAAAAAAACAACTTATATAAAAGTTAATTTCCTTAAAAAGAAACCTGTATAAAATTACAGAAACAATAGGTTTATCAAGTTACTTAATTTATAATACGTTTGCTATATAAATAAAAGCAGGGCAGCCTTTTAAATAAGACTGTCCTGCTTTTTTTATTAAAAGATTAAATGACCGATACCAGCGATAATTGGTAAAGAAATTAAAGTACGTAATAAGAAAATAATGATTAACTCAAAAAAGTTAAGCGGTATTTTCGTGCCAAGGATTAAGCCACCAACCTCTGACATGTAAATTAACTGAGAAACAGAAACACCAGCAATTACAAAACGTGTTAAGTCTGATTCAATACCAGAACCAAGAATAGTAGGTAAGAACATATCAGCAAAACCTACAACCATAGTTTGTGCAGCTTCAGCAGCTTCAGGTAAACCAAGCATTGTTAATATTGGCTCAAATGGTTTTCCTAAGAACGTGAAGATACCAGTAAATTCGGCAAGCATTAATGCTACAGTACCAAATGCCATAACGATCGGTGCAACACCGAACCACATATCTAAAACGTTTTTAAAACCATCAATGAAAAATTTACTGAATTTACGATTACGTTCAGCTGTATTTAATGCATTTTCTAAACCGTGTGTAATCATATTATAGCCTTCTGGTAATTTTTCGCGTTCAAGATCAAGTGGTTTCCCATTGATATATGTGTCCTTTTTCTTAGAAAGGGGATAAATACGAGGCATGATCAAGGCTAATATTAAGCCACATAGAATCACCGCTCCGTAAAATGGAATAAAATACTCACCTAAATGTACTGTATCAATTACCACGATACAGAATGTAATTGATACAATTGAAAAGGAAGTCGCGATAATCGCAGATTCCTTTTGCGTATAATTTCCTTCTTCATATTGACGACTAGTTAAAAGGACACCAATTGTACCATCACCAATCCAAGAAGCTAATGCATCAATTGAAGAACGCCCTGGAATTTTGAATAATGGTCGCATAATTTTAACCATCATTGTACCGAAGAATTCAAGTAAACCGAATTCAGTTAAGAACGGAAGCAGTAAGCCTGCAAATAAGAAAATCGTGAATAGGAAAGTCACAAGACCATCATCAGGATTCATTAACAGACCACCTGTATTTTCATTACGGATTGCGCTAGGACCGAAATCTTGTACAACCATAAATGCAAAAACAAAACCAAGAACACGTGCTATTGTCCAAAACCAATTTACACGGAAAATACCATCGAACATTGTTGGCTTCTCAGGATTCTTTTGCGGAATAAAGTGATAAGCAACCGAACCTATTGCTGCGATGAAGAATACGATAACTGTAAACCAGGAAATGAATGAAACCAAAGATCCGGCAAGTAAATTCGCCAAAATCGCAATAGGAACCTTCCAACCTTCAGCAGTCTTAAGTGGCGTCATAAATAAGAATACGCCAATCAGTGACGGAATTATAAATAATAACCAAGTAGATATAGGGAATTTTTTCATTTTATATTAAATACCTCGTTTTATAGTTGAATATTTATTCATCATAAAGAGTTTACATTCAGTTGTAAATAGTTTGTGTAAAAGACATAATTTTCAGACAATAAAGGGTGTTAATACATTTATAGTCTCTAGAAAACAAAAGATCCCCTAGCATTCTTTTAATAAAAATATTACTAGGGGGAGTCATTAATCTTTTAAAATTGTTCTTCAAAATCTTCATGCCAGCGATAACTAAAGAAACGTTCATATGTTAACCAATTCTCAGCTTCTGGTTCACCGGCTTCTAGTCGTTTTTCATTTTCCTCAAGCATCCAGGCTGTTTGAGAAATATGAGCGCGCATTGAGCCAAGTTTTTGCTCACGTACGTCACGAATATTGTTAACAATATCTGGTTCACCAAGACCTTCACCAGTATTATTCGCAAAAGCTACAGCATGTAACTTCGGACGTTCTGCTACAGGCATACGACGTACTGCACGTACAACGGCGCGAGCAGTTGCTTCATGGTCAGGGTGTACAGCATAATTTGGATAAAATGTGATGATTAACGATGGATTCAACTCATCGATAAGGTCAGTCATCATTTGAACCATTTTCTCATCATCTTCAAATTCTACTGTTTTATCGCGTAAGCCCATCATACGTAAATCTGTAACGCCCATTGCTTCACATGAAGCTATTAATTCTTTTTTACGAACTAAAGGTAAAGTCTCACGTGTCGCAAATGGGGGATTTCCAAGATTACGTCCCATTTCGCCAAGTGTTAAGCATGCATATGTGACAGGTACTCCTTGATTGACATAAGTTGAAATGGTGCCAGAAACACCAAATGCTTCATCATCAGGATGCGGGAATACGACAAGTACGTGTCGTTCAGGTTGTAGTGTCATCTGAATCACTCCTTAATAAGTAAATGGTGTTTCGCTAATTTCAAGTGCTACTGCTAATTTGCCGTCATAGTCATGTCCAGCCATTAGCAAGCGATTTTGTTCATCTATTTCATAGTGAGTAATGCCTTGCGCATAAACCCAACCATGTGCCATTTTCAAACCAACGCGGTGAGGAACACCTGCTGTAACTTTACCCAATTCATATTGAAGTTTAATGTTACGGATAAATGCACCGGCGTTGAATACTTTTTCATTGAAATGAGAGGCATAAGCCCCATTGGTCGTCTCTAAATGTATATAAACATCTTTATTCGCAAAGGAATCAAGAAGTTGTTGAAGCTTTTCAATTTGTACTATTTCCATTTAAATTCTCCTTCCAACAGCTAGCAATCTATTCTCTAGTATAGAGAAAAAATTCTACGAATGCGATTCGTATGCTCAAAAAATCTATTTTCTTTATATGTTTTGTCAGAATTGATTTTTTGAGGACAAGCTGCCTAGAAAAACAGCGTATATAGAAAGTGATTCTTTTATTTAAATGGTAATGGTTTATGAAAATGCTCATTTAAATAAGGTTATTTTTTGCATAAAGAACTCTTGTCCCAGCATAAATTTATAGAAGTTGATTAAATCTGAAAAAATATACATAAAAAACCTCCGCGATAGGTGAAATTGCGAAGGTTCAATTATTTAACATTAAACGTCAGTAGTAGTGATTTTGGGAGCACCATAAACGCCTTTTGCACCATGCATAACAGGTCCAACGAATTGGTTTAATTTCCAACCATGTTCAATTGCAGCGGCAACGAATGCTTTCGCTTCGAACACAGCTTCTTTAACAGATAAACCGTTAGCTAGGTTAGCTGTTACAGCAGCAGCGAAAGTACAACCAGCACCGTGATTATAAGTAGTATCTACTTTATCAGCTTCAAGCAAAATGAATTTTTGACCATCTGAGAATAGGTCTACAGCTTTTTCATGTTGTAAAGCTTTACCGCCTTTAATAATAACGTTTTTAGCGCCAAGTTCATGAATTTTTTGAGCTGCTACTTTCATTTCCTCAATTGTTTTTGGTGTACCTGTTCCAGCTAGTTGTCCAGCTTCAAAAAGGTTTGGAGTTGTAACAAGTGCTTGTGGTAAAAGGTATTTAATCATAGCTTCAACGTTACCTGGATTTAATACCTCATCTTCACCTTTACATACCATTACTGGATCGATTACAACATTCGTTGTACCAGAGTTTGCAATTGACTCACCAGCTACTTGAATCGCTTCTTCAGTAGAAATCATCCCTGTTTTTACTGCATCCACGCCAGTAGAAAGAGTCGTTTTTAATTGAGCTTTAAGAACGTCGATTGGTAATGTATATACGCCATGAGACCAGTTATTGTCTGGATCCATTGTAGCAACAACAGTCACTGCACACATACCGTATGTGCCATGCTCTTGGAATGTTTTTAAATCAGCTTGTAAACCTGCACCACCAGAAGCATCTGTGCCGGCTATTGTTAGTGTTTTTTTTAGTGACATTGATAAAGACTCCTTTTAATGGAAATTTATTTTATTAAACTTTCGGAATATAAAAACGATTGAATAGCCCTATTATAACGAAATAACTGGCTAGAATAAAATGGTCAAAAACTAACTTTTCGATAAGGTCAGTTTGGGTTTTATTAAGGTAATCGATCTGCATTTATAATTCTCCGAATGATAATAATCCCGCCTAAACAAATTAATCCTACTATTAAAGCTGCTATATAATGTCCCTTTTGAATAAATCCTATTAATAGAAAAAGAAAAATTAAAATAATAAAAGCAAAAAATATATAGAAACAACCCATGCCAAACATTTTTGCCTGCTCCGGCACATGTTGTCCACTTTCAGCCACATTCGTAATTCTTTTCACCTTTTCTCGCCATTGTAAATCAGCCATTTCTCCAACTCCGTCCCATAATACTTACTCTAAAATGAATTTTACATAAAATTGCCGATAAAAACCAAATTCAATCGACTGTATTAATAGAACAGAAACTCTTATAATAGGAGTGAACATAGTAGAATAATGTCGAATTGAATTTCAGGAATAGTAAACTCCTTTTAGAATAATTGAAGAGAGGGATTAAGATGACTTCAAACAAGAAAATACGAGAGCTTGAGAAGATGTTAAAAGAATTAAAGTCAGAAGAACAATCTGCCACGATTCTTGATTCTTCAGAGCCTCTTTACTATAGGAAAGATAGAAAGAAAGGTTTTTTTCGAAAAATATTTATGCGGAAGTTCTTTATGCAATGGTATGTATGGGCAACAATTATTGTACTCGCACTATTATTTATCATTCCGATTGCAGCTATGAATATCATTAAAGGCAGTACATTCACAGAAAATAAAGGTTCAATCATGGAACGCATTCAAAATTTGAATGAGTTAACAACAGCAGAGGCTTATACAAAGATTATGATTGAGCGCTCTGACAATAAACTTTTTGGTAAAGAGATTGGTATAAACTTGCCAGGAACTAAAAGAGAATTATTAGTTGTTATCCCTGGTGGTGTTAAAGCAGGGGTAGACTTTTCAAAGATTACTAAAAAAGATATAGAATTAAATGAAGAGAAGAAAACAGCTACGATTACATTGCCGAGTGTAAAGATACTAGGGGAACCGGAAATAGACTTTGATCATGTCCAAGTCTTTTCAAGTGAAGGTCTGTTCCGAGAAAAAGCAGATATTAGCGAAGCATATGAACTAGCAAAAGAAGCAAAAAAACTAATGATTGAGGAAGCATCCACTCAAGGAGTTATAAAAACAGCAAAAAGTAATGCACAGAGTTCTGTTGCCGATATGTTCGCACTTGTCGGATATGAAGTGACAGTTAAATTTAAGGAGTAGAACAGATGACAAAGCAAGTTTTCGACAATGATTGGCAGCAAGTACTCAGCACTGAATTTGATCAGCCATATTTTTTGCAGCTTCAAAAATTTTTGGAAAAAGAATATGCCACACAAACAATTTACCCTTCTAAAGAGGAGCTCTGGAATGCTTTTCGTTATATATCATACGAAAATGTGAAGGTTGTCATATTGGGCCAAGACCCTTATCACGGAGCAGGTCAAGCGCACGGATTGAGCTTTTCTGTAAAACAAGGTGTTAAGCATCCACCGAGCTTGCAAAATATGTTGAAGGAAATGCAATCGGATTTGGACCTTCCGATTCCAGAGGACGGGACATTAACAAAATGGGCAGAGCAAGGCGTGCTTTTGTTAAACACCGTCTTAACAGTTCGAGAAGGACTAGCTCATTCTCATAAAAAGCAAGGTTGGGAGCAGTTTACAGACAAGATTATTCAAAAGCTATCAGACCGTGAACAACCGATCATCTTCGTCCTTTGGGGCAAACCTGCACAACAAAAAAAACGACTGATTGATACAAGTCGCCATGCAATTATCGAAGCACCTCACCCAAGTCCGCTTAGTTCATATCGAGGCTTTTTCGGCAGTAAACCGTATTCTAAAATCAATGCACAGCTCCGAGAGTGGGGAGTATCACCAATAGATTTTGATTTAACGAAATAACGATATCGAAAACCGTTCTTATTGTAGAGAACGGTTTTTGTTTGGGATTTGTGGCGCGTAAATATAGGTGATCAAGGTTTAAAGAAAGTGAATATTCTAATAAATAGGGGGTTTTAGGACGTGAATATTCTACTAGATAACAATAGGGTCAGTTAGCGCAACAATGAATCGAGTTAGTGCAACAATCATTGCACTTAACGCAACAATGACCGCAGTTAGTGCAACAATCACCGCAATTAGCGCAACAATCAATCTCTCAACGGAATTCCTTCTCTGTCCGAGAGCCTAAAGTATTAAATCAGATATTGGTGTGGGGTCGGCAGGTGATGAATCACGTATGCCCTAGTGGAAGTCTTATAGTGAAGAATAAGGGGTTTTAGGACGTGAATATTCTGCTAAATAACAATAGGTTCAGTTAGCGCAACAATGAATCGAGTTAGTGCAACAATCACCGCACATAACGCAACAATGAGCCGAATAAGCGCAACAATCACCGCACTTAACGCAACAATCACCACAAAAAGCACAACAATCAAATCTCCCAACGGAATTCCTCCTCAAAACAGGCCACTTAAGCATTAAGACAAAAACCCGTCACTTTATGGTTTGTTATAATCATGGTAAAGTGAAGTATGAAGAGGGGGAGCGTCATGCAAGAGAGTTGTTTTAAATGTAGGCATTTTTATGTTACTTGGGACCAACGGAGTCCTAGAGGATGCCGGGCATACCAATTCAAAAGTAAAGAGCTACCTTCAATAATCGTAAAAAAGTCCTCGGGTCTTGAGTGTTTGAAGTTTGAGCCGAAACAAGGAGGAAACATCAAATGATTTCGCATGAAATAATTATTGCTGAAATTGATAAACATTTGTTGCAAGCAAAGCATGCTCAAAACGAGCAGGAGATTCGTGAAGCACTTTCTGCTGTTCGCGCATTATGCGATGTAGTGCTAACTAAATCTCCAGGGGTTGCAACAACTACATCGAGACAACTTGGCATGCAAGATATTCAAGTAGTTCAAGCACGAAATACGCAACTGCCACAACAGATGGCTCAGACGCAGATACCGGCTTCAGTAACTACAAACAAGCTTCATGAAGTGGATGCAAATGGTGACTCGATTTTTGATTTTTAGAAAAGGAAGTGTCAAAAGAAGATGAGATTTTTTATTGTTTCAGGTGCGGTGAACGCATTTCTTGCAGTAGCTTTGGGCGCATTTGGGGCGCATGCACTTAAAGGGAAATTATCCGAGCATTATGCAGCCGTATGGGATACAGCTGTTCAATATCAAATGTTCCATGCTTTAGGATTAATCGCGATCGGTATTTTAATGAGCTCTTCATTAATCGGGCCTGTTACTCAGCTTTCACGTGCAGGATATTTAATGCTTGCAGGAATTGTATTTTTTGCAGGTAGCTTATACGTTTTATGCTTAACTGGTGTTGGCATTTTAGGGGCTATTACACCAATCGGTGGAGTTCTATTCTTAGCCGCTTGGGTAATGGTTATTCTAGCAACACTTAAACATGTTTAATTTTGAAAGAAATTTTACTTGTTAATTTATCAGATGAGATTTTTTGGTAAAGGTTGATTCTTTATTAAAAATACCTATTACTTTTTTGTGAAATAATGAAGATAGGGTGATGAAATGGTAGCAAGTCAACGAGATTTGAAAAGCTATATTTGGATGGCGTTACTTTTACTTGTTTTAACGACGAACTTTGCATTATATCGGACGCCATTATCGGAAATTATTTTGTCAGAGGAAACAAAAGGTGTTATTCTAGGAAGTCTTTTTGATTTAGCAATTGTTGTACCGTTATTAATCATTGCAATCAATCGAAAAAACAAATTTTCGATTAAACGTTTTATAATGCTAATGGCAGGTGGATTAATTTTCGCAAAGCTATTAATTCCAGCCCAGCATCTTGCACCATATGTAGGTTTTTCTTATGTAGGTTTTACCATAGAAGGCTCCATAGTTTTGTTTGAGTTTAGTTTGATTGCATTACTCTTTATTCTAATGCCAGCCGTCATTCGTGAAGTGCGAACACATGATGAAAATTTATTATTTGCCTTTCCAAAGGCGGTTCAAAAAAAGGTATCAAAGCAACGAATCGTGCAAATGATTATCTCAGATTTACTTATGTTTTATTATGCTTTTGCATCATGGAAAAAGCCTATCCCAGTCACACCTAACTGCTTTACTTTACACAAAAAATCTAGTCTATTGGCCTTTCAAATTATGCTTATTCACGGGGTTGTGATCGAAACAATTGGTATCCATTGGTGGCTTCACGAAAAATCAATAATCTTATCCATTATCTTACTCATATTAAACGTTTATAGTGTTGTTTTCTTTCTTGGAGATATACAGGCGGTACGTTTGAATCCAGTACGTCTGAAAGGGCGGAAATTATACTTATCGTTAGGTCTAGTAAAGCAGATGGAACTTTCGCTAGATGACATTAAATCGATCACAACAGATCGAGAAGAACTCGAGAAAAAACTTAATACTAAAACAACGATTGAATTTGTTGCAAGAGATTTTGAAGCAGTTCACCCCCATATTATTTTAGAATTGAAAAGACCATGTACTGCTTCTTTGTTATTAGGTTTTAAAAAGCAATATTCACGTGTCGCTATTCGCCTTGATGACCCAACAGCCTTTGAACAATCGTTACAACAACATTTATTAAGTGAATAAAAAAACAAAAGCCCTTCCAGTTAAAGGAAGGGTTTTGCTGTTTATCGAGATTGATCAAAATAAGCTAATTCCTCATCAAATTCAGCATAATCAAAGTAAATCATCGGGAAGAGGTAACGGTGATTCGTTCTGAGATCACTTAAAATGACATGATCGCGCCCAGCCGCCTCCACGACACCGCGTACGTTAATCGTATTTCCGCCGCCATCTACTTTATGATCAAACGAAAAGTGAAAATTCCCCGGCTTCCCACGATTTAGTCGAAAAATATTTTCAATATAAGATTCCTCACGTGGTAGACCGGGTGGTCTACCACCCGGAATTGCCACTTGGGGAGGAGTCATCTGTTGATAGCTAGGTGGCCAATAATACTGGACCATTCATTCATCCTTTCTAACAGTTAAATTTGCGGACAATCACTTTCACTTGGAGAGAAGAAGCAATGCGACTTAAAGCGTCCCATATTCCATTGACCATACAATTGAGCAGGACAGCCACCCTCAGGCATGAAAAACCATAGCGAGCGCGTTGCTGGATGAAATCTTTCACCGTTAATTACTCTACGCGCCAAACTTTTACCCTGATCGCGTGCCCGTTGATAAAAATACCCTTTCTGTGTTGCTTAAAATCCACCTGGACTTTGGTAAACCATGTTTTCAATTGTTCGAATATTATTAAAGTCAAGGCAGTTAGCAATTACCTGGTTTACATCAACACTGCCAACCATCACCTTCTGCCTCGGCTCGCATCAACCATGCTAGCAACTCTAGTTGAGCATCCGTTGATTTTATGACAGGCATCGCAAAACCTCCTCACTAATATATATGCAATTTTATGAAAATAAGACCGCCTCTTCATGTATAATAAAAAAAATATCTATTTAGGGAGTTGTATTTTATGAAAGAAAGTGCACTTGCTATTCAGACAAAATTACAATCGCTAGGTTTTAATAATCAGGTAGTAGAGTTACCTGACAGTGCGCGCACAGCTCAAGAAGCTGCAGATGCTATCGGTTGCACGGTTGCGCAAATTGCAAAATCAATCATTTTTTGCATGAAAAATACTAATGCTCCACTTTTAGTTGTTGCCAGTGGTATTAATCGTATAAATGAGAAACATATTGCCGAAGTTGTAGAAGACAAGCTAGGTAAAGCCGATGCAGAATTTGTTCGTGAACATACAGGATTTGTAATTGGAGGAGTAGCGCCCTTTGGACATGCATCAGAAATTTTCACTTTAATTGACGAAGACCTTTTCCAATATGATACAATTTGGGCAGCAGCGGGTCATCCAAAAGCTGTGTTACAGCTAACTGCAGATGAACTCTTACAGCTCACAGGCGGCAAAATTGTCGCAGTCAAATAATAAGAGGATAAAACTCACGAGCCTCATAGAAAGAAGTGTCATACATGCATTTTGTTTTCGATTTGGATGGTACAATTTGCTTTAAAGGCCAACCAGTCACAGAACCCATACTACGAAGCTTAGAACAACTTACAGCCAGTGGACATGAAGTTGTTTTTGCATCTGCACGCCCGATCCGTGACTTATTGCCAGTACTTCATAAAAGGTTTCACGGTTATAAAATGATAGGAGGAAACGGCTCACTTATATGTCAGAATGGGAATATTAAACAAGTAGCTCGATTTAGCCCAACAATATTAGTGAAACTAAAGGCGTTACTAGAAAAATACCATGCTACCTATCTAATTGATGGTGACTGGGATTATGCTTATACAGGTCCTGCAGATCATCCAATTCTAAATAACCTGAATCCTCATAATTTAGCAGAAAAGAAACCGCTTGAAAAACTAAATTCAATCATTAAAATGCTGATTTTGACCTCCTGTAATATGGAAGCCCTTCATGAAGAGCTGAAACAACTGGATGTCATCATTCACTTACATAGAGATGAAGGGATATTGGATATTAGCCCAACAGGTATTCATAAATGGAGTGCCTTACAGCAGCTCCGTATATCTCAAGGGAGCTATATTGCATTTGGTAATGATACCAATGATATCTCTATGTTCGAGCATGCTCATCATGCTGTCATGATAGGGCATCATGAGATTCTTGCACCTTATTCTGATGAAGCTATTTCAAATGATGTAAATGTTGAACAACAAATTATAGAGAAATTAGCAGAATTTAATGTTCGATATGCATAAAACGTTTTCCGAATAAAATCATATGTTTAAAAAAACGCAAAAACAGCAAACTCTTTGTTTTAAGAGTTTGCTGTTTCTATTCATTCTACTGTTGAAGACTGTTGGCCTTTAGACATTTTGATCCAATTATAATAGCCGAAAATTGAGTTGAATAGGAAAGCAACCCACATGACAAGCATACTCCAGTCATTACCACCTGATTGTGTTAATGTAACAATCCAAAGAACAACAGACAAAGCGTTAACAACGATCCACATGATCCACTGCTCTGCATAACGTTTAATCATCAAGAACTGTGCAATAATTGATAACACTACAGCCATGGAGTCAATGCGAACTTGTTGTGCGTTTATTAGTGATAATACTTCTGCATAAACTAGAGAGGCTACGATACTAACGGTAATTACGGTAATCCAGCCCTTTTTCGTTAAACGTTTTACTTCAACGTCTTCGCCAATAGCACCTTCTTTTACCTTATGTCTACTCCACATATAAAGCCCGATAAACTGAATTGGGAAGTAAAAAAGTCCGTTTAACATGGCCTCACCATATAATCCGTATGTATAAGAAATATAAGCATATGTTGATGTCTGGATCATACCAAAATAGTAGTTTGACATTTTTCCTTTAGCTACTAACACAACACAAAGCATTCCTGTAATAGAGCTGATTAAACCTAAAAGAGTATCATCCCATGCAAAAAATAAATAAATATTAATAAGTGTAAAGCTTGTTAGCCATATCTTCTCAAATAATGTCCAATCTTTCATAGTATCCTCCAAATGTTGGGTTTTTATGAAGTATACATCTAATATCAACAGGTGTAAAGACACTTAAGGGTTAAAAAAGATCTTTAAAATAAAGAGCTTCAGACAGTCTATAAAATCGAAGAAATTTGAGTTTATATACGGTCTTTTTAATTTAAAAAATAGATAAGACCGTTGCTTCCCGCGGGTGAGCGCCAAGCCGCTTCGTCGCTACGCTCCAATCAACTACACATATAATATAATTAATTTTTTGATGTTGTGGAAAACTAACGAAAATGCTGAAAGAGATCAAATTGAAATGATTGCTTTATATCTGCTAGCACTTCAAGAACATCTTATGGGGAAAATTGAGGATGTTGTGGTTAATCATAAAAGGCCGAAAAAAGTGTCCAGTGCAGGAGATACTTACTTTTGCTGTTATGAATTTAAAAAAACATGCCAATTGACTTGGCGTAGTCCAAAAATAGATTACAAATTAACACTCAAAGAGTATGTATCTATAAAAGAGGATCTTAAATAACCAAAATATATAAAAATAACAAAAGACATTCAGGATGTGAGCATTCTGAATGCCTTTGTCGACATATTGAAGCTCTTTAAAATAAAGAGCTTTCTTTAGGGTGAAGTTGATTAAACAGTTAGCAGTTTCACTAATTTATCGTTATCTAAAATATTACCAACGAAGAATGCGCCAAACTCTGCATAGCGAGCACTTACTTCATCAAAACGCATTTCATATATTAGTTTTTTGAATTGTAATACGTCTTCAGCAAATAGAGTAACGCCCCATTCATGATCGTCAAAACCGACAGAACCTGAAATGATTTGTTTAACTTTACCTGCATAGCTACGGCCGATTAAACCGTGACTGCGCATTAATTCTTTACGCTCATCCATTGGTAACATGTACCAGTTAGCGCCTTTTTGACGGCGTTTATCCATTGGATAGAAACAAATATGCTTCCAACGAGGTAATTCAGGATATAAACGAGAGCGTACATGTGGATTTTGATAAGGATCTTCGTCAGAGTCTTTTCCAGCAAGGTAGTTTGAAAGTTCAACTACTGAAACGTATGAGAAAGAAGGAATTGTGAAATCAGCAATTGCTAATTTATTAAATTCTGTTTCAAGCTCTTGTAATTCTTCCATTGTTTCGCGTAATGTCATAAGCACGAAATCTGCTTTTTGACCAACGATTGAGTAGAAAGCATGACTACCTGTTTTTGCGATGTCAGCTTCGTTAATTTTTTCTAGATATTTGAGGAACTCTTCAACCGCTGCTTGACGTTCTTCTTCAGAAACTAATTTCCAAGAAGCCCAGTCGATTGAACGGAAATCATGTAATACGTACCAACCATCTAATGTTTGTGCTGCTTCGATCATTATTATGGACACTCCTTTAAGTGAGAATCATTCAAAATTAGTTTAGCATAAAATAGAAAAATAAGTCTCTCTATTGCTTGAAAGTCACGAATTTGACATGAGAAATTTGACTGATTCGTGTATGCTAGTGAAGAAAACCATTAAAGTCCGGGAGATTAAAAAAATGTTAGCATACCTACAGCAAAAAACATGGCGATTTTGGGACCAATCCGTGAGTGGTATTGGACACTCACCTTTAGAATCATTCGCAGCTGATGATACCTTATGCCATTTAGTTGGCCAAGACATGTCACCAACAACGGTTCGCACATGGGTACATGAACGCTCAGTCGTACTTGGCATTCAAGACCATCGCTTACCACATATTGTAGATGGCATGGACTATTTAAGGGCAAAAGGCTTCTCACCAATTGTTCGTAACTCAGGTGGACTTGCAGTTGTGCTAGATCCAGGTGTATTAAATATTTCCATTGTACTGTCTGAACGACATTCACATATCGATATTAATACAGGCTATGATGTGATGGTCGAACTCATTAAAACATTATTTCCAAAAGCTGCAGAACGTGTAGAAGCATATGAAATTGTTGGTTCGTACTGCCCAGGCTCCTATGATTTAAGTATAGGTGGCAAGAAATTCGCGGGCATTTCACAACGCAGATTGCGCCAAGGTATCGCCGTTCAAATCTATTTATGTATAGAAGGCAGTGGATCAGAGCGTGCTAGTTTAATAAGAGATTTCTATGAAAAAGGTTTGCAGGGTGAGCAAACGAAATTTGAGTACCCTCAAGTACGTCCAGAAGTCATGGCTTCCCTATCAGAGTTATTAGATGAAAAATTAACTGTTCAACAAACAGTTATAGATTTACAAAAATTATTAATGGAACTCAGTGATGAACTACAAATTGGCTCATTACAACAAGAAGAGATGGAGCTTTATAGTTTTTATTTGAATCGTGTTTTCGAACGTAATAAAAAGATGCTAAGTAAATGACATAGAACAATAATAAACCCGACTCGCAAGCGGGTCGGGTTTTAGTATTAGATTAATAATAAATAATATTAGGAAGTAGAAGAGTGGTAGTGAAATTCTTAGAGTAACACTATCTCTGATTATTCCTATTAGTTCATAGGTGGTTCTTTTACAACTAAATTTCCGTTGCGCTCCATTGTGAAAACGGGAGCAATATGCTCTTCCTCTTCATCTAGTGTAATCATGCGACGTGCGCGATTCATAATTTGAGCAAATTGCTCGTAATCTTTGCGCATGTGGCGATTCTCCTTCTCTAGCTTATTAAGCTCAGCTTCTAAGCGAGATACTTTTTCATTAGCTACATTCGCTAAATGGCGCCATCTTGTTGTCTCAGAATCATTGCCACTACCTATATGTTGTAAGCGCATTAAGTAAGCTATCACGACATCCAGTGAAAGTGAAGATAGCGGGATGGAACGTTGTTGCTCAGGAGCACCAGTACTCTCAGTATTACCACTAGTAGGTAGCACATAGATTCCTGTATTTCGACGACGTACAGTTTGGCCGAATACACGCATACGTTCCTTACGTTCTTTTTTAGCATCTGCTAATTCATTTTCATAGATTTTGCGAACAACCGCATTCCAACGAAATCCACATGCAGCTGCGGTACGATTTAAGGCATCTCCAGCTTCTTCAAAGGCATTTAACTGTGTACTTCCTTCTTTGACGTGACGAATAACTGCTTCTGCTAATAATTCATCGTTTTCTTTTAACCAAGCATCTTGTCTTATTTTTACCATTTTGTAACCTCCTATAATGTTGATAGTCTTAGCGTGGTCACTTTCTCTATTTTTTATTCACAAACTTGCAAAATATTATGCTAGGTGTTGATGTGAATGCTTTTGTAGCTAAAAGAAAAGAGAATGCTATGAGGTAATGGCATATTATAAACTTGAAGGAACGGCTATAAATACGATACAATGACTGTTAGACTTCAGATTCAAATATAGAAAGGGTTGTAGACAGATGGCAAACGAATTTCGAGTTTGCGATGAATGTCAGGCCGTTAATTTAAAAACATTAATCCCGAAATTAAAAGAAATCGATGCTGATGCTTCAGTCGATATCGCATGTCAGTCATATTGTGGTCCTGGACGAAAGAAAACATTCGCATTCGTAAATAATCGTCCTTGTGCTGCTTTAACAGAAGAGGAATTAATGGAAAAAGTACGTGCCAAACTAAAATCACAGAATCGACTATAACAGACGATTAGTATGTTGATATGACAGTCATTTTTGTAATAAGAGTAACAAATTGTAGGCTGATTAGTGCAGAATTTAGTTCATAAACTTACTAAATTCCTAGCTTGAAGTCAGACTTTAGCCGCCTTTCCGAAAGGTGGTTTTTTCATTTATACTTGTAAATATAGTTGTAGTAGAATGGTTAATTCGTTAAGAATTCTTGTTATTAAGTAATTGTGCTATGTTCTGATAACTTGAGTAGATGATTGTTAAGAAGTGGATGGTCATCAATCTCATATTATAGCTAGAACTAGTATAATTATTTTTTATAATTCGCAATAAAACTTCAATAGATAAATACAAAAAGCGGAAGCGGGGTGCCTTATGAGTTACGCGACAGCAAAGTTAGAGGAAGAAAAAGTATTTAAGGACCCAGTCCATCGCTATGTACATGTGCGAGATCAAGTTATTTGGGATTTAATTGGTACAAGAGAATTCCAAAGATTACGCCGTATTAAGCAACTAGGTACGACTTATTTAGTGTTCCACGGTGCAGAGCATAGTCGATTTAATCACTCGCTCGGTGTTTATGAAATTGTCCGCCGGATGGTCGATGACGTGTTCAAGGGTAGACCAGAATGGGATGAAAGTGAACGGCTTGTCGTTCTTTGTGCTGCATTATTGCATGATTTAGGACATGGACCTTTTTCACATGCTTTTGAACATGTTTTTGACTTAGATCATGAGGAATTTACACGTCATATTATTATGGGCGATACCGAAGTCAATCAAGTACTAAGTCGCGTTGCAGCTGATTTCCCATTAAAAGTATCGAATGTTATTGCGAAAACGTATGAAAATAAACAAGTTGTCAGTATGATTTCAAGCCAAATTGATGCCGACCGAATGGATTATTTACAACGTGATGCTTATTATACAGGTGTAAGTTATGGTCACTTTGATATGGAACGAATATTGCGTGTGATGCGTCCACGTGAGGATCAAGTGGTCATCAAATCAAGTGGTATGCATGCGGTAGAAGACTATATTATGAGTCGTTATCAAATGTATTGGCAGGTTTATTTCCACCCTGTATCCCGAAGTGCGGAAGTAATTTTGACGAAAATTTTACATCGTGCGAAAGCGTTGAGTGAAAAAGGTTATTCATTCTTACATGAGCCAACGCATTTCCAAGCGTTTTTTGACGGAAATATTGAACTTGAAGATTATTTGGCATTAGATGAAAGTATTTTGCTGACATATTTCCAACTGTGGATACGTGAGACGGATCCTATTTTAAGTGATTTAAGCAGACGTTTTGTGAACCGTAAATTGTTTAATTATGTGGAAATTGACCCTGCAAAAGATTATCAAAAACTACGTGAACTAGAGAATTTATTCCGAAAAGCAGGTATTGACCCTCAGTACTACTTAGTTTTAGATTCATCTTCAGATTTACCATATGATTTTTATCGTCCAGGTGAAGAAGAGGAGAGGTTACCGATTCATCTATTAATGCCGAATGAGGAAATTCGTGAATTATCAAGATCATCGGACATCGTCGATGCTATATCCGGAAAACGCAGAACGGATCATAAATTATATTTTCCAGAAGATATTTTACTTGAGAATGGTAAGAAAAAAATACTAAGAAAACAAATTTTAGATATATTAAAAGGTTAGTAACCTCCCGGAAGGAGATTTAAATGTGCTAGAAGAACACGCAAAAGTCGTACAATTTGTGTCATTAGCAGGTCAAGTCACTGGTCGAAAAAAATTACAAAAGATGGTCTATATCGCAAAGAAAATGCAATTTCCATTCCAAGAAAAATACCAATTTCATATATATGGGCCTTACTCAGAAGAGCTAACATTACGCGTTGAAGAGCTTTGTAACATGGGTTTTTTATCAGAAGAAAAAGAAGACAAAGGGTCATATGTGCAATATCGCTATGCGGTAACTGCTGAAGGGACAAGTTTTTCTACAATGCTAGGAAAGCAACATGACAAGTTACCAAAAGTAATTCATATGATGAATGATAGAAGTGCACGTTTTTTAGAGCTCGTTTCAACACTACTATATTTTGATGAACTCACAAAAGAAGAGCAAATTGAAAAGGTACATGTTGTAAAAGGGAAATTAAACTTCACAGAAGAAGAGATGACAGATGCTTTCGAATTTATAGCGCAACTTGCAACAGCTTCAATCCAGTAAAAAAAATCCTCCAAGTGGGGATTTTTTTTTTAGGCTTCGTTAGATTTTAATGTCCATTTACACTGAAATAAAAATAAGCTTGGTTGTATTTCCATAGAATCAAATCTGTTGCTTCAAATAACGATTTTCAACTTGTAACTTAGCGGTTTCACTTTCATACTCAGGTCCTTTACCAAATGTATATTGTTTACCCACTGGCTGTTTAAGACGATGCAACTCGCCACTTCATCCATGTTTTTAATTGACAATAATTACGAATATTCAACTCTTCTAATAATTATTTTACAGGAATCCCAGCTAATCTCATAGGAGTGCAGGCGGCGACTCCTTGGGGAACTAGCGAACACCGCAGGAGCGTTAGCGACGAGGAGGCTCAAGGTTCGTCCACAGGAAAGAAGCGTCCGCCGGAACGGAAATTAACGGCATCGACAAAAAAAGCCATGGCAGAAACGATTAATCGTTTCCGCCATGGCTAAAATTCATTTTATGGACTTTTTCAGTGCCATCCCTTAAAGGGATGGCAGTTTTGCAGAATATATATAATTAAATGTCGCTTTTACGTACGCCACCAACAGCAAAATGGGATTTTTTCATATCTTCAATAATAATTGAGATATTTTCTTTTGGTGCGTCTACGGTTTCAGAAATTGCAGCTGTTACTTTCTCAACTAAATTACGTTTTTGTTCGTCAGTGCGACCTTCGATCATTTTGATTGTTACTATAGGCATAAAGAGTCCTCCTCATTTAAAATATAGTGTATATTCGTTATAATAACAGAACGGAGGGATTATGCGAATGACTAATGAAGAAAAACCAAAACAAAAATTAGGATTTACGATTATTAAAAACGATCCAACAGACGGACATAAAGGGTTTGGTGTAGGTTCTTTAACGCTTGAGAACGTATCACCAGTTATGATTGATATTGAAGAAAAAAAAGCCACAGTAGAAGTAGGGGCTATGCATGCACGTAGTGATGTTGAAAGAGGTATTAAATTTACAACTAATCGAGAAGATTCAGTAGGTGGCAAACCATATTGGCTAGTATGGGTGACAATTGATCATAAAGAAGGCGGAGCGTATTTTGCAGGTGTAACAGCTTGTGAAATGATTGTCAATAGAGAAAAACGCCGCGGTTATAAAATTTTAGCAGACCATGTCAACAAAATGGATAAATCTATGAAACGCCATATCATCGTAGAGCATATGGATACTGAGTCAAAACAAGTGTTAGGCGAGTTTTTACACGGCTTTAACGAGAAAATGTGGTCACTAAGTTCAGAGCAATTACGTAAAGAACTAGACTTCTAAAATTTTGAAAATGATTGAACAAAGTGTGACAATTATTAAGCGGTTTCAATCCGTGGTTGAAACTGTCATTGAAAGGCAGTACACTTTAACTACAACTTGCGAAAGTAAGCTAGGACACTAGGTAACCGATTTCTATGAGTGACATGCGGCATTTTGACAAACCCAAGCCGGATGCCCCATGTAACTCATATTTTCGAGAACCAAAAAGCTTCATCTTACTAAGGATAACGGACTCCTTAGAAGATGAAGCTTTTTATTATTTATTCAAATAGTGAAAATGGGAACAGGTGCCAAGACGTTTCATCTTTTTTCGTTAAATCACTGACAATACTTGGGTCAGTACATAATTTTTTCGGAATATCCTTCTTCTTCATATAAACAAGTCGTTGTCTATCACAACTTGATGTTGCGAGACCTCCTGTTTTTACATCGACAATTACACCTTCAATATTATCGGGTGCTATAAATGGCTCACTTGGTAATCCTTCATGTGCTTTTTCCATAAAGTCAATCCAAATTTGCTTTGTAGCTCGTGAATCTTCTGGGCTTGTCATCTGTTTTCCTTTATCATAACCGTTCCATACACCGGCAGTTAAAGAAGGGGTAAAACCAACCATCATTTGATCGGTTAAAGTTGTACCGGATTTTGCTGCATAAGGTCTTGTTTGTTTGTTACGAATTGATATACCAGTTGCAGGTGCGTAATCATTAAAGACGGGATCGAACATGCCTGTCATCAATTGAGTGATTAAAAACGCATCATCCGAATTAATTATTTGTTTCTTTTTCTGTTTCTTTTCCGCTTTATAAATAACTTTACCATGTGCATCTGTAATCGAAATAATTGTTGTCGGTTTCTTTTGTACGCCCTTTGCAGCTAAAGTGTTATAAGCAGAAGTCAAATTCATTAAGCTTACTTCAGAAGTACCAAGAGCTACTGCCGGTGAATTTTGTAATTTACTTTGGATATTAAATCGATCCAGAACATTACCAAATGCTTTATAGCCGATTGTTTCAAATGTCTTAACTGCGTAAATATTATCCGAAATGGCAATTGCTTGTGCCAATGACATTGGATGATTAGCAAATTCACCGTTTACATTTTTAGGTTCGTATTTTGAACGTCCATCATCATAAGTGAAAATAGTAGGGCTAGTATCCATAAACGTTAATGGAGTGTAGCCTTTTTCTAATGCTGCACTGTACAAAAATGGCTTAATAGCGGATCCTGGTTGCCTTTTTGCTTGCGTTACCCGATTGAATGTACTTGCTAAATAATGTCGCCCTCCAACCAATGCAGTAACATAACCAGTTGATGGATCCATACTAACAAAGCCAACTTCTAGTTCATCGTTCGGTAAAGCTTTTTCAACAGCTTCCTCAGCAGCTTTTTGATGGGAAGTATTCAATGTTGTTTTGATTACCCAACCACCTTCTTCAAAGCGACGACCTTTCTCCGTTAATATATCTTTTGCTTCCTGCCAAGCTGTATCTAAAAAGTATGGTGCAAGCGACTTCGAATTTTCCCATTCCTCAAATTTAAAATCAAGGGGCTCATTCTTCGCTCGCTCTGATTGTTCTTCTGAGATGACATTTTGGTTCGTCATTAAACTTAAGATCAATTGTTGACGATCTATTGATTTTCCTTTATCTACTACAGGGGAATAAATGCCTGGTCCTTTTGGAATTCCGACCAACAAAGCCGCTTCAGATAGTGTTAAATCTTTCGCTGATTTTCCGAAGTAAAATCTACTTGCAGCTTCGATACCGTACATACCATGCCCGTAATATACTGTATTTAAATAGCCTTCTAAAATCTTATCCTTATCATAAAAGACCTCAAGTCGGTATGAATAGAGTGCTTCATTAGCTTTCCTTAACCATGTTTTCTCATGTGATAAGTATAAATTACGAGCGTATTGCTGCGTAATGGTACTTGCTCCTTCAACTTTGCGCATTGCCTTAACATCTTTTAATAATGCGCCTGCAATACGGGTAAAATCAAAACCGTTATGCGAATAAAAATTTTTGTCTTCTGTTGCAATAAGTGCTTTTGAAACAAAAGGAGAAATTTCATCTAAGTTTACCCAATAACGACGTTCTTGTGAGAATTTATCGCCAGCTCGGTGCCCATCCGCATCTAAAAAAACGGTTGCCTTCGGAACAGCGAGAGAAGGCGCACCAGCAATTTGTGCATATATTCTGAGTGACAGCAAAACTGTTAAAACAGCTGAAATGCCCACGACACTCCACATAAGAGTACGTTTCCAGCGTTTATTCACCCTTCTTTTTCGCCTATAGTCTGCTCGTTTCATATGAACAGCTCCGTTCCACCAATTTAGCGATAGTATGTGATGATTTTATGTAAAATAAACGGACGAAAAAAATTAAAAAGGATGAATATGGTAATTATTTGGTGGCAACAAAAAACGCTAAGAAAGTGGAATATTTTCATAGCGTTTAAAAAACATTAACTATTCAATTGATTAACATGAACAATTTGATTCGTACCTCTTGCTATTGCTTGCATAATTGCTTTATCTGCTGAAAAAGCGAGATCTTTCGATGTTTTACCATTATCGGGATAAGAACAAATACCGACGGATACTGTAATCGATATCACATGACCAGTAGACACAACGAGTGGTGTTTTAGCGATTTGTGATTGAATTAAATTTGCATAATGTATGCCATAGGCAGGAGGAGCGTCTTTGCAAACTATATAAAATTCCTCACCACTCACCCTAGCTGCCTCTGCATCAATCGGTTTTACGAAATTTTTTAATTGAGTACCAATTTGTTGTAAGATTTCATCGCCAACAGGATGACCATACGTTTTATTAACTTTTTTAAAAGAGTCAATATCAATTAATATTAATGAAAAAGGATCATTAGTAGAGAGTAGATCATCTATTACTTGCTGGAAACGCCGGTTATTTGGTAGCCCAGTTAAATAATCGGTTTCTGCCATTTTTTCAGTTTCACGCATACGATCAAATTGATTTCGAATTGATTTCAACACAAGTAAGGTTATGTAAAATGAGATGAAATAAAACAGTGCGGTTTCAATTACATTTTGTAAGCCATGTGCCCAAGTATCTGAAAGAATATAGAAGATAATGCAAACTTGGACTACGATATAAGTAAAATAGAAATAGACATTGCTTAAAGTAATTGGTTTTTTTATTGAAGTTAATGCGATAACACAACCAATTGTTAATATATTTAATCCTGAAAAAATAGACGTCTCTGACAGACCAAACACATAAATTCGGAAAATCCCAATGATGAGAGTGGAGATGGCAATAGCAATAGGCCCTCCTATTAATCCGCTGAGTAAGATACTAATAAAACGACCATCACTAATAATATTATTTTGGTAATGTACAGCTGTACCCATCAAAAGTAAACCGGTAAGTCCAGATACAAGCCCGACAATCCAAGGTTGTAGCTCAGAGAAACTAGCTTGATAAGGTTGCAATGACTCGTATAACCAATATGAAAAGATAACAAAAGTAAATAATATCGAAAAATTAATGACTAATTCGAGTAGCATTTAGATTCTCACCTACCATTTTATCCCTCCATTATAACATTCAATGTTGCAAGAAAAATGAAAATAATTGCATTTTCCCTATAAAACGACAAAAGTTAGTTGTATCGTTAAGTATTAAAGATACTACTGTTCGTCCAAAATTTACTTGCACCTTGAAAAAACAAGCGAATCTAACCTATAATAAGAAGGTTATATAAAGAATGAAACGGAGGCCCATAAGTATGACTAGTGAACTTAAAGCACCCGTAAAATTAAAGTTAAAAACGACAATTCGACAATCTGAAGCAGAAGCTGAAAGTTATGAGCTTTGGTCAGAAGGTACGATAGTACAAAAAAGGGACCAAACGTATCTACAATATGAAGAAGTTCAAGAAAATAAACATATTCGTTCAACTTTAAAATTCGGTAATAATGAGGCCGTTATTCTACGAAATGGTGATGTGAAAATGCGTATGCCATTTTTACTTAATCATGAACAAAACGGTCATTATGATAGTGAATACGGTGCATTACCAATCGTGACGTATACGAAGGATATGCAATTCGAACCGCATGAAAGTAAAATGAGCGGACGATTCTATTTAAACTATGATCTAATCGTTGGTGGACAATCAGTAGGCGATTATACTTTAGAAATTAATTACTCGGAGGGAAAATAATGAACGCAGTAGAACAAGTGCAACATGCGATTAAAGAAGCGCTTCTTGCAGCAGTAACTAAAGCAGGTCTTTTAGAAGATACATCAACATTGAACGTACACTTAGAAACACCAAAGGATAAGGCAAATGGCGATTATGCAACTAATATTGCTATGCAACTTACAAAATTAGCGAAAAAGCCACCTCGTGCGATCGCTGAAGCTATTATTGAAAACCTTGATACAACAGGTACTGCTATCGAGAAAATCGACATCGCAGGTCCGGGCTTTATGAATATTGTGCTACGTAAAGACTATTTAGCAGAAGTTATCACAACTGTTTTAGCACAAGGTACAGAATATGGACGTTCACAAGCTGGTGCCAACGAAAAAGTACAAGTGGAATTTGTATCAGCTAACCCAACTGGTGACCTTCATTTAGGGCATGCCCGAGGAGCATCTGTGGGAGATTCACTATGTAACGTTTTAGATTTTGCAGGATATGATATCTCACGTGAATACTACATCAATGATGCAGGTAATCAAATCAATAACTTAGCAGCATCTTTAGAAGCACGCTACAAACAAGCTTTAGGCTTAGAAGCTACTATGCCTGAAGACGGTTATCATGGACAAGATATTATTGATATCGCAGGTAAACTAGCTGCTGAGTTTGGTGATTCTATCCTAAGTAAATCAGATGAAGACCGCTTTGAATTTTTCCGTGAACATGGCTTAAAATTAGAACTTGGCAAATTACAAAATGATTTAGCAAACTTCCGTGTAGACTTTGACGTTTGGTATTCTGAGACATCACTTTATAAATCAGGTAAAGTTGAAACTGCTCTAGAAAAATTACGTGCAAATGGCCATGTATTTGAAGAAGAAGGCGCTACTTGGTTCCGTTCTACTACATTTGGCGATGACAAAGATCGAGTACTTATAAAGAATGATGGTTCATACACATATTTAACACCTGATATTTCGTACCATGAAGATAAAATTCAACGTGGTTTCACGAAGCTAATCAACATTTGGGGAGCTGACCACCATGGTTATATCCCACGTATGAAAGCTGCAATTGAAGCACTTGGGTATGGTCGAGATACTTTAGAAGTTGAAATCATCCAAATGGTGAACTTAATGAAAGACGGCGAAAAAGTGAAAATGAGTAAGCGTACAGGTAACGCGGTTACTTTACGTGAACTTGTTGAAGAAGTAGGTTTAGACGCGGTACGTTACAACTTTGCAATGCGTGCGGGTGATTCTCATATGGACTTTGACCTTGACTTAGCTGTTAAGCAATCAAACGAAAACCCTGTATACTATGCACAATATGCACATGCTCGTATTTCTTCAATTTTACGCCAAGCGAAAGAACAGGGCTTAGCTGCTTCTGAGGAACATTTAAATCTTCTAAATGCAGAAAAAGAAATTGATGTCTTGAAAAAAGTAGGGGACTTCCCACAAGTTGTTGCGGATGCTGCAAAGAATCGTACACCACACCGTATTACTAACTACATTCAAGAACTAGCTGCAACTTTCCACAGCTTCTACAATGCTGAAAAAGTATTAGATGCTGACAACAAAGAGCGCTCAGAAGCTCGTTTAGCTCTAATCACAGCAGTACGTACAACAATCGCAAATGCACTAAAACTAATTGGCGTATCGGCACCTGAAAAAATGTAATTGAAGCCCATTTATCTTCTTATGCAGCAAATGCTGTAGGGGGTTAATTGACGCTTTCAAATTAGACTATTCCTTACTATTTCTGTGAGGAATAGTCTTTTTATTTAAATAAAGGATTAAGGCAAAAATGAAATTGCTCAAATTAAGGATAAAATAGCTGAAATCATTCAATTCACTTTTACTTTTAAAATAAATAATAAAAAACAAAAATAATAGTCAACTTCAAGTAGGGAGTTCTCCTAATTCCACCAATCCTATTTGAAACAACTTGGACAAGTATTTAATTTTCTGTATAATTGAACACGATGTAATAAAAAAAATTGTATATTGTGATACATGTTGGTTCTTTACTTAGATTATGTGAAGAGAAAAGGGAAGTCGGTGGAAATCCGACGCGGTCCCGCCACTGTAAGTGTGAGCAAGTCGTAATTTGCCACTGAAGCATAGGCTTTGGGAAGGCGCGGTAAGCTGTAATCACGAGCCAGGAGACCTACCAACATGGAGACTACCAATTAGAACTACGCGGATAGAAATGGTGTCAGTAAAAGTGCAGTATGAGTACTGCTATGTATATATTCACTGTCATCGTATCTCTCGTCGTAAAACGAGAGATTTTTTTTATGAACAAGGAGGAAATGCAAATGAAGAAAATATGGCAATTTTGTTTAGTGTTCTTTTTAGCACTAGGCGTATTAGTAGGCTGTGGCCAAACGGAAGATACGAAGAAAAAGGAAAATAGTGAGTCAGCGACAGAGCAACAGGTAGCAGGGTACCCATTAACAGAGACAGATGCACTTGGTAATGATGTGAAATTTACAGAAGCACCAAAGAGCATTATTACTTTGGTACCAAGTAATACAGAAATTCTTTTCGCATTAGGTTTAGATAAGGAAATTACAGCTGTATCTGATAATGATGATTACCCAGAAGCTGCAACGAAAAAAGAAAAAATTGGCGGTGTGAAATTTGATGCTGAGAAAATTATTAGCTTAAATCCAGACGTTGTTTTCGCACACGAAACACTTTCAGAAGCAGATCTCCAACAATTACGTGATGCTGGATTGAAAGTTTTTGTTGTAAAAAACGCTGTGAATTTTGAAGAAACGTATAAAACAATTGAACAAATAGGCCACATTACTGGTAAAGCGGATGAGGCTAAGAAGATTACTGATGATATGAAAGCAAAAGTAAAAGAAGTACAAGCAAAAGTAAAAGACGTAAAACAAAAAACAGCATTTGTCGAAATACAAGATGAACCTGATATTTACACTGTTGGTAAAGATACATTTATGCAAGAAATGTTTGACTTAGCTAATATTAAAAACGTTACAGCAGATCTAACAGGTTGGCCAAAAATTAGTCCTGAAGAAATTGTAAAACGTAATCCAGATACAATTATTGTGAATTATAACTATGTAAAAGGTATTGTTGAAAAGGTGAAAAAACGTCAAGGCTTCGATAGTATTACAGCTGTAAAAAATGATGCAGTTGTTCAAGTTGATGTGAACTTAACAAGCCGAACTGGTCCTCGTCTTGCTGAAGGCTTAGAGGGCATTGCAAAAGCAGTATATCCAGAGGCTTTTGAGTGAAGAAAACCATTATAGGATACACCATAGCCTTTGTGATTTTAATTGTTAGCATTTGGCTAGGTGTATCAATTGGTTCTGTTAAAGTACCAATTAGTACGTTATGGAATACGGCAGCGGATCCAACAGCGACGAATATATTATGGAAAATACGCATGCCGCGTGTTGTGCTTGCAGGTTTAGTAGGAGCCTCACTGGCAATTGCGGGTGCTGCTTTCCAAGGATTGCTGAAGAATCCTCTCGCCGATCCGTATACGTTAGGAGTGTCATCCGGTGCCTCAGTAGGTGCTGTGGTGACGCTCTTTTTCGGCATTTCGACCCCTATTTTAGGTATATATACATTACCAGCCTTCAGCATGCTAGGGGCCTTATTGGCGATGATGGGTGTAATGGCTTTTGCACGTTTAGTCGATCGTACGTTGAAGATGGAAACATTGATTTTAACAGGTATAATTGTTAGTTCATTTTTGGGTTCGGTTATTTCCTTATTAATCGCATTAACAGGAGACGAGTTACGCCAAATCATTGGGTGGCTTATGGGTAGCGTTTCAATGCGTGGATGGCCATATGTCAAAATGGTGTGGCCATTTGTACTCATCGGATCATTTTTATTATGGCTAAACCGGCGTGAATTAAATGCTATGTTATTTGGAGAAGAACGTGCGAAGTATCTTGGTGTTGATGTGAAGAAAAGTAAAATGCTCATACTAATTGGTGGATCTATGTTAACAGGTGCTGCAGTAGCGGTGTCTGGCACAATTGGTTTTGTAGGACTTGTTGTACCACATATGACACGTCTTTTATTTGGTGCAGATCACCGTCATTTGTTACCGTTATCGTTTTTAAATGGAGCATCCTTACTAATTGTTTGTGATTTATTTGCTCGAACGATTATTGCACCAACAGAGTTGCCAATTGGTGTTATTACCGCATTTATTGGAGCGCCAGTATTTTCATATATCTTTTTCCGACAAAGAAGAACGAAAGGTGCGTAATTATGCTTACTGTAGAACATGTTACTGGAGGCTATGATGCTACCAGGCCAATAGTACAAGACGTTTCGTTTACCGTGAAGAAGGGTGAAATTCTTGGTGTATTAGGACCGAATGGTAGTGGTAAATCCACGTTATTAAAAGTGATTAGTGGTATCTTGCCTTCAACAACTGGTCAAGTACTTATCGAGGAACAAAACATTAAAAACTTCTCACCGAAGGAATTTGCGCGCAAAATGGCTGTATTACCTCAGCTTCATGCCCATTCCTTTTCACATACAGTACGTGAGACGATAGCTTTAGGTCGCTATCCACATCAAAATAGTTGGTTTTCAACATGGTCAGAACAAGATGAAAACGCAGTAAAAAAAGCTATGAAGCAAACCGGTGTGGATTACTATGAACATACAAATCTCGAGTTTTTATCAGGTGGGGAGCAACAACGTACATTTGTAGCCCAAGCACTAGCTCAGCAAGCCGGTATCTTACTTTTAGATGAACCAACGAATCATTTAGATATTGCACATCAACGCCAACTACTAGATATGATTCGTCTTGAAGCAGTACAAAATGGCTTAACAGTTATCTCTGTTTTTCATGATATGAATTTAGCTTCACTATATTGTGATCAGCTGTTGTTAATGGAGAATGGGCATGTAAAGGCTATTGGTGAACCACATGAAGTGTTGAAAGAACAACAAATTTTAGAAGTATATAATACACGCGTTTCAAGCTATCCGCATCCAGAATTGCCAAAGCCACAAGTTACACTAATGCCAACCAGTATTGATGAACGTGAATCATATGTAGTGACTAAAGAACAATTCAAAGTAAGAGATGAATTTGTTGAACTTCGTACGGAATTTCCTTTAAAGACCGTATCCTCAGCTGTTCATAATGCAGGCTTTGGTTGGTTCCAATCTTTTGTCAATCGTACAGTCGATTTGAGTTATATGTGTGCAGATGCCCATGAGGAGTTAAAAAATTATCTAGAACAACATAATTTTATGCCTTCTAATACAGTGGCCATGATGACGGCAGTTGCAGCTAAGTATGTAGTTATTCGTAAGTTCTCAAGCTCTATTGGAAGTATTATTGTTGCTGTGACAGCTGGTGTTGGAAATGCAGTGGATGTTTCAAAGGCGCATGAAAGAGCAAGTAAACCGTATATAGGAACGATCAATACTTGGGTCATCATTAACGGGAAATTAACGGAAGAGTCCTTTATGCAAGCAATGATAACAGCTACTGAAGCAAAGGTAAAAGCAATGCAGCAAGAGGATATCATGGATCCAATATCACATACGATTGCAACAGGCACATCAACTGATAGCCTATTAATTGCCGCAACACAAAATGGTACGTTCATGGAATACGCTGGCCCCATCACAGATATTGGCAAGCTGATTGGTCATGGTGTTTATGAAACGACAGTTACAGCATTACAAGAATACAAACGTGCCAAGGGATGGTTATAAAATGTTAGCACATATTATTGCTTGTACGATTGGAATTGCCTTAGATTGGTTAATAGGTGACCCTCCCAAAATGCCACATCCTGTTCGATGGATTGGCAATTTGATTGCTAAACTAACAGAATGTTTGAATAATGGTAAACATCGTAAATTAAAAGGTTTTTTTCTTGTCTTAATCGTTGTTGGTTTAACAACAGCAGTTACATTCACGATAATTTATATCGCTTATTCTATCAACACTATTCTAGGTATTTTTGTAGAATCAATATTAATAGCTGTAGGTTTAGCGGGGAAAAGTCTAAAACAAGCAGCACTTGAAGTATACAATCCTCTCGTATCAGGTGACTTACAGGAAGCACGTGTGAAATTGTCTTGGATTGTAGGGCGTGATACGGAGCATTTATCCGTACCGGAAGTAACGAGAGGTGTAGTAGAAACAGTATCTGAAAATACGAGTGATGGTGTAACAGCACCTCTCTTTTGGGCGTTTTTATTTGGTGGAGCTGGTCTATGGATGTATAAAGCGGTTAATACGCTTGATTCAATGGTCGCTTACAAAAATAAGCGCTTCGCCGATTTCGGATATATCGCTGCACATACGGATGACGTATTAAATTATGTGCCAAGCAGAATCACAGGTTTACTGCTTTTACTAGGAACGAAAAATGAGAGTGGAAAACCATTTACGTACCGCATGAAAGGGTGGCTAAGTGATGCGAAGAAACACCCAAGTCCAAATAGTGGCTGGCTCGAGGCGGCTACAGCCTATCAATTAGGTATTCAGCTTGGTGGTGTGAATAGCTATAAAGGGGTTATATCGAATCGTGCGAAAATGGGTGAGGACCATATGGAACTTGGACCACAGCATATTATACGTTCGATTAAACAGATGCAAGTTGTAACTATATTATTTTGGCTATTGATGGTCATTTTAGGAGGGGTTTTCGTTGTTATTACCTAACCATGGGGCTAATCCTTATCGTTTATATAAACAACTGGGTATTCAACTTCCCGCTGATATATTAGACTTTAGTGAAAATGTAAATCCAGCTGGTGTGCCGGATTTCATCAAAAATGAATGGATCGATTACTTGCAATTATTACAACGCTACCCAGATCCTGAAGGTGAGCCATTTCTATCTGCTGTCGCTAAATATCATGACATTTCTACAGAAAACATCGTTTTAGGAAATGGTGCGGCAGAAATATTCTCATTACTTGCGACATATTTCCGGGGAAATAATGCTATTATTTTACATCCGACTTTTTCAGAGTATGAAGCGACATTAAAAGAAAATGGTGTAGAAATACAGCGTGTAATTTGTGAAGATCTCGTTAATTGGAAGTTACCAATAGACGAACTTCAACAAACAATGCAAAATGCAGAAGTACTATATCTATGTACCCCTAATAATCCAACTGGTGCATTACCTTCCAAAGAAGAGCTACATCAGTTAATTGCATTTGCAAGAGAGTCTAATTGTAGCATTGTTTTAGACGAAGCCTTTATAGATTTTGTTGATGAGAGTGCATCTTTTATACAATCAGTAAAGGAAAATCCGCAGTTAATCATTGTCCGTTCAATGACGAAAATGTACGCAATTGCAGGTATCCGCCTTGGCTATATGGTAGCCGCACCTGAGATAGTGAGTGCAATACGGAAACTTGCACCTCATTGGCATATTAATGGTATAGCAGCAGAAATAGGAGCACGATGTTTAAGTATGGAAGAAGATGCTTTCCGTCAACAGGCTTGTGACTATGCTGAACAAATGCGTACGCGTTTCCAAGCCTTTTTACGAAGAAATCATTGTGTTGTTACGAACAGTGTCACAAATTATGTGAGCTTTCAATTACCCGTTATTGCCCAGTCACAAAATTTCTTTACCTATATGCTTAAGAAGGGCATAGTACTGCGACATACAGAGAATTTCATCGGAATGGAAGGTACATGGTTCCGAGTAGGTATGAAGGAACCGAAGGCGATGGATCGATTAGAGGAGGAGATGATGCATTGGTTTCAAGCGAACTCGTCTTTATAACTGGTGGGGTACGTAGTGGGAAAAGTGCATATGCAGAAAAACTCCTGAGAAATTTAGCGTCAACTACGCCTAAAAAAAGACTTGTTTATGTTGCAACAGGTGTACCGTTTGACGATGAAATGAAGCAAAGAATTATCAGACACCAAAATGATCGAGCTGGACAACAGTGGACGACAATAGAGCAACCAACTGAATTTTCCAAGATTCTCTCTAAAATAACTGAAGGTGACGCGATATTATGGGATTGTGTGACTACTTGGTTAACGAACGAATTTTATGATGGTTATGAAACAGGTGTGAGTTGTTTTCAAATAGAGGGATGTATCGAACACAAATTTATAGCGATGCAAAATACGATTCAAGCATTACGTGAAAAAAAAATACCGATTGTTGTCGTCTCCAATGAGGTACTAGATGAGCCCATTTCAACTAGTTACGAAGTTAGACTTTATCAACAATGGCTTGGTCGTATTCATCAATGGTTTGTAGCAGAAGCAACTATTGCAATTGAAATGGAATATGGACAAATGCATCAATGGAAATAATGCCAATTTAGAAAGGGGAATATTCTTTTGCGCACGATTATTCACAGTATTTTACTTGCCTTTCAATTTTTTACCATCGTGCCTGTACAAAAGGAATTACCACTTACAAAGTCGACGATAACGGGGATGTTCTCATTTTTACCATGGTTAGGTGCTTGTATGGGTGCAGTCATTGCTACTGTATTTTATAGTTTGCAAAATTGGACGGATATAAGTCCATTACTAACAGCATTTCTACTTGTTGTTGGATTTATCATTTGTACAGGTGGATTGCATTTAGATGGTTGGGTTGATATGGGGGATGCCTTTTTTTCATATCGTGATACAGAAAAGCGACTTGAAATTTTAGATGATCCTCGGATTGGTGCTTTTGGTGCGATGTCTTTGTTGTTTTTAGTACTAACGAAGATTTTCTTCTTAGCCGAATTGATTGGAAAAGGTGGACTTTCGATAATATGGATTGTGGCTGTACCATTTCTAGCACGGCTGGGAATGTCCTTATATTTTATCCAAACAAAATGTTCAAAGGAAAAAGGACTTGCATACTTTTTTAAAGAAAAATTATATGTACCACAATTTCTTGTTATGACATGTGTATCAATGCTTATTGGGTTACCTCTCATAATTTGGTGGAGTCAGGATATCATCTTACCTCTTATATTATTTGTGATTGTAGTCGTTGCGTCAGGTCTTTATAAAATTTGGACCGTGCGCAATTTTCGCGGTAGCTCGGGTGATTTACTTGGCGGCTTTATAGAAGGAATGGAGGCCATTTTATGGATTACGCTATTACTATTGAGTTAATGCGTCACGCTAAAACTAAAAGTAATGTCGAAAAAAAGTATCTTGGCTGGACGGATGAGCCGATTATTCCTAATCAAAATCTGCCGGTCATCGATGAATTGACGGCAACTGTTTTCGGAAGTGATTTAAAACGTTGTAAGGAAACAGCTGCTTGTTATTTTCCAAATGCTACTTACATTGAAAATAATGGTTTTCGTGAAAGTCATTTCGGTGATTTTGAATGCAAAAACTATGACCAGTTAAAAGCTTTACAAGCATATCGCAATTGGATTGACAATCCATATGATTTGGCACCACCAAATGGTGAGACATTACTGCAAGTCATGTTTCGCGTGACAGAGGCCATAAAATCTTTGCCAAATGATATGTCATTATATAGGATAGTCGCGCATGGAGGTTCAATTAGAGCTTTGCTAATGCAGTTCGCACCAGAGGAAAAAACTTTTTGGGAATGGCAAGTTCCTCATGATGAGAGATATCTTTTACACTGGTCAACGAAAAAAGAGTTCGAGGAGGGACAGCGATGCACGTTTTTATCGGTGGAGCCTATAATGGTAAAAGGGACTATGTAAGAAACTGGCTAGAAGAGCAAGGGAAAAAAGATATTGCTTGGCTAGAAAGTGAGTTACCAATGTCTGTGCCAGCAGCTTCTACAATTGTTGTCTCAGGTCTTGAAAATGTAGTGGCAGAACATTTAGGTGTAGCTGAGGATACGTTAGCTTCGCAATTATTACAGCGACTGCAAGTGTTAGGTGCAGAGAAGGAACTTATTGTCATTGTTACAGAAATGGGTAGAGGCGTTGTCCCAATTGATGCTAATACACGAAAGATTCGTGACGTTTGTGGAAGATTTTATCAGGGATTATTTAAAACTAGCCCACAAATAACACGTATTTGGTATGGTATAGCCGAAACAATAAAATAACAAAGGAAAGAAGGACGAGAGATGAATTTATATACACGTACAGGTGACAAGGGGAAGACTAGTATTATCGGAGCACGAGTGGACAAAGACAGTCAACGTGTTGAAACATATGGCACAATTGATGAATTAAATTCATTTATCGGTAGGGCAATGACTGAGTTAGACCCTGCGATTTTTAAAGATATATTAGAAGATTTAGAAGCAATGCAAAACGAATTATTCGACTGTGGTGGAGACCTTGCTAACGTTATGAAGGAGCGTCACTACAAAATGACAGACGGACCTATAGAAGTTATGGAAAAACGTATTGATGTATTAATGGATGAACCGCCATTACTTGAAAGATTTATTTTACCAGGTGGCTCACCTGCAGCTGCTACTTTACACATTGCACGTACAATTACTCGCCGAGCAGAGCGCCAAATGGTTACTTTACTAAAAGAATCAGAAGAGGGCGATGTACCATTAGTTGTACAGCGTTATTTAAACCGTTTATCTGATTATTTATTTGCAGCGGCACGCGTAGTAAATGCACGTTTAAATGTACCAGATACTGAATATGTTCGTAGTGCAAAGGTGTTTAAAGATGGTGGGCGTTCAAAAAAGGCAAAGGAATGAATGATTAATTATGAAACTTAAAACCTTAACTTTAACAGCTATGATTGCAGCTCTATGTGCAGTTGGAGCAATGATTAAAGTGCCTGGCGGTATGGGATCTATGGCACTCGATTCGGCTCCCGCTTTTCTAGGTGCAGTCTTTTTACCACCAGTAGCAGCAGGTGTAGCAGCAGCAATTGGCCATCTAATTTCAGCGATGACGGGTGGCTCATTCCTTGGTCCATTGCATATCTTTATTGCTGTAGAAATGTTCATCATATTATGGGGCTTTGCTAAGCTTCATAATGCGGGAAGAAAGTATTCAAAATGGATTTTCGTCGTTATTGCTAACGGAATTTTGGCTCCCTTACCATTTTACTGGTTGAACTCACCAGAATTTTTCTTTTCAATAGTGCCAGTACTATTAATGACAACGCTATTAAATGTAGTAATTGCAGCAGTTGTAATGCCCATATTATCTCGTGCCTTTCAAAGAAAAGAGGCACATTAAAAAATGAGAAATGCGATGCAATTATCGAATGGTTTTATCGTAACAACTGATAATTCCGGAGCGATTGGAGAAAAAGAGCGAGATGTCGTTCAAGTGCCGGATGATGTAACAAGTTATTATTCCGCTCGAGTAACTTTACTAGAGCAATGGGCGGCTGGAGCAGAACCTGAAGCAATAGTTATGCATAATTTCAGTAGTGAAGCGAGCTGGGAGCGTTATGTGAAAGGTATTACTTGGCTATTTGATGAGTTAAGTCTACCTGTGCCACCAATCAAAGGCAGTTCAGAAACAAATATGCCTACTTTGCAATCTGGAGTTGCCATCACAATGATAGGAGCTCCGGTTAGACCTGTAGTGGATGCCAATACGCTTCAATGGTTTACATATGGTAAACCGTTAGTTGGGCATGAATTACTGGAGTACCCTAAGTATATTGCCAATTTATTATTAGTGAAAAAAGCAATCGATACAAATTTGATAGGGCGTATTTGGCCAGTCGGATCAAAGGGTATTCTTTCTGAAATTAAAAGGTTACTTGGAGATGTTGCATTCTCGAGTTCATTAGAAGTTAGAAAAACAGCTGGTCCAGCGACGGTAATTTTACTAGGTATTCCTGAAGAACAAGTAGAATCGGCGGAACAACATTTTGGTCCATTGTTAGAACCTATAGTTTTTAAATAAATCTATCTAAGACTAATCTATTACTTAAACAGTAATTGGTTAGTCTTTTTTTACTTTAAATAGAATAAGTGCTAGTGGATTTTATCTAATATCAGTTATTTTGGTGAAAATTCTGAATTCGCATGTAAAACATCATAAAATATGCTAGAATTTTTAATAAACTTTGAGAATTATGTATAAACAACAAGACAAATGGTGTTTTGTGTGAAATTATATATAAACTTAAAATTATGAATTCTACGAATTTTGTTGACTGAATGCTCATTCATATTTTACAATAGTTACAACATATACATTTCATGGTAATTCACTTAGCGTGTGTTTTAGCGAAATGTAACAATCGTAAAACGAGCATCATAGAGGGGGAAATGTTATGAATCCATTGTTAATTGCAAACTGGATACTATTTTTAGTAGTAGTAGCTTATGGTTTGTTTTTATTCAGTTACTTGTTAAAGACGCGCTATGAATTCGTCAAAATGGGGAAACAAGTAGAATTTGACAATGATGTTAAAGCACGTTTACACAAAATTTGGGTGTATGTATTTGGTCAGAAGAAGCTATTAAAAGATAAAAAAAGTGGTGCTATCCACGTTATGTTTTTCTATGGCTTCATACTAGTTCAACTAGGCGCAATTGATTTCATCTGGAAAGGATTAAAACCGGGGTCACACTTACCTTTAGGCCCGGTATACCCGTATTTCACATTCTTGCAGGAGATTGTGTCTTTAGTAATCTTAGTAGCTGTTGTTTGGGCGTTTTACCGTCGCTATATTGAAAAGCTTGTACGCTTAAAGCGTGGTTTTAAATCAGGATTAGTATTAATTTTTATCGGTGGATTGATGGTTACAGTTCTAGCAGGTAATGGTATGGGTATGATTTGGCACGATCACGCTGCATCTTGGTCAGAGCCCATTGCTTCAACTATTGCTACAGTCTTTGGATTTTTGCCACCTATAGCTGCAACTGTTGTGTTCTTTGTTATGTGGTGGATCCACTTGTTAATTCTTTTAACTTTCTTAGTATATGTACCACAATCAAAACACGCGCATTTAATCGCAGGTCCAGTAAACGTTTACTTCAACCGCTTAGATCATGTTGGTAAGCTAACGCCTATTAACTTTGAAGAGATGGAAGAAGAAGGGGAGGATGGAGAAGAAGAAATTCCATCGTTCGGTGTTGGTAAAATTACAGATTTCACACAACTTCAACTAATTGATTTGTATGCTTGTGTAGAATGTGGCCGCTGTACGAATATGTGTCCAGCAAGTGGTACAGGAAAAATGCTGTCACCAATGGACTTAATTACAAAATTAAGAGACCACTTAACATTTACTGGTGCTGTTGCAACACGTCAACAACCATGGGTGCCATCACTTATGTTCAATAAAGCAAAGGGAAATCAGTTAGCACTTGCAGCTGGAGCAGAGGGTGCTGTAATTGAAGATATTTATAGCCCATCATTAATTGGAGATGTTATCACTGAAGAAGAAATTTGGGCTTGTACAACTTGCCGTAACTGCGAAGACCAATGTCCAGTAATGAATGAGCACGTAGATAAAATTATTGACCTTCGTCGTTATTTAACAATGACAGAAGGACGTGTAAATCCAGATGCACAACGCGCAATGACAAACATCGAAAGACAAGGGAATCCATGGGGGATTAACCGTAAAGAAAAAGAAAACTGGCGCGATGCTCGTTCGGATATTCATATTCCAACGGTGAAAGAAGTATCAAAAGCCGGTGAGGAGTTCGAGTACTTATTCTGGGTTGGCTCAATGGGATCATTTGATAATCGCTCACAAAAAATTGCATTATCTTTTGCTAAGTTGATGAACGAAGCTGGAGTTAAGTTTGCGATTTTAGGTAACAAAGAAAAGAATTCAGGAGACACACCACGTCGTCTTGGTAATGAATTCTTATTCCAAGAGTTAGCAACAGCTAATATTAGTGAATTTGAAAAAATAGGTGTTACTAGATTAGTAACGATTGATCCACATGCATATAATATTTTTAAAAATGAATATAGTGACTTTGGTTGGACGGGTGAAGTATATCACCATACAGAATTACTTTATGAATTGGTAAAACAAGGTCGTCTTAAACCGCAATTCGCAATTGAGGAAACTATAACATTCCATGATTCATGTTACTTAGGCCGTTACAACGATGTTTATGATCCACCACGTGAAATCTTAAAAGCTATTCCAGGTGTTAAGTTAGTTGAGATGGAACGTAATCGTGAAACTGGTATGTGTTGTGGGGCTGGAGGGGGCTTAATGTGGATGGAAGAGCATGTTGGTAATCGCGTGAATGTTGCGAGAACTGAGCAAGCACTTGCAGTTAATCCAACGATGATTTCATCAGGTTGTCCGTACTGCTTAACAATGCTTTCAGATGGTACGAAAGCGAAAGAAGTTGAAGAGCAGGTTGGGACGTATGATATTGCTGAATTACTAGAGAAATCGGTGTGTGGCGAATATAAACCACCAGTAGAAGAAGTTGTTGAGGAACCAATTAGCCAATAATTAATTGTATTGGAATTATGTACAAAGTTACTAAGTGAAAAAGAGAGTTCTAGACGCTCTCTTTTTTTCTAGAATTATGTTGAGCGAGCGTTCAGTCGAATAAAACATATGAACTCTCGTTTACTTTAATAAGAATAATGTAAGCGTATGCATAATAAAGACAAGGGGTGTCTGATTTGACAAAAACGGTGATTTTAGATGGTGCGCGCACAGCTTTTGGGAAATTTGGGGGAGCATTAAGTACTCTTACTGCAAGTGATTTAGGTGGAGTTGCAATTCAAGCGGCCTTGCAAAGAGCAAACGTCCTACCACAACAAGTAGATGAAGTTATTATGGGAAACGTATTACAAGCAGGACAAGGTCAAATACCGTCTCGCCAAGCAGCTTCAAAAGCAGGGATTCCGTGGTCGGTGAAAACAGAAACGATTAATAAGGTCTGTGCTTCAGGACTACGTAGTGTGACACTAGCCGATCAACTGATTCGTTTAGGGGACGAGGAAGTTATCGTAGCAGGTGGTATGGAGTCAATGTCAAATGCACCTTACTATTTACCAAAAGGAAGGTTTGGCTTACGCATGGGAGATGCAACTATGATAGATGGCCTGGTATATGATGGATTATCTTGTGCATTTGATCCACAACATGTACATATGGGGACATACGGTGATAGCACGGCAAAAGACTTTTCACTCTCAAGACAAGAGCAAGATGAGTGGGCATATCGCAGTCATAGACGCTCTTTAGATTCGATAGATGCTGGCAAATTTGCAGAAGAAATTGTGTCTGTGGCGATTCCTCAGCGCAAAGGAGAGCCTATAGAAATAGATACGGATGAAGCGCCAAGAAGAGATACGTCACTACATTCTTTAGCAAAACTTAGAGCTGCATTTACGACTGAAGGTACAATCACAGCAGGGAATGCACCGGGTATTAATGATGGCGCATGTGCTTTAGTTCTTATGAATGAAGAACGTGCTAAAGCAGAGGATCATACACCACTTGCCTATATTTTAGGGCATGCAGAAGTTGGCGTTGAACCACAGCATTTCCCTCAAACACCAGGCTTAGTCATCAACAAAATTTTAGAAAAGACAGGGAAAACGTTACAAGATATTGATTTATTTGAAATTAATGAAGCATTTGCAGCTGTTGCTCTAGCAAGTAATCAAATTGCAGAACTAGATGCAGAGAAAGTTAATGTGAATGGTGGAGCTGTAGCATTAGGGCATCCAATTGGGGCATCGGGTGCACGAATTATTCTTACACTAGCTTATGAACTAAAGCGTCGTGGCGGAGGCATCGGTATTGCAGCTATTTGTTCAGGCGGAGGCCAAGGAGATGCCATCATGATTGAAGTACCAAAAACGGGGGGATTCGAGTAATGAGTATTCAAAAAATAATGGTCATTGGAGCAGGTCAAATGGGCTCTGGTATCGCACAAGTATGTGCACAAGCTGGATTTGATGTCAAACTAAATGATATGAAGGAAGAGTTTTTTGCTAGAGGTTTAAGTACGATCACAAAAAACCTCTCTCGTAATGTTGAAAAAGGGCGCATGACGGAAAGTGAAAAAGCAGCAGTTCTTGCCCGTCTAACAAAATCACTAGATATTAATGATGCCAATGATGTTGATTTAGTCATTGAAGCAGCTGTTGAGAATATGGATATTAAACAATCTATCTTCAAACAACTGGATGCTATTGCACCAGCACATGCCATTTTAGCTTCAAATACTTCATCATTACCGATTACAGAGTTAGCTGCTGTGACTAATCGTCCAGAGCAAGTTATAGGGATGCATTTTATGAATCCTGTACCAGTGATGAAGCTTGTTGAAATTATTCGTGGTTTAGCTACTGCAGATGATGTTTATCAAACAATCGAAGACATGACAAAAAAACTTGAAAAAGTGCCAGTCGAAGTAAATGATTTTCCAGGGTTTGTTGCAAACCGTATTTTAATGCCGATGATCAACGAAGCCATCTATACACTTTACGAAGGTGTAGCGACAAAGGAAGCTATTGACGACGTCATGAAACTGGGTATGAATCATCCAATGGGACCTTTAACATTAGCAGATTTTATCGGTTTAGATACTTGCCTCTATATTATGGAAACTTTATACGATGGCTTTGGAGACAGCAAGTACCGTCCATGCCCACTATTACGTAAATACGTGAAGGCAGGATGGTTAGGTAAGAAATCAGGACGTGGCTTTTACATCTATGAATCTTAAAAGGGGTTTTCCGCTATGGAATTGATGTTCACAGAAGAACAACTAATGATGCGCAAAATGGTACGAGATTTTGCGCAAACAGAAATTGCACCAAAAGTAGAGAGCATGGAAAATGGGGAATTTCCACGCGACATTCTAGCTAAAATGGGAGAGCTAGGGCTAATGGGCATTACAACACCTGAACAGTACGGTGGCGCGAATATGGATTTTATCTCCTACATTATAGCTATTAATGAGTTATCAAAAGTGAGTGCGACGATTGGTGTGATTTTATCTGTCCATACGTCGGTCGTGACAAATCTTATACTCTATTTTGGTAATGAAGAGCAAAAACAAAAGTATGTACCTAAGCTCGCATCAGGTGAATATTTGGGTGCTTTTTGTTTAACAGAACCATCTGCGGGATCAGATGCAGGTTCATTAAAATCTAAAGCATTAAAAGACGGAAATAATTACATTATTAACGGATCAAAAGTGTTTATTACAAATGGTGGAGAGGCAGATGTATATATTGTTTTTGCCTCAACAGATCCATCGCTCGGCTCGAAAGGAATTTCAGCTTTTCTTGTCGAAAAAGGAACTGAAGGTTTAGTAATTGGCAAAGACGAACATAAAATGGGTTTACATGGCTCACGTACAGTGCAACTAAATTTCGACAATATGATTGTCCCTGCTGATAATCTACTCGGCGAAGAAGGAGACGGCTTTAAAATAGCAATGGCGAACTTAGATGTTGGTCGCATCGGTATAGCTTCACAGGCTCTAGGGATTGCAGAAGCTGCTTTAGAAGAGTCAATTGCCTATGCACAACAACGTCATCAATTTGGTAAGCCTATCGCTAGTAATCAAGGAGTTGGCTTTAAATTAGCGGATATGGCAACAGCCGTTGAAGCGACAAGACTACTCGTTTACCGTGCAGCAGATTTGCGTACTAGAGGATTAGCTTGTGGCAAGGAAGCATCCATGGCGAAACTGTTCGCTTCTAAAACTGCAGTCGAAGTAACGACGGAGGCAATTCAGGTCTTTGGAGGTTACGGCTATACGATGGACTATCCAGTTGAACGCTTTTTCCGAGATGCTAAAGTAACGGAAATCTACGAGGGAACAAGCGAAATCCAACGACTCGTCATAAGCAAACATTTAAACAAATAGGGATTAAAAAAACTTATACAAAGGTGGAAATAGAGATGAACTTTCAATTATCAGAAGAACATGAAATGATTCGTAAAATGGTACGTGATTTCGCTGAAAACGAAGTGGCACCAACAGCCGCAGAACGCGACGAAACAGAAACTTTTGACCGTGCAATCTTCGATAAAATGGCAGAGTTAGGTTTAACGGGTATTCCATGGCCGGAAGAATATGGCGGGATCGGTTCGGACTACCTAGCATATTGCATTGCAGTTGAAGAGTTATCACGGGTATGTGCTTCGACTGGAGTAACACTTTCTGCACATACATCTCTAGCAGGTTGGCCAATTTATAAATTTGGTAATGAAGAACAAAAACAAAAATACTTACGACCAATGGCTGAGGGTACTAAAATTGGTGGTTACGGTTTAACGGAGCCAAGCTCAGGCTCAGATGCTGGTGGTATGAAAACTACTGCAAAATTAGATGGAGATGATTACATCTTAAATGGCTCTAAAATCTTCATCACAAATGGGGGCATTGCTGAAATTTATGTCGTATTTGCTGTTACAGATCCAACAGCTAAGAACGGTACTAGTGCATTCATAGTGGAATCTGATTTTGAAGGCTTCTCGGTTGGTAAAAAAGAAAAGAAACTAGGTATTCGCTCATCACCTACAACTGAAATTATTTTCGATAATTGTCGTGTACCAAAAGCAAACTTGTTAGGTGCGGAAGGCGATGGTTTTAAAATTGCCATGAAAACGTTGGATGGAGGACGTAACGGTATTGCTGCTCAAGCAGTTGGTATTGCACAAGGTGCATTAGATGCATCTGTTGCATACGCAAAAGATCGCGTTCAATTTGGTAAACCGATCACAGCAAATCAAGGTGTATCTTTTAAATTGGCAGATATGGCTACATCAATTGAAGCTTCAAGATTATTAACATATCAAGCAGCTTGGTTAGAGTCCAACAACCTTCCATATGGTAAAGCATCAGCTATGGCGAAATTGATGGCAGGAGATACAGCGATGAATGTTACAACTGAAGCTGTGCAAGTATTTGGTGGTTACGGCTATACGAAAGATTATCCAGTTGAACGTTATATGCGTGATGCCAAAATTACACAGATTTACGAAGGAACACAAGAGATTCAGCGCCTTGTGATTTCTCGTATGTTAACGAAATAATATATGGTAAAAAGAATAAATAAGAGACAAGTAGAATCGTCGGTTAAAGATGAAAGTCTGATAGAAAAACGTCGTAATGAAATGATTCATGGAGCTATTAAACTGTTTAAGCAAAAAGGCTTTCATCGTACGACGACTCGAGAAATTGCTAAGGAAGCTGGCTTTAGTATAGGGACGCTTTATGAATATATTCGAACAAAAGAAGACGTCTTGTATCTAGTTTGTGACAATATTTATCGTGAAGTAAGTTTAAGGTTAGCAAATTTACCGATGGAAGCGGGCACAATAGAAGGTTTAAAGGCATCCATACGCCAATATTTTTTGCTTATAGATTCCATGTCAGATGAAATTCTAGTCATGTACCAAGAGTCTAAATCTTTACCAAAAGACGCATTGCGTTACGTTTTAACAAAGGAACTTGAGATGGTTGGATTATTTGAAAATCTATTAGCTGGTTGTGTGCAGTCTGGGGAACTGTCTCTATCAGAAAAAGAAATCAATCTTATCTCAAATGATATTGTAGTGCAAGGTCAAACATGGGCATTTAGACGATGGGCTTTCAGAAGGAATTATACAATCGATGATTATATTGATATGCAAACGACTTTTTTCTTAAATGGTATTTGGAAGAAATAATTCTACGCTTTGTGCAAGGAAGGAAAACTCAAACTTTTCATATAGTTTTGGTTTCTATAACCTTGCACAATTTTTGTATCCAATTATTTCTAGGGAATGGGAAGAGAAATGATCAACTTAGTTTTCGTTCATAACAAGGGGGAGCTTATATATGGTTCAAGCAACAGTATATCGTCCAAAAAATCACGTACGATTTGTCACGGCTTCTAGTCTTTTTGATGGCCATGATGCATCGGTTAATATTATGCGCCGTATTTTGCAGTCGAGTGGCGTAGAGGTTATTCACCTCGGGCATAACCGCTCAGTTGAAGAAGTAGTTAATGCGGCCATCCAAGAAGATGCGCAAGGGGTAGCGATTTCTTCTTATCAAGGTGGTCACGTTGAATATTTTAAATACATGCAAGATCTATTTAGGGAAAAAGGCGCTCCGCATATTGGTATTTTCGGTGGTGGTGGTGGTGTAATCCTGCCTCGTGAAATCAAAGAACTGCATGAATATGGCATTGCCGGGTTATTTTCGCCTGAAGATGGTCGTGAGTTGGGTTTACAAGGCATGATTAATAAAATGATTGAAAAAAGTGACTTCACAACAATTAAAGAGAATTTAAGTAGTAAGTTAGATACATTATCAACGGAACAACAGGAAGTATTAGCACAACTTATCACTGCAGCTGAAGAAGCAAAAGATGGTGAGTTAACAGAGTTCCTAGAAAAAGCTCGAAGTTTATCGAAAAACACACCTGTACTCGGTATTACTGGTACGGGTGGTGCAGGAAAAAGTTCATTAACGGATGAGTTAATCCGCCGGTTCTTACAAGAGTTTCCTGATAAAAAGGTCGCTATTCTTTCTATTGATCCAACAAAGCAAAAAACGGGTGGGGCATTACTTGGAGACCGTATTCGTATGAATGCTATCTTTAACAATCGTGTTTACATGCGTAGTCTTGCAACACGGGGATCTCACTCTGAGCTTTCAGATGCAATTGCAGACGTTCTAGATGTTGTTAAAGTGGCAGGATATGATTTAATCGTCGTTGAAACGAGCGGTATCGGTCAAGGGGATGCTGCTATTACAAAAATTTCTGATTTGTCCATGTATGTTATGACAAGTGAATTTGGTGCACCAACGCAGTTAGAAAAAATTGATATGATTGACTTTGCCGATCTAATTGTCATTAACAAATTTGAACGTAAAGGGTCAGAAGACGCGCTTCGCCAAGTACAGAAACAATACCAACGTAGTCATGAACTATGGTCAAAAAATCTAGATGAAATGCCGGTATTCGGTACAATTGCTAGCCAGTTTAATGATAAAGGAACGAATTCTTTATTCGCAGAGCTTGTACAGGTTATTAACGAAAAATGTGGTTTTGATTGGGAAACGTCTTACGAGCATTTTGTAAAAACACAAAAGCAAGATGTCATCATTCCGAATGATAGACGATACTACTTACGTGAAATTACAGATGCTATTCGTAATTATCATAAAAAGTCAGAGCAGCAAGTTGAATTTGCCCGTAAGCTATTCCAACTAGAAGGGTCAATCACAACTGTTCAGGAAAAAGCACCTGACGATGTGTTGGTTGCGTCACTAACTTCATTAGCTGAGGATATAAAAAATCAATTAACTGCAGAATCAAAGAATATTTTAGCAAACTGGAAAACGCTTAAGGAAGCGTACGCAGGAGAAGAATTTGTTACAAAAGTACGTGATAAAGAAATCCGTACAATTTTAACAACTACTAGCCTTGCAGGTTTAAAAATCCCCAAAGTTGTGTTACCAAAATTCATAGATTACGGAGAGATATTGCGTTGGGTGTATAGAGAAAATGTGCCTGGTTCATTCCCGTATACGGCAGGAGTTTTCCCTTTCAAACGTGAAGGAGAAGACCCGAAGCGTCAATTTGCTGGTGAAGGGACACCGGAACGTACAAATAAACGCTTCCATTACTTATCTAAAGACGATGATGCAAAACGCTTATCAACAGCATTTGACTCTGTAACTTTGTATGGTGAAGATCCAGATTACCGCCCAGATATTTATGGTAAAGTCGGTGAATCAGGAGTTAGTATTTGTACGCTAGAAGATATGAAGAAGCTTTATGATGGATTTGATTTATGTGCACCATCAACGTCTGTGTCGATGACAATCAACGGACCTGCGCCAATTATTTTAGCAATGTTCATGAACACAGCTGTTGATCAACAAGTGAAAATTCAAGAAAGCAAAATAGGACGCTGCTTAACAGTTGAAGAATTTACTGACGTTCGTGAAAAGACGCTTCAAGTGGTGCGCGGAACAGTACAGGCTGATATATTAAAAGAGGATCAAGGGCAGAATACTTGTATTTTCTCTACAGAATTCGCACTACGTATGATGGGTGATATTCAGCAATATTTCATAGATCAAAAAGTACGTAACTATTATTCTGTATCGATCTCTGGCTATCATATTGCTGAAGCTGGTGCCAACCCGATTTCACAGCTAGCATTCACTTTGGCTAATGGTTTCACTTATGTAGAATATTATTTAAGTCGAGGGATGAATATCGATGATTTTGCACCGAATCTGTCATTCTTCTTTTCAAATGGCTTAGACCCAGAATATACAGTAATCGGTCGTGTAGCTCGCCGTATTTGGTCAATCGTTATGCGAGATAAATATGGTGCAAATGAACGTAGTCAGAAGCTAAAATACCATATCCAAACTTCTGGTCGTAGCTTACACGCACAAGAAATCGACTTTAACGATATTCGTACAACGTTACAAGCATTAATGGCATTGCAGGATAACTGCAATTCATTACACACGAATGCATATGACGAAGCGATTACAACGCCAACTGAAGAATCTGTTCGTCGCGCAATGGCAATTCAAATGATCATTACAAAAGAACACGGACTTACAAAAAATGAAAACCCATTGCAAGGTGCATTTATAATTGATGAACTAACTGACCTTGTAGAAAATGCAGTATTGGAAGAATTCGATCGCATTAATGATAGAGGTGGAGTTCTTGGAGCGATGGAAACCCAATATCAACGTGGCAAGATTCAAGAAGAATCGATGTACTATGAAATGTTGAAACACTCAGGTGAACTACCAATAATCGGTGTTAACACATACTTGAATCCAAATCCACCTTCATCAGAAGCAATCGATAGTATGGAAATTGCCAGAGCATCACAAGATGAAAAAGAAACACAAATTCAAAATCTAAAAAAATTCCATGAACAACATGCAAACGAAGCCGAAGCTGCTATTCAAAAACTAAAAGAAGTAGCTGTAACAGGAGGTAACATCTTTGCAGAACTAATGGAAACAGTAAAATACGCAAGTCTAGGCCAAATCACCAACGCCCTATACCAAGTAGGAGGACAATACAGACGGAATATGTGATTAAATGCTGAAGCGGCCCGTTCAGCCCCGACAAGCACTGGAAGGCTCGAATCAAAGGCGCTTTTTGCTTTTGACCGAGAGACTGAAGTGACCTCGAGGGGCTGGCCGCAGAAGCTGGATAAGAAACTAAATGCTGAAGGCGCTCGTTAAGCTGTGAGGTCGTTGGAGGACGGAAGCCAAAGTCGCTTTTTGACTTTGAGTGCCCGACCGAAACGACCCGAACAGCAAGCGCCAGAAGCTGGATACATCACTTTAGGAAGGCAACCTAAGTACGCGACGTCCTGTCGCAACGGTTGCATGACTAACATCCTGTTAGCCCAAGGCGCTCGTTCAGTGGAAGATAGCCTAGGTTCGCCACGTCCTGTGGCAACGGCTATCTGACCCACATCCTGTGGGCCTCCGACAAGCACTGGACAAAGGAACACAGTCTAAGACGCCACGTCCTGTGGCAACGACTGCGTGACCCGCATCGTGCGGGCCTGAATCAAAGGCGCTTTTTGCCTTTGACCGAGTATCAAGGAAGGCAACCTAAGTTCGCGACGTCGTGTCGCAACGGTTGCATGACCAACATCCTGTTGGCCCATACTCATAAGAGATATAAAATTACTCGAAAAATAAAAAATGGAGGAACTAATCATTTCATTAGCCCCTTCATTTTTATTTTTTGTATAATAAGGAGTAAAACAAATTTTAAGGAGTTCTTGTTTATATGAAAAGCCTATTACATTGTCTATTTATCATAATTTGCCTGGTACTTATATTCTTTTTGTATAACGAGCAATTAGGGGCCATCCCCATCCTTATTTTTTCCATATATCTTTTTGTTTATGGGTATCGACAATTGAGAAATCAAAAAAAGAATAATTGATTGTGGCGTAATCAAAGAAAGATTGTATATAATGGATATTATGTTTATGTATTAAGAAGGGACGTGCACGATTTGAACTTTCGTGAAATGACAAAAGAACAACTATCAGAAGAATCGTTTATCGATTTAGCATACGGAATTTTAGTTTCAAAAAAACAACCATTAACTTTCCCAGAACTGATGAAAGAAATCCAAGGAATAAACGGTTGCACTGATGCAGAAATCAAAGAACGCTTATTACAATTTTATACAGACCTTAACATTGAAGGTCGTTTTATTGTGCTAGGTGAAAATCGCTGGGGACTTCGCGAGTGGTATGCAATCGAACAAATCGAAGAAGAAACAGCACCAACAGTAAAAGTCCGCAAGAAAAAAGCTAAAGCTGTAATTGACGATGAAGATGAACTTGAAGAAGATGAAGAATTAGACTTCGATGAAAACTTCGATGAATTCGTTGAAGATCCAGCTGAAGAAGATGAAGATGAAGAGGAAGAATTCGAAGATGTAACAATCGATGATATCGATGAAGACCTTGATGAAGACTTGCTTGAAGAAGAAGATGAATTTGAAATTGACGAAGAAGATGATGAGTTAGAAGAAGAGGAAGAAGAATAATTTCTTGACTTCTAGCTGAGTTCCATATAATCTTTTACTTGGGCTCCTTAAAAGGAGAATGACCGTATAATTTATACGCTCCCCCTGCATATTATGCGGGAGGAGCGTTTTTTATTTTTTTATAAGTGTTTAATTTAAAGGAGGAATTGGCTTTGACCAAATATATTTTCGTAACAGGCGGGGTTGTATCATCACTTGGTAAAGGTATTACAGCTGCTTCACTTGGACGTTTACTAAAGAATCGTGGATTAGAAGTAACAATCCAAAAATTTGACCCATACATCAATCTTGACCCAGGTACAATGAGTCCGTACCAACACGGGGAAGTTTTCGTAACAGATGATGGCGCAGAGGCAGACTTAGACTTAGGTCACTATGAACGTTTCATCGATATTAACTTAGGAAAACACAGTACAGTAACTTCTGGACGTGTTTACTCTTCTGTATTGAGAAAAGAACGTCGTGGAGATTATAACGGTGGAACTGTACAAGTTATTCCACATATTACAAACGAAATTAAAGAACGTATCCAACGTGCAGGTCGTGAAACAAGCGCAGATGTGGTTATTACAGAAGTAGGCGGAACAGTAGGTGATATCGAATCACTACCATTCCTAGAAGCTATTCGTCAAATGAAATCAGATCTTGGTGGGGAGAACGTAATGTACATCCACTGTACTTTAATTCCTTACATCAAAGCAGCTGGTGAATTAAAAACAAAACCAACACAACACTCTGTAAAAGAATTGCGTTCTTTAGGTATTCAACCAACTCTTCTTGTAGTACGTACAGAACAAGAAGTACCACAAGAAATGAAAGAAAAATTAGCATTATTCTGTGACGTAAAAGCAAGTAACGTTATCGAATGTCAAGATGCAAAACATTTATATGAAGTACCATTAAACCTACAAGCACAAGGTATGGATGATATCGTTCTAGAACACTTCGGTATCACTGCACCACAAGCAGATATGGTTGAATGGACTGCATTAGTAGATCGCGTATTAAACTTATCTAAAACAGTGAAAATTGCACTTGTTGGGAAATACGTTGAATTACAAGATGCTTATTTATCAGTAGTTGAGGCGTTAAAACACGCTGGTTATCCAGTAGATGCAGATATTGATGTAGACTGGATCAATTCTGAAGATATTACATCTGAAAACGTTGAAGAATTATTGAAAAATGCAGATGGTATCCTTGTACCAGGTGGCTTTGGTGACCGTGGTGTTGAAGGTAAAATCATTGCAACTCAATATGCACGTGAAAATAACGTACCATTTTTAGGTATTTGCCTAGGTATGCAATTAGCAACTGTTGAATTTGCACGTAACGTTCTAAACTTAGAAGGTGCACACTCATCAGAACTTGATGCAGACACTAAATACCCTATTATCGATCTTTTACCAGAACAAAAAGACGTGGAAGATTTAGGTGGAACTCTTCGTTTAGGTCTTTTCCCATGTAAATTAAAATCAGGTTCTAAAGCTATGGAAGCTTATAGTGACGAAATTATTTACGAACGTCACCGTCATCGCTACGAATTCAATAATGAATACCGTGAAGCATTCGAAGCAGCAGGATTCGTCTTCTCAGGTACAAGCCCAGACGGCCGTTTAGTCGAAATTGTTGAATTACCAGAGAACAAATTCTTCGTGGCATCTCAATTCCACCCAGAATTTATCTCACGTCCGAACCGCCCACAACCGCTATTTAGAGAATTCGTCGCAGCAGCAGTTAAATAAATGCTGATTTAGCGTGGCAAAACTTGAATATCATTGTAAGGCTCAAGTTGAAAATGATTTACCAAATTCAATTGAGTAATTAGCATAGGTTGTTTGAGAGCTCAAAAAACTAAGCTTTATACAAAGAGACTACTCTGCATGATTATATGAAGAGTAGTCTCTTTTTTTGTGGAAAATAAATAAATTAGACCATACTATAACAGTAATCATAATCATTCAGACATCTAGAAAACCAAAAAACTACTCCAAGAACCTAGAGAGTAGTCTTAAAAAAGAGTGGTATAATTATTAATCATTTGATAGCATTTCGTCGTAAGACATTTTCATAGCTTCGTACACAAACAAAGCAGCAAAACTATATGGCAGCACAATACGTTCACCGGCATCATTCGGCAATAATCCATTTTTGATGCCCAAAGATACATAGGTGTAAGCTAAATCAGCCATCTCACCACTATCCTCAGCTTTTTCACTTGCTACTACTGCAAATGGAATGAATAAATCAAATAATGAACGTGCTAAATCGAGAGCCTTTGGATTGTTTGCGTGACGAGTGAAAATACATACACGGTCTGTTGCTACTAATTTTGTATCCTTAGACCAAGGTTTTAATTTTGTAAAAGGTTCTGCACTATACAAAGCATTATTTTCAATTGCTTGCATTTCATCAAAACAAGCAAAATATACATTTCCTTCGGCGATACCTGCTTGCGCTAATAATCGTGCAGTTTCTTCTATTGCATCCTCTTGATTAGTCGAAATTCTTTGTAAGAGACCGCCAAGCTGTGTCGACAACATTTTCAACATAATATTCACCTCACGGCTTTTATTATAATAAGTGTTCATATTAAATGCAAAATAGAATTATTTTAATGTATTAAAAGGGAAAATGAGGTATATTATCGAATAATACGTACGGGGGAATAAAAAAAGGGAGTATGGTAAAGTTGAAAAAAATACTTATTGTAGATGACCAACAAGGAATTCGCTTGCTACTCAATGAGGTTTTTAAGAAGGAAGGCTATGAAACATATCTAGCGGCTAACGGTCTTGAAGCCTTGCAATATATAGATAAAATAATGATGGATTGTGTATTACTAGATATGAAAATCCCTGGAATGGATGGGATTGAAATACTAAAACGTATAACTAAGCAATTGCCTGAACTGCCTGTACTTATGATGACAGCATATGGTGAATTGGATTTAATTAAAGAAGCTGAGGCACTCGGTGCAAAGCATTACTTTACTAAACCATTCGACATTTACGAAGTGCGAGACGTGGTCAATAAAATATTGAAAGATTAAGGGCGAGCAGTGGTCAACCATGTATGTTTTTGATATTATGAGTTATGATATTAAATAACATTAATACCGTGCTTCATACTAGAGGAGGAATTTTGTAATGGCTTTGGTTTCCATGAAAGAAATGTTGATTAAAGGTAAAAAAGAAGGTTATGCAGTTGGTCAATTCAACATCAATAACCTTGAATTCACTCAAGCTATTTTACTTGCTGCACAAGAAGAAAACTCACCAGTAATTTTAGGTGTTTCAGAAGGTGCTGGGAAATACATGGGAGGATTTATTGCCGTAGTACACATGGTAAAAGGCCTGATCGAAAGCTACAAGATTACAGTTCCAGTAGCAATTCACTTAGACCACGGTTCAAGCTTCGAAAAATGTAAAGAAGCGATTGATGCTGGTTTTACATCAGTTATGATTGATGCTTCACACCATTCATTTGAAGAAAATATTGAAATCACTTCTAAAGTGGTTCAATATGCACATGCTAAAGATGTTTCTGTAGAAGCGGAACTTGGCACAGTTGGTGGCGATGAAGATGGCGTAATTGGTGGTATCATGTATGCAGATCCACAAGAATGTAAAAAACTTGTTGAAGCTACAAATATCGATTGCCTAGCACCTGCATTAGGTTCAGTTCATGGTCCTTATCAAGGTGAGCCAAACTTAGGTTTTAAAGAAATGGAAGAAATCTCAAACTTAGCTGACTTACCATTAGTATTACACGGTGGTACGGGTATTCCTTTAAAAGATATTCAACGTTCAATCTCTTTAGGAACAGCTAAAATAAATGTTAATACTGAAAATCAAATTGCAGCTACTAAAGCGGTTCGTGAAGTACTAGCAAATGACACTAAAGTCTATGATCCACGTAAATATTTAATTCCAGCTCGTGATGCTATTAAAGCGACAGTTATTGGCAAAATACACGAATTCGGTAGTGCTCAAAAAGCATAATTAATCAGATGATAACAGGAGGAGAAGTGTTCGGTTATATTAATCCGTCCTTCTCCTATTTTCCATCATCCAGGGGGATATAATAATGAAATTTTTTATCGATACAGCTAACTTTGAAGAAATAAAAGAAGCACATTCTTGGGGAATTATCTCAGGTGTAACAACAAATCCATCATTAGTGGCAAAGGAACAAAACATTTCATTCCACGATCGTCTACGCGAAATTGCAGAGTTAGTTGACGGTTCTATTAGTGGAGAAGTAATTTCATTAGATGCAGAAGGAATGATTAAAGAAGGTCTTGAACTTGCTGCAATTGCACCAAATATCACAGTGAAATTACCAATGACACCAGCTGGTTTAACGGCTTGTTCTACACTATCAAAAAAAGGTATTAAAACAAACGTAACATTAATCTTTAGTGCAAACCAAGCACTATTAGCGGCTCGTGCTGGAGCAACTTACGTATCTCCATTCTTAGGTCGATTAGATGATCTTGGTCAAGATGGTATTGAGTTAGTACGCCAAATCGCTGAAATCTTCGCAATTCATGAAATCCCTACGCAAATTATTGCGGCTTCTATTCGTCACCCACAACACATTACAGAAGCGGCTCTTGCTGGTGCGCACATTTCCACAACTCCATTTAAAGTTTTAGCTCAATTATTCAAACATCCTTTAACTGATAAAGGAATTGAAGGTTTCTTAGCGGATTGGAATAAGAAAAACGGTTAATAATAATAGAAATATCCGAAGATGAAGGAGATTTACATGGACGTTTATAAAATTAACGGCGACAAGCGTTTGCAAGGTACAATCAAAGTAAACGGCGCTAAAAATAGTGCTGTGGCCTTAATTCCAGCATCCATATTGGCTAATTCACCCGTCACAATAGAAGGCTTACCAGAAATTCTAGACGTTACAACACTGAAAGTCTTGCTTGAAGAAATTGGTGGAGAAGTACAATTTTCTGATGGTCATATGGTCATTGATCCGCGAGGAATGGTCGATATGCCTTTACCGAATGGCAATGTCAAAAAACTTCGCGCTTCTTACTATATGATGGGAGCGATGTTAGGACGTTTTAAAAAGGCTGTTATTGGTTTACCAGGTGGTTGTCATTTAGGACCACGCCCAATTGATCAACATATTAAAGGATTTGAAGCATTAGGCGCTAAAGTAACAAATGAGCATGGTGCAATTTATTTGCGAGCAGATGAATTAGTAGGGGCTAAAATCTATTTAGATGTTAGCAGTGTAGGTGCTACAATTAATATTATGCTTGCTGCAGTAAAAGCAAAGGGACGTACAGTCATTGAAAATGCTGCAAAAGAACCTGAAATTATTGATGTTGCCACGTTACTAACGAACATGGGAGCTAAGATTAAAGGTGCAGGTACGAACGTTATTCGAATTGATGGCGTTGAAGAGTTACACGGTACAAATCATACAATTATTCCAGATCGTATAGAAGCTGGTACATTTATGATAATGGCCGCAGCAATTGGTGATGGTATTATAATCGATAATGTAATTCCATTACACGTAGAAGCTGTAACAGCAAAACTGCGTGAAATGGGTGTCAAAATCATTGAGGAAGAAGAGCGAATCATCATACCTAAAGTTGAAAAACTTCAGGCAGTTGATGTGAAAACTCTTGTATATCCAGGATTCCCAACGGATTTACAACAACCCTTTACAGTATTACTAACACAATCGCAAGGTTCATCAGTTGTGACAGATACAATCTATTCTGCCCGTTTTAAACATATCGATGAAATAGCGCGCATGGGAGCAAATGGTAAAGTGGAAGGGCGTACAGCCATTATTAATGGTTCGACTAAACTAGAAGCTGCTACAGTTACTGCTACAGATTTACGAGCAGGTGCAGCACTGGTTATTGCAGGCTTATTAGCCAAAGGCGAAACAGAAATTCATGACATCTTCCATATAGAAAGAGGCTATAGTTCATTGGTTCCGAAGCTACGTGCTCTGGGTGCAGATATTCGCCGTGAAACGCTACCTTCAGAACATGAAAATATAGCAACAAAAAGATAATAGCGAAAAAAAGTCGCACAGAATTATCTGTGTGCTACAATAGATTTAGTTTTAAAGGATTCCAACCATTTAATGGGTGGAAAGCGGGAGGAACAGTTAAAAATGAAACGCAGTTTATCAATGGAAGTAGTACGTGTTACAGAAGCAGCAGCAATTGCCTCAGCAAGATGGATGGGCCGAGGATTGAAAATGGAAGCAGATGACGCGGCAACAACAGCAATGCGTCAAGTATTTGACTCCATTCCTATGCAAGGAACAGTCGTAATCGGTGAAGGTGAAATGGACGAAGCACCAATGTTATATATTGGTGAACAATTAGGTCATGATGAAAATGGCCCTCATGTCGATATCGCCGTAGATCCTCTAGAAGGGACGAATATAGTAGCAGCTGGTAGCGGGAACGCACTAACTGTATTAGCAATCGCTGATCGCGGAAACTTACTTCACGCACCTGATATGTACATGGAAAAGATCGCAGTAGGTCCAGAAGCAGCAGGGAAGATTGATATTAATGCACCAGTAATTGATAACTTACGTGCAGTAGCTAAAGCGAAAAACAAAGATATTGAAGACGTAGTAGCGACTCTATTAAATCGTGATCGTCACCAACATATTGTTGATCAAATTCGTGAAGCTGGCGCCCGTATTAAATTTATTTCTGATGGTGATGTAGCAGCAGCAATTAACACAGCGTTTGATGAAACAGGTGTAGATATTCTATTTGGAATGGGTGGAGCTCCTGAAGGTGTAATTGCAGCAGTAGCATTAAAATGTCTTGGTGGAGAATTCCAAGGTAAATTAATTCCATCAAATGATGAAGAAATTGAACGTTGCAAAAAGATGGGTATCGAAGTTAACAAAGTATTATATATGGATGACCTTGTTAAAGGTGACGATGCAATCTTCGCCGCAACAGGTGTTACAGATGGAGAGTTACTAAAAGGTGTTCAATTTAAAGGTGGACACTGTACAACTGAATCGGTTGTTATGCGTGCTAAATCTGGTACTGTTCGTTTCATCGAAGGACGCCATAGCTTAACTAAAAAACCAAATCTATTTATGGAATATTAAACTTCAATATTAATTGCCCGGCAATTGCCGGGCTTCTTCTCAAAGTACATTTCATTCATTTACTCGCAATTCTCACACATCTATGTTGACCAAATTCATTTATACAAAAAAACTTATATAAGAGTGGTGCTATGTCTATGACAACAATGACAATTTCTCAGCTTGAAGATATGAAACTGAAAGATTTGTATGCGCTTGCGAGAGATTATAAAATTTCATACTATAGTAAGCTGACAAAAAAAGAATTAATTTTTGCTATTTTAAAATCAAGAGCAGAACAAGAAGGCTATTTTTTCATGGAAGGTGTCCTTGAGATTATTCAACAAGAGGGCTTTGGTTTCTTAAGACCGATAAATTATTCACCAAGCTCTGAAGATATTTATATATCGGCATCACAAATCCGTCGATTTAGTCTACGTAATGGTGATAAAGTAACGGGAAAAGTGCGCCCTCCAAAAGAAAATGAGCGCTATTATGGTTTATTACATGTAGAAGCAGTAAATGGGGAAGATCCTGAAACTGCAAAAGAACGTGTACACTTCCCGGCATTGACACCGCTATATCCGGATCGTCATATTAAACTTGAAACAACACCAACAAAATTATCTACACGTATTATGGATTTAGTGGCACCAGTAGGCTTTGGTCAACGTGGACTTATTGTGGCTCCTCCAAAAGCGGGTAAAACATTACTTTTAAAAGAAGTTGCAAATGCAATTACTGAGAAATATCCCGAATCTGAACTTATTGTCCTGTTAATAGATGAACGTCCTGAGGAAGTGACGGATATTGAACGCTCAGTAGCGGCAGACGTAGTTAGCTCAACGTTCGATGAATTGCCGGAAAATCACGTCAAAGTGGCAGAGTTAGTATTAGAACGTGCTATGCGATTAGTAGAGCATAAGCGTGATGTTATTATTTTAATGGACTCTATTACCCGACTTGCACGTGCATATAACCTTGTTATACCTCCAAGTGGACGAACTTTATCAGGTGGTATTGATCCGGCTGCATTCCACCGTCCTAAACGTTTCTTCGGTGCGGCGCGTAATATTGAAGAAGGCGGTAGTTTAACAATCTTGGCTACTGCTTTAATCGATACAGGCTCTCGTATGGATGAAGTAATTTATGAAGAATTCAAAGGGACAGGTAACTTAGAGCTTCATTTAGATCGTAGTCTAGCAGAACGTCGTATCTTCCCAGCTATCGATATTCGTCGTTCAGGAACTCGTAAGGAAGAACTACTAATTCCAAAAGAACAACTTGATAAACTGTGGGCGATTCGTAAAACATTCTCAGATTCATCCGATTTTGCGGAACGATTCCTTAAAAAATTACGTCAAACAAAAACGAATGATGAGTTTTTTGAACAGCTAAATTCAGATATGAAGGCTGCTCGAAATGGTAAAGGATTACTGTAAAAGTAAAATTATTTTCTACTATAATTTAAAAGTATATAATTTCTTTGCTTGCATCACTAAATAGTTTTTGTTATACTTCATACAGTATTGCAAGAAACGTGTTGCATATGCGGCAACTAATCTGGGTCGTGTAAGGCAACAGTTCGATAAACTCTGTTCCAGATGGTTCAGGGCGAAAGGAGATCATACACATGAAACAAGGTATTCATCCAGACCACAAAGAAGCAACAGTAAGCTGTTCTTGTGGTAACACTTTCAAAACTGGTTCAGTAAAAGAAAAAATCGTAGTAGAATTCTGCAACGAATGTCACCCATTCTATACTGGCCGTCAAAAATTCGCGTCTGCTGATGGACGTGTTGATCGTTTCAACAAAAAATACGGTATTAAATAATTTAACCCGTATACACAAAATACCTGCCCGGCAAGTAATTGCTAGGCAGGTATTTTTCTTGCGCCAAAATGCATTTTCGTGTAGTATAAATCTCGTTCGTTTAAAATAAAAAGCTATGTAAGAGGATTACATAACATAGTTTTTATATAAAAAAAAGAGAAGTATTCTTTCTGTTTTTTCGTTATGATGATGGATATAAGTTTTGAAAGGAGTCTAATTTATGTATGTAATGACTCAAAACGGTTGGATTGAAGTAATATGCGGAAGTATGTTTTCAGGGAAATCTGAAGAACTAATTCGCCGCGTTCGTAGATCTCAATTTGCGAAGCAGAAAATTGCAGTTTTTAAGCCTGAAATTGATAATCGTTATAGTGAAGAAGCAGTTGTAAGTCACAATGGCACTACTGTAATGGCAAGACCTATCAAATCACCTAAAGAAATATGGGATCATATTTCAGATGATTTCGATGTAATTGCAATTGATGAAGCACAATTTTTTGAAGATGATATTGTAGAAATTGTTCAGCAATTAGCTAATCATGGATTCCGTGTAATATTAGCGGGACTTGATCAGGATTTCAAAGGAGTTCCATTCGGTCCGATGCCGAAGTTAATGGCAATTGCAGAGCTAGTAACAAAATTACAGGCAGTATGTAGTGTATGCGGATCACCATCGAGTCGTACACAGCGCTTAATTAATGGGCAACCTGCAGGGATCGATGACCCGGTTATATTAGTAGGTGCATCTGAAGCATATGAACCCCGCTGTAGACATCACCATGAAGTGCCAGTAGGAAAATCAATTCATCAGTAAGAGCAGCTTGGAGGCTGCTCTTTTTTGTGGCTAAAATAGTAGTGGGTTTACATAAATAAACAATTTATCCTAAAATGGATATTAGTATATTAAGATATGCTAGTATTGAATATAGTAAATCTATTTTTAGAAGGGAGAACATATGCGGAAGACTATACTTTTATTATTTTCGTGTATTGCTTTAATTTTTGTTTTCTCAATAGCGCCAGTAACTGCAAAAACGGCAATAAAGAAATCAAGCAAAGGAATAATTGTTATCGACCCAGGCCATCAGCAGTATGCGAATATTGATGTAGAACCCATTGGCCCGGGCGCACTGAAAACGAAGTATAAAGTGACGGATGGGACGCACAGCCCTTATACAAACAAAAAAGAATCCATCCTTACATTGAAAGCATCTAAAATGCTCGGCAATACATTAAAGAAGCTTGGCTATAAAGTGATATATACACGTACAAAACAAAATGTGAATATAAGTAATCGTGAACGTGCTAATATCGCTAACAAAAGCAAGGCTGACGTATTTTTACGCATACATGCTGACGGGTCCATCAATGAAAAAGAGAAAGGTTTTTCAATTTTAACTACATCAGCTAAAAATCCATACATATCAAAGAATGTCTATAAAAAGAGTCTAGTAATTTCAAATGAAATTTTACAAAAGATAGAAAAGAATAAAAAGGTTGAAGATATAAAAGGTATTATTTATCGAGATGACTTATCAGGAGCAAATTGGTCGAAGGTACCTGGTACGTTGATAGAATTGGGTTATATGACGAATAAGGAAGAGGACAAAAAGTTGGCGGATTCAAGTTATTTAAAAAGCATCACAAATAGTATAGCTGACGGTATTGACCGATATATGAAGAAAAAATAATGTTCAATCTTCAAAAGAGTAGCGATAGCTGCTCTTTTTCATTATACTATTGAAGGAGCATATTTCGACAAATAGCTAATCACAAGCTGATTTAAATAAAATTTCCAAAAGAAAGGTCAAGGTGAAAGAAATGTTTGATCGCCTACAAGCCGTTGAAGATCGTTACGATCGATTAAATGAATTACTAAGCGACCCTGAGATTGTCAATGACTCAAAAAAATTAGCGAAGTTTTCAAAAGAACAGTCTGATATAAGTGAAACAGTAGAAGTTTATAGAGAATATAAAGAAGTGAAACAACAGTATCAAGAAGCAAAAGAGATGTTTGAGGATAAACTAGATCCTGAAATGCGTGAGTTAGTAAAAGAAGAAGTAAATGAACTAGAAGAACAAATTGCAAAATTAGAAGACCACCTACGTCTTCTATTAATTCCAAAAGACCCGAACGACAATAAAAACGTTATTATGGAAATCCGCGGTGCAGCCGGAGGGGATGAAGCTGCTCTATTCGCGAATACATTATTCCGTATGTATAGTCGTTATGCTGAAACACAAGGCTGGAAAATTGAAGTCATGAATGCTAACCCAACAGAACTTGGTGGCTATAAAGAAATCGTCTTCATGATTAACGGTCAAGGTGCATACTCAAAATTCAAATTTGAGAGTGGCGCACATCGTGTACAACGTGTACCAGAAACAGAATCACAAGGTCGCGTGCATACTTCAACATCAACAGTAGTTGTAATGCCTGAAGCTGAAGAAGTAGAATTAGACATAGCTGATAAAGATATACGGGTAGATATTTATCATGCAAGTGGTGCAGGCGGACAGCACGTCAACAAAACAGCATCTGCTGTTCGTATGACACATATTCCAACAGGCGTTGTTGTTGCGATGCAAGATGAACGTTCTCAATTAAAAAACCGTGATAAAGCGATGAAAGTATTACGTGCTCGTGTATACGATAAACTACAACAAGAAGCACAAGATGAATATAATGCAGAACGTAAATCTGCAGTTGGTACAGGGGACCGTTCAGAACGTATCCGTACTTATAACTTCCCACAAAATCGTGTAACAGATCACCGTATCGGCTTAACGATCCAAAAGCTTGATCAAATTATTGAAGGTAAGATAGATGAAATTTTTGATGCATTAATCTTAGAAGAGCAAGCAAATAAACTTGAAAGCCTAAATGATTAATATGACAAGACAAGTATATGAGGCCCTCAACCGGGCTTCTTCTTTTTTACAAGAAAACGGTCGAGAAGAAGGTGCAGCACGTTTACTTTTACAGCATGCATTAAATACGTCCTATACAGGGTTAATGATGATCATGCGAGATGAAATGACGGACGCGCAGTGGGAAAACTATTTTGACATGATAGAAGAACATAAGAGTGGTCGCCCCATTCAGTATATTACGGGCTCAGAAGAGTTTTACGGTCGTACATTTAAAGTAGATGAGTCAGTCCTAATTCCTCGTCCTGAAACAGAAGAATTAATAGTGGAAGCACTAAAACGCATCAAGAAACTATTTGCTGCTACAGCATCCATTCAAATAGCAGATATCGGAACGGGAAGCGGCGCGATTGCTATTACGATGAAAAAAGAATTGCCTCAAGCAACTGTAATCGCAACAGATATTTCTCCAGTAGCACTTACGACAGCGAAGAATAATGCTAAGCAATTAGATGCCGAAATAAACTTCAGAGAAGGAGATTTAACCGAACCCCTAGTGCATGAACAATGGGATGTTGTGTTATCTAACCCACCTTATATAGCATTTGATGAAGCAAAGGAAATGTCTGATATTGTTTTAGAACATGAACCACATAGTGCATTATTTGCAGAAGAAAGTGGACTAGCTTTATACCGAAAGCTCGCTGAAAATTTGCCGACTCTTATGAGAAAACCAAGCTTCATTGGTGTAGAGATTGGTTATAAACAAGGGGAGGCAGTAGCGAAATTTTTCAAAGAAAAATTTCCACAAGCTAAAGTAGAAGTAGTGAAAGATATTAATCAAAAAGATAGAATGATTTTTTGCGAGATTAGTGAATAAAACATCTGAACCCTGTCTATCCTTGTGACAGGGAGGGATTAAGATGATACCAGATTACAAGACTATTGAAATGCCTAAACAAGAAACAAAGACAAAGATGATTCCAGTGCTACAATTTATTGCAGCTCTGCTTTTTATACAAACCCTTTTATTCTTACTACCACAGTGGTTTACGGAAGATAATTCACCAATTGCAAATGCTGAGCAAATGCGATTCCGTATTGTTGCGAATAGCAACTCAACACAAGATCAACTTATAAAACACAATATGTTAAAAGAAATAGAGCCTATTATTAAACAGCTGGCTATCCAAACAAATGGAACAGGAATGGAACAGAATTTAGCAGTTGTAGAGCAAGAAATACAAGATAAGTTATCTGCAAAATTCAGTCAACAATCGGTTCAGGTTACTAGAAAACAAGAATTATTCCCAGCTAAACGCTATGAAGGATTTTTATATCCACAAAATTACTATGATGCACTTGTCGTGACGATTGGCAGTGGTAAGGGGGATAATTGGTGGTGCGCTTTATTTCCTAAAGTATGCTACCGCGAAGAAGAGCCGAAAGAACCGAAAGAGATGAAAAAAACGAAAGAACCGAAAGAAACGAAAGAACCAAAAGAAACAAAAGAAACGAAAGAACCAAAAGAAACAAATGAAACAAAAGAATCTGAAGAGGAAACACAGAAGTTTTTCGTATGGGAATGGTTAAAAGGTGTTTTCTCATAAAAAAGTTATGCACAATATTTGTAAAATTGTCCACAATATACACAATGTTATCAACAAATTGTGTATAACTTTCTGAAAACTCTTTTAAGAAGGGAGATACAGAGATGGAAACTAAACGTCTAAATGTGGATATGCATGTGGATAGTGAAAAAAGTTATGCACAAGCTGTTGATTTGTTAAATAATGGAGAGGTGGTCGCTTTCCCTACCGAAACCGTATATGGTTTAGGTGCAGTTGCTACGGATGAAGTGGCAGTGAAGAAAATTTTTGCAGCAAAAGGTCGGCCTTCCGATAATCCACTTATCGTTCATATTGGTACTTTCAAAGAAATAGAAAATTACGTTGATCATATTTCACCAAGAGCAAAACTTTGTATGGAAGCATTTTGGCCAGGACCTCTAACGATGATTTTCAAAGTGAAACCAAATGTCCTTGCAGCTAGCGTTACAGCAAACTTAGACACAGTGGGTATTCGTATGCCTGATCATGCAGTTGCCTTACATTTACTCCGACAATTAGGTAAGCCAGTAGCTGCACCTAGTGCGAATCGTAGTGGTAAGCCTAGTCCTACTGAAGGTATCCATGTTGAAGAAGATTTAAATGGGAGTATCCCTTTGATTTTGGACGGAGGCTCTACAGGTATTGGTGTTGAGTCAACCGTACTAGATCTAACATTGGACACGCCTGTTATTTTACGTCCAGGTGGTGTCACTAAAGAGATGCTAGAAACTGTCATTGGTCCTGTTTCTCAACCGTCACATACAGAACAAAATAGTGGTGAAGCGCCAAAAGCACCGGGTATGAAGTATACTCACTATGCCCCAAATGCTCCAGTCTATTTAATAGATAAAGAAGAAAAAACTATTGCTAAGGCTCTTGAGACTCTACATGATAGAGGGGTTAAAGTAGCGTTACTAGCACCAGAAAATTTAAGTCACCTTGCAGCCGATTGGTTTTTTACGTTTGGTCAAAAGGATACAAATGAAGAGATGGCTGTCAATCTATACCATGCTTTGCGATCATGCGATGCAACTAAAGCGGATCTTGTTCTTGCTACAACTACTTCAACGGAAGGTGTAGGTGCAGCAATTATGAATCGCCTCGAGAAGTCAGCAGGGGGCAAATGGTATTCAGCAGATATTCAGCTTTAACAAAAGTAGAATTTATCTGTGAAAGACATTAATTGTACTCGGCAAATAGGCTGTTCTTTCTATATAAAAGAGAGGACAGTTTTTTTAGTTCTTAGATGATAGAGCAAATTAAAATATAGGTAAGATTAGCTTATTGCATCATTATATTTAAAAGTGAAGAGACACAATTGAAACCTAGCATAAAGCCGGACACCCCTTGCATATCGTAAAGAGATATGCAAAAGCAAGGGGGGACAACGTGCAGGAAATAATAGCAGGCGTTATTACAGCATTAGATGTATTAGCCCTTTATCTCATTTTACCGAAAGTCCGTTTTCGATTTGCCCTTTCATGTTGGACAGCCGTACTCCATGTTCTTTTTCCTCTAATCGGTTTCTATGTAGGTGAATGGGCTGCTCAACATATAATGACGGTTGCAAAAATGCTCTCAGGTGCATTGCTCAGTATGATAGGTCTCCAACTCCTATTATCAGCTAAAGTTAGAGAAACTCCTAATTTATCACCGGTACTATTAGCAGTTACTGCCAGTCTTGATACCTTTTCAGTAAGCGTATCTTTTGGTATGCTTCAATTACATAAAGGTTTATTTATTATGAGTACAGGTATAACAACATTTATCTTTTCGTACGTTGCTTTATCTGTAAAAAGAAAAACACCAGTAAATTTAGGTATAATGTTTCAGGTTATGGCGGGAGTTGCATTACTTTTAATAGGGTTATTATCTATATTTTAATAATTATATGGAACATTATTACTACTATGATATATAATGAGGAATGAGGGTGCGTAATGAATATTTATTTTATATGTACTGGAAACACTTGTAGAAGTCCGATGGCAGAAGCTATTTTAAATGCAAAGAAATTAGACGGTTTGGAAGTTCGTTCAGCAGGTATCTTCGCCATGCCGGGTGGTGAAATTTCAGAGAATGCTAAAGTTGTGTTATCAGAGGCAAATATATTTACAGAACATGTTTCAAAACAAATTGAAGCAGAGGATTTACAGTGGGCCAACCTTATTTTGACTATGACATCAGCGCATAAAGAAATGGTTTTGCAGGCTTTCCCATCTATCTCTGATAAAACATTTACTTTGAAGGAATACATTGTGCCATATGGTTCGTATGATGTTTCAGATCCATTTGGGGGCGATGTCTTTTTGTATCGTCAAACATTCCAGGAATTAAATAAATTAATTGATGCACTCGAAACGAAATTATCGGAGGGCTAATGATGAATAAACGAAGTGTGAAACATTCTTTTGGATTGAGAAAGCAACTCGTATTATTTGTATCAATTTTAGCGATTATCACGTATTCAACTAGTTTCATTTTTATCGAATATATTCAACCACATTTTTTCCCTAATATTAAAAGATCGATATTCGAAATCATTACATATGCATTGGGTATCTTATGGTCTGGTATTTTGGCAGCTGCTTTTAGTTCATTTATTATAAAGCCATTGCAAAATCTAGAGGCTGCTACAAACCGTGCGGCAGAAGGTTACATAGGAGAAGATGTAAATTTACCAAGATCGAATGACGAAATAAGAGCACTGGCAGTAGCGTTTCAGTCTATGCTCGAAAATCTCCGTAAAATGGTAAATAGTATTGATCAAAATTTCCAATCGACAAATAAAACAGTTCTAGATTTATCAAAGGAAACTGAAAATGCAGCTAGTCAAGCAGAGGCAGTCGCCCTTACAATTGCACATATTTCTAAAGGTGCAGAGAGTTCCGCGGAATCTATTCAACAAACAGCAGAGGCACTTGAAGATGTTCGAGTTATAGCTAAGGAAGTTAACGGCCGTGCAGAATTATCATCAAAGCATTCAGAGCGTATGATGAATGAGTTAACATTTACTACGAAGAAAATTGAAGATCTTGTATCAGGTATAAAACAAATTGTGTCAGGCAACAAAGATGCGCTTGGGAATATCCATCAATTAGAAAGTAATGCTAAACAAGTAGAACGCATTATTCAATTGGTTGGAGATATTGCCGCACAAACGAATCTCTTAGCATTAAATGCTTCAATTGAAGCTGCACGTGCTGGAGAGCATGGCAAAGGCTTTGCGGTTGTTGCTGAAGAAGTGCGCCAATTAGCGGACCAAAGTGCAGAAGCTGTACAAGGTATTACGGGATTAATCCAAACGATGCAATCTGATGTACATAATGTTGTAGAACAAATGACGTCTCAAGTAGCTTTTGCAGTTAAAGAAGTAGAGAGAGTATCTGAAACAACAAACGCTGTAGAAGGCATGACATCAATCGTCCATGAAATGGCAGATTCCGTTGTTGAAATTTCTCGATTCGTGGAAAAACAAATGCATAATATTGAAACGACTGCTCGTCAATCTCAAGAAGTAGCAGCTATAGCGCAAGAAACTTCAGCGGGTGCACAAGAAGTTCGAAGTGTAACAGAGGAGCAAGCTAGGTCAATCGAGGAAATTGATCAACTATCGAAGCATTTGAAAATGCAGTCAGAAGAGCTGTATAAAATGATACTGCAATTTGACCGCTCCTAACTATTGGTTTGTACATAACGACTATCACAAAAGCTATGAACGAAGCTATTGTGATAGTTTTTTAATTATTGAAAGATGTATATTTTAGTTTGCAATAACACTTACTATCTTAAAGCTCAAAAGTAACTAGCTCTAACTTGCAGATTTTGTAGAACGAAAGGAATAACAAAGAGGAAATCATTAAAATCCGAATTTGAATCATGATTATACTGTTTTATATTCGTTAATTAGTCGATAAATACTTTGTAAAGCACTTTGAAAAGGAATAATATTCGTATTTCTATTAAATTCTTTTATTTAAATACTGTGAAAAATATGTCTTTCTAAAGCTAGAAGTGGTAAACTATTGTTGAATAAAATTATCGAAAAGAGGGAACCCATTGAAAATTGCGATTTCATCAGACCATGGTGGCAACAATTTACGAAAAGAGATTATGACACTGCTAGAAGAGCTAGGCATAAACTACGACGATTTTGGACCACAATCTTCTGATTCAGTTGATTATCCTGACTATGCACTACCAGTTGCTGAAGGTGTAGCAAGTGGAAAGTATGATCGAGGTATTTTAATATGTGGAACAGGCATAGGTATGTCTATCGCAGCTAACAAAGTGAAGGGTATTCGTTGTGCATTAGTTCATGATTTATTCAGTGCAAAAGCAACTAGATGCCATAACAATTCAAATGTGTTAGCAATGGGAGAACGTGTAATTGGCCCAGGACTTGCACTTGAAATAGTGCAAACTTGGATATCTACAGACTTTGAAGGCGGACGTCACGAACGTCGCGTTGAAAAAGTTGCTGAGATTGAAAACGATTAAGAAGGTTATAAATTATGAACTTACAACAAATAACAGATCAACTACAACAGCTTCTTACTGATTTAGAGCAACAAGCAACATTCCGTAAGGGGCAACTCTTTGTTGTTGGTTGTTCAACATCAGAAGTCAAAGGACAAAAAATTGGTACAGCCGGTGGTTTAGAAATTGCTGAAGCACTGTATAAACCATTACATGCATTTGCTGAAAATCACGGACTATCTTTAGTGTTTCAAGGTTGTGAGCATCTCAACCGTGCTTTAACTTTAGAACGTAAAGTTGGAGAAGACTACCGACTTGAGCCGGTTTCAGTTACTCCTGTCCAAACGGCAGGTGGATCTATGTCAACTTACGTATATAGTCAGCTTACAGATCCGGTTGTTGTGGAAGAGATACAAGCACATGCGGGTATAGATATCGGCCAAACATTAATTGGCATGCATTTAAAAAGAGTGGCAGTTCCTGTTCGCACTTCCGTATCCCATATAGGTGAGGCAGTTGTGACAGTTGCGATAACACGTCCCAAATTAATTGGTGGCGAAAGAGCAGTTTACAAAATGAATTAGATTATAGGGGGAAAAGTATAATGATAAAACTTGCAGCACTAGACACAGCGGTATTTGAAGCAATGGAAGCAGAAAAGGCACGTCAACAAGCCAACATCGAATTGATTGCATCAGAAAATATTGTTTCAGAAGCAGTAATGGAAGCACAAGGTTCAGTATTAACAAACAAATACGCTGAAGGCTATCCAGGTAAACGCTATTACGGTGGTTGTGAGCATGTGGATGTTGTAGAAAACATCGCTCGTGATCGTCTAAAAGAAATTTTCGGCGCAGAATATGCTAACGTACAACCACACTCAGGTGCTCAAGCTAACATGGCTGTATACTTCACAATCCTTGAGCAAGGCGACACTGTATTAGGTATGAACTTATCACACGGTGGTCACTTAACTCATGGTAGCCCTGTAAACTTCTCAGGCGTACAATACAATTTCGTAGAGTACGGTGTAACGGAAGATACAAATGTAATCGACTATGAAGACGTTCGTCAAAAGGCTCTTGAACATAAACCAAAATTAATCGTTGCAGGTGCATCTGCATACCCTCGTCAAATCGACTTTGCAAAATTCCGTGAAATCGCTGACGAAGTAGGTGCATACTTCATGGTAGACATGGCGCATATCGCAGGTTTAGTTGCTGCTGGGGAACACCAGAACCCAGTACCATATGCTGATTTCGTAACGTCTACAACACATAAAACTTTACGTGGGCCTCGTGGTGGACTTATTCTTTGTAAAGAAGAATTTGGCAAAAAAATCGATAAATCGATATTCCCTGGAATCCAAGGTGGTCCATTAATGCACGTAATCGCCGGTAAAGCGGTAGCATTCGGTGAAGCACAACAACCAGAATTCAAAGAATACATTGGACAAGTTGTGAAAAACGCAAAAGTGTTCGGTGAAGCACTTCAAGCTGAAGGCATTAAATTAGTATCAGGTGGAACAGATAACCACCTTCTATTATTAGATGTTCGTTCTATGGGGTTAACTGGTAAGGTTGCAGAAGCATTACTTGATGACGTACAAATTACAGCAAATAAAAACACAATTCCTTACGAAACTGAAAGCCCATTCGTAACTTCAGGCGTTCGTGTAGGTACAGCAGCAGTTACTTCTCGTGGCTTCAAAGAAGATGATATGAAAGAAGTTGCTTCAATCATTGCATCTGTTCTTAAAAACCCAGAGGATGTAGCGATTAAAGCAGAAGCACAAAAACGCGTAGCTGCATTAACTACTAAACACCCACTTTACGCATAATCTAATAGACTAATAAAAACAATAATCAAAGCTACTTTTGTTCATTCAAAAGTAGTTTTTTTAATGTTTAATTGTAAAAACAACAGAAATTACTTTATATAATTTGAAAAGATTTAAAATAGAATAGCAATTATTATTGAGCGAATCATCTGGTCTTGATATATTCTTTGATGATTTTAAAAATAACTTTTCAGCAATCATTACTTAAAGTGTTTACTCTTTACAAGAATAAAATAGATCGAAGCTGTACTCGCAATATTTATGTATCTAGTATCTTTACGATTGTCCTTACTTTTATTTAATTGGCTGATAACCTCCTCTAAATACCAGTTGCGAAGGAATTGGAATTTCCAAACAACTAGAGATTTTAAAGAATTTAGGTTGTGCAATTGGACAAGGTTACTATTTTAATAAGTAGTTAATACTAGAACATGTTAATGAATTATTCGACAAAATGTAACAAATGAAAAAAACGCAGAGTACACATATTAAAAATGTGTTTTTCTGTTATAATAGTCAAGATAAATAAAAGTAGGGAGAGGGATATATTGGGTAAAGTATACGTATTTGACCATCCATTAATTCAACATAAGCTAACATACATTCGCGACAAAGATACAGGAACGAAAGAATTCCGCGAGCTTGTCGATGAAGTAGCAACACTTATGGCATTTGAAATCACTCGTGATTTACCGTTAGAAGAAATTGAAATTGATACACCAGTAACAACAGCTAAAACAAAAGTACTATCAGGTAAAAAAATGGCTATTGTTCCAATTCTCCGTGCGGGTATCGGTATGGTAGATGGAGTATTAAAACTAATCCCTGCAGCAAAAGTAGGTCATATCGGATTATATCGTGATCCACAAACATTAAAACCAGTCGAGTATTACGCGAAACTACCTGCTGATGTAGAAGAGCGTGATTTCATCATCGTTGATCCAATGTTAGCGACTGGTGGTTCTGCAATTGAAGCGATTAACTCTTTGAAAAAGCGTGGCGCTAAAAGCATTAAATTCATGTGCTTAATCGCAGCTCCAGAAGGTGTACAAGCGATTCATGATGAACATCCAGAAATCGATATTTATATCGCAGCACTTGACGAAAAATTAAACGACCATGGATATATTATTCCTGGTTTAGGTGATGCTGGAGACCGTTTGTTCGGTACAAAATAATGTGAAGGTGGTGCAAGGTCATTGCGTAAAAAATGGAAAGTGATGACTATTTTTGGAACAAGACCGGAGGCAATTAAAATGGCTCCCCTCGTTTTAGAATTACAAAAGCATTCAGATCAAATCGAAACAATTGTAACAGTGACAGCCCAACATCGACAAATGCTCGACCAAGTGCTGGATACATTCAAAATTACGCCACATTATGATTTGAACATCATGAAGGATCGCCAAACACTTGTTGATGTCACAACTAGAGGGCTAGAAGGTTTAGACCAAGTAATGAAACAGGCTAAACCGGACATCGTGTTAGTTCATGGGGATACGACCACAACATTTATCGCAAGCCTAGCAGCCTTTTATAACCAAATTGCAATAGGTCACGTTGAAGCTGGACTCCGAACCGGTGACAAATACTCCCCATATCCAGAAGAGATGAATCGTCAACTTACAGGTATTATGGCAGATATTCATTTTGCGCCGACGGAGCAGTCTAAACAAAACCTATTAAAAGAAAATAAAGTAAATAGTACTATTATAGTTACAGGTAATACTGCAATTGATGCATTAAAAACAACTGTTAACATATCCTACAGTCATCCAGTGCTCGAACAAATTGGACAAGATCGTATGATTTTATTAACTGCACATCGCAGAGAAAATCTAGGCGAACCAATGCGCCATATGTTTAAAGCTATAAAAAGGTTGTTAGCAGAGCATAATGATATACAAGTTGTTTATCCTGTTCATATGAACCCAGCAGTACGTGAAATCGCCAATGAAATACTTGGAGACGAAGCGAAAGTTCACTTAATCGAACCACTTGAGGTTTTTGATTTTCACAACTTTGCTGCGAAATCATATATGATTTTAACAGATTCAGGTGGGGTACAAGAGGAAGCACCATCACTAGGGAAGCCGGTGCTTGTTCTTCGTAATACAACAGAACGTCCCGAAGGAATAGAGGCAGGTACATTAAAATTAGCAGGTACGGAAGAAGAAACTATTTATCGTTTAGCAAAAGAACTTTTAATAGAAGAAACTGCGTATAATGCTATGGCACAAGCTTCAAATCCATACGGTGACGGATTTGCTTCAAAAAGAATTGTCGAAGCTTTACTGGCTTATTTGGAACAGTGAGTTCAATAATCTATTGAATGAAAACTACCTTATATTATGTAGATTGCATTTTGTAAGGTAGTTCTATTTCTGTCTTTTAAAAGATGGAAATTTTATATGTCAATATTGTTGCAAATTTGTCGACAATTTGACAAGGTTTAGACCTTTGTGAAGTTTTTCACTCTAACCAATTGACATGAAATATTCACTATTGTATGCTAACTAAGGGTAATAATGATAAGGGTTCCTTAACTGTAAACATTCTGCAATACTTGAATTATCAAGTTTCTACTAGAATTACAGTTTGGACATAATTTGTAAATTTATACGATATTGTGCATCGTTCTAGATGTCCTTATATGCGGTGGTTCTCCATTATAAGCTTTTCTCTCACATTAAATATGGATTCCGATTCATCTCTTTATAAGAGTAGATTACGGCTTCCGCCCCCGCTAGTAGTTTTAGTAACTACTTATCCGGTATCCAACCGGTGGTCAGCTATTACTTCCGTCATTCGAAAATAAGATTCAGGAGATCAAAGACCAATGCTAGAATTGCATCAGATTTTTGCTAAGCAGAAAAGAATGCTATTTTTTTTGCTCGCATTTTGTGCGTTAGGATGGGCTTTTACACCATATGAAACAGTGTTTGCTGGTCTCGCATTAGGTGCGCTTTTTGGTCACTATAACTTTTGGATTCTAGTCCGAAGAATGGAACGTTTTGATCGCTCTATTAGCGAAGGAAAGAAAGTGGCATCACTAGGTTCAGCTTTTCGCTTTGCATCAGGTATTGCTGCAGTAGCGGTTGCTACCATGTTGCCAAAGTATTTTCATTTAATTAGCACGGTCATTGGGCTAATGATTCCATACGTTCTGCTTTTAGTAGACAGGATCGTATTTCATGTAAAATACCAATAAGCGCATTGAAAGAGAGGTGAATGCAAAGTGCAACATGAAAATCCACAGTTAGAATTGTGGGGACTAAGTTTTAACCCAAGTAATGTTTTAATGTTAGTCGTAGCGGCGTTAATAGTTTTCTTAATAGCTTTTATATCGACACGAAACTTAAAATTAAAACCAACAGGCATGCAAAACTTTATGGAGTGGATTATGGACTTCGTAAAGAATATTATTGGCAGCAACATGGACTGGAAAACAGGTGGTAAGTTCCATATACTTGGAATCACGCTGATCATGTTCATCTTCGTTGCGAATATGCTTGGTCTTCCATTCTCAGTCGTAATTTATGGCGAATTATGGTGGAAATCACCAACAGCAGATCCAATCGTTACTATGACACTAGCTGTTATGATAATTGTTTTATCTAACTACTACGGTGTTAAGGCGAAAGGATTCAAAGGGTATCTTGGAAGTTTCGCTCAACCGATGGCCTTCTTATTCCCTTTGAAAATTATTGAGGAGTTCGCAAATACGTTAACTCTTGGTCTACGTCTTTACGGTAACATCTATGCAGGTGAGATTCTTTTAGGATTACTTGCAGGTATGGGAACGCTTTGGGGAGGATTTGGTTTCTTCGCAGCGGTAGTTCCAACAATGATTTGGCAAGGTTTCTCGATCTTTATCGGTGCAATCCAATCATTTATTTTCGTTATGTTAACAATGGTTTACATGAATCACAAAGTGAGTGAAGACCATTAAGTATAAATGCTTAATTTAATAAATTAAGTAGCTGACACACAAAAAACTTTATATTTCCAAGGAGGAAAAAATTCAATGGTAGGTTCAGTTGGTTTATTAGCAGCAGCAATCGCAATCGGTTTAGGTGCACTTGGTGCAGGTATTGGTAATGGTATGATCGTTTCAAAAACAGTAGAAGGTATCGCTCGCCAACCAGAAGCACGTGGCGTTCTTCAAACAACAATGTTCATCGGGGTTGCATTAGTTGAGGCCCTTCCGATCATCGCTGTAGTAGTAGCTTTCATCGTAATGAACAAATAATCGTCTTTAATTGTTTTATAAAAAAAATGGCGAAGAGACTTTTCGATAAAGGAAAACTTCGCCATTCCTTTATGTCTTTAAGGCATAATATTCCTTTAGACAATACATCTTACTAAGATTCAATCATATAAGATTTGAACTCTAAGCTCTTGAAGGGAGTGAAACAATCGTGTTTTTAGACTATCTAGTACTAGGAAACTCTTCTGAATTTATTAATGGTGGAGATATCCTTGTAACGTTAGCGGTTTTCATTATCCTAATGTTCGCTTTGAAAAAAGTGGCATGGGGTCCATTGATGGGAATTATGCAACAACGTGAAGAATTAGTTGCTAGTGAGATCGAGTCAGCTGAAAAGAGCCGTCAAGAATCACAACAACTTTTAGAAGATCAACGCAGCCTTCTTAAGGAAGCGCGTGTAGAAGCACAAACGATTGTTGAAAACGCGAAGAAACAAGGCGACTTGCAAAAAGAAGAAATTATTTCTGCTGCTCGCGCTGAAGCATTGCGTTTGAAAGAATCAGCTGTGCGTGATATCGAGACTGAAAAAGAGAAAGCTATTGCGGCTGTTCGTGGAGAAGTGGTTTCACTATCTATACTTGCTGCATCTAAAGTTCTTGAAAAACAAGTCTCAGAAGAAGAGAATCGTGCTCTAATTGAAGAAACGATTGCGAAGGCAGGGGAAACTCTATGAGTCAATCGACTGCAGCGAGTCGCTATGCCAAAGCATTGTTTCAATTGGCACAAGAAAAACAATTACTAACTGAAGTAAGTGCAGACTTACGTGAAGTGAAAGTTGTTTTCGAAGAGAACTCTGAGTTATTTCAACTTTTAGATTCTCCAAAGTTAGAAGACAAAGAAAAGAAAGAACTTGTTTCTAAAGTATTTGCTTCTGTTCAACCAATTATTGTGAATGCAATTAAAGTCTTAATTGATAAAAAGCGCATTCATGAAGTAGTAAGTGTGATTGAAGAGTTTATCCGTTTTGCTAATGACACGCAAGGCGTAGCAGATGCAATCGTATATACAACTCAACCGCTTACAGAAGATGAAATTCAACGCATTTCTACAGCATTTGCTCGTAAAGTGGGTAAAAATGCACTTAATATTACAAACGAGATTGATCCACTATTGATTGGTGGAGCTCGACTTCAAATCGGTAACCAAATTTTTGACAGTAGTATTGCACACAAACTAGCTGGCTTAAAACGTACGTTAATCGGTTAATTATAAAGAATTTGAGAGGTGAGAAACATGGGCATCAAAGCTGAAGAAATCAGTGGACTTATTAAGCAGCAGATGGAGAATTACCAATCTGCAATGGAAGTTAGCGAGGTAGGTACAGTTATCACAGTTGGTGACGGTATCGCTCGTGCTCATGGCCTCGACAACGTCATGGCTGGAGAATTGCTTGAGTTCTCTACTGGTGTACTTGGTATGGCACAAAACTTGGAAGCGAACAACGTAGGTATCGTTATCCTTGGACCAACTAAAGGCATCAATGAAGGCGATGAAGTGCGTCGTACTGGCCGTATTATGGAAGTACCAGTTGGTGAAGAATTGATCGGTCGTGTTGTCAATTCACTAGGTCTTCCTGTTGATGGTTTAGGACCAATCAACACTACAAAATCTCGTCCAATCGAAAGCCCTGCTTTCGGAGTAATGGATCGTAAATCAGTACACGAACCATTACAAACAGGTATTAAAGCGATTGACGCATTAGTTCCAATCGGTCGTGGTCAACGTGAGTTAATCATCGGTGACCGTCAAACTGGTAAAACTTCTGTTGCAATCGATACAATTTTAAACCAAGCAGACCAAGATATGATTTGTATCTATGTTGCTATCGGTCAAAAAGAATCTACTGTACGTGGCGTAGTTGAAACACTTCGTCAACATGGTGCTCTAGATTACTCAATCGTTGTAACTGCATCTGCATCACAACCATCACCATTATTATACCTAGCTCCTTATGCTGGTATCTCAATGGCAGAAGAGTTCATGTTACAAGGTAAACATGTATTAATCGTATATGATGATTTATCTAAACAAGCATCTGCTTACCGTGAACTTTCATTACTTCTTCGTCGTCCTCCAGGTCGTGAAGCTTACCCAGGGGATGTATTCTACTTACACAGCCGCTTATTAGAACGTGCTGCTAAGTTGAACGAAAAATATGACTGTGGTTCAATCACAGCACTTCCATTCGTTGAAACACAAGCTGGAGATATCTCAGCTTACATTCCAACAAACGTAATTTCTATTACGGATGGACAAATTTTCTTACAATCTGATCTATTCCACTCAGGTGTACGTCCAGCGATCAACGCAGGTCTTTCTGTATCACGTGTTGGTGGTTCTGCTCAAATTAAAGCAATGAAAAAAGTTGCGGGTACACTACGTCTTGACTTAGCTGCATTCCGTGAACTTGAATCATTTGCTCAATTTGGTTCTGATCTTGATAAAGCTACTGCAGCTAAATTAGAACGCGGTAAACGTACTGTAGAAGTTCTAAAACAAGATCTTCACAAACCAATTAAAGTTGAAAAACAAGTTACAATTCTATATGCACTAACTAAAGGATTCTTAGATGATATTCCTGTACAAGATATCGTTCGTTTCGAAAACGAATTATACGCTTGGTTAGATGCAAATGACGAAAGCCACAAAAACGTTTTAAATCATATCCGTACTACTCAAGGACTTCCATCTGATGAAGACATGGCAGAAACTTTAAATGCTTTCAAAAAAACTTTTGCTAAATCAGAATAAGATCTGATAGTTTTACGTCAATATAAAAAAAACGGTAAGGTGGTGAAATACCAGTGGCATCATTACGCGACATAAAAAAACGTATCACATCGACTAAAAGCACTAGTCAAATCACGAAAGCGATGCAGATGGTTTCTTCTTCTAAAATGACACGTGCTGAAGCAAACGCTAAAGCTTACGTTCCATATATGGAGAAAATTCAGGATGTTGTAGCTGCAATTGCAGCAGGTACTCAAGATGGGTCACACCCGATGTTAGTATCTCGTCCAGTTAAGAAAACGGCTTATTTAGTCATTACTTCTGACCGTGGTCTTGCAGGTGGTTATAACAGTAATGTAATCCGTACTGCTAAAAACGCTATGGATGAACGACACAACTCTAATGATGAGTTTGTTGTTATCGCTATCGGCCGTATGGCAAGTGAATTCTTTGCGAAACGTGGATATAACGTAGTAGATGAAGAAGTTGGTCTACCTGATCAACCTGCATTTGCTGACATTAAACAAATCGCTCGTAAGGCTGTTGGTATGTTCACTGATGGTACATATGATGAACTTTATATGTACTACAGCCACTTTGTCAGTGCCATTCAACATGAACCAACTGAGAAAAAGGTACTGCCAATTACAGACATCGCAACATCAAGCACAACTGCATCATATGAATTCGATCCATCTGGTGAAGCAATTCTTGAAGTATTGTTACCACAATACGCAGAGAGCTTAATTTATGGTGCGTTGCTCGACGGTAAAGCTAGTGAACATGCTTCACGTATGACAGCAATGAAGAGTGCAACCGATAATGCAAACGAACTTATTAGTTCATTAACACTTGTATATAACCGTGCACGTCAAGCGGCTATTACACAAGAAATTACAGAAATCGTTGGTGGAGCTGCAGCCTTAGAATAGGCGCTCTCCAGCTTCTGTAATGCAAGTACGATAGGAGGGGAAAAGTATGAACACAGGACACGTTCTTCAAGTAATGGGTGCCGTTGTTGACGTTCAATTCGACAACTCAACATTACCAGAAATTTACAACGCGCTTACTGTAGAAATTAAACGCCCTGGTGAAGAGCCTCAAACACTTACTCTTGAAGTAGCACTTCACCTGGGAGACAATGCTGTCCGCACGATTGCTATGTCATCTTCTGATGGCTTACAACGTGGCGCAGTAGTAACAGACCTTGGTGCTCCAATCTCAGTTCCAGTTGGTGACATCACTCTTGGACGTGTATTCAACGTACTTGGTGAAACAATCGATTTAGCGGAAGAAATTCCAACAACTGAACGCCGTGACCCAATTCACCGCGAAGCACCTACATTCGAAAACCTTTCAACACAAGTTGAAATCCTTGAAACAGGAATCAAAGTAGTAGACTTATTAGCACCATATATTAAAGGTGGTAAAATCGGTCTATTCGGTGGTGCCGGTGTAGGTAAAACTGTATTAATCCAAGAACTTATTAACAACATCGCTCAAGGACACGGTGGTATCTCCGTATTCGCAGGTGTAGGTGAACGTACTCGTGAGGGTAACGATTTATTCTTCGAAATGAGCGACTCAGGCGTTATTAAGAAAACAGCAATGGTATTCGGTCAAATGAACGAGCCACCAGGCGCACGTATGCGTGTAGCTTTATCTGGTCTTACTATGGCTGAATACTTCCGTGATGAACAAGGTCAAGACGTACTTTTATTCATCGATAACATTTTCCGTTTCACTCAAGCAGGTTCTGAGGTTTCTGCGCTATTAGGTCGTATGCCTTCTGCCGTAGGTTACCAACCAACTCTTGCTACTGAAATGGGTCGTTTACAAGAACGTATTACGTCAACAAACAAGGGTTCTGTAACTTCTATCCAAGCAATTTATGTACCAGCCGATGACTATACTGACCCGGCTCCGGCTACAACTTTCGCCCACTTAGATGCAACTACTAACCTTGAGCGTAAACTTTCTGAAATGGGTATCTACCCAGCGGTTGATCCATTGGCTTCAACTTCTCGTGCTTTATCACCAGATATCGTTGGTGTTGAACATTATGAAGTTGCTCGTCAAGTTCAACAAACTTTACAACGCTACAACGAATTACAAGATATCATCGCTATCCTAGGTATGGATGAATTATCTGATGAAGATAAATTAACAGTTGACCGCGCTCGTCGTATTCAATTCTTCTTATCTCAAAACTTCCACGTAGCGGAACAATTCACTGGTCAAAAAGGTTCTTATGTACCTGTTAAAGAAACTGTTAAAGGTTTCCGTGAAATTCTTGAAGGTAAATATGACAAATTACCAGAAGATGCATTCCGTCTAGTTGGTCGTATTGAAGAAGTTATCGAAAAAGCGAAAAGTATGGGTATTGAACTTTAATACTAGGGACGAGGAGGAAAAAATATGAAGACCATAACAGTCAACATTGTCACTCCCGACGGCCCAGTATACGATTCAGAAGTCAACATGGTGATTGCTAAGACTGTAACGGGTGAGATGGGTATTTTACCTGGTCACATCCCTACAGTTGCGCCACTAGTAGTAGGTTCTGTTCGTCTGGTTTCAGACAAGCATACTGAATTAGTAGCAGTTAGCGGCGGTTTTGTTGAAATTCGTCCTGATAAAGTAACGATTTTATCTCCTTCAGCCGAAACAGCAAGTTCAATTGATCTTGCTCGTGCAAAAGAAGCGTTAAACCGTGCTGAACAGCGACTACAAAGTAAACAAGATGACATTGATTTCAAGCGCGCTGAACTTTCAATTAAACGTGCTATGAACCGTATCAACGTTAAAGAGGGTAACATCTAAGCTTTATAAATTAGAATTGCGGGCAGAATTTTTCTGCCCGCTTTTTTAAGATTTGTTTAAAAGGAGTTGAGAAATGTGGATATAACAGCAACAATTGGTCAAAATGCACTAATCAGTATTATTTCACATATATTTTTTATAGGTATCTCATTTTATGCTTTACAAGCTATTATGTTTGAAAAAGTGTTTAAAAAGAATCACGTTTTTCAAATACAATTGCTCTTTATTTTATTAAGTATTGCAATTGGATCATCTGTTTCAAATTTCTTCTTAACATTTTCAGGATGGTCAAGCCAGCTTCCATATCTTTTTGAGTAACTTGTTTTATATGTAAAAACCAATTATAATATAATTTTTTTTAGTTTATTGCTCTTTTAGACAAGATAAGCTAAAATTTTTGCCCTCTTACAGAGGGAACGCTTTCATTATTGCTCGTTATTTGTTATGGTTGAATCTGAGAGATTATATTATTATTTTTCCATATAGAATAATCATTACCCAGGAAATATTTTGTGGAAATTTGTTTTATTTAGATAGTAATTAGGTATATAAAATGGGCGTCCAGTTTTCTAAAATCAGACACCATTTGCGCAAACTTTGCGTAAAGTATAATGTCTATAGTTAATTGTTATCACTTAATTAAATAGTTTGTTGGATACTTGCCATAAGGCAAAAAAAAAGGTAACATGTTAAATGCTTTGTTTACTATAATTGACATCATACAATAGAAATTTATCGACTGAAATATATAATAAATGGATACATGGGTTCGGAGGGACAAATGGTGGAGAAAATCATTGTTAAAGGCGGTAATACCTTAACTGGTAACGTTCGAGTTGAAGGGGCAAAAAATGCTGTATTACCGATATTGGCGGCTACATTGCTTGCCTCAAAAGGAAAAAATATTATTAAAAATGTGCCAAATTTGGCCGATGTGTATACAATCGATGAAGTATTAAAAAGTTTAAATGTAGAACTATCATTTTCACCTGAAACAAATACAGTAGAAATTGATGCATCTAAACAACTATCATCTGAAGCACAATTTGAATATGTACGTAAAATGAGAGCCTCAATTTTAGTAATGGGACCTCTATTGGCTCGTAATGGCATAGCGCGTGTAGCGATGCCAGGTGGTTGTGCAATCGGGTCACGTCCAATTGATCAACATCTAAAAGGTTTTGAACTTATGGGTGCGAAGATCTCAATGGGACACGGCTATGTTGAAGCAACAACTGAAGGACGATTACACGGAGCTAAAATTTATTTAGACTTCCCAAGCGTAGGTGCTACTGAGAATATCTTAACTGCTGCAGCTTTAGCAGAAGGTACAACAATCATCGAAAATGCTGCAAAAGAACCAGAAATTGTTGATTTAGCTAACTTTATTAATGAGATGGGTGGTAAAGTTGTTGGCGCTGGTACTGACACAATCCGTGTAGAGGGCGTTAATGAACTATATGGTACAACTCATTATATTATTCCTGATCGTATTGAAGCTGGTACATTTATGGTAGCAGCAGCGATTACAGGTGGAGATGTACTAATTGAAAATGCCATTGCTGAACATATGACAGCACTAGTCGCGAAAATGCGCGAAATGGGTGTTGAAATTACAGAAGAAGGCGAAGGCCTACGTATTCGTGCAAACGGACCTCTAAAAGCTGTGGATATTAAAACAATGCCTCATCCAGGTTTCCCAACAGATATGCAATCACAATTGATGGCACTAATGTTGAAAGCAACTGGTACGGGTGTTATTACTGAAACAGTATTTGAAAATCGCTTTATGCACGTTGAAGAATTCCGACGTATGAATGCTTCGGCGAAAATTGATGGTCGTTCTGTTATTATTGATGGTCCATGTGAATTACAAGGTGCAGAGGTTGCAGCAACAGATTTACGAGCAGCAGCAGCACTCATTCTTGCAGGATTAGTAGCAGAAGGAATTACTCGCGTTTCTGAATTGCGTCACTTAGATCGTGGATATGTTAATTTCCATACAAAGTTAGCTGCTTTAGGCGCTGATATTGAAAGAGTATCGACAATTGAAAAAGCATCTGTAGAATTTCAAACAAATTAATCTAGCATAATACTAAAACGTTTGAGAGCTTAATTGCTCTTGAACGTTTTTTTTCGTATAACGATGTATGCCCCAGCATAGAATGGCATATGAAAAAAATCTTACTAATACCCATCAGCCTCTTTATCGTCATATTTATGTTTGTGCTACCGATTGTTAGTATGCATTTTTATCCTAAAAATTTCACAAACGTAACTACTACACAACAGACTCAGAAAAAACATCAAGAAACTGAGCCGCCATGTGAAATTTTCATTACTGTGGAAGGAATAAAAGACCCCCTACCGCTCGAACAATATATCGTTGGAGTTGTAGCAGCGGAATTGCCCTCTAGCTTCCATCTAGAGGCGCTTGAAGCACAAGCTATAGCTTCACGTACATTTGTCCTTAAAGTCACGGAGAATGGCCAGAAAACGGTAGAACCAAGCGTTTCACATCAAGTCTTTCACTCTGAACAACAAAGAAAGCAAAAATGGGGAGCGAATTTCAAAAACAACGAGAAAAAGATCCAACAAGCTGTAGCCACTACAGCAGGTAAGATTCTCACTTATAATGATGAATTAATCACGGCTATGTTCTTTTCAACAAGTAATGGTAAAACAGAAAGTGCAGAAGAATACAGTGGACAAGACATCCCTTATTTACAAACAGTTACTGTAAAAGGAGAAAAAGAATTGTCTCCAAATTACATTCAAAACACAGATTTCTCAATAACACAGTGGAATGCTGCATTTAATTTTCAATGGTCAACTGAACAACTAAATGCTATTAAACTAACGAGAAACGGCTCTAACCGTGTTCAAACGATGCAGATGGAAAGTTACAGTTGGACAGGCCGAGAGATCCGAGAAAAGCTTAAAATCCCTTCTACGGACTTCACAATTAATTGGAAACCAGTGCAAAATAAAATCTCTGTCACAACAGTAGGGTATGGCCACGGGGTAGGTATGAGCCAATACGGAGCAGAGGCTTTAGCGAGGCAGGGGGTACAAGCGAAAGACATTTTAAAGCACTTTTATAATAAAGCTTCTATCACTTCAATAAAAAATAATGAAAACATATGTTTAAACTGAAGCGTTATTGACCACAATGACGTTGAGGTGATGACAATGAGGGAAGAAAAAACACCAAACCCTTCTCCGAAAAAAGGTAGTGTCGCAACAAAGCGTTGGTTTTGGCCTACTATTTATGCAAGCTTTTCAATCCTGTTAGTAGGACTTGTTTGGGGATATAGTGCTTATACAAACCCAGACACTAACAACGCTACGAATTTAGCAAGTAAAGGCGAGACAGGTGCATCAGTTGAAACAAATGCTAAGGCAGAGTCTATGAAATATCCATTCCAACAAGATCTTTTAGATGAAGTAGCAATCGTACAAGAATTTTACGATGTCGAAGCAGATGAAAAAGAGAGAGAAGGCGCATTGCTTGTGTTCAATCAAACGTTCACAACGAGTAACGGTATCTCACTTTCTGTAGATGGGAAACCATTTGAAGTGTTGTCAGTGATGAGCGGTAATGTTGAGGAAGTAAAGGTGGATCCATTCATCGGTAACGAAATCGTTATTGTACATCCTAACGGTACAACAACGAAATATAGCTCTGTAGGCGATATTAAAGTCAAAAAGGGCGACAAAGTTTCACAAGGACAAGTACTTGGTAAAACAATAGAAAACGAGTGGAATCCAACAGCTGGAAATCACTTATACTTCGAAGTTATGCAAGAAGGGGTTAATATTAACCCTAAAAAACTCTTAGCCTTTTAAGTTTAGCTGAATATTGTCATTTATCAACGAAATTAGGAATGCTTAGTTCTTAAAAGTCCCAAGCAAACATAAGTTGAAGAAACGTTCGAACATTGTGGAGAGGAAGAGAATGTGCACGAACATATTCGCAACCGCTGTTTGAAACTTGGGTTTATGTTGAAAGAAACGAGGCAAACCGTAAGAGCGATGGCACAAATTACTGGCTATTCAAAAAGCACTATTCATAAAGACTTAACAGAACGTCTCAATGAAGTAAACGAAGAGTTGGCCAAGGAAGTTAGTGAAATTCTGGCGTACCATAAATCGGTGCGTCACATACGAGGTGGAGAGGCTACGAGGAAAAAATGGTTAGCCCGACAATCAACTATGGAAAAGACATCGAAGTAAGCAATATGCTTCGATGTCTTTTTATGTTATTAAGAAAACGAAAACACGGACCAGACCTACATTGAAAGCAAACTGTTAACAAGCCATCTCTCTAAAATATGGGATGTAATTTCCCCCTTGATATGATAAAATATTCTAGATAATTACATATATAAAACGTACGATAAATGCTGTTATGTGAAGGAAGGGGAAAGTTCCATGTTTTCTAAGGATATTGGGATTGATTTAGGAACTGCTAATGTATTAATCCATGTAAAAGGTAAAGGGATCGTTTTAAATGAACCATCTGTTGTTGCGATAGACAAAAATACAAATAAGGTGCTCGCTGTTGGAGAAGAAGCACGTAAGATGGTTGGACGTACACCAGGTAATATTATTGCAATTCGACCATTAAAAGACGGCGTAATTGCTGATTTTGATATTACTGAAGCGATGTTAAAACATTTTATAAATAAATTAGACGTTAAAGGATTTCTCTCAAAGCCTCGTATTTTAGTTTGTTGTCCAACAAATATTACAAGTGTAGAACAAAAAGCTATTCGTGAAGCAGCAGAGAAATCTGGTGGTCGTAATGTTTACTTAGAAGAAGAACCAAAAGTAGCTGCTATTGGAGCAGGAATGGATATCTTCCAACCAAGTGGGAATATGGTTGTTGATATTGGTGGAGGTACTACAGATGTTGCTGTACTTTCAATGGGGGATATCGTAACTTCTGAATCCATTAAAGTTGCTGGAGATGTATTCGATAATGATATCTTACAATATATTAAAAAAGAATATAAATTACTAATTGGTGAACGTACAGCCGAATCGATCAAAATGACAATCGGTACAGTATATGCTGGTGGCCGAGAAGATGAGATGGACATTCGAGGACGTGACATGGTGACAGGGTTACCAAGAACAATTACAATTGGCTCTGCTGAAATAGAAAAATCTTTACATGAATCCATTTCAGTAATTGTACAAGCTGCTAAAAACGTTTTAGAAAAAACGCCTCCTGAGTTATCAGCTGATATTATTGATCGCGGTATTATAATCACTGGTGGTGGAGCATTATTACACGGACTGGACCAATTATTAACAGACGAGTTAAAAGTACCAGTTATCGCTGCTGAGAATCCGATGGACTGTGTTGCTGAAGGAACAGGCATTATGCTCGACAATATGGACAAAGTATCAAAACATATTTGATTTGTAGCCGAAATAAAGAAAGTATAGAAATCGCATATACTTTAATTTATTGATGAGAGGGTGATTACAATGTTTCGTGGGTTTTATACAGTAGCTTCAGGAATGATTGCGCAACAGCGACGTACTGAATTACTGTCAAATAATATTACCAATGCCAACACACCAGGTTATAAAGCAGACCAATCTACAATTCGTTCTTTTCCAGATATGCTTATGTCGCGTATTACAAAGTCAGGTACGAATACAGAGAGTGGTCTAAATTCAACAGCCAACAATCAGATTGGTGCATTAAATGCAGGCGTATACATGCAAGAAACATTACCAGACTATTCACAAGGTCAAATTACAGCCACTGATTTAACAACTGATGTCGCTTTAGTTGATAACCAATTACCGACAGATGCAGAAACAGGCGCTAAAGGCGCAATTTTCTTCCGTTTAGAGCATCCAACAGAAGGCGAAACGTATACACGTAACGGTAATTTCACTTTGGATCCACAAGGCTATTTAACAAACGCACAAGGTCTTTATGTTTTATCTGATGGAGGTCAGCGCATACAGTTGCAAAATGATGACTATCAGATTACAGAAGACGGTCGTATCATCGCTGGAGAGCAAGAAGTAGCACGTATCGGCGTATCATACGCAGCACAGCCAGATACACTTCAAAAGCAAGGAAACGGACTATATCGTACGTATAACGGTGAAGATTTACCATCTGCATACACAGTAAATGGTGTCAGCTTCAATTTAAAACAAAGTTATATTGAACGCTCAAATGTTGATGCAAGTAAAACAATGACAGAAATGCTGACAGCTTATCGTGCATTTGAAGCAAATCAGAAGGTATTACAGGCCTATGATCGTAGTATGGATAAAGCCGTTAATGAAATTGGAAAAGTGTAACAGAATCAGTATTTTTGAAATACATAGGAGGGCTATGATATGCTACGTACAATGATTTCCGCTTCCAACACGATGACACAATTGCAACAACAATTAGATACAATTGGTAACAACTTAGCAAATAGTAATACGCATGGTTTCAAAGCTAAGGAAGCAAAGTTTGGCGAACTATTATATCAACAATTCAACAATGATATGCTTGATAAGACCGAGCGCCAATCTCCAATAGGAATTCGTATTGGTGTTGGGGCACAACTAGCCCAAGCACAAACGGTTTGGAAACAGGGCAGTATACAAACAACAGAACGCTCACTCGACTTTTCTTTCACAAAGCCAAAGCAATATTTGAATATCATCATGCCAGATGGTGAAAATGGTGACCGTACAGTATACACACGCCAAGGTGATTTATATATATCTACCGATGATTATAACAATGCCATGCTAGTAAATGCAGATGGCTATCCAGTTGCTGGCGCTGATGGGAATCCAATTATTTTCCCTGAAAACGCAAAAGAATTTAGTATGAAAGACAATGGTGAGCTGAATATTACTTTTGATGACGGTTCACAACGTACAGTAGAACTTGCTGTTACTGAGATTCAACGTCCCCAATTAATGGAACATATTTCTGGAACATACATTGGGCTTCCTGCAAACTTAAACGAATTAGGAGCGACAGAAGCTGAAGTCCTTCGTAATTTACAAGGTGCAGACCGTACTGAGATTGGTTTACAAAACGGCTCTTTAGAAATGTCGAACGTTGATACATCTAAAGAAATGACGGAACTCATTAATACGCAACGCTCTTATCAATTTAATGCTAGAACGATTACTTTATCGGATCAGATGTTAGGTCTTATTAACGGCATTCGATAAAGCAACCTGAACAGAGGAGAAAAACAAGTTATGACAAACAATATGAAAGAAAACACGACTAATCTAAATACTTCAAAGCCGATGACTCGTAAAGAAGCAAAAATCGAGAGAGAGGTTAAAGAAGAGGTTAATATGAAATGGTGGTCGAACTTGCGACTATATCCAATTGGGATAAGAATCCTTGTCGTAGTCATTTTGCTTGTCATAGCTGCTGTGTCAGGTGCTATGATTGGTTATAGTGTTATTGGTGAAGGCGATGCATTAGATACATTTAAAATCTCCACATGGCGCCATATATTTGATATTATGAACGGTGTAGTGGACAAATAATCATAATTTCCACAGCGACTTTCATATTAGGAGGAATAAAATGTTAACTGCAGATCAAATTCAAGCGATTTTACCTCATCGTTATCCATTTTTACTTGTAGACCGTATTCTTGAACTTGAAGAAGGTAAAAGAGCGGTAGGACTAAAAAACGTTTCAATCAATGAAGAATTTTTCAATGGGCATTTCCCAGGATATCCTGTGATGCCAGGTGTTTTGATTATTGAAGCACTTGCACAGGTTGGTGGAGTAGCTTTGTTGAAGTCTGAAGAGTTCCAAGGAAGATTAGCTTTCTTAACAGGAATTGATAATGCACGTTTTAAACGTCAAGTAATCCCTGGAGATCAACTTCGTCTAGAAGTTGAATTTGTAAAACTTCGTGGTGTAATGGGTAAAGGGCATGCCAAAGCAACAGTTGATGGCGAGCTAGTTTGCGAAGCAGACATTTTATTTGCAATCGGACCGAAGCAAAAAGCATAAAATAAAAATCAAATAACTTTTTTCAAGGATAGTTTTCTTCTTTCGGGGCAAGATATGTTATATCGCACGTATAGTGTGTGATGGATATGACAATGCAGAAAGGAGGGAACTTTTTTATGTGGATTAAACCTGCAGCAGTACTATTACTTGGTTCACTTTTACTCGTAGGCTGTAATACTAACAAAGCAAACGAGCCTCTAAATAACGAAACGCCGATGGAGCGTGTTGAGGATAATGCTCGTCAAGGCGTAGAAAACGTTACGCCAGACGTTCATGATGAACGCGTGAATGAAACAGTACCAGGTAATAAGAATGGGGTCGTAGAAGAGAAAGTCATAGACGAGAATGTAACAACAGATGAAGAAATCGTCGAGGATAATCTTGAGGGAGATCACAAAACCAATAGATAATAAAGATTAGCAAAAAACTCGGCATAGTATATATGCCGAGTTTTTATCATTTCTTATGGTGTTATTCGTGGTCTGTTTTTCATATCTGTTTTAAATTGATTCAAAAGTGCTTCACCTTCAAAACCATCCTCAATTAACTTAGACAGTAGTTGCTCCGCATACTGACGACGTATTGTTTTAAGTGTTCCTTTCATTAATACGGAAATTTGATTGTCTATTTCCTTTACAGCATTTACTACTACTCTAAAGGCTGCTGGTTCATTGTCTGGATAAGAAATAACTGCGCGCACTTCTAAAATCTCGTCGGTTCCTAAATAAGGCTCAAATACAGCTTTATACCGGCGATCCATATACATTTCCAAAATCCATGATTTATGGCTATTTTCCTGATTGATAATGATGCCATCTGTTAAAGGAAATGACTTCAACTGGTCATCCTGTAACAATTCAAAAGAGAGCATTTTAAACGTCTTCACTAAAACCAATCACCACCCTTTATGTAATGTAATATGTCTATTATAACATATTCCCAAATGTTCCAAATTTCACTTTTGGACAGTCTTTGTAAAATAGAAAACCTATATAAGACAACAGTTTACAGGAAAGAACTTAAATTGACACGTTTAAAAAGCGAATTACATATGCCAAAAACAGCCGAAAACCTATATTTTAGACTTTGCACAAATACTCTATCCCGAATAAGATGAACTTACATTCAAGCAAAAGGAGGTGGTACATTGAATCAAGTTTCGTTAGTAGGAAGGATTACAAAAGATCCAGAACTACGAAAGTTACAAGAAGGGAGGGTCCAAACTAACTTTATTCTTGCTGTTAATCGAAACTATAAAAACCAAAACGGAGAAGTAGATGCTGATTTCGTCTTCTGTACAGCATGGGGAAGGCTGGCAGATAATGTTGTGAAGTATTGTGGCAAAGGATCACTAATAGGGGTTAGTGGGCGCTTACAATCACGATCTTATCAAAAGGAGGATGGCAAAAGAATCTATATAACGGAAGTCATTGGAGAGGACGTTCGTTTTCTTGTTTTGAAGGACAGGGAAGGTGGAGTTGCTTCAGAAGCAGGTCTGGCATCACAGCAAGCATCCGTAGCAGCAGAATTCACAAAAGAGTTCCATCTTCCAAATACTAGGGGAGAAAAATTGCCGATTGTTTAATCCATATCCCTATTGGAAGACCGCCCCAATAGGCACATAATTTCTTTATCAAACTTACAAATAATCTACCACTCTACATGGAGAATGTTTCATAGATTATGGTATTAACATCGGATTAAGTAAATCGACTAATGCACGGATGAAAATTTGTTTTGAAATTTCATCTGACTGAGAAGGGGAAGCAAGAAGTAGAAATAACGATAGTATGTGAACAAGATCTAACGGGAGAGATCAAAAAAATCCGGCTATCAAAATCATAGCCGGATTATATCGATAAAAATTTAGTTAAAATTGAAAGATAGTAGATCAAGAATTTCTTCATCTTTTAGTTCAGTAATCCATTGACTCGATTGGATGAGATCTTCTGATAATGCTTGTTTCTCCGTTAAAAGGGTATCTATTTTCTCTTCAATAGTCCCTGTCGTGATGAACTTATGAACATGTACAAATTGAGTTTGTCCAATACGGTATGCGCGGTCTGTCGCTTGGTTTTCCACCGCGGGATTCCACCAACGGTCCGCATGCAGAACGTGATTGGCTGCCGTTAAGTTTAGGCCGGTTCCACCAGCTTTTAAAGATAAGATAAAAATCGGGAATTCACCTTTTTGGAAAGATTCGACGAAATGATCGCGCTGTTGCTTAGGCATACTACCTGTTAAGAACGGCACATCTATATCATAAAGCTCAGAGAAACAATGTTGTAGTAAGTGGCCCATACCGATATACTGAGTGAAAATTAAGCATTGCTCATTATTACCGGCAATTTCAGATCCAAGTGTTACAAGACGATCTAACTTTTCAGAACGCGATAGCATGTCTTCTGCATTATCAAATGGTTCTTTTAAATACAGAGCGGGGTGATTACATAACTGCTTTAATTTACTAAGCATTTTCAAAATTAAACCTTTACGTTCAAAGCCAGTTAATGTTTCGAGCTTATGCATTGTTTCTTGGATAAAGCTTTCGTAAAGCACAGCTTGCTCCTGTGTTAACGGACAGTATTCAAGCTGTTCAAGTTTATCAGGTAAGTTCAGCAAAAGTGCAGGATCTTGCTTCGTTCTACGTAATAGGAATGGTTGGATTTTTTTGCGTAGCTTTTGCTTATGAGCTTCAGAATCATCACGCTCAATCGGAGCAATAAAATCTTCTTGGAAGCGACGAATGCTACCTAAGTAACCTTTGTATATAAAATCGAAAATAGCCCATAACTCAGACAATCGGTTTTCAACAGGTGTCCCTGTTAACGCAATATGATGCTCACCATGCAATTTGCGAATCGCTCTAGATTGCTTTGTTTGCATATTCTTAATGTTTTGAGCTTCATCAAGTGCAATACAAGCCCAATTTAATTGTTCAAGACTATCGGCATCTTGTGTAACAGTTCCGTAAGTTGTCAACACAACTTGAGGGGATTGCTCTTTCAAGTAATTAACTAGTGCATCTTCCTTCAAACGACCTGCGCCGTAATGTAAGTAGACTTCTAATGAAGGTGCAAACCGTTCAAGTTCTTTTTGCCAGTTACCTAAAACAGAAGTTGGGCAAATGATTAAAGTCGGTGGCTTTTCTTCTTCATAGACATGACATAAATATGAAATAAGTTGAACCGTTTTGCCAAGTCCCATATCATCGGCCAAACAAGCTCCAAACTGCTGGTCACGCATGAAGGTCAACCAGTCATAACCTTCCTGTTGATAAGGACGTAAAGAAGCTTGTAGCTTGTCTGATACAGGAACAGACGGTAAACCTTTTTTATCTTGTAGCTTTTTCACATAGTCCTTCAATGACTTCTGAATTTCAAATTGGAAGAATGGATCATCCGCAGAATCATCCTCATCCTCTTCCACTGGTACAACAAGTTCTTCAGGCAACTCCTGGAATAGCAGATCACGAACGGTCCAATTTTCATTTTCAGCTTTATCCATTAGTTTACGGATCTCTTGCATCCAAGCCGCATCCACCCGTACCCATTCTGTACCAGCACGTATAAATTCGCGATTATCATTGACCATTTGTTGAAATTGCTCCATGGTTAGTTCTTGACCGTTCAAGGACAATTTCCAATTAAACGTTAGGATCTCTTGTAAACCAGCAGCTGATTTATAATTTGAAGCAGTGCTAGCACTAGCTCGTACTTTCACGCGAGAATCTTTTATATCTTTTAACCAAGCAGGTAATATGATTTCAAAACCAAGTGCTTGAAGGCGAATGAAATCTGCACGTAAAAACTGTCTAACATCTGCATCCGTTAATGTTAATGACAAGAATAAACTTGTATCTGCATTATCCATATAATCATGCATATGCAATAAATTAGACATTTGGTCTTGTAGCTTTTCTATTCCATTAGCATGTTGCTTCCACTTATCAGGCAGCGCGTTTTCGATTTTCAAAGCGCGCTTGCGCATAGGTGGAGCCCAATAATTTGCACTTTTCTTCCCACGAATAACAGTTTCTAAAACCCAATCCTCTGACAATTCCTCTGGTTCACGTAAACGCAATGCCACGAAAATTTCATCATGAACATTTTTGGTTGTAATTGGCCAGCCACCATTTCGGAAGAAAGGTAATAATGGAGGTAAATCTGCAAAAAGCAAACCAGCCTCCACCATTTTTTGCATCAATGCATTTTCTAGTAAGTTTGCAGCTGTTTCATCCAATGAAACCTTTAGCTCCAACTTTTGTTCTTCTTCATCGAGTGAAATTGAATCCCATAGGCGAGGAGAATACCAGTAAGTAGAGGCTTCATTTGCTGCAGTCATCCATTTCGCTGATGTCATGTCGACACCTTCGTACTGAACAAATGGATGTTGCTCTTTATTAGAAAATAATTCAACCATTTCAAGGGGGGTTAACGTAACATATTCGTCCGAATGATTAGCTGTTAAACCATAAAAAGTAGCCTCGTAGTGGAAAAAGAGAAAAGGAAGCCATTCATGTGTATACATTGGTTGTCCGTCGGATTTAAAAGCTTGCAACGTGAACGACTGATTGGATTCGGTTTGAATGCCAAGCGTGATGGATTTCATGAAAGTAGATGGCACGTTTGAAATAGTTGTCATAGCTTCAGGTTTCCTTTCTCGATCTCTTCTTGTAAAGCTCGTAATCGTTTATATTGTTGTCGAAGTGTTTCGACATATTGATTCCAATATTCATTTTTTGCACTTTTCTTCGCAGCAGCCTTCATTTTTTTCCAAACTCGTACAGCTTGTTTATAATGCTGTCTCGATTTTTGAGAAACTTCTTCTAATGCAAGTGCATGATAAAGGGGAAGAAGAACTTCGGGTTTATACTCCAACACATCTTTCACACCACATAACTCTAAATAGGCTATTGAAGACGGGAAGCGATGGTGTAGAGCAGCCCATTCTAAATATCGTTCCTTTTCAATTAAATAATGTGAAAATGGTTGCATTCCATACATCCCTGAAGCCGTAAAGAGCAGCTCAGCCTCTTCATCAGTCAAGTTAATTTTCGAACAAAGGCGATTGAAAGTATTGACAAAATTAGAGCGATACCTTGTCGATAGCCAACTATTGATAAATTGATCTAACATTGGAAGCATCGCACGCAAAATCATTTGTAACGCTTCTGAATCCTCATTGCGGTCAGCAAAGTGAGCCAAATCAAGCCATACTAATAACTCATCGACTTTAATCTGTGTTAATGATTGTTGTAAATCATCATACTTTTTCAGCATAAGGAAGAACATCGCTCGAATGCTTTCCACATTTACATCACTTGAAAAATCTTTTTCTGCGCGAAGCATTTCAAGTTCAAGCTCGCGTCGTTTTTTCTCATTAAACATAGACTCCCATAACAACGTGTAAATGTACAAACGCTCTTCAAAATAGCCTTCTTGTTTGACGAGGAAATAATGCGTCATTTGCTGCAATGTATCGTAAAATGGATCCGTAGCAAAAAGACGGGATTTACTAGCAGTTAAACGAATAGCCTCTTTTAATACTTGGCTCTCTTGCTCAATAAAATTGATCATATATGAGCGTGCTGACTCATTAGCTGGATGTAGGTGCTTCCAAGTATGAGATAGAAGTGCCATATGCGTAAATAGTTGATACAAACTACGCCATTCACGTTCTAATGGGGTATATTTTGCAATCTGAGACTGCATATCAGCGAAAATACTCTCTATTAAATATGGGTTTAATGATTGCTGATTATATAAATTTACTTTGTAAATATTCTCCACAAGCTTAAGCCAACTTTCAGGCGTACGCTCATCTTTAAATAAAGAAAGCTGATTTAACTTCTGAGAACGAAAATTCTCGAGCCAACCAGACAGTGAATCAACATATTGATATAACACGAACATTGCCGCTAATTTATGGCGGCACCATTTCTTATTACGACAATCACATGTAAATAAATCATCGTTTATATATAGCGTTGCCGTAGCAGGAGTAGCATCCTGTACAACGAAATGAAGTATATTAAGTGCTTCACTATATGAAGAAATCTTCACATAGTTATGGCGTGCTAAAAAAGCCGCTCTTCTGACAAGCTCTTCATCCTCGGGAACTGATGAATTCAGCTCTAATTCAATAGCAGCCATATTATTGCGAATAGCCTCTTCGTATTTTTTGGCAATTTCTGAAATATTTGTATTCATACATTCCGCTCCTGAAAAAAATCGTTCCTTTCATTATACGGCTATTTCAGGTCATCCGTAAATGCATAAGGACAGTCTTTATTTTTTTATATACTTAATCAAACAAGAATAATATTATTTTTACTTAAAATAAGCGGCTAATAGCATATAGAATGACTTGATAAATAGTGAAGAAAGTCTAATTTTATTGCAAATAACCAGCTAAAATAGGAAAGGAAACAATAAAACAGGGTACTTATTCATTATGTTATTGAATTCCTTGGAGAATAATGTGAGAATATATATAAACTAAATATTGGGATAAATAAGAATATTAGGGTGGTGATTAATTGGCACGCTATTTAATACGTATTCCTGATTTAAGATCTTCCATACATTCAGTTAAATTTTTAAAATGGTATTTAGTTTATGCACCTAAGAATAGATCTAAAAAAGTCATCATTTCTTCAGAGGGAAGTTATGAAGAACGCCACGACGTTTACATTGATAATCATTTTTTTGATACAGTTAGTGTGGACTTAACCCGAAAGCACATCTTTCTTTATCAACGTACAATGCCTTATGAGCAAAGCGAGGAAAACTTAAAAGCTATATTATCAACTATTTATGTAATCGCTGAGCCGAATACTTTTTATTTTTTTACATACGGAAGAAAGAAAAAAAGATAAATTATAAAAGCAAAAGAAATTTGTTCTTTTGCTTTTTATATGCACAAGGTGAGCATATAATGGTACTATATTAATAAACTGAAAATTCTATAAAAAGGAGTGACTTACATGTTACATGTACAAAGAATGGAACCTTTTTATACTAAGAAAGAAGGGAATCGGCTAAAGCTAGTGTTTGCTTATCAATATTTCTCCATTACAAAGGAAGATGAGTTATATCATTTTGTCCCAGTAGAGGGCAAGGAAATCGTTATCAATCTAAACAATCTACAAATTGAAAATTTATCAGAAGTATTTGTTTTCCAAAAAGGTAGTCGTTTCATACGCTTACCGTTATATCAGTTATTGACCGTATCTAACATTCATGATCATTTGCAACTAATATATGACTCCCTTGAGCTGAATAAGGAAAAGGGCAATAAAGTGCAATTCACAAGTACAAATAAGGAAGTAGTTGACCTAATCACTCAGCTTGAACAAGAAAATAGGCTTCGTCTCATAGATCAAGCACTCGCAGTTCGAGATGAAACTCTATTTATCACACTAACAAACAAACTATAGCATCGTACTAACGGAGGATTTTCAATTGAATAAACAAACCACATAGAAAGCACCTATCATTCAATCAAACGATAGGTGCTTTTAACTTTCCCTCAATGTGTTAACACATATACAAAAATAATTAATAGTGCAATAAAAATCCCAAATACATTAATAACAACATCATAGAAATCCAGCTTCACAATTTTTTGAGACTTCAATTTCCTGCATCCCCTTTCGATGAATACCGATAATATTTATTTATATAAAGCTTAGTCAAATCACTTAAACTTTAAACATCTTATTTCTTTCTACTTATAAACTAGAATGCGAATTACCTGATAAAGGAATTTATGTAAAAGCCGATATAAATAGAAAACATTAAAAGGACTGAGGGATATGAGGATAGGTGATTGGAATTCACAAGGACTCTCTATATTAAAAAGCATGAATAACAACTGGAACATGGCGAGTAAAGCACTTGAACGCCTTTCAACAGGCTACCGTATTAACCGAGCAGGCGACGATCCTGCAGGTCTAGCCATTTCTGAGAAAATGCGAGCCCAAATTCGTGGTCTCAACATGGCCAGCAAGAATATTCAAGATGGAATTGGGATGATCCAAACAGCTGAAGGAGCGCTCAACGAAACACACGCTATGCTTCAACGTATGCGAGAACTTTCTATTCAAGCCTCAACTGACACATTAACTGACGAAGATCGTCGTCAACTGGACCTAGAATTCCAAGAGCTAAAAAAAGAAATTACAAGAACATCAACCGACACAGAATTCAATACAAAAAAGCTTCTCAACGGTATCGCATCAACTGATCCTTTGAAAATCCAAGCAGGTGCCAACTCAGGCCAAACAATAGACATATACATTAACGATATGAGTGGTACAAACCTCGGAATCGGCGGTCTATCCATCGACAATCGAGAAAATGCCGATTCAGCTCTTTCAAAACTAGACTCAGCCATCAACAAAGTATCTAGCGAGCGCTCACGCCTGGGAGCCTATCAAAATCGTCTCGAACATGCCTACAACAACTCAGTCAATATGGCAGAAAACCTAACCGCTGCAGAATCCCGCATCCGTGATACAGACATGGCCAAAGAAATGATGAACTTCGTCAAAGCCAACATACTTCAACAAGCAGCCCAATACGCCTTAAGCCTACACATCCAACGAGCACAATCCATCCTAGAACTACTACGCCCACCAAATACAAAACGCTAAAGCCCCGCCTAACAGCGGGCTTTTTATTTTAGGGGTGATAGGAGGGCGAGTAGGGTTAAAGGGAGCGAGTAGGGCTAAAGAGGGCCCGGGTAGCGCTAAAGGGAGAGCGAGTAGCGCTAAAGGGAGCTCGAGTAGCGCTAAAGGGAGCTCGAGTAGAGCCAAAGGAAGCGCGAGTAGCGCCAAAGGGAGCGTGAGTAGCGCCAAAGGGAGCGAGTAGCGCTAAAGGAAGACCGAGTAGCGCTAAAGGGAGCGAGTAGCGCTAAAGAGGGCCCGAGTAGTGCTAAAGGGAGCGAGTAGCGCTAAAAGAAGCGCGAGTAGCGCCAAAGGAAGCGCGAGTAGCGCCAAAGGGAGAGCGAGTAGCGCTAAAGGAAGCGCGAGTAGCGCCAAAGAGAGAGCGAGTAGCGCTAAAGGAAGCGCGAGTAGCGCCAAAGGGAGCGTGAGTAGCGCTAAAGGGGTGAGTAGCGCCAAAGGGAGAGCGAGTAGCGCTAAAGGGAGAGCGAGTAGCGCTAAAGGGAGAGCGAGTAGCGCTAAAGGAAGCGCGAGTAGCGCCAAAGGGAGCGTGAGTAGCGCTAAAGGGGTGAGTAGCGCTAAAGGGGTGAGTAGCGCCAAAGAAAGCGCGAGTAGCGCCAAAGAGAGAGCGAGTAGCGCTAAAGAGGGCCCGAGTAGCGCTAAAGGAAGCGCGAGTAGCGCCAAAGAGAGCGAGTAGCGCCAAAGAAAGCGCGAGTAGCGCTAAAACCCCCGAAACTACCTCAAGCCCTGAATAACCCCCAAAATAACAAGCTCCTTGGTAACAATCATTGCACAAAGTAATATACATGCGCTACGCATAAAAATACACAAAAACCCAATAAACATATTAAATAATGAATAAAATATCTAAAAACCTTATAAAATATTAATTTTTATGTAGACATATGTATAAAAATAAATTATACTTCAATTTATCAGCTTATTCTAAAAATTATATAAAGTGAGGTATATATTATGAAGAAATGGTTAGCGGCATTATTAATGATTACGATGTTAGTAGTTGCTGGATGTGGTAATGGTGGCGATTCAGGGTCATCTGCAGGAAAAAGCAATAACAACTCAACAATCCAAAAAATTATCAAAGCAAAAAAACTAGTTATTGGTACAAACCCTGGTTACTTCCCGTTTGAGATGGTCGATTCAAAAGGAAAATTCATAGGTTATGACATCGACGTTGCTCAAGCAATTGCAGATAACTTAGGTGTTAAGCTAGAAGTAAAACAATACGGATTCGACGGTCTTGTTCCAGCTCTTCAAACTGGTGAAATCGACATGATTTTCGCAGGCATGTCTATTACAGGTGAACGTGCATTAGCAGTCAGCTTTGCAAATCCTTACTACAAAACAGGACAAGGCATCATGCTTCAATCAAAAAACAACGATATAAAATCGTATGATGACCTAGATAAAAAAGGAACTAAAATTGCAGCTCAAATTGCAACAACTGGTTCATTAATTTCAAAAAGCATGTTCAAAAATGCAGAAATTAAAGATTATGAAGACTTCCCAGCAGCAGCACTTGCACTTCAATCTGGACAAGTTGATGCAGTAATCTATGACGAACCAGCTATCCAAGTTTACAACCTCCAACATGTAGGGAAAGTGAAGAAACTTGAAGGTGTCATCTCTTCAGACAACTTAGGTCTTGCAGTACAAAAAAATGACTTCGAATCAGTACAATGGTTAAACTCATTCTTACACTCATACATCGACAGCCCAGCTGAATTAGAATCTCGTGCAAAATGGTTCGAAAATAGCGAATGGTTAAAAACAGTTAAAGAATAATAGAAAAAACTGTACTTTGAAACATTACAAACGGCGTAGCTAAACATAAAGGGAGTATTACTCTGTTGTGTTTGCTGACGTCGTTGTAATCTTTCATCGAAAAAACGATCACAGTAAATGATCGAGGAGGAAATTTTCATGGACATTCAACTAGACTGGAGCGTCATTCCAAATAATATGGACGTCTTCATACAAGGCGCCTTACTAACATTAGAAATATCAGCTATCTCACTATTATTAAGCATTCCTTTAGGGGTAATCTTCGGGATTGGACGTATTTCACGAAACCCAATTATTCGCTTTATATCAAGTGCATATGTAGAAATCATGCGTGGGGTCCCCTTACTAGTTTTATTAATGTGGATTTACTTCGGATTAGGGCAATTTTTCTCATTAGGATCGTATTGGGGTTCAATCGTTGGTCTAGCAACATTCTCAGGAGCATTCCTTGCTGAAATCGTTCGCTCTGGTATTCAAGCTGTTCCTAAAGGTCAAATGGAAGCGGCACGTTCAGCTGGGATGTCAAATTTCCAAGCAATGCGCTACATCATATTGCCTCAAGCATTCAGAAGAATCTTACCGCCAATGGCATCACAATTTATCATTGTAATTAAAGACTCTTCGTTAATTTCTGTTATTGCAGGTGTAGATTTAACGTTAAAAGCAAAAAATTTAGCAGCAACATCATTCCGTTATATAGAAATTTGGACATTCGTTGCGCTTGTTTACTTCATCATGACTTTCAGTTTATCTTTAATCATTCGTCAAATCGAAAAACGTATGCTGAAAAATGAACAATAAGAAGGGAAATACGAATTATGATTTCTATCAAAAATGTTAATAAAAGCTTCGGCACTCATCAAGTATTAACTGACATCGACCTAGAAGTACCAAAATCAAATGTTGTCGCACTAATCGGACCAAGTGGAGCAGGTAAATCAACTCTGATTCGTACCATAAATGCACTAGAGGAAATCGACACGGGTAAAATAGTCGTGGACGGTATTTCTATTCATGACAAAAAAACGGATATTAACAAAGCTCGCACGAACATCGGCTTCGTATTCCAAAGCTTCAATTTATATCCGTTTTTAACAGCACTCGAAAATGTCACAATCGCGCCAATTAAAGTAAAAGGTATATCAAAAACTGAGGCAGAAAAACGTGGCAAAGAACTACTGACATCTCTAGGTTTAGGTGACAAATTCGATGCCTACCCTGGACGCCTATCAGGTGGCCAACAACAACGTGTAGCAATTGCACGTGCACTTGCAATGGATCCACAAGTCATGCTCTTTGACGAACCAACTTCTGCCCTTGACCCAGAAATGGTCAAAGAAGTACTCGACGCCATCCGTAAACTTGCGAAAGAAGGCATGACAATGGTAGTAGTAACTCACGAAATGGGCTTCGCTAAAGAAATCTGTAACAATATCGTTTTCATGGCCGATGGTAAAATCGTCGAAGTCGCACCACCAGAAAAATTCTTCACCAAACCAGATTCAAAACGTGCACAAGACTTCCTATCAGTCGTCCTAAATCACTAATCATTCTGCCAGCCGCATTAGTAGCTGGCTTTTTTATATCTTTTAATTGTAATATATTACATAAAAAGATATAATAGTAAGAATTATTATAGAAGAAAGGAGCAATAATAATTTTTGGACCTCGACCAAAACCAATAATATTATCAGCATATCCAAGACTACTGATGAGACTCTCCCCAACATTCTCAAAAAACATTGATTTGCAAAAAGAATTGGACAACATCCAAGCAGGATACAATGGAGAATGTAGAGTCGACCAATTAATTCAAGAAACACATTTTAATCTTCCGTTTCAAACTCTCCCAAATGTTGAAATTCAAGCATCTCCAAACAGACTTATTCAAATAGATTCTTTGATAATCACACCAAGCTATATTTGCATCCTTGAAGTAAAACAACTAAGAGGGACACTAAAATTCTTAGAAAACCCCTACCAACTAATCCAAACAATCGACGGTAAAAGTACAACATACGTATGTCCTCAACAACAAATTTTACGAACAGTCGACAGCTTTGAATACTGGTTGCAACACCTAGTAGGCATCCAATTACCAATATTCAAAGCAATAGTATTACCAAACAAACGCACACACATTGAGATCCCACCAACACAAATTAAATTACTAGGCCCAAAAGAAGTACCACTCTACCTCCAAAAATTAAATAAACGCCCTACAGTGATTTCAACAAGTCAATTTCAACACATTATTAATAAAATAAAGAGCAGCAACAAACCATACATCGCATTTCCACTTATAAAAAAACATAGCATTCCTTTAGACCAACTAAAAACTGGCATCATCTGCGGCTGTGGTGGACAAGGTCGCCGTTACTCCCAACGTACATGGAAATGCCAAACCTGCGGCAAAAATATCGATAACGCAATCAAACTAGCAATGCTAGACTGGTTCTGGATCTTCAAATCAAGCATAACCCATAAAGAATGTAGTCAATACCTACAAATCGACAACAAAAACCGAATAACAAAACTACTAAAACAAATGAACCTAACTCCCACCGGGAATACCAGATCTCGAACATACCATTATGAATATAGAAAGCCATTGTTCAAAGAAAATTAATCTATTAAGTAATAGTTTTTAAATAAAGCTAGCTGGTTTGAGTAGCGCCAAAGCCAGCTCGAGAAGCGCCAAAGCCAGCTCGAGAAGCGCCAAAGCCAGCTCGAGAAGCGCCAAAGCCGGAGCGAGAAGCGCCAAAGCCGGAGCGGGTAGCGCCAAAGCCGGGCCGAGAAGCGCCAAAGCCGGAGCGAGTAGCGCCAAAGCCGCCCCGAGAAGCGCCAAAGCTAGCTCGAGTAGCGCCAAAGCCGCCCCGAGAAGCGCCAAAGCTAGCTCGAGTAGCGCCAAAGCCGCCCCGAGAAGCGCCAAAGCCAGCCCGAGAAGCGCCAAAGCCGTTCCGAGAAGCGCCAAAGCCAGCTCGAGTAGCGCCAAAGTCGGCGAGAAGCGCCAAAGCCAGCCCGAGAAGCGCCAAAGCCGTTCCGAGAAGCGCCAAAGCCAGCTCGAGTAGCGCCAAAGTCGGCGAGAAGCGCCAAAGCCAGCCCGAGAAGCGCCAAAGCCGCCCCGAGCAGCACAAAGCCAAACCCCTCATCCCCACGTCACCCAACAAAAGCCAAAAAATAACCAAAATATGAAATAAGATATTTAAGTTTTCAGAATATAAGAGTATAATAAGGAGAAAGAATAAAAAATGCTAATCATTATGAAAGAAGGAACACCAAATGTCTTTATCCCTTAACCCGAAAGCTCAAAAGGGTGGTTTACCCGGAATACGTCAATTCTCAAATCAACTTGTCAACTATCCTGATGCCGTCAACTTAACAATTGGCCAACCAGACTTCCCAACTCCAGACTCAATCAAACAAGCAGGTATCCGTTCAATTGAACAAAACCTTACAACATACTCACTTAACGCTGGTCTCATCGAACTTCGCGAAGCGGCAGTAGCGTTCTTCAAAGAAAAATACGATTGTCATTATAATGCTGCAGACGAAATTATCATCACCAATGGGGCAAGTCAGGCAATTGATTCTGTATTCCGTACAATCTTCGAAGAAGGGGATGAAATCATCCTACCAGCACCAATTTACTCAGGATATGAACCGATTATCCAATTTTGCGGTGCAAAAGCAGTTTACCTAGATACGACAGATACTAACTTCCAACCATCTGCAGAACGTCTAGAAAAACTAATCACCCCTAAAACGAAAGCCGTTTTATTTAACTTTCCGTCTAATCCAACAGGAGCAACGATCTCTCATGATCAAATGGACGCATTAGCAACCGTATTGGCCAACCAAGACGTCTTTATCATCTCAGATGAAATTTACAGTGAAAACACATTCGAAGGAGAACACCGCTCATTTGGCGCTTATCCTGAGTTAAAAGACAAATTGTTCTTAATTCACGGTTTATCAAAATCACACTCAATGACAGGCTGGCGTATTGGATTCCTTATGACATCTGCAAAGTTATTAAAAGAAGTTGTGAAAATCCACGCTTACAATGCAATCTGTGCAGCGCTTCCTAGTCAATACGCTGCTATCGAAGCGCTTACAAATTGCAAAGAGATCCCAGCTGAGATGAACAAACAGTATATTGTTCGTCGTGACTACGTTTATGATCGCTTAATTGCAATGGGGATTGAAGTTCAAAAACCAACAGGTGCATTTTACATTTTCCCATCTATCAAAAAGTTTGGCTTATCATCTCAAGAATTTGCATTGCGTCTTATGAAAGAGGGGGGCGTTGGTGCAATTCCAGGTTCAGTATTCACACCATATGGAGAAGGCTACCTTCGCATTACTTACGCATATTCACCTTCAACATTAAAAGAAGGCCTTGATCGTATCGAAGCCTTCATCCAAACACTATAAATTCAAAAGTAAATATACGACAAACCTAATGCCAAGTGAAACTATTTCACTTGGCTTTTATCATGAGCAAAGTAAAAACATACTGCTACCTTGAAAATAATTGAATTCAGAGTCGAAAACAGAGTATAGTAGACCTTAACAAACACACCCAAAAAGAAAGTAGTGAAATAATGAAAAAAATATTCATGGTTATTTGGGACATTGACGTAGCTAAATATGGCGTTAATAGTGTCATGTACAAACGAGCAAGCTTATTAAATACCGTTGACTATCACTCTGAACTAATCACACTAGACTACAAAGATAATTATTCTGAAATAGAATTACAACTAAAAAAAGAAGGCAGACTTGCCGAAAACGTCAAAATTACGAACATTTATGATTACTATAAAAATAGCTACACAACAAGTGAACCTACTGCTGAAAGTATTGAAAGCTATCGTCTAGCTAGCGAAAAATTTGAACCAGGATATCAAGTAGAAGATAGCGAAGAAGAAGCTCACTACTTTCAAAAAGGTACATATGTAAAATGCAAGGCGTGGGGCAAGGATCAAAAACTGAAATACATCGACTACTACACATCCGAACAAATTCACATTAAACGTGATGAATTTCATAACGATGGCTACATTGCCCGTACACTTTATTATCATGTGTCTAATAGCGAGCTTAATCAAGTGCTTCACTACACACCAGATGGTTTTTGTTATCTTTCGAGATGGTACAACCATAAAACGGGTAAGCAACAGAAAATATATCTATTCCATCCAGAATCAAAAAAAGTATTAAGTTTTGCTAATAACAAAGAATTCCATGTACATTGGTTAAACGAACTATGCAAAAATGAGCCTAAAAAGCCAATCGTCATCTGCGACGGAGCAGGCACAGCAAGCAAAGTTCGCAGTATGGAATCAGATATAGCGAACCGTATCTATACGATCCATACAAACCATTTTGAGGCACCATATACTTACGGTAGCGAGCTCAAAGAACATCATAAAGGTATGCTAGAGAATTTAGAGAATGGCGATCCTGTAGTTGTCCTAACCGAAAAGCAAAAAGAAGATATTATTAAGCAATTTGGAGACTACAACAACATTTATGTCATTCCAAATGCAATCGAAGTGAAAAATGTGGATATGGCTAAAAAAGATCCACTTCTTGTTACAGTCGTAGCAAGATTAGATGAAGGGAAAGCTGTTGGAGAAGCGATTCGTGCGTTTGCGCCGGTTGTTCAAGACGTACCTGACGCTAAGCTTCATATTTATGGTACAGGACCAAAACAACGTGCATTATCAGCGCTTATTCGAAAACTAAAACTGAAAAAAAATGTAGAACTAAAAGGCTATACTAGCGATATAGAAGAAGTATTAGCAAAGGCTTCTGTTAGTGTCCTAACGTCAAAATACGAAGGCTTTAGCATGGTAGCATTAGAGTCATTTGCTAATAAAACACCCGTAATCATTTACGAAACTAACTATTATTTAGATGAATTTTACTCAGCTGGAAAGAATGGTTATGCTGTCCCAAATAAAGACCGCGAGCAATTAGCGGAAAAGATTATCTACCTGCTAGAAAATCAGGACGAGGCAAAAAGAATGGGAGAAAATGCACACCGTACTGCTCAAACTAAATATTCGCCTGAACTTCAATACGAGCTATGGACCAACCTTTTTAATAAAGTCACATCACTAAATTAAAAGGTCGCTAAGGCGGCCTTTTTGTTTTACCCTATACAAGACAAAAACCACCTCTCCAATAAAGGAGCAGGTGGTTTGTTAAAACGAATTAATTACTTAGTTACTTGAGCATTTAAATCTTTTTTAATCTTAGTTGTAGAAATACCTTCAGTACGAGGTAAGTAAATTACTTCGCAATGATCCTTTAGGAAATCGAATTTACCTTCCCAGTCGTGGCCCATAACAAATGTGTCAATATTATGTTCATTCACGTCTAGAACCTTTTGTTCCCAATTATCTTCCGGAATTACTTCATCAACATACTTGATCGCCTCAAGTATTGTCTTACGGTCCTCAAAACTATAGTAAGCTTTTTTCCCTTTTAAAGCATTAAATTCATCAGAAGAAATAGCAACAACAAGATAATCTCCTAAAGCTTTCGCACGTCGTAGAATATTAACATGTCCCACATGAAGTAAATCAAATGTACCATACGTAATTACTTTTTTCATAGTGTGCCTCCATCATAATACTAAATGGTATTATATTATATTTAACTAGAAATGCCAAATTCATTTCTATAGAAAATCTTCTTAAAAAGTCTTAATAGAATAAGAAACGACAAGAACTAAAATAAGGTTCCCAAAGGAAAGCTCGTCACTGAATATTTACTTCATCAAATACATTGCCAATCTTTCACTAGCATGCCCATCAGAATAAGCGTTCCAGTCATTTGAAAAAGATTCAACCTGCTCTTGATTAAATTCATGATTCAATAGAACATAAACTAGTTCTTCATCATTTGAAACTACTGGACCAGGCACCAATTGCTCATAATCCGTCCAGAAACCGCGTTCCATTTCATATGCTTCTAAATCATAAGGATAGAAAATTTGCGGTTTACCAAGTAGAGCAAATTCAAATGGTATCGAAGAATAATCACTGATCAAATAATCTGTCACAAACAGTAATTTTGAAACTGGTACATCATTAGCAATAGAAACAATAGCAGGGTGGGAAATTGACTCAGCATTATGAGCAACAGCTGGGTGTAACTTAATCACCATTGCAAAATCTTCTCCAAGTGAATTCATGATTTCCACAAAATTCAAAGGAATCTTTTGTTCTAACAATTGCTGGTCGCGGAAAGTCGGTGCATATAAAATTACCTTTTTCCCAGCTAACTGGGGATATAACTCATGAATTTCACTTCTCGCAATAGACTCTTCCTCTAGTTGAAAGTAAAAGTCTGTTCGAGGAATCCCAAAATGCAAAAATTGATCTTGGCGCATTCCGAACGCAGACATGAAAATAGGCACCATTTTATCGGAGCCAATAATTACTTTCGTCATTCGCCCATAAACCTTCTCAAATCGTTTTACAGCTGCAGGTGAACGGAACATAATACTTGGATCTTGAAGCGCAAATTTCTTAATTGCGCCAGCTGCATGCCATAGCTGAATACATTCGACACCTTGGCGAAACGACGCTGCACTTAAAATGGCAAAATAATTATCAACTAATACCTTACTTCCCGTTGCTAAATGATATAAACCTTTCAAATAGCCGCCAATATTAGATGCACGAAAATCCACCACATGCCCATTAGGTAATCCTAAATCGGAAAAGTCATCTTTACATTTGCCAGTCTTCAGTACATAAACCTCTTTAAACCCGTGTGATTGCAACTCTCGTATGACAAGTCGCGCGTTATCCCCAAAGTCACATAAGAATATGACTTTATTTTTCTGTGGCAAAATCTTAAAAAGTAAAAAAACGATCCAATTTAAAAATAAATATATAAATATAATAAATTCCTTTAACATTCAGTCACCCATTTTTCTACAATTCAATGTATAATCATTAAGAAATCCTTCTACATACACGACTATTTGTATATTTATGTTTGATTACCATAATGTGAGATGTATTATAATTGAGAAATTATATACAATAACTTCTATTAAGTATAACTGAAATAATAGTTGTATAACACAGAAATTTTTATCGTTAAAACAAGAAAAATTATACTGAATAATATGGTCGTATGGTATTATCGTAGAAGTATATATATGTCGAAAAATTAATAAGTAAGATGGAATATTTACAAAATTATTTGTTAAAAAATTTAATAATACATAACAAATATTAATATGAAATAGTGCCGTGAGCTTAATAAAGAGGTGTAATAAAGGGGAATTTGTTTCAATATATGATTACCGTATACAATACGCCTATTCTATAATGGTGATAAATTAGTTCAAGGGTCATGTCAACAAATAATATAAGCGGTTGATTGCTAAGTCGAATAGCAAAAAATAAAACGTTTAATGGTTTTTTCTTCTAATGCTTAATGATAAAATATAGCTTGGGATAAATGAACTTAAAACACATAGAATGTAAATATGAAAAGAGAGAGTGGATCCAGTTGTTTAAGAAAATAAAGAAAAGTAAATACACTAAAAAGCTAATTACAAAAGCATTTAGATTCCTATCTAGAACATCTAGAAAGAAGAATTTAGTCGTATTTGAAAGTTTCCACGGAAAACGTTATAGCGATAATCCGCGTGCAATTTATGAATACATGAAAGAAAATAATCCAGAATTCAAACTAATCTGGAGCGTGGCAAAAGACAGTATACCTCTATTTGAAGAAATGGGTGTACCATACATGAGACGTTTCTCATTAAAGTGGTTACTGAATTTCCCTCGTGCAGAATACTGGGTCAACAACGTCCGCTTACCAAAATGGATGCCAAGACCGAAAGAAACGACGTATCTACAAACTTGGCATGGTACACCGCTGAAAAAACTGGGTACCGACATTGAAGAAGTATTTATGCCAGGTACTAAAACAAACAAATATCGCAAAAACATTATTGCTGAGTCAAAAAACTGGAACTACTTAATCGCGCCAAATGCATATTCAGGAGAAATTCTAGCACGTGCATTCCATTTCAAAGGCAAAGTGATCGAGTCAGGATACCCACGAAATGATGCATTACAAAATACGGACCCAAGCAAAATCGAGAAAATCCGTAAGTCATTAAACATCCCTGAAGGCAAGAAAATCGTTCTTTACGCACCAACATGGCGTGATGACCAGTTCTTCAAAAAAGGGAAATATAAATTCGAATTCCAATTCGATATACAAAAACTAAAAGAGCAATACGGAGACGATTTCGTCCTACTTGCTCGCATGCACTACTTAGTATCGGAAAGCTTCGACTTCGCTCAATACGGCGACTTCATCAAAGACGTTTCCAACTACTATGACATTGCAGACCTTTACCTAGTCAGCGACCTTTTAATCACTGACTATTCATCTGTTTTCTTTGACTATGCTATCCTAGATCGCCCAATTATTTTCTATATGTACGATCTTGAAGATTACCGCGACCGCTTACGTGGCTTCTACATCGACATCGAAGCAGACGCACCAGGACTAATCGTCAAAGAACAGGACGAGCTATTTTCTGAAATCGGACGTGCCCTAACTGATGGCCACCACTCAAAAGAACAATTCGACCGCTTTGCAGAACGTTTCTGCGAATGGGAAGACGGCAAAGCCTCAGAACGCGTAGTCAACCAAGTCTTCAAAAAATAACACCAAACATAAAAAAAGCGAGGAGAAAATTCACTATTTTCTCCTCGCTTTTTTTTCTTATAGAATTCATAAGGGGAAAAAAGATAAGCCTGAGTAGCGCCAAAGCCGCCGCGAGAAGCGCCAATCCCATCGCGAGTAGCGCCAAAGCCCCCGCGAGTAGCGCCAAAGCCGCCGTGAGTAGCGCCAAAGCCGCCGTGAGTAGCGCCAAAGCCGCCGCGAGTAGCGCCAAAGCCATCGCGAGTAGCGCTAAACCCAGCGAGAAGCGTTAAACCCATCGCGAGTAGCGCCAAACCCATCGCGAGAAGCGCTAAAGCCCCCGCGAGAAGCGCTAAAGCCCCCGCGAGTAGCGCTAAACCCATCGCGAGTAGCGCCAAACCCATCGCGAGTAGCGCTAAACCCATCGCGAGTAGCGCCAATCCCATCGCGAGCAGCGCCAAAGCCATCGCGAGTAGCGCCAAAGCCGCCGCGAGTAGCGCTAAACCCAGCAAGTAGCGCCAAACCCATCGCGAGTAGCGCCAAAGCCCTCACGAGTAGCGCCAAACCCATCACGAGAAGCGCCAAAGCCCCCGCGAGTAGCGCCAAAGCCGCCGCGAGTAGCGCTAAACCCAGCAAGTAGCGCCAAACCCATCACGAGTAGCGCCAAACCCCGTGACCCCACCAACGCAACTGTAAAATTCTCTCAACTAATTACGTTTTCAAAACGGAATAAAAGGCTATTATATGATATACTATGATGTATGTTTTTATGGTAATATATAAAATATTTGGCGTCATAAAATGCCGTTATCATACACTTTTAAGACTTTTAAAAAAGCTATATAACGATGGAAGATAGTATTGCCAAAAAAGTGGAAAGCATCTTTTCGAAAACAATAGCGTCCTGGTAATCGATAATTCAACACCTAAGCTATCATTTAAACGAAACAATGCGATAAAATCATCCCTTAATGAAATTCGAGGAATTGAGGAAAAACAATATGAACGCACTTATTAAAATCGTTAAAGAACAAATATCATCTTTTTATATGGTACAAAGACTAGCAAAGTTCCAACTAAAGATTGATAATCAGAATAACTATCTGGGCTTCATCTGGGAAGTTCTTAATCCAGCAATTCAAATGGCCATGTACTATGTTGTCTTCGGCGTAGGTTTACGTGGAAAGTCAACATTGGACGGAGTGCCCTATGTCTACTGGATGCTTGCAGGGATCTCGATGTGGTTCTTTATCAATAAAGCTATATTAAATGGTTCAAAAGCAATTTATCAAAAGTATTCCATGGTCGCCAAGATGAACTTCCCGTTATCCGTACTACCGAGTTACATCATTACTGGGAAGTTTTACGGTCACTTAGCATTAGTGGGCGGCATTATGGTCGTTTTTTGGATTAAGGGTTACGCCCCAAGTATTTATTATATTCAGCTTATTTACTTCCTAGCGATGAGTTATATTTTTGCATTTAGTATTACACTATTAACTTCAACACTGACAGTTGTAGTTCGTGATGTACAGATGCTTATCCAATCCGTTTTACAGGGGATGTTCTTCTTATCACCAATCTTATGGGACCGTAGTGGGAATTTTCCTGAATGGCTACAAGGATTATTGGCGTTAAATCCATTCTTTTATTTAGCAAATGGATACCGCGCATCACTACTGTATAACAATTGGTATGTTGTTGAGCACTGGCAATTAACGCTATATAATTGGGGACTTATTCTCGTCCTATTGATCATTGGTTCATCAGCACACTATAAATTCAGAAACCGTTTCTCTGACTTTATTTAAAAGTAATATGGAGGACATAAAACATGGCAGAATCAGTCATTATAAAAAATGTAACAAAAAAATATCGTATGTATAGATCAAAAAAAGAACAATTCGGTGACTTACTTTTCCCAGGGAAAATGGGCTCGGATTTTAATGCCATAGATGGCATATCATTTGCTGTCGAAGAAGGAGATGTAGTAGGGCTAGTAGGTATAAATGGCTCTGGTAAATCTACTCTTAGTAACATCATTGGCGGTATTATTCCTCCTTCATCTGGTGAAATCGTTGCCAAAGGTGAGGTCAATGTCATCGCCATTAATGCAGGTTTAAACAACCAACTAACAGGAATCGAAAATATCGAATTCAAATGTCTACTAATGGGCTATAGCAAAGAGAAAATTGATGAAGTGACACCGAAGATTGTCGAATTCTCAGAACTAGGTGACTTCATCTATCAGCCTGTCAAAAAATACTCTAGTGGTATGAAGTCTAAACTGGGATTCGCTATCAGTGTCACAGCAGACCCTGATATTATTGTCATCGATGAAGCGTTATCTGTAGGGGATCAAACTTTTGCGGATAAGTCACTAGCTAAGATGAATGAATATAAAAAACGCGGTAAAACGATTTTCTTCGTCAGCCATAACTTAAGACAAGTAACGAGCTTCTGTAACAAAATCGCTTGGATTGAAGGCGGGCAACTAAGAGAATTCGGCCCAACGAACATTGTGATGAAAAACTACAATGATTTCATCAAACACTACAACAAGCTTTCATACGAAGATCAAAAGGCTTTCCAACAAAAGCTTGCAGATCGTCGTAAATATGGATCGAAAAAAAAGAAATAAATAAGAGCACTAGAAAGGATGTGAACCCCTAATGAAAAGAAAAATCTTCATGACAGCATGGGATATGGACATCGAAAAAGGCGGCATCAACAAAGTTATGCTCAAGCGCGCCAGCCTTTTTGCTAATGATGAATACGATATTGAACTCCTTACAATGGATTTCAAATTTAACTATGACATCATTGAAAAAGAACTGAAGCTATCAGGGCAACTTCCGAAAAGCGCTAAAATAACAAACGTCTATGATTACTATAGAAGAAAGTTCACAAAGAACAAGATGTCACCTGCAGCTCAAGCCAAATTCGAACAACAAATCAAGAAATTCGAAGAAGGATTTTGGGTAGAAGATGGTGGAGAATTCGCGCGCTACTTCCAAAACGGTACATATATAAAGTACAAAAAGTGGCAGGAAGATGGCACAATCAGCTTTATCGATTACTTTGATGATAACCGAGTACGCACACGTCGCGAAGAATTTCATCATACGGGATTCCTTCAACGCGAAGTCCTTTATCATCCAAGTAACAACAAAAAGAATCAAGAACGTTTCTATACGGAAGATGGTTTTTGCTTCTTATCACTTTGGTATAACAACAAAAGTGGCAAGCTTCAAAAAGTATACTTATTCAGTCCAGATTATGATAAGGTCGAATATTTCCCATCTAGCAAAGAATTTCATGATTTCTGGCTAAACGAAATGTGTCGCGTAGAAGTTGTCAAACCAATCATCATTTGTGATGGCTCCGCACCAACAACGCGTGTGACATCTATTGATGATGAACTTGTCTACAAAATTTATATGCTACACTCAAATCATTTCTCAGCACCTTATGGTTTGGGGAGTTCATATAGATCAGTGTACCAAGCAAAACTCGATGCCATTCCAAAGGGGTATCCGATCGTCGTGCTTACGGAGCAACAACGCCTTGATCTACACAAAGAAATTGGTAACCGTGGTAATATCCATGTCATCCCAAACTGTGTAGATGTGAATGATTTGAACGTCAAAAAGGATCCCAAACTTGTGTCAATGATAGCGCGTTATAGCTCTGAAAAACGATTAGACGAAGCGATTAAAGCTTTTTCACTAGTCGTAGCACAAGTCCCAGATGCGAAGTTGAACATTTATGGCAATGGCAATGAAGAAGAGTCGCTAAATAAACTGATCAAAGACCTCAAGTTAGAAAACAGTGTGGAGCTTAAAGGCTACACAAACAAAGTACATGAAGTACTAGCTGCATCATCTATTTCACTAGTTACTTCAGCGTATGAAGGTTTCAGCTTGGCGATGCTAGAATCCCTTGCAAATGAGACACCAGTTATAAGCTATGACATCAACTATGGTCCATCTCAAGTGATCGAAGACGGTGTAAATGGCTATCTTGTCCCAAATGGTGACCGTGAACAATTAGCGAAGAAAATCATTCATCTATTAAATAACCATGATTTAGTAGTGAAAATGGGGAAAGAAGCACATAACACTGTGCTAAAAGATTACACATCGGAGCGCTACTATGAAAAGTGGTCAAAATTACTACAAGACGTAGTGGATGAAAATCACAATCTATATACACAAGAAAACTAAGAGTTGCCCCTGGCAGCTCTTTTTTTATTCCAAAAACATCATAAAATAATAAAAAACGATGAACAACATACGCCATCTCACAATTTTGTAACATAATCGTAAAGACAATCTCTACTATTAATAAGCTATACTTAACGAGAATGCTAATAGGCCGATATACACATCAGGAAAGTTAACACATTTCGATACAAATTATCTCCTTTCCTTAAACATATAGACAATTACATAAGTCATAAGATGTGATAAAAAAGAACTAATTTAAGTATTACAACACAATTTTAATATAATTTACTATATAATGGAATGCATGTAAGCTAGTAACCTCGTTTATATAAGGCAAAAGTCTATTGTTCTGTATAAAACTGGCCATTGTATACAGACAATTGAGCTCTTCTAGTACGCCCTTCAGCACCAATTAAGTTTCCAAAGTGTCAAACGTTAATACGAATCTATTAAAGTGAAAAAAGAAAGGAAGTAGAAAATGATAAAAAAACACACATGGACTCTCATTTGCACATTACTACTAGCTATTTTCGTCATTGGAGCTAACGGAGCCCAAGCTGCGGAAAGCTACAAAACAACAGCAATCAGCAAAATCTCAGTTATCAAATCTACAAAAGTGAAAATCTATAAACAACCTGATGCAAAGTCTACAAGCAAAGCCACAACAACAGCTCAAACAAAGCAAGTAATGATGAGCGATAAAAAAGCAACAACAAGCGGTGTTACATACTATGCCATCTACAAATTCGGAGATGCGAAAAAAACACAACTAGGTTGGGTGAAATCTACAGACCTTAAAATCCGAAACTACAGCGTTACTTCTACAAAAGCCCAAACGTTCTACTTAAAAGGCTCAGGTAGAGGATATGTTAGCCCATGGGGAAGCACAGATGCTATCTACACATCACTAAAAACATATAAAAACGTAAAATTCTCGGCTACAACAGCGATTACGTCTACAAGCAAATGGTACCAAGGTAAGCTAAACGGTAAAACAGTTTGGATTCACAACAGCCATCTATCAACAAAGCCAACTGTAGATACTTCAGCAGTCCCTGCAGAAAAACCAGTAGAAACTAACGTAAGCTTTGTCGCTAAAGTTAATAGTAGTTCAGCTAAAATTTTCAAAGATATCACTAAAGCATCAACATATACAAAAGCAGGTACAAGCAATATCAACACCGTTTTATATGTTAAAAAGAAGGCTACATATAAAGGGAGCAAGTACTATCTACTAAGCACGAAAGAAAGTGCAGCATCAGGAGTCATCGGCTGGATCAAGTCAACAGATGCGAAAGCTTATAACCATAAAGCCATCAGCACAAAATCTAAAACTCTTTCTTTAACAGGAACTGGCTCAGCCTATACGAAAATTTGGGGCGGCACAAATGATGTTGCTATCAAAACCCTAACAAAATATAAAAACGCAAAATTTGTCGTAACAAAAACTGAAAGAATAGGCAACACAGATTGGTACCAAGGTAAAATTGGTACAAAAACAATATGGATTTCATCAAAATACACAAAGGCATATGTGAAAGTAGCAGCAGAACCAGAAGAAACTGATGTGAACTACCTTGGTCGCCTTTCAAGTAAAACCGTGAAAATCTACAAAGATATCACAAAACAAGAAGACTACATCTTAGCAAATAGCACATACACAAACGAAACATTTTATATTAAAAAAGAAGCGTCATATGAAGATAGCGAGTATTACCAAATTAACCGCGCAAACGGCACATCCTCAACTGTAGTCGGTTGGGTAGAATCAAGTGATGTAAATACTTACGATAATTCACTAGTTAATACAACTAAATTCACAACTTACATTGCAGGTACAAACAGTGCATATAACATTCCTTACGGTACAACAAATAACGTCGTCTACAATTTAAGTAGCCACCGTGCAAAAGCGTTCAAAGTTACGCGCACTGAAAAAGTTGGCTCAAGTACTTGGTACCAAGGAACTTTATCAAGCAAAACAGTATGGATCAATTCAGCGTACGTAGAAACAAATCCATACATCGCAGTAAACTTAAGAAAATCAACAGACCTAACGGCAACTCAAATGCGTTCATTCCTTATTAGTAAAGGAAAAACGACAGACAATGTACTATACAAGCTAGTACCATCATTCTTAGAAATTCAAAATGAAGCAGGTATTAACGCACAGTTCATGTTAGCTCACGCAATATTAGAAACAGGTTGGGGCGGTTCAGCCATTTCACAATATAAAAACAACTACTTTGGCTTCCAAGCTTATGACACATGTGCCTTTACATGTGCGAAGTACTTCCCAACAGGAAAAGACGGCTTAAACGCCTATGCATTTAAAATCTATCGTGATTACTTAACTACTACAGGTGCTTATTACAACGGCCCGACATTATTAGGTATGAATGTAAAATATGCGACAGACAAAGAGTGGAGTCGTAAAATCGCCAATCTAATGGCACAGATGAAAGCTTATAGTTCCTCTGACTATAGCAGTAAAACAGCAAGCACAAAAGTTATGACGGCTCCAAAAGAATATAATCATATTCTGCCAGAGTCTAAAGCACAACCAGTACAATTCTTAAAATTACCAACTGACGTAACAGCAACAGTCTCAGCGAGTAGCTTGAGCATCTATTATATGCCTTACGCGTATTCTAAAAAGATTGGTACTTACGGTAAAGCACAAGTGATCACATTAAAGGCTTACCATACAGATGTACGCGACTTTAAAAACAACAGCGGCAAAAACACTCGCTGGTTACGTATCTCATACAATGGCACACAAGGCTGGGTACGCACAGATGAGATTACGCTAGACAATCTATCATTCACAAAAGACGAATCAAACCTACGCTCAAGTGCAGGTGCCACAGCAAGTAATACAATTCAAGAAGTAGTGCCAAATAACGCGCCACTTAAACACGTTTACACAATTTTCGGCAACAAGAAAAAAGAAACAGTAGGAAAAGACACATGGTACCAAGTATACGCCCCTAAATCAGGCAAAAAACTATGGGTCAGTGGAAGCCTATTAACAACATTCTAATGTATGAGCCCCCTTGCAACCACAAGGGGGCTTTTATTATATAAAAGGAATCACATCGGCACCCACCAAAACGCCGCAAATTACACCAAATAACGCACTAAAAGGACATGGTTATACTGCAATAATCCAAGCAGCTCACATAAAAACGCGCAATAATAGCCCCGCATTCAAAATCGCCCATAGCTCAAATACTCAAAAAGCCGACATAAATAGCAGCTTTCCAATCTTTTTTGCTAAAAATAGATCCCTAGCTGTATAAGTTGCTCACTTTAGCGAAAATTCACCACCAATTAGGACGTGAATATTCTGCTAAATAACAATCAATCGAGTTAGCGCAACAATCGTCGGACTTAACGCAACAATCACCTCACTTAGAGCAACAAACACACCAAATAGCGCAGCAATCCACAACTCCAACCAAACTATTTATATGGATAATATTGGTTTTAAGCCAAATTCCTAGTATAATAAAAAACGAACAAAATAGATTGGAGATGAAAGAAATGAAAATGATGAAGTATATGGTAATGATGGCGGTGATGGTTATTATATCTGTATGTCTAAACAGTAATATAAGCCATGCAGAGGAATATTTTGAAAGAATTCCACTAAACAAAACGCTATCTAAAACATTAATAATGGATAAAAACAAAGAAGGCGGTAATGTGTACAAAGTGAATATTCCTAAGGATGGAGTTGCAAAGCTACAAATTGAGTCCCCGAAAAACAAAGAATTCACTTTGTTCCTTATGAGTAGCATAAAAGATCTAGGTGTAATGGATCCTAAAGTAAATTCACCAATTATTAGCTACGCCATCAGTTCAAAGGAAGCCGATTATAACAAATCAGTTATGAAAGATTCGGTCGGTGTTAAAAAAGGTACATACTATGTATTAGCCTTCACAGAAGGAAATGTAGAGAAAGTAAAATTCAAAGTATCCTTCAAAGCAGCATCCAACTACGAAAAAGAAAACAATAACACGATAAGTACTGCAACACCGATCAAGCTTGGCAGCACATATAAAGCCGACATCAAAATGTATGATATGAAAGATTACTATAAAGTCACAGTACCAAAAAAGACAAAGCTTCAAATTACAGTAAAGAAACAACTAAAAGCACCTTTTAAAATTACGCTACAAAATAGCAAGAAACAAACAATCAAAGGGCTGAAGATGAAAACATTAAACAATACATTAACTCATACTGGAGTAGTAACGGTGGATAAAGGAACGTACTATGTAAATGTATCAAGTGGAGTATATTTCGGAACTTCATCTGATTACGATAAAGCACCTTATACGATAAAAGTGAATACTATGAAGTAGGAATCGGCGTCACTAGTAGTACTGAAAGAATATTACAGCCTGTAACAAAACGTATGCAGGCTGTAATATTTGTAATGGAATTATAGGCATGCTAGTAAAAGAATATTCATATAAATTATAAACTATAAGATGAAAGCGCTTACGTATTTATGAATGAATGCTAAGAATATTGCTATATAATAGGAAGAAACTCTATTTGAATAGTAACGATGAGATTGATAAGGATACAGAGTAGAGCGGATAGCTTCTCATGAAGTATGTATCGTATATTACAGAAAAGTAACTGCTATTTAAGGTAATGGTAAAAATCTTAGTATTTTGTTAAAAATATACCTATAATGGTATTATATGACTAACTTTACAGTCAAAATCATAAGAATACCATAGTGCTTGTAAGAAACTGCTAATATATCTCAATATTACTAAAAATATTGATAAACATATCATTATAGTATTAAAGTAGCTGTTTTATACAAATCTATGGAAGAAAAAAGGGTGGAAATTCTCTTATTTATGGACGATAATTAGGCTAAGCATGATTAGCTGATGAACAAAAAAAAACAGCGAAATGCTAATCATATCCAATAAGGGAGGATTTTTTAATAATGGGTAAATTCAATCTAAAATTTGTAAAACCTGTCGCATCACTAGCAATCGGTGCAGCAGTATTAACAGGATCATTCGCAGTATCTGGTGCTGCTGATACAGCTTTCGCAAAAGCAGCAACTGTAAAAGTTTCTAAAGGTAAATTGGTATCTGCAAAATCAGGTAAAGCGGTGAAAGGTTACAAATCTTACAAAGGTATTCTTTACAAGAACGGTAAGAAATTCACTGGTCTTTACAAAAATACTTATTACAAAACAGGTAAAAAAGGCACTGGCCTTTACAAAAACGTATACTACAAAGCTGGTAAAAAAGGTAGCGGCTGGGTAGGAAGCGGTTCTTCTAAAAAATGGTACCAAGATGGTAAATTACTAACAGGTCTTGGTAAAAACTCTGGTAAACTATTTATCAAAGGTAAATACGCTAACGGTATCGTAACTTACAAAGGCGTAGAAAAATTATACAAAGACGGTGTTGTAGTTAAAACTGTAGTTGATGCAGCTAAAGCTATTAACAACACAACTGTTGAAGTAACATTCGCAGAAGCTCAAAAAGCTAGCGATATCTCAGCTGGACGTTTCGTAATCGAAGGCTTAGAAGTTACTAACGCTGCAGTTAAACAAACTAACGATAAAGTTATCGTATTAACAACTGCTGCTCAAACTGGTGGTAAAACTTACACTGTAGCTCTTGATGGCGTGAAATCACGTACATTTAAAGGTGTATCTAACGTATTACCAACAGCTATCACTAACCAAACTCCTTCATTACAAGGAATTATCGGTAAAGAAGTAACTGTTAAAACTCAAGTTGATGTTCCAGCTGGACAATCTAAAGAAGGTATCGCAGTAACATTCAACATCACTAACTCTGCTGATACTTCTCGTGGTGACTTCGGTAAGAAAATCACTGCTGAAGCATTTACGGATGCTAACGGTGTAGCTTCTTACTCTTACACTCAATATGTTGCTAATACAGATGATACTGTAGAAGCTTACCCAACAGGTAACGCATCAGTAAAAGCTACTGCAGCTAAAGTTTACTGGGGTAATACTGAACGTTTAACTATTACTGAAGTAACAACAGGTAACGCTTTAGCTAACGGATCTAAAAAAGTTTACAAAATTAAAGCTCAAGATTCAGCTTTAGAAACTTTAAATAATTCAATCACAACAGATGATTACAAATACGTAAACGTAGCATTTGCTGAAAACGTAAATGTAGCTCCTGACAAATTAGTTCGTGATGCATTTATTGAAGATACAGGTCTTAATACAAATGATCGTTACCCATCTCAAGTAACAACAGGTGGAGTAAATAAAGTACGTGTTAAATTAGATGCAAACGGTGAAGCAACATTCACAGTTACTGGTTCTAATGCCGCTGTAACTCCAATCGTGTTCGTTGATGCTGGTTCTAAAGGTGATAAACTAGATGCTACTGAATTACAAGCTAAAGCTCCAACTGTAACATTTGCACTTAGCCATACTTTAGGTTTAGCAGTTAAAGCTGAAGGTGTTCAAAACGCTGCTGCAATTAATGTTGGCAATGCTAATAGCAAAGGTACTGGTGAAGGTGGACGTAAATACACTGTAACAGTTACTGATAAAGAAGGTAAAGTGGCTCCAGCTGGTACTAAAGCATATGTAACATTTGCAGAAGGTAGCTATAGCACTGATAAAAAAGCTTACATTTTAGATGGTACAACTAGAAAACCAATAGCAAAAGCTGTTACTCAAGTAATTGAAGTAAAAGGTACTAAAGGTGAAGCGACATTTACTTTAGTAGGTGACCGTGATGCTTACGCAGCACCAACTGTTTACTTAGAAAATGGTAAAGAAGCTGGGTTAGACAAAGCAGATTTACAAACTGTAGGTGAAACTACTTACTTCGTAAATGCAGTAATTAATAATGCTGTTCTAAGTGTTACAAATGAAAAAGGCGATGATGTTACTACATTACCAACTACTCAAGATGCTTACTTCCGTTACAATTCTGTAGATCAAAATGAATTTGATTACTACGCTGGAACTGGAGTCTATGAAGTTTCTTACCAAGTAACAGCTCATTTCTCTGATGTAACAGTTTATGGTAGCCCATTTGGCGAAAAAGTAGTTAAACAAGGTACAACTGCAACTGTAAACGTAAATGCATCTGGAGGTAAAGCAGTATTAAGAATTCATTCTGATAATGTTGCTTCTAACGTAACTGTAAATGCTTCTGCTTCACAAGTAAGTTTACCAGACAAAAAAGCTTCAATTGCATTTACTAAGGGTAGTGAGTTACCAGCAATTCACACTGGTGTAGTAAGAGCTATTGATACAGAAAAACAAACAATTGCATTAGGTACTACTTATGATGCAGTATCATATGCAAATGCTACATTCAAAAATGATAAAGGTGTAGAAATCAATAAATCTACATTCGAATCTTTAGTTTCAAAAGGAACTACAGTTACTTACAAAAAAGATGGAGATAAAGTATCGTTTGAAATCGTAAGTGCAAATTCTGAAACAATTACTCAAGCAGTAGTTGATAGAGTAAACGTAGCAACTACAGAGGCTGAAGTAAAAGCTGCTCTTGCGAATCTTGAGCTATTCAAAAATCTTTCATCAGACACTGTAAGAAATACTGTAGCTACTAATATTAAAACTGCACTTGCTTCAGGAACAACTTACAATGCTTCAACATTGAAAGCAGCAATCGATGTAGAATTTAAATTATTGAGTGCAAAATATACTGATAAAGTAACTGGTGTTTCTGCATTAGCAGCTAATGGAAAAGTTACTGTTGATTCTAAAGACTTCGTAGTAGAAGCAGCAGCTGGTAAAGAAGGAGTTCTTTACAATGGTATTACTGTGAAATTTGTAGATACATTAAAAACAAATGTAACAAACACTATTTCATATGATGTAGATACTAAAACTTTAACAGTTGATTTATCTAATGCATCTGTTCTTGATCCTGCAGTTACAGCTACATTTGAAAGCGTAAAAACAGATGTTGAGGCTTTCGCTTCTCATAGTCTTGGTTTCGCAATTACACTTAATGCTTTAACAGGCGATGCATCTGCATTGATTGGTAAAGAAATTAAGCTTACTGGTGGTAAAGATACAGTACTTGCTGCTGATGCAAAATTAGTATTATCATTTGACCAAAAAGTTACTCATAACAATGCAGATGATGTAGTTCTAACATTGGCTGATTCAACAACAGTAACTGTTGATAAAGCTAAAGTTACTGTATCTGCTGATGGTAAAACAGTAACACTACAAGATACAAACTTAAATGCTTTAGATATTACTAAAGCTATCAAATCTATCACTGGTTTAACTGTAACTGGTAAAACATTACCAACTACAACATCAGTAGTTCCTTCTAAATAATCAATCGGTGCAAGTCACCCAAACAATCGTGAATTTCACGTTTGTTTGAACAATTGATACAGAATAAGTCCTAGTGACTAGCCCCTAATCTCTTCGGAGGTTAGGGGTTTTCTGTTTGCCGTAATAAGTGAGATTTCAAATATATATCATAATCATGATTGAATCAGAAGCCCTAATGCCATTGGTATAGGGCTATTTTTATTGGAGGAGGAATGAAAGATGATTGAAGGTAAAAGAGCTTCAAAAACAAAATGTGATTGAAAGGGAAGGTGAATAAGATTACGACTCTAGGACGTCTTTTGCTAGCTCTAGAAAAGGTTACTAAGGAAGAAGTATAACAAGGATATTGGTTATGAAACAGTAGAATTGTATCGAGATGAATTAGATACAAACTTAATACCAGAGAATGCAATGAAGAACTTACCTTTGAAGTTCTCGTATCATCAGCTAATTTTATAGATAAAAAAGGTGATGTGTACTTAACGAGTAATATCATATTATATGAAAATTCTGAATAATTGAGTACTGTTTGGATGAAAAATGGAGAAGTAATTGAAGAAGTGACTCAATGATTTGGGTAGGGAAACTCACGACAGTTCTTACTAACAGTTCCTTTCAAAAAAGGATCAAAAGAAAAGATTTTCTTAATCATAAGAATCAATCGGTACCATAACCCAAATCAATCAGTGCCACAGTTAAGTTTAAAGAAAATGACTCCGGCACAATACGAGGACACTGAAAAAGTCCACAAGATAACAAAAGCGATTGTGAGAAACGGATTTACGTTTTCACAATCGCTTTTTCTTTCATTGCTCTCATTATAGTATAATAAGAAAAACTTACTAGAGGTGGTGAGACCATGATTTCCAAACAAGAAACATTAAATTTAAGTCCATATATGGCATTGTATGAGTTAATCATTCCAAAAGATAATATGCTTCGCCAAATCAATGAACTCGTTGATTTTTCATTTATTTTAGACGAACTAAAATCAAAGTATTGTTTGGATAATGGTAGAAATGCTATTCCACCTATTCGTATGTTCAAATATTTACTGTTAAAAGCGATACATGATCTGTCGGATGCCGACCTAGTTGAACGTTCAAAATACGATATGTCCTTCAAATATTTTTTAGATATGGCACCTGAAGAAGATGTCATAGATTCAAGTTCCCTGACAAAATTCCGTCGTCTTCGTCTTCAAGACATGAATTTATTAGATTTATTGATTGGTAAGACAGTTGAAATTGCGTTAGAGAAAGGTCTTATTACGAGTAAAACGATTATTGTCGATGCGACACATACAAAAGCTCGTTACAATCAAAAATCACCGAAAGAATTTTTACAAGAAAAATCGAAAAATGTACGAAAAGCGGTCTATCACCTGGATGAAGATATGAAAGGGAAATTTCCAATAAAACCAACCTCTAATGAGGTAAGTGAAGAATTAAACTACTGCCGTCAGGTCGTTCAAGTGGTAGAAACACAATCAAAAGTAGCACAAATACCAGCTGTGAAAGAAAAGTTAAATATATTGAAAGAAGTGATAGACGATTATAATGTACAACTGAGCTATTCAACTGATCCAGATGCACGTGTTGGACATAAATCAGCGGATTCAGCTTTTTTTGGTTTCAAAACACATATTGCGATGAGTGATGAACGTATTATTACAGCTTCGATTGTGACAACGGGTGAAAAAAGTGATGGACATTACCTTAAAGAGTTAGTAAAGAAAAGTAAAGAAACGGGTATGGAAATTGGTACTGTCATTGGAGATACAGCTTATTCTGGGAAAGAAAATTTACAATATGCTCAAGCAGAAAAGTTTCAATTGATTTCAAAATTAAACCCAAACATTACCGGAGAAACTTCCCATCGAAAAGTAGTCTTTGAATTTAATAAAGATGCAGGAATGTATGTATGTCCAGCAGGTCATATGGCTATTCGAAAAGCACGAACTGGAAAGAAAAATCAAGGAGCTAATCAAGCAGAAACATACTCATTTGATATAGAAAAATGTAAAGTATGCCCAATGCGCGTAGGGTGCTATAAAGAAGGATCAAAAAGTAAAACATACTCTATCAGAGTTAAATCTATGGAACATAAGGAGCAAATTCGTCTTCAAGAAACAGATGAATTCAAAACCCTTTCGAAAAAACGTTATAAAATTGAAGCAAAAAATAGTGAAATTAAAAACCCACATGGTTATAAAACAGCAAAATCAGTGGGTCTATTTGGTATGGAAATTCAAGGTGCAACAACGATATTTGCGGTGAATCTCAAACGGATATTAAAACTTCTAAACGAGTAAAAGTAAGAAATAGGAAAGGAAAGAAGGCACATTCTGTTCAAATCGAACGGAATGTGCCTTCTTTTTTTCTAAAAAACCAAGAGTTATAAAAAACGTAAGTTTTTCAGTGTCCTCGCACAATACCGGAGTCAATAAATGGCGCTTTAATACTTCGTAGTCGGCTCTTTCACTTTATCGAAGACGATAATGCCGTCATACTGTTCTTTAGGAACAAACCTCATTGACATCGGTGTTATAATCTCGGATGTCATTCCGTCCTCTGCAGCATAAATGGGTTTGAACATCCAAGCGTTATTTTTATTCGATGATTTGTGCTTGGATAGATCGGCGAATGCAACTTTATAGCCGCTCTGCATCATCAGATGTTCTAAGCTTCCCTTAGGCATAGGCTTGATATTGAAGAGCTTCTGAGTCGTGATTGTACTAGCCTTACCGCTATTCATATACAGACCCATCACATATTCCTTATCCTTCAGCTTTTTGTGAAGTAGTTCTCCCATGCTGGTGAAGCTGTTTATCCATTTTCCATGTTCTTTCGTAGCGATCTTGGAAGTATTCTTCGCAAGATGGTCGTTATGCGCCCATAAAATTACCTTTTTACCTGGGTACATCTCTTTCATTAACCACTCTACATTGTCAGCCATGATACGATCTCTGAATTCATAACTTTCCTTAGCACTGTACATCCCCATTTCGATAAACTTGATGCGATCTTCCAGCGTTTTTACTGCGATATTAACCATTTGAGGGTTTTTAGGATATGCCGTAGCAAGCTGTTCTTTGTTATCTTTTATGAACTGGATCAATGCTTTGTATTTCGGTTCGTATTCATCTTTCACTTTCTTAATTTCCTTCTTGGCTTGAGGATTATTATCGTTATCCATGCCATATTTGTTGAGAACTGTATAGAAATCGGTTAGCCCTTGCAGTTCAAATTCTACATAATTTTTCCCCTGATCTTTATCTACTTTGGAAATCCAATTCCCGATAAATTGCGTTAAATGCCCTGACGTAAACTGCATATCATAGCCGGCAAGGTACAAGGGCTTGTCCGTGTCACGCTGCTTCTTAATATAATCGAACAAACCAAGCGTCTCTTTGGAATGCCATATCGGAAAAATAGAGCGCTCCATCATTTCTCTAGAAGTCAAAGAACTTGCATTCTCATAAGCGGCAAAAGAATCGCCAAGCCCCGACTCAAAAGCAATGACATCAAAATCAAGCTCTTCATGTAAATATTTGATCAGCCTTGTTTTGATACTGCTGTATTCTGCTACGCGATGGAAGTTTTCACCGAGGCTAACGACGGTTTTATCCTTTAGTAGAGGTTTTAGAAACGCTAAATCCTTGTAATCCTTTGACGTTAGAGATTTTATTTCTCGAATATTTTGCTTCAGTTCTGTGTTTTTCTGCGAGGTAGCAGAGACATTTACCGGCGACAGTAATAGAGAAATTGCCAGTCCCGCTGCCATAACGCCGGTACATATTTTGTTTGCATTCATTGATTGTTTTCCTCCTTCAAAACCATTGAGTTATTGTCTTTTAATGCCCTATCCATCGTAACAATAACTACAAATATTGGCAAGAAATTCAATTAATGTGTATCTAAATCAATTAAAATACCGCATCCGCTAGAAATATACATATAACAGAAATCAAAAAAAGAAGCGATTAAGTTAATTAAATAGTTATGAAATATCTGTAGTCATGTCAATTTAGCCATGACTATTTTTAATGTAGAAAAACAGCGAAAAAAGTAGAAATTTATCTAATATTTTTATATTTTCTGTGATAATCTTCTGATATTTTATTTTTAAAGTAATTAATATAATGCATCATTAAACAATTTGAATTTATAAAGAAAATAAATGTAAAAGAAATATTTTAATGAATGTAAATATAATTTGGAATATTCAAAATATTACAAAATTCGCTATTTACTAGCTAAATTTGTAATGCTACATTTTGTATACCTAGTAAAATAGTTGAAATTAGATTACTAGGTTTATTTCCAATAGAGAGGAGCGGGGGGTTCATTATTCCACTATTTGAAAAAGGGGAGAAACGAATGGAGAAAATTCGAAAGCTGAGAAAGAGTGCAATTATTGGTTTAGTTTCTTTATTAACTGTTTCGAATGTTGCTTTTAGCACTAGTTTTGCAAAAGCTGAAACAAGTGATCTGGACAAATTAGTTAAGGTTGAAAAATCGGACAAAAAAGTTGAAGAAGCCACGAAGGAGTATAAGGATAGTGACACTGTAAGGGTAGTTGTGGAACTGGAAGGAGACCCAGCTATCACCTACTCTACTAAACGAGGTATCAGATATAAAGATTTAGGAAAAGAAAAGAAAAACGAATTACAAAATGTTGTGAAGGAAGAACAATCTGAATTTATGACAGAAGTAAAAGCAGAAAAAATAGATTTTGATGTGGAAAATACCTTCACTACGGTCGTCAATGGAGTTAGTGGAGAAATTGAATATAGTCAAATTGAAGAACTTGAAAAACTGCCGAATGTTGAATCAGTGAGCATTGTTAATGAGTACGAGAGACCAACTGTAAAGCCTACAATGCTATCAAGTAAAGACATGGTTGAAGCTATTCAAACTTGGAATGCTGGTTATGATGGAAAAGGTATGGTCGTTGGAATCATTGATACAGGAATCGATAATACACATAAAGATATGGTTTTACAAGAAGATGCCAAACATAAATTATCTTCAGCAAAAGTGGCTGACTTTGTAAAGAATAGCAATCTTCCTGGTAAGTATTATTCGTTAAAGGTTCCTTACGGTTATAATTATGCCGATAAAAACAACGAAATTCGGGATCTTGGACCTGATGCTTCTATGCATGGAATGCACGTTGCTGGTACTGTAGGCGCGAATGGTGATGAAACAGATAACGGTATTAAAGGGGTAGCTCCACAAGCTCAATTACTGGCACTTAAAGTGTTTGGTAATGACCCAGCGATGCCAACAACTTTTGGTGATATTTATATTAAAGCCATTGATGATGGAATACTTCTTGGTGCGGACGTTTTGAATATGAGTTTAGGATCAACTGCAGGCTTTGTTGATTCAAATAGTTTAGAGCAGAAAGCAGTTGAAAAAGCGGTTGAAAATGGTATATTAATGTCAATTTCTGCTGGTAACTCTAGTCAATTTAGCTATAATTATGGAACAAATCCGTTAGCAGCGAATCCTGATATTGGACTAGTTGGTGCTCCTGGACTTACTGCTAATTCAATATCAGTAGCTTCCATTGAGAATGACAAGATTACGTTAGATCAGATGACATTGAAAATAGGTTCGGAAACACTTCCAATCGCCTATAAAACGCAGTCTTCTCCCTTGCCTTTAGATGTATTTGGAAAAGGGACTGAAAAGGATGTTGTCTACGTTGGTGATGGCAGTGAAGCTCAATATAAAGGCAAAGATGTAAAAAAGAAAGTAGTGTTCGCAGTCAGAACGGCAGCTAATCCAAACTATGGAGAAATTCAAGCACAAGCTGAAAAAGCAGGCGCAGCAGGTGTCATTATTAGAGGAACAGCAGCGCATGGTGATTACGTTAGTATGGCATTAAATAACCCAACAATTCCCCTTGTTACTTTAAGTGTAGCAGATGGGACTACTTTAGAAACGAAAATCAAAGCAGCTGGTGGTACAGGGAAAGTAGACTTTAGTGGAAAAACGGCTACAGTTGTTAATGGTTCAAAGGGGAAAATGGCAGCTTCTAGCTCTTGGGGCGTCACGCCGAACCTTGAGATGAAACCTGAGATTACTGCTCCAGGCGGACAAATCTACTCGACTTTTAATGATGATAAGTATGGTGCCATGAGTGGGACATCGATGGCGGCGCCACATGTATCAGGTGGTGCAGCACTTGTATTGGAAAAGGTTCAAGAACTGTTCCCAGGTTTAAAAGGTGTAGAAAAAGTGAAACGTGCGAAAACACTACTGATGAATACCGCTAAAATTGTAACGGATGCATCAAATGATAATATTGCTTACTCACCGCGTTTACAAGGTGCAGGATTAATGCAATTGAATGCTGCAGTGACAACGCCAGTATTTGTTGAAGCGAAGGGCACAAATGAAGGTAAAGTTGAGCTGAAGGAAATCGGTACAGACAAGTTCAGAATGACTGTTACTGCTACAAACTTCAGCAAAGAAGAGGCAACTTATAATGTAGGAGCATCTGTTTTAACTGATGCAACAACAGGTTCGGGCATATCAACAAGTAATGCTTTGAAGGAACAAGTGATTAAAGGCGCAGTAGTAAAGATAGATACTCCGAAGATTACTTTATTTGGAGGAGGATCCAAAGATATTACTGTTGAAGTTGACCTTTCTAATGCAAAAACAGCATTAGAAAATATTCAAAAGAACGGATATTTTGTGGAAGGGTTTATCACGCTTACAAATGAATCACAAGATGTCGTATTACCGGATTTATCAATTCCATACTTAGGTTTTAAAGGCGATTGGAATAAACCACCAGTGTTAGATCAAATGATTTATGACACAGGCTCTTATTATGGTGCTGCAGGAACGGTGGATGAGAAAGGAAGTTATCTTGGACACAATCCGTTTACTAAAAAATACAGCAAAGATTTGATTGCTATTTCTCCAAATGGAGATGGTAAAAATGAAGCAGTAGCACCTGTACTTTCCTTTTTACGAAATAGTAAAACAGTGGAATATGCAATTACAGATGCAAATGGCGATGTATTGCGCAAACTTCGAACTGATAAAGAACAGCGCAAAAATTACCATAATGGTAAAAGTGATAGCTCTATTTATTCATATAAACCGTCTTATACAAAATGGGATGGTAAACTGAAAAACAATATCGCGGCTGATGGAACATATTATTATCAAATAAAAACACAGGTTGATTTTGCAGGGAAAGACCAACAAATTACTAAAATCCCTGTCATTGTGGATAATACAGCACCGGTTGTTTCAAACCTTTCTTACAGCAGTAAATCAGGCATTCTTTCTTTCAATGCTACTGACAACAAAGGTAGTGGATTACAATACCTTGAGGTATATGTAAATAAAAAGCTCTTAGGTCAATTAAACCCTGGTACTAGCAATGAATTTAAAGTGAATCTAGGGAAAGTTGATGATAAAGGGGACATTAAAGTTGTTGCATATGACTATGCGTTTAACCATAGTGATCAAGAAACATCAAGTCCTGGAGACAACACAATCCCTTACATCGTATCTGATACTCCGGAAGCTCTAGGTGTCTATGATACACGTGAAGTACCATTTACTGGTTATGTAACAGATGCATCTAATGTAGATTACCTAAAAATTAAGGGCGAAAAATTAAACCCTACTTCACAAGATGTAAAATTAAAGTACAACGAAGTGACAAAAAAGCATGAGTTTGCCACACATATTACATTCACAGAAGATGGTGTCCATGATATTTATATTGAAGGGGCAGATAAAGTTGGCAATAAAATTGAATTTAGAAGACAAGTAATGATAGATACACAAGCACCTACACTTGCTGTAAGTAACCTACCAGCCAATAATTTTGTTGCTACTGGTGATGAAGGTTCTATTGAGAAACCAGAAAGTAAAGATCCAAAAGAAAATAAAGAATCTAACGAAAATAAAGAACCTAAAGAAGGTACTGAGAGTAAAGAACCTGTTGCCTCTACTGAAGGTGAAAAACCTAATAATGCAACTGAGGGTGAACAACCTAAGGAAGAACCAGAAAGTAAAGAACCTAATGGAGCAACTGAAAGTGAAAAACCTAAAGAAACAACAAAAGGTGTGGATCCTACTGTTACAGTAACAGTTGCGGATAACTTTGATGAGCTACGCTTATTAGTAAATGGTAGCGAAGAATATACAAATGATTTCAAAGAGCCATATGAAATGAGAGCTTTAACACACGATCAACAAGTTCAATTAGTATTAGATGAGGGAAGAAATGATGTTGTTTTCGAAGTTACAGATCTTGCAGGTCATTTGACTAAGAAAACTATATCAATTTATAAAGGGCCCGCTTTAAAAGCACCATTTGTAAAATCTTTAGAGATTTCAAATGGCGGTGGTGATGTAACAGTTGAAAATCCTGCAAATATTCGTGCAGAGGCTTCGGAACCAATTGTGTGGGAAGCTAAAGTTATTGATCCAGAAGGAAATGTACTAGATTTAGAAACTGCTGCTGAAAGTGAAACATATGAAGGTACTTTTACACCTGATACTTTGTCTAAGACAGGTGATTACAAATTATTAATTGGTGCAGCTGGTAGTGCTGATAGTGAAAAGCTTGAAACTAATTTTAAGGTTTCAAATTATTTTGTAAGCGTTGAATCCATTTCAACAACTGATTCAAAAGGTGAAAAGGCTAATTCCTTCACAACAGATAGCAGTGTCAGCATCAAAACAAACCTAAAAAATCAAGGGGAAAATACATTGAATCCTACAGTTGCCTTCCAAGTTAAAGATGAAGAGGGTGCAGTTGTTTACTTTAAAGAAGTGAACTCTAAGGAGATTAATAGCAAATCGAGAAATCGTTTTGGAGTAGATATCCCACTAGAAACATTTGATAAAGGTAAATACACAGTGGAAGTGTTTGTATGGGATAACGATAACAATCCTATTCCACTAGCCGATTCAAGCAAATTAGAATCATTTACAGTTAACTAATAAAAGAATGAGAGGGGGAGGCAGAAATTGCCTCCCATCTTCTTATCTACCAATATGGGAGTGAATGTTTTGAAAAAAAGCCTAATCACTAGTTTAATAGCTACTTTCTTATTTTTAAATGCAGTTTTCCCTGCCTTTGCAGCTAGTAGTGTAACGATTACAGTAAATACTGATACTGAACAATATACTTCTGGAGATAAGATAAATGTTTCGGGAATGGTATTAAAGGACGGGAAAGCAGGAACGGGAACTGCTCCTTTTATGCAAGTGAAAAAAGGGAATACAGTCGTTGAAACCTACCAATGGAAAGATCCTGAAATCGGCGCAAATGGTGAAATTACAAAAACTATCAATCCGAAAAAATATGAAAGTGGAATTTATACGATCCAACTTTCTGCAAGGGATACAAAACCTGTTTCTGTATCCATTGAAGTAACGAATACAAATCCAGTCTCAAAAAAGAGCATAAGTGTGCAAAGTGATAAATCTAAATATGAAGTGGGCGAAAAGGTAAAACTAACTGGGAAAGTTATATTTGATAATAAGCCTGTCGACAGTGAGACTGTTAATATTACTATCGAAAGAGATGGAGAAAAAGTAAGTACAGATAATACGATCAAAACTACAAAAGACGGAACATATAGCTTTAGTTATGACTCCTCAAAATCTAAAGTAGGCATGTATACTGCTTCAGTTAGTCTGGAGGATAAAAGTATTACTGCAAAAACGAATTCTTTCGAAATTGTTGCTTCAAAAAATACACCAGATCCAGTTAATCCAGTAAATCCAAAACCGAAACCAGATCCAAATCCAATACCGCCTGTAGTTCCAACACCAAAACCAGATCCAGTTCCAACAATTCCGTTGGATCCAACACCTGTGCCAGACCCAACAGTGAAACCACATGCGCCAGAAATAAACGTAGTGACATCCGAAAGTATGGAAATTAAAGGTACAGCTGATGCAGGTACTTTGGTGAAAGTAACGGATAAAAATAATTTCTACGGACAAACAGTTACTAAAGCAGATGGTACTTTTTCTATTCCATTAAATAAGAAGATTAAAGGAGGAACAATTCTTTATGTAACTGCAAGTGCTTCTGATAAAGTGAGCTCAGAAACAACAGTTATAGTTGAGGATAAAACACCGCCAACTAAACCAGTTGTCAAGAGAGTCACTGACAAAGATCGTAAAGTAAATGGAACAACAGAAGCTGAAGCAAAAGTAACTATCAAAGTTGGTGGGAAATTTATTGGTACAGGCTATTCAGATAAAAATGGTGCATTTTCTATTAATATCAATACTCAAAAAGCAGGTACTATCCTAACTATGACTGCAACAGATGATGCAGGTAATATAAGTGATTCTCAGAAAATTACAGTAGTAGACAAGACTGCACCAAAAATACCTTTAGTAAACGTAGTGAAAACGACGTCTACAAAGGTAACAGGGAAAGCAGAAGTTGGTTCTAAAGTCTATGTGAAAGCTGGCAATAAGATTATTGGATCAGCGACAGTAACTAAGAAAGGGACTTTCTCAGTAGCTATTAAAAAACAGAAAGCCAATTCAAAGTTATCTATATACTCAAAAGACAAGGCAGGTAATGTAGGTAAAGCGAAAGTAGTCACTGTTAAGAAATAAGTATAGTAGGATAGGAAATCACGTGTATTAAATGAAGAGCTTTGTGTCGAACACAGAGCTCTTTTACATTTGTAATATATAAGTTGAAAGAGCGCCCCAGAAACAACAGTATTAAAATTCCTAAGAACAGAAATAATATACTATATTAGTATCTTTTTTCCTTTAATAGGTGTAAAATAGTCTATAAAATTTACTATTATAAGAGGGATACTATGAAAAAATTATGCTTTTATGTGTTGAGTCTTATTGCCTTATTTGTTTTCTTTACGACGTCTGTTGCGTATGCAGCGGAACCACTGGATGAGGCTAAGGAGTTAGTGAAGAAATATTATTATCCAAACGTATCAAAATCAGCGTTAAATAGTAAGACGATTCAAGAAATGACAAGCCAGTTAGATCCATATTCAGTCTATATGACGAAAGATGAATATGAGGAATTTGCAAATGCAATCGATATGAAGTTGGTAGGGATCGGAGTAATGTTCGAAGAACATCCAAAGGGAGTGGTTATTACTTCCATTATGCAAAATGGGCCAGCTGATAAAGCAGGATTGCAAGCAGGAGATATTATACAAGCAGTAGAAGACAAAGATTTAAAAGGGGAAGCATTTCAAACGGTATGGGGGCTACTTACGGGGAAAGAAAACACCGAAGTAACTTTAACTATATATCGTTCTACAACTGACAGTACATTTACTAAAACGTTAAAGCGAAAAGTTATCAATATACCAAATGTTGAAACAGAAAAACTAGCAGGTAATATTGGTTTTGTACGTCTTAATAGTTTTGCGGAGAATAGTGGTAAAGAAATTCAAAAAGCAATTAAGTCAATGCCTGGTATGAAGGGATGGATTTTTGACTTAAGAAGTAATGGTGGCGGCTATATAACAGCAGCAGGAGATGTCATTGGATTATTCCCAAAAGCCAAAGTTGGTTATTTGTTAAAAGACAAAGTCGACACTTATTCTATGGATCCAGTGAAGCAAAAAGTAAGATGGAACGCACCTGTATCAGTTTTAACGGATGCCTTTTCAGCAAGTGCTTCTGAAATGACAGTAGCATCATTAAAAGACCAAAAAGCGGCAACAATATACGGACAAACTACATATGGCAAAGGTGTTATGCAGGTAGTACTTCCTTTAAAAGACGACAGCCAATTAAAATTGACTGTGGGTGAATTCACAGGACCAAACGGCAAGAAAATACAGAAAATAGGCATCAAACCAAATATCATAACACCAATTGGTAAAGAAGTAGAGTACAGCCATAGTGACTTCTTAAAAAAACAATTGAAAAGTTACAACAAGCTCTCAAGTATTAATCTGACAGCAGCTCAAAAAACGATCACCGTTAAAAGTAGTACGAAAATGAACTGGAGCACTATGAAAAAAGCGAAAGTATCTTTATTACAAATTGGTGGTAAACAACAGTCCATTAAAGTTCAAAATACATCAAAAAAACAATTGAAGCTAACACCAAATGATAAGCTAAAACCTGGCACGAAATATTATGTTGTCCTAAAAAGCAAAACAAAAAAATCTCCAGGTGCTTATGCCGAGATGAAGGTTGCAAACTAAGCGAACCTTAACCATTTTAAAATACGTAGTCGAAAAGACATGTGCTAAATGTGGCCTAGTCTTTTCTGGCTACGTTTTTTTTTGCAGTAAATTATAAATACATCAAGTGTGTTGATTAGGGGAATATTGGGTTATTTTTTACCGCTAAAATGGGTTTTTATGTTCGATATTAACTTATGATACTACATTTTTTAATTGATTGTAGCGGAGGGTGCTCGACTCCTGCGGGAAATGCAAGCGAACCGAGACCCTGCACGGAGCGTAGCAAAGGAAGCGGCTCGGTGCTTGCCCGCGGAAAGCGAGCATCCCGTAGCGGAAATCAACCTGCCACTTTAATTGAAATGGTTAAAATTGGTTGATTAACACACCTGTAAATACATAATACTACCGACAGTTCATATGCCTTTTCTGCGTAACTGATAAAATTTAATCCCTTTTGTCTTTTGAATAGTCTCAAAACTAATCGTTATAATATCATTAACTTCTAACAGAGTAACTTTGAAAATCTTAAAAAATAAATATTTGTCCATTCTGATTAAATTTCAATCCAATTTAAACCTTGAACATGATTGATATATACATTAGGCATTTTTGCATTCGCCTATTCATAAAATACCGTATTTGGTCAATGTTGATTGGTTTTAGGCTTTTAAATTCTGCGTAGTTGAAAAGTGGAGGAGATTAGTATGGGGAAGTATAATTTGAGATTTATTAAACCGTTAATATCATTATCGTTAGGCGCAGCTATTATTACAGGTGCAGTAGTAGGTGGAGCTGAAGATGCCTCAGCGGCGACAAATTACAAAATTTCTAATGGAATATTAGTTTTTAAAGCTACTAAAAAAGTAGTAAAAGGAACAGTAACTTATAAAGGAAAAGTATATAAAAACGGAGAGTTATTCACTGGTACAAAGGGTAATACTTATTACAAAAATGGAAAAAAGGCAACTGGTATATATAAAGAGAGGTATTATTTAAAAGGTAAAATTTATTCGGGTATAGCAAACGGTATTTATTATAAAAATGGTTTTAAGGGAACTGGCACATATAAAGGGACTTATTACTTAAAGGGTAAAGCCTATACAGGTTTAGTAGTAGACATATATTATTCAAATGGCAAAAAAGCGAATGGTACGTATGAAGGCGTATTTTACTTAAATGGGACAGCATTTACAGGACTTCACCCAAATACAGGATATTTATACATTAATGGTGCATTGAATACAGTTCTTAGAGTATTCGATGGCGATTTGTACAACGGTGCAAGATTAAATGAAGGTGTAATTCAATACAATGGTTTATGGTACGCCGGAAAAAAAGTGGCAAACGGTACGATTACAATACCAGGTGGACAAATAATTATAGTAGATAACGGAAGACAAACGGGTACTATAAATTCAGGTCCAGGTAGTTATTATGCCGTCATAAACGAAGCGATTGCTAAATTAGATGCTTTAAAATTTTATGAAGTGTACACAATTAATTATGTAACAAATTTAGTAGATGCTAGAAGGCAATATAACGAAGCAAAAGTAGCAGTTGATGTCGCAGTAGGGAGAGGTGCAGTAACATCAGAATTTGGTGTGAATTATTGGAGGTTAGCAGCTCAGTGGAGAGAGATTGACCGTTATGAAGGAAGAGATACGAAAGAATTAGCAATTAATAAAGCAACAACAGAATTAACAAGACTTGAATATACAGTTGTTAATTCAATTCGTAATGCAAGCAATTTATCATCGGCTAAATACCAATATGATGCAGCAAAAACGGCAGTAGATGCCGCAAGAGTGAAAGGTGCAGTAACGTCAGATTTTGGAACGAATTATTGGAAGTTAGCAGATCAAAAAGTGGAAATTGACCGCTATGAAGCAAAAGAATCGAAAGAAGGAGCAATTTCAAAAGCAACAACAGAATTAGCGAGACTTGAATATACGGCTGATAGTTCAATTCGTAATGCAAGCAATTTATCAACGGCTAAATATCAATACGAAGTAGCAAAAACAGCAGTAGATGCAGCAAGAGCGAAAGGTGCAGTAACGTCAGATTTTGGAACGAATTATTGGAAATTAGCAAATCAAAAAACGGAGATTGACCGCTATGAAGCAAAAGAATCGAAAGAAATGGCAATTACAAAAGCAATAAATGAACTAGGGAACCTCAAATTTACAGGTGTTGAATCAATAAAGGATTCGACAAGTTTAACAATAGCTAAATCACAATATGATGCAGCAAAAACAGCAGTAGATACCGCAAGAGGGAAAGGTGCAACAGTATCAGATTTCGGCCCAAACTATTCAAAATTAGAAGCGCAAGGAAAAGAGATTAATCGCTACGAAGATGTGAAAAAAGAAGCGATTAAAGATGCAGCAACCAAATTATTAGCTCTCACATTCTATATAGACAAATCAATTGATGGTGCAACAAAGTTAGAACAAGCGGAGACACAATATAATGTAGCAGACACAGCACTAAAAGCAGCAATAGCAAAAGGTGCGACAGAAGCTGATTTTGCAAACCTTGCAAATTTAGCAGCGCAAAAAAAGGAAATTGATCGCTATAAAGCAGCAGAAGATACAGAAGCCGAAGCGACAGAAGCTGTAAAATTATTTCATAAAGAACATGCAAAAGCACTAGCATTAACTGTAGAAAAAGCTGGGATTGAAAATGAAGCTGAAGTGAAAGCAGCGTTAGCAGCATATGATAAATTATCAAAAGCAGCGCAAGATAAAGTATCCAATGAAAAGAAACTTCTTGATGCATTAGGAAAAAAAATAGAGGAATTAAAAGCAGCCGAAAATGAGGCACAAATAAAGGCGACAGAAGAAATAATAAAATTTGAAAAAATTACTTGGGAAGATGCGAAGAAAGATGTCTTAGAACAAGGTTTAACAAATATTAAGGATGTAGAATTGTTGATTGAGAAGATAAAAGATAAAGTAGTGAAAGAAGATTTACGCCAACGTTATGAAAATATAAAGAGAAAAATAGAAGAAGAATATGCAAAAAGAAAATGAACCATTCGGAAAGAAATAAATATTAGCTAAAATTAGTTTTAACCGTTTTTCCAATCAAAAAGACAGATTGAAGTTGTTAAAATAGAAAAATAGCCAATAGATCAACAAAAAAATGGAGTTAAGTGTTTCATTATGGATAACCTAGAGAAGAAGTCGAAGAATAAAAATTGATTTAATAATAGTGAAAAAAACTTGAGGAGAAAAACAATCATGAAAGAATTCAAAATAACGTACTTCTTTGATGAAGAGCATTACATTAGAAGGTTTATCTTTGTGGAATCTCAAGAAAAAGCAGAAGCACTAATTCAAAGTGAGAGAGAACAGTATGTAACGTTTACGGATAGTAGAGGTATCTATCACGAGCTACATACTAGTAATGTTCGGATAATTCAAATTTCCGAATACCATAGAATCGACAAGAGTAAAAAAACGATCAATTAGATCAGGTTTTCTGAAGCTTACCGCTCGCTTTTTCCACAGGAGTCGAGCGGACGCTTCTCCAAACCATCCATACATTTCACTCATAATAATCTGTCCTTGAGGGAACATAAAGGCATACCAAAATGGAGGTGTCTTAATGAAGAATAACAACGGGGGCAATTTTACGTCTGCTGGAACAGATATTGATGAGGTAAAAAGAAAAAATGCAGAGTCCGGTTTGTCGTACAATGAAATAAAAGCAGTACTTGCAAAAACTGGCGGATTAGGTACGGCAATGTATAGTGATACGAATAGTGAGGAAGTAAAAAGCAAAAATCAAAAACAGTTTCCAAATTAATTGTGAAACCGTGATAGTTTAAACAATAGGTACCTTTTAATCCCTAATCTCTTTAGAGGTTAGGGATTTCAGTTTATCGACAAAAGCATTCAAAATGCTCACATCCTAAATGCACACGATGCGAAAGATGTTTGGGTATCATCATTACAAACAACATAAGGATGTGGCGGTGTTACAAAAGCTTATATATTTATAATTTTCAAAGAAAAACCCTCCATTATTGTCGCATCCACTGCATCTTCTGTGACCCCTATGTACAGCATCGTGATCGAGGGTGCTGAATGATTAAATAACTGCTCCCTTACCATTATTATTAAAAATTGTTTGTTATTTATTTTTTTGAGTTTATAATGAAAATTAGTAAATTTATGCATTTCATAAGAGGCAGAGGTGATAAAAATGACTAAACAAAATTTAAGTAATTTAGAAGGTAATTTAGGAGATATAGCAGATAATATATATACAAGTTTTAGAGATTTTAATATGCAATTTGAATCAAGTTTGGCAACGACAAACATATTACTAGGAATTATCGCAATAAGTTTGATAGCCCTGACTATTTTAAAATTTTTAGAGTTAAGAAAAACTAAATAAAAACAATTTTAATACATAAAAAAAGACAGCTTAAGCTGTCTTTTTATTTTATGTATTTCTATACCTATTTCTGATTGAACACAAAAAACATTAATATTCTGAATATCTAAAACCGATATCAAAGTTTTACGCATTATTATATCTGAGCCCGCACTATCACCAATAGTAAATCCAGCTTTTGTATATTCAGCTGAAAGAATTCCGTCATCATTTTTCACCGTCTGAAAAGATTTGTATATATTAAATGTGTAGTTGATTGGAGCGAAGGTGGCGACTCCAGCAGGAAAAGCGGGAAGTCCAAGCCCCTGCAGGAGCGTAGCGACGAAGCGACTTCGCGCCCGCCCGCGGAAAGCGTCCACCGTAGCGGAAATCAACGGTCTTATTTATTTGTGTAAAAAGCTAAAAGACCGTAGATAAATTCGAATTTCTTCGCTTTGTCTTTGTCTACAGTCTGAAAGAATCCCGTCATCATTTTTCACCGTCTGAAAAGATTTGTATATATTAAATGTGTAGTTGATTGGAGCGAAGGTGGCGACTCCAGCAGGAAAAGCGGGAAGTCCAAGACCCTGCAGGAGCGTAGCGACGAAGCGACTTCGCGCCCGCCCGCGGAAAGCGTCCACCGTAGCGGAAATCAACGGTCTTATTTATTTGTGTAAAAAGCTAAAAGACCGTAGATAAATTCGAATTTCTTCGCTTTGTCTACAGTCTGAAAGAATCCCGTCATCATTTTTCATCGTCTGAAAAGATTTGTTTATATTAAATGTGTAGTTGATTGGAGCGAAGGTGGCGACTCCAGCGGGAAAAGCCGGAAGTCCAAGACCCTGCAGGAGCATAGCGACGAAGCGACTTGGCGCCCGCCCGCGGAAAGCGTCCACCGTAGAGGAAATCAACGGTCTTATCTATTTTTTTAAAAAGATAAAAGACCGTAGATAAATTCGAATTTCTTCGACTTTGTCTACAGTCTGAAAGGGTCTCGTCATCATTTTCCACCAACTCAAAAGACTTGTTTATATTATATGTGTAGTTGATTGGAGCGAAGGTGGCGACTCCAGCGGGAAAAGCGGGAAGTCCAAGACCCTGCAGGAGCGTAGCGACGAAGCGGCTTGGTGCCCGCCCGCAGAAAGCGTCCACCGTAGCGGAAATCAACAGTCTTATTTAGTTACTTGAAAGCACCCAATGACCAGGCTTCACTTCTTGCAAAGTATTTTGGCTGAAATCATAACGTTGTGCTTCTACCGTTTCTTTTTGTAATTTCTTTGATTCAATCGCGGGATTAGGAACGGGTACAGCAGCTAATAACGATTTCGTATATGGATGAATCGGGTTGCTATAGAGTTCTTCACTGTCTGCGAGTTCAATAATTTTCCCTGCGTTCATCACCGCAACGCGATCACTAATATGTTTTACCATCGATAAGTCATGTGCGATAAACAAATAAGTTAAACCGAGCTTCGCTTGCAAATCCTTTAGTAATTCGACAACTTGAGCTTGTATAGAAACATCGAGAGCAGATAGTGGCTCATCACAAACGATGAATTTCGGATTAACAGCTAGAGCTCTAGCAATGCCGATTCTTTGACGTTGCCCACCAGAGAATTCATGTGGATAGCGCATCGCATGTTCTTTTTTTAAGCCAACTAGCTCTAATAATTCTTCCACACGTGTCAGTCGTTCAGCTTTTATCTTACATAATTGATGAATATCCAAAGATTGACCAATAATATCCAACACCTTCATGCGTGGATTTAACGATGCATAAGGGTCCTGGAAAATGATTTGAATCTCTTTACGGAGCTGTTTCATTTCCTTTTTATTTAATCGATTAATAGCCATTCCTTTGTACAAAATTTCTCCGTGTGTAGCTTTTTGCAACTGTAATAACAATCTTCCTGTAGTTGATTTTCCCGAACCGGATTCACCAACAAGACCTAATGTTTCTCCAGGCTGGATTGAAAAGCTAATAGAATCTACTGCTTTTAAAGTACGACCACTTCCAAGAGGAAATACTTGATTTAAATCTTGCACTTCAATAAGTGGTTTGTCAGGGTTAATATCTGCTGGTAAATGTAGTTTCCCCTTTGGTTTTTTCTTTTCATCCATACGTGGAAGAGCGTTCAATAATTTTTTTGTATAAGGATGTTGAGGAGAAGAGAAAAGCTCCTCAGTCGTATTTGTTTCAACAATTTGCCCTTCTTTCATGACGACGACACGATCGCACATACCGGCAACGACACCTAAATCATGGGTGATAAGAATAATCGAAGTGCCAAATTGCTGTTGCATTTTTTTCATTAAGCGTAGGATTTGAGCTTGTATAGTTACATCTAGTGCAGTAGTAGGTTCATCAGCAATGAGTAATTTTGGTTGGCAAGCGAGAGCCATAGCAATCATGGCGCGTTGACGCATCCCTCCAGAAAATTCATGTGGATATTGATTGTAACGTTCTTCGGCGTTTTTTATCCCTACGAGTTGCAGCATTTCAATTGATCGATTTTTCGCTTCTTTAGAAGAAAGCTGTTGATGTTTTGTTAGGATTTCATCAATTTGATTTCCCACTTTAATAGTTGTATTTAGAGATGTCATTGGATCTTGGAAGACCATACTAATCTCTTTGCCACGAACGGCTTCCATTTCGTGATCGGTAAAAGTAGAAATCGTTTCTCCTGAAAATTCAATAGAACCATCGGTCATTAGCGCCGGTGGAGATGGCAGTAAACGCATAATAGAACGTGCAGTGACACTTTTTCCAGAACCCGATTCACCAACAATCCCTAAAGTTTCTCCTTTATGTAATTCAAAAGAAACCCCTTTAACCGCTTCAAAAACTTCATGATTTGAGACAAATGAAATATGTAAGTTATCAACCTTTAAAATACTATCCATATAATAATTCCTCATTTACTAATAATTTAAAATAATTTCATTGACTTCTAATAAATTAAATTCTATACTTTGTTTCTAATAGTATACTAAATTACTAGGAATAATCAACATTAAAGGAGTGATTTTTCTGAAAATAAAAAAAGGACAGATAAAGGGCAGTTTAGAGCATGTATATAGCAATCTAAGCTCGCTCCTTTTTTATAAGTACATATTATTTTTATTAGGTTTACCAGTCCATATCGTGATGTGGTGCATCTATAAAACAAAATATAAGAGCACGCAATATCAACAAATACGGCTTAATCATATGGAAACAATCAAGAAATCTTCTACATACAGTGAACTGATTCATCGATATGAGGAACAGTACCGAAGCAAAAAGTTATATTTCAATGAGTCCGTCCGTGAACAAGAAATGCGTGAGGAGGCAACGAAGCTTGCAAATGAACAAGTATTGAAAATGGCACAAGCTCAATTGGTAACAACAGATCAAAGTAATACGAGTTATCGGCATTTCTTTGCTAAATGCTTACAAAATCAGAGCTTTGTTTTGGTCAGTTTTATACCAGGAATCCTTATGTATTTGTTCTTGGTAATCTATGCTAGACCGCTCGTTCGTTATATTTTTGAACGATTAGTGATGACTGTCTTCGTCATCATTTCGGTCACTATCTTTGTATTTACCATTTTGCATTTCTCTCCTGCCGATCCAGCGGCCAATATTTTAGGAGAATCAGCGACAGCTGAACAGATTGCAGAATTTAATCATCGATATGGTTTAGATCAATCGTATTGGGTGCAGTTATGGGATGCGACAAAAGGAATTCTGACATTAGATTTAGGCTATTCCTATACAGGTAATGAAGATGTTATGGCAAGCATTGCAAACAAATTCCCTGTCACACTCACTATCGCGTTTTGGTCATTATTAATGGCTATCGTAATAGCGATACCAGTTGGGATGATATCGGCAGCAAAGACCAATTCATTTTGGGATTATAGCTTTATGTTTGTCGCATTAATCGGATTATCTATCCCTAACTTTTGGCAAGGTCTTGTTTTCATTTTGAACTTTTCAATTAAGTGGCACATACTGCCGGCTACGTATTCTCCAGGTGATTGGTTATCGATCATAATGCCTGTGATTGTATTAGGGACTGGATTAACAGCGTCTATAGCGCGAATGACTAGGTCATCAATTTTAGAAGTAGTGAACGAAGAGTATATTGTGACTGCGAAAGCGAAAGGCTTAAAGCCGAGTCGAGTATTTATCAACCATGCACTACGTAATGCAATCATTCCTATTATTACGATTATCGGACTGCAATTTGGTGGCATGCTAGGCGGGGCAGCCGTGACAGAGAAAGTATTTAATATTAGTGGTTTAGGAAGTTATATTGTAGACAAACAATTCGTACCAGATATTCCTTCTATATTAGGAGGAGTTGTATACATTGCTATCACTATTTCGATTGTAAACTTGGCAGTTGATATTCTATACGCTTTCTTAAATCCGAGAATTCGATCGCAAATGAAAAATACTTAACGAGGTGTATGAAATGACAACACAACAGGATTTTGCTTTAAAACGGTCACAAGAGTACAAACATGCGCTCTTTGTCTTTGTTATTTCAATTGCACTAGTGCTTGTTTTTTTAGTGAATGCCTTTGATGTTACAGAGGGAACATGGAACAAAGTTTGGGGCTCTTTGACCATTGCGTATTTAGTGATAGCGTGTTGGCAAGCAATTATTCTATTTTGTATGAAACGAGATTTATTAAATACCGGGGATATCCAAAAAAGAACACGGTTAATGAGTGCAGTAAACTTAGTGACTATTTTAGTGGGGAATGTTTTTACGACAACCTTCGCATTTCGAATGTTACGACGTAAAGCTTCTATTGAGTACACGCTTTCTTATTATATGTTACTGACTCAATTGATAATTGTTTCAGTTTCATTACTAAATCTCTTTAAACCATATGTATCAGATACATTTTTACTTTCAATGATGGTATTTACCGTATTAATCATCTTTGAGGTAGCAGTTGTAGTCATCTTCGGTAAGGTGAATACGGATCACTATATCAAACCTGCATTTAAATGGCTAGGTATTGCTTTAATAATAACAGGTTTTAGTGGCAATATATTCGGCTTCATTTTAGGGTATAGCGTGTTATTAAAAAGTACAAACCGCGACATGTCAACGATTGAAAAGTGGAATAAGATTTGGTCTAAGATCACAAAGAATTTCACAGCAATGCTAGGCTTACTGTTTGTAATTTTCACCTTTGCTATTTCAATCGCTAGCTACGGTACATTTGTTTATGAATTTGCTGTGGAAAACAATTATGAAGCCATGTTATTAGAGCCAAGTTTAGCTAACCCATTTGGTACAGATAACTTTGGGCGAGATGTCTTTTCACGCATTATTTATGGGGCACGTATTTCACTAATTGTTGGGGTAATATCAACCCTCATTCCATTAGTTATTGGCGGATTCCTAGGTGCTGTTGCTGGTTATTATAGTAAGTCAATTGACAACGTAATCATGCGTATTTTAGATGTGCTTTATGCCATCCCTGGTATCTTACTGGCGATTGCAATTATTGCAGCTTTTGGTGCGAATACAATCAATTTAATCATCGCATTAAGTGTAGGGTCCATTCCGTCCTATGCGAGGACCATGCGTGCAAATGTCATGGTGGTATCAAATCTAGAGTTTGTAGAGGCTGCTAAGGCATTGGGTGAGGCAGATTGGAAAATCATCTTCAAGCAAGTAGTACCCAATTCATTTGCTCCAATGATTGTCAAAGCAACCCTAACTATAGGGGGAGCAGTTATTGCGACTAGTAGTCTAAGCTTTTTAGGTTTAGGCGTAGAACCTCATATTCCAGAGTGGGGCAATATTTTAAAAGTAGGAAGCATGTATCTTGAAACCAACCCTTATTTAGCGATTATTCCAGGGATAGCTATTATTTTATTAGTACTTTCCTTTAACTTTTTAGGGGATGGGTTAAGAGATGCTTTAGATCCAAAATTGGATTGATAAATATGATTTATGGAGGAATTCAAATGAAAAAGAGATTAGTACTTTTTTTAGCAGCAGTAGTACTCGTTTTAGCAGGATGCGTGAATACGAAATCCGATGTTAAAAAAGATGACTCAAAACCATCTTCAGATAAGAAAAGCACGTCTATTGAAATTTTAGGAATGAGCACAGGAGAAGATGATTTAAATATACTACGTGACCAACTTACAAAGAATGGATTCAATGTAAAGTTAAACATTCAACCTGATTACGGTAGTTTCACTGCACAAAAAGATGCAGGGAACTATGATTTAGCACTAAATGGATGGACAACAGTAACAGGGAATCCTGATTACGCGGTTCGTTCATTGTTTACAACAGACGGTGATAATACCTTATTTGCAGATGAAAAAGCAGATGAATTAGTAGAAGAAGCAAGTACACAATTAAAAGAAGACTACACAAATACTTATAAAGAATTAGAACAGTTAGTAGTGTTTGACAAAGCTTATATTGTGCCACTTTATGTTTCTTATAAAGCACAAGGGGTTAATAACCAAGTAATTGATGAAAAAACATTACGCTTACCAAAATCAAGAGCAGCAGTGTGGGAAGCAGTATCATTCAAAGACAAGGCTAAAAACGCATCACAACCGTTACTTGTTCAACAAGGAATTAGTGCATTAACATCATTAGATCCGATTAAAGGAAATGACGGTTCTATCAATACTTTAAATACAAATATGTATGTACGCTTGGTGAATTTAACAGATGAAGATGAAGTTGTATCAGATGGCTCATTGTCATTAAATCATGCGATTGCAGATGGTAGTAAGGATTATTACTTCTTATTACGTGATGATATTCATTTTGCATCAGTTAAAGGCAAAAAAGCAGCTGACTCAGGTGAACGTGTAGGAGCAGAGGATGTAAAATTCTCATTAGATCGTGCTAAAGACAAAAACTCTGTACCTGACCACCGTACGTACAGTCTTCATGAAAGTATGAAAGACATTTCAATCGTTAGCGATTTAAAAGAATTAGACGTAAAAACAACAGATGGTCAATCGACTGTTCGTGAACAATTAGAAAAAGGTCTAGATAAAAAGGTTTCAACATTAGTAACAGATAAAACAAAAGCAAACAACAAATCTGGCGCTTATCAAGTTGTTAAAGTAACGACAGAAAAGCCATTCCCACAAGTACTAAATTACTTAGCACACCAATCAGCTGGTATCGTTTCAAAGAAACAAGTTGAAAGCATTAACACGTATGATATTGCTAAATATGATGTAAACAAAGACATCGCGTATGGTGATCAAAAAACAATCACTGAAGGAAAAGATTATAATAATGCTCTTTATGCAAGCGGACCTTACATTTTAATTTCAAAGAATGATTACGAAGCGCATTTTGTGAAAAACCCTGCTTACATGACAGGTACAGAATATGAACCGAAAATTTCATCAGTAACAGTTAAATTTATCCAAGATCCAGAAAGTGCATTATCTGCATTACGTAACGGCGAAATTCATATTTTAAATGGTGTTCCAGAAAGCAAATACGATATTGTGAAAAAAGACGAAAAACTTACATTGCAACAAAATAAAAGTAATGGTGTCTCATATCTTGCCTTTAATATGAAAGGCCGTGATGTATCTAAAAGTGTAGCATTACGCCAATCTATCTTGTATTCAATCAATCAAGAAGAAATTAAAAACTTCTACCAAGGTAATAAAATGAACGCTGTTTCAACGTTGAGCCCTCTTGTAGAAACTGGTCTAAAACTAGAAGCAGATAATAACAAAGCAAAAGAGTTACTAAAAGAGTACCAAAGTCAGAAGTAACAATTTCACTTAGCAAAAAATCCTCTAATTACTCTGTGAAATTAAAGACAAATAAGTGTATATTCTTATTGCAAGAGCTTAGGGGTCGTTAATATTACACATTTTAAGGAAATTTAGTACAGCACTTATATATTAGTGCTGTACTTTTTTTGGTTTTTTATCATTCATTAACATAGTTAAAAACATAAAGAGTCCAGTTAAATCCTCCCAATGTCGGACCTTAATATAAATTTTCATGTAACTTTTGTTCAGCTAAAGGAGTGCTTTAGTAGAAGATCTTTGAGCTGTTCAGCTAAGGGGCAGGTTAATTGAAGAAAGAGTTAAAAAAGAAGGAAATAATTACTTTTGAATGGAAAAATATCATTATTATACCTGGAAGATTTAAAGAAAAACTATACAAGTTTTTCCATTGAAGATAAACTAAACATAATCAATTATACGAACGAAAATAGCGAAGTAGTTTTAGGAACTATGAAATAGATGACGTAGTTGGGGGATATAAAAGTATGAAAGCGGTAATGGATCAAAGGAAATGGCATTGGTTGGACTATGTTCTATTTCTCATTCGTACAATATGGATTACGAATATTGGCTACTTGATATTCATAGGTACGACAGGTTTGAACAAGTGGATTTTACTTTTGTGGGCCATTAGTTTATACATAATACCTCACCTATTTTATAGGCCTGGGCTTATAAAATTCCCAAAATATGTATTTGTAGAGGTATTGCTAACGGGTTCAGCGTTTATTTACCTATCGATCCAATATGAAATATCAGAGACTTACGGTTTTCTATTCTTGCCTATGCTTACTGTAGCTTATGCTTGTCAAGTGAAGCCGTTAATTTGGTTAGGACCTTTCTTATATATTTCTATTTTTTTTGCTGGCACATTGACTGGCGATCTCTTCGCTGATGAGGGTTTCTTTGCTCGCTTCATCGATACAACTATTTTTTATGGTATCGGGTTATGTTTAGGAAGGATGACCATTGTCAATAACGCCAATAAAACGTTAATTGCTTCTATTGAGGAAAAAAACGAGGACTTGGAATATTACTCAAAAAAGATTGAGGAACTGACGATTAAGGAAGAACGAAATAGAGTTTCGCAAGATTTGCATGATACAGTAGGCCATATTTTCACATCAGTCATAACGAGTTTAGATGCTCTTCCTTTTCTATATCGGGCAGATAAAATAGAAGCAGAAAAGAGTATAAAAGAGATTTCGGATTTAGCACGAAATGGACTGCAAGATGTGAGAAAGACAATTCACCAGATGTCGCCCATGACTCATCAAACACTTATTGAGTCTGTGCAAGAATTGATTATTGATTTTAAGAAACATACATCAACGGATATAAAATTGATTGTCGAAGGAGAAGTGACCAAAGTAGGCGAAAGGATAAAGTTAGCCATTATTCGTTGTATACAAGAAGGTCTTACAAATGCGAAAAGACATGGGAAGGCAACCTTTATTAAAGTATCTATTTCGTTTAAACAAGAAGAATTGATTGTTCTCATTGAAGATAATGGAATGGGTTTTAGTGAATTGCATTTAGGGTTTGGTTTACGCTCAATGAAAGATCGAATCTCGACATTGGCAGGTACAGTGGAATTTTATTCGAAATTGAATGATGGTATGAGGATAACATGTCACATACCTATGGCAAAGGAAGTGTCATTATCATGATAAAAGCGGCAATCGTCGAAGATCAAGAGATTTTAAGGAAGAGCTTAAAAATTGTGATTGAAAGTATATCTGACATTGAGATTATTGGAACTGCGGAAAATGGAGAGAAAGCCATTGCTTTATGTGAAAGGGAAAATCTTGATATTCTTTTAATGGACATTCAAATGCCGGTGATGGATGGTGTAAAGGCGACAGAAGAAATTAAGAAACATTGGCCCGATATAAAAATTATTATACTTACTACTTTTCAAGATGTTACACACGTTTTGAATGCCTTAAATGCTGGTGCAGAGGGTTACATATTAAAGGCTGTTGATCCTGAATTTTTGGTTCAGGGAATTAAAATGGTGTATCACGGAGGTTCCCTCATTCCTCAACAATTAGCAAAAGAGGTGTTTGGTCAGATACAATCAAATAATAACGAACACGCGGAACAATTTGACCAGTACTCTATGAAACATCCATATGATTTAAATAATCAAGAATTAAAAGTATTAAAATGTTTAACTCAAAGATTATCCAATAAAGACATTTCAGAAAAGATGTTTCTTTCAGTGGGAACTGTGAAAAATTATGTCTCTAACATTTATTCGAAATTAAATGTAAAAAACAGATCTTCTGCTATTATGAAAGCAATAGAAGAGAGTCTTGTAGAAAATAAGAAATATTGAAGTAAGAGAGTGTGGACAAAGTTAAATTAACTTTGTCTTCACGCTTTTTTTATTGCAACGAACTGGAACGTTCATGAGCAATACATAAGTTCCATCATGCAAAAGATCTCAAGGTGGATCGTCTATTATTAAGGCTGTTTTCGTATAGATTGTTGCTAGATTAAAATGACTTAGAAATTAAAATGTTATCATTCCAACAAAACGACCAACACCATATCCAGCTAATACTATAGAAAAACCACCCATAATATAGATACTTGCTTTAATGAATTGGTCTTGTTCATTGATCTTCTTAATTATGGATTTAACTATGTTGTGCAATATAAACCCTCCTTTACTTACCGCATATAGTATATTATATCAAAATTTTTAATAGTCAATTAAAAACAACAAAGTTTAAGAAAACAGCCATTATTAAAGAGGGCATCAATAAAGTTTCAATAGCCACTTATTATTAAAGAAGCAATATATTTTAGCCAATCATCATAATTAGTCATTTTTTTAAAATAGTTATGACTTATTAATGACTTATCGACACTACAGTATATGACCTTTCCTCTTTAGAATAAAAATATAAATAAAATTTCTAAAAGAGGTGAAAAAAATGAATGCTAAAATCTATTGCAACTTACAACCTGTACACATCTTGAAGTAAATAATGCAGTTTTTTTTGATGAAGACGTAAATAAAGATACAACAATTAAACTTACTGATGAGTAGAAAGGAATGAACAGTGGGAATTAAAAAATAAATAATATTCGAATTTTCTTTTTCAAGAAATGGCGCTTTAGTGGAATAAGGATTTTAAAAAATAATCAATATCCATCACATTACATAAGAACAAGTCTGGATCAATCATATATTTGGATTGTATCGAGCAGAAAGGAATCAGATGAAAAACATAAAGAAATTAATAAAATATATTGGGGTCATTATTATAATAGTACTAATCATAGCACTTTTTTTCCCTACTTGGACTTCGCATATAAAAGGTGATAACAGTATAAGTGCATTAGAACAAGTAGAGATAAATGGAAGTAGTCATGAAATTATGATACGTGGCAAAGATAAGGTTAATCCTGTTATTATTTTTGTACATGGAGGACCTGGATGTTCGGAAATACCATATGCAGAAAAATACCAAGACTTACTGGAAACTAAATTTACGGTTGTTAATTACGATCAACGAGCAAGTGGAAAATCCTATCATTTTTTTGAGGACTATTCTAATCTTTCCCCAGACTTACTGGTGGATGACTTATTGGCTTTGACGGATTATATATCAGAACGGCTCGGCAAAGAAAAAGTAATATTAATTGGTCATTCTTATGGTACATATATTGGCACGCAAGCTGCCCATAAAGCTCCTGAAAAGTATGAAGCATATATTGGTATTGGACAGATGAGTAATCAAGTAGAAAGCGAGATTGAAAGTTTGAACTACGTTATAAATCAGGCTCGAAAAGCTGGCAATACGGATGATGTTTTATATTTACAAGGGTTAACTGAAAAAATTAAAAAGGGCGGCATGTTTACCCCACGAAATTCTGTTACGAAATATGACGGAAGTGTAAGACTCATCGATAACCCCGATGGAGATAACTTAGGTATATTACTCAGTAGCGAGTATAACTTATTAGATCTAATAGGTTATAACCGTGGGGTGTCCTATTCTCAAAAGGTTTTGAGTGAGGGTGTATTAAAAAATCCATTACCAACTATCGTAACGAAACTTGAATTACCGTTTTATTTTGTTATGGGTAAATATGATTATATGACTACATCAAATGAAGCAAAAAAATATTTTGATATGATTGAATTTAATAAAAAAGAATTTATTGCTTTTGAGCAATCAGCCCATTATCCACAATTTGAAGAGAAGGAAAAATTTTATGAATGGATGTGCGATACATTTTTAAAATAAATAGGGTAGTTTTTTCTTACCTTGAAAGAGAGATTGTGAAGAATTGTACTTAAGCTAACGGGGCAGCATCAATACCTTGTCCAGAACCGTAACTGCATTATCAGGGCTCAAGCGGAAAAATTAAAATGCAGCCAGCTCTAAGTTAGAGCAAGGCAAGAAAATTTTAGAAACTATTTTCCCAGATAGAAAAGTAATTACTATAAATAATAAATAAAGGCTGTTTTCTCCAAGATTGTTGCTTCTCGTTTGGCTAGCTTCTTCAACTAAAGCACTACACTACATTGAAGAAGCTTCTCACACCACTCATAAATCCCTTTATTTTACCATTTGTGTTAAAATAACGCTGGGAAGGAGGGGTGTTTTTGAAAAAGCTAATTGGATTAATTTCTATTCTATTCGCTGGTATCACATTATCCGGATGTTCAGATATAATAGAAGATCCCGATGTTGAAATTGCTATTAAAGGAGAAACTGGAAACGGAAGTATTGAATTATTAACATCAAAGATTACAACAAAAGATAATCAATTAGAATTTATGACTGAGGGAATTGATGAAAATAAAGTAACCTTTATTAATGTTGCTAATAAAACAGTATTTGAACAAAAAATAAAAAATGACGAATCCTACAAACTTAACATTATGGATATCAAAGATGCTCATAGGACGGACTACAAGCCCAAGGTTCAACTTTGGCAAACTGTAGATGATACTGAAGATGGAGATATAGTAATCTTTAAACAAGTTAGATATACAGTTGAAAAAGATTAATTTTATTGTTATTTAATTTCAATTTGATGAAAAAAACAAACCCAAAAACTATCTTGTTCAACTAAAATGATTAGTTAGTTGAATAGCAACAGTTTTTACGAAAACAGCACTTAATATTTTAAGTGGTGGTATTCACTGTTTTACAAAGAATATTGCAAATTCAAATAGTAAATAGGTCTTTTAAGCAAGAGATTTTGTGGGGGCATTATCTGCGGATGTTCTAAATAGAATCATCGTGGAACGAAAAGGATAGATGGAGCACATTCTAACGCTGCTCATCTATCCTTCTTTTTTTTATGTTTAATAATGTGTGATATTTTAAAAAATCCATAGTTATCAAGGGTTCTATATTTCTAAATATTTAATAAAACTTTTGATTTTTGGTTTTATATTTACTTTTGATATTTACTTGACATAAATATCATTAAAATGCTCCTGTAGGTAAAAGTGTCATCATATTTATGTGATTTATATGCGGTTTAACACCAGTCTTAAAGTGGAAATCCATGATTTTAAATAAATGCCTATATTATACTATTATTGGGCATTTTGATATACTATTATTAATGGAAAGTAGAGTGTGATATCTATTAAGGAGGATTTTTGAAATGGGGAAATTTAGATTGAAATTTGTTAAGCCTGTCGCTTCGTTAGTAATTGGAGCTGCAGTTCTAACAGGGTCATTTGCAGTAACTGAAGCTACAAATACAGCTTTTGCTAAATCTGAAACTGTAACAGTTACAAAAGGTAAATTAGTTTCAGTGAAGACGGGTAAAGCTATAAAAGGCTATAAATCTTTCAAAAGTGTACTATATAAAGACGGCAACAAATTTACGGGCCTTTACAAAAAAACGTATTACAAAGCAGGGGCAAAAGGAACAGGTATCTATAAAAAAGTCTATTACAATGCTGGTAAAAAAGGAAATGGTTTGTTTGGCACGGGGTCAGTGAAAAAATGGTATCAAGACGGTAAAGAATTAACGGGTATTGAAAGCACTTCTGGAAAATTGTACATAAAAGGAACGGTAGCAAATGGTGTATTCCTTTATCAAGGTACAAAAAAACTATATAAAAACGGGTTTGTCGTTTCAACTACAGTTAATGCAGTGAAAGTAATCAATAACACTACGGTTGAGGTCACATTTGAAAATGCACAAAAGGCTAGCGAAATTACAACTGGGCGTTTTGTGATCGAAGGTTTAATCGTTACAAATGCTGCAGTTAAGGCAACTGATGATAAAGTTGTCGTATTAACAACTTCCGCACAACAAGCTGGGAGAAAGTATACTGTAGAACTTGATGGTGTTAAGCAACCAGAATTTGTAGCGATTTCTGCCGTAATACCAACGAAGGTTTCGCAAAAAAATACTTCTATTCAAGGCATTTTAGGTTCGCAAGTGACTCTTGAAGCACAAGTAGAGGTTAATCAGAATCAGGCAAAATCATATATTCCAGTAACGTTCACTATAGGGAATTCAGCGGATGCAAGTAAAAAAAACACCGTTGAAGTACTGACAGACGAATATGGTGTAGCCAAGTATAGTTACATACAACATGTCTTTACTCAAGATTCTGTATATGCATATCCATCGATAAACCCTGGACTTAAATCATCCGAAACAAGAGTATATTGGGGCGACTCAGAACGTTTAAGAATTACAGATGTTACGAAGGAATCGACTGTAGCAAACAATTCTAAAAAAGTCTATAAAGTTAACGTCAATCCAGTAGATGTATCTAGTGATACAAAAGGTAAATACGTCAACGTAACGTTTGCTGAAAATCTAGATGTCACATCAGATAAGATTAATCGCAAAGCACAGATACTAGAAAGTAATAAGACAACACCTTATCAGACTGCAACTACTCAAGCAGGAGCAAGAGTATATGTTAATGATAGAGGTGAAGGTACTTTTACAATAACAGGTGCTAGTACATCTGTAACGCCAATCGTATTTGCTAATGGCAATGATTCAAGCGAAAGACTAGATGCAACAGAACTACAGGCAAAAGGGTCAACAGTTAAGTTTGAAATTAAGCACGCAATGGCTTTAACTGTTGAAGCGCTAGGGACAGAGAAAGCGTCTAACGTTTCTACTGCGAAAAATGTCGTAGTAGGGAACACATACGGAGCGAACTTTGGCGGTCGCCAATATGTAGCAACGCTAACGGACTTAGCTGGCAATAAAGCACCTGCTAAACTTCCTGTCAAAGTAGCTTTAAAAGGTGATACAGAAACAGCGTATATTTTCCAAGATAACAAACTAATCACTCCTGATAGATATGGAAATTATACATTAGTGACTGATAAAAAAGGCACAGTACCATTTACAATAATCAATAGAAAAATAGACTCTTATATTATTCCGACAGTGTTTATCGATAACGTTTCTAATACGGGAACTGGCCAACTAGATGATGGCGATTTACAACAAACGGCTACAATTACTTACTTTAACGAAGCAATAGTGAGTATTGCTAGTATGAAGTTCGTTAACGCAAGCGGTGAGGATGTAACAACAGTTGCAGCGGATATGCCTGTGACGGTAACCTACCAAACCGTAGATCAAAATGGCTTACCATATGCACCTAAAGTTGGTGGTACAGTTACGTTTGATTTTAATACTGTATTCGCTACGGTTATGTTATCAAACGGTATAAATAAAGTGATTGTGCCTGGAAGCCTGGATAACACTCAAATAGTACCGATTGGGAATAATGGAACCATTTCATTTACCCTTAAATCAAACCTTGCAGATGTAGTGAATATCGAAGCAACTTCTTCTGATAGTTTCATCGTACCTGCTACGGCTACTTTAAATGTGAAAGCTCAGGCAACTGCATTTGAAAAAGCGAATAGTGTAACAGACGTCGATGAAATCCTTGCTGCATTATATGAAATGGATAATTTAAAAGGTAAGTTAAATTCATTGTCAGTAGTGAATAGAACAGCAGTTGCAAAATATGTGTTAGAGAAACGCCCAGCAGGAGCAGGTTATGCTAATCAAGCGGATTTAGAAAAAGAATTCAATGTAAAATACAATGAATTAAGATAATCATTCACCTACAACAAGCCCTCCAAACTTAGATTAGGAGGGCTTTGTTTTTAAGTAATTTAATTCAAAATAAAACAACAACATTCCTCCTACGACATATAGCAAAACTAAAATTCTACATATAATTAATGGTTAATTTTTCCTATTTATGATAAATTAAGAGAAAGAAATAAAATTTCTTAAAAGGGGATGGGAGAAGTGAAGTACTACTATCAAGGGGAAGAAATAATCGACTTTAGTGAAATAACCGTGCATATTATTGAGGCAGATCGAAATGAGCAGAGAATGATATATTTAGTTCGAAAATTATTTCAATTCCCGGTAATATTTATTGTTGATGACACTATGAAGACCAATTCTACTTTTGATATGGAAACTACTGAAACGAGACTTCAAAGAAAAGACTTACATAAGCATATGAAAGAATGGAAAGGATTTAAAACACACCACCATTTTATTACAAGACGAAGATCAAACGAAAAGTAGTACAATTATGCAATTTATATAGATGGAAATGATAAGTTTATTATTAAAATTGTACATTTACTAATACATAAAATAACTGTTGGAAGAATCTTGATGCTATGTCATTAGTGAAAAAGAATGAAAAAACAATAGAATTATTAAAAAGTGAACCTCCTCAAGCTCTCTAGGAGGTTTTTTGCTTTTTAAGTTAATATTTATTGTTGATGGAAAGTGGTAAAAATACATACATCAGTTTGGAAAAAACAACCGATTATTTCTCTCATAACTTCACTTAGGTTGAGGTTTTTTGTTATGTATAATGGTGCTCTTTCTTTATTAATTCGAATGTAAATTTGAGTTCATTATTCGAAGAGTAACAATAGTCAGGTCATATTCATAAAATATGACTAAAGAAATAGCTAGATGAATATTTCCATACAGCTATTTCACCATTAGCGAGTACAATTTAGGAGTGTGTGTATGACAGCAATAACCGGGAAACAGTATATTGACCGAATTAACAAGCTGAAAACGAATGTTTGGATTGATGGTAAGCAAGTAACAGGTAATATTTCTGAGCACCCTGCATTCACAGGAATCATGAAAAGCCAGGCGTTGCTATACGAGATGCAACATGATGCTTCAGTAAAAGATATCCTCACGTATCCATCACCAACTACTGGAAATTCAGTAGGTATATCTTATTTACAACCTCAGTCGAAAGAAGATTTAGCAAAAAGACGAGAAATGATTCAGCAATGGGCTAGATCAAATAATGGAATGATGGGCAGAAGTCCAGATTATATGAATACAACGTTAATGGCATTTGCATCATCGGCTAAATTTTTAGAAGGAAAAGATAATTGTTTTCCTGAAAATCTATTAGCTTTTTATGAATATGCACGAGAAAATGATATATCGATGACACACACATTTGTGGATCCCCAAGTAAATAGAGGTCAATATTATTTGGAGTCTACAGAAGAGCCTATTGCTGCAAAAGTAATGGAAAGTAACGATGAAGGCATTATTGTAAAAGGTGCGAGATTACTAGCAACACAAGGTGGCATTACTGACGAATTATTAGTCATGTCAGCTGCTGGAATATTGGAGGAGGAAAAGGGATTTGCCTTTTCGATACCAAGTAACACTAAAGGATTGAAATTTCTATGCAGAGAGTCATTTGTTGGAGGAGACTCAACATTTAACTACCCATTAAGTTCTCGTTACGATGAAATGGATACTATTGTGGTATTTGATAATGTATTGGTCCCATGGGAGCGCGTATTTTATTATAACAATTTAGGTGTATCCAATAGCTTTATGATGGCTAGTTCTTTTCAACCTTTCGCATTGCATCAAGTAGCTTGTAGACAGATTGTAAAAACTGAATTTGTTTTAGGTGTAGTACAGTCTATCATTGAAACGATTAATATTGGCGAATACCTTCATGTACAAGAAAAGGCTTCTGAAATTATTGTTGCATTGGAAACAATGAAAGCATTGGTTATGAAATCAGAAGCAGAAGCTAAGTTGGATGAATTCGGTGTTATGAGACCAGATCGTACAACATTACAAATTTCAATAAATGTATTTCCTAAGGTATATCCTAGGTTTGCTGAAATTATTCAGATTTTGGGAGCAAGCGGGTTAATGTCAATCCCCACTGAAAATGCATTCCAATCGAATATGAGAAAAGACCTGGATCAATATTTACAATCTAAAGCAGACACTGCAGAAGATCGCGTTAAAATATTCCGTCTAGCTTGGGATATGACTATGAGCGCTTTCGGCACACGCCAAACGCTTTATGAAAGACTGTTCTTTGGCGATCCCGTTAGACTTTCTAGTCAGTTGTACTTCACGTATAATAAGGATCCATACGTCCAAAGAGTGCAGGATGTACTGAGTTCTGATATCACTCAGCTAAAAAATATTTAATGTTCTAAAAGTCCCGATAGCAATAACGAAAATCTTCTTATCATTCGATAAGGGGATTTTTTTGCGTCATAATTCAACTCATTTAGAGGATACTAAAAGTAAATTAACTCGAAAAAAAATTAACGAAAAGAGGGGAGTGGTTTTATGAATCAATATCTGTCCAAAGGTAAAAGAGTGATGTTCCAGTACATAGTTATGCTCATCATTCTAACCTTAATAGGTTGCTCCTCTTACCACACGAAAACTGCTGCAAGTAGTGAGACAACACTTTTAGATATGACAATTTTTAAAATCGGTAAAGCTGACAGTATGCTTCTAATGTCGGGTGGCAAAACAATATTGGTTGATACTGGAGAAGACAAGCATGCCAAAAAGATTGTCACTTATTTAGAAAAGCATAATATAGAAAAAATTGACTACTTGATTTTAACCCATTTCGATAAGGATCATGTTGGTGGAGCAGATACTATTATAAATAGTGTGGACGTCCAGCAAATTATTACACCAAAGTATAAGCGTAGCAGTATACAATATCTAGAGTACAGATATGCGATTACAGCAAATCACATCGCCCCCAAAGCATTGACCCAAATTTATTCCTTTACTGCAGGTACTGCTGAATTCACAGTATACCCACCACAAAAAAGTAAATACAAAGAAGAAAATGATTATTCACTTGTAGTAAGTGTACAACACGGAAACAATAGCTTTTTATTAACAGCAGATGCAGAAGAAGAACGCATGAATGAAATAATGAAACATAGCGTTGTTAAGCATACATTCTTAAAAGTCCCACACCATGGGAAATTTGAAGAGAATACATTGGAATTTTACGAAAAGGTAAACCCTCTTTTTGCAGTTATTACCAGCGCAAGAAAAGCTGGTAAAGCAGTTAAGGCCTTGGAGGAATTGGGAACAAAAGTTTTTGTCACGAGAAATGGAACTGTATATGTGAAGAGTGATGGTAATTCGATTAGTATGCAGCAATAGTTATTGGTAAATAAACCCTGAACTCTTCGGAGTTCAGGGTTTATTTTTTACTAGTTTGAATATATTTATCAAAGGGAATAATAAGCATTGTGAAGTTGTTGAAAGGAGTGATTCAATGAATAAAAGACCTTGGATTATAACGCAGGAATGGCACGATGTATTATTTCTACATTGGTCAGTCTCAGCTGAAGATATACGGCAATACATCCCATCAGAACTAGAGCTGGATCTCATAAATAATAAAGCATGGATCAGTTTAGTGTTTTTTCAAGTAAAAGAGAATCGCCCAAGATTTATACCATCCTTACCCGGTATCAGTTCCTTTCTAGAATTAAATGCCCGCACATATGTTACTTATAAAGAAAAGGCTGGTATTTACTTTTTAAGCATAGATGCCAATAATCAACTAATCGCAAAACTGTTGAATTTTAAAAACTTTATGCCTTTACGACAAGCTAATGTTACATTGAAAAAAAGTGATAATATAATCACTTTTTATAGTAGAAGTAAAAAATTAGAAACGAATTACGAAACTCTTATAGCTTCATATGAACCAATTTCTGGACCAATTGAACGTAGTCAATTAGAATGTTGGCTAACCGAACGTTACCATTGCTGGACAAAAATAAACGGGCAGTTAATCAGACTCGATAATGAACACTCTCCATGGACATTGCAAAATGCCGAATGCACCATCCATGCAAATTCAATCGCTTCTTATCTAAAATATGATGACAAAGAAAACTACCCAATCGCTCACTACTCTAAAATGAAAAAAACCTATCTTTACCCTCCAGTTAAAGAAATGTGAAATTCTATGCACGTCTTTAGGGGGAAACCTCTAAAGACGTGAATATTCTGCTAAATAACAATGGAGTGAGATAGCGCAACAATCCATCGGGTTAGTGCAACAATCAGTCGAGTTAGTACAACAATCAGTCGAGTTAGTACAACAATCAGTCGAGTTAGTACAACAATCAGTCGAGTTAGTACAACAATCAGCAGAGTTAGTGCAACAATCAACAGAGTTAATGCAAGAATCGGCAGAGTTAGTGCAACAATCAACAGAGTTAATGCAACAATTCCCAAAGTTAGCGCAACAAACAAAATTCCCTTCACCCAATCCTCAAATTGCGGCCAGAATTGGTGAGTTTCCAATAAAAACAAGTTTTCCACATACGCGAGATGTCTCAAAATAAAATAAATCAATAAAATAGGACGTGAATATTCTGCTAAATAACAAAGGAGTGAGATAGCGCAACAATCCATCGGGTTAGTGCAACAATCGGCAGAGTTAGCGCAACAATCAACGCACATAGTGCAACAATCCCCAAAGTTAGCGCAACAATCAAAATTCCCTTCACCCGATCCTCAAATTGCGACCAGAATTGGTGAGTTTCCAATAAAAACAAGTTTTCCATACGCGAGATGTCTCAAAATAAAATAAATCAATAAAATAGGACGTGAATATTCTGCTAAATAACAAAGAGATGAGTTAGCGCAACAATCCATCGGGTTAGCGCAACAATCCCCAAAGTTAGGGCAACAAACAAAATATCTATTGAAATATTTTCCATATCATGATAGATTCTATCTAACTATAGTTGAAAGGGAGTGAATTTTCATCAATATTACTAGACCTATTCCAATACAAATTCAAGCACTCAATCGGCTTCTTCACCGAGTACCGAACTCACATCATCAAGCTATCAATGGCATACGGCAAGACATTGAACGTATTCTAGCAGGCTATAAAGGTGAATTGCGCGTCGACCATTTCATTCAAGAAACTCACTTTAAATTGCCAAATATCTATTTTCCCAACGTTGAATTACAAGTATCTAAATTTCGTTTTGTACAAATCGACTCACTTATTATCACACCTAGCTATATTTGTATATTTGAAGTGAAAAACATGCGAGGTGTATTACGATTTCACGAAAATCCTTATCAATTAGTTCAGATAGTAGAAGGTGAAAAACGAATATACGAATGCCCCCAAACTCAAATTATTCGTGCAGTAAGTAGCCTGAAATATTGGCTCCAAAATAATAAGTATGAAATGCCAATTTACTATAAAATTGTTATGCCAAACACCAACACATTTATAAGAAAACGCCCTAAGAAAGTGCAATTACTGTTCAACAAAGAAATCCCCATTTTTTTAGAACAGCTCAATACTCTCCCACACAAACTCAACGACGAAGAATTTCATTTGCTTTGCAATCAACTAAAGTCGCACATCAAGCCGTATAATCCCTTTCCCTTATGCTACAAATACAACCTACAACCCGAAAATTTATATTCTGGTATGATTTGCCCTTGTGGTACAACAATAGAGTATTCATCGAGAAGAGGGCAGCAATGCCCAAATTGTAAAACATCAAAGCAAGTCATTCTAAAGCAAACTTTGCTCGATTGGTTTCAACTCTTTAAACCTACCATCACAAACAAAGAATGCAGAAACTTTCTACAAATAGAAGATAAGTTTACGATATCGAGACTCTTCAAAATGATGAATCTAACCCCTATCGGGAACACTAAATCTCGTGTCTATCATTATGATTACAATCAACCATTATTCAAAAAGTAAAACCAGCAAAAGCTGGTTTTTTTTGTCCAAAAACATTGGAAATGTCGTCCACTAAGGACGTGAATATTCTGCTAAATAACAATGGGGCAAGTTAGTGCAACAATCAATTGAGTTAACACGACAATCAATTGAGTTAGTGCAACAATCAATTAACTCAGCGCAACAATCCCCGAACTCAGTGCAACAATCAAATTTACATCAAGCTATCCTCATAATTCGGCCTTAATCTTTCTCCCAGGTTATTTCTCAACTGGCTGTGAAAGAACCACGGGTGATTTTCCCTTTATGAGATATAGGCAATATCCAATGACAGTCCCTACAATTGCAGGAATGATCCAACCTAATCCAAGCTCTGCAAATGGAAGGTGGCTCATATATTTATCAACTACACCAAACTTTAAGCCGAATGCTTTTAAACCATCATATAAAGCAACTATTCCAGTAAGCGACATTGCTGTAACGTAAACATAAGAAGAACCTTTAAATAGCGGATGGAATAGAGAAATCACGATCAATACAATTGTTAAAGAGTATGCAGCAATTAAAAAAGGAACACTTACCAATAAAATTGTATTTAGTCCGAAGTTAGCTAGTCCAAAACCAATCAATGAAAAGAATAAAGAGATTTTTTTATAACTAACTTTAGGTACTAATGTAGAAAAATAGTTTGCACAAGCAGATACTAATCCAACACATGTAGTGAAGCAAGCGAGTACGAAAATAATACCTAATAATAAGTTACCATATTGTCCGAATAATAAGTAGGAAGCAGATGAAAGAAGGGTGCTACCATTTTCAAATGTACCTGTTCCTGCCATTTTCACACCAATATAGCCGAGTGAACAATATACAACAGTTAGTAAAAATCCAGCTAAAAGCCCCGCTTTAAGCACCTCTCTTCGAAGCATCTTACCTTCCGTAGCACCTTGTTGCTTCAATGCGCTCAAAATAACAATACCAAATGCAAGAGCAGCAAGAGCATCCATTGTGTTATATCCTTCTAAAAAACCTTTTAGGAAAGGAGATTGAGCATACTCTGTTGTTGCAGGAGCTAATGCGCCATTTTGTAAGCGAACAAAACCTACTACAACTAAAACAATCATACTAATTAATAATAGTGGTGTAATGATTTTGCCCATTAAATCCATCATTTTACTTTGGTTTAAACTAACTAAAAATACTAAAAGGAAAAATAAAGCCGTAAAACCGATTAGAGCAAAAGTGGAATCAGATATAAAAGGCTTTAACCCCATCTCGAATGCCAGTGTTGCATTACGAGGGATAGCAAGAAATGGTCCTACTGATAAATATGCGGTGATTGTATAAACGATACCGAAGATAGGGTGGACACGACTTCCTAGTGTACGAACACCACCTTCAACAAATGATAAAGCTATTAATACAAGTAATGGTAGACCAACTGCAGTCACGATAAATCCAGTTATAGCGAGTGGAAAGTTTGTCCCTGCATTAGCACCTAAAGACGGTGGGAAAATAAGATTACCGGCTCCAAAGAACATTGAAAATAACATTAATCCAATAAACAAAGTTGTAGATTTTTTCATTTCATTCACTCCTTCAAAATAGTAATCCATATTCAGTGAAAATAGGCACAAAAAAAACTCGCCCCTATAAAAGGGACGAGATTACTCGCGATACCACCCTAATTCTGGAATTTTGTTGTTCACAAAAAGTCCAGCACTCAGCCACCGTACTAATATACGTGATCCCTTGGTAACGGAGGATTTGCCGGCAAAATTTACTTTAGGTTCAATTTTGCTTCTCAGAGATTACTTCAGAAATGGATTTAAACATCGACTTTCAGCATGCGTCGACTCTCTATGGATTAAGTGTCCATCCGTACTTATTCTCTTCAACGAATTTGGATATGTTTCATAGCTTATCAGCTAAAAAAACAATTGTCAATATAAAATGAAGAATTAGACAGTTCAGTTAATTGGATGCGTAAAATTGGAATTTAGTGCACGTATAAAATATAAACAGTATATTAGTTGTGGTAAATAGTATCCATTAAGTTCTAATATATTACATTTTATGGTTTAATAGTATGAATAGGGATGTTGATTATTGTGTAAAGAGGGTGGTAAGCAATGCGGAATCGCACGAAAAAGGAACAAAAAATGATAGATGAATTCATTGGACTATTACTACTTATAGCCGCAATATTAGGTTGGTTTTCTTCTAATACGTTGTGGGGCGTTTTTAAAGCAGTTGGATTATGTTTAATTGTGATTATAGTATTTTCAATTTGGAGATCTATTCGTTTTAATAAAAAGATGCAGCAATCTGGTATACAAGAAATCGATAAAATGACAGGTAGACAATTTGAGGAATATGTTGGAGCGATCTTTAAGAGTCAAGGTTATAAAGTATCCTATACTTCTACAACGGGAGACTATGGAGCCGATCTAATTTTAAAAAAAGATCAACAAGTTATTGTTGTGCAGGCAAAGCGTTATAAACAAGCAGTTGGAGTAAAAGCAGTTCAGGAGATTATCCCCGCCATTAAAATGTATAATGGAACAGTCGCTTGGGTAATTACAAATAGTACATATACGAAACAAGCCTTGATACTCGCGAAAAAAAATCATGTTCGGATGATACAACGAGACGAACTAATCAAGATGAGTTTAGATATGAAAAATAAAGAAGTAAAAGTAGGGCTAAAGACAGAGTAACTTTATTGATATAGACTGAAGAATTAGATTTCGTATCACCATAAATTAGTGGCAAAACTGATATTCAATAAAACAATTTATAATGTGAAAACACCTTCGATGATATTATTTTGCGTATAATCATAAAAGGTGTTTTTATTTGTAAATATGAAATAAAATAGTATTTTTTTGCTTTATACGAGGTATTAAAAATCATTAAATGAAGATAAAAGATACGAGTTTTTTATCTCTTAATAAAAACTCGACGTATAAACTATCATACGTCGAGCATAAAAAATCTAGAGTTTCTTCCTATATAATAGGAGATGAAATTATAGAGTTTCTGAAGTTGTTTTTGCTTGCATATGAAGCTGTAAATAATCAGGGCCACCAGCTTTAGAATCTGTACCTGACATGTTAAAACCACCGAATGGTTGGTATCCTACGATAGCACCAGTACAGCCACGGTTAAAGTATAAGTTACCTACATGGAAACGTTGACGTGCATATTCGATATTTGCGCGATTTTTTGAAATAACAGCACCAGTTAAACCATATTCAGTACTATTAGCAATTGCGATCGCTTCTTCGAAATTAGAAGCTTTAGAAATAGCTACAACTGGTCCGAAGATTTCTTCTTTCATAATACGTGCTTCAGGAGATACATCTGCAAATACTGTTGGTTGAACGAAATAGCCTTCTGATTGGTCAGCAGTACCGCCAGCGATTAAGCGACCTTCTTCTTTACCAATTTCGATGTAGCTAGTAATTTTATTGAATGCAGCTTCATCAATAACTGGTCCAGTATAGTTAGTAGGATCTTCTGGATTACCTACTTGTAATGCTCTAGTTAATTCTTCTACACGTGCAACTACTTCATCATAAACTTCAGCCACAATTACTACACGTGAACATGCTGAACATTTTTGACCACTAAAGCCGAATGCAGATTTAACGATAGATTGAGCAGCTAGTTCTAAATCAGCCTCTTTATCTACTACAATCGTATCTTTACCACCCATTTCAGCGATAACACGTTTAATCCAAATTTGACCTTCATTTACAACAGAAGCGCGTTGATTAATACGAAGACCAACATCACGAGAACCAGTAAAGCTGATGAAACGAGTATGCTTGTGATCTACTAAGTAATCGCCAACTTCAGCGCCTGAACCAGGGATGTAGTTAACAACACCTGCTGGAAGTCCAGCTTCTTCTAATACTTCAATGAATTTATAAGCAACAACAGGTGTAGTCGAAGCAGGTTTTAACAGTACTGTGTTACCGGTTACAACTGCTGCTACAGTAGTACCAGCCATGATTGCAAATGGGAAGTTCCAAGGAGAGATGATAACACCAACACCTAATGGGATATAGTCATAGCGGTTAAATTCGCCTACGCGACTTTCAACAGGTTGACCATCTTTAATCGCTAACATTTGGCGACCATAATACTCAAGGAAATCAATTGCTTCAGCAGTATCAGCATCAGCTTCATTCCATGGTTTACCAGCTTCGAATGTTAACCAAGCAGAAAATTCATGTTTGCGTCGGCGAATGATTGCCGCTGCTTTAAATAAAATATCTGCTCTTACTTCAGCCGGAGTATATTTCCATTCTCCAAAAGCGGTATGTGCAGCTTGCATAGCTTTTTCAGCTAATTCTTGGCTTGCTTTTGATACAACACCTACTAATTCTGTTTTTTTAGCAGGATTGTAAGACGAGATCTTTTCCTCAGTTGTTACTTTTTCGCCGTTTATGATTAAAGGATATTCTTGTCCTAATTGTTCTTTTACTTGTTTTAATGCAACTTGATATGCATCTGCATGCTCTTTCGAAGTGAAATCAGTAAATGGTTCATGTTTGTATGGAATCATTAATTTTTTTCCCCCTAAGTTCTAAGGTGCAAAATGAGTTTGCACTTTTCTGAAAAGTATATATATAATAATGCAATATCATTTGGCATATTACAATAAAAATATTCTAAAAATTATAAAAAAGTTAAAGGGGCAGCTAAAATTGGAACTAGATGGTCTACTTCAAGTGTATAAATTTATTACGGAAATGAGTGATATCGGTATTAGTGCAATTGATGCAAACGGAATGCCGGTTATTTATAATAAAAAAATGAAAGAGCTTGAGGGCATAACAGCAGAAGAGGTTAAAAAACGCACGGCATGGGAAATTATTAATTTTGAAGCTAAAGAGAGTTTATTGCTTCAAGTGTTACATAAAGGGCAACCGATTCGAAATCATAAAAAAACATTTTGGAATCGAAAAGGGCAGGAAATCACGACCATCAATAATATTTTGCCAATTGAAAAAGAGGGACGAATTCTAGGGGCAGTGGAATTTGCACGCGATATATCTACACAAGAGTTTATGATGTATCAGCCACTTCGCCGTTATGGGCAACCATTAACGTTTGAAACAATCACAGCTGTTTCAGCATCGATGAAGAATGTTATTTCAACAGCAAAATTAGCTGCGACTAGTCGTATTTCGGTCATGCTCATAGGGGAGTCAGGTACAGGGAAGGATATGATTGCTGAAGGAATCCACCACTCACTTTTGATACCCAACGAACAATTTATAACACTCATTTGTAGAAGAGACGAAGAAGCAGTAATTACACAGTTAGAAAAATATATAACTGAAAACAATAATATTACATTCTTCGGTGAACGTATTGAGTATTTATCGATGTCTGCACAGGAAAGAATCGTAGAATTGTTAAAAATCCATGAAACAAAAAATCACGTCTTTATCGCGAGTATTGGAGGAGATCCAATTGAGCTAATAAGTGATGGGAAGCTATCAAAAAGTCTATACTTTTTCTTTTCATCACTTACAATCCGTGTTCCCTCAATCAGAGAACGGAAAGAAGACATTATGCCTTTCGTGAATGACTACTTTTCAAGGCATCGACAAGACTTCGGTTCCTTTGTGAAAGGCCTTGAGGAAGAAGTTGAAGAAATCTTTTTATCTTATGATTGGCCAGGTAATTTAAAAGAATTAGAAGTGTTATTAGACGAAATAGCATCTCTTATCACTACGGAAGAGAGTATTACTTATGAGATGTTACCAGCTTATTTTCGCTGGAAGGTTCAAGATATTCACCGTCTGGAAAATAATGCACAAAGTGAATTGTTTATCGTGCAAACAGTCAAAGATCTCCGTCCACTCGACCAATATATTCGTGAAGTAGAAGACTATTACGTGGTTAAGGCACTAGAATTCTTTGGTGGCAATGTTTCAAAAACAGCGAAAGAGCTAGGATTGAAAAGACAAAGTTTACAATATCGTATGAAGCGAATGAAAGATACTGAAGAGAAGAAATAAAAAAATCCCGCCTTTTGAGCGGGTTTTTTTTATTTGCGTTTTGATAGACGACCAACAATGAATGCTGATGCAGCTAAGCCAATCGCAGTGTTAGTTTTTTTGTTGAAAACTTGTTTTGTAACGAGTGATAAGTTTTGAGGACGCTCTGCTAATCGACGCATGAAGTATCCATACCAATCACTTCCAAATGGTACATAAGTACAGAAGTTATAACCTTCTTTTGCTAACTGAAGTTGCATATCTTTACGGAAACCATAAAGCATTTGGAACTCAAATTTATCATTCGGAATATTATTTGTTTTAACAAATTGTTTTACATGGTTAATGACACGGTGATCGTGTGTTGCGATTGAAGTAAATTTACCATTCAGTAAGTGATACTCGATTAATTTAATATATTTTGCATCAATCTCTGCTTTATCTTGATAAGCGATATTTGCTGGTTCTTTATAAGCACCTTTTACGATACGCAAACGATAGTTTTTATATTTTTCGATATTTTCATCAGACTCATGGAAGTATGCTTGAATAACGGTACCGATATTTTGATGCTCAGAATTTAGTTGCTCCATCAACTCAAAAGAAGGGTGTAAACGATCATAATTCTCCATGTCAAAGTTAACGAAAATATCGAATTGATCAGCTAGGGCAACAATTTCTTTTAAATTTTCATAACAGAAGTCGATATCAATATCTAACCCCAATTGTGAAGGTTTTAAAGAGATATGAGCATCTACTTTATGATCATGAATAGCTTGAATTAATTCTAAAATTTGATTTTTAGCAGCAGTAGCTTCGGATTTTTCAAAAACAAATTCACCTAAGTTATCAACTGTACATGCAATACCATGCTTATTTAATTCTTTAATACTATCAATCGTTTCTTGAATATTAGTACCGGCTACAACACTTTGTGCCCCCATCTTTAAACCGTATCTTTGAGCAGCTGCATTTAGTGTGCGATTTTCCGATAAATACATAAAAAAGTCTCTTAATATCATAAAAAATCTCTCCCCATCATTTGTGAACTAAATTCCAAGCGATTATATCACAAAATTTAAAATTGCAAGAGTTTTCTTTTAAAATAAATTTTTAGAAAAATGTATACTTTAGATTAAATTTCCAGTTAAAGATAGCTAGGAAGCACCAGTTTTAGGTAGAAAAATACAGTCATAATAAGAGTTTTATGAAACGAACAAATAGAAAAATGAATGATGGTATCAAAAGAGGTTTATTTACAGCGTAAATAAAATATTAATATAATAATTGTGGGTAATGAATTATGTAGGATCACAAAATAGTTGGAATAGTAATGATGTGTTTGAATATAACAGTAATACCCCAAAAAAAGAAGCATATCTGTATTGGTTTCCCATGTTTAGTTGCTTATTTATAAGCTATTTTACATAATAAAATTGTGAAAAACGTTGGATTATGAATGTTCTTATATGAGTATAAAATAAGGGGAGAGAAACTGAATTAGAGATAGTTGGAAGAGTTATAAGTGAAAAAGTACTTCGTTCAAAGTTATTTAAAAATAGTTAAAAATGAAGGGCACATTAGTATATCTAGCTAATGTTTGTTAATGGTTCTATTAGAGAAGGTCAAGGCGGAACTTACATGCTTGTTGTTAAAATGGATTGCCAGAGTGATAGGAAAACACCACTCTGGCAATTATAAATTCTTTATTACTAAATCTATTATTTTCTAGATATCTTTATCAAGGTTATAAAATCATTGTACTTTTCATTGGTGTATAAAATTCATCAGTTGAAATCACTATCATCAACTTATAATAATACTTTCAAATCTTACAAAAGATTTAGAGACATCGGTTATGAGTTTCCGTACAATCAGCAGATAAACTATCAATTAATAAATGGTGATATGGTGCGTATTATTAAAATATTTTAAAGTTGAAATACATGACAATGTATCGGATATCTAATTCACGTTGGTGTTCAAACGAAGAAATAAATAGCTGCTTATATTTGAAATGCCTATCATTAACAAGAAAAGCTAATTCCTCATTTTTTTAAAATGCTGAATCAGTTTAACATGGGATTTTCTTAATTAGAGAGCGGCGTATAATTTCAGTTTTTAATAGGTAAATAAAATCTGGATTTAACATGCTATTAGTTGCCGTGACGTAAGCTTTAATCAATAAATCGTCCGATAATTTACTCACGAATTAGTTCACCTCCGTATTTTTGTGAGTGGAGTTCTAAATCTAAACAAGATGTAATATATTGATAGTTAACTTTGCTATAAATAATGTAGCAAATTGCTTGGATCAAGACAACCACTCCTTTATCCACAGACTTTCGTGGATAATTTGTGATTAACTTATGGATATATTGGAAGAATATAGAGGTAACAGTGTGTGTAATGTGTATAAAGTTATCCACAGTTCTATATACCCTTAAATTTTGTCGAAACATTTTTTTGAATTATCAGCTTTTCGTTGGTATTTCGAGTTGAATTGACATCATAAATGGTATTCTTTTTCATAAAAATAGAGATATTAAACATTCATAAATCAGCGCGGGAGCTAGAATCCACTAATATTAAGACGTGAATATTCTGTTAATAATTAATTTGAAAGGTTAATACAATAATTAGTCACTGTATTACAAAAATTATCAATACCAACGGAGCAATTATTACAAACTCCACAACAATCACCGTTTTTAGCTCAATAACCCTACAGTTCCCTTTCTTCAAAACTAAATAACCTGGATTTTCGTGAAATTATGTCGATTATAGTTTTATATGTAATTATGGGCAAAAGAGTCCTTGTTTAGTTATTCTCTTAATCAAAATAATGATCAGGTTTTCCGAAGCTTACCGCTCGCTTTCCGCGGGCGAGAGTCGAGTCGCTTCTTCGCTACGCTCCTGCAGGGTCTCGTCTGTCTCGCTTTCCCGCAGGAGTCGAGCGGACGCTTCTCCAAACCAATAAAGTGCTACCTGCTTCTAATTTTCTACCTCATTCATTTTAATAGATGTTAGGCTGTAGACAAATTGCGAAGAAATTCCGGTTTATCTACAGTCTTTTTAATTTGTATACAGGATAGATCAGGTTTTCCGAAGCTTACCGCTCGCTTTCCGCGGGCGAGCGCCGAGCCGCTTCGTCGCTGCGCTCCTGCAGGGTCTCGTCTGTCTCGCTTTCCCGCAGGAGTCGAGCGGACGCTTCTCCAAACCAATAAAATGCTACCTTCTACTAATTTTCTATATCCTCATTCATTTTAATAGATGTTAGGTTGTAGACAAATTGCGAAGAAATTCAGGTTTATCTACAGTCTTTTTATTTGTATACAAGAGAAATCAGGTTTTCCGAAGCTTACCACACGCTTTCCGCGGGCGAGCGCCGAGCCGCTTCGTCGCTGCGCTCCTGCAGGGTCTCGTCTGTCTCGCTTTTCCCGCAGGAGTCGAGCGGACGCTTCTCCAGACTAATAAAATGCTACCTTCTACTAATTTTCTATATCCTCATTCATTTTAATAGATGTTAGGCTGTAGACAAATTGCGAAGAAATTCAGGTTTATCTACAGTGTCTTTTTATTTGTATACAGGATAAATCAGGTTTCCGAAGCTTACCACTCGCTTTCCGCGGGCGAGAGCCGAGCCGCTTCGTCGCTACGTTCCTGCAGGGTCTCGTCTGTCTCGCTAATCCCGCAGGAGTCGAGCGGACGCTTCTCCAAATCAATAAAATGCTACCTTCTACTTTTCTATTGACTCATTTATTTTATTAATTGAAAGTAATAATAATCTTGAGTTGATGGAAAATAACGGGGTAAACAAAAATCATGAAATTGGAGTGAGTTCAATCAGTTGCCTTTTGACTTCAATCTCCTAATCAAAAAAACTAGGAGATTTTTTGATTGTATTTCGCTTTAATCAAGTTTTTATAAAACCTTCATAAAATTATTAGTTCAGTGGAAGAATTAGATTATTTTTTTTCTTTTCTTTTCTATAACCTTGAAAGAGTTATTATGTCGTTTTAAACCTTCCTAGTTAACGAATCAAGAATGTGTGTTGAAAAGCTTCTCAATACAATTTGTTACTATTAGGATATAAGTCCTTTAAATAGAAATGGTAGAATCAATATTTTAGATTTTAATAAAAATGAGAAGGAGTATATTAAGAGCTTGTAAATGATAATCTAAACCTCATATTTTAAAGGTTTTATGTAAAAAGTTGGTATCATGAAAAGGTAGGAGATTTTTATAAGGTGATAGTCATTTAGTGCTACCTATTTATTGTGAAAAACTAGAAGGTTTATTAACCTGCTTTGGATTTTGTGGGTATATTTAGGTGTTTTACATGTAAATTGAAAATTCAGTAAATTTAACATAAATTCACTTATGCCTCATAAATATTGTCATATCAACATTTCTGTACTTTTTCGATTGATTACTTCAATAAAAAGGAATAGTGTTTTTGTGATTTAAGTCCTGTGGTTGAATGGTAAATTGTTAGTGTTTATGAAAAAGGAGAAAAAAATCGATAAAAAATGACAAAAATTTGAATTGTAATCTTATATAGTTGTAATTACAACTAGAGATTGATATTTGGCACCATTGATTCTGTTTACCAAAATGACTGTTTGGGAAAGGAGGCAAAGGTGTTTTTCTTTGGTCTTTTTAGGGTGACTTTAAAAGACTATTGGCTTTAGCAAAGAACAAATATCTTTATAAAATTAGGGGAGGAATGAAGATGAGGAAAAAAAGTAGTTCTGTCAAAGCATTTAGCATCGCTGCATCTGTACTCATGGCATTTTCTTTAGTCGCTCCAAATGTTGCTAGTGCAAAAACGACTGGTAAGCTTCATCAGTCTTTCAGAGATTCAAATTCTAATACAACTCTAGTGAAAGATAAGCTAAGCGATCGATTACTCAATAATTTTAAAGATGACGAAAAGGTAACGTTCCTTATCAAATTTAAAGAAAAATCCGCTGCAAATAAGGTGGCAGCTGAAGCTAAGAAAGATGCACAGACAGATAAAATGACTGCCCATCAAGCTAAGCTTTTTCAACGATCTGCAGTTGTATCAGATTTGAAGGCAACTTCACTTGAGTCGCAAGAGACAGTCAAGCAATTCCTCGAACAGGAAGAGAAAAAAGGAAATGCTAAAGACATCACATCTTACTATATCGTTAATGGAATGGCTGTTACGGCAACAAAAGAGATTGCTGAAAAAGTGGCGACATTTGCAGAAGTAGAAAAAGTATTACCTAATGAAAAACGTCAATTATTTACGACAAAAACAATAGATACACCTGCTCCTAAATCAAAAACGGCAAATGTTGAGTGGAACGTAGAACGTGTTAAAGCTCCACAAGTTTGGGCAAAAGGTATTGATGGGGCAGGAACAGTGGTTGCAAGTATTGATACTGGCGTGCAATGGGATCACCCAGCTTTAAAGCAAAAATATCGAGGCTTTAATGCGTCAAATGGACAAGTTACTCATGACTTCAACTGGTTTGATGCAACTGTAGGACGTAACACTCCGTACGATGACGTTGGTCACGGTACGCACGTAACAGGAACAATGGTTGGTAGCGAACCAAATGGCTCTAACCAAGTTGGGGTTGCACCCGGTGCGAAATATATTTCTGTAAAAGCATTTACTTCAGAGGGAGGATCAGATGAGGATCTTCTGGAAGCAGCACAATGGATTTTAGCACCGACTGATGCAAATGGAAATGCACGAGTAGATATGGCTCCAGATATTGTGAATAACTCTTGGGGTGGCGGTCCAGGTCTTGATGAATGGTACCGAGACGTAGTACGCAATTGGCGCGCTGCAGAAATTTTCCCAGAGTTTTCTGCAGGGAACACAACTAGAACAAATCCAGGTGGACCGGGTTCTGTTGCTGCACCAGCAAATTACCCAGAAGCGTTTGCAACTGGAGCAACTGATATTAATAACAAAGTGGGAAGTTTTTCTCTTCGTGGACCATCGCCATATGATCAAATCAAGCCAGACATTTCAGCGCCTGGTGTGAACATCCGATCAACTGTACCTGGCAGTGGCTATGAAGGTGGCTGGAACGGGACATCAATGGCTGGACCAGCAGTTTCAGGGGTATTAGCTCTTCTTCGTCAAGTAAATGCAAACATAACGGTTGACGAAATGGAACAAGTTTTAATGGATACAGCACTACCATTAACTGACTCTGAATATAAACAAACACCTAATCATGGATATGGTTATGGATTAGTAGATGCTCAGGCAGCTGTTTCTTCAGTAATGACAGGCCTAGGTACGTTAAAAGGTCAAGTAACAAAACAGGGTAATGACAATGAAGCACCAGTATTAAAACATAAAAGTCCTGCAGAAGCATATGCAGGGATGAATTTAGAGTTAACAGCTTCAGTAACTGACAATATTAGCGTTTCATCTGTTGTGTTAAATTACAAAGATGCAGAAGGAGCTTGGCAATCGATTACCGCAACTCACAAATCAGGGGATTATAAATCAGGGGAATTCGGAGTGACAATCCCAGGTGAGAAGATTAAAGTAGGTTCATTCAAGTATAAGTGGACAGTCAACGACTTTGGTAACAATGAAGTAAGTAGTGATGAATTTGCAATTCAAGTAAAATCAGGTATTACAGTAGGATACTCTGAAAACCTAGAAACAAAACCTACTGGTTGGACTTCTTATGGCAATAAAAACAGCTGGGAGTGGGGAACACCGACGTCAGGTCCAGGAAAAGCTGCGTCTGGTGACAAAGTGTATGCAACAAATTTAGCTGGTAACTACGACAGCCAAATGAATGCAACACTAGAGATGCCTCCAGTTGATCTACCACAAGGAAAATCTTATTTACAGTTCAAACAATGGCATAATTTCGAGGAATCCGCATCGGGTAGAGCTTGGGATTATGGACATGTCTTTGTCTCAACTGATAGAGAAGATTGGACACAAGTAATGATGGTCCAAGGCGCTTCAAACGGTTGGACCAATGCAGAAGTTGATTTATCAGCTTATGCAGGTCAACGTATTTATATCGGATTCAATGCGTACTCAGATGGAAGTATAAATAAAGAAGGTTGGTATATTGATGACATCGCACTAGTTGATGTCTCACAAACAGGTAAAGTTTCTAAAGACAAGAATAAAAACAAAGGTGCGAATGGTAAATCTAATAACGCTAACGATAATAACAGCAATAACAAAGGTAATATAGGAAAGGATCAAGATAAAAACGCTATGAAAGAAGCGGTTGATCCTAAAACTATTCGTCCTGTAATGCCTACAAAAGAAAAAACACCGATAGAAGAAGCTGTTGTGAATCCAACACTTTTACCACTTGGTGCACAAGTAAGTATTCTTGAATCTGGAAGATCAGTCTATTCAAATCCTGCTGATGGTTCGTATTCATTAACACTTGCTGCAGGAACATTCACTGCGAAAGCAGAAGCATATGGATTCACTTCTAAGCAACAATCCGTTTCTATTACAGCAGATGGCACGTCGACTGCAAACTTCACATTGAATGAGGTTGCACAAAATACAGTTAGTGGTAAGATTACTGATAAATCAACAGGCGAAGGCTTAGCAGGAGTAACGGCCTTACTCGTTGAAGATGCTAACATTACGCCAGTTACTACAGATGCAGAAGGTAACTATTCATTGACTGCATATGAAGGAGACTACACATTAAAAGTAATCGCTCGTGGTTACTATAGCCAAGAAGTATCAGTTAAAGTTGGTAAGCAAACTACGACACAAAATGTTGAGCTTAAACCATTCAACACGTACCCAGGTGGCGAAATTGGCTACGACGACGGTACTCCTGAAAATGCGCGTGCATTTAATGCAGCTGGCAACGCTTGGGCAGTGAAAATGTCTCTTCCTGAAGGAAAAGAAAACGGAATCGTTACAGATGGCGTATTCCGATTCTGGGACACTGAATGGCCAGTTCCAGGTGGTACGGCATTCGCAGTTGAAGTGTGGGACGCAACTGGAGCAGATGGATCGCCTGGTAAGAAACTTGCAGGCCCAATTGATGCAACAGCTCTACGCAATGGTGAATGGACAGTTGTAGATTTAAGCGAGCACAATATTATTGTAAAAGGTGATTTCTACATGGTGTATCGCCAAACATTCGCTAGTCCGAACACACCAGGGCTTGCAACAGATGAAAGCGGAAAAAATGCAGGACGAAGTTACCAAGGTGTTTCTGATGCTTGGTCGCCATCACCAGCTGAAGAAGGCAATTACATGATTCGTGCTCGTGTAAGCTACGAAGTACACGGTCCAATTATCACTTCACCAGCAACAAAATCTGTTACAAACCAAGCATCAACAAAAATTGAAGGAACAGCTTCACCAACAACAACGATTAAATTAAAACAAAATGATAAAGAAGTTGGATCTGCTGTCGTAGGAGCAGATGGTAAATTCTCAATCGAAGCTAAATTATTAGAAGGTGCGAATGATTTCGTAGCAGTGGCAACTTTAGATAATCGAGTGGTAGGGGAATCTGAAGCCGTCAATGTTATTTTAGACACAGTGAAACCTGAACTGAAAATCGAAAGTCCTCTAGATGGAGATAAAACAAATCGTGAGTCAGTAACAGTTGAAGGTACTGTTGATGATGCGAATCTAGATTGGGTTCGTGTAAATGGAAAAGACGCACCAGTAGTCGACGGAAAATTTTCAAAACGCATTCTTCTCGACAATGGTGTAAATGAAATCAAAGTAGTAGCCAGTGATAAAGCAAATAATAAAGAAACAAAGAAAATTAGCATAACAGCAAATTACGATGCACCTGTCATTGAAAACTTAACACCAGTAGAAGATCTTACTTTAGAAACAGGTAAAAGCGTTAAAATCGAATTTGATAGTGCTCCAGGATTGAAAGCTACTTTCGTAATCCATATGCCTTTAACGAACGTTAATAACGAAGTGCAAAATGCAACTGAACTACCTATGTCTGAACAAGCAGATGGTCATTACGTAGGCTATTGGACAGTACCATCAGGAACAGTAGCAAAAGGAGCAGTAATCGAAGTAAAAGCTGCTGACAATTTCAAAAATGAAGTGCGTCAAGAAGCGAAAGGTAAGCTGTATATTAATGTTGAGAAATAAATGCTAGTGAGTGATGAACCCCCTTTTCTATTATTAGGAAAGGGGGTTTTAATGTCTTGCAGAAAATGTAAAAGAAAAGACTCCTTTTTTATTCACTATTGCGGACCATCTTGTGCACTAATACATATCTTATAAAGAATGAATGGAAAAGGAGTGAAATTGAATGGTTCAACCTCTACACGGAGGACAGTGGCAACGCGAAAGTTCTAATTTTTGGCGAGGGCAGCATTGGAATCAAGGTAACAATTGGAACATGGGCCAAAACTGGCGTCCAGGTCATCAATGGAATCAATGGAATCAGTGGAATCCATGGCAACCATGGAATCCATGGAGTCCTTGGCAGCAATGGCAACCATGGAATCCATGGCATCCATGGCATCAACACGGTCACCGCTGGTAATGAAAAAATAGAACAAGTATAGTCACACACATACACTTAATTTCACACAAGTTTAATGACTATAAAGCATCCCCTGATTCTATTGAGTCAGGGGATATTACTATGCTCCAAAGGTAAATAAAAGTGTAAGGGAGAAGCAAATTATCTAAACGAAGCATGCATATAATAGATTAAAAGGTGGGGTGAATATTGGAGGAATATGCAAATATACTGAGGGGATTTTTGCCTCCAACTGCAACTATTTTAGAATTGCAACAACCTGAGAAAAGGCCAGCGATACTACTAGCAGATATAGATGGAGATCATAAAGAAGAGCTGATAGGAGCATACAATTATCATGGTCAAAATTATATTATGATATTAAAGAGCAACAATAATCAGTGGATTCCATTAGCAGACATCAAAGGAAGCGGATATGGAATAACGAAGTTAGTAGTTGTGCCACTCGTCAATACAAGTATGAATACCTTAATTGTAGGTTGGCAAATAGGCAGTATATGGTCCAGATTAGATCTATTACAATGGACAAATAAAGGTTTTGTCCATATACCTACAAATAATATGGTCTATAGTAAATTACAAGTAGAGGATATGCCGAGTACTAAAGGTTCGGATGGTAAATATGAGTTAGCAATATGGGGCCACGATACGGGGGAGGCATATAAAATAGCTGTCTATCGTTTTAATGGAAATAGACTTGTAAAAGCAAAGGATGTTTACCCATATTATTTCAAAAAGGTAGAAGAATATTATAAGAATCTATTGAAGAATAATGATTATCCTTTTTATTGGTATTATTTATCGGATGCTCAAATGAAGTCAGGAGATTTAGAACAGGCGCTCATTTCACTTGATAAAACGCTGTCATTTAATGCACCATACCCATCTAAAGAAACTCTACTAGAAAAAAGAAAACAAATTATGAATAAGTTGAAGCAACATCATGTGATAGCTCAAACCGTCATAGATAAAAAAAGAGGCGATGTTACGGGTGATGGCTTAATTGATACAATTCTTCTTACTGGTGAGAAAACCGAAGGAAGTCCATATTTGAAGAATATTACCCTTGTTGTTTTTAATGAAAAAACAAATTTTTACGAACAAATTCCATTAAAAGAAAATGCGGGTTATAACCCCACCATATCGCTCGGGGATTATACAGGAGATCATGTAGATGACATATTGATAGTCATAGATTCAGGCGGAAGTGGCGGCATAATATTCGCGTATGTATTTACATATGTGAATGGACAAATGCGCCAAGTATTTGACTCGGAAGCCTATAATGAGCTTTCAAAATACGAAGTTAATTATCTGGATCATTACAAAGTGAGCGTTACTAGCTCCTATCCAAAGAAAAAATATATCTTAGATTTAACGTATAAAGGAAAAGAATATTTATCTGAAATTTATAATATAGATGGCACGCTTAAAGAACCAATTCAAGGCTGGGTTGATCCGATTGGCGGACTCTATCCTATTGATTATGCTAGAGATGGCACCTACGAATTTTTGGCTTACCAAGAAATCGCGGGTAGATATCATGCCGACGGATTAGGATATGTGGAAACTGTATTGAAATGGAATGGACATGAATTCGTTCCAGATCGCCAAACCGTATCGATTTTCGGTGAAGATTTGCTTACGAAGTAATCGGTATTTATGTTAATACTTCTTCAACTAATATATAGTAATTAGAGAGTACAGAAGACGTGAATATTCTGCTAAATAACAATGGAGTGAGTTAGCGCAACAATGAGTCGAGTTAGTGCAACAATTACCAGAGTTAGCGCAACAATCACCACAAATAGCGCAACAAACCACCAACCCACAGATATCACATCCAAATAAATATTGGATTATTTTGTTTTTTGATATTAGAGAGTACAGAAGACGTGAATATTCTGCTAAATAACAATGGAGTGAGATAGCGCAACAATGAAGTGAGTTAGCGCAACAATCACCAAAGATAGCGCAACAATCACCACAAAAAGCGCAACAAACCACCAATCCAGGATATCACTTCCAAATAAATATTGGATTCTTTTGTTTTTTTGATATAATAGGTGAGAAAGTTCATATGTGCAAGAATGTGGGGGGGCTGGTGTTGCCAGCTGAGAATGTATCCGATAGATGCTGACCCTTAGAACCTGATCTGGTTAACACCAGCGGAGGGAACATCAGCTAAAATCTTGAGTATCATTGTATTTTAGAATGTATGTTAACGTCCGGAATAGTTCCGGGCGTTTTTCTTTTTGCATGGAACTTGTCAAAATAATATAGATGGAGGCAAGGGAAATGAAAAGATGTATGTTGCTCATTGTAGCATTATTGGCTTTAGTAGGTTGCCAATCAAGTGAGTCGAAAGGAAATGAAAAAGATTCAAAAAATGCATTAACAAAAGTAACTGTTGTTTTAGATTGGACACCAAATACAAATCATACAGGGTTGTATGTAGCACAAGAACAAGGCTTTTTTAAAGAGCAAGGATTGGATGTAGAAATAATTCAACCAGGTGAAACGGGAGCAGCTCAACTAATAGCATCAGGTAAAGCCGAATTCGGTATTACAGCGCAAGAATCGATTACACAAGCAAGAGTTCAAGGGGTTCCACTCGTGTCAATCGCAGCGATTATTCAGCATAATACATCTGGGTTCGCATCCCCGATAGACAAAAATATTAAATCACCAAAAGATTTTGAAGGTAAAACTTACGGTGGATGGGGTTCCCCAACCGAAAAGGCAATGCTCGATTCTCTTATGAAAATCGAAAAAGCAGATAGTAAAAAGCTAGACATTGTTAATGCTGGAGATGCTGACTTCTTTACAATGGTCAAAAAAGATGTAGATTTTGCATGGATTTACTACGCATGGACAGGTGTTGAAGCGGAACTGCGTGGAGAAAAATTAAACATGCTCTACTTAACAGACTATAGTGACAAACTAGATTACTACACTCCTGTCCTAACAACTAACGAAAAACTGATACAGAGCAATCCAGAAACGGTGAAAGCATTCTCTAAAGCAACATCACAAGGATATGAATTTGCTATAAAAGATCCAGAAACCGCTGCTGATATCTTACTAAAAGCTGCCCCAGAATTAGATGCAGAACTAGTTAAGAAAAGCCAAAAATGGCTAGCTGACAAATATCAAGATGATGCAAAACAATGGGGAGAGCAGAAGCTTGAAGTTTGGGAGAACTATGCAGAATGGATGAGTGAAAATAACATATTAGAAGGAAAATTCGATCCTGAAAAAGCGTTCACAAACGAATTTTTACCGCGATAAGGAGGAGAAAGACATGACCAATTCATTAATCAGTGTACAAATCATTCCAAAAACAAAAACATACGAGGATGTTATTCCTTTTGTAGATGCAGCAATCAAAATTATCGACGATGCTGGTGTGAATTATGAAGTGCATCCACTTGAAACAACAATGGAGGGCGAACTTTCTGAACTACTAGAAATTATCCAAAAAATGAATGAAAAAATGATCGAACTAGGTAGCGTAAATGTTATTACACAAGTGAAAATACTATATCAACCAACAGGTATTACACTTGGGACTTTAACGGAGAAATACAGATAATGAAATGGATACGGGAAAAAGGAGGAGCGTTTTTTCTGCTCCTTTTCATTTTAGGTTGTTGGGAACTGATTGTTAGATTCAAGGAAGTTCCGGGCTGGTTGCTGCCTGCTCCGACAGCTATTTTTTCTGAAGCAATCAAAGCGATCCCTACAATTTCAACTGATATTCTTGCAACAATTCAGTTAGCGATTTTAGGACTTACAATTGGAAGCCTTGTAGGGTTTATCATAGCGGTATCTCTACATATGTTGCCGAAAGTTCAAAAGCTTGTATATCCGTTACTTATTCTATCGCAAAATATTCCAATCATTGTTTTAGCACCTCTTCTAATTATTTGGTTCGGTTTTGGTTTATTACCAAAACTGATCATTATAGGTTTAGTCTGCTTTTTCCCAATAGTTGTAGCTGCATTAGATGGCTTTAAAAATACAGCTCCAGAGCTCAAATACTATATGGAAATGGCAGGAGCTTCGAAAAGCCAATTATTTTGGAAGCTAGAATTACCACATTCACTTCCTTCATTATTTTCTGGGCTGAAAATCTCAGCGACTTATAGTGTCATGGGGGCAGTTATATCTGAATGGTTAGGTGCTAAAAAGGGGATTGGTGTATACATGACTTTATCTCAGTCTTCGTTCCGTACAGATCGTGTGTTTGTAGCTATTTTCACCATCATGCTTTTAAGTGTCCTCGTATTTGGTTTGCTACGGTTGATTGAAAGAAGAGTAATTAAAGGCAAACTAGAGAGGTGAATTCAATGTTACTTAAAATGGACCATATTGAAAAGGCTTATGGAACAACTCAAGTTTTACATGATATTTCTATACATGTAGAGGATGGTGAATTTGTTGTATTACTTGGACCTTCAGGGAGTGGTAAGAGCACCATTTTTAACTTAATTGGAGGAATTGCTACACCAGACGAAGGGACTATTTCTTTGAATGACAAAACCGTTCATGGCCAAAAAGGGTTAATCGGCTATATGCCTCAGCAACCTTCACTGTTGCCTTGGAGAACCGTCATTGACAATGTCGTACTTATGCAAGAGTTAACCGGTAAACCGAATTACGAAGAAGCAAGTGAATGGCTAGAGAAAGTTGGATTACGAGATTTTCAGAATGCCTACCCAATAGAATTATCAGGTGGTATGAAGCAGCGAGTAGCTTTTATAAGAGCGTTACTCAGTAAACAAAACTTATTATGTCTAGATGAACCATTTTCAGCTTTAGATGAATTTACAAGAATTGAAATGCAAAAGTGGCTCCTTTCTGTATGGGAAGAGAATCGAAAATCCGTACTATTCGTCACCCATAGTATTGAAGAAGCAATTTTTTTAGCGGATCGAATTTATATACTAACAAAGCGCCCTGCTACAATAAAAGAAGAGATAAAAGTTCCTTTTGTAAGACCGAGAGAAGAAAGCCTCATAAATTCAAATGAATTCTTTCAACTCAAACAGAAACTTTTTAATATGTTGAAGGATGAAATTGAGGTAGGTGACTAAAATTGATGATTGATGCTCATATTCATTTTGATCAATATAGCGAAGAGCAGCGAGAAATACTATTAAACGAAATGGCTCAATTTAATGTGTCACATCTAATAGCAGTATCTACTCACTTAGCATCGAGTAAGGTCAATTTAAAATTAGCCCAACATGATAAGCGGATTCTTCCTGCATTTGGCTTTCATCCTGAACAAGTAATGTTAGAGGATAGAGAGCAAGTTCAATTGTTTGAATGGATAAGAGAACATATCGAAGAGATGGTTGCAATTGGTGAAGTTGGTCTACCTTATTATTTGAAGCAAGAAAAAGCACTCCCGTATCAACCATATATAAACTTACTTGAAAAGTTCATTGCACTTGCAGCTGAGATGGATAAACCGATTATTCTGCATGCTGTTTATGAAGATGCACACACAGTTTGTGATCTTTTAGAAAAATATAAAGTAACCTCCGCGCATTTTCATTGGTTTAAAGGGGATATATATGTAGTTAAACGAATGATTGCAAATGGATATTTCATCTCCATAACACCAGATGTATTGTATGAAAAGGAAATTCAACAGCTCGTAAAGGAATATCCCTTAGAGCAAATGATGGTAGAAACAGATGGGCCTTGGCCATTTAAAGGGATTTTCTCTGGTAAGATGACACATCCAATCATGATAAGAGCTTCTATTGAAAAGATTGCTACGATTAAACAGCAAGCATTTGAAGAAGTTGCTGCTACCTTATATGAAAATACACAGAAGTTTTATCGCTTGAAGTGCTAGCAAATCACTCACCTTAATAATAAAATCCTCTTTGTCTTCGGGCAAAGGGGATTTTATTTTGATATTGAGGTCACTATCTAGCTAAGCAACAAACACCACAAAAAAAGCCAGAGATATTAAATCTCTGGATGATCTTTAAGCTATAGCAGCTTTTCTATTTAATAAAGTTACACAAGCAAAGCACAGTAGCAAGATTCCGGTAAATACGAAGCAGCCTGTGATGCCAAATGACAACCAACCTAGAAGTGAAGATCCTACAACTACACCTAATGAGAAGAACGCATAGAAGTAACCATAAGCTTTGCCTCGGACCTCAACAGTTGTCGAATCAATCAGCAACGAATTTAATGAAGGGAATAAGAATGCGAAACCAAAGCCATAGCAAGCCATTGCAATGTAAAGCAACGTACTTGTGTCCGCTTGACTAATTAATAGTTGACTTAAACCCATTAAGCTAATGCCAAGCGCTAGCGTTTTAATCGGCTTAACTTTATCAAAGATTCTATTAGTAGGTGATAAGAATACAAGAACAGCTACAATGCCAAATGTACTCATTAACGTCCCACTCACTCGTGAATCAAAACCTAATTCTTGTACCTTTAAAGGTAACAAGTAAGCGATGGCTCCTTGGGAAAACATAAGGAAAAATGCGCCAGAGAAAGCTTTAAGTGTGCCGGCGTTTTTGAAAAAGGCTCGAATTGGGACGTGGACACTAGTAGATGAATCTTTTTTTATTTGAGTTGCTTTTAAAATAAAGGTAGCAAAAATGGCGAGCACTAGCATGCAGACAGCCGTAATATTAAAAACAAATGGAACGCTTGTCCGACTAGCTAAAATTCCACTAAATGCAGGACCAGTAATGGCGGCAATACCTATAAATGCTCCTGATATTGCACTGCTCTTACCACGTTTTTCTTGTTCCGTTTCATTTGCTAAAAAAGTAAATGCTGCTGGAACGATTAATCCTGCTACTAAGCCGTGGATAAAGCGAACAACTAAGAGCATTAACGGAGCATCCGCTAACATATAAAGCAACAAAGAAAGACCAGTAGTGAATAATCCTACGATCAAGATTGTATAGGGACCTTTGCGATCCGTTAAAAACCCCGAAATGATGTTACCAAATGTATTTGACAAAGAATACATACCAACCGCCAAGCCTGTTAGAAAAGCCGAGGCTCCAAGCGATTCAGCAAATGTACTCATGACAGGTAGTTGTGTAAACAAATCGAAGAACGAAAAGAACACAATGACATATATAAATTTTTTCATTAAAAACATCTCCAACAATTAAATTATCTATATATTATAGCTTATCAATGCCAATCACCCAAAATTTTGAAAGTTTTGGGAATGAAAAAAGGGATATTAAGTAAAAAAACTCATACACATGTTATAATAGATTGTAAGAAAGGACTACTTTCTATAATTAATCGTATTTCGAACTAACTATCACGATAAACTAGAGGTGTTACTATGGAATTAATATGTTCCAATTCTACCAAGCAACAAAATACAGTAGAAGCTGTCAAAGAAGTTACGAGTAAACTACATACTGAACCTGCATTACTATTATTTTTCACAAGCACGACACACCAATTTCAAGAAATAACAGCACTATTTAACGCGCAATATCCAAATAGTGAAGTTGTCGGCTTAACGACGACAGGTGAAATTGGGCCATCTGGCTTTTTAGAAAATGGTCTCGTAGCAATGAGCTTTGCAAAGAATATTGGGCAAATAAGTACTGTTTTGATGAACGATATTTCGAAATACCCTGTATTCTCTCGTAATGATTTAATTTCCGCAGCAAAACATATAGGTATTAATCTTACTAGTCAAACACTTGAAAAAGAAGGGGTAGCATTAGTATTCCCGAATGGATTAATTGCCGCAGAAGAAAAGATGCTATCAATTGTCAATTCAATTTTCTCTCATGAGGGATTCCCTGTATTTGGCGCAACTGCTGGAGATGATGCGGAGTTCATCGAAACTTTTGTGAGTTTAAATGGAGACGTATCAAGTAGGGGTGGCATCGTTATCTTTATGAAACCCACTGTCGATTTTGTCATGCTGAAGGAAAATATTTTTACTAGCTCAGGGAAATCGATGAAAGTCACAAAAGTCGACACTGAACAACGAATTGTCTACGAATTAGATGGCAAAATGGCAACGTCAGTCTATGCAAATCTAGTAGGTATAAGAGAAAATGAATTAGATCAATATTTTATGACAAACCCACTAGGTAGAAGATTTAACGATGAAATTTTTATTGCTTCGCCTTTCCAGGTTCTACCGAATGGTGCGATCCAATTTTATTGCCAAGTTTTCCAAGATTCAATTGTTGAGATATTAGAACCAAAAAACCCAGTTGAAACTTTACAACAAACGATACATATATTAAAGTCCGAATTTACCAAATTAGAGGGCGTTCTGGCCTTTAACTGCATTCTAAGAAAATTACAATTTCAAAGTCACGGTCTATTTCCTGATTTAAATCGAGAACTTGAGAAATTGCCTAGTCTAGGAGGATTCTGCAGTTACGGTGAACAATTCAACAAATCCCTTGTTAATCAAACACTAGTACTTTTAGGTTTAGGGAAGAAAAGATAGGAGTGTTTTGCATGCTTAAAAGCTTTTTCAAACAAAAGGACGAACAGTCTGATGTTATAGTGGAAGAAATTGCCGGTTTAACGAAAAAAGAAAAAGAATTAATGATCGAAGGGTTACTTGATCTAATCACATTATTAAAATCATCCAATGAAAAAAACGGGAAAGGAGACAGTGTATTTATCGAGCGTATTACAGATGTCAAAAGTACTGTGGAAGAGGGCAGAACAGCTTTAATTATCTCAAGTGATAATATCCAAAGAATTATTGAAGAAGCGCAAAACATACATAGTATTACAGCTACAGTGGAAGCACAAGGCGAGGAAAATATTCGCTTAGTAACTGAAGGTCATGAAAATATGGACAAGCTCGATGCTCAAATGGATTATGTCAAAGAAGTATTTACTAATTTCGAAAAATCCATCGTCGAAGTACAGCGAGAAACAAATGACATTATAGCTATTACCAATATAATAGCAGGAATAGCAGACCAAACGAATTTACTAGCTCTAAACGCCTCGATTGAAGCGGCAAGAGCAGGGGAACATGGTAAAGGTTTTGCTGTAGTAGCTGCCGAAGTGCGTAAACTAGCTGAACAAAGTAAAAATGCATTAGTAAATGTTAATAAAAAAGTAAACGAAATTGTTGATAAAGTCTCAGTTCTTTCAACAGCTATCGCTGAAAAATCAAAAGAATTCAATCATACTCAAGAAATGACACGTTTCACAAGTGAGTTTTTCGGGAAAATAGCAACATCTGAAAAAGAGCTCTTTACAAGTATGTCAGGTATTAAGCTAGCAACAGATAAAACGATGGCCGAAATCATCACATTCCGTAAGGAACTTGAGGCGATTGTCCATCTATCAGAACAATCAACGAAAAGAATTGATGAACTGTACATATTCTCTCAAGATAAATTTTTCATTTCAACAGATATGACATCCTATATTTCTCAAGTAAAATACTTAGTTGAAGCATTAAAAAATAACCAGCTTTAATATAAACAGAAAGAACCCTCGATCATAATTGCGTGATTGGGGGTTCTCTTCATATGCATTAGTTAGCTATAATAATTAATTTACCTTGATCTAGTTTCTCTTCGGCATTAGCAGCTTCTTCTTTTGTTAAGCCGGCAGCCCCCATCTTATTGCGTAGTTCATCACCACGTGAAGTGAACATGTTTTTCATACTATTTAAGATACCTTGTTCTTTTATTCCAACTTCAGCAGTATCTAGAGTATTATTGATATCTTCAGATCTTTCTTTGAAGTGAGCAAAGACATAGATATCATTTCGAGTACGGCCTTGCATTTCTAATTTTTTGATTTCTTCCAATGCTTGCACGGCATTTTCTACGGTTAATTTTAATGTCATTTGAATCCCTCCGATTTTAATTTATATATAATCTTTACCCTAGAGTTTTAGGGTCTAAACAAAAAGCAGAAAAAGACTAAGAGGTAAACAATAAAATGATTTACTTAAAACGGGACTATATATAGGAAGTAAAATAATTCGAAGGAAGAAAACTAATTGTATGATTCTTTTTGAAACTTTTTATCCTTCCACACGTATATAAAGTAGATCGCGATAATTATCCGTGATTCTATGGGCTACCGCTCCTATATCAGTGTAAATATCCGATAGTGCATGATACACTGTTTAGTGGGGTTTGCACCAAAGAAAAACTACCAAAATTGACGGAGGGTCATACATTGAAAAAATTAGTAGCAGCTTTATTTGCAGCCACTCTTGTATTCTCAAGTGTCGGAAGCTTTGTATTCAACGATCAAGCAACAACTGTTGAAGCAAGAGGTTATAAATCAGGTAAAAAAGGTTTCAATACGAACAAGAATTACAACAATAACAATAACCAACCAACAAACTCAAATATTCAAAAAGATAAACAAGATACAAAAACAAAGAACGGAACATCAGCTACAAAATCAGGCGGTGGCTTCATGAAGGGCGGCCTTATGAAAGGTCTTATGCTTGGTGGACTAGCGGGATTACTATTCGGCGGTCTATTTGGTAACATGGGAGCACTTGGTTCTATTTTAGGATTCGCAGTAAATATCCTAGCGATTATCGTATTAATCGCATTAGTTCGTAAAGTATTCACTATGCTAAAAGCAAAAAAACGTAAAGAGGAAGCAAACCCATGGAACAGATAATTATTCCAGAACAAGATATTATCAATGCAATCTGTCTTTTCCAAGCTCGTAACAAAAACGTTATGCCAGAAGATGTTGAAGTTGAATTGGCTTACGATGATGATGAAGGCTTTTCAGCAGAATCATTCATTAGAGGTCAAGTCGAAGCAGTCAGTGAAGCGGGTTTAATAGCAGCGGTTCGTTTATGGATTTCTGAATTCCTAAACCGTGATCCATTTGCTTCAGGGATTGAACTTGTATTAGATGATGAAGAAGGCATTATTGCCTTAGTAAATTAATGAAACACATAGCAAAAACAGCACTGATTTTTAAATCAGTGCTGTTTTTTATATTGTTTTAATAATAAAACAAAAATACCATCATTTCTCAAATAAATAGGCTTAAATGTGGTAAAATAAGTATGATACATGAAGTGGAAGAACTAAATACATAAAAATGAAGGAGCTTTAAAATCGATGCAGAATACTAGCAAAACCCGTACCAAACGTTTTAGAACGCTTATGCTTTGTTCCATACTATTAATCCCTTCGATAATAACATTAACGAAAACAGACATCGCTCAAGCTGCCAATTCTACTAATTTACAAAAAACAAAGGTAGGCTTTCAAACAACGAGAAAAAAGCCAACTACAACTAAGAAAAAAACAACTACAACTAAGAAAAAGATTGTAAAAAGCTATAATGTAAAAAACGGCAAACTGTATAAAGGAAACAAGCTCTATAAAAAACAAAAGCTTTATCAAGGAATCCTCTATATAGATGCAAAAAAAGCAACCGGTCGATACACGGTTGCTGGTAGTGAACGATACTATAAATCCGGTCAACTTTTTACGGGTTTATTAGAAGGGTACTATTACGAATTTGGTAAAGAGCCTGGAAGATATGTCGTTTATCAAAACAAACTTTATACCCCAGAAGGTTGGCCAAATGAAGGCTTTAGAATTTATAATGGCTTACTTTACGACGGGGAATATTTAAATGAAGGTGCGCTTATTTATAAAAGCCAATTATATTACGGGCCAAAAGTAAGTAGTGGCTTTAGAATTTTTGATGGCGAGCTTTATTACGGTGCGACTTTAAGAAAAAGTAAGACGGTATATAAAGATAGATTGTATTCTGACGCAAAACCGAATGTTGGCTTTACTACCTATAAGAAGAAACTATATGATGGACCAGATTTAAATGAAGGCCTCATCCTATATAACGATTTCCTTTATAATGATGGAGATTATAATACAGGATATACATTATTTGAAGATCGACTTTACAATGGTAGAGATGAAAATTATGGAATTGCGAAATTTGATGGTAAATATTATTACCATACAGATATCGCAAATGGCAAATACGGCGGAAATTTATACGAAGATGGAGATTTAGTTAGAAATGCGACGACTATTAAATCTATTCGTATTATTGATACGAAAACGCTAGAAGTAACCTATAGCCAAGCAGTCAATAATAAGAAGCCTTTGATCAACGTAGAAAAAAATGACGTTCTATATACAATCTCTGCATTTAAATGGAACAAGGCCAAAACAGTATCTACCTTTGATATATCAGGACCAGTCACTGCAGGAAAATATAACATTACTATTTTCGGCATTGATAACATTAAACTATTCGGTTCTATTACAGTTGAAGGTGAATCAGCACTCCATATTGCAGATACCAATTTTGGTTTTGAAATTGTAGAAGAATAAAGAATAAGAAACGTAGTCAGTATCTTCTGGCTACGTTTTTATATTTTATGGGTAAATGTACTGGAAGTATAGAATACCAATCTATATGATTTTGTATAAAAAGATACATATAATGGTTTTACTAGAATAATTAAACTCAAAAAATTAACAAGGAAATAATTATAGTTAATCCTTTTTATTAACATAATTCGCAAAAATATTATTAAAAACATCCTAAATATACAATAAAAGGTAATATTTTAAGTCTAAATAGATTGAATATTAAAACTATTTAAAAATGCGGATATAATAGGTTTATAGTAAATTTTTATTATTTATAACCCAATTTAAGTAATTTTTAAACAACATTTTACGAAAATAAGTTGATTTTAATAAATTTTTAACAGGAAATTATCTTGGAATAGTATAGTTTTATTTTATCATTATGTGGAAATTTATATAAATTTAATAGGAATATACTATCAAAAACGAACAAAATGGTAAAAAACTCAAAAAAATAGTAAGTATACCTTTTGATATGTGTTAATATAGTCAATAAGGATTACGTAAAGTAAATTTAAAGGATATTTAACGGTATTAACTACATGACTTTAAAACTTTTAGATAGTCCGCACGTAAAGGAGAATGAATAAAATGGTAAACAACAAACTTAAACTAGTAAAATCGGCTACTGCCTTTGTCATTGGTGCTACAGTATTAACAGGAGCATTCGCAGCTGCTGGATCAGATACAGCATTCGCAAAAAACTCAACTTCAGTAAAGGTGAGCAACGGTAAACTTGTAAATAAAAGCACAGGTAAAGTTGTAAAAGGTTACAAAACTTACAACAAAGCTCTATATAAAGACGGTAAAAAATTCACTGGTCTTTACAAAAAGACTTATTACAAAGCTGGTAAAAAAGCGACAGGTACTTATAAATCTGTATACTACAAAGCAGGTAAAGCATACACTGGCGTAACTAACAAAACTTATTACAAAGCTGGTAAAAAAGCGACAGGTACTTACAAAAACGTATACTACAAAACTGGTAAAGCATACACTGGCGTAGTTAACAAAACTTATTACAAAGCTGGTAAAAAAGCGACAGGTCTTTACAAAGGCGTATACTACAAAACTGGTAAAGCAGCAACAGGAATCTTCGAAGGTCAACTTTACATTTCTGGTAACCTAAGCAAAGGTTTAGAACTTTACAAAGACCAACTTTACAAAGATGGTTCATTAAACAAAGGTTTAGTAGTATTCAAAGACCAACTTTATAAAGATGCAGCTTTAAACAAAGGTTTAGTTGAATTTGACAAAAAATTCTACTTCGACGCAGCACTTGCTAACGACACTTACACAGTAGAAGGCGTTGAACGCGCATTCGAAAACGGTATTGAAGTTGGTGCTAAAGTTAAAGCTGTAGAAGCGATTAACGGTACAACTGTTGAAGTTAAATTTAACAAATCAGTAGATAAAACTGAAGCTGAAAAAGCGGGCGTAGTAACAATTGAGGGTGTTTCACTTTCTGCTGGTAAATTATCAGAAGATGGTAAAACGTTAACTTTAACTACAACTACTGCTATTAAAGTTACAGATGCTACTGTAGTAGTTAACGCAATCAAAACAAAAGCAGATGCTAAAGTATCTACTGAAAAATTCGTAAGCAAAATTACTTTTGAAGATAAAGTAGCTCCTTCAATTTTAAGCGTTGAAGCTCAAACAAACGGTACAGTAGCAAAAACTGCAACTATCCAATTATCAGAACCAGTAAAAGCTGGCGTACTAGTTAAAGTTGATGGTGATTATGTTGCAGTAACTTCATTCACAGGTACTTCTGATAAATTAGAATTAACAGGCTTAAATCTTGAAGCAGGTAAAGCACATACTTTAGAAGTAATCAATGCAGAAGATACAGCTGGTAACAAAGTAGTATCAATTTCAGCTAACTTCACAGTATCAGTAGATGCAGCAATTCCATCTTCAACAGTTTCAGCGGGTGCTAGCGATAAAGAAATTTTAGTAACATTCAGTAAAGCAATGAATGTAGCTAAAGTAGCTAATATCACAGTTAAAGATGAAGCTCTAGCAGATGTTAAAGTTAGCGGTGTAGCAGTAGTAGAAGGTTCAAAGGATACACAATTCAAAATTACTGTTACAGAAGATATTTTCAAAAATAAAGATAGCCGTACATTCAGCGTAGTATTACCTAAGGATATGGAAGATAAATTAGGCAATAAAACAACTGATTCAGTACTAAAAGTAACTTTAACAAAAGACGCAGTTAAACCAGTAGCAACTGGCTACAACGTAGTTAAAGATAAAGATGGTAAAGTTGAATCAATCGAAATTAACTTTAGCGAAGGTTTAAAAGCTGGCTCTGTAGCAACAGATACTACAGTACACGGTGCAGCAGCTTCAATCGTTAATGCAAACGGTGTTCTTGATACAGATACATTTGCAAACTTCAAATCTAAAGAAGTAAAAGCTGGAGATAAAAAATTAGTATTTAAAGCAGCAACTGCTGAAGCTATTTCAGGTCAATATGCTATCTCATTCAAATCTGACTTAGTAACTGACCAAGCTGAAGCTAACAACAAATCAGTAGCATTCAACTACACAATCGATTTCGGTCAAAGTCAACAAGCTACTGAATTTGTAGTAACAAAAGCTGAAGCATCATCTAATGTTATTACTGTAACATTCCCAGAAGCAGTAAAAGGCGGAGCAGTAGCTGGTTCAGCAACTGACCTTGCAAACTATACTTTAGGCGGTAAACCACTTCAAGCTCTAAATGGTACTACTATTACTCTTGATAAAGATCAAAAAGTGGCAACAATTACTTTACCAGCAGAATCAATTGCAAAAGACGATAAAGCATCTGTATTCACAGTAGCTAACGTTAAAAATATTGCGGGTTCAAAAACAGTGAAATCTTACACTGGTACTGTAGATGTTAAAGATAACATAGCTCCTAAATTACAATCTGCCCAACTATTAGCAGATGGTAAAACATTTGTATTAGCTTATGATGAAGCATTAAGTTCATCATTAACTGGAGATGTAGTTTCTGCATTCAAATTTACTGAAGACGGTAAAGAAGTAACTGTTACTAAAGCAGAAATTAAGAGTGTAACAGGTAAAACTTTAATCGTAGAAGCACAAAAATCTGTAAATGCTACAACTCCAGCAGTTAAAGCAACAGCAGACGGTTTCTATGCAGCAGATGGAACAGCCTACACAGTAAAAGCTGGAGATGCAATCGGTGCAAACAAATTCTATGCTAAAGATTCAGTAATCGTTGTAGCAGACCCAGCAAATGGCGTTGAAGAAGTTAAAGCAACAGCAGATGGATTCTATGCAGAAAATGGTACAGCTTACACAGTAAAAGCTGGAGATGCAATCGGTGCAAACAAATTCTATGCTAAAGATGCAGTAATCGTTGATGAAAAGACAGAAGCAAAACCTGTAAACTTTGACATTACTAAAGTTGTAACACTTGAAACAGTAGTAGCTAAAGACAAAGTTGAAGATGCTGCAGGGAATGACCAAAAAGCAGAAATCAAAGTTACTACAACTCGTTAATTATAACTTTTTATTAAATCCTTTTTAAAACCTTATTGGGTGAACGGATTCAAAGACTCCTATCTTCTTCGGAAGATGGGAGTTTTTTTGTTTCATAGCTTCTGGATTCTCTTTTTTAATAAATATTATTATTTTGAATTCTAGTTCTCATGTACTTGTGCATGGGGGCTTTTTAACTACGGGGGAGATTCATGAGTTTTAGAAGTTAATAGCATCTAAAGGCATTTTAAGAGTGAAGGGAGAATTAATATGAAAGTAGGTGATACTATCGCAATACCAACTGTTGCTGCTTGGACATAGAGCCCATAATTTCATTAGAAATTATGGGCTCTTGATTTATTTGTAAATAAATTAATAATGAAAACTCTTGATTTAGGATGTGAATATTTAGAAAGAAAAAGTGTTCCATCAACAAATAAAGTGCTTTGAGCGACAAATCTTCTAAATTATTTAATCAATCGGAGTGTTCCCTTAAATTAATCAATATTCTTCACTTAAAATTTCTTGAGGAATACTTAAGTAGCTTTCTGCTATCGTATTCATTAGTTTATTTTCTTTAAAATCATGATCAAGATTTACTTGTTGTAATTCTTCGGTAGGACCAAGTAAAGGGTTATTATGGTCATCCTGATTTTCTACTATATCACTTTTAATTTCATCTTTTTCTTTATTTAGTAAGTTTCCTATCTTATCATCAACGAAGTCAATTGAGTCGGATATGATGATCTTGAACTCATCAAATACGATTTCTAGGTTTTGGGGAAGAATAGAAATTAATTCAACACTATCTTTGAATATTGATTCCTTGTTCCAATCAAGGAGCTTATTTGGAGAATTGTTCATTGTATAATACGAACCGGCGAAAAAAGAAATTGAACCTATTAGTAAAATGGCGAAAAGCTTCTTAATCATAATTTATCATCCTTCTTTCATTGATAAATACATACTTTCCAAAAAAGGATGAAATTATAACTGTAAGTTAGCATCCCAATAATTAGAAAATGTTCATATGAGAAGAAAACCTTCTATATCGGAAATATATGATATTAATATTCTTCGAATAGAGTTATTGCCGAATGCCTATCAGGCTAATACCAGAAATAGCTGCTAAAAATGAAAGAGAAGATTTTGATTAAATCATTTACGTGAAACTCCATTTGTGTTAACCTGTTTTAAATTAAAGGTTAACACATTTTTAATTTACCTTTAAAAAAACACGTAAATGAGGGAGATTCATTGCAACATTTTTGGGTAGTTGGTACTGACACAGATGTTGGGAAAACATTTATCACAACATTATTCATGCGTTATCTCCAGAAGCAGGGACATAAAGTAATACCATACAAACCTGTACAAACGGGGGAAGTCTCGGATAAAGGTCGCTATTATTATCACGACACAACAAGCTATTTAGACTATAGCTTACAACCTTTAGTCGAAGAGGCACTGAATACATACTCTTTCTCGATTCCTGCATCACCGCATTATGCCGCTGAGCTTGAAGGAGAAACAATTAAAGAAGACAGGCTTCTAAAAGCAATTGATATGCTAAAACTAGAATATGACACGGTTATTTGTGAGGGGGCTGGGGGATTGTATGTGCCACTTCAATCGGATACTACTTTGACATTGCTTGATGTCATTCAGCAATCGGCACTACCTGTCATACTCGTAGCAAATACGAAGCTTGGTACGATCAATCACACTCTGTTATCTGCTGAGGTACTGAAGGCGCGGAATATTGGTTTACTAGGCATTGTGTTCAACCAATTCGAACAGAGTGCATTAGAAAAAAATAATATCGACACAATTCGAAAATTTATCGATGTGCCAACATTGGTCATCGAGGCTAATCGTACGATTGAAAGCTTCGATGATGAATCGGTTTTTGAAAGGTTGATGACCCATGACATATAAAGAACTTCAAGCGCTTGATCTTAAACATATTTGGCATCCTTGCTCACAAATGAAAGACTATGAATCCTTTCCGCCGATTGTGATAGAACGTGGCGAGGGGGTGTGGTTGTACGATAAACAAGGTAATCGCTATTTAGATGCGGTTTCATCGTGGTGGGTCAATTTATTTGGGCATACGAATAAGCGGATTAGCCGAGCTTTAGCTGAGCAAGCGCAAAAATTGGAGCACGTCATTTTTGCGAATTTTACCCATGTGCCTGCTATTCATGTGGCAGAGAAACTCGTTGCATTGACACCAAAAGGTTTGGAAAAGGTGTTTTTTGCCGATAACGGATCCGCCGCAATTGAAGTCGCGTTAAAAATGAGCTTTCAGTACCGTGCCCAAACGAATCAGCCAAAGAAAAAACGTTTTTTAGCGTTTACAAATGCCTATCATGGCGAAACACTCGGTGCCTTATCTGTTGGTGGGGTCGATTTATACAACGAAGTATATGCTCCTCTGTTATTAAATGTTGTACAGACACAGGGGCCGGATTGTTTCCGCTGTCCTTTTGGCGAGTCATCCGCGACCTGTAACGCCCCTTGTACACAGTACGTAGAAGAACAATTGAAACAACATGGCGATTCAATTTCCGCGGCCATTATTGAGCCATTAATTCAAGCAGCAGCAGGTATGAAGATGTATCCAGCAGTTTTTTTGGAAAAATTAAGAGTATTATGCGATAAATACGATGTGCATCTCATTGCAGATGAGGTGGCGGTTGGCTTTGGCCGTACTGGTACATTGTTCGCTTGTGAGCAAGCTGATATTACACCGGATTTTTTATGTTTATCAAAAGGAATTACGGGCGGGTACTTGCCCCTCTCTGCTGTACTGACAACGAATGAAGTGTATAACGCCTTTTATGACGACTACGGAACGATGAAGGCATTCTTACATTCGCATAGTTATACAGGTAACCCGCTCGCCCTACGTGTAGCAGAGGAAGTACTGACAATTTTTGAAGAAGAACAAGTGTTGACTAAGTTAGCACCCAAACAACAATTATTAAAAAAATTAGCACATGAAGCATTTGATCATTTACCTTATGTAGGTGAATACCGTCAAACTGGCTTTGTTGGTGCAGTTGAATTAGTCATGAATAAAGAGACGAAGGCGCAATTCCCAAGTGAAGAGCGCATCGGCTATCAAATTTATCAGCGTGCACTAGAAAAAGGGCTCCTAATCCGTCCGCTTGATCATATTATTTATTTCATGCCACCATATGTCATTTCGGAAGACGAAATCAAATGGATGATTGAAACAACGAAGGAAGTCATCGACCAATTTTTTAAAGAAAGGTGCGAATAAATTGAAAACATCACGAACCTTATCGCTTACACTAGTCGCGATTTTTGCCGCAATGACCGCAATTGGAGCCTTTATTAAAATTCCGTTACCGATTGTACCCTTTACACTGCAAATTATTGTTGTGTATCTAGCAGGTTCATTATTAGGAAGTAAGCGAGGTTTACTAAGTCAATTGGTTTATGTTCTCGTCGGTTTAGCTGGACTACCGGTTTTTTCACAAGGCGGAGGTTTTACGTATGTATTACAGCCGACGTTTGGTTATTTAATTGGCTTTGCTGCAGGTGCCTATACGATCGGCTACATCATTGAAGGTGTAGAGCAACCCACACGTAAACATTTTATTATCGCAAATGTAATCGGCACTGCTGTCATTTATGCTTTTGGCGTCAGTTATCTTTACGTAGCATTAAATCTCTGGCTAGACATACCAACTAGCCTATCACATGTACTTGCAGCAGGGTTGTTTAGTACGGTAGGTGTTGACATAGCACTTGCTATTTTTACAAGTTTATTAGCTATACGCATATATCCATTGTTGAAAACAATCCATTCAACGAAAAGAGGAGTACAAAATAAACTGGCAAACACTAGCTCAAGAAGTTATTAAGGGTAAAAAATTAACAAATGAAGAAGCGATAGCAATTTTAATAACAGAAGATGATGAATTGCTTCCTTTACTGCATGATGCTTTTACGATTCGTAAACATTACATTTAGGCTCATAGGGCTTTTTAAAGGGAATGTTAAAGGACAAGTAGTATATTTAATGTTACAAGATTTAGGTTTCAAAATCGAGATTGCAGAAAAACAAGCTGAATTTTTAATGTCATATAGCCAACGGAAAAACGAGAATCTTATACACTGATTCAAATTTCACTCATTTTGAAAATTGATTACTTACTTCTAATTTTTTGCGGCTAAAATGGAATATCAGGCTTTCGAAATATCTCTTGAAATTAAGCATCTCCAAAAATGCACCATACACTTTTGGAAATGCTTTTTTGTTATTTTGTCATCGTTTAGAATTATTTAAATCTCTGAAGCTTGTACTCTCAAACTCCGAATAATTGTTGGATTCATGTCTGTATATTATTTAATTTTAAGCATATATAAGAATACAGTATCAGTAATTGGAATTATTTCCCCGGTTATAAGTATATTTCTCCATCGGTTTTACCAGAATAGTACAAGTATACTATTGCATGAAGGAGGGATATTTTTTGGAAAAGAATCTTACGTTTTCTCCACGTAACAAACTATTTTTAGCCGGATTACTTCTATTAATCTTATCCATTTTAGATTCTATATTTACCGACTTTGGCATTCGAAATAACCATATTACTGAAGCAAATCCACTTATGCAAATAATATATGAATATAGTGTTATTGGGTTTTATTCGTTGAAAGTTATGCTTCCCTTTTTGTTATTGTACATCCTCAGCAAGGTTCAGCTAAGAAAACCTTTACAGCTATTAATGGGAGCGGCTATTATCCTTTATACTGTTGTGTTCTTTCAACATATTTTGTGGATTTCATTAGTAGTTTAATCGTAGGTTCCAGTCTCTAATGGTATTAGTCCTTAATCTCTACGGAGGTTAGGGGCTTTCTTTTGCCGAAGTAAGCCCAATTTCAAATATATTTTATGATTCTGATAGCATTTACAGTCTTCGCAAGTTGAAAAATTACTCTTTATTCAAATAAAAACCTATCTTCTAAGGACGTGAATATTCTGCTAAATAACAAACAGTAGAGTTAGCGCAACAATCAGCGCAGTTAGCGCAACAATCAGCAGAGATAATGCAACAATCAACTCAGTTAATACAACAAACAATGCAATTAGAGCAACAATCCCCAAGCCAGCCCTCAAAAACACAAATAAGCCGCCCAATCGAGCGGCTTACCAAATCATATTATCTAAAAAACAACCCCGCTACCCAACAAACACTTTACAGTCTTCGCAAGTTGAAAAATTACCCTTTATTCAAATAAAAATCTATCTTCTAAGGACGTGAATATTCTGCTAAATAACAAACAGTAGAGTTAGCGCAACAATCATCGCAGTTAGCGCAACAATCAGCAGAGATAATGCAACAATCAACGCAGTTAATACAACAAACAATGCAATAAGAACAACAATCCCCAAGCCAGCCCCCAAAACACAAATAAGCCGCCCAATCAGGCGGCTTACCAAATCATATTATCTAAAAAACAACCCTGCTACCCAACGAACACTCATTTCCGCCCATTTCTCCTCACAGCGAGTAAAAACTGCGGAATCTTCAACATCCTTTTCCAGCGAGTAGGCTGAGTAATCAAACGGTGGAACCACTCCAAATTAAGCTTAAGGAAGATGTCTGGCGCACGATCAATGTTCCCAGACAGTATATCCAAGCTTCCGCCAACGCCCATTAAAATGGAGTTAGGGAACTGTTCGAGATGTGCAGCAATCCATTCTTCCTGTTTTGGAGCACCTAGTGCTACAAAAACATAGTCAGGAGATAGAGCTGAGGCTTTCAAAGCAACTTCATCAGCGTTACCGTCTCCGCCAAAGCCGTCAGCGACACCGACTATATCTATATTAGGGTACTGTGCTTTTGCCGCCTCAGCCGCTTTAGCTGCAATACCAGGCTTACCGCCATACATGAAAATCTTATTGCGCGTTCCGGTAGCATTAGCAACTGCCATAAACTCATGCACTAATTCAAATCCTGGAATACGTTCTTGCAAAGGTTGGCCGAGCATTTTAGAACCAATGACAACGCCAATTCCATCCGCTACTACATAATCAGCGGCGTGTAATAGTTTTTCATAGGTAGGTAACTCTTTGGCAAGCATGATAATTTCAGGGTTCGCGGTTACGATCCAAACTTGTCCATCTTGTTTTGTTATTGTATTTACAAACTCTTTTTTTGTAGTATCCGCAATCGGAATTGATAAAATATCTATTTTTTTCATACATAAAACCTTTCTTCATCAAAGCATTTCTTTCTATTATATAGTAAACCATCTGAAAGGGGCTTGGATAATCCGTATGCGTTTAATGTGATGATTATTAATCATCCAGACCAACAGTCTCTTTTACCCAATCAGTAGATCTAAAAGCCCGATTTTCAACATTTTTTAAATGTTCTACATAATAAAAGCCGTCTTTAATCATAATCGCAGTTGGGGAAAACCTTGGCGAAACAACCCGTATAGCCCCTTCAGCATTTTTTACAACACTTAAGGAAGCTATGCCGCTAACATAAGTAGCCGGATCTTGCTGAGCTGCAAAGAAATTACCTAAAGAGTAAAATACGTGCGTCTCATGTCCGTTTTTAGCCGTTATTTTCTCATAAGGTTGCAAGACATGTGGATGGTGGCCAAAAATAATATCTGCACCAGCTTCGGAGATGACTTTAGCCATTTGTTTTTGCTTCTTATTGGGTGTAGATTGGTATTCAATGCCCCAGTGCATATTAACGATGATAACGTCGCTAATAGGGCGCATTTTTTTGATATCCTTTTGAATGGTTTCGAGATTGATACGATTAACTAAATAGTCTTTCCCTGCAGGTGTTTCATTATCATTTGTTCCGTACGTGTAAGATAACGTCCCTACTTTAATACCTTTAACATCGATAATACGCATCTTTTCTCGATCTTTAGCCGATTTATAAGCCCCAACATAAGGCAAGCCGTAAGATTTGATGTTTTTTAAGGCAGCAAGAACACCTTCTTCACCAAGATCTAATGTGTGATTATTAGCTACTGATAACAGATCAACACCAGCTTCTTTCAAATCGCGAACAATATAATCTGGGCTTGCAAATTTAGGGTATCCAGATAATCCAAATTCTTTTCCTACGGGCAAGGATTCCTGGTTTGCTAGCAGAAAGTCATAGCTTTTTAACGTATCTTCCACCGCTGCAAAAGAAGGGGAGTAATCTGGGTAATATAATAATTGGGTATGCAATAAGATATCACCAATCATAGCGATAGAAATCTTCTTATCTTTAATGATGGGCGCAGCTTGCTCAACTTTTTCTGGTTTTATATCAGTAGTAGTTTCATTTGATGGTATTTGTTGATACTTTTCAGAAATGGTGCATGCACTAAGTAAAAAGAGGGTAAAACAAATTAATAGAATATTTTTCAAAGAAAATCATCCTTTCTAAGTCCATTTTCTTTAGATTGTGCTATGATAAAATTTGTGAAAAATGAATACTACATTTTTGAAACTTTAGATGTAGTTCATCCGTCTATAATAGTAATGAATTTTATGCAGACAGGAAGTGGATGTGAAAGTGACTAATAATAGAAGATATCGACCGAAAAAAACATCCTTTAAGCGTGTAGCGGCTTCCATTATTTTAATCATAGCAGTTATTGCTGGATTATACACACTCCTTACAAAAAATGATGAAGCTACAGATGAGCCAAATGTAAAAGTGGCTGATACCGAAAAAACAGCTCAGGAAAAACCACAAAAAGATGAAGATGATGATACTTCTGAGAAAAAAGAAGGAAAGGTCACGACGGATGTTAAAGATGGCGTTACGAATGAAGCTGTTACAGATGTGACAATGCCTAAAAATGATACGTCAGCTATTATTGCGAATGCAAAAACGCAAGTGTACACTGTCTATACGGACTTGCAACAAGGATCGGGTTTTCTTTTCAATAGAAAAGGGGACATTATAACAAATGCCCATGTTGTAAAAGATGCATCCTATGTATTTGTGACAAATGAACATGGTCAAGAATTCCAAGGACAAGTAATTGGTATTTCTAAAAAAACTGACATTGCACTAATTCGAGTGCCTGGTTTGCAAGGAAAAGACCCGCTTGTACTGGATACTACAAAAGCAAAAGTAAATACGCCAGTTATTGCCATAGGAAGTCCTAATAACAAAGGTGGTACATCAACAGAAGGCGATATTAGAGCGTTAAATGGCAATTTTACAGATGAATATACTTATTCAAATCTATACGAGATCACAGCACGTTTAGAGCAAGGTTCAAGTGGTGGACCTCTAATTAACGCGACAACTGGTAATGTTATCGGCATTAACTCCATCATATTAACGGATCAACCTGAAATTGGTTATGCAATCCCTGTCTATTCAATTATGTCTCTCATCTCCCAATGGGCAGATCAAGATGTCGAAATTAAATTAGACGATGAAGAAGATTACGACCATAAGCAAGATGCCTATTTAGATAAAAAATTAATCAAAGACTATATAAATGGCTACTATGAACTATTCCCATACGCTATCAAAGATAAAAATAAAAACTACTACGAAACTTACTTATTACCAAACAGTAGTGCAGCAACAACAGCAAAAGAAATGATTGCAAATTATTCATCGAAAGACAAACAGTATCAAGATTTAACATTTACGTTTGGCTCAGTACACGTCTATGATGACTATGCGACAGCAAATGTTAACTCTACATATACTTACAAAGACGTCAAAACAGGTATTAAAGGAACGATTAAACAATCCATCCAATACACAATTATTATTGATAGATATGGTGATTATCAGTTCACTAAAATTGATATCTTATCAACAAATTCGGACCTACCTACATCAGGTTCTGGTGAAAAAGAAAAAGATAAAGAAAATGTAACTACTCCACCAACTGATGATAATGAAAAAGCAGATGAAGAAGAAGAAGAAGATTCTGTGGAAACACAAGGTACAGAAACACCGACAGATGGAAAAACAGTAGAATAAGTACCAAAACCTCGAGTTAGCAAAGCTCGAGGTTTTTTTATGATTTTTAGAAGAGAAGTAGGGATTGCTAATTTCACACATAAAAACCTCTAAGTAAAGGGCTTTTATCTAAAAGTCCAATACTTAGAGGTTCTAAAATCAATGATGATTAATTTTAATTAGTTGAAAGTACCGTAGCTGTGTAAATAGCGATTCCAGTATCCATTATTGATAGATTGTACTTGAACTTGGCTTCCAGCTGCATGTACGATTTTACCGTCACCCATATAAATGGCTACGTGATCAATTGCCCCTCCACCTTGTGTGAAGAATACTAAATCACCAGCTTGTGGGTTGCTTGTATATCTTGTTTCACTACGTTGTGAACGACTTGTACGTGTGATAGATTTACCTTGTTGTTGGAAAACATATTGTGTAAAGCCACTGCAATCGAATCCAGAAGTAGTCGTACCACCATAACGATAAGGGATTCCAATATATTGAAGTGCTTGATCGACGATTTCGCTACCAGAATCGTTACTAGAAGAAGCTTTTGTAATGCTTTTTGATGTTTTTGATAGGTAAGCGCCTGACATCCAGCCTTCTTTACCGTTTACTGAAACTTTGTACCATGTTTTGTTACCAACAGTTTTTTTAGAAGAAGCCTTTACAACAGTGCCTGAAGCAACAGATGTTTTTACTGTTGAGTTTGTTGAAGCATCAGAACGTAGATTCAAGCTTGCAGTTGTTTTAAAGTGAATATTAACTTTAGTAGCAATAGGATTTGAAACTTGAGTTACTTCAACTGTTTCAACTTTTGTATTTTCTTTAGTGTTGTTGTCGTTTTCAGCAGCTTTTGCACTTCCAAAGGCAAGTGTTAAAGCAAGTGTACTTGATGCGATTGCTGTAAATAATGCTTTCTTATTCATCAATTCATCCTCCAACTTTTCAACGATATTTTTTGTATATAATGTTCAATAATTATTGTAAATTTTAGTTTGTTCGACTAAGTAATACTTTAAAGAATTCAGAAAAGAAACACAATGCTATTTCGTTTACAGTTATATTACAGTTGTGTAACAAAAATGAGGATAAAGTTCTAATGGTAAGTGGTATTTAAGTCTTTGTAGTTTAAATTTTGGTGGGAAATTACTAATTAGTTGTACTTAAAAGTTAAGTAATTTTTGTAAAAACTGAATTGATGTATTAAATCAGATAATTTAAGTTTTTAGCGAAGAGTTTTGCAACATAATGTTACAAAATATAGCTGCTACTGAAATATTTCATTTTAAAAAGAGCTTTAAAGTTGTTCTAAACGAGGCGTTTCAGTAATGAATGAGTATTACTTGAGGTTCTATAAATAGTTTTTTGAGCATCTTAACAATATAAAAAGCATTTCCAAGGCAATATTATCGCCATGGAAATGCTTTTGGTGTTTATTGTTCTATAACAACAGTACATAAGATTTAATCAAGTGAATAGAAACGTTTGTAACTATCAAAGTGCTGTGCCCAATAAGGTTCGTTTACAGAAGAGACTTGAACATGTGTACCACCAGCATGTACGAATTGACCATTGCCAATATAAATGCCTAAATGTGAAATACCAGTTTGATATGTATCACGGAAAAATACTAAGTCACCTACTTGAGGTGTATTAATATAGTAAGATCTAGCTTCGTAACCTGCAGCGTTTGTGCGTGTCATTGAAAGACCTGCAGTATTAAATACATAGTGAATGAAGCCGCTACAATCGAAACCTGATGGAGTTTGTCCACCCCATACATAAGGTGTATTTTGTAAGGATAAACCTAAGTTAACTGCCTTTTGTTTAATTTCATTTGTCGAAACAGTTGGTGTAGTTGGTTTTGAAACATTTGTTGTATTTTCTTTGTCTTGTTGGGTAGTAGAATTTGAGCTGTTTTTGACTTTTAATGTTTGTCCAACACGTATTAAATCAGAAGTCAAACCGTTCCAAGATTTTAATTGTGTAATCGTTATGCCGAATTTATAAGCAATACCGGATAAAGTATCACCAGCTACAATTTTATAAGTAGTAGCACCGACATTTGTTGGAGTTGATGGTTTAGTTGTTGTTCCTGGCTTAGTTGTTGTTGTATTACCAGTTGGTTTACCTGCGCTCGTTGTTGTAGTAGGAATTTTAATCGTTTGTCCTACATATATAAGATGATCTTGTATTTTATTGGTTTTTTGAATTGCGCTGACAGACACTTTATATTTTGTTGAAATTTTTGAAAGGGTGTCGCCTTTTTTCACTTTATAGGTAGCGGTATTATTTGATGAAGAAATTGCAATTGCATTTGTATTTACCTTATTAGAGGGTACCTTTGAAATTTGTGTAGATACTTTGCCGGAAAGTAACAATTTTTGTTTAGGATAAATTATATCTGATTTCAAATTATTTGATTTTTTTAGTTTAGCCACTGTTGTACCGTGCTTAAGTGCGATTTTGTATAAAGAATCACCACTTTTCACAGTATATGTATTTGAACTTGCTTCTGTCGATTGACTATTAATACAAAGTGCGAGTGCACCTGTAGCCAAGATGGAATAGGTAGCTTTTTTCATGAAAATCACTCCTCTTTATAATTCAAATTATCATACCTGTTCTTTGTACCCTCATTCTAGTGAAAAAAAACATAGAAAACAATGAAATTAGTAAAAAGGGGTAATAAGATAGTCAAAAAATTTTTTTAAAAAACAAGATTCTAAAGTAATGGTTATATAACACTATAAAAACCCTTGTTATAAAAATAACAAGGGTTTTTATTCCTAATTAAAAATAATAAAATTATATCAATAGTATTAAAAATAAACTATTTAACTATTTCAAGATTAAATGAGCTTTTAATTCAGCAGATACATCCTTAAGTTCTTTCTTATTCATCATATAATACCAAATACCATTAATAGTCTGTCCTTCACCCTTTTTAAAATAGAGTTGCTCAATAGAATTAATGGCGTTTTTATGTTTTTTTTGTAACTCCATCATTTGTTCAAATGTTAAATTTGTTGAAATATTGTCACCAAGTGCATTGAAAATGTTTTTATACTTCCATAGGCTACTAACAGAAGCACCTTCTTTTAAAATCCCTTGAATGAGCTGTTTTTGTCGTTCTTGTCGACCAAAGTCCCCGGCAGGATCTTCCTTCCTCATACGTACATATGCGAGAGCATGTTCACCGTCTAATTTAACTTCTCCTTTTGGAAAGCTATAGCCTTCTTCTTTAAATGTAAGCTCATTATTTACTGTAATGCCGCCAACAGCATCTACAATATCTTGGAAAGCTTCCATATTCACTTCCGTTACATAATCAATCGGGATATCTAGTAAATTTTCGACTGAGGCCATTGCCATTTTAATACCTCCAAAAGCATAAGCGTGATTCAGCTTATCACTCGTCCCGTGACCAACAATTTTGGTATATGTATCTCTCGGAATACTTAACATTTTCGTACTTCCTTCATTAGTATTGATCGTTAGTACAATAATCGTATCCGATCGTCCTTTATCATTCTTCCGTTGATCTACACCCAATAGCAAAATGGAAAACGGCTCTTTTTTCTCTAAATGGACTTTTTCCACCCTCATATCGGATTTTTCTCGATCAATTTCTACATGCACCCTTTTTAAATTAGAAGTTAAATTGGCATATACGTTACATACATACATACCAATTCCTAAAATAATTATGCCAATAATCCACGGCCATTTTCTTTTTTTCTTCTTCTTTTCTATCTCAATTTCCATTGATATTATACCTCCAAAAACAGGAGATTCGACTCTTCTGTGTATAATCGCGAAAAACGTCGACAATTTTACCTGTTATTTAACTTCCTTTAAATTGATAAAATTATACAAATAATCGCAAACAATATGTGTTATCGACAAATGTCGTTTTATCTATCGATTTACCGAAATTAATGTCTTAATAGGTAGTGGGAATACGTAATGGAAATGAGGGATTGCTATCGTTGCATCTATTTTTCTTTATTTCAAATTCGGCATTATAGGTAGTTTAATACAACATAGAATGTGTTTTGAATAATAAAAAAAGCTCACTTTTCTTAAGAAAGGGAGCTTTATCGTATTACTTTCGACGAATTAGTGTTTGCTGTTTATTAAAGCGCAAAGATAAAATAATTGAGGCTAATCGTTGCTGTTGCTCCATAACTGTATGTAAAGAAACATCCAATATAATTATTTCGCCATTATCAAAATAAAGAATTGTCTGTCCTTTACTATATGCCTCATATCGATAATTATGATAAAACACCCATACACACTCAGGGTGATAAGGCGATCGTGTCGGATATGCGTAAATTCCTTCGCCGATATAAAGTGGAAGCTTTTTTGAATAACCTAGGAGCTCTTTTACTGCATCAATACGACCTTGAAAAGTGGAACCATAGCGAATACATATCTTTTGGAGTAACTGAATAGGCGTTAAAGTCGAGTGTAAATATCCATCTTTAGTCATTACCTTCGACTTCGTCTTTCCTTCAAATACAGGAGATAAAACAAATGAATTGGTAGTGATTAAATCTAAATCCTTATCAAACATCATCAAACACCTCGCATTTTCATCCATCATACGAAAATAACCAACTTAAATCAACAAAATATTGTATATTTTCCAAATATTATAAATAATTAGTAGAGTAAGTACAGAGGAAACGTTGAATTTCATGTATCGAACGTTAACTATAGTCATTCGTCTTAAACTATAATCCCATATACGATAAGTATTACCCGGGAATAAAAGTGTTGTGCACAACTAGAAAGGCCATCTAATGGAGCAATTTGAAATTGTTTTAGCACAATTCGAACCAATGATTACAAGTGTTATAAAACGCTGTCGTATTTACCGAGAACACGAGCAATATAGACAAGCAGCACGTATCGGACTTTGGAAAGCTTGGTCAAAATATGAAGACAGTCGAGGTGACTTTGCTCCATATGCTTATAGATGTATCCAAGGTGCCGTTTTAGATGAATTGAAAAAAGAGTCGCGCAATGAAGAACGTAATATACCTGCCGAGTCAGATACGTTAGAATCATTGACAATAAACAGACACGTAGTAAAGTCAGATACACATATACTAGATACTATTTTAGAAGCACTACCACCAAAGGACTTACAGTTGCTCATTCTATTGTATATAAAAGGATACAGTTATGACGAATTAGCGGTTATGGTAGGGCTCACAAAAGGTGGGATTAAAAAAAGAAGAGATCGGATTATGAAGCAAATACGAGAAGGAAAAATGAAAAGCCTTAAAAAAATCAAGTAAAGTTCACCCTTTCGTAGTGATGGAAGGAAAAAGTCTGATAAAAACTAAGCGAAATTGAAAAAAAGTTATCAGATTACCGTAATAAATGTCGAAATGAGCTGCTTCCTTGGAAGCGATACAAGGTATGATGCAGAAAAAGTCATAGGCAACTGAGAACCAGGAGCTTGAAGTACGTGTAGGTTGTCGAATTACTAGTATTCAGTAACATAATTGAGTGGACCAAGAAAAAAGTTACTAATGTTAAGAGTATATACTAATACTTCACGAAAACGCATGAAGTTAAAATCATGCGTTTTTCTATTTTGTAGATTCTATAAGGAGTAATAATTGTAAATGGGATTATGAATGTGATACGTTAAGTAAAATACTCAATTGAAGAAATAAAGTAACAAAAATAGCAAAAAAAGCATTAATTCGCGAATATTTATGGTTTTTTATGATTTTAATAGGCAAACGTATTTACGTATAGTATATAGAGTAGTATTATAAATTTCATGAACATTAAAACGTTTGCATATTTGGGAGGAAAGAAATTGAGCGTTCAAAGCATTATTCGTAATTTAATAGTAGAAACACCATCTCAGCCAGGGAATTTGGCAAAAGTTGCAACAGCAATTGGCTCAATTGGTGGTGATATTGGTGATATAAAAACAATGAAGATCGGCGCTTTATCTACGATTCGTGATATTTCATGTACATGTACAGATATCGCTCAGCTCGATAAAATTGTCGATGCCATTAATAATATTGCCGACAATATTCACGTCCGTTCAGTATCTGATGACGTCATGAAAGCGCACGAAGGTGGGAAAATTCATATGACGAGTCGTGTAGACGTGCGTTCATTAAGTGATTTACGTCGAATTTATACACCTGGTGTGGCGAATGTATGCCAAGAAATCCAAAGAGAACCAGAAAAAGCACACTACTACACAAGTATTGGTAATACTGTTGCAATTGTTACAGATGGTACGGCTATTCTAGGATTGGGGAATATTGGACCAGTTGCAGGTATGCCTGTTATGGAAGGTAAAGCTGTACTATTTGATCAATTTGCTGGTATTAGTGGTATTCCGATCTTACTCGATACAAGTAATCCTGATGAGGTAGTTGAAACAGTAAAACATATTGCAAAAGGTTTTGGTGGTATCTTATTAGAAGATATTGGTTCGCCACATTGCTTCGAAATTGAGGAGCGTTTAAAGGCCGAGCTTTCAATTCCTGTTATGCACGATGATCAACATGGAACAGCCGTTGTTACATTAGCTGCAGTAATATCAGCTTGTCGTTATGCCGGAGTTGAATTAAAAGATGCTGTAGTTGGTCAAATTGGCCTTGGAGCAGCAGGGCAAGCAATTTGCCGTATGCTAATGGCCTATGGTGTTAAAGAAGTATGTGGTGCGGACACGCAAGAAAGAGCATTAGCTCGTCTGCGTAGTATTGGAGGAACAGTAGTAGGATCAGTTGAAGAAATGATGGCAAAATGCGATATCGTCATTGCAACGACAGGAGTATCTGGGCTGATTAAACCGTCAATGGTGCGCGAAGGACAAATCATTTTGGCTCTTTCAAATCCATACCCAGAAATTACACCTGAAGATGCGATTGCTGCTGGAGCATCATTTGCTGCAGATGGACGCCTTGTCAACAATGTTCTAGGCTTCCCAGGGATTTTCAGAGGTGCATTAAATGCCAATGTTAAAAGTATTACGTACCCAATGTTATTAGCTGCGGCTAATGCCATTGTAGATGCAACGCGAAACGGTGATCTTGTACCACACCCACTGGATCCAAATGTCCATAAATCAGTAGCTGAAGCTGTTGAACGAGTAGCTTTAATAGAGATGTCAAATTTAGATTAATAACAAAAGACCGATTATCTAGCGGTTTCAGACTGTAGACAAACTCGAAAAAAACGAGTTTTCTACAGTCTTTTTATTTACAAGAGCTTCTTCAACTAAAGAGGCAGAATAGTGAGATAAGAAAGGAGGTCCTTGTGTGGGATCTCCTTTTTAATTTTTTTAATTTTATTTTATACTATACTGCGCAGCAAGATATCCAAATAGATGCTTGCATACCTTATCTTAATAAGAGGTGAAGGATTAATGTTAAATATAACATTTCACTGGAAACTTTCTCAAATACCAGAACGAGCTGTAAAGAAGCACTGCAAAATGTGTGGCAAATTATCAGTTTTTACGGACACCAATGTGAGAAGGCATAACTCAAACGGAAAAAGCATATACAAATATGCGATTTATAAATGCGAAAAAAATCATACGTGGAACAAAAAGTTAGCTATTTATAACACGTTCTCAGAGCATATTGCTGAAATTGAAGAGCAGAAAGAAGAATCTTCAATTATGTCAGCCATTCCAATAAGCAGCTTAGCAGAACAAGGAGTAAAGATAATACACATTGTACTAGATGATGTGATAGGAAAACATCGAATTGATAAAGTACTTGCAAACCAAATTGAGGATTGGAGTCGATCACTTATCATAGAAAAGATTGAAAAAGGAACGATTCAATTAAATGAACAAGTCATTAAACCTAGTTCAAGATTGTCAAAGGGAGAACGTATTTCCATTTTCGTTTGATGAAAAACATGAAAAACATTTAGCAACCGAACTAAACCTGAAAATTAGTGAATAGGATATTTAAAATTACTCAACTACAAGTTTCACGAAGAAGTTTAATTTCCTTTTCAGATAAATACTTAGGTATTCGTTTTCCCACTTTAGGCTCTTTAATTTTTGAGGCGGGATTCATCTGTAGGTATCCTTCTTCATGAGACCACCGAAACAAAGACCTCATAAAGCGAATTCTATGTGAAAGGCTAGAGGGTTTTAAATGCTTCCCTGAAACCGAAATATATTCTTTCAGTATATTTGTTTCTATATTTGTTATTTCTATAACCTTAAAAAATGTAATTAGTAATGATGCTTGGATTCTATAAGCTTTCAATGTCTGTGGGGAAAAACCTTCAATTCGTTTGTCAGATTAGAATGCTTCCCATGCTTTTGACAGTAACATTGTGTCTACCTCCTAAAAAGTTATTATTAAAGGGATTCTTGCCATCTATCGAAATATAGACATATTGATATTTTACTAACGGAACAGGTTAATTAAACAAGAGTAATAAAATTTTTGATCAAAATCTAATTAGGAGAGGGGAAATTTAAATGACAAAGGATCAGGATTATCAAAAAAACGATTTGGACTTAATGAATTGTTGGAAGACAGAAGAAATGGACGGAATCCTAACCAAACCAAACCAAACCAAACCAAACATTAAAAAAAGAAATGCTGAAGCTATGATTAGATATGCTGTAGGAGGCATTATTAAATCGGATGATACCATCCTGTTAGTGAAAAAAGGAAAAGTCATGGACACGGAAAAATCGATGGAGGTTAAACCCGAATGGGATTTTCCGAAGGGGGGCATAAAAAGAGAGGATCTGGATATTCAGGAAGCGTTATTCAGGGAGCTTGATGAGGAAACCGGGACGAGAGACTTCCGGGTTATAGGTGAACTAGGCACGCTTGAATTTGAATTTCCAGCTGCTATGAAAGTAAAACTACATTTCGAACGGCAAGTCACGCATATGTTTCTCTTGGAGTTTTTAGGTGATAGGGCTCAGTTAAAACCAAAAACGGAGGAGATTAGTGAAGTTGTGTTTGTGAAGATTGATGAAGTGGATGAACATCTAAAGCTAACAGAGACGAAGGCGTTTTTTCAGGATAATTTGGATGGGATAAAATCAGGGATTGTTTTGAGGTAGAGAATGGGGTAAGCATAACGAAACCAACCAGTTTCGAAGTTGTTATGTAAAGGGGCAATTAATTCAATAAAATACTAAACTCAGTATTCAACTAAAGGGGCAGGAGTTGAATAAGTACAAAATAAAAAAGACCAATAAGTGATCTTTTTTAAAGGGAAAAATCTAAAGTTTTTAGTAACGTATCAATTTCTGTTTTAATGGTGAAAAGATGAGGCTTATTTTTATCATCAAATATGAGTAAATAAGGCTTCTCATCTTAAGAGGGAGGTTAGTTCAATAAGAAATTCATAGAATTGTAAGAGGAAAAGGAAAGAAGGGGCTGTCCCAAAAGTCGGTGAAAACCGACTTTTGAGTGCAGCCCTATTTCTTTAAATTTAAATACAAAAAAATCGCCTTTTCTTGTAAAATGTAAGTGACAAAACAAACAATTACGGAAAGGGCGATTTTTTATGAGCAATCCAAAGACTACTAACGAAAATTATAACATGACTCAAACAACGCTTCCACTAGAAATTGGGGAAGAAACTCTCGTTTCTAGAAATCAAAATGAAAACCCTACATTCATTCCATATAATAACCAACAAAGTATATGCCTCTTCGATCTTCAAGACCTTATTCCAATTAATCATATTGCGCGAGTAGTGGATGAAATGATCGAAGGAATAGACGATGAATACTTCTTCGAACCATACAAAGGTGGTGGTCGCAGTGCATATCATCCTAAAATGATGGTAAAAGTCCTTCTCTATGCGTATTCGCAAAAAGTATATTCTTGCCGAGAAATCGCCAAATTACTGAATGAAAATCTCCCAGCAATGTGGCTAGCTGCGATGCAAAAACCAGATTATCGTACAATTAACCGTTTCAGAACATCGTTTATGGTTGAACGAATTCAACTATTATTTGAAAAAATGATTCATCAACTTATCGAACAAAAGTATATAACAATGGAAAACTACTTTTTAGATGGCACAAAGATTGAAGCTAACGCTAATAAGTATTCTTTTGTATGGAAAAAAGCAACAACTCGTTTTGAAGAAAAACTGAAAGAGAAAATTGATGAGACTTATCAATTTATTCAATCTGTCGTAAAAGGGGATGAATGCTCTATCGTGAGTGAGGACAACCAGTCCTCTATTACGCCAAAAGAGAAGCTAGAACAAGCAGAAGAGATTCTTACACGCCAAATCAGCAAGCAAACCAAAGAATTCCAAGATGAAACAGAACCAGAAGCCCGAAAGGAAAAACGTAGAAAGTTAAGCGAATCCAAGAAACTCAAAAAGCAAATTCGTGAAGATTTTCGTCCACGCCTTGAAAAGTATGAATACCAACAACAGTTATTCGGTGAGCGCAATAGCTATTCTAAAACGGATACCGACGCCACATTCATGCGGATGAAAGAAGATCACATGCAAAATGGACAATTAAAACCGGGTTACAATATACAAATGGCAACAGAAAATCAATTCATTCTTTTTTATACTCTGCATCAACGTCCAACTGATACACGATGCTTTATTCCACATTTGGAAGAATTGAAAAAATCATCCGTTCCGTTCCCAAAAAACGTCATAGCAGATGCCGGTTATGGAAGTGAAAGCAATTATCTCTATTCAATGGACCAAGAATTTCAGGCATTGATTCCTTATGGCACATTTTTAAGTGAACAAAAACGAAGTTATAAAAAAGACATTCGTCATGCAAGTAACTGGGTTTACAACGAACAAGATGATACATACATATGCCCTAACAATCGAAAAGTACCTTTTAAACGTTATTCTACACGTACAGATAAATATGGTTTTTCACGAGACTTCAAAATATATGAATGTGAAGATTGTACAGATTGCCCATTGAAAGCACAATGTTCAAAATCTAAAGGGAATCGACAGATTCACTACAATACCGTTTATGAAGAACTCAAAGCAAAAGCACAAACTAGCCTTTGGTCTGAACCAAACGCACAAATTTACGCTCGACGGAAAATCGAGGTAGAGAGTGTATTTGGTCATATCAAGGGCAATCGGTCGTTTCGTCGATTCTCACTTCGAGGTTTAGAAAAAGTGAGAACGGAGTACGGCATTGTGGCAATGGCCCACAATTTACTGAAAATAGCTGGAATCCTCCAGCTATTTTCACCAAAACAGAGAAAAACGAAAAAAGTTCCAAAGAAAAACAGTACGTTTTTCTTTGGAACTTTTATTTTAGGGACTTATTAGACAGCCCCTTCTTTTGTTGTATGGTAAGGGAGAACCATCGTTTTATTACTGATTAGTTAATTTATTTCTTCCATGGAGTTTCAGTTTTATGCTCGATAACTTGTATTACTATTGGTTCAATATTTTTTAACATTTGCTCGTATGATCTACTATTGCCATTATTTTCACCCTGAAGTTGTGCATCAGCCTGTGTTTTTGCAATGACATTAATTACTTGTTGTTTAGAAACGTTTTTAGAAGCTGCAATCTCCACCACAGATTTTCCTGTTGCCAATTCTTGTTTTAATTCTTGTGCGTTTATTTTTAATAAAGACAATAAAATTCCATCGTTCAAATAAAAGTCTGCAGTATAATCAGGTTTACCATTTGTAGAAAATAAACCTTCGACTTTAATATTTGGAGGTGTAGGTTTACCTTCTAATACTGTTTGAATTTCTTCAGGAGTTGGTGCTTTAATAGAATTCACAGTTTCTACCGATTCATTTCTTTCTTTTTGAGCAGCATAGGTACTGCCAGCTCCTACTAATAATACTGTTGAAATTCCAAGTGCAGTGAATAATTTTGTCTTAGGATTTAACATTTTAAAACCTCTTTTCATTGTTTTATTGGGTGTTACAAGTACTAATATAAACGCAGCATGTAAAGATGAAGTGAAGATGAGATAAAGTTGAAATCAAACTATATTCTTCCACTAATCGGTGCTTCAATTAAAAGAAGCTGAAATGCTTCTTTTTTGTTATGCAGTTAAAGGGGCAGGGAGGATAGTTATAGAAGGAATGCGATTTTGCAAATAGAATATGACTTAATGTCAGACGTATAAGTCTGCCAATTTTTTATTTTTTTGTAACGAAACCCTCTTAACTTAGTCTTACTTATGAAAGGAGGTTGAAATGTGACTGAATTTGAGAGTATTTATAATCAATATTTTCGAGAGGTATACTCATTTGTACTATTTTTAAGTCGTAACGAAAAGATAGCTGAAGAAATAACACAAGAAACATTTTTTAAAGCATTAAAAAACATTGATAAATTTAATGGGAAATGTAAACTCAATGTTTGGCTTTGTCAAATAGCAAAAAACACATACTTTACCTATCTCGACAAACAAAAGCGGTTTGATAAAGACGAGATACCTGAAGAAAATGAAAATAGTATTGAAGAAATGATACTAAATAAAGAAGAGACTTTCCGTATTCATAAAGTCTTACGTCGCTTAGAAGAGCCTTATAAGGAAGTTTTCACGTTAAGAGTATTTGGAGAACTTTCCTTTAAACAAATAAGTGAACTTTTCGAGAGAACAGAAAGTTGGGCGAGAGTCACATTTCACCGAGCGAAACGTAAACTTCAAGACTTGCTGAAGGAGGAATAGAATTGAGTAAAGTATCATGTGAAATAGTTAAAGATTTGCTTCCATTGTATTATGACAACGTATGCAGTGGTGATAGCAAAAGAATGGTAGAAGAACACCTTGTCGAGTGTGATAGTTGCAAAATGGAATTAGACAGTATACAAGCTGATTTAAAATTACCAAAAGAAGAAATTGAAAGAAATAAAAATGATGGTAATGTTATAAAAAATATTTCTTCTTTCTGGAACCGTTCAAGAGCCAAATCATTTATTAAAGGGGGAATAATTAGTGCATTATTTATTTCTCTTATCATACTTGGATATTTTGGTTTATTTCATTGGAACATCACAAGCGTTCCGACAGATGTGGTAGAGATAAAGAACATTAGTGAAATGGCAGATGGCAAAATTGTCTATTATGCCGAGATAAATGATGGTTATAGTTTGAATAGCTTAAAATACGATATGGATGAGGAAGGTAACTTATATATCATTCCTTTACGGCCAATTATTAAGCAAGAGGCGGTACAACCACTAGGTATTTTGGAAAAGGGATATGACATTATTGACATTAAGGACCAAGAAATAGTTCGTGGTGAGGGGATAAAGGCGTTGTATTATGGATCCCCAAAGGATAATATTTTGATTTGGAAAAAGGGAATGGATTTGCCCAAAGCAAGCGAAGAAATAGAGAATATGTTCCACTTTAATTAAAAGTAAGGATTTTATGCACTTCAACTACCATGAAAATTAATTTCTTCAAGAAAAGAAAAATATCAATACTAAAGAAGACCCCTGCTTAATCGTTAAAAAAGAGGAGAGCGTATATTCCTCACAACCGAATCCGTTAAGAAGTTTCTTTTTTTAAAATGAATGTATTAAAACTCGGCGTGGGGCAGCTGGTAATTGATTTAGTTTTGACTCTTTTATCGTGGATGGTAGAAGAAGAGCGTAATCGAAATAAAAAAGCACAGCGAGAAGGGATTATACTTGCAAAAGAACGTGGGGCCTTCAAGGGGAAGTCTAGAAAATATCATACTGAAGCAAAGGGTAAATTCGTTCCTTAGTTCATACACTACTTGCGCTTTGTCTTTCGTTGTAATGCTTCCTTTTCTTGAACTAAGGCATTCAACTTTTTTAAATAAGCATTCTCCATACGTAAACGTTCATTTTCTGCTTGTAAAGCCTCAATTGATTCTTCAGTGAGTTCAGTGTTCTTCATTTTCTTTTTCATGGATGAACGCCCCTTTTTCTTTAGTTTTAGGGCGTCTACTCCTTTGGTTTCGATGATTTTCGACCACTTCCTTATCAATCCAGGTGAAGGAATATTAAATAGTGCAGCGGCTTCGATTGAAGACGTCCCATTTTCGTTCATATAATTGAGTACGTCTAGTTTAAACTCTAAAGATTAACTTGTATAGGACTTTATAAACGCCTCAATTCCATTAGTTTCGTATTGTTTAATCCAATTTAAAAGGTTTGATCGTGCTGTGCCGACTGATTTCGCAATCGAGTTCATACTTTCTATACCCAACTGATAGCGTTTTACAGCTCCTAATTTATCTTCTACCGTAAATTTTGGCATATGAAAAACTGCACCTCCTGATTGTTATACTGTGTCTAATAATTGGGGTGCAGTTCAAATTGAAGTAGTGTCTCCTTTACGTTTTTATAAGTGAATTTTAATGGCTTTCTTATCCTATTCATAGGAACTTAATATCCTGAGTTGATAGGAGATGATTTTAAATGTTTATCTTAATTAATAATGCAATCCCATTATCCTTCTTCCGCTAACCTGCCCTGATAGCTAAATAAACTAATTACGTCTAATTTCACCGTGAAACGGTATATTAATCTTTTGTTATGCCATTAGCAACAATCTTTACGAAAACAGCCTTTTGTATAAAAAAAGCATTCCGCAGTTGCGAAATGCTTCCTCTAAAATATGCTATTTCTTATCTAAATCCTCAACAGAGAATATTCGACCATAAGCATCCTTATAAACAATATGTTCACTACTAAATTTTGTAGGGGAATCAAGTCCAGCAGCAGCTGCTACACGGAAAAGACCTTCACGCATGGAAACGATATAGTTCGTTACACGGTATTTTTTTTCATCAATAATCAGTCCATTTTGTAACTTAGGATTCGTTGTAGCTACGCCTGCTGGACAATCATTTGAATGACAACGTTGTGCCATAATACAGCCGACTGATATCATAAAGCCACGAGCAATATTGATTAAATCTGCACCTAAAGCGAGCATGACAGCTGCACGGTCAGGTGTAATAATTTTCCCTGATGCGATAATTTTCACGCGATCATGAACACCATGACGAACCAAAGCACCTTGTAATAACACTAGGCCAGAATGTATATGTAAGCCAACACCATCAGCTAGATCTTGGAATGTAGCGCCCGTACCACCTTCAGCACCATCAATTGATATGAAATCAGGACCTTTACCAGATTCCTTCATATAAGCAGCTAACTCATCCGCATCTTGTGGACTACCCACAACAATTTTAATACCTACAGGAAGACCTCCATGTTCTCTAATCTTTTCGATGAAATCAAATAGAGTAGGGAAGTCATCAAATTGACGGAAGCGGTTTGGACTATTAATAGTGACGAATGGTTCTATATTCCGGATATTAGCAATTTCTTCAGTAACTTTTTCTGCTTCAACGTGGCCTCCACGTGTTTTAGCACCTTGCGCCAATTTTAATTCAAATGCTTTTACATGAGGCATGGCTGCTTTTTCAGCGAGCTTATCCCAACTGAATTCACCATCTTTTGTACGATAACCGAAGAGACCAGATCCGATTTGTGCGATTAAATCTGTTTTGCCTACTAAATGGTGCTCTGAAATACCACCTTCACCGGTATTCATCCAAGAGCCTTTCGCCATACCAATTCCTTTTGATAGCGCAGTGATGGCATTTTTTCCAAGTGCACCGTAACTCATAGCAGATTGACCAACTAAGCTACGAACGTGGAAAGGCTCACGGCAATTAGAACCGATTACAACAGCATTGTCTTCTGATAAAAGCCATGGATTGATATCAACATCTTCAGTGTGTTCTTTACGTGAAAATAGATTATCCGCATCCATTACATATTTCTTTGTGTGAATACGTTCCTCTGCATCGACATGTAATTCATCCACTTGTTTCGTAAACATTGCATTCCGTATATAAAATCCAGCTTCATCCAAAATCGCGTTTAGAACCGAAACCAATGACGTTCCCTAAGTATTTCCCAGGTAATACAATATGTAGAAAATCTTCGCGATTAAACGGTTTCCCTAAATGATCATCATCAAATAAGTATTGACGGAATTCAGGACCGACCTTTTCAAGGATATATCTCATTCTTCCTAAAATAGGAAAGTTTCTTAGAATAGCATGTTGCTTTTGATGACGGTCAAGGTAATACAAAAAGATTACAGAAATTAATGGAATAACGACTAAAACGACTAGCAATATGAGTAATATAGAAGAAATACCTTCAAACCACCCCATATGCCGCACACCCCTTTTTTATATAAAAATCTTAATCTATATCAATAACTTATATAACATATCACAATTTGAGATAGGTTCAAGAGTCTGAAAATAGATAAACAATACAGAAAATGCTTTACTACCAAAATAATCAGTAAGGTTAATTTAAATTAACGCAAAACTACCCAGAACGTTAAGTTCTGGGTAGTTTAATGTAAAGTATCTTATTTTCTTATGAATAATGAAATAATCCAACCAATTATCGTTCCAACGATTGCAGGAACTAACCAACCAATACCCTCTGCATATAAAGGTAAGTGCTTTAATAAGTTTGCATAAGCTGGGATGTCCAAATTTGCGACATGTAAACCGTCATATACACTAACCAGAGCAGTAGCAATTAATGCAACTGTGTAAACAATTGATGCGCCACTGAAGAATTTATCGATTAAAGCTAAGCACATTAACACGATTGCAATCGGGTAGATTGCTAAAAGTATTGGTAAAGAGATTTTAATTAGTTGTTCTAAACCAAAGTTTGAAATGACCGTACTAAAAATTGCGAATATAAATACTAAACCTTTATACGGAATTTTCGGGAATAGTTTTGCAAAGAATTGTGATGATGCAGTTAATAGACCGATTGAAGTTGTTAGACAAGCGAGCAGGATAACTGCTGATAATAGAGCATTACCGAAATTACCATAAAGAACGTTTGCGGATTTTTCGATAATTTCTGCGCCACTACCTTGAGCGCCAATTGTTTGGAAACTTGATGCCCCAATATAACCTAGTGATATATAAACTAAAGCTAAACCAGCTGCAGCAATGAATGCGGCGAAAATAGTAGTTTTAACAATTTTAGAGCTTTCTGTTACTCCTTTAGCTTGTAGGGCTTGGATAATAACAATCCCAAATATTAGTGCTGCTAAGAAGTCCATTGTTAAGTAACCTTGCAAGAAACCTTCTGTGAAAGGCTGTGTAGTATATTTACCAACGGCTTCACCTGGACCATCCATTGGTGTAATAATACTTTTCGCTGCTAATAACGCAATTACTAATAAAAGAATAGGTGTAAGAATTTTACCTACACGGTCAACCAATTTAGTTGGGTTTAAAGCAAAGAAAGTAGTAATCCCAAAAAACACAATCGTAGTTAATAATAGGGGGATTGGTGAATCTTTCATCGCATCAGTTAGAAATGGTACAACACCAATTTCATAAGAAACTGTACCTGTACGTGGAATGGCGAAGAATGGTCCAATTGCTAAGTAGACGATGGAAGTAAATACGATTCCAAAAACAGGGTGAACCTTACCGGCCATATCTTGTAACTGACCGCCAGATTTAGCGACAGTGATGACACCAATTAAAGGTAAACCGACACCAGTGATTAAAAATCCAAGCATTGCTAGACTAAATGATTCTCCAGCTTGTTGACCCAATTGTGGTGGGAAGATGATATTACCTGCACCTAAGAATAATGCGAAAAGCATTAAGCCTACAGCGACTTGCTCCCCAAGAGATAAAGATTTGTTCTGCATAAAAAAAGCTCCTTTGGAAATTTACTTGCGTAATGATTTCATCTATGAAAACAAAACACTAATTTTTCTTCAGATAAATAAATATTCTTTGTAATCTGAAAATTCAAATTACAAAAGTTATAAAAGTTACTAAACAACCTTAACATGAATATGATAAGAATGGAACCTAAAAAAAAGACAAGATAGTAGGTTTTTTCTTAATCAAGAACTTTGTGGTATTAAAACGCTTTCATTACACGTAAAATATTTGTGAAGATAGTGTAAAGGAACTGTTAAGAGTTTGTAGAATGAAACTTTTAGTCTATTTTATATGCTAGATTACTTTTAAGGAGGGGTAATATACATGTTTAAATGGAATAAAATGGACTTGAGGAAGAAATATTTTCTTTCACTTAGTATTACTTTACTATTATTCGCAATTATGACGGTCACACTCATCTTTCAAGTAAATGAGAATAGAAAATGGTCTCAAGAACTTGATAGTTTATCGAAAAATATTAATGACATAGATATGTTATCAAAGGAATTTAGTACATTATATATAGCAATCATCCATTATGCAGGAGATCCTCTTCCTACGCATGATACATCCTATAATACATCGATTTCTACTCTTGAAAGTTTACTAAAAAAATCTGGTGATGTTGTACTACCGGTGAACTTGGAAGCAATCGAAGTGGAACAAAAAAGGATTCATGAACTATACATAAAACGCTTGAAAGTATCAGTGGAGAAAAAAGACAATATCGCAAAACGGCGTCAACTGAACTCGGTTTATCAATCGTACGACAATATTGAAAAAACCTTACATAAAATCCGCTCTGGAGCATCAATGGAACGCGAACAGATTTTACAAAATATGAATGAAAGTCAGAAACGCACTTTAATCGTATTATGCGCTTCTTTTATACTTGCAGTGGCAATCTCGACAGTACTAATGATGATTACAAATCGACAAATTCGACACCAACTTGAGTTAGTTGCAGGAACAGCAGGTAGTATTTCAAAAGGTAATTTAAGCGTTGCTGATTTACCAACTCATACGAATGACGAGATAGGACAAGTTTCAACAGCGATGAATCATATGAAGCATCAACTTGTAGAAATGCTCCAAATAATTAAATCATCAGCACACGAAATATCTAGTGACAGTCATGTCCTGCAAAATTATTCAGTACAATCTTTAGAAGGATCTAAAGTTGTATCAGTTTCACTTAAAGAATCTTTGCAAAATGCAAAAGCACAGCAACATTCATCGGATGGCATTGTTGCATTTATGGAACGCTTCTCAGATAATTTGCAACAAATGGTAGGCCAAGTAGAGCAACTGTCCGAAAAAGGGCTTCAAGCGGAACAGTATGTGGAAGATAGTAGTGTTTCGATGAATGTAGCTGTAAGCAAAATGACAGGACTACAGCAACTTCTAATAGAAGCAGAACAGGAAAGAATACTTTTGCAAAAGCGGACAGATGAAATTGTCCGTGTCTCTCTTTTAGTGAAACAGATTGCCAAACAAACGCATTTGTTAGCCTTGAATGCTGAAATTGAAGCGGCACGGTCTGGAGAAGCAGGGAAGGGGTTTGCGGTTGTTGCAGAAGAAGTCCGTAAATTAGCGGAAGAAGTTTCAAATGCTGCTCACAATATTCATAATTTGTCCGATGATATAACTGTGCAAGGCACAACAATGGCGAATACTTTTAAAGCGGGTCTCATAACATCAGAAGAAAGTGCAACAGCAATTCAACAAGCGGCACAGCAAATGACAATTATCATACAATATATAGGCGATACGCGTGATCAGTTTAACGCAATGTCCAAACAAATCCGAACTGTTGAAAAAGAAAAGGAAAGCACCAAAATGCTCATTCATCAGTTAAATGATGCCATTTTTCAAAATACCGAACATATTGAAGAGACGACAATGTTCGTAAGTGATAATCTATCGACTATTGAATTACTGTCATCACGTATACATGACGTTTCTGAACAAGCGATGACAATGCATCAATCAACAACGAAGTTTGAGATGCGCAGATAGATGTAATATATGGAAAATGTTTAGCCCCCCTGAGAGGGGGGTACAATAAAAAGAAAATGCCGTAATGCTTCTCCTAACTGCATTGTTGGGGGAATTTTTCTGTAGAAGGTGGAACTATTGAATGAGACGCGTCGTCCTATAAACGAAATGAATAGAGTTTAAGAAAGTATAATTTCTGTGAAACGAAGTGTGTTTTCTAGTATTTCATGCTATAATACATTGTAAATAAATTGTAAATATAGTGGATGCATATTTTATGTGTCTATAAAATATAAATGAAAAGGGTTATTAAGGAGGAAGGGTATGACATACCTTGCATGGATTGTAGCATTTATAGCTTCAATTTTACTGACTCCGCTTGTGAAACGACTCGCATTTCGTGTCGGTGCGGTCGATCGTCCAAATCATCGAAAAGTGCATGCTAAAATTATGCCAAGACTTGGTGGCTTAGCCATCTATCTTGCATTCCTCATAGGGATTTTGATTTTACAACCTAAGCATGAAGCAATGCTTCCTCTATTAATTGGGAGCTTTGTCATTATTGTGACAGGTGTCCTTGATGATATGTTTGAGATTTCAGCGAAGGCTAAATTACTTGGTCAGTTAATTGCTGCTACAATCGTAATATTTTTTGGTGGAATTCAAATTGATACCATCAACCTTCCATTCAGCAATGGAGAATTTGATTTCGGTTTCTTAAGTATCCCAGTGACAATTATTTGGATTGTGGGTATTACGAATGCGATTAATCTAATTGATGGACTAGATGGTCTTGCTGCCGGTGTGTCAACCATTGCGTTGGTAACACTTGCTGGAATGGCCTTTATCATGGGAGATACATTTGTTATTATCATGGCTACAATGTTAGCTGTAAGTACTATCGGGTTTTTATTTTACAATTTCCATCCTGCGAAAATTTTCATGGGGGATACCGGGGCATTGTTCCTTGGCTTCATGATTTCTGTTTTGGCTTTACTAGGATTCAAAAGCGTTACATTTGTTTCATTAGTTATTCCGATTATCATGCTTGGCGTACCAATCTCGGATACATTTTTTGCGATTGTTCGCCGCTTATTAAATAAACAACCACCATTTTCACCAGATAAGTCACATTTACATCACTGTTTATTAAATGTTGGTTTCACACATCGTCAAACTGTATTAATCATTTATGGTATTGCCTCGATGTTCGGCCTTGCAGCTCTTGTTTTCTCTATGGCTAAGGTATGGGGAGCCATTCTACTCATAACGGTATTGCTTGTTGCCATTGAATTATTTGTAGAAGTGATAGGACTTGTAGGATCAAATTATAGACCGCTATTAAATTTAGTGCGTAAAAGTAAATAATAAAAGACGATATTGCAGGGTGACTGCGATATCGTCTTTTTATTTGCTGTTAGATGAATTCTTCGGGAATGATTATGAATGTGAATGTGGGCTAATAATTTTGATAGCATTATTATCAACTTTACAAATGTTAAATTTGAAATACGTACAGGTCAATCTCATTTGGTGAGGTGAAACTAATTCATATACTTAACTAACAACTTACTGTAACTTGTTAAATATAATAAAATCCCTTAGTCGAAGACGACTGAGGGATTTTCGTGATTATTGATTCTTATCTGATTTGTAATTTGATTTGAATCCAGAGCCATCATCATTATTTTTGTCTGATGTATTATTTGCGTCACCTGATTTATCTGTTAGTCTACTATCTGTTAAACCAAGTTGAGTACGTAAGGTGTTTTGTGTTTCTGCTAATGCATTTTGATCTAATTGATAGTAGTAAATGCCGGTAGAAGTATCATCATCACCTTTAAGAGATAATGTTTCTACATCTGGCATGCCACCTTTAATATACTCAAAGAATGATTTCATTTCATTGAAAGTCATATTTGTTTTCATATTTTTACCAACAGCTTCAAGTATATTATCGTATTTTGTAAATGATGTAACGGAAGATGCTTTTTTCAATATAGCAGCTAAAATCATTTGTTGACGTTCGCCACGTTGAATATCACTATCTTGTTTACGCGTTCTTGCAAGTGCTAATGCTTGACGACCATTTAACTTTTGCACACCAGGTTTTAGGTTAACTGTACGTTTATCATTTTCATCAAGTTCATGAAGTTCGTATGGAACGTCCACTTCAACACCGTCAAGAGCATCAACGATTTCGATAAAAGCATCAAAGTTTAAACGGTAATAATAATCAACCGGAACATTTAATAAATTCTCAACAGTATCAATCGTTGCGTTCGTACCACCAAGATGTGCGTGCGTAATCTTATCTTGCTTGTTTACATTTGGGATATAAACATAAGAATCACGAGGAATACTTAATAGTTTTACTGATTTTGATTTATTGTTTAATGTTGCAAGTAATAATGCGTCTGAACGGGAATGATCTGAACCTTGACCTCGTTCTTCACTATCATCGATACCAACAAATAGAATTGAAACATTATCCGTCATTGGTTTTACTGCCGATTTACGTAGATCCGACTTTACACGTGTATTGTCGTTGTCATATGCCTTATTAGCAGCTTCTTCTGCTTTCTTCGTTAACCAATATGCGTAGGTCCCAGTTGAGACAACCATCAGGGCAATAAGGATTAAAAATGTGCGTAATATCAGTTTTTTCTTTGAGGGCTTCTGTTTTCTTTGGCCCATTCTTAAATTCGTCATACATTATCTCCTCTAAATTAGGAATAAAAGCTATATATAAATATTGGACGGTTAGCCTATCCAAAAAGTTTCAATTTTGAATCTATAGCGAATTATATTATACTATGCGATTTTGTAACAGTAAAATTAAATTTATATTACTGTTTGTCGAATTCTAAAAACTCTTGTTTATGACAATTTATTTTACATTGTCCATTAGTCATTTCAATCATCCAATTCGTAAAGTCCTCTTCTTCCTCTTTTGGTACAAAAATATAAAAATCGACATCATCCGTATATTCAATCTTCTCTAATATATATGAGGAACTGCGAATAGTATTTTCTACTTTTCCTAACCATGTATAGCTAGTGGAAACTTTTATCAAACTATGAAGGCGACGTTCAACTACAGTTGCAGCTCCAATTCCAACTGTGGTTGATTTACCGTAAGCACGGACCAAACCACCAGCTCCCAGTTTAATGCCTCCAAAGTAACGAGTTACGACTACAACAGTATCTTTCAACTGTTGTTTTTTCAAAACTTCAAGCATAGGTACTCCGGCTGTACCACTAGGTTCACCATCATCATTCGCTTTTTGAATTTGATCGTGTTCACCTATTAAATAAGCCGAGCAATTATGGGTTGCAGAATGATGCTCTTTTTTTATCTTGTTAATAAATGCAATAGCTTCTTCTTCAGTCTCTGCACGCTCGCAATGCGCGATAAATCTCGATTTTGAGATGATTATTTCATCAGTTCCAAAGCTTTTTAGTGTATAATAGTTTTCTCTCATGGTAAACTCCTTAAATAAATCAATTTTTTTTTTGACATTTAGTTGACATGAAATTTTAATAAAAAATAATCATAAAAATGCTATAATTGAATTTGTGATACAGGAAAATAGGTACATGTATAGAATTTTAATATATGCTCATTATTTCTTCTAAATGTAGCACAAATTGTAAGGGGTATGTGTATGTTGGGAGACAAAATTGATATAAAATCATTAGATTTAATTTTTAATCGAATGGTAAAAACAATAGACGAATCTAAAAGCGATATTTTTACGATTAGTGAACAAAGTAGACGAACATTTGAAGAAATGAAAATCGAACTGGAAGAAGTTCGTGAAAAAATCGCTGATGTAATTACTGAAAATGACATTCTAGAGAACAAAACGAAATTTGCCAGAGGAAGATTAGCAGAAGTTTCAAAAAACTTCCAAACGTATTCTGAGTCTGAAATTCACAAAGCATACGATCAAGCAAACCAACTTCAAATACGTCATTCTGTTATCAAGGCTGAAGAAAAGCAGCTCCGTGAGAAAAGAGATGACCTAGAGAGAAGGATGCGCAACTTACTTGATACAATTGAAAAAGCAAATCACCTCGTAAACCAAGTGAATGTCGTATTAAACTATTTAACATTTGATTTGAAGCACGTCGGTCCTGCGCTCGAAAATGCGAAGATGAAAGAAGACTTTACAATTAAAATCATCGAAGCAACAGAAGACGAGCGTAAACGTATTTCTCGTGAAATTCATGATGGACCCGCACAAATGTTAGCCAATGTATTACTTCGCACAGATTTAATAAATCGCACATACCAAGAACGAGGGGTAGAAAAAGCACTACAAGAAATATTACAATTAAAAGACATGGTACGCGATGCGCTACATGAAGTAAGACGCATTATTTACGATTTACGTCCAATGGCTTTAGATGACCTAGGTATAATTCCTACACTAAAGAAATATCTTTCTTCAGTTGAAGAGTATAATAAAGGTACTGCAATTCATTTTCAGTCAATGGGTGAGCAAAAAAGAATGGGTACCAATTACGAGGTAGCCATTTTCAGACTTGTACAAGAATGTGTAAATAATGCTATAAAACATGGTAAATCACTTGAAATATGGGTTAAATTCGAATGGTTGGAAGAACATGCCAATGTAACTATAAAAGATGATGGTGTAGGATTCGATACTAATATTGTGAAAAAGAATTCATTCGGTTTAATTGGTATGCGCGAACGAGTTGAATTACTTAGTGGTAAAATGGAAATGATTTCTGAGGTTGAAAATGGAACTAGAATAATATTCAAAATTCCGCTAAATCATGAACAAAAGAATTAGAGTAGTATTAATTAGGAGGAATTTATATGACAAAAATAATAATAGTAGACGATCACCAATTATTCCGTGAAGGTGTAAAACGCATTTTAGATTTTGAAGATACATTTGATGTAGTAGCAGAAGGCGATGACGGTACTGATGTAGTCCAACTTTATGAAGATTATAGTCCAGATGTTGTATTAATGGATATCAATATGCCTCAAAAAAATGGTGTTGAAGCAACAGCTGAACTTTTAGAAAAATACGCTGATGCAAAAGTTATTATGCTTTCTATCCATGATGATGAATCATATGTTTCTCACGCATTAAAATCAGGTGCTCTTGGTTATATGTTAAAAGAAATGGATGCTGACGAAATTGTTGAAGCTATCAAGATTGTAGCTTCAGGCGGTTCTTACTTACATCCGAAAGTAACTAAAAACCTAGTTGCTGAATACCGTCGCTTAAGCGAACGCGAAAATAAAGGTTCATTCCATCAAACAGAAATTCGTCGTCCATTCCATTTGTTAACTAAACGTGAATGTGAAGTATTGCAATTATTAACTGATGGTCAAAGTAACCGTGCAATTGGTGAAACTTTATTCATCTCAGAAAAAACAGTTAAAAACCACGTATCAAGCATTTTACAAAAAATGAACGTAAATGACCGTACACAAGCTGTAGTTACAGCAATTAAAAACGGTTGGGTTGAAGTACGATAATTGTTCTGCTCTGTCTACATGATGATAGATTTACTCGCTGTAAGTGAATGTTCCGACGCATCGCTTGTGCTAAGTTATGAATTAGCCTATTATTAAGATTGCAGTTCAACTTTGAACATGACGCAATGTCAAAGCCTGCATTTAAAACTTGAAAAGTATTGGTCGAAAGAAATCTAATTTTAGTCTGCGATTAGCACTGCAAATTCATTTGCACGCATTCTATCATTATGTATTTTATGGTACCAAGCACACCCCTGTTTCTCTTTGTCGAGAAGCGGGGTTTTGTGTTTTTGTGCAACTTTAGCTTGATACAAACGTCATCTATTTGTAAATATTTTTTGAAAAGATATAGTGTTTTCATCGATAAAAAGGATTACTCTATTAGATGGAACTTTGTATAAAGCTATAAATTTTTAGGCAATCTGCAAATGTGCTACAATATCCGCGGGAGGTTTTGGAATTGAATATAAAAAGATGGTTGCTTGTCCCAGTATGTGCCTTATTGTTAGTGGCATGTGGCAATGATGACAGCAATAAAAAAGAAAATACTGGTTCAGTCAACGATGGTGAAAACCAAACAACTTCTAATGCAGTTGACCATAGTATTAAAGATAAAAGTGAAGATGCAGAAAATGGCGTAACAAAATCAGAAAAATCAGCTGCACCAGAAGCGACGTCGGCTGACGATAAATCAGTAGGTATTGAAATGTCAGGCGGTACAGTAAAAGAGGCTACAAACGTCCCTGCTGATGAGGAAAAGGTAATTCTCCAAGCATTTGACGAATACATTAAGGCTTTTAATGCTGAAGACATTAATCGATATAGCGAAACGCTGTCTAAAAAGCCTCAAGGATTTACTTTAGATGAGGATTTGGAACAGTTAAAGCGAATTTTTGAAGATTATAATACTAAGCGTACAGTAAAAGACGTTCGTATCATTAAGTATAATGAAAATGAAGCGCAAGTTTATGCCAATATTACAGTCGAAATGGAACAAGAGGATGGCAACAAATTTAAGCAGCCAGCCAAACAAGTTACTGTCTTTGCTAAAGAAGATGGCAAGTGGCTTGTTACAAGTTTATTCGCTGTTGGTTCAAAAGAAGACTAAGATATAAAGAAGCAGCTACTTATTAATAGGTAGCTGCTTTACTATTTTTTGTGAATAAAAACGAATAGTAGCGAAAAATAACATTCTTTGTAAACGTATTATTTTTCATTTCACTTTCTTACGATATTAATATACTATTGAAGTAGGAGTGTGAACGATTAATGACAACTGCCATAGTAACAGATAGTACAGCATACTTAACGCAAGCCGAGCGTGATCAATATAATATTCGCATGGTACCTTTAAGTGTTGTAATTAAACATGAAACTTTTGAGGAAGAAGTAAACTTAACAACTACTGATTTTTATGATAAAGTGCGAAATGAAAACGAGCTTCCAAAGACGTCACAACCAGCAATTGGTACTTTTGTGACATTATTTGACGAGCTTTCTAAAGATTACGATGAAGTTGTGGCTATACACTTATCGAGTGGTATTAGTGGTACATATTTAGGAGCTTTACAAGCTGGTGAAATGGTTCAAGACATTGATGTCTATGGATTCGACAGTGAAATCTCTTGTGCAGTTCAAGGCTTCTATGTATTAAAAGCTGGTGAAATGGCCCAAGAAGGAGCATCTGCTAAAGAAATTTTAGAAGCGCTTGAAGAAATGCGAAAAACATTGCGAGCATATTTCATGGTAGACGACTTAGCGCACTTACAACGAGGTGGTCGCTTATCTGCAGCCCAAGCACTAATCGGTGGACTTTTACAAGTTAAGCCGATACTACATTTTGAAAACAAAGTCATTGTACCCTTCGAAAAAATTCGTACACGTAAGCGTGCTCTTAAACGTGTAGAAGATATGCTCGGCGAAGACGCCGCAAAATACGATCATCTTGATGCAGTAGTAATACACGCTAACTGTGAAGATGAAGCAAAAGAGTGGATGGCAACGTTGCAAGATAGATTCCCAAATGTTAACGTTAAATTAAGCTACTTCGGCCCTGTTATTGGGACTCATCTAGGCGAAGGCTCTATGGGTCTAGGTTGGGTAAAAAAATAAAGTAAAAGAAGAAACCTCCTTACACGATGTAGGGCACTGAAAAAGTCCATAAAATGAATTTTAGCCATGGTGGCAACGATTAATGTTTCCGCCATGGCTTTTTCTTCGATGCCGTTAATTTCCGTTCCGGCGGACGCTTTCCTGGGGGCGAACCTTGAGCCTCCTCGTCGCAAACGCTCCTGCGGGGTCTCAAGATGTTCGCTAGTTCCCCAAGGAGTCGCCACCTGCACTCCAATCAACTAGTTTTATCGTTTTTCTGAGTATTTCAGTCTTACAGATTCACACCTACCCCTTAATAATGAAAGACTAATTCAAGGTGGTGCTGTCCATGATTTCTAAACAAGAAACATTCAAAATCCGCATGGCTACAATACGGCAAAATCGGCAGATTTATTTGGCCTGGAGGTCCAAGGAGCTACAACAATATTTGCGGTGAATTTGAAACGTATCTTGAAGCTATTAAAGAAGAATAAGGGAAATACAAAAAAACACAGGCAATTTCTGTTCAAACTCGAACAAAAGTGCCATTATTGAAGATCAATACATTTTTAAAATAAGTTTTTCAGTGCCATTACATGATGTAGGGGTGGTTTCTTGATTAATTTTAATAAAAATTTGATATTCTATTGGACTTGAATACTTAATTGATTAATTGTAAAATAAATCCATACCTAACCCCTAGTTAGGAGGAATTAGTTGAAAAAACACTTAGTAAGGAAACGAAATAAGATCCATAGATATATCGGCACCTTAGAAAATCCGACATTGCGTGATTTCCTAACAGGTCGCATTTGGTTACGCGACTATTCACCCTTCTCAGATGAACTAATCACCCAACACATCAAACTTGGCTACATCGCCACTCTCCCAGGTGTGAAGAAAAATTCCAAAATGAATTCCCGATTTAAACGTTCGAACTATACATGCAATCGATGTGCTAATAATAAACAATACTTGTTTGTAACCTATAATTGTGCGGCCTGTCAGCAAGCTTGTGTCTATTGTAGACATTGCATCCGTATGGGCCGTGTTAGTAGTTGCTCTGATCTTATTAAATGGGTTGGACCAACAACTAGAAAATCAACCAACCATAGATTTGCATGGACAGGTACCTTTACGCCCTATCAGCAAAAAGCTTCCAAAGAACTTATTCAAAGTATAAAAGCAAACAGAGCTCATTTAATCCATGCAGTTTGCGGTGCCGGAAAAACAGAGATATTATTCCCGGCTATTCACGAATGTTTAAAGAAAGGAAAACGAATTGCGGTTGCAACACCTAGAACGGATGTTGTATTAGAGTTAGCACCGCGCATTCAACAAGTTTTCCCAAAGACAAAAATGCAAGCGCTCTATGGTGGCGCAGAAGTCGACAATACTTACGCCCCGTTGATCATCGCGACAACGCACCAGTTGTATCGTTTTGAAAATGCTTTTGATATTATCATTGTCGATGAAGCTGATGCATTCCCGTATACACATGATGAAACTTTACAACAGGCAGTTATCAAAGCTAAAAAAAGGACAGCACCCATAATGTACGTAACAGCAACACCATCTGAAAAATTGCTCGGTCAAATAAAAAAACAGCAAGGCGGGTATTCTTTCATTCCAAGAAGATATCACGGACATCCACTGCCAGTGCCACGCTATGAATCATTATGGCGATACTCAAAACAAATTGAAGCAAATAGATTACCAAGAAAACTTATTCAATGGACAAAAAAACAGGTACAAGAAAATAAACCTTTTCTCATTTTCTTCCCAACTATTGCGCTAATGGAAAAGGCCATCTCATTATTTCAGCAGCTTGACCCAAGCATTCAAGCAGTTCATGCAGAAGACCCGAAGCGAAAAGAAAAAGTATTAGAACTCCGTGCAAAGAAAGTAAGGGGATTATTAACAACAACTATTTTAGAACGAGGTATTACAATTCCAAACGTACAAGTAGCGGTAGTGGGAGCTGAAAGTGGGATTTTCACTTCCAGCGCGCTCATTCAAATTGGGGGGAGAGTTGGACGCTCCTTTGAATGTCCTACTGGGGATCTCGTTTTCTTTCACCACGGTATCTCGATTGAAATGGATCGAGCAACAAAGGAAATTAAACGTTTCAATAATACGGAGCTAACAACGATATGAGTATTATTTGTTACCTATGTTCAAAACCACTAACAAGACGTTTGACATGGAAACAGCTCTTTATGTATGAACAACAGGCAGTCACTTGTGCTTCTTGCCATAACAAATTTGAAATTGTTAAACCCGAACAACAAAAGTCTCAAGATATCCAAGCATTATTTCATTATAATGAAGCAATGAAAGACTTCCTTCATCAATATAAGTTTTTTAAAGATATTGTGTTAAAAGATGTGTTTAGATTTGAAATTGCCCAAGCGCTTAAAAATACTGATGCAGTCATTGTGCCAATTCCGATGCATCCAGATAAAATAAAAACACGCACCTTTGCCCATATTGACGAATTACTGAAAGCGTCAGGAATTCCCTATACACATTTGCTCGAGAAAATTTCAATTGAATCACAATCATCTAAATCAAAAATAGAACGTGAACAAAGCGTACAGCTATTTCAATTAAAAGCAAATAGTAAAATTGAAGATCGACCTCATATTTTAATAGATGATATTGTGACAACTGGAACTACATTAAAACATGCCAAAGCGATACTCACTGCGGCTGGAGCACCCTCTGTGAAAGCGTTCACTCTAATTCAAGGTTTGTAAAAAAGATACAAGAAAACGTGCAATTCTGTACAAACTCCCTATACTTTATAAATTTTAGGTTGATTTTGCCGACAATATAACTAGTATATTAAGTAGTAGAAATTAAATTCCAGGGGGTAAGAGCATGGGTGAATTGCGAAGTTGTCCTAAATGTGGGGACTTTTATAACTATACTGGCATTAGAGAAGTTTGCGGAAAATGTGCCCAAGATGAAGAGAAAATGTACGAGGTAGTCTACCGCTTCTTACGCAAACGCGATAATCGAGCAGCAACAGTCGACCAAATTGTTGAAGCAACAGGTGTAGAAGAAGACTTACTACATAAGTGGGTAAGGAAAGGGCGCTTACAACCAGCTATGTTCCCAAACCTAGGTTATCCTTGTGACAGCTGCGGAGGTTTAACGACGAAAGGTAAACTCTGCACTAAATGTCAAGGGGATCTAAAATCAGATCTCAATAAATTCGAAGCAGCAAGAGAATTTAGAACAAGCGTAGAAGAATCAGAACGAGCAACATACTACGCAGACGTTAACAAGAAAAAGTAATAGAATGTAAATCTTCGCATACGTAGTATGTGGGGATTTTTTGTTTTTGATGATAGATGAGGTTTATGGGTAAGTAGCTTGTGAGACGGGCTAAAGCGGGAGTGAGAAGCGCTAAAGCGGGAGTGAGTAGGGGTAGAAGTTGAGTGAGTAGTGCCAAAGCTGGGATGAGTAGCGCTAAAGCGGGAGTGAGAAGCGCTAAAGCGGGAGTGAGAAGCGCTAAAGATGGAATGAGTAGCGCTAAAGCCAGTGAGTAGCGCCAAAACGAGAGCGAGTAGCGATAAAGCGAGAGCGAGTAGCGCTAAAGCGGGAGTGAGAAGCGCTAAAGCCAATGAGTAGCGCTAAAGCGGGAGTGAGAAGCGCCAAAGCCAGTGAGTAGCGCCAAAGCGAGAGTGAGAAGCGCTAAAGCGGGAGTGAGTAGCGCCAAAGCCAGTGAGTAGCGCCAAAACGAGAGCGAGTAGCGCCAAAGCAGGAATGAGTAGCGCTAAAGCGGGAGTGAGTAGCGCCAAAGCGGGAGCGAGTAGCGCTAAACCTGGAGCGAGTAGCGCCAAAGCGGGAGCGAGTAGCGCTAAAGCCAGTGAGAAGCGCCAAAGCAGGAGCGAGTAGCGCTAAAGCGGGAATGAGTAGCGCCAAAACGAGAGCGAGTAGCGCTAAAGCGGGAGTGAGAAGCGCTAAAGCCAGTGAGTAGCGCCAAAACGAGAGCGAGTAGCGCCAAAGCCAGTGAGTAGCGCCAAAACGAGAGCGTGAAGCGCTAAAGCGGGAGCGAGTAACGCCAAAGCAGGAGTGAGTAGCGCCAAAGCGGGGCCGAGAAGCGCCAAAGCAGGAGTGAGAAGCGCCAAAGCAGGAGTGAGAAGCGCTAAAGCGGGAGCGAGTAACGCCAAAGCAGGAGTGAGTAGCGATAAAGCGAGAGTGAGTAGCGCCAAAACGAGAGTGAGTAGCGCCAAAGCGGGAGCGAGTAGCGCTAAAGCGGGAGCAAGCAGCGCCATAAACCCCATCAACTCTCCTCCAACAAATAAGGCATATAGCACTAGCTACTAAAAAACAGAGTAGGATGTCTTTCGCTTTTATTACAAAATACTTAACATCGATATAAACTAACCGAAATAATGAATATATAAAAGGAACGATTGAGAGGAGGCCATTCTATATGAAAATTTTCAACTACGGCGTGAATGCTGTAAACCCATATAAAAACCAGCCTGTAAAATCAGATTTTGCTAAGCAATCAGTAGCTAAAACGGCAGATCAGCTTGAAATTTCATCAGCTGCAAAAGATCTTCAAGGAATCGTTAGTTATGCAGATGAAAGAGCAGAACGCGTACAAGCATTAAAAGCACAAATTCAAGAGGGCAACTATAAAGTAGACGCAAAACAAGTCGCTTCAGATATATTGAAATATTATCGCCCATAACCAAAAGGAGTATGAGAAATGTCCATTGAAATGATTTTATCCAAGATGGATAAATTAGAAAAAATGCATAAAAGCCTGTTAGAACTTGCGTATAAGAAAACAGAGTTCACCACAACAGGAGACATGGACGGACTCGATCAATTGCTCAAGGATGAGCAATCGCATGTAGCTGCAATCTCACAGCTCGAGCAACAGCGTCAGCAAGCGGTAACGGATTACCTTAGAGCAAAAGGAATTGCTCCTGCTGAACACGCAACTGTCGCTCAAGTAATGGAAGTAGCTGATACGCCAATTGAACAACACAAATTAGACGAAGCACGCAAAAAACTTCTACTCGTCATCGAAACACTGAAACATCAAAATGACCTAAACCAAAAAATGATTTTCCAATCACTACAGTTTGTCAATCTGACATTAGATATGCTGCGACCACAACCCAATCAAATTAACTACTCACAAAAAGAAGTTCGCGGTAGTACTTTAAAAACAAGTTTTGATTCACAAGCATAATAAACTAAAGGAGGAAACAAAATGCGCTCCACATTTATGGGATTAGAAACAAGTAAACGAGGTCTATTCACACAACAAAGTGCTCTGTACACAACAGGTCATAACATCTCTAACGCCAACACAGTTGGGTATTCACGCCAACGTGTCAACATGCAAGCAACACTAGGTTATCCAGGTGTTGGCTTAAACGCTCCGAAGACAGCCGGTCATATAGGTACGGGAGTAGAAGCAGGGTCTGTAGAACGTATTCGTGATCAGTTTGTTGATAGACAGTATAGACAAGCCACGACGGCATTAGGCTACTGGGGTGCAAAAACAGAATCGATCGGTCAAATGGAAGATATTATGTCTGAGCCTTCTGACTATGGCTTAAAGCAAGCATTCAATGACTTTTATAAGTCAATGCAAAACATCGGTACAAAATCAGCAAATTCAGCTACACGTACAGTCGCTTTAGAGCGTGCTGCTCATTTAGCAGATTCTTTTAACTACATAAATGGACAACTCAAGGAAGTTCAAGGAAACTTAAAAAACCAACTAAATGTTGAAACAGATAAGATTAACTCAATATTACGTCGAATAGCTGAAATTAATGAACAAATTCAAAAAGTTGAACCAAATGGCTACTTACCTAATGATTTGTATGATGCACGCGATAATTTAATTGACGAATTATCGGGATATGTACCAATTGAAATAAGCTATACAAAATCAGGTGGAAACGCCTTAGGGATTGCTGAAGGCTCAGTAGTTATTAAATTTAAAGGTACGGATACAACACTTGTTGAAGGTAATAAAGTCGCACAATTACAAGCACAAGGTAAAAAATTAGATAAAGATGGTAATATAACTGGAGGGGCCGAAGCGCTAACTAAAGATTTAACCGAATTCCAAGCGTTTACTGGCTTTGGTGTTTCGGACTTAGTTAAAGTAGAAGAAGCTATAAATTTACAGTCAAATCAATTTGCAAGCAAAGCCATAAAGGTAGCTGACTTGACAATTGGTGGAGGGAAGATGATTTCTCTAGCTCATTCATATGGATATGAAGATGCTGGAAGTGCATTACCAAAAGGTGATTATCCAAGCACCCTACAAGATTTAAGTAAACTTGCAAAAGCATTTGTCAGTGCATTTAATCAGATTCATAAAGAGGGTTACCAATTGAATAGTTCTACAAAAGGAGAGGACTTCTTTGCAATTGATGCTGACGGTAAAGTAACAGTTAAGATTACAAATCCTTCAGAAATTGCAGCATCAACGGCACCTGAAGAGGAAGGTAATGGTAAATTAGCTAATGTTTTATCTAATTTAGAAACAACCTCTTTATCAGATGGTAAAGTAATTGATTTAGGTAATGGGACTTCAATTACATTATCGTTCCCAAAAGATATAGATTTAGAAGGAGCTACAACACAGTCATTTTACCAAGGTCTTATAGGTAAAATAGGTGTAAATGGATCAGAAGCCCTAGATAAGGCGTCAAGTATAGCACTAAATCAATTAAATATTAGTAACCGTCGTGACTCCAATAGCTCAGTATCACTAGATGAAGAAATGACGAATATGATCATGTTCAATCAAGCATATAATGCTTCAGCACGTATGATAACAGTAGTAGACGAAACATTAGATAAAATCATCAACGGCATGGGCCGAGTAGGGATATAGGGGGCTAGTTAAATGCGAATGACACAATCGATGTTATCCAATAATATGTTGCGTAATTTGAGTAACAGTTACAACAAAATGGGTAAGTTGCAACAACAAATAACTTCAGGTTCTAAGCTTACACGCCCCTCTGATGATCCAGTAGCAGCAGTTTTAGGGATAGGTTATAGAACAGATCTAACAAAAGTATCTCAATTCACTCGTAATATGAATGAAGTAAACAATTGGCTAGACACGACAAATGAATCACTTAGTCAAGTAGGTAATGCTTTAAAACGTGTACAAGAACTTGTCACACAAGCTGCCAATGATACAAATACAGATGAAGATCGCCAAAAGATTAAAACTGAGATTGATGAAATACGTAAACAAATCCGTGATGTAGCGAATACACAAAGTGGAGAACAATATATCTTTAGTGGGACCAAAACGTTAGAACCATTATTTCCAAATTCATCTGCCAATGCTGGTGCAACTGATCCACTTCCAACCCTTAAAGGAAATAATGAGTCTGTAGACATCGAAGTGTATAACGGTGTGACATTGGGCGTGAATATTAAAGGTAAGGAACTTTTTGCAAACATTGATAAACTAATGCAAGATATTCAAGTAGCAATGAACGATACAGATACACTCAATGCAGGTACTACATCTGGGACAGCTATTGGGAACTTACTAGGTGATATTAGTAAGGAACAAAATTCAGTATTAGATTCCCTTGCTCAAGTTGGTGCAAAACAGAATCGTGCAGACATGATGACGGATCGCCTCTCCGCACAAGAATTAAATGTTACGAGACAAATGTCTAACAATGAAGATATAGACTATGAAAAAGTAATTACACAATTAATCACAGAAGAATCGATCCACCGTGCATCATTATCTGTAGGTGGCCGTATCATTCAACCTACTTTAGTAGATTTTCTATAATCAATACTTAGCCAAAAGGCTCTCGCTACTATAGAGCGAGAGCCTTTTTCAAAGGAGTGAAATTGCTATGAAGCTTGATCAAATTCAAATTCGTACTACAGATGCAAAAGTGGGTCTCAATATTATTGATCCAGTACAGGTTATTAAACAACCACGAGCGCAGCAACATATCGAACAACCTGCAGCTACTTTACAAATGAGTTCGGAATCGGCTAAATTACTAATAGATTCTTCTCAGGCTCATCGAGATTTAGGTTTATATACAACTCGCGAATCTATTCAGAAATTTGCGAGTGACGGCCGACAAAAAGGTTTAGAAGGCGTAGGTAGACGAGCTAGTGAAGGTCGCCAAATGATGAATATTGGTAAAGGAAAAGGTAATGTAATTCCTTCTATTGCCCAAAGTAATGCAAACCCGCCACCTAAAAATCTCGGAATTGCTTGGAAGCCATCAGTCGGAGCAGTGAAAATAAAATATGTACCTGATCAACTAAATATTAATATTACCCGTCAAGATCCAAAAATTAGCGTTCAAATTGGTAAAGTAGTACATGACTACAAACAAGGTGATGTAACTGGAACAATGCTACAATATCCATCAGTAGAAACTACGGTTATTAAAGGAGAATAAAGATGAACATCGAAACAAAATTTTTAGGCTCAGTAGAAATTGAAAAAGAAAGTGTAGTTACATTTGAAGAGGGTATTCCTGGTTTTGAAGAATCCACAAAATATGTTTTACTACCATTAGAAAAAGATTCACCATTTGGTATATTGCAATCGATTGAACATGTCGAAGTCGGATTTGTCGTTGCTTTTCCCTTCTTAATTAAAAAAGATTATGCATTCGACTTATCAGATTCAGATAAAAAAGCATTACAAGTTAAAGCGGAGTCTGATATTATTACATATTCCATAGTTACATTAAAGGACCCGTTCGAATCATCCACTCTAAATTTATTAGCACCAGTGCTCATTAACGTCAAAGAAAAAGTAGGGAAACAAATCGTTCTCCAAGATAATGAGAAATACGCACTACGCCATCCGATCGGTACAGTGGAAGGAAGTGTGAAATAATGCTAGTCCTAACTCGTAAAAAGGGAGAATCTATTATGATTGGTGACCAAATTGAGCTAAAGGTACTTTCGGTAGATGGTGAGCAAGTCAAGCTAGGAATCGTTGCCCCGAAATCGGTGAAAGTGCATCGCTCAGAGGTTTATCAAGCCATTCAAGAGCAAAATAAAGAAGCGCTGAATATTCCACAATCATTATTAGAACAGCTCTCAAAAAAAACTTTTAAAAAAATCTAAAAAACTATTAAACATTTATATAAAGGTACGATATAAGAAGTGTAAAGCAGGAGGTAAGCATAAGCGAACCACTAGCTAAGCAATCCACATGGATGTGGAAAAAATAAAACAATTTCAAGGAGGAATCTCACAATGAGAATTCAACACAACATTTCAGCTTTAAACACACACCGTAACTTAGGTTTTAACAATGCACAATCAGCTAAAAACCTAGAAAAATTATCTTCAGGTTACAAAATCAACCGCGCTGGAGACGACGCAGCTGGTCTTGCTATCTCTGAAAAAATGCGTGGACAAATCCGCGGTCTTGACATGGCTACTAAAAACTCTCAAGATTCAATCTCTCTTATCCAAACTGCTGAGGGTGCACTTAACGAAACTCACTCAATTTTACAACGTATGCGTGAATTAGCTGTACAATCTGCGAATGATACAAATACAGACACTGATCGTACCAACCTTCAAGATGAGGTAAACCAATTAGCTTCAGAAATTACACGTATTGCTAATAACACAGAATTCAACACTAAAAAGTTAACTGATGGTTCATTCAGTGGTACAGATTTAACATTCCATATTGGTGCTAACGAAGGACAAAACGTAAAATTAACAGTTGGCGCAATGGATGCTGTTACTTTAGGTGTGGCGAAAGATGGATCAGGAACTAATGCGAAGGCTGGTGCAGATGCTAGCGGTAAAATCACACAAGCAAAAACTGATACAGGTATTAATATTTCAACACAATCTGGCGCAGATGCTGCAATTACGGATATTAATACTGCATTAGAGACAGTTTCAAAAGAACGTTCAAAACTAGGTGCTTACCAAAATCGTTTAGAACATACAATTAATAACTTAGGAACATCATCAGAAAACTTAACAGCTGCTGAGTCACGTATCCGTGATACAGATATGGCTGCAGAAATGATGGCATTCACTAAAAATAACATCTTAACTCAAGCAGCACAATCTATGTTAGCTCAAGCAAACCAACAACCACAAGGTGTGCTTCAATTATTACAATAATCTTTTAAAAAAAGAAGTCAAACTCAAATTGAGTTTGACTTCTTTTTTAGTTTTATATTAAAAATATAAGAGGCATGATATCAATAATAACTAAGAATGAATATAATTTTGTATTTCTATGTTTATTGATAATTGAATTAGGGACTTTATTATTTTTTACATAATATCCTATTAATTGTTGGAAATGAATAATTTACGCTATTCAATATTTACGAATACGAATAAAGAATTACTTTAAATTGGCTGAACTATTATGTTTGGTAGTCATGTATTTTGTTTGTCAGTTAACGATAAAGAGTGCATATAGCAACTCTGGGGAATTACACAAAATTAATCAAAGTTTGAGGAAATCATATTCTCAAATAATACATATTAATATTAAAATACTTCTATAAAGAACTTTTTTATAATCATAGTATGATGAGTATTTTTTGAATCTTCTTTGTATATCTCAATAAATATTATATAGACTTTATTTTTTACTAGAATAACCGATATTAAATATATTAAAAAGTTAATGATTCCAGTAATAGAAAAGAGGATAATGAAATGAATATAGAAATAATAGAAATACAAAATTCGTATTATGATTATGTGAAAAAAGTGGGGGAAGGTTGCACTGTTATTGCAGATTTAATACAACAGGAAAAAACACAAAAAGCACTCTTGAATATACTAAATTTTACAGAAGGTCTTAATTGGATATTGAGGGTTGAAGATATTATGTTAGGACATCAATATTCTATAGAAAGTTCTATGCAAAGAGCTAACGAGTTTCTAGTTGAAATTAATCACGCGTTAGAAAATAATGATTATGTACTTGTGGCAGATTTATTAGAATATGAAATCAAACCAATATTTGACCAAGCGAAATTACGTAAATTCACATTAGTCAGCAACTAAAAATATAGGGGTTAGTTTAGAATGAGGAATATTTACGATATATTAAAAGAGAAAAACTTTGAACTCTATGAAAAGATGATGAACAATAAAATTAAGAATAATGTATTAATAGAAGCGGCGAAAAACAATGAGAAAACTTTAAAATATGTCACAAATGAAAAAGCTATTTATATTCATAGTAAGTATAATCCACTAAAAGAGGCAGATATTTATATAGAGCAATTTTCAAATATACATGAATACGAACATGTCTTATTTGTAGGGACTGGATTAGGGTATCATATTAAAAAGATAGTAGATAAATATCCAGGGATTGAATTTTCTATATATGAACCTAATTTAGATATATTAAAAAGCTTTTTTCAAATGCCATTTTCAAAACATATAGTTTCAAATAGATGTCATTTAATATTTAGTCAAGCATCTGAATTAGATAATATTGATGCAAAATCAGTACTATTTATTAAGAAAACATTAATTATCAAGCTACCATTTACAAAAAGAATTTATACAAATACAATCGAACACGAATTAACAAAAATAGTAAATGACCTGAAAAATAAGAAAAGGAGTTTTGCCATTGATTCAACTTTTCAAAAAAGATGGATAGTTAATTCAATGCTAAATTTCCCTAAATTAATTGAAACACCAAATATTCTTAGGGATATTGATCGGGAGTTTATTAAAAATAAACCAGCTATCTTAGTGTCAGCAGGACCATCATTAATGTTAGAATTAGACAGGCTACGATATATAAAAAAACATAAACTAGCATATATATTTTCTGTGGGATCTGCTATTAATACATTGATCGAAAATAATATATTTCCTGATGCAGCTTGTACTTATGATCCATCAATGGAAAATCAGTTTGTCTTTGATAAAGTTAAGGAAAGGGATATTACAACGATACCCCTGATTTTTGGAAGTTCAGTTGGATTTGAAACTTTGGAAAATTATCAAGGTCCATTAATCCATATGATTACAAGCCAAGATAGAATTTCAGAAAAATTAATCGATAATAGAGAGAATATTGAAATAGTATTAGATGCACCTTCTATAGCTATTGTTACATTACAATTGTTATTATCTTTGGGGGTATCTAAAGTAATATTAGTTGGACAAAATTTTGCTTACCTTAATAATAAACGATATGCAGAAGGTATTAATTATGAATTTATTGAGAATAAATTAAGTGACAATGAATTAGAAGAAATAATTATGATAGACGATGTCAATGGTAATAAAGTTGCTTCATCAATGGGATATATATCCATGAAAAATAACTTTGAATATTTTTTATCTCAAAATTCTTATACAAGTATCATTAATACTACTCAGCATGGTGCGAATATTAAAGGGACAACTTTTAAGTATCTTGAAAAAGTAATTGAAGAAGACCTATACATAGATAATATTATTGATGAATATTGGTACCTAGCAAGACCGAGCTATAATCTAAATCATATTGAAAATAAAGTAAATCTTTTAAACGAAATGCTAAATGAATTACCAAATAAAATAAATGAAGCTTTAAATAAATTGCAGGAAATAGAAAAATCCTTAGATAATAACAAATTGTCTAAAATGGAACTACTTTTTCTTGATTTCGACAAATCTTTATCTGCAATAAAAAGTAATGATTTTTATAGTTCAATTATAGAACCGATGGTAAGTGTAAAAAATGATATTCTCTATGAAAAATCTAAATTTATTAAAGAGGAAAAAAATATACGCAAGAAGGCAACTCAAGTGTTGGATAACTTTGGGGACTTTTTAAAGGTAATCAGAAGTAATTATGAATTTATAAAGCCAATTTTTAAAGAATTTGAACAAGAAATGAAGAAAAAAGGTGTACGAATAAATGACTAAAAAAATCCTAGTAACCGGAGCAGATGGTTTCATCGGCTCTCATTTAACAGAGGAATTAGTAAGACAAGGTTACGATGTACGTGCTTTTGTTTACTATAATTCTTTCAATTCATGGGGATGGCTAGACCAAACCTCAAAAGATATTAAAAATTCATTGGATATATTTTCTGGTGATATCCGTGACCCTTTTGGAGTAAAAGAAGCGATGAAAGGTTGTACCCATGTATTGCACCTAGCATCGCTTATTGCCATTCCTTATTCATACCATTCACCTGCTACGTATATTGATACAAATATAAATGGGACGCTTAATATTGTACAAGCTGCACGCGAGTTAGGTTTGGAAAAGGTGGTGCATACGTCTACTAGTGAAGTTTATGGAACAGCTCAGTATGTACCGATTGACGAGAACCATCCCTTACAAGGACAGTCACCATATTCTGCTTCTAAAATTGGTGCAGACCAAATGGCATTGTCGTTCTATCGTTCATTTGATACACCAGTTTCAGTGATTCGTCCTTTTAATACATACGGTCCTCGTCAATCAGCACGTGCAGTAATTCCGACAATTATTAGCCAACTAGCTAATGGTAAAACGGTAATTAAATTAGGCGCTATTAGTCCAACACGTGACTTCAACTATGTGAAGGATACAGTTGGTGGCTTTATTTCGGTTATGGAGTCTGAAAAATCATTAGGTGAAGTCATTAACGTGGGCTCAAATTATGAAGTATCGATAGGGGAAACAGCTAAAATGATTGCTGATATTATGGGTGTGAATTTAACAATTGAAACAGACGAACAGCGTTTACGTCCAGAAAAAAGTGAAGTAAATCGCCTATGGGCTGAAAATAAAAAAGCTAAAGAATTAATTGGCTGGCAACCAAAGTATGGTAGTAAGGATGGCTTCCGCCGGGGCTTAGAAGAAACGATTGAATGGTTTACTAATCCGAAGAATTTAGCTCAATATAAGGCAGATGTATATAATATATGAACACTCAATGGTTAGGATTCACAAAACAGATTAAAGAGCATTATAAGAAGGATTTTGTGCCACTGCATGAACCCACATTCAATGGCAAAGAGTTAGAGTATGTTACAGACTGTGTTCAAACTGGGTGGGTATCGTCCGTTGGTTCATATGTGACACGCTTTGAGGAGGACTTAGCACGCTTTACAGGTGTAAAACGTGCTGTTGCCGTCATGAATGGTACAGCTGCATTACATATTGCGTTAAAAATTGCAGGTGTACAAGCAAATGAAGAAGTTTTCATGCCTGCTTTGACATTTATTGCCACTGCGAATGCGACGTCTTATATAGGAGCGGTTCCACATTTTGTCGATGTTTCTGAAAAAACATTTGGTCTTGATCCTCAAAAGTTAGAAACACATATCCTAGCAATTGGCAAAGTGAAAAATGGACAATTAATCAATAAAGAAACAGGTCGTGTCATTCGAGCTGTCGTTCCGATGCATACTTTTGGACATCCTGTTGAACTAGAAGAATTACAATTGGTCTGTGAAAAATATCATTTAGTATTAGTAGAGGATGCTGCAGAATCATTAGGATCTTACTATAAAGGGAAGCATACAGGTGGTTTTGGTAAAGTAAGTGCGCTTAGCTTTAATGGTAATAAAATCATCACAACAGGTGGTGGTGGTGCCATTTTGACCGACGATGAAGAGCTAGCAAACTATGCTAAACATATTACAACAACAGCAAAAGTACCGCATTGTTGGGAATACGAGCACGATGAAGTAGCTTATAATTATCGTTTGCCAAATATTAATGCGGCATTGGGTTGTGCACAGCTTGAGAAGATATCACAATTTATTGAACAGAAGCGAACATTAACAGCTTTTTATGAAAAGATAGTTGCTCCGTTAGAAGGTGTTACACTTTTTAAAGAACCAAAAGACACATTAAGTAACTACTGGCTACAAACATTAATTTTAGATGATAAATTAGTTAGAGGTGAAGTGCTAAACTTCTTAAATAAAAACGGTATAATGAGTCGCCCGATTTGGACACCAATGCACTATTTAAAACCTTATATAGAATGTCCAAAATCTGATTTATCAACCATTGAAAGTTTGAGCGAGAAAATTATTAATATTCCGAGTACACCGATAAAAGAGGGGTAAATATTTGAAACGAAAAATATGTGTTGTTACTGGAACACGAGCAGAATATGGCTTACTTTCTAGGCTAATGAATGAAATCAAGGAAGATGCTTCTTTAATTTTACAAGTAGTAGTAACAGGGATGCATTTATCCCCTGAATTTGGTTTGACCTATCAACAAATTGAAGAAGATGGTTTTAAAATCGATGAAAAAGTAGAAATGCTCATCTCAGGAGATACTACTATTGCTATTACAAAATCTCTTGGATTAGGAACGATTGGTTTTTCAACAGCATTTGAACGTTTACAACCAGATCTTATTGTCCTATTAGGAGATAGGTTTGAAATCTTTGCAGCTGCTCAAACTGCGTTAATTATGAGAATGCCAGTAGCTCATATTTCAGGTGGAGAACTAACTGAAGGTGTAATTGATGAAGCAATTCGGCATTCGATTACAAAAATGAGTCATATTCATTTTCCTGCTAATGAAGAATATCGTAATCGGATTATTCAACTTGGGGAACAGCCGAATAAGGTATTTAATGTTGGGGATCCAGGTGTCGAGAATATAAGGAAAATGAAGCTACTTTCTCTAGATGAATTACAATATTTTTATCAAATGAAAGTAGAAAGAATATTTTTGGTAACTTTTCATCCTGCAACATTGGAGAATAATATTGCTGAGGAGCAAATGGAGAACTTGCTAGCAGCATTAGATGAATTTCCAACATATCCTGTAATATTTACAAAATCAAATGCTGATACAGATGGTAGGAAAATCAATGAATTAATTGATAATTACGCGCTAAAACATCCACAAAGAGTGAGAGTCTACTTCTCCCTAGGGCAACTAAGATATCTTAGTACATTAAAATACAGTTCAGTTGTAATAGGAAACTCTTCAAGTGGTATCGTAGAGGCGCCTGTAATGAAAGTTGCGACTGTCAATATTGGTGATAGGCAAAAGGGGCGTTCAAAAGCTACTAGTATTATTGATTGTGGTACTTCCGTTAGGGAAATTTCAGATGCTATTCGTAATGCTATATCAGAAAAATTCCAACGACAATTAACTGATATTAAATTAAAGTACGATGGAGAGTCTACTTCTGAAGAGATTAAAGAAATATTAAAAAATATTTCTTTAAATGGAATTTTAAAAAAGAAATTCTACGATAATGTAAATAGATAGGATGATTTAATTTGTATCGAATTGGTGGAGATATTGAGATTGATACTTCTCTGCTGTTATCCACCAAAAAGCGTGAGATAACAGAGTTAACACGAGAATATGAACATATAATTTGGACTGATATTGGCCGATCGGCACTTTATTTGGCATTAAAAGATATAGAGAAACGTAAGGGTAAAAAGATAGCCTATTTGCCTTCATTTATTTGCGATGCAGTTAAGCAACCATTCATTGAATGTAATTTTCAAGTTAAGTATTATTCAATGGGATATGATTTGCAAACTCCTACTTTTTTACCTGAAACACTTAATGGTGAAGTGTTTTTATTTGTAAATTATTTTGGGCATTATAATTATTCAGTGAGTAATTGGATTAGCAAAAAAAAGAAGGAAAATACATTCTATGTAATTGAAGATTGTGCTCAAGCAGCTTTTACAGTTCTCCCTCAAAATAACTCTGATTATATTGTATATAGCTATAGAAAATTTACTCCACAACCAGATGGTGCATTACTTATTGGTAAAAATAAATTTATAATTGGTAATTCAATTGATAGATACAATGAAGAGTTTTTGAATAATCAAGTAAAAGGGAAAATTATTCGTTCCTTAACAGAAGATTCTTCATGTTTTTTGAATTTATTGAAATCTTCTGAGTGTAGTTTAGACAATCGCATTATTCCACATCAGATGTCACAATTATCTATATTTTTAATGGAAAGAATAGATTTTAATGAATATTGTAATTCACGTAAAAAAAATTGGGTACTATTAAATTTAGCGCTACAAGAAAACATGTCGTTAAAAAATAAATTACATGCTATGTTTCATAAACTTGAAGAATGGGAAGTTCCTTTGGGTTATCCACTGGTTGTTTATAATGGAATGAGAAATAACTTGCGTAGTTATCTAATGCAACATAATATATTTTGTCCCATCCATTGGAATATTAGTTATGCAATGGATGAAAATGATGACAAATTAAGTGCAAGTATTATTACTTTACCTATTGATCAAAGAATGAATGAAGAACATATTTTATATTTAATCAAAATTATTAATCAATTTTATTTAAAGGTGGAAAAATAATGGGTACATATATTATTGCTGAAGCAGGAGTTAATCATAATGGAGATATGAAATTAGCGAAATTACTTATAGATATTGCTGTAGAGGCAAAAGTGGATGCTGTGAAATTTCAAACATTTAAAACTGAAAATGTAATTAGTGCAAAAGCTCCTAAAGCTGAATATCAAATTACTAATACTGGTAACGACGAATCTCAATTTGAAATGGTGAAAAAATTAGAATTATCTTTTGATGATTTCAAAGAATTGAAAAGCTATTGTTCTAAAAAAGGCATTGAATTTTTATCTACCCCGTTTGATATCGATAGTGCTATTTTTTTATTAGAGGATATTCAAATGCAGACAATTAAAATCCCCTCGGGCGAAATTACTAATGCCCCATTATTATTAAGTATTGCTAGAAAATCCCCTAAAATAATTCTCTCAACAGGAATGGCTACACTTGGAGAAATTCAAAATGCGTTAGGTGTTTTAGCTTTTGGTTTATTAAATGAACAAAAGGAGCCTTCAATTGAGGCTTTTCAAACCGCTTACATATCTAATGAAGGGCAAAGTATATTAAATAAACATGTAACATTACTACATTGTACAACCGAATATCCTGCTCCGGTAGAAGATGTGAATCTATTGGCTATGAATAGTATGAGATCAGCATTTGGTTTACCTGTAGGATATTCTGATCATACTGAAGGAATTGCAATAACTACCGCTGCTGTTGCACTAGGTGCTACAGTTATTGAAAAACATATTACTTTTGATAAACAAGCAGATGGTCCAGATCATATTGCATCGCTTACACCTGAGGAATTAATTGCAATGGTAGAAAACATTCGACTTGTGGAAAATGCTAAAGGAAATGGAATTAAAATCCCATCAAAATCAGAGTTAAAAAATATAAATATTGCACGAAAAAGTTTAGTAGCTAAAAAGGAAATTCTAGTGGGAGAAAAATTTTCTTCAGATAATATAACATTTAAACGTCCTGGTAGCGGAATATCCCCTTACTTTTTTTGGGACATTCAATCTCATCGTGCAATACATGCTTTTAAAGAAGATGAAGAGATTAAACTAGTATGATTGTCTCTTACAAGGAAGCCGTAAAGATCTTTGACAAAATACCAGATGCACAGAAATCTCTTTATCTTCATCCTGATTATGTAATTTTGGATGCTAAGGCTAAAGGTGATGTGGAACCATATTTCTTTGCAATTATGCAAGATGAAAATATATTTTACCATGCTTTTCAAATTGGGGTTGTAATGGATACGTCATATAAAGATATTCAATCTGCATATGGATACGGAGGACCAATTTGTATTGGAAGTCAATGTTTTCTAAGACAAGTAATTGATTCGTATTTAACATGGTGTACCGAAAATAATGTAATAGTAGAGTTTATTCGTTTTCATCCACTTCTAAAAAATCATATAAATTATTATGGAAAAGTTATAAATAACAGACAAACAATTTATATTGATTTAACAGTAGTCGATTTATTAAAGAGCTTTAGTACGAGAGTTAGAACAGCTATCCGTAAATCACATAAAAGCGGGGCTAGTGTTGTGTTCTCAAAGTCTCCAAAATATCTTTCTGCGTATATTAAAATTTATAATTCCCTAATGAAGGAAAAAGGTGCAGGAATTGATTACTTTTTTAGTCAAGAATATTACATGAAATTGCTAAATAATGAATATACCCATTTAGTAAGTGTACTAAATGCCGATAAAGAGATAGTAGGTTCAGCAATCTTTTTTACATGTGGTGATATTGCAGAGTATCATTTATCGGCTTCTAATGAAGAAGGTAAACAATTAAATGCTTCCAATCTTCTATTGTATGAAATAGCTAAATTTTCAAAAGAAAAAGGATATAAAAAGATGTATCTAGGTGGAGGAACTACTTTCAAAAAAGAAGACTCACTACTGTTTTTTAAAAAAGGATTCTCAAAAGAAATGGAATCATTTTACATAGGGAACTATATATTCAATGAAAAGGTTTATCAACAAATAAAAATGAACCAAATTAATTCAAAAAATAATGATATTAATTCTGAAAAGATACTATTTTATAGATGATTTGGGGGAGAAAACTAATGTCATGGGATAAAAAATGGGAAACTATCTTTAATGAGCAAGAGTGGGGAAAATATCCCTCTGAGGATTTAATTAGATTTATTGCTCGTAATTTTTATCAAAAAAAGAATAGAAAGCAAATAAAAATATTAGAAGTGGGATGTGGGACTGGGGCTAATCTATGGTACATTGCCAGAGAAGGATTTGCAGTTTATGGTGTTGATGGATCAAAAACTGCTATTAGTAAATCTATTAATAGATTAGATGAAGAAGTTCTTGGTTGGACTGGAGAACTCTCAGTAGGAGATATAATAAAATTACCATATCAAGATAATTTTTTTGATGCAGTAATCGATGTTGAAGCTATTTACGCAAATACATTTGAAAATTCTCAACAAATTTTCAGTGAAATTTATAGAGTTTTAAAAAAAGGAGGAAAAGTTTATACTCGACAATTTGCAACCGAGTGTTATGGAGATAAAACTGGATTATCTGTTGGATATAACGCATGGTTACCAGCTGTAGGACCTATGCAAGGTAAAGGTTTTACAAGGTTTGCTACACTGGATGATGTACGTTGTCTACTGTCAAGTTTCGATATTTTGGAAATTGAGAAATTAGAAAGAACCTATAATAATTTAGATGATAGAGTTATAGAGTGGATAGCGACTGCAGAAAAATGGTGATATATGATGGAGAAATGGAAAAAAATACTTGTTAATAAGTCTCATACAATAATTGAAACAATGCAAATCATTGAAGAAACATCTCGACAATTTGCTGTTGTAGTAGATGATAATGAGCAATTATTAGGTACTATTACCGATGGAGATATAAGAAGAGGAATATTAAAAGGAATTTCATTTGAAGAATCTATTTGTAGGGTCATGAATGAAAAACCTATAGTTATCAAAAAAGGTGAAAAGGAAAAAAATTATAAAGACTTAATGAAAAGAAAAAATTTACGGCAATTACCTGTTGTAAATGAAAATAATATAGTAGTAGATATAATTTTTTTAGAGGATTTCTATTCTCAGAATCAGAAAGATAATATAGTTGTTTTGATGGCTGGTGGTTTAGGGGCGCGATTAAGACCATTAACAAATCATACTCCCAAACCAATGCTGAATGTAGGAAGTAAACCAATACTTGAAACTATTATTGAGGGATTCAATTGTCATGGATACAAAAATTTTATTATATGCGTAAATTATAAGAAAGAAATCATTAAAGAATATTTCCAGGACGGAAGAAAGTGGAATGTCCAGATAACTTATATTGAAGAACAAAAAAAATTAGGTACTGCTGGTGCATTATCTTTATTGAATAAAAATCCTGAAAAACCTATTTTTGTGATGAATGGGGACTTATTAACTCAGGTAAATTTTGAACAGTTAATGCAGTTTCACGAAGAAAATGAAGCTTCAGCAACTATGTGTGTGCGCGAATATGAATATCAAATACCGTATGGGGTAATTGAGACGGAGGGACAACAATTAATGGCTATAAAAGAGAAGCCAATGCATAAAAGCTTTGTAAATGCAGGAATTTATGTATTGAGCCCTGAGGTATTTGATTGTATCCCTAAAAATGAATTTTATGATATGCCTGAATTATTTTCGAATATTATTGCAAAAAATAAAAAAACAGTAGCTTTTCCAGTCCGTGAATATTGGTTGGATATAGGCCAAATGGCAGACTTTGAAAGAGCGAATGAGGATTATAAGGAGTAAATGCGTATTATGATACCAACATTTTTAGCAATAATTCCCGCAAGAGGTGGATCTAAAGGTGTTCCGCGGAAAAATATTAAACCTTTAGCAGGAAAGCCACTAATTGCTTGGACGATTGAAGAAGCAAAAAAATCAAAGTATTTAACAAGAATTATTTTATCATCAGATGATAAAGAAATTATCAATGTTTCAAAAGAGTATGGATGTGAGACGCCTTTTGTAAGACCTTCTAAATTAGCAAAAGATACAACCCCGGGTATAGAACCCGTATTACATGCTATTAATCAATGTCCTGGCTATGACTACGTAATATTACTACAACCAACTTCTCCTTTGAGAACCGTAGATGATATTGATAATGCTATTGAAAAGTTACTTGAATCTAATAGCGACTTTTGCGTCAGTATTGTAGAGTCTTCAAATTCACCTTATTGGATGTTTAAGCTGAATAAAGAAAAAAACCTAAAGCCATTATTTCCAAATGAATCTACTCTTACAAGACGTCAAGATTTACCACTAATATATTCTTTAAATGGCGCAATTTATATAGCTAAAACAAAAGGTATTCTGGAGGAACAAACATTCATCACGAATGAAACAGTTGGATTTGAAATGAGTAAGGAGCACTCATATGATATTGATAATTTAGTGGATTTCATGATTTGTGAATCTTTGATAAAAGAAAGGCAAGAACCTAAAACATGATAGAGTTATATTGATTCTAATTTTCAAAAATATTACAAGTGTTGTGACGAATAGGCGATATGTTTGAGAAATTAGGTTGAAGTCGGACTGAGAACTGATTTCATTTTACTCTATATCCAATCTCTTTTGAGACTACTCGTGGATCTCGTGTTATTTTACATAATGAAAGATATATCAGTCAAAGTGTTGAAAATGTTCTATATTAGCTTTATTTTTACTACTACATTTGACCCGTATATAAGAAATAATTGAAATTATTAAGAAAATGAAAAATTGGAGTAAAAGATTATGACTGAACATCAAAGCATAAAAATACCAGCACATCATAATATTTATACTGGTAATAGTGGCCGTGATTTAAGAATAGATTTTGCAATCCCTGATGCAGGGACTAATAGTGACACAGGCTTAATAATTTTTGTTCCAGGTTTTGGTGGACATATTGATTCTAAAGTTTATAAAAAAATGAGAGGGCATTTTGCAAACCAATATAATTTAATTACTATACAATGTGATTATTTTGGTAGCGAATTTATGCAGTCAGTAGAGCAATTTCGATTCAAAGAAAGCTTAAATGAAATGTCTCATTATTTTTCGAATCAGGAACTAGATGTTATTAAACAAGATGAAACACAAATTATGCCTATATTAATAAAAAAAAATGCTGTAATAAATGTTTTAGCGAGTACAAAGGAATCTTTAGAACATTTTGCTGATATGAGTTTCATGCAAGCAATTGATGTAATTACAGCAATTGAGGCAATGAAAATATTGCTCAAAGAAAATAATTTGGAGTTTAATGAAAATAGGATAATGGGCTATGGTCATTCACAAGGAGCTTATATATTACATCTCTGCAATAGATTGGTACCACATCTATTTTCGTTAATAATTGATAATTCTGCATGGGTCTCACCAGTTTATTTAACAGCAAATAGATTACTACAACAGCGTGTAAGTAATTTGATTATGAATATTGAGTTTGATTATTTAGCCAAACAAGTTATTGAGGATAAAGACGCATTATTATTATGTAACATGTATCGAAATTTTGATAATGGTGCAAGAATTATATCTTATTTAGGTACAGATGATAATTTGGTGAATATTTCAACAAAGAAATCATGTATTTCTCACCTGGATTTTGTAGAATTTGAAGAAATTGATGATAGTAAAGTGGATGGGAAAATATTTAAGTCCACAGAACATGGTTTAGATGCCGATTTTTTAGAATTGTTTGATTACAGCTTGAACAAAAAACATAGTATTCATAATAATACAAATGAAAAAAGAACACAGTACGAGATTATTCTATCCAATACGTATATTTTTGTAGATTATTCTTTTGGATTACCTCTCTTTAATGTCACTCTTTAAAATGTGATTTAAGAATTTTTTTATGTATTAAGGAAAATCCTTTAGCGGATATCGCTAAAGGATTTTTCTTTTTTTTATTCAAACAATTCCAACACGGCTTGAACATTACGATTTGTATTTTGAATCAGTAATTCATTGCCTTTTTGAACAATATTTTGTTTTATAAAATCCATCATTTCTAGTGCTATATCAGGGTCACGAATTGATGATTCAGATTTTTGTAGGCTTTCTTCGGAACGTGCTGTGTTTTCATGCTGTGCAGATAATGCATTATAATTAGATCCTACATTCGATAAGTTATTTGAAATTTGTTCGAGGGCTTTGTCGATTTTACTTATTAGAGCATCAGCATCTTTACTGTTTTCCAAGTTTGCAATTTCAAGTCCCAATGCTTTTGTACTCACATCAACTGTATCGATAGCCAATTTTTGCCCTGAGTTTGATCCAACTTGAATAAATAGAGGGCGAATTTCTCCAAGAATTCTTTTTGTATTAAATTCTAAATCATCCGCTGTATCGTCGATTGATGCCATTAATTGTTCTAATTCTTTTTGAGCAGCGATACGGTCATCTTTCGTTAATGTATCATTTGCCGCTTGAACTGCTAATTCACGGCTACGATGTAAAGCTGTATCAACACCTTGTAAACCAGAATCCGTTACTTCCAAAACAGATAGTCCATCCTGCATATTATGTTGTGCACGAGATAGGCCTTTAATCTGTGAACGCATCGTTTCTGAGATACTGAGTCCAGAAGCATTTAATGCAGCCCTAACAATTTTATCTCCACCTGATAATTTTTCAAGTGTTTTCGTGATTGAAGATTGATTCTTTTGAACACGGTTATTTGCAAAGGTCGTCCATGCCTTATCTTGTATCCTCAATCTATTCACCTCCATGTGAAATATTTGATTCAAATGTAATATCGGCAGAAACTTGTGAAATTTTTAGATTTGCTGAAAGTTTCCCAGATGTCTCCGATAATAACAGTAAGAAATATTGTGCACGTAGGAGGATTGAGTTAAATGCGAATATCGTCACAAACAGCCATGGAGAATTCAACTACTACTGTTGTACCACAAGCTAAGGCATCCACTGTCGAAGGAAAAGACATGGAGAAAATGATAAAAGTACAACAGCAGTCACAACAAGAAGAACAACCAACTAAAGAAACGTTAGAAAGAGCAGTAAATGCCCTTAATGAATTTATGGAGTTTCACAACAAAAGTTCTAAATTTGTGTTACATGATGGGCTAAATCGCTATTTTGTCCAAGTAGTAGACGCTAAAACAGAAGAGGTGGTACGTGAAATCCCACCGAAAAAATTGTTAGATGCCTATTACACAATGCAAAAATATTTAGGAATGGTAGTAGATGAAACAATATAAAAAAAGATTACTAGGAGGAAATATAAATGGTAAATCGTGTAGGTGGATTAGCATCAGGGATGGATATTGATGCATTAGTAGAAAAGTTAATGACAGCAGAACGTGTACCACTAGACAAATTAAATCAAAAGAAAACAACATATGAGTGGCAACGTGATGCTTATCGCGGTATAAATACAAAAATGAAAACATTTAGTGATTATTTATTCGATAATTTTTTATTATCAAGCAATTTTGTGAAAAACAAAGTTAATGTGTCAAATAGTAAGGCTATTTCTGTATCCGCAGGTTCAGGTGCTAGTGGTAGTTTAAATATTCAAGGGATAGGGAAATTGGCAACTGCAGCAACTTCAAAAGTTACAACTACTGCTACACTATCTAAAAATGCGCTCAGTAGTAATGATAAATTGTCGGATTTTGGTGTGGCAACTTCTGGAGAATTGAAAATTAAGGTTAATGGTGAAGAAAAAACATTATTATTAAATGCAGACACAACACTTTCTGATTTGCAAACTACATTAGGATCCGATGTTTTAAAGGTATCAGGCGGTAAATTAACGTTTGGAAATTCAAACGTAGTAGTGGATGATGCAAATACAAAAAATCAATTAAAGAATTTAGGCGTATCATTTAGCGATACTTTTGATGTGGGTGGTTCAAAAAAAGTAGATATAGCTAATACTGCAGATCTTACTTCTTTAGGGATTAATGGAACTTTGACTTTTAAAGTAGGAGATACTACTAAGACATTAACTGTAGGCCCTGATAATTCAGATCCAGATACAATTACAACAGTTCAAGATTTAATGAATAAATTAGGCAGTGATTTTAAATTATCCCTGAAGGATGGAAAGTTTTCTTTTGGCAAAAGTGAGATTAGTGTTACAGATGATAATACTAAGGAAGCATTAGAAAAACTTGGTTTTGATGTAGGGAATAAAGTTGCTTCAACAGAGTTAAAGTATGCTACTGGAGGTAGTAAAGGAACTTTAACAGATAAATCTCTTCTAGGAGAGTTAGGGATAACTAATGGTAAATTAGAATTGGAAGTAATTGGTAGTAACGGGAAAATGACTACTTCAACTGTTTCATATAAAGAATCAGATACAATTGAATCATTTATGAAAAAGTTAAATGGTGCAGGATTAACAGCTCTTGTTACAGAGGACGGGAAAATGTCCATCACAGCTAACTCTACTGGACAGGGAATAGATGGTGCTGCGATTCGTATAAAATCTGAAAAAACTGATGAAGAAACTCCGACTGAAAAAGATGCTAACGAGGGGGTACTTAAAAAGTTAGGATTTAGTACAGGTAACGATGGTAAAACGATTGCAGACGGAACTGATTCTGCATATATGGTAAATGGTTTAGAGATGACAAGTAAATCGAATACAGTTACAATTTCTGGTTATTCAGTGACCTTAAACGAAACTTATAATGCTACAGTTGATGGTACGGGTAATATACTTTATGGTAGTGAATCTGCAATTTCTGTTTCAGCAGACAAAGACATCGATTCAATGGTAGACAAAATAAAAGAGTTCGTCTCTAAATATAACGATTTAATCGCAGGGATTAATGATCAATTAAAAGAAACAAAATACCGTGCTTATGCACCATTAACTGCTGCACAAAGGAAAGACATGACCGAAAGTGAACAAAAACTTTGGGATGAAAAGGCTCGGAGTGGACTTTTACGAGGCGATTCAATTTTACGTAGTGGTTTAGGTGACATGCGTAATGCTATTTATAGCCAAGTTAATGGCCTTGGCGATAAAGTTATCGACACAATGTTTGAAATGGGTATTACGACTTCAAGTACAGTAAGTGACGGGGGAAAGCTAGTAATTGATGAAAAAAAATTACGTAAAGCCTTAGAGGAAGACCCAGATCGCGTTGTTAAAACGTTAACACAAACCGGTAGTAAAACAGATGCTGATGGAGATACACGCGGTATCGTAAAACGCTTACGGGACTCAATGGATGATTTTACGAAAAACATTGAGAAAAAAGCAGGTCGTGCTACAATGACTGACAGCCAATACACAATTGGTAAAAGCTTAATTGGTTTTGAAGACCGTATCACCGCTCTAACAGCACGCCTAAAAGACGTAGAAACGCGGTACTGGAAGCAATTCACTGCCATGGAGCAAGCAATTAACAAAGCTAACTCACAATCGTCATATTTTGCCCAATTTAGTGGACAATAACTGGTATAATAGTAGTAAACATTTTGAAGGAGTTGTATGATTTTGGCAGCACAATCAGCGCATCAAGCCTATAAACAAAATAGTGTGACGACGGCATCCCCTGGTGAGCTTACGTTAATGCTTTATAATGGATGCATTAAGTTTTTGCATAAAGGCAAACTGGCTATTGAGGCTAAAGATGTAGAATTGAAGAATACGAATTTATTAAAAGCGCAAGCGATTATCTCTGAATTAATGTCAACCTTGAACATGGATATCGAGATTTCTAAACAGATGCTAAATTTATATGAATATATGAATCGTCGGTTAGTTGAAGCCAATATCAAGAATGATGTAGCGATTATTGATGAAGTTGAGGGCTATGTTGTAGAATTCCGTGATACTTGGAAAGAAGTTATTCGTTTAAATCGTCAACAACAATTCACAGGGAATCAGATTTGATGGATAACGTACAGCAATTGTTACTTGCCTCAGAACAGCTTTACTCACACTTAACCAATTTGCCTGCTGATAAAGACCGTGATGCTTATATAGAAAAAATAGATACTCTATTGGATGCCCGTGGAGCCATCATTGATGCTTTACAAGCAAATGAACCAGATGTATTGAGTAATCATCCATTACTAAAGAATCTTCTTGTATTGGATAAAGGAATTCAAGAACGTCTTTTGAAAGTGAAAAATTTGATTAAAGTTGATATGCAGCAACTCCAAACAACTAAAGCTTCGGAACAAAAGTACACGAATCCATATGCCTCTGTTCGTACCATGGATGGCATGTATTATGACCGAAAAAATTAATTTCAACCCTCCTCATTCAATGAGGAGGGTTTTGTAATCATTTATACCTATACATTTACCAAAATAAACAATTTATGTATAATTGATTTTATATAAAAAGAGAAGGTGAGTTCTAATGAAATACAATCGATTAGAGTCGTTTCGGCATATTCTTCAAGAGCCAGTTAAAGCTGAATTTCGTTTGTGTATGGATGGCAAAGAACAGGGTAAATTATCGAGTAAAGTCGACTGTTTGATTTTAGATATGAGTCCGAGTGGCTTGAAGTTATCGACATCATTAAATTTACCTGCGGAGAATTATTTAATTCGAATGGAGTTGACGTTTATTCTTTATTCGAGGCCTATTCGTACATTAGGTGAAGTTAAGTGGAAAAAATTTGATCATGGATCATTTCTTTATGGCATTGATCTAGATGAAGATGAAGCGGTTGAAGAGATGATTATTTCAGAACTGAAAGCGAGACGACGCACTGAAGTAATTAAAAATAAAACGTCATCTGAGAATTAAGTGTTCAATGTTTCGACAAATTTCTACGAATTCCCTAAAATTTTTAAAAGTTTTTTCCGGTTTAAGAAGGAGTTTTTAGGGAAATGTAGAATTAGTAAGACATGGTTGAAATAAAGGAGGAGTTTACATGCTAACATTTAACATTCGTGGTGAAAATATTGAGGTGACTCCAGCAATGCGAGAGTACGTTGAAAGCAAAATTCAAAAAATGGAGCGCTATTTCAACGAAAATTTCGAAGCAACAGCTAACGTTAACTTGAAGGTTTACAATGATAAGTCAACTAAAGTTGAAGTAACGATTCCTATGAAAAACCTAACATTACGTGCTGAAGAGCGCAATGCAGATCTATATTCTGCAATTGATTTAATTATTGGCAAACTTGAGCGACAAATTCGTAAGCACAAAACAAAAGTGAATCGAAAATTCCGTGAAGGTGAAGGTGTAGGCTATTACTTTGCTACAGTTCAATCATCGACAGCAGCAGCGGCAGCGGTTGCCGAGGAAGAGGACGAATTGACAATCGTGCGTACTAAACAATTCTCATTAAAACCGATGGATCATGAGGAAGCTGTACTTCAAATGAACCTACTTGGCCACGACTTCTTCATCTTTACAGATGCAGAGACAGATGGTACGAACATCGTCTACAAACGTAGCGACGGTAAATACGGCTTAATTGAAACTAACTAACAAATTAATCTTTACACCCCTCTTTTAAAATGAGGGGTGTTTTTTTATTAAAAAAATGATTTACTTAAAAATATGTGTAAAAAAATACCTTTTTATTCCAATTGAATATTTATATTGCAATATTTTTCCCATGTAATAAAATAGGTATATATTAGTTCTAATGTATTATAAGATGAGGTGTGTTAGTGGTTAAAAAGTTTTGGCTGAATGAAATAAGCTTTACTTGGAAAGTTTTAGTACCTATGTTAATTGTCGTACTTTCTTTTTTTATACTTACTGCAACTTACACATATTCGAATACAAAGAAAATACAATTACAGCAATTGGAAAAGGAACTTTCACTTGAAATTCAAAGTATTGAGAAGCAATTTTCAAATGAGCTATCCCAGAAAAGGTTGATTGCAGAGCGAGTTGGTGAAAAAAAAGAAGTAGGAGCATACTTACAAAAAGTATATGCACGTGATAATGCGAAATTTTATGACTTAAATAAGTCTGTACAAAAATTATTAGATGATGCCAAAAGCAACAATAGTCATATTGATCGGATGTGGATTTCTGATGGTGATGGAGAAATTGCGCTAGGGAATTCAGGACTGTTGGCTGAGGATTTGATTGGTATAAAAAAGCGGCATTGGTTTACACTAGCTAAAAAAAATGAAGGCGTTTTTTATACAAAGCCCTATCAAAATGAACATACGAAAACGCGTACAATTAGCGTAATTTATCCAATTATTAAAAATGATAAGAGACTTGGCTATATAGGTATTGATATGGCGTTAAAAAACCTTATGCCAACTGCAAAATCAAGTGGTATCTCAGGCGAAAATATCGTTCTTTTTTCATCAGATGGTCAAATATTATTCGATGAGAATCGAATGTGGTCATTATTTAAAAATGAGCATATTCCTTTAAACGTAAGCTCTCCTGTTCCAATTAATAAAGGTGAATATTATGTCGAATTACGCAAAGTGAGTAATAGTGATTGGGAGATGGGGGTTTACGTCCCCGAAGAGAAAGTTTTAGCACCTTTAAAGGATTTCCAAAAGAGAATTATTTTTTTCTGGTTTATCGCAATTGTTTTATTACTTGTTGTGATAAAGGCTGTGATGTCCTACGCAATGAGAGATTTCAATTCAGTTGTAGACCAATTAAAGTATATTGAAAAGGGAGATTTTACAAAGAAAATCAATGTTCATAGTAGAGATGAAGTAGGAAGAATAGCTGATGCAGCGGAACATATAGGTCAACAATTACATAAGCAGATGGAAATTTTGAACTTTCAAGCAAGCTTTGATATGCTAACAAAACTACCAAATCGTAGCTCCATTGAGCGTCGGATAGATGTCGGAATTCGTCATTGTCGCTTGCAAAATGAAGAAATGACTGTCGCTTTTATTGATGTAGATAATTTCAAAGAAGTAAACGATACTCATGGTCATGCTTTTGGTGATGAGTTATTAATTCAAGTTGGGCAACGAGTGCAAGCGAGGTTAAGTAAAAATAAATATATAGGCCGCTTCGGTGGGGACGAATTTATACTATTACTTAAATCAAATTGTGAGGTAGCTACTCGGCGTAAACTAAACGACATACTACAACTATTTAATGAACCGTTCGATTTGAACGGTCATGATATATACGCTACTGCATCTATAGGTGTTGCAAGATATCCGAGTGATAGCATAACAAGATCAGGTTTATTGGCGAAGGCAGATACGGCTCTTTATGAAGCTAAGAAGCAAGGGCGAAACCGGATTGAATTTTTTCAAGGTGAGATGCAAGAGAGTTTTGAAAAGAAGATGCGTTTGGAGGCTGGGTTACGAACAGCACTTGAGAATAATGAGTTCGAGTTATTTTATCAACCGCAATTTAATTTCTCTTTAGGTTATATGGAGAGTGCAGAAGCCTTAATTCGCTGGAATCATCCAGAATGGGGAATGGTGTCACCCGATGAATTTATCCCTTTAGCGGAGAGTTCTGGTCATATACGTTCGATTGGTGCTTGGGTCATTGACGAAGGTATCAAGATGGCAAAGGTGCTAAAGCAGCATTATCCGAGACTACGTCGCATTGGTCTAAATGTTAGTTCGGTGCAACTAAGAGAACGGAATTTTGTAGAGCAAGTAAAAGCGGCGCTTGCAAAATATAATATTGAGCCTTCATTAATTGAATTAGAAATTACAGAATCTGTTGTCATCGATCGATTAGAGGAAACAATTGAAAAACTTTTAGCGTTAAAAGAACTAGGGATTTCTCTTGCTTTAGATGATTTTGGAACAGGGTATTCTTCACTCAATTATTTACGTCGCTTACCAATTGATCAAGTAAAGCTAGATCGCTCGTTTATTCAAGAAATGGATGAGGATTCTAAAAAGGCAACAATGGTGCATTATATTATTGAAATGGCACATAGTTTAGGACTAAAAGTGGTGGCTGAAGGCGTCGAAACAGAGAAGCAAATGCAGATGTTAAATACGCTACAAGTGGACAAAGTGCAAGGGTATTTTTATAGTAGACCTATAACACAAGAAGGACTTTTCACATTTGTAGATGAAAAATATGGAGAAATTCAATTGTAAAATAACTACGGTTCATTTGCACTAAGCATCAAATCAGTGTTAAAATGAACTTTGAGACTATATGGGATGTGAAGATAAATGCTTGGCATATTAAATAAAGTTTTCGATTTTAATAAACGTGAAATTAAACACTTATCAAAAGTTGCAGATGCTGTTGAGGCGTTTGCTGGACAAATAGAGAAATTATCCGATGAAGAATTGAAAGCAAAAACAGAAGAATTTAAAGAACGCTATGCGAATGGAGAAGATTTAGATTCACTTCGTCCTGAGGCATTTGCCGTTGTTCGTGAAGGAGCTCGCCGTGTTTTAGGTATGTTCCCATTCCGCGTACAGCTTATGGGGGGAGGTACTCTTCATGAAGGTAATATCGCCGAGATGAAAACTGGTGAAGGTAAAACGTTAACTTCTACTTTACCTGTGTACTTAAATGCGATTACTGGTAAAGGTGTACACGTGATTACGGTCAACGAATACCTTGCAAGTCGTGATGCTTCACAAATGGGTGAACTTTATGAATTCCTTGGCTTAACTGTAGGGTTAAACTTAAATAGTTTAACTAAAGATGAAAAGCGTGAAGCATACAATTGTGATATTACTTACAGTACTAATAATGAGTTAGGGTTCGATTACTTACGTGACAACATGGTTCTTTATAAAGAAGAACGTGTGCAACGTCCACTTTTCTATGCCGTAATTGATGAAATTGACTCCATCTTAATTGATGAAGCACGTACGCCGTTGATTATTTCTGGACAAGCTGCGAAATCAGCTCAACTGTACAAACAATCAAATGCATTCGTACGTACATTAAAAATAGAAGAAGATTATACGTATGAAGAACAAACAAAAGGTGTTACGTTAACAGAGCAAGGTATTGAAAAAGCTGAAAGTGCATTCAATATCGATAACCTTTTTGAACTAACACATGTCGGTTTAAACCATGCAATTAACCAATCGTTAAAAGCACATGCATCAATGCATCTTGATGTAGACTATGTTGTTCAAGAAGGTGAAATTGTTATCGTTGACTCTTTCACAGGTCGTTTAATGGATGGTCGTCGTTATAGCGATGGTCTTCACCAAGCGATTGAGGCGAAAGAAGGTCTTGAGATTCAAAATGAATCCATGACAATGGCAACGATTACGTTCCAAAACTACTTCCGTATGTATGAAAAGTTATCTGGTATGACAGGTACTGCGAAAACAGAAGAAGAGGAATTCCGTAACATTTACAATATGCAAGTTGTAACAATTCCTACAAATAAACCGATTGCTCGTGATGATCGTCCGGACTTAATTTACGCTTCAATGAAGGGTAAGTTTGAAGCTGTTGCAGATGACATTGCAGAACGTCATAAAAACAAGCAACCAGTTCTAGTAGGTACAGTTGCTATTGAAACATCAGAATTAATCTCGCATTTACTTACAAAACGTGGCATTCCACATGAAGTATTAAATGCAAAAAACCATGAACGCGAAGCTGAAATTATTGCAGATGCCGGTTCAAAAGGTTCTGTTACAATTGCGACAAACATGGCTGGTCGTGGTACGGATATTAAATTAGCTGATGGAGTATTGGATATCGGCGGTTTAGCTGTAATTGGTACTGAACGTCATGAATCACGTCGTATTGATAATCAGTTACGTGGTCGTGCTGGTCGTCAAGGTGACCCTGGTGTGACTCAGTTCTACCTTTCTCTTGAAGATGAATTAATGCGTCGTTTCGGTTCTGAAAATATGAAGAATATGATGACTAAACTAGGTATGGATGATTCTCAACCAATTCAATCTAGTATGGTATCTCGTGCTGTAGAATCTGCTCAAAAACGTGTTGAAGGTAATAACTTCGACTCTCGTAAGCGTTTATTACAATATGATGATGTTATGCGTCAACAACGTGAAATTATCTATAAAGAACGTTACGAAGTACTTGAAACTGATAATATGCGTGATTTAGTTGAAACGATGATTGATGAAGTATTAGTAAACACAGTGAGCGCTTATACTTCTGCAGATTCGACAAATGATTGGAACTTAAAAGCAATCGAAGACTTCGTTGCAGCGAATTTATTACCTGAAGGGGTTATTACCGTTGAAGATTTACAAGGTAAATCAGTTGATGGTATCCTAGATGAAATTCGCGAAGAAATTAAAGCTCATTATGATGAGAAAGAAGCAGAACTTTCACCAGAGCGTATGCGTGAGTTTGAAAAAGTAATTTTACTTCGTGCAATTGACTCTAAATGGATTGATCATATTGATGCTATGGATCAATTACGTCAAGGTATCCATTTACGTGCATACGGTCAAACTGATCCACTTCGCGAATACCAACAAGAAGGTTTCGAAATGTTCGATGCTATGGTTGAAGCTATCCGCATAGATGTTTCAAAATATGCGATGAAAGCTGAAATCCGTAGTAATCTAGAGCGTGAAGAAGTGGCGAAAGGCCAAGCTGTTAACCCTAAAGAAGACGGCGAAAAAGTGAAGAAAAAACCAGTCCGTAGCAAGGATGCTAACATTGGTCGTAATGATTTATGTCCTTGTGGTAGCGGTAAAAAATATAAAAACTGTCACGGTGCAGTATAATAAAGCCTAATTGTATGATTAAATGAATAGGTGGCAACTAACAAAACATGGGGGGATTTTATCCTCTCATGTTTTATGCCGTCCTAAGGGGAATCATGTAGGCACAGATTATTGTGAAATAATCAAACCAAATTTGGAGGAATACAATCAATGTTTGAATTAGCAGACGTGCGTAACGAGTTAGACAATTCAGCTAAGAAATTAGCGGACTTCAGGGGGTCTCTTTGACTTAGAAAACAAAGAGGCACGAATACAAGAATTTGACGAATTAATGCTTGAACCAGAATTTTGGAACAATCAACAACAAGCACAAAATGTAATTAATGAGTCAAAAGGCTTGAAAGAAGTTGTGAATGAATATAAAGAATTAGAAGATACGCAAGAAAACTTAGAAATGACACTAGAATTATTACGTGAAGAACCTGATGAAGAATTACAAGAAGATTTAGGCGTTGAGTTAAAAGAATTCGTAGCACGATTAAAAGAATTTGAACTACAATTGTTATTAAGTGAACCTTATGATAAAAACAATGCAATCTTGGAACTTCACCCAGGAGCTGGTGGTACCGAGTCCCAAGATTGGGGTTCGATGTTATTACGTATGTATACTCGTTGGGCTGAAAAACGCGGCTTTAAAGTAGAAACAATGGATTATTTACCTGGTGATGAAGCTGGTATCAAGTCAGTTACATTAGCAATCAAAGGGCATAATGCATATGGCTATTTAAAAGCTGAAAAAGGCGTTCACCGTCTTGTACGTATTTCGCCATTCGATTCATCGGGTCGTCGCCATACTTCATTCGTATCATGTGATGTGATGCCTGAATTCAACGACGAAATTGAAATTGAAGTTCGTACAGAAGACTTGAAAATTGATACGTACCGTGCAACTGGTGCTGGTGGTCAGCATATTAACACAACTGACTCCGCTGTTCGTATTACACACTTACCAACAAATACTGTTGTTCAATGTCAGGCTGAACGCTCGCAAATTAAGAACCGTGAAAAAGCTATGGGTATGTTAAAAGCTAAATTGTATCAATTAAAAATTGATGAACAACAAGCAGAATTGGATGAAATTCGTGGAGAACAAAAAGAAATTGGCTGGGGTAGTCAAATTCGTTCATACGTATTCCACCCATACTCAATGGTAAAAGACCACCGCACAAGTGCTGAAACAGGAAATGTGCAAAATGTTATGGACGGTGACATTGATCAATTTATCAATGCTTACTTACGTTCTAAACTATAATTTCTTTCAGCAGAAGCCTCCGGCCGATTCCGGACGCAATTATGCCGAGGCATAATTGATTTTAACTATGAAAAGCCATTCGACGGAGTAATTCGTTGAATGGCTTTTTTGCATGTAAAAAGGGTATGCTTCCTACTTGCAATTTCTTATAAACGTAGTAAAATATTAAATAGGAACAAACGTTCTTATTTTGGAGGTGGAAGCATGTCGCGTATCCCAAATGAAGCTCTTGTAGTGCTTGAAACAGTTATTTACTTACCAATGGTACTTTCCATTTTCGAAAGAGACTGTAAAGCATTTGAACAAGGAACATTCAAATTGAAGCGGCCATATATCGATTTAGTGCATGAAGCGATGAAGCAAGTGCAAAGTGAATTAAATGCAGCTCATCAATATTTGCAAAAAAACCGGCTTAAAATTATGCGAGGAAATCGTGATGAGTTATTTTCTGAATATATCTTTGTTTACAATAATACTAAAGAACATCGTCGGTATTCTAATATTCGATTACGTAACCGAGTAGAAGAGCTGTTAACAATATATTTAACAAAAGTCCAATTTAAAAAAGAGAAGGACGTTTAATCTCAAAACGTTGCTGTAAAAAGTATGCCATCGCTAGTTGAGTTCTCATTGTGATGACTGAAACGTCTACTTCTACATCTTGTCCATTTTTAAACGAAACAAGACTTCTTGATGGACCAGCGTCTTCAAAAAACTCAATTGCATGCATAGCAAACCAAACATTATAGTGCGAATTAGGCGATAAAGTGGGCATGAAAATACAAGGTGTACCATAATCATATGCAACAACAATTGGTAGTTTATGACGTGCGCCAAGATATTCTTTTGACTTGTTAGTAGCAAGCTTAAAAGAAGTACCATAGTCAGAACAAGATTTATGGATTACTCGAGATGGTCTTGCATCTACAAGAAATTCCCTCTCCTTTTCAATTACTCTTGTGTAAATGCTATTACCCTCAAAAACTGGCATAAGTGCAAACGTACTAAAAGACAAAGTGAAATTAGATAATTTTGTCAGTTTTTCTCCCAATATATATTCCTCCCTTCAAAAATAATCGAAATTAGTATAATTTAACTATCATTTTAACTATAATTGGTATAAAGCGCAACGAATAAATGGAATATAATATTAAAAATCCTAAATATTACCTAATATACGAAATAAGATTGCTTATTTTTCTGAAATTTCTTATAATAGAAAAAAGGCATTCGAGGTGAGATCGTTGGATAAATATTATTCCTATACTGATTTTTTAAAAGCTCTTGGACGAACTGATAACATGAATAATGCTGAGAAATTGTTGGATACAATCTATTTAGATTTGTTTTTAAACCATGTACATCGTGCACAAACTGAAGAGTATTTATTAGCTTGCATTGACTCGGCTTTAGATGAAAGAAATGAAGTCGCCTTTTATCAATACGTCCAAGAATTAGAGAAATTACAGACAACCGTCGGATAAGCATTGTTAGACAATTATTGATTGATATTAGACATGCTAGTATAAGTTTTAAGCTTATACATAGAGAATTTATAACATAGCAAAAATCGTTCCTTTATGGGGACGATTTTTTTATTGGATAAACTGTCGCGAAAGGGTGAGTAATTAAAAAGGTGTAAGTAATGTTAGAAAGGCAGATTTAACACCTTTCAGCAGAAGTCTCCCACCTATATAGGTGGTGAGATGAATGCGGATTTAAGCTGCTTTTCAGCGGGTGTCCAAACACCCGCTGAAATTGAGGAACTTAGTCTAAGAACGCCACGTCCGGTGGCAACGACTGAGTGACCAACATCGTGTTGGCCCAAAGCCTCCGGCGGATGTCATGGAATCGGAAAGGGGTTCTTTGTGCAAGCACAAAGCCGATTCCGGACGCAATTATGCCGAGGCATAATTGATTCTTGTTTTATTCTGAAGTTATCAAAGATAAAAAAGAGAAAAATGCTAAATACCAAGTATCCTCAAAGTATAATTATCGCCGAATCAATGAAACTATTTCGAAAAACGTATGTTCGCTTATTGCTCGATATTTCCAATTTGCTATGGTAAAATATATGTAATTAGTAACAAGGAGGACGTGGCTATGGTTCAGGCATTTGATTTACATTCACCATACAAGCCAAATGGCGATCAGCCAGCAGCAATCGCAGAGCTTGTCGAAGGTGTCCGTAAAGGTAAACAACACCAAACCTTACTAGGAGCAACTGGTACAGGTAAAACATTTACAATTTCTAATGTTATTAAAGAAGTCAAAAAACCGACCCTTGTGATCGCACATAATAAGACACTTGCTGGTCAATTATATAGTGAATTTAAAGAGTTTTTTCCAAATAATGCAGTAGAATATTTCGTTAGCTATTATGACTATTATCAGCCAGAAGCTTATGTACCTCAAACGGATACATATATCGAGAAGGACTCTAGTATTAATGATGAAATTGATAAGCTGCGACATTCGGCAACATCGTCATTATTTGAAAGAGAAGATGTCATCGTCATCGCGTCTGTTTCTTGTATTTATGGTCTCGGTTCACCAGAAGAGTATCGAGAAATGGTATTGTCTATCCGAACAGGAATGGACATAGAACGGAATCAATTGTTACGTAAACTAGTAGATATTCAATATGAACGCAATGATATTAATTTTACACGCGGAACATTTCGTGTACGTGGTGATGTTGTCGAAATTTTCCCGGTATCGAGAGATGAGAGATGCTTGCGTGTAGAATTTTTTGGTGATGAAGTAGAACGTATCCGGGAAGTCGATGCTTTAACAGGAGAAATTCTCGGCGAACGAGAGCATGTCGCCATTTTCCCAGCATCCCACTTCGTTACACGGGAAGAAAAGATGATAAAAGCTATCGAGAATATAAAAGTTGAATTAAAAGAGCAACTTGAGAAACTTCGTGAAGAAGATAAATTACTCGAGGCACAACGCTTAGAACAAAGAACAAATTATGATTTAGAAATGATGAGTGAAATGGGCTTCTGTTCTGGTGTCGAAAACTATTCGCGTCATTTAACCCTAAGACCATCTGGCGCAACACCGTACACATTATTAGATTACTTCCCAGAGGACTTTTTGTTAGTTGTGGATGAAAGTCATGTTACGCTACCTCAAATTCGAGGAATGTATAATGGTGACCAAGCGCGCAAAGGCGTTTTAGTTGATCATGGATTCCGTTTACCGTCAGCACTTGATAATAGACCGTTAAAATTTGAAGAATTTGAGAAACATGTTCATAACGCGATTTTCGTTTCTGCTACACCAGGACCTTATGAATTGGAACATACACCTGACATGGTAGAGCAAATTATTCGTCCGACTGGTCTACTTGATCCAGAAATTGAAGTACGTCCAATTGAAGGGCAGATTGATGATTTAATCCATGAAATTAATTTACGGACTGAAAAAAATGAACGTGTATTAATCACAACCTTAACGAAAAAAATGTCTGAAGATTTAACGGATTATTTAAAAGAAATTGGGATTAAGGTACAGTATCTACACTCAGAAGTAAAAACGTTAGAGCGAATCGAAATAATTCGTGAATTACGTATGGGAACATACGACGTATTAATCGGCATTAACTTACTACGTGAAGGTATCGATATTCCAGAGGTTTCTTTGGTAGCCATACTGGATGCAGACAAGGAAGGCTTCTTACGTTCAGAGCGTTCGCTCATCCAAACAATTGGACGAGCGGCACGTAATTCGAATGGTCACGTTATAATGTATGCAGATCGTATGACGGATTCGATGACAAAAGCAATCGACGAAACGAATCGACGTCGTACAATTCAAGCAGCCTATAATGAGGAGCACGGGATTACACCAAGAACTATTCAAAAGGAAATTCGCGATGTAATTAGAGCAACTCAGGCAGCGGAAGAACCAGAAACATACGTAACGAAAGTAATGAAGGGTAAAAAACTTACAAAGCAAGAAAGAGAAACGCTCTTATTATCTTTAGAAAAAGAAATGAAGGATGCCGCAAAAGCGCTCGACTTCGAACGTGCTGCAGAGCTTCGTGATACAATCCTGGAACTGAAAGCGGAAGGATGAAGGAATTGAAAAACCAAGAAATTATCGTTCAAGGTGCACGTGCAAATAATTTGAAAAATGTAGATGTTAAAATTCCGCGTGATAAGCTCGTTGTAATAACTGGCTTATCAGGTTCTGGAAAATCATCTCTTGCGTTCGATACGATTTATGCGGAAGGTCAAAGACGTTATGTGGAGTCTTTATCTGCATATGCTCGTCAGTTTTTAGGTCAAATGGATAAGCCGGATGTTGATGCAATAGAAGGGCTATCGCCAGCAATTTCTATTGACCAAAAAACAACAAGCCGAAATCCACGTTCAACAGTTGGAACCGTCACAGAAATATATGACTACCTACGCTTATTATATGCTCGTGTCGGCAAACCGATTTGCCCAAATCATGGTATAGAAATTACGTCGCAAACTGTGGAACAAATGGTTGATCGTCTTGTGCAATTTCCTGAACGTACGAAAATGCAATTGTTGGCTCCAATGGTTGCAGGGCGTAAAGGGACACATGTGAAACTTCTTGAAGACTTGAAAAAGCAAGGCTATGTTCGAGTTCGTGTCGACGGAGAGTTACGTGATTTAGATGATAATATTGAATTAGACAAAAATAAAAAGCATAGTATTGAAGTGGTCATTGACCGTGTTGTATTAAAAGAAGGCGTAGAAGCTCGTTTGAGTGATTCCTTGGAGACGGCACTTAGATTGGCAGAAGGTCGTGTAATGGTTGATGTAATGGAGCATGAGGAATTGCTATTTAGTGAGCATCACGCTTGCCCAATTTGTGGCTTTTCAATTGGAGAATTGGAACCGAGAATGTTTTCATTCAACAGTCCATTTGGTGCTTGTCAAAAATGTGATGGCTTAGGAACAAAATTAGAAGTCGATCCAACACTCGTTATTCCTGATTGGAACCTTACATTAAATGACAATGCACTCGCGCCTTGGGAACCGACGAGTTCGCAATATTATCCTCAACTATTAAAAGCAGTTTGTGACCATTACGACATCGATATGGATATGCCGGTTGAAGAAATACCGAAAGATAAAATGGATAAGATTTTAAACGGCTCAGGCACGGATAAAATCCACTTCCATTATGAGAATGATTTCGGTAATGTTCGTGACCAAGATATTGTTTTTGAAGGTGTCCTACGTAATATTGAAAGACGCTTTCGTGAAACGTCTTCTGATTATATACGCGAACAAATGGAAAAGTATATGGCACAGCAACATTGTCCGTCATGTAAAGGATACCGTTTAAAAACGGAGACTTTGGCGGTTAAAGTTGATAGCAAACATATTGGAGAAGTGACGGAGTACTCCATTAAGGACGCATACGTGTTCTTCTCGACCTTATCGCTCTCTGAGAAGGATATGCAAATTGCTCGCTTGATTTTAAGAGAAATTCTAGAACGTCTAGGGTTCCTTGTAAACGTTGGTCTTGATTATTTAACATTAAACCGTGCTGCGGGTACATTATCAGGTGGAGAAGCACAACGCATTCGCTTAGCAACTCAAATTGGTTCGCGCTTAACAGGTGTTCTGTATATTCTTGATGAGCCATCTATTGGTTTGCATCAAAGGGACAATGACCGTTTAATTGATACACTAAAAAATATGCGTGATATCGGTAACACTTTAATTGTAGTTGAGCATGATGAAGACACAATGCTAGCGGCAGATTATTTAATCGATGTTGGTCCAGGAGCTGGTGTACATGGTGGAGAAATCGTTGCTGCAGGAACACCTGCTCAAGTTATGAAAGATAAACATTCTTTAACTGGACAATATTTAAGTGGCAAAAAATTCATTCCGCTCCCAACAGAACGTCGTAAGCCAGACGGACGTTTTATTACTATAAAAGGTGCTAAAGAAAATAATTTAAAGAATGTCAAAGCGGAGATTCCGCTTGGCTTATTTATTGCTGTAACTGGAGTTTCAGGGTCAGGGAAAAGTACGTTAATTAATGAAATTCTATATAAATCGCTAGCTCAAAAACTGAACCGTTCTAAGGTGAAGCCAGGTGAAGTGAAAGAAATTACAGGCATCGAACAACTTGAGAAGGTAATTGATATCGACCAATCTCCAATCGGTCGTACACCACGTTCAAACCCTGCGACATATACAAGTGTTTTCGATGATATTCGTGATGTTTTTGCTACAACGAATGAGGCGAAAGTTCGTGGATATAAAAAGGGACGCTTCAGCTTTAATGTCAAAGGTGGACGTTGTGAAGCTTGTCGCGGTGACGGGATTATTAAAATTGAAATGCATTTCTTACCTGATGTTTATGTACCATGTGAAGTGTGTCATGGCAAACGATATAATCGTGAAACATTAGAAGTAAAATATAAAGACAAGAGTATTGCTGATGTTTTGAAAATGACCGTGGAAGACGCGGTAGAATTTTTCACGAACATCCCTAAAATTGCCCGTAAGTTACAAACGATAGTTGACGTTGGATTAGGCTATATGGAACTTGGTCAGCCTGCTACAACCTTATCAGGTGGAGAAGCGCAGCGGGTAAAATTAGCGTCTGAGTTGCATAAACGCTCAAATGGTAAGTCAATTTATATATTAGACGAACCAACAACTGGTTTACATGCAGAAGATATCGCCCGATTATTGAAAGTATTACAACGTTTAGTTGAAAGTGGTGATACGGTCTTAGTAATTGAACATAATCTGGATGTCATTAAAACAGCTGATTATTTAATTGATTTAGGTCCAGAAGGTGGAGATAAAGGTGGTATGGTTATTGCGACAGGAACGCCTGAAGAGGTAATGAAAGTAAAAGAATCATACACAGGTCATTATTTAAAGCCGATTATCGAACGCGATCGAGCAAGAATGGATAAAGTATTGACAACTGCTACAAATAAGTAGAGACAAATTCTTTAGGTATGTGAAACTTTTTCCATAAACTTTCGTAAATAATAGTAATACGTAAAAGGAGGCCGAAAAATGCAAAGTGAGCGTAAACGCATTTTAACATTGCTTGAAAATGGCACCATTACAGCACAAGAGGCAATATTACTACTAGAAGCATTGGAAAAGAAAACAGCTACCCATACATCAGCTGGAGAGAATTATTCAGGTTCCAGCCAAACTGAGATGAATCATCAAGAAGAGCAAGTGCAACCTGAAAGAGAACAAAAACAAACAAATTACGATGACTTCTTCGAGAAAAAAGAAGAACCAAACCAACAGTCAACTAAACCAAAATCAGCTTCGGAGCAAGAATTCTTTGATGAGATTAAACAAGATTTCTCACAATTTAGTACAAAGTTTATGGACTTTATGAATACGGCTTACTCAAAAGTGAAAGATATTGATTTTGACTTTACATTTGGCGAAAAGAGCGCATTTGAACATCGGTTTGTTTTAGACAATACAGAATTTACACATATCAGTGTAGATATTCCGAATGGTCAACTTCAAATTAGACCTTCTACTGATGCAACCGTTCATGCGGAATGTCGTGTACGACCTACAATCGTACGTTCAGGGGAAGATTTGCAGAAGGAATTTCTCGATAAATTTATCTTCACGAATGATCAAGGGAAACTGCGTATTATTAGTGATTTGAAATCGATGCGTGTTGATATCGTACTTTACGTACCGAAAAGACAATACGAAGCAATTTCAGCAAACTTATTTATTGGTAGTTTTGTATTAACTGATTTGGATGTTAGTAAACTTAAAGTGAAAACAAAAAATGGTCTAATTGATTGTGAAAGATCGGCATTTAAGAGTGCGGAGTTAGAAACTGCTAACGGTGCTATTAAAGTTAAGAATGTAGCTGGAGAAGACCTTGAAGCCGAGACGTTAAATGGTCAAGTGTATATTGATGGTGCAATTCGAGACATTGAAGCAAAATCCGTAAGTGGCCATGTTGTAGTGACTACTCGTGCAATCGATGCGACAAGAGTAAAGGCGCAAACTGTTGCGGGTGCTGTTGAACTTTATATTCCAAGTACACTGTCACTAGAAGGTGAAGTATCTTCTAATCTTGGCAAAATGGATGTTCGATTGGAGGATGTCCAATATCGCAATGTGCAGGAGCAATTTTTACAAAAATCGGTGCGCTTCTCTAAAAAGTTACCGGATACTTCAACATTAACTATTGATGGTGAAACTAAAACAGGATCTGTCGTTGTTCGATATAATCCTTAATATGAAAGAATTTAACGAAGGAGATTTGATCTCCTTCGTTTTTTTAATACAAATTTATGATTAATTCGCTATCATAGCAAATTTTTTTTGTAATAAGTTAGAATTGAAATTTCAATTTAATTGAAATGAAATTGTAATAGTAGACAGGCTATTCAATGATATAATAGCTTTATAATAGAGTTGGGCTTATAGAAAATAGGTGGTAAAAAAATGATCGAAATGAAGAATGTTTACAAGAAATATCCGAATGGAATTGTGGCGGCAAATGGATTAAGTATTAAGTTTAATCAAGGCGAATTTGCGTATATTGTAGGACCAAGTGGCGCTGGAAAGTCGACATTTATCAAAATGATGTATCGAGAAGAACGAGCTACATCAGGAGATGTTATTGTAAACGGTATGAATTTGACAACACTAAAAAACAAAGAAATACCTTATCTCCGTCGACAAATTGGCGTGGTGTTCCAAGATTTTAAATTGTTACCGATGTTGAATGTCTATGAAAATGTTGCATTTGCACTGGAAGTAATTGAAGAACAACCTGCTACAATACGTAAACGCGTTATGGAAGTGCTAGAGTTAGTAGGGTTAAAACATAAAGCTCGAATGTTCCCGAATGAACTATCTGGTGGGGAGCAACAGCGTGTATCAATTGCGCGCTCGATTGTTAATGTACCGAAAGTTGTCATTGCTGATGAGCCTACTGGAAACTTGGATCCTGAGACATCTTGGGATATTATGAATCTTTTTGAGGAAATAAATGCACGTGGAACAACGATTATTATGGCAACACATAATAAAGAAATTGTTAATACAATAAGACGTCGTGTTATCGCTATTGAGGGCGGATTGATTGTTCGTGATGAAAATGGAGGTAGTTACGGCTATGAAATCTAGAACTATAAGTCGACATTTCCGTGAAAGTTTAAAATCAATAGGTCGTAACAGTTGGATGACAGTTGCTTCTGTCTCAGCAGTAACAGTTACACTATTAATAGTTGGCGTATTTATCATGATAATGATGAACTTGAATAAAATTGCGACAGATTTAGAAAATGATGTCGAAATTAAAGTGCTTATTGATTTAGAAGCTGATAAAAAAGCTGAAGAAACTTTGCAGAAACAGATTAAAGAATTGTCAGGTGTAGACTCTTATAAATATTCAACAAAAGAAGATGAACTTAAACATCTTGTAAAAGACTTTGGTGAAGATTTAAGTCTATTTAAACAAAGTAACCCATTACGCAATGTTATCTATGTAAAGGCTAGTGATCCGCAGAAAACGGCTACAGTAGCTCAAGAGATAGACAAGCTCGATAGTACATATGAGGTATTATACGGAAAAGGCAAGATTGAAAAGCTATTCAACTTCTTAAATATTAGTAGAAACGTAGGAATTGGTTTAATCGTAGCATTGCTATTTACGGCAATGTTCCTGATCTCAAATACAATTAAAATTACAATTGTAGCGAGAAGAAAAGAAATAGAGATTATGAAATTAGTAGGGGCAACAAACTGGTTTGTACGTATTCCGTTTATTCTGGAAGGTATGTGGTTAGGCCTATTAGGTTCAATCATTCCTATTACGGCTGTGACTATTGCTTATGTGAAATTACATAGTGTATTGCAACCAAAATTACAAGGTGAAATGTTCCAGCTGTTAGATGTAACGCCATTTATTATCGAAGTAGATTTATTAATTTTAATAATGGGTGTATTTATCGGTGTTTGGGGAAGTTTCATGTCCGTACGTAAATTCTTAAAAGTATAAGTAAACGAGATATGATATTAGAGAATGAGGGGGGTTAATTGTTGAAGAAGCAGTTGAAAAATATTTTATATGCTATTACAGCTACATTAACTTTATCATTAGTTGTCCAACCAATAGCGAATGCTGAATCACTAAACGATTTAAAGTCTAAACAGCAGAAATTAGATCAAAAGAAATCGAAACTTAATTCCAACATAAATGAAAAATCAAGCAAGATTAAGTACAACAAATCTAAGCAAGAAAAAATTATGAAACAAATCCAAAAGCTTGATAAAAAGATCAACAAAACGGATGAGAAAATTAGTATTGTAAAATCGACAATTGCTCAAACAACTAGTGAAATTGAGGATTTGGAAGCATCTATCAAAGAATTAGAAATTAAAATTGCAGAACGCGATGCATTATTGAAAGAACGAGCGCGCGCCATTCAAGAAGGCGGCGGTTCAATTAATTATGTTGACGTACTATTTGGTGCAAGTAGTTTTGTAGATTTAATTGATCGTTTTTCTGCAGTAAATACTTTATTAGATGCGGATCGCAAAATTTTGCAAGAACAAGCAGATGACAAAAAGAAATTGGAAGAGCAACAGAAGAAACTTGAAGAAAAACGTGCAAAACAAATCGACAATCGTGATCGATTAGAAGACCTAAAGAAATCTTTGGACTCACAAAAAGCAAGTAAAAATAAATTAATCGATGATTTAGAGAAAGAGCAATCGAAGCTTAAATCTCAAAAGAAATCACTTGAGAAAAAATATTCTGAAGCGCTTAAAGTAAGTAAAAAAGTGCATAAGGAAATTCAAAATGAGCAAGCGCGTTTAGCCGAAAGAGCCCGTAAAGAAGCTATAGCAAGAGCGAAGGCTCAAGCCCGAGCGAAGGCTGCATCAAATTCTAGTGGTGGAACATCAAACGTTGCAAATGATCATGAATCATCAAATGTCCCGTCAGTATCTAGCGGTACATGGACAAGACCGACAAATGGTAATTTTACTTCTGGTTTCGGCTGGCGTAATATAGGGGCAGGTCCGGAATTCCATTATGGAGTGGACATTGCTAATGCACAAGGAACACCGATCGTAGCAGCAGCAGATGGTATTGTCTTCCGTGCGAGCCCTCTATCCACTTACGGTAATGTCATTATGATGACACACTCAATTGATGGGAATACATTTACAACAGTATATGCACACTTAAGTGGTTATAAAGCAACGGCTGGACAATCTGTATCAAAAGGTGAAGTAATCGGTTATATGGGACAAACGGGTCGTGCATTCGGAAGTCACTTACACTTCGAGATTCATACAACAGCTTGGCAAGGACAACAAGTAGGGGCAGTTAACCCACTTCGTTATATTTCATTCTAATCATGTTAAATAAAGGTCGTCTGGAAATCGGTTAAATTACCGACTACAGGCGACCTTTCTTCTAGGTAAAAACGATTTGTAAATAGAACTTAATACTGTAAAAAATAGTACAGTCACCAATAGTAAAAACAAAAATCTTGTATTCTGTAATAATACCTATTAACATACGGTATAGGGTATACAAAGGGAGTAGGTGTGAACATTGCCAGTAACAGAATGGTATACTATACGCGGAGTGACATTACCGACATCGTGGGTTTCAGTTCTTATCGCCTTTACTTTGACTGGACTTATTCTATGGTGGCGTTATAGCAGAAAAGAAGCGAGCGTATATGCAGATCATGCCATATTTTTCATCCTAATTTGGAAGTTTAGTGTGATTGTCACAGATTTGTCGTTGGTAATAAAACAACCTTTAATTATACTATTCTTTAACGGGGGAACTGAAGGTTTCTATATAGCGGTTGTTACAACATGCATTTCTATATTCCGTCAATTGAAAAAGAATGCATTTGCAGCTTCTCAATTACGTACATTAACAATGGCTATTATTTTAACGCAAGGCGTGTATCAAATTACAATGGTCATACAAAATGACGGTCTTGAATGGCAAAGATGGCTAACAGTTGTAATCTTCTTCATGTGGCTCCTTATTGCCTTAAAGAATGGTCTTGATCAAGCAATTTGGCGTAAGCAACTCATCGTTTTGTTTAGCTGCACGCATACAATTATCGCATTATTACAGCCAGGTGGTTTTTGGCAGAAATCATTAATGGCAACTTTTATATTTAGTTTGTTTTTGTTACTTGTCCATTTCTTAAAAGATAACAATCGTAAACAGATGGAGGCTTCTACATGAAGAAAAAAATATTTGCATTGCTACTAATTGCAGCGATGATTGGAATTGCTGTCACAAATTTTGTGAAAACGAAAGTCGCTGAGGAGCAGAAAGTGGATATGAGATCAACAATTGTCGAGGACAAATTAGGTGTCAAAAGTGGCTTAGCAGTTGGAGAATTGGCACCAGACTTTGAATTAGAAACGTTGGATGGGAAAAAAGTAAAGCTATCTGATTATAAAGGGAAAAAAGTTATTTTAAATTTCTGGGCAACTTGGTGTCCTCCTTGTAAAGCAGAAATTCCTCATATGCAAAAGTATTACGAGGAATTTGCAAAAGAAGATAATTTTGAAATCTTGGCGGTCAATTTAACAAGTTATAAAGAAAATGTAAAATATGTGAAAAAGTTCATTAAAACGTATGAGATGACATTTCCTGTATTATTAGATACTGAGGGTGAACAAATGAATGCATATGATATTCACATCATTCCAACGACTTACTTCTTAGATACAGAAGGGGTTATTCAGAAGAAAGTAAGGGGTCCTGTGGATCAAGATAGTATGCAGGAAAGTGTTAAAGCGTTAAATTAATAAAGAAAAATCCACTTTTTGATAGTGTTAATCCTTTCTATCCGTTCATAAACTGAATATGGATATGAAAGGGGTAGACATGATGCGGAAATATTGGATTTTTCTTTTTTTTATAGTGTTGTTAGGGGCGACAGGGGTTTATGTAGTATCAAAAATGCAAGTATCAGAGCCTTCAAGTGCAAAAGTGAGTAAGCTAGATAAAATTGATGAGGCTTACAAACTAATTAGAAAGGAATCCGTGCATGAGACTTCTGAGGAACAGTTAGTTGAAGGTGCAATTAAAGGGATGGCGAGTTCACTGGGTGACCCATATAGTACCTATTACACGAAGGATGAAGCTAGAATGCATAAGGAGTCGTTGTCTGATTCTCGTGTTGGCATAGGAGCAGAAATCACATCTAGTGACGGACGATTTATTATTGTTTCACCGGTTAAGGCGTCTCCGGCTGAAAAGGCAGGATTAAAACCTTATGATGAAATTGTACAAGTAAATAAAGAACGATTAGAAGGTAAATCAATGGCACAGCTCTTAGCTCTTATTCAAGGCGAAGAGGGTACAACATTAAAAATGACTATTTTCAGACCATCAGAAGACCGTCATATTGTGGTTACAATGACTAGAGCAGCAATTTCTATGGAAACGGTGCATAGTGAAATTTTACAAGCTGATGATAATCTTATAGGTTATGTGTCTATTTCATTATTTGGTGAAAAAACTGCTGAAGAATGGCAGAAGCATACGTCTTCTTTAATGAAACAAAAAATATCAGGTCTTATTATTGATGTTCGTAGCAATCCAGGTGGCTATTTACGTAGTGTTGAGCAAGTTATCGGAAGTTTAGTTAAACCAGGCTCTACATATGCTTTTATGCAAAATGCCAAAGGCGAGCTTGGACCGTTAGTAACTGATGAGAAGAAAGCGAAGTTGACTTTTGATGCGCAATTGAAAAAGGTACCAATTGTATTACTTCAAGACGAAGGAAGTGCCTCTGCAAGTGAAGTTTTAAGTGGAGCATTGAAAGAGTTGGACCGAGCTACTATTGCGGGTGTGAAAAGTTTTGGCAAAGGCACGGTACAAGAAACGTGGCCATTATTAAATGGCGGAGAATTAAAGTTATCGACGCATAAATGGCTTACACCTGATAAGGAATGGATTCACGGTAAAGGAATAGAATCAACATTACATGTAGTGCAGGATGAGCTATATCATATGGAATTACCGCCATTAACAGGTAGCTTCAAAGAGGGCGATTTCAATGAGCAGGTCCGATATGTACAAGAAGTATTATCTAAGATGGGCTATAAACTAAAAAGAACAGATGGTTATTTCGATCGCCAAACAGCTGAAGCAGTTCTGTTATATAGAAAGACAAAAAAACTAGCACAAGAACCAATTATTAATGAATCATTCTTTTCAGCATTACATAAAGAAATGGTAGAATATAAGGGTAGCAATGAAAACGACCATCAATTGCAAATGGCTATCGGGTATATGCTGAAAAATTTAAAATGAATAATATTGTAACCAATTTGTTTGTTAAAAGTAGCTAACGAAATAGGTATAGTCTTATCATTTTAAGAAAGAGCCTTACCTTTATAAGCTTTTTTCTAATATTTCACCCAAAATAGGCTCTAATTATGAAATATAATCCAAATACCACTACGTTTTCAAACAGTCGTTTGATACAATTAAGAAATAATCATACTACTAGATACACAACGGAAGGTGATGCGGAAAATGTACTTAGATATAATAGTTGAGCTTGTAAAAGGCATTGGCCGTTTCTTTTTAAATCCAATTCTATACATTGCCATTATTTTTGCCATATTAATAGGCTATCGACGCGTGATTAAAGAGCGTGAATCATTCAACACAAGGATTCGCTGGGGCTGGACAGAAACTCTTTTCTTGTTAAAAGACGGATGGCTATTAGCATTAGGTATTTCGATAGTAAGTATTGCTATTGGGTTAGTTATACCATTTGAATACTTAATATTATTTATTTGTGCAAGTATCATTTGTATTTTAACTTTTTATTATTATACAGCTTCAGCAGTTTATCCTTTCGCCATAGCTTTTAGTGTAATTTGGTATTTATATGCGAGTGATAAGTCTTTTGACTTTTTGAAATGGACATTCTCTGGCGGATCAATGGACAAAGGGCTATATGTTGTAATACCAGCATTTATCGGTTTACTTCTGTTAGCTGAAGGTATACTTATTTATAAACACGCAGCGAATTTTGCTTCACCTAGATTAGAAAAGTCTGAGCGTGGTATGCCGGCTACTACATATTTAGTGAAGCGATTATGGCTACTCCCGATTTTCTTCGTTATCCCAGGTGGATTAATACAAGACTATCTACCTTATTGGCCACAATTTACGATGTTCAATACTACGTTTTCAATAATATTAGTACCAGTAGTGATTGGATTTCAGCAGCGCACACGTAAAACATTGCCTGCTCACTTTTATCCTCGAATGGGGAGAACAATTATCTTACTAGCTCTAATTGTGTTAATAGGAGCAGGTATTGCTTATAAGGTAACTATTCTTGGCTTTATCGCTGTTTGTATCGCTGTATGTGGGCGTGCTTTAATTTCGATTATATATGCTTGGACTGAGCGAAATGCAGGCTATGCGGTAACGCCAAACAATTCTGGTGTGGTCATAGCGGCTGTCTTACCAGGATCTCCTGCACAGGCGATGGGATTACAGGTGGGGGAATGTATCCGTAAGGTGAATGGTATTGAAGTGCAAAAAGAAGAAGAATTATATGAAGCTTTGCAAATAAATGCCGCACATTGTCGTATTGAAGTATTAAATCATGAAGGTGAAGTTCGTCTGCGACAACATGTTATTCATCGACATGACCATTACAAAATTGGTCTACTCGTCGTAAGATAAAGGAGAAAAAATAGAATCTATGGATACTAAAGTAATTTTAGCGCTGTTCATTCCAGGATTACTCGTTGTATTATTTACACGGATCACATTCAGTCATTATGTAGCTTTATTGTTATCTGTAGCGCTTATAGCAGCTTCAGTTTATGCTGGCTTTACACATACAACATTTTTATTCGTCATTGATGCATTTTCATTAACAGTTGGCTTCTGGTATGCCACACGTATGATGAATCGTAATAAAGAGCAATAAGAATACAAAAGAAAGCCCGAATTGTCGAATGAGACAATCGGGCTTTTGCTTTTTCAGGAAATGACCTGGACGGAATGTGAGCTACAAATGAGTAACGGATGGAATGACTAAACTCGAATGGGAGTTATGAATAGATTCTCTCGCAAATGGGCGATACTCAAATGAGAGTTTCTTAGCAAACAATTGATATCATCAACCTTCTTTATTGAACGAAAAGAGCCTATTGCTCCTTTACCAGAAAGAAAACAATAGGCTCTCAAAAATATACGAAAACCATCTCGTTCTCATCTTTCAAGCAAATGATGCTTGTAGGAATTGGCACAGTGTTCATACGTGAATCTGTTGCCGAGACTTCATAGGGCCTGTCCCTCAGTCTCTCTGGATAAGAAAGTGATGTTACTATGTAATTGTTGTAAGAATTATATATTACTATATACTGCATTGAGTGAAAAGTCAAATAATTTTAAAGGGATTAAAAAATTAAACTATAAATTGATAAAATAGCAATAGCACCAATTACAACAATGATAACATTAGCGCCAGCAAATGCGATAGCAAAAGCAGTTACAGTACCAACTAGGCCAAATAAAATATCGCCTTCTTTAATTAGTAATATTGCAGGGAAGATCATAGCACCTAATATTGCATAAGGTATGTTTTGTAAAATACCCGATATGATAGGGGGTAACTCTTTTCCTTCTAAAAAGGTTAAAGGAATTGCACGTGGAATATACGTTACAACTGCCATACCGATAAGCATCCACCAGTACCAAGAACCCATTACATAAAACCTCCTTTACTTTTCGCACGATTTGCATAAATGATTTCAACCGTTATTGAAGAAACCAGAGCAGCAACTAATAACGCCCAGCCGGTTGATAACAATTGAGTCCAATAGAAGAAGCAGTTAATAACCGCAGCGAGTAATGCAAGCATGATTACTTTGCGATTACCTTTCATAGAAGGAACTAAAAGTCCGACGAACATAGCGTATAGAGCAATCCCCATAGCAATTTGTAGAAATGCTGGCAAATTTGCGCCGATTAAGTGTCCTACTGCTGTGAAAACAACCCAACTCCCATATGCGATGAGCATTACACCTACACCAAATGAGGTAGGTAGTTTTTCTTCATTTCGTGTTGCAAGTACAGAGAATGACTCATCTGTTACCCAAAAAGCATAGATTGATTTTTTCCACTTTTTATCAGATTGCATCTTTTCGTTCAGTGATGCCGTCATTAAAAAGTGACGGATATTGACGACAAAAGTATTAAGGACAATAAGTAAAGGATCTGTCCCCGTTGTTAATAAATTTAAAGAAATATACTGTGAAGCCCCAGCGTAAACGAATATACTCATAGCCGTTGCCTCAATCATTGACAGGCCGGTTGTCTTTGCGAGCAAGCCAAATGTCAGTGCAATTGGAAAGTAGCCGATCGCAATACTAGAACCTGCCTTCATACCTGCTGAAAAGCCGAGTTTTTTCATGTGTTGGTCCTCCATTAAAATGTTTAATAAAGTATACAACTGTATGATAAAATATACAAGAGGTGAAATTAATGGAAGAAATAAGCCGTAATTTAGGGAAACAATTGAAGAAGGTCCGTCATCAACGCTCGCTTAGCTTAGATGATATGGCCAAATTAACAGATGTCAGTAAAGGTCAATTAGCGCAAATGGAAAAAGGAGAATCTAATCCAACTGTGTCGACGATTTGGAAAATCGCCGCCGGTTTACGTATATCATTTTCAACATTATTACAACCAGCTAAGGAGCAATTTATTAAAATAAGTGGTTCAGAAATGCCATTTGTCACTGAAAATGAAGGAAGATATCGAGTATATTCAATTATTCCTTATGACCCAGAGCGTGGTTGGGAATTATTTAAAGTAGAGATGGATCCTGGGTGTAGTCATAAGAGTGAAGCACATAATGATGGGGTAGAAGAAACGATTACTGCTATAAAAGGACAAGTAGTTGTCGAAGCTGGTGACATGAGTGAAACCCTAGATGTTGGTGAAACGCTCGTATTTAAGGGACATCAAAGCCATCAGTATACGAATACTGCGGATGAAGTGACTGTCCTACATTTTATTTTACAGTATAAACAGTAACTTTTAGGGTAGCGATCATCCTCAGTTGGGATTCGAACAAGACGCTATTTTCTAGAGAGGAAGAAATACATGCCGGATTGGTTAACATTAGAAAATTTTCATGCATTAGCAACAGAATATAGATTATTTGGAACGCTTCTTGGCATCTTACTACCGTTTATAGAAGCATTTTTGCCATTTCTCCCATTAGCTGCTTTCGTTGTTGCAAATGCCAGTGCATATGGGTTATGGATTGGTTTTTTACTCTCTTGGAGTGGAGCGGTGTTAGGTTCTTATTGTGTATTTTTGGTCGTACGAAAGTATGGGCAAAGTCAATTATTGAACTTTGTGACAAACAGTGCTACGGTGAAAAGATTAATCCGTTGGGTTGAAATAAAGGGTTTTACTCCCTTGTTTTTATTATTATGTTTCCCTTTTACACCATCAGCACTTGTCAATATTGTTGCAGGCTTATCCAGTTTAAAACGCCATCATTATTTATTTACAGTAATGGCTTCAAAACTTGTTATGATTTTCTTGATTAGTTGGATTGGCTCAGATTTAAGTGCACTTATAACAGATCCTATTCGTACTGGTATAATTGTAATATTGATAGGAGTTATGTGGTGGGGTGGGAAAAAGGTTGAAGGACATCTAAATGCTAAAGTAGAGGAAGATATGAGAAGTGTCTCCCGAGCAAATAAAAAGTGAAGTAATTTGCCATTGTGCTATTTTTAATATAAAATAGAACAAGTGTTCTTATTTTATTTAAGGTTAACATAAATAATAAAAGTAGTCGGATTTTTTACCGTCATTGAAAGAGGAGGAGTTAGAATGTCACTGCGTATCGTTTCCGGAAGGTCAGGCTCTGGAAAATCAACGCTTATTCATCATGAAATAGTTGATATTATAAAGGAGCAGTCGATAGGAGCACCAATATTCTTACTTGTTCCTGACCAAATGTCATTTTCTTCTGAATATGATTTAACACATCGCTACGGTGTATCAGGGCTTATACGAGCGCAAGTTACGACCTTTAAGCGTTTAGCGTGGCGCGTTCTGCAAGAAACTGGTGGCATTAGCCGACAAGAGATTAACGGCTTTGGCTATAGAATGCTCATCAAACGTTTACTAGAGGATAATAAAGAACAGTTTTCATTGTTCCGTCAAGCAGCTGGAAAACGAGGTTTTACAGATGAGATGGAAACGTTGTTAAAAGAATTTAATCGCTATAGTTTAGATAGCAATACATTAGAAGCGCTTATATCAGATTTTGAAGGTTTGAATGCACCACAGACATTGCGCGATAAGGCACATGATCTGCAATTATTATTGGCAGCTTTAGAAGAGCGGTTAGGTACTACATATATTGATAGTGAAGGTTACTTCCCTTTACTAACAGCACAGCTAAAGGATTCGGAAATGATCCAATCTGCAGACATTTATATTGACGGATTTACAGCATTCACGACACGAGAATTCGAACTAGTGCAAGAACTTTTAAAAGTAGCGCGTAGAGTTACTGTTGTCTTACCTATGGAGTCAGATGCTGATGCAGAGGATGAACAGGCGTTATTTTATCAATCTGCTCGGACAAGTGTACGCTTAAAAGAATTAGCATTTGAAGAAGGTATTGAAGTAGAGCCGACTGTACATTGCCAAACAACTCAACGTTTTCAAAAAAATGATTTAAAATTTATAGAAGAAAAATTTAATTCACTTAATGATGCAATAAGTAATTCTTCGGGTAATTTTGAGATCATTGAAGCAGCTAATCGCCGTGCTGAAGTACATGCAATTGCTAGAAAAGTTAGGGGATTTATACAAAATGACGCCATTCGTTATCGTGATATGGCTATTTTGTATCGTCAAGCAGATGTATATGATCCGTTATTTTCTACAATCTTCCCTCAATATGATATCCCGGTCTTTGTGAGTCAAAAAAAACCAATGCTCCATCATCCGTTAATAGAACTTAGTCGCTCGGCCCTGGAGGCTATCCAATCGGATTGGAAGTACGAGCCTATTTTCCGTGCAGTAAAAACGGATTTGTTTTTCCCAGTAGATGCGGACTTACAAGTTTGGCGGGAGCGAGCAGACCGTTTAGAAAACTTTGTTATAGCGCAAGGCATTTATGGTGAGCGCTGGTTTGATGAGGATCGCTGGCTATATAAAAAGTACCGTGGACTAGAATTTTTAACGAAAAACCAAACAGATGAAGAGCGTGCCTTCCAGCAAGAAATTGAAGCAGCTCGTAGTAAAGTGAGAGAACCTTTAAAAGAGTTAGAAAATCAATTAGCTAGCTGCCAAACGGGTCGCGATATCGCAACAGCTCTGTTTAATTTTATTGAGAATCTTTCAGTTTATGAAAAACTACAAGCTTTAAAAGATAAAGAAATAGACAAGGGTCAACTCTTAGCTGCAAGCGAACATGAACAGGCTTGGAACCAGTGGGTAGACGTACTAGATCAATTTGTCATGATGTTCGGTGAACAAGAAATGACATTAGAAGAAGCACTACACACGTTAGAAGAAGGTTTTGATACTTTAGAGTTTTCGCGTATCCCACCATCATTAGACCAAGTGACGATTGCAACGGCAGACTTATCTCGTTTAACAAATATGAAAGCTGTTTTCGTAATTGGTATGAATGAAGGGATATATCCGCAACGTATGGACCATGAAGGGCTGCTATCGGATTCAGAACGTGAATGGTTTATGCAGCTTGGAATGGAGCTCGCACCAACATCTAAAACACGATTATTAGAAGAATCATTCATCACCTATCGTGCCTTAACAATGGCGTCTGATAAACTTGTTGTTAGTTATGCTATTGCAGATGAAGAAAGTAAAGCGTTATTACCATCACTATATGTGAAGAAATTACAGCAACTTATTCCAGATACGCCATTTACAAGAGCGTTAATGGATCCAACTGAAGCTTTATCAGAGCTATCGGATCTCCCTTATATTAATCACCCTAATACGTCTTTAGCCTATTTAATGATGCAACTAAGACAAGTGGAGCATGGAAAAGAGCTATCACCTGAATGGCGTGCATTGAGGGCATATTATGAAAAGGATCCTTATTGGTCAGATATTCTAGAGCGTCTAATGCGCCCATTAACAGTACTAAATAAAGCAGAGCAACTTACACCGGATATCACTGATGCTTTATATGGCTCAACGCTTACCTCTAGTGTTTCACGTATTGAGAAGTTTTATGGTTGTCCGTTTTCTCATTTTTCTACTTATGGTTTACGACTTGAAGAGCGCGCGGAATATCGTCTTGAAACACCGACAATCGGAGACTTATTCCATGCCGCATTAAAATGGATTTCAGAGGAAACACATGAGAAGAATATAAAATGGGGTCAGTTAAACCCAGAGCAGTGTGCTGATTTAGCGAAAAGAGCGGTAGATAAAATTTCCCCATTATTATATCACCAAATATTAATGAGTACGTCTCGTTATCGATACATTCAACGAAAGTTAACATTAATCGTGCAAAGAACAATGCTTTCTTTAAGTCAACATGCACGGGTATCAAATTTCAAACCGATTGCTTTAGAAGCTGCATTTGGACCAGGAGAACCCTTACCACCTCTGATGATTAAATTAGATGGAGGTAAGAAAATGCAAATGCGCGGTCGAATTGACCGAGTAGATGCTACAACAATCAGTGACAAACCGTATATTCGCGTTGTAGATTATAAATCTTCTGCGAAAAAACTAGATTTAAATGATGTATATTATGGTCTATCTTTACAAATGCTCACTTATTTAGATGTAGCTGTTGAAAACTCTGAGGCATGGTTACCATTGCATTCAGAAGCTGGTGGTGTGCTATATATTCATGTCCACAATCCGATGTTAAAGCCTCATGATAATTTGGATGGGCAACAAGCGGAGATTGAACGATTGAAAGAATTTAAAATGAAAGGTCTTTTATTAGATGATAGAGAGACTTTGATTGACATGGATGAAGCACTTGAAGAAGGGGGCCATTCACAAATTGTCCCAGTTTATGTGGGTAAAAAGGATGGCACTGTTTCTCCAAAAATGTCTTCAGTTATATCGACTCAAGATATGGGACATCTGCGGAATTTTGTACGTCACAAGCATCAACAGGCTGGTGAGGGCATTTTAGCAGGACATACTGATATAAGTCCTTACCGTATGAAAACACGTACCGCTTGCGAATATTGTTCATTTAAGAGTGTGTGTCAATTTGATACAACAGATGCAAATCAACATTATCGATACTTACAACCAATCGGTAAAAAAGAAGATGTTATAGAGCAAATTCGAAAGGAGACTAGAGTAGATGTTGACAATTCCTGTGAAGCCGGCGACAGCAACTTGGACTGATGAGCAGTGGAAAGCAATTTGGACTACTGGTCAAGATACTTTAGTATCAGCAGCAGCGGGCTCAGGAAAAACCGCTGTATTGATCAATCGAATGATTGAAAAGGTTATCTCAACAGATAATCCAATCGATGTTGATGAATTATTAGTTGTAACATTTACAAATGCATCTGCAGCTGAAATGCGTCATCGTATGGCCGAAGCGCTTGAAAAAGCAATTACTAATCAACCAGACTCAAAGCATCTTAGAAGACAACTAAGCTTGTTAAATAAAGCGCAAATTTCTACATTGCACTCATTTTGTTTAAATATTGTTCGACAATATGCTTATTTATTAGATATTGACCCTGGCTTCAGAATTGCAAACGATACAGAAGCTGCACTGTTAAAAGATGATACTTTAGCTGAGGTATTAGAAGAAGCTTATAACAGTGACCAAGTTGACGATGTTTACCGTTTAGTTGACAGTTTCACATCCGATCGAGATGACCAGGCAATTGAGACGTTAATTGATAAGTTATATGATATGTCACGTGTTAATCCAGAGCCAAAGAAATGGCTAGAATCCCTACCAGACCAATATGACCTTAACGGTATTACATCAATTGATGAGTTGCCAATCAGTCATATAATTAAGCGTTCGGTTAGTCACGCTATTGAAGCTGCATATGCACTTATTAAAGACATGCGAGAACTAAGCTTAGAACCAAACGGACCTTCAGCTTATGGTGAAACAGCTGAGAAAGATTTTATTTTATTAACTGAGGCACGTGCATTTTTACATGAACGTTCGTGGGAAGAGGCGTACGAATATTTCCATGCCGTAAGCTGGGCTAGAATTTCTACGAAGAAAATGGATTGTGATTTAGAACTAAAAGCTTTAGCTCAAAACAAACGTAAGCAAGCGAAGGATTTATTTGACACTGCTAAAAAACAATATTTCACAAGACGACCAGATAGATTGCTAGAAGAGATTCGTTTAATGAAGCCTATACTCGAAACACTAGTGAAAATTGCTTCAAGTTTCAGTCAAAAATATGCTGCAGCAAAAAACGAAAAAGGCCTTGTGGATTTTTCCGACTTAGAACATTTTGCTTTGCAAATTCTAACGGATGAAATAGATGGAAAACTTGTCCCATCAGCAGTAGCACTTAGCTATCAAGAAAAATTTAATGAAGTACTTGTTGATGAATATCAAGATACTAACAAGCTTCAAGAAACCATTTTACAGCTTGTGAAAAGTGGTGGAGAAGCGGATGGCAATATGTTTATGGTTGGTGATGTGAAACAATCTATTTATCGTTTCCGATTAGCAGAGCCAACACTCTTTTTAAATAAATATCTGGCATTTGAAGAAGAACCAATAGATACAGGTATGAAAATTGACTTAAATGCAAATTTCAGAAGTCGACCAGAGGTTTTACACGGTACAAACTATGTTTTTTCACAAATTATGGGCGAAGAAGTCGGAGAGATTAATTATGACGAAGCTGCAGCGTTAAAGCCGCAAGCTCCTTATAATGAAAAAGAAGCGCCTATTGAATTGACCGTCTTATATACAGACCAATCAGAAGATGAAGTCACTAAGGACTCTGATGATAGTCAAGTGGAGGTCAGTTCAGAGCTGCAAGCCGAAGAAGAATTAAAAAAATCTCAACAAGAAGCACGCTACATGATCAAGAAAATTAAGCAATTAATGGATTCTGGACAAATGGTTTATGATACAAAGAAAGGCACAGAACGCCCTTTAGAATATCGTGATATTGTCATATTAATGCGCTCGATGACATGGTCGGGTGACCTAGCAGAAGAGTTTAAGCTGGCAGGTATTCCATTATATGCAGAGTTGTCTAAAGGCTATTTTGAAGCACTTGAAGTGATGATAATGGTAAATACATTAAGAGTTATTGATAATCCATATCAAGATATTCCATTAGCGTCTGTACTAAGAGCGCCATTTGTTGGCCTAACAGAGAATGAGTTAGCAAAAATTCGTTTAGCTGACCCTAAAGCACCTTTTTATGATGCGTTGAAACAATTTGTACGCATCGAAGGGACTGGTCTAAAATCTAGTACTGCTGAAAAGTTACAACGTTTCCTACTGCAATATGAAGATTGGCGTGATTTAGCACGCAGGGGTTCTCTAGCAGGATTAATTTGGCGCGTATATATTGATACAAATTATTATGAAATGGTTGGTGCAATGCCTAATGGCAAGCAGCGTCAAGCGAATTTACGTGCTCTTCATGATCGTGCATTATCGTATGAAAAGACTTCATTCCGTGGGCTGTTTCGATTTTTGAGATTCGTAGATCGTATGCGACTACGTGGTGATGATTTAGGAACGGCTCGTGCTATTAGTGAAACGGAAAATGTTGTGCGTTTAATGACGATTCACTCATCTAAAGGATTAGAGTTCCCTTATGTTTTTGTAGCAGGATTAGGTCGAGAGTTTAACAAAATGGATTTCAATTTACCTTATTTATTTGACCAACAATTTGGCTTAGCGGTGAAAATGATTGACCCTGAAAAACGTATCCAATATACTTCGCTACCATTCCTTGCAATGCAAGAGAAAAAGAAGCTTGAGTTGAAGGCAGAAGAGATGCGCGTTCTTTATGTTGCGATGACACGAGCAAAAGAACATCTTTATCTAGTTGGTACAGTGAAAAATTGGGATAAGACAAAAGCTGTTTGGGAAGACGCTAAACTATTAACTGCAGGGGAAATGCTGCCTGATCATGTCCGAGCATTAGCAAAAAGTTATTTAGATTGGATTGGTCCTGCTTTAGCGAGACACCCAGACTATGACCGATGTCTAAATGATGGAGATCAGAAAGCGGTAAACGAATTATCGAGGTGGAAAGTTCAAGTTATAGGTGCAGAGCATTTTAAAGCGCCATTAGAAGTAGCAGAAATAGAAGAAGAGGTTGTTGAAGATGCCAAAAAGTCTGCTCAAGTAGATGAGGGATTATTAACAACAATTAAAAAGCGTTTTGATACAGCGTATGCGTATGATAGAGCGATAGCAAAACGATCTAAAACTTCTGTTAGTGAGCTAAAACGTCTGCAAACTTTAGAACAATCGGAGCAACCTGAACTTTTTTGGAATGCTCCCAAAAAACTGCAGCAAGTGTCGAAAAGACCAAACTTTTTACAACAACGTTCGTTAACTGCTGCCGAAATTGGAACAGCTATGCATACGGTAATGCAACATATACCACAGCAAGGTTTGCATTCAATCGAGGAAGTTGATGTTTTTGTGCAAGGACTTGTTGACCGCCAACTCCTGACGAAAGAAGAGGGGACAGCTGTGCAGGCACCAAAAATTATAGGTTTCTTTTCTACACCTGCGGGGCAACGCTTTATGAATGCAGTGGAACTTTATCGAGAAACGCCATTTACTTTTAGTATTACTGATGAAGACGGTGATTCACAAATTGTGCAAGGGATTGTCGATTGTTTGTTTAAAGAAGAAGATGGCAAATGGATATTACTCGACTATAAAACAGACCGTATTAATGGAATGATGAAAACGGATGAAGGCTTACAGAAAGAGATGAAGGAACGTTACGATGTACAGTTGAAGCTTTATAAAAAGGCACTAGAAGAAACTTTAAGGATTACTGTTGCAGAAAAATTAATTTATGCATTTGACGCACAGCGATCAATTGAATTATAGGAGTGAATGGTTTTGAAATTAACAGCAACACCTATGCAAAAAAGGATTGATACACTCGACATAATACGTGGTTTTAGTTTGCTAGGTATTTTTTTAGTAAATATGTTTGCATTTAGTACTCCTTTACCACATATTGATTTAAAAACTTGGTTTGAAACACCAATAGATAAAGAATATCATCAGTGGCTAGATATTTTTGTGCAAAGTAGCTTTTATCCGCTATTTTCAATGTTATTTGGATATGGTCTAGCGATGCAATTTACGAAAGCAACAAATATAGGAGACAACTTCTATAAAATTGGTTCGAAGCGTTTAGCGGTGTTATTTGGCATTGGATTGTTACATGCCTTCCTTATTTGGTGGGGCGACATTTTAATGACTTATGCATTTTGTGGTTTCTTCTTATTAATCTTGTTACGCTTGAAACCAGTGTGGTTAATAACAATTGGTGTAGCGCTATATGGAATAGTACAGGGCTTCTTAGTAATGTTAATGGGATTAGCATCATTTGTGGAAGATTCTACTGATCTATCAGAGTTTGTTGATATAGCTGCTATTGAAAGTGCAATTGCAGCATACGGTTCTGGTTCATGGACAGAGGCGTTCATGCAGCGAGTAGCAGATATACAAGTACAGGCTTCTCCAGGTATGTGGATAGCAGCGTTGTTTACAATTTTACCTTATATGCTATTAGGAGCTGCTGCATCCAAATGGCAACTTGTTGAACGTGCAAAGGAAAAACGAGTATTTTGGATTGTTTTAACTGCTATTACCATACCGGTTGGGGTTGCGCTTAAAATGTTGCCATATAACTTAGAGCGTAATCTTTTCCTTGACTATGTCCAAGTTTCATTCGGTGGACCGATACTTGCGATAGGTTATGCGGGTCTAATCGTCTTAATATGCCAAATTCCGGGATTCATAAAAATCTTGTTCCCTGTAGCAAAGGCAGGCCGCATGTCGATGACAATATATTTAATGCAATCTATTATCGGAACATTCATTTTCTATCACTATGGATTAGGATTATATGGTAAAATCGGTGTCGATACCGTTACTTGGTTAGCTGTAGGGATTTTTGTTCTGCAATTAGTATTTGCTGAGCTTTGGTTCCTTAAATTTAAGCAAGGGCCGGTTGAAGCAGTATGGAAACGATTAACTTACGGAAAAATGTTAGAGAAAAAAGAGGAAATTGGTCGATAATTAATGTATCATTGAAAAAAAAGAAGGAGTGCCAATGTTATGAAAATTTTATCATTTCGTTATAACGATGTAGTAAGTTTTGGTCCGAAAGTAAAAAAAGAAGAAGCTGTATGGGATGTTTTAGCGATTCAACAAGTTCTTCAAGTACTACCTTCTTTCGCTACAACAATTGTAGAGGGAATGACAGCTGGTTTCGAGTTTGTAGAACAATCTCGTAAACTTGTAGAAGCTGCACAGAAGTCAGAAAACCCAGAGCAATTTAAATATGCATTTACTGAAATTGAGTGGTTAGCACCAATTCCACGTACAACGAAAAATATTATTTGTGTTGGTAAAAACTATCAAGATCACGCCAAAGAAATGGGCGCTGAATCTGCTCCAGAAAATTTAATGATCTTCACTAAAGCGCCAACTTCAATTGCTGCAGATGAACAAACGATTTCTGCACATGCAGACGTCACTTCATCACTTGACTATGAAGGCGAACTAGCAGTTGTTATTGGTAAAAAGGGTAAGAACATCCCTACTAAACTAGCATATGATTATGTATTTGGTTACACAATTGCTAATGACATTACTGCACGTGATTTACAAGCAAAACATAAGCAATTTTTCTTAGGGAAAAGCTTAGATGGTGCTTGTCCAATGGGTCCATATTTAGTAACAAAAGATGAGATTCCAAATCCGGATTCTTTATCAATCGTTACAAAAGTGAATGATGAAATTCGTCAAAATGGTTCAACAAAAGACATGATCTTCACAATTGAAGAAATCATTTCTGAGATTTCTAGATTAGTAACTTTAGAACCTGGTGACGTAATCTTAACGGGTACTCCAGCAGGTGTTGGTAAAGGTATGAATCCGCCAACATTTTTAGCATCTGGTGACGTAGTAAAAGTGTCAATCGAAGGTATTGGAACTCTAGTAAATCGCTTCGAATAATAAACTTAATAGAATTTTATAGATATTATGACAGACCGGTGGGTAATTTTCCATCGGTCTGTTATATTTGTATAGTTTACCACCTCATGATAGGATATAAATGATTATTAATACTATTTAAGGTGGGGTAATAATGGATTTTTTTGCAAATACTAATCTACACATTGCAACTTGGGTAATCGCGATTATCTTGTTCCTAGTTTCTGCTGCTATGCAAAGTGGTACTAAAGGACAAAAAGTAACACATATGATTTTACGCGTATTCTATATTTTAATCATCCTTACTGGAGGCGCATTATTTGCTAAAGGCATGGGTTTTGATATGGGTATGCTTTATGGCTTCAAATTTATTGGTGGTATTTTAGTGATCGGTATGATGGAAATGGTATTAGTGAGAAAAGCAAAAGGCAAACCAACAACTATGTTCTGGATCCTATTTGCAGTATTCTTATTAATCACTATGTTCCTAGGATTTAAACTACCTATGGGTCAGCATTTCTTAGCTTAATAACTTGCAAGAAAAACAGCCACATGACGATTCCGTTGTGTGGCTGTTTTTTGTTTGAAAAGATGTTTTATTAATAGAAAAACTCTCGTTTTTAGGACGTGAATATTCTGCTAAATAACAATCAGTATAGTTAGTGCAACAATCAATGAAGATAATGCAACAATCATCGGCTTTATCGCAACAATCAAGGCGCTTAGTGCAACAATCAATGAAGTTAGCGCAACAATCAATTTTTTGAGGAATATTCAAGCCTTCCAGTGCTTGTCGCAGCTAAACAAGCGCCTTCAGCATTAAATCCAGATGTCCAGCTTCAGGCGCTAGCTGCTCGGGTCACTTCGTTCTCTCTGACAAAAGCTGAAATGACGCTTTTGTTTCGAGCCCTCCAGTGCCTGTCGCAGCTAAACAAGCGCCTTCAGCATTAAAGTAAATTCACATTTTTGTCGAATTTGTTCGGCTTTCGTTTGTTTTTGGTGTTAAAGCGTAGCGGGGAGGGTGGGGGTTTGGTAAAATTACGTTGGACAGTTCTGCAGAGGAGGACTATAAGTGAACGTTGCAAAGTGGATTAGTACAGTAGTTGCGTCAGCTCTTTTGGCTACGACAATGGGGGTTGCACCTATTGCGAAGGCAGAGACTGAAGTGACGCATAATATTAAAGACGAAAGTATCTATGATCTCTTAGTGGATCGTTATTTTAATTCATCGGTCGAAAATGACTATAATGTAGATGCTCGAGATCAAAATGAATTTGCTGGTGGTGACCTTTCAGGGATTGCTACTAAGTTGAAGCATATTCAAGATATGGGTTTCACTGTTCTATCGATTGGGTCGATTTTTTCGACTGAATCTTATGATGGAAGTTCAGTTGTAGATTACAAAAATATTGATCGTCATTTTGGTACAGCAAAAGAATTTAATTCTTTACTGGCTGATGTTCATAAAGGCAAGATGAAGCTAATGGTTGATTTTCCGCTAAGTAATGTTAGTGAAAATCACGTTTGGGCTACAGATAAAGCCAATTCAGATTGGTACGATACCGCTGATAACGGCCGTATTAATTGGAAAACAGATAATCCTCAGGTACAAGAGGAATTAATCAATGCAGCAACTGATTTTGCGGAGAAGTACGATATCGATGGTATTCGCTTAACTAATTTAGGCAATAGTAATACATCATTTTTAAATGAAATGATTCAGTCGTTAAAAAATACTAATAAAGATATCTATGTTTTATCTTCAGAAGACAGCGATGCAAATTTTGATATGTCTATAAATAAAGAGACTATTGATATTTATCAATCTATTTTCAAAAATGTCGATTTGGATTCATCAAAAGTTGAACAGCCACTAGGCACAATGAAAAAAGGTGATGAAGAAAAACCTTCAGCTATTATGTTAGATAGTTTAAATAGCTCTCGTTTCACATTTGCTTCTGCAAATGAAAATATGTATCCACCTACACGTATTAAAGTAGCGATGGCGGCAATGTTTACTTTACCTGGTGTACCAGTAATGACATATGGTACAGAAATTGCACAAAATGGTAAGCAAGCTCCTGAATCACATGCAGTATTTGATTTTAAAACGAAGGATGATATCGTTTCGTATATTGGTGACGTTCAATCTGTTCGTAATAAATCAGAGACACTTCGTACTGGTGACTTTAAACTATTAGAGAATAAAGATGGCTTTATTGTATTCGAACGTTCTTCTGATGAAGAGCAGTGGATTGTCGTTGTGAATAACACAAAGAGTACTCAACATATCGATTTAGGTAAAGATATCATTGGAGAAAACAAAGAGCTACGTGGTTTATTTGAAAATGATATTGTACGTCCGAATGATGATGGTAAGTATCGGTTAGTGGTTGATCGTGAAATTGTCGAACTCTATCAAGTAAAAGACCATAAAGGCTTTAATGTCTCATATATGATTTCATTAGGTTTTGTCTATGCACTATTCATAACATTTATCGTATTAGTTTTACGTAGAAGTAAAAAAAATCGAAAAGCAAAAAATAACTAAAATAAAATCCCTTAGAGAGTGTAAGTAATCTCTAAGGGATTTTGTATTTTAAGCTGTGGGTTGTTGATTTAAGAAGAAAATAGCTAATGTACCAGGACCTGCATGTGATGCAACAGAAGAACCGATTAAATGGATTTCGACGGCTTTAGGCTGGAATTTGTCCATAATCATGGCTTTCATCTCTTCAGCAGCAGCTAAATCATCACCGTGACTAATAGCAATTACTTGATCACTTAAATGGTCACCTGTTTCTTCCATCTTGTCTAGTATACGTTTCATTACTTTCTTACGTCCACGATGTTTTTCAATCGGTATGAGTTTACCATCTTCAACATGAAGTAATGGTTTTATACTTAGTAAGCCACCGATAAATGCGCTTGCTTTTGAAACGCGTCCACCGCGTGCTAAATAATCTAAGTCTTCTACTGTAAAGAAGTGTTCCATATGTTGTGCGTTGAAACGAACTTTCTCTGTTATTTCATCTATGCTTAAACCTGCTTCACGAAGGCGAACAGCTTCCTTTACAACTAGACCGTATCCTAATGAGGCGCATTTAGAATCTACAATCGTTAATTTTAAATCAGGGTATTGTTCTTTTACCTGTTGGTAGATCATTACAGCAGTGCTGTATGTACCAGATAATTCAGATGAGAAGGCTATATAAAGTCCTTCTTCACCTGATTTTGCTAGCTCTTCGAATAGTTCTAAAAACAATTCAGGAGATGCTTGAGAAGTCTTTGGCTGACCGCCTTGACGGATAAATTCATATACTTTTAAGACCTCAACTCCCGTGACATCTGCATATTCTTGGTTGTTCATATGAACTCTTAATGGGATTAGTGTGACGTTATTTTCTTCATAAAAAGATTTAGGTAAATCAGAAGCGCTATCTGCATAGATTCTCATTTATATACCTCCTAGTGTAGTTTATTTTAAGTTTAGTCGGTCGATTAGGAGGTTAGCTATACCATCCTCATTGTTGGTTTGTGTTATTTCATTTGCAATGTTTTTGAGCTGGCCAATACCATTACCCATTGCAACGCCAATACCTGCATATTCTATCATTTCTAAGTCGTTGTCTTCGTCGCCAAATGCAATTATTCGATCACGAGGTATTTGTAGGTCTTTGGCAACATGGGATAGTCCGACAGCTTTATTCATGCCACGACGAACGATTTCAATGACTTCCCAAGGGTCACCCCAGCGACGGTGATCGATTAGCTCGGCTTTTGTATCAGCTAAATGTTGACGAATTAAGGGTACATTAGAAGAGCTAGCCTGAATTAAAAGGCTTGTAGGATTATCTTTTAAATAATCACGTAAAATACCTGTCGTTACTTTTGGTTCGCCCATAGTTAAAATATCTAAGATTTTTTGATCATGGTATTGAACATACACATCATCCATAACCTCGGCGATTAAATTTTCAATTTCATAATGGTTGATGGATTCCACTACATCTTTTACAACTGATAACTCTATTGGGCTATGAAGTGTTTGCCAAGAGGTGTTGGTTGGATGATGTACGAAGGCTCCATTAAAGTTGACGATTGGTGTATGTAAACCTAATTCTTGATAGTATATTTTACTCGCACGATAGGGTCTTCCAGTAGCAATCATAACTTGATGACCTTCTTCTTTTGCCTGTAGCAAAGTGCGTTTTGTTTTCTCAGAAATAACTTTCTTGTCGGTTAAAAGTGTACCGTCTAAATCTAAAACAATCAAATGAGGTTGTACCATATGAAAAAACTCCTTTCCTACTATAATAGAGTGTATCGTTAATCTTACTTGTTCGTCAAAACTTTGTCATCGTGAAAAATTTTTGTTACGATATTAGGATAAACTATCAAGGAGTGAATTCAGTGAAGGTTCAACAAGAACAGTGGGGTAAAATTCCGTTACTTCACATTTATGATGAAAAGACCGTAACATCAGCATCACCGGTTGTCATTTTTCTCCATGGCTTTATGAGTGCGAGTGAACATAACTTGCACTATGCGTATAAACTAGTTGAAAAAGGCGTTCGAGTACTATTGCCAGATGCATATTTGCATGGTGAGCGAGATGAAGGACTCGATGAAATTCAACTTAGTTTACGTTTTTGGGAAGTGGTCTTAACTTCAATTGAAGAAGTTGATTTTTTACATAAGCAGTTAATAGAAAAAGGTTTGCTGCCAGCAGGTAAGATTGGTTTAGCAGGAACTTCTATGGGTGGGATTGTTACATTAGGTTGCTTACGTGTATACCCATGGATTCAAACAGCATCAGTTATGATGGGTGCACCTGGTTATGTGGAGCTTTCGAAAGCTCAGATGGCTCAGTTTGAAGAACGAGGTTTCAAAATTCCAATATCAGATGAAGAGCTTCAAAAAATGGAGCAAACACTTAGCTACTTTGATATGTCAAAGCATCCTGAATCGATGGCAAACCGCCCAGTGTTATTCTGGCACGGTAAGAAAGACCATATGGTTCCATTTACACCTGCATATCAATTTTATGAAAGTATACAGGCAGATTATGCAGACCACCCTGAAGATCTTGTTTTCATTGTTGATAAACAAGCAGGGCATAAAGTATCACGTCCAGGGATGCTTGCTGCTACGAAATGGCTTGCAGACCATTTGGCATAAGTCGTTTCATTTGTTATGATATATTAAACACTATGCAGAAAGGGGAAACACTATGGATGCAGAAATGAAAGAAGTAATATATGGTGCTTTAGAAAATGTAATCGATCCTGAGTTAGGTATTGATATCGTGAACTTAGGTTTAGTATATGAAGTGGATTTATCTGAAGAAGGATTATGTGTAGTAACCATGACATTAACATCAATGGGTTGCCCACTTGGTCCAGTTATTGTTGACCAAATCCGTACAGCATTATTTGAATTGCCTGAAATTAAAGAAGTCACTGTTGATATTGTATGGAATCCACCATGGAATAAAGACAATATGTCACGTTATGCAAAAATTGCTCTAGGCATTCGCTAATTTTATAAAGAAAAAACCCGTTCAGACTGGAAAAGTCGAGCGGGTTTTTTTGATGACATAAATGGGTATAATACCTGAGGTTAGTCAATTCTACAAATTTGAAGAGGACAGTTTTCACATTCACATTCATCTTTTAGGAATTGTAAATTGAGAATTGTGATTGTGCTCTTATCAAATGTAATAATGTTATTTTTCTTGAGGTCATTTAACATACGGTTAATGACTTCACGGCTAGTAGCACAGAGATTTGCTAGCTCATTATTGGTCAATTTATAGTTAATATGGGTTGAACCATCATCCAACTTTTCACCATAAGTGTTTGCTAAACGTATCAGTGTAGAAAATAACGCACCCTTTTTTCCGTGTAACAATAAATCGCGAAGTCTAGATTGACTTTTCATATTTTGTAACTGTATCCAACGCAAACATGCAATCATCAACGAAGGTTCTTGACTAAGGTAAAGTTCAAGCATGTTGTTATCGATCGTTAAAATAGTAGTCGGCTCCATAGCTGTAGCCGTCGTTGAATTATAGTCTAAGGAACTAAAAATAGTACTTTCCCCAATTAAATTATTGCTACTACATATACGAATCGTCAATTCTTTTCCACTTGCAGTTTCTTTTGAAATTCTCACCTTACCAGACACAACGAAAAAAACATCTTGGGTACGATCGCCTTCTAAGAATATAGGGGTGTCTTTGGCGAATTTGAGAACTGTACCATGTTCTTCGAAAAGTGAATGGAGCTTAGGTGGGATAGTTTCAATTTCCTCCAAAAAAATTCACAACCTCTTCTGTTTTCCCTAATTATAACATACAGCTTTCCTGTAATTGGGCATATTTGAATATATCAAATATTTCCAATATTGAGGTGATGAAATTCAGGTGTATAGAGTTTCGAAATGGAAAAATATAATAGTCAAAAAAGGTCAAACTAATCGCTTTACTTTCAAAGGAGAACGATAATATAATGAAGTTAATCAAAAGGTCAAATAAGGTCAAATAAGGAGTGAACTATAATGCAAATGAATATGAATAATGCAGAGCAAAAAAGTCCACTTGAACAATTTGGACGTAATTTAGTAGAAGAAGTGAAAAATGGCAAAATGGATCCTGTTATTGGTCGTGACCAAGAAATCCGTAATGTCATCCGAATATTATCTCGTAAGACAAAAAATAACCCTGTATTAATCGGAGAACCAGGTGTTGGTAAAACAGCAATCGTTGAAGGATTAGCACAAAGAATCGTAAAAAAAGACGTACCAGAAGGTTTAAAAGACCGTGAAATTTATGAGTTGGATATGAGTGCATTAATCGCTGGTGCCAAATATCGTGGGGAATTTGAAGAGCGCTTAAAAGGCGTATTGAAAGAAGTGAAAGAAAGTGAAGGACAAATCATCCTTTTCATCGATGAAATTCATACAATCGTGGGAGCAGGTAAAACGGATGGTGCAATGGATGCTGGGAATATGCTTAAACCGATGTTAGCAAGAGGTGAGTTACATTGTATCGGTGCAACTACATTAGATGAATATCGAATGTATATCGAAAAGGACCCAGCACTTGAACGTCGTTTCCAACAAGTATTAGTTCGTGAACCATCTGTAGAGGATACGATTTCTATATTACGTGGTTTAAAAGAACGTTTCGAACTGCATCACGCCGTGAAAATACATGACCGAGCAATCGTTGCTGCTGCAGAATTATCAAATCGCTATTTAACTGAGCGTTTTATGCCAGATAAAGCAATTGATTTAATCGATGAAGCTTGTGCCATGATTCGAACAGAAATAGATTCCATGCCACAAGAATTAGATGAGGTAACACGTCGTACTATGCAGCTTGAAATTGAAGAACAAGCATTGATGAAAGAAAAGGATGAAGCTAGTAAAAAACGTCTTGTAGCACTTCGTGAGGAATTATCGGAGCTAAAAGACTCTTCTTCTAATATGCGTGAGCAATGGGAAGCCGAAAAATCTTCACTTCATGTTATCCAAGAAAAACGTGAAACACTTGATCGTTATCGTAGGGATTTAGAAGAAGCTGAAAATAATTATGATTTAAATATAGCAGCAGTGCTCCGTCACGGCAAAATTCCTGAATTAGAAAAAGAATTAGTAGAACTTGAGCAAACTTTGCAACAAGGAAATGATCGTCTGCTCCGTGAAGATGTGACGGCTGAAGAAATTGCTTCAATTGTTTCAAGATGGACAGGTATTCCAGTAACAAAATTAGTTGAAGGTGAACGTGAAAAACTACTCAACTTAAAAGCTACTTTACAAGAGCGAGTAGTTGGGCAGGACGAAGCAGTTCAGCTAGTGACAGAAGCTGTTTGGAGAGCGCGTGCAGGCATTCAGGATCCACAAAAACCAATCGGATCTTTCTTGTTCTTAGGACCAACAGGTGTAGGGAAAACAGAATTAGCAAAAGCATTAGCCGCTCAATTATTTGACTCAGAGGATCATTTTATTCGAATTGATATGTCTGAGTACATGGAAAAACATAGCGTATCTCGCTTAGTAGGAGCACCTCCTGGCTATATAGGTTATGAGGAAGGCGGTCAATTGACAGAAGCTGTCCGTAGAAATCCATATGCAGTAGTGCTTTTAGATGAAATTGAAAAGGCGCATCCAGATGTTGCGAATATTTTATTGCAAATTTTAGATGATGGTCGTATTACGGATAGCCAAGGTCGTATGGTTAATTTCACAAATACCGTAATCATATTGACTTCTAATATAGGCTCAAGTTACTTACTAGATATGCCTAATACTAGTGAACATGCTGTTGAAGACCTAGTTATGGCGTCTTTAAAAGAGCATTTCAAACCAGAGCTATTAAATAGATTAGATGATATTATTATGTTCCATTCATTAACAAACGAACATTTTTATCAAATCACTTGGAAGTATATTCAGTTATTAAAAAAACGAGTGGCTGAACAAGAAATTGAACTACAAGTAGATGAAAATGTCATTGAGTGGGTAGTAGCAGAAGGAACAGACCCAACCTTTGGTGCAAGACCTTTAAGAAGATTTGTACAGCGATATATTGAAACACTCGTTGCAAAAGAATTGCTAAAAGGGGATACAGTACCAGGGGATCGATTAGTCATTTCAATGAAAGATGATAAAGTAATAATCCATAAAGAATCAGCGCACACATAAAAAGAGTCTGAGCAACCTTTATATAAAGGTGCTCAGACTTTTTTTAAAGAAAAAACCCCGTCCAATCTATGGACAGGATTTTCATTATTGTTGGTGGCCTACTTGTTTAGGTGATTCGTTTGGAATAATATTGCCAATAATAATTAAGAATACTGAGAAAACTACTGAAAGCCCTAATCCAAGATTTAAGTTAAATCCAACATTCTGAATTGAACTTACTACGTAGTTCAGTACAGAAACTAATAATGCTGACCATAAAAATAGCATAATATATCTCATTAATTTCACCTCTAACTAACTTTTTTACCTGTTCTATCATATCATATTGCCACATTTAAATAAAAGAATCTTTTCAGTATTATGCCCCGTTATTTGGACAAAAATTGACGAAGTGTTGAAAAAATATAAATCTTTCGTTATAATTATTACCAGGTACTAATAATTGATAACAAAAGAAAAGAGGCGCTACTTCATGAACGCTGGAATAATAGGCTTAGGAAGATGTATCCCTAATCGTGTAGTCACAAATGCTGACTTAGAAAAAATGATGGATACATCGGATGAATGGATTCGCACTAGAACAGGAATCGAAGAACGAAGAATCGCATCAGATGAACATAACTCTTCTCATTTAGCTTTTGAAGCTGCGAAAAACGCAATAGCTAATGCTGGTATTTCGGCTGATCAAATCGGGCTTATTTTAGTTGCAACCGTAACACCTGACCGACCATTTCCGAGTGTAGCGTGTATGATACAAGACCAACTTGGTGCACACAATGCGGCTGCAATGGACTTGTCCGCTGCATGCGCAGGATTTATGTACGGCTTGGTAACGGCTAAGCAATTCATTGAATCTAAAACATATGATTATGTTTTAATAGTAGGTGTTGAGAAGCTTTCAAAAATTACAAACTGGGAAGATCGAAATACTGCTGTCCTATTTGGTGATGGTGCATGTGCAGCTGTGATGGGTAAAGTATCTGATAATAGAGGGATTTTATCATTTGAGCTTGGTTCAGACGGCTCAGGCGGAAAGCATTTATTCCAAAATGATGCAGGTCACATTGAGATGAATGGCCGTGAAGTATTCAAATTTGCGGTACGTCAAATGGGTGAATCAGCTTTAAATGTCATAGAGAAAGCGGGATATACTAAGGAAGATGTTGATTTCCTAATTCCGCATCAAGCAAATATTCGAATTATGGAATCTGCAAGACAAAGACTAGATTTGCCAGAGGAGAAAATGTCTACGGCTATTAAAAAATATGGCAATACATCGTCTGCTTCAATCGGCAATGCATTAATAGAAGAACTAGAAGCCGGCAAAATTCAAGATGGCGATTTACTTGTGCTCGTTGGATTTGGTGGCGGCCTTACATGGGGCGCCGTTGCAATGCGCTGGGGAAAATAACAATATTAGAAAAGAGGGAGTTAAAAGAACATGACAAAACGTCGAGTAGTTGTTACAGGTATGGGTGCTGTGACACCTTTAGGAAATGATGTAGAAACAACATGGAAAGCGATTAAAGAAGGAAAAATTGGTGTTGGCCCGTTAACACGTATAGATGCTGAACAATTTCCTGCAAAAGTTGCTGCAGAAGTAAAAGATTTTGATATTGAAGCATATATTCCTCGAAAAGAAGCACGTAAGATGGATCGTTTTACACATTACGCATTAGCGGCGTCTATTATGGCTGTAAAAGATGCAGAGTTAGAAATAACTCCTGAAGTTGGTCTGCGTACAGGTGTTTGGATAGGCTCTGGAATTGGTGGAATGGAGACGTATGAGCAACAATTCCGCAATTTCCTTGAAAAAGGACAACGTCGTGTTAGTCCGTTTTTCGTACCAATGATGATTCCTGATATGGCTGCAGGTCAAGTATCTATCCACTTTGGTGCAAAAGCAATTAACTCATGTTCAGTAACAGCTTGTGCATCAGGTACAAACTCAATTGGTGATGCGTTTAAAGTTATTGAGCGTGGCGATGCAGATGTCATGATTACTGGAGGAGCAGAGGCGCCGATTACGAATATGGCGGTTGCAGGATTTTCCTCAAACACAGCACTTACGTTAAACCAAGATCCACAAACAGCATCTCGTCCATTCGATGCAAATCGCGATGGTTTTGTTATCGGAGAAGGATCGGGTATCGTTATTTTAGAAGAATACGAACATGCAGTAAAACGTGGTGCAAAAATTTATGGTGAAGTTGTAGGATACGGTTCAACTGGAGATGCGCATCATATTACAGCACCTGCTCCTGAAGGGGAGGGTGCAGCTCGCTCTATGAAGCAAGCGATAGATGATGCTGGTATTGATGCAACAGAAATTGGTTATATCAATGCGCATGGTACGAGCACACCTTATAATGATTTGTTCGAAACAAAAGCTGTAAAGACTGTTTTCGGAGAACATGCTTATAATTTAGCAATGAGTTCAACGAAATCGATGACAGGTCATTTACTTGGAGCAGCTGGTGGGATTGAAGCAATCTTCTCAGTACTTGCATTAAAAGAAGGTATTTTACCGCCAACGATGAATCTAGAAACAACAGATCCTGAGTGCGATTTAGACTATGTTGCTAACGAAGCAAGAGAAAAAGAAATTACTTATGCGTTAAGTAATTCATTAGGTTTTGGTGGGCATAATGCTTCACTATTATTTAAAAAGTATTAATAAGTAACGAATGACCACAGGGTGAATTTCCTGTGGTTTTTTTATCTTTAGAACTTTATTGTAATATTTTTAAATCAAATGAATACGGCAAGCGAATTATAGTAAGTGAAAGACTATTAAGGGTTTTGAATATCATATTTTCGCATAAAAATGACCTCGTTAGTTATAACGAAGTCATTTTTTCATATAGTATTAAAAACTAGAAAAGGAAATATGCAAATGCGCTTACTATTTTTCTTAACTTTTTATGGTCTTATTGTACTGAGTTCAACACATATGATTCTATATTTGAACTACCGAGCACTAGGTTATACATGGACAGCCGTTTTTATGTTTATTTTGCAAACAGTTGATTTCAAAATTTTCATCGGCTCAAGTATTGGACTAGTTATCGTCTATTTCTCCCAAGGCCCATCACGTCTTCCATTTTCTTAATTGTTGCACTTGCAATAGCGTTCGCTTTTTCAGCACCAGCGTCTAAAATATCATCTAATTGTGGTGAATCGATTAATTCGTTAAAACGTTCTTGGATAGGTGCTAGATGATTAATAACACTTTCAGCAACTCCTGCTTTGAAAGCGCCATAACCAAGACCAGCGTATTTTGCTACAAGGTTATCAATGGATTCATTTGTTAATGATGCTTCAATTGTTAGTAAATTAGAGACACCAGGTTTAGATTCAATATTGAAAGCAACAACGCCTTCAGAATCTGTCACGGCAGATTTAATTTTCTTCTCGATCTCTTTTGGAGTATCTAGAAGGCGGATTGTTGCTTTTTTATTTTCATCCGATTTGCTCATTTTTTTCGTTGGTTCTTGAAGCGACTTAATGCGAGCTCCGTTTTTTGGTAATTGAATAGTAGGAATCGTGAATACTTTACCGTAACGTTTATTGAAACGTTCAGCTAAGTCACGTGTAAGTTCTAAATGTTGTTTTTGGTCGTCACCAACTGGCACGATATCTGTGTTGTACAGAAGAATATCTCCAGCCATAAGTGGCGGGTAAGTAAGTAAGCCTGCAGAAACTGCCTCTTTACCAGTAGATTTATCTTTGAATTGTGTCATACGCTCAAGTTCACCAGTGTAAGAAATACATTGTAACATCCATCCAGCTTGTGCGTGTGCAGGTACTTCTGATTGAATAAATAGTGTTGACTTTTCTGGGTCGATACCTGTTGCTAAATATGTTGCAGCAAGTGTGCGAATACTGTTACGAAGTTCTTTACTGTCTTGTGGCATTGTAATTGCGTGTTGATCTACAATACAAAAAATACAATCGTACTCATCTTGCAAAGTTGTAAACTGTCTAAATGCACCAATGTAGTTACCTAATGTAATGACACCTGTTGGTTGTACGCCTGAAAAAATACGTTTCATAATTGAGTTCCTCCTTAGATATAAAAAAACATCATGCGTCTCCTAATATAGGGACGAATGATGTTGAATCCGCGGTACCACCCAAGCTTGTCGATAAATCGACCACTCATCCTCATAACGTGAGGTTAACGAACTGAGCTACTACTAACAAGGTTCACAAAGTTAACTCGGAAGTCCATTCCATTTAGCATATCATCTGTTTGCACCAACCACAGACTCTCTTTACATACGACATAAATGTACTACTCTTCGTCTTCGTTTTTTATAATGCTTTTTGTGATTATAATATAGCCGAAAGCTAAAAATCAAGTATTGGTTACAGTTTACAAATAATAAAACATAAGGGCAATGAACATCATCATAATGGTAGCTCCACCAATTTGTAAAATACCCTTAAAGGGCATTGAAACAATTTGAGAAGGGGCTCTCATGTTTTTAACATCCTCTAGTCTAGATGATCTAACAAAAACCTTACGCGTACTAACTGTGAAAATGTCAAAAAAGCCCGATGACAGTATATATGCTGTGAGTCCAACAAAAAGCACAATACCCCCTGCTACAAATGAGACATTAATGTAATCGATTAATTTCAAATCTTTATATCGAAAAAGCATTATGAGTACGATTAAAAATTGTAATGCTAAAAAGACAATTCCTTTCTTTTTCAAATGAAAAACCCCCGATTCTTTATTCATTTTAGTTGAATAATAATGAAAAATCAAAAATATCAAACATTATTTTAAATTCAGAATATTATATTTTTGTAGGTATAAACGCTGGTATCGCTAGATTCATATATCAAATATATATTAAAAAAAGACTTATATATCAAAAGGTTACTTTACAACGTTTTTTGTTTATGTATAATTAGCAATGTAATGATTTTTCAGAATATTCAAGGGGGTTAGTTATACATGAAAAAAAGCAAACTATTATGGCTATCAAGTCTAGTACTTGTACTTAGTGTTTTCTTAGCTGCTTGCGGTGGAGGAAAAGACAAAGATAATAGCAAAGATTCTGATAGCAAAAAAGATTCAGGTAGCCTGGATGCAACTCAAGAGCTAAATATCATTGAAAGTGCTGAAATTCCAACAATGGACTCAGTACTAGTAACAGATGTAGTAGGATCTACAGTATTAAACAACGTTAATGAAGGTTTATACCGCTATAACGAGGAAAATATAGCAGTTCCAGCAATAGCAACTGGAGAACCAGAAGTAAACAAAGTTGGTACAGTTTATACTTTCAAACTTCGTGATGCCAAATGGTCTGATGGATCTACAGTAACTGCCAATGATTTTGAATACGCATGGAAACGTGCGATTGATCCTAAAACTGGTTCTGAATACGGTCCATATATGATGGCTGGCATTATTAAAAACGCTACAGAAATTGGTAAAGGGAAAGCAAAAGCTGCTGACCTTGGTGTTAAAGCATTAGATGACAAGACGTTAGAAGTAACGCTTGAAAAACCAACACCTTATTTCTTATCTTTAATGGCATTTAGCACATTCTTACCGCAAAAAGAAGAATTCGTTAAAGAGCAAGGTAAAAAATACGCTTCAAACTCAGAAACAACTTTATATAATGGTCCATTCGTTCTTAAAGGGTGGGATGGTACAGGCCTAAAATGGCAATATGTTAAAAACGACAACTATTGGGACAAAGACAATGTGAAGTTAGATAAAATCAATGTTGACGTAGTAAAAGAAGATCAAACTGCAATTAATCTTTATACTTCAGGTAAAAAAGATCGTGCAGGTTTATCAGGTGAATTCGCAATGCAATATGCAAATGATCCAGAAGTATTAAAAGATGTAGAATCTTCACCTTTCTATTTAAAATTCAATCAAAAACGTGAAGGTAAAGAAGAAACTGTTCTTGCCAATGCGAATATCCGTAAAGCAATTTCTATGGCTTTTAACAAAGAAGACTTATCAAAAGCAGTATTAGCGAACGGTTCATTTGAAGCTAACTACTTAGTGCCAGCTGAATTTGCTTATGATGAAGATGGTAAAGACTTCCGAGAAGTAAATGGAAATATGAATAAATTCAATGCTGAAGAAGCAAAAACTTATTGGGAAAAAGGTTTAAAAGAACTTGGTACTGATAAAGTTGCATTAGAGTTCTTAGGCGGCGATAGCGATTTATCTAAAAAAATGGACGAGTATTTGAAAAATCAATTAGAAAAAAATCTTCCTGGTTTATCAATTAAATTAAAAGAAGTACCTTTCCTTGTCCGTGTGGATCTGGATTCTAAACAAGATTATGATATCCAATTTGCAGGCTGGTCTCCTGATTTCCAAGATCCATACACTTTCTTAAATTTATGGTTAACAGATGGTCAACAAAACAAAATGAGTTACTCATCTGCTAAATACGATAAGTTTATGAAAGATGCAGAAACAACTTTTGCAAATGATCCGGCAAAACGCTGGCAAGCACTTGCAGATGCAGAAAAAGTCTTAATTGAAGAAGATGCTGCAATTGCACCTGTATATCAACGTGGAACGATGGCACTTCAAAAAACTTATGTAAAAGATTTAGTTAAACATAGCTTTGGTGCTCAATATAGTTACAAATGGGCATATATCTCAGGAAAAGAGTAATAGCTAATTTTATAGACTATCAGTAAAACCCTGAATGGGGAGAGTATGTGATTGATATAAATCCACATACTCTCTTTTTACATCAAAATTAAATGTATAGAAAATTCGAACAATTAATATGTTTGTATATTGTTTTAATAGGTTTCATGTATACGAACACTATTTTAGGAGGTGCAAGGATGGCTAAATACGTTTTTAAACGAGTTATTTATATGATATTAACACTATTCTTGATCGCATCATTTACATTCTCCTTGATGAAAATGTTGCCAGGGTCCCCTATTTCTACCTCATCTAAACTAACCCCAAACCAGTTAGCTGCGGTGGAAGCAAAGTATGGATTAGATAAGCCACTGCCAGTTCAATATGGGATTTATATGAAGAATATGGTGAAACTTGATTTCGGTACATCTTTCCAATTCAAAGAAGCTAGCGTTACTGAGCTAATTATTAACAGAGCAGGTCCATCGTTTATTTTAGGTATTCAAGCGCTAATACTTGGAACTATTGGCGGTATTATTTTAGGTATGATTGCAGCTTTAAGACAAAATACAGCATGGGATTACGGAAGTACCTTAATCGCAATTTTCGGCATTTCGATTCCATCATTCGTATTTGCTTCTTTATTACAATATTGGATTGGTGTTAAAGGTGGTTTTCTTCCTGTTGGGCTATGGGAGAATGGCTGGAAATCGAGCATTTTGCCGACAATTGCTTTAGCAATGGGTCCTCTAGCGACATCAGCTCGTTTCATTCGAACAGAAATGATAGAAGTATTAGGAACTGACTATATTACTCTAGCAAAAGCTAAAGGAGCTAGCGGCATTGAAATTGCATTTAAGCATGCATTTCGTAATGCTCTGATTCCATTAATAACAGTAATGGGACCATTAGCAGCAGGGTTAGTAACAGGTTCCCTCGTGGTTGAACAAATTTTCGCTATTCCTGGTATTGGAGAACAATTCGTTAAAGCGATTAACGTTAGTGATTATTCAGTAATTATGGGAACGACAATGTTCTTTTCAGTATTATTAATTTTAGTTATTTTCATCGTTGATATTTTATACGGTATTGTAGATCCGCGTATTCGTTTAGCAGGAGGTAATAAAAAATGACAAAAGAATATCCTAAATTACCACCTGAAGCTTTTAAACATGTGCACATGGATGGCAGCCAAACTGAGAAAATTTCAAAACCGTCCTTGAACTTCTGGCAGGATGCTTGGTTACGTATAAGAAAAAATAAAGCAGCAGTTGTAAGTATATTTGTGCTTACCTTCATCGTCTTAATGTCCTTTATCGGACCGATGATTAGCCCACATGACTTTGAAACACAAGAAATTACCCATGCAAATTTACCTCCGAAAGTACCTGGGCTTGAAAAGATAGGTATCTTTGATGGGACAGGTAAAATGGGGGGGGAAGAGATCAATTTGTATGAAATGAAAAACGTGGATACTTACTACTGGTTTGGGACCGATGGTCTTGGCCGTGATATGTTCTCACGTGTCTGGAAAGGTACTCAAATTTCATTATTCATCGCTCTTATTGCCGCTATAATTGATATGGTCATTGGGGTGGCTTACGGTGGTATTTCGGCATACTATGGCGGCCGTGTTGACGATACGATGCAGCGTGTTGTAGAAATTTTGTATGGTATACCAACACTTGTTATTGTTATATTAATGATTCTCGTAATGGATCCGGGCATAATAGCCATTATTATCGCCATTTCAATTACCGGTTGGATTGGGATGTCTCGTATCGTTCGTGGACAAGTATTGAAATATAAAAACCAAGAATTTGTACTTGCTGCTAGAACATTAGGAGCAAGTAATGGACGTATTATAAAAAAACATTTATTGCCAAATGTAATGGCGATTATCATAATAAATACAATGTTTACGATTCCAAGTGCGATATTCTTTGAAGCATTTTTAAGTTTCATCGGTTTAGGTTTACAATCACCAAATGCATCACTTGGTACCTTAATTAATGATGGTTACAGGTTAATACAATTCCAACCACATATTTTGGCTATTCCAGCAGCAATTTTAAGTCTTTTAATGATTGCCTTTAACTTAATTGGTGATGGCCTACGTGATGCACTTGATCCGAAAATGAAAGATTAATAGGAGGAAAGTAGTTATGGAGAAAATACTTGAAGTAGAAAACCTTGAGCTTTCCTTCCACACATTTGCTGGCGAAGTGAAAGCGATTCGGGGTGTAAACTTCGATTTGAAAAAGGGAGAAACGCTGGCAATTGTTGGTGAATCAGGTTCAGGTAAATCTGTTACAACAAAAGCTATTATGCGTCTTCTACCTGAATCTAGCTCGGAATTTAAAAACGGTCAAATTCTATTTGACGGAAAAGATTTGACGAAATTAACTGATAAAGAAATGCAGAAAATTCGTGGCAAAGATATCTCAATGATTTTCCAAGATCCGATGACATCATTAAACCCAACGATGACAATAGGTAAACAAATAATGGAACCAATATTAAAGCACCAAAATGTTCCGAAGTCAGAAGCTGAAAAAATGGCCATTGATCTATTGCGATTAGTAGGTATGCCGCAACCAGAACAGCGTATTAAACAATATCCACATCAATTTTCAGGTGGTCAACGTCAACGAATCGTTATTGCGATTGCATTAGCATGTAATCCTAAAATATTGATTGCCGATGAGCCGACAACTGCACTAGATGTTACAATTCAAGCGCAAATCCTTGAACTGATGAAAGACCTGCAAAAGAAAATCGATACATCTATTATTTTCATTACACATGACCTTGGTGTTGTAGCGAATGTGGCGGACCGTGTAGCTGTAATGTATAGCGGTAAGATTGTAGAAATCGGTACAATAGATGAAATATTCTACAATCCACAACATCCTTATACGTGGGGGCTTCTAAGTTCTATGCCTTCACTGGATGTTCAAGAATCGAAATTATATGCAATTCCTGGTACACCACCTGATTTATTGAATCCACCAAAAGGAGATTCATTTGCACTTCGTAGTAAATACGCTATGCAAATTGATATGGAAGAAACTCCACCGTTCTTTAAAGTAAGTGATACTCATTATGCTGCAACTTGGTTATTACACCCAGATGCCCCAGAAGTGACTCCACCTGCTGCTATTATTGAAAGAATGAAACGATTCCCTAGCAGCCGATATTACGAAGGCGCTAATGGAGGTGTATTAAAATGAAGATACAAAAGAAACTATTAGAAATTAAAAATGTAAAGCAATACTTCAATCATGGAAAACCAAATGAAGTAAAAGCAATCGATGATATTACATTTGATATTTATAAAGGAGAAACTTTAGGTTTAGTAGGGGAATCAGGGTGTGGAAAATCTACGACAGGTCGTACGATTATTCGCTTATATGATGCTACTGATGGTGAAGTTCTTTACGATGGTGTAAACGTCCATGGTCGCAAATCAAAAACAGAACTAAAAGCGTTTAATCGTAAAATGCAAATGATCTTCCAAGATCCTTATGCATCATTAAATCCACGTATGAAAGTAATGGATATTATTGCAGAAGGTTTAGATATTCATGGTCTCGTGAAGAACGCAAAAGAACGTCAGGAACGAGTCTATCAATTATTAGAAACAGTAGGCTTAAATAAAGAACATGCTAACCGTTATCCACATGAATTCTCGGGAGGTCAACGCCAGCGCTTAGGAATTGCTCGTGCACTTGCAGTAGAGCCAGAATTCATCATTGCTGATGAACCAATCTCTGCACTAGATGTATCAATTCAAGCGCAAGTTGTTAACCTATTAAAAGAGTTACAAGAAGAAAAAGGCTTAACCTACTTATTTATTGCTCATGATCTCTCTATGGTTAAATATATTTCGGATAGAATAGGGGTAATGTATTTTGGTAAACTAGTAGAGATTGCACCTGCGGAAGATCTTTACAAGTATCCTATGCACCCATATACACAATCACTACTATCGGCAATTCCACTGCCAGACCCTGACTATGAACGCAATCGAGTACGTAAAACATACGATCCAAAATCGCATAATTATAAAGACGGAGAAAACGTGAAAATGCGTGAAGTACGTCCTGGGCATTTCGTCTATTGTTCTGATACGGAATTTGCCGCGTTACAAAAAAAGCATGAAAGTAACTAATCATTATTATTAACTAAATGTTGCCCCTTTAGTCAATGGAATTAGTGGACTATAGGGGCAGTTTTGTATTTTGTCAAATTTGATTTGTGAAATCTAACTATAATTGAAACTTTTTTTGCAGTTCCAACGTATAATTAGTGTAAATATAATATTCATTTTTTCAATATAGAGATTCTAAATGAGAATATTTATTTGGAATAAAAGGTTTACCATAATGTGTTTTGGGGGATACTACATATATACGAGTAGTGAAGTTGTCCAACCTTTACGGAAAAACTAAAAATGATAGAAAAAACGGTCATAACTTACAATGGAAATTTTTCTTAATAGCATATATTCAAATTGGACAAAATGTTGTATAATATGCTTACAGTTCTTTTTTTAAAGTCATTCTAATTTAGGAATGTTATTATATTCGCTACACATTTTGAAAGGATGTGTTTTATATGATGGTGACATTATTTACTTCACCCAGTTGTACATCTTGTAGAAAAGCAAAAGCATGGTTAGAAGAACATGATATTCCATATACAGAACGAAATATTTTCGCTGAGCCTTTAAGCATAAGTGAAATAAAAGAAATTTTACGCATGACTGAGGATGGTACAGATGAAATCATCTCAACTCGCTCTAAAATTTTCCAAAAACTAAAAGTAGATGTAGAAACTTTACCGTTACAACGTCTTTATGAGTTAATTCAAGAACATCCAGGACTTTTACGTCGTCCGATTATTTTAGATGAAAAACGTTTACAAGTTGGGTATAACGAAGATGAAATTCGTCGTTTCTTACCACGTAAAGTTCGTGCTTACCAATTACAAGAAGCACAGAAGATGGTTAACTAATTTTAAATACCTTTTTAATGTGACTTATCTCGCTTAGAATATACAGCAGTATGCATATATATAATAAGTATATTGATTAGTTTGGATTCATACGTAACCATATCTTCAATATGTCTTCAGGGCCAGTTGTTGTTAAGTATCACACAACTGGCTCTTTTTATGTGTTAAAAAAAATGCATTATTTACGATATAAAAGGGACTAGTAAACCTATACATAGGACCGTTATAACTTGATTTACTAAACCTTGTCTACTACAATTCATATACTGTTGTAATTTTCCGAGTTATTTCCTTTCCATTTTCAACAAACTCATCATACAATAGTATTAGACACTGTATTATCAAGAAATTTTAAAGACTTGTTCATAAGTGGACTCGATGCATCTATTAGTATTGACCGAAGGGAGTTGTGTAATATGGACATCGAACGCATAAATGAGAATACACTCAAACTCTTCATTTCTTATCATGACATTGAAGAACGTGGATTCACGAAAGATGAAGTATGGTATAACCGGGAAAAAAGCGAAGAACTCTTCTGGTCTATGATGGATGAAATAAATGATGAAGAATATTTTGAAGTTGAAGGACCATTATGGATCCAAGTGATAGTTCAAGAGAATGGTCTAGAATTAACTATCACACACGCTAAAATTTATAAGGACGGTCAGCATATCGAACCGCCCTTCGATATAGAAGATAAACAAAGAATGATGTCATCCGCATTTGGTGGCGATGAGCCAAAAGTGCACGAATTTGACGATTTTGAAGATCTTGTAAATAGCACAATTGATGAAGATTCCGATTTTATTTTTAAATTACAGGAATTTGATGATATTATTCCTCTTGCAAAAAAAATGCAAGAGACAGCCTTATACCATAATGCTTTATATGAATGGGAAGGCGGCTATTATTTGCACATCCGTTTTAATGAAGAGGTTTTACATGATGAGGCCGAAGACATCTTCAGTGTTATTACTGAATTTTCTACGGACGCAGATGTAACAATCCACATTCTTCAAGAATACGGTAAAACATTAATGGCAAAAGACTGTTTTGATACTGTCATAAAGTATTTTTCTTAAATGACATTGAAAGTCCTCCGAATCCGAGGGAACTGAAGAATTTACGTTTTTAAAATGTAATGTTCTTCAATAGTAAACACCGGCACTTTTTGTTCGATTTTGAACAGAAAGTGCCGGTGTTTTTTTGTATTTCCCTTATTCTTCATTTAATAGCTTCTAGATCCGTTTCAAATTCACCTCGAATATTGTTGTAGCTCCTTGGACTTCCAGGCCAAATTAACCCTCCGATTTTTTCAACTGTTGCCACAACTGCCGCTGTAATAATTCATTCATCATTCATCGCAATGTGCGTTTTAAATCCAAAGAAAGATGAATCGGCCGATTTATGTCCTAAACTCGCATCTGAATCCGAAGAGTAACTTAGTTGTACGTCATAATCTTCGATGACTTCTTTGATGACGTTTAACTTCTTTCAGCAGAAGTCTCCCACCTCTATGGGTGGTGAGATGAATGCGGACTTAAGCTGCCTTTCAGCGGGTGTCCAAACACCCGCTGAAAGAAGTTAAAGCCTCCGGCCGATTCCGGACGCAATTATGCCGAGGCATAATTGATTTTCTCTTGTACGGCAGGGACTTGAGCGACTTTGGATTGTGTTCCTACAATTTCAATGACTTGACGACAATAGTCTAATTCCTTTGTAATTTCATTTGAATTTGGTTTTAATGGAAATTTTTCTTTTATTATTATATAAAGAGGTAGGTGTGAATCGGAAAGAATGAAAAACTATAAAACTAGTTGATTGGAGTGCAGGCGGCGACTCCTTGGGGAACTAGCGAACATCTTGAGACCCCGCAGGAGCGTATGCGACGAGGAGGCTCAAGGTTCGTCCCCAGGAAAGCGTCCACCGGAACGGAAATTAACGGCATCGAAGAAAAAGCCATGGCTAAAATTCATTTTATCGACTTTTTCAGTGCCCTCCCGAATCTTGGTGGATTTTTTCCTTGCAATTTATCCTATAAATTTATAAGATGTATAAAAATAGGAGGTGGTCGCATTTTAACTGCTATAACAGCAAATAATGATCTATTTATACTGTCTACTACACATACGAGAGAAAACCTAAAACATTTAAGGCGAACCCTTAAGTTTTTCTGTCCACAATGTAAAGCAGAATTACAACTCCGAGTAGGGGATATTGTTATTCCTCATTTTGCTCACAAAAAGGATGCGGTTTGTCCTCAGTTATTTTCGGATGGAGAGTCGAAGGACCATTTAGAAGGTAAGCAACAACTTTATCATTTTTTTGAAACGAAAGGATTAACTGTTCAACTAGAGCCTTTTATAAAGGACTTGTCACAGCGGCCGGATTTATTGGTAACAACTCAAAATGAGCAATATGCCATTGAATTTCAGTGTAGTAATATTCCTATCGAGGTGGTACAAGCTCGTACGAAAGGCTATATGAGTGCAAAGATAATTCCGATATGGCTCCTTAAAACCCCTAATTTTAAGCAGCAAAAATCTACAAGTATTCAACTCATCCAACTCTCTCCGTTTCGTCAACAATTTATCACACGTCATCCCCAGCATGGCACAACCCTTCTCACATACAATCCGACTACAGCAATGTTTATGTACTATTCACATTTACTATTTATACAAGGGTATCGTTTTATCGCTAAAGTGCAACAGCTTCCGATTGCTCATCAGCATTTTCCGTTTCTTCAATTAAAAGAGCCAACAAAGGAGGAATTTGGTCTATATTGGCAAGTACATTTACATATCCGAAACGGCTTTTTACGTCAACGATTCTACTTAAGTAGAAAAGGAGTGCAGGATTTGTTCTTAAAAGGCTGTTACAGTGCGCGTATGGGGCTTGAACAATTACCTCTATTCATTGGCTTGCCTGTCCGAAATGCCCAGTATATCGATGTCTACATCGTAGAATGGCAAGCTTCCTTATTGTTCTTCTTACAAGATTGTCAAACTAGTATATTCCAAGTGGATGATGAGCTTGTTTCAATATTTATGAAGAATAATCAATTTTATTTTCATGATGAACGAGGTAAGGAAGCAATTCTTCACTATATTTCATTATTGAAAAAGTTGCATATTCATTCCATCCACTCTTCTACAAAAGAAGCTGAAATTTTACAATTGTTGCATAATGAATTCCTTGCAAAGTGTTATGAAAATTGAGAAAATAATATAGTGATTGTTTCTCAATGTATTTACAATAGGAGGTCATAGATTATGACAACGAAATCAGAGACAAAAGTATTAACAAGACAAGAGGTACCTGTTGAACTTACTTGGCGTCTGGAAGATATCTTTGAGACAGACGAGGCTTGGGAAGCAGAGTTTAAAGAGATTAGTGCTTTAAGTGAAAATGCTGCATCTTATCAAGGTACAATTGTAAACGGTGCACAGGCACTATTAGCAGCCCTTCAATACCGAGATAAATTATTTTCAAAATTAATGCGTCTTTATACTTATTCTCATATGCGCTTGGATCAAGATACAGCAAACAGCTTCTATCAAGCAATGGACAGTCGTTGTAAATCACTTTATGCGAAAGTTTCAACAGGTCTATCATTTTTAACACCTGAAATTTTATCATTAGATGAAAATATAATTGAACAATATCTAGTTGAAAATGAAGAACTTCAACTTTACAGACAAGAATTACTTGAAATTAACATTGGGCGCCCACATATTCTTCCAGCAGAACAAGAGGCAATCCTTGCACAGCTGTCAGAGGTGACGGGTGCATCGTCTGAAACATTTAGTACATTAAATAATGCTGATTTACAGTTCCCTATGATTGAAGATGAAAATGGTCATCAAGTTCAACTAACACATGGGAACTATACACATTTCTTAGAAAGCGGCGATCGTAAAGTACGTGAAGCAGCATTCCGCGCAATGTATAAAACATACGGAGAATTCCGTAACACATTTGCAACGACTCTTGCTGGTAATGTTAAAGGTGATAACGTTAGTGCGCGTATTCGTAAATACGAATCTGCTCGTCAAGCTGCTATGGCAGCGAATCATATTCCAGAAAAAGTATATGATCAACTCATTTCGACAATTCATAAGTATTTACCGTTGATGCATCGTTATATTGCTTTGCGCAAAAAAGTATTGGGTGTTGAAGAACTTCATATGTGGGATATATATACACCACTTGTACAAGAATCAAAGGTAGATATGCCATATGAAGAAGCTAAAAACAAAATGTTGAAAAGCTTTGAAGTACTAGGTGATGAGTATGTAAACATTGTTAAACAAGGTTTAGAGGATCGCTGGGTAGATGTACTTGAAAACAAAGGTAAACGAAGCGGTGCATATTCTTCTGGTGCATATGGTACAAATCCTTATGTCCTAATGAACTGGCAAAATAATCTAGATAATCTATTTACTCTTGTTCATGAATTTGGACATAGTGTCCATAGTTACTTCACTCGCAACAACCAGCCGTTCGTATACGGAAACTATTCTATTTTCGTTGCAGAAGTTGCATCCACTTGTAACGAAGAGTTATTAAACCATTATTTGTTAGATACGATTGAAGATCCACAACAACGTATTTATATACTGAATCACTGGTTAGAAGGATTCCGTGGTACAATTTTCCGCCAAACTATGTTTGCTGAATTTGAGCATATTATCCATCAGCTTGATCAAAATGGTGAAGCGTTAACAGCGGAAAAAATGACGGAAGTCTACTATAACCTAAATAAACAATATTATGGGGACGACATTGTGGTAGATGAAGAGATTGGTCTAGAGTGGGCGCGTATCCCTCACTTCTACTACAATTACTATGTGTATCAATATGCAACAGGTAAGAGTGCAGCTACTGCGCTAAGTGCTCAAATCCTTGAAGAAGGACAACCTGCAGTAGATCGTTATATTAACAATTTCCTGAAAGCGGGATGTTCAGACTTCCCGATTGAAGTATTAAAAGCAGCGGGCGTTAATATGGAATCTGCTGAGCCAATCGAAGAAGCTTGCAAAGTATTTGAGAAAAACTTAGAGGAACTAGAAAAACTGCTTAACGTATAATAGTGAATGATCGAAAAGTCGGGGAGAGAAATATTTCCCTCGGCTTTTTTAATTAGAAAACATTCCTTATGGGGGGGATTTGTGGTGGCTAATATTTGAATAAAAACTTAAAAATAGTAATTTCAAGGCTCGACAAAACCATGTCAATATTAAGTTTAAAATGCTTATTACTACATGCAAACGCTTTCCTTATGACAACTTTGTGAATTCAATTCTGAATCGTTGCTATATCAATTTTTCCATGCTAAAGTGTTAGATGTGAAATAAATCACAAACAAACATACACCCCTTTGTTTGAACGTGAACATTTCTCCCATCCCCTTTGTGAAAAGAAGGCGTCTCTCGTAGAGGCGCCTCTTTTATTTTTTATATTCTATTAACTGCTAACTATCATCTCCATGTTAACTCTAGTACCTTACATATAATCAAAAAGACTTTTAATAGTTACATTAAAAAAGCTAGCAACGACTAAAAAAATCGTTACTAGCATATATATAATTTATTTTAAACGCCACAGCGATGATTCTTCATAATTGATGCGGTCGACTTTTTGTTGTAGCATTTTCTTTTTTAACTCTCGGTCAGCAGTTTGTTCAGTAATATTATAAATTGATGCTACTTCTTTAGTTGTTAATGTATGATACCGTTTAAATAATTCTTCTACTGATGGAGGCTGTTGACAAATAAGTTCACCGTCTAATAATTCTTCTAATATTTGTTCATAAACTTCATATGAATAATTTCCACTAACTTTTAAACCTTCATCTTCAATATTTTCATTAAAGAAAACGAAGCTTGGTACCTCTTCAACTTCCATCTCACGCGTAATGCATAAATCACTTTGAAATGCACGAGAAGCTTCTAACGATTGGAAGTCTGTTTGGAACTCTTGAATATCTAATTTAGCCTCTTTAGCTATTTCGACTAGGGTTGAGCATGAGCGAACGTTTTTCGTATTCAACAATACATATTCTTGTAATTTCATTAGGTAGCGATAGCCAGCTTTTTTTCCTTGTAATTCAGCGGCCTTGACTGCGATTGAAGGAAGAACGGGATGAGAGACATCAATTTCTTCATATTCACTATTACAGCTATTTACACGTTGGCAAGCAACATTAAGCGAGGCTAATTCTGTACTAAGAACAAATCGTAAAGTAAAGTACTGATTATAATTTACTTGAAGCTTTCGAATAATTGCTTGTAAATCCCAACTGCCTGGAGCAAGTGGATCGACGAATACATAGAGCTCAATCGGTCTACTAAGAGTTTGAGTTGTAGTAGGCGATGGCGGTGCCGGCATGATCTGAATAGTATTCACTCTAATACCTCCTCGTCGTTATCAGGTGAATTAATCATGTGGTGCGCTGTAAGGACGAGTCGTTTATAGTATATTTCTCGAATCTTTCCATCTAATCCAACTTCATCCATGGCTTCGGCCATACATTCTAACCATGCTTGTGCACGTTCAGGTGTAATTTTGAAGTGCATATGGCGGGCTCTCATCATTGGATGCCCATGCTCTTCAGTAAAAAGATTTGGACCACCTAAATATTGAGTTTGGAATTGAATTTGCTTGCGGGCTGTTTCAGTTAAATCATCAGGAAATATCGGCTTTAGCTTCGGATTTTTAGCGACTTTGGAGTAGAAAATCTTAATCATTTTTGATAGTGTTTCTTCGCCAATTTCCTCATAAGGAATAATAGGTTTTTGCGTCATTGATGATGCTCCTTTGCTTTAGCTGTAATTCTATTCTATCAACCTAAACGTTTTTTCTCAAACAAATCGATTAAATTACATTACTTTTTTCATATAGTTTAATAAAAATGGCAATAAAAGTGTATGATTACAGTGAAAAGTCGTACTTTCAAAGAAAACTAATTAAAAAAAGAATCGACATATTGGTAGCTAAAATGTCGATTCTTATTGTAAATATATATGTAATTGTTCGACAGCTACGGCATTGTGTCTTATGCTTGATAGCTATTCATGATCTTACTCACATAGTTTGTCGTTTCTTTAAATGGTGGAACACCATTATATTTAGATACATTGCCAGGTCCTGCATTATATGCAGCTAACATTAGATTCATATTACCCCCGAATTTATCATACATTTGCTTCAAATACTTAGTGCCCCCCATAATGTTTTGTTCAGGGTCAAAAACATTAGAAACACCAAGGAATTTAGCTGTACCTGGCATTAATTGCATAAGACCAGCTGCTCCGGCATGACTAACTACAGAGTTATTAAAATTAGATTCTTGTTTGATCACAGCTTTAATCATTTTTTCGGGAATTCCATAAGTTTCGGAAGCTTTTTTTATAATAGTATCATACTGCGTATTTGATGTAACACTAGTAGGACCCGCTGTATAGCCAGTTAATACTGGATTCAAAGGTGTCATACTATACGTATTATTAGTCACAGAAGTTGGTCTATAAATAGGTGAGGTACCGTTATAGTATAAGCTTGAAAGTTCATTATTCGAGCTCGTTGTTGAAGCCCCCATTAAGCCGCTACCTAATAATGAAGTAGCATTTGAACTGTTCGGGCCTGCTACCGCGTTTGTTAAGCCAAGTAATTGGGACATGTTGCTTTGAGATGTTGATGAAGTCATCATTTCATTCATTAATTGTGTGAACATACTAGATGAAGAAGATGAAGAATCATTTGCTGATAAGCTAGTCGATCCCATGGATTGCAATCCTTGAATTTCAAGGAGTGTTTTTAAAGTCGAGATATCCATCTATTAACCTCTTTTCTTATTGGCGGCAGCCATGAAGCGAGCAATTTTTTTATCCGCTACTCTAACTGGTATTGAATGTTTTGCTAAAAATTCCTCGAAAATTACTTTACCTGTCCCCTCATCAGTCACTTCAAATTCCAGTTCATAGTCATCGGTGTCCAAATAGCGAGAATGGTCAAATACGAGAAGTCCGCCATTATATTTTATTTCGGCACGCTTTGTAAAAAGTGTACCTAATAGTTGTAGATCTGCCGGATTAATTTGAAGTTTTTTTAATCGTGTATCTACTTCTTCTGATTTAAGAGTAGCCCCATTTAGCACTTCATGTACTTGTTCTGAAGTTAATAAATCAGTTGTTTCCAATAGCCCAATACCAGATGCTGGTTCTTTTAATGTGCATTCAAAGCGGTTTTGAACCTCTCGAATTCGAAGGCCACAACGTGCTTTCTTTAATTGAAAATCTGCTGTATCGAAATAATGATTTGTCTGTTCATGAAATTCTTCATTTAGAATGGCGAAAGTAGTACAAAGTGCTTCATATTCCTCTTTCGAAAGTAGGTTTTTAAATTCAATTTCTAGTTGTTGTGCCATGCCAATGACCCTCTCTTTTTATGAATTCGTAATAATTAATTATAGGTGAAGTATAGACGGCATTGCAATGATTGTCGATATGGGAAAAAGCATAACAATTCTCCGAAAAAGTGGGTAGTATTGAGGCTTACTATGATAAAATGATAGGAGATTCACGGAAAGGAAGATAGGCTTTGCGTAAAACATATACAGTAGAAAATGGATCACAACTAGAAAAACAAATTCATTTGCAAATTTGCGGAGAAACACCTGATTGTGAATGGCGAGCTGCAGGACAGGTTATTACTGATTCAGACGCCATGGCTTTTATCTATCTAATGGATGCTGGGGAAGACTACCATTACATAAAATTCCCGCAAACTATTTGGCCACTATTAGTCAAAACATTACAATCTGATTTTGAACCATTATTAACCTGGGGCGATAAACAGACTGAATTGATCAACTTCCAGGATGAATTAAATGCACTTATATTTAATATTGAAGGAAATCATAATTATGGAGCAGACTTTTCAACAGCTGTTGAAGAAGCCTTTGCAGAAATATTGAACGAATCCCGAGAAGATTAGGGGGACTTATCATGGGACAATGGGATCGCTTTTTACAGCCCTATAAGCAAGCCGTAGATGAATTGAAAATTAAGCTAAAAGGAATGCGCGCACAGTTCGAAAAATCGAATGAAACGTCACCAATTGAATTTGTAACTGGTCGAGTGAAGCCACTTGCGAGTATTTATGACAAGACGTTAGAAAAAGGTCTAGTCTTCGAACCGTCAGATATGCTAGCACATGAGTTACAAGATATCGCAGGGGTACGTATAATGTGCCAATTCGTGGATGAAATTCCGACTGTTATTGAATTGTTACGTCAGCGCAATGATTTAATAGTTGTAGAAGAAAGAGATTATATCACCAATGTAAAAGTTAGTGGATATCGCTCCTATCATATGATTGTTGAATACCCTGTCGCAACCATTCAAGGTGAGAAAAGGATTTTAGCTGAAATTCAAATTAGAACACTTGCAATGAACTTCTGGGCATCTATTGAGCATTCATTGAACTATAAATATAAAGGTATTTTTCCAGAGGAAATAAAAAATCGTCTGCAAAGCGCAGCAGAGGCAGCGTTCCGCTTAGATGAGGAAATGTCTTTAATTCGTGAGGAGATACAGGAAGCTCAAAAGTATTTTACGGAATACAAGGAGGCTTCAAATCCAAAAGTTAGAGAGAATAATTCGAAGGGAGCTCATGAAAACCTATGAAATTTGCCGTTCAATCACGTAATGATCCACAATCAAATGAATTAATGGAAAGAGCCATCTCTTACTTAACTGACTTTGGTTTAGAAATAGATGAAGAGAAGCCAGACATAGTATTGTCGATTGGCGGAGATGGTACACTTCTACATGCATTTCATCGATATAGTCATATATTGTCGGATGTTGCATTTGTCGGTATTCATACAGGACATCTAGGTTTTTATGCTGACTGGAAGCCAATTGAAATTGAGAAATTGGTTATCTCCATAGCAAAGAGTGACTTTAAAGTAATCGATTATCCACTATTAGAAGTTGTGATTAATTATCAAAATTCAGATGACAATTACACCTATTTAGCTCTGAATGAATCTACGGTTAAATCCCCAGAGGTAACGTTAGTGATGGACGTTGAATTAAATGGGCGACCATTTGAACGCTTCCGTGGTGATGGTCTTTGTGTTTCTACACCTTCAGGAAGTACTGCTTATAATAAGGCGCTTGGGGGCGCCATTTTACACCCATCAATAGAGGCAATTCAAGTGACTGAGATGGCGTCTATTAATAATCGCGTATTCCGTACAGTAGGGTCTTCACTAGTGTTACCTGCACATCATAATTGCGTGCTAAAGCCAGTAAAGGCAAAAGATTTTATGGTCACAGTCGATCATGTGCAATTATTGCATAAAAATGTAAAATCAATTCAGTACAAAGTTGCTAAAGAAAAGGTGCGTTTTGCCCGTTTTAGAGCATTCCCGTTTTGGCAACGAGTGCATGACTCATTTATCGATAGTGAATTGAAATAAGATGAAAGATTTACGGTATCGCTTAACATTTAAAGTAGAGCAGGAACAACTTTTTAGAGATGCACTTGCTATGTGGGGAATTTCTAAGAGAGCTTTAACTGCTATAAAATTTCAAGGTGGACAACTTTTAGTAAATGATATAGAGCAAAACGTCCGTCATAGTCTAAAGCAGAATGATTTAGTCACGATCATTTTTCCATCAGAAGAAATTAGTAAGGGTTTAGTTCCTGAAGATGGGAAACTTGATGTCATCTTCGAAGATCATGAACTACTGGTCATTTCTAAACAGCCTTTTCAAAATACTATTCCTTCACATGACCATCCAAATGGCAGTGTTGCTAATTTTATAGCTGCCCATTTGCAACAGCAAGATTTAGCTTCAACGGTGCATATTGTAACACGTCTTGATCGTGATACATCAGGGATTATGTGTATTGCAAAGCATCGCCACGTTCATCATTTAATGAGTGAAGCTCAAAAGAAACATGAAATAAATCGGACATATGAAGCGATTGTACATGGTCATGTGGAGATTGAGCAACAAGAAATAATAGCTCCTATAGGGAGAAAAGACGGTAGTATAATTGAACGTGAAGTAAGAAGTGATGGACAATTTGCACACACCGATGTTGTTGTGTTAAAACGTACAACCATAGGTGGAGAAGCCATTACTCATATTCGTTTAAAACTACACACAGGACGTACACATCAAATTCGTGTACATATGGCATCTATTGGACATCCACTTGTAGGAGATACATTATACGGTGGACGTAGGGATGTAATAGATCGCCAAGCATTGCATTGTGTAGAGCTTCAATTATATCATCCGGTGACGAACCAATATTATTGCTGGCATATTGGTTTGCCAAAAGATATGCAATCACTACTAATAGAATAATCGATGTAAGGTGCTTATATAAAAAAAGCTCCTCAGACTGTAGACAAACTCGAAAAAACCGAGTTTTCTACAGTCTTTTTCTTTTTATACAGGATATTCCGAAGCTTACCGCTCGCTTTCCGCGGGCGAGCGTCGAGCCGCTTCGTCGCTACACTCCTGCAGGGTCTCGTCTGTCTCGCTTTTCCCGCAGGAGTCGAGCGGACGCTTCTCTAAGCCAATAAAATTATACAGGATAGATTAGGTTTTCCGAAGCTTACCGCTCGCTTTCTGCGGGCGAGCGTCGAGCCGCTTCGTCGCTACGCTCCTGTAGGTCTCGTCTGCCTCTCTTTTCCCGCAGGAGTCGAGCGGACGCTTTTACAAGCTAATAAAATGCTAAAGTAAGACTAATATTGAGGAAGCAATTCCAAACTTCCTAATTAGAAGATAAAATCACTCCGGTCCTACCTTTACTCGTTCAAAAACAAAAGACAAGAATATGTTTATGAAGAATTTTATGATTGCTATTCCTGCAGTGAAGGGGAGATTTTAAAACACAACCACAATGAGAGAAGGATATTGTCAATATAAATTCAATACTTTAAAGAGTGAAAATTGTCCACTGTTGCTCAATGTACGCAAAGTCAGAATTACCAAAAGTTGATTCAATGATATATTTGGGAAGAGTATTTGGAAGAAGCTGAACATCTGCTTCATACAAAGACCGTTAAAGAAAAGTATGCGCGATGTAAAATTGGAAATAGCGCAATCCAACTGCCTTCTGTCTTCAATCTGAGGCGCTTTTTCTTAAAATAACATCTTATTTTTGATTTCCCGGGAAATTTACAGACTCCATTTGTAATAATGTATTGCTGAATGTTAGTATTAGGGGTGTTCAAGAGCAAAAAAAAATTTTTTAAAAAAATAATTGCTCTTTTGAAGGTCTACACACTATTATAGTAAGGTGTTATTTTAACTGACTTAATGAGTCGAGAGGAGGGGACATGCATGATAGAAGAAACAAAGGAAAAAGATGAAGTACAATTCAATGAGCAACATCTACGTCAATTACTGGAGAATTCTGAGACAGATAATTTTCGTGAGGAATTTCTAGCACTTCATCCGTATGATCAGGCAAAGTTTTATGAAAAGGTGGGACCAGACATACGTCAGATTATCTATCAGTATCTCTCCCCTAAAGAGATGGCTGATATTTTTGAGGCTATTGAACTCGACGATGACGAATATAAAGGTATCTTAGAGGAAATGGATACGACGTATGCAGCACAAATGATTGCAGAAATGTATACCGATGATGCAGTTGACGTTTTAAATGAATTAGATAAAGATCAAATTACTCACTTTCTTAAAATAATGGATAAAGATTCGGCTCAGGATATTAAAGAACTCCTTTACTATGAGGAATATACAGCGGGTTCTATTATGACGACAGAATATGTCGCTATTCCTGAGAATTCAACCGTACGTTCAGCGATGACTATTTTGCGCAACGCTGCACCTGATGCAGAAACAATTTATTATATATTTGTTGTTGATGATACAAATCATTTAACGGGTGTCATTTCATTGCGTGACTTAATCATAGCAGAAGAGGACACATTAATACGTCAAATAATGAATGATCGTGTTGTAAGTATAAGCGTGACTGACGATCAAGAAGCAGTCGCACAAATAATGAAAGACTATAACTTTTTAGCCGTACCGGTTATTAATTCAAAAAACGAAATGCTCGGAATAATTACAGTCGATGATATTATCGATGTCATTGATGAAGAGGCGTCTGATGACTACTCCAAATTAGCCGGTGTCTCTGATATGGTAACATTTGATAAAAGTCCATTTGCTGCAGCAAAAAAACGATTGCCATGGCTTGTTGTATTATTATTTTTAGGTATGTTAACAGCTAATTTAGTAGACTTATTTACCGGTACATTAGAAAAAGTTGCTATCCTTGCTGCCTTTATTCCTTTAATAGGTGGTACATCTGGGAATAGTGGAACGCAAGCATTAGCCGTTGCAGTTCGAGGGATTGCAACCGGTGATGTTGAAGATGAAAGCAAGATGAAATTATTATTACGAGAAGCAATAACAGGCATTATAACAGGTGTTGTTTGTGGTCTTATTGCATTTGGTATTGTTTTCTTTTGGAAACACATGTGGCTCTTGGGCCTATTAGTAGGTTCGGCTATTTGTTGTTCAATTATCGTTGCAACAATTGCGGGTTCCTTTATACCGTTGTTAATGCATCGTTTGAAAATTGACCCCGCAGTTGCATCTGGTCCGTTTATTACAACTTTAAATGATATAACAAGTATTTTAATTTATCTCGGTATTGCAACGATGTTCATTAGTAAATTAATGTGAACATCTTTTCCGGAGGAGCATACAATATGAAAAAAAGGATGTGTTAACTTGGGGAATCTTCCACTCCTTTTTATCAAAGCTCCCCCGGCTTTTTTTATTGATATTAATAATGATAGTACTCCTGATACTGAGGATGCTATTGAAGAAGTAGTTGTAGAAGATGTTGTAAAAGAGGTAATTGAACAAGAAAAATCCATAACTCCAGTTATAGAAGATGCTGAAGTACGCCGTAAAATAGAGCGTTTGGAATTTTTATCTCAGCCATTTCAACAACAAGCGTATCAACCATTGCAATTTAGTTTATCCGATGGTCGAATTATTGATGGGATTGTCGATCGTGTAATGCAAGATGAAGTACTTTTAAAAAGTTATTCAGGTGCCGTTTATCCAACGAAAATAAATGAGCTCGTGGAAATTAAATGGCGTGGAAGAGTGTTTTAATAGCTGTCCCTTAAAGGGGATGGCTTTTTTTATGCAAAAATAAATCATTATTGCATAAACTGAAATTACAATAACACAAAAAGCCCCAAAAGTTAGATACCTAACTTTGGAGCTCATTGCCTGACACTGCTATTATCCAATTTAAAACAAAGACACTACTGCCAAGTCTTTTGACTTGATATTAGTCGCATACACCTAAAAAGACGTCTTTTATACATTGAACTGCACAGAAGCAATTCAAGTCAACAGTAACACAGCTAGTTGATGCTTCAAAATCCACAACTTTACAGATCCTTGATAAATCTACATCATTACCACATTCTGTTAACAAATCAGCTACATGATCACCGTGTTTTAAAGGAATTAATACGCGTAAAGTAGCACAGCAACCATCGAAGATATCCTCTACTCGGAAAAAGACCGAGAAGCAGCTATGATCACCAGTAGCTTTAGTTCTGAAAAACGCTTTGAAAGGAGTGCCGTCTTTGTTTAATAGCATAAATACACGAGTATCAGCTTGCATACGCGCAGGGCTTACTAATGAACCAAGAGGTTCTAGGAAACAGTTAGTTGGGCAAGGGCCACAACCCTCATCAACGTTTTGGTCTTGGATGTCTTTAATTGCGCGAACTACGTCGCAAACACATCCTTTTGAAACTTTATGACCAACTGCATCATCATTTCTTCCACATCCCATTTAATTTCACCTCCTTTTCAATCTCTTTATACAATATGTCATATTAGAGAATGAACTAGGGCAACTGCCTCACTTATGCATAATTTTTCAAAATAAACGCATACTGTTTAAAAAAAGGTGACGTATATGAAGATGAAGAGTAATGTCTTACGGTTCTTGTTATTAATATGTTGTATTCAATTATTGGTGGCTTGTAATGGAGAGCAAAAGGAAAAATTCGCCACGTATCATGCGGAAGGGGATAATGAATCGCAATCGATAATTGAAAAGCTTCTGAAAGAAGAAAAATCGATAATAAAAGGTACTGCCGTCTTCCTGGATGACGTTGTATTGGTTGGGGTGCAGATAAAACCTTTTTCAAAATTGAAGAGATCCAAAATAGAGAAAAATTTACAGGATAAGTTTGAAAAGAAATTTCCTGGTAAAGAAGTACTCGTTAGTACTGACTTTAAAATATCTTGGGAAGCTCAAAAGCTTATGAAAAAAAAGTTAACAGAAGAAGAGCTGAAAAAGAAAATTAAGAAATTACAAGATCTTGCAAAGGAAGAAACCTGATGAATCAAAAAGATTACGAGCAATTACAAACGAAACTGTCGCCTAAAACGCCAATAGGAATAAATTTACTAAAAGCTTTTTTAGTCGGAGGTATTATTTGTACCGTCGGACAAGCTATTTCTTTTTTCTATATATTGAACTTTGATTTTACTGAACGTACTGCTGGCAATCCTACTGTAGCAACAATGATTTTCATTTCTTTATTACTTACAGGATTTGGACTTTATAAAAAGATTGGACAATTTGCAGGAGCAGGCTCAGCCGTACCAGTTACTGGTTTTGGTAATGCAGTTATTTCAGCAGCTATTGAGCATAAGACAGAAGGTTTAGTGCTCGGAGTTGGTGGTAATATCTTTAAATTAGCAGGCTCTGTTATTGTATTTGGGGTTGTTTCAGCCTTTTTTGTAGCACTTGTTAAATTAATTTTAGTAACGATTGGGGTGACCCACTGGTGATGGATAAAGGTGTAATTTATTTTCCTTCTAAGCCGTCCATTTTAGCAGCCGGAGTAGTAGTTGGTCCATTGGAGAAGAGAAGTGTTTTCGCTCAAAACTTCGATTTAGTACTTGATGATGAAAGGGCAGATCAAAAAACTAATGAGCAAGGACATCAACATTTAATTGAAGAAGCCGCACAAATCGCATTACAAAAAAAGAAACTGACCATGGATGAAGTAGATTTCTTTTTAGGAGGAGATCTAGTCAATCAAATGACGCCGACGAATTTTGCAGCTGCTACTTTAGGTAGCCCTTATATCGGCTTGTACTCAGCATGTGCTACGTCCACATCAGCCGTTATTATCGCTAGCTTACTAACTGAGTTGGGTGGGAGTCATTATGCAATTGCTGGGGCTGCAAGTCAGCATAACGCTATTGAAAGGCAATTTCGATATCCTGTTGATTATGGAGGCCAAAAACCAGCGACAGCACAATGGACTGTAACGGCTGCGGGTTTTGCACTTATTGGTAAACATCAGGAAGGGGAACCTTGTATTGAGGCTGCGACTATCGGAAAAGTAGAGGATTTCCAACAATCAGATCCATTTCATATGGGAGCAGCAATGGCGCCTGCCGCATTTTCTACAATTCGAAAACATTTAAAAGGTAGAGGCCAAACAGTGCAGGATTACGATGTTATTATGACAGGTGATCTGGGCAAAGTTGGCTTGCCTATCTTAAAAGAAATGTTAAGACAAACTGGATTTACTACAAAACAGTTAGAAACAGTTCGAGATGGCGGTGCTGAATATTACGGTGCTGATCCATTATTTTTAGCTGGTGCAAGTGGTGCAGGTTGTTCCGCATCTGTGTTTTTTAGCGAAATATTAGCTGAGCTAAAAAGCGGACGGATGAAGCGGGTGCTTTTAGTAGCAACAGGTGCTCTTTTGTCTCAGTTATCAGTGCAACAAAATCAATCAATTCCAACAGTTGCACATGCAATCGAAGTAACGATGAAATGAGGGAATAAAATGTTTACTACTTTTATAATTGCTTTTATTATCGGTGGATTGATATGTGTAATTGGTCAACTGCTGATGGATGTGGGTAAATTAACGCCTGCTCATACATTAAGCATACTTGTTGTTACAGGTGCAATCTTAGATGGCTTTGGCCTATATGAACCCCTTATTGATTTTGCTGGCGCAGGCGCAACAATCCCTATTACGTCATTTGGTAATTCCTTGACACATGGTGCTTTGGCAGAAGTTGAATTGCATGGCTGGATAGGAGTTTTAACTGGAATGTTCGAAGTGACGAGTTCAGGTATTAGTGCAGCTATTCTATTTGGATTTATTGGCGCTTTAATTTTCCGTTCTAAAGGAAATATCGACTAGTTCAAACGCCCTCTTCTTTCTGTAAACCGTTGCATACAATACGGTTAGAGAGAGGAGGGATTTCTTATGTCTGGATTCTCAGGTTATGGTTACGGCTACGGCGGTGGCTTTGGCGGCGGAAACGAATGCTACTATGGCGGCAACCGCGGCAATGGCTCAACGTTTATCCTAATCGTTGTTCTGTTCATCTTGTTAATTATTGTCGGAGCAAGCTTTATCTAAAGGGGGGACTTAAATGCAAAGCTCATTCTTTCGAAAAATTGAAGGAAAAACGGGCGTACCAATGGAAGATGTACTTGCATTAGCAAACGCTATTCAATATGCAGATTTTCAAGACGAACGCCAAATTCGCCAAATTATTCGTAAAGTTTCCCAACTAGCAAATAAACCAGTAACAAAAGAGCTAGAAGAAAAAATCGTCGCATCTATCTTAAAAGATGGTAAATCTTTAGATTTAAATAAAATTCAAAAAATGCTATAGCATACAATTATATTTTCAATAATATAATAACTTAAGTCGGAAAAATGTCTTTGCAGGAAAAGTTATAGTATAGGAGGTGGTTGTGATGGGCTACATTCTACCAGTTCAGCCTTTACAAGCAACGCAATATGCAGAACGTATGAACATGAAACCGTATAATTTTGCTCATGTAAATGCAATAACAAAAGTAAAGAAGCAATCTCATTTTGAACGAGAACTTGAAAAGCGTGCTGAACTCACTGGAAAAAAATTGAACAATGAAAAAAACAAAAATCGTTGGAACTCCCTTCAAGTCCATCAACAATTCATCCATCCTAACCCAGCAGATTTACCAAAATTTGAACTAAAGGTTACTGATAGAGGTAAATATTACAGTAAATATGTTTAAAAAACACTATAGACGATTATCTAACAGGTACTTCGAATAATAAAAAGGAGCCAATCCATGGTTGAGTTTGCAATCAACCGTGGATGGCTCTTTTTGTTGTAGATCTTAGTTTTATATCTAATTATGATCTTTATAACCAAAAGTGATAGAACAAATAAAACATTTACTAAATAAAAAAGCTACTAAAACGTTATTCAGCGTTTTAGCAACTTATTACTAGAATTCCTTTTCCATTGCGCGATGTGGAATGCCAGAATCCAAAAATTCAGGTGATGTAATAATATAATTTTGTTTTTCGTAGAAAGGAATAGCATGTGTTTGAGCATTTAGCTTCACTTTTGCTAATTGATGACCTTTAGCGAATTTCTCTAAGTGTGTCATCATTAAAACACCGATTTGCTTTCTTCGAAAATCAGGTAAAACACAAACGCGGTCCACTTTAGCTATATTACCGTCAACTATTTGTACTCGACCTGCTGCAATCGGTACTACGCCATTGTATGCTACGAAATGTGTTGCTTCACTATCGTATTCATCTTTTTCTAAAGGTAGAGGAACACCCTGTTCTTTAACGAAAACTTCCTCCCGAACAAAGAAAGCGTCTCGTAACTCTTTCTCTGTCTCAACAATTTTAGCAAAAACCAAAAATTACTCAGTCCCAGACAGTCGGAAAGTTTCGTAAACCGTCCAAGAACCGTCTTCTAATTGATAAAGTAAATGAATACGATCAATAACTTCTTCTGAATCGACATCTGTCATGCGTAGTTGACCATAAATATCATCGTGTTCACCTGAGGACATATCTTGTGCAATTGTAATATGCGGCACAAATTTATATTCTGGTTGTTGTCCGAATGATTTAGCATGCAATGCTTCATGTAATTTTTGAAGCTGTTCTGTTGCTTCCACTTTTAGATATATAGCATTGTTCACTGGCGCAAATGAACTTACTTTTGATACGTGTATTGAAAGCGGTTTAAACTGTTTACTAATTTCTTGAACCATATTAGTAACGTCGTTCACTTTTGAATCATCTACTTCAAAGCCACTTTTTAAAGTAATATGAGGTGTGATTTTAGAAAAATGCGTGTCATATCTTTTTCTATATGAATTCGCAAAATCTTGTAAGTTCTTAGATGGAAATGCAACGATACCGTATTTCATTATTCCGTACCTCCTAAGTAGTTTTATATAGTTTTTCTTAATTTTCAGTATAACAGAAAAAAGGTAATATTCATTATGAAATCCATGTTATCTGCTAAAGTTTTGTTTTATGACACGTTTTAAGTCAGGTTGCCAAAACTTCCATGAGTGATTTCCTTCGAATTCATCGTAGAAAGTAGAAAAGCCTTTGTTGACAATCAACTCATGTAATTCGCGGTTAGGAGTTAGAAAATCCTTCACACTCTTATCCAGTGTTACTACCTCGTGTTCTTTTTTACCAATTACGTGATAAATAGAAAAAGCACTAACATCTTGTACTTGGTGCACTCTTTCTAGAACATCGTCATTTACTAGAGGTGACTGCATTAATACTTTACCAAAAATATTCGGATATTGTATTGCTGCTAGTAAGGATACTGTTGCAGCCTGCGAATCTCCAATCAATGCGCGGCCCATACCCATCTGATATGTGGAATAATGCTCATCTATATAAGGAACAAGTTCATGTGCTAAAAATCGTAAGTAAGCTTGGTGTTTTTCTCCATTTGGCAAATATTTTTGCCGTCGATCCTCTACGCTTTTATAAGGTATACCTACAATTATTAAATTTTCAATTTCTCCCTGTTCTAAATAGTCATCCACTACTCGAGAAATACGACCGAGTTGAAAATAATCTTTACCATCGGATGCGATTAAAACTGAGTATTTATAAAGTGGTGAATAGTTTGCAGGTAAGTAAACTAATAGATGGATATCCTCTTGTAAGGATTCGCTGAAAAAATCTATGTCTGTAATTGTGCCACGAGTCAAAACTGTCACTCCTTCATTTTTCTGTACGAAGATTGTAACATATAAGAAAGTAAAGGTATAATGGTAATCATAAAGAACTATATATAGAAATGAGGATGGGTCATGTATAATAAAAAACTTCAAGTTTCATCAGAAGTTGTCGCTAAAGCAGCACGTGATGCTTTAGAACGTCGCGGTGTTACATTAAAGGATATCGCGGAAATTGTGTATGAAATGCAATACGCATATAATGATGGACTATCACTAGATCATTGCATTGAATCTGTTGATAAAGTACTCTATAAACGTGAAATTCAACATGCAATTTTAGTTGGGATTGAGTTAGATGAATTAGCAGAGAAAAAGTTATTATCGGCGCCACTACAACAATTAGTTGAGTCAGATGAAGGACTATTTGGCGTTGACGAGACAATCGCTCTAGGATCAGTATTTACTTACGGTAGTATTGCTGTAACAACTTTTGGACATTTAGACAAACAGAAAATCGGAATAATACAGCAGCTTGATACTAAAGCTGGAGAGGGTGTACACACATTTCTAGATGATTTAGTAGGTAGCATTGCTGCATCTGCTGCATCACGCCTTGCACATCGTATTCGTGATCTAGAAGAGCAAGGGAAATCAATCAAAGACATTGATCCAAAAGGTACTTCAACAGTTTAATAAAAATCTAATCAATACCCAGACCTCTGCCGAAGACTGGGTATTTTTTTACGTTAAATGCTGAAAGTAAGCTGATAACTAATAGTTTATGTTAAGATTGCAAGGGTGATGACAATGAAAAAATGGGGACTCCTTCTTATCAGCTGTCTAGTATTCATACTACAAGCATGTACAGAAGCAACAGAGACAAAAACAAATGACTCAAAAAATCGAATCGATGTCGAAGTGGTAAGTATTATGGATGGTGATACGATTAAAGTGAAATACGACGGAGAAACAAAAAAAGTACGTTATTTATTAGTAGATGCACCTGAAATGTATCATAAGCAATTAGGGGAGCAACCTTTTGGACGAGAAGCACAAACTCGTAATCGTGAAATATTGAACAACGCAAAGCAAGTTTCAATTGAATTTGATGTCGGTGAACATGAAGATAAATATGGTCGCCTTCTAGCTTACATATATGCGGATGGGAAAAGCGTTCAAGAGCAACTGATTCGGGAAGGTCTTGTGCGTGTTGGCTACATTTATGAGCCGAATACGACAAATGTGAAAGCTTTTGAGAAAATACAAGATGAAGCAAAATCATCAAGAAAAGGTATTTGGCAATATGATGGCTATGTAACAAACCGAGGCTTCGATAAATCGGCCGTGAAAAATGGTCTGCCTACTGAAAGACAATCTAAAACCACAAATAAATCCGATAACTCATATCAATTTAACAAAGCTAGTTGTTCTATTAAGGGTAATATTAATAGCAAGGGTAATAAGCTTTATCATATGCCAGGTTCCAACAATTATGATGTAGTAAAAGAAGAAAAAATGTTCTGTACTGAAAAAGAAGCGGAGCAAGCAGGGTTTAAAAAAGCCAGTTAGAAAATGAAAAGGAACTTCTCGCATTTGCGAAAAGTTCTTTTTTTATCTTTACTCGAAACTTTTTGGCTTTGCATCATTTAGTGAAAATAATACATCGTCCGTCGGTTCCATAAGTATAACCCCTTTCAAATTAACTTTATTATGTAGTGTAGAAATAAAAGCGTAATACATCAAAAGAGTGAGATTAAGTTCAACCAAATGAAGGAGTTAAGTGATTTTGATAGATGCTAATATTCTTTCAAAGGGGTGGTTAGTATGAGTAGCGAATGGTCGGCAAGTATGCAAGTGGTTCAAGTAAGAGTTGCAAGACCTACAGATCAATTACAACAATTAGAGCGTTTTTATTGTGATGGTTTAGGGTTGAATAAAATTGGGGCATTTACCGGGCGGGGCTATGATGGTTTATTAATTGGACTTCCAAACGCAACATATCATTTGGAATTTACACAACATATAGATGGGAGTCCTTGTCCAGCACCCTCTAAAGATAATTTAATAGTATTTTATCTCCCAAATCAGCAACAGATTGATGTGATTATCAAGAGATTAAGTGAATTAGGCTATAATACAGTTCCTCCAGAAAATCCTTATTGGGAGAAGGAAGGTAATACAATCGAAGACCCTGATGGATGGAGAGTTGTGTTAATGCATACAGCTGGAATTTAATATGATACTCTAAAGTAAAGTTGGTTTAGGGGGTGCTCATATGACTGAAATTTGTGTAGTTAGGCATGGAGAGACAGATTGGAATACACTTGGAAAATTGCAAGGTGTAACGGATGTGCCTCTCAATAACAGAGGTATCCAGCAAGCAAAAGAGTGTGGTGTGTTTTTCAAAAATGCTAACTGGTCTGCAATTTATACAAGTCCATTATTAAGAGCTAAACGTACAGCAGAGATAATCAACGAACAATTACACATACCGCTCATAGAAATTGAGGAGTTTAAAGAACGTTCTTTTGGTGACGCAGAAGGTATGGACATGGAAGAACGTATAAAGGTATTTCCAAATAAACAATACTCAAATCAAGAATCTTTGGACGCATTGCTTGCAAGGTTACGAAACGGGATTGTTGAAATTCACGAGCAGTATCCAAATGACAGAGTTATTCTAGTCGCTCATGGAGCGGTTATTCATGCACTTTTTACATTACTCGAGAATGGTGATGCTTTTCCGCAGGAAGTACGATTAGCAAATGCAGGAATCAGTTATATTTCAATTCAAGATGACAGATGGCTACTAGGTGATTTCAACCAATCAGCGCATTTATCGCAAGTCAGTGAAATAGGAAAGATTTAAGATGTGTATGATTTTATGCACATCTTTTTTATTTTAGATATAGATTCCCACTATTCTATAGACGAGCTATTAATTAAGGTGTTTTTTGAATTGCAATTGGCGTATTTTTAATAGGATTACGATATCACCACTGAGAGATAGATTATTTACTTTAGACATCTATTCATACATAAGAATATAAGCTTTTGAAAGAGATGGTCATTTTACATTAATAAAGGTACTAGCCTTTTTAAATTTTTTTCGAAATCAATATTTTAGGAATTATTTGAAACGAAATGATACGTTCGTTTGTCTAACGGTTGCCTAAGAGAGGAGAAAGCAAATGTTTCAAAATACACTAGTGAAAAAAGCGCAGCATGGTAATGATCAAGCATTCCTCAAGTTAATACATACTGAAAAAGATAAGCTTTATAAGATGGCTTTCTTGTATGTCAAAAATGAAAATGATGCTTTAGATGTTGTGCAAGAAGCGATTTATAAAGCGTATATATCAATCGAACAGCTGAAAGAGCCGAAGTATTTTTCTACTTGGATTACACGGATTTTGATCAATGTTGCACTGAACTTTATCCAAAAATCGACGAAAATCATTTCCATTGAGCAAGAGGTTGTTGAGCGAATTGAGTCTAAGGCAAAATTCCCGTTAGAAGATAAAATGGATTTACTACTAGCGATTGAACAGTTAGAAGAAAAATATAAAACAGTCATAATCCTTAGGTATTACAAAGATTTATCTGTTAAGCAAATTTCAGAACTACTCGACTATCCAGAAGGAACAGTCAAAACAAATTTACATCGAGCTTTGAAGAAACTAAAACTGGAATTCAAGGAGGCGTGTGTTAATGAATAAACAATCATCAGACATAAAAAAAGCGATTGATGATATGAAAGTGCCGACTGAAAAATTAGATGAATCGATTGAAATGGCGATGAAGCGAGGGAAAGCAAGTCGGAAAATCCGCAAAAGCAAATGGAAACCAATCGTTGGTGCAGCTGTAGTAGCAGGATGTCTTTTTGTCGGTTCAGCATTTGTTTCTCCAGCGATGGCTAAAGTCTTATCTTCCATCCCCTTAATTGGCCATATTTTCGATACCACAGGAGATAAAGGTTTGAAAAAAGTAACTGATCAAGGGTTATCAAATGCAGTGAATATAACGAGTACGGATCAGGATATTACTCTCACTATTCAGGACGTTTTTTATGATGGAACAAGGCTATCTATAAGTTATTTACAAAGTGATACACAAAATTTAGGTGAGTTTGATTTAAAAGTAAATGGTGAGCGTATTAATTTTGGCGACAGCCGTACGGGTAAAAAACTGGCTAATGGCCAATATGCAGGTATTATGAATATTAAAACATTTGACGCCTTACCGGATTCTTTTGAATTAAGTATGGACTTAAAGATGATAGGAGAAACAGCCGGCAATTGGCACTTTGATGTGCCGGTGACAAAATCTAAAGCAAAAGTAAAAGAAATTATGGTTAATAAAACGGGCATTATCGATGATACTAAATATAAAGTAAAATCGATTCAAATGGGGCCTGCAGGTGTAAAGGTGAATATTGATATATTTGAAGAGTCGATTATGTATGAGGATAGAGTTTTAGAAATGTATGTATTAGATGATGATGGCATACCTCTACAAACAATTACAGGTGCCTCTGGGACTGGTTCTGAAGATGGTAAAGTCATGCATATGGAATATTTATTTGCACCACTAGAAAAAGAAGTATCGACTTTGACCGTTAGCCCGTTTTATATAAAAATACCGGTAGAGGGTGAGCCAAGTGAAAAGACATTGGATGTAAAACATTTACCAATTATACTAGATCAAGGGAAGATTGGCAAAGTAGTTGTGACTGATTTAAAAATAGAGAAAAATCAACTGTTGCTTTATTTTGAAGCACAAAGTGATTTTCCTTATGGAGCCCATTTTGACTACAATCGTATTTGGGTTGAAGATGCTAAAGGAAATGATTTAACAAGTGATGAAAAAGGGTATGCTGAACGAATTTCAGGCAATCGATACGTCCAAACATTTGATTTGCCAGATGAAGACGGAAAATTGACAGTAAAGGCTGTGCAAATGCCATTTATGGAATTGAAAAAAGAAGCACAAGTAAAAGTCCCGCTTAAGTAGTCAGGTTTTAATAGAATAAATTTGAACTAGAAAACTGTAGCTAGGGTTCCGCTTTTACAAGATCAATGAACAAGTGATACATCTTCTGCCATGTGCAGAAGGCACCTATTGACATAAAAGTCCGAGGGGAAATGTTCAGTGTATTTCGTATGCACTGATTTTTTCCTGCTCGAACTTTTTTGCATTTTAGATGAAATAGGCAGTTGAAATGAATTTTTAAAGTATATAAACAAAATAAGTCGCATGCATAAAAAAGGAAATAGTATGTCAGGTATTAGTAAAATTGTTTCAGCTTATATTTGGACAGCTTTAATATTGTTCATATTTATTATTTCTGTTCCTTTAAGCTCCTCTTAAATGAGGAGTTTTTTTGTAGAAAAATAGGGAATGCGCAGAAAACGTCAATATTTGCAACTTTTATGATTTCTTTTTTTGATGTTGGTTATACTACTTTGAAATGAATTTGCTTTGATTCATTTTTAATTTCCCCAACTTGCATTTGTTTTATGACAGTTTTCTTTCTTTGTATTTTTGTGGAGTTTGATGGTTGTGAAAAGCGATCTGTTTGGAACGAGAACCAAATTAAGAAGCAAAATTCAAAAGTTGCCTGTTGTGTATTAATAATTACAACTTTTATTTTTGAAGGTCTGCAAGAATTCCCTTCTAATGTTTAACAATTCTATAGTTTTGTAAATTAAAAACCCTACCTACTATATTAAAATGGTTGGTATTTTGTCGAAAAATAATTCATTTGCAAAAAAGTTTGATATTGACAAGGAGATGTTAGATTTATCAATGGATTGAGCCGATAATTAAGGGCATTATTACACCAAAATATATATATTTCGACAAAATTCGATAAAGAAAACGAATATTTTTGCGAAATTGTGAACGCTAATATTACAGGATTGTAAAAGTTGTTATAGAATATTAAAAAATAGCAGATATTCTATTAAATTATTGTTAAGCTAATTTAGCGTTCAGAACAAATCTACGTTTTGACACTAACTTTTTCAGGAGGAATTTATGTTTAATCGAAAAAAGCCAGATCCATTCTTTGAAGCTTTAGCAAATATTGCTGTAAATGTGCAGGAGGCAATGCATTATGCCAATGACTTCCGCATTCATAGTTTGGAAGACTTAGAAGAAATTAGCAAACGAATGAAAAAATATGAAACGGATGGGGATTCTCTCATTCATGAATTAATCGTGATGCTTAATAAATCATTTATGACCCCAATTGAGAGAGAGGATATTCTAGCGCTTGCCAACAGTATGGATGACGTTCTTGATGGTATGGAAGAATGTATTGCACACTTTGACATGTTCGCGTTAATCGATATCGATGAATCAATGAATACATTTATCAGTTATATTGTGAAAAGTGCTGATGAAATTGTAAAAGCAATGGAATTATTAAAAACGAAAAACTTAATTGGTATGCGTGATCATGCCATTTTAATAAAAGATTATGAAAGCAAATGTGATGAAGTGCTTCGTACGTCCATTAAGCAACTATTCTTGCATGAAAAAGATCCAATCCAACTAATCAAGTTCAAGGATATCTATGAACAATTAGAGGATATTGCAGATGATTGCCAAAATGTAGCGAATACTATGGAAACTATTATTATGCGTAATGCATAGGAGCAGGAGTCACGAATGGATACAATACTCTTATTAACAGTTCTTGTTGTTATTTTTGCACTGACATTTGACTTTATCAATGGTTTCCATGATACGGCAAATGCCATTGCTACGTCAGTTTCAACACGAGCATTGCCACCGAAAGTAGCTGTAATGATGGCAGCAGTTATGAACTTTATCGGGGCAATCACTTTTACAGGTGTTGCAAAAGCAATCACGAAAGACATAGTAGACCCTTTCGCATTGTCAAACGGTTCTGTCATCATTTTAGCTGCATTACTTGCGGCAATTATTTGGAACTTAGTTACTTGGTATTACGGAATTCCGTCTAGTTCATCTCATGCAATTATTGGTGCTATCGCTGGTGCGGCTATTGCAGCAGCAGGCTTTGGTATCTTGAACTACACAGGTTTCTTGAAAATATTACAAGCTTTATTAATCTCACCATTTATTGCTATTGCGGCTGGTTTCTTGATGATGTCTTTATTCAAAGTCATTTTCAAAAATGCCAATTTATATCGCACAAATAAAGGAATCCGTTATTTGCAAATTTGTACTGCTGCACTTCAATCGTTTACACATGGAACGAATGATGCGCAAAAGGCAATGGGGATTATGACAATGGCTTTAATCGCTGGCGGATTACAATCTGGTGATGATATTCAAGGTTGGGTTCGAGTTTCCGCAGCATTAGCAATGGGACTTGGTACGTCAATCGGTGGTTATAAAATCATCAAAACCGTTGGTGGTAAGATCATGAAATTGCGTCCTGTTAATGGTGCAGCAGCTGACTTAGCTTCTGCTTCAGTTATCTTCGGTGCAACATTAATCCACTTGCCAGTTAGTACTACACATGTTATTTCTTCCGCTATTATGGGGGTAGGATCTGCACAACGTGTTAAAGGTGTTAAATGGGGAGTGGCCCGTAAAATTATTTTAACTTGGATTATTACGATGCCATCAGCAGCAGCTATGGCAGCGTTAATATTCTATATTTTAAATTTCTTCTTCTAAAAACTTAGTTAATAACTGCCTGACAACTGATCACAAATCGGTTGCAGGCATTTTTTATTTAAACAATTAATTGAAAATATAATTGTTATTGGTAAAAAAGAAAGTGGGGAGCTGAGTAAGTTGATTTCGTTTGAAGTGGGTTTTAATAGAAAATTTTCTTTTATCATTTCATCGAATTGATAAACGGCTTTTCGGATACTCTTTGATTTTTCTTGTGAAAATTCTTTTGGTGACTTTTGATTATAACGATATAAGGGCTTACCACCTCGAATTAGTCCTTTTATTATAAAGAGTTAGGTGTAAATCGGAAAGGAAGAAAAACTCAGAAAAAAGATAAAACTAGTTGATTGGAGTGCAGGCGGCGTCTCCTTGGGGAACTAGCGAACATCTTGAGACCCCGCAGGAGCGTTAGCGACGAGGAGGCTCAAGGTTCGTCCCCAGGAAAGCGTCCGCCGGAACGGAAATTAACGTCATCGAAGAAAAAGCCATGGCAGAAACGATTAATCGATTCCGCATGGCTAAAATTCATTTTATGGACTTTTTCAGTGCCCTTCGTTTGAAAGAGCGTTTTTTTTATTTATACACGATATTAAATAGCACGATATTTTTTTAATGCGACGAAATTTAAGGTTATGAATAGGATTGAGAATAATAGTAATACACCTAGATCAATAGAGATATCTGTAAAAGTAAAACCTTTATACATAACGCCTGTTAGTGCATCTGCGGCGTAGTAAAGAGGCATAATTTTGCCAACTGAAAGCAACCAATCGACCATGCCATCCAATGGAAATAATCCTGTAAAGAAAATTTGCGGAACAATAACGAGCGGTATAAACTGTACCATTTGGAATTCTGAAGATGCAAAGCTAGATAATAGAATGCCTAATGATAAGGCAACTAGTGCAAGTAATAAATTAATTAGTAGCACATACCATATGGAGCCGATTAGAACAATATCAAGTATTTTCACCGCATATAAAACGACGATTGATGTCTGAATGATTGCAAAAAGTCCGTAGCCTATTAAATAGCCAAGTACTACTTCGTGACGTCGAATTGGTGTAGCTAATAATCTTTCTAATGTACCTGTTGTCCGTTCCTTTAATAGTGCAATTCCTGCAATGAGAAATACGAAAAAAAATACAAAGAAGCCGACTAGAATCGGACTAATAATATCAAATAACTGTGTATCTTCATCTCCATATACATAATTTGTAGTCACGGCTAGCTCTGGGATTTTACTGGGAATACTGGTTATTTGAAGAGATGTTAGTGCTTGTTTTACCTGCATTTGTAATGCTTTTGCTTTACTAGGTGAATCATTTTGTAATGTTAAAGAAAGCCGCTTATTTTCAATCGTTAGCCAACCATCTAAGTTTTCGGCAAGTGCCTCTTTTTGAGTTAGTTGGTCATACTTTTCTACTTCTATATTTGCTTTTTCTAAGGTTTTAATAATTGTCGTCTCAACACCAACTACTCCAAGTTTTGGAGAGCTATCTTCAGTGTGAAAGATAAAATACATTAAGCTCAAGATGAGTAAAGGTGCAAGGAATAAGAGGGCGAGTGTTCGTTTATCTCTTAGCATTTGCTGAATAATTCTATTCACTAAAGCAATAATTCTCATATCTTGGCACCTCCAGCTCGTAAAAACACTTCATCAAACGTGTCTGCGCCATAAAGTGTTTTTAATTCAGAAGGCGTGCCAGTAGCAATAATTTTACCCTCTCTCATTAAAGAAAGTTCATCACATTTTTCTGCTTCATCCATAACATGGGTTGTTATTAGGATGGTTTTCTTTTCTACTTTTTTCAGGCGTTCGAGCTCTTGCCAAATAGTGAGTTTTAATGCAGGATCAATTCCAACAGTAGGTTCATCTAAAATAAGAATATCTGGATTTTGAAGAAGTGCAATGGCCAGTGATAATCTGCGTTTCATACCACCAGAATAGGTCTCTACCTTTTGGGAAAGAGCATTTGTAAGTTGGACAATATCTGCTGCATAAGCAATGCGTTTGTACCTTTCTGCTTTATTTAAAGAATATAGCTTAGCGAAAAATTGCATATTTTCCATTCCTGTTAAATCGCTATATAGTGCATCAGATTGTGCCATATAGCCAATTTTTTTGAGTAAATTGTAGTTCGGTACAGTTTGCTGCAAAACTTCTATTTGACCTGCATCAGCTTTTAACATTCCTACTATTAGTTTGATTAATGTTGTTTTACCACAACCGGATGGCCCGATTAGACCAAAAATTTTCCCTGAATCAATTGACAGACTGACATTTTGAATAATGGATCTTTTTTGAAAGTGCTTTTGCACATCTGTTAATTGGATTGAAGACATAAGATTCACTCCCTTTTACACATAAATGAATTGAGTTGATTGTACACATAGTCTAATGTAGGATGGAAGATATTACAATGTTAATCTTTGAGTCTAGGGATACTAAATGGATGGAAAAATAATAGAAGAAATTGTGAGCTAAATGGCCATATATGGTGACGTTCGTACAATTAAAATAATCCAAACTAAGCATCGTCTAAAGTTAAGGTAACAAGTATTAGACAATATCCTCATCTATTACCAGTATTAATTCAAGCTCAATATGAAGTATTTAAAGTAACGAGTTTCTCAAATATACGCATATAATTTAAAGCAGGGGATATTAAGAAAATCATAAAGCAAACCGGTTGGGAAATCCAAAGGGAGAATACTATTTATTTTCCTGAATTACTGGATGAAGAATGGGAAGTGAATTTTACTGTAAATGACTATGTTAAGGCGCTTACGGTTGTTGATAGTATCCCAGAAAAGTTTGTCGAATTACTGCAAATAGAGTTTTTAATACTTAAAGAGGTATCAAAAAAACACCATTAAACCAATGCCTTTGAACTTATCCTTCAACTGTACATGACATAAATAGCATCGTCAATAATGATTGAGTTGTCAGTCATTCCAATTCGGTGGAATAACAAAAAACCTTATGAGCCCTTCATTTGATAGAATGGTAGCACAAGGTTTTTTGTTTGAGATTATTGAGTCTTTTGTAAGAATCACTATTCATCATAGTTGTCGAGCGAATAAAAGTCAATATGACTGAACACTTTTAGTGGATTTTGATATTATAAATAATTTAAAACCTCCGGCGGATGTCACTGAATCGGAAAGGAGTTCTTTGTACAAGTACAAAGCCGATTCCGGACGCAATTATGCCGAGGTAAAATTGATTAAAGGCTGACTTGTTATGAAGACAGGGCCAGCCTTTTGTATCTTATAATAATTCTTTACGAAGTTCTGCTGCTGATTTTGGTGACAACAAACCAAATGGGACATCAAATACTGTTTTAGCTCCTCGGTCGCCTGCTTTATTTAATTTGTAAGCGGCACGAGCAAAGGCTACCAATACGCTTGATGTAAAGTATGGATTACTTTCTAAGTTCAAAGAGAACTCCATAATTTGCGTATCCAGCGAATTGGATTCACCACTTCTAATAACGAATCCGCCATGTGGCATACCACCATGATTTAAAGCAAGCTCATCTTCAGAGATGAAATTTACAGTTGTAACAAAATCAGAGAAATAGTTTGGCATTGTTTTTATTTGTTCTTCGATTTGCACTGCATCTGCGCCTTCTCCTAAAACAACGAAACATTCACGAGTATGTTTTTCACGTATAGTCAGTTCAGGATTCTCACCATTACGTACTAGATTTACTGCCTCTTCGATTGGCAAAGTATATTGCACCGCATTTTTGACGCCTTCAATACGGCGAACTGCATCTGAGTGTCCTTGGCTTAGGCCGTTACCCCAAAAAGTATAAGTATTCCCAACAGGTAAAACGGCTTCTCCTAAAAGACGGTTTAATGAAAATAGGCCTGGATCCCATCCAACTGAAATAATGCTCACTTTATTTGCAGGTTCGGCTATTGCATTTACTGCGTCAAAGAAATCGGGTATTTTGGCATGTGTATCAAAACTGTCAATAGTATTAAACCATTGGGCGAAATGCGGTACCTGTTCCGGTAAGTCCATAGCAGATCCACCACATAGAATCATAACATCAATGGCATCTTTAAAGTTTTCTGCATCGTTCACAGCATGTACTGGCACATTAGCACTCGCGATTTTTAAAGAAGAAGGGTCTCGACGAGTGAACACTGCCACTAGTTCCATATCGGGATTTTGTGCAATGGCCCCTTCAACACCACGTCCTAAATTACCATAACCAACAATACCAATTCGAATTTTGCTCAAAGTTGTTCCTCCTAAAAATATGTATAGTACTATCAAATATAATCCCAATTGTACTTTTATTTTTGAAAATTCACAATCATCTAAATAGATTAGTAGTGATTGGTAAGGAAGGTAGTACTTCTAGAGAAGAGAACTTTGATGGAAAAAATAGTGAAAAAGGAGCGTGGATAAAGGCAACTTTCTATTCAATTATGAACGAAAAGTTGCCACTATCCATTTATTTTTAATCTACGGTACTAGGAGTGTAAGTATGTTGCGGTCTAGCTTAACGCCGAAGTCAGTTGATCGTAGCTTAGACAGTATAGATACTTTTTTAACTATCTATTTTCAAGGGGACACTATAATGTAGTGAAGGATCTGCTTTTCAAATCATATATGTTTGTATTATTTAAATTCATCCAGATTTGCTGAAAGATTATTATTTGGATAGTTACCTCTACTGGTATCGTTGGCTTGAGTTACATAAAAGTTTGACATTTGAAAATCGAGTTGAGCAAATGCTTATTTCAGCTTGTAAAAAAATCTAACTATTTTACTGTAGCATCATTACGAGAAAACAAAATCAACTGTTTTCAGTATATGCAACAGATTCATTTGTTGGAAAATGGCTATAAAACATCTGTAAGAAGGGAATGTAAATAATTTACTCGATTTATTATTCAAAATATTTACATTTGCCATATAGTCAGTTATACTGATTATCATATCAGTTGACTATTCGATGGGAGGTATAAAATTGAGTGATATATTTAAATCATTTGGTTTTTTAACTGGAAAAGTAGAACAAATGTTAGAAGAAGATTTTATAGAACAGTTGAAGCCTTATGGTATAAATGCAAGACAATTCGGAGTCCTGATTAGAATAAAGGAACGTCCTAACACATCTCAGAAAGAAATTGCAGAAGATTTAAAAATAGACAGGACATCTATGGTGGATCACGTAGATCGTTTGGAATCTCTTCACTATATAAATAGAGACAAAAACTCAAATGATAGAAGGTCTTACTGTCTTAATCTTACGGAAAAAGGTAAAAAAACCGTAGATGATTGTTTGGAGTTAATGAATCAGTCTGAGCGAGAAGTATTGTCAGCATTAGAAGATGAGGAAAAAGATGCGTTTAAAAAGTATTTAATAAAAATAGTGAAAAGAATAGGAGAAAAATAAAATGAATCAAATCTCATATTTTAAAAATCGCGTTGAATCAACGTTCAGTCCTATGGATTATATGACGGAGAAAAAAAGCCAACCAGAAAATTATTTATTAATTGATGTTAGGAATGGTGCTCCTGCTTTGAAAAAAGAAAAAATACAAGGTGCTTTAGAAATCCCACTTTCAGAATTAGAAATTCGGTTAGATGAACTACCTAAAGACAAAGAAATCGTTTTGTATTGTTGGGATGTTTGGTGTAATACAGCTGCAAAGGCTTCTATAATATTAATTGAAAACGGATACTCAGTAAAAGAGTTGAATGGTGGTATAGCTGCTTGGAAGACTATGGGGTTCCCCTTGATTCCATTGATAAATAATGAGGAACAGAATTGTGGTTGTTAAAGGATACTAAAGTTTTGATTTTTTCTTTAATCAACTAAAAAAGAGATTTAACTAAACAAACATTAAGTTAAATACTTGAAATAAAATAGAGGTTTAATCTACACAATTTGTGGATTAAACCTCTATTCTTATTTTAAATCTTAATAGCAACAATCTTTGAGAAAACAGCCTTAAAAAAAACTGCTGGCAAAATAATGTATAAGGTAAGCTTCAAGATATTTAAGGCGAGAATTTTTTTATAAATTAACTAATTGATAGTCCTGCGTTTGCATAACCCTCAATAGTATTAATAAGAGAAACACCAGTAGCGGTTACAGTAAAGACCATTAATAGTCGTGTTTGTGCAGTTATTGGTATGTTTAATCCTGTAACGATACCACTGCTCGTGGTACCAATGGAGAGAATACCTGTTAGAGATGGAGCCAATGTTACAGAAGCTCCTGCAACTGGACTGAAAATAGTACTTGTTGGGGTTGATTCATATAATTGAGCTGTAATTGTTGCTGTTGATCCAATAAGGGATAGCGCTAATGTAGTACTGAAGAAAGCATCCATCGAAGTAATTGTTCCAGCACGAGGAACCGGAATTGCAAAGTTAGTAAGCGTGCCAGCAGGATTTGTTAAATCTATTGTTCCTCCTACTATACTAATACCTGGTGCAGAGCTTCCAAACCCAATAAAACTTGGCGTACCAACATGGCCCCCTGCAATAGTCGTGAGTGAAACAGGGATTCCTGATGCGAATGGAATTATTACACCAGATCCAGCAACGCCCTGAGGTCCTTGAGGTCCAACAGCCCCGTCAGCGCCAGCAGGTCCTTGAGGCCCAATAGCCCCGTCAGCGCCAGCAGGTCCTTGAGGTCCAACAGCTCCGTCAGCGCCAGCAAGTCCTTGAGGTCCAACAGCCCCGTCAGCGCCAGCAAGTCCTTGAGGTCCAACAGCCCCGTCAGCACCAGCAGGTCCTTGAGGTCCAACAGCCCCGTCAGCACCAGCAGGTCCTTGAGGTCCAACAGTGCCGTCAGCACCAGTAGGTCCTTGAGGTCCAATAGCGCCATCGGCACCAGCAACCCCTTGAGGTCCTTGAGCCCCATCAGCGCCAGCAGGTCCTTGAGATCCGATAGCGCCATCAGCACCAGCAGGTCCTTGAGGTCCGATAGCGCCGTCAGCACCAGTAGATCCTTGAGGTCCAACAGCTCCGTCAGCGCCAGCAGGTCCTTGAGGTCCAACAGCCCCGACAGCACCAGCAGGTCCTTGAGGCCCGACAGCCCCGACAGCACCAGCAACCCCTTGAGCACCATCAACGCCAGTTGGCCCTACAACCCCCTGAGGTCCTTGAGGTCCGATAGCGCCATCAGCGCCAGCAGGTCCTTGAGGCCCGATAGCCCCGTCAGCGCCAGCAGGTCCTTGAGGTCCGATAGCGCCATCAGCACCAGCAACACCCGGAATACCAATAAAACCTCTTGGTCCGCGTTCACCCCTCGGTCCGGTTACGCCTCGGGGACCCACATAACATCTACGTCTTCGCGTAATGCTTTTATTGCAAGTACAGAGGTATTTCCTACACTTGCAACATCTTTCTTTTTTATTATCCATTTTTCTCCTCCTAACTAACATACTATTCATACCAAAATAATTGATAAGGGGCAGATTCCATGCTTATCTTAAATTTTATGAAAAAGTTATTTTATTTGTACCTAGAACTAAAGTTTATAACTTAGATTTTTGTAAAAGTACTTTTTGTTGTAGAGGAAATTTAAATCAAATGGCATATGTTTTCTTATTTCTTTGTAATGTCCATAGAATATTAATCGAAGAGAATACGAAGTTAAAGATGGGGGAAAACAACAATTAAAACTTCGGATAATAATTGAGCTTTAAAGTATCTCAATTATTATGTTTCAGTCTTTACAATCTAGTTTTAATAGGATGGACTCCATGTGAAGATTGCTTTTATTTTAATTACTAAATTTTCCATTAAATGTTGTGGCACCTTGCTTTTACAGTCAAAGAACAATCAGCAAGCATATATAATATAAATATTTTAGTAAAACTGACAAAAGGTATATAATTACATTTGTGTGGGTTTTCTGTATTATCAACCCCATTATTCAGATGATTGAAACATAGGGAAGAAAAGGACTATTTCTTTTTTATAGAGAGAATCGGCTGTTGAAAGACTTTATGAAAAAAAGCTAAATACTTCCTATTAGGGTGATTTTGAAAGAAAACTTGGCAGCAGTAGTTAACATGTATGTGTGTAAGTTTGTATCTTGAAATATAGGGAATGTGTTTGTGAAGTAGGACTTTTTATTTTAAAAATAGAAAGAAGGTTAAAGAATGATAGCACCTAAATTAAAAAAAGGCGATGAACTGCGTATTATTGCACCTAGTCGTAGTATGCAAATTTTATCAGAAGAAGGTATTAAAGGAGCAATTGAGCAATTAAAAAAGCTTGGTTTAAAAGTAACATTTGGAGAGCATGTATCAGATTGTGATTTGCATTACTCATCTTCTATTCAGGCCCGAGTAGAGGATTTACACGATGCTTTCCTAGACCCACAAGTGAAAGGGATCTTGACCGTCATTGGGGGTTTTAATCTTAATGAAATCTTGCCTTATGTTGATTATAAACTCATAAAGGACAATCCAAAAATCGTTTGTGGATATAGTGATATTACTGCGCTAGCGTGGGCTATTACTGCCAAAACGGGTTTAGTTACATATTCAGGACCACATTTCTCAAGCTTCGGTATGCAGAAAGAGCAGGATTATCAAACCGCTTATTTTAAAAAATGTTTAATGGAAGATGGAGCTTTTGACGTGGAACAATCAGTAGTTTGGAGCGATGATGCATGGTTTATAAATCAGGAGAATCGTAATTTGATTCTAAACGAAGGATTGAAAGTTTATAACGCTGGGCGTGCTCAGGGTGAATTATTTGGTGGTAATTTATGTACATTCAATTTGCTACAAGGTACCCAATTTATGCCGGATTTAAATGATGTGATTTTATTTATAGAAGATGACGAATTAACAGATCCACTGACATTTGCACGCGATTTAACATCATTACTACAGCAGGAGAAATTAAAAAATCTAAAAGGAGTCGTCATTGGCAAATTCCAAAATAAATCTGAAATGACAGAGGAGCATTTGCATTTTATTTTTGACAAACATCCAACTTTAAAAGACATTCCTGTAATGTATAATGCAAGCTTTGGTCATATACAGCCAATGTTTACATTCCCAATCGGAGGATTTGTAGAGATTGATACGGAGTCGAAATTGATTAGAATTATTGAGCACTAGTATAGTGAATGAAATAAAGAAATTACTAAAACAAATCAAAAACCTTTTCGTTAGCATACTATGTATGATGTATGTTAACCAGTTAGCATAGTGTTAGAGGCGAGTGAATTTGCCCAAAAGATGTGAAGAAAATTTAGTACTGTAATCCCTCTGTTCTCTTTGGTTATCTGGTTAGGGTTTTAATTGTTTTTCCAAAAAGTTAAAAAACGTCGGTACATTATTATGAATAATGTGAGGAGATTGTAAATGGATAAAATACTACTAATTGATGGCCATGATCAATTTGAACGCGCGCCTGGAAATTTAACACAAAGTCTTGCTCAAGTCATACAGAGTGACTTAAGTGAAAAGTATGAAATTCAGACAACTATTGTTAAAGAAGGGTATGAAGTTGATAAGGAAATTGAAAAGTTCCTTTGGGCAGATTGTATTGTTATACAAACTCCAATTTATTGGTTTAGTATTCCGGGGGTTTTGAAAAAATATTTTGATGATATTTTCCTCCCTAAAATCTTTTTTACGAAAGGGACTGAATTAGGAAGAGGCGGATTATTGAAGGAGAAGAAATATATGTTTTCTGTTACATGGGGAGTTAAGAAGACCTCCTTTGCATCTTCCGAACCTACAGCATTTTTGGAAGGGAAGTCAGAAGACGAGGTACTGTTCCCAGTACATAAAACCTTCGAATACTGTGGCATGCAGCAATTGCCTACCTTTTCTTTATATGGTGCGATGAAGGAACGTATATTTGAAGAAGATTTGGAGCAAATACAGGCACATATTAAAAAAATATTTATAAAGTAAAAGATCACCCGATTCGATTGTCTACTGACAATTTATTCGGGTGATCTTATTTTTACTATTCAATACGTCCTATTTCAACGAAGCCATACATTCTCCTAGCAAAAAACATATGATTTGGTATTTGCCTTTGTTTTTTCGCTAACTGAGTTTAGTAGCTTGCTTCGAGAAGTTGTGGAAAGTAAACAAGTTAAGGACTAAGGTTGGTGAATATTTCCTGTTTGAAAATCATATACAGCACCACCTGAATTAGTCCTTTCATTATAAAGGGGTATGTGTGACTCGGAGAGAATGGAAAACTCAGAAAAACGATAAAACTAGTTGATTGGAGTGCAGGCGGCGACTCCTTGGGGAACTAGCGAACATCTTGAGACCCCGCAGGAGCGTTAGCGACGAGGAGGCTCAAGGTTCGTCCCCAGGAAAGCGTCCGCCGGAGCGGAAATTAACGGCATCGAAGAAAAAGCCATGGCAAAAACGATTAATCGCTTCCACCATGGTTAGAATTCATTTTATGGACTTTTTCAGTGCCCTCCTACTTGACAGAGTTTTTTTATTGTTCATAAAACATTTTTTATATTGATTGGAATCATACCTCTAGTTGAGACTTTTTTAGTTTTGGTTTGTGTCGCATTTTTAGAGTTGTTCGTGATGGATTTTTTTAATGTTCAAATTCTCTTAAGAAATAGGAGCTATTTATAAAAAAAATCACATAAGTTGTAAGTATAAATTTATTTTGTATTAGGGGAAGGGAATGTGGAGGGGATATTATGCAGAAGGTTTTCCAATTTATAGCTATTTCAACAGTCGTAATCGGCATTGGATATATGTTTTCTATTTGGAATATGAAAGTTACATATGTAATAGGCATAGCGATTGAATTATTTGGACTTTCAATCGTTATTAAGTTGATTTTCTTTGATATACGTAATACTTCATCGAAAGTCGTGTGGATTACAGTTATTTTAGGTCTCCCAGTCATTGGAACGGCGTATTATTTATACTTTGGGAGAAATCCCATAACACGTAAATTCTCACTTTCACAAATACAAGAAACAGCTAAAGTAGTTAAAGTATCACATGCGATACAAAAAAAATATCATTCTAGAGATACTCCTCGTTTATCAAAACGTATTGCTAATTTATCGAATATCAAGTCACTGAAGGGTAATAAGATTGATGTTTTAACAAATGGCGCTGCAACTTTTTCAGCTATTATGGAAGCGCTAAAAAATGCCAAATGTCATATTCATATGCAATTCTATATTTATAAAAAAGATAATATTGGTACTGAAATTAGAGATTTATTAGTTCAAAAGGCAAAAGCGGGTATAGAAGTACGTTTTATGTATGATGCAATAGGTGCGAAGTGTTTAAACTCGACTTTCCTTAAACCCCTGTCTGATGCAGGAGCGGAGGTCATAGCGTTCGAGCCAATATTATCATTGTGGTTCTTGCATAAGGCAAATTTTCGAAATCACAAAAAGGTAATAGTTGTAGATAGTCATATTGGCTTCACTGGAGGTCTGAATGTTGGTGATGAGTATTTATCTAATACGAATACCTTTAAAATTTGGCGTGATACACATCTTCGTATTGAAGGATTATCAGTTTGTGAATTACAAGAATCTTTTATAAATGATTGGGTTTTTATGAAAAATGAAAAGGGTGCTGCTACTCCTTTTATAAATGAGCAGGGAGTACAAAAGTACTTCTCCCCAATTGAACAAGGTGATGATTGGGCTCAAGTGATTTATGGTGGACCATATGATAAAGAAAATATCATACGTGATGCCATGCTCAATCTAATCGAATCAGCAAATGAAAATGTATGGATTGCAACTCCTTATTTTATCCCAGATGCTGAAGCTTTAGCCGTGGTAAGACGGGTAGCAATGAGTGGTATAGACGTACGAATTATTCTTCCAGGAAAAGGAGATATGGGTATTTCTTATCATGGTAGTAATGCTAATATTAAAACTTTACTTGAAGCTGGTGTCCGCGTATTTGTCTATGATGAAGAATCGTTTTTGCATTGCAAAATTATTACTGTAGATGGTATGAATGCTACTATTGGAACCGCCAATTTTGACATTCGTAGCTTCCGCCTTAACCATGAACTCATGGTTTTTTTATACGAGGCTTGTGATGCAATTCATCACTTATTGCATGATTTCAAAATAGATTTCCAAGCGAGTAGAGAGCTGACAATGGCTGATATGAAGAATAAGAGTTTAGGGAAACAATTAAAAGAATCAATAAGTAGCTTGTTTTCACCAATCTTGTAGTTGGTAATGGGTTACTGTATGTTTAGATAAACTTAGGGGGGATTTATAATGAATGTGGGTGAAACTTATTTAAACATAATAAATAAAAAATTTTCGGAAATAAAGAAGCTAGGAGATCAAACTTTTCAACAACTAGATGATAAGCAATTAAATTGGTCAAATCACGAGGAATGCAATAGTATTGCTGTTATTATAAAACACGTTGGGGGTAATATGATTTCTCGATGGAGTAATTTTCTTTCTACAGATGGAGAAAAGCCAACAAGAAATAGGGATTTAGAGTTTGAAGCTTCGTATTTGTCAAAAGTGGAATTATTTCAAGTTTGGGAACAAGGCTGGCAAATTGTTTTTACTACACTCGGCGAATTGACAGAACAGGATTTACTGAAAAAGGTTAAAATACGAGGGGAAAATCATCTTGTAATGGATGCGATTGAGAGACAAGTTTCACATTACTCTTATCATGTTGGCCAAATTGTGTACATTGGCAAGCTTTTAAAGACTTCCGAATGGGAATCGCTAAGTATTCCAAGAGGATATTCTGAACAATTTAATAAACAAATGTTTAATAAGAATAATTAGTTAACGTTAAAATTAGAATTAGTATATGAATTAATAAATATTAGAAATTGAAACGCCCTTTAAAATAGATTGGCATTGAAGGTATTCATATAAGTTTAACTTTTAGTAGCTAAAAAACAATATCCCTCCAATTGTTAATTTCGCCTAACAATTGGAGTTCACATCTTTCTATTGCGAGACTTATACAAGTCTAAAGAAAATAACTCCAGCGCAATGCCGAAGTTATTTTTTTGCTGCAATATGGAAGGTTTAAATTCTAGATATTCTTTAAAAACGTTTTCTTCTACAGCCGCAATTTCCTCTTCTACGAGAACCTCTGCTACCACGAGAACCCCTGCTACCACGAGAACCCCTGCTACCACGAGAACCTCTACTACCGCGAGAACCTCTGCTACCGCGAGAACCTCTGCTACCGCGAGAACCTCTGCTACCGCGAGAACCTCTGCTACCGCGAGAACCTCTGCTACCGCGAGAACCTCTGCTACCACGAGAACCCCTGCAACCACAAGAACCTCTGCTACCGCGAGAACCTCTGCTACCGCGAGAACCCCTGCTACCGCGAGAACCTCTGCTACCACGAGAACCCCTGCAACCACAAGAACCTCTGCTACCGCGAGAACCTCTGCTACCGCGAGAACCTCTGCTACCGCGAGAACCTCTGCTACCGCGAGAACCTCTGCTACCGCGAGAACCTCTGCTACCGCGAGAACCCTTGCTACCGCGAGAACCTCTGCTACCGCGAGAACCTCTGCTACCGCGAGAACCTCTGCTACCGCGAGAACCCCTGCTACCACGAGAACCTCTGCTACCACGAGAACCCCTGCTACCGCGAGAACCCCTGCTACCACGAGAACCCCTGCTACCGCGAGAACCCTTGCTACCGCGAGAACCCTTGCTACCGCGAGAACCTTTTCTACCACGAGAACCTCTATTTATGATTGTATCAAATTCTTCAGGTTCATCTGTCGGATTGTTAGTCATATAGTGTAAAACACCATTTGTTTCTGCAATTGATGAAAGTCTTTTTACATCCTCAAGTAAGGTATTATTCACTTTTATCCCTCCTTACATTTGACATCCATATAATTTATGCAAAGGAGTGTTAGAAGGAATGGGGAAAATGATTACTATAATATACAATATTTTCTTTTCTACTACGAAAAATCAAAGTGTATAAAAAATTGGAGGGAATAAATATAAATGAAAAAGTATTATATTGAAGTACCCGAAAACGAACTTTTAAGAATACATCATGATATTTGGGAGCATGATTATGTCGATGCAAAATTAAAAACAGCCAATCAGAGACTCTCAATTAAAATAGCCCTACGAGGAAACCAATTACGAAAACATAAAAAAAAATCCTATCATATTATATTTGAAAAGCCTTATTTTATGGAAGGACAGCACGAAATTCATTTAAATGCTGAGTATAACGATCCCTCTATGATACGAAATAAGCTCTCTTTTGATTTTTTTGAAAGTATGGGTGTCCTTGCGCCACAATCTACTCATATTCTTCTTTATATTAATGATGTTTGCCATGGGGTGTATTTGCAGCTGGAGTCGTTTGATAAGTATTATTTGCGCAATAGAAATTTACCAGATGGAGCCATTTACTATGCAACGAACGACGATGCAAATTTTTCATTATATACCCCTGATCACAAGTTAAAGTTAACATTAGAAGATGGTTATACAAAGAAGTATGACTTCCAGCGTGATAGCTCTCTTAAAAAATTACTTATTGTAGTTAATACATTTCAAAAAGAGAAATTCGATGAAGAAATAGAAAATATTTTAGATGTTCCAAAATATTTAAAGTGGCTTACAGGTGTCGTCTGTACTCAAAATTTCGACGGATTTATACACAATTATGCACTGTATCATAATAGTGATAGCGAGTTAATCGAAATCACACCATGGGATTATGATGGAACGTGGGGGAGAGACTTACATGGTAGGCCTCTTGATCATGATTATATCCCAATTGAAGGGTATAATACATTGACAGCTAGATTACTAGATTGCACTAAATTTAGACTTATGTATGGAGCGTTTCTTGAAGAGGTTTTGCATACACAATTCACTGAACAATTTCAGAAACCTCTTATAGAAAACCTCTATAATACTATTCGACCATATATCCATAAGGATCCAAATTTAAAAAATAAGATAACAATCTTTGATGACGAACCACAATATATACTACGATTTATTCGAGCACGAAATATGTATTTGGAAAGTAAGTTAGATGTACTAATTAAAAAGTAAGGTATTTATCCTTTATGAAGCTAAATTATTCCTAGGTTTCAAAATTAAATTTTTTAGCTCATATTATTAATATAAGTACCCTATAAAAAATAGAATTATTTTAGTAGTTATTCTATTTTTTATAGGGTACATTTTAAAATTGAAATAGATTCTTTACTGTGAAAATCAGCTATGGGAACAAATGATTTACACTCTGTGTATGGTTTTAATATGAAGTAGGTTAAGAAAAATAGAAACATTCCTTGCTGTTTCAACCTCAACGACTAGCCCGTTAATGTTCTTTACTTTTCCTACATGATGAAGCTTTTCACCAAGGTTAAACACCACAAGTTCATTTTGCATTTTTTCTACTTGTTCTTTTATTGTCTTTAATAAAGGTTTAGTAAAAGGTTTAACTGAAAAATTTTGATCAGTTAATCCGAAAGGACTTTGATTATGGGAGTAAGGAATCAGCCATTTCAAATGCTTTGTTGCAATAATCATCGTTTTATAGATTGGGGAATGGAATACGAAATAGTCATCCATGATATGAGAGATATAACCGTGAAGCGGTTGGTTATTTGTTACATAGATTTCGACAAATATTCCTTGTGCTTGTGTAAGAACGTTTGTTAGAGTCAAATCATTTTTGTTTTCTTTTGATGTTATACTAGGCGATTCTAAAGGCTTGGAAATTGCATCTTTATGATCTTTATCAATAGCTATAGCTAAATTTAAAATATGCTCAAAGGGAATATAAATATAATCAGTTCCATTAAATAGGACAATCAAATCATTGCCGAGTTCAATGATATTACCAACGTGATGATTTTTCCCTGATAAATCCAATTTCACAATTTCGTTATTAAAATCTTGAAATGTAGTATTCAAGTTTACCCTCCTATTTAATTAAATAGCAGTTTAATCTATTACCTGAAAAGAGATGTTAGAAATAATTTAAAAAAGTTAGTTTATTACTGAAATAAATATCTCTGCAAGCATTTCTCTTTATGTTTAAATATTACTTTTTTAATCGTTCATCTCTTATTTTATGATACATCTTTTCAGCATGTTTCATTAAAGCAAAGTATTGCTTTTCTAAAATTATTTTTTCTTCTTTTGAATTCATTTCTTCGGATGGTAGTTGAGCAAATTTTCCATTGGCAGAATCATTTTCGACTAAGGTTTCAAAATCTCTTTTAAATGGAGTTAGTTCATCACTTATTGATTCCGTATCATTAATTGGAATGTTTTCTTTAGTATTTGAAAGTGGATCATTAAAAATAGTATTGAATGTAATGGGTACTCTTTTTTTGTTCGTTTGTACCACATTCGAAATTTTCCCTTCACCCGTATAATCGACATTAGAGCGAAGTAAAGAAGATGGATTTAAATCGATAGAAGAATCAACCTCCGAGAACAGCGAAGGAGGTTGATCTACATCGATAGATAATGTTTTATCTAACAAATATTTATTATTTGGAATTGTAACATTAGGTTCATTTATAAAATTAACCATTGGACTGGATTCAGGATTATCAATTTGGAAATCATCCACATTTGCCTTTTTGCTATTTGTCTGTACGCTAATTTTATCTTCAAGAGGATGTTCGTGTTCTTTTTCAATAGTGGATAATGATGCTTCTTCATCATTTGATTGTATAAGGGGGATTTGAGAAACTTCTTCAATTTTATAATTACCTTTATATATATTTGATATAAATGAATTCTGAATATATAATTGCTCTCCATTGCTTATTAAGATGATATGATCATCCGCGATTCTACTTAGTAATCCGACAAAAAATTGTTGACTCAAACTATTAATTGTGACCCAGTTGTATTTTAAGTCTTTTAATACATCAGTCAAACGATCCCTATCAAAATAAGGAATCGTTTTGGGGAAATTACGAATGTCGGTAGCGTCTTTTGAAAGTACATGGATTTGGTGAAGTGAAAAATAATGCACAATGTCATTCACATCAACAACAAGGTGGTCTTGTTTAACTTCCAGTAAAGTGCCTTTTATAAATTGATTGCAATTTAGATATAAACCAATTTTAGCACCTTTAAGTTCCCCTATTGATCGTCCAAAGCTCTCCTCTTTCAAATAGGGGTCTCCTCTCATGAGTTATTTTCACTTGCGAATAAAATACTAATGGTTATTCATGTTCTCCTGAAGAGCTGCTTTCTGAATTATGTTCTTTTTTCTTTGCTGAAGAATCACTTTCTTTTTCTTCTTCTTCCTTTACTTTTTCAACTTTAGCCCCATAGCTTAAGCTTCGAATATGGAACTTTGAAAGTCTGATGATTTCTAAGTTTGAAATGATTATTACATGATCTTCACCAACTTCATCAAGCACACCCTCAAGCATTTCTGGTCCACCACGATTAACTTTGATCCAGTAATATTTTAAGCTGTTTAGAATACTGAAAAAGTCTGCACCTGTTATATATTCGAAGTTTTCCGGAATGTCTAGTTCAAATTTTAAGCCATCTTTTGCATCTATTGTTAAGCTTTTAACGTGTTGTGTACTGTAATAGATAACGCCATCTTCTTCAGTAAGTAATGTAAAATAATCATTTCCTACATCTAATAAAAAACCAATGCGAGATTCAGGCCCCCCACGATCGACCTTAATGACTTTATGCAATAAAGAATTCATTATTTCTTTATTCATCCACTTTTTGCCCCCTGTTTTCATTGTCTTGCTATCTATATGTGCCAATAAATAACGGGTTATGGTCATAAGCCTAATTTTGGGGAAAAAGGTTTGGTTTTCAGAATAATCAATTTGGCATGAAATAAGTTAAGTCTAGTTTATTAAAAGTTACATAATAATTATCCAGAATAATGTGCTATATCGTATATCTGGTATGCAAGGCTTAGAATATCGAAAAGGGTGGTAGCCGATTAATGGCCACCACTATCTTTTGCTTGCAGTAAATACTCTTATAACAAATGTTTTTTATCTGCTTTAAGATTTTACTTATTATTTTCTTTTTAAGAGAAGTCTTAATGGCTATTTTATTTAGTTATAGCTTGTTAAACAGGTGTTTGAATTATCTAAATACTTCATTAAGTAACCTTCTAATCTTTTTTTCGCAAAATCTCCTTCAACATTAAAAGTATCTTGAATAATAAGAACTGCTTGGTAAAAATCATTAGGTAGCTTAATTTGTTCGAGCATAAATGTGGGAATAGCGGTATGTAAAGAAAAATTGTTTGCTTTATATTCTTGATATTCACGAAATAAGGAAGGAAGATTCATTTGATCTCCTCTATGAAAAAGAACATGGCATAATTCATGACAAAAATCCTGCCAATGCCGTTGCGATGATAATTGATTATTTAAAAAAATATAACCACTTTGACTAAAGTACAATGATTGACTAGGGTTGGGCCAGTAAAAGACTTGAATATGTAATTCTTTAGCGATTTGAAGCATGTTAATATCAATCGGTTGTAGAATATTTAATTTTTCATAAAAAACTCTAACATATTCTTCAAGATGACTGTAGTAATATGTGTTCATAACTCTCTCCTTCAAAAACAGAACATGTGTTCCTTAGAGTATAAAATAAAATGTAACAGATTGGAAGTGTTTTTTTTTTGAAAAATATGCTCACTAATAAAATTTCAATTATATAAGTTAATTAATTGGATATTATATATTGTTTTTTTAGTCAATAAAAGAAGACAATTCAGTTGAGATTGAATAAGAATTATTAACCAGCTAAATGGTTTGTAAATCAGATATATATAAGAAAAAGGCTCCAGTTTTTACTGAAGCCTAAGTGAATGATTTAATGTTTATTTCTTTTTATTGTTTCCCACATTTCTCTCAATAATCGTAAATCTTCTTCCTTAGATTTTGGAAGCTCTTTGTACCACTTTTGTAAGTCTGGACTATTTGCAAATGATTGAAACTCTTCTTCATTCTTATCAAAAGGCATTAAAGTCTGAATATTGGACTTACCCAGAAGGTAATCGGAAGTACATTCTAGAACATTTGACAATTTTAATAGTTCCTCATCTTTTATAGGACGATTTTCTGATTCAATACGATTCATTACACTTGCATTTATTCCTATCTTGTTAGCCAGATCTCTTTGATTCCACCCCTTTTTTTCACGCAATACGATTATTCTTTTTCCTATATTCATAAAATCACCCCTTCACAATAAATGATTTAAAATTCCTTATATCTGGATTCTATCATGTGTCTACTTTAACAATATAATAATAAAATTAATTCTTGCATTTCTAAAATAGCAATGATATAGTCTCATTAATTGCTAAAACAGAAATTAATGAGGTGAGTAAAAACGAAATAGTTTTGAATTGTACTTTTCTAATAATAAATTGAAATACATTAATAATTTTATCTATATTATTGCTAAAATAGCAATGTTTTTTAAATGGAAAAAGAGAGCGTAAAATATCTTGTGTAAATGAATAAATAGAAAAAGGAAGACCTTTTCTTGTAGAATTAAGTCACCACAACACAATTCACAGAAAAGAGGTCTTCCCTATGAATAAGTTTACAACAGATATTGTCCAAGCTCTAGTAAAAAAAGAAGATATTAAGGAAGTTTTTCGCACGCACCTAGAATCGGCCGTAAACGCGCTCTTAGCGAGCGAATTGACATGTTTCTTAGATTACGAAAAGTATGACCGTATTGGCTTCAACTCTGGCAACTCTAGAAATGGCGCCTATTCACGGACGCTTCACACAGAATTTGGTGATCTTCAAATTGCCATTCCACGTGATCGCAACGGTGAATTTAGACAACAGACTGTGGCTCCATATAAGCGTTCAAATGATACGCTCGAATCGTTTGTCATTCATATGTTCCAAAAAGGTGTAACGATGACGGAAATCTCTGATTTAATTGAGAAAATGTATGGTCATCATTACACGCCACAAACGATTTCGAATATGACGAAAGTGATGTCTGAACAGGTAGAAGCTTTCCAAGCTCGAGCTCTCTCTGCACGTTATGCGTGCGTTTATTTGGACGCGACATATATCGCTCTAAAACGTGAAACAGTCGCAAAAGAAGCCGTCTATATTGCCGTTGGTATTCGTGAAGATGGTTCTAAAGAAGTCTTAGCTTACACAATCGCACCAAATGAATCAGCTAGAGTTTGGAAAGAACTTTTGGAAGATATCAGAGATCGTGGCACAGAAGAAATATTATTATTCATTTCAGATGGTTTAAAAGGTATTACTGATAGTATTTTCTCCGTCTTTCCCGAGTCAAAATATCAATCGTGTTGTGTGCATCTTGCACGTAATATTGCACATAAAGTACGTGTGACAGATCGAGCTGAAATTTGCGAGGATTTTAAGACTGTTTATCGTGCAGACAACCTCGAAATGGGGCAAAAAGCATTGCAAGAATTTGTGGAGAAATGGAAATCCATTTACCCGAAAGTAACGAAGCCATTGCTTGAAAATCCGTATATTTTCACGTTCTACAGCTTTCCAAAAGGTATCTGGCGCAGCATCTACTCCACAAACTTAATAGAATCCTTTAATAAACAAATCAAGAAATACAGCAAGCGAAAAGAGCAATTCCCAAACGAAGAATCGTTGGAACGCTTTCTTGTATCTCAGTTTGATCAGTACAATCAACGCTTCGCTACACGATGTCATTTAGGGTTCGACAAATCGCGTGCAGAGTTGGAATTAATGTTCAAATCAAAAGAATAAAAGAGCATCTACAAGAAAAGGTCACACTCATTTACACATAAATATTGACGGTCCCTGGAAAAAGAAGGGGGATATAAATTCGATTAATCTATTAGCAATTAAGTATTTATATCTTAGTAAGAATAATATCTAATTAAATGAATCTATATTATTTTTTGGGTTTCGGTTTAATAGTTTTAACTGATTACAAATTTAACTAAGAACAAATCTTACTAGCGAAAGGAAATAATAAATGATATCTACTTTAGTGAGAGATGAAGATTATAGAAATGCATATAAGGAACAAAAGAATATAGAAGAAATACTTTTAGAATTAATTAATCATACTAAGCATGGTAATTATGCAGCTGCTGAGCTTTGCGCAGAAGAAATAATTGAATCTATAAGAGTGATTCGTAAAATGCAAAGTATAAAACGTGAACATGACAAGTTGGTTAAGCTAGTTGAAAACTTAACCAAACAGGGTATTGAGATAGAGTTAATCAAAAAATATGGATGAAGTATCATACCAAGTACTCAACGGGACGTGCAGGATAGGAGTGTATTAGTCTAAATTATATTTTAATGATATTTAAAGACTACTTGTTGTATTAAGTTAAATTATAAAAATACAAGATTAATAATCTTAGAGAGAAAATATGAATTTCTAAGAAGAATAATAATTGTATTAGTTAATAGCTTTAGAAATGGAGAGGTTAAAAAAGTGATTAAAACACAATCAATTTACTCAACTATAGATACTAAATTAAGTGAAAAAATAAATGAATGGCTAACTATGAATTTAAATATTGAAGTTATTGATATTAAGTATTCTGCTGTAATGGATGAAAAATATGATTTATATGAATCAGCACTAATTATTTACAATATGCTTGAGAAATGAATGTATAGGTAAAACTATTTTATGTGACATGTTAAGTACCTACATAATTATCTTAATATTGATGCTGAATAATGTTGAATATATAAACTCTTAGGGGATAGAATGTTGGATATAGAAACAAAAAAAATAGAAGTAGATACAAAGACTTTAACTGCTAAAATAGATGCAAGTGAAAATAAACTGATATATATTGTAGAGGATGGTAAAGTTGAAGCAATTCCTTTACCAGCATATGGTGTTTTAGAGATTCCATGCCAAAATTATAAAATTGGAAACCCATCATATAAAATTACATTAAAAAGAAAATAAAAGCTTAGTCGAAAAAATCGAGAGCATCAGATAAACGTGTAAAAGCGTTTGTTTGGTGCTCTTTTACATTTTAAAAAAGGTGGTTATTAAATGAATTGGGCGCATGATTTATTGATTGAATATTCAAAAGGTAAAAAAGAATTACAACGTATGAAAGGTCAACTAAAGAAAGATGACCGTGAAGTTGAAAAACAGATAAATAGCATGATTGATAGCATGACTTTTGCAATAAATTGGATGGAAACAGGTAGGAACCCTGATTCACAACGTGGTATTGATAAAAAATCCATTTATCATAAGCAATTTTTTGAGAGCATCGATGTCATTCCAGATATCACAGATCAGCTATATGATATAGATTCAAAACAGTTGTATATGACTAGTGAAGAAAAAAGCATACTTGCGGATATATTTACTTCTTGGTCACTAAAAGAACGTCATTGTTATATTGAGCATGTTGTTAATAATAAAAGTTTACAAACTATCGCTAATGATTTGAATATAGGGAAAAGTACAGTTCAAAAGTATATTGAACGGGCGAAGAATAAAGTGAATAATAGGGTTTTCTAAACAGCTATTGTCGTACATTGTCGTACGTAGTTCATATATGTGAGGAGGTATTTTTAAGTAAGCTTGTTTTCATTTCAAGAATCTCTTTATTCAGCTAAAACATTTTCAAAGTAGCAATAAGTAATATTACAGTATTTATTAAGGCAAATGTTGAAAAGTGTAAGGTGAAAAAATGAAGTTTTTGAATTTTGTATTGATCATGAGAAAAGCTTATTCAAATGTTTTTATTGAGATAGGAAGTAAGTTTGTGTTGCAAATTTACACAAGTAAAAAAGTAGCAGAGTTTGAATTAAAGAAATAGGGAGGAAAACAATTTATGGCATATGAAATGTTGAATGGAGCACGTCCAGGCTCTTCACGAAATTTAGTAATTGGACCGGGACTTATTACGAGAGGATTTAATCCAATTACATTTGACCCAAAAGACCGTTCTACTTGGGGTGAATACATCGGAGCAACTAAAGGTGGAAATGAGATTAGTGTTGAAACAGAGTGGCATTCTGTTGAAGTAGATGGTGCACTAGGGACTATTGAGAATATGGAGTGGTTAGTAAAAGCAAATGCAAAACTATCTACTAATATTCTAGAAATGACAAAGGAGAATCTTCAATTAAAGCTACCTGTATTCAATGTAAAGTCTCATGATAATAACTACGATATGATTCGTCATGAGGGTTCAATTGCACCGAGTAGCTCTGATACATTAGCAATTTTTGGTTCAATTACAGGTAAATCTATACCTGTTGTATTTGTATTAGAACGTGCTCGTTGTATTGATTCATTCAATTTGCCTTTAGGTACAGGTAAGGATGATATTGTATTAAAGGCCGAGTTTGTAGCTCGTTATGCTGAAGATAATTTTACGCGCATTCCGTTCTATATACTTTATCCAAAAGGTGGCTCAAATGTTGTTGCACCTGTTGCAACACCAGCTCCTGGAACATATTCGGAAGAACAATTAGTTAGCTTAAATGCAGATGTAAATCACGAAATCTACTATACGTTAGATGGCTCATATCCTACTCCGAATAATGGGATTAAGTATAAAGGGCCAATTACAATTTCAACGACTACAACGATTACTGCAGTTGCTACAAAAGGTCATGATACATCTACACCTGTATCATTTGCATATTCAATTAATCAATAAAAAAACCCCCTTTAAGGGGGTTTTTATTATTAGGGGGAATCACAGTGGAGACACTAATCGGTATCGAAAAAATGGTCATTATTAACGGTGAGGAGATAAAAATTAAGCAACTTGGTTTAAAACACCTATTTAAATTTGTATCAATTCTCAAAAAAGCAAAGATTGTTGGTTATTTTATGCAACTGATGACGGACTTAAATTCCGTTGAAGAGGAAACAGAAGAAGAAAAGAGAGTGAAATATTTACAAGTCGTATTTAATTTAATCTTCGAGTTGGTTGAAGCCGAAGGTGAAATTTATGAATTTATAGGCTCAATTGTAGGTAAGAAAAAAGAAGATGTTGAGAACTTGCCATTAGATGCATTTGTTGAAGTAATTGAAGCCGTCTTTACATCCAAGGATTTAACGGATTTTTTCTCGGCGGTCCAGAGAATTCTAAGCAAACAAACGGACCAGAAAACAGTTTAAAAAAAAGCACCAATATAAACGAAATAAATCCCTTGGACGATTCTGATACACTATATCGAGCAATTGATCGTGTACAAAAGCGTTATAAGTGGACTGATGAATACATTGTTGAAATGCCTTATTCTCGTCTATTCCAACTTATGGTGGATACTGCTTTATGGGAAACTGAAAAAAGCCGTGAAGAATATCGTAAACAAGCGTTTTTAACATGGCGAATTGAGGGAATGTTTGCAACGGAGAACATTCCAACATTTGAAGAATACTGTAATGAATTTGGGTTTGGTGATGTACAAGGAGAAAACAATACTGAAATTACATCATCACAAGAAGCGTTAGATTATATTGATGAGCTATTCAATTGTGCACCACTAAAAGATAGAGAGGAGGATATAGTTGGCAAATAATACTGGTTTTATAGGCTTAGTTGAAATGGTTGGAACGACTATTATTGAAACGGCCAAACATTTAAAGAAAATGGATAATCTAGAGAATAGATCGTTACTATTGGCAAATAAGCTAGAAGAAAAATTAAAAGAGATTTCAGATATTATTACACAGATAGAGTCTAAACCTCATATTACTGTAAATATGAAAGATGCAAAAGAAAATATAAATGCATTAAAAAAAGCTCTAGATGTGTTGTTTGATGAAGTGCATACTAATAGATATTTACAAATCGATACAACCAACGCAATTACTAAAATAAACGCATTAAATACTAAAATAGCAACACTTGAACTTGCTATTAAAATTAATACTTCACAATTAAAAACGCAGATAAATCAAATCAAGGACCAAGCTAATGCGCTAAACGTTATTTTAGAAGATAAAACAATTAATATAAAAATATTAAGCGATAAAGGTTTTAGTAATTTAATAAAAAGTTTTGATTCGTTTAGTGCCAAATTAGATGGATTGTATTCGAAATTAAATATTCTTAGTAAAAAAATAGCAGCAATTGATCTTCAAGCGGCTAATAAATCTTATCCAAGTTATGGATCAATAGATCAGCAAACTACGCCGAATGGTACTCCACCAGCGAATAGTCCTCCAAGGAGTACCAGTTCAAGTTCATCCTTAGCATCGAATATTAATTTGGATGAACTATCGAAGTTAGAGCAATTAAAAATACTCGGACAACAATTGAACGAAATCGTAACACCTGTACTTATAGATATTTCAAGTAAATTTGGAGTAGTTGTTAAGGATGCTGAAAAAGGTTGGGGCAAATTTGCTTCACAGACACTCATAAATACTAAATTGATGGGTGAATATAAGAACCAAATATCGGATGTTTCAGCTGAAACTAGACAATCACAAGAAAAAGTTGGTGGATTATTCGCAGTTTTACATAACAAAATGGGTAAAACGAAGAGTAATATTGCCAACTCTGCAAAAATTGGCTTAAACTTTGCAAAAGTTTGGGGCGTTGATGCTGTAAGTGCAATTTCATCTGTAGATAGAATTTCAAAGAAACTAGGAGTTTCACAAGGTCAAGCTGCGGATATCATGGCTGCTGCAATGAAAAAGTATCAAGGGGACATTAATAAGGCTACCGAAAGCGTAATGGAGAATCAAAACGCATGGAAGAAGACCGGTAAGGTATTAATTGATGGTCAAACCGCATATCAAAAAATGGTTAATAGTATAGATGGTGGTGGTCTTGCTCATTTAGAAATAACAGTTGGTAAACTTGGCAACCTGCTATTAGAGTTATGGAAGGCTCTAGAACCAACTATAATAAAAGTTGCTGACGGACTGTCCATACTTTTTGATAATCTAACAGCCTTCTTACGAGCTCATCCAGGTATAGCTAAAATAGCTGCTCATTTCGGAGCGTTAGCTATAAGTGTAGCTTTAACTGCTTCTAAATTATTACCACTAATAGACATATTACGTAATGTTTCTGGGTTATTTGGAAGCACTGGGACGAATTCAGATAAATTAAAGACCGTATTTTCTAGTTTAAGAAAAATTCTAGGAGGGGTCTTGCCATTAATAAAGAAATCTTTTGGTGGTATTAAAGGCGCCTTTGCCCGCTTCTTGCCAATGCTGTTACCTTTACTAACAAATCCCGTTGTTTTGTTAGGTGTAGCCATTATAGCTGCTTTTGCTATTGTTGCTCGTTATATATACAAAAACAGGAAAGTACTAGGTCAACAAGCAGCGAAGGTTGGTAAGGCCGTTGTTGATGGTCTTATTAAAGGCATAAACTTTCTAAAAAAATGGAACCCTATCTCGCTGTTTAATAAATATATAATTAAACCGATAAAAAAACTTTTCGGAATCAACTCACCGTCGAAACTATTCTATAAATTTGGGCGTTGGATTATTGAAGGTTTAGTAAATGGGATAAAAGGTGCTGTAAAGTTATTAGTAAATATTTTTGCACCATTAGGTATGGCAATAAAAAATTTCTTTAACAGTATCCGTCGTGTTTTAAGTCGGTTTGTTCGCTCTATAACTAGTTCTTTAGGACGTGTTAGAAAAGCATTTTCTCGGATGGCAACGTCTATTTTTAACTCGATAAAATGGGCCTTTAATGGGATATATAATTTTATTATTAAAATTATGTCAAATGTTTGGGGTTTCTTATCAAGAATATTAAGACGTATTCGGAATTTTTTCTCAACAATTCTGGGCAGTATATTAAATAGTGTTGTGACTGTATTCAACAGCATTTATAGCAAAATACGTACAACTCTATCTAACGCCTATAAGTATATCCAAAAAATATTTGGTAAAATTGGTTCTTTCTTTATTGGGCTAGCTAAAAAAGCATGGGACTGGGGTGCCAACATTGTTGAAGGTATCATAGGCGGTATAAAAGATAAGGTTTCTGGTGCAGTAAGTGCTATTAAGGAATTGGGTGGAAAAATCGCAGGTGGCTTTATAGGGAAAATGATCATCCGTTCACCTTCTCGTGTAATGTACGAGCTTGCTTCATTTATTCCTGATGGCGTACGTAATGCTATTCTTGATGGACGAAAACGTGTTGGTAATGCTACGAGAGACCTTGGCAATTCGATTAAAGATAATTTTATTCCGGATGTTGAAGGTGTTCGTTTCGACACTGGTAATATATCAACGGCAGCAATCATACAATCATCGATTTCCCCGAGAATTCGAAATGCTAGTAAGACAGTAGATTTCAAAAATAGATTGAACGGCAAGAAACCTACGTCAATTAAAAATTCAGGAAAACAAATAAATGTCGGGGATGTACATGTACATGTCAAGAAAGCTTCGACTAATGCAGATATCGACTTCCTAAATACAGCGTTAACCGATAGGATTAATAAGGAGGTTCGACGTAAAGAACGATGAAAACAATATTATATACGAGAGACCAAGAAGTAATAATGTATGATCCACAACAGACTGTTTGTGAGGGGCCCTCTGCAACTTGGTTTTCAAGGACTATCTCAGTGGCTAGTGATAAACTAGTCATGATTGCGCTCGACTTCGCTTGTTCGGTTGCGTTAACAGCGACTGGTGAAGTAAGAAAATCACAAATGATAATTGTTGTTAAAAATGTAGATACAGGAAAAATTGTAGAACGTATGAAGGTACGAGGTTCAAGAACATGGACACGTGCCTTTTTTCCATTAGATCATGGCAATTATCAAATCGGTTTTATAACAGATGAAAATTACCGTAATGCCGACAAAGTGTACATGAAAGACTTCTATTACCATGACTATATAGCGTCACCAAACATTGATGCAATTGGTTCTTTAAAGCCGCCAAAGCAACTTGCGGGTATTCAAACTTTCGATACTTTAGAAGGTACAATGAGGTTGCAACGTATTGGGAACAAGGGTTGTGAAATCGAAATGACTCTATACTTTAAAACCGAGACACAATATAGAAATTTTGTACGCTCAAGACACGACAGTTACATGGTTCTTGAATGTAACTATGGCGTTTATGGAGGGTATTTGGCTGGAACAGAGAGTGACCCGAGCACCGATGGGCCATTACGATTATTACGAGTCAAATTACTATCTCCACAACGAGCTGGTGTGGGGGTCGATGGCATGTGAGAAAAACCAATCAAGCACTAATAAGGGCACTCACAACACAATTCCAGAGCGGTAATAACAATTTTCGAAGTCCTACTGAATATGTAAATATTAAAAGGCCGATAACAGCTGAAAACTTTTTTGTCAGTCAAGGAAGACTGCCAAATATCATAAGTATTGAAATCGATGAAGATATAGAAACGACAGCGAAAAGCTTTACAATCGTTTGTTCGAATGAAGATGGGCAGTTATCGCCGGATTACAAAGAGGGGAAGTTTGGTGAACGGAGATTAAATTATCAAATCCCACTTAGTTCACCTTGGCGTAATGTACTAGTACCAGATACTGAACTTGAAATTAGTCTTGGTTATGGCGACAACCTTCTAAAAATGTTGATTGGCTCTATCGATGAAGTTAGCATTAGCGCCGATGGTCGAACAATTACAATCACTGGCCGTTCAAATTATAAAAAAGCACAAGTAAATACATGTATGCCAAAATCAAAAAAATATCTCATCGATGATGTAGATATGAATGTTGGTGTGGCTATAAAGAAATTCTTAGATCATGTTAATATTCCGAATGATATTGAACCAAATATTAAAGAGCCATTCACCGGTATGAGCTATAAAGTTGGTGAAAAGATGGGGATTAGGGGAGAATATCCGCATGATCACGTCGGTAATATGGCTTTTACAACATATTACGCACTAATCGAAAGTTCAAACGGTAAAGTAAAAACAAAAAAATTACCGGATTTTAAAAAGTTAGGTAAAGCAGTAGTTACTTTTGATGATTATATTGATTTAACAGAAGCAGATTACTCAATGGACAACAATGAGGTTTTTGATACGATTACTGTCGTTTCGAAATACAAAGAATTTGAAATTGTGAATGGTAAACGTAAAAAAGTTACCCGTACGATAAAAAATCGATTTACTTCAGCTAAAATTCGTTCGGATATATTGCAAGGCAAACGACGTGAGTTAATCGTTGAAAGCAGCTGGGCAAATACGCCAAAGAAGCAATTTAATACAGCAAAAGCGCTATTTACAAAAATGGTCATGGGTTGGAAGCGTCTCAGTATTGGCGTACCAGCCTATTTGCCGTTGGAATTATTAGATGTCGTATCTGTCCGTGAACGCATTACACAAGTGACTAAGCGTATGTATGTACGCGGTATTCGTACCTCTTATTCAGGTACAGGCTTAACACAAGTAATTGAACTAGCTGATAACACACGATTTGATTTAGACATTATATTGCCACCAACGCCACCTAGTGATATGCCGGAATTTAGCACTACTGAAAGCCGTTTAATAATCAATATATTCGACTTCAAAATTGAAGATGGTGATCGAATGAATATTTATCTAAACGGGCGTAAGATTGTAAACAACTTATTTGTTCGAAACAAGGGAACTGATATTAAGATTGATCTTGAAAAAGGAGCAAATGTAATTAAGTTTGTCGGCATATCTGCTGGCAAGCTTCAGAAATTAACAGCAAATTTCAAAGTGGCAGGTGGATCAGGAAATATTATTTATCCGGTTGGCAAGTTACCAAGTTTAAATATGCCACGGGAAAATATAGCCTCTAAAAGTACCGGACGTTATATCACAAGTAAAAGACCTGTTCGAAACTGGGTCATTCATAGAGTGTAAGAGGTGAGGGAATGACATCAAGACGCGATAATACGTACACGCCAGTCAAACGGATGATTGAAAATAGTATCCGAAAACGGTTATTAACAGGCGGTTTGGATACAGATACAATCAGTAAAATAAAAGATGATGACACGATTGAAGGTGTAACTCTTCACTACGATGAAAACGGCCGGTTAGCGATGGTGGAAGGTGATGAGCGACAGCTTGCTACGCTTACATTTGATAATAAAGGATTATTAGTATCAGTCCAAGATGAGGATATGATAGCCGGAGAAGTGATAGATTGGAATCTATATTACACAGAAAATCGATTAGTCCAAGTTGTCCCTGATATTATTTCGGAAGGCGATGAGGAAGAGGATGATTTCGAAGAAGAAGTATTTAACGATACGAGTAGCGGTGAAGATATAGATGAATCAGACATCGATTTAAATCCAATATCAGATAATGAGAGCGAACATGACTTCTCAGATGATGAAAGTGAGGATATTTGATGGCAAAACAAGGTTTTATAACCACCTATACAGCAGGTGGGCGATTTGATGCACCTTTCTTTCCGACATTGACCGAGCCGTTTATTAAAGGTATCAGAATTGTAGTAAATACAAACGATGCATTTGTTACTAACACATATACAATAACGAAGAAATCTGAGTTAATCAGCATCGCAATAGCTTGTGATCGTTACGATGATTCTGATAACTGGGATTTAATTGTAAAAGGCAAGGCGATTGTTGAATCCGTATATACTAAAGAGCTCCCAGAGGGGCTTTTTTTAATGGTTGCCCATCCTCTTAAATCGGGGGATATAGTCGAATTACGTTATAAGAATAATTCAGGTAGATCAAAAAATGTTTATATTAACTATCAATTTTTAATAGGAAAAGAGTGATAATATGCCATACATTAAACCCGTATTTTTTCAAGAACAAAGCCTTGCAAATGATCTAGTCTCGTTAGCCACTAAAAATGGATGGGTAAAAGTAAAGACATTCCATAAAGCTTCATATACATTTACAAGCTTTTTTTATGGTCCAAGAAGTTTTACAGAACCAGATGAAGTTGTATTTCCAATCAAAATTACAGAACATAACATTATTAGAAATAGTGTAGGTGATTTGTTCGGTATCGCACGCATTTGCGATAGATCATATAAATACAGAGACTTACCTGTGAAATTTAAAAGTGGATCTGTTCCTAATCAAGCTAAACTAAATTCTGATGCTACTTTACGCAAAGAGTTACATGAATGGATACATAATCAATGGGATACAAAGTTCATTGATACGTCCAAAATTTATGTATATATGCTAGATGAAGTGCCTGATGTAAAGGAGAATGCAGAAATCACATATCCTTCATCTTCTGTAAAAGCTGTCGACGTATTAGATATTGAATTGCAAGATTATACTCCTTACGAGCTAAAATCAGGATCCGGATACTCGTACGATGAAACTGCAAATCAATCACAGATGATGCAATCACCAATAACGCCTATTTCAACACGTGAAACAGGTACAAATGATAATGGCTGGTTAACTAACTGGTGGCCTGACTCAAATGTGAAAGTGGAAGGATATATTGATGATGAAGTATTAGCATTAATGATACGTGCAGATAGTGCACCAGCACCATTTGATAATCAAGTACCATTGATTCCTTTGTATTTTGGCTCGGTCGTTTCTTTGAGTGCAAGGGATACAGAGACTGCAGCATTATTTGCAGGTACAGCTACTAGTTTGCCAAATTACAAGTATGATTCAACAACACCACATATCGCAAAGAGTAACATTTTAATGCCATTAAATAAAAAATACCCTCAATACCCAGGTAATGGGATTGATAATATCATTGTAAAACGCGGAATTCAAGGTGCTTACTATCAGGGGTATTATTTCAAAATATATAATGGTCCAGAGCTAATGCCACCAGATAGAAAAGATAATGCGGGGCGACAATTTGTAAGTGCATGGAAAAACGAACAGAACGACGAGTACACATATCCCCCGAAATCATCGTATACGGACAATGCAGCAGTAACAAGAGCACATATTACGCATCCGGATGAACGAGACCGAGGTTATTTAAAAAAGTTAATAATCGCGTCATCCGTCGGGATCCGTAACGGTACAAAATTAAAACTAAAAAAAATTGCTTGTCCAGATGTATTCGAATACTACAAGTATTTTGTAGCCGATGCAGTATCACCCATAACAAAACGCCCTGGTGTTGTATCGCGTCCAATGGGATTAGCTATTTACGAAAAGGAGACAAACTAAAATGACATTACGATGGATAAATGAAAAATTCATGCTTCAACGTTTTCCTAATACTATTGCCGAGATTTTGGAATCTGTTGGTTGGGTAGAATTCGCACAGTACAGATCGAAGAATGCTACGAAATATGCGGAAGTTCGATTGTTTAAAACTATCGGATCTGACAAGGTATTGCGTCAATTCGGAATAATCAATGCATACGATCTAGATAAGCCGACCTTCCCGGATAATCGTTTAATTCCTTTTACATCAAATCTTGCAAATATCGGTGTGGGTGACGGTGTAAAAAAGACTTTTAATATTCTTTCCGAATACGTACTACCTGGAACTGAACGAATTCAGATCAATGATGCAGATATCGCTGATACAGAATACAAAATAGACCGTTTGGGACGAACTATCACGTTTAATACGCCCCCTACAGGAATTATTAAAGCGACATATAGCTTATCAACTAAAGCATTTGAACCTACAAATACATTTGGTATTTTCCTGTTCGATGATGTGTCGTTTGATATTACAACTTTAAAAAAGGGGATTGGTACATCAAATGGGACGCTAAAGGTATTTAACTTAGGTGTGACAAATATAAAACCTGGTAGCGTAAAAGTTTATGTGAATAACGTACTCGCAGATGACTTGTCTTATACTGTTAAAAATAGTACTGGTGAAGTGATCTTCTACGATGCGCCTAAAACAGGTGAAGTTAGTGCATCATATACAGAAATTCGCCAACCAATTGAAGGTAATGACTACGGTGATTTAATCGCAACGGGAAGTGGCGATCTTAATACTTCAGATGGATTAGGAAATTTAGCTTTTAGCGCTGCGACATTTATAAAGCCTTCTGTACCAACAGTTATGACGTTTACGAACGAAGATAACTTTAATCCAGCGTTTGGACGGGACTCATTATTACATGCTTGGGGATCTGTTAACAAGGATCGGTTAATTTTATTTTTACGCATGGATGCTGCAAGTGATCCAGATAATATTTGGCATGTACCGTTATACCTAGGCCGCTTAAATAATGCAGGCAAAAAACCACGTCAAAACACAGTGTTAATTGGTGGATGTCGTACAGGAAAAGCCGGTGTATGGACGAAGGACAAGAAGTTAGGCAATCATTTAGTTGATTATGGAATGGATACAGCAAATGGAAATAACTTTGCAATGTTACAGCAATCAATCGGGGGCTCTTATTATCAAAAACATTATCTAGCATTTATTACTCATGACAAGGCAATTGAACGACCCGAATCTGGTCGCGGTCCATCTGTATATGATGATATGTACCACGATTCTTTAATGGGAATCGTTCATCCATATGACAAAGAAGTTGGAGTATTGGATGATGTATATGCAGTGCATCCAAGTGGTTTGGAACACGACGCGGAGCTCGAAGTCGAAAAAACAGTTGTGCATGAACGAATTGGTATAGGTGATGGTATAACTAAAGTATTTCATCTATTTCAACGCACGGCAGATACTAAACCTTCAATTTATTTCGATTGCAAAGAACAAACTAATTTTACTTATTCAAATGATTATAAAGCAGTGGAATTTTCAACAGCACCGCCAGTGGGTACTGAAATAACTTCTTCCTATATTGCTGCCAATATGTATCAGTATAATTTAGCTGAATCACCCATTACTCCAATGCGGTTAGAAAGCACATCACCTTATGCGCCAATCGGCTGGGGAATCTTTAAAGAAAAAATATGATTGAGGTGGAGTGAATGAAAAGTGCATATCCGTTCAACGCACAATCAAGTCGAACCCATAGTCAATATGGGTTCGTCGCTCCACTTAATCATAAAACTCAGAGATATTTAATTGATGTAGAGCTGGAAGAGATTCTTAATGTGATACTAGTAGAGATGGATTATGAAAAGTTAACAATGGTGTTAAATGTTGTTGAGATACCTTTTATTGAGACATTTGAAAAACAAGTAATTGAAGTGAATCTAATTAATATAGAAGATAACATTGTCCAGGATAATGTCATAACTACAAAATTATTAGATTTACAGAGTGTTTTGATAAATACTGAACAAGAAGTTGCTTCAATTCGACCCGAAAATCTCGACTATAAAATACCATCCATTGTAGCTACTGAAAATATGTTGGAAAGATTTAAGTATCAAGTACCGGTATTTGAAGTTACTGGACAAGATAAAAGAAATTTGTCAAATAGACAAGTTATATTAGAAAAAAATCTTATAATAACTGATGATTTTAACTCCGAGAATATTAACAAAAGTGTTTTGAATATTTATAACAGCTACAAACAACAGCATTTCCCTCTACACATAAATGTTGTCGATCTAGATAAATTGTTAGAAGCTACTCTCGATGTGCAAATACTTGGATTAGACCATTATTCTACAGAAAATAAAATTGATGTATATAAACAACAAGAAATTAAATCAATGTCACGAAAATTGATAAATATTATTGTAAAAAGAAATAATAATTATACAAAAAAGATTGTACTCGATGGGGTTAGTTATCAAGAAGAGAAAACGGCTCAAAGAGAAGTAGTAATGAATGGTAACCAAATATATGTAGACATTGCAACTACAGATAAAGTTATTAAAATAATTGAAGAAAAAGAAGCGTTATCTTCAAGTGAATTATTTGTTAATGCGAATCCACTAGAAAATGAAAAAACATCATCTCAAAAAACGATCAATACAGTTTTAAACGACTATGAAGGTCAAACATCTCAAATGACGATAGATGTAATGAATCTTGACGTAGATGACTATACAAGTGCAACTTTGTTTGACTTAGCAGTTATTTCGAACGACACAAAAAAAGCGAACCAGAGAGAGAGAGAAGCGAAAGAATTTAAAATTGCGTCTTATTCAAATGACGGTAATTTAATTAATCTAGGTATTTTAGACTTATCATCTGTACTTTCGGAAAATGAGTATGAAGTAAACAAGATAAATTGCGTATTTGGAAATGCCATTAATAATCTTAATGTTGATATAGTCAATCTGGATGATCAACAAGAAGCTGCGCTTGATACTCAGCTGATTAAATTAGATCAGTATTCAGTGAACACGGTTCTAAATACAAAACTAGAAGAAAAAATAAAGAATACAGTACGGCAATTTTTTGAAGTCAATTTAAGTAATATAGATAATTATACAAAAAGCGAAGGAATTTTAAGAGCTTATTCATTTTATCTAGAAGGCAAAATAGCAACGGATAAGATTTTTGAATGTATTAAAAAAACAGAAGATAATTCTAAACTTTATGAATTAATTATAGAAGGCGATAGAAATTCAAAAGATAAAGCAATTCAAAAAGAATTAGTTATTATGAGTAATGAAATAACTTCAGATAGTTCAATTGTGGGAAAAGTTATTAGTATCGAAAAGAAAGAAGAAGATATTTTTACCATTGAATCATATTTAAATGCGGTTCAACAAAAAAACGAGAATACTTCATCAGAATCTACAGCTAATGTTGTTGTAAGTAATTATGACGGCCAAACAACAGAAACAGCCATGGATACATCCGTACACATCACAGATGCATATAAAAATGAAACAACGATTAATTCCGTAGTCTCATCAATAGATACACAAATCACAAATCAAAGTGTATTAGAAACAAGTGAGATGAATGTTGATATTTATTCAAATGATAGTGATGTTATTGAATCAGATGTTGTTAAGCTTGTCTCATTTAGTAATTCGATTAATTCTTATCAAGGAAATGAAATTGATAGTGTGTTCTTAAAAGTTGTTAACGACATTCTTTCAGATATCGTTGAGCTCCAAGGTCAACAAGAAGCTACCCTTGATACACAAATTATCGAGTTAGATGTAATCAACACGACAGAGCAGCCAATTGAAACAATAGATGAGAATTTGGGTGTTATGAAATCAGACAAGAAGATAGTTGATATCGATGTCGCATTAAAAGATACACAAATTAAAAATCAAAGTATTTTAGAATCAAATGAAATGAACATCGAAATTTATTCAAATAATAGTGATGTTATTGAATCAGATGTTGTTAAACTTGTCTCATCTAGTAATTCGATAAATGTTTATCAAAGTATTGAAATTGATGGTAGTTTTGGGAAAACTTTAAACGAAATTATTTCGGATATCGTTGAGTTCCGTGGTCAACAAGGAGCCGCAATTGATACACAAATCATCGGTTTGGATGAAATCAACGCAACAGAACAGCCGATTGAAGCAATCGATGAAAATTTAGATGTTATGAAATTAGACAAGGTGATAGTGGATATCAATGTCGCATTAAAAGATTTACAAATTAAAAATCAAAGTATTTTAGAATCAAATGAAATGAACATCGAAATTTATTTAAATGAAAGTGATGTTATTGAATCAGAAATTGTTAAACTTGTCTCGTCGAGTAATTCGACTAACGTTTATCAAGGTGTTGAAATTGATGATGGTTTTGGAAATGCTGCTAGCGAAATTTTTTCAGATATCATTGAACTCCAAGGTCAACAAGAAGCCGCAATTGATACACAAATCATCGGTCTAGATGTAATCAACACGACAGAACAGCCGATTGAAGTAATAGATAAGAATATGGGTGTCATAAGATCGGACAAGGTGTTAGTTGATATCGATGTGTTAGAATCTAATTCCAGTAGTATTATTTTGCAGAATATCTTGGGGGAACTTATAAAGGAGCAGTTAGTCGTTACTGAAAATTTATACATCATTGCAAATTTAAAAGAGTCTGATATAGCTTACTATGTTACGGAATTATTAGCATCAAAAAATAAGGGAGATTCAATTGGATCTATTGCAACTTTGGATGTTATTGAAGAAACACAAGGAACTTATACGCCACTAAATATATTAACTGCTGAGGGGTATTTAAAAGATAATTATGTTGCACCAAGAATTATTGATGTTCTAAATCAATTAGACGAAAATATTAATTCTGTTACAACGATTGATTCATTAGTAAATTTATTAGAAAAGGTTCGTAGTGAAAAGACACTCAATACATCTCAATATATTCCTGAATCATTAGAAGCCAAAAATGATCTACCCGCACTTATTATGGAAAATGAAGATGTTGTACTGCGAGAATCTGAAACTGGTGTGGATGCTGTTGATTCAGTTGATTTTGAACAGCCTGAAGCTAAAAAGAAAAAGAAAATATGGTTGATACCAGCACGCGCGAATTGGTATAGCAAATGGTTTAATAAAAAAACGCGCTAGGAGGTGGGTTCTTGTTAATAAAAAAGAGTAGTGGTCTTGTTTTTGATGAAGAATTTAATTTACAAACTTGGGATATTACTAATCCTATTAAAACCAGTTCCAAGGGCGGTATATTATCGCTTTCACATGACACTACAAAAGATACGATAGTATTAAGGGATATACCAAACGATGTAACAGTTTTTGAAGCAATAGTTGAATATACCCCAACCGTCAGTAGAGATGCTGGCGGTTTAATTTTGTATAAAAATAAAGAAGAATACATTGAATTGTTAGAAGTAAAGGATTTTGCGCAAAACAATCTTGAAAATATTAAAGTTATTCGCAATGGTAATCAATATGATTTATATATGTATCGTAATGGAGCGTTTGAATTCATTGACTCAATTGAATTCGAGTTTTTAAAGATAGGTTTTGTAGCTAAACAAGGTGATGTTAACTTTGAACAATTTACCGTTAATAGATTTATAGCTGCATCTTCCAGCAATCTAAAGATTACTGGGTTACAAGCAGATACAAGTATTAAATTAGTAACTGCCGGTGGAACATATAACGCTACTCCAAATCTCGAAGGTATCGCTTTTATCGAATTACCACATATCGAAATGATAGGAACTCTATTTTATTTAAATAGTAAAGGAGATGTCATTGATGAACTGACAGATACCTTTATTACAGGTGATGAATATTATATTGGCTCGCAGTTAATCGTCTGTAAAACGGGTGTTGAATTAAGTACATGGCATCCTAATAATATTGGAACGATTCAAAACGACAAGTTAGAAATGCAATTGGAACTATATAATCCAACAACTATTCAAATAAGAAATGCTAAATTAAAAATAGAGCAGTATAGTACTGATCTTGGATACACGTGGACAGAAATCGCGCTAGATGATAACAGTTCGCCAACTACATATAAGGATGAACTTGTTATCAGAACAGTAGCATCTAAAGCAACAATTAAATTTTGGGTAAAGTTGGTTAACCCCATACCATTTACAAAAAAAGAATCATTTATGTTCTATATTGATATAACACACGATTAGAGGTGTAAAAGTGACAAAAGTTCAAGTAATAAAAAATATACCAAATAGCAGTGGAGAATTAAAAGAAGTGACATTTGTTGATAATCGCGATGCCTTACCTGATATAGGAACTCTTAACATGCTATATGTGATTAGAGTAGATGTAACAAATAGTAATAGGCAAACCTTGTGTATTTGGAATGGTACCGAGTTTATTCCATTCTCCAGTGGGGGTAGCAATAATAATGGGGATGAGCTGGGATATCAACAAATTACGAAATTAGGAGTAACAGCATCAACATCTGCGCCTCGTCAATATCAAATCCCAATTGACTATACAACATCATTTATACGTGCTCCTTTGGAGATTCTCAAATTTACATCGGGTAAGAAAGATGTAGTAGCAACACAAATTGATTTCAATAATACAGATGCGGTCAATTTCATTGACAATAATAATGTTATTTTTGACGGGAAATTGAAATTAAAATTAGATTTCAACAAAGAGATGGAAATAATTGATAGAGAATGGACGGGAAATGGAACTGTTCTCGTAGTAGAAATAAAAAAGGAAGAATTTAAAAAAATTTGTAATTTACTTATAAGTTAGAAATTTATATTATATAATTTAAGGTTGAGGTGAAGGTGAATGGCTGGTTCAGCGATACCGAATTACAGAGTTAAAAAAGAAGCTAAATATACTGTATTAGCAGGTGGTGGTACAGGTTCTTATTTGGGGTTGTTTGATGGGACAACTCCACAAGAATGGAATACTACACGAGTTTTTTATTGGAACACTTTAACTGCATTCGTCGAAATAGAACTTTCCAGTTTTGCATATATTCATAGATATTATTCGTGGAATAATAATAATAATCAAAGATTGAAAATTCTGAAACACGATGGGATTGGATATAATTTAGATTTTACTTATGCACATTTAGATATAGGTAAACAAATTCCGTATACTTGGCAACGATTTACAGATCGGCTACCAAAAGGACGATATAAATTTATTTTAGATACTTCCAACACTGGATTCCATTATAGATGTGATGGTGAATGGTACATTGAAGAAGTAATGGTAAATAAAACTCTAATCTTATGTGGTAGTGATGCTTTTAACTATGATGGCGTTAGTTGGGTAAATGTGGGCACTATTCCTTCATCAATTGTCGATAAGAAAATATTCTATGAAACTCATGGTATGGATGAAGTTCTACCAGAATCAATTGAGTTATTACCAAATAAAATTACTATTAGTACATGGACTGATGAAGAACATGCAAACAGAACGCTTAATGTTAAAGCTATTCCATCAGATCAACTCATTTTACCAACAAAAGATGTAAGTATCCGTTTAATAGAGAATATAGATTTTGTAAAACTTACTTCCAAAGAAGTAAATAAAGGCAAAGTAAGTGTCATCACTTCATTTGACGAGGGAATTACATGGTATGCACATAACGGAATGGAGTGGATTAATATTAATCCGAAAACGGAGGATGTTATCTTACGTGGTATGTCCCCAGAAACACTAGAAACTATTACATCGGCACAATGGACTGATCTACGGGGAGATAGTAAGACTATGCGATTTGCCTATGCTATATCTATGGAAGATATTACAGATTCAGCAGAAATCGATGCACTCATTACACAAGTGGACATGAAAGGCACGTGGAAAAAAGCTGTACACGGCAAAGACTATGACTACGAATATCCAAATAACGACGAATTGCTAGTAACGATCTTTTCAAATGGCGATTATAAAATAAATTATTAATAATAAACGGAACAGCAGGCGCTCATATGAGGCCTTTTTATTTTCCTGAGAGGGTGGATATTGAAAGTAAGAAAAGTTTTACGCTGGGTATATTATTGCAGCTCTATTTATATTCACATACGTAGATTCCATCATTGCTACTGGTGAATCAGTTTTATTTGTAGCACTAAATTGAAAAAGTGGTATCGTGCTTAGAATTCACGTTTCTTATACATCTTCATAAGGAGTTAATGATTATCGAACAGTTTGTATATTTAATTTTCTAATATTAGGTAATAAAGTGAATTCCCATTTTGGGTATGCCCAATCTAGCTTTTAGTTTTATTCTTTTAGTTTTTAGTATAGGAGTCTGTGACTGCTAATATAATTTGTGGTTTGAGTATTGCATCCGGCGAACTAGCTAAAAAGACAGTTCAAGAACAGAGGTGTATAGAAGAAAAAAATATTTACTACGTAAGCTGGTGTGATAGAAGACATAAATATTGCCCATTTAAAAATCGTACTTTGTGATAATGGTTCATCAGCTACATATAAGGATGAACTTGTTATCAGAACAATAGCATCTAAAGCAACAATTAAATTTTGGGTAAAGTTGGTTAACCCCATACCATTTACAAAAAAAGAATCATTCATGTTCAATATTGACTTAACTCACGATTAGAGGTGTAAAAGTGACAAAAGTACAATTAATAAAAAATATCCCAATAAATGATGTATTAAAAGAAGTTACATTCGTAGATAATCGCGAAGTTTTACCTGGAGAGGGACAATTTAACATGTTGTATGTTATCAGAGTAGATATAACAAATGGAAATAGCCAAACCTTATGCATATGGAGTGGCACTGAATATACCTCGATCAATGGCGGTGGTGGTGGTAACCAGGATTACAAACAAGTTATGAAATTAGGTGTAATAGCTTCCGCATCCGTACCACGACATTATAGCATTTCGATTGACTATATTTCATCATTCTTACGTGCTCCATTGGAAATTCTTAAGTTTATATCTGGTCAACAAAATATAGTAGTGACGCAAATGGGATTTGATAACACTGACTCAACTGATTTTATAGAAAATGCTCATGTTGTTTTCGATGGAAAAATGAAATTGAAAACTAAATATGAATATACAATGATGAAGGGTGAAAATTTCACACATGGCACATTGTATAGGACAACAATTGATACTTCGATATTTAAGGAATTGATAGGTATTAATTTGAAATGATAAAAACGAAAGTAACTATAACGTGACAATATAGGAGGGTGAAAAATGGGAGAATTAAATAAAGTAGATTATATTAAGCATGATAATGAATATTTTAATAACACTATTCATTCAAAAATGAGACGAGTTGCTTTATCTCAATCAGGTGAAGTTGTAGGTATTCACCATACAAATAGCACTGACATATGGAAAGATGGAAGTGAAGTAGATTGGAGTACATATGAATCTAAAGGGTGGAACTGCATGGTTCAAATCCCTAAATTTTATTATAAAGTTGAAATTGGATCATTAGTTAGTTTTAATGATGTGTATAGATGCGAGGTAATCGAAAAAGAAAAAGATGGATATAAAGTCCATCCTGCATTCAATCGCGAAGAAGGTATAGTTGAAGATTATCAATATATTTCTGCATTTGAAGGATGGGTTGATTCTTCAGGAAGATTAAGAAGTTTACCTAACAAAACTGTTACTGTGAATAAAACTAGAGCGCAATTTAGAAGTGCGGCTGAATTAAATGGTTCTGATTATAGACAACAAGATTTTTACTTAATAAGTGCTGTTCAAATGTTATTCATTACTGAATACGGCAGTTTAAATAGTCAAGTAGCATTAGGTAAAGGTAGAACTGTTACAGGTAGTGCTCCATATATTAAAACAGGCATAAGTTTAGTTTATGGGAACAATTCTTATGGGAATAAAACTGCAAATACAGATGTAGTTAGTTATCGTGGGATTGAAAATTTATGGGGGAATTATTGGAAATTTTTAGACGGATTAAATATTTCAAATTATATTCCATATGTAAGTAAGAAAAAATTTAATGATGATGTTTTTACAGGTAATTATAATAGAGTGGGTAATTTTACGTTACCTTCCACAAGTAATTATATTACTAATTTTAAGAAAATAAATGGAGATTTTGACTTTACATTCTTCCCTTCTAGTGTAGGAGGAAATGAATCAACTTATTTTGGAGATCAACTATATGTAAGTAGTGGGGATAGAGTGGCTTTATTTGGCGGCTATTCGTCGCTTACTTCTAGTTGCGGTGCTTTTTGCATTGATTTAAAATGCATTGCTTCATATGAGGGATCTACTGTTACCGCTCGCCTTACTTATCTAATTTCATAATTAGACAAATAATAAATTCAAAAAACGTCACTGGATACTGGTTATATAAAAATCAACTATCTAAAATAGAAGGGATGATACAACTGAACGAAAGTACGAATTTCCAATGGATATTTGATGAAGATTACTCTACACAATATGTTGAATGGTATAATCCAAAAAATGAAGTGACGGCTATAGACGAAAAGATCGAAAGTGTGAATTTTCAATCGATATTAGATGCAGATCATTCTACACAATATGTTGAATGGTATAATCCAAAAAATGAAGTGACGGCTATAGACGAAAAAATCAAAAGTACAAATTTCCAATGGATATTAGATGCAGATTATTCTACACAATATGTTGAATGGTTTAATCCAAAAAATGAAGTGACGGCCACACACAATTCTATTACATGCCTAGAATATAGACGAGATGAAGATATTCTTAATTGGTACCTTAGCATTATGTATAAATCTTTTATTTTGTCTAAAGGTGAGTATAAGAAATGGCATAAAGGAAGTTCAGAAATACAACCATCATGGCAATTAGTATCGACAACATTACCCACTGAAACTCAATTCCAAGAAGAAGGAATGAGTGATTTATCAGTTATCCCAAAAGAAGCATGGAAAGAATTATTAGTAGATAATACTATACAATTAGTGAAATATACCGAAGTTGAAGAATCTCAACCTATAATAGTAAATGCTATTCCAACAGATCAACTTGTTTACCCTACAAAAGACATTAACATCCGTTCAATCGAAAATATCGACTCTGTAAAGCTGACAGCGACTGCATTAGGAAATGGAATGGTCCGAATAATCGTTTCTTTTAACTCAGGCGCTACTTGGTACGCTCATAATGGTACAGAATGGATTGAAGTAAGTCCGATAGTAGATGAAGCGATTGCAAAGGGCATGACACCGAAGTTGTTAGCAGGAGTAACATCAGAGCAGTGGGAGAAATTACGAGGGAATTGTGATACAATGCGTTTTGCTTATGCCCTTTCAATCAAAGATATGTCAGACGTTGCAGAAATCGATGCACTCATTACACAAATGGACATGAAAGGCACGTGGAAAAAAGCTGTACACGGCAAAGACTATGACTACGAATATCCAAATAACGACGAATTGCTAGTAACGATCTTTTCAAATGGCGATTATAAAATAAATTATTAATAATAAGTGGAACAGCAGGCGCTCACATGAAGCCTTTTTATTTTGCCAAAAAGGGGGAGATTGGATGTAATACAAATTATACGCAATTATTTAGCGTAATTATCTGATGGTTAGAGGTGCTAGATTTATGACGGAAAAATAGGAGATTCCTCTAGCAATAATGAAGAAAAGAGGACGAGAATAAGATAGTGATTTAGTTCTTGGTCAAAAGCGATGCAGTATTAAAAAAAATTTGGAATGTTAAATATGCTAATGAGGCAACTAACAAAAATTTATTTAATTCTAAAGATATTCGCTTAGAATATCTTTTTTATTTTGTCTAAAATGGGAGAGTGTCGATGGAAAATCTATTTGATGAGCGCTTAGGAAATCACGAAGAGCGGATTGTTGCGCTCGAGGAAAGTGATTTGAAAAAAGAACTACGATTAAAGCAAATTGAACAAAATTATGTGAAGTTAGAGAATATCATTTTACAAGAAAATCGTGAAACCCGCTCTTTTTTACAATCTACTATGGATAAACAATGGGATCTTATAAAGTCTAGAGATACTGCATTGGAGAGTGAAAAGGTTCGTACTTATGATTTGCGTAAAACCAAAATGGAACGCAATGCCGACCTGCTATTAAAATACGGTGGGGCAGGAAGCGTTCTTTATTTATTTTTACAATCATTATTCAATATATTAGCGCAATAGGAGGTCATTTAATGACAACGGAAAAATTAACACAATATATCGCACTATTTGGGGGTCTGCTATCAGCAGTCCTTTTATTTTTGCAGACGTTAGGAATCATAGTCACCTGGTTTACCAATGAAACAATAGACGCTTTTGTAAATGCATTGTTAGCAGCAGTACCTTTCGTATTGGTTGTTTATGGTATTTACAAAAATACTTATTTATTAACAAAAAAAGCACGTGAACAAGAAAAAAAATTAAAATCTGAAGGATTGAAATAATATGGTGAGAAAATTTGTAATTTCAAGTGGACATGCATTAAAAGTATGTGGCGCAAAAGGGATTCTTGATGAAGTGAATGAGGCACGTAAAGTAGCCAATCGCGTATATGAAATATTAACAACAGGATATGATGGTAGTGGCTATACTTTCAACGATGATACATCTATCACACAAAATCAAAATTTAAATACTATTGTCAAATACCATAATAGTAAAGTACGAGATTTAGATATTAGCTTGCATTTTAACGCAGCATCTAAAACTACCGAACCACGAGGTACCGAATGCTTGTATTACAATGCAATAGCATTATCTAAAAAAGCTAGTGCTGAAATTGCGAGTGTGAGTGGTTTAAAAGATCGTGGAGCAAAAGAGAGAAAAGATTTATGTTTTTTAAATAGTACCAACAGGACTGCTATTTTAATTGAAGTTTGTTTCGTGGATAGTGCAGCTGATGCGAAAATTTACAATGATAAATTTGAATGTATCTGTCAAGGTATTGCGTCAGTTATTGCGGATTATCTTGGCTATTCTAAACAGGTGTCAACCGTCGGCAAACGAGTAAGTTCTAATAGTTATTACAAAAATGGAACGGGTAAATATAAAGTCATCAAAGATTGTCATGCTTATAATCGAGTGAAATTTGATAAATCTGAACGAGTGGAGAAATGTAATAAGAATACCATTTATACCATCGTGGACATTGTAAGGTATGGAAACGCTTATCGACTAAAAACAAAAAGCGGATTGTACATCACCGCTAAAAAAGAATACGTTGAAAAAGTGTAAGCTCATTTTTACAACTAAAAACTACAAGCTAAATAAGTGATGCTTGTAGTTTTTAGTCATTTATCAGCTATATTGATAAGCTTGTTCTTGTATCATTTTCATCAGTTATATATTCAACAAATTCAAACCCACAATCATTCGCATTCTTATATAGTAATTCGATTGCTTCCTTATTTTTGCAATATAGAGTGCCATAACTGCAATCAACGACTAATAGAATAAGTTCACACTTGCTTTCAATAAATTCAGCATAGGTCTCAATTTCAGAGAACTTGCCTTTTGGATATGCTTGTAAGTCAGCGAAAATAATATAATATTTATTGTTCTCTAATAGATCTTTGAGCTCGGCACCATCAATAACGTTTTTATCTTCCGAGAAAAGATCCTCTTCCAATCCATCATCCATTTTCGCTGCTTTATATGACTCACCACTGCCAATTTGCCAACTAAAAGCAGTAATGTCAATCGGCTTGAGAACTTCTCCAAGAAAACTTCCACGTTCATTAGGAATTTCAAAACTGATTCCTCTTTTCATAAATTATACCCCCTGAAATTAGTACATCTATTATACAGAAAAACAGACAGCCCATTCTTGATAAAATCGAGAAGGGGCTGTCTGTTTAAGTTTAATGGATTATTTCAATGGTCTCGCTTTAAGTGCTAGGTGTTTCAATCTTAAGGTTATCCATACATTAAATCACTTTATAAGAATATATAGTTTATTACAGTTGCTAAGATTGATAAAAAACAAATAACGCCTATTACAATACCATGACGCTTACGATTCATAACAACAACTGCGATATATTCTCGAATCATAGCGTTTGGCCAATAATAGAAAGCTGTTTTTGAACCGATTCCTTGGCTAGTTAATCCAGCTTGTCTAGCAAATAATCCAGCACGGAAAAGGTGGAAATTGTTTGTTGTAAAAATACTGTTGTAATTCTTTCCCTTTAATGATTCCATAATTTTTTTTGAAAAAAGCAGATTCTGATACGTATTCACAGAACGATCTTCTTGCATCGTGTGTTCGACAGGAATACCTTTTTCTACAGCATACATTTGCATAGCTGCGGCTTCAGGAAGGTTTTCATCCGGTCCTTGTCCCCCGGAAAAAATGATTGTAGGCGGAGATGCGACTGCAGCTTGCTTCCAATAAAAATCTATAGCCTTATTGATTCTGCTAGCTAAAAGTGGTGGCACTTTATCATTTATTAAGCCACTACCAAGAACAATTATGAAATCTTGATTGTATTTGGGTCTATTGAATTGATAAAGAAAATAGGCTGTTAGAAAATTTGATAAGTTTACAAATAAATATAAAACAATAAAAAACATTCCTTGGTAAAGTGGCTGGAGTTTAGCAGATAAGAATCGAGATGGCTCGACTATGGAAATTATCATCCATAACAAAAGACAAATCCCAACAATAAGAGTTAAATAATTTGAAAAACGCCGGCCCTCTTTTCTCATTAGAATCCGTGCATTTAGAAACATTCCTATCATTAAGGCGAATAAGCCAAAAGTTAACATAAAGGCAACAATGATAACACCAAAAATTATTAAATACTGATTATCTAAGTAAAATGCTAAACATACGCATAGAATACCAAATGAACAAAAAAATAAATTAAATAGAAAGCCATTGATTATCCTTCTAGGGTCTTTTAAATAAAAGAATAGAAAAATTGCTAATAAAGTAATTGTGATAGTGGTAATGATGCCAAGAACCATAAATTTTGTACACCTCAATTTTTTTTGTAATCGATTGTAAAGGTAGAGTATTTTTTTATCGCGTCTTACATATTCTTTTGAAATTCATCATATTTTCTGTTTTGCTTATTCTTTTATAGAAAAAATGAAAGAGTAAGACAACGAAGGGTCTTACATACGGGTTTGTTTGCAAAATCGATTTCTTTATTTATCGTCTGTGAAATTGTTTGGAAATATAAAAATGGTGCTCCAATCATATATCCTGCAACTCTATCAAGTATGAAAACATTAAATCATCAGCATCAAAAAAATATTACATTTATTATTATACTAAAAATTATATTCTTTGGTATATCTTTGATTTATCTGTTTTTAATAAAATTGCAATTCATCTTTAAAACTTTTATATATTGATTTACTGATACTATTACTATTAAAAAGGTACGTGATTAGCATGAAAAAGCAGAATTTATTCAAGTGGGTAGATAGTCGTTCTGAAATTTGTTTTAGTGACAATGAATTGATATTCTAGGTACGAGATTTGAGTGTTCTAAATGTAGGGAAATTGATGGAAGAGAGTCAATTATCAAAGGCTCGCTTTAGCAAATGACGAAAGAAGAGCAAGTGTTGCTCAAAGAAGGTCTTGTAGACAAATTGCCAACTCCGGTAAAAGTATTTTCACCATTTTTCAAATCTAGCGAATTATATAGATTCTCTGGAATAATCTTCAAAGCAAAAGCATCTATTGATAGAAACATAGTTTTAGAGCATCACGAAAGTAAATATCGTAAAGCTTTATTAAGTGTTATGAGTGCGTATAAACAGGGGAAAGTAGAGTGCTTAGAATCAGTCATATATACAGCAATCAAACGTGTAACACACAGTATCAAAGTTAAATCAATAATGAATGAGGCTTGGGAAATCTAAACCATAGGGGTGTATGGCCATGAAGATTTTGTTGAGTATTTACTATTGTTTTGTAGATGAAGATATTGCACCTGAAGATGTAGCGTTAGGGGAATGGTTGTGGATAGCGTTATTGCCTGTTGCAGGAGTAATAAGTTTGTTATTGGTACTTTCATAAGATACAGCGGCATAAAAATTGCCACTCGCAATGAGTGGCCTAATTTTCCTCTTTATTTTTTCACTTTAAATTCTTGTCGTCCTAATTCTTCGCCGCCAATACCTTGATTCGCTACTAATGTGACAGGCGTTTTTAAATCATCAAGCTCGTATGCAATGGCATTTTCTACGGTGCCGTTCTTTTTAATTGTTTCTAACTGCGTATCTAAAAATCTATCGTCTGGAAGGCTGCCTACCTCAATATTATTAATAGAGTTTGGATTATTGTCTTGAATCGCGGTAAACACAACTGACCATGCTGTTGTCGGGTCGATATCTTTATCACTTAAGTTTGTTGTATTGTACCAGATTGCTAATACTGGTTTTTCACCATGTTCGTTACCTTTTTCTCCTACTGAAATTACTTTAGTTTTAGTGATTTTTATTTTTACATCCTCTAATTTCGCTTCATTATCTTTAAAATAAACGTCATTACTTTTCTTTGTATCTGTTTTGTCCGAAGATTTAACTGTTTGAGCATTATCTTTTGGAGTTTCTTCCTTTGCATTGTCTTCGCCGCATGCAGCCAACAATATCATAGTAGCCATTGGAGCTAGTAACCATTTCTTTTTCAATTAAAAAACCCTCATTTCTATAAATGTGTATATTTAACTATACAGGAAATTGTAACTATTGTGGAGGCTTAATAAAAAGACCATTCGGATGAACGGTGAAAAATCGTTATATTATGTCTTTTTTAATCAAAAGATAGTATCGCATTTATCGTTTATTCAAAATTGGTCACAGCTTGGTCACGAGTAGGTATAAATACAAGAAAACACGCTGCCTAAGATGTACTTAGAAACAGCGTGTTATCAATGTTTATCCAATATGATTCCTACTGGGTTCGAACCAGCGACCTCCACCCTGTCAAGGTGGCGCTCTCCCAGCTGAGCTAAGGAATCGGGAGAAATTCAATTCTTAATTCTATGTAAATATTACTTAATATCATATGATGGCAAACAGTAAATGTCAATAATTGTTTTGTTTTTCGTCAATAAAATAGTAGCGGCTTGTTAGGTTAACACAACCAAACAAGCCGCTAATTTAGTGAAATAATCCTGATTTTCTGGATTTGAGTAGCATACGTGACGTAATAACATTTAAACGTTTTTTCAAGATGGCGCCAAATAAAAGGGCGACGATTAGAACTATTCCGAGTACGATGACATCTACGATAATTTTGTTCCAAATGATACCACCGATTGCTTCTCGAGCCATTCCAATGGCGTATGTGAAAGGTAAGTAAGGGTTAATCACTTGGAAGAACTTCGGTAGTAAAACAACGGGATAAGTCCCACCTGACCCTGCTAGCTGTAGTACAAGCAGAATGATTGCCAGTGCTTTTCCGACATCTCCGAAAACGGACACTAATGTGTAGACAACGCTCATAAATACGAGACTGATGAATAAGCAAAATAACACAAACCATACAGGATTATGGGCAGACACTTTAAGAATGAAAAGGTCACCCATAGTAATAATAAGCGTTTGTAGTATGCCAATGGTCCAAAATGTCAGTAGTTTTCCGAAATATACTTGACGAGTTGTAAAATCTTCTTCATTTTTTGCTCCTACTGATAGCAGTGAAATTAAAAGTAAGCAGCCAACCCAAATGGATAAAACAGTGTAGAAAGGTGTCATACCTGTTCCGTAATTTTTGATCGGGAAGAGGGCATTTTCATTTAGCTTAATAGGTTGTTCGAAGAAAGACTTCTCAGCGTTTGGATCGTTGATAAGTAATTGAATAACGCTATTTATATCCGTTTCTTTTTCGAAGGCCCGGATTTTATTGGCAAGTTCTTTAACTTTTGTATTTACATAAGGATATTGGCCGATAGCTGTATTTAGGCCAGATTTTGCATCTGAGATGTAGCCATCGGTATTATTAATGATACGCACAATTTCTGGTATTTGAGTTTGGATTATGGTTAGCTTATTCTTTGCGGTAGATAATGTGTTTTGTGCATCATCAATAGCTTTAAAAACAGTTGGTTCAATAGATTGTGCATATTCTTTTATGAAGCTGTCGAGCTCGACAGAAGTGTTTTGTGCAATAGTTTGTAGTGAGTTGATGGCATCTGCAACATCTTGTTCTTTACCAGCAAGCACTGCGTTAATATTGCGGGCATTTTTTTGTGCTTCTACTAATAAGGCTTTTAAATTTTTTGTATGCTCTATTGCAGAAGAGAGAAGTTGTGATTGATCTTTAATATTATTTTCATCATTAAATTGTTTTAAATCTGCCAATGCTTTCTCGACATTAGAAACTTTATCGATAGCAGTAGTAACCTGATTGTCTAAAGTCTCTTTTGCATTATTTACCTCAGTAAAATCAACCTTTGTATTTTGTAGTTGTTTTAACAATGTATTTGCATCAGTTGAAATTTTTTGGATGGTTTGTAAATCTTGTTTGATTTTTGGACTCATTTCATTAAGACGATTTTTAGCTTGAGCCAAGAAAGACAACGTATTATCAATTGTTTTTAAACCGTCAGATGTCAGTTGTTTTGCTTTGGGAATTTCATTTTTAGCATCACCAATCATAGTACTTGCTGAATTTGCATCTTTTTGTGCCTTCTTCAATTCTGTATGAATACCAGGTAAGTCCTTTTCTAATGTAAGTACAAAATCCTTGAACCTTTCGATATCCGGTAAGTTAGTTTGCATTTCTATACCAATTCGATTGAACATCTCGAAGATTGTACCGTTTACTGTGCCAATAAATTTACTACTCATTTCTTCAGCAAGTACACTAGCGCCTTTACTTGTAATTTTAGGAGCAATCGAATTAATTTTTTCATTAACGTAATATTCCATTTCAGCTTTATGAGGTTTGCCGGAAACAACTGTAGCAAGGTCCTTAGAGAAGTTTTCTGGAATAATGATTACAGCAAAATAGTCTCCGTTTCGAACATTCTCCATTGCTGTTTTTCGATTTGTAAATTGCCAGTTCATATCTTTATTTTTATGTAACGTTGCAACTAGCTCTTTTCCAGCATCAATTTGTTGGTTGTGTATTTTTGCACCACTATCTTCATTTACGATACCGACGGGAATTTGATTGGTTTGTGCGTAAGGATCCCATGATGCCGCGATGTTTAGCCATGCATATAATGAAGGTAAAATAATAAGCCCGCCTAATAATACTGCGGCTACCCAGTTAGAGAATATACTTTTAATATCCCTCTTATAGAGCGCCCATATATTTTTCATGTCAGTCCTCCTATGGTAAAAAAGTTAAATAATCACCTTATAAATGCAATACCCTTTTTGAAAAAATTCAAAAAATAGCTTTAGGTTTTTAGTTTTAAAAATAGAGGGAATATAAAGAATTGACAGTTTGGTGTATTGATAGAGAGGAGAAACATAATAAGGAGTTAAAAGTTAATTGGAGGAAGGATGATGGTATGATGGTTTATTAGATTAACAATTAGTGAGATGGTGTTATGTTTGAAGTTTCTTTCTATGTGAGAGTAACTATTGAGAGGGGATGATGGTTTTGTAATTTAAGGAAATTAAAACGAAGTAGGTAAAAAGTGTCTATAACAGTAATAATTTGGGTAGGCTGTTACTATACATACATTGTATTAATGTAATGTTGTTTTTAATTCAAAGAGCTTGGGTAAGAATAAATATATAAAAGTACGAGCTGCCCTTTTCATCAGACAGCTCACTTTGCTACACTTCATTCAAGATGCTGATCATTTTCTGAGGCTGTATCTTGGTATTGAAAGAATAAAAACGATTCATCCTCTAATTCCTCTTGTTTTTGCGGATGTAAGCCATGTGCTAATGGTCCTGTGAAAATTGGTTCCCACCATGTTTCTGTTTTCAACATGTAACATTCCCCCTTTTAGAAGTCTTCAACATTTGACAGCAACCTTCTTAAAAATGGTACAATTTGAGTCAGATAAGGCTCTTTTTCTTATGAAATTATGTAACACTTTTATTATGGATAAATCACGATGTATTTATGCAAGCTTATGAACAAATTTAGATAAATATTTTTTGTAAAATGGAGGTTATTTTATGGCTAATTTAAATACCTACGATGTAGAAGCAATGATTGCAGAACAACGGAAATTTTACTTTTCAGGAGCAACAAAAAGCTTGGCATTTCGTAAAGAACAATTAAAAAAATTAAAAGCTGCGATTGTTAGTCATGAGAAAGAAATTTTAAAAGCACTGCATAAAGATTTACGAAAAAGTGAATTCGAAGCGTATTCCACTGAAGTTGGGATTGTGCTAGATAGTATTAGCTATATGCAAAAGTATTTAGAGGAATGGTTACAACCAGTATCGGTACCAACTCCTTTTCATTTCCAACCAGGGAAAAGTTTTATCGTACGTGAACCATATGGGACAGTGCTTATTATTGGACCATTCAACTATCCATTTCAACTTGTCATGGAACCATTAATTGGTGCCATTATTGGAGGGAATACTGCTATTGTAAAACCTTCTGAAGCATCGGTACATACTGCTGAAATTATAAAGAAAATAGTGCAAGAAACTTTCCAAGGAAATTATGTAAGGATTGTTGAAGGAGAGAAGGAAGAAACAACTGCATTGATACATGCCTCGTTTGATTATATTTTCTTTACGGGAAGTGTAGCTGTTGGGAAAATTATTGCGAAAGCTGCAGCTGAACGCTTAACTCCACTTACGCTTGAGCTAGGTGGGAAAAGTCCTGCAATTGTAGATCAAACAGCCAATTTAGAAGTTGCTGTAAAACGTATTGCATGGGGGAAATTTACGAATGCTGGTCAAACATGTGTTGCACCGGATTATGTATTAGTACATGAGTCAGTAAAAGTACCTTTTATCCGTATTATGAAAAAGACACTTCAAAAATTTTACGGCAAAAACGCGCAAGATAGCTTGGATTATGGTCGTATTATTAACGAGCGTCAATTTAAACGTTTGCAAAATATTTTAGAGCGTGAACAAAGCCAAGTGCTATTTGGTGGTAACTATGATCGTGATGATTTATATATTGAACCGACCGTTCTACAAAATGTTACGTGGAATAGCCCTTCTATGGAAGAGGAACTATTTGGACCAATATTACCGATCATCGTTTACGATGATTTGCGAGTAGCTATTCACCAAATTCGACAATATCCGAAACCATTAGCTGCATACTTTTTCTCTGAAACAGAGAAAGCAATTCAGTATTTTCTTGATGAATTACCGTTTGGTGGTGGTTGTGTGAATGATGCAGTTACGCATGTAGCAAGTGTCTATTTGCCATTTGGAGGGGTCGGCAATTCGGGCGTTAATGCTTATCATGGTAAGGCAAGCTTCGAATGCTTTACGCACCCAAAATCCATTTTGAAAAAATCAACGAAGTTAGCAAATAATTTATTATTTCCACCTTATAAACAGAAAGTGAAATTAGTGAAAACCCTTTTAAGATAAGAATGGCGAAGAGCGTCTATTATTCGATTTTACTTACAGATAGTTAGTATAAATGAAAAAGCATTTCTAACGTGGTGTAACCACAAGAAATGCTTTTTATGTACATTAAACGTTAACACAAGGCAATTTAATTGTAATACTAGTACCTTTACCGTATTCACTATCAATTGTAATATGACCTTCATGTTCATGAATAATTTTCTCAGTTATCATCATGCCAAGACCAGTACCCTCAGCTTTTGTTGTATAGAAGGGTTTGAAAATGTGTTCAACAACTTCTTTTTTCATACCGCCTCCATTGTCCATAAAACAGATGCTACAAAATAGTTTGGCCGTTTTTTCTATCGTAACGATAATTTTTCCGTTTTTTTCTATAGCTTCTACTGCATTTTTTATTATATTAATAATAACTTGTTTTATTTGATTGGCGTCACCTTTGATCATCATATTATTAGTGTGCCAATTTTGAAGGAGTTCAATATTTTTTAATTGCAGCTCAGGTTGATATAACGTCAAGATATCTGAGATGACTGTATCGATTTGGAACACTTTTGGTTGCATTGCATGAGGTTTTGAGAGAACTAAAAACTCACTTATTATTAAGTTAATGCGGTCTATTTCATCATCAATTAAATTTGTATAAAATGCATACGGTGAATTCTTATCATTATTCATCATTTGGACGAAGCCAGAAATAACAGTTAATGGGTTACGTACTTCGTGGGCGACACCAGCGGCGATTTCTCCTATTGCTTTTAACTTTTCTGCTTGAATGATTAATTTTTCTGATTCTTTTTTATAAGAAATATCACGAGCAATAATGGATGTCGCAATAATTTTCCCATTATAATCATAAATAGGTGATAACGTCATTTGTACGTCGAAATAAGTGCCGTCTTTTCTCATATCTTTTGATTCAAGCATATCAAAGCTGCCACCATTCAAGAGCTGTTTACATCGTTCTTTTGCTTCGTTCACATATTCAGGAGCTACTAAAGGAACAGATTTTCCAATACATTCTCTCTTTTTCCAACCATATAGTTTCTCGAATGCGGGGTTAACGGTAATGATTTTATTATTTAAATCAAAAACAGCAATACTGTCTTTCGCATTTTCAAAAAATAGATTCAAGTAAGCTTCCTTAGACAGGAATGCCTTCTCTAAAGAATCTGAATGATTTTCCATCTTTTTCCATGAATTATTAATGTAAAAAGCTTGCATAAAACCTATTACAGCTACAAAAAGCAAGATTAAAGTAAAGAGAGTAATATCTGTATCAGTAATAGAACTACTGAAAGCTGTATAGCGATATTCTATTAGTAAAAAAACCTGAATAATAGTAACGATAAACATCGTTAAATTGATCCAAAAAGATCGATATATTGCTAGTAAAAAAAGTAGTAGAATAAGATAGATTAAATGATAAATATAATCAGTTTGCATAATCAATAATATACTAGAACCATTTAGTCCGATTATTAATAGTATCCTCATTACATATTCATTTATATGTAGGGCTGAACAAACAAGTAAAAGGACACAATAAATACTTGCAGTAAAGGGGAAAGGTATTTCATAATTCATCAAATGAATGCTACTAATAATGGCATGAATTATCATTCCAGCTATAAATAAAAATAGTACAAATTGATTTCTTTTGCGTAAAATAGTAGAGTGCTTCATAAAGACACCTCGAATTTGGTTATAATACCATCATACATTATTTAACGTTGTCGTAAAATGTCATATTTTGATATGATGAAAAGAATAAGGGAGGCTTTCAATTGACAAGCGATTTTAAAGAACAAGAAACCATTGAATTACTAAAGGAATTAGTGAATATTGCTAGTCCATCTGGGTATACAGAAGACATTATGAAATATATGTCTAGCCTATTAGAAAAGATGGGTGTTTCTTATAAAAAAACGAATAAAGGTGCAATAATTGCAACCATTTTAGGTAATGATGATTCTAAACATCGCCTCTTAACAGCACACACAGATACTTTGGGTGCCATGGTAAAAGAAGTAAAAGATAATGGGCGCTTGAAATTGTCTATGGTTGGAGGGTTCAACTGGAATGCTGTAGAAGGTGAATATTGTACCATCCATACGGCTAGTGGAGATAAGATTCGAGGTACGATTTTAATGCATGAAACGACAGTACATGTTTATCGTGAAGCAGGAAAATTACCTCGAAACGAAGATCATATCGAAGTTCGTCTCGATGAAAAAGTATTCAGTGCAAGTGATATTCGTACAAAAGGTATTGAAGTTGGGGACTTTGTATCTTTTGATCCGCGTTTTGAACTTACAGAGAGTGGTTTTGTTAAATCGCGTCATTTAGATGACAAAGCAAGCACAACTTTACTATTAAAATTACTTGAAAAATTATCAATAGAAAAAATTGAAATACCATATACAACACATTTCTATATTTCTAATAATGAAGAAATAGGTTATGGTGGAAACTCTAATATTCCATCTCAAACAGTAGAATATATTGCTGTGGATATGGGTGCCATTGGTGATGGGCAGACATCTGATGAATATACTGTTTCTATCTGTGCAAAAGATTCTAGTGGCCCATATCATTACGCATTAACTAGACAGCTTGTAGCACTTGCAAAAGACAATCATATAGATTATAAATTAGATATTTATCCATATTACGGCTCGGATGCATCGGCTGCAATTAGAGCAGGCGCTGATGTACGACATGCATTATTTGGACCTGGAATTGAAGCATCTCACGCATATGAACGTACACATATTGATTCACTTCGTCATACAGCAGATTTATTATTAGCATATATTAAATCGCCTATGATTGATGAAAAGGAGGCAGAATAATGCAAGCCACCGAATTACTACAATGTTTACCGATAAAAAAGGTAATTGGTCAATTACCCGAGAATGTAAAAGATATCGCGATTGATTCCCGAGGCGTACAACCTAAAAGTGTATTTGTCTGTATTAAGGGTTATACAGTAGATGGACATGACTTTGCACAAAAAGCGGTTGAAAATGGTGCAATTATTATTGTAACAGAGTACGAGTTAGAACTTAAAGGCGATGTAGCGCAAGTAATTGTAAGTAATACTAGTCGAGCTCTTGGACTACTTGCTGCGAAGTTTTTCGATTATCCTTCGAAAGACATGACAATGTTTGGTGTAACGGGAACTAATGGTAAAACGAGTGTTACATCTATAATTCGAGACATACTCCATGGATTGGGGATTAAAACGGCCTTATCTGGTACAATCGGTTTTAACTTAAATGGTGTCATGTATGAATCTGCAAACACAACAAGTGATGCCCTTAGTACACAGCAAATGATTTTCCGTGCAGCAGCGGAAGGCTGTCAAGGTATGATTATGGAAGTATCTTCACACGGTTTAGTAGAGGGACGTTTAGCAGGTGTCGATTTTGATGTTGCTATTTTCACAAATCTAACACATGATCACTTAGATTTTCATGGCACAATGGAAAACTACGGAAATGCAAAAGGTATGCTTTTCTCTCAACTTGGACAAGATCTTGAAAAGGATAAGGACGCCGTCTTAAATGCTGATGATCCATGGTCAGAAAAATATCAAGAATTAACACCATTCCCAATATGGACTTACGGTTTAAAAAATGATGCCATTTTTAAAGGTGTTAACTGTCAATATCATAATCATATGACTTATTTTGATATGGAAACGCCAGAAGGAACTTTCCCAGTTAAAATGCAATTACTTGGGGAATTCAATATCTATAATGTACTAGCAGCTACTGCCGCTTTATATGCAAGAGGCTATGCTATTGAAGATATTATTGAACAAGTTGAGGCAATCGAATCTGTAAAAGGTCGAATGCAAGGGATTCCAACAGGTGATTTGCCTATCTCAATTTTCGTCGATTACGCACATACACCAGATGCTATTGAAAAAGCAATTAACGCGGCAATGCCTTATAAAAAAAATAAAATGATTTTCGTCATTGGTACAGGTGGTAATCGTGATAAATCTAAACGACCTGATATGGCGAAAAAGGCTTCACTTTCAGATTACGTAATTTTAACGACAGATGATCCACGTTATGAAGAATATGACAGTATTTTAGCTGACCTTGAAAAGGGTATGACACATGATCAGTACACATGTATTGGTGACCGTGCAGAAGCAGTGAGAAAAGCTGTAGAAGTTGCTGAACCAGGGGATATAATAATTTTTGCTGGTAAAGGCCACGAAGATTATCAGATTATTGAGAATACAAAATATCCTCATAGTGATGCAGAAATAGCGCTAGAAGCAGCTCGTGAAAAATTTAAGTCATCAACTAAATAATGCTAACTATAATACGCAAACACTACAAATGTATTTATTTATTACATTTGTAGTGTTTTTTTAATCTGTCTGTAATAGATGGTAGGTATAATTACTTGTGGGATTATAGTTATTTTATATCTATATAATAATTTGTTTTTAGATATAAAGATGTTTTGTTATTTATGGTTTTTGGGTATAAGGGCGTGTATAAATGTTGAATGGGGGAGAGAAAGGTGTTTTGAAATTTATTATTTAGAACATCGTAAATTATGGATACAAAAAATCGTGCTAAAAGTTTATTAGTTGTTGGAATGACTGCGGTAATTGGGACATCAGCCTTGCCTGGAGTTGCAAAGGCAGATTTAATTGCTGAACAAGAACCATTAGTTAAAAAAAATACAGATATCGAACAAATGGAAACCAATAATCGGCCATTAACTTCTGGTGGTGAATTAACTGAAAAACCTCAAATTGAAAGCTCAAAAGATATAAGTGGACCAAAACCAGATATTGAACCATTAAGTACTTTGGATAAAACAATCCATAATGCTCAACACGAGCAAACATATACAAAAGTAGTGGAAGAAAATGTTTCACAACAAACTGTTGTAAAAACAGTTGCGCCTTATAGTAGTGGTAATATATCTACATTTATACAAACAATTGCGCCGACAGCTCAGACATTAGCAAAATCGAATGACTTATATGCATCAGTTATGATAGCACAAGCTGTTCTTGAGAGTTCATTTGGTACAAGTACTTTAGGAGCAGCGCCGAATCACAATTTATTTGGCATGAAAGGTAATTATCAGGGAGCTTATGTAGAGATGTTAACGTTGGAAGATGATGGTAAAGGGAATTACTATCAAATATCTGCTACCTTCAAGAAATACCCATCGCATACGCAATCATTACAAGATTACGTAAACTTGATCAGAAATGGCGTATCATGGGATGCTTATCGATACATGAAAGTATGGAAAAGTAAGACTACTTCTTATACTGATGCTACTCGCGCATTAACAGGTACATATGCAACGGATACGCTTTATGCTAGTAAATTAAATAACTTAATTGCAACTTATAATTTAACAGCTTATGATTCTGCATCGACTGCGGGAGATTCTTCAATGGGTGGATCGAATGATAAAAACGATTCTAATAGTTCACTAGGAAAAGCTGTTTACTATACAGTACAAAAGGGAAACACGTTATCTTTTATTGCTAAAAAATATAATACAACAGTAGCAACTCTGAAAAACTGGAATAACTTAAAATCCGACACGATTTATATAGGACAAAAATTAATAATTGGCAAAGGTGAAAAAGTTGAAAATGCAGGTCTAGAAGAAAATACAAATTCTAACAATCAAGTCACAATGTCAAACAAGTATTACACAGTACAAAAGGGAAATTCCTTATTTGTCATTGCGAAAAAATACAATACAACAGTAGCAAAGTTAAAGAGTTGGAATAATTTAAGGTCTGACACAATTTATATAGGACAGAAGTTAATCGTTAGTAAAAGTGGAAAAGCTGTAAATGCAGAACTAGGTGGAAAAACAACCTCAAATAGTCAAGCCGCAACATCGAACAAGTATTACACAGTACAAAAAGGAAATTCTTTATCTGTCATTGCGAAAAAATATAATACAACAGTAACAAAGTTAAAGAGCTGGAACAATTTAAGGTCTGACACTATTTATATAGGGCAAAAATTAATCGTTAGTCAAAAAACGAATGTTACTAATGATAAATCAAATAATATTGTTAATACTTCAACAAATAATAAAGTATCTTCTACCAACATGTATTATACAGTGCAGAAAGGTAATACTTTATATGCTATTAGCAAAGTCTACAATGTATCTATCTTAGATATAAAAAACTGGAATAATTTAAAATCCGACACAGTTTTAGTTGGACAAAAACTAATCATAAAACAGAAACTAACAAAGAATGCGGAAAATACTCAGCCAACTACTAAAGCTTTAAAATATACAGTTCAATATGGAGATTCATTATCTATAATTGGAAAAGTATACGGTGTCTCAATAGCAAAAATAAAAAGTTGGAACGATTTAAAATCGGATTTAATATATGTTGGACAAAAACTAATCATTAAAAAATAACGTGATCTAGTTAAGAGCATGCTAACTATGTATGCTCTTTTTTGTTATAATAATAGGGTTAAGAATGTATAACAGGATAAGCACATGGAGAATCGACTACAATAATAAAAAAAATAAATTGTACGTCACGATTATCGAATGTAGTCAGTCAATGAAGAACTTATATTGACAACTAAATTCGGTTCAGTCTGGCTTAACATTTTTAGTTTTATGATGAAACATTATGGACAGAAGGAGACGGAAAAATGTAGGGTTAAGAATGTATAACAGGATAAGCACATGGAGAATCGACTACAATAATAGAAAAAATAAATTGTACGTCACGATTATCGAATGTAGTTAGTCAATGAAGAACTTATATTGACAACTAAATTCGGTTCAGTCTGGCTTAACATTTTTAGTTTTATGATGAAACATTATGGACAGAAGGAGACGGAAAAATGAGTTCTAATCTTGAACAAGATATATTATCTCGTCGTACTTTTGCCATCATCTCTCACCCGGATGCTGGTAAAACTACGATAACTGAAAAGCTTTTGTACTTTGGTGGCGCAATTCGCGATGCAGGTACAGTTAAAGCGAAAAAAACAGGTAAATTTGCTACTTCTGACTGGATGGAAATCGAAAAGCAACGTGGGATTTCAGTAACATCTTCAGTTATGCAATTTGATTATAATGGTCGCCGTGTCAACATTTTGGACACACCCGGACACTCAGATTTCTCAGAAGATACGTACCGTACGTTAATGGCAGTAGATAGTGCAGTGATGGTTGTGGATGCAGCAAAAGGTATTGAGGCACAAACATTAAAACTATTCAAAGTTTGTCGCATGCGCGGTATTCCTATCTTTACATTTATTAATAAATTAGATCGTCAAGGTAAAGAGCCACTTGAGTTGATGGAAGAACTTGAAGAAGTTCTAGGCATTGAATCATATGCTATGAACTGGCCCATTGGTATGGGTAAGGAGTTCTTAGGAATTTACGATCGTTATAACAAACGAATCGAGCAATTCCGCACGGAGGAAGAGGAGCGATTCTTACCAATTGATGAAAACGGTGAGTTAGCCGTTGAACATGATATGAAGAAAACCTCTTACTACACACAAGCGATGGAAGACATTATGCTTCTAAATGAAGCTGGAAATGACTTTTCAGCAGAACGTGTAACAAGAGGAGAGTTAACACCTGTATTCTTTGGTTCTGCTTTAACAAACTTCGGTGTACAAACATTCTTAGAAACATATTTGAACTTTGCACCAACACCACAACCGCGTCTAACAGAAGATGAGCAAATTATCGAACCTTTAGATAAAGATTTCTCAGGTTTTGTGTTTAAAATTCAAGCGAATATGAACCCAGCACACCGTGACCGTATTGCTTTTGTACGTATTGTATCTGGTGAATTTGAACGTGGTATGAATATGACTTTATCACGTACTAATAAATCATTTAAAGTAACACAATCGACTCAGTTCTTAGCTGATGACCGTGAAACAGTTGATAAAGCCGTAGCTGGAGATATTATTGGTCTTTATGATACAGGTAACTATCAAATTGGTGACACCGTTGTTGGCGGTAAAAAAACATTCCAATTTGAAAAACTACCACAGTTCACGCCAGAATTGTTTATGAAGGTAACGGCGAAAAACGTTATGAAATCAAAACACTTCCATAAAGGTATTTTACAACTTGTGCAAGAGGGTGCTATCCAATATTACAAAACTTTGCATACGGAAGAAGTTATACTTGGAGCAGTTGGTCAATTACAATTTGAAGTATTTGAACACCGTATGAAGGCTGAATATAACGTAGATGTTCGTATGGAACCAATGGGCTCGAAAATAGCACGTTGGATTCAAAATGAAGCAGACGTTAAAGAATCTATGACAGGTCCTCGTAGCATGCTAGTACATGACCGTTATGAAAATCTTGTTTTCTTATTCGAAAATGAATTTGCAATGCGCTGGTTCCAAGATAAAAACGAAAATATTGAGTTATATAGCTTATTATAAGGACTCAAATTCAGTCGCCCTACCTAGTTGGAGGGCGACTGAAAAACTAACGTTTTTAAAATGTAATGTTCTTCAATAGTCAACACCGACACTTTTTGTTCGATTTTGAACAGAAAGTGTCGGTGCTTTTTTTGTATTTCCCATATTCTTCATTTAATAGCTTCAAAATACGTTTCAAATTCACTGCAAATATTGTTGTAGCTCCTTGGACTCCCAAGCCAAATGTCCATACCAGTATCTTGTTTTTATATGCGTTGCATCTTGTATGTGAAGCGGAAAGAATGAAAAACTCAATAAAAAGATAAACTAGTTGATTGGAGTGCAGGCGGCGACTCCTCGGGGAACCAGCGAACATTTTGAGACCCCGCAGGAGCGTTAGCGACGAGGAGGCTCAAGGTTCGCCCCCAGGAAAGCGTCCGCCGGAACGGAAATTAACGGCATCGAAGAAAAAGCCATGGCAGAAACGATTAATCGTTCCGCCATGGCTAAAATTCATTTTATGGACTTTTTCAGTGCTCTATTTAGTTGGGGCGACTTTTTTATGTTATTTTTGAGAAACAGTGACACTTCTATAAATGATTCTTCATAATCTTTTTCGATATTAATTTTAAAAGTTTCTCTATCAGCTATAACTCTTGCTAAACATGTCAATATTATGTCTGTTAAATGGCTTGATAAAAGTCTGAAAAAAATTTATTATCTGAAAAATATTTGTGGTTATATCAATAATTCAATATGATTAAAAGAATGAGTATATAAGGGGCGAGTGCAATGAAGATTAGTGATTTTTCTATCAAGAGGCCAGTTTTTACAATAGTGACGATGTTGCTTGTAATTATCTTAGGAGCAGTATCTTTTTTTAAAATCCCGGTAACCCTAATTCCTGAGCTAAATCCGCCAATTGGTGTAGTCGTTACAAATTATTCAGGAGCTAGTCCAGCTGAAGTGAATGAAAAGGTAACAAAACCTTTAGAACGTACACTATCAACCTTACCGGGGATTAAATCGATACAATCGACTTCTCAAGAGGGCGCAAATTTTATGATGCTTGAATTCAATTGGTCGACAGATATTAATAAAATACAAACAGATGTGTTACAACGAATAGATCAAACTCCTATTCCATCTGATGCTAATCGTCCACAATTTCTAAAGTTTGACCCAGCTCAGTTTCCAGTTATTCAACTGACATTACAAGCAACGGGTGACAATCAAGATATCCGTATTTTAGCAGAAAGACTAGAGCAAGATTTACTACGAACTGAAGGTGTTGCTAGTGTAAATACTTCAGGAACTCTTATTGAAGAAATGCGTATAACCTTAGCTAAGGACAAGCTTGTTAAAAACGGTTTAACACAAGCAGATATTGTACAAACAATTCAAGGGAACAATATTTCACTACCTGGAGATCCTATTGAAACAGGTAAAGGACAGCAACTGACTGTCAGAGTGTTAAGCACGTTAACCTCTGTTAACGATTTAAAGAGACTTATCGTAAAAACAAACCCTTTAAATGGAGAGGAAATAAAATTACAAGACATTGCTAATGTAAAAGTGGCTGAGCAGCCTACTGCAACAATTACTAGAGCAAATGAGCATCCAGCTGTCTTAATGTCCGTCTTACAAGAATCGGGTGCTAATACAGCAGAAGTTTCAAAGAATTTTCAGGCCGCGTTAAATACTTTATTAGCTCAAAAGCAGTATGAAGGAGTAAAGGCAGATATATTATTTGACCAAGGGGATTATGTAAAGTTAGCAATTAATAATATTGGTTCATCGCTTATTTACGGTGGTATTTTCGCTATGCTAGTTTTATTTGCCTTTTTGAGAGGCATTCGTAGTCCAATTATTATTGCTGTAGCAATCCCGTACTCAGTTATCGTGACTTTCGTTCTTATGTATTTTGCAAATTTTTCATTGAATATATTAACGCTAGGGGCACTAGCTTTAGGGATTGGTATGCTTGTAGATAACGCCATAGTAGTAATCGAGAATATTGAACGACATCTAGGGATGGGCAAAAGCTCAAAGCAAGCAGCATCTGAAGGAACGAAAGAAGTAGCATTAGCTATTATTGCATCTACCTTAACGACAGTTGCAGTGTTTGTACCAGTAATTTTTATAACAGGTTTAATTGGTAAGATTTTCACTGAGTTTGCATTGACGATTTCTTTTAGCTTATTTGCATCTTTAGCTGTTGCGTTAACGGTTGTACCTATGATGGCTGGCCATTTGTTGAAGGTAAAGCCAGGAGATACGGAAGAAAAGCGTAGTAATTCTAAAAGGTATACGGCATTTAAAAATTCAGTTGAGTGGGCAATCAAGCATAGACTTTTAGTGCTTTCTGTAACGCTATTGTTACTTGTTCTATCGGTTTTTGGAATATCTCGTACTGGCATGGAATTTTTACCATCTACCGATGAAGGATTCTTTTCTATTTCTGTGAAACTTAAAAATGGCTCAGCACTTTCTAAAACGGAAGAAGTGGTTAAGTTAATTGAGGAGAGATTAAAAAAAGAAAAGGATGTTGAAGTTTACGTTAGTTTAATAGGAGGGAATCAGCAAACGCAATCGCGAGGAAATTCTAAAGCAAATGAGGCTGAACTTTCTGTCAAACTAGTAGCACTTAATGAGCGAAAGCGTTCTGTATTTGAATTTATAGATGATGTACAAAAAGATGTTCAAAAAGAAGTAGGAAATAGGGCAAATGTTAGTTTTAATATGCAAGCTGCTTCAGGTTCAACTCCTAATACTTTAACATTTAGAGTGTCTGACACAGATCATAGCCGCCTTAAGCAAGCTGTGGCAGATATTCAGAAGAAAATCGAGGCAATTTCAGATATTACTGAAGTTGAAAATGACCTCAATAATACGGTAGAAGAAATACAAGTAAATGTAAAGCAACAGAAAGCAGCCCAATTAGGCTTTGTGCCCTCTCAAATTGCACAGACCGTACAACAAATGACAAAAGGTGTCACAGCAACACAAATTTTGACAGACCAAGATAGAGTGCAGTCAGTTGTTGTGAATTACGGAAATGCATTTAAAAACAGTATAGAGCAATTAAAGAAGCTGCAATTGCGTAGTGCTACAGGTGAATTTGTTGACTTACAGGATGTAGCTGAAGTTGAAGTGAAAAAAGGACCTGTGTCCATCCGGCGTACGGACCAATTGCCATCCGTTGCCTTTATTTTGAAGTATAAATCATCACAAACGTTAACTGGAGCGGGAGAACAAATTGATAAAGTAATTAAAGAGCTTAATCTTCCAGACAGTACATCGATTAAATTTAGTGGAGATCGTGAATTGTTTGATGATTCGATTAACGATATGATTTTAGCTATTGCATTAGCAGTAGTACTTGTTTATATCGTGATGGCTGCTCAATTTGAATCATTTAAATATCCATTTGTCATCATGTTCACTGTTCCATTAATGATTATTGGTGTTGCACTTGCTTTAGTGTTAACGAATACGCCAATTGGGGTGACCGCCATTATTGGTATCCTTGTTTTAGTTGGAATTGTTGTAAATAATGGGATTGTTCTTGTCGATTACATTAATCAGCAAAAGGCTGCTGGTACACCATCTTATGAAGCGATTGTCATTGCTGCTAGAGATCGTTTAAGACCTATATTAATGACTTCTTCAACGACTGTTCTAGGATTGATACCTTTAGCTATTGGTTTAGGTGAAGGAACCGAAATGAATCAACCGATGGGGATTGCTGTAATCGGTGGATTAGTAAGTTCTACATTATTAACTCTCTATATTGTACCGATTGTTTACAGTTTATTTGATCGCGAAACACGTTTTTTGCATAAGAAAATGAAGGCATAATAACTAAGGGGTGGATGGGGTGGCTACAGGTTTTTTTACGGGATTTCCAGGTTTTATAGCTAGCCAAATTATTCGTACAGCTTTTAAACATGATAAGTACGATAAAGTATATACCGTTGTATTAATAACGGAAAAACAAAGAGCAGAAGCTGAAGCGGAACTTATATTAAAAGACTATCCAGATAAGAAAATAACTATTATTGTAGGTGATATTACATTTCCAAACTTAGATATTAACGATGATCAATTTGAGCAATTATTGAATGATGTTGACGTCGTTTGGCATTTAGCTGCTATTTATGATCTAGCGGTACCAAAAAAGGCTGCTTGGAAAGTAAATGTTCAAGGTACATCAATGGTCAATGCTTTTGTTAGACAGATAAAAAATATACAGCGATATATGTATTTTAGCACGGCATATGTTGCAGGAACCCGTGAAGGGATTTTAAGAGAAACAGAATTAATCCGTCCAACAAGTTTCAAAAATTTCTATGAAGAAACGAAATTCGAAGCAGAAATATTAGTAGAAGAATTAAAGACAATTGTTCCAATAACAATTATTCGACCTGGTATTGTAAGAGGACATTCACAAACCGGAGAAACGGTTAAATTTGATGGGCCGTATTTCTTTTTGAATATGATTGATCGGTTAAAATGGCTCCCAATCATTCCATATATCGGTCAATCAGATGCCAGATTAAATGTGGTACCTATAGATTATATAACTGAAGGTGCTGTCTATTTGAGTACGTTTTCTGAAGCGACCGGACAAACAGTGCATATGACTGATCCAAATCCTCATCCTGTTCAGGAAATATATAGAGCCATGGTACGTTCTGTAACTGGAAAGAAACCAAAAGGGCGACTGCCACTGAGTCTTGCAAGAAGATCGATGAGCATTTTACCTATACGTAAAGCACTTGGAGTTGAGTATGAGACGCTAGATTATTTAACGTGGAATGCATCATTTGATACGAAGATAGCAGAGAGACTTTTAGCTGAATCTTCTATTCAATGTGCGGATTTCGTTGGGTCAATCTCTACGATGGTAGAGTTTTATAATGAACACAAAAGGAACAAAGGCTATCAGATTCAAATTAAGTAAAATGTAAAGCTATCTTCATGGAAAAATAGTATTTTTGCCTAGAAAAAAGTTTACATCGATAATTCTTTTAGCTATAATAAAAATACAAACAAACTTAATTACTTTTGACATTTTGTCAAAGGGGAGTAGCTATAGGGAAACCTACCTCATAGTCGTCATTACATGGTTTAATAGCCATCGGTTATGAGAGCAAATGAATTTTTTTAATTGCTAAGCGAGACCTTTGCCTTTTATTAGGCATGGGTCTTTTATTTTTGTTTGAAAAAGGAGGAAATTGGATGGACGCGATATTATTGGAATATGCATGGGTGCTATTAGTCCTGATTGTATTAGAAGGTTTATTAGCGGCAGATAATGCGGTTGTTATGGCTGTTATGGTTAAACACTTACCACCTGTACAACAGAAAAAAGCATTATTTTACGGCTTGTTAGGTGCGTTCATATTGCGATTTGCTGCGCTATTTATGATTACATTTTTAGTGAACTTCTGGCAAATTCAAGCATTAGGAGCGGCGTATCTACTATTCATCTGTTTCAAACACTTGTATGATCATTGGAAGAAAAAAAACCAGGGGGAAGAGGCCGAAGAGAAACAGGGTTCTGGCTTCTGGATGACAGTATTTAAAGTAGAGTTAGCAGATTTAGCTTTTGCTATTGATTCAATGCTTGCGGCAGTTGCCCTAGCTGTTACATTACCTGAACTAGGTGATTTACAAGTTGGTGGTATTAACGGCGGACAATTCGCAGTGATGTTCTTAGGTGGTATCATTGGTTTAATCATTATGCGTTTTGCAGCACAATGGTTTGTTAAATTGCTACAATCTTATCCATCATTAGAAACAGCAGCGTTTTTAATTGTTGGATGGGTTGGCGTAAAACTATTAGTATTAACATTAGCACATCCAAAAGTAGCAATTTTAGAAGAAAATTTCCCACATTCAACTGTGTGGAAAATGACATTCTGGATTGTACTTGTTGTTCTAGCAGTAGGTGGCTACCTTGTAGGTGTTAGTAAAAAGAAAAAAGCAGATGTAACTAAATAATTTACTAAACCCTATTTACCAAGTGAGCGGTGAATAGGGTTTTTCTGTTTGTGAAAAGGGTAGAATAGAGTAGAAAGAAAAGTCTCTAGGGAATATCTTTAGGTACTTTCCTTTTCCCTGACTTTTTCATACAATAGGAAGTATCTTGCTCTCAAGAGTGAAAGGATTCGATTTATTTGGGTTTTACTAAAGATATCAATCGACGGGCAACACCATTCCAGGCGATTGTTTCATATTACTTTATAGCGATTGCTATTTCTTTTGTCCTTTTAAGATTACCGGGTGTACATAAATCTGGTGTAGAAGTTTCATTACTAGATTCTTTATTCACGGCAGTTAGTGCAGTCAGTGTTACCGGTTTGACAGTTACGAATGTATCTGAAACGTATTCAATTTTTGGTATTGTTATGCTACTGCTTATTTTACAATTAGGTGCAATTGGGATTATGTCTTTAGGTACCTTTGTTTGGTTACTTGTCGGGAAAAAGATCGGGATGCGTGAACGTCAACTTATTATGGTCGATCATAACCAAACGAAATTATCAGGTGTCGTGTATTTAATTAAAGAAATTGTGAAAATATTAATAACGATTGAACTTATAGGGGCTACCGTATTAACTCTTTATTTCGTACAGTACTTCGACAACTTTAAAGAAGCATTGATACATGGTATTTTCGGCGCCATTTCCGCAACGACAAATGGTGGTTTTGATATAACAGGGATGTCATTATTACCTTTCCATAGCGATTATTTTGTACAAGTAATCAATATGTTATTAATTACTTTAGGGGCAATTGGTTTCCCTGTATTGATTGAACTTAAAGCATTTTTGGAAAATAAAAATAGAAATTTCCGTTTCTCATTGTTTACGAAAATTACTACAACTACTTATGCAGTGTTATTTCTCTTCGGTACTTTCGTAATACTTCTTATTGAATCGTTTCATGCATTTAAAGGGATGAGTTGGCATGAAGCATTTTTCTCAGCGATGTTTCATTCTATTTCAGCACGTTCGGCAGGTTTAACGACAATAGATGTCACGAAATTTAGTGAAGCGACAGATGTTTTTTTAAGCTTCTTAATGTTTATCGGAGCTTCCCCAAGTTCGGTTGGAGGTGGTATTCGGACAACTACTTTTGCGATTGCAATATTATTTTTAATTAATTTCGCAAGAGGTAAGGAAGAAATTCAAATTTTTAATCGTGAAATTCACATTGTTGACGTGTATCGCTCATATGTTGTAATCATTTTAGCTATAGCAATGGTAATTGTTGCAACTATGATTTTATTAATCACTGAGCCGGAAGCTACATTGACGCAAATTGTATTCGAAATTACATCGGCATTCGGAACATGTGGTATGTCGCTAGGCTTGACAGAACATTTATCACCAGTTGGAAAAGTAATCATGATACTACTTATGTTCATTGGTCGAGTTGGTCTTATATCCTTCTTATATTCTCTTGGAGGTAAGGCTAATCGAACCAAATATCATTACCCAAAAGAACGAGTAATTATTGGGTAATCCACAAAAATCGCCTACGTTCTAACATAATGTTAAGAACGAGGCGATTTTTTAAAATTTATAGTACTATCACTTTTAGTAACAGACATAAGAAAAGCAGAGCAAAGGCCAATATGTAATGGCGTTTGCTCTGCTTTGTTATTAAGAAATGAGAGTGCTTGGTATAGTAGTAAAGTAAGGTTTGTTATCTTTTCTGAAGTAAGTTAATAAATAACCATTTTGTGCTGCAAGCTGACCATTTTCTAATGCTTCATAATTAAGCGAGAAAGGAACAAGTAAAGTATGTTTATACAATTCTTTCTCATTTAATTGGAAAGAAGCAAATTCTTCTCCAGCAATTGCCGGGTTTTCACGTAACTGTTGGAAAAGTTTTTTTGATTCTTCATTAGAAACTCGTTTATTCCACCAAATTTTACGAGGCTGGAATTGTTGGACTGCTAAATAATCAAGTTGCATTAAGTTAGTTACGAATTCTAAATTGACGTTACCACGGTCATGTAAGAATTGAAGTAAACGGTTAAATAAATCTTCAAGCTGATGTCCTATTCTCGACCATGCCCGTTCTTCCCAATAAGTACCGAATTGTTGGAAGAAGTCGAATGGGGATTCGAATACTTCAGTTACTAGATATTCAACAGTACGATCCATACGATGATCGTTCCAATATTTTTCTAACACATCTTCTGCTTGTTTAATACGTAAAATGTCATCAAATGTTAATAAGTTGTTGGCGAAAATTTCATAAGGTGCCATATCAACGTATTCATAGCCATATTCTTTTGCTTGTAAGCGTAAACCTGTCCCTCGGAGTAGTTTTAAGAAACCTAGTTGTAATTCTTCAGGACGCATTGCAAAGACATCATTAAAAGTTTGGCGGAAACTTGCGTAATCTTCTTCAGGTAGCCCTGCGATTAAGTCTAAATGCTGATCAATTTTTCCACCTTCTTTGACCATTGTAACCGTACGAGATAGTTTTTCGAAATTTTGTCTTCGTTTAACAAGTTCATTTGTTAAGTCATTTGTCGATTGAACACCTATTTCAAAGCGGAATAGCCCTTTAGGTGCGTTATCATTCAAAAATTGAATTACTTCAGGACGCATAATGTCTGCTGTAATTTCAAATTGGAAAACTACACCTGGTGTATGCTCATCAATTAAAAATTGGAACATTTCCATTGCATAACTTCGGCTAATATTAAATGTACGGTCAACGAATTTAATCGTTCTAGCACCATGCTTCATTAAATAACGAATATCTTCTTTTATCTTTTCACGGTTAAAATAACGGACTCCAACTTCAATAGATGATAGGCAGAATTGACAGCTAAATGGACATCCTCTACTTGTTTCTATATATGAAATTCGTTTTGGGATATCAGGAATGTCCTCTTCTAAGCGATAAGGACTTGGCATTTCGCGTAAATCGACTTTTTTAGGCTGAGGATGAATAACAACTTTGTCATCTTTTAAGTAGCAGATTCCAGGGACATCTTCAAGCGGTAGATCACCATTCATGTGGAAAAGGAGCTGTTTAAACGAATATTCCCCTTCTCCCATGATGATATAATCCACGTCATTAAGTCGACGAAGCCAATCATGCACATCATAAGATACTTCAGGACCACCAAGAATTATTTTCGTATTAGGACTAATTTTTTTTAGCATTCGAATGACGCGAATTGTTTCTTCAATATTCCATATGTAGCAGCTAAAACCCACGATATCCGGTTTCTTTTGATAAATATCAGAAACAATATTAAAAGAAGGATCTTTAATAGTGTATTCAGCGATAATTGGGTCGAATTCGGGTGCGGAAAATGATTTTAAATAGCGCAATGCAATATTTGTATGGATATATTTTGCATTTAATGTTGCTAGTACTATGTTCATATTAGTGAACTCCTTTGAAAAACAGCGTACTGTAGGCTGTTATTAATGAGAAAGTAACATATGTGTAACTGTTATAGATTGTAACAATATTGAGAAATTTCTGCAATATAAGTATAAAGGCCTATTCCTAAATATTATTTTTTGTGGAATAATCTGAATATTATATAAAATATTTGTGTCTTTATTGTGATCTTTTTATTTTCGATTATATATGAATACTATTTTAATAGGATGCATAGGGTTATAGAAGTAAACGAAAGGTACGGTGAAACAGCGTATGACGAGTAGTATTAATCCAACGTTTGACTATTTATTTAAGGAAATAAAAGACCCACTTACAATTTTAGATACTAATTTCAGAATGGTTAAAATTAATAATCCTGCGAAGGAAATGTTAGCTATCGACCTAGATACGGATTTAGAATCCATTGTAGAAGAGTCTTTTAAAGCAGATTGGCAACATTTTATTCATCAGCTAATCAACGAAAAGCATGCAGCATGCGTGGTTAATTTAAATATAAATCAAAGTATAATTGAAGGAGTTAGAATTACCGGCTTCCATTATACTAAATATAATGTCATGATGGTACGATTTGAGCAATCTACTGTAAAATTACCGACTTTTAATTTATTGAATGATAGTGAGAAGAAATTTAATCATGTGTTTAACTATTCTACGAATGGCATTATATTAACTGATAAAAATGGCTATATCTTAGAAGTTAATAATCAGGCAGAGGAATTATTACAAGTGTCTAGAAAGAGCCTTCTCGGTAATAAATCATCTGTTTTATTGGACATATTCCAAGGAAACACAAATGAAATTTGTCATTTTATTGAAAATCTATCAACGACAGGTAAAGCAGAGCATACTTTTAATCTTCAGTTTGCAAATGAATACACAAGGTATCTTAATATTGTAAGTACCTACGATGCGATGTCAGATCTTCACATGACTGTTATTCGTGATGACACAGAAATGATGAACTTAAAACATCAAGTTGAACATCAAGATTCTCTAAACATACTAGGTGAACTTGCTGCGAGTATAGCACATGAGATACGTAACCCTATGACTTCATTAAAAGGTTTTACTGAATTATTGAAAATAAGTGCAAGTGAGGAAAACCGACGTTATTTATCAGTTATTGATAGTGAACTTGAGAGAATGGAAGCGATTCTCAACGAGTTTTTAGTATTGTCTAAACCGAAAGAATGGACAAAGAGTATGCTATCTTTAAGTGACATTGTAACTAAAGTTCTTGAGCTAATGCTACCAAATGCTTTAATGAAAAACGTAAATATTATTTATAACAAACCGGATTTTGAACCGGGATATATATACGCGGATGATTTTAAAATCAAACAAGTACTTATAAATCTAATAAAAAATGCTATTGAAGTAATGCCAGATGGTGGAGAAATAACGATTACCCAAACCTTTGACTTTATGGGGCAGATGAAGCTGACAATTAAAGACTGTGGTTCAGGAATGAGCGAGCTTGAAATGCAGAAGATTTTCATGCCATTTTATTCCACTAAAAGAAGTGGGACAGGTCTTGGTCTGCCATTCGTGTTAAAAACAATTGAAGAGCACGGTGGTAAAATTGAAGTATCTAGTGAATTACAAAAAGGGACAAGCTTTGAGATTACATTACCTTTAGGAGTTGACCCTTCAATTCCTCAATATGAACCAAAACCAGAAAGCTTATACACCAGCTAAAAGGGTGTATAGGTTTTTCAGTGTCTATTTTGACAAAGCTTCAGCATTATCGATATAATAGCTTTAAATCAAGATAATGGATATGAAGGATGAATTGAAATGACATCAGAAGAAATCAAACAATCGTTAAAACTATTTATCGTTTTATCGAGAGCAAATAAAGCAATAAATGAATGCACACATCAATTTTTTCAAGATAATGGGCTTAACCCAACAGAATTTGCAGTTTTGGAGTTGCTTTTTCATAAAGGACGACAACCATTACAAAAAATAGGGAATAAAATTCTTTTGGCAAGTGGGTCAATTACATATGTAATTGACAAATTAGAAAAAAGAGGTTTCATAAATCGTATATCTTGTCCTTCAGATCGTCGTATCACCTATGCTGAAATTACGACTGAAGGAGAAGCTTTTATGGATGAATTGTTCCCAAGACACGAAGAACAATTATACGAGCTTACTAATGCCCTTTCGTCTGAAGAAAAAGATCAAGCAATTGCATTATTAAAAAAAATGGGTCTATCTATAAAAGATTTATCTTATTAAAAAACTCACAAAAAAACCAATCGATTTTTGATCGATTGGTCTTTTTGTGAGTTAAAAAATCAATATAGTGGAAATAATAGGAATAATAGTGTTATCATGACAAGGTGAGCGACAATGATAATGGGCATGCTTTTTTTCCATTCATACAGGAAGCCAAAGATAATGCCAGTGCTAAAAGCAGCTAATACACCTAGCCAAAAGCCACTGACTGCAAGGGACATTGCAAATAAAATGGCTGCTAGAATAACGGCATAAGGCGTCTTCATATACTGTTTTAATTGTTGTTGAACATATCCACGCCAGAATAATTCTTCCGCAGTAGCGATGATCAAAATTAGTAAAATATAGTGCCATAAAGCGCTAGGTCCAAACGTTTTGATAAATTGATGAACTGTTGCAAGTAATTCTTTTGATAAATAAGGTAGTAAACGATATGCTAATGAAATTAGGCCATATACAATCGTCCCAAAACCTATTCCAAATAATAAGTATTCCCACGTTTTGATTTTGTCTTCTATTTTTCCGAAAGCGAATGCAAAAGCCATACCAACTAGCATTGTAAAAGTGTATAGATACCAAAATACAGCTTTTTGTTCGAAACTAAAATATAGAAGAACATATATGAATACCAATGAAAGAATAAGCACTAAAATACTCGTGTGCTTCTTCATATTAATAATCACCTCCAACAGAATATTTAAAGAAAGCCTATAAATCATTTTCAACATATTTATAGCCTTTGTACAAAAGAGACGCCGCCCTTCAGTTTCTGAGGGACGGCGCAGACTCAAATACAATCATTGTAGTGTTTTAGATGTCCAATGTCTAGTAAATTATACTGTTAACGAATAGTAATTGCTATAAGTATGTTACATATGTATTCATTAAGGGCATTGAACATCTTTTTTAAACTTCGTTACTGTATAATATTTTATAGCGTTTGTGATTGACCACTGTTTTTTCTTCAACCTCTAGGCTGTTGAAATTTTCCATATAAGTAAGGTTGACGATAACAGAGTTTTCATTTACTTTCTCAACAATGCCTTGTAGACCGTCGTTAAATTCAATGATATTTCCGATTTCAGCGATTTTCATAGAAATTCAGCTCCTTCACCTACTAATACTTTACAGTTTGCACGAAAACACGTCTCAGGTAAAGTATTTTCTATTATTATTTTAAAAAAAGGAAATTTTAAATGAAAAGGAAGTTTAAGAAATGAATTCATATAAAGATATGTTAGACGAATTGAAAATTGGTAAGCGAGATGATATCACAGTTGATAAAAAAGAATTTTATGCTTTTAGAGAAGTCCTAGTAAAGAGAGAGGATTTTAAACATTTTCGTGGAGTAGCAAAACAAGGCGGTACTGTAATTTATCAATACATGGAAGATGCAAGAAGTTAAAGTGTCGAAAGTTGTCGAAAGTTTCATTTCCGAAAAAGTGGGAATAATAGTATAATAATGAACAGAATTTAGCTTGAGAGGAGGATGGTAAATGTCTGATTCCATCTTGAAAAAATTAGAATCTACAAGAGAAATGATGATCCGTTCTGGAATTGAACATGGTTTTTCAAATATTGAAACCATCCGCTTAAGTAAAAAGCTAGATCATTTATTAAATATTTATCAACTTCAGAATGTCAATAAGATGAATGATTATAATTTTACAATTGAAAGTGTTAAGCATTAGTGAAAATTCCTAATGCTCTTTTTTATTTTTGAAAATTTCAAACTTTTTAGGTAGATGTGGTTTAAAATTTTGTTAAAGGGAAATAATAAAAGTGAACACAGCAACAATCTCATTTCCCCCTTTCTTTGGCAGATGCAATCGCATCTGTCTTTTTTTGTGTAAATAGAGAAGACGTACAATTCGGAAAATTTTCTGATACAATAAAGAGCATATACATAAAAATGGAGGAAATTATGATGACTGAACAATTGGATATTGGTTTTGTAGGTACTGGGGTAATGGGATCCAGCATAATTAAGCATTTTTTACATGCAGGTCATAATGTCAATATTTATACAAGAACAAGGGAAAAAGCCTTGGCATTAATTGAATTAGGCGCAAAATGGTTCCAGACAGCTGGTGAAGTCGCTAGTCACTCAAATGTCATTTTCACAATGGTTGGTTACCCACAAGATGTTGAAGAAGTTTATTTTGATGAAAGTGGAATATTTGCAAATGGACAAGCAGGTTTAATCGTCGTTGATATGACAACGTCTCAACCTACTCTAGCAAAAAAAATTTCTAATCATGCGAAATCTTTGCAAATGGACGCCTTAGACGCTCCTGTTTCAGGTGGTGATATCGGTGCGCAAAATGGAACGCTTTCTATTATGGTGGGTGGAGAACGTGAAGTATTTAATAAAATTACACCGTTATTTAATCTGATTGGTACTAATATTGTTTATCAAGGAGAAGCCGGTGCAGGCCAGCATACGAAAATGTGTAATCAAATAGCGATTGCAACAAATATGATTGGTGTATGTGAAGCAATTGCTTATGGGGAAAAGGCAGGTCTGGATATTGAAGATGTTTTAATTTCAATTTCTTCAGGAGCAGCTGGTTCGTGGTCATTAAGTAATTTAGCACCACGTATAGTGAAGGGCGATTTAGCTCCTGGATTCTATTTAAAGCACTTTATAAAGGATATGAAGATTGCTTTACAAGAAGCAGAGCTCATGCAATTAAACTTACCAGGTCTCGTACTTGCAAAGAAAATGTATGATGAATTAGCTACTAAAGGTTTTGAGGATAACGGTACACAGGCACTAATTAACCATTATAAATAACACTGTTCAAAGAAACCGCTTTGTGGATTTTCCATAGGAGTGGTTTTTAATTATTATAATATTGAAAATCATTAGACATAAATAATATACGACAGTGTTCGATAATTTGGGCAGGAAACTCAACAATTGAATGTAAGGCTTTTGTAAATTTATTTTGGAATACAGGATTTTCTTCTTTCTCTATGGAATAGTTTATAAAGATGGGAGTTGATGTGATGAATGTAGGGTCTCAGAAATCTAAATTAAGAAGTACATGGGGATTGTATTTATCGTTACCTATATTGTCATGGGCATTTTATGATTTTGCGAATACTATTTTTTCATCCAACATTAATACAATATTTTTCCCGTTTTATATGGATGAAATACTCGGAACGAATGAAGTAAAACAACAAGTTGCCAGTACATTTATATCTTATGCCAATGCTATAGCAAGCCTTTTTCTAGTAATATTCTCACCGCTTTTTGGAGTATGGATTGATAACACGGGCTTGAAAAAGAGGTTTATCGTATGGTTCGCATCGATTTCTATATTTTTCACTTTCATGATGGGGGTATTTAGCTACTGGCAAACAGATACTACATTTAGTGGAGTACCAATGAGTCTGTTTTTAGTTGTTGCAAGTTTTGTCATAGCGAAGTTTTTCTTTAATTCAAGCTTAGTATTCTATGATGCCATGATGCCGGATTTAGGGACAAAAGAAGAGATGCCTCTTATTTCTGGATTTGGAGTAGCAATTGGATATTTTGGTACGATTGTTGGTTTACTAGTTTACCCATTTGTCAGTGGTGGGGATTTCCATCGTGCATTCATTCCTACGGCGGTATTATATTTAATTTTTTCATTACCATTATTTTTCATTAACAAAGACAAACCAATTCAGGAACGAAGAAAAGTTAATTCTTTCTTATCTGGTTATAAAGAAATAATAAAAACTTTTAAAGAGATGCGTGCTTATAAGGCGATTTTCACTTTTATGATTGCATATTTCTTTTTAAATGATGCAATTGCAACAACCATAGCGATGATGGCTGTATATGCAACAGCAATTGTCGGTTTTTCCTCGGGACAATTTATCATTCTATACTTAGTTTCTACTGTATCCACTATTATTGGTTCCCTTGTATTTGGCTATATTACTAAAAGGGTGGGTGCTAAGAAAGCGATAACTTTTGTAGCACTGTTAATGATTGTATCTCTTATCATAGCGGTATTTGCTTTAGAACAATGGATGTTCTGGATTGCGGGAAGTATGTTTGGCGTTTCTCTTGGATCTATGTGGGTAACATCTCGAACCTATATTATCGAACTTAGCCCAAAAGAAAAGCAAGGACAGTTTTTTGGGTTATTCGCTTTCTCAGGGAAGGTATCATCAATTATTGGTCCTGCTATTTACGGGACGGTAACTTTATTACTAAAGGACTATGGAACGCTTGCCAGCCGTGTAGCATTATCAACTTTGATTGTTTTAACCGTGATTGGTCTATTCATCCATTTAAGAGTTCGCCCAAATGCCACTAAAACTATATAGGAGTAATGTACCTTATATGTTACAATTAGAGTAAGGCGAAGTGTGACTCAAGGAGGAAAATATTATGGTAGAAAGTCAGGGTATTTTACTAGAGAGTGGAACAAACGAACTTGAAATTGTTGAGTTTGAAGTAGGTTCCAATAAATTTGGTATTAACGTTATTAAAGTAAAAGAAATTATACAACCAATTCCGGTTACTTTTATACCTCATGCTCATCCGCATGTTGAAGGGATCATTCAATTACGTGGAGAAGTATTACCAGTCGTAGATATGAAAAAAGTATTAGGTTTATCCGGTGCTTTTAATGAGCAACAAAAATATATTGTTGCAGAATTTAATCGCCAACGAGTTGTCTTCCATGTTGATAATGTAACGATGATTCATCGTATTTCATGGAATCAAATCGAAAAACCTACTGATATGTACCAAGGTGGTGGTTCACAAGTTATCGGAGTAATTAAACAAGAGGACTTAATGTTGCTACTATTGGACTTTGAAAAGATTATGGTAGACATTAACCCTGATTCGGGTATTAGTGTAGAATCTGTAAAAAAACTAGGTGATCGTCAGCGTTCAGAAAAGAAAATAGTTATTGCTGAAGATTCGCCTTTACTGCGCAAATTATTGCATGATACGATGCATGAAGCCGGTTATATGAATATAGAATTCTTTGAAAATGGTAAAGACGCCTTAGATTATTTACTGGCTTTAGCAGACAAAGAAAATGATATTTCAAAGGCTGTGCAATTAGTCGTAACAGATATTGAGATGCCACAAATGGATGGTCATCATTTAACAAAACAAATTAAAACTCATCCTGTATTATCAAAATTACCTGTTATTATCTTCTCTAGTTTAATAACAGATGATTTAAGACATAAAGGGGATCAAGTCGGAGCTGAAGATCAAATCAGCAAACCGGAGATTGCCGAACTCATTTTAAAAATAGATCAGTACATCCTTTAAGTATATGAATGCTAAAAACCGGATACCTTACTCAATGAGGGATCCGGTTTTATGTATTATAAGTTTATCTAATGTCCGTAGAAATAACTTGTATTATTTACTAAAGGCTTCTTTTTAGGTTTAGAAGTACTACCCACCTCTTTTTTTGCTATTTGCTGGGTTTTTATCCCTAAATAGTCTTTTAATACATTTCTAGCTGTGTTTAAGCTCATTTTTCTTTGGGGATTACGATAGCTGTCATCGAGGTGTCCTAAATGAGGTAATGAGGCAAAGTCATCTTTTTTCGGCAGGGTATGGAAAAAATAATCTGCGCATTGTATGAGTACGGATGATTGTTGCTTACTAAAACGAGGGTTTTTCACAAAATGTAAACCAATTTTTTTCGCTCTGCTGTCGAGGATCATTTTCTCAAGTGCAAGGCGTTTTAATTCGTAAAGAGGTTTGTTGTCTGGTGCAGTTTTTGCGTGTCTATTTACAGTATAAATAGCAGTAGCTAGTTGTTCATCACAATATTCTCTTTGCATAAAATACCGCCTTTCTACTTAAGTTAATGTTTGTAATTGGTTGTGTTTAGAAGAAAATTCAGAGCATTCAATTTATAATATACATTATAATATCAATTTTACTCTCAGTTGTATAGAGAGACAAGAAAAATTCTAAGGATGTGCCCCCAATGACTTATTTTAAAACAGCTATTATCGATATCGGCTCAAATACAATCCGACTTGTACTTTATACGTATGATCCACTAAGAGGCTTAAAGGAAGTAGAAAATATTAAATCTGTAGCCCGCCTGAGAAATTATTTACAAATGGATAATGTTATGTCTGAAGAAGGCATACAGGAACTTGAACGAGTTTTGCTTTTTTTTCGAGACATATTAAATGATTATCACATAGTAGACGTAAGAGCCATTGCTACTGCCGCAATTCGTCAAGCAAAGAATAGCTCTGAAATTATTGAACGTATGAGGGAAAATACAGGTGTAAAAATAGAACTATTATCAGGCGAACAGGAAGCTTATTTTGGCTATTTTGCTGTGGCTCATACATTAGAAACACCATCAGGTATAACAATCGATATGGGGGGTGGTAGTACAGAGTTAACCTATTTCAAAGATAAAGAGCTACAGTGTTATCACAGTTTTCCATTTGGGTCCGTGTCATTAAAGCAACAATTTATAGAAGATGACACTATGACAAAAGAGGAAGGCGATATGATTTATGACTTTGCAAAAAGTAAATTTGAGACATTGTTATGGTTGAAAGACGCTCAGTTGCCTGTTATTGGAATCGGAGGCAGTGCACGTAACATGGCAAAGCTAGATCAGCGTAAAAAGGATTATCCTATTTCAGGTGTTCATCAATATGAGATGACAAAAGATGACTTTACAAATATTAGTCATGAAGTAACATCATTGACATACGAACAATTAAATCAACTTGATGGGCTTTCAAGTGATCGAGCAGATATTATTGTACCCGTGATTATAGTATTTCAAGCGTTAATGGATGTTGTAGGTAGTGAGACATTCCAATTTAGTCGAAAAGGATTGCGTGAAGGTCTTGTCATTGATCGCATATTAAAAGACAATCCAACAGCTTTTAACAAATACAATGTTTTTGAGAGGAGTACAAAATTTTTAGCTGCTGAATTTGATAAACCATTAGAAAATACAGCTCATTTTGTGCAGCTAACGGAAATAGCCTATTTTGAATTTTGTAAAATAGGGGCATTCTTGTATAATGCGGAAGATTTACATATGTTGAAGCAAGCCGCTAGATTATTTCATGTTGGTGAGTACATAGAGGTTGATGCAGCAAGTCAACATACATTTTACTTGCTATCGAATCGTTCAATTGATGGGATAAGCCACGATCAGCGTGTTCGTTTAGCGTTAATTGCTTCTTACAAGAACCGAGATGATTTCAGTCGTTATTCGGAACCATTTATGGAGTGGTTTTCAAAGGACGAGTTTAAAAAAATGCGAGACATCGGTGCTTTACTTAAATTTGTCTATGCATTAGATGCCTCGAAACGAAACATTGTCGAATCGATTGCTATGGAACAATCGGGTGATAATGTAAAACTGAAGATTTTCACAACAGGTAATGCTATGGCTGAAATGTATCAAGCGAATCGCCAAAAGAAGCATATTAATCGAATTTTTAAAGGGGAAGTAACACTACACTTTATAGAAAAGGAAGGGTAAAAAATGGAATTAGTCCAAGTTAAGCAGACAGAAATTACAAAACCAGAATACTACAATAATCGTGAATTAAGTTGGCTAGCATTCAATGAACGCGTGTTACAGGAAGCGGAGGATGCACAAAATCCATTACTTGAAAGATTGAAATTTTTGGCGATATTTAGTTCAAATTTAGACGAGTTTTTCATGGTACGTGTAGCAGGGTTACAAGATCAGGTAAAAGCTGGATTTCATAAACCGGAAAACAAATCAGGTTTAACACCAAAGGAACAATTAGCTCGAATTTCTGAGAAAACCCAAGCACTTGTTTCAAGACAAACAGCTATTTATAAAGAATTAATGAAACAACTATTACCAAAAGAGAATGTTTATACGCGCAAAATAGCAGAGCTAAATGAAGAACAAACTCATTTTATCAATGAATATTTCGAAGAAACGATTTTTCCGGTATTAACACCTGTAGCTGTTGATGCGTATCGCCCATTTCCAACATTAATCAGTAAAACTTTAAATATGATTATTCTTTTGGAACAAGAGAATGTAGAACCTGAATTTTGTGAAAAGGTAGCAGTTGTACAAGTACCATCTGTTTTAGAACGTTTTATCCAAGTACCATCTAAAGGGAATGAAATCACAGTGGTACTTCTTGAAGATATAATTGGTGCGAATATTAATAAGTTGTTCTACGGCTACAATGTTAAATCGGTACAATCTTTCCGTCTTACACGTAACGCAGATTTAACTATTCATGAAGAAGGTGCGCGTGATTTACTTCTAGAGATTGAAAAAGAGTTGAAAAAGCGTAAATGGGGCGCCCTCACTCGTCTAGAAGTGCGTACAGGGGAAATGGATAAAGGTGTGCTACAATTTCTTTTGAATGAATTAGAAGATTGGGAAGCGGAAGTGTATAGTGTAGATTGTCCACTAGATCTAACGTTTTTATTCTCGTTTGTAAAACTTGTGAGTGAAGGCAGAGAGCATTTAGAATATGAAAGTTTTATCCCTCAGCCGCCTCAAGACTTAGAATCAGATGAAGACATTTTTGAGAAAGCATTAGTTCAAGATATTTTCTTTAATCATCCATACGAATCTTTTACACCAGTCGTGGAATTTGTAACAGAAGCTGCGAACGATCCAAGTGTTTTAGCCATTAAGCAGACTTTATATCGTGTCAGTGGCAATTCACCAGTTATCCAAGCGCTAAAATACGCTGCTGAAAATGGGAAGCAAGTAACCGTACTAGTAGAGTTAAAAGCTCGTTTTGACGAAGAAAATAATGTGCATTGGGCAAAAGAACTGGAACAATCAGGATGTCTAGTTATTTATGGAATGCATAATTTAAAAACACATTCTAAAATTACTCTAGTAGTAAGAAGAAGACAAAGTAAAATAGAGCGGTTCGTCCATCTAGGTACAGGGAACTATAATGATGCAACAGCGAAAATATACACGGATATGGGTATCATAACGACGAAAAAGAAGTTTGGTATTGATGCGACTAACTTCTTTAATTTCCTTAGTGGCTATACAGAGAAGCCGAACTTCCATCACATAGTGGTGTCACCAAATGATATTCGAATCGAGTTTATTAAATTAATTGATGAAGAAATAAATTATCATCTAAAGCATGGTAAGGGGCATTTCCGCGCGAAAATGAATTCATTGACGGATAAAGAATTAATCATGAAAATGTATGAAGCTTCAATTGCTGGAGTTAAAGTAGATTTAATTATTCGTGGGATATGTTGTTTACGCCCAGGTATTAAAGGTATTAGTGAAAATATAACAGTTATTAGTATTGTTGGTCGTTTTCTTGAACATTCGCGTATCTATTGGTTCCATCATAATGGAGAAAATAAATTATTCTTATCTTCAGCGGATATGATGACAAGAAATATGATTAAACGTGTAGAAATTCTATTTCCAATTTTTGATACTGAAATAAAAAAACGTATTATGAAATCTATGAAAACTCAGTTCCGTGATAATGTGAAAGCACGTATTCAAGATGAGAATGGTGTATATTATTATAACGAGAAAAAAGATGGAGATAAATGTATAAATAGTCAGGAAATATTCTTAAAAGAAGCATATCGTGTCCTGATAGACCAAGAGTAAAAATAATAAATTATTCACTAAGACTTTCGCTAATATGACGAAAGTCTTCTTAATATCAGTTGAAAAATCCTGTGTGAAATCTGCTTTATTCAAGTCCACTACGAATAATATACCAAAGGATATAAAAGAATAAATAAAATTGTATTCAATCGCATAAAAATCAATTATCATAATACGTAGTAGACTACTTCTGTTAATGGAGGCATTATATGTATAATTCATCATTGAGTCCTCAACAATTTCAAAAATCTGTACAGAAATTGTCAAGATTACATCCTGAATCCATGACAATGTTAATAGAACAAGGTAAAAACAATCAATATTGGATTACATACGTAAATGAATCGTTTAAAACGTTTTTTGAACATTCATTTGAACATAAAGTACTTGCATCACCTTTTTTTACATGTCAAATGGGAACTAATTTAGAAGAATTCCTATTACAAAAAGATGAAGTGATAGAACCATATACTAAGCAGATAACGATTATGAAGAAAACGATACCACATACCTTTAATGTCAGTGTAATTGCAGATACCACGACACAGCACAAAGTAATTTGTTTATCTTTAACTAAAGTAGTAAGTAATGAATCGTATTGCTCGCTAATGGACCACAATTTGGATTCTGTCATTACGATTAATCGATGTGGGCATATTATTAAAAGTAATAGAGCAATGACTTCTGTATTTGGGTATAAACAAAATGATTTATTAAAACAGCATTATTTAGACCTTGTATCCAAGCAAGGTGAGTTAAAGCTGGTGAAATTGATAGAGCAAACGATCAAGCAAAAGCAAACTGTAGAATTAAGTGAATGCGGTATTAAAAATGTCGAGGGTAGAACATTAATGGTATACGTAAAAAGTATTCCAATTATTAAAAATAATGAAGTAAAAGAAATACAACTAATAATGCGAGATATCACAAGGTATGATGAAACAGGGAAGACGGTTTTCTATTTGTCATATCATGATCAATTAACAGGTATTTGGAACAAACGTGCCTTAAAGGAGCATTTTAAAGAAGAAGAAAGCATTGCCAAGTATCAAGGTAATCAGATGGCAATAATTTTATTGGATTTGGATCGTTTTAAAAAAATAAACGGTTCTATTGGCTCCAACAATGGAGATGAGTTGTTAAAGAAAGTTGCCCAAAGACTTTCTACCTTGTCAGACGCTAATAGCCAAATCTATAGACAAAATGGTGATGATTTTATCTTTCTTTTACAACAATCAGATGTAAAAAAAACGGAGTACTTTGCTGAGAAAATATTATCTTTATTCAAAAAACCTTTTTGTGTTGATGATCTAGAGTTGAATATTTCAGGTTCTATCGGCATGGTTATGTATCCATCTGATGGTGTGGAATTAGATAAGTTATTAAAAAAGGCAGATCAAGCACTTAGATACGTAAAAGAACGTGTTCCTTCTACTTACCGCTTTTATCATAGCAAAATGCTTGATACCTCTAATAATGGAACAGTGATGGAATCCCATCTTAGACGTGCAATTGAAAAAAATGAATTAACTATTCATTATCAACCACAAGTGGATCTAGATACTGGGAAAATAAACAGTTTTGAAGCATTACTTAGATGGAATAATCCTAAGTTTGGTTTAGTGCCCCCAGGTATATTCATTCCTATTGCAGAAGAATCTGGTCTCATTTTAGAAATAGGGGATTGGGTTCTAAATCAAGTATGTATTCAGTTAAAAGAATGGCAAATAAATGGATTTATAGATGTACGAATTGCCGTTAATATTTCATCTAAGCAATTTAAGCAAGAAGCTTTCGCTAATGCAATTAAAAAATATATTTACAAATATGAATTAAAACCTCAAGCTTTAGAGCTTGAAATTACCGAAAGCTCAATGACAAATATTCATGAAACGCTTTCAATTTTACAAGAATTAAAGAAAATGGGTGTTGTTATTTCAATTGATGATTTTGGAACAGGCTATTCATCTCTTAGTTATTTAAAACGATACCCAATTGATATTATTAAAATTGATCAGTCATTTATTAAGGAAATTGAGCAAGATGAAAAGGATGAAGCAATAGCGAAAACGATTATACATCTGGCACATAGTTTAGGTATGAAAGTAATTGCTGAAGGTGTCGAGAAAAAAGATCATGTAGAAATTTTAAAAGCTGTAAATTGTGAAAAGGCTCAAGGCTACTATTTTAGCCGACCAGTGCCGATTGAAAGTATTATCGAAATGTATTTTTGTTAGTCATGATAGTAAAAACCTTAATGAGCCAATTATTGAGGTTTTTATTTTTGCTCTGAAATAAAGACAGTAATTCCGAAGTATGGTAAAATTATGAATGAACATTCATTCAAAGGGGGGATCTTAATTGTTAAATGGGAAAACAATTATTATCACAGGCGGTTCAAATGGGATGGGGAAATATATGGCAAAAACGTTTGTAGCAGAAGGTGCAAACGTTGTCATTACAGGCCGTGATTTAGAGCGTCTAAAAAACGCAAAGGATGAAATTTCGAACGATGGGAACAATATTGATATTTTTCAAATGGATGTAAGAGAACCTGAGCATGTTGCTGGAATGCTAAAGTTTGCAGTAGATACTTTTGGGCAAGTAGATGGTCTAGTAAATAATGCTGCAGGAAACTTTATCGTCCGTGCTGAGGATTTATCAGCAAATGGATGGAAATCCGTTATTGATATCGTCCTAAACGGTACATTTTATTGCTCAAAAGAAGTAGGTAAATACTGGATGGAGAATAAAATAAACGGTTCTATTCTTAATATGGTCGCAACTTATGCGTGGGATGCTGGTCCAGGAGTTGCTCATTCGGCAGCAGCAAAGGCTGGAGTATTATCTTTAACAAGAACACTAGCAGTTGAATGGGGAAGACAATATGGTATTAGAGTTAATGCAATCGCTCCGGGGCCGATTGAAAGAACTGGTGGTGCTGATAAGTTATGGCAATCTGAAGAGGCCGCGAAGCGTACTTTACAGTCGGTGCCACTTGGTCGCTTAGGAAAACCAGAGGAAATTGCTGACTTAGCAACGTTCATGATGTCAGATAAAGCGGCTTACATGAATGGGGAAGTTGTCACACTTGATGGTGGACAACACTTAAATCAGTATCCTTTCTAACGAGTAAAATAGTCAAGTAATGCACATACTTAGCGAAACAAGTATGAAGGAAGTGACGCTATGGGTACGTGGACTTGGCCATTAATGACGGTAATATTAATTATTTGTGGTACCGGTTATGTTTATACGAGACGTATTGCGAAAATGGAACAACAGGCTGTTCACAATAATGATCAACCGATTAGTCAAGCAGTTAAAGATAATCCAACGATGCTAAATCCAATTATTTGGGCATATGGCTTAGCTTTTGTTTTCGTATTCATTATAATTTTTTATAATGTTGTGAAATATCAATGGATATAAAAGGTGGTAAGAGGGAATGTTAGAAATCCCTCTTCTCATCTTTTTTAGTTTAACTACATAAAAACCCAAGAAAACGAATTAATATTAGTGTTTGATAAAATGTTATTTGTATAAATGGAAATTTTACGAGGGACTATGATATGATTAAAATGTATTTTGCTGTTCTGAACCAAGGAACAGAAAAAGGAGTAGAATACTATGGTGTCCTTAAGTAGCAGAGAGTTCCTTGAAATGCCAATTGCTGATTTTATCATTAATTCTGAGAAAGTTGCACATGTTCAAATGGGCAATAACGCAGAGCATGCCTTGCTAGTCCTAACGAAAACAGGTTATTCTTCTATACCAGTACTTGATGCAAAATACCGTCTGCATGGCATGCTAAGTATGCGTATGATCACAGAACCGATTTTGGGAATGGAACATATAGAGTATGAGAGATTAGCAGATATTAAAGTAGATGAAATAATGGATAAGAAAGTCGCGACCTTAAACATTAAAGATACTTTTCAAAGAGCATTAGATCTTGTGATTAATCATGCATTTTTATGCGTTATTGATGATGAAGGTACTTTCATGGGGATTATGACACGTCGCGTGATTTTAAAACAGCTAAAAAAACATATCTATCAATTCAATTCTTAATATGACAAAATGAGAGAAGGTCGCCATTAATGGGACCTTCTTTATTAATTATAAATGATTTAATCCATATAAGGATGATCAGGAGGTTACTTTTCGATGACTACAACAGAAGCGCAAATTGTAAAAGTATTGTCAGAAGAGGGCAATATGAGAAAAGCAGCTGAACGTTTATTTTTATCCCAACCGGCACTTTCCCAACGTTTACAATCCATTGAAAAAGATTGGGGAGCACAGTTGTTTTTACGCTCACAGAAGGGATTAACACCAACACCAGCAGGGGAGTTAGTTATACAATATGCGATTGATACAATTGCTAAAAAAGAAGAGATTTATGAAATGATTCAGTCGTTGAATTCAAAAGTACACGGTACATTAAAAATTGCATGTGCTTCGATTGTGGGGCATACATGGTTACCTAAAGTATTGAAGGATTTTATGACACAATATCCTGAAGCGAAAATTTCACTGAACACTGGTTGGAGCTCAGAAATTGTTAAGTCTCTATATGATGGGGAGGCACATGTAGGAATAGTTCGTGGACATACAGACTGGAAAGGGTCAAAGATTCACTTATTCCGTGATACGTTGTATTTAGTAGATAAAGAAATTGAAGAGATTGATGAAGTTTTCGAGACAGATCGTCCATTTATCCAATTCAAAAGTGATTCTAATTATTATCAAGAAATACAACAATGGTGGCAACGTCATTTTAAGTCTAATCCTCGGCGACAAATTACGGTAGATCAAATTGAGACGTGTAAACAAATGGCGTTGAATGGAATTGGTTATGCCATTTTGCCTTCTATTACATTAAGTGGACATGAGGATGTTAATACCATCCCGCTGACGAACACTGAAGAAGAATTTGAGCTAACGCGTGATACATGGCTTATTGGTTATGAGTCTTCTTTTGAATTGCGTCAAGTAGCAGCCTTTGTAGACCTTGTGAAAAAACATGCTGAATGTTTGTATGATTATGCGAATAGTGTGGAAGAAAAAAAATGACAACGCTATTATATTTCGTGTACAATTAGTCCATATTTTCAGAATAGTAGGAGGACGTAGCCAATGCAGAAATTGAATGCACAAGAAATTATTGCTTATTTAGCAAATGCCAAAAAAGCAACACCTGTGAAAGTTTATGTAAAAGGTGAAAAGATAGCAGAGCTTTCATTTGGTGAGAGAAGTAAAGTTTTTGGCGAAGGTAATTCAGCTGTCGTATTTGGGGAATGGGCTGAAATTGAAAAAGTTTTAGAAGCTAACGAAGCGAAAATTTCTGATTTTGTTGTTGAACATGATCGAAGAAATTCTGCGGTACCAACTCTTGACTTAAAAGGTATCAATGCTCGAATTGAACCTGGTGCTATTATTCGTGATCAAGTTACGATAGGGGATAATTGTGTCATCATGATGGGTAGTGTCATTAATATTGGAGCTGAAATTGGCGATCGTACAATGATTGATATGAATGCCGTTTTAGGTGGGCGTGCAATGGTTGGAAAAGATTGTCACATCGGAGCAGGCGCTGTTCTAGCAGGTGTAATAGAGCCACCTTCTGCATCACCAGTTGTTATTGAGGATAAAGTAATGATTGGTGCTAATGCAGTTGTTTTAGAAGGCTGTAGAGTGGGGGAAGGAGCTGTAGTTGCAGCAGGCGCAGTAGTTACCAAAGATGTACCTCCGTTTACTGTAGTTGCAGGGACTCCAGCAAAAGTCATTAAAGACATTGATGAAAAGACGAAATCTAAAACTGAAATTATGCAAGATCTTCGTAAATTATAAGCGGGTGTATAAAATGAAAAGTTTACTGGAAATTAGACGTGAGTTACATAAAATTCCGGAAGTTGGTTTCAAGGAAGAAAAAACTCAAAAGTATTTACTCACAATCATTGAAAAATTGTGGAAGCCATATATTCAAATTGACGTATGGCGAACAGGTATTATCGTGACGATTAATGGTTCGAATCCACAGTTGAAAATCGGTTGGCGAACAGATATTGACGGTCTTCCGATTTCAGAAAACACCGGCTTGGCTTATGCTTCTGAACATCCAGGCTTTATGCATGCTTGTGGCCATGACTTCCATATGACTATCGCATTAGGTTTAATGCAAGCCTTCTCAGAAAATCAACCAGAAAACACAATAATTATATACTTCCAACCAGCTGAAGAAGGTCCAGGTGGTGCAAAGCCAATGCTTGAATGGCTACAAAGCGAAAGACCTGATTTAGTCCCTGATACTATTTTTGCCTTACATATTGCACCTGATTATCCAGTTGGGACGATTGCGACAAGACCAGGCATGTTATTTGCGAATACTTCTGAGCTTTTTATTGATTTAAAAGGTTTGGGTGGACATGCAGCATACCCTCATAATACGAGAGATATGACAGTTGCAGCAGCAAATCTAATGATTCAACTTCAAACCATTGTCAGTCGCAATATAAATCCTCTAGATAGTGCTGTCGTAACCATTGGTAAGATGACTTCAGGTACTGTCCAGAATATTATTGCTGAAGATGCACGATTAGAAGGTACAATTCGTACGATGTCTGTAGAATCGATGAAGCTAATTAAAAAGCGAGTGGAAGCACTTTGTAGAGCCACTGAAATAGCTTATGAATGTAAAGTAAGCATTGATTATGGTTCATCTTATTATCAAGTGGAAAATGATGAGCAATGTGCGTACGATTTATTAAGCTTTGCCGAGCAGTTTCCTGGTGTCGTAGCATATGAATGTCCTCCAGCAATGACAGGCGAGGATTTTGGATTCTTTTTAAAAGACTTACCAGGTGCTATGTTCTGGACAGGAGCAAATACGCCATATGGATTGCATCATTCAGCTATGCAACCAGATGAAGAATTGATTATCGTTAATATACAATTTGTAGAACAATTTTTACGCTCAATTATAGTTTATAAATAATGAAAACCTATAGTGTAATTTTGCACTATAGGTTTTTTGTTGTACAAAAAGATATTTTTAAACTAAAGGAGAAATATTTACCTTATTTTATAAAAATATATATATTTGTTATTTATGCAACCAAATTGCTGAAAAAAACGTACTAATGAAAAAGATGAAAGAGGGGGGATTTCCATTGCGAAGTAGGCTATTATTACTGGTCTCATGTTTTTTATTATTTTTTAGTTTTTTACCAGGTATTCAAATCGAAGCATCTTCTGCACCAAAGCTGGATGTGAAGACATCAGTTGGATTTGCAAATAAGGGTAAATATAACAGAGGGTTACCTCTTACAATAACGGTCAAGAACACAGGAACAGCATTTTCTGGTGACATCGTTATTGACGCAATGCAAGACTATAATACTGGAAGTGGTATAGCTATCCCAATAGAAATTAGAGAAAATGAAACTAAAACGATAGAAGTAGCATTTGAACGATTTTCTGACGCCTTTGTTGGAAATGGGTCAAATCAGCAAATGATTCACTTTTACGAAGGTGGTTGGAAAAAAGGGAAATCGATTGAATACAGTGGTAAAGCACAAGTCAATCCTCTACTACTTGAAGAAGACACACCAATTGTTTTCACATTAACAAGTAATGCGGATCGATTATTGGGCTTCACTAAACTTGGCAAGAATAATACTACTAAAATGGAAGTAATCGATATTGCACAATTAACGAACTTCACTTTACCATCAAAAGCAGCATCTTGGTCGGCGGGTGATGTACTTGTTATTGATGAATATAAATTAGCCGACTTATCAGAAGAACAGCAAAAAGCAATTATCGAATGGGTGAAAAATGGTGGTAAAGCAATCATAGGGGCTTCTGCCAATGTAGATGCAGAAGTTGGTTTATTGAAAGAATACTTGCCATTGACTTTAGGTGAAGAGAGAACAGTATCTAAAGAAACACTGAAAACGTTAACAAAAGGCGGTAATTTTAAAGAAAATGCAACAGCTTACGAAGCTGAATTAAATAAAAATGCAATAGTGGTATTAGAAGAAGATCATTCTCCACTTGTCGCTAAACTTGCTGTTGGCAAGGGGGAGGTTATTGAAACTGCCTTTTCTCTAGGAAATGCTCCATTGGCAAAAGAAGACGATTATACAAAACTTCTTGAAAAAATAGTACCTATGAAAGTTAGTAACCAAGCATTACAATCAGTAATGAACCAAATGAATTGGGAAATAGTCAGTCAAAATGAGACATTCCCTTCATTCCAAGTCTCAGCTATTTTATTACTAGTGATTGTTGTTTTGTATATCTTCCTAATAGGACCTTTACTATATTTCTTACTAAAAAATAAAGATAAACGAGGACATGCATGGTGGATTATTCCTGTATTATCAATTGTGACTTCCTTATTAATCTTTTGGTACGGGGCAAAAGATCGTCTATTAAATCCTCAAATTCAAGAAACAGCTGTTTTTAAAGTAAATGATGATAACAGTTTGTCAGGTATCTATGCGTCGGCTTTGTTATCAAATCGTAGTGGCAATTTTGAATTTACAGCACCAAAAGATACATCAATGTCTATGTCAAATACATATACAGGTTACAGTAATTTAAATGATGTACATCAAAAAGCTATGTTGGAACAATTTGCCGACCATCAATCATTAACGATTCGAAATAGCCGTTATTGGGCTGTTAATAGCTTGATTGGTCATACGCAAATTAAAGATGTTGGTCGTCTAGACATTCAGTTAGACGTAGAAGATGGGGCTGTAAAAGGGACAGTTAAGAACAACTTCGCATTCAAACTTAAGGATGTTTCAATTTGGTCAGGAGTTAAGTGGTTAGAACTTGGTGATATTGAATCTAAAGAGACTTTAAAAGTAACTCAAACAATTAATGGGTCTATATTATTGTCTCCAATGCAGATGGGCATGCCAGGAATGGAACCAGCAAAAAATAAAAAAGAGGTTTTAAATAATCGTAAGCAGAGTGCTCAAAACCTAGCTTATCAATTATTAGATGGTAATGATCAACCTGCTATAGTGGCATGGGTAGATGAAGCATTGTTACCAATTGAATTAAAAACTCAAAAAGCTGAGAGAACTTCTTTGAGTTTACTAGTCCAAAATTTTAATCCGAAAACAAATTTATCGGGTGATTTCGTATTACCAGCAAATGCAATGACTAAAGAGATTAATTCAACAATGGGAGGCTATGTTGAACAAACCTTTGAGGATATAAATTCTTGGTATTTAGATGATGGTGAATATGATGTGAATTGGACAATACCAGATTCCATATTAGATAAAAAAGTAAAATGGACAGAATTACAACTTGCCAATACGGATATGCAAACTTTAACGATCAATTTATATAATGTGAAAAAAGATAAGTTTGAAGAAATATCTGATGCAAGATTTATAGTAGACAAAGACGTTTCGCATTATATTTCAAAAGATGGGCAAGTAATTTTTAAATTAATTAAGAATGTTGGGAAACATAATGATAATAGGACTGTGTTACCAGAGTTGCAATTGAAAGGGGAGGTCCAAAAATGATAGAAATTAAAGGACTAACAAAAAAATACGGTTCTTTTTATGCTTTACAAGGACTGGATCTCTCAATTGGTGAAGGCACAGTATTTGGTTTTGTAGGAGCAAATGGAGCAGGCAAGTCAACGACATTTTCAATTTTATCAACACTCTTGCAACCCACGGCAGGTGATGCATTGATTGATGGTAAAAGTGTAACGAAACAATCTGAGGATATCCGTAAACTAATTGGCTATATGCCTGACTTCTTTGGTGTCTATGACCAATTGAAAGCAGATGAATATTTAGATTTTTTTGGTTCTAGTTATGGTATTCCAGCAGCCGAGCGAGAGAAGTTAATTCCTCAATTATTAGAACTAGTCAATCTAACACATAAACGCTATGAATATGTAGATGTATTATCACGCGGTATGAAGCAACGCCTTTGTTTAGCTAGAACGCTTATACATGATCCTAAAGTTCTTATTTTGGATGAACCTGCATCGGGGCTAGACCCCCGTGCTCGAATAGAGATGCGTGATATTCTGAAACAGCTAAAATCAATGGGTAAGACAATATTAATTTCTTCGCATATCCTCCCTGAGCTTGCGGAAATGTGTGATGAAATTGGTGTTATTGATAATGGAAAATTAATTGCACATGGATCAGTATCAGCCATCCAAACACAATTACAAGGTGAAAAAGTGTTGAATGTAAAGCTAAAAGATTCTTATGAAAAAGCTGTAAGTTTCTTTGAAGAAGATCCTTTTGTAACAGGAATTAAAGTAACTGAAGAGAATATATGTTTCCGTTATCGAGGATCAGATGAAGAGCAAATGGAGCTATTGAAAAAAGCAATATTAGCAAATATTCCAATTCTGTCATTTGCGGAAGAGGAAAAAGATTTAGAAGATGTCTTTATGGCTATAACGAAGGGAGTAGATGAAGCATGAAATCACTGTTCACAAATCCCGTACTTATAAAAGAGCTTAAGCTAAGATTTCGCTCCTTTAAAAGTTTTTCAGGTATCATGTTTTATTTAATAGCTCTTAGTATTTTTGTTTTTGGTTTTATTTTTGTATCAATGGAGTTTAATATTAGTGGTTTTATAAATCCACAGGAAAGTGTTCTGTTATTTAGCTTGTTAACGTTTGTACAACTGGCGCTCATTTTATTCATTACACCAGGTATGACAGCTGGTTCAATTAGTTCTGAGCGTGAAAAGCAAACCTTGAGTATTCTACTGACGACAGCACAATCTTCTTTCCAAATTATTTTTGGGAAAATGAGTTCGTCTATTGCTTTTTTAGTACTTTTATTAATTGCAGGTTTGCCAATTTATAGTTTAGTGTTTTTATTTGGTGGTGTTTCACCTACACAATTACTCGTTATCTTCGCATTTTTAATTGTGACAATGCTTGCTATTGGGAGTATAGGTGTCATGTTTTCGACGTTACTAAGAAAAACAATTCTGTCGATGATTGTAACGTATGGTTCGATGCTATTTATAACAGGTGTCACAGCTTTTTTCTTTTTAATCTCAATGCAGATGAATATGTCAGGCACAACTGGTGTGTCAACTAGTCCATCAATTTTTGCACATTTTTGGGGGACGATTAATCCAATTGCTTTAATGATGACACTAATCAGTCCTGAAATGTTAGATAGTTTTTATGAAGTGACGAAAATCCATTTCCCAATTTGGGCAGGGTATTTAATTTTTTATTCAATTGTGACGGTCGTTTGTTTACTTATAGCTATAAAAAGACTACGCGTTAACATGAAAAAAGCGAAATGAGGAGGGTAATCGATGAACGGTCAAAGTCGTTTAGCACTTGCAGTTAAAAAGGCAAAAACGAGCCTTTTTTGGGAATACTTTTTTACTGAAATTCAATTAGGTTTACTAGTCGCATTGTGTGTTAGTTTTGTTTTAATGATCGTTTCTCGATTCTTTATTTTTCCTTATTATTCTCAAATTGCACTAGTAGTCGCCATTATGATTTTCATTACCTGGACACTTTATATTTTATGGACAAAGCCATCAAAAGAGCATTCAATACATGCTCTTGATGGTTATTTTCCTCATAATCAATTACGCGCAGTATTTTCAATTGAAGATACATCGACGACGTTGTTTCAACATTTATTGAAGCAGACAGATGATAATGCTGATATAGCGTTGCTCAAATTTAAAGAAAGAAAGAAGAAAATCGTGCATGTACCCTACATATTAGGTAGCTTTTTTATTGCCGTTGCAATTTTCGCACTTACTTTATTTCCAGCGACAACACAACTAGCTGCAAAAGATGTAGAGCAAGAAAACAAAATCATTTCAGAAATAAAAAAAGAAGTGAAAAAACTTGAGAAAAAGGCAAAATCAGAAGAAGTAAAAAAAGAATTAGCGAAGCTACAGAAAAAGCTTAAAGATACTAAAACATCTGAAGAAGCGTTGCGTGAGCTCGTGAAAAAGCAAAAGGAACTACAATTTAAAGAGCAGCAATTATTGGAAAAAAAGAAATTAGCCAAGAACGATGAAAAGGGCGAAGGAAAAGGACTGTCGGAGTCGGAATTAAAGGACTTAGCCGATTTACAAAAAGCGAATGATCGATTGATGGATGAGGCGAAGGATGCACAAACTACGATGAGTCAACAAGGAAAATCACTATCTCAATCGCTTCAAATGGCGTTACAAAATCAGCAGTCAAATGGTCAAAGTCAAAATCAGGCTGCTACTTCTAATAGCAATACTAGCCAGAGCTCTAGTCAAAATGCTAATAGTTCACAAAATAGTAGTTCATCTCAATCTAATAGCAATAGTCCTAATCAGAACAAACAGAGTCAAGGTCAGAAGCAAGGTCAAGGCCAAGGCCAGGGTCAAGGCCAAGGCCAGGGTCAAGGCCAAGGCCAGGGTCAAGGCCAGGGTCAAGGCCAGGGTCAAGGTCAAGGCCAGGGTCAAGGTCAAGGCCAAGGCCAAGGCCAAGGTAATCGCAATTTGCTAGCAATACCGGAACGTATTGGAAGTAAAGGGGATACATCGGTAGACTCCGGTGAAATGGGTAAAGGTAGTGCAGCAGAGATTCATGAAACAGAAAAAGGCCCAGTGCATAAAGGGTCCTTACGACCTTATGAAGAAGTTGTTGGAAGCTATAAAAACTCGTATTTCCAAACAACAGATCGGTTGCAATTACCAAAAGAATTACAAAATATTGTTCAAAATTATTTTACGACCATTGATAACAAATAGAGGAGGAAGAACATGTCTTACACGCCAGAGCAATATGTAATGATGAGTAAAAAATTACAAGCTGTTAGAGATGAAATTGGTCGTTTTATCGTTGGGCAGGAAGAGGCAATCGATTATACGATGTTTGCTGTTCTTGCAGATGGCCACGCCTTATTAGAAGGACTTCCCGGATTAGGGAAAACGATGTTAATCCGTACAATTTCAGAAGTACTTGATCTATCTTTTTCACGTATTCAATTTACGCCAGACTTAATGCCAACGGATATTACAGGTACGAGTGTTATTGAACGTTCAGCTGATGGAAATCAGCGTTTCTCTTTCCAAAAGGGGCCTATTTTCAGTCAAATGGTATTAGCAGATGAAATTAACCGTGCAACCCCAAAAACTCAAAGTGCATTACTAGAGGCAATGGGTGAAAAAACAGTAACTGTTCTTGGTGATACAAAGAAAATGGCAAAACCATTCTTTGTATTAGCTACCCAAAACCCAATTGAAATGGAAGGAACATATCCTCTTCCAGAAGCGCAAATGGATCGTTTCCTTTGTAAAATACTAGTTCCTACTCCATCCAAGTCAGAACTGATAGAAATCATGAAAAGAACGACGGGGTCAATCTCAATTGAATTGCAAAAAATCATGAATGATACAGAAATCGTTGACCTACAAGAAATGGTGAAAGAAATTATAATAGCTGAAGATATGCTCTCTTATGCTGTAGATATAGTCGTTGCTACTCATCCAGATAGCTCTGATACGATTGATGAAGTAAAGCAGTATATTGAGTATGGTAGTGGTCCTCGTGGATTGCAAAGTATTGTAAAACTTGCAAAAGCACGTGCTCTTATAAATGGACGTTATCACGTATCTATTGCAGATATTAAAACTGTAGCAAAACCAGCTCTACGACATCGTTTAATGCTTAATTATGAAGGAGAAGCAGCGGGCTTACAAGTTGATGATGTATTAGATACGTTACTTGATAAAATGAAACAAGGGCAAGTAGTATGACGCAATCCCATTTTTTGCTACCAAATGAATGGGCAAGTAAAATTCGTCGTTTATCATTAAATGCAGCTACAAAAATACGCGGACATCATAAAGGATCACACCGTTCACAGCGCTTCGGAGCATCTCTAGATTTCTCTGACTTTAGAGAGTATCATCCAGGTGACGATGTGAGACAGTTGGATTGGAATGTCTTTGCGAGAACAGAAAAGTTTTTTATTAAACGCTTTTTAGATGAACAGGAAATGCGTGTTCATATTTTACTTGATACGACAAAATCGATGGGGGAGGAAGCGAAATGGCTTTTTGCCAGACAGCTTTCTACAGCTTTAGGCTTAATGGTGTTAAATAAAGACGATCGATTATCATTTTCATATGTGTCAAATAAGCCAACACCACCATTTCGTCGAAAAGGATCCACCTATCAAAGGGCTTATGAAAAGACAGTATCTGATTTATCGGAACCAATATTCACTGAATCCTTTACTGATCATGCTTTGCAAACCTTGCCTAAGGATGCAACAATTCTACTAATTATTTCAGATATGCTTGAGCCACTTGAAAGATGGAGTGCTTTTTTAAGTAAAGTGCCAAGATTTGCTGGGGATATTCGACTTCTTCAAATACAGTCAGCAGATGAAAAATTGCCAACGTACTCTGGGGATGTGCGATTAGTTGATGTAGAGACATCTTCGAGCGTTAATGTATCAATGTCACAAAATGTTCTTCGATCATATGAAGAAAAACAACAGGAGCACCAATTGCAGCTTGAGGCAATATGCGGAAAATATGGTGTTCAGCATATAACCTTACAAGTGGCAGATGGACTTCAACATGCTCTATTCAACCAACTAGTCAAAGCAAAATGGCTACAGTGAGGTGAAGTAAATGGGATTTAATCAACTACCGTTTCTATTAACAGGAGTCATTCCTCTAACGGTTATAATTTATTATTTTTTCCGTAAGAAGTATGTGGAGAAACAAATTTCCTCTACGCTTTTTTGGGATGAAGTAATGAAGGAAACGAAGGCTTCCCCTTATTTGCAACATTTACAAAGAAATTTGCTATTTTATTTGCAAATACTTGGACTGATTATACTCGTTTTCGCTTTATTACAGCCGTATTGGAAAACGAAGTCTATTGCAGGTGATCAAATTATTTGGGTAGTTGATACGTCAGCTACAATGTTAGCAGAAAAAGATGGTCAAACGATATTTGAAGGTCATCAAAAAGAAATGCTAGATTTAACGAATAAGTTAGGTGGTAAAGCTGTTACGATTATGACAACTGGGCCAGAGCCACAAGTTATTTTGCGCAACGAAACAAATACTAAGACTATTCAAAATGCCGTGAAATCATTAGAGGTTACATATGCTAATGAAGAGTTTCCAAAAACGTTAGACTTTTTACAGACGTTCATTAGCAAGAAATCGTCGGTTATTTATTTGTTCACAGATGCTATAGAACGTGACCAATTACCACTTGAATTATCAGATGTTAAATGGATTGTTAAAGGGGCACCGGATGGCTTAAAGAACATTTCATTGCAGCGTTTTGGTGCAACAAAAGTAGATGGTCAGTTGAAAGCGATAGCTCAAGTGAAAAATGACACGAGTAAAGAACAGCAGGTAACAATCACTATTTCTAATGATACAGGTAAAACTCTAGTAAATAAGAAAATTACTATTCCTGCAAATGAAGAAGAACGTGTTCTCTTCGATAAACTGACTGATCAAAAAGTACTAACAGCTAAGTTGAAAGTAAACGATAATTACAAAGTGGATAATGAAATGACCATTTTGGTACAGCAGAATATGACCAAAATTTTAGTCGATCAAGGGTTACAGCAACTTGTACAAAAAGCATTTCAAGCGATGGATTTCCCAGTAAGTATCGTACCATCGTTACAATTGGAAGATTCAAAGGACGATGCAATTATCGTGACAAACCAAACGAAGTTGTTACAACAAAAAAAGCAACCCGTACTATTAATCGGCCGTGATGATAAAAAAGCAAAAGAAATAAGTGGAGAGGTTGAAACGGAGACTTCTAATCTCTTTGCTTATGCACCGATTAAAGATGTCTATGTCAATGAGCTGTATCCTGCATTTAAGGAGTATAAAACAGTTGCAACCATCGGTGATGAGCCGTTTATTCAAATTTCACCAGTAGGACATATTGTAGTTTTAGCTGATATACAAATGACAGACTGGCCATTACATCCGTCATTCCCTTTATTCTTATGGAGCACTAAAGAAAATCTTGCTAGTAGTGGTAGTGACATTGGTACGTTTTCACCAAATGAAAGACGAACTATATCTTTAGTAGAAAAGGATAGAGAAAAAATAGGGTATGAAATTTATACCCAAGACGGTGAATATATTCGTAGCTTTGAAGATGGTAGCAGTTTTATCGCACCTACCAAACCAGGACTCTATATGATCAAATCAGGAAACGAGGAAAAACGCTTCACAGTTACATTACAACAGCAGGAGAAAGTAATTGTACAAGGAACATCGTTTGAATATGGGGAGGCGGCAGATAAAAAAGCAACTAACTTTGTACAGCAATCCCTTGTACCATTGTTTTTATTCTTTATCATTGGATTATTACTAGCTGAATGGGAGGTGCAACGTCGATATGGATTTACGCATTGATGACCCTCTATGGTTACTGTTATTTATACCGGTTCTATTGTATTTTGGATGGGCGTGGTTACAAAGTAGCAAACGTTATAATAAAGAACATAAAATTATTTTCTATATGCGTGTAGTAGCAGTTAGTCTTCTCGTTTTTGCATTGAGTGCACCTTATATTTTATTGCCGATAAAGGAAGAACAAGTGGTCTTCTTAGTAGATCGTTCTGCCTCGATGAAAGGAACTGAAAAAGACACTGCTAGTTGGATTCAAGAAAGCATGGAAAGTAGTAAGGAGTATCAATCTAAAGGAGTTTATAGTTTTGCTACAGGCGTACAGACGGATCTTGGCATAACGGCTAACAGAACCAATTTACCAGAATGGCCTGTATTAAAAGATAGTGGTCAAACAAATTTAGCAAATGCCTTACAGGTAGTATCGAATGTAGTAGACAAAAATAAGGCAACTCGTATTGTTGTTTTTTCAGATGGTGTTGAAACAGTGGGGGCAACAACAGAGCAACTTAGCCGATTACAAAATAGTAATGTTCAAATTGATACAGTAAAAGTGGATAAACCAGTAAAACAAGATGTTGCCATTACCTCGTTTGAAACACCGCCAGTGGCATATAAAGGTGAGCGACAACAATTAACAGTGCAAATAGAAGCTTCTACAAGTACAACAGGCGAGTTACTATTATCAGCAAATGATAAAGTAATTGAGAAACAAAAAGTTCAGTTAGATAGTGGTTCAAATACAGTTACGTTCCGCCATAAAGCTAAAGGTGATGGTCTTATTAAATATGAGGTCCAGCTTAAAATGGTAGAAGATGCCTTACTTGAAAATAATGAATTGACAAGTGTTACTACAGTACAAGGAACTCCACATATATTATTAGTACACAGTGATGATGTGAAATCAAGCAGTCTATCGAAAGTTATTGACCAGAGTACTCTGAAGGTAGATGACATCTCCGCGCTGGAATTACCTTCAATGCAGTCATCTTATATTGGCTATGATGCTATTATTTTTGACAATGTCTCAGGGCATTTAGTCGGAGAACGGAAAATGGCGATGATTGAACAGGCAGTGAAAAACTTTGGTATGGGCTTTATGATGATTGGTGGGGAAAATAGTTTTGGTCTAGGTGGTTATTTCAAAACGCCTATTGAGACCATTTTACCTGTTGAAATGGAAGTGAAGGGGAAAGAGCAGATTCCTTCTCTTGGTTTAACAATTGTTCTAGATCGTTCTGGAAGTATGTCTGGTAACAAAATTAATTTAGCAAAGGAAGCAGCTGCACGTTCAGTTGAATTATTGCGTAAAGAGGATTTATTTGGTTTTATCGCGTTTGACGATCGTCCATGGGAAATCATACCGCCAAATCCGTTAGAAAATAAAAAGCAAGTGATTGAGCAAATTCTATCCGTTACACCAGACGGAGGAACGGAAATTTATAAATCTCTAAGCTTAGCTTATGAACGTATGCAAGATTTAAAGTTACAGCGCAAACATATTATATTGTTAACAGATGGTCAGGCAGCCACAAATAATTCCTATGAGCAGCTAATTGAAGAAGGTAAAAAAGCGAATATTACACTTTCTACCGTTGCAATTGGACAAGATTCTGATCGTGGTTTGCTTCAATATCTAGCAGAAGCAGGAGCCGGTCGATTCTATGATGTGGCAGATGAAGAAACAATTCCATCGATACTCTCTCGTGAAACTTCGATGTTAACCCGCACATATATTGAAGACAATCCGTTTTACCCCATCATAGGTGGAGGGGCAAAATGGCAAAGTCTATTTAAAGATGGCGTGCCGAAAATGAATGCATACATCGCTACTACAGCTAAGCAGACAGCTAATGTCATTGTAGAAAGTGAAAAGGACGATCCTGTTCTTGCAGAATGGAAGTATGGTCTAGGAAAGACAATGGCCTTTACATCGGACACAACAGGAAAATGGAGCGGGGATTGGGCTCGCTTCCAAGGATGGTCAGATTTTTGGAACACAACCGTATCGGAGCTGCTCCCTTCATATAATGAAGTGCCTTATAATATTCAACAGCAAAGCGACGGTTCTTTTATCGTTTCAGACCCGACTGCACAATCGGCCTTTATGGACATAGTCGTTGTAGATGAAAAAGGTGAAGAGTTATCAATCACAGAAGAACCTTTATCACCAGGTAAAACTCGTGTAAATTTTGATCATGGACCCGGATTAGTATTCTTTAGAGTTTCCAATGAAGATGAAGGGATGTATCAGGCTGGACTAACAATCCCTTACAGTGCAGAATATCAAATACAGCCGGACAATACGAAGTTATTAACAGAGCTTTCGACAAAAACCAATGGTAAAGAACTAACAGAACCGGCCGAAGCATTCCGTAAGCTTCCTTCATCAAGTTCAAACCAGCAGAACATTGCACAATGGTTAGTGTTAATGGCAATGTTATTATTCTTTATCGATATCACTATAAGACGCTTCGGTTGGACTACATTACGAAATATTCCAAATGGAATTCGTAAAACAGAAAAAGAAACTCAACAAGAAGAACAACTTAACGTTGGTGAATTGTTAAGAAATAAGAAAATACGTTAAAAAGGCGGCTCGAATTTGAGCCGCCTTTACATATGTCCTAATAAGCAGCTTGTGCTGTTTTTCTTGTTGTCCAAACTGCAGTTAGACAGAAACACCCTACTAAAATTATTGTTCCAAAAATATATGGGCTATTCATATTCCAATCGAATAATATGCCAGCAAGGGCAGGTCCAATCATATTTCCTAAGCTCATATATGCATTATTCATACCAGCAGCGAATCCTTGTTCGTTGCCAGCTGTTTTTGAAATCAGAGTATTTACAGCCGGACGAATTAAAGTAGTTGCTGTTGAGAATAGAGTCGCCACAAGTAACATGATAAAGTATCCGCTAACGAATAGTATTCCTAGCATACTGATGGAAGCAACTACAAGACCAAATAAAATAATTTTCATTTCGCCAAATCGCTTAAATAGACTATTTAATGCAAAGCCTTGAACAACTACTCCGGCAAAACCACCAGCAGTCATTAATATGGCGATATCAGTTGCTGTGTATGAAAACTTATAAGTTAAGAACATTGATAAAGTCGCCTGGAAGTTTGATATTCCAAATGAGAATACAAAGACAACAATAAGTAGTACAAAGTATGAGGCATGGAATGACCGAGATAGTTGTTTGAATATGTTATCACCTTTTACTTTTACAGCATTCTGTATTACAGGGGTTGTCGCTGGTAATAAGATTAGAGATAAAACGCCAGCAATAATAGAAGCTGAACCAGCAAAGTAAAATGGAAAGTGCAAACTAACATGAGACAAAAAGCCACCAATTCCAGGTCCAATCATAAAGCCTAGAGAAACAGCTGCTCCAATTTGTCCCATCGCTTTTCCACGCGCGTCAATGGTTGTAATATCTGCTACATAAGCCATAATAGGTGGTACGATAAAGGCAGAACCTACTCCTATTAAGAAACGACAAACAAATAACATCCAAAGCTCTGTAGATAAGCCAAATGAAATTTGTGCAATACCGTTTAGAATTAGACCAAAAACTATTAATTTTTTTCGACCGATACGATCAGATAGATTCCCAGCGATAGGGGAGAACAGAAATTGTGCAAAAGCAATAATAGCAATTAAAAAACCGAGTACTTGTCCAGCTGCACCGAATAGTTTTAAATAAGTTGGCATGACTGGAATAATAAGACCAACGGCACTCATCGTGATAAACATATTGAACATTAATAAGATCAACGCCAATTTATTAGAGGATTTCATAGATTGCTCTCTTTCTTATAGAAGTATTTCGTGTTGCTAATTAATGATACTGATAGAATTATACAGTTAGATTTTGCGTTAAGCAACAAAAGAAGCTCAGTAAGGTTTACACCTACCGAGCTTCTTCATTCTATCGTATGGACATTTTAAATTTTAAGAAAAACTCATTGTACTCACCGATTTTTTCTTTGCCTAAATTTTTATACACACGTAAATTATTTCGAACTTCTTTTGAAGGGTAGTAACGTTCATCGTTCACTACTTCAGGGTCCATTAATTTTAATGCTGCCTTATTAGGTGTAGAATAGCCGACATAATCAGCATTTTGAGCAGCTACTTCAGGCTCTAACATGAAGTTAATAAATTTATGGGCACCCTCTATGTTTTTAGACGTTTTAGGAATAACCATGTTATCAAACCATAAATTAGAGCCTTCTGATGGTACATTATACGTTAAGTCTTCATTTTCATTCATCATATCAGCGGCTTGACCTGACCAAGTTAGAGCGACAGATGCATCACCATTTACCATTAATTGAGTTACTTCATCTCCGATAATAGCTTTGACATTTGGGGCCATTTTAATTAGTTTATCAGTTGCTGCCTGTAATTCATCGGTATCAATTGAATTAAGTGATTTCCCCATACTGTTTAAGCTAACACCTAAAACTTCACGAGCACTATCAACTAATATCACTTTTCCTTTTAGAGATGGATCCCAAAGGTCATTCCAACTATCGAAATTTTGACCGTTTAACATCGTTGGATTATAAACAATACCTACGGTACCCCAGAAATAAGGGACGGAGTATTTATTCTTCAGATCAAAATCTAAATTTAAGAAATCATCATCGATATTCTTGATGTTTGGAATTTTTTTGTAGTCAATTGGAAGCAGTAACTTACGTTCTTTCATTTGCTCAATTGTGTATTCAGATGGCATCGAAATATCGTAAGATGTACCACCTTGTTCTATTTTTGTCATCATCGCTTCATTTGAATCGAATGTTTCGTAAATAACATGAATACCAGTTTCTTTTTCAAATTGTTTAAGCAAGTCGGGATCAATATATTCTCCCCAGTTATAAATAGTTAAAATATCTTTTCCTGATTTACCAGAAGTTTTGTCCATTACACTTGCAGCGTACATCAGTATTGCGCAAACAAGAATTATGCCAACTGTATAGCGTACTAATGACTTCATTTCGGAACCTCCGATCCACGTGTGCCTTTACTGCGGTTTGTGATGAAGTAATAACCGAGCACAAGTAACATCGTAACAAAGAATACTAAGCCAGATATAGCATTAACAGTTAAAGAAACACCCGCGCGCGCCATTGAATAGATTTCAACTGATAAAGTACTGAACCCATTCCCAGTAACGAAAAACGTCACAGCAAAATCATCTAGAGAATAAGTTAACGCTAAAAAGAATCCAGCGAAAATACCTGGTTTGACATAAGGTAAAATAACGCGTGTTAAAATGTCTCGACGTGAAGCACCTAAATCAAGTGCTGCATCGATAAGAGAAGAACTCATTTCTTGCAATTTAGGTAATACCATAATGACAACAATTGGAATACTGAAAGCAACGTGTGAAAGTAATACAGAACTGAAGCCTAATTTAACTCCAACCATTGTAAATAAGATCAAGAATGACGCCCCGATAATTACATCTGGACTAACAATCAAAATATTATTTAGCGAGAGTATAGTATTGCGTAGTTTATGATTGCGTATAGCAACAATTCCAATCGCACCAAGAGTTCCGATTATCGTCGAAATGAGTGCAGACAATAATGCTACTACAACTGTATTAATCAAAATGTTTATCAAACGTGTATCTTCAAATACAGCTTTATAATGCTCTAATGTAAATGATTTGAAATTTGTCATCGTTCCGCCACTGTTAAAAGAGTAAAATACTAAAAACAGAATAGGCGCATACAAAACGACAAAAACCAAAGCTAAATAGAGCTTTGAACTTTTACTTAGCTTTTCCATTTAGTGATGCCCCTTTCTCTTTTTGGCCAGTGATTAGCATAATGATGAACATAAATAGTATTAAGAATACAGCGATTGTCGAACCCATTCCCCAGTTTTGAGTAACCAAAAATTGTTGTTCGATTGCAGTACCAAGTGTAATAACGCGGTTACCTGCAATGAGTCGCGTAATCATGAATAGAGATAATGCAGGGATGAATACAGCTTGAACTCCTGATTTAATACCGTTCATTGTAAGTGGTAATATAACTCGACGGAATGTAGTCAGTTTAGAAGCACCTAAATCGCGAGAAGCATAAATAAGTGCTGGATTTAGCTTATCCAGTGCATTGAAAATCGGTAAAATCATAAACGGAATGAAAATATAAACAGCTACAAAAACAAAACTCATATCAGTAAATAGTATTTGTTGTTCTGGAATGCCGATTGTTTTCAAAAATGCATTAATTGGACCACTCATACCGAAAATTCCAATGAAAGCATACGTTTTTAAAAGTAAGTTAATCCATGATGGAATAATTATTAATATTAGCCAAAGTTGTTTTTGCTTTGTTTTAGTAATTAAATAGGCTGTAGGATAAGATACTAATAGTGAGAATAGTGTAATCAGAAACGCGTACCAAAACGAACTTAACGTCATTTTCAAATAAACGCCCGTAAAGAAGTTTTGATAGTTCGCTAATGTGAAATTCCCATTTAAATCAAGCAGTGAGTAATACACAACTAATATAATTGGGGCAATTACAAAGAGAGCAATCCACAAATAGTACGGAATGAGCGTAATTGGACTATTTTTTTTATTTCTCATCTTCTTCATCTCCATATGATTCTAAACGTTTGTCAAAGTCTTCCTCTGTTTCGTTTAGACGCATAACGTGAATCGCTTCAGGATCAAAATCTAGTCCGATTTTCGTACCAACTGTTGCTTTTTTTAATGAGTGTACAAGCCATTCGTTTCCATCTTCATCATAGGTAGATAATTCATAATGTACACCACGGAATAATTGTGTATCTACAGTTACTTCTAACTTCCCATTTTCAAGTGACGTAATTTCCAAATCTTCAGGTCGAATTACGATATCTATTTTTTCATTTGGATTTAAGCCTTGGTCGACACATTCGAATGTTTTACCAGCGAAATTCACGACAAAGTCTTCAATCATCGTACCAGGCACTATATTTGATTCACCAATGAAATCTGCAACGAATCGATTAATAGGTTCATCATAAATATCAACAGGTGTACCACTTTGTTGAATATTTCCCTCGTTTAAAACGAAAATCTCATCCGACATTGCTAATGCTTCTTCTTGATCATGTGTGACGAAAACGAAAGTTTTGCCTAGTCGTTGTTGTAATTCACGTAGTTCATATTGCATTTCTGTACGGAGCTTTAAGTCTAAAGCAGACAAAGGTTCATCTAATAAAATAATTTCAGGATCATTTACGATTGCCCGAGCGATAGCGACACGTTGACGTTGACCACCTGACATTTCAGAGATTTCTCGATTGCCATAACCTTCTAAGTTAACAAATTTTAATGCTTCATTTACACGAGTTGTAATTTCAGCATTTTTTAGTTTTTTGATCCGCAGTCCAAACGCTACATTTTCAAACACATCTAAATGTGGGAATAGGGCATAGTCTTGGAATACAGTATTCACTTGTCGTTCATTTGCAGGAACATTATTGATTTTCTTACCATTGAAATAAATTGAGCCACTCGTAGGCTCCATGAAACCAGCGATTAGGCGGAGAATTGTTGTTTTACCACAACCAGATGGACCTAGTAGCGTGTAAAACTCACCTCTTTCTAATTCAAAACTGATGTCTTTTAATACGACAGTGCCATCAGAATAAGACTTTGACACGTTTTCAAAGCGAATAATTGAGTTTTCAGTCATGTTGGGCCTCCTAAACTATAAATAAGATTCGGTTGCGACGAGTAAAAGCTCGGTTTTTCCTGCGTGAGCATTAAACAGCTGATGAGTATCCGAAGCATCGAAATAGACCGCATTACCTTCAGTTGCGATATATTCTTCTTTACCTAATACAAGTCGAACACGCCCTGTTAAAACATAGATAAATGTTTCAGATAGAGAAGGCTCAAATTGTTTGAATTCACCGTTTTGTTCAAATGTTAAAATGACAGGTTCAATTTCTTTTTCATTAGAAGTTGGAATAAGCCATTGAATACGATATTTTTTATCTTCGTCTGTAAAGATTGTTTGGTCCTCATCTGTGTAGACGACCTTTTGTTCTTCTTGTTCATCATCAAAAAAGTCTTTTGGTGTTGAGCCAAGAACTTCTAGTAATGTGAAGAGAGTTTCAATAGAAGGGGAGTTAAGATCTCTTTCTAATTGAGAGATGTAACCTTTGCTCAAATCTGTTCTTTCGCCTAACTCTTCTTGGGTAAGCCCCTTTTTTAGGCGAAGTCGTTTAATCTTTTTGCCGATTTGCATCTACTTTGCTCCTCGATTGTTTACTATTCGTAAACTTAAAGAATCAAAAGTTTACTTTAACGAAACTTTTAGTTTACTCAAACGATATCTATTATACAAAATTGACAGCATTTTTCAACCGTTTTAAGAAAAAATATAAGCTATTTTGAAAGTTTTTGAGAAAATATCTGTACTTCTAAGTTAAAAATTGTATTCTCTATTATTTACTTACCCAAAATGGAAAGAATATGTTCCATTTATGATAGTAGATGATTTTGTAAAGTTGTTTTAGTAATAATATAAATTAAGATTATTTGTTTTAGGATATAAACCATCCATTCAAATCAATTCAATATTGAAACTTTTAGAAATAAAAAACCGAATGCGTTTTCGCATCCGGTAGACATAGTAACAACAATTCTAAAATTCTAGAGCTTTCTTTACATCATTAATATAGGAACTACTCACAGGTAGTTCAGTATTATCTATCAAAACTATCATTAAATTAGAAGAGAAGTCTCTTGTTATTTTTTGAATAGCGTGAATATTCACTATATAGGAACGGTGAATTCGTAGAAAACACTCAGGTAATCGACTATGTAACTCTTTTAAAGTTAAGTTTGTTTTGTATTGTTCACTTTTAGCATAAAACCAATTCTTTTTATTTAAACTCTCGAAATGCGAAACTTTTTCAATTGCGATAGGCGCCCATTCATCTTGTTGTTTACCAGTTATAAAGCGGAAAGGTTCTTTTACAGCAACCTGGTGATCAGGAGGTAATATGACAAGTAGTGCTGCAGGTTGCCCATTTAAATCGATGGGATAACCAATGCCGTAATAGGGTGTACCTAACACCTCTTCTTCTACGACAGCTTCAATCTTTCTTCGTTCTTGAATGACTCTTTCAGCAATGCTACCTTTTTTTATCCCTTTGCCATTATTTAGATGAACATCATAAGCACCAGCTGAATAGTAGATGTACGATCCTCCGGTGGCAATCGCCAGTGTGGCATCTTGTGGAATCCAATCTGCTAACAAATTCTTGTATTGATTAACTAATTCTTTTGCAAAACCAACTTTATCCTCAACCATTTGAAGAGCCTCCCTCAATCCATCTTGGAAAAACATTCTTTCGTCGTAAAAAAATGGGTTTTTGTCAAAAAACAATAACAAAAATTAGAAACTGTTATATATTAATTTATAACAACGTTTGCTGTTATGCAACAATAAATTGGAGCAGACTTTAACGTAAATTAATTGGAAGGTGTGGATTGTAATGGTATCAAGACAACAACAAGTGGAGCAATTAGAAAAAAGCTGGGCAGAAGAGGGGCGTTGGTTAGGGATTGAGCGTCCATATAGTGCTGAAGAAGTAGTTAAATTACGTGGTTCTGTAATTATTGAACATACATTGGCAAAAAAAGGTTCTGTTCGTTTATGGAAATCTTTGCACGAAGAAGATTTCATCAATGCTTTAGGAGCATTGACAGGTAATCAAGCCGTACAACAAGTTAAAGCAGGTTTACAAGCTATTTACCTAAGTGGTTGGCAAGTAGCGGCAGATGCAAACCTTTCTGGCCAAATGTATCCTGACCAAAGCTTATACCCAGCTAATAGCGTTCCTGCTGTTGTTAAACGCATTAACCAAGCACTACAACGTGCAGACCAAATTGATCATGCTGAAGGGCGTGAAGATGGTTTTGACTGGTTTGCACCAATTGTAGCAGATGCTGAAGCAGGATTTGGCGGGCCATTAAATGTCTTCGAATTAGTTAAAGGTATGATTGAATCAGGTGCATCAGGTGTTCACTTAGAAGACCAATTAGCTTCAGAAAAAAAATGCGGTCATTTAGGAGGCAAAGTTTTATTGCCAACACAAAATGCAATTCGTAATCTAATTTCTGCAAGACTTGCAGCTGATGTTTTAGATGTACCAACAATTCTAATTGCTCGTACTGATGCTGATGCTGCGGATATGGTGACAAGTGATATCGATCCAAGAGATTCAGAGTTTATCACAGGAGAGCGTACTCCTGAAGGTTTTTTCCGTACAAAACCGGGTATTGATCAAGCAATTGCTCGTGGTCTTGCTTATGCGCCGTATGCAGATTTAATTTGGTGCGAAACATCAACACCAGATTTAGAAGAGGCGCAAAGATTTGCTGATGCAATCCGTGCAAAATTCCCAAATAAAATGCTTGCATATAATTGTTCTCCGTCATTCAACTGGAAAGCAAACTTAGATGATGAAACAATCGCTAAATATCAAGTGGAACTAGGTAAGATGGGTTACAAATTCCAATTTGTAACATTAGCCGGATTCCATGCTTTAAACCATAGTATGTTTGAATTGGCGCATGATTATAAAGACAATGGCATGGCTGCATATTCTAAACTTCAACAAGCTGAATTTGCTAATGAAACAAAAGGTTATACAGCTACAAAACATCAACGTGAAGTAGGAACTGGTTACTTTGATGATGTATCTCAAGTAATTTCAGGTGGAACATCTTCTACAACTGCTATGAAAGGCTCTACTGAAACAGCGCAATTTATTTAATCAAAAGGGGGATAGGCTATGAGCACTAGACAAGTAACTTCTCAAGATATTAAAATTTTAGGAAAACAATCGGCAGCGAGCGAAGAAATTTTAACAGCTGGAGCCTTGCAATTTATAGCTTCGTTACACCGCCAGTTTGATCAAAGAAGAAAAGAATTATTAGAAGAGCGCCAAAGTAGACAACATCGCATCGATGCTGGAGAGAAACTGGATTTTCTACCAGAGACAAAAGAAATCCGCGAAGGTGAGTGGACCATTGCTCCACTCCCTGCGGATCTACAAGATCGTCGTGTAGAAATTACGGGGCCTGTTAATCGTAAAATGGTCATTAATGCACTGAATTCTGGTGCCAAAATGTTCATGGCATGCTTTGAAGATGCAACGTCTCCTACTTGGGACAATATGATTGAAGGGCAAGTGAACATGCGTGATGCAGTGCGCAAAACGATTTCTTTTACACAATCATCTAATGGCAAAACATACAAACTAACTGACAATCCAGCTGTCTTGCTTGTTCGTCCGCGAGGTTTACATTTACTCGAGAAGAATATAGAAATCGACGGTGAACAAATCGCTGGAGGTTTGTTTGATTTCGGTTTATATGTCTTCCATAATGCTAAAGAGTTAGTAGCTCGTGGTTCTGGTCCATATTTCTACTTGCCAAAACTTGAAAGTCATTTAGAAGCCCGATTATGGAATGATGTATTTATCTATGCTCAAGAGCAACTTGGTCTTCCGCAGGGGACGATTAAGGCGACTGTCTTAATCGAAACGATTACAGCTGCATTTGAAATGGATGAGATTTTATATGAATTACGTGAGCATTCAGCAGGGCTAAATTGCGGACGATGGGACTATATTTTCAGCTATTTGAAACGTTTACGTAATCAACCAGAAGTCATTTTACCTGACCGTGGCCAAGTGACTATGACATCGCCATTTATGCGTGCGTACACATTGAAATGTGTGCAAACTTGTCATAAACGGAATGCACCAGCTATTGGGGGTATGGCTGCGCAAATTCCGATTAAAGATGATCCAGAGGCAAATGACATCGCTTTTGGAAAGGTGAGAGAAGATAAACGCCGTGAAGCTTCAGATGGTCATGATGGTACTTGGGTTGCACATCCAGGATTAGTATCAGTAGCAATGGAGCAATTCAATGAGCATATGAAAACACCAAACCAAATAAATCGTAAACGGGAAGATGTGCATGTGACAGCAAAAGATTTGTTAAAAGTACCAGTAGGCACAATTACAGAGACTGGATTACGAGTCAATTGCAGTGTAGGGGTTCAATATATCGCTTCATGGTTACGAGGTAATGGAGCAGCGCCGATTAACCACATGATGGAAGATGTGGCAACCGCAGAAATTTCACGTTCTCAAACATGGCAATGGATTCGTCATCCGCAAGGGAAACTTGATGATGGTCGTGAAATTAACGAGCAGTTATTTATAGAAGTATTACAGCAAGAACTTGCACAAATTGAGCAACAAATTGGCCAAGAAAACTTCCAAAATGGACGGTATGAAGAAGCGGCAGACATTTTCAAGTTCTTGACGTTAAAACCGACATTTGAAGAATTTTTAACTATACAAAGCTATAGTCATATTCAATAACAAAAACGGGGGAGATTACAATGGAAACAAAGAAACAAGAAGTAGCAAAAAAACATTGTCGTGAATGCGGATGCCTAATTGTTGAGCGTGTGGAATCAACTCTTTATGAGTGTGAGCGCTGCATCGGCATAAACGAAGAATAAATTATTAAACTCATCAGTCAACAATAGGCTGATGAGTTTTTTGTTGTAGTGAATTAAAAGAGCCAATCATCAGCGATAACGTATTTAAAATGAGACTTTTTAAACCTCATTCTATATTCCTCTAGTGAAATTTAATTCAATCTAGTCGACCTTTAAAGTAATTATAGAATATATGCAATAGTTCGTCGAAATGTTCTTAAAAAATAAAAAGTATTATAGAGAAAAATAGCGAAGAGTTATGCTAAACTAGATGTCTAAGGAGGCGGAAATATTGGGAAAGAAATTGTTTTTTTATCTAGATCCTAAAGAACGACAGGGTGCAGTGAAAGTCCCAAGTGATCCCGTTTTTGAAGGTACATTTCTAATGGCAAATAATCGCTTAATTGATGCAGTAGCGTTAGAAGATTATTGTCCTGAATGTTTAGGCTTATTACGCTATTCTGATGAATATGATGCGTTATTTTGTGCGAATTGCAATGAATGGCGAGAAGAGGAATGTGACGATCCCTCCTGTGATAATTGCAAAGGCCGACCTAATCGACCTTTGTAAAAGACGTTGTAGAATAGTCAGCAATCAATGAGTGGGATATTTATGCATTGCATATGCAAAATATTAACATTGACAAATAACCTGAAATTATCAAGATTTCAAACTCCATTTATGGGGTTTTTTCTTTTTTTACCATTTTCTTTTTTTAATGTAGTTAATAGATATTTATTGAATATAAGTTTTTTATTCTTGAATGCATAAAATGTCGATTATTTGTCACAATAAGAGGTAGATTAGAATAATTATTAAGTGTCAATGATTGATTTCGCTATGGTGATTTGCTATTGTAGGAGTTGGATTAATGCGAAAATTTTAGTTTTCGCAATAGCATATATAACAATATTTGGAGGGATTCAAAATGGCAGAACGTTTAGTAGCAAATCAAGCACCACGCTTTGAAATGCAAGCAGTACTAGCTAATAAAGAATTCGGTAAAGTTAATTTAGAAGAAAACATGAAAAACGACAAATGGACTGTTTTATTCTTCTATCCAATGGACTTCACATTTGTATGCCCTACAGAGATCACTGCAATGTCAGATCGTTACGACGAATTTGAAGATCTTGATGCAGAAGTAATTGGTGTATCAACTGATACAATTCACACTCACTTAGCATGGATCAATACGGATCGTACTGAAAATGGTCTTGGTCAATTAAAATTCCCATTAGCAGCTGACCACAATCAACGTGTATCTCGTGATTATGGTGTGTTAATTGAAGAAGAAGGCGTAGCACTTCGCGGATTATTCATCATCAATCCAGAAGGCGAACTTCAATATCAAGTTGTTAACCACAATAACATCGGTCGCGATGTAGATGAAACTCTTCGCGTACTACAAGCACTACAAACTGGTGGTCTTTGCCCAGCTAACTGGCGCCCAGGTCAAAAAACTCTTGAAGTTTAATTTAGATTTTTAACATCAAAAGGCCTAACAAATGTTAGGTCTTTTTTTGAAAGATGAGAATATACTATGTACGAATTCCATTATGAGGTGATTAAATATGAAACTACGTGCACAAATGCCTGAATTAGTAGGCGAAACAGCTTGGTTAAATGGTAAAGTATCAAAAGCGAACTTAATCGGCAACAAACCAACACTAATTCATTTCTGGTCAGTTAGCTGTCACTTATGTAAAGAAGCGATGCCAGAAGTTAATAAATTCCGTGATGAATACAGTAGTGAATTGAATGTTATTGCAGTTCATATGCCACGTTCTGAAAATGATTTAGATTTAGATGTTATTAAAGCAACTGCAGCTGAACATGATATTACACAACCTATCTTTGTTGACAGTGAAATGAAGTTAACTGATGCTTTTGATAACGAATATGTACCTGCATATTATGTTTTTGATAAAGAAGGTCAACTTCGTCACTTCCAAGCAGGCGGCAGTGGTATGAAAATGCTTGAAAAACGCGTTAACCGTGTATTAGACGAAGTTCGTAACGCTGACGCATAAACAATTTCAAATATCAAAAGAATTGTCCCGTTTTTATAAGGACAATTCTTTTTTTGTTGAAAAAAATGGCAATTGATCCGTTTGTATGCTTGAATGTATTGTGTTACACTATGTCCATTCTTTACAGTATCGGGGGAAATTTCATGAAAAAAGAATTTGTTGTCATTGGTTTAGGGCGTTTTGGTGGCAGTATCGTTTCGGAGCTGATCCAACAAGGTGCTGATGTAATGGCGATAGATAAACATGTAGAAAGAGTCGATGAGTTTGCTCCAATCGCTACACAAGCAGTCGTAGCAGATACAACGGATGAATCTGTTTTGAAATCACTTGGAATCCGTAACTTTGAACATGTAATTGTAGCAATCGGTGACGATATCCAATCGAGTATTTTAACAACATTGATGCTAAAAGAAATAGGGGTACAGAAAATTACGGTAAAAGCACAAAATGATTACCATGAAAAAGTTTTACGGAAAATTGGTGCGGATCATGTTGTTCATCCAGAACGTGATATGGGAATTCGCATTGCGAATAATATGATGTCCAATAATGTACTCGATTACTTGGAGTTATCTGAGGAACATTCAATTATGGAGATTAAGGCAAATCACTTATTAGAAGGCCATACAATCATTAACTTAGACATTAGGGTAAGATATGGTATTAATATTGTAGCGATTAAAAGAGGGCAGGAAATCATCGTTTCACCGCAAGCAGATGAGGTCATTCATGAAGGTGATATATTAATTGTTATAGGAGCAGATGTTGATATTAGTCGTTTTGAGAAAAAAATGATGAATTAAGAGGGAAATTATTTAGGAATTATTCTTTTTGAGAACTAGGGACGGATTATTCGAACATAAAAGGGTAGAGATTTTAAAATCTCTACCCTTTTGTAATCAAACTTCCATTATTATAGGCAAAATCATTGGACGACGTTTTGTTTTTTCAAACAAGTATGGTCCTAACGCATCAGTGATATCATTTTTCAATTCTGACCACTGAGGTGTTTTGTCTTGTAATGTACGTTGTAAGTGACGGTTCAACATTTGTTGAGCTTCGTTAATCATCATACCTGATTCACGCATATATACGAAACCACGAGAGATAATATCTGGGCCAGAAACAATTTTCTGTGTCTCCATATTCACGCTAACAACAACGATAACTAAACCTTCTTCGGAAAGGATACGGCGATCGCGCAAAACGATATTACCGATATCACCAATTCCGTTACCATCAATGTAAACATCACCAGAAGGAATTCGACCTGATACAGCAGCCGTGTTAGGGCTAAGTGCAAGGACGTCACCATTCTCCATGATGAATGTATTATCTGGTTCTACGTCACAATCAACAGCTAAATCAGCATGCATACGAAGCATGCGGTATTCACCATGAATTGGCATAAAGAATTTTGGTTTAATCAGACGAAGCATTAATTTTTGTTCTTCTTGAGAACCGTGTCCAGATGTATGAATATTATTTAATGAACCATGAATAACTTCTGCACCTGCACGGAATAACGAGTTGATTGTTTTATTGACGCTAATTGTGTTACCTGGGATTGGTGAAGATGAAAATACAACAGTATCGCCAGGTTGAATTTGGATTTGACGGTGAGTGCCGTTAGCAATACGAGAAAGTGCTGCCATTGGTTCACCTTGGCTACCTGTACAAAGAATCAGTACTTCGTTAGCTGGCAAACGATTTAACGTTTGTGAATCAACGAAAGTTTCTTTTGGTGCAGTGATGTAGCCCAATTCACGACCAATTGTAATGGCGTTATCCATACTTCTACCAAATACAGCAATTTTACGTCCGTGACTAGCAGCGGCATCAGTAACTTGTTTTAAACGGTGAATATTTGAAGCAAATGTTGCGAAAATAAGACGACCTTCTACTTTACGTAGAATTTCATCAATACTTTCTCCAACTTTACGTTCAGACATTGTGAAATTAGGAACTTCGGCATTTGTACTATCAGATAGTAGACATAACACACCATCGCGTCCGATTTCAGCCATTTTCGTTAAGTTTGCTGGTTCACCAACAGGAGTAAAGTCAAATTTGAAATCCCCAGTATGAACGATATTACCAGGAGGAGTTTTTACGACAATACCGTATGCATCCGGAATACTGTGAGTCGTTCTGAAGAAGCTCACAGAAGTTTTACGGAATTTAATAATGTCCTCTTCTTGAATTTCAATCATTTTTGTTTGGCGAAGTAAACCATGCTCGTCCAATTTATTACGCAACAAACCTAGTGCAAGTTTGCCACCGTAAACAGGAATGTTAATCTGACGTAGCAAATAAGGAATACCACCAATGTGATCTTCATGACCATGAGTAATGAAAAGACCTTTAATCTTGTCTACATTTCTTACTAAATAAGTGTAGTCTGGTATAACATAGTCAATACCTAATAGATCGTCTTCAGGGAATTTAATTCCTGCGTCAATCAAGATAATTTCATCTTGGAATTGTACGGCATACGTATTTTTACCGATTTCGCCCAGTCCGCCGAGTGCGAAAACCGCTGTTTGGTCATTCTTGACAAACTTCATACGTTTAGAGTTTCTCCACGTGGAAATGTTCGCTTGCTTGTTCATACTCTAAGTAGTTTCCTTCAAGCAATTGAACAAATTCGATATTGTAGTTACGGTCTTTAAGTTTTTGACGAACTTCACGCTCATCTGCGGCTTCTAAATATAAGCTTTTAGTATTTTCGCGAACTGGTACTTCAAGCGCATTTTCTTGATAATAAACTTTGTAAATCATAATATGCTCTCCTTTAACACGTTCAAAATAATTGCATTTCCTTTATATTATCACGCTAGTAACTTAAAATAAAGAAAAGCCCTTCAAAATTATGAAGGGCAAATATACTTAAGCGATTGTTTTTTTTCCGAGCAAGCCATTGAGCCGTTTCAACAATTGTTTTTTTAGGCGTTTAAACATGGCGTATCACTCCTCGGGGACATTATACAATATTAAGCTTGAACTGTAAAGTTTTTTTACTTAATATATAGAATTTTGAGAAAAAGGAGGAGTTAATTTATTATGAAGAAAAAAATATTGTTTTTTGACATCGATGGTACACTATATAATTCGAAAAAAGAAATTCCGCAAACAACAATTGAAGCGGTCAAGAAGGCTAAAGATAATGGTCATGAGGTGGTTATAGCGACAGGTAGGGCTCCATTTATGATTAAGGAAGTTCTTGAAACGCTAGAAGTGGATTCTTATGTTTGTTTCAATGGCCAATATGTTGTATATAAGGGGCAGCCTATTTCGTTGAAACCAGTGCCGCTTGAACAATTGAAAGCTCTTGTTAAATATGTCGAGAAACAGGATAAGCCATTAGTGTTTTTAGATGATCAAGAGATGGTTACTTCTATACCAGAACATCCTGAGATAAGGGAAAGCTTGACTTCGTTACTTTATCCTATGCCAAGATTAGATAAAGATTTCTACTTAACTCATCCAATTTATCAAGTGTTGTTGTATGTAAGTATTGAAGAAGAAGAAGAGTATGCAAAAGCTTTTCCGAAATTGCAGTTAATTCGATGGCACACTTATACTTGTGATGTATTAAATAAAGGCGTTTCTAAAGCCTATGGGATTGAACGATTACTTGGATATACAAATTTTGAGATGCAAGATGCAATAGCATTCGGTGATGGATTAAATGATGTTGAAATGCTGACGGCAGTTGGGACAGGTGTAGCGATGGGGAATGGGCATTTGAAAGCGAAAACTGTAGCGAGTTTTGTAACGGATCATGTAGATGAAGATGGATTAGTAAAAGCAATGGAAAAATTGCAATTGGTATAAAAACAATAAATAAAGCCTTACTATGATTTTACGATTCATAGTAAGGCTTTTTGTGTTAATTATTTTCAATTGGTTGCGAATTCGGTATATCAGCAAATGGATTGGATTCATTAATGTGATCATAGAACATGACACCATTTAAATGGTCTAATTCATGTTGAAAAGCGATAGCGGGTATACCTTTTAAGCGCATTTTCTTTTCTTCGCCATCAAGTGTATGAAATTTAACTGTAATACGTGCATGACGTGGTACGAAACCAGATACGTTACGATCCACCGATAAGCAGCCTTCACCATTTGTTAAATAAGTATTTTCTACTGAATGGCTAACTATTTTTGGGTTTACAGCGACAAAGCTGATTTGATTGTCAAGTTCATCAGGTAGATGAAGAGCAAATATTCTTTTTGACTCATTTACTTGCGGAGCGGCAATACCTATGCCGGAACGCAAGTCGTATTTTTCGCTTATTACTGGGTCTTGACTATTAATGAGGAACTCGATTAAGTCTTGACCTAATTTTTTGTCCTCAGTAGAGAGGGGGAAAGTTAGTTCTTTCGCGCGGGTACGTAATGTTGGATGCCCTTCGCGAATTACATTGTTCATTAAAATCATTTCATTTCTTCCTTTCGATACAAAATCTATATTCATAGTATAACGTACAACGATAATCGTTCAATGGAAAAAAGATTCTTAAAAGATTATTTGTTTAAGATTACGACAACTGGGAATACATAAAGCGAGGTGAAAATCTGTTCTAGTAAAGGGTGGAAAAACGAAGCTGTTGTATAATACAGTTATCAAAGTATATATAGTACAGCTTTTTCCAAATAGTAAGAATAAAATAATGTAAGCATTATCATAACAATGATTGACCTATTAAATTTAATTCAGTATACTGAAAACGAATAAACCTTGTATTACTAAAAAGAAAAATATTTATAATACAGACACAAAGGAGATGTGATAGCATGGCTTCACAAAAATCAAAGCAATTCGATCCAGTTGCAAATCTGCATGAGATTGAAGGAAAATTTGAAATGTTTCAGATTTTGAATGAGGAAGGCGAAATTGTTAACGCAGATGCAGATCCGAAATTATCGGATACTGAACTTGTTGAATTAATGCGCCGAATGGTCTTTACACGTATTTTAGACCAACGTTCAATCTCATTGAACCGTCAAGGACGCTTAGGATTCTATGCGCCTACAGCGGGTCAAGAAGCTTCTCAAATTGCTTCACACTATGCACTTGAAAAAGAAGATTATATTTTACCGGGATATCGTGATGTGCCTCAAATTTTTTGGCACGGACTACCGCTTTATAAAGCGTTCTTATTCTCGCGTGGACATTTCATAGGGAATCAAATTCCAGAGGATGTTAATGTATTACCACCTCAAATTATTATCGGTGCTCAATATATTCAAACAGCTGGCGTTGCACTTGGTATGCAAAAACGAGGCAAAAAGTCAGTTGCTGTAACTTATACGGGTGATGGTGGTTCGTCTCAAGGGGATTTCTACGAAGGTATTAACTTTGCAGGAGCGTTTCGTTCACCAGCAATCTTCATCGTTCAAAATAACCAATTTGCGATTTCAACGCCACGCGAATTGCAAACTGCTGCGAAAACAATTGCCCAAAAAGGGATTGCAGCAGGTATTCCAAGCATCTTGGTAGATGGAATGGATCCACTTGCAGTATTTGTGGCAACTAGAGATGCACGACAACGTGCAGTAAATGGCGAAGGTCCTTCATTAATCGAAACAATGTGTTATCGTTATGGTCCTCATACAATGGCTGGGGATGATCCAACACGATACCGTACTTCTGATACAGATTCGCAATGGGAAAAGAAAGATCCAATTGTACGTTTCCGTAAATATTTAGAGGTAAAAGGTTTATGGAGTGAAGAAAAAGAAGCAGAAGTAATTGAAAAAGCTAAAGAAGAAATTAAAGCAGCTGTCAAAGAAGCGGATTCTGCACCAAAACAAAAAGTAACAGAACTTATCCGTAATATGCATGATGGCGATTTACCATATAATTTACAAGAGCAATACGAAATCTTCAAAGAGAAGGAGTCGAAGTAACCGATGGCACAACTAACGATGATTCAAGCAATTACAGACGCACTACGCTGCGAATTAAAAGATGACGAAAACGTTTTAGTGTTCGGTGAAGACGTTGGAGTAAACGGAGGGGTATTCCGTGCGACTGAAGGTCTTCAAAAAGAATTTGGTGAGGATCGCGTTTTCGATACGCCACTAGCAGAATCAGGCATTGGTGGATTGACTATCGGCCTTGCACTTCAAGGATTCCGTCCGGTACCTGAAATCCAATTCTTTGGTTTCGTATATGAAGTAATGGACTCTGTAAGTGGACAATTAGCGCGTATGCGTTACCGTACAGGCGGAGCACTTGGTGCACCTGTTACGATCCGTTCTCCATTTGGCGGTGGTGTACATACACCAGAAATGCACTCAGACAGTTTAGAAGGTTTAATGGCATCTCAACCAGGATTAAAAGTAGTTGTACCATCAACACCTTATGATGCAAAAGGGTTATTGATTTCTTCTATTCGTGATAATGATCCAGTTGTCTTCCTAGAGCACTTAAAATTATATCGTTCGTTCCGTGAAGAAGTTCCTGAAGAGTCTTATACTATTCCACTAGGAAAAGCTGATGTGAAGCGAGAAGGAACAGATTTGTCAATCTTTGCATACGGTGCAATGGTACACGAATCATTAAAAGCAGCTGAATTATTAGAAAAAGAAGATTACTCAGTTGAAGTTGTGGATTTACGAACTATCCAACCACTAGACATTGAAACAATTATTGCTTCAGTTGAAAAAACGGGACGTGCGATTGTTGTTCAAGAAGCACAAAAACAAGCAGGAATTGCTGCTAATGTAGTTGCTGAAATTACAGAGCGAGCTATCCTTAGTCTTGAAGCACCGGTACTACGCGTAACAGCGCCGGATACAATCTACCCGTTCCCACAAGCAGAAGCAGTTTGGTTGCCGAATCCAAAAGATATTGTTGAAACAGCGAAAAAAGTACTAACATTCTAATTCGTTCTCGAAACAGAAAGGGTGAAACATATGGCATTTGAATTTCGATTACCAGATATTGGTGAAGGAATCCATGAGGGTGAAATTGTAAAATGGTTCGTAAAAGCGGGTGACAAAATTCAAGAGGATGACGTGCTTTGTGAAGTACAAAATGATAAAGCAGTCGTTGAAATACCTTCTCCGGTAGAAGGTACAGTTGAAGAAATCCTTGTAGAAGAAGGTGTACTTACAACAGTCGGTACAGTTTTACTACGAGTAGACGCTCCAGGATATGAGGACATCCAACTTAAAGGTCATCATGATGAAGAAGATTCCAAAAAAGAAGAACCAAAAAAAGTTGCAGTTGAAGAAGCTCCGAAAGTAGAACCAACTGTAACATCAAAACCAACTGTAGAAGCTGATCCAAACCAACGTGTAATTGCAATGCCATCTGTCCGTAAGTTTGCGCGTGACAATGATGTTGATATTAAACAACTATCAGGTTCAGGTAAGAATGGACGTATTGTTAAAGAAGATGTGGAATCATTTATGAATGGTGGCCCATCTCAAGCCGCAACACAGGCAGTGGAAGCACCAGTTGCAGAAGAGGCTCCAGTTACTGAAAAAACAACGGAAAAAGCTTCCGTACAACCAGTATTAGAAGGCGATTTCCCTGAAACACGTGAGAAAATGTCAGGTATTCGTCGTGCAATTGCAAAAGCAATGGTACACTCAAAACAAACAGCTCCACATGTAACATTAATGGACGAAGTGGATGTTACAGAACTTGTTGCACACCGTAAAAAATTCAAAGAAATCGCACTTGAAAAAGGGATTAAGTTAACTTATTTACCGTATGTAGTAAAAGCTTTAGTTAGTGCATTACGTGAATTCCCAGAATTTAATCGTTCACTTGATGATGCAACACAAGAAATTGTGCAAAAACACTATTATAATATTGGTATAGCTGCCGATACAGATAAAGGCTTACTAGTTCCTGTTATTAAACACGCAGATCGTAAATCGGTATTTGCAGTATCTAACGAGATTAATGAGCTTGCTACAAAAGCACGTGACGGTAAATTAGCACCAAATGATATGAAAGGTGCATCTTGTTCGATTACAAACATAGGTTCTGCTGGTGGCCAATGGTTTACTCCAGTAATTAACCATCCTGAAGTAGCTATTTTAGGAATTGGTCGAATTGCAGAGAAACCTGTAATAAAAAATGGTGAAATTGTAGCGGCACCTGTGTTAGCATTATCATTGAGCTTTGATCATCGAATGATCGACGGTGCTACAGCGCAACATGCGTTAAATCATATTAAGCGTTTGTTAAGCGAGCCCGAATTATTATTAATGGAGGCGTAAGAAAATGGTAGTAGGAGATTTCCCAATCGAAACAGATACACTTGTAATTGGCGCAGGCCCTGGTGGTTATGTTGCAGCAATTCGTGCAGCGCAAACTGGACAAAAAGTAACAGTTGTTGAAAAAGAATATGTTGGTGGCGTATGCTTAAACGTTGGTTGTATTCCTTCAAAAGCATTAATTTCAGTAGGTCACCGTTTAGAACATGCTAAAAACTCAGCAGACATGGGTATCGTGGCTCCTGAAGTTAGCATCGATTTCAAAAAAGCACAAGAATTTAAAGACGGCGTAGTTAAGAAATTAACTGGCGGCGTATCAAGCTTATTAAAAGGCAATAATGTAGATGTAGTAAGTGGAGAAGCATACTTCGTAGATGCAAACACAATCCGTGTGATTAACGAGGATTCTGCACAAACATATACATTTAAAAATGCGATTTTAGCAACTGGTTCACGCCCTGTTGAAATCCCAACTTTCAAATTTTCTAAACGCGTAATAAACTCTACAGGAGCACTTTCTCTACAAGAAGTTCCTGGCAAACTTGTTGTTATTGGTGGAGGTTATATCGGTACTGAGCTAGGTTCTGCATTTGCAAACCTTGGTTCAGAGGTAACAATTCTAGAAGGTGGCAAAGATATTTTAGCTGGTTTCGAAAAACAAATGACAATGATTGTTAAAAAAGGTCTTAAGAAAAAAGGTGTTACAATCGAGACAGGCGCACTTGCTCAAGGCGTTGAAGAAACAGAAACTGGCGTTACTGTTAAGTACGAAGTAAAAGGCGAAGCAAAATCTGTTGAAGCCGATTACGTATTAGTAACTGTTGGTCGCCGTCCTAACACTGACGAAATTGGCTTAGAAGAATTAGGTCTTGAGTTTGGTGAACGTGGACTATTAAAAGTCGACAAACAATGTCGCACAAATATACCAAACATTTATGCAATCGGTGATATCGTTGCTGGACCACAACTTGCTCACAAAGCTTCTTACGAAGGTAAAGTTGCTGCTGAAGCGATCGCTGGTGAAAAATCAGTAGTAGATTACTTAGCAATCCCTGCTGTTTGCTTCACAGATCCAGAAATGGCAACTGTGGGACTTTCTGAAGAGCAAGCTAAAGAAGAAGGTTATGAAGTAGTGGCTGGGAAATTCCCATTCGGAGCTAACGGCCGTGCATTAGCATTAAATGAAACAGAAGGCTTTGTGAAATTAGTTTCTCGTAAAGCTGATGGCTTATTACTTGGTGGTCAAATCGTAGGTGCTGGTGCTTCTGATATGATATCTGAAATTGGTTTAGCAATTGAAGCAGGTATGACTGTAGAAGATGTTGCGATGACAATTCACGCACACCCAACTTTAGGTGAAATCACTATGGAAACTGCTGAAGTATTACTTGGAAACCCAATTCACATCGTAGCTAAAAAATAAAATGGTTTTGCCAATTTTTAAACCTCTTGAAGTTCTTGGACTTCAAGGGGTTTTTTATGTGGAAATATCTAAATGTAATACAAATGGTTAGTCATGATAATCGGATTGATTTAATAGGATACAAATAGAGAGTTCAAAATAATTTCCTCTATATAATAGAGCAATATTAATAATTAATTTACAAAGTAGCTATATTTATATATGGTATAATAATCCTGTATTTATATAGAGTGAACGAAAAGGTGCTTTTTTATCGGAAATGAATTTATTTATTCAGAACAACAAGGGAGTGCTGAAAAATGGATTTAGGTTTACTAGGAAAAGTAGCGATTGTAACAGGGAGCAGTAAAGGAATAGGTCTTGCAACAGCACTACAGCTCGCTAATGAGGGGGCTGATGTTACAATCTGTGCACGTAATGAAGAAAATTTAATGCATGCAGCGAAAGTAATTTTTCTGGAAACAGGGCAAAAAGTACATACAGTTTGTGCGGATGTATCGATAAAAGAAGATTGTGAGAGAATTATAAATGAAACAATCGAACATTATGGCCAACTGAATATTTTAGTGAACAATGCAGGTACAAGTTCTGCTAATCCATTTGATGTTGTTGAAAATGAGCTTTGGCAAGAAGATCTAGATTTAAAACTATATGGTGCTGTGAATTGTTCTAAATTTGCGATCCCTCATATGAGAGCAGTGGGTGGTGGAGCTATTGTGAATGTTACTGCTGTAAAAGGAAAGGCACCATCTGAAGCATCATTACCAACATCAGTAAGCCGTGCAGCAGGGTTAGCTTTAACGAAAGCGATGAGTAAAGATTTAGGGAAAGAGCAGATTCGTGTAAATACTGTGTGTATAGGATTAATTCGTAGCTCACAAATTGAACAGAAATGGCAAACGCACGCCCCAGGTCTTAGTTGGAATGCATTTTCAGAAGAAATGGGAAAGAATATTCCACTCGGTCGGATTGGTGACACAGAGGAAGCAGCAAATGTTATTACGTTTTTAGCATCAGATGCAGCTTCTTATGTTAGTGGTACTGCAGTAAATATTGATGGTGGTTCCGCCCCAGTCCTATAAATATGAAAATAAACCGTTTTATTATTGAGTATAGAAAATTTAGTTAAAATAATAGATACTGAAAAACTTTATAACACTGCTAGGATGTTTGGGTATAGACAAACTTGCTGGCAGTGTTTTTTATTTTGTGCGTATGTTAGTTATTATGGTTCGTTTTTCCTTTATTGAAAGTTATAGTTAATGTGACGTATTCCTTATCAAGGAAATGTTGTTAAAAATGAATCAAATAGACCAATGTAATTATTACTAGTACACATTTTGTACAAAAAACGTACATAGAACGTTCATAATGATGAGAAATTCTTATGTTTATGGATAGGTTTTGTTTTTTTTATTAAGAATTAAGGTTTATAATTTCATTTGAATCGAGCGAGAAAATTGAATGTTCCTCTGAAGAGTGTTAGGCGCGAAAACCTGGGTGCCTAATTTCTCCTATTGGTAACGTGAGAATGTATTTAATACTTTATTGCAATTATGTAGGCTATTAAAACATCGAGACTACAATGAATTGTCTCATCGTTGTTCCAAACAAAAGGAGTAATCCTCAATAATCTAGCGAATTCAAAATGAGTTTTTTGTTTTGGGATACTATGAATTATTAGGAGGACGATTTTTTCAAAATCTAATTAATATTCTAAAACACATTTCAAGAAAGTGGTTTTTTGAAGGGAGTACAATATGAATAAAAAAATGCTAATCTTGCCAACGTTAATGTCAATCATGGCTTTATTCTTATCTGGTTGTGAACCATTAATGATTTTTGATGCAAAAGGTCCAAATGCGAAGACTTTATCAAATACAATTGTTTTATCTATTATCGTGATGGCGTTTATATTGATAGTTGTTTATGTATTATTAGCGAATATGCTTTTGAAATATCGCGCATCCAAATCACCGAGTGATTATGAACCACCACATGAAGAGGGTAGTACAAAACTCGAAATTATTTGGACAGTTATTCCAATTCTTATCGTAACTGCACTATCAATTGTTACAGTTAGCACAACATCAAAAGTTGAAAGTAAACAAACAGGTTATGACAATAAAGAACCAATCGTTATATATGCATCTTCGTCTAACTGGAAATGGCATTTTAGCTATCCAGAAGAGGGCGTTGAGACAGTAAACTATGTTAACATTCCAACAGATCGTCCAATTGAATTTAGACTATATTCATTTGGTCCAATCACAAGTTTTTGGATTCCTCAATTAGCAGGACAAAAATATGCGATGAGCGATATGGTAACGAAAATCCATATGGCAGCAGATGTCGAAGGTTCATTTATGGGTAGAAACTCAAACTTTAACGGTCAGGGATTTGCTCAGATGGAATTTGAAGCACAATCAATGTCTCAAAAGGACTTTGACGAATGGGTATCTGACGTGAAAGCGAATGAGCCAGCGTTAACAGAAAAAACATTCAATGAATTACTAGATACGGACATCGTGGGCCGTAAAAGTTTCTCTTCTACACATTTAACATTTAGTCCTGCTCCAGAAATGCATCATGGAAATTCGTCAGATATGTCTGATGATGCTGGAGATATGGATGGTATGGATATGTCAGATGAAGAAATGAAGCATTCTAATCACTAGGTTGCTAGATTAGATGTATGAAAGGAGTCATAAGCATGAAAGAATTATTTGAACCGATGAAAGAGCCAATGATCATGGGCGCGGCCATTAGTATTGTTGTAGGTGCCATTGCAATTGTTGCTGGTTTGACTTACTTCAAAAAGTGGGGCTATTTCTATAAAAACTGGCTTACTACAGTTGACCATAAAAAAATCGGTGTTATGTACATTGTTGTTGCATTAGTCATGCTGTTCAGAGGTGGTATTGATGCCTTGTTAATGAGAGCGCAAACTGCTATTCCTGAAAATGGTTTGCTAAATGCACAGCACTATAATGAAATCTTCACAACTCACGGCTTAATCATGATTATTTTCATGGCAATGCCGTTTATTATCGGATTAATGAACGTAGTAGTACCTTTACAAATTGGTGCGCGTGATGTTGCGTTTCCTCGATTAAATGCACTTAGCTTCTGGTTATTTGCTGCAGGTGCAGGATTATTAAATATTTCCTTCATCATTGGTGGATCACCAGATTCCGGTTGGTCTGCATATTTCCCACTAGCTGGTATTGAATTCAGCCCAAGTGTTGGGAATAACTATTATGCTTGGTCATTACAATTATCAGGATTAGGTACGTTAATGACTGGTATTAACTTCATTACTACTATTATGAAAATGCGTGCACCAGGCATGAAATTAATGAAAATGCCTATGTTTACTTGGTCAGCATTAATTACAAACGTCATTATTACATTTGCTTTCCCTGTTTTAACAGTGGCACTTGCACTTATGACATTAGATCGTCAATTCGGTACTAAATTCTTCGCTATGTCTGATGGCGGTATGGATATGCTATGGGCCAACTTATTCTGGGTTTGGGGTCATCCGGAAGTATATATCGTTATTCTACCGGCATTTGGTATTTTCAGTGAGGTTATCTCTGCATTCTCGCGTAAAAACCTATTCGGTTACAAATCAATGGTTATGAGTATGGTCTTGATTTCTTTACTTTCATTTATGGTTTGGGTTCACCATTTCTATACAATGGGTCATGGCGTTATGGTAAACAGTATCTTCTCTATTACAACAATGCTGATTTCTGTACCGACGGGGGTTAAAATCTTTAACTGGTTGCTTACAATGAGGCACGGTAAGATACAATTTACAACCCCAATGCTTTATGCACTTGCATTTATTCCAATCTTCACAATTGGTGGGGTAACAGGGGTAATGCTAGCGATGGCTAGTGCTGACTATCAATATCACAACACAATGTTTTTAGTTGCCCACTTCCACTATGTACTAATTCCGGGTACTGTGTTCGGTGTGTTAGCAGGTTACCATTTCTGGTGGCCAAAAATCTTTGGTTTCCGCTTAAACGAAAAATTAGGGAAATTAGGTTTCTGGTTTATTGCAATTGGTTTCAACGTTGCTTTCTTCCCATTATTCATTCTTGGTTTAGACGGCTACGCTCGTCGTATGTTCACTTATTCTGCAAGTACTGGCTACGGTCCATTAAATATGATTTCCTTCTTAGGAGCTCTAGGTATGGCTGTCGGATTTGCGTTAATTTGTTATAACATTTACTATAGCTTCCGTCATAGCCCACGCGACGAAAACGGCGACCCTTGGGATGCGCGTTCACTAGAATGGGCAACACATAGTCCAGTCCCTGAATATAATTTTGCGATTGTACCACAAGTGGATCAATTAGATGAATTCTGGTATGCGAAAAAAGAAGGTCGCGATATTACGGCAGGTAAATATGAACGTATTCATATGCCTAATAATAGTGGTGCTCCAATGTGGATGGCCGGTGTACTATTCCTATTCTCATTCTTCTTTGTATTTAGTGTATGGACAGCTGTTATCGCCTTTGGTATAGCTACACTTGGATTTATGGCATTCCGTTCATTTGAAAAAGATCACGGTCACTATATCGAAGTGGCTGAAATTGAAGCAACTGAACGTCAATTGAGAGGTGACAAATAATGTCGAAAGAAAATACATCACTTCCATTAGAATATCGTACTGAGGAAAATCGATTAAAGGTTTTCGGTTTCTGGATTTTTCTAGGTGCGGAGATTATCCTATTTGCAACTTTATTTACTGTATATTTCACATTACAGAATCGTACAGGTTCAGGTCCTGCTGGTTCAGAAATCTTTGAAATGCCACCAGTTTTAATAGAAACTTTCTTGTTATTAACAAGTAGTTTCTTAATCGGACTTGGTGTTCATGCCATGAGAATTGGCCGCACAAAAGCAATGATAGTGTTCTATATCTTGACATTATTACTTGGAGCAGGATTCTTGGCTGTTGAGGTTATGGAATTCGTAACATATGTTCATGAAGGTGCAACAATTACAACAAGTGCTTTCTTATCATCATTAATGACTCTACTTGGTACGCATGGTGCTCACGTAACGTTTGGTTTGCTGTGGGGTATTGCGATTATCGTACAAGTAGTTAAACGTGGATTAAATGCACAAACTGCAAACAAAGCATTTATCTTCTCGTTATACTGGCATTTCTTAGATGTCGTATGGATCTTCATCTTCAGCTTCGTTTATCTGAAAGGAGTGTTGGGATGATGAAAGAATTATTTCCGAGAGAACATGTAATTGGGTTTGTAGGGTCACTTTTATTAACATTAGCTGCACTAACAGTTCTTATTGATGGTATATCAAAAGGAGTAGCGATGACAATTTTAGGTGCGACAGCTCTAGCGCAAGCTGTTGTACAACTCGTACTATTCATGCATATAGGAGAAACAGAGGATAAAAAATCTCTTTACACAAGTGTTATTTACGCTGTAGTGGTTGGTCTTATTACTATCTTTGGTTCATTGTTAGCAATGGTCTGGGGATATTAAGATTTATAATGGAAAAAGCAGTTCGAAGTTACTTACTTTGGACTGCTTTTTATTTATGGAGATAAATAATATTGACTACAGTTATTTACAGGGATTTTTGGTGGTTATACTTCTGATTAGTTAAAATCATAAGTTTTGGAAGTTCTGATAGTAAATCTGAGAGTGAAAATGATAGTTTAATATTGACCGACTAGTCATATATCCCTTTAATACCAAGTGTAGTATTAGGTAAAGATGTTAATTTCGATTATGACATATAAATAAAAAGAGATAGTTGTGCATCGTTGCGACTATCTCTTTGTATGTTATGAAAGTTGTGCAGTGTATTGTTTTATTAATAAAGCAAGCCATTGTAAATTATTTTCTTGCTTAATATTCGACATCATCCCTTTTAACAAAGCAATGCAAGGATTCGTAAGCTTTAATTCATCTTGTATTAAAGTTAAAGTGTCTTCAATAATAGGATGTCCTTTATAAGTTTCCTTCCAAAGCTCTAATTCCTCTTGCACTTCAGATGCAGTAACAGTATAAGCTTGCATGCCAAGGGGTTTGCATTGCCATAATTGTTCAGTAACAAAAGCTTTTTTAGTATGTTTGACTAGAATATCTAATTTTTCAATAAGGGTAGAACTTAAATGAATAAAATCGTAGGGCTGTCTATGAAAAATGATGAATTCTGAATAGCCTTTCATAACTCCCTTTAAAAAAATGAGAATGTCATATTGAAATGGCTCAATGCGCTTTCCGTAGACTTCATTTAATAATGCAAGGGTCGCTTTATCTGCAAGATCATTATAATAATTGAACTTTTGAAGTATTTGTTCATTAATTGGATTCATTTGTTCTTTCATAAACATTGATATTAATGGCAATTTTTCTTCAAATAGCTGGAAATGTAATAGAAAATAGTTTTCGAGCTTTTCGTTTGGAGATATGTCACTTTCTAATAAATCATTATATTGACCAATCATTTCTCTCAAGAAATGTTCGAATATAGCTATGAATAAATCATCTTTAGATTTAAAAGATAAGTAAAATGCGCCTTTTGAAATACCGCATGCATCGGTGATATCTTGAATAGAGGTTGAAGCTATGCCGTCTTGCGCGAATAATTCTACAGCTTTTTCGATAATTAATTGTTGCTTAGATATAATAATTCACTTCCTATCCATAAGAATTGACAACTGACTAATCGGTCATTATTATATAGAATAGTGACCAAATAGTCAAAAAGGCGGTGCAAGATGCATTCTACAATAAAATTTATGCTCAAAAACAAGCTAGCAGTATGGTTGTTAACTATTATTCTAGCAGTGGCAGGGGTTTATGCAGGCTTGAAGATGAAGCTTGAAACAATTCCTGATATTTCAATTCCGATTGTCACAGTAACGACAGTCTACCCAGGTGCAACACCAGAACAAGTAACAGATGATATTTCTATACCTTTTGAAAAGGTAGTTAACAATTTAAAATCAGTAAAATCTGTGTCCTCAAATTCATATCAAAATGCTTCAAGTATTCAAATAGAATTTGAATATGGTGCTGATATGAAAGAAGCAGCTGATAATGTAAAGGAAGCAATCGCAAAAATTGACCTTCCTGATACGGCACAAACACCAACTATTGACCGTGTAAATATTAATGCATTTCCGGTTGTAGCGTTAAGTGTTTCAGACAAAAATAAAACAATCGAAGAGTTAACAAAAACGGTAGAAGATTACTTTGTTCCGAAAGTGGAAGCAATCGATGGTGTCTCTTCAGTAGCGGTAACAGGTCAACAAGTAGAAAAAGTTCAATTAACTTACGATCAAAAAAAATTAGCGCAATACGGGCTAGATGAAGCTACGATTAAGCAATACATTCAAGCGATGGATCTCACAGTTCCACTAGGTATGTTCCAATTCAAGGATGCAGAACAATCAGTGGTTGTAGATGGTAAATTAACAACATTAAAAGATTTAAAAAATCTAGACATTCCTGTGCGACCACAAGCAGGAGCGGCAACATTAGGACAGCAACAACCTGTTGAGCCATTTGTGAAATTAGGTAAGCTTGCTAAAATCGAAATGATTGGCGACGTAGAATCTGTTTCTCGTACAAATGGTCAATCAGCAATTGCAGTACAAGTTGTGAAATCACAAGAAGCAAACACAGTTGACGTCGTAAACGATGTAAAAGAAGCTTCGAAACAATTTGAAAAAGATAATAAAGGCATGCAAATTGATTTAACAATGGACCAAGGTGAACCAATCGAGAAATCAGTATCCACAATGTTAAACAAAGCATTATTCGGTGCTATTTTCGCAGTAATTATTATTATGCTGTTCTTACGTAACGTTCGCTCTACAATTATTTCAATCGTATCAATCCCACTATCATTATTAATCGCAGTATTGATTTTGAAACAATTCGATATTACTTTGAATATGATGACACTAGGTGCGATGACAGTAGCAATCGGTCGAGTTATCGATGATTCTATCGTAGTAGTAGAAAATATATATCGTCGAATATATTTAGAAGGCGAGAAATTACAAGGCAGAGTATTAATACGTGAAGCAACGATTGAAATGTTCAAGCCGATTTTATCTTCGACACTAGTCACAGTAGCGGTATTCTTACCACTTGGGTTAGTTGGCGGTATGGTTGGTGAACTGTTCATGCCGTTCGCATTAACAATGACATTTGCACTGGGTGCATCATTAATCATTGCGATTACAGTTGTACCAGTATTAGCTCATACATTGTTCAAAAAAGAGTTATATGGTAAAAAACAAACGAAAAAAGAAGAACATGGCAAGCTATCACAAAGCTATAAAAAATTACTTAGCTGGGTACTTGATCATAAAATAGTTACATCTATTGCTACAATTGCAGTTTTAGTAGCAAGTCTATTCTTAGCGCCGTTTGTTGGATTTAGTTTTTTACCGGATGATGAACAAAAAATGGTCTACTTAACGTATACACCAGAGGCTGGTGAAACACGGGATAGCGTTATTAAAGACGTTGAAGAAGTAGAAAAAATGATTATGGATAAAAAAGATGTGCAAACAGTTCAAGTATCAATTGGAGGAGCAAATCCAATGATGCCAGGAGCTTCAAATGGAGCATTAATGTATATCATCTATGATCCTGATACAAAACAGTTTAGTGATGTCAAAGCTAAATTAATAGAAGAAGTTGTTGCTGTTGACCAAACAGGAACATGGAAAAGTCAAGATTTCTCAACTACGGGCTCAAGTAGTGAATTAACGTACTCTGTTTACGGGAATACGTTGGAGGAAATCAAGCCAGTTGTAAGAGATATTGAAAAAATGATGAAAAAGCGTGATGATTTAAAAGACGTTAAAGCATCATTGTCTGAAGCATATGATGAACACACATTAGTAATTGATCAAGATAAAGTAAAACAACTGGGCTTAACAACAGGACAAATTGCAATGGCAATTAACCCGAACGTGCGCTCAGAAGTATTAACATCGATTAATAAGGATGGCAAAAAAATTGAAGTTTCTGTTCATAAAGAAACAGCATCACCAGATGACTTTGCTGATGTATTAAAACAAAAAATCAAATCTCCTCTTGGTATGGAAGTTAAACTTTCAGAACTAGTAGATGTTAAAGAGGGGACAACTTTATCTCAAATCAACCGTAGTAAAGGTAAAATCTATGCGAGCGTAACAGCTACAGTTACTTCAAAAGACATTACAAAAGCATCAAATGCGGTACAAAAAAATATCGATAATCTAGATCTACCAAATAACGTCGAAGTAAATAGCGGCGGTGTGGCAGAAGATATGGCTGAAGCATTCACTCAATTAGGTTTAGCGATTCTAGCCGCAATTGCGATCGTTTACTTCATTCTAGTTGTAACATTTGGTGAAGGGTTAGCACCATTAGCAATTCTGTTCTCACTACCATTTACTGTAATAGGTGCGCTGGTAGCATTATGGATAACTGGCGAAACAATTAGTGTATCTTCAATGATTGGTCTATTGATGTTAATAGGTATCGTAGTAACAAATGCGATTGTATTAATCGACCGTGTAATTCATATGGAACATGAAGGTATGACAATGCGCGAAGCGATTTTAGAAGCAGGAGCAACTCGTCTTCGTCCAATCTTAATGACTGCAATTGCAACTGTAGGGGCTTTAATTCCCTTAGCGATTGGGGCAGAAGGAAGCGGCCTGATATCAAAAGGCCTAGGTGTAACAGTAATCGGTGGTTTAATCAGTTCTACTGTATTAACGTTAATCATCGTTCCGCTTGTTTACGAACTATTGTCTAAGATGTTGAAAAAGAATCGTGCATCTGAAAACTTTGACGATTAATTATAATTATTGAAAATAGGAAAGAAGCTATCTAACATTACTTAGTTAATGAAGGATGGCTTCTTTTTTATTCCAGTTAGATTCATAGACATCTAGAGAAGATAGGCGTACAATGTTTCGTATTACTTTATAAACATGGTATGTGTTAAAAGGAGAGTTACGAAATGCAATCTAAAGTAGGGAAATGGAAATTAGTAAAACACAAAAATGGAAATTATAAGATAGCGATAAAAGATGCCGAAGTAAATGATCCAGAAATAAACGAAACTGTAGTGAATGAACAGGAAATGAAAGAGCAAGAAGTGAAAGAATCTGAAAAGAGTGAAGTTGAAGTACGGAAAATGGAAATAAAAGATTTACCAACAACACAAATGGATTCGACGCAATTGAAGCGAAAAAATGTTAAAAAAATTAAACTTGTAAAACAAAGGTCAGTTAAATGGATGCGTATAATTTTACAAATGGTAGTTTTATATATTTTCTCATTTGTTGGAACGACTATCGTAAATTTATTAGGGGTCAAATTTCCAGGTAGTATTGTTGGTTTACTCATTTTATTCGCTTTGTTATTTTGTAATGTAATGCCGGTAGCGCTGATTGAAGAAGGAGCAGGATTTATGTTAGCAGTTTTACCGTTGTTTTTCGTTCCGGCAACAGTAGGTGTTATTAAGTATCCTGAATTATTATCCTTACATGGTATATTGCTTTTACTCACAGTTATAAGTAGTACAATTTTCACTATCATTGTATCAGGGAGAATATCAATATTTTTAGAGAAAAAAGAAAAGGTCGAATCTGAAGAAATGAAGGAGGGCGTAAAATGAAAGCTATAGCCATTATACTTATAACTATTTTCATATTTTATTTAATGTCAAAATTATACGCGCGTTTTTCGACTCCGTTTTTGCTTCCGATATTAACAACGACAATTATCGGTGTTTCAATTCTAGTATTAGGTAATGTTCCGTATGAAACATATATGACTGGTGGTAAATGGATTGATACGATGCTTGGGCCAGCAGTTGTAAGTTTAGCCTATCCACTGTATATGCAGCGACATATGATTAAAACGTATAAGCTGTCTATTATTTCTGGTGTGGTTGTAGCAATGATTTCAGGCCTAATTAGTGTTTTTGCCTTGGCAAAGCTATTGCGATTTGATGATGAAATGGTAAGGTCGTTACTTCCGAAATCGATTACAACGCCGGTTGCAATGCAAGTAAGTGGCTCTTTAGGAGGAATTCCACCCATGACTGCGGTTTTTGTTATGGTAGCAGGTTTTACAGGCGCCATTTTAGGGCCATTTATATTCCGGGTGTGTAAAATTGATAGTGCAGTGAGTAGAGGTGTTTCAATGGGGAGTGGTGCTCACGGTTTCGGGATTTCAAAGCTAACTGAATATGGCGAAAAGACGTTATCCATGGGATCAGTATCAATGACATTAAGTGCTGTTATTGGCGCATTTCTTTGTCCATTATTTGCAATGCTAATATTCTAAAAAGAGCATGTGAAAATTCTATTTAAAATTTTCACATGCTTACTTTATTTCTCGGGAAATAATAATGAAAAAAGGGTTTCGCTAACATTCGGCGAACCAGTTTAATATAGGAAAACAAAGGGGAGTTGTAACAGATGAAATGGCAAACGAGAGTTACCGAGTTATTAGAAATAGAATATCCAATCATTCAAGGTGGACTTGCTTATTTAGCATACGCAGATTTAGCTGCTGCTGTATCGAATGCAGGTGGATTAGGGCAAATTACGGCTATGAGTTTAGAAAGTCCTGAAGCATTGCGAGAAGAGATTCAGAAAGTACGTCAGTTAACGGACCGACCATTTGGTGTCAACTATGCTATCGGACAGCATGGTCGATCATTTGAGCATATGTTAGCAGTAGCAATTGAAGAAAAAGTACCGGTTGTATCAATGACAGGTGGTAATCCTGCACCGATTTTTGAACAATTAGCAGGGACAGATATTAAGAAATTAGTATTAGTTGCTGCATGCAGACAAGCGCAAAAAGCAGAAGAGTTAGGTGCGGATGCAGTTATGGTTGTAGGACAAGAAGGTGGTGGCCATCTAGGTAGAGATGATATCGGGGCAATGGTACTAGTACCTAGAGTTGTAGATGCTGTATCTATCCCTGTAATTGCATCAGGAGGCATAGGTGATGGACGTGGCTGGATGGCAGCACTTGCGTTAGGTGCAGAAGGTATTGAAATGGGAACCCGTTTTATTGCTACTAAAGAATGTATTGATGCATCCGTTGCGTATAAAAACACCTTGATTAATAGCACGGAGGCAGATACGACTGTTATAAAACGATCTATTGGAGCACCAGCACGTGCTATTAGAAATAATTGGACGGATCAAATTCATAATATCGAAAAAGAAACACCAACATATGAAGCTTTAAAAAATTTCATAAGCGGTCAAGCAAATAAAAAATTCATCTATGAGGGTAAGGAACAAGAAGGGTTTGGTTGGGCTGGACAAGTTACAGGATTGATCCAAGATGAACCGACTGTGAAGGAACTTATACAGCGAATGGTTGCACAGGCAATGGAAATACGCTTAAAATGGGGAGAACAATAATTAGGCTTTATTAGCCTGAATCAAAAGGTAGGTAAGATTATGGAATACTCATATCCGTTCTCAACGGACTGGTCTACAGAAGAGATTGTAGATGTAATTGCGTTCTTCCAAGCAATCGAAAAAGCGTATGAGACAGGTGTTAAACGCGAAGATCTAATGTCAAAATATAGACGTTTTAAAGGGATTGTACCAGCGATGGCTGAAGAAAAAACAATTTTCCGCGAATTTGAAGAAGTTAGTGGCTATGTAAGTTATTCAATTATCAAGCAAATGAAAGATGCTCCTGTAGGTTCAAAAATTAAAGGTGAAATAAGAAGAAGATAGTAAAAGAACAGGCGTATGCCTGTTCTTTTACTTTTTGTTGACCATAGAATTATAAATAGGGAGTAAAGCATCAAACGTTTCTTCGGTTAACTTCTCGAATTCTTCTGCAGATAATTGAATGGCTTCTTCTTTTGGAAGCTGTAGACCTACAATAAATTCTCCTTTTTTTACATCACGTAAGCGTTCTAGTAAACCAAGTAGCTGCCCGTTATTCAAGGCTTCTTTGATATTAATGCCTTCAGGAGAAAAATGATCTCCTGAAACATAGAAGTTTTTTGGTAACTTTTTAAATGAATTTTGCTTTTTTATCAAACGGTCAGCAATTTCAACCTTACTTGGCGCTTCATAAATAACACAAAGAATGATGAATAGATGAGTGCCAAATAAGCCAACCTGAAAATGAGGAATTGATTTATAGCCGCGTTTGTACGGAGCAAATGCAACCCAGCTATCTTTTGGGGGATTTACTTTACGACGTGCATGTTTTGCTACATGAGGGAAAAATTCATCTGCAGTTTTTGCTGAAAAATATGTAGAAAATGTCGTACCTAATTCTTCAAATTTGGGTCTAACGGTATTGATAAGTGCTTCCATTCGCGGTTCTAAGCCGTCGATGGAGAAGATGTCGAAATCTTTTTGAGTCCATTTTGTTCTAGGCATAATAATTTAACTCCTTTTGAAAGTTTATGTTTATTTTATTAGAAATTTGGGAAAAAATCTTGTAGAAGGACTTATCATTTTTCACATCATGCATATAATGTAGTAAGACACTTTAAGTCCTAGCTTGCACAAACAAAATAAAAAGGAGCTGGTTAGTATGAAACAAGTAGTACACATTATTCGCAAAGTTGATTATGAAAAGCAATATGTGAAGGGTCTGCAATTAGAAATGGATTATGAACTAGCAACATTATTTGATGCTCTGCAAGAAGAGGATGCAAAACAAATTGAATTAAGCAAAATTCGCCTTTCTGAAATTCATTTGGAATTGGAGGCATTTCATGCTTTTGCCTAAAGAGAGAATCAAAATTCGCCGGTGAACATCTGCTAATCAAATGAGAAGCAGATGTTTTTTTGCTATAATAGAGATAGGCAATGAACATTAACTTGGATTTATAGAAATGATGTTTTTTTGCTTTGAAAGGTGGGGCTACGGTGGGGATTACAGCGATACATGAATTTACAGTCAAAATAATTCATGAAGCAGGAGAACGAATTCGACAATCATTATCAGAAAAGTTAGAAATTGAAACAAAGGCTAATGCGAATGATCTTGTAACGAATATTGATCGTGAAACAGAATTGTTTTTTATCGAACAAATTCATTCTTATGATCCTGCATACAAAATTCTCGGTGAGGAAGGGATGGGGGAACCCCTTGAATCATTGGATGGTGTCGTATGGATAATTGATCCGATTGATGGAACGATGAATTTCATACGACAGCATCGTAATTTTGCGATTTCAGTTGGTATTTATGTTGATGGAATTGGAAAGCTAGGGTACATATACGATGTAATGCGCAATGATTTGTACTATGCTATAGAAGGTCAAGGCGCGTACATGAATGATCGTAAGTTAGAGCGATTACAACCTCTACCGTTAAATGAAGCTATTATAGGAATAAATGCTACTTGGGTTACACCAAATCGCTATATTGAACACAATAAAATGATAGACCTTGTACATCATGTTAGAGGGACAAGATCGTATGGCTCAGCTACTTTAGAAATTGCCTCAGTAGTATGTGGACGAATGGATGCTTATATGTCTATGCGTTTATCACCTTGGGATATTGCTGGTGGTGCAGTTATTGCAAATGAAGTCGGAGCGGTTGTGTCGAACTTGAGAAATGAAGCGATAAATTTGGAGAAACAAGATACATTTATTATTGCAAATCCTAAAATTCATCAGACAATCATTGAACAATACATTCATTTGAAATAGAATATAGATATAAATAAAAAGAATGAACTCGCAATAAGCCAGTTCATTCTTTTTATTTGAAAAAGTTATAGCAAGCCTTTTTCGCGGAATTGTCGTTTAGTTTTAAAGCCGTAGCCCATAATGGCACAAACTAATAAAATGGCGCCGAATATACCAAGTACGCTTTTAAAAGCAACGGCGATTCCTATTGAACACATTGCTAGCACTGCAGCTAACGCAAAAAAAGCCATAACGACTTTAGCATTTTTCATTTTAAATCCTCCAGTTGATGAATTTGTTTGACTTATAAGTAAGTATAACTTAAGTCCAACTAATAATTTTACTGTGAAATAATAAAAAAATTTGAAATACTAGTTGTTAAGAAAAGACAAGCAACATCTCTTGTGTTATAATAACACAGTTATGGACTCGAAAATAGAATGTGGAGTGGAATAATGACAAATTTACGTCAAGACATTAGAAATATTGCAATTATAGCTCACGTTGACCATGGTAAAACGACATTGGTTGACCAATTATTACAACAATCTGGTACTTTTCGTTCAAACGAAAATGTCGCGGAAAGAGCAATGGACTCGAACGACATCGAACGTGAACGTGGTATTACAATTTTAGCGAAGAATACAGCAGTAAACTACGAAGGTACTCGTATCAATATCCTAGACACACCAGGACATGCCGATTTCGGTGGAGAAGTTGAACGTATCCTGAAAATGGTTGATGGTGTACTTTTAGTTGTAGATGCATATGAAGGTTGTATGCCTCAAACTCGTTTTGTATTGAAAAAAGCATTAGAACAAAAATTAACACCAATCGTAGTAGTAAATAAAGTTGATAAAGATTCAGCACGTCCTTCTGAAGTTGTGGATGAAGTAATCGACTTATTAATCGAATTAGGTGCTGATGAAGATCAATTAGAATTCCCTGTTGTATTTGCTTCTGGTGTAAATGGTACTGCATCACTTGATTCAGACCCATCTAAACAAGAAGAAAATATGAAATGCCTATTCGAGGAAATTATTAGTCACATCCCAGCACCAGCTGATACTCGTGAAGAACCATTACAATTCCAAGTAGCATTACTTGATTATAATGACTACGTTGGTCGTATTGGTATCGGTCGTGTATTCCGCGGTAAAATCCATGTTGGACAACAAGTTGCACTTATGAAACTTGATGGCACTGTGAAAAATTTCCGTGTAACTAAAATCTTTGGTTTCTTCGGATTAAAACGTGAAGAAGTTGAAGAAGCATACTCAGGTGATTTAATTGCTGTTTCAGGTATGGAAGACATTAACGTAGGTGAAACTGTTTGTCCAACTGAACACCAAGAAGCTTTAACACCATTACGTATTGATGAACCAACATTACAAATGACTTTCTTAGTAAATAACTCACCTTTTGCAGGTCGTGAAGGTAAATGGGTAACATCACGTAAAATTGAAGAACGTTTACGCGCTCAATTACAAACTGATGTAAGTTTACGTGTAGAAGATACTAATTCTCCAGATGCTTGGACTGTTTCAGGTCGTGGTGAACTTCACTTATCGATTCTTATTGAAAACATGCGTCGTGAAGGTTATGAATTACAAGTATCTAAACCAAAAGTTATCATTAAAGAAATTGATGGTGTAAAATGTGAACCATTTGAACGTGTACAAATCGATGTACCAGAAGATGCTGTAGGGTCAATTATTGAGTCATTAGGTTTACGTAAAGGTGAAATGTTAGATATGGTGAACAATGGTAGTGGCCAAGTTCGTTTAATCTTCATGGTACCTGCTCGTGGATTAATTGGTTATACAACTGAATTTATGTCTTTAACAAAAGGTTTCGGTATTATTAACCATACGTTCGATAGTTATCAACCATTACTATCTGGTAAAATTGGTGGCCGTCGTCAAGGTGTACTAGTTTCTATGGAAACAGGTAAATCAACTACTTATGGTATGATGCAAATTGAAGACCGTGGTACACTATTTGTTGAACCAGGTACAGATATTTATGAAGGTATGATTGTTGGTGAAAATACACGTGATGCAGACATTACTGTTAATATCATCAAAATGAAACAAAAAACAAATATTCGTTCAGCTAACAAAGACCAAACGAATGTTATTAAAAAACCTCGTATTTTAACTCTTGAAGAAGCATTAGAATACTTAGCTGAAGATGAGTACTGTGAAGTTACACCAGAATCTATTCGCCTTCGTAAACAAATTTTAAACAAAAACGAACGCGAAAAAGCAGCTAAGAAATCACGTAGCGCTGAGTAATCATTCGCTAAATGAAAGGAAGGAAAGTCTTGGATATTAAATCCGGTTTTTTAAGTGAACTGAATTTTATTCAACTTGCCGCACCTGATGTATCAAATAATGATGCATTTGTATTTGATAAAATGTATCCGGTAGCCAAGTATGTTTATCAAAATGCATCAAATGCATCTGATTTTAGTGTTGCTAGTAATATTTTGTTATTGGTTATTTTCGCCTTGTCGATTGTAGTATACAATCTTGGTTTTGCGAAGAAACTTAAGTTTTGGCAAAATATCGTTATTTATTTCTTCTTGTTTGTCGGTTGTATCTTTTTGACATTCTTCGCAACCTATTTACCTGTAGTAGAAGGATTATTGATTATTTCACTTGTGTTAATCATGTATAAAATTGGTCTGCGTAGAGATAAAAAAGCTCAAACATCACAATAATGATCTAGTAAATCACATATAAAGAAAAGAGCAATTGAGGACAAGCTAGTAGCTGAATCTCAATTGCTCTTTTTATATTTTATTTAAACTACATACATAGAATAATTAGAACTCATCTTCAATAAGCGAATGCTTTTTCCTGAAAATAAATCGACCAGTTGCAATACGGGCGTTCGTTTTTTCCGTAATGCGATCATGACAAGTCGGACACATATACGTATGAATAGGGCGATTTCGTAATTTTTTTGCTTCTGGTGAATAATCGGGTAATTCATTAATAGAATCGCAAATGACACATTTAACTCGCATCGTTCAAGTCCCCTCCTATTCTACTCGGATTGCTACAAGACCTTTAATTGGGTTATCTACATTTGAACCGTCACCGTTTATTACATAGACAGGTCCGTTATCCGTTAGCATTTTACCGTCTTGGCTATATTTTAAGATAAGAGCCTCAGCTTCTTCTATAGGGAAATTATATTCAGAGCCATCTCGGCATTCTAAAATAACCGAAGTTGCGCCATCTTTAATTTCTGCATTGTTTAGGAATGGCTTTAATATGATACCGAATGTACCAGTCATCATATGCTTTTTCTCAAATTTTCGTTCAGATTTTAAAGTTGGTGGAAATGTTGCTCCCTCCATAATTTCACGCGACCAGTGTTTACCTGCTTTTTCCATATATTCTTCGTCAGCGTTTACAATTACTCGTTCTTCAGTAAAATATGTGTCTAGATCTAATTTACGATCATCAAATATCCAAACGGTTGGATCTAATGTGATAGCAAAATTCACGGCACCTTTAATTTGAATGATAGATTCCATGTTGATTCCTCCTTGAATAGTACATTCCATATCTCAGTATACAGCTAATTTATGTAGTTAATAAAGAAATAAAATTGGTTATACGGTTTACTAAGTTATATACTTGCAATTTTACTGCGCAAAAGATAAACTTTATTAAGATAGAATAGAAGAAATATCAGGTAATGGGGGCGTCCTCATGGATACAAAATCGCAAAGTTCATATCAGGAGAAGGCATTGGAACTCCTTATTGCTGACGCAGATAAAATTGCTAAGCTTATTAGAGTACAGATGGAGCATTTGACAATGCCACAATGCCCACTATATGAAGAAGTTTTAGATACACAAATGTTTGGCTTATCACGCGAGATTGAATTTGCAGTTAAGTTAGGCTTGCTTGAACGTGAAAAGGGAAGAGAGATTCTTGATTCACTGGAAAAAGAATTATCTGTATTGCATGATGCATTTACAGAGAAATAAGTAAAAAACTCAAACACGCTGTTGTTTGGGTTTTTTTGCTACAAGATGATAAAAAGAGGTATTTACATGAAAACATACTTAAAAAGATACGCAAGAAATTTTGATTATCCACTGTTTTTTACATACTTATTACTTTGCCTTTTTGGGCTGGTAATGATTTATAGCGCTAGTATGGTGTGGTCAGCAAGTAAATTAGATTACAGTGCAGATTTTTTTTATAAAAAGCAAATTACGAATCTATGTCTTGGTTCAGTAGCATTTGTAGTTGGGGCTTTCATTCCCTACAAGATATATAAAGAAAATAAGATGATAGTATTTATGTTAAGCGTGATGTTCGCTTTACTATTAGCCGTTTACTTTTTTGGTTTTAGTCCGGGTAATTCAGGAGCGAAAAGTTGGTTGAAATTTGGCTTTGCTAATTTACAGCCATCAGAATTTGTGAAGATTATTATCATACTTTATTTCTCAGCTGTCTTTGCAAAGAAATATGAAAAGGGAAAGATAGATAATATTAATGAATCTATAATACCGCCTATTCTGGTATTATTTGCTGCGTCATTTCTGGTCTTTATCGAACCGGATTTAGGTACGTTAATAATCATTTTATTTATTGGTGTATCAGTTATTGCTGCTAGTGGAATCAAATTAAAAACATTTAATAAAATTTTAGGCGTTCTAATAGGGTGTATGACAATTGCTGCTATTGGAATTTTCTTTATAAGGGATAGTATTTTTACTGAAAAACGTATGGGGCGTATTCAAGCTTACTTAAATCCTTTTGAGGATGAACAAAAATTTGGTTATCAAATGGTTAATGGTTACTTAGCGATAGGTGCTGGTGGCGTTAAAGGGTTAGGTTTAGGACAATCTGTACAAAAAATGGGCTATTTACCAGAGCCGCAAACAGATTTTATTTTAGCCATTATTGCAGAAGAATTGGGTACATTCGGGGTTGCAATTGTGTTGGGTGGTCTCGGTTTTATAGTGATTCGTGCATTACTTATCGCCTTACGTACAAAGGATCCAATGGCGAGAATGATTGCAGCTGGTATTGCTAGTATGATAGGGTTCCAGACTTTCGTTAATGTAGGAGGATTAACAGGTATTATACCTTTAACTGGTGTACCGCTACCCTTTATTAGTTATGGCGGAACTTCGATAATTTTGTTATCTTTAGCTATGGGGATTCTCATGAATGTCTCCATGTTTGTGAAGAGGGAAAGGAATAAAGTTTAGAGGGGGTAAAGGAAATGGCAATTAATAAAATACTAGTGGCGAACCGTGGTGAAATTGCGATTCGTGTGTTCCGAGCATGTACAGAGCTAAATATTACAACAGTCGCAATCTATTCAAGAGAGGATAGTGGCTCGTATCATCGCTACAAAGCTGATGAAGCATACCTTGTTGGTGACGGTAAGAAACCAATAGATGCGTATTTAGATATAGAAGGTATTTTAGCAATTGCTAAAGATGCAGGAGTGGATGCAATTCACCCTGGATACGGTTTTTTATCTGAAAACTTAGAATTCGCAAAACGTTGTGAAGAAGAGGGCATCACATTCATCGGTCCAACTTCTAATCATTTAGATATGTTTGGTGACAAAGTAAAAGCTCGTGAACAAGCTGTAGCGGCTAATATTCCAGTAATTCCTGGAACAGATGGTCCTGTTGCATCTATTGATGAGGTACTAGCGTTTGGTAAACAGCATGGATTCCCATTAATGATAAAAGCTGCACTTGGTGGCGGCGGGCGTGGTATGCGAGTAGTACAAACTGCTGACGATGCCGTTGAAGCATATGACAGAGCTAAATCCGAAGCAAAAGCTGCATTTGGATCTGACGAAGTGTATGTAGAGAAACTTGTAGAAAAACCAAAACATATTGAAGTGCAAATTTTAGGAGATAAAGAAGGCAATATTGTTCATTTATATGAGCGCGATTGCTCGATTCAACGTCGTCATCAGAAGGTTGTTGAAATTGCACCCTCTAACTCAATTACACATGAATTACGTGAAGAAATTTGCCGAGCTGCTATAAAATTAATGAAAAATGTGTCTTACGTAAATGCTGGGACTGTTGAATTTTTAGTAGCGGGAAATCAATTTTATTTCATCGAAGTAAATCCTCGTATCCAAGTTGAACACACGATTACAGAGATGGTAACAGGGATTGATATTGTACACGCTCAAATTAAAATAGCAGAAGGTTTATCTATACATAGTGATGAAGTTGGCATTCCTGATCAATCACAAATCCCACTTTTCGGATATGCTATTCAATCTCGTGTAACGACTGAAGATCCGTTGAATAATTTCATGCCAGACACTGGTAAATTGATGGTTTATCGTTCAAGTGGAGGTTTTGGAGTACGTTTAGATGCTGGTAATGGTTTCCAAGGTGCGGTCATATCACCATATTATGATTCATTGCTGGTGAAAGTTTCAACTTGGGGTATGACATTTAAAGAAGCTGCGGCTAAGATGGATCGAAATTTACAAGAGTTTCGTATTCGTGGTATTAAAACGAATATTCCGTTTTTAGAAAATGTTGTTCGTCATCCGAATTTTATAGATGGTCAGTTTGATACAAGTTTCATTGATACAACGCAAGAACTATTTTTATTCTCTCCACGTAAAGATCGTGGTACAAAACTATTAAGTTATATTGGTAATGTTACGGTTAATGGTTTCCCTGGTATTGAATATCAACAAAAACCAATTTTCTCAAAACCCCATAAACCAGATATTAAAATTGTACAATCTATTCCTGCTGGTACAAAACAGATCTTAGATGAACGTGGACCAGAAGGCCTCGTGCAATGGATAAAAGAGCAAGATGAAGTATTGTTAACGGATACGACAATGCGCGATGCACACCAATCGTTATTGGCAACTCGTGTACGCTCACGTGATTTGTTTGATATTGCAGATGAAACAGCACAAATTATGCATAATTTCTTCTCACTAGAAATGTGGGGTGGTGCAACCTTTGACGTTGCATATCGTTTCTTAAAAGAGGACCCATGGGAACGGCTAATTAAACTACGTGAAAAAATGCCAAATGTACTATTCCAAATGCTATTGCGTGGCGCAAACGCAGTAGGTTATAAAAACTATTCAGATAATATTATTAGAGAGTTTATCTCAAAATCTGCAGATGCGGGAATAGATGTCTTCCGTATTTTTGATAGTTTGAACTGGATTAAAGGTATGGAAGTAGCTATTGATGCAACAAGACATTCAGGAAAGATTGCAGAAGCTGCTATTTGCTACACAGGAGACATTCTAGATGACTCTAGAGCAAAATATACAGTTCAATACTATAAAGACATGGCAAAGGAATTAGAGGCTGCTGGGGCACATATTTTAGCTATTAAAGATATGGCCGGCTTATTAAAGCCAGAAGCTGCATATCGCCTAATTTCAGAATTAAAGGCTACTACAGATTTACCAATCCATTTGCATACGCATGATACAAGTGGCAATGGTATTTATTTATATGCTAAAGCAATTGAAGCAGGTGTTGATATTATTGATACAGCGCTAGGTTCAATGGCAGGACTTACATCGCAACCAAGTGCTAATTCGCTTTACTATGCGATGAAAGGAAGCAAACGACAAGTAAGAGCAGACATTGAAGGACTAGAAAAATTATCTTACTACTGGGAAGATATACGGAAATATTACAGCGATTTTGAAAGTGGCATGATTAGTCCGCATTCTGAAATTTACGTTCATGAAATGCCAGGTGGTCAATATAGTAACTTGCAACAACAAGCTAAGGGTGTAGGTCTTGGTGATCGTTGGGATGAAGTGAAAAGTATGTATTCCCGCGTTAATTTGTTATTTGGAGATGTTGTAAAAGTAACACCTTCCTCAAAAGTAGTAGGGGATATGGCTTTATTCATGGTACAAAATGATTTAGATGAAAAATCAGTCATTGTACGTGGTAAAACAATCGACTTCCCCGATTCAGTAATTGAATTCTTCCAAGGTTATCTAGGGCAACCATACGGTGGATTCCCAGGGGAGTTACAAAAAGTTATTTTAAAAGAACGTGAAGCAATTACTGTAAGACCCGGAGAATTATTAGATCCAGTAGATTTGAAAGCACTTCGAGATGATTTATTTAAAAAATATAGTCGTCCAATTACAAGCCATGAAGTACTTGCGACAGCTCTATATCCAAAAGTCTTTGAAGAGTATATGAAGACAGTAGACATGTTTGGAGATGTATCGGTATTAGATACACCAACATTCTTATATGGTTTAAGACTGGGCGAAGAAATTGAAGTCGAGATAGAAAAAGGTAAAACACTAATCATTAAGCTAGTATCTATTGGTGAAGCACAATATGATGGTACACGAGTACTTTACTTCGAATTAAACGGACAGCCTCGTGAAATTATTATTCAAGATATGACAGTTGAGTTAGATGGAGATCGTAAACCGAAAGCTGACCCTACAAATCCAAATCAAATTGGGGCAACAATGCCTGGTACAGTATTAAAAGTAGCCATTTCTAAAGGAAGCCCTGTAAAACGTGGAGAGCACTTGCTGATTACAGAAGCTATGAAGATGGAAACGACTGTTCAAGCACCTAAGGATGGCGTTATTAAAGAAATTCATGTAGCAGCTGGAGATGCAATATCAACAGGTGACTTACTAATCGAAATAGAATAATTGGCAGATAAAAACACGCTTTTGCATATGCAAAAGCGTGTTTTTATTTTGCTTCAGTTATAAAATTTATTTACTTTTTTGATTTTGTCGACTTCTAGATAATAATAGAATCATATAACACAATAAACCAAACAATAGTGTGATTAATAATGAATGTAGTAATGCTAATGTGATATTTAAACGAGAAAGAACTACAGCCATACCCGCTAAAACTTGAAGTGAAACTATTATTAGTGCAATAATCCAACCCCAATAGAGGACACGTTGTTCTTTATAATGTTTAATAGCATGAATTGCAATGATTAGAATCCAAACAAAGATTAATCCTGCTGCAAAACGATGCCCCATTTGAACCCACTCATAGAAATTAGAAGGTAATCCAATTTCTTTGTTATTACATAATGGCCAATCTGGACAAATTAAACTTGCTTTTGTATGACGTACTAAGGCACCGGTATATACTACAAGATAAGAATATATCGTAACGCCGATTGTATGTCTTTTTAGCGTATTACCGATAATAACCTTGTCCGCATCAAATTTCTGATCGACTTCGAAAATAATTAATGTGAGTAAGAGTACTGCTGCAAATGAAATAAGTGATATACCAAAATGAAGAGCTAAAATAAAATCGCCTTGTCCCCATAAAACTTGAGCAGCACCGATTAAAGCTTGTGCAACCAAGAAGAATAATGCCATGAAAGATAAGAATTTTACTTCACGAATATGTCCTAATGCTTTCCAAGCCCACACTGTCAAAATCAAAATAAGAAATGACACGGCTCCAGTAACGACACGATGGGAAAATTCGATTAATACTTCTGTAGTAATCTCTTTTGGTATTAGAGAACCGTTACAATCAGGCCAGTTTCTACCACAGCCCATACCACTATCAGTTTTTGTGACGAGTGCTCCGCCCAGTAAAATGAGCAACATTCCAATTGTTGCAGCAACAGCAAACCATTTCATGTATTTACTATATTGCATAATTGCCACCTACTTTATATATAGTAATCACCTTTTAAAGGTGGTACCTGCCTTTCTGATGATAGCGAAAATAGGATCAAAAAACAACTTGTAAAAAGTATTGTCATTCTAAAGAGAAAATGATTTCACAAATTGTTCATAATATCGTACAAGAACCTTCACAATTAAAACGAGAAAATGATTTACTATAGATATGTTGTGTTAGAGAAACCGGTTCCAATTACCCTTCGACACGAAATTTCACTTTCTGTCTAGAAATCAACGCTATTTTTCGTTATAGTAGGGTTAACGGAATATGCTTATCAATCGAAAGGAGGGGTAATATGTCAAATGGTCGTACACTGTCTGCTAATGGAAATTCGGAACCTGAAGCAAGTTCTCTAGTAAAAGATTTTTTAGCACTTATCAAAATTGGTATTGTCAATTCCAATTTAGTAACAACTTTTACAGGACTTTGGTTGGCTTTTCAATTCACCAATAAACATTTTCTACAAGAATTGGATGTCATGTTCTTTACTTTAGTAGGTGCTGCGTTCATTATTGCAGGATCTGGTGCGATGAATAATTATATTGATCAAGATATTGATCCGATAATGAAACGGACAAAGTCAAGACCGACGGTTACTGGTAGATTTAAGCCGAGTCTTGTATTGACAATCGCTCTCTCACTTTTAATTGTAGGTGAATTTTTGTTATTTATGGCATCTTTTGCTGCCGGTGTGTGGGGACTTGCAGGCATACTAAGTTACGTAGTCTTGTACTCCATGTGGTCAAAGAGAAGGCATGTAAGTAATACCGTTGTAGGAAGTATCTCCGGAGCTATTCCACCGCTAATCGGCTGGGCTGCTGTTGAGCCAGGACTTGGATCTGGTGCATTGGCACTATTTTTAATTATGTTTGCGTGGCAACCACCGCATTTTTATGCACTTGCTATGAAGCGTACTGAAGAATACCGAGCAGCAAATATTCCAATGCTTCCAGTTGTAAAAGGCTTTGCAAGAACGAAACGTTCAATGTTAGTATGGGTATTACTGTTATTCCCACTACCATTCCTGCTTATGAAGCTCGGAATAGGATTTATTATTCTCGCAACAGTATTGAACCTTGGTTGGTTCACACTTGCTTTAACAGGTTTTAAAGCGACAGATGATCTAAAATGGGCGAATAAGATGTTTATTTATTCATTAAATTATATGACTATATTATTTGTCTCAATGATTATTTTCTCTGTCTTTGCCTAACTTTGGGATTCTTTCTTTAAAAGAATTCATATAGAATGAACCACGGTCCTAGTTACACATGTAAATACAACAAAGAAAGAGGGGTTTAATTAAGCTATGATGAAAGGGCTTAAAAAATGGCGTCTATTCGGATTGTTAGCAGCACTAACGATTTTCCTTTCAGGTTGTGGCGAAGAGTATTTATCAACTTTAACTCCAGCGGGTCAAGTTGGTAAAGATCAATACAATCTACTGCTATTATCAACTGCAATTATGACGTTAGTTATTATCGTAGTGGTTATCATCTACGTACTTGCTATTGTTAAGTTCCGACGTAAAAAAGTTGGAGAGAATACAATTCCTAAACAAGTTGAAGGTAGCCATACACTAGAAATTATTTGGACAGCAATACCTATCGTATTATTATTAATCTTGGCTGTTCCAACTGTAAGTTTAACTTACAAATTTGCTGACACTAAAGCTATGGAAGCGAAAGACGCTGAAGGTAATGCAAAAGCAGTTACTGTAAACGTAACAGCTAAATTATATTGGTGGGAGTTCGAATACCCAAATCAAGGTATTGTAACTTCTCAAGAATTAGTAGTACCAACAGGTCAGAAAGTTTACTTCAATTTAAAAGCTGCTGACGTAAAACACTCATTCTGGATTCCTGCTATTGGTGGTAAAATGGATACGAACGTTGATAACGTCAACAAATTCTTTTTAACATTCGATAAAGAATCGGACGGATTGAAAGACGGAGTATTCTATGGTAAATGTGCTGAACTTTGTGGTCCATCACATGCTTTAATGGATTTCAAAGTTAAAACAATTAGCCAAGATAACTTCGACAAATGGGTTGACAACATGCAAGCTACTAAAGGTAAAAAAGCTGATGCTAAATCAGCTGATTTAGGTGAACAAGTGTTCGCTAATAGTTGTATTTCTTGTCACGCAGTTTCTGGTGAAGGTACAGGAGGCCAAACAGCTCCTAACTTAGCTGCATTTGGAGATCGTAACCGTGTTGCAGGTTTCCTTGAACACTCAGAAAAGGGTATTAAAGACTGGATTAAAAACTCACAAGAGCTTAAACCAGGAAACCTAATGCCACAAGAAAAAGCTTTGAATAAAGGTAAAGAATTCACAGATGAAGAGCTGGATGCCTTAGCTGCATACTTAATGGGTCTATCTGTAGAAAAATAATTTGATTTAATTCATATTGAAGGAGGTTAAAGTTGTGAGCTCAACTGCAAAGAAAAAGGGCTTTGGCGCAACTATATGGGACTACTTAACAACAGTAGACCATAAAAAAATCGCCATTCTTTACCTTATTGCCGGTACGTTCTTCTTCGTAGTCGGTGGTATTGAAGCAATGCTTATTCGTATCCAACTTGCAAAACCAGATAATGATTTTGTGAGTGCGGGACTTTTTAATGAAATTATTACAATGCATGGTACAACAATGATATTCTTAGCTGCGATGCCATTGTTATTTGCATTCATGAACGCTGCTGTACCATTACAAATTGGTGCACGTGACGTTGCGTTTCCATTCCTAAACTCTTTAGGTTTTTGGTTATTCTTATTTGGTGGTCTTTTCTTAAACCTTTCATGGTTCTTAGGGGGAGCTCCTGATGCAGGTTGGACTTCATATGCATCATTATCTCTAGCATCACCAGGTCATGGTATTGACTTTTATGCTTTAGGTTTACAAATTTCTGGTGCGGGTACATTAATCGCGGGGATTAACTTCCTTGTAACGATTATTAACATGCGTGCACCTGGTATGACATATATGCGTATGCCATTATTCACATGGACTACATTTGTAGCGTCTGCTTTAATTTTATTCGCATTCCCTCCACTTACTGTGGGATTATTCTTTATGATTTTTGACCGTATGTTCGATGCGAACTTCTTCGATCATATTAATGGTGGTAATACAGTTATCTGGGAGCATTTATTCTGGATTTTTGGACACCCTGAAGTATATATCTTAGTACTTCCTGCATTCGGTTTATTCTCTGAGATTTTTGCGACATTTGCACGTAAACGTTTATTCGGTTACTCTTCAATGGTATTCGCGACTATCTTAATCGGTTTCTTAGGCTTCATGGTATGGGCTCACCATATGTTTACTGTAGGTCTTGGGCCAACTGCAAACGCAATCTTCGCAGTAGCGACAATGGCGATTGCTGTACCAACAGGTATGAAAGTATTTAACTGGTTATTAACAATTTGGGGCGGTAACATTAAAGTTACAACACCAATGCTTTATGCATTAGGTTTCATCCCATCTTTCGTAGCTGGTGGGGTAACAGGGGTTATGCAAGCATCTGCACCTCTTGACTACCAACTACATGATTCTTACTTTATCGTAGCTCACTTCCACTACGTTATCGTTGGTGGTATCGTATTAGCACTATTCGCTTCAGCACATTATTACTGGCCTTTAATGTTCAACCAAATGTTAAATGAAACTCTTGGTAAGATTACATTTGTATTCTTCTTCATTGGTTTCCACTGTACATTCTTTATTCAACATTTCTTAGGTTTAATGGGTATGCCACGACGTGTATTCACGTTTATGAGCGGACAAGGTTGGGATTCATTCAACATGATTAGTACAGTTGGTGCTTTCTTAATGGCAATCGGTGTTATTTTACTAGTATTAAACGTAATTATCACTGCTATTAAAAATGAACCAGCAGGACGCGATCCATGGAAAGATGGACGTACTCTAGAGTGGGCTATTCCACAACCAGTACCATACTATAACTTTAAACAAACGCCACTTGTTCGTGGTTTAGATACTTTTTGGATTGAAAAAATGGAAGGTAACAAAGAAGGTATGACATATGCTGAGCCAATTTCAGATATCCATATGCCAAACAACTCATTCATTCCATTCATGATTTCATTTGGTTTATTCGTTGCAGCATTTGGTGCACTTTATCACCAAGATGCTGATAAAACATGGTCACTTCCAGTATTAATTGCTGGTCTAGCGATTACATTTGCTTCAATGATTGTTCGTTCTCTTAAAGATGATTTAGGTTATCATATTCATAAAGAAGAACTATTGAATGAAAAGGGGGGTAAACACTAATGGATTTAAAGAAAAGATTTACCCCACAATCTTGGCCTGCACATCCAGAGAATTCTACACTTGAAGGGAAAAACAAAACATTAGGTTTTTGGATTTTCCTTGGCGGTGAAACAGTTTTATTCGCCACTTTATTTGCTACATTCTTAGCGCTAAAAAATAAAGGGCCAGCTGGAATGGAATTCTCAACTCAAAGTCTTTTTGAGTTACCACTTGCTTTCATTATGACGATGTTACTTTTAACTTCATCATTAACAAGTGTTTATGCTATGTACCATATGAAAAACTATAATTTCAAAGCAATGCAAGCTTGGTTAATCGTTACTGTTCTATTAGGACTTGGATTCCTTGGTCTTGAAATTTATGAGTTCTATCACTATGTACACTTAGGCTTTACATTTACTCAAAGTGCATTCGGTTCATCTTTCTATACTCTAGTAGGGACTCACGGATTGCACGTAATCATCGGTTTAGGTTGGTTCATTCTTTTAATGCTACGTAACTCTAAACGTGGCTTAAATCTTTATAATGCACCTAAGTACTACTTAGCGTCATTATACTGGCACTTTATCGACGTAGTTTGGGTATTCATCTTCACTGTAGTTTACTTGATGGGAGTGTTGGGCTAATGTCACATGACGTTGAAGCACGTACAAGAAGTCAACACGAGTATGAATATGCTCGTAAACGCGCAAACCAAGGTATGCGTAATCAAGTAACAGTATTTGCGATTATGATTTTCTTAACATTCATCGCATTTGCTGCAGTTCAAGCAGGAATGTCTGCTTACTTAGTTGCACCGCTTATTTTATTATTTGCGGCTGTTCAAGTAGCGCTACAATTGTATTACTTTATGCACTGGAGCGAAAAAGGTCATGGAATGGCACAATTTTTCATGTACTCTGCTGCATTCATCGCTTTTACAATGATTCTTGCTTTTGTAACAATCATTTGGTGGTAAGAACCAGAGCAAAAAAACCGAGTCTATTATAGGCTCGGTTTTTTGCTTTTCTATCTAATTTATTTAGTAGCTGATAGAAGGCTTAGAAGCACTTTCGATCTTGAGATTTGCGAAAATAAGGACATTAATAGTCTGCTAAATAACAATCATGGAAGTTAGTGCAACAATCGGCAAGGTTAGTGCAACAATCATGGAAGTTAGTGCAACAATCGGCAAAGTTAGTGCAACAATCATGGGAGTTAGTGCAACAATCGACGTTCCATGAGAAAGATATCCAGCTTTGCGCGTTAGCGGCTCGAGGTCACTTCCATTTTCTCGGTCAAAGTCTGAAAAGATGACTTTGATTCGAAAATTCCAGTGCTTGTCGCCGCTGAACGAACATGCAAAGCATTTAGGTATATCCAGCTCAGGCGCTAGACTCTCGAGGTTACGTTCCTTAAAATGAGCGCTTTCAGCATTAAAGTAAAAAATGTCATGATTCGTTCATTGAAGTTCGTGGGGTTGAGATTTATAATGAAGGTATTGAAACTAAAGGAGCGAATTACTATGCCTCTAAGTATATTTGGATTTCAAGCAATGTGGAGCCCTTATTTAATAGGCGTCATTTTGTTTTTAACTGTACTATATTTTCTTATTACTGTTAAATGGAGAACGGACTTCAAAGATAGTGAACCTTTGAAGAAACGTGAGGCGATCAATTTCGTAATCAGTATGATTTTGCTATATATTGTTATGGGTTCGCCAGTCGATTTAATGGCACATATTATGTTTACAATGCATATGGTGCAAATGGCTTTACTACTACTATTAATACCAATTTTCTTGATTCAAGGTATTCCGAATTGGTTATGGAAGTTTGTCATTGAATTACCGTACATCAAGCCTGTATTTCATTTTATGACTAGACCGATGTTTGCTTTAGCATTCTTCGTTGCTTTATTCTCTTTTTATCATATTCCAATGATTTTGGATTATATAAAACTAAGTGAAACGTTACATGGAATGTATACATTTCTTCTATTTTTATCAGCAGTATTTATGTACTGGCCACTCATTAATTCAGTAGAAGGACAACCTCGTATGAAGGATTTACACAAAGTGGGCTATATTATCGGGAATGCAGTTCTTATCACGCCCGCTTGTGCATTAATTATTTTTGCATCATCACCGTTCTATGCTACGTATACAGATGGTGAATTGTGGATGAAAGCAATGCAATTATGTGTACCTGCATCAACATTAGCTGGACTATCCTTATCGGGACCTGAATTATTTACCAATATGGATGCTATGTACGATCAACAGCTAGGCGGAATCATTATGAAGATAATTCAAGAAATTATCTTTGCTTCTGTATTAGGTAAAGTGTTTGTTAGATGGTATCGTAATGAACAAGATAATGCTGAAGAAATTACGCAAAAAGCCTTATTAGAAAGACAGCAACTAAATGCTAATCAGTATCAATAATCATAAAAAAGATTGTTAGGAGAAAAACGCATGAATGTACCTATATTACCTACAATTAGTACAACTTTTATTGCATTAAGTGCTATCTTAGTAGCAATTGGTTGGGCACTAATTAAGCAAAGAAAAATTGAAGCGCATAAGAAAACAATGATTGCTGCTGCAATTTCAGCTTTAATTTTCTTTATCATTTACGCATCACGTACAGTATTTATTGGTAATACAGCATTTGGTGGACCAGATAATTTGAAAATCTATTACACGGTATTCCTAGTATTCCATATCTGCTTGGCAACTACAGGTGCCGTTTTCGGTATCGTAACATTATTATCAGGTTTCAAAAATAACCTTGTACGTCATCGTAAAATTGGACCAATTACAAGTGTGATTTGGTTCTTTACGGCCATTACAGGTGTAGCAGTATATTTATTACTTTATGTATTATATGAAGGTGGAGAAACAACTTCTGTTATTAAAGCTATTTTAAATAATTAAACCTAAAAAGCCGTTCCCTTATTATTTTTGGGAACAGCTTTTTTATTTGATAAATTTACTTAGTAAACCTGCTTCCTTAGCTGTAATAAATATCATGACAATTAATGGGCCTATAAAGAAACCTAAAAATCCAAATAATTGTAACCCGATGTACATACTGATTAATGTAGCAAGTGGAGGTAATCCAATTTGAGCACTCATTACTTTTGTTTCTAATATTTGGCGTGCAATTATTATTACAATTGCTAATAGTGTCAGTTTAATACCCATTGCCATTTGACCCGTAAGCATAGCGTAAATGGCCCAAGGAGCTAATATAACAATTGCGCCTAAAATAGGTAATAAATCAACGAACCAAATGATTAAAGACATGATAATGGCGTATTTAGGAACGATGAATAGTAAAGCGCAAAAAGTAATAACTAAAACAGATAAACTAACGATTAATTCGGCTTTGATATAACCGAATAATACAATATGGAGTTTTTGAAAAAGTACTTTCCACTTATCTGCTTTATTTTGAGAGATATATGCATTAAACTGTTTTTTGAGTTTTGGTATTTCTGACATAAATAAAAAGAGAGCAAACATATAAACAAGTAAATTGAGTAAAAAAAACGGTAACTTTGATACGATCATTTTTAAGCGATCGTAGTTGAAAAACTCGATAAATGAGGATTGAAGCCTTTCGAGGACTCTATCAATACCAAGCTGAATTTCGGTAATTACTTCTATAGGTAGATCGTGAGTAACCTTTGCTAAACGATTTTGAAGATTTAACCAAGATGCAGTCAATTGGTCGAAAAGTTCAGGAGCTATTTTTGATAAATGAGAGACTTGAGTGATAGTATTAGTAATGGCGAAGTACAAGATACTTGATATTACGATTAAAAAGAGGGAAAATACAATGATAACTGTAAATCTTCTAGATTTAATCCATTTTCGTTGTAGAAGTTGTATAAGTGGCTCAAGCAAAAGAGCAGTCATAAAAGATAGTAAAATTGGTATAGATGCTGGAATTAAAATGTATAATAGTAATAGAACTATAATGCTCAATAATACTTTTTTCAATATGCTAAAAAAATTGGATTTGGCCAATCAAATCACCTATCTTTTAAATTTACGCTCATAGTATGGATGATTTTCTATTTTTTATCCAATAAAAAAAGTGCTGTAAGTTACCAGCACTTCAATTAAATAATTAAGCATGAATTTCAAATGATTTAATTTGTTTTTCAAGAGATTTTAAAATTTCTTGGCAAGATTTTACTAGATGAGCAGGGAATGCTTCACCTTCACCATATTCAACACCATGTGGGAAGTAGTGTTTACCAAGAGCTGGTTTTAATAAAGTAATGATTGCATCATTAGCCCCGATATCACCGTCTTTTGTAAAACCGAATACACGTAGGTAGAATGTACCTTCACGCACATCAAAGCGTCTATCCCAAGTTACTCGTTCGTAATCCCAGCCTGTTGCACGGATTAAACCATGTTCGCGCATAAGATCATCAAGAAGTGTGATGTCAGCTAAAGTGTTTTCAAGTCCTGTATTTTCGAAATACATAAATTTCGTCCTCCTTTGACTCATCGTACCATATATACGTTCCACTTTATAATAGAGCAAAAATGCACTAGTTGCAATGACAACATTGTGAATACATCATGGCAATTGGTATAATAAAATAACTAAGCAAATTGAGGAGAGGGCATGTGAAAGCGTTATTTCGAATATTACTTATATTAGCAGCTATATTAGTTGTTTTCTTCTATACAAATCAGTCGGTAAAGGAAAATGAACTACTAACGGCTCCAAATTCACAAGGAAAAGTAATACCAAAACAAGATGTTCCAAATGTGAATGGGAAGGCAATACCTAGACCGAAAGAGGGTTTATCAACTTTAGTTGGAAAATCTACTAATGCATTGGAAAAATTACTAGGCAAGCCAAGTCGAGTAGAACCTTCTGCTTATGGCTATGAATGGTGGGTGTACGATAAGGGGTATGATGATTATTTAATGGTTGGCGTAGAGGGGCGCAAAGCAACACAAGTGTATATTTCCGGTGTAAAGGGTAATGCTATGCCTTTCAAGATCGGTCAGTCATTAGATGATATTTATCGATCAACTATTATTGATACGGAAGTCAATGTGCAAATTGACGAAAATATTTATACCTTTGTTTTAAATGAAGAAGATATGAAAACACGTATTTTAACGATGTATGAAGGTTTATATGCACAAATGTATTTCGATGCGACAGATCGAACATTACAGGCAGTTCGATTTATAAATGGAGAAACACTTGTGAAGCAGCAGCCTTATGATATGACTTATGTCGGCGATATGATCACACCAAATGTACCTTCATCTTATTTACAAGCTGAAGTAGATTTAGCGAATCAGCGACAACTTTTCGATTTGACGAACGTTTATCGTACTCAAAAAGGTTTACGAGCTTTAAATGCAGCAATTGATTTAAATAGCATTGCTCAAAGCCATTCTGCAAGTTTAGCGCTTGGCAAAATGTCAAAAGAGGGTATTCAACAAAATACATTAAAAGAGCGATTGAAAAATGCAGTTGTTAATTTTGATATTGCTGCAGAAAATATAGCTGAGGACTACTTAGACGCTCCTGAAGCGATTAATGGATTGCTCAATTCAGAGAACCATCGAGACACATTATTAAATGAAGATTATAATCAGCTCGGCTCAGGTGCTTTTGGTAAACACTTTTCACAAGTATTTATTCAAAGTATAGATAATATGTCAGATGAACCATGATGAATAGCAGGAACGATTAGTGTTCCTCGGTCCATAGAAAAAGTATTTCGAATATGCAGTGTGAGATGGTGTTTTTCTGCCGTCTCCGCTGCTTTTTTTTGCACAATAGGGTGGCTATCATTTAGTAATTCGTGAAATTCGGGATAAGTCAATTTCGATATTAATTCTGCGTTAGCGTTAATTTTAGGGTTGTAGGTCATAACGCCAGGAACGTCTTTATAGTATTCTATAAATTTTGCATTCAAGGCAGCTCCAAGTAGCGCCGCGGTTAAATCACTACCGCCACGTCCTAACGTAGTAATATCTCCTTCTACTGTGGAGCCTTGAAAACCAGGGACAATGACGCAAGAAGTCTCATTTAATGCTTTCTCTATTGCTGCTGTGTGAACAGCATGGATTTCAGCGTCACCGAAGTTATCGGATGTTTCAATGCCAATATTTTGCCCATACAACAAAGTATTGTCAATACCGCTTTGTTCTAATTCAGCTGAAATGATGGCTGCAGCAATCATTTCTCCACAAGCAGCAACGAGGTCTTTCGCCTTAGAATCGCTCTTAAAAGCGTTTGTTAATGTTAGCAAAGTGTCAGTGGCATAATAATCACCACCACGGCCCATAGCTGAAACAACAATGACTGCCTTTTCAAATTTATGAATTGCCTTACGAATATGAAGGATGCAATGTTTACGCGAAGCTTCGGATTGCATTGCGATTCCACCAAACTTTTGAATAATCATAGTGAATACTCCCATCTTTCTTCGTGTCATTTTGTGCACTCTCTTCATACGATACAAGTGAATAGCGGATTGTAATAATGTATTCGATGATGTTAAAAAGGTGCAGGAGGAAAACAGTTGATCTTAGCAGAGCTAATTAAGGATTGGCCTTGTGAAGTGCAGGGCGGCTCGATACGTACAGAAATAAGTGGAATAACTGATGTTGCAGATCAAATAAAGCCAGGTAATGTTTTCGTTGCAAGGAAAGGGAAACAACATAATGGGTGGCTTTTTGTCTCTGCAGCGGTGGCAAATGGAGCAGTAGCTATTGTGTATGATCAAGACCAGCCAATAAAACACTCAGAAGTACCCCACGTTTGGGTACCTGACTGTTCAACATTTTTATCCTATGCATGTAAGGCTATTGTAGGTGATAAAATTGAATTATTGACGGTGGTTGGGGTAACTGGTACAAATGGCAAGACAACTGTAACACATTTTATTGGGCAGATACTCCAAAAACTTGGAGCTAAAGTAGCTGTGCTTGGCACTTTGGGTTTATGGATTAATGGTGAGCGTCAGGAGCAGAATACTTCTTCTATGACTACACCGCCTCCAACATATTTGTATCCGATTTTTGCGCAATGCGTTGAATTGGGCGTGAAGTATATTATTATAGAAGCATCTTCTTTGGGGTTGTCGCAGCATCGATTAGATCACTGTGCAATTGACTATGGCGTATATTTAAATATGAGTAGAGACCATTATGATGAACATGGCAGTAAAGAAAAGTATGAATTAGCCAAGAGAAAATTAGCCACTTTAGCAAATAAAATCGTAGTTAATGCCGACGATCCATTTTGTTTAAATATGAAACAGCATCATGTAAGATCCTTTACTTTTGGTCGACATCGAACAGCTGACATTAGCGTCATTCATAAAGAGATAGAAGGTACATCAACTGTTTTACTTGTGCAGTATTTGGAAAATCCAGTTGAACTAATAATGCCATTTGTAGGGGAACACCATCAACAAAATGTGTTAGCAGCAGTAGCAACTGTGCAACAACTTGGATATCCGCTCCAAATCATTGCCCCAAGTATTCCTTACCTCACATTGCCTTCAGGAAGACAACAAGAAGTAGAAAACGACCTAGGTGTTCGAATCGTCATTGACTATGCACATACACCTAGTGCTCTTGGAGCTGTTTTACAGTCTCTTAAATTAATTTCGAAAAAGAGATTAATAGTTGTTTTTGGCTGTGGAGGAGACCGTGACCATGGAAAACGTCGGGAAATGGGGAAAGTAGCTGATAGTTATGCTCACAAAATATGGTTAACAAGTGATAATCCTCGTAGAGAACAAGCAGATATGATAATTGCACAAATTGCTCAGGGCATTGATCTGACACCTTATGCGATTAAAATTAACCGCAAACAAGCAATTGAAAGTGCAATAGCTGAGGCCCATCCGGGTGATACTGTTCTAATCGCGGGTAAAGGGCATGAAACGACTCAAATAATTGGTAATGAAGTCGTTCCATTCTCAGATTATGAAATTGCTAAAGAATATATAAAACAATTAAAAAAGAAGCTCAATGACGAAAAATGAGCCAGTTGCAAATGCAATTTGTTTGTAATCTTCTTGTTCAATTGAAGCTTCGAGTACTATAGTGCTATTACCTTGTGAATAAATTTATATAATGTATTTTGATTAGCGGTTGTCACATAGTGGATTGTTAAATTACTCGTAACTACTATTGGAATACCCGTAGAAATTAGATTTATTCGCCTTCAATCATATATGTATTTTACTAGATTTAACACGGTTTAATAGGAACCGGAGCAGAGAGATTACTATGAATATTAAAATAACTAGCATCAAAACGAAGGATGAAAATTTACATCCTTCGTTTTTTTGTCTTTTAAGTGTTGATGTTTATCAATTCATTACTAGCAAGAAGGGAAAGCTTTTAATAATAATTGTAAGTAGTTTTAATTATTCTTTAGAATTTTCTTTTTTAGCAGTCGTACAAGTAATGCACGCTGAATATGATGCTAAGACACTATAATATCGGAGGGGTATTTCATGAATTCCATAGTTCCCTACTTCTTTTTAGGGGTATCTTTAGCTACACCAATTGGTCCTGTTAAAGCAACTTTATTAAATACAGGTATTAAAAATGGATTTTTTCATGCTTGGTTTTTCGGACTTGGTGCGGTAGTCACCGACATTTTATATATGATTATGGTGTACTTTGGAGTCGGGCACTTTATAGAAATACCTTTTATTAAAACTTTACTTTGGTCATTCGGCTTTTTCGTTCTTATGTATACAGGGATTGAGAATCTACTTACAATACATTCTATTGAGATGGATTCAAAATTTGGAAAAGTGGTTCGATTAAGACATTCACTATTGTCCGGTTTTTTAATGGCATTGCTTAATCCATTAACTATCCTTTTTTGGTTAGGTATATATGGATCAGTGCTTGTAGGAGGAGCGGGAACATTAACAGGTGTAGAAATAATTCTATATAGTATATTCATATTACTGGGCATTTCTCTAGTTGATTTTATAATGGCGACTATATCAGGCGGTTCACGAAAAATGTTATCCCCCTCTTTTTTGAAAATTATTTCAGTTATTTCATCTTTATCGATGATTGGATTTGGCATTTACTTTGGTATTCAAGCATATCATTCCATTTTTTAATTTGTCCAAATGTTCACTACTCTAATCTTTTATGTACATATTGTTTATTTTTACGCATAAAAAAAATAAGCAAGGAAACCATACCTTTAATAATTGAAAAACCTAACAGTTAATAGAGGTGTATGGATGGGAAATGTGGATAATCGTGAAGACAAAGTTAGCCTCTGGTGTATAATCAGTTTGGCCTCAATCCCATTAGTTATGACACTTGGAAATTCTATGCTTATCCCAGTGTTACCGATCTTAGAAAAAAATGTAGGCATTTCCTCATTTCAATCAAGTATGATCATCACGAGTTATTCAGTAGCGGCAATTATTCTCATTCCAGTTGCAGGCTATTTATCGGATCGTTTTGGGAGGAAAAAGGTCATTTTACCAAGTTTAATATTGGCGTTAATCGGTGGATTAATCGCTGGTATTGCATCTTGGAAAATGGAAAATCCGTATATGGGTATTATCATCGGGAGGATTTTACAAGGCGCAGGGGCATCGGGTGCTATGCCGATAGTATTACCGTTAGTAGGTGACTTATATAAAGATGATGATGAAAAAACAAGCTCTTGTTTAGGAATCATTGAAACGTCAAATACATTTGGAAAAGTGTTAAGTCCGATTCTAGGTTCATTGTTCGCAGCTTTCTTATGGTTTTTACCATTCTTCTCTATATCTGCTTTTAGCTTAATCTCTATCGTCCTAATTTTCTTCTTTGTAAAAGTACCAAAAGATAAAGATGAACCAGTAAAACTAAAAGAATTTTTGACAAATGTTAAAACTACATTTAGGCAGGAAGGAAAGTGGTTATTAACCGTATTTCTAAACGGTGCATTTGTAATGCTTGTGTTGTTTGGTGCGTTATTTTTTTTATCTGAAAATCTTGAAAAAACGCATGATATAAAAAGCGTAAAAAAAGGATTTGTGTTAGCCATACCCTTACTGATGCTCTGTATCGCTTCTTTTATTACTGGAAGGAAGATAAAAGGGGATATGAGGCTCATTAAGAAGATGATGATTATCTGTTTAATTGTTCTTTCTATCAGTGTTGTTTTTGTTGGTTATACAGCAGAAAAGTTGGTTCTATTGTTAGTAGTGACCAGTGTAGTAGGTATAGCAATCGGTGCATTATTACCCGTGTTAGATGCTATTATTACCGAAAATATTCGAAAAGAGGAGAGAGGTACTGTCACTTCTTTTTACAGCTCAGCTAGATTTATCGGTGTTGCAGCAGGACCACCTGTGATGTCTCTCGTTATGGAGAATTATCTAAATGTAAGTTATATTTCAGCGGGTGTTGTAGGTCTTATCATCTTGTTTTTAGTATTTAAGTTCATCAAAATTGAGGAAATTGGCCAAAAAAATAGCACCACAAAGTAAAAAGGAGCAATCAGTTTGAACTGCACCCCGAACTTTAGATTACAGTCTAAAATTTGAGGTGCTTTTATTTTGATTAAAATCACATCAAAGAAAAAAATTAATGCAATAACACCCTAAAAGGAAACGCCTCTACTTAAATGGATTTGAGAGTGTAGAACATTTTAAGATGAATTAGAAAAATATATCGATTACTATATTCACAAACGAATTAAGGCAAAACTAAAAGGCCTGAGCCCTCGTACAATACCGAGTTCAGACCTTATCTTAGCTGAATCGTTCCTTTTATTTGTGATATAAAAAATAAATTAAGTTTGAACTTACTTGGAATTCAAACTGAAAAGGATAAGTAAAATTCCTGAGAATAGACAAACCATTTTAAGCATTGATACCTTTTCAGCTAAGCCTGCTAACCCGATTCCAGTCGTAACAATTAAAACAGTAGGACCGACTAATGCCAGGAGGGTATTGATATAGAAAGCTTTTTCTAAATCATTGTACTTCAACATGAAAAAAGCTGCTGTCAACTCAATACTTCCTGAAAGTAGTCTTAATAAAATTATAAAAAGAAGAGCTCTTTCGATAAAAATGACCACCTCATTTTTTCATATTCATCGTAAGTGGATATTTTAGCTTGTACAGCAATAGCAAAAAATAGTTTAAGAAAGAATTTGTAGATTTAGCTTTTTTATAGTGTATGTATGCTTTTCCGCATTTATCAATAAGTCATGCTTATTGATAAAATAATTGCGATTTCTAATAAGTGGGGATGAGTGAAAAACTAAGAGGTTTTAATTACTAACTTATTTTTTCCAATCGCTAACTTAACAAAAAAACAATAAATCTGTTATGATAAGAATGGAATGGGGGAATGAAATATGATGATGACTTCAGAGTGGGCACAAATCCTTGATGAAGTAGATGTTCTGAGTAATATGATACGATCCTCCAAAGAAATAGCAACGTTGCAGCATGCCTACAACAGTGTTTATTCCGATGTTGAACTTGTAGAAGAAATTGCTTCATTCCAACGAATGAAAGAGCAATACGAGGATGTTCAACGTTTTGGGAAGTATCATCCAGATTACCAAACAATTATGAAATCGATTCGTTTACAAAAACGGAAACTCGATTTAAACGATAAAATAGCAGCCTTAAAAGTTGCCGAAAATGATTATCAAGATTTACTTGATGAAATTAGCTTATTAATTGGCAAAACGGTATCGGAGGCTGTAAAAGTACCGGTTAGTAACCCATTCTTAAACGCTAGCTCTTCATGTGGTTCGGGTTGTGGAACTGGCGGTAGCTGTTCTTGTTCAGCATAATAAAAGAGACTTATACGAGTTTTGTATAAGTCTCTTTTGTTTTTTTATAACTCTGTTATCCATTTAATAGTTCAATTGCTATATCAGGGCGATCAGTGACAATACCTTTAGCACCGACTGCGAGTAATTGTTCCATAGTTGATACGTCATTAATTGTCCAATAATGTACTGGAATATTTAAATTCTCTAGGAAACGTATAAAGTTAGCATTATCTAAAGCGAATACACCAAATTTTGATGGAATTTGGAATACGTCAACTTTTGGATGGTATAGATGACCGAATTGACTAGTAAATGAAGTATAAGCCTTTTTCACTTCACCTTGACCAGCACCTAAAGCGACCTTATTTTGAGCGTAAAGATTGAATCGATCGATTTGTTCGTCGAAGAAGCTTGTCACAACAACACGATTTTCGACTCCTAATTCTTCGATTAAACGCCAAAGTTTAGAAGGCATTAGTCCTCCCTCATATGTATCTGGCGCATCTTTCATATCAATATTTACGAGCATTTGAGGGAAATCTTCTAACAATGAACGTAAAGTAACTATTGATTGTTTTTCCTCTCGATATGGTAAGTAACCATCCAAATCAACAAAATTATAGCCAAAGTTTAATAAATGTAATTCTTCTAAAGTTAAATCTGCTACGCGACCTGTTCCGTCACAAGTACGATCAACATACTCATCATGGACAACAACGATTTCTTCATCTTTAGTTAAACGAATATCGATTTCGAAGCCGTGAACACCAAGTTCTGCTGCTTTGTGGAATGCAGCCATCGTATGTTCTGGTGCTAAATGTGAGCCGCCACGATGTGCCAGTACAATAGGGTGTTCATATTGTAATGCATCTTTATCGCTTCGTTTTTGAGGTTTTGAAAGAGCTTTTGTACCTGCCCATGCTGCTGCGCTTGCCGCTGCAATTGCGATTGCAACTTTCGTTTTCTTTCCCATAATAGTCCTCCTCTAAATGCAGACTTCTAATTTTATTATAACGGATAAACCATATCTCTGTCAGCTAAACTTGGTTGCGGTTGAATTCCAAGCTATGGTATTCTTGTTTGTAAGAAAAGAGGGAATCCATATGAAAGACCGACAAGGCCTGATTGTGTATGTCCATCATTTAAAACAAGCAAAATCCTTGCGAAGATATGGACATGTACATTATATTTCAAGAAAATTAAAATATGTTGTACTTTATTGTGATCAAGATGAAATTGAAGTGACGATGGCCAAAATGATACGACTTCCGTATGTTAAAAATGTAGTGCCCTCATATCGTCCTTTTGTATCAACTGAGTTCGAAAATGCGAAACCTGATAAGGCAAAAGAATACGATTATAAAACTGATTTATAAAACATTGGTTATATTTGTCGATAAAAAGAATATCCAGTATATTGTTGTCAAACTGAATGGAAATTGATGAAACGTATCAGTTAGTACATGGATGGGATATAATGATTGAGACGCATAATACCAATAAGATATTGGTAATAGAGAGTACTTTCTGCAAATTCGGATGAGTGTTTTACGTTTAAGGTAATTGCTTGTCTACCGATTTCAGTTATTTTCTTTTCGAATAGTTGAACTCTTTTAGAAGGCTTGGTTTGTGAATGCGAAATACCTTCTCTACAAATATAAAGTGGTGTAAATTTACTTTCACCAACTGGATTAAAAGCTACTGCAAGAGAAGCTACACTTTTGCCGTTATGTTCAGATACAAGTATGAAGGCATTACGATAGCGATGCTGATTTGTTTCGACAAGTTCGCATAGTTCAAAAACGTCACCAAAACCTTTGCCGAGTTCAATAAATTGTTGAATCATTGTTCGTACACATCCTTTCCTAACACATAGTATCATGATGCAGGAGGATTAGCACATGAAATTTGCTGCAAGCTTATTTTCAATTTTATTATTTTTAAACGGCATAATGTTAACTTTTCAGTACCATGTCTTTTCGGACCAATTGGCTGAAGAGGATAAGGCATTTAACTATGACCAAGAAATAGAAGTGAATTATCGTAAAGGAAAGTTGATAGTGAGTCATCACTTTACTGACCTACCTCAAGATAATGTGAAGCTTATTTGGCCAACCAAGAGTAAGAAAAAGGCGTGTCTCTTAGATGATGTCAAAAGTTGCGAACGCTTAAATGACCAACTTACTCAGCTAAAAGCGGGAGATGAAGAGAAACAATCTGTCTCTTATGAGATTCCAGTATCTAAAAAAGGGCTTACTTCAGGTGAAATTTTACGTAATATTTTTTTAACTTTACAAAATGGGAACCCAGTTCATACACAAGTTCACATTTCTGATGAAACGAAATCGGGTGGTCAATGGTTCACTGGTCTACAATTAGTAGGTCAAAAAACACTTGATCTAGTAGATTATTCAATGTTTAGTGGTTATGGAGCAGTGACAGATCTATATTGGCAAAAACACAAGTTAAAAACTGTCTTTGAAAATGAGCAAGTTACGTTATATAGTGACAAGGCAATATCGAAGGATTTAAAAACAGATTTAGAAGACTTTTCTTTGGATGGCTTTAATCATGTAGCGATTATGCAAAGTTCCAAGAAAAATTCAGCTGGCCGCATTTTATTTGCACCCGAATTTAATGTGGGTTCCATTGAAAAGAAAATAGTCATGTCTCAAATCGGACAACAATATGACTTCGTAAGTAATAACAATTGGTTACCAATTGCGGTTGCGGCCTTTATATCAGGGAAAGAAATTGGTTCTGATAAAGCAAATGAAGTCACTCAGATTGTAAATAAGTACATGACGAACGAACAATCAAAAGCTTGGAAAAATAGTTTAATTGCTCAAAAAGGTGAACAAATCTCACCAAAACGACTCGACAAATTGTTGTCAAAAACACTTGATTTAAAAACGTCGTTTTTTGAAATGAATGACAATGATGACACTAAAATTGCTCCTTTGTTGTTTGAAGATGCGCGTGATGTATATTTGAAAGATACTGAGGATAAAGATACGCAAGTTATTTTTAAAGACGGTAGTATCTTTTATAAAGCTGTTCCCGTATTAAATGGTCTTGGTTATGAAGTAAGCGAGGGGAAAAATGGACTGTATATAGAAAGTGACACTCGAAATTTCAGATTCCCAATGACTGAGTCATTCTATGTTTATAACCAAAAACGCTACAATACCATTTCGCAACCTTTCGAAAAGTTTGGTGACGATTATTATGTGGAAGAAGCATGGCTTGTTAGATTATTCTTAGTCGATGTAGAGAAGTCAGATGACAAAATTAATATTGCGCCATCAGCTATTTTGAATTAAAATCGATTAAAAATGTAAGTAAGAGAAGGTTTGGTGAAACAATGAGAGTGATTGCTGGTGACAGAAAAGGGATGCCTTTAAAAGCGGTATCTGGCACAACCACTAGACCAACAACAGATAAAGTTAAAGAATCATTATTCAATATACTAGGTCCGTTTTTTGACGGAGGTTCCGTTTTGGACTTATTTGCAGGTAGTGGTGGACTTGGTATTGAAGCCATTAGTAGAGGTATGGATAAAGGTATTTTCATTGAAAAAGATGGACGTGCCTTCCAAAATCTAAAAGAAAACATACAAAAATGTCGTTATGAAGAGCAAACTGAGCTTTTTCGGAACGATGCGGTTAGAGCTATGAAAGCCCTTATAAAAAAAGGGGTGCAAGTTGACTTGATCTTTTTAGATCCACCTTATAAAAAACGAGAATATTATGATTTAGTAGAAGAAATAGTATCGAATAATGTTATCTCAAGCTCAGGTACGATTGTTTGTGAGCATGATCGTGATACGGATTTACCAGACAACTTCCTACATTTCGAGAAAATACGTGAAGAGAGTTATGGTAGCATTATTATTTCATTATATCGTTCTGTGAAGGAAGAAGGAGAATCCATTGAATAAAATTGCTGTTGTACCAGGGACTTTTGATCCAATTACGAACGGACATTTAGATATTATAAAACGTGCCGCCGATATTTTTGATGAAGTTTATGTTGCTGTGATGAATAATTCCTCGAAAAAACCATTATTTAATGTGGATGAAAGAATGGATTTAATTACACAAGTAACGTTCGACATGCCTAATGTTAAAGTGGATTCATCTTCTGGGTTATTAATCGACTATGCAAAAAAACGAAATGCAGATGCTATAGTACGTGGTTTACGTGCAGTTTCTGACTTTGAGTATGAAATGCAGATAACATCGATGAACCGCTTCCTTGACGAGCAAATTGAAACGTTTTTCATTATGACGAAAAACCAGTACTCATTTTTAAGTTCTAGTATTGTTAAAGAAGTATCACAATATGGTGGAGATATCCATGGTCTAGTACCAGATATCGTTGAATTTGCATTAAAAGAAAAATTCAACTCGAAATAAAGTAAGGCTGTTTTATGATATATATCATAAAACAGCCTTTTTTGCGGTGATTTTCACAAGAAAATAATCCAGTACATTAGAGGGATTACAGGTACCATAATTAGTCGCATTAAAAAGTATGGAACAAGAGGGATATCAGCATCCTTTGCTAAAACAGCAACTTGCAAATGAATACTCAAACCTTGTATCGTTAAAATAGTTATGAGCCATAAAGGTAAATAAGGAGAACTAGCAAATGATTGTGTTGCAATATGTAAACTAGATGTCATCTCTAACACTGCATATAATGAAACTGCCAAAATTGTAGGCAAATCGTGAAACAAATGAAGTAATGTTTTTGCAATCACATGACTAATTGTTGTGAAAAATATGACAGTTGTGCCAACTAAAAGGACAGTAGGAATACTACCTTTCATACTTTCAATTAATGGAAATGGGTCGCGTTTTACTTCCTTTTTCGCAGTTATTGTTTCAGTAGGTCGTTTAGAAAATAATATGAAAATGCCAAGGATCAATAAATTTACACTGTGCATTAGCAGTAATATTTGCCAACCAATTGTGGCGTTTTTAAGTAATTCATAACCAACAAAACCGATCATAAAGAGTGGGCTAGGGGCATGACAAATAGCAAGTAGAAACTTACTTTCTCGCAGTGTTAATTGTTGTTCCTTTGTCATAAAGGCAATTGTCGCAGCACCAGTTGGAAATCCTCCTAATGCACTTATGCCATATGCTTTCAAGTAAAGAGCTGTCTTAGAAGAATTACTACCACCTTTATTTGTCAGTCGTAGTAACCATTGGGTCAATATTAAATAAGGTAATAAATAAGGGAAGAGGGCGTTCATAAATAATTTAATACCAACATCTGCCCCTTCATGAGCAATACCTGGTTGCAAAAGTAATAAAGCAATAAGTACCCAACAAATAATGATGTTCATACGAGAAACGAGAATTAGCTTCACCCATTCTTATCTTTTTGTAAGTCAATTTCACATATGCTAAAATTTTTTTAAAAAATCGAACAAACCTTCTAGTGTTTCGTCATATATATAGCTTAAGAGTTTGTTAAATGGAGGTGCAAGTCTTGAATATCAAGAAATTAATAGGTTTTATAGTCATTGCTGTAATTGCGGTATTAGGTTTTGTCTATCCATTACCTTATTATATTATGCAGCCAGGTGGAGCTTATGAGCTCTCACAATTTGTAGAGGTAGAAAATGCGGATTTAGATAGCAAAGGAACAATGAGTCTAATGACGGTATCGATGTCCACAGCAACACCCTTTACTTACGCTGGTGCAAAACTAAGTAATCGAAAAGAATTACTTCCAGATACGCAAGTAAGAAGCCCACATGAAAGTGAGGATGAATATAACTTACGTCAATTAAAACTTATGACGGATTCTCAATTTAATGCCAAATATATTGCGTTCAAAAAGGCAAATAAAGATTACGAGATTCATTATAATGGCGTTTATGTTGTCTATGTTTTAGAAGCCGGTGCTAGTGATGGTATTTTAAAACCTGGTGACCAAGTGATTGGAATAGACGGGAAAAAAATTATTCGACAAACAGAGTTGATCGATTATTTGGCGGGTAAAAAATCAGGTGATAAAGTAACGCTCTCTATCATTCGAGATGAAAAAGAGCAAACTAAATCTGTTACTCTTAAAGAAATACCTGGTACAAAGGAAAAAGTAGGTATTGGGATTACTTTCACAGAAAATAAATCAATTACAACTAACCCGAACGTAAAAATAGAAGCTGATGATATTGGCGGTCCTTCTGCGGGGTTGATGTTTACTTTAGAAATCATCGATCAATTAACAGAGGGCGATTTAACAAAAGGTTATAACATAGCGGGTACAGGCGAAATGCTTGAATCAGGCGAAGTTGGTAGAATTGGTGGCATTGATAAAAAAATAATTGCTGCAGATGACGGGGGTATTGAAGTCTTCTTTGCTCCCGACGACACGATAACGGATGAAGTAAAGAAATTAAATCCAGGAATTAAAACAAATTATGAAGTAGCTGTAGAAACAGCAAAAAAAATAGACACGAAAATGAAAATCGTGCCTGTTAAAACAGTGGATGATGCATTAAATTATTTAAATGGCTTACAACAAAAATAAATTTTATACTCGAATGGGCGGGGTTTTATAATCCAAGCCCATTCTTTTTGTATTTACAGGTCCGTTAAGAGCAAGCATATACAAATCGGTGGAGTGAATATCTTGCATTAGCATGGCGTCGTCAGAGCTCGCTACACGGCTAATAATAGGTAGTTTAAATTCTTTTTTCTTTAAGGATAAATATTTTTGACCATTATTCGTCATCCCTAACAATCGAATATATGAAGGTTGCTTAAAAGATTTTAAACGTTGCCAAGTAAAGCCGGTGAAAATATGTGTTAACATACGCTGTATACGTGTCCATGTGTAACGTTTTGATTTAACTTTTTTCATAAATGCCTCAAATGACTCACTTTCTTTTGCAGAACGTAGTAGTAGATGTTCAATACCTTCTGTCACCTCAGCAAAAGATGCTAGCTCTTGTGGTGTATGACGAATGATTGTAAATCGTAACAGTGGCCAGAAAGCCTCCCAGCTTCCAAAAGTAGTATTTGATTGCTGCCATTCATCTAATCCTTTTAAAGACGCCTGAGGCATATAAGAAGCGATAGCATCAATAGAATCCTCTTTAAAAACTGCTTGTCTTATTCCAGTAGCACTAGCGATAGTTGAATCTACTTCAATCGTATCATGAAAACCTGCCTTAATACGCTGTATCGTCACAGCTTTCATATTCGAATGAATTTTATATGCTGCTTCAATATAATGAAAACCTAAAATATTATTTGGTTTTGATAAATCAACGAATGACTGTTCGTTCATTGGGACAAGCTGTTTGTATGCCGTATTTAACGCTTGAGGATAGCTCATACCTGTTTGAATAGAATCCTTTATTATCTGCTGTAAAGTATCGTTATGCTCTTGTAACAGGCTGTAACTGTTTAAAAACGGTATTATATTGCCTTCTTCGCTACCAAATGAAAAATAGTTACAGCACAGAGCATCTAATATACTTATACCACCTTTAGCAAAATCAGATGCTTGAGCGGTGGCGTACACATATGGTAGTTCTACAACAAGATCTGCACCTGAAGCGAGGGCCATTCGAGTTCTCGACCATTTATCGACAAAAGCTGGTTCACCTCTTTGTAAAAAGTGACCGCTCATCACGGCAATGACAATATCTGCATTTGTTTCTTTACGTGATTGTCTGATATGATGGAGATGGCCGTTATGAAAAGGATTGTATTCTACAATTACACCGGTTGCTATCAAATCTTCACCCCATTTACACTCTATGACGTAATTATACGGAGAGTTTGTTATAGTGACAAGAAAATATCTTGACATCTATTATTTAGCATTATATAATCAACTTTGTTGTCTTGAGGTGATAAACGTATGAAATGGGCAATCCCACAATTATCTAAATATCGCCAAAACGGGATGCCGATTGACGAATTAGTTCAATTGGATGATGTGATGAAACGTAACCCGGACATCCGTCAGATTACACCTGTTCATGTAAAAGGGCACTGCACATTTGGTGCATCCCAAATCACTTGTCATTTTCAATTGACAGGCACGCTAATACTTCCTTGTGCACGAACATGGGAAGACGTTGAGTTTTCATTTGATATTGAGTCCGACGAAATATTCAGTTGGTCAGAAACTGCTGATGAAAATGACTATGATAACCTTCACATTGTTGAAGGGGAAGTAGTAAATGTTGACCCTGTGTTAGAAGAACTAATTTTATTAGAAATTCCGATGCAAGTGTATAAAGAAGATGCGACAATTCCGGCACCTAAGAATAACTCTGATTGGAGTTTTTCAATGGAGGACGAGTTAGCCTATCGAAAACAGAATGACACAAAAAAAATAGATCCAAGACTTGCTAATTTAGCTAAGTATTTTGATCAAACAGACGAATAACCGATCTGTAAGGAGGTGCCATCGATGGCTGTACCATTTAGAAGAACTTCTAAAACTGCGAAACGTAAACGTCGCACACATTTCAAACTAGCTCTACCAGGTATGGTTGCTTGCCCAAACTGTGGTGAAAGTAAATTGGCTCACCACGTATGTAAAGCATGCGGTCAATACAAAGGTAAAGAAGTTGTGAGCAAATAATTCAGTATTTGTTCTGGGAAAGACTACTAAAGAGACCATGGCTCTCTAGTGGTCTTTTTTTTATTCTTATTCTTATTTTTATTTTTATTTTAAATGCTGAACACGCCCGTTTAGCTCCAAAAGGCAATGGAGGGCTCGAATACAAGACGCTTTTTGTCTTGTACCGAGAGACCGAAGTGACCTGAGAAGTTGAATATCTAAAGTGAAAGTCGATGACTCCTGACAAACTGCCATATGCACTTGAGAGAGGAAAGCAGTCTAAGAACTCCACTTTCTGTGGCACCACTGTGGGAACAGCGTCGTCCGGGCTTCAGTCTAGAAAAACCTCCCTCTTATTCTTATAATTAAGTTCAAATTAGTATGTCTCGTAACGCCTCAATCTAATCCATTCCACATATCGTACAGATAAAAATCACATAAGTTTCTAAAAACGCTTCTAATCAGTTAATTGAATACATAACAGCATTTGAACAATAAACAATAATAATATTCCTTTTTTGAGACTTGTAAAAATGTATCGACTAAGTAATAAACGAAAATAATAAATAAATTCTTACAGATTATTTTATGGAAAAGTTTAAAGGTTTGGTCTCGACTTGAGGGTCACATTGCACTCCACTATTAAAACAGGTATGATGATATTATTTATATTTTCTAATTATTCTAAAAGGAGTAAAGTTAAATGGCGTATCATTTTCAAGAACAAGATGGAGTATTAACATTTATAATTGATCGTCCAGAACGACGTAATGCCATAAATGATGAAGTGATGGAAGGTTTTAAAGAAGTAATTACATATGTACATGACCATGATACTGTACGTTTTTTAGTCATTACTGGAGCGGGGGATCGCGCATTTTGCTCGGGAGGGGATTTAGCGGAGTTTCATTCATTAACAACTGAAAAGCAAGCTTTTGGAATGCTAAGTAAAATGGCCAAAATTCTATATGAGTTGGCAACATTACCAGTGCCGACTATTGCCTTAGTTAATGGTGCAGCTGTTGGTGGTGGTTGTGAAATTGCGACAGCTTGTGATTTCCGTTTAGTAGCTTCTGAAGCTAAATGTGGTTTCATTCAAGGGACATTAGCAATTACTTCTGGATGGGGTGGAGGAACATATTTATTTGAGCGTGGATTACGCCATGATCGTGCCTTGAAAATGTTAGTGGATGCTAAAGCTTATCAAGCTGAACATTTATATGAAATTGGTTGGGCTATGCGCGTATTTGAAGGAGCTAAAGAAGAAGCGCTTGAGACGTTTATCGCAGACATGCGTAAAATTCATCCTTCAGTACATAAAGCATATAAAGAAATGGAACTTCGCAAATGGAAGGAAATGCGTTTATTTGATCGCGTAATGGAGGAAGTTCAAACTTGCGCGAAATTGTGGGAAAGTGACGCACATCACGAAGCTGTAAATCGTTTTCTATCAAAATCAAAATAACTTCTAAAATTGAAAAACTCGCATATAGTAATAAAAATGCGAGGTGATTGAGATAGAAGTTAAAAAAAGAAAAGATCAATGGTTAGCGGTTGATGATGCACGTTTGGTGGAAATTATATTAATGGCAGTTCGTGAAGGTCGCTCACAGCTAGCAGGTTTTGAAGAAGCAGCTGAGGAGTTAGGTCGTACAAAGCAAGCTTGTGGTTTTCGATGGAATAAAACACTAAGAGCGCAATATGAAGTAGAATTGGAAGATGCTAAAACTAGACCAAAGCAAATGATGCGTTCGCATCTAAAACAAGCGCTTATGAGCTTTGATCAATTATCAGAGGCTTATCATTCATTGAAGAAATCTCATGAAACATTAAAGCATGAGCATGACGAGCTAGTAAAATGGCTCGAACAAGGTTTAGAGAAGGTTAAACAATAAAAGCACACTTGAATATTTCGTACGGAAGATCATTCTGAAGTTATTTTGGAATGGTCTTTTTATTGTGCAGAAAATCACAAAGAAGAAAAAATACTCAATAATAAGTAAAATTTGCTAGTTAATAGTTGAAATCGCTTTCTTATTTCGTTTAGACTAATAAGGAAAGGGAGAAACGGTTCAAGCAAAGGGGGATGAATATGCGCAAAGTTCTAATTGCTAATCGAGGGGAAATTGCGAGAAGAATTATATTAACGTGCCACAAGCTAGGTATTGAAACGGTTGCTATCTATTCAGATGCAGATCAAGATTTACCTTTCGTTAAAGAAGCGACGACTGCTGTTCGTATAGGTGAAAACCAGGTTGCTCAGTCTTATTTGAAGGCAGATGATATTATTCAACTTGCCATAGAGCATCAAGTAAGTGATATTCATCCAGGTTATGGGTTGCTATCAGAAAACGCAGATTTTGCTAGAAAAGTAGAGGCTGCGGGAATTCGCTGGATTGGTCCAAATGCAGATATAATTGAGCAATTGGGTGATAAAATTCGAGCACGACAAACGATGAAAAGCGCTGGTGTTCCAGTTGTACCAGGTTCAGATGAAGGTCTAGCTTCATTAGAAGAGGCATTGCAATTTGCAAATTTAATTGGATACCCTGTCATGCTGAAGGCATCAGCTGGTGGTGGCGGTATTGGCATGGTTTGCTGTGAAGATGAGCAAGCGCTCAGTCATAGTTTTGAAAATGTAAAAAAACGTGCAAAATCGTATTTTAATAATGACCTTGTTTTTATCGAGAAGTATATTCCAAATGCTCGCCATATTGAAGTTCAGATTTTCGGTGATGATGTTGGAAACGTCGTTCATTTATTTGAGAGGAATTGTTCAATTCAACGACGTCACCAAAAAGTTATTGAAGAATCACCATCACCTCATTTTCCAGAAGCAGAGCGTGTAAATCTATTGCAAGCCGCTGTGGATGCTGCAAAAGCTGTAAGTTATACAAATGCTGGAACTGTAGAGTTTATCGTGGATGAGGAAAATCAATTTTATTTTCTAGAGATGAATACACGCTTACAAGTAGAGCATCCAGTAACTGAGGCGATTACCGGTTTGGATCTTGTTGAATGGCAATTGCAAGTAGCAGAAGGCAAGACATTACCTGTAAAAGACCAAGCAGCTATAAAGAGCACTGGTCATGCAATTGAATATCGCATTTACGCTGAGGATCCAGAGAAGTTTTTACCATCACCGGGTAAGTTGCAAGTATTAATGTTCCCGGAAAGTGGTGATCACCGTATTGATAGTGGGTATATTGAAGGGAATAGAGTATCGCCGTTCTATGATCCGCTTATTGCGAAGCTTGTCGTGTTTGGGGAAACAAGAGAGCAAGCATTAGCCAATTCTGAAACGGTTATCAAGGACATAGATATACAAGGGGTAAAATCAAATCTTTTATTATTTGAACGCTTATTACAAGAAGAAATGTTTCAATCAGGGGTTTATCATACAAGTTCGCTAACAGAATGGTTAGCCAATCACAAAGGGGATAAAATTTATGGGAGAAATTAAAGCATCAATGGCAGGTACTGTATTTCGTGTAGAGGTAAAAGAAGGAGACGAAGTAACTGCAGGTCAAACTGTCATAGTTTTAGAGTCAATGAAAATGGAAATTCCGGTAGATGTAGAAGTATCAGGCGCAGTTGTTGAAGTGAAAGTGAACGAAGGCGACTTCGTTAATGAAGATGATGTATTAGTCATCTTAGGCTAATGTAGATATAAGCGTCGAACACAAAGGGGAGGCCGTAATATGACTGATCAAACAGTATATAACGAACGTCTAGCTGACAAACTTGAGGGGATTTTTGCAGGTGGACATCCGAAATATCATGAAAAATTAAAAGAAACAAATAAATTGTTCGTCCGAGATCGTTTAGCGCTTCTTTTTGATGAAGGTGAGTATGAAGAGGATGGACGTTTTGCGAATTGTGAAGCAGGTGATTTACCAGCGGATGGCGTGGTCACTGCTATGGGGAAGGTAAATGGCCGAACGGTATGCGTCATGGCAAATGATTCAACTATTAAAGCGGGGTCATGGGGTTCTCGAACTGTGGAGAAAATTATTCGTATCCAAGAGGTAGCGGAGAAAAACCAAGTTCCTATGATTTATTTAGTAGATTCAGCTGGAGCACGTATTACGGATCAATTGGAAATGTTCCCTGGGCGTCGTGGAGCAGGTCGTATTTTCCATAATCAGGTGAGAATGTCAGGGATGATTCCGCAAATTTGTTTGTTGTTTGGTCCCTCTGCTGCAGGTGGAGCATACATACCAGCATTTTGTGATATCGTTGTTATGGTAGATGGTAATGCTTCGATGTACTTAGGTTCGCCACGTATGGCTGAGAAGGTTATTGGTGAAAAGGTGTCCCTTGAGGAAATGGGTGGAGCACGTATGCACTGTACGATTAGTGGGTGTGGAGATCTCCTTGTTTCAACTGAGGAGGAAGCTATTACTGAAGCGCGTCGCTATTTAACTTACTTTCCCGAAAACTTCGCCAATAAGCCTGCGGTTGTTGAAGGGAAACAACCTAAACAAGGGCGCACATTAGAAGAAATAATTCCCGAAAACCAAAATGCGCCATTTGATATGTATGAAGCGATCGACCAATTAATTGATGAAGGAAGTTTTTTTGAAATAAAAAAACTATTTGCACAGGAATTGATAACTGGTTTGGCGCGTATGAATGGTCAAGCGGTGGGAATTATTGCGAACCAACCGAAGGCTAAGGGTGGCGTCTTATTTGTTGATTCAGCAGATAAGGCGGCTAAATTTATTAATTTATGTGATGCATTTTCAATTCCATTATTATTCTTAGCCGATGTGCCAGGGTTCATGATTGGTACAAAAGTAGAACGTGCGGGTATTATCCGCCATGGTGCAAAACTAATTTCTGCGATGAGCTCTGCAACGGTACCGAAAATTTCAGTAGTGGTGCGTAAAGCTTATGGAGCGGGATTATACGCTATGTGCGGTCCTGCATTTGAACCGGATGTTTGTATTGCTCTTCCAACTGCGCAAATTGCGGTAATGGGTCCAGAGGCAGCAGTTAATGCCGTTTATTCAAATAAAATTGAAGCAATTGAAGATCCGAAAGAACGAATACAATTTGTTAAAGAAAAACATGATGAGTATAAAAAGGAAATCGATATTTACAAAATGGCTTCCGAAATGATTGTAGATGAAATCGTCGCACCTAGTGATTTAAGAAAGGTCATAACAAAACGTTTGGCTTATTATGACTCAAAACAAATCTTATTGCCATATCGAAAACATCCTGTTTATCCTGTATAATAAGTGTTGCTATTGAGGTCTACCTTTATTTGGTGGGCCTCAGTCTATTTTTATTTAAAGGAGATATCGATATGCAAATTGTTGTTGTAGGTGGAGGAGCGGTTGGGTTACTGCTAGCATCCTTGCTACAAAAAGATCACACCCAAATGAATATTCTTGTTCACCGAGAAGCTCAAGCAAGTGAACTTAATGACAAAGGGCTACTGCAAATCGATGTCTTGCAACAGTCGCACCATACATATGCTAAAGCTTCGCAGGATTTTAAAGTATTTCCAACAGATGCAATATGGATAATTGCTGTAAAATATCTTCATCTTGAAAGTTTACGATCTCTATTTGATGCACTACCAGACAGCACGCCATTATTATTTATTCAAAATGGTGTGATGCATTTGCAATTTGTAAAGAGTTTGCTTCAGAAGCAAATAGCTTTTAGTTCAGTGGAGTTTGGAGCTGAGAAGTTATCGGATTCAAGCGTTGTACATAGAGGTATTGGTAAGATGAAAATAGCCTTAGGAAGAGGCGATGGTGAACCTTTTAAGGAGCTTTTTCAATTATCAAGCGATAATCTACCGATGGAATGGGTGGAAAATGCAGAACAAATGCTAATACGAAAAGCACTATTAAATTGTTTTATTAATCCACTAACGACTATACTAAATGTAAAAAATGGTTCTCTTATTACGAATGAACATAGTCTAATATTATTAGAGCGATTGTATAAAGAACTCTTGGGGGCTTTCCCAGAACAACAAGAGCAGCTTCATTTTGATGATGTAGTTGCTTTATGTACAAAAACTGCAACAAATACATCTTCTATGCTTGCAGATCGTTTGAATGGAAGAATAATGGAAGTGGGCACGATTGTTGGTGGGGTATTACAGATAGCTCAAAATCGTGGTTACGAAATGCCGATATTAGAGACACTTTATATGTTATTAATGGCATTGCAACAAGGCGGTGTAGAAAAATGATATATATATTGTCAGTTTTATTACATTTTATCTTACTTTGCCCAATCATCTTATTTATCCTTATTTATTCGCTACTTAAAAAAATGTCTAAGAAGCGAGGGAAAGTATTTGGTAGAGCAGCGGATATGACGACGTTTTTATTGTTTTTTTCTGTTCCGGAGTCTGTTCGTTTCTTATGGGGGTATGATATCGGATTTATTACTTTTATCGTTGCAATCATAATTGCGATGATATTCACGATAATTGAATGGCGTTCCACAAAAGAAATTGAAATACTACCGTTATTCCGAAAAATATGGCGTTTTTTATTTTTATTATTAACCATTACGTATGTGGTTATTTGGATCATTATAATAATTCAAAGAATCATTTTATAAGCGATGATGAACTGAGCGTATTTTTTTCAATCCAACCGACTAAAATGCTATACTCTATTGTAGTTAACAATATAGAGGAGTTTATACTAATATGAAACTGGAGCAAATAGATGTACCGGTAACAAATCAATTATTGGTAGATTATAGAGATAAAAAATCAACAATCTCATCGTTTTTCCATTATGCAAATGAAGAAAAGTCCTTTGAACAACGTTTAGAGTATCTAAAAAATCATCCGATTCGTCGAGCTGAGCTCGTAAAAGTAATCCGTGAGTTTATGGCACCATTTGAGAAAACGGTGAAAATGGAACAACATTTACAAGAATTAGAAAACAATGCGGTAGTTGTTGTTGGTGGACAACAAGCAGGCTTATTAACAGGTCCGTTATATTCTGTTCATAAGGCTATTTCTGTTTTAATATTGGCTAGAGAGCAGCGCGCAAAATTAGGTATTCCAGTTGTTCCGGTATTTTGGATTGCTGGCGAAGATCATGACATTGATGAAATAAATCATACATTTACAGCATTAAACGGTCGCTTGCAAAAGCTTATTCATCCTGACCGTTCAAAGAAAAAAACAATGGCTTCAACAACGACTTTAGATATTGAAGATACACGTAATTTTATAAAAAACGTCTTCCAACAATATGGAGAAACTGCTTACACTGATGAGTTGTTGGTGAAAATTGATGCTATTCTCGTAAAGAGTCGTACATATACTGACTTTTTCGCCCAATTAATGCACTGGTTATTCAAAGAAGAGGGATTACTTCTGTTAGATGCTGCTGATCCGTTGCTTCGTGCATATGAGGCTCCGTATTTCGAGGAATTAATCAATAACTCTGATGAAATTGCAGCTGTCGTTTCAAATCGTGAGGCGTTATTAGCTAAAAGTGGATATGGTACCCCAATTGGTGCAACAAAAGAAAATGCTAATCTGTTTTATGTCAAGGAAGGCGAGCGCTTCTTATTAGAACGTAAAGATGGTAAGTTTATCAATAACGTAGCAAATGTCCATTTTACGAAAGAAGAGATGCTACAGATAGCAACAGAACAACCTACTTGTTTAAGCAATAATGTTGTAACAAGACCACTTATGCAAGATATGGTCTTGCCTGTACTTGCATTTGTTGGTGGGCCAGGAGAGCTTGCTTATTGGTCTACATTAAAAGACGCATTTGAGTTACTTGGTATGAAGGTGCCAGTTTTTGTACCCCGTATGAATATGACACTTGTTAATCGCCAAGTTGCTCACTTATTAAAGACACATAATTTAACTATTGCTGAAGTATTAAGTGGTAAGGTGGCACAAATGCATCAGGCCTTTGTTAATGAAGTATATGATGATGCTGCAAAAGAGACTATTGAAAAAACAAAAGCGTTGTTACAGCAGCAATATGCAGAATTGCAAAAGCATTTGTATAACAATGATGTTCACCTAGATAAACTAGTAATTAAAAACCTAGATATTCATGAAAATCAATTAGATTTCCTTTTGAAAAAAATTGAAGCAGAAGTATTACTTCAACATGATGTTACTATTCGAAGATTCACCGAAATGGAAGGGCAGCTAATTCCGGAAGGTAATTTGATGGAACGTATATTCAATCCGTTCCAATATATGAATGAATATGGCGTGGCTTTAATCGATGATATTTTACAGTTACCGCTAGAAGTAAATGAATTGCATCAAGTAATATATTTATAATTTGGAATAATGTAGATTATAAAAGTGACGTTTTTTTTAATAAATATAGAATGAGTATTACCCTATTTTTAGGGTATTAAAAGCTATCTCAATTGAGATAGCTTTTTTTATTAAAAATATCAGATAAATACTACTTTATGGCATTAAAATAATAAAATAATATTAAGAAGTATGAAGTTTTTTAAACAAAAAGGGAAAAATTAGTGGAAATACCGTTGTTGATAAGGACGATTTACGCATTTTAATGTAAACGCCCTTATTTTCCAATGAATTAGTGGTGGAATGTGGGGGGATGTGGTACATTAATTTCATATAGTGGGGTGAGTAATATGTTCATGGGAGAGTATCAACATAGTATTGATGCAAAGGGCCGCTTGATTATACCTGCTAAGTTCCGTGAACACCTTACGGAAGGCTTTATTTTAACTCGAGGATTGGATAATTGCTTATTCGGGTATCCTATTTTGGAGTGGCGTAAGCTGGAAGAAAAACTGAAGCAATTACCTGTTACAAAAAAGGATGCCAGAGCTTTTACTCGTTTCTTCTTTTCAGGTGCTACAGAGGTGGAAGTGGATAAGCAAGGCCGTATTAATATCCCAAGTAACTTACTAACACACGCTAATGTTCAAAAAGATTGTGTGGTACTCGGCGTTTCTAATCGTATTGAAATTTGGTCCAAAGAATCTTGGCAAAATTATTTTGCTGAATCTGAGGAATCTTTCAATGACATTGCTGAGAATATGATTGATTTTGATATATAACCAATTTAGAGGAGGGACAAACCTTGTTTAATCATACGACTGTATTATTGAAGGAAACCGTTGATGGATTGAACGTTCGTCCTGACGGCATTTATGTAGATTGTACTTTAGGTGGAGCTGGACACAGTGAATATTTAGTTAGCCAATTATCATCAGAAGGTAGACTTATTTGCTTTGATCAAGATACTTCAGCCATTGAAAATGCAAAAGAACGTTTAGCACCTTATTTAGATAAAATAACTTTCGTACATTCAAACTTCCGTTACTTGAAGGAAGAACTAGAAGCATTAGGCATAGATAAAGTAGACGGAATTCTGTACGACTTAGGCGTATCATCTCCTCAATTAGACAACGCAGAACGAGGATTTAGTTATCATCAAGATGCGCCACTTGATATGAGAATGGATACAACTGCTGAACTTTCCGCATTCAATGTTGTGAATGAGTGGTCATTCGAAGACCTTGTACGTATTTTCTATCGATACGGTGAAGAGAAATTCTCGAAACAAATTGCTAGGAAAATTGAGGAAGCTAGAAAGACAAGCCCGATTGAAACAACGGGGGAACTAGTAGATTTAATTAAAGAAGGTATCCCAGCTGCAGCAAGACGTAAAGGTGGACACCCAGCAAAACGTGTATTCCAAGCCGTTCGAATTGCTGTAAATGACGAACTTGGAGCAGCGGAAGATTCGCTATTACAAGCACTGGAAGTCATTAATGTAGGTGGACGAGTTAGCGTCATTACGTTCCACTCATTAGAGGATAGATTATGTAAAACTATCTTCAAAGAGGCATCCTCTTTACCTGAATTACCACCAGGTTTACCAGTTATTCCTGAAGAATTAGCTCCAGGGGTAAAGCTTCTCACTCGTAAACCGATACTACCTTCAGAGCAAGAATTAGAAGAAAATAATCGAGCTCGCTCAGCAAAACTAAGAATAGCTGAAAAAATCAAAGAAAAGGGGAAGTGATCAAATGGCATTGCTTAATCGGCAACAACAACAAACGTACATCCAGCAGCCACAGCCAACAGTACCGGAGAGAACCGTCCAGCAGCCAACAACTAGACCTTCCAAACGAATCTTATCTAAGGGAGAAAGAGTTCTCCTTGTGGCCATGGTGACAGTAATAGCATTATTGTCAGTTATGAACTTAAATACGCAATCTGCAATAAATACGCAATCTGTTGAAATTCAAAATATCGAAAATAAAATTGATGAAACGAAGAAACAAAATGCGGAATTGTCCATCGAGGTAAGTGAACTCTCTACATATGAGCGTATTTGGAATAAAGCGAAAGAATTAGGCTTGAAGCTAAACGAAAAAAACGTGAAAGTAGTGTCTGGACAATGAAGAGAAAGTTTCGATTTCAATGGGGAGCCTTTCTAATGTTAATCGTTTATGGAGGGCTCTTTTTTGCTATGTTTTTCCGTGTATTTTTTATCCAAGTTTCAGGACAAGTAGAGGGGCAAGCTTTGGCGGCGAAAGCGGCAGCAAAATATGAAAGGTCAAAAGTAATTACAGCTAATAGAGGCAACATTCTCGATCGGCAAGGACAAATTATCGCAGAAGATACGATTAACTATCGGTTAGTCGCAGTAATTAGTCCAAAGGCTTCTGAAGGAACTAAAACTATTATGCATGTCGCAGATAAAGAGAAAACGGCAAAGATTTTAGCAAAATATATTCCTATTAGTGAAAAAGATATATTTGACAAATTAAATACTAAATCTAAGAATGCACAAGGAAATGAAATCCGCCAAGTAGAATTCGGTGCTCCTGGACGTAATATTAGCCATGGTGTAATGGAGAAAATTAGAAGTGAAAAGCTACCAGGTATCATTTTCATGGAAGAAACAAAGCGGTTTTATCCAAATGGTATTTTTGCATCAAACTTAGTCGGCTTAGCACTAAAGGATACTCAACAAGATGGACAATCTAGAAATATAGGGAAAATGGGCCTAGAATCCATCTACAACAAAGAGTTATCCGGTACTGATGGAAGCGTTCAATATAAAAGTGATGTATGGGGTTATTTGCTACCTAACAGTGACAAGATGGTCAAACCCGCAAAAGATGGTGCTGATGTCTATCTAACAATTGATAAAACCATTCAAAACTTTTTAGAAGATTCTATGTCTAAAGTTTATAAAAAATACAATCCTGATTCGATGGTAGCGGTCGTTGCAAATCCTAAAACAGGAGAAATCCTAGCTGTTTCGCAAAGGCCTACATATAACCCACAAGATGGTACAGGACTTGAAAATAGTTGGTTAAACCAGTTAACAGAGTTGACCATTGAGCCAGGTTCTACGATGAAAACTTTTACATTAGCAGCTGCAATCGAAGAAGGTAAATGGTTTCCGAACGCTATATTCCAGTCTGGTCAATATACTGTTCTTGATCGAACTATTAGAGATAGTAACCAGGTAGGTTGGGGTCCTATTTCCTATTTAGAAGGAATACAACGTTCTTCAAACGTAGGTATGGCTCATTTATTGAAGTTAATGGGTGATGATACATTTATTTCTTATATGAAAAAATTTGGATTCGGTGAAAAAACAGGAATTGATTTACCGAATGAAGCATCTGGCCAAATTTTAGATAAATACCCGATTAATCGGGTAACAACTACTTATGGACAAGGTTCTACGGTTACTCCTATTCAATTAATTCAAGCAGTTTCTGCCGTAGCAAACGATGGTAAAATGATGCAACCGTACGTAATTGATAAAATCGTGAATCCAAATACGAAGAAAATCGTCAAAGAGAACACCCCAACAATTAAAGGCACTCCTATTTCTGAAAAAACGGCAAAAGAAGTTAGAAAAATTTTAGCCTCTACCATTTATTCCGAAAAAGGTACAGGTCAAAACTTTGCGAGTAAGGAATATGAAGTAGCTGGTAAAACAGGGACAGCGCAAATTCCGAGAGCATCAGGTGGTTACTATTGGGGGAAAAATCAGTTCTTGTATTCATTTTTAGGTATGGCTCCTGCAGATGATCCTCAGCTAGTTATGTATATTGCTGTGGAAAAACCTAAGCTTGGACCAACAGAAGTGGGCTCTGAGCCAACAGCAAACGTGTTTAATACAGTTATGGGAAGTAGTTTAAAGTATTTAAATATTAAGCCTCAAAAAATTAAAAAAACAAAATCTCAAACGATGGAAAACTTAAAAGGCCAACTTGTTGAAGATGTTGAAAAAGAATTTGAAGAAAATGGCATTGAAACGGTTATTATAGGTAATGGAGATAAAATTATTGACCAATACCCTGCAGAAAAAACAGAAGTCTTATCTAGTGGTTTTGTATTTTTGAAGACAGATGGAGATTCAATAGTACCTGATTTCACAGACTGGTCACTCCGGAACGTTTTAACGTATCAAACAATGGCTGGTGCTAATATAGAAATTCAAGGTGAAGGCTATGTACAGAAACAAAGTATTAAAGCTGGTACTATACTAAATGCAAACAAGAAAATTATTCTGAAAATGAAAAAACCAGAGGAACGTTACAAATAGTTCATGTGAATTCGCAAAGAATTTGAATAGTACGGAGAGTCATATCATACTTTGTAAGAAAAAAAGGTGTGATATGTCGAACAATGTGGGCCACTAAAAGTACAAAAAAAAGAATGCAGTGGATGTGGATTGTCTTTGTTGCTTTATTCCTCATGCTTATTGGAAAATTAGTACATGTACAATTTGTACAACATGATTTGTTAACAAAAAGGGCAGAAGAAAGTTGGGATCGTGAAATACCAGTTTCAAGTCTAAGAGGAAATATTGTAGATCGTAATAGTAAGTTGATTGTTGGTAATAAACTAGCCCCAACATTGTATTTTATGCCAGCTCAAAATGATAAACCTTTAGAAGCTGCAAAAGAGCTGGCAACTTTACTAGGAGTAGATGAGCAAGCATTAGCAAAAAAAATGCAACAAAAAACGTCTATAATAAAGCTTGCTCCTGAAGCTAAAAACATATCTAAAGAGTTGGCTGAAAAAATACAACAAAAGAATATACCAGGACTCTACGCTGGGCTTGATTACATACGTTATTATCCGTATGATCAATTACTTTCTAGGCTAATCGGTTTCACAGGCTATGATCAGCAAGGATTAGCTGGATTAGAGTATCAGTATGATGATTTATTGATGGGAAAAGCTTCCGCAATCCGCCTGTTTACAGATGCGAAAGGTGCTGCATTACCTCATGTTCAAGATAGTTGGAAAGAAGGTAATGACGGTGCAACAATGGAGCTGACCATTGATGTTGATATTCAAAAGGTCGTAGAACGTGAGCTTGCTCAAGCAATGGTGAAATACGAGGCAGACCAAGCAATGGGCATTGCAATGAATCCTAAAACTGGTGAAATATTAGCGCTAGCATCCTATCCAACATTCTCTCCTCCTTCATTTTCCAAAGTTGATTCCAAAATTTACAACAGAAACCTACCAGTGTGGATGACCTTTGAGCCAGGTTCTACATTTAAAATCATTACATTAAGTGCAGCGCTAGAAGAACAAGTAGTTGATTTGGATAAGGACCAATTCTTTGATCCAGGCTACTCTGTGGTAGAAGGTGCTCGTCTGCGTTGTTGGAAGCGAGAAGGGCACGGAAGTGAGACGTTTCTAGAAGTTGTACAAAATTCTTGTAATCCGGGTTTTATTGAGTTAGGAAGAAGAGTTGGACCAACAAAACTTCAGAAATATATTCGAGATTTTGGCTTTGGGCAAACTACAGGCTCAAATATGGCAGGAGAGTCTAGTGGGATATTGTTTTCTGAAAAGGCATATGGTCCAGTAGAGCATGCTACAACGTCATTCGGGCAAGGAATTTCTGTTACACCAATTCAACAAGTACAGGCAGTATCAGCAGCTATTAATGGCGGCACATTATATCAACCATATATTGTGAAAAGTCTAATCGATACTGAAACAGGAAAAGTATTGAAAAACTATAAACCAGTAAAAAAACGCCAAGTAATTAAACCTGAGACGTCAAAAAAAGTCCGAGAAGCGTTAGAATCGGTCGTTGCTCTAGGTTCTGGTCGCAATGCATTTAGAGATCATCTACGCATAGGTGGTAAAACTGGAACTGCTCAAAAAGTTGAAAATTCGCGATATAAGGATGGCGAGTATATTGTATCCTTTATCGGCTTCGCACCAGCAGATGATCCAGAAATCGTTGTTTATGTTGCAATAGATAACCCAAAAAACGTGACGCAATTCGGTGGAGTTATTGCAGCACCAATTGTAGGGCAAATTATTGAAGATGTTCATGATAAAGTGGGTATTACTGAACGTAAGGGACAATTAGAAAAAGAATACAAATGGGGGGATGTGGAGAAAGTGCGTGTTCCTAATTTGGTCGGTCAAACAAGAGAAAATATAGCAAAATTACAGTATCCGTTTCGTTTAGAATGGCATGGAAATGGCTCCAAAATCGCCTCTCAACTGCCAAAAGCAGATGCACAAATCGGACTAGATGGCATAATTCACGTTTATTTAGAAAAATAGCGTGTGTTAGTCTTTAAAAATAGAATTGAAACTACTATGATAGAACATGTACTAAAGAAGGTTAGAAGGAGAATTTTCATGACAATTGCAACAACTTTAATCGTTTTGGTCACTTCGTTCTTCTTAACGGCTATTACAGCACCAGCTGTTATTCCGTTATTACGTCGAATGAAATTTGGTCAGAGTATTCGAGAAGAAGGACCAAAATCACATCAGAAAAAAGCGGGAACTCCAACGATGGGTGGCGTAATATTCTTATTCGCTATTATCGCAACAACAATTGTATTAGGTTTTCTAAATGATGCCTTTACTTCACAATCTGTTGTATTAATTCTCGTCTTATTCGGTTTTGGTTTAATCGGCTTTTTAGACGATGGTCTTAAAATTATTTTCAAACGTAATTTGGGTTTGACATCCCTCCAAAAGTTAATCGGACAAATCATTATTTCGATTGCTGCCTATTTCCTATTAGGTCTAGGTGTTTTTCATAATACAATTCAGATACCACTTACTGATTTCGCCTTAAACTTAGGTGGATTTTATGTATTGTTCTTGATCTTTTGGTTAGTAGGTTTCTCTAACGCTGTCAACTTAACAGATGGGTTAGATGGTCTTGTATCAGGAACGGCCTCTATTGCTTTTACTGCATTTGGTGTGTTAGCACTTGTAAACAATCAAATTGATATTGCGATATTCGCATTTGCTGTAACAGGTGCTTTACTTGGTTTCTTACTATTTAATGCAAATCCCGCAAAAGTGTTTATGGGAGATACGGGTTCACTTGCTTTAGGTGGGGCACTTGCAATGCTGTCAGTTTTAGTTGGGCATGAAGTGTTATTATTATTGATTGGTATTATCTTTGTCGCTGAAACATTATCTGTTATTTTACAAGTAGCAAGTTTCAAATTAACAGGTAAACGAATTTTTAAAATGAGTCCACTACATCACCATTTTGAGTTATCAGGCTGGTCTGAATGGCGTATTGTTCTAACATTCTGGTTGACAGCAGTAGTTGCTGCGTTGATCGCAGTGGTTCCGGAGGTCTTGAAATGAAAAACATAAAAGGGATGGAACATAAAAAAGTACTTGTACTAGGATTGGCAAAAAGTGGCGTCGCAGCTGCGGAATTACTGCATAAAATGGGCGCATTTGTTACAGTAAATGATGCCAAACCTTTTGAAGAAAATATGGATGCCCAACGTCTTTTACAACAAGGAATTACAGTGATTTGCGGTCGTCATCCAGAAGATTTACTAGATGAGGGCTTCGAATTAGTTGTTAAAAACCCTGGTATTCCTTATACAAATATCTTAGTAGCAGATGCTGTAAAACGAGGTATTCCAATCTGGACAGAGATAGAGCTTGCTTACTTAATAAGTGAGGCACCAATGATTGGTATTACGGGATCCAACGGTAAAACAACAACGACTACTTTGCTTTATCATATTTTAAATCAAGGTGGTTTAAATCCTCTGATTGCTGGAAATATAGGTACAGTAGCATGTTCAGTCACTGAAGATGCTACGGAGGAAAATGTAATTGTTACCGAATTATCTTCATTCCAATTAATGGGCACTGAACAATTTAAACCTAAAATAGCGATTTGGACGAATTTATACGAGGCGCATATTGACTATCACGGTTCGATGGAAGAATACAGTAATGCTAAATTTGCGGTAACACGTAATCAGGATGCATCAGACTATTTAATCTATAATGCAGATCAAGAAATAGTTGCTAGTTATGCAAATAAATCACATGCACATAAAATTCCATTCACAACAAAGGGTATCAATTACTTAGGAATTAGTGCAGATGATGACATGATTTACTGGTTAGGTAAACCATTTATCGAACGTAGTAAAATTGCTCTTCCTGGACAGCATAATTTAGAGAATGTTCTAGTAGCAGTAGCAGCAGCAATCATTATGGATTGTCCGAAAGATAAGATTGAGCATGTTTTATCATCATTTACGGGTGTTAAGCACCGCACTCAATTTGTACGAGAATGGCAAACTCGTAAAATCTTCAATGATTCTAAAGCAACTAATACACTTGCTACTCGCAGTGCATTAGCAGCATTTAAACAGCCGATTGTTTTACTTGCAGGTGGTTTAGATCGAGGGCACTCATTCGAAGAACTACGTCCACATATGGGTAATGTTCATGCGGTTGTCGTAGCTGGGGAAACAGCTAAGCGATTTGCTGAATTCGCGGAATCATGTGGTGTTGCAAAAATAGCATATGCTGATCATATGGAGTCAGGTGTTAAACAAGCAGCGGATTTATCAAATGAAGGAGATGTTATCTTATTATCTCCTGCATGCGCAAGCTGGGATCAATACCCAACTTTCGAGGTGCGTGGTGATAAATTCATCGAGGCTGCTATGAAGTTGTAAGGAAATTTGAACAACAGGAAGGATGCCATAGCTGAATCAACGTGAACGCACGCTATTTATGAGTGCAATCATTTTATTGACATTGATAGGCATTGTTTTCGTCTATTCTGCAGGGACTTATTGGGGCAAGGTACACTATGGTAATACTGCCCCTTTTCTTTTCAAGCAGCTAATCTATTTAGGTGTGGCAGTCGCCGCATTTTACGTTGTTTCCAATAGTTCCCTACTAAGAATGGAAAAAAGTTGGTCAATACTGTACATATTTTCTCTCTTACTTTTAATTGCGGTATTGATTCCTGGAATAGGCGCCGTGCGAAATGGTTCTCAAAGTTGGATTGCTCTTGGACCCCTTAGTATTCAGCCCGCTGAATTTGCTAAGATTGCATTGCTAGTAAAATTAAGCTTTGTATTAGCACGTAAAAAAAGCACGGAAAGAACCATTCAATTAAATCACTTTGTATTGATTTTATTGCCAGCAGCGCTTATAATGCTGCAACCTGATTTTGGTTCTGCGTTTATTTTACTTGTATCATCCTTTGCTTTACTTTTTATAGCTGGTTATCCAATTCGTTTTTACGTTTTTCTAATGATGATTGGTATAAGCGGTTTAGTTGGTTTAATCATGGCGGCTCCATATCGATTAAAGCGTATAGAGGCATTTTTGGATCCTTGGTCAGACCCTTTAGGTAGTGGTTTCCAAGCAATTCAATCCTTACTTGCTATAGGTCCAGCGGGGTTGTTTGGACATGGTTTTGGGAATAGCCGTCAAAAGTATCTCTATTTACCCGAACCACAAAATGATTTTATCTTTTCTATCATTGCCGAAGAAACAGGCTTTATAGGCGCTGCATTGATTGTTATAACCTTTGCGGTAGCTTTATACTCTGGATATGCTTTAGCGGTCAGAACGCAGCAATTAAGCTATTATTACAGCGTTGCAGCATTGATTAGTATGCTCGGCTTCCAAGCATTTTTGAATATTGGTGTTGTTTCAGGGTTACTACCTGTCACAGGGGTGACTTTGCCATTTATAAGTTATGGTGGTTCTTCTCTAATGTCCGCTTGGCTTATAGTCGGTGTTATTTGGAATTTTACAAAAAGAGTTTAAATAAAAGAGGAAGGAGTGCACAGTATGGAGAAAATTATAGATATAGAAGAACGTATTCCGACGCTTCGTGAACGTCGAAAAAAAAGAACGAATCAGCGGTTTACAATATTGCTAGCCATTTTCGGCATTATCTTACTGGCACTTCTTTATTTTCAATCATCATTAAGTCACATAAGTGAAATTAAAGTTACCGGCGGTCAATTAAAAAATGCGGAATACTACACAAAGCATAGTAAGATTCGTGTAGGAGATTCTTTGTGGGGGTTTAAAACAAAGAAAATTGAAGAGATTATTCAAAAGAAAGATTGGGTAGAGAGCATATCTGTTGAACGGAACTGGTTAAACACTGTAAATATAAAAGTAAAAGAGTATGATAAAAAAGCTTTTATTAAGAATGGTGGTCAATATAATCTAGTGTTGCAAAATGGTGTAATCTACAGCTTAGATGAAATACCACCTGATTTGAATTTACCAATTTTGGTTGGTTTTCAAGAAGACGCTTTATTGCTTAAGATGATTAAACAGTTGGACAAGGTTGATAAAGAATTAATGACTTTAATCTCTCAGATAAATGCTGTTCCAACAAAATCCAATCCGTATGCGATACGCTTATTTATGAATGATGGTTTTGAAGTTCGTGCAACTATTACGACATTGGCAGAAAAACTGGGTTATTATCCATCTATTATTTCGCAAGTCAAAAAAGGTGAAAAAGGGGTTATTGACTTAGAGGTAGGTTCATTCTATCGCTCGTATTCGAGTGAATATGGTAAACCAACTTCAAAGGAGGAAGTAGATGACCAAAAAACCGGCCAGTAAAAAACGCCATTCATTTAAACATCAATTTGCCTTTTTAGTAGTTTCGATTGCTTTGGGCTTTCTTTTCGCATATGCCTATAATATGGCAAAAACTAAAGACAACTCGATGACTGAAATAGACTCTTCTGATTTTGAAAAAAAAGAGCAATTACGTGAGGGTTTAATTGCCCAACAAGAACGTAATAAAGAACTTGAAGAAGAAAAAATACTTTTACAACAAAAAATAAAGGATTACGAACAAGACTTTTCGGGTAATGAAGAGGGATATAGAGCTTTAGTAAAGCAGGCAGATGATTTACGTCTTTTACTTGGTAAAATATCTGGACATGGTACGGGTGTAACAGTAACACTGCAAGATGCTGAATATGATCCAAAATCGGTTAACCCGAATGACTATATCGTACATGAAAGTCACGTCTTTAGAGTATTGAATGAATTAAAGATTTCTGGAGCTCAAGCTATTGCTATTAATGGTCATCGATTACAAGCTAATTCCTATATTAAATGTAATGGACCAGTAATTACGATTGATGATGACCAATTCCCAGCACCATTTGTCATTGAAGCGGTAGGTGACCCAAAGGTATTATTTACTAGTTTAACATTAGCAGGTGGCGTTTTTGACCAACTTACTGATGATAATATTGTTGTGACGATTGATGGTAGTAAGCAGCTTGTCATGCCTGCCGTCCAAGGAAATTCTTAATGTCCTTAAGTAAGGAGGCGACAGATTGAAGCGTAAAATGCATATACCTTTTATCAGCGTTTTGTTCATTATTGGATTTATGTTAGCGATGCAGTATAACACGGTGAAAAACCCACAACAACGTGATACACGTGATTTATGGGATATTCGTAGAGAATTATCGCTAGAAAAGCAACTTCATTCAGAACTGTTAGCAAACATACAGCAGTTAAATGCAACGGTAAGTAAATATGAGAATGTAGAAAATGATAGTCCAGATCGCATATTGAGGGAAACAGTTCAAGGACTGAAACAAGAAGCGGGATTAACGACAATAAAATCTCCCGGTTTAGTGCTAAGAGTTGATGCTTCAACAGAAGCGAAGATATTAGGACAAGCAGTCCCAAATATCTCACCGGATTTATTAGTGAAGCTTGTCAATGATATTAATCGTTTTAAGGGTAACGCAGTCGTAATTGATGGTAAGAGAATCGTACAAACGACAGCGATTCGTGATATTAATGGACATACAACTGTTAATAGTTTAGCTGTTCGAACACCACCATTTATGATAACTATTAGTACAAGTACTCTAGGGGATGCTAAAAAACTTGCAAGTTATTTGGACGCTTCATCTATTGCAGATGACTTTTATATTGATAATTTAACTTTATCAATTGGAAAACCACAAAATAAGGTAACATTAGGTGGATTTGATCAATCTTTTCACAATAAATATTTATCAGAAAAGTCAAAGGGGGAATAGGATTTGTGGTTACCGTTACTTGGTTTACTATTAGGTATTTCCCTTGGTCTGTTAACTGATGTTCATATACCTACTGTTTATGAAAGTTACTTATCCATTGCAGTCCTTGCTGCTTTAGATACTCTCTTTGGTGGGATAAGAGCACAATTACAACAAGTATATGATGATTATGTATTTGTGACAGGTTTTTTCTTTAATATTGCACTAGCAGCAGGGTTGGCATTTTTAGGAGTTCACTTAGGTGTTGATCTTTATTTAGCAGCTGTTTTTGCTTTTGGAGTGCGGCTTTTCCAAAATATTGCTATCATTAGAAGGATATTATTATCAAAATGGAATGATAAAAAAGCAAAACAATCTTAAAAAGCAGTCTAATAGAAGGAATTTTTTCGAAAAAACAGGAATTTATTTAGACAAGTTACTCAATTTACAATAGAATATTGTTAAGAGTTGTTGAAGGAGGTGCCACAGATTGAATCACTCAGAATTATATGTATCACTAGATATAGGATCATCATCCATTAAAGTCGTTATTGGAGAAGTAAATAATGAGACTTTACATGTAATAGGAGTAGGGAATGTAAAATCTACTGGCATTCGTAAAGGGAGTATTGTAGATATAGATGCTACAGTACAATCTATTAAAAAAGCGGTCGAACAAGCCGAAAGAATGATAGGGATGACTATTAATAAAGTTGTTTTGGGTATTCCTGCCAATCAGGCTATGCTTCAACCTGTTAAAGGGGTAGTTGCTGTTAATAGTGACAACCGTGAAATAGGAGATGAGGATTTAGATCGCGTTATGGAATCGGCACAAGTGATGTCAATTCCGCCAGAGAGAGAGCTAGTCAATTTAGTTCCTAGACAATTTATAGTAGATAATTTAGATGAAATCAAAGACCCTCGAGGTATGATTGGCATCCGATTAGAAATGGATGGTACATTAATTACTACTTCTAAAACGGTCCTGCATAATGTACTCCGGTGCGTTGAAAAAGCGGGATTGGATATACAACAAATTTACTTACAGTCACTTGCTGCAGGTGAATTTGCATTAACAGAAGATGAAAAGAACCGAGGCACTGCATTTATTGATATTGGCGGTGGTTCAACAACAATTGCTGTTTTCAAGGATGAACATTTCACACACACAGCTGTAATTCCAGTAGGTGGAGAACATATTACGAAAGATTTATCCATTGTATTAAAAACACCGACAGAACAAGCTGAGAAGATTAAAATTGACTATGGACATGCATTTTACGACGACGCTTCAGAAGATGAACTTTTTGAAGTGCCAGTTATTGATGGAGATACAAAGGAACAATTTAGTCAGAGGTACATATCCGAAATTATCGGTGTTCGATTGGAAGAATTATTCGAATTGATAATCGACGAGTTGTATCGGATGGGTATTCAAGATTTACCAGGTGGCGTAGTATTAACTGGTGGCGTTGCCAAATTAGAAGGTATTTCTCAACTAGCTCGCCACGTGTTACAAACGAGAGTTAGAGTTTACACGCCTGAATATATTGGTGTAAGAGAACCTGAATTTACATCAGCAGTAAACTTAATCCGTTATGCATATATGGAATCCGAGTTTCTCGGAGATTATAGCGATGACAAACCGCTAGGACCAATTCAAAATACAGAGTCAAATACAAAAATACCAGCAGCTTATGAGACACAAGAGCAAAAAGAAGGCGTAGTTGGTAAGGTTCGGAGCTTCTTAACCAAATTTTTAGAATAATATAGGCGGCTTTCTCTACACACAATGAGATGAATTAGGAGGAATTGAGATGTTAGAATTTGATACAGATATCGAACAACTAGCAGTTATTAAAGTAATCGGCGTTGGCGGCGGCGGTAACAATGCAGTCAATCGTATGATTGAACATGGTGTACAAGGTGTAGAATTCATTGCCGTGAATACAGACTCACAAGCATTAAAACTATCGAAAGCTGATGTGAAATTACAGATTGGTAGTAAATTGACACGTGGTTTAGGTGCAGGGGCAAATCCTGAAGTAGGGAAAAAAGCTGCTGAAGAAAGTAAAGAACAATTAGAAGAAGCGTTGAGTGGAGCAGATATGGTATTCGTCACTGCAGGTATGGGTGGCGGTACAGGTACAGGTGCAGCTCCTGTCGTTGCTCAAATTGCTCACGACTTAGGTGCATTAACAGTAGGAGTTGTAACACGACCATTTACCTTCGAAGGCCGTAAACGTCAATCACAAGCGTATGGCGGTACAACTGCAATGAAAGAAGCAGTTGACACTTTAATCGTTATTCCAAATGATCGTCTACTTGAAATTGTAGATAAAAACACACCAATGTTAGAAGCATTCCGTGAAGTAGATAATGTTCTTCGTCAAGGAGTACAAGGTATTTCCGATTTAATCGCAACGCCTGGTCTTATTAACTTAGACTTTGCAGATGTTAAATCTATCATGTCTGATAAAGGTTCAGCATTAATGGGAATCGGTATTGCATCTGGTGAAAACCGCGCAGCAGAGGCCGCTAAAAAAGCGATTTCAAGTCCATTACTTGAAACATCGATTCATGGAGCAAAAGGTGTCCTTATGAATATGACTGGTGGCTCGAACCTTGGTTTATATGAAGTAGGAGATGCAGCTGATATCGTAGCTGCTGCCTCAGATGAAGATGTGAACATTATTTTTGGTGCGGTAATAAATGAAAATTTAAAAGATGAAATTATCGTAACAGTTATTGCTACTGGATTCGCAGATGATGAAATGCCTGTAGACACACGTTCAGCTGGTCGCGGAGGAATCGGTGCTGGTCGTCCAGCTGCTGCTGCTCCTCAACAACAAAGTCGTGAAGTAAGACAAGAAGAAGTGAAAGTACATCAAGAGCCTGTGAGACAAACACAAACTTCACAATCTCAAGATGATGCTTTAGATATTCCTACATTCTTACGTAATCGCCAAAAAAGACGTTAATTGAAAAATCGAACTTGCCCACACAACTTATTGTGTGGGCTTTTTATTTTGTAAAAAAATATCCGAAAAAAAATGTCAGTATACACTTTTTTCTGTCGCAAATTTTTTGCAAGTTCACTTCACAGTTTGACATTTTTTGAAGTTGGCGGATGTTAACCTTTCAGTAGGGAGGCGGTGTCATGTACGGAGAAGTGATCTTAGCGCTCAATACAATTTTCAATTACATTGTCTTGTCCTTTACAAGTAAGATAGGTGCATTACAAGTGTCGAGAAAAAGATTGTTGTTAAGCTCGCTAATAGGTGCATGCGTCGTTGTCTTTATTGGTCAATCTGTTATACCTATGATTTTTGCTTTTGTCGTGATGACAATTAGTGCTTTTGGATTTCACTTTAAGAAATGGTTCAAAAGTGCTGTTATTTGCATTGTGGCTGCATTATTTGCAGGTGGTTTATTGACTGCACTCGAGCCACTATTTTCTAAAATGCCAACTGTCTATTTCGCTTCGACAAGTAGCATTATCGCAGTTGCTGGGCTTGTTCTATTACAAAATAGATGGACGGTTAGTAAACAGCAATCGCTTGAACGTGGGCTTGTATTTGATACGACAATGACGTTTCAAGGAGAAAGTTGGAAGTTAAGTGGATTTATCGATACAGGTAATAGTTGCATCGAACCATTAACTGGAAGGGCTGTTCATTTTATTGCATGGCGCTCGTTAGAAGATCGCATTGATGTTGTGCTAAAAAATGCACTACAGAATTGGCAATCATCCAATCCTTACAAATTATCGATGTTCCCGAAAGAGCTACAAAGTAAGCTAACGGTTATTCGATTCTCAACTGTACAAGAGCAAACGGTTTATGGAATCGCTTTCCGTTTTGACCAGTGGGAGGTACACGGGGAAGATGGTTTCTTTATCGCACCAGGTTTTTTTGTACTTACAAGGGAATCAGATCATTTCCCACAGCAGGTAGATGTCATTTTGAATGTCTCAACGCTTTGTCAATAATGATGGAAGGAGTTTTTCACATGATTCGTAAATTTTGGCACTGGCTACAGCAGAAGTTCGCTACTTGGAGAACGAAGGGTACTTTTTATATAGGAAGTCATGAATCGCTGCCTGTACCATTGAAAAAAGAGGAGGAGAAAGAAGTTATTGCGGCGTTTATGCGAGGAGATATGAGTGCTAGAGATACATTAATTGAACGTAATTTGCGTTTAGTAGTCTATATTGCTAGACGTTTTGATAATTCGAATACACCAATTGAAGATTTAATCAGTATAGGCTCAATTGGATTAATAAAGGCAATAGAAACATTTAATACAGAAAAAAATATCAAACTCGCTACATATGCTTCTAGATGTATCGAAAATGAAATTTTAATGCATTTGAGAAAAACTAGTCGAACTAAAGGTGAAGTGTCACTAGATGAACCTCTCAATTCAGATGCAGATGGTAATGAATTATTATTATCGGATATTTTAGGAACGGACGAGCATATTATTACGGATAATGTTGAAAAAAAAATCGAGCGCCAACATATGTTTCAAGCGATTCATATATTGGAAGAACGCGAGCGCTATATTATGGAGTGTCGCTTCGGGCTAAACGGCAGAGAAGAGATGACGCAAAAGGAAGTTGCAGATCATCTCGGTATTTCACAATCTTATATTTCTCGTTTAGAGAAGAAAATTATTCATGAATTACGTGAAAATTTAAATCAACCAACTATGTAATGGTTGAAATTGGTCATTTTTCCACCGCATATTCTGTGACTTAACGGACAAACTGAACTTACAACAAAGAAAGAAACGTCCGGAGGAAATGACTATGCGAACAAAAGTGGATTTATGCGGTGTAGATACTGCAAAGTTACCTGTATTAAAGCATGAGGAAATGCGTCAGTTATTTATCCAATTGCAAAGTGGCCAAGAAGAAGTAAGAGATCAGCTCGTTATGGGCAACCTACGTTTAGTGCTCAGTATTGTGGGGCGTTTTGCATATCGTGGTGAACAGGCTGATGACCTATTTCAAGTCGGCTGTATTGGTCTATTGAAATCAATTGACCATTTTGATTTGTCTCATAATGTGAGATTTTCAACCTATGCAGTGCCTATGATTATTGGAGAGATCCGCAGGCATTTGCGGGACCACCACCCGCTGCGTGTTGCTCGTTCCTTGCGTGATATTGCCTACAAGGCAATGCAGGCTAAAGAACAGTTTATCAATGAGCAGTTACGTGAACCTACTTTATCTGATTTAGCGCGTATGACAGGCTTGCCACAAGAAGATATTTTATTTGCTTTAGATGCAATTCAAGAACCAATGTCACTGCATGAGCCGATTTATTCAGATGGTGGGGATCCAGTTTATATGATGGATCAACTTAAAGACAATGCAGTTTCTGAAGAACGATGGTTGACATATGTAACCATGAAAGAAAATGTGATGAAGCTAGATGAAAGGCAACAAAAAATCTTAGCAAAACGTTTTTACTATGGTGAAACGCAAACTGAAATTGCAAACGAATTAGGAATTTCGCAAGCGCAAATTTCAAGACTAGAAAAAAGTGCAATCAAAACTATTCAAAAGCAAATATCACAATACGATAATTAATAACTATGGCAAAGACGTATCAAACTCTAAAAGTTGATGCGTTTTTTGCTATTTCCCTTCATAGACTGTGTTAGGAGGGATGTAGATGAGATTTTCTGATATCCAAAGAAAAGAAATTATTGAAGCAGGTAATGGCCGTTTTTTAGGATTTGTACTAGATGCAGTATTGTCGGAGGAAACGGGCTTAATCGAAGCATTCGTAGTATCCGAACCAAAGAGGTTCTTTCAATTTTCACAAAGTGATAATGATGGAATGAAAATTCGTATAGAAGATATTCTTGTAGTTGGGAAGGATGTCATATTAGTGAAAGCACGATAGTCAAATGTATGACAATTCATTGATAATTCATACGTTGCTTGGTACAATAAGTTAACAAGTATCTTTGAAAAGATGGGAATAAAATGACTTTAATTATAAATAACTTACAAGAAATTCAGCTAAAGATTGAAAAAGCAGCAAAAAGGGTAGATAGACAAGTGGCGGATATATCAATAATCGCAGTTACAAAGCAAGTGTCTACTGAACGAGCTATTGAAGCGCTAGATGCAGGTTTAAATCAATTAGGTGAAAATCGTCCGGAAGGCTTGTTAGAAAAAAGAGAAACAATTACCGAGCGTGCTGTATGGCATTACATTGGGTCAATGCAAACACGGAAAGTCAAACAAGTCATCGATAAAATTGATTTTCTACACTCTTTAGATCGTATTAGTTTAGCAGAGGAAATTGAAAAACGAGCAACTCGTATTGTGAATTGTTTTGTACAAGTAAATGTCTCAGGCGAAGAATCAAAGCATGGTCTACAACCGGAAGAAGTCATACCATTTATCGAGCAACTATCGCAATATTCTCGTATCCGCGTAGTGGGTTTAATGTCAATGGCCCCAAATACAGAAGATTCAGAAATAGTTCGCGACGTTTTTAAAAATCTAAAAAAACTACAATTAGAAGTCGAAAATAACGGATATGCTCACGCACCATGTCACGATTTATCGATGGGAATGTCAAATGACTATGAAATCGCTGTCGAAGAGGGTGCAACGTATGTTCGGATTGGTACGGCTCTGGTTGGCAACGAAAGAAGGGATTCTTAATGAGCATGAAGGATAAAATTAAGAACTTTTTTTTACTAGAAGAAGATGAAGACTACTATGAGCAATCACAACAATCGCAACCTCAACAGCAAGAGCAACGCCAACAAAGAGTCATGTCACAACCTGTTCATCAAGCTGTAGTAAGTCAACCTGCAGTTAAAAAAGTAAGCAACAAGGAGCGACGGAATGTGGCAACTGAACATACAAATACACCTAATCTGGTAAGTATTACACAAAAATCTTCTAAGGTTGTCTTAGCTGAACCACGTGTCTATGCCGAAGCACAAGATATTGCTGAACATTTAAAAAGCAAGCGTGCAGTCGTTGTGAATTTACAGCGAATTGATAAAGAGCAAGGCATTCGTATTATTGACTTTTTGAGTGGTACAATCTGTGCACTTGGTGGAGATATAAAACGAATTGGCACTGATATTTTCTTATGTACACCTGACAATGTTGAAGTTGATGGGAATATCTCTGAATATTATTATGAAGACTGATCAAACTGAGGAGTTTAATAATTTATGTTTATAATAGGTACAATAATTACAAAATTAATTTCAATTTATTCAATTGCGCTTATCATTTATATTTTGATGTCGTGGATCCCGTCAGCATACGAGTCTAAATTCGGACAAATTTTAGGTAAAATTTGTGATCCGTATTTAGATTTATTTAGACGTTTTATTCCACCACTAGGTATGATTGATATTTCGCCAATCGTCGCATTTTTTGTATTGAATTTGGCAAATCAAGGAGTAGCAAGTTTATTTAATGGATTTTTACTCTATTAGTAGTCAATCTCACTCTTCCCCACAATATGAATGTGGGGTTTTTTTGTCAAGAGAGGAGGGGTATTATGGAAAAGGTATTCCAGCATTTTCGACCAGAAGAGCGAGAATTTATTGATCAAGTTGGTGGCTGGCTTATAGAAGTTGAAAATCGTTATACCCCAAAGTTAACGGACTTTCTAGATCCGCGTCAACGATATATCGTACAGTCAATCATTGGGCATCAGGGTGATATTGCAATGGCTTATTTTGGTGCATTTGATGAAGCTGAGCGTAGAAGGATACTTTTATATCCATCCTATTTCGAACCGGTAGAAGAAGACTATCAAATAACAGTATTTCAATTGCGTTATCCATCTAAGTTTGTTCAGCTTGAACATCCAGATGTTTTAGGGGCGCTACTATCACTTGGTTTAGGAAGAGAGAAATTTGGGGATATAAGAATAGACAGCTCTACGGCCCAATTTGCTATTACATCTGAGATTGAAGATTATGTAAGAGCTAATCTCACTTCAATTGGAAAAGTGAAAGTATATGTAGAATCTCTAAATTCAACTGAAAAGCTATTACCGAATGAGGAATTTTGGACGGATGAAATGATGACAGTAAGTTCGTTGCGTTTAGATACGGTTATTGCATCTGTGTTTAATATTTCTCGTCAGAAATCAGCAGCGCTTATAAATAGTGGAAAAGTGAAGGTTAACTTTACTATCAGAGAAAATATATCTTTTGAATTGCATGAACTCGATTTATTATCTATCCGGGGTTTTGGAAGATTTATGATTAAAGCTATTGAAGGACGAACAAAAAAAGATAAAATTCGCATTAATATTGGTCGAATGGAAAGAAAATCATAATATTTACATTAAATTTGTTGTTTTTTCGATGTACTTACCATTAATGACCTGTATAATAGTTTACAATATATATTATGCTATAAGGGAGAGTGTAGAAAATGCCATTATCGCCTGTTGATATACATAATAAAGAGTTTACTCGTGGTTTCAGAGGTTACAATGAAGATGAAGTCAATGAGTTTTTAATGCAAATCATTAAAGACTATGAAGTTATTTTAAAAGAGAAAAAAGAGCTAGAAAGCAAATTACTAACTTCAAATGAGCAAATTGGGCACTATAATTCTATTGAGTCTACTCTTCAAAAATCAATTGTCATTGCACAAGAAGCTGCTGAAGAAGTACGACGTAATTCTACAAAAGAAGCAAAATTGATCGTTAAAGAAGCTGAAAAGAATGCTGATCGTATTGTTAACGAAGCTCTATCTAAAGCTCGCCGTATCGCATTAGAAATTGAAGAGTTGAAAAAACAATCTAAAGTATTCCGTAATCGTTTCAAAATGATTGTAGAAGCACAATTAGATATGATTGAATCCGATGATTGGGATCATTTATTGGAGTATGAAATTGATTCAACAGAATTAGAACGACTGGATACACCAGTAGAGTAAATGATACTTGACTGAATGCTTTCAGTTTTCTATAATGTCAACATATCAATATAAAAGTTATGATGGAGACAGTATTTTTTGAGTGCTGGACAAGCGATTCGAGGACGGTGTAAGCTCGGACCAAATACTCAATGAGGAAAATCACTCCGGAACTAGATTGCTGAAAGCAGAGTAAGTAATCTCGGCTCACACCACGTTACGGTGTCTAAGAGGCGTATGATTTATTAATGATACGCAATTAGGGTGGTACCGCGAGATAACTCCTCCTCGTCCCTTTTTTGGGATGGGGAGTTTTTTATTTGTTTTAAAAAAAGAGGAGGATTTTTATGGAATACAAAGATACGTTATTAATGCCAAAAACAGATTTCCCGATGCGTGGAAACTTACCGGCCAATGAACCTAAAATGCAAGAGAAATGGGAAGAGATGGACATCAATGCAATGGTGCTAGAACGCACAAAAGACCGTCCTGCTTTCATCCTACATGATGGTCCCCCATACGCAAATGGTGATCTTCACATGGGACACGCTTTAAACAAAGTTTTAAAAGACATGATTAATCGTCACCGTTCAATGACTGGCTACTTTGCCCCATATGTCCCAGGTTGGGATACACATGGTCTACCAATCGAGCAAGCATTAACAAATAAAGGTGTAAACCGTAAAGAAATGACAACCGCGGAATTTCGTAAACTTTGTGAAGAGTATGCTTACGAACAAGTTGATCGTCAACGTACTCAGTTCAAACGTATTGGTGTTCGTGGTGATTGGGATAATCCATACATCACACTAAAACCTGAATTCGAAGCACGTCAAATTAAAGTATTTGGTGCTATGGCGGAAAAAGGTTATATCTATAAAGGTTTGAAGCCAGTTTATTGGTCTCCATCAAGTGAATCAGCATTAGCTGAAGCGGAAATCGAATACCAAGATATCAAATCACCATCAATCTACGTTGCATTTAATGTGAAAGACGGTAAAGGTGTTGTAAATACTGATGAAAGTTTTATCATCTGGACAACAACTCCGTGGACGATTCCAGCTAACTTAGGTATTTCAGTGAACCCAGAATTCACATATGCTGTCGTAAAAGTAGCAGATAAGAAATTTATCATTGCTAAAGGATTGCTTGAAAAAGTAGCAGAAACGTTAGAATGGGAAAACTACGAAATCGACCGAGAAATTGCTGGGCAAGATTTAGAGTATGTTGTTGCATCTCACCCATTATATGGTCGTGATTCACTTATCATGTGCGGTGATCACGTGACGCTTGATGCAGGTACAGGTTGTGTTCATACAGCTCCTGGTCATGGTGAAGATGACTTTAACATCGGTAAAAAATATGATATCGGTGTTTTAAGCCCAGTCAATAACCGCGGTGTATTAACTGAAGAAGCTCCTGGTTTTGAAGGATTGTTCTATAATGATGCCAATAAAGGGATTACAAAAGCTTTAGAAGAAAAAGGTGCTCTATTAAAACTTTCTTTCTTCACGCACTCATATCCACATGACTGGCGTACAAAAAAACCAGTTATTTATCGTGCGACTGCACAGTGGTTTGCTTCAATCGAAGCATTCCGTCCAGAATTATTACAAGCAATTCGCGATACAAACTTTACACCTGTTTGGGGTGAAACACGCCTATTCAATATGATTCGTGATCGTGGTGACTGGTGTATTTCTCGTCAACGTGCATGGGGTGTTCCAATTCCAGTGTTCTATGCTGAAAATGATGAACCAATCATTACTGAAGAAACAATTGAACACGTTGCAAATCTATTTAAAGAACACGGTTCAAATATTTGGTTCGAAAGAGAAGCAAAAGATTTATTACCAGAAGGATTCACACATCCAGGTAGTCCAAATGGTGAATTCACAAAAGAAAACGACATTATGGACGTTTGGTTTGACTCAGGATCAACACACCAAGGTGTATTAGATGAGCGTCCAGAATTACGATACCCTGCAGACCTTTATTTAGAAGGATCTGACCAATACCGTGGTTGGTTTAATTCTTCGCTTATTACAAGTGTTGCAATGCATGGGCACGCACCATACAAAGGGTTGCTTTCTCATGGCTTCGTTCTTGATGGCGATGGCCGTAAAATGAGTAAATCTTTAGGTAATATTATCGCCCCTATCAAAGTAATGAACCAATACGGTGGCGATATCCTTCGTCTATGGGTTGCATCAGTTGATTATACTGCTGACGTTCGTATTTCTATGGATATCATGAAGCAAGTTTCTGAAGTGTACCGTAAAATTCGCAACACGCTACGTTTCCTTCATGGTAACGTTAGTGACTTCAACCCTGAAACAGATCGTGTAGTGTATGCAGATCTTCGTGAAGTGGATCGTTTTATGTATATGAAGTTACAAGAGGTTATTAAAGCAGTTCGTACACATTATGATAACTATGAATTTGCGGGCGTGTATCACACAATCAACAACTTCGTAGCAACTGAATTAAGCTCATTCTACTTAGATATCGCAAAAGACGTTGTATATATCGAAGGTACTGATAATAAAGACCGTCGTGCAATGCAATCAGTTATGTATGATACATTACAAGCATTATTAAAATTATTAACGCCAATCATTCCGCATACTACAGATGAAATGTGGTCATATTTAGATGGCACAGAAGTAGTAAGTGTTCAATTAACTGATATGCCTGAAGCAGTTGAACATGAAGATTTTGAAGCACTACGTATGAAGTGGTCTCAAATCATTACTGTTCGTAATGCAATATTAAAAGCATTAGAAGAGGCTCGTAATGCTAAAACAATTGGTAAATCGTTAGAAGCAAAAGTAACTGTCTTTGCAGATGAGGCGATTACTACTTTACTTGCAGATCAAAACATTAACTTTGCTCAATTAAATATCGTCTCTGAATTTGTTGTAGGTAGCGAAATTGCACAAGCTCCAGCAAATGCAGTAGTCGTAGAAAATGTAGCGGTACTTGTAGAAAAAGCTACAGGTGAAAAATGTGAACGTTGTTGGTCAATTTCTGAAACAGTTGGACAAAGTGAGTCTCACCCAACATTATGTTCACACTGTACGGATGTTGTAGAAAAATACTATCCAGAAGCATAGTTTGAAAAATGAGCGGCCGATAAATTAATCGGGCTGCTCATTTTTATTTGGAGTATAATTCTTTCGTATTACTATAGCAATTGGAGTTATGCCTTCGTAACTACAAAAATTTATTGAAAGAGATTTTTTTGTTACAAAAAGAGGTTTATTATTAGTAGTTTTTTTCATTCATAGCTCTGATATGTTAAAATGATTAAGATATAGAGTAAACGGAGGATATTGCAGTGTATAAATATTATGGGCTAGCAGCTTTTGTAGCAATTATCGATCAACTATCAAAATGGAGTATCGTTAAAAACATGCAACTTGGTGAAAAAATTACGCTTTGGGATCCTTATTTTGGACTTCTTTCGCATCGTAATCGCGGAGCAGCATGGGGAATGTTGCAAGGACAATTTTGGTTATTTGCACTTGTTACGGTAGCAGTAATAATCGGTATTCTTTATTATTTTCATAAAGAAGCAAAAGGAAAGCCATTATTTCAAGCGAGCTTAATGTTCATATTAGGTGGAGCGATTGGTAATTTTATTGATCGTGTGTTTCGTGGTGAAGTAGTGGATTTTGTAAATGTACTAATCCCAGTTGTTAATTATGATTTCCCGATTTTTAATATTGCAGATGCAGCGCTAACAATTGGCGTTGTGATGTTGATTATTTATATGCTCTTTGAAGAGAAACTCAATCAGAAAAAGGTGAAGCAATGACAGCAGTAAGTTATACAGTAATGCAAGAATTGAATGGTGAACGTATTGATAAAGCATTTGCAGCAATGCAACAAGATTGGTCACGTTCTCAAATTCAAAATTGGTTAAAAGACGGAATCGTTATGGTAAATGATGAGCCAGTTAAAACAAAATATAAAGTCAAAGAAGGGGACGTTATTTCAGTAACGCCACCTGAGACAGAACCACTTGAAATAGTGGCCGAAGATTTAAATTTAGAAATCGTCTATGAAGATAGCGATGTGATTGTAGTTAACAAACCAAAAGGTATGGTTGTACACCCAGCACCAGGTCATGCAACTGGTACACTTGTGAATGGTCTAATGTATCACTGTCAAGATTTATCAGGTATTAATGGAGTTGCACGACCAGGTATCGTACACCGTATTGATAAAGATACTTCGGGTTTATTAATGGTTGCCAAAAACGATAAGGCACATGAATCATTAGTACAACAACTTGTGGATAAAACAGTAACTCGTCGCTATACAGCGCTAGTTCATGGTCATATTCCACACGATAAAGGGACAATAGATGCCCCGATTGGCCGTGATTCACGCGATCGTCAGAAAATGGGTGTTGTTGATAATGGAAAGCACGCTGTGACGCATTTTGCTGTTATCGATCGTTTGGGAGTGGATTACACGCTAGTCCAATGTAGACTTGAAACAGGGCGTACACACCAAATTCGTGTCCATATGAACTATATTGGTTACCCATTAGCGGGTGATCCTAAATATGGACCGAGAAAAACACTCGACTTTGGTGGACAAGTTCTACACGCCGGTGTATTAGGCTTTATACATCCTTCAACTGGTGAATATTTAGAATTTGAAGCGCCATTACCAGCGGATTATGAAGAGTTATTAAAAGAATTGAAAAGTAACTATTGACACTTTAAGTCCTAGAGTAATATACTTGTCATAGTGAAAAACTAAATATTCACCTTTAAAGACAGTCCAGAGAGGCTGAGAAGGTATGCGTGAAATGTGGAAAATCCTTGTGATGCAAGTTTTTTCGACATATCTTAAGTACACCTATATCCTCTTGGGCTAATTGCTCAAGAGGTTTTTTTATACCCATGATGAAAGGAGGAAAAAATAATGACACAAAAGGCGGTATTACTTGATGAACCCGCAATGAATCGTGCTTTGACTCGAATAGCTCATGAAATTATTGAACGCAATGAAGGTATTGATGAGTGTATTCTAGTCGGCATTAAAACGAGAGGCGCGTATTTAGCAAGAAGGTTAGCGCAAAAGATTAATAGGATTGAAGGTAAGGAAATTCGCACCGGAGAACTTGATATCACACTATACCGAGATGATTTATCAACGAAAACAGATAACGAAGAGCCGCTTGTACAGCAAGTTGATATTACAGACAACGTATCAGAGCAAAAAATCATACTTGTAGATGATGTGCTATACACAGGTCGAACAGTAAGGTCAGCAATGGATGCGGTCATGGACTTAGGAAGACCTTCACAAATCCAATTAGCTGTATTAGTCGATCGAGGTCATAGAGAATTACCTATTCGTGCTGATTATGTAGGGAAGAACATTCCGACATCAGGAAATGAAAGAATCGTAGTTAACATGGTTGAAGTTGATGCTACAGATTGCGTCACAATTCACGAATAAGTAAGGAAAAGAATGTGAGGATACCAGGATATGACAAACGCAGTATTAGATATAGATGAAAAACCAAAAGCACTCCAACTTGTTACACTAAGTGCTCAACATATGTTTGCGATGTTCGGCTCAACAATATTAGTACCTAAACTTACTGGTTTGAGCCCTGCAATGGCCCTTTTAACAAGCGGTATTGCAACGCTGATATTTTTATTAGTAACAAGATTTCAAGTCCCAGCTTACTTAGGTTCTTCATTCGCATTTATCACACCAATTATCTTTGTATCAAACACTGGTGGTGTTGGTAGTGCAATGATTGGAGCGATGTTCGTCGGTTTAACTTACGGCATTGTCTCATTACTCATTTGGAAAACGGGCTATAAATGGATTATGAAGATATTACCACCCATAGTAGTAGCACCGGTTATTATGGTTATCGGCCTCGGGCTTGCAACAGTAGCAGTTGATATGGCGATGAACATTCCAGATGGTAACGGTGGGAAAATATATAGCTTCCCAGACTTCTCTGCAGCGTTAGTTACGTTAGCAGCAGCCATTATTTGTACAATCTTCTTCAAAAATATCATTAGCACAATGCCAATTCTAATCGGTTTAGTAGTTGGTTATATATACTCAGCAGCAATCGGTATTGTTGATTATACGGCAATTGGACAAGCAAAATGGTTTGCACTTCCTGACTTCTTAATACCAGGAATAGACTATAAATTCAAAGTGACAAGCACATTGCTTCTAGCGATGGTACCAATCGTGATTGTCACGATTTCAGAACATATTGGACACCAATTAGTATTGGGTAAAGTTGTGAATCGTAACTACATTAAAGAACCTGGTTTACATCGTTCACTATTAGGTGATGGTTTAGGAACACTAATGAGCGCTTTCATCGGTGGACCACCGAAAACAACTTACGGTGAAAACATCGGCGTCTTAGTATTAACGAGAGTATATAGTGTGTACGTCATCGGTGGCGCAGCAGTCTTAGCGATAGTCATGGCATTCTTTTCAAAAGCAATGGCAGTTATCGAAACAATTCCAACTTCAGTGTTGGGTGGTGTGTCAATTCTATTATTTGGAATCATCGCATCTAGTGGTCTACGTATGCTAGTTGAAAATAAAGTAGACTTCGATGATAAACGTAACTTAGTCATTGCATCAGTTATCCTGATCTTTGGAATCGGTGGCGCAACATTGAAAATACCGCAAGTTTCTGACACATTTGCAATTGAGGGTATGGCCTTAGCAGCAATCGTCGGTGTCATTTTAAACTTAGTACTGCCAGGTCGCGATAAAGAAGTCGCTGATTTGGATGAATAATATTTAAATACTGTACCTTTTAACAGATTGCCCAGAGAGGCAAAGAAGGGTTATATAGATTCGAAAGCATGTGCAAAAGCGCTATGCTTATCCTGTCATATCCTTCCTCAGCCTCCCTACTAATCTAGGGAGGCTTTATTTATAAACTAGGAGGCTCATGATGAGAAACTTACTGTCAATGGATGAAGTATCAAAAGAAGAAATTATGCTAATTTTAAAGCGCGCTGCTGAATTTGAAGCAGGTGCGAAACCACAACTAGAGAAAGAATACTTTATTGCAAACCTATTTTTCGAGCCAAGCACAAGAACAAAAACATCATTTGAATCAGCAGAAAGAAAAATAGGCGCTACAGTAATTCCATTCGATGCAGGTTTCTCAAGCGTGCTAAAGGGTGAAACATTGTACGACACGGTAAAAACGATTCAACAAAGCGGTATCGATGCAGTAGTTATTCGTCATAAACAAGATGCATACTACGAAGAGCTTTTAGAAGGTTTAGACGTATCAATTATCAACGCAGGTGATGGTGCCGGGCAGCATCCTTCTCAATCTTTGCTTGATTTATACACAATTTTCAAAGAGTTCGGGAAGTTCGAAGGTGTCAATGTTACAATTGCAGGCGATGTTTCTCATAGTCGTGTTGCTAAATCAGATGCAACAGCACTTACTGCTTTAGGAGCAAACGTCAACTTTGTTTGTCCTCCAGAATGGCAGGGTGAATATGAGGCACATCAAGATTGGGATCAACTAATTGAAAAGAGTGATGTCATAATGTTACTTCGAGTACAACATGAACGTGAAGCAGCATATGATGGATTCACAGTTGAGTCATACAGAGAAAGATATGGCTTAACTGAGGAACGTGAAAAAATGATGAAGGATGGAGCAATTATTATGCACCCTGCACCGATTAACCGCGGTGTAGAAATTGATTCATCATTAGTAGAATGTGAGCGTTCAAGAATCTTCTCTCAAATGCGAAACGGACTATTCATCCGCATGGCAATATTAGAACATATTTTAAAGGGGCGAGGCTAATATGACAAAATTACTGAAAAATGTTCAAATGTTAAATGAACAAGGCGAGTTTCAATCAACAGACATCCTAATAGAGGGTGGAAACATTAAAGAAATCGGTGCTTCAATATCATCTGAGGCTGCTGAAGTAATCGAAGGTAAAGGTCTTGTCGTAGCCCCAGGATTTGTAGATGTACATACTCATCTTCGTGAGCCAGGTTTCGAACATAAAGAAACGATTGCAACGGGTACCGCTTCTGCAGCAAAAGGCGGTTTCACAACAATTTGTGCAATGCCTAACACAAAGCCAGTACCAGATTCAATTGAAAATCTTGACTACATAAATAGTTTGATTGAAGATAGTGCAGTCATTCGTGTTTTACCTTATGGGTCTTTAACAGTCGCACAATCAGGCGATAAGCGTACAAACTTAACGGATTTAAAAGCACATGGTGCAGTTGCATTCTCTGATGATGGTGTTGGCGTACAAGAAGCTGCAACAATGTTCGAGCAAATGCAAGATGCAGCAAAAATTGGGATGACAGTTGTTGCACACTGCGAAGATAATTCATTGATCTACGATGGTGTGATGCACGAAGGTACTCGTAATCAAGAGTTAGGGTTGCCGGGGATACCTTCTGTTTGTGAATCAGTGCAAATTGCTCGTGATGTTTTACTAGCTGAAGCAGCAGGTGCGCATTACCATGTATGTCACGTATCAACAAAAGAATCAGTACGTGTAGTGCGCGATGCAAAAGCTGCAGGCATTAACGTAACTGCAGAGGTTTGTCCTCACCATCTTCTGTTAGAAGAAATGGACATTCCATCAGATGATGCAAACTGGAAAATGAATCCGCCATTACGTGCGAATGATGACTTACAAGCATTACAAGAAGCATTACTTGATGGCACGATTGACTGTATCGCAACAGACCACGCACCACACACAGTTGAAGAAAAATGCTGTGGTATGGTAGGCGCACCATTCGGCATTGTCGGTTTTGAAACAGCATTCCCACTACTGTATACAAAGTTTGTTGAAACAGGTAAATGGACATTAAAACAATTAATCGATTGGATGGCTGCAAAACCTGCTGAGTTATTCAACTTACCATTTGGCAAGATTGAAGTTGGTGCATCAGCGGATTTAATTTTACTTGATTTAGATAAAGAGCAAACCATTAATGCTGAAGGTTTCGTATCAAAAGGTAGAAACACACCATTCAATGGATGGACAGCAAAAGGATGGCCGGTTATGACAATCTTTGAAGGTAACATCGTATGGGAGGAAGCACAATGACAAACAGAAAGTTAATTTTAGAAAATGGTATCGTATTTGAAGGACAAGCCTTCGGAAGTGACTTAGCATCAGACGGAGAAGTTGTATTTACAACAGGAATGACGGGCTATCAAGAAACGTTGTCTGACCCATCATTTGCAGGACAAATTGTAACGATGACTTACCCCTTAATAGGTAACTACGGTATTAATCGTGACGATTTTGAAACAATCGATCCTGCAATAAAAGGATTTGTAGTTCGTGAATTAGCGCAAACACCATCAAATTTCCGTTGTGACACAACACTAGATGAATTCTTCAAAATGAAGAGAATTCCTGGTATTGAAGGAATCGATACAAGAAAGTTAACTCGTTTGATTCGTGAAGAAGGTTCAATTAAAGCTACACTAACTGCTAGAGGTGAAGATGTGGATGTTGAAGCAGTAGTGGCAAAACTTAAAGCAACTACATTCCCTACAAACCAAGTAGAACAAGTTTCTACAAAAACACCATACCCAAGCCCAGGTCGTGGTAAAAAAGTTGTATTAATCGACTTCGGTATGAAGCACGGTATTTTGCGAGAGTTAAACAAACGTGACTGTGACGTTGTTGTAGTGCCTTACAATATGCCAGCGGACGAAATTTTAGCATTATATCCAGATGGTATTATGTTATCAAACGGACCTGGAGATCCAAAAGATGTACCAGTAGCAATTGAAACAATTAAAAATCTAATCGGAAAAGTGCCAATGTTCGGTATTTGCTTAGGGCATCAACTTTTCGCACTAGCTTGTGGCGCAGATTCATTCAAGCTTAAATTTGGACACCGTGGTGCTAATCATCCAGTAAAAGAACTGAAAACTGGACGTACTGAACTAACATCACAAAATCATGGATATGCAATCGATCCAGCTTCCCTAGAAGGAACTGGGTTAGAAGTTACGCACCTTGCATTAAATGACGGAACAATCGAAGGTTTAAAACATAAAGAACACCCGGTGTTCACAGTACAATATCACCCAGAAGCATCACCAGGACCAGAAGATTCAAACCATCTATTTGATGAATTTATAGAGTTAATGAATGTAGATACTAGAAAGGAGCAACACCATGCCTAAACGTCAAGATATTCAAACCATTTTAGTAATCGGCTCAGGCCCAATCGTAATTGGACAAGCTGCAGAATTCGACTATGCAGGAACACAAGCTTGTCTATCATTAAAAGAAGAGGGCTACCGTGTCATTTTAATTAACTCAAATCCAGCAACAATTATGACGGATACTGAAATCGCTGATAAAGTGTACATCGAACCAATAACATTGGAGTTTGTTTCACGTATTATTCGTAAAGAACGTCCAGATGCAGTCCTACCAACTTTAGGAGGCCAAACAGGCTTAAACATGGCTATCGAATTACATGAATCAGGTATTTTAGATGAATTAAACATCGAAATTCTTGGTACAAAACTTGATGCTATCAACAAAGCGGAAGACCGTGATTTATTCCGTAACTTAATGTACGAATTAGGGGTTCCAGTACCAGAATCAGACATTATCCACAACTTAGAAGAAGCACATGCTTTTGTTAATAAAATAGGTTATCCAGTAATCGTTCGTCCAGCATTCACACTAGGTGGAACTGGTGGTGGTATTTGTCATAACGAGCAAGATTTAAACGAAATCGTGACATCGGGTTTAAAATATAGCCCGGTAACACAATGTTTATTAGAAAAATCAATCGCAGGTTTCAAAGAAATCGAATATGAAGTAATGCGTGACTCGAATGACAATGCAATCGTAGTTTGTAACATGGAAAATGTCGACCCAGTTGGGATTCATACAGGTGATTCAATTGTAGTTGCTCCGTCTCAAACTTTATCAGATCGCGAATATCATATGCTTCGTAATGTATCACTTAAAATCATTCGTGCGCTTAAAATCGAAGGTGGTTGTAACGTTCAATTAGCCCTTGATCCACATAGTTTCAACTACTACATTATTGAAGTAAATCCACGTGTATCACGATCATCAGCACTTGCTTCAAAAGCAACTGGTTACCCAATTGCGAAGCTTGCTGCGAAAATCGCAGTTGGTTTAACACTTGACGAAATGATGAACCCTGTTACAGGTAAAACTTACGCTTGCTTCGAACCAGCACTTGACTATGTTGTTGCGAAAATTCCACGCTGGCCTTTTGATAAATTCGAAAATGCAAAACGTAACTTAGGAACTCAAATGAAAGCAACTGGTGAAGTTATGGCAATCGGCCGCAATTTCGAGGAAGCTATGTTAAAAGCAGTTCGTTCACTTGAAACTGGTCATAAACATATTGAAATGAAGAATTCTGAAGATTTATCAGATCAATGGATTGAAAAACGTATACGTAAAGCTGGAGATGAACGATTATTCTTCCTAGGAGAAGCGTTACGTAGAGGCGTGACAATCGAAACTATCCATGACTGGAGCCAAATCGATTTATTCTTCTTAAATAAATTTAAAAACATTGTCGATTATGAAACGGTATTAAAAGATAATCCTCATGACAAAGCAGTATTGCGACAAGCAAAACGTATTGGATTTGCTGATGAAACAGTCGCAAAACTTTGGAATGCAACAGAAGATGCAATCTATGATTTCCGTAAAGAAAATGGTATCGTGCCAGTTTACAAAATGGTAGACACATGTGCTGCAGAATTTGAATCAGAAACACCATACTTCTACGGAACATACGAAGATGAGAACGAATCAAAAAAATCAGATCGTGAATCTGTAATCGTCCTTGGATCAGGTCCAATTCGTATCGGACAAGGGGTAGAGTTTGACTACGCAACAGTACACTCAGTATGGGCGATTAAAGAAGCAGGTTATGAGGCAATCATTATTAACTCAAACCCAGAAACAGTTTCAACGGACTTCTCAATCTCTGATAAGCTTTACTTTGAACCATTAACAATTGAAGATGTTATGCACATCGTTGATCTTGAACAACCAAAAGGTGTTGTCGTGCAATTCGGTGGGCAAACAGCTATTAACCTAGCAGATAAATTAGAAGCACGAGGCGTGAAAATCTTAGGAACATCACTAGATGCAATAGACCGCGCTGAATCACGTGATCGTTTCGAGGAAGCATTAAATGAAATCGGTATCCCACAACCAATGGGTAAAACGGCGATTTCTGCAGATGAAGCGATTGTTATTGCTAAGAGAATTGGATTCCCAGTTTTAGTGAGACCATCATATGTACTTGGTGGACGCGCAATGGAAATCGTTTATAACGAAGAAGAACTACAATATTACATGGAGCATGCAGTTGAAGCTAGTCCAGAGCACCCAGTATTAGTCGATAGATATTTAACTGGTACAGAAATTGAAGTAGATGCGATTTGTGACGGTGAGAACGTCTTAATTCCAGGTATTATGGAGCATATCGAACGTGCAGGTGTTCACTCAGGTGACTCGATTGCAGTATATCCTCCGCAACAACTGTCTCAAAAACATATTGATACATTAACTGACTATACAACCCGTTTAGCAAAAGGGTTGGAAATCAAAGGATTAATGAACATCCAATATGTAATTTCTGATGACGAAGTATATGTTATTGAAGTAAACCCGCGTGCATCTCGTACAGTACCGTTCTTAAGCAAAATTACGAACTTACCAATGGCGAACATTGCAACAAAAGCGATACTTGGTCAATCAATTGTTGAACAAGGTTACCCTACTGGCTTAGCGCCGATTCAACAAGGTGTTTACGTGAAGGTACCTGTATTCAGCTTTGCGAAACTTCGTCGTGTAGACATTACATTAGGACCTGAAATGAAATCAACAGGTGAAGTAATGGGTAAAGACAGCACACTAGAAAAAGCACTATATAAAGGTCTAGTAGCAGCTGGTATGGATATTAAGGATCACGGTTCAGTATTAATGACGGTAGCAGACAAAGATAAAGACGAAGCAATTGCTTTAGCTAAACGCTTTACAAATATTGGTTACAGTATCTTAGCAACACCAGGAACTGCGAAAGCAATTGAGGAAGCAGGTTTAAAAGTAAGCGTTGTTGATAAAATTGGATCAAATGGTCCTACTCTTCTAGACGTTATCCAAAATGGCGGTGCGCAATTAATCGTCAATACATTAACAAAAGGAAAACAACCTGCACGTGACGGCTTCCGTATCCGTCGTGAATCAGTAGAAAATGGGGTCCCATGCTTAACATCTCTTGATACTGCAGAGGCAATGCTTCGAGTAATCGAATCTATGACCTTCACAGCTGAAGAAATGCCTAAGCAGGAGGTGCGAGGATGATTCACCAAGAACGTATGCAAGTTGTACGCCAACAGCAAATCGCAGAGGATATTTTTGAGCTGACCTTAACTGGTCAGCTAGTCCTTGATATGAAACAACCAGGTCAATTTGTCCATGTACGTGTAACGGATACATTTGAACCATTACTTAGAAGACCAATTAGTATTGCATCCATTAATCATGAACTATTGCAGTTCACAATGATTTACCGTGCAGAAGGTCGTGGAACAACAATCTTATCAGCAAAACGACCAGGTGAAGAAGTAGATATACTTGGACCACTAGGACACGGTTTCCCTGTAGAAGAAGCAGAATCAGGTCAAACAGCACTTTTAGTTGGTGGTGGAATTGGGGTTCCTCCTTTGTATCAGCTTTCAAGAGAATTGCATGCAAAGGGAGTACGTACAATTCACGTACTAGGCTTCCAATCTGAAAACAATGTCTTTTATGAAAAACAATTTTCCGAGTTAGATGACACTTATATCGTAACAGCTGATGGTAGTCAGGGAACAAAAGGATTTGTCACAGACTTATTAAAAGATAAAGCACCTTCTTTTGATGTTTTTTATAGCTGTGGACCAACGCCAATGCTAGCAGCATTAGAGCAAACTTATCCAGATAAAAAAGGTTTCCTATCCTTTGAAGAACGCATGGGCTGCGGTATCGGAGCTTGTTTCGCCTGCGTATGTAATACAACAGATGCAATTGATAAAGAATACTTGAAGATCTGTTCTGACGGTCCAGTCTTCCCGAGAGGAGTGGTGAAGCTATGAATAGATTACAAGTCGAATTACCAGGCTTATCATTAAAAAATCCAATTATCCCAGCTTCGGGGTGCTTCGGATTTGGACAAGAATATGCACAACTTTATGATCTATCTCAGTTAGGCGCAATCATGATTAAAGCTACAACATTAGAAACGCGCTCTGGTAACCCAACACCACGTGTTGCTGAAACAGCAGCGGGTATGTTGAATGCCATTGGCTTACAAAATCCAGGGCTAGAGCATGTGTTAGCACATGAACTTCCTTGGTTAGAAAAATATGATGTACCGATTATTGCAAATGTGGCTGGAACAGAGACTGCTGATTATGTAGCCGTAGCAGAAGCTATTTCAAAAGCGCCAAATGTACATGCGTTAGAGTTGAATATTTCTTGTCCAAATGTTAAATGTGGCGGGATTCAATTCGGTACAGATCCAAAATCAGCAAGTGACTTAACAGCTGCAGTAAAAGCTGTGTCAGATGTACCAGTCTATGTGAAGCTATCACCAAATGTAACAAATATTTCTGAAATTGCTAAAGCTGTAGAAGCAGGTGGAGCAGATGGTATTACGATGATTAATACATTGATCGGTATGCGTCTACATCCGAAAACGGGAAAACCAATTATTGCTAATGGTACCGGAGGCTTATCTGGTCCGGCTGTAAAACCAGTAGCAATTCGCATGGTCCATGAAGTAAGCCGAAACGTCAATATTCCTATTATTGGAATGGGTGGAGTTGCAACTGCAGAGGATGTTATCGACTTCCTATCTGTGGGGGCTAGTGCTGTAGCAGTAGGTACTGCAAACTTTGTGGATCCATTCGTATGCCCAAATATTATTGAAGCATTACCACAAAAGCTAGATGAATTAGGTTATGACAAAATAACAGATGTAATTGGAAGGAGCCACCGCTAAATGAATAATAAGCCTATTATCGCGTTAGATTTTTCTGATGAACAGAAAGTAATGACATTTCTTTCTCAGTTCAACGAGCCACTATTTGTGAAGGTGGGTCTTGAGCTTTATTTACAAGAAGGGCCAGACATCATTCGCAAAATTAAAGCGCAAGGTCACGACATATTTTTAGATTTAAAATTGCATGATATTCCAAATACGGTGAAATCAGCGATGAAAGGCTTAGCAAAACTAGGTGTAGATCTAGTCAATGTCCATGCTGCAGGCGGCTCCAATATGATGGCGGCTGCTCTTGAGGGTCTAATAGAGGGAACTGAGGCCGGCAAACAGCGACCAGCTTTAATTGCGGTAACTCAGTTAACTTCAACGACTGAAGAGCAAATGCAAAACGAGCAAAAAATCAATTTATCATTAGATCAATCAGTACTGCATTATGCCAAATTAGCACAATCAGCGGGTCTAGATGGTGTAGTTTGCTCTGTACTTGAAGCAAAAGCAATCAGCGAAATATGTGGGGAAGGCTTCTTAAAAGTAACACCAGGAATTCGTATGGCTGGTGGTGCTGCACATGATCAAAAACGTGTTGCTACACCTGATTTCGCACGTCAAGAAAGTTCAACGCAAATCGTAGTAGGGCGTGCAATAACACAAGCAGAAAATCCAGTTGAAGCGTACCATGCTGTACAACAATTATGGGGAGGACAACAATAATGACAATTCAAAAAGACGTAGCACAAGGCATGTTAGAAGTAGGAGCGGTAGAATTAAGTCCGAATGATCCGTTTACTTGGGCTTCAGGTATTAAATCACCAATCTACTGTGATACACGTTTAACGATATCTTATCCAAAAGTACGTACAACAATTGCAAACGGCCTTGCAGCGCTTATTAAAGAAAACTTCCCAGAAACAGACGTAGTAGCTGGTACAGCAACAGCGGGGATTCCACATGCAGCATGGGTAAGTGATATTTTAGACTTACCAATGGTATATGTACGTTCAAAACCAAAAGAACATGGTCGTGGTAACCAAACAGAAGGGAAACTTTCAACAGGTCAAAAGGTAGTTGTAGTAGAAGATATTATTTCAACAGGTGGCTCAAGTATTACAGCTGTAGAAGCACTTCGTCGTGAAGGGGCAGAAGTACTTGGTGTTGTGTCAGTTTATTCATATAAATTACCACGTGCTGAACAAGCCTTTGAAGAAGTTGGTGTTCCTTACTATAGCCTATCAAACTTCGAAGCGTTAGTTGAAGCGGCAAAAGAATCAGGTGCTATTAATGAATCAGACATTCCAGGTTTACTGCAATGGCATGAGGATTTAAAAGCCGGGAAATTAAAGTAATATCTTAAATATAGGCATTCAAAAAACTAGCTTGAGAATTGAATTTGGCACTGACCTAAAAATATGAGACAAATAAAAACACCTTTCGTTGAAAAAATGGGTATCCTACCTTTAAAAACCAACGTGGAGGTGTTTTTTCTATGGGGACAAGAGTCAGTTATCCAGTAGAAATTAAAATGAAGGCAATTGAGATGAGGTTAGCTGGGATTCCTGTAAAGCAAGTATTAGAAGAGTTGAATATTCGTAATCACAGTCAATTAAAAACATGGTTGAAATGGTATCGAAATGGTGAATTACATCGGATTGAACAGCCAGTGGGTAAACAATATACCTTCGGTAAAGGCCCTGAATATGGAAGTGAAACCGCAAAGTTACAAGCTGAAAATCGTTATCTAAAACAACAGATTGAAGTATTAAAAAAGTACGCAGAGTTGGAGAGGAAGTGGTCTCAAGAGTCGTAGTTCAATTAGTGGAGGAGTTAAAAGGAAGAATGTCAATTGGTGAAATCTGTCTTCATTTAGGAGTTGCCCGTTCGTCTTACTATCGTTGGAAAGCAAAAGTTCATACGCAAACACCAAAGGAGCTTCGAGACCAACAAATTGGTAACTTGTGCAAGCTACACAAATTTAGATACGGTTATCGAAAAATCACAAAATCATTAACAGGTATTAGTGAGAAAACAGTGCAACGTGTGATGCAAAAATATAACTGGCAGTGCCGTGTAAAAGTAAAGAAACGTAAACGTACGGGCCAACCAGCTTACATCGCTCCCAATTTATTAGCCCGCAATTTTAGTGCAACAAAACCATTAGAGAAGCTCGTAACAGATATTACCTACTTGCCTTTTGGACAAACCATGATGTATCTTTCAAGTATATTAGATCTGTTTAATGGCGAGATTATTGCACAAACTATTGGGTCTAAGCAAGATACAGCCTTTGTTTTAGATACGCTCAATCAATTACCTAATTTACCAGAGGGCTGCATTCTGCATAGTGATCAAGGATCTGTATATACATCTTATGTATATCAAAAAACAATCAAAGAAAAGGGAATTACCATGAGCATGTCTTGTAAAGGCACGCCCGTTGATAATTCCCCAATCGAAACGTTTCACTCCTCGCTAAAGTCTGAAACGTTCTACCTCGACGAAATTTACCGCACGACAAATACGCGCGTAATAAATATGGTCGAAGAATACATTTATTATTATAACAATATCCGGATTAAAACGAAATTAAACAGCCAGTCGCCGGTACAATATCGTCAACTGGCTGCAAAATAAGGTGTTTTCTTATTGTCTCAAAAATGATACTCAGTGCCTTTCTCTCATGCTAGTTTTTTTTATGTTCAAAATTCTAATTCGAATTAAGAGGATATTTTTCATGGAAATAAAATAATTGGGAAAAAATGTTGCTAAATTATAGAAAATGTTTTAAAATCAATTAAACCAATGAGTTAACTAGGAATATTAAATAGATTTCTTATCTAGAGAAACTGAGGGAATTGGCCCACTGAAGTTTCAGCAACCCCTATTGTTTAGGAAGGTGCTAAATCCAACATGATTGCATGAAATCATGAAAGATAAGAGTTGAATTAGCTCCCCCCTCAACTCTCTTTCTAAATTATGTAGAAAGAGAGTTTTTATTAGAAGTCGTTTATTCCGCAATTGGTTAATAAAAAACGAGAGAGGTTTTAAAGATGGTACAAAGAATTGATGGAAAACAAGAGAAGTTTGTATTGAATGGAGCGACACAAGTAGGAAGTGTCATTTTAAAAGTAAAGGATCTGGAGCGTCAAATTGCATTTTACGAAAATGTAGTTGGTCTTGATGTATTAGAGAGAAATATACAACATGCTAAGTTTGGTGGAAAAGGTAGTAACACAGTTATTTTTGAATTAGAAAAAACAGCAGAAAAATTACAACCAGCTAAAAGTACAGGTTTATTCCATACAGCATTTTTATTACCAAGTAGAGAAGCGTTTGCAACGAAATTTTTTGAAATTCTGCGAAATAAGGAAACGATTGATAGTCCAGTAGAACAGGCTTCACGTTTTCCGCACTTTGAACGCTTTATCCCGATTGCTAGATTAGATAGTGCAAGTGATCACGGATATAGTGAGGCGTTTTATCTGTATGATATTGAAGGAAATGGTATTGAGATATATGCTGATCGTAATCGTGAAGATTGGGATAAGTATCCAGGTGGTAGTAATCCACTTAACTTTAAAGAATTAGCTCCGTTAGCTGATTTTGAAACAGATGGTAAATTACCAACAGAAACAATTGTTGGCCATGTCCATTTGCGAGTGGCGAATATAGAGGAATCGGTAGATTTCTACGTCAATACATTAGGTTTTGAGGAACAGGTAATTATTGATACAGCATTCTTTATTTCGACAGGTGGCTATCATCATCATATTGCAGGAAATGTATGGTCGGGTGAGGAACTTCAAAAGGCGGAAAAGAATGAATCAGGATTGAAAGAAGTAAGGTTTAAATTACCGACCACAGAAGATTTTGAAACAGCAAAAAAATATATTAAACAACAAATACAAATTCAAGATTTGGGAAATGAGTTTGCGGTAGAAGACCCAAGTGGTAATCGTATTGTTTTTGAAATTGCATAAAACAATAAAAGTAAAATCGTTATAGAAGGTGACAAAATGAAGTTTGATTTTATGTATTTTTTAGAATCGCTACCTCAATTATTGAAGTATGTATATATCACATTAGGTGTTTCTGTGGTATCAATGATTATTTCATTCTGTATTAGTATTTTGCTTGTTCTCATTGATCGTAATCGAATAAAAGTGTTATATCCATTATCTCGATTATATATTTCGTTTTTTAGAGGGACACCATTACTTGTGCAGTTATTCGTTTTATATTTTGGACTTCCTCAGATTTTCCCTGAGATGGCTGTTATAACTTCCTTACAAGCAGCTTTAATTGGTCTAAGCTTAAATAATGCAGCATATTTATCTGAAATTTTACGTGGTTCGTTAAATGGAGTGGAGAGCAATCAAATGGATGCTTGTTTGTCTGTAGGAATGACAAAAATGCAAGCCATGAGAAAGGTGATTTTTCCGCAGGCTATTCGAGTAGCAGTTCCTGCACTTGGTAATAATTTTATTGGGCTGATTAAAGAATCCTCTTTAACGTTTGTATTAGGGTTAGCGGAAATTTTAGCTCATGCCAAAATGCTTGCTGCAGAGTCTTATCTTTATATGGAAAGTTACTTAGCTGTTGCAATTATCTACTGGGGATTAACCGTTATTATTGGTTGGCTACAGAGACGATTAGAATATCGCTTAGAAGTACCTTACCAGTAATTAAGGAGTGAAAAAGGATGATTAGTGTTCAGAATCTTCATAAATCATATAAAGATAACGAAGTATTAAAAGGAATTTCTTTAACTGTGGAAAAGGGTCAAGTTGTAGCGATAATAGGGCCATCTGGATCAGGTAAGTCGACTCTATTAAGATGCTTAAATGTTTTAGAACAAGCGAATAAAGGGCAAATAATAATTGATGATGTAGCAATAGATGTCGCTAATTTAACAAATAAAAAGGCACAATTATTAAGGCGTAAAACTGCTATGGTTTTTCAAAACTATAGCTTGTTTAAAAACAAAACTGTAAAAGAAAATATTACGTTACCGTTAATTACCGTACAGAAAAAGTCACAAGTGGAAGCAGAAAGTATTGCCAAAAAATTACTATTACAAGTTGGTTTATCTGAAAAAGAAAACTATTATCCAAATAGTTTGTCGGGTGGTCAGCAACAACGCGTAGGGATTGCTAGAGCTATCGCTCTAAATCCTTATGCAATTTTGTTTGATGAACCTACTTCAGCACTCGATCCAGAACTAGTAGGGGAAGTTCTACAAGTAATTCAAAACCTAGCGCATTCGAATATGACTATGATTGTAGTAACTCATGAAATGTCATTTGCAAGACAGGTTGCTGATCATGTTGTTTTTATGGCGGAGGGTTCAATTATTGAACAAGGAACTCCTGAAGAGATTTTTAATAATCCAAAGCAGGAAAGAACACAGAAATTTTTACAACAATTAAGTAGTAGAAACCAGTTAGTGGATAAGGAGTTGGTAGTATGAAATTCAAAAAAATATTGTCATTTATAATGGTTTTTACAGTAGTTGGGGTATTAGCTGCATGTAGTTCAAAGGATTCTTCTAACAGAGAGAATTCTGTGAAAGCGGATGAAAAGGTTCTTAATGTTGGGACAGCTGCTGGAAGAAGTCCATTTATCTATCAAAAGGACAATAAAGTAATTGGTTATGATGCGGATGTTATTGAAGCGGCTGCAAAAAAGGCAGGATACAAAGTAAAATGGACAACGGCTGATTTTGAGGGATTATTTGGATCATTAGATTCAGGTCGTATTGATACAATTGCAAATCAATTATCAGTGACAACTGAGAGAGAAGAAAAATATACATTTACCGTACCGTATCTATATTCAGGATCAGTATTTGCGGTAAAGGCGAATAACGATAATATTAATTCGATTGATGATTTAAAAGGTAAAGTGGTTGGGGTAGGTTTAGGGACAGCTGCTGAAAAAGAATTAAAAGATATAAATAAAAACAATGACTTTACGATTAAAACATTTTCTGAGGACCCTACAGCAGAATTGAAGGAAGTATCATTAGGACGTGTTGACGCGTATTATAATGATCAAGTACAAGTGAATACGACGATTGAAAAAGCTAAATTGGATGATGTGAAAATAGGATTTGGTCCTACATCATGGGGAAATATTGCATTTCCATTTACTACTGATAGTAAAAAGGTAGAAGATATTTCGAAAGCTTTACAAGAATTAACAAATGACGGTACATTAAAAGAAATTTCAGAGAAATGGTTAGGCATTGATGCAACGAAGAAGCAATAAAAGTTTATGAGTAAAAGGGGATGTCTAAAAAGTCCCAATAATAAAAGTACTGGTAGAAAACAATTTGTTTTTTCATCGGTACTTTTTTTATTTATCTTGTTGGTGAAAGTGGCTGGAGAATTCAAGCTACTTTCAGTAGTTTTGGGCCATTGCCGCAATTTCAAACTCCATTATGACTTTACTTAAGCCACAGAGTGAGAAGAAGAACAACGACCAATCGGATTAATGCGTAAAATTTTTGTTTCACTGCGTATAAATAGTACTTTCACTTTCGTAACCTGCATCAGCATCGAGTTTTTTGGGAAATAGTAATGATGGACCTTTTAACATCACTTTATGTGGTATAAAACATCAAGTATCGTTTGGTCGTTGATGCATTTTCAAGCCTAGTAGAACTGGTAGTGGAAAACGGTTGATGCGAATAAAAGGATAGGTGTAATAGTAGTTGCCGTTTTAAAACATATATTTTTATCTAGGTAGAAAAGTTTGATAAAAATCCTGTTGAATGCAGGAATTTATCTTATTTTCACTATAGTTGCAAGCTTCTTTAAAAAGGATCCTATATCCTGCTAATTAGTTGTTTTTTTGTTTGCTACTAATAACGGATTGACTGTTTCCCTTTTATCAAATTTATTCAAAAGCTACACCGCTTTGTTCATGAATAATAATTTCTTTTAAAAAATAACTGTGGCCATTGCCCAAAACCTCCTGGAAGTAACTCCATAGGCCGATTTGGAAATCGTGGACAAGCACCACCTTGAATTAGTCCGTTCATTATAAAGGGTTAGGTGTGAATCGGAAAGAATGAAAAACTCAGTAAAACGATAAAACTAGTTAATTGAAGTGCAGGCGGCGACTCCTTGGGAACTAGGGAACATCTTGAGACCCCGCAGGAGCGTTAGCGACGAGGAGGCTCAAGGTTCGCCCCCAGGAAAGCGACGGCCGGAACGGAAATTAACGGCATCGAAGAAAAAGCCATGGCAAACGGTTAATCGTTTCCGCCATGGCTAAAATTCATTTTATGGACTTTTTCAGTACCCTCGTTTTTCATACGAGTTTTTTGGAGGCTTATTAGAAGCCCTCTTTTATTTGTTCTTGAAAGTTATTTTAACTTCATAATCAGTTCTTCATCAGGCGTTACATAAAGAGTCTTTTGCTCAAAATAGATAACAAAGCCTGGTTTTGACCCGTTTGGTTTTTTTACCTGACGTATTTCAGTGTAATCTACTGGTACTGATGAAGATTCACGTGCTTTACTAAAATAGGCTGATAAAGTTGCTGCTTCTAGTAAAGTTTGTTCATCTGGTTCAGATGAGTGAATAACGACGTGAGATCCTGGGATATCCTTAGTATGCAACCAAATTTCAGATTTACGTGCAATTTTAAATGTTAGATAATCATTTTGTTTATTGTTTTTGCCAACTGAAATTTCAATGCCAGTGGAAGATTTGAATTTCTCTGGAGCTGGTTTAGTTGGCTTTTTACGACGTTTAGAAGCACGTAGTTTCAAGTAGCCCTGTTCCGCTAACTCTTCACGAATCTCCTCTATATCAGCAGGTGCAGCTTGTTGTACTTGTTGCGAAAGCATTTCAAAGTAAGCTAAATCTTCCTTTGTTTTATCAAGTTGCTCCTGAACCATTATAAGAGCGTTTTTTGCTTTATTGTACTTAGTATAATAACTCTGTGCATTTTCAACAGGTGTTTTTCGTTCACTAATTGGGATTGTGATTTCTTCACTGTCCTCACTATAATAATTAACAACATTGACTACCTTTTGCCCTTTTTCAAAAGCATACAAGTTGGCCATTAATAGCTCGCCGTATAATTGGAATTGGTCTAAATTGTTAGCTCGATCTAAATCTTTTTGTAGTTTTTTTAATTTTAATTTGAGCTTGCTTATTTCATTTTGTAACCAACGCTCTAAATCCCCAGCTTGTTGTTTTACGCGGTCCCTCTCAGCTCTTGCAAAGAATACGCGGTCCAGTAGAGTGCTTAACGTTGAATAGCTTGTATGTTCACCAACTAAATGAGTTAATGCCACTGGTGAAAAGTATGTTTTTCCATTTACTTCAGTATAGGTTGGTGAATTTCCACCAATTTCGAATTCCTCTATAAATGATGAGAAGATGTCGGCTATCGGTTGCTCCTTAGTTGCACTTCTAGATAATAACTCAGTAGCATGTAACGGGGAGAAGCCGGTAAAATGCTGTACGATTTCTTGTGTATTCTTTTCTTCGGCAAAGAATAGTTGCAATGCTTCAGAACTTACTGTTTTAGGATCTTCCTTGTCCTGTTCAGGTGGTGTGATAAAAGGTTGACCAGGTAAGACTGTACGGTAGCTATTCATAGCAGGTGGTAGATGCTTTAAGCTATCAACGATTTTGTCTGTTTCTTTGTCGACTAAAATTAAATTGCTATGTCGACCCATGATTTCTGCGTGTAATTCTCGTGTAATTGGATCGCCAATTTCATTTTTACTAGCAATTTTAAAAATGAGGATTCGATCTGCACCTTGTTGACGGATTGATTCAATAAATCCACCCTCTATATGTTTACGAAGTAGCGAGCAAAACATAGGTGGTTCCGGTGGATTTTCGATTGTTTGTTCTGTGATATGAACACGTGCATAGGAAGGGTGAATTGAAAATAGTAATTTATGATTTCCGCCATTAGCACGAATATGTAAAATAATTTCTTGGGTGTTCGGTTGATGCACTTTCGCGATTCGGCCTGTTACTAACTGTTGTAACTCTTTTGCCATTGCGATTGTAAATAAACCATCATAAGCCATAAGTGATTCCTCTTTCAAAACGTTTTGTTCTATCTTACCATTTTTTTTGTCTAAATAGGTAAGCGGAGCTTTTGTAAAATATAGTTCTTCGTGATTGATGACTATCAGTTTTAATTATTTTTTTGTTCTATTAAATGAACTTCTAACAAATCTGCAAGGCACAACTTGTTTTCATATGTTATAATTAAAAATCAGTATGCAAAGAAGGATGTGACTGACCTTGGTGCGTAGTATGACTGGATTTGGCAGGGGTGTCACAACAACGGAACAATTTCAGCTTACTGTAGAAATTCGATCGGTAAATCATCGCTTTTTAGAAGTTACAACACGTTTTCCGAAAGAGTGGATGGAAGCGGAAGTTCATACAAAAAAACTGCTTTCCTCATTAGTTTCAAGAGGTAAGTTAGATGTTTCCGTATATGTGAAAGAATTGTCACCGCAACAGCAAGTTGTACAAGTGAATTGGCCTCTAGTCAATGCTTATAAAGAAGCAAGAGAAGAATTGCAAAAACAGATATTGCTTGACGAGAAGTGGTCAATGACAGAACTTTTGAGTTTAGAGCAAGCATTAACTGTCAAAGTGCAAGAGACATCAAAAGAAGAAATTTTAACAGCTGTTGATCAAGCTGTACAACAAGCAGCAAAGGCATTGATCCAAATGCGCGAAAGAGAAGGTCAGGAATTGCAAGAGGCGGTAGTAGGTTTCAAAACGGATTTAGCAGAGCAAATTAAATTAGTTCGTAAAGTTGCCGATCAAGCCGTACAAAAGTATCGCGATAAGCTCGTTACGAGAATTGCAGAACTTACAGACATTAGCGCATTAGATGAACGATTATTAGCAGAAGTTGCGATTTTTGCTGAAAAAGCAGATATTGCAGAGGAATTAGACCGCTTAGCAAGCCATTTTATCCAGCTTGATGAAACGCTTCAAGATGACGTTTCTATCGGACGAAAACTCGATTTCTTATTGCAAGAAATTCATCGTGAAATTAATACGATTGGTTCTAAAAATCAGTCTGTTGAAGCTTCAGCTGCAGTTGTCCAAGCGAAAACGATTCTTGAAAAAATGCGAGAACAAGTTCAAAATATTGAATAATTGTGTTTACTAAATGTACTATTAATATATTGTAATGATGAGGGAGAAAGCATGAGAAGAGAACGTGGATTATTGATTGTCCTATCTGGCCCTTCAGGTGTCGGAAAAGGTACTGTACGAAAAGCACTTTTTTCACAACCAGATACTAATTATGAGTATTCTATTTCCATGACTACACGTTTACCACGTGAAGGCGAAGTTGATGGAGTTGATTACTTCTTTAAATCAAAAGAGGATTTCGAAAGTTTAATCGAACAAGGACAACTCCTTGAATTTGCACAGTATGTAGGAAACTATTACGGCACACCTCTAGAATATGTAAACAAAACTTTGGATGCTGGACGCGATGTGTTTTTAGAAATAGAAGTACAAGGTGCAGCTCAAATTCGTGACAAGGTTCCAGATGGTTTATTCATTTTCCTTGCACCACCTAGCATTTCAGCATTGCAGCAACGTTTAGTTGGGCGTGGTACTGAAACAGAGGATGTAATTGCAACGCGTATTGCTGCTGCAAATCAAGAACTAGAAATGATGAATTTGTACGATTATGTCGTTGAGAACGATGAAGTACAATTAGCTTGTGATCGTGTCAATGCAATCGTAGTTGCGGAACATTGTCGACGTGAAAGAGTAGAAAAACAATACTTAGCTATGCTGAGAGGAGAATAAATAGATGTTATACCCATCTGTTGACGTATTAAAACAAAAAATCGATTCAAAATATTCATTAGTGAGTCTTGCTTCAAAAAGAGCACGTGCGATGCAAGAAGGTAGTGACTATAGGCTTTCATCTTACAAATCACATAAAAATGTAGGGAAAGCACTTGAAGAAGTTTCTGCTGGTGTTTTAAGTCAAGTAGCTCAAGACGAATCAGCTATTTACGAAGACGAAGTTTAATGACATGACAACGTAGAGGCTCCCGAGGAAATTAACATTTCTTTGGGAGCTTGTCGTTTTGAAAGGAAGAAAAAAATGCTTGCAAATAAAAACATTTTACTTTGTGTTTCTGGCGGAATTGCCGTCTACAAAGCAGTAGCATTAGTTAGTAAACTATCTCAAGCTGGTGCAAATGTTAAAGTAATGATGACTGAATCTGCAACACGTTTTGTAACACCTTTAAGCTTTCAAGTAATGTCTAAAAATGATGTTTATACAGACACTTTTAATGAAAAGGATTCAAGTGTCATTGCACATATCGATTTAGCAGATTGGGCGGATTTAATCATCGTAGCTCCGGCAACTGCAAATGTAATTGGTAAACTTGCCAATGGCATTGCAGATGATATGGTAACAACCACATTATTAGCAACAACTGCAAAAGTGTGGATTGCACCGGCAATGAATGTTCATATGTATGACAATCTAGCAGTTAAACGTAATATTGCTCAGTTGGCTGAAGATGGTTATGAATTTATAGAACCATCTGAGGGCTTTTTAGCCTGCGGATATGTTGGCAAAGGTCGTTTAGAAGAACCAGAGAAAATTACAGCATTAGCTGCAAAGTTTTTCGAACCTAAAAGTGGACTTTTAAAAGGAAAGAAAGTTGTTATTTCTGCAGGGCCAACACGTGAAAGAATTGACCCTGTGCGTTATTTGACCAATTTTTCAACTGGAAAAATGGGTTACGCCATGGCTGCAGCAGCACATGAACTAGGTGCTGAAACAGTGCTTGTATCAGGTGTGGTAGCAATTGAGCCTCCAGCAGGTGTACGGGTAGTGCATGTGGAAAGTGCTGAGGACATGCTCCAAGCAATGTTAGCTGAATATGATGACGCCAATATTGTTGTAAAAACAGCAGCGGTAGCGGATTATCGTCCGAAAACAGCGCATATGCAAAAAATGAAAAAACAACCAGGTAATGCAACTATTGAATTAGAGCGCACAACTGATATTTTACTGACATTAGGGGAACATAAAAAAGAACAATTACTCATTGGTTTTGCTGCGGAAACCAATGACGTACTAAAATATGCAAAAGGCAAACTAGAAAAGAAAAATGCAAATTATATTGTTGCTAATGATGTAACGCAAGATGGAGCAGGTTTTGGTACTGACACAAATACGGTTACACTCGTTGGACAAAATGAATTCGAAAAAACATTCGTTCATCTTCCGAAAAAAGAATTGGCACTTGAATTATTCAAAACCGTTTTAGATAGGGAAGAAAGTTTAATATGATAGCACAAGTCATCGTAGACGTAGCGGCATATCCAGTGGATCGACCGTTTGACTACGCTGTTCCCGATGAATGGCAAGCACTTGTAGAAGCCGGATGTCGTGTGAAAGTACCATTCGGTCCTCGCAATGTGCTTGGTTTCATCACTGCTTTAAAGGAAGAAACGGATGTTCCACAAGGGAAATTAAAACCACTATCTCAGTTACTCGATATTGAACCTGTATTAACAGTTGAAATGCTACAGCTTGCCCAGTGGATGACAAATCATACTTTATGCTTTGAAATTGATGCATTACAAGTTATGTTACCCTCGGCATTACGAGCAAAATACGAAAAAACGATTCATCTCACAGGCTCTTTAGAAAACCTGCCAGCTGAATTACAAAATCTTTTTGGTAATAAAATATCAATCCCATATAAAAAAGTAGAAATTGCTGGATTTCTAAAATCACTGAAATACTGTATTGGACAAGGAACTGTTCAAATAAAAACAGTCGTTAAACAGCAAGGACAAGTAAAGGCTGTTCGTAAGATAAAAATTTTGGATGACATTATGAAATTGCAACAAATTGCAGCTGATATTCCAAAAAGAGCAAAAAAACAAGTTATGGTCGCTGAATGGATGGTGGATCATCAAGGTGCTGTTTTTGTACCGGAAGAACTTTGCCAAACGCTTAATATTACAACTGCCGTTCTTAGTGCAATCATTGAAAAAGGTGCTGCGACGTATATTCAAGAAGAGGTATATCGTGACCCATTTACAAAGGATGCAGTGAAAACGAAGCCACTTGCACTAACTGATGAACAAGAAGTGGCATTACATCAAATATTAACAGCGATGAGACATAAATTACCTACAACTTTTTTGCTACATGGTATTACAGGCAGTGGGAAAACAGAAGTGTATTTACAGGCTATTCAAAGTACCCTTGAAAAAGGGAAAGAAGCGATTGTGCTAGTACCTGAAATATCTTTAACACCTCAAATGTCAGAGCGATTTCGTTCACGTTTTGGGGAACAAGTTGCTGTTCTGCATAGTGGACTATCTAAAGGCGAAAAATATGATGAATGGCGAAAGATTCAAAGAGGAGAAGTAAAGGTGGTAGTAGGAGCTCGATCTGCTGTTTTTGCTCCTTTCACAAATGTTGGCCTATTCATATTAGATGAAGAGCATGAATCGACATATAAGCAAGAGGATTCACCACGTTATCATGCAAGAGATGTAGCTATTTGGCGTAGTGAATACCATCATTGTCCTGTCATATTAGGTAGTGCAACACCTTCTTTAGAATCTTTTGCTAGAGCAAAGAAGAACGTGTATACATTATTAACGCTGAAAAAACGTGCAATGCAGCAATCGTTGCCAACAGTTGAAATTATCGATATGCGTGAGCAATTGAAAAAAGGGAATCGCTCGATGTTTTCAGAGGAATTAGCTGAAGCAATTCGTATTCGACTTGAAAAAAAAGAGCAGATGGTATTATTTCTCAATCGTAGAGGCTTTTCTTCTTTTGTATTATGCAGAGATTGTGGTACCGTAGTGCAATGTAAAAACTGTGATATTTCCATGACCTATCATCGTTCCCAAGAAAAACTGAAATGTCATTATTGCGGCTATGAAGAACAGGTGCCACATGAATGCCCTGAATGTCAAAGTGAACATATCCGCTTTTTCGGTACAGGAACGCAAAAGATTGAAAGTGAAATATATAAACTCTTTCCTGAAGCAAGAGTACTTCGAATGGACGTAGATACAACGAGGCAAAAGGGTTCACATGAGCGTATATTAGATGCCTATGGTCGAGGAGAAGCTGATATTCTACTAGGAACACAGATGATTGCTAAAGGGCTTGATTTCCCGAATATTACATTGGTTGGTGTTTTGAGTGCAGATACTTCATTAAATTTACCGGATTTTCGAGCTGCGGAGCGTACATTTCAATTACTTACACAAGTAAGTGGTCGTGCGGGGCGCCATGAAAAGCCTGGAGAAGTATTTATCCAAACATATACACCTGAGCATTATGCAATCGAACTTTCAAAAGAACAAGATTATGAGCCGTTTTATGTGCAGGAAATGCATATAAGACAGCGTTTCGCCTATCCGCCGTATTATTTTGTTGTGCTTATACAAGTGACGCATGAAGATGTACTAATGGCAGCAGAATATGCAGGTAAAGCAGTGGATTGGTTACGAATGCAACTATCACAAAATGTTGGTATTATTGGTCCGACAGCAGCGTCTATCAGTCGGGTGCAAAATAGATATCGTTATCAATGTTTGATAAAATATAAAAAAGAGCCTAATTTAACGGCTACATTACAACAATTAATTCGCATGTATCGAACAGACTGGGTGAAAAAAGGTATTCAATTAACCGTTGATTTAGATCCTTCATCCATTTAGATATAATCGCAAGAAAAGAGGGCATTATGGCAGTATTAGAAATTATTAAAAACCCAGCAAAAGTATTAGAAGCTAAAGCGGCACCTGTAACTAAATTTGATGCAGAGCTAGCACAGTTACTTGATGATATGTATGATACAATGCTTGAACATGATGGAGTAGGTATTGCGGCACCTCAAGTGAATAGCAGTATTCAAGCAGCCATTGTAGAAATGGGGGAGGAAAGAGCCATTCTTGAAATCATTAATCCTACTATTTTAGCAACGGACGGTTCAGCTATAGAAATTGAAGGTTGTTTAAGTTTCCCTGAACTTTATGGTGATGTTGAGCGTCCTGATTATGTTCATATAAAAGCACAAGACCGTGATGGAGAATGGTATGAAGTCGAAGCAGCAGGTTTCGATGCTCGTGTAATTCAACATGAAATTGACCATTTATTTGGTGTGTTATTTGATAAGAAAATTACTCGTGTATATACGCTTGAAGAATTAGATGAGATGGCGGAAGAAGAGGAGGAACAGGAATGATTTCCATTGTATTTATGGGGACACCTGCCTTTTCGGTACCAGTATTACGTATGCTGCATGAAGAAGGCTATAATATTAAGGCGGTAGTTACACAACCAGATCGTCCTGTTGGACGTAAACGTGTGTTGACACCACCACCTGTCAAAGAAGAAGCTGTTCGTTTAGGATTACCAGTAATTCAGCCAGAAAAACTTCGTGGTTCTGAAGAGTTGCAAGAAATAATAGGTTTAAATCCAGATTTAATTGTTACAGCAGCTTTTGGTCAAATTTTACCTAAGGAATTATTAGATACACCTAGGCTTGGTTGTGTGAATGTGCACGCATCATTACTACCAGCATATCGCGGTGGAGCACCTATTCACCAATGCCTAATCGATGGGCAAGAAAAAACTGGTGTTACGATAATGTATATGGCAGTTAAACTTGATGCAGGTGATATTATTTCACAAGCGGAGCTTACAATTGAAAATCAAGATTATACAGGTCTATTATTTGATAAATTAAGTATTGTTGGTAGAGACTTATTAAAAGAAACGTTGCCATCTATTATCGAGGGTACTAATAGTCGTACCCCACAAGATGAAACGAAAGTGACTTTTGCTCATAATATTTCACGTGATCAAGAGCTAGTTAATTGGCAGCAAAATAGTACAGAAATTTATAACCAAGTACGTGGTTTACATCCATGGCCAGTAGCATACACGAAATTAAATGGCGATAATGTGAAAATTTGGTGGGCACAAAAGTCCGATAAAAAGCATAGCGAAGTACCTGGAACTGTCATTGCTATTGATAAAGAATATTTTACAGTAGCAACAGGTAACGGAGAAGCAATAAATATTTTAGATTTACAACCAGCTGGCAAAAAGCGTATGACTGCGATGGATTACTTAAGAGGTACCGGGTCAAAATTACAGATTGGGGACCGTTTTGAATGACAAAAAAGAAAGCTAAAATTTGGGATGGTAATGTTCGTGACGCAGCATTAACTATTCTTCTTGCAGTAGATAAACAGCAAGCATATAGTAATTTACTTCTTCATCAAACAATCGAAAAATATAATATTAAACCGAAAGACCGTGCCCTTTTGACGGAACTTACTTACGGAACACTTCAATATAAAATGACTTTAGATTATTATTTAGAGCCATTTGTTCGCGGGAAATTGGATGATTGGGTAAGATGGTTACTACGTTTGTCTTTATATCAAATTGCAAACTTGTCGAAAATTCCGGATCATGCAGCAGTAAATGAAGCTGTTGAAATTGCTAAACATCGAGCACGCCACCAAGGTGTCTCTAAAACAGTAAACGGTATTTTACGTTCAATCCTACGTGACGGCATTCGAGATACGACCGATATTAAAGATCCTGTTGAACGACTTTCTATAGAAACAAGTCATCCAATTTGGTTAGTACGTCGTTATGTTGAAGCTTACGGCGTTGAAAAAGCATCTGATATGCTGTTTGAAAATAATCTACCACCACAACAAACTATTCGAGTGAACACAGCTAAAGTGACAACAGATCAAGCGCTTGAAAGTTTATGGGGCGAAAAGTATGAAGTTGTACGAAGTAAAGTGTTACCGGAAGCTTTGCATTTATTAACTGGTCAAGCTGCACGAACAGAATCGTACAAAAATGGTCTAATCACCATTCAAGATGAAAGCTCAATGATTCCAGCTTACGCTCTGCAAGTAGAGCCAGGCATGAGAGTATTAGACATGTGTGCGGCACCAGGCGGTAAAACAACACATATTGCTGAGAAAATGAAAAATGAAGGTGAGTTAATCGCTACCGATTTACATGCCCATAAATTAAAACTTATTAATAGTAATGCCGAACGTCTAGGTCTAACTGTTATTAACGCACAAGTATTAGATGGTCGAAAAGCAACCGAGCAATTTGATAAGCAATCATTCGATCGGATTTTAGTCGATGCTCCTTGTAGCGGATTAGGGGTTATTAGACGTAAACCGGATATTAAATATACGAAAAAAGAAGAAGACTTTGCATCACTACAACCAATACAATTACAATTACTGGATTCAGCTTATGAGTTATTAAAGAATGAAGGCAAAATGGTTTACAGTACTTGCACAATTGATAAAATTGAGAATGATGGAACAGTTGCTGCATTTTTAGAGAAGTATCCGGATATGGAGCTTGAACCTGTACCAAATGTGCCAGATGTACTCAAAGAGCTTCAAACAAATGGAATGATGCAAGTCTTTCCACAAGACTTTAGCAGTGATGGCTTTTTCGTTGCTGCCTTTAGAAAAAAAGGAGAATTTACAAACTAATGGATCAAGAAATACAAAAACCAGTAAGAGTAAAAAAAGAAAAACCACAATTACGCCAATCGATTTATTCATTATTACCGGAAGAAATGCAAACTTGGTTAAAAGACAACGGTGAAAAACCGTTCCGTGCCGGCCAAATTTTTGACTGGTTATATGTAAAACGTGTAACAACTTTCGATGAAATGTCTAACCTATCAAAAGAATTACGCGATAAATTAGCTGCTGACTTTGAACTTAGTACATTAGGTACTTTAATTAAACAAGAATCTAAAGATGGTACAATTAAATTCTTGTTCCAATTACAAGATGGTTATTCAATTGAAACCGTATTAATGCGTCATGAATATGGGAACTCTGTTTGTGTAACGACACAAGTGGGTTGTCGTATTGGATGTACATTCTGTGCATCTACTTTAGGCGGATTAAAACGTCATTTATTAGCAGGAGAAATTGTTGAGCAAGTTGTCAACGTTCAAAAAGCATTAGATGAAGTAGGTGAACGAGTAAGTCACGTCGTTATTATGGGAATCGGCGAACCGTTTGACAACTATGATGCCATGATGAGCTTCTTAAAAGTAATCAACCATGAAAAAGGTTTGAACATTGGAGCACGCCATATCACAGTTTCAACTAGTGGTATTATTCCTTCAATTTATAAATTTGCGGATGAACAATTACAAATCAACTTTGCCTTGTCATTACACGCACCTAACCAAGAATTACGTCAACGTTTAATGCCGATCGCAAAAGCATATAAATTGCCAGATCTAATTGAAGCCATTCGTTATTACACGGAGAAAACTGGTCGTCGAGTTAGTTTTGAATATGGACTATTTGGCGGAGTCAATGACCAAGTAGAACATGCTGAAGAGTTAGCAAAATTAATCAAAGGCATTAAATGTCATGTGAACTTGATACCAGTAAACTATGTTCCAGAACGTGATTATGTAAGAACACCAAAAAATGACATTTTCTCGTTTGAAAAAACGTTAAAAAATAATGGTATTAATGTAACAATTCGACGCGAGCACGGTTCAGATATTGATGCTGCATGTGGTCAATTACGTGCGAAGGAGAGAAAGCAAGAAACGACGAATTAATGGGGTGACTGGCTGTGGAATATATAGTAGCGAGTGATATCGGAAGAAAAAGGACTGTAAATGAGGATCGAGCTATATTCATTGAACGCGAAGATGCATTTAAACTTGCCATTGTCGCTGATGGTATGGGTGGACATAATGCTGGAGATATAGCGAGTGGTATGGCGGTTTCTGGATTTGAACAGTTATTTTTGCAAGCAGATGTAGGATCCTTTCAATCAATTGAATTGAAAAAAGAATGGTTGTTAACATCTGTTCAAGAACTCAATGCATCGATTTATCAATATTCTTTATCACACGAAAATTGTCACGGCATGGGAACAACTTTAATAGCCGTTTTGATTGATGCTGACGAATGTATCATTTGCCACGTCGGAGATAGTCGTGTGTATTTTAGCACGGAAACTAATTTGCAACTTATTACAAGAGATCATTCTTATGTGAATGTACTCGTCGATAATGGGGAAATTAGTGAAGAAGAAGCCGAAAGTCATCCTAAGAAAAATTATATTATTAAATCTTTAGGAACAGAAGCAACAATTGCACCAGATTTTTATATGGTGCAATTCGTTGCTGATTCCTATTTATTAGTTTGTTCGGATGGGCTAAGTAACAAATTAACGAAACAAGAAATGCAATCAATTATTCATCTGCCATTACCTATTCAGGAAAAAGGTGAACAACTGATACAACTGGCAAATGAAAATGGCGGTGAAGATAATATCTCGCTTATTTTATTTGCAGATAATATTAAGGAGGTGTAAGAATGCTTGTTGGAAAAAGATTAAGTGGCCGTTATAAAGTTCTTGAATGGATTGGCGGCGGCGGTATGTCCAATGTATATCTTGCACATGATATGATTTTAGATAGAGATGTAGCAATTAAAGTGCTACGATATAGCTTTTCTGATGAAGAAGAGCTTCACCGACGTTTCCAAAGGGAAGCGCTATCTGCCACAAGCCTTACACATCCTAATATTGTGAGTATTTATGATGTTGGTGAAGATGGTGATATGCATTATTTAGTAATGGAATACGTTGAAGGCAAAACTTTAAAGCAATACATACAAGACTTTGCACCGTTATCACCAATGAAGTGTGTCATGATAATGGAGCAATTAACTTCAGCTATTGCACATGCTCACCAAAATCAAATTGTTCATCGAGATATTAAGCCTCAAAATATTTTAATGGATCAAGAAGGTAATGTGAAAATCACGGATTTTGGTATTGCAATTGCGTTAACAGCCACATCTTTTACACAGACGAATTCGGTTTTAGGCACAGTTCACTATTTGTCACCTGAGCAAGCACGTGGAGGAACAGCAACAAAGAAATCGGATATTTATGCCTTAGGAATTGTGCTTTATGAATTATTAACAGGCAAATTACCGTTCTTGGGTGAATCAGCCGTTTCGATTGCACTTAAGCATTTACAATCTGAAACGCCATCTGTTAGAGCTATTGTACCCTCTATCCCGCAAAGCTTAGAAAATGTCGTATTTAAGGCAACTGCAAAAGACCCGACTCACCGTTATTCTACTGTTGAAGAACTTCAAGAAGATTTATCGACAGTTCTTGAAGAAAATCGAAGTCAGGAATCTAAATTTATGCCTCCTGTTGATCATGATGAGACAAAAGCAATGCCAGCCATTACGAAGTCGCAAATGATTCAAAATGTGGACATAGAAAAAACAAAGGCAATGCCAGTGGCGAAAGATAATAAAAAGAAAGAAAAAAAGAGCAATAAAAAGAAATCGAAGAAAAACAAATTACTGCTACTTGTAAGCGGTATAATTACTTTCCTTTTATTGTTTATATTAGTTCTATTCTTATTCCCTAATTTATTCCAAGAAAAGAAAGTAGAAGTTCCGGATGTTGCTGGACAAGAGTTAGCGAAAGTTATTGATTTACTTGAAGAAAAAGGTTTTGAGGTAGGAAAACAAACCGAAGAATCTTCTGATGATATTAAAGAAGGACATGTTATTTCAACGAATCCTGCTGCTGGAAAAGAGCTAAAAAAAGGTTCTGAAATTGATATCATGATAAGTTCGGGACAGAAAAAAATAACATTGATCGATTATAAAGGTCGTGACATAGAACTAGTAAAAAAGTTACTATCCAAGTATAAATTTAAAGACATCCAAACAAAAACAAAGCACTCCGATCAAGCGCCTGGCACTATTATAGACCAGACTCCTGATTCGGGTGATTCTGTTATACCTGGTGACACAGTTATTGTTTTTACTGTAAGTGAGGGGCTAGAGCAGTCGCAAGTTTCAAATTTACTAGGATATGATCAAGCTTCTTTAAATAATTATGCAAAATCCTCTGGTTTTAACGTTCATATTGCAAAAGAGGATTACTCAGGAACTGTTCCAAAAGGACAAGTTATCTCTCAAACTCCTCAAGCAGGTAATATGGCTAATATCGGCTCTACAATTAATGTAGTTATTTCAAAAGGACCTCGTGAAAAACATGTTCAAGTATACATTCCTACAATCGATATTCCATACGAACCTGAAGAAGAGGGCGAGGAGCAAGAAGTAAAAATTTACATTCAAGATCATAAGAACTCAATTGCTGATGTTAAACATCAGTTTAAAATTTCTGAATCAAAAAAAATGCGACTTCAATTAGAAATTGAAGAAGGACAAAAAGCAATTTATCGCGTTGTCCGTGATGATAAAATAATTATAGATGAAACTATACCATACGAACAATTACAAAAAATGGGGAAATCGTAATAAGATAAGGAGGAATCGCATGGCGAAAGGTCAGATCCGAAAAGCGTTAAGCGGATTTTATTATGTTCACTCAGATGGTGAACAAATTCAATGTCGCGGTCGTGGTGTATTCCGAAATAGAGGTATTTCACCACTTGTTGGTGACTTTGTGGACTTTGTGGTTGAAGGAGATAATGATGGTACAATTACAGCCGTTCATGAACGTCATAACGAGCTTGTCCGCCCACCAGTGGCCAATATTGACCAAGCTATACTTGTCTTCTCAGCGAAGGAGCCAGCTTTTAATACAATTTTGTTAGATAAATTCTTAGTGGCTTTAGAATCTTTCCATATCCACCCGATTATTTGCTTAACAAAAACGGATTTATTAACTTCAGAAGAAAATGATGTAATTCAACAGTATATAAAAGATTATGAAGGAATAGGTTATGAAGTGATTCAGACCTTTAAAAGTGATCCGGAAATACTGGTTAAAATTCAACAGGTACTGGAAAGTAAAACAACTGTATTAGCAGGGCAATCAGGTGTAGGGAAATCTACTTTGTTAAACACAATTATGCCATCATTAGAATTAAAAACAGGGGTTATATCAGAAGCACTAGGACGAGGAAAGCATACGACAAGACATGTTGAATTGATTCCTCTTGCTGGAGGTTTAATCGCTGACACACCAGGATTTAGCTCTTTTGATTTCGATACACTTGAAAAAGAAGAGTTAACTTCTTGTTTCCCAGAATTACAGCGTATATCGGAAGATTGTAAATTCCGTGGTTGCTTGCATTTAAAAGAACCCAAATGTGCTGTGAAAGCTGCTGTAGAAAATGAAGAAATTATGCAATATCGCTATGACCATTACTTGCAATTTTTGCAAGAAATAATTGATAGGAAGCCGAGGTACTAATGATGATTCAAATCGCACCATCTATATTAGCCGCTAACTTTTCAAAATTAGCTGATGAAGTAAAAGAAGTTGAAGCAGCGGGAGCTAAATTAATTCATATTGATGTTATGGACGGACATTTCGTACCGAATATTACAATGGGCCCGATTGTAGTGGAAGCGCTACGTCCGGTTACAGATCTACCTCTTGATGTACATTTAATGATTGAAAATCCAGACCAATATATTGAAGACTTCGCAAAAGCCGGTGCAGACTATATTACTGTGCATGTAGAAGCATGTCGTCATTTACATCGTACTATTCAATTGATTCGTTCATATGGGGTGAAACCAGGTGTTGTCTTAAATCCTCATACACCTATCGAAACAATTCAACATGTTTTAGAAGATATCGATATGGTACTATTCATGACAGTGAATCCAGGATTTGGTGGGCAAAAATTCATCCATTCGGTCGTGCCTAAAATTGAACAACTTTCAACAATTATTAAAGAAAAAGGTTTGAATGTTGAAATTGAAATCGATGGTGGTATTAACGCAGAAACAATCGTTCCTTGTGCAAAAGCCGGAGCAACAATATTTGTAGCTGGCTCAGCAATTTATGGTAAAGACGACCGTTCAAAAGCGTTGCAAGAGATTCAATCAGCGGGAGAACAAGCAATACAATGACAACTGTTGTGATTTGCGCTGGAGGCCCTGAGCAAGAAATCGTGTCTAACGATTTCTTGCACTCTTTTTCTGATGCTATTTTTATTGGTACTGATCATGGTACGATATATTTATTGAATAGGGGAATTGTTCCAGATATAGCTGTTGGTGATTTTGATTCGATAACCAAAGAAGAGTGGCAAGAAATTTCTGAGCGAGTATCTTATATAGAACGTTACCCACCAGAAAAGAATGAGACAGATACTGAACTCGCGATTATTAAAGCGCTATCATTAGAGCCGACTACAGTGTATATTACTGGGGTAACGGGTGGTCGTTTAGATCATTACGAGGCAAATTTACACACAGTATACCAATTACAATTAGCACATCCACAACTACATATAAAAATAGTAAATCGTTCAAATGAACTACGATTTTTACTCCCTGGTGAACATACAATGGTACAGGATGATCATTATAAATATATGTCCTTTTTTGCTTTTAAAGGCCCTGTAGAGAATATGACGTTGCGCGGTGTTTTATATGAAACCACCAATGAAGTAATTGAAGTAGGAACCTCTCGTTTTACAAGTAATGAAATATCTGACGGAATTGCGTCTATTTCATTCACAGCAGGCATATGCTTAATGATAAGAAGTATAGATGACTAAGCGAGGAGTGGAGAGTTGAAAGTATACACGTTCCAATTGCCTAAATTCGTCAGTGGGTTTGCGAGGGTTTGTTTACAAGCATTTCAAAAAGATTCATCAACATCAACATCATCAACTGCAACAGCTAAACAGCGAAAGAAAAAAGAAAAAATGCCAGGGTGACGATAAGTCAACCTGGCATTTATTATGAGTGCATTATACGCGCTCAACTTTTCCTGATTTCAAAGCTCGTGCAGAAACCCATACACGTTTCGGTTTACCGTCAACTAGAATACGGACCTTTTGTAGGTTTGCACCCCATGTACGCTTGTTAGCGTTCATTGCGTGGGAACGAGCGTTGCCGGAACGAGTTCTACGTCCAGTAATTACGCATTTTTTTGGCATTTTTATATTCCCTCCTCACAAAAAGAAGCTGAAAGATTATAATTTCAGTTCGGTATTTCACATACTTTAATAATTTAACATACACTTTTATGCATTGCAACTGATTTCGATAGACTTTCAAGAAAAAAACCTTTACAGTCTATACTAGACGAATATATAGGTTTTCTTTTATAATCGAATTTTGTATAGTACAATAAGAGTTAGTCAAAATGGAGTCAGGAGGCATTTTTATGTCAGTTGAATTAAAAAACGAATTCGGAAACATTGATATTTCTAATGATGTTGTCGCACAAATGGCTGGTGGAGCCGCTATTGAATGTTACGGCATTGTAGGTATGGCAAGTAAACACCAAATTCGTGATGGACTAACAGACATTTTACGCAAAGAGAATTTTGCAAAAGGTGTTCTTGTACGCCAACAGGGCGAAGATTTACATATTGATATGTATGTTATCGTTAGCTACGGCACTAAAATCTCAGAAGTAGCATATCAAGTCCAATCAAAAGTAAAATATACACTAGATAAAACACTCGGAATGGCAGTGAAATCAGTCAATATCTATGTGCAAGGTGTTCGCGTAGCGAACGTGTAAGAGGAGGAACTCATTCAAATGAAGTCATTAGACGGGATTAAATTTGCCGAAATGGTGCAAATGGGATCACATCACTTATTCCAAAATGCAGATTATGTGGATTCTTTAAACGTATTCCCTGTGCCAGACGGTGATACAGGTACAAATATGAATTTATCGATGACATCAGGTGCAAAGGAAACTGAAGCAAATGCTGTTGAACATATCGGCAAAACAGCTCAAGCCTTATCAAAAGGATTATTAATGGGAGCACGTGGTAACTCAGGTGTTATCCTATCACAATTATTCCGTGGCTTTGGTAAAGCAATCGAAAAAGAAGCTACAGTCGATGCAATCCAATTCGCGCAAGCATTCCAATACGGCGTTGATACCGCATATAAAGCGGTTATGAAACCTGTAGAAGGTACTATTTTAACAGTTGCAAGAGAAGCTGCAGCACATGCAGTGGAAGTAGCCAAAACAGAACAAGATATTATCGTTTTGATGGACGAGTTAGTTAAAGCTGCAAAAGCATCACTAGCTAACACACCTGAATTACTACCTGTACTTAAGGAAGTTGGAGTAGTAGATAGTGGTGGTCAAGGCTTAGTATATGTTTATGAAGGCTTTGTGGCATCACTTAAAGGTGAAGCGCTTCCAGAAAAAACTGTAGCTTCTTCAATGGACGATTTAGTAAATGCTGAACATCATAAAGTACAAGACTTTATGGATACATCAGAAATTGTGTACGGTTACTGTACTGAATTCATGGTTCGTTTCGAAGACGAGAAATTAGGTGGTAAACCTTTTGATGAAGCGAAATTCCGAGAAGATCTAAGTCATTATGGAGATTCTTTGCTAGTTATTTCAGATGATGAAGTCGTGAAAATTCACATTCACTCGGAACAACCAGGTGAAGTAATTGCTTACGGACATCAATTTGGTAGCTTGATAAAAGTGAAAGTCGACAATATGCGTCAACAACATACAGATATCGTTGGTGAAGGGCATACTAATGAAACGGCTAAAAAAGTACAGAAAAAACATCCATATGCAATCATTACAGTAGCAATGGGTTCTGGTGTAGCAGAGCTTCTAGAGAGTGTTGGCGCTTCTTATGTTATCGAAGGTGGACAAACAATGAATCCTTCAACAGAAGACATCGTTAATGCCATAAAAGCAGTAGGCGCAGAACGCGTACTAATTTTACCGAATAATAAAAACATCGTAATGGCAGCAGAACAGGCAGCTGAAGTATTAGATATTGAAGCTGCAGTCGTACCTACAAAATCAGTTCCTCAAGGAATGGCAGCAGTTCTTGCATTTAATCCTGATGTTTCAGTAGAAGAGAATAAATCGAATATGACATCAGCATTTGCTCATGTGAAAACAGGTCAAGTAACATTTGCCGTGCGTGATACTTCAATTGATGGTGTTGAAATCCATAAAGACGACTTTATGGCTATTTCTGAAGGTAAAATTGTAGAAGCAACAACTTCACTTGCATCAGCTTCGGAAACTTTAATTCGATCAATGATTGATGAGGATTCGGAAATTGTAACAGTTCTTTATGGACAAGATGCTGATAAAGCAGCAGTTGATACATTTACAAGTTTTATCGAAGAAAACTATCCAGATGTAGAAGTGGAAGTTTATAACGGTAAACAACCATTATATCCATTTATTATTTCTGTTGAATAATATATTTCGAGAAGTTTCTTATAAATGTTAGAGTTTTATTTGAAGAATTATGCAAAAGTAGCGCGCTATTAAAGTGTGCTACTTTTTTGCGCTGTATCAAATACTTGGTACGGACTTAAATTATCATGTAGAATGGTGATACGATTAACAACGACTATGCAAGGGGGTAAATTTTTATGAAATATACATCGGTATTCGATATTATCGGCCCGGTTATGATTGGGCCGTCTTCGTCACATACGGCCGGTGCTGCACGAATTGGTCGCGTGGCACGTGATTTGTTTGGCCGCCAACCAAAATGGGCGAAAATACATCTATATGGCTCTTTTGCAGAGACTTATAAAGGGCATGGGACAGATGTTGCGATTATCGGAGGTCTACTAGACTACGATACGTTTGATGAACGTATTAAAACAGCTTTTGCAGATGCTGAAAAAGCTAACTTAACATTTGAGTTTATTCCAGAAACTGCGCATACAGAACACCCAAATACAGCTCGTCTAGTAATTGGAGACGACGAAACAGAAATGTCGATGGTAGGTATTTCAATTGGTGGAGGAAGCATTGAAATTATAGAATTAAATGGCTTCCCGCTTCGATTATCTGGGGGGATGCCGGCGATTCTTGTTGTGCATGATGACCGAGCGGGTTGTATAGCAGCAGTTGCAAACTGTTTAGCAGGTTATAACATTAATATTGGTCATATGGAAGTTTCACGAAAAGAACGTGGCAATATGGCATTAATGGTTATTGAAGTTGACCAGAATATCGACAAATCCATTTTAAATGAAATGTCAACTCTACCGAATATTACTAAAGTAACGCGCATTAAAAACTAGGAGGTAGAAAAATGGAAGTATTATTTCATAATGTTAGAGAATTAGTAGCATTAGCTGAGAGTGAAAACAAGCAAATTTCAGAAATTATGATAGAGCAAGAGATGTTAATAACTGAACGTACACGTGAAGAAATTATGACTCAAATGACACGCAATTTAACAGTCATGGAAGAAGCCGTTGAACGCGGTCTAAAAGGTGTGCATTCTGTAACGGGGTTAACCGGAGGAGATGCAGTTTTACTTCAGAAATACATTGCAACAGGAAAATCTTTAGCGGGGGATCTTTTATTAGATGCTGTTAGTAAAGCAGTTGCAACGAACGAAGTGAATGCAGCGATGGGTACTATTTGTGCAACACCTACAGCAGGTTCTGCAGGAGTTGTGCCAGGAACACTTTTTGCTGTAAAAAATAAATTGAATCCTACGAAGGAACAAATGATTCGTTATTTATTTACTTCAGGGGCATTCGGTTTTGTCGTAGCAAATAATGCATCCATCTCAGGTGCAGCAGGTGGATGCCAGGCAGAAGTTGGTTCTGCTGCCGCAATGGCTGCAGCTGCAATCGTTGAGATGGCAGGAGGAACTCCTCAACAAAGTGCACATGCTTTTTCAATTTCATTAAAAAATATGCTTGGACTTGTTTGTGATCCTGTAGCAGGATTAGTAGAAGTACCTTGCGTTAAACGTAATGCTATGGGGGCAGCTAATGCAATTGTTGCTGCTGATATGGCATTAGCTGGTGTAACAAGTCGAATTCCAACGGATGAAGTCATTGATGCTATGTACCGTATTGGTCGTACTATGCCTTCTGCACTAAGAGAAACTGGACAAGGTGGCCTAGCAGCTACTCCAACAGGAAGAGCATTGGAGGCTAAAATCTTCGGAGGGGCAGTGCTGCAAAGTGAATGATCTTTTGCTCCAACCTGTCACGAATTTAAAAGGTGTCGGAAAAGGAATGGGAGAAGCGCTTCATAGTATGGGTATTGAGACTTTCAATGACTTGCTATGGACCTTTCCTTATCGACATGAAGATTTTCGATTAAAGGATTTAGCAGAAACACCACATAATGAACGTGTTACGGTTGAAGGGCGTATTGAAAGTGAACCAGCTGCCCTTTTTTTAGGCAAAAACAAATCGCGTCTACAAGTGCAAATGCTTGTAGGGCGTCATTTAATAAAGGTCGTTTTCTTCAACCAATTATACTTAAAGAATAAAATGATACCTGGTTCTATTGCAACAGTAACAGGGAAATGGGATCGGGGTCGCCAGGTCATTAATGGTACCCAAATTACATTTGGTCCGAAAGTAGATCATACTGACTTTGAGCCAGTTTATAGTTTGAAGAGCGGTATGCATCAAAAAAAATTCCGTAATTATATGCGTCAAGTACTAGATGAAGCGATGTTAGAAATTGAAGAAACTTTGCCAAATCATTTACGTGCAGCCTATAAATTATTACCTATTGCAGAAGCATTGGAAGGAGTACATTTTCCTGTAGATGCAAACCATTCTAAGCAAGCGAGAAGGCGATTTGTTTATGAGGAGCTGTTGCAGTTTCAATTACGAATACAAGCACTACGTAAAATTCGTAAAGAACAAGAGCACGGTTTATCGATTCACTATGATTTAGAGAAACTAAAAGAATTCTTTCAAACTTTATCATATGAATTAACGAATGCGCAAAAACGCGTTGTCAACGAGATATGCCGAGATTTATTAGAGCCTCATCGCATGAATCGCCTGTTACAAGGGGATGTTGGGTCTGGAAAAACAGTTGTAGCGGCCATTGCATTATACGCTGCTGTGACAGCGGGTTTCCAAGGTGCTTTAATGGCTCCAACAGAAATTTTAGCGGAGCAACACGGAGAGTCACTCGATGCATGGCTGAGACCATTTGGAGTGGAAGTGGCGCTTCTATCTGGCTCAACGAAAACAAAGGCTCGTCGAATACTTTTGGAACAATTAAAAAATGGTGATATTGATATTTTAATTGGAACACACGCCTTAATTCAGCCTGATGTAGAATTTCATAAGCTTGGCCTAGTAATTACCGATGAACAACATCGATTCGGTGTAGAACAACGTCGTATTTTACGTGATAAAGGAGAAAGTCCGGATGTACTCTTTATGACAGCAACACCGATTCCTCGAACTTTGTCGATTACTGCGTTCGGTGAAATGGATGTATCGATAATTGACGAATTACCTGCAGGGCGAAAAGAAATTCAGACAAATTGGGCTAAAAAGGAACAATTTAATCAAGTGTTGTCCCAAATGACTAAAGAACTAGCTATGGGGCGCCAAGCATATGTTATTTGCCCCTTAATTGAAGAGTCAGATAAGCTAGATGTGCAAAATGCAGTTGATGTTTACACTCAACTGACAACATTATTCCGCGAGAAATATAAAGTCGGACTTATGCATGGACGTTTACCGGCAGAAGAAAAAGATGCGGTAATGCGAGAATTTAGTGAAGGGAAGTTGCATGTTCTAGTGTCAACAACAGTTGTTGAAGTTGGTGTGAACGTACCGAATGCAACATTCATGATAGTCTATGATGCAGAACGTTTTGGTTTAGCTCAGCTTCATCAACTTCGAGGTCGTGTTGGTCGAGGAGAACATCAATCCTATTGCGTGTTATTAGCAGATCCGAAATCAGAAGATGGCAAAGAGCGAATGATTTCAATGACGGAAACAAATGACGGTTTCCGTTTGGCGGAAAAAGATTTAGAATTACGTGGCCCAGGTGATTTCTTTGGGAAAAAACAAAGTGGTCTGCCTGAATTTAAAATGGCCGATCTCGTACATGATTACCGAGCGTTAGAAGTAGCGAGACAAGACGCAGAGAAGCTCCTATCAACTGAAGAATTTTGGCAAGCAGATGACTGTGAACAGCTACGTAATATGTTAGCAGAATCTGGTGTATTAAATGGCGATCGTATCGATTGATATGAATTTTTCATGTTGAAAAGGGAGAGAATGCTAAAAAGAGTTAAAAACAACTCTTGCATTCTCTTTTTTTAATTTATATACTGATGTTAGTACCAAGTGCTAATTTTTGAAAGGTGGCGAAAAAAATGAAGTACTCTAAAAAAGAGCGACAAAAATTATTGCAGCAAACAATAATCGATAATCCATTCGTCACCGATGAACAGCTAGCTAGTCAATTTAATGTGAGCGTACAAACGATTCGGTTAGATCGAATGGAATTATCGATACCGGAATTACGGGAACGAATTAAAGGCGTAGCTGCTCATAATTTTGAAAATGATGTAAAATCTCTACCAATCGATGAAGTGATTGGTGACATAATAGATATCGAATTAGATGAAAGAGCCCTTTCCATTTTTGACGTAAGAGAAGAGCATGTCTTCCAGCGTAATGGCATTGCAAGGGGGCATCATCTGTTTGCCCAAGCAAACTCACTTGCAGTAGCAGTGATTGATGATGATTTAGCCCTTACTGTGCATTCAGAAATCCACTTTGTAAAACCAGTACGAGCAGGTGACAGAGTAATTTCAAAAGCACTTGTCACAGGCAAGGATGACAGCAAAAGTCGAACATTTATCGAATTAACCTCTACTGTTGAAAACGAAGTTGTTTTCGCAGGGAAGTTCGAAATGTACCGTACGAAAGGAAAAGGTGGAAAATAAATGAGAATCGCAATAGACGGCATGGGTGGAGACAATGCACCACAAGCCATTATCGAAGGCGTATATAAAGCGTTAGAAGCTTCTGCAGATATCGAAATCCAATTGTATGGTCAACAACAGGCGATGCAACCTTTCTTAAAAGATCATGCACGCTTAACTGTAGTTAACTGTGAAGAAGTAATTGAAGGTGACGACGAACCAGTTCGTGCAGTACGCCGTAAAAAAGATGCTTCAATGGTTAAGATGGCGGAGGCAGTAAAAAATGGTGAAGCAGATGCTTGCGTATCAGCAGGGAATACAGGTGCTTTAATGGCTGCTGGATTATTTGTAGTTGGTCGTATTAAAGGTATTGATAGACCTGCATTATCAACAACTTTGCCAACTTTAGATGGTAAAGGGTTTGATATGCTAGATCTTGGCTCGAATGCCGATGCAAAACCTGAAAACTTAGCTCAATTTGCAATTATGGCTAGTATTTATGCACAACAAGTACGTGATATTCCAAATCCAACTGTCGGATTATTGAATATTGGTACTGAAGATAAAAAAGGGAACGAGCTTACGAAAGCGGCTTTTGGTTTATTACAAGAAGCACCAATTAACTTTATCGGTAATGTAGAAGCTCGTGAATTATTAAATAGTGCCGCAGACGTTGTCGTCACTGACGGATTTACGGGTAACATGGTGTTAAAGACAATCGAAGGTACAGCTGGTAGCATCTTCTCTATGCTAAAAGAAGCATTTATGGCTTCTGGTAAAACTAAAGTTGCTGCGTTAATGATGAAAAGTAATTTAAAAGAAATTAAAACAAAAATGGACTATACAGAGTATGGTGGAGCCGCGTTATTCGGTTTGAAAGCACCAGTAGTAAAAGCGCACGGTTCTTCAAATGCCAATGCTTTTGCAAGTGCTATTCGCCAAGCAAATATTATGGTTAAACACAACGTATGTGCAACGATTGATTCTACAATTTCAAAGGAGAACTAATCATGACGAAAATTGCTTTTATCTTTCCAGGACAAGGTTCACAATCAGTTGGTATGGGGGCCGAATTTGTAGCTGAGCAACCAGCATGCAAGGCCTACTATAACAAGGCAGATGAATTATTAGGTTATTCATTATCAAAGTTAATGCTCGAAGGACCGGCCGAAGATTTGACATTGACATATAACGCGCAGCCTGCATTGTTAACAACGAGTGCTATGATAGCAGATAAACTAACAAAAGCAGGGATTACACCAAATTACACAGCAGGACATAGCTTAGGTGAATATACTGCACTAGTGGCATCTGGTGTAATGTCATTCGAGGATGGCGTACAAGCCGTACATAGTCGAGGAATGTTCATGAACGAAGCGGTACCAGCAGGTAAAGGTGCTATGGCTGCTATTTTAGGTCTAGATCGCGATGCGCTGAAGGCTGTGACGGATGAAGTTACGGCATCAGGAGAAGCTGTACAGCTTGCTAACTTAAATTGCCCAGGGCAAATTGTTATTTCTGGTACAAAGGCTGGGGTAGATGAGGCAAGTGTTAAGGCGAAGGAAGCAGGTGCAAAACGTGCTCTTCCTTTAGTTGTAAGCGGACCTTTCCATTCGGAATTAATGCGTCCAGCGGCTAGTAAGTTGCAGGAGAATTTACAACTAAAAGAAATGAAAGATGCTGAAATACCAGTAATCTCAAATGTTACGGCTAAACCTGTGACAAAACAAACTGAAATTCAACAACTATTAGTTGAACAATTGTACTCACCTGTATTGTGGGAAGATTCTGTTCGAAAAATGATTGACTTAGGTGTGGACGTATTTATCGAATGTGGTCCTGGAAAAGTATTAAGCGGACTTATTAAAAAAGTAGACCGTCAAGTGAAAACGTATTGTGTATATGATGAAGTAACGTTTGAACAGGTTGTAGAAGCGTCGAAGGGGTGGGCTCATGAAGAAGCTAGAGGGTAAAACAGCTGTTGTAACAGGTGCTTCAAGAGGAATAGGTCGTGCTATTGCATTAACATTAGCAGAACAAGGTGCGCGCGTTGTTGTCAACTATAGCGGAAGCCAATCAAAAGCTGAAGAAGTAGTAGCAGAAATTACTGAAAATGGTGGCGAAGCAATTGCTGTACAGGCAAATGTGGCTGATGCTGACGAAGTAACAGCTTTAATGAAAGCTACAACAGAGACATTTGGTTCATTAGATATTCTCGTAAATAATGCTGGGATAACACGCGATAATTTATTAATGCGTATGAAAGAACAGGACTGGGATGACGTGATGAATACTAACTTAAAAGGTGTATTCTTATGTACAAAGGCTGTCTCACGTCAAATGATGAAGCAACGTGCAGGTCGCATTATTAATGTTGCATCAATTGTTGGTGTTTCTGGTAATGCTGGTCAAGCGAACTATGTTGCAGCAAAAGCAGGTGTCATTGGTTTAACAAAAACATCTGCAAAAGAATTAGCATCACGTAATATTTATGTTAATGCTGTAGCACCTGGTTTTATTGCGACAGAAATGACAGATGAACTGCCAACTGAAGTAAAAGATCAAATGCTTGGACAAATTCCATTAGCTAAACTAGGAGATCCAAAAGACGTTGCAAAAGTTGTACTCTTTTTAGCGTCGGATGATGCAAGTTATATTACAGGACAAACAATCCATGTAGATGGTGGAATGGTCATGTAATTTATGTCTATGAACGAACGGGCTTTTTATGTATAATCATTGAGGGGAGGTGACAGATTTGGCAACTGTTATAGAACGTGTAACTAAAGTTGTTGTTGACCGTTTAGGTGTCGACGAGAGCGAAGTGAAATTAGAAGCTTCTTTCCGTGATGATTTAGGTGCGGATTCACTAGATGTAGTAGAACTAGTTATGGAACTTGAAGAAGAATTTGATATGCAAATTGACGACGAGGATGCAGAGAAAATTGCAACTGTTGGAAACGCGGTATCATTCATCGAAAGCAAAATTGGCTAATTATACATTGCTAGGGGCACTTCTTTCATATTTTTGAAGGAAGTGTCTCTTTTTGCTTTTGCACATTGTAGTAGAAAAAGGTAAACTAAACAGGAGTATCAAAAGGAAAATAAGAAGGTTGATGACGATGATGAAAAAAAAGGGACTCTCACACAAAAATGGTGCAATTTCAGAGAAAGCACGCCTCCAATTTGAGGAGTTATTAAATAATTTAGGATTGCATTTTGAAAATGCAAGTTTACTTTACAATGCATTTACGCATTCATCATATGTGAATGAGCATCGTCGTAAACTATTTGAAGATAACGAACGACTAGAGTTTTTAGGAGATGCAGTGTTAGAACTATCTGTCTCTAAATTTCTTTTCCTTAAATTCCCGAAAATGAGCGAAGGTGAACTGACAAAATTGCGTGCAGCAATCGTTTGTGAACCATCACTAGTTATTTTTGCAAATGAATTAAATTTCGGGAAATACGTTTTACTAGGGAAAGGTGAAGAATTAACAGGTGGCCGAGAACGACCTGCTCTTCTTGCAGACTGTTTTGAAGCATTTGTTGGTGCACTATATTTAGACCAAGGATTAGAAACAGTCGTTGGATTTTTAGAACGTGTCGTTTATCCAAAAGTAGAAATCGGTGCTTTTTCGCATGTGATGGATTTCAAAAGTCAGCTACAAGAAATGGTGCAACAAGCCAACTCAGGTGCGCTTCAATATGAGATTATTAATGAAAACGGACCAGCACATAACCGCACATTCGTATCACATGTTTTATTGAATGAACGCGAATTAGGTGTTGGTCACGGAAAATCGAAGAAAGAAGCAGAACAAAGAGCTGCTCAAAGCGCAATGATTGAATTGCAAAAACAGTCAGCTGACAATCAGGAGGTATAATTTTGTTTCTTAAACGGCTTGAAGTGATTGGTTTTAAATCTTTCGCCGATCGTATTGGTATTGATTTTGTGCCTGGAGTTACAGCTGTCGTTGGTCCAAATGGCAGTGGGAAAAGTAACGTAACGGATGCAATTCGATGGGTACTCGGGGAACAATCCGCAAAATCTCTTCGTGGTGCAAAAATGGAAGATGTCATTTTTGCTGGAAGTGACTCGCGCAAACCGCTTAACTTTGCAGAAGTATCATTGGTATTAGACAACGAGGATGAACGATTACCAATCCCGTATAACGAAGTAAGTGTCACTCGTCGAGTATACCGATCGGGCGATAGCGAATATCTATTAAACAAACAACAATGTAGATTAAAAGATATAACGGATCTGTTCTTAGACTCAGGTTTAGGAAAAGAAGCTTTCTCGATTATTTCACAAGGTCGAGTAGATGAAATTTTAAACAGTCGTCCGGATGATAGACGCTCTATTTTCGAAGAAGCTGCTGGTGTATTAAAATATAAGCAACGTAAGAAAAAAGCTGAGCATAAATTATTCGAAACAGAGGATAACTTGCATCGGGTGCATGATATATTGCATGAGTTAGACAATCGTATTGAACCTTTAAAAATACAAGCGTCTGCTGCTACGGATTATTTAAAGATGTCCAAAGAATTAAAAGACATTGACATAGCGGTAATCGTCCATGATTTACGTGTGTTGCAACAAGCACTTGAAACAATCATAGATGATAAAAAGCAATTTACGGTGACCGAGCAAGAGCATATACACAATATGGAGAGTAAAGAGGCGCAAGTAGCTTCTATTCGAAAACAAATTACTAAGCTAGATAATTTGTTAGACCAAGCGCAACACCAACTTGTTGAAGCAAGTTCTGAAGTAGAGCGATGGGAAGGCCGTAAAGTATTAATGGCTGAAAAACGCCATAATGCTAGTGCTCAATTAGAGAAATTACAGCAATCACTTGAAAAAGCTCAAATCGAGGAGCGAGAGTGGCGTGTACAACAAGTAGATAAACAAGAACAATTAAAATTAAGACAAAGCACATTCCAATTATTAAAAAAAAGTGTAAAACAGCTTGAAGATAACTTAAATCGTTCATCAACGGACATTGAAAAAGATATCGAAAATTGGAAGAACACATATATTGATCGCCTCAATGAGGAAGCGACGGTTAAAAATGAATATAAAAATATTACACAACAGCTTGAGCAACAAGAACAAGCTTCGTTCAAAATTACTAACCAATCTTCAGAAATGGCTGAAGAATTAGCTCAGTTAACGAAAGAACAGCAGGTTGTTGAAAGTAAATTAAACGATGTGAAGAAACAGCTAGAAGAAAAACTTGCTGCTTATTCAGCTTGTCAATTGGAACTAGCGAGTGCGACGAAACAATTTGAAAGTAAACAAGATATGCTTTTTAAAGGTTATCAACATTTACAGCAATTAAAGTCACGTAAAGAAACGTTAGCAGAACTTGAGGCAGACTTCTCAGGGTTTTTCCAAGGTGTAAAAGAAATTTTAATTGCCAGAGAAAACAAAAAGCTATCTGGAATTCACGGAGCGGTTGCCGAGCTTATTCAAGTAAGTGGTGAATATACAAAAGCACTTGAAACAGCATTAGGTGCAACTTCGCAACATATTGTAACCGAGACACAACAGGATGCTCAAAAAGCAATTGCTTGGCTAAAAGAAAAACGAGCTGGCCGCGCAACGTTTTTACCGAAAAACGTTATGAAGTCCCGTAAAATATCTCGCGATGCGCTTGGAGCCGCTGCAACACATCCGTCGTTTATTAATACAGCAGATGAATTAGCGGCATTTGACCCGGCATTCAAAACAATTGCGGAAAACTTATTAGGTAATGTATTAGTTGCAAAGGATTTACAAAGTGCAACACAAATCGCCAAATCATGCAATTATCGATATCGCGTTGTAACTTTAGATGGTGATATTGTAAATGCCGGCGGTTCACTTACAGGTGGCTCTACTAAACAACAAACATCGTTATTTAGTCGTAAAGCAGAACTTGAAGATCTAACTAGTCAACTTGGGCAAATGCAAACTACAATCGAACAAGCTGAAAGAGTTGTTGCTGATCAAAAAAACTTTGTTTCTGCTAAAACGGTAATGCTTGAAGACTTACGTAAGCAAGGTGAAGTATTACGTGATGAAGAGTTTGAACTTAGCGGGCATTTCCGTGAATTAGAAGCAACGACAAAACGACTTGCTTTACGTGTTACTTTAGTGGCTACTGAGCAAGAAGATGCTACTGACCGTTCTTCAAATTTACAAGAAAGTCAAATTTCTGCTAAGAAGCGTTTGCAAGAATTAACAGAAGAACTAGCTGAGATTAATACTACAATTGAACAATTAAACATACTTAAATTACAAAGTGAAACAGCTCAAGATGCTTTGAAAGAACAATATGCAGAGAAGCGTTCAGAGCTTGCCGTAATTCAAGAACAAGTATCGCAATTAAAACAAGCTTCCGAGGAAGTAACAGTACAATATGACAAGGCGAAACTGGAAGTCAATAATATTAGTCAAGAAATCAAATGGCTGACGAATGACGAAAGTCAAAATGGGCCATCTGATGAAGAAATAACAACAAGTATAACTACTTGGCAGCTGAAAAAGACTGACCTAATTACAACCATTGCTGCAAGTAAGGAAGAAAGAACTCAGCAACAAGTTACTTTGGATAGCTGTGAAGCGGAACTAAAGGAATTGCAACGAGTGCATAAAGGCTTATTAGATGGCTTACGCAATTATGATGTAAAACTTTCTCAGCTTGAGTTTTCGAAGCAAGCTTTATTAAATCAGCTAGCTGAAGACTATGAGCTTTCTTTAGACGAAGCTATACGGGAAGTAAATGATGAAATAGATGTTGAGATATCCAGAAGAAAAGTAAAATTATTAAAGCAATCTATTATAGAACTTGGTCCCGTTAACTTAAATGCTATAGAAGAATTCGAGACCGTTTCAGAACGACATACTTTTTTAACAGACCAAAGAACGGATCTTATGGAAGCGAAGGAAACGTTGCATGAAGCGATTCGTGAAATGGATGAAGAAATGTCAGCGCGCTTTAGTGAGACATTCTTGAAAATCCGTGAACATTTCCAAATTGTTTTCCGAGAATTATTCGGAGGTGGGCATGCAGATTTGCAACTAGTTGAGCCTGGCGACTTGCTTGAAACAGGAATTGAAATTGTTGCACAGCCACCTGGTAAGAAGTTGCAAAGCCTGAGTTTACTGTCAGGTGGAGAACGTGCTTTAACTGCAATTGCGCTACTCTTTTCTATTCTAAAAACGCGTCCTGTACCATTCTGTATACTAGATGAAGTAGAAGCCGCTCTTGATGAATCGAATGTTACTCGCTATAGTCAGTATTTGAAAAAGTTTAGCCAAGAAACACAATTCATCGTAATTACGCATCGCAAAGGTACGATGGAAGGTGCGGATGTATTGTATGGTATTACGATGCAAGAATCGGGTGTATCGAAACTAGTATCTGTAAAATTAGAACAAGAAGAACCTGTTCTAGTAGGATAAAGGAGCGAATAACTATGAGCTTTTTAAAGCGTATGAAAGAAAAACTAATGGGTACTAAGCCTGAAGAAATTGAAGTGCAACAGACAGAGACAAAAGTTGGGAATCAGATTGGTGATGTAGTCGAGACTATAGAGCAAGAATCGACTGTTCCATCTGTAGATTCTCCTGAAATTGTGGAAGAGCCTGTAGTATCTGAACAATCTCTTCAGGAAGAAAAATTACAACCTAGAGAACTGACAGCGGTTGAAGAAACAACTACTACTGAAGTTGTAGAAGTCGAAGAACCTCAAGAAGAGAAAAAGACAAAATGGGGATTCTCAGCACTTTCAATTACAGAAAAATTTAAAGCGGGCTTAGAAAAAACACGTGATTCATTCACCTCAAAAGTTAATGATTTAGTAGCGCGTTACCGCACTGTTGACGAAGATTTTTTTGAAGAGTTGGAAGACTTATTACTGCAAGCGGACGTTGGTTTTGAAACTGTGATGGAGCTAATGGATAAATTACGCTTTGAAGTTCAGCGCCAAAACATTAAAGATACGGCTGGTATCCAATCTGTTATCTCAGAAAAGCTTGTTGAAATTTATGAATCCAGCGATGAAGAATCAATAGAGCTAAATATACAAGATGGCGAGTTAACAGTTATTCTTTTTGTTGGAGTTAATGGTGTTGGTAAAACAACGACAATTGGGAAATTGGCTCATCGCCTAAAACAAGAAGGGAAATCAGTGATACTTGCAGCGGGTGATACGTTCCGTGCTGGTGCAATTGATCAACTTCAAGTTTGGGGAGACCGCGTCGGTGTGGAAGTTATCAAGCAGGCAGAAGGATCTGATCCTGCTGCAGTAATGTATGATGCCATTCGTGCAGCCAAAAACCGAGGAGCGGATGTCCTTATTTGTGATACAGCCGGACGACTGCAAAATAAAGTTAATTTAATGAATGAATTAGAAAAGGTACATCGTGTAATTTCCCGGGAAATTCCGAATGCTCCGCATGAAGTTTTATTAGCGCTAGATGCAACTACTGGTCAAAATGCACTCGTGCAGGCACAGACATTTAAAGAAGCAACAAATGTGACGGGAATTGTATTAACAAAACTTGACGGTACTGCAAAAGGCGGTATAGTACTTGCTATTCGTAACAAATTGCACATTCCTGTAAAGTTTGTTGGTTTGGGTGAGAAGATGGATGATTTACAACCGTTTGATACAGAACGCTATGTATATGGTTTATTTGCGGATGCACTTGATCAACAGTTAGCAAAAGAAGAAGAATCAAGCGAGCAATAAATAGATAGATGAAGGATGCATAGCTATTTTGGCTATGCATTTTTCGTCAATGTATATTTGTAATATAAGAGAGTTTAAATGCATTTAGACAAGTATTTTTACTTGACAGAAAACCGATTATTCCTTATGATACTAAAAGAATGTGTAAAACAGGGGAGAGATTTCTTATGCTACTTGAAAAAACGACACGCATGAACTTTCTCTTCGACTTTTATCAAGCATTGTTGACAGATAAACAACGTAGCTATATGCAACTTTATTATTTAGATGACCATTCACTTGGTGAAATTGCTGAAGCTTATGAAGTATCGCGTCAAGCAGTTTACGATAATATTCGTAGAACAGAAGCGATGCTTGAAGAATATGAAGACAAACTTCGATTATTCGAGAAATTTCAAAACAGACAACAAATAATTGCAGAGCTATCAAAAAAAATTACTGATAATAGTTCCCCGCAAACTGTGTGGCTAGAACTTATTGAACAGTTAAAGCAATGGGATTAGGAGGCGGCATGCATGGCATTTGAAGGATTAGCGGAGCGACTCCAAGGTACGATTTCGAAGATTAAAGGCAAAGGGAAAGTGACGGAACAAGACGTTAAAGAAATGATGCGTGAAGTCCGTTTTGCCTTGATAGAAGCGGACGTTAACTTAAAAGTTGTAAAATCTTTTATTAAGCGCGTTAGTGAACGAGCAATCGGTCAAGACGTCATGAAAAGTCTAACACCCGGTCAACAAGTTATTAAAATCGTAAAAGATGAACTGACAGAATTAATGGGTGGAGAACAAAGTCCTATTAAGTTCTCTCAAAAACCACCAACTGTTATTTTAATGGTAGGTTTACAAGGGGCCGGTAAAACAACAACTACTGGTAAACTTGCTAATGTGTTACGCAAAAAATACAATCGTAAACCATTGCTTGTAGCAGCGGATATCTATCGTCCAGCAGCGATTAAGCAATTGCAAACATTAGGTGATCAGCTATCTTTGCCAGTATTTGCTCTTGGTACGGAAGTATCTCCAGTGGATATTGTCCGCCAAGCGCTAGAACACGCAAAAGAAGAGCATCATGATGTCGTATTAATTGATACAGCAGGTCGTCTTCATATTGATGAAAACTTAATGCAAGAATTGAAAGATATTCGCGGATTAAGAGAACCAGATGAAGTCTTCTTAGTTGTCGATTCAATGACAGGTCAAGATGCTGTTAACGTAGCTAATAGCTTCAATGAAGCAGTAGGTATTACAGGCGTTGTTCTAACGAAGTTAGATGGGGATACACGTGGTGGTGCGGCTTTATCAATCCGCTCTGTTACAGAAAAACCAATTAAATTTGTCGGTATGGGTGAGAAAATGGATGCTTTAGAGCCATTCCATCCAGAACGTATGGCTTCTCGTATTCTTGGTATGGGAGACATGATGTCTTTAATAGAGAAAGCGCAAGCGAACGTCGACGAAGAAAAAGCAAGAGAAATGGAAGAAAAGTTTAGAACGCAGAGCTTTACTTTCGATGATTTCTTAGATCAAATGAGCCAAGTGAAAAAAATGGGACCTTTGGATGAAATTTTAAAAATGCTTCCAGGTGCCAATAAAATTAAAGGTTTAGAAAATGCGAAAATCGATGATAAACAAATTGGTCATATAGAGGCCATTATTCTCTCGATGACTCCAGCTGAAAAAACGAATCCTGAGATCATCAACTCAAGTCGTAAAAAACGAATTGCAAAAGGGTCGGGTTGCTCTGTTCAAGAAATAAATCGACTTTTAAAACAATTTGAAGATATGAAGAAAATGATGAAACAAATGACGGGTATGACGCAAAAAGGGAAGAAAAAAATGAAACTTCCTGGCTTAGATTCATTGTTTAAATAATTTTTCAAACTAAAAATTAGTGTGTTAAGAAAAAACACTTTACAAACAATCCAAAGCTTGCTATTATACTATCTTGTGTGAAACTATTCGGAGGTGCAATTAAAATGGCAGTAAAAATTCGCTTAAAACGTATCGGGGCAAAAAAAGCTCCTTTCTATCGTATTGTAGTAGCAGACGCTCGCGCACCACGCGACGGCCGCTCAATTGAAACAATTGGTACATTCAATCCTTTAACTACTCCAGAAGAAGTTAAGATTGATGAAGAAAAAGCATTAGCATGGTTAGCAAATGGTGCAAAACCATCTGATACAGTACGCAACTTGTTCTCATCACAAGGCATTATGGAAAAATTCCATAACTCAAAAATGAGTAAATAATCGGAGGTGACAGCATGAAGCAGCTGATTGAAACAATCGTTAAACCTTTAGTCGATTATCCAGAAGAGGTTCATATTACAACCGACGAGAGTACGAATCGAATTGTATATAAACTTTCTGTTCACCCTAGCGATATGGGAAAAGTAATTGGTAAACAGGGCCGTGTTGCAAAAGCAATGCGTACAATTGTTTATTCAGCAGCGGGCAGTCATCATAAGAAGAAGACATATGTCGATATTCTAGATTAGTCAAAAAGGAGGGAGCTTTTGTTCCTTCCTTTTTTGTTACGATTAAAATCAAATTCATCCTATAATAATGTATTAAGGATGTTCACATATTTAAAAAGAGGTGATTTAGATGGAATGGTATAACGTAGGTAAAATCGTTAATACACATGGTATAAGAGGTGAGGTGCGTGTTATCTCACAAACGGACTTCCCAGAAGAACGCTACGTAGTAGGAGAACAAATTGCACTTTTTAAAAAAGATTCTAAAAAACCATTAAGACTAACAATCGCGTCAGCACGTGCTCATAAAAATTTCATTCTACTATCGTTTGAAGGATATCCAAATATTAATGATGTAGAAGACTTCCGTGACGGTATTTTAAAAGTATCTGAAAAGCAACTAAGTGAATTAGAAGATGATGAATACTATTACCATGAAATCATTGGCTGTACTGTTTTTGATGAAGAGGGTACAGAAATTGGACAAGTAAAAGAAATTTTCGAAACTGGGGCTAATGATGTTTGGACACTAAAAGGTGTCAATGGTAAGGATCAGTATATTCCGGTAATAGACGACGTCATTAAAGAAATCGATGTTGATGAGAAGAAAATCATCATACATGTCATGGATGGTTTGTTATCATGATGAATATCAAAGTACTATCGCTATTCCCCGATATGTTTGAAGGTGTATTTGGTTCTTCTATTTTAAAAAAGGCTCAAGAAAAAGGAGCTGTTACGTTAGGAGTAACCGATTTCCGCGAATTTTCGATTAACAAGCACAACCAAGTGGACGATTATCCGTACGGCGGTGGAGCTGGTATGGTATTAAAGCCAGAACCCCTTTTTAACGCTGTAGAAGCGCTTGTAAGCGAAGGTAAAAAGCCGCGCATCATTTTGATGTGTCCACAAGGAGAACGCTATACACAAGCTAAAGCAGAGGAATTAGCGCAAGAGGAAGACTTGATCTTCCTTTGTGGTCATTATGAAGGTTATGATGAGCGAATTCGACAGCATCTTGTAACGGATGAAATTTCTATTGGGGATTATGTCTTAACTGGCGGTGAGCTGGGGGCAATGACAGTGATTGATAGTGTCGTTCGTCTATTGCCTGGGGTTTTAGGAAATAACGATTCACCAGTATTGGATTCTTTTTCAACCGGTTTACTAGAGCACCCACATTATACTCGTCCTGCTGAATTCCGTGGTATGAAAGTGCCGGATGTTTTACTTTCTGGTAACCATGCGAAAATTGATGAATGGCGTGAGCAACAATCTATTAAAAGAACGTTTGAGAGACGTCCTGATCTGCTTGATAAAATGGAGTTAAATCCAAAGCAACAAAAATACTTGAATATATTAAAATCAGGTAAATAATTATTGCACGGAAACGCAATTTATGATAACATTTAAAATGCATTTCTATGAGAAATGCCGAATTACGGTGTTCCGCTGTATCATCAAGAAGAGTTACAAGAACATCTGTCTAAGGAGAGAAAATAATGTCAAACATCATTACAGAAATCACTAAAGAACAACTTCGCACAGACATTCCTGCGTTCCGCGCTGGAGATACTGTAAAAATCGACGTTAAAGTAGTCGAAGGAACTCGCGAACGTATCCAAGTATACGAAGGAGTAGTTATTAAACGTCGTGGTGGCGGTATTAGCGAAACTTTCACGGTTCGTAAAATTTCTTACGGCGTAGGTGTTGAGCGTACGTTCCCAGTTAACACTCCAAAAATCGCTAACTTACAAGTAGTACGTCGCGGTAAAGTACGTCGCGCTAAACTATACTACCTACGTAACTTACGCGGTAAAGCGGCTCGTATTAAAGAAATTCGATAATACATTTTTTTGCCGAAAAGAGAGCTTGTTTTACAAGCTCTCTTTCTTTTTGCTTGAAATGATAAATCCTTGTACAATAAGAACAGAATAGTCAAGGGGGACATCGAAATGGAAAAAACAAAAAAAGAGAAAAATGAGTTATGGGAATGGACAAAGGCATTAGTCATTGCTTTTGCATTAGCTGCAATTATTCGTTATTTTTTATTCACCCCGATTGTAGTAGATGGCGACTCTATGATGCCAACCCTTGAAAATGGCGACCGCATGATTGTAAATAAGATTGGCTATAAAATCGGTGACTTGCACCGTTTTGATATAGTTGTATTCCACGCACCGGAAAAGAAAGATTATATTAAACGTATTATTGGTTTACCAGGAGATCAGCTAGAATATAAAAATGATCAGCTTTATATCAATGGCAAGGCAATTGCTGAGCCTTACTTACAACAATATAAAGATGAACTTACAGATGAAGGTACATTAACTGAAGACTTTACACTTGCGGATATCGAACAACTGGATAAAATTCCAGATGGTTATGTTTTTGTAATGGGAGATAATCGTCGTTATAGTAAAGATAGTCGTATCATTGGGGTTGTATCAGAAGATGAAATTATCGGTAAAACAAGTATTGTTTTTTGGCCTTTTGATCAAATTGGTACCGTGAAATAACGAATAGGAGTGAAACAAATGACCATTCAATGGTTTCCGGGACATATGGCGAAGGCTCGTCGTGAAGTAACTGAAAAACTGAAATTGGTTGATATTATTTTTGAATTGATTGATGCGCGCTTGCCATTATCTTCAAGAAATCCAATGCTAGATGAAGTAATTCATCAAAAAACACGTTTACTTATTTTGAACAAGGCCGATATGGCTGATGAAGTTCAAACACGTAAATGGATAGATTATTTTGAATCAAAAGGGCACCGTGCTGTAGCTATTAATTCATTAGATGGTAAGGGACTTAACAAAGTAACAAAAGCTGCACAAGAGTTATTAGCTGAGAAATGGGATCGTATGCGCTCAAAAGGTATGAAACCACGTGCAATTCGTGCGATGATTGTGGGTATACCGAACGTTGGGAAATCGACGTTGATTAATCGACTTGCCAAAAAGAATATTGCTAAAACAGGTAATACACCGGGTGTAACAAAATCGCAACAGTGGATTAAATTTGGTAAAGAGCTTGAACTGTTAGATACACCGGGAATTCTATGGCCGAAATTCGAAGATCAAGAAGTAGGCTATAAGCTTGCCTTAACTGGTGCTATCAAAGATACCATTACAAATATGGACGACCTAGCTGTATACGGGTTAAACTTCTTGAGCAAGCAATATAAAGGTCGTATGGAAGAGCGTTATAAATTTTCAGAAGTCAGTGAAGATCTTGAAGAGACATATAATCATATCGGTCAATTACGTAGAGTATATACAACAGGCGGTGAAATTGACTACGACCAAGTGGCTGAACTAATTGTACGAGATATTCGTAATCAGCAATTAGGTAAGCTGACATTCGACTTTGTAGAAGACATAATCGAAGAATAAAAAAGAACCTTTTTTACCGTATGGTGAAAAAGGTTTTTTTCTAGATTTTTAAGAAATAGTGCCGATAGTATAAATAGATACAAAAGGGAGTTCTAGTTTTGAAAACAATAAAGGACATTAAAGAAGCATTAAATAATGAACAGCAATACCAATCTTGGATGGCGGAGATAGAAGCGGATGAACGCTTGGGCGTACAAAAAGTATGGCAACAATGGCTTCGAAAAAAAGCGAAGCTAGACAAATTATTAGCCGAGCATCAAGAGAAACTGCAATTTGATAACTCTTATCGCACTCATCCATCTGCCTATATTGCAGGTACAGATGAAGCAGGTAGGGGGCCGTTAGCGGGTCCTGTTGTTACCGCAGCAGTTATTTTACCTAATGATTGCCCAGAGCTTGTTGGATTAAATGATTCCAAACAGTTATCGAAAGAAACAAGAGAGTCATTTATTGAGAAAATTATGGAATGTGCTATCACGACTTCTATTCATTTTCAGTCTGCAGAAGTAATTGATAACCTCAATATTTACGAAGCGACAAAACAGTCCATGAAGGCCTCTATAGAAACGCTACAAGTGAAACCTGATTTTGTTTTAGCAGATGCAATGACTTTACCAATTGATATTCCTCAAGATTCCATCATTAAAGGTGATGTTAAGAGCTTAGCTATTGCAGCTGCTTCCATATTGGCGAAAACTGCACGTGATCACTACATGGAAGAAATGGATGCTAAATACCCGCAATACGGTTTTGCGCAACATGCAGGTTACGGTACAAAACAACATCTAGAAGCTTTACGTGAATTTGGACCTACAGACATTCATAGAACAACATTTGAACCAATCAAATCAATGATTCTTGAGAAAGGGTGAAGAGTATTGGCTTATACTTCGTTTTCGTCTATACAAATGCAACAAAATCAAAGTATAAATACACAACAGCCAGTGGCCTTAAAACAAGGTCAAGTATTTCACGGCACGATTAAACAGCTTTTCCCTGACAACCAAGCAGAGGTACAGTTAGGTGGGCATCGTTTTATGGCAAAGTTAGAGGTGCCAATGCAAGCTGGCAATGCACATTATTTTCAAGTCACGGGCATAGAGCCGGACTTACAACTGAAAGTCGTATCGGGCCCAATCAGTCAAACAGGTACATTAACACAACAAATTAATCAATTATTAGATTCTATGCAACTTCCGAAAACATCCGAAATGCAACAAATTGCTGCCTATTTCTTAAAAGAAAACATACCGATGTCTAAAAAACAGTTAACGCAAGCAGAACAGCTAGTAAAACAATTACCGGCGGGTATTACGATGAAAGATGCCTTACAAACCTTGCAAAAAATAATTGACTTGAAAATGCCTATACAACAAGACACATTCCAAGCGCTAATACAAGGCGGGATGAAAGAAGGTTTCACTCAAACGTTAGATGCTTTACGGCAACTATTACAACAGGATACATCTTTATTGCCAGCTGTTCGTGATCAATTGCTACAACAACTACAATTGCTAGCTAAACCATTTGAAACTGAAACAGGTGGTGCAATTTTAGCGAAAATTATTCAATCTCTAACAGACGCAAATGCATCACCGACTGATAAGAATATTTTAATCCAAATGCTAAAAGAAGTAGGTATTTTACCGAAAAACGCCAACATTTTTAACTGGTCGACCAATGCTGTGCAGGGCCCATCTGTATCGAATTTCAACTCACTAGGACAATTACTACAACAACTACAAATGGCAACACCAAAAGAAGCAACGGTACTTATTCAGCAATTACAAACTGCTATTACGAAAACTGCTAGTTTGACAGATACACAAAAAGCAGAACTACAACAGAATTTGACGAAATTGAATGTTGGACAATCTTCACAGCAGACGTTACAAACGCTTGCGAAGGATTTACAAGGGCAAGTAGGGAGAGTGAATCAAACACACAATACAGAACCTTCTACGACGCAATTACTGCAAAATAGTCAGTTTGGCAGTCAAAAGGACATGCCGAAATTCATTGAACAGCTAAAAGGATCAATTGAATCACAAAGTTTATTATCAGCACCACAGAAAGAAGCACTTATTAATACCCTTGCAAATAGTACACAGCAATCTATGCCAGCCTTGGTTAAGGAAATACATGGGCAGCTTATGAAAGTATTTAGCCAAATAGCTGAGCAACAGCCCTTCAAAACCGATGAACAAAATATAACAGCCAAACAACATTTAATGACATTAATGAATGTGGATAATGCAACGACTGATGATATGAAACTTAGAGAATTAACACAAATCGCAAGTAAATCAGCAGAACCTTTCGTACAGCAATTAGTGTCACATGCTGAGCAGAATGTTCATAATGCAATAGATAGTAAAGCGTTAGAATCAGCTATGAAACAAACTTTGCAACATCTAGGATTAAGCTATGAAGCAAAATTACTTGATAAAACAGCGGATATGCAGCAGCTTGCAGGGCAATTGAAACCGCAATTATTATCATTACTACAAGATCCATCAGCTTCAAATACTACAAAAGCTGTGGCTGAGCAAATTGTTGCACGTATGAATGGAATGCAATACTTATCTGGAGAAAATGGACCACAACATCAAATAATCATGCAAATTCCATTGGAGTTTTTTGGGCGTAAAACAGATGCCACGTTACAGTGGAATGGTCGTATGAAGGACGATGGTAAAATTGACGCAGATTATGCGAGGGTTTTATTCTATTTACAATTGAATTCTCTACAAGAAACGGTAGTTGATATGCAGGTCCAGAGTCGCGTCGTCACAGTAACGATTTATAACGAGAAAAATCAGTTAAAAGAATTAGCAGAGCCGCTTAAAATTGCGTTAAAAAAAGGATTATTATCTCATGATTATCAATTATCTGGTGTCTTTATGAAAAAATTTGCAGACAATCAACAGGTGAAATCAACGCTAACTGCAAAAACCTCAAAGGATGACAACGGGGGAGTTGATATCCGCATATGATTGAAGAAAAACAGTCGCATGAACGCAAAGAAGCTGTTGCTCTCTCCTTTAATCCAAATGGGTTTGAAGCCCCAAAAGTGATTGCGAAGGGTAAAGGGAAAATAGCAGAAAATATTTTAGAACAGGCAAAAGATAATGATATTCCTATTCAAGAAGATCCAACCCTTGTCCAATTATTGGGACAGCTAGATTTAAATGAGTCGATTCCTGAGGAACTTTATCAGGCGGTTGCGGAGGTATTTGCATTTATTTATCATTTAGATAAAAATTATGAAAATTCTAAATAATAGTCGAAAAAAGTCGATATTAGTCGTAGCGAAAACATTGGTATATGTATATTTCGAGCATATTTGCGGATAATTAAAGAGGAAAGTCGAAATAACAAGAATGTAGACATAGAGGCTCAGATTATATACAATGGTTATGTAATAGTAAAACTCTATGGGATTTTGATGGGAGGAAGTTAGATGAATATCCATGAGTACCAAGGAAAGGAAATTCTAAGACAGTACGGGGTGTCAGTTCCAAATGGCCGAGTAGCGTTTTCACCAGAGGAAGCTGTAAAAGTAGCGAAAGAATTAAGTACAAGTGTAGTAGTTGTTAAAGCACAGATCCATGCAGGTGGAAGAGGTAAAGCAGGTGGCGTTAAAATTGCCAAAAATTTGGACGAGGTACGTTCGTATTCGAAAGAATTATTAGGTAAAATCCTGGTCACTCACCAAACTGGTCCAGAAGGTAAAGAAGTAAAGCGCCTCTACATAGAAGAAGGCTCTGATATAAAAAAAGAGTATTACTTAGGCTTTGTAGTTGATCGTGCAACTTCTAGAATTACTTTGATGGGATCTGAAGAGGGCGGAATGGACATTGAAGAGGTTGCTGAAGCAACCCCTGAGAAAATTTTCAAAGAAGTAGTTGATCCAGCTATCGGACTAACAGGTTTCCAAGCACGTCGTCTTGCGTTTAATATGAATATTCCAGACAAATTAATAAATAAAGCTGCATCACTTATGCTTGGGATTTATAAAGCATTTACTGAAAAAGATGCTTCTATCTTAGAAATCAACCCACTTGTTGTGACTGGTGATGGTAACGTAGTGGCGTTAGATGCAAAATTCAACTTCGATGGAAACGCTTTATATCGTCATAAAGATGTTGTTGAATTACGAGATTTCGAAGAAGAAGATCCAAAGGAAATTGAAGCTTCAAAATATGATTTAAGCTATATTTCATTAGACGGTAGCATTGGTTGTATGGTCAATGGTGCCGGACTTGCTATGGCTACAATGGACACCATTAGTTATTATGGCGGATCACCCGCAAACTTCCTGGACGTTGGGGGCGGTGCAACTGCTGAAAAAGTAACAGAAGCCTTCAAAATCATTCTTTCTGATGCAAGTGTAAAAGGTATATTCGTTAACATTTTCGGGGGTATCATGAAATGTGATATTATCGCAGAAGGTGTTATTACAGCGGCCAAAGAGGTTGGCTTAAATGTACCATTAGTTGTTCGCTTGGAAGGTACGAATGTTGAACTTGGTAAAGCATTGTTAAATGAATCGGGTATTAATATCGTTACAGCAGATTCAATGGCTGATGGTGCAAGAAAAATTGTAGAACTTGTAGGCTAAGAAGGGCGGGGACTTGAAATGAGCGTTTATATTAATAAAGAAACTAAAGTGCTTGTACAAGGGATTACAGGGTCAACGGCTGTATTCCATACAAAGCAAATGCTAGAATATGGTACGAAAGTTGTAGCAGGAGTTACGCCTGGTAAAGGTGGTACAACTGTAGAAGGCGTACCGGTTTTTAACACGGTGGTTGACGCTGTTGAAGCAACAGGCTGTAATGTTTCTGTCATCTACGTACCAGCACCATTTGCAGCAGACGCAATTTTAGAAGCTGTAGATGCTAATTTAGATTTAGTTATTTGTATTACTGAGCATATCCCAGTATTAGATATGATTAAAGTGAAACGTTATATGGAAGGTAAGAAAACACGTCTTATTGGTCCGAACTGTCCAGGTGTTATTACTGCAGATGAATGTAAAATTGGTATCATGCCAGGTTATATCCATAAAAAAGGCCATGTAGGAGTGGTGTCACGCTCTGGTACTTTAACATATGAAGCAGTTCATCAACTTTCTCAAGAAGGTATCGGTCAAACAACGGCTGTTGGGATTGGTGGCGACCCAGTTAATGGTACAAACTTCATTGATGTTTTAAAAGAATTCAACGAAGACCCTGAAACTTATGGTGTCGTTATGATTGGTGAGATTGGCGGTACGGCAGAAGAAGAAGCAGCTGAGTGGATCAAAGCAAATATGACAAAACCAGTTGTAGGCTTCATTGGTGGACAAACTGCACCTCCTGGAAAACGTATGGGCCATGCTGGTGCTATTATTTCAGGTGGTAAAGGTACAGCTGCTGATAAAATTAAAGCAATGAATGCAGCTGGAATTCAAGTAGCAGAAACACCATCTGTTATCGGTGAAACATTTATTAAAGTTATAAAAGAACAAGGCTTGTACGAAAAATGTAAAACTCATTAATATTGAAGGTGTAGCAAAGTCTTATTAGACAGTGCTACACTTTTTAAGTAGTTATGAATGGAGGGCAATGATGAATGAAGCACTATTGACTCAGAGACTCTTAGCGTTGCATTATGTATTTCCTGTACCTCTTAACAGGTTAGTACCCTTATTCAAAGAGGATATAGAACTTGTAGATATTAAACAAATGTCCACACAACAAATTGCGAAATTATTAAAACTCTCCTATGAAAAAGCTAATAGTTTAAAAACCGCTTATATAGAAGCAATGGAAACCCCCTTACTCCAAGCATATGAGCAAAAGTCGATAACCCCTATCCCGTTCTTTCATCCCTTATTCCCTAAAACGTTATTTGAATTATATGATTCTCCTACGTGCCTCTATGTAAAAGGAAAAGTAGATTTATTAGCTAATAAAAGAAAGATAGCTATAGTTGGCTCTAGAAAGGCGACGGTCTATACAGAAAATGCCTTACAATATATTATGCCAGCATTAGTGGAACATGATTATATCATCGTCAGTGGCCTTGCAAAGGGAGCCGATCGAATGGCCCATGAAAGTGCAATTGCAAACGGAGGAAAAACAATCGCAGTACTTGGACATGGATTATTTCACCTATATCCGAAAGAAAATGCAAAATTAGCCGAAATAATTGGCAAAGATCATTTGTTAATTACAGAATATCCGCCATATATCGAGCCGAAACGATGGTATTTTCCAATGCGAAATCGTATTATTAGCGGTATGTCAAAGGCAATACTAGTCACAGAAGCCGCTGAAAAAAGCGGTACATCCAGCACTATGGACCACGCCTTAGAGCATGGGAAAGAAATTTTCATAGTTCCTGGAGATATTACATCAAAACTTTCGCTAGGACCTCATAAATTGCTTGCAGAGGGTGCTACACCAGTCTGGAATGGTTATCAAATAATTGCAGAATTAGAAAGATATTTTATTTGAAGATGAAATATAACTTGCAAAAATTTCTTTTCTGTTATACATTTTGCAACAGGTATTCTTTTGTAAACGCTTAGAAAAAAAGTTATAGTTGAATGGTAAGGATTTAACAATATTTACATGCACCTATTCAATTTTAACAAGTGAAACTAAAGAAAATGAAACTTCACCTCTATAAGGGGGAACTCACATGTCGGATTATTTAGTAATAGTAGAATCGCCCGCAAAAGCAAAAACTATCGAGCGATATTTAGGAAAAAAATATAAAGTGAAAGCGTCAATTGGTCACGTTCGTGATTTACCTAGAAGTACAATGGGAATTGATACGGAAAATAATTTTGAACCAAGATACATTACCATTCGTGGTAAAGGTCCTGTTTTACAAGATTTAAAATCCGCGGCTAAAAAAGCTAAGAAAATCTATCTCGCGGCCGATCCAGATCGTGAAGGAGAAGCTATTGCTTGGCATTTAGCAACAGCGCTTAACATTGATATAAAATCGGACTGTCGTGTATTATTTAACGAAATCACGAAAGATGCTATAAAAGAATCATTCAAGCATCCACGTCCAATTGATATGGATTTAGTTGATGCTCAACAAGCACGTCGTATATTAGACCGTCTTGTAGGGTATAACATTAGCCCTCTTCTATGGAAGAAAGTCAAGAAGGGTTTATCTGCTGGTCGTGTACAATCAGTAGCACTACGTATGATTATCGACCGTGAAAACGAAATTAAAAACTTCCAGCCTGAAGAATATTGGACTATTGAAGGCAATTTTGAAAAAAGTAAAAAGCAATTCGATGCTATTTACTATGGAAATAGTAAAGAGAAAATTAAATTGTCCAATGAAGCGCAAGTAAAAGATGTCTTGAAGTTAATGAAGGGTGAAGATTTCGAAGTCGCAAAAGTAGTGAAACGCGAACGTAAGCGTAATGCAGCTCCCTCTTTTACAACGTCATCTCTACAACAAGAAGCAGCGCGTAAATTAAACTTCCGTGCGAAAAAGACTATGATGCTTGCACAACAATTATACGAAGGTATAGATGTCGGTAAAGAAGGTACTGTGGGTTTAATTACGTATATGCGTACAGATTCTACACGTATATCTGAAACGGCGAAAAAAGAAGCATTTGAATATGTTCAATCAACGTATGGTAACGAATATACAACGCCTCTTGATCAACAAGCAAAAAAATCTGAAAAAGCACAAGACGCACATGAAGCAATTCGTCCAACAAGCACAATGCGTACGCCTGATCAGTTAAAGGCTGTTTTATCAAGAGATCAACTTCGATTATATCGTCTAATCTGGGAACGCTTCATAGCGAGTCAAATGGCATCTGCTGTATTGGATACAGTTACAGCAGACTTACAAAATGGTGATGTATTCTTTAGAGCAACAGGCTCTCAAGTGAAATTCCCTGGTTTCATGAAACTTTATATTGAAGGATCAGATGACCAAAAAGAAGAAAAGGATAGACTATTGCCACCGATGGAAAAAGGCGATATTGTAAAATCCTTGAATATTGAACCGAAACAACATTTCACACAGCCACCGCCGCGTTTCTCGGAGGCACGTCTAGTGAAGACAATGGAAGAGATAGGGATCGGTCGACCGTCAACTTATGCTCCAACTTTAGATACAATTCAAAAGCGTGGGTATGTCACGTTAGACGCAAAACGATTTGTACCAACTGAATTAGGGGAAATTGTACATTCACTAGTATTAGAATTTTTCCCTGATATTATTAATATCGAATTCACTGCGAAAATGGAGCACGATTTAGATAGTATCGAAGAAGGAAATACAAAATGGGTAAATATAATAGATGAATTTTATCAAGATTTTGAAAAACATGTACAGCATGCTGAAGTAGCGATGGAAAAAGTTGAAATAAAGGACGAACCTGCCGGTGAAGACTGTGAACATTGTAGCTCACCAATGGTTTTCAAACTTGGTCGCTACGGTAAATTCATGGCATGTAGTAACTTCCCTGATTGCCGTAATACAAAAGCTATTGTTAAAGCAATAGGCGTTACATGTCCAACATGTAAAGAAGGCGAAATCGTAGAACGAAAAAGTAAAACAAAACGCATTTTCTACGGTTGTAATCGTTATCCTGACTGTGATTTCGTATCATGGGATAAACCAATTAACAGACCTTGTCCAAAATGTAGTGAATTATTAGTCGAGAAGAAACTGAAAAAAGGCGTACAAATCCAATGTACGAAATGTGATTATAAAGAAACAGCATCACAATGAAGCGTATAAGAAAGAGGTATATATTAGCATGACAACAATCGTAAATGTAATCGGTGCAGGTTTAGCAGGTAGTGAAGCAGCTTGGCAAATTGCAAAAAGAGGAATTCAAGTTCGCTTATATGAAATGCGTCCGGTAAAACAAACGCCTGCTCACCACACAGATAAATTTGCAGAATTAGTATGTAGTAACTCTCTACGTGCCAATAATTTAACAAATGCAGTTGGCGTTATTAAAGAAGAGATGCGCATGTTGGATTCTGTTATTATCGAAGCCGCGGATCGCAGTTCAGTTCCAGCAGGTGGAGCGCTAGCTGTTGATCGCCACGAATTCGCTGGCTATGTAACAGAAAAAGTGAAAAACCATCCATTGATTGAAGTAATTAATGAAGAAGTAACGGAAATTTCTGAAGAAGGTATAACAGTTATTGCTACAGGTCCATTAACTTCAAAAGCATTAGCAGAACAAATTCAAGCTTTAACAGGAGAAGAATATCTTTATTTCTATGATGCAGCTGCACCAATAATAGAAAAAGACAGCATTGATATGGATAAAGTATACTTGAAATCTCGTTATGATAAAGGTGAAGCGGCATACTTAAACTGCCCAATGACAGAAGAAGAATTCAATCGTTTCCAAGAAGCATTGATTACCGCTGAAGTTGCACCATTAAAAGAGTTTGAAAAAGAAAAGTATTTTGAGGGCTGTATGCCAATTGAAGTAATGGCAGCACGTGGTCCTAAAACTATGCTATTTGGTCCTATGAAACCAGTAGGCTTAGAAGATCCTAGAACCGGTAAACGCCCACATGCAGTTGTACAACTTCGTCAAGATGATGCTGCTGGTACACTTTATAACTTAGTAGGGTTCCAAACACATTTAAAATGGGGGGCGCAAAAAGAAGTATTTAGTATGATCCCTGGTTTGGAAAATGTAGAAATAGTTCGTTATGGTGTTATGCATCGAAACACTTTTATTAACTCACCTAAAGCATTAGCACCGACTTATCAACTGAAAAGTCGACCAAACATTTTCTTTGCTGGTCAAATGACGGGTGTAGAGGGCTATGTTGAGTCAGCGGGAAGTGGTTTAATTGCTGGTATTAATGCTGCACATCTTGCAATGGAACAAGACTTATTAATCTTCCCTGCAGAAACGGCATTAGGAAGTATGGCGCGTTATATAACAGAAGCAGATTCAAAACACTTCCAACCTATGAATGTGAACTTCGGTTTATTCCCTAAATTAGGTGAGAAAATTAAATCGAAGCAAGAACGCGGTGAAAAACACGCAGAGCGTGCTTTGGCTGCTATTCAAAACTTCAAAAATTCAACAAATATATAATTGTTTTAAGCCCTTAAAATTGTTACAATTTTAAGGGCTTTTTTGTTTACAAATGAAAATGATTTCTCATAATTGAAAAGAAGAGTCAAATAGTGGTAATTTATAAGTAAGAATAATACATTTAAGTGTAACAAAGTTACTCAAAAGACGTGAATAAACCTTTCGATAAAAACTTTATGTTGACTTATGAACTGAAGTGTCGAACAATTCACATGAGTGTGTTATACTCATATGTGCCTTAAACAACTAGGATTAACATTAGCTCTAGTTTAGTAAACGTTTTTGCTTTTTAAAAATGCTTAGAGTTATATAGTTAAATTTGGAACTTTTCATTAACGAGGTATTCAAATGAACATACAATCTGAACAAGTACTTGAGCAATTTGTTATCTATATTCAATTAGAAAAAAATTTTTCACCATTAACAGTGCGAGAATATCAATCTGATTTACATGAATTTTTATCTTTCTTAAAAGTAGAAAGCGTAGAAGATTTAGCTGCTGTTGAATATATACACGCCAGACTTTACGTAACAAAATTGTACGAAGAAAAAAAAGCGAGAACAACTATCTCAAGGAAAATTTCTTCAATCCGTTCTTTTTTCCGTTTTCTAAATAAAGAATACGGATTGGATGATACAGGCTTTCAAGCTCTTTATCATCCAAAAAAAGAAGATAGATTACCGCGCTTTTTTTATGAAGAAGAGCTTGCCAGATTGTTTCAGGCAAACGAAGGGGAAGATCCGAAATCTTTACGAGATACAGCGATTCTTGAATTGTTGTATGCCACAGGTATACGGGTTAGTGAATTGACATCTATTGAAATGAAAGATGTTGATTTTTCAATATGCATTTTACGTGTGATGGGAAAAGGGAGAAAAGAACGTTATGTACCATTTGGGCATTTTGCTTCGGAAGCATTGCAACAATACCTAGCAAATTCACGTCCTAAACTTATGAAAGGCCTTCAAAACCCTCAACTATTTGTCAATATGCGAGGTGGAGCCCTTACCGCAAGAGGTGTTCGTTATATTTTAAATGATATGATGAAAAATGCAGAGTTACATTCTAATATTTATCCTCATATGTTAAGACACACCTTTGCTACGCATTTATTAAACAACGGAGCAGATTTACGTACCGTGCAAGAATTACTCGGACACGCAAATTTATCTTCTACGCAAGTTTATACGCATGTGACAAAAGAACATCTAAGAAACACATATATGAATGCTCATCCAAGAGCGTAACAATTGGGAGGAGGGTTATTATGGTTGAAATGCACGCAACCACAATTTTTGCAGTACAACATAAAGGGCAGAGCGCGATGGCAGGTGACGGACAGGTGACTCTTGGTAATGCAGTTGTGATGAAACATACGGCTAAGAAAGTACGTCGTCTTTACAACGGTAAAGTGTTAGCAGGGTTTGCCGGATCTGTTGCCGATGCGTTTACATTGTTTGAAATGTTTGAAGGGAAACTTATGGAGTTTGATGGGAACCTTCAACGTGCTTCAGTCGAAGTAGCAAAGCAGTGGCGCGGAGATAAAATGTTGCAAAAGCTAGAAGCAATGTTACTTGTAATGAATAGTGAAACACTTCTACTTGTTTCTGGTTCTGGTGAGGTCATTGAACCTGATGACGGTATCTTAGCAATTGGCTCGGGAGGTAACTATGCGTTATCAGCTGGTAGAGCGTTAAAGCAATACTCTGGTGATACATTAACAGCAGAGGAAATTGCGAAAGCATCGCTTGAAATTGCAGCTGATATTTGTGTATTTACGAACCATAATATTATCGTGGAGGCACTGTAACTATGACACAACAACAAACGCCTAGACAAATGACCGAGTATTTAGATCGTTATATCGTTGGACAACGTGATGCTAAGCGTGCAGTAGCTGTTGCGCTTCGTAATCGTCATCGACGTCAGCTCTTAGATGAAGAGATGAAAAATGAAGTCATCCCAAAAAACATCTTAATGATTGGACCAACTGGTGTTGGTAAAACGGAAATTGCTAGACGTATCGCACGTTTAGTAAAAGCGCCATTCATAAAAATAGAAGCGACAAAATTTACTGAAGTAGGTTATGTAGGTCGTGATGTGGAATCGATGGTACGTGACTTAGTAGAAGTGGCTAACCGACTCGTGAAAGAAGAAAAACATGAAGAAGTAAAGGATCAAGCAGAGCGACTAGCTAATGAACAAATTGTAAAATTACTTGTACCAAGTATGCGTAAAAAGCAATCAGCGTCAAATCCTTTTGAAATGTTTTTCGGACAAAATTCCGAGAAAGAAGAAGAAACAACTACAGATGATACAGAAGTACGTTTAAAACGTACACAAATTGCAGATGATTTAAAAGCAGGCAAGCTTGAAGATGAGTGGATATCGGTGGAAGTGACGGAGCAAGCACCATCAATGTTTGGTGGTTTTCCAGGAGCTGGCATGGATATGGGTGGCAGTAACATGGGTGATATGTTATCAAGCTTAATGCCAAAGCAAAAGAAAAAACGACGACTACAAGTAAAAGATGCTAGACGAATACTTATAATAGAAGAAGCTAATAATTTAATTGATTCTGATGAAGTTTCTCAAGAAGCGATTACGCGTGCTGAGCAAACAGGCATCATCTTTATCGATGAAATTGATAAAATTGCCAATAAGAATGGTAATTCTGGTTCTGCGAATGTATCAAGAGAAGGAGTTCAACGTGATATTTTACCAATAGTTGAAGGTTCTACTGTTAATACGAAGTATGGTCCTGTAAAAACAGATTATATGCTATTCATCGCTGCAGGTGCATTCCATATGTCTAAGCCATCAGATTTAATCCCTGAGCTACAAGGACGCTTCCCAATTCGTGTAGAATTAGAAAAGCTTACGAAGGAAGACTTTGTTCGTATCTTAAAAGAGCCAGACCATTCATTAATTCTTCAGTATAAGGCATTATTAAATACTGAAGGTGTTGAAATTGAGTTTACAGAAGAAGCTATTGATCGCATTGCGGAAATTGCAACATTTGTAAACCAAGAAACAGATAATATCGGAGCACGCCGTCTGCATACGATTTTGGAACGTCTTTTAGAAGAGTTATCATTTGAAGCTGCAGATATCGCACCAGCTCACATCGATATTACACCATCATACGTAGATCAAAAACTTGGGGAAATCGCGAAGAACAAAGATTTGTCTCAATTTATTTTATAGTTTATAATCTAGGTTATTGTATGAAAATTTCAAAAGTTATGAAAATTAAATAAACTACGCAGAAAATATTACAGGAGGCTAAATAAAAATGAATTTATTAGCTAAAACACGAAAAATTAACTCAATGCTTCAAGCATCTGCTGGGAAACCAGTTAACTTTAAAGAAATGGCTGACACATTAGGAACAGTCATCGAAAGTAACGTATACATCGTAAGCCGTAAAGGTAAATTACTAGGTATTTCAATTAATCAACAAATTGAAAACGATCGTCTTAACAAAATGTTTGAAGAGCGCCGTTTCCCTGAAGAATATACTCAAAATTTATATGACTTCTCTGAAACTGCTCCAAACCTTGATGTACATGACGAACATAGTGCATTCCCTGTTGAAAACAAAGAGCTTTTCAAATCAGGTCTAACTACAATTGTGCCGATAATTGGTGGTGGCGAACGTCTAGGAACTTTGATTTTAGCTCGTCTAGCTGGTACTTTTGAGGATGATGATTTAATCCTTGCTGAATACGGCGCGACTGTAGTAGGTATGGAGATTCTTCGTGAAAAAGCTGAGGAAATCGAAGGGGAAGCCCGTAGTAAAGCTGTCGTACAAATGGCTATCAACTCATTGTCATACAGTGAATTAGAAGCTATTGAGCATATCTTCGAAGAATTAGATGGTAGCGAAGGGTTACTAGTCGCTTCTAAAATTGCTGACCGAGTAGGTATTACACGTTCAGTTATCGTTAATGCTTTACGTAAACTTGAATCAGCTGGTGTAATCGAATCACGCTCTTTAGGTATGAAAGGTACTTATATTAAAGTATTAAACGATAAATTCCTAAACGCATTAGCAGAAATTAAAATGCGCTAATAATTTTGAACTAACTATCCCGATGTCTAACATAGACTTTGGGATAGTTTTTTTATTGCTATTAATCAATATTTGTACCTAATGAAAAACGAGCATGTATTTGAAAAATCTTTAGAAAGAAATCGAAAATGCAAAAATAATGTGGAATCAAATGATGGATTTGAGAAATTGACTAAAAATGCTGAAAAATAAATAATTCTTTTGTATGGAGTGGATATAAAATGTATAGTTACCATTTCACTGTTAAAAAGGATGAAAAAGGATGAAAAGTGATGAAAAGGTAGTTATTTATAGAACATTTTAGTGAATTACTATTAATGTAAGTGAAGTCTGTTATAGTAATATTAAATTAGATTATTTGGGAATTGTATAAAATATATCAAATAAATATATATATAAATGGTGATATTAGGAGAAATTAACTTTCTATTATTATTGAATAACTAAGAAATCCCTATATTCGCAATAGATGCACAAGTATTAGATAGCATTATCGATAAATCTTATTAACACTATTTTTATAGTGAATATTACCTTTTCCCCTTATAGGATAAGGGGTTTAGAAGTTTTGAAGGAAAAGGGGAGTAAAGTGATAAAAATGGGTTTTTGTACCTATCAAAAAGACTCTAATACGGATAGACACTAGGTTACAACTCTAATACAATTAGATAGTGAAAATAAAATAGAAATTTGGTAGTTTATATCGAATTGGGGTGAAATTTTTGGATTTATTTAGTGGAACGATAAGTAATTTGGAAAGTGGCCTCTCTTATGCTGCGGTGAAAAATAAAACAATCGCTCAAAATATAGCGAATAATGACACACCAAACTATAAGGCTAAAGACGTTAGTTTTAAAAAGATGTTAACTGAGGCACAAAATACATATATTCAAGCGAACAGAACAGATCAAAGACATTTTGATTTTACTACGAAGAATTCGACACCTGGTGTTTATAGCTATTCTAATCTACGTTACAGAGAAAATGGTAACGGAGTAGATATGGATAAAGAACAAGCAAGTTTGGCTGAAAACACAATTTTCTACAATGCCTTGATTGACCGCATTAACGGTAAGTTAAATACATTACAAACTGTCATTAAAGGGGGTAACTAATTTTGTCTATCTTCCATAGTATGAATACCACAGGCTCAGCGCTTACAGCTCAGCGTTTAAGAATGGACGTCATTTCGTCTAATATGGCAAATGTCGATGTTACACGAGCAACAATGGAAAATGGCGAGTGGGTTCCGTATCGTCGTAAAACAGTAACACTAACGTCCAAAGAAGGACAATTTTCTAATTATCTAAATACAGCAATGGGTTCAACTAGTAAACAAGGAGTTGGCAATGGCGTCAAAGTAACAGGGATTAATAATGATACTGAAACACCATTCAAACTTATTTATGATCCAACACATCCAGATGCTAATGACGAAGGTTACGTACAAACTTCAAATGTTGATCCTTTAAAAGAAATGGTAAACCTAATATCTGCTACACGATCATATGAAGCGAACGTAACGGTTTTTAATGCAAATAAATCGATGTTAACAAAAGCATTAGAAATAGGTAAATAATTTCAAAGAAGGAGGATGGGTTAATTGCCAGTATCACAAGTATCTGTAGCGCTACCAGTTCAACCAACTATGACACAAAGAGTGGCTGAATCAATGCCTACAGAATCAAAAGAGAGTTTCGGAACAATGTTAAAAGATGCTATCCAATCTGTAAACGATAGCCAAGTCGCTTCTGATAATATGACAACTAAGTTGATAAACGGCGACAATGTTGAGCTTCATGACGTTATGATTAGCTCTCAAAAAGCTAGTATAACATTGAATACAGCATTACAAGTACGTAATAAAGTAGTAGAGGCGTATCAAGAAATTATGCGAATGACAGTTTAATTCGAACGGTTAGTGCGGATTTAACCACGTATTAGAACATTCACTATAACCGGAGGCTTAAAATGAATGAAAGACTGACAAAAATCAAAACCGACTCCACAAGGTTTTGGGGAAGTCGTACAAAAGCACAAAAAGGTACTTTAATAGGTTCTCTTCTTGGAATCGTTATTTTGGCAGCGGTTATTACATACTTTGCAACTCGAGTGGCGTATGCGCCACTTTATTCAGACTTATCGACTGCTGAGGTAGGAAAAATTAAAGAAACCCTTGATGCTCAAGGGACGAAATATAAGATTGCACCAGGCGGAACATCTATCTTAGTTCCTGAAAATCAAGTAGATTCACTATTAGTACAACTTGCATCAGAAGGTTTTCCGCAATCTGGCAAAATAGATTACTCATTTTTCTCTCAAAACGCTGGGTTTGGGATGACTGATAATGAATTTAGCGTTCTGAAGTTAGCTTCTACACAAACAGAACTGGCTAACTTGATTAAAGGCATTAAAGGCGTAAAAGACGCGAAAGTAATGATTACTTTGCCTGAGTCAGGTGTATTCGTAAGTGATACACATCAGCCAGCAAGTGCATCTATAGTTTTGAACACAGAACCAGGTTATCAATTTACTGAAGCACAAATTCAAACATTATATAATCTGGCATCTAAAAGTGTTCCTAACTTAACTCCAGAAAATATCGTAATCACAAATCAATACTTTGAATATTACGATTTACAGTCCACTAAAACTGCAGCAGCGGGAGCTAATGGAGCGGATGTCAACCAACAATTGACACTTAAAAAGCAAATTGAACGTGATTTGCAACGCCAAGTACAAACAATGTTAGGTACTTTAATGGGAGCAGAAAAAGTTGCCGTTGTTGTTACAACTGATATTGATTTTACGCAAGAGCAACGTGAAGAAAATTTAGTTGAACCAGTGGATAAAGAGAATATGGCTGGAATCCAAATTAGTGCACAGCGTATTAGTGAAACATTTACAGGTACTGGAGCAGCAGCTTCTGGTACACCAGAAGCAGAAAATGCAACTGATAATTTTACAAACTATCAATCTGGATCATCAGGTGATGGAGATTTCGAAAAAACAGAAGAAACGATTAATAACGAAGTGAATCGTATTAAACGTCAAATCGTAGAAAGTCCTTACAGAATTCGGGACTTAGGCATTCAAGTAATGGTAGAGCCACCGACTGCTGATGACGCAACGACTTTACCAACAAATGTACAACAAGATATTCAAAGTATGCTTGCATCCATCGTTCGTACTTCAATTGATAAAAACGAAGCAGGACAATTAACAGATGCTCAAATCGATCAAAAAGTAAACGTTACCGTTCAACAATTGAATGGTAAAGCACAAATTGCTTCAACTGAAACAAGTAAAATTCCATGGTGGGTATATGTAATTGGCGGTATTTTAGTAGTTGCAATTATTTTACTAGCATTCTTTATCTTACGTTCTAGAAAACAAAAAGAGATAGAAGAAGATATTATTCTTGAAGACCAAGGTGAGATAGTTGAAATAGAAGATATCTCTACAGAAAAAGAAACAGAATCAACCGTACGACGTAAACAGCTTGAGAAGATGGCTAAAGACAAGCCAGATGATTTCGCGAAATTACTGCGTACATGGATAACTGAAGATTAATGGGGGGAAAAGCTGTGTCAAGGAAAGAAAAAGGTTTATCTGGTAAACAAAAAGCAGCACTCCTGTTAATATCACTTGGACCAGAAGTGTCCGCTGCGGTATATAAACACTTAAGCGAAGAAGAAATAGAGCGTTTAACGTTAGAAATTTCAGGAGTTAAAAAAGTTGAACCAGAAATAAAAGAAGAAATTATCGAAGAGTTCCATAATATTGCACTCGCACAAGACTACATTTCTCAAGGTGGTATTGGCTATGCGAAAACAGTATTAGAAAAAGCTCTTGGATCGGATCAGGCTCAAACAATTATTAATCGATTAACATCTTCTCTACAAGTAAGACCTTTCGATTTTGCGAGACGCACAGATCCTGCTCAAATTTTCAACTTTATTCAAAATGAACATCCGCAAACAATTGCGCTAATACTTTCATATTTAGAACCACAGCAAGCGGGTATTATACTTTCATCTTTACCTCAAGAGGTACAAGCAGATATAGCGAAGCGTATTGCAATGATGGATTCAACATCACCAGAAGTCATTAGTGAAATTGAATCAGTATTAGAACGCAAATTGTCATCAACTGTAACGCAAGATTACACTGAAACTGGTGGCGTTGATGCAGTTGTAGAAGTCCTTAATGGTGTTGATAGACAAACTGAAAAAACAATTCTGGATGCACTCGAAATCCAGGATCCGGAACTTGCAGAAGAAATCAAGAAACGTATGTTTGTCTTTGAAGATATCGTTACACTGGATAACCGCTCAATTCAACGCGTTATACGCGATTGTGAAAACGAAGATTTACTCCTTGCAATGAAGATTTCAAGCGAAGAAGTAAAAGAAATCATTTTCAAAAATATGTCCCAACGTATGGCTGAGACATTTAGAGAAGAGATGGAAGTGATGGGACCAGTTCGTCTAAGAGATGTTGAAGATGCACAAATGAGAATCGTTGCAGTAACACGACGCTTAGAGGATGCAGGTGAAATCATTATCGCTCGCGGTGGAGGAGATGATGTCATTGTCTAGAATCATTCGATTCGATGATACTCTATCATCCAAAGAGAAAATTAGAACGATTGAAATTCGCGAGTTAAGATTGCCTGATAACCAAGAAGAAGTTGTTGAAGATTTTTCCTTAGAACAAGTTTTTGCTGAAAGAGAACGTATTATCACTGAAGCACAATCTGAGGCGGCTATTCAACAACAACAATTTATCGCTCATTGCGAAGAACAACAGAAGGCTCTTAATTTTGCGAAAGAGCAATGGGAACAAGATAAGCTCGTTCTTCAACAACAAGCATATGATGAAGGATTTCAACAAGGCTTAGAAGAAGGGCGACTAAAAGCTGAAGACAATATGTTAGAAGCAGTTCATACGGCTAATGAAACTATTATCAGTTCAAAAGAAAATGCTCAACAATATTTAGAAAGTCAAGAAAGAGTCATTTTAGAACTGGCAATGAATGCAGCTACTCGTATTTTAGGAACAGCGTTAGAAGAAAATAGTGAACTATATTTGAATGTGGTCCGCCGAGGTTTAAAAGAAGCAAGGGAGATGAAAGAGATTAAGTTGTATGTGTCACTTGCCTATCACAAACTTGTCTCAAATCATCGCGAAGAATTAGCTTCCATTTTCCCAGTGGATGTACCATTTATGATTTTCGTGAATGAAGAATTAAATGATAATGACGGCTATATCGAAACGAATCATGGGAGAATTGTCGTGAGTGTAGATGAACAGCTTAATGAATTACGATTAAAACTAATAGAAATATTAGAAAGCGTGGATCAGAAATGATGAAAGCGTCGAATTTAATTGAGCATATTCCATCAGTACAAACATTTAAAAAGTATGGTCGTATAACGCGTGTAGTTGGTCTGATGATTGAGTCTCAGGGTCCTGAAAGCTCTATTGGCGATGTTTGTAAAATTCATGTGCAATCTTCAAAAAACGGACATTCAGAGATTTTGGCAGAAGTCGTCGGTTTTAAAGATGAAATCGTTGTTCTCATGCCATTTACATCAATTAGAGAAATTTCAATAGGTTGCTTAGTTGAAGGAACTGGATCTCCATTAGAAGTAAAAGTAGGACCTGAACTAATTGGTAAAGTATTGGACTCAATGGGAATACCAATTGATGGCCATAACTTACCAAAGGGTCTTGCTACTGTACAAACAGAGGAAGATCCACCAAACCCTTTAACTAGGCCACCGATAAATGAAACACTTGAAGTGGGTGTAAAAGCAATTGATGGCATGTTAACGGTTGGTAATGGCCAACGTGTCGGTATATTCGCCGGGTCAGGTGTCGGTAAAAGTACACTCCTAGGAATGATTGCTAGAAATACAGAAGCTGATTTAAATGTTATCGCGCTTATTGGGGAACGTGGTCGTGAAGTACGTGAATTCATCGAACGAGATCTTGGCCCAGAAGGCTTGAAGCGCTCAATCGTTGTGGCAGCTACATCTGATCAACCTGCTCTGATGCGTATTAAAGGGGCATTCACAGCTACAGCCATTGCAGAGTACTTCAGAAATAGAGGACTAAATGTCATGCTTATGATGGATTCTGTCACTCGTGTTGCTATGGCACAACGAGAAATTGGGTTGGCAGTGGGTGAACCACCAGCAACGAGAGGTTATACACCATCTGTATTCTCTATTTTGCCAAAGTTATTAGAACGAACAGGTACAAATGAACATGGTTCTATAACGGCTTTCTATACGGTTCTAGTAGATGGAGATGACATGAATGAACCAATTGCAGATACTGTTCGAGGTATTTTAGATGGACATATCGTGCTAGATCGTACACTTGCAAATAAAGGACAATATCCAGCTATTAACGTTTTGAAAAGTGTTAGTCGTTTGATGAATCATATCGTTTCCAAAGAACATGTACAAGCTGCAGAACGGCTACGAGAACTTTACTATACTTATAACAAATCAGAAGACTTGATAAATATAGGTGCCTATAAGCGAGGAACTTCCAAAGAAATTGACGAAGCTATCCATTTTGAGCCACTAATTACAGCGTTTTTGAAACAAGGCTATTTAGATAATGTTAGTATGCAACAAAGTGTGAATGAATTAGTCAGATTATCAAATGGTGGTGGGCTATAAATGAGCGCATATACATATCGCTTTGAAAAAGTAATGACAGTAAGAGAGCAAGAAAAAAATGAAACAGAAATTGCTTATAAAGAATCTGTCAGGTTTTTTGAAGAAGTAGCAACCAAACTTTATAATTTTCTAAAGAAAAAAGAAGATCTTATTGGTTTTCAACAACAACGAATGTCTACTGGTTCTAGTATCGATGAAATTCATCATTATTCAAGGTTTATTGATAGCCTTGAAAAAACAATTATGGATGCCCAACAAAAGGTTATTCAAGCTCGCTCTAAAATGGAGTGGCATGAACAGAAGCTGCTAGAAAAGTCATTGGAATTTCGGAAGTATGAAAAGATGAAAGAAAAAGACTTTGAAACTTTTAAAGAAGAACAAGAGAGACTTGAAGCAATTCGACTAGATGAATTATCATCAGTTGCATATTACAACAAAGAAATCAGGTGAGGGCATGGCGAAAAAAAATTTGGAGCGTACAAAAGTTCCGGAAATAAAAGCACCTAGTACGCTTCAAAGGTTATTTTATTGGGTGATTATACCATTATTATTTACAACTGCCGTTCTCCTGATCATTGCGCATTTATACAACGTAAATGTTTTTGAAAAAGCGAAAGAATGGACTAGTGGTACAGCCCAAAGTTCTAACGAGAAAGCGGTAAATGAAAAAGATACAAAAGAAAATGCTAAACAAATGGTAGACCTTAAAGCTCAAATTAAAGAAAAAGAAGCCCAAATTGCTCAATTACAAGGCCAAATAGAAGACTCTAAAAACGAAAAATCTAAGCTTGTTATTGAACAAGATCGACTAATAGCTGAAATTGATAAGCTAGAAAAGGGCAAGGTAGAAACAAAAAAAGAGTTTAGTAGTGTAGTTTCGACATTTGAAAAAATGACACCAAAAGCAGCTGCTCCAGTCATCATCAATATGAGTGATTCGGAAGCAATTAAAATTCTAGCTAGCTTAAAACCTGAAACATTGGCGAAAGTTTTAGAGAAGATGCCAGCAAAGGATGCTGCCCGATACACAGTCTTGTTAGCAAAATAAAATACTATTTAGTTGGAAGGAGGTGAAATAATGAATATAGACTCGATACAAATAGAATCACCTAAAGCAAGTAGTCAATTAAATAGTTCAAATGCTACCTCGTCTGATACTGGATTTTCGGAATATTTGTTGTCTTCTAATAAGGATATACCGCCAGCTTCATCTACAACAAATGCTAAGCAAAATAATGTGGATAAGTTAAATAATCAATCCATTGAGGGCGCTACATTTAACTCAAATCGATTATTTATTGATTTATCAAGAGGCTTAGAAGGGTTGCTTGGACAAGTACTAAATAGTAAGAATACTGAAAATCATGAACAAGCAATTACTATAGAAGACATATCAAACATACTTGATATAACTTCTCTAAAAGATTTAAATAAATTACTAAACAGTTCAATTGATGAAACTAGCTTAAGTTCTGAAGGAATTTCTCTAGAAAAGTTAGGCGAGTTGTTAGGAGTAAACGTTGAAAATTTACAAGCAACTATTCAGAAGTTAACAGGTGATGATACACAGGCAAAAGATGTTTGGGATTTACTTGCCGGTATTGATCAAAATGCCTTTGCATTTATGCAGAATTTGATGTCTTCAATTAATGGAGATAAAGGTGCAACAGTTTCTCAAAAGGAAGCTTCAGATGTTCTTAAATTTTTAAAATTAGTTGAACTTGTAGCACCTAAAACGGATTTAGTATTAAATCAAGAACTACAAGTATTTCAAGTGAAAGAATGGATGTCTGCGATTTCTACAAAAGTAGAACAGCTTTTAACTCAAGCAAACAGCAGTCAGCTTCCTCTCACGAAATCAAAAGATGTGCAACCATTATTGATTAATTTAACCGATGCTAGTGCCAATAGCAATGAAAGCGTCACAACAACTCTAGCAGAAACAAAAGGTACTGCTAACACAACTGTGACATTAACATTACCAACAAACAAAGCTTCTCAAGCTGAAACTTTTGTGAAAGAGTTCCAAGCGATTATGAATCGTAGTCAAACTTCAAATGCACCAGGATTGACTAAACTATTAATCAAACTGTACCCAGAAAATTTAGGTACAATTCGTGTGGAATTAGTACAAAAAGATGGTGTTATGACAGCTAGATTGCTAGCTTCAACAGCTCTTGGTAAAGAGATGCTGGATAGCCAATTAAATTCATTAAAACAAGGTTTAGTCAACCAGAATATACAACTTGACCGCATTGATGTTACACAAGCTTTAAGCGATACAAATCGTCAAGAAAAAGGGCAACATCAATTCAACCAATCATTTAAGCAACAAGCACAAGACCAAGAAGATAAGAACAATGATAATCAGGAAGATGTACCCGCATTTAGCGATTATTTAACGGAAATGGAGGTGTGAGTTTATGACAGTTACGAAAATTCCAGCTACAACAAAGATTCCGCCTAAAACGGAAATTCCAGAAGGCAAGAGTATAACAGATGTTTATGGTATTGATAATAAACCCTCTAAGGAAAGGCAAACAGGTAATTCAGCATTAGGTAAAGATGCATTTTTACAATTGCTAATCACACAATTACAAAACCAAGATCCTACAAACCCAATGGATGATAAAGAATTTATTGCACAAATGGCTCAATTCTCATCTCTTGAACAAATGACCAATATGACAACAGCACTTGAGAATTTAACGCAATTACAACAACAATCGCAGTTAATTGAATTTAATTCATTCATCGGCAAAGATGTAAAATGGCATGAAGTAACAGATAAAAAAGGTGAAGATGGTAAACCGATTGTTAATGAAGGAACTGGCACTGTAGTTCGAGTTAAATACGATGGTGAGGGAGTTATCTTTGTATTAGCAGACGGAAAAGAATTAACACCTTCGAATATTTCAGAGGTTATTAATGGTAGTGCTACTGGTAGTGTTGGAGGATCGCTTGTAGAAGCGAGTATGTTAATAGGGAAAAATATTACTTACAAAGTGACTGAGGATAAAGATGATAATGATGAATCTGAAGAAAAGCCAAAAGAAATAACTAATGAAGCGACTGTCCAATCAGTTTCTAAAAAAGATGGACAAATCAAATATATCCTTAGTAACGGTGATGAAGTAACAGCTGATCAAATATTGTCTATATCTCAATAAGCTGAGGTGTTTTGATGGATAAAATAAGATTTCAGCAACATATACAACCGCTTCAACCAACATTAAGGCAACAACCGGTTAAAAGACCGAGTATTTCTACAAGTAAACAATCTTTTAGTCAAGAGTTAGAAAAAGCAACAAATTATCAGTTAAAAATAAGTAAGCACGCATCAGCTCGTCTTAACGAGCGCAATATTCATATTGATGAAAAACAATGGCAACGAATTACAGACAAAGTATTCGAAGCGCGTTCAAAAGGCGTTATTGATTCACTTGTTTTAACTGATCAGGCCGCGCTCATAGTCAGTGCGAAAAACGCTACGGTTATTACAGCGATGGATCGTAATGAAGCACAAGATCAAATATTCACCAATATCGACGGCACAATTGTGCTGACATAAGGCAGGACCTTTAAAGGGTGCCTTAGTACTGCCAAATGACAGAAGCAGTACACTCTAAAATCGAAGGGAGAAAATTAAGTTATGCTACGTTCAATGTATTCAGGCATCAGTGGTCTTAAAAATTTCCAAACAAAATTAGATGTTATCGGTAACAATATCGCCAATGTTAACACTTTTGGTTTCAAAAAAGGGCGTGTTGTGTTCAAGGATATGATGTCACAAACAGCTGCGGGAGCTTCAGGGCCAACAGGTACAACTGGTGGTACAAACCCAAAACAAATTGGATTAGGGTCTCAAATAGCAGCAATTGATACAATGCATGAAGGCGGGTCACTGCAAAGTACTTACAGAGTGCTAGATTTAGCGATTTCTGGTGATGGATTCTTTGAAGTTATGGATAAAAATGGGACAAATGTAAAATATACACGTGCTGGGAATTTTTATATGGATAAAAATGGTGATCTAGTTAATGCGGATGGTAAGTATTTAAAAGGAACTGGTGGCATAATAAATATACCTACAACTGCTCAAAGTATGTCTATTGCTAAAGATGGGACTGTAGAATATGTTGATGAAAACGGTGTATCGCAAAAAGCAGGTCAATTAGAATTAGCTAAATTCCCAAATCCAGGTGGATTATCTAAGGAAGGTTCTAACTATTATAATGAAACACCAAACTCAGGGAAAGCTACAATAGGAACTGCTGGGCAAAAGGGTATTGGCGACATTTCATCAGGAACTCTTGAAATGTCCAACGTCGATCTATCAGAAGAATTTACTGATATGATCGTAGCACAACGTGGTTTCCAAGCGAATACGCGTATTATTACAACATCTGATGAAATTTTACAAGAGCTTGTTAACTTAAAACGATAAGTTTTAGCTAAAATTACTTTCATTAAAAGGAGGGGGCTGGGTCGGCTCTCTAGACTCGGCCCTTATTTCCTATGATTACAGTAACCAAATTAAATGGTAAACCATTCTCATTAAACGCTTTATACATAGAATCGGTCGAGGAGTTTCCTGATACGACGATTACGTTAACGACCGGACGAAAGTATGTTGTATTAGAGACTGAGAAAGAAGTGAGTAAACGTATAATTGCTTTTTATCACAGTGTACAACTCCTATCAAACCCGCACTTAAGAGGTGAAGAAAATGAAGAATAACAAGCTTTTAACCATTATGTTAATTATTTTAGTTTCGATTACACTGATTGGTGTTATTGCATTGGTGACAGTCAATCAGTTGAACAAAGGAAGCGCCAAAGAACCAACTATCGATGAAATCATCGAAGCTTCTGTAGATGTTCCTGAATTGACAACAAACCTTGCTGGAACAAATTTTGTTAAAATATCATTGAAAATCCAAACTGATAGCAAAAAAGCAGGTAAAGAAATTGGTAAACGTGATTTCCAAGTGAAAAGTATTGTGATTGAAGAGATGTCAGAAATGACAAAAGATGCTTTAGAAGGTAAAAAAGGAAAGAAAATGCTTGAAAAAACGTTAAAAACAAGATTTAATGGACTGATGCAAGACGGTAAAGTACAAGAAGTTTATATTACTTCCTACATCATTCAGTAAAGTCAATTATTTTGAAAAGGAGGTGGGAAAATGGCAGGAGATGTGTTATCCCAGTCCGAGATTGATGCGCTTTTATCAGCGTTATCAACAGGTGAGATGACGGCTGATGATATTATGAAAGATGAAGAAACTAGAAAAGTTAAAGTTTATGACTTTAAACGCGCTCTTCGTTTTTCAAAAGATCAAATCCGAAGTTTGACCCGAATACATGAAAACTTTGCACGTCTTTTAACAACATTTTTCTCAGCTCAGCTTAGAACATATGTGCAAATAACTGTAGCATCTGTGGATCAGATTCCATTTGAAGAGTTCATTCGTTCAATTCCGAATATGACACTCATAAATGTATTTGAAGTACCACCTTTAGACGGTAATATCCTGATGGAGATTAACCCTAATATTGCGTATTCTATGTTAGATCGTTTAATGGGAGGTTCAGGTGCGAGTCATAGTAACGTCGATAATTTAACTGAAATCGAAACGAAAATTATGACAAATTTATTTGAACGCTCATTCGATAACTTACGTGAAGCATGGGCAAATATTGCTGATATTGATCCAGCGTTATCGGAGCTTGAAGTAAATCCGCAGTTCTTACAAATGATTTCACCAAATGAAACGGTTGTTGTTATTTCATTCAATTCAATCATTGGTGAAACAAGTGGCATGATTAATATTTGTATCCCTCATGTTGTATTAGAGCCAATCGTACCGAATCTATCTGTTCGTTACTGGATGCAATCTAATAAAAAAGAAGTTTCGCCAGAACAAACTGCGATTCTTGAAAATAGTGTAAAACAATCTAATTTACCAGTAATAACAGAGCTTGGTAATGCGGAAATAACAATTGAAGACTTCCTTCTATTGTTACAAGGTGATGTTATTCAACTTGATCAAAAAATTAGCCAACCACTTACACTAAAAGTTGGCGATGTACCTAAATTTACTGTCCAACCAGGGAAACTGAAGAAACGAATGGCTGTTCAAGTTATTGAGTCTTTGAAAGGAGGAGACGAAGTTGATGAGTGATGAAATGTTATCACAAGAAGAAATTGAAGCCCTATTAAGAGGCGAATCTCCCGAACTAGAAAACAAAAAGTCTTCTCAAATTGAATATAAAGTAGAAGATTATTTAGATGCATTATCTCAAGATGCTCTAGGAGAAATCGGTAATATTTCTTTTGGTAGTTCTGCAACGGCGTTATCATCGTTGCTAGGCCAAAAAGTTGATATTACAACACCGACAATCAGCATGATTAATCGTGATAATTTGGAGGAAGAGTTTCCTCACCCATATGTAGCGGTTCAAGTAGAATATACTACAGGCCTTGTGGGTATGAACTTATTAGTCATTAAACAATCTGATGCAGCAATTATTGCTGATTTAATGTTAGGTGGAGATGGTGTTAGCCCTGCAGATGAACTTGGTGAGATTCATTTAAGTGCTGTACAGGAAGCAATGAACCAAATGATGGGTTCTGCTGCAACGTCTATGTCTACGATCTTTAATAAAAAAGTTGACATTTCGCCGCCATCAATTGATTTGATGAATATTTCCAAAGATGAAGGTAGAGATAATATTCCTGAAGAAGATTTACTTGTTAAAGTTTCATTCCGTTTGAAAATTGGTACTTTAATAGATTCAGATATTATGCAATTACTACCACTAGGATTTAGTAAGAAATTAGTCAATCAATTAATGAATCAAGATACTGATGAAGTTGCTTCAACTATGGTAGCACCAGCACCTGTACAACAAGCAGCACCAGTTCAAGCACCACCAGTTCAAGCACAACCGATACAACAAGAACCAGTAGCGCAACCTGCTCAGGTTCAAGAACAAATGTATCAACAATCTTATGCAATGCCTGAAAGACCAATGTATACACAACAGCCAGCAAATGTACAACAAGCTCAATTTGCTAGCTTTGAAAATGCATCATTGAAACAAGCGGAAGCTAGAAATTTAAATATGCTACTTGACATACCACTGCAAGTTACTGTTGAATTAGGACGTACGAAGCGTTCCGTAAAAGAGATATTAGAACTAGCAAGTGGCTCTATTATTGAACTTGATAAACTTGCTGGTGAACCGGTTGATATACTAGTAAACAGCCGTCTCATTGCTAAAGGAGAAGTAGTTGTAATAGACGAAAACTTCGGTGTTCGTATTACAGATATTTTGAGTAAAGCGGATCGCTTAAACAATCTAAGATAGATAGTTATTGGAGGAGTTAAACATGTCTAAAAGGATTTTAATTGTGGATGACGCAGCTTTCATGCGCATGATGATCAAGGATATTTTGACAAAAAATGGTTTTGAAGTAGTGGGGGAAGCTGGAGATGGCGCTCAAGCTATTGAAAAGTTCAACGAATTAAAACCAGATTTAGTAACAATGGATATTACTATGCCTGAGATGGATGGAATTGCCGCATTAAAATCTATTAAAGAAAAAGATCCAAGTGCGATTGTTATTATGTGCTCAGCGATGGGACAACAAGCAATGGTAATCGATGCAATTCAAGCGGGTGCAAAAGACTTTATTGTTAAACCTTTCCAAGCTGATCGCGTTATCGAAGCAATCCAAAAAGCGTTAGGTTGATCAGAATGTTTTATAAAGCCTTATTGAAACTGATGTTGTGTGCATCACTAATTACCATTACATTTATCACCCCTATGCTAAACCCGACATCAGCTTTTGCTGATTCGGATGACAAGGTTGCTAAATGTTTAAAAGACCCAGATGCATGTAAAGAGGATTCAACTACAGCTGTCGATGAAAACACACAATCGACAGCTGTCGGCTTGTCTCCATGGGATTATATTAAAATGATCTTAGCTCTTATTTTTGTTGTTGTGCTGTTATACGGAATGTTAAAATTCGTCAATAGTCGCAATCAAAAATATCAACATAATCAATTGATGCAAAATTTAGGAGGACTATCTTTAGGCCAACAGAAATCGGTGCAGCTCTTAAAAGTAGGAGATTCGCTCTATTTGGTTGGTGTTGGTGAAGATGTACATATTCTTAAGGAAATCTCAAGTGATGACGAAAAAGAGCGTCTAATGGCCTTATACAACGATAAACAGGATCTAGCTAATCAAGTTCCATTTATCGCAGATCTTATTACTAGTTTAAAAGAAAAAGTACGACCTTCATCGAATGTTAATGCTAAGCCAAACGATGAATTCAAAGATATATTTCAACAAAAAATCTCAAAAATAAAATCTGAACGTAGTAAAGATTTGAATGAGTGGAAGCAAAAGGAGAGCGATAAAGAATGAGTGATTTAGTTAATTATTTCTCAGACAGTAATCCATCCAATGTTTCTACCTCTGTAAAACTGATGTTAATGCTAACAGTCCTATCATTAGCGCCAAGTATTCTAATACTAATGACATCTTTTACAAGAATTGTTATAGTCCTATCGTTCGTACGTACAGCTCTAGCTACACAACAAATGCCTCCAAACCAAGTAATCGTTGGATTGGCACTTTTTTTAACATTCTTTATTATGGCACCAACATTCCAAGAGGTGAATAAAGAAGCATTACAGCCTCTTTTTGATGAAAAAATCACTTTGGATGAAGCTTACGACAAAGCTAGTGGACCATTTAAAGATTTTATGAGTCAGCATACAAGACAGAAGGATTTAGATTTGTTTTTAAAATATTCTGGTGCAGAACGTCCTGAAACGATTCAGGATATTTCATTAACTACTTTAGTACCTGCCTTTGCGTTAAGTGAGATTAAAACTGCTTTTCAGATAGGTTTCATGATTTTCATACCATTCCTCGTAATAGATATGATTGTCGCAAGTGTATTAATGTCTATGGGAATGATGATGTTACCACCAGTAATGATTTCTCTTCCTTTTAAAATCCTATTATTTGTTCTTGTAGATGGCTGGTATCTTGTAATGAAATCATTGCTGCAAAGCTTTTAGGGGATGAATCAATATGACAGGTGAAATGGTCATTTCAGTTGCAGAACGTGCCATAAAAGTTGTCCTACTAACTTCAGGGCCTTTATTACTAATTGCTTTGATTACTGGTTTAGCAGTCAGTATTTTCCAAGCAACAACACAAATTCAAGAGCAAACGCTTGCTTTTGTGCCGAAAATCATCGCTGTCTTAGTCGGTATTGTGTTTTTTGGACCTTGGATGCTTACGCAAGTGACTTCGTATGCAACAGATATATTTGAAAATTTACTGCGATATGTAGGGTGAGCAAATGGAAGAACTAGTTCCTAAAGTAACGGTGTTCCTTCTCATTCTTGTGCGAATCTCAGCATTTTTTATAACGGTACCTTTGTTTTCTTATAAAACAATTCCTTCGAAAATGCGACTTACATTAGCGGCAGTACTAGCATGGATGATGTACTACACAATTGACGTTACTCCCTTGGAAGTTAACGGGGAATACATATTATTAGTTATGAAAGAAGCAATGGTTGGTTTAATAATCGGGTTAATCGCTTATATGATTATGTCAGCTATCCAAATAGCTGGAAGTTTTATAGACTTCCAGATGGGTTTTGCTATTGCGAATATAATAGATCCACAGACGGGGGCACAAAGTCCACTTTTAGGTCAATTCTTCAATACGCTAGCATTGCTTGTGTTACTTGGTATAAATGGGCATCATTTACTGTTGGATGGTATTTATTACAGCTATGAATATTTGCCGATTGGAGAAATGTGGCCATCCTTTGGCTCAGAAAACTCCACTGAATTCATCATTAAAATGTTTGCTACAGTATTTGGTATCGCTTTTCAAATGGCTATTCCAATTGTTGCAACTCTATTTTTAGTCGATATTGCGTTAGGGATAACAGCTAGAACAGTTCCTCAACTGAACATTTTTGTGGTTGGTTTCCCAATTAAAATCGGCGTTAGTTTTCTTGTACTTATAACAATGATGGGTGTAATGGTCTCAGTTATTCAAAAATTATTTAATATTATGATTGTTAGTATGCGTGACTTTATGGTTCTAATAGGTGGTGGATAAGATGCAATATATTCGTCTTGACTTACAATTTTTTGCGGGAGAAAAAACAGAAAAAGCAACACCGAAGAAAAGATTAGATGCCCGTAAAAAAGGTCAAGTTTTAAAAAGTCAGGATGTCACTAGTGCAATTGTCCTCCTATCGGTTTTTTTATTTTTATTATTCGGTGCCGGATCTATGCGAGATAGCGTTATGGCATTTTTTAAACAAACATTTAGTCGATACTTGTTAGTTGAATCCATTTCGATTAGCTCAGTAATGGAAGTTTATAAAGAAGTTATGATTGAGATGGCAATTGTTTTATTACCGATTATGGTAATTGCGGTAATCGCTAGTCTCGCAGGAAACTTCTTTCAATTTGGATTACTTTTTACAACGGAGTCATTAAAATTTGATTTAAAGAAACTTGATCCTATTAAAGGGTTAAAGCGGATGTTTTCATTAAAAGCTATTATTGAACTACTAAAATCGGTTTTAAAAATAACCTTTATCGGATCGGTTACAACAGTTATTCTTCTCATGAACATAGATGATGTACTAAGTTTGTCTTTTAAATCACCGTGGGTAACATTAATAACTGTTGGAAAATTAACAGTGATAATGGGGATTGCAGCTTCATTAACATTATTTTTTGTTGCAATCTTAGATTATTTCTATCAAAAGTTTGATTATGAAAAAAACTTAAAAATGTCCAAACAGGATATTAAAGATGAGTATAAAAATACAGAGGGTGACCCCCTTATAAAATCAAAAATTAAACAACGTCAACGTGAAATGGCAATGCGCCGTATGATGTCAGAAGTGCCGAAAGCGGACGTTGTGATTACAAATCCAACTCACTATGCAATCGCACTACAGTATGATGAGGATAGTATGGATGCACCAAAAGTTGTTGCTAAAGGTACCGATTTTATCGCACAAAAGATTAAATTAATTGCTAAAGAAAATGATGTTGTGATGGTAGAAAATCGGCCATTGGCTAGAGCAATGTATGATCAAGTGGAAGTTGGGGGTCGCATCCCAGATGAGTTTTTCAAAGCGGTTGCAGAAGTTTTAGCTTATGTATACCGTATAAAACGTAAAATTTAAAGTTTTAAGCAGGAGGGACAAACATGAAAATTCGCGACATAGGGGTATTATCGGCAGTTATTTTAATTGTAGCGATGCTCATTATCCCTCTACCTCCGTGGATGTTAAGCTTTCTCATTATTGTTAATATATCGCTAGCATTATTGGTTTTATTAACAGCTATGAACATGCAAGAGGCACTTCAATTTTCAATTTTCCCATCATTACTTTTATTACTTACACTGTTTCGCTTAGGATTAAACGTTTCGACTACGCGAGCAATTTTAAGTGGTGGTGAAGCTGGGAATGTAGTTGAAACATTTGGTACCTTCGTTGTAGGTGGCAATATTCTTGTCGGTTTAGTCGTATTCGTAATTTTGATTATTATTCAGTTTATTGTTATTACGAAAGGTTCTGAGCGTGTTTCTGAAGTTGCAGCTCGTTTTACATTAGATGCGATGCCTGGTAAGCAAATGGCGATTGATGCCGATTTAAATGCAGGTTTAATTTCTGAAACAGACGCTCGTCAAAGACGTGAAAAAGTAGGGAATGAAGCAGACTTCTACGGAGCTATGGACGGTGCCACAAAATTTGTGAAAGGGGACGCCATTGCAGGTATTATTATCGTCATCATTAACCTATTAGTAGGTATGATTATCGGTGTTGTGCAAATGGATTTAGAGTTCTCTGAAGCAATACATTTGTTCTCTACTTTAACAGTAGGTGACGGTTTAGTATCACAAATTCCAGCTCTATTAATTTCTACTGCAACAGGTATTGTAGTAACGCGTGCAGCTTCTGATGGTAATTTAAGTACAGATATTACTGGTCAATTGCTTGCTAATCCAAAGTTGCTGTATATAGCTTCAACTACAATTTTTCTGTTAGGAATTGTAACGCCGATTGAGTTAATCTTTACAGTTCCAGTGGCAGGGGTACTGGCATTCATTGCCTACCGTATTAGTCATCAAAAACAAGAAGAAATTGAAGAGTTACAAGAAATTGAAGAAGAAGTGGCTACTGATAATCTGAAAAGTCCAGAAAATGTCATTAATTTATTAAATGTTGATCCAATTGAATTTGAATTTGGATATGGCCTAATACCATTAGTCGATGCAGCACAAGGTGGGGACTTATTGGATCGGGTTGTAATGATTCGACGACAACTTGCTCTTGAGTTAGGGATTGTCATACCAGTTGTTCGTATTCGCGACAATATTCAATTACAACCGAATGAATATCGTATCAAAATAAAGGGAAATGAACTTGCAAATGGTGAACTGCTATTGGATCACTACTTGGCTATGAGTCCTGGAGATGATGATTCGATTGAAGGAATCGATACAGTAGAGCCATCATTTGGTTTACCTGCAAAATGGATTACGGAGCAAGTAAAAGAGGAAGCTGAAATGCTTGGTTATACAGTAGTGGATCCTCCGAGTGTCGTATCCACACATTTAACTGAAATTATTCGTGCAAATGCTTCTGACTTACTTGGTCGTCAAGAAACAAAACAATTAATTGATCATTTAAGAGAATCAGCACCAATTTTAGTAGAAGAGTTAACACCAACACCATTATCAATTGGTGAGATTCAGAAAGTATTGGCGAAATTATTGGAAGAAAATGTTTCGGTTCGTAATTTACCAATCATTTTCGAGACATTAGCAGATTATGCGAAGTTAACATCTGATGTGGATGTGCTGACTGAGTACGTTCGCCAAGCTCTTGCTCGTCAAATAACTACTCAGCATGCAGGCAATCAGCCGGAGTTAAAAGTATTAACTGTTGCTGCTAAAGTGGAAAAAATGATAGCAGACAGTATCCAACAAACGGATCACGGAAACTATTTAGCAATGGATCCACAAGATTCTCAAGCGATACTAGAATCAATTGCGAGAGAAATAGAACGTATTGCATTCTTTGAACAATCACCTGTGATCTTATGCTCACCTGCTGTTCGAATGTATCTACGACAATTGACAGAGAGATATTTCCCTCAAATTCCAATTCTTTCGTATAATGAACTGGAAGCATCAATTGAGATTCAAAGTGTTGGGGTGGTGAATGTTGAATGAAAATGAAAAAATATGTAGCACCGTCAATGCCAGCTGCAATGAAAAAAGTTCGTGCTGATTTTGGTGATGATGCAGTCATTGTCAATTCAAAAGTAGTGTATTCAAAAGGGTTTTTAGGGTTATTTAAAAAGAAAAGTATTGAAGTGGTAGCAGGGCTAGATCGCGCAGAAGTAAGAGAATCTGCGCCTTTTCTAGCTCCAGTTCAGCCTGTGATTGAAAATAGTATTCATTCAGAACAAAATTCTGAAGAAATCAAAAAAGAAATAGCTGATTTGAAATTACTTATGCAATCAATGCAAAGACACTCTGTAGGGGCCAAGTATCCAGATGAACTCTTACCTCTGATTGAACAACTAGAGAAACAGGAGCTAAATCAAGAGCTTGTCACATGTATTGGTGATGAGCTTTTTGCAATTATAAAAAACAGTAAAGGAGATTTATCGCAAGAGGAGCTTCTAAACCTTGCGAAAGAATCTTTAAAAGCTAGTATCGAGCAGCTTTCTTTCGGTGGTATTTCTTATGAAAAAAAATATATAAACGTTTTAGGTCCAACTGGAGTTGGTAAAACCACGACAATTGCCAAAATGGCAGCTAGAGCGGTGCTTGAAAAGAAACAAAAAATAGGTTTTATTACTACTGATACGTATAGAATTGCTGCGATTGAACAATTGAAAACGTATGCGAATTTACTACAAGCACCTGTAGAGATTGTGTACAACAAACAAGACTATGAGCATGCACTGGAAAAATTCGATCATCTAGATTTAATCTTTATCGATACAGCTGGGCGAAACTATAAAGAAGTGAAGTACGTTGAAGATTTACAGGAATTAATAGACTTTGAAAAGAGTATGGAAAGCTATTTAGTCCTATCAATGACATCAAAAGAACGTGATATGGAAACAATTATTCAACAATTTTTGGCATTTCCTATTACTAAATTAATATTTACAAAGCTTGATGAAACAAATTCTATTGGCTCAATGATTAATTTAATGGTTAAATATAATAAAGGACTTGCTTACTATACTACTGGTCAAGAAGTACCAGAAGATATCGAGGAGGCCTCTTTTGAAAGTGTAGTTGAATTGTTCTTTCAAGGGGATAGAAAATGAGAGATCAAGCAGAATCTTTAAGGATGTATATGTTGCGTAGTCAAGGATTAATAGGGAAATCTATTGCAGTTGTAAGTGGTAAAGGTGGCGTTGGGAAAAGTAATTTTACAACGAACTTTTCTAATACTTTAGCCTCCCATGGAAAAAAAGTTGTTATTGTTGATATGGATATCGGGATGGGGAATATTCATATTCTTTTAGGTGAAAGCGCTCGAAAAAGTTTAAAGGACTATCTACACGGAGATTGTTTATTACAAGAGGTCATTTTTGAGGGACCAAATGGTTTGCAGTATATTTCCGGTGGCACGGGGATGATTGGACTTATGGAATGGTCTGAAAAAATGTTTAATCGGTTGATTGAAGCATTTGAAATGTTGCAAAAGTCATTTGATTATATAGTATTCGATATGGGAGCAGGAGCAACTAATTGGTCTTTAGATTTGTTAGTGTCAGTTGAAGATATTATCGTTATTTCCACAACTGAGCCGACATCCATAACAGATGCATATTCCATGATGAAGTATATTCATTTTAAAGACCCGGAAAAAAAGTTCTACCTTCTTTGTAATCGTACTATGGATCAAGAAGAAGGTCCTGATGCCCTTAGACGTTTAAGCCATGCTATGTCAAGGTTTTTGTCAAAGGAAGTCACTATATTAGGGTCTTTACCTGAAGACCCACTTGTAAGGCAAGCTGTGCGCAAACAAGTTCCCTTTTCAATTTTATTTCCAAATGCTCCAATTACAAAAATGTTACGAGATATAACTTATCGTTATATGGAAGATTGCATTGAAGAAGTACATGTACCGCCTAGGACGAATAACTTTTTGTCTAAATTGAAAAGTATTTTTTCGAAAGGTCGTGATGATTAGTTGAACATTTCTCAAACAAAAAAGTTACTCATCGTTGATGACTCTGCTTTTATGAGGAAGCTTATTTCAGATTTTTTTACGGATAGTACTAAAGTACAAGTTATAGGCACTGCTCGTAACGGTAATGATGCATTACGCAAGATTAAAAACCTTAAGCCTGATGTTGTGACTTTGGATGTTGAAATGCCAGAAATGAATGGTTTAGAAGCTCTAAAAAAGATCATGGCAGAATCACCGGTACCAGTAGTTATGCTATCAAGTACGACAGAACGGGGTGCTGAATCGACGTTAGAAGCAATGGCGAACGGGGCGGTTGATTTTATTGCTAAACCAAGTGGTACAATTTCGCTAGATTTACATAAAATCAAGAAAGACCTTGTACATAAAGTTGAACATGCTGCTAATGTACAAGTTTCAAAACTTCGTCAAACAGTTGCCAAACCCAAAACTAAAGTAACTGGAGAAATGAGTAATTCTGGTCTTTTATCACGAAGGTCGCCGAGAGTGCAGCAACAGGAAAGAATTGCTGAAACAGCTGTAACTCAAGTCAAAAAAGAATGGTTATCTCATTCTAAGAAAATGGTACTTATCGGTACTTCAACTGGAGGACCAAGAGCTTTACAAGAAGTCATAACTAAAATACCAGTAACCATCAAAGCACCAATCCTAATTGTACAACATATGCCTGCAGGTTTTACAAAGTCACTATCAAATCGTTTAGATCAACTGTCTAGTATTTCTGTGAAAGAAGCTGAAAATGGTGATATTTTGCAAAATGGAGTTGCTTACATAGCTCCAGGTGGCTACCATATGAAACTTCGTAAAATAGGTATGTCTTATGGCATTGTATTAGATGATCAAGAGCCACCTCGTGGGGGGCATAGACCATCTGTCGACGTACTATTTGAAGATATATGCCAATTCAGTGAAGTGGATAAAGTGGCTGTTATTATGACGGGAATGGGTGCCGATGGAACAAAAGGTTTAATTCAATTAAAGAATACTGGAAAAGTAATTGCTATAACTGAATCTGCTAATACATGCATTGTTTATGGCATGCCTAAAGCAGCTTTTGAAACAGGCTTAGTTGATGAAGTAGCGGATGTAGATGATATTGCAGAAACAGTAATGAAATATTTGCCTTAAAGGGGGCCATTCTATGGATACAAATCAATATTTAGAAGTGTTTATTGACGAAAGTAAAGAGCATCTTCAGTCTTGTAGTGAAAGCCTACTAGAATTAGAGAAAAACCCAGAAGATTTAGCAATTGTGAATGATATTTTCCGTAATGCGCATACATTAAAAGGTATGTCAGCGACAATGGGCTTCGAAGATTTAGCTGATTTAACTCATAAAATGGAAAATGTTTTAGATGCAATTCGTAATGACAAGATTAAAGTAACTCCTGAAATTTTGGATGTTGTCTTTGAATCAGTAGACCATCTTGAAGAAATGGTCAACGATATTGCTAGCGGCGGAGATGGAAAAAAGGATGTAAGTGCAACTGTTGAATCTCTTAAGAAAATAGAATTGGGTGAATCACTTACTAGTGCTACGTCGAATAACGGAGTGGCAGCAACGACAATTGTTGAGTCCGCAGTATTACTTGAATACGATGATTTTGAATTAACAGTCATTCAACAATCGCAAGAACAAGGCTTTATCACATATGAAATTTCAGTTCATCTACGTGAAGATTGTTTATTAAAAGCAGCACGCGTATATATGGTGTTTGAATTACTTGAAAAAATGGGTGATGTTATCAAGTCTTCCCCTTCTGTTGAAAAGCTTGAAGAAGAGCAATTTGATAATGACTTCTATATAGCCATTATTTCAAAAGAGCCAGCTGAAGATATAGAGAAGAAGTTGTTGAAAGTATCTGAAGTCGATCGGGTTATTGTACACCCATTCGATTTCCAAGCCTTAAATCAAGCAATGCTTGGCGCAGTAGAAACCCCACAAGTTGAACAAGTCATTGTCGAACAACCACAGCAACAGGTAGTGAAGAAAGAGTCAGATAATGCTCCTGCTGCCAAGAAGACTCCAGCCAAAAATAGCGGTGGTCACGCAACTAGTAAAACAATTCGTGTAAATATTGAACGACTTGATATTTTAATGAATCTGTTTGAGGAGTTAGTCATTGATCGTGGGCGTTTACAATCAATCGCGTCAGAGTTAAATCATAGCGAATTAAACGAAACTGTTGAAAGAATGTCCCGTATTTCTGGAGATTTGCAAAATATTATTTTAACAATGCGTATGGTACCAGTGGAAACTGTATTTAATCGTTTCCCTAAAATGGTGCGCCAGTTAACGCGTGAATTAAACAAAAAAGTAAATCTAGAAATTGTCGGAGCTGAAACAGAATTAGATCGTACAGTTATTGATGAAATCGGTGATCCTCTTGTTCACTTAATTAGAAATGGTTTAGATCATGGTGTTGAAAGTCCTGAAGTACGTCGTGCAAAAGGTAAACCCGAAGAAGGTACAATAGTCCTTCGTGCGTATCATAGCGGCAATCATGTATTCATCGAATTAGAGGATGACGGTGCGGGTATTAATCGTGAAAAAGTATTGTCTAAAGCAATTTCTAAAGGTGTCGTAACGCCTGAAGTTGCAGCAGCAATGACAGACAATCAAGTTAATGAATTAATCTTATCATCTGGGTTCTCAACAGCAGACGTTATTTCAGACGTATCAGGTCGTGGTGTAGGTCTAGATGTTGTTAAATCAACAATTGAGTCTTTAGGTGGGAATATTACAATCGAATCGACTGAGGGTAAAGGTTCATTATTCTCGATTCAATTACCTTTAACGTTATCTATTATTTCTGTAATGCTTGTGGAAATTGAAAAAGAAATCTATGCAATTCCTTTATCATCAATTATCGAAACATCAATTATTCGCTCTTCGGATATTATGAATGCGCATAATCAAAAAGTAATTGATTTCCGCGGTAAAGTTGTACCTTTAGTATTTTTAGAGGAAATCTTTGAAGTACCACGTAATGAAGCAATGGATGAAGAATTCCATTCGGTGGTTATCGTCCGTAAAGGTGAGAAAATGGCTGGGTTAGTTGTTGATTCATTTATTGGTCAACAAGAAATTGTACTGAAAGCTCTAGGGAATTATTTAACAAATGTTTTTGCTATTTCTGGTGCAACAATTCTCGGTAACGGAAAAGTGGCTTTGATTGTAGATTGTAACGCGCTTATTAAATAATGAAATGATCGAAAGAGGTGTAAATGATGGTAAATACGCTCGATGTAGAAAGTTTGAAAGTAATTGTTTTTCAATTGGCAGATAAAGAGTACGCAATTCCTGTTAGTCAAGTTCAAGGAATTGAAAAAACAATGCATATTACACGTGTTCCAAAGACACCGAGATACGTGAAAGGTGTTATCAACTTACGAGGTGTTGTAACACCAATCATTGATTTACGCGAACGCTTTGACTTGAATACTTCTTTGGATAATGAAACTACTAGAATAATTATTATTTCACTAGATGAAATGGAAGTAGGATTTATCGTTGATGCAGCAAATGATGTAATGGATATTCCGAAAGAATCCATTGAGCCACAACCTGAAGTGGTAGGTTCTTTAGAGGAAGAATTCATTTCAGGTGTTGCGAAAGTCGATAAGCGCCTTCTTATTTTGCTTCATTTAGATAAAGTACTAAATACGTTAAAGTAAAGAAAGGTATGGACCTATGACATTTCATAATAAAATCACGTCATTACATTTAGATGTTTTGAAAGAGATTGGTAACATTGGAGCAGCGCATGCTGCTACCGCTCTTTCATCTTTATTAAATACAAAAATAGATATGCGTGTACCGAAAGTTGAAATGGTGTCATTTAATGAAATGATGGAAAGAGGTGGCGGTGCGGAACAAGTCGTCGCTGGTATCTATTTGAGAATTGAAGGAGATGCAAAAGGTGGGATGTTCTTTATTTTACCGATTGAACAAGCTAATCACTTCATTCAAAAATTAATTCGAGATGAAGGCTTTGATTTCCGCCAATCACCTATTCCAGAATTAGGTTTTTCCGCAATGCAAGAGCTTGGTAATATTTTATCAGGCTCGTATTTATCAGCACTCTCGGATTTCACTAGTTTAAAAATCTATCCAACCCCACCTGCGTTAAGTATAGATATGTTTGGTGCTATTATCAGTTTTGGATTAATCGAAGTATCTCAAGTGAGCGATCATGTTATCGTGATTGATACAACGATTTATGAAGAAAGTATGGGAGATACAGAGACGGTTAGAGGACATTTCTTCTTGTTACCTGATCCCGACTCCTTTGAATCTATTTTTAGAGCATTAGGAGTTTCGTAATATGATAGATAGCCCTAGTGTAGTCAAAGTAGGAATAGCTCAGATGGATGTGGCAACAGCACCTAATACCATCCGGACATCTGGATTAGGTTCGTGTGTAGGGGTAGTATTATATGATGAATCAAAAGGGGTAGCGGGGTTAATTCACGTGATGCTTCCAGATTCCCAACTTGGTAGAACCGACTCGATTAATGTAGCGAAATTTGCTGATACAGGTATTCCTGCCATGGTAAATCAACTGAAACAAGAAGGAATCCAACCTTTTAAGCTAAAAGCAAAAATAGCTGGAGGAGCGCAGATGTTCCAATTTACATCGAGTAGAGATTCTATGAGGATAGGACCTCGTAATGTAGAGGCAGTGAAGCAACAACTAAAAAAACTCTCGATACCTCTTATTGCGGAAGATACTGGTGGTAGTAGTGGTCGAACGATTGAGTTTGATTTACAAACGGCCAAATTAAATATTCGAACAGTAAATCAAGGAGTGAAAGATATATGATGGTTGGCTCAATTTTATGGAATTGTTGGGCTGCTCTGATTGGATTTTCAATTTATTTTTTCACGACATTCCAATCATTTAAGACGCCAACGACGATATTATTTAACTCATTTATTATTGCTTTTGTCGTATTTTTAATAGCGTTTTTAGTACGTTTTATCATTGGATTTGTCTTTTTTTTACCACAATCAGAAGAATCGAGCCTTTCTGAAGGTGAAATTATAGTGAACAATGAACAAACAAAAGAGCAGCAGGCAAGTCAAATGAATAATATTACTGAGGAAAATGCTGAAGAAGTAGCAAAAGTAGTTCAATCCATGATGTTAGAAGACATCAAATGATCATGAATTGCTTGGAAAAGCGGATTTTATACAGTAATGAATTTATATAATAGAGTTACAAATTGTACTTTACTAAATGGGAGGATTCGGCGATGCAACCAACTGTAAATGAAGAGCAGAAGCTTTGGAGTAGCTGGACTGCTGAACGAGATCCTCGTGCAGGAGACTTGCTAATACGAAAGTATATCCCATTAGTATCCTATCACGTACAGCGTATTAGTACCGGCTTACCTAAAAATGTTTCAAGGGATGAATTGACAAGCCTTGGAATGATGGGACTCTTCGATGCATTAAATAAATTTGATCCAACTCGAGATTTGAAATTTGATACATATGCATCATTCCGTGTTCGTGGTGCCATTATTGATGGTCTTAGAAAAGAAGATTGGCTTCCGCGTTCTGCCCGTGAAAAGGCGAAAAAATTAGATGCACAAATTGAATCGTTAGAGCAACGTTTAATGCGTCATGTAACACCAGAGGAACTTGCTGTTACTTTAGACGTAACTGTCGATGATATTTATCAAACAATGCAGGAACACTTTGTTTCAAATGTATTGTCAATGGACGAGCAATCTCAAGAACAGGATGAACATGAAGGGAAATCATTTGTTATTCGTGATGATTCTGTTAAAACACCTGAACAAGAAGTTGTGAAAATGGAATTGTTAGGGGATCTTGCGGACAATATATTAAAGTTAAATGAGAAAGAGCAACTTGTATTAAGTCTGTTTTATACAGAAGAAATGACACTCACAGAAATTGGAGAAATGCTAGAGCTTTCAACCTCGCGTATTTCACAAATCCATTCAAAAGCATTATTTAAACTGCGGAATCTATTATCATCTGAAATGCAAAATGCATAAATGGAGGCATGTTGTATGAGCTTAAAAGGTGTCGAGCTTCAAATAGCAATTCCAAAAACATTTGAAGCTGGTAAAATGGCTGACCAAGCACAACAACAAGTAAACACAAACCAAGACTTAGCTAATGCTGCATTGCAACGCCAAATTGAACGCAATCGTACTTCTGTATTGGAATCCGAGAGTACAGATGAGATTAAAGATGAAGATCCATCTACGAATAGTCAAAGTGGTAATGGCAAGAATGGTAAGAAGCATGAGTCAGAAGAAGAGAACGAAAAAGCTAAACATCCTTATAAAGGCCAATTTGTGGATTTTAGCGGTTAGGAGCAACAATGGTAGCTGCAATACTTGTCTTTTTATTTATTGCGCAAATCATCAGCTTCTTTTTAATTATCATGCTATATACTAAGCTTTCTCGTTTTAAAGATATCGAAATAAAACAAGAGCGCTTAAAAGATGATATGGATAACGCTGTTGGTGCCTATTTGGCTGAAATGCGTGATGAAAACAATCGATTAATCGAAGAACTTTCCAACATTAATATAATGGAAAAAGCAATCAATAGTGAACCAGTAGTACAGCTAATGGAAGTAAAAAAAGATTCAGCTGTACCTGAAAGTGGACAAGAGCAAAAAAGCGAAGAAGCTTTTTTGCTACCAACATTTAGTGCATCAAAAAACGTTGCAGCAAAAGCATACATGCAGAACCAAGCACAACCAACAAAAAAACAGCAACCTTTTGAAGAAGTTCATCGATCAGTAGAAGAGACTGCATCAAATACAGAAATCTCGGTAGAAGAACAAGTCCGAGAACTATATTCTCAAGGTCGATCGATTGAAGAAATTGCAAAATACTTGCAAAAAGGTAAAACAGAAATTGAACTGTTACTTAAGTTTAAACGCTAAATTTGTTGCAGTTAAAAATAATGTGTGATATAGTAGCAAGTGGTGTTACAATACACACGTATTCTGATGTATGGAGCAGGTGCTCTTTTAATAGAGTTACTCTTACAAATGACGAATACGGAGGACAAAAAAACCATTTTCAGGAGGAAACACACATGTCAGTAATTTCTATGAAACAATTACTTGAGGCTGGTGTACATTTCGGTCACCAAACTCGCCGTTGGAACCCAAAAATGAAAAAATTCATTTTTGTTGAACGTAACGGTATCTACATTATCGATTTACAAAAAACTGTTAAAAAATTAGAGGAAGCTTATGACTTCATGCGCCAAGTTGGTGCTGATGGCGGTAAAGTGCTTTTCGTTGGTACGAAAAAACAAGCACAAGAAGCTATCAAAGAAGAAGCAGAGCGTTCTGGTAACTACTATATTAACCAACGTTGGTTAGGTGGTACTTTAACTAACTTCGGTACAATTCAAAAACGTGTTGCGCGTATGAAACAAATCGAAAAAATGGAAGAAGACGGTACTTTCGAAGTTCTTCCTAAAAAAGAAGTTGTTCAACTTAAAAAACAACACGAACGTTTAGTTAAATTCTTAGGTGGTATCCGCGACATGCAAGGTATCCCTGATGTTATGTTCGTAGTAGATCCACGTAAAGAACGTATTGCTGTTGCTGAAGCACGCAAACTAAACATCCCTCTTGTAGGTATTGTTGATACTAACTGTGATCCAGATGAAATCGACTACGTTATTCCTGCAAATGACGATGCAATTCGCGCTGTTAAATTATTAACTGCAAAAATGGCAGACGCTTTGATTGAGTCTAAACAAGGTGAAGAGGAAGCTCCAGCTACTGAAGCTGCAGCAGAGTAATTCACGAGTAAGAAACAGGTGATAAGCGGCTAAACCCTCTTATCGCCTTTTTTTGAGAAAATAAAATTCATAACATGATTACACAAGGAGGAACTAACAATGGCAGTAACTGCACAAATGGTAAAAGAATTACGCGAAAAAACTGGTGCTGGTATGATGGATTGTAAAAAAGCATTAGTACAAGTAGACGGAGATATGGACGCAGCAATCGACTTCTTACGCGAAAAAGGTCTTTCTGCTGCAGCTAAAAAAACAGATCGTATTGCAGCTGAAGGTACAACTTTCATTTTAGAAGAAGGAAACGAAGCTGTACTAGTTGAAGTAAATGCTGAAACTGACTTCGTAGCTAAAAACGAAGGCTTCCAAGTTCTTGTAAAAGAATTAGCGGCGCATCTTCTTGCTACTAAACCTGCTTCAGTTGAAGTGGCTGTAGAATCTACTATGGAAAACGGTTTAAAAGTAGCTGATCACATTTCAAATGCGATTGCTAAAATTGGTGAAAAAATCACTCTTCGTCGTTTTGAAATTGCTACAAAAACTGACGCTGACTCATTCGGACCATACCTACACATGGGCGGTCGTATCGGCGTATTAACTGTAGTTGAAGGTACAACTGATTCTTCAATTGCTAAAGACGTAGCTATGCACGTTGCAGCTTTAAACCCTAAATACATTACTCATGACCAAATTTCTCAAGAAGAAATCGATCATGAGCGTAAAGTATTAACTGAACAAGCTCTTAACGAAGGTAAACCAGAAAACATCGTAGCTAAAATGGTTGAAGGTCGTATTCGTAAATACTTCGAAGAAATTTGTGTTCTTGACCAATCATTCGTTAAAAACCCAGACCAAAAAGTTGGCGATTTCGTTAAAGCTGCTGGCGGTACTTTAAAATCATTCGTACGCTATGAAGTGGGCGAAGGTATTGAAAAACGCGAAGACAACTTTGCTGAAGAAGTAATGAACCAAGTTAAAGGTAACTAATTAATATACATTTAATATATCAAACTAGGGAGCACAGCTTTTCGTGTTCCCTATTTTTCAAGAAAAAAAGTATGACGGAGGTTTCCAATGAGTGTGCCACAATACAAAAGAGTCGTCATCAAATTAAGCGGTGAGGCTTTAGCAGGGGATCAAGGCTTCGGACTTGTACCTAATATCGTAAAATCAGTAGCAGAACAAATTAAAGAAGTTGTGGACCTAGGTGTAGAAGTTGCCCTTGTTGTTGGCGGCGGTAATATTTGGAGAGGTAAAATCGGTAGCGAAATGGGTATGGAACGAGCAAATGCGGACTATATGGGTATGCTAGCTACAGTGATGAACGCTTTAGCATTACAAGATTCATTAGAAAATCTTGGTGTTGAAACACGTGTACAATCTTCAATAGTTATGACACAAGTAGCGGAACCTTATATTCGTCGTAAAGCAGTACGCCATTTAGAGAAAAAACGCGTAGTTATTTTTGCGGCGGGTACAGGTAACCCATACTTCTCGACAGATACAACAGCTGCATTACGTGCTGCTGAAATTAATGCAGATGTAATATTAATGGCGAAAAACAATGTAGATGGTGTATATTCAGCTGATCCAAAAACAAATGCAGATGCAGTAAAATATGATAATCTGACATACTTAGAAGTTATTCAACAAGGATTGCAGGTAATGGATTCTACTGCTTCAACACTTTGTATGGACAATGATATCCCACTCATAGTATTCTCTATAATGGAGAATGGAAATATTAAACGTGCCGTTCAAGGTGAAACTATTGGCACAGTTGTTAGGAGGAATTCGTAATGCCTAAAGAAGTGATGACTCAAGCTAATGAGAAAATGACAAAAACTATTAACGCGTATTCTCGCGAACTAGCTTCAATTCGTGCTGGACGTGCAAACGCTTCACTATTAGACCGAATTTCAGTTGAATATTATGGTGCACCAACACCAATTAATCAATTAGCAGGTGTATCTGTTCCTGAAGCTCGTCTTTTAGTCATTCAACCATATGACAAAACAGTTCTAGGTGACATCGAAAAAGCACTACTGAAATCAGATATTGGTATTACACCAACTAATGATGGGAATATTATTCGTTTAGCAATTCCGGCTTTAACAGAAGAGCGCCGAAAAGAGCTTGTAAAAGTCGTTAAAAAGGCTGCTGAAGATGCTAAAGTTGCAATCCGTAACGTGCGTCGTGATGCAAATGAGGATTTCAAAAAACTCGAAAAAAATGGCGATATTACAGAAGACGATTTACGAGGCTATGCTGATGATGTCCAAAAGGCAACAGACGAAAGCATTGTAAAAGTTGATGAACTTGCTAAAGAAAAAGAGAAAGAAATCATGGCAGTTTAATTTCAAGAACCTTGTTTTCTAAAAGACGTCCTAACTAAGGGGACGTCTTTTTTTTAAACAAGATTAAGGAAAAGAATTCTTATTTTTGATATGATAGATGAAGTATACGTTCCGATTTGTAAGCTAGTGGAGGATTCTAAATGTTGAATAAACTCGTATGGAGAAAATCAGATAAACAAAATCGAAATTTACAGGAACGAATTTCGGATATGGCAGGGGAAATTGTGCCCAAGCACATTGCTATTATTATGGATGGTAATGGTCGTTGGGCAAAAAAACGTGCAATGCCACGTGTAGCTGGTCACCATGAAGGTATGAAAAATGTTCGTAAAATTACAAGGGCTGCAAATACGATTGGCGTGAAGGCTCTTACTTTGTATGCATTCTCAACTGAAAATTGGAAGCGACCGAGATTGGAAGTGGAGTTTTTAATGCGCTTACCTGAGGAATTTTTAACTTCATTTTTACCCGAACTCATGGAACTGAATATTCGAATCGCGATGATTGGAGAAATGAACTCTCTTCCTGAACATACACAAAATGCTGTAAAAAAAGCGATGAAAGACACGGAAAAAAATACAGGTATGGTTTTAAATTTTGCACTTAATTATGGTAGTCGATCTGAGATTGTATCAGCGGTACAACAATTAGTTCAGAAAGCTCAAAATGGTGAAATTGCTGTGGAAGATATTACAGAAGAGAGTATTTCAACGCATTTAATGACTAGTGAGTTACCAGAACCTGATTTATTAATTCGTACAAGCGGAGAGATTCGTTTGAGTAATTTTATGCTTTGGCAGCTAGCATATACTGAATTTTGGTTTACTGACACGCTCTGGCCGGATTTTGACGAACATTCACTTATAGATGCGGTGAACGATTATCAAAAACGTAATCGTCGATACGGAGGACTGAAAGGGGAATAAAACGTGAAACAGCGTATTATCACAGGCGTTATTGCTGCTGCGCTATTTATACCATTTGTTGTTTTGGGAGGACTCCCATTTTCGTTATTAGTATATGTGATGGCAGCAGTTGGTCTGTATGAAATTTTACGAATGAAAGGCATTTCGCTGTTTTCAGTGCAAGGCATTTTATCATTATTAACAATGTTTATTTTGCTAATGCCAAATGATTGGGAAGCAAAAGTTCTAGAAGTAACATCTTATTCGAAAATGGAATTTCTATTTCTAGGTGCTATTCTATTGCTAATTTATACAGTGCTAATTAAAAACAAGTTCACTTTTGATGATGTAGGATTTGTTATTATAAGCGTGCTTTATGTAGGTTTGGGATTCCACTATTTGATTGAAACACGAATAGAAGGGTTAGAATATGTTATCTATGCCTTAGTTATCGTGTGGACAACTGACTCAGGAGCTTATTTTGTAGGGCGCAAGCTTGGAAAAAACAAATTATGGCCAGAAATTTCGCCGAATAAAACAATTGAAGGGTTTGTAGGTGGGATTGTTACAGCAATTGTCATTGCAATACTATTCCAGCTGATTGTTGGTATTGAAACAACGTATGTCACATTAATTATTGTAACGATTATTGCTTCTATTTTTGGTCAAATGGGTGACTTAGTAGAATCAGCTATTAAACGTCATTATGATGTAAAAGACTCAGGTAAAATATTACCTGGACATGGCGGTATTTTAGACCGTTTTGATAGCTTATTATTTGTATTACCATTGTTGCATTTCTTGCACTTTGTTGGATGAAGAAGGAGATTATTTTGATGAAATCAATTAGTTTACTAGGCGCAACAGGATCTATTGGTATTCAAACTTTGGATATTGTGAAGGACCATAAAGATTCGTTTCAACTTGTAGCCTTCTCAGCAGGAAAAAATATTGAAAAAACACGTGAAATTGTAAGGGAATTTAAACCCCTAATCGTTTCAGTACAGCTTGAGGAAGATGCAACAGCTTTGCAAAAAGAGTTTCCTAAAACTGATTTTGTATTTGGGACACAGGGCTTAATAGACGTAGCTACTTGCCCAGAAGCTGATGTGTTAGTCAATGCCGTATTAGGAAGCGTTGGCCTAGAGCCAACACTAGCAGCAATTAGAGCTAGAAAGAATATTGCTATTGCTAATAAGGAAACATTAGTAACTGCGGGTCATATAGTAATGTCGGAAGCCAAAAAATATGGCGTGGCAATTCTCCCAGTAGATAGTGAACATTCGGCTTTATGGCAATCGATGCACGGTGAAAATCGCAAAGATATTTCTCGTTTAATATTAACTGCTTCAGGTGGTAGTTTCCGGGATCAAACGCGTGAAGATTTGAAAAATGTTTCTTTAAAAGAAGCTTTAAATCATCCAAACTGGTCAATGGGAGCTAAAATTACAATTGATTCAGCAACATTGATGAATAAAGGGCTTGAAGTCATTGAAGCGGCAGTGTTATATGATGTGGATTATGATAATATTGACGTGTTAATACATAGAGAAAGTATTATTCACTCAATGGTTGAATATCATGATACTAGTATTATGGCTCAACTAGGGACACCTGATATGCGAACACCAATTCAATATGCACTTAGTTTTCCAGAGCGATTACCACGTTCAACCGCAGAACGTCTTGATTTGGCGAAGATATCTCAATTACATTTTGAAAATGTAGATTTAAAACGTTTCCGCTGCCTTGATTTCGCATATCAAGCAGGTCGAATGGGAGGGACAATTCTTACAGCCATGAATGCGGCAAACGAAGCAGCTGTTGGAGCATTTTTGCAAGAGAAGATTAGATTCTTGGAAATTGAAGATCTTATTGAACGAATTATGGACAAACACGTGAACATTTTACAACCTGATTTAGAAACTATTTTACACGTAGACAAAGAAACGAGAAAATCAGTTCAAAGCATGATAAAATAACTACAGAATTGAATGATATTTTTTCAAGCTGAAGAAGGTGGGATTCCATGCAATCAATTATTGCATTCATAGTAGTGTTCGGCTCAATTGTATTCTTTCATGAGTTAGGTCACTTTATTTTTGCCAAACGTACAGGGATTTTAGTTAGAGAATTTGCAATAGGCTTTGGTCCTAAAATTTTATTTATTACAAAAGGTGAAACACTGTATACAATTCGATTACTTCCACTTGGAGGTTATGTCCGCATGGCTGGCGACGATATGGATAATATCGAGCTACAACCTGGGTACAGAATCGGTATGCAATTGAATGACAAAGATGAAATTGAGAAAATCGTTTTAAATCAAAATAAGCAACTACCAGATATGCTGTTCTTGGAAGTTGAAAAAGCAGATTTACAAAAGGAATTGTGGATTGAAGGCTATGACGAAGACGAAAATCTTGTGCGTTATGAAGTAGCACGCGATGCAGTTATTAATGAAAACGGCACTGAAACAATTATTGCCCCTTATGATCGCCAGTTCAATTCGAAATCATTAGGTAAACGTGCAATCACGATTTTTGCAGGTCCATTATTTAACTTTATTCTTTCGTGTATAATCTTCATTGTTATTGGATTAGTTCAGGGTATTCCAACTAATGAGCCAATTATTGCTGATGTAGTAAAAGGTAGTCCAGCTCAAACCGCTGGTATAGCAAAAGGGGACGTCGTTACAGCTATAAATGGTAAAGCGATTGACACTTGGCAAGAACTATCTGAAGCTATTCAAAATAGCCCGAAAAAAGAAATGACTTTGGATGTACAACGCGGGGGAGAAAAAGCTCAAATTACATTAACTCCAAAAGAAGTTGTAGTAAATGAACAAAAAATGGGACAAATAGGTGTACAATATTCAAGTCCAATGGAAAAAAATCCACTTAAAGCATTCTCATACGGTGTGGAACAAACTTATACATGGACAATGAAAATCTTTGAATTATTAGGTATGCTCGTAACAGGTAAATTTACACTGGATGCATTATCTGGTCCTGTAGGTATATACAAAGCAACTGAAGAAGTAGCTAAATATGGTTGGACAAATGTCATGAACTGGGCAGCTATTTTAAGTATCAATCTAGGAATCATGAATTTACTACCATTACCAGCTTTAGATGGTGGACGACTATTATTCTTCGGTTTTGAAGCTATACGTGGTAAACCGGTTGATCGTCAAAAAGAAGGCATGGTTCACTTCGTTGGTATTATGTTGCTAATGATTTTAATGATTGTCGTTACTTGGAACGATATTCAAAGGTTCTTCTTTTAATAAGTAATTATAAATAACGCAAAAAGGTGTGGTTTTTATGAAACAAAGCAAAACATTTATCCCAACCTTACGTGAAATACCAGCTGATGCTGACGTTAAGTCTCACCAGCTATTATTACGTGCAGGTTTTATTCGTCAAAATACAAGTGGTGTCTATTCATATTTACCACTAGGTACAAAAGTACTTAAAAAAATAGAACAAATTGTTCGCGAAGAAATGGAAGCAATCGATGCTGTCGAACTGTTAATGCCTGCTTTGCAACAAGCTGAGCTATGGCAAGAAACTGGACGTTGGGAAGCATACGGCCCAGAGTTAATGCGTTTGAAAGACCGTCATAACCGTGATTTTGCATTGGGAGCTACACATGAAGAAGTTATTACTTCTTTAGTTCGTGATGAAGTAAAATCTTATAAAAAACTACCATTAACACTTTATCAAATTCAAAATAAATTCCGTGATGAAAAGCGCCCTCGTTTTGGATTATTACGTGGTCGTGAATTCGTTATGAAAGATGCATATTCATTCCATGCTACACGTGAAAGTTTAGATGAAACATATAATGATATGGTAAAAGCTTATACGAATATTTTCACTCGCCTTGGTTTGAACTTCCGCTCAGTTATCGCAGATTCTGGTTCAATAGGTGGTAAAGATACACATGAATTCATGGTGTTATCTGAAATTGGAGAAGATACAATTGCTTTCTCAGATGAATCAGGTTTTGCTGCGAATATTGAAATGGCTGAAGTAAACGTAGAGTATAGTCATTCAAATGAAGATATGAAGGAACTTGAAAAAGTTTCTACCCCTGACCAAAAATCAATCGACGAGATTGTTGAATTCTTAAAAGTATCACCTGAATCTTGTATTAAATCATTAGTGTTTAATGTAGATGACGAACTAGTTGTTGTATTAGCTCGTGGAGATCATGAAATTAACGATATTAAATTAAAAAACGCACTTGATGCACAATCTGTTGAATTGGCAGATGACAAAGTTATTTTCGATTTATTAGGTAGTCATGTTGGTTCTCTAGGACCTGTAAAACTACCGATTAATGTGAAAGTTATTGCGGATAATGCCATTAAATCTATTCGTAACGGGGTATGTGGTGCAAATGAAGATGGCTTCCACTATATCAATGTAAATCCAGGTCGTGACTTTGCAATTGATCGTTATGAAGATTTACGCTTTATCCAAGTTGGCGACCCATCTCCAGACGGTAAGGGGACAATTAAATTTGCTGAAGGTATTGAAGTTGGACATGTATTCAAACTAGGTACAACATATAGTGACTCAATGAAAGCAACTTTCTTGGATGAGAATGGACGAGCTCAATCATTTATCATGGGTTGTTATGGTATCGGTGTATCTCGTGCTCTAGCTGCAGTTGCAGAACAATTCCAGGATAGCTATGGTTTTGTTTGGCCAAAACAAATTGCGCCGTATGATATTCACTTAATTTCAGTGAATGAAAAAGATGAAGCACAAAAGAACTTAACTGAGGAAACGTACAAATTGCTACAATCATATCGTTATGATGTGCTATATGATGATCGTAAAGAGCGTGCGGGCGTTAAATTCGCAGACGCAGATTTAATTGGTTTACCAGTACGTGTTACAATTGGTAAAAAAGCTTCAGAAGGTATTTTAGAAGTGAAATTTAGACAATCGGGTGAAACATTCGAATGGGCTAAAGAAGAGTTAGTCGATCGCTTGAATAACTTTTTTCACGCTGAGTAATGTCGAATGAGTCAAGAGGGGAAGTACTTTAATGTACTTCTTTTCTTTTTTTACAGAAGGTAGGTGGGAATATGACGAATGAGCAAGACGCAAAGTTGAAATTTCAACTACTGCTCCAACAAATTGATTTAACTGAAGACGTGTATATGCCTTATTTTGAAGCTGCAGAATTAGCTAGAATGACCGTACACAAAAAAGAACGCGTTTGGCGATTTTCGCTCAAACTGGCTGCAATCTTACCATTTCGTGTATATCGCGAATTTGAAACACGCTTAACAAAAGCATTTTCGCAAATTGCACAAATTGAATTAGATTTTGAAGCTCCTCAACAAACAATTACAAAAGAATTAGTGACAGATTATTGGTTAAAAGTAATCGAAGACATTGATGAACTATCACCTCCATTAAGGGAAGGTTTAGTGAAACAGCTGCCGGAGTGGAATGGTCAGAAAATGATGATTACATGTCAGCAAGAACTAGAAATGATGACACTCAAGAAGAAGTATACAGATATTATTGCAAATGCTTATGAAATATACGGATTCCCGCATATGGCAATTGATTTTCAACTAAATGAATCAACTGAAGCTTTAGCGGAAGCCCAAATTGCCTTTTTAGAACAGCGCCGTCTAGAAGAAGAAGCTTTTGCCAAAAAAGCAGTTGAGGATATGCAAAAGCGTGAAAAAGAACGCAAGGATAATCCGAGTGGTGTAGACGTTTCAGACCGTCCATTCCAACTAGGAATTCCAATAAAGCCGGATGAAGCAATGATGGAGATTCAACAAATTCAAGATGAAGAACGTCGCATCACTATTGAGGGATTTGTTTTCGATGCAGAAGTGAAAGAGTTACGTAGTGGGCGATCTCTTTTGACATTGAAAATTACTGACTATACGGATTCTATTTTAGTGAAAATGTTCTCTAGAGATAAAGAGGACGCTGCACTTATGCAGCAGGCTAAAAAGGGAATGTGGGTAAAGGCACGTGGATCTGTTCAAAATGATACATTTGTTCGTGATTTAATAGTTATGGCACAAGATATTATGGAGATAAAACCTATCTTACGTAAAGATACTTCCCCAGAAGGTGAAAAGCGTGTCGAGCTACATCTTCATACGCCGATGAGTCAAATGGATGCTGTTACATCTGTTGAAGCGCTAGTCGCGCAAGCTGCAAAATGGGGACACCCTGCAATTGCAATCACAGATCATGCCGTTGCTCAATCTTTTCCAGATGCTTATAATGCGGGTAAGAAGCATGGAATTAAGATTCTATATGGTTTAGAAGCCAATTTAGTAGATGATGGTGTACCTATTGCATATGATGAACAGCACCGCTTACTTGAAACAGATACATTTGTTGTTTTTGACGTAGAAACAACTGGGTTATCTGCTGCATACGATACAATTATTGAACTTGCCGCTGTTAGAATCGTGAATGGTGAAGTTGTCGATACCTTTGAGAGTTTTGCTAACCCTCATCATCCCCTTTCTGCAACAACCATCGAACTAACAGGTATTACTGATGATATGGTCAGAAATGCACCAGAAGTTGTGGATATGATAAAGAAATTCCATGAATTTATTGGTGATGGAATTGTTGTTGCTCACAATGCATCATTCGATATAGGTTTCTTATATGAGGCCTATAGAAAAGCGGGTATTGATGAGATGCATCATCCTGTTATTGACACGCTGGAGTTAGCGCGTTTTTTACATCCTGAAATGAAGAACCACAGATTAAATTCTCTATGTAAAAAGTTCAATATAGAACTAACGCAACATCACCGTGCCATTTATGATACAGAAGCTACTGGATTCTTACTTTTACATCTCTTAAAAGAAGCAGATGAGAAAGGGATTAAGTATCACGATGATTTTAACAAAAACATCGGTGGAGGCGATTCATATAAACGAGCTCGTCCTACACACTGTACAATTTTAGCTACTGATAATATCGGTCTGAAGAATCTCTTTAAACTGATTAGCTTTTCACATACGCAAACTTTTTACCGTGTCCCTCGTCTTACACGATCAATGTTAACGAAGTACCGAGAAGGTTTAATTATTGGTTCTGCTTGCGATAAAGGGGAAGTTTTCACAACAGTTATGCAAAAATCAATGGAAGAAGCAGAACAAGTTGCAAAATTCTATGATTATTTAGAAGTGCATCCAAAAGCTGTGTATTCACATTTGATTGATAGTGAGCTTGTACGTGATGAATGGAACTTAGAAGATATCATCCGCAAAGTAGTCAAGTTAGGGAAAAAATTAGACAAGCCTGTTGTAGCAACAGGAAATGTACACTATTTAAATGAGAATGATGCTATATTCCGTCAAATATTAATACGTTCACAAGGTGGGGCAAACCCATTGAATCGTCATACGTTACCAAAAGTACATTTCCGTACGACTAACGAAATGCTAGATGCATTTGCTTTTTTAGGTGACGACATTGCAAAAGAGATTGTAGTAACAAACCCTCAGAAAATCGCAAACATGATTGGTGATGTGAAACCGGTAAAAGACGATCTTTATACACCTAAAATTGAAGGTGCTGATGAGGAAGTACGTAATATGAGTTATGATATGGCACATTCAATTTACGGACCTAACTTACCAGAGGTTGTTGAAGCTCGTCTTGAGAAAGAATTAAAATCGATTATTGGTCACGGATTCGCTGTTATTTATTTAATCTCACATAAGCTTGTAAAGAAATCATTAAATGATGGTTACCTGGTAGGTTCAAGGGGGTCGGTCGGTTCATCACTTGTTGCAACAATGATGGAAATTACTGAAGTAAACCCTTTACCACCACACTATGTATGTCCTAATTGTCAGCATGCAGAATTTTTTGATGACGGTTCGGTTGGTTCAGGTTTTGACTTACCAAATAAGGATTGTTCTGAATGTGGTAAACCTTATCAAAAAGACGGCCACGATATTCCTTTCGAAACCTTCCTTGGATTTAAAGGAGATAAAGTTCCCGATATCGACCTTAACTTTAGCGGTGAATATCAACCACAAGCCCACAACTATACGAAAGTATTATTTGGTGAAGAGTATGTGTATCGTGCAGGAACAATTGGTACTGTCGCAGAGAAAACTGCTTATGGCTATGTAAAAGGATATGCAAGTGACAATAACTTAAATTATCGTGGTGCAGAAGTTGATCGACTTGTACAAGGTTGTACGGGAGTTAAACGAACAACAGGGCAACACCCTGGAGGTATTATCGTAGTACCTGATTATATGGATATTTACGATTTCTCGCCTATTCAGTTCCCGGCAGATGCACAAGATTCTGAATGGAAAACAACTCATTTCGACTTCCACTCAATCCATGATAACGTCCTAAAACTAGATATACTTGGGCATGATGACCCGACAGTTATTCGTATGTTACAAGATTTATCAGGGATTGATCCTAAAACAATCCCCACTGATGATACAGAGGTTATGCAAATTTTTAATGGTCCAGAGTCACTAGGGGTAACAGCAGAGCAAATTAATTGTAAAACAGGTACTTTAGGTATTCCTGAGTTTGGTACACGATTTGTTCGTCAAATGTTAGAAGAAACGAAACCGTCTACATTCTCAGAACTTGTCCAAATTTCTGGATTGTCTCATGGTACTGATGTTTGGTTAGGGAATGCTAGTGAGTTAATCCAAAATGGTACTTGTGTGTTATCAGAAGTAATCGGTTGTCGTGATGATATTATGGTGTATTTAATCTATCAAGGATTAGAGCCGTCATTAGCCTTTAAAATTATGGAGTCAGTACGTAAAGGGAAAGGCTTATCAGAAGAATTTGAAGCAGAAATGAAAGCAAATAAAGTACCTGGGTGGTACATTGACTCATGTAAGAAAATCAAATACATGTTCCCAAAAGCTCATGCTGCTGCGTATGTATTAATGGCAGTGCGTATTGCATACTTTAAAGTACATTTACCAATTCTATATTATTGTGCATACTTTAGTGTTCGTGCTTCAGATTTCGATCTTATCGCTATGGTAAATGGTTCGCAGATGATTAAGTCAAAAATTGATGAAATCGATGCAAAAGGGTTAGAAGCTTCTACGAAAGAAAAGAGCTTGCTAACTGTCCTTGAACTTTCTTTAGAAATGTGCGAACGCGGTTATCATTTCCAAAAGGTTGATTTGTATCGTTCAAATGCGACGGAATTTGTTATCGATGGTGATAGTTTAATTCCTCCTTTTAATGCAATTCCAGGTCTTGGTAACAACGTTGCATTTGCCATTGTAAAAGCTCGGGAAGATGGCGAGTTCTTATCAAAAGAAGATTTACAATTACGAGGACGAGTATCGAAAACATTAATTGAATATATGGATAAACTAGGTTGTTTAGAAGGTATGCCAGATGCTAACCAACTCTCTCTGTTCTAGGGTTTATTTGCATTTCGGGCTATAATGTGCTATCATTTATTTAATTAATTTGTTGATAGAACGCTAGCAAAAGAGTGGGATTTCCCGCTCTTTTCTGTTGTTATGACAACATGAAGTGAGTCAGGAGGATTGTATGAGCAAAGTTATCTCAGCAGTGGAACAACTTGCAACGCCTATAGTAGAAGGGTTAAACCTTGAATTAGTCGAAGTTGAATTCGTTAAAGAGGGTCGCGATTGGTTTTTGCGCGTTTACATTGATACTCCTGAAGGAAGCATTGACATTGAACAATGTGCTCAAGTAAGTGAATTATTAAGTTTAAAGTTGGATGAATCTGATCCAATTGAACAAAATTATTTCCTTGAAGTGTCATCTCCAGGAGCAGAAAGACCGTTAAAAAAAGAAGCTGATTTTGAAAAAGCTATCGGTCAATTCGTGCATATTAGATCATATGAAGCCATTAACGGTATGAAAGTATTTGAAGGTTATTTAAGATCTTATACAGACGCAGGTGTAGAACTTGACGTTAAGATTAAAACAAGAAAAATTAAGGTCGTTATCGATAAAGATAAAATAGCATTAGCTCGTTTAGCAATCGATTTTTCCGCAGAAAGTTAATAGTAGGAGTGAAATAGACAATGAGTAAAGAATTGGTTGGTGCGTTAAATGCACTTGAAGCAAAAGGTATCTCTCGTGATATCATTATTGAAGCAATCGAGGCGGCACTTATTAATGCATATAAAAAGAATTACAACCAAGCGCAAAACGTGCGTGTTGATTTAAACCTTGACCGCGGTACAATGCACTTGTATTCAAGAAAAGATGTAGTAGAGATAGTAGAAGACGATCGCTTACAAATCTCTGTAGAAGATGCGCAAGTTATCAACCCTGCATATGAAATCGGTGATATCGTGGAACAGGAAGAAACACCACGTAATTTCGGACGTATCGCTGCAACTACAGCGAAGCAAATCGTTACTCAACGATTCCGTGAAGCAGAACGTGGCATTGTCTATGAAGAATATGTAGATCGTGAAGATGATATCGTAAATGGCATTGTAGAGCGTTTAGACCCTCGTAATATTTATGTAGGTTTAGGTAAAGTCGAAGCGGTATTACCTCAGAATGAACAGATTCAAGGTGAATCTTATGCACCGCATGATCGTATCAAAGTGTATATCACGAAAGTAGAACGTACTTCTCGTGGACCACAAGTATACGTATCACGTACTCACCCTGGTTTACTTCGTCGATTATTTGAATTAGAAGTTCCTGAAATTTTCCAAGGTACAGTAGAAATTAAATCAATAGCTCGTGAAGCTGGCGATCGCTCTAAAATCTCTGTCTTTGCACATAATGAAGAAGTGGATCCAGTAGGTTCATGTGTAGGTACAAAAGGTGCACGTGTACAAACAATTGTTAACGAATTAAACGGTGAGAAAATCGACATAGTTGAATGGTCAGAAGATCCTGTCGTATTCGTTGCAAATGCACTAAGTCCTTCAAAAGTTCTTGATGTGCAAGTTGACGAAGAAGAAAAGTCAACTACAGTAGTAGTTCCTGATTATCAATTATCTTTAGCTATTGGTAAACGTGGTCAAAATGCTCGACTTGCTGCGAAATTGACTGGCTGGAAGATTGATATTAAGAGTGAAACAGATGCTAGAGAGTTAGGGATCTACCCAAGTCAAACTTCGACTGTTGTCTATGAAGAAGCTCAAGACGATGAAGATGTAGATTTTGACGTTAAGGTTGATTTATATAAAGACGACGAAGAATAAGTAAAAGCAATTGGTCGTATGTAAAATTTTCTATTTAACAAATATGGCCAAAAGTTCTTACGCTATAGGGAAGGTGTGTTCTTATGTCGATAAACAGAAAAATTCCTTTAAGAAAATGTGTAGCAACGGGTGAAATGTTTCCTAAAAAAGAAATGATTCGGGTTGTTCGTTCTAAAGAAGGCGAAGTTTCCGTTGATGTTACTGGCAAGAAATCGGGTCGCGGTGCATATGTTTCAAAATCTGAAGCAGCCGTTGCGGAAGCGAAAAAGAAAAATGTCCTGAAACATCAGCTAGAAGTGGAAATTCCAGAACAAGTATATGAAGACCTTTTAAAAGTCATACGCAAGGAGACGTTAACATGACGCCTGAGCAATCTATTTTAAATTTACTTGGATTGGCTGCAAGAGCTCGTAAAATCGTTTCTGGCGAAGAACAAGTTATTAAGGAAGTGCGCAATAATGGTGCGAAGCTTGTTGTTTTAGCAACGGATGCTTCTGCCAATACGCGCAAAAAAATGCAAGATAAATGTCATTCTTTCAACGTTGAGTTGCAGGAGTTCGGGACTAGATATGATCTCGGACATGCCACGGGGAAAGACGCAAGGGTCTCATTAGCCATCGTGGATGACGGTTTTGCAAAAAAACTGTCCGAGCTTCTCAACGAAATCTAACCGGGGGTGAATACATGACAAAATTACGCGTCCATGAATATGCGAAACAAGTAAATAAGTCAAGTAAAGAAGTTATTGATCAGCTTTCAAAGCTACAAATAAACGTCACAAACCATATGTCTACGTTAGAAAAAGATGCAGTTAGCAAACTAGATGGTGTATTTAAAATGAAAATTAACGCACAATCATCACAAGGACCAAAAAAACCTGAGCACCAAAACAGAGGACAACAAGGGAATCGTCCGAACGCTAGAAAAGACGAAAAAGCACAACAAACTAGCGCTGCTCAACCAAAACAAAATACTAATCAAGGAAGTACTATGAATAATAATTCAACTTCAAAAAACAACTCAAACTCAAATTCAAACAATCGTTCTAACTCAAATGCAAGACCGAACACAAACACAAATTCAAGACCGAACACAAACACAAATTCAAGACCGAATTCAAATACGAACACAAACTCAAGACCAAATACAAGTTCAAACAATAAACCAAATACGAATTCGAACACTAGAACAGGCTCTAATGCAAATTCAAGCCAAAATCGTGGTGCAAACCGCGGCCCTGGTGGTCAATCCAACCAACAAGGTGGAAACCGTAACTTTAACCAAAGAAAAAAACCAGGTATTAACGGTGGTCAACGTCGTAAACACAGACCACAACCAGTTGTACCTGCAGTGAAAAAAGAATTACCAGAAAAAATCACTTTCTTTGAATCATTATCTGTAGGTGAATTAGCGAAAAAATTAGGTCGTGAACCATCTGAAATCATCAAAAAATTATTCATGCTTGGCGTTATGGCAACAATTAACCAAGAGCTTGAACAAGATGCTATCGAACTAATCTGTGCTGATTATGGTGTGGAAGTTGAAGAAGAAATTCGTATCGACGTAACAGACCTAGAAACTTATTTCGAGGGTGACCAAGAAGAAGTAAATACAGCTAATATTAAAGAACGTCCACCAGTTGTAACGATTATGGGTCACGTTGACCATGGTAAAACAACTTTACTAGATTCAATCCGTAATACAAAAGTAACTGCTGGAGAAGCTGGCGGTATTACACAACATATTGGTGCTTACCAAGTAGTCGTAAACGACAAAAAAATTACATTCCTTGATACACCTGGACACGCAGCGTTCACAACAATGCGTGCGCGTGGTGCTAGAATTACTGACTTAACAATTTTAGTAGTTGCTGCTGATGATGGTGTAATGCCTCAAACAGTTGAAGCAATCAACCATGCAAAAGCTGCAGAAGTTCCAATTATTGTTGCTGTAAACAAAATGGATAAACCAACTGCTAACCCTGATCGTGTAATGCAAGAGTTAACTGAGCATGGTCTAGTGCCAGAAGCTTGGGGCGGCGAAACAATTTTCGTACCAATTTCAGCATTAAAAGGTGATGGTATTGATTCATTACTTGAAATGGTATTGTTAGTTTCAGAAGTAGGCGAATTAACAGCGGATCCAAAACGTAAAGCAATCGGTACAGTAATCGAAGCTCAACTTGATAAAGGTCGCGGTTCTGTCGCTACCCTATTAGTACAAAATGGTACACTTAACATAGGTGATCCAATCGTAGTTGGTCACGCTTACGGTCGTGTCCGTGCAATGGTTAATGATATTGGCCGTCGCGTAAAAACTGCAGGCCCTTCTACACCAGTTGAAATTACTGGATTAAGTGAAGTTCCTCAAGCTGGAGATCGTTTTGTAGTATTCGAAGATGAAAAAACAGCTCGTCAAGTAGGGGAAGCGCGTGCAATGACTGCTATTCAAGCACAACGCTCTGAAAAACAACGAGTAACTCTTGATAATTTATTTGAACAAATGAGCCAAGGCGATATGAAAGAATTAAACTTAATCGTTAAAGCTGATGTTCAAGGTACAGTAGAAGCAATGGCAGCTTCGTTAATGAAAATCGATGTAGAAGGTGTAAACGTACGTATCATCCATACGGGTGCGGGTGCAATTACAGAATCTGATATTTCATTAGCAGCCGCATCAAATGCGATTGTCATCGGTTTCAACGTACGTCCAGATACTAATGCAAAACGTGCAGCAGAAGCTGAAGGCGTAGATATTCGTCTACACCGTGTTATTTATAAAGTAATTGAAGAAATCGAAGCTGCAATGAAAGGTTTACTAGATCCTGAATTCCGTGAAAAAGTAATCGGTTCAGCAGAAGTTCGTGAAACATTCAAAGTATCTAAAGTCGGCACAATTGCTGGTGGATATGTACTTGAAGGTAAAATTACTCGTGATAGTGGCGTACGTGTTATACGTGAAGGTATCGTTATTTTCGAAGGCGAATTAGATTCTTTAAAACGTTTCAAAGACGATGCAAAAGAAGTAGCTAAAGGTTATGAATGTGGCTTTACAGTGAAAAACTTCAATGACATTAAAACAGAAGATGTAATTGAAGCATTCATTATGGAAGAAATCATCCGTAAATGATTGTCTACGCAGAGTGTGAATTCTTCATCCCTGCGGCCCATTCATTAAAAGAAAAACGTGCTGTCTTGCAAAGTATGATTACGCGTACAAAACAACGCTACAATGTTTCCATTGCAGAAATCGACCATCAAGATGTTTGGCAAAGAGCATTGCTCGCGATTGTTACTGTAGCCTCTTCCAAGGATGCAGCAGATCGTGAGCTCACTCGTGCTCTTCAACTTCTGGAATCAAATCCTGAATGGGAACGTCTAAACATACAAAGAGAGTACTTATAAAAATTGAGGTGAAACGATTATGAGTATGCGCGCGAACCGTGTTGCAGAACAAATGAAAAAGGAACTCGGCGATATTATCGTTCGTAAACTAAAAGACCCTCGTGTTGGATTTGTTACTGTAACAGATGTGGAAGTAACAGGCGACTTACAGCAAGCAACAATTTATATTACTTGCTTAGGTACTGAGAGAGAGCGTCAAGCCACATTAAAAGGACTTGAAAAAGCAAAAGGCTTTATTCGTTCTGAAATTGGTCAACGTATTCGTTTAAGAATTACACCAGAATTATCCTTTGAGTTTGACTCATCGGCTGAATATGGTAATAAAATTGACACGCTTTTACGTCAACTACATGAATCAAAAGATCAATAATTGAAACAAGCCTGCAAACCTAATTATTTGCAGGCTTTTTCTGTCCTTAAAATAAAATAATTTATATTAAAAAGGAGTTGGCATGAATGCAACATGGCATTCTTCCTCTATGGAAAGAACGGGGAATGACTTCTCACGATTGCGTATTTAAATTACGTAAAATACTACAAACAAAAAAAGTAGGGCATACAGGAACACTAGACCCGGGTGTAGAAGGTGTTTTGCCTATTTGTATTGGTAATGCAACACGTCTAGCAGAATATTTGACTGACGCAGGTAAAACATATGAAGCTATTATTTCAATTGGTGCTTCTACAGCAACTGAAGATGCTGAAGGGGAAATAGTAGCAGAAGATAATAGTATCAAAACGATAACTCGCGAACAGTTGTTGCAGGTACTAGCTAACCTTACTGGGGAAATTTCTCAAACACCTCCAATGTATTCTGCTGTGAAAGTAAATGGTCGGAAATTATATGAGTATGCGCGTCAGGGACAGATTATAGAACGTCCATCTCGTAATGTAACAATCTATGCATTAGAGTTACTTGACGAGGAATTGGTTTACGAAGGTACTACAATCACTTTCCCAGTTCGCATCGCATGTAGTAAGGGGACATATATTCGTACTCTAGCTGTACAAATAGGTGAGGAGTTAGGATATCCTGCGCATATGGCTTCGCTAGTCCGCACATCTTCAGGCAATTTCAAGAAGGAAGATTGTGTTACAATTTCTCAATTACGTGAAATTGCTGAGGCAGGAGAATTAGATAAAGTAATAATGCCAATTGAGCAAGCATTAACAGAATATCCAACTTTTCAAATTACTGAAGATAACCATAAGCAAATTGCAAATGGACAAGTACTTCCTATGCACCCTTCACTTGAAGAACATGATAAAATAGTATTTGTAGAAAGTGGAAAAGCGGTTGCTATTTATATTAAGCATCCAACAAAAGATGGGCTTATGAAGCCAGAAAAAATGTTCCCAGCTGTGGATTAGGAGGCAGTCTTTATGATGAAAGTGATTCAATTAAAGTATCCCCACCAAATTAGTCATCCAGATATTGAAGGACCCTATTCTCTTGCAATTGGCTTTTTTGATGGAGTTCATCGAGGGCATCAAGCGGTGATTGAGCTTGCGAAAAAGCAAGCGCAGCAGAAAAATTTAAAAACAGCTGTGATGACGTTTGATCCACATCCTTCGATTGTATTAGGTCAAAGAAAAGAACAAGTATTTTATATTACACCTATAAAGCAAAAGTTAGATATCCTTGAAAGTATGGGGATTGATACGGTATTCGTTGTACGATTCACCTCGGATTTTGCTCAACTTAGCCCTAGTGAATTTGTAGATGTATTTATTCGTAATTTAAATGTAAAACATGTGACAGCCGGCTTTGACTTTACATTTGGTGCATTTGGTAAAGGTACGATGGAAGATATGAAGTTACTTAGCAACGGAGACTTCGATGTTACTGTAACTGACAAGCAAGTTCAAAAAAACGAAAAAATCAGCTCTACTCGAATTCGTAAGTTGTTACAAGCGGGTGACATGGAAGAGGTTCATAGTCTTCTAGGAAGACCATTCCAAATTCCAGGAATTGTAGTGCATGGGGATAAACGCGGACGTCAGATTGGTTTTCCAACTGCGAATATTCAAGCTCATGAAGGAACATTCATTCCGGCGAATGGTGTTTATGCTGTAAGAATGCAAGTTCAAAATGAATGGTTTGATGGTGTTTGTAATATCGGCTATAAACCAACATTCAAAAACCCGGAAGAAAAAAGCTTATCAATAGAAGTACATATTATGGACTTCAACAAAAATATTTATGCTGAAGAAGTGCAAATAGATTGGTATAAGCATTTAAGATCAGAACAAAAATTTGATGGTATCGATGCGTTGAAAGTACAAATCGAAATAGATAAGGCAAATGCAATGAAATATTTGCGTGAACGTTAGATAATAGTTGATTCTGTTAGGCGCTTATGTTACTATTTCATAAGTGAGTTGCTCTTTATGAATTACTTCATTTGCAACCACGGAACCATTGCTTGGCTTTCGAATCACCAACGTTTGCTCAGCATTTGGGGATATTTCAATTTAGGAGGTGAATAGGATGGCACTAACACAAGAACGCAAAAACGAAATCATTTCTGAATTCCGTGTACACGAAAGTGATACTGGTTCACCAGAAGTTCAAATCGCTATCCTTACGGAAGAGATTAACAACTTAAATGAGCACTTACGTACTCATAAAAAAGACCACCATTCTCGTCGCGGTTTATTCAAAATGGTTGGACGTCGTCGTAACTTATTAAAATATTTACGTGAAAATGACGTACCACGCTACCGTGAAATCATTACTAAACTCGGCTTACGTCGATAACATGCAATTTTGTGAAAGCGGGCTTGTCCCGCTTTTTCTTTATGCTTCAATAAACTAACCTCCTACAACAATTTGAATATAAAGAATTGAAATGTTTCGCATAAGCCTCCCTTTTTTGATAAACTAATAGTACTACATAAATACATGAATAGATGTTTTCTTTGAGAGAGGAGTTCAAATAAATGAACGAAAAAAAGGTTTATACCTATGAATGGGCCGGACGACCTTTACAAATCGAAGTAGGTCAGCTCGCAAAGCAAGCTAATGGATCGGTATTAGTACGTTATGGAGAAACAGTTGTACTATCAAATGCAACTGCTTCAAAACACCCAAAACCATTAGACTTCTTCCCATTAACAGTTAACTATGAAGAAAAATTATATGCAGTTGGTAAGATCCCTGGTGGGTTTATCAAACGTGAAGGACGTCCTTCAGAAAAAGCGGTATTAACATCTCGCTTAATCGACCGTCCAATCCGTCCATTATTCCCAGATGGCTTCCGTAATGAAGTACAAGTAATCTCTATGGTTATGTCTGCAGACCAAGATTGCCCTTCAGAAATGGCAGCTATGCTCGGATCATCACTTGCACTAATGGTTTCTGATATTCCATTTGACGGACCAATCGCAGGTGTCCAAGTTGGGCTTGTTGACGGCAAATTTATCGTAAATCCAACAGTAGCACAATGGGAAAAATCAACAATTGACTTAACAGTCGCTGGGACAAAAGATGCAATTAACATGGTTGAAGCAGGTGCTCTAGAAGTTCCTGAAGAAAAAATGTTAGAAGCTATTATGTTCGGTCACGAAGAAATCAAAAAAATAATTGCATTCCAAGAAACAATTGCTGCTGAAGTCGGCAAAGAAAAAATGGAAGTAATATTACACGGAATAAATGAAGAATTATACGCTGAAATCAATGCTGAATTCGGAACTAAGATGGTTGCTGCTATCCAGACTTATGAAAAGCATGCTCGTGAAGAAGCAATTAATGCTGTAAAAGCTGAAGTTGTTGCTAAATACGAAGAAGCTGAAGCAGAAGATACAACTCTAAAACAAGTTAGCGAAATTCTAGATAAAATGGTGAAAGAAGAAGTTCGCCGTTTAATCACAGAAGATAAAATTCGTCCTGATGGTCGTAAATTAGATGAAATACGTCCATTGTCTTCGGAAGTAAGTTTACTTCCAAGAGCACATGGATCTGGTTTGTTTACACGTGGACAAACTCAAGCACTTTCAGTTTGTACTCTAGGTGCACTAGGCGATGTTCAAATTATTGATGGATTAGGTGTTGAAGAGTCTAAGCGCTTCATGCATCATTATAACTTCCCACAATTCTCAGTTGGGGAAACTGGACCTATTCGTGGACCAGGTCGTCGTGAAATCGGGCATGGTGCATTAGGAGAACGTGCTTTAGAAGCAGTTATTCCAAATGAAAAAGACTTCCCATACACAATCCGTTGCGTATCAGAAGTATTAGAATCTAACGGTTCTACATCACAAGCAAGTATTTGTGCTTCAACTCTTGCAATGATGGATGCCGGTGTTCCTCTAAAAGCACCAGTTGCAGGTATTGCGATGGGTCTTATTAAAAAAGATGAGCATTATTCAATTCTAACTGATATCCAAGGAATGGAAGATCACCTTGGTGATATGGACTTCAAAGTAGCAGGTACTGCAAAAGGTGTTACTGCACTTCAAATGGATATTAAAATTGATGGTTTATCAAACCAGATTTTAGAAGAAGCATTAACTCAAGCTAAAATTGGTCGTATGCATATACTAGAGTCTATGCTTGCAACTATGCCAGAAAGACGTGGACACCTGTCTAAATATGCTCCGAAAATTATCATGGTTAAAATTAACCCAGATAAAATTCGTGACGTTATCGGACCTGGTGGTAAACAAATTAATAAAATCATCGAAGAAACTGGCGTGAAAATTGATACTGAGCAAGACGGTACAATTTACATCTCTTCAGTAGATGAAGCAATGAACGCACGTGCAAAAGAAATCATTGAAAATATTGTACGTGAAGCAGTTGTAGGTGAATATTACATGGGTAAAGTAAAACGTATCGAAAAATTCGGTGCATTTGTTCAAATTTTCCCAGGTAAAGACGGTTTACTACACATTTCTGAAATTCAAGAAGAGCGCACTAAAGCGGTAGAAGATGTTCTAAAATTAGAAGATGAGCTGCTTGTTAAAGTTATTGAAATCGACAATCAAGGTCGCGTAAACCTTTCTCGTAAAGTAGTATTAAAAGAGGAAAAAGAACGCGCTGAGCAAAAGTAATCTGAGAACGCCCGAAGCTGGGTATTCCAATTCAATACTCCACGCTCACAACCTGAGTGTCTAAACATCTTAAATGTTAAAGTTATTGAGGTCGTCCGTTTCCAACAAAACGGCGACCTCTTTTGTATGTATTTAAAGGAGGAAACTATTTGGTTACAAAACATATATGTGCTAATGGAGTACGTATCGTTGCAGAAGATATTCCGCATGTACGTTCAGTAGCAATGGGTATTTGGGTAAATGTCGGTTCTCGATACGAACAACCACATGAAAATGGAATGACACATTTCATAGAACATATGCTTTTTAAAGGGACTAATACACGATCTGCTAAGGATATAGCTGAGGCATTCGATCGTATAGGCGGGCAGCTTAATGCCTTCACATCAAAGGAAAATACATGCTATTATGCAGTAGTTCTTGATCATCATGCTGAAAAGGCAATTGAGATACTAGCAGATATGTTCTTTCATTCTAAATTCGCTCCTGAAGATATTGATAAGGAAAGACAAGTGATTTTAGAAGAAATTGCAATGACCGAAGATGCACCAGATGATGATGTAGATGAAAGACTATGGCAAGCAATGTTCCCTAATAATCCACTAGGTTCACCGATACTAGGGACGGCAGAAACACTTCAAACATTTAATCGTGAAAATATTCTATCATATATGCACAAGCACTATCGTCCTGAGCAAATAGTCGTTTCAATTGCAGGGCATTTATCACCAACGCTTATTCAAACGATTGAAAGATTATTTAATCAATTCCCAACAACGTTAACTCAAGAACCTACAATTTTCACTTTACCAACTTTTGTTCCAGCAAAAATAGAAAAACAGACTCATGTAGAACAGTCTCATCTCGCATTAGGTTTTCCAGGGTTAAGTATGCGATCTCCTAATCTATTAAGCTTAGTTGTATTGAATAGTATACTGGGAGATTCTATGTCTTCACGTTTATTCCAGGAAGTAAGAGAGGAAAAGGCGCTTGCTTATTCTGTATACTCCTATTATTCTGCTTATCAAGATGCCGGTGCATTTGTGATTTATGCAGGTACTTCGCCACATCAGCTACCTTTATTACAGCAAACAATTAATCATTCTGTCGATACGATTTGTAGAGAAGGTATAACTGAAAAAGAATTGCTATTTGCAAAAGAACAGCTTGAAAGTAATTTGCTTCTTGGGCTTGAAACAGCTTATGATTTTATGAGTAGAAATGCTAAAAACGAACTTGTTTTTGGTTATGATCGTACTATTAAAAAAGCGCTAGCAGAATTACAAGAGGTAACTGTGCAATCAGTAAATCAAATTATCAAAGACCATTTAAAACAACCATTTGCAAGATCCATCATTACACCAGCTAAGGGAAGCAACTAATGCCCTTAGCTTTTTCTTTTCTGTATAATTCTCTTGAAGCAAAAAAATCACTAAAAACAGGGCAAAAGCATATACATAATATACATGCGAAAAGGAGGGGAAGCATGCTCTTATCAGAGTTAGCTGAAAAAGAATTAATTCAAATGAATGATGGAATACGTTTCGGTATTTTAGCTGAGACCGAATGTTTACTTGACCCGAAAACAGGTCAAATTTATGGTTTTGAAATGATTCATAAAGGGCATCGAATTCCATTTAAAGCAAAATCGCCAAAAATGCAAGAATATATCCCGTGGGATGAAATTGTTCTCATTGGAGAAGATCGAATTCTTTTTAATAATGTAAAACCGATGAATTCGGGGTTAACAGAATGACAGAGGAAAGATGGTTACTCATAGGAACGGACGCACGTTTTAAAAAACTAGCGGTGCAGCTTTCAAAACCTCATCGAACTGTTTTATACAAATATACAGATGAATGGAATGAAGAGCTCTTAACATTGAGCAAAAAGTTTCAACCAAATCGCATTGTTTTACCTATTCATCCGCCAAAATGGACTGCGGATATGAATAGTTTTTTAAATACAGCAGAAAATGCAATGTTGTTTGTCGGAAGAACAACTCCAGACTTTAAACAACAGTTGTCTACTGAACAAACGGTTTACTACCTAGAGGATGAACAATTTATTTGGCAAAATGCAAAACTCACTGCTGAAGGGATGCTTAGATCATTTTACGATCATGAACAACGATCGATGTATGGGCGACATCTTGTCATTACAGGATTTGGAAGAGTTGCGAAGATGACGGCTGCATTATGTAGAGATCTAGGTGCTACAATCCATGTTATGGCACGTTCAGCAACTCAAATATATGAGGCAGAAGCTTTCGGCTATAAAGCTTCTGTTTTAGAGCCGGTCGCTTTTGAAGGTAAACTAGACTACATCATTAACACAATCCCTGTAAAATGGCTAACATCGGCCTTTAGTGAAATGTTACAATCGTCTACTACATTGTTTGACTTAGCATCTGCTCCAGGATGTCTTGCATTTGATGAACAACCTGATTTTGATTATATACAATTACCAGCATTACCCGGGAAATATTTCCCCCACGATGCAGCTGATTTATTAATTCAAACGATTGAACTGCATAATGAAAAATATAAGGAGGGACATCATGCTTGATGGCAAGCGCATTGGTTTTGGCATAACTGCATCTCATTGTACGTATGAAGAAGTTGTACCGAAAATTAAACTTCTTAGAGAAGAAGGCGCTATTGTAGTGCCAATTATTACGAATTCAGTATTACATGCGGCAACTAGATTCGGTACAGGGGAAGAATGGATTGCAAAAATCGAGGAAGAAGCAGGGCATGAAGTTATTAAGACAATCGCGGAGGCGGAGCCACTAGGTCCGAGAAATCCGGTAGATTGTATGGTGATTGCTCCAATGACGGGGAACTCACTCAGTAAATTTGCTAATGCCACTACAGAATCACCAGTTCTAATGGCAGCAAAGGCAACACTTCGTAACGGTAGCCCAGTAGTCATAGGTGTTTCTACGAATGATGCATTAGGGTTAAATGGTATAAATCTCATGAAACTTCTAAATACAAAGAACATCTTCTTTATCCCATTTGGTCAAGATGATCCGTATAAAAAGCCAAATTCACTAATTTCAGATTTCACTCAAATAAATCAAACAATTATAAGCGCATTAGAAAAGAAACAATTCCAACCATTATTAATTCAATATACTAAATAATTTAATTTTTATACACAATTATGAAAAATTATGATACAATAGCGCCAATATCAATGTTGAGTTGAGGAGAGATGTATGGTGACTAAGCAATATACAGTAGCTGTCGTAGGAGCTACAGGAGCAGTAGGAACGAAAATGATGGAGCAGCTTGCTAAGCGTAAGTTTCCCATTGGTAAGATTAAATTACTAGCTTCCAAAAAATCAGCTGGAAAAGATATTACATTTAACGGTCAGACATACACGATTGAGGAAGCAACGCCAGAAGCATTTGAAGGTGTCGATATTGCCCTATTCAGTGCTGGTGGTGCTGTATCAAAAGTGTTAGCACCAGAAGCTGCAAAACGTGGTGCTGTGGCAATTGATAACACAAGTGCTTTTCGAATGGATCCAGAAGTACCGCTTGTTGTACCTGAAGTAAATCCAGGCGATCTTGCAAAACACAAAGGAATCATTGCTAACCCTAACTGTTCAACAATTCAAATGGTCGCAGCATTAGAACCAATTAAAAAAGCATTTGGTTTATCCAATGTAATCGTATCTACATATCAAGCAGTGTCTGGTTCAGGTATAAATGCCATCGAGGAACTTAAAACACAAAGTGGTGAGTGGGAAAAAGGTAAGGAAGTAGAAGCGAATGTATTACCAGTAAAAGGTGATAAAAAGCATTACCCAATCGCTAGAAACGTTATTCCTCAAATCGACATCTTTACTGAAAATGGCTTCACATACGAAGAGATGAAAATGATTAATGAAACGAAGAAAATTATGCATATGCCAGAGCTTCCAGTGGCAGCAACTTGTGTACGTGTTCCAGTTGTATCTGGACACTCTGAATCTGTTTATATTGAAATAGAAAAAGAAAATGTATCAGTAGAAGATGTAAAAAAAGTGCTTGGAAATGCTTCTGGTATCGTGCTAATTGACGATATTACAACGCAAGGTTATCCAATGCCAATCTATGCAGAAGGTGAAGATGAAGTATTTGTAGGCCGTATTCGCAAAGATTTAGCGAAGGATAATGGCTTCCATTTATGGATTGTTGCTGACAACCTATTAAAAGGAGCAGCACTTAATTCTATCCAAATCGCAGAAGCTTTGATTGACGAAGGTATAATCTAAGGGGGCTTCACAGATGAATATAGGGAATGTAGCAACAGCGTTGATTACTCCATTTCACGAAGATGGCTCTATCCATTATGAAATGGTGGCTAAAGTAGTAGAACATTTAATTGCAACAGGGACTGATTCAATTGTTGTTTGTGGTACAACGGGGGAATCACCAACATTAACACATGAAGAGAAAATGCATCTTATCCAATTCGTTGTTGAAACTGTACGTAAACGTGTGCCAGTAATTGCTGGTACAGGAAGTAATAATACGGCAGAGTCGATTCAAGTCACGAAGGAAGCAGAGGCGGCAGGTGTTGATGGTATTATGCTTGTAACTCCATATTATAATAAGCCTAGTCAACGTGGAATGTATGCTCACTTTGCTGCGATTGCAAAGGAAACATCATTACCTGTTATGCTTTACAATATTCCAGGACGTTCAGTAGTAAATTTATTGCCTGAAACAATTCTAGAATTAAGTAAAATACCAAACATCCAAATTGTGAAAGAAGCAAGTGGTAGTCTTGATCAAATGGCTGATATTCTAGTGAGTGCACCTGAAGGGTTCAAAGTATACTCGGGTGACGATGGTTTAACATTACCTCTTTTAGCAGTTGGTGGATCAGGTATTATTTCTGTAGCAGCGCATGTTGTAGGTGAAGATATGCAAAAAATGATTCAAGCATTTAAAGAGGGGCGTCATGAGGATGCAGCGTTCATACACCAAGCATTACTACCTTTAATTCGTGCCTTGTTCGCAACTCCCAACCCTACGGCAGTTAAATATGCTCTAAGCAAATTAAATATTTCATCTGAAACAGTTAGACTGCCATTAGTGGAGATGACTGAACAAGAAAAAGCACATTTTGATATAGTTTGGGAACATTATCTAGCAAAACAAAAACAGTTCCAATAAAAAAATGGAATGGGTGATAAAACCCATTCTTTTTTTGTTTGTGAAAACGGTCTACTACCGATATAATAAAAACAAGTGGATGCTGTTCGGGATTATTTTTAGGAGGAAAACAAGTGGTTAAAACAAAAAATGAAGTAATACGAGTAATACCTCTAGGTGGGGTTAGTGAAATCGGCAAAGCAATGTATGTCGTTGAAATTGATGACGAGCTTTTTGTAGTCGATAGTGGACTAATGTTCCCAGAGGATGAAATGCTAGGAATCGATTTTGTTATTCCAGACATTTCATATTTAGAAGAAAACAAAACAAGAGTAAAAGGAATTTTCTTAACACATGGTCATGAAGATGCAATTGGTTCAATTGCATACTTATTACAAAAAGTTAGTGCACCAGTTTACGGTTCAAAACTAACAATTGCTTTAGCAAAAGAACATTTAAAAGAATTACCCGCTCCACAACAAGTGAAATTCTTTGAAGTAACAAGCAAAAGTCGTATGAATTTCCAAACGACGTATGTAACATTTTTCCACACAACACATAGCATTCCTGATTCACTTGGTGTTGCGTTCCATACATCTGAAGGTGCAATCGTACACACCGGCGAATTTAAATTTGACCAATCAGCACAAGGTAAATACAAGCCTGATATCGCTAAAATGGCTGGACTTGGTGAAGAGGGCGTCTTCATCTTAATGTCTGATTCAACTGAAGCAGAGCGCCCAGGATATACAATCTCAGAATCGATTATTCGCGAAAGATTATCAAAAACATTCCACCGTGCAGAAGGAAGAATCCTTGTAGCACTTTATGCATCAAACTTTATCCGTATTCAACAAGTATTTGACGAAGCGGCAGCATCAAATCGTAAAATAGCTGTTGTAGGACGCAGCCTAGAAAATGTGTTTGAAGTAGGTATGCGTTTAGGCTATCTTTCTGTTGATCCAGAAAGAATTATTCCAGTAAGTAAAATCAATGATTACCCTGAAAATGAAATTGTTGCAATTGTAACGGGTAATCAAGGTGAGCCTTTAGAAGGTCTTGAGAAAATCATCCGTAAGCACCATCGTGATATTCGCATTAAACCTAGTGATACTGTATTAATTACGTTTACACCTTCTCCAAGTATGGAAGTACAAATTGCTGAAACAATGAATAGCCTTGCCAAAGCAGGTGCAAAAGTAATGTCAGCAGATAAAAAGGTACATGTATCTGGTCATGGTTCGCAAGAAGATCTTAAATTAATGCTTAACCTTATGAAACCAAAGTACTTTATTCCTATACAAGGGGAATATCGTATGTTAATAGCCCACTCTAAACTTGCACAAGAAACAGGTTTATCGAAAGCGCAAATTTTCATCGCAGATAAAGGCGATATCGTAGAATACAAAAACGGTAAGATGCGTATGAGCGGTCGTGTGACAGCTGGTAATGTTTTAATAGATGGTATCGGTGTTGGTGATGTAGGTAACATCGTTTTACGCGATCGTAAATTATTAAGTCAAGATGGTATCTTTATCGTTGTTGTTACTATTGACCGTCAACACAAAAAAATTGCTTCAGGTCCGGAAATTTTATCAAGAGGATTCGTTTATGTTCGTGAATCAGAAGAACTAATGGAAGAGTCTGCAGCACTAGTGAAGAATGTTGTCGAAAAATATGTGAATAAAGGTACGTATGAATGGACAAACATTAAACAAGAAATCCGTGACACGCTCAATTCCTATTTATTCCAAAAAACGAAGCGCCGCCCAATGATCATCCCGATTATTATGGAATATTAATGCGTAGCGGATACAAAGGATTTCCTAGCCAGTTTGTGGTGGGAAATCCTTTTTTCCTTTAAAAGAGAAAGGAGGGTCAGGAAATTGGCTACAAAAAAGAAAAAAGAAACAAAACCTAAAAAACCAGAACAAAAGCTATCAATGCATCCCTTGATGTATGAAATTATTGGTCTCCTTTTAATCGGCATTGCCATCATGACATTTTTTGAATATGGATTAGTTGGACGATTCCTACAAACAGCTGCTTTGTTTTTATTTGGCAATTGGTCAATTGCTGTATCATTTATGCTTATTCTTAGTGCCCTTATTTTAATGGTTCGTAGAACAATTCCAAATATGAAGAATCGAACAATTCTTGGTTGTGCTTTTATACTAGGGAGTCTGACTTTGTTTAGTCATATTGCACTGTTCGAGCAATTACTGAATGGGAATGGAATTGGAAGTAATTCTGTTTTAAGAGAGACATGGCGTGTACTCATAACGAGCGGTGGTATTCAAGAACGTAGTCAGTCTCTTGGTGGTGGCATGATGGGCGCTATATTATTTGCATGCTTCTATATTTTATTTGACTCTGCAGGCGCATCTATTGCTAGCTGGTTACTGTTATTTATAGGGTTGATTTTATTGACTGGTAAGGCATTAGTTCCTTACTTACTGCAAAAGACGCCTGAATGGCAAACAAAATGGAAAGAACGTCGCTCACAAGCGAAAAGAGCTAAGCAAGCAAGTAAAGCTCCTCAAAGACAAGAAGAACCTAAAGCTTCATCACGTCGAGCTCGTAAATCTGCAAAAGCTGAGGCAACGCAACAAATTGAAGAAAATCTTGAAGCAGCCACAGATGTAGAGTTACCTGTCCATACGGAACCTATTATTTCAGCCTTTACACAACGGGTAGTAGAAAATGAAGAAACACCACAAGAACTAGAGCAAGAAGTAGAAATAGAGATGCAGCCAATGGCGGGGGATGAGGTTGTTGAGAATGTTAATTATCAATTACCAACAATGTCTCTATTGAAAGCACCACCACATGTTGATCAAAGTGGCGAAGTTACATTGATACAAGCGAATGCTCGAAAACTTGAACAAACTTTCCAATCGTTTGGTGTAAAAGCAACAGTTACACAAGTTCACTTAGGTCCTGCTGTTACTGAGTATGAAGTTCTACCAGATAAAGGGGTTAAAGTAAGTAAAATTGTTGGATTGCAAGATGATTTAGCATTAGCATTAGCAGCTGAAGATATTCGTATTGAAGCACCTATTCCAGGTAAATCTGCTGTCGGTATCGAAGTGCCAAACAAAGAGGTAGCGATTGTAAGCTTGCGTGAAGTGTTAGAAGCAAAAGAAAATAATCAACCAAATGCCAAGCTACTAATTGGTCTAGGTAGAGATGTTACGGGTGAAGCGAAGTTAGCCCAGTTAAATAAGATGCCACATTTATTGGTAGCTGGTTCAACAGGTAGCGGAAAAAGTGTATGTATTAATGGTATCATTGTAAGTATTTTAATGCGTGCAAAACCACATGAAGTGAAACTTATGATGATTGACCCAAAAATGGTGGAGCTAAATGTTTACAACGGTATTCCTCATCTTTTAGCACCAGTTGTTACAGATGCACGTAAAGCTTCGCAGGCTTTGAAAAAAGTTGTATCTGAGATGGAGCGTCGTTATGATCTGTTTTCGCATACAGGAACGCGTAATATTGAAGGCTACAATGGACATGTTGAAGCATTTAATGCTGAAAATGATGAAAAGCATCCAAAGTTACCATTTATCGTGGTTATTGTAGATGAGTTAGCTGACTTGATGATGGTCGCCTCGAGTGATGTTGAAGATTCTATTACAAGACTTGCACAAATGGCACGAGCAGCGGGTATTCACTTAATTATCGCCACACAAAGACCGAGTGTCGATGTCATTACGGGAGTTATTAAAGCGAATATTCCATCGCGGATTGCTTTTGCTGTATCCTCTTCAATCGATTCTCGTACCATTTTAGACATGGGAGGAGCAGAACGTCTTCTTGGAAGAGGAGATATGCTGTTTTTACCAGCTGGACAATCGAAACCTGTTCGAGTTCAAGGGGCATTTTTGTCAGATAATGAGGTACAGGATGTTGTTGATTTTGTTATTAGTCAACAAAAAGCACAGTATCAAGAAGAGATGATACCCACAGAAGAGGATGATTCAAGGAACTTAGATGATACAGATGACTTGTATGAAGAGGCAGTACAATTAGTAATTGATCAAGAAACAGCATCAGTATCATTTTTACAAAGAAAGTTAAAAGTGGGATATGCTAGAGCTGCTCGGATAATGGATCAGATGGAAGAAAGAGGGGTTGTCGGTCCTGCTGAAAAAAGCAAACCACGTCAAGTTCTTATCGGAAAATAATAATGGTAAAATTTCACTTATCAAAAAAATAACAAAACAACTACAGATATAAAAAAAAAAAACTGTTTTAGCACAGTTTTTAAAGAAACCTATTTATTTACCCAAATAATAATGGTATAGTAACGAATTAGTAGGAATGTTTTACGTCAGATGTCTGATCTCTCTAGGCGGTGGTATGTATGACGATTAAAACAGATAGTCGGCATTTGTATCTCCAAGTAATCGATCGTTTGAAAGAAGATATTGAAAAAGGTGTTTTTAAAGAAAAAGAAAAACTCCCATCTGAATTCGAATTATCAAAAAAACTTGGAGTCAGTCGTGCCACACTACGTGAGGCACTTAGACTGTTGGAAGAAGAAAACATCATTGTCCGTCGACATGGAGTGGGTACATTTGTGAATGCAAGACCTGTATTTACATCAGGAATTGAACATTTATCAAGTATTTCCTCTATGATCCAAAATGCTGGAATGGAACCCGGAACAAACTATATAAGTTCATTCGGGGTGCCAGCTTCTGAGGATGATGTAAAACGCTTTCATTGCAAAGAAGATGAAACTATCATAACAATTGAAAGAGTTCGTACTGCGAACGGAGAGCCTGTTGTCTATTGTGTGGACCAAGTACCGTCGAAGTATTTGCCTTCTGATTTTTCAAATAGAGAAGATTCTTCAATCTTCTCTGCGATAGAAGAATCAGGCGATATTCATGTCGCGTATGCAATCACATTTATCGACCCGGTTGGTTACCATAACCAAGCATCACCAATTCTAGAGTGTGAGCCTGAAACAGCTCTCCTAGTTCTAAAACAGCTCCACTATGATGATAACGATCAAGTGGTGTTATATTCTAAAAACTATTTTAGAGCTGATAAATTCAGCTTCCATGTAGTTCGAAAACGTGTTTAAAACTGTATGCATTCCTGCTAACATCAAACACTTTTGGGGGGACTCCAAATGAAAAAACGTAAATTTGGCTTAGCACTTTCAGTTGTATTAGCTGCTGGTACTTTATTAGGTGCATGTGGTTCTAAAGATGATACTTCTAAGGGTGACAAAGAAGAAAAAGACAACTTCTCACTTGCAATGGTAACTGACGTTGGTGGTGTGGATGACAAATCATTCAACCAATCAGCTTGGGAAGGTATCCAAAAATTTGGTAAAGACAATGGTTTAAAAAAAGGTGACGGTGGTTATGACTATAAACAATCTTCGTCGGATGCTGATTACAATCCAAACTTAACTAGTATGATTCGTCGTAACTTCGACATAATATTCGGTGTTGGTTTTATGATGGCTGATTCTGTAAAAGAAGTTGCTGAACAAAAACCAAATGCTAACTTCTCAATTATTGATGCTGAAGTTAAGGCTCCAAACGTAGCTTCTATCTTGTTCAAAGAGCAAGAAGGCGCTTTCCTTGCAGGTGTAGCTGCAGCTAACATTACAAAATCTAACAAAATCGGTTTTGTAGGTGGAATGGATATTCCAGTTATTAACCGCTTCCATGCTGGATTTGTTGAAGGTGTTAAAGCTGTAAATCCTGATATTGTTGTTGATGCTCAATATACAGGTGCTTTTGATAAAGCAGAACTAGGTAAAACTACTGCTAATCGTATGTATTCTACAGGCGTAGATGTAATTTTCCACGCTGCTGGTGCAACAGGTAATGGTGTATTCACTGAAGCAAAAGAACGTAAAGCTAAAGACGCTAATGCGAATGTATGGGTAATCGGCGTAGATGCTGACCAATACAAAGAAGGACAAGTTAACGATAAATCTAACGTTACTTTAACTTCTGTTCTTAAACGTGTTGATGTTGCAGTACAAGACATTGCAAAACAAGCAAAAGAAGGTAAATTCCCAGGTGGAAAAACTGTAGTATACGGTTTATCAGACAATGGTATGGCATTAGCAGATTCACATGGTGCTATTTCAGAGGATATTATGAAAAAAATCGATGATTATGCTAAACAAATTGCTGACGGTACAATTAAAGTTCCAGAAAAAGTAGAAAAGAAAAAGAAATAATTTAACTAAAGTCGTCATCATAAAGGCTAGTTAAGTACAAGTCTTTATGATGACTTTTATCTGAAAAAAATTAATAGATAAAAGTTTTCGACAATTTCAAAAACTTTCCTGTGTTAATTTTTTTAACCTATGTTAATTTATTAATAACAACAAATATAATTTACAGTGTCCAAGGGAGTGAACACATTGGAATATGTGATAGAAATGCTAGATATTCGAAAGCAATTCGGATCTTTTGTAGCAAATGATAATATCACCCTTCAGCTGAAAAAAGGCGAAATTCATGCATTGCTTGGAGAAAATGGTGCAGGGAAATCGACTTTAATGAACGTGCTTTTCGGACTATATCAACCTGAAGCTGGCGAAATTCGTGTGAATGGAAAGAAAGTTAAAATTTCTAATCCTAACATAGCGAATGACCTAGGTATTGGAATGGTTCATCAACACTTCATGTTAGTTGAAAATTTTACAGTAACAGAAAATATTATTTTAGGTAGTGAGCCTACTAAAAATGGCATCGTTAATATCAAAGATGCTGCGAAAAAAGTACAAGCTCTATCTGAAAAGTATGGATTGAATGTAGATCCATATGCGAAAATAGAGGACATTTCTGTCGGTATGCAACAACGTGTAGAAATTATTAAAACATTGTATCGTGGGGCAGAAAATATTATTTTCGATGAACCTACAGCATCATTGACACCACAAGAAATTTCAGAATTGATTCAAATTATGAAACGATTGATTGCAGAAGGTAAATCTATTATCTTAATAACTCATAAATTGCAAGAAATTATGGAAGTTTCAGATAGAGTGACTATTATCCGTAAAGGACAAGGCATTGGAACGGTAACAACTTCTGAAACAACGCCAGATCAATTAGCAGAGTTAATGGTTGGACGTCAAGTTGAATTTAAAACTAAAAAAATAGAAGCCAATCCTAAAGAAGAAATTTTGAAAATTGAAAACTTAGTCGTAACTGACTACCGAAATATTGAAAAGGTGAAAGGTTTGAATCTTTCGATACGCAGCGGTGAAATTGTCGGTATTGCCGGTATTGATGGTAACGGACAGTCCGAATTAATCGAAGCGATAACAGGACTTCGTAAAGTGAAGTCAGGTACAGTTTCATTAAATAATCAAAATATCACTAATTTAAAACCACGTGATATTACGGAATCCGGTGTTGGGCATATCCCACAAGATCGTCATAAACACGGTTTAGTATTAGATTTTCCAATCGGTCACAACATCGCACTTCAAACTTATTACAAGTCTCCAATCGCAAAAGCTGGAATAATAGATTATAGCAAAATCTCTGAACTTGCGCAAAAGATAATTAAAGAATACGATGTTCGCTCAGGTCATGGTGAAGTTACACCAGCTCGTGCATTGTCAGGTGGTAATCAACAAAAAGCAATTATCGGTCGTGAAGTAGATAGAAATCCAGATTTACTAATTGCTGCATTGCCAACGCGTGGCTTGGATGTTGGAGCCATTGAGTTTATTCACCAACGCCTAATTGAACAACGTGATAAAGGAAAGGCAGTATTATTAATTTCGTTCGAATTGGATGAAGTTATGAATGTCTCTGATAAAATTGCAGTTATATATGATGGTCAAATTATCGATACTGTGAAGCCAAATGAAACGACTGAACAAGAGTTAGGTCTACTAATGGCAGGACAAGGTCGACAATCTAATAATGGACAAGTAAAGGAAGGTGACGAATAACATGTCGAAGAAATTGACTAATATCCTCGTCCCTGTGATTTCAGTAATTCTAGGCTTAATTGTCGGTGCAATTGTTATGCTTGTAAGTGGTTATGACCCTGTAGAAGGTTATATTGCTCTTTGGGAAGGTATCTTTGGAGATATGTTTACTATTGGTGGTACTATCCGCCAAATTACACCATATATATTGGCAGGTTTAGCGGTAGCATTTGCGTTCCGCACAGGTTTATTTAATATTGGTGTTGAAGGTCAATTAATTATGGGATGGTTAGCAGCTGCATATGTAGGATACGCTTTCGAACTACCAGCTATTATTCACCTTCCGTTAGCTATACTAGCTGCTGCAGTAGCAGGAGCACTTTGGGCGTTTATCCCAGGTTTATTAAAGGCGAAATTACAAGTGCATGAAGTTATCGTCACAATTATGATGAACTATATTGCTCTACATGTAGCAAATGCAGTGATTAAATCACTTTCTGATAATGGAGAAAAAACACCGATGATTCATGAATCGGCATCATTACGATCGACTTTTTTAGATACGTTAACTGATTATTCACGTATGCACTACGGTTTTGTAATCGCTTTAATAATGGTTGTCATTATGTGGTTCATTTTAGAGAAAACAAAGCGTGGTTTCGAGCTTAAAGCAGTTGGTTTCAATCAAAATGCTTCTGAGTATGCTGGCATGAATGTTAAAAATAATATTATTCTTGCTATGGTTATTTCGGGTGCGTTTGCAGGTCTTGCAGGTGCAATGGAAGCTCTTGGAACATTCGGTAACATTTCAGTTAAAGGTGGCTTTACTGGTATCGGATTTGATGGTATTGCGGTAGCTTTACTCGGTGCCAATACACCATTTGGAGTATTATTAGGTGCAATATTATTCGGTGCATTGAAATTTGGTTCATTAAATATGCCAAACGTCGGCATACCTTTAGAAATAGTTTCGATTGTAATAGCATTAGTTATTTTCTTTGTAGCTTCAGGTTATATCATTAGATTATTCCTTGAACGATTGAGCAAGAAAAAGGAGGCGAAATAACATGAGCTTTTTGGAAGTGTTATATTTCCTTGTTCCTACTGCGATTTTCTATGCAGCGCCTCTTATTTTAACGGCTATCGGTGGTGTATTCTCTGAACGTTCCGGCGTAGTTAATATAGGACTTGAAGGTTTAATGGTTATAGGTGCTTTTGCTGGGATTGTATTTAACTTAACGTATGTTGATACATTTGGAGCTTGGACACCTTGGATTGCATTATTAGTAGCAGGACTTGCTGCTGGTATTTTCTCAATGTTACATGCAGTAGCAGCTATATCATTCCGTGCAGATCAAACGATTTCAGGGGTAGCGATCAATTTGCTTGGTCTTGCAATAGCATTATTCTCTGTGAAAATGCTTTACGATAAAGGGCAAACTGATATGATTAAAGTTCGTTTCCCGCGCTTTAATATTCCTTATCTAGAGGATATTCCGTTAATCGGTCCTATGTTCTTTAAGGATGTTTATGGTACTTCAATTCTAGCAATTGCAGTAGCAATTCTTGCTTGGGTGATTATTTATAAGACGCCATTTGGTTTACGTTTACGTGCAGTTGGGGAACATCCAACTGCGGCAGATACGATGGGTATTAATGTAACGAAAATGCGTTACATCGCCGTTATCATTTCAGGTATTTTAGGTGGTATTGGTGGTGCGATCTATTCGCAAACAATTTCAGGTGACTTTGGTCACGGAACAATTAATGGGCAAGGGTTCATGGCTCTTGCGGCGATGATTTTCGGTAAATGGCATCCACTAGGTGCCTTAGGAGCTGCAATTTTCTTCGGATTTGCGCAATCTTTAAGTATAGCAGGGAACTCAATTCCATATATTAAAGAAATTCCATCTGTATACTTACACATTTTACCTTATGTGTTAACAATCTTCGCTGTAGCTGGCTTTATTGGTAAAGCACGTGCACCAAAAGCAGTTGGTCAACCATATATTAAAGGTAAGCGTTAATTTTCCATTTAAAAGAAAGGACTGGGCATTAGCCTAGTCTTTTTCTTTGTGAATAAAGACTCTTTAATAGTAAGACTTAATACTCACTTTGCCTGAAGTTGCTTTTTTATTTAAAAGGCATGTATAGTGAGTGTAATGGTTTGTTATATTAAAGAGATAGGAGGGGTCTACATGTTTCAAACAATTCAAGTGGCAAAAGGTGTCAATATTCATACAAGAACGACGGATCAATTCAAAACTGTAAATTTTTCAGTGAAATTTAAAAGACCTTTAACTGTCGAGGATGCATCTGAAAGAACGGTGTTAACAAATGTACTGCAACATAGCAGTGCGCGATATCCATCTACTGCCGCTATGCGTATGTATTTAGATGATTTATATGGAACAGTATTGTATTTTGATACTACAAAACGTGGTGATGAACATTCTGTTTTATTAAATGTTGAAACAGTCAATGATCAATATTTAAAAAATGGGGAAGTTTTAGACAAAGTGCTAGAGCTAATGCAATCAGTTCTATTTGAGCCGAACTTCGATAACGGTGTATTCCGTGAGAGTATTGTTGGGCGTGAAAAAGAAATGGTGATTGAGCGAATTCAATCAGTTTTTGATGATAAATCACGCTATGCTCAACAGCAATTGTTGAATATTATGCGTCCAAATCATCCAGCATCTATCTCTGCTAACGGTACGATTGAAAATGTTAAAAAAGTTACACCAGCTTCATTAGTCAAAACATACGAAGCTATGTTAGCTGATGATTTAATCGATATCTACGTAGTAGGTGATATTGATGAGAAAACAATTGTGGAAAGCTTGAAAAAGGCATTACCATTTGCTGATCGTGCAGTTGACCATGCTACGCATCCAACTAAAGAGAGTAAACCTACTGAAACGTTTGTCAGTGAACAGCAAGATATGAAGCAAGGTAAATTACATATCGGCTATCATACACCTGTCACTTTCACGCACCCTGATTTTCCTAAAATGCAAATTTTTAATGGTGTTTTTGGAGGATATCCACATGCAAAATTATTCATGAATGTACGTGAAAAAGAAAGTATGGCTTATTACTGCTCGAGCTCATATTCTTCCCAATATGGGTTAGTATTCGTCATATCAGGAATTGATGCCAACAAAGAGAAAAAGGCAATTTCATTAATCGATGAACAATTAGTTGCAGTTCAAAAAGGCGACATTACAGATTTAGAATTAGCGCAAACAAAAGCTATGTTAACAAACCAATTAAAAGAAGCACTTGATTCATCTAGAGGACAAATTGAAATATATGATCAATATAAAGAATTATCAACAGAGTTCTCGGTAGAAAATATGGCCGCGAAATGGCAAGCTGTAACGAAAGAAGATGTAGTTGATATGGCAAAGCTCGTAGAAAAAGAAACAGTATATTTCTTAAGGGGTAAGGAGGATGCTGCAAAATGAAAACAATCCAATTCGATCAATTAGATGAAACACTTTATTATGAGAAGTTAGATAACGGATTAGACGTTTATATTTTGCCTAAAAAAGGCTTCTCTAAAACGTTTGTCACTTTTACTACAAAATACGGTTCCATCGATCGTTCATTCATACCGATTGGTGAAACTGAAGCAATTACAGTGCCAGATGGAATTGCGCATTTTCTAGAACATAAAATGTTTGAAAAAGAAGATGGTGATATATTCCAAAAGTTCGGTGAAAAAGGTGCTTCAGCTAATGCTTTCACATCTTTCACAAGGACAGCGTATTTATTTTCAGCGACAGATCATTTATATGAGAGTACTAAAACTTTGCTCGATTTCGTACAACAACCTTATTTCACAGAGCAAACTGTGGAGAAAGAAAAGGGAATTATCGGTCAGGAAATTACGATGTATGATGACCAACCTGATTGGCGTCTATACTTTGGAACGATTGAAAATATGTTCCATGAGCATCCTGTAAAAATTGATATAGCAGGAACTATTGAATCAATCGATGATATTACTGCCGAACATTTATACACTTGCTATAATACGTTTTATCATCCATCTAATATGCTGCTATTTGTCATCGGTGCTGTTGAGCCAGAGAAAATGATGGATTTTATTCGTGGTGATCAAGCTGACAAAACCTTTGAAGAACCAACCCCGATTCAGCGTATTGAAGTGACTGAACCTACGGATGTAGCAGTAAAAAGTAGCACATTAGAAATGGATGTATTAAAACCAAAAGTAATTGTTGGTATAAAAGCGAAAGAAACAAGCCTATCTGGTAGAGACATGTTAAAGCATGAGCTGTCTATACAGTTAGCTCTGGATGTTTTATTTGGTAGATCTTCAGATTTCTATACGGATGTATATGAAAAGGGCATGATTGATGAATCGTATTCATATGACTTTTCATTAGAAAAAGGTTTTGGCTTTGCCTTAGTTGGTTCAGATACAAACCAAGCAGATGAATTAGTTGAAGCTATTCAAAATGTATTACAAAAAACACAAGAAAAATGGCCATTTGGTGCTGATGAGTTAGAACGGGTAAAACGTCGTAAAATTGGCTTTTATTTAAGAGCGTTAAATTCAATTGAATTTATCGCAAATCAATTCACGAGATATGCCTTTAATGATATGAATTTATTTGATGCAGTTCCTGTCATTGAAGAATTGACAGTAGCAGATGTGCAACAAGCTTTCGCTTCATTACAAGGAGAATCACAGCAAACAGTATTTAAAATTTTACCAGTAGGAAACAAAGCAAAAACAAGTAATGTTAAAGAAGGTCAAGAGCAATAATGAAAAAGTTTTGCTTAGTGCTGGGTGCGTCCGGTGCAATTGGGCGCGCCATTAGTGCGCAGCTTGCCGAAGATGGCTGGTCTTTATATATGCAATACAATCAAGGTGAAGAGGTAGCTGTCGAGCTTGTAAATGATCTTTCAATTACCTATCCAGAACAGGAATTTATGATGATTCAAGCTGATTTAACAGATCCTCTTGCAGCAGAACGTATTACCCATTCTGTATTTACACTACAGGCGATTGTGGTAGCTAGCGGTCAAGCTCTATATAAGCTAGTGGAGGATACCACTGCTGATGAAATGGATGCACTTTGGAAAGTCCATGTACAAACGCCAATTAGGCTGATTAGCCTCCTAGCTTCAAAATTACGCCATAACGAAATAAGTCATATTACTATGATTGGTTCTGTTTGGGGCGAAGCAGGGGCATCAGGAGAGGCTTTGTATGCTACTGTGAAAGGTGCACTGCATGCTTTTGTGAAATCGTATGCACAAGAAGCCGCAGGAAATGGTATTCTTGTTAATGCGGTAGCACCAGGATTAATTAATACTAAAATGAACGGGCATTTAACGGATGTTGAAGAGCAGAATCTAATTGATGAAATTCCATTAGCAAGAGCTGGAGAGCCCGCTGAAGTTGGTCATCTAGTAGCATTTCTGTTATCAGGACGTGCTAATTATATTACAGGCCAAATTCTTCGCATAAATGGTGGATGGTACATATAAATTTCTTTTTTACACATACTAAATGTGAAAAGGAGGAGTTTTATGGATATCATTGAAAACTGGCAAAAGTGGACAAGCTTTTTGGGACAAAATGTTGCAAAAGCTGAATCCGCTGGAATGTCACAAAAAGTAATACAAGAAGCCGCTGTGCAAATTGGTGAGTATTTGGCTAACAACGTTGATCCGAAAAATGAACAAGAGAGAGTGCTTTCGGAGTTATGGTCGGTAGCAACCGATGATGAAAAGCAATCACTAGCTAATTGTGTTGTTAAATTAGTGCAGAATAGGAAGGTCCAATAGGAAAAATGGGGTATTAGCCCCTCTTTTCCTTTTTTTCTTTCCATATGTACAAAAATCAGCTATTATGGAACTTAGAAATGTTTTAAGCGTCGTATAATAGAAGGGATCGTTGTATGTGAGAGAATGGTATTTTGAATATGAAATACAAATCAATCGCCCCGGCTTATTAGGAGATATTGCTTCCTTATTAGGTATGCTTCGTGTGAATATTGTGACGATTAATGGTGTCGATCAAGTTCGAAGAGGAATGCTTTTACGAGCTGAAAAGGACGAACAGATTGAACGATTTGAGAATATCGTTTCTACTATGGAAATGATACGTGTAACAAAATTTCGCGAGCCCACAACACGTGATCGCCTAGCGATTCGACATGGACGTTATATACAAAGAGAAGCTGATGAGAAAAAGACGTTTCGCTTTGTACGTGATGAACTAGGTATTTTAGTAGACTTTATGGCGGAACTTTTCAAAAAGGACGGTCATAAACTTATTGGAATTCGAGGAATGCCTCGTGTCGGTAAGACGGAGTCAGTTGTAGCAGCTAGTGTTTGTGCAAATAAGAGGTGGTTATTTTTATCATCGACTATGATTAAACAGACTGCACGCAACAAGTTGATTGGAGACGAATTTAATAGCAATAATATATTCATTTTGGATGGGATTGTCACAAGACTATCTTCTGACGAAAGACATCAACAACTCGTACGTGAAATGATGTGTATGCCATCTATTAAGGTAGTAGAGCATCCTGATATGTTCGTGCAACATTCTGAATATACAATTGAAGACTTTGATTATATTATCGAATTAAGACATCATCCAGATGAAGAAATTACATACGAAATCATGGAGAAACATAATAGTATACTTCAAGATTCGAGTGGTTTCGGTGGCTTTGGAGGATTTAATTTTTAACAGGTAGGTGTTACAATTGACAGAATTAGGAGCTCGTTTAAAAGAAGCGAGATTGTCAAAAGGGTATAGTCTGGATGACTTACAAGAAATTACGAAAATTCAAAAACGCTATCTTTCTGCTATTGAAGAGGGAAATTATAGCATAATGCCTGGAACGTTTTATGTTCGTGCATTTATTAAACAATATGCAGAAGCGGTTGATTTAAGTGCCGATGAATTACTTGAGACGTATAAATCTGAAGTGCCTGCAAACAAAACAGTTGAAAGTACAACGACAGCAACAATTCAACAACCTCAATCACGTAGAAGTTTGTCTAAAATGCCATCAAGAGGTTTTATGGACTTAATGCCGAAACTTGTTGTTGCTTTATTTATCATAATTGCAATCGTAGTAATCTGGATATTGTTCCAAAAGAAAGCTGATAACTCAACACCAGATGTTAATAAAGAAACCCCAATAACTGTGGATACAAAAACTCCAGTTACAAAAAACGATAATAAAGACAAAGAAGTAGCAGGAAAAGATCAAGATAAGAACGATAAAGAAGCAACTAAAAAAGATGAAAAGCAACAAAAACTTTCTAAAGGTACACTAGTGAACGATAATGCGACCACTAATTATACTTTAACAGGTACAGCGGAGTTTAAAATCCGTGTAGAAGTTACCGGCGATACATGGGTTGGTGTACAAGATGAAAATCGTACAGAAATCTCTGACAAAGCAGATGTTTATCATGCTGAAGATGTAGTTGAAGTTGATGCGAAGGGTAAGCAAAGCGTTCGTATTCGACTAGGTGCAGCAGCAAATGCAAAAGTTTTTGTCAATGACGAGAAAGTGAAACTTGCAGCTTCACCGAGTGAGCGCATTACTCAAAATATCGTCATTAATTTTTCAGAGAAAGAATAGTCATCTAGAGAAAGATGGCTATTTTCTTTGAAAGAAGGGTGAGGAAATCGTGAATATACCAAATAGAATTACAGTTTCAAGAGTTTTGCTAATTCCAGTTTTCGTACTTTTGATGTTAGTGGACTTTGGATGGGGAAGAATGACTGTGCTTGGCGCGGAGATGCCGATTGAGCAATTTGTTGGTGCAGTGATTTTCATCGTAGCTTCTATCACTGATTGGGTAGATGGCTACTACGCACGTAAATATAATTTAGTAACGAATATGGGGAAATTTTTGGACCCATTAGCGGATAAATTGTTAGTTTCTGCTGCATTTATTTTGCTTGTTGAATTAGGAACTGCACCTGCATGGGTTGTCATTATTATTATTAGCCGTGAATTTGCAGTAACTGGCTTACGACTAATTCTAGCAGGTGGTGGTGAGGTAGTCGCTGCAAACCAACTTGGTAAAATCAAGACATGGGCACAAATTGTTGCAATTGCTGCGCTATTGCTAAATAATATTTTCTTTACTATGTTCGGTATTCCTTTTGATGATATTGCATTATATGTAGCTCTATTCTTTACAGTTTGGTCTGGAGCAGATTATTTCTACTTGAATCGTCGTGTATTATTAGATTCAAAATAAAGATAAAATGAATTAGTTGGCGAGGATGTAAGTATGGAGGAATTTCTCCTACATTATATGCCTCGCCTTTTGCAACTTTTTGCTTTTTGAGAACCATACATAATACGAGATAAAGGAAGGGACCGTTAGAGATGAATGCTGAAATTATTGCAGTAGGATCAGAGCTTTTACTTGGCCAAATTACGAATACAAATGCACGTTTTATTTCAGGTCAATTATCGGAGTTAGGTATTAATGTGTATTATCACACTGTTGTTGGGGATAATGTTGATCGTTTAGTAAAAGCGATTGAAATAGCTGAGTCACGTGCAGATATCATTATTTTCTCAGGTGGTTTAGGTCCAACAAAAGACGATTTAACGAAGGAAACTATCGCAAGACATTTAGGAACTGTACTGGAAATAGATGATTTTGCAATGCAATCGATTGAAGAATTTTTTACTCTTCAAAATCGTACTATGACCGAAAATAATCGTAAACAAGCACTTGTATTAAAAGATTGTGAAGTACTTATAAATCGCCATGGTATGGCACCTGGCATGCTGTTAGGAAAAAATAACCGTATGTATATGTTGTTACCAGGACCACCGAAAGAATTGGAGCCTATGTTCCAATATGAAGCAAAGCCGAAGTTAGCAGCAAGAGTAAATGAGGGAGCCCAGATTATGTCTCACGTTTTACGCTTCTATGGCATCGGAGAGGCGGAGTTAGAAGTAAAGATACAAGATCTATTAGACAACCAGACAAACCCGACTATCGCACCCCTAGCGGCAGATGGAGAAGTAACTCTACGTATTACAGCAAAAGCATATAGTCTAGAACAGGGTGAACAATTAATAGCTGGAGCAAAGGATGAAATATTACGTCGAGTTGGCCAATTTATGTACGGTGTTAATGATGATTCGCTTTCTTCTAAAACAGCTGAAATTCTTATCGAAAATAATTTAACTATCGCGGCAGCTGAAAGTCTAACTGCAGGGCTCTTTCAATCTGAATTAGCTGAAAATCCTGGAATTAGTCAATCGCTAATTGGGGGAGTTGTTACATATACGGAACAGGCTAAACGTGATCATCTAGGGATTTCAGCTGACTTATTAGAAAAGTATGGTGTTGTAAGTTCCCAATGCGCAGCAGCAATGGCCAGTAAAGTAAAGGAAAAGTTCGGTACAGATATAGGTGTCGGTTTAACAGGGGTAGCAGGACCTGAAGGGCATGATAATCAACCTGCGGGAACTGTATGGATAGCTGTATGTATTGGTGATAATGAACCTCAAACCTATCAATTACATTTAACAGGGCAACGCAATACAAATCGTTTACGTGCAGTGAAACGTACTTTTGCTTTTGTTATTCAATTATTAACGGAACAAGGTTATCGTAAAATATAAAATTGTCCATTCAAAGTGGGTTAAATTCAGCTTTTGAGCGATAGATTGGGTATGATTTTCGATTTTGCTTAAAATTTTCCGAATAAATGTTCGCTTTTTTCTTGTGTATTTCTCAAAAAAGAAGTATAGTAGATACAGATATAAAAGAGACAATGTTTTCGAAGGAGGAACAAGATTGAGCGATCGTAAAGCAGCATTAGATATGGCCCTTAAACAAATTGAAAAGCAATTTGGTAAAGGTTCAGTTATGAAATTAGGCGAAAAAACAGATATCGAAATTTTGACTTCTTCAAGTGGTTCTTTAGCACTTGATACAGTACTTGGAGTAGGTGGTTATCCACGTGGTCGAGTTATTGAAATATATGGACCAGAGAGTTCTGGTAAAACAACTGTAGCACTTCATGCGATTGCAGAAGTACAAGCTAATGGTGGCACAGCAGCGTTTATTGATGCAGAACATGCACTTGACCCTGTCTATGCACAAAAACTAGGCGTTAATATTGATGAATTATTACTATCGCAACCAGATACAGGGGAGCAAGCTCTAGAAATCGCTGAAGCTCTTGTACGTAGTGGCGCAATCGATATCATTATTATCGATTCTGTAGCAGCCCTTGTACCAAAAGCCGAAATTGAAGGTGACATGGGTGATTCACATGTTGGTCTACAAGCACGTTTAATGTCCCAAGCATTGCGTAAATTATCAGGGATTATTAACAAGTCTAATACAATTGCTATTTTCATTAACCAAATTCGTGAAAAGATTGGTGTTATGTTCGGTAACCCGGAAACAACACCAGGTGGACGTGCGCTGAAATTCTATAGTTCTGTACGTTTAGAAGTACGTCGCGCAGAAACAATCAAACAAGGTAATGATATGGTAGGTAACAGAACTAAAATTAAAGTCGTTAAAAACAAAGTGGCACCACCATTCAAAACAGCTGAAGTTGATATTATGTATGGCGAAGGGATTTCTAAAGAAGGCGAAATCATCGATATCGGTGTAGAAAAAGAAATCGTGCAAAAGAGCGGTTCTTGGTATGCTTATGAAGAAGAACGTTTAGGCCAAGGACGCGAAAATGCAAAACAATTCTTAAAAGAAAACCCTGAAATTAGCAATGAAATTGCACATAAAATCCGCGTAGCTTCTGGGATTGCAACTGATTCTTATACAGTTGAATCTGAAGAGGATGAAGCAATGGATGCAGAATTATCATCATTATTAAATGAAGAGTAAGATTTTCTGAGGGTCTTTCAATGTCAATTGAAGGGCCCTTTTGACTATAACTATAACTGTGAATCCTTGACATTGTTTTTTTTCAACTATACAATTAAACTTGTATAATTTCTTAAATTGAAATGAAATAGGCAGTATATTGAGAGCTCCTAGAAATACTTAATGTATAGCCGACTAAAAATGAAAACAATACAGCAAGAGGAGGTGTTCGAATGACTGGAAACATCATCTCCGCTTTGCTTGGACTCATCGTCGGTGCCGCTGTTATCTATTACGTCAATAAAAGAGTGAATGATTCAAAAGTGACAGGTGCAAAGAGTTCCGCAGAGCTCATCATAGATGAAGGTAAAAGAGAAGCGGAAGCTCTAAAGAAAGAAGCACTTCTTGAAGCAAAAGATGAAACTCACACACTTCGAACTGAAGCAGAAAACGACATCCGTGAACGCCGGTCTGAGCTTCAGAAACAGGAAAACCGGTTATTGCAAAGAGAAGAAAATCTTGATCGCAAGGATGAAGCTCTGAACAAGAGGGAAGCAGGTTTAGAGCGTAAAGACGATGCTCTAAACGATAGACAACAGCATATTGAACAGATGGAAAGCAAAGTGGAAGAACTCGTAGCTAAACAGCAATCTGAAATCGAACGTATCTCAGCATTAACTCGTGAAGAAGCAAAAGTCATTATTCTAAAACAAGTAGAAAACGAGTTATCAACTGATATAGCAGTTATGACGAAAGAATCTGAAATGCGAGCAAAAGAAGAATCAGACAAAAAAGCACGAGAAATTTTATCACTAGCCCTTCAGCGCTTTGCAGCTGATCACGTTGCAGAAACGACAGTTTCAGTCGTCAATTTACCAAATGACGAGATGAAAGGTCGTATTATTGGACGTGAAGGCCGTAACATTCGAACACTTGAAACGCTTACAGGTATTGATTTAATTATTGATGATACACCTGAAGCAGTTATTCTATCAGGATTTGATCCAATTCGCAGAGAAACAGCACGTCTAGCACTTGAAAAGTTAGTTCAAGACGGCCGTATCCATCCAGCTCGCATCGAAGAGATGGTTGAGAAATCTCGCCGTGAAGTGGACGAGCAAATTCGTGAAACAGGTGAACAAACAACATTCGAAGTGGGTATCCACAATTTACATCCGGATTTAATGAAAATTTTAGGTCGTATGAAATATCGTACAAGTTATGGTCAAAATGTACTTAAACACTCTGTAGAGGTTGCTCACTTAGCGGGCTTACTAGCAGCAGAGCTAGGTGAAGATGTACTTTTAGCAAAACGAGCAGGATTACTGCATGATATTGGTAAAGCAATTGACCATGAAGTAGAAGGAAGTCACGTAGAAATTGGTGTGGAATTGGCTACAAAATACAAAGAACATCCTGTTGTTATTAACAGTATTGCTTCTCACCATGGTGATACTGAACCAACTTCAGTTATTGCGGTATTAGTAGCTGCTGCTGATGCTTTATCTGCAGCCCGCCCAGGTGCACGTAGTGAAACACTTGAAAACTATATTCGTCGACTAGAAAAACTAGAAGAAATCTCTGAATCATATGAAGGCGTTGAGAAATCATTCGCTATTCAAGCTGGTCGTGAAATACGTATAATTGTACGTCCTGATCAAATCGATGATTTAGCTTCACATCGTCTAGCACGTGATATTCGCAAACGTATTGAGGATGAACTGGATTATCCAGGGCATATTAAAGTGACGGTTATTCGTGAAACACGCGCAGTCGAATATGCGAAATAATTAACTCCTTAGAATAAGAAGTAAGTATACGCCAAATGTAAAGTAAGAAAACTGAATTGAAAAATTCAAATATTTTATAAAGAAGGCTTCTTAGAACCTCGGTCGAGAAGCCTTTTTTGTTGGAAAAGAGTGAATCAATAATGAAAGTACTATTTATCGGAGACATTGTCGGCTCAATTGGCCGTACAGCTGTTGAAACATATTTACCAAGATTAAAGAGAAAATATGCACCAGATGTTGTCATTGCAAACGGAGAGAACGCCGCTGCTGGACGTGGGATTACAAGAGCTATTTATCAAGAGTTATTAATGACGGGCGTAGATGTCATTACAATGGGTAACCACACATGGGATCAAAAAGAAATTTTCGATTTCATCGACGATGCTGAATTCTTAATTAGACCCGCAAACTTCTCGGACGAAGCACCCGGCAAAGGGATGACGACTATTTCAAAAAATGGTCATACTTTATCGGTAATCAATTTACATGGACGTACTTTCTTACCACCACATGGCGATCCATTTGCTAAAGCAGACGAATTAATTGAAGAAGCAAAAAAAGTTTCTCCACTTATTTTCGTAGATTTCCATGCCGAAACAACGAGTGAAAAAATTGCAATGGGCTGGTATCTAGATGGCCGAGTATCAACTCTTGTAGGTACACATACACATGTTCAAACAGCGGATGCTCGAATTTATCCTGGAGGAACAGCATATATTACCGATGTTGGAATGACTGGACCTTATGATGAAGTACTTGGAATGAATAAGGAAAGTGTAATCTATAGATTTAAAACAAATATGCCAACACGTTTTGAAGTACCAAAGCAAGGTCGAGAAGTGTTAAGTGGCTTCTTTGTTGATCTTGATGATAAAACGGGCTTAGCAAAATCATTTGAACGCATATATATTAATGCAGATTATCCATTTAAAGCCTAATTTCAAGTCTATATCCAAAACCTACTGCATACAATAATTCATGGACAATAGAGATGTCCCACATTTTTTCAAATTAAGGGAGGAATTGTTGTGGATTCATTGAAAGTATCTTCTCGCTCAAACCCAAACTCAGTCGCTGGCGCATTAGTAGCAGTCATCAGAGAGCAAGGCTTTGCAGAGATGCAAGCAGTTGGAGCAGGCGCACTAAATCAAGCTGTTAAAGCAGTTGCAATTGCAAGAGGATTTGTTGCACCAAGTGGAACGGACTTGACTTGTTCGCCTGCATTTACGGATATTTTAATTGCAGGTGAAGACCGAACGGCTATGAAGCTTTTAGTTGAAAAGCGTACTAGATAAATAGAAAAACCAAAATACCGGGAAACCGGTATTTTTTTATGGGGAAAATAATGGGAATGGGGTTTTGTATTTTTGCTTATTAAAAAATGCAGCTTTAGGTTGCCCTTTGTACGATGAAGTGAGCAAACTAAGCTTTTTACTATACATAGAAAAGTATGTTAACATAGTGAGTATTGTCAGTGATTATTTTTACAACTTATTGAACGAGCTTTTCCGTCAAAGGTCTGAATTTCAAAGAAATCGCTTATAAACAATAGTTTACATCGGGTCTTCGTGATAAACTGATGAAGGATAAAAAAAGCTTAAAACCTGTAATTAAGGAGATGTTATACATGTTACATCAGCTTTCATGGAAAGTCGGTGGGCAACAAGGGGAAGGTATTGAGAGTACGGGAGAAATTTTCTCTACGGCTATGAACCGTCTTGGATACCATTTATATGGATACCGTCACTTCTCTTCCCGCATTAAAGGTGGCCATACGAACAATAAAATTAACGTACGCACATCTGTCGTACACACGATTCCAGATGATTTAGATATATTGGTTGCATTTGACCAAGAAACAATTGATGTCAATTATAAAGAGTTAACAACAGAAGGCGTTATTTTAGCAGATGCTAAATTTAAGCCTGTAAAACCAGAAGATTGCCCTGCAACACTTTACGTTGTACCATTCACAGAAGTAGCTGCTGAATTAGGAACTACTTTAATGAAAAACATGGTGGCAATCGGTGCAACCGCTGCATTATTAAATCTTGAAGATGAAGTTTTCCAGAGCGTCGTTGATGAAATCTTCGGACGTAAAGGTGAAACAGTTGTCCAAAAAAATATGACTGCCATTGCACAAGGACATGAACTAATGAATGGCATGCTTGGTGATAATATCGGAAAATTCGAATTAGAACCAGCTGACGGAAAACACCGCTTGTTTATGATCGGTAATGAAGCTATCGCACTAGGTGCATTAGCTGCAGGCTCCCGCATCATGGCAGCATACCCAATCACTCCAGCGTCAGAAATAATGGAATACTTAATCAAAAAATTGCCGGAATTCGGTGGTACTGTTATCCAAACAGAAGATGAAATCGCTGCTGCAACAATGGCAATCGGCGCAAACTATGGTGGCGTACGTTCATTTACAGCGTCTGCTGGTCCTGGTTTATCATTAATGATGGAAGCAATCGGGCTTTCAGGAATGACAGAACAACCACTTGTTATTGTTGATACACAACGAGGTGGTCCATCAACAGGTCTACCAACAAAACAAGAACAATCTGATTTAATGGCAATGCTATATGGAACACATGGTGAAATTCCTAAAGTTGTTATCGCACCAAGTACTGGTGAAGAAGCGTTCTACGATACAATTCAAGCGTTCAACATTGCAGAAGAACTACAATTGCCAGTTATCTTATTATCGGATCTTCAATTATCACTTGGTAAACAAACTGTTGAACCATTTGATTACTCAAAAATCGAAATTCGTCGTGGCAAATTAGAACTTGGCGAATTACCTGAATCAGAAGATAAAGCATACTTCAAACGCTATGAAGTAACAGAAGATGGCGTGTCAACTCGTGTCGTACCAGGTCAAAAAAATGGTATTCATCACGTTACAGGTGTCGAACATGATGAAACAGGTAAACCATCTGAAGCAGCGGGCAACCGTAAAGCGCAAATGGACAAACGATTCCGTAAATTAGATTATGTAAACTTTAATATGCCTATATTTAAAAATACACCTCATGAAGAAGCAGATGTTTTATTAGTTGGCTTTAACTCGACTAAAGGTGCGTTGGAAGAAATTCAACCAATGTTAAATAAAGAAGGCATCAAAACAAATCATGCACATATTCGTTTAATTCACCCATTCCCAACAGAGGAAATGAGAGAATTGATCGACAATGCAAAAAAAGTAATTGTCGTTGAGAATAATGCTACTGGTCAATTAGCTAATGTAATGAAAATGAATATTGGCGCACACGATAAAATTATTAGCTTAGTGAAATATGACGGCACACCATTCTTGCCAAAAGAATTGTTAGGCCGCGTGAAGGAGTTGCTAACAGATGGTAACATTTAAGGATTTCCGAAATAATGTTAAACCTAACTGGTGTCCTGGATGTGGTGACTTTTCAGTGCAAGCTGCGATTCAACGTGCTGCAGCAAATCTAGAAATCCAACCACATGAACTAGCAGTTGTTTCAGGAATCGGCTGTTCAGGTCGTATCTCGGGATACATCAATTCATATGGATTACATGGTATTCACGGACGTGCATTACCAATTGCACAAGGATTGAAAATGGCAAACCGCAATTTAAAAGTAATCGCTTCAGGCGGTGACGGTGACGGTTTCGCAATCGGTATGGGTCATACAATTCATTCAATCCGTCGTAACATTGATATTACGTACATCGTCATGGATAACCAAATCTATGGTTTAACTAAAGGGCAAACATCACCACGCTCAGCTGCTGGTTTTGTCACAAAATCAACACCAGGTGGCGCAATCGAACCATCATTAAAACCATTGGAAGTAGCATTATCTGCTGGTGCAACATTCGTAGCACAAAGCTTCTCTACAGATTTAAAAGAGCTAACTGCGATTATTGAAGCAGGTATGAATCACAATGGTTTCTCATTTATTAATGTGTTCAGCCCTTGTGTAACTTACAACAAAATCAATACTTATGACTGGTTCAAAGAAAACATTACAAAATTATCAAGCATTGAAGGCTACGATTCTACAAACCGTGCACAAGCAATGGCAACTGTAATGGAGCATGAAGGTCTAGTAACAGGTATCATTTATCAAGACGAAGAAACGCCTTCGTACCAAAACTTAGTAAATGGATATAGTGAAGAACCACTTAATCAGCAAGAAATGATGATTGAAGAAAAAGATCTTCAAGATCTAATGAAAGAATTTATGTAATAAATAATTTAGTAACTAATCCTCAAGTCTTTTTTCTGGCTAGAGGATTAGTTTTTTTATTGTTAATGAGGCATTGATAAGAATAAAAGTGGCTTACCTTATTATTGGAATGGGGTTACAAAGTCTGAGTAGCGCCAAAGAAAGCCTGAGTAGCGCTAAAGAAAGCTTGAGTAGGGCCAAAGAGTCTGAGTAGGGCTAAAGAAAGCTCGAGTAGCGCCAAAGAAAGCCTGAGTAGCGCCAAAGAAAGCCTGAGTAGCGCCAAAGAAAGCCTGAGTAGGGCTAAAGAAAGCCTGAGTAGGGCTAAAGAAAGCCTGAGTAGGGCTAAAGAAAGCCTGAGTAGGGCTAAAGAAAGCCCGAGTAGCGCTAAAGAAAGTCTGAGTAGCGCCAAAGAGCCTGAGTAGGGCAAAAAAAAGCCTGAGTAGCGCCAAAGAGAGCTCGAGCAGCGCTAAAGAAAGCCTGAGTAGCGCCAAAGAGTCTGAGTAGAGCTAAATAAAGCCTGAGTAGCGCCAAAGAGCCAGTGAGTAGAGCTAAAGAAAGCCCGAGTAGCGCCAAAGAAAGCTCGAGCAGCGCTAAATAAAGCCTGAGTAGGGCCAAAGAAAGTTCGAGTAGCGCCAAAGAAAGTCTGAGCAGCGCTAAAGAAAGCTTGAGTAGCGCCAAAGAGTTCGAGTAGCGCGAAATAACCCCCGAGCATGGCCACAGAGCCATGAGTAGCACCAAAACCCCATGAGTAGCGAAAATCCCCCAAATAACACAAAGGAACCAATATCCTCCTCCTTATAAACAAGCTATATGTCGAAACACCGACAATTAACGTTCTTTTCTTGTAGGAACCACACTCCATTCAGTATAATAAGAAAATGGGTATTCGAGTGTGCGAATACGAGCGGAAGGAGTTTACTGATGAACGAAGAACAGCGACTTGCTAGTCAACAAGTGAAACAACCAGATCCATCGGACAAAAAATCCGAGAAGGACTATAGTAAATATTTTCAATCTGTATATACAGCGCCATCTTTAAAAGATGCAAAGAAACGTGGTAAAGAAGAAGTTCAATACCATAAAGACTTCGCGATTGATGAGAAATACATGGGTATGGGACATGGTCGTAAATTCTACATTCGTACGTACGGTTGCCAAATGAATGAGCATGATACAGAAGTAATGGCGGGGATTTTCCTACAACTTGGTTACGAAGCAACAAATAACGTCGAAGATGCGAATGTCATCTTAATGAATACTTGTGCTATCCGAGAAAATGCGGAGAACAAAGTATTTGGTGAACTTGGCCATTTTAAACCGTTAAAGCAAAAAAATCCTGATTTATTAATTGGTGTATGTGGATGTATGTCGCAAGAAGAAGCTGTAGTTAAGAAAATCTTGAAAACATATGACCAAGTTGATATGATTTTCGGGACGCATAATATTCATCGTTTACCTGATATTTTAAACGAAGCATATATGTCGAAAGAAATGGTTATTGAAGTGTGGTCTAAAGAAGGAGACGTCATCGAAAACCTTCCGAAAGTACGAAAAGGGAATACAAAGGCTTGGGTTAATATCATGTACGGCTGTGATAAATTCTGTACATACTGTATCGTACCTTATACACGTGGAAAAGAGCGTAGTCGACGCCCAGATGATATTATTCAAGAAGTGCGCCAATTAGCTGCGCAAGGCTATAAAGAAGTGACATTACTTGGTCAAAACGTAAACGCTTACGGAAAAGACTTTGAAGACCTAAAATATGGCCTTGGCGATTTAATGAATGAATTGCGTACAATTGATATTCCTCGCATTCGTTTTACGACAAGTCACCCTCGTGATTTTGATGATTATTTAATTGAAGTATTAGCGACAAAAGGGAATTTAGTTGAACACATTCATTTACCAGTGCAATCAGGTTCAAGTGATATGCTGAAGATCATGGCTCGTAAATATACGCGTGAAAGCTATTTAGAACTTGTACGCAAAATTAGAAAAGCGATTCCAGATGTAGCGTTAACAACTGATATTATCGTCGGTTTCCCAAATGAAACTGATGAGCAATTTGAAGAAACGTTATCTTTATATAAAGAAGTTGGCTTTGAAATGGCGTTCACGTACATTTATTCACCACGTGAAGGTACTCCTGCAGCGAAAATGCAAGATAATGTACCAATGGATGTGAAAAAAGAGCGTCTACAACGATTAAATGATGTAGTGAACCAACTTTGTGGAGAAGCAATTAAACAATATGATGGTCAAATTGTCGAAGTGTTAGTAGAAGGGGAAAGTAAACGAAACCCGAATGTACTAGCAGGTTATACAAGAAAAAATAAACTCGTTAACTTTGTCGCTCCTAAAGAAGTAATCGGTCAAATTGTAAAAGTACAAGTTACTGAAGCGAAAACTTGGTCATTACAAGGAGATTTTATCGAAGTCGTGACGAACCAAAAGGTGGAATTATAATGGCAGAAATGTATACTAAAGATCAAATTATCGCAAAAGCAATGGAAATTGCCCATATGGTAGCGAACACAGAAGAAGTGGAATTCTTCAAACGTGCAGAAGCACAAATTAACGAAAATCAAATGGTACGTGAAAAAATTGCTAGTCTAAAAAGTTTACAAAAACAAGCAGTAAACTTCCAACATTACGGAAAAGAAAAAGCACTTCGATTAATTGAAGATAAAATTGCTAAAATCGAAGAAGAAATTGATTCTTTACCAATCGTTGAAGAATTTAAACAATCTCAAAGCGATGTAAATGATTTATTACAATTAGTATCAAATGCAATTGCGAACACTGTGACAGATGAAATCGTTGAATCAACTGGTGGCGATTTGTTACGTGGTGAAACAGGTTCAAAAGTACAAAACTCAAAACCTGGAAGCTGTTCATAATAGGAATTCTCCCCCTTTAAAGAATTAACATCTTTAAAGGGTTTTTTGTGAAAAAGATACCGAAGTTTCCTTTTGAAGTAGCATTACCTTAGTCAGGTCATGTAGGTACGAAGAGTAATATGACGATTAACAGAGGTGGCTGGACTGCGTTAGATTATGAAACTTATGACAATGCCTATAAAGGTTACTAATACGCCAATAAAAACAAGGGGATAAAACCTTTATGAAGTCGCTAATGGATCCGTGTTCAGCAAATCCTGCTATTCGTCTAGCATTCAAAGTAATAGAATAATTGAAGACTACTGAGTAGCTAAAGAAAGAACGGCTATTCAGTAGTTTTTTTATTTTTAAAAGTTAATCTAATCACCCAATGGGCACATGCAGCATAAGATGAAATGAAGAGAAGCAAAGGAGGAATCGCACTGAAACAGTTGCGTCAAATTGTCACAAAGGCGGTCGTCGCGAAGGGGAAAAAAAGAACAGAAGTATGTGAAAATTTAAGACCACCTAATAAACCATCAAGTATTTTAGGGTGCTGGGTGATCAATCATACGCATTCAGCCAAAAAACATGGGAATTTTGTTGAGGTATCAGGCAAATTTGATGTCAATGTTTGGTACGCTTATCATAATCATTCAAAAACAGCAGTATTCTCTGAGACGGTACTGTATAGAGACCGTATCAAACTTCATTATAGAGATAATGATACGACAGGAAAAGAAGATATTCATGTGAAGGTGATCCAACATCCAAACTGTACAGAAGCTATTATCACACCTTGCGGAGAGCAATTCCAAGTCACGATCGAACGAGAATTGCTTGCAGAAGTTGTAGGTGAGACAACAATTTGTATCTCTGTACATCCATTAGATTTTGAAGAAGAGTGGGATTTCGAAGATGAAAGCTCATCATCTAGTTCATCATCAAGCTCATCGTCGAGCTCGTCATCATCGTCATCATCATCATCGTCAGGTCCATCATTTGAATCTTCATCGTTTCATTAAGCACTTTTAAAGCCGGAGGCGACGCCGGCTTATTTTTTTTGAGTAAACCGACTAAAAAGTATGAAACGCATTTCAATACTTATTTTGTTATAATAGAAATAAGATTTAGCTACACAGGAGAGGTTTTAAAATGACAACATATACACCAATGATTCAACAATATTTACAAGTAAAAGCCGATTATAAAGATGCTTTTTTATTTTTCCGTTTAGGCGATTTTTATGAAATGTTTTTTGATGATGCTGTAAAAGCATCACAAATTTTAGAAATTACACTAACAAGCCGGGATGCAGGGATGAAAGAACGAATTCCTATGTGTGGAGTGCCACATCATTCCGCTAAAAACTATATAGAGACACTTGTTCAAAAAGGTTATAAAGTAGCCGTATGTGAACAAACAGAAGATGTTAAACAAGCAAAAGGTGTCGTAAAACGTGAAGTTGTTCAATTGATTACGCCTGGGACAATCATGGAGGGCAAAGCGTTAGATGGAAAAACAAATCACTTTATCGCAGCTACTGAGCAAATACACGCTTCAGAATATGCTTTTTGTTATTTAGATTTATCGACGGGTGAGGCAAATGTTACTTATATTGAAGGCGATGGTTTAGTTTTGTTACAGCAACTTCAATCATTCGGTATTCGAGAAATGGTTGTATCAGAGCAATTATTTGCAGAATTGACTGAACAGGCAGAAGCACTATCAATTGTCTTATCAATTGAAGAAGAGTATATGGATGAAGCGAAAAGTATACAGTATTTAGATGAAGCACCTGATAATTTACACGATGCAGGTCGAAAGCTTCTTCACTATATCGAACGTACACAAATGCGCTCACTCTCTCATATTCAACCATTTCAATACAATGAAAATAAAAATTATCTAAATATCGATACAAACTCAAAGCGTAATTTAGAGTTAATTCAATCGCTCCGTGGTGGTGATCAAAAGGGAACGCTATTATGGTTACTAGACGAGACTGTTACAGCAATGGGTGGTCGAAAATTAAAACAGTGGTTACATCAACCATTAGCAAACCTTCAACATATTGAAAAGCGCTTGAGTATCGTTACAGATTTGTTAGAAGAATATTTTGTTCGAGCAGAATTACAGGAGTTATTTAAACAAGTTTATGACTTAGAACGCTTGGCAGGACGTGTTGCGTTTGGAAATGTTGGAGGACGCGATTTAGCGCAATTACGAGAATCCCTACGTCAAGTGCCTGTTATTCAAGAGCAATTGCAAAACTCTGCTAAAGAAAATTTACAAAGCTTAGGCAAAGCACTTGATTTATGTAGTGATATAGAGAGTTATTTAAGTCATGCGATTACAGATCACCCACCAATCTCGATTAAAGAGGGCGATGTTATTCGCGGTGGATACGACGAAAAATTGGACGAGCTTCGATATGCCTCTCGCAACGGAAAAGATTGGATTGCGGCGCTTGAACAACAAGAGCGTGAGAAAACAGGAATCAAGAATTTGAAAATTGGTTATAACCGAGTATTTGGTTATTACATCGAAATTACGAAATCATATATTCATTTAGCGGATCTAGAAAGATATGAACGTAAGCAAACGCTTGCCAATGCAGAGCGTTACATTACTGATGAACTGAAGGAAAAAGAAGCTATTATTTTAAATGCTGAGGAAGAAAGTTTGGCGCTTGAATATACATTATTTACAAAAATCCGTGAAGAATTAAAACAATATATCCCGAGATTACAAGCACTTGCTTCTGCAATCAGTGGATTAGATGTTTACGTAAGTTTCGCAACGGTAACAGAAAAGTATCAATTCACAAAACCTGTATTCCACGAAGGACGTTCGCTTAAAATTGTTAATGGACGTCATCCAGTCGTTGAGAAAATGATGAATCAGCAATTATACGTACCAAATGACTGTATATTAACTGATGATCGCAATATGATGCTAATTACTGGGCCCAACATGTCTGGTAAAAGTACTTACATGAGACAAGTGGCACTTATTACAATTCTTGCGCAAATGGGCTGTTATGTACCAGCAGAAGAAGCAGAATTACCAATAACTGACCAAATTTTTACACGTATTGGAGCAGCGGATGATTTAGCTGCGGGACAAAGTACATTTATGGTAGAAATGTTGGAATCACAACATGCTATTACAAATGCTACTGCGAAAAGTTTATTACTTTTTGATGAAATTGGACGTGGTACTTCAACTTATGATGGGATGGCTTTAGCGCAGTCTATGATGGAGTATATTCATAATAAAATAGGTGCAAATACATTATTTTCTACTCATTATCACGAATTAACAGATTTAGAAAACGACTTAAATCGCTTGCAAAATGTCCATGTATCAGCAATGGAACAAGATGGTAAGGTAGTCTTTTTACACAAAGTGAAAAAAGGACCTGCGGATAAAAGTTATGGTATTCATGTAGCCGAGCTAGCAGAATTACCAGCTGACATCATTTCTAGAGCGCGTACTTTACTAGAAGAATTTGAAGCAACAAATGTTGCATCAGCGGCAAACGTGATAAAAGTAAACTCAAAACCAGAACCAGAGAAAACTGTGAAGGACGAACCATCTCAACTTTCTCTATTTGCAGAAGAAGAGCCAAAAAAAGTCACTCAAGTAGCCGTTTCAAAATCAGAACAAGAGGCGCTAGAGCAACTCCGATCACTAAATGTGTCCGGCACAACGCCGATGGATGCATTGCAACTTGTTTATTCATTGCAACAATCGTTATTAAAAAAATAGGAGGTGCAACAGATGGGCCATATTCATATTATGGATGAATTCCTGTCCAATAAAATCGCAGCAGGTGAAGTAGTTGAGCGCCCTTCATCTGTTGTAAAAGAACTAGTTGAAAATGCCATTGATGCAGGAAGCACCTCAATTGAAGTGATTTTAGAAGAAGCTGGTTTAACCTCCATTCAAGTAATCGATAATGGAAGTGGAATGGATGAAGCTGATGCGCTGAAATCATTTCAACGCCATGCTACGAGTAAAATTGAAAATGAACGTGATTTATTCCGTATCCGTACACTAGGTTTCCGAGGGGAAGCATTAGCGAGTATTGCTTCAGTTTCAAAAATTACTCTTGTAACATCAAACGGTGAAGTGGGTATTGAAGTACAATTAGAGGGCGGTTATGTTATTGACAAAAAACCAGCTCCTTTACGTAAAGGAACGGATATGAAAGTATCCCAACTTTTTTATAATACGCCCGCACGATTAAAATATATGAAAACGATTCAAACTGAATTAGGCCACACAATTGATTTAATGAATCGCTTGGCACTATGTTATCCAAATACAGCTTTCAAATTACGTCACCATGACCATATTTTATTGCAAACAAATGGACGTGGTGACTTGCTCCAAGTGTTAGCAGCAATTTATGGTATTGCTAACGCGAAAAAGATGGTGACATTTGAAGGGGAATCATCAGATTATAAAGTTTCGGGTTTTGCGACAATACCTGAAATCACTAGAGCATCTAAGAACTATATGTCTATTTTCGTCAATGGTCGATGGGTTCGTCATTTTACGGTACAAAAAGCAATCATTGATGCATATCATACCTTCTTGCCGATAGGAAGATTTCCGATTTCTGTTATTAATATTGAGGGCGATCCATTTTTAACAGACGTAAATGTTCATCCATCGAAGCAACAAATTCGTTTAAGCAAAGAAGCGGAGTTAATGGACTTAATTGAAAAGACATTGCATAAAGTAATTCGTCAATCGATGCAGGCACCTGAAATTGCAGAGAAGAAGAAAAAAGTACCGCAAACTGGTGAGCAAATCAACTTCTGGAAATCGATGAACCATCAAAACACAAGCATGCCCCAGTTCAATGAAAAACCTAAGCAGGAAGATGAGCCTGATCCTTTTACGAGACCATTTCCACAAGATGTTTTTAATTCGTCAGCTAATTCAGGTTTTATAAAGGAAGAAACTTGGGAACAAGTAAATAGTACGGACAATTTAGCAGAATCAAAATTACATGTAGAGCAAGATATGAAAGATGAAGAGTACTTAATCTCAAGTGAAGAATCTGAAAAGCACGAAACAAAAGAACCATTCCCGGAACTTGAAGTGGTTGGTCAAATACATGGGACGTATATTGTGGCGCAAAGTGAGGATGGGTTTTATTTAATTGACCAGCATGCTGCGCAAGAGCGAATTAAATATGAGTTTTTCAAAGACAAAGTAGGACAGGTCGATCCGAATGAACGTCAAGCACTACTATTTCCGTTAACATTCCACTATTCAGCTGATGAAGCACTAGTGTTAAGAGAGAATATGGATTATTTAATCGATGTAGGAGTTATTCTTGAGGAATTTGGCACAAACTCATTTGTAGTAAGAGAACATCCTGCCTGGTTCCCAAAAGATTTTGAAGAGGAAATAATTGAAGAATTAATTGAACAAATTCTACGTGAACGTAAAACGGATATACGAAAATTACGTGAAGCTGCGGCTATTATGATGAGTTGTAAACGTTCCATAAAAGCAAATCACTACTTAGACACACAACAAATGGAAGTGTTAATACGTGATTTAAAACGAATGATTAATCCGTTCACATGCCCACACGGTAGACCTGTTATCGTCCATTTTAAAACGTATGAAATTGAGAAAATGTTTAAAAGAGTTATGTGATTTTTATAAAATAAAGGAGGAAGATAGTATGTTTTCATCTGCACAACGTGAAGGTTTTATTGAAACACTTGATGCTTATTCTTTTGATGTCGTAGTAATTGGTGGAGGAATTACTGGAGCAGGTATTGCGTTAGATGCTGTATCTAGAGGATTATCTGTAGCGCTTATTGATATGCAAGATTTCGCTTCTGGTACTTCTAGTCGCTCAACTAAGCTAGTTCATGGAGGTTTGCGTTATTTAAAACAACTACAAATAGGTGTTGTAGCTGAAGTTGGTAAAGAACGTGCCATCGTATATGAAAATGGGGTACATATTACAACCCCACAATGGATGTTACTTCCTTTCTACAAGGGGGGGACGTTTGGACCTTATTCAACTTCACTCGGTTTAAAAGTGTATGATAATTTGGCTAGAGTTAACAAATCTGAGCGTCGTAAAATGCTGAGTGCCAAGGAAACTTTACAAAAAGAACCACTTCTCAAAAAAGATGGCTTATTGGGGGGAGGCTACTATGTAGAATACCGTACTGATGATGCACGTCTTACTATTGAGGTTATTAAGAAAGCTGTTGAACTAGGTGCTGTTTGCTTAAACTATGTAAAAGCAGAAGAATTTAAGTATGAAAAAGAGAAAATTACAGGAGTAGTTGTTCGCGATCAAATTACATCTCGTACTTGGACAATTCAATCGAATACAATAGTAAATGCTACAGGACCATGGGTAGACGAAGTGAGAAAAAAAGACCAGATTAGTAACAATAAACAGCTACGTCTCACAAAGGGCGTACATATTGTGATTGACCAATCCCGTTTCCCACTTCAACAATCTGTATACTTTGATACACCAGATGGCCGGATGGTTTTCGCTATACCTCGTGATGGAAAAACGTATGTCGGCACAACGGATACATTTTACGCAGAAAACCCAGTAAATCCAGTTGCAACGGATGAAGATGTTGCTTATTTGATGGACACGATTCACTATATTTTCCCGGATGTACAAGTCACACAAACAGACGTAGAATCAAGCTGGGCAGGAGTCCGACCGCTCATTTTCAAAGAGGGGAAAGATCCTTCAGAAATCTCTCGTAAAGATGAGATCTGGGAATCCCCAAGTGGTTTATTGACAATTGCTGGTGGGAAATTAACAGGTTATCGTAAAATGGCTGAAAATATCGTCGACAAAATCGTAGAAAAGAAACCGTTTAGAAAGTCAGGCCCATGTGTGACAGAGCATATGTCCCTTTCAGGTGCTAAAGGTATAAATTCAATTAATTTTGGCCCTTATGTAAAAAATAAAACATATGAAGGAACAAAATTAGGATTAACTAAAGAAGAGGCTCATATGCTCGTCTCAAAATACGGTACGAACATTCAAGAAATCTTCAATAGTATTCATACTTTGAAAGTGAATAATTCAGTCGTTGATTTACCAATCGCAATACATGCGCAGCTACTTTATGCAATTCAAAATGAAATGACACAAACGCCAGCAGATTTCTTTGTTCGTCGCTCAAGTCGATTATTATTTGATATCGATAGTGTTTATGAACATAAAGAAGCAGTCATAAAATTAATGAAAAAATACTTGTCCTACTCGGCAGCGCAGGAAGAGCAATATCGCATAGAATTAGATCAATTATTATTCGAAGCGTCGCATTTTGCTAAAGAGGACATTTATGAATAAAAATACACATACAGTTAAAACTTTAGACGGTCACCTCATTTCGGTGACTGTCTATTTCCCTAGTGAAGATCCGATGGGACATATTCACATTCTTCATGGAATGGCAGAACATAGTAATAGATACGAACGTTTCGCAAAATTTTTATTAGAACGTGGTTATGTTGTCTCCATGCACGATCATCGTGGTCATGGACAGACAGCCTTTTTAAATGATTCACCAAGGGGCTTTTTTGCTAATCAGCAAGGTTTTGATAGAGTGGTGTCAGACGTACATGAAGTACTAAACTTTGTTCGAGCAGATCATCACTTACCGCCTGTTATTTTATTTGGCCATAGCATGGGTTCATTTATCGCACGTCGTTATACAGAGCTTTACAGTGAAACGCTATCCAAAGCTATTTTCTGCGGAACAGGTGCAGCAAGTCCGACACATCAAGCTGGGCATATACTTGCAAAATGTCTCGCGAGTTTACAAGGAAAAGCAAAGGAAAGCCCATTATTAGATAAATTGTCTTTCGGTAATTTCAATCGTGCATTTTCAAATACCCAGACTGATTTTGATTGGCTATCATCAGATTCAGAGGAAGTGGCTAAATATCTTGAAGATGAAGATTGCGGGTTTTTGGCAACTAATCAGTTTTATGCTGATTTAACTGGGGGTATTATAACTTTATCGAAGGAAGAAGAGATAAATAGAATTCGAAAGGATTTACCTATTCTTTTAATAAGTGGTGCAGATGATCCTGTTGGTGGCTTTAGTAAGGGTATTTGGAAAGTGGCTAAGAGCTATCAAGGTTGTGGATTAACGAATGTTACCGTACAGTTATTTGAAGGAAAACGACATGAAATATTAAATGAAGTAAACCGAGAAGAAGTTTATAACAAAATCATATGGTGGTTAGAAAAAGAATGAGAGAACATGATTTAGAGGTAATTGCCATTGTGGGTCCCACAGCTTCTGGAAAAACAGCCTTGAGTATAGAGCTAGCTAAAAAGTTAAATGGAGAAATTATTAATGGTGACTCCATGCAGATTTATAAAGAACTGAATATAGGGACAGCTAAGATTACAGAAACCGAAATGGAAGGAGTACCACATCATCTGCTGAGTATTAAAGAACCTACTGAATCCTTTTCGGTCGCTGAATATCAGCAACTCGTGCGTGAACGTATAGACTTTATTCGTGCGAAAGGAAAGTTTCCAATTATTGTTGGAGGAACTGGTCTTTATATTCAAGCTGTACTATTTGATTATCGCTTCACGGAAGAAAAGGTTGATGAAGCAGCACGGGAAGCCTATTATAAAGAATTGATTGAAATAGGACCTGAGGCAATGCATGCAAAATTAGTAGAGCTTGATCCTAAAACGGCTGAAGCAATTCATCCTAACAATACGCGGCGAGTAATCAGGGCACTTGAGATGATTCAGCATGGTGGTGTAGCCAAATCTTCGGTTGAGCAAAACCTTGGTGAGAAGCCACTTTATAAACATCTAATCATTGGTTTAAATATGGATCGTGAGCTTTTATATGAACGTATAAATAAACGTGTAGATATAATGATGGAACAAGGGCTACTTGCTGAAGTAGAAGCACTATGGCAAAAGGATATCCGAGACGTGCAATCTGTACAAGCTATTGGATATAAGGAGCTTTATGCATATTTTGATGGCAAACAATCATTAGAGGATTCAATAGAGCAGCTAAAGCAAAATTCAAGACGCTATGCAAAACGTCAATTAACTTATTTCCGTAATAAAATGGACGTTAGATGGTTTAATAGTTTAGATGGTACAGAAAAAATAATTAGAGAAATATTGGAATAATAAAGGGTTTTTCATAAATGAGATCGAATACATGGTATTGAGGAGATTTATTTAAAATAGAAGAGGGAGTGGCTTTGCATGAAATCTATTAACTTACAAGATGCGTTTCTAAATCAAATGCGTAAAAACGGGGTTTTTGTTACCGTTTTCTTGCTGAATGGTTTTCAATTAAAAGGTCTTATTAAATCTTATGATAATTTCACAGTACTATTGGAATCTGATGGGAAGCAGCATTTGATTTATAAACATGCCATTTCTACATTCGCCCCTTCAAAATCCATTAATATTTCTCAAGATAACGAAGAGTAAAATGATTTCGGCTAGTATAAAGACTAGCCGAATTTTTTATTTCTAGCTATACTAAAAGAGATATTTGATAAGTTTTATAGATGATGGAGGATTATAATAATGAAAACTATTACAACAACTGAACTTTTAGAAAAAGTTGATGCAAATGAAGATCTATTTTTAGTAGATGTACGTGAAGATGAAGAAGTGGCAAACGGTATAATCCCAGGTGCTATCCATATTCCACTTGGATCAATTCCTGAGAGAATCGATGAATTAGATAAAACAAAACCATATATCTTCATCTGCCATGCAGGTGGACGTAGCGGTAGCGCGTGTTCTTATCTTTCGGGTTTAGGTTACGACGTAACGAATATGGAAGGCGGCATGCTAGCTTGGGAAGGCGAGCTAGAATTTTAAGATAAATATAAAAGCGAATCGTAAATCGATTCGCTTCAGACTGTAGACAAACTCGAAAAAAACGAGTTTTCTACAGCTTTTTATTCAAAATATGTATAAATAGATGAGATCGTTGATTTTCGCTACGGTGGACGCTTTCCGCGGGCGGGCGCCAAGCCGCTTGGTGAAGAGGTTTGGACTGTCCCTTTTCCCGCAGGAGTCGCCACCTTCGCTCCAATCAACTACAAATGTAGTAAAAACAGACTGTAGAAAAACTCGCAAAAACGAGTTTTCACAGTCTTTTTATTTGTATACAGGATAGATCAGGTTTTCCGGAGCTTACCGCTCGCTTCGTTGCTAGGCTCCTGCTGTGTCTCGACTGTCTCACTTTTCCTGCAGGAGTCGAGCGGACGCTTCTCCAAATCAATAAAATGCTACCTTCTACTTTACTATTTGTCTGAATTTTGCCCTCGTAATGATTTGAAGGGGAGTCGCCAATGTTTCATGTATGATAATACACGTAGTGCGGTCATACTAACGAATAATAGGTACAACCATATGTCTTGTTTGAAGATATCTAAACCAATAATTCCGCCTGCAAGTGCGGCCCATACGGCATACACTTCCTCACGTAATACAAGAGGTTTACGACCAGCAAGTACATCTCGGATAATTCCACCGCCAGAACCAGTTAAAACAGCAGCAACAATGGCCGCGCTAACAGGTAAATCTAATTTGACTGCAAAAAGCGCTCCCTGAATAGCGAATGCTGATAACCCGATAGCATCAAAGAAATTACCCCATTTATGCCAATGTTTCAGTAATTTTTGTGGGAAAATAAAAACAATAGTAATAGATATAAGAGCGATTTGAAACATTGTCTCTTGTTCCCAAAGAGCAGAGACAGGTACACCTATGAGCATGTTACGTATGGCTCCGCCACCAAATGCAGTCACAATACCAAGTAAATAAACTCCGAATAGATCATATTCTTCTTCCATTGCAACAATTGCTCCTGAAATAGCAAAGGCAATTGTGCCGAAAATACTAAATACATCCCACGACATGGACAAACCCTCAACTTTCTAAGAACGTTCTTGAATTGTACCAAAAATAGTGATTATTACAAGTTTTATTGAGCGAATGATTGACTCTTTGGTTGTTATTGTTAAGATAGTAATGGAAAAATAAAAAGGGAGCCGAAAAAATGACGTATTCTACAACTTTCAGCAAAGAATTATTAATGCAAGCAAAAGAAATTGAAGTACAAGTTAAACCTTACCATGATCACGTCGATGAAGTGGCTTTCTTCAATCAACAAAAAGTATTAGCGGCTTTTCGTAATCAGCAAGTTAGTGATTTTCATCTGCATCCTTCAAATGGTTATGGCTATGATGATGAAGGACGCGACAATTTAGAACGAGTGTATGCAGAAGTGTTCGGTGCAGAGGCTTGTATCGTTCGTCCACAAATTATATCTGGCACACATGCCATTACTTTAAGCCTCTTCGGTGTATTACGTCCGGGAGACGAACTTATGTATATTACTGGGCAACCTTATGATACTTTACAATCTATTGTTGATGGTGGTGACAAAGATACAGGTTCATTAAAAGACTTCAACATTGGCTATCAACATATTGACTTAGTGAATGATAAAGACGTTGACTGGGATAAGGTAACAAAAGCTGTATCTGAAAAAACAAAAGTAATTGCAATCCAACGCTCTAAAGGATACGCATCCCGTCCTTCTTTCACTGTGGAACAAATCGCTGGTATGATTAAAAGGGTTCGTGAAATCCAACCATCAGCTATTATATTTGTAGATAACTGCTACGGTGAATTTGTTGAAGAAATGGAACCAACAGATGTTGGGGCGGATTTAATGGCAGGCTCATTAATTAAAAACCCAGGTGGTGGATTAGCTAAAATTGGAGGTTATATTGCTGGACGTGCAGATTTAGTTGAACAATGTGCATTCCGTATGACTTCACCAGGAATTGGTGCTGAAGCTGGCCCAACTTTAAATGCCCTAGCAGACTTTTATCAAGGATTCTTCTTAGCGCCCCATGTTGTTGCGCAAGCTTTAAAAGGTGCGATATTCACATCTGCAATACTTGAAGCTATCGGTATGAAGACTTCGCCACATTATGCAGCACCAAGAACTGATTTAATCCAGTCTGTTTCATTTAAGACTGCAGATCAAATGATTGCTTTTTGCCAAGCTATTCAAGCAAGTTCGCCAATTAATGCACATTTTGCACCAGAACCAGCCTATATGCCTGGTTATGAGGATGATGTCATCATGGCTGCGGGAACATTTATACAAGGTGCCAGCATTGAACTTTCAGCTGACGGTCCAATTCGTCCCCCTTATACTGCGTATGTTCAGGGTGGTTTAACATACGAGCACGTGAAATACGCAGCTTTAAGTGCCGTACAAAAATTACAAAAATAATTAATTTTCCGAAAATAACTCGAAAATGTTTAATTAGTAATAAGAAAAAGCTTGGAAAACCAGATGGCTCTAAGCTTTTTTCATTATCTAAAAGTCATGTTAAGTTATATGACATCAATTTGACAGGAAAACTAACATGGTGTATTATTTGAATTATAAAGGGGAAGGTGAATGTTATGAGTCGTGAAATACGAAGATCAATGCCATTACTTCCAATTAGTATAGTCATGCAATTGACAGACTTAACGGCTCGTCAGATTCGATATTATGAAGAACATAATTTAATCGAACCAGCTAGAACAGAAGGCAATCGTCGAATGTTCTCCTTAAATGATGTCGATTCATTGCTTGAAATTAAAGACTTGTTGGAGCAAGGTATTAATATGGCAGGTATCAAAAAAGTATTTGCTTTAAAAAATGAACCAGCAATCGCGAATTTAGGTAAAAAAGACATTACGGATGCGGATTTACGTCGCATTCTAAGAGAAGAGATGCAACAAGCTCAACGCCTTCAAAAAACATCTATTCGTCAAGGGGATCTATCACGTTTCTTTCAATGAGAAACTGAGTAAAATATAAAATTTTTTACATGGAGAGTGAATCGAGTGGGAAAATTTACAAAAGAAGATATTAAGAGATTAGTAGCTGAAAAAGAAGTTAAGTTTATCCGTTTACAATTTACTGACATCTTAGGCACGATAAAAAATGTTGAAATTCCTGTAAGTCAATTAGATAAAGCATTAGATAATAAAATGATGTTTGACGGTTCTTCAATCGAAGGATTCGTACGTATCGAGGAATCAGATATGTATCTTTATCCTGATTTAGATACTTTCATCGTATTCCCATGGACTACTGGTAAAGGGACAGTTTGCCGATTCATCTGTGATGTATACAAAGCAGACGGTACTCCATTTGCAGGAGATCCACGTAACAACTTAAAACGTGTTCTTAATCACATGAAAGAACTTGGCTTCACAGATTTCAACTTAGGGCCAGAACCAGAATTCTTCTTGTTCAAACTAGATGATCGTGGTGAACCAACTCTTGAGTTAAATGACCATGGTGGTTACTTTGACTTAGCACCAACTGACTTAGGTGAAAACTGCCGTCGAGATATCGTTCTTGAATTAGAAGAAATGGGCTTTGAAATCGAAGCATCTCACCATGAAGTAGCACCAGGTCAACATGAAATTGACTTCAAATATGCTGATGCTATTACTGCGTGTGATAATATTCAAACATTCAAATTGGTTGTTAAAACAATCGCTCGTAAACACGGTCTGCACGCAACATTCATGCCAAAACCACTTTACGGTGTAAACGGTTCAGGTATGCACTGTAACGTTTCACTATTCAACGGTAAAGAAAATGTATTCTACGATGAATCAGCTGAAATTGGTTTAAGTGAAACAGCTATGCAATTTATGGCTGGTGTACTGAAACATGTAGAAGGATTTACAGCAATTACAAACCCGACTGTAAACTCATACAAACGATTAGTACCAGGTTATGAAGCACCTTGTTACGTAGCATGGTCAGGGCAAAACCGTAGTCCTTTAATCCGTATCCCAGCTTCACGTGGTCTTTCAACTCGTGTAGAAGTACGCTCGGTTGACCCGGCTGCAAACCCGTACTTAGCAATGGCTGTAATTTTAGAATCAGGCCTTGCTGGTATTGAACAAAAATTAACACCACCAGCAGCAGTTGACCGCAACATCTACGTGATGGATGCAAAAGAACGCGCTGAACACGGTATTACTAACCTACCAGCTAACTTAGATGCTGCTCTAATTGCACTAGCAAAAGACGAAGTGGCTAAAGCAGCCCTAGGTGAACATATCTACGCTAACTTTATGGAAGCAAAAGAAATTGAGTTCGATATGTTCCGCACACAAGTTCACCAATGGGAACGTGACCAATACTTGAAAATGTATTAATAGTTAAACCCGTTGAGGCTCTAAGCTTCAACGGATTTTTTATTTACCACGATTCACACTCTCGTGGTAACACATTTAAAAAGTTACCACATTTTTACCACGGATTTTTTACGATTTTTATTTTGCTGATTTTCTTTGCATGTATTCATCAAATTTCTCAATCGATTTATTTTCCATTTTTCTGGTAACGTGAGAATAAATATCTGATGTAATTTGAATTGATCCATGGCCTAACCGTTCCTGAACTTCCTTCATTGGAACCTCAGCTTCAAGCAACATAACTGCATGGGTATGTCTAGTCGAATGGATTGGCAGTAGTTCATGCTCAAGATGTTCCATTGCAGACTTGTATGCATTATACAGCGTGGATTTAGGAAAGGGTGTTCCATCATCACGTCCAAATACAAAGTTGTTATCCTTATTATACAAAGTTCCGATTAGCTGTCGTTTCTCCATGCGATACTTTACATACGTTTTTAGTTTCTTCATATATTCCTCACGCATTACAATCGTTCTCTCAGATGCTGAAGTTTTAACTCCATCCATCTTCTTTTCAGCTCTTGTAGCATTGTAGTTATATGAATCATCAATGCGGATGGTATTTTCAGCCCAATTAATATCATCTAGCTCAATTCCTGAACATTCGCCTTTACGCATGCCACTTTCAAATAATGCTTCAAAGTAAATACCAAGCCCGAAGCTACGCTCATAAAGAAATTCTAAAACATCTGGTATAAGTTCTGGTTGAAGAAATTTTAATCTCTTTACAGTTTTCTTAGTGATTTTTGCATGAGATGCAGGATTTTTAGAAATATAACCATTGACCACAGCACGTTCCATAGCCATACGGAAAGGGGTATGAACTCTTCTAGCAGTTTCAGGAGAAAAACCCTTTTCAAGAATTGGATCTAAAAAATTTTGGTAACGCATTGGTTTGATTTCTCCAAGTTGCATCATCCCTAATTCTGGGATGATATGTTTTTCCAATGCATGACGATAGGTTTTGACAGTGTTTAACTTCTTTTTATCAACAATATACATTTCTAGCCACTCTTTCAGATAAGTGCCTAAATTCATGCGAGAACCATCAATTTCTGTGGTATCTAACATTTCGCGTTGACGAGCATGCTCTTGGGCTGCCTTTTTAGTTTTGAAACCACTTTTCGATATTATATGTAGAAAAAGTATAGACCTTGTGTGTAATCGAAAAGATGATTGTACGTAAGCGTATTTCTAGAATCGTCTCGAAAATCAAGTAAGAAGTATTTTTGCCCTGTCTTCTTGTGACTGGTCATTTTTACTTGCTAAAGCAAAGAAAAAAGACATAAGAGAGTTTCAAAAATAGCTCTCCTTATGTCTTTAAAATATTTTTTATTTGAAGCTATTTTTTGACAGCGCCGCCAAATATACTTCCATCTACATTTGATCCTGTGTACGTTTCAAATGTTCCAGATTTTATCAATAGGTTACCATATTTAAACGCAATAGTACTTTCTATATAGGCTCTAGTGTAAACTTCACAATATTTATATGTTTTACCACCAGAATCTAATGAATAGTTTCTTACTAAACCTTCGGCCTTGTTAGTTATTGTTGTTGTAGAACCGGCAGTCTGTTTTTCGATACCGCCATCAGGAACAGATGCAGAAACTGTTTTACCATTATAATCAAATATTGCTGATGACCATAAACGAACCATTTTTTTCCCTACAGCATTATAAATAAACATTTCATTACTACCAGACTTATGTTTAGTTGCAGCTCTAACCAATGGGGATGAATTGTATACTTGCGAAATATTGAAAGATGAGATGGTAGTTTGTCCCATTTCATTTATGTAAACTAATGTCCTAGAATCGTCTTTATTAAATTCAAAAGTATTTTGTGGTTCAGATACTAATTTTTCTTCAATAAATTTATTAATATCAATTGTTACATTATTATCAATTTCATTGAAATTAATTTCAGGAAATAATTCTTGTTCTGTAAAATTCTCGGCCCCTTGTGGAAGTGGGTGATTGTCTGAGTAATCTTCTAGTAATTGATCAATTTCTTTTGAATCAGTATTAGGGTTTAAGTTTTGTAGAATTTGCAATTTATCTTCTCTACTATGATAAATAAAAGCTCTTACACTTTCTAAATCAGATGTTTGTGAAACACACTCTCCAGATACCTCTTGCTTAGGCAATAATTCTGCAAAACCTAGAGAGGGAAGTGAAGAAAAAGCAATTCCTGTCGCTAAAATAGTTAAACCGATTTTTTCATATATGATTCCTCCTGTTGTAAAATTATGATATATATTAATGATAAATTACATCAATGACAAAATTATACCATTAATATAAACATTTACAATAGGGTTAATCAATTTCCTTTAATAAATTGTCTATTTTATCAATTTTACTCTTTAATTCAGAAATCTCATTTAGTTGTTTTTGTTGCATTTCTATTTGTTGCATTTCTATTTCTACACGTTCATCTGCACGCCTTTCTATACGAGATATTAAGCGGAATATAATTAAAAAACCAATTACGATTAATATAATTGGAATTAAATAAGAAGCTAATGATAATAATATTGTTATCATTGCAGCATTTCCATCATCAAAAACCATATTCATTTTCATTCTTCCTTTCTTTTTTTCAAAGTAATACTAGGAGCAAAATTTTGAATTATTTCATTGTTTATTTCAATTTGAAATAAATTAGCTTCGTAGTACCTCATGGCTTTACCAGTTTCTGATATCTCCATATGACTTTTAACTAAATTCACCTCCTCAAGTTTCTGTAAGTGCAGGTAAAGCAATGGTCTACTAATTCCTAATCTTCTTGCTAATTGGCTTACATACTGACTTTCTTCAAAAAGAATCGCCAATATTATTAATCTGTAAGGATTTGATAATGCTTCTAAAACTCGGAGAAATTCATTGCCGGAATTTAAATTTATCATATGTAATAATTTTATTACACATGATAGGAAATAGCAAACAAATATTGAATATCTTAAGGATTGTGGATAGAACATTTTGGTTTTTGGTTATTTCAAATGCTTCTTTATTAACTGAAGTTTTTAAGTGTTATAACACAGTAGAAAGTACCAAACTTATTAAATTTAGATAAATCAAATAATTTACTTTTTTATTTGCGAAGAAAAATAAAAAATCTAAGCGGATTACCCAGGTCTTAATTTGTGCTTGGATAATTAAAACTCCCCTTAAACCTTAACCTTGATGTATGATTTGATTACATTACATTAAAATTTTGTAAGGTTTGGTATCAATAAATTTGAATGCTGAACGTATGAATGACGACGGTGAAATGTATAACGGCCTTTTGACCAGCTTACTGTAGACGTGTTGGTTTGGGAGGACATCGGCAAAGTAAAGTGGACTGAAGCGAGAGAAGGTCTTTATTACAACATTCTAAATGAACGTTATAAACGCCGATTATCGAATGTCTAATAGCAGTGAGGATAAAGCCATTATAGGTAATTGTGTAGGTTAGGTTATGTAGCTAAGTCGATTGCTAGATAAGTCAGACGATAACAACGTTTAGGAGACTGAAAGAAGTGTTGACTGGAGGTTGAAATAAATGCTTGAACAACTAAAGCAAACTACACATAGTTGACGGTGGAGTTGCAGCAATTGTAATCAGAAGTATTGTTCACATTGGATGGGTTGGAGTATGAGGGAGAAAGTGAAGTCTAGCAAAGAGGTCGCGGACGAATGGTGGTAAAATGCAAATAAATCTTAGTGTTAATACTTATCACTACAAAAGGGATTACTAACCGTCGAATTGGCGAAAATAGATATGAATTAGCTAAACGGTTCAATCTATCAGGAGGGTAACGTATGACACATGAGGAGCGCGAATTTATTGTGGCCCAGCAAGACGAATATTTCATAAGTATGGAACGCAAGCATGAAAATGGACAGCTAACGTATGAACAATTTGCAAAATTATCGTTGAAAATAGCTGAATGGACACAGCTGCTAATTGGATTGGAGGTATTAGAAGATGAGCGAGATTGAAAAAGCAGTAAATCATATAGCTCTAGTCATTTGAAGCATTAAATAACCGCATTATCCCGACAATTCCCACGGTGCGTTAATCCAAGAAGGATTACGCTCTTTTTTGTTGAACTTATTGTACTAACAGGTATTTAGTTAAACAAGAAAACCATATATTAATTGATATTTAAGTAAAGGGTGAGTAAAATTAGTCAATTTTTAATGATAAATCAAAACAAGGTTGAGATACTTCAAAAAGGGGAAAATGGGACACCAATAATTATTTTTACAGGAATGGGTTGTTCATTCGAAGAATGGTACGAAGTAACAGAGTCATTAAGTAAATCAAATCGAGTTATAATGTTCCATAGACCAGGCCTAGGCGCAAGTGAAATTCGTGATGAAGTCCGTAACACACAGACAGTCGTAAACGAAGTAAGTGAGATGATACATTTACTTAAATTATCTGAACCCGTTGTATTAGTTGGTCATTCCTATGGTGGGTTATGTGTACAACATTTTGTGAAAGAACATCCTAAAAAGGTTGCTGGAATAGTATTAGTAGATTCAACTTCTGTTGATTTAAAGGAATTAGATGATTTGGATTTACCTGTTTTAAATGAAGGGTCAACCGATGAATTTTGGATGGAAAAATGTCATTCTTATTCTCAAATGAAAAGTGAAGAATTAGGTGAAGTTATTAAGCCTACTCTAACAAAAAAACAGAAGCTACTCCCGGGTGATATTCAACAGCGCTTAATAAATTTCCAGATAAATCCTTCTTTATACAAGGCAATGCATTCTGAAATTAGTAATTGGAAGGTGGATGGAGATATTATAAAGAATTTGGTAGTATGCCTTGATATACCATTAATTGTTATTGGTCGAGATAAAGAGCACAACATTAAGTTAGGCACTATGGAGGGATTGCCAGAGTGGGAGTTAAGGTTATTTGAAGAAAAGTGGCAAGAACTTATTATGAACCAAGTTAATCTTACTTCAAATAGTAAATTTATAATTGCACAAGAAGCAAGTCATTCAATACATATTGATAGGCCCGATATTATAGTTCAATCAATTGATAAAATCAATGCCTTATTAAACTAACGAGGAGATTAATTTAAGATAAGTAATAAGTGTTAAGACTGATTTTATTTCAGACTCTAGGCGTATAGAAAGAATAATTAAAAAATGTTAAAATTTACTTATCCTAGTAAGTTAGTATATGGTTTTTATTTTTCTTTACTTATAAGGGTTATTTTTATTGTATTACATTTATTGTTACTGTTTAATTTAAAGAAAGCGGGAAATAAGATGAAATTATGGTGGTTTGCAAATATTTTTTGGTTGGTTATTTTTGCATTAGGTGCAGTAATTATTGGTTTAAGGGAAGTTGATGGAGCTGGAATAGTTCAAACTCCTGAAATAAAAGCTATAACTTTCATAATAGTAGGTATTTTATTCGTAATTATTATGTTTATCCAATTAGTATGGTTATTTTTTGTCAAAAAACTAAAATATTGAATGTAGAATTATTATCGCTCGTATTTAGTTAACTTGAAAATCTGTACATACGTCAAGATTTTAGCCAATCATAGAAGTCTTCACAAAAGAGACTCTAAAAGAAGAAAAAAAATTACAAGAGCACGGCTAAAAAGACTTGTTGTCCTTGTGTAGCCGTGCTCAATGCTATCTACCAATAACCAAGTAGCTTCCACCAAAAGCCACCTATAATAATAAAAATGAGAATCGTAACGATTGAGACAATAAAGCCTACCGTCCACCATTTTTTCTGTTCAATATAACCTGCACCAAAGAATACAGGAGCAGGACCAGAACCGTAATGAGTTGTGGCACCAAATAAATTACTGAATGCTGCTAATAGGACCACAGCAAGCATAGCTGGTGCTCCCGCTTGAAGCATAACAGATAGAAACGCGGCATACATGGCACTAATATGTGCTGTAGAACTTGCAAAGAAATAGTGTGAATAGAAATAGACAAGTACTAATATCAATACCGCAAACATCCAGTTATAGCCAGACACAAACGAACTGACCTCTTTACTAAACCACGGAATCAGTCCAAGCTTGTTCATGTAAGAGGCCATCATAAAGAGCGTCGCAAACCAAACAAGCGTATCCCAGGCTCCTTGTTCATTTTTAATATCTGACCATGTTAGTACTTCTAATAATAAAAGTAAAGAAAGCCCTATTAAAGCAGCTGTTGTGGCACCAATGCCTAAAGAATCCCCACCAATCCAAAGTCCTAAAACAACAATAAACACTGCAATCATGCGTTTCTCAGAGCTTTTTAATGGCCCAAACTCATCTAATTTCTCTTTCGCAATTCGACTTGCTTCCGGAGTTTGTTTAATCTCTGGAGGGAAAATCTTATAGATAATAAATGGAACAACAATCAACGCTACTAAACCTGGAACAATCATAGCAGCTGCCCACCCAAACCACGTTATTGTCACACCAGCCGTATCACTCGCTAGCTTAACAATTAAAGGATTGGCTGCCATAGCTGTCATAAACATAGCAGATGTAATCAAGTTCCCTTGAAATCCTACCGTCAAAAGAAAGGCTCCCATTTTACGTTCTGTACCATCTTCTGGTTTAGAACCAAATGTACGTGATAAAGATTGGATAATAGGAAAAATCACACCACCTGCACGTGCCGTATTACTCGGAATAGCAGGCGCCAAAATTAAATCACTTATCAATAAAGAATACGACAAGCTTAACGTTTTCTTTCCAAATAACCGAACAAATACATAAGCTATACGCTCGCCTAACCCCGTCTTAATAAATCCACGAGAAATAAAGAACGCAATAACGATAAGCCAAATCGTCGAATTACCAAATCCACTAAGCGTTTCTTCAATTGTTAGCGTATTAGTTACCGCGATCACTGCCATAGCAATAATTGAAATGGCTCCCATAGGTAATGGTTTTGAAATAAAACCGACAATTGTTGCAACAAAAACAGCAAACAAATGCCATGCACTTTCTTCTACTCCAGCAGGTGCCGGTATAAACCAAATAATAGTACCAATTGCAATGGTAATGAAGAAAGGAATCCACTTTATCGTACTTCCTGATGTTTCTTTCATGCCAACAAACTCCTTTCAGTCTATGTTCTATAACAATAACGCCCTTCGTCTAACATTTTCCCCATCATTGGTTACTCACATTGAGTTTAACCAATCTAAATTATTAACTATGCACCCTTGAAAACTTAAATATTATAACTAATTCGTGTCCTAATGAAAAGAATTTTTCATATTCTATGTGTTTTTTTTTAAACTCACCAGAACTCGAAGGTAGAAAGATCACAATAGATTTACTCATTCATTAATACAAACGTCTCGTGAACTGTAGCTTTGTTAAAAAGATTATCATTTATAACAAAGTTCGATAATTATTAATAAAGATTGATGAAATTTTCAATTCAAATAAGACTGGTGTTTGAATAAAGGGAGATTGGGGTGAGCAATAGTCGAAAGTAAGAATTTTGAAGTAGGGGGAGTAGGGAAGAATCCGTACTTGTTATTGGAATATGAAAAAACTTGAACTTATGAATGAAGGGAAAAAGATTGGCTGTAGGCGAGGGAACCCCCTCGATCTTGAAAGAAAAAGAGTCCTCTAGTATGATGCCAGTGTCAACGACCATTGAATCAACACCTACAAGGAGGACTCCTAAATGCATTTTAAAGTGAATTACAATTAGCCGAAATGGCTAAAACAGCGATTTTTCTTATTCAACTAAAGGAGCAGGTTTGTTCAATAAGAACCTGCTTAGGTAGTAATCCCATATCGTATTTCTTAAAAAACATATTATATAAGAAATGTGGAGGTGGAATTATGTCCGAAAAAAGGAAGATTACTAGAATAAAACCTAACGAATGTTGTCCACCGGTTAAGTACACGGCAATTAATAGTTGTTGTTGCTCTCCTAACGCCCCACCTTGTTTGAGTCTTTGTGACTGTTGTGTCTCTCCACTTCAGTACGTCTTACAGCAACTTGTTGGGGAAACTGTAATTCTTGCAACTATTGCAGACGAACCAAATCAACAACCTCTCTTTTTTTTATACACTATTGATGGAGTAAATGATTTTCTAGTTACTGTTACAGGTGTAGAGGGTACCTTTGTGGTAAATATTTCTGATGTATTAGGGGTAGGATTTTTACCACCAGGTCCTATTATTAATTTGTTGCCACCTGCTAGTTCTGGATGCGAATGTGATTGTCGTGAACGACCAATTAGACAATTGCTGAATGCACTTATCGGTTCTACAGTGAATCTCTTAGCAAGTAATGGTGCTATTGCAGTAGGTTTTAACGTGGAACAAACAGGTCTTGGCATAGTGTTAGGTACTTTACCAATAAATTCTGATTTAGTTAGATTTGCAATTTCAACTTGCAAAATTACGGCTGTCAAGACTAATTGAACAAGGGATAAACGAGTGCTTTACTTCAAGAAGGAGTAAAGCCTTTTTCTTATTGAACTACCGGGGTACTTAAGTAGGGAATCTTTGGGCTGTTCAGACAGTGTGTTGAAGTGAATATTAAAAAATATATTAGATAATTAAGAGATGGTATGGTGTGAGCATGAACAAACTGTTCATGGAAACCAGTCCAATGAGCTTCACACGTGGAAGTAAGTCATAAAGAGATGAGTTAAAATTTTTTGCTTCTTGTGGTACCCCCATTTAATTTGCCTATACGACTTGATATCCATTTTGAAGCTGTTCGTTCTTCTAAATATTCATGAGCAGATAGACTAACCGCTAACTCGGGTGTTTCAGGTTGAATCTCGTTCCACTCTTCTTTTGAAATAAGGTACTCATCAAAATCCTTATGTTGTCCACTACCACTAAAAGATTTATACCTGACCGAATAGAATTTCTTAGTTCAGTTAAAACAGCCATTTCATAATAATGCCTGCTAATAGTTCCATCTCCATCTCTAGCTTTAATAAGCGATTCGCCAAGATTAGCGTTTGGTTTTATGTACCTCCATCAACTATAACTACAAATTTACAATAGATTTTAAGTTTATCTCTGCATTTTATCTTTATACCAGCATGTTATTATCTCCATATTATTATGTTACATTTATTACTGATGAGAATAGTGAAAGACTTTAAATGGCTAAACTATAAAAGGAATTATTTTTCGGTAAAAATAAAATAAATCGTAGGGAAGATAGAATATGCAAAAAACAGTCTTAATTGTGGAAGATGAAGATATTTTACGTGAAATTATGAAGGATTATCTATTAAACGACGGGTATAAGGTGCTAGAGGCGACTGATGGGAAAGAAGCACTAACTTTATTTGAAGAACATGAGGTACATTTAATTATTCTGGACATTATGTTACCGGAATTAGATGGTTGGACGGTATGTCGACGAATTCGTAAGATATCTAATGTACCTATTATTATGCTAACAGCACGGGTAGATGAGGATGATACCTTACTTGGATTTGAACTAGGAGCAGATGATTATGTTACCAAACCATATAGTCCCCCTATTCTATTAGCGAGAGCCAAACGACTAATTGAAAGTCGATATTCTTCGACAGTTAATACAACAAATGAGGACACCTTAACTAGTGGTGGCATCCATGTGCATATTCCCTCCCGTCAAGTAACTGTAGGTGGAGAAGCTGTAAGTTTGACACATACAGAATTTGAAATATTAACATATTTAATGCGAAATCAAGGGATTATTATTACAAGAGAACAACTAATCACTAAAATTTGGGGATATGAATTCGCTGGTGATGATCGTACAGTTAATAGTCATATCCGTAATTTACGTCATAAATTAGGAAATAGTGCAACTTGTATTGTAACTGTTGTGCGAGCTGGTTATAAATTTGAGGGACAGCTATGAAAAAAGGAATTGTCTTAAAATTATTTATACTAACAACAGCATTATGCACACTTATTTTAGCAACCATTTTTATTGGACAAACCATATTTTTTAAGCAATACTACGCGAATCGAAAAGTTAATGATATTAAAACGAATATTCAATCCTTTGAAAAAGTATATGTTAAAGCTGGTGATGACGCGGGGAAAATCCAAAAATTAGAACAAAATTTTTATCAGGAGAATGCGACATGGATTACAACGCTAGACAGTATAGGGAATATAAAATATGCAAATGATTTTTCTTTAGAAATTCAATTAGATCCTTCTAGAAACAAGCTTTTTTCTTATCGTGTAATCAGTATTCCGTTGTATAGTTTAGTCAATATAGAAGATATGCAAATGATAAAGTATAGATTAAAACAAGGAAATCATATTATTATTGATGGCGTACAAAAAGAAGATCAAGTAGTTCCTGCAATTTTAACATTTAAAGAGGGGAATTCTGCACTAGAAAACATACAACTGTCTAGAAAGTTATATGGAAAAATAGATGAAACGGAACCTTCATCTGAAAAAAGTTCGTCATTATATTTAACAGGAAGCATTAAGAGCGTACATTTATTGGAGAATACGGTTGGAACCAATTCTATTTATGGAAACCGTGTGTTCATAGACAGGATAAAACAATTTCAAGTAAATTTAATATTAAATGAAGAACACAATAATTTTACTTCTACAGATATAATGGATTATGAAGAAAATGGTATTAAATATAAAATATTAATCAAACCAACAAAAGATACAAATGGTAAGACAAATTATATTTTTGCTATGACGTCATTACAACCCGTTGATGAGGCTGCACAAATGATAAAAGATTATTATGTATACTTAATTATACTTGTTCTGTTTCTTATTGTTTTGGCATCATTTTACTACTCAAAAAAAATCGCTGAACCATTGTTACAAATAAATGATACTACAAAAAAAATTGCAGATTTGGATTTTTCAGAGACGATACCTATTACTACAAAAGATGAAATAGGTGATTTATCACACAATATTAATATACTTTCTAAAACTTTGCATTCGTATATAAATCAACTGCAACAAGATATAGAGAAAGAAAAACAATTAGAAAATACACGTAAAGAATTTATCGCAGGTGTTTCACATGAGTTAAAGACACCTTTAAGTATTATGAAGAGCTGTATTTCCATATTGGAAGACGGTGTTGCTAGTAATAAAAAGGATTATTACTTTAATGCAATGTCAAAAGAAGTAGATAAAATGGATATGCTCATAATTGATATGCTGGAGTTAGCAAAATTCGAGTCTGGTACGTATAAAATGGAAATGGATGTTTTCTATATTGATGAGATTGTTGAGTATATATGCGAGCAATTAACTTCAGATATAGCAAAGAAACAACTATATGTATATAAACAACTTTCTAAAATTAAGGTAGTTGCTAATCAACATCGAATCGAACAAGTTATTACTAACTTTATTACTAATGCAATTCGTTACACGCCTGAAAATGAGAGTATTATTGTTTCGACTACAGAAGAAAATGAACGCGTGAAAGTATGTGTAGAAAATAAAGGAGCGCATATTGCGCCAGAACATTTAGAGAAAATATGGGATCGTTTTTATCGAGGAGATACGCCTCGTCAACGCTCTAAAGGTGGAACTGGGTTAGGCCTTGCTATTTCAAAGAATATTTTAGAACTGCATGGTGTAGAGTTTGGTGTATCAAATACTACAGACGGAGTAATATTTTTCTTCTATTTAACTAAGCGTGTAGAATTTTAATTCTACACGCTTTTTTTATTTTTAAACAAAATTGACCTTATCTGCACTTTATCTTTATCAGCATTCATTAATATCTTCATTAGAAACTGAATTAAAAGCTGATAAGGAGATTGGTAAAATGAAAAAAAGAGCGATTTTGCTTTTATTAATTATATTAGTAATAGGTACAGGTTTTAGCTTGATAAATGACAAAGGAAAGAACAATGCATCCAAGGGAGATTTGCGCTTGAATGGAAAAACAATTGTAATTGATCCAGGACATGGTGGAGGAGATAGAGGGACAAAAGGAAATAAGCTTGGAACAATTGAAAAAGACCTTAATCTAAAAGTAGCTCAAAATATAAAAAAAGAGCTAGAAGAAAGAACTAATGCAAAAGTAATATTGACACGTGAAAATGATTTTAGCTTATTGGCAGAGACGAAGCAAAAAGAGGAATTACAAGCACGTGTCAAAATAGCTAAAGACTATGTGGCGGATCTTTATATCAGCATTCACCACGATGCTTTCGAGGATACAAATGTAAAAGGAATAACAACGCATTATGGAGCTAATAAAAGAAAAGATAAACAGTTAGCTAAGGTAGTTCAAAAAGCTATTTTCAATCAAAATATAGATACTCGAGATAGAGGTATTCAAGCGAGTGATTTCCTTGTTTTAAGGGAAAATCCTTCACCGGCTATCTTAATTGAGTTAGGGTTTACTTCTAATGAGAGTGATGAAAAAAGAATGAATTCAGAAGAATTCCAAGTGAAATCGAAAAAAGGTATTGTTGATGGCATTATTAAATATTTTACTATGTAACAAAATAGATAGATAAAAAAATACTATTCTTTCTTCCTTAATCAGGAAGGATAGTATTTTTTTATTTTGGTTGCATAGTTTTCATACACGTTTATTTATCGACAATTGAATAGTTTGTTCACTATTTTTATGGTGAAACACAAATTTTCGAATTTGGGAAATAACTCAACTTTATTAGAACGAGAATGTTTGTTTTTAAGTAAATACAATTAATTATTCTTTAACTGGTTTCGACCTTATCTGCATTTTATCTTTATCTTTCTTTATTAAGCTATTTATTGTAATAACCGGCTGAAAATAAATTCAAGTGCGCAAAGGTTCAGCATTATAAACAATTAATATAAATGTCAATAGTGAGAGGATAAACAAATAATGAAAGAATCACAAAGAAAAATTAGTGTAATAGCTAAGGTAGTAATATCGCTAGGAGTTGTTCTAGCAACAGCTTTTTTCATGTTCGATTTAATTGGAAAATTCAACCCAACTCCAGCGAAAGTAATAGTACATAAAATAGCTAAAGAAAGTAGTAAAACAGTTACCACACAGCAAAATGAAACATCACCGATAAAGAAAAGAAGACCGGATGGAAAACCAGTTGGGAAAGTTGTTTATTTAACATTTGATGATGGTCCTAGCAAATTAACAGGGCAATTTTTAGAAGTACTAAAAAAACAAAATATTAAAGCAACATTTTTTATGCAGGGAAGTAATTTGCAAAATACAAGTTTTGAGGAAAATGTAAAGCAAGCGGTAAAAGAAGGGCATTATATTGGTGCACATAGTATGACACACAATAGTAATAAGCTATATAACAACGGGCAATTTGTGCCAGAGATGAAAGAGACGTTAGCTCTTATACATGATATTACAGGTACAAACCCTAAATTAGTTCGTCCACCGTATGGTTCTGCACCAGGATTAAAGAATGAGGAAATTCGTAATCAAATAGTAGAGTCTGGAATAAAAGTCTGGGATTGGACTATCGATTCATATGATTGGGACCTAGCTGGAAATCCAAACCAAATCCTAGCAAATATTAAAGAGCAAACGACCGAAGAAGTAGAAGTTGTTTTAATGCATGAGAAAACTCAAACACTACAAGCACTTCCTAAAATTATTAAATTTTATAGAGAACAAGGATATGAATTTGGAGTTTACAATGACGCGGATCATTTCCGTGTGAATTTCCAGAAAGATCAACGTCTATAGCATATAAATGGTTATCTTTAGATAGTAGTTTTTACTAGCGAATGATTAGAGGCATTTATACACGATGTGTAGGGCTGACTATATTATTCGTTTGAATGAGTGCGATTATTTTAAAAAATAATAAAAATAAAAAAGGATTTAAACGAAAATGCAGGATATAACAAATCTAGGAATGTATTAATGGAGGGGTTGGTATTGATGAAAAAGAAAAAGTCGATGTTGTCTATTGCTGGAGCTTTATTAGTCTTGAGTTTATCGTTCGCTACAAGCACAAATGCATTTTCTGCTACACCACCTAGTAAAGGAAACGATGGTGGGGGTAGTAGTATTAAGCCACCGAAGTGCAATAATCAACTCTATTAATGTCTTAGTAATTTCATGTCCATGCCGTACCGACCCAGTAACACGGTGCTTCAAAGATAGAGGAAGCAGATTCTGATGCAGATGTAGCACCAAAAGTAGAATTCCTAAATGTTCACAGACAGAGATATACGTGGTCAATGGGTATCTGCTTGATTGAGATCATGGATAATACAGGTGGACATCTGAAATTTTTACTAGCTTAAATCAAATAGGTATCAAAAATAACCCCATCTGTTTGGATGGGTTTTTTATTTGTATAAAAACGAATTCTCTAATTTTACTATTTTTATAAACTTTTAGAAAAACTGTCCGATATATAATGGTGTAAGTATATTGGCTCTTAAAAACGAAAATAAAAAACAGGGCATAAATAGCTAGTCTTTAGATTTTATAGTGCGAAAATTGACATTTAATACAATGGGGAAATTTAAAGAAAATTTATTTAGTGAACGATATAATTATTGGTGTAAGTATATTGACCCTGAATACGGAGGTGAGTAATAGTGTAAAAATGCTTAGTGTTTAGATTTTATAGCATTAATATTGATCAATATAGTTTTTATCTTTTTGCATCAAAATCCTCGAATATAGATATTTATTTGTCATGTAATAAGTAGAAAAGTAAAGGGGACTAATACAATGAATAATAAACTTTCATTTGGTTTAACGAAAATAAGTAAAAGAAAAACGGGAGTAAGTGCTTTTATATTAGCAACAGGTATCTTGGGAATTACTTTAATACCTGAGAACGCAAACGCTCATGGATTTGTAGAAAAACCTAGTAGTCGTGCTGCGTTATGTAGTTCAAATTATGGAGCGCTTAACTTGAGTTGTGGAAATGTAATGTATGAACCGCAGAGTTTAGAAGCACCAAAAGGGTTCCCACAAGATGGGCCGGCAGACGGAAAAATTGCTTCAGCTGGTGGTATGTTTGGTGGAATTCTTGACCAACAATCTACAGATCGTTGGTTTAAGAATACAATCACTGGTGGTGAAAATACTTTCACATGGAAATATACTGCACTGCATGCAACGAGCAAATGGCACTATTATATTACAAAAAAAGGATGGAATCCTAATAAACCTTTAACCCGTGCTGTTCTTGATCCGATTGGAGTTATACAACATAACGGTTCTACAGCATCTAATAATCCATCGCATAAAATTAACGTACCAACAGATCGAAGCGGATACCATGTGATTTTGGCTGTTTGGGATATAGCTGATACTGCAAACGCTTTCTATAGTGTAATCGATGTTAATTTAATTAATAATGAAAACTCGGATACAAAAGCTCCAACACAACCACAAAAATTATATGTAGCGAAAGTTACAGAAAACAGTGTGAAATTAAACTGGGAGCCCTCTACAGATAACGTAGGGGTAAAAGAATATCAAGTATTACGTGATGGAAAAGTAATTGGAACGGTACCAGGAACTACATTTACAGATGGAAAATTAACGGCTAATACAAAATATAAGTATACAGTGAAGGCCATAGATGCAGCAGGAAATGTTTCACAAGAAAGTGAAGCTGTTGTTGCAAAGACAGGAAATAAAGTTCCAGATAATGAAGCACCAACCCAACCAAAAGGACTACATAGTATGGGGCAAACATCATCTAGTGTAGACTTAATGTGGAGTCCATCAGAAGACAATATAGCAGTTGACCATTATGTTGTATACAGAGAAACATCAAGTGGACAACTGATAGCAGCTGGAACATCCAACACTACATCATTTATGGACAAGAACTTACAGTCAAATACAACATATAAGTATACAGTTACGGCAGTTGATGCATCTGGAAATGAATCAATTAAAAGTAATATTCTTACTGTTAAGACAAAAGAGCAGAGTTCCTCTTATGAACAATGGAATCCGTATAAAGCATATACAAAGGGTAATAGAGTAGAACATCAGGGAAAAAAATATGAAGCGGTTCAAAGTTATCAAGGAAACGGCGATCCAAACTGGATATTTTCCTTATCGTTATGGAAAGCGATTTAATTTAAGTACAACTTAAATAGAAATAGATAGGTTAGAGGGTTTTGATGTGAAAAGATGAAAATAAACATGACATTGGCTTGTAATTAGATTAGTGTATTAAAAGAGCCAAAGCTGAATATAGCGATGGCTCTTTTTTATCTAATTATGGATAAAAAAACAAAGACCTGAGCAACTAGCCCAGGTCTTTATCACGTATTATTATTCATCAATTTCGTAATGACACTTACGATTAGGATTAATACGATTGCACCTATTAAAGTCGGGATAATATAAAAATCACTTAATGTTGAACCCCATTTGCCTAATAATTTTCCGCCAAAAACAAGCCCCAATAATACCTGCGATAATATTACCTTTAATTCCTCCTGCTAACCACGCTAAAATCCCACTGTAGCTTTGAAATAAAGTTTGATTAAAAGTATGCTGCAAACGCTTAGTTTATAATTGAGAAACCCACATATTTTGAATAAAGATTGAACAAAATACATGGGTTTGGTTTTGATGTGGAGTGAGTTTTTGTAAAAGAGATTGATTAAACTGCAACTCTTCAAAAAAGAGGATTGATACATCAATCCTCTTTTAAACTGTTTTTTTCACTTTAACAGATTGGATATAGCTTTTTCTGATATCGGCTTATCGAGTGAATAATAAGTTTTATCAATACTTATTTCACCGTCTTGAAATGTTATTTTAACATCTTTGTTGTCGCTATAAAGAGTAGCACTATAGATATATCCCTTTATTACTTCATGCTCTTCAAATTCACTATACGCCCGTGCATTTAAAAGCTGATTAAATTGTTTTATTTTTTCTTTTTCAGTAATACTATGTCTTTTCCTGTTTCTCCCATCAACAACTTCAATTTTAGATACCGATATATCACCAATGATCTCTGTAAAATCTTTATTTTCTTTTAGATTTGTTTGAGAACATCCACTAATTAATAATAAAACTATAGATATCGATAGCATAATAAAGTTTTTCATTTAGATTCTCCTTGATTTATGATAAAAGGAAAATTCCAAGTAACTGTCTAAGTAATCGGCATAGTTATTATTTTTTAATGTTAAAACGTCATCTTCATTTTTGAAATTAATTTGCATTATTATTCGCGCCCTTATATTACCTATTGCTGATTTTACATGTGTTCTTGAAGAAACAGTAGCGTACTAAATTCAAATAAAATGGGGACTAGGTCCGAATACTAATACAATAGGAGTTACGTGAGAAGGAACGATCGATTATATTAAATATATCTTCGTTATGTATATAAAAAGATTGTAAGAATCAAATAAATTAACAATGATTCTTACAATCCTGTATGGTTGACTTTTATAAAACGTTACGATATAAACCGACTACTTTACCTAAAATGGAAACTTGATCTACAATAATTGGCTCCATAGAAGAGTTCTCAGGCTGTAAGCGGAAATAAGATTCCTCTTTAAAGAATCGCTTAACAGTTGCCTCATTGTCCTCTGTCATCGCTACAACAATTTCACCGTTATTTGCAGTGGCTTGTTGTTTCACGATTACATAGTCTCCATCTAATATACCAGCATCTATCATAGATTCACCCATGATTTCAAGCATGAAAATTTGGTCTTCAGTTGTCCCATAAGAATCTGGGATTGGGAAGTATTCTTCAATATTTTCAATTGCTGTAATAGGAAGGCCTGCAGTAACTTTACCAACTAGTGGTACATGTACAACACCTTGTTTTGCAATTGTAGAATCTTGCTGATCTAATATTTCGATTGCACGAGGTTTCGTTGGATCTCGTCGAATTAGTCCTTTGCTCTCAAGTCTAGCAAGATGTCCGTGGACTGTAGAACTTGATGCAAGACCAACTGCTTCACCAATTTCACGGACGGAAGGCGGGTATCCTTTAGTGCGAACTTCCTCTTTGATGAAACCCAATATGTCTTCTTGTCTTTTCGATACTTTTTTCAATCCAATCACCTCTTTATCTCATACTATGTAAAAGTTATTAATAGTATAGCATTAGCGAACAAACAATGCAAACATAAGTTCGAAAAAGTCGTTGACAAAAACAAGTGTTCTGTTTATATTTAGAACATACATTCCGAACAGGTATTCGAATAAAGGGGAGAATCAGTATGAGTTGGTTAAAAAAATATCAATATATTACATTGCTTTTTGGGTTTTGCGTAATCTTCACATTGATTTTAGTGTTTGCAAATAGTGGGAATACTTCATATAAAGAGATTAAAGTTCACGACGGGGATACTCTAATTTCTCTGGCGAATAGATATAAAGGTAAAATGGCTGACCATGAATGGATATCAAAGGTTAAGAATGAAAACAATTTAATTGACGATACGATATATGCGGGGCATACTCTAATAGTTCCAGAACATGATAATATTAAAGTTCAAAATATAGGGGTAGAAGTGGCGAGTGATAAAAAATGAAACAGAAAATAGCAATACTCTATTGTCGTGTTAGTACAGAAAAAGATACACAAGATACTTCGCTTGAAAGGCAAGAGATTGAGTTAAGAGAATTTGCAGCGAGTAAAGGCTATGAAGTTGCTCAAGTCTTTTCAGATCGACATAGTGGATATGATATTGATCGTGAAGGATTACTTGATTTACTCGAATGTGTAAAGGACTATGATCAACCAACACTGTTTGTACAAGATGAAACACGTTTAGGACGTGGGAATGGTCGAATGGCGGTACTTCATTTATTGCAAAAAACGAATACAGACATTTTTACTTTAAGTGATGCAGGTCATGTTCGATTAAATGAAATGGATGCTATGTTGTTAGAAATATTAGCAATTGTTGAAGAGTATCAACGTAAATTACATAATGCTAAAATCCGCAGAGGGATGCGGAGAGCTGTTCAGAACGGGTACAGACCAGAGAAAAATTTAAAAGATCGAGGGAATCCTGAAGGACGAGATCGGATAGATGTTCCAATTGAACAAATAATCCAACTTAGACAAAAGGGTATGACGTTTGAAGAAATTACAGATACTTTAAGAGGATTAGGTTTCCAAGTTAGTAAAGCGACGATTCATCGTAGATTTATGGAGTTAAAAGAGCAAAAAAAAGACTAAAAGCTTGCGCTTGCGGTCTTTTTTGCATACCTTTGTATTAATGTCTGTATGAAAGGTGAGAAAATAATGTTATCAAAAGAAAAATTACAACGTATAAGTGTACTTTCAAAAAAATCAAAAGCACAAGGCTTGACTGTAGAGGAAGCAAAGGAGCAAACAGCACTTCGAAAAGAGTATTTAGACACATTCCGATCTTCAATGCGTGAGACAATTGAAAATGTCCGCGTTTTCGATCCAGAGGGAAATGAAGTGACTCCTGAGAAATTACGTCAAAAACAAAATAAGAATAATCTTTTAAATTAAGCACAATTTATAGAAAGCATTGTTTTATATAAGAATGTTGACTACACTGTAATAGTACAATATTTAGCTTAAGAAAGGATGTCTATTAAAAATGACTCAACAAGCAGATCAGCTTGCTATTAACACAATTCGAACTTTGTCTATTGATGCTATTGAAAAAGCTAATTCAGGTCACCCAGGATTACCAATGGGGGCTGCGCCAATGGCTTATACTCTTTGGACAAAACAACTTCGTCACAATCCTTCAAACCCTAATTGGTTTAACCGCGATCGTTTTATTTTATCAGCAGGTCATGGCTCAATGCTATTATATAGCTTATTACACTTAGGTGGATATGGTTTACCAATGGAGGAAATCAAAAATTTCCGTCAATGGGATTCCAAAACACCAGGTCACCCAGAATACGGTCATACAGCTGGAGTTGAAGCAACAACAGGCCCATTAGGTCAAGGTATTGCGATGGCTGTCGGTATGGCAATGGCGGAAAGCCACTTAGCGGGTGTTTATAATAAACCAGAACATGAAGTAGTGGATCATTATACGTTTGCACTTTGTGGCGATGGTGATTTGATGGAAGGCGTCGCTGCTGAGGCAATTTCTCTAGCAGGTCACTTACAACTTGAAAAACTGATCGTGCTTTATGATAGCAATGACATCTCTTTAGATGGCGATTTGAATAAATCATTCTCAGAAAATGTTCAAAAGCGTTTTGGATCATATAACTGGAACTACATTCATGTAGCTGATGGTAATGATATTGAAGCAATAAATGCAGCCATTGAACAAGCAAAAGAACATAAAGGCCAACCTACTATTATTGAAGTGAAAACAGTTATTGGATACGGATCACCAAATAAATCAGGTAAAGCTGACTCTCACGGTGCTCCATTAGGTACTGATGAAGTGAAACTTACTAAAGAACACTATTCATGGCCACACGAACCATTCCATGTACCTGAAGATGTGTATTCAACATTTAAAAAAGCATCAGAAGTTCAAGGTACTCTTGCTGAAGCTACTTGGAATGAACAATTTGAAGCTTATAAAAAAGCATATCCTGCACTTGCAGAAGAGTTTGTAAATGCGATGAATGGGGAGCTTCCAGAAGATTTCGCATCAGAAGTACCTGTTTATGAAGCAGGTAAATCTATTGCTACACGTTCATCTTCTGGTGAAGTGATAAACGCACTTTCAAAAAATACACCTTCATTCTTTGGAGGAAGTGCAGACTTAGCAGGTTCAAATAAAACAACTATTAAAAATGCAGGCGATTTCTCAGCAGAAACTCCAGAAGGCCGTAACATTTGGTTCGGTGTTCGTGAATTTGCAATGGGTGCGGCTCTAAACGGTATGGCTCTTCATGGTGGAGTTAACGTCTTTGGTGGTACATTCTTCGTCTTCAGTGACTATGTACGTCCAGCAATTCGTCTATCTGCATTAATGGGACTACCTGTAACATATGTATTTACACATGACAGTATCGCTGTTGGTGAAGATGGTCCAACACATGAACCAGTTGAACATCTAGCTGCATTACGTGCTATGCCAAATCTTACTGTTATTCGTCCTGCAGATGCAAACGAATCTGCTGAAGCTTGGAAATTAGCAGTATCATCTAAGAATCAACCAACAGTTTTAGTTCTTTCACGTCAAAACTTACCAGTGTTAGATCACTCAGCTTCACTAGCAGCTGATGGTGTTTCTAAAGGCGCTTATGTTGTTTCAAAAGCTAATAAAGAGGTAGCTGATGCACTAGTTTTAGCGACTGGTTCAGAAGTAAGTCTTGCTATAGAAGCTCAAAAACAATTAGCTACTGAAGGTATCGAAGTATCAGTTGTTTCTATGCCATCATTTGATCGTTTTGAAGCTCAAGATGCAGCATATAAAGAGGCAGTATTACCAAGAACAATCACAAAACGTTTAGCAATTGAAATGGGTTCATCATTTGGCTGGCATAAATATACTGGCTTCGAAGGTGATGTTCTAGCAATTGATAAATTTGGTGCGAGTGCACCAGGCGAAATTGTTATGAAAGAATATGGCTTCACTGTAGAAAATGTAGTTGCAAAAGTAAAAGCGTTATTCGCTTAAGGAAATAGCGTTAATATTGAAAAGTAGAGGATTTTTTCCTCTACTTTTTCTTTTTTGACAAATAAAGTGCTTTAAATCGGACGTCAATTGACAAAATGTTCTTGCGATGTTTGCTATACTGTTTACAAGAGAGGAGTGGTAATCTTGCGAGTATACTCAATCTTTCATGTGAAAAAGAAACATCAGGCTTTTGTTTATGGTAGAGAACGTTTACTATTCGATTTCATTCAATCCTCAAATACGTATGAGCATGCAATACATCCGACGCAAGAAATCTCCTACTTATGTGAGCCTTTGGATATGGTGCAAATTGAACAAATTATCCAACAACAACTAGGTAATAGCTTTTCTGGCATTCAAACAAAGGATCACCAAATCTTTTTGATGAATGAATTTAAAGGGGAAATCCAAATTGATATTTTTCCTTACTACATAGCTGTTGTCTGTGTTGGGTCACGCATGCTCGAGTTAGATTTATTTGCAACATTATCAAAATTAAGTGATTGTTTTATCGGATTTAATAAAGATGAAATGGAATGTGGTTGGTTAAAACCGCTTAAATTCCATTTGCACGAAAGACGATAAATCTTGTCAAACAGTAGTATGTAGTGGTTTTTTATTGTATAATCCTTGTTGGAGATAGTTTTCTCGCATAAGAAACTTGGAGGAGGAAAACCAGTGAATACTACGTTATGGATTATACTTGTTATCGTGGCATTAATAGCAGGAATAGCTATCGGTTTCTTTGTTGCCCGTCAATATATGATGAAGTACTTAAAAGACAACCCACCGATTAACGAACAAATGCTACGAGTAATGATGTCTCAAATGGGACGTAAACCGTCTGAAAAACAAATCAAACAAATGATGAACTCAATGAATAAATTAAGCAGTAAATAAAAAATAGCACTCAATTGAGTGCTATTTTTTTGTCTGTATCTTTAAAGACAAATTCTTTTAAGAAATCAGCTACTAACAGTTCATAGGCTTCTTGGTTCATATTAAAGGATTGTGCATGAGGACCTACATCAAAAAGTTTTAACTTTTTAGGGCCAGGTTTTAAGCTATACATTTCAATTGTCATTTCAGGTAAGATGAAGTCATCTGGGAGACTATGAATAAATAAGATAGGCTTTTCAATTCTAGTTACAGCCTCTTTAGGTGAGATACTCTTCAATGAGTATCCATCACGCATTCTTAAGAAAACACCTGCGAGTTTAATGGCTATACTATTACGTAGTGGTGTTTGTTTCATCATTAAGTAGTATAATTGCTCTGAAAAATCAGAGAAGGCGCAATCAGAAATGTAGAAGTCGGCTTCATCCTCCAATGTGCCAGCGTATAATAATGTAGTAGCAGCACCCATAGATTCTCCTTGTACACCAATTATGCCTTCACCACCTAACTTTTGCTTCAAAGTTTTCATGACCGCTTGTAAATCATATTTTTCATAATGACCGTAGCTTGTTGTTTTACCCCCAGAGTCACCATGTCTGCGATGATCATAAACGACTGAGTTAAAGCCTAAGCGCTCGAAAAGACGAGCATATTTTACGGAATTAATCTTATTTTCCGTAACACCATGGCAAATAATTATAGTGTTTTTAGTTTGTAAAGGTTGGAAGTGAATGGCTTTAATTGAATAGCCATTTGGGGAATCGACCCACATCTCTTCCTTATTTACATGCTCAAACCAAACTTCGTCAAAACGCTTTGCTTCCTTTTCTCTTTGTAATATGAAGGCTGCATCTTTGTTTTTCATATACATAATACGACTTGAAAATAAGTAGCCGAGAATCGCCGTAATGGCACCAAGAGTACCCGAAATAAGCGCTAAGATCCAAAGCAATCGTTTTTTCATGATCATCACTCCTCTACTTTTGCTTAAAGAGCCGGAACTGACCACTGTCGATTGTTCCGGAAATCAATGGTTCGACAATTCTTGCCGCTTCGCAAACTTTTTCGACGTTAATCCCTGTGTGAACTCCTATACTTTCTAGCATATGTACAACATCCTCTGTTGCAACATTTCCTGTAGCACCTTTCGCAAAAGGACAACCGCCAAGACCACCTGCTGATGTATCAAATCTGTCTACACCAGCTTGTAGTGCAGCAAATATATTTGCTAACGCCATTTTCCGTGTGTCGTGAAAATGGGCAGTCAAGAGTAACTCAGGTAACTCTTCTTTCAAACGCTTAAATAGTGTGTAACTTTCTACAGGATTGGCCATGCCAATTGTATCTGCAACACTTAACTCATTTACACCCCAACTCGCAAATACTTTACATAAAGCAATTGTATCTTCAACTTCAATCTTTCCCTCATATGGACAATAAAACGCTGTTGATATACAAGCGCGTACAAATTTCCCTTGCTCTTTCAGTTTTGCCACGACAGGAGCTAAACTATCCATGGCTTCTTCAGTATTTTTATTAATATTTTTTTTATTAAATGAATGACTAACCCCAACGAAAACGGCAATTGCCCCTGCACCAGTTTCCACCGCACGCTCCACCCCTGTAGCATTCGGTGCTAATACAAATTGTCTGCCAACTTTAGCAGTATTCTTAACTATTTTTTCTGCATCTGCCATTTGCGGCACCCATTTTGGTGAAACAAAAGAAGTTAACTCCATTTCTTTAATGCCTGCATCCTGCAAGCATTTAATGAAATCAAGCTTCACATTAGTCTCAATTGAGTTTTTTTCATTCTGTAAGCCATCTCTTGGACCTACCTCGATAATTGTCGCATTATTTGGTAAACTGAACATAACATCCCCTCCTATACTCTATTGTAAGGAAGGGATGTACATATTAGCAAATATTTTCATACTTAAACAAGGGGGAATAATTATGACAACTGAAGTTGTAATTGTGAGCGCTGTACGTACAGCGATTGGGAGTTTTCAAGGAACGTTAAAGGATGTGCCAGCAACAAAACTGGGTGCAATTGTTATTAAAGAAGCATTGTCAAAGGTAGGGGTGCCTGTTGAACAAGTTGATGAAGTGATTATGGGTAATGTATTACAAGCTGGTCTAGGGCAAAATCCAGCTCGGCAAGCAGCTATTTTCGCAGGCCTTCCACAAGAAGTTTCTGCCTTAACGATAAATAAAGTTTGTGGGTCAGGTCTTAAAGCTGTCCATTTAGCAACCCAAGCAATAATCTCAGGAGACTCAGATATTATCGTTGCAGGTGGAATGGAAAATATGAGTCAAGCACCATATTTGTTGAAAAATGCACGTGAAGGCTTCCGTATGGGCGATCAAAAGGTAGTTGATAGTATGATTGCAGATGGTCTATGGTGTGCATTTAACGATTATCATATGGGGATTACAGCTGAAAATTTGTGTGACCAATATTCAATTTCCCGTGAGGAACAAGATGGCTTCTCAGCACGTTCTCAAGAGAGGGCTGTAGTTGCGATAGAAGAGGGTAAATTTAAAAAAGAAATTGTTCCAGTAGAAATTCCTCAGCGGAAGGGCGAGCCAATCATATTCGATACAGATGAATATGTAAAACCAGGAACTTCAGCTGAAAATTTAGGCAAGTTACGACCAGCGTTTAAGAAAGAAGGATCTGTAACAGCGGGTAATGCTTCTGGTATTAATGATGGTGCAGCCGCACTTGTTGTAATGTCCAAAGCAAAAGCTGACGAGTTGGGCATTAAACCACTCGTAACAGTTGTTTCAAACGCCAGTGTAGGTGTTGATCCAGCTGTAATGGGGAGTGGACCGGTGAAAGCAGTACAAAAGGCCTTAACGAGAGGGCAGCTAGAGTTAGGGCAGATTGACTTAATTGAAGCGAATGAAGCATTTGCTGCACAATCGATTGCAGTTGACCGAGAATTGCAATTTGACCATGAGAAATTAAATGTTAATGGAGGTGCAATTGCTTTAGGTCACCCAATTGGAGCAAGTGGTGCTAGAATATTAGTAACGCTACTCCATGAAATGGAGAATCGAGATGCTAAAACAGGTCTTGCTACACTCTGTATCGGTGGAGGTCAAGGTGTTGCAACAATCGTAAAAAGAGCGTAAGAAGGAGTTTGGAAATGGCTAAAAAGAAAAAACAACAACAAAGACAACAACCAGTACGACAACAATCTTTAAAAGACGAGGGATTAACATTAAAAGACCAACTTAATGGTGATGTGTTAGAGAAATTAAAACTTGCTAAAAAAGACCTTGTCGCAAAAGAGCAAGTTGCTCAGGAAGAACGAGATGCTAAATTAGCGTTTGAACGTAAGCAACGTGAAAAGAATAAATCGTTTGAAGAATTACTCAATGAGTATGGCGATAAAGGCTCAAAATTTAATAGTTAATAGACGATATGTATGTAGATTATTTAAAATAGCTTAGCAAGTTAATTTGTTTAGTATAAAAAGTAGTTTTGAAAGTTTTTTCAGGGCTGCTTTTTATTTTGTATTAAACCGTAGTGAAATTTTGTGTAATGATTACTATACGAATTCTGAATTCATTTTTTATATAGGGACTTATGAATGACTTATAAATAACAGGGGTGAAATATGGAAGTTTCGAAAATTAGGAAGCTCATATGGATTTTTCCTATTGTTTTTTTAACTTCTTTCAGCAGAAGTCTCCCACCTCTATAGGTGGTGAGATGAATGCGGATTTAAGCTACTTTTCAGCGGGTGTCCAAACACCCGCCGAAAGAAGTTAAAGCCTCCGGCGGATGTCACGGAATCGGAAAGGAGTTCTTTGTACAAGCACAAAGCCGATTCTGGACGCAATTATGCCGAGGCATAATTGATTTCATGATTTTGAGGAAATATTAACGGTTGCAGATTTTACTGCGAAATTACCATTTTCGGTTTCTACTGAAGAGTTCGTGATCGCATTTATTTTATTATGGGTTATTATATTGATTGGCTGTGTGATGGCGGCTACCAATAAGCGATTTGTAGGAATACAACCGATAAAGTTCTTTACATTGTTAGTCGCTGGCGTGTTTCTTGCAAACGGAATAGGGCATGTAGTGCAAAGTATAATCTTTCAAAGATATGTACCTGGTGTCATTACGGCTATGGTTATCTTAATACCATTTTGTCTGTTTAGTATTAGAAGATTAAGGCTAGAAAATTTAATCACTCCCAAGCAAATAGGGGGCTACTTAGTATTGGGTTTTATATTACAGACGCCTTTTGCTTTGACGGCTCTATTAATTGCAAAATTCATTGGATGAGGTTTTAAGGGGATGGTTAAAAGCTATTTTATAAAAGACAAATAAAAAATTTAAGATGCAATTTAATTGCTTGGATTTATTTAGAAGAAGGATCTGCAATGTGAGATCCTTCTTTCAAATTTAACGATGTGCACTATACGTATCTACTTTTGTTAGTTTACCTAGCTCTTTACCATCAATAGATTGCGCCTTATTATAAGCTTTAATTGTATCTTCTAATTGTTCTTTTGAACTTGCGCCAATTACTGCAGAGGCTACGATAGGTGACTGTAATACATAAGCAAGTGCTGCTGCATGTACATCTGTTGTATTGTTTGCCAATTCTTCAAGAGTAGCTTGAAGATCGTCTTGGCTATAAGTTTGGTAGCCATCCGTTTTTGCTAAACGTTTTAACCAATCATTTGTCAATAACCCTTTTGCTAAAGAACCTCGGGTTACAATGGATGCATTATTTTCTTCTAATACTTCAAACCATTCTTCTGGTCTGCGGTCTAATAAGCTATATTGCATCATGACAGAAACTGCATCACTATTTGGTAAGAATCCCCTAATTACATTTGGTCGGATTGATGAAATACCGTATGATCGAATGACCCCTTCATTTTTTAAGTTATCAAATGCATCAATTATTTCATCCCACGGGTCCTCAATTGTTCCACCATGTAGTTGGTATAAGTCAATATAATCTGTTTGTAAGCGACGTAAGCTTTCTTTTACTTGTCGTTCGATACTTTTCTTTGAAGGGTCCCAGTGCCAACTTTTTCCGTCCTTATTCCAAACATTTCCCACTTTAGTGGCCAATATTATATCTTGTCGTTTACTGCTAAGCGCTTTGCCAACAAGTTCTTCGTTAATGCCCTTATCATATAAGTCCGCTGTATCGAAATAGGTAATACCTTGATCCACAGCCGCATCTACCATCCATTTCGCAGTCTGTTCGTCAGTTGGCAGAGACATACAACCAAGGCCAATTTCTGAAACAATTAATTCGCTATTACCTAACTTTCTACTCTTCAAAAATATCACTCCTCATATGATAATGGTACAATGTTTAATAACAAAAGCACAACGGAGAGGATTGCTATCATGAAAAAATTTGAAGAAAAAACGATTAAATCTAAAAAGATTTTTGAAGGCCGCGTTATTTCAGTAAAAGTAGATGAAGTCACATTACCAAACGGTAACATATCAACTAGAGAATTAGTGAATCATCCAGGAGCAGTAGCTATTATTCCAATTACAAACGAAGGTAAAATTGTTCTTGTGGAGCAATATCGCAAACCTTTAGAGCGTAGTATTATCGAAATTCCAGCGGGTAAATTAGAAAAAGGCGAAAAGCCAGAATATACAGCTATCCGCGAGTTAGAAGAAGAAACAGGCTATGGCTCGAAAAATTTCACGTTTGTTCAATCTTTTGCCACATCTCCGGGCTTTGCAGATGAAGTTATTCATATATATGCGGCGAGAGATTTATATAGAATTGAGAATCCAGCTGGGCTAGATGAGGATGAATTTGTCGAATTATTAGAAGTTACGTTAGAAGAAGCTGAACAAATGATTCGTGAAGAAAGAATCTATGATGCTAAAACAGTGTTTGCAATTATGTGGATGAAAAATATCTTATAAAAGAAGTTATGAAATGGGTCGGGACGAGCATAGGTTGTACGAAGTAAAGGAAGGTGACCTATATGAACCGATCATTTCAAATTATTTACTTTTTCTTAGTTATTGCAATTGGCTTTATCGGAGGAATTTTACTGTTGCAACTTTCTACTGTTGAACAAGCAGAATGGCTCATTCGTAAAATGGATAGTAGAGTACTTCTACAAGGGAAGCCATCTATTTGGCGATCTTTAATGCCAGTTGTCATTCCATTTGCTATTGTTTCGTTGCTTGCATCTCATAATTATTTAAGACATGTGACAAGGGTTGTTGTTGTATTAAAATCGGCGTTTTTTGGATATAGCGCTGGTTATTTAATAGACACACAAAATGCATTTTGGTCATATGCTGCATGGTGGTTTCCTTTTCAATTGCTTTACAGTATAGTATTATTGGTGTTTTGTATAGTACTTGTACCTGAACCAGTTTATGCTGTCAGGAAGAAGTTACCGATTTTACCGCGTGTAATAGTAGTACTCATCGTCACTCTAGTAATTTTTGCGGGCGAATTACTTGCAATTCACTTTATTTATAAATTAAAATAATTCTCAAATTATAATTATTATAATTACAATTAATTCAATCTTGTAATGAGAATTGACTTTTTGGTATAATGTAAGAAGTTTAGGGGGGCGTCGTATGGAAAGCCGTATTGATCGAATAAAAAAACAATTACATGGTGCGAGCTACAAACTGACGCCGCAGCGTGAAGCGACGGTAAGAGTGCTTTTAGAGAATGAGGAAGATCACCTTAGTGCTGAGGATGTCTATTTACTTGTTAAAGAAAAAGCACCAGAAATTGGACTTGCAACTGTGTATCGAACATTAGAGCTTTTAACCGAGCTTAAGATTGTCGATAAAATTAATTTCGGTGATGGCGTATCTCGTTATGATTTACGTCAAGAAGGAGCTGCTCACTTCCATCATCACCTCGTGTGTATCGAATGTGGTGCTGTTGATGAAATTCAAGAGGATTTACTTGAAGATGTAGAAGCAGTCGTTGAAAAAAGATGGAATTTTATTGTTAAAGACCACAGGTTAACATTTCACGGTATTTGCTGGCGTTGTCATGATAAAGAATCAGAAAACAATAGTAATCAATCATAAGTTTATAGCTTACAAACAAAGGATGGCGGAGGTGCTGTCCTTTTTTATTTACCTATTTTTAAGGAGGTTACCAAAATGAACCAAGATATATTAGATGCTACTCAAGATTATTTACACTTTTTACGTGTTGAACGCCAGCTTTCTGACAACACATTACAATCATATAAAAGAGATATTATTGCATATACTAAGAATATTTTCGTAAGCCAAGGTGTAGAAAATTTTGATGAAATAGACAGATTAAATATACTTCATCATTTACAGACGCTAAAAACATCGGGTAAATCTGCTCGTACTATTTCAAGGCATATATCATCAATCCGCTCATTTCACCAATTTTTGTTAAGAGAAAAAAGAGCTAGTGGAGATCCGACAGTACATTTAGAAATGCCGAAGCTAGAGAAGAAATTACCGAAAATTTTATCGATTGCAGAAATTGATAACTTAATTGCTATGCCAAATCTTGCGAAGCCACAAGGAATTCGCGATCAAACGATGCTTGAATTGTTATATGCAAGTGGTATGCGAATTAGTGAATGTATTGCACTGAATTTAGAAGATGTTCATATTACGATGGGCTTCGTAAGGGTTTTTGGTAAAGGTGGTAAAGAACGTATTATTCCGCTTGGACGGACAGCTATAGAAGCATGCAAGGCATATTTAGAAAACGGTAGACCAATACTAGAAGATAAGTTACATAAATCAGAGGCCTTTTTTATCAGCCAAAGGGGAGATCGCTTAACACGACAATTTTGTTGGAAATTAATGAAGGATTATGCAGAGAAAGCGGGTATAGATAAAGAGATTACACCACATATTTTACGCCATTCTTTTGCGACGCATTTAATTGAAAATGGTGCTGATTTACGCGCGGTTCAAGAGCTGCTCGGACATGCTGATATCTCAACGACACAAATTTATACTCATATTAGTAAGACACGATTATCAGAAGTTTATAAGCAGTTTCATCCACGTGCATAAAAAAAATCCAAATGTCAGAGGTCTGACATTCATTTTTTCGTATAGTTTGGTAAAATGAGTGTAAAGATAGAGGAGGAACACAAATGAACATAAAACCATTTAAACGCATTCACTTAATAGTGCTAGACTCAGTAGGTATTGGAGAAGCACCTGATGCCGAAAAATTCGGTGATGTAGGTGCAGATACATTAGGTCATATAGCTGAAAAAATGAATGGCTTAACTATGCCTAATATGGGAAAATTAGGTTTATCGAATATCCGTGAGTTACCTGGGATTACTCCTGTAGAAAAACCTGTAGCTTATTTCGGTAAAATGCAGGAAGCATCAGTGGGTAAAGATACAATGACAGGTCATTGGGAAATTATGGGTTTGAATATTGATAAACCATTCAAAGTGTATCCTGAAGGCTTCCCACAAACATTAATAGGACAATTAGAAGAACGTATTGGACGCAAAGTACTTTGTAATATGCCAGCGAGTGGTACGCAAGTGATTGATGATTACGGTGAAGAGCATATGAAAACAGGCGCAATTATCGTTTATACATCTGCTGATCCAGTTTTACAAATCGCAGCACATGAAGAAATTGTTCCATTAGATGAGTTGTATAAAATTTGTGAAATCGCCCGTGAATTGACTTTGCAACCTGAATTTTTAGTAGGTCGTGTAATTGCTCGTCCTTTCATTGGAACTCCAGGTAACTTTGAACGTACATCGAATCGTCATGATTATGCGTTAAAACCATTTGGCCGTACGGTTATGAATGAATTAAAAGATGCTAATTTTGATGTCATCGCTCTAGGTAAAATCTCTGATATTTTTAATAATGAAGGTGTAACAGAAGCAATACGTACAAAAGATAATACAGATGGTATGGATAAGGTATCACAAGTGGTTCGTAAGGATTTCCATGGTTTATCTTTCTTAAATTTAGTGGATTTTGACGCAACCTATGGTCACCGCCGCGATCCAATTGGCTATGGTGAAGCTTTAGAAGAATTTGACCGTCGTTTACCAGAAGTTTTGGAAGCGCTAACGGAAGAAGATTTATTAATAATAACTGCAGACCACGGAAACGATCCAACTTTCCCAGGTAGTGACCATACTCGTGAATATGTACCATTAATTGCTTATTCACCACGCTTTAAAGAAGGTCATGAATTACCATTAAGACTTACATTTGCGGATATAGGTGCCACTGTCGCAGAAAACTTTAATGTAAAATTACCAGAGTTCGGCACAAGTTTTTTATCAAATATAAAGTAAGTGAGGGAGAAATAATATGAGAATTGTTGATATTATTGAAAAAAAACGTAATGGTGGAGAATTAACTACTGAAGAAATTCGTTTTTTCATTGAAGGTTATACAAATGGTTCTATTCCAGACTATCAAGCAAGTAGCTTATTAATGGCAATTTATTTTCAGGATATGAATGATCGTGAACGTGCAGATTTGACAATGGCAATGGTTGAGTCGGGAGATCAAATTGACCTTTCTAAAATCGAAGGTATTAAAGTGGATAAGCACTCCACAGGCGGTGTAGGTGATACAACGACATTAGTATTAGGTCCTCTAGTAGCGGCTGTAGGCGTTCCTGTTGCGAAGATGAGTGGACGCGGTTTAGGTCATACAGGAGGCACTATCGATAAATTAGAGGCAATTGAAGGATTCCATGTTGAATTGACGACAGAACAATTTATTGAGCAAGTAAATGACATTAAATTAGCAGTTATAGGTCAAACAGGAAACTTAACACCTGCCGACAAAAAATTATATGCGCTTAGAGACGTGACTGGGACAGTAAGTAGTATTCCATTAATCGCGAGCTCAATTATGAGCAAAAAAATTGCTGCTGGTGCAGAAGCTATTGTACTTGATGTGAAAACGGGTGAAGGTGCCTTCATGAAGACTGTAGAAGATGCTAAGAATTTAGCACACGCTATGGTCCAAATTGGTAATAATGTCGGTCGTAACACAATGGCTATTATTTCTGATATGAGTCAACCGCTTGGCTTTGCGATTGGTAATGCATTAGAAGTAAAAGAAGCAATAGAGACATTACGAGGAGAAGGTCCTGAAGATTTAACAGAGCTTTGCTTAACGCTTGGCAGTCAAATGGTCGTTCTAGGTGGACATGCGAAAACAATCGAAGAAGCTCGTGGACAGTTATTAGAAGTTATCGAAAATGGTAGCGCTTTAGAAATCTTCAAGCAGTTTATTAAAGGACAAGGTGGTAACCCAGCAGTTGTAGATGACACTTCATTGTTACCTCAAGCTAAATATACTTTTGAAGTACCTGCAAAAGAAGATGGTTTTGTATCATTCATTGAAGCTGATGAGGTTGGAACTGCGGCTATGCTATTAGGTGCGGGTCGTGCTACGAAAGAATCAACTATAGACTTAGCTGTTGGCTTAATGCTACGCAAAAAAGTCGGCGATAAAGTAAAGCAAGGTGACTCTCTCGTAACAATTTATGCTAACAGAGAAGACGTCTCAACAGTGATTGATAAGATCTATACACATATAAAAATTGCTAAAGAAGCACCTCAAGCACCGAAATTAATTGAGGCTATCATTACAAAATAATTTATTAAAAAGCTGTTACTCATTTTTATGAGTAACAGCTTTTTTTGTGGTTTATATGATAAAAAATATGCAATAGGTAACTTTGTAGAGACAACAAAAATTCTATTTAATGAAAGATAAGCAGAAGGGATGAGTAAATAGAGTATTTTCTCGAATAAAGAGACTATTATTTGATTTCTGCCATTCTTCTCCCATACTAAATTACTTTTTTTCGAATAGCTATTTTTAGTTGATTAAAAATACCTCGAATATCCAATACTTACGGATATAGATGACATCCATTTACTGTCGATTTAGTTCTAATTTTAGAAGGTTTCTTCTTAAATTGTCATGAGAGAGGATAACGCAAAACAAATGTGGAATATGCTTGTGAAAAGGAGGTATGACTATGCAACAATTAATTCAATTGACAGTGGATGGCATTGCCGTTATTCGTTTACAAGGTGATTTAGACCATCACGCTGCAAATCGTATTCGAGAAGAAATTTCACAAGCAATTTACCAAGGTAGCGTTCACGCAATTGTTTGGAACTTAGGTGACTTACAGTTTATGGATAGCGCTGGTATTGGTTTGATTTTAGGAAGAATGCGTGATTTGGCGCCAATCAACGGACAAACCGTCATCTTAAATCCTTCTGCTACAATGCAGAAAATTTTCCAGTTTTCAGGGTTGTCCAAATATATTTGGCAAGGTACAGAAGATCAAGTAATTCGAACTTTAGGGGGGATTTTGAATGGATAATGAAATGACTTTATCGTTTTTAGCGGTCAGTGAAAATGAAGCACTAGCGCGTATGGCGATGACAAGTTTCATGACAGTGCTAGATCCGACGATTGAGGAATTGTCTGAGGTGAAAACTGTCATTTCAGAAGCAGTTACAAATGCAATTATTCATGGCTATGAGGAAAATCGTACAGGCGTTGTAACTGTATATGCGACTCGTGTTGACCGCGAAGTGACTGTGACGATTTCTGATAAAGGATGCGGAATTGAAGACGTAGAGCAAGCAATGGAACCTTTATATACGACAAAGCAGCAAATGGATCGCTCTGGCATGGGCTTTACAATTATGGAAAGCTTCACGGATCAGTTATCTGTTAAATCCGAGCGCGGGAAAGGGACAACGGTCACCTTCAAGAAGCAATTTCAACCAGTAGGTACACCGTTTGCTACTAGGTGAGAAGATGACATCTAAACCACAAGCCTCTTCCACATTGCTAACACAGGAGAAAATGCGAGAGCTTATATTACAGTCTCAAGCTGGCGATGCTAGCGCTAGAAAAGAGATGGTAGAGGGTAATACTCGCCTTGTCTGGTCAATCGTACAGCGTTTTGCATCACGCGGGGCAGATTTAGAGGATCTTTTTCAAATAGGTTGTATTGGCTTGATGAAGTCAATCGATAAATTTGATCTGTCATATCAAGTGAAATTTTCAACATACGCAGTACCTATGATAATTGGTGAAATCCAGCGGTTTTTACGGGATGACGGTATGGTTAAAGTAAGCCGTTCTATTAGAGAGCTTAACTATAAAATTCGCCATGCCTCAGATGATTTTCTTAAAATCAATGAAAGACCCCCTACCATGAAGGAATTGGCTGATTTGTTGGAAGTTACAACTGATGAAATAGCAATGGCTTCAGATGCTTTAAGGGACCCAGCATCATTACATGAACAGTTATTTGAAAGTGATGGCGATCCAATTACATTAATGGACCAGATGAGAGATGCTACCTCTGAAAGGCCTTTTGAGCATATACCACTTCGAGATATTTTAACGCGACTTGGTAAAAGGGAACAATCTGTAATTTATTTACGCTATTACTTAGATTGTACTCAAAGTGAAATTGCTGAGAGACTTGGCATCTCACAAGTACAAGTATCGCGACTAGAAAAACGTATTTTATCACAATTGAAAGTTTGGCTAGCACCAGGCCAATTGAAAGGATTAGAAAAGGCGGCAAAAAAATGACTGAAGAACAGAAACCTATTTTCGCAAGTATAGAAGAAGCAGAAAAGTTTATGATTTCAAAATTTGGTGAAAGTGAGAGCTTTGATATAGGGATGAAGCATCTGCATTTATACAAAATGCCGGTGTTCTCTATTTATATTAATGGGCTCATCGATAGTGCCAACTTCACAGAAATTCTTGTGAATATCCAACCGACTCAAGAGATAGAAGGGTATACACCTGAAACAGAGCCAGAATTCTTTCAGTTCTGTTTTCCATACTTTGCATGGGAACCGATGGCGAATCAGCAACAGCTATTAACTGCGATATTAGGGGGCCAGGTGGCGTTTATCACACCATCTGGCTATGCTTTTATAGCAGATTTAAGGGCTTATCCTGGAAGACAACCTGAAGAACCTGATAATGAAAAAGTTATTAGGGGATCACGTGATGGTTTTACAGAAAATATTGTGCAGAACTCAGGCCTTATAAGAAGACGTATTCGTGATGCAACATTACGTTTTGAACTGCATCAAATTTCTGATAAAGGGAAAACCGATACAGCAATCGTTTTTATGAAAGGCATTGCGAATGAAAAACATCTAGATTATATTCGTCAGCGTATAAAGAAAATTCAACACGATGGTTTAACTATGGCGGATAAATCCCTAGAGGAATGGTTATTTAAACAAGGTTTCCATCCATTACCATTTGTACGTTATACCGAGCGACCTGATATCACTGCCGCTCATTTATTGGAAGGTCATATCGCAATTATAGTTGATACGTCACCTTCTGTTATTTTAGTACCAGTGACCTTTTTTCATCATTTACAACATGCAGAGGAATATCGCCAAGCTCCTTTTATTGGGACAGCTGTTCGATTCTTAAGGTTCTCTGGTACTTTTTTAAGCCTATTATTATTACCTTTTTGGTATCTGTTAATTAAGCATCATGAATTAATTCCAACATTTTTAGATTTCATTGGAATAGATAAGAAATCCGCCATACCGATACTACTCCAAATATTACTAGCAGATGCAGGGATAGAATATTTGCGGCTTGCCTCCATTCATACCCCAACCCCCCTATCAACTGCGATGGGATTAATCGCAGCTGTCGTTATCGGGCAAATTGCAATTGATGTTGGACTATTTTCGCCGGAAGTTGTGCTATATTCTGCTATTACCGCTATTTTCACATTTGCAATTCCTTCGTATGAATTGAGTATCACTATAAAAGTATTTAGGATAGTGTTACTACTCATCACCGCATGGCTCGGAGTTAATGGATTCTTCCTAGGTATATTAGGACTTTTCTTATATGTTTGCTCGTTAAGACCAATGAAAGTACCTTATATGTGGCCAGTTGTTCCGTTCTTCCCACAAGCATTTTTACGTATATTCATACGATTCCCTATGACGAGCGATGCTTTAAGACCGTATATTGTAGGTGCAAAACAGCGAAAACGTTCATGATATGCCATTGCATACTTTTCTCTTTCTATGATAAAGTTCAATTAGTTATAGAAAATTCCGTTAATTCTTTTAAGTGATGCGGGTAAAGGGAGAGATTTGAATGCATTTATATGGAACGCAAAACGTAACTGAAAATGGTCATTTATCAATTGGACAAGTAGACGCAATTGACTTAACAAAAAAATACGGTACACCTTTATTCGTATACGATACAGCGCTTTTCCGTGAGCGCGCGCAAGGTTTTATTAATACTTTTAAAAATGCAGATGTTCAAGCTCAAGTTGCTTATGCTAGTAAGGCGTTTTCAAGCGTAGCGATTTATCAATTAGCGGCTGAAGAAGGACTATCAGTCGATGTTGTTTCAGGTGGCGAGCTTTATACTGCTTTAAAAGCAGGTTTCCCAAGTGAACGTATCCATTTCCATGGTAATAATAAAAGCTTGGATGAACTAAATCTTGCATTCGATTCGAAAATTGGTTGCATTGTAATTGATAATTTTGATGAAATTGATGCCCTAAAACAATTATCTGTAGCACGTCAACAAAAAATGCATGTTCTAATCCGTGTAACCCCAGGAGTAGAGGCACATACGCATGACTTTATTACAACAGGTCAAGCAGACTCTAAATTTGGTTTTGATTTGAATAATGGACAAGCAGATCGTGCATTTGCACTATTGCAAAATCACGCATATTTAGAATTACAAGGGATGCATTGTCATATTGGATCACAAATCTTCGATACAGCCGCTTTTAGCTTAGCAGCAAAAAAAATTAGCGATAAAATGGGTGAATGGCATAAAGAATTCGGCTTCATAAGCCAAGTATTAAATCTAGGTGGAGGATTCGGAATTCGTTATACAGAAGAGGACACACCATTGCAACCTGCAGTTTATATAGATGATATGATACAAGCAGTACAACAAGAGATGGCTGCTTTTTCAATGCCGATGCCTGAAATTTGGATTGAACCAGGTCGTTCTTTAGTTGGAGACGCTGGTACTACACTTTATACAGTCGGTTCTCAAAAGGAAGTTCCTAATACGAGAAATTATCTTGCGGTTGATGGTGGAATGTCAGATAATATACGCCCAGCTCTTTATGACGCCAAATACGAAGCAGTCATTGCCAATAAAATGAATGACAAATTAGTTAACACTTATACAATTGCTGGTAAGTTATGCGAGTCTGGTGATAAACTAATTGAGGATATTGCGTTGCCAAAAGCAGAATCAGGGGACATTTTGGCTGTGTTCTGTACAGGAGCGTACGGTTATTCAATGGCGAGTAACTATAATCGTATACCAAGACCGGCTGTCGTCTTTGCGGAAAAAGGCGCGTATCAATTAGTTGTGAAGCGCGAAAGTTATGAAGATCTTGTGAAGCTTGACCTTCCTCTAACGATTGGGAAGGAGGTAAATCGTTAAGTGAAGAAAAGTAATATACTATTACTTCTGTTATTCCTAATATTAACAACTGCATGGGGCGTTATTTATTGGCTTTATTTTGCTCCACCTAGTCTAGGTAAATAATGACGAATCTATTTGCGTAATTTTTGCTTTTCGTGTAGGATGTTGAAAGATACTTAAAGGCAAAAAGAGGGATCATATAAATGTTATATCGTTATAAGAAAGCATGCGAAAAAATTGCGATGGGGCTCTTGTCATTTATGCCAGATCAAAAAGATCTGAAATTACTACAAGAAACGATTCGACAATATGATACAGATCCAAACTGGCAACTGTTTTTATGGAAACAAGAGGACGACTTTATTGGTTTAGTTGGCGTAGAAATTGCTGATGGCGAATGGATTGTTAGACATATATCGGTTGACCCTTCACATAGAGGTGAGGGACTCGGTAAAGAGATGGTTAAACAGCTTTCTAAAATGGATATGGATTGTGTGATTGCGGCTTGTGATCAAACTGCACCGTTCATACAGAAATGTAAAGCGATGCTAGAAGAAGCGGACAAAGAAATTTAATGTCTGCTTCTTCTTTTTTCGTCTCTCGCTAGGAGAATATCCGAGCGGTCACGAAGCATATGCTTATGTTGTAGGAAATGAGCATCTGTTTTTTTCAATAGGGCAATTGATGTGAGAACTTGCTTCTCTAAAGTCTCCGAGGTAATAGGTAGAATAAATTTTTGGAAAGGCTCTTTTTTTTCTACTGCATCTCGTGCTTGTTGTATAAGTTGTAAAATTGCTATACCGTCCATTTCTTCCATAAATGAAGAATTGACGGACTGCTCTAAAGTAATATATGCTTTTTTTAAGATTGTTTTGGCACCACTAAAATTTTCTCGGCGCCAATGGTATAGGCCAGTCGCTAGTTGAATCCAGCCCGTTAAGGGGTGTGTTTTATCTCTAGGAGCTATTTCTTTCCAATACTCCTCTAACACTTCATGACACTCAAAGTAATCTTGATTACCATTGAAATATGTTAGAAACTGGACAAATAATGGGTGGTACATCGGATGCATTTCGAACACCATTCCTCTATACTGAATTTTGAACATAAACTGTCAGGTGGTTGACTATGTCATATGAAGTTAAACTCGAGGCCTTTGAAGGACCTCTAGATCTATTATTGCATTTAATTCATCGCTTGGAAATTGATATATATGATATTCCAATGGCCGAGCTTACGGCTCAGTATATGGAGCATATTCGTGCAATGCAAGTACTTGAATTGAATGAAGCAAGTGAATATTTAGTTATGGCAGCATCTTTACTTGCGATCAAGAGTAAGATGCTATTACCAATCCATGAAGGGGAGTTAGATGAAACGGAATTCGACATGGATGAGCCCGATCCACGTGACGAGCTCGTTGCCCGCTTAATTGAATATAGAAAATTTAAAGATGCTGCAGTGAATTTAAAAGATTTAGAATCTTCTCGTGCGCAATATTTTACAAGGCCACCAGCGGATCTTTCAGCATTTGCACCAGCAGAACAATTAGCGTTATTTGAAACGTCTGTGAATGTGTTCGATATGGTTGGTGCTTTTCAGAAAATGCTTAGACGAAAACATCTAAAGGCGCCCTTAACAACTAAAATCACTAGGCACGATGTTTCCATAAAAGATCAAATGAAAGCTGTGATGGGGGTGCTTAAATTGGCAGGAGGACGCTCAAGCTTTTATAATCTATTTCCGTATGAAGATAGATCGACTTTGGTCATTACATTTTTATCATTACTAGAGTTGATGAAACGTCAAGTAATTGCTGTAGAGCAGAATAATAACTTTGAAGATTTAATGGTGATTTTACGGAAGGAAGATTTGAACGATGAACAACTTGAATCAATTGATGAGCAAAATTGAAAGCTTACTTTTCGTAATTGGTGAAGACGGTTTAACTGTCAGACAACTAAGCTTCTTAACAGAAGAGCAAGAAGAGGAAGTTGCAAAAGCATTAGAACAATTAGCTCATCATTACAACACAGAGGAAGGGCGTGGCATTACACTGAAGGAATTGGCTGGTACTTATCAGCTTACTTCAAAACCTGCCCTTGCAGATACGATTCAGCGACTTGTTGAAAACCCGCCAAGTCAATCACTATCACAAGCCTCACTAGAAGTACTGGCCATTGTGGCTTACAAACAACCCATTACTAGAGTAGAAATTGAAGATTTACGTGGTGTAAAAAGTGAACGACCGCTACATACTTTAAGTTCAAAAGGTTTAGTACAGGAAGTAGGTCGAGCTGAAGGAACTGGCCGAGCAATTTTATATGGTACTACAAAAGAGTTTTTAAACTACTTTGGCTTGAAAGACTTAAACGAATTACCAGATTTACCTTCGGGTGAAACTGATTCAACCGATGAAAATCCAGATTTATTCATGTCTAAGTTCCAAGAAGCTTTCCAAGATTCAGATTCAAAATAGAAGAAAGGTGTGGGCGATTGCTTCGCCGATATATAATCGGATTATTAATGTTAGTTTTACTACTAATTACTACGACGCCTAGTTCCGCTTCATCAAGTTCCTATGCTGTCATCGATGCAGAGACAGGGAGATTACTAGCGGGATCTAATGAGAATGTTCCATTGCCAATTGCTAGTTTGACGAAAATGTGGACTGCGCTTGTCGCGATAGAGAATATGGATTTAAAAACACCTGTTACAGTATCTCAACGAGCTGCAACTAGCGAAGGGTCTTCTATTTACTTAACTGCAGGAGAAGAGACGACGTTAGAAACATTGCTCTATGGACTCTTGTTACGTTCAGGTAATGATGCAGCCGCAGCAATTGCAGAAGCTGCAGGTGGTTCTCTAGAAGGTTTTTCTAAAATGATGAATGATACCGCACTCTTTTATGGCTTGGAAAATACGCATTTTGAAAATCCGTCCGGTCTGCATAATGAAAAACATTTAGCTTCTGCGTATGATACTGCTCAAATGTTACGAATTGCTATGCAAAATGAGAAGTTTAAGAAGATTGCCTCTACAAAATACTTTAAAGGTACTACTGAGAACGGCATACTATGGGAAAACAAACATAAACTCGTTCGTAATAACAAATTTGCGTTAGCTGGTAAAACGGGCTATACGAAAGTGGCTGGTCGAACGCTTGCAACTTATTTTGAAAAAGACGGCAAAAAGGTAATTGTAGTAACGATCAATGAAGGCAATGATTGGGTTGTGCATAGTAATTTTGCTGATTACGTGTTTAAACACTATACTAACGAAGTAATCGCTAAAGCCGGTACGTATTCGGTACAATCAGATGTTGATATCAAATTAACAGAGTCACAGCACTTGCTTCTAACGAAAAAAGAAGTGAAAAAAGTGAAACATGTCTTACAGTTGCCTAGGTCCAAAATAAAAGACTCGATAGGTAGATGGTCATTTTATATAGATGAACAACCAGTAAAGGATGCAATCGTTGATGTAAAGTGGAAATGAATAGTTAAGTAGAGAAAAGGCTGCTTATATTAGCAGCCTTTTTCGGTATTAGTAAAAAAAAGTGATATAGAAAGCGGATGAACTGTATAAAAACATATTAGTTAAGGACTTATTTAAGGTACTAATACTTTTCTTCTAGTAGAAAGTGTGCCATAATTTTGGACAGGCTAATAGTATTTAACTTATGAGGTGAACGAATGGAAAGACTACAAAAAGTAATAGCGTATGCAGGGATTGCATCACGTAGAAAAGCAGAAGAAATGATTAAGCAAGGCTTAGTAAAAGTCAATGGACAGGTAGTTAGAGAGCTTGGTACAAAAGTTTCTCCTTCTGATTCAGTAGAAGTAGAAGGAGTTAAATTAGAGAAGGAACGTAAAGTATATCATCTTCTATATAAACCAAGAGGTATTATTTCAGCTGTAACTGACGATAAAGGTCGTAAAACAGTAACAGATTTATTCCCCGAAGTTGAACAACGCATTTTCCCTGTTGGTCGTTTGGATTATGAAACTTCAGGCTTACTGTTATTAACAAATGACGGTGAATTTTCTTACCAACTTACACATCCAAAATTTAAAATTGATAAAACATATGTAGCTCGTGTAAAAGGAATCCCTACAAGAGAAGCATTGAGACAATTAGAGCGTGGCGTTATGCTAGAAGATGGCAAGACTGCTCCAGCGCGCGTGAGATTAATGTCTTCAGATAGCAAATCAGGCAAGGCAATTGTGGCAATCACAATTCATGAAGGTCGTAATCGTCAAGTTCGACGTATGTTTGAAGCAGTGGGTTACCCTGTACAAAAATTAAAACGTGAACAATTTGCCTTTTTAACTTTGCATGGATTAAATGCGGGTGAGTCAAGAGAATTGACACATCATGAAGTAAAACAATTAAGAGTATTAGCTGAGACAGGTAAAATAGGTTAAAGCATATGTATATTAATAATCGTTAACATTCCAAAATAGGTACAAGACGTTTAGAAAGCACTTTCTAAACGTCTTAACCAATTTTACATAGCAGAAAACAACACAAGATAGCCTGTTATAGGTGAAACAAAAAACACTATGTACGGAATGGAAACGTTCACAAACACTTCAAATATATAAAATTCCGTCATTCAAAACTTTGCTATAATTAGGTAGATTGTTTTGGATGTTTTTTAGGAGGTCTGATTTGAGTATGGATAAAAAGAAAAAAAGATTTTATGTACGAACACTAATTTTAGCAATACTTGTTGCAGCAATAGGATATACGATATATACAACAATTACAAAGGATGAGATTCCGTTATTGAAAGTTGGAGCAGAGGCACCGGATTTTTCTCTAGTCGATCTTGATGGCCAAACTCATCGCTTATCTGACTATAAAGGTAAAGGCGTCATGTTGAATTTCTGGGGTACTTGGTGTGAACCTTGTAAAAAAGAAATGCCAGCAATCAATGACCAATATAAGGTGTTTAAAGAACAGGGGATTGAAGTGATATCCATCAACCAAGCTCAAACAGTTTTTGAAGTGGAAAATTTCATTTCTGATTTCAATTTAGAGTTTCCGGTTGTAATTGATAAAACAAAAAGTGTGACAAGAGCTTACAATGTGAATAGATTACCTGCATCTGTCTTTATTGACCCGAAAGGAAAAGTTGTTCGAGTTTTTGAAGGTGAAATGACGAGAAAAATGTTAGCTGAATTCTTTTCAGATATCCAGCCATAGTAAGGAGTTCAAGGATGAAAAAAATTATTTGTGAATGCGGTCACGAGAACCCAGAAGGCACAACTCTATGCGAAAAATGTGGTAATCCCCTTACTGTAGAGGAAAAGAATAGAAACTTAGCTGATATGCGTTATGAAGGAACCGCAATTCGATCGAAAACGTATAACAAAACGATTATTGATAAAATTTGGAACTTCTTTTCAAGTGTAAAAGTTGGAGTTGCAATTATTATTATTACGTTAGTTGCAGCAGGTATTGGTACATTTTTACCTCAAGTTATTTATGTATCGCTTACAGAATTTGAGGACGCTGCTGAAGCATATAAGGCCGCTTACGGTACATTCGGATCAATTTACTATAAATTGGGATTAGCTGATATTTATAGCTCATGGTGGTTCCAAACATTAATTGGCATGCTAGGTATTTCAATTATTGTTGCCAGTCTAGACCGAGGTATTCCATTATACAAGTCTCTAAAAAATCAACGAGTAAAACGTCATGAAAACTTTTTGAAACGTCAACGTATTTTTGCTTCGGGAGAAATGTCAACGGTAGAAGTTGATAAAGCATTCGATCTTACAGAAGAGAAAATGAAAGAAATGAAATACAATGTTCGTCGTGAAGATGGCGCATTATTAGCTGAAAAAGGGCGTTTTGCTAGATGGGGTCCATATATTAACCATGTCGGTTTAATCATCTTCCTATTTGGTGTTATGCTCCGCCTAATGCCGGGTTTTTACATTGATAAAACACTTTGGATCCGCGAAGGTGAAACAATGGCTATTCCAGGAATGGAAGGCTTTTATTTAGAAAGTAAAAAATTCACTTTTGAAACATATTCAAAAGACGAACAAAAAGAAGAATTTAACGAATCTAAAAAAGCGGTTAACGCAGTTGCGAAAAACTATCAGACAGATGTTAAGCTATTTAAAGCACCAGACGACGCAGTTCCTGGTGACACATCTAATTTAACTCTAGTAAAAGAAATGCCGATTATTGTAAATAAGCCGTTAAAATATGATGGTTATGCACTTTATCAAATGGATTTCCGTCTGAATGAGTTAAAAACGATGCATTTCAATTTAACGGATAAAAAGACAGAGAAATCACTTGGTGCTATTGCAATTGATTTAACTAACCCTGAAAAAGAATATAAAGTTGGAAAAGATAGTAAAGTTGTTCTGAAAAGGTACTTCCCAGACTTTTCAGGCTTTGAAGACGGTGAACCACAAACGGCTTCACCTTTACCAAATAATCCAGCATTCATTTTTGATATGTACACACCTGAAACACCAAAAGGCGAAACTAGCTTTGTAGCTATTAAACAAACATATGAACCATTGGGTGAAACTAAATATGCAATGAAATTTAGTTCAGTTGATACACGTAATGTATCAGGTTTAACAGTTCGTAAAGATAAGACACTTATGATTTTAATGTTAGGTGGCATAATCTTTATGTTAGGTGTATCAATTGGTTCTTATTGGAGTCACCGCCGTTTATGGCTATTAAAAACAAAAGATGGTCGTTTATTAATGGCATCACATACAAACAAAAACTGGTTCAGTATGAAAAAAGACTTGGATGCAGTTACAGAATATGCGCATCTTCCGGCATATATAGATCAACATGATGAGGATCAAAGAGCAGAGGATGCCGAAAAGAAATTGAAAGACAGAGAAAAGGAAGGTGACAACACCTTATGAGTTTAATTGATTTAAGCGGAAATTTACTATTTGTGGCATTCGTCGCATACTTAGTAGCTACATTACTTTTTGGTGGTGCAGTTAAAGGTGGTTCAAAAGATGAATCCGCTGATGCAGGTAAAAAATGGGGTACATTAGCAATTATTATTACGCTTGTTGGATTTATTGCAAACCTAGGTTATTTCATTACTAGATGGATGTATGCTGGACATGCTCCCGTTAGTAATATGTTTGAATTTACGACAGCATTCGGAATGTTCGTTGTAGGAGCATTTATCTTAATTTACTTTATTTATAGAGTGCCGGCACTTGGACTCTTTGCTTTACCAATTGCAATTATTATCATTGCTTATGCTAGTATGTTCCCTCGTGAAGTAAACCCATTGATCCCAGCGCTAAAAAGTTACTGGTTATACATTCACGTAATTACAGCAGCTATTGGAGAATCTATTCTAGCAATTAGTGCTGTTGCAGGTTTAATTTACTTACTAAAAAATATCGACCTTACAAAAAGGTCTAAACAGAGTTTCTGGATAGAAGTTGTTATGTATGCCTTAGTGCTTGTATTAGGATTCGTAGCGGTTACAACAACATTTAATGTAACAGGCTATGAATCAAAATTTAGCTACGTAGATAAAAATGGTGCACCTAAGGAAATTACGTATAATACACCAGCATTGTTCGGAATGCATCAATCAGAATTATTGACTTCAGATAAAATGGAGCCAATTGCTAACGTACCAGCGATCGTCAATGCGAAAAAATTGACTACAGTTGTTTGGTCAATCTTAATTGGTTCACTTTTATACGGTCTAATTCGTTTAATCATTCGTAAACCAATTGCAGTTATCATACAGCCATTCGCAAAACGTGCAAATTCACAACTGATGGATGAAATTGGTTATCGTTCTGTATTGATTGGTTTCCCAGTATTTACACTCGGCGCTCTAATCTTCGCGATGATTTGGGCACAAGAGGCATGGTCTCGTTTCTGGGGCTGGGATCCTAAAGAGGTTTGGGCACTTATCACATGGTTATTCTATGCGGCATTCTTACACTTGCGCCTTTCAAAAGGATGGCAAGGTGAGAAGTCAGCTTGGTTAGCGGTAATTGGTTTTGTTATCATTATGTTCAACCTAGTTGCTGTTAACTTAATCATTGCAGGTCTTCACTCATACGCTGGTTAGTAATCGGCTTAGGATTGTAGCAAAGCTAAAGCCTTTTCCTTTATAGGGAAAGGCTTTTCTTTTCATTTTGATAGCCTAATTGTACAATAGACATATAGATGGTTTTGGGAGGAATAGTTGTGAATGAGCAAATTTCAATATTAGTAGTAGATGATGAGGATCGTATCCGACGTTTATTAAGAATGTATTTAGAACGTGAAGGATACGAAGTAGAAGAAGCTGAAGATGGAGAAGAAGCAGTTGAAAAAGCATTAGCAAATGACTATCATTGTATTCTTCTTGATATAATGATGCCTGAAAAAGACGGACTACAAGTATGCGAAGAAATCCGTGATAAAAAAACAACGCCAATTATTCTTTTAACGGCGAAAGGCGAAGAAGCAAACCGTGTATCAGGCTTTGAACTGGGGGCGGATGATTATATTGTAAAACCATTTAGCCCTCGTGAAGTGGTTTTACGCGTAAAAGCTATTTTACGTCGTTCAGCGGCTTTCTCACCAATATCAACAACTTCTGCATCGAAAGACTTAGTTGTATTTCCACATTTAACAATCGATCATGACGCACACCGTGTCTCTGCAGATGGAGTGGAAGTTAATTTAACACCGAAGGAATACGAATTATTATACTTTTTAGCAAAATCACCAGATAAAGTATTCGATAGAGAGCAATTGCTAAAAGAAGTATGGCATTACGATTTCTTTGGTGATTTACGTACAGTTGATACACATGTCAAACGATTACGTGAAAAACTAAATCGCGTTTCAGAAAATGCGGCGAAAATGATTGTAACAGTATGGGGCGTAGGCTATAAATTTGAGGTAGTCAATGAATAGAATGTGGAACAGTGTTGTCGGGAAGCTATGGGTAACCATATTGCTTCTCGTTTCATTTGTATTGTTTGTTTTCACAGTGCTAATGCTCGAATTTTTATCAAACTATCATACTAAACAAACAGAATCTTCATTACGTCAAGAAGCATCTACAATTGCTCGGATCATCAATGACCGTGAAACAACAGATTCTACAAAGGCTATTATTTCAGATGTTCTTAGTGATGAAACAAATGCATTGATTGCTGAGAAACCAGGTAAGGTTTCCTTTGCATTACAAGCGGGGCTTAATCAGGAGGGAATTAAACAACAAATTCTTAATGAAAAAGCATTTGATAACGTATTTACATCGAATGCACCTGTTGTAAAAGAGATGATGCTACCTTCGACAACACAAAAAGAGCACATGGAGTCTTACATTGTTTTGGCTTTCCCGCTAAATGTTGAAAACAAAATACATGGGGCAATATTTATCTATCAGAGCCCAGACGCTATACATAGGACGACAAAGGAAACGACTAAAATTGTCTTTTTAGCGGCTGCAATTGCCTTGATGTTAACAACATTCTTTGCGTTTTTCTTATCAACCCGAATTACATCACCACTTCGTAAAATGAGAGAAGCAGCATTTGAATTAGCAAAAGGAAATTTCGAAACAAAAGTACCTGTTTTACAAAATGATGAAATAGGCCAATTAGCGACTGCTTTCAATCAAATGGGTAAACAACTCAAACACCACTTAGAAGTGATTAACCAAGAGAAAGAACAGCTATCAAGTATTTTGACATCGATGACAGACGCTGTAATTACGTTTAATCGAGATCGTACCATATTAGTAAGTAATCCACCTGCAGAGCTGTTATTACAAAAATGGTTTATTAATAAGAGTGCCAATAGCGAGAAACCGATTCCTCCTGAAATTTATCATATGCTTGATCATGTTTTAGATTTGGAAGAAGAGCTAGAAGTAGAACTTGAAATTGAGCGATCATACTATGCGATTTCAATTAGTCCATTATACAGTGGCAACTCTGTACGTGGTGCAGTAGCTGTGTTACGAGATAAAACGGAAGAGCATCGTTTAGATAAATTACGTTCAGACTTTATAGCAAATGTCTCGCATGAATTGCGGACGCCAATAGCCATGCTACAAGGCTATAGTGAAGCAATTATGGATGATGTCGTATCAAGTGAAGAAGAGCGGAAAGAGATGATTAAAATCATCTACGATGAATCGCAGCGAATGGGACGTCTAGTAACTGATCTGCTAGACTTAGCTCGTATGGAATCAGGACATATGCGATTATATAAAGATTCTGTTCCTATAACACCTGTTATTGAAAGAATTACACAAAAGTTTGTTCAAGTAGCAAAAGAAAAGCAAGTGAATCTGACATTTAATTCAACAATTGAAGATACACTTTATCTAGAAATGGACGAAGATCGTATAGAGCAAGTATTAACAAACTTAATTGATAATGCCATTCGTCATACACTAGTGGGAGGAAACGTAGAAGTTATTGTTGACCGTCAGCTATCCTTTGCCCGTATTCAAGTAAAAGATAACGGTGCTGGGATTCCAGCCGATGATTTGCAGTATGTATTTGAACGTTTCTATAAAGCAGATAAAGCTAGAACACGTGGCAAGGGTGGTACCGGTTTAGGACTTGCTATTGCCAAAAATATTGTTGAAGCTCATAAGGGTAGAATCACAGTAGAAAGTGAAGTAGATAAAGGCACGACTTTTACATTCTATTTACCAATTGAAAAAATGTAAATTAAATCTAAAAACGCGAATTGTAAGTTAGAAGACTTTACAATTCGTGTTTTTTTGCATATAGTTATAGTGTATTACAATTAAATTATGGTTCATCTTCGGGGCAGGGTGAAATTCCCGATCGGCGGTATTAGAGAACTAAGCAATACTCTTGAGCCCGCGAGCCGCAAGGCAGGATTTGGTTAGATTCCAAAGCCGACAGTATAGTCTGGATGGGAGAAGGTGAAGGTACGGTCGTCTTTTCAATTTGAGTATCAATTAGACGCTTATTTGACTATGCCTAAATTCTCCCTTAAGTACACTTTGTACTTAAGGGTATTTTTTTGCATAGCTACGACTATACCTTTCCTCTTTTTGAAGTGGATCTACAAAAGGAGAGAAAAGTATTATGAAGAACTTGAAATTGCAAAAGATGATTGCAATTGGGATGTTAAGTAGTATTTCTTTCGTATTAATGCTATTTAACTTCCCACTACCGCCGTTTCCGAACTTTTTGGAAGTGGATTTTAGCGATGTACCTGCTCTAATGGCAGCTATTACAATGGGACCTTTAGCAGGTATATTAGTTGAATTATTTAAAAACGTACTAGATTGGATTTTCTCAGGAAGTCCAACAGGTATGCCAGTTGGCCATATCGCAAACTTTACAACAGGAGTTCTATTTATCTTACCTGTGTATTTTGTCTATAAACGACTTTCAAGTGCAGCAGGATTAACTTCTGGGTTTGTAATTGGAACATTATCAATGGCTGTAGGTATGAGTTTACTAAACTATGTGCTATTCCTACCAATGTATACCTACTTTTTAAATATGCCTCCTACAACTGGAGCCGCATTAACGAAAATGATTGTATTAGGAATATTACCTTTTAATATTATAAAAGGATTCATCGTCATGATCATCTTCATGCTACTGTTCAATAGCTTGAGTAAATGGATTGAAAAACAACAAATGCATTATTTAAATTAAACCTTCAACCGATGTCTGTAAAAAGATATCGGTTTTTATGATTGAATAAAAAGGTAATTGATTGTATAATACTGTTAATAAAGCAGAAAATTCAGTACATTAAGCAAGATAATGATACAAAAACAAGGATATATAATCTGGGGTTTTACAATGTTATATATTTTATTCGATATTTCGTTACAAACTTCGATATAAGAAAGGATGTATGTAAATGGCGGAAAGAAAACTATTAAGTGCATTTTTTACATCGATTATTGCTTTCTTTACATTACCCTTGTTATTCATGCAAGCAGAAGAACAATTTCTTCAAAATGCTCTTTCATTGACCGTATATGTTGTTCCTTTGATTTTTACATACGGTTTGTTGGTTTCATATATAGCGGATCGAATAGCCGAGCGTAAAATGAATGTCAGAGGTTACTCGTTATTATTGCATATGGCGTTCGGGACAGGGATTGTGATTCCAGTCGCTTTTGCCTATTACTCACAAGGTGGAGTTTGGTCACTTCAAACAATAACATGCGCTACAGCAGGATTCATTTTAGGAAGTGTATTCTTTTTCGTGGATTTAACGTTACGTAAAATCGCTTCTCGAATGACACCATATTCTTATGAAGAACAGAATGTATAAATTTACTATTAAAAAGCAATGAGGTACTGAACCTCATTGCTTTTTCGTTTTGAAAAAAATAAAGTATAAAAAAGAAAGCTAAAATAGATTGCCGTCCATCTAATAACTAAAGAGACAGGAGGTGTATAAATGTATCGCTTAATAGAGAAGGCGCGAAAGGGCGATGACATGGCCTTTTTGCAGCTATTTCAAACATATGAAATTGAAATTTACCGTATGGGATATACATATGTAGGAAATAAGGAAGATGCACTAGAGGTTGTGCAAGAAACTGCCTACAAATCATTTAAAGCAATTCAAACATTGAAAAACCCAACTTACTTTAAAACATGGTTATTGAAAATTGCGATTAACTGCTCGCTCGATATTTTACGGAAAAGAAAAAAGAGGAATGACTTTCATGAAGATGAAATAATGCACGAAAATTTTGCGGAGCATTTACCGGAAGTATTTGACTTACAGCAATGTATAGATTATTTATCACCTGATGAAAAAAGTGTCATTCTCCTAAGGTTTTATGAAGACCTTACAATTAAGGAAGTAGCGAATCTTCTAGAAATACCACTGGGGACGGCAAAAACGATTCTTTATCGCAGTTTACAAAAACTGCGACAACAACTACAAGAAGGAGGTTCTTATGTCTAATCGGTTAAAAAGAGAACTAGAAAATATAGAGATTCCAAATGAACTGCATGAACGTGCAGTAAACGGTGTAAACCGTGCTAAGTGGGAAAAAAGAAAAAATAATAAAAGCCAATTAAGTTGGCTAGCTATCCCAGCTTTGATTGCAGTTAGTGTTTGTAGCTATGCTATATATAACAATACAACTGAGAAGAGTAATGCGGTAGTAGTGGATTCGATTGAAGATTCATCACATATTGAACAGAGAATCTCATCCGATCAAAGTAGCATAACCATTCCAGCAATTAAATTACCTAATAATAGTCAGAATGCAGATATGATTGGCTTAATCGTTTATAAAGGAAAAATCTATACACAAACATCGACAAAATTCAGCGGTGACAGCCCGAATGCATTGCGAGGAGAGAAACTAGGCAGTACTAAGGGGTCAATCGATGAATGGAGCAAACAAGACGACTATGCTAGTGAATTTGCTTCGTCTATAGGGAAATGTGACGTCTACACTGTGAAAGGCTATGATGAATCATTTCGTATTATGACATACAACAAGAGTGGTGGTGCTTTAGATACTGAGATTTATGAAAATTTGAATGATAGAACGATTTCTTCAGGAAGGGATATATTCGACTTATTAAAGATAGAGGGGAATATAAAGAAAGTGCAGTATCAAACGTATGATGACTGGAATAACAGTACTGGGAATAAACAAGATTTAAAGGACATCGAAATAGTAGAAGAACTAGTTTCTAATTTTAAAACTGCAATTCCTTTAGTACGAGACAGTTCAGGCGTGACAGAAACTACTCGTTTTATAGATGTTACATTGAATGATGGCACTGTCGTTAAAATAATGTTAGACAAAGAGGGACATATCAATTATGGTCCAATTAATGTTGATTTTAAAGTACAAGATATGCAAACTTTTGAGAAAGTTTGGAGGTTGATGGAATGAGGAGATTCGGCTTGTTTTTGATAAGTATATTTTTCCTAGCAGGATGTAATCTACCAGATAAAGATGTTAAAAAGCTACCAACAAAGTTATCACAGGAACAGTTAATTAAGCAACAGCATAAGAATTTGAAGAGATTTGTAAAAAAAGTAGAAGAGAAAGAGACTGCTATATTAACTATAAATAACTTCACGATCGAGGGTGACCCGGTAACTGAAACAATCAACTTTGATGGGGAAAAACTGATTGTGAAAAGAGATAGTACAAAGGATACTTTCGGTAGTAAAGAGATAATCACATATCATTGTGAAAAGCTTGAAGAAGTGTCAAAAGATATTTATCAATTAAACAATTGCTCAAAAGAGGGCTCAAAAGAAGGAGAGTTTTTTGATTATTATTTGGGGAATGTTACTGAACAAACAGATGAAGAACCTCCAGCTATTTTGCTTGAAGTAGCTGGAAAAAGGTATACAACTTTCCGGGGAGCTTACTGCTGGTCGAAAATGGAAAAAAACACATGCGTAGATCATGCAGGACCATTAGAAACATTAGCGGATAAAAAACCCATTAAAGTACCGGCAAATACGCAAATTATGTTCAGTATTCAAAGTGATAATTTACCCAATACAGTAAATCTATATGAACTTAAACATGATCAACAAACAGCTGTTACAATGCAAGATGAAGGCTTAATCACACCAAAAGAAAAAGGTATCTACTACTACTCTTACGAAGCAGAATGGGGAAAATCATCATCACATGCTTACGGAGATGTATCCTATGCTTTTGTAATAGAAGTGGAGTAATATGATAATCGAATTATTTATAAGGAATAATGATATTTTGTTGCTCATAAATAAAATCATAGAACAGGTAGAAAATAATCAAACATTTTTATAAAAACTATCAATATTAAACCCACTCATTCTCTTTTTTTCAAAATGAGTGGGTTTCTTCTATTAAACAAAATATTTCTAGTTTATAAGAAATAGCGAATTTTGGCGAAAAGTATTCATTCGATTCAAGCGCAGTTTCTGTTGATTCTATTTTAGCTGTTACATTCATCTTCTTTTTCATATACATTGAGTAAAAGTATACTTACGATATACTGATTATCTTGAATCCATTGATTATAAATTCCACCATGCTCTTCTACAATTCTTTTCACATTTTTAATTCCTATTCCCTCGAATCGTCTATTCTTTCGAGTTTGAAGCTCCGCAGTATCAAATATATTTAAAATTTCTATAAGTAGGTTATTATCAAATTGTTTGATAAGAAGTGAAATCTCTTTTTCTTTAGAATTAGATAAACGTAAGACTGCGTTTATAGAATTATCTATTAAATTTCCTAGCACAACTGCAAAAATATCAGTTTCTAATTTAATCTTTTTAGGAAAAAAAGATTTAACTTTCAAAGTTATTCCATTACTTTCAGCAATAGACACTTTTTCATTCAGAAGATAATTTAGCACATAGTTATTTGTAAAATAATAATCAATGTGTTCGATTTTCTGTATCGAATTTTGAAGATGTTTTTCAGCTCCAGCAGTATCTCCCTGACTTAACATCCCCATTAGAACTACGTATTGATTTTTTAAGTCATGCTTCATTGAATATAGTTTAGATTGTGAATCCTTTAGTTGTTTGAAAAATTTCAATTCGGATTCAAATACTTTTTTTTCCGTTTTAGTTTTTTCAAGCTTTTCATAATAATTTCCGAGGGTTATATAAAGATAAAGTATGCATAAATTCATATAAATAATACAAGTAGTAATCAATATAAAAATAAAATTAGGTTGATTAATAATATGAATTTCAGATACTACAGCAGTACTTAACACAAATATCGATATCATTGGTATAGAAATTAGTGCCATTAGGAGAAAAACATTTATAGGTCTCTTTAATTTACGCTTTTGAAGAAAGATAATTTTAAGAACAGCTACAGCCATTAGTTTTAAAATTATAGCCATAGCTCCCCCTCCAGCCATAAAGAGGAAATTTGAATCATAACTTTCTAATCGTGTTACCACTTTCGTAATAAAGAACGAAACGGAATCACAGATTAAAAACATAAATAGTAAATAAATTACCCAAAAGAACTCTTTTCTCAAATCTATCTGAGTCCTCTTTGCGATAACTAAAAACAATAAAGCAGTGAAGATGATATTGATAAGTATATAAGGAAAATTGTTAAAGTTGAATAATGTAACGATAGTATCATTCATTATATTAAGTCTCTTAACTTCATCAAAATTTGTTTTCTAGCAATATCTATAAATTTACGACTTATTGGTATTTCAACAGTTTGCTTATCATTTAAATTGACGGTAATTGTAGTATTGCTAATTTGTTTTACATATCTAACATTAACAATAAACGAGTTGTGGACCTGCACAAAATTATCATTAACTTTAGATAAAAGGGCTTTTGTTTGAAGAATCGTTTCATATATATCAGAGGGTGTGTGAATAAGTACTTTCCTTTTATTTTTTTCAAAGTAAATAATTTCACTAAAAGAAAGGCTGTAAAAAACTTTGTTAAATGTAAACATAAATTTTGAATCATCTAAATCTAAATATTTAATAGTGCGATTCAAGGTAGGATATAGTTTGTCTTTTGTTACTGGTTTTAAAATGTAATCAAAAGTGTTAACCTTAAAAGCCTTATCCATATATTCTTTGAAATTTGTAATAAAAATAATTGGACAATTATAATTATTCTTTCTTATGGTTTCGGCAATCACTATTCCCGATAGATTTGGAAATTCAAGATCTAAAATAAACAAATCATATGTATTTTCTTTAAGTAATTCAATTAAACGAAATGGATTGTAGAATATATCAATATCAAATAACGAGGAGTCATATTCTAACATTAAATCTTCGATAGCTTTTGCAATAACTGGAATATCATCACAAATAGCAACTTTTATTACCATCATTTCACTCCTAAATTCTTACTATATTTGTCCTAGATTGAAACCTGAGACATTCTGAAAATGCTTGTTATTTTTATAGTTTACCACCATTCAGGAAGAAGTTGTAAATTAGTTTAAATACCTAGCCACCTCCACCATTCTACAAACATCTTCCATAATCAGTTTAATTAGACATTATTCTTATTAGAAAAGATCTTATTCTCTATATCCAATCATTAGACTAGAATAGAAATAATGTCAAAAATTACATATAACTTGCAATTTGTTACACAAAAGAAAAATAGTTTAAAAATAGATTATTATTAAGACAAATATTTTTAGGTATCTGAAACATTAACGATGTTAAGTTCCTATTTGTATGTAGAAACTGAAATTCTGTTAATCAATACTAATTTATTTCAAAGGAGATATTTATATTGACGAATACTACAAACAATATTGTTATATCACAATTATGTAAGCGACATGGAGAAAAAGATGTTTTAAAAGATGTGTCATTTGAAGCAAAACAAGGGAGAATCACAGCTTTTCTTGGGCCAAATGGTGCAGGAAAAAGCTCAACACTTCGTATTTTGTTAGGACTTGATCGCTCAACAGGAACGGCAACTTTTGGAGGAAGTAACTATGTAACATTTGATACTCCATTGAAAGTGGTAGGAGCAGCATTTGACGGTATAGGAGGCACTCCTTCTAGAAGGGTAGAAACCCATCTGAAAATCATAGCACAAAGCAACAACATCTCTTTCCAGCGTGTGTCTGAAGTATTGAAAATAGTCGGTTTATCAGAAAAAGGCAAAGCGAGGCTGGGAACTTTATCATTGGGTGAAGGTCAACGGCTTGGACTTGCGGCAGCTCTTTTGGGAGACCCACAATATCTTGTCCTTGATGAACCAACAAATGGACTTGACCCAACAGGAATTCGCTGGTTTAGAAAATTTATTCGTCAGCAATCAGACTTGGGAAAGACTATTTTGTTGTCATCACATCTACTTTCTGAAGTGGAAGCTGTGGCGGACGATGTAGTTATTATTAATCATGGAAAAATAATAGAGACAGGTGAACTTCATCATATTATGAAGAATCTGGAATCATTGGAAGACGTGTTCTTTTCTCTTACGGGAGAAGGTGAGGTAATAGATGAAGACTTTTTCTAGAACCATACGATTTGAACTGATAAAGATTTGTTCAAGTAGAGTGTGGTGGGTAATTTGTGCTTTAGTTGTCGTTATTCAACCATTACTTGCACTTATCACAGCAAAAAGCTTCGCTCTGATGGGTTTAGACGCGACACCAGAAACTCACCCGGAATTAGCAGAAGCTTTACCCCCTTTGGATTATTTTGGATTTGATGTCGTGTTATTTGGTTTATTACCGATGGTTGTCTTTGGAGGTATTATAGGGGCAAGTGAATATAAACATCATGTATTACGTACAACTTTACTATGTCAAAGTAGTCGTATTCAGGTTTTTTGTGCGAAAGTACTTGCACTTTTAATATGTAGTACAGTTATATCATCTTTGACAATTTTCGCCACGATTTCTATTACTCACTTTGGTTTAGGGGAACTAGGATTACATCCATTTTATTTAAGTACAATAGCTTGGCGGTTTATTGGCTTGTCAGTACTGGATTGGATTTTACTAACAATGCTGTCTTTTGGGATCGGAATGCTCTTTAGAAATGCTATAGTACCTTTAGTGTTTTTGGTTCCTCAAGTTTACAATCTTGGGAATTATTTAGCGCAAAAATGGGAGTGGGGGGAGTATCTTCCTGTGGCAGCAGGTAATCTTCTCATTGCAATACCAACAGCCCCTTTTGAACATGATCCATTAAAAGGCGGTAGCATACTGCTGATATGGGTGATATTAACTTTAATCATATCTTATTATGCTTTTATTCGTAATGATGTAGGGGGGGAATATTGATGTACGCTGCGTTGCGTAGTGAGAAAACTAAATTTTTTTCTTTTGGTTGGTGTATTTTAGGTGTAATCGGAGCTATTATCGTTCCCTTACTCTTCTTATTAACATCGGATACACCAAAGATAGGGAGAGAGAAGGAGATACTTTCTCTTTGCTTGCAAGCCCTCTATTTAGGTCAACTAGGAATTATTGTTGCCAGTGCAGGTTATTTTGGACAAGAATATTCGCACTCTACTCTAAGAACAACACTCCTCACACAACCATCAAGATTAAAATTATTATGTGCGAAATTTGTGAATATTACCATAGTTGTAGTATTTACAGGAATAGTTTCAAGTGTTCTTAGTTTACTTGTTCTTTTCTTTCAACATGATATGGAATGGACAGGTACTTTAATGATACGGTTACTTGGAAGTATTTCTCTTGGCATACTTAGTTGGATTCAATTAGCTTGGATTACCTCTGCCTTATCTATTATGACAAAATCGCTTATAGCACCTATCGCTATCATGTTCCCGCTTATTTTGGGACTTAGCCAAATGTTGTTTACAATTTCTCAGTTGGCAAAATTTTTACCTACTCTTGCTACATTGAATCTTTTTTCAATACCTGCGGTAAATACCTTATTGGATAAATGGTCGGGGCTTGCGGTTCAATTTTCTTGGGTAGTATTATTATTTACTATTTCTGCTCGGTTGTTTTTATATCGTAATGTTCGTTAATTTGGTATAGACTGATTCTATTAATAAAGTGCGATTATACTGAAGATTTTGTTGCAAATTCTTCAGTATAATTACGTAATTTATTTTATGTAAAGATTCCTGAAAGACTTTTTTATGGATTAACTAGAGGGCTTTGAATGCACATGCAATATTATGTCAATAATGCTTGGTATAAAAATTCACATAAATCAATTCCGATACAAATTGTTGTTTTCTAATGGAAAAGTCATACCTGAATATTGATGATGATAATAAGTTTACACGAAAAACATCAAAACCTACTTTAACTTCAATCGTATTAAAGATAAAACGTGAAAGAGGTGGTCAAACTTGAGTGCCGCATTCAAAGAAAAAAATAATGATGTCAATATAATTATAGGCTTTCTAGTCTTTTTTTACTTAGCTTGGACCATTAAAGAATCATGGTTAATCGAATACATATATTCATTTGGTGAAATAATATCCCCTCTATTAGAAGCATTGGTTAAGAGTCTCATTTGGATTGTTCCAGTATGGGTTTATATAAAAATCCATTTACATTCAGATCCAATCAGCTATCTAAAAATGAATGTTAATGTGAAGGAAGGTGTATTTTGGGGAATTCTTCTTTCGCTACTGTTAGGGGCCGGTTTAATTTTAGAAGCATTCCTCTTTAATGGTGTTTCTTTTCATTTTTCATTGGCTTTTGATGACTATCTAAATACTGTTCTAATGGCGGGGCTTGCTGAAGAGATTGTATTTAGGGGATTAATTTTACAAGAGTTCAATAAAAAATTAGCTTTTTGGAAGGCGAATATAATAACGGCTTTATTATTTTTAGTCATACATTATCCAATTTGGATATACAATGATGTCATTTTTCAATTTGGGTCTCATATTTACGTTTTTCTTATTGGCTTACTATTTGGATTTGTTTTTAAAAAGACGGGTTCATTATGGACTGTCATCTTACTACATGCATTTCATAATTATGTTCTTAGCATCATTTAATCAGTCGTATTCAACATTCGGGCGCGATTCTTCAAAAGATTTGTACTTATTCTTTAGTGTAAGGGCCATATTGTTTACTAAATTTCATAGGATTATTTTGATAATAAGGTGTAGCCTGCAATTTGTATTTAATTATTTCATGTTTCCCAGAAAGTTCTCCAATCTTTCCCCAAACATAAAAGTAAATAATGATGTATAATGATGTAGGTACTTTTGTGAAAAGTGCTTTAAACTAAGGACTGCAAGAATAATGCTATACATTAAAACCCTATAACTATATCTTGCAAATATACACGATAGGTGGAAACAACATTGAATTACCGCGTTTTACTTTATTATTTTTACACAACAATTGAAGACCCAGAGGCATTTGCTGCAGAGCATTTAGCATTTTGTAAATCAATTGAATTAAAAGGGCGTATTTTAGTCGCTTCAGAAGGAATAAATGGAACTGTCTCAGGAACTGTTGAACAAACAGATGCTTATATAGCTCATATGAAAGCAGATCCTCGCTTTGACGGCATCGTTTTCAAAATTGATGAATCAGAGCAACATGCTTTTAAGAAAATGCATGTACGTCCAAAACCTGAGCTAGTAAACTTAAGCCTAGAAGACGATGTTAACCCACATGAAATTACTGGTAATTACTTAGAGCCAGCTGAATTCTTAGAAAAGATGCAAGAAGATAATACCGTAATCGTGGATGCACGAAACACGTATGAATTTGATGTAGGTCACTTCAAAGGTGCGATTCGCCCAGATATCGAAACGTTCCGTGATTTACCAGACTGGATTCGCGACAACAAAGAGTTACTAGAAGGTAAGCAAATTTTGACTTATTGTACTGGTGGTATCCGCTGCGAAAAATTCTCTGGCTGGTTAAAACGTGAAGGTTATGAAGACGTTAGCCAACTCCATGGTGGGATCGTTACTTACGGTAAAGATCCTGTTGCTAAAGGTCAACTATGGAATGGTCAATGTTACGTTTTCGATGAGCGACTAACTGTTCCTGTGAACCAAGTTGAGCATGTTATCGTAGGTCGTGATCATTTTGATGACGAACCTTGTGAACGCTATATTAATTGTTCAAATCCTGAATGTAATAAGCAAATTATCGCTTCAAAAGAAAATGAAGATAAGCATTTAGGTGGCTGCACTCATGAATGTCGTGTACACCCTCGCAACCGCTATATTGCTCGTAATGGTTTAACAGAGGTAGAAGTTAAAGAACGATTAGCACAAATCGGCGAAGTATTCGCTTAACTATATGTATCTATATAAGGCTGCCAAATGTCGGGTTCTCCCTTACACTTGCAGCCTTTTTCTCTGTTGATAATGCTGAGATAACAGAAAGGAATTTATTATGCCAACATTAAAAGGAACAATTAATATTCAAAAAATGAGAGGACCCAATATTCTTTATATAGATAACAATGTACTAGCAAAACACTTCGCTGATTTTGATGGTGAAGAGGTTCAAATGACCATACATATGCAAGAGCAAGAAAAAATACAATATAGAGGAGTAGCTGAAATCTTCTATTTTGAAGGAAAAGATGGTTATGGTGGAAACAAATATGCTAATGATTTCTATATTGGAGATCAGGATGTTTTAGAAATACTGGAAGAACAAGAGGATCAAGTGGTCGAATTAATCGTTGAATTAACATAATAAAATAGAATATAGCAGTTAAATCTATATTTAATAACTTTTACACCAAAGAAAAACAGCAAGAGAGCTTATTTACGCTCTTTTGCTGCTTTTTTACGTTCCTCAAAGAAATTCAGTATAAAATTTTGGAATTGTTTTGCGGCAGGGGATAAATAGCGACCCTCAGCCCAAGCCATGCCGATAATTCGCTCGCATTTCACATCACTGATACTAATTTTAGCTATTTTTCTCGGATTAATCTCCTCACCATCGGGTAACAAGGAAAAACCAAGTCCATTGGCTACAAATCCTGCCACAGTTCCTACTTCATCACCTACGAATGTGATTTTAGGTGTAATTCCGACCTTCTCGAAAATTTCATCAACCGTAATACGAAGGGCATACCCTTTTTTTAGTAAAATAAATGATTCATCAGCTAGTTCTTTCAGTGTAATGCACTTTTTCATCGCTAGTGGATGATAAATCGGCACGATTAGATACAATTCATCTCGCCATAACTCAGTCCATTGAATAGGTTTATCGACTTCCATCTCTGCTAGTAAACACAAATCAAGCTCACCAGATTTTAATTGCTTCAATTGTGTATGTGTATGATTTTGAATTAATTGAAAATGGATATCAGGAAATTCTTTACGGAATAGTCGGATTAAATCTGGTACTACATTTGTGCCTAAAGTATGTAAGAAGCCGAGAGAAACTTCACCTTGATTTGGATCGACAAGTTCTTGAATTTCATGTAAGCCATCATGATATTCCTGCATAATATTATTTACTCGTTTTAAAAACATAGCTCCGTAACGATTTAAAACAATAGAGCGTCCCTGTCTTTCAAATAAAGGCACACCTAACTCTTCTTCAAGTCGTGCGATAGAACGACTAAGTGCAGGTTGTGAGATAGATAAAAGCTCAGCTGCTCGAGTCATATGTTGAATATGAGCAAGCTTTTGGAAATATTCGAGCTGTTGCCATTCCATTTAGAAACCACCTCTTTTATAGTGAAACGATTGATACCTTTTATGCATGATAATGATGAGAATTATAAATTATACATTATTAATCGTCAATGTTAATATGAAATAGACATAAAATAGACACAACATAAAGATAGAATTTTTTGAAAGAATATGGCTTTTAAAAAAAATCGACTTTTATTAAATATTAAATGCAAACATATCTCACATTATAGAAAGTCATGGAGAAGATATGTTTTACTATAAACGGAATGGCTTAGACCAAAATTAATTATTTGTCTATTAAGAAGGAGACAGTCAATATGAAATTAGTTGCCCCTAAATCTTTTACTCTCGAAGGAGGAAATAAAGCAGTATTATTACTTCATGGCTTCACAGGAAGTACAAAGGATGTAAAGAGATTAGGAACATATTTGCAAAAACAAGGATATACTGTTCATGCACCAATGTATAAAGGACATGGTGGAACACCAGAAGAATTACTTGAAACAGGTCCAGAAGACTGGTGGAATGATGTTGTTGCAGGATATAATTATTTAAAAGACTCAGGTTACGAAGACATTGCTGTAGTCGGTATTTCACTTGGTGCTGTTTTCTCATTACGCGTAGGTGAAGAGTTCCCAGTAAAAGGAGTCGTATCAATGTGTGCACCGATTAAACGTGACAGTACTGATGGGCTTTTCGATCGTCTTTATGACTATGCTAAAATCTACAAATCTTTTGAAGGAAAAACAAGAGATGAAATTATTGCTGAGCTTGAAACACTGAAGGCAACACCGAAAGGCTCATTAAATGATATACAGAGAATAACAGAAGAAACTTGTGAGGATTTACACGAAATAAAAGCACCAATATTAGTAATGCAAGGTTCACTAGATGCGCCAATTTATCAACAAAGTGCACCTTTTATCTATAATAGCATAGATGTAGATGACAAAAATATAATTTGGTACAAAGAGTCAGGCCACATTATTACAACTGGTAAAGAACGAGACAAAGTATGCGAAGATGTAAGATATTTCCTTGACCATATTGACTGGTCAATCGCAAACTAATTATTTCTAATAAAGAAAGCACTTGTGTTAGTTAACTTATCAAGACCTAAATAAAAAAAGATAAATAAATAAAAGGGCATTACATATTTTATATGACCAATATGTAACGCCCTTTCCTTTTTATTAAACTAAAGTCCCCGTTCGTATTATAAGGTCAGCCAGAAAATATTTCTGGTTGACCATTTTTTATATCGATATATGATAACTGTAGCCGGGGTAGAACGTAAGCACCCGTGGGACTTGATCCCGTCAGCTAAACAGTTCGCCCCCTACTTGTAAAACATGATTGAGGCTGGTTGGGACACGGATCTCGCATAACAAACGAAGCTATGAAACTACATGGAGGATAGGGGTAACAAGCAATACCCGTAGAAAAATGGGTGTCTAATTAACGGACAAAATCGGGTACCCATCCCTGTCTTAATTAAAGGGGACTGACCCCTCTAAATAAGACAGGGATCATAAAAGCATTTATCCAGCCAGTTGTCGGTATAGTATCGGCGACTGGTTGTTTAGTTTTGTATGAATTCGGATATGGTTATAATAAGTTATATAGTCTTTGACGGTTTGTTCTACGATTGCAGTCGTAGTACTTCTTAAGCTGTCTAAGTAGAGCGTTTCAGACTTTAATACGGAATGAAGCGATTCGAGGGGGCATTATCAGCTGTAAAAGAACTGTTCAAAGAACCAGAACGAACCTCTTGCGGTCGCCGAAAAATACGGCATCAACAAATTTTCGAAGAAACCTTAGCACAGTATGAATCCGGAACGTTCGAACATTTAAATGATGTAACCTACAATCCGATATGTTAAATATTTAATGCACCAAAAAATGGATGAAAGGCTACCTTTAAAGGAGGGTTGTCTTTTTTTCTTGTAATTGAACATAATATATATCTGAACATTGCAACTATTCAATAAAATGAAATTATAACATATTTATAGTCAGTTGACTTCGCATTGATCTTTTATGCAACGCTAATGAAAATTTATATAAATAGCGTAACCAATTAACACTGATACACAAACAACAATTGTCATAAAAATCACATTCCGAGGTCTGAAATTTCGAGCTTCCATTGATGGATTCATCTCCTTTTAATTTTATGAATATTCTGTCAATTCAACATATGTTAAAGAAGCTTGAGTATGAGTTCAATATAAACATTTTTTATTTAAGATGGTTGTCTAATAGGTCTATAAAAAAGTAGGTGATGAAAAACAATTCGTTTTTCATCACCTACTTTTAATAGAATTAGGACCATCGCAACAAGTCAAACTTCGGGTAACGGTTGTTGTCTTATTGGTTTGACTGGGGAGTTACTACATGATTTTTTTGTTCATCGACAGTTGTGATCAAATTATTTATATGCTGTTTTATACCAATCAACCGTTTGCCGAATCGCTTCATCTTGGGGGGTAATTGAAATTGGAAAATTTTTCTGGAATTTTTTTGAGTCTACAATAAAATCGTATAAATGCTGGTACATCAATTCTTTAAGCTCTCTCATGTCGGAATTAAATAATCCTGCAATATTAACAATAAACTTCCCAGCAACTCTATACTTAGCTGTTGTACCAAGCTCATCTGCAACTTTTTGTACAATTGTGCGTGTAGTATTAGGTTCGTTAGTAGGTATATGCCAAATTTCACCTAATGCATCTTGATGTTCTCCAAGCATTATAAGTCCTTTAGCAAAATCACGTATAAAAATATAGGAGTGTTTTGTATCAGGATTTCCCAAAACATCTGCTGGCTTTCCTTCCATTAAATTTTTAATTACCTGTTCCCCTAATGCTGAAGTTTTGACACGTGGTCCATAAAAATCCGTACCTCGCCCAATCGTTGCTTGAACCTTACCAGATTTATGAGCATTCATTAATTTTGTTGCTACTTCAGCCCGTACTTTTGTTTTCATACCAACTGTATTATACGAAGCATTTTCATGAAGCGGTTCGTCATGAGGACCGTATGCATAGAGATTATCTGCGTAAACTATTTTAATCTGATGAATTGCCGCTGCTTCGATAATATTATCCATCATTATTGGAAATAACTCTGCCCAAGATGAATAGGGAAGTCCTAGGCAATGATAAAGGACTGAAATTTCATGAGAATTACAAATATCCATTACACTTTCTAGTTTCGTAGCATCTCCTTTTATGACCTTTACAGACTGAGGAACATCCGCTTTTCCACTCGTATTCACTAAAAGTACATTTTTACCGTCTTGAATAAGCTGATCCATTATCGCTAGTCCTAGTGGACCTGTTCCAAAAATTGCATGATATTCATTTTCCATTTAGAAGTACCCCCAAAAAAATAGTTTGTTTATTCTTTTTAATCAAAAATAAAACGATGTATCTTTTCTCTGAAAGAGAATGTTTGTTTGTAAAGTTCAATAACTTTTTGTTCCAACTCTAATTGATCGACTGACATTCTTTAAAAGACAAGGTGTTATCATATGTTGTTAAAAATACCCCCTCCAATAGAAGTTGCTGAATTTCTTTGTAAATACCCCAATCATTGTGGTAATTTCATTTAATATTTTCAAAACTAACATTTTTGACTGCAAGTTCCTATTCTTTGCAATTTCAAATTTTGTTTATTATGCAGACAAAAATGATTTTACAATTTCAAAATTTAAATGGATAATAAATATAAATGTAAATAATTTCAATAACAGGTATTTGGTTGAAAATTTTTAGCTAATAAAATTTTAAATTACAGCTCATTATTTTTCAATATATTTCCACTTATAGACATAAATATCTTAATTAAATATTACAAATTAATGGAAAATTTAATTTTTTATAACATATTTTGGGAATAGTGTAAAATTATGTTGCATCTTATTGACAATCTTCTACAATCAGTAAAAGGAGAGATAGGCATGAATGAAAAAAATGAACCAATTGCTATTATTGGAATGGGTTGTAAATTCCCTGGTAATGGTAATGATCCGGAGCAATTTTGGCAAAACATTTTAGATGGAAAGGATTCCATAACGGAGATACCAAAAGATAGGTGGAACATCAATCATTATTATGATCCTAATAGTAAAAAAAGAGGTAAAACTAGAGCTAAATGGGGAGGGTTTCTCGATAAAATTGCAGAGTTTGATGCAGAATTTTTTGGAATATCGCCAAGAGAAGCCAGCTTATTAGACCCGCAACAACGTTTGTTATTAGAAGTGACACATGAAGCATTTGAAGATGCCGGACTACCAACTGAAAGTGTAGCAGGGAAGAACGTAGGCGTTTACATAGGAGCATTTACTCTTGATTGGAAATTGCTACAATTTACGGATAAAAATAGGGGTGGCATTGACTCGCATTCTGCTACAGGTTCAATGATGACTTTATTATCGAACCGCTTATCCTATGCATTTGATTTGAAAGGACCATCACTCTCTGTGGACACAGCATGTTCTGCATCTTTAGTAGCATTACATCTTGCTTGTCAAAGTATATTACAAAAAGAATCTTCAATGGCAATAGTCGGCGGTGTCAATGTAATGTTAAAGCCGGAATATTTTATCGCTGAATCAAAAGCAGGAATGCTTTCACCAGATGGTCGTTCAAAAACTTATGATAGTCGTGCAAATGGGTATGTTCGTGGGGAAGGTGCGGGAGTAATTATATTGAAACCCCTCTCTCAAGCAATTGCAGATGGAGATCATATTCATTCACTCATTCGTGCATCAGGAAGTAACCAAGACGGTCATACATCCAGTATTACTGTACCAAATGGTCAAGCCCAAGAAAATCTAATGAGAAATATTTATGAACAAAACGGAATTTCACCTTCTAGCATTCAGTATGTTGAAGCCCACGGAACTGGAACACCAGTTGGGGATCCAATTGAGGCTAAAGCAATTGGAAAGGTCTTTTCAGAAGGGCGTATAGATGGTGAAAAAACATTAATAGGTTCTGTCAAAACAAATATTGGTCATACTGAAGCAGCGGCTGGGATTGCTGGTGTTATTAAGACTGTTATGAGTATGAAAAATAACTTGATTCCAAAACATCTTCATCTAAATAAAGTCAATCCGGATATTGATTTTGAGGAATTGGGCCTAACAGTCCCTCGAGAAAACACGCCTTGGCCAGAAACAAATGGTCCCAAAAGAGCTGCAATTAATTCCTTCGGTTTTGGCGGAACTAATGCACATGTATTAATTGAAGAGTATATCCCTAAGCAAAATAATCACTATGAAAATACTCAACTTGAGAAAGATTTATTAATACCATTATCTGCAAAGAACGAAAGTGCATTACATGACTTTGCAAATCAATTAAAATCATCTCTTACTAACAATCAGACATCATTGGAAAGTTTAGGATACACTTTGGGCTGTAGAAGGGATCACCACTCACATCGATTAGCGATTATTACTAATTCAATTAGAGACTTACAGAATAAACTTAATGCCTTTTTATCTGATCAAACAAATTCCTGTATATGTGAAGGGGTTGTATCTAATACACAGAGACCACTGTGGGTTTTGATTGGATGGCTTCTGCTCGACGTTTATACCCGGAAGTTCGTTTATCAATCGCGTCGTTTATATCTTGGACGCGATTCTCTTTTTTAGAGGAACTCATCAAGGCAAAATCAACAGGGATAAAGGTTGCGCTATCTGTCCAGCCGAGCGTCAACATTTGGAATCCTTTTAAATATTTGTGGGTGGAATGATCGAATACCTTCGCAAGTAACTCCACGGATTTACTGCGATTGCGAGAATAAACAGAATCATCAATGACAAAAGCCGTCACTCTTTGGTCGGATGTTAAAGGTTTGATCAGCCGTATGATTTCACTACTAAGTGATAATAGGAACTGGCGCCAATTAAAGGTGGGTGTGTTTAAAAAGCGGTAAACCGTATCCTTACCTGGCAAATCCCCAGCTTTTTTACTCTGGTGAGCTCGAAACAAATTTTTATATTGAAAGACGAGTAAGAAAATCAGCTTGAACACGTTGAAACATGAATAACCTGAAAGTTTATTGATATTTGCTTTTCGCAGATGGTAACCCACATTTAATTCAGAAAAGCTCTGTTTTATTTCTTTCGGACATTGCGTAAAGTAAACAAAAAAAGAGGTGTCTTTTTTTATGTGCAAGCAAATTTTAAAAGTAAAAACAAATATATTTCTAAAACCGTAAAAAGCTAGTTATACTAAAGGTTTTAGGTGGGAATTAGACTGCGAAAGTTGAGTAAATAATGATTTTAATATGAAAGAAATAGAGGGTATATGCTCATATATTGAACATAAAATCCTCTTATTAGTTTAGTCTATTTAATTAGTCTAACTCGAGTGCTTTTTACGTTGTGTTGCCTTCATAAATGTAACCGTTCGCTCCGTTGAATCATATAAACACCATTCTCGTGTTCCTATAACAGCACCGACATTGACACCATATTTCTTTTTCTTCAATTGAATAGGTTTACCATATGTGAAGGATTTTTTTTGACCTTTTTTATACAATGCAGCATCATGGCTATGTCCAAAAAAGACGATTGATTGTTCTATTTCAGTTAGTAACGGTTTCCAATCAGAAGGCCAATTAAATTGATGTCCGTGAATAATATTGGCACCTTCAATTTGTAGCGTTTCAGGTAATTTTTCAAATGTATGTAGACCTGTTACTTGCATAATCCGTTCTTCTTGATTCCCCCGAACAGAAGGAAACTGTAACAGATTGCTGAAGAGCTCTGAATGCTCCGCCGCCTCTTCAAATGCAAGACCACTAATGTTCTTAGCCTTTTTTTTACCGATTTTACATTCAAATAAATCACCTAAACCAATGATTGTGGCATCTTGAGCCGTTTCATTTATATGCTTTAAAACAGCATTCGTATCTTCAAAACAAGAGTGTAAATCTCCAATCAATGCATACTTCATTTAGGTAACCATCCTCTCAAAAATATAGTAGAAATAATAGCATAGATTAAATCCCCAGTAAAATAACAACTTTTAATTAAAAACAGTATAGCTAATTGTCGATAAATGTAATCATTTTAAAAAGTATTTTTTAAATAGATATGTAATCCATAGATATTAGTGAAGTGACAAAATTATCTAATTGTTACAGAAATATGACACGAATTACGCTTTCATTAAGCTTGAAATATAGCATGCCCATTTTTTACAAGCCATGGTAGAATAGACAAGGTAGATATTCGGATTAAGAAATAATGATAAAGAAATGAGTTGACTAAGTTTGAAGATGAATACGAAATGGGGCCGCACAGCGGTTATGACATTAGCGCTAACAAGTGGCTTTATGTATACCACACAACCTCTACAAGCAGATGCAGCAACATCACAAGAAATGACACACAAAAAAGTAAAAATAGATAAGAAAATCAAAAAACTAGATAATGAGATTAAAGATTTAAAAAAGAAACTACAAAAAAAGATGAAAGACTACAAAGTAACACAAAAAGACTTACAAAAAGTTAATGCATCTATTGTGGAAACTGAAAAGCGAATCGAAAATCGTTCTGAAATTATTGATGATCGACTTAAAGCCTATCAAAAAAATGATAGCACAGTTAGCCCGTATATAGAGGCAGTGCTTGGTTCTGACAGTATTACAGACTTAGTCAGTAGAGCAATGAGTGTTAAAACAATTATTGATGCGGATCAAAGCTTGCTAGAAGAACAAGAAGAAGATAAACAAAAGTTAGCTGATCAAAAAGATGATTTAGAAGAAACACAAGCAAAATTGCAAAAACAATTCCAACAAATGCAAGAGGAAGAAAGTGCACTGGAAACAAAAAAAGCTGAAAATAAAGTGAAATCTTTAGAACTTAAAAAACAAATTGCCTCTAAAAAAGAGGAAGAACGTATTGCAAAAGCGTTGAAAGAAAAAGAAGAAGAAGCGAAAAAATTAAAGGATCTACAAAAAACAAGATTTGTTAGCAATGAAAATAATATTGGTGATGGAAATAATGCTGGAAACGGAGATAATGGCGGTAGTCCAGATGACGGCGATCAATCTAAACCAAATGTCTCAGGTTCTCAAGCTGCTACAGAAGCCATTGCAGAAGCTAGTAAATATTTAGGTACATCTTATGTATGGGGTGGTAGTAATCCAGGTTCCGGATTCGATTGTTCTGGTTTAACACAATGGGCATTCAAGCAAGCTGGGTATTCACTTCCAAGAACAGCTGCATCACAATATTTAGCAACCCAAAAAATTGATCGTAGCAGTGCAAAAGCCGGTGATTTAGTATTCTTCAGTTATGGCTCAGGCGTAGCACACGTTGGAATATACTTGGGGAATAATAGAATGCTAGATGCACAAAATAATGGTGTCGTTGTTGAATCATTAGATTGGTGGAACCAATATTTAGTAGGATTTGGTCGTGTATCAGGTGTAAACTAAACAAGCTTAAAAGCTCTTTGTTTAAAAAAGAGCTTTTTTTTATGAGAGAAATAATAATAAAAAAGTGATAAATGCCCAAGTTTACATAAAAGTATAGTAGGATGGAGAGAATAAAAGTTTATAGGAGAAGCATTTTATATGTTTGGTAAACAGTGAGCAAATGATGCTGAATAGGTGAACAGATATGAAGAGTGATAAGAAAAAAGCACTATATTTAGTGTTGACAAATTTATTAGTTGTGTTTTTAGGAATAGGTCTTGTTATTCCTGTTTTACCGACTTTAATGAGAGAAATGCATTTAAGTGGAGCAACAATGGGCTACTTAATAGCTGCATTTTCTTTTGTCCAATTATTAGTATCACCAATTGCTGGTAGATGGGTCGATCAATTTGGTCGAAAAAAAATGATTGTCATTGGAATGTTTATATTTGGATGTTCTGAATTATTGTTTGGATTCGGTCATGATGTAAAAGTTCTATATGCTTCACGCATGTTAGGTGGTATAAGCGCGGCATTTATTATGCCTGCTGTTACGGCATATGTTGCGGATATTACGACATTAAAACAACGTCCAAAAGCAATGGGGTATGTGGCAGCAGCCATTAATACAGGTTTCATAATTGGTCCTGGAATAGGCGGTTTTTTAGCCGAACTTAACACAAGATTACCGTTCTTTTTTGCGGCTGGATTAGGATTTTCGGGAGCAATTTTCTCCTTATTCTTTTTAAAGGAAACTGCATCTAATTTGGATGAGAACAGTAAAGCGCCAGAGGCAATAACAAAGCCAGGATTTAGAAAAGTTCTGGAACCAATGTATCTTATTCCAATGCTAATCATATTAGTATCTTCATTTGGACTAGCAACATATGAAACAGTGTATGGACTGTATTTAGACCATCAATTTGGATTTACAGCGAAAGATATTGCACTACTTATTACAATTAGTGGTGTGTTAGGAACAGTTGCTCAAGTTTTTGCATTCGATCGTTTAACGAGTTGGCTTGGAGAAATCCGTTTGATTAGAATATGTCTAGCAGTAGCAGCTGTATTTATGATTGCCATGATACAAGTTTCAGCTTATGCATTAGTATTATCAGTTACTTTAGTCATCTTCTTAACGTTTGATTTAATAAGACCTGCACTGACGACATACTTATCGAAAATAGCCGGCAATGAGCAAGGATTTGTAAGTGGCTTGAATTCTACATTTACAAGTGTCGGAAACATTATCGGACCAGCTATAGCGGGTATTCTGTTTGATATCAATATCCAATACCCTTATGGTTTTGCTATGGTGGTACTAGTTATTAGCTATGGTATGGCATTCTTTTGGAAAAAACCACAACAAGCATAAAAGAGGTCCTATACTATTAATGAGTATAGGACTTTTTTGATGTGTTAAAAGATGGAGGAGTAACAGAAAATACTTTACTCCCTCTATCTTCAAGTGGGTTCGAACATTTAGGGTGAAAAAAGATGGAATCTTCATAATGTCATCTTCATGGAGGGGATTAATTTGGTCTTTAATTTGAATTTATACTGCACTGTACCTTTTAAAATAATGGCTAGCTCTTCACCTTTATTTGAGAGTGTTTGACTAGAAGTTCCTCCATGTGATGAGATATGTAAGATAGAGCTCGATGGTCCTTGCATATCCGGAGAATGTAGTTCATAACTTAATTCATCAATAACTAATTTTTTGCAGTTTAGAAATTTTACGATTAATTCAACCTTATTTATATCTTCCAGCAAAAAATAGTAAGTGGGCATCCTAATGTCTTTGTTAATACCTTTTCCTTTTCGAAGCTGTTCCACTTTTTTAATATCTATTTGCTCCAATTTGTAATTAATTTCAATGGGTTAAAGATAATTAAATTTAATTAAATTATTCTTTATTTTCTAAGGAGTTGAAAGTGATGGGGGATTGGACATTTGTATTGCTAACGCTTTTTGTTATAATGAGTCCGGGTGTTGATACGGCGTTAATTACAAAAAGGACACTTCTAGAAGGTCGTAAAGATGGTTTTCAAATGGCAATGGGGCTTGCTAGTGGGGGGATGGTACACACTATAGCAGTGGCATTTGGCTTATCTGCCATATTGTTAAAATCAGCATTAGCGTTTGAAGTAGTAAAATATATAGGGGCCTTATATTTAATCTATTTAGGACTTAGTACGTTTATAAGAAGAAAACAAAGACCTGAGGAATTAGATACAGGTGAAGATTTTAAAAAAGTTTCTTCTGCATTTAAGCAAGGATTTTTATCGAATATATTAAATCCAAAGGTAGCAGTGTTTTTTCTGACGTTTTTACCTCAATTTGTTACAAATGATAATGCTGCTATGTGGCAATTAATTGTTATGGGTTTAACTTATACCGTTCTTTCAATTGTATGGTTTTTATTTTATGTTTATTTCATCAATTACGTACGCAAATGGCTTATGGCACCGCGAGTACAAAATATAATGGATAAAGGAACAGGGCTTGTTCTTGTTGGCTTTGGCTTAACTTTAGCACTTGAAAAAAGACCTTGATGTAAAAATTGTCAGGATCTTTGGTTTATTTATATAATAAACGGGTATAAGTCTAGTGAAAAATAGAGTGCTATTTAGCGAAATGATTATTGAGTATAAAAGCCAAATAATATATATGTAAATAATATCTTTTGATTCAAGTTAAATTGTATTGGACAATAATTAGCTACTACAATGGAACTCGTCGTTATTAAACATTGACTAACAATTAGGCATTTTGGGTATTAAGACATGTTAATTAGAGATGTAGTAGTTAATAAACTTATAAATATGCTATTGTAGCTATAAAATTGTTTTACTTATTAATCAAAAATAAGGATAAAAAGTACTTTGGATATGTATTTATTTGTCGATTATTTGATAAAATTTCGCTATACTAGTAATTGTAAATATTCAATAGAGAAAGTAGTGAACGATTATGGCAACAGCATCACATGCAGTAGAAATTCCATTACCAGCAACTGAAGTTTGGAACTTTGTTAGCAAGATGGAAAAATGGGCGACACTTGTACCTGGATATAGAGAACATGAAATCATTAATGATCGTCAATCTACTTGGACATTTGCTGGCAATGTAGGTGTCTTGAAAAAAACTGTAAAAGTACAAATAGATATTATTGATTGGGTAGAACCATCTAAAATTACATTTAACCTTATTGGTTTAACAGATAAATTTACTGGAAATGGCTATTTTGAAGCAACAGCATTAGAGGCTGAAAAAACAGAAATGGTCGGTTTCTTAGAAGTAAATGCTGGAGGTTTAGTAGCGCCAGTTTTAAATCCAGTATTCAAAGCGGTATTACCAAAAGCAACAACTATGCTAACTGAACGTGTAGCAAATAAAATTAGATTAGTTCAAGTTTAACAGAGAATTTTTTCAAAAAGCCTTTCCAGTTGGAGAGGCTTTTTAAGTAATTAGTTTCAACCCTTTTTCTGAAAGATACCAGTTAGTAATCCGTCTGCGCCAAAAACGGGTTCGTTTGATTCGGCTGGTCTCATATTACGTACTTCAATACATTCAAAGTCTTGAAAGATACGCCTTAATTTTTCTTCAGTAAATCCTAATCCTCCCTGCAAACTTTGTATTCGATATACTTCCCAATCCGAGATACTAGAGCCCCCTAGAGGTCCATCTTCAATAAAACAGTTAATAACAAAGTATCCTTTTGGTTTAAGGGCTCTTTTTATTAAATTAATGTAATCGATTCTTCTATGTGGAGCAATATGATGAAAACAACCTGAATCATAAACTAAATCGTAATTAGAGTTCTCTATATGCAAATCAAAAATATTTTTTTTAATGAAATTAATGGAAATATCTTTATCTATCGCTCTGTCCTTAGCCCATTTTAATGATTCTATAGATAAGTCTACTGCATCTACTCTATAACCTTTTTCAGTTAGGTAAATTGCATTTCTACCTGGTCCACATCCCAACTCTAATGCTTTCCCAGAGGTTAATAATTTCCGATCGAAATAATTTACTAGGTTCTCATCTGGTTTATTTTCGAAGAAAGGGATCCTCTTTTCAAGATTTGAATAAAACTCATCCCAAAATTGTTCAGGTTCCCGTAGTAAATTATCTAACATATTTTTTATATCCTCATAATTATTAATGTCCGCCATATGGTATCCTCCTTTAATGTGTTTCTTACTAATTTAGCTTATCAATAAATAGGGATATTATGGTTACAAATACATTAATTAAGCATTAAATATAAGTGCAATTAATAATAGAAGGTATATCGAATAGCTATTTAAACAGGTATAGCAACTCTTACATATTGCTTAATAGGGAAATATATATGATGGTACTAAGGGTGTGTAAAACATTAAGAATAGATATATAAATCTGTTTTAGAGAGCGTGGCCTAAATTAACAATAGGATTATTTTTACAATTATTACATTGATATTTCAGTGGTTGCACTACGCTAGTTAGTAGCCTGTTTTTATTTATCATAGTTTACACTATATCAATATTACCGATTATTCATTATAATTTAAATATTCCAAAAAAGTGGTTCGATAACGAAAAGGATGAAAGAAAAACCAAAAGAGAAGATTAAGATATTCAATTTACTTTAAGGGAGGGAATTTATATGGAAAAATTATATGATTTACTGAAAGAACATTATAGTGAAATGATAGAAATAAGACGATTCCTACATGAAAATCCAGAATTATCTTTCGAAGAAGTAAATACACCTAAATATATTGCTGAATACCATCGTAAGCTTGGGCATGAAGTGACTGAAGGTGTAGGTGGCCGAGGTGTAGTTGCAAAATTACATAGTGAAAAACCAGGTAAAACAATTGCACTTCGAGCTGATTTTGATGCTCTAGCAATTCAAGAATTAAATGATGTACCATACAAATCTAAAGTAGATGGCGTCATGCACGCGTGTGGGCATGATGGGCATACTGCAACCCTATTAGTATTAGCAAAAGTATTAAATAAGCTTCAAGATGAGTTGGAAGGAACAATCGTATTCATCCATCAGCATGCTGAAGAACTTGCTCCTGGTGGGGCAATTGCAATGATAGAAGATGGTTGTTTAGAAGGAGTAGACGCAATATTTGGTACACATTTGTGGGCTACTGAACCATTAGGTAATATTTTGATAAAAGACGGTCCTTTAATGGCAGCGGCTGATGGTATCTATATTACGGTAAAAGGAAAGGGCGGTCATGGCTCCGATCCAAGTAATACAAAAGATTCTATCGTTATTGCTGCTCAATTTATCACAAATCTACAGCAATTAGTAGCTCGTCGTATTAATCCGATTAAACCTGCAGTAGTATCAATTGGACATATTGAAGCATTAAATCCTTTTAATGTAATAGCAGATTCTGTATACATGAAAGGAACTGTACGTACATTCGATGAGGAAACACGCGATTTATTAGAACAAGAAATTGAAGACGTTCTAAAAGCATCATGTTATTTAACAAAAGCGGATTATGAATATAATTTTGTGCGTGGGTATCCTGCTGTTGTTAATCATACGAGAGAAACGGAATTTATTATGGACTTAGCACCTCAAGTTCCAGGAGTTGATGAACTTCATGTTTGTGAGCCTATAATGGGTGGTGAAGACTTTGCCTATTATCTAAATCATGTCCCAGGTACTTTCTTCTTTACAGGTGCAAAAGACCCAAATTCGGAAGAAGTTTATCCTCATCATCATCCTAAATTTAATATTGATGAACGTTCAATGTTAATTGCTGCAAATACTTTAGGAACGGCAACATTAAAATATTTAGTTGAAAACAAGAAAAACTAATTAAATAGTTAATATAAAAATCTACGAGAGATATAATCTCGTAGATTTTTTTATGTACTTGTTCCAATTTTATTTTACTCAGAGGAATAGATTTTAATAGCAATAAACGTAGGTTGGCGTGGCTCAAGGTTTGTCCCAAGGAAAGCGTCCGCCGGAACTTAAATTAACGGCATCGAAGAAAAAGCCCTGGTGGAAACGATTAATCGTTTCCACCAGGGATAAAATTGTTTTATGGACTTTTTCAGTGCCCTCGCATTATACGAATGGACGTTTTTTCCTCGCTTGATTATCGGGAATTTATAATTATAAAACAATGAATGTTGTGTGTTTAGATAGTATAAAAGTTTAAATTAATCCTTAAATAACTCATCCATTAAATCAGCTATTTCATTTTCTAATTGTTTTTTGCCTTCTGGATCAATTGTAATTTTTCCACTTTCAAATAGTAATACATCTCCTGCTTGAACACCTTTAGGTAATTGAGTAAGAGGAAAATCTTCTATACCATTTTCAAATTCAATAACTGCAATTTCCCTTTCAAACCGATCAATGATTCCTTTTCTCATGCAGAATCACTCCTTTAAAATAGGGTGAAAACAAAATACCGGAATAACAGGTTTGTTAAAACAAATACGAGTACTTTATACTCTCGCCAAATTCTTCTTCGCTTAAACGAAATTAATCTTTTGACTTATTTTTTATAATCAATAAAGTAAGTATCATAAGACTCTTTGAAAATGTATCCGAGCTTTTGGGCTAATTTAACAGATTCTATATTAGCTCCATCCCAACTAGGATATATTCCTCTGTCAAGGCAATCTAATATCAAGGCAGAAGCGGTTATTGTTGCTAAGCCTTTTCTTGTATGATTAGGGTGTGTAGCAACTTCAATCTCAATTCCGTCATCATAAATACTATATGATGTGGCCCCACACACAGTTTTCCCATCATTTAAAACTGCATAACCTACGCCTCTATCTATAAAGTCATCTATAGTATTAAACTGACTTATAAAGTCTTCGGAAAGTTCATGAAGAGATGGATCAATTGCTATAGCCTCATCTATTTTTTTTAATTCATATCCTTCTGGTAGTGTAGATAATAAGTTCTGTAGATAGCTCTTGACCAGATGTTCAGGTGCCTTTTCAAATCTATATCGTTGAAATTTTTCTATAGATTCATTATGTATTTTTTCAATTAGTATTTTCCAATCATCCGTATTAACAATTGCAAGTGTATAATCGGGTAGATTATATAGTAGTTCTTCAGCTTCCTTTGTATTAGGGTTTCCAGCATAAAATACAAAAATCCCGACCGTTATTTGTGCCACTTTAGGATTTTCAAGATCATCTACCCAAGCAGTTCCCATATGTCCTTGTAAACATGAAAGAATGATAGTGCTATCCATATTTTCAAAAAGTGGTACTAACTTTTTTCTTACATTGATGTCTGCTTCATAAATCATTCAATTCCTACTTTCTCTCAAAATGTTGTGAATAACTATATTTATCAATGTTATCATTATTTTTCCAGTTTGTATAACTACTTAATTTTTTCACATGATGATTACAAGTTTATTTTAGAAAATTAAATAAATATCATATTGCATTTCCAACTCAAATTGTAGAAAAAATGAATAATAAAATGCAAATTAAACAGAGAATTGTAAAGGATTTATAAATGATAAAATATTGGCATATAGCTATAATAAATGTGATAAATAGCCGTACAGAAGGAATGTGATAGTATGAATCGCAAAACAGTCGGGGCCATTATTTTAATTATAGGTATACTAATTATATCTGGTAAATTTTTCTTCCGTAATTTTGAGTATCATGAAGTGTTATCTTGGGGTGGACTAGCGCTGACTATATTAGGCGCGTTATTATTAAGTGAGAAGAAAACGTAAAGGGGTGTTAGTAATGGGAGCTTTATTTGTTCGAAATACGTTAGGGGTAGCTAAGCCAATCGTACAAGCACCAATGGCTGGAGTAACGACGCCTGAATTTGTAGCAGCAAGTGCCAATGCAGGTATTTTAGGTTCTATAGGGGCTGGATATTTAACTGTAGAAGCAACTAGAAATTGTATTCGGGAAGTAAAATCGTTGACGGACAAATCATTTTCTGTCAATTTATTTGTTCCAGAAAAAGTAGATGCATCAGATGAACAAATTGCACAAGCGCACGAGGCATTAAAGCCAATTCTACAAGAGCTTGACTTATCAGAAGAGCCAGTAAAGTTATCTTCCAGTGAGTTTGCAGAGCAAGTAAAAGTTGTCGTTGATGAAGGTGTGAAAATTTGTTCATTTACTTTTGGAATACCAGATCAAGAAACAATTTCCTATTTACATAAACATAAGGTTTATTGCATTGGTACTGCAACGACCGTTGCCGAAGCAATTGCGGTTGAACAAGCAGGATTAGATGCGGTTGTTTTACAAGGAGGAGAGGCAGGAGGGCACCGTGGAACGTTTTTAGAGCCATTCGTTTTAATCCCTACAATTGAGTTATTAAAAACAACTATCGGAAAAATAAAATTGCCCATTATTACTGCTGGGGGTATTATGACAAAACAGCAAATGCATGAAATGCTTGATATAGGAGCAGATGCTGTTCAGATAGGTACAGCCTTACTAGCAACAGAGGAAAGCGGGGCTCATTCTCTACATAAAGAAGCCATTTTACAATCAGAAAAAGACGTTACAGCTCTGACAACTGCTTTTTCAGGAAAAGCAGCAAGAGGGATCTTAAATGATTTTATGACTTATATGAAAGATCAACCGATTGCACCATATCCAGTACAAAATGATTTAACAAAGGAAATACGTAAAGCAGCAGGTCAACAAGGAAAGGCAGAATATCTATCAATGTGGGCTGGGGAAAATGTATTTTTAGTAAAGGAAGGTACAGTAGAGGAAGTTGTAGAGCGTTTTCTAAGTGAGGACTGCTAATTTAGATAATTTATTGGGCGTACTACATGTTTGTAGTACGCCTGTCGTTTAATGATTTTTTTGAGTGCAGGAATATATGTGCTGTGCACAAAAATCAATTGTTTAATATCAACATGGTTAGTTTCTACAAACAGCTAAATAGTAAATAACTTCAGTGAAATAAAAAAATATTTTTCATAGAAAACTAGAGCAGTTATTGATTGAACTTTACGTTAACGTCAATGATATACTGCTTCTAAGTTCTTGTAGGGATGGTGACAACTTGAGAACGATTACAGAAATTGCAAAAGAATTCGATGTTACGACAAGGACCATTCGCTATTATGAGGAACTTGGACTGTTATCTCCACAAAGGACAGATAGCAATAAGCGAATGTATACAAACTCGGATTATGCAAAGTTAAAACTAATTTTCAGAGGTAAGAAGTATGGGTTTTCACTCGAAGAAATCAAAGAAATGGTATTACTATTTGACAAAGATCGAACAGGTATTAAACAACTTGAAAGAACAGTTGCATATGGAAAGCAAAAGATATCTGAAATTGATGAGAAAATGCGGGAGTTGCAGGAAATTCGAGATGAATTGGAAACTTTGTATCTTAATTTTACTGAAAAATTAATTAATTCAAAAGGGGGCAGACGTATTGAATAGTTCACAATTATTAGAGCAAAATGCAAGGAAGTATCCACATGGGGAAGCTGTTGTGAGCCAAGGCAAGCGTGTCAATTTCAAAGAGTTAAATCAATTAGTCAATCTATTCGCTAATGCTTTACACGAGAAGCAAATTAAACAAGGTGATAAAGTTGTCTTATTTATGCCGAATGTTGTGGAATTTGTGATTAGCTATTTTGCAGTACAACGTCTTGGAGCCGTAATTGTACCAATCAATGCAAAGTTCTCTACAAAAGAAGTGGAATATATTCTTGATCACTCAGATGAAACCGCTTTCATCGCTCATGAACTTCTGTTTCCAGTAGTCGAAAAGCTACAAAATCCGGGTTTACTTATTAAAACAGGAGATGAAGTAGATGATTGGTTAAGCTACGAGAAATTAGTAGCAACTAGTAAAGATAACGAAATAATTTGTCCTTTAAAAGAAGATCATGAATCCACTATTCTCTATACTTCTGGTACAACAGGTAGCCCAAAAGGTGTTCTATTTAGTTATCGAAATATCTTAACAGTTGCCCAAATGATTTGTGTTGAAATGGAAATGAAGCCAGAGAGTCGTTTATTACTTATGATGCCATTAAGTCACTCTGCGCCACTACATTTATTTTTGATGGCCGGAATGATAGTTGGAGCAACGGCAGTATTAACGCCAACTTTCACACCAGATCTTTTCATCGATACTGTTATCGAAGAGAAAACGACGCATTTCTTCGGAGCACCAGTTGCTTATCTATTAACAGCACAAAATTCCAAATTAAAAGACGCAGACCTTACTTCGATGAAATGGTGGGTATATGGCGGTGCGCCAGTATCTAAAAAAGAAGTAGAGTTCATACAACAAGCTTTTCAAACAGATCATTTGGTATGTGTCTATGGTTTAACGGAAGCAGGGCCAAGTGGTTCCATTTTAATGGCACCTGAACATGAATACAAGGCAGGAAGCATCGGACACCGAGCACCACTCCATACAGAATTGAGAATTGTTAAAGATTCAGGTGAGGATGTAGCTGTAGGAGAAGTAGGTGAAATTGTTCTTTTAGGTGAAGGCAATATGCTAGGTTACTATAAAAATGAAGAGGAAACGAGAGCTGCCTTCATAGGTGACTGGTTGAAAACTGGTGACTTGGCTAAATTTGATGAGGATGGGTACATTTGGATTGTTGATAGAAAGAAAGATTTAATTATTTCTGGTGGAGTTAATATATATCCGAAAGAGATTGAAGAACAGATATTGCAATATGGTGGTATTCAGGAAGTTGCTGTAGTTGGAGTTCCTCACCCTGAATGGGGAGAAACGGTCAAAGCTGTATTCGCCTCATTTGGACAAGTTGATGTAGAAAAGCTGAAGCACTATTTAACGGAGCATTTATCTAAATTTAAAGTGCCAAGACTATTTGAACAAGTCGATGCACTACCAAGAAATGCATCAGGAAAAATATTAAAACAGTCTTTAAGAAATGTTGGTGTAGTTCAATGAAAGTATTACAAGATGTGACAGAGAAAACAACGCGAAATTTCTTTCAGGATAATAAAACTTTGCAGCTAATATTAGAAGATACATTAGACACGGACTTTTTAGATTATGCTACTCGAGAATTAACTGTATTTGGCGAATTATGTGCCAATGACATCGACTTACGTGCAAAACATACTGATCGTGAAGGCGAACCGAAATTGAAAAGGTATGACAAATATGGTGAAGAAGTTTCGGAAGTATGGGTTAATGATGGCTATAAAAAAACGGTACAAGAAACGTATGATACTGGGATTGTCAGCTATGTTCATAAGGAGATTCCAACGCTTGGATTCAAAGGGAATTACACTTATAGCTTCGCACAAGGCTATTTATTATCCCATGCTGAGCCTGGATTTTATTGTCCAGTCACATTAACTATGGCTACAGCCTATTTATTAGACCATTATGCTGATGAGACATTAAAAGAACGATTTTTAACACCCGTTTGTTCTACAGGTGAGGGTCCATTATTTGAAGGTGCTACGTTTTTAACGGAAAGACAAGGTGGTTCTGACGTTGGTGCCAATGTTGTAAAAGCAGTAAAAGAAGGTAACAACTACCGACTCTATGGTGAAAAATATTTCGCATCGAATGCTGGTATGTGCGGAGTTGCTATGGTGCTAGCACGTATAGAGGGGGCACCGGTGGGTTCAAAAGGATTAACATTATTTGCAGTACCTTGGCGTAAGGACAATGGTGAAGTCAATCATCTACGTGTGCGCCGTTTGAAAGATAAACTAGGTGTTAGGGCAGTACCATCAGGAGAAGTTGAATTTGACGGGGCTGAAGCTTTTGTTGTTGGAGATCCTACTAGAGGATTCTATTATATGATGGAAGCTTTAAATCTATCAAGGATTTGTAACGCGGTCGCTTCTATAGGTATTATGCGTAGAGCGCTACTTGAGGCAAAGGACTACGCAACTCGTAGAAATGCATTTGGCAAGCGGTTATCGGATTTTCCAATGGTACGTGATACTTTAGGAAAGCTTGCAGCAACGCTTCATGTAGAAGTAGCAACAGTTTTTGATTTGATTGGGTTGTATGAAAAAGTAACAGCAGGTGAAGCAACGGAACAAGAAATGATAATGAACCGCTTGTATATCGCTATTATGAAAAAGGAAACAGCTGAGCAAGCTATTCATTTCGCACATGAAGCGATTGAAATGCACGGTGGAAATGGTTATATTGAGGATTTTGTCGCACCAAGGTTATTACGTGATGCACAAGTTCTTACGGTTTGGGAAGGTACTTCAAACATTCTAGGGTTGGAGATAATTCGTCTAGTTAATAAATATTCTGCACATATCGTATTCACTGATGTTATGCAAATGCGCTTACAGCAAATTGCAGATAATGAGCTAAAACAAATTGTCGTTATTCAGCTAAAAATATTAACAAAAGAACTTGCCAAATTCGCGAATTTAGAAACTGATTTACAAAGTTTTGAGGCGAAAAAAATAGCTAAGAAAATGGCACACTTATATGAAAGCGTCGTAGCAGTTGAATGGGCTGCAAAACATGGTGGACGATACAAGAAACTTGCTGAAGTATATTTAGATGAAGTGTGGGCTTTAAGAGAAATAGGAGATTTAATGAAAACAGTACAATATTTTGAGGAAATTGTATAAAGGGAAACTGCGGGAAATATTCTCGCAGTTTTTTGTTGAGATTATTAGTAACGTCAATCAAGTATTGTGAAATACCTCTAGGGCTGCAAAAGCTCTAGGAATAGAAAATTATCGACTGAATTCTATTAATTGAGATGTAATGATTTTGAAAATATGGGACAATAGGAACAGTGGGATCTCAATAGAAAAAAATTGGTATAGGATAGAATGATTGATCAAGCAAATAGATGAAAAGAAATTTTAGTAAAAGGGAGAACATAAATAATGACAATACAACAACATAATACTGAGGAATATGATAATCCAACCTTATATGATAAAGAAAACAATCTTTATACGGAAGATATTCCTTTCTTACAAAAATATGCGTCAAAAGCAAAAGGGACAATTCTTGATATCGCATGTGGAACTGGTAGAGCAACGATTCCGCTAGCAAAAAGTGGTCATAAGATAGTGGGGGTAGACTCACATAAAGGTATGCTAATTAAGCAACAAAGAAAGCCAGTAAACTAGATTTACCAATCGATTGGATTCAGCAAGACTGTACGAAGTTAGATTTAAATTTTAAAACCGATTTTGCATTCTCTGTAGGGAATTCTTTTCAACATTTTCTAAAAAATGAAGATCAAGATGGGTTATTATCCTCAGTTAATAGACATTTACTTCAAAATGGTATTTTCATTTTTGATACGAGATTTCCGAGTGTTGAGGAATTATTGCAGCCTGAAACAGAAGAATTCTGGCATACATACATTGATAGTGAAACACAATATAAAGTAGATGTGTCGACAATTGCAAAATATGATGCTCTCAATCAATTGCAATATTATACAACAATTCGAAAATATAAAGATGAAACAAATCATATAGTAAATGAAGTGCGTACTAATATTACATTAAGATATGTTTACCCAAAGGAGATGGAACGATTGCTTGCTAATCATGGGTTTGAAGTAATTCAAATATATCAGGACTGGCAAGAAAACCTAATTACAAATAATAGCTATGGTATGACCTATGTATGTAAAAAGGTCAGTGAATCTTACAAGTGACGTTTCTATTTTATCAATTGTAAATAACTTTACAGAGGAGAGAATATGTGTCCGTTATCCCTTATTATCATTATTTAGCTTTTTTGATTGTTTTCATTTCAAGCTTTATTGGTATTTTCAAGCATAAAAGTATCTTATTTTCATCTATTGTAACAATTATTTTATTAGTAATACCTAATGTTTTGCCGATTTTCGAAGCTTCTGAAAAAAAAGTGGCTATAATATATGCTATTTTTTATGCTTTTAATGCAGCGGTTCTTTCACTAGTATTATTACAATTGCAAAGAGGTTTTTTGGGTAGGCATGAAAAGAATTTTGAATTATGAAATTCAATGGGATACGATAGATAGCTTTCAACATTTAGGGGTGTGAGTAAATGCAACTATTTAAAACGACTAAAAGGCAGATGAATGTGTTTGATTCAGATTTTCAACTATCGCATATTTGCCAAACTTCTACAGCGGCAAATATTAGTTTAATGACTTTAGGTGAAAATGGTGTAATTGGTAGTCATCAAACAGTTACAAATCAATTGCTTATAGTTTTATCTGGGTCAGGTAATGTTGTTGGTGAAGAAGGCAAAAAAAATGTAGGTCCTGGTGATGTCGTGTTTTGGGACAAGGGTGAATGGCATGAAACTTCTAGTGAACAGGGTATGCAGGTAATGGTCGTAGAAAGTGAAGAATTAAGACCATCTCATTTACTGACATTAAAATAAGATTTTTGTTTTGCTTAAGCTCATTAAGAATTTTAACCGTTGATTAAAATAGTAAAGTACCAATAAGGGAACCGCTCTTAGTAGAAAATTCATCTAAAGAAATAAAGATTTTATCTATGGAGCATTTTAGGAATAATACAAAGCGTCAATTTATAATGATTGAAGATTGGAAACAACCGTTATTGGGTATGCGACATAAGTTAACTTTTAAATGTAAGGGGCTGTCCCAAAAGTCGGTGAAAACCGACTTTTGAGTGCAGCCCTATTTCTTTAAATTTAAATACAAAAAAATCGCCTTTTCTTGTAAAATGTAAGTGACAAAACAAACAATTACGGAAAGGGCGATTTTTTATGAGCAATCCAAAGACTACTAACGAAAATTATAACATGACTCAAACAACGCTTCCACTAGAAATTGGAGAAGAAACTCTCGTTTCTAGAAATCAAAATGAAAACCCTACATTCATTCCATATAATAACCAACAAAGTATATGCCTCTTCGATCTTCAAGACCTTATTCCAATTAATCATATTGCGCGAGTAGTGGATGAAATGATCGAAGGAATAGACGATGAATACTTCTTCGAACCATACAAAGGTGGTGGTCGCAGTGCATATCATCCTAAAATGATGGTAAAAGTCCTTCTCTATGCGTATTCGCAAAAAGTATATTCTTGCCGAGAAATCGCCAAATTACTGAATGAAAATCTCCCAGCAATGTGGCTAGCTGCGATGCAAAAACCAGATTATCGTACAATTAACCGTTTCAGAACATCGTTTATGGTTGAACGAATTCAACTATTATTTGAAAAAATGATTCATCAACTTATCGAACAAAAGTATATAACAATGGAAAACTACTTTTTAGATGGCACAAAGATTGAAGCTAACGCTAATAAGTATTCTTTTGTATGGAAAAAAGCAACAACTCGTTTTGAAGAAAAACTGAAAGAGAAAATTGATGAGACTTATCAATTTATTCAATCTGTCGTAAAAGGGGATGAATGCTCTATCGTGAGTGAGGACAACCAGTCCTCTATTACGCCAAAAGAGAAGCTAGAACAAGCAGAAGAGATTCTTACACGCCAAATCAGCAAGCAAACCAAAGAATTCCAAGATGAAACAGAACCAGAAGCCCGAAAGGAAAAACGTAGAAAGTTAAGCGAATCCAAGAAACTCAAAAAGCAAATTCGTGAAGATTTTCGTCCACGCCTTGAAAAGTATGAATACCAACAACAGTTATTCGGTGAGCGCAATAGCTATTCTAAAACGGATACCGACGCCACATTCATGCGGATGAAAGAAGATCACATGCAAAATGGACAATTAAAACCGGGTTACAATATACAAATGGCAACAGAAAATCAATTCATTCTTTTTTATACTCTGCATCAACGTCCAACTGATACACGATGCTTTATTCCACATTTGGAAGAATTGAAAAAATCATCCGTTCCGTTCCCAAAAAACGTCATAGCAGATGCCGGTTATGGAAGTGAAAGCAATTATCTCTATTCAATGGACCAAGAATTTCAGGCATTGATTCCTTATGGCACATTTTTAAGTGAACAAAAACGAAGTTATAAAAAAGACATTCGTCATGCAAGTAACTGGGTTTACAACGAACAAGATGATACATACATATGCCCTAACAATCGAAAAGTACCTTTTAAACGTTATTCTACACGTACAGATAAATATGGTTTTTCACGAGACTTCAAAATATATGAATGTGAAGATTGTACAGATTGCCCATTGAAAGCACAATGTTCAAAATCTAAAGGGAATCGACAGATTCACTACAATACCGTTTATGAAGAACTCAAAGCAAAAGCACAAACTAGCCTTTGGTCTGAACCAAACGCACAAATTTACGCTCGACGGAAAATCGAGGTAGAGAGTGTATTTGGTCATATCAAGGGCAATCGGTCGTTTCGTCGATTCTCACTTCGAGGTTTAGAAAAAGTGATAACGGAGTACGGCATTGTGGCAATGGCCCACAATTTACTGAAAATAGCTGGAATCCTCCAGCTATTTTCACCAAAACAGAGAAAAACGAAAAAAGTTCCAAAGAAAAACAGTACGTTTTTCTTTGGAACTTTTATTTTAGGGACTTATTAGACAGCCCCTTTTTTAGTCCTCATTTTTAATCTAAAGAAGAACTTATTGTAAATTTTGCTTCTGTTTATTAATGTGGAGTTTTATCTTAATTTATAGCTAAGATTTAGGAATAATTGTCACTGCTATTGTACGTGTATGGGTATTCTGGTTGTCAGTTTTTTCATTGTAATACTTGAGCATTAAACTATTTAATTCTTGCTGGAAATTATTAAAATGTTCATCATCAATTTTTAATTCTAACAGTGAAAAGGTCGCCTTATCTTCTTTAGATCCATCTTGCTCTAATCCAGAAAGGTAACTCTCATATTGAGTCATTAAAGATAATTGATAATAAGATAAATAACTAACCTTTTCATCTTTGGATAGTTTTTGCCATTCTTCTGAGTCAAGTCGAGCGGCTTCTTCGTTTAGTGTATAGTATTTCTCAAATACAGATCTAACTTTCTTTTCCCGAATAATTTGGATAATACCAGCATCCAAAAGCACTTGAATATGTCTATATAGAGTGGCTTGTGGCACATCTTCTATAATTTTCACCATTTCAAGGGGAGTAAGGCCAGTTTCTTTATTTCTCATAAGTGCTTGAGATATTTTCATACGGACAGGGTGAATTAAAACTTCAGCTTTATTTATCATTATTTCTCCTTAAAAAAATATTTTCATTATCCATAATGATAACATTATCGATATGAATTAATAAATTGCAAATACAAGAGTAAAATTATTTTAAGTCAAAATGATTTGCTCAATTAAAATAATTTGAAAATAAGTCTATACAAGTACAGCGTAATTATATTATCATTATCGATAATGATAATAAAAATAAAATATTAGATAGGGGATACTTAAATGCAATTACATTATGGCTTGGATGAATTAAAGGATATCGATTGGATGTCAGTTTTACCAATCATATTACCTTTCATGGGAGTAGGATTTATTCTTATTTTGATTGCTTTAATGGATTTATATCGAAATCGTAAGACGCGGGATAACGTATTTATATGGACAATCGTTATTTTATTTTGCAATACAATTGGACCGATTTTGTATTTTGTAATAGGAAGAAGGGACGGTAAGTCATCTTGAAACTAGAAATTAAAAATGTAACAAAAAAATTCAAAGAAAAGATTGCTGTTAATCAATTTTCAATGGTATTAGAAACGGGGCAGTGTGTAGGATTAATAGGACCTAATGGAGCGGGGAAATCGACTCTAATTAAAATAATTGCTGATATACTTCATGCAGATGAAGGTGAAGTACTGTTAGATGGTAAAAACATCTCGAAAATGAAGCGTGAAATTGGGTATTTACCTCAATATCCAAATTTTTATGAATGGATGACAGCGAAAGAAACACTCTTTTTTATGGGGCAGCTGTCGGAGATTTCAAAAAAAGAATTGATAGAGGAGGTTCCCAAAATGTTAGCTAAAGTAGGGCTTTCAGGTGAAGAAAATACTAAAGTTCGCACTTTTTCTGGGGGTATGAAGCAAAGACTTGGTATTGCTCAGGCATTGTTACATAAACCAGCTTTTATCGTTATGGATGAACCAGTCTCAGCCTTAGATCCAGTTGGCAGAAGAGAAGTACTAAATTTAATCCAGGAAATAAAGCAAGAAACGACTATATTATTATCCACTCATATATTAAATGATGCTGAGGAAATATGTGAAAGGTTCGTCATCATTAAAAATGGAAATAAGATTGAAGATACAACGATGATTGATTTGATAAGTCGTAATAGTAAACCTGTTGTATGTTTAGAAATTTCACCAACAGATAAATTTTGGATAGAAACTGTGAAAATGCTTCCCTATGTAAAAAGTGTAGAAATGGCCGGTCATAAAGTGAAAGTTACATTAGATGATGTTGCTGAAAATAAAAATAGACTTATCCAGAATGCCATAGAAAATAAGGTTGATATCATTCGTTTTGAAATTGATGATCACGAAACACTTGAAGAAATATTTTTGAAATTGGTGGTGGGGGCATGAATTCATTAGGCGTACTAATGAAAAAAGAATATAGTTTAGTTTTGCGTGATTTTAAAGTAATTTGGTTGCCACTAGTATTTATCTTTTTAGGAGCTACGCAACCAGTCATGACGTATTACTTACCAGTTATTTTAGAAGTTCTTGGAGGGACACAAGGAATATCAATCGATTCATCAATGATTGAACAGACAGGAGGGCAAGTACTTGCAGCCACATTAGGCTCTCAGTTTGACCAACTTGGGATAATGATTATAGTCATTGCAATGATGGGATTAATTCAGTCTGATAAATCTAGCGGAATGTTAGCTTTTATCTTAACAAGACCAGTTTCTGTTAGTTCCTATATTAGTGGGAAACTAATCTCGAATTTTTTACTAGTTTCAGTAAGTATTTTACTAGGTTATTTTGTTTCTGTGTTATACATTCATTTTCTATTTACCAATATAGAGTTATCACAAATGATAATAGCACTATTGTGTTATTTAGTGTGGATTCTCTTTTGCGTATCGTTTACTACAATGTTAAGTGCAGTATTAAATAGCCAAGCGTTAATTGCAATAATAGGTATTATTACGTTGCTAATTTGCAGGATGTTAGTTGGGCTTCACCCAATGTTAGATGCTGTGAACCCAGCTGGTATGAGCCAACATGCCATGAATATACTTATAACTGGCTCAATAGGTGCGAACTTGTTTATAAATATTTTAGCAACAATTCTTGTAGTGATGATAACAGTGATGGTTACATATTATTGGATCCAGAAAAAAAAATACCATCCAAATTAGAGTGAAATAGAGTTAACGATTTCGAATTTAAAAAGCTATCAAGTAATCAATGCATTTTAAATGGAGAGGTAATAAACCATGACTAGTATAGGTGACTGTAAGACAATGCAAATTATTGTACTTGGAGGTGGTGACTTTTCTACGAATATAAACGAACCACTACAAGAACAATATATATTACAACAAGCATTAAATAAAAATCCTAAAATTTGTTTTATAGCAACAGCAAGTGAAGATAACGAAAACTATATTAAAGATTTTTATAAAGTTTTCTCTCCTGAAAATTGTAACGCCACACATATTACGATTTCAGACATGAAAGAAGGATATTTAGATTCCATTATTGAGCAACAAGACATTCTTTATATTGGTGATGGTAACCTGGATTTTATGATCAATAAGTGGAGGGAATTTAATATGGAAGAGAGGCTTAAAGAAGCCTATTATAATGGTCAAATCATAGTTGGAGCAGGTACGAGTGCAATATACTTTTTTGAAGAAGGGGTAGGAAAGGATGAGTCTGGAGGGTATAAAATTTCCTCGGGTTTAGGATTAGTAAAGGGAGTATTATGTCCGTACTACAATAATGAAGCGAGTAAGCAAGCTCTATTTAATTATATTAATAAAGGACAAATTTTATCAGGATTAGCAGTAGATGATGGTGCTGTTGTCCACTTTGAAAATGGTGAATTATCAAAATGTATTATTTCAAAGAAAAACTGCTCGGCGTTTTCACTGTCAACAGATGATGAAAATATGAAAGGGAATGTTGATGTTATTATGCTGGATTAGCGTTTTAAATCGTCGAAATAACAGTAACTATAGTTAATGTCATACGCCTTGAATACAATTACTTTATTAATTTTTAAAAGGTTGTCGAACAAGTTCAGTCTTGTATTTGTAGATAGATGATTTTAATAGAAGGGCTAAAGACTAGCTGAAATCAGTTAGTCTTTTTTATATTTCAATGTAATTATTTTGAATTTATAGGATAATGAGATGTGAGTAATGGTTAGAAGAAACAAGGTGTTTTTAGATGGATAAAAAATTAAAAAGAATTCTTTGGGTTATTTCTAAGGTATGTTTTATTTAACTGGAATCATTTTATGTATATAGGTGGTAAAAAATAGCTTTAAAATATTTGGATTCATAATAGTTTTGGCGTTTACTATTTTCGGAACCTATAGAATGGATAAAATCTGGACAATAATATGCGCGCATTTTTAAAATCTAGTCATGATTGATATTATATTTTTGGCAATTTAATCATAAGGATATAATGATGAGAGGAGAAAATATAAACTATGGCGATTTACTATGAAGTAATTTGTGGTTTATGTAAAGAACAGTATAAATTGATGGAAGGTACAAAGCATTACAAGCTATTTAAAGAGAGAAAAGCGAAAAACTTTCATTGTGTAAGTTGTACAAAGAAATTGGAGCAAGTGGCGAAACGGAAGATGTATTGATCTATAAAGGTATGTAGAGTTACATTAAATAGGAATATAACCTATTGTATATAAGGAAGTGATCTTATCTATGAAGAGAATAGAAAAAGTTTTAAAACTGCGAGCGGGTAAATTGTTAGAAGCATCCAATCAATTAATGCTGGATATACAGCAGGATTATCCAGAAGATGCATTTGTTAATTATCAAACTGCGTGGAGTTTTGATGTTCTAGGTCTAGAAAATGAGGCCATTCCTTATTATGAAAAAGCTATTACATTAGGATTAGATAATCAAGATGAACCTAAAGCATATATAGGATTAGGCAGTACCTATCGAACGATTGGAGAATATCAAAAGTCAGAAAAAGTGTTTCAAGAAGGCATCGCTAAACATCCGGATTTTAAGGCACTTCAAGTATTCTACGCTATGACATTGTTCAACTTAAAAAAGCATGAAGATTCCATTGGACAATTACTTAATGTGATTATTTCTTCGGCTAAAGATGAAAGTATTATAGAATATGAGCGTGCTATTCATTTTTATAAAGATAAACTTCATCTAGTTTGGTAGAAGGGATTGTGGAAAAGTGTTTTTCATTCAAATGTCTGGATTCCCTGGTTCAGGGAAATCCACATTAGCTCAAGCTATTGCAAGGCGTACTGGTGCAATTATAGTTGATCATGACATCGTTAAATCTGCACTAATAACGAGTAGTACAGAAACTTTAGATAGAAAAACATCAGGCTCGATTTCATATGAAATCGATTGGCAGTTAATCGATTATTATCTTGGATTAGGCAATAGTGTAATTTTTGATAGTCCATGCTTGTATGACGTAATGATCGAAAGGGGGCTTTCACTACAGAAAAAACATAATGTGTTTTATAAATATGTGGAGTGCTTTCTAAATGACTTTGAAGAAATTAATTGTCGTTTAACTTCAAGAAACAAAATGTTAAGCCAAATTTCATCAGTTAATTCAAAAGAGGATTTTTTATATACGATTCACAACAGTAAGAAGCCTGAAAAGATTAACTGTTTAAAGATAGATACTTCACAGCCTTTAGAATCTTATATTGATTTAGTAGTTGATTATATTCAGAATGATCATCTTTGAACTTTTGATTAGGTGAGAGCTGTAAATGAATTTAAGGCAAGTGCGGTTTAAGTATAAATAGTGTTATAAATCTATTTTTCTCTAGAGATTGCTACTTCTAGGAAGCTTTTTGCGAGTTTCTTTAAATTCATAGCAGCAAAAGTAAGCTTCTTCTGCATGGACACTTTTTTAAGACCTTTTAAGGTTATCCATCCCATCCTTATCTTTCGTATTAGCCTTTACATGTGTAGTTGATTGGAGTGAAGGTAGCGCCCGCTCGCTCGCGGAAAGCGTCCACCGTAGCGGAAATCAATGGTCTTATCTAATTATATATTTGTTAAAATGAAAAAGACTGTAGATAAACCCCAATTTCTTCGAGTTTGTCTACAGGTCTGAAACGCACTAATAAAGAGTGCGTTTTAATATTAAATCCCCATAATGTTATAGCCACCATCAATATAAATCGTTTCGCCAGTGACGCCACGAGATAAATGACTAAGCATAACAATTGTCATATCGGCTACTTCCGCTTGTGTAACATTACGTTTTAATGGTGCGCTTTCTTCAATACGATTTAAAATTTTGTTGAATGAAGGAACGCCTTTTGCTGCTAATGTTTTAATCGCACCAGCAGAAATGGCATTAACACGAATATTATCAGCACCGATATCTGCTGCTAAATATCTAACAGATGCTTCAAGTGCGGCTTTGGCTACACCCATAACATTGTAGCCTTCTAACACACGTTCTGCACCAAGATAACTCATTGTAACAATTGAGCCACCTTCAGTCATATAAGGATGTGCAGCTTTTGCTGCCGCAATTAGTGAATAAGCACTTGTATCTTGTGCGAATGCATAGCCATCACGTGAAGTTTCAAGGAAGCGGTTTTTTAAATCATCTGCGTTTGCAAATGCTACCGAGTGTACGATACCATGAATTGTACCAACCTTAGCACCAATCGTATCAAAAGCCGCTTTAATACTTTCATCGCTATTCACATCACATTGGATGAAAGTAGCTTCTTTATCTTCATATGCTGCCATTAATTTTTCTAATTTCATTAAAGAGCGTTCTTTTCGATAAGTAAAAATGACGTTTGCGCCAACTTCGAAAAGAGATTTTGCGATTCCCCATGCAATGCTACGATCGTTTGCCACGCCCATTACAACGATATTTTTATTTTTTAATTGTAGTAAGTTATCCATAATAGCCTCCAGTATATAGTTACTATTAGTACCTGATACTAAAAATTTTAACCTAAATCAGAGATGAATGCAACAAACAATTTCGCTACTTTGTATAACAATGTAGTTGACAACCAATATGTATTAGCATATAGTCAATGTAGCTACTTGGTAATGCAAAGTAGCTTTTTATTTACTTAACTACCTTGTCATGCAATGTACTAGGAGGTGTTGAATTCGGTGTCTATAAGAAGTCAATTGCTAAAAGGAATTTTAGATGGCTGTGTATTAGCTGTTATTGAAAAAGAAGTTGTGTATGGCTACGAGCTATCAAAAAAGCTACAAACAGTAGGCCTATCTGATGTTAGTGAAGGTACGATTTATCCAGTGCTTCTACGACTTCAAAAGAATGATTTAATTAAAGGTGAAATGAAACCTTCAGATTCCGGCCCAAATCGCAAATATTATAAACTTACAAAAGCGGGCAAAGATGCTTTAAATGATATTCGTTCTGAATGGCTAGGTATTTCTGATGCTGTTGGCAAGCTAATGAAAGAACAGGTGTAATATATAAATGAATTATCCTATATTAAAATTTTACGTTTTTTGAATGATTATTGAAAGGGGATTAGTTGAGATGGTTATAGTGAAGAAGTTAATAGCAGATAATAATGAGAAGCGTAAGTTATTAATTAAAGAAAATGAAGTCTATTATGATAAGATACTTGTCTATGTTAGAGCGCATATACTACTTTCTGAACGTCAATCAGAGGAAGTATTAACAGAGATACTAGATCATCTATTAATAGCACAAGAGGAAGGTAAAACAGCTAGGGATGTGTTTGGACCTAATCCGAAAATGTACGCAGAAGAAATAGTGCAGGCATTGCCGAAGGAAAAGAAGGGAAGCATTGTAACTTTTGGTGTCGAAATTTTATGTGACATAATCGGTTGGTTCATTATTATTGGAGCGATTGGTCGCTATTTCACAAAATCAGATCAGATTTATTTATATTCGACTATTATAAATGTCATTGCAGTTGTTGTGATAGGTTCGGGATTACTTTATGTCATATTAAAGCAATTAAAACAAGGCGCATTTGAAGAAACAATGTCTAAAGGCACTATATTAAAATCAGGTATATTTGGTGTTGTAACGTTCGGTTTGTTTATAGCTATTCTTTACTTTACAGATGAGCTAGGTCCTCTTGTCAACATTACATGGTTCGCCCAGTTTGGTGCTGGTTCAGCATTGTTACTTATTAGTTATTTAATGAAACGCGATCGGACGAAAAGCTATTAAAAAACTGCGGAAGCAATTCGAGGGCACTGAAAAAGTCCATAAAATGAATTTTAGCCAGGGCTTTTTCTTCGATGCCGTTAATTTCCGTTCCGGCGGATGCTTTCCTGGGGACAAACCTTGAGCCTCCTCTCCAAAGTATCAGCCCCTTAAGCATAAATAGATTTATTATAAATTACTATTTTTGAAAAAAATAAAGATAATAAGCTATTATTTTTATCCATAGAACGACGAGACTGCTTTTACTCAATTATACGGACAAGTAATTCGGAATATGGCTACGACAAAAAAGGCTATTTCCACAAAAGTGAAAATAGCCTCCGTCTGTTAATACTATTCGTATTTCAATGCATCGCCTTCGAACGACTCATCAGCTACTTTAATTGAATCAGTAGGACAGCCTTCAAAAGCATCTTGCATATCTTCCATTAGATCATCTGGAACTTCTTCTGTTCCCATGTTATCATCTAAAATAACGAAGGCAATACCCTCGTCGTCGTAATCATAAATATCTGGTGCAGCAGCTCCGCAAGCACCACATGCAATACATGTATCTTTATCTACAATGGTAAATTTCGCCATGTTTCTCTCTCCTTTTTACAATCGCTCCTATTTAACTTCCTTTTCATTCTAAAGTGCTTTTCAACACATTTCAACCAAAATTACTTATTCATGGGGGAAATCGCATTGTACATACAACAAATATTGCTACAGATTTTTCATAAATTTGGAGGCGAACGCTCCGTTTCAGCAGGATTTCATTTGCTAAAAGGAAAACGCTCGGGACAAACAATTCAAGATGTAGGAAATTTTAATCTCCATTCTTTTTTCGGCCTAACACCTAAGCTATCAAAGGAAATATATTTGGAGCATGCAGAGCAATTGATCGACTTAGGCTATGCTACATATAGAGATGAGCACTATTTTATATTAACTAATAAGGGTTTAGAAGTACTTGAAAATAGTAAACCTATGTATTTTAATGGATGGTATTATCGTGGAAATGAGCATATATTTTTCAAAAGATTATCTCTAGTAGTACAATCATTGTCTTATTCAGTTCAGGAAATTAAATCGTTTGCCCCTATTCAAAAAAATGAAGATATTCAATTGTGGGTGAAACAATTTTTAGTGAAAAATAATTATAAATCAAATGTATTTTTTCAGGCTATTCGCGATGAAATCTCAGATTCTCTTAACAAGCTGACTGTTGATGATTCTTCATTAAATCTTTTACTCTATCGTTTAAGTGGCTTTAATACACCTGGATGGACTTGGCAACAGCTTGCTAGGGAACAAAATCGTTCTTTGCTAGATGTTCAACTAGCATATATAGAAGCTCTACATATGTGGTTAGATACTTTATATGAAGAGCCGAAGCACTATTTGATTCAATTAGCTGAAGGAATTCGTATTGAACAACTCTTAACGGAGTCATCTCAAAAAACTGCGAATTTGTTTCAACAAGGTTTTAAGTTGGAACAAATTGCTACTATGCGCCGTTTGAAAGAAAGCACGATTGAAGATCATTTCGTAGAGATGGCGATGACTATGTCGCAGTTTCCACTTTTACAATTTGTGGCATCCCAAGATGTTGAGGCCATTGTACATGCTGTAAAACAAACGAATAGTAAAAAGTTAAAAGTATTGCGTGATGTCGTTCCTGAACTTTCTTATTTTCAAATCAGGCTCATTCTTGCGGCGAAAGGAGTAATGTGAAATGACAAATATAGAACGGCTGTTAGAACAACATTTTGGTTATTCAACATTTCGTCCTGGTCAAAAAGAAGTAATAGAAGCGGTCATCAACAAACAAGATGTAATTGCTCTACTGCCTACTGGTATGGGGAAGTCACTTTGTTATCAATTACCTGGATATATATTAAATAAACCGATTTTAATCATTTCCCCTTTGTTGTCATTGATGCAGGATCAAGTAGAGCAATTAAAACGATTTGGTGAAAAGCGTGTTGTCGCATTAAATTCATTTTTACAAATGACTGAGAAGCGAAATGTTTTACAACATTTACAGCAATATCGTTTTATTTTTACTTCTCCTGAAATGCTGATGAATCCACATGTGCAAGGTGCGTTTAGTGAAATGCAGTTTGGGCTAATTGTAGTGGATGAAGCGCATTGTATTTCACAATGGGGATTTGATTTTAGACCTGATTATTTGAAAATTACTGACTGGTTAGATGATACTAAACGTCCGGCTATTTTAGCACTAAGTGCTACTGCAACAGAGCAAGTTGTAAAAGATATGAAGAATTATTTGCATATGAAGGAGCCATTTGAATATATTCATTCTGTGGACCGTTTGAATTTACATTATGATGTAGTACAACTTGAAAATCCGTCTGAAAAAGCACCCTGGATATTAGAGCATGTTCTAAAAACGTCTGGCCCAGGTATTATATATACACAATCACGTAAAAAAACGGCTATCTATGCAGAGCAACTTTTAGCTAATGGCGTTCGTGCAGCTGCTTATCATGCAGGGATGGAGGGAGAAGATCGACAATTTATCCAACAGCAATTTTTGGCAGGACACCTAGAGTGGATTTGTGCAACAAATGCTTTTGGTATGGGGATTCATAAAGATGACGTTCGTCAGATCATTCACGATCATATCCCTTCTACTGTAGCTAACTATATGCAAGAGGTTGGACGTGCGGGACGTGATGGACAGGAAGCTCTCTCAATATTGCTCTATGCTCCAAATGATGAGGATATGACGAAGTTTATCGTCACAGAAGATTTGCCTCAGCAACGCCATGTTGAGCAATATGTAACCTTCACGCAGCAGGGGGAAAACCCCACAGTAATGTTAGATATGAATCAAATAAGTGAAACTGGATTTCGTGTACTCTCTTATTGGATGCAAAGTTTAACGCCAGAAGAAGTGCAACAAAAGTTAACTGCGATTCGTTTTAGTAAAGTGCATCAAGTAGATGAAATGAAGGAATTAATAACAGCAAAGAAATGTATTCGAGAGCAGCTACTACATTATTTTGGGCAATCATTAAAAGAAAAACCTGCTCATTGCTGCCATTTTTGCGGTTTAGATGTTGGTGTAATTTTGAAGGAAAGAGAACGATTAGAAATGAAGGGAAATATATCTTCTTGGGAGGGGAGATTGACGGCTTTATTACCGAATCTTTAACATAACGAACATTTACTTTTATGTTGTATTTCGTCATAATATAGAATAGTACTAGTGAAAAAGGAGGGGTTAAGATGGCTCAAAAGGATTATCGCGAAAAAATAGAAGAGCATCGTCAAACCATTAAGTTAAAGCTCGATTCTGAGAATAACGAAAACCCTTCAAGAATGACCCGTAGTCAGCTTCATGGTAATAGTAAAAAGAAACGACGTATTAATCCATTACCAACGATTTTAGCCGTTATCTTTATATCGATTCCAATATCAATCCTTATTTATGTAGGTTTTTTCTATGACAAGGGTAGTAATGAAGAAACGGAAATAGAAAAAGACCATGTGAAATTTGAAACCAATACAAAAGCAAATACACAAGCAAAAGCTGAAGAAAAAACGGAAGACAAGAAGGAAAAAGTGAAAGCTAAAGAAGAAAAGAAAGTGAATAAAGAAAAAGAGAATACATCCACTAAAAAAGTTGATAATCCAGTGGTTGAACCTCCTAAGGATCCTAATGTAACCAATCCAGATAATAGCGGAGCGACTACTGAAACCAATCCAACTTCACCTGCAGAAGCCTATCAACAAGCTCAAGCAAGTGGCCGTTTACATACTGTTCAAACAGGGGATACACTTTATAACATAGCCATGAAATATTACGGCAGTATAGATGGTATAGCGAAGATTAAACAAGCAAATGGCATGACTAGTGAAAATGTAGTTGTTGGAACGAGCTTAGCGATCCCCCAATAACTTCTAGTTGGATTTTTGGAAATTACTTGGTAATATGAATGCCTTAAGGAATATCTAGTACTTTATTTCCTAACATTGAGGTTGTTTCATTATTCACTAACATTTAGTATGTATTTTTTGCAGACACTGACATGATTGTCATTGTCTGCTTCTTTATTTTGTCCAATGCTATGTTAAGTAACTAGGTGGTATTTATTTAAACCAAGGTGGTTCTTCAAAGTTTCGTGGTATTAGTCACGAACAAGTTTGTTTTTGTCGCAAAGGACTGCCAAAATTCCACTTACTCTGTTGTTCGTAGATAATGCATCTCTAAATTTAATTAAAGAAGGGTAATTAAATTTACTTGTTACAGGGGAATAGCTAAGAAGAGATAAATTGAAGTGCACATATTATTGAAAATAAGTCACAAAGAATCTGTTTATGATATTTATTCCTAAACGGATTCTTTTTTTTGCTCTAAATTCTGGGTGACTGTCTATGACTTCATTACTTAATCAATAAAAGTAGGCTCCATTATACTTGTACAGTAATATATGCTTTATAGGGTAAGGGGTATTGTAGAAGTATGCACGTATTTTCGAACTCTGTTTTGATAATATCTAACTTGTAGTTCGTGGTTTTTAGTGTAAGCCTCATACTCCAAGGTTTGTTAAAAGAGGAATATTAGGTAGCGTGTCGAATCAATTTATATAAGTGTGGTTATTCAAATAACTAATTTGTCAGGTTAGGTGATAATAAAATGAACTATTTAGTTAAAATGAATGAATTAGAGTTTTACAAGTACATTGAAGAAAAAGAAAAGCGATATGCGGAAACACTAGCTCAACATACTTTTGAAGTAACAGAACCAGCAGATGTTCAAGCAAGAAAGCAATTACAAGGTTATTTACCGCGAGGATTTCAAACTGAACTTCATGAGTTTTATAATATTATCGAAGATGGGCATATTTGTGGATATGTTTGGCTGAAGGTCGATGATACTAAGAAGAGTGCATTTTTGTATGAAATTTATTTGTTTGATGAATGTAGATCAAAGGGAATTGGCAAAAAAGTAATGAAGGAAATTGAGGGATATTTAAAGGTGAAGGAGATTTTATATTTTAAGCTGCATGTTTTTGGTACTAACTATAAAGCAATCAAATTATATGAAACATTAGGTTTTGAAGTCGCTGGTATTAATATGTACAAAGAAATTTATAGTTAAGAAGGATCTGTATGTATTTAATATTTAATTTACAATTAGACAGGTATTAAATAAGGAGATTAGAGATGTTAAGGTTTATTGATGATTTAGCTGGGGCTGTCTATGATTTCTTTAAGTTTATTTTCACAAGCATTTGCTACGCTGTTACGGGTATGTTGATTATCGGAATACCACTTTATTTAATTGCACTAGTATTTGGATGGTTTCATTAACTGTTTGCTTTTCTATATACAAATGGATCCGTATGTTCTTACTTCAAGTAAAAGTGGTTATTGTTAAATCTTCGCTCTCGAAATACCAAAATTAAAACTGAGCTGATTCTACGTATTTGTAGAGCAGCTCTATTTTTTTGCCAAAAATAATGCTGAAATTTAACAAAGCCTTGTCGAAAAAGGTGTAATAACCAAGAAATATTTAATGGATGAGCGTATAATAAAGATGTTAAAGAGTATAAAGTGTCACATCTCCTTGTCTATAGGAGATGTTTATTTATAAGGAGTGAAGGTTCATGCGTCAAACTGATGCAATTATCGTAGGAGGCGGCCCTTGTGGCTTAGCAGCAGCGATTTCATTACAAGAGATTGGGTTACAACCTATCGTTATCGAAAAAGGTAATATTGTAAATGCCATTTACAATTATCCAACACATCAAACGTTCTTTAGTTCAAGTGAAAAATTAGCCATTGGAGATGTACCATTTATCATTGAACAGCCTAAACCAAAACGAAATCAGGCTTTAGTATATTACCGAGAGGTGGTAAAACGTAAAAACATTCAAATTAACCGTTTTGAAACTGTTCTTAATGTAACACCAACTAACGGAACATTCGAAGTCAAAACAGATAAAGACCATTATGTAACTCCATATGTAGTAATTGCCACAGGTTATTATGACCATCCAAATTACATGGGGATTGAAGGTGAAGAACTACCTAAAGTCCATCACTATTTTAAGGAAGCTCACCCCTATTTTGATACAGATGTATTAGTAGTTGGCGGGAAAAACTCTTCAGTTGATGCAGCGTTAGCTCTTCATAAAGCAGGTGCTCGTGTAACAGTTGTTTACCGAGGTGCAGAATATTCCCCGAGTATTAAGCCGTGGGTATTGCCAGATTTCGATGCCCTTGTTCGTAGTGGTGAAGTAGAAATGATGTTTGAGACAAATGCTATTGCTATTAAAGAAGATGAAGTTATCTTATTAAAAGATGGCGAAGAATTTGCTGTGAAAAACGATTTTGTCTTTGCAATGACAGGTTATCATCCAGATCATGATTTCATCCGTGCGATGGGCGTTACAGTTAACGGTGAAACAGGCCGTCCAACATACGACCCAGAAACAATGGAAACTAATGTACCAGGTCTATTTATAGCTGGTGTTATCGCTGCAGGAAATAATGCTAATGAAATCTTTATCGAAAACGGCCGTTTTCACGGTGGTCTAATTGCGAGCTATATTCAAGAGAAATAAGTAAGAAGCTGTCTCACTAGGAAAGAGGCCACTGAAAAAATCCATAAAATGAATTTTAGCCATGGTGGAAACGATTAATCGTTTCTGCCATGGCTTTTTCTTCGATATCGTTAATTTCCGTTCCGGCGGACGCTTTCCTTAGGTAAAAATAAAACACAAACGTATTACTTTGACATAGAAAAATGTAAGGTTTTCCATTACAAGATGGCTGTAATAAAGACGGTGCCAAAAGTAAAACGTATTCAGTTTCCATAAAATCAACCGGACATGAAGCGTAAGTAGCTTTTCGAAAAATGGAAAGAATCGAAGACTTAGGGAAAAAGCGCTTTAAAATTGAAGCGAAGAATAGTAAGTTGAAAAATCCGCATGGCTACAATACGGCAAAATCGACGGGTTTCATACTAATAGTGTTTAATACATAGTCAACAATGATAAACCATATAATTGCATAAGCCATTAAATATGATGCAAGAATGCATTATTGAAAAATAAAAGGATGTGGGCAAAAATGGATAATAAAAACGTTGGTAAAGAATTTGAAAAAACACAATCCCAATTAAAAATAATTTCCGAGATAAACGGAATTAGTTTATCCTTTAATAATATTTTATGGTTACGAGGAGGGTGGGCAATAGATTTTTTACTTGGAAGGATTACTCGCGCCCATTCTGACGTTGATTTTGTTTCTTGGATACAATATCGGGAACCATTAGAACAGGCACTTGTATGTGCTGGTTTTCAGATAACCCCAGTCAGCGAGTATCAAACTGATTTCCTGAAAAACGATGTGGATGTGAGCATAGTATTCGTAAAAAGATCGGAAGAGGGGAACATAATAGCAAATGGCTTTCCAGAATGGGTATGGAGGTCGGATGCTTTATCTACACAATTCTATAATCTACAAGGTGTATCAGTTTGTGTATTAAATCCTCATCAATTGCTTGAAGAAAAGAAAGCTTATGAACTAGGAACAGGACTAAAACTTCGATTAAAAGATTTTGAGAGTATGAAAATAATCCAGCAAGTTATAGATGCTATGGATTGAATGGAGTTGAAAGTAAAAGTCTTAGAATAGGATTAATTGAAGTATCAGGGCTTTAAAGGAATAATAGATGGAACTTCAATTGAGAAGATTCTTCAGTTTGTCGACAAAAGGCATACAGAATGGTTATATCCGGTATGTCTCTTGTTAATTTTGTATATCTTGGTTATTTAAGATCCTCCTTCATGCCAATTGGACTTTGCCAAGTCTAATTGACCAACTTTTTTTAATTCATAGCAGCAAAAGTAATCAGCGCCGCATGGACAAATTTTTAAGACCTTTTAAGTTTGTCCAGCGCCTCAAAAGATTTATTCTTATTACATGTGTAGTTGATTGGAGCGGAGGTGCGACTTCTGCGGGAAAAGCGTCGACCATAGCGGAAATCAAGGTCTTATTTATTCATATATATATTGAAATAAAAAAGACTGTAGATAAACTCGACTTTCATTGAGTTTGCCTACAGTAAAATTTAATAAAACAAATTAATTAAAAGAAATGTGCAACTTCGATTGGGGAATGTACCTGATTTAAGCCGATTAAAAGTTTTAAACGAGCTTTTTGCCCGCTAATCCCAGGAGCGTAAAACACACCCATATCCTCCAGCATTTTACCGCCGCCTTCATAACCGTAAACACCTTGTGCAATACCGTTAAAGCAACGTGATACTAAAACAACCGGAATTTGATGCTCAAGCAGAGCTTGAATACCTGCTACAACAGCAGGAGGAACGTTACCTTGTCCTAATCCTTCTAACACAACGCCATCATAACCGTTATCTATAGCAGACAATAAAAGGTCAGCTTCCATTCCTGCATATACTTTAAAAAGGGCAACCTTTTTTTCAATTGTAGAAACCTCCACATATTGTTTGTGTAAAGGTACGTGGTGAAAATGAATCATCGTTTTAGTAATTAGTCCAATAGGTCCGTACTGCGGACTTTGGAAAGTACCAACATTAGAAGTGGAAGTTTTTGTGACATTTGCTGCGGCATGAATTTCATCGTTCATAACAACTAGCACACCCTTATTTTTTGCCCCTTCGGAAATAGCCACTCTTATTGCTTCGACTAAATTATAAACTCCGTCAGACCCTAACTCATTAGAAGAACGCATAGCTCCTGTTAAGACAATAGGAATATCCATATTCGTCGTTAGATCAAGAAAATATGCTGTTTCTTCTAAAGTATCAGTACCATGAGTGATAACAACGCCGTCAATTACTTGTTTACTGATTGCTTCTAAAATAAAATTTCTCAATTTGAGCATTTCTATAGGTGTCATATGCGGAGAGGGTAGATTAAAGGCATCTAACTCTATAATATCAGCATATTGGGCTAGTTTTTTACTTTCAGTAATTAATGGATTAGTTTCTTTTGGAACGACGGCACCTGATTCCTCATTTACATGCATGGATATCGTTCCACCTGTATGTATTAATAAAATTGTTTTTTTCATGACAAATCCTCCTTGGATTACTTTAGCTATGTCTTATGAATGGTATAATATAAATACAACGATTGAAAGGAGCAACTTCATGTTTATACTATTAACAGTGGCGATTGCTCCTGGCCTCGCGCTGTTTAGTTTTTTTTACCTCCGTAATCAAATGGCTACGGAGCCTAGGAGAACATTGTTCCATACATTTATATATGGTGCAATATTAACGTTCCCTATTCTTTTCTTACAATATGTTTTTCAAGAAGAGCAAATTTTTTCGAATAAGATTTTGCAAGATGTGGTCTTTACAGGTGTCGTTGAAGAGTTTTTTAAATGGTTAATATTAATGATTGCCATATACCATCATGTAGAGTTTGATGATCCGTATGATGGGGTTTTATATGGTGTCGCGATTTCATTAGGTTTTGCGACAGTAGAAAATATTTTATACTTACTTTCTTACGGTGTAAACACTGCATTTTTACGAGCGTTAATGCCAGTTTCTAGTCATGCACTATTTGGTGTCGTCATGGGATTCTATTTGGGGAAATCGAAATTTTCTAAGAAAGAAAATGTGAACGAATACATAATTGTTGCATTATTTGCGCCAATTTTACTTCACAATACTTATAATTTAATCTTCTTTTTACAAGATCATTGGTCTTATTTAATGATTCCATTTATGTTATTTTTATGGTGGTTTGGACTAAGGAAAGTAAAACTAGCGCACAACCACCTAATTCAACATCTATACGCTCAGAAAAAAATATAAATGCCTAGAGAAAATTTCTGATTCTCTTGGCGTTTTTTTTTTTTGATTTAGTATAAAAAATCTAGTTTGAGACATTCTACGAAAAAGGAGGCTCACAATCAATGAGACTTTTTAAAGTTCTTCTCATCATACTTATGACTTTCACTATTTTTGCTATGAACGATGTTCAACGCGGAGAAGCATTTTCTAATCAGGTGATTGCAAGAGGGGCAAATGGCGATGATGTAATTGAATTACAGGCAAGGTTGCAATATATCGGTTTCTATACCGGTAAAATTGATGGTAAATTTGGCTATGGCACTTACTGGGCACTAAGAACCTTCCAAGAAAAATATGGGTTAAAAGTTGATGGTGTCGTTGGTGCAACAACGAAGAAAAAATTAACTGCAGCTTCAAATTATAATAAAGAATTTGTTATGGAGCAGTTAAATAAAGGTAATCGATTTACACATTATGGTGGTAAACCACTAAATCAGCAAGTGCAACAGGGAACAGGTACACAATCTAATACACAATTACCAACTAAATATTCAGATCAAGATTTAAAATTAATGGCAAATGCTGTTTACGGTGAAGCAAGAGGTGAGCCATACGAAGGTCAAGTTGCGGTAGCAGCTGTTATTTTAAATCGATTAGATAGTCCTGAGTTTCCAAACACTATATCAGGTATTATTTTCCAACCTAGAGCTTTTACTGCGGTAGCAGATGGTCAGATTTGGCTAACACCTAATGAACGCGCGATGGAAGCAGTAATTGATGCAATGAACGGGTGGGATCCAACTGAAAATGCGCTCTATTATTTCAATCCAGCAACAGCTACTAGTGAATGGATTTGGACTAGACAGCAAATTAAAACAATAGGACAGCATATTTTTTGCATATAGGAGGTGCTTGATTGAAAAAGTTAACATTCTTTCTTGTTTATGCGGTTATTGTTCTTTCGGTATTTAGTTATACATCTTTAAAGGAAAAAACAAATTTGAAACAGTTATTGCATGCTCAATATACAAATCAGATGTCAGATGCTTCTAGCCAGTTGAATGAGTTGCAAAAATCCGTACAACAATCTCTACTTTTTAGTGACCCTACTGCATTAAATGACTCATTACAGGATGTTTGGCGTATATCTTCAGATATTCGTCAAACAATTGGAGGTTTACCACTAGATCGTGAATTTACAACGCAATGGATGAATTATTTAGGGCGCCTAGGTAATCAAGCAAAGCTAACAATGACTTCTGAAGAATCAAAAGCTAATTGGAACAAAAGTGTATCCAATGTAGCATCAAACTTAAGTTCATTTTCAAGTGAGTGGGACGTAGCAACAGCTCATTTATTACAAGAAGACAAGCATTATAATAAATGGCTAAATCAACTATCCAATATGGATACGAAAAACAATTTTACAAACTTATCGGCAACTGTAAAATCTTATGCAGAAAGTGATTTTCCATTGACATCAAGTGAATCGGATTATCAGAAGAAAAAAGATCTTATTGCACTAAATGATCAAGTCATTACAGAGAAACAAGCTTTAGCACGTTTTAAAGAAATGTTTCCTCAATATGAAAAAGCAACGATTCGTATTGAAGAAAGTAAAAAAACAGCTCCATATCCCTTCTACCATATAACTTTCCATGAAGGAATTAGATTGGGTTATGCAGATATTACGAAAAAAGGTGGACACTTACTTTCGTTTTTAGCGGAACGACCAGTTGATAAAAATACTTTAAGCCAAGAAGAACTTATTAACAAGGCGAATAAACAGATGAAAGCACTAGGCTTTGATGATTTAAAAATTGAAGCTTCTAGAGAGAACACAATGGCATGGCATTTAAATTATGTTCGTATCAACCCATCAAATAAAGCGAAAGTATATGCAGATGGCGTACAAGTGAAAATTGCTAAAGACAACGGTGAAATTATCGGAATTAATGGTATGGAGTATATTCAAAAAGAAACACTGAAAGATCAACCAATGAAAAAAATCGATTGGAAAACGTTTTTCGATAAAAATGTTGAAATCGTAGAAGAAGCATTATCTTATAGTGAGAACGACAAAATGGAAGAACGTTTGTGCTATGAGATGACAGTTGTTTATTACAATAAGAATGTTCCACATACATTCCGTGTATTAGTAGATACAGAAACGGGAGAAATCATCAAGAATGAAAAATTATAACCGTGCTGGGGGCATTTTGTAATGTCTCTAGCATATTTTAACAAACCATGTCATAATTAAACCACTACTAAAGTGGCATAAAGGGGGATTGACATGGAACTTAAAATAGGTACATTAATCACGTTAGAACCTATCAATTCAGAATCTATGGAACGTTTTAAATGTAAAATTGTGGAACAAAAAGATGGTGATATTTATATTGACTATCCAGTAAGTATAACCACTAATAGGACTTCCTTCTTATCTAAGGGCAGTCAATTTCGTGCATCTTTTATTGATGAAGAGAAGATAGCACATGCTTTCAAAACAGAAGTACTTGGAAGGGTAAAAGCGAATATTCCGATGATTATGCTATCCTTTCCAAAAGACGAAGAAATTTATAAGATACAACGTAGAGAATTTGTTCGCGTCTTAACGCCTGTTGATGTAGCTATACACTTCAAGAATGAATATTATCAATTTGTCACAGAAGATATTAGCGCCGGAGGTTTAGCAATTATATTAAACCAAAAAGTGGCGTTTAAAGAAAATGATGAATTCGATATGACGATTGCTTTACCTTTTTCAAATAAGGATGTTAAATATATTCAAACAAGAGCGTCCGTCATTCGAATTATCGAAAGAGACGATTGTGTAATTGCACCGTTGCATTTTACCGACACAGATGAACTAGATCGCCAACATTTAATACGCTTCTGTTTTGAACGTCAGCTATTAATTCGAAAGAAAGAAACTGCTTTTTAATTACCAAAGAGTCCTCTAATTTTTAGAGGACTTTTTATTTTAGTAGGGAATATGTGAAGTAGTGGCTTAATTTTAAGTAAAAAAATTAATATGGGAAAACTATGTTGATAATGATTTAGATAGCAGTTATATAAGTAGCTTAGTGATATGACAGTGATTATTTTAAGTACTTAAAGTTTTAGATAGACTTTGGTATTTAAGCACTACATGATTCGTTGTTAAACGTGTCGCCTCAGCATTTCGGTTGTGATACAATATTACGGAAAGAAGGGGTTGAAACCGTGAAAAAGAATATTCAAATCGCAATTGACGGCCCTGCTGGAGCAGGTAAAAGTACAATTGCTAAAATTGCAGCAGAGGCTCTCGGCTATACATACATTGACACAGGTGCTATGTATCGAGCTCTTACATTAAAAGCATTGAAAGAAAATATAAATTTAGAAGATGCGGAAAGTGTAACAAATTTATTAGGAGAGACTGACATTACATTAAAACTTTCAGAAGATGGACAACTAGTATTTTTAGATGGCCAAGATGTTTCTCAAGAAATTCGCTCAAATGAAGTGACGAGCAATGTTTCTAAAGCAGCAGCACATGCAGCTATGCGTGAAATTATGGTTCAACGCCAACAAGAAATGGCGAAATTAGGCGGGGTTGTTATGGACGGCCGTGATATCGGAACAGCCGTATTAACCGATGCAGAATTAAAATTATATATGTCTGCAACAGTTGAGGAACGTGCACGTCGTCGTTTTGAAGATAATAAACAACGCGGTATTATTTCTACTATTGCACAATTACAAGAAGAAATTGCACTACGTGATAAATTAGATAGCGAAAGAGAAGCTTCTCCACTTGTACAAGCAAAAGACGCCATTTTCTTAGATACAACTGAGTTATCTATTCAACAAGCAGCAGATGCTATTTTAAAATTAGTGAGTGAAAGGATGGCATAATATGGACTTTTACCAATTTGCTAAATCTGTTGTCTTTACCGCTTTAAAACCGATTTACCGTATGGAAGTGATAGGCCTCGAGAATTTCCCGAAAGAGGGTGGCATTTTACTATGTTCCAATCATATAGATGCACTAGATCCACCCGTTGTAGGAATTACTTCTCCTAGACCGGTAAATTTTATGGCTAAGGAAGAGCTTTTTAAATTACCTATTCTGAAAAAGATTTTACCAAGTGTTCATGCATTTCCAGTTAAACGTGGCTTAAGTGATCGACAAGCGTTACGTACTGCCCTTGAGTTATTGAAAAAAGGTCAAGTTGTTGGTATTTTCCCAGAAGGTACAAGAAACAAAACAGGTACTCTTGGTAAAGGTTTTTCAGGTGCAGGTTTTTTTGCATTAAAAGGTGAAGCAAATGTAATGCCATGTGCTATTATTGGACCTTACAAGCCCTTTAGACGCTTAAAAGTGGTCTATGGTAAACCAATTGACATTGCACCTTATAGAGAACGTCGAGCAAAAGCAGAAGAAGTAACAGAGGTCATTATGGCGAGTATTCAAGAGTTACTTGATGAACATTATAAGAAAAATTAAAAAATTTCCAATAAAAAAGAGTTAATTTTTGTTTTTGTAAGAGAATTCGCATAAAATAGAGATGGAACGTTGTGAAGGAGGATTACATATGTCTGAAGAAATGAACTTGAATCAAGGTCAAGAATTCCGTGAGGGAGATATCGTCAAAGGTATCGTTGCTCAAGTTGAAGAAAAGGCAGTAACCGTATCAATTGAAGGTGCACCATTTGATGGTGTCGTACCAATCAGTGAGCTATCAAGCTTGCATGTTGATAAAGCTTCCGACGCAGTCTCAGTCGGTGATGAATTTGAATTAATTATTACAAAAGTAGAAGAAGAGAACTATGTGCTTTCTAAACGTAGAGTTGATGCTGTTCATGCGTGGAAAGTGTTAACAACCAAGTTTGAAAATGGCGAAGTAATCGAATCAGAAGTAAAAGATGTTGTGAAGGGCGGCCTAGTCATTGATTTAGGTGTACGTGGCTTCGTACCAGCATCTCTAGTAGAAGATCATTTTGTTGAATCATTTGAAGATTACAAAGGTAGAACTATGGTCTTTAAAATTGTTGAAATGGATCAACAGAAAAACCGTTTAATATTATCTCATCGAGCAATCGTAGAAGATGAAAAAGCTTCTAAAAAAGAGCGATTATTAGGCGGCATCAATGAAGGTGAAGTATTAGAAGGAACTGTTCAACGACTAGCTTCATTTGGTGCATTTATCGACCTTGGCGGTGTAGATGGTTTAGTCCATATTTCACAAGTGTCTCATGGGCATGTGGAAAATGTTTCAGACGTTCTTTCAGAAGGTCAAAAGGTAACAGTTAAAGTATTGTCTGTTGACAAAAACAACGAAAGAATTTCACTTTCTATAAAAGAAACTTTACCTGGACCGTGGGAAGAAGTCGAAGCGAAAGCACCAAAAGGCGCTGTATTAACAGGTACAGTTAAAAGATTAGTAAACTTCGGAGCTTTTGTTGAAGTGTTCCCGGGTGTAGAAGGTTTAGTGCATATATCTCAAATTGCACATAAACACATTACAACACCTCATGAAGCATTAAAAGAAGGGCAAGAGGTTGAAGTGAAAGTGCTTGATGTCAATAAAAACGAAAGCCGCTTATCATTAAGCATTAAAGCTTTGCTTGAAAATTCTGAAGCGGAAGAAATTACTGATTACGAACTACCTGAAGAAGCATCAGGCTTCTCTTTTGCAGATGTAATTGGTGACAAATTAAAAAAATTCTCTGAATAAAAAACGTTAAATTCAACAAATAACTACATGGAGCAGGCGGGTTCTTCTCATATCCGCCTGTTTTTTCTTGTAATGCCCAGTGTATCATTGTAATATATACATATATGATGACTTGAATTGTTGGTGATGGGGAACTTATAAGGTACCATCGCCTTTTTTGTTGTATAATATGGATTATCAGAAGTTGGAAGGATGAATAAATTATGACGAAACCGGTCGTAGCGATCGTAGGCCGTCCGAATGTCGGGAAATCGACTATTTTTAACAGAATCGTAGGTGAACGTGTATCTATCGTGGAAGATATTCCAGGAGTAACACGTGATCGTATATACAGTTCTGCGGATTGGTTAACACATGAATTTAATATTATTGACACTGGCGGAATTGATATTGGTGAAGAGCCTTTCTTAGATCAAATTCGTCATCAAGCAGAGATTGCCATGGATGAAGCGGATGTTATTATTCTTATGACAAATGGTCGTGAAGGTGTAACTTTAGCTGATGAACACGTTGCGAGAATATTATATAAAACTAAGAAGCCTGTTGTTTTAGCTGTAAATAAAATTGATAATCCAGATATGCGTGAAATGATGTATGATTTCTATTCATTAGGGTTTGGCGAACCATTCCCAATCTCAGGTTCACATGGCCTTGGCTTAGGGGATTTACTTGACGAAGTGGCAAAACACTTCCCAGAAGAAGATGAAGAGCAATATGGTGACGATGTCATTAAGTTCTCTTTAATCGGCCGTCCGAATGTTGGTAAATCATCTTTAGTAAATGCATTTTTAGGTGATGAACGTGTCATCGTTAGTGATATAGCTGGTACAACACGTGATGCAATTGACTCACCTTATGAATTTGATGGACAAGAATACGTGATTATTGATACAGCTGGTATGCGTAAAAAAGGGAAAGTGTACGAAACTACTGAAAAATATAGTGTACTTCGTGCACTAAGAGCTATTGAACGCTCAGACGTTGTTTTAGTCGTTTTAAACGGCGAAGAAGGTATCCAAGAACAAGATAAGAAGATAGCTGGTTACGCTCATGAAGCGGGTAAAGCAGTCATTATCGTAGTAAATAAATGGGATGCCGTTGAAAAAGATGAAAAAACGATGAATCATACAACAAAAGTGATTCGTGAACAATTCCAATACCTTGATTATGCGCCAATCGTATTTGTATCAGCGAAAACGAAAAAACGTGTGCATTCATTATTGCCAGTTGTAAATAGTGCAAATGAAAATCACTCTATGCGTATTCAATCAAGTATCTTAAATGAAGTTATCGCAGATGCTGTTGCAAGAAACCCTGCTCCTACTGATAAAGGCCGCAGATTACGTATTTACTACGTTACTCAAGTTGCGATTAAGCCACCAACGTTTGTTGTATTTGTAAATGAACCAGAACTTATGCACTTCTCTTATGAGCGTTTCTTAGAAAATCGTATCCGAGAAACATTCGATTTCGAAGGCACACCAATTCGTTTAATTACGCGTGCCAGAGGATAACGGTTACATCTAGATGGAGGGATTCAAACATGGATAAAGTAGCGGTTCTAGGTGCTGGCTCATGGGGCACGGCACTAGCAATTGTATTAGCTGAAAATGGTCATGATTGTCTACTTTGGTCACATCGTGAAGACCAAGCTAACGAAATTAATGAGCAACACACAAATGCAAAGTACTTACCAAGCGTACAATTACCAACTACATTAAGTGCAACGCATATATTAGCAGATGCGGTTGCACATGCAAACGTGATTGTTATGGCTGTACCTACAAAGGGTATTCGCGAAACTTGTCAAAAAATGATGAAGACTTTAGGTCGTAAAATTTTATTTGTTCATGTTTCAAAAGGGATCGAACCCGATTCATTACTGCGTATTTCTGAGATTATGAGAGAAGAACTAGATGAAGCCTTCATTGAAGATATTGTTGTTCTTTCTGGTCCAAGCCATGCAGAGGAAGTAGTGTTGCATCATCCAACTACTGTTGCTGCAGCATGTGAAAACTTGGCATCGGCCGAGCGTGTCCAAGATTTATTTATGAATCAATATTTCCGTATTTATACGAATCAAGATGTTATTGGTGTTGAAATGGGCGGTGCGTTGAAGAACGTTATTGCTTTAGCTGCAGGTGTAACTGATGGTTTGGGGTATGGAGACAATGCAAAAGCAGCGCTTATTACTCGAGGATTAGCGGAAATGTCACGCTTAGGTGTGAAAATGGGCGCAGAGCCTTTAACGTTCTCAGGACTTGCTGGTATGGGTGATTTAATTGTTACATGTACAAGTGTCCACTCGCGGAACTGGCGTGCAGGGAATATGCTTGGTAAAGGTATGACGTTGCAGGAAGTTCTGGACCAAATGGGCATGGTTGTTGAAGGTGTCCGTACTACAAAAGGTGCACATCAACTAGCTGAGAAATACGATGTAATAATGCCAATCACTTCAGCGTTATTTGAGGTGTTATTCGAAGAACAAAATGCAAATGAAGGTGTCGAAAAACTAATGCAACGTATGAAAACACATGAAATGGCATGGTTATTCGAGTGATTTTGATTTTTGTCACAAAATTGTACGATAATTAAAACGGCTATAAAATTGTCTAGAATGCAGTAATTACGAGCTCTATTATTAATATGGACAAGAGGTGATGCGTCCTCACCTCTTGTTTTTTTGTGATATACTTTCATCTGTGAGATTGGAAACGATTTCTAGTAAAGAAAGGTGGTTGGTCTGTTGTCAAGCTTAGTCCTACTAAATGGAACTCCATTTTCTCCAATGGACATGATGTGGATTTCTTTCTATTCAATTGGTTTTATGTTTGTAGCGATGGGGTTAATCTACTTAAGTCGTAATAAAATCAAAAATGCAATTGTGAGTTCAATTATAGCGTTGGTCTCATATATATTTTTATTCATAGGTTTCTTGACGATGATGTTTGTCGTCTTCACATGGTAATCCTAAGTAAATGAGGTAAGCATATGAAAAAAATGAGAATATTATTGTTGATAGCTGTAGTAGCTACACTTTTATCTGGCTGTATGTATCCGCAATCTGAACGAGCTGAAAATCAAGTTCCTGATGAAGCACAACTAATAGTTGTCCAAAAGGCGATAGATTCATTTAGAGAATCTTCAGGTGGATTGTTACCAATCCAAAATCGTGATGAAGAAGTGGACCAATATATTAAATACCCTATTCAATTCCAAAAATTATTAAATGGTCATTTAGATAAGATCCCTGGGAATGCCTATGAAAAGGGCGGGATTTATCAATATGTTATTTGGAATGCAGAAAGTAAAAATCCGCTTGTTAAACTAGTGGACTTACGCAGTGCAGAAATGATTCGAGAATTGAACATAAAAAAGGGTGTGAATGGTTTTGTACCAATAGCTGATAAGATAATTGGCGATGTTTATCAAATGGATTACGAAAAGATGGGTTATAAAAAATCACCTTCAGTCCCAAGTCCATATTCAAATGTAAATCTACCTTTAGTTGTAAAAGGTAGCGGGGAAATTTGTCTAGATTATTCTATTGAATTACAGCGTATATTAGAGGAAGATAAACCGAAAGTGAAAAAGGGCGAGGATATCCGTTATCTATTATCGGATAAATACGCGATTTTACCAGCTTATTCTTTACCGTATACAGTAAATGATAGAAATGAAGTCATTTTCTTAACTGATAAAAAATAACCTTTTAAAACGTTTCATGCTTTTAGCATGAAACGTTTTTTTTGTGCATAGAATAGATTGCGTAGAATAGGAGGGATTCACATTTCAGAACAATTATATGAGCAAATTGTGGAGCGCACAAACGGTGATGTATATATTGGGGTTGTTGGACCGGTACGAGTAGGGAAATCGACGTTTACAAAGCGTGTAATGGAAGTTATGGTATTGCCAAACATCACAGATGAAGCAGAACGATTACGAGCACAGGACGAGCTGCCTCAAAGCTCTCCAGGCCCTGTTATAATGACTGCTGAACCTAAATTCGTCCCAGCTAAAGGAACACAAATTGCAGTAGGAGAAGGGCCTCTTACGATGCAAATTAGGCTGGCTGATTGTGTAGGCTATATTATAGATGGTGTGAAGGGATATGAGGATGAAAATGGTCCGAAACTAGTCCATACACCGTGGCATAATGAACCAATTCCTTTCCAGGAAGCAGCTAGAATAGGAACAGATAAAGTCATCCGTGATCATTCGAACATCGGTATTGTTATTACGACTGATGGTTCTGTTAATGGTATTTCAAGGCAAGCAGCTGAAAAAGCAGAAATTGAAATAATCGAGCAACTTCAGTCCATAGGCAAGCCATTTGTTGTGGTAATAAATAGTAAAATGCCTGCACATAAAGACACTGTGGCGCTGAAAAATGAGCTGTTGGACCGCTATCAAGTACCTGTAATTAGTACTTCTGCGGATCAAATGAGTGTGCAAGAAGTAAATGAGATTTTGAAAGAAGCACTTTATGAATTTCCAATTACATCAATCGAAGTGGAGCGTCCAGACTGGATGGAGGTCATTGGAGATACAAGTCCAATCAATGTTTCTTTAAATGATGCCATCTCTACATGGAGTGACTCCGTGACGAAAATTCGAGATGTCAAACATATTGCAACAAAATTGAGTGAAGAAGATTATATATCTAATGCAGAAGTAACGGAAGTCAACCCGGGTCTTGGTAGTGCAAGAATTACTATTCAAGTGAAAAATGATATATACCAAGCCATTTGTGAACAATTTTTGGATGAACCAGTGGTTACAAAAAAGGAATGGCTGTTATTTATTAAAGAATCACAGGAAGCTAGACAGGCTCATAAACGCTTCCATGAAGCTATCGAAAAAGCTAAAAAAGATGGGTATGGAGTGACTCTACCTAATATGCAGGAACTAGAACCAACTCCACCAGAAATTATAAAACAAAATAATTTCTTCGGTGTACGCATGAAGGCAAATGCACCTTCTTATCATATTTTACGTATCGATATGGAAGCGGAATTTGCACCGTTAATAGGATCTGAGTTTCATAGTCAGCAGCTATTAAAAGATTTGAAACACGGATATTATCATGATAGAGATGCACTTTGGAACACTCAATTATTTGGAACACCGCTTTATGAAGTGATGAAGGAAAGTATAGCTTATAAAACAAATGCTGTCCCGGCTCATGCGAAAACGAGAATGCGTCAAACAATTGAGCGAATGGTAAACCAAGGTGATCGTGGAATGGTAACTTTCATTCTGTAATTTCCAAATTACCTATAAATAATGCAAAAAAAGTCTTTTGCGACCGTGCAAAAGGCTTTTTTTTGTGTTTTATAAGGATTATATTTGCTTAAACTAGGTAAAAGGAGTATAAATATTGTTGCATAGGGTTTTCGGTTGTGATAATCTTTTTACATGATTGAGTCAATGCCCCTTGAGAGGAGGTGAATGGTGTGAATAAAACAGAATTAGTTAACTCTGTTGCTGAAGCTGCAGGTCTTTCTAAAAAAGACGCTTCTAAAGCAGTTGAAGCAGTATTTGATACAATTCAAGAAGCTCTTACAACGGGTGATAAAGTACAATTAATCGGTTTTGGTAACTTTGAAGTACGTGAACGTGCGGCTCGTAAAGGTCGTAACCCACAATCAGGTGAAGAAATCGAAATCGCTGCTAGCAAAGTGCCTGCTTTCAAACCAGGTAAAGCGCTTAAAGATGCTGTAAAATAATAGTATCTAGAGTACATAGAACAGCTTTCTTCGGAAGGCTGTTCTTTTTGTATGCTCTTTCGTTAGTCTGTCTTATTGAAGAACTTGCACACTAGAAATGAACAAGAAATTTATTATTCTTGTTCATTTCTAGTGTGGAATCAGGGAAATATAATGATTCATGTTGTTATTTAAGAATTAAGTTGCTAATGTTTTAGAATTATTCACTTTTTTAGTTTCGTATGTTGTATAGTTATATAGCTTTTACTTGTAATATAAAATATATTTATAAGTTCTTGAAATTAGTGGGTGCCTAAGAGTACATAGTTATTTCTACAAAATCAGTCATCTCGAATAGATGGGGTAGGGATTAAAAAGAAAAGTGATTACATGTGAAATGGTCTATTGAGTTATGTAAATCAAAAAATATAAAACCAATATAGTTTTGTTGAAAAAGGCTATGGATAAATCACCAAAAATACTCGCTTTAAAATTAAGCAAGGCATTTTGCATTTTGCTTTGATTGTGCTAACATCACAATGTAACTAGTAATGCAGATATATTGGGGGATTAATGTTGACTACTACGGATTTAAATAAAATAGAGCAAGCGGTTAAAATGATTCTTGAAGCAGTTGGAGAAGATCCAAATCGTGAAGGGCTTTTAGATACACCAAAGCGTGTTGCAAAAATGTATCAAGAAATGTTCTCAGGACTGCATGAAGATCCAAAAAAATATTTTGAAACAGTTTTCCATGAAGGTCATGATGAAGTTGTACTTGTTAAGGATATCCCGTTCTTTTCAATGTGCGAACATCACTTAGTACCGTTTTATGGTAAGGCGCATATTGCATACATACCAAAAGATGGCGTTGTAGCAGGTTTGAGTAAATTAGCAAGAACTGTGGAAACAGTATCGCATCGTCCACAATTACAAGAACGTATTACTGCAACAATTGCTGATACATTGATGGAAATGCTAAATCCACAAGGTGTTTATGTAGTGGTAGAAGCAGAGCATATGTGTATGACTATGCGTGGAATTAAAAAGCCTGGAGCAAAGACGATCACATCTGTGGCAAAAGGGATTTTTGAAGAAGAAGACGTAAAACGTTCAGAAATACTATCATTCATTCAAATGTCTTAAAATACACCTTTATTTGTGATATGATGAACAAAGGAAAAAATGTAGTAAGGAGAATGTTGATATGTCTCAGACTGACTATATAGTAATCCGTGCAGAAGAAGATGGCGTTCACGTAATCGGCTTAACACGCGGAACAGATACAAAATTTCATCACTCAGAAAAGTTAGATAGCGGTGAAATTATGATTGCACAATTTACAGAGCATACATCAGCTATGAAAATTCGTGGTAAAGCAGAAATTCATACAGCCTATGGCATTGTAAAAAGTGAAGCAAAAAAATAATTAATAAACCTAAATTTCAAAAAATAGTATGGCACGAAATTTATATAAATGTTTGAAAAGTATATGACAACAGGAAATGAACTGAAATGGAGAAAAGTTTATGAATGCAGCTATCATTGACAACAAAATACAAGACCTACAAACCAATATTTTAATGCAATTGCATCATAGAACACTCCTCAAATATACAGGACAGCCCATTGTTGAAAATGAGACTTTGTTTTATCTATTATTGCCATTTATGAATGGTGAAATATGGACAAGTGAGCAAGATGAAGTAGCCACTACAATTGGTATCATTCACACTGCACTTCATGCACATGACCAAATTGATGAGGTAGACGCTACATCGAAGGACCAACAACTAACCGTTTTAGCTGGAGACTATTATAGTGGCATGTATTATCAAGTATTGTCTAAAATACCTAATATCGCTTTAATTCGCTCATTATCGGATGGCATCGTTGACATTAGTGAAAAGAAGACAGCTATCTATGAACCAGCTATTCGACCTATAGAAGATTGGTTGCATATATTAACCGTCATCGAAGCGAAGTCTATTGAACAATTTATGAAACATTATCATTTCGACCAATATATACCACTTATGCAGCAAGGTTTACTATTAAATAGACTAGCTTATGAATTGCGAAACTTACAGCAAACACATATGCAAACACGCATAGTGGCCGCTATTGAGAAAAGTGAGCAATTTACTTCTACGAAGAGATCAGCAGAGATAATTTTAGAAGAATTAGTATCAGAGCTTTCATCTACATTTACTCGAAGTATTTCAACTTCTCCATTTCTTCAAGATGAAGTGAAAACGCTCATTGTAAATCGCATGGCACCTTTTGCATGTGAACATCAAACGACGAGAGAAGGTTGAAAACAGTGTCGCAATCTAAAGAAGAACGCGTACATGAAGTGTTTGAGAATATCTCTGATAGCTACGACAAAATGAACTCTGTCATCAGCTTTCAATTACACAAAAAATGGCGCAAAGATACGATGAATCGTATGCAAGTTAAACCAGGTTCTAAAGCTTTAGACGTATGCTGTGGTACGGCAGACTGGACGATTACTATGGCAGAAGCTACTGGAGAGACTGGACAAGTTACTGGTCTTGATTTTAGTCAAAACATGTTAAATGTGGGCATAGAGAAAACGAAGTCTTATCCTCAAATCAATCTTTTGCAAGGGAATGCCATGGAGTTACCTTTCCCAGATAATTCATTTGATTATGTAACAATTGGTTTTGGGCTTCGCAATGTACCTGATTATATGCAAGTGTTAAGTGAGATAAAACGTGTATTAAAGCCAGGTGGTATGGCAGTTTGTTTAGAAACATCACAGTCAGAAATACCTGGATATCGTCAGTTATTTAGATTCTATTTCAAATTTATAATGCCGATTTTTGGCAAACTATTTGCTAAGAGTTATAAAGAATATTCATGGTTACAAGAATCTGCGGATGATTTCCCAGGTATGAAGCAATTGAAAAAAATGTTTGAGCAAGTAGGCTTTGAACATGTGAAATATAAAGCATACAGTGGTGGAGCTGCTGCTATGCATATGGGCTACAAAAAAGAAAACTAGGTGGGAGAAGGTTTATTCACGTGGAAAAGATGAAGTTAAAACTACTCTATTCTGATTTAAAATCAGATATAGAGATCATCGAAAAAGAATTAGAAACAGCGTTGAATTCGTCTTCTCACTTCTTGAATGATGCTTCTCTTCACTTGTTAAAAGCTGGAGGGAAAAGAATTCGTCCCGTTTTCGTTTTACTTGCGGCTAAATTTGGTAAGTATGATATTGAAGTGATAAAAAAAGTAGCAGTGTCATTGGAATTGATTCACATGGCTTCACTCGTTCATGATGATGTGATTGATGATTCGGAAATGAGAAGAGGAAGACCTACAGTTAAATCTCAATGGAATAACAGAGTGGCAATGTACACTGGCGACTTTATTTTTGCACGAGCATTGCAATATATTACTGATATTGATAATCCAAAAGCGCATGAAATTCTATCAGAAACGATGGTTGAAATTTGTGTTGGAGAAGTTATCCAAATTGAAGATAAAATGCAACTCGATCAAAATATGCGTGACTATTTTAGAAGAATTAAACGTAAAACAGCATTACTTATCGCGTCTAGTTGTCATTTAGGTGCTGTAGTAGCTGGTGCAGACGAACAAGTGGCAAGTCGTTTAAAACGGTTCGGTTATTTTGTCGGCATGTCTTTCCAGATTATCGACGATATTCTTGATTTGACATCAACAGACAAACAGCTCGGAAAACCCGCAGGTAGTGATTTACTTCAGGGAAATATTACTTTGCCGGTATTGTTAGTGAAAGATGATCCTGCTATACGTCCTCTCATTGAAAAGGCATTGGCTGGTAAGATGACCGAAGATGAAAGACAAGAATTTCTTGGCAAGATTCGTCAATCAGAAGCGATTAAGAAGTCGAAGAAGATAAGTGACATTTATTTGCAAAAAGCATTGCAAGAAGTTGAAGCTCTTCCACAAAATTCGATTAAAAAGTCTTTGCGTGATATCGCATTATATATGGGTAAGCGCAAATTTTAATACTATATGTTGAACTATCTGTCGTACAATGATAATATTTTACGGTAGGTATAAAACCTGTAAACACATTTAAGGAGTTGTATTTTAACAATGGCTATTCAAAAAACATTTTTAATGGTTAAACCTGATGGCGTTAAACGTCAATTAGTAGGTGAAATCGTAGATCGTTTCGAACGTAAAGGTTTCGAACTTAAAGGCGCTAAATTAATGCAAATTACTGAAGAGCTTGCAAAAAAACACTACGCAGAACATGCTGAACGTCCATTCTTCGGTGAATTAGTAGAATTCATCACTTCTGGTCCTGTATTTGCTATGGTATGGGAAGGCGAAAACGTAATCTCTGTAGCACGTTTAATGATGGGCGCTACAAACCCTGCTGAATCAGCACCAGGAACAATCCGTGGAGATTACTCTACTACTGTTTCTCACAACGTTATTCACGGTTCAGATTCTTTAGCTGCAGCTGAACGTGAAATTGGTTTATTCTTTAACGAAAACGAATAAGTAAATTCGTATTTTCAAAGCTGTTCGCAATTTTTGCGGGCAGCTTTTTTATTGTTTCTGTCATTATAGAATGATTCAAATAGTTTTGGGTAAATTGTCAAACAAGTCTGCATTTCTACTATTTAAGAAATCACTTATATCCGATATAATAGACATAGGTTGAAAGAGAGGGAAGATACGCTTATGACAGATTACGAACAATTTGTAGAAAGTATAAAGAGAAAAACTAGTATCGACCTAGCTTTATACAAAGAGGCTCAAATGAAAAGACGGTTAACATCTTTGTATGAAAAAAAGGGTTATAAAAGCTTCATCGATTTTTTTAATGGATTAGACAATGATCGTGCACTATTGGATGAATTTTTGGATCGTATGACTATAAATGTTTCCGAATTCTATCGTAACGGAAAAAGATGGGAAGTTCTTCAAAACAAAATATTCCCTCGTCTATTACAGCAAAATAAAAAATTGAAAATCTGGAGTGCCGCTTGTTCTACAGGTGAGGAGCCGTATTCTTTAGCGATGACATTATCAAATCACGTGCCATTATCCCAAATCTCTATTACAGCAACTGATTTAGACGAAAATGCCATTGCAAAAGCAAAAGCAGGTATTTACCCTGAGCGTTCTTTAGCAGAAGTACCAAAAGATATAAAAGAAAAGTATTTTGATAATGATGGCTCTTTTTATAAGGTGAAAAACGAAATAAAAAAAACAGTCACATTTAAAAAACATAACCTATTAAAAGATACATATGAACATAATTATGATTTAATCGTTTGCCGTAATGTGATGATATATTTCACTGAAGAAGCAAAAGATCAAATTTACGATAACTTTAGTAAATCACTTCGTTCAGGTGGAATATTATTTGTCGGTTCTACGGAACAAATTTTTAATCCATCAAGATATCAATTAGATATTGAAGATACATTCTTTTATAGAAAGATGTAATTTAAGTTTGTTATATAGGTAAATGAAAAAACGCTTTTCGCTGAACGCGAAAGGCGATTTTTTCTAGAAAAATGGATAATCTAAATTTATAGGAGTTTGCAAAAGTTCGGTTTATACACTGTTTTTTGGATAAAAATATGTTATAGTAAAAAACAAATACTTTAGCGAGTTGAAGGGAGAAAGTGTTATGCGTTATTTAACAGCAGGAGAGTCACATGGTCCGCAATTAACAACAATCATTGAAGGGTTACCTTCTCAATTGCCAATTACGGCTGAGTTAATTAATAAAGAATTAAAAAGACGCCAAGGAGGACATGGTCGAGGTCGCCGCATGCAAATTGAAACAGATACTGTGGAAATCTTATCAGGCGTACGTCATGCGAGTACTTTAGGCTCTCCAGTAGCACTTGTTGTTACAAATGATGATTGGAAGCACTGGACGAAAATCATGGGGCCAGAACCATTAGCAGAAGATATTAACCCAGAGGACATTAAACGTCAAATTTCGCGTCCACGTCCAGGTCATGCTGATTTAGTAGGTGGCATGAAATATGGTCATCGTGATTTACGTAATGTATTAGAACGTTCTTCAGCTCGTGAAACAACTGTTCGAGTAGCAGTTGGTGCTGTGGCAAAAGCATTATTAACAGAACTAGGAATTTCAATCGTTTCGCATGTTACTGAAATCGGTGGGATTATTGCAAATCCTGAATCAACATCTGGAAAATCAGTTGCCGAAATCCGTGCAATAATCGAAGAAGACGCATGCTATTGTGCAGATGCAGGAGCATCTCTTAAGATGGTTGAAGCAATTGATGAGGCTAAAAAAGCGGGCGATTCAATTGGTGGAGTTGTAGAAGTAATCGTAGAAGGTCTACCAGCTGGTATCGGATCATACGTACATTATGATCGTAAGTTAGATGCAAAATTAGCATCTGCCATGTTAAGTATTAATGCATTTAAAGGAGTAGAGTTCGGTCTAGGGTTTGAGATGGCTCATCGCAAGGGAAGCGAAGTGCATGATGAAATTACTTGGTCAGAGGAAAATGGTTATACTAGGAGTTCAAATCGCTTAGGTGGCTTAGAAGGTGGTATGACTACAGGTATGCCTATAGTTGTCCGTGGTGTTATGAAACCAATCCCTACTTTATATAAACCACTTCAAAGTGTCGATATTGAAACGAAAGAGCCATTTAAAGCAAGTGTTGAGCGTTCTGATAGTTGTGCAGTTCCAGCGGCTTCTGTTGTTGCAGAGCATGTTATTGCCTGGGAAATAGCGAACGCAGTGATGGAGCATTTCCACAGTGACCAATTACCACAACTAAAGGAACAGCTTGCAGCGCATAAACAATATACGAAGGAGTTCTAACAATGAATATTCCGGTTAAAGCGAAGTCCCATGCGTATGAAGTGCAAATAGGTGCAAATTGTTTAACAGAAGCAGTTAAATCATTCGATGGTCAACTCTCTAAAGCTGATAAAATTATTGTCTTTACAGATGAACAAGTATGGCAATTACACAGTGATCGCTTTACAGCGGAATTTCCATACCCATTTGAAGTAAATGTATTAGCAGAAGGAGAGGCTTGTAAAACATTTGAGAGCTTCTTTGCAGCGCAATCTTTCTTATTGGAACAAAAGTGCACCAGAAAAACATTTATTTTCGCATTTGGCGGAGGTGCAGTTGGGGATTTAACTGGGTTTGTTGCATCTACATTTATGCGTGGTATCCCATTTGTTCAAATTCCTACGACGATTTTAGCTCATGATAGTGCAGTTGGTGGTAAAACAGCTATAAACCATCCATTAGGAAAGAATATGATTGGGACATTTTATCAGCCACAAGGAGTGTTATATGACATTGCATATTTAACAACACTACCAGAAAGAGAAGTACGTTCAGGGATGGCGGAAGTGATAAAACATGCACTTATTTCAGATGAAAAATGGTTAGAAGAATTAATGGCTACAAACTCTATCTTGCATTTCAGTCAAGCTGAACTTGCTAAACACTTAGAGAAGGGTATTCGTGTAAAAGCAGGTATTGTTGCAGAAGATGAAGAAGAACATTCTATTCGTAAGTTTTTAAACTTTGGACATACTTACGGACATGCGATAGAGGCAGCCTCGGGTTTTGGTAAATTAGCACATGGTGAGGCAGTTATGATAGGGATGGTCTATGCGCTTATTTTAGGTGAGCGTTATGGAGAAATCTCTGCAACATTTACACGTTCCTTTACCGAATTTGCATTCCGCAATGGATACTCATTCAATGCAGTCAAACATTTTACGTTTGAACAACTACTAGATTATTTAATGAAAGATAAGAAAGCTGAATACGGAGTCTTACAGTTTGTCCTATTAAAGAAAATTGGTGAGCCGTTTGTACAGCAAATTTCAATAGAAGAATGTCAAGAAATCGATGGTCTTCTTCGTGTATTAATAGAGGAGGTGCTCGCATGATTCGTGGAGTACGTGGGGCCATTACGGTTCAGTCTGATCAGACGGAAAATGTTTTAGCAGAGACAGAAAAATTAATAAGAGAAATCGTGAGGGCGAATAATATTGTTGCAGAGGATGTTGCGTCAGTTGTCATTTCTACTACACCTGATATTACCTCAGCATTCCCAGCAAAAGCTGTACGTACTATGGAAGGCTGGAGCTATGTGCCCGTTATGTGTATGCACGAGATGAATGTTCCTAATGCATTGCCACTATGTATTCGAGTACTTATGCACGTGAATACGGAAATAAGTCAGCAAGCGATTCGTCACATTTATTTAAATGAAGCAGTTAAATTAAGACCCGATTTAGCAATGTAATCTACTACTAAGGAAGAGGCGAACGTTAGATGAAATGGAAAGAACAAATTACAGGTATGAAAGCTTATCAGCCTGGAAAATCAATCGATACAGTGAAAAAAGAATTTGGTTTAGACGAAATCTTTAAATTAGCATCCAATGAAAATCCATTCGGTAGCTCACCAAAAGTACGAGAATTTTTAGCGAAAGAATCATTTAACTTCGCATTATATCCTGATGGTTATGCAACGAACTTACGTGCAGCGGTGGCTGCTAAATTAGGCGTAGAAGAAAATGAATTAATCTTTGGTAACGGATCAGATGAATTAATCAGTATAATTACACGGGCATTCTTATATCCAGGTGTTAATACTGTTATGGCAAAACCAACATTTTCGCAATATGGCCATAATGCACAAATCGAAGGTGCTGAAGTTCGTGAAATATCTTTGATAAATGGTAATCATGATTTAGATGCAATGCTTGAAGCTATTGATGAAAATACAGCAGTTGTTTGGGTATGTAGCCCGAATAATCCAACGGGTGTTGTAGTAGAAGATGCGCCATTACAAGCATTTTTGAAGAAGGTTCCGTCTGATGTGTTGGTTGTGATAGATGAAGCATATTTTGAGTATGTAACAAATGCTTCACATAAAGATACAATCCCGTATATTCAAGACTACCCAAATATCATTATTTTAAGAACGTTCTCTAAAGCTTACGGCCTCGCAGCTTTCCGTGTAGGTTATGGCATTGCCAATAAAGAGTTAATTGCAAAATTAGATCCAGTTCGTGGACCATTTAATAATACAGTGTTAAGCCAAGCAATTGCGCAAGTAGCATTAGAAGATGATGCTTTTATCGAGAAATGTCGCGAGGAAAACAATAAAGGTAAAAAACAAATCGAAGAATTTTGTGAAAAAAATAATCTACACTACTATACAACTGACACAAACTTCATCCTAATGGAAGTAAAAGCTAATAGCGATGTGATTTACCAAGAGTTAATGAAACGAGGCTTCGTTATCCGTAGTGGTAATGCGCTAGGCACACCGGGATATATCCGTGTAACTATTGGTACCCAAGGTCAAAACGAAGGTTTCTTAACACAATTAGAAGCGGTTTTACAGGAGCAAGGAGTTTTTTCATGAAACAAACCGTTCTAGTTGTAGGGCTTGGCCTAATTGGAGGATCGATTGCATTAGCTCTGCAGAAATCACCAAATGTACGAGTGGTAGGGTTTGATTCCAATCTAGACACGTTACAAAGCGCAAAAATTTTAGGTGTAGTCCAAGAAGTGACGAAAAACCCAGAGGAAACAGCGAAAAAAGTAGATGTTATTATTTTTGCAACACCTGTAAATGCAACATTAGAATGGATGGAGTCCATTAAATCTTGGGGACTTCCAACTTCTACAATTGTGACAGATACAGGTAGTACTAAGTCTTTGATTATGGAAAAAGCTTATGAGCTTCGCGAAAACGGCATTACTTTTATCGGAGGCCATCCAATGGCAGGTTCACATAAAAGTGGTGTATTAGCGGCTAAGCCTTATCTTTTTGAAAATGCGTATTATATGCTCACAACTTTAGAGGGTGAGGATGAAGAGAAAGTTAATAACCTGCAGAATTTACTACAATATACCAGCGCGAAATTAATGCGAGTTTCAGCTATTGAACATGATCATATGACATCAGTAGTAAGTCATTTTCCGCATATTGTGGCAGCATCTTTAGTGCATCAATTGCATGCTGAAGGAGCTGATAACCCTGTAACAAAAATGTTAGCAGCAGGGGGCTTTCGAGATTTGACACGGATTGCGTCTTCTAATCCTATATTATGGCGCGACATAACGATACAAAATCGCCAACAAATTGCTAGTCAATTGGCTGAGTGGCAAGCTGAAATGAAACGTGTTGAGGATCTTTTAATAGCAGGAGAAGCAACTCAGATTGAGAATTATTTTGCAAAAGCTAAAACGATACGTGATGAGTTGCCGATTAGTTCGCAGGGTGCAATGTACATGACTTATGATTTATATGTAGATGTACCTGATTATCCTGGTAGTATTGCTGAAATTACAGCTTTTCTTGCTGAAGAACAAATTAGTATCACGAATATTCGTATCGTGGAGACGCGAGAAGATGTCTTCGGTATTTTAGTTGTTAGTTTCCAAAATGCAGATGATCGAGAACGTGCTGCTGCTTGTATACAAAAGCGCAGTCCATACGAAATTTATATTTCATAAAGGGTAGGTGAATAGAATGGTGAAGAGTAATTCTTTAGATTACAATAAGCCAACATTACGTGGGAAGATAACAGTTCCAGGTGATAAATCAGTATCTCATCGTTCTATTATGTTCGGCGGAATTGCAAAAGGGCGCACTACGGTAAGTGGTTTTTTACTGGGTGATGATTGTTTAAATACAATTTCTTGTTTCCGCAAATTAGGAGTACAGATTGAACTGGATGGTACAAACGTTGTTATCGAAAGTAATGGCATGGCTACTTGGCAGGAACCAACTGATATACTGTATACCGGGAATTCTGGTACGACAACACGCTTAATGCTCGGTTTGCTAGCAGGCTCTACAGTCCATACAGTTTTAAATGGAGACGAGTCCATTGCTAAGCGCCCGATGAAACGTGTCATAAATCCATTGCGAGAAATGGGTTCTAAAATAACAGGGCGTATGGATGGCCAATTTACGCCTCTTGCGATTCAAGGTACGAAGTTAAAGGCGATTGACTATACAATGCCAGTAGCAAGTGCACAAGTGAAGTCGGCAATTCTATTAGCAGGTATTAATGCCGAAGGTACGACAATTATCCGCGAGAAGGAAGTTTCCCGTGACCATACAGAGCGTATGCTTCGACAATTTGGCGCGGAAATAACGTCTGAAGATGGAATTGTCTCACTACAAGGTGGTCAACAATTGACTGCTACTCATATAGAGGTACCTGGAGATATATCATCTGCAGCATTTTTCCTTGTTGCTGGTGCCATCTCAAAAAATAGTGAAATAACGTTAGAAAACGTTGGTTTGAATCCAACACGTACTGGTATTATTGATGTCTTACAGGAAATGAATGCTAAAATGTCGATTGAAATCAATGATGATTCGGCTGCAGAGCCGGTTGGAACTATCACCATTTACACATCTGAATTACAAGGAACGACAATCGGTGGAGACGTTATTCCTCGACTCATCGATGAAATACCGATTATTGCATTATTAGCAACACAGGCTACTGGACAAACCGTTATTAAAGATGCTGAAGAGCTGAAGGTAAAAGAAACAGACCGTATTACAGCGGTTGTGGATGAATTGAAAAAGCTTGGTGCAGATATAGTAGCGACAGATGACGGTATGATTATTAACGGACCAACACCGTTAACAGGTAGTACTATTCGAACGTATGGAGATCACCGTATTGGCATGATGGGAGCAATTGCTGCACTTATTACTGAAGGTGCAATCGAGCTAGATGATCCTGACTGTATTGCTGTCTCTTACCCAACATTCTTTGAAGATGTACAAGCTATTAGCAACCGAATAGATTAAAAGCGAAAACTCTCCACTAAATAGGAGGGTTTTTCCTTGTACATAAAGAATTTGTCATGTAGCATAATGATTGAAATTAATGAGAATAGGTGAAGCATTTGGATATTCAAAACAAAATGATAGAAGTAATTGAGCAAGGAAATCTAGAAGGTATACAAGATTTAATGGAACAGCTTAAAATTCAAGCCGACCCAAATGTACAATATGAGATTGCAGAGCTATTAGTGAACTATGGCTTTTTAGCTGAAGCAGACCAATTATTTGAGCATTTACAATTTTTGTTCCCTGAAGAGACACAATTAAAAATTGATCGAGCTGTATTGCTAATGGATATTGGAAACGAGGACGAGGCATTAGAAATGTTTATGTCTGTACGTCCGGATGAACCTGAATATCCACAAGTTTTATTAGCATTGGCGGATTATTATCAAATGCAAGGACTATACGAGGTCGCTGAGCAACGTATTAACGAGGCGTTAGAATTATTGCCTACAGAACCTTTATTGCGTTTTGCGAAAGCAGAGCTTCTTTTAGAGCTAGGTCGTTTAGCAGAAGCGGCACGTCTTTATGGTGAGCTATACGAGGAACAAGAAGAGATTGCAGGGATCCGTTTAGTCGAACGTCTTGCAGAAGTACATCGTACGGGTGCAGCATTTGAAGAGGCTTTAACATATTATTTGAAAGCCCTTGAATATCATGTTGCTCCTGATTTATTATTTGGAGCAGCTTATTCGGCATTTCAAACACAAATGTATGAAACCGCAATTAAACATTTAGAAGAGTTAAAAGAAGTAGACCCAGATTATTTTGCGGCTTATTTATTATTAGCAGAGAGTTATGCAATGCAAGAAGAAAATAAAAAAGCTTTAGAAATAATCCAAGAGGGCATTAAACGTGATGAATATGATAAAGAATTATATTTATTTGCCGGTAAGATGGCTTTAAAAAACAGTCTGCCAAAAGAGGCTGAACAATACTTACGTGAAGCGGTTGCGCTTGATGGTGAATATATGGAAGCTATTTTAACGCTCGTTTCACTGTTGGCACAAGATGAACGTGATGAAGAGGTGGTTGAATTAATCGAAACATTACGTAATGATGATTTTGACTGGTCTACATTATCTGCTTTTGCTGCACAATCTTATGACCGCCTAGAAGATTATAATCGTGCATACGAATTTTATACTTTGGCATATAATGACCATAAGGAAGATCCAGCATTTTTAGAAAAGTACGCGTATTTCTTAATCGAGGATGGCAAACGTGGGGAAGCCCACGAAGTCGTAAAACGATTAGTAGCACTACAACCTGATGAGCCGACTTGGTTGGATCTCTTACAAACTTTTGAGTGAGAGGGGGAATCGGTATGACCGCTTCCGTTTCTGTGATGGATAAAAAGGTTTTCGTACATTGGTTTTTAAAACGTTATCAATTAAAGCGACGTGAATGTGTATGGATTTTAAATTATTTACTTGGCCATGATGAATTACTAGAGCATGTCCACTTTGTTGAGGAAGCACATTATTGTCCACGAGCAATGGTCATGTCAACGACTGAATCATCTGGTATTCCATTTCGATTTTATAAAGGAAATATTATGACAGCAGACGCAGAGAAATCTTTCCACGATCTGAGGATGCACCCAGACGAAGAAATGTATATTCAACTTAACTTTCCTAAATTACCACCAAGTAGCGAATACTTAGCGGTTCTTGAAGAGAACCCTCATATGCCGAAGTATTTGCACATTAGTGAAAAGGATCGCATGTTAGCAGAGGAAATATTAAACGATAGCATGAAGTCTTTTAGGGAAGAAACAATTTTAAAGCAAATAGATGAAGCGTTAGATAATAATGATAAAGAGAAGTTTTATGAATTATCTGCATTACTTAATGTCTTAAAAAATGTGAATGAATGAAAAAACTTCATCGTTTAGATGAAGTTTTTTCTCGGGGGGAAATAAAAATGTTTTGGATTGGCAAAGATGTAGAAGTATTCTCAGCACAAAAGGAATTTATAGATACAGCTATCGTTCCATTAGCAGTTATTGATGGTTCGCCAACAGGAATGAAGCAAAGCGCATCGGCTGCAGAGTTTTTAATGTCGTTAACAGGTTTTGTTGAACAGCAATTTAAAGGACGAGTTATGGTAATGCCACCATTTACGTATACAAATAGCATGTTAAAGAAAGACTATATTCAATCAATAGACCAAGAATTAAAATTGGCAGGTTTTAAATATATCTTTTATATGACATCAGATCATAGTTGGACAAGGGAAGTGCCTGAGCTATCTGTATTGTGGCTACCATCTATACCACTTGGTGATATGGATCAATCAGTAAAACAGTCAGTACTAAGTGATCAAATTCGACAAGTTGTCCCAATGCTATCAGCTAAATGGGCTGAGCTGTAATTTTCTTTCATGAAATGTTCACAAATCATGACAAAAGTGTCGAATGCGTTATTGACCTTCCATTTTGATTGATATATCATAGATATGTCCTAGTATTACTATTTTGTATAAGTTTGTCCGTTGGACTTACCTTTAAAGTTAGAGGGGGGAAAAGTATGAGTAACAATCGTGTAACAAGACGTCAATTTCTAAACTACACATTAACAGGTGTTGGTGGCTTCATGGCTGCTGGAATGTTAATGCCAATGGTTCGTTTTGCAGTTGATCCGGTATTACAGAAAAAAGCCGGTGGAGATTTTATACCAACAAAACAAAAAGTCTCTGAGTTATCAAAAACACCTGTAAAAGTTGACTTCACGTTTGAACAAGTTGACGCTTGGTACAAATCTGATGTTACAAATACAGCGTGGGTTTACAAAGAAGGCGACGAAATTATCGCACTTTCACCTGTATGTAAGCATTTAGGCTGTACTGTAAACTGGGAAGGTGACCCAGCACACAAAAACCAATTCTTCTGCCCTTGTCACGCTGGCCGATATGAGAAAAATGGTGATAACATCAAAGGTACACCACCTCTTGGGCCGTTAGATGAGTACGAAGTAAAAGAAAAAGACGGTCTGTTAATGATCGGTAAAACAAGACCAAATACGTTAGTTAAATAGTAAGGGGGTACGACACAAGTGCTAAATAAAATCTATGATTGGGTAGATGAACGCTTAGATATCACACCAATTTGGCGCGATATAGCTGACCATGAAGTTCCAGAGCACGTTAACCCTGCACATCATTTTTCTGCATTCGTATATTGTTTCGGGGGCTTAACGTTCTTCGTTACGGTTATTCAAATCCTTTCAGGTATGTTCTTAACTATGTACTATGTTCCGGATATTGAAAATGCATGGAAATCTGTTTACTACCTTCAAAATGAAGTAGCATTCGGTGAAATTGTGCGTGGTATGCATCACTGGGGAGCTTCACTCGTAATTGTCATGATGTTCCTTCATACATTACGTGTATTCTTCACAGGTTCATACAAAAAACCACGTGAACTTAACTGGATCGTTGGGGTTCTAATTTTCGCAGTAATGTTAGGTCTTGGCTTTACAGGTTACTTACTTCCGTGGGATATGAAAGCTTTATTCGCAACAAAAGTAGGTATTCAAATCGCTGCTTCAGTACCATTTATTGGTGAAGCAATTAAAGTATTACTTGCCGGAGATTCTACAATCCTCGGTGCACAAACATTAACAAGATTCTTTGCGATTCATGTATTCTTCTTACCAGCTGCTTTGCTTGGGTTGCTTGCAGCACACTTTGTAATGATTCGCAGACAAGGTATTTCAGGTCCATTGTAATTTTACAATGAATTTGAATACTTCCTAAAGGAGGGGACACAATGCATCGCGGAAAAGGAATGAAATTCGTAGGAGATTCTCGTGTGCCGTATAAGGCAAACAGAACAAAAACTCCGCCAGACTATTCCGAGTATCCAGGTAAAACAGAACCATTCTGGCCAGATTTCTTATTAAAAGAATGGATGGTTGGTGCTGTATTCCTTATTGGTTATTTAATCTTGACTGTCGCTCACCCGTCTCCACTTGAGGCGCAGGCTGATCCGACAAATGCAGGTTATGTACCAATGCCGGACTGGTATTTCTTATTCTTATATCAATTATTAAAATATGAATATGCTTCAGGTCCATATAACGTGATTGGAGCTATCGTTGTACCAGCAATTGCTTTTGGTGCACTTATGTTAGCGCCATTCCTAGATAGAGGACCAGAACGTCGCCCAATGAAACGCCCACTTCCAGTAGCGTTTATGTTATTAGCACTTGCTTCTATGATTTTCTTAACTTGGGAATCAGTAGTTAACCATGACTGGGAAGCTGCTAAAAAACAAGGTGCGATTGTTAAAACAGTCGAATTCGATAAAGAGTCTGATGGTTATAAAGTTTATGCTGGTCAATCTTGTATCAACTGTCATGGTGAAAACCTTGAGGGTGGTGCAGGCCCAACATTAATGAACACTGGATTAACTGCTGATGAAGTAACTAAAATTGCTCATGATGGTATCGGCGGTATGCCTCCAAAGCAATATAATGGCTCTGATGAAGATCTAAAAAAACTTGCTGAGTTTATTGCAAGCTTAAAAGCTGAATAGTATTTATATTTATTAAAAGAGTCAGGAAACTGGCTCTTTTTTTATTATTAAGTTCCTTGATACACTAAATGAAATCCGTTTGCATTGAGGGACTGGACCAATAATATGTAGGTGAATGAAATTATTTTACTTACAAATACTAAAGAATACATATTTCATTAAAAAAAGGGAGTAATAATATGCCTTCAATTATCTCGAAATGTTGGGTGATACTAACACATCGTTCGTTTTTATGGCTTTTATTAATAGTCAATGTGGTCGGTACAATTTGGGGCTATGATTGGTATGGCTGGCAATTAGAAATGACAAAACCAATATTTCTTATTTTTGTGCCAGATAGTCCTACTGCAAGCCTCTTTTTTAGTATAGCAATTGTCGGCTGGTTGCTTGGACGACATTGGAAATTAATCGAGGCACTCGCTTTAATAACGCTTGTCAAGTATGGTCTGTGGGCTGTTGTGATGAACATTTGGGCACTTATTGAAGATGGTTCAATTGGCTGGATGGGCTGGATGTTAGTCTTCTCGCATTTCATGATGGCTGTTCAAGGGATACTATATTTACCTGCGTACCGCTTCACTTTTATCCATGTATGGATTGCAGCGATTTGGACTTTGCATAATGATGTGATTGATTATGTTTTTGGTCAGATGCCAATTTATCATATGTTGTCGGATTATGTGCAAACTATTGGTTACTTCACATTTTGGTTGTCGATTTGTTGTATATCTATAGCATTTTGGACAGCGAAAAAAAGCTTTTCATTTGCTCAAAGGACTTAGACACCTTAAAATAATAGTAAGCTAGTATTAGGAGGATGGTTAGTTTGACAACTACGATGTATATCGTATATTTTATCGTATTATTACTATTACCGATTTACGCTCAAATGAAAGTAAAAAGAACGTATAAACGGTACTCACAAGTTCGATCAACTTCAGGTATGACAGGTGCAGAAGTTGCAAGATTAATCTTAGATCAGAACGGGTTAAGTAACGTCCGCGTAGTAGAGCAACAAGGTTTTTTAACTGATCACTACAATCCAGCAACAAAAACAGTTGCTTTATCTACTCATAACTACCATGAAGCATCTGTAGCAGGTACTGCTGTTGCTGCCCATGAATGCGGACACGCAATTCAACATAAAGAAGCGTATTCATTTTTAACATTACGCTCTCAATTAGTTCCTGTAGCGAATATTTCGTCAAATGCATCTTGGATTTTCATTATGATTGGTATGATTGCAACTATTAAGCCTTTGTTACTAGTAGGTATCGTTTTACTTGCAGCAGGTGTTGTATTCCAACTAGTTACATTACCAGTCGAATTTGATGCTTCAAAGCGTGCGATGAACCAGATTGTTGAGCATGGTATTATTCGTAACGAAGAAGAGCCATATGCGAGGAAAGTTTTAAGTGCAGCGGCATTAACTTATGTTGCAGCGGCAGCAACTGCTGTAATGGAATTACTACGATTAGTTTTAATTTATACTGGAATGAATAACGAAGACTAAATGTAACTGTACTAGTATAATATGGAAGGTCCTTGACTGGGAAATCAGTCAAGGGCCTTTTTTTGGTACAAAAATGGGAAAATATGAGTTAAAAAATAGAAAAAATCAAAAAAATGATATAAAACTCTGTTTTTTGTATTCAAACTGTAATATATCTGTAATTGAAATAGCGTTGTTTATTACAAAGGATTTCTGTAAAGTAAGTCTTGTAGAAAAAAACAATTACTAAATTACAAAAATAAATCAACTAATAATAGTTTGAATAAATATTGGAGAGTTTAAATCAATGAAAAAGAAAAATCTATTTACAGCAATTACAGCAGGTACATTAGCTTTAACGATTTCATTTACAGGACTGACAAATGGTCATCAAAATACAGCTTCAGCAGAATCATTAACAACTTCAAAAGAAGTACATACATCAACTGCAATCACAATGGTTGCTAGTTCAAAAGCTACTAAAATTAGTGGTAAATACAAAACAACAGCAGCATTGAATATGCGCTTAAGCGCAAATACAACTTCAAAAGTACTATTAACTACTAAAAAAGGTGCTGTCGTAAAAGCATCTTATAAGAAAAAAGTAAACGGCACAACTTGGTATAAAGTTTCATATAATGGCAAAACAGGTTGGATGTCTTCAGCATATTTAAAAAAATATAAAAAAGTAAGTAAAGTTTCAAATAGTGCAACTGCATCAGCTATTATTGATGCTGGTAGAAAATACTTAGGCGTACCATATGTATGGGGTGGTACTTCACCTTCAGGATTCGATTGCAGTGGTTTCACTCAATATGCTTATAAACTAGCTGGACAAGGTACAATTCCTCGCAACAGCCGTGCGCAACGTGCAGCAGCAACGTTTACAAGTAACCCACATGTAGGAGATTTAGTCTTCTTCTCTGCAAATCCTGGTGGCGATTATATTACACACGTAGGATTATATGCGGGTAACGGTCAAGTTCTACATGCTGCAGGTGATAAAGTTCAATATCAAAGTATTGCAAGTGGTAGTTATTGGGGTCCACGTATCATAAGTTATGGTACTTTCCGTTAAAATAAAGTTAAAGCCCTCAACAGTGGGGCACTGAGTATCGTTTTTGAGACAATAAGAAAACACCTTATTTTGCAGCCAGTTGACGGTATTGTACCGGCGACTGGCTGTTTAATTTCGTTTTAATCCGGATATTGTTATAATAATAAATGTATTCTTCGACCATATTTATTACGCGTGCATTTGTCGTGCGGTAAATTTCGTCGAGGTAGAACGTTTCAGACTTTAGCGAGGAGTGAAACGTTTCGATTGGGGAATTATCAACGGGCGTGCCTTTACAAGACATGCTCATGGTAATTCCCTTTTCTTTGATTGTTTTTTGATATACATAAGATGTATATACAGATCCTTGATCACTATGCAGAATGCAGCCCTCTGGTAAATTAGGTAATTGATTGAGCGTATCTAAAACAAAGGCTGTATCTTGCTTAGACCCAATGGTTTGTGCAATAATCTCGCCATTAAACAGATCTAATATACTTGAAAGATACATCATGGTTTGTCCAAAAGGCAAGTAGGTAATATCTGTTACGAGCTTCTCTAATGGTTTTGTTGCACTAAAATCGCGAGCTAATAAATTTGGAGCGATGTAAGCTGGTTGGCCCGTACGTTTACGTTTCTTTACTTTTACACGGCACTGCCAGTTATATTTTTGCATCACACGTTGCACCGTTTTCTCACTAATACCTATTAATGATTTTGTGATTTTTCGATAACCGTATCTAAATTTGTGTAGCTTGCACAAGTTACCAATTTGTTGGTCTCTAAGCTCCTTTGGTGTTTGCGTATGAACTTTTGCTTTCCAACGATAGTAAGACGAACGGCCAACTCCTAAATGAAGACAGATTTCACCAATTGACATACTTCCTTTTAACTCCTCCACTAATTGAACTACGACTCTTGAGACCACTTCCTCTCCAACTCTGTGTACTTTTTTAATACTTCAATCTGTTGTTTTAGATAACGATTTTCAGCTTGTAACTTTGCGGTTTCACTTCCATATTCAGGTCCTTTACCGAAGGTATATTGTTTACCCACTGGCTGTTCAAGCCGATGTAATTCGCCATTTCGATACCATTTCAACCATGTTTTTAATTGACTGTGATTACGAATATTCAACTCTTCTAATACTTGCTTTACAGGAATCCCAGCTAATCTCATCTCAATTGCCTTCATTTTAATTTCTACTGGATAACTGACTCTTGTCCCCATAGAAAAAACACCTCCGCGTTGGTTTTTAAAGGTAGGATACCCATTTTTTCAACGAAAGGTGTTTTTATTTGTCTCATATTTTTAGGTCAGTGCAGTGGAGATATTCCATTGTTGAGGGCTTTTTTCATTCCTAAAATGTAAACCCAATATTTAAAATCCTTTAAGCAAAAGCAGATAGGGTCGTTCTATCTGCTTTTGAAAAATTAATCAATCGATTGGTTGTTTCTTATCATCTAATGTAAAACCTTCTCCAATAACATCATGTACTTCAGAAACAGAAACAAATGCATGTGGATCAACGGATTGTATAATACTTTTCAACCTAAATAATTCATTTTTTGCAACAACACAATAAATAACTTCTCGATCTTCTTTTGTGTAATGTCCGTAACCTTTTAAAATAGTGACTCCGCGTGACATTTGTTTAGTAATACGGTTGGCAATTTCATCTTGTTTATCGGAAATAATAATTGCTCCTCGTGCAGCATACGCACCATCTTGGACGAAGTCGATTACTCGTGCACTCACGAAAACAGCGACGAGCGTATACATCATTGAGCGTGAATTAAGGAAAGTTGTCCATGATATAACAATAACGACAGCATCAAACATGAACATTGTCTTTCCCATTGGCCATCCGATATATTTATTAACTAGACGTACAATAATATCGACGCCTCCAGTAGTACCACCATACCGGAAAATAATACCGAGCCCTGCACCTAGGAGTACACCTGCGAATAATGCAACTAAGAACATATCGTCCTTCAATCCAATATCGACTTGATAAAATTGGAATATTTTCATAAATACAGAGACAGAAACTGTTCCAATTATTGTATAAATAAACATTTTCCGCCCAAGTAGTTTCCAACCGAGTATAAACATCGGCACATTCAGTACTAAGTTCATCAGTGCGGGATCCCATTTGAAAACGAAGTACAGAATTAACGTAATTCCTGTAACGCCGCCTTCTCCTAGTTCGTTTTGAACGTTAAAATGAATAAATCCGAAACTGAAGATAGCTGCACCGAGAATAATAAACAGTACATTTTTAAATTTAATATTTGGCATCATTTTTTCACCTCATTTTTGGTTAGTAGAATGTATAATAAAAAGGACTGTGAGAAAAAATGATAAGTAGCCAATCCGTAAACTATTTGATTTACAATAAAGAGAGGTCATTGACAAGCGCTCTTGTGAATCTTTATGGAAGACTTTACATATTTTCCTTTGTAAAAATATATTATCATGTATTTTCGACATTTTGACAACAACAAGTATTATTGATTACGATGAACAAGAGGAGAGTGTTATAGATGAGTAAGCAAGTAACAATGGAACAAATGCAAAAACAAGTAGATGATTATATAGGGCAGTTTAAGGAAGGCTACTTTCCACCATTTGAATTACTAGCACGTTTAACTGAAGAACTTGGCGAATTATCAAGAGAAGTTCAAAATGTTTATGGTATGAAAAAGAAAAAGCCTACAGAAGCAGCCAAATCATTAGAAGAAGAATTTGGAGACTTTTTATTTGTCCTCATCTGTTTTGCAAATGCAGAGAATATTAATATGGCTGAAGCTTTACACAGAGTTTTACATAAATTTGAAACGCGGGACAAGGATCGCTGGACTAGAAAGGAAGAGAATGAATGACAATTCGTGTTGCAATAGCTGGACCAAGAGGTAAAATGGGATCCGAAGCTGTACATACAGTAATGAATAACGATCATATGGAATTAGTAGCAGTACTTGATCATAGAGAAATTGCAAATTCACTGGATTGTTATACAGAATTCCCTAATTCCTATCGTGTACCCGTTTATAGAAATTTAGAAGAATTATTTGAAACGGTGAAACCAGATGTTTTTGTTGATTTAACGGCACCTGAAGTTGTGTATAAACACACGAAAGAAGCACTTCGATATGGAGTGCGTCCAGTTATAGGTACGACTGGTTTTACAGATGATCAATTAGAAGAATTGACTGAACTATCCGCTAATTTGCAGCTTGGAGCAATTATTGCACCTAACTTTGCAATTGGTGCCGTGTTAATGATGAAGTTCTCACAAATGGCGGCTGCCTATTTACCAGAAGTTGAAATTATTGAAATGCATCATGATAGAAAGTTAGATGCTCCTTCTGGTACCGCGATTAAAACGGCGCAGCTAATACAAGAAAATAGAAGAAGGCACAAACAAGGGCATCCAGATGAAACTGAAACGCTTCCTGGTGCTAGAGGCGCTGATTTTGAAGGCTTACGTATTCATAGCGTACGTCTCCCTGGACTTGTAGCTCATCAGCAAGTACTATTTGGTGGAGAAGGACAATTACTCACTCTACGTCATGATTCGTTTAACCGTACCTCATTTATGTCAGGTGTGAAGTTTTCAATTGAAAAAGTTATGGAACTAGATGAATTAGTATACGGCTTAGAGAATATTTTATAAGAATGGAATGAGCTCTGTGAAAATATCTTTAATCGCGCATGATAAAAAAAAGGATGATTTAATCCAATTCGTAACAGCATATCGTGCTATTTTAGCCGAGCATAGTTTATATGCAACTGGAACGACAGGACAACGTGTTATCGATGAAACAGGTTTATCAGTGACAAGATTCCGTTCAGGGCCTGTTGGGGGAGACCAGCAAATTGGTGCGATGATTGCCAATAATGATATGGATATGGTTATTTTCTTCCGAGATCCATTAACAGCACAACCGCATGAACCGGATGTTACGGCCTTAATCCGCCTATGTGACGTTTACCAAGTTCCTTTAGCGACTAATATGGGCACAGCAGAAGTATTGCTTAAAGGTCTACAAGAGGGCTTCATTGATTGGCGTTTAATAGAAGAACAAAGAAATTAAGGGCTTTTATTAATAACTAACTGTAAAAGTGTGCTGGGTCCAGCAAATGCATCAATTAAGTATTATGAAAATATAGATATAAGTAAGAAAGGAAGTGGTCGGGTGCGTAAAATGAAAATAGGTATAACTTGTTATCCGACTGTTGGAGGCTCCGGTGTTATTGCGACTGAGCTTGGTAAGATGTTAGCTGAAAAAGGGCATGAAATACATTTCATCACTTCTAGTATGCCTTTTCGCTTGAACAAAATTTATCCAACTATTTTTTATCATGAAGTTGAAGTTAATAGTTATTCCGTATTTCAGCATTCTCCGTATGATATTGCACTAGCAAGTAAAATGGCAGATGTCATAAAAAGTGAGAAATTAGATGTGTTGCATGTGCATTATGCTATTCCACATGCTGTATGTGCGGTTTTAGGTCGGGATATGGCTGGAGAGGATGTCGGCATAGTAACAACGCTCCATGGTACTGATATTACGGTATTAGGCTATGATTCATCATTAACTGGTGCAATTCGCTATGGCATTGAAAAATCTAATATAGTAACAGCTGTTTCAGACTCTTTGAAGCGTCAAACATACGAGCTAATTGAAACAAATAAACCAATCGAAACAATATATAATTTTGTTGATGAAAGGGAATATACACCTAAAGATGGTACGCGATTAAAGAGGGAATTTGGTATACAAGACAATGAGCGCGTACTAATTCATGTATCGAATTTCCGTAAAGTAAAACATATTCCAGACATTATAAAAACGTTTATTCAAGTTAGAGCAAAAATGCCTGCAAAACTATTACTTGTTGGAGATGGACCTGAAAAGCACCGTATTATGGAAGAAGTAAAAAAATGTCCATTTATAAATGATATTTTATTTTTGGGTAAACAAGATAATTTATCTGAGCTTTATGCGATGAGTGATCTAAAACTACTTATGTCCGAAAAGGAATCATTTGGACTTGTTTTATTAGAGGCAATGGCATGTGGCGTACCTGGTATTGGTACGAATGTTGGCGGTATTCCAGAAGTTATTGAACATGGTCTTAATGGTTATATTGTGGAGTTGGGTGATATAAATCAGGCAGCTACATATGCGATAGATTTACTACAAGACGAATACAAACTAAAAGTTTTCCGCGAAGCAGCTATTTATAGAGCAAATCATTGCTTCCATTCTTCAAAAATTGTGGAGCAATACGAAGCTCTTTATGAGAAGGTGGCACGGAAAAATGAAGTTAGATGAGAATTGGCAAGCCGCTTTTGATATTATACAAAGTTTGGAAAGAGCAGGTTATGAAGCGGTCATTGTTGGAGGTGCAGTAAGAGATTATTTACGAGGCCAACTAGCCAATGATGTCGATATTGCTACGAGTGCTTTACCTGAAGAGGTGAAGACTGTATTTTCACGTACAGCAGATGTCGGTATCGCTCATGGTACAGTTTTAGTAATTCATCCTCTTAGTCCTGTAGAAGTCACAACATATAGAACAGAAGGCACTTATGCAGATCATCGTCGACCTGACGAAGTTCATTTTGTACGTTCATTAGAAGAGGATTTAAAACGTCGTGATTTTACAATTAATGCGATGGCGATGCGCGGCTCGAAAGAAATAGTAGATTTATATGGTGGGCAAAGTGATTTATCTGCTGAAATTATTAGAGCTGTTGGAAATGCTAGTAGTCGTTTTAGTGAGGATGCACTACGAATGCTACGTGCTATTCGGTTTAGTGCACAGCTTGGCTTTGCAATTGAAGAAGAGACTTTCAAAGCCATTCGTAAACAAGCACTAGATATAAGTTTTATTGCGAAAGAACGCATAAAAGTAGAGTTTGATAAAGTATGGACCAGCAAGAATGCTCATAAAGCGATACACTACGTCATCGAAACGAATCTTGTAGACTATCTACCGGGGGATATTTCAAAACAAGCAGAACATTGGAGTACTTTCGAGAGTTTTGGTAATCCCGTTAATGGCTGGGCCTTTTTAATATTATTACAACAAGATGAAAATGCCGTCCAACTTTTAAATACATTTAATTGTTCCAACAAAGAAAAAAACTATGTGAAACAAGTGTTACAAGCATATCAAACACGGACGACAACAGGTTGGACTGCGAAAGACTATTTTGAATATGACTTACCTGTATTAGAAATTGCAAATGATTTTGCGACAAAATTCCACCATTCGAACGATGATTTAAAAAGTTCCGATATTGCACGGAAGAAGAATGCACTAGTCATTCAATCTCGCTCTGAAATTGTCGTCAATGGACGTGACTTGATTGAGTGGAGTGGGAAAAAAAGTGGTCCGTGGTTAAAAATAGTTATTGATAAAATGGTCGATGAAATATTATCAAATAACCTTGTTAATGATCGACAACAGATAAAGGAGTGGTTTTTGAATGAGTATACGAAGTAGGTTTCAAAACATTTATATATAAGCATTCTAAGCCCATTCCGAACAGGTGACCAAAAAGCGACCGAATAATAAAACGTCGTCTAATAAGTTACCTGTTTTTGCTTTGTCTTTTTTGGCCAAATGACTATAAGTGTTTAATGTTTCCTATAAGTAAAAAAACCCATTAATAACCTTTTAATGTTTTTATTTTCATTCAATAAATCAATGATACAAAACATTAACATGGAATTTGAGAAAAAATCTTTTAATTGCCGTATCGTTTAGTAGAACAAGAAAAAAAGACTAAGTAACCGATTATCCGGATGCTTGGTCTTTTTCACTTTACATGAGAACGAATGTTCTATATGATGGTGAGAAAGAAGTGAACAACTATGAAAGAGCAGCTAATAAGAGTCATGCAACATAATTAACTTATTGATTTAAAGTATTTGTCGAAAGGTGGAAAAGTAACAAAAAGGCGTGTGAAAATAATTAAAATGACTGATGAATGGTTCAGGCGTATTGCTTTTCGAAACAAGCTAAACGTACTTTTATCATAGATAATATTCTTGCGATTGTTCCAATAATTATGAGAGAGCGTGAGGTAGTATGACTGCATTTGATACTTAAATCTATGTTCACAAAGCAATCGTACTAGAATTGACTAAACGAATTTTAAAACGTGAGAAAATTTGTCGGCAAGTTCGGCTGTTAAGGAATTGAAAGAACAAGAGTTGCTCAAAGAAGGCCTTGTCGAAAAATTGCCAACTCCGTCAAGTGTGTTATCGTCGTTTTTCAAATCTAGCGAATTGTATAGATTCTCTGGAATAATCTTTAAAGCAAAAGCATCTATTGATAGAAACATAGTTTTAGAGCATCACGAAAGTAAATATAGAAAAACACTATTAAGTGTTATGAGTGCGTATAAGCATGGGAAGGTTGAGTGCTTAGATTCGTCATTTATACAGCCATCAAGCGTGTGAGTAGCAGTACCAAAGTGAAATCAATAATGAACGAGGCTTGGGAAATCTAAACCATAGGGGTGTATGGACATGAAGATTTTGTTGAGTATTTACTATTGTTTCGTTGATGAGGATATTGCACCTGAAGATGTAGCGTTAGGAGAATGGTTGTGGATAGCGTCATTGCCTGTTGCAGGAGTAATAAGTTTGTTATTGGTACTTTCATAAGATACAGCGGTATAAAAATAGCCATTCGTATTGAGTGGCTCAATTTCCCTCTTTACTGTTTTACTTCAAATTTTTGTCGTCCTAATTCTTCGCCGCCAATACCTTGATTTGCTACCCTTATTTCTATAAATGTTCATATTTAATTATACAGGGGATTGTGACCGTTTTTTGGGGAGATAAAAAGACCACTCTATAAACGGTCTGAATATATTTATTGAGTGACCAGAAGGTGACTAAATGTTAAGATTGATTAAGGTTTAGGCATATTTTGAGATAAATAATGATACTATTGAATCTGATTAACAGCTTTAAATAAACAATAAGTTATATTTTGATACTACATTCAGATAAAGGATTGGTTTAGTAATGAAAGCAACATTAAAAAATGAAATTATAAAGCGCTTAGTCGAGGCTAATGGTGAACCAATTTCTGGTCAACAGCTGGCAGATGAATTTGGCATCTCTAGGACAGCAATATGGAAGCATATGAAGCAACTTCAAGAAAAAGGGTACTCCTTTGAAACTGTAAAGAAAAGAGGCTACGTTTTAACAGCAACGCCTGATACAGTCGATGATGCAAATATTACAATGGCTCTTGAAACGAAAAGCTTCGGTAATCGTATTATATATGAACAGTCAATGACCTCTACTCAAGCTATTGCACATAATAAAGCGCAAGAAGGAGCCCCAGAAGGTACTGTTGTTATTTGTGAAGAGCAGACAGCTGGCCGAGGCCGTATGATGCGTGAGTGGAAATCAACAAAAGGCAAAGGTATTTGGATGAGTGTTATCCTCCGCCCGGAGATAGCTCCTTATGAAGCACCGCAATTAACTTTAGTAGCTGCAGTAGCATTAACTAAGGCGATAGCTGATATAACAGATGTACAACCAGAAATTAAATGGCCAAACGATTTATTGATAAAAGGTAAGAAATGTACAGGGATATTAACAGAATTACAAGCAGATCCAGACCGCGTAAATGCAATAATTATGGGGATCGGCATAAATGTAAATCATCAGCCAAACGATTTCGAGAAAGAAATAAAAGACATTGCAACATCACTAAAAATAGCTAGTGGTAAACACATAGATCGCGCAATCCTAGTCGCAAAAATACTCTATTACTTAGAAATTTATAGTGCTCAATATGTAAAAGAGGGTTTTGAACCAATTAAGTCTCAATGGGAAAGCTTCTCTTGTACTATTGGCAATCGTATTCGTGCCACAACATTACAAGAAGAATTCATAGGAAAAGCTATCGGGATAACAAATGACGGTGTTTTACAATTGCAATTAGATGATGGCACGATAAAAGGTATCTATTCAGCTGATATTACACTTGAGAAATAAAGATTGGAATGTATCAATAAACTTGTTATAGTTGAAGTATAGGACAGTATCAATTTAATTGAACTGTACCTCGCTACAAAAAACTAAAACTAAAAAGATTCGCCTTGATCTAGTAATAGACAGGGACGGAAGAAAACGATGCATTTTATTGAAGACGCAACCCTTCTGTCCATTTTTTGACAGAGGGGTTTTTTGTTTTCTTCCTGTAAAGAGGAGGAAGCGTTATGAAAACAACGACTGATTTTTTGAAGATGAAAGAACAAAGCAACAAGATTGTTATGTTGACCGCTTATGATTTTCCGTCTGCAAAACAAGCTGAAGAAGCTGGTGTTGACATGATTTTAGTAGGTGATTCTTTAGGAATGGTTGTACTCGGCTATGATTCAACTGTACCTGTAACTGTTGCAGATATGGTCCATCATGCGAAAGCGGTGAAAAGAGGAGCAAAGGATACTTTTATAGTAGTCGATATGCCATTTGGTTCTTACCACGGAGAAATTGATAAAACATTACAAACTGCGATTCATATGTTCCAACAAACTGGTGCTAGTGCGTTAAAAGTTGAAGGAGCAGAGCTTGTTGTCAATGTAATATCCTCTTTAGTGAATACTGGGATTCCGGTGGTGGCACATTTAGGCTTACTACCACAATCTGCGGCAGTTCTTGGGGGATATAAAGTGCAGGGGAAAACAGCCGCTGCAGCAGAAAAATTATTGCAAGATGCAAAAAAAGTTGAAGAGGCAGGGGCATGTGCGCTTGTCCTTGAATGTATTCCATATCAGCTCGCAGCAGAAATTACAAAAGTACTTAAAATCCCAGTAATCGGCATAGGAGCAGGAGCAGATGTTGATGGACAAGTTCTCGTTTATCATGATGTGCTAGCGTATGGAACACACCATGTACCAAAATTTGTTGAAACGTTCGCACTTGCTGGAGATTTGATGCAGAGCGGTATCGAAAGCTACACAAAGGCAGTAAAACAAGGTTCTTTTCCAAAAGTAGAGCATCGTTTCACGATGACAGATAATCAACTAGAACAGCTTTACGGAGGAATAAGAAAATGAAAATTGTTTCAACTATTAAAGAACTAACTGTGCACATCACAACAGCCATAAAAGCTAACAAAACAATAGGTCTCGTTCCGACAATGGGCTATTTACATGAAGGGCATATGGCGCTAGCAACGGCTGCTCGCAAAGAAAATGATTTAGTAGTCATGAGCCTTTTCGTCAATCCAGCACAATTTGGACCTAACGAAGATTATGAAAGCTATCCTAGAGATTTAGAGCGTGATGCGCGGATTGCAGAAAAAGTAGGAGTTGATTTTTTATTTGCTCCTTCTACCAGCGAGATGTATCCGACTAATGGTGGTATTCAAATATTGGCAGGTCCGCAATCTAAAATTCTTTGTGGAGCAACAAGACCTGGACATTTCGATGGGGTATTAAAAGTTGTGACAAAGCTTTTCCATTTAACTAGGCCAACAAACGCTTACTTTGGACAGAAAGACGCACAACAGTTAGCGATTATCGAAACTATGGTACGTGATTATAATTTCCCATTAGAAATTCGAAGTGTGCCAATTGTTCGAGAAGAAGATGGCCTTGCAAAAAGCTCACGAAATGTATTTTTAACAGACCAACAACGTGTGCAAGCACCAGTTATTTGGCAAGCGTTAGATATTGCAACAACCCATTATTTGAAATACGACAATGCTATTGAAGCAACAAGACTTGCAAAAGAACATATCGAAACCAATTCAAATGGGCGTATTGATTATTTGCAAATGCTAAGTTACCCAGATCTGACTGAAGTGACAGAGCAAACTGGCGAAATTTTACTTGCAACAGCAGTTTACTTTGGTAACACGCGCCTAATTGACAATATTATTTTTCAAAGAAAAGGGGAATAAGCAATGCTAAGAATGATGATGAATGCGAAAATCCATCGTGCAGTTATAACGCAAGCGGACTTAAATTATGTAGGTAGTATTACGATTGATGAGGATTTACTCGATGCAGTTGGCATGCTACCAAATGAAAAAGTGCATGTTGTTGATAATAATAACGGTGCACGATTTGAAACATATATTATTGCTGGAGAGCGAGGTAGTGGTGTTATTTGTGTAAACGGAGCAGCAGCTCGTCTAGTGCAAAAAGGTGATGTAGTTATTATTATGTCTTATGCATATGTTAATAATGAAGAAGCAAAAAACCACAAGCCAACTGTAGCAATTATGCAACACGGTAATACGATTAAAGAACTCATTCAATATGAACCAGAAGCAACAGTAATGTAAAAGAAGGAAGCATCCAATATTGGGTGCTTTTTTTAGTATCTTAAGACGTGAATATTCAGCTAAATAACAATGAGGCTAATTAATGCAACAAACAAACGAATTAGTGCAACAAACAGCAAAGTTAGTGCAACAATCAACAGAAATAACACAACAATCACCAGACTTAACACAACAATCCGCAAAATCTACAATTCTACACACCAACCTCAGCTATTCTGCCCAAAATGTGATAGAATTTTGAGTATAAACCGATCGGAAAGTTGTGAAGAAAATGATGGACAGTCAAACATACGCAATCGTAGATTTAGAAACGACAGGTCACTCCTCTCAAAACGGAGACCGTATCATTCAAATAGCGATTGTTTTAATGAAAGATTGGGAAGTGCAATCAACTTTCACGACTTTCATTCACCCAGGGAAGAAAATCCCTCGTTTTATTCAAGACTTGACGAATATTACGGACAAAGATGTAAAAGATGCGAAACCATTCGAAGCGCATGCTGAAAAAATTTATAACATTTTGCAAGATTGTGTCTTTGTTGCGCACAATACTGATTTTGATTTGCCTTTTTTACAAGCTGAATTCAAAAGAGCAGGTCTACCAAAATGGTTTGGTAAACAGATGGACACAGTCGAGCTTTCGAAAATTTTATTCCCAACGGCATTTAGCTACAAGCTACAGGATATCGCTATGGAATTGAATATTTCATTGAAACAAGCACATAGAGCTGACGATGATGCCTTTGCAACGGCACTATTATTAAAACGTGGTTGGGAAGAATTGTTAACTATTCCACTATCAACAATTGAACAATTACATCAGCGTTCTTTTCGCTTAAAATCAGACCTATCTCAATTATTCTTTGATGCGATTCAGATAAAAAGAGCAGTATCCAAACAATCTGAGATCCACTTTTATTATAAAAATATAGCGTTAAGAGGAGCAGTAATTGAGGCTAAATCAGAGGTGGCGCTGAAATATCCACAATCTACTGCTGAAAAAAAAGACTTATTTACTAGAGCTTTCAAAAATTTCGAAGTTCGCCCTGATCAATTTAAAATGATGGATCAAGTTTGGCAAGCTTTAAATACCAAGCAGGAAGTATTAACAGAAGCGTCTACTGGGATTGGTAAAACACTTGCATATTTAATTCCTGCAATTATTTATGCCAAGCAAACAAATGGTAAAGTAGGGATTAGTTCATATACTTCGCATCTGCTTGACCAACTGTTAGCAGAAGAATTGCCAAAAGCAGAAGCGATTCTGCAAACATCTATTAATGTTACTTTGTTAAAAGGAATGGAGCACTATATAGATGTGGATCGTTTTGCAGAGCTTTTTGTTGCTCAAGATACTTCCTATGATGAATCATTTACAATGATGCAACTACTCGTTTGGCTCGCTAATACAACGACAGGCGATTTGAATGAAATTACATTATCTGGTGGAGGACAATTACTATTAGACAAAGTACGACGTTCATCGGCGACTGTTATTTCACGTGGTAAAGGTTACTTTGACTTTTACGAAAATGCGATTAAAAAAAGCAAAACAGCAGATCTTATTATTACAAACCATGCGATGTTACTTTCTGATTTAACGCGAGTTGAGCCAGTTCTTGCATCCGTTGATGGTTGGATTCTTGATGAAGCACATCAATTTATTCAGGCGGCTACATTAAGAGATGAAAAAGCACTCTCTTATACACAATGGAAATACATTTTTGGTCAACTTGGATCAGTTGATGACCATCAGTTAATTCATAATTATTTTAAATTGATGGCTGATAGCGGGAAGATTCCAATTAGGCAATTATCAAAATTAGAAATAAAATATTGTGAGATGGTGCAGATTTTTGATGCAACAATTCATCAATTGATTAATCTATTAAATATTCAAAAGTCAGGTTCACGTCACAATAAGCGTACTTATCCTTTAAATTCGCTCATAATTAAGCAACCTTTATTTGAAAAAGTGAGTCATAGTATACAGGGATGGGTACAATTTGCACAGGAAATAAGTGATGTATTCCAGCAAAATCCTGATGATTTATCACCTACACAGCAAACGATATTATCAGACTGGTATTACTGGTTACGTGAATTAACTATTAAAGTAGCTGAATGGGATGCTATCTTCTTGACTTATGAAGTGGATTGTTCAGCATGGATTGAGTTAGATCAGCGAAGTATACCAGGAAGCTTGCATGTTTATAAACGTCCAATTCACGTTGCGCAATCGGTCACAACTGTTTTAGATCGTTTCCGTAATCACTCAGGAATTATTTGGGCATCTGGTACATTAACTGTACCGAACAATCGTCGCTTTATCGCGGACCAACTAGGACTTCAAAGTTCAGTGCCACTATTCCAATTCCAAGCACCGCCATCATACTATGACGGTGCGAGCCTTTATATAGTTGATGATATGCCTGAAATTCAGCAAGTTTCCCAAACAGAATATGTGGAAGCTGTAGCAGATGCCATTATTCAAACTGTACTTGCTACTGAGGGCCGTTGTTTTGTATTGTTTACGTCTCAAGATATGCTTAGAAAAACGGTTGAGTTAATTCAAGAAACGGAAGCATTATGTGATTATATGCTCTTTGCTCAAGGTATGTCTTCAGGTAGTCGCATGCGATTATTAAAACTATTCCAGAAGTTTAATCATTCTGTATTGTTTGGTACGAATAGCTTTTGGGAAGGTGTAGATGTACCAGGTGATGCATTGTCGGCGGTTATTGTCGTGCGTTTACCATTTTCTGCACCAGAAGAACCGATTTTCAGAGCTAGATCCGAAGTATTAAACGAACAAGGATTGAATTCATTTTATAAATTAGCTCTCCCTGAAGCCATTTTACGCTTCAAGCAAGGGTTTGGTCGTTTAATCCGTTCTTCACAGGATAAGGGCGTTTTTATCGTTTTGGATCGCCGAATTGAGACTAAATCGTATGGGAAGGAATTTATACGTGCACTTCCAGCGATTCCGGTGAAAAAAGTATCCCTTCAACATATGGTCTTAGAATTAGAACATTGGTATAATAAAAAAGTATGAGGATAGAAAGCAGGTCGATCATATGAAAAAGCAATTTAAAGTACGATCAGCTATTAAGATATGTTTTCAGCCGAGCTTCAGTCAACTAGAAAATGCGTTAAGATTAACCAATTCGATGTTAGAGTTAACGCATTTAAATGCAGGCATTATGAAGCCTATCTTCACGATAAATGAAACGTAAGGTGATATAATGAAAAATTGGATCAAGTTCTTTACGATATTTTTGTTAATCCTGTCGTTATCAATTGTCGTTATAGTTGCTTGGAAATCTTATTCACCGTTTTACAGCTCGGAGAAAGACGCGAAGCAAGTTGTGCTTGATGCAAATAAGCTAGCGACTGTCACCGATACCTATGTGTATAACGGTAAGAAACCGTTTGTTACGGTTTTAGGAACAGATAAGGCAGGAAAGAAAAAGGCTGTGTTTGTTCCAAAAGATGATAGTAAGGCAAAGCTAGAAGAAGTTTTAATGGAGGAAGGCACTTCTGAAAAAGAAGCACTTTCTGTTGTGTCCAAAAAGGGTGACGTGAAAGAAATCCTTCATACAAAACTAGGTATAGAAGAGCCCGGTGTCGTTTGGGAAATTACGTATCTTAATCAAGAGGATAAACTAAATTACGTTTATATTCTGTTCGAAAATGGACAGTGGTGGAAGCGTATTTTGAACTTGTAAAAAAAGGGGAAGATTAACTTGAAACAGTATTTAGCAGACCGTGTAAAAACATTAACACCTTCAACGACTTTAGCAATTACAGCAAAAGCAAAAGAATTGAAGGATCAAGGTATTGATGTTATAGGATTAGGCGCGGGTGAACCTGATTTTAACACACCAAAAAACATTTTAGATGCAGCAACAGACTCTATGATGAAAGGTTTCACCAAATATACACCTGCTGGAGGTCTACCAGCATTAAAACAAGCTATAATTGCTAAATTAGAAAGAGACAATAATCTTACTTATACTCCAAACGAAATTATGGTAGGTGTAGGTGCGAAGCATGTCCTTTATACTCTGTTCCAAGTGTTATTAAACCCTGGAGATGAAGTAATTATCCCAATTCCTTATTGGGTAAGTTATCCGGAACAAGTGAAATTAGCTGGCGGTGTCCCTGTACATTTAGAAGCTACTGCAGAGCAACAATACAAAGTAACAGCCGAACAACTTCGCAGTGCTATTACTGATAAAACACGTGCACTTATTTTAAACTCACCAAGTAATCCTACTGGTATGGTTTATACAAAAGAAGAATTAGCTGAAATTGCTGCAGTTTGTGAAGAAGCAGATATTCTAATCGTGTCAGACGAAATTTACGAAAAACTTGTTTATAATGGAATTAAACATTTCTCAATCGCACAACTTTCAGATAGCATAAAAGCACGTACGATGGTGATTAATGGAGTAGCTAAATCTCACTCTATGACAGGATGGCGTATTGGTTATGCAGCAGGTAATAGTGAAATCATTAAAGCGATGACGGACTTAGCTAGTCATTCAACGTCTAATGCAACAACTACTGCACAATATGCAACAATTGAGGCTTACAATGGACCTCAAGATACAGTAGAAGAAATGCGACAAGCATTTGAATCACGTTTAACAGAAATTTATCCAAAATTAAATGCAATCCCTGGCTTCCATGTGTTGAAACCAGAAGGCGCATTCTATTTACTACCAGACGTAACGGAGGCGGCTACTAAAACTGGTTATGAATCTGTTGATGCATTTGCGAAAGCTTTATTAGAAGAAGCAAATGTTGCAGTCATTCCTGGTTCTGGTTTTGGTGCAGAAAAAACAGTTCGTCTTTCTTATGCAACTTCACTTGATTCATTAGAAGAAGCTGTTTCTCGTATGGATAAGTTCGTTAAATCTAAATGGCAAGATTAATATTCTAACAATGAAGCAGACTGTCTATTTTTAGGCAGTCTGCAAAATTGTTTAAAATGCAGGAGGTCTATATGAAAAAAATTCGCATTCAAGACATGTCAAACCACGTTGGCGAAACAGTTAAACTAGGTGTTTGGCTTGCAAACAAACGCTCGAGCGGTAAAATAGCATTTTTACAATTACGTGATGGTTCAGGATTTGTCCAAGGCGTAGTCGTAAAAGCTGACGTTCCAGAAGAAGTATTTGTAACGGCTAAAGGCTTACATCAAGAATCATCTTTATATGTAGTAGGGGAAGTAACAAAAGACGAACGCTCGGCATTTGGATATGAGCTTCAAGTAAAAGAAATTGAAGTTATTGCTGAAGCACATAATTACCCAATCACACCTAAAGAGCATGGTATTGAGTTCCTAATGGACAACCGTCACTTATGGTTACGTTCTCGTAAACAACACGCTATTATGAAAGTTCGTAATGAAATCATCCGTGCAACTTACGAATTCTTCAACAATAATGGTTTTACAAAAGTAGACCCGCCGATTCTAACAGGGTCAGCTCCTGAAGGAACATCAGAACTGTTCCATACAAAATATTTCGATCAAGATGCATACCTTTCTCAATCCGGCCAATTATATATGGAAGCAGCTGCAATGGCACTAGGAAAAGTATTCTCATTTGGTCCAACATTCCGTGCAGAAAAATCAAAAACTCGTCGTCACTTAATCGAGTTCTGGATGATTGAGCCGGAAATGGCTTTTGTTGAACACGATGAAAGCTTAGAAGTACAAGAACAATATGTTTCTTACATCGTGCAATCAGTTCTTAAAAATTGCAAAATCGAACTAGAACGTTTAGGTCGTGATACATCTAAATTAGAACATATTCAAGCACCATTCCCACGAATTTCTTATGATGATGCAATCAAACTTTTACATGAAAAAGGCTTCGATGACATCGAGTGGGGAGAAGATTTTGGTGCACCACACGAAACAGCAATTGCTGAACATTATGATAAACCAGTCTTTATCACATGCTACCCAGTAGGTATTAAACCGTTCTACATGCAACCTCACCCAGACCGTGATGATGTTGTATTATGTGCGGATTTAATTGCACCAGAAGGTTACGGTGAAATCATTGGTGGTTCTGAACGTGTACATGACTATGAGTTAATGAAACAGCGTTTAAAAGAACATGACTTAGATGAAAGTGCATATGCTTGGTATCTTGACCTTCGTCAACAAGGATCAGTACCACACTCAGGTTTCGGTCTTGGCTTAGAAAGAACAGTAGCGTGGATTACAGGAGCAGAGCACGTACGTGAATCAATTCCATTCCCACGTTTACTAAATAGACTATATCCTTGATAAATGCTGAAGTGGCCCGTTCAGCCCCGACAAGCACTGGACAAAGGAACACAGTCTAAGAACGCCACGTCCTGTGGCAACGACTGCGTGACCCACATCGTGCGGGCCTGAATCAAAGGCGCTTTTTGCCTTTGACCGAGAGACTGAAGTGACCTCGAGGGGCTGGCCACTGAAGCTGGATATGTGATAAAAGTACAAAGGAAGGCAACCTAGGTGCGCGGCGTCCTGCCGCAATGGTTGCATTCGCGTCATGCGGGCCTTAGAAAAGGACTGGATATTTTCATTATGTAGTAAAACCAATCAATAAACCTAACAAGAAGAACCGCAATTTATTGCGATTCTTCTTGTTAATTTACAGACAAAAAAGGGGAGTTCGATAATGACGAACGAAGCTGATCGACTCCGAATTTGGATTGAGCAGGGGAATGTTTCCATTTCTCAGCTTTTTTTTAAGTTTTATAAGGAGTTAGGCATCAAAGATTTAGATGCCATGCTTATTATGCATTTAACTGCATTTCGTGAAGAAGGAAATGAATTTCCAACACCAACAGACATAGCGAATCGAATGCAAATAACCGAGGATGAAATAGCATCTAGTCTACAACGACTAATGCAAAAAGGCTTTATAGAAATTTTGCAAAAAGTGGACGAGCTGGGTGTATTGTTTGAAACCTTTAACTTACAACCATTATGGGCGCGATTAGTAGACTGTGTAACGGAGAAAAATGTTAAAAAAGTAGAGGATAGCTCCAAGTTAAAAGAGGGAGAGCTATTCAATTTATTTGAACAAGAATTTGGGCGATTTCTATCACCAATGGAAACCGAAACAATTTCAATGTGGTTAGATCAAGATGGTCATTCTCCAGAAGTGATTCGCAAAGCATTAATTGAAGCTGTCTTATCACAAAAATTAAGCTTACGCTATGTGGATCGCATTCTATTTGAATGGAAAAAGAAAAATGTCAAAACACCTCAAGATGCTGAAAAATTGGCTCAAAATTTCCGTCAAAACTCAGTACCCGCAAGATCACAACAGATTGAACCACAACAAACCAAAAAAGTACCATTCTACAATTGGTTAGAAGAACGCGAATAGGGAGGTACACATGCTAACGAAGAAACAATGGGATTATTGCTTAGAGGAAATGGAAAAGATGTTTCCTGATGCTTATTGCGAGCTAGTACATGATAATCCTTTCGAATTAACGATAGCCACATTATTATCTGCCCAATGTACGGATGTTTTAGTAAATAAAGTTACTGCCGTATTGTTTCAAAAATACAAAACGCCAGAAGATTATTTAGCAGTACCATTAGAAGAGTTAGAACAAGATATTCGCTCTATTGGTTTGTTCCGTAGTAAGGCGAATAATATTCAAAAACTGTGTCATATTCTATTATCGGAATTTAACGGTGAAATCCCTGCGAACAGAGAACAGCTTGTTACATTACCTGGTGTTGGGCGAAAAACAGCGAATGTTGTTTTATCTGTCGCATTTGATGTTCCAGCACTCGCAGTCGATACGCATGTCGAACGAGTTGCGAAACGTTTAGGTCTATGCCGTTGGAAAGATTCCGTTTTACAAGTTGAAGAAACAGTTATGAAAAAAACTCCTATCGAAAAATGGTCGAAAACGCATCATCAGCTAATTTTCTTTGGACGTTATCACTGTAAAGCACAAAATCCGCAATGCCAAGTATGCCCACTTTTTGACGTTTGTAGAGAAGGGCAAAAACGCGAAAAGAAAGGTCTTGTAAAGCGATGATAGAATGCCGAAAAGAGGCTATCTCAAAAGAACAAGTTAATCTATGGCTAGAAGCCTGGGAGATATTACGAGCAGAAATCCATAGTTCACATGCAGCCCGTGATGGCAAAGCGAAAGATGTTATGCAAAATGGTATCGAATTATATGAATCTTTTATTGTAACCGTATCCAATTCTGAAACAGAGAACATTCTATTGACAGATGAATATGAGGTTTTGCCGATTAATGGTGTTGAACGTTTGCAATTCATTAAAGGAAGACCAGGGCAGTATGCATGTTATCGTCAACTGGATGAATTGTTTATTGAAACTAAAAAGAGAATGGCACGTTTACGTCTTAAAAAGGTCTGATATTTAGTTCTGTAAATGAAAAAGCAGCAATCTCCCATTGGAGATTGCTGCTTTTTTCATAATGTTATTGTCGGTTATTATTGTTTATTGGATATTTATTGTCATTACTAGTGTCATCATCGGTGGCACTTGTATCGACATCTTCTTCATCTTCATCAGGTTTTATAGCCTCGTTATTATCTTCAGGCGGACTACCGTTATCAGGGTTGTTATTACCATTCTGATTACCGCCGTTTTCACCTTCTGTAGGTTCTTCAGGTGTAACAGGAACTTCAGGTTGCTCGGTTTCATCTGGAGGTGTTATTTCATCTTCATCAGGAGGTGCCGCCTGAATCTGAATGGATGTTGATGCAGGAGCACTCCTCTCATTATCTGCGACTGCTACGATAGAGAAGACATATGTTTTACCATCTTGCGGCGTTCCATATGTGTACGCCTTATCACTAGTTTGTGTTAGCTTCTGTTTACCTCCACCATCTACTGACACTGAAACTTCGAAACTTACACTTTTATCTTTAGGTGGTTTATGAGCCCAAGTTAAGTTGATCGCATTAGCCTCATCATCGAATGTTGCTTTTAAGTCAGTAGGTGCTTCCAGCTCTTCTACTTTTTCAGCAGGAGCAGTATTTGTAGGTATTGTTCCTTTAACGAATAATTCAGTAGCTGTTCTATCAGCAGGTGTACTTGAACTTGCTAATTGTAACGGTTTTGAACCTTTCACAATTTTAGCTTCTACAACTGAATTTGGTTTCTTAAAGTTAGGTGTTGTTGTATTCGCTGAAATTTGACTCATGACTGTTTTGAATAATCTTTGTGGCAATAATCGTTCATCTGTTGTAGTAATTGGATCTTTACGGTTTGTATAGCCACTCCATACAGAAATGGAATACTTACTTGAATAACCGGCAAACCAGGAATCTGGAACTGAAGATTCAGGTAGGTTATATTTTTGGAATTCATCAGCACCGTAGTTTGTAGTACCTGTTTTACCAGCAATATCTAAGCCTGGAATAGCTGCAGCAGTACCAGGAGCACCGTATTTTGGACCAACTACATCACGTAGCATATCAGTAACCATATAGGCAGTGTAATCATTCATTGCAGGTGTTGGATCCGGTGTATACGATTTTGCAGTTTTTCCATCACGATAGACAATTTTCTTAATCGAATGAGGTTTAGTGTAAATACCGTTATTCCCAAATGCAGCATATGCTCCTGCCATCTCAATTGGGGATAAGCTGATTTTACCACCGCCGATTGCATCAGATTCATAAATTTCGTCTGCTTCGACTCCTAGATTACTAATAAATTTCTTCGCTTTATCTGTACCCACTTCTTTTAAAAGTTTTACTGCAGGTACGTTACGAGAAGTATAAAGGGCCTCGCGAAGAGTCATATCACCTTTATACAATCTATCAACGTTATTGATTTGTTTTGTGCTGCCGGTGTAGAACATCTTGTCGTCGGTAATAGTTTGTCCTGTAGAATATTTTAAATTTTCAATGGCAGGACCATAATCCATAATTGGTTTCATTGTAGAACCAGGTTGGTTTTTAATAGCCTCAGCATAGTTTAAACCACGTTCAGGACCATAATTACGTCCACCACCAATTGCTGCTATCGCCCCAGTTTCAGTATCAACTACTGCCATACCAGATTTAATATCTTTTGTAGGGAATATATCTGAGTTCATAGTAGTCTCTACAATTTTTTGAGCAGAAGAATCTAATGTTGTATAGACATTAATACCTTCTTCTAATGATTTTCCATCACCATTTTCAGCAAGTTCTTTTAAGACTACATCGATAAATGCGTCATATTTTGACGTTGATGCTGTTTTACGTTTTTTTTCAGGTAATAAACCAACTTCAACTTTAACAGATTTTGCTTTATCCATTTGTTCTTTTGTTATTTTCTTATGTTTGTACATTAATGCTAAAACTGTATTTCGACGTTTCTCAGCATTTTCCGGATATTTGAATGGATTATAGGCGTTTGGTAGTTGAGACATACCAGCAAGAAGAGCCATTTCTTCTAATTTAAGATTTTTTAAATCTTTCCCATAGAAATATTTTGATGCTGTTCCATATCCATAAATACGCCCGGACATTAATACTTTGTTAAAGTACATTTCGAAAATCTCTTCTTTAGAGTATTCTCGCTCTAATTGGATGGATAAATATGCTTCTTGAGCTTTACGCTTAATTGTTTTCTCATTTTGTAAAAATGAGTTTTTAATAACTTGTTGGGTTAATGTACTAGCACCTTGTGCTCCAAACCCTTCTCGTAAATTGGCTAGAACAGCTCCTCCAAGGCGGTAAAAGTCAATCCCGTGATGGTTAAAGAAACGAACATCTTCTGTCGCCAAAATAGCGTCTCGCATTTCCTTAGGAATGTCTTCATAAGCTACGTGTTCACGTTTTTCTAACCCCATTGTATAAAATACTTTGCCGTCAGAATCGTAGAATTGCGATGATACAGGATCCTTTAATAATTCTTCATCTAGGTCAGGTGAAGTAGCTGCATAATATGCAAATGTAGCAGCACCTGCTATAAATAAAACAATACCTATTGATACTACTGCTATTAAAAGACGTTTAAGCCAAACTTTCATTGGTTTTTTTTGTTTCTTTTGTTGTTCTCGCATTTTCCTTCTTTGTTCCCGAGAATTAATTTCTTGCCCCACTAAATTTTCCTCACTTTCTTACAAACATTCATAAGTTATGGCAGCATTTTACGTACTGCTTGTAAATAATCGATACGTGGACTATAGGTTGGTATTACTTCTATCGCTTGTTCCTCAAACTCTACTAAAGAAATTGATTTGCGACCACCTGTAAGCATTCTAGTCCAAGCATTTTGAAGCATTTCTAAAGGTACTACAAAATAACGTTCCATGGAAGAAAAACGTATTAATAGAAAACAAATACCTCGTTGCTTTGCAACAACTGTCATATGATCAACCTGATGTGGATGAACGTTTTTTAAGGGGAAAGATGTATTACTTTCCGTTTCTTTGGCGTCAAAATCAATATGATAGCCATCATAGATGCCATTGTAGTCCGTCGTAGAAGGCGTTCTAAAATATGCTTCCCGGATAACAGCTGCACTTCTCGATGGATACTCTACTTTGACGATTTGTATCGGAACAGGTTTCTTATGAATGACTGCTATTTGTCGTTGTAAATAAAAGTCATTTGCTTCATCAATTTCATCTTCTAAAGTTTTGCCCCGATTACTATAGGAATAATCCTTTATACTCCTTTTTTTTCCCTCTGAAGTTGGTGGAGTATACTTTTTCCCATTTGGATAGCGAATTGCCATTTGACCACCTCATCATCAATTATAATAACATATTTTCAAATACAAGAATTGTAGAAGAAATGACAGAGATTTTTTCTATTTATATCGAACTTGCACTTGTTTTGTCTTGTGGAAAGGATTATTTAAATTTATAAGGAAATCCTAAAGCTAGGAGGCGATAATGATGCAAAGAATATCTCATTTACTTACTCAACTTGAATTAATCGATCAGTTACTACACGCACAAATGTCTGTGGAACGTCACACCGAAATTCAAAAACATATGAATGACATTGCAACAGTTCAACACCGCCTAAGTAATCTTGAAAAACAATCGAAAGGAATATTCGTTCGTGCATAAGTAGTTTCTTTTACGATATTTTGATACACTGAAAATAAATGATTTCTTAATGTTAAAAATGAAAATGGAGGTGTGTATAAATGCTATTATCTACCACAGAAAAATTATTAGAAGAATGCGAAGCATGCTGGCTACGATTTTTGCGTATGCGAGAAGAAGACACATCTCCGGATTTCTTTCTTGAAGTGAAACCGCATGCCGATGAATGGCATGCTATATTAGTAACTTGGCAGTCAGAGTCTGAGAAATGGATACTATTAAATAGACCGAAATACATGCACAAAACACAAATTGATAATGCGCTAGATGCGATGGATCAATTTGTGGTGCAATCTTTTTATAAAGCAACGAGTAAAAAACGATTCTATCAATCAATACAATCTGTAAAATATACATTAGAGACTTTTTTGCGCTATTTGCGTGAGGATGGTGAACAATATGCTTCAGAAAAAAACGATTAATCAGCTTTTAGAAGAGTGGCAACTGTATCCAGAAATGATGGAGAGAATTGAGTATCAACATACGATTGATGCAATGCCAGCAAAACTCGTTCCTTTTCCCGATAAATTACACCCTGCTATAGCAAAAGCTTTACAAAAGCGTGGTATTAGTCAGCTTTACTCGCATCAAAGACAAGCTTTCGATTATGCGACTAATGGGCAATCTTTTACGGCCGTCACACCAACTGCCTCAGGAAAATCCCTCTGCTATCATTTACCCGTCTTACAAGCGATTTTAGAGAATAAAGCCTCACGTTCCCTATATCTATTCCCGACAAAGGCGCTCGCACAAGATCAAAAAAGTGATTTGAATGAATTAATAGAGCAAAGTGGAGAAGAAGTTTTAAGCTACACATATGATGGTGATACTTCACCTGGTATTCGTCAGAAGGTTCGAAAGGCTGGTCATATCGTTATGACTAATCCTGATATGTTACATTCAGGAATTTTGCCTCATCATACGAAATGGGTTTCGTTATTTGAAAATTTACAGTATATTGTCCTGGATGAGCTGCATACATATAAAGGAGTATTTGGTAGTCATGTTGCCCACGTTATAAGACGTTTGCAACGTATTTGCCGCTTTTACGGAAGTGATCCCATCTTTATATGTACATCAGCGACAATAAAAAACCCGAAAGAGCTGGCAGAGAACTTAACGAATACGACACATCAACTAATAGCTGATAATGGGGCACCAGTAGGGAAAAAAACATTCCTATTTTATAATCCGCCCATTATTCATCCTACTTTTGGTGTTCGGAGAAGTGCAATTTTAGAAGTAAGAGATTTAGCTAGAAAACTATATGAAGCACAGATTCAAACAATCGTTTTTGCTAAAAGTCGTGTACGAGTGGAAATGCTTGTAACGTATATGAAGAACTTAACGAAAAAGAAAATCAAAGATGAATCAATTCGCGGTTATCGAGGCGGATATTTACCTTCCGAGAGACGTTCAATTGAAAAAGGTTTGCGTGAAGGTACAATTCAAACAGTTGTCAGTACGAACGCACTAGAGCTCGGAGTTGATATTGGTCAATTACAAGCTTGCATTATGACCGGCTATCCCGGCAATATTGCAAGTGCATGGCAACAAGCTGGACGTGCTGGCAGAAGGCAAGATGCAGCGTTAATTATTTATGTGGCACAATCTACTGCATTGGATCAATACATTATCAATCATCCTAATTATTTGTTAGGTAGTTCTCCAGAAGAAGCTCGTATTTATCCAGATAATATGCTCATTTTAATGGATCATTTAAAATGTGCTTCTTTTGAGTTGCCTTTTAAAACCACTGATATGTACGGAGAGTTTGAAATTCAAGAACTATTGGAATATTTACAGCAGGAGGGTGTCCTTTTAAAAACATCTGAACAATGGCACTGGATGAGCGATAGTTTCCCGGCTCACGAAATTAGTTTGCGTTCAGCATCACAAGAAAATGTCGTAATCATTGATCAATCTATTCCTGCAAATACTCGTGTTATTGGAGAGATGGATCGGTATAGTGCACTTACCCTGCTTCATGAAGAAGCAATATATTTACATCAGGGTGTACAATTTCAAGTAGAAAAACTTGATTGGGAAGAGAAGAAAGCTTTTGTTCGTGAAGTGGATGTTGATTATTTTACAGATGCTAATTTAGCGGTTGAACTAAAGGTGATGAGTGAAGATAAGCAAAAGCTTCTTGGTCAGTCTGAAGCAGCATTTGGTGATGTTATGATTTTGGCTACCGCAACTATATTTAAGAAGATTAGATTTGATTCGCACGATAATATCGGTTCTGGTCCGATTCATCTACCACCAGAAGAACTTCATACGAGTTCTACATGGCTATCCTTTGAACAACCGGTGAACTGGACAGAAGACGATTTAACAAGCGCTATGACAGGTGTGGCGTTTGCGATGAACAGTTTTATTCCGTTATTCATTCAAAGTGACCGCAGTGATGTCCATGTCATACCACAAGTGAAGGCGGTACATTCAGAAAAGCCAACTTTCTTTGTTTACGATCGTTATCCAGGTGGTATCGGGCTAAGTGAACGGGTGTATGATATTTGGGGACCACTTATTCAACATGTTTTTGAACATGTTCATGCATGCCCATGCCAAAATGGATGCCCTTCTTGTATTGGCGCACAAGATTTAAGCGATAAAGGTAAGAAACAAGTATTGAACTTTTTGCAATCATTTCTATTAGAAGAATTGGATGATTAATATGTCATATGAAAATAAAATTCTTCAAATGAAAAAACTATTGAAGAAAAATAACACGCAACAAATGATAGAAAAAGAACCATTTATAAAACCAGACGTCCCTATCTATGCCGGCAAATGGCAGGATGCTGGATTACAAATGATTGAAAATGATTTTGGTGTAGTGTTTTTATTAGAGAAGCATTATCCACCTGATTATAAACACGGTGCTATTTATTTAGGTGAATTATATGATGCTTTTGAAAAGTGGCAACAAACAGAAAATCCACATCCGATATCTTTAATGGATGCTAGTAATCTTGTATTCTATGATACAGAAACGACTGGATTAAAAGGCGTAGGTACGCATATCTTCCTAAACGGTTTACTTGAAGAGTCTGCAGATGGCTTTACATTAAAGCAGTATGTATTAGCTGATCCGAGTAATGAAGTAGCATTTTTGTTTGAATCGAAATTTTGGCAAGGAAAGAAAACTATTATCACGTATAATGGTAAAAGTTTCGATTGGCCACAGTTACAAACTCGTTGGACATTAAATAAAAAAGAGCTACCACCATTAAAAGAGCATGATCAACTAGATTTATTGCATGGCTCAAAACGCATTTGGAAAAATGACATTGCACGTATGAAACTTACACAAGTAGAAGAGGAAAAATTGGGCTTTACTCGTCTTGACGATGTACCAGGTTATTTAGCGCCGATTATTTACTTAGATGCAGTCAAAAGTGGGCAGCCTGAGGCATTGCTAAAAGTACTACAACATAACGAATGGGATTTATTGTCATTATTGACGTTGTATGTGCAGGCGACGAATTTACTTTGTGAAGACATTACAGAAGAATCAGCTACAACCTATACAAACATTGGAAAATGGTACGCTGATTTAAAAGAAATCAATCGTAGTGAGGAACTTTTACAACAAGTAACGTCTCAATATACGAGTGAAGAAGCAGCAAATGCATATTATTATCTAGGTTTCCAGCTTAAAAGACAGCAGAATTATATAGAGGCACGGAAATCATTTCAACAAGCCTTGCCGTATTTACAAGGTAGACAACAAATTACGGCACACATTGAGCTAGCGAAAATTTTTGAACACCGTGAAAAAAACTATGAGTTTGCAATAGAAATGACAAATCAAGCATGGAAACTTGTAACGGAAAGTTCACTGTGGACTAAGGAATCTAAAGCTTCAAGACTTTCAGATATACAAAAAAGGAAGAATCGGCTTGAAAGGAAGAAATAATTTCCTGGGCAATCGCAGTTTTCGACAAAAAACGTTGAGAAATGGCTGTAAGTAAGCATTGCCTTTAAGAAATATGCTATACTAAGAACACTTATGTTGCGATGGAAGGGCGATGTATATGGATACTAAATTAACAGCAAAAAAGATTTTAGATAAAGATTTTAAAACCGGTTTAAGAGGTTATAGTCAAGATGATGTAGACCAATTTTTAGATGAAATTATTCAAGATTATGAGAACTTTGAAAAAATTGTAGCTAAGAAGCAAGAAGAGATTAACATGTTGAAACAAGAGCTTGAGGCTGCGCAAAATGCTAAGTGTCAAACACCGGCACAAGTTCAACCACAACAACCACAACATACTGGCAATACAAATTTTGATATTTTAAAGAGAATCTCGAACTTGGAAAAACATGTTTTTGGAGATAAGTTATACGATTGAATATAGGTCTTTAGTCGTATTGGGTTGAACATGTTTTTATATTATAATGAAAAACATCATCATGAATTTTCGGGTAATCGCTGCAATGCTTGACATTGTTGAGGAAAGTCCATGCTCGCACGGTTCTGAGATGACCGTAGTGTTCGTGCTTAGTGAATAAATAAGCTAAGGCAGCCTTATGGCTGACGGCGGGAGGAAAGCCTAAGTCCTTTAAAGGATATGGTTGAAACTCTCTGAAAGTGCCACAGTGACGAAGCTGGTGCGGAAACGTAACAGGTGGAACGAGGTAAACCCCACGAGTGAGAAACCCAAATTATGGTAGGGGCACTCTCCTGAAGGAAATGAATGGATGGAGAGACGTGAATGCTTGCATCTCACGTAGATAGATGATTACTACCCGGCTGTACGAGATGTAAATCGTTTGAGTACTCGGGCACAAAACATGGCTTATTGAACTTTCAATGATGTTAAACATGAACAGTCAGGCTCTCCAGTTCCTGGAGGGCCTTTCTTTTGGGGATATGGTGAAATTTATGGAAAAAATATCTATTAACGAGATTATTGGCCAAACCACTATTTCTAGCTATTCTGACGAATTAATACAAAAAGTATTTGAAACAATTTCTGAAGGAATCATGATAACTGATCCAAAAAAGAAAATAATAAATGTGAATCCAGCTTTTGAATTTGTTACAGGCTACAAAAAAGAAGAAGTTGTTGGACATAGCCCTGCTATCTTACAATCAGGCATTCATGATAGTGGTTTTTATAAAAGCATGTGGAACGAGCTGTATTCAAAAGGTGAATGGCAAGGTGAGATATGGAACCGTCGAAAAACGGGTGATGCATATCCAGAATGGCTTTCAATCATGGAAGTTCGTGATAAGCAAGGTGAAGTTACAAACTACTGCGGTGTTTTTTCCGACCTTACTGAACAAAAGGACGTGGAAGATGAGCTTGAAAAACGTGCAATGACCGATACCTTAACAGGTGTTTCAAATCGATTTGCCTATAATGAGCGCATGAGAGTTTTACTTGAGTCTTCCTCTACACGGTCTTATCAACATGCTGTTTTATTTTTAGATTTAGATCGCTTTAAGCAAATAAATGATACACTTGGTCATGCAGTTGGTGACTATTTGTTAGTGGAAGTAGCAAATAGAATACAATCGCTGTTGAAAAACAAAGATATTTTAGCTAGATACGGCGGTGATGAATTTGTTATTACATTAACAAATATCCATCATCCTAGAGAAGCTGTACACTTGGCTGAAATGATAATCCAATTGTTAGAACAACCCTTTACTGTTGATGATCAGAATTTATATGTGTCTACCAGTATAGGAATTAGTATTTATCCGCATGATGAAGATGATACGGAAGTATTATTAACCAAAGCTGATAAGGCCATGTATTATGCGAAGCAAAATGGGAGAGGTCAATTTTCTTTTTACTTTGACGAATTACAAACAGATAACAAACGTGTTTTACTCCTAGATAATGAGTTACGAAAAACTATAGAAAATGATAGCTTTGAATTACATTATCAACCGAAAGTCTCTGTTACAACAGGTGCAATCGTAGGAGTAGAAGCTTTAGTACGCTGGCATAATGAAAAACTAGGCTTCGTCTCGCCCGGGGAATTTATCCCTTATGCAGAGGAAACAGGTTTAATTATACCGATTAGTGAATGTATTATTAATCGTGCATGCCAGGACTATGTAAAATTAAAATCACAAAATGTAAAAAGAATACCAATCGCATTGAACATATCGAGTATTCATTTTCATCAAAGTAATTTCATTGAATCTATTACGCAAATATTGGAAAGAAATAATTGTCCTGCGCATTATTTTGAAATTGAGTTAACAGAGCGTACGGTGATGAGCAGTGAAAAAGAAACGATTCGAAAATTAGTACTCCTTAAGCAATTAGGTTTTAAGCTTTCAATCGATGATTTTGGGACAGGCTATTCTTCACTTAGCTATTTAGTTCAGTTTCCATTAGATTATTTGAAAATTGATCGTAGTTTTATACAACATATTTGCTCGTTAGATGATAAGCAAGCAATAGTAGATGCCATTATTCAAATGGCGCATCGTTTACATATGAAGGTAATTGCTGAGGGAGTAGAGCAAAGAGAACAAGTTCAGCTATTACGTAAAATGGGCTGTGATATGATTCAAGGATACTATTACTCAAAGCCTTTACCTTTAGATGAATTTATCGAATTCCTTGAATTTTGGGAATTAGAACAGTTAGAAGGGAAATAACAATGACAACATTTCGATTAGTAGCAACCGCAGCAATGGGGTTAGAAGGAATTGTCGCACAAGAGCTTCAGGACCTAGGATTTGAAACAACAACAGAAAACGGAAAAGTTTACTTCGAAGGTGATGAGAAAGCCATCGCAAAAACGAATCTTTGGTTACGTGTAGCGGACCGAGTGAAAATTATTGCAGGTGAGTTTCCAGCTCGTACATTTGATGAATTATTTGAGGGCGTAAAAGCAATTAATTGGGAGAAATTCTTGCCAGTAGATGCAGAATTCCCTGTAACAGGTAAATCCGTTAAATCTAAATTATTTAGCGTACCTGATTGCCAAGCAATTACAAAAAAAGCAATAGTTGAACGTATGAAATACCACTATAAACGTTTAGGTTTCTTAGAAGAAACTGGACCTAAATTTAAAATTGAAATTTCAATTTTAAAGGATGTGGCAACACTTACGATTGATACTAGTGGAGCAGGCCTACACAAACGTGGGTATAGACTAGATCAAGGTGAAGCGCCGCTAAAAGAAACATTAGCAGCAGCGCTTGTTCAAATTTCTAAATGGAATCCAAATCGTCCATTCGTTGATCCTTTCTGTGGTTCAGGTACAATTGCACTTGAAGCTGCAATGATTGGTCAAAATATGGCTCCTGGTTATAACCGTGAGTTCATTTCAGAAGCGTGGCCTTGGATGAAACAACAGATTTGGGATGATATTCGTCTGGAAGCAGAAGATGTGGCAAACTACGATCAGCCTTTAGAAATCATTGGCTCAGACATCGACCATCGTATGGTCCAAATTGCAAAAAACAACGCGGTTGAAGCTGGTTTTGCGGACTTAATTACTTGGAAACAAATGCAAATAAAAGACTTCACTACACTTTCAACTGATGGCGTGATGATTGGTAACCCACCTTATGGTGAACGTATTGGTGATATAGAAATGGTTGAACAAATGATACGTGAAATGGGCGACAATATGGCGCAATACCCATCTTGGTCAGTCTACATGCTATCATCAATGGAAAACTTCGAAACACTATACGGTAGAAAAGCAACGAAAAAACGTAAATTATTCAACGGATTTATCAGAACAGATTTTTATCAATTCTGGGGTCAACGTACACCGAGAAACTAAATTAAAAACGGAAGGGGATATATCCCTTTCCTTTTTTGTTTATGCTAAGAATATTACTAAAAGTATTTAATTTTTGTTTATAGAATAATTCTTTCCAAAAATCAATATAATTTTTTGTTAAGTAAATAATGAACTTTGCCTAGTTCTTCTATAAAATAAATGCCGACTTGTTTTACTTAGTTTCTTCTATTATATAAAGTACACAAATTTCATGGTGTTTAATTTCCTGTTTTCTGGGTAATACTACGATATCCGTGATTTGACCACAAATTGAACACATAAAATGAAAAAAAATTAAATCGTATACATGCATGTAACAAGGTAGATAAGAATAATGCTATAATAACAAAGGTTTCAATTACCGTTTAGTTGTAAATAATTTTTTATTTCGTTGACGTACGAGGGGGAACAAGATGAGACAAGCAATACCATTTGCTCTATCAAAAGAAAAATCATTCTTCGACTCGTTGGGTGATTGGATGGGCGATATGCTTTATGATGAATTACCTGAAAAGGGTCTAGAATGTCGTGATGAGCAAATCTTTATGGCTTATCAAATAGAAAAAGTTTTACGCGAAAAATCAGTATTATTTGCTGAAGCAGGTGTAGGTACAGGAAAAACAATAGCATACTTATTACCAGCTATTTCATATGCGCGCTACACTGGACGTCCAGCATTGATTGCATGTGCAGATGAGACTTTAATCGACCAGCTCGTTAAAGAAGGTGGCGATATTCATAAATTACAGCAATATCTTGATTTAAATATTGATGTGCGTTTAGCAAAATCACGCGATCAATACTTATGTTTAAAACGCTTTGAAGAGGCTGAAAAGTTTCATGACGGCGAATATATAGATGATATCGTAGAAACGATACCAGATGGCGTATTTGGCCAAGGAACATTATCTTTATATGGTCAACGTAGTGACTATCCAAATGTCAGTGATGCTGATTGGCAAAAGGTCAACTACAATTCAATTCAACAGTGCTCAGTCTGTGATTTACGTAATCGCTGCGGGCAAACCCTACACCGTGCAGATTATCGCCAATCGACGGATTTAATCATCTGTTCACAGGATTTCTTGATGGAGAATATTGCGACAAAAGAATCTCGTGAACGCGAAGGGCAATTAGCTCTTCTACCGGAAGTTTCTATGATTGTACTTGATGAAGGGCACTTACTTGAATACGCAGCACAAAAAGCGATGACTTACAAAGTGCAAGATTACACTATTGTGAAACTTCTAGATATGCTAATGGTTGATGGTTTACGAGAAAAAACGCTATATACAATGGAAAAGTTACAAGATGGTCACGAATTATTCTTTGATCAACTACGTGATGATGTCATTGAATCGGATGAAGATCGTAAACGAATTAATAAATCACCATTACTGATAAAATTAGGTCAAAAAGTAATAGATACAGTGGAATCTTTACTTGAAGAATTTGTTTTCGAATCAGAAATGTATATTATTCCTGAATATGAGTTACGCATGGTAGAGGAATTCCTAGAACAATACGAGGCTGCGATGCGTATATTCATCGCGCAAGGTGATGCTGTAGACTGGTTAGAGGAAACTGATGGTGAAGAGACACTTGTCATCATGCCTCGACTTATTACAGAAGTACTTGAGGAAAAGTTATTCTCGAAAAAAATGCCTTATGTATTTTCATCAGCAACTCTATCAATAAATAAAGACTTCTCATATATCGCAAACAGCTTAGGAATTAACAAATTCCAATCATTCTCAGTTTCTTCTCCATTTGAATATGAAGAAGTTATGAAGATTCAATTGCACAAAATAGCTCAAGAAAAGAAACTTGCAGCTGTTGAGAAGTTATTACAAGATGATGAGAAAACATTGATTCTATTTAAATCAAAACAAGCAATGCTTAAATTTAAAGAACAATTGGCGGAACAACTTCGTGCAGATGTTGCATTTGAAGGCGATCGTGAACTATCTTCGATTATCCGTGACTTCCAAGCAGGAGAAGTAAAAGTACTTTGCTCATATCATTTATGGGAAGGCTTAGACTTACCAGAAGAATCTTTAACACGTGTGATTATTTTCGATTTACCATTCCCACCGAATGATCCATTATTTGATGCGAAGCGTTCATTTGCTACAGATGCATTTGAAGAAGTTGACATACCATTCATGCTGTTACGACTACAGCAAGGAATGGGTCGATTAATCCGTACATCAAAAGACCATGGAGACATTCATATTTTACTAAATGAAGAAGAATATAAACATAAAGAGAAAATACAACCTATTTTCGCAGTTGAAGCAACAGAAGTTTAATAAGAAAAGGCCAGCTCTAGATAAAATGAGCTGGCCTTTTTTGTGTGAATAGGGTAAGCATAATTGGTGTTTTGCAAGAAGTTATGACATGAATATTCTGCTAAATATCAATCAGGTGACTTAGCGCAACAATCACAAGAGATAGCGCAACAATCACAAGACTTAACGCAACAATCAACAAACTTAGCGCAACAATCAAAATCCCACACACAAAAACTTACAACTGATTTACTTCGGTATTCGTGATAAAATAGAGTAAACATAAGGGGGTAATACAATGTCAGTAGAACAACGCTTTATAGATTACATAAAAAAAATTGATAATTATGAAGAGGCTCTTTCAGTAATATATTGGGATATGCGTACTGGAGCACCAAAAAAGGGGTTAGAGCAACGCGCAGAAGTAGTAGGTACTATATCGTCAGAATTATTCCGTTTACAAACATCAAATGAATTAGGTGAAATGCTGCAAGAATTAGCTACAAAAAAAGAAGAACTATCAGAAATTGTTCGTCGTTCATACGAAGAAACACAGAAGGCTTATAATTTAAATAAGAAAATTCCTGCAGACGAGTATAAAGCGTATGTCGTACTCCAATCAAAAGCAGAAGCTGTTTGGGAACAAGCAAAAGAAAAATCGGATTTCAATCTTTTCTTACCATATTTAAAAGGCATTATTGAAGCGCAACAAAAATTTGTTACTTATTGGGGTATCAAGGATAACAATCCTTACAATACTTTATTGGATCAATATGAGCCTGATATGACAACAGAAATTTTGGACCGTGTATTTGGAGAGTTGAAAGAAACTATTGTTCCATTAGTTCAAAAAATTGTTGCATCATCTCATCAACCGGATATGAGCTTCTTATTTGACTTCTTTCCAAAAGAAGGACAAAAGGCAGTTTGTCTAGAAATTTTACAACAACTTGATTATGACTTTGAAGCAGGTCGTTTAGATGAAACTGTACATCCGTTTATGATTGGTTTAAACCGTGGTGATATCCGTGTCACTACAAAATATGACGAGCATGATTTCCGCTCTGCTCTGCTTGGTACAGTGCATGAGTGTGGCCACGCTCTTTATGAACAAAATATAATGCCAGATTTAGATGGTTTACCGCTTAGCACGGGAACGTCTATGGGGATTCATGAATCGCAGTCATTGTTTTTTGAAAACTTTGTAGGGCGAAATAAAAACTTTTGGTCTCATAACTTTGATCTGTTGAAAAAATATTCATCGAAACAATTTGAAAATGTCTCATTAGAGAAGTTTTTACGTGCGATTAACGCCGCGCAACCATCATTAATACGTATTGAAGCTGATGAATTAACATATCCACTTCATATTATGATTCGATATGAAATTGAAAAAGAATTATTTAATGGGTCATTACAAGCAGAAGATCTGCCAAAAGTATGGAATGAAAAATACGAAGAGTATTTAGGTATCACTCCACAAAATGATGCCGAAGGAGTATTACAGGACACTCATTGGTCAGGTGGTAGTTTCGGATACTTCCCATCTTATGCACTTGGTTTTATGTATGCAGCTCAATTTAAACATGCGATGGATCAAGATATTCCAAACTTTGATGAACTTTTGGCAGAAGGGAATCTCACTCAAATTCGCGAATGGTTAACGGATAAAGTACATCAATATGGTGCACTAAAAAAACCACTTGAACTATTAAATGATGTAACTGGAGAAGGATTAAATGCTAAGTATTTAGCTGATTATCTGACAGAAAAATATACGCGAATTTATAATTTATAAAACCACTAATATATTATTCAATTCTATCTTGAAAAAAGCCAAAGAGAGCTTAGTATAAACCCTCTTTGGCTTTTTTATTATCTATTATGACTATAATGCCCTGGATTCGGCACAGCACCAATCGTACTCACCCAGCGGTTTGTAAAATTGAAGAATCCAGCAATAAATGAAGCTTCCAAAATTTCATGATCATTAAAACCAGCTAAACGTAACATATCCACTTGATTTTGTGTTGTCTCTTGAGGATGAGTAGTAACGAAATAAGCATAATCACATAGCGCTCGCTGCTTATTTGTTAATGTTGCAGATCGATAGTTATAAGTGAGCTGATCAACCCAAGTGGCATCTTCAGTTAAACCACGTAGTGCATCACTGTGTGTGGTTAAACAATACGTACAACTATTAGTAGAAGAAACTACTAGCCCCATCATTTCTTTATCTATATTACTCAAGTAGCATGTTTTTTCATCAAATAAAGTGTTTTTAAAATCTAAAAAACCTTTATATTGTAGCGGATTTAATGGAAGTATTTTAAATAAATTATTGATAAAGCCCCAATTCTCTTGTTGAAAATCTACATGTTGATCAAACTCTGCCTGTAATTCCACAGGGACATCTTTTTCATCAGGCTTTTGTAAATAGGATAGTTGCTCTGTATATTTTGACATGTATTTAACACTCCTTTTATTTTATTTTGAAAAATCTAATTATTTTATATTTATAACATTACAACTTTTGAAGATAAATTAAAAGTCCTTACACAATTGAATAGATTTTCGGCAAATAGAAAACATAAAAAATAATAGATTATTGCTGGCGTTATCTGACAATTATTCAATGGAAACAATGTATCTAAACTGCACCTTTAAGTAGATATTTTGTATTATATGTTTTAGCCCTCCAATACAATTGAAACTATTGTAATAGACTTTTAATCTAATATTTAACTGAAAAATGATAAAATGATAGAAGAAATAATTGAGATTATTTACAGGTTTTTTCAAGCTTCCTTAAGTAGACAGAAGGGGGATGAGTAGATGAGTTTTAAGAAAAGGCAAATAATCGGATTTGGTTTAATCTTGCTTTTTTTAATTATATTGTTATCAACTATGATATTTACTTTAAGCAAATTAAAAACGGATATGACCGAAATTGTAGAGGATCGTTATTATAAGGTTCAAACAGTAATGGAAATTCGCCAGTTATTTTCACGCTCAGATAGAGAAATTTTGTATGCAGCAATCGATGCAAAAAAAAGTGATATTGACTCTAGTTTACAAACAATTAGTGACAATCAAACTTCAATTTCAGAAAATATTATTAAATTGTCTACTATAGCCAATCAAACAACATCACAGCAACTATTAAAAAAACTAGATAAACAATACAGTTCATACACAGATACCGAAACTAAAATCATTCAACAGATTAAAGCCAACAGTATGCAGGGGAATCTAAAAGAATTGATGCAAGAACAAAGATCTAAGCGAATAGAAGTGTTAGGTACGCTTGATGAATTTAAGGTATATCAAGAAGGACTTATGAATGATACTTTAAAAAATTCTCAACAAACGTATAGTGATATGATTAAATTCACTTTATTTGCTGTGGTTTTTAGTATACTTATCATTTCATTAATACTACTTTGGATGATTCGTAGCACTTCAAGTGAGCTACAGTCTATTACAAAAGTGATTAAAAAGATAGATTTCAAAAATTTATCTGATATACCTAGAATCCAAATTAAAATGAAAGATGAAATAGGGGAAATAGCCTATTCCTTCAACGAAATGGCCGGTTCTTTAGAAGACTACAATCGAAAAGAAAAAGATTTCACAAAAAAAATTAGTGAGCAGAACTGGATGCAAACGGGTCTTGCAGAAATTGCGACGATGTATCAACGTATTGTAGATGTTGAAGAGTTGGGTGAACGACTAATTACAAGACTAGCACCTATGGTTGACGCATCCTTTGGAGTGTTCTACATCCGTCGTGGGCAAAGAGAAGATACTCGTTTTGTCAAAACGGCTTCCTATGCAGGTGAAGGGGATATGGCTGGTAGAAATGAATTCCGGATAGGTGAAGGGTTAATAGGACAATGTGCAGTAGAAAAAAAATCACATATTATCACAGATATACCGGACAATTATCAGTTAATTACAACTGGATTAGGAGCGGTAAATCCTAAAAGTATAATAATTATGCCAGTCATTTTTGAAGATGAAGTCGTAGGTATACTAGAAATGGCCAGTCTAGAACCATTCACAAACCTGCAGCAAAACTTCTTACAACGTGTTTTAGAGACACTAGGAATAACTATTAATAGTGTGCAAGGTCGAATGGAAATTGAGCGACTGTTAAAAGAATCACAAGCTCAAACAGAGGAACTTCAAGCTCAGTCGGAAGAGTTACAATCACAATCAGAAGAGCTTCAGGCACAATCAGAAGAGTTGCAATCACAGGCAGAAGAATTGCGAATGATCAATGAACAACTATCTGAGAGAACTCACGATGCAGAAGAAAAATCTCGAGAGCTGGAAGAAGCAAAAATAAACCTCGAAGAACATGCTGAAGAGCTACGAAAAAGTTCAAAATATAAATCAGAATTCATGGCTAATATGTCGCATGAATTAAGAACACCTTTAAATAGTATTTTAATTCTATCTGAAATGTTAGAAACCCCTGATGATAATACCTTAGCTGAGGAACAACAAGAGTTTGCTCGAATAATCCACTCTTCAGGACAAGACCTATTGAAATTGATTAATGACATATTGGACTTATCGAAAGTTGAAGTAGGGAAATTAAAAATTCAATTTGATGAAATGAATATGAGTGAAGTACCTGAGTTGTTACATCAGAATTTTGACCATGTGGCAGTAAAAAAAGGATTAACCTTTAATGTTGAAAAAGATAGTAACGTACCGAATATATTGTTTACCGACCATCAACGTTTTCAACAGATTCTTAAAAACTTATTATCTAATGCTTTTAAATTTACACATGAAGGTGCTATTTCAGTTCATATTAAAAATGCTGAAAAAGAACGGATTAATAAGCTTGTTCATACAGAAATTACAGACGAGTGGGTTGAAATTAGCGTGAAAGATACTGGAATAGGTATCTCTAAAGAAAAACAAAGATTAATTTTCGAAGCATTCCAGCAAGGCGATGGAGCAACAGAAAGGAAGTATGGAGGAACTGGCTTAGGATTATCCATCAGTAGAGAATTTGCTAAACTTCTAGGAGGTTGGGTCTTTGTTAAAAGTGAAGAAGGCAAAGGAAGTATCTTTACTTTATTGATTCCCAATTTACCTAGCGGGATAGATGTATCTTTAGCTGAAGAAGTAGATGCTTCTTTGTTAACAGCAGTATCCGATGAAAATGAGGTTCCGGAAAAAATAAAACCAGATCAATTAATGCAAGACAGACAACAACTTATACAATCGAGCAAGAATATGTTATCCAATAAGACGATACTTATTGTGGATGATGACCATCGAAATATTTTTGCACTAAAAAATGCTTTAGAATCTCAAGGGATGAAGATTATTTCAGTTGAAAATGGCTTTGAATGTTTAGAGATTCTTAAGGGAAAAAATACAGTAGATGCTGTTTTAATGGATATAATGATGCCTGTAATGGATGGATATGAAACGATGCGTAATATTCGTAGCCAAGAAATTTATCAAGACCTTCCAATTATAGCACTTACAGCAAAAGCAATGAAAGGCGATAGAGAAAAATGCTTAAAAGCCGGTGCATCAGATTATATCAGTAAGCCATTAAAAATAGATCAGTTATTATCTGTTCTTCGTGTATGGTTGGCTAAGTAATTAATCGAGCGGGCGAGAAAGGGATTATTGTGAAAGACTTATTAACTAATGAAGAAAAAGAGAATATTGAGATTGATTTGTTACTTCAAGCTGTTTATAGTGTTTCAGGTTTTGACTTTCAAAAGTATATGCGTTCTTCGATTAAAAGAAGAATCATGAATCAAATGAGGCAAGAGAAAATGGAGAAAATTAGCGCTTTGATAGAAAAGGTTTTATACGAAAAAGGGTTTGTTGAAAAGTTAATTGATGATTTCTCTATACATGTTACTGAAATGTTTCGTGATCCTGGATTTTTTAAAGCTTTCCGATTAAAAGTTGTTCCACTTCTTAAAGAAATTCCTGAAATACGTATTTGGCATGCTGGTTGTTCAACTGGTGAAGAAGTGTTTTCGATGGCCATATTACTAAAAGAGGAAGGGCTTTACGATCGGACGAAAATATATGCAACAGACATAAATGAAAAAGTAATATCACAAGCAAAAGAAGGTATTTTGCCATTAAATCAGATGCAATCATATACAAAAAATTATCTGGCTGCAGGTGGTAAACATGAATTTTCAGAGTATTATTCCACTGATTACCAAAATGCCTACTTAGATTTAACTTTATTAAAAAATATTGTGTTCTTTCAACACAATTTAGTTACTGATGGCTCATTTAATGAATTTCATGTAATTATTTGCCGAAATGTTATGATTTACTTTACAGGTGAACTGCAAAATAGTGTTAATCAGCTGTTTTATGATAGCCTCTGTCACGATGGGTTTATCGGAATTGGTAGTAAAGAAACATTACGTTCATCTACTTTTTCAGAAAAATATGAGGGGTTAGTAAGCCAAGAGAATATATATCGGAAGTTATAACAACAAAGGGTCGCAGAAGCGGCCCTTGTTTTTTTGGGGGGGAAATGTTTAGCTGAGCTATATAAAGGGTAAAGGGTAATATAGATTAAATAACTAATCCAAGGTAAACAAAAATAGAAGCTCAACCAAAAAAAGAATTATATTTATCATGGATTTTTAAGTAGTTATGGGCGAAGTAGGATTCATATGCTAAAGGGGACGAACAAGAATGACGATTTTAATCGTAGATGATAACCAAGTAAACCTTTTCTTAGTTGAAAATATTTTAAAACGCGCAGGGTATAATGATTTCCATTCACTTTCATCAGCCCATGAAATGTTTACCTATTTAGGTGCTGAACAAGAACATCCAAAAGAAACTAATGTAGACATTATTCTCCTAGATATTATGATGCCGGAAATGGATGGTATTGAAGCTTGTAGAAGGTTACAGAACATTCCACACTTGAAGGACATCCCAGTTATTTTTGTGACGGCATTGGAAGACTCAAATAAAGTAGCCGAGGCACTTGGAGTAGGTGGAATAGATTACATTATGAAGCCCATCAATAAAATAGATTTACTTGCTAGAATTCGAGTAGGGCTACGTTTAAAAAATGAAAAGGATTGGCACAAGGAACAGGATAAAAAGCTCAGAGATGAATTGGAATTATCGATGCAAGTACAGAGCAGTTTATTAAGTGAACCTATCTTCAATGAACAGCTAATGATAAAAGCTTCTTACCTGCCGGCAAATAAACTCGCAGGTGATATGTATTATTGGCAACATATAGATGAAAATCGATATGGAATAATTATTTTAGATATGATGGGACACGGAATATCGGCTTCACTTGTATGTATGTATATTTCTTCTGTACTGCGCGATGCTATTCGGAAGAATAGCGACCCCGAAGCAATCATCATCGAGTTAAATAGATGGATGAATATTTTAAATAAAAAAGAAAATCCTGTACATTATTATTTTACAGCTATTTATATGATTATCGATACGTATGAAAAAACTCTAGAGTATGTCAATGCAGGTCATCCACCTGGCTTTGCCTATGTCGATGATGAAAAAGTAGAATCTCTTTCTAAAGGATCTTGTCCGGTTGGCTTTTTTAGTGAAATGAAAATAAGTAAAGCTATTATTCATTATAAGAAGAGAATTCAACTTTTAATATTTACCGATGGTGTGATGGAATCTCTTGATAATGAAGATACTGAAGGTTTGGAAATAATAAAAGAAGCCATTTCAGAGCAATGGGTGGATTGCGAAGCGATGGAACCTATTGATATTGTGATGCCAAAAGGTTTACAACAAGACCAACCTGATGATATGTGTGCTGTGCTAATTCAAGCAGGTCATCCTTTATAATTTGAGGTGGAAAATTAAAATAAAAGATTAGTTACCTTGAAAAAAGGTCATCAAACATTTAATGCTTGTATTAATATAAGGTCATATCAAGCTAGTTTTTATGTGATATGCTTTTAATATCACATTTAATTCAAACTGATTGTAGTAAATAATAAAAACCCCGAACATAGGACTTATAACGGTCCAATATTCGGGGTTAATTTTTTAAAAAGAGATTTTTAGTGTTTCATATTTACCAAAGTTTATAACCTTTAGAACCCAAAGGAGCATTATTAATAATATCAATGATTGGGTACGAATATGCGATTAACACTAGTGCAACAAGAATAACGATCCAAAGTTTGAAGTTTTCTAAAATTGCAGGTGTTTTTTCTGCGTTTGGAGCAACTTCTCCAATTGGGAATTCTTCTTGACCTTTAGGTGCGAACCAGCAAAGTTTCGCGAAAATATAAAGGAATAACAGAATACCGATGAATAGAAGGGTACCACCAACAGCTTGTGCGATTTGATAAGATATCCAAGTGTTAGCAATTTCAGCGCCACCATAATCAGAGAATGTAGAGCGGCGTGGTGCGCCAAGTAAACCAGCTACGTGCATTGAACTTGACATGATTCCCATACCAATTACCCAAACGATTGATTGGATAATACCTAACTTATTCAATTCTTTAGTTAATGTACGACCAGTTAAGTGTGGTACTAACCAATAACAAGCACCGAAGAATGTTAAAACCACCGTTGTTGCAACAGTTAAATGGAAGTGACCAGTTACCCAAATAGTGTTATGAATTAATTGGTTCATTTGGTAAGAAGCATTGACAATACCACCAGCACCACCAGGGATGAAGACTAACATACCAAGGAACGGTACGAAGAATCGTGCATCACCCCAAGGTAATTGTTTTAACCAACCGAATACTCCTTTACCACCTAATTCTCTTCCTCGTGCTTCAAATGAAGCGAATAAAGAGAAAGCAGTTAATAATGAAGGTATTACAACCATCATAGTTAAAATTACCTGTAAAAACTTCCAAGATCCATCTACACCAGGTTCAGTTAATTGGTGATGAAGACCTACTGGAACTGAGAATAGTACAAACATGATAAAAGATAAACGAGATAAAGAATCAGAGAAAAGTTTACCGCCTATTACTTTAGGAATAACAACATACCAAATCATATAAGCTGGCAATAACCAGAAGTATACGAGCGCGTGACCAAATGACCAGAATAGTGTACGAGATAATAAAATATCAACACGTTCAACTAAACCTAATGACCACGGAAGTAGTTGGAATAATACTTCTGAAGCTACTCCAATTGTTGCTACGAACCACATTAGATTGTTACAAACGACCATAAATGATAGTAATGGAGAAGTTTGACCTTTGTTTTCTTTTCGCCATTGTATCCAGCGTAATGCTTGACCTAATCCACCAATCCATGAACCTACAACTACTAATGTTAATCCTAAATAGAAAATCCAGTGCGCTTGAAGTGGTGCATAGAATGTATAAAGAACGGATGCTTCATTTAATAACACCATAGTTGCTGACATTGCAGTACCAATAGTCATAGTCCAGAAGCCGATCCAGCAAAGTAAGCGTTGTTTGGCGGATAATGTACCTGAAGTACGACTAACTGCAGCAATTTGGAATCCATAAATGAAGAATGTTGTTAGTATTAAGCCCAATAAAACACCATGGACAGTTAGTACTTGGTAATAGCCAATGCCCCAAGGTAATTTAAATTCTCCAGAACGAACAAGTACTTGTAAAAGACCTGCTGTCCCACCTAATAAAAGTGCAATCATTGCCACATAAATATGTGCCATTGCTAATTTTGAATCTTTATGATCAACTTGCATAAAATCATTAACTTTATTGGAAACCTTACCAACAATATTTTGTTTATTTACATCTGCTTTTGATTTATTTGCTATTGCTTGACTCATTTAGCTTCCACCACCTTAAGCATAGAATGCATTTGAGCATGACCAACACCACAATACTCATTACAAACGATTAAATATTCGCCAGCTTTGTCTACTGTTGTGACATATTCTGAAATGTAGCCAGGCTCTAACATCATATTGATATTCGTACCAGCAACCTCGAATCCATGAACAACGTCCTTAGAAGTTGCAATGAACTTCACTTTAGCTCCTTCAGGTACTTCTAAAATGGGTGGATCATAGTAGAATGCTGAAGCTACAACAACTACTTCGTAATCCCAATCTTCCCCCTCCACTTTATGCACTCCTGGTTTATTAAATGGAGTGAGTTCATCTACTTTTTCGTGATTAATTATTTTTTTTGCGCTTGGTGGGTGGCTACCATTATGAAAGGCCATGATACCAGTAATTAATAAGAACACTATAAGCGAGCCAACACCGAATGAAAGCCAGTATTTTTCGTATTTATGAAGATGCATAGTTTTCACTTCCTTCTTTCAGTTTAAAAACGATCAAGAAATAGTCCGAAACAAAGTCCCCAAACAACAACTAAAAAGCTGCCTAATGCCATAACTAAGTAAAATGTTCCTTTTAAATCGCTGTCGGAATGATTTTTGTTAGCCATAATGAATCCTCCCTTATCAGTTAATAGACAAACACTTAATTCTTTCTTCTAAGTCTTGTGAACATCATATAAAATTCAACTTTTCCCGGATGTGATAAATATCACACTAAATCATATGAAATGTGAATGAACTGTGAAAAGGCCTAGAATAATGTAGAAATATAGATGAATAGAAGAGCAAATCAAGCTACCAAGGCAATAAAAAAAGCGTCTAGTTCGAATTGTTGAACAAGACACTCATATACTATTCATTTATATCTATAGTTAATAGGATGGTTAGTTTGCCGATGTTATCGATTGTTACTGGCAGTTTAAAAGCGTGTTGAAAACCGTATAATTTCGTTTGCCCAACCATAACAGTAGGAGGTGTAATATCTAAATCCAATTCTTTTTCGGCTGCAAAAGTACATAAGTTTCCAGCAATCATATTGCCAAATTCTCCTGTAAAAGATTCTAACATGGTGCCGTCTAATGTCATGCCATACATCCCTGCGCCAATTGCACTAAATGTATCAGGTGTTGAATCTATAATAATCCGCCCTTTTAAATCACCAATCATGCCAATTAGCACGCCGATTTCATTTTGTTCATAAGGATCTGATGTTATAGTCGGGGTTGATACTTGAATTTCGTAAGGGATAACTGATTTTAGTGCGTTTATAGTACCGTTTAAGACGGCTTGTATTTGAATAGAAGTACTCATTTAAACACTCCTGCTATGTGACTTTATTTCTATAATAACATGTGTGTTTAAAAAAATGAATTATTACTTGACGAAGAGGATGATTTTCATTATCATTGAGATAGATGAGAATGATTTTCATATTCATTGCATATACTTAATGAACACATAAAAGGGAGCGGTCAAAGTGATATTTGCATTTATTGGAGCTACATTATTGGTTTACGGAGCAGTTAGTAAATATGTTTTCACTCAAACAACCGCACATTTAAAATAATGACAAAATCCTCCTGGAATCGGGAGGATTTTTTTGTTTGTCGTTTTCTTTCTACATGTTAGAATGAGTTTATTACATATAAAAGGAGTTAAAGCCTTTCATGACAGTATTTGAACAGCAGCTTCAACAATTATTAAAACAAACAGCTATGCAATATTTAATTTACAAAGAAAACGAAGATGAAGAACGTCTACAAAAAACGATACTTTTTGCAAAAAAACTATTAAATAAGGAATATATGATTGGATTTGCTGGACATTTCTCTGCAGGGAAATCGAGCATGATTAACGCATTAACGGGTGAACAGTTATTACCTTCTAGTCCGATACCAACGAGTGCGAATGTTGTTAAAGTATATAAGTCTGAAAGCGATTACGCAATTGCCTATTTAACAGGACAAGATCCAGTGAAATTTGCAGGTGATTATGATATTAAAACAGTTAAAGCATTCGCTAAAAATGGAGCGCTTGTATCGCAAATCGAAATCGGCCATTCAAAATCTGTGCTTCCTGATGGAGTAACGGTCATGGATACACCTGGAGTGGATTCGACGGATGATGCGCACCGTATGTCAACTGAATCCGCCCTGCATTTAGCAGATATCGTGTTTTACGTTATGGACTATAATCATGTGCAATCGGAATTAAATTTCCAATTTACAAAACAATTAATGAAATTCAATCCAAATGTTTATCTAATCGTCAATCAAATTGATAAACATAAAGACAATGAACTTGATTTTACTGCATTTGAGCAATCTGTTCATACTTCTTTTGCAAATTGGGGAGTTATTCCTAAAGGTATCTTCTTTACATCTCTGCGTGAACTTGAGCATCCGCATAATGATTTCCAAACAGTGAAGGAAATTGTCATGAGCAGTATGGATGGCTGGCAAGACCAGTTAGTAGAGACAGCTAAAAAGACATTACAACAATTGAACAAAGAGCATGAAGACTATTTACATGCGACAAAGCAAGAAATTTTCGATACAAATGAAGAAACTCTGCCGTTCGTAGAGTGGGAAAATCGCCAAGAGTTAAAAGACCAATACGCCAATATTCAACGCCAATTAGAGCTCTACTCTGTTGAGAAATGGAAGAAATCCTTTGAACAGCAACGTGAAGAGTTACTCGCAAATGCTGGTATTATGCCGTATGAGCTACGTGATAAGCTGAAACTCTACTTAGAAAGTTGCCAAGAAGACTTTAAAATAGGAATGTTCTTCTCTGCAAAGAAGACTGTCGCAGAAAAAGAATTACGAAGAGAAGAGCTATACAAACTATATCAGTCGATTATTACTTCTCAAATTTCAGGTCATATGCTAACAATGATGAAAAACTCATTAAAAGATGTGGGTGCACTAACTGATGATTTATCTCTTGAAATTGATACGATCGAATTCAATGTACCTTTTGAAACAATACAAGACCAAGTGAAAAAAGATGCTTTAACAACTGGCGATGCATTGTTGAATTTTGCAAACCGAGTATCGGAAGCTTCAAAGCGTTGGTTTATAAGAACAACTGATGAATGGAAGGATGACAAAGCAACTTTTGTCGAGCAATTATCTTTTGGGTCTGTTGAACCATTGAAGAAAAAACAAGAGGTACTTTCTGAAAAAGTAACAGTTATTAAAGAAATCGAACATGTCGAAGAACAGGAACAGTTTTATGCGAAAAAGGCTGCAGCTGCTACAACAGTATTAAATAAGGATGCAGATAATTTCGTTGCAATGTGGACAAAAGAGCATGAAGAAGCTTTTGCTCATATTCGCTTATTCGATCCTGTGATGCTACAACAAGACGAGGAAAATATAATTGAGGAAATGCCAACCGATGATAATGGTATTGTCGAGACTATTCAAACTAGCATTGCAGTGAAACAGGCATTGCATACAGCAAATGCAGTGTCGAATGTCCAAGGATTTAAAGAAGTATCAAATTATCTGAAAAATAAAGTAGAGCGACTTAACAAAAAAGATTTTACAATTGCATTATTTGGTGCATTTAGTGCGGGTAAGTCATCTTTTTCAAATGCGTTAATGGGCCAAAGAGTTCTACCTGTGTCGCCAAATCCAACGACAGCAGCAATTAATAAAATTCGACCTGTTTCACCAGAACATCCTCACGAGACAGCTGACGTGCGATTAAAGACAGCTGAACAATTACAAACTGACATCATTTCGTCTTATGAAGCGATTGGGATGAATATCACTTCTTTAGAAGAAGCCTTCAATAAAGCAGCTGAGGCATTACAAATGGAGTTGGTAGACGAAAGGTTGCATGTCCATAAATCTTTTATCCGTGCTTTTGCACAAGGGTATGAGGAATTTAAAGCGCAATTAGGAACGACATTACGCACAAATCGAGACGACTTCGAAAAATTTGTTGCAGAAGAAAAACGTAGTTGTTTTGTTGACTCCATTGATTTTTATTTTGATTGTGAATTAACGAGAATGGGAGTCACATTAGTAGATACACCAGGGGCAGATTCAATCAATGCTCGTCATACTGGAGTTGCCTTTGATTATATTAGAAATGCTGATGCGATTCTGTTCATTACGTATTATAATCATGCATTTGCTAGAGCAGACCGTGAATTCCTAATACAATTAGGACGAGTAAAAGACGCCTTTGAACTGGATAAGATGTTCTTTATCGTGAATGCAATCGACCTTGCATCGAATAAGGAAGAAGAGGAAGACGTTAAAACTTATGTACAGCAAGAGTTACAACGTTTTGGTATTCGTAAACCACGATTATTTGGTGTATCTAGCTTACTTGCATTAAAAGAAAAAGTAGAAAAGAATGAATTAGAATCAGGAATGCAACCGTTTGAAGACGCATTCCATCATTTCTTAACTGAAGAGCTGAGTGCGCTAGCAGTCCAAGCTTTAGTAGAAGAAACAGAGAAAACACAAAATCGTCTTGCGTCACTTATTAAGCAAACTGAAGACAATATGAAACGCAAAGACGAACGCCTTGCTGAACTGACTAAGCTGGAGCAATTTGTTCATGCACGTTTTGAAAAATCAGGTGCAGCTGTTATAAAAAAAGATGTCGAGCAAGAATTATCAGAGCTTATGTATTATGTATTACAACGCGTTTACTATCGCTTTGCAGATTTTTATAATGAGGCCTATAATCCGGCGACATTTGCAGGTAAATCAGCATCAACGGCATTACAATTGGCATTAAGAGAATTATTACAAAGCTTAAGCTTTGATTTAGAACAAGAAATGCGTGTGACAAACTTCCGCATTGCGAAATTTATCCATAAAAAAGTGACTGAGCGTTATATTGAAGATGTAAGAAGGTTAAAAGATGTTAATGAGAGTTTTTCATTTACTCCATTTGAATCAGAAGAGCCTGTAATACTTGAATTTACAGGTCCATTTGAACAAACTGCACCTTATGAATCAGTTAAATCTCATTTTAAAAATAACAAAGCATTCTTTGAAAAAGGCGATCGCTTGAAATTAAGAGAGGCATTAGAACAATTAACAAAACCAGACGCAGAACAATATTTGAACACAGAAACAAAACGTTTAAACAGTTGGTCTGATACGCTTATATCTACTGAAGCCGAGAGTTTACGCCATCATCTAAGTACTCAAGCAACAGAGCAAATCGCAACAGAACGTGAGCTTTTACAAGAAGTAAGCAAACTTGCTGAATGGAAGAAAATCTATGCATCACTAGTTGAGGGAGTTGTGAAGTAATGGGGAACGTATTTATTTCTATTAAAGATATTGATGTGAACAATTCTATCTGGATTGATACGCGATTTAATCTACAGAATCCCGAAGAAGGTCGAAGCTTATATAATCGTGAACATGTTAAAGGAGCAGTTTACTGGGATTTAGAAAAAGACCTTTCTGATATGACTAAAAACGAAGGTCGACATCCTATGCCTGAAAAGGCACAATTACAGGCGTTATTTGAACGAAGCGGTTTACAAAACGATACGGATAAAACAATCGTTGTCTACGATCAAGGGGCTTCACCCTTCGCTACACGTGCATGGTGGATGCTTCAATACGGTGGTTTTACAAATGCCAAAGTAGTAAAAGAAGGATACACTGCAATCAAAGAAGCAGGTTTTACTGTTGAAACAGGAGAAGAAGTAGTAGCATCCACTAAACTTGAACTGCAATGGCAAGATGATTTATATGTTAATCGTTCAGCGGTCAAAGAAATCGTTGACGGGAAAGTAAAAAAGGTGCTACTTGATGCAAGAGCAGAAGCACGTTATTTAGGAGAAATCGAGCCGATGGATAAAGTGGCTGGTCATATTCCTGGTGCTCGTAATTTTGACTGGGAGCAATTAAAAGAAAATGGTGTTTTAACAACGAATCAGAAGTTGAATGAGGTTGTACGCCAAGATGAGCAGATAGTTGTTTATTGTGGTAGTGGTGTAACTGCATCGCCATTATACGCCATTTTAAAAGAAGACGGGTATTCAAATGTACAACTGTACACAGGTAGCTACAGTGATTGGATTACTGAACACGCACCTGAAAAGGGGATATCAAAAAAGTAATAATTTCAAATTTTAAAGAAAAGCAGCATTTAAAAGCGAGCAAAGTAATGATTTTGCTCGCTTTTTTGTACCTTATAACATAATTATTCCTATTTTCACATAAGATAGAGTCTGTCCTAGTTTATAACTTTCCATTTATTTATAAAGGAGTAGAATAGTTAACGATATCTAAATAGAAAGAAGGAGAACAAATGGATGCAGCTTTTATAACAAAAATCTTATCCATTATTTTGCTAGACATTGTTTTAAGTGGTGATAATGCAGTAGTCATCGCACTAGCATGTCGTAATTTACCAAAAAGACAACGAAAAAAAGCAATTCTTATTGGTACTGCAGGAGCCATTGTTTTACGAGTAGTACTTACATTCGTAGCTGTGTGGTTATTACAAATCCCATTAGTTAAATTAGTAGGTGGTTTTTTATTATTCTATATTGCACTGGATTTGTTAAAATCTGACGGTGGAGATCCTGATTTGAAGAGTGGCAACTCACTATTCACAGCTATTCGCACAATTATAATCGCTGACTTTGTTATGAGTTTAGATAATGTATTAGCAGTTGCTGGAGTTGCAGACGGTCATATGGGATTAATTATATTTGGACTTGCAGTAAGTATCCCGCTAATTGTATTTGGTAGTCAATTGATCATTAAGTTAATGGATAAATTCCCGATTCTTATTTGGATTGGTGCATTAATGATTGCTTATACAGCAGGGCATATGGTAGTAGCTGACAAATACGGGGAACGATTCGTTGAACAAACATTCCCTCAAATGGCATTTGCTATTCCTACAATTAGTATGATTTTATTGGTCATATTAGGTTTATGGATTAAAAGTCGTCAAACACGTCATTATGCAAAATAACTATCATATAGTTGAATATATCAACCTATCCATGTTTAACAAAAAATGGTCAACAACATCAAATCTACATAAAAATGAGTTTTTAACGATTCACATAGGATTTGAGAAAATGGTGGAAAGAAATATTTTATTTTGTATACAATTGGATGATTATTTTAATCTCCAATATAGGATGAGGATGTTATTTCTTTACTGTGTTTATATATTATTTGATATAGAAAATGTGACTTTATGGCAATTGTTATGAAGTCGCATTTTTTAGTTAATTAATCAATTTTCGAAAAAAGTTATTACATATGAACAACATGAATTTAATGGTTAATTACTTGTAATTCCGAGTTCTAAAATAATCCATCATATAAATATATTAGATTCGAATGAAGCTTAGAAATGTATTTTTTGTATGAAATAAAACCCGTTTAGTATTTTTAATCCATTTTTAAACGCTTAATATATATCATATGATTTTTTGTTAGATAAACTGATGTGTATTAAAAGTACTTGAAAATAATCGGGAGTATAGATACCAAAATGAATGTATGGGACAGTACACCATTTTCTTTAAACAAATGAGAATGGGGATGTATTATGCAAAATTAAAGATTTAGAGGTTGTATACAAAAAGGTAACAAGCAGCGGGAAAGAAAAAAGTGAAAAGGCATTAAAGCATAGAGGAGAAAATGGACCTACTGATTGTTAATCGGAAGGTCCATTTGGTATAACCAAAATTAGGCTTCTATTTCGTCTGTTAGCTTTTCTAATTGGTCAATTAAATCCCCGATAAAAGCAATTGTATTAAGAAGTGGTTCATCAGTCGTAATATTAACTCCGGCCATTTGAGCAAGCTCTACAGGCGTTTTAGTGCCACCTGCTTGTAATACTTTCAGCCAGTCATCAACAGCAGGTTGACCCTCATTTAAAATGCGTTGTGATACTTCTGTAGAAATCGTTAATCCTGCGCTATAAGTGTATGGGTATAAGCCCATGTAATAGTGAGGTTGTCGCATCCAAGTAAGTTCGGCACCTTCAGTAATTTCAACTGCATCACCCCAGAAATCTTCCAATACTGTACGTTTTAATTGATTTAATACATTAGCATTCACGCTCTCCCCAGCATCAACTTTGTCATACACTTTACGTTGATATGCAGCTTCTAATAAGTGAGTAACGAAATTATGGTAATAAGTACGAGAGATAATTGATGCAATAACCCATCGTTTAAAGCGAGCATCCTCAGCTGTTTTCAATAAGTAATTGGCCATTAACATTTCATTCATTGTAGAAGGGGCCTCTATGAAATAAGTTGAAGGTCGACTGTTAAATAACGATTGCTTCTTATGTGCATTGACAAAGTGCCCTGCATGTCCAAGCTCATGTGCTAAGACAAATACTTCATTCATACGACTAGTCCAAGAGATTAAAATATAAGGATGGAATCCGTAAGGACTTGAACAAAATGCACCTGTAGATTTTCCTTCATTTTGTGCAAAGTCAATCCATCGTTCACTATATGATTTTCTAATCATATCCATATATTCATCGCCCATTATTTGAAGCGCATTTTCCATATAATTCTTTGATTCTTCCACCGTAATCATAGGCTCAAATTCAGGGTCTAATGGAACTTTTAAATCGGCGAATGTCATTTTGTCTAAGCCATGAACTTTTTGTAACAGCTTAGCATAGCGTCGCATATGTGGTGCTAATTCTGTAGTAATTAAATCGATTTGTCGGTTATATAATGTACGGTCGACTTCTTGATCAAATAGTAAATAATCTGTAACAGATTCATAGCCACGCAAGTCAGACAGTGTTTTTTCAGTCGTGATATGTGTGTTATATGTTTTAGCCGTTGTATGTTGGTATTCACGGAGTTTGTTTGAGAAAGCTTCAAATGCTGCACGACGGATGTTTACATCAGTTTCTAATTCCCAGTCACCCTCGAATAAGCTGTAATTTAAAGGGAACGATTCTCCGTTTGCAGTAAAGTTGTCAAATTTCATATCAACAAGCTTTGTCGTATTATATAGCTCGTATGGCGCACTTAAAGAGGAACTAAGTGCTGCTAGTGTTTTTTCAACTTCAGGGTGCAATTGATGTGCCTTTTTCTTGATTATTTGATGAATATAGTTTTCAAATTGCGGAGCAATAGAAGCAGCTTCTTCTAAAATTTCAGTAGAAAGCTCAGAAATATCACTATCTACAAATGATAATTGACTACCTATTTTTGCAGATATTGATCCCAATTTACTTGCTCGCATCTGAGCCTCATCGTTCGTTTGATCTACCTCCAATGAAAGGCTAGCATAGGCTCCAAAAGGAACGAGCTTTTCATATAATTTCTCATAGTCCGTCAATACTTGTACGACAGATTTAGCATCTATAATATTACCAATGTATTTTTGATTAAATAAAAGTGCATCTTCTTCAACTTGAGCAACTCCAGCGTTATATGTCTCAATTGAATCCATGAGAGGGGATAAATCCCAAGTTTGTTCAACAGGTATTAAATTACGTGGTGCAAAACTTTTTTTCATTACTAATCTCTCCTTTGAAATTACGAATCTCGAATTATCTCCATTATATTGAAAATATTTAGTAAAGTAAAATAATTCTATATAAATAGTTTATTTACCAACTAAAAAAGCTAGCCAAAATTGGCTAGCTCTGAAGATTACTTATTTTGAAAGCATTATTTTTTCAAGTTGAAGTGGTTCAATATAGTCTGGACCTTTGTAAGCACGCATATTACCACCAGAAATTTCGTCGATTAATAAAATTTCGCCAGTTTCAGCATCTCGACCAAATTCTAATTTAATATCATAAAGTTCTAAACCTTTTTTAGCTAGTTCCGCTTTAACGAAGTTTGAAATCTCAACAGTATGTTGTTTTAAAGTTTCATATTCATCATGGGAAAGAATTTGAAGCTCAGCTAATGCATCAGCCGAGATAGGTGGATCTAAACGATCGTCATCCTTAATCGTAACTTCTACGAAAGACTCTAGTTTTTGTCCTTCTTCTACATAAGCACCGTAGCGACGTAAAAAGCTACCAACAGCACGGAATCGGCAAATAACTTCAAGTCCTTTACCAAAGACAGTAGCAGGTTTTACAGTCATTGTCGCATTTTCTATATCAGAAGAAATGAAATGAGTAGGGACTTCAATTGCATTTAACTTTTTATAAAAGAATGTAGTGAGACTTAAACCTGCACGACCTGCACCATCAATAGTTAAGCCAACAGTATTTGCACCCGGATCAAACACACCGTTTTCACCTGTTACATCATCTTTGAATTTTAATAATAGAGGACCTTCCTCTAATTGATACACATCTTTTGTTTTCCCTTGATATTTAAGTTCCATACATTCAGCCTCCGTTTCACTGTAATTGTAAGTTATTTAGTTTAAAAATGGTAGTTTTTTTCATAAAAAAGGGAAATGTATGTAAAAAAGACGAATAATCATCTAGAAAGCAGTAAACTCATTCGTTTTATTAAAAGTCAAGAGTTAAAGCAATACAGTTTGATACATCAGCATTCTTTATACAATGTGCAACAATTTTTCTCTCGTCTTTTTAAAAAGCTTTAGCAGGGGTTAAAATAAAACCGGAATTCGGAAAAAAGTTAGAAAGAGCATAAGGGGAAAATGCCTTTGCAAATTCAATGTGCAGCTTTCAGCTGTACGCAATCAAGAACCAAAAGGACACCTTATATCGCTTCTTTTTTGAAAGAGAACAATTGAATTCTAAAGGCGATGACTTCATTCAAACTTTACAGGGTCATTCTACAAAAGAAGGCTTGAACTTGAGTAAAGAAATGCCCAAGTAACTTTAAATAGTGTTGACCAAACCATCAGAGCTATTAGAGAAGCTATAGTAGAAATGCTTAGACTTCAAGGTTGTCTTGCTTATACACTACGAAAAACTATGAAGACGCTTTGAAATGGAGAGCGTTATTTGATTCTTACAATCGGAAGGTTTTGCACATTGATAAACTTCTAGTTATTGGGAATTATTTTGAGGGAGATGCTAACCTTTTACCAAAGGCGGATGGGGTCCCTTTCTCTCGGAAAATTGAACAAGCTATAGAATATTGGAAGGGTAATGTGAAAAATGAACTACCTGAGTTTTTGGTTAACGGAATCATTGAAGTGGTAGAAGTTATTGAAGATTTTTCATCATTATCGAGTACTTTAGTGGACGATTATTGAGCTGTTCGTACGGCTCTTTTTTTATTCAACTACCATGAAAATTAATTTCTTCAAGAAAAGAAAAATGACAATACTTAAGAAGACCCTTGCCTAATCGTTAAAAAAAGAGGAGAGCGGACATTAATAAGGCTAACGGGTGCTTAGTAGAAAATCTTGGAGCTGTCCAGACAGCTTTTTTTTTCAACTAAAGAGGAGTTTAGTTGAATAATAGATGTTATAATATGGATATTATTAGAAAGAAGGACTTAGAATATTGTTTCGATATGGACGCAAAGCAATGGGGGGAAGTAGTATGTTTATAGTTAGAACAGTTATTTTATGGATTATTATATCAACTATCATTAATGCATATTTAATGACATTACCCATACCTGTTTTACGAAAAAGAGATTATCCGGCTAACTATCTAATTAAACGAAATAATAGGATAGATATACAAAACAATAGGGAATGTGCAGCATTTTCAACAGCATATGTGTTGCGTCATTTTGGAATGGAGGCCGATGGTGAAGAGTTATATACTAATTTCCCTAGTAAAATGAGGTCAGGCAATGTATATCCAAAGGGAATCCGTACGGTGTTAAGAAAAAAGGGATTTAAAACAAACTATTATAAAGGAAATATAAATACATTAAAGTACGAAGTTAGTAAAGGGACTCCCGTAATTGTTTTTATTAAAGTACATAAGGATCGTAATAATTTGCATTTTGTCCCTGTCGTAGGATATGACAAGGAGTATTTCTATCTTTCAGAATCATTAAGGCACCTGGTGAATTGTAATGATGATAACAATAGCTATAATCGAAAAGTTCCTATTAATGAATTTAGGGAATTGTGGAATGTGAAAAATATTAAAATGCTTCTTTATAGCAATACTTACATAACCGTAGGCGCCACACAGAGCTAATATTAATGACGAAGAATTTTATCTGGACACAAAGAGAAAAAATACTAAACATTGATGGAGTCTTATTAATTTTCAATAATATGGAACTTTTGTTGAAGATATTTTTACTCTGCCTAGTTTTGCTAACGGATGCTAGTAACTAAACGAGTTATAAAAATCATCTTATCTAAGGTGATTTTTTATTTTTAGAACGTATGAAATGTATAAAAATGTACATGAAGTTTGAAGTAAAAGAGAATTTATCAAACTGACAGAAATATCCTTAACAATAAGAGGTAAAAAAGGTAAATGATGTTGAAAGATATTAATGATATGGTATAATGTTTGAAAATAAACAAAACACTATGAATAAGAGTAGTAAGGAGCAGAAGTTGTTCAGAGAGCTATCGTTTGCTGAGAAGGTAGTCAATAAAACTCCTGAAGTCGCTTATGAGTGGTTAGACTGAAATTGAGTAGGTCTAAACGGATAAATTTCGTTAACATGTCATAAGAAAATTTGTTGTTTTCTGGCAAATTAACTAGAGTGGTACCACGTTGGGTTAAGCCTATCGTCTCTATAGAGACGATAGGCTTTTTATATTTATAAAAGGAGGGTGACTCAGCTTTACACATTTATTTAGATGGTATTTTAAAACTTAAATTGGAGGGTATTTTATGAAATATAATAAATTAAAAAATACAATTCTTACTGACAGATTGTATTTGAGACTTTTTGAAAAAAGTGATGCAGAATCCGTTCAAGCATTATGTAATAATTTTAATATTTGTAGATTATCATATTAAGTCGAACGAAAGATAAATAAAAAATAGCTCAATCGGGTACACATTAGTTAACGCCAATCAACTAATAAAGGAGTGCTCCCGATGAGCTATACACACATTTTACCATGGGAACGTGTTTTAATCGAAGAATATAGACTGGTTAATAAATCTATTTCCTATATCGCAAAACAACTAAAAAGAAGCAAAAGCACGATTAAATACGAATTGGACCGTGTCTGCCCTTACAATGCACTTCAAGCGCAAATGGATTATGAAAATAAGCGTGAAAACTGTGGTTGTAAGCCCATGGTTGATTTAGATGATATCAAGTATATTCTTGTCCATTTAAAGAAAGGCTGGTCGCCTGAAATGATTGTTGGACGATATGAAAAAGAACACAAAAAACCATTCGCTATAAGCGTTTCAAGTATTTACCGATACGCAGCAGCAGGACTATTCCAATTGTCTCAAAAGCTCCTCATCCGTAAAGGAAAGAAACTGAAAAACAACCAAGAAGAAACACGTGGAAAAATGCCACAGTTGAAAAAAATTCATGCACGACAGGCTCCACGAAGCGAAATAGGACACTGGGAAGTAGACACAATAATTGGTAAAGGTCACAAAAGCCAGATTCTCACACTTACAGAACGTATGAGCAGATTTACAATCGTTCAAAAATTAGCATCTAAAACTGCCTACGAAACAGCTAAAGAAATTATATCTCTTCTGAAAAACCTCCCCAAAAAACTAGTGAAATCAATAACAGCCGATAGGGGAAAGGAATTTCACATGTGGATCGAAATTGAAAAAGGACTGGAAATCCCATTCTACTTTTCAGATCCTGGCGTCCCAGGTCAACGTGGAACTAATGAAAATACAAATGGTCGAATCCGACGCACATATCCAAAAGGAACCGACTTTAACAAGTTAACTCGAAATGAAATCATGACGTTTCTTTTGAATTTCAATCAAGTACCTAGAAAAGTTCTTAATTTCAATACGCCTTTTGAGATATTCATGAGTTATCTGCCATGTTCGACTTGAATTGACAATTTACATTTTATAAAAGCACACTTTATTTACCATACCCATATTCTTTGAACAACGCCTTAGTATGGATGGAAAACCATAAGGAAAATTTTGATGAAGATCGTTCATATGAATTCGCTATTACAGATAGATTAAGTGGAGATTTGTACGGTGCTATTTCATTATCTAATAATCAAAAGTTTAATAATGGAGAAATGGCCTATTGGATTGGAGAAGAATACTGGGGAAAGGGATACGGTACAGAAGCTGCAAAGGCAATAGTAGAATTTGCATTTGAGGAAAAAAAATTGCATAAAGTTTTCGCACGTTATTTCAAGTCAAACATAGCTTCCGGGAGAATTATGCAAAAAGTTGGAATGGTACAAGAGGGCTTATTGAAAGATCAGGTAGTAAAAGATGGTAGATATGAAGACTTATTTTATTATGGATTAATAAACCCTTATGATATTGGAAAAAAAGATAGTATCTAGATTGTCCCTTATAGGGAGTTTTGATTTGTTGTACAAAGCTAAACAAGAGCGTTGATCCAAGAAGGATTAACGTTTTTATTTTATTGACCTTATTACTAACGGGGCTGGTTAGTTCAAGAGTTGTTTAACTTGTGTTCAACAATCCGATATTTTACTTTATACGGAAATGTTATATGAAGTAGGAAACTTATTGAAAAATATAATCAATGAATTTCATACATTTGAAGATTTTAGGTCATTTATTGTAAATCCAGATGAGATATTTGTTTTAATTTTAGATAAGAAAAGGGGAATGAATTTTATGTGGGAACAAGGATTAATAGAAACAGAAAGAGGTATCTTTGAGTATTTTACTGCTGGTCAAGGCGATCCATTAGCCATTACACATTTATATATGGCATTTGATAAACGTGGAAATTTATTTGCAACCCCTTTTACCGATTACTATAAAGTTTATTTAATTAATACACGGGGTGCTGGTCATTCGGTAAAAGCTGAAAATAAAGATCAACTTAGCATGAAAGAAGCTATAAAAGATTTAGAAGCAATTCGAACAGCGCTAAAGATTGAAGAATGGGCATTTGCTGGTCATTCAACAGGTGGTATGTTGGCATTGCAATATGCAATAGATTCACCGCAATCTTTAACAAAATTAATTGCAGGTTGTACTGCAGCAAGTAAAGAATATGCTGGACACAAGAATAGCATCTATTGTTCAGAAAATAAGTGTTTTCCACGAATTATTGAGATTATGGAGTTGTTGAACAATCCAAATACAGTACAAGAAGATCGTCAAAAATTAGGATATGAGTGGGCATTAATGTCGTATTATTCTGAGGATAAATTAAAAGAAGCAATTAAGCGCCCGAATAGTGGTCGTACAGTTGGAGAAAATCTAGATTATTTTAGAAAAAAAGAAGTGAAAAATTTTGATCTTCGAAACCAATTAAAGAATGTAAATATACCTAATTACATATTTGCAGGTAGATATGATGTTCAATGTCCTGTTGAATTTGGTATTGAAATAGCAAATCTTATTCCTCAATCGCAATTAATCATTTTTGAGGAATCAAATCATAATCCATTTATTGAGGAAGAAGAGAAGTTTAGAGAGTTTGTAAATTTAACTTTATATGAGTAACAATAATTAAGAAGGTTTATAACAAGTTTGTCCAATCGATTCCAGGAATCGGAGAAAAAATCGCAGCCACGATACTCTCTGAGATTGGTGAAATTGACCGTTTAGTCATCCGAAAAAACTGGTTGCCTTTGCAGGAATACATTGGATTTATGCTTTATTAAATAGAAAAGAAACTTTCCAGGAAATAGCGTAATTAACGGTTACAAGTAATGAATATAAAACCTTCCAAAAGGTTTTTGGAGGGCTATTTGACATGCTCAAAATTATATAACATAAGATTTATTAGAATTATAGAGGAAAATATTGACATCCTATTAGCTGGTTTAGTACAAGAAGGATTACGCTCTATTTTATTGAACTTGTTGTACAACGGGGCAGAAGAGTTCAGATACACCGCTCAGTTAGCCGACATCAGGCAAAATAGTGTATAGGCAGTAACCTATTTTTTTTACACGAATATCTTATTGTTAAATTCACTTTACGGAGGAAAAGACATGGGATACTTTGTTAATGTAGAACCAGGAGTAAATTTATATGTGGAAGATATAAATCCCGAGGGCAGCAAGACCATAGTTTTTATACATGGTTGGCCGTTAAGCCATAAACAGTTTGAGTATCAATTTGATTTTCTTCCTGAAAAGGGATATCGCTGTATAGGAATTGATTGGAGAGGTTTCGGTAATTCGGATAAGCCAATGAATGGCTACAATTATAATAGATTGGCGGATGATATCCGTACTGTAGTTGGTGTACTTGATTTAAACGACTTTACACTCGTTGGTCACTCCACGGGTGGAGCAATCGCGATTCGGTATATGTCCCGGTTCAATGGTTACGGAGTATCTAAACTTGTCCTTATAGATGCTGCAGCTCCTATAGGTTTTACAACAGAGACTGCTAATAAATTTCTTAATGAAACGTTAAATGACCGCCCTAAGATGATACAGGAAGTAACAGACACCTTTTTCTTTCAGTATATAACAGGCCCATTCACTGACTGGTTTTTTCAAATGGGATTACAGGCAGCTGGTTGGTCAACCGCGGCAATCATAGTTCTACTTAGAGATGAGAAACTAGATACTGATCTTCAAAAAATATCTGCCCCTACTTTAATTGTTCATGGCATTCACGACAAAGTGATTCCATTTGCACAAGCTCAGGAACTAAATCAAAAAATTAGAAACTCGCAGCTTGTCCCTTTTCAATACAGTGGCCATGGCCCTTTCTGGGAAGAACGAGATAAGTTTAACCAGCTTATGACACAATTTATTGGCTTATAGTTCCTCCTTAGCTCTAACGGAGAAGCCATATTGAACTGCAACCTGAGAGCTAGACACTTCTGAAAAAGAGTGGCTGTTCTCCGGGTTTTTGTGTTTCAATGAAAAAATTAAAGTATTACAAGTTCTTGTCCTGAGCTAAGGATAAGAACTATCTAATTACTAAATGACCAGTATTTTTCATCATTAAGCAGTAAACTTTAGCGGTAAAGGACTGTAGGGGACAGGTTTAACTTTTATTCAACTAAAAGGCAGCATTCTTGTTTGAAAGATGTTCAGGGTCTTGAAAGAAAAAGAGCCCTCTAGTATGATGCTGAGTGTCAACGACCATTGACCCAACATATACAAGGAGGACTCCTAAATGCATTCTAAAATGAATTACAAAATTAATCAAGTGACTGATAATACACTTGTCGTTGATATAGACATCGCGAAGTGATGAAAATAGTTGATACTTCAATGTTTGTAGAGGGAGTTTAGTTCAATAAGGGTATGCAGGGAATTCAATTAACAAGGGAGAATATTACTCGTGGAGAAAATAGGAAATGGAGAATTAGACGATGATTATGCAGGATGTATTAAAGCAGATTATTAAAGATGATATAACTCCTTTATTTAAGGCTAAAGGTTTTAAAAAGAAAGGAAATAATTTCGTAAAGATATTCTCGGATTTTGCTTGGACTGTAAATATCCAATCTTCTAAGTGGAATACGAAAGAAGATGTTGAGTTTACTTTTAATACTGGAATTTTTACTGATAAATTGTTTGGACCATTTTATAAAGAGTCACCACCAAAATTTCCAACAGAAGTTAATTCCGTTCTTAGACTTCGTATTTCTGAGTTAAAAGATGAACCAGGTACTTGGTATAAAATTGGTCTCTCAAGCGATTTAGATGAAGTTAAAAGAGAAGTCCAAAGTGATTTACAAAATGTGATTTTTCCACACTTTGATAAATTCCAAACAATTGAAGATGTAATCCAAGGGATGAAAAGAAAAGAAGAACAGGGCTGGTACGAATGCCCTCACTTCCTAACAATTCTATATAAAACATATGGTTATAATAATGAAGCCCAAAATAGAATAAATAAAGAATATACTGAATCCGAATTGGATTCGCAAAAAGAATTTACCAAAGAACTCGCTGAATATTTAGGGTTAATGATAAAGTGATTTCACCAAATGGGAATTATCGTTAATCTAACGGGAGCTTTAATTGGAGAATCGCATTCCAGAATAATCAATCTAAAAGACCCTAAATTGTCAGCGATTTGGTATGAAGATATACTTGGCTTTAAACCTAATTTACATAGAAGAAGCTGTTGTAATGAAGATTGCAGAACAATCTCAAACAGTAGTTTTGTTGAACTTATTGTACTAACGGGGCAGGATAATCTAATTAAGGATTTATATTTTTATAGTAAAATTAGAATGTTAGGGGATATTAAGTGAAAAGAATAATTGGATTTTTCCTATTTTCATTGTTGATATTACTTTTCTTAAATGGATGTAATTCAAGAGAAGTAGATGAGGATATATTTCAATATAAAGATTCATTTGTAGGTGATAATAGTGCAGTAGGGAATATTGTAACTCTATTGCCTAATAGTGAATATTTCAATGGATTTGAACTTAAAACCAAAGAAGAGCCTTATGGAATAATTTTAAATTATAAAGGTATAGGTGAAGATGAAATAGAAAAAAACTACAAAGAAATGGCAATATACAATGCTACATTTATATTTAAGTTAGTCAAAAATGCTAAGTGGATTACATTTAATTTTGATGACCAAGAGTACAAAATTACAAAACAAGAATTAGAAAATTGGTACGGAAAAGAATTAAGTGAATATATGAGTGAAGAAGACCTAACAAAACTCACACAAAAATATTTGGAAGATGAAAATAAAGTAAATCAGTTCTTTGGAGAATAGCACTTAACGGGTGCTTTACTTGAAAATCATTGAGTTGCCATATGCAGCTCTTTTTCTTGGTTGGGGAGTGGGTTTTCAATGTATAATGGTAGCATTTCCATATTTAGAGAAAGGTGCGGTCGTAATGATGAATACAGAATTGGGTGTTCATCAAATGGAAGGTATTATAGGAGGAATATATAAATCTCTTTTGTCTTCTTAGGGGGGATATGCAGAAGCCTGAAGTTGTGTCGTTCTTCTAGGAAAATATAGACCGCAATAACAGTGCAGTTTATTCTGAAGAGTTTTTATGTCCTCTTGAAATTAAAGCAGCCTTAAGAAGAAAGCAAATGTGGATTGATGATGAAAAATGGTCATAAGTATTAAAAATGCATTTGATTTTCTTAAAGAACTAACGGATGCTTTCGTATGAAGATCATTTATGAGGTTCATCTGTTAGCAATTTGTCTCAAGACATAATCGTTTGACATTATCCATCCCGATTTTCGAAGCCAACTTCGCAATCTTCCATTCCTTCAAATTCGACTGCCAAATAACCATGTTAGGTGTTATTGAACAAGAGTACTTTAGTTGAACAAGGAACTGACATAGGTAGGTACTTTTTTGTTAGTTGAAACTTCTTTATTGTTGTTAATCTGCATTTTCTTGACGATATACCTGAATAAATTGGTATAAAACAAAAGGCTTCTTCTTATCGATGAAGCCTTTTTAGATTTTCAATGTACTGTATACAATGTTAAACTTCTATTCCTGCAATCCCAAACCTGTAACGTTCAAAGCATTAATTAAAAAAAGATACTTTAAATCTTCCGATGCTATTAACGCATTTTGATTGGAAAATGAAAACAAGCAATTAAGAGAACAACTGAAAATAGCTTCCGCTGATGTTTACAAAAAGTTATAGTCAATACTAGAACGTTGTTTCTCCTTCTTCAACAATCGGGCCATTTAATGGAGTAACATTTCTTATGAGATGGATATTTAAATTGTATAGTGAAGAAATGTAATTAAACAACTGGAGTTGAATAAGAAACGTGTTAAAAATAATAAAACATACAAGGCGCTTATAAATTTAACTAGTGTGTTGATCCAAGAAGGATTAATGCGGTTTTTGTGAAAAACAGTTTAAATTTCTATAATGGTTCAAACTACTATTATATGACTTTAACTTGTTAAGATTGCATGATAAACGATTTGAATACTACGGGAAGAAGCGTTTGAAAAAAACAAGAGAAAAATCGGTAAGTTCTCCAGCGCCTACACTATATTCTCCGTTCGCGCCATTTCTATTGCTTCCTCGCGGTTGTTGACGTCGAGCTTCGAGTAGAGATTCGAGCAGTAATTTCGGATCGTTCCCTCCGATAAAAATAGCTTGGCGGCGATCGACTTGTAGCGCAACCCGTTTGACAGATGCTCCAGAATCTCCATCTCGCGTTTCGTAAGCCCGTACGGGTAGTTTTCCTTACTTGAGCCGATCTTCTCCAACTGCTCGCGTTGACGCCTCATCTCTTCGAAAATACGCGTAGCGACCGATTGGTCGATCCAGGTTCCTCCGTTATAAACAAGTTTCAAGGCTTCCTTCATCTCTCGCGGATGAATCGACTTCAGTATGTAGCCTTCCGCCCCCCGCTCCAATGCAGTTGCTGCCTGCAAGGTATCCTCAAAAGTTGACATGAGCACAATCTTCATATCAGGCCATCGTTGTTTCATCTCAAGTAAAGCTTCAAGCCCGTCCATTTCCTGCATGCGAATATCCATTAGCACGATATCCGGCTGCGACCGCTCACAATGTTCTAATGCTTCGCACCCGTCCCCCGCCTTCCCAACGACGGTAAAATCAGCATGCTGATCCAAAAGTTGCTCCAAACTGTCGGTAATGATCGCCTGGTCATCAACAATCAGCAGGCGGATCGTGTCATGTACTGGCTCTGTCTGCAACAGAATATTACATATGACGAAAGTTCCTTGCCCAGACCCGGAATGAACGGACAGCGTGCCTTTAAATAGTTCAAGCCGTTCCTTCACCCCATTGAGCCCGAATCCGAATTGGATTTCTTCCATTCCGATGCCGTTATCTTCGATCTGTAACCGGAGCTGCTGACTATCGAAATGCAGTTGAACGGATATCACGCTCGCCTGGCCGTGCCGAACCGCGTTGGTTAGAGACTCTTGAAGGCAGCGATACAGACAAAATTTTATTTTTTGCATAACGAGAGTCTCATTGCCTATCACACGAAATTTGACCGTTATACCTGTCGACTTCATAAACTTTTCGGTTAATTGCCGCAGCGATTCACTTAACGAATGGCTTAACGGAGTATGAGAAAGCTGGTGCAGATGCTTTCGGATATCATCCAGACTGTACTGGGCAATACCGACAAGCGAATCGATTCTCTCGATCTTCGAATCTGGCACGGACGATCGTAGCGATTCGACGCCAACGATGAGCGAGGTAAGGGCATGGCCAATCGTATCATGCAGCTCATGTGAAAGCCGGCTACGCTCCTCTATCAGTGTAAGCTCCTCAATCCGCTTAATATGCTGCTCCAGCAACAACTTCTGCTCTTGAATAATTCGGGCTTGCTTATGGGACTGAATTAAGATATTAAACGCGATGCCGATGGCAAAACCAAGGCTGCAGCTAACGATAAACTCATACGGGAGACGATCAGCGATCCAACCGTTCAATGCAGGGAATACGATTCCACAGAGGACACCTGTCCACATATAGGTTTTTCGACTGCTCTCCAAGCCGATAATCATCACGAGTAAAACAAAAGACCAAAGCAATCCCGGCGCTGCGTAGGCTAAATAAAGATGAAAAAAGCCCGCTGCCGTGACATCGACTGCAAGATACCCGTCTTCTTTCCTATAGCGGACGATTAATGGAACGAGGTAAACGATAAAAGCAAGAGAAAGAACAATCCAAAGCGGCGCATCGATTAATGACGGATTGATAAAATCAGCACTTGCGATTATGACCAGCCAAAGTGTTCGTATGGCCACAAATATCCAATCATACCAGTACCATTTTTTCATTATGGAGAACACGGATTATGAACACCTACTTGTATTTTTTTTTAAACCAATTGCCGAATGATTCAGAGCAATCATGCACCATAACTTCTCGATCCGTCAAGCGAATGAAGGGGGAGTGGTTAGTACGTCATATATGACAGTTGACAGTTTGTCATGCGTTATAAGTGACAGGTCCAAATAAGATGTCATCAAAAGCTTAGCGGTTTTATCACTGTTCGATTTTATAATTACGGAGGTAAGATGAGGGGGTAAATCAGAACAACATTCTTAATAATAGGAGCGATGCATTATGAAATCATTCACCATTCAAAAAGGAGTTGCACTTACTTTAACAGCTATATTGGCGGGTCCACTGGCTTTCCATGCTTATGGAACTGTCCACGCAAAAGATCAGACGGCAACCTATCAAGCTATCGATAAAGTTGGCAATAACGAGAAAGAAAAGAAAAGAAAGCATAGGGAAGAAGTCAAACGCGTCATGGATCAAGTAGTTACCACCAAAGGAGTCCCAAGTGTCATAGCGGGCGGGCTACAGGACGGGAAAACCTGGTCTTACGCTACAGGTACAGCAAGTTACGAAGTACCACGCCCGGTGGAGTCCGATTTCTCATTCCGTATTGGAAGCATTTCGAAGACGTTCACCGCCTCTGTTGTATTGCAGTTGGCTGACGAGAAAAAATTGAGTCTGGATGATTCGGTTGAAAAATGGTTGCCAGGGGTCATAAAAGGTAAAGGGTATGACGGCAATAAAATTACGATTCGTCAGTTATTGAATCATACAAGTGGTCTTGCTAGCTATACAGATTTGGATTTCCGAGATATTACTTTGCCTCAAAATCCATACCGTTACTATTCCGTCGATGAGCTTATCGGCATGGGACTTTCAAAGCCGCCTGTATTTGCGCCAGGGAAGGGCTGGAACTATTCCAACATGAATACTGTACTAGCCGGTCAAATTATTCAGAAGGTAACAGGAGAAACGTATGCGGAGCAGATCAGGAAACGTTTCATCATACCTCTTGGGATGACAGGAACATTTGTGATGGGAAATAGTCACGAAATTCCGGGTAAGCATGCCACAGGATATAATATGGACAGATCGGGTCATTTGTATGATTTTACAGAAATGAATCAATCATGGGCAAATGCAGCCGGAGATATAGTCTCAACAACCATAGATTTGACTACCTTCTTCAGTGCGCTGTTGGGCGGGGAGCTTCTATCTCAAGAGATGATGGACCAGATGCACACAACAGTAGATGGACCTTTTGGTAAAGTCGGACTAGGAATTTATGAATTTAAAACAGCAGACGGGCAATCCTACTGGGGGCATGCCGGCGGTACTTTCGGATATGAATCGAGAGCCTTTGGATCTCTAGACGGGAAGCATATTTTGGTAACGGCCATCAACGCGGTAGGCCCGGTAGTGTCGCCGGCTCACGATAAAATAATCAATAAGGAGTTTGGCCGTTAAGTTTAAAGCCGACATCGCTCCCTTTATTTGAGAGCGATGTCGGTTTTCTTGCTGAGATTGCAGTCTCTTCATGTAAGGGTTACTGCCAACATTTCGGGGATCTTGTAAAGTAAGCAAATTTAACCTTAAAAAAGCCGTTAAGGAATCAACCTTTTATTTTTCTTGTTGTTACAAACGTTAAGTCGAATGGTTCTCAAAAAAACAAATTATATGTTTTTGTACAATTACCAATGAGTAAAAAGAATGTACATTGTGAAAGTAGCTCTTACAAGGAACAGTCATTAAATTATCGTTGTTAATTTTTGATAGCTATTAGATTTCATTAAGATACTTCATTTACTAACAGGTGCGTTCAAAAAAGGCTGATCCATCTGATACAATTGTACGAAGTTTGATATCCAACAATCGGGCGCGATTGTTTTAGAAGGCTTCTTCTTATCGATGAAGCCTTCTTAGATTTTTAATGTACTGTATACAATGTTAAACTTCTATTCCTGCAATCCCAAATCCTCCAGGACCAGAATGAGTAGAGATCATAGCACCGGCTTGAATCCAAGTAATATTTTTGAATCCAGTTTTATTTGCAATTTCATTTACCCGTTGCTTGATATTTTCACTGAGTCCGATTGAGTATATAAAATAAATTTGTTGTCTATCAATGTCATATTGATTTAAATAATCACGCATTAATTTTTCAGCAACAGTGCTCATATTTCCACGATATTTTTTAGTTGAAACAAGCTTTCCTTCTACTAATTCAATGCATGGCTTTATTTTCAACAAAGCACCTCCGAGATAAGCTAAATTACTTACTCGTCCACCTGCTCTTAAAAAATCTAAGCTACCAGGAATGAAAGCAAGCCTGGATTTAGGAACCTTTGATTCGATTTTTTCTATTAAGTGAACAGGATCAATCCTAGGTTCTTTCTCTAGCAAAGAAACAGTATACATCACAACTGCAGTTAATCCACCTGTAACGTTCAAAGCATCAATTAAAAAAAGATCCTTAAAATCTTCCCCTGCTATTAACGCATTTTGAAAGGAAGCAGATGCCTTTGACGTATAACCAATATGAATAATGATACTATCAGGAAAATCCTTTCTAATTTTCTTGAAAAACTCATGATACTCATGGACATTAGTGGCAGATGTAGATGGTATCTTTTTTGTGCAATCATAAAAATCATAAATTTCATTTACGGATAGATGACCATCTAAATAATCCTGACCATCCATGATTACGTGCATCGGTATCACTTGTACATCATGTTTGTCCGCTAAAACTTCCGGCAAATCGGCCCCACTCTCAGTCGATAAAATAATTCTTCTCACTGTACATCTCCTCCAACTTACATTCTATTAGTGCTTAGCTTTAAAATTTACTCTAACTATACATTAAAAATGTGGGGTATATGTTGAAATGGATTAAATTTGTAAAGTAATGGTTTTATTTGACGAACGGGTGCTTTATTTGAAGATCATTGGGTTGCATATGCAGCTCTTTTTTCATTATTGAACTAGCGGGGCAGGTTTGTTTAAAAAATAATGTATAATAAAACCATTGGTAGGGGGACTTTTATGTTAAAAGTAATGTGCTGTATGGAATAGTAATGGTTTTTAAAAGGTGTTACATAATGTAGAACGTAAAACTAGTCAATTAGATTGTACATACTTAGGTGTAATGATTGTATCGTAAAAATATGATTGTGACGAAAGGATATCGAAGAACACTATCCAAAATATAAATTCCACCCAATACGAGAGCTATTTTATATCAAGAAGACTAGGAGATGATGAGATGGGTAAACTTAGTAAAAACTTAATGTTAGGTGTACTTAGTACGGGATTACTATTATCTAGTGTAGTTGTAGTAGGTACTGAATCTACTGTTCAAGCTAGTACTAAAACTAGCACTGTAAAAAGCAAGGCAGTAAGTCAAAAAGCGTATGTTTCGTCCGCAAAGAAAAAATTAAGTGTGTATAAGAAGCGCTTAGCTGAAAATACCGCTAAATATAATGAGTATCATATTATCCGAGAGAATTTAAGACCTGTAATACGTGATTTAGTAGACAAATGGGAAGACGCAGACGACTACGATGAAGATAAATATTATTATTTAGTTCCAGATTATATAAGTTACGAACGATCAAAGTATATATCTAAAATAGGTGATGTAAGGGAAATTAACGATTTAGACGAATACACGCTTAAATATCCGTCTAGAAAGACACTTAATGAATTCAAAAAAGTAGATTCAGAGTTAAGAAAGAAGAAAATAGATAGAAAAAAGGTAGATAGTCTTCTGTACAATATAAAATCGTCATTACCTTCAAGCAGTACATTCCTTAATTATCCGTATAATTTAGTACTGAAAGTTACCTTTGATGCAAAAGAAATGAACTTCTTACATAGTGAGATGTACGGTGGGAACGCTGTAAGAAGTAAAGTAGTAAAGAAGTTCACTCCTCTTGAGTTAAACTATATTAAACTTATTGAAAGTAAACGTGTGGAGCTATCTTCCTTGAATACTCGCTATTTGGAAACAAGGAATTCCATTAAAAATCGTACGGATGAATTAGAGAACTATACAAAATTAAATAAATACGGGGAATACGTTAAAGGACTTGTATATGATACAAGTGTATATAGTAAATTAACTGTAAAACAGAGGGAGAATGTAACTGCCGCACTTGATTGTTATAGAAATACGAGAACTGAATTGATGAATAATGGTATATACAGTGAAGATGATATAAGTAAAAGAAAAGAAGATATGCTAAAAAGGACCGAAGAATACTACGAGGCATACTCAAAAGCCTCTGAAGAGGTAAAAAATACGAACGGTAAGAAGAGCGGTAAGATTGATATATACAACAAAGCAGCTACTGACATGGTGTTCAACATACAACTGGCTAATGATATTTACGGCCATTGGAACGAGGTAACGAGTACACAACCGATTCAAACTATGTCTTCGCTATTGAAAAAAGCAGGAATGGATATGGAAGAATAAAGAGTAGATAAAACCAACCAAAAACCACTAATGCGGAACGAGAGCTGATTTATATTAATAAGGAGATGATACAATGGGGAAATTTAGTAAAAGCGTTTTGTTAGGAGTATTAAGTACAGGAATACTATTATCAAGTGTAGTTGTAGAAAGTCCTAAATCCACAGTTCAAGCTAGTACTAATATAGAAAAAAGCAAAGTAGTAAGTCAAAAAGCGTATATTTCGTCTGTTAACAAAAAAATCAAACTATATAAGAAACGTATAAAAGAAAATGAGGTTAAATATCAAATATTTTATAGTATGCAAAAGGATTTAAAACCTCTGCATAAAGAAGTATTCAGTAAAATACCAAAGGAAGATATAATCAAGGGAGAAAAGTATTACTCTGAACTTACACCGTATGTCAGCTTTGAAAAATCGAAATATTTATATAGAGTAAATAATGTAGGTTCTATTAATAGATACCAATCATTTGCAGATCAAAACAAGAAATACCCGACAAAAAGAGTAACTGATGAATTCAAGATAATAGAGAAGGAACTAAAGAAGAAAAAGGTTAATAGAACAAAAGTAGATAGACATTTGCGCTATGCAAAATCAGCGGTACATTCAGCCTATTCATCCATAAAACTAATGAATACTGCAACTTCACGAACTACCTTTTATATAAAAGAATTGAATTTCTTGCATAGTGAACTGTTTGGTGGAGACGCTAAACGTAGTAATGTAGTAAAGAAATTTACTCCTGCCGAGTTACATTATATTGATTATATTTCTAGAGCCAGCAGAAAACTATCACCGAGCTACGCGAGTAGTATAAAGTCCCTGGATGAATTAGATACCTATACAAAATTGAACAAATACGGTGAATACCTAAACGATATAGTAAACGATGACAACGTATACAGTAAATTAAGTGTAAAACAACGAGATTACGTAAGTTCTGCGCTTAAGCGTTATGAAGGAGCTAGAGATGAACTAATAAAGAATGGTATATACAGTGAGGATGATATAAGTAAAAGAAAAGAAGAAGTATTAAAAAGAATGGAAGATTATTTTGACCGTAATGTTAAAGCGTTCGATGTAGTAGTAAAAACGTACGGTAAGACAAGCGGTAAAATTGATGATTACATCAAATCGTCAACTGACATGACCACGAGTGTAATTATGATGGACGCTACGCGTGACAATTGGCACAAAGCGTTTAGGGAACAAACGATTAAAGATATCTCTTGGTACTTGAAAGAGGTAGGGCTGGATATGGAAGACTGATAGAGGATAAAAATAAACTTAAAAACCACAAAGAATAATAATTTCTCTGTGATTTTTATGATTATTTTACTTGTTAATCCACAGCGTGTGCAACTGTATTTTAATCAAACTTTATTACTAAGTTACAGTAACTTTATAAAAAGATTGATAAAAATCACCTCTTGAGTTTTTCTTAGAGGTGATTTTTTATTGGATATTTATGCTGAAATCAATGTAAAGCTTGTGAAGAAATGTACTTAAACTACCATGAAAATAAACTTCTGTAATTTAGGGGAAAAGGCAATACTTAAGAAGACGCAGCTCATTCGTCTTTAAAAAAGGGGAGAGCGTCTAATTCAATGGAATATTGTAGGTAGATGGAATGGATTAAGATGCTTCAGGTTCTTGTAATGTAACTGTGTATCCTAAACCCTCAAGTCTTCGTAAGGAATGCCGAACAATGGATTGTTGTCTCTTTCTATCAAAGTAGTCTTCACCTAAGTCTACATACATTTCTTTTCGTGTTAATAGGTAGTAAGATATTCGCAACATGGCATGTGCTACTACAATTCCTGCTCGTTTTTTGCCTTTTCGAGCTGCTGTACGCCTATACAGTGCGCCGAGATAGTTTTTAGATCCTCTTACAGAATGAGCTGCTTCTGTTAATGCTGATCTCAGATATTTGTTTCCTTTCTTGGTTTTAGCTGATTTTCTTTTTCCAGCACTTTCGTTATGACCAGGAACTAATCCTGCCCAAGAACACATATGAGCTGCACTAGGAAATTGCTTTTTCACATCAGTACCAATTTCAGATAAAATTTGTTCCGCCATTCTTGTAGCTATTCCAGGAATAGAATCTAGTCGGTCAATATCATCTTGATGTGTGCTTACTCTTTCAGCTACTTCTTGATCTAACATCTCGATTTGCTCAGTTAAAAAGTCTATATGTTTTAAAATAGTCTTTAACATTAAGCGTTGATGAGAATTAATATATCCCCTTAGGGCTAGCTCCAGTTCTTCTTTTTTCTTTTTCATAGTACGTCGAGCGAAGTTTGATAGAATTTCAGGATCTGCTTCGCCGTTGGCGATAGCGTTAAGCATATCTCGTGAAGAAACACCCATGACATCTGAAACAACAGAACCAAGTTTGATATTTGCACCCTCTAATACTTTCTGTATGCGATTATGTTGTCTAGCGCGTTCTTCAATAATACTTCGACGGTATCGAACTAGTTCTCGGAGTTCTCGCTGATTTCTGTCGGGAATATAACTAGCTTTTAAAAGCCCATGACTAAGGAGTTTAGCAATCCATTCTGCGTCCTTCACATCTGTTTTACGTCCAGGGACCGCCTTCATGTGTTGGGCATTCACAACTAGAAACTCAATATCTTCAGCTTCTAATAAATTCACAATAGGTTTCCAGTAAACACTTGTGCTTTCCATGGCAACATGCGTACAGTTATTCTCCTTAATCCAGTCGACCAACTGTATTAAAAAAATAGTTTTAGTTGAAAACGTTTTAATCTCCTTTCCTTCTGGTGTGATAATGCATGCGGTTATATTGTCCTTATGCACATCCATTCCACATGCTCTTTCAATGACAACATCCATTGAAAAACATCCTTTCTACGGCTCTAATTATTATTGGAGGCTGGTGCAACAATCAGAATAGGATTAATCTACCATGTGTGCTTCCCGTAAGGGAGCGACAGTCAGTGGTGCACCGTGGTCGTTGGAGTCAGACTAACGGATGGGCTCTAACGCACCATAGTTCATCGACCTTCCTCTCCCAGCCGTAGAATCAGTATGGACGGTTTTTCACCATTTTCATTCTCTGTGGTGAAGCGCTGATTTTGCGCTTCATGGATGGCTAACGGGGTGCTTTTGTTGAAGATCAAAGGTTACTTAGGTAACTCTTTTTCTTATTGAACTAACCTCCCTCGTTAGTTCAATAAGCGCGGGCAGTTTTGTGTTAAATTTCAAACAAAGTAAATTAGTGTTAATATTAAAATGAGGTATCGTCAAAAATCCAAATAGTCAAAGAAAAGGACGGACTACAAAATGAAAATTTCTTCTTATAACATAACAAATTCTTTTGATAAAAAAGTAAAACAGAAAAGTAATTAATTAAATCATAATTTTAAATTTTATCTAAACGAATTAGCCAAAAAGGATTTATCTACTACGAATTCAAACATGCGAGTAGATCCAAATGGAAAACCGTATGAATTTTATCCTATAATTTCAGCAGAAGAAATAAGAGAAGTAGTAAATTCCTTAAAAGTCACAAACGGTAACGACGAAGAAATAGCTAAAATAATAGATGTAACTAACTGTTCAAGAAAAGAAATATATGGACTACGTCAATACTTATTCGAAAGTGGTAAAATTACGGAAAAAGAATATCACAACTTAGACGGCATGATTTCTGTACGTGATTTTGATGCTGGTATTTTTACTGGCAGTATTCAAAAAGGTACTTTAGATTTTTGTCATCCAACATCAAACGGAAATAGAAATTGGCTTGCCTGTTTTAAAGACCAATTAAAATTAGAGAGGGTATCTAATCATGGTGTTCTCAATACAAGTAGTAGAGTAGTAAATATAATACAAAATATTAGTAATAAATTCCCAACTCAATTCTCATAAAATTCACCCGGAAAATATTATTGAACTTCCTGCACCTTTACTTTAATACGTTTAAGGAGTTGCAGTAGGGTCATACTATGAATTGATTTTTGAAAGACCTATAAAACAGTAAATAGAACAGAAACCATTAATTAAGAAAGTTTGTGAAGAATTTCTCTTAAACTAACGGGACAGTTTAGTTCAATAAGTGATTTGGTCAATCATGGTAAAGTAATATTAGGTATGGGAGAGATGATAATGGGCCAATTAAAAGGGAAAGTTGCGATTGTTACGGGTGTAAGCCGTCTGAAAGGGATAGGAGCTGCTATTTGTAAGGAGTTAGCTGATTCGGGTTATCATATATTTTTTACTTATTGGACGGAATATGATAAAAAAATGCCTTGGAGCATTGAATTAGATGAACCCGTTAAATTAAAAGAAGAATTAATAAAAAAAGGTATTAAGGTATCATTTATGGAGTTGGATTTAACTCAACATGATGCACCTGAACAACTTATAAATAAAGTTTCTGAACAACTTGGTAGTCCTGATATCTTGATTAATAACGCAGCATACTCAACCAACAACGATTTTTCTAATTTAACTGCCGAAGAATTAGATAAACATTACATGGTAAATGTGCGTGCTACGACACTATTAAGTATTAGATTTGCTCAGAGGTTTGATAAGAAATCAGGTGGAAAAATAGTCAATATTACTTCAGGTCAGTTTCAAGGACCAATGCCTGGCGAATTAGCATATGCAACAACAAAAGGAGCAGTTGATGCTTTAACTATTACGTTGTCGGCTGAACTAGCCCCTTTAGGAATAACGGTTAATGCATTAAATCCAGGCCCAACTGATACAGGTTGGATGACAGAAGAAATAAAAAATGAATTAAAACCGATGTTTCCTTTCGGTAGAATAGGAAAACCGAGAGATGTTGCAAAAACTATTAAATTTCTAGTGAGCGATGAAGCAGATTGGATTACAGGTCAGATTATTCATTCAGAAGGTGGATTTAAAAGGTAAATTTAACTAAAAAGGCTTTGGGTTTTAGAACCTTTTTGTTGTATTAAATTACAAGGAAGTTATCAATTTGTGAAACATTGTACTTAAACTAACGGTGTGCTTTACTTGAAAATCATTGAGTTGCATATGCAGCTCTTTTTTTATTGAACTAATGCAGGTTAGTTAAAGAAGACATACTTAAACAAATCATGTGAGTAGTTTGATATTACTAAAATAATTAAACAAGTATTCTGAACTCGTTGAATGAGCAATAATACTTTGGTTTTTGGTCAAATATATAACTTTCAAGTAAACTACTTAATAAATACTAATAGGTGGCTAAACGTTTTTGATGTGTTTCTTTATTTTGAAAATGAACGATTTTTCCCAGTTAGTCGTATTACATATAGATTATTATTGTATGGAGTAGATCTCATGGATGAAAAGGATTTAATTCGAAAGGCGAAAAAAGGAGATACATTGGCGCTTTCGAAACTGCTACAACAGAATTATTCGTTCCTCGTAAAGTATTTAATGAAAGTTACCCTTCATCCACAAATCGCAGAAGATTTAACACAAGAGACGATGATGAAGTGTATTGAAAAAATCCAACTGTATAATGGTGAATCCAAGTTTTCATCATGGCTCATCACAATTGCAATGAACCTTTTTATCGATCAACAGCGTAGAAAGAAGCGGGAGAAAAACTGGCTAGAGCAGGAACAAGCGCTCCGAAAAATGAAATGGAATGCAGCCAATATGAACGAAGAATGGACTGATGTACTTGATGTACTTGCTCAAATTAATGAAGAAGTACGTATGCCAATCGTGTTAAAGCATTATTACGGATACTCATATGAGGAAATTGGAAAAATGATGGGTATTGCAGAAGGAACAGTAAAATCTCGAGTTTCAAATGGTCTAAAAAGTATACGAAAGGAGTTGGCTGAACTTGAAGGAGTATGATTCTAAAAATAGTAATTCTATGTTGGATGATGAAGATGAATTAACGGTTAAGCAATTAATAGATGGTTTAGAAAAACTGGATCAATGGAATCCAGTATCTACTCCAAACTTACAATGGTTTCAACAGAATGTTGAATTAGAGAAAAAAAGAATACGAAAAAAACAATGGAAAGACCTCCTCACGTTTATCTCTGTTGCAGTATTTGTGCTTTCGGTTGTGATTGCTGTCGTTTATCGTCAGCCAATTCTTTTTCTTTATTTTCAGCTTGTGGGGATTATCTTTTTGCCCTTAGCTCTTAACAAAACTAGAAAGAAGGTCAGTAATGAATGAACTCAGATGAACTAAGTAGCACACCGCTTTGGTTATTGGTCGTGATTGCATTCATTCTGATTTGCCAGAGCTCATGGATGTTTTGGGATGCACAGAAGAGGGGACACAATGCTTGGCTATGGGGCGTTTTAGGCCTTATTCAATTTCCAACGTATCTTATTATCTATCTTATTTTTGCAAGAAAAGTATTTAAAAGAAAGGTCTCAGGATCAAATTCCTGAGATTTTTTTATTTATTTTTTCGTGAGTGAACGATTAGACGAACGTAATCGTATTAAGGGTAAATAAACAATTTGGAGGAGAAAAATGAATGAACTGTTAAATGGAATCCTATGGGGAGCGGTTGCGCCAATTCTTGTCTTACAATTAGGAAATTATATCTATCATGTTGGGACAGAAGAAAACAATAATTAATATAACAAAAGAAACAAAGATACATAATTCAATAACTTTCAAACTAAAATCAAGGAGGTTACTTATGACAAAGTAAAAAAGTGTCACCTTAAATGGTAGCCTTACTCGCCGGAATTCCAGGGACAACAATATTTTAACGGTAGTTTCTGAGAGAAAAATTCGGGGGAGCTTGAAAGAACCCTAACCATGAATATTGAAAAAATAACGAAGCATAACAAGATTGTTTAAGCTTGATTGAATTCTTTTTACATACAAATGTTCAGAAATATCATTTGGATTTAATTCAGAAAGATCAATATCAATTTTCCCATCACGACTAAACTCAGTAAATGTCTCCATTGCAAATTTATATGCCTTTGTTAATTCAATTGTTAAAACACTTGCTAATAAGATGTTGGAATGAAATTTTATGGAGTTTACACTAAGAAAAATGGGGAAACATTTGATGGACAAATGACTATTTTTCAATTTGATAATTCCGGAAAACAATTGATTTCCAAATAACTTATTTAAATAGACGGTAGAATAATTTGTATGGTTTTTTATAATTCAGATGAAAGATGATAATTGATTTCGGAGTCTAAAATAATAAATAGAACATAGGAGATGATGAATGTGCTAGTAGTAACAACAGAACACATTGAAGGGTATAAAGTTGTCGAAGTAAAAGGTTCTGTATTTGGTCTAATTGTAAGAAGTAGGGGGCTAGGCGGGGATATTATGGCGGGCTTAAAAGGATTAGTAGGCGGGGAAATCAAGCAATATACTGCCATGCTTGAAGATTCTAGAAAAGAAGCTATAGACCGTATGATTATGAATGCCAACGAAATGGGAGCGAATGCTATTATCATGATGCGATATGATTCTGGTGAAATGGGTAAAAACATGAGTGAAATTGTTGCATACGGAACGGCAGTTGTTGTGGAAAAGCTATAATGACGACATTTTTGGGGATAGGTATATATTTGATATTTCAAATTAGTATTGCTCTCGTTTGTATCTTACTTGGTTACTTTATATATGACAAACGATATAAACGCAATCATGGAAAAGAAGTTCCTAAAGGTTTTGAGGTAACGAATGAGGTGAATCTTGACCCTGTTACGGGTGAAAAAAAAAGAGTATATTATAATGCAGAAACAGGTGAACGATTTTATAAAAAAGAAAAGTAGTTATTTTTTTGACAAATTTCGGTGATTGTTATTTTAACGGCAACAAATTGGATATTTATGTTACGCTTGTGAAGTAATGTACTTAAACTACCATGAAAATAACCTTCTGTAATTTAGGAAAAAAGGCAATAGCCGTAGAATCAGTATGGACGGTTTTTCACCATTTTCATTCTCTGTGGTGAAGCGCTGATTTTGCGCTTCATGGATGGCTAACAGGGCAGATTACTTTAAGAAGGACAGAATTGTTATGTTGTAATATAGTGATTTCAATTTAAGGATAGAATTAATTATTTGGACATTTAATCCAAATAAGGGGATCGAAATTTGATTTAGCAATTATATAAATAATATAATGTGATTATACAAAAAAGGAAGGAGGGGTATTGTGATTTGGTCCTTTCTAATAAATGATTTATCCATATTTATTAGCACAATTGATTATTTTTGGATATTAGCTTCTTTGGCATTAACCGTATTATGTGTTAGCTTACATCTATATCTAATCAATACAATTACAATCCAAGAAGTTAAAGACGAAGAGTTTAAAATTGATTGTGAAATCACTAATACTTGGACTCCACCTATGCTTACGTGGTTTGTTCTGTGTATTAGGACATCAGAAGACAATGATGAAGAAAGTTTATCTCCTAGTTTAATTTAGAATTAAAAACTAGGAGGAATAGAATTGTTTACATTTTTAACACAACCAATAATTTATTTAATTCATTATATATATTCATTAACGGATAGTTACGCAATAAGCGTCATCTTATTCACAATTGCAGTTAGATTAATTCTTATGCCACTATTTGTTAAATCGGCAAAACATCAAAAAAACTCTAAAGAATTAATGACTGCAATTAAGCCTAAATTAGATGAGCTTACTGTCAAACTTAAGAATAGTAGTAATGAATCTGAAAAGTTAATGTATCAAAAGAAAATTCAAGAGTTAACATCAGATTCAATGAAAAGTTCTTTATTAGGTTGTTTGCCAATAATCATTCAATTACCTGTATTATTTTCACTGTATTATGCGATTAAGATAGATTCAGCAATTGCAAATGAAAATTTCCTTTGGATGAATTTAGGGGTAATGGATATTGGTATTTCGATTATTGCTTGTTTGATTTATTTTATCCAAAGCTTTATATCAATAGATAAAAGTCAACCTACAAATATTAAGGTAATGGTATTCATTAATCCAATTATGATTCTACTTGTTAGTCTGTTTAATCCATCGATATTACCGATTTATTGGGCAGTGAGTGCTTTATTATTAATAGCACAACAATTATTAATTAAAAAATTGTATAGATAGAACCAGAATCCCCTCTTACGAAAATGTAAGAGGGGATTTATTTTTTCTACTAACAGGGAGCTTTACTTCAATAAGGAATAGAGCCTTTTTCTTCTTCAGCTAAACCAGCTAATAGAATGTCAAGAAAAACATTGATAATCAAAAAACACTTCATGTTATACTAAAAATGCGAAAGACAAATAACCCTCCTCATTCAGTGTGGAAGGTTTTTGTTTTATTTGAAAATGCTGTTATTAAATAGTTTCTTGGAATGGTGCTTTCGTTTTTAAAATCGCATAAATCCAGTGTAAAAGCTTATTAGCACAAGCAATAATGGCTACTTTATACGGCTTTCCTTCCTCACGTTTTAAATCGTAGAAGGCTCGTAATCGTTTGTTTCGGGCAATAGTTTCATCTGTTGTTTTCTTTTTACGGCTATCTCGAATGGAACAGCGAACGGCTGTATAAAGCATATGGCGAAGCCTAGCTGAGCCGCGTTTGGTAATGTGATTTTTCGTGCCTTTAAAGCGACCTGATTCAAACACACTGGGATCTAATCCCGCAAAAGCTACTAACTTTTTTGGATGATTAAACCGCTCAATTTCCCCAATTTCTGAAAGTATCGTGGCCGCGATTTTTTCACCTACACCGGGAAGTGATTGGATTAATTCATATTCTTCGAGTTGTGCCGCCAATTGATCAATCTCACGCTCTAACGTAGAAAGTTGTTGGCGGTAAGCTTGAAGTAAATCAATATACATATTCATACTGACGAGAAGGCTTTGATAAAGCGTTGACTGAAATGGGTTGCATTCTGCAGCTACTATTAATACTTCAGCTCTTTCATGCGCCCAATTAAATGAACGTGCTTTACAGTGCTTATCAATAAATTGTGCAATCTCTTCTACGCCTGCGTCTAGTACTAATTCAGATGTAGGGTAGGACTGTAAAGTCCTTAATGAAATCTCTGCGTACAAATCACCAAAAACACCTTTATACTCAGGGAAAACTTGATCTAATACAGCTTGAAATTGTAGCTTTGTTTGAACCATAATTCCCGTCATATTTTCGTGATGCCTTGTCAGATGCCGAAGGTTTAAAAGGCGAATACCACGTTTTTTCTGAGGCTCTAAATCCTCTTTGTAATACAGTTCGCCTAAGTGATAGGCATCAATTACATCTGTTTTAGTTTTTCGTAAACTAGAGCTTTTAGCTCGGTATGAAACGAGCGGATTGACGATAATGACAATATATTCTCTAGCTTCTAAAAATTGTACAACTGGAGCATGATAGTGACCTGTTGATTCCAATACAACAGGTGGTTTTAACCCTGTTTGACGCTCTAAATCTAGTAAATAAGAGTGTAACTCTTCAAGTCCTCCCACCGTATGTTCAATCTTCACACTGCTTTTATAGGGCATTTTTTTATCCAAAAACATTTGAACCTGACTTTCACCTTTTGCGACATCCAGACCAACTACTGGATTCATAGTTTATCTCCTCCTCATGTAGTGTATTGACCGGTAACCTCTATCTAGCTTGTTATTCATATCTTCGCTTGTTATACGGGATCACTATGTCCCAACCAGCCTAATCATGTGTTAACAAGTAGAGGGCGAACAGTTTAGTTGTCGGGATCAAGTCCCACGGGTGCTTCCGTTCTACCCCGGCTACTATCAATCTATAAATTGAATAAAAAATAGTCAACCAGATTCTCTGGCTGACCTTATAATACGAACGGGGTGCTTTACTTCAATAAGAAATTACTGGAAAAATAATCTGATTATTGTTAATGTTAAGATATAGATATTTTATAGGGAAATCGAAAGAGGTGTGTGGATTATGTTAGTACATAAGGTTAATGATGAAGTTTCTTTGAGATTATTTAATAAAGATGATTCAGAAGAGTTCTATGATTTAACGATTAATTCAAAGTCTTATTTAAAAGAGTGGCTTGGTTGGCTCAATTATACAAAGAGTATAGAAGATACTGCGCAAAATATTCAATCAAGATGTAATGAGCTTGTTGAAAATGGGGGATATCCACAATCATTTGCAATTATATATAATGGGAAAATTGCTGGTACAATCGGATTTAATGAAATAAATAAGGCTAACAAAATAGGTGTTGTGGGTTATTGGTTGGGTGAAAAATTTCAAGGAAAAGGTATAATGTCTAAGGCATTCAAAGCAGTAATTGATTACGGATTTAATGAACTTAAACTAAATCGAATTGAAGTTAGAATCGCAGTTGAAAATAAAAAAAGTAGAGCGCTTCCTGAAAGGTTCGGTTTCAAAAAGGAAGGGGAAATAAGACAAGCAGAGTGGTTATATGACCATTATGTAGACCACGTTATTTATGGACTTTTGGCAATTGAATGGAAATAAACTATTCAAATGTTAAATACCCTTCTTCAACTAACGGGTGCTTTCGTATTATAAGGTTAACCAGTTTTTTAAATTGTACCCTATAGAGTAGACACTTAAAAAAGGTCTGCTCTATAGGGTACTTTTATGTATAATGAAAAAAATGAGGAATCGGAGAACATTTAAATGTCAAAAAAACACTTTACTGATACAGAAATGGAAATACTATCTAATAATCGATATGTTAAATCCTTAAGTTCAAAGGGTGTTACATATACAGACGAATTTAAGAGGATTTTTATAGCGGAAAATGAAAATGGAAAATTGCCAAGACACATATTCGAGGAGAATGGTTTTGATATTGAAATTATTGGTATTGTAAGAGTACAAAGGGCTGCCTCTAGATGGCGTACTGCTTATAATAAATCAGGAGTATTGGGACTTAGAGATACGCGTAAAGGAAATTCTGGGAGACCCACTAAGACAGAGCTTTCTCTAGAAGAAAAGAATTCTAAATTAGAAGCTCAAATTCAATTGTTGAGAGCTGAGAATGAGTTACTAAAAAAGTTAGACATGATGGAAAGGGGGCTGGAGAGAATCGAATAAAAGTTTCTGCTGAGCAGCGGTTTCTTTTAATATGTTCAGTGATCGAAAAGTACGAACTCAAAAAGATGGTAAGTTTCCTATGCGAAATTTCGGGGATCTCGCGCTCAGGTTATTATAACTATTTTTCTTCAGAGTCTAAGGAAAGAAGAGAGAAACGAGAAAAAGAAGACTTGATCATTAAAGAAAATATTTTAAAGGCTTTTAATTTTAAACGACGTAAAAAGGGTGCGCGCCAGATTAAGATGACATTAGAAGGACAGTTTCAAATTACTTACAATTTGAAACGGATTCGAAGAGTTATGAAGAAATACAAAATTGTATGTCCTATTAGAAGAGCCAATCCTTATAAGAAAATGTTGAAAGCCACTCAAGAACACACTGTATTGCCCAATTTATTAAACCGAGAGTTTAAACAAGGAATTCCAGGAAAAGTACTACTCACTGATATTACATATTTATATTTCGGTAGTGGACAGAAGGCTTATTTGTCCACCATTAAAGACAGTTCAACGAATGAAATACTTGCCTATAATGTGTCCAGTAGAATGACATTAGATTTAGCTACAGATACATTAGTAAAGTTAATGAAGAATAAACGAGTAAAGTTTGCAGAAGGAGCTTTTATTCACTCTGATCAAGGAGTGCATTATACAAGTCCAACCTTTCAGAAACACGCAAGAAAACTGGGACTTAGACAATCAATGTCAAGAAGAGGAAACTGTTGGGATAACGCTCCCCAAGAGTCTTTCTTTGGTCACTTCAAAGATGAAGCCTTTATAAAGCGGTGTAATACGCTTGAAGAACTTAAAAGAGAAATTAAAAATTATATGACGTACTATAACAATTTCAGGTACCAATGGAACTTAAAGAAGATGACTCCTGTACAATACGAGGACACTGAAAAAGTCCACAAGATAACAAAAGCGATTGTGAGAAACGGATTTACGTTTTCACAATCGCTTTTTCTTTCATTGCTCTCATTATAGTATAATAAGAAAAACTTACTAGAGGTGGTGAGACCATGATTTCCAAACAAGAAACATTAAATTTAAGTCCATATATGGCATTGTATGAGTTAATCATTCCAAAAGATAATATGCTTCGCCAAATCAATGAACTCGTTGATTTTTCATTTATTTTAGATGAACTAAAATCAAAGTATTGTTTGGATAATGGTAGAAATGCTATTCCACCTATTCGTATGTTCAAATATTTACTGTTAAAAGCGATACATGATCTGTCGGATGCCGACCTAGTTGAACGTTCAAAATACGATATGTCCTTCAAATATTTTTTAGATATGGCACCTGAAGAAGATGTCATAGATTCAAGTTCCCTGACAAAATTCCGTCGTCTTCGTCTTCAAGACATGAATTTATTAGATTTATTGATTGGTAAGACAGTTGAAATTGCGTTAGAGAAAGGTCTTATTACGAGTAAAACGATTATTGTCGATGCGACACATACAAAAGCTCGTTACAATCAAAAATCACCGAAAGAATTTTTACAAGAAAAATCGAAAAATGTACGAAAAGCGGTCTATCACCTGGATGAAGATATGAAAGGGAAATTTCCAATAAAACCAACCTCTAATGAGGTAAGTGAAGAATTAAACTACTGCCGTCAGGTCGTTCAAGTGGTAGAAACACAATCAAAAGTAGCACAAATACCAGCTGTGAAAGAAAAGTTAAATATATTGAAAGAAGTGATAGACGATTATAATGTACAACTGAGCTATTCAACTGATCCAGATGCACGTGTTGGACATAAATCAGCGGATTCAGCTTTTTTTGGCTTCAAAACACATATTGCGATGAGTGATGAACGTATTATTACAGCTTCGATTGTGACAACGGGTGAAAAAAGTGATGGACATTACCTTAAAGAGTTAGTAAAGAAAAGTAAAGAAACGGGTATGGAAATTGGTACTGTCATTGGAGATACAGCTTATTCTGGGAAAGAAAATTTACAATATGCTCAAGCAGAAAAGTTTCAATTGATTTCAAAATTAAACCCAAACATTACCGGAGAAACTTCCCATCGAAAAGTAGTCTTTGAATTTAATAAAGATGCAGGAATGTATGTATGTCCAGCAGGTCATATGGCTATTCGAAAAGCACGAACTGGAAAGAAAAATCAAGGAGCTAATCAAGCAGAAACATACTCATTTGATATAGAAAAATGTAAAGTATGCCCAATGCGCGTAGGGTGCTATAAAGAAGGATCAAAAAGTAAAACATACTCTATCAGAGTTAAATCTATGGAACATAAGGAGCAAATTCGTCTTCAAGAAACAGATGAATTCAAAACCCTTTCGAAAAAACGTTATAAAATTGAAGCAAAAAATAGTGAAATTAAAAACCCACATGGTTATAAAACAGCAAAATCAGTGGGTCTATTTGGTATGGAAATTCAAGGTGCAACAACGATATTTGCGGTGAATCTCAAACGGATATTAAAACTTCTAAACGAGTAAAAGTAAGAAATAGGAAAGGAAAGAAGGCACATTCTGTTCAAATCGAACGGAATGTGCCTTCTTTTTTTCTAAAAAACCAAGAGTTATAAAAAACGTAAGTTTTTCAGTGTCCTCGTACAATACAGAAATCATCTTCTCCATGTGGCATGACCTTTTTCAAAAATGTCCTTTACAAAGGGTACAATTTATATTTACTGGTTGACCTTTTTTTAATAGAATCTATTATATCAGTAGCCAGGGTAGGACGTATGGGTGCGTGGGGCAATGATCCCGTCAACTAAACTGTCCACCCTCTACTTGTAGAAACATGTTTGAGGCTGGTTGGGACATAGATCTCGTATAACAAGCGAAGCTATGATACTACGTGGAGGATTAGGGGTACTGGTGATTGGGAAGCTATGATTGACAATTGGCACAAAGCATTTAGCGAACAACCGATTAAAGAGATCTCTTTCTTCTTGAAAAAGGTAGGGCTGGATATGGAAGACTAAAGAGTAGATAAAAATAAACTTAAAAACCACAAAGAATAATAATTTCTCTGTGGTTTTTATGATTATTTTACTTGTTAATCCACAGCTTGTGCAATTGTATTTTAATCAAACTTTATTACTAAGCTATAGTAACTTTATAAAAAGATTGATAAAAATCACCTCTTGAGTTTTTCTTAGAGGTGATTTTTTATTGGATATTTATGCTAAAATCAATGTAAAGCTTGTGAAGAAATGTACTTAAACTATGCTAGGCGAAAAAGGTTACTTATAAAGTTCTAAACTAACGGAGGTTGAAGTTCAAAATGGACCCAAGGAAAGTATTTTTAATTGAACTACACGAAATAATTAAAGATTACTCAGAGATACGGAATCAACTTATAGACCCATCCGAAGATAACATTATTTGGGGTGAGTTTAAGTTGAGTAATGAAGAAGTAAATGCTTTAAAAAAATATAATTTTGATGATGTAGCTTTATCAGCTATTGAAAAAACAGTCAGAGACACTATTCTGGGAGCATTCCACGATGCTTTCGCCTTATTGGACGCTGTTGCAGACCCAAATATTGTTGAGGTTGATAAGACTTGGCTGGGATTAGCACTAAGTGAGCGTGAGCTGAACGAGGAAGAAGAGAACGAGGAATTTCTGCACGATGAGATTTACGGTGCTTATTGGGATTGGTTGGAACAGAGAAATAAAGATAAATAATCGCTTTAGCTCACAATTGTTTATGAAATTCTTTTATTAAACTAACGGGTCCTTTAGTAGAAGATCATTGAGCTGTTCAGACGGCTCTTTTCTTACCTTCAGTCAAGTACTTTTGAAAGAATTTTATTAGAATAGATGATTTTGATTTAGGTGGTAGAGGTACCCCTACCACCTAAATCAAAATTGTGCATATCAAAAAGACCCTAACGAAATATCGTTTTTTCGCAAGGTCCAAATATGATATAGTTAATGTAACCGATTACGAATAGGTTGATGCTGTTTCGTAGTCATAGGTTATTTCTTGTGTAATAAGGTGAAATGCCACTTTCAAGAACTTATTCATACACGCTACGGACGCAACTTTATGAGGTTTCCTCTGAGGTTGCGTTTTTAATTTGTCGTAATACTCCACAAGATGGTTCTTTGTCTTTTGGCGAAGTGTAATCATCGTTTGAACCATATAAAACAGAATTTTTCGTAGCTTATTGTTTCCTCTTTTGTTGATTTTGTCTCTGTAAAACGTGTTGCCCGATTGATAACGCATAATATCAATTCCTACATAGGCATTTAACTGTTTGTGATTCTTAAATCGATGAATGTCACCTAATTCACCAATAAGTCGCACCGCTGTTGCTTCACCGATACCAGGAAATGAAATGAGGACTTTGTATTCCTTTCTATTGCTTGAAAGTTCTACCATCTGCTTTACGAGATTTTGTTTTTTCGCTTTCAAATCGGCTATTCGCTTGGCATAGTCTCGTACTTGCTCACAACGGACATCCTCTTTTGAAATTGCAGGGTATGAATCCTTTGCAGCCTCTAATAATGCCAATCCTTTTTGTTCAGCACGTGCGAGTGAGAGATTCTTTTTTGTGTTCGCATTTAGGCGATTACGAATCACTGTTTTTGAACAAGCTACTACTTCATCTGGGTGCGGATATAGTTGCACAATATTTAAAAAGAGGGCCGATCGTGTAGAAAACAATCGTTCTAATTCTGGAAAACTTAGTTGAAGAATGGCATGCATTCGATTAAATAAATGGTTGATTTCTGAATCGATTTCATCATAATAGCGTGTGAGTGCACGCATTTGTTTATAATAATCATCTTGAGAATAGGTTTCTGAACGATTTAATCGAAAATGAGATTTCGCAAGTTCATGTGCATCACTTTTATCTGTTTTTTGACGACGCATCGAGGCCATCTGAAGATTCGCTTCAAGTGGATTGATGCGATGATATGTGTAGCCTTCTGTTTGAAAGAAGTGTTCTAATGATGAAGAATAGACACCTGTTGCTTCAAAAACAATTTCTGGTGCTTGTCCATCTTGTTTTGTTAAAAATCGAAGTCTCTCGTTCAACGTTTCAAAAGAAGATTTTGAATGTAAAATTTCGCCTTCAAATTCACATTGACGATAATGGTTATAAATCACGATTGTACTTTTACCCATACTGACATCAAATGCCACCACATGTTTCATCTTTATTTCTCCTTTTTAGCCAATCATAGAAGTCTTCACAGTGCCTTATCGATTCTATTTTCTTTTACACGATCTCGAGGATCCAACATACTAAACTGATTCAAATAAGGTTGTAAAGTTGGTCGGTTTTTAATACGGACTCTCAAATGGTCCCAAGAGCTGTGCGACCTTCCTTCACTTCTACTATAAAAAAATAGTAGCACAAACCATGGCCATGGTTTGTACTACTAATGTTAGTATGTTTTTCTTATTCAACTAACGGGGCAGGATAGTTGAGGAAGGAATTCCATTTTTATGACAAAATAAAGAGTTCAAAATGCTATGATTAAACAATAACTTGTACAGAGACTTATTGGTTGGAATGAAAATTGGGGATATTAAGAATTATCTTATCATTATTGTTATTGCATTAGCAGGTTAGATTCTAATTACCAAATGCTTCGAGTTTATGTCGTATTTTATGTTGTTCTTAGGTGCGTATACGTTGAATGGAATGTGAGGCGATTTATATGATAAAAACTGATTATTATCAGAACCATTTAAAAAGGACTTGTAAGCGTAATAATATTTCGCCTAGAAGAGTTAGATTTGAGAATATCGAAGATCTAGTAGTTATTCACGTTAAAAATCAATTGAAAGAAGGAGTTGATTTAGAAAGCTTTAAAATTTTAAATTTTATTCTTCAAACAGTCGTACATTTTAGTATAAAATTCAATCAACAATTATATTATTATCCAGGAGGAAATAGGTTAGATAGAGTTGCAGTAACTTTTGAAAAAGATGATTACCTGCTATTAAATAAAAAAATAGAAGAAGGAGATGTATAAATTCTTCGTTTCTATACAGGGCTTCTTATTGAACTTACGGGGCAGAATAGTTCAATAAAATAAGTTGGTTTAAACCTTTTTACTCAGTCATATATTTAAAGTGAAAAGGAAGTGTACTGAATGAAAAAAGGCAAAATCACTTTAATTGGAACCATAATAATTTTATTTGTTGCAACCTTTCTATGTATCAATAACTCTTCAACAAAAGGAGAAATAGGTGAAACTCCTCCTTCGATAAGCCCTGAAAAACAAGCGGAAAAAGAAAATAAAAGAAGTAGAGGAAATACAAACCCTCCTTTATCAAGAAAGTGGCTTTTTTGAACAAGTAAGCAGTAAATTGAAAGAAAAAAGTTATGTTTTTCAAATGTTGCTTGCAGTTTATTCAAAAGATGATATTAGGGTGAAATATATCTTAACAAATAAAGAGGCTACTGAATCTGTACAAGAAGAGGTAAAATCAATTTTCTATGAGTCAGTTGAAAAGAACAATCTAGATTCCAATTCATTTAATCTTAAAGTGAGTGATAGTGATGATGGACCAGATTGGTAAGGATGTTCTTCTTCAACTAAACCAGCTAATAGAATGTCAAGAAAAACATTGATAATCAAAAAACACTTCATGTTATACTAAAAATGCGCAAGACAAATAACCCTCCTCATTCAGTGTGGAAGGTTTTTGTTTTATTTGAAAATGCTGTTATTAAATAGTTTCTTGGAATGGTGCTTTCGTTTTTAAAATCGCATAAATCCAGTGTAAAAGCTTATTAGCACAAGCAATAACGGCTACTTTATACGGCTTTCCTTCCTCACGTTTTAAATCGTAGAAGGCTCGTAATCGTTTGTTTCGGGCAATAGTTTCATCTGTTGTTTTCTTTTTACGGCTATCTCGAATGGAACAGCGAACGGCTGTATAAAGCATGTGGCGAAGCCTAGCTGAGCCGCGTTTGGTAATGTGATTTTTCGTGCCTTTAAAGCGACCTGATTCAAACACACTGGGATCTAATCCCGCAAAAGCTACTAACTTTTTCGGATGATTAAACCGCTCAATTTCCCCAATTTCTGAAAGTATCGTGGCCGCGATTTTTTCACCTACACCGGGAAGTGATTGGATTAATTCATATTCTTCGAGTTGTGCCGCCAATTGATCAATCTCACGCTCTAACGTAGAAAGTTGTTGGCGGTAAGCTTGAAGTAAATCAATATACATATTCAGACTGACGAGAAGGCTTTGATAAAGCGTTGACTGAAATGGGTTGCATTCTGCAGCTACTATTAATACTTCAGCTCTTTCATGCGCCCAATTAAATGAACGTGCTTTACAATGCTTATCAATAAATTGTGCAATCTCTTCTACACCTGCGTCTAGTACTAATTCAGATGTAGGGTAGGACTGTAAAGTCCTTAATGAAATCTCTGCGTACAAATTACCAAAAACTCCTTTATACTCAGGGAAAACTTGATCTAATACAGCTTGAAATTGTAGCTTTGTTTGAACCATAATCCCCGTCATATTTTCGTGATGCCTTGTCAGATGCCGAAGGTTTAAAAGGCGAATACCACGTTTTTTCTGAGGCTCTAAATCCTCTTTGTAATACAGTTCGCCTAAGTGATAGGCATCAATTACATCTGTTTTAGTTTTTCGTAAACTAGAGCTTTTAGCTCGGTATGAAACGAGCGGATTGACGATAATGACAATATATTCTCTAGCTTCTAAAAATTGTACAACTGGAGCATGATAGTGACCTGTTGATTCCAATACAACAGGTGGTTTTAACCCTGTTTGACGCTCTAAATCTAGTAAATAAGAGTGTAACTCTTCAAGTCCTCCCACCGTATGTTCAATCTTCACACTGCTTTTATAGGGCATTTTTTTATCCAAAAACATTTGAACCTGACTTTCACCTTTTGCGACATCCAGACCAACTACTGGATTCATAGTTTATCTCCTCCTCATGTAGTGTATTGACCGGTAACCTCTATCTAGCTTGTTATTCATATCTTCGCTTGTTATACGGGATCACTATGTCCCAACCAGCCTAATCATGTGTTAACAAGTAGAGGGCGAACAGTTTAGTTGTCGGGATCAAGTCCCACGGGTGCTTCCGTTCTACCCCGGCTACTATCAATCTATAAATTGAATAAAAAATAGTCAACCAGATTTCTCTGGCTGACCTTATAATACGAACGGGGGCTTTACTTCAATAAGTAGTGAAGTCTTTTTCTTATTGAACTAACGATGCAGTTTAGTTTAATAAGGAAAATGATTTTTAAGATGAGATATATAAATCAGAAGGGGGAAAATGGAAAAAATTGTTCGATCATTTCTGTTGTCCTTGCTCCTGTTTCAAATAACATTCGTGCAATAATCATTTCTCGTTGGCTTCTTTACCCGTTTGATATACTTGATACGGAAAATCAATATCATCGATTATTTGTGGCGGCCATTCTTCATTGATAATTATAAAATAGGAGTCTTTTAATCTCGATGAATGATAGGTTTTTCTGTTCCTGTAACCGAAGGCATGCTTAGTTTGTCATCTCGAACACCTCTTAATTCTTCTTTATAATTATGTAAGATATTTTGACAATCCATTAATGGATTACTATATGAATATTCCTTTAAACGAATCATAGACTTATAAAAAGATTTTAACGCTGATAAAAAACGGCTAATTGCATTAGGGCTTATATTTGTTAAATTCACCAAACGAAACGAATCTTTATCATGAACCATACAGTTCATTTCATGCATCAAATAATCCTCAACAGCTACTCGTATCTTTTCTTCTAAATCACTCCAATGCACTCGTTTCCCTTGATAATTACTTTCTTCCTCTAACCACTCGAAAATGGGGAGTAACCATTTCAAATAAGAGGTTGCAGAACTCTTATCGATTCTTCCTAAATAATAATCATAGTGATAATCTTACAAGGGAAGGGAATGTTGGTTTGCTCTAAATGCCAATAACTCATACTCATATTTGCTTTCAATATGTTTTGGACAATACTCATATCACTACAATTACTAGCACCTCACAAAAGAACATTTGTTTTATATTAACTTTTGTTCTTGTAACTGTGAATATCTAACCCTTTAATGAATCCAAGTAGAAATGTTACCAAAATAAAAAATGTACACTACTAAAATTGAATTTAGTAATGTACATTTTTATAATATGTGCAACATTATAAACAAGTTATGATGTAGTAAATCATCATGTACAATTACTTATCATTAATGTTACAGGTAGGATTTACTGCTTTGAAGTTTTTCTATTGAAAATGTAAAATTAAATAACACCTTGAGCAATCATTGCATCTGCTACTTTTAAGAAACCTGCGATGTTCGCACCAATTAGTAAATTACCTTCAAAACCATATTCTTTTGCAGCATCAACACTGTTGCTATAAATTGACTTCATAATATCATGTAATTTTTCGTCGACTTCTTCAAAAGTCCAAAATATACGCATGCTATTTTGAGCCATTTCAAGAGCTGATACGGCAACTCCGCCTGCATTTGCGGCTTTAGCAGGTGCAAATAAGATTTTGTTTTCTAGATAGACTTGAATTGCTTTTAGAGTTGAAGGCATATTTGCACCTTCACCCACTGCTTTTACACCATTTGTAACGAGTATTTTAGCTGATTCTTCATCAATCTCGTTTTGGGTAGCACATGGAAGTGCAATATCACAAGGAATGGTCCAAATGCCATTGCAACCTTCAGTATAGGTAGCTTCTGGGTGACGTTCTACATATTCCTTAATACGGCCGTGTTCAACTTCTTTTATTTGTTTAACAGTATCTAAGTTAATACCATTTGAATCATATATGTAGCCATTCGAATCACTACATGCAACTACTTTGGCGCCTAGCTGTTGTGCTTTTTCAATCGCATAAACTGAAACGTTACCTGAACCAGAAACGACAACTGTTGCATCTTGGAATGTAGCGTCAATTTCTTTTAGCATTTCTTGAACGAAATAAACTGTACCATAGCCAGTTGCTTCTTTACGTGCTAAACTACCACCAAAGCGTGGCATTTTACCTGTAATAACACCTGCTTCATAAGCACCGCGAATTCGGTTGTATTGACCAAATAGGAAGCCGATCTCACGTGCGCCTACACCGATATCACCAGCGGGCACATCGACATCTGGTCCGATATATTTGTGTAGTTCTGTCATGAAAGCTTGACAGAAGCGCATAATTTCAGCATCTGATTTACCTTTAGGATCGAAATCTGAACCACCTTTTGCACCACCAATAGGTTGACCAGTTAAGGAATTTTTGAATATTTGCTCAAAACCTAGAAATTTAATAATACTTTCGTTTACCGATGGATGGAAACGAAGTCCGCCTTTGTATGGTCCAATAGCACTGCTGTATTGTACACGATAACCACGGTTAACTTGTACTTTACCACTATCATCTACCCATGAAACACGGAATTTTACTACACGCTCTGGTTCGATGATGCGTTCTAAAAGACTTGCATCCATTAATTCAGGACGTTTAGCAAAAACAGGAGTTAATGAATAAATGATTTCTTTAACAGCTTGTAAAAACTCAGGCTCATGTGAGTGATGTTTCTTCAAATTGTTAAACACATCATCGATATACTGTGTTGCAATTTGCTGTGATTCTGTTGTAATTGTGACCATTGTGAATACCCCCAGTAATATTTGACCTATTACAATATAGTAGCGTTATTTTTCTGATAATTCAATATTGTAATATTTATGAATATACAAAATTAATGAATTTTTATTCGTGGAAACGGTTTCTAAATTGATAATTTTGAAATATCATACAAGGGTTAATGATATGTAAATATAATGTAAATGAGGTTATAAAAGTGACTAAAATTTTAATAGATGCAGATGGTTGTCCAGTTGTTGATTTAATAATAAAAATAGCGAAGGAATTCCAGTTGAAAGTAACTATTTTTTGTGATACTGCACATCAAATTGAACGGGAAGGGGCTGATACGGTCATGGTATCGAAGGGAAGCGATGCCGTAGATTTTGTACTAGTTAACCGCTTACAAAAAGGTGATATAGTAGTGACTCAAGATTATGGTTTAGCAGCTATGGTATTGGCGAAATCCGGTTATGCCATCGATCAAAACGGAAGAAATTACACATCAGAAAATATAGAACAATTACTTTTCACAAGGCATTTAGGTCAGAAAATTCGGCAAGCTGGTGGTAGAACAAAGGGGCCAAAAAAACGTTCTAAAGAAGCTAATTTGGAATTTGCTGAAGCTTTTCGTCGTTTATGCAAAGAAATTTTGACAAAAAAGTGAACTTGGAGGAAATAAGTATGTTTTCGATAGAAATAGATAATTTGGTTAATACTTTTCCGCAACTACAAAAGGTTAAAACACTTCAAGAAATACTTTGGTTAAACGAAAAATTTAGTCCACATTCAGAGTTGAATCATACTGATAACAAAATAGGGCAAGATGCTATTGATGACGCAGCAGCGAGATTACAACGTTTTACTCCTTTTATAGCAAAAGCTTTTCCTGAAACAGCTGTATCTAAGGGAATTATTGAATCAAAGATCGAAGAAATAGCTGAAATGAAAAGCTTCTTAAATAGACACTATCACGTAACAATCCAGGGAAAACTACTATTAAAATGTGATAACGCATTGCCTATTTCAGGCTCAATTAAAGCGCGTGGGGGTATTTACGAAGTTTTAAAACATGCGGAAAAGATAGCGATAGAAGCTGGTTTATTGACGACAGAGGATTCCTATGAATTGCTCGCTTCAGAAGAGGCATGTGCACTATTCTCCAAATATTCCATTGCCGTTGGATCAACAGGTAATTTAGGGTTGAGTATTGGCATAATGAGTGCAAAGCTCGGCTTTCAAGTTACTGTACATATGTCTGCTGATGCAAAAGAGTGGAAAAAGACGTTACTAAAAGAAAAAGGAGTAAGGGTTGTAGAATATGAATCAGATTATAGCTTAGCTGTCGAAAAGGGGAGAGAGCAAGCTGCAAAAGATCCGATGTGTTATTTTATCGATGATGAAAATTCCAAAGATTTGTTTTTAGGCTATGCCGTTGCTGCGCGAAGATTGAAAGAGCAACTTAAGAAGATGAATATTTCAGTTGATGCAGAGCATCCTCTCTTTGTTTATCTACCTTGTGGCGTAGGTGGTGGACCTGGGGGAGTCGCGTATGGCTTAAAATCGGAATTTGGTGAGCATGTGTATAGCTTTTTTGCAGAGCCTACGAATGCTCCATGTATGACGATTGGTATGATGACGGGTTTACATGATGCTATCTCTGTAGAAAATCTGGGAATAGAACAAAAAACAGAGGCAGATGGATTGGCAGTAGGGCGAGCTTCAGGTTTCGTAGGCAGGGTAATGGAACCACACTTAGCAGGGTGTTATACAATTAGTGATGTAGAAATACTCATGCTTTTACGTAAGATGCATAAATGTGAGGATGTTTTCTTAGAACCCTCAGCATTAGCGGGCATGAAGGGTCCAGTTATGTTAGAAAAGTTGGGCCGAAAATTTATTGCGGAGCAAAAGCTAGATGCAAAGCTGGAAAATGCAACACATATCGTTTGGGCGACGGGGGGGAGCATGGTACCGGATGAGCTTAAGAAAAATTATTTAGATAAATAGTTTTAAATACACTATTAAATGAATCAATTTCATAATTACTTATTTTATCATAAAAAACGAATATTTATGTGACACCTTATTTGATTATTCGTTTTTTTAAAAAGATGGATTTCGTTGATTGAAGCGCAAGGTGGCGACTCCAGTGGGAACAGCACGAGCTGAAAGCCCCGCAGGAACGAAGTGAAGAGGAGATTGAAGCCGTGCCCACGGAAAGTGTCCGCCTGGAGCGGAAATCAACTTTGTTCGGATTTTACTACTAATTACTTCATTATGAAATTGACTAAAATATAAATAATATCCATTTATATTATTTTGTGGTAAATTGAATGGAGGTAAAATGAATAGGATGAAACCATCTGTGCAGGAGGAATACATATGAAACAAGAAAATCTGTTAATGAAGATTGAGTCTGTTCAACGAAAGATTCAATTTTCAGGTACAATATTGACAAAGCAAGGAATAGATGAGCTAGCTAGTATAAGTTATGGATATGCTAATCGTAGTGAAAAAATAGAAAATGAAGTAAATACAAAATACGGCATCGCCTCTGGCTGTAAAATTTTCACAGCTATTGCCATTTGTCAGCTCATTGAAAAAGGAGAGCTCTCATTTGAATCGAAATTAAAAGATTGTTTAGTAATCGAATTTCCATATTTTGATGAAAATATTACAGTTCACCACTTGCTAACGCATACTTCTGGAATCCCGGATTATTTTGATGAAGAAGTAATGGATGATTTTGAAGAGCTGTGGATTAAAACTCCTATGTACCACATAAGAAAATTACAAGATTTTTTACCATTGTTTCAACATGAGCAAATGAAATATCCTGCAGGTGCAAAATTTCAATATAATAATTCTGGGTATATTTTACTGGGTTTAATTATTGAACATGTAAGTGGCATGAGTTTTAGTGAATATGTTGAAACAAATATATTCCAAAGAGTGGGGATGTTCGACTCAGGTTATTTTGAAATGGATGCGTTACCTGTAAAAACAGCGATTGGGTATATCGAACTTTCTGATGGTACGTGGAAATCGAATATCTACTCTCTTCCTGTAAAAGGAGGATCAGATGGTGGAGCATATGTTACGGCAACAGATATGATGAAATTATGGGAATCGTTAACAGACTATACACTTTTAAGTCAGAGCATTACAAAAAAAATGTTAACGCCACATGCGCACGAAGAGGACGGATTATCATATGGTTACGGAATATGGATTGAAAAAAACGATGAAGAAATTTCTAAGTATTTGCTAATGGGCTATGATCCAGGAGTTAATTTCCATGCTGCATTTTATCCTAAGCAAGATATCAAAATCGTTGTCTGTGTAAACACCTCTAAGGGTGCATATGACATGATTTCAGGGATTGAGGAAGTACTTTCTTTTTCTAAAACTTAATCATTTAGAAAAGTAAAAGCCGAGGTAGAATAATTTTCTCCTCGGCTCAATTATTATTTTATATTTCGTTTAACTTTCTTGCGTTACTTCCTCTACAGTTTGTTCAACTTCTTGACGTGTCATTTTCTCATGCCCGTTTTTCATAGCTTGTAGTGTTTTATGTGCCAGTGCTAGAGGGATTTTACAGAACATTAAGATGCTACGCTTTTTAATGCTTTTATTGTACAAATCACCTTTCGCTAGGTTTTCCTCAGCATATTTAAATAAATCATCGCGTGTCCATCCCTCAGGCATGAAGCTTACGCCACGTTCATCGTCTTCATCTTGGTTACGTAAAATGTTAACTGCTTGTAAACCACGTCCATAGCCGATTGCAAGTTCGCGGTCTGTTTCGATACCAGCACCCCAGCGCCAAATATCAGATAGCATTGTCCCAACAAGACCTGCCACATAGTATGTGTAGTCATCTAAATCTTCTCTTGTTTTAACTACCCAATTTTTGTCGGCCCATTTAGCCATTCCCTCAGCCATTTCACTTGTCGAGGCTGCAATTGTATCACGAATTTCTTCAGGACAAAGAGCGAGCCAATCACCAAGGCGGATTGTTACTTCAGGTAGTATGCTTTCGTATGGTTTGAGTACTGATAAGTAAGCTTCATTATCAAATGGTTTTAATAACATAGCACTTACTTGTCGTAAAAGATCACTTTTAACTGCGATATCTAAATCCTCATGGTCTTCAATTTCATCAATAGCACGCATGCATAAATATGCTGTTGCCACAGTTGTTTTCATTTCTTTTTGTAAAAATGTAATAGGGATAAAGAAAGTACGACTTGTTGCTTTTAAAACGCTCATCGCTTCTTTATAGAGTGTTTTTTGTTCCATCATTGTGTCTTCCTCCGTTCAATCAAAAAACGTTCCATACTATCGTATATCAAATGGTGAAAAAGATACAACAAAATCCGTAGAAAATAATGCAAATGTTTTGTGTTAAATGTTTAATCTTAATAATGCATAAAAGTAAAATGCTTAAGAGGATTTTACTTTTCTTTGATTTGTTTGGCTTCCAATAAATCGTAGAAAAGGTTCTCGTTTATTTCCATGCAGTCAATAGATTTTTAGTTTAGTAGGAGATAAAGCACAATTTGATTAGTCAATGAATTTTATTCAATAACATTAGGAACTTACATTTAGATTACCTACCATATCCATACGACCTTTTTACTCAAAATGATATAATAAAAATATTTCGAACAACTTTTTTGAGAAAGGATGGGGGAAATGAGTCAGTTATGGTTTGGTGGAACAATATACACGATGCATCGAGACGGAGAAACAGTTGAAGCTGTTCTTGTAGAAAGTAGTAAGATTTTAAAAGTTGGTTCATATGATGAGCTTATTGGCCAAGCAGAAGAGGTTATTGATTTGCAAGGAGCTGTGATGTATCCAGGGTTTGTGGATAGTCATTTACATATGATCGGGTATGGCGAGAAGCTGTTACGACTTGATTTAACAAAAGTGAAATCTTCAGATGAGATGCTAGACGTTATAAGAGAAGCCGCTGCTAAATGTTCTAGTGATGAATGGTTGATCGCCGAAGGTTGGGACGAAAATCAATTCAATGACTTTCGCATTCCAACAGCTCAAGAGCTGGATGAAATTAGGCAAGCACCGATTGTCTTAAAACGTATATGCAGACATGTGATTCTTGCAAATACTTCAGCGATGGTTGCTGGTAATATTACTCACGAAACGCAAAATCCAGAAGGTGGAGAAATTGGCCGTGATAAAAACGGACGCTTAACAGGTCTATTATATGATCAAGCGCTTTACAAAGTTTTAGATCAAATACCTGTAGAGCGTGAATATTCATTATCAAATACGTTAGAGCAAGCTGTTAATCATATGCTGTCACTTGGTTTAACAGGTGGACATACTGAAGATATGAGTTATTATGGGCATTTTTCGAATCCACTTAATGCGTTTAATGAAATTATCGGTAAAAAGAAAAATTTCCGAGTACATTTATTAAGGCATCATCTTGCATTTGAACAAATGATGACCTCAAATGTTACTTATGCTGAGCCATTTGTAGAAGCAGGTGCTATGAAGATTTTCTCTGACGGGGCACTTGGTGGTGCTACAGCAGCGTTACTTGAACCATATGAAAATCAGCCACAAAACAAGGGGTTATTCATACATACTGCTGAACAACTTGATCAACTTGTAAAATTGGCGCGTACTTATGATGAAGCTGTTGCAGTACATATAATTGGAGATGCGGCACTTGAACAAGTTTTAACTGCAATCGAAGCAAATCCTCTAACGAACGGGAAAAAAGATCGCCTTATACACTGCAGTGTAGTTAATAACAACCTAATTGAACAAATGAGTAAATTGCCTGTTATTTTAGATGTTCAACCACAATTCATCCTTTCTGACTTTCCATGGATTGTAGATAAAATAGGTTTAAAGCGAGCTGAAATGACATATCCATTTAAAAAGTTTTTAGAAAAAGGATTGATCTGTGCAGGTGGTTCAGATGCACCAATCGAGGATGTGAATCCTTTACTTGGCATTCACGCAGCTATTGCACGTAAAAAGCTCGAACAAAATCATGAGGGCTATAATCCTGAAGAAAAACTTTCACGCTTTGAAGCTATTTCTCTCTATACAATTGGAAGTGCTAAGGCAATTGGAAAGGAAAAAGTACGGGGTGTCATTCAACCGGGATATGATGCGGACTTTTCAATTTTCGACAAAGATTTATTTGCTTGTGAAGTAGATGAAATTCCAGATGCCATTGCACTTAAAACAGTTGTTGCAGGTAATATTGTTTTTCAAATAAATGAGTAGAAAAATATAAAAAAATGATAACATCATAGGAAATCATTGCACAAAACTGTTCTTAGCAGTAAAGTTTAGTTTGGGCGATCACAAAGGAGAATGGTATGACAAAGGCAATTGGAATAGACGCAGGCGGTACTCTAACAAAAATAGCTTATGAAAATGAATTGGGCGAGCTAGTGTTAGAGCATTTCCCTTCGAATGACTTACAAGCTGTAACGGACTGGATCAGCAATCACCCTGAAATTGAAGAGATTGGCTTAACAGGCGGTCGAACTGAACAAGTTAAGAATTTACTCAAAGAAGTAAAGTCCATCCATTATATAGTTGAATTTGAAGCAACATTAAAAGGTGTTCGTTATCAACTAATTCAGCATGGTCATCGATTTGACCGCAGTATCATTACAAATGTTGGAACAGGTACTTCCATTCATTTTATGGATGGTGAAACACATAATCGTGTTGGTGGTACTGGTATTGGTGGTGGAACCCTAGTCGGACTGGCAGCATTAACGACAGGAATTTACGACTATCATGAAATTATTAAAAAAGCACAGTATGGTGAAAGACAAGAAATTGATCTTCTAGTACAAGATATCTATCAAGGTATGGATACACCGATTGCAGGAACCTTAACTGCGAGTAATTTCGGTAAAATGGGCATTGGTGAAACGAAAAACCACCCTATCGAAAATATATTAGCGACAGTACAGGGTTTAGTAGGGGAAGTTATCACAACATTAAGTATCCAACTAGCAGAGCAAAATCAAGTCGAACATATTATATATATTGGTACAACTCTAAATGAAAATGAAGCATTAAAAAAGATTATCGCCAACTACACAATATTGAAAAAGAAAACGCCTATCTTCTTAGAAGACCATGGCTTTAGTGGTGCAATAGGTGCCTTTTTAAATATAACAGTCAATCAAAAGAGTCAATAAAAGACTTAGAGTTAATTTATTTAATATAGACTTCAAAATTGGAAATTAAGTTAGATTTGGTAAACCGTGAGAGTAATATTGCTCTTACGGTTTTTTGATGGAGAAGTGGTTGCTATGATTGAACTAGATATTTGTTTAACTCTATCTATTTTAATTTTATATTTGTAGAAATAAGTAATTACTAACAAATATTTGCATAAAATTTAAATTAAAGTCATTATTAAAGAAAGGCTATTATAGGAGGTAGTAAATGTCTAACAAAATGTATGTAAAAAAGTATTTTATAAAACAGTTCTTATTGATAAGTTTACCTCTATTCACCTGTTTATATTTAGATGATAGTATTGGGATTATTCCTGCTGCTTTATGTGGACTTTTTTTACTTATTATATTAGGTATCCTGTTATTCTCAAGAAAAGAAAAAGTATGAGAAATTGATGAAAAAGAATTAAATCATTCAACTTTACCTTTACTTCACCGCATTATAGAATGGGTATTCAATTAAATTCTAAATTTTTATAACGAGAGGGCATTGCTACGTTGGGAAATCAACATAAGGGATAGCCTCTTTTTTATTGTTATAAATACAATTCCCTCTTTACAAACTGTATTAGTGGGAATAAAATTGAAGTATTATTTACCTAAGTAAATAAAATTCGGAGGTAAAAAAATGAATCCTTTATTTCATGAAATCTTTCAAACTACTCGAGATTTTACTAATAAATTAAATGCTTGTTTAAAGGAACATGACCTTTATAGTAGCCAGTGGACGATTCTTTATACGATTAACAAGAATGGGCCGATGTCATTAACAGACATTTGGAAATATTTAAAGGTTGAGGCACCAACTGTAACACGAACTGTTGCAAGACTAGAACAGCTTGACTGGATTGTGCGAACAGAGGGTGAAGATCGTCGAGAAAAAATAGTGTCCTTTTCCGAAGAAGGTAAGAAAAAGTTTCCGGTTGTTTTAGCATCTGTAGTGCAATTTGAGAAAGGTTTGGTAGAAACAATTACTGAGGAAGAGCAACAGCAGTTGCTTGAACTGATAGATAAGTTGAAAGGACGAGTGAATAATTGGGGAAGTTAGATAAAATTTGGACGAAACGTTTTATTAGTCTTTTTTGTACAAATATGGCTGTTTTTTTTGTTTTTTACGGATTAGTTTCCGTGTTACCACTTTATGCAACTGAAAATTTAAATCGCTCTGATAGTGATGCAGGTTTATTATTATCTATTTTCTTGCTATCTGCAATTATAACTCGCCCATTTACTGGGAAAGTATTAGAGCATTTTGGTAAACGTAAACTGCTTTATATAAGCTTAATCGGTTACTTTGTGTGTACCGTACTATATATATTTTTTAAACCGTTTGCATTGTTATTACTACTGCGCTTTATACAAGGGATATTCTTCAGTATATTAACGACAGCAAATAATTCTATTGCTGCCGATATCGTTCCTCCATCTCGGAAGGGGGCGGGACTTGGATATTTTACAATGTCACTAAATTTAGCAGTAGTACTAGGCCCTTTTGTTGGTCTTTTGGTCATTCAGTATTTAAATTTTGAAATCTTGTTTATTATTATGAGTGCAGTTATTTTAATCGGTGGCATTGCAGCATTATCAATTAAATTAGACGATATTCCACAGGGACCTAAACAACAAAAATTCTCGATAGCCCTCTCAGATTTATTTGAGAAGAAGGCATTCCCAACAGCTTCATTAGCTTGTTTTGTTGCAATTGCTTATGCAAGTGTATTATCTTTCCTATCTGTTTACGCAAAACAAAAGGGTTTGATGGAAGTTGCTAGTTTATTTTATACTGTTTTCGCAGCGGCTATGTTGTTAACTCGTCCATTAACAGGACGTTTATACGATCAAAAAGGGCCGAAATTTGTTATCATTCCAGGCTTTATTCTTTTTATCTTAGGTTTAATTACACTAGCTTTTGTTAATGGGCCAGTGTTATTCATGCTAGCTGGTGTGTTAGTTGGACTTGGATACGGAGCACTTGTACCAAGTTTCCAATCAATGACAATCCAATCCACAGATCCAAGACGTAGTGGTTATGCTACTGCTACATTCTTTACATTATTTGATGTAGGGATTGCCCTAGGATCATGGGTTCTTGGTATCATTGCAACACATTACGGTTATGTAGAAGTATATCTTGCTGCAGCATTTGTAGTTGCACTCGGAGCAATAATATTTATGCTGACACAACTGAAAATGCAATTAACTGAAGCAAAATAGCAATCTGATTATCTTTTATTAAAAGAACATGATATATCAATTCTATTTTGTTGAAAGTTGGAAATTTTAAAAAAGAAATTAAGACTGAACTAATTATTTTTGTATTAGTTCAGTTTTTATTAAATAATGGTTTTCTAAAGGTTCTTCAACTAAATGGGCAGGTTACTACAATAAGCAGGAATGATTTTTGTTGATTACGAATGTAAAAATAGGTAAAAATTGGAACTTTTAATTGCTAAACTCGTTTTAATTATAAGCTGGTTAATGGAATAAGCAGAAAACAGTTTCAAAATAACGAAGAATACACTACAGAAGCAGTCTTAGAAAGTAAATTTCTAACGTCTAAAAATAGTATGTATTGAATAGTTTTATAATAGTTATCTTGGCAGGTTAATGTAAGAAGATAATCAGATGTTAATACAGCTAATTAAAGTAAATGTTCAAATAAAAACGAAAAATTATTACTTACAAGTGCATTTGAGGGTGATTGATTTGCTAAGGCTTTTAATTAAGTTTGGTACAGCCTCTATATTATTTTTCCTTTCTATTGTTGTTGCATGGTATGAAGGTAGTACAATCCTTGATAATCCATGGGAATGGAAGTATTCAACACCATTTTCTCGATTGCTTTATGGAGAAGTACATAGTGCTAGCGATATATTACAACTTGACTACTTTATATATGCAGCAAAATTTCAACCCACTTATCCAGTTATTATGGTGATAAGCATTTTATATTTGTTAATTCTTATTGGATATTATTCCAAAGGTATAAATGGTTTGCTTATTATCTATTCATTTTAGGTGGAGGATTATCTTTTCTTAGTTATTTTATTTATAATTCTCCTACATTAGGTGGGAAGATTCTTTTCTCTATTTGTTTTGTGAGTGGTGTTCTATGTTTAGCAACTGCCACGAAATCTTACTTTCAGATTTTTAATCGTAACACGAATGTATTACAAACTAATTATTAGGAGGTTTTTATATGAAAGGGAAATTAGTTTTAACACTTGGTTTTGCAGGAGTTTTAGCAGTATCAATCAGTTTTGCGAAAGGCTTGCAAAAGACAGAAGCATCAGCAGAAGTTTCCTCAAAACAAACAGATACATTCAAACTTGTTGTTACTAAAGAGGAACAAGACCGAAGAGAAGGTATAGTCGCTGAAGGAAAAGATGTTACCACAGGAATAACAGTAAAAGAGCAAAATATGGTGGAAAATAGTTCAGCACAACAAGGATTTTTTTCACAAAAAAATGGGCCAGGTTTCTATTTTACTAAAGAAAAATGAATATCAATTTATAACTCACTACTTTTCACTAAAGGGGGCGATAATCCAAGGAGGATTATCGCTCCTTTTTGTTGAGCTTATTGTACTAACTTGGCAGCTTTCTTGTTTAAAGTACATACCTTAAGACAATTTGGAGTCTCTTTTCTAAATAAAAGAGCTCAATGTTCAAATTAATGTTATAGTTAAAAGTATATTTTAAAAGTGAGTAGGCGAACAACATGATTGAGGTAAAAACATCTCCACTAAGTGATGGAGAATTCAATAGAGGGGTATTTGCTACATGTGATATCAAAAAAGGAGAACTTTTACATGAAGCACCTGTCATTTCTTATCCAAACGACCAGCATCAATACATTGAGCAAACCATACTAGCTGATTACGCTTTTGAGTATGGGATAAAGCATTCAGCTATCCTTCTTGGTTATGGAATGTTGTTTAACCATTCTTATGAACCTAATGCAAATTATGAGATTAATTTTGGAAATCACACATTTGACTTCTATGCTTTTACAGATATAAAAGCAGGAGATGAGATTCTAATCAATTATAATGGCGATGTTGATGACAAAGAACAACTATGGTTTAATCAGGACTAAAAGGATAGCAAATAAATCAGAACTTTGCCTTTAATCGAAAGTACCTAGCTTGTTAATGAACCTTAAACCAGTTAGGTATTGATGAAAAAGGTAAGGTCTGTATTATTGAAGCAAACTTAACTCCTACTGTTTCAATGTTTTATTCAACTAAAGGTGTGAAATAGTAAAAAGGGCAGCTCCATTTGAGACGTTGCCCTTTTTGAATTAAAAGTTCTTTTGATATAACTCGTACCTTAACCTTCCGCTATGTTGAGCGGTTTCACTTTTCTTGTGTCCGATCAGACTTTGAATAACTTCAATAGGTGCTCCATTGTTCAACAAATAAGTAGTATAGCTGTGTCTAAGTTGGATCTCTTTATTAATTCCTGCATGAAAAATAACCTTTCCTTATCGCCTTTTCCGCTTACAATTGCAGAACGATTAGACCAATTAATGTTGTTCTAAACCATATGTGAAAACTATAATTAAAAAAACAACTACTGCATAACCAATTACGTCAACCATCAATTTGCCTCTCTTATTTTCCAATTATAAACCTGTTAACTTTATAGACTTTTCTTGTTCAACTAATCTCCCCCCGTTAGAACTATAAGTTCAACAAAAAAAAGCGTTAATCCTTCTTGGATTAACGCACAGCGTTAGCATACCATGTTCACACCTATATTGCTCCGAAAAACTCGTATATGTTAAGAAGGGTTTTTACAGGATAATTGTAATGGGGTAAATCTCTAAAAAGAAAGAAGTGCTAAACGATGAATTTACAAACTGTTATCCAGGAGCTTGAAGCCCTCGGAAAGGAACGAACAAAAAAAGTGTATATATCCAATGGAGCACACGAACCGCTGTTTGGCGTGGCTACAGGTGCGATGAAGCCAATCGCCAAGAAAATAAAAATAAATCAACCTTTAGCTGAAGAGCTATATGCCACAGGGAACTACGACGCAATGTACTTTGCAGGCATTATTGCAGACCCAAAAGCAATGACTGAGTCGGATTTTGACCGTTGGATAGATGAGGCATATTTTTATATGCTGTCCGATTATGTGGTAGCAGTAACTTTAGCGGAAGCAGATATTGCACAAGACGTTTCTGATAAATGGATTGCAAGTGGTGAAGAGCTTAGAATGTCAGCGGGCTGGAGTTGCTACTGTTGGCTTTTAGGGAATCGCTTAGACGTTGAATTTTCGGAAAGCAAGATTACCAATATGATTGAAATTGTGAAAAATACGATTCACATTTCGCCAGAACGAACGAAAGTTGCTATGAACAACTTCCTATATACCGTAGGGATTTCGTATTTGCCGCTCCATGAAAAAGCGGTCGAAACTGCTAAGGCAATAGGTCCAGTAGAAGTAAAAAGGGACAAGAAAAAAAGTAGTTTCCTACACGCTTTTGAAAGTATTCAAAAGGAAGTAGATAAAGGGAGGCTTGGTTTCAAACGCAAATATGTGAGATGTTAACAATAGCCTAAACAATCTTCAATTATCGAGAGTGTTGAACCAAGAAGGATAGATGCTCTTTTTTATAGAACTTGTTGAACTATGTGTGCTTGAGTAGAAGATCCTTGAGCTGTTCAGGCAGCTCTTTTTTTATGCAACTATAAGGCAGTATAGTTGAATAAGAAAAAAGAATCCATAGTATTCATCTTACTTAAAACAGTAACCATTAAAAATTAAGCATTCTTATTTTATAAAAAATGACATCAATGTAGGTTTTTTTTCATATTATATTTTTGGGGTGGAAAAATGACAAGAGTTAAATACCGAGATTCAGACATTGATTTAATGGCAAGGATGATGAGAGCTGAAGGCGAGGGTGAAGGAAATCAAGGGATGTTATATATTGGCAATGTAATTGTTAATCGTGCTATAGCAGATTGTTTAGACTTTAAAGATGTAAGAACAATTAACGATGTCATTTATCAGGTACAAGGAGGGAATTTTTCTTTTGAAGCTGTTCAGAAAGGGAATTTATTTTATCAAAGAGCGAGACCTAATGAACAAAGATTAGCAAAACAGAATTTGGATTTTTGGAGACAACATCCAGCGAAATATGCCCTTTGGTATTTTAATCCATATGCTCCTTGTCCTCCAACATGGTACGATCAACCTTTTACTGGTCAATTTAAAAATCATTGTTTTTATGAACCAGCAGCTGGAACATGTGAAAGTGTTTATTAAGGGTAGGTTGTCTGGGAGTAATTAATTCTGAAGTTTTAGTTTAATTGAAATTTTGCCTTTTTAATGATATCGAGACAATATTTTTAGCCGTAGCTACTGGTTGGTATCTAACAATATTCATTCCAAATCCTGACCGTAGCCTTTTTTCTCAAACGTTGTTTTGGTGTACTTTTATCTTACGAAATAAAAAGGGAACATCCTGGTAACAGGTGTTCCTTTTTTTTATATCAAACATTTAGTAATAGTAATTTATCCAAGGAAGCAAGATTGTGAAATATTGTACTTAAACTAAATGGGGCGTTAATCCAAGAAGATTACGCTCTTTATTGTTGAACTCATCTTATTGTACTAACGGAGCAGGTTATTAAAGAATCAAACAAGGTTTTTTTCTTTGTTTTAATAGTTTGGAAATTAGCCTATAATTGTTTTTATATAAGAAGTACTTAAACCATTATAAGTAAAAACAATAAGGGGGAAACTAATATGACAACGAGAAATAAGGAGTTGCCACTAGAACAACGTGAGGAACTACTCAGAATTTTGAAAGCCCGTTTTGAGAAAAACATGAACCGCCATAAAGGTCTTGAATGGGCTAAAGTACAAGCTAAGCTCGAAGCTAATACTGAAAAACTGTGGTCGCTCAATGAAATGGAAGGAACTGGCGGTGAACCGGATGTTGTTGGCCATGATAAAAAGACGGGCGAATACCTTTTATATGATTGTTCTGCGGAAAGCCCTAAAGGTCGCAGAAGTGTTTGTTACGACCGTGAAGCACTTGAGTCAAGGAAAAAACACAAACCAGAAAATAACGCTATTGATATGGCAGCTGCCATGGGCATTGAACTTTTAACGGAAGAAAAATACCGGGAGCTGCAGAAACTTGAAAATTTCGATTTGAAAACGTCGAGCTGGGTGCAAACACCTGCTAATATTAGAAAACTTGGCGGGGCAATCTTTTGTGATTATCGCTACGACACTGTCTTTGTGTACCACAATGGAGCAGAATCCTACTATGCTGCTAGGGGCTTCCGTGGCTCGTTAAGGGTCTAAAGTATTTAGGTTACCTAACAAAAGATCATTTGGACCACCACTTAGATTCTTATAACAGTAGGATAGTATTCACAGGATGCTAAGTGTTATTTTTTTGAGAGCATTCTTATCCAGTGCTCATTTTCCTTTTGGACAGGGAATGTGATGTTCTTTGCAATGCAGGGGCGTTTATTCGGATTTCGTGGTGGCGTCAAGTTTGAAACACTTTTTTCTTTCACAGTACACCTTCACCTCTTATTTTGGCTTCTTCGTGTAGGATATGCGGTTTCTAAGAAAATAGCCAAAAAAAAGAGAAGGTATTATTTCTCACCTTCTCTAACGATTATAAGGATCTTTGAATGACAGCACGGTCTTCTGCTTTCATTCGTCCGATGGAACGATTCATATTAACGGTTGTTGGTCTTTTGTTTGGATTTCTTGGAGGCACATTTATACCATGTCGGGAAGTATTTCTAGTCTCCTCAGGATTTACTTCTTTATTTGGGGTTTTGACTGACATTTCTTCCACACTCCTTCTCTTCTATTTTCATCATAACATATAGCGTTTAACGTTTCCATCTTCTTCGTAGGGTTCTTGGCTGCTGATTAATCTTCATGTGTTTCTTCGCGTTCTATTGCCTCTATGAGTTCATCTTCATTCGATATGAGCCAATTATCCAGTGTATATAGCATGTTCAGTAGAAGTGATGCATCTGCACCAGTTACGTCTCCACCTTTTTTACTGGATATGACAAAGAGGAGGTTATAATATTCACCGAAATATGGAAATAAAACATAAGTGCATTCTTTACCGATTATCTCTATGTTTTCCCCATCTTTCAATGTTTTAATCACTTGTCGTTTTCTCATACCGACACCACGGATGCTAAAATCATGCTCTTCCCGAATTATTTCATAAACATTCTCTATATTGGAAACAAATACACTGTCATCATCAGAAGACTGTACATAATACGAGTACAGATCCAATCCAAATGTTGATGTAAACGTCTTTAGGTATGACGAAACAAATTCCTCGTATTTCTCAGAACTGAAATCAAATTCATCAAGCTGCCATTGTGCCTTGGATTTTGGCATCGTTTCATTGACTTTAATTAATTTCTCACTCAATTCAATAAAGGTGCCTCGGTTTTTATTGATGGTTTGTACCAATTCTTCTTGCTTTAATTCATTCGACATAAACTTAGTGATGTCTGGCGTTTGGTACACAAACAAATCGATAATAACGACACCGATTACAAGTGCAATCAACTCATTAATTCCATTGATCGTTATTGAACCAAAAGTCCACAGTGAAGCCCCAATGATAACAATATAACTGTAGTATATTTTTCTGATTCCCGTACGATGTTTTAGGTAAAATTCACGATTCCATATGTACAAGACTACACTGCTAGCTATTCCCACAAGCAATATTAGTAGGGTTAATACAGTATATAGGTTAACTTCCAATAAAATCCCTCCCAACATATTATTATACGCCATATCTTCCAATTAGTTTAATTGTGTAATGTGAGAGTGGCTTATTTAAGGCGTGATTTTAGATAGTTAATGAGCATCAACAGATTGATCCTCTCGTAGGTATTATACGAATAGGACAATTTTTTGGTGGAGTTATCTTAATTAGTTTTGGGATTGTTTAATTTTATGTAAAGTAGTAATAAATAAGAATTTTAATCTTTTACTAAAATATTGTGAATGAAATCAATTAAACAAAAGGGTGCAAGAGTTGAAGATCCAGCTGCCGAAGTCATAGGCAGCTTTTCTTATTGGGCTAGCGAGGCAGTATTGGGCAAAGTGAAGAATACACAGATGAAAATAAAAGTAGAGGTACATATCAGCCGGTGCGGGTAGACACAGAAAACCTTTTATTAGACCTAAAGAAATTGTAGAAAGTATACATTTCTTAATCAAGTAACGAGGCAGCATTCCTGTTTGAAAGATGTTCAGGGTCTTGAAAGAAAAAGAGTCCTATGATGCTGAGTGTCAACGACCATTGACCCAACATCTACAAGGAAGACTCCTAAATACATTCTAAAATGAATTACTGATAATACACTCGACGTTGGTATAGACATCGCGAAGCGCGTTCATTTATTATTGTGCAATATTGCGGAATAGTTGAAAACTGACATATAACAATTGTTATATGTCAGTTTTCTCTTCATATTCGAGTATATCACCAGGCTGACAATTTAATGTCTGGCAGATTTTTTCTAATGTGGCAAAGCGAATACCACGCGCTTTATCCGTTTTTAGTATTGATAAGTTCGCTTGAGTAATTCCAATTTTTTCCGCTAATGCTTTTGAAGAAATTTTTCTTTCAAGCATTACTCGATCTAGATTAATTTTTATCATTAGGAGCTCCCACCTAAATCATATTGTTAGAATCTTCTTGTAAAGATATGCCGTGTTTAAAAACTAAATAAAGCGTATAAACGATGGATAACAAAAGTATGTTTACTAATAAACTTGACCAAGAATCTGAAAAGATATAACCGACATTGTACGCATGTACTTGAGCAAAGAACAATTGACTAACGATGTTCAAGACGGTAAAGCTAGTAATCGAGATTAAGATTAATTTTAGGTGTGTAAGATTTCGAGAAACAAAGAAGTGTTGTTCGTAAATATTACCAATTATTTTATGTAGAGCGTACATAATGATAAACAGACAAGCAATGATTGCTAGAGCAATTAAGCAAGAAAATAATAAAAACCATACTGATGGGTTTGTGCTTGAGTTTAAATCTGCATACTGTAGCAATTGTTTTTTGACTCCGTTTGATACTAACAATAAAGCTCCAGACGCAAATAATAGTATTAATCCAACAAACGCAAATAAAAATTGAGCAATTAGCGACATAATTGATAAAAATTTTAGAACGGTCTTTGTAAAAATATTCATTATAAATTTCCTCCTCACTTTACATATTATTCTAAAACAATAAAGTGTTATCGTCAAACAATAATTTTTTTATAATTTTTTTAAAAGAGATTCCTGACGTATAGAGGAGAGTGAAAGACGTATGTTATTATCCTAAGCGTGGAAAAGTATCCCTTTTCCAATATAGTATTTTGTCTTGTTGGGGTTTTTCAATAACGTTGATATGGTTGAATTTAGTACAGATAAGTTAAAAGAGCCGAAATTAGGTAAAAGGATTCTTAAGTTTCTCTCTGAATTGGAAATTGAACCTCTAAGGGAAGCTTGCCAATGGAGAATGCGCTATTTTATGTATTCGACTGGATGTCGAATTAGGGAAGTTGTAAGATTAGATCGTGATGATATTGATTTTCGAACGAATTCAATCATTGTACAAGGTAAAGGTGATAAATAAAGGAATCTACATATCTTTCAAATCAAAAGTGAACACATAAAAACTCATTTAGATTTTAAAGATACTTGATAAAGAACCCTGTGGGAGCTAAAAAGTATGGAGAATTGAAAATCAACTTAGCAAAACAGTTTCCTAACGAACATCATAAGTATCAAGATGGAAAACAGCAGTTGGTTAATGAATTAGCCGATAAAGCGAAAGAATGGGCGTCATAGAGAAGGTTTTCTTATTAAAGTAACGGGTGTGTTGATCGAAGAAGGATTAACGCTTTTTTGTTGAACTTCTGTATTCGCTTTCCCACTTTAGACCCTTTAATTTTTGAAGTTGGATTCTTCTGTATGTAGCCTTCTTCATGAGACCAACGAAACAAAGATTTCATAAAGCGAATTCTATGTGATAGGATGGATGGTTTTAAATGCTTAAAGATATTCTTTAAGTAGATTTGTTTCTAAATTGTTATTTCCACATCCTCAAAATAATTAATTTGTAATGATGCTTGGAATCGGTGTGCCTTCAATTCGTTTGTCAGATTCAAATGCTTCCAATGCTTTCAAGACGATATACCACCGATTCTGCCCCCAAAAACATCACACAAAGTAAAGGAGAATTATGTACACAATCAGCAGATTTTCACAACTTTGCAAAATGAGTGCACGCATGTTATGACATTATGACAAGGAAGAACTTTTGAAACCAGTTCATGTAGATACTACAAACGGGTATAGATATTATGAGAAGAGTCAATTAGAAACGGCATTACTAATCAAGAAATTGAAAGAATATAGATTTTCCCTTCCTGAAATTAGAACAATCCTCCAGTCGTCAGACAGTTCATTGTTAATAGAAATGATACACGCGAAAATAAATGAAATATCAAAAGAGATGAGTCGATATAGACAGATCATTACAGAAATGCATGAGATGATCGAAAAAAATGAGGATTTAATACAAGGAGAAAGAAAATCGTATGATATATTGCTTGGAATGCGAAACGAGATCAGAGTCGTAAGTCAAAGATTACAGATTAAAATTGATGACATGGACAAGTACATTGATTCCTTTTACGATAAGGCTAAAGAGAGTAATATTCAGTTACTTGGTGTTCCGTCTGTCATTTTTTTTGATCAAGAGTTTACCCCTGACCACTGCGATATTGAATTAATGATTCCGATCTTTCATAGGAATGACGAAAAAATATCAAGGGAATGGCAAATAAAAAAACTCCCACAAAAGATTGTTGCTACTACCTTGCATATCGGAAGTTATGACTATATCGGATACGCACATCTGGCACTTGAAGAGTGGGCAGAAAGCAATGGCTACTGCATGGATGGTCCGCCTTATGAAACCTACTTGAAAGGTTCAGAATGTGACTGTCATGTAGAGGAGTATGTGACGCAAATTAGCCTTCCCGTCATCAAAAAAGAAACGTAATAATTGCTTGACTTTGACACTATGTCAAAGCTTATTCTACTTCCAAGAGAAAGCTATCACAACTAAAGGAGATCTTGGGTATGAAAAAGATAATTGTACTTTGCACAGGGGCTGTATTAACGGCTGGAATCATAATGGGGGGGTGTAATCCAACTAAAGGTGAGGGGAGCCAATTCGTGAAAAAACAGCACGTAGGTAAATACACAATGCCTGATGAAAGCAGCAAACATGAAGGTACGTGGTTGCAATGGCCTCATTCCTTTACATATGGTAAAGGCTATGAAAAAAAGGTTGAACCAATTTGGATTGAGATGACAGCTGCCCTTAGTGAAGGAGAAAATGTTCATATTATCGCATATGATGAATATGAAAAGAACTATATTAATGATCTTCTGTATGATGAGGGCATAAATATGGACAAAATTGATTTTTATATTGTTCCTACTGACGATGTATGGGCAAGAGATACAGCACCAATTTTTGTATACGATAAAGAAAACAATCTGAAACTCATGGATTGGGGATTTAATGGATGAGGTAAGAAAACGCTATACAAAAAAGATACATTAATACCAAGTGTTCTTAGCAAGCAGTTAGATATGGAACGAATTAATCTAAATAGTGTAGTACTTGAAGGTGGAGCATTTGAACTAGATGGTAATGGCACTTTTTTATCGACACGTAGTGCTGTTACTAATAAAAATCGAAACCCTAAATTATCAGAATCAGAAATCGAGGAGTATATGAAGGAGAACCTTGGTGCTATTAATTTTATTTGGATAGATGGAGTACCAAATCTAGATATTACAGATTTTCATATTGATGGTTTTGCAAGATTTCATGATAAGTCTTCAATCATTACAATGAAAAAAGATGATTTAGAAGAATGGGGTCTTTCTAATAAGGATATTAAAAAATTGATGAATGCAAAGAATGCCTTCGACAAGCCTTATCAGTATGTGTATTTACCAATCAGTAAAAATAACGTAATTTTAGATAACGGAAAAAATTTGGGGTATAAAGGTTCATATGTAAACTTTTATATTGGGAATGCAGTTGTATTAGTTCCGAATTATAATGACCCTAATGACAAAACAGCAAACGATACAATCCAAAAACTATACCCTAATCGTAAGGTAATTGGTATTGATGTAAGGGAACTTTATAAAGAAGGTGGTATGATTCACTGTGTTACACAACAGCAACCAGTCAATTTAAAGTGATAGAGTTTGTTACAGCGAATCACAACATAATTGACAACAATGCTATCATTACTATTCCATTTTCAATATTGTTTACTAAGCGATAGAACAAAAAGAATTGCTTCTACTTTGCCCCTAGGGATAGCTTTGTAGTTAGTATCCCTAATACACAAAATCTCGGTAAATCCTTAGCGTATAGAACACCGTTTCAGTATGTCACTTAGCTTATATTTACGATGATATCTTAGCGGTTGTAATTATTTTGTGAAAAGTTTGATTAAAATCATCGCACCTCTATAGATTTTTTAGAGGTGCGATGATTTTTTATGGGATATTTATATTGATATTACTATAAAGATTATGAAGAAATATACTTAAATTTTTCAGATGAAATATAAAAATCGATGTAAACGGCCATAGGTCTAGTGATGAATTTATCGTGAATCATTGTATAAATGATTTGTTTTAATGTCCGTAATTTAATCAACTTCTAAGAAGCATTCTTTTGTGGTTTTGATAAACTTTTTTAGAGCATTCGTTGATGGAATATCATTTCTTTTAATAAACACGGTTGTAACATATTTATATTTTTCAGGAACATCATGATATTGCATTTTATTATCAGTATTTAGTTGCTTTGCAATTAGTTTGGATACTAAAGCAACACCAAGACCTGCTTTAACACAGCCCATCATTCCCTCTATCGTTCCGAATTCAATTTTTCGAGCAACAATGCCGTCTTCTTTTACCCATGTTTCTAACTTTCTTCTATATGTGCATCCACTTTTAAAAACTAAAATGGTTTTCTTTTTTAAATCTTTCAAGGAGTTAATAGGCGGATGTTCTTTATTTGAGATTAAAACTAATTCTTCTTCAATAAGTTTTTCTTGTAAGATTTTTGGTTGATCAATCGTATCTGTTATAAACGCTCCATCCAAATTAAACTTCAGTACCTCCTTTATTAGTTCTTCAGAAGAACCATTAATTAAAGATAAATCTACAAACGGATATAATTCGAGATAAGCTGTTATCACAGCTGGTAATCTTGCAATGGTAGTTATATCAGTCGCTCCAATACCAAGATGACCAGAAAGCAATTCGGGATCTTTTAAGTCATCTAGTACTTCTTTATGCAATTGGAGCATTTTATCTGCATATTCTAGGAAGCGCTCACCTTCTGATGTTAATAAAACTCCCCGATTTGTTCTAATAAGTAATGAAACACCTATTTCCTTTTCTATTTTTAACAATCTATTTGTTATGTTTGATTGAACATAATTTAATTCATTAGCCGCTTTGGTAACATTTTTATTATTTACAACGGCCCTAAAAATTTCTAGGTCTTTTATATCCATACCATCACTCCCCTCTATAAAAAAATTCTGATATCTAAAAAAAGGATTTCTACAATCACTTTCATTCATTTTACATGATGCCAAAGTCTGAATACAATAAAAATGTAAATATTTTGAATAGGAGTGTTAAAAATGGTAATTACATACCCAGCTAATCACAAACCAAGGTACGGAAATTTTGAAATAGAAGGTTTCTTAGACGAAACGCTTCGTGAAGGTGCAGAACGTTGTTTATTTACTGTTGATGAAGATGAGAAATACGAATTAATAAACAAGTTAATCGAAGCGGGAATAAGAGATATTATTGTTGGCTCTGGTCCAAAAGATCCTCAGCTAATTCGCAGATGCTTAGATGAAAAATTCAATAACCCAAATGCGCCACGAGATACGAAATTTAATTTTATTTTACTGCTTAATTCATGGGAACCTATTTATGAACAATTTAAATTATTCCCACGTAATTATCTTGAAGATATTTGCATCAGTTTTGGAATGGTGGAATACGGCGCAAAAGAACTTTTGTTAGAAAAGGTTTTTGATAAATTTAAGGCACTTGGTGTAAATTCTTATCGAGTAAGTCTAATTAATAATTTTTCTAAAGGTGTTGACGAGACTAAATATGAACAAATTTCAAACCAAATTAATAGATGCCTTAATTTAGGAATAAACACAGTTAGAATAAATGATTCACTAGGTGTACTTTATCCAGAAACTATGAGAATTCTAGCTGCAAATCTTGTTCATGATTTTCCTCAGGTGACTTTTTGTCTACATGCTCATAACGACAGAGGTTTAGGATTACAAAATGCGTTAGAATCTATATATGAAGGCTTTGACGTTATAGAAGGTGCAATTGCAGGTTATGGTAACCGTTCAGGTTTACCAGCAATTGAAGTAATTGAGCAAATTTTTAAAGAAAAAAATATTAAAATCAAGAACCTTACTCTAAAAACAGAAAAGCTTAATGAGGCAGCGAGTATAGCTGATAAGGTGTTTATGACTGTTCCTAATATCTACAGACCATTTAGCGGGCTTGTTGTAAATAAAGAGAATCTTGGCGTTTTAAATATTCCAGATTATCTAGGTGTCGAAAGACAAACGGATTATTTTTTAAATAATGTAGGACTTCATATAAATACTGTAAAGAAAACTTTAGAAGGTGCTGGTTTTTCTCAAGAATTAATTCATAATGAAGCATTTATTCAAAAAATTCTTGAACTAGTAGAAGAAAAAATGAATCGTATCTATCAATATAAAAGAGGAGAATTTAATGAAATAAACGAAAGAATTGTGGAATTTTATACTACAGATATAATGTCTGCTATTGATATTCAAAACATTGCGAAATCTTTTTCGTTTGAAGACGCATTGAAATGATAACCATATTAAACGTTGTACTGCCCATTTTCGCAATAATATTGTGTGGATATATAGCAGGTTCTACGGATATCGTTCCAAAAACTGGTGCAAAAACGTTAAATAACTATGTGTTCTATGTTGCGTTACCGGCATTATTATTTCTATCAACTGCTACATCACCTATTGAGCAACTTATGAATTGGCAATTTTTATTTATTAATTTAGGTGGAATTCTAGCAAGTTTTCTAATTGCTGTTCTTATTTCAAAATTAGTGTTTAAAAATAATATTATTTCTTCAGCAATTTACGGAATGAACACTTCTTACGGTACAACAGGTTATATGGGAATACCTTTAGTTATTGCTGCATTTGGAAGTGAAGCTGCATTACCGGCTGCTTTAGCTACCCTTATTCACAATATACCTGTTATAACAATTGTTTTACTCATTTGTGAATCAGCTGCAGTAATTAATGATTCGCAAGAAAGACAAAATAAGCTAAATACTCTATGGATGATTATTAAACCTGTTATCTCAAGTCCATTAACTATTTCTGTAATTGCAGGTATAACTATAGCTATACTAGATATAAATCTACCCGTCTCAATATTGACGTTTGCAGAATTATTGGCAGGTGCCTCTGGATCAACTGCATTGTTTGCAATAGGACTTGGGCTTGTAGGACAATCATACTTAATCAAAGAACTAAGTTCTAATAAATTAGAAGTAGGCATTATTATTTTCTTGAAGTTATTTATACAACCAGCTGTTACTTTCGTTTTAATTATGTATGTATTCGATGTAGAACCTTTATGGGCCGTCGTTTCATTAATAATGTCAGCTTTACCAGTAGGTGCAGGAGTTTTTATATTTTCGCAAAAATACGAGAAATTGATGAAGCAAACTTTAACAGCTATATTGATTTCAATTTTCATTTCTGTTATTACCCTATCAATTATCCTTGTATTTATCAGCAATAGTTTATTTTAATAAGATTTCAAAATGTCGCTTTTGTAAGATCTAAGGCGACATTTTCTTATTGATTTCAAAAGATGGATTATACGTTTCTGAAAAATGCGGTTCTTATATGAATTTAGGTTTTATGAGAGCAATCGAGTAAGAGGGTTACGCGATTAAATGGTTTTCGGATTGTTAGAAGGCTTTTAGTTTTTGTTACATGTATTGAGAAAGCCAAACAACAATGGAGAATTCGCTATTTGAATTTATATATTCGACTGGATGTCGTTTTGGGAAGTTGTAAGATTAGATCGTGACGATATTGATTTTCGAACGAATTCAGTCATTGTACAAGGTAAAGGTGATAAGAGGATGGATCTGCGCTTTTTTACACGAAATGGCCATGTTCTTGAATAAAGGTTAGTTGTTGAATGAAAATATTAGAAGATCTACCAAATTTGAAGTGTTTTTTTCTAAGGATAATAAATAATATTCTTCCAGAAAAGTATTTACATATTTTTTGTTATGTATATATTACATATAACCAAGTGGTTATATGTAAAGAGTGAGGGAATGATAATGCCAGATGTTTATCGAGCATTAGGTGATTCAACGAGGCGCCGTATATTAAGTATGCTCAAACAAGGAAACAAAACCCAAAAGGAGATAGTCGAAGCATTTGATATCTCTCAACCAGCAATTAAGAAGCATTTGAATATTTTATTGGAAGAAAGAATTATTTCGGAGAGCTTGAATGGGAAGTTTCGTATCTATTCATTAAATCTCAATACACTCCAAATAACCTACCATGAAATCCTTCAATACATCGGAGAACTACTTGATGATCAGCTCGTAAGTCTAAAAAATCATGTGGAAAAAGGAGCGTTTCGAGATGAAGATGATTAAGGATTCCATAAAGAGAGAAATTGTTGTTAATGCACCTTTGAAGCAAGTTTGGGATGCACTGACTAAGCCTGAGCATTTAAACAGATGGTATACAAAAAATGCTGAGATAGAATTTCGTATAGGTGGTAGAGGTTACATGAATCATGGCTGGGGGGCAACATCTGAGGGGGTATTTACAGAAATAGATACAATGAAAAGCTTTGTACTTCAGAGCCTTGATGGGGATTCTACTACCGTTACTTCTTTAGAAGAAGTTGAAAATGGTATTCATGTGAGTATTGAATATCAAGCTTCCTTTATTGGTGAAATGAATCAATATACAAAGGAAAATATGTTGTTTGGTACCAGTCAATTCTTAGAAAATCTAAAGAGTGTCTATGAAACTAGTACTGATGAGCGTGCAAAGTTTTGGAAAGCATGGATTGGTATTGTACACACTACAAACGAGACGAATAGCGGTACAAGGGTTTTACAGGTGAAGGAAGGTTCGGTAGCTGCAGCTGCTGGAATTAAATCTGAAGATATTATAGTGGAGATCGACGGAGAAAAAATTGGAGGATATGAATCATTTGAAAGAACATTGAATGAAAAAACTGTTAATTCTACTGTTACCTTAACAATAGTAAGAAAAAGTGAAGAGTTACGGGTAAAATGCTTTGTAGATGCTTATCCTGTACCTTATTAATATTTAATGAAGAAGATGCAATCCTAATAGCATCTTTTTTGACAAAATGCTTTCCAGGCTTCATCCAATAAATTGAACATTAGAAAGATTTATATACAAGGACTTTTAAAAAGTCTTACGAATCCAAAAGTCTCTTTATTCTTAATTTCGTTTCTTCCGCAATAGATACAACAGCTTAAGGTACTATTCCTTTTATCATTTTAGGACGTACTTTTACAGCAAATGTATTATTGTGGTGTTTATTTGTTGCTTATTTCTCTTCGTATATTACTAAAAACTAAGAGGAAACCAAAAGGTAAGAATGATTCTAAATAAGGTAGCAGGAATGATTTTTATTGGTAGGGGGTTAAAGTTGCTTCAAACGGAAAGCTCCTCACACAAGTTATTTTAAAGCTGAACTAATTTTTGTATTAGTTCAGCTTTTATTTGTGATTAAATATATAATTTGGAATATTTGTGAAATAGAAGTATAGTATAAGTTAAATGTTAAATTATATATTCGTCAACTCACGAGACAGGGGAATGGAAATAAATACGTGAATTTAACCGGAGGTGATGATAATGGGAGATATGAACAAATTAAATCCAATTGATGCAGCACATCAATTTATCAACAAGTATTTTCCGAATTGTCAAGGGGCTGTGTTGGCAGGAAGTGTTGTCAGAGGCGAGGGAACAAATACTTCTGACCTTGACATAGTGGTATTTGATAACAGTTTAAATTCAAGTTATAGAGAGTCTTTAATAGACTTTGGGTGGGCAATAGAGGTTTTTGTACATAATTTAACGTCTTACAAACATTTTTTTGAACTCGACTACAAAGTTGCTAGACCTTCTATGCAAAGAATGATATTTGAAGGAATTATTTTAAAAGATGAAGGGATTTTACATTCAATAAAAGAAGAAGCCAAAGAGATTTTGGATAAGGGACCAGAAAGATGGTCAGAAGAAATAATTAAAATAAAGCGTTATTTTATAACGGATGCTCTTGATGATTTCATAGGTTGTAATAATCGTGCTGAAGAAATATTCATAGCAAACGCGTTAGCTGAGCTTATTCATGAATTTGTGTTGAGAACTAATGGACGTTGGATAGGGTCTTCAAAATGGATAATTCGCGCATTAAAGCAATACGATGAGAAGTTTACCGATGAATTTGTAGACGCATTTGATACATATTATAAAACGGGTGTGAAAAGTAAAGTTATTCAATTAAGTGAAATGATTATAGAACCATACGGCGGACGACTATTTGAAGGCTTTTCAATGGGAAACGGGGGCATTAGTAAAAAGGGGAGCGTGATTTAAACGCTGCCCTATATTAATTAAAAGTACTTTTGATAAAACTCTTTTATAAGTCTTCCGCTTAGTTGAGTGTTAATCCGAGTAGTTTCGCTTTTTTCATGCCCCATCAGACTTTGAATGACGGGTAAATGCCCTTCACCCTAAGACCTTGCGAAATCACTTGTTACTTCATTCATTTGACGTTTTTTTTGTGATAACGGGGTAGTTTTTGTATAAGAAAATATGATTGACTGTAATTTACAGGAAATTTAAAAAGGAGTTTTAACTTTGAGTACTTTAAAAATAAAAGAACTTAAATTACGTGATGAGATAATTGAGGCATTTCCAATTATGAGGCAGTTACGAACTCATCTTAACGAAGGCACTTATCTTGAATTAGTAATGGAAGCACAAGAAGTAGATAGATATAAAATGTTGGCTTTATTTGATGATGAGAAAATTGTGGCGGTTACCGGTTTTAAGCCAATGACAACACTGTATTATGGAAGATTTGTTTGGGTTTGTGATTTGGTTACGGACACTAATATACGATCAAAGGGATACGGTGAAAAACTACTTACATATGTTCATGAATGGGCAAAAGAAAATAAGTATGAAAGTGTTGCCCTATCTTCAGGATTGCAGCGTACAGATGCACACCGTTTTTATGAAGATAAGATGAATTATGACAAAGTAAGTTATGTGTTTAAAACACCTTTAAAATAAGTACGATATTAAACGAACGGGTGCTTTTGTTCAATTAGAGCAATTGCTTATTATGCTAACGGCAAAGGTGTGATGTCTTCTGGCTAATACATTTAATATAGGTAATACAAGTAGTTCTAGGAAAAGGTTAAAGAAGGGAAGATATCACATTGATTAAGAAGGAAAAAACAATTGATTGTATTTCAGAAACAGAAAGATTAGTAATAAGACCATTAAAAAATGCCGATTATCATAATTGGCTTAACGAGTTTAATAATAGATTTCCTTCTCAGCATAGACACGATATAGGGAAAATTGATATGAGTGAATGTACTGAGGAATGGTTTCATAATTTGGTGAAAAAACACCAGACGTTAGCATTAAGTGATACAGCTAACGTATTCGGTATCTTTCGGAAAATTGATGGTATACACTTGGGAATGGTAGACTTCTCCACATTAGAAAGAAATAATTTTCAATGGGGTAGAATCGGATACACCATTCATAATCAGTACTGGAGAAAAGGGTACGGAAAAGAAGCGGTAAAAGGTGCACTAAATATTGCATTTAAGGACTTGCAGTTTCATAGGATTGAAGCACATATAAACGTTGATAATACACCTTCTATAAATTTAGCAGAGAATGTAGGTATGGAATTTGAATGTGTTCGTAAAGAATTTATATATGAATATGAAGAGTGGACTGACCAACTGGTCTATTACATAAATGCTAAGTAATCCTTGTTAAACTAGCAAGGACGTTGATCCAAGACGATTACGCTCTATTTTTTTGAACTTATTGTACTAACGAGCAGGTTTTTTTAATAAGGAAAAGGTGCTTAACTTGTGTTCAACAAACGGGCCATATAGTTGAATAAGGATAGTTGTTATTAATTTGGGCAAAATATGATTTGTTAGATCTTTTTAGTAGGAGGGATTGATGTGAGAATTCGGATTTTATTACTCCTCACTCTCATCTGTTTTCATTTCTCGTCGATAGCAAGTGCAGAAGCCCCACTAACAGATGTATTTATTCGTGATCATCAGTTATGGCTCAAAAATGGTGGTAAAGAAATACAACTTACAAAGAACCGATATGTGTATTCTCCGAAATGGTCATATGACGGTCGTTTCATTGGATATATTGATGGTGATGAAAAGGGAGAAAAATCGAATTTATTCATTTATGATACAAAGGAAAAAGAAAGCTACCAACCTTACGAAAGGGTCGAAACATCTGACTTTAAATGGTCCCCAAACAAAAATCAGCTGGCCTACAATGATCAAGGTATATTAAATGTGACAAAAATAAAGAATGGCCGGCCGCAAGGATTTGAAAATGTCTCATTAGGCGTTAGTGGTTTTGAATGGTTTCCGAACGGGAAAGAATTTATTGTTTCCTCACAATCCAACTTACTTCCTACCGGATGGAGTCCAATCCCACTTTTTAGAATTCCAGTAAATGCAAATCTTGCTAAAGATAAAATAAAGCCTTTTTATACGATTCAAACTAAAGAACCTAACTTGTTTGGGATTGATGTCAATTATTTTAAGTGGAGTTCAGATGAGAAATGGGTTAGCTTTTTAGTTGTTCCTACAGCCTCTTGGTCCATGGACAGTAATACATTAAGTATTTTATCATCACGAGGAGAACACTTTCATGCAGTGGGGAAAATGTTAGGGGTTAAAGACTGGTTTAAGTGGGCTCCTTCTGCCAATCGATTGGCTTATATTTCAGGAGAAGGGAGATTTTTCGTTGAAAACAAGCAAATGACGATTGCAGAAATACCAACATTTAAAAAACAAAAAGAATACACACCTAAAGGATTTGTAGACCTTGATCTGGAATGGTACTCTAAAGATTTGGTAATTGTGGCTCGTGCGATAGAGAACAAGGAGTGGAAAGAAGGACCTGTACCAACTATGTTCACAACACTTTACTCAATAAATATAAGAACAGGAGAGCAAAAACAAATCTCATTTCCAGGGAAGGATGAACTTGACGTAGATCCTCAAGTTGTTGGACCTTACCTTACTTGGTTTCGAAAGAAGGCAGAGCAAACTAAAGGTGATGTATGGGTAAAAAATACTTTAAATGGTCAAGAGCATATTTGGCTTAAAAATGTAGATTACGCTCCAACGTTTTTTACACCGGAGCAAAGTCCCTAAGAATATGTTGAATAAGTTTCACTTTTCTTCTTCAACTAACGGGGTGCTATAGTGGGATAAGGAGATATAAAATAATCAATCACATTCATTTTAAAAGTGTATGAAAACTGGCAGGGGAGTAAGCCGAGAACGGTTAAAACTTTCAGAATTGGGCATACTAAATTAAAAACGGAGTTATAGTCAATGGGATATAAGGTTCAATAAAAAACAAATCCTGTATTAAAATAAGTAAAAGACTACTGTTCGATTTAAATGTTCCACGATATAATGGTGAGAGTTTGTTCCTAGTAAATATTTTTATAAGCAGTGAGGTAGTATATGAAAAAAAGAACCAAAGACATTATTTTTATCATTATTGGTGCATTTATTTTTGCGTTAGGTGTTAATTTATTTGTTATTCCGAACGAGCTTGGTGAAGGAGGAGTAACTGGTATCACAATTATTACCTATTATTTATTTGAGTGGTCACCAGGTTTAGTCAACTTAATTCTGAATGCATTTTTGTTAATAATCGGTTATAAATTTTTGAGTAAAGTAACAACGATTTATACGATTATTGCTGTAGTTTCTAACTCGCTTTTTCTTCATCTGACAGAAAGCTGGAATATTGCTTCTAATGATTTGATGGTAAATGCCATTTTTGGAGGGATATTTGTAGGGTGCGGGATTGGCCTAATCATTCGGGTTGGTGGAACAACAGCAGGTACTACCATCTTAGCAAGGATAACACAAAAGTATTTAGGATGGAGTATCAGCTATGGTCTATTGTTTTTTGATTTAATAGTTGCTTTTTCATCTTATTTCATCATTGGTGCGGAAAAGCTGATGTTGACAATCATTATGCTATATGTAGGAACGAAAGTAATGGAATTTGTAATCGAAGGCTTGAATCCGAAGAAGGCCATTACGATTATTTCTGATAAACCGGATGACATTGCCAAACAGGTGACTACATCAATGGACAGAGGGGTAACCGTATACTCAGGTCATGGTTATTACACAAAAACCCCAAAGGAAATTCTTTATATTGTTATTAGTAAGCAGGAAGTAATAAAGTTGAAACGGATTGTTCAATCTACTGATCCGAATGCTTTCATTGCTATACACGATGTACGTGATGTGTTCGGGGAAGGATTTATTGACATTTCCAAAGCTTAGTAAGAGGTTGTTTTAAAAGAGTTATAGTGGGTATTAGAAAGATATCTACCTGTTTGAATTACTAATCTACAGGCAGAGGAAGCCCTGTATTAATGTAAGTTGGACGGGGAAGGTACTGAACCTTACATAGTTGCTGGCAATACCACTTCAGATACAAAGAAGCACCACGCAACATTAATAATTTGTATTGTAGGTATCATGACTGAGAAGGGGGCTGCTAACGCGGTCTCCTTTTTTGATTACTAAAACATAAGGGAGAGACATTAGGAGCTAACGGAATTGTAGGGTGCAAAATGTGCTTTAAAAAAAGATTGATAATTTGTAATAAAGTTTGATAAAAATCACCTCTTTAGTTTTTAGAGGTGATTTTATATTGGATATTTATGTTAATATTGATGTGGAGATTGTGAAGAAACATACTTAAACTAGAGGAAAGTAGTTCATTTCAATAGGAAGCGGAAAGCGACATTAGCAAAGAGATTTATTTAACTACAATGATGTTGTTGAACATAAAAGAAAGATGGAAATTGTGCTTAGTTTATGAACACTCAGCTTTTCTTGATCAACTAAAAAGGGTGGTTAGTTGGACAAGGAGAAATAATTGAAGGTGTCGAATTACAAAATACAGGTTAATAAAAGGTATAAAGATGTTCCCAATATTAAGATGATAGAGGTGTGTTATGTTTACAAATGCTTATATTGAAACTGAAAGATTAATTATTAGGCCTTACCAACTCGATGATTTGGAGAGTTTATATAATTTGCAAAAAGATCCTGAAGTACACCGTTTTATTCCAGAACCAATTTATTCTTTGGAAGAAATGGAGAATATTATTAAGTGGAGTATAGATGCAAATAAAAAGAACAATGTAAATAATATTGTAAAATTCAATCTTGCCATAGTAGAAAAAGAATCTCGAAAATTAATCGGTTATTGTGGATTAGGACCGTTAGACTTTGCCCCTTCATCAACAGAATTATATTATGCTTTAAGACAAGATAAGTGGGGAAATGGATATGCTACAGAAGCTTCAAAGGCTCTTTTGAAATATGGCTTTTCAGTTTTACGGATAGAAAATGTTGTAACTACTGTTCATCCTGAAAATCTAGCCTCTATTCATGTATTAGAGAAATTGGGATTTCAATATAAGTATAAAGTTAAAGACATAGAAGTAGAATTTCAAGAATTTGAAGGTTTACTTTTCTTCTCTATGGCAAATCCGATTTTTCAAGTAAACTGATTAATAGTAAGTTTATTATCCTTTGTTGAAAAATAATTGCTGTTTACCAGAAATCTAAGAATAATATAAAACGCCATTCTTTTAGTATTTAATTTCACAAAGAATAGCGTTTTTTCTAATGTTAAGGATGATTAGCATAATTCTTATTTTTTTCTTAATGCTTCTTTTGCAAGTGTATCTGCTGCACGATTTTCCGAACTAGGAATCCATTTAATAAAAAATAAATCAAATTTCTTTGAAAGCTCGAGCGCTTCTTCCAAATAAGGTTTATATGCTTCGTTTTTTACATATTCCTTTTCAATAGAGGCGACGACAATTTTAGAATCAGAACGAACAGAAATAATACCAGTTGATAATTTGAATGCTTCTTTTAATCCGCGAACAAGTGCGATGAATTCCGCAGAATGATTATCACTTTCCCCAATAGACTCTCCAATTTTGATTAATTGACCTTCACCTTTTATAAAGATTCCTATTGCGCTAGGTCCAGGATTTCCAGCAGTTGCTGCATCAATATATAATTCAATCATTTAGTCACCTGCTACATTATATTTATTACTCTAGTATATTTGATGTAGCGAAATATGCAAAGATAAAGAAGGGGAATAGGACTAGTTTGAATAGCGTAAACTAAAAAGCAATTGTAGAAAGCAAATAATTGTAACTAAATGCTCCAAGTAGTACAATAAAAATTATTGAAATTTAGAGGTGAATCGAATTGATGGACAAAGTAACCGTCATAAAAGAAATTGACGAAATCGTGGAAAATTATTGTGAAGGTTGCTTCGTGAAAAATCAACTTCGGAAAGACCGAGGGAAGTCTGGTGCCCACCGATTCTGTATTGAGTCATGTACGGTTGGGGAGCAGTTACACTTTTTAGGCGAAGAACTTTTAAAAGTTTATACAAAATAACCTACTTCTATGTTAAAAACACCATGAGTTTTATCTCTTGGTGTTTTTTTGTTGTTGAAATAACTGATAGATGCTAGTAACATGTTGATAACAATTACTGAATAATTACAATAATTGTTCTATTTCAACAATTTGTTGTGTAAATTTGTAAATAATTATTGACTACTTTGGATAGTGTTTGTACACTGTGAATATACAAATGTTTTTATAGGAGATACAAATGAGTAAATATATAATGTAAGGATATGATAAAATGAAAGTATGTAAATTTGGTGGAACATCTGTTGCAAGTGCAGAACAAATTAAAAAGGTGGGAGCAATCGTACAGTCTGACCCTACAAGACGCCTGATTGTCGTTTCAGCTCCAGGTAAACGTTTTAGTGATGACACAAAAGTAACAGATTTATTAATAGAATTAGCTAATGCTGCATTGCAACAAGGTGCGGTAGAAGAGAAATTAGAAAATGTTGTAAAACGTTATAAAAATAACGCAGATGGACTTGGTTTAGATCATGCCATTTGTGACGTCATTGAAGCTGATTTACGTAAACGTATTGCAGAAGCGGGTTCGATTTCGGATGAATTGTTGATGGATAGCTTAAAAGCGAGTGGAGAAGACAATAACGCTAAAATGATTGCAGCTTACTTTAATAGTATTGGTCTTAAAGCAAAATATATGAGTCCATATGAAGGTGGCTTAATTGTTAATGATCTACCGGCTCGGGCACAGGCATTACCAAAAGCATACGATAATTTGAGTGGCTTAAAACATTCACAAGAAATCGTCGTATTCCCTGGCTTCTTTGGTTATACAGAAGATGGAGTTTTACGTACATTTGAGCGTGGAGGATCAGATATTACAGGGTCAATTTTAGCAGCAGCTGTAAAAGCTGAGCTATATGAAAACTTTACTGATGTAGATTCCGTGTTTTGTGCAAATCCTAAAGTCGTAAATTGTCCAATTGAAATAGAAGAAATTACATATCGAGAAATGCGTGAGCTATCTTATGCGGGTTTCTCGGTTTTCCATGACGAAGCATTAATGCCTGTTTATAAAGTAGGTATTCCAGTATGTATTAAGAATACAAATAACCCATCTGCACTAGGCACAAGAATTGTGTCTGAACGTAAGTCAAATCATAGTCCAGTAACAGGGATTTCTGCTGATAGTGGGTTTTCAATTTTATACGTGAGTAAATACTTGATGAACCGTGAAATCGGATTTGGTCGTAAATTACTACAAATATTAGAAGACGAGAATATCTCATATGAGCATACTCCATCAGGTTTGGATGATATCTCAGTAATTATTCGAAGTCACCAATTAACTCCTGATAAAGAAGATCGTATCGTAAAACGTGTTGAAACAGAATTACAAGCAGACGACGTGCACTTCCGTCATGATTTCTCAATGATTGTAATCGTTGGAGAAGGTATGAATAACAACACAGGGTTAGCAGCGCGTGCGACAACAGCCATTTCAAAAACTGGTGCTAATATTGAAATGATTAATCAAGGATCGTCAGAAGTTAGCCTCGTATTTGGTGTTCGTAAAGAATTTGAAAACAAAATTTTACAAGCGCTATACAATGAATTTTTCGCACTTTCAGCTTCAGTCTTAAAATAATATTTAATTAAAGTTGTGCCCTTAAGTCGATTGAACGATTTATAGGGCCTTTTTTTTTCAAAAAACAATGTGAATTTATACTCTTAGCAAACAGTTTCAAATCAAAGAGTAATCCCATATCTAATGGAGAATAGAATCATTTAAAACTATGATAAATAAAGAATTTTTTAAGTTTATCAGCAGATATAAGGTCTACATTTTAGTAAATAAAATTAAGCAAGGTTCAGATAAATGAAAAAATTTTTAAAATAATCATCTTCTTAATTGCAATTTACATATACTTTCATATAGATTAGTAATAGTAACTTATTTTACAGGAGGTGAATTCTTTATTCTGAATCTGAAATAAGGATCAGATCAGATATAAAGAACATGATTGGACAATGATATAGCCATTAAGTTAGTTGTTTTCGTAATACTAATTGCACTTACTGCGTTTTTCGTAGCTGCGGAATTTGCGATAGTAAAGGTGAGATCAACTAGAATTGACCAGCTTGTACTTGAAGGCAATAAAAAAGCTTTAAGAGCAAAAAAGGTCACGAATAATTTAGATGAATATCTATCAGCTTGCCAGCTTGGCATTACGATTACGGCATTAGGGCTTGGGTGGTTGGGAAAACCGACTATTGAAGCTATCTTGAAACCATTATTTGAAATATTCAGCTTAGATGCTCGTATTTCCTCGGTGGTATCATTTATTATTGCGTTCTCAATCGTAACATTTTTGCATGTTGTAGTCGGAGAGCTTGCACCAAAAACATTAGCAATTCAACAAGCTGAAACCGTCACATTGCAAACAGCTGGATCACTTATTTTATTCCACAATATTATGTATCCAGTCATTAAACTTTTAAATGGTTCTGCAAGAGGCTTAACCGCATTATTTGGTTTGAAAATGCAGTCAGAATCGGATGCTGCTCATAGTGAAGAAGAGTTACGGATGATTTTGTCAGATAGTTATAAAAGTGGTGAGATTAATCGTTCTGAGTATAGTTTTGTGAACCGTATTTTTGAATTTGATGATCGCATTGCAAAAGAAATTATGATCCCTCGAACGGAAATTGTTAGCCTTGATCAGCATCTCACACTTAAAGAAGTATTTGATGTGATTAATGTAGAGCAATATACGCGTTATCCTGTCGTGGATGGAGATAAAGACCATATTATTGGCATTGTTAATATGAAACAGCTGTTAACAGCTTTTATTTTAGATGAAAAGAATGCTTTAAAGCAGATAACTCACTTTATGCAACCTGTGATTCGTATTATTGAGACGGTTCCGATTAGTGATTTATTACTCAAATTTCAATTAAAGCGCATTCATATGGCGATTCTTATGGATGAGTATGGAGGTACATCCGGTCTTGTCACAATCGAAGATATCATTGAAGAAATTGTTGGTGATATTAAAGATGAATTCGATTATGATGAGTTACCAGAAGTGCAAAAAATAGCAGAAGATCATTATAATTTAGATGCAAAGCTTAGACTAGAAGAAGTAGAGACACTCTTAAATATCGATATTAATGATGAAGATATCGATACAATTGGAGGGTGGTTTATGACAAATCATGATCGCATCTTAAAAGGTGAGAAGCATGAAGCTGAAGGCTATGAATTTACCATTCAAGATGTCAATATGCATCAAATTGTAAGACTCGAAGTGAAAAAAGTAGCTTTATAATGTTAAGGCGTTTCTGAAGTTGTTTTAAGACTTTGAAACGCCTTTTTATATTGCAATCAGATAATACTATTATGTATTTTTTTTAGGGATTGAAGCTTCCACTTCTTAAAACTTTGTGGGCAAATTATTCACAATAAAAAAAGCTATTCTCAAGTTAAACTTGTAGAATAGCTGTAATCTTTTATAATTTACTCACATTTGCTGCTTGTGGGCCTCGATTACCTTCAATGATCTCGAAGCTAACATCTTGTCCCTCTTCTAAGGTGCGGAAACCTTCCTCTTGGATGCCTGTGAAATGGACGAATACATCTTCACCATCATTGTACTCTATAAAACCATAACCTTTTTCGTTATTGAACCATTTTACTTTTCCTTGTTGCATGTAGGTTCCTCCCATATGAAACAGAATGTTCAAGCATGAAATCCATCACATATTATATGTGAAATGATAGATGAATATTCACTAAACCTTAATATAACAAGGTTTTTAAGAATATTTATAAAGCACTGGTACCATAATGATGCCTAAAATAAAAATTACCATGAAGTTTCTTGGTTTCTCATTATTTCACCAATTTTTGTGAAGCCACTTTCTTTCTATCTTTAGAAAAAGATAGACTTTCTTTGTTGTTACATCAGATTCATGCCCTTTTAGAGCCAATTAGTTCGAGTAGAACATTTGCCTCAGCTTATAAAGAAGTGTAATTTTTTTAGTAACACAATAAGCAATGTCGATAACACGAATAGATACCTTGTTTTTTGGTGTCGTAATTTCATACTTAGTAGTATTTATATTCGGATTATACAATATTTTCGCAATACTTATTGTAGCTTTATTATAATCGATATCTGTCCATTTTAACACTAATAACTTACCTAAACGCAGTCCAATCCATGCAAGCATGTTGAAAATAAAATGATTTCCAGCTTTTCAAGCTAATGAAGTATCCAAAAATTCTCTTAATGCTTCTTTCTCGAAATAAACATCTGTTACAACTTCATTTTCTAATTCCTCAACAGTTTTACTGTTTTTAGTATTTTGGCGAATTCTGTTGGATCCGTATGAATTATCTCTGGTGTTCTTTTATTGATAGTAATAGCATTTAATTAGCATATATTACTTTTCTCTATGGTGGGATAATCATTGTAGAAGGGGGTGGTATTAATGAATATCACAATAAACAGATTAATAATTCTCAAAGATAAATCTTTTGATTCAAGATATGTTACAAAGACGTTTACATCTGAAGTCATTCCTCATGAAGGAGATTTTATAAACTCTACTGCTTTCGAAAAAGATGAGGAAGTTGAAGTAAGTAGTGTAGTTATTGATTATGAACAAAATGAGTGCATGGTTTATCTAGAGGCACTTTATTTAGAATCTGATAAAAAAGAGCATCTTAAAAATATGGTAGACATGTATATGCTTCATAATTGGAAATGTGAACAGCAGTAAAGTGGTCATTGCGTTAGATGCTAATACTAATCAAGTAGTTGGTTTTATAACAGCAATTAGCAATGGAGTTCTATCTGCCTACATTCCGTTCCTTGAAGTTTTGCCAGATTATAAAAAATAAAGGCATTGGCAAAGAGTTAGTAAAGCAATGTAAAAGAGCTTGATGACATTTATATGGTTGATTTGTGTTGTAATGATGACTTAGTTCCTTATTATGAGAAGTTAGGAAAGTTAAAATCGAACAGAATGCTCTTAAGAAATTACAAAATGCAGTCGGGTAATTCAGACAAATAAATATAAGAAAAACGCTTGGAGAATATCCAAGCGTTTTTGTGAGCTAAATTATTAACTAAACTTACGGTGAATAATAGATTTTTATTTCAGAAAATTATGATATAATGAGAGCGAATTTATTTAGAAAGGATTGATTAATATGAAACAGGTAATAAAGGTGATTGAAAAGTAGATATGGTTTCTCTTTTCAATCTTAATGAAAAGAAAACAATTGAAAAGAGGATAAATGATGTATTCAGACAAAGAATTGACAATTAGACCAATAATAGAGGAAGATTTATTTCGCTTATGGGAGCTCATTTATAAAGACGAAAAACCAGAATGGAAAAAGTGGGATGCTCCGTATTTTCCTCATCAATCCAAACCATATGAAGAATTTCTGTTATCAAAAGATGAATGGATTGGTGATGAAAGCTTTTGGGTAATTGAAGTAAATGGAATTGTACGAGGTATTATCTCTTATTATTGGGAGCATGAGTCATCTAAATGGCTTGAAATGGGGATAGTATTACATGAAGCAGGCACATGGGGAAAAGGCATTGGTACACGAGCATTACAATTATGGGTCAACCATCTATTTTCAACGTTACCATTAGTTCGTGTAGGTTTTACAACATGGTCTGGAAACGAGAGAATGATTCGTGTTGGTGAAAAACTTGGCATGCAAATGGAAGCACGCATTCGTAAAGTTCGCTATTATGAGGGCGTTTATTACGATTCAATTCGTATGGGTATTTTAAGAGAAGAATGGGAAAACAATGGATTGCATACGGAATACAGTACATTGAAAAATAAATAAACGTTCCCCAATGCAATTCTGGGGGCACAATAAAGCACTCTAAACATTGATATAAAAATGTTTAGAGTGTTTTTCTGTATTCCCCTCACATGCAGCTTTTTATACAAAGGTATATGAACATAAATACAATAAGACTTTTCAAGATTTTGCAGAAAACGCTGCAGGTATGCTATCTGAAAAAAACGTGCATATATAGACAATTTATTCACGCTGTAAATCTGCATTTTTTAATCGGTAGTCCAATTTCAACTAACGGGTATGATTGTTCAATATGAGCAGTCGCTTCCTGTGCTAACGGAGCAGCATTCCTGTTTGAAAGATGTTCAGGGTCTTGAAAGAAAAAGAGTCCTCTAGTATGATGCATGAGTGTCAACGAGCATTGACCCATCATCAAACAAGGAGGACTCCCTTATGCATTCTAAATGGAATGATAAAATTAATCAAGTTTCTGAAAATACACTCGTTGTCGGTATGGACATTGCCAAGCATGTTCATTACGCCTGCTTTGTCGATGAACGAGGGCGTGTGATTGAAAAAGCTTTTGCGGTACATCAATCGAAAGAAGGCTTTGAAAGTTTGTATGATAAGATTTGTCAAACGATGAAGATAGCTAACAAAACAGAGGTGATTGTCGGTATTGAGCCTACAGGTCACTACTGGATGAATTTAGCGTATTTCCTAGATCAATATGGTATTCCACTCGTCATGGTGAATCCAATGCACGTAAAACGTTCTAAGGAATTGGATGATAATTTACCGACAAAGCACGATAAAAAAGATGCATTAGTCATCGCTCGCTTATTGAAAGATGGACGTTTCAGTTATCCACGTTTACTAAAAAACGTTGAAGCCGAACTCCGTATCGGCTCTACCCTTCGTTCAAAATTAACGGAAGATTTAGCGAGTATTAAAAATCGAATCATTCGTTGGCTAGATCGCTACTTTCCAGAATTTACTCAAGTCTTTCCGAATTTCGGGAAGATGGCACTTGCAACACTCGAAATGACGCCATTACCAAAGGATATTCAAGGGAAAACAGCTGAAGAGCTTGTATTTCTTTACCGTCAGGTAGAGGGGATGAGAGTTCCACAGTTACCTAAAGCAAAGCTTCTTATTGAAGTAGCGAAGAACTCTATCGGATTATCAGAAGGGACACAGATGGCACAACATGAAATCGCCACGCTCCTACGTCAGTATCGCTTATTAGAAAGCGAAATTGAATCTGTAAACAATGAATTAGCCGAAATGGCTAAAACAACGATGGAATATGATCTACTTGCATCAGTTCCTGGTTTAGGAAATGCGACAATCGTTGATTTACTATCAGAAGTAGGTAGCTTTTCACTTTATGAAAATCCACGCCAACTTATCAAACTAGCGGGATTAACATTACGAGAAAGCTCGTCTGGTCAACATAAGGGACAAAAACATATCTCTAAACGTGGACGAAAGAAACTCAGAAATATTCTTTTCAAAGTAATGGTACCACTGATTCGTCATAACGCAGCGTTTAAACTGCTTCATGAATATTACACCACACGCCAGCAAAATCCTTTACGTGGAAAGCAATCAATGGTGGTACTGTGTGGTAAATTACTGAAGGTATTACATGGTATTTGTAAAAAGAAAGTCAGTTTTGACGAGAAACATATGATGAAAGACCTCTACTGTCTCGCAGAGGCAGCGTAAACAAATTTTCTTCATCGAACTATAACTAGAAGGATGACACGGAGAAGCCAGCAAAATAACTAAACTCAGACTATGAGTCCCCGGAGCAGCTTAGCAGGCCTCTGCCTTATGAATAGACCGAACGAAGGAATGTAAGCGCACGGACGCTAAGAGACATGGGAGGGTACGTCGTCATAAGTATCGCAGAGATTCATTGTGCATCACATAATGGATAAAAAAAGCTAATGATTTTCATTAGTTTTAGCGAAGCGTACGCTCGATTTGGTAATAAAAACTATAAATTCAATCATCTGTTTACAAAAGAGATGGAAAAATATTTTCACTACATCACGAAGTGATGAAAACCGTTGATACTTCAATGTTTATAGAGGGAGGTTTGTTGAAAAAGGAGGGTAAATCTATTTATAGTGGTTTTTTTACATTTCTATTGACATTAACGTAATGTCATACTTTAACATTAACTTTAAAGTCAAAGTAAAGTGGTGGGAAAATGGAGATACTAATCGAAAATACGATTGAGCAATATGAAGGTTTATTCTCGTTAGCGAATAACCGAGAAAACTTTTACAGATTTTCAATGATGAAGCCATTTGCGAAAATGTGGAATACCATTAATGTCCCTATCGTAGCCAAACAACAAAATGGCTACGATGTGATTATGGCTACAAAAATGCTGGGATATCTTGATATATCAGAAGATGAAAAAGGGAAGGTAGCATTAGGGAAACTTAAAGATATGAGTGCCCTTAAAATAGCTAAGGATACATTAAATGAATGCATGTCCTTTCTTGAAACTAATAATTTGCAAATTAACGCTGATGAATTGAAGTTCGGTTTATATATTGCGAATCCAGAAAAACTAAAATTACAAAAGGGGTATTGTGGGTTTGGTGGTATTCCGGGATATATTCATGTTTCTATATTCCCTAATTCATATAATATTCCTAGATTGCCAGCTGTAATAGCACATGAATTTCATCATAATATTCGATTTTCTTACTTTGATTGGGATCATGGTAATGTTACAGTAGGCGATTACTTAGTGATTGAGGGGTTAGCAGAATCCTTTGCGAAAGAACTTTATGGAGTGGAACTATTGGGGCCGTGGGTTACTTCTTTTGATGAGTAGGATTTGGAATATTCGAGAGACGTCATCAAAGAAGTATTACATGTCAAAGGATTTACGGAGATAAGTAGTTACATGTTTGGAGACGAAATCGCTATAGAACAAGGGTATCAACCAGTTGGACTATCTTCTTTTGCAGGTTATGCCGTTGGCTACCAAGTAGTACAAGCATTTCTGAAACGGAATAATGTAAGTATAAAAGAGGCGACATTGTTGCATACCGATAAAATTATTCAAAATTGTGGCCTGTTTTCTAAGTAGAACCTGTTTATTAGGGCGTTAATCTAAAGAAGGATTAACGTCCTCTTTCTTGAATTTATTGACCAAAATTAAAGATATTATGGGAAGATTACTTATGCCACTAACTGGGTACTTTAGTACAAGATCTTTGAGCTGTTCAGACAGCTCTTTCTTACCTCCAGTCAAGTACTCTTGAAAGAATTTTATTGGAATAGATGATATTGATTTAGGTGGTAGGGGTACCCCTACCACCTAAATCAATACTCCACGTTATCACACCACATTCATACAAAACCTGTTTAGTTAATCGTATGTCTTGAATAAATGTAGAGTTAATTCATCTAGTTTTTCATATTGTAGAAAAACATTAGATTCATTTACAATAAAATGGAAAAGGTGTATAGTTTTATATATAACTTATAAAAGTTGGGTTTCTTCTTCTTGCTTAAAAGTAAAGATTTTCATTTTTTTGTGGGAATCCTGGTAATGCGTACTTTTAGGCAACTTTAAATCGCGACACATCAATTGAACAGGATAGTGCGCCTTCTCTACATTAATATGTTTGATAATTTCTTGATCCATCACTTTTTCGCGAATATGGTCATAGCCTCTTTAAAAATTTCTACCTTTTGTTTTAAGCGTAAGTTTTCTTTCTATATGGCCGATATATCAGCTGGTGTAAGTGATTCTTCAACATTAATTGGGGAATATACTTTAATTCATTTATAGATAGTTACTTCAGTGACACCATATTCACTGGAAAGTTAATTTACGGGTGTACCAGTGTGATAAAGTTCTACGATTGTTTCTTTAAATTCTTTGATGTATCGTTTTTGTTACATTACGGACACGTCCTCTCTTAATTACTAGGATAGGGACTTAACTTTAATGTGTCCATGCAACTATATTAAATTAAGTCAATTTCAGATGTTGGTGATAAATTATAAACGCCCAGTTTAAAAAAGGTGCACTTGAATTAATAGTCTAATTGATAATAAACAAAGAGGATGAATACGGCTATTCACTAGTAAAAAAAATATCTAGTAAAATTACCATATCTGAAGGTGCTTTTTATCTTATATTAGGAAGATTGGTAAAAGAAAAACATCTAACTACTTATCATCAAGAATCAACAGAAGGACCAATTAGAAAATACTACAAAAATATAAGGGATGGAATGGATAAACTTGAAACGTTGAAGTTTGAATGGAAAGAGTTTTTCCTAATTATTAATCGCTTTATCGAGGAGAATGATAAACTTGAACAGGAATAATTTTTTGAAATTACTCAAAAATAGTGAAGTTTATGTCTGAAAAAGAAAAAAAAGATATAATAGATGAATATAATATGCACTTTGCTGAGGGGAAACATGAGAATAAAAGTGAAGAGGAAATCTCTAAAGAATTAGGGAATCATGTAGAGATTGCTAAAGAATTAAACGCTGTTTATTCTATTAAGAAGGTTGAAGAGAATAAGAGCATTAGAAGTATGTTTACAGCACTGTTGTCAATTATGGGATTAGGTGTAATGAAATTTATTATTATTATCATGAGTTTATTTCTGCTACTAATACTCTCACCATTTATATTAGCTTATATCATTGGTGTACCTATCATGATTCTATCACCACTGACTTTAATTGTAATGGGATTTGTTAATGGATTTAGTACAATTGGATTTGCTGAAGTTTTCGAGTCCGTAAAAGGGTTTATTATAGGCTCTTTTTTAGCATTCCTAGGTTATTATATAGGGAAATCTTTTGTTAGACTATTTATTAAATGCTTGAGATGGAACACGTCAATTGCAAGGGGGAAACAATTATTATGACAAGGATTTTCTACAGCTTTCTAATTCTTCTGATACTAAGCGCGTGTTCGCAGGAAGAATATATTGACGATACAGAAGATGAAATTCTTCTTACTACTCAGGACGTAGTGATTCCTAGTACCATTTTCACCTCTGAAAAACAAGATAGTATAATAGCCGAAGATGAAATAAAACTAAGCATAAAAACATATCTTGATAGCTATGAAGAATTATCTAATGCTAGTGAACCATTTCAAGAGATTATTAATGAAGACAAAAAACTCAATAAAAAAGAATTAGAGAAATTCGACAAAATTAACAAGCTTACAAAAGAAAATGATAAGAATTTTTCTAACTATATTTTAAATAATACATTGCCTGAAGGTTTTCAAGAAGAGTCTGAAAGAATTAGCCAGTACATTATAGGTTTAAATGAGATCCTTTCTGAAGTAGGTGAAATGGTAGGTGACGTAAATAAAGATGGTATTCCAAAAGTAAACACCTTTTTATCAATACTTGGTAAAAGTGATGTGGTGAATGGAAGAGAACAGAAAAAAATAGAAGAATTCCTTGATAAGAAACATATTGATACTAAAGCATTTGAACGGGAACATTAAGAAAAAGAAAAGTAACAGAGTAATTCATTGAGCTTTATAAGATTGAAGCTGAAAAAGGCTGTCCCAAAAATCCAAACAGGGTACCCCTACCACATAAATCAAAATTGCGTGGTGAAATGCCACTTTCAAGAACTTATTCATACACGCTACGGACGCAACTTTATGAGGTTTCCTCTGAGGTTGCGTTTTTAATTTGTCGTAATACTCCACAAGATGGTTCTTTGTCTTTTGGCGAAGTGTGTGTAGAAAACAATCGTTCTAATTCTGGAAAACTTAGTTGAAGAATAAACACTTTAATTTATATATTACAAATATGAAAATTTTTGGAAAAATGTTAAAGTTGTATGTGGGAGGAAATAAAACAAGACAATATATCGTTTGGGTCTATTTAGATTCAAAACAAGTCAAAATAAATGGGCATCCATATGGAAATATAGAAATTAATAAAAGTATGATAGGAAGTTTTGTACCATCACCTTATGAGGAAATGAGTGAAGATCTAAAAGAGATTATTTCAGGAAAGAGATACACTGTAAAGGTGGAGTGATCATGTATCAGTTTATTTTTCGACAATGGAAAAATAGAAAGGTAACAATTCTATTAATTATTATTGGCTTTTTTATTGGCAGTTTAGTAATGTCACTTGGGACAAGTGCATCTATAGAATCATTAGAATATATAAATGATCAAAAAGCGGGCAATCCTGAACAGCAATTAGATGTTTTTTTATCACGTAATGGCGATTGGAATCAGAAAGATGTTGAAGATACAGTAGAAAGATTAAGTGAATTTGGAGAAGTACAACTTCTTAGTATGGGGAATCGAAAGCTCGATCAATATAATGACAGCTTTCCAATCGTTCCAGTGTTATTTCATCAGGAACCAGACTGGCATATACCATTAATTGAGGGTAAGTACTTTTCAAAAGAAGACATGAAAGAAAATAAATCAATTATCATCGGGAAAAGTATTGCTGATAAGCATAATATTAATTTAGGCGATAGAGTAGTTATTGAGGGTGAAAAATTTCTCGTGATTGGTATTGGTGGGCGTTCTTCAAGAGAAACTTCATGGGAGCATGCTATATATATGCCTTGGAAAGAGTATCTGGGAATATATAGTGATTGTTTTCTAGAAGAAAATGATCTTCATAGTGTTACCATTCGTTTAGAAAGTGGAAAAGACCAATTTATGCAAAACAGCAACATGCTTATAGAGACAGCGAATCAGAAAGGGATCAAATTAGCTTACAAAAATGTGAGTAATGTAGATTCTAGTTCGTTCCGAAATTCGCTTGTTATCACAATAGTGGCTACCGTACTTATCTTTACCATAGCAATTATCAACATTATTCATTTAATGTTGTATTGGTTAGGGGAGCGAAAAAGAGAAATTGGTATTATGAAAGCATTAGGAGCGAACAACGTATATATTGCTAAAACAGTTCTGCTTGAAGTTTTAATCATGTCTATCATTGGTTGCTTACTAGCAATTTCAGTACAATATCTTGCCATGCTACTATTATCTGATTCTTCTCTTGGAAAAGAGATTACCTTTCAAGTAACATGGTTAAATTTATTCTATGCAATGGGTGTGTCTTTGTTTTTTGGAATGATTTCGGCAATTGCTCCTATGTTGAATGCTATGCGTTTTGAGCCTATCAGTGCTATTAATCGTACGTGAGGTGTTATATTTGATAAGACTTATCTACCAATCAATAATCAATAAGAAAAGTAAGTTTTTATTACTGATGGTGCAGTTTACAATTGGTTTTACTGCGTTATTATTTGGATTAAGTTGTATTTTTAATCTGTTACAATATAAAAAAAGTATTGAAGAGTTAGCCCCCTTAGACACGGTTCATGCTTATATTAATGAAGAGGATGGTTTATTAGAAAATAATATAAACATGATTAATGAATACAGCAATATCTTTCAACAACTAAGGGAAAAGAACCTAGTTGAAAAGCTAGGTTTGTTTGAGACTATGTATGTTTATGACAAACCACAAGAAACAAAGAATGAATCACGTTTATATATTCTAAACAATGACAGTATTGAAATGTCAAACCTTACTTTGCAGGAAGGAACTATGAGCCCATTAGAAAGCGATGTACATTCTTTTGAAAATGAAAAGATACCTGTTGTTGTAAGTGCTGCAATGAAAGATCAATATAGAATAGGGAAGACTTATCAACTATATTATGTGAATGGGCATACAGACAAGTATGAAAAGATAGCGATTGAGGTTGTTGGAATTTTGGCATCATCTTCACATTTTTGGCCTGGGGGTTCAACTTATATTAGTGAAAATATCATGAACAATAAAGAGTTTATCTTAGCCCCTCAATTTAAGGAGTTTGAAGTAGCTATGGCATATGCATTCAACTCATTGATTCAATTGCCAGAACACGAAACAAGAGAAGCTAATTTGGAGCAAATTCAATTGCTGTTTAAGCATAACGGTTTGGATTTACAATATACCACATTACAAGATGAAGTAGACTCCTATTATGAAGCTCAAAAAGTATTTATTATAGGTACAATAACTTTCGCAGCCATTCTTTTGTTACTATCCTTGTTGGGATGTATCGGTGCTATTTTAGCTAGTATAACTACGAGATACAAAGAGTTTGGCATTTATTATTCATTAGGATTTACAAAGAATCATATGATTCGATTGGTATACGGAGAAATAATCGCTGTTTTTGGGGTTTCTTTCATTATAGCTACAGTTATTTGTAAAATTCTTTTTGTAACCCTTTTAGTGAATGAAGCACTCACTATGAATTTATCTGTTATTGCTATTGCATTCGTGATTATGATTATCTGCATTATGCTATCTACAATCATGCCTTTTATAAAGCTAAAGAAGATAGAACCAATTGAGATGATTAAAGGAGTGAATAGATAGATGAACTATATTGAGCTAAATGGAATTAATAAACATTTTGAAGTAGGGGACGGAAAAATTGTCTTAAAAGACATATCTCTACACATTAATAATGGAGAAATGATTGCTATTATGGGGCCATCTGGATCGGGAAAATCTACTTTACTTAATATTCTGGGACTACTAGATCGACCAACTTCTGGTACATATTACTTGGAAGATAAAGATACAAATTTATTAAAAGATAAAGAGAGAGCTTTCACCAGAAATAAGAACATTGGGTTTGTATTCCAAAACTTTAACTTAATTAATGAGTTGTCCGCATTGGAGAATGTTAAGATAAATCTGCAATTTTATAATTTGTATAGCAAGAAAAAAGTAGATCATAAAGAGGCATTACATAGAAGCAAAGAGGCATTAATATCTGTAGGCTTAGAAGAACACATCAATAAACGACCGTTACAGCTTTCTGGGGGACAGCAACAAAGAGTAGCAATTGCTCGTGCAATAGTGAATAATCCGACATTTATTTTGGCAGATGAACCAACAGGAGCACTCGACTCAAGTACAACTGAAGAAATTATGCAGGTATTTAAAAGATTAAATCAACAAGGAAACACAATTATTATTGTTACACATAATACAGAAGTAGCAAATCAATGTAATCGTATCATTGAAATAAAGGATGGAGAAATAGTTGCAAATGGAAAGTAGGTAGCACGGCAGCTAGTACTCATCTAGAAAAGAATTCATTTTGATCTATCTTTATTTCAAAACTACATTCGTTGACTATAATGAGAATAAGTCCAAATGCTTTGTCTATTGAAAATTAATGGATTTGATAACAGCGATAGTTCAAACAACTATCTCTATAAAGAAATCATTGTTCTGTGCACGTTAATAGTCGTATTAATAAGTACCATTACGATCACTTTTATGGACAATACAGTTAACGAACTTCTTAAAAATTCAATTAAGGTGAATAGTCTACCAATCAATTGTAAGAATAAGATGTTAGCAGAATTAGTTACTTATAAAGCAGAATTAAAATAACAAAATAAGGGCTTGGAGTGAACGTTTCTTATTTGGAAATCAAGGACAGCACCACGTTGAATTGGTCCTTTCATTAAAAGAGGTAGGTGTGAATCTGAAAGACTGAAAAACTCAGAAAAACGATAAAACTAGTTAATTGGAGTGCATGCGGCGACTCCTTGGGGAACTAACGAACATCTTGAGACCCCGCAGGAGCGTTAGCGACGAGGAGGCTCAAGGTTAGTCCCCAGGAAAGCGTCCTTCGGAACGGAAATTAACGGCATCGAAGAAAAAGCCATGGCAGAGACGATTAATCATTTCCGCCATGGCTAAAATTCATTTTATGAACTTTTTCAGTGCTCTCCCTTATTGGACGGGGCTTTTTATTAAGGGGTCTTTATTTTGTCTTTTCTTAGTAGTCTAATCTAATATTTGGATCATTACTAAATATTGAATTAGTTTGGGAAAGGATGGACCTCACTAGGAGGTCTTTGCTTTTGTAGCTCGTTTTCTTGTAGTCGGTTTTTTCTTCGTAGTTTGAGTCTTATCTAAAGAGGCTTGAAGCGCTGTCATCAAATCGGTTACATTATTAGGTACTGGTTGTTTATCGCTTGATGTTACAGTATTAGAAGCTTTCTTTTCTTCGATTAATTCCATTAATGCCGTGCGATAATCATCAGTGTATTTTGTGGGTTCAAAGACTGTTGTGAGTTGGTCGACTAGCAATAGTGCGGTATCAAGTTCCTTCTTAACTACTGTTTGTTCGCTTGGAATATTAGGGACATCAGCAACACTCCTCACTTCATCAGGAAAATGAATTGTTTCCATGACTAGTGACTCTTTATAAACACGTACTATTGCCAGTTGTTCTTTTGATCTTATTATGATTTTCGCAACGCCTATCTTACCTGAATCTTCTAAGGTTTTTCTTAACAGGGAATAAGCTTTACTCCCAGTAGTATCAGGAGATAAAAAATAAGAACGATCGAAATAGATAGGATCAATTTCTTCTATCTTTACAAAATCGATTATTTCTACAGCCTTATCCTCATTTTCTTTTCTCAGGTTCTCTAATTCCTCAGCGTTTAATACTACAAACTTATTTTTTGCATATTCATATGCTTTTACAATATCCTCGTCCTTAACTTCTTTATTACAACCCTCACATACTTTTTTATAACTAATTGGTGTATTACATTCTTTGTGTAGTTGTCTCAACTTAATATCTTTATTTTCGGTTGCTGAGTGGAGTTTAACTGGTATATTAACCAATCCAAAACTAATACTACCTTTCCAGACTGTATGCATATTCAAGGCACCTCTTTTCTTCTTATTATTAATCTTTTCACTGTTTTTATGTATTAGTAAATAGGATTAATCAAAAACTAGATAGAAAAAGAAAGAAAGTTGGCATAAAATGAAACCCATGCTAATAACTGCTGCAACAGAAATACCTCAAGGGGATGAGTGGCTATATGAAGCAAAATATGATGGCTTCCGTTGTGAATTAGAGTGGGAGAATGAACCCGTTTTAAAGAGCAGAAACGGGAACATACTTAATCAGAAATTTCCTGAGATCATTAATAATTGTCTTGAAATAAAAGAACAAATAAATCCGTTCTTACCATTAACTTTAGATGGTGAATTAGTTTTTTTAACAAATAATTTTCAAAGTAATTTTTCTGTAGTCCAAATGCGAGGTCGAATGCGAAGCCAAAATACTATCAACAAACATGCTAATGCGTTCTCTTGTCATTATGTTGTGTTTGATTGTTTAAAATATAAGGGGAAGAGTCAGACAAACTCATATTTGGAAAAGCGTGAAGAAGTCTTGCAAAAGCTATTTGAAACGCTCAACCTTCCAACTTCCATTAATTATCAGGATGTAAATAGAATCCAGTCCATTGATGTTTTTCAAGATAGTAAGTTATTGTGGAAGGAAATCTTAATTAGCGGTGGGGAAGGGATTATTGCAAAAAGAAAGAACAGTAAATGGATGAGCGATAAGCGAACAACTAACTGGTTAAAAATTAAGAATTGGAGATATGTGAGTGTAATCCTAATAAAATATGATAAAAGCAATGGTTTTTTCTCAGGTGCTATTTATCGAAATGAATCTCTTATGGAGGTAGTCACTTTTCGTCATGGACTTAATGAAGAAGAACTCCATACTTTGATAACTTTATTCCAAACAAATGGGACTGAAAGAAAAGGGATTTGGGAAATTGCACCGTCTATCTGCGTAGAAATAGCGTGCATTGATTTTATGGGGGAAACATTAAGAGAACCAAGCTTTCATTCATTCAATTTCGAGAAGAAAATAGAGGATTGTAATTGGAAGCAAATGCAACGCCAACTTTTCCCATACCCTGAATCTGTTCAGGTTACACATCCTGATAAACCTATATGGCCGGCAAGAAATATTTTAAAAGACGATTACTTGTTATACCTACAACAAATAGCTCCATACATGCTACCATTTTTACGTGACCGAAATTTAACTGTTATTCGCTTTCCGCATGGCGCATCAGGCGAAAGCTTTTATCAAAAAAGCAGTCCAGAAAATACCCCTGATTTTGTTTCAACCAAACAAATTGGAGATACGAACTTTATTATATGTAATAATATTGAAACCCTTCTGTGGTTAGGAAACCAATTAGCTTTAGAATTCCACATTCCATTTCAAACCATTCATACAAATAAACCAACTGAAATTGTATTTGACCTGGACCCACCATCAGTAAATGAATTTCATTTAGCAGTCAGAGCTGCATTGCATATGAAGGCTATTTTTGACAAATTTCAGTTGAGATCATATGTCAAAACGTCTGGGGGAAAAGGTATGCAGATATATATTCCATTGCCGAAAGGTGCTTTCACTTATGAAGAGACAGGTATATTCACTAAGTTTGTATGTGATTTTATAATTGAGCAGGATCCACAATGGTTTACGACAGAACGTTTGAAAAAGAATCGTAATAATAAACTGTATTTAGATTATGTCCAACATCGTGAAGGAAAGACAATTATTGCTCCATACTCTCCAAGAGGCAACGATAAGAGCTTAATAGCAACACCATTATTATGGGATGAAGTGAATGAGAATTTAAACCCTAGTATGTTTACAATCGCAGCTGTTTTAGAACGTATTAAAAAGATAGGGAATCCATTCCAAAATTTTCAACAAAGTGAAAACGAACAAAAATTTACTGATGTACTTAAGCAATTACAAAGCCTACTAGAAAAAGACTAATATGTATACTCTAAATAGAAAAAAATCCCGTCCCAAAATATAACTTAGGACGGGAGTACAATTATTTCTTCACCATATCACTTCTCGATAGCTGTGGTTGCAATTATCCATTCACCACGATTAACTTCATGCTTAACAAAGTAAATAGAGCCTCAGTAAATGAATGATGTATTTCTTCTTCATTACGTCTGCTTGCTTTCAAACGCTCTTGTAAGGTGTAAGAAGATTAAAATATGGCACCTAATAATTTCAGCTTTATCCCGTTCAAGATGAGGTAATGAAATTTAAGGGAAATATAAAAAACCTGAGCAAATTGCCCAGGTCTACATCAATCCTTATGCATTAATTTCAAAATGAAACTTACGATAAAAATCAAAATGATGGACCCAATTAGAGCTGGGAAAATATAAAAGTCACTTAGTGTAGGACCCCACCGACCTAATAATTTCCCTCCAATCCAAGCCCCAATAATTCCTGCAATTATATTTCCAATAATTCCACCTGGGATATCTTTACCAATGATTAAACTTGCTAACCATCCTAGAATACCACCTATAATTAGAAACCAAATAAAGCTAAACATATACACACCTCCTTAAGGTATTTTTTATAATCCCCAAATAAGGTGGAAATATGAATGCTTAATCTAACATACCTACTAATATAAAAGGGTTTCTAACACATGGGTTGAATAAGATTCTATTTGAAGTCCTTTAAAATATCATTTTGACCATCGTTAATGTCAATAAGTTCCGATACGGTTACAAATTTGTAGCCTTGCTTTTGTAGTTCAGGTATTATTTTTTTTAGTGCTTTTATCGTTTGAGTCCGATTCCCTCCACCATCGTGGAACAGTATCACATCACCGGGGTTTGTACTATTTACTACTTTGTTTATAATTTTTTGAGATTTAATTTCTTTCCAATCCAAAGTATCTTGGTGCCAAGACAAAATTACTACTTTATAACCGTTTCGCGTAGCAACATCTATCATTTTATCAGTGTATTGCCCACCTACAGGGCGAAACAACACTGGATAGAAGCCTGTAATACTGTGTGTAATATCGTTTACTTGGTTTTTTATTTGATATAAGGTTGCATTAAGAGCATGGGTAGACGAAGAGTAAAAAAGTTATAAATAGATAGATTATCCGTGAATTAGGATAAGAAAATGGCTGTCCTAAAAGTTAGATATTGGGACAGCTATTTTAATGTTTATAAACTTACTTGACATTACTAAATAATTAAAATATACTAAGTTACGAAAAGTAAGGAAAAAGAGATATGGAGGATTTAGATTATGCAACAGATTGGACAAGTTTTTTTACGAGTGATTTTAGGAGGGTTATTTGCCATCCATGGTTATATGAAATTCCAAGGAGGTATTTCGAATATAGTTGGCTACTTTGATAGTTTAAGTATTCCAGGCTTTGTAGCATATTTTGTAGCAATCGTTGAGCTCGTTGGGGGAGTAGCCATGATATTAGGCCTAGGTAGCCGAATTATCGGTGCATTATTTGCAATCATTATGTTAGGTGCCATCATAACGGCAAAATGGTCTTTAGGCTTGTTAGGAACTGATGGTATGGCTGGCTATGAATTTGAGTTAGCTTTACTGGCAATGTCAGTGTACTTTGCTTTTGCAACGCCAACACCACTTTCTGTAGATGCTTTATTGAAATCTAAAAAATAATAAGATGAGGTATTCAAATGATATATCATGAGAAACCTAATTTATATTAAGAAAAATAATAAATTTAAAGAGTGATAGCCGATGATGGCCGTCACTCTTTTTGTTCTACACTTTAGGGTTTTTATCTTAAATATTTGTGGTGCCGAAAATAAATGTACTTAAAATTATTACAAAATATTTTTTAGCAAATATTACGGTAAAGATAGGAATGACGCGTGATAAAATTATATCCAAACACCACAAATTATATTATGTGTTATATATGAAATGGTGGATGAACTATAAGATAAAAATTGTCAATTGATTGTCGAATAAGCATATGTTTTACTGGGAAAAGTACTTTATAATAGTCTTGGGTAGAAAAATATAAAGATTTACATCTTATTACCCTCAATACAAAAAAATGATTAAAGTAAACGAAAGAGGGATCTGCTGTGTCTAAAACCGTTCAACCTTTATCAGATTTAGAAATCGCACAAAATGCTACAATGCGTCCCATTACGGAGATTGCTGAGATTGCAGGCATTCCATTAGAAGCGTTAGAACTTTACGGAAATTATAAAGCGAAAATCAATCCATTAAAACTACCTGAAAATATAACAGCGGCAAAAGTGGTTCTTGTAACTGCAATCAGCCCTACACCTGCAGGAGAAGGTAAATCAACTGTTACTGTAGGACTTGCTGACGCACTAAACCAACTAAATGAAAAAGTCATCGTTGCATTACGAGAACCTTCTCTGGGCCCAATTATGGGTATGAAGGGCGGGGCAACTGGTGGTGGCTACGCTCAAGTATTACCAATGGATGATATCAATCTTCATTTCACTGGAGATATCCATGCAATTACCACTGCAAATAATGCCCTTGCTGCATTAATAGATAATCATATCCAGCAAGGTAACGTTTTGCAAATAGACCCACGACGTATTATATGGAAAAGGTGCTTAGATATGAATGATCGAGCACTCCGGAACATTGTTATTGGTTTAGGTGGACCTGTGCAGGGAACACCACGAGAAGATGGTTTTGACATTACAGTAGCTTCAGAAATAATGGCTATTTTCTGTTTAGCAAAAGACTTACAAGATTTAAAAAAACGTATTTCTGATATTGTCGTTGGCTACACATATCAACGTGAACCAGTGTTTGTTCGTGATTTAGGAGTAGAAGGCGCCCTAACTCTATTATTAAGAGATGCTTTCAAACCTAATTTAGTTCAAACTATAGAAGGAACCCCAGCTATTATTCATGGAGGTCCATTTGCGAATATTGCACATGGCTGTAATTCAATAGCAGCAACAAATACAGCTCGTAGGTTAGCAAATATTGTCGTGACAGAAGCAGGATTTGGGGCAGATCTAGGTGCTGAGAAATTTATGAACATTAAAGCGATGCAAGGCGGGTTTAAACCTAGTACGGTCGTAATTGTTGCCACTGCACGTGCTTTGAAAATGCACGGTGGTGCTTTGAAAACCGAGTTGAAAGCGGAAAATGTAGAAGCGATTACAAAAGGAATTGAAAATTTAGCGAAGCATGTGGATACTATTCGCAACTTCGGTGTTGAACCAATAATTGCGTTAAATCGCTTTATAACAGATACGGAAGCTGAACTTGCTACTATTTTAGAATGGTGCCAAGAAAATGACGTTAAAATAGCTCGTACGAATGTCTGGGAAGAAGGCGGTAAAGGTGGCATTGAATTAGCCAAACAAGTACTATCTGTTATTAACGAAGAAAATAATTTTGCACCACTTTATGATGTTTCGGCACCTATTGAGGAAAAAGTACGTACAATCGTTCAAAAAGTATATGGAGGACTTGGTGTTCACTTTACAGATAAAGCATTAAAACAAATGGCTCAAATCGAAAAATTCGGTTGGGATGCATTACCGATTTGTATGGCGAAAACACAGTATTCTTTATCAGATCAACCGTCATTATTAGGTCGTCCAGAAAACTTCACAGTAACAGTACGAGAAATTATCCCTAAATTAGGTGCTAAATTCCTCGTTTGTTTAACAGGAGATATTATGACAATGCCTGGTTTACCAAAAACTCCAGCAGCATTGAAAATGGATATCGATGCTGAAGGGAATGCGGTTGGACTTTTTTAACTAGTGAATTGAATGAAGAGTTGTCAATTATTGATTTGAAAATCAATTTTAGGCAGCTCTTTTTTAGTTGTTACTTCATTTCGAAAAAAGTTTTCACCAATAAGATTAGGGGGTCATATAGTGGAGGAAAGGATCATGGCTGAATTAAACACTAAACTACAACCTAATACCAAGTATGCAGATAAGGTTATTTAGAATGGGAGGCAGTAAGAATGGGAAGAGAATTTATTTACTTGTTTGATGAGTGGGCGAAGTCGTATGAGGCATCAGTGACTGGTCAGCATAAAGAATATCGTGATGTTTTCGAAGGGTACGAAAGTATATTACAAAAAGTTGCAAATGCTTCAATAGGTACAGTTATAGAGTTTGGAACTGGAACTGGAAATTTGACATTGAAATTAGAGGCGGCAGGGAGAGAGGTAATCGGGATTGAGCCTCATGAGACAATGCGTGAAATTACGGGTAAACGATGCCCTAATGTTCAGCTTGTTGACGGTGATTTACAAAACTTCACAATAGAAAATAAGCATATAGATTCAATCGTTAGCACCTATGTTTTTCATCATTTAACTGATGAGGAAAAACTAGAAGCTCTAAAAACATATGCCAAACTATTACAACCTGGCGGTAAAATTATTTTTGCAGATACAGCATTTGAATCTGAAGAGTATAAAAAGGCACAGATAAAGAAGGAGAGATCTCGTGGCTACCATGAAGTCGCGGATGATTTAGAACGTGAATATTATACTACAATTACAAAATTACTAACGATGTTTCAAAAGGCAAGCTTTGACGTCTCATTTGAACAATTAAACGATTATGTTTGGTATATGGAAGCAATCAAGAAAAGCACCTAATAATAAGTGATTTATAAAGTGTTTAAAAGGTGGCATGAATATGACTTTGTATAATAAGGTTCAGCAATTAATTGGTAATACACCTTTAATGGAAATTACCCATATTGAGATTCCTAATAATTGCCGTATATTTGCGAAATTAGAGTATTTAAATCCTGGTGGAAGTGTCAAAGATCGTCTTGGCATTGCATTATTGGAGGATGCGGAGAATAGAGGGATAATACGCCCAGGAAGTACGATAATTGAGGCGACTGCTGGTAATACAGGGATTGGTTTAGCACTGGCTGCAATAGGTAAAGGTTTTCATGTGAAATTTGTTGTACCTGAAAAATTCAGTCAAGAAAAACAAACGTTAATGAAAGCTTTAGGTGCAGAAATTATTAATACACCAACGGCATTGGGGATGCAAGGTGCTATAAAAAAAGTAACAGAACTTGTTGAAGCCATTCCGGACTCTTTTTCACCTAGTCAGTTTTCAAATCCTGCAAATCCAGCAACCTATGAAAAAACATTAGGTCCAGAGATTTGGATAGATTTAGATGGAAATATTGATGTGTTTGTAGCAGGAGCAGGTTCTGGAGGTACCTTTATGGGAACAGCTCGTTACTTAAAAACACAAAAAACAAATTTGAAAACAGTTATTGTAGAACCAGTTGGCTCCATTTTAAATGGAGGAGAGGCATCAACGCATGTTACAGAGGGTATTGGAATGGAGTTTTTACCTGATTATATGGAAAAATCGTATTTTGATGCAATTCATACTATAAGAGATGAGGACGCTTTTCGCGCATTAAAAGAGTTAGCAAAAAAGGAGGGCTTACTTGTAGGAAGTTCTGCAGGGGCAGCTTTCTATGCCTCGCTACTTGAAGCACAAGTTGCAAAGCCAGGAAGTAATATTGTTACTGTTTTTGCTGATTCGAGTGAACGTTATTTAAGTCAATCTATATATGAATTATTTGAAGAGGAGCCTATTTAAATGAGAGCAAAAACAAAATTTATTCATGCCGGTATTGTTGGTGATGAAACAACAGGTGCTGTATCAACTCCTATATATCAAGTAAGTACTTATAAACAAGATGCTGTTGGAAAGTTTCGTGGATATGAATATTCTCGAACAGGAAATCCAACACGCCATGCATTAGAAGTTTTAATTAGTAAACTTGAAAATGGACATGCAGGATTTGCTTTTAGTTCAGGAATGGCCGCTGTAAGCTCTGTAGTTATGCTTTTCAAACAAGGTGATCATATTATTGTAACCGATGATGTCTATGGAGGGACTTTTAGAGTCTTTACAAAAGTTTTAAATCGATTTGGTATTGAGGCAACATTTGTTGATACTGCTAATATTCAAGACGTAGAAGATGCAATTCAACCTAATACAAAAGGAATTTATGTAGAAACACCAACGAACCCATTATTGAAAATTACAGATATTAAGCAGATAAGCATTTTAGCAAAACGACATCAACTACTAACAATCGTAGATAACACTTTTTTAACCCCTTATTTGCAACAACCAATCACACTGGGTGCAGATATTGTTTTGCATAGTGCAACAAAGTATATTGGTGGGCATAGTGATGTCATAGCAGGTTTGGTCGTTGTAAATAATGCAGAACTGGCAGAACAATTACATTTTGTTCAAAACTCAGTTGGAGCAATATTAGGGCCTCAAGATTCATGGTTACTAATTCGAGGGATTAAAACTTTGCCAATTCGAGTAGAAGAAGTAAATTCTAGTACTCAAAGGATAGCAGAATTCTTGGAACAAAATAGTAAGGTAGGCAAAGTGTATTATCCGGGACTAATAAATCACCCAGGTCATGAATTACAAAAGGCACAAGCAACTGGTTTTGGAGGTATGATTTCCTTTGATGTTGGAAGTGCAGAGAAGGCAGAAGAAGTAATCTCTAAATTACGATATTTCACATTAGCAGAAAGCCTAGGTGCAGTGGAAAGTTTGATATCCATTCCGGCACGTATGACACATGCTTCCATTCCTACTGATCGTCGTGTGGAACTTGGAATTGTAGATGGACTTGTACGTATTTCCGTAGGTATTGAAGATGTAGAAGATTTACTAGAAGACTTAGAACAAGCACTATTATAAAATAAAATGAAACAAAGTGATTGGCTACCTTTATAATAGGAGGTAGCTGTTTTATTTAGGAGGAACAAAAATGAAAATTGTAGAGCAATGTGAGCAAATGGTAAAGGATATTTATAATCAGTTTGATGCTAGTCATGACTGGCAACATATAGAACGAGTTATGCAAAATGCACAAGCAATTTTGAAAACGGAACCAACAGCAGATGTTGAATTAGTAGTACTTGCAGTTTTATTGCATGATGTAAGTGATTCGAAATATACCGATTCAAAAGAAAATGAACAACGTATTTTACAACAGCTTAATATATCTGAACAAAAGCAACAAATAATTCGAGATATCATTGCTTCTGTTTCTTACAATGGTGGCAATCAATTAGAAGCTACATCAATTGAAGCGCAGATTGTACGTGATGCAGATCGTTTAGATGCAATCGGAGCCGTGGGAATTGCTAGAACATTTGCTTTCGGAGGGGCGAAAGGTCGTAAACTCTATGATGACCAAGAAGAAGCACGCCATAATATGTCTGTTGAAGACTATCGTAATAAAGAAACAGCTTCTGTTACACACTTTTATGAAAAGCTTTTACTACTTAAAGATTTAATGACAACAACAAAAGGCAAGCAGATGGCTAAAGAACGACATGAATTTATGGTATGCTTTTTAAAACAGCTTAAAAATGAAAGAGACGGGGAACTATGAGCCATTTAATTATATCTAATCTAACAAAAACAGTCGGAGATAAAACTCTATTTAAAGATATCGACTTTACTATTTATAGCGGTGAACGCGCTGGTTTAATTGGCATTAATGGCACCGGTAAATCAACGCTTATGTCCATACTAGCTGGAGAGCTAGACGCAGACCAAATTGACAAGGATCACCCAAACAAATACCGCATCGCACATTTACCTCAAAATCCAGAATTTGCTCAAGATGAAACAGTATTACAAGCTGTATTCTCTGGTGATTCACCGATTCTAAAACTAAACCGTGATTATGAAGATACACTCTCTTTACTGGGGAAAAGTCCAGAATCATCTCAATTACAGACGCAATTATTCCGTTTACAACAAGAAATGGATACCCAGCAAGCATGGGACGTTAACGCATTAGCGAAAACAGCTCTTACAAAACTCGGTATAGAAATGTTTGATGAACAGGTTACTAATCTATCTGGGGGGCAACAAAAACGTGTCGCTTTAGCGAAAGTACTAATTGAGCCTGCAGATTTATATTTACTAGATGAGCCAACCAACCATTTGGATGTGCAATCAACTGAATGGCTACAAGAAATGGTGCTACGTTTAAAAGGCGCTGTCATCTTTATCACCCATGATCGCTACTTCCTTGATGAAATTTCGACGCATATATATGAACTTGCAAATCAAACATTGTACAAACATAAAGGTAATTACGGAGACTATTTAGAATCCAAAGCGATTCGTGAGGAAATGACTGTTGCCACTCAAGCAAAAATGCGCAACCGTTATCGATCAGAACTGAAATGGATTCGTCGCGGAGCACAGGCCCGTTCAACCAAGCAAAAAGCACGTATTCAACGTTTTGAAGAACTATCTGATAATATAGACCGTAAATCAGATGATGGAGGTCTTGAACTTGGTTTAGCAACATCAAGACTAGGTAAAAAAGTGTTGGAAGCAGAAAGTATCACAAAATCTTTTGGTGAACGTCATTTAATTAAGGATTATTCATTCCTTTTACAACAAGGCGATCGCATCGGTATTATTGGTGCAAACGGAGCAGGGAAAAGTACTCTCTTGAAAATGCTTGCTGGTGAGGTTGTACCTGATCAGGGGCGAATAGAAGTTGGCTCCACGGTCCGTATTGCACACTTTACACAACAACTGCCGCAAATGAATGACAATCAACGAATGATTGAGTATATTCGTGAGTCAGCAAATGATATTCAAGATTCAGAAGGGGAACATCATTCGGCTGCATCGATGCTCGAACGTTTTTTATTTCCATTGCATACGCATGGAACGCCAATCGGCAAGCTGTCTGGTGGAGAACGTAAACGACTATATCTATTGAAACTGTTAATGGAACAACCTAATGTTCTTTTACTGGACGAACCTACAAATGATCTAGATATTGAAACACTTTCTGTTTTAGAAGACTTTATCGAACAATTCCCAGGTGTTGTTGTGACCATCTCCCATGACCGTTTCTTCTTAGATCGTATTGCGAAAAAACTCTGGATATTGGATGGACAAGGTGGAATCGACGAAAGTCTCGACATCTACAGTGATTATTTAGCAAAACTTGAAGCAGTACCTGCACCTGTGAAAGAAGAAAAAGTTGAAAAACCAAAAGAACAAAAAGTGAAAACTCAAAAGAAAAAACTTTCATTCAAAGAACAAAAAGAATGGGAAACAATAGAAGCTGATATTGCAAAATTAGAAGAAGCGATAATGGAAGCAGAAGAAGGTGTCTCGACAGCTGGTTCTGACTTCACAAAACTTCAACAATTAACAGCAGAGTTGGAAGAACTGAACGCGAAGTATGAGCACCTTATTGAACGATGGGAATACTTACAAGACATTGTGAACCAATAAGAGGGGGATTACAAATGAACATTTTAACAATAGAACCAACACCAAGTCCAAATACAATGAAAATCGTTTTAGATCATGAATTACCATTTGGTAAAGCATATAACTATAACGAAGCCAATAAATCTGATGCGCCAAAAGAAGTGCAAGACATACTTGCAATCGAAGGTGTTAAAGGAGTCTATCATGTAGCGGATTTCCTAGCGGTAGAACGTATTGCAAAGTATGACTGGGAAAGTATTTTAGCAGCTGTTCGTATTGCATTTGGTGAGGATGAGCAAGTAAAGAATTGTGAAGAACAGGTAGACGAACATTTTGGAGAAGTATATGTACATGTTCAAATGTTTAAAGGTATCCCATTACAAGTCAAAGTGTTTGATAGTATTGCTGAAAAACGTTTTGGCCTAGCAGAACGTTTTATCAATGCTTTTAATGAAGCGATGAGTACGGATGAGAACTATATCTATGAACGCAAATGGGTAGACTACGGTGTCCGTTACGGTGATAAACAGGAAATTGGTGATAGCGTTGTTGCAGAACTTGAGGCATCTTTCCCTCAACAACGTATTGATGAACTGATTTCGGCAAGTAAAGAGAAAAAAGACGTTGTTGAGACACGTAAACGAAAGGTTTCGTTAGAAGAATTTTCAGTAGATGATTGGGAAACCCGCTTCCAACTGCTAGATCAAATGGCGGATCCAGAAGTTGAAGATTTATCTTTACTTGAAAAAGCTTTACAAGATGAGAAAATGTCTATTCGTCGTCTAGCAACAATCTACTTAGGCATGGTGGAAGATGTTGCAGTTGTACCCCTATTAGTACAAGCACTAAATGATAAGAGTTCTTCTGTACGTCGAACTGCAGGGGATTGTATAAGTGATCTAGGCTTTGTAGAGTTTGAATCGGCAATGGTGGAGTCGCTTAAAGACCGTAACAAACTTGTGCGCTGGCGTGCAGCCATGTACTTGTATGAAACGGGTACAGAAACCTCACTTAAAGCTCTTGAAGAAGCAAGTAATGACAGTGAATTTGAAGTGAAACTACAAGTGAAAATGGCCATCGCTCGCATTTCACAAGGCGAGGAAGCAAAGGGTTCTGTTTGGAAGCAGATGACAGAAGCACGTGCTTCAAAAAAGATTAAGTAAATAATAAAAAGACAGCTGGGATTAAAAAATAAATAGACTAAACTAAAAAAGAGGATATATGCTCAATATATGAACATATATCCTCTTTCCATAACGGTTATGTTTCTGTAGAAGTGACGAAGACCAACTAAAGTGGGTTAATATGAATATTGTAGTTTCAATTAGGCGTAACAATAACTGGAACATATTGAATTCTTATGAGATCAACAAGAAAAAGCAAATAGTAGTTTAGGTGAACCGTACCATAAGGAGGTGCGGTTTTCTAATTAGGAAGATAAAGTTTGCATGCAATGCACATTATAATAAGTTGTCCAGAATTATCTTAAAGTTATATAATTAATAAACTAATTATATAGAGGAGTTGAAAAAGAATATGTTCGCGAGATATAAAGTGTTTTATATTGTCTTTAGCCTGCTAGCGGTAGCTTTTGTTGTGACGGGTTGTGGAAATTCAACAAAAAGTGGGCAATCAGAGAAGATAGTGGTAAAGGAATCGGGCGAAAAAAAGGACTATTCATCAGCTGTGAAAGAAAATCCAATTGTGACGATTACTATGAACAATAATGAAAAAATAGTTATTGAACTAGAGCCTTCTACAGCTCCAAATACGGTAGCTAATTTTATTTCATTAGTTAAAAAAGGTTATTATGATGGTCTTATTTTTCATCGGGTTATCCCTGATTTTATGATCCAAGGAGGAGATCCTTCAGGAAATGGATCAGGTGGACCAGGATATTCTATTGAAGGTGAATTTTCTAAAAATGGTTTTGAAAATAATCTGAAACATGAGCGCGGTGTCATTTCAATGGCAAGGACGAATGATCCAAATTCTGCGGGATCGCAATTTTTTATTATGGTAGAAGAATCTCAACAACTTGACGGAGAATATGCTGCTTTTGGGAAAGTAATTGAGGGCATGGAAACAGTAGATGCTATCGTTGCCTCTGAACGAGATAGTGCAGATAAACCGTTAAAAGGTCAGCAAATGAAAAAGGTCGAAGTGGATACGAAGGGCTTTGACTACCCTACACCAGAAGTACAAAAATAGAGGATATGACAATCTGAAATTGGGCGAATTTATCTTATATCGGGAGCGTCAATCCAATAACTTGTTAAATTGGCAAGGAATTCGATTTGGTTGTATTGTAAGCATGAATGAAGAATAATAAAACCAAAATCAGTGCTTCTATTAGAATAGAAGTTGCTGATTTTTTTGACTAGAAAATAATATTTAATATGGAGTTTATTTTATGTCTTGAGAAGTATTGCTAACTTTTAATATAGATAATCGAATAAATACAAAGAAGGCATTTTTTCAACAATCATTTTCAAAAATTAGTTCCTTTATATTTTATTTTATATTTATAGTGTGACTTTTGTCTCCCTATAGTATAATGGAGTAGTTATGTAAAAAGAAATAGTTAATGGATTTAAAAGCTTTACTTGGGTTATCAAGTAGTAGTTAAATTAAGAATGGGAGAGATAATATGATTTGTGGGAAATGCGATTGTGAAAAAAAGCCGGCTTTAATCGTGCAAAACTTCAAACTTAACGGTGGAGAACTTCATATTCAAAATATACCTGCAGCGCTTTGTGATTGTGATGTATGGTTAGCACCTTCTATCAGAATGGAACTGCAACAATATGCATCAGAAAATAGTCATTTACAAGGTATAAATAATATTTCATTTGAAGAGATTTAATAAAATAATTTGTACATATCTGTAGAAGGACTTCTGAAACTGGAAGTCCTTTTTGAAATCATTTATTTTCAGTTAATACTTTACGTTTTTTATATTCCATAGATGTAAATATACGCAAGCTACGATAGATAAACTGTATACATAATAGAAATATGATTACTCGAACAACGGGACTTTGAATAGGTGCTACGATCGAAAATACAAATAGTGAGATGCCTAGAACAGTAAAGAAGACAGCAGTATTGACATCTTTCATCAACAAAACTCCTTTTTAATACTACGTATGATTGTTAATGTATTTTCCTCACATTACAATCTTTCTATACACTCGAAATAAAAAAATAATTGTTAAAATCTTAATGAATAAAAGTAGAGTCTTCTTTAAAAATTTCACAAACACTTTTGGGGATTATTCAAAAATTAAAAGGGTTTTTAGAATATCAATATAAAAAACGAAAAAAAATTGAAAAATTTGTGAACAATTGTTTATAATTGTACTAATAATAAATATAAAAGAAAAAAAGTGACTTAGAGTGCTCAAAAATGAATTTGATTAAAACTTTCGTATTTCATTGAAGAAAAGAAATAGACCATTCCTAAATAGATTGTTTTGCATAAGCTATTAGATAAGAATTCGTTAAAAATAAAAAGTATTGATAATTATATATGTTTAAAAAGCTATATAAAGGCAACTTAGTATTAACAAAATAACAATAAGATTGTATAGAAAGGAGATTGCCGATGGATAAAATTAGACTTATACCTCATGATGTTATGTACGCAGAAAAAATATCACCATTAATCAGTTCGAAATTAGTGAAAAGTGCACTAGGCATGAATGATTATCAAACATCAGTCAGTGGGGTACTCAATTTTATACGTGGCATGCAACTTGCTGAAAGAGAAAATCAACAAGTATCTCGTGTTATTATTAATTCTGCTTTTGAAATAGTTGGTGTTACAACTCTAAAAGAAATAGATCATGAAAAGAAGTTATGTCATATTGGCACTTGGATTGCTGATCCTTTTTGGGGATTAGGATATAATGAGCAAGCAAAAGAACTAATTCTGTTATTAGCATTTAATCGGTTCAATTTAGACTATGTATTTGCGGGTGCCAGAGTAGAAAACATTCGTTCTCAAAAAGCACAAGCAAAACTTCCGTATATGACATTATCAGTTGAAGAAGATTTTCCTGAAGAACTTAAAAAAATTGAACGTCAAGAAAAAACGCCCTGTGTTTTAAATGTCATTAAACGAGATGATTTTCTAGCATGGTACCATTCGCGATATTTTGGTAAAGTTGCGAATAGCTAAAAAACGATTCCTAATAGTAGGAGTCGTTTTTTGCTTTCACTATATAAATAAGTGGAAAAATATCTTTTTTTGAAACCAGTAGTCCATATAACCCGTATAATAATTATAGAAGGGGATGAGTAGTTGTATTATTCGTCAAAAAAAGATGCTTTGTGTAAGTATGATTTTGAATATCACTTTACACAGCCGCTTTTTTCACTAACTTTATCATTTTAAGAGATTATGAATGTCTTCTAAAGTTGGTAGAGCAGAAAATGCTCCTTTTTTAGTAGTGGTTAGAGCACCGCAATGATTAGAAAAGGACAGTAATTCGCAAGCAAACTGTGTACAAAAGTTAGCTAATTCATTTATCTCGACGTTATTTGTCAAAAGTTTAAATAAGAACGCACCTATAAATGCATCTCCAGCCCCGGTAGTATCTTGTGCCATAACATCACAACCTGGAATACTAAAGGCTGTATCCTTTGTGAAAAGAGTTGCGCCACTAGCACCTCTTGTATAAATTACAACTTTTACATGACCTGTAAACAAAGATGCGATTGCTGTTTCCTCCTCTTCGATACCAGCGATGAAAAATAGTTCTTCATCTGAAATTTTCACAATATCTGCTAGAGGTATAAATTTTAAAATAGTTTCTCTACAATTTTCTTTTGAAACCCATAAAGGAAGTCGTACATTTGGATCAAAGCTTATCAAAGTACTATTCTCACGTGCAAGGTAAATCGCTTTTTTATGAGCTTCTTTCATTGGACTTTCAACTAAATCAACTGAACAAAAATGCAAAATATCACCATGTGAAAACCATTCTGACTCTATATATTCTTCTTTATATAGCAAATCAGCAGAAGGCTTTCGATAAAAGGAAAAATCTCGCTCCCCTTTGTCAGTTAAAGAAACAAAAGCAAGAGCAGTATTTGCTTCATTTGTTAATTTAATTAAATCAGTATTTACCTGCAAGTTTTGTAATGATTCAATTAAAAATTGACCAAAAGCGTCGGCTCCTACTTGGCTTATTAAAGAAGCGTTTCCCCCGAGTTTTGCTACAGTTGCAGCTACATTTGCCGGGGCTCCACCTGCCATTTTTTCAAAAGATGCCACGTCTTTTAACATGATTCCTTGTTGTTGAGGGATAAAATCTATTAATACTTCTCCAATTGTATATAAAGTTCCCATATAGTTTCCTCACCTTCAATATGCTATGTATTCACTTTATTTTACATGGAAATGAAAAACAATGATTAAGTTGATTTCTAATAGGAAAAGAATAGTGGGTATTTGTTTTTCTATTCCAGTTACTAAAATTGAACTGATGCTAAAACAAATTATTTATTCACGGTAGTATTGATGTATAAATCTTCCCTAAGGAATAGGTTCCGCTATTAATAGTAAAACGTGAGAAATTTTAGTATGATTAATTATGTAAACTATTGTTATATTAATGTTGCATTTATATGATTCATACATAGTAAAACAGGAGGTCTAGATGAAAAAGCGGTTGATTATAGTCATCACATGCCTAATTGTGATGGGTGCTGGACTATATGCAATTCTTCATGTATCTGCCATCCATCAAAGGAAGTCCATATTTTTCCAACAACAGACGATGGAAGAACCAAAATTCTTAGTAGATAAACGTGCAGTTCTTTATGCATCTTCAGCGACACCACAGCTAGAAAAAGGAGTAGGGGAAAGTTTAGCGATATTTATTGATAAAAAAGGCTTTGCCACTGCAATGGAAATGGCGGGAATGGAATTCGGAGTAAGTAAATACAATGGTGAACAATTATATTTGGATGCCAGAAAAAGTGTTTATCTAATAGGGAAAAACGCGCAACAATTCCCGATGAAACGTGATGAAATCCGTAATACTCTTTCTGGTTATATCGCTTCAGAAGAAATCTTTTATAGCCTCTATAACACTGGATTTAGTAATGATGCTGATTATGACACAGGTGTAAGATATGGCAATACATCTGGCTTTAAAACAGCATCACTACCATTTTACGTGGCTACAGCAGGTACGATGAAAGATCAAATAATTGTTTTAACAAAAGATCTTATTAAGGATAGCTTTGATTTAAAATCGGTTACTTTAAAAGACAAAGTAAAAATAGAACAGTTAGCAACAGTTCTATTACCTCATGCTGAAGAATTGGATCCAATCTCATCCATTTTAGAAGATAAGGAAAATTATTATTTTGTTCTCTCATATTTAGAAAACGATGCAAAAGAAGAAATATTGCTTGCAACTATAAATAAACTAACATTCACTGTAAATGTTAAAAACCTCGCTGAGTATCGTAGTGAAGAAATTGTATCAGACTCTTTACCTTACAACTTTGATAATTCAACACACATTCATAATCAGGAATTATATTATATTAACGGTTTAGGGGAAGTATATTCATACAATACTTCTAATGATGTCATCCAAAAAAAATTCCGACTTAACCGACCAACTGGAGATTTCCATCCAGAGTTTGAGCAAGTCGATTTTAGAGGACAAGCGCTATTTTATTTAAATAATCGAAAAAAAGACGTCTATTATTTAGAGAAATATGATTTGATAACCGGTGAAATGATAGAAGAGCAGAAGGTAGAAAACCTAAATGAAATATTAAAATCAGGTAAAAAAGATCTTATATTATATAACTTGGAATTATTACATTCATAAAGAAAACCCAGATGCTTAAATGCATCTGGGATTTTTTTATGAAAAAAATCTTTCTTTAGATTTGTAAAACCTATGTAACAAGTAAAGGTGGGGAATTCTACATGATTTTTCATATTTACGTAATATTTGAACTACCAATTTAAGAATGCTTTGGGATGTACAGAAATTATAACTCCCGATATTCCAGTATTTAATCCGTCATAAGGTAAAAAGTAGGCTTAAAACTCATATTTTTCACAAAAATGATAGGTTCAGCATTTAATAAGTAGTAATGACACTGCAATAAAACTTTTATTAGGGACAAGAATCTAAAATGAAGGAGAGGAAAAACGAGTGGTCAAAATTAGAAAACACCTAGTTTCACAATCAATCATGAATAAAGTAACGAACGGGACCGGAAACGGTCATAAATGGATTACTATTCACGAGACAGATAATACTAGAAAAACTGCCAATGCAAATGCTCATGCTCGTTTACAAGCAATGGGAAATAGTCGTGCTGCCTCATGGCACTGGACAGTAGATGATAAGGAAGCGGTACAATCTTTTAATCATAATGTTAAATGTTGGGCTGCCGGGGACGGTAATGGCAACGGTAATGCAAATTCAATCCACATTGAAATATGCGTAAATGAAGATGGAAACTACAAAAAAGCAGTTGAAAACACCGCTATTTTGGTTGCTAAAATTATGAAAGATGAAAAAATTCCTATTAGTAATGTTGTTCAACACAATCATTGGAGTGGTAAAAACTGTCCATCTAAAATGCGTAGTGGTAAAGCGGCATACACATGGTCAACATTCCGGAATTTAGTCATAAAAACACAAATTATTACTGTTTCAAAACCTACAACAAATAAGACTTTTCAAGTTCAAGTGTTAGCAAGCGTATTGAATTACTATAATGGACCAAGGTGGTCTAAACCGACTGGTACAGTAAAAAAAGGTGAGAAATTAACGATAGAAAAGAAAGTACTTGTAAATGGTTCAGCGATGTATAAAACAATTGGAGGCACTTATGTGACAGCAAACTCAAAATATGTAAAAAGACTTTAACCCTGAAAATAATAAATCATTTGATTATTAATGATTTACTTTGGTTTGAAGGGAGGTAAGTTTTATGGCATTTAATAATCCAAAGTGGAGAAGGTTCATAAGTTCTCACTTACTCAAACATGTAGAACCTATTCCTGGTAGTATTGTCTATTGTAAATTACTAGGGCTTCCAAATAAAATCATAGGTACACCTGATCATACCGGCATCTATGTTGGTAGAAAAAGAATAATAGAGCTGAATGGTAACGAACATATAATAGAAGTAGATTACTATAACTTTCTAAATGGCTCATCTGTACGTTCTGGAATAGAATTATATGTAGCTTGCGATATAAATGGTAATGTCTTGCATGACCCAGCTATTGCTAGGAGAGCGATAGCAGCAAAAAATAAACACAATGGTTATAATCTAATCAGGAATAATTGTCATATGTTCACATCACGTTGCATAAAAGGAACAAACAACGACCCACTAGATGCAACATTTATGAACGTCGAAAGAAATATAAAAAAGCATTTTGGCGTTCCTGTAATTAGTTGGCGCATTGTAAAACAGTAAATCCACCTTAAAATTCTTTGATCTATAAGTAATTAGTAAGGTATTATTGTTGCAGTAGATATTGTAACAAAATAGTAAAAGTGCCAAGCGGGTTTAAACTTCAGGCTTGGCTTTTTACATTCCAATGTTGATTAATGTATGTATTATGTGTACATGCATATTTAGTTTCTATCAATTTTCCGCTCAATTCTAGCTAATTGAGCAACTATAAAATCTAATTGTTTTTGCATATTTTTCAATTGGCGGTTATTATTTGATTGGTTTTTTGTATTTATCTGTTCTGCTGCCTGAACTTCATTTATCTCCTCCACAATGGCTAGAGCGGTTAAAGCATCTGCTATTATTGTAACGGCCGCGGCAAGAACCTCAATTTTGGCGGAATTTTTTGTTCCGGGTAATGCTGAACTTATTAATTCATCTAAATCTATATTAGTGTTACTCTTTTTCAATGCCTTACCCTCCCTCAGATAAAACATAACATCTAAAGATTAATTAATGATACATCAATGAATAAGGACTATTTATTGTCAAATGAACTTCATCTCTAATATTAAATCGTTCATATTAATTCTCGGAATTTCTGTAACTAATAAGAGCAGTTTTTAATGCAGCATAATTTCCTATAGCTGCATACCCGTAAAACCAATAGCTGCATACCCGTAAAACCAACCCATAAATATACCAGCAAGTAAATCATTTCGGTGGCTAATGAAAATAGAAATAAATAATCCAAAGAATAATGCAATTGTAGGAACAAATTTCGAAGGAGTATGATAAATAATTTTAATCATCATAATAATTGGAATGGCAATAACAGCATCCCAAAAATTTGTATGGATAATAGGGAAATTCATGCACTCACCACTTTCAACAATAATGATTTTATTTTCACCTGAAACAAATTAATTATTCACGTTGTTAATTCAGGGGAATTTGCGGTATGAGTGACATGTTGCTACTGAAGTGCCTAGTGTATTGATTCAATTCCTGCTTAACCGTAAAAACGAAATCCTTTGAATTAGTGTCAGAAAATGCAGTGAATAGTGTTCAATTTAGTTACAAAAAATAAAGACCAATCATCTGTATAGCACAACGAATGCTCTTTTAGAAATTAAATTCTTTTTTATAGTGTATGATACTTTTAAGTAGGTGTAACTTGTACAAAGCGTACTGTAAATAAGGAGAGTGAAAGAAGGTAGTGTAGAGGTTGTATTGTGAGTTGTTTGGTCTGAATATTTACTAGTTATATAAGTCTTTATTATCAATTGTCTAACCGATTTCGATAAAATAAATGTCTGTTATTATAATCTGGCTCATTTTTTGTGAAAGTACAGTAAGTTCATTTGCATATTCGCATATGACGGCATATCATGAAAATAGAAATAATTGTTTTTCAAAAAAGCAATTGTTTCACTATGTTAAGATTGTCTAAAGGTCAATCGGTTAAGGAGGTGTATGGGGTGGATGCAATTGATGTATTAACAAACCTAGAGAAGTTGAAAGCGCACTTCCAGCCCATTTTTAGTGCAGACGAGCACATTGTCATTGCATATGAAGTCTCTGGTAAGCTGATAAACAATGAAGAGACTTTAAGTTTAAATTCATTTGCCTACGATGACGATATTCCGGAAGAATATCGAGTGGATGTGGAGCATAGAATTTTGCATTTAGCTCTCTCGCAATTAGCGGAGGAGTCAAAGGATTTCGATATTTACTTACCTTGTAATGCCAACTTGTTAGTACTTGATTATGGAGAAAGTTATTTTGAAGTCATAAAAAAATATATACCTGAAGAAGAGCTAAAACGTATTGTTCTTGTAATCTCAGAGCACAATTATAATGGTGAATTTAGACAGCTTAATAATATCATTCGTTATTTCCAAACATATGGTATGAAAATTGCTATTAATCAGGTTGGCTCTGAAAGTCATTGGGATTATATTAAAACGCTGTCTCCGAATATTTTGAAGCTGAATATAGAGCATTTAACTTATCAATCTTGGGGTGAGCAAAATGATTTGTTCAAATCTCTGGGTAAATTAGCGCGTAAAATTGGCGCAAATATGTTATTTGAAGGGATCGATAAAGAATTTCAACTTCAATTTGCGTGGAAAAATGGAGGACGTTATTACCAAGGGAAATATCTAGCTGATGTACATACAGGAACAATTCCGCGGGATCAATTGAAAAAAAGTTTCAAAGAACGGTGTCAGCAGTTTATCTCAGCAGAAAAGCGCTTGCTTGAAGACAATTACAATGCATTGAAAACTTTACAGAATACATTAGAGAAATCCGTACATCTTATGAAGCCATCGAGCGACAGTACAGAACAACTTTTAGCGCTTGCTAAAGAACTAGATGCATACTCCTTCCGACTTTATATTTGTGATGGAGAGGGTTTTCAGACATCTCCTAATATCATGCGTATAGATAAGAAGTGGGCTATACAGGAAGAAGCAGTTAATAAAAATTGGAGCTGGCGTCCATACTTTTTAAAAACAATTATTGAAATGCGTAATGACCAAAGTAGTGTGTTGTCTGACTTATATAGCGATATAGACACTGGGGAAATGACACGTACTTTCTCAATAGCAGTTAATGAGAATGAATATTTATTTATTGACATTTCCTACGATTATTTATACAGTCATAATATTTTTAGATAAAAGGGGTACTACTAGGTGAGATAATGTCTCAGCCAAGTAGTACTTTTTCTTTTTTTCATAAATTACAAATTTACCATGTTCTTACCTTTATTATTAGTAAAAAACGATTGTGCAAAATTCACTTACGACAATTATTCTATTTTAAATTTATTTTATACAGTTCTTTCGATGTAGTTTGCAATTCGTTTTAGATTTTAGCGTGTGTCGGTTTGTTAATTGGGCATGCTTATATCGTTAAACACCTTAAGGAGGTTACTGGATTTATGTCAATAAGCAAAGAACTTCAGACCCTGAAAGAGTTTCAATGTACGAATCGTAGTGTGTTAAGTGTATATTTAAATACTAATCCAGCTGATCCGGATCAGCTAAAAGGTGCATGGAGCATACAGTTGAGAAGTGGTTTAAAAAGAATGGAAGAGTATATAATTGCTTCCAAAGATGAGGATGAACTGAATGCATTTAAAACAGTGAAAGAAAAAGTCTTAAAAGAAATTGAAGATCGTCAGAATGAATTGAATAAAGGTGTCATCATTTTCGCTTCGGAAAATCCGAGTCTGTGGTCGGTCCACTATGTACAAGTGCATATGAAAACAAGCTTTCATTGGGAGGATCATCCGGTAATTGGAGAAATGGAATACATCTATAAAGCTTATCCTGAGGCAGGCATTGTTTTACCGAGTTTTGGAGAAGTACGCATTCTAGATACGGCTATGGGTTTCTTGAATGACGAACTTATTTACGATTTCGAACCGAACCTTCAAGAATGGGGAAATAGAAAAAAAGTGACGCCTGACAATCACCCAGGAATCGGAAGTACCAAAGCGAATGCATTAGAACCTCGATTAAAAGAAAATTTGGGTCGCTTCTATAAAGGCATTGGGGAAATTGTTGACAAATTAAAGAAAGAACGTGGCTGGAAGGAGATTTATGTGGCAGGAGAAGCCGAAATGGCAAAGGCTTTCGCTGAAACCTTACGAGAAAAACCAGCAAGATGCATTCACAAAAACCTAAATAACAGCAAATCTTATGAAGTGATCCACCAAGTTTTGGAAAAATAACGTAGCAAGAAAAACTAACTGACTCATTTCAAAATGAACCAGTTAGTTTTTTTGGCGTTCTAGGTCTCGAATTCCACAAAAAATATGATAATTTTATGAATTTGGGGTAAAACTATAACAAGTTAGTTTTGATATAAGAATGCTTTGTAAGCGCTTAAAATAATTGAAAAGTATGAATGATTTTTTAATTTACATCCTTTGCACTATTTGTTAAGATGCTTAATAGTTGTCTGTCATCAGATGTATAATAAAGGAATTTATAAAAGGGAATTGTTTTTCAACTACATACAAAGAAGGTGTCTAATATGAATGTATTATGGGGAATATGCGGCATACTTGCCGTTCTTGGTATAGCTTTTATTTTTTCAAGTGCAAAAAAATCAATCAATTTGCGAACAATTTTAGTGGGATTAGCGATTCAAATCTTGTTTGCTTTTATTGTATTGAAATGGGAAACAGGGCGTGAAGGTCTCGTTGCTTTTTCAAATGGCATACAAAATTTAATTTCGTATGCGGGTAAAGGAATTTCGTTCGTGTTTGGCCCTGCAGCTGATACTCAAAATTTCGGTTTTGTCTTCGCTTTCCAGGTGCTGACCGTTATCATTTTCTTCTCTTCATTAATTTCTGTTCTATATTATTTAGGAATAATGCAGTTTTTTATTCGAATTCTTGGAGGAGCTCTTTCAAAGCTTCTTGGAACTAGTAAGGCAGAATCTGTTTCGGCAGCCGCAAATATTTTTGTAGGGCAGACAGAAGCACCGCTTGTTATTCGACCATTTATAGCGAAAATGACAAGATCAGAGCTTTTCGCTATTATGACAGGAGGACTTGCTTCGGTCTCCGGGTCTGTTTTAGTAGGTTATGCATTATTAGGTGTTCCATTAGAATATTTGATTGCCGCAAGCTTTATGGCTGCACCAGCAGGATTAATTTTGGCGAAGATCATGATCCCAGAAACAGAAGTTGTAAATGATGAAAACTTCAAGATGGAAAAAGATGATTCTTCTGTCAACGTAGTAGATGCAGCAGCACGCGGTGCAAGTGATGGATTGAAATTGGCGGTAAATGTTGGAGCAATGCTACTTGCTTTTATCGCAATTATTGCACTTTTGAACGGAATACTAGGTGGATTAGGAAATATCTTTGGATTTAAAGGGTTATCACTTGAAGGGATTTTAGGTTTAATTTTTTCACCACTTGCATTTGTCATCGGAGTCCCTTGGTCAGAAGCAGTTCAGGCTGGCTCTTTTATCGGGCAAAAGTTAGTGCTAAACGAATTTGTTGCCTATTCTGCTTTTGCGCCTCAAATTGCGGAGTTATCTCCAAAAACAGTTATTGTAGTTAGTTTCGCGTTATGTGGATTTGCAAACTTAAGTTCGATGGCAATTTTGTTAGGTGGTTTAGGTTCGATGGCACCAAACCGTCGTTCAGATGTTGCACGCTTAGGATTTAGAGCTGTCGCTTCAGGGATGTTGGCATCGTTATTAAGTGCAGCCATAGCTGGAATGTTTATTTAAACTACCGTACTGAATAATGGCACTGAACATAATTTTGTTTTTAAAAATATATGGGGGACCTTACCAATTAATTGGTAAGGTCTTTTGCATTTTCAGTGACAATTTGATTGAACTCATCACTCTGAAGCTTTTCGAACTTATTGCGTCCTTTCTTCTCTTAACACCATCCTCATGCGGATAGAATGTAATACTCACCATTATAATAACGTGCTTTTCAAGCCCTCGTGCCAAGCCCTTTCACCTAATTGGGGATTCTTGGAAAACAATCCCGATCTCAAGCCAATTAGAAGGCTCATGTTACTAGTAGTAAAATACGATTCCTACAACAACTTCATTTACTTCAATTGCCCAAAAGGTATCATTCTGGACAAACTTATAGTTCATATTAAGAAAATCTTCATAGGCCATTGTTTTATGAAGATAGTAAGGGGCATCCCACAGTTTCCATTCGGGATTTTCATCTTTAAAGATTAACGCCCATAGTTGTATGAAATGTATAAGAAATTAATTAATGTATCATTTTACAATTTAATACATATGATGTATTATTATTAATTATATTAACAATGTTAATATGGATATAAATAATAATGATTGTGTGAGGTGTTTGTATGAAGGGAAGAGACGTTGTATTAGGATTATTGATGGAGAAAGAGCTATCAGGCTATGATATAAAAATTGTATTTGAAGATGTATTCACACATTTTTTTGATGGTAGCTTTGGGATGATTTATCCAACTTTAAAACAGTTGGAGAAGGACGGGAAAATCAGGAAAGAAGTCTTGATACAAGATGGAAAACCAAATAAAAAAATGTTTTTCATAACGGAAGAGGGCCGAGAAGAGTTCCAGCAATATTTGGAGAGCGATCTGGAAAAAGAAGTATTGCGTTCTGATTTTTTAATGCGCATGTATTTTGGTAAATATAGCGATGCACAAACTATTCAAACATGGATGGAAGATCAAATAAAAAGAAAAGAAACGGCAATCGAAGATCTTTTGTCAAAATACGAAATGTGGAAAAAGGGCATGACATTTGAAGAAGAAGTTTCATTAGAAGTTGGTGTCGCAACCTATGTTGCAGAAGTTGAAACATTAAAGAAAAAGTTAACACAGCTAAAGGAAAAAAGGATATGAGCAAGAAGGGTAGTTTTTGAGAGTGAATTGTTTTAATAATTAGGGGGAGATTCACATGGAGCAGTCAAAAGGAATTAAAATCGTCTTTTTAATGTGTTTAGGGATTTTCCTTTGTATGATTGATACAACGATTATGAATATAGCTTTACCAGCAATACAAACTAATTTAGGAACTACATTAGAGAAGATGTCATGGATTTTAAATATATACACAATGTCTATTGCGGTACTTGCGATTCCATTAGGACGTATTGCGGATATATTTGGGAAAGCGAAAATGTATATTATTGGATTACTTGTATTTGGGTTTGGTTCAGTATTATGTGCTTTTGCGAATACAGGAGATTTTCTTATCTTTTCGCGATTTATTCAAAGCATAGGAGCTGCTATATTATTTCCTACAAGTATGGTAATTGGTGTATCAGCAATGCCATTAGCTAAGCGGAATATAGCACTTGGGATATTAGGCGTTACACAAGGTCTATCAGCCGCAATGGGTCCCGTGATAGGTGGCGTTATTACACAAAACTTAGGATGGAGGTGGGTGTTCCTTGTTAATATTCCATTTTGTATAGTCGGTATTATCCTTTGTTTTGTTTTACTTCCAGTTAGAAGTGAAGAGCGTATAATATCTAAAATAGATTGGGTTGGATGTGTAATATGTAGTTCAACTATTTTCTTATTCACTTTAGTTTTAGTGAAAGGGAATATATGGGGCTGGATGAGTGGACTTGCATGGGCATGTTACGTTACTAGTATCATATCTTTCGTATTATTTATATTAGTCGAAAGAAGAGTAGTTTCGCCAATGGTGAATTTACAGCTATTTAAAGATCGGATTTTTGTCGGAGCTTCAATTGTTGTTATACTAAGTAATTTGTCTTTAATCGGAGTAACTGTATTACTTCCTACTTTCCTTACAAAAATGCAAAATCGAACAGAATTAACAGCTTCTTTATTAGTGACACCAATTTCAGCGATGATATTTTTAGTTTCTCCTTTTGCGGGAATTCTTCTTAACAAAATTGGCAAAGTTCCTATTATATTATTAGGATTTATTACTATGAGTGTTTCGTATTTTTGGCTACAAATGATCAGTATTCAGTCTTCAAATCAAGAGATTATATTACCTTGTATGTTATTAGGAGCTGGATATGGTTTAGTTGTAGGGCCAATAACGATCTTAACAGCTTCCTCATTTGAAGGAGAATTACTAACGGCTTCCCAAAGTGTTGTATCGATGCTACGACAAGTAGGTATAGTATTAGCAGTAGCAATATTTGTATCAAGTTTAACGCATAATTTAACAATTAATAAAAATAAAATTGAACAATTTGCGGAAGAAAAAGTACGTGAAATTCATGTGGATAAAAAAGAGCAAGATAAAATTTTACTAGCTGCTAAAGATAAAATAAACGAAAACAGTTTAGAAGAAAGTAATCAAAAGAAACAAGTCGGAGAAAAATTCGGAGTTACTCAAGAGCAAAAAGATGCTCTAATTCAACAAACCGTGGAGAAAGCAATAAAAGACATCCCAGAGAATTATAAAGAAATAAAGAAAGCAGAGATAACAAAACAGGTAACAAAAGAAGTAGAAGAAAAGTCAGAGAAAATAAATGATGAAATTCAGAAATACTCACAAGACATTAGTCGTTACGCAGAAAAAAAATTAGCAATGAGTTTTACTGATTTATATAAAGTAAGCGCACCAATTATTTTGGTTTGTGGATTAGTGAGTTTGTTGTTTATTGGGAGAAGAAAGGAATCTGTTTAGTAAATTCAAATGTGGATTACAATATCCTGAATGACAGCAAACTCGGCTTATACTCCGTTCTATGCTCATAAATACAAAACTCTCGAATATCTTTATATTTTCCTTGTGATTAATAAATAAAAAAATCATGAATTTGTTCATCTTGGGGAAGAATATACTTATAAATTCTTTCAACAAGGACCGAATTTTTTATCAATTTATATTCATTTTGAGAGTTAGCTATTGTTAACAAAGCTTTAACATAAAAATAAGTTCTATCTTTGTTATTTTGGATTAAACTTATTGTAGGGCGAACTGAACAAGGGAGGAAACGACATAGCAAAAAAATTGGGAATTTCAGCTCTATTGATATTTGGAGTGTATGCTTTAGCGATGTACTTTTATATTTTTCATAGTGGTGGAGGCGCAATACCAGCAGGTTTAAAGGGGACTGTTGCAGATCCTTCGGTATTTATGTCTGAGCGCGAATTATTATTAAGTGGGGAGTACTCAAATATTAGGAATTTCCTCTTTTTTGTAGCGACGCCATTTGAATGGCTCTTCTACTTCTTAATGTTGCTTATAGGGTTATCTTTCATGTTAGAAAAATGGTCAGCGTCATTATCTAAATGGACAATCTTCAAAAACGTAATTTATTTATTTTTATTGTCCCTTCTTACTTATATTGTATTATTTCCATTAGATTATTATCGCTTTTCCCTAAGTAAGAAATACGGGATTAGTAACCAGAATTTTTCTTCGTGGATGAAAGATGGAGTAATAGACTTTTGGGTTAGCTTCGGCATGACTGTAGTGATTGTGTCAGTTCTGTACTGGCTCATTAAAAAAAGTACCAAGAGATGGTGGCTATATGCTTGGTTATTAACGATTCCATTCTCTATTTTTATCATGTTTATACAACCGGTAGTAATTGACCCATTGTATAATGATTTTTACCCGCTGAAGAATAAAGAATTAGAAACAAAAATTCTGTCTCTAGCAGAACAGGCAAATATTCCAACGGAACATGTGTATGAAGTGAATATGGCGGAAAAAACTAATGCTCTCAACGCTTATGTTACTGGGGTCGGTAGTAATTCGAGAATTGTGCTGTGGGATACGACTTTAAATCGTTTATCAGATAATGAAATTCTTTTCATAATGGCACATGAAATGGGACATTATGTAGAGAAACATATTTATTTTGGCATGTTAGGTTATATCTTTATGACACTTATTGGTCTTTGGCTAACTTCGAGGATCATGATTTGGGTTATCGCAAGATATGGGAATGTATTAAAAATAAAGAAAATAAACGATATTAGTTCGCTCCCTTTGTTTTTACTGATTACTTCAATTCTATTATTTGCATCAAGTCCTCTTTCAAATTATATTTCTAGATATCAAGAATCAAGAGCCGACCAGTATGCAATCGAGTTAATGGGAGATAAAGAGGCGGCGGTAAAGGCGTTTCAACAGCTCACGAAATCTGGGTTAAGCGAAGTAAATCCGCCATTACTCGTAAAATGGTTCCGATATACGCATCCTCCAATGTTAGAAAGGATTTATAAAGTGGCGGATCAAAAAAGTGCAGAAGAGTAAGGAAGTCCGTGCATGAATTGTTCAAATAGCTATAGTTGTGAACAATTTTTGTGGTTACTGGCTGATTGTAGTTATTCCCATTTTTCAGAAAAAACTATTAAATTTTTTATTCGTTGAAACTCAACTATAATATAATTCAATTGCGCTTATGACATGGTCACCGAGTAGAAGTTCAGAAGCGTTAGTATGAGTGTTGTGTAATTTTTTATTTAATGGATAAAAAAATGATGGCACAGGATAATTTGTTAGGGAGAGTAGCTATGCGCAATATTTTTATCATTACAATGGGTTCTATTTTAGTAGGGTTTGCTTACAATTTCTTATTAATTCCTCATGAAATTCTAAGCAGTGGATTAAGTGGAATTGCTATCATGCTTGGTCTAGTAACACCTTTCAATACAGGAATATTAAACTTTTTATTAAATCTTCCTTTACTTATTATAGGTGTAATGAAATTAGGTAAACGGTTTATTGGATATACAATTCTTTCAGTACTTGTACTTTCAGTCAGTTTGTATGTAATTCCGGTTTATAAAGTAACACATGAGCCACTTCTAGCAGCACTATTTGGTGGAGTTATTACGGGAATTGGTATTGGAATAATTTTCAAAGCATCAGGTTCATCAGGTGGCTTCGATATTATTGCAATGCTGCTAAATAAGAAAAGAGATTTTCCTCTTGGAGCAATGATTTCTGCGATGAACGCGGTCGTTGTAATAATTTCTGGCTTTGTATTTAGCTGGGATGCAGCATTATATACGCTTGTAGCGATTTATGCGACTGGTAAGGTTATTGATACGATTCATACGAATCATATTAAACTCACTGTCATGATCATTACAGGTAAAGGTGACGAAGTGAAAGAGAAGTTACTTGCAAATCTTTATCGAGGAGTAACAATTATGGATGGTGAGGGAGCTTTTACTGGTGAAGGTAGAAAAGTCCTTATTACTGTAATAACACGTTATCAATTATCAGAAGTTAAAGAGATGATTAATGAAGTCGATCCAAATGCGTTTGTGAACATCACTGAGACAAAAGAAGTTATTGGGATGTTTGATCGCGGATAAAATATAAAAAATTACACTGTTGTTTTAGCAAGAAAAATAGAGTTGAACCTGATTTTAGGTCAACTCTAATTTTTTTATTTTCAGTTTTCAACGTATTCTTTAATGTATCATATATAATACTTTTTGATTTTTTATGTTAACCTAAGATTTTGTATAAGGGATCTTAATACACCCCATTTGTGAGGTAATGTAGGAAAGTTATAACTTTGCTTAATAAGAATCTAATAGAGTACATGTTATAATCTATAAAACTTCCAACTTCGGTTGATGTTTTTTCAACATAATAACGAATAAACTAGCTAAAACGCACATGCTACCAGCTAATATGAAAGCCCATTGATATGAGCCTAATACTTTGAAAATGACACCCCCGCCAAATGCTGCAACCCCGGCACCTACTTGATGAGCTGCCATGATCCAGCCATACATCAAGGTGCTTTTTTTTAGGCCAAATTCTCGGCTTGCCAATCCAATAGTAGGAGGGACTGTGGCAATCCAATCTAATCCGTAGAAAATAGAAAAAATAACTAGCCATACATATGAACCTTGAGCTAAAGCAAAAGGTAAAAACAATAGAGATATCCCTCGTAAGCCGTAATACCAAAATAGAAGCCATCGATTGTCAATTCGATCGGACAACCAGCCAGATAATGTTGTGCCCACTAAGTCGAATACCCCCATAAATGAAAGCATTGCCGCTGCCGTTACAACAGGAATGCCAAAACCAATACAGTAGGAAATGAAATGTGTCCCGACCAAACCACTAGTAGATAAACCACAGATGAAGAAACTACCTGCTAATAGCCAAAACTCCTTTAATCGCAAGCCCTCCATCAGCGTACCCAACGCTAATTTAAATGGATTTTGCAAAAGATTAGGCTGTTCCGGAAACTGCCCTCTTTTCTCCTGTCCATAAGGTAGAAGACCCTTATCTTGAGGGAAGTCCTTCATAAACAGAAGAATTAATAATAGCATTAAAATACTAAGAATAAAGATAAGTCCGGTTGCATAACGCCAAGAATATTGGTCGATTATTTTAGCTAATACCGGTAACAATATTAATTGCCCGGTTGCTGTACTTGCCGTTAAAATCCCAACTGCAAGACCACGCTGCTTCACAAACCATTGATTCGCAATTTGTGTACTTAATACGGTTAAGAATAATCCAGAACCAACTCCGATCATGACACCCCAAATCAATACTAATTGCCACTGTGTTTGCATAACGAAAGTCAGTGCAAGTCCTATGGACAATGTCAGCATTGAATAAAGCATCATTCTCTTTAATCCGAAGACCTCTACAAAAGCTGCCATAAAAGGTCCCGAAAAGCCATATAAAAATAAGCTCACTGCAAAGGCAAAAGAGATGGCAGGACGACTCCAACCAAACTCAAGCTCAAAAGGAACTATAAATACACCTGAAGAAGACCTAATGATGCCTGCCGCAATAATAGAGAAGAATGTAACCGCTAGAATAATCCAGCTATAGTGAACCTTTTTCATTAAGTACTTCAACTCATTTCTAGTCATTAACCATTGAATTACCGGGTTTATATAAAAATATGAAATGCTACACAAAAATACAGTGATAGCATTAGTATGATAAATATTACGAATTGTCTGATATATTGTCAATGGTATGGAGGTAGTTAATTTGGATAATTTCAATTTATGATGTTAAATATATTATCTATATCAACTGTATTTAGCCATTTGATAGAGGGGATTCAAATGGTCTTTTTTCTATCGCTATAAAAGCATTTATAAAACTTATCTCAAGTTATCTATAAGGATTAGTTAAACAAGTTTTCAATGTACAATGCATAAGATTAGTAATATAAACAATAGGAAGGTGGAATTCTGTGTATAATCCTAATGCTCATCAACCACCATGTAACTCATCTCGTGTTATAACAGTGACTGGAAACGGGAAAGTCGCTGTTCAGCCAAATTATGTACAACTTCAATTAGAAGTGATTACAGAAGGAAAAGATGTGAGTAAAGCACAGCAGGAGAATGCGAACATTATGAATCGTGTTATTCAATCAATTTTGTCACTCAACATTCCAAGAGAGAATATCCAAACTGCTGCCTATAATATCGTGCCAAATTATGATTACGTTGAAGGTAAACAGGTTTTTAGAGGTTATGAAGTGACAAATGCCATTACTGTTAAAGTAAAAGAAACAAATCAAATTGGTACTGTAATTGATACAGCTGTACAAAATGGTGCAAATCGCGTTCCAGGAATTCAGTTTAAAATTGAAAATGCAGAATTTTATTATCAACAAGCGCTCAGTTTAGCTCTCCATGATGCACAAATGAAAGCAGCAACAATAGCCGAGACAATGAGATTACCATTCCTTCCACAACCGATAGAGATTGTAGAAGAGAGTAATGCAGGTCCTGTTTTATATAAAACTGTTGCCATGGCTGAACAGAATTTCTCCACCCCAATCGAACAAGGTCAAATTACAATTAGTGCAGCGCTAAGGGTTAAATTTCAGTATTAATATATAAGTGATCTAGCTAAATTAGATGGGAAAAATACAAATATGTAAGCTTGTAAATTAATAGAATGAAACCCAATAGACTTATTTTCTTTTCAATAAAATAACACCAGATGAGTTTATATACTCATCTGATGTTATTAGATTAACCTATTTAAAAGTTAAATTCATCTGGGTTGGGACCACAACGGAAGTTATCATTTAGTGCATCAATTTGAGCCATTTCTTCAGCAGTTAGTTCAAAGTCAAAGATGTTAATGTTTTCTTCCATACGTGATTCAGTCATTGTTTTTGGTATTGTTACAACATGATGTTGTAAATCCCATTTTAAGACGATTTGAGCAGCAGTTTTATTATGCTTTGCTGCAATACTTTGTAGAGTTTCGTCTTTTAAAAGTTCGCCGTTCATTAGCGGAGACCATGCTTCAACTTGGATGTCGTTCTCCACGCAATAGTTACGAACCTCTTGTTGTGTAAGGCGAGGATGAAATTCAATTTGGTTAATAACGGGTTTGATTTCTGTTTCTTTTAGCAAGTTTTCTAAGTGGTGAACTTGGAAATTACTTACGCCAATTGAACGAACACGACCTTCTTTATAAATTGTTTCAAGTGCTTTATAAGCTTCCAAATATTGATCTTGCCCAGGCCAGTGAATTAAGTATAAATCTAAATAATCTAAGCCCATTTTTGATAAACTGTCATCGTATGCGTCAAGTGCATCTTCATAATTTAAGCCCGCATTCCAAACTTTTGATGTGATGAATAATTCCTCACGAGTAACTAAACCTTCAGCAATTGCTTCTTTAATCCCTTGTCCGACCATTTCTTCATTGCCATAAATTTGTGCAGTATCGATGCTACGGTAACCTTTTTTAATTGCTGTTTTTACAGCTTCTGCAAGTTCTGCACCATTTTCTACACGGAAAACACCGTAGCCCAAAAGGGGCATTTCTATTCCATTATTTAAAGTTGTTGTTTGTAAGTTCATTTTGAACACTCTCCTCAATTTTTTCTTGTTTGATACAAATAGCAGCTAAAATCACAGCTCCACTAACCATAATACCAGCGATCCATGTCGTATGGATTAATCCCATTGACTTAGCGATAACTCCTCCAGCATATGAGCCAATTGCAATTCCTGCATTGAAAGCAGCGATGTTAATAGCAGAAGCGACGTCTACAGCACTTGGGACAAAACGCTCAGCTAAAATTACGACATAAGTTTGCAGTCCTGGGACATTCATAAATGCAAATAGCCCCATGAATAAAATAGTAATTAAACCTGCTATTTTAAATGGTACAGTGAAGTAAAGAACAAATAACACAATCGCTTGAATCACGAACATATAAAATAATGCACGAATGGGATTGTTATTAGCTAGTTTACCACCAACTGTATTACCAATGGCAACTGTTACGCCATAGAATAAGATTATAAGTGTCACTGTTTGTGCTCTAAAGCCTGTTACTTCTTGCAATAAAGGTGATAAATAAGTAAAGACGACAAATGTACCACCATAACCTAGTGCAGTAATGATGAACACTAGTAATAAGCGGCCGTTTTTCACTAGCTTTAGTTGTTCTGCAAAGCCTGTTTTGGTACCTTTTTGAATAGAAGCAGGTACTAAAATGATATTGGCAATTAAAGCCAGAACTCCAATCACTACTATAAATGCGAATGCTATGCGCCAACCAAATTGCTGTCCGATTAATGTCCCGAAAGGAACCCCTGTTATTGTTGCTACAGTTAATCCAGTAAACATGATCGCTATCGCACTAGCACGACGATTTGCAGGTACAAGGCTCGCTGCAATTGTTGAGCCAATTGACATAAATACACCATGAGCTAACGCAGAAACTAGTCTAGCTACTAGTAATAAGCCGATTGTTGTAGAGAACATGGCTATACTATTACCGAGTATGAATATAAGCATAATCCCAAGAAGTAATTTTTTTCGTGGAATATGAGCTAGTAGAGATGTGAGTACAGGAGCGCCGATCATTACGCCAATCGCATAAATAGAAACAGTCAAACCTGTTACTTGAAGCGAAGTTTTTAAATCGGCTGCGATCATTGGTAGTAATCCAACGCTTATAAATTCAGTTGTCCCAATGGCAAAAGCAGTCACTGCAAGTGCAAGCAGAGCCTTTGTATTTGTTTGTTGCTGTTCTTTCATAGAATCTCCTTCTTTTAATCAGTGTGCAATTACTTGCCAAATGTTCCGGAACAAATGTTATTATGGAGCATGTAAAACAGAAAAGGAAGTACGTACTTTTTTGTTATATAGGAACCTTCTAGTGCCTACAAACAAATGTTCTTATAAATAGAAAGAGGTTATTGATGATGGAAACGAAGAAAAAATACAATATATCAGTAGAAGCAACTCTTGAAGTTATCGGTGGGAAATGGAAATGCGTCATTCTATGTCATCTCACACATGGAAAAAAACGCACGAGTGAATTGAAACGACTGATGCCAAATATTTCGCAAAAGATGTTAACACAACAATTACGTGAATTAGAAAATGATGGAGTCATTAACCGTATTCTTTATCACGAACTCCCACCTAGAGTAGAATATGAATTAAGCGGATACGGAAAAAGTTTAAAACCCATCTTGACATCACTTTGTAATTGGGGAGAGGATCATATTGTTAAAGTTTATGGTAGTAAAGAAGGTTACTTAGAGGATAATGGATTGAATGATTAGCTATAAAGAAAATATGAAATATGCAATAACAGTGTACTAATAGATATGAAAATCATTAATGTCCGTTTTTGGATGTAATGAATGCGATGCGGCAAAACGGGAAGATATTATTTTCTTAAAAGAATTACCATTATTCGAATAAGCTTCAATAAAGGAATCCATATGATTGGAATAATAAATGATTTTTTTTGCTAAATTTGTAAAAATAAAAAATATCCATTGACTAATGGAAAATAATCCTGTATATTGATAAAAATTTAAATAATAAACGCAATGACAAGGACATGAGTAGTTCATAACGGTTTACAGAGAGGGAAGGTAAGGCTGGAAACTTCCTAACGCAGTAGAAAGACTTACCACCTTGGAGCAGTATTGGTGAAAAAAGTAATCAGTACCGTAGAAGCAACGATATAGCTTACACAAAGCCATCAACAGGTAGCTTATTTAGTTATGAGATGGAAATTTGGGTGGAACCACGGGTATAAACCACACTCGTCCCTATATGAGGGATGAGTGTGGTTTTTTTTATTGATAATTAAATAATGAATGCAATGATAAGGACACGAGTAATTCTAACCGCTTTACAGAGAAGGAAGGCAAGGCTGAAAACTTCCTAATGCGAATGAATTACTTACCACCTTGGAGCAGTATTGGTGAAAAAGAGTAATCAGTACCGTAGAAGCAACGATATAGCTTACACAAAGCCATCAACAGGTAGTTTATTTAGTTATGAGATGGAAATTTGGGTGGAACCACGGGTATATGACACGCACTCGTCCCTTTATATAGGGATGAGTGCGTGTTTTTATTTTATAAGAAAATAGGAGTGGATTGTTATGAGTCGAAAGGAAGTTTTGATTAAGTTTCCAGACGGAAATGAAAAGCAATATTTGCAAGGCATATCATTAGGAGAAATCGCGAGTTCTATTAGTTCTAGTCTAAAAAAGAAATCGGTGGCGGGAGAAGTAAATGGAATACGATATGATTTGAATCGAAGTATTACAAATGATGCAGAAGTAAAACTATATGATTTTAAGTCATCAGCTGGTATAGAAATTATGAGACATACTTCAGCACATGTATTAGCACAAGCGATTAAAAGAATATATGGTGATGTAAACTTAGGTGTAGGACCAGTGATTGACAATGGTTTTTATTATGATATTGACATGGAAAGTACAATTACAGCTCAGGAGTTAGCGAAAATAGAGAAAGAAATGTCTAAAATAATTTCTGAAAACATAGAGATTGAACGTGCTGAATTGTCACGTGATGAGGCGAAAAAACTTTTTAAAAAAGATCCATTAAAGCTAGAACTACTAGAAGACATTCCTCAAGATGAAATAGTAACAGTATATCGACAAGGAGAATTTATAGATTTGTGTCGAGGTCCGCATTTACCTGCAACTGGATTTATTAAAGCATTTAAATTAACACATGTTTCAGGGGCATATTGGCGAGGGGATAGTAACAATAAAGTACTACAACGATTATATGGTGTGGCTTTTGCTACAAAAGAGGAGATGAAAGAATATTTTCATTTTGTAGAGGAAGCGCAAAAAAGAAATCATCGTAAACTAGGAAATGAATTAGAGTTATTTATGTTCTCGGAAGAAGCACCAGGTATGCCATTTTACCTTGCTAACGGGCAAATTATTCGAAATGAATTGGAAATGTTCTTACGTAAACTTCAACATCAATATGATTATCAAGAAGTACGCACGCCGTTTATGATGAATAAAAGAATGTGGGAGCAATCCGGACATTGGGATCATTACAAAGAAAATATGTATTTCACAGAAGTAGACGATCAAGAATTTGCATTAAAGCCTATGAATTGTCCCGGTCATATGCTTATTTTCAAAGACAAACGTCGGTCATATCGTGAACTCCCAATTAGAATGGCTGAATTCGGTCAAGTGCATCGACATGAATTTAGTGGGGCATTAAATGGTTTATTGCGTGTTCGCACATTCTGTCAAGATGATGCACATATTTTTGTAAGACCAGATCAAATTGAAAATGAAATTTTACTTGCCTTACGTTTAATAGATCGTGTATATCAAACATTCGGCTTTGAATATGAAATTGAATTATCAACACGACCAGAAGATTTTATGGGAAGTGAACAATTATGGGATAAGGCAGAAGCGTCACTTGGAAGAGTATTAAAAAACCTTGGCTATTCCTACAAGATCAATGAAGGGGACGGCGCGTTTTATGGACCTAAGATTGATATTCATATAAAAGATGCTATTAAACGTAGTCATCAATGTGCAACAGTTCAGCTTGATTTCCAGCTACCAGAAAAATTCGATTTAACATATATAGATGAACAAAATCAGAAGGTCAGACCGGTCGTGATCCACCGTGCTGTATTTGGGTCAATAGATCGTTTTTTAGGGATACTTATCGAGCACTTTAGTGGTGCATTCCCAATTTGGCTATCACCTATTCAAGTTAAAGTGATACCAGTATCAAACACAATTCATAAAGGATATGTTGAAGAGATTACAAGACGGTTAAAACAAGCAGAAATACGTGTAGAACTTGATTTACGTGAAGAAAAACTAGGCTATAAAATGAGGGAAGCACAGATGAAAAAGGTTCCTTATATTTTAGTGATAGGTGATACAGAACTTGAAAATCATTCTGTTAACGTAAGACAATATGGTCAGGAAACATCAATGGAAGTTCAGCTTGATGAATTTATTTCTGAAATAAAAACTAGCATTGAAAATAAATCTTTGCAAATGATGAAAGTATAGATGTTTTTAAATAGAATTTGAATTGAATATCGATTTAATATTAAAGGCTAGTGAAAGTTTTATTACAGGTGATATATATACTAAAAATTTTATAAGGGGCTTCAGAAAAATGCGGATTTACAACATTAAGAAATATGCATAATTTTATTCATTAAAGTCGATAGTGCAACAGTGTTCCAAATACCACTAAAGCATTTCTATGACTGACTTTTGAAGAAAGTGCATAAAAACATGAATAAATAATGTTCACAAGGAAAGCCACGAATCGTTGATGGTACAAAATTCGTGGCTTTTGGGTATATTTCCAAACTTTCATTTGGGAACGTTTATTAGGTGTTGGTTTAGAATAAAGATTGATTATAAATCACTCTAAATCCTTGATTTTACTGCATATAAAAAGCAATCGTTTTGAATAAAGATTGATCAAAACGATTGCTTTCTATTATTTTTAAGAACTGTTTTTTATAAAAAAGATTGTTTATTTTAAAAATCTCCTTATTCCACTAAAGCCCCCCGTTAGTTTAAGTACAAACCTTCACAATCTCCCTTAGTTCCATAAGACAAATATGTGCCAACGCAACTCCCTTATTGCACCTGTTAGGTTAAGAACTACGCTTTTTTATTTTTAATCTCTTCCAACAAAGAGATAACCCTTTCATTCTGTTTAATTATTGTTTGATTTTGATTTCTCATTTTTGTGAAGTTAAATAAAAACATTAATAAGATTGCTAATATAAGGAAATTCATAATTCACCTCTACCTCTATTTTTCTCTAAATTAAACCAGCTCTTATGCAACTAGCCTGCCCCTTTAGTTGAATAAGAAAAAAGAGCTGTTCTGGACAGCTCTAACGATCTTGTACTAAGCACCCATTACTTTAAGTACATTTCCTTCACATTCATACACCTGTTGAGTTTGTTACTCTTTTTTCTTATTTGATAGTAAATAAACACATACAAGTATAACCGCAATGATTGAAGTAATTATAGAATATCTAAAAATATTAAAGAAAAACTCTGGATAAGGTGTTACAACAAATGAAGTCATTCCCTCTACATCAGTTGTGCTTTCTTCTATTTGCATAAAAGCGACTAATATGAAGAAAGTAACAACAAATGAATATATCCCTGTTTTCACTAAGATTTTCTCCATTTAAAAACCCCCTAAAATGTAACGCATTTGGTCAAATAGAGGAAGTTGAACAAAATACGTTTGAGTTTGAGTTATTGTTTCTTTCGATTTCACTATACTTTACCACATTTATAATAATATAACTTATTCGACTAAACTGCCCTTTTAGTCTAATAAAGAAAAAAGAGCTGCATATCCAGCTCAATGATCTTCAAGTATAGCACCAGTTAGTTTAAGCGGGATTATTCCCAAATTCAAATTGTTAATAATTAAAGTTAGTATTATTACAGGAATGCTGCCACCATTGTAATAAAACCAACAATTAGTAAAGCATATATGCTTAACACGATTATTTTCACTCTTCCTTTTTCACTAAATATCGCTAATAAAATGGACACTCCTACCCCAGCCATTAAAAAGTTTGTTCCTATCGTACCAGAAACTTTTCCTACCATAAATAACTTCATAATGAGAATAGTCACTATGAAAACAATAATGGATATAACCCCTAAATGTTTTCTCATTTTCTTTCCTCCCACTTAAATGTAACCATAAATATCCAACACAGCAATTTCTATCTATATATAAGTATTTCAATTACCTTAAAAAGAGCAGATTGAGCAGCTCAACGATCTTCTACTAAAGCACCCCGTTAGTTTAAGTGTAATTCTTCACAAACAAATAGCAGGTTTAGTTAAAGTCTTTTTTATATAAGGCTGTTTTAGTAAAGGTTGTTGATTAATACCAACGTGATGTTTGTAAAACACATTTGTAGCTAACGTGTACCAAAAACAAAGAGGGACGATGTCTTTTTGTACATTCGCCCTCTAGGAATTCTCTAATCTAACAGCCCTTTTCGAATGAGATTTGCCGTAATTGGTTCCCGTCCAATTTCTCTCGCCCATATTGATAACTGACCTATGTGATGTATCTCATGAACGATGACATGTCTTATAACTTCACCGTATGTGAAATTAAAAAATTTATGCACATCAAGTTCTCCCGTCCAGTCCATAACAAATTTCTCTATGTTTGGGCGACAAGTATCTGATAGTTCTTTAACTGCATCAAGTGATGTATAGTTCTCGTAACGGTAATGAAACTCAGGTTTCCCCTGCAAACCATTAATCCAAGCTTGCTCAACATCTACAACGTGCAATAGAGTTCGAAGAATGCTACCTACTCCACCTATACGGTGCTGTGATAATTCATCAGAAGATAGCTGCTTACACCAATTGAACCATTCATCCCGAACCTGCCAATTGTATTGAAGTAGAGCCTGCATTGTTAAACACCTCCTACCAGTATTTAACTTTCTCTGACTAATTCTACAAAGGTGTTTTATATCCTCTTTCTCGGCTGTCCTAGTTCAATAATTTGTCCTCATTTGTATTCATCGTCTAGTAGTGGATGAATTCCCCTCATTTATTACTTCCTGAACTTTTGGACTCATCAACGTTTAACCCTCCTTTCTATGAACTAATCTGCACCGTTAGTTGAATAAGAAAAAAGAGCCGTCTGAACAGCTCGACGATCTTCAACTAAAGTACCCCGTTAGTTGAAGAGTATCGTCTTCAAGATGCTCAATTAAATTTTGTTAGCATATATACTCTAGTATGGTAAAATTAATTCTATAAAAATTATTATCAATTTTGTAATATATACTTTTACTTACATTATAAGGAGAGGGAGTGTCCATACCATGAAAAAGAAAATACTTGTGCTTTTATCTATGGGTTATGGGTACTCGACTGCAGTTTTCTTTTAGAAAAATAGTAATTGGTGGAGTCTGCCTAATTATTTAAGAAGATAGCAGAAAATTTATAACGAGTGAGGTAATATTATGAAAAAAATTATTAGAAAAAACCCTAAGCTAATGCCAAAACCAGTAGGCGACTACAGTCATATCACTAGAGTGCCTAAAGGGGCAGCCTTAATAGTAACATCAGGTCAAGTAGGAACAGACATGAAAGGCAATGTTCCGAAGAGTTTAAACGACCAAATAACTAATACTTTTGCAAACATGAAAAAGGTTCTTGAATCAGAGGGGTTGTCTCAAGAGAACGTTATTAAGGTTAATATCTGGGCGACTGAAGAGATAGACTGGGATTATTTTGACCTTAAATGGAATGATTTTTTTAATAATGAATTCCCATCTATGACAATTGCATATACATCAGCATTAGGATTGCCTGAATTAAAAATAGAAATTGAACTATGGTGTGCTGAAACTTAATGACAAAAAAGGAACAGTGTTTTACTGTTCCTTTTTTGTCATATTCTGTTCTTGTTTCTACTTGAGTTAACCTGTACCGTTAGCAGCATAACAAAAAAACTGCTCATTAGCAGCCTTAATCTTAAGCTCTTACACCCGATAATTCAAGAAGATAAGTCTTATATTATGTACTAACTAATAGTGAAACTTTGCCCTTTATCATCAACTTACTCCACCATACTTATTACAATAAAATACTACTTCTATGTGATCAGGAGAAGACACACCGTTTTGTGAATATATTCCGCCTACAGCAACAACATATTAACGACCACCATCACTTGTTGAACCATTATATCCTTTTTGTATCCAACTTACTCCACCACTTTCAATTTCCGAAGATATAGAATTCATCCTAAAGAGGTTACTGAGTTTGGAAATTTTATTTGGATTGAAGATCCTGAAGGTCGACTGGTCGAGCTTTGGGAGAAATAGCGAGTTGGTCAAGCCGTGATAGCTTACATTTCTTTCTGAGAGATCCTATTCTACTACGGCGAGGCATTACATCATGTACCCATAAGTGATAAGCCTCGCAATGTCGAATGCCACCTCTATGCATTAAAATGGTAATAGCAATATTACGCCAGTTGTAACTCTCAAGAAAACTTAAGTCGTTCTTTTTGTTCGTCTTCTTAAAGCCTTCCCGTAGTAATTCGTGAATCTTATCTTCAGGAAATGCTTTTGTTCCGCTGTTATCACTTGAAGGAGCTCTAGCATTTCTCCATGGATTGAGTGGCTTTACATTAAAGTTCTGTGCATCCAATCAGAGAATTGTGTTAGTGAGTAGAGAAGAATATTCGATGTAGTGGTTCTTTTAGGTAACCAGTAAAGACCACTTGGATCATACCCATCTTCACCAATCGTCCTAGAATGCATAGATTTAGCAAAGGATTCAAAAAAAGCCTTTGGAGATGAAAAGTAATGTTGATTTGCATTCAAATAATCTAGCATTAATTCCACTGCCTGTATAAGTTTGTTATGCCAGACTTGCTCATTTCATGGTTTTTTAGCTGATACTCGTGCAAGAGATGTAAAAGACTTGTTTCTCCATTGTGCTCTACGAGAAGAGAATACAAATCAGTACTTCTACAAGTGTTGTCTTCGTATGTTTTTGCTAGCACTCTTACATATCTCATAAATTCCCCCTGTATCATCTATGTATCTCGAATTGGCGTTATGAAATTTCATATACTTGGTATTAGGTGTATATTTTACCTTTAATAACATTTTAGGACAATGAAAAAATACAGCCTTTTATGTATATAAAGACTGTATTTCGTGGTTAAACTATTAGTTTTAGTATGGTTTCTTGCCTGTAATAAAAAGTTCGCTAGCCTTTTCTAATATAAAAAACGTAAAGTGAACTTGACCTACCAAAAACTGTAAAGTATACTTTACGTAAAGCTTCCTTTACAAGAAAGTGATGGGGAATTATGAAAAATAATATCAAAGATTTTCGAGCAATACACAAATATACGCAAGACGAGCTTGCTGAAAAGTTGGAAGTATCCAGACAGACAGTCATTTCATTAGAAAAAGAACGATACAATCCATCGATTACGCTTGCGTTTAAAATTGCTCGGCTATTCAACTGTTCCATAGAAGATGTATTTATTTATGAGGAAGAATAAATAGGAGGAGCACTTGTTTTGAAGGTAGAATATTCAGATGAAATCTATGTTCACTGTGTGTGCAAAATGTGGCGATGTGTTTTCAATGACCATTGAGAATCCAAACAGACTTTAAACTCAAATTAGGAAGGAGTAAAGACAAATGAAAGAAACGAAAATGGGTTTTATCATAATGGGATGTATTTTTGGTGTTATGGCCTTATTTATAAATGGAGCTTCAATAAGTGTAAATAAATTTCCATCTTCACTAATGCTATTTGGTATTTGCATTATGTGTTTTTGCTTAGCCTACTTAGCACCTCACCTTACCTCAAAAGATGAACGAGCACAAAAAATAAAAGAGAGAGCCATTTATGTGAATTATTTCATTCTAATCGCTGTAGTTGTAATATTAATGATAGTCTTTAACCCAGTGAGTAGTCTACATATAGATGCTTACAATCTACTGACAATAATGATAACAATTTATATATCTTCGGTATTACTAACAATGGTCTACTATGCGAAGAAATATTAAAAACTAAAGTATATAAAAGCGTAGATGTAATGATATGCGATTTGTAACCCACTTATCTATATTACATAAAAATAAGTATTAGAAATGCTGTGGGAAAGTTTTTAAAAGATAGTTTTTTCTCCATTCTTCATGTTTATTGTGGAGAAAATGGTACTATAGTATTGGGGTAGTGGTGAGTGATACAAGAGAAGGTAGTAACCTCTATGATAGTCTGCCATTAATATCCTAAATAATTATTGCTTTTTGAGAAGGGGAATTTTACAACATGATTATGAAATTCAAGAGAATGTCTGCATTATTAGCGGCTTCTTTATTGATGCTGTGTGTATGGGTAGGGGTTATGCCCAATTCAGCAGAAGCTGCGGCAAAGAACGTCTACACAATTTCACCAGTAACAGTACCAGTGGATAAGGCGATGAAGAAATATACTACATATAATAGTAATACTAAGCATTATTATGTGCTACGCTCCTATTTAGAGAAAATGGAGAAAAAAGGTGGCGGCACGCTCATATTGAAAAAAGGTACTTACACAATTAGTAATACGGTATATGTGCCGTCAAATGTAACAATTAAAATGAAAGATGGCGTAAGTATTGTCAAAGGTCAGAAAACAGGTACAAGCAAATTTAAAGCCTCAAAATCAATTTTTCAATTCATAAAACCATCAAAAGCCAATAAATCAGGTGTGTATGGAAAATATAATGGTGAAAAAAATATTACCTTTATCGGTGAAGGTAAAGTAACGATTGACATGAAATATGAAAAAGATAGTATTGCTTTGATTATGGGACATAATCAAAATGTAAAAGTGGAAAACATTCAATTCAAAAATATGTATTCGGGCCACTTTATTGAGCTAGATGCTTCTAAGAATGTAGTAATAAGAAAAAATACATTTACAAATTCGAAAGCATCAGCAAATAAAAACAAAGAAGCTATAAATATTGATACACCGGATAAAACAACAGCAGGATGGAGTCAAAAATGGAGTAAATATGATAAAACTCCAAATCAAAATATAACTATTGAAAACAATAAATTTAAGAATCTAGATCGAGCTATTGGTACACATAAATATTCAGGCAAAATGTATCATGACAAAGTTATCATCCGTAATAACCACATTGATAAAACTCGCTTGGATGCCATTCGTGTCATGAATTGGTCGAATGCTGTTATTGAAAATAATATCATTCAGAATGTAGCAAATGGCAATTCAGCTACCCGTGGAATTCTAGCCAGTGGTGCAATCAACCCAACATTTAAGAGTAATACTTTTAATACAGTGGGACGAACCATTCAATTTATGGCTTGGAAAAACAGTGGTCCAGGCTCACAGTATGATGTTACGTACAATAAGCTGAATGAAGCTAACAAAATAGCACTACTAACAAACAAAGCCATTAATACTTCTGAAACGATTATTCGAATTAATAATTCCTACAACGAATTCATACAAAACACTGAAAAAATTCAACTTGCGTCAAAGTGATTTACATGGGGAAAGAGACCTTTAACAAAATAAAGGTCTCTTTTTGATGGTATCTTAAGATGTAAAGTCACTGATAAGAATGTGGAGAGGTCTTTAACGAAACACATTGTGTGAGGAATTCAGTGTTTCATTAAATTCCTCCTAGGTTTTCAAAAGGGTCTTATACCGCTTCAAGTTTAAAAACTTCTACAAGCAATACAAAGGATTTACAGTGATTTTATGGTAAAATATTTAAAATGAGATAAAATTTAGTTGTATTATTGATTGGTAGAATTACGATTGAATTGGGAGTGTAGGAGTTTGAATAATTCTTGGAACAAATTTATATATAAAATTGGATCCCCAATTTATGATAAGGTTTTTAATTCAGGTATCTTCTTAAATGCTCGAAAACGAATATTCCAATCAATACCATTCGATAGCAAACAAAAAATCTTGTTTGTTGGTGTAGGGACGGGTGCTGATTTAGAGTTAATCAATTACGCTGACCTAGATATAACAGCAATTGATTATTCACCTGATATGCTTGGAAAAGCAAAAATAAAGTTCAAGGATTCTACCATTAAATTTTTAGAAATGGATGCTCAAAATATGGTTTTTGAAGACGAATCTTTCGATTATGTAGTAGCAAGTCTAATACTTTCAGTTGTACCAGATGCTAATAAATGTTTTCAAGAAATAACAAGAGTTTTAAAGCACGAAGGAAAAATAATGATTTTTGATAAATTTGCTCCTGAAAATAAAAAACTTTCGTTACCAAAAGTACTTTTAAGACCAATTATTAGCGTATTAGGAACTGATATTGGCCGAAGTTTTGAAGAATTAATTCCAAAAAATAATAAACATATAAAAGTAGAAGAAGATATACCAATTATGATGAATGGAATGTATAGGAAGATAATAATTGCAATAATTCATTGATTAATGTAAGTTGAAGCGCTTTTTACTAACGAGGCTGTTTACTTTAATAAAGGGAGACGAAAAAATAAAATGGTGGAATTATGTAGGTGTAATAAAACATATGATTTAAAAGTTGAAGCCGATATAGCTGCAGATGCTATCTGGTGTAATAAATGTTATAGTAACTTTGACATAGAAAACGTTCCAATTTCAATCAAGTTGAAGGCTGAATTAATGGAGTGGATATTGCAATATGGTAAATGGATTGATTGGGAAAATGATGGAATAGTTCCTAACGGAGTAGAACTTGAAGAAAAACATAATCAAGAGGGCTTGAAATTAACAGAAAAAGTACAAAAAGAACTTGCAGAAAAATATAAAGTTTCGTTTTCGCCTTCTACATTTGCAAAAAGACATGCAAATAAAATACAGTAAACCTCATTGCATTAACGGGGGCAAGAGTTGAAGTACCGGCTGCCATTGGCCATTTAATTGAATAAGTGAATATCTGCATCTGTTATAAAGATGCAGTTTTTTTAATTTAGATATGATGCACGATGGAAATTTAAAAAATGTTGTAACGAAATCGATAATTTTATGATACATAGGTGAATGGTCAAACGGAAAAGGGAGGGTAGCAGTGGATAAAGACAATATATATCAAGAATATGGGGATTTTATTTTTAAATACTTAGTAACGTTAACAAACAACCTTGATTTTGCAGAGGAGCTAACTCAAGAAACATTTTATCAAGCGATTAAATCCATTAATAACTTTCACGATAATGGTAAAGCCAAGTTTTCCACGTGGCTCTGTGCAATTGCTAAAAACGTTTGGCTACAAGAATTGAACCAAAAAAATAAAATCCAAAAATTGAATGAATCATTAAAGAGTGAAAATACAACTTTTTGCGATTTAGAAGATGAGTATATAAAAAATGAGGATAAAATTATGTTTTTTAAAAAGGCTCATCAACTCAGTGAGGATAAACGAGAAATACTTTATTTAAGATTGTTGGGTGACTTATCGTTCAAAGAAATTGGTTCAATTTTTGAAAGGACAGAAAACTGGGCAAGAGTGACTTTTTATAGAGCAAAACTTGAAATCAGAAAGGGTGAGTAGGGTTATGAACCATAGTGTATTTAAGGATTTGGCTCCTGCTTATATTGATAAATTAACAAGTGAAGAAACAAACGAACAGATAGAAAAACATATGGATCAATGTGAAGAATGCCGAAATTATTTAAACAAAATGAAGGGAGATTTATTTTCAGAAGATGAAAATGAGAGAAGAAAAGATAAAAGGAACATTGATTATTTCAAAAAGGTACGCTCCAAAAATAGAAAAAAGATCTTAGTTATCGTATCATCACTACTAGCAATGTTTCTTGTTCTGATAACTGCTTATTACTTTGTGTTTGTAAATATGTGGCAAGCAAGTTCCAGTAATGTTGAAACAAACATTCAGAGTCAGGGCACGATGGCTACGCTCTTATTCAAAGCAAAAAAGGACAATCATTATATAATTTTAACAGATGCAAAAACAGATGAGGGATATACACATACTATATTTGTGTATGAAAAAAGGAACGATTTCTCTACCCCAGCAAAAATCCTAAAAGATGGGAGTGGCATTTCTTTCACATTTGCAGATGAAAACACATTATTACTGTACAATGGGAAGAAGAAGAAACTAACGGATGAAGATAAAGTAACTATACAATATAAAGATAAAACCGATGTAATACCTATAAAAGATTTATATGATAAAGGTAACGATGCTGAATGATTTAAAAATGGGATAGCAGTTATACCGCAATCGTGCGCGATTGTGGCATAAGGAAATGATTTTTAAACGACTTTATTGTTGCTTCCTTAAGTTCCTATTCAGTAATTAAAAAAGGAATTAAACAACTTTATTTTTACACCGTCCGCAAAAGCGGAAGGTGTAATTCATTCTTTCAGCTTCAAAATTAAACAACTTTATTGTCACTTAACATCTGCAACTAATAGTCCTTCAGACAAACAGGCAATTGTTGATTTTATACAGGGTACTCGGTCTAAAAAGTTTAGGTCTTGCTATTTCAAAAAACATACGGATAGTCTCTTTGCCTTCCATCAAGCATATTGTATTAGTTGTAAACCAATACTAAAATCATTTAATTTCAAACTAATATGTTAAAATATCACTAACATAGGAATGTAAATTACTGAGGATGAGAAGGGGGATACAATATGGAAGACAACATATTGTTATCTAAGCTTATTCCACCAGAACCTGCTATACATTATATGAGACGAGCAAAGGTCATGAAGAAGTTAGCACGAAGTCAGCATACGAAGCTTACTATTTTACATGGTGGAGCGGGTTTTGGTAAAACTTCCGCATTGGCACAATTTTTAGCAGATCAACCCAATGCTTTCTCTTGGTATCAAGTGACAGAAGATGATGACGATGTTCTGCCATTTTTACGTCACTTGTTTTATAGCGTGCGGAATGTATATCCTTCTTTTGGAGAAACAATGATTGGTTGGGATCAGCTTTCAATGTTTCCTAAAGTTGAAGAGTTAAATAAGCTCTTTACTATGTTTGTAAATGAGTTTTGCAAGATGCGAGAACCTTTTTTTGTAATACTAGATGATTATTATTTAGTGGACCATATTTTTCATATTCATTACATCATGGAGAAGCTGATATTACATTTACCACCAAATGTTCATCTAATTATTTTGTCAAGAACATTTCCTTCTTGGGGGTGTATACGGAAATTAAGGTTAAATCATCAATTAGTTGAATGTGTAGAAGAAGATTTTGTCTTTTCTGCAGAAGAAATCCAGGTGTTTTTTGAAGATTACTTTCAACATTATATAACAAAGGAACAAGTGACCAAAATCCTCCGAACAACAGAAGGATGGGCTATTGCTATTTTATTTCTCGCCACCCAATCTATTGATTTAGAGAAGTCTATAGATAAATTACAGAATCTTTCGTCAAATGATTTCTTTACTTATTTATCGGATGAAGTATTTGAGGGGCTGAATGATTTCGAACAAGATGCAATTATGAAATTTAGCATTTTTGAAACTTTTTCGTATGAATTAATAGAAGTATTCTACGGTGAGGTTTTTGAAGAGCAGCTTAAAATTCTAGTCAATAAACATGTTTTTATCCAGCCATTAAGTGGATACACAGAGTTTCGATATCATGTATTATTTCAGCAATTTTTAGAATTGAAACTGATGGAACAGGATTTAGATGCATATCACTCGTTGCATTTAAAGGCTACAAAATTTTTTACTCAGCAAAGAAACCCTGTAAAAGCCGTTCATCATGCGATGAAAACTAAAAATGAAGATTTGATTGCATCTACTTTAGCTTATTTTGCAAATCAGTTTATAGAAGACGGAAAATTCGATTGGTTTATCGAACGTATTCGTGAACTATCAGCTAGTACTATGGCAAATCATTTTCAACTTTACTATTATGAAGGTGAAAGTCAGAGATATCGTGCACAGTATGAAAAAGCAAAAAAAGCGTATGAAAAATGCATTATATGCGCAAAAGAGAGCTTGTCTTATGATTATTTATTAAGAGCCAAGGCTGGGATTGCACATATCTATTTGGATACTATTCAACCGTCACTTGCTGAAAATTATTTACAAGAAGCACTAGAGTTGGTGGAACAAGCGGAGTTAGAAGAAGATTATTTGCAAATTATACAAAAACAATATGCAGAAAATCTAGTGAACTTAGGCAAACCGTATGAAGCAGAAAAGTGGGTTTCGGATGTGTGTCTTTCTTCTCTTGTAGTTAGGCAAGGAAATTTGGATGCAAGAATATTATTAAGGCAAGGCAAACTTCAGGAAGCAAGAAGCTTATTAGAAAATCGTTTAGATTCATATAGTCTTATTTCAGATACTTATCGTGAGACCGATGTTTTATATTCTTTTATTTTAATCTTATTAGGTGATTATGTAACAGCACTAGAATCAGCAAATAAAAGCATTTTGAAAAAGGAAAATGAACATGCACAGTATATTTTAGCGGTAGCGTATCTTCGTAAAGGACATACATTATTGGTTTTGAATCCAACAGATATTGTTGAAGCGGAACAATATTATGAAAAGACCATCGAAATAATGGATAGTATGGATGTGAAACGTGCAAAAGCCGAGTCATATATGGGACTAGCAATTGTGAAAAGTAGACAGCAACAACTTGAGCAAGCACTTATCAATATAAAATTAGGGTTAAAAGAAACGGAGAAAGTGCATGATCATTGGGTCTCGGCTTTACTTAATGTAGCATTATCAAAAATTTATGTGGAACATGCACATTACTTAGAGGCAAAAGAAGCTATTAAGAGTGCAGAAAGTAAGTTTAAAAACTCAAAAGATTATTTTGGAATGACAATTGTTAGCTTTTGGCGTGCTTATATCGCTTATATGCAAAATGATGAAGTTGAATTTGCTTCGAATTTTGAATTATGTATGGCAACTATTGTAGAGAAAAAATATGATTTCTTTGTAAGAGACCAACATATCTTTGGTCCTCAACACAATATAGTATGGTGGCAACTGATGCATCATTGGAATACATTAAAAAAATCAGCTGTTAAAACCGAACACTTTTATAAATTGTTAGAAATAGATGCTGATTTACCTGTACCAGCGCATATGTATACTATTCAGCTATTTGGAACTATTACTCTATATCGCGATGATGAAGTAATAGTTGGAAAAAAGTGGCAACGAGAAAAGGCAAAGGAATTATTCATTTACCTATATCTAAATCGTACGAGATTTGTTTCCAAAGAAGAAATAATTAATGTATTATGGCCTAAAGCTACTGAGGAAACGATGACAAGAGATTTCAAAGTTGCCTATAATGCTTTATTAAAAGTGCTAGAACCAAATCGTCTTCCTAGAATAGAAAGTGCATACGTTGTTCGAAAGCAATCAATGTACAAGCTCAATACACTTCATTGTATGAATAGTGATTTAGATTTTTTTAGACAATTCATGTCTTTAGGCATGCAACAGAAAAATCCTAATCTTTCGAATGAATGGCTTTTAAGAGGAATCCGAATATACACAGGCGATTTTATCGCGGATAAGAAACAATTAGAATGGCTTCAAGATATACGAGAAGAATTGAAAAGTATCTATTTGGAAGGAATCGAACGCTTAGCACAGAATTATGTCCGATTAAAGGAATTTAGCAAAACAGTGTATTGGGCAGAGCACTTGTTGAAACAAGATAATACATGGGAAGAAGGATACCGCCTAATCATGTATGGATATTTCCAACTTCAAAATCGTACTCAGGCTGTCAGATGGTTTGAAAAATGTGAACAAGTATTAAAAGACGAACTGAATATCGAACCAATGGAAACAACCATACAGATGTATGAGATGATTTTAAAATGACCCTATGTGAAAACGGGGGGCATGGTGTATATGAGTAACGGAATTGTCCGATTTATATATCCTTTTTATCAAATCAAGTAAATCCGACACAATCGCATAGAGGTACAAATATAAAGAAAAAATCGACGCACCTTTAAAAAGGTAGCGTCGTTTTTAGAGAAATGAGGTTTATTTCTCTTGTTCTATGATATGCAATTCAATTAAAAAAGTTAAATATTCTTAAGTAAGCATGTTGGATCTTTAAAGAATCAAAAAATGTTCTGTAGATAATATGCATGCACTTCCACACTATAAAGTCCTTAACCTTAATAAAACTATCAATAAATAGCCGCTGCACCCCCATACAGCCAACACAAAGATATTGATATTATTCGAAATAGGAAATGAATTCGAATATAAGAGCCATACAATGTCTGATGAATACCATCAAGAATACGAATAGACAATTCTTTATCGAAATTATTTATTCCTCGGTTTTAGATTCATTGTATAAATAATGTTGGAATTCGTATTCCTTATACGACAGGTACTTGAGCGACTTTGCTTCAAACAATAACGAAGCATATTCTCTTTAGGCACAATTTAATCGTAAAGCGCCATATAAGGGTTTAGAGCAAATGTTTCTTCTTAGGAAATCATGGACAGCAACACCTTGAATTAGTCCTTTCATTATTAAGGGTTTGGTGTGAATCGGAAAGAATGAAAAACTCAGAAAAACGAGTTAATTGGAGTGCAGGCGGCAACTCCTTGGGGAACTTGCGAACATCTTGAGACCCCGCAGGAGCGTTAGCGACCAGGAGGCTCAAGGTTCGTCCCCAGGAAAGCGTCCGCCGGAACGGAAATTAACGGCATCGAAGAAAAAGCCATGGCAGAAACGGTTAATCGATTCCGCTATGGCTAAAATTTATTTTATGGACTTCAATGGCCCTCGTGAAAACGTAGGGTCTTTTTTCTTTGTAACTAATTTGTAACTAGGATTAGTTATGATACTTTTACAGCAAGATGAAAGCGCTTTAAAAAATGAGAGGGAGGTATTGAAATGAAAAAATGGCTGGCGGTGCTATTAGTAGCAGTAATGCTTTTACTCACTGCATGTGGAAGTGACAAGAAAACAAGTGGATCCTCTTCGGAAAAGGACGAAAAAGAAGGAGGAACAATTAAAGTTGGTGTATTGGCCTCATTATCTGGTGCCTTAGAGTCTTATGGAAAACAAACAAAGCAAGGCTTTGAACTAGGGCTAGATTATGCAACAAATGGCAAGCTGGAAGTTGCAGGTAAGAAAATCGAAGTTGTTTGGGAAGATACTGAAACTAAACCAGAAGTAGCAGTGCAAAAAGCAACAAAGTTATTAGAAGATGATGGGGTGGATTTCTTAGTAGGTTCTTCTAGTTCTGGAGATACATTAGCTGTCTTACCACTTGCTGAAGAATACGAGAAAATTATGATTGTAGAACCAGCTGTTGCAGACAGTATTACTGGTGCTGAGTTCAACCCATTTATTTTCCGAACAGCAAGGAATTCTTCTCAAGACGCTTATGCTGCAGCAGCGGCAATTGCTAAAAAAGGAACAAAAATTGCAACATTTGCACCGGATTATTCTTTCGGTTGGGATGGAGTTAAAGCTTTTAAAGCAGCTGCAGAAAAGTTAGGAGCAGAAGTTGTTTTAGAAGAATATGCAGATCCAGCTGCAACAGATTTCACATCTAACTTACAGAAAGTTGTGAAGGCAAAGCCTGAATATCTATTTGTTGTATGGGCTGGTACGAATTCACCTTGGAATCAAATCGCAGATCTTAAGTTAGCAGAAAAAGGTATAAAAATTTCGACAGGTGCACCTGATATTCCCGCTCTTCAATTGATGAAGCCCCTTGTAGGCATGGAAGGATTCTCAGTATATTATCATACATTACCAAAAAACAAAGTGAATGATTGGTTAGTAGAAGAGCATAAAAAACGTTTTAACAATGAAGTGCCAGACTTATTTACACCAGGTGGATTTTCATCTGCTGTAGCTATCGTTGAGGCTTTAAAAAAATCAGAAGGCAATGCAGATGGTAATGCGCTTATTCCATTAATGGAAGGTATGTCTTTTGAGACACCGAAAGGGAAAATGACGTTCCGTAAAGAGGATCACCAAGCATTACAACCTATGTATTCTATTAAACTTGAAGAACAAAAAGGTGTTGACTACCCTGTTCCAGTATTAATTCGTGAACTAACACCTGACGAGACAGCTCCGCCAATTCAAAATAAAAAATAAGTAAACGAGAGTTCAGACCATAAATTTGGTCTGGCTCTCTTAAAAACTTTTTACATAAGAAGTTTTTAAGAGAGCTAGACTTAGGAGGAATGAGGATGGAACCTATCATTAGGACGGAAAATTTAAGTATTCAATTTGGGGGGCATCGTGCAGTTGATGGCGTGAATTTTCAAATGCAGGCACAGCATTTCAAATCTATTATTGGTCCAAATGGTGCAGGAAAGACTACTTTTTTCAACCTACTAAGTGGTGAATTGAAACCAACAGAGGGAGAAATTTTTTTGAAAGGGGAATCGTTAGCAAATGATTCGTCTATCGAACGTACACGAAAAGGACTTGGTCGCTCTTTTCAAATCACAAATGTCTTTCCAAATCTTACAGTCTTGGAGAATGTTAGACTTGCCGTGCAATCTCGTGAAAAGGTTAGATTTAACTTTTATAAGCACCATTTGCAGTATAAATCGATTACCAATGAAGCAGTAGAAATATTGGGTCAAGTATTACTTGATAACAAAGTGAATGCAATTGCAAGTCAACTATCTCATGGTGAAAAACGCAAACTAGAAATTGCGATGTTACTCGCTCTAAATACGGAAATATTATTATTAGATGAACCAACTGCTGGTATGTCTTTAGAGGAAGTACCGGCTATCTTAGAGGTAATACGGTCAATTAAAGAACAAGGAAACAAAACTATACTGCTCATTGAGCATAAGATGGATATGATTTTAGATCTTTCAGATTCGATCATGGTGCTCTTTAATGGAAAGCTTTTAGCAGATGGAACGCCTTCAGAAATTATGGACAATGAAACCGTACAAAACGCGTATTTAGGAGGGCTATATGATGAACAGCTTATTAAACCTTGATCAGCTGCAAACACATATTGGACAATATCATATTTTACAAGGGATTCAATTCGAAGCAATTGAAGGGGAAGTGTCCGTATTGCTTGGCAGAAATGGAGCGGGTAAAACAACTACTTTAAAAACCATAATGGGTTTGACACCTGCTTCCCACGGAAAAGTTATGTATGAAGGGCAAGACATAACAAAGCGTAAGCCTTATGATATTGCCAATCTAGGTATTGGTTATGTTCCAGAAGATCAAGGTATATTTAAGGACTTAACGGTGGAAGAGAATATGAAAGTTGCGATTCGTAAAGAGACAGCTGAAGTATATGAAAAACAGGCATATATATTAGAGTTATTTCCCGATTTGAAAAAGTTTTGGAAAAAGGCAGGGGGGCATTTATCTGGTGGGCAGAAGCAAATGCTGTCTATGGCAAGAGCGTTTGTAAATGACAGTAAACTCTTGTTGATAGATGAGCCTTCAAAGGGTTTAGCTCCAATCGTTGTAGAAAAAGTGATGGAAGCTATTACAGAAATGAAAAAGAAAACAACGATAATTCTTGTTGAACAGAATTTTATAATGGCCAGCCGGATTGGTGATACCTATACATTAATAGATGATGGAAAAACTGTTCATTCAGGATCTATGGCTGAATTGATTGGAGATGAAGAATTGAAACGGAAATACTTAGGAATTGGTTAGGGGGAATCGAATATGGATTTGTTTATCAGTTTATTTATAAATGGTTTAGCCACAGGTATGTTGATCTTTTTATTAGCGGCTGGATTGACACTTATTTTCGGATTAATGGACGTCTTAAACTTTGCCCATGGAGGACTTTTTGTTTGGGGAGCTTATTCTGGAATCTTCGTTTATACATGGTCAGGTAGTTTTATAGTCGGAATACTAGCTGCGATTGTAACAGGGTTTGTACTAGGATGGATCACTGAAAAATTAATCATTACACCCGTATATGGCAATCATGTACAACAAATCTTAATAACGCTTGGATTTATGCTAGTACTATCAGAATGTATTAAGGTTGTTTTTGGACCTAACAGTATTCCTGTAGATGTGCCTTCATATTTGGCAGGCAGTTGGGAGATCGGTGAAGTAATTGTGATTAAATATCGTATTTTTATTATCGTTATTGGGTTTATTGTTTTCGGAATATTCCGATATATATTGAAGAAAACAAAAATCGGTTTAATCGTACGCGCTGGTGTGATGGATAAAGAAATGGTGCAAGTATTAGGTATTAATATTAAACGTGTTTTTTTATTTGTTTTCATGACCGGTTCAGCAATGGCAGCATTCGGGGGAATGCTTATGGCTCCGTATTCGGGCGTTATATACGCAGAGATGGGAATGGAATATGCCATTTTAGGATTTATCGTAGTAGTAATAGGAGGGATGGGGAGTTTCTCTGGTTCATTAATGGCAGCAATTCTAGTGGGGCTTGCGGGTAGTTTCATGGCTTACTATGTTCCATATTTATCATTAGCGGTCAATATGATTTTGATGGCTATTGTATTAATCTTCCGTCCACAAGGATTATTCACAAATGCGAAGGAGGGCTAAAAATGAGACAGGAAAAATACTTTTCTCTTAAAAATTTGACATTCTTGATAATTATAATAGCACTCATTTTCTTTCCCTATGTTGCAGATTCTAGAACGTTAACGATACTAATGACCCAAATATTTATTTTCAGTATATTAGCCATGAGTTATGATATTTTACTCGGTTATACAGGAATTGTGTCGTTTGGGCATGCTATGTTTTTTGGAATAGGCGCTTATACAACGGCCATTTTACTAAGTACTTATAACAATACTATGATGATTTTCCTCATTTCGATTATAGTAGGTATGATTTTTGCAGGTATTGTTAGTTTCCTAGTTGGGCTACTGACACTTCGTTTAAAGAGTCATTTCTTTGCAATGCTGACATTGGCGATTTCAGGTTTGTTTTTAGTTGTTGCAGAGAAATGGCGTACTGTTACAAAAGGTAATGACGGCTTTACTTTCAGGGCTCCGGATGTATTCAGAGATCGTGTTATCTTTTATTTCTTCGTCTTAGTCTGTCTTGTTGTCGTATTCCTTGTACTTAGACGATTTGTAAATTCCCCATTAGGAAAAGTACTAATTGCAGTTCGTGAAAACGAACAAAGGACACGGTCACTAGGATTTAGAACATTACATTATAAGGTGACGGCTTCAGTTGTAGCTGGTGTTGTTGCTAGTCTGTCAGGATCACTCTATGCAATATCTCTCCGCTTCGTCAATACAAGTGTAATGTCAATGGATATAACATTAGATGCACTGTTAATGACGATAATTGGTGGGGTTGGCACACTTATTGGGCCAATAGTTGGCAGTTTAGTGATTGAAACTGCTCAACATTATCTATCAGGTTTAGCAAATGACTATCCGATTTTTGAACGCTGGATTATCTTCTTTGGAATGCTCTATATTTTAGCAGTCATCTTCTTCCCAAAAGGCATTGTTGGTACTGTATATGTGAAATTTTTGGCTTGGAAATCGAAGAAAGCCAAACCCCAACTGCCTACGCAATCTGTACCATTGGTCAAGGAAAAGGAGCGATTTGAATGAGTATAGGGATTGTAAGTACCGGAATCTATTTACCTAAAAACCGTATGACATTTGAAGAGATTAGTCAAAAATCGAATATTCCAGTTGATATTGTTAAAACGAAATTGGGGATTATTGAAAAGACGATTGCTGGACCAGAAGATCATACTGTGCAAATGGCAGTTTGGGCTGCCAAAAGAGCCTTAGAAAAGACAAATTTATCTCCACGGGATATTGATGTCATTATTTATATCGGTGAGGAGCATAAAGAATATCCACTGTGGACAGCAGCTATTAAAATTCAAGAAGAAATAGGTGCTTTAAATGCATGGTCATTTGATGTACAGCTTCGATGTGGAACGACAATCATGGCGATGAAAGTTGCAAAAAGCTTAATGCTAGCTAATGAAGATGTTCGTACTATCTTACTTGCAGGCGGATATCGAAACCATGATTTCATCGATTATACAAATGAACGGACACGTTTCATGTATAACTTGGGCGCTGGCGGAGGAGCTATGATTCTACAAAAAGATGCGAAAGAAAATATCATTCTTGAAAGTGATTTGATAACAGACGGATCTTTTTCAGAAGATGTTGTTGTACCTGTTGGTGGAACAAAAAAACCATTGACCCCTGAATTACTACAAGCAGGTGCATATAAATTAGATGTGCTAGACCCTGAAGGCATGAAGACACGTCTTGAGCAAAAGTCATTGAGTAACTTTTTAAAGGTAATCCGCCAATCTTTATCGAAGAGTGGATATGACGAATCTCAATTGGATTATATTGCTATGCTTCATATGAAAAAGTCAGCACATGATTATGTACTTCATTCCCTAGGGCTAGTCGAATCACAGTCAATTTATTTATCACATTACGGACATATCGGTCAGATTGATCAAATTTTATCGTTAGAGTTAGCTTTAGAAAAAGGGGAAATAAAAAACGGTGACATTGTTACTCTTGTTAGCGCAGGTATCGGTTATGCATGGGGGGCAGTAACAATTCGATGGGGAACTCATGAGGAGGAGATTGTATGACATTGCAGCAAGACGTATTAAAAAAAGTGCCGTTATCTAACGGAGAAACGATTGCTTATCGTGAAAGAGCTGGTGGAGATGAGCTTATAATTCTTGTTCACGGCAATATGACATCTTCAAAACATTGGGATGTACTAATGGAAACCTTGGGTGAACGTTTTACCATCTTGTCACCCGATTTAAGAGGATTCGGTCAATCATCCTATCAAAAGCGAGTGTCTCATATTCATGACTTTAGCGAAGATTTAAAGCTATGGGTTGATGCTCTCGGGTTAAAAGATTTTACTTTAGTAGGTTGGTCTACCGGGGGCGCTGTTGCAATGCAATTTTGTGCAGATTATCCTGGATTATGTCATAAATTAATCCTACTAGCTTCCGCTTCAACAAGAGGTTATGCATTTTATGCGTCAAATCCGGATGGTTCACCTAATCTATTAAAGAGATTACTTACTCTAGAAGAAGTTGAAAAAGATTCCGTGAAAACTGTACCTATGCAAAATTTATATGATAGTGCCAATCGTGAGGGTTTAAAAGCAGTTTGGAATGCGCTTATTTATACGCATAAGCAACCATCAGAACTGCAGTATGAAGCCTATATAGATGATATGCTGACACAGCGTAATCTTGCAGATGTTTATCATGTGTTAAATACTTTCAATATTAGTTCTAAGAAGAATGAAGTAAGTCAAGGACAAAACGAAGTAGCGAAAATCCAAATACCTACACTAATTATTTATGGTGATCGTGATTACGTAGTACCTGAGACTATGACAAAAGAGATAATAGATGATTTTGAGGGACGTGCAAAAGTAGTGAAACTGAGCAACAGTGGGCATTCACCATTAATAGATGATTTACCACAACTAGTTAATCAGATTGAACTATTTATATAATGGAGGAATTGGAATGAGATTACAAAATAAAGTGGCAATGATTACAGGTGGAGCTAGTGGAATTGGTTTAGCAGCAGTAAAACGATTTGCAGAAGAAGGAGCAATAGTTATTATTGCGGATTACAACGAAGAAGCAGGAAATAAAGTTGAAGTAAATTTCCTTGAAGATGACTATGATGTAGCTTTCTATCCCATAAATGTAACTAGCCGTGAGAGTGTCAATGATGTAGTTGCAAAAGTGATTAACAAATATAATAAGATTGATATTTTAGTAAATAATGCGGGTATTACAAATGATGCAATGCTTTCAAAAATGACAGAAGAACAGTTTGATCATGTTATCGATGTAAATTTAAAAGGTGTTTTCAATTGTACTCAAGCAGTTACTCCTTCTATGGTAACACAAGGCTATGGGAAAATTATTAACACATCATCTGTCAGCGGTGTCTACGGCAATGTTGGTCAAACAAATTATGCTGCTACAAAAGCAGCTATTGTTGGGATGACTAAAACTTGGGCTAAAGAACTAGGTAGAAAAGGAATTAATGTCAATGCAGTTGCGCCAGGTTTTACTAGAACACCAATGGTTGAAAAAATGCCAGCTAAAGTATTAGAGAAAATGGAATCCATTGTATCATTACAACGTTTAGCGTATCCAGAAGATATTGCCAATGCTTACTTATTTTTAGCTTCAGAAGAAGCAAGTTATATTACCGGTCATGTATTACAGGTCGATGGTGGAATTATGATGTAAGGGGGAGAAGCTATGCATAGTGAGCAATCATGGATATTAAAAAGAGCTGCCATTACCCCCAAAAAAACATCGTTGATTGATATTGCTACTAACAGGAGTTGGTCCTATAAACAATTAGCCAATGAAGTGAAAAAGTGGGCTATGTTTCTAAAAAACTGCGGCTTACAAAAAGGGGATAGGGTCGCAGTGATCGCGGAGAATAGAATTGATCTATTTGCTATTCTTTTTGCATGTGCCATCGGTGGTTATATCTTTGTTCCCTTAAACTGGAGATTAAGTCATTCAGAACTTGACTTTATTCTTGACGATTGTACACCAGCCTTAATACTATATGAACATCAATTTATGAAGCTTATTGCTAATAACCCACATATGAAATCATACCCAATTACAATAGAGATTTTAGCAGAGCACTTCGATGTACCAACAAATAATTGGAATTCGAAAGACGCATGGTTAATGATATATACTGGTGGGACAACTGGAAAGCCAAAGGGCGTAGTCTTATCATATGATGCGATAAATTGGAATGCCTTTAATACTATTATTAGTTGGAATATTAGTAGTGATGATTGCACATTAAATTATATGCCATTATTTCATACGGGAGGCTTGAATGCATTATCAATTCCGATATTAATGGCTGGTGGTACAGTTGTAATCGGAAATAAATTCAATCCCCAAGAAGCAATTCAGTCATTGAATAGTTACAGCACAACAATTTCGTTATTCGTCCCGACAATGTATCAATCTATGATTGATACAGAAGAATTCAAAAAAACAGGTTTTCCTAGTATAAAAGTATTTTTATCAGGTGGAGCTCCATGTCCCATCACTGTGCATAAAACCTTCTTAGAAAAGGGAGTCCCATTTAAAGAGGGGTATGGATTAACTGAAGCTGGTCCCAATAATTTTGTTATCCAACCAGTGGAGGCCGCAAAAAAACTAGGATCTGTCGGAAAGTGTATGCAATTTAATGAAGTTAAAATTCAAGCCCCAAATGGTCGAGAATGCGGATGTGATGAAGTAGGGGAACTATATATTAAAGGAAAGCATATGTTCAGCGAATATTGGAAGAATCCACAAGAGACAGCTAAAACAATTATTAATGGATGGCTTCGTACTGGTGATTTAGCGAAGATGGATCAGGATGGGGATATTTATATCGTAGGACGAGTGAAAGAAATGATTATTTCAGGGGGAGAAAATGTCTACCCTCAAGAGGTAGAACAATGTATTATCACTCATCCAAAAGTGAAAGAGGTCGCAGTTATAGGAATTGCTGATAGTCACTGGGGTGAAATCGTTACGGCTTTTATCGTTTCGGATGATGCATTTAATAATGTTAAAGAAATTCAAGACCTTTGTAGAAGTCATATAGGTAGTTTTAAAATACCTCGAAATATTTATTTTATCCCCGAACTACCAAAAACTCATGTAGGGAAAATTGATAAAAAGAAACTTCAAACGATCCAAATGTAAAGGGTTTGATTGATTATTAACGGGTTCGAAATTGAGGAGCAAAATGTAAAAAAACATTAAAAAGGGGTGCAATTAGCACCTCTTTTACATCTATTTTAGCAATTAAATTAGACCTGAATTGGTTATCTTTTGAAGATCTCATTATTTTACTAAACTATTTTTAATGCTTCCTGAAGTTTTTCCACTATCCTTGATAAAGCTAATATTGAATTTGTTGTATGAAATTCTTCAATATCCAAGGAATGATTTGCATCTTGGACAATCTCTATCTTTAAATTTGAGTTACTTAATTGTTCAATTTTATTTGAATTGAAATGAGGGTCTTTGTCTCCAATGACTAAAAGCCCTTGATGTTCGCTATTCAAGATTGAATCAAAAATCGAATCGAACTTTAACAATGGAGTGAGTAAAATCATTTTCGACTTTGAAAATTCATTTCTTTTCATTAAGTCATTAGCAATTGGAATTGTTCCAAGTGATTTAATAGAGTTAATCTATTAACTAACTGAAAAAAGAATTAATACAATTATCCAACTGAATACAGTAATACATAAAAAAGAATTTCTAATTTTATTTCGTGTATCTTTAGTGAAACTATTTATGTATTTACGAGTTCCTAACCCGATCGACCAAGCAACAATAAAGAATAAAGCTAAAATAGTTATAAACCTTGCATTAGGGAATTTGTCACTTAATGTAGTTACAACTAAACCGTTCAACCCAAAATATAAAAGTAAAATAGTCGCTATACCATAACCACTTAAAAACCACATACTATTTTTATTCTTAGTCATCCTATTCCTCCTTTAATTTCACTAAACTCCATTATCCTGCCCCGCCAGTAAAAAAGGACCCCACATATTGTAGAACGCACCCGTTAGTTGGGTAAAAGGATACAAATTCGCTTAATATAATATTTTAATTTTGAAACCATGATGACATTACAACTTATTTAAGTTATCACTGTCAAAGGACGGGGATTTCTTACCTTAACTTGGTCTTCTATATAATCACCTCCCACTATAAAATAAACGAAGTGCCAACTTCTCTTTAATAGAAATCGGCACTTCGTTTATTTGCTATATGTTATCGTGTCGCTTTTGGTGGTTGGCACACGTCGCATTTACGTTGGTTATTATTTTTAAATTTCTTAAATGTTTTTTCAAAGTTGCTACCACATGCACATTTAAATAGTAACTTTTGAGAAAAACCGTGATATTCCGTCGTTAGCAACTTACTTTCCGAATTGTTCTCAACAAATTCTTTAATTTTACCAATTGTCCATTGTTTATTCATTCTTTTACACCTCCATATTTTATCGCTATGCGGAGGCTTTTCTTGGCATCCGTTCAATTATAAGCAAAAGTAGTAATTATCCTAAGTTATTCATTATAACATGAGCTGGAACTCAATTAAACAGATGATGTAGCTTTGTAAAAAAGTTTGATTATTTATAATAAATTTTGACTAAAAACAACTCTCCTCTATAGACCTTTTAGAGGTGAGATGTTTTTCTATTGGATACCTATGCTAATATCACTATAAAGATTGTGAAGAAATATACTTAAACTAACGGAACAGATTAGTTCAAGAAGGGATTTGTTATCACAGCCAAGAATATATTGTTAAGAATACTAATTATCCTTAAAGAGATATAATCCCAAAATTGCGGTGGGTGGGAATGAAGAAGTTTTGTAATAAATTGCTTAGAAAATATTTGGTTTGAGGTAGGAGAGAAAAAACAGAACAAGCAGTTGGTAAATTGACATTTTTAGAGGGGGTTGTATCTTGAAGAAAATATTGATTTTAGGGGCTAGTGGTTTGGTTGGGAAAGCAATAGTTAATGAATGTATAAGTGATTTTGATGTATATGGAACTTATTTTACATCAGCAACGAATCTTGCAGACGATAAACAATTTCAAATAAGCATTCAGGATGAGGGGCAATTACGTGAAATAATTAATCTTCTCCAACCTGATATCATTGTTTCGAGTTTAAAGGGTGATTTTGACGATCAATTAAAATTCCACCGTCATCTAGCTGAAGAATTAATAAACAGAGATATTGTACTTTACTTTTTCTCAACTACAAACGTCTTCGATGGAGATTTATCAAGGCACCATAGTGAATTGGATGAACCAATTTCTAAATCTGATTATGGTCAATATAAAATTAATTGTGAAAAAATGCTAACAGAATTACTGGGGAATCGTGCTAATATAGTTAGAATCCCAGGTATTTGGGGAAAGAATTCACCTCGATTTAATACTATTAAGAAGAATATTGAAACAGCTGCACCTATACAAGCTTATAGTAATTTGGAATGTAATTTTTTGTTAGATCAACAGCTAGCCCGTCAAATGCGTTTCATTTTAATAAATGAATTGAGTGGAATATTTCATTTAGGTGCGGTAAATATGATAAATGAATGTGAATTCTTTAAAGAATTAGCTATTAAACTAACAACTGAAAAAGTAAATATTCAATATACGCCTTATCAAGACAAAGAACGTACTTATTATTTCGGTCTTGTGTCAAATCGTAAAGATTTACCAGAATATCTCAAAATGACTAACGGAGAAATTATTACTTACCTGGTAAAGTAAGTTTTTTGTAAATCTATTGGTGTTTATAAATCGTAGAAATCCTAATTTAGAATAACCAATATAGAGATTACTATAAATGAAAAATTAGTTCTTAAAAAATTTGTATGTAACTATTACTTATTAAACTAAACCAGCTAATAGAATGTCAAGAAAAACATTGATAATCAAAAAACACTTCATGTTATACTAAAAATGCGCAAGACAAATAACCCTCCTCATTCAGTGTGGAAGGTTTTTGTTTTATTTGAAAATGCTGTTATTAAATAGTTTCTTGGAATGGTGCTTTCGTTTTTAAAATCGCATAAATCCAGTGTAAAAGCTTATTAGCACAAGCAATAACGGCTACTTTATACGGCTTTCCTTCCTCACGTTTTAAATCGTAGAAGGCTCGTAATCGTTTGTTTCGGGCAATAGTTTCATCTGTTGTTTTCTTTTTACGGCTATCTCGAATGGAACAGCGAACGGCTGTATAAAGCATGTGGCGAAGCCTAGCTGAGCCGCGTTTGGTAATGTGATTTTTCGTGCCTTTAAAGCGACCTGATTCAAACACACTGGGATCTAATCCCGCAAAAGCTACTAACTTTTTCGGATGATTAAACCGCTCAATTTCCCCAATTTCTGAAAGTATCGTGGCCGCGATTTTTTCACCTACACCGGGAAGTGATTGGATTAATTCATATTCTTCGAGTTGTGCCGCCAATTGATCAATCTCACGCTCTAACGTAGAAAGTTGTTGGCGGTAAGCTTGAAGTAAATCAATATACATATTCAGACTGACGAGAAGGCTTTGATAAAGCGTTGACTGAAATGGGTTGCATTCTGCAGCTACTATTAATACTTCAGCTCTTTCATGCGCCCAATTAAATGAACGTGCTTTACAATGCTTATCAATAAATTGTGCAATCTCTTCTACACCTGCGTCTAGTACTAATTCAGATGTAGGGTAGGACTGTAAAGTCCTTAATGAAATCTCTGCGTACAAATTACCAAAAACTCCTTTATACTCAGGGAAAACTTGATCTAATACAGCTTGAAATTGTAGCTTTGTTTGAACCATAATCCCCGTCATATTTTCGTGATGCCTTGTCAGATGCCGAAGGTTTAAAAGGCGAATACCACGTTTTTTCTGAGGCTCTAAATCCTCTTTGTAATACAGTTCGCCTAAGTGATAGGCATCAATTACATCTGTTTTAGTTTTTCGTAAACTAGAGCTTTTAGCTCGGTATGAAACGAGCGGATTGACGATAATGACAATATATTCTCTAGCTTCTAAAAATTGTACAACTGGAGCATGATAGTGACCTGTTGATTCCAATACAACAGGTGGTTTTAACCCTGTTTGACGCTCTAAATCTAGTAAATAAGAGTGTAACTCTTCAAGTCCTCCCACCGTATGTTCAATCTTCACACTGCTTTTATAGGGCATTTTTTTATCCAAAAACATTTGAACCTGACTTTCACCTTTTGCGACATCCAGACCAACTACTGGATTCATAGTTTATCTCCTCCTCATGTAGTGTATTGACCGGTAACCTCTATCTAGCTTGTTATTCATATCTTCGCTTGTTATACGGGATCACTATGTCCCAACCAGCCTAATCATGTGTTAACAAGTAGAGGGCGAACAGTTTAGTTGTCGGGATCAAGTCCCACGGGTGCTTCCGTTCTACCCCGGCTACTATCAATCTATAAATTGAATAAAAAATAGTCAACCAGATTTCTCTGGCTGACCTTATAATACGAACGGGTGCTTTAGTTGAAAATCAAAGGTTGCTTAGGTAACTTTTTTATATAAATGGGGTGAGTATGTTAATTGGTAAATAAAAACGGCTTGTGATTACTGTGGTAATCAACAAGCCGTTTTTTATCTAAATTTTATTAGAAATTATCAATTTATCACAATACTTGATGGGTAGTTTGTTAAATCAATTTACTTTCTTTGAGTAAATCATAGATTATTGTTTCTTTCGTTTTGTGAATACCAAATTTACCTATTTGTTTTAAGATAAATGGAGCATCTACATCTGTTAATTTTTTACCATCAAGTAAGCGAGCAGTTGAAGATAACAAAGTACGAATATCGTAAGTAGATGCAAACACTTCTGGAACGCCTCGATCAATATCTAATAATTGATAAACAGCTTCCATCGCTGTTCTTACTGAGTATTCAGTAGTGAATACAGTATCTCTTTCTGTTTCACTAAAATTACCCATGAAGGCTAAGTTAACAGATCCATTAGGGACAACTAAAGGACGATCTCCCATTGCTCTAGGCATGAAGTAAGATGTTATATAAGGCATGTAACAAGGAATTGTATTACAAGAATTTTGTGCTAAATCCGGTATTTCGTCTACAGGTACACCCATATGGTACAACCACTCTTGTGCTATCTCACTTCCAGAACATTCAGTAATACTCTTTTTAATAAAATCACCCGGTTTATTAGATAGTAAACCATAAATCCAAACTACTAATTGGTCTTTTGGTTGATCTTTAAAATGAGGTTGTCGGTTCAACGTATAGCTGAGCATCCAATTAGAATCTGTAGCAGTTACAATACCACCAGTAACTACCTTTCCAGCATATGGATCTCTTTTACTTATCTTTTCAATATATGGAGAAACTTTAGCATCCAATGTAGTTAGTGTTGCTGAAACAAACCAACTTTCTTCTGGAAGATCATCGCAGAACTTTTCTGGTCTACCAAACTCAAAGTCTTGAGAAGCGATGTTTTTCCAAAGTGACCAGCTTCCACCTAAATCAGTACTTATAGGGGCTGGCGTATTATTATCGCCGTATGTTGTACTCTCCGTAATACTACCATTTGTAACAAATACTAATTCATTTTCTGTTAGCTCAATATTCTTTTTCTCACCATTTTGTTTTAACACTAGAGTATGAGCAACCTTTTTGTCTCCAACTTTATCAACTAAAACATTCTCTACAACAGTATTAAATTGGAAATCAACATTATGGCTTTCTAAATATTTAATCATAGGAAGCACTAAAGATTCATACTGGTTATACTTTGTAAATTTCAAAGCAGATAAATCAGGTAATCCACCAATATGATGAATAAAACGTACAATGTAACGACGCATTTCCATTGCAGAATGCCATTTTTCAAAAGCAAACATCGTGGACCAATATAGCCAAAAATTCGATTCAAAGAATTCTTCAGAGAAAACATCCGTAATTTTTTTATCCTCTAATTTCTCTTCAGGAGTAAAAAATAATTTAATCATTTCTTCAGATGATTTATCAGATAATGTAAATTTTCCATCATCCTCAAGTCTTTCTCCTCTTTTTTCAATCAATCTACATTTAGAATAATTAGGATCTTCTTTATTTAACCAATAAAACTCATCTAAAACAGAAGCATTTTCAATTTCTAAAGATGGGATTGAACGAAATAAATCCCATAAGCATTCAAAATGATCTTCCATTTCTCGACCACCACGAATAATAAAACCTCTTGTCGGATTTAGAATACCATCAAGACTACCTCCTGAGATATCTAACTCTTCGAGAATATGAATATTTTCTCCTTTCATTTGGCCATCACGAATTAAAAAACATGCGGCTGAAAGTGAGGCTAGCCCCGAACCAATAAGATACGCTGACTTCTCATCAACACCCTTAGGTTTTTTAGGACGTGCGAAAGCTTCATAATTACCATTACTGTAATACATAATACCGCCTCCATAAATTATTATTCCGATATAGAATACCATAAATTTACATGATAACGGTAAGATAGGGAAAGAATTAACAAAATATTCAATTTTAAAGTTAAACTGTAGATATACATATCCATCTCATTTGACATAACAATTCATTGCATTTTTATTAAATTATTTATCGATATCTTTTAGTAGGGGGATTTACAGCCAGCAACGGTATGTGTAACTGCAACAAAACGTGCTAATTTGTTGTAAATCTTTTGAATAAAATTAAGACTTAAAATTGATATAGCTTTAAGTTGTAATAACGAATATACTTTATATTAGGAAAACTTTTTTATTTTGCACAAAAAATTACATATAGTATTGGAATAGGTGTGTTCGTTTATAACGAATACTTAATAGGGAAGTCGGTGGAAATCCGACATGGTCCCGCCGCTGTAAGGGTGAGTCTCATGCAAGTTAGTCACTGGATAATATCCGGGAAGACGCATGGAGGCGATGAACCTAAGTCAGAAGACCTGCCTGTTCTAAAAATGCTGATAAACCTACGGGAGATAGGGAGGTGTTAGAGTGCTAGGAGACAAATTTGTTCTGAAACTATAAGCATTGCTGACCTTTTTTATCGGGTTAGGAATGCTTTTTTGCATGCCAATATTTTATGCGTAGTAAAATTTTATAATTGAAGGTGAGAAAAGACATGTTATTCAAACGATCAAAACTATTAAGCCTTTTCTTTGTACTATTATTATTGTCCGTAATGGGTTGCAGCAATACTCCTAAGGGTTCAGAAAATACTTCACCTAAAGATAATGAGAAAGTTGTTACATTTTCTATGACCGGAGATATAGGCGATTTAAATCCACATACATATTTTCCAAATGAGTTTTTTTCACAGGCAATGGTATATGAGTCACTTGTGAATTACGGGAAGGGTGGGGAAATTCAACCTTGGTTAGCAAAGAGCTGGGATATTTCAAAAGACGGCAAAGAATATGTATTTCATCTGAGAAAAGATGTAGCGTTTTCTGATGGCTCGAAATTTAATGCGGCAATCGTTAAGAAGAATTTTGATACGATTTTAAATAATCATAAACAACATGAATGGGTAGAGTTAATTAACCAAATCAAAGATACAGCAGTAGTGGATGAATACACTTTTAAGCTTACTTTGAACAATTCTTATTATCCAACTTTACAAGAATTAACATACATAAGACCTTTAAGATTTGTTGGAGAAGCTGCTTTTCCTGACAGCCAAGATACATTTAAGGATGGTCTTAAATCTCAAATTGGTACAGGCCCATGGGTACTTAGCGAATATAAGAAAAATGAATATGCAGTATTCGATAGAAATGAAAAGTACTGGGGTACTAAACCAAAAGTAGATAAGGTTGTTGTTAAAGTCATTACTGACGGAGAATCTAGAGTATTAGCATTTGAGAAAAATGAACTTGATTTTATTTTTGGTAATGGGGTCATAAGTCAAGATTCATTTCAATTTTTAAAGGATACAGGGAAATATGAAACTAAGTTGTCAGATCCTACAGCTACAAGAACGCTGCTTTTTAACACAAATAAAGAGGCAACTAAAGACCATAAAGTACGTTTAGCGCTTAACTATGCATTTGATAAACAGGCTGTTATCGATAATATTTTTTATGGTCTGGAAAAAAAAGCAGATACATTGTTCCCGCCTGTATTGGATTACACAAAAATTGACATAGATCCATATGAGCATGACACAGCAAAAGCAGAGCAGTTATTAGATGAAGCAGGGTGGAAAAAAATAGAGGGTAAACCGTTTAGAGAAAAAGACGGAAAAGAACTACAGCTAGAATTCCTTTTTAATAGTACAGATAATATCCAAAAGTCGATCGCAGAATTTGTACAAGGCGATTTTAGAAAATTAGGAATTGATATTAAGTTGAATAGTCAGGAAACGAATGCTTTCTGGAAAACGGCATTCCAAGGTAATTACGACGTATTATTTACATCAACATGGGCCGTACCTTTTGATCCACATTCTTACTTAGCTTCAATTACAACAGATTCAGAAAATGGTGGTCCAGATTATACTGCTTTATTGGGGTTACCAGAGAAGAAAGAAATAGACGAGAAGATTAAGAAAGTGCTTTTAACTACAGATGAAAAAGAAAGAAAAATGTTGTATACCGATATTTTATCAACTTTGCATGAGCAAGCCGTGTACTTACCGATATCTTATCAATCTAATGTAGCGGTTTATCATAAAAATATTAAAGGATTAGATTTTTTGCCTCAGGAAGCAGAGGTACCTTTAACTACAATAGATGTTGAATGAAGCAAGGATTATTAATAACGACAACTTAAGGAGTACTACATGAGTTGGTTTATAGTTAAGCGTTTTGCAAGTCTAGTTCCAATATTATTAGGTATCTCAATTATTACTTTTATCTTACTGCACTTAATTCCTGGAGATCCAGCAGTAGCTTATTTAAGGTTATCGAATATTCCGCCTACTGATGAGGCTGTAGCTGCTCTTCGACTTGAGCTAGGTTTAAATAAACCTTTATATATCCAGTATCTAGAATGGTTAGGAAATGTAGTTCAACTGGATTTAGGGATGTCTTTTGTGTCTAAGAAGACGGTTTGGGAAGAGATAATGTTACATTTAGTTCCAACAATTCAACTAACATTCGCTGCGTTTTTCTTTATCGTAGTTATTAGCTTACCAATAGGAATGCTATCGGCTCTCTACAAAGGAAAATGGATAGATCAATTTAGCAGAATAATAGCTTTTGTTAGTGTTTCTATGCCTACATTTTGGTTTGGTTTTCTATTAATCTATTTTTTATCAGTAAAGTTAGATTTATTACCTGTTTTGGGGAGGGGGACACTAGCACATTTAGTGCTTCCTTCCGTAACGCTTGCTTTTGGCTATATTGGCACAAATATACGATTACTTAGAGCAAGTATGCTTGAAAATATAAATGAGCCATTTGTTGTATATGCAAGAGTGAGAGGTTTACGTCAAGGGAAAATCATTAGTAGACATGTGTTAAAAAAATCTGTCCTTCCTGTAGTGACTGGGCTTGGTATGAGTTTTGGCAATATGCTAGGTGGAGCAGTTATTGTTGAAACCATTTTCGCTTGGCCAGGAATGGGACAATTATTTATCTCGTCCATTTTAAATCAAGATTATACAATGATTCAGGGCTGTGTATTATTTATGAGTGTAATCTTTGTGGTCTGTAATCTTTTAGTGGACCTTACATATTCCTTACTAGACCCCCGTATTCGATTGGAGGGAGAGGAATGAGACCGATTGTAAAGTTGAATCGAAAGCTGATAAATCATAAGCTTATGACGATCAGTACTATCATTATTTTACTTATGATTGGAGTAGCCCTCTTTGCACCTTTTTTGGCCCCTAATGATCCGAACTTTGTTAATATTGCTCAGAAACTACAAGGCCCTTCCTCTCAGTTTCCATTGGGGACTGACCATTTAGGGCGATGTATATTATCGCGATTAATCTTTGGAACACAGACTTCGCTCGGAACAGCCATCCTTGTTATGGGATTTATGATGATGATTAGTGTCCCACTTGGCATTTGTGCAGGCTATGTTGGTGGTAAGATAGATTATCTCTTTATGAGAATTTGTGACATCCTCATGGCCTTCCCAAGCTTTCTTCTTTCATTAGCATTGGTTGGCATATTGGGGCCGGGCATTTTTAATCTAATTTTGGCAATGGTGCTTGTTCAATGGGTTTATTATGCTCGTGTCATTCGAGGAATGGTGCTTAGCGTTAAGGAACAAAACTTTATATTAGCAGCCAAAATATGCGGCACTCCAAAGTTTATCATAATTATGAAACACATTTTCCCAGCCATTATCTCTCAAGTTGTTATATTAGTTTTTATGGACATCGGAGGAGTTATCTTAGCTATTTCTAGTTTTTCATTCTTAGGTCTTGGAGTACAACCACCAGAGGCAGAGTGGGGAATGATGATTAATGATAGTAAACCATTTTTTAGAAATTATCCTTCATTGATGTTGTACCCGGGTATGATGATCTTCATCGTTGTCATAGCCTTTAACGTATTCGGCGAGGCATTGAAGGATGTGTTAGACCTAAAAAAGGGCTAGAGGGGGAGGTCGTGGAATGAGGCAACAACCGATACTAACTGTCAACAAATTAACTATATCCGTATCAACACCCCATAAAGTGGTTCAACCAGTACGTGATGTCAATTTTACACTTGAGCCAGGGAAAGTGTTAGGCCTTGTCGGCGAGAGTGGATCAGGGAAAACGTTGACTTGCCTGTCTTTGTTAAATCTTTTACCTGACAATGTAAAAGTAAAGCATGGAAGCATTAACTATAGAGATAAAGACCTTTTAAACTGCTCAACAGAAGACGTAAGGAAAGTACGGGGCTATGAGATTGCTATGATTATGCAAAATCCTATGATTGCCTTTAACCCTGTCAGAACTATTGAAAGTCATTTTATTGAAACAATTAGAACTCACTTGCCTATGACTAAGCGACAAGCGAGGAAAATGGCTGTGGAGTATTTAGAGAAAACCGACTTTACTAATCCCAAGACGGTATTAAAGCAATATCCATTTCAGCTAAGTGGTGGGATGTTGCAACGAGTTATGATTGCGATTACTATGTCCCTAACCCCCTCTATTTTAATTGCCGATGAACCGACAACTGCACTTGATGCAACAAATCAACTTCAAGTTTTAAAACAGTTGGACAGATTAAGGAAGGAATATAATACAGGCATTTTATTAGTATCACACGACTTTGGGGTGATTGCTCAACTAGCTGACGAAGTAGCTGTGATGTATGGTGGCTATATTGTTGAAAAGGCTCCAGTGATGAAGTTATTCAATCAACCAATGCACCCATATACCCGTGTTTTATTAGAATCAAGGCCTGGATTAACAAGAAAAAAAATACAAAGTGTTAGCACTTCAAGTACTAATTCGATTAATAATGAAAATATATGTCCATTTGTAAATCGATGCAAGGACGCAGACCATACATGTACAAGTTATAATCTAGAGTTTAAAAAGTTTGAAAAAGATCATCTAGTACGTTGCGTAAAGGTACTAGAAAGCATAGGTGACTGAAAAGTGAGCTTACTTGAATTGAAAGATATAAAGAAGACATATTCGTTTGGGAACTCTGTTTTTGGGAAGCGTAAATCAGTTGAAGCCATTAAGGGTATCTCACTAACTTTAGAACAAGGAGTATGCTTGGGTATTGTCGGAGAAAGTGGATCAGGTAAAAGTACCCTTGGTAAAATTATTCTGGGCCTGGAAAAACCAAATCAAGGTGAGGTTTTATTTCAGGGAAAGCATCTTCATAGTTTAAAAGCAAAAGAATTAAGAGAGTTAAGGCGTAATCTCCAAGTTGTTTTTCAAGATTGTTATAGCTCGGTTAATCCAAGGCTTACAATTGGTGAAATTATAGCGGAGCCTTTAAGAAATTATGAAAGACTCACATCCTCAGAAGAGAAAAAGCAAGTAAAGGAGCTTTTGGAGAGAGTAGGGTTAAACCCGGAAGATATGTATAGATACCCTTCTCAATTCAGTGGAGGACAGCTACAAAGGATTAATATTGCAAGAGCGATTGCTTTAAAACCAAAACTGATAATTCTTGATGAGGCTGTAAGTGCTTTAGATGCTCTTGTCCAAGTACAAATTTTAAATCTGTTGGCACAATTAAAAGAGGATTTTCAACTTTCATATCTCTTTATTTCTCATGATATACAGGCAGTTAATTACATAGCAGATCGAATAGCTGTAATGTATCAAGGTGAGATTGTAGAATGGCTAGATGATATGGAAAAGCTTGAACAATTAGAACATCCTGTTTCTAAAAAGTTGATATCTTCTGTACTACCTCCTTATCCTGTGTATTTTTGATATGGGAAAAAATAATCTTTAATTATTAAAAAGTTAATCTACGAAATAAAAGAAGATGATAATTAAAACCAAGACTAAGCCAATTTGGTTTAGTCTGTAATATTTGTTTTAAAGTATGGAAGTTACTAAAACATCAAATAAAACGTAGTTAGATAGGACTGAATCATGCCTTTCTAACTACGTTTTTTGTTGTAATAAACTACTAAAATGAACAGCACTCAAAGTAATGTTTGTTACTCTGTATTAAACAAGACTACGGCATTATAGTTTACTCTTGTTTTTTTAGGTCGGGTTTTACATTCATAAATAGAGTGAAACCGTCATTTACTTGTACTTGCTTTCGTAACTCGTTGAACTTATCCTTTAACTCTTGCCCTGTATAGCCTGCTTTGGTCAGTTGCTCCATAATTAATGTTTTATACTTTTCAAAAGCTGGATCAATTATGGGTGTAATAATCAGTGCACCATTCACTTTTGAAATTTGAACTTCATCGATTAATGAAAAATCTTCATAAAACTCTTCCGGAATTTTAATCTCACGCTCTGTAGAAATTTTTACTTTTTTTGACTGGGCTTCATATCCCAACTCATTCACCCCCGTATTATGATATTCTAAGAATAGGGTGAAATAGAATATTCTTGATAAATTTAATGGGAGGTTAATATGAGACTTTTTCATGTAAGTGAAGAACGAAATATTGGTTTTTTTGAGCCTAGATTACCTTCCCGTCAAGATTTAGATCAGACAAAAGGAATTGTTTGGGCAATCAATGAAAAATGCTTACCGAATTTCTTGACGCCAAGAAATTGTCCTCGCGTTTGTTTTTATATAAGTGCAGAGACAACAAAAGAAGATAAAACTCGATATTTTTCATCTAGCACAGGTCATCATGTGGTAGTAGTTGAAAACAAATGGCTACAAAGGATGCAAGATACAAAGCTATATTTATATGAATTTGATTCAAAGGAATTTAACTTACTTGATGAAAATGCAGGATATTATGTTAGCGATAAGAAACAAGTTCCTATTGACTGTGTTGAAATAACCGATTTGTTTGAAGCACTTTCCAATCGAAATGTAGAACTAAAAACGGTAGATAGTCTGTGGCGAATTCATGATGAGATACAACATTCGACGTTAAGTTTCTCAATGTGTCGGATGAAATTTGCGACCCCTAGAAGTTACTAAAATATCTGGATGGAGGATGAAAACAATGAAACAAATTATTGCACTTGGTGGCGGTGGATTTTCAATGGAGCCCGAAAATCCATTGTTAGATTCATATATTCTTAGTCAATCGAAAGAGAATAACCCTAAAATCTGCTTTATACCTACAGCGAGTGGTGATGCAGAGTCTTACATTACAAGATTTTATGATTTCTTTAAGTCTCAAAATTGCAGGCCAAGTCATTTATCTTTGTTTAATCCTCCAACTAGAGATTTAGAAAGCTATATATTAGAAAAAGACATTATTTATGTAGGTGGAGGTAATACAAAAAATTTATTGGTTTTATGGAAAGAATGGGGTTTAGATGAAATTTTAAGAAGAGCATGGGAAAAAGGAGTTATTCTTGCTGGGATTAGTGCAGGTGCTCTTTGTTGGTTTGAAGAAGGCGTAACAGATTCATATGGAGACATCCTCGAACCAATTCAATGTTTAGGCTTTTTAAAAGGAAGTCATTGCCCACATTATGATGGAGAAAAAGATAGAAGACCATCTTATCATCAGTTGATTGAATCACATCACATCAAAGCAGGTATAGCAGCTGATGACGGTGTGGCGATACATTACATTGATGACGAAATTGCTAAGATTGTTAGCTCAAGACCGAAAGCGAAGGCGTTTCAAGTGTTTCTTGAAAATAAAGTTGTAGAGAAACAATTACCAACTGAATTTCTAGGCTAACATAATGAGTTATTTAATTAAATTTCACTAACTTAGGAGGCAATTATGAAGACTATTATAGTTAATTGGAATGGTCATAGAGTAAAACTTACATGGATACCAAATTTTCAATTCGATGAATTGGGTGTTGTAACAAGTGTTCATGCAATTTGTATTCAAGATGATAAAGTGCTTCTTTCTAAGATTAAAGATAGAGGATTTAACTATCCAGGCGGTCATGTTGAAAGTGGTGAATCTGCTGAAGAAGCGATGCATCGTGAAGTGTATGAAGAAGCTTATGTTAAAGGTGAAATTACGTATTTAGGTGCAATTAAAGTCGATCATGAAGAGAACACATCATTTATACCAGGGGGTAAATATCCCATGATAGGATATCAATCTTTTTACAGAATGGATGTGAAGGCATGTTATCCATTTTTACGTGAAAACGAAGGAACTGCACGTATTTGGGTAGAACCAACTGAAGTTCCATTTATCATAGAAGATCATGAATTAGCAACGATTATTTTGGATGATGCGTTGCAGCTTGAGCGTTCTTTATAGCGGATTTAAGAAATTACTTAGAGATAAATAATTTTCTCTGGAGATGAGTGTAATGCAATCAAAAACATCGATTTTGAAACACTATGAAGAATCTATCCAGTATATAGAAAGATTAAATGGAATATCTGATGAGTCTTGGATTACACCTATTGCAGAGAGAAAATGGTCTATCTGTGAAATTGTAGGGCATTTAGTGCCATTGGACAATTTTGTATTGGAAAAAAGATTACCTTACTTGAAAAGTCAATTTAAAGAATTAGAAAAACCGAATGTTCGAGAAATGAATCGTAATGCAGCGTTAGAGAGTCGAAATATGTCTAAAGAGTTAGGCATTCAAAAATTTACAGAGACAAGAAAATGAAATATCAAAGATGCCAGTTAGTGAATTTAGCAAAGTATTAAATATAGGTGCAAGCATGTTGACTGTTACTGAATATTTTAAAGGACTTATAGAACATGATTTACATCACTTTCAACAAATTGATGATTTATTGAAAAAATTAAATAAGAAGCAAAATTGAAGTCATGTATCTTTTCATTAAGGAGTGATTATTTGAACTCTGTTGTAACTGCAAATTTAGAAAATGTAGAGGAAATAATAAAACTTGACTGCGAAATTATAGGAGATACGAGTAGAAGAAAGTATATCGAAAAGGCGGTAGCAGAAGAATGTTGCTTAATACTGAAAGAGGAAGAGATCGTTCAGGGCTTCCTACTATTTGATACCAACTTTTTTGAATGTAGTTTTATATCGTTAATCATTGTTTCAAAGGCAGCAAGAAGAAAGGGTTATGCAACAGCTTTAATTACCTATTTTGAAAGCATTTCACCAACAAAAAAAATATTTTCCTCCACAAACCAATCGAATACCAATATGCAGAAGGTATTTACATCTATGGGATATGTACAAAGTGGCTTTGTTGAAAATTTAGATGATGGGGATCCTGAGATTATATATTTCAAGGCAACTTAGCGACTATATAGAATAGCAAAGAATGGTTTAAAGTAAGGTGGGGGGATAAGATGGCAATTTATATCGCATTTTTACGAGGTATTAACGTAGGTGGTCATAATAAGATTAAAATGGCGGAACTGAAGCAGATGTTTGAGGCAATGGGATTCACACGTGTGCAAACGTATATACAAAGTGGAAATGTCCTATTCGAGTCAGGTGAGAAAGAACAATTTATACGAAAGCATATTGAGCATAAGATTGAGGCGGTTTTTGGGTATGCAATCAATGTTGTTTTAAGAACGTCCACAGAGTTAGAACAGATTACTAAAAAGAGTCGTTTTTCGAAAGAAGCAATTTCAAATGCAGAAGCATCTTCAAAGGGAGAAAGCCAATACGTTGCTTTATTGCTAGAAAATCCTTCAACAGAAGGGATAGAACGGCTGAGTTCTTTTAGAACTGAAGAAGAAGACTTTCTAATTGAAGGTCGTGAAATTTATTTTTTATTCAGTAATAGCATTCGGAATTCCAAGCTGGCGAACAATCTGCAAAAACTGAATGTTCCAGCAACAGTCCGAAACTGGAAAACAATGAACAAGCTCATTACAATGTCCCAAAAAATGGAGCATGATTTATTGGAATAATTAATAAATAAGAGCACCACCCAAAAATATGGGTGGTGTTAAATAAATTCATTTACTTTTACAAAAAATAGCACTTTAAGAAAGAAATCTTTAACAATTACATTCTTCAATAGGAGAATTTGAAGGCCTTATAGGATATATAGGGGAATTCATGGTTTTCTAAGCTGCAATCCACCACTTAATTCTTTCATTTAAAAGCCGTTCTTTAAAAGGATAATTGCCGCTTTTGCAGCTGTATTACACCGTTCATCCTTGCAGTATACATAAGCATCATAAATCCATTGATTGGGCTAAATGTAGATTTGACTCGATTTTGAAAAAATTATTTGGCTCATTCATTATTCCTCCTGATTTATCACTTAGTATTTTTAAAATCCCCACGTAACAATGTAATTACAAGTATACATATGATAATGCTAGATAAAATAAATAAGTAGGGAATGGGAAGCCATTCAGCCCACAGTCCAGCTATAAACAAGCCTAAAGGTAGTACAAGTTTCATAAACATTGAAGATGTACCAGCGACCCGCCCCAATAAATGATTTGGTGTTGATTCTTGTCTGATTGCTAGGTAAATAATGTTTATGATAACGGAAGTAAACGTTCGGAAAGCTAATAATATTCCTAATTGCCACCAAGAATTTGCGAAGAAAAATAATAATAGCGCAACCGCATCAACAGCTAACATGGTAACGAAGATTTGACCTCGTCGCCACTTGTTCCGTAAAGTCTGTATCGCTTTAGCCCCAATAATTCCTCCTATTGCAGAAATAGAATACATCCAGCCAACTTCACTTGTAGTAGCACCAAGCTCATCAACTACATAAAACACAAGAACACCAATGACTAAACTTGTCGCAAAGTTGATAAATAAAATAGTCAGTGTAGGTGACAATAATTGTTTATTACCGAATAATTCCACTACACCTTCTTTCATATCCTCAATTAGTGACTGTGACTTATTGCGCTTTGGGGTTGAAACGGAATCAATAAAGAAATATGAAATCCAAATAATGACTAAGCAAATTGTATAAATTGAAAATAGCCATTCATAAGCAAACCAAACAAGTAAAAAGCCTGCAATAGAGGGACCAATAATGGAGACTATTGTACCGATTAAAGAAAAGTTGGCTTCGATTTCAGTCATCCATTTTTTATCGAATAGCTGAGGGATTATAGAATGTTTAGCATTACCAAATGTATAACCTACAGTTGACAATAAAAACCCTAATAAATATAAATGCCATAATTGCACTATATCTAAAATAATTATGATCACTAGAATAGAAGACAAAATCGCTTGTAATAAACTGGCGTATTGTAACATCCATCTTCGATTAACCCTATCAACTAAAGCCCCTGCAAGCATACCCAGAAGAACGTTCGGTAAGAAATCGACCATTCGCATTGTACTCATTGCAAGAGCCGATTTTGACAAATCATAAATGAATAATGGCAGTATAAAGGTATAGATTTGACCTCCTAGTGTAGAAATGATTGTACTAAAATACAATAATGAAAAATTCTTATTCTTCAATAAATGTAGTTGGTTCATATTATCATCACCCTTACTTATTATGTAAAATAAGTATAAAATGTAAAAAGGGGAACAAAAAGTGTTTAATTTCTGTAGATTTGTTCCTCTTTTAAGAGGTGAATTGATGATTGATGATTGATTATATGTTGAAATTAGCAGAGTATTACCCTACGAATGAATGGCAGAAAACAAGCGTAGCAGAGATTGCTGAACTGTTTAATTGTTCACCCCGCTATGTGAAAACTGTAATAAAAAACCTAGTACAAGCAGATTTGATTGAATGGCAATCCTTTAAAGGAAGAGGGAAATTACCTCTGGTTTTTGTGAAGTTAGATAGTAAGCAAGTGATAAAAAGGAAGTTTGATGACTATTGGGAAATGGGGAATTATTCGAAAGCGTATGCATTATTAAAGGAGTATAAACTTCTAGGTGATGAAGAAGTCATGATATGGATTCAGAAACATTTCGGCATGGTTCATGTTGAAAATAAAGAAAAAAGCTTAGATGTATTTAGATACCCTTACCCTGATACTCAACTCATTTTGGATCCACTTCACACATTATCCCGGCATGATGTTCACTTTTGCGAGCAATTATTTGAACCTTTGTTCATCTTTAATCCAGACACTCAAAAAGTGGTACCTAATATTGCAATTGGGTATGAAACAAATGATGGACAAAATTGGCACATTTTTTTGCGTAAAGGAATTCATTTTCACGATGATTCAATTCTTACAAGTAAGGATATTATCACTACATTTAACCGTGCTGCTAAGCAATTATCCGAACGAGTTAAACTGTATATGTAAAACTAGAAGAAAGTAATTACTTATTTCCACGATATTTATGTAGTATGAAGTTGGCGATAGTATCACATAAGTGGATAGAAGAAGGAGAAAGTGGAACACCGGTTGGATGTGGTCCTTTCCAATTGCTTGCTCATACCGAAGACTATATGAAGCTTTCAGTTTTCCAGAAATATTTTGGACTTAGACCTTGGCTAGATCAAGTAGAAATTATTCATACACCAAATGAAGTGTCATTTGGCATATCTAGAGAACCATCTGATTCTTTGAAAAGTAGCTATAAAATTGAACAGTCTGAGCTTGGGGCAGATTTTATTTTACTAAATGCTACAAAAAATAGCGTTTTGTCAAATAGTGAGTTAAGAGAATGGCTCTATGAACAAATTCAGCCAGAATCGTTTTGCCTTTATGAAATAGGAGAAACCGTTGCTTATAGCTTCTTACAAGAGAACAAGATCAATGAAATAACGAATAGACGAGTTAATAAATTAGAAATAGATTGGCCAGTAATTAGAATTGGAGTGCAACAAATTCGCTCTAATGCAAATCATTTACGTGAAGCTAAGATTTTGGAGCAGCAATTAAATATGCTTGGTATTCCATGTTCACTTGAATTGGCCGATATATTTATAAAAGCTGAAGAGGTAGCAGAGAAGTATGATTGTTTCGTTGGCGGTGTTGCCTTAAATAAGGATAAGTTAATCTCTCTTATGACTTTAATGCAATCAAGCCAGTTTTGCTTTTTGGCGTTTTTAAATGTAAAAGCACAGATACAAGTTCAAAAAATAATGAAAGACATTAAGGCTCAATCAAATGAAGCATCTCAACTAGATTTATATTCACAAATAGAAGCGATACTAAAAAGGGAAAATGTGCTGAAGTTTTTGACTCATCGTAAGCATTGGCTATACGTCTCTGACGATAGTCCGTTTACAAATATCCATATGGATGCTCAAGGCAAACTAGATTATCGACGTATTTATAAGAAAACGAAATTGAGTAGTGTAATAGAAGGTGACTAGGAGGAATCTTAAATGAAAAGAGTAGACGTTGTATATGCAGCAATTTGTAAAGACGGTGCGAATGAAATATTAATGGTACAAAATGAAAATATGAAGTGGACTCTCCCAGGTGGTGCAGTGGAACAGAACGAAACACTTGAACAGGCACTTATACGTGAAGTAAATGAAGAAACGAATTTAAAGGTTGAAATGGGCGCACTCATCGATGTACGAGAAAAGTTTTTCAAAGACCGAAATCATCATGCACTATTATTTACTTTTAAAGTTAAATCATATAGTGGAAAGGTAGCGATTAATATTCCAGATGAGATTCAGCAGATTAAATGGATGTCATTTGAAGAAGCAGACCAACATATGACTTATTATCTAAACGGCATAGCATCCACATTGGATTTTGATGGGCTAACTATTTCTCAATGAGAATAGTATGTCGTTTTTATTAAAGTACTCATAAATGGTATTGTATGTAATGTTTTTATGGTTTTTTAAAGGTAGGAAATATAAAACGAGGAAACGAGGTAATGTAATGATAAAAAAGATTGATATTACTAATCTGAAAATTGCGTTTGAAGTTTTGAACATTCAAATCCCTTCGTACAAGGTAGAGGCAGATATTATTGACTACTATGATATACCACCATTAAAAGATACTGTTGAAAAGTTACAGCAATGTGGAGAAGCTTTCTTCGGTTATTACATCAGTGGAGAGCTATGTGGTGCTATATCTATTAAAATAGATAATGATGTAATGGATATTCATCGATTAATAGTACACCCAAAATATTTTAGAAAAGGCATTGCCAAGATGTTATTGGATTTCATCGAAAGCAATATAGAAGGTATCAAAACAATAATCGTGTCAACGGGTTCTAAAAATTTCCCAGCTGTAAATTTCTATGAAAAAAACGGATTTTCCAAAATTGGAGAAATAAAGGTAAATGAACATTTATCACTAACTAACTTTAATAAGCAACTTTGAAGAATAGATACTTGGAAATATATTTAATTGCATAATAATCTTGCTAATAGATGAAGTTAAAGTTTTATTAGTATCGCGGTAAATCGTAAAGACAGAGGGTAAACAATGTATGTGGTGTAGGGTACCGCCCCATCGCTATCAACCTAAGAAATCAAGTCACCAACTATAAAAAATACTTCTTTGTTCCAAAAGGCCTAAAAATTTCGTTCTGGGTATGCAACAAAATCTTAACTTGATGGGCGTGGGATGAAGCCCCAAAAATGATGGTATAGGCATTAAAAATGTTTAGAAGAAAAAAGGACCCGGTGTATGAAAGTGGCTTCATTTGAGTACGCAAAAAAATATATCAATATACAAAAATCGAAATATTATGATATAATTTTTAAAGGAAGGAGTTGGTTTTTTTGGGAATTATAAAAAATGCTAAAGGAATAAAATTACTAGCATGTTTAGTAGTTAGTTTATGCACTATTAATTATTCATTTATTACCTCCGCGGAAACACAAACAGGTAATTCAGTTGATGCAACAAAAAATCCTAGTGGCATTGATACTGGCATAGCAAATCTAAAGTATGATAATCAAGAGGTTTTAGCAGTAAATGGTGATAAAGTAGAAAGTTTTGTTCCGAAAGAAAGTTTAAATTCAAATGGTAAATTTGTAGTGGTTGAACGTGAGAAAAAATCACTTACAACTTCACCAATCGATATTTCGATTATTGATTCTGTCGCTAATCGTACTTATCCAGGAGCAGTACAACTTGCAAATAAAGCTTTTGCAGATAATCAACCTAGTTTATTAGTGGCTAAGAGAAAACCTTTGAATATTAGTATAGACTTACCTGGGATGAGAAAAGAAAATACAATAACTGTCCAAAATCCGATATATGGTAATGTTTCCGGGGCAGTAGATGATTTAGTATCTACTTGGAATGAAAAGTATTCAACAACACATACGTTACCTGCAAGAATGCAGTATACAGAATCTATGGTTTATAGTAAATCTCAAATAGCAAGTGTTCTTAATGTTAACGCTAAAGTTCTTGACAATTCCCTGGGCATTGACTTTAATGCTGTTGCAAGTGGAGAGAAAAAAGTGATGGTTGCAGCATATAAGCAAATATTTTATACCGTAAGTGCAGAATTACCTAACAATCCATCAGATCTTTTTGATAATAGTGTTACTTTTGATGAGTTAACTCGTAAAGGGGTAAGTAATACGGCTCCGCCTGTTATGGTGTCAAATGTAGCTTATGGTAGAACAATTTATGTGAAATTAGAAACAACATCTAAGAGCAAAGATGTACAAGCTGCCTTTAAAGCCTTAATTAAGAATAACAGCGTCGAAACGAGTGGACAGTACAAAGATATTTTTGAAGACAGTACTTTTACTGCTGTAGTATTGGGCGGAGATTCAAAAGAGCATAACAAGGTTGTTACAAAAGATTTTGATGAAATACGAAATATCATTAAAGATAATGCAGAATTAAGTCTTAAAAATCCAGCATACCCAATTTCATATACAAGCACATTCTTAAAAGATAACTCAACTGCAGCTGTTCATAACAATACAGATTATATTGAGACTAAAACTACAGAATATTCCAGTGCAAAAATGACTCTTGATCATTCTGGTGCATATGTTGCTCAATTTGATGTATCTTGGGATGAATTCTCATATGATCAAAATGGAAAAGAAGTGCTAACCCATAAAACTTGGGAAGGAAGCGGCAGAAACAAAACTGCTCATTTCTCTACAGTTATACCACTTCCACCGAATTCAAAAAATGTAAAAGTCGTAGCGAGAGAATGTACAGGTCTTGCATGGGAATGGTGGAGAACAATTATCGATGAACAAAATGTCCCATTAACAAAAGAAATAAAAGTTTCAATTGGGGGAACAACATTATACCCAACTGCTAATATTAGTCATTAAGAAAAAGTGAAGCGCCCTGTTTACAGGGCGCTTTTCAAATATATCATACTCCTCTAGTTGGAGCGGCAACTTTGAAGAACAGGTAATTGGAAATATATTGAATTGCAACACTTGATTAAACGGTTAAAAAAGGAGAGGGGAAATTGATTATTGTACCTTCAAATGAAATTTTACGGCAGTGGGTTGAAGATTATGTACCTAGAAAAGACTTGTTCTTTTTAGCAGAAGGTAATATTGAGAAACTCCAAGGACATTTGCGAAATGTACTTATAATGCCATCAACAGAATTTTTCAATCATACGTCATATACACAAATTGAATTAATGAATAGTTATGAATATTGGAATATAAAAAATGCATCTCACGTAATTGTGGCACAGCCAGACTGGATTGTTGGGGTGGCTGAAGAAATTAGGACGTTCTTGTTACAGTGTCAAGTTAAAATAGAACGAGGTTTGGTGCTGCCAAAAACCTTTATTGCAGATTTAACGGAAGTGCCTGAGGATTACATAATAGATGACTTAGTTGTTTTACAACGTAGTATGTGGGAAGGCATGTCTCAAAGCAATAAGAAAATGATCATTAAAAAAATGGTTGCTGAGTGGTGGGAGGATGGCGCATGCGAAGAAGTGCCAGAAGAACTACCGCCGCATTTAATGCCGCATGCTAATACATATGTTACAACTGCAGGTGCCAATTGTTTAGCGGCTGCATTATATGCAGTAAGTGATAAAGAAAGTGAATGGTTATTGCAAGAATGGGTCCACCAGCAAGCCTTTTTAAATGGATTGCAGCAGCTCGGCTATGCGGTGTATGAGCAGGATGAAACGCTGATTGCAGGTGATGTAGTCGCATGGGTCGATAACGATGAAGTAATCCAACATGCATCGTACTATGTTGGCAATAGCCTATTTTTCAATAAACAAGGACAAACCATATTCAATGCTTGGAAAGTCATGAAGGAAGCAGATTTGATGAAAGACTGGTCAAGTATGCAGATGAAGATCTATCGTAATCTTAATAAAAATTAAAGTAGATGCTTAGCAGAGCAATCTACTTCATATTTTTTTTCTTGATTAATTATAACTTGAAGAAGGAGCGGTAATATATGAAAACAATTGGATTAATAGGTGGAATGAGCTGGGAATCGTCAGCAGAATATTATAAGTTCATCAATGAGGAAGTAAAGCATCAATTAGGTGGTTTGCATTCAGCTAAATGTATTTTATTTAGTGTGGATTTTGAGGAGATAGAGAAGTATCAGGTAATAGGAGATTGGGAAAGTGCAGGGCATGTTCTAGCAAATGCTGCAATTTCTTTAGAGAAAGCAGGAGCTGACTTTATTGTCATCTGTACGAATACAATGCATAAAGTCGTTGATTTAATAGAAGAAAATATTCAAATACCAATTTTACATATTGCAGATACAACGGCAAATCAAATAAAAGCTCACGGTATTCAGAAAATTGGTTTACTTGGTACCAATTTTACGATGGAACAAGATTTTTATAAATCCCGTGTCGAGAAATGCAATATTCAGGTCATTGTGCCAGAAGAGGCAGAACGGGCTATGGTCCATCAAATTATTTATGATGAGTTGTGCTTAGGCATTTTGAAAGAATCATCAAAGGAGAAGTATTTAGATATCATCAATAGACTTGTAGCAGAAGGAGCTGAAGGAATTATTCTTGGTTGTACAGAAATTGGTCTACTCATAAAACAACAGGATACTGAAATTCCTTTGTTTGATACTACTAAAATCCATGCTATTGAATCGGTCAAACAGGCATTGCAATAAGCTCAATTTCAATTATTAAATTGAATGAGTCAATAGAAGTAGAAGATAGCACTTTATTGGTTTGGAGAAGCGTCCGCTCGACTCCTGCGGGAAAAGCGAGACAGACGAGACCCTGCAGAAGCGTAGCGACGAAGCGGCTCGACGCTCGCCCGCGGAAAGCGAGCGGTAAGCTTCGGAAAACCTGATCTATCCTGTATACAGTCTTAACTCCTAATTTGTTTATTAGGGTTTTTCTATTTTTGTATAAAAATGTTTAAATAGGTATCACTTAGTCCTGATAAATATGATATGATTGCATTTCTCGGTAAAAGGGTCCTATCTTTAATCCTCATATACCTAGAAAAACAAGGATTTAGATTTGAAAGGATGTTAAATATGCAATTACATCATAGACTAAAAGTGTTTAATTTTTTGTTTTTTGGAATGCTTGCGCTATTTGTTCCATTTTTACCAGTTTATCTAGGTGAGAGGGGTTTATCCCCAAGTGAGATAGGGCTTGTCATAGGTACTGGTGGATTTGTAACGATTTTTACGCAACCATTATGGGGTTTCATTAGTGATAAGACAAAGACAATTCGAAAAATATTATTACTTCTATTATTTTTAGCTAGTTTATTTGGTTATTTTTTGTTTAGCGTTAATGGGTTCGTGTTGTTAGTTATTTTTGCGATGATTGTCTACTTCTTCTTAATGCCAATCGACCCGTTAATGGAAAGCTTGAATTTTACAGTAGCAGAAGCATCTAAAATAAGTTACGGTTCGATTCGTACATACGGAGCATTAGGTTATGCGGTATTAGCACTTGTTACCGGCTATATTATGTCATACTTTGGAAACAATAGTGTCGGTTTACTTTTTGTATTATTAGGAATCATTGGGTTCATTATAATATGGAAAATGCCCGATGCTCCAACATCTTCAAAACCAGTAACAATTGCAGGTTTGAAGAGTTTTTTAAGTAATAAACAAACATTATCGTTTTTATTATTAGTCTTTATCTGCTCAGTACCTGCACGTATGAATGAAACATTTTTGGGTGTTCATATTCTGTCATTAGGTGGAAGTACAAAACTTGTGGGGCAAGCATTTTTCATTTCTGCTGCAAGCGAAATTTTCATTTTTGCCCTTAGCTTTTGGTGGCTGCGAAGTGGAAAAGAAATGCTGATAATTACGATTGCAGCGTTTTTCTTCTTTGTACGATTTTTCGTATCAGCTTGGATTACAGATCCGCAAATACTAGCACTCGTTCAATTACTTCAAATGATTACTTTCCCAATCTTCTATACTGCTGCGATTCAATATTTATACCGCATAGTACCAGTAGAATGGAGAGCGACAGGGCAAACGGTGTTAGCATTATTATTCTTCGGTATATCAAGTATCGTCGCTTCATATGCAGGTGGTTTCCTTTATAACTCACTAACAGGGCAACATTACTATCTAGTGATCTCTGGTCTTTCTTTAATAGGAACAATTTATGGGCTAGTGTCCTTATTTATAAATCGTAATAAAACAACAGTTGAATAGTGAAATGCAGGCCTCCTTTTTTTTGATGAAGGGAGGCTTTTGTCTTTATCCCGAACCTACATAAGATTCCATATATTAAAATAATAAGTTCTATTTTTCCGAAACTTTAAAAAACATTGCCGAAATAGTGAATATTGTGGTATGTTCATTATCTACGACTGATATTGTACATCAATCATACATAGAGGAAGATGGTAATTATAAAATTTTATAAAGGTTCTATTATTATTGATATGAGTACAGCAGATGCAGAAACTCCAATCGATTTGGCAAAAATGGTTGATGAATTTGGTCTTTTTATGGTTCTTGATTATTGACGATTCTACTGATACTGATAACGGTATGCTCCCTATTATTGTAGGTAGTACTATTCAAAATAAGAGAAATACCGTTCGAGAAGTGCTAGACGAAGATATTTTTTACATAGGTGAAAATAGTGTCGGCAAATTGCAGAATTTGTCATAATGTGGAGAAAGATTGATTAGTAGAAGTTTGGATAGAGAATGAGTCGAATCTGGAAAATTCCCAGAAGTGTTTGTAATAGGTGCAGCTTACAGTGTATTGAAAATGTTCGAAAGAAATATTTTGAACGACCAACATGATAAAGTTTTAATTAGTTGAGATCATATACATAAAGAAATCTGGAATATACAAAACGGCTATATCTTGAGGAATACTATCGTTTATTTGGTCTACTGTCTATCAATTATATGAACCTGCTAAATAATAGGGAATAGAAATCTAGATGCAACAACCGTGTGCCAAATACTTGTAGCATTAGCATCGATATCTTCAGTAGTGGAGATTCATAGGTGATAATTGAGAAAAAGAGGTGGATAACTTGAAAAAATTATTAAGTTGGAAAATACAGTTAATCGTATTAGCACTTGTAGTTGTAGCCGAATTTATTGGGATAAAGAACTTTGACCTTGGTATTGGAGTAGTTGCACTTTTCCCTATGCTTTATGCATTAATAATTGGTGCGGTGATTAGTTTACCTAAATTAAAGTTGTTAAGTGAAAAAGATATGAATATAGCAGCAAACATTTTAGGTATTTCATTTATGTTATTTGTGGCTAAACTTGGAACTTTAATGGGCCCATCATTGCCTCAACTAATGGATGCGGGATTGTCATTAACACTACAAGAAGTGGGACATTTCTTTGGAACAATTGTTTTTGGTTTACCAATAGCATTATTGATCGGGATGAAACGTGAAGCAGTGGGGGCTACTTTCTCAATTGACCGTGAACCAAATCTTGCAATTATAGCTGAAAAATACGGTGCTGATTCTCCAGAAGGCCGTGGAGCATTAGGTGTTTATGTATGCGGAACATTATTTGGTGCAATTTATTTAACTATATTAGCTAGTGTTCTAGCTAATTCTGGATGGTTCCACCCGATTTCATTGGCAATGGGTGCAGGCGTAGGTTCAGGAAGTATGATGGCCGCAATGACTGGTGCGCTCGCTATTATATTCCCAGAATCAGCTAATGATATAGCATTATTTGCTGGTGCTGCGAACTTAATTACTACAATTGTCGGAACTTATGTATGTATCTTCTTTTCACTACCTGTTACAAATTATTTATATAGAAAATTGGAACCGATTTTGGATAGAAGCTCTAAAAATTCCGAAAACAAAGCTTAAGTTTTTTAGAAGTGGGGGAAATGAACGTTCATGTTAGATAAAATATATACATTTATACTTATCGGTGCTATTGCAATTATAGGAAACTGGGTTGGTTACGATGTATCACCTATAGATGCTTTACCGGGAATGCTTATTATTGTTGCAATTACAGTATGTGGTTTTGCAATTGAAAAATTATTACCAGTAAAATTACCAGTAGTTATTTGGGTTTCATTTATCGCATTATTAATTACTTCGCCAATTTTCCCTGGAAATGAACCAATTGTTAAAGCAACAAGTCAGATTAATTTCATGGCATTAGCAACACCAATTCTAGCTTATGCAGGTCTATCCTTCGGTAAGGATTTGAAAGAATTTAAAAAGCTTGGTTGGAGAATCGTTGTTATTTCTTTAGTTGTATATACAGGAACATTCCTTTTAGCTACTTTAGTTGCAGAAATTGGATTTAGAGTAACTGGAAAGTTTCATTAAATAGAAAGGGACCTTTCAAAAATCGATTATTCGATATTTTGAAGGGTCTTTTTTTATGCCCAAAAACTTCGAAAGGGAAGAAGTGAATTCTTGTGGCTGTGGATGGTAAAAAGGTTGCTTATTGTAAAAATAAAAGAATTATTAATGACTATTGTAAGGTCTAAATTCATATATTGAACTTGGTAGAAAAAATGTATTTACGGGGGGAGTATCATTAGGAAAATTGCTTTAATGCTCATTATGGCTTTTTGTATTTTTCCAATAACTATTTTAGCATCAGAGAATAAGGAAGCTACACCACCAAGTATGATCACTGCTTATTTAAAACAACGGTTAGATGAGTATTCTGCAAAATATATCGGTAAGACAACGACTGGAGCGTCTGTCATTATAGTAAAGGACGGTAAAATAATTGTTAATAATTCCTATGGTTATGCTGATTTAGAGGAAAAGAAATCAGTTACAAAAAATACGGTTTTTGAATGGGGATCAGCTACTAAACTCCTTGTGTGGACTAGTGTAATGCAACTAGTTGAGCAAGGAAAACTGAGTTTAGAAGAGGATATTCGAGAATATTTACCAGAAGGGTTTTTAACAAAACTACAATACAAAAAGCCTATCACAATGTTAAATCTCATGCATCATGATGCAGGATGGGAAGAGAGTTACGCTGATTTATTATCCACTTCACCTGCATCTATTAAACCTTTAGGTGAAACATTGCAAAAGTTCCAACCAGTACAGGTAAAAAAACCAGGTGAAGTTGTCGCATATTCCAACTACGGAGTTGCATTAGCTGGTTATATAGTGGAAAGGATTTCAAATAAACCGTTTTATAAATACGTAAATGACAATATATTTTCTGTTCTCAATATGAAGGATACGGCAATTCATCCGTTACAAGTGGATAACAAAGGAGTTGCAAAAAAAAGGAAGCACGTTCACGGTTACGAAGGAAATAACAAGGGGAAATTCAATCGTTCAAAAAATGAACGTATCTATATTGGTCTGTATCCTGCTGGAAGTGCCATTGGTACAGCTGAAGATGCAGCAAAATTTATTAGTGCATTGATGCCAGTGACAGGTGATAAAAGCCCGTTATTCCAAAGTAATCAAACATTAGATGAAATGCTTACTAGTAGTAAATTTTATGATAATGGCTTACCAAGAAATTCGCACGGTTTTTGGCAAGGAATGTATGCTGTAGATGTGTTGGAACATGGGGGGAATACAGATAGCTTTTCTAGCAATATGACCTTTTCTAAAAAAGATAATATAGGCGTTATTGTTATGACAAATCAATCTAGTGAATCTGGTTTGTGCTATGGCTTACCAGTATTAGTGTATGGTGATTATCATGCAGAAGATAGTAAAGTGACGTTTCCCGATGCTCATGAACTTAAAGGAACGTATAGTATGGCTAGACGTCCTTATTCGGGCTTTTCCAAACTTATGGGTACTCTTATGACGGGAAAGCTAAAAGCAGTTGATAGTAACACATTAACAGGATTGGGTATGACATTTAAACAGGTAGAGCCATATGTATTTAGATCTACTAATGAAAATAATATATTTCTTCACTTCACAATGAACAGCGATCAAGTGGAAAAGATATCTATGATGACGAGTGATTTTCTACCGTTAGCCAACAGTATGAAATGGTTTACGGTCTTTAGTTCTATCGCTGTAATATTTTGTGTAATGTATATAGTTGTTTCTATAATCATTTTTATTATTAATAGTATCAGAAATAGAAAAAAGACTGTCCAACATACGCAAATGAGGAAATTCAATATTACTTTAAACCTAGCTGGTGTAGCTGCAATAATTAACTTTGCACTTCTTGCTTACAGAGCGTTGAACTATGCATCTTATGCTTCATTAAAGATTCACTTTTGGATAAATTATATATATATAGCCGTTATAGGTGTTTGTATAATAATGATTTTGAAACTGTGGGGTAAAACAACATCTACAAAAATGCAAAAAGTCAGTTATATACTTTCAACTATTACTGCATTGTTATTGATAGTCTTAATAATTGGTTGGGAACTTTACAAGTGAAATAATTCTAAACTTAAGAGCACCTTCCTTGTTACAGGAAAGGTGCCAGGAAAGGTGCCTCAGACTGTAGACAAACTCGAAAAAAAGAGTTTTCTACAGTCTTTTTATTTGTATACAAGATAGATCAGGGTTTTCGAAGCTTAGCGCTCGCTTTCTGCGGGCGAGCGCTAAGCTTCTCCAAGCCATTAAAATTATACCTTCTACTTTTCTATATCACATGAATTTTTATAATTGAAAGTAAGGTATTTATATTGGAAATTATAGCATTCGGAGTGGAACGATTACTCAATCATTGTCCCGTTCTTAGCGTAATTGACGTACCAAGAAAATGCTTTTTCAAGATTATGAGGTGTTTGGCTATTACCTGTTTTTTCTACGGCATCATTATAATACGCCCATAGTTGTTCTTTGTAATCTGGATGTACACAGTTTTCGATAATTAACGGTACGCGTTCTTTCGGTGCTAATCCACGTAAGTCAGCAACACCTTGCTCGGTGATCAGTACGTCCACATCGTGTTCAGTATGATCAACGTGTGAGACCATTGGAACAATAGATGAGATGGTGCCACCTTTTGCATAAGATTTCGTTACGAAAATACCTAATCTTGCATTTCTGGCAAAGTCACCAGAACCACCAATACCGTTCATCATACGTGTACCAGAGACATGTGTTGAATTGACATTGCCATAAATATCGGCCTCTAGTGCCGCATTAACAGAGATTAAACCTAAGCGACGGATTATTTCAGGTTGATTAGTAATTTCTTGCGGACGTAAGCATAGTTTATCTACGTACTTGTCCATATTTTCAAATACTACTTTACCTAATTCCTCAGATAATGTAATAGAAGTAGCCGATGCAAATGTTACTTTTCCTGCATCGATTAAATGAAAGACAGCATCCTGTAAAACTTCAGAATAAATTTCTAAATCTTCAAATTCTGAATCTTGGAAGCCTTGTAAAACAGCATTTGCTACTGAGCCTACACCAGATTGTATCGGTGCTAACTTAGACGTTAACCTGCCTGCTTTAATCTCATCTCGTAAGAAATTGAGTAAATTATTGGCCATAATAGCTGTTTCCTCGTCAGGAGGTACGATTAAAGAAGGAGCATCCGTATTTTCTGAGATGACAATGGCTTGGATTTTTTTAGGGTCAATTTTTATACCAATTTCTCCAATGCGATCAGTAGCACTTATTACTGGGATTGGACCACGCTCTCCTTGCTTATTAGGTACATAAATATCGTGAATACCAATAAAAGACTCGGAGCATGAAATGTTTAATTCAACAATAATATTTTCTGCAAAGTCAGCGATGATAGGTGAGTTTCCAACAGAATTTGTAGGGATTAAATAACCATCCTTCGTAATAGCACACGCCTCAATAATGGCAAATTTAATAGGTCCATAAATATTTTGTCGGACTAATTCAGCAACATGAGATAAATGACCGTCTACATAAAGAACTTCACCTTTATTAATGAGATTTCGTAATGCAGGTTCACCTTGATAAGGTCCACGCTTGCGGATAACACCAGCTTCAGCCAAATAGCGGTCTACTTCAGGGCCAAGAGAAGCGCCCGTATACACATCAATTTGGAACTTTTCTTTTTTTGCACGTTCTACAAGTGCAAGTGGCACAACTTTGGCATCCCCTGCGCGAGTAAATCCACTCATCCCTACTACATCACCATCTGAAATCAGTGCCGCAGCTTTTTCTGCAGAAACTACCTTGTCCGCTAATTCTTTCAAACCTAAACGCTTCTCAATCGTCGCTTTCACCTTAACTCCTCCTAGTGCTTCATTTTCTACAGTCTTTCCCCATAGCAAGGATGATTCAAAAACCACCATATGAATCATATATTCGAGACAAAGGTAAAATATGACTGAATAATAAATTTATTTTTTTGAAATATATACTTTGTATGAATATAAGAATTGCTTTTGACGAATTTATTGGAATTATTACAATGAAAAAAATATGCAGTTTATTGAGATAGATTGTGATTAGCTCACATATTCTATACTGTCACTTGAAGTGGAATATATGTATAAAATTAGTGATAAGATTATAGATAATAATAAAATGTAAAAATCAAAAATATTAGCTTAGTGGTTAGGGATAAAGAGGAGAATATATTAGCTGGTATAACAGGGACAATTTTTTGTATTATGTGAAATATTATTCCCTCCTTATTAAATGACAATCTTTTGTTAGGTGGTCAAATATGTAATATACTTCCTCTAAGCTGTTTTTATTTGTATTCATAAAGGTGGTACTCTTTTTAGTTTTTAATTTTAAAGTACTTAGCATAATGGGATAATTCAACTGATTTAGAAGGAATTAGACACTAAGTAACAGGGTTTTAGCTATTCAATTATTGAAATTGGAAACGATGAGGAGGGAAACAATGGTATCAGTAATATCTATTTTAGCTGTATGTATCTTGTTTTGTATTAGCTTACTTCACGTCTACTGGGCATTTGGTGGGAGATGGGGAAAGAATGCTGTTATCCCTGAAGTAGAGGGGAATCGCGCATTTTCACCTAGTGTTAGCGGGACATTGGTCGTAGCTTTAATGCTTGGCATAGCAAGTATCATTCTTCTTTTTGAGGCTAATTATATATCTTTACCTGGGAAATTCTTAATTGTTCGAGTAGGTGCTTGGGTTTGTGCCTGTGTTTTTAGTCTAAGAGTACTTGGCGATTTTAAATACTTTGGGATTTTCAAGAAAATAAGAAAAACGAAATTTTCAAAAATGGATACATTTCTTTATATGCCTCTTTGTGCGTTTTTGTCATTTGCTTTTATCATCACAATCATTAATGGTGGATAAAATTAAATCATATAACTGAACTTAACTTTTGCATACTAGTAAACTAAATTTTCATTTACCTATTATAGCTTAATGGCCTAACCAATAAGTCTATTGATACTTTTAAAATGCAATTAAATCTCAATATTTATTTTCTGGGATTTACCCCATCCCCATCAAGCTAATATTTTTTTTACTTGACAGCGATTGTGGTGGTACCCCCAGCTTCTTGTTAATCATGATCAACAAGAAGCTTTTACCCTTCTATGTACTAAATTTGGATTGAGGTCTAGAATTACTAAAAATATTTAGGAATGTAATAAAGTTAAAAATTCTTTAATCTGCCTAAGTTTAAAGGTAGTAGAAGGTCTTATATACAAGTGATAAATGTATTTGTCTCTTTCCCAATGTATAGCCCAACCTCTATAAGAACTATTTTGTCTACATAAAAAAATATCTTTATTTGGAACACCTAAAAAATCACAACTTATTTTTTTTATATTCCAACTCTGCCTTTTTCCAATTTTATTTCCAATACGTGTAGGTAAAGGGTCGGATAAATTTTTGGGTGCAATCCAAAGCCATAATCCGTCCGTATAATTTAATTGAGACCTATATAAAAGGTGTAATTCTGTACCTGTATGGTGAACTTGATATCCTATGGAGTCTAAAAAATAATCATCATACCTGTGAGGGGGAGATATAGGTATTTCTATCATCAACTCTTTTAGAAATGTAATATCATTTTCGAACCATGAAACTCGTGTAACTTCATCCTCTTTATCCCATTTTGGTTTTTTAAAACGAGAAGTAAAGCTGCTAGTAGAAAAAGATTGCTTGCCCAAACTCTCTATAAAGGATTCATCAACTGGCTCTAACATTTTTAAAATTAACAAAATTTCTTCTTCCTCGTAAACCCCTTTTAAAACAGATAATTCAATATTAGTAAACCATCTAGCAAAGCATGCTGCTTGATTTCCTTTATAATCTATCCCTATAAACCCAACGATTCCATCTATATTAAAAGATTTACCTTGATTTATTAAATTAGTATCAGCAGTTATCACAGGTATAGCCCAATCATAAAAAAACTGTTTAATTCTTATAATTCCTTTTTTATTTTTTATTTCAAAACGGATAGAAGAACGTACTTTGCTCGATTCCTTTCTTAAAGATATATTGTCAATAGAGTAGGTAGAGGGCAATTTAGGTATTAAAATTACAAAGTTAGTGTGTTTTTGCGCCTCTTGCAATTCATCAATTGTAATTGACTCTATCATAAGACCTCTCCTCTACTTATAAATTCAGAATTTACATAGAAAATTAAAACAGAAATTAACTATAGCGTTTTAATATTACAACAATTAATCACATTATATATTGAATAAATTTATAATTCTAGGGACGACATTTTTAAGTGTAAATAAGCATATTTATGGAGAAGTGAACAAATAGCTCATATTTTATGGAAAAGGTGGATTTCATAAAAGAAGAGACAAAAAGTAAATCAGTCGATGTAGACTATGTACAACTCATCCACATAAAGTTGACGGTAAAACGGCCGAAGAAATCACTATATTAGTAGGTAATCACTTCACGAGGGAATTTTTAAATATCAAATCACTTTGTGATAAAATTTGATGTAAATTTGTAAAGAGATAATAAAGTTATTTAATATATAAGAGCCTCGCTACATTGAATGGGGACCGTCAATATTTATGTGTAAATGAGTGTGACCTTTTCTTGTAGATGCTCTTTTATTCTTTTGATTTGAACATTAATTCCAACTCTGCACGCGATTTGTCGAACCCTAAATGACATCGTGTAGCGAAGCGTTGATTGTACTGATCAAACTGAGATACAAGAAAGCGTTCCAACGATTCTTCGTTTGGGAATTGCTCTTTTCGCTTGCTGTATTTCTTGATTTGTTTATTAAAGGATTCTATTAAGTTTGTGGAGTAGATGCTGCGCCAGATACCTTTTGGAAAGCTGTAGAACGTGAAAATATACGGATTTTCAAGCAATGGCTTCGTTACTTTCGGGTAAATGGATTTCCATTTCTCCACAAATTCTTGCAATGCTTTTTGCCCCATTTCGAGGTTGTCTGCACGATAAACAGTCTTAAAATCCTCGCAAATTTCAGCTCGATCTGTCACACGTACTTTATGTGCAATATTACGTGCAAGATGCACACAACACGATTGATATTTTGACTCGGGAAAGACGGAGAAAATACTATCAGTAATACCTTTTAAACCATCTGAAATGAATAATAATATTTCTTCTGTGCCACGATCTCTGATATCTTCCAAAAGTTCTTTCCAAACTCTAGCTGATTCATTTGGTGCGATTGTGTAAGCTAAGACTTCTTTAGAACCATCTTCACGAATACCAACGGCAATATAGACGGCTTCTTTTGCGACTGTTTCACGTTTTAGAGCGATATATGTCGCGTCCAAATAAACGCACGCATAACGTGCAGAGAGAGCTCGAGCTTGGAAAGCTTCTACCTGTTCAGACATCACTTTCGTCATATTCGAAATCGTTTGTGGCGTGTAATGATGACCATACATTTTCTCAATTAAATCAGAGATTTCCGTCATCGTTACACCTTTTTGGAACATATGAATGACAAACGATTCGAGCGTATCATTTGAACGCTTATATGGAGCCACAGTCTGTTGTCTAAATTCACCGTTGCGATCACGTGGAATGGCAATTTGAAGATCACCAAATTCTGTGTGAAGCGTCCGTGAATAGGCGCCATTTCTAGAGTTGCCAGAGTTGAAGCCAATACGGTCATACTTTTCGTAATCTAAGAAACATGTCAATTCGCTCGCTAAGAGCGCGTTTACGGCCGATTCTAGGTGCGTGCGAAAAACTTCCTTAATATCTTCTTTTTTTACTAGAGCTTGGACAATATCTGTTGTAAACTTATTCATAGGGAAGACCTCTTTTCTGTGAATTGTGTTGTGGTGACTTAATTCTACAAGAAAAGGTCTTCCTTTTTCTATTTATTCATTTACACAAGATATTTTACGCTCTCATTGAATGTAGTGAGGCTTTTAAAAGTTGTTTATTTTCTATCCATTTAAATAAGTTTATATGAAAAAATCAATAATAAGGTTGTTTAATTCCTGTCCAACTAAAGCACCCCAAAGCATACCCATGTGATTAAGAGTTTGAGATTACTAAAGCAGCATACGCAAAAATTGTTCAAAATCCACGCCTGCCTCCCTTGGAACTTCCTCCTTCGACGTAGCTTCAATCGCAGCGGCTAAAAACGTCTCTGCAAGCTTCATCGACTCTACTAAATCCTGCCCGCGCATCATGCCACCCATAATGACTGATGCAAACAAATCACCTGTGCCTGAATAGCTCTCGCCGTTATAGTCGCGGATACTATAAAATGAACGATCCGCATCGACATACATATTGCCTACATAACGCTTGTCTGCATCTGTTGGCGGCGGATTCAAACCAGTAATAATGACGTTCGCTCCAGTTGCTTGCTGTAGTTGATGTCCCGCTTCATCTAGCGCCTGAAAATAATCTAAATTGTCTCGATAGCTTTGTAACTTCTCATACGACGAACCTGTAAGCAAGCAGCACTCTGTAATATTTGGTGTAATAATGTCTGCACGCTTCACTAGCTCCTTCATATGATCAAGCAACTCGCCTGTATACATTTTATACACCTCGCCCAAATCGCCCATCACTGGATCGACAAGCAGCGTTGTTTCACTCGAGTGAAACACGCTTAAAAACTGAAAGATGTTATCTATGTGCTCTTTTCCTGTCACAAAGCCTGTATGAATCCCATCAAAGGTCGCACCAAGTTTGCCCCACTCATTCACAAAGTAGTCCATCTTTGACGTTAAATCCTTACAATAAAAGCTCGGATACCCTGTTTGCGCCGTTAAAATCGCAGTTGGCAATGGTACCGCCTGTACACCCATCACTGACAGCACAGGTATCGCAGCCGTTAACGAGCACTTCCCAAAGGATGAAATATCCTGAATTACAGCAACTTTTTTCATCATACTCTCCACCTAACTAATACTACTTATACTCTCTTCATCGTATCATATTTAAAAAGATGCGAAAATACACCCAACTGATATTCGAGAGATGAATAATTATTATACATAGAAAAACAATCTGACCTTTAATATTTTTATTAAATTGACACTTTTACAATAGTCAGTCGTCTGCTAAAGTTAAAATTATCAAAAAAATTATCGTAGGGTGGAAGATACAGATGCAAAATATACAAAGTCAAACCTATATTAAACCACGCAACAAAACATTTGATTTAGTTATTACAGGAATTTTATCAACACTTGTTTTCGTGGCAACAATGTTTATCAATATCAAACTCCCATTCGGTCAAGGTGGTCTCATCCATTTAGGCACGTCAATGCTTTTCATCGCAGCGATTTTATTCGGCCCTAAAAAAGGTGGTCTTGTAGGGGCAATCGGGATGGGCTTATTTGATATCGTAGGTGGTTGGTTAATTTGGGCACCAACAACAATAATCGCGCGCGCATTACAAGGTGTCATCGTTGGGAAAATCGCTTGGTCTAAAGGACATAGAGGCGACAACATTCGTTTAAACATTTTAGGAGCAGTCGTTTCAATGCCCGTGATGATTGCCGTATACTACACCGGGCAAGCGATAATGTTCAAAAGTTGGGTTGCGCCTATGGTATCCATTCCCGGGGACGTAATTCAAAACGTTGTCGGTTTACTCATCGCGATTCCAGTATGTATCGTGCTGAAAAAAACACCGTACTTCAAAAAGAATTTTTAACTTCTTTCAGCATTCAACCCATACTTCTATAGGCGATGAGAACTGTCAGTATAATGTTTTTGCTTATAATTGGTTGTACCAATATAGAGACTGATTCAAAATAAATTGTTCCTTCTGATACTGATATTGTGAATAGAAATAATAGTGATATTGAAAATGAACCTAGGTTAAAAGAATTTATCAAGAATACAGAAGCAGTTTGTTAATCTTGAAAAAACGAACAGGTTGTGGGGGAGTCCAGAACCTGTTCGTCAAGCAATCTTTAACCAATTTCCAATTCATAGTGCTGAAGGTATGGGTCCTAACATGCTGCTTGCATTGCAAAATGGACTTATGAATATGTGGCTAAAAAACTTTGCCTAGGTCATCCTTTATCCGAAGTGTGGGGTATTTCAAACAAATGGAACATAATTTTAATAAGATGGGGTCTCATTCAGTAGGGGACTTAGCACACACGGACTTAAAGAGACTTGAAAGGACATTTGGTGTAATAGGTACACAATGCGGTTACAAAAATAAAAGCACAAAAGGCTGTGTAGTATACGGGACTGACCCGACATCCTTTTGTGCTTTTATTAAATATTAAACCTAAATTTTTTGTTGAATTATATAAAATACATATTCCCGTTCTGAGAAGTAATATATGCGTTAGTATAATAATGACTAGTTTTTTAATGATTAAATACCTCCTTATAAATTATTCTCTATAATGTTTTTGGGAGAATAAGTAAAAAAGAAGTTGATCACTTTTCCTTTTATTTGAGAGCTATCTGGCTTTTACTCATGTACTTTGCTTGACGTTTTTAAAATAGAGCGCATAACACTTGTAAATTTCTCTGCCTCACTCCATTGAGGGAAGTGACAAGAATTTTCAAACCAATAAAATTGCTTTGGCGTAACTATCGTATCAAAATATTCTTTTGCAAGACTTGACGAAACGTGATAATCATGTCGACCTTGAATAAAAACGACTGGAACATATATTTCCTTAACACTTTCAAAATTGACTGTCATCAGCTCAGGCCATAGACGTTTTATTGATTGGATAGAACCTTTTTGACGATTGATTAAGTCCCTAAAAGTATATTCTCTAGAAAAGATAAAATCTCTCACAAAGGTATTATAGTTTGTGTGTCCATAAAGAGAGCCCTTGTATTTAACAACTTGCCTTGTTACAAACAACAAATCACTCAACCAATTCTCCGACGAATATGTGTAGTCAATTCTTTTTAATCTATTCTCTTTTTTAGCATTGCCTTCCTCCAAACATTTCTTAAGTACGTATTCATAAGCTAGACGCGATGATTTTTTCATATTGACCACTTGACCACAGCCAATATATGTATGTATCATTTCTGGATACAGTTGACTAAACTTCAATCCCAGGACGCTACCCCAAGAATGACCTAATAAATATAGTTTTCTTTGCTTATATTTCCGCAACAGATATTCCACAATTAAATAAATATCTTCAATAAACATTGAGATCGTGATTTTTTCATCATCGTGAAAAGAATAATACGATTTCCCTGCCCCGCGTTGCTCCCATACAGCAACTGTAAAATATTCTTCTAAGGATTGGTTGTATTTTGTAATCAGAGGTAATGCAGCATCACCTGGTCCGCCGTGTAAATATAACAAAATAGGCAGGCTGTCATCAGATGAGTGTATCGATAGAAATTGCTTTTGACCGTTGATCTCTAAATATTGTGAAACTGATTTTAACTGAGACATTACTTTTCCTCCCTTTTTGCAAATCTTATAGCTGATAGAATCTCAAACAAAAGGTAAACAGTTTTCATCATTAATTAAACTCTGAAAATCGTATTTGCATTAGGGATATATTAAAGAAAAATAAATCAAGAAATTGATAGAAACTATGATTATTAGTCAAAACAGCTTTATAATTTGAAATCATAATTCATTTAATCCCTCCAGTCTTTAATAGTATTATAACATTGAAAACTATAGAATTTTATAAAAATAGTATAATATTGGTAAATGTGGGTTTAATAGAACTAGGGAAATTTGAGGAGTGTATTATATTTCGTATACTAGAGGTGAAAAGTGATGAATATTAAGTTAAGGGATTATTTGGATGAAGATTACAATGAATTTTTTGAAATGGTAAGTTCTCTTTACAGCGATGATCTTGAAGGGCAACTGATGAATCGCACAAAAGTAGACGCTACCATTAATGAGTGTAAAAAAAATACACAAAAGGTTCAGATTAAAATTTTATTAAACAACAATGAAATTATCGGATATTCAATACTAGTTTACTTTTGGAGTAACGAATATGGGGGAAACATTCTATTCATAGATGAGCTTTACGTTAAAGAAAAGTTTCGAAGTAAAGGAATAGGTGCTTATTTTCTTAATTGTATGGAGAAAATAGATAATATTGTAGCTCTTCAACTAGAAACAAATCCTTCCAATAAGAGGGTGTTTGACTATTACACAAGATTAGGGTTTGAAGTTGTGGGGAATACTCAAATGATTAAAACTTTCTAGAAGAGGTGTTGATGAAAATGGCTGCGTTTGCAGAAGTGTAAATAGGTAGTATTTTCAGATATGCATTGCAAATTTGCGTCTTCTACAACTTATAATTGTTTTGGGAGGTGATAGATATGAAAGTTGAGTTTGCTGATTCGGATGGAGAAGTTATTTTCAAAACACAAACGAATGATGTATCGGGGCTCTTAGCCGCAGCAAAAGGTGAAGCAATTATATTTGGAACCAAAAGATTCACTTACACTTCTCATGTTTTAAACCATTATGAATTATTAGAAAGAGGTATGGAACAACAACTAACAATCTATATGAAGCGCTAACCAAGCATCCTTCGGGATGTTTTATTTTGCTTTCAAACAAGCAAATGCCTAGGTTATGATATAAATTGGAATTTAGTTGAATAAGTCTTTTTTTATTATTTAATAATAAAGATAGATGGTTGAAGAAAAAAGAAGTAATACAAATTAATATTAGTTACAATGAACCATATCATAAGTAATAGAGGTTTTCCATGTATAATAGGATACAGATATAAATTAAAAATAGTAAAATGATCTAGAACTAGACTGTTAGCTAGAAATTATACTTTTAATTTTAGTAGGCTTTGATTGGAGACCATGTGAATGCTAATTGAACAGACGAGATATTCTAGGCTCGCGAATATAACCAAAGTAATTAATACAAAGTTAGAATTACGTGATGTTTTACAGCGTGTAACGCAGGCAATATCCGAGGAAATCGTGCAATGTAACTCGGTTGGTATTTATTTACCCGAAAAAGATGGCACATTTAGAGGATTTATAGGAAAACCAGAAGATATGAATGGCATAACGCTCGATACACTGGTAATTGATATTGAACTAGACTTACTGGCCAAAGAAGTTATTGAAACTAAAAAAACCATCTATATCTCTGATTCCTCAAAGGATAATCGGATGGACCCTAAATTGGTAGAAGCCTTCAAAATTAAATCCTTATTAGCACTACCTATCTCATATGAACAAGAGATATTTGGTTTAGTTTTTTTATTTGATTATGGAACGCCGATGAATTTAACAGAGTCGGAAATTCAAAGTGTTGAAGCATATGTGAATATGGTTGCAGTTGCAATACAAAATGCAAATAATTTAAAGCAAAAGGAAAACCTTATTGCAGAAAAGCAGTTGTTACTCGATGTGACACGTGATTTGTCGATGTGTTCCTCCGTGCAGAAAAGTCTTGACAAATGTTTTTACTACTTAGGAAAGATTTTAGATAGCAAAAAAAGTGCAGCCCACATCCTGGATCCGTTGGGAAAAAACACAATCACATTCATGAAGATAAATAAAGACTGTGATTGGACAGAAGCAAATTGGATGGAGAATCTTAGTAGCATAAGAATGAACCAAAGCTACGAAGCTATGATTCAGCAGGTTATTGAAACAAAAAGTATAATTCTCACTCCAAATATAGATAATATGAGTCTACTTATGATCCCACTGGTTTCAATGGGGGAAGTATTAGGGGTTATAACAGTTGTCAATTTAGGAGGGGAAACTTGTAATTACCATGAATCTCAAATTCAATTAGCAAAATCGATAGTCGATGCCACAGCCCCTACGTTTTCAAACTTGTTATATATGGATCAACTTGAAAATATGGTAGAAAGGCGAACAAGGGAACTAGCTTCTGCTAATGAAAAGGTTACAAGTGTTATTGAAAGTATAACGGATGGATTCTTTGCATTGAACAAAGAGTGGGAATTTATTTACATGAATAAACATCAATATTTGCCGCAAAAGAAAACGGCAAAAGATGTATTAGGCCAGAATATATGGAGAATTTTCCCGAAATGTATAGACACGGTCATGTATAAGGAATTTCATCGTGCGATGTCAGAGCGAATACCAGTACATTTCGAAATGACCTCAGCCTATGGTGATCATTGGTACGAAGTAGTTGCTTACCCGTATGATGAGGGAATCTGTTGCCTTTTAAAAAACATAACCGAAAAAAAGAAATATGAGAAGGAATTGAAAAGATTATCAAACCTAGACTTAATAGGTCAGATGGCAGCAGGTATTAGCCATGAGATTAGAAATCCCATGACAACAGTACGAGGATTTTTGCAGCTATTAAAAAAAGAGAGCGAATTCGAAAAACATAATGATTACTTTAATGTAATGATTGAAGAACTTGACCGTGCCAATTCTATTATTACTGAATTTCTTTCTATAGGTAATACAAAGACATCCGATTTACAGATGTTAGATTTAAATTCTATTATTCGAGATATTACTCCTTTAATAAAGATAGATACATTTAATCAAAACAAATTTATTCAATTTGATCTGAAAGACATTCCAGATTTACTTTTAAATCGTAACGAAATACGACAATTGATAATAAATCTATACCGTAATGGATTAGAAGCAATGAGCACAGGTAAGGTTTTATCCATCAGTACCTACAAAGGAGATGAAAATTGTGTAGTTCTTGCAGTACGGGATCAAGGAGAAGGTATCAGTCCTGCGATTGTAGAGAAATTGGGTACTCCATTTTATACGACCAAAGATAATGGCACTGGATTAGGACTGGGCATATGCTATGCCATTGCGGCCCGTCATAACGCAAAAATTGAATTTCAAACAGGAACTGAAGGAACTACTTTTTTTGTAAAATTTACAAGTCCAAATTCCAAAAAACTATTTTAATAATTATTAATAGCTATGATGAAATCTGCGCTATATTGATATACTATTTCGAAGGAGGTGCAGAATGAAGCAACTTTATATAAAACAAAAGGTATTCAGTCTAAGTGGCAAATTTACGGTAAAGGATCAGCAGGAGAATGATGTTTATTACGTAGAGGGTAGTTTTATGCAAATTCCAAAGACTTTCTCCATTATGAATACAACAAGAGATGAAGTCGCGCTTATTACGAAAAAGGTGTTCAGCTTTTTACCGAAGTTTTTTGTTGAGGTAAATGATCGAGAGGTGTTAACGATTAAGAAGAAGTTTTCTTTCTTTAAAGCACACTATACGATTGATGCATCAGACATTGATATATATGGTAATTGGTGGGATATGGATTTTCAGGTCTTACAGCATGGTGTTGTCATCGGTAAAGTGAACAAGGAGTGGTTCACTTGGGGAGATAGCTATAAGGTTCAAATATTGAACGAGGAGATGGAGGCCATTATTATTGCGATCGTTGTCGCAATTGATTGTGTGAAGGCTGACCATGCAGCCGCTTCCTCAGCAGCGACCTAACCTCCATTAAAGGTGCAATGATGAACCGTATCATAAGCAAATGAGGTTTTCTTCCTCGTTTGAGTGACGTAATATATCTAGGGAAAACAGTCTGACTAAGTAATTAGTTTGGCTGTTTTTTTGCAAAGATTCCCGTTCTAAAGTTAGATTATCCTATAGTTATTTTAGATTTTTATGTGCTCTTTCTTTAGTTGATGTATCAATAGTCAAAGTTTTGTACAAAAATTCATATTTAGATTACATAGATATACGTTATTATTACTGTGCATATTTTCTGGACATTTTACAATACTATGTCTAGATAATTTATCTAATTGGTAGGAAGGGAAGAGGCATAATTGGCTAAGCACTCAGATATAAGCTGGAAACAGGATCATCCAAGCACTTTGTTTAGCAACTCTGTCCAAAAGGCAGATCGTATGTTAAAGCAAGTAAAGTCACACCTGGAGGAGATAGGGATTGAGCATACTTTCAATCAAATAGAACATGCAGAAAATGCACACTTGAATGCAGAACGATATGGTGAGAATTTGGATACAGTCCAACAAAATAAAGAAAACTTAGAGCTGATCAAGCAGCAATTACACGAAGTGCAAGAAATAATGAAAAAGCAGTAAGACAATAACCCACGCCGGTTTTGAACTGCTCCTGTTAAGTAGACAGTCGATATAATAAAATGCTTAAACGGCTTGAGCCCTCATGTTCTAATGGACTCAAGCTGTTTTATTGTTCTTGTTCACCCATCGGCTCAGGTTATTTTAAGAAGATAACTTTGTATTAATATGGTAAAATTAGTGTTATGTGGGGGTGGTAACGTATGATTTTAGAATTGAAAAAGTTTGAATTCTATAAGTGTAAAGAATTGTTATATGAGCATGGTCAATTAGAAGCAAAAGCAGTAATTGAAGGAGTAAATCCAGGTCGAGTATTTGTAGATGATACTGATTTGCCTACTTCTGGACTTATTTGGTTAGGTAATAATTATGGCTTTATCTTTATTGGGGATGAAAAAAATGAAGGGTTCAATAACGAATTAAACAATTTTATTGATAAGATAATCATACCTGAAGCAATAAAAGTTGGATTAAATTGGTTTGAAGGTGTTGGTAATCACAGAAAATGGAATACAACTATTAAAAAAGCACTTAAAAGCCGTAAATTAGGAAGTTGGAATCAGAGGGTATATACGCTACAAAAGGATGATTATAAATGCAACTATGAACTTGCCATTGAACAAGGATATAAGGTTGTGAAAATTTGTGAAAACCTCTTTGAAAACAATGATTACTCAATAAAAAACATTGAATTTTTACACTCCAAAATTTTAGAGTTTTGGTCTTCTACTGAAACGTTCTTTAGTGAAGGTATAGGATATTGTATGATTTACAAAGATGAAATTGTAAGTATTTGTTTTTCAGGTTTTGTCGTTGAAAATGTACATGCTGTAACCATTGAAACTATAGAAGGACATCGAGGGAAAAAGTTAGCCCAGAAAATAGCTAAATCTTTTGTAAACGATTGTTTAAATAATAATATTGTTCCGTATTGGGATTGTATGGAATCAAACAAGCCGTCTATTGCAGTTGCAGAAAATATAGGATTCAAAAATGTATTTAACTATATAGGATATGATTTTCCTTTTAAGTAATTTTTACTTCCACTAACCGAGCGGGTTAGAAAAAAGTAAAGAATTTTTATAAAAGGGGTGAAATTAAATGGATTTACTACTTCAAAAATTGCAAAGAGTTGGTGTGAATTACATAAAATGTGATAATGTAATCATTTTAGAAATTTTAGAGAATAGACATTATCAAGCTGCTGAAATAGATATGCGTATAAACGAGCTTTTAGCTCAACTAAAAGGCAGTAAACTGAAAAAAGTAATGTTTGAGTGTCCTAAAACTTTTTTGGATAACTTAAATTGTACAAGAACTAAAATGAAAATTATTGGTGAAAGGGTTATATATACAAGATCTTTTACAACACCATTAGATGTATCGATACCGAAATATGAGGTATGGTCAACTTCTGAGAATAACTCTATCTCTTTTTTATCTGAAGTAATGGGTAAAAATTATACTGAAACAGAGAAGTTTTTAACCGGAATGAGGACGGAGCTTCCATCACAAGTAGAGAAAATGTATACAGTGTGTATAGTTAATAATGAACCTGTTGGTGTAGTTTTTCCTCATATAGAACCAAATACAGATAAAGAAGGTCGCATTTTTTGGATAGGCATTCACCCCGATTTTCTAGGGAAAAGGCTGGGCAAAAACTTACACTTAATAGGATTACACAGATTGAAAGTTGAATTTATGGCAAAGTCTTATCTAGGGCTTACTCAAGTTGATAATACTCAAATGAGAAATATAATGGTTTCAAACGGCTGCATTCAAAATGAAAATTCAGTAATTTCATTACAACATTCTATTAAAGAATAGATAAGTATGGAGCAGAATTAAAAATAAAACTTGTGAAAAAATGTACTTAAACTATCGGGGAGCTTTAATAAAAGATCTTTGAGCTGTTCTGAAGCCGCACCGTCTTTACAAGCTACAGCAAACTAATGAACAATTTGTATTGAAAAAGAAAAAAGGAGGAAGTTATTATGGTGATAAAGGGAATGTTTTTGTACTTAAGACCTATTAAAGATGAAGATATGGAAAGTATTTATAAGTCTTGTCAGGATGAAGAGTTTTTGTATATGACTGGTACTCGTAACCCATTTACACTTGACCAAATCATAAAAAGTTATAAACAGTTTAGCAAAGACCCCACACGTTATGATTTTGCCATTTGTTTATTGGATAATAATGAAATAATAGGTGATTTATCAATCTTAGACATTGATCAAGACAATAAAAAAGCGGGTTTTAGAATATCACTACATAGTAGAAATACTTTGAACAAAGGTTATGGTACTGAAGCAACTAAACTTGCACAAAAATTTTCTTTTGAGGAGCTTAAACTAAATCGTTTGGAATTAGAGGTATTTTCTCATAACATTCGTGGCATAAAAGCATATGAAAAAGCAGGATTTAAAAAAGAAGGAACATTAAGACAATCCCTTTATATGAACAATAAATACTCTGATGAAGTCCTTATGGGAATGATTCAAGAAGACTATTATAAATAAAGAGTATTCACAACCCTTCTGATACCAACAGCACGGCTCTTTTTCTTCTTTAACTAAAGCAGAGGGTTAGTAAAAAAGTGTAAAATGTAACAATATTGTATAGAAAGTGAGTGATTTAATATGATAGTCAGCTCTTTACCTACATCTAACAAACTTGAGGTGCGGAAGTTTTAATAATTCGATTAATATTCTTCTGCATATAATATCGGAGGAAATGAAATGTTTAGTTATTATGGTGCATTAAGTACGGAAGTATATGATTTTACCAAACCAGTGGGGTATTCAATTGACGGTGATATTGAATATTATCTTGAAAGATTAAAAGGGACTAAAGGGAAGATACTTGAAGCTGCTGTCGGATCAGGCCGATTCTTAATTCCCTTACTTGAAAATGGATTTATTGTTGATGGCATTGACTATTCAACTGAAATGTTAGATTCTTGTTGAAAACGATGCAAAGAAAGAGCCTTAAATCCGAAGCTATATGAAGGTAACTTACGTAGTTTTTCTTTGGAATCAAAGTATGAAGCTGTCGTTATACCTACAGGCTCCTTTTGCTTGATTGACAATTTAACGGATGCTAAAGATGCTCTGAAATGCTTTTATAATCATCTAATACCAGGAGGGCGTGTAATAGTTGATTTGGAATTACCAAGCAATTGGCGTACAGGAGAAATTACTACTGCAACCTTTCCACTTTCTAACGAAGAAGGCATTTCATTAGAGAGCAAATCAATTGAAATCAACTGGGTCGACCAATATACCTTATCTTATTTAAAATACGAGAAATGGAGAAAAGGTAAGCTGATAGGCACAGAATTACAGAAGTTTGCAATGAGATGGTACGGAATCGAGGAATTTAAACTTATATTAGAAAGCATTGGTTTTTCCGATATTACTTGTTCTGCCGATTATGCTTTCAAAAAACAACCATCAAAAGATAGCCAACTCATTACATTTGAAGCTGTACGAAAATAATAAGATTGCACATTTATGAAACGGGATGTTTGCAAAAGAACTGAGTGAAAAATAACATTCAGTTCTTTTGTTTATTGAGTTGCATATGCAGCTCTTTTTTCTTATTGTGCTAACGAAGCAGGTTAGTTGAATAGGGTCTTTGTTTATCTATAACTACAGAGATTGATGGTCAAAGAGAAGGGAAGTATTACAATTTAATATAAGCTACGATGAACCGTATCATAAGTAATTGAGCTTTTTCCAATTAAGTTGTTCATGGTGTTCCAGTTGCTGAAATGTGAAGCTTCACCGCTTCGTTCATGTGGTCTTTGTTTTGAAAAAATAGCCTCATGAAACATGAGGCTATACCGATTCAAAAGATGTATAAAGTTAACGTTTCTTCAGAAGGCGAAAACTAACAGTGCTGGCCAAGCTGAAGGATTAATCACATCTATATTTAAATTTAGGTTCTGTCTGAATGTAAAAGGCATTTCTTACTTGCGCACACCAATTGGCAAAGGCGGATCTCCATTCGGGCGTTTTAAAGAATTGTTCAACAGTTTGTGTTTCAGAATGCCATACGATAAATAGATTGAGTGGGGCAATTCCTCCTGCCCAAATTCCGTTATTTGCGTCGGTATCCTCTTCCCTTACTAATAATAAGGGTAGTCCAAATTGAAATGCCATTGAGGGTTCTACTTGCGAATAAACGGAACCTTCCCAGACCGGAGTGGGTGGTGGAAGGGGTCCGGTATTGACATCGACTGTTTCAACTTTAAACCGACGAAGGTTGACTGCCAACATTCCATAACTTGATGAAACTAACCGACGAATATCCGTTAAAATCGATTCCGGATAACTTTCGCTTAGAGGCAATGTACGTGGAAAAAGCAAAGCGTTCTCGATCTCCAAAATGAGACGGTTTAGAAACCGTTGTTGGTTGTCATTTAAATGCGTTGTCGTACTTAAAAATATGGGAATACGATAAGCGCGGTCAATGCACGCTTGATGTGCTGAATCTATATTTTCTTTATCTCTATCTCTGCGTGAAGCGTTATGTCCATCACTACTCATTTTCTCACCTACTTTTTTCCTTAGTATATGAAAAAGGAATAAAGAGGATTGGACATAGTAATGATCAAGAATAGATTGACGCTAAGTTTAATATATCTACAAATAATTCCATCCCCTTGTTCAACTAACGGGGTTCGTTTCTTGATGAAAGTCTAAGGAAAGATAAGGCGATAATAGAAGTTGGATTACATATAATTTCGTTTAGAAGGAGAATGAGATGATAATTAAAATGACTCAATTTAATATGAAGGATTTTAATAAATCAAACGATGGTTTCATTGTTACGGGGAGAATTATACCTACATTTGAAAACAATGTTTGGAAATATACAGAGGAGATATTTTCTGAACCTTGTTTCAAGAAATATGAAGATGATGAAATTGATATCAGTTACATTGAAGAAGAGGGGAAAGCTGTATTTTTTTATTACGTTGAAAACAGCTGCATTGGTCAGATTAAGATTCGTTCTAATTGGAATGGATATGCATTTATTGAGGATATTGCTGTTGCAAAAGAATATAGAAAAAATGGTGTTGGAACAGCATTATTAAATAAAGCTATTGAATGGGCAAAGGAGAATAACTTTGGTGGTCTTATGCTTGAAACACAAGATATTAATGTTTCAGCTTGTTATTTTTATGCCAAAAATAACTTTGTAATCGGTGCAGTTGATACTATGCTTTATTCAAACTTTCCAACAGCAAATGAAATAGCGATTTTTTGGTATTATAAATTTTAGGTTATAATGATGCAGTTGAATAAATTGAGAGATGTTAATTTGGTGTTTCGTCTTGTTGAACTAATGATGGCTTTAAAAGAAGAGATTAATCTGTAAGTACGTAAGGCTCTTTTCTATTATTCAACTAAATGGCAGTTTAGTTGAATAATAATGGTGGTGAACCGTTTCATAAATAAGTGCGTTTTTTGAAGATTACTAGATATTTTTATCAAAATGATAAAGAAGTCAATCAACTACTTTATGTAGTGATTTGACTTCTTTATTTATTCTTTCTACAATCTATTGATGTAATTGAGCTTAATTGATAATAAATTAGTTCAAGTATTATTCAATATGGTATAACGTAGTTCAACCATAGTCGCCACTCTAGACAAAAAAATGAGTAAAATATCTTACACTATGACCAAATTCCATAAGTCTTATTTGAGCTTATCTTGAACACTGGAAGGAATATCATTCAACTGAACCTCTTCCCAAGCTTTCACATAAGTTCTTTTTGTATCAACTTTTAAGTATGCCCCCTCCCGTAATTGTTTACCGGCAGTGAAAGTAATCTTTATTTTCTTGCCATCTTCATTAATTCCTTCTAAGGCATACTCATATGTTTTTTGATCAATCTTTCTTCCAGTTTGAACAATCTTTACGAAAACATCCTTTTGATGAATAAAAGGGTTTAACATATCTGCAAGCTCGTTCTTAACGAAAAGAGACATTGACAATATTATTATAACTGCAACAACTAGAGTTCCAATTGCTATTTTTAATGCTTTCATCGTAAAACCCCTCCATATTTTCTTCTTTATTTACATTTTATAAGAAATAGAAAATAGTAGCCTTCGATTATGGTTACAAATTAAATAAAAAAGTTACGATATTGTCACTTTTCATTTATGGTATAATACCCATTTTATGTATTGTTGATAGTATACTAATCTGTTATCACAGAGGTTTATGTAAAATTAAGGAGAAAAATAACTTGAAGACTTACTGGTATAGTAACCAATGCAAATGATATGTTTTGCAGTATGAAAATTTAGCATAATATACACTCTTATCTAAGTATAGTGGGCTATAGTAGAAGAACGTTGAGTGTTGTTTAACTTGTAGTCAACAATCGGGATAGATTTTAAATAGAGAAATTTTTGGTATAGCACACTTTGAAATTTTAAATTTCCCAAGACGAAAGTAGATCGGTTTTAAAAAAAGTAACATTAATTTAAACAGCGAATTATCATATTCTAGTATGATTCTAGTGGATCATACTTTTTATTTTGTAAATTTTTAAGAAAAATTTCATTTTAAGTGTTAACTTTTTTCGTTGTTAAAGGTCTTATAACTGGAAAGGAGGGGAGTAATTGAGTCGGCATGATGAACTGTACATAGTTTTGCAAGAAAAAACAGCAACTATTTTTAAGTATTTAATTAAAAATGGCGCAAATCCTCGAGATGCTGAAGATATTATCCAAGAATCCATCTATAAATTTATTTTAAATATTGATGCAGTTGATCCAAACAAAGCGTATAGTTGGCTATTTCGAGTAGCAATTAATCATTATTATGATTTGTGTCGCAAACAAAAAAGGGAAGTGAGTATATCTTTTGACCACTTTGAGCTTGTAGACGATTCACTTTTACCAGAAGACTATGTTCAACAAATTGAGATGAAAAAAGAAATTGAAGACATACTGAATCAACTCACTCCCTTACATAAGCAATTAATCTTATTGAAATATGTACTTGGATTAAGTTACGAAGAGATTTCTGAGATGCTGGATTTAAATTTAGGAACATTGAAAACCTATTTATTCCGTGCAAGAAAAACCTTTAAAGAGATATATCGAAAGGAGCAGGAAAAACATGACAGTAAATAAAAAAGAACAGGAATTAAATGATTTTTTTGATGGAAAGTCAACAAGTACTATTTCAAAGGTTGTAAAAAAAGCAAAGAGAAGAACGATTCTTCGAAATATGGGTATCTCTCTATTTGTTATAGTTTTCTTGTTAATTACTTTAAGTTTGTCTTGGTTTTTTATTTTAAGGGGAAGTCAAGAAAAGGCGATGCGTGATATCGAATCATTTAGCAGAATCACTAATCCTAATATTGAGTTATTAGGGGGCCTAAACGAATCAAATGGTGTATTTCAAGGGATTTTAACGTTTAATCGATATAAAGAGATTGAAGGGATTCCAGTAGATTGGAGTAATCATGTTGTTACGTATAGTCTGTTTGGTGGGGTGAGTGGTTTCACAGGTGATCATTCATTAATACAGATTGAAGATAAAGAAGACGGACTTTTAAGGTTTTATGACCGTGATACAAAGCAAAGAATGATGAATTTTTATCATCCAGAGGTATTGTACAGCCAAATTCGTAATGACCTAAAAACCTTAAATAAATTTACAGATGATACTTTGATCGAATTAGGGGTTTCATTTAACCAAAAATATACACCGGAAGAAGTTCGTGAATTAATTCCAAAGAATATAAAACTTAAATGGTACTGGGTAGATACTTATTCAGAAAAAGACATTGAATCATTAAACACACACAAAAGCAAATACAAACCTACTTTCCCTGAATTAGCTACTGAAATTTACGGGTTTAGTGAACACCCTACCGATTCCTCTATGAGTGAGAAGCGTTTTATTGATGATGTACAAACGGGCTTAAATTATGAAGATGGAAAATACTTTGGGGAATTTAATCGTATATATAACAATTTAAAAGGTAATTCTGCAAAACTAGCTCCTGAAAATATTGAAATAATAGGCGCTGTGGTAACAGGAACACCGAAAGAATTAGCTAAATTAAATGATATGGATATGATTCGGGCAGCTGTACTAGGCGTAACGGTAAAACCATATTGAAAATAGATTGTTATAACTATAGTTAGTAAAGAATTGTACTTAAATTAATAGTTGCTTTAGTAAAAAAAATAGGGGCCACTTTTTAGGTTAGGTTACACTTAGTTGGACAATATAGGAGAGTAGAATTAAATTTAAAAAGGAGAAATAACTATGACAAAACAATTTTGGATTAACTTGCCAGTTAAAGATACAAATAAATCAAAAGAGTTTTATAGCAAACTTGGATTTTCGACTAGTACACCACTTGGCAATAGCAATCAAGTGAAATTAGTCATTGGAGATAATAATGCTACCATAATGCTTTTTCCTGTTTCCACTTTCGAAAATTTCACCAAACATGATATAGTCGACACAAAACAAGCTACTGAAGTATTATTTTCGATTGATGCAGAGAGCAAAGAAGAAGTAGATGAATTAGCAAAGAGGGCAGTAAAGGCTGGGGGTACAATTTTTGGTGAGCCCTCAGAGAACCAGGGTTGGATGTACGGCTGCGGTTTTACCGATTTAGATGGTCACCGCTGGAATGTGTTGTATATGGATATGAGCAAGATGCCGAAGGAGTAAGAAATAGAAAGCTAAATCTTGTATTAAGTTAACGAGTGCGTTAGTGAAAAAAGGGTAATAAAAAAGTCAATTCCTTCATACCAAATGGAATTGACTTTTTTTATTAGACGAAACTTTCTTAGCATTGTAAATTCGCACTTTCCTGATGCTACCCCTATAAGGGAACTTCAAGATTAAATTTCCTGTACTCGTCCAATTTGTCCATCTCTTAGCTTGACTTTAACACCGTGGGATGGGTATCTGATTTTATCTGTTCATTAGACACCCATTTTTCTACGGGTATTGCTTGTTTTTTTCGTTTGCTGACTTTTCATTTTTTTCGTTGAAAGGTCGACATTCTTTTTTCCTTTATTAACAGAGGACTGATTTTTTTTGATTTCAAGCTGCTGCTTCACTGCCTCTTTCAGGCTGATTTTCTTTTTTGGTGCTTCGGATTGATTTTTCTCGGTCATAGGAAATTCCTCCTTTTTGAATATGATAGTTAGTCCAGTATAATCTATTTTCACTTATTTGTGAAATATTCCACTTAAACAACAGGGCGTCAATCCAAGAAGGAGAAAAGCTTCTGTTATAAACTTGTAGGTACAGAGGAATGTATCGATATAATTTAAAGGGGATTATACTCCTAGTATATTGGGAATGTGAATATTTAAAATTTATGTAAATAATTTTAAAAAAACGCTGTGCATTCTATTTTAAAGCGTAGTAATCTTGTAATGAACAAGTTATTTATTCTTTAAAGGAGGCAAACAGATCATGAATATTATGATTGAAAAGATTCCAGCATATCGGATTACTTACATAAGGCAGATTGGCCCTTATGGAATTAACAATGTGCGAACAATGGAAAAATTAAAAGAATGGGCAAAAGCTAATCATTTACTTAATGACGAATCCGTAATTCTTGGAATTGCTCAGGATAATCCTGAAACTACTAAACCTGAAAACTGTCGTTATGATACCTGCATAGTTGTTTCAAACGACTATTCAGTAACTGATGGCTATATAAGAGAAGGTAATATTGTTGGAGGAAAATATGCTGTTTTTAAAATTAATCATACAGCAGAAGCAGTTCAAAAAGCGTGGATTAATATTTTTCCAGAATTATCAAGGCTAGGATATCAATTTGATGAAGCAAGACCAATTATCGAAAGGTATGTAGTCAAAATGGTTAATAATCATCATTGTGAAATTTGTGTACCCGTATATTAAGGTAGTAATTAGATAAATTCCAATTTGTTTGATTGAACAAAACGTACATAAGTCTAATTCAATTAATGCATATAAAATGTGGATGAAGAAAAAATAGCTTCTCTTAAAATTCGTAATATTTTCCTGATTAAATTGGACAATGAATGTTTGGTTTAAGAGATAATATTGAAACATGGAGTAATATAATAATTGTCCATATTCTAAATATAATGTTTTAAAGTTTAAAGTAGAAAAGGGAACATAGAAAAGTGCCATTTCTTATTTAGCTATGGGGTTAATTGAAACCTGGTTGCACATTTCTACGTATATGTTAAAAAATGAAAGGTTGTGTAGCATGAATAAATACTCGATTGCTGAATTTATTAAAAACACGGAGCAAGTGGATAAAGGAGAAGGATTTTTTGAATTAGAGACACCTCGTTTGCTAGAGGTGAATCTTGATGGACTCGTTTGGGCCAAGGCAGGTTCAATGATCTCTTATCAGGGAAGGATTAAGTTTGAGAGAGAGGGTATTTTAGAAAATGGAATTGGGGCTATGTTCAAAAAGGCTTTGACTGGTGAAGGTGCTGCCCTCATGAAAGCAAATGGGGAAGGAAAGTTATATCTTGCTGACAGTGGGAAAAAAATCATTATTCTTTATTTACAGAACGAAGCAATTTATGTAAATGGAAATGACCTACTTGCCTTCGAACCAACTATCAAGCACAATATTAAGCTTATGAAAAAAGTAGCAGGTATGATGGCAGGTGGTTTGTTTAATGTTCGGTGTGAAGGAACTGGTATGATTGCCATTACAGCCCATTATGAACCACTTACATTACGTGTAACACCAGGAAAACCAATTATTACAGATCCAAATGCAACTGTAGCGTGGTCGGGAAATCTTCAACCTGAATTTCAAACTGATATTTCACTAAAAACATTCATTGGAAGAGGTAGTGGAGAATCGATTCAAATGAGGTTTGAAGGGGACGGTTTTGTCATAGTTCAGCCGTATGAAGAAGTTTATATGCAAGCACAGAGTTAATGGTTTTTAAGTGCCTATCTGTATAAGGGGCTAAAGCCCAATTGAGCTACAGAAGAGGCATTAATGCAATTAAATTGGATAGAAAATGAGTCGTTCTAATATTGAAGCATCCTTATGGGTGCTTTTTATTTTGCATTCAAACAAGCGAATACCTACTGAAGTCGTTCGATAGCATTCTGTTTTTAAAGCCATTTAAACACTATGTTTGATGCTGACTTTATTATTCGTTTGAATGAGTGTAATGTGATTTACGTCACAGACTTGCATTCTTCTACAACTTATAATTGTTGTAGGAGGCGAATATCATGTCATATTTAGAGTATTTAGAAGATAAAGCATTTGAGAGTGTCGAAGAAATTATTAGCCAATTTATTGTTAGAATTGGTGATCAGAAGATTAAAATAAGAATCACTAAAGATGCTCATGGATATTTTCATTTTGTAACCAGTCATTATTATCAAGGCAGTGAGCAAGCAGGGCCATATATATCATCTATAGCAAATTTTCCTTCTGAGATAGAAGCGATTACAGGTGCAAGAAGACAAATAGTTTCATTTTATGATCCAGCAGATAAAAATGCTGTTTGGATAGAAAATAAGTCGTTCTAATATTGAAGCATCCTTATGGGTGCTTTTTCTTTTACCCTGACACAGGCCAATTCCTAGCAGTCCCCTTTTATTGTATGGCGTTCGGTTGTTTGAGGGTTAGATACGAATCAATCAAACGCAGAATAGTAGAGTGGATTTTCATTCGTTTCACATTAGCAGTTGATCGTACTTTTAAGTATGCAAGTGGAGAACAACAAGTAGACTTTATCCATTGTATTGTACAGCGTAAACAGGCTGAGAACGCAGTTGAAGAAGGGCAGTTCTGCAGGAATCGAAGGGCGTATTCAAACAGGTTTGTATGAGGGGCAAGATGGCAAATGTACTTATACAACTGAAGTAGTTGCCGATAGCATTCAGTCTTAAGAGCCTAAAGGGGCGTAGGGAGGCTCGTAACGGAACGAATACCCAACAGGAAATACGGGTGGATGATGATCCGTTTGCTTTTAATAACTGCACAGGGCTGATTGAAGTTAACGGTAAGATTGGAATATCCAAGTAGTGACGATTTATTAATGATGGTTTGGGAACAAGCAGAGAAATGATTTACACTATTTTCTATGGCGGCTCTGTCTATTTACTTGATTTTTAAGTTTTTCTAATTCTGTTGTTAAATAATCAATCTGTTTCTGCATGTTTTTAGTATCTTTCTTATCATTTTCCTGTTGATTTTGGTTTTGTAGTTCTGCCTCCAATGCAAGTATCGCTGAAATTGTTGATATTGTATCAGAGAGTGTAGATATTACTCCAGCAACGACGGCTAGTTCGGCAGCCTGAAGTGCTAGTTGGTCACTATCTTTACCTAAGCCTTTATTAATTTCATTCAAACTGTTAGCCTCCAGTAATCAATGTCATATCAAAATTATTTTATGCTACATGTATTTTTTTATGAAGGGTCTTTAAAGTACGAATTTCCAAAATTGAGTGAGACGGGAGGAAAACTATGAATCTAATAAAATTATTTGAGGCTCAGAGAGAGCTGGATGAGTATATATATGAAAGCGAATGCCTTAGCTAACAATACCCCCTTTTAGGATGGCGTTCGTTTGTTTAAGGGTGTAATATATCGATCATCAAATATGTAATATACTTCCTGTAAACTGTTTAATATAGTGAAGTAGGAGGTGTAATATGAAACAAATTAATGAGTTTTAGAGGGGGGGATATAACTTGGCTAATAAAACAAAAAATTCAATTCCATTTTTGAAAAAAACTTGGGTGGCTTCTATTGGTGTATTTTTATTGTCACAGATATTCTTTATTACATGTGAAGCAACAGGGTGGGTACCTAATTATAGAGATATTGATGGAACGTTATTTGGAAGAATTACGGAATCTTCAATTTTCAGAGAGTGGTTTACTTTTTATGAAACACCAAATTTCAATTTACTTACTATCTTTTTTGGCATCTTTCTTGTGTATGGAATAATAAGTGCGATAAAAAACGTTTTTTCACCAAGGTCTACATAAGTAAGGATTCTAAATGACTATCGTCGAGTAATAAATACGGATGCTTTAATTAAATAATTTATAATAGACCACTCCGTGATGGGTGGTCTTAATTGTTGTTTATAATAGAAGAAAGCATGGGTGGCCTTCAGTAAAAATAGGCGACTTCAGGAGACCAAAAAGGGACCCAGCGATCGAAGAAATCTAAATTATACTACTTTTAAATGTAGTATAATGAAATTCACAAAAGCATAAATCCAGTAAAATAAACGCTTTTGTAAGTGTTGAAAGTTGGTTGTACATAAAATCTAAAAACAGTAACAATAATGTCTATCGACTATTAAACAACTTATAAATTTACAAACATTTTTAATTAATGTAAGCTTATTTCTCAGCATTGAAAATTTGTTATACACTAGGAAATTAAAAACCAAACATTTCAATAGTAGGTGGAATAATATGTATGATGTTACAATCATCGGATCCGGTGTAAGCGCTGTTTTTATGGCTTATACATTAGCCCACAGCAACAAAAATATTTTAATTCTTGATAAAGGAAAACCATTAGAACATCGAAATTGTCCTTTAGAACAAGAAGAATCATGTAACTGTAATGCATGTGATAAATATTTTGGTTTTGGGGGCCTAGGAAAATCTGAAGGGAAATTTAATTACACAAACGGGTTCGGAGGGGAGTTAGAGCAAAAAATAGGTAAAGAAGTTTTTATAAAACTAATGGATGAAGTAGATGAGATCCTATGTAGTTTTGGTGGAAATTCAGTTCTAAAATACTCTACAGATAATACAAATCTCACCAAAAGAGCCGAATCATGTGGCTTACAAATGCTAACAACACAAGTACGGCATCTAGGTACTACACTTTCGACCGACATTTTTCAGCAACTCTATGAGTTTTTACTTAATAAGATAGATATGCGATTTCATACAGATGTACAACATATCGTTAAACAGAAAGGACATTTTAAAATAACTACAAATCATGGAATAGTTCATTCTAAGCAATTAGTATTTGCAACTGGACGTTCTGGGACAGATTGGTTAAAAAAAATGTGCTCGACTCTTAAAATTACACAGGAACAAAGTCGCGTGGATTTAGGTATTCGAGTAGAAATGAAAGAAAATCAACTTCGCTCAATATTAAAAGATACATTTGAAACAAAACTTTCTTATCAACACGAACAATTCACAGCAACCACTTACTGTATGAATCCAAAAGGACGTATTATCCGTAAGTACGAAGAAGGTTTAGTTATGCCTGACGGTCAAAATTTTCGAGAACAGAAGACTGGCACTTCTAACCTAAATTTCACTTTATTTATCCCACGTTATTTTCCTACTCTCACAGAAGCAAATTTATATGCAAGGACAATTATTAAAGGTATTAACCAAGGAAGAGATCGAATTGTTGTACAGCGTTTGGAGGATTTATTGAGGGGACAACCTACAGTGGAAAAGTTGATGAAATATAATCGTATACAGCCTACACTATGTGGGGATTATGGGGACCTTAATAAAGAAATTCCACAATTATATATTGAAGGTCTTAAACAATTTTTGTTACGTTTAGAACAATTTATTGAAGAACCTATTGATAAAGATACTTTACTATATGGAATTGATGGGAAATTTTACGCTCCTACGATTAAAATCAATGAACAGTTTGAGACAACTGTTAAAGGATTGTATTTGATTGGAGATTGTTCAGGTGTTACTCATTCATTATCACAAGCAGCAGCAAGTGGCCTATATGTAGGGAAATGTTTATCTGATAGTTTGACATTCTAATTATAAAAAATAGTTAATTCTTTATATAGAATCAAAAACAGCATTACGTTTGAGGGAAGGTGGTTGGCAAGTCGTTGAAGCATGGCACCTACGAAGGCTATCTATGAAGCATAAATTAGTTAGTGGTGGTTGAAGAATAATACGGAGTAAAAGGAAAAAACGAGCACCTTAAGGTGCTCGTTGAGAGGGATTATTTTTCGGTTGCTATATTTCCCATTGCAATAGAAATTCTATTCCAACTGTTGATTTGATTGATGATTAGTACAAGGTCAACGTATTCTCTATCGTTATACAGTTCGCGTACTCGCTTATACAAATCTTCAGGAACTCTTTTAGTTGGGATTAAAGTAATATGCTCAGATAGTTCTAGAGCAACTTTTTCTTCAAGTGTATAAAAAGTACATTCATTCCAAGCATTTAAACAATAAATTCGTTGTTCCGTTTCACCCATCTTACGAGCATCGGATGTATGAGTATCTATACAAAAAGCACAACCGTTAATTTGAGAAACTCTAATTTTGATAAGTTCTCTAGTAGTTCGATTAATAGTAGATTTTTTGGTGTACTTCTCCATATCCATCATGATTTTCAACCCATCAGGTGCAACAGTATAATAGGGAACTCTTTGACTCATAAGACAAAACTCCTTTGATTTTTAAGATATGACAATTATACCTTTATATGAATATTTGCACTATTAATTAGTTTGTATGACATGTCTGGTGCAATTGGTTGAATGTTAGTTATAGGTTTGGTAATTGTTCTCGATCCTCTTAAATATTTTCACATCCCGTTAAGATGGTTATGTATATGATGTTTGGGAGTTAGGAGGGCAGCAGCGATAAATGAATAATACATAGGCCAACCAGACTACTATCAACAGCTATCTGATTATCTTTTACTTGAATAGTAGAGAATGTTTTTGCAGTTGTGCTTGTTATTCATAAGGAGCGAGAAGTCGTATGATTAATTACGAAGCTGAAGCTCAAATACATAATGCAATAATATTAGAACTTACAATACGTACCTTAGAGAGAGATAAAAAATATTTGGGTACATTAAAAACAAATTTTGCTATTAAAGCATGGATTGAACAAAAATTACCCTATTCATTTGGATGGAGCTTTTTTATTTGTGCGAAATAGAGTGAAAAACAAAAGAAACCAGACGACCCTAAAGAATCACTTGGTTTCTCTTCTAACTGTTTACACTTTTGAATTTCTATCCTTTAATTCTTTTAGTTCCTTTTCCAATTCCAGAATTTTTTTTTCTAAAACACTTGATTTAGAAGCAGTAATTACTGCTGTTCCTAACGCCATCATAGAAATTGAAAATAAAAATATCGTAATCAAATTGACCCCCCCATAGTAGCAATCATCAAATTCCATAGAAGTAATCATCAAATCCTTTGAGCAAGTACTGGCCCAGCTACAGCAGTTATACCTGCAAAATAATACCATTTATTATCTTTATAAGATTTAGTAGTAAGTCCTAGCCTTACTTCACATTGTCGTGCTGCATATCTTCCTGCAGCATATAAAGAGCCTCCCAAACCTATAACAGAAGCTATTATCCCTAAAATAGTACCAATTCCAATTGAGTAAGTACCCACTTTCTAATCACTATAACACGAATGTTTTATATTCCCAATTATAGGTTTAGTTACTAATAATGGTTTTGTCTTAAATTAAATCTATTTCAATAAGCAATATAACTCTTGTATGCTTTTCGGAAGGTGTATTATTTTCTTCCAAACCAATGTATATTGAAAATTGAATGGAAAAAAGCTCCTTTAATGTATATGTCGGAAGGTGGAGAAGTAACTAAAAGGCGTGTGAAAATCATTAAGATGACAGCTGGTTCATTTCAGGCGTATTGCTTTGTAAAACACAGGCTAAACGTACTTTTATCATAGATAGTGTACTTGCGATTGTTCCGGTTATTTATAAAGAGAATGAAGTCATATGTTAAAACATGACCAGCAAATCCATATCCACAATACGATAAAACTAAAGCTTATGATTCGCACCTTAGAACTAGATAAAAAACATATAGATGACTTGAAAGTGAATTTTGCTTTTAGAGCTTGGATTGAACAATAGTTGAAAAAGTTAAATAGATATTTAAGTGATGTCAGCAGAGTATTAGGTATGAAGGTATTGGAAAAAACTAAAAATATTGATGAATACTTCGTTGCATATTTTGCACAAATTTGTATTGTGATCTTTTTTGAAAAAATCACAAAAAAATCACATAAGAAGTGAAAAAGGGTGAAATTATATGTAAGTACATATACAATAAGAAGGTGAAAACCCTTATAAATCAAGAAATATGAATATATAAGAAAGAGGATGAAAATATGAATGCTTACGAAGAATATATGTTAGGAATTGTAAAACCAATGCGCGAGGAGCTAGTTACCGTTGGATTTACAGAGCTATTAACTCCCGATGAAGTAGCTGAACACGTGCAAGAATCTAAAGGAACTTCACTAGTAGTCATTAACTCAGTCTGTGGTTGTGCGGCAGGTTTAGCAAGACCAGCTGTTGCTGCAGCTCTTGAAGCAGCTGAACATAAACCGGATCATTTAGTGACGGTATTTGCAGGACAAGATAAAGAAGCAACTGCTCAAATGCGTAGTTATTTTGAGGAAGTACTACCAAGCTCTCCTTCTATTGCACTTTTAAAAGATGGTCAATTAGCTTATTTCATCCCTCGTGAACAAATCGAAGGATTCGCGATGGAGCAAGTACGTGATCATTTAGCAGGCGTGTTAGATCAAGTATGCACGAAATAACTACGATAGTAACAACTGCGGCAAGACCAGATGCAGTATCGAAGAAGCTTGCCGAACGAGCATGTGACGCATTAAATGCGCGCTTTGTTGAGCGGAAAAAGCGTGGGGTTGCAAAAATGGTATCATATTATAATGCGAATGTGATTGTTGCAGGAAAAAATCGCTATGAATATTATACGTTGGGAGCAGAAGCACCTTTCTTCTTTCATCCAAGCTCTGCGGCATTTCGCTTGAAACGCGCGGCAAGAGGGGAAATAGATACCTTTTTAGCTGCATGTCAGTTGAACGAAGGTGACACCTTTCTGGATTGTACTTTAGGTATGGCGACAGACAGTATGATGGCAGCATTTGCGGTCGGTGAATCAGGCAAAGTCATTGGCTGTGAAGGTAATGCTAATGTTGCTTTCATCGTCAGTGAAGGGATGAAGCGCTATGATATTACGGACTTACCTCTTCTTTCTTGTATGGAGCAGATTAAAGTTGTTCATTCAGTAGCGCTAGATTATTTGAAATTACAGCCTGACAATAGCTTTGATGTTATTTATATGGACCCAATGTTTGAAGAAACGATTGAAGAGTCGACTAGCTTTCAACCACTTCGACAAGCAGGGCTTCATGAAGGTTTATCAGATGAATGGATGGCACAAGCAGAGCGTGTTGCAAAGAAACGACTAGTTTTAAAAGCACACTTCAAATCAGGATTATTTGAGCAATATGGCTTTGTTCGAGACGCTCGTCTTTCGTCAAAATTTCACTATGGAATAAAAGAATTAACTTAAAAGAACTGCTATTCACGGAATCAAAATCGGTGGATAGCAGTTTTTTTATAATGAAAAGTATCTAATAATTACCTATTTATCGCTATTTATTTATAAGGAAATGTTATTTTTTGTATACTAAATGCCTGTTAAATAATAAAATGAAAATAAGGAATGGTACTATAATGTCACTTTAATATACTTTTTGGTATTTATTTCAATGAAAATCAAAAAACAATATTTTCTTAGAAATGACTAGCTCTTTGTGAAGTGGGGGAGAAAGATTTGAAACTTGGCAATAGAATTAAAAGAATCAGACTTTTAAAGGGGCTAAAACAGGCAGATATTTGCCACGGAATTATCTCGCCAACCCATTACAGCAATATTGAGAATTGCAGATATACCCCTTCTATTGATACACTCAAGTTACTAGCCGCTAGACTTGAAGTGCCGGAAAGATATTTTCATAATATTTATGAAGATACAACTGAAATGCAAAATATCTTATCCACCCTGGAATCTAAAATTGATAAGGAGAGCGTTGAAGAGGTCCAGCAATATTTGGACTTACATCAAGAGCAATTTCGATACATACCCTCCATCAGACTAGAATATTATTTCTTACTTCTTAAGTTTCTAGCATTAGTTAAGATGGAACAGGATAATCTGGCAATTGAATTATATGAAAATGAAATTGCAATGGTAGAAATTGATGAATCGCAATTATTTGTATCAACAAGACTTCAATATCTTTATGTAACAGCTGTCTACCACTACTATGTTGGAGATTTTAAAGAAAGTGTAGAGAGATTCAAAAGGCTTTTGGTGATGAATGAAGATCAGCTACTCAAAGCTCGGGTATCATATAATATCGCAATGTCTCATCTTCAATTATGTCAATTTGAAAGAGCATTAAAGTATGCAATTGAAGCAAAAGATTTATACTTAAAGCTTCATGAGTGGATGAAGGCTGGAGATAGCTATAATTTAATTGCAATTTCATTGATTGAAAAAAAAGAACTGGATGAAGCAACAGAGTATATAAAAAGAGGTTTTAATATTTGCCGTCCGGAGTTCCATAATTTAAAGTCACTATTGCATCATAATTTGGCACTCATTTTATATGAGAAAAATCAATTTGAAGAAGCATTAATACAAATAAATTCTGCTATAGAGTATAAAAAAACAATTAGTTATGCTGATAAATATATTTCCATAAAATTAAGATTAGAAATTTTATTGGAGTTTAACCAGTTATCAGATGTTGAAAGTCAAATACCTCTATTAGTTTCTAATATTCGAACAAAAAAAAATAAAGCAGGATATTATTTTTTGGCAGCAAGGGTCTACTATAAAAAAGGCGATTTTGAAAAATACGAGGACGACATTCAACGAAGTATCGAATTATACAAAGAGCATATCGATCTTAAACACTTAATATTAGCTTCTGAGCATTATGCAACTTATTTAGCAATGAATAAAAAATATAAAAAAGCATTTGAAATGCAATTACTTTGCACGGAATGCTTAAAAAAAATGTAGAGGAGAATTAACTATGAAAAAAATTAAATTCGCTGTACTTAGTCTGCTATCATTCGCATTATTTTTAGGAGCTTTCGCTACTTCGTATGCTGAGGCAAATCCAGGACGCTTACACTTCATCACAGCATTTTTAAACAGTTTCTAATGTGAAACGAAACCATGCCTTATTGTTCAGGCAATAAGGCAGTCTCTTACTTGAAGGGAGGAGCTAAAACATGGTCAAAGTATATATATTTGAAGTAAGAAAAAGTGGCCATATGGGTAAGTCAAAGATTGGTGTTGTTTTTGACGGGAATTCGCTTACGACCTCAGAAATGCAAGAAGTGGCAATAAAAGCTGGATTTGTACAAACAATATTTATCGTTAAGTCCAAATTAGCTGATATAAGACTGCGATACTTTACGCCAAGTAGAGAAGTGAATTCCGGTATTGATGGTACGATGGCAATTGTACATGCATTAGAGAAGTCTCCGTTTTCAAACAATAAAGATGTTATTACCACTGAGACTAATGTTGGGATTTTCCCTATGCAGTTATTTAAGCAATTGAAAAAGGAGGAAAAAGCGAAACAGCTAGCTTCACATTCATTCAATGAATGTAAAAGTGTATCATATTCTAATGATGCAAATCGTGACCGAGTTTTACAAGTATTGAATGGCTGTGCAGTAGATGGCTTAACAGAAGCTGGGCTCCCGAAGCGGAATATTGTTCAAAGTCATGAAAAAAGTTATCCTGCTGTAGATCAGTCTATCCATTATTTAAATAGTAAAGAGGAAAGAGTTCCAACTAGCCTTTTTACATCATCATTTTTTCTAATAACAGCAAATAATATTAGACGCTATAAAAATGAGATGTTTAATGAAAAACTCAACATGAAAGCGGAATGTAGATTGAGAAATGAAACTGTCTCAATCATTCGCATTATGATTAACGCCCCCCACATTGCTCGTCCTATTGAAACAGAAGGAATGACGTTTTATTTAGGACAGCGTTTTATACCAATATCTATATAAGAAAAAACACGAGTACAAATTTGTACTTGTGTTTTTTCTTATAAGGAAGAATATAAATAATAAGAAAATAATTTATTATTTATAAAGAAAAACCGCCTTGTTCATAAAGAACAAGACGGCTTAGTAAATATTAGTCCGTGATACTTAGAGAGCATAAGTATGCTAATAAACATAAAAATCCAATACCAATAGCAATTGAAGACATAATTTTTGTCCCTCCTTTATTACAAAAAGCGAACATGTTTATTCATTAATATTGTACAATGAATACAGTAAAAAATCTATACAATTCCATATACATCAAGGATTTGTGAACAAATCTTTACAAATACGTACAAATATCTTTTGTAAATAATGATTTTTTAATCCTATCAATAAAATAGTGTAATTTGAAATCTAGGGAACATCGTAAGTATGTGTCAAAATGTTATAATAAGAAACATAGATTTTCTGATGGTACTCCTGTAATGATATTTCGATTTTATGATTATAAATAGTATATTGTCGTGCTGCAACTATTAAAATAATTCAGGAAAATAAGAAAGAGATTCAAATTAAATAGTTTGTATATTCCTAATAGTATCTTTATTTTAATAGTTTTTGTACAATTACACTAGGAATGATGAAACTTTTACTTGTGAGATTCGTATATATAATATAGATATTGAAGATTTAAAAATGTTCGAAAGTAGGTAATGAATATGCAAAAATGGATTCAAAAGTTCCTTGTTGCATCCGTAGCGGTAATTACATTAGGTGTAATTACACCCAGTCATGCAATCTGGGAAGGCTTACTAGATCATAGTTCAAATGCGAAAGCGCAATTTTCAGGCGATACTACTAGTCAACTAACGAAATACATAGAAACTCAAAATGAATCAGTTATTTCAACAGAAGAAGAACAGAATTTTGAAGAGTATGCTTTTGCAGCAGCAAAGGAACAAGCCTATTTAAAATTCGGTTCACGAGTAGGACCACAAATTAGTAATGAGTTTGAGGATGTCATTTTCCCGAAAATGCAAGAAGCGATTGAAATGACAGTAAATCGCCTTGATAACGAAACAACAAAATCATTGGCAATTACCGAAAACCCAAGTGGAGATTACGCGGAGAAAATTTTCCACGTTTATAACACTGCATCTAAACAAGACATCATACGTTTCCATGTACGTACGGAAAAGCGCCCATTTGATGGCTATTATTACAATTTCCATTACCATACGTATGAAGATCATTTCACAGCACATTACGACTTAGGTGAAATCTATTGGTCTAAAAACACACCACCAAAATGGTTATCTTAATGTTAAGCTCTTCACGGATTGACTACAGAAGTTGAATAAGCCATTTAATTATTACAAACAACCGATTTATTAGACTCTTCCGCTCTGAAAAAGTGCAGAAGAGTCTTTTATTTATTTTTAGGAAATATTTAATGCGAATGTGAACTACTATTTACAAAGACTTAGATAATCAAGAAGTATTAGGTAAGTAGCTTATTTCTCTTCCAAAGGCTACAATCTTTTATTCCTTAAAACATGAAATATCTGAATATTACCCAGGAAATATTCAGATATTAATGGTCGTAATTGAAATTATTTCTTTCATCATTTTATTTATTTTCCATTAGCTTTTGAGATAATAAAGGGGAATATTATGATATAGTTAAAACTATATAAATTTCTAGGAGGCAGTTCAGTGCAACAATATTTACAACTTTGCCAACATATTTTAGATGAAGGAAATGATAAGGGAGATCGTACTGGAACTGGTACGCGCAGTGTATTTGGTTATCAAATGAGATTTGACTTACAAAAGGGGTTTCCTTTATTAACAACAAAAAGAACTGCTTTCCGTCTTATTGCAACCGAATTACTTTGGTTTTTAAAAGGCGATACAAACGTGCGTACACTTATTGCCCAAAATAATCATATATGGGATGAATGGGCTTTTGAAAAATGGGTGAAAAGCGATCAATATGAAGGTCCAGATATGACGAATTTCGGTTTACGCGTTAATGAGGATCCTCAATTCAAAGTTCAGTATGAAGAGCAAATGGCTATTTTCCAAGATAAAGTATTGAATGATGATGATTTTGCTCAAGCATTTGGTGATCTGGGACCTGTCTATGGCAAGCAATGGCGTTCTTGGCCAGCGGATAATGGAGAAACAATTGATCAAGTTAAAAACGTCATTGAATCAATTAAAAAAAATCCAAACTCACGTCGTCATATTGTTAGTGCTTGGAATCCTGCAGAAGTAGATGATATGGCGTTGCCACCATGCCATACACTATTCCAATTCTATGTAGCAGATGGGAAACTCTCTTGTCAGCTTTATCAACGTAGTGCAGATGTATTTTTAGGCGTACCATTCAATATCGCTTCGTACGCGTTATTAACGCATCTTATTGCGAAAGAATGTGGCTTAGAAGTGGGAGACTTTGTCCATACTTTAGGTGATGCACATCTGTATAGTAACCATTTTGATCAAGTAAAAGAGCAATTATCTCGAACACCACGTGCATTGCCACAACTTGTTATAAAAACAGAAAAAGAATCCATTTTCGAGTATGAAATAGAGGATTTAGCGATTGATGGCTACGATCCTTATCCACGAATTAAAGCGCCAATTGCGGTGTAAGGGGGTAAATAAATGATTTCATTGATCGTTGCTCATGATGAAAAAAATGTCATTGGCTTAAATAATGCAATGCCATGGCATTTACCTGGAGACCTAGCCTATTTTAAACGTACAACGATGGGGAAACCGATGATTATGGGACGCAAAACGTTCGAGTCTATTGGTAAGCCTCTTCCTGGACGTACGAATATTGTTATTACTCGTGATGAAAAGTATGCTAAAGAAGGTATTGTCATTGTACATTCTTTAGAAGATGCATTAGCTCAGGCTAAAAAAGAGTCAGAGGAAATAATGATTATTGGCGGGGAACAAATTTTCCGTATGACTTTGCCTATGGCAGATCGTCTTTATGTTACGAAGATTGAAAAGCAATACGAAGGTGATACATTCTTCCCATCATATGGGGACGAATGGCAAGTTGTTTCACAGTCCGAAGTGAATGAGACAGAGGACGGCTTGAAGTTTTCGTATTTGGTGTATGAGCGTAAATAAGTAAATGAAAAGGTTGCCACTGTAAAATAATTAGTGGCAACCTTTTATTTGGATTGAAATTTTTTCTAAGCGATAAGTAATCGTCAAATTGATATTGAATATTAAAAAGTCACTTAGACATAAAATAAGATGCATGAGTACATCATGGCACTACCAGCAATAACAAATAAATGCCAGATCGCATGGTTATAAGGTATTTTACGGTATGCGTAGAAGAATGCACCAATCGTATATAAAATTCCGCCACTTAATAGAAGTGAGAAACCCGCACCTGTAATATGTGCATATAATGGTTTAATAGCGATAATAATAAGCCAACCCATTAAAATGTAGAAGATTACTGATACAAATTCAAAGCGGTGAATAAAAAAGCATTTAAAAAGAATACCAAGTAATGCTAGCGCCCAAATGATACCAAATAAAGTCCATCCTAATGCCCCGTTTAATGCAATCAACAGGAATGGAGTATATGTACCTGCGATTAAAATGTAGATAGATGAGTGGTCTAATATAGCAAAGAATTTTTTATATTTTTCAGGCATGCTGTGAAGTAAAGTTGAAGCTAAAAATAGAATTAGCATTGAAACACCAAAAACAATAAAGCTAACAACATATAGAGTGGAGCCTTTATCAATTGCTTTCATAATTAGTAAGACAAGCGCTGGGATACATAATAAGAAAGCGATGCCGTGTGTTATGGCATTCCATATTTCCTCTTTCGTGTTTTTATAATCAAAAGCCTGTTGCATATGAATGGCCTCCTTGTAATGGTAAGTTATTTGTATATAGTTATTATGCAACGGCTTTTTATGCATTTGAACTGACAAATGTCACGTGTATTGGGTGACAAAAGCTAGTAAAATAGAATAAATAGCTAACGGTTTACAATGACCTTGCTTTAATTTTATAATAAGAACAATGAAACAAAGGATGTGTCAATGTGAGACGAATTCATATAGTAACGGATTCAACAGCAGATTTAACAAAAGAAGAAATTGAAAAACACGAAATACATATCGTTCCACTATCAATACATATTGAAGGCCAAACGTATACTGATGGTGTCGATATTACTCCAATAGAATTTTTGGATAAAATGAGTAAAGCAAAGGAACTACCAAAAAGTTCTCAACCTGCTGCAGGTGTATTTAAAGAATTATTTGATGAATTAGGAAAAGATGGCGACGATATTATTGCTATCATGATGACTGGCGGAATGAGTGGTACTGTAAAATCAGCAGAAGCTGCTGCAAGTATGACAGATTCAAATGTAACAGTTGTTGATTCTCGTTTTACTTCATTTGGCTTAGGATTTCAAGTACTTGAAGCATGTCAATTAGCAGAGCAAGGAAAATCAGTTGAAGAAATAGTTGAAGGATTAAATAAAGTTCGTGAGAATACGAATTTATACGTCGTTGTAGACGTTTTAGATAATTTAATTAAAGGTGGCCGCATTGGTAAAGGGACAGGTATGATTGGTTCTTTACTTAATATTAAACCAATAGCTTCTCTTGAAGGTGGCGCATACAACCCTGTGGCAAAAGTACGAAGCCATAAACAAGTTGTAAAATATTTAATTAACCAGTTTAAAGAAGATACACAAGGGAAAGTTATTAAAGGTGTAGGCCTTTCGCATGCTGAAGGATTAGCAATGGCAGAGCCACTAAAAAAACAACTTGAAGAATCAGGTTATATGGATACGAAATTTGCCTATACTTCACCAATTATTAGTACACATACAGGCCCGGGCGCAATTGGTTTTATGTACTATACTGATTAATATGATGAGCAGGGGATGATTTCATTCCCTGCTTTCTTTCATTATACGTACTTAACGAAAGGAAGAAATGGAACTTGAAGAAATTAATCATTTTCATGCTTGCAGTTCTTTTATTAAGTGCTTGCAGCAAGGAAGTAAAAACACCAGTAACACAAGAAGTCATTCCAAAAGATATCGTTTATGTTGCTTTAGGCGATTCTTTGACCGAAGGTGTTGGTGATGAGCTAAATCAGCAAGGTTATGTCGGTAGATTATCGGATCAGATGCTTGGGTGGGAAGGTGTTAAATACGTCGAAGTAGAAAATACAGCAAAAAAAGGTCGGCGTACTGATCAGCTCCTAGCACAACTTGAGAGCGGTAAAATTGACGAACAATTAAAGAAAGCTGACTTTATCACACTCACTATGGGTGGAAATGACTTGATGAAAATTGTTAGACGTGATTTGTTGAATTTAAATAAAGAAGCATTTGATACGGAACGCATCGAATTTCAAAAGCGTTATGGTAAAATTATGGAGTTAATCCGAAAACAAAATAAATCAGCACCTATTATATTAATCAGCGTTTATAATCCTCTTTCCATCTTTACGAAGGAAAAATCGGACTTAAATACGATTATGTATGAATGGAATACAGATATTCAAGATTTTGCAGATTCAGATAAAAATGCATGTTTTGTAAATGTAGAGGATTTATTCGATTCGAACGAGAATATGGTATATCATACAGACTTTTTCCATCCTAATGCTAGAGGCTACGATGAAATGACAGACCGCATAGTTGGCACACTAAAGTCTTGCGGTTTAAAAAATTTAACAAATGGGGAAATGGACTTCAAGGAGTGATGTGACGGTGAATAAGTGGAAAATAGCTTTTTTCTTTTTAGTAGCTTTAATATTATCAGTAATTATTGGATTGTTTGTCTTCATTACGAAACCGGCAACTGACATGCCAATACCTGAAACAACTACAATGCCTGAAGGTAGTAAATTATTAGTTCAAACAACACCTGCAGATTTTGAAGCAATTGCAAACAAGTACATCCAGGACGCAATGAAAGCCAAGTCTATCCCTGTACATATGTACATTAATGAAGAAGTTTCTTTAGTAAGTGAGCTCAGTGTTTTTGGAATGGAATTACCAATTACGATGAAGTTTGACCCAACAATTGATGAAGAAGGCAATCTGTTATTAAAACAAACTAATGTAGAGGTCGGTATGTTGAACATCCCTCCAAGTACGGCATTAAAATTGTTAAATGACTCAGTAGATTTACCTTCATGGATGGTTATTCGTCCAAACAAAGAAGAAGTATATATGGGTTTAACAGAGATATCAGTACTTTCAGGATCGCACATGCAAGCAAAAGAATTCAATTTAAAAGAAGGTAAGATTATACTGGAAGTAACAGTACCCGTTCAAGAATAGGAGGAATAGCATATGGCAGTAGCAACATTTGCAGGTGGATGCTTTTGGTGTATGGTAAAACCATTTGATCAGCAAGAGGGCATCGAGTCCGTAATATCTGGTTATACTGGAGGACATACTGAAAATCCGACTTATGAACAAGTTTGTAGTGAAACAACAGGGCATTTTGAAGCTGTACAAATCGCTTTTGATCCAACGATTTATCCTTATGAAAAGTTAGTCGAGCTATACTGGACTTTAATTGATCCAACAGATTCAGGTGGTCAATTTTATGACAGAGGACAGTCTTATATGACCGCGATTTTCTACCATGATGTAGAACAGCATAAAATAGCTGAAGCGTCAAAAAAAGTATTACAAGACTCAGGTAAATTCAAAGCTCCAATTGCTGTACAAATACTGCCAGCAAAAACGTTCTACCCAGCAGAAACTTATCATCAACACTATTATAAAAAGAATCCAGCACATTACGAGCGCTATTCAACTGGTTCTGGGCGAACTGCATTCCAACAACAGCATTGGGGGACAAAATCATGAACAAAGAAGAAAAGTTGAAAACATTAACACCGATGCAATACCATGTTACGCAAGAGCATGGAACTGAGCCGCCTTTCCAAAACGAATACGACAGTCATTTTGAAGAAGGTCTATATGTAGATATCGTATCTGGTGAACCATTATTCCACTCAAAAGACAAATTCAATGCAGGCTGTGGTTGGCCAAGTTTTAGCAAACCTGTAGAAGGTGCTAGTATACAAGAAAACTTCGACACAAGCTTTGGTATGCGTCGCACAGAAGTACGTAGCGGACAAGCTGATTCACATTTAGGACATGTCTTCCCAGACGGTCCAAAGCCAACAGGATTACGTTATTGTATCAACTCTGCAGCATTGAAATTTGTACCAAAGACCAAGTTGCATGAAGAGGGTTACGGAGAATATATAAAATATTTTGAATGAAATATATTAATGGCAACCCCTTATTGTGGGTTGTCATTTTTTTTGTAGAAGAAAGGGGAAGGGTGATATAAAACTAACAATCTTATGGCCAAATATCAATAAATCAGTGGGAGTGATCTCATATAGTATTTAGAAAAAAGCCACCCCAAATCAGAGGAGCGGCTTATGCAATTATTTATTTATTTATTTATTTATTTATTTATTGCTAACAACGGTAAGTTCTATCGCTTTAGCAAAAGCTTGCTCAAAATCTGCGATTAAATCATCAACATTTTCAAGCCCAACAGAGAAGCGTAAAAGTCCATCTGTTATACCACGTTTTTCACGTTCTTCTTTAGGAACAGCGGCGTGGCTCATTGTAGCCGGATAAGAAAGGATAGACTCTACGCCACCAAGGCTCACAGCGAAAATTGGAATTTGTACATGTTCAACAAATGCTTTTGTGATTTCACGATTAGGCAGTTTAAATGATAATACAGCACCAGCACTTTTTGCTTGTTTTGCATGGATATCATGACCTTGGTGCGATTCTAAGCCTGGGAAATATACTTCTTCTACAAGTTCATGAGCATCTAAATAATTTGCAATTTTTGATGCGGATGCTGTTGATTGTGTTAAACGGGCATTTAACGTTTTGATACCTTGAATTAAAGAGAAGGAATCTTGCGCACCTAAAATAGCACCGAATGAGTTTTGCATGAAGTAGATTCTGTCACCCAGCTCTACGTCTTTTGTTACTGCAAGCCCTGCGATAATATCACTGTGTCCCCCTAAAAACTTAGTTGCACTGTGTAATACAACGTCCACACCTAGATCTAATGGACGTTGATATAAAGGCGTCATAAACGTGTTGTCTAAAAACGTTAGAGCCCCATTTGCCTTTGCAATAGCCACAACACCTTCAATATCAGTAATACCTAAAAGGGGATTAGCCGGTGTTTCTATATATAATACTTTTGTATTTGGACGTAAAGCTGCTTCGATTGATGCTAAATCAGAGAAATCAGCAAATGTATGTTCAATTCCAAATTTTGTTAACACTTGTGTTACGAAACGGTATGTTCCACCGTATACTTCAGATGTCACAACAATATGGTCACCGGCTTCTAAGATCATAAAGGCGGAAGCAATGGCTGCAATACCTGAAGAGAATGCAAATCCACGAGTACCACCTTCAAGTTCGGCAATTGTTTTCTCTAAAGCATCACGAGTTGGATTGCCAGAACGACTATAATCATACGGACCAAAAGAATCGAAATGTTCCTGATCAAATGTAGATGATAAGTATATTGGAACATTAACTGCACCAGTTTTTTGCTCGTAATTACCACGAGTAGAAGCGGTGATTAAACTTGTTTCGATTTGTTCATTAATTGAACTCATATGATGACACCTCTTTTTCTAAGATAGAAAAAACTTGTTGTAAATCGGCGATTAAATCTTCTGCTTCTTCAATACCCACTGAAAAGCGAAGTAAAGAGTTATCAACACCTCGAGCTATACGTTCTTCTTCTGGAATATCCGCATGTGTTTGTGTAGTTGGATATGTGATAAAGCTTTCCACACCGCCCAAGCTTTCAGCAAAGACGATTAATTTCAAGCCTTCTAAAAACTTACCAACTAAGTCACCTTTTTGTAAACGGAAAGAAATCATCCCGCCTTTACCAGCAAACAGAACGTCTTTTACTAAAGGTTCTTGTTCTAGATAAGCCGCGATATGCTTAGCATTTTCCGTATGTTGTTTCATGCGAAGATGTAATGTTTTTAATCCTCGTAGCAGTAACCATGAGTCGAATGGAGCAAGTGTTGCACCTGCAGCATTATGATTTGTGAATAGTTTTTCGCTAAGCTCTTTACCTTTACTAACGACAAGACCAGCCAAAACATCATTATGACCACCGATGTATTTAGTCGCACTATGTAGAACAATATCAGCGCCTAGCTCTATTGGACGTTGATAGTAGGGTGTTAAGAATGTATTATCGACGATGAGAAGTAAATTATGTTTTTTCGCAAGCTTTGCATATAGCTCAATATCAATTTCCTGTATTAACGGGTTAGTAGGAGTCTCAATAAAAATGGCGCGCGTTTTGTCGTTAATGAAGGACTCAACTTCTTCAGTTGAAGAGAATTTCGCATATTGAGGTTTGATAGCATATTGTTCATGGTATTGAGCAAGTAAACGGTAAGTTCCACCATAAATATCCTCTGGTAAAATAAGCTCATCACCTGATTTGAAAAGGGATAGTACTAATTGAATAGCAGCCATCCCACTACTACAGGCAAAGCCAGCGTCTCCGGATTCTAAGTTAGCTATAGCTTCCTCTAATACAGATCGTGTTGGATTTTTTGTCCTTGTATAATCGTAGCCAGTAGATTGGCCAAGACCCGCATGTTTATAGGCTGTCGAAAGGTAAATCGGGGTGTTAATAGCACCAGTTTTTTGATCAGTGTTATTGCCAAGCTGAACTAGGCGTGTTTCAATACGATTGTTTGTCATCATGTCATCATCCTTTATAAAAAATTAAAAGGCCCTCTAAGGAAGAGGGCCTTCAAAATATGAAGTCAATTTCCTTATCTACAAGACTACGTCTACTGGAATTAGCACCTTGCCACAAATAGGGTGGTTGCTGAGATATCGACGGGCCAAGTCCCTCCATCTCTCTTGATAAGTGAGTATATTCAATTGTTTGAAAGTTAATAATAATGAAATTTTAACACGCGAACATGAGAATATCAACATTATTATGAAACAATATAATTTGAAAAGTTTATAAATTTTGAGAAGTGGTACATTTTTTATATGAATATGCTATTATTTGCATAGTTGAATTGGAAGGTGACAAGATGAATTTAAATGACATAGCTGTTAATCGGTTATTACAAGAATTTAAATTTGAAGAAGCTCAAATGATGCTAGAGCAAGCAGTAGTGGAAAAAAGAGATATACAATCGCTCCATAACTTAGCATGTTTTTATATTAAAGACGCTGAAGAATATTACAAAGCTTTACCGCTCTTAGCTGAAGTAATAGAGCAACAACCAAAACATTATTTTCCTTTTGCTTTACTCGGTGAAATTTATTTGCGAATGGAAAAATACATTTCAGCCATCAGAATTTTAGAATATGCTTTAAAAATGGAAGATACTGAAGTAGTCCATGCGAATTTGGCAGCAGCATATTTTAACATGGACAATTTTGAAAAAGCAGCAGAACATTATAAAAAGTCTGCAACTGATGGCGATTTTTTGAAATATGCGGAAATGGTTTCTTACTTACATTTAGATGATTACGATTCTGTACTTAATACGCTGAAAAAAGTTAATACAAATGATGAAAATTATATGGGTGAAGTAAATGTAGCTGAACTTTATGTGCAAATTAACTACTTTGATGAAGCAATTCCTTTGTTTGAAATAGGATGGAGAGAAATTGTTAGATCGTATGATTGGGTAGAACATTATGTTTATGCACTTATTCAATTAGGTAGAGTAGAAGAAGCGTCAGATATTATAGACAAGATGAAAACAGAAACAAATGATGAAATTGTAGAAAGTAGTGTAAGAGCAATAGATAAAGCGGTGATAGAGGAAAATTTTGAAGAATCCATTATGGACTTACAACATACAAAAGAAAAATATAATAAACTGATTGGCCGAATTTTAAAGGGCTACCGCCCAAGAATTTATTTCGAGCCATACTATGTTTCAAAATGTTATCTATATGACTGCAAAATACATGGTAATAAAACGTATGCCAAATTTGTTAATATGTAAATGGCCGAGAGATGGTGTCTTATCTCCTGCCATTTTTTTTATACGACTAATATCCCAAGTGTAATCATTGTTATCACTATGAAAGGTAGTCTTGAGAAGGGGATTGGGGTAATAACAGATGAACGAAGGAATTTCTGATACATATAAATTAATGAGTAGAATAAAAAAAACTTGCAATCTCAATAGAAATTGCAAGTCATTTAGTGAAAAAGTTATACTTTGAATTCCCCAACCACTTTTCGCAATTCGTCAGCTTGATTGGATAGTTCAATTGCTGAAGCTGTAATTTCTTGCATTGATGCAGAGCCTTCTTCAGCAGAAGCTGCTGAACGCTCTGTGCTCATTGCTGTATTTTCTGCAATCTGATTTACTTCTATAAAGGAAGCAGCCACTTCTTGGCTATAGCTTAAAGTTTGCTCAATTTGAATGACCATCTTGTTAATAATAGCTACAGTATCGTTTGTTTGTTTAATAATTTTATCTAAAGAAGCATTTGTTTCATTTGTCACTTCAACACCGTGTATGACATTTTGTACACCATCATGATTTTGTGTGATAATAGCTTGTACTTCTGATTGGATTGATGAAACGATCCCCGTTACTTCACGTGCTGCTTTTTGAGATTGCTCAGCTAGCTTTCGAACCTCATTTGCTACGACAGCGAATCCTTTACCATGTTCACCAGCACGAGCTGCTTCGATGGCTGCATTAAGGGCCAGTAAGTTTGTTTGTTCAGAGATATCAGTAATTGTACGAATAATGAAAGTGATGTCGGATGATTTTTTGCCTAGTGCTTCAACGGTTTCTGTAGTATTAGCCATAGTTTCTTCTATTAACATCATTACTTTTGAAGACTGTTCGACGGTTTTTCCACCAAGTTCAGCAGCAATCTTCATTTGATCAGTTGCTGTTTTCACATGTTCAGCATCTGTACTTAAGTAACGTGCAGCTTCTTCTAACAAATTCATCTTTTGAACTGCGTTATTCATACGTAGCATCGTTTGCTCGCTACCTTCAGCGATTTCACCTGTTGTATCGGCAATTGATTGGATAATATTCGAATTTTCATCGGCTGAAGCCATTAATTGTTGCCCACTAGCAGATACACTTTCAGCAAGTGTGCTCACGCGTTTTACTAATGAAGAGATGGATGTGATTAACACATTTGTACTATTGGCGATTTCAGCAAATTCATCTTTTGTTTTTACTTTTACTCGTTTTGTCAAGTCACCATTTGCTTGAGCAATATCCATAATAGATGTATTAATAGCTAATGTGTTACGTTTAATTGAACGGAACAAGAGGGTACCCGTTACAATAGTTAAAATAATAGACGATATTGTTAAAATCAAGAATATTATCAATGCAATTTCCGTTTGCTTTTCAAGTGATTTGATTTGTTCATTACTTTTCTTTATTAGCATGTCATTAATCATTTCAATATGCACATCTATATAACCCATGGCTGTCTTGCCATTTCCAGCGAGAACGAGTTTTTGAGCATTTTCAAGACCTGATTTTTGGCGAGTGTCAATCAATCGTTTCGAATACTGAATATAATTGTTATAAAATTGGTCGATGGAAGTAATTCGATCTAATTCTTCTTTTCGGTCAGCGAATATTTTTTGAAGATCTAATAAATTGGATTCAATTTGGTTTTTATCCTGACTATATTGTCTTAGGAAATTATCTTTTCCCGTTATAATATAACTTTGTTCAGAGTTAGATAGTTTCGCTATATCAGCAGCTAAACTATTTACTTTCATCTGTTCTACAAGATGCTTCCCTGTAAAAACCTTTAATTCGTTTTGAAGGTTTGACATATTTGAATAGGAAACAACAAGCATTGCTGATAGAATAATGATGAGTATCAAGAAGTTAGTAATAATGCGGCCGCGAATCATTTGGAAAAAGTTTGATTGAATAGGTCCATGAACTTCAATGTTATTTTGCTTTTTTTTCTTTCTGAAAAATGAAGCCATTGAAACTGATGTCTTATTAGTGCTTTGATCAGTGCTTTCCCTTACATTTCGCGCATTAATTTTGAATTTTTTTACCAATCTGTCACCCACTTTCCATATTTCTGTTGAATACTGTTCATTTTACTTCTTTATGAAAGAATATTCTATACTTTTCAAAAAATATATCGTGACTAAGTAACTATTAGGAGGGAGATATTCATGAATCATTCGTTCTACAGTTATGTTCAAACATTTCGTGGTGGTGAAAAACATGATGAAAAAGCTTCGTTTGCAGAAGCAGCTTTTCAAGATCATGGTTTTCCTAAACAATCAACAGATTTCCATATGCTTTCGAGATACATCGAAGAAAAAGCAGATGACGAAATGAGCGCACGTGTTTTTGATGAACTTTGGTATTTATACGAATTAAAATATAATTAATTTAAGTTATTATTAAGTAACAATGGGGTAAATTAATTAATAAAATTTTTAAAATTTATTTAAGATAATATTTGTCAGAGGTCAGACTTTCTTGGTACAATGCTTGTAGCATCATAGCTGTTTTATAGAAATATGATGAATAACTATACTAATGAAAAGAGTGATACTAATGAGTATTCATATTAATGCCAAACAAGGCGATATCGCAGAAATCGTTCTACTTCCTGGAGATCCATTACGTGCGAAATACATTGCAGAAACTTATCTAGAGGATGTTACATGCTATAACGAAGTACGTAATATGTTAGGCTTCACAGGTACATATAAAGGTAAACGTGTATCTGTACAAGGTACAGGTATGGGTGTGCCATCAATTTCTATTTATGTAAACGAATTAATGCAAGAATACGGTGTACAAAAACTAATCCGTGTAGGTACATGTGGAGCAATTCAAAAAGATGTTAAAGTTCGCGACGTTATTATTGCTCAAAGTGCTTCTACTGATTCAAAAATGAACGAAATTATCTTCAATGGTTTAGACTATGCGCCTACAGCTGATTTCGATTTACTTTTAAAAGCATATAATGCTGGAAAAGAAGCGGGTCTGAATTTAAAAGTGGGTAACATCTTTACTGCAGATATGTTCTATAGTGAAGAAAATCAAAATGAAAAATTAGCTCGTTATGGTGTTTTAGCAGTTGAGATGGAATCAGCAGCACTTTACACTTTAGCAGCAAAATATGGCCGTCAAGCGCTTTCTATCCTAACAGTAAGTGACCATATCATTACTGGTGAAGTAACATCATCTGAAGAACGTCAATTAACGTTTAACGATATGATGGTTGTTGCATTAGAAGCAGCGATTCAAGACTAGTCGAAATATAAACGTTCTAATCACATACTAAAAAAATGAGCAAGTGACACAAAAGTGACCATTCTATTTTAGAAGTCATTGAAAAGGTCGCTTGCTTTTTTAATTCATATCATTAAATATAGAAAAAATGGCCATATAATTAATTGCTGGTCTTTTTGCTCTGATTCAAAATACTGGATGGTATCCGAGTTTAATATCATAATGGTTTCATATATATAAGTAATTAAAGAATATTTTTAGTTTCAAAAGTTATAAAGTCAGTAGAATCTGTTTACATTTTGGAGGAAATGATAATGGAACAAGTTAGAGATATTGTTGCCGAAAGAAGAACCTATACTTCGGATCAAGAAAACCATTCACATCGTTATGCACAGTTAATACTCCCTCTACAAGGAGAACTTTCTATAAAGACCGAGTCGAAAAAACTTTTATTAGATCTTGAAACTATATTTTTTGTTCCTCCTGAATGTAATCATACATTCCATTCAGTTGGTCGAAATGAGTTTTTAGTATTAGATATCCCTCATTTTATGCTTACTGAGAGGCAATTACAAAATAGGGGGAAATCATATAAGTTGAATAATCAATGGAAAGGAATCAAATATCTTATACTAAACGAAATCGAACAACAATCATTACGAGGATCAGCTGTTAACGAACTCTATCCTTATATTTCTAAATGTTTAATACAAGAACAACAACCTAAGTCCATTACATATATCCATGAACATTTTAATGAAATTATTACAGTACAAGACCTTGCTTCCCTTGAACATTACAACCGTTCATATTATTCTGAATGGTTTTTAAAAGAAACAGGTAAATCACCTTCAACATACATACAAGATGTACGTATGAATAAAGCTAAAGAATTACTGAGAGGTACAGATTTATCTATTTTACATATTGCGATTCAAGTTGGCTTAGATCATCAATCCTCATTAACGCGTTTGTTCCAAAAACATGAGGGTATGACGCCTAGCCAGTATCGAAAAAATCAGAGAAGGTAGAAATATAATCAAATATAATCTATGTCATAGAAGGAAATTTAGAAACCGTTCAATATCCGACATCTAGTTAAATCAATCTGATATTCAGTAAAAACCGCTCATCTAATATATGCAAAACTTAGTTATGGCCTTTAATGAAGGTCATTTCAAAGATTAATTATTATAAGGAGCGAAAAGATGAAAACGATAGTGGGCTTGTTTTTTACACTTTTATGGTCATCTGCGGCGATAGCTACTAAATTTGGCTTGTATTCTACCACCCCTATGCTACTTGCTACAAGTCGATTTTTAATCGCAGGAATATTACTATTTATTTATGTTTATATAATCAGTAAAAAAAGTCCTTGGCCGAAGAAAATCGAATGGAGACCCCTAATTATCTTAGGGTTATTGAATACAACAATTTATTTAGGCGCATCCTTTTGGGCATTAAATTATATATCTGCAGGTTTATTTAATTTGTTTGTTACAACCAATCCATTTATTGTTGCCTTTCTATCCTACATATGGCTAAAAAGAAACGTTTCCTTCCGAGAATGGATAGGGATGATTATCGCCGCAGTTGGATTATTAATAGCGATTTGGCCTTCTATCATGAATAGTGAAGTAAAAGGAATGGGGTTGCTTATTTTAGGTGTGGGAATGATTGCAATGGCAATTGGAAGTGTCTATTTTAAAAAAGCTAATTTAAACCTACCGAATATTGTTATTAATACTTGGCAAGTGCTTATTGGGGGAGTGGTATTAATCCCTATAACATTTATGCTCGAAAAAGATATCTATTTTTTGAAATTAGATTGTTATCTATTTGGCTCGTTAATATGGTTAGTGTTAGTAATATCAATCGGTACGATGTTGTTATGGTTTTATTTATTGAAACAAGATGCAGTAAGGGCTAATAATTGGTTATTTATGACGCCAATTTATGGATATATTTTAGCTGCTATTTTTCTTAATGAAAATATTACTTTGTATAATATTATAGCAACGTTTTTAGTTCTAACTGGCTTATTACTTTCGGGTAATATTGCAATCAAATCTATCAAAAAATTAGATTAGTATCTAAAAACACTTTTTGGATGTGGTCTTAGACTTTAGACGAACTCGAAAAAATCGAGTTTTCTACAGTCTTTTTATTTTTATATAGGTTAGACCCGACAAAAAGGCAGTTGGTATAACACATTCCAACTACCTCTAATTACTAAGGTAATAATTTTTATTGGTTTGGAGAAGCGTCCGCTCGACTCCAGCGGGAAAAGCGAGACAGACGAGACCCTACAGGAGCGTAGCGATGAAGAGGCTCGGGGATCGCCCGCGTAAAGCTTCGGAAAATCTAAGCTGAGACCACTTTAATATTAAAGACAAGTAAATGTACATTACTATAATCAATTTAGTGGTGTATGTTTTTTATTTTGCATTCATTTCTATTGATTTAATAAATGATTAATTTACAATGAACAGTAAAAAAGTTAAAATTGAACAAATGTTCTATTCTGTGAGGTGTAAATAAATGTATTGGTATGAATACTGCCCGAAACATATCGAAAGTAAATATCAGCTACTTGTATTCAAAGGAAATCCGCCATTTTACCTTTAACGGATTACTACCATGATTGTATAGGGAGAATTGATAAGTGATTTACTCAAAAAGGATATAAAATAAGTATAGCTGTTAGTAGATCTTCACAAATAGCATTCTGTTAAAATTTGTAATTTCAATAAATTTGGAGGGGTAGTTTTGTATCAATTAACTAAAGAAGAGCGAAACGGAGTATATAAGGCCATTTTTAATAGGAGAGATATAAGGTCCTTTTTAAATATCCCCATACCTGATGATAAATTATATAATTTATTAGAGGCAGCTCATCGTGCTCCATCAGTTGATTTTATGCAGCCATGGAATTTTATTATTATAAAAAATGATGAGATTAAGAAAGAACTTGCAAGAATTGTTGAAAAAGAAAGACGAGCATTAGCCATACATTATGAAGATACAGATCGTGAGCTGAAGTTTCTTGATCTAAAAATTGCCGGTATTATTGAAGCTCCTGTTACTATATGTGTAACTTGCAATCCTTTTAGCGGGGGTGATCATGTATTGGGGAGAAACTCTATTCCGGAAACTGATCTGATGTCTGTTAGTTGTGCGATTCAAAATATGTGGCTTGCTGCTTACGCAGAAGGATTAGCTATGGGATGGGTAAGTTTTTATAAAAAGTCTGATGTAAGAAAAATTCTTGAGATTCCATATCATATTGATCCCATAGCATTAATTTCTATTGGGTATACAGATAATTATCCAGATCGACCTTTGCTTGAAATACACAACTGGGAAAAACGTGAACAACTAAACCGATTGATTTTTGATAATAAATGGGGAACAAATGAAGTAAAGGCGGGGCTTAGCGATTAAATGTCAGCAGTATCCTTATATGCAATAAGGAGTGCCACCTGGAAAATGCGGATTTACACCGATAAGGAAAGCTAATACTAAAAAGCTCAACTTCTCCCTAAATTTTAATATAGAAGTTGAGCTTTTTCATTACTCCATTAAAGTGTCTGAGTGCGGAATATCATAAGTACACGTCTATTTAAATGAGTTATTTGGAAATCAATTGTTTTCCGGAATTATCAAATCGAAAAATAGTCTTTTGTCCATCAAATGTTTTCCCGTTTTTCTCTATGTAAACTCCATTAGTGTAATTAGATATTGACTTCCTCCAAAATTTTAGTCCAACAATGTTTTTCTCTAACGGGTTAGTAAACAACTCCCAATTTCCTTTAAATTGATCAAATACTATATTTGCTGCTCTTTCAGCGATACCTTTTCCTCTTAATGATTGAATTAAAAAGAATTCATTTACAAAATAATCAATTCCTTTATTACAATGTGGCGGAGTTGCTATTAAGATAAATCCCACCGGAATCCCATCTACTGAAATTACGTATGGGAATAAAATTCCGGGCTTTTCCCACCAGATATTTTGAACTTCATACTGGTCGTTTAGTGTTCGAAAATCATCACTATCCTCGTATATCCCGTGAACATTCGGGATTCTATCATAATGTCCAGAAAGGTCATATAGGTACTAAGGGTATAAGTTTTTTATAATATATGCTTCATTCTTATCTGTTAAATAAACTTCAATTTTCATAGGCTTCTCCTTTTAAAATAGACATAAAAACATATGTGTAAGTTTTCATTTTAAACAATAATTGTAGATAAGACTTTCTCAGCTACTCAGCTGCTTGATATGTTTTCCATCCCTTACCTGATAAAAAACATTCTTAAACACTGCTTGAAAGCTTTCCCTTCTAAGTCATACTGTAGTAAGGATAATAAAGCTACTCTCCTCGTCTTTATTAACAAAGATCGCCTACTTTCATCAGCATCTAATTGAAAAAAATTAAACTTATCCTGACCTCCAAAACTGTATTAAGCATCATCCTTTGTGCTTATATATGTAATTATAATAAAAGCAATCCAGTGAGAATATATAATGAATGATTATAAATTATACTTTACACAAAAAAGTCACATCAGATTTAATCCGATGTGACATATACAAACTATTTTTTTGAGTAAACTATTTTTTTAATACTATCGCGAGAAAGAAAGAATCGATCTGAAAGTTGATCTATCTTTATGCCGGCAGAAAATTTTTGACGGATCTCAAGGTTTCTATCGTTCAAATAAGTTTTACTCCCAGAGTTTTCTCCCCATTTCTTCCGTGATCCCTTAGAAATAGGGACGTAAACCATTTCTCCATTTACATACTTCTGTATTTCATTTAGTAATTCTACTGGAAAGATGCTTTCTGCATTTACATATTTCATGTTAGCTTCGCTCCTTAAATCAGATGAAATTTTTAAGGTAGCAAAGTCATTACTATAAACAATAATCACTTTTCAGGCGGAAACCAATTTCTAGCTCTATACAAACAACCACCTTGTTTACAGTATAAACTTTGCATAGAGCTAATCTTTAAACTTCTCATAATTCTTGTCATAGTGAACCTCCTCCCTTTACGTAATACAACCGCAGTTACGTTCCTATTAATAATTTCGATAAGGACTCCCCGATATCCTTCGAAGCGTTGATTAAATCCACGCCAATAAGCTACACCTAATTATATAACCTTAAGTAAGTTACTCAACAATCTGGCCCGAATGTTGAACAAATTGAAAAAAACTTTTTCTACAGTCTTTTTATTTTTATACAGGTTATAGTGACGGGTATCTCAAGGGTGGCAATATGCGAAATTAAATTAGTCATTGTAACCTCCTATAATTCTTTGTGAAATATATTTTCGGCATTAGCATAAATAATCCTTTAGATTATTCAAGAAAAAAAGGGGTCTAGTTTGAATAAGGTAAGAAATGAATTGTACTTGATGATTACAGGAAGTTTATTTCTAAATTAAATCGCAAGAGGGGAGGGGGTGACAATTTTAAATAAAGATATTTCACTCTCAATGAAAGGGCTTAATTGACGTTGAAAGAGTCGTACTATATTATGGTATTAGTGTTTAAAACACTTGAAGATTGAAAGTGGTGAAATGAATGGACGAACAAAACAAAGTGGAGCCAGAAAAAAACGATGTACCTACTGATGAACAAAAAAAATTAGAAGATGTAAAGCCGGCTGGCAAATACATACGTATTAAACCTTTTGCATTAATCATGATGGTAATTGTTTTAATATTATTTACTTCTGGTTTAACAATCTTTGCGCTAACATTTGGAGAGAAAAAAGTTGTAGAAGTTCGTACGCCTACTCATACAGAATTCCAAAAATTATTTAACGCATTTGATGAATTGAAAGCAAACTATTACAAAGACATTGATACAGACGAAGCAGTAAATGGTGCGATCAACGGTATGATTGAAGCACTTGGAGATCCTTATTCAGATTATATGAATGTTGAGGAAGCTTCGCAGTTCAATGAAAGTATCTCTTCTAGCTTTCAAGGGATTGGAGCTGAAATTCAAGAGAAAAGTGGCAATATAGTAGTTGTTTCACCGATTAAAAACTCGCCGGCTGAAAAAGCAGGGATTTTACCAAACGATATCATTGCTACAGTTGATGGTAAAAGCATCTCAGGCATGACTTCTTCTGAGGCTGTATTATTAATTCGTGGTGAAAAAGGAACATCTGTATCACTTGAAATTGTTCGTGGTGATAGTGAGAAAAAAGTTAAGATGAAAATTGTTCGTGACGATATTCCGATTGAAACAGTTTATAGTGAAATGTTAAGCGGGAAAGTTGCACATATTCAAATTACAACCTTCTCTAATAACACATATAAAGAACTATTAACAGCACTTGATGATATGGAAGCTAAAGGCATGAAATCACTTGTAGTTGATGTCCGTCAAAATCCAGGTGGTTTGCTTGACTCTGCTGTTAGTATTGCAAGCCTATTTGTTAAAACGGGGGAACCTGTTATGCAAATAGAAGACAGAACTGGAAAACAAGAAGTGGTTGAAGCACAAGGTGGACGTAAAGTGAATGTACCTGTGTCGTTATTGATCGATGGTGGTAGTGCCTCGGCTTCTGAAATTTTAGCTGGTGCGCTTAGTGAATCTGGTAATATTCCATTAATTGGTGAAAAGTCATTTGGTAAAGGAACAGTTCAAACTGCTAGTAGCTTAAAAGATGGTTCAAACTTGAAATTTACTACAGCTAAGTGGTTAACACCTAAAGGTAATTGGATTCATGAGAAGGGTATTGAACCAACTAATAAAGTAGATTATCCTTCATATGCTTCATTACCATATCTTGATCCTGAAAAAGAAATGAAAGAGGGCTCTTTATCAGATCAAGTGTTGGCTGCAGAAAAAATGTTGAAAGCAGTAGGTTATACACCAGGTAAAGTGGATGGACTATTTGATGCAACAACAAAAGCTGCAGTAATGTCATTCCAAAAAGACCAAAAGCTTAAAGAAACTGGCGTTTTAAAAGGCCAAACAACATATGCATTAATGCTAGAGCTAAGACAGAAGATCAAAAAAGACGATCCTCAGTTATTAAAAGCTAAGAAATTGATGAAACAACAAAGTAGTTCGAAATAGTATAAAATCACATTTGGTGATAAAAAAGAAATGCATGAAGAGCTGACCGTCAAAGGAGGTCAGCTTTTTCATGCATTTATAAAGAAAGGTGATTTAAATGGTCGATGTATATCTTTTTAGTGGGTTTTTAGGAAGTGGTAAAACTTCTATGATGACAGATGTAATCCGTCAATTAAAAGAAAAAAATATTAAACCAGCAATTATTATGAATGAACTAGGAAAATTAAACTTTGATTCACAAGCAGTAGAGGGGGATGTTCCGTTAAAAGAAATGTTAAACGGGTGTATTTGTTGCTCAGGTTCAGAAAAAACAGAAGCGCAAATACAAACATTATTAGCAGAGTCAGAGTTTGATGTACTGATAATTGAAACAACAGGTGCAGCACATCCAGTAGAGGCCTTAGACGCTGTGTATTCTCCTCTTTTTGCAGATCAATTAAATATTAAAGGGATTGTGACAGTCGCAGATAGTAAGCGCTGGTTAGAACGAGGTCAATTATCACCTCAAGTACGATCCCTGTTTTTAGAGCAAATCCGTCATGCGCATCTTATTTTGGCTAATAAATCCGATTTACTTACAGAAGAAGAACGTGCACAGGTGACATTTGAAATTCAATCTTTGAATCCGCATGCGCAATTACTACAAACAACTAATGGAAGAGTACCTCTAAAATTTTTACAAAGCTTGCATGCAACGGCCCGTCCTACTCAAATCCAATCAGCACCAATAGGTCACATGCACTTAAGTTCGCGCTTAGTGACATTCACTGAGCCAATAGAACAAGAGGTTTTTGAGGAGTGGCTTAGAACAATTCCTTCAACGATTTATCGCATGAAGGGGTATGTTCCTATTAAAGGAACGAAAAACCCCATGCTTTTTCAATATGCATATGGTTTAACACAATGGATGCCAGAATATATGCAGATGCCACCTAATATTGTCATTATTGGTGAAGGTGTTAATGAGCTCGAGGTTATTGGTACTTTGTAACATAACAAGCCATTTTTTTTGGTGTCAACCCAATCCTTCTAGTAATAAAACGATAGATTGCTAAATTTGCACAATTTCATAGCCTATTCATGCTTGAAACCAAGGTGTTTTAATTCTAAATTGGTCGAGGTAGCAATTATTGGACGCTTTATTACAAAAATCCCGCGTTACGATGTTTGCAGACAAGGAGGAATAAAACATGAAAAAATGGTTATTACCAATGAGTCTCGTTATGCTAATGGGCGTACAGGCAGGAACGGTGGAAGCTTCAGCTTCTACAAACTCATCCGATACATCGAAGCAAACGCAAACAATATATAAAGGTGTTAAACCTTGTAAGATTACTTACAAGTATAGTTCAAACAAACCTTCTGGTAGCACTACAACTAAACCAGAGAACAAGCCATCAAATGGTAACTCAAATAATACGGGCAATAGTTCTTCTAATAGCAACACAAGTAACTCAGGAAACAATTCATCAAATTCGAATAACTCAGCATCAACTTCTGTAGATCAATTCGAACAAAAAGTTATCGAGTTAACTAATGTTGAGCGTCAAAAAGCTGGACTAGCTGCTCTTAAATCAGATAAAGCTTTAATGGGTGCTGCACGTGAGAAATCACTTGATATGCAACAAAACAAATACTTCTCTCATACAAGTCCAACATTTGGGTCACCATTTGACCGTATGAAAGCACTAGGTATTAAATACAGTGCTGCTGGTGAAAATATTGCTATGGGTCAAAAAACACCAGAGGAAGTTGTAAAAGGTTGGATGAATTCACCTGGTCACCGTGCTAATATTATGAGTACCTCATTTACTCATATTGGTGTAGGTTATGCAGCAAAAGGTAACTACTGGACACAACAATTTATTAAAAAATAATAATGTTTAATAAGCCAGTTCTCAATTCTGAGAGCTGGTTTTTTCGTACTTAACTTTAGAAGTTCGATTGAATTCTAGTAAACTTTCCAAGTGTGTAGTTGATTGGAGCGAAGGTGGTGACTCCAGCGGGAAAAGCGAGACAGTCCAAGACCCTGCAGGAGCGTAGCGACGAAGCGGCTTAGCACCCGCCCGCGGAAAGTGTCCACTGTAGCGGAAATCAGCGTTTTATTTATCTGTTTATATTACATGTGTAGTTGATTGGAGCGGAGGTGATGACTCCTGTTGAAAAAGTGGAGAAGTCCAAGACCCTGCAGGAGCATAGCGACGAAGCGACTTAGCACCCGCCTTAGGAAAGCGTCTACCGTAGCGGAAATCAGCGTTTTATTTAATTGTACATATTACATGTATAGTTGATTGGAGCGAAGGTGGCGACTCCAGCGGGAAAAGCGAGACAGTCCAAGACCCTGCAGGAGCGTAACGACGAAGCGGCTTAGCACCCGCCCGCGGAAAGCGTCCACTGTAGTGGAAATCAGCGTTTTATTTATTTGTTTATATTACATGTGTAGTTGATTGGAGCGAAGGTGGTGACTCCAGCGGGAAAAGCGAGACAGTCCAAGACCCTGCAGGAGCGTAGCGACGAAGCGGCTTAGCACCCGCCTCAGGAAAGCGTCCACTGTAGCGGAAATCAGCGTTTTATTTATTTGTTTATATTACATGTGTAGTTGATTGGAGCGAAGATGGTGACTCCAGCGGGAAAAGCGAGACAGTCCAAGACCCTGCAGGAGCGTAGCGACGAAGCGGCTTAGCACCCGCCCGCGGAAAGCGTCCACCGTAGCGGAAATCAATGGCCTTCTGTATACAAATAAAAAGACTGTAGTTAAACCCGAATTTCTTCGAGTTTGTCTACAGTCCTGAAACGCCTCTATTAAGCAATAGAGGCATTTTCTTGTGATTCTTTTTTCGCTTTCCGTTGAACAATAATGAGACGGAAGCTTAAGGTAACTGCACCAGCTGTAAGTCCACTAATAAGACCAATCCAGTAACCGAATGGACCTAAATCTGAATAATTTGCAACAACATAGCCAAGAGGTAATCCAATTACCCAATAGGATATCATCGCCATTATAAAAGTAATCGTTACATCCTTATATCCACGTAAAGCGCCTTGTACCGGTGCTTGAATGGCATCAGATAACTGAAAGAAAGCTGCATAGATTAAAAACTGAGTAGCTAGAGCGATTACTTGTGGATCTGTTGAGTATACACTCGCAATTTGTTCCCTGAAAATGATTAAAATAGTAGCGGAAAGGAAACTGAAAATGATGGCGGTTACGACAGATAGATAGCTATATATACGAGCATCTTTTAAACGTTTAGCACCGACTTCAAAGCCAACAAGAATAGTTGCACCCATAGATATACTTAAAGGTATCATATAGACAAGACTTGCAAAATTCATCGCAATTTGATGCGCGCCAATAACAGCAGTACTATAATTACTCATCATTATTGCCACAATTGAGAATATGCTTGTTTCGGCAAAAATAGATAGACCAATAGGCACGCCGATCTTGCAAATTTCACGCCATTTTGCGAAATGGACTTTTGGCCAACTAGCATATAATTGAAAGGTTTTAAATGGTTGACCTTTCATCGTAATTAGAATAGCCACAATACAAATAATCCAGTAAGTTACGGCTGAAGCAACTCCAGAACCAACACCACCAAGTTCCGGAAAGCCAAATTTACCGAATATTAATAAGTAATTAAAGAAAATATTAACAGGAGTAGCTAGTAAAGTGATGAACATTGATATTCTAGTTTTTCCTAGAGCATCGATGAAACATCGTAGTACACTATAAACAAATAACGGAATTAAGCCAAAACTCATAGCAACCAAATAATCATGTGCAACGCGTTGTACTTCAGGCTCTAAAGTCATCGCATTTAATAAGGGATTAATGCCGGCCATTAATAGTCCAAATATAATAATTGCTAATACAATTGCTACATAAAAACCCTGTTGGACTGAAAATGTCGCTTCTTTCTGCCTTTTAGCACCGACAAATTGTGCTACAATAGGTGTTATGGATAAAAGAATCCCTGATAAACCTGTATAAACAGGCAACCAAATCGAAGAACCAATGGAAACACCTGCTAAGTCAGCAGTACTATATTTACTTGACATTAAGACATCGAAGAACGACATCAGATATAAAGCAATTTGGGTGATTAAAATGGGGAACACAATTTTCAGCATGACTGTCCATTTCGCTCTCATCGTAGTTGTTTCATGCATATAATTCGCCTCCAAGTATTAATTGACATCTTTTCTATTGTAATTTCGTATAGTAAAATAAGTAGCTGTTCTAATAAATCCAAAGCAGTTCATACATTGTTCTAGCAGAATAGGAGAATAATAATGAAGAACCAAACAATAATATTAACTGGTGGGGGTACAGCTGGTCACGTTTCACTCAATCAGGCTATAATACCATCTTTCATAAAAAAAGGCTATGAGGTCCACTATATTGGCTCGAAAGAGGGTATTGAAAAAGAGATTATTGGCCAGGCATTCCCTGACCTCCAATATCATGCAATTTCAAGCGGTAAATTAAGACGTTATTTTTCAATGAAAAATTTTACAGATCCGTTTAGAGTTATAGCGGGAGTTGCACAAGCATTAACAATTATTCGTAAATTAAAACCGGTAGCGATTTTTTCTAAGGGTGGCTTTGTATCAGTACCTGTTGTTATAGCTGCAAAAATGGCTGGTGTACCAGTAATTGCACATGAATCTGATGTTACACCTGGTCTTGCCAATAAATTATCATTACCATTTGCTTCGCATATTTTCACTGTATTTAAACAAACGCTTAAGCATTTGCCAGCTGATAAAGCATCTTGTACGGGATCAATTATACGCCCTGCTTTATTTGAAGGACGTAAAGCAACAGGCTTAGCATTCTGTGGATTTAAAGAAAAAAAAGAAGTAATCCTTATTATGGGCGGTAGCCAAGGTTCGAAATTTATTAACGATGCAGTACGCGCTAACATTGTGCAACTTTTAGAAAAGCACAATATTATTCATCTTTGCGGAAAAGGGCATATAGATGAAGCTTTAGTGAATATGCCTGGTTACAAGCAGTTTGAATATGTAACGACAGAACTGCCAGATTTATTACACGCTTCTGATTTAATCGTATCAAGAGCAGGTTCAAACTCTATTTTTGAGTTCTTAGCTTTAGAAAAACCAATGTTACTCATTCCGTTATCTCTACAAAAATCACGTGGTGATCAAATTCTAAATGCTAAACTATTTTCTGAACAAGGTTTAGCAGAAGTACTACAAGAAGATGATTTAACGAACAAAACATTTATGGACGCTTTACTTAGCTTAGAGCAACATAAAGAAGTCTTAATCAAGCAAATGCGTGAAACTGAATCTCCTAAAATACCAGATGAAATGGTAGATTTGATACTAAATTATGCCAAATAGAATAATTTACCTCTAAATGAGGGAGTTGTATAAGAAGGACATTATGATAATGTCCTTCTTTTTTATAGAGTTATGAGGCTATTTGTGAATTAGATAGAAGATGATCTTTTCGAAGAATTAAAAAAGAAGCTTTCATTATGATGAAGGCTTCTTTTAATACGAGCGATATAGGTGCAATGTATTTGTCAAAAATAGACCATCTTTCTCTTAAAGGATGTGTTCAGCTTTAATTAAGATATCCAGCTTCAGGCGCTAACGGCTCAGGTCGTTTCAGTCGGGCGCTCAAAGTCAAAGAGCGACTTTGGCTTCCGCCTTCCAACGACCTCGCAGTTTAACGAGCGCCTTCAGCATTTAGTTAGATATCCAGCTTCAGCGGCCAGCCCCTCGAGGTCACTTCCACTTTCTCGGTCGAAAATTGAAAAGATATATTCGATTCGAAAGTTCCAGTGCTTGTCGGAGGCCCACAGGATGTGGGTCAGATAGCCGTTGCCACAGGACGTGGCGTTCTTAGGTTATCTTCCTCGAAACGGGCCGCTTCAGCATTTAGTTCTATCCAGCTTCAGGCGCTAACGGCTCGGGTCGTTTCAGTCGGAGGCCCGCAGGATGCGGGTCAGATAGCCGTTGCCACAGGAAGTGGCGTTCTTAGGCTATCTTCCTCGAAACGAGCGCCTTCAGCATTTAAGTTACATCGCTTGTTCTTCTTCTTCTGTGTTCTGACTAGCTGTATATAAATAAAAGAAGTCTTTTTGGATTTTCATTAATTCGAAGTGCTTGTCACCTTGGTTGATTTGCTCGTACAGGGATGGGTGGCTTTCTTTGGCATCCATGATATATCCAATTTTTTCGGCCGCGCGAAGGGATTTGGTGTTTTCAGTGCGAATGCGCAAGAAAACGGTATGGAAATCTAGTTCAAAGAACAGTTCGTGCAAGAAAAGTTCTTTTGCTTTCTGATTATATCCCTTACCTTGGTGTGGGGTACCAATCCAAGTACCTAAAAAGCCAGCGCCATCTTGCACATCATAGACGGTAATTGTGCCGATGGGTTGTCCCCAGTCATCGGTTATTGTACGGGAAACGGCGTTGCCGTTCTCCTCGTCTTCCATTAGTTGGTTAGTCAAAAACCAGTACTCATCGGCACTATTAGCTTTCTGACGCACAAAAGGGAAGACAGATGGGTGTTTTAGTAACTCATAAAGATCGTTACATTCGTGTAATTCACGTCGCTTAATCAAGCGAAACGCCTCCTTTACGGGGGTGAACATCCAAATTAATGGCAGGTCCTAGCCCCCTCGAAATTTTTCATATAATGTTGCATAAAAAATTTCGGGGTGGGAATCGAACCCACTAGAACCAGCATGACTACTGGTGGCGCACCATTTGCCTTCCCTATATTGACTCTATAAAAAATAGGAATCATTTTATGAAATTATTTTGCAATTTAACTATACTAAGTTTTCCCTGTTTTGCAAAGAAAAAATCATTAAAAAATAAATTTGTAATATTTACATTCCTTAATTGGAGCATATACAGTTGTATGCTTGACAAAATAGAATTATGATATATATAGATAATACGGGGGGATGTATATGGCAATGCATTTACATAAGGTCCATGGTTCAGGCAATACCTTTTACATATATGAAACAACTGATGAAAAAAGTATGGATTGGTCTAGATTTGGCGTTTGGCTTTGTCAAAAAGACAATCTAGGTGGGGCTGATGGTCTACTACTTGTCGCTCCATCTAAAAAAGGGCTTGCTAAAATGCGCGTCATTAATGCTGACGGATCTGAGGCATCCATGTGTGGCAACGGTTTACGTTGCGTTGCTCGATATATTTGTGAAAAATATAATGTTTCAGAGGCACTTATTGAAACAATGAAAGTAGTCCTAAAGGTACGAAAAGAAGCTTCAATTTTCGATGGGATTCCAACATATTCAGTTGAAATTTCCCCAGTATCGTTTGATCTTGCATCTTTACCAATGGTTTACAGAAATAAACACCAAATTTGCAATGAAGTAATAGAGGAATTTGCAGATGATATTTCATTTACAGCGGTTTCTGTTCCTAACCCACATTTAATAGGAATTGTAGATTCAGATAAAATAGCTAATCCTCATCACCAAGAAAGATTATCTAGCAAATTAAATGGGGATAATGAATATTGTCCAGACGGTGTAAATGTGAGCTATGTGTATCCTATGGATGAGGATTCTATTTACGTCCGCACATATGAACGTGGAGTAGGGTTTACTAACGCTTGTGGCACTGCGATGACAGCATCTGCATTGGTCTCTTCTTTAGAAGGAGTAGTTTCAACTGGTAAAGTAACAGTCTATAACCCTGGTGGTTTTGTTCAATGTCATGTAAAACATAATGAAGGGCATTATGTTTTAAAACTAATTGGTAATGCAACTTTCGTAGCTGAATTAGAGTTAACCAACGAAAATGAATGGTTGTGGCAATCTGTTAAAGAAACAGACGAGCAAAAAGGTTATGAAACACTAATTACTTATGCAGAGACTAAAGTATCGTATTATTTAACTTCTTGAAGAGGTGGCAATATTGAGTGGTAATCTGATTACTAAAGAGCAGTTTGATGCGCTTTATCAAAATTGTTTAGATTTTGTTTTTTTTATGGAAAAAGTTGATGGTGAATATCTATACGTATATATAAATCGTGCTGCTGAAGAGGTTTTTGACGAGTCGCCAATAGGAAAAAGTTTATTTGTTGGTTTAGAAACAGAAAGCGTTGAGATGATAGTCAATTATTATAATGAATCCATCGAGAACCAGGAGATTCTACAATATAGAGATTTTTATTTATTTTCAGATACTAAGCGCACTAATGAGACGACAGTTACACCAATTTCCTATGGCGGAAAGCAATATATTCTTGCCATTACGAAAGAAATTTCACAGCAAAAAGTGATGGAGGAAAAAAACTTATTTCTACAATCACTTTTTGACATGAAAATGGATCCGACAATTGTATTAGCCAATGATTTAACCTTTTTTGATGGTAATCCGAAATTTGAGCAGTATTTTAACTGCAAGATTGAAGACTGGAAAGGGAGGCTGTTTTTTGATTTTCAGCTTGTTTCACCAGAAGATCAGGTATCGTTCGCAGAGCATCTTCAAGATGCATTAAATGGAAGAGGGCAGTCGTCAGTTTTGTATACACATAAAAAAGCGGATGGCAATGAGAGTAAATTTCTTGTCAGTTTTTCGCCAATCTCTACAAAAAAACAAGTTGTAGCGATTTATATTCAGTGGTTAGAGTTGACAAAAAATATCCAGTTAAAAGAAGATTTACGTTACGTAAATCAAGTGCTAAATAGTTATAAAGGTGCGTTAAATTCAGCTGCAAATATTTGTATTACTGATAAAAATGGTGTCATTCAATTTGTTAATGAACGTTATGCACAATCGAGTCAATATAGTGCAGAGGAGCTCATAGGAAATACAATTATGCTATTAAATTCTCTCATTCAGCCTTCTTCATTTTATGATGAAATGTGGAAAACGTTACAAAATGGTCAAATATGGCGTGGAGAAATTTGCAATCGTTCAAAATATGGCAATCGATATTGGATGGATACTACTATTGTCCCTATTTTCGATAATAGTGGAGAAATTGAGAGTTTCCTTTCTGTTTGCTTTGACGTATCTGATAAGAAAGTTATGATGACCAATCTACGTAATATTGAAAAGACATTTCGTCTAATTACCGAAAATACAAATGATTTGATTGTCATTACGAACGATGATGGAATAATTATTTATGTGTCACCGAATCATATAAAACGACTTGGCTTTGAAAAGGACGAGCTACTTGGTTGTTTCTATTTTGATATGATGTCTGATGATAGTAAAGAGTTGTTAAAAGGTGAATTCAAATCGACTCTCATAGAAGAGGGAGACGTACAAATTGATTTACAAATTAAAACGAAAAATGGAGAAACTTTTTGGACTGAAACCTATATTACAGCAGTAAAGGATGCAGAACGTGACAAAGTGTTCCAATATGTATCTGTTGCTAGGGAAATTACTCATCGTAAAAAAAGAGAAGATCAGCTACGCTTTATGGCCTATCATGATAGCTTAACCTTGCTACCAAATCGACGTTACTTATTGATGGAATTTACTAAGTTAGTCAAAGAAGCGATGGTTTTTGACCATGCTATAACATTGCTCTATATAGATGGAGATGAGTTTAAGAAGGTCAATGATGATTTCGGTCATGATGTTGGGGATGATTTTATCCGTAATTTTGGTCTTGCGCTTGTTGCCAGTGTGAGAGATCTAGATATAGTTAGTCGAATTGGTGGAGACGAGTTTGTTGTTGTTTTAACGAATATGTCCAAAGACGAATGCATTCGAAAGCAACAAGTAAAAAATACAATCAAACGTATTCAGCAAACAATAAAAGACGGCTGGACAATTAACGAACAATACTTTTCACCAACATCATCTATAGGAATTGCTTCTTTCCCTGAGGATGGTTATTCAATAGAAGACTTGCTAGATAAAGCCGATCAGGCACTATATATTGCGAAAAAAATAAAAGGGAAAAATTCATATCATTTTTCAAGCTAAAGATGGAAGGTGTTTTCGATGCAAAAGCATATTCTAATAGTAGAAGATGAAAAAAACATTGCGCGATTTATTGAATTAGAACTAAAGCATGAGCAGTTTGCAGTGACAGTTTGTTCTAATGGTCGTGTGGGTCTAGAGACTGCTCTAGAACAAGAATTCGATGTCATCTTACTCGATGTTATGCTGCCTGAACTAAATGGAATTGAAGTATGTAGACGTATTAGAGCTATTTCGGATGTGCCAATTATTTTAATAACCGCACGAGATGCTGTAATTGACCGGGTAGCAGGTCTAGATGCGGGGGCAGATGATTACATTGTCAAACCTTTTGCAATTGAAGAATTGCTCGCAAGAATTCGCTCTATTTTAAGACGCTACACTTCGACGGAATCAACAGGTCAACAATTGACATTTAAAAATATAACTATTGATACTGCTGCATACACGGCATTTGTCAACGAGGAAATACTTAGTTTGACGAAAACGGAATTTGATTTACTTAGCCTACTAATAGAAAATAAAAACCGCGTTTGTACTCGTGATCGAATTTTAGAGCAAGTTTGGGGTTATCAATCAGATGTTGAAACAAATGTTGTAGACGTTTATATCCGTCACCTTCGCTCAAAATTACCTAAATTGGCAAGTAGTTATATTGAAACGGTTCGCGGAGTAGGGTATGTGATGCGTGAATGAAGAAATTCCAATATTATGTATCAAACCAGTCATTAAAAGGGAAATGGGCACTTACATCTGCTGTAGTCATTTTCATTAGCTTTGCTGTAATTTGTTCGGTTCTCTATATTGCAATCCATTCATGGCTTTTAAATGAACAGGAGCAGTCTGTTAAACGAACGATGGATGATTTAACAGTGTTCTTTGAATCTCAAGGTAATTTCTTAACCATACATGATATACAGTCAAATAAAGGGCTTATGAATTCTATTGTCGATAAGAATCAGACGGTACGTATCTTAAATCAAGATAAAGTAGAAATATTACGTATTAATGATTCGACGAAAATTATGCCTTCATTACCAGATAATTTACCTAATCACGGTTATGCAATATCGAAAGAAAAGGTAGAAAGTGTAGATACGTTTTTAGCGACATCCTCGATAAGGATTGGACCTTTCTCAGGTTACATACAATTGACGCATCCTTTGACTTCATTTGTATCACTTATGCGATATATTCTAACGGCTATGTCTATTATGGGATTAGGGGCCCTTATAGCATCTGCAGGAATAGGCTATTTTTTGGCGACAACTTTACTGAAACCATTAGACGACTTGAGATTAGAGATGACAGAAGTTGCTGAACAGGGTTTTACAGCACCTATTAAACTTCAATACGATGCCAAGGATGAAATTGGTGACTTATTGTCCGTATATCGTTCGATGATGGGGGAGCTAGAGCAATCATTCCTGAGTCAGCAACAATTCATTTCTGATGCCTCTCATGAGCTGAGAACACCAGTTCAAGTAGTAGAAGGACATTTATCGTTAATCAAAAGATGGGGTAAAGATGATCCAGCGGTTTTTGAAGAGTCACTAAACACTTCTTTGCTTGAAATTACACGTATGAAAAAGCTAATAGAGGAGATGTTAGAACTTGCAAGGAGAGAGCAAAATGATTTGCAAAACAGTGCTGATATTCTTTTGATTACTACCGATATTATAGAGGAAATAAAAATATTGTTTCCAGCTGCTACGATTGAATTAGAAGTTGATCCAGAATTTAGTTACCGAGCGATTATTTCTGACAACGCTTTTGGTCAGATTTTGCGAAACCTTTTGCAAAATGCTATACGCTATTCAGAAAATAGTCCGATGATTAAGATTAGACTCTCAAAACAACAAGAAAGTGTGCAAATTGAAGTGTCAGATCAAGGTATTGGTATTGCAGAGGAAGATCAAGCACGTATATTCGATCGTTTTTATAGAGTCGACTCATCTCGTTCACGTGAAGATGGAGGCACAGGATTAGGTTTAAGTATTGTGAATATGTTGGTAAATAAATACCGAGGAACCATTAAACTGGAAAGTAAACTTCATTTTGGTAGCACTTTTTTTATTGATTTGCCAACTGAAAAATGACGTTTTTTTCGAAGTTTATTCTATTATTAGTTCGTTCAAGAAAAAAATTGCTAAATTTGTTGAAAACGATTGTATTTTTTGTGAAGAGTAGTAAGATTGAAGGGGAAAAAAATGTTCTTCTTGATTTATTAATACAGTTGTTTCACTTATGCAGGAAGAATGGTAAGATAGTTAGTGGATTTTCAAATTATTAATTAAATTAATTAATGGAACTGCCACTTGGCAAAAAAGTTGGAGGTAATTCTACATGTCAAACAATGTTTCACCTGTAAGCTCACCATGGGCAGCATTTTCAGGTCCCAACCTTGGCTATGTGATGGAAATGTACGATTTGTACTTAACATCACCAGAAGAAGTTGATCCAGAACTTGTATCATTATTCGAGCAATACGGTGCACCAATACAAAAAAGTGAAGTATCTGACGCTACAAGCGTTGATCCTGGTAACTTTACAAAAGTTTTAGCTGCAGTTCAATATGCGGATGCCATTCGTGTATATGGTCACTTAGGAGCAGATATTTATCCTTTAAAAGACCATCCACGTGACACTACTCGAATCGAAGCAAAAACTTACGGTTTAACTGACCAAGATTTAATGCAAGTACCTGCTTCGGTATTATTAAAAGATATTCCTGCAACCGTTAACAATGGTTTAGATGCAATTAATTACCTGAAAGCTATTTACACAAGTAAAATTGCTTTCGAAATTGCACATGTTGTTAACAGTGAAGAGAGAGTGTGGCTTCAATCTAAAATTGAAAGCGGTGTATTAAACACTGGTCTTTCAAATGATGAGAAAAAAGCGGTTTTAAACCAATTAACAAAAGTTGAGGGCTTTGAGAAATTCATCCACAAAACATTTGTTGGTCAAAAACGCTTTTCTATCGAAGGTTTAGATGCATTAGTTGTTCTAATGGATGAAATTGTTCACCGTTCAGAAGACAAAGGTGTAAAAAATGTCATGATCGGTATGGCTCACCGTGGTCGCTTAAATGTGTTAACACATGTATTACACAAACCATATGATATGATGTTTGCTGATTTTGCGCACGTTCCAAATGAGTTATTTATTCCACAGGACGGTTCTTTAGAAGTGACTAAAGGATGGTTTGGTGATGTTAAATATCACATGGGTGCTACATATAACAGCAAAAAAGGTGCAACAATCAAATTAGCTTATAACCCATCTCACTTAGAAGTAGTTAGTCCAGTTGTTACAGGCCAAGCTCGTGCAGCTCAAGATAATACTTTTAAAGCAGGTGCTCCAACTCAAGATGCTAAATCTGCATTAGCGATTTTAGTTCATGGTGACGCAGCGTTTGCTGGTCAAGGTGTCGTAACTGAAACAATGAACTACTCTCGCACAAAAGGATTTAACACAGGTGGTTCAGTTCATATTATTGCAAATAATATGATCGGCTTTACTACTGAACATTATGATTCACGTTCAACTGTATACTCTTCTGATCCTGCAAAAGGTTATGAAATTCCAGTGTTACACGTTAATGCTGATGATCCAGAAGCAGTTGTACAAGTGGCTCGTTTTGCAATAGAGTACCGTGAACAATTCGGTAAGGACATTTTAGTAGACTTAGTCGGTTATCGTCGATATGGTCATAATGAAATGGATGAACCTATGATCACAAACCCAACAATGTACACAGGTGTTCATAAACACGATACTGTCCGCGCATTGTATGGTAAAGTACTTGCAGATCAAGGCGTTGTAACAGCAGAAGAAGTAGCTTCTTTAGATGCTGATACACAAAAGGAAATGCAAGCAGCTTATGATCATGTGAAAGAAGTTGGCGACGGGCAACATGTTGAAAACGAAATGCCAGAAGCTGTGAAGAACGGTTATGACATCGTTGAAACTGGTGTTGAACGCGAACGTCTAGAAAAAATGAATAAAGAATTATTAACATGGCCACAAGACTTCAATGTCTTCAAAAAACTAGGCAAAATCCTAAGTCGTCGTGAAGATGCATTCATGGGTAAAGGGAAAATTGACTGGGGTCATGCTGAAACATTAGCATTCGGTGCAATTACACAAGAAGGTAATTCAATCCGATTAACAGGTCAAGATGCACAACGTGGTACGTTCGCGCACCGTCACTTAGTATTACATGACGAAAAAACGGGTGCAGAATTAACACCATTACACCATATTTCTGGTGCAGATTCTTCATTTGTTGTTTATAACAGTCCTTTATCTGAAGCTGCTATCGTAGGCTATGAGTATGGTTATAATTTAGAAAACGAGAAAAACTTAACTATCTGGGAAGCACAATACGGTGACTTCGCAAATATGGCTCAAGTAATGTTTGATAACTTTATTTCAGCATCTCGCTCTAAATGGGGACAAAAATCTGGTCTTGTTATGTTATTACCACATGCTGCTGAAGGTCAAGGTTCAGAACATACAAGTGCTCGTTTAGAACGTTTCTTACAATTAGCTGGTGAAAACAACTGGACAGTTGCAAACCTATCAAGTGCTGCAAACTACTTCCATTTATTACGCCGCCAAGCTAAAATGTTAGGAACAGAAGCAATTCGTCCATTAGTTCTTGTATCACCAAAATCACTATTACGTAATCAAATCGTTGCTGCAGATGTTGAAGAATTAACAACTGGCCACTTCGAGACAGTTATTGAACACCCAACAACTGGTTCAGCTGCGAAAAAAGTTGAGCGTATTCTATTTGCTTCTGGTAAAGTAGCTATTGATATTGCAGAAAAAGTAGGCGATGGTAAAGAGTTCGATCACGTACACTTAGTACGCGTTGAACAACTGTACCCATTCCCATCTGAGAAAATTGCTGCAATCATTAAACGTTTCCCTAACGCAAAAGAACTTGCTTGGGTACAAGAAGAACCACAAAACATGGGTTCATGGTCATTTGCAGATCCTTATATGCGTGAAGTAGCAGAAGACAAAGACGTTCGTTACATCGGTCGTATCGTACGTTCATCTCCTGCTGAAGGTGATGCAGATTCATACAAAGCTGAACAAGCACGTATTATTGAAGAAGCTGTAACTCGCTAATAGCGAATACTTTGAAGGAGGAAATTATAGTGGCTGAAATTATTGTCCCGGAATTAGCAGAATCAATCACAGAAGGTACTATCGCACAATGGGTGAAAAAACCTGGTGATAGAGTAGAAAAGGGCGAGTTTATCGTTGAACTTGAAACTGATAAAGTAAACGCTGAAATCATCTCTGAAGAAGCTGGTATTTTGAAAGAAATCCTTGCTGAAGAAGGCGATACTGTACTAGTAGGTGCTGTAATCGCAATCGTTGAAGCAGGTGATGCTGCTGCAACTCCAGCACCAGCAGCTAAAGAAGCTGTACCTGCTGCACCAGCGCCAGTTGTAGAGGCACCAAAAGCTGCACCAGCACCTGTAGTGGTAGAAGAATCATCATCAAATGAGCGTGTAATTGCTAGCCCTGCTGCTCGCAAACTAGCTCGTGAAAAAGGAATCGACTTAGCGGCTGTATCTCCAGTTGATCCTCAAGGTCGAGTTCGCGTACAAGATGTAGCTGCACACGGTACAGCTCCACAAGCTCCTGCTGCAAAACCGGCTGAAGCGCCAAAAGCTGCTGCTCCTGCAGTTGACGAATCTCGAGTGACAGTTGAAAAAATGTCTCGTCGTCGTCAAACAATCGCAACTCGTTTACTTGAAGTAAAACAAAGTACTGCAATGCTAACTACATTCAACGAAATCGACATGACAAACGTTATGGCACTTCGTAGTCGTAAAAAAGATCAATTCCAAGAAAAACATGACGGGACTCGTCTTGGTTTCATGTCATTCTTTACAAAAGCAGTAGTTGCTGCTCTTAAAAAATACCCATACGTTAATGCTCAAATCGTAGGTAACGAACTACACCTAAACAATTTCTATGATATTGGTGTTGCTGTATCTACTGAAGACGGCTTAGTAGTACCAGTTGTACGCGATTGTGACCGTAAAAACTTCGCTGAAATTGAAGATGCAATCGGTGGCCTAGCTAAAAAAGCGCGCGACAAAAAATTACAAATTGGTGACCTACAAGGTGGTTCATTCACAATCACTAATGGTGGTGTATTCGGTTCATTAATGTCAACACCAATCATGAATGGTACTCAAGCTGGAATTCTAGGTATGCATACAATCCAAAAACGTCCAATCGCTGTTGGTGATGAAGTACAAATTCGCCCAATGATGTACGTTGCATTATCTTATGACCACCGTATCATCGATGGTAAAGATTCTGTAGGATTCTTAAAAACTGTTAAAGAATTACTGGAAAACCCAGAAGACTTATTATTAGAATCTTGATTTAAATGTTCTAAATTTAATTGAATTAGAAATAAGCCCTACACACTCAACGAAGTGTTGGTGCTGCACCCCAAAAGTTAGAGTAATAAATCTAACTTTTGGGGTGTTTTTGTATGGCGAAATATAGCCAAGGTTTTAAATTAAAGATTGTTCAAGAGTATTTAAAAGGGAATCTGGGATACCTATTATTAGCGCAAAAATATGGTATTCCATCTCCAACTCCAATCAAACGTTGGGTTAGAGCATATAAAATTTTTGGAGAAGAAGGTTTACAACGGAAAACAAAGCATGAAGAATATCCTGTTCAATTCAAATTAGATGTATTAAACTTTATGAAACAAACAGGTGCTTCTTACCAAGATACAGCAATTCGATTTAACATGAATGATCCTAGTTTAATCGCAACTTGGAACAGTAAGTTTTTAAAAGAAGGAGTAGAAGGCCTGAAACATGCGAAGGGAAGGCCATCTATGTCTAAAAAATCAGAAGCTACAGTGAAAAAAACAATGTCTCGTGAGGAGCAGTTAGAACGTGAAAATGAACTACTTCGTCTAGAGGTTGCGTATTTAAAAAAGTTGAAGGCTTTTCGAGAGAACCCGGATGCCTTCCTCGAAAAGCACAAGCAGCAATCGCCTTTGAACTCAAAAAAGAAGGGTTCCGATTAAAATACATCTTTAAACAAGTCGATATTCCAGAAGCAACGTATCACTATCACATCAAGCAAATGAAGGATGAAGATCCAGATCAAGCGTGGAAAACGTTGATTTTAGAGACTTTTGAGCAACATGAAGGGCGATATGGATATCGTCGCATTCATGCGGAATTAAAGGGACAAGGACATAAAATCAATCATAAAAAAGTACAACGAATCATGAGTGAATTGAATTTAAAATGCGTGAAATTCGTGCGTAAATCTCGCTATAAATCGTATAAGGGTACTGTAGGGAAAGTCGCGAGGAATCGATTAAACCGCCGTTTCCATACAACGTACTTCTTACAAAAACTCGTGACAGACGTAACAGAATTCAAATGTACAAACAACGAAAAACTCTATTTAAGTCCGATTATGGATTTATATAACGGTGAAATACTGAGCTTTAGTATGTCTAAACGCCCTACACTTGATTTCGTAATAGACTCATTGAAACAAGCACTCCCAATTATTCAAGAACATGCCCTATACCGTACAACGATTCACTCGGATCAGGGCTGGCACTATCAACATCATTTATGGGTGAAAAAATTAAAGCGAAACAAGATTTTCCAAAGCATGTCTCGTAAAGCAACCTGTGCAGACAATGCGACCATGGAGAACTTCTTTGGCTTACTCAAACAAGAAATGTATTACGGAGAAGAATTAATCTCCTATGAAGCGTTAAAGAAGAAAATAGAGAAGTATATCTATTACTATAATAACGATCGAATTAAACAAAAATTGGCCAGCATGAGCCCGGTAAAATACCGAACTCATGCCAGCCAATTAGCTGCATAAATAAAACTCTAACTTTAAGGGGTCACTACCGTTTAGGGCTTATTTTCATTATTTCTTTACCACATTATAGTTTATCAGATGTTGAAAGGCTACATTCGTTACAAGATAATATGGGCATGTTGGTTTCGCAGTCTTTACACCATTCGTTAGAAATTGTCGGAACTAACCGACTTTATACGGCGTCAATTGTAGAAGTATTTAATGCACGTTATGGTTGAAACGTTGACTTAAACCTTTTGATAATGATACAACTGTAGAATTCCTATCTTTTAATAGAATAAAAGTGTTGGATGATAATGGGTATTTAGGCAGGGTTAATAATGAGTAGAAGGTAGTGCTATTTATAATCTGTTAGAATATATAAGATGAAAATAGCTCACTCAAAAGATATTATAACCAATAACTAGCATATGTCATTACTCTAGTTTCTTTTTTATTTTTTTTAGAGTACAATGCATAGAGTGATTAAATTGATAAAGTAAAGAAGGTAATTAAAGCGTGGCAACATTTTTACAACTGAATACTATTTTTATTAGTATTATTATAGAAGCATTACCATTTGTTCTAATAGGTGTATTTATTTCAGGACTTATTCAAATGTTTGTAAGTGAACAGATGATCGCTAAAATTGTACCGAAAAATAAAATACTTGCAGTTTTATATGGAACGTTAATTGGTGCGTTATTTCCTGCGTGTGAATGTGGCATTATACCAATAGTTAGAAGATTATTGAAAAAAGGCGTGCCACTACATGCCGCTATACCTTTTATGCTTACTGGTCCAATTATTAATCCTATCGTGTTATTTTCGACTTATATTGCTTTTGGGAATAGTTGGGATATGGTTTGGTATCGTGGGGGATTAGCATTTGTTATTGCATTTATCATTGGAGTTATCATTTCATTTCAATATAAAGACACGCAGTTATTAGAAGAACCCGAATTACAATGTCATCATGACGAAGTAAAGAAATCATTTTTACAAAAATTTGTTGGTACTCTTAATCATGCAATTGATGAGTTTTTCTCGGTAGGGAAGTACTTAATTATCGGTGCATTTGTAGCAGCTTCTATGCAAATATTCGTTAAAACTTCATTTTTATTAGAATTAGGCCAAACGAAAGCTACATCCTCTTTAGTCATGATGGGATTATCGTTTGTACTATCACTTTGCTCTGAAGCAGATGCATTTATAGCTGCCTCATTTAGAGGTACTTTTACAACATCTTCGTTAGTTGCTTTCTTGTTGTTCGGTGCAATGGTTGATATTAAAAACTTATTAATGATGCTTTCAACATTTAAAAAGAAATTCATAATGACGCTGATTTTATATATTTTTATTTTCGTATTTATCAGCTCGATGTTAGTATAGCGGAGGGGAATAAAGATGATTCGAGCATTAATACTAATGAGCTTTACTTATTTCTTTTATTACCTCTACTCATCAGGCGATAATTCAAAATATATTAATATGAAGTATGAGTATATATGTATATTGGGAATTATACTTTTTGCTATACTGACAATTGTTCAAATTATCAGTATGACAAAAGAGGAAGAGGAACACAGTCATGAGTGCTGTGACCACGATCATAAACATGAAAAGGACAGTTCGTTTGTTACTAGAATTTTCCACTATGCAATATTTATATTTCCATTAGTGACAGGCTTATTTCTTCCAATAGCTACATTAGATTCAACTGTAGTAAAATCAAAAGGCTTTTCTTTTAAAGCAATTGATGATTTTGAGGAAGGAGATTCTTTTGTACAAACGCAGTATTTACGTCCAGATACTAGCATTTACTTTGGAAAAGATGGATATAATGAAATCATGCAAAAAGAACTCGGTGTCTTCGCTAATATGCCTACAGTCGCTTTAAATGATGAAAATTTTCTAAAAGGGATGGAGACAATCTATAACTTCCCTGGAGAATTTATCGGAAAAAAGCTCTCATATAAAGGATTTATATACAAAGAGCAAGTAATAGATCGTAAGCAGGCTTTTGTGTTACGCTTTGGTGTCATTCACTGTGTAGCAGACTCAGGTGTGTTTGGAATGTTAGTTGAATTTCCGGATGATATGAAATTACAAGATGATGATTGGGTGAATGTAGAAGGTACGATCTCTACAGTTTACTACCAACCTTTTAAAGCAAATATCCCAGTACTGAAGGTTGATTCTTGGGAGAAAACAATACAACCAGAAGAACCATATACATTCAGGGGTTATGAAAATCCAAATTTATAAATGAACATAGTAAAACGCTATCTCTTTGTAGATGGCGTTTTTATTTTGGATAAACATGCGTAGATTGCTAAAGTGGATAAAACGGTATCTTTTGATGCAGTGTTTAAAAGTTCGTTTGCAGCGCACTGTAAATAGTGCCTCTCAGCAGTTGTCAATTGCTGTTTTTTTACTTGTTGTTTCATGCGACTCACCTCTTATATCCATTATAAGAACATTTGTTCCTAGAATCAAGAAGTATTTTATTACGGGTGCTAATAATGTTTATTAATATTAAATAGGTAAGTGTTTAAGTATAGAAGAGGAAGTTAGAAGTAGAACAAGGAAGTATTTTAAAATAGCATGCATGTGAAGTAAGATTATATATTTAAATAGCCCATTGCATATAGAATACTCAATGGGCTTGATTATTTCGATTGAAAATATGGAAATCTAACGCAATGTTTCTTTCACCAATTGGCCCATCTGACTGCTCAGGGAACCTAACTCTTCGATAATTGAGCTGAAACCTTGTACAAGCTCTGCTTGCTCATTTGATGCAGTATTGATCTGATTCATACTCCCCATTAAACCTTGTAGATTTTGTGTGATATTTTTCAGTGAATCTTCAATCTTTTCTGTAGCTGACTTTGTTTCTAGAGATAATTTTCGTACTTCTTGAGCAACAATATTAAATCCAGCTCCATGCTGACCTGCTCGAGCAGCTTCAATAGAAGCATTTAAACCAAGTAAATTCGTTTGTTGGGAAATTGATTTGATAAAATCTGTTACGCTATGTGAAGCTTCTGAATCAGCAAGTGCTTGTCGAGATTGTACTGTAATTTCAGTACTTGTTGCTGCAAGCTCCTCTGAATGAGAGGCAACAAGATGTACTTTATCCTGTAAACCAATGACAGCATTTTGTAGGTGACTCAAATAAGATTGTAACTTTTCTTGGTTCTCCATTGAGAAAACTAAGCTAAGAGCTCCAACTACACGACCGTTTTCTTTAATTGGATATATTTTCGTATGAAGTAAGACCCCATAAAATTCGGCAGGTATATCCTTCGATACGTTTTTCCCTGCGTAGGCTTGTCGTAATTCTTCAGTAACCTTCATTGTATCGCCAGTCTTTACCCCTAGATCAACTTTAGTACCTGGAGACGCAAAGTAAACCTTGTTTTGATCACGATCAACTATACTGACAAAAATTTCATTATTGAATGCTAATTGTATGTATGGTGTTGCCTGTTTTAATACTTCTAATAAATCCAAATTAATGACCTCCGCCCTATATACTAGCCATCAAAAGAGATAGATGGTCGCAAGTAATTTGTCATTATCTATAATTAAAATATAGATAGAATTGACTATTCCCTAATTATCATAGCTTATATTTCCTATAGAGTAAATATTTCAATTATTCATTTGGTGAAAATCGTATAAAAAGTTCCTTGTTTCGACAATATCTGATGAGAGGTTTAAAATATTTTTATAAAAATTTTATCGTTAGAGTAAAGATACCTTACATAAAAATACATGCGTTGTAAAAAAGTATATAAAAAAGGTCGTCTATTAAGACAACCTTAAAACTACTTACAATAATTTTCTCTTTTTTGTAATTTCCGAAGTCGATTCATCTGTTGACTTAATCATTGTCTTACCAAGAATCAGTAATGTTAGAAACATAACACCAACGCCAACAGCTAAATAAAACATCGTAAATACTTTGCCTAGACTTGTAGTCGGTGTGAGTGAAGTATCTACACCGCTTGGAATGAGACTGACGACACAAAAGTAAATGGCATCAAGTATAGACCAACCTTCTACGTTCGTATAAAACATCGTCCCTGACAAAAGGATAAAAAATAATGATGTAATCAATGAAATAAACAACGGTTGCTTAAAAGCGCGAATTAGAGCTTTTAAAAGACGCTTTGTAGTTAATATAAATGAAATCATACAATCTCTCTTTCTGCTGCTATTTGTAACAAGTATACAACAGATAGAAAATAAATAAACAAATATATATTTTAGTTACAATCACCTATACATAATGGATTTACTGATAGTTTAAAACTATTTTTTATCTTTATAATCATAAAAAAATGATACTGTGATATAGTGAGTAAAAATTGAGTCAATACGATTCTTTTTTAATTGATATTGATTAAACGACTATATTTAATGAAGAATTCTCCGAAAAGATTATTGAGAGAGTACTACTAACATTGAAAATTATCGTTTTAATAATTAGATTCGGAGGAATTAAGTTGAATAATAAAATGGTGAAAAAATTTAGCGTCGTATTCATGGCGATGATCTTATTATGTAGTTTAGCAAGTCCAACCAATGTTAAAGCAAGTAGTCCAAAAACAAAACAAGTAACGCTTACTGAAACAAGTAGACTGTTTACTAAGCAAGATGGATATGGAAGAAAATCTATAGTAGCTGCTAAAAAGAAAGTAACGATTATAAAAACAACAAAAGATAAATGGATGCAAACAAAAGATAAAAAGTGGGTAAAGAACGGTTTCACTGGTGATTATATCTATCTTTCAAAAAAAACAACAACCTATAAAAAAGCAAAAGGTTCTAAATCAACAACGAAGCTTGCCGCTGGGATTTATAAAGTGAGTGCAGCAAATACAAATGGGTGGATTAAAGTAAACAAAGGTAGCAAGACTTACTGGATTAAATCTGGTAAATTTGTTGATAGTTACATTGATTTAGGAAATAAAAAAATGCAAGATCAAATAGTTAGCATAATAAATAAAGAGCGTGCAAAAAAGAAATTGAAACCTTTAAAGCAAGATCCAAAGCTTACAAAGCTTGCGATAATTCGTTCACTAGATATGGAGACAAATCGCTATTTCAGCCATACAAGCCCAACCTTCGGGAGCTGGTCAAACCTCCTTAGTGGATCAAGGTATAAAACATATGCATCAGGGGAGAATATCGCTGTAGGTTATCCAACGGCAACAAGTTTCATGGATGGCTGGATGAATTCTACTGGTCACAGAGAAAATATTTTATCACCTAATTATCAAAAAGTTGGAATAGGTATTGTTATTTCAGGTAAAAACGCTCAATATCCAACATACGGTACTCAAATTTTTGCAAAATAACTACAAACCCCCTTCTTGCTTTTTGACAAGAGGGGGGTTACTATCGCTGAATATAAAGGGGAAATTATCTTAGCGCGAAATGGTCATTTATTGAGTTGTGCATTTCATCCGGAATTAACCGGTGATTCAAGAATTCTAGAATATTTTGTATACTATGGTATGGCTTGCATAATCTGTTTTCATATAGTACAGTATGGTTAAAATTTAAATAACTGAACACGATGATGGGAAGTAGTAGCAAGCACGTTTTTTTTTAGAGAGTCAGCGGTTGGTGGAAGCTGATAGAAGCACTTGTGAATCCGTCCTGGAGTTGCACAGTCGAAGTAATGTAAGTAGGCTGTAGCCGGCTGAAATGCCGTTATGAAATAAGTGGATTAGGTATATGCCTAATCAATTAGGGTGGCAACGCGGGTAGCTCTCGTCCCTTTTTAGGGATGGGGGCTTTTTTGTGTTTATTTTGATTCAAAGCGGAGCTATTGGAGTTTAGCTTGCAACGCAATTACACCAAGACTTAATGTTTGCAATGTCATTAAACTACTGGAGGTATGACTATGTTAGATATTAAACGCGTACGCGATAATTTCGCGGAAATTAAAGAAATGCTATTAACGCGTAATGAAGATTTAGGCAACTTAGATCACTTTGAGGATTTAGATGCAAAGCGTCGTGAGTTAATTGCTAAAACAGAAGAATTAAAAGCAGAACGAAATAAAGTATCTGAACAAATTTCAATTATGAAACGCAACAAGGAAAATGCAGATGAAGTTATTGCTCGTATGCGTCAAGTAGGTGATGATATTAAAGAGCTAGATGTTCAACTAAATGATGTTGAAGAGCGCTTTAAAGATATGATGATGCGCTTGCCAAACATTCCACACGAATCTGTACCAGTAGGGACAACAGAAGACGACAATGTAGAAGAATATACTTGGGGTGAAATTCCAACATTTGATTTTGACATTAAAGCACACTGGGATCTTGCTACAGATTTGAAGATTGTTGACTTTGAACGAGGTACAAAAGTAACAGGTAGCCGTTTCTTATTCTACCGCGGGCTTGGAGCTCGTTTAGAACGTGCATTAATGACATTTATGATGGATTTACATGCAGAGGAGCATGGTTATGAGGAAATGCTACCACCTGTCATTGTTAATCGTGATAGCTTGACGGGTACTGGAAACCTTCCTAAATTTGAAGAAGATGTATTTAAATTAGAGGAAACAGATTATTTCATGATTCCAACTGCAGAGGTACCTGTAACAAACTTCTATCGTGATGAAATTTTACTGGCGGAGGCTTTACCACAAGGCTTTGCTGCCTATAGTGCGTGCTTCCGTTCAGAAGCGGGATCTGCAGGTCGTGATACACGTGGTTTAATCCGGCAACATCAGTTCAACAAAGTAGAACTAGTTCGCTTTGTAAAACCAGAGGAATCATACGAACAATTAGAGCTATTAACAAATCATGCGGAAAAAGTATTGCAATTACTAGGCTTACCATATCGTAAGCTAAAAATATGTACAGCTGATTTAGGTTTTACTTCAGCGAAGAAATATGATTTAGAAGTTTGGATTCCTGCACAAAACATGTACCGTGAAATTTCTTCTTGCTCTAACTTTGAGGATTTCCAAGCACGACGAGCGAATATCCGCTTCCGTCGTGAGCCAAATGCAAAACCAGAATATGTTCATACATTAAACGGTTCAGGTCTTGCCATTGGTCGTACAGTTGCTGCTATTTTAGAAAACTACCAACAAGCTGATGGAAGCGTAGTAATCCCTGAAGTTTTAAGACCATACATGGGTGGTAAAGAAGTAATTGCACCAAAATAAATAACGGATAAAAGCTATTTTAGATATCCTTTACAGGTAATTGTATTGCCTTTTTATCGATTTACAGGTGCTTTTAATAGTATCGGGTGGTGTAAACGCTGTGGAATTGAAAAAATGCTTTATTTCTTAAAGGAAATTTAGCGGGATTAAAAAAGATGTTACTATGATCAAGGATGGGGTGCATTAGAAAAAATTTAGAAATGACATTTTGCAGCTCTTTCGCATTTTCCACTATTCCGCAATCGGGCGCGATTGTGGAGTAGGTGTCTCTTTCTTATTTAATTTACTGCCAATTAGTTGTATGAGAAAGGACATAACATATTAGTCATATAAAATATGTTATGTCCCTTAATTTATCTATGCTTATTAAATTTAGGTCTTGATAATATAATATGATTCAATCATTTTGTAAGTAGATTGATAAAGTGACATCTGCTGACAAAGTATCATCCTATCGAATTACAACGTACTTCATTTCTAATTCTTTTAACCTTGAAACATTGAATTTAATAGAAACTAAAATAGAACTCATTTTGAAAAAAGATTGATCAAAATGAGTTCTTTCTATTTGTTTATCTGTTTATGAAGATTGTTTAAATGAATTAGATTAATTTATATCGGGAGGCTATAATGCTTCTGAAATAGGTCATTAGTTGTGAATTTTTAAATGTAATTTTAATTCGGAATTTTAATGTTCGAATTATTGTATTTCGGCCGATAAAAGCAAAGGAAATAATTTATTTAATCAAAGGAGTTGTAGTTGAAAAATATGTAAGAAAGCAGCTTTTTTCTTTTTGATTCCTTATCAGTATTTCGATATAAGGTTTGCGTATAAAAGCATACAGAGAATAGTTGTAAGAAAGCATCTTAAGAATAAAGCTTTTAAAGCATTGTGTAGAAAAAGGAGAATTGTTGCATGAAAAATTTATTCAGAAGCCTTAAAAATAAGCTATATATTTCATTTGCGCTTGTATTAGTAATCCCTGTTGTTTTGGTTGGGGTATTGTCATATATATCAGCTAAAGATTCTATAGAAGAGGAAATTCTTCATAGTGCCAACGAGAGTGTTGAAGTATTAAATAAACTTATAGACAAAACCATCAGTGAAAAAATAAACGAATTAGGCGTCTTCAGTGAGGAAATTAATTCTTCGATGTATGGAAAGGGCGAGGTTGCCCTAAGATCACTTCTTCAGCAATACTTTAAATTAAACCCAGATGTCTTCAGTATTTATCTTGCAACGAATAGTGGAGCATTTATTCAAGGTGCGAACGTGTCTACTGCTAAAAATTATAATCCTCTGGAAAGAAGTTGGTATAAAAGAGCAGTAGAGCTTAAAGGAGATCCTTTTATAACAGAACCTTACAAAGATGTGCGGACTGAAGATATGATCGTTACAATTGCTCAGCAGTTAAATGATCGTTCAGGTGTTGTCGCAGTGGACCTTAATCTAACAGAACTACAAAAAGTATCAAATTCAATTAATATTGGGAAGTCGGGATACTCATCTATTTTTGATGAAAATAAAAAGGTGGTTTCACACCCTACTTTAAAAGGTGGAGGGGAAGTGAAAGAGAGCTTTATTAATCAGATGTATGATTCTAAATCGGGTAAGTATGATTATGTATATGATGGTGATGATCGAACATTGTTATTTACAACAAATAAACTCACAGGTTGGAAAATTACAGGAACAATTTTTTCGAAAGAAATAGATGAATCTGCTTCGCCCATTTTGCTTACCACTATTCTCGTATTAGCCATTTCAATTGTTGTAAGTGCTGTTGCCGTTTATTTTATTACAAAAAGAATTATCAGACCAATTGAAGATTTAAAAGATAGTGCAATGACGATTAGTAAAGGGGATTTGACTGAAAAATTGGTGATTACCTCTAAAGATGAGATTGGACAATTGGGACAAGTCTTCAATCTCATGCAAGATAGTCTTAAAACACTTATTCAAAAAGTAGAGGTAAATGCAGAACAAGTTGCCTCTTCAGCAGAAGAGCTCACCGCTAATGCCGATCAAACTAGTATGGCAACCGAGCAAGTGGCTATCGCTATACAAGAAGTTTCTAGTAACGCAGATACCCAAACTACGAATGCGGACAAGAATGTAGAAGAGCTAAATGAACTGTCGAAAGCAATCCTTCATATAGCCGAATGTTCTTCCAATGTAACCACCCTCTCTCAACATGCCACTAAGCATGCCCTAGAGGGGGGCAAAGCAGTACAAGATACAAAAGATCAAATGAATTCTATACATCTATCTGTTACAGATTCAAACACAAAAATTCAAACGTTACATGACCGTTCACAGCAAATCACCTCTATTTTAGATGTTATTACAGGTATTGCTGAACAAACGAACTTGCTCTCTCTAAATGCCGCAATCGAAGCAGCCAGGGCAGGAGAGCATGGAAAGGGTTTTGCAGTAGTAGCCGGGGAAGTAAGGAAGCTAGCAGAGCAATCGCAGCAATCTGCAACACAAATTTTTGACCTTATTCATGGAATTCAAGCAGACACAGAGCAATCTGTACGTATTATGGCGAAAGTTAATGAAGATGTAATTAGCGGCTTACGGGTTTCAGATGAAGCCATAGCCAAGTTCCAAGTAATTATGTCAAGTATGAAAGAAATTACTCCTCAAATGGAGGAGGTTTCTTCCACATCAGTACAAATGTCAGAGAGTGTCCAAGAGGTTTCAGCTAATACTCAGGATTTAGCTTTTTCAGCTAAAGGAAATGCTGCTACATCGGAAGAAGTCGCTGCCTCTACAGAGGAGCAATTGGCTTCTATGGAAGAAATTAATGCGTCTGCTCAAGCACTTTCTCACATGGCTGATGAGTTAAAAGACCTAATAAGTCAGTTTAAATATTAAAACGGATATTAGAAGCAGAATATACTAAATTAGCGTTACTATTCAAAGTGTTAAAAAAAGCTATTTAACACACAATTATTAGGCTACTTGATGACCAAATTCTTTTGGCTTTAAGTAGCCTAATTTTTTTGAATCCTATTATTACAAGATACCGTGATATTTGATTTTTCTAGTTATTGAAATTAAGAATAGCAAGGAAGAAGAACCGACAGTCCTTCGATATTTTTACCCCAATAAGTAAGCGTTTCACCTAAAGAACCAAAAACAAATGTAATGTTAACACTGTTGTTGGCATATATAGTGTTTTGGGGACCCTGCACTGTAAATACTACCAAAGTGATTCGCTAGCAAGTTTCGGCTTTTCCCTGGTTGAACAGTAGAATTATTAGAGGAATCTGCGAAAGCTCCTGTTTTACGTTTACTAAGTGTCTCTTTTATGCTTGTCTCAAAGCTTAAGGAATTTGTAAGAATTGAGTAAGAAAAAAGAGAAGTTCGTTCCGTACAATTAATATAGACAGCGAAAGGGGGAAATCGATTTCTTATTGTCTATAAATAAGCAATAACCCAATCAGTGCATCACATTCACATGCAGCAATTCAGGCCTCTAGAACAATGAATTTCCAAAAGATATATTTATTAAAAAGTCAGAAAATTAAGAAGTGGAGAGGTGTACAATATGAAACAAGAAACAATGCTGAAAGAATTCGATCAGTACGCTGTTGAACTTACAAAGAAATATCAAATTCCAGGGTTTGCAATGGGCTTGGCGAAAGACGGTCAATTATTTTATGAAAATGAATTTGGGTATCGAAATGTAGAAAAGGAGCTACCTTTATCCTCTGACACCGTATTTGGAATCGGTTCAATAACGAAGTCATTTACGTGTATGGCTATTCTCCAGCTACAAGAGGCTGGAAAACTTTCTGTTCATGATGCTGTTGTTCAATATTTACCAGAATTTAAAACTAATAATGAAGAGTATACAAAACAAATGACGATTCATCACTTTATGACTCATTCTGCAGGATTACCTCCTTTAACATTATTAATGGGTGCATTACGTAAGAGTATAGAGTTGGATCCAAGATTCGAAGAAGATGAAAAGAAAGAAAATGAATTATCTGAACTTCCATATATTGAAACATATGAGGAATTGATGGAAGGTATTGCGAACGCGGAGTATCAGCTATTTGGTGCACCTGGTACAGAGTTTAGCTATTCAAATGAGTGTTACGCTCTTTTAGGCACTATTATTGAAAGAGTTAGTGGAATCAAATACGAACAATATTTGAAAGATTACATTCTAGATCCAGCAGGCATGTATCAAAGTGTATTTCATTTAGAAGAATTAGATGGACATGAGGATATTGCCACACTTTATAGTTCACGGGGAAAAACGGAAGAAACAATCGTGTTTGAATCGAATAATCCTTGGGACGCGCCCGCAATGCGTGCAGCTGGATTCTTGAAATCTACTGTAAACGATATGCTTAAATACTCGGAAATCTTCAGAAACAACGGAAAAGTAGGCTCAGCACAAATATTGACACCAAAGAGCGTCGAGTTAATGACAACACCTTATATACAATGTGATCCTGATAAATATTACGGATACGGTTTAATAATAGTACCAGACTTTTTTGGTTATCGACTGATAGAACATGGAGGTTCCATTAAAGGTGTAGCAGCCCAATTGAATATGATTCCAGAATTAGGTTTAGCAGGTATCGCATTTGCTAACTTAGCAGGAGTACCATCTACACAACTATTATATAGTGCATTTGCAGAACAACTGGGTAAATCTGTTTACGATACTCATTTTAGTTTGAAAGAAATTGATGTATCCCTTGCTAAATTAAAGGAGTATGAAGGTGAATTTGTTTCTGGTGAAGGAGCGAAAGTGAAACTTCATGTTGAAGCGGGAAAACTTCATATGGATTCAGATGGAATTCAAACAATAATTAAACCAATTGCAGAAGACACATTTTTAGTACACATAAAAGACTCGAATTTTATTCTGCGTTTTAAAAGAGATGAAGAAGGCACAATCGTAAGGATTAAATTCGGATTTAGACAAATTCCAAGGGTGAAGTAAGGGGGTTTACTACTGAAAATTGTATGTTTATAGCTTGTAAAAAAGTTTGATAAAAATCACCTCAACTCTTTAGATTTCTTAGAGTAGAGGTGATTTTATTATTGGTACTCTAAAGCGGCAGCATTCCTGTCAGAAGGATGATTGGGGGCTTGAAATAAAAAGAGCCCTTTAGTATGATGCATGAGTATCAACGAAGTCAACTTATTGGTTGTGTAACATAAATGCCGATTGTTTCAGGGATACGGTCAATAATTTGAGCAATTTCTGATTTTTTATATCTATACCCGTTTAGGAATTCTCGGAATCTTTAAGTAAATATATATAGATCCTTATATTGCCTAGTTTGTTGGAGATACCATGATTGTTTAGAAGACTGTCATCCTTTTTACTTTTATTCCACCTTAAATTTAAAACCCTTGTCTACTAGCTGATCGGGAAGAGCTTGGAAACACAGCGCCTATCTCCATTATAAAAAAATGATGGAGTAAATGAAAAAACTAGTCCCGGATTTCAGGACTAGTCTTTGGAGTAATTTATTTATTTTCATTTGTTTTGATTACACGTGGTTCCGTCGTACTATTTGATGCATCAGTAACAATAGCTGGATTTTGTTCTTTGCCTTTATTTGTTGCGATTACATGTGGTTCCGCCGTACTATTTGATGCAGCAGCAACAATAACTGGATTTCGTTCTTTGCCTTCTTTCAGCGTTGGTGGCTCTTGGCCAGTTGCTGCAAAGACGGTCATCCCTCCAATGACTAATGTACATGCTAATGCTGTTCCTAAAACCGACTTTTTCTTTAAGGTCATAATGGACACTATCCTTTCTTCAATCCCGTTTTTACTAAAATGATTACAAAGCGGCGTAACCGTATAGGTTTCATCTGCCATATTGATGAGAGATAGTGCATATGCTGACTTTGCCTTATCTCCAAACTGTCTAATAACCCTTTCGTCGCAAGACAATTCAATGTCTCTGTTTACTAAAAAATACATAAGCCAAACTAATGGATTAAACCAATGCAAAGTTACCATAATCGTTAAAATTACTTTCCACAAAACGTCAAAGCGTTTAATATGAATTAATTCATGCGTGAGAATAAACTGAATACTTGCAGCATCTTCCCAATTTGTTGATTTGGGCAATAAGATGACTGGTTTAAAGATTCCATATGTTAACGGGGTAGTAATTCTATCTGATACTGCAATTTGAATCGTTCTTTTTAACTTATGATCGTTTAGCCATTGATCAAGATACTCATCATTCTTCACTGGGATGGCTGTTTGAAATTCTTTATAAAATCTAACATAGGCCACTATAAAGAATAGCAGAACCCCGATACCCCCACATATCCAAAGGTACTGAACGAAATCGCTTGTCATCACAAAAATAAGCTGATGATAAAACGTGTTTGATGTTTGTGCGATTTCGATTGTATTGTGCATACTTTCCGAATCATTTGAGTGAGTAAGCGTAACAAATAAGTTTTTCAGCATAGGCTGTATGCTCAACTTCGAATAAAAAGAGTAGGGGATGAGTAGTTTAAATACAACGATTCCCCAAAGAACTAAAAATGTATACTTAGGCACTTTATTTCTTACTAACATCCGCATCAATAGCACAATGATGAGGAGGAGAGATGCGTCTACACTCATGTTGAGAATACTCATATCATAATTCCTCACTCAAGATCTTTAACAATTTGCTTTAATTTATCGATCTCACTCGCGGACATTTTTTTCTTGTCTAGTAAGGATGCGAATAGTAAAGATCTAGAACCATTAAATACTTTATCAATCAATTCTGTCGTTTCTTGTTCTTGTATCTGTTCTTTTCTGATAATTGGATGACAGATAAAGTTAGGTTCAATTCTTTCAATGGCCTCTTTTTTTATACATTTTTTTATGACTGTATAGGTGGTATTTTTATTCCAACCTATTCGTTCGTTTAATATTTGTGTGAGCTGTTTAGCTGTCAAATCGCCTTCTTCCCATAAAATATTCATGACTTGTAATTCCGAATCGAACAATTTAACTTGCATACGCGCATGCTCCTTATCTTAAGTGGACTATTGCAATAGTTTGCCACATACCCATACTACTGCGATAGTCTGTAGTTGTCAAGACTATTGAGATAGTCTGTTGGAAAAAATCCAATATAAGGGGATAATTATACGGATAAATACCTTTGGATACTGTGTCTAAACCCATTTAACTTCTTTCAGTAGAAGTCTACCTCTATAGGTGGTGAGATGAATGCGGATTTAAGCTGCTTTTCAGCGGGTGTCCAAACACCCGCTGAAAGAAGTTAAAGCCTCCGGCGGATGTCACGGAATCGGAAAGGAGTTCTTTGTGCAAGCACAAAGCCGATTCCGGACGCAATTATGCCGAGGCATAATTGATCTCTGAGTACTTTTTTATACTTCAACCTGTTGCAGGTGCTTTTAATTGCTATTACTGTGATACAACAATTATCACTCTCTTTGTACATATACCTTTTCTATTATCAATCTTTATAAAATCTTTATTTTTTTTTTACTTTCTTTTAAATTTTTTGTTTTAAAGTAATTTTATAAAGAAATGGAGGCTAGAAAATGAATTTTTTAAAGAGATTTAAGTATCTGTTTATAGCGTTTATCCCTATGTATATAGTTATTCTTTATTTTCAATCGAATAAAAGAAAGCTAGGTATTCAAGAAAAAAGTGTGGTCTTAATGTGATAAAAGCGGATGTTATATGGAAAGAAACCTTAAATAATTACAATTAAAAACCGCTATTTAATGTAATAACAACGGCATTTTTTCATTGCCACTTTGTAAATTTAAATTTATATATACTGCATATACAACCGATGGAGAGAGATAAATAATGAAACTATCAAGAAATACTAAAAAGAGAATATTTAAGATCGTACTATCATTAGGAATTCTTCTAACAACAGCATTTTTAGTGTACTTTTCAATAAGTAAATTCAATTCTACTTCTGCAAAAGCGGGAGTTAAAGAAAATAGTAAACGAGCTACGGAACAACTAAAAGAGAAAGAAAAAATAGAGCATGAAAAAAAGAAAAAACCTGATGGAAAGCCAGAAGGGAAAGTTGTGTATTTAACATTCGATGATGGGCCGAGTACATTGACAGGTCAATTTTTAGATGTATTAAAAGAGCAAAAAGTCAAAGCAACATTTTTTATGATAGGAAAAAACCTACAAAATGCGGGGTACCAAGAAAATGTTAAACGAGCGATAAAAGAAGGTCATTATATCGGTGGACATAGTATGACACATGATAGCAAGAGGTTATACACTGAAGGACAATTTGTACCAGAGATGAAAGAAGCATTAGAGCTTATCCGTAATATTACAGGCACAAATCCTACGTTGGTTCGTTCTCCATATGGTTCAGCACCGGGATTGGAAGACCAACAAATTCGGGACCAAATTGTAGAAGCTGGTATTAAAGTTTGGGATTGGACAATTGATTCTCGTGATTGGGAGCTAAAAGATAATCCTAATCAAATTGTAGAAAATATTAAAAAGGGAACAACAGATGACATAGAGGTCATTCTTGTACATGAAAAGCCACAAACATTACAAGCACTTCCGGAAATCATCAAATATTACAAAGAAAAGGGATATGAGTTTGGTGTTTATCAGGATGTTGACCATTTTCACCTGAATTTCCAAAAAGACGCACGCTTGTAGGCTGACAATAATACAGAAGCTCTGTGCTAACAGGAATCTCTTTTTATTTGAAGAAGAGAAGTCATAACAAATAGTAATGTAAAACCGACTGAAGGGGTATCAGTAATTAAAGAAAAAGAGAATAATCAAATGATAAACGATTACGAGTTAATATCCCCCACAAATATGATTATTAGTAACAATCTTTGATACGGACAAGAGGTGGCATGGATGAGAGGAACATTAATAATAATTGGAGTATTTATTTTGGTTTTAATAGTTTGGATATATCTTGTAAAATACGCATATGACCAACGTAAACCAATACATGAATTGCAATATCTAATACGACAAATACATACAACCGTGGTTTATAGCAAAAATTAAAAGGACTAGAGCTATTAAAACATGTTGCTAATTTTTCGGTTGGTATCTGGAAATAAGGGAGTTCAATGGACAGAGAAACAGATAGACAGATAGACTATAACAAGGGAAAAGAAAACAAATTTATTACAATGCTCTCCAAAGAAATTCTAGGAGGGCATTTTCATTTCAAACTAATAGTACTTTCATTTTTTTTTTGAAAATAAATATTTTTGATATACTATTCCGGTGTTGAAAAATGCGAAAAATCCACCAATAACCAAAATTGTATTGCCCCAATCTAATTCACCTTTATAATTTTTAAAAATTATAAAAATTAAGATTCCAAACATTATTGATAGAAAAATAGAAAATAATAGATTCGTTTTTATTGAATTAAAAATTGTACTCACACCTTTCAGTAAACTAATAATAAAAAAATGTTAACAAACTTTATGTAAAAATTAGTCGGTTTTTTGTTATTAAGTTTACCGGAAATTAGGCGTAAGTGAAAAGCTTTCTGCATTTTTTGAAATTCCTGTAGAGGTCTTATGGCAAAATGGTCGCCTGTTATTATCGAAGTAGAATTAAATTTATCTTAAAATCAAAATAAAACGAGCTAAGTTTGATATAAGGACAGCAGCTCGTTTTTTGATAATGAATAACAATTACTTAGATTGCTTCTCCAATAACATAATAATCTTATCCAATTTTTCATTTAGTTCTGTGTATTCATTCTTTGGGGTTGGAGTTGTATTAATAATGATCCTTCTCACAAACAGCATGAAAGAAATCGTACCTAATAATATTAAAGCTAAGCAAATAAATAAAAGTACTGAACTGTCCATCTAATCTCTCCTTTATTTATAAATTTGTATTTTTAAAAAATAGATATATTCACTAATAATAGCATGTATTTGAATATACTGTTATTTGTTGAGTGATAGAATCACATATATATACTATTTTTTGACACAGAAAAATGCATTTTAATATTTTAAAATGTAGATATTTGATGTATGGTGAAATAAATGTCAAATATTAATCAAAATTAGATAGATTAATTTTAAATATTATGATAAGTTTGTATTAAGTGAATATTTTATGCCAGAATTAGATGTAATTACATACATAAAAGGGAATTCGGTGAAGTACCGAAGCTGTATCCGCAACTGTAAATGCTGATGAAATAAGGGAATACCACTGTTTTAAACGGGAAGGGCCTTAAAGTAAACTGATGCAAAAGCCAGGAGACCTATCTAATTCAAAGTGTATATCTACTCTTCGGAATAAAGTGAGATTACGGCAAAACAATCTATATTGGACAATTCTATTGTTTTATATTTCTTTGTATTTATGCTATTTCTCTATGGAGAAATAGCTTTTTTTTTTGTTAAGAACTTATAAATTACATGAATTAAACATAAGTGAAAGTTATTTAGTTTATTAGCATAAAAAAGCCGATTTCCGAATGCTACAAAACCTAATAAAATTGGAGGGATTCAAATGTTAAAACGTTCATTAAGTAGGATGCTAGCTTTTGTAATGCTATTATCATTACTAACACCGTTTGCAGCTCAAGCTGAAAATAATACGGTAGTAAACAATGAAGTAAATGTAACTCAAACAACATCGTCACAAGCAATCAAAGAAAAACTAGTAAACTCACTAGAGAAAGCAAAGCAATATTATATCACTAACAAACAAACTATTAGTTCTAGAGTAATTGGCTCACATAGTGGCTACTGGTCATTATCTGCTATGTATGCATTAGGAATGGATATTAAAAATTACAAATGGGCAGAGGGCTCAGAAGTTACAAGTGATAAATCATATTGGATGAAAACAAAAGCAACTGCTTCAAGTACATCTAATGAAGATGCAGGTACAATTATCGGTGCCTATATTCTAGGGTTGGATCCAACAAACCTAGGGCAACGTAATATTGTTGAGGATTTACAAAACAAACAAAAAGTAGATGGTAGCTTCTTTACAGCCTATGGTGAATCTTGGGCATCTATTGCACTAGGATTAGCAAAAGGAACTTATGACAAAGAGAAACATCTATCAGTTATTTTAAAGAAACAAAATGCTTCAGGTTTATTTTCTGGATTCGGTTCATCCGATGATCTTGATGTAACAGGGTGGAATATAACTGCTTTAACGCTTATTAATGATATAGAAGATAAGAATTTAACAGTTGAAGAAGCAATTACTAAAGCGGTAAATGGTCTCCATGCAAAATATCAAAAAGAAGGTTTTGTTAATAATGCGAACTCAATGGCTAGTATTATTATGGGACTTGCTACAGCTGGTGAAGATTTAACAACTGATAAATGGAGCTATGAAAAAGACGGTAAAAAAGTTAATATTCTAGAGCAAATGATTGATCAGTATCAACTATCAGATGGTTCATTTAAGTGGATGGCAAATGATACAAAATCGAATTTGATGGCGACTGAACAGGTTATCATCGCTCTAGCCGATGCTCTAAATGGCAAATCAACATTTGCTCGATTAGCTGCAGGTGAAACTCCTGATCCAAGTGTACCAGAAGAAAAACCAGAACCTGATAATGTAGGGCCTTCTGAACTTACAGTAGGTACAATTTCAAACAAAACAACTTCAGTAACAGGAACGACAGAAGCAAATGCAACTGTCTCAATATACTATGGCAATAGACTACTTACATCTACAAAGGCCAACGGGAATGGAGTATTCACACTAAAGATTCCTGCACAAAAGGCGAATGTCAAATTAGTGGTAAAGACTACTGATGAAGCTGGCAATGAGGGTATTTCAAAAACAATTACTGTATTAGATAAAATAGGCCCAACAAAACTTACAGTCGGATCAATTTCAAACAAAACAACAACTGTAAAAGGGATTACAGAAGCGAAAGCAATAGTTTCTATTTATAATGGCTCAAAACTACTTAAATCAACAAAAGCTAGTAGCAAAGGCAACTATACACTGAAATTTTCAAAACAAAAAGCTAATGTAAAATTAGTTGTAAAAACTCTAGATACAGAAGGCAATAAAGGCATATCAAAAACAGTTACTGTTAAAGACAAAATTGCGCCGAAAAAACCAAAAGTATCTAAAATTACATCGAAAACTACAAAAGTAACTGGTAAAACTGAGGCAAGAGCGACCATTACAATTTACAATAGTAAACATAAAAAAATTGGTACTGCTAAAGCAACAGACAAAGGTAATTTCAGTGTGAAAATCAAAAAACAAAAAGCTAAATCAACAGTATCTATTTATGCTAAAGATCAAGTAGGAAATAGAAGCAGCAAATTAAGTATAAAAGTGAAGTAATATTTAAATGAAAAAGCTTCGGATTCGTTAAGAATCTGAAGCTTTTTAACTTTATAGAAAAACATTTTTTAAGGTATTAGTCTATATGAATTAAACTATCACCAACAAGAGGTTAATTATAAATTATTTACAACTCCTGAAATTGTCTGCTTTTCTTCTTTCAATAGAAAATCAATCCCAGCCATTTCCACACCGTTTATAACGATTGCTATTCGATGTTTACCGGCATAGTGTTTTCTAGTAGATAGCTGTTTAAAGGAATGACTTCTAGTATAAGTATATTCGCCATGTAGATACGTATTTTCAGTTATCTTAAAGAGCTTTCTACGTGTTATGCCATTAGCTTTCATAAAGTCGATACCGTACTCTATTCGAAGTTTTGTGGCATCTGTTGTCGGATTAGCAAAGGTAAATGTAAATGTAAATGCATCTCCTATCGCTATTTGATCTGTTGAGAGATTAAAATCTTTTAATTCAACAGTAGGGGCATGATGGAACCCGAATAAGGCAAGTGTGGTTGGATCTGCTTGTCTAAGGAGTGTTCTACAGGCATGTTTGATGATCCAATCGGTTTTAGAATTTTGTCCCATCCAACTTTTGCCAAGAGATTTCACTAATTCAGGATGATCTTTTGTTATATCATTTAAATTATTTGCAACACTTTTTCGGACATATTCGCTGTCATCCGCCTTTAACAATTCTAAGATTCGGATAATTGGGGCAGGGTTTATTTTAAACATCGTTAAAGCTGGTGCCCAAGGAAGGCGGGGGCGACACCCTTCACTCGCTAGCCTACGAACATGCTCATTTTCATCAGTAGCCCACTCTTCCATAATAGCCATCATTCTTTTTGGATCTTGTTCTATAAATGGGCGCACAGCGAATTCAGCACTGGAGGTTAGTGTAAAGAGTTTCAATGCTTCAATTGAAGTTTCCCAATCTGTTAAACCATATACCTCTATAAAGTCAGGGAAAAATAAGTATTCAAAACCTTTGCACTCAGGAGCGAGTTGACTTAAAACAACAATAGCATCGGGATAAGAAGGAGGTAAGGTAGCTCTTAATGTAATTGAAATATGTCGAGTCCTTTGCTTTAATTCTCGTTGTTCCCATCCTTCATCAAGTAAAAGAGTCATGAAAAGCTGTTCATCAAATGCTGGATATACGTTTTTAACCTTCTCAGAAAATTGTAAAAAAAACGCTTTATTATAAACATCTTTACGTAGTTCTGCCATAATTCTTTTTGCTCCTTTTAAAAGAGATAATACAATCAAATAAAATAAACTTCTAATTCATTTCTGAATATGAAGTTTAAGTATACCTTATTTTGGTATAAAGAAGTAATTACTTTAATAATAGCTTACTCGTACTGCCTAATCTGATTCCGCCCATTTTCTTTTGCTTTATATAAAGCTATGTCTGCATGCTTGAAGATTTCGTGGAAAGAATTTATTTCGCCTTTACGGTTCTTAGCCATACCCATGCTAACTGTAAATGTAAGTATTGAATCTTCTATTGGTAACCTCATAGCAGCCAACGTATGATTAAGAGTATTTGCAAATTCCATTACTTCATTTGTCGTTAGATGGCGTAGTAAAATGACAAATTCGTCTCCCCCAAACCGAGCTGCAAAAGTTGTTTCAAGATTGACCATTTCTTTACAAGTGTTTGCTACAAGTTTGATTACATCGTCGCCAATTAAGTGGCCGTATTGATCGTTAATTGATTTGAAATTATCGATGTCGAATACTAAACAAGTGACAGTCGATTTTTCATTTGTTGCTTCTAGTAACCACTTTTTTGCTACATTTTCTAAATGATAACGATTAAAAATATTAGTTAAACCATCTAAGTTTGTCCGTTCTTGAATAGCTGCCACACGATGCTGGATTTCTAACTGGAGGGTTGTTTTATATATAGCAGCTTGTTTGAGTTCTTGTAAAATATCAACATATTCTTTGTAATAATAATAACCGTCTTCAAAGCGCTTCAACCGTTCACAAAGCTCTATTAGTAGTGAAATAATCCTCTTTTTAGCTGCCAAATTCCCTGCTTTTGTCGTTAATTCTTTGCAAGTAATGGCTGCTTTGTAACTTACTTCGTATTGCTCTATTAATAAATATAATTCACCAACATATTGGTAATAAAGAGTTTGCCACTTGATGGAGTTTGAATCATCCAAACAAGCTGATAAGGTGCTTAAATACTTCGTCGCATCATTTACTAGATTAAGTTTTAACGATGCTTCAACGAGGTTACATAATGCTTGGAATGTAAGCTGAGGAATATTAGCATGCTTTGATAAGGCTATATCTAACCCCTGCAAAGCATAATCATGTGCTTCGCTATATTTTTGCTCTGCAATTGCAACCTTGCTTAAATTACTATAACAATTGCTCATCATATCAGTTGCGTAGAGCTTTTCAGCTAGCTCCATATTTAGTCTTATTGTTTCCCGCGCTTTTTCCCAGTTTTCGTTATATTCATAAAGGAAAAACAGTAGAAGATAAAGATTTTCCTTCTCTGGATTACTTAGTTCCTCTTTGCTTTGTTGACAATACTCATCGTATAAAAAAGTATAGTGGAATGCGTTTTTTAATTCTCCTAATGCATGGTATGAAACTGCCAGGTACATATAGCCATAACGAATACTAACCCGATCTTGTTGTAGTATGGCTTTTCCGACTAGCTCATGACCAAATTTGATAGTCTCTAGCAAATTTCCAGATAAATAAGTAGCGTGCGTTGTATTTTTTAATTCTTCAATTGTTAAAAGCATTTACACAACCACCTTTATTTTTATTCGTTCATAAAATAGAACAAAGGGAAGGGGGGTACTTAAGAACTATTTTAACCCATTAATTCACAAAATGTTAGCTGATGCTAAATTAATATAACAAATAGGAATAATTATTAAGTGAGATAGTGTTGAATAGTTGTTATAATAATGGGAAAATACTGTAAAATAAGAATTTATTACAATTGAAATAGTTTTACATATATAAAGGAGTGCGCTAATATGGATAAACTAAATGGCCAATCTTTTCATAATGTACAGCATAATATTGAAAAAATGAAAGTGCTTTTCCCGGAAATTTGTACAGAAAACAAAATAGATTTTGCGAAGCTTCAATTGTTATTAGGTGAACAGATAGAAACTGAAAAAGAACGGTATGATTTTACATGGAATGGAAAAACAGCAGCGATACAGTTAGCCCAACAGCAAACGACAGGAACTTTACGCCCGGATATTGCAGGGAGTATAGATTGGGAAACAACGAAAAACCTTTATATTGAAGGCGATAACTTAGAAGTCTTGCGAGTACTTCAAAGCAGTTATTGTAATAAAGTAAAGCTTATCTATATCGATCCACCATACAATACTGGAAATGATTTTGTTTATAAAGATAATTTTCGTGACAAGATGAAAAACTATAAAGAACATACGAATGGATGTTTAGAATCTAATGCAGTGACTAGTGGTAGGGTCCATACTGAATGGTTAAATATGATGTATCCAAGATTGAAAATTGCACGTAACTTATTGTCTGATGATGGGGTGATCTTTATCTCCATTGATGATAATGAAGTGGATAATTTAAAACGAATTTGCAATGAAATATTTGGAGAAGAAAATTTTGTCTCTACTATAGTTGTTAAAATGTCTGAGCCAACAGGTGTTAAAATGACTCACGTTAAAAGAAAAATCCCTAAATTAAAAGAATATGTGCTCTGTTATAAAAAAAGGAACGCTACTTTTCAGAAAATACAGATTCCTAAAAACGAGTGGGACAATGAATATAAAACAATTCTCACAAATATTAGTGAGAAAGAAATAAAAGAACTAAAAGCAATTCGTGATAATGAAGATAGAACAATAGCGGACATTAGAAGAAGTGATGACATAATAGCAAACATTCAAATGGTCACCGTTTCTGAATTTGCTAGAAAAAACAACATTAAAAAAAATGAATTTGAGACCTTTTTATTCAGTAACGCTTGGAGAATTATAAGAACGGTCTCAGTGGCAGCTAGTGTAAAAACTATTGCTGATGACAAGAGAAAAAAGAATCAAAATAGAGCATTTGTTATTACCACACCAAATAAAAAGCTCTATTTTATAAACAATCATTATAATTCAGCTGTGGAGTCACCACGTATCAAAATACTATTTGCAGATGATTATTTAACTGTGCATCCATGCGATTTCTGGGCAGATATTAAAACAACTGGATTAGATAAAGAAGGGTTTGTTGAGTACCGAAATGGGAAAAAACCCTTGAAATTAATAACTAGATTATTAAGCATGGTCTCTTTAAAAGACGATGATATAGTAATGGATTTCTTCTCTGGATCAGGGACGTTTGGTGAAGCGACTGTTCGATACAATATCGAGAGTAATTTATCACTTCGATACATCCTTGTACAGATTGACGAAGACCTTGAACAATTGCATGAAAATTTAACAGGTGATGCTAAAAAAGATACAAAAAAACTAATCGATTTTTTAAAGAGCGTTGATAGAAAGCCACTGTTATCAGAACTTGGTAAAGAGAGAATGGTATGTGTGCAAAGAGAAGTACAAGATGCGAGTCATTATGATTTAGGTTTTAAAAATTTTAGACTAGATACGACTAATCTAAATCTGTGGGAAGAGTACCTGACCAATATAAAAAAAGTGCCATTAAGTATAGTAAAACAAGGGAGAAGTGAAGAGGATGTACTATTTGAAATACTTCTCAAGCAAGGAATAGATATAGTATTACCAGTTGAACGATTCATTCTAGGGGAGTGTACCGTCTTTGCAGTTAATGGAGGTACAGTATTCATATGTCTTGAAAAGAATCTATCACTAGAGCAAATTAATATTTTAGCAAGTAAAAAACCAAGTAGTATTGTATTCTACGATGATTGTTTTCATAATGATTCAATACGCAACAAGGCTCAGCAAATATTAAAGCGAAATGGTGTAAAAGAAATTCAAGTAATATAGTTTGTAGTTGAAGTTAACCTGAAACCATTGATCCTTTCTATTCGTATAGTTAGTAATAAAAAGGAAAGCCGGGATAAATAATGGATAATCAATATGTTGTAGGATGGGGTACTCTGATGCTCATAAATGCAGGCATAGCTCAAGGGAAAAATCGATCAGGGTTTAACTGGTTTGTTTTGTCTTTACTATTGGGACCTATAGCCACATTAATATTAGTGCTTGTTGATAAAAAGGACGATTAAAAAGAGCAGTGCTGAACTGCTCTCGCTGTATATAAACTCTAAAAAAACGAGATTTCTACCGGCTTTTTATTTGTATATAGGATAGATTGGGTTTTCCGAAGCTTACCGCTCGCTTACCGCGGGCGAGCGCTGAGCCGCTTCGTCGCTACGCTCCTGTAGGGTCTCGTCTGTCTCGCTAATCCCGCAGGAGTCGAGCGGACGCTTCTCCAAACCAATAAAATGCTACCTTCTACTAATTTTCTATATACTCATTCATTTTAATAGATGTTAGACTGTAGACAAATTGCGAAAAAATTAGGGTTTATCTACAGTCTTTTTATTTGTAAACAGGATAGAACAGGTTTTCCGAAGCTTACCGCTCGCTTACCGCTCGCTTACCGCTCGCTTACCGCGAGCGAGTGCCGAGCCGCTTCGGCGCTACGCTCCTGCAGGGTCTCGTCTGTCTCGTTTTTCCCGCAGGAGTCGAGCGGACGCTTCTCCAAACCAATAAAATGCTACCTTCTACTAATTTTCTATATACTCATTCATTTTAATAGATGTTAGACTGTAGACAAATTGCGAAGAAATTAGGGTTTATCTACGGTCTTTTTATTTGTATACAGGATATCAGGTTTTCCGAAGCTTACCGATCGCTTTCCGCGGGCGCGCGCCGAGCCGCTTCGTTGCTACGCTCCTGTAGGGTCTCGTCTGTCTCGCTAATCCCGCAGGAGTCGAGAGGACGCTCCTCCGAACCAATAAAATGCTACCTTCTACTTTTCTATATACTCATTCATTTTACAGTCTTTTTATTTGTATACAGGATAGATCAGGTTTTCCGAAGCTTTCCACTCGCTTTCCGCGGGCGAGCGCCGAGCCGCTTCGTCGCTACGCTCCTGTAGGGTCTCGTCTGTCTCGCTAATCCCGCAGGAGTCGAGAGGACGCTTCTCCAAACCCCAAAAAATCTACCCTCTACTTTTTTATAGATTCATTCATTTTAATAATTGAAAATAATCTTTAGGTGATGGAAAATGATGACGGAAACCAAAATCAAGAACGCGACCAATAAAAGGCAGTTGGAATGAGCTCCTTCAACTACGTTTTATTTTCCTGAAAACAGTGCTGAACTGCATTTTTCTAGTGATTTAATACCTTTGATAGAAATAATTTAGCGCGTTCTGATTCGGGATTAGTGAAAAATTTATCAGGAGAGTTAACTTCAACAATTTTACCCTCAGCCATGAAAACAATTTTGTCGCAAATTTCGCGTGCGAAGCCCATTTCATGAGTTACGACGACCATTGTCATACCTTCCTTTGCCAGTTTGCGAATGGCATCTAAAACTTCCTTCACCATTTCTGGATCTAGAGCAGATGTAGGCTCATCAAAGAGCATAATTTGTGGGTCCATCGCTAATGCTCTTGCAATGGCAACACGTTGTTGCTGTCCACCTGAGAGGTGAGAGGGATGAACATGAATTTTATCAGCTAAGCCAAGTGAACTAAGTAACTCCGTGCCCATTTTTTCCGCTTCAGCTTTTGTCATGCCTTTTACCTTTATTGGTGCGATTGTAACATTTTCAAGTGCTGTTAAAAACGGATACAAGTTGAAACTTTGAAAGACGAAACCAATATTTGTACGGGCTTTATTGATGTCTGTTTTTTTATCATGAATTGAAATTCCATCTACTAATATTTCCCCATTATCAATTTCTTCAAGTGCATTAATAACCCGGATGAGCGTGGATTTTCCTGCACCACTTGGTCCTATTAAAGCAATCACATTTGATTGTTCTACTTGTAAATTAATATCGATTAAAACTTGATTGTTTCCAAAGCTTTTATTGACATTATTAATGGAAATCATGCAATCAGCCCTTTCTTAATACTCACTTTTTAACCAATGTTTCTCAAACTGGCGAATGATTAGTGATAATGTAAATGTCATTGCAAAATATAATAGAGCAACGAATGTCCATATTTCGATATAGCGGTAAGAGATAGCAGCGAGATTTGTCGCCTTTAATGTTAAATCTACAGCTGAAATGGTTGAAACGAGCGATGAGTCTTTAATAAGAATGATGAATTGCGATGCCATAGGAGGTAATGTTTTTCTAAAAGCTTGTGGTAATATGATTAAACGCATGGCTTGAATATTAGACATGCCTGATGAACGAGCAGCTTCCATCTGGCCTTTCGGAACAGATTGAATTCCACCTCGAACAATTTCTGCGATAAATGAACCAGAGAAAATAGCGAGTGAGACAATCGATCCCCAAAAAGAGCCAAGTTTTAAAAACTGACCAAGAACGAGATGAATCCAAATCAATATAACGAGTAGAGGTACACCACGCATAACTTCAACATACACAGAGGCAGTAAATCGAATGATCCGATTTTTTGATATACGTCCAACCCCAAAAAGGATACCAATTGGTATTGCAAATAGTAAAGACAATGCTGAAATTTCTAGCGTCAAATACATCCCTTTAAAAAAGATATCGAGATTATTTGTAATAACAGTCCAATCAGGCTGATATCTCATAGTGCAGGAACTCCTCCTTTGATATGACTTTAAAATAAGATCGTAAAAACAACTGAAGACCTTATATTCATTTAGCATAAGATAAGGTCTTCCGAGTATTGGTTATAATCGGTTATTCTTCTTTTACTTTTGTATTAATATCTCCATACCAATCATCACTTTCAAACCAGTAAGAACGTGAAGCTAGTTCCTGTGGTCCACCTAAATAACTATAAAGGAATGAATTTAACCATTGGACTGTCACTAAATCATTGTGAGCTACTGCAATTCCTAAATTTTCTGCGGAAATATCTTCATCTAAAATACGAGATTTTCCATTTTCCTTTTGCCAAATTCGAACTGAAGATTCATCATAAATAACAGCATCTAACTGACCTGATAACATCGCTAAAGCAGCAGCAGGCATTTCTCTATAATCTTTGAACTCTGCATTTTTAAAATTTGCTTTTGCTAAAATTTGACCAGTCGTCCCGATAATAGTTGCAATTTTATTCCCTTTTTTATCGAGCTCTTTCCAAGATTTTGTCGTTTTATCTTTCTCAGGTAATAGCACAACCTGTTTTGTTTGATAATACGGATTTGGGAAACTAACAGACAATGCACGAGGCCCAGTAATTGTCATACCAGAAATGATCATATCAATTTCGCCAACTTGCAGTGCAGCGATTAACCCATCGAATGAATATTCTTTAAATTCTACTTTGACATCCAATGCCTTTCCTATTGCTTTTGCAGTATCGATATCATAGCCGACAAATTCTTCTTTCATATTTACCATTTCAAAAGGTGCATAGCCAGTAGCCGTACCAACAACCAATTTCCCAGCTTTTCGTACACGGTCAATTGTAGATTCACCGGTAGTCCCAGCTTTATCACTGTCACCTCCTCCACATGCCGTTAAAACAATGCTCATCACCAATAGCAATACTATTAAACTCTTTTTCATCCTATCTCCTCCTTTCGAATAAATTGTTCTAACTAGTAAATCTTTAAACTTAATATATGGAGAACAAGCTATCAAATATACCAATTAAAAATAGGTAATTTGATAGTTGTTTGAAAATTCAGTCTATTTAAAGGTTTAAAAAATGATTTAATTGGATATTTTAGGGTATTAATTATGTATAATGGTTTGTGTGGAATAAATAGGGTTTTTTATTAGATAGGAGGAGTGTCCAGATATGAAACGCCTTAAATATATATTGATTATCATGATTTTAATCAGTAATGTGAGTTTCATTAACCTAACAAAGATAGAAGCAAAAACGAACTTATCAATACAATATGTACAAGTAGATGTGTTAAACGTTCGGATGAATGCTACGAAAAATTCAAAAAAGCTAGGGCAATTAAAGAAAAACGAGAAAGTGGAAGTGATTAGTACATCAAAAGGGTGGTCAAAAGTAAATTATAAAAAGGGTACGGGTTTTGTTTCTACCAGCTATTTAAATTCAAAAAAAGTTGTGCAAAAAGTGACGGGGAATTTGCTACCCAAAATAGGGAAGTATACTTACGGAAATTATGAAGAGGATGTCTACTACGGGAAGAGTACAGATACGTTCGTAGAAGTAAAAGGCGGTGTGAAAACGAAGTCTAAAAATGGATTGGATTCTTCTTATTTGGAAAATAGTAAGTACTTCACATATCTCTCGCCTACTGGACACACAAATTTTCGACTAAACTATCCATTAACGAAGGGGAAGAAGTGGAAAAATGATCAAGATAAGTTACAGGTTCAAGATGTCAATATGACTGTTAAAACTACTGCGGGTTCTTTCGAAAATGTTGTTAAAGTTCGAATAGATCACCACATATATGGCACGTATTCTCATTACTATATTGCACCAAGAAAAGGTATTATCATGTGGAAACTAAACGGCAAAAAAAAGTTCCAATTGACCAAGTACACAAAGTAAAAAATGTATAAAAAAATGTTCAAGCTTCTCATTTGGCTTGAACATTTTTTATGTCATCTAAGCTTGAAGGTACGTACTACAAAGTAGATTATCGTACCGAATAGGATCACAAGGAACAGTGGCATCTCATAGATTCCAAGTAAACTTTCACCGCCACGAGCCACATGAACATCATTCCACATATTATAAGCAAAAAATAAGAGAACCTCATTTTTGACAAAATTTAATAGTAGCATTGAATTCTGATATAGTCTCTCAGTATTTTCTGCTGTTAATGTACTATAATTATGCAAATGAGGTTTTAGTTCAATTACATACAAGAATATCCATATTGCTGCTCCAATACCAGGTGGTAAAAAAAACATCCATTTAGGTCCCCAGTCATCTGGTTCACCTAATGCATTATAGTGAGTAGGGACCTCTGAAGGCAAACTAGACCACTGTGTAATTCCATATATAATTGCTAATACGAATACCCCGATTGCCAAAATATCAAATGTCGTTCTCAAAGGAGATCGGGGAATATTTAACTTAGGTTGATTGAACATGTGATAACTCCCTTCTATTTATTTACGTATGAGGGAAGAAAAGGTTTCATTCAAATGATTAAAACGCTGCACATTTATTTAAAAAAATACTGCTACAAGTATATTTATGGTATAAATATAAAAAGGTTTTTACATATAAATTAGGAGGAATCATGATGAAATCCCAATTACAAAGTAGACAACGTAGAATTTTATGTTCACAGAAGAAAATAAAAGCTGATTTTATTTTACGAAACGCACAAGTAGCTGATGTATTCAACTTGCAATGGAGAATGGCTGATATTGTTGTCTCAGAAGGATATATTGTTGCGATTGATCCAAAAGGTCAATATGATGCGGAGCGTGAAGAGGATGCGCAAGGGAAATATGTTATCCCTGGTCTGATTGACGGGCATATACATATTGAATCATCGCTGTTAACACCATCTGAATTTAGTCGTATTTTATTGCCACATGGTATTACGACAGTAATTACAGATCCACACGAAATTGCAAACGTCTCAGGAGTAAATGGGATTCAATTCATGTTGGATAATGCTAAAAATGCTACCATGGATATTCACGTAATGCTACCATCGAGTGTTCCTTCAACTTCATTTGAAAATGCTGGTGCCGTATTAGAGGCTGAGGATTTGGCGCCATTCTTGACACATCCAGATGTACTAGGCTTAGCTGAAGTAATGGACTTTCCAGCAGTACTAGAAGGTAATGAAAAGATGCTTGCTAAAATTGAACAAACTGAATCTATTAATCGAGTCATTGATGGACATGGTGCCGGATTATCACCCCAACAAATTCGAGGTTATCGTGCAGCTGGTATTCAAACCGATCATGAATGTGTAACGGCAGAAGAAGCTAGAAATCGTGTGCAGCAAGGTATGTATGTACTCATTCGAGAAGGTTCAGCAGCTAAAAACCTTCGTGCGTTACTCCCGGCAGTAACACCTACGAATGCGCATCGATTCCTATTTTGTACTGATGACAAACATCTAGATGAACTCATGCAAGAAGGTAGTATTAATTATGACATCGCACTCGCAATTGAAGAGGGAATGGAACCGTTACAAGCCATCCAGTTAGCCACACTTAATGCAGCCAATTGCTATCAATTACAACATAAAGGTGCATTAGCAGAAGGATTTATAGCAGACTTCATACTACTTGAAGATCTCTATACTTGTAAGCCACGAAGTGTATGGAAAAATGGCAAAAAGGTTGCGGAACATGGTCAGATGCTCCAACGGAAAGAGGAAGGAGTTTATGTCCCAACCGCTATTATGCAATCTGTGAAGATTCCAGCATTGACAGCTTCGGATTTGACGATTTCTTTTACAAAAGGGTCGAAAGCGAATGTTATCGAGATTCAACCTAATCAGATAATGACGACGAAGCGGGTAGCTGATGTTACTGTTGAAGATGGTATTTTCATACCTTCAGTAGAAAATGATCTGTTGAAATTGGCAGTTATTGAACGTCACCATCAGCTTGGCAATATTGGTCTTGGTATTACACATGGCTTTGGACTTCAAAAGGGTGCTGTTGCGACTACAGTTGCACACGATTCTCATAATGCACTTGTGTTAGGAACAAATGACGAGGATATGCTCCTTGCTGTTGAAGCATTGCAGAATATGCAAGGGGGTTATGTTGTCGTTGCAGACGGGCAAATATTAAGCGCTCTGCCATTACCAGTTGCTGGACTGATGACAGACCAATCAGCTACTGTTGCCGAAAAACAACTTCACAATTTGCATGAAGCATTATTACAGCTCAACCCAGATTTAGATTTCCATTTATTCTTAACACTTTCATTCATCAGCTTGCCTGTTATCCCAGACATTAAACTGACAGACACTGGATTATTTGATGTTGTGAACTTCAAGCATATTGCCATTGAAGTGGAGTAGGTTATTAAAGAAACTAGTTTCAGACTGTAGACAAACTCAAAGAGATTCGGGTTTATCTACAGTCTTTTTTATTTCTAAAATATATTTAATTAGATAAGACCGTTGATTTCCGCTACGGTAGACGCTTTCCGCGGGCGGGCGCCAAGCCGCTTCGTCGCTATGCTCCTGCAGGGTCTTGGACTGTCCCGCTTTCCCGCAGGAGTCACCACCTTCACTCCAATCAACTACTCATGTAATATAAACAAAAAAATAAGACCGTTGATTTCCGCTACGGTGGACGCTTTCTGCGGGCGGACGCCAAGTCGTTTCGTCGCTATGCTTCTGCAGGGTCTTGGTCTGTTCCGCTTTTCCCGCAGGAGTCACCCCCTGCGCTCCAATCAACTACACATGTAATATAAACAAATAAATAAGACCGTTGAGGTAGTGACCCCTTAAAGTTAGAGTTTTATTTATGCAGCTAATTGGCTGGCATGAGTTCGGTATTTTACCGGGCTCATGCTGGCCAATTTTTGTTTAATTCGATCGTTATTATAGTAATAGATATACTTCTCTATTTTCTTCTTTAACGCTTCATAGGAGATTAATTCTTCTCCGTAATACATTTCTTGTTTGAGTAAGCCAAAGAAGTTCTCCATGGTCGCATTGTCTGCACAGGTTGCTTTACGAGACATGCTTTGGAAAATCTTGTTTCGCTTTAATTTTTTCACCCATAAATGATGTTGATAGTGCCAGCCCTGATCCGAGTGAATCGTTGTACGGTATAGGGCATGTTCTTGAATAATTGGGAGTGCTTGTTTCAATGAGTCTATTACGAAATCAAGTGTAGGGCGTTTAGACATACTAAAGCTCAGTATTTCACCGTTATATAAATCCATAATCGGACTTAAATAGAGTTTTTCGTTGTTTGTACATTTGAATTCTGTTACGTCTGTCACGAGTTTTTGTAAGAAGTACGTTGTATGGAAACGGCGGTTTAATCGATTCCTCGCGACTTTCCCTACAGTACCCTTATACGATTTATAGCGAGATTTACGCACGAATTTCACGCATTTTAAATTCAATTCACTCATGATTCGTTGTACTTTTTTATGATTGATTTTATGTCCTTGTCCCTTTAATTCCGCATGAATGCGACGATATCCATATCGCCCTTCATGTTGCTCAAAAGTCTCTAAAATCAACGTTTTCCACGCTTGATCTGGATCTTCATCCTTCATTTGCTTGATGTGATAGTGATACGTTGCTTCTGGAATATCGACTTGTTTAAAGATGTATTTTAATCGGAACCCTTCTTTTTTGAGTTCAAAGGCGATTGCTGCTTGTGCTTTTCGAGGAAGGCATCCGGGTTCTCTCGAAAAGCCTTCAACTTTTTTAAATACGCAACCTCTAGACGAAGTAGTTCATTTTCACGTTCTAACTGCTCCTCACGAGACATTGTTTTTTTCACTGTAGCTTCTGATTTTTTAGACATAGATGGCCTTCCCTTCGCATGTTTCAGGCCTTCTACTCCTTCTTTTAAAAACTTACTGTTCCAAGTTGCGATTAAACTAGGATCATTCATGTTAAATCGAATTGCTGTATCTTGGTAAGAAGCACCTGTTTGTTTCATAAAGTTTAATACATCTAATTTGAATTGAACAGGATATTCTTCATGCTTTGTTTTCCGTTGTAAACCTTCTTCTCCAAAAATTTTATATGCTCTAACCCAACGTTTGATTGGAGTTGGAGATGGAATACCATATTTTTGCGCTAATAATAGGTATCCCAGATTCCCTTTTAAATACTCTTGAACAATCTTTAATTTAAAACCTTGGCTATATTTCGCCATACAAAAACACCCCAAAAGTTAGATTTATTACTCTAACTTTTGGGGTGCAGCACCTGATTTCCGCTACGGTGGACGCTTTCTGCGGGCGGACGCCAAGTCGTTTCGTCGCTATGCTTCTGCAGGGTCTTGGTCTGTTCCGCTTTTCCCGCAGGAGTCACCCCCTTCACTCCAATCAACTACTCATGTAATATAAACAAAAAAATAAGACCGTTGATTTCCGCTACGGTGGACGCTTTCTGCGGGCGGACGCCAAGTCGTTTCGTCGCTATGCTTCTGCAGGGTCTTGGTCTGTTCCGCTTTTCCCGCAGGAGTCACCCCCTGCGCTCCAATCAACTACACATGTAATATAAACAAATAAATAAGACCGTTGATTTCCGCTACGGTGGACGCTTTCCGCGGGCGGGCGCCAAGTTGCTTCGTCGCTATGCTCCTGCAGGGTCTTGGACTGTCCCGCTTTCCCGCAGAAGTCACCCCCTGCGCTCCAATCAACTACACATGTTTAGATCAACTAGTGTCTTAAGAACATGAGAAGAATTGAGTCTGCGATTTACTTCTCCTTCATTTATTAATTAGTTGAAAACTTATATTCACCCTTAGGTCGTCTGAGTATAGTCCATGCGTCCCTGTTGTCCAAATAAAAATGATTATTTAATATGTATTTGGCATCTGTTCAATGTGTCAAATGATTAAAGTTTGAAAATATTGTAAGATTCCTTTTCCGGTGATAGAATGAATAACTATAAATATACTGGGAGTTGCTGCCAATAATGAATGCCTATTAGTAATTTTGTTTTTGAGTCTATTTAAGTGACGTTAAAATTAAAAATTATGATAGGGGGTGTAAGAATGATAGAACTTAACACTGAAAGATTAAAACTAATTCCATTAAGTCCAGAAAACTTGAAGTTACTAATTGTTAATCAAAGAGAAATGGAAATAAAGTTATCTTTAAATGAATCAGAGGAATTCCTGAGTGAAGAGCTTAAACTAGCTCTGAAATTCAGGCTTTCAAAATTAATGGAGGATCAGCAAAATTATATATGGTACACCAACTGGTTAGTAATATCGAGTAATAAAAACTGTATAGTTGGTGGCATAATGTTAAAAGGTCGCCCTAATGAAGTTGGTGAAATTGTAATTGGTTACTACACGATTCCTGAGTATCAAGGAAAAGGATATATGACCGAAGCCGTTAATAATATTAAAAGTTGGTTGTTAAATCAGCCAGAAGTTATGTTTGTTATAGCAGATACCGCTAAAAACAATATTGCATCGCACAGGGTATTAGAAAAATCAGGAGCAGAAATCTATAAGGAAACGGAAGACTTATACTTCTGGAGATTTTCCTGAAATAATTCCAACAATAAAATAGCTAAGGGTCAGCATTTTATTGTTGGCTCTTTTCTATCTAGGAAATAATACAATAAGTAGTTCAATTTATTGGGACTTTTCACTAGTACTTATTTTTATTTCAATTTTTCAATGAAAAGCTCTTCATGCATAAGTTGAATCGAATGTCCCATAGTGATTAGCTGCTCCGCTTTTTGAAATTTACTACTTTTATGACCGGACTCAGAACGTTCGATACTATTGCGACTAATGACTAAATAATCGGTCTGTTTTGATACTACATTGCTAAAAACACCTCCTGCTTGGCGTAACTTTTGAGCAGCAGAGGAACGGGTCATGCCTTGTAAACCACCTGTGAAGACGACCGTCTTTCCTTTGAAGAAAGGCTTATTTACACTCGAAGTCTCATTTTGACTAATTTCGAAAGTAAAATCGAATAGTCTATTTATCTGTTGGGAATTTTTCACCTTACTAATAGCTAGAACAATGCTAGCGATCATGTCAGCATTCTCCGTAGAAAGTGGGATTAATAGATTAGAAGCAACAGAGGTTAATTTATAATTTGGTAAATCAGGGAGTACTTTTTGTGCTAACTCAAATGTACATCCGTATCGACAATAAGGGGGAAGTTGTTGAATACTTTCGCAAGATTCTTGAATGACATTTTCATCATATTTGACAAAATGTGCAACAACAAATTGATTGTTTAGCCAACGACATAATGTTGGATAGAATTCTTTAAAGGTCGGTGCATGCATGACCATTTCAGCTGTTAAGCCATGTTGATGAGTATGATATTCATCAAATGGTTGTTCAGGGTTGATATATGTATACAGGGTGTCCTGGATTTCTCCATCTACCACCTTTACTAATCCTATCGAACAAATACTATCTCGCCATTGGTTGGCTGTTTCAATATCAATGGCTACAAAATTCATGTGAGGTCCTCCTAAGTTGAAAAAATATAAATCTATTATAACAATAGAATTTGAAAAAATGGTCATTGTACAGTAATAATACTGGTAAATCTTTCTCTCTAAATTGCTAGGAAAATAAAATCCCGCCAAATTATATATTGGCGGGATTTTATTATGAATTAGTTATATTGTGTTCATTACGAATCTTTTCAATTAATGCGCGGCAACCGTCAGTGACGAGATCATACGTCTCCTGGAAGTCACCAGTAAAGTAAGGATCAGGGACATCCTTTCGATGATCGGTTAAATCAAGTAGACGTATGATTTTTGGGTGATTAGGTTGACCTGTCATTTCGTAAATATTCAAGATATTACTGTTATCCATACCTACAATATATTCAAATTGCTCAAAATCTTCTTTTTTTAATTGCCGACCAGTCATACCGGCAGAAGAAATATTATTTTTCTTTAAAATTGCCAGTGTACCTTCGTGCGGAGGATCTCCAATATGCCATGATCCAGTAGCCGCGGAATCAACTGTAACTTTGTCTTCAAATTTTTCTTTTTTTAGTAAGTCTCGAAATAATGCTTCAGCCATCGGTGAGCGGCAAATGTTTCCGAGGCAGACAAATAAAACGTTTATCATATCTATATCTCCTATGTGAATAAATAATGTATTGATGCTTCGAGATCTAATGGGTGGATATAATCAATTTTACGACGATTATGGAGTGAAGACAAGTTTTTAATTTATTTATAGTTAAAAAGGTAGTAATTATTCTTAAGATAATTATAGTTCAATCGAACTATAATTATGGTGTGATGAGTAGGGTTTTATGGTATCATAATAGTATTGATAGAAAAATTAAATAAATTACCAAATAAAGAAGATATTTACAAAGTGGGGGTAGTAATATGCTTCAATCGATTTTATCGAACCTTGCGATTATTTTATTAATGCACTTAATCATCCATTCGCTTAAAAATTACAGAAAACGCTTACCGAATAAGCTATATACTTTATTACTAGTGCTTACTGTTTCAGCATCAGTTATCTCAATGTTTTATTTACCTATCGAATTTGAAGGTTATAGGGTAGATTTGCGAATGATTCCGCTGGTTTTTTTAGCTTATTTTAGTAATTGGAAATTGACACTACCAATCTTGTTGATTGTATCTATTTGGCGTGTTTTGATGGGCGGAGTTGGTACTACTCCCGGTATCCTATTTGGCATGATTGGACCCACTCTATTAACATTAGCCGTATATAAAAATAACAAATACCCGCACAGTTATATAGACAAGATTGTACTAATTACAGTATGTTGGTTAATCTCAGATTTTCCTATTGTTTTTATTGTCCCAAACGGACTAGCTATTTTTAAAAGCATAGTTATCTGGCGGTATACTTCATTGATAGGAGCAGCATCTGTTTTTTATTATTTTGTTTTAATGGAACGTAAACGGTACAGTTTAAATAATCAACTAGAATTTATAGCTTGGCATGACTCATTAACGAAGTTATTGAATCGAAATAAGTTCTTTGAAATAGTAGAGGGAAAGAGAAATGAAACAAAGGAAAATCAATATTTAGCGATGGTTGATCTCGATTATTTTAAGAAGTTAAATGATACATATGGTCATGTAGTAGGCGATCAAATTTTAAGTGAAATTGGTGGCATATTTAAGAAATATGAAAATGAGTATGTAAAGGTTGGAAGATATGGAGGAGAGGAATTTATCATTTATCAAGGACATACTAATTTTGAACAAGCTGTTTTATATATAGAGGCAATTCAAAAAGAAATACGTACAACATCATTTTATATTGATGAGCATTTATCAACTTATGTAACAGTTTCTATTGGTATTGCGAAGTTGGAGGATGATATGACATTACAAGAAGCCGTAAAACAAGCTGATCAAAACTTGTATGTCGCAAAAGAAAAAGGAAGAGATCAAATCGAAGCATCAGAGATTCGTTCTAATCGAAATTTAATGACTGTGGGTGGGCAATAAAAAATTACATTAGAAGGCGCCATTCTTTAATAGGAGGGGGTCTTTTTGTATAGAGTAATTTAATTACATAAAACATTGATTTATCAGCGATATTTATATAAACCTGCCTAACTGGCAAAAAATGAGGAGGTCAAATCCCTGATGCTTTTATAGATGTTATAATTAATAAAAGACATCTGTTCTAGTGAAGAACATTAATAGGAAGGATAACTAAAGTTATGATCAATTTAAGTACACCAACTTTTCAACTTGGAGATAAAATAATTGAAAGAAAAATACGGTACGACTCCGTAATTGTAGAACATAGCTGTATGTTGTTAAAGGCACAAAATCAAAATGTCGTGCTTTTTCATAAAATACTAGATTCCTTTACGATGATAGCAAGCCAAACAAAATTAACCATTTCTAAAGGTAGTTATACAATTGCATACTACTGGGGAAATCGTCCATATAATTTATACATCTGGAGAGATAATAAAGGGAATTATTTAGGTTCCTATTTTAATATTGTAAAAAATACATATATGACTGATAATTTGCTGTCCTTTGAGGATCTGATTATTGATATTTTGATCCTTCCTAATGGAGACTATTTTGTTTTGGACGAGGATGAGTTACCTGAGCCGTTAGATCAATTTGAGAATGGCTCTGTCCAACAGACTTTAAACTCATTAACAGATTCCATTGATATTCTTCTTTCTCAAATTATTAGAGAAACTGAGGAAATCTATAAACATGAAGAACTCCTTCCTTGGTTGAACAACAAATAATATTTATAGATGTTTGTTACTATAATTTGAACCTTCAAAACGGGTGCGTTATTCTAGAAAATTAAAATGATTAATCTTTTTTCAAATCATGCTCTTTCTATCTGTTCATTTATCATGGCTTCTTGTATTAATTTAGTTAAACTTTGTTTCAAAACGATAAAAGATTTATTGGAATATTTACGTCTTATTCAGCGTAAATATAATTTAATTATATTCACTGATAATTAATTTACTATTCAGAAATTTAATGATAGAATATAGTAATATCAAAAACTGAAATTATTCGCTAGCTTAATTGAAATCATTTTAGAAGGTAAAAATTCTGAATATGAAGTCATGTAAATGCAAGCGGATTTTTTTGTATTTTCTAGAAACCAGCAAATGAATCTACACAAATTCGAGCTAGTGAAAGGAATGATGCAGATGGAATTAATGAAAAAGGATATTGGTAAATGGGTGATTTCTCAAAATCTTGATGGATATATTTTGTCTATTGATGTTGAGGGAAGAGCAGCGGTTGTTAAATTTTTTGATGGAAGACTACAAAAAGATCGTATTGTTCAATTTGAGAATTTAATATTAAATGATGAAGACAAATTACAACTGCAAGATTTACTAGCGCTACAAGAGTTAGCGTTAGATACTAATGACAAAAAGTGGTTCGATGAATTAAGCAAACAAATAGCGAAATTTAAAGTAGAGTTTTAGATGAATATCTTTAGCAATAGTTATTTAATAATGAAAATTAAACTACTAGAAAGCATTTTTCATAAAGTAATAAAATATAAACTAATAAAGAAGCAGGGATGCAACTTAATTTGCAAACCTGCTTTTTTATCATTCTATCCTTCTAATTTTACTAAATAATCAATGATTCCCATTGCAGAAACTGCCGTATCTAAAGGTATTACTTTGAAAACAGGGTGATTTAGCATTAAACCATGTTGTAACACATAATCATTTACTAATGCATTTAACCGCTTTTCCAAATCTCGTGATCTCTCATAGAACTCCTCTTTTACCGCCATTGCTTTTTTTCCTTCTTCTAAGAAAATAGGTAACCAGTAACGAACTTGTTCATATGCCATATTAGGCTCATAGTAAACACCGTAATGGCCAAAGTATAGCTGACTTGGCGCAAGTTTTTCATATAACTGAATTGACTGCTTCATAGCATCAGGGTCGAATTGATTTGGTGATGTAGAAGGAAGTATTAAGTCGAAATTTTCTTCCAAAAGTTCAGGATAATAAACGCCAGTCGTATCTCCAACGAAAATGCCATTAGACTTACTATCATGGATAGATATATGGTGATTTGCATGACCTTTAGTATGATGAAAAGTCAAAATTGTTTCACCAAGCACGAGTTGATCTCCATCAGCAACTGTTCTCAAGCGTGTCTCTTCTACAGGTAAAATAGGATCAAATAGAGTATCAAATTGATCACCGTAAACAGATTTTGCACTAGCGATAAGACGACTAGGATTGACTAAATGACGGGCTCCTTTTGGATGTACGATTAGTTCAGCCTTTTTGCATTTTTCCATAAACAACCCAGCACCACCTGCATGATCCAAATGGATATGCGTTAATATCAAATAGTCTATATCTTCAGGAGCCACTCCTAGTGCTTGAAGTCCCTTCATGATATAAGGAACGGAAGGACTAGCAGATGTTTCGATTAATGCAATTTTTTCATCCTTTAACAAATAAGAACTCGTTCGATTTGGTCGTCCTAAATCATATGTATCGATGCAAAACAAACCTTCGCTAATCTGTTCAATTTTTTCCATCTGAACCGCCCCCAATATATGTAGTTGATACTTAGTTTAAATAGATTGAAAGAAAATGTAAAAGAAAAAGGTTGAGGTTAAAGAACCATGGTCGTTATAGGTGCATCGAAATTCATAAAAATGGGGTAGAGGAAATGTCTTTAAGCACTTAACGTACTATTTAAAGTATCAAAAAAAGCTAATGGAAATGTAATTTTCCATTAGCTCTAATATCATAACTTAAATTGTTGAATTTCTTTTTGAAGTAATACAGATTTTGAGTTTAAATCTTGAGCTATGCTATGGACTTCTTGCATTGACGCCACTTGCTCTTCAATTGAACTAGATACTGCCTCAATTTGAACAGAAGTACCATCTGAATGGTTTGCGATTTCTGAGATAGATGCGGCAACTTCTTCGGCGCTTGCAGAAATTTGTTCTGAAGCAGCAGAAATGTCCTCAATCTGGGATGTCATAGAACGTACAGCATCAGTTATGGAGTGGAATGAAACATCAGCTTGCTCAATAATCTTGACACCTTCTTCAACAGTCATTAACCCTTGTGAGACACTACTTTCAACATTTTGTGTATCTCGTTGAATTGTGGCTGTTAAGTTAACGATTTTGTTGGCTGATAATTTAGATTCCTCCGCTAATTTTCGAACCTCATCTGCAACAACAGCAAATCCTTTACCGTGTTCTCCAGCGCGAGCAGCTTCGATAGCTGCGTTTAAAGCTAGCAAATTCGTTTGCTCTGTAATTCCAGTGATTACTTTTGTAATATTTTCAATTTCTACCGTTTGTAATCCTAGTTTTTTCGTTAACTCTGTCACTAGTACAGTTGCATTATAGATATTTTGCATTTGATCTTTGGCGTCAATCAGTTTATTCTGACCTTCTTCTGCGGCAGTCAGAGTATTAATTGCGGTAGTGTGCAAAGTCTGTGTTGATTCGGTAATACGTTGAACACCAACAGCAGTTTCATCCATAGCAATAACACTTTCTTTAGCAGCTGCAGATGACATATTAGCATTTAATGAAGTTGTTTCGATACGAGTCGATACACTTTCAGTAGCTTGCGATACTTCTTCTGTACTAGCTGATAATTCGGCTGCAGAAGTGGATAGATGTTCCGCACTATTATTCGTTGCAAGAATTAAATGACGTAAATTCTCTTTCATATCATTGAACGAATCTGCTAGTTCACGTAGTTCATCTTTTGTATGAATAGTGATTTTATCCTGTGATAAATCGCCTTTAGCTATAAGCTTAACGCCTTCGTTTAGCTTACGAACAGGGGAAGAAATCATTCGAGTAATGATGATACAAATGATTGTAGCAGCAACTAAGTTTACTATGAAATTAATTATTCCTGTAAGAGCAGCGTAACTAGTTTTATCTTTTGCATCAGCTTGAATATTTTCTAATTGTTTATTTTGGTATGTAAGCATATCTTCAGCATTGGTTAAAATTCTGTCATTTATTGGTTGTATTTGATCATTCATCAATTGGGTTGCTCTACTAGCATTATCGGTTTGATGTACCATAATTGTTTCTTTTGCATAGCGATCAAATTCTTTTTTTGCAGCGATTGAATCTGCAACTAATTCCTTCATCGTATCAGATCGCACTATTGCTTCTAATTCAGCCATTTTTTCATCAAAAATGACTTGATGGTCTCTTAAAGAATCTAATGATTTACTATGTTTTTGCAATAAATAACCGCGTAAATAAGACCCTTGTATAGCCATTTCATATTGAATATCATCTACTAATCTAATTTGAACAAAACGTCTGTCTATCAATTCTTCAAAACTTTGCTCAATATCACGAGTATGTTTTACAGTGAAAATAGAGGAAATCCCTATAAGAATAACCATCAATGTAAATCCTAATAATATTTTTTTTCCTATCTTCAATAAAATCACTACTTCCTATTATATTTAGTGAAACAATTGACCATAATACTTTTAACTTACATCTCTTTACATATTATAAGGAATATTGTTGTTAATTTCATCTAATTTATTTCGGTTTATGAAACTTTTTGCCTGAACCGTTTTAACTATTATACCTTCTATCGCTAGTATAAGATAATTTTAAATAATATTAGGAAGTGATTTAAATTTGATTAATAAGAGAAATTTAGAACGGGAGAACTTGAAATGAGTTAAATCAACTTTAATGAACATCAACAACAATTACTAAAAATAAATCCAAATGTAGCTTCGGTTTCAGATTGAGATAGTTAGAATACACCTCAGTTTAAAATCAAAGCGGTGAAAGAGAATTTAGCTGGGAAAAGTACTTCTGGTTTTTTTATTTGCAAATATCCCTAAAATAATAATACTGTGGAAGTTGGATGGAAAGGGTTCTTCTGAATAAAAGAGAGCGACTTTTTTCTTGATGTAAAGATTAAATAAAGATTAAATGAAATTTTGCTTCTATATGTTAAATGAGATTGCTTATGTTTGATTCCTAACTTAATATGGACATGTGCGAACCAAATGTTACTTACATTAATACTTGGCTAAAATAACTAAAGCAGGAGATATAAAATGACAGATATATTAATTGTAGAAGATGAGGATATTTTAAGAGAGATTCTTAAAGATTATTTTCTGAATGAAGGTTATTCAGTTTTAGAAGCTACAAATGGCGAAGAGGCACTAAAGGTGTTTCAAGAAAAAGAGCTTAGTTTAATAATATTAGATATCATGTTACCTAAATTGGATGGATGGTCTATATGTCGTCGAATAAGAAAATCTTCAAATATCCCTATTATTATGTTGACAGCTCGTTCGGATGAAGATGATACTTTATTAGGCTTTGAATTAGGAGCCGATGACTATGTGACGAAACCTTATAATCCCCTCGTATTATTAGCCCGTGCTAAAAGGCTCTTATGTAATCGAGAACAAAAAAATGATATGGGAAATGACTATCTTGAAAGTGGAGGAATTCAAATTCACACTCCTTCCAGAACAGTACAGGTAAATAAAAAAGAGATTTCCTTAACACATACAGAATATGAAATGCTAATTTATTTAATGGAAAATAAAGGTATTGTTATATCGAGAGAGCAATTCATAACAAAAGTATGGGGTTATGAACATATTGGAGATGATCGAACGATTAATAGCCACATGCGCAACTTACGAAATAAATTAGGTGACCATTCCACATGTATTAAAACCATTGTTCGAACGGGATACAAATTTGAGGATTTACGATGAAAAGAGGAATTGTTCTTAAGTTGTTTTTGTTAACGTCAATGCTTTGCATACTTATTTTAGCTACAGTTTTTATAGGACAAACTATCTTTTTTAAACAATTTTATGTTAATAAAAAAGTGAAAGATTTAGAATCCAATATAACTTTATTCGAAAAAGAGTATATGAAAAATGCGAATGATATTTCAACAATTCAGCAGCTTGAAAGGGATTTTGCTGAAGATAATAATGCTTGGATTACAATATTAAATCAGAATGGTAATCTAAAATATGAGAATGATTTCAACATAGAAGTACAATTAGATAAATATAATCAACAAATTTTGGGGATGAAAACAACTAAAGTCCCTTTATATATGATTGATAGAAGTAAATTGGATCGGTTGTCAGAATCAGAATCATTGATGAAGAAAAGTGAAGTATATATATATGGAATTTTGAAAGGGGCACAATTGACCCCTATTGAGATCACGGTAATAAACGAAGTGAATAATACAAATCCAGAAATTTGGATGATAAAAAATGAAATGCTCTATGAAAAAATAGGGGATCCAAGGATAAAGTTAAAAGAAGAAATGGCGAAACCAAGGGGGAAGTTAAAAGAAATAGGTTCATCAGATAAAAATTCTGATTTAGTTGGTTTTAGTGGAAAAATTTTAAATGTCCAATTTCCTGAAAGAAATGATTTATCCAACGTTATTTATTCAAATACATTATTTTTAAATCAAATTAAAGATTTTCAAAACAAGTTATTGCTGGATGAAATGGATTTACTGAATACTACTTTGCAAATTGTTGATTATGAACAAAATGATATTAAATACAATATTTTGATAAAGCGAATAGAAAATTCAGATGGCACGAATGCTTATATTTTTTCAATGACTTCGTTACAGCCTGTTGATGAAGCTGTGCAAATGATTGAAGAATATTATATATACATTGTTGCTTTTGTATCCATATTAATTTTGCTAGCTTCTTTTTACTATTCCATAAAAATTGCTAGGCCATTATTAAGAATTAATAGTACTACGAAGAAAATAGCAAATTTAGATTTTTCAGAGACAATTGCTGTCCATTCAAAAGATGAGATTGGTGATTTATCACAGAATATCAACCTACTTTCTCACCGATTGAGTATGTATATTAAGCAGCTACAGCAAGATATTGAAAAAGAAAAAAAGCTAGAGAATACACGAAAAGAGTTCATTTCTGGTGTTTCACATGAATTAAAAACACCTTTAAGTATTATGAAAAGCTGTATAACAATACTAAGGGGTAATGTAGCAAGCCATAAAAAAGAGTATTATTTTAATGCAATGGAAAAAGAAGTCGATAAGATGGATTTAATGATTGTGGATATGCTTGAATTGGCGAAGTATGAATCAGGTACTTACAAAATGAAAATGAATATCTTTTATATTAACGAGCTATTGGAAGAGGTTTGTGAGAAGCTATCAACGGAAATCCAACAAAAGAAGTTGCGGATTCACACGTATGTACTTCCCATTGAAGTCGTAGCTAACCAACGTCGTATCGAACAAGTTCTAACGAATTTTTTAACTAACGCTATTCGATATTCACCTTCGAAAGAAAGAATAATAATGGTTACAGAGAAGAAGGGGAAAAGGGTGAAAATAAGTGTGGAGAATAAAGGTGCTCATATTGAAGAAGAACATCTTGAAAAGATATGGGATCGCTTTTATCGCATTGATGCTTCTAGGCAAAGGTCAAGAGGAGGGACCGGCTTAGGGCTTGCTATCTCCAAAAATATATTAATGCTACATGGAGTAGAATATGGTGTTTGTAATACAGATAATGGAGTACAGTTTTATTTTTATTTAAAAATAGAAGAGTAAGTAAAACAGATCATAAGAATGGTTTTGAAGCCAATCGTATGATCTGTTCTTTTATATGGAAATACATAAATTTAACTTGTTTCAGCAGAAGTCTCCCACCTCTATAGGTGGTGAGATGAATGCGGATTTAAGCTGCTTTTCATCGGGTGTCCAAACACCCGATGAAAGAAGTTAAAGCTCTTATTTTTCAAAGAATTCAATAATCCCATTTACTATTGATATTGCAGTTTTACTTTGAAAATCTTTGGATGTCATTCGTATTTCATCTTCCTTATTTGAAGTAAAGCCTAATTCTAACAATACTGCAGGAGCAGAATTGTTCTTTAAAACATAATAATCACTTTCTTTTATACCACGATTTTTTGCGTTATTACTTTGATTGAAGATGGAATTTTGTAAGATTATCGCTAAATTTTTACTCTCTCTATGATTTGAACTGTAATGTGTCGTTATTCCTTTAACATTAGTGTCTGTAAAAGCATCGTGATGAATACTAATATATAGATCAGCTAGAGCCTTATCGGCAATTTGAATTCTTTTTCGTAAAGCTGCTTTTTGAGTATTACCTAAATCCATATCTTTATCGCGTGTTAGGATGACCGTTGCCCCGGTTCTATCTTCAAGTTGCTGTTTAATATTTTTCGCTACTGTAAGATTCACTTCTTTTTCAATTGTTCCATAGGTTAAGCCGGTTGTTCCACCATCAACCCCACCATGCCCAGGATCAATAACGATAGTTTTTCCATTTAGAAGATTTACAGTTTCACTGTCAAATGAATTACTAGCTACCGTATGATTTTTTAATGTATGAATTTCTTTTTTTAATATCTCCACATCATTAACTTCGATATTATCCATTAGACAAACTAGACAAACTAAACTAATACCTATTAAAGAAGCTAATAGATATTTCAAATTCTTTTTCTTCATATTTCAAATTCTCCTTTATCTTTTAAGCTCAAATGATTAACATGACCAATAATAAGATGCCGATATAAAGATGAAATGAAGACAAGATAAATATGAAATAAAACTAATTATTGTCTCTAACATTGGAGAAATACAGCTGTACGAATTATAGGAGAGTTGGTAATCCCACACGGATATAGTGAGAAGAGTAGACTAGAATAGAAAGATTTGAGATAACTTTTGTTCTTTAATTTAAATCGACACAATCTGCATTTTATCTTTATATTGTTCAATTACTCTATTCTTTGTAAAGGAGAGATTGAGCAGTGAAAACACCACGAAAAGAACTTAAGCAAAGTTGGATAAAAAAAGGATTAATATTGTTAGGAGTTGTTCTAGCTACTATTTTTCTAATGTTCTATTTTAAAGGAAAATTCACTACAACGACTGTTAAAGTAGTAGAAGAAAGTATTAAACAAAATACTACACAAAAGCAAAATGATTTAAGTAAACAGCATCCTATAAAAAAGGAAAGAGCAGCTAGTAAGCCGTTAGGAAAAGTTGTTTACCTCACGTTTGATGATGGTCCTAGTCAATTAACAGGGCAATTTTTAGATATATTAAAAGAACATGATATAAAAGCGACTTTTTTCATGCAAGGGGTTAATTTACAGAATAAGAGTTTCGAAGAAAGTGTTAAGCGAGCAACGCAAGAAGGACATTACATAGGGGGGCATAGTATGTCACACGATAGTAAACGTCTTTACACCGATGGACAGTTTGTACCGGAAATGATTGAAACATTGACTCTTATTCATGATATTACTGGTACAAATCCTAAATTGGTTCGACCTCCATATGGTTCAGTACCGGGGTTGAACAGTAAACAACTTCGTAATGAAATAGCAGAAGCGGATATTAAAGTATGGGATTGGACAATCGATTCTTTGGACTGGCAATTAAAAGATAACCCCAATCGAATTGTAGAAAATATTAAAAATGGAACCGTAAGAGATGTAGAAGTCGTTCTCATGCATGAAAATACTCAGGTACTGCAAGTACTTCCAGAAATCATTTCTTTTTATAAGGAAAAGGGTTATCATTTTGGTGTATATGATGATAGTAACCATTTCATTCAAAATTTCCAAAATGATAAACGGTTTTAAAATATAGATGTCATTCTTTTTAAATTCTTTCAGTAGAAGTCTCCCACCTCTGTAGGTGGTGAGATGAATGCGGATTTAAGCTGCTTTTCAGCGGGTGTCCAAACACCCGCTGAAAGAAGTGCGGATGTCACGGAATCGGAAAGGAGTTCTTTGTGCAAGCACAAAGCCGATTCCGGACGCAATTATGCCGAGGCATAATTGATCAGTGCGATTTGTAATGATATAAAAAATAGAATAGAATAAGCACAGCAAAGAAGCAAAGAATAGCGGAAAATGGATTAGAAAATGAAATCAGTTTTTGTTTATTTTGATGTGTTGTAGCTTTTGAAAAAAGTTTGATATTTAATAAAAAAGATTATCATTTTAAAGAAAGAACGATAAATTATTATAAAGTTGATTAAAATCACCTCTTTAGAGGTGATTTTTCCATTTTAATAAAGCTTCACTAATTGTAATTTGAATGCGGGTGTTGAAATAGAAATCCTCTTTAACAGAAAAATTCAACAGTTTACTTTAAATTGAATTTGATGACATTCAATACTTAATGCGAGAAGTTAATGAAAAATGCGTTAGGAAAACTTGGATAGAAGTTAGTTTACAAGTTTATAGAATTAAGAAAGAACACTGCTGAGAAATCGGTGGTGTTCTTTTGTATTGTATATTCCTTATGAATTTTTCTATTACTAGAGAAAGTAAGGTTTATGGTATTAAAAGGATATGGTTGCACACTACTGAAGGTGGAAAGCATCTATATGAGAAGATGGGCTTTACATTGAACAATAACGAGAGGGGATATTATTATTAAGGATTTTTTCTGGTTAATATGGAAAAGAAAGAAGAAGCTGACCCACATTTTTCTGGGTCAGCTTCTTTTAATATTGAAAAATTTCTAACTGTTGTCCAGCTTCAATATTTTCTGTGTTCAATTTATTCCATTGTTTAATGGAAGTAACGTTAACATTATAGGTTTCAGCAATATGATTAAGTGAGTCGCCATCTTCTACTTTGATGGTAGTTTTATTTTTAACTGGTTTGTCATATTGAGTGAGGTCATATTCAGCGATGAGTTTATTAAGTTTTTTGTTGTATTTTGAATCGGTTGCGTAGGATCCTGTTAAATGCTTTGTAGCATCTTTATAGGATTTAGTATTACTTTTGAAAACGCCTGTGTAAAACTTTTTATTCCAAGAAAGACCCTTGCGTAGTAAACGTACGTAATCCTCTAAAGATTCTTCATAGGAAGGGTATTTGCGGAAATCAGCCATAACGGTTGTCATTTTCCCCTTGCCATCATCTTCAGACGTTTCAAGTTTCACTGAGTCGTTTTTATACTTTCCCTTAATGCCAAATAAATTATTATTTGGTGAGGAACCGAGGCCGCTTTGACCGTATTCACTCTCAAGAGTTGCTTGAGCAATCATAACAGAAGCGTATAGATCATTTTCTGCAGCAAGTGTACGCGCTGTTTCTGAAATGGAACCAATGAACTCTTCGACACTTTTACTTTCTTCAACGTATTCTTGCTCAGAATCAGCATGGTTTCGTGAATTTTCAAATTGTTGCACTAAAACATAAATAGATATACCGATAAAGGCGAGGAATATAACCATACCTATTAGTAATTTTGCTAGTAGTTTCATTCATTTGATGGTATTGCAAATTTGCAAAACCTTCCTCCTTCCATATATTATCTAAAAATATTAAAGTCTTACTATTCTACTATTGTAAAGCAATTAGATAAAAGAAAGCAAAGATATCTTTGCATAAAGTTTGTATTTACTAGGACGAGCTTGAAAGTGAGATAGTTCCGTATTTTGTTGTTTACTTTTGTAGAATAACAAAAATATTTAATGACCATAAAATGGGAGGTTTGTAATTGATGCTTTTCAATTTAATAGGTGGATTTTCATTTAAGGAGTAAACTCATTGAAGAGAAGATATTGAAAGGGGAATCATGAAGAAAGCGACCAACCTTAAAAAAGTTGCTCGCTTTAGTACTAGCCGTATTTTTCAAATTAGTCTATCCAACTAGCGCTTTTGATAGTTGAATCTATCATCAAATTGATAGAGTGAATGATTAAAGGAGGGGGAGTTTACATTTACCTATCCCAGTTTTCTTTTATTAATAGTTCTTTGCTTTCCATTGACCAAACTATTTACAACCATCCCGGTTATAACAAGAATCATGCCAAACAATGATAGACCTTTAGGGAATGACCCATTTAATAATATAACTTCACCAATAACAGTAAAGATCATGGCACCAGCTTGTGTAGATTCAACAGCTGCAAGTAAACCCATATTGTTTTTTGCCATATCCGTTGCTAAAAAGAAGAGAAGACTTGCAATTACACCAGATGATAAAGCCAGTAGTAATGCTTGACAGAATTGTGAACCGGTCGGTAACCCAACTGTAACAGTTCCATAAATACCAAAAGTAATTGCGACTGGTAAACTACTAATCGCCATTCCTAATGTACGTTGGAAAGTATCGATTCTCCCTTGACACATCTCCATCATTTTACGGTTACTTAATGGATATAAAAAAGCAGCAATGACAACTGGTATAAAACCTAATGTAAACTCTTTACCACTTATATGTCCTGCCTGATTTACTTGCATTAAAATTACACCAATTAGAATGATAACAGACACACGTAAGCTCTTAAAAGGTATTGCTTGTCGAACTTTTTTATCTCCATCCACAGATGGGACCGTTACAAAGAATAGTGGAGAAAGTAAAGCGCCAGCTAAAATGGTTACTTGCCAAGTACCTGATGTTAACCATGACGGCCCATAAACTGCCGCGAAGCTTAATAATGAATAAAAACCTACGCCACCAAGTGTTCCCCATAATAACCATTGAAAAGGATTCTTCGCCATTTCACGAATTAATTGTTCTAAATTTTTTCGGAATGCCACGATAAGTAGAAGGAATGGAATTGCTAAAATAAAACGTAAAGAAGCTGTCCATGCCCAACTTGTTCCATCAAGATTCATCGCTCTATTTATTATAAAAGTAGCTGAAAAAAATAGGGAAGATAATATCCCAACTAAAACCGCTCTCATCATTTATCACCTCTTTTTTCTTTATCATGGTAATATATACTATACCTTTTATTAGTTGAAGTAAAGTATATTATGCTTTGAATTGGTTTGTATATATTATAATTGTCTCGAGAAGATATGTTATAATTTATTAATAATTATAAAAAGTTAAGTATATATAAATTAAGGAGTGAAAAAATATGAGTTCAAATAAGGATGAAACACAGCAATTAATTCAATTTGTTGGAACGAAACTTCGTGAACTAAGAAAGGACCAAAAATTAAGTTTAGAGGATTTGGCTACAAAAACAGGAGTAAGTAAATTAACACTAGGAAACATTGAACGTGGTGAAACAAATCCAACATTAGGTATGATTTGGAAAGTTGCGAATGGTCTTTCAGTACCTTTAATGGCACTTTTGAAACCGGAGAATAATATCAATATTTTACGTGCGGGACAAGGTCCAAAATTATTTGGAAGTGGCCAGGAGTGGATTATTGAGCCTTTATTTAATGACGTTAGAGGAAGTACGGAAATGTATCGAGCTTACTTACAGCCTCGTTGTAAATATGAACCAGAAGACCATCATCCAGGTGCTATAGAAATTGCTACAGTTATGTCGGGAGAAGTTGAAATAACGATTGGGGAATCATCTTATACGCTAAATAAGTTTGATACGATACAATTTGTTGCGAGTGAAAAACATTCCTACAAAAATTTAAGTGATGAACAGGCAGTTCTACATTTAGCGATAAATTATAAATGATCAAGTGCACATAACTGTATAAATAGTTTTGATTTTATGAAATCATCGAAAAAGTAAACTAGGGTATACTGAAAGAACATTAAAAGTGAGGGGCGTGGCGTAGCGTATGAAAAGATTACTTACCATAATGTGTGGTTTGCTTATGGCGATGTTATTAATATTTTCTTTTAGTCCTTTATCAATGCATGCTGAAACGAATAAGGCAGTGTCGGTCAAAACCCACAAATATATGTTTAATAGCAATATAAAATATCCACAAATCAGTGGCATGAAAAATAAACATAGACAAGAAAAAATCAATGCTAACTTCAAAAAATTAGCGAAGCAAGAATATAAAGAACGAAAGAAAATACTAAAGAGATACGATAAAGACCGAAAAGAACTCGGTTTATCAAAATTAGAATATACATCATATGAATACAAAACCTTTTTTACAGTTAAATACAATCAAAATAACAAAGTTAGTATTGTGAAAACAAAGTATTACTATACTGGCGGTGCACACGGTGAGTATTACAGTGAAAGCTATAACTATAATACAAACTCAGGTAAAGAAGTTACACTGAAACAAAATTTCAAAACAACCACTGCCTATAATAAAGCAGCCACTTGTACAATCAAAAAAATACTTGCCGATAAAGAGAAATATCCTTTAGCTGATAAATATATGAATTTAAGTATGACACCTTATTACTGGACTAATGCTCAGTCAGGGATCAACCTCATTTTCCAAATATACGAAATTGCTCCTTATTCGTCTGGACAAATTGAATTGCCGATGGCAAAAACATGTAGATAAGTTACCAGATGGCTACTATGATACTTGATTTAAAATAAGGCTTTGTTAGAACTCAATGTTGATATATTATTTTATGAACATATATTCCGTTGTGAATGTAAGAGTATATGTTCGGAGTTTAGGTAATGAAATTGGTAGAGATTATTAATGCAGTTAAAAGTTTAAATTCTACCAACCAACAGAGTTTAAGGGGATTTTTCATTGTGAATTAAAACCAGAGCTGATTTTTAATGAAATTTTGACCATAAAATGTTGAGAGCTATTTGTCTGTCTCCAATAAACTGAAACAAATAAAACCTTAAGATTGGTACGATTTGTAGGTTAAATTTATTTAATAGAATCATGTGTTAGAATAGTTAAATAGAAATCGTTATATTATTAATGGTTAATCTTTATATATAATAGAAAATATTACTATTTGTAATGTGGTACGTCTGATAAACAAAGAATATATATTTTTGGAGATGGTCTTTTGAAAAAGTCTTTATTCCATATCTTAATGTTAAGTTTATTTATACTATCTGCTTGTACTAGTCCTAAAACACAATCTTTAGAAGTATTTTATAAGGATGCAAAAATTGAAAATGTAGATAAAGTCATTATTCAAGATGGTTCAACTGGTGCTTCAAAAGCGATTTCTGAGCAAGAGCAAATTGATGAATTTCTATCTCTGATTAAAGATATAGAGTTTTCTCCTCAAGATAATCAAGAAAAACTTAAAGGATGGCAATATGGCATTACTCTTTTTGATGGCGAAAAAGAATTTAAATTCACATTAAGTGAAATTGGTGATACCTATTACGATTCAAACCCAGATATTTATCCAATTGTAGATAACTACTACAAACAGTTGGAAACTGTAGATAAATAGAATATGAAATTTTTAAAAGTAAACAGCGTGATTCTAGGTGACTTAGATTCAATGCTGTTTTAAATTTCACCTGTTTAACAGAGCCTAAAACAAAAAGCAATGAAATTACTTTGAATGACCGAGTAGAAGATCTCTTATCTATTCGGTTTTATTTTTTGGTTTTTTTTGTAACATAATGAGATTTTAGAAGTTATATAAGTGAAAGGGGTGAAAAGATATGAAATTTGAGGAAATCTATCACGTATATTTTCAAGATGTATATTTATATATCAGGTCATTAACGCATAACGAAAGTATCGCTGAAGAAATTACTCAAGGAGATCTACAATGTCAAGGGATTTTACAACATATGCTGTTATTGAAAAAGAAAAATGTTTATAGAGGGAGTTTAGTACAAGAAGAGTTAAATAAAATATTAGCAAGGACATTCGGGAACTAGTGTTCTATAATGGAGTTTAAATACAAAAGAGGTGAATGAAATGCGGCCCGTATTATCAAAGGATTTGAATGAAAAAGATTTCAGGGATTTTTACTGGTTAAAAGAAGAACTACAGGTTTTTTGTAGAGAAAATGGGTTAAGTACTTCAGGTTCAAAAGTTGAAATCACAGATAGAATTGCTTTCTTTCTTCAAACAGGAAAAATCGTTAAACCATCGAGAAAACAAAATTCTTACCAAAAGTCTGCCAAATCAAAGGAATTGAGCCTAAATACAATTATTACAGAAGAGCATCGTTGTAGTCAGGCAGTAAGGGCATTCTTTAAATCACAAATTCCTAAATTTCATTTTTCCACACATATTCAAAACTATTTTAAAGAAAATGTAGGAAAGACATATCAAGAAGTAATTGCTGCCTGGTATGAAGAAGAGGATCGTAAGAAAGACCCTTCATACATCACAACAATTAGTTCTCAATTTGAATATAATCAATTTACGCGAGATTACTTTACTGATCCTGAAAACAAAGGGAAAAAGCGAGAAGATGCTATTGCTGCTTGGAAAGAGATAAAGAAGTTACCAGGAGAAAATAAGTACATATCGAAAAGTAATTCTTGACCCCTTCTTCTTCTATAACTAATGGGGCAGAATAGTGTGAGAAGAAAGGAGGTCCTTGTAGGGGATCTCCTTTTTAATTTTTTCAATTTAATTTTATACTTCGCTGCAAAATATCCAAATAGATCCTTGCATACCATTATCTATTAAGAGGTGAAGGATTAATGCTGAATATAACATTCCACTGGGAACTTTCTCAAATCCCAGAACGAGCCGTAAAGAAGCATTGCAAAATGTGTGGCAAATTATCGGTTTTTACGGACACTAATGTGCGAAGGCATAACGCAAACGGAAAAAGCATATACAAATATGCGATTTATAAATGCGGAAAAAATCATACGTGGAACAAAAAGTTAGCTATTTATAAAACGTTCTCAGAGCATGTTGCTAAAATTGAGGAGCAGGAAGAAGAATCTTCAATTATGTCAGCCATTCCAATAACCAGCTTAAAAGAACAAGGAGTAAAGATGATACACATTGTACTAGATGAAGTGATAGGAAAACATCGAATTGATAAAGTGCTTGCAAACCAAATCGAGGATTGGAGTCGATCACAGATTATAGAAAAGATTGAAAAAGGAACGATTCAATTAAATGACCAAGTCATTAAACCTAGTTCAAGATTGTCAGAGGGAGAACGTATTTCCATTTTTATTTGATGAAAAACATTTAGCAACCGAACTAAACTTCGGAAATTATTAACTACACTCAGGTTTTTTCTTATTGAACTAACGGAGTGCTTTAGTAGAAAATCTTTGAGCTACTCAAACGGCTCTTTTTTCGTCTTTAACTAAAGCAGCAGGTTAGTTTAAAAAATTGCAAAAGGCTGTTCAACCATATTGAAATTTATTAAAGATGAGCGTTGGCTTGTCAGGCAGGGGGCTATCAGAGCATTAAGGGGATGTAAGAGTTCTATTGCAGAGGAAGCACTCATTAAAATTATATCTGAGACAACAGATGAGTACGACTTAACCTATGCAAATTCTGTATTATTTGAGATTGGTACATATAAAGCTATTCCTCACCTTTTAAATTTACTTGATCATCTAAAATGCGATGTTAAATGTTCGTATTTATCGACATAGGGATGCTTCCTTACTTCCGACTTTTTTAGAGGATTTACAAGACCGGTCTGGTGCAGTTAAAGGATATGCCATATTAGGTTTCAGTAGCCATGGATAGAAAACTGCCATTAAACCTGTTATAGAGCGTATAAAGAATATGTTAAAAAGAAAAGGAAATGTCGTAAGTGATGACATAATTTCAGCAATAGGATTTCTTATTCGATTTGAAGAAGGTAATGAGGAAATTCATAAGTTACTTAATTGGATAAAAACAAAAAAATGGGACTTCAGGAAAATCTAGTCTAGTAAGAAAATTTCCTAGTAGTTCATATATAGTATGACAACAATCCATGGTATAGTAACTGTGGATTGTTGTAATTTATTTAGTATAAGCAAACGCTAATTAGGGTAAAGGGGAATTATTTATGGCTTTATTAAAAGATTATTTTAGTCAATCAAGTTGTGAAGTTGAAATAAATTTAAAATTAGTAAATGATGCGAGTGTAAAATTCCACATTCATTTCCGCTCTGGTCCTGCTTTTCCAGAGGTGCATACAGAAATCGCTTGCTTAAAGAGAGATTTCTTAAAGTTATTAGATGATTTAAAACAAATCGATATTGTGTATCTAAGTATGCTAGAGCCTCATGATCCAGGCTTGTGTATTTATCATATTCCTCTATTTGGTAATTATTATTATCCTGGACATGGTTTTCTTCAAGTGCCCGAACATGAAAGAGATGAATGGGAACCTTATTATAGATTAATTTTTGTGTTAGATGCAGGGGAGAAGAATAATCATAGTGCATCAGAAGGTGGTCCTGCACTATGTCTAAAAGTAAAAATGGAACAAATTAACGAATTTGTAGACAGTTTAGAATCAGAGTTAAATAGTTTTTGAGTTTATAAAGAAATCATTGGTGTAGTATAACTAAGTACAACATAGAACGTTAATCAAGCCCTAAGAATTACTATTAAGTCACCAAAACAAATAACCAGGCGCTCATTTTAAAAGTGAGTACCTGGTCTTTTTTGTTTATTCATCATATGGTCTGAATTTTTTTCGAAGTGATTCTAGTTCATTTTTTTCTCTAGTTGTTTTCCAACTTCTTCTCGTTGTCGAGCCACTTAGAATGAAGTTGTAATGCAACGAACGCTAGGGCTATTATTGTTCCTTTGCAATGCTCCACCTCTTTAGATGGTTATCTAAAGGAGTGTTTTTATAGTGAAAAGGAAAAGAACATCTGAATTGAAAGATAGAAGATAGATTAAGGAACTGTTGAGTTGCAATAAGTTATTACGTTGAAGGGCCAGATTGTGAAGTAGCGATATCACGAAATTGGATGTTTATTGGAGAATTACACAAAAATTTTATATAATTATATGAAAATACCATAAAAACATTAATGAGGGATATTCAAATGCAGAAGTACACCTATTCACCTCCTAAAATCAAAGATTCCACTAAATTGGTTGATGTAATCGACCAACAAGGAAATGTTGTATGTAGGTTTAAAAGAAATTACAAAAATATATTAACAAGAATGGCAACCTATGTGTGGAATATTGATTGGAACGTCCAAATCGACGTTTATTCCAACGATAGAGATATAGTTTATCAGTGCATAAAGAATACCAAATCGTTGGGAAGTCCTACGTATAAAGTTATTAACTGTCTTACGAGTGAAGAATATGAAGTAAGTTATATTTCATGGCAAAAAGTTGTCCCTGAATTTCGTATTATAAATAGCTTGAATGAATACATAGTTAAGAAGGAAATCATGGATTGGGTGAAGGTTTACTATAAAGGGAAAGAAGTAGCAAGATGGAAAATGAAAACAACTGAATTGTTTAAGACATATTTAGAAATTCAAGAAGATTGCCCAATCCAAGAACCGGAGTTTTTTGTCTGTTTATTTCAAAATATTTTCTTTGTCGGAGATTAGAAAATTATGGTTTCAATAGTAACAATGATTTGGTTTAAAGAACTGCTGAGTGATATCAAAGTTGTTCCGTTAAAGGAAGCGAACGGGGTGCTTTAGTGGAAGTTCAAAGTTCTCTGAGCGGTTCAGATAGCTCTTTTTTCCAACTATCGGAGCAGGGTAGCCGAAGAATAGAAAATTAGAGAAGGTGTTCAGAATAGAATACAGTTATGAGGAATTTCTTGAAGATTTAAGTATGGGAAGGGAGATTCATTTTATTTATAAAGATGAAACATTCTATATCGGTTTGTGGAACGGGTCAATTCATGTTTTGGAAATTCAATGATTCTTCCAGCGAAATCATAAGAGAAGATGTTGAAGGTTTACTTCGAAAAGTTAAGCTTGATGGGAAACTACTTAAGGAAAATTGGGCTTTAATTAAAATTGATACTATTTACTAGTCGAAATGGATAATTAGTTGTTGAACTCACGGGGTGCATTACTGCAAGAAGTAGTAAGGCCTTTTTTCTTATTGAATTAAAGAAGAGGTTTAGTTAACAAGTATATAAATATAAAAGAGACAGTACTTGTTTTTTTACTGTCCCGAGTATTAAATTACTTTTTTAAACCAGCGGCAAAGAATGGCCCGTTCAAAGTAATTGTGGATAGTATTCGAGCCATTTCTTGAGGTGTTTCTTTCCGGCCACTATTCATCCATTGTTCCTTTAATCTTGTTTGAAATGATAAATCTCCTTTTGGGCCTAATACAGCTTTCATAAATCCATTATTTTCATTTAAATACTCAAATAATAAAACTGTTAGTTGAAATGGTTTTAAATTTGGTGAATCAGTTTCGAGTGAAGCAATAACTGCTGGGTAGTTTTGTTTTGCAATTCTGGATATTTCAAGCATAATTTCTTCTTCGCATTTCGTCATTAAGTCATATTTGTCTTGATAATGTGAATAAAATGTACCCCTATTAATTTTGGCTCTCGTTGTAATGTCTTTTACTGTAATTGCTTCAAAACCTTTTTCTTCGATTAATTCTACTAGTGCTTCTCGGATTGATTCTTTTGTCCGAATGATCCGCAGGTCCGTATTATTATTTCGCACGTTTCTTCCTCCTTAATTTTATCCAACACATTTATAAAAGCTGTTCCTTAACCAACATATTTGCCATTTTTGATTATTGAACATAAGTGGATTGGAGACTAAGATATTAACTATAATAAAATTCAGGGAGGCTATAGTATGTTGAAAAGCAAACTATTACTAGTTTCACCCATTATTGCATTGGCAGTTATTTTTATTTTTTCACTAACATTATTTCCAACGGTTGCTTGCTTTACGCTAAAATCTTTTGGAATCACTAATGCAGCGTAATATTTTTGATCATCTAAACCCTTTTCTACTGCCTCACTACTTTTTACTTCTATCCACTTTACAACTGGGTCTTCAGCTTTTGAAGATTCTGAAGTTTTAGTACAAATATTTATCAATCAGGGAATGAATACGGCTGCTTCAACGATGGCAGGACAGATTTTAAATGGAGTAGTGGACAATATGAATAATACTGTCCGAGAGCAATTGTTTAATGGATTTGAAAAGCAAGGAGCACTTTTAACGGTAGAACAGGCTACAAACCTTACTGTTCCAATCGAGAAGAAAGTGACAAATGTGAATGCAGTTGGTAGTAATAGTGCAAACGGAAATGCGCCTGTTTCCTTATTCCAGCCACTATGGATTGCAAGTTTAGCTAGTGCAGCAATTCTCTTTATTGCAGTTAGCAAATTGCCAATCAGCACTCGAAAAGAAAAGCTTATGTCAAAGGCTGGACAAATTTTTATGGGTGTTATTGTATCACTAGTAATTGGATTTGGCTTTACATGGCTAGCAGAGGGAATGGTAGGACTAAATATACCAGATTATATTGATACAGCATTATTTTTAACAATTTCTTCATTCAGCTTTATCTTAATGATTTTAGCTGTACTTTCATTAGTTGGGATTAAGGGGATTGGAATCTTTGCCTTACTACTATTCTTCGGAGGGCCGTTACTAGCATTAGCACCTGAAATGATGTCTTCATTCTATAGAGATTGGATTTACTCATGGTTGCCAATGCGATTTATGATAGAAGGTCTTCGAAACTTATTTTTCTTTGGTGAAGGGTTAACCTGGAACACTCCACTTTCTGTACTTGTTTGGATTGGATTGATTAGCATGATTGTCATACTTGCCTCTGCTTTAAAGCGTAATAAAGTTAAGGAAGAAATAATTTTGGATTCCGATATAGCTTAATTGTAATGGCCTTTATACAAAGTTAAAAAAGTTTATCCTAACGAGTCGTTTCTCTCATAGAAAACGACTCGTTTTTTAATAAGTGGAAAAATGTATTTAAACTAAACGGGGTGCTGTGAAAGAGGTGGACAAACTTGAGTGCCGCATTCAGCTTTTTGGAAGGCGAATATAATAACGGCTTTATTATTTTTAGTCATACATTATCCAATTTGGATATACAATGAATGTTAAACGGGGTTCAACAACTTTCTTAAAGGTAATTATTTTTCTGGCTGGAATTGCAGTTCTTGCTTTATGTATATTTTTAGTACCCCATGTGGCGAATTTCGCATCAAAATTGTATCCAAATATTTCCCTGATGAAATATCTCATTTTCATCGTGATGTATGGATCGGCTGTGCCTTTTTACTTTGCTCTCTATCAGGCTTTTAATCTTTTACGGTACATTGACGAGAACGCAGAGTTCTCGGAATTATCAGTAAATGCGTTAAAGAACATAAAGTGCTGTGCGATTATAATCAGTGGTTTGTATGTATTAGGTTTGCCGATCTTCCATTTTATAGCAAAGGAAGTTGACCCTCCTATTGGAATAATGGGACTCATCATCATTATTGCTTCGTTGATTATCGCCGTTTTTGCTGCCATCCTCAAACGGCTTCTACAAGAAGTGATTAATATAAAATCAGAAAATGATTTGACGGTCTGAGGTGGATGGTATGGCAATTATTATTAATATTGATGTGATGTTAGCAAAACGAAAAATGAGCGTAACGGAGCTTTCAGAAAGGGTTGGAATTACTATGGCGAATCTTTCTATTCTGAAAAATGGGAAAGCAAAAGCGGTTCGATTTTCAACATTAGAAGCGATATGTAAGACTTTGGAATGTCAGCCAGGTGATATTTTGGAGTACAAAGGTGACGAAGACACTCAATAAAAACAGACAACAAATTTATTTAACCTCTTTGTGTGAAGGGGATGGACTTGGATTCCTTGCCCAACCATTCGTAATCCAGGTAAAATGTGCAAACAGAGATATCAGGTACGATGTAGTAAGACAAGAACAAGTAGATTTGGAGTATATGCAGATTTAACATATCCTGCTAGTGTAGAAGAATTTACAAGTAAAGAAATTGAACGTTGCCATCTACTTGCTTCAACTGCTGCTGGAAATGTTATTTATGGGGCTGCTACAGCTATACTTTTGGGGTCAATCCCATTTTCCCTTCTTTCTTTTTTTATTGCAAAATTATTGATATTTAATATATTCCACTTCAAATCTAACTTTTGATGAACCTCGACTGGCACAACTTTAGGACCAGTTCCTTCGGTAATAATACTTCTTGCAATAATTTAGATTTATAGTTAGATAATCTAATTTAAAGGTGATTAAATGACAAAATTCAAAAAAATGTTCACTAATGAAGATGATTTACCAGTATTAGGCGTAGAGCCGTATATTGAGCTGATTCAAACGTCTTCTTTGGGTAATACGAATCAAGAAGATGCAAAATTAGGATTAATGTTGTTGTGGTTAAGTGACTACGTTTTAGATGTAATGGATATTGAGCTGGCCCCTTTCGGAATTACAGAAAGTAAATTAGACTTACTATTATTACTTACACTACATGGTGAAAGACGAGCGACTCCTTCTGCTATAGCTGAACGATTAGGGATTACGAGGGCATCGGCAACTTCAATGATAGATTGGTTAGAAAAGAGAAATCTTGTCGTGCGGAATCATAGTAAAGAAGATCGTAGGAAAATTTATGTGAGTTTAACAGATGAAGGTCGTACTTTTGTTGCTGAAATTTTGCCAAGTTATTGGTCGTCTTGTGCTTCTAACATGATTGGTTTGGAACCCGATGAACGAAAAGTCTTTGAGAAGCTGGTTAATAAATTATTAAAATCTATACAAAGAAGACTTGAGGTTGAACGTTAAACTGTAGCTTCGTTGATGCAGTTTAATTTTTTTAATCATTTAATTAGATTGTCTAACTATAAGTTAATCAAATTAAAAAGGGTGATTTATTTTATGAACAAAGAAATTACAGGAAACCAAGCAAATTATTCTCTGATGACAATTATTTTATCTTGGTCAGGGATGGTAGTTATGTCTAGTTTATATTTAACAATACCTCTTATTAGTCTTTTCAGTGATTATTTTCATATTTCATTGTCCAAAGCAGGCACCACTTCAAGTATTTTTTCGCTTGGATTTGCTACAGGGTGTTTTTTCTATGGAGCTATATCAGAAAAATATGGACGAAAAAATGTGATTGTTATGGGACTTTTTTCATTAAGTATTATAACGTTGCTACTAGGAATGGTTAATGATTTTTCTTTAATTCTACTACTAAGAGGGTTACAGGGACTTGCGGCCGCTACATTTTCACCAGTAGCACTTGCGTATACTCTTGAGGTATTTCCAAATGATAAAAAAGTAGGAGCAGTTGGTTTTATAAGCACAGGTTTTCTTGTAGCTGGAATTGTAGGTCAGGTATTTAGCGGATATGTTAGTGAACATACTCATTGGCATGTAATATTTTATGTTCTTTCTATAGTGTATATTTTTACTGCCTTCCTAGTATCGTGGTTATTGCCAAAAGGAGTGGCTCTTAACCAAACCAAAAATATATGGGAGCCCATGAAAAAGATCGGTACAATTTTTAGCAATGGAAATTTAATATTTAGTTATATGATTGCATTCGTTCTATTACTTTCTTTTGTCAGTATGTATATTATTTTGGGTGAGTATCTTACGAGTGCTTCTTTTGGAATGAGTAGTCAGAAACTAATTTACATTCGATCTTTTGGTATTTTAGGAATGATAATGGCACCTTTTGCAGGAAAATTAGCAAAACGATTCAATGTGTTGTTTGTACTTAAAGTTGCCTTGACTCTTTCGATTATCGCACTAATCATGATGAGCGTTATTTCAAACATAATTGGTTTAACCATAATTAGCATCATATTTGTTAGTGGCATTGCTCTTGCTGTCCCTTCATTAGTGACACTTGTTGGTCAATTAGCGAAAATGGGTGGCATTGCAGTCTCTATGTATACGGTTATGTTATTTGCTGGAACAAGTGTTGCGCCAATTATATCTGTTTACTTTATGAAAACTGGTAGCTTTACAGTAGCGTTCATTCTTCTTGCTACAACACTTAGTATCGGATTAGTTTCTGCAATATTGATAAAAATGCAAACTAAGAAAATTCTAAATTGATTATTGATGGACTATTGTAGATTTGAAATAAAGTTGCACCGATTATAAAAAAGTTAAACCGTTTTCCCCCTAACCGGGCAGTTTAGTTGAATAAACTCAGGTTCTTTTGTATTTTAATTTCAAATAAAGGGAATTAATGTTAATATTAAAATGAAGTATCAATAATCTGAATAGTAATAGTACAACTGCTATTAAGGTGGAGGTATAACTTATGAAATATATTAAAGGCTTATATGTATCACTCGCACTAATGATGTTAGTTATTTTGGTTAACACAACAATATTTGATGAAGAATATTCAGCGATTGCTATGTTCGTTTGTTTAGGCATATTTATAATAGGAACAGCATTTTTTATAAATACCAAACAATTAAAAAATTATGATGCGTAAAGCGAGTTGCTAAACTAAACCAGCTAATAGAATGTCAAGAAAAACATTGATAACCAAAAAACACTTCATGTTATACTAAAAATGCGCAAGACAAATAACCTCCTCATTCAGTGTGGAAGGTTTTTGTTTTATTTGAAAATGCTGTTATTAAATAGTTTCTTGGAATGGTGCTTTCGTTTTTAAAATTGCATAAATCCAGTGTAAAAGCTTATTAGCACAAGCAATAATGGCTACTTTATACGGCTTTCCTTCCTCACGTTTAAAATCGTAGAAGGCTCGTAATCGTTTGTTTCGGGCAATAGTTTCATCTATTGTTTTCTTTTTACGGCTATCTCGAATGGAACAGCGAACGGCTGTATAAAGCATATGGCGAAGCCTAGCTGAGCCGCGTTTGGTAATGTGATTTTTCGTGCCTTTAAAGCGACCTGATCGGAGAAACGGAATTGAAGGCAGGCATGAAAATTGTTGCATATCATTCCCCGGTGATGACGAAATCGTTACCAGGTATTACGAATGCTAAAATAGTGATCGTAACTTCTGATGGCAAGCATTAGTGCTTAGTGCGTTAAATAATAGCTAGATTATTTACATCACTACCCGCACCAACTCCATTCACCAGTTGAATTTAGAGGAATTTACAGAGCGGTAGCCAATGATGGCCGTCGCTCTTTTTAAGTTGTATTTTTAGAATTATATACGTGCCTGCAAGCTCTGTTTTTGCCAACCATCAATTTTATGGGCCACCAAAAAAGTTCCCTACTAGTAATGAGTGGTAATGAAAGAGATAGCCATACAGAAAATAAATAAAATTCCAGACGTTTTTCAGAAAGAGTGAGTACGATTAACAAAAGAAAGGTGATTGAACTGATTGTCATTACATCCATTATAGTAGTCTATTTTCCAATAGCACTTCTCCTTGCTGGTTAATAAATATAAGAGTGCTTCTCATAGATTGATCCAACTTGTGGAAAGCTTCTTTTTTATACAGGAAAGAATCGAATGTAGGATATATATTCTTTTATAGTTGTTATTTTCTCTTAAAATAAGTTGTTCCAATTGCTATCAACGTCGGTTTTTTTATGCAGCAGGTCTATAAGATGGGATTCTATTTTTAATAAAACAAAACTACTAGTAGTAAAACATCAAGGAGCTAAAACAATGAAGAAAGTACAAAAATTGTTTCCTAGTATGGACGGGAATGACATTCAAAGAGAGGGAATATTGTCCTACTTTAGGACGATTTTAACGAAAATAGATGAATTAAAGGATCCTAACAAACTAACGCTATGAGAAATGCCCACATACACAGAGGATTACTATAATCGTGTCATTCAAAAGGCAGATGTTCCGAAAGCGGATGTGCCGATGGAGGAATTGAATTGCTAGTATTATTGGGAATTTAGTAATGGTGCTCAATGGGAACAATATTTGGGATGTGAAAGCCCAGCAGCGGCTATAGCAGAAATCGAAGTAACTAGTATGCTATCCAAACTTATCGGATACTACGTAAGCATCAGTGCAGGATATACAACTTGGGGAGGACAAGGGGCTGTCTTTAACTCTTTACGTCTTAACAGTGCCTGTTACGCGCTGTCTTCTAATTAAATGATGTACCGCAAAATCTCTATTGCTTCTGTTCAGAGCTATCACACTATAGTCTGTATAAATCTGTAGAAACAACTGGGATTGGAGTAGATTCTTTTGAAATACAAAAAAGAAGCGTCTCGTATAAGCAGCAAACTCAAACAAGTGGATATCCCTATATGCTCTTTTTTGCAATCTCGCCATACACAACAATAGAAGAGGTCCAACGTTATGTTAGATTTCTAAAAGAACACCAAGAATTTTTCTTGAAAACAAGAAGTAGTGAAAATATTCTTATTAAATCCTAAAAAGGTAAAAAATATATCAACAGGTTAGATACCTTAGACTTTAGCGTGGAATGAAACGTTTCGATTGGGGAATTATCAGTTGGCGTGCTTTTGTGGGACACGCTCAGGTAATTCTCTTTTCTTTGATTGCTTCTAATAAGCATAGCATGAATAAATGGAACCTTTTGCTGATTTTCTTTATGTTGATTTTGTAGAACATTATAGCTATGGAAAATGATATTTCTATTACAGTTATGACCATTTAACGCTGACGTGTGTTGATTGGATCTATACTTTATGGCGACTATTCCTGATGAACCCGATTCACTTATTGCGTTGCATATTGTAAAACGCTAATAGATTGTGTTTGTATGGGGATTGGTCTTAGTAGTTCTTTTTCTCCTTTAACAGTTGTAAAAAATAAATGTAAATAAAATTTGAAAGGAGGCGATAACGTCAAACCCTTACCTATCTGTCTTGAATTGGTATTATAGGTAATAATGTTAAATTATTCTTATTTAGTTCTTGAAACTGACAACCCTGTCATTTTATAATAATGACAAGGTTGTCAGTTTTGATATTATTTTCATTAATGGGGGGAATAAGGATGACTAGTGGTTCTGATTCAAAACGTCTGTATAAAAATAAGGATTTTTTGTATTTGATTGCCTCCCAAACCGTTTCGGCTATTGGGAACTGGTTGGATATTTTAGCTGTAATTACTTTGGTTGCTGTAAAGTGGAATACTTCACCAATAGCAGTATCTGGTGTAATGCTAGTATTTGTAGGTCCTATGGTTTTGTTTGGTCCAGTTAGCGGGGTACTAAGTGATCGTTTTGAACGACGCTTAATTATGTTGATTTCCGATCTATTCTGCTTGGTCCTTGTTCTTGGAGTTGCATTTTCAACCCAACTATGGCAAGTATATGTTTTGTTATTTTTAAAAAGTTCGTTTGTAGCATTATTTATCCCTGCGAAAAATGGTAAATTAAAGGAAATTGTAGAAGATGACCAAATTCAAGCTGCAATGGGAATCAGTGGAATGATTGATAATGGGGCAAAAATCATTGGTCCAGTACTTAGCGGTATGTTTGTTGCTACTGCAGGCGTTCAATTGGCATTTTATATCGATGCTCTTACGTTTGCTTTGTCAGCACTCTTTTTACTTGGTGTACCAAAGCGCCATCGAAATGCTGTAGTTGAAGAAAAAGAACAGCAAAAACTGAATATCATTTCTAATTTCCTAGTAGAACTGAAAGAAGGATTCTCTTTCCTAAAAACAATTCCTGTCATTTTAGTTAGTTTAATTATTACCACATTGTTGCTTCTCGTTTTACAAGTCGCCGATACTCAATTCATGGTCCTTTTAAGGGGTATCTTTCAAGATCCTGTAACCGTTGCGGGATATAGTATGGCCGCTAGTGGCGGTGGTATGTTTATAGCATCAGCTATATATACAAAAAAACATATTCGTTCGACACTAGGTTGCATGTTTTTCGGTGCTTTAGGACTTGGAATTTCACTTACAGCGCTTGCTCTTATGTCTCAACTTTCCCCTACATTTCTTTCAATTGCATATCCCATGCTATTTTTTCTAGCTGGTTTTTCTTTTGGATCGGCGATTATACCTTTAAACATAATTGCACAAAAAAATACTCCAGTAGATAAAACTGGTCGTGTCTTCGGAATGATCAACAGTATGACTACACTTGGGACATTGATTGGAATGGTTTCAGGTGGAATTCTCTCCGAATTGTTTGGCGTTGTTACGACATTTATTGTGTCAGGCACATCTTTGATTGCAGTCAGCTTGTTAACGATTATAATTAAATCTCCTTTTGAAAGAAGGTTTGAAATGTCACCTAAAGTATCGAAAGAATACAAAGAAAAACGTAAGCGTGAAATACTGAAGGCTGCAGAAACTGTGTTCTGTCAAAAGGGTTTCGAACCTACAACTATGAAAGACGTTGTTGAAGTATCTGGGATGAGTCGAGGTGGAGTATATCAATATTTTTCTAGTACAGAAGAAATGTTGAAGAGCATCCTGAATGAAAGGGACGAACAGTTTGAAAAGAAAATTCATAATCTTATCCAAAGTAATCAAACTGTTTGGGAAACTATAGAGTCTATTTTAGATGAGTACAGTAAAGATTCAATTAATAAAAATAAAATTAGTGCAGTTACTTTTGAATATTTCGTTACAGGATGGCGTAGCGAAGGAATGGAGCGTATGCCGTATTTACTTACACGTTTCAATCGTGCAAGAGAGAACTATATCAAAATGCTTCAAAAAGGAGTTGATACAGGGGAATTTTACCCAAAACAGCCCCTTAGTACGATTGCCACCTTTATGATAAATGTTACCGATGGTATCTTATTGGAGACAAATCTTGCTGGAAAAAAAGAAGCTGACACAGAGGGACAGATTAAAGCCTTAAAATTATACCTCAAAACGGCGTTGCAAATTGAAACTAATCTCTTAGAAACGGGCGCATTTTCGAATTAGGCTTAGCGTCTTTTATGCATGAAATGGCCAAATTATCAGAACAACACATTTAGAAAAAATCGGAAATTTATATTAAAATGTAGTGGGATTGTGATGATTAAACGAGAGCAAATTATGGAACTATTTTCATTCTCGGATAAATAAGAATAGTCTAATATTAAGAAAAACTTTTGACCTAAACGCAGTCTATAGGGGATGTTATGGACCTGAATACCACAGGTTAGAAATTATCGAAAGACGGTTTAACGATGGGAATAAGAGAGGAGCAGTTTTGTTAGGAAATATAATGCAATTTATTCATCAATGCAATTTAACTGCTGTTAAATGGTGCTTTAAGTGTGAGTATGAAGTAGGAGAATTTGATGGTGTATCATAAATTGAATTTAATAATGATAACTACATGTGAACTTAAAAGAATTCCAATCTAAAATACCACATTATTACCTATACAAGTAAAATGGATGAAATAAGCCCACTCTTCCTTAAAATGTACCCTATAAGATAGACATTAAAAAAAGTCTCTCTTATAGGGTATTTTTATTTATAAGACGAATTGTAATATTAAGTGCAGCACCTAAGACAAAATTAAAGAAGCTCATAACAACACCTTGTAAAATGAAAGTTCCTATACAATACAAACACCGGGGCGCTACTATGAGCTAACATCTTACCGTATCAGAACGTGCGAAAATAAAATGTACAGTTGAAGTAAAAGAAGTTATTCAAGAAAAGTTAAAAGCAACTTTGTCACCAACAAATTGTAGGTCACTTATTTCAAACCATTGTTTCTTCACGTGGTACAAGGGGATGTTTGGCTGGAAAACTGTACACGAATGTTTTAAGGAGCAAGTGCTGAGCTTAATTTGACAAACTTTCATAATGAAAAAACAATTAGATGGAGCAGTATTTATGTCAAAGAAATTATTCACTATTCAAAATCAAAAATAGAAGAATGGGGTTAAACTAGCTGAAGTTGCGTTCATTTAATCGAATCAGGTTTTCCACTATACAAATCCTCAATTCCAAAAACTTGTCAAGAAAATGGTATTAGGTCAGACCATGCCTCGCTGTGGAAACTGTCGGGTTAATGCGCCACGAGAATCTTTCTTTGGTCATTTTTAAGGGAAAATAGATATTAAATCATGTGAAATATTAAAAGTTGTAATAAAGTGTTATATGACCTATTACAATCATTATCGAGGTCAATGGAACTTAAAAAGATGACGCCTGAACAACAGACATCATCCTCAGGTTGCCTAGCTTTTTTGAAACGTCCTTTGTAAAGGGTACACTTTACTTAATGAGTAGGCTTTTATTTAATACAACTATTCTTTTTGTTTGGACTCAGTCACCCAAGAAGGGAATTTTATCGCTATCAAATACAGCTTATGTCACCATAATGAAAGAGTTCTTCTACTTTGGGGTTATCCGTCTAACCTTGCCCAAAAATCTTCTCTTACCTCATCCAGTAAAGAACAACGATTTTCACATAGTCCTCATCCTTATACGGGAAATCAGTATATGCTGCCACTTTTAAATTTTACTATCAATTATTTTGGTTTAAATCTTTCTCATCAGGACACCCAATAATAATACCGAAATGCTTGCTATTAAGCTTGCGCAGATGAAACTAGAAACAGAGCAATATGAGAGGGGCATTCAAGTTTTGCGTGTTCTTTCATGCATGGTGTTCCTTCAAGCAACTTTACTTTATAGGTAAATTATATATCTCCTTGTTTTTATATTTATATTAGATTTTATTGAAGTTTTACAAGTACTTGTTAAAAAATATATTGCGTTTCTCGTTCACTTGGAACTTTAAATTTTTTTATAGCTGAATTTTCTAATGTAGTCAATTTTTTTGAGTTGTATTCTCTATATTTAAATAATATTTTAATTATTATCGAAATTATCTAAAAGTATATTGTATATATAATAATTGAAAATATCTTAATAATTGAAATTAATTTAATTTTTGTGTAAAATAGGGAATAATAGAAAAAAATGGAGATTTATCTGAGTGTAGTTACCTATCTTTAAATCAATTTCTAATATTGGAAAGGGGTTTGTTATCTGATATAAGCTAATTTAAAATTTAGTAACTATTTTTATACTAACTGACAGTTTAAAATCACGTTTCAAAAAATCAGAAAATTTGATTTATTTTAAAAAACTGTGCTTTATCTTTGAGTAAAATTATTTTCTACTACAAGTTGGGAACCATTTACTTTAATAAAAAAATTTTATTGAAAAATCATATAAACGTTTGTTATGAGCTACTGTTACATCTTTTAGTTTACCTATAGTGATGAAAGGGGCAAGTAGAAATGTCTATTAACACAATACCAGAGAATATTTTAAAAACGCTGAAATTCATTCCAGTCGAGGATATCTGCTTTCATGAAAAATACAGTCACCATCATATAGAAAATATACGTTCAACACTCGAAATTGATGGAGTTCTAAAAAATCCACCATTAGCTTTATACATCGAGAATGGAAAATACTTGATTTTAGACGGAGCACATAGAACATCAGCTTTGAAAGAACTAGGTTGTAAAAATATATTAGCTCAAGTTGTATCTACTGAAAATCTTGACTCTTTAAAAGTTGAGACATGGTATCACTTAGTTCCTTTAGGTGATTGGATTCAAAGATTAAAAGAAAGTTTAGAATTAGAATTCGGCAATGAAAGTGAAGATAGACAATCTATTGCTAAATTGTACTTTAGCAAAAATAAGCTAGAGAATATATTTGGGGATAAAGAAGGCATCTCATTTGAAAAAAAGGTAGAACTATGGAACTTAGTTGTAGAGTCATATAGCAAAGATTATAAGGTACAAAGGCTAAAATCCTTAAACAATTTATATTTACAAAACGATAATATGGTAGCTGTAAGCTTTCCTAAAGTTGACATAAATTTCATGAAGACTGTTGGTCTAAAGAACCTTCTTTTACCACCAGGTGTTACTAGATGTATATTGAGTGGGAGAATTCTCAACTTAAATATTCCCTTAGAACTTCTAAAGAAAGCGGAACCTCTCGATAGAGATTGGGATATACTTATTAGCAAATGGTCAAATGGTCTGAGGTTTTATGAAGAGCCTGTTTTTATTCAAGAACTCTAAAGCTTAGTTTCCCTTAAAGTATATTAATTACACTATAAATAAAATGAGGAGATTTAGAATGATGAGTAATCTAAATGGAAGAGAAACATCAGGAGTCCCAATAAAACAAGGAAATAAAGAGTATGAAAAAAAAGATAGCCTTACATTTGATATACCTAAAAATATACGTCAAAGTCTGTTGAACATGGCAGATAAATATCAAACTAAATTGGATCATATTTTACTATCATCTTATGTAATTCTACTTTATCGCTATAGTAATCAAGAATGTATAGTAATTGAATCAACTCTATCACCTAAAAATAGTGTAGGTAACCCCTTAATACTTCGAATAGATTTAAATAAAGATTTATCTTTTTTAGAATTATTGTCATTAATAGAGAAAAAACAATATGAAATAATGCAATATAGTCAAATAGATTTAAATGAGCATTTTTTAAAAGCGCCTAATCAATACAAGAATATAAAGTTTAGATATCCAATTAATTCTATACATAATAAACTAAATGAATATTTTGAGATTTCACTTGGTTTTTCATCGAAGGGTGGACGGATAACTGTTCAGCTTTATTATAATGCAAAGATGTTTGATGTAAGGATTATTGAGAATATAAAGAAGTGTTATTTAAATATTTTGGAAGAAGTTTCAAATGATCCTGAACAAAATATTTCTGGTATTCAATTATTAAACAAAGAAGAAATCTTTTCAATTATTAATAATAACATTCCTGACAAATGTGTTCTAAACAATCACTGTGTGCATCAGCTATTTGAAAAACAAGTAAATGCTACTCCTTATAATATAGCAGTTGATTTTGAGGGAGAGATTCTAACTTATCAACAATTGAATGAAAGAGCAAATCAAATAGCATACTTTCTTAGGGAGCAAGGGATTGGTCCAGATACACTAGTTGGCATTTATGTAGAACGATCTTTGGAAATGATCATAGGCCTTTTAGGAATTTTAAAGGCGGGTGGTGCCTATGTGCCAATTGATCCTACGTATCCAGAAGAAAGAATACAATACTTACTTGAGGATACAAACGTTTCAATAGTTTTAACGCAAGAACATCTTAAAACTAGAATAATTAAAGACGGTGTTCAAGTAGTTTGCCTTACTTCACATACTAATTTTTTTAAGTATAGCGGTGAGAATTTAGATAATGATGTCACTCTAAAAAACTTAATATATGTGATATATACTTCAGGCTCTACTGGAAATCCCAAAGGGGTTATGGTGCAACATGAAGGCATTGTTAATTATCTAACATGGATGCAAAAAAACTTTGAATTAACTCATGAGGATAAAGTCATTCAAAAGGCACCTTTTAGTTTTGATGCCTCAATAAGAGAGATATTTTGGCCATTAATATCAGGGGCACAACTAATAATTGCCAAGCCAAACGGTCATAAAGATGCCGATTATCTATTAGAGCTAGTAATTAATAAAGAAATCACTACCATTGTTTTTGTACCTTCGATGCTTAAAGTCTTTTTGCAACAAGAAGGAATAAAAAGGTGTACTTCCTTAAAAAGAGTGTTTTCGTCAGGAGAGGCTTTATCTATCAGTTTGCAACAATCTTTTCATAACGTTATAAAAGCGGATTTAATTAATTTATACGGACCTACTGAAGCTTCTGTTACAGCAACTGCTTGGAAAAGTAAAAGGGATAACCAGCTTAGTTTCATCCCTATTGGAAAATCGATTGTTAATGTAAAAGTATATGTTCTAGATAACAAATTAATACCTGTTCCTAATGGAGTTCCTGGTGAAATGTATATAAGTAGTGTTGGTTTAGCAAGGGGCTATCTTAACCGATCTGATTTAACTAAGCAGGCTTTCGTTCATAATCCTTTTAATGATGGTTTGTCACCATATTTATATAAAACCGGTGATATAGGGCGTCTGCATTTGGATGGCACCATAGAGTATTTAGGAAGAAAAGACTTTCAAGTGAAAGTAAGAGGTTTTCGTATAGAACTTAGTGAAATCGATTATGCTTTATCACAGTATCCTACTATATATGAAGCTGTTGTTGTAAAACAAAATTTTAATGAGGATGATAATCGTCTTGTAGCATACATAGTACCGAGGAGTAAAACATCTGATTTAAAAATAATAGACATTAAAAAATACCTTAAAGGGAAGCTTCCAGAGTATATGATTCCATCGAGTTTCGTTTTTTTGGATGAATTGCCTCTTTCTCATAACGGAAAACTCGATCGTAAAGCATTACCTAAACCTGAATATATATCGGATCAAGAATATATTGAACCTAGAACAGAGTCTGAAAAAATTCTGGCAAAGGTATGGGGTGAAGTTCTCCAAACTAGTGATATTGGAATTGATGATAACTTCTTTGAGCTCGGTGGAGATTCTATACTGGGAATGCAGATAATAACAAAATGCAGAAAGCTAAGTCTGTATTTTAACTTTAACCATCTTTTTAACCAGCCTACTATAAGAGAACTCTCTAAACATATTCAAACTTCTTTCTTATCAGAACTTATTCAGAAGCAAACTAAAGTAACAGGTACGAATATTTTGACGCCTATACAGCGATTATTTTTTGAAAAAAAATTACTTAATTTTTCTCATTACAATATGTCTCTATCATTAGACTTACACGAGGAATTAGATATTGAATTGTTACAAAAAGCTCTTAATCATTTAGTAGATCACCATGATATCCTACGGTCAAAATTCATATATAATACAGCGAATTGGGAACATTATTATGATGAAAGCATCAATGATATTCCACTTTCAGTTCATAACTTTTCTGATTTAGCCATACCTGTTCAGAATCAAATGGTAATTGAAACAGCAAATAGTAAACAAAAATCATTAAATATCACAGAAGGTCCGTTAATAACTGCCGAATATTTTAAATTATATCCTACACAGGGGGATAAGTTATTAATAGTTATTCACCACTTAATTATGGATGGAGTGTCTTGGAGAATTTTAATTGAAGACTTAGAAAGCCTCTATCTACAATTGAAGACAGGTAGTGAAATTAATGTACCTTATAAAACGACTTCGTTCCAAGAGTGGACATTAGAGCTCAAAAAGTTAGTCGTCTCACGTAAACTGGATAAAGATTATCAATATTGGAGGAGCTTTAATCCAAAGCAAGTGCCATTTCCTAGAGATTTTACTAATGGAGAGAATTCACTAGTTTCAGCAAGAAATATAAGCGTTTCTTTATTAGAAAATGAAACTGAAGAATTACTGAGATTGGTACCTAAAACCTTTGGATGCCAAATTAACGATATACTTTTAGCTGCCTTATTAATTACCTTTAAAAATGAGATAGGACATCAGAACTTGTATATAGATTTAGAGGGACATGGTCGAGAAGAACTAATTGATAAAGTAGACCTATCAAGAACTATAGGTTGGTTCACTAGTATATATCCTGTCTTTATAGATGCAAACAAAGTTAGAGAAGATCAAGACTTAAAGAATTTAGTAAAGATTGTTAAAGAAAATTTACAAACTATTCCTAACAGAGGAATCGGATTTGGGTTGCTTCGATATCTAAATGATTCTCAAGATGAGAGTGATAGACTAAGAGATTTACCAGCAGCAGAAGTTAAATTCAATTATTTAGGTCAATTTGATCAAACTTTTAATAGTTCTATCTTTAAGATGAATCAAAGATATAAAGGGAGAGAAATAGATGAACAGGGGATTAGAAGTTATATCTTAGATATTCTTGCTATGGTGACGGACCAAAGATTAAAGATAAATTGGGAATATTGTTGTAACATCAATCAACAAATCACCATTCAAAAACTTGCCGATAATTATATAGATAATTTAAGAAAAATGATAGGTTACTGTAAAGAAAATAAAGAGTTAACATTTTCTAACCCTGAAGAATTTCCAGAGGCTAAAATTAGTCAAAAGGATTTGAATACATTGATGGGTATTTTATCAAATAAAGGAGCGTCTAAAAATGGATAACATTGAAACTTTATATGAACTATCACCTTGCCAGCAAGGCATTCTATTCCATTCAGAATATGAACCGGAACAAGGGTTATATATCGTGCAATACTCCTGTGAACTTAATGGGAATTTAAAAGTATCACTATTAATAGAAAGTATTCAACAAGTAGTGAAACGCCATCAAGCACTACGAACTGATTTTTTCTGGAAGGGACTTGAAAAGCCAGTTCAGGTAGTTTATACAGATATAAAAATACCATATGAATTTCACGATTGGTCTAACCTTTCCAGTGAGAACTATGAGAGTAAACTACAAAAGTATCTAGAGTTAGATAGAGAAAAGGGATTTACAGGAGTACCTTTATTTCGATTTACTTTAATAAAAAAAGGTGAACAAAATCATCAATTAATATTTACACGTCATCATCTCTTGTTAGATGGATGGAGTCTATCTTTATTATTAGAAGAGATAGGTCAAGGTTATAAGAATTTAATTAATGATACACATATTAGATATAGGAGTAATAGTCAATACAAGGATTTTATTCAATGGCTTCAACTGAGAGATGTGTCAAATGATGGTAATTTCTGGGCGGATGAACTTAAAGATTTTAAGGCGGCTACAACTATCAAATTTGCGAAAAAAACAAATCAGGGTAAATATACCTACGAATATAATGAAGCAGAACTAAAGTTATCTCTTAATTTATCTGAGAAAATACGCCAGGTTGGACGATTGAATCATTACACAATAAATTGCTTACTACAGAGTATTTGGGCCCTTCTTTTACATCGATATAGTTTGGAAGAAGAAGTCGTTTTTGGAACAACTTTTTCTGGAAGACCTGCAGAATTTGAAGGCGCTGAATCGATTTTAGGAATGTTTATTAACACTCTCCCTTTTAAAGTGAAAATTAAACATACAGAAACATTCTCAAATTGGGTAAGAGAAGTTCAAAAGCAATTTCTTAAGATAAGAGAATTTGAACATACTCCACTAATCAAGCTTAGAGAATGGGCTGATATTCCGAATGATCAAGCTTTGTTTAATAGTATATTTGTATTTGAAAGCTACCCAGAAACAACTAATAAAAATGAATGGGGAAATGTTAAGATTCAAAATCCTTTTATAATAGAGAGAACAAATTACCCTGTTGCATTTATAGTAAAGCCAGGCAAGGATATTACTTTACAAATAAAGTATAAAACTGATGAAATCTCAGATGAAACAGCTAATTTAATATTAAGCCATTTCGAGAAAGCATTAAAATGTATTGTTGAAAATCCTAATCAACAAGTACAGGATATATCTATTTTGTCAGAGATGGAAAAAGAGAGAATATTAAAATACTCAAGAGGCAAAAAAGTCTCTATTAAAAAAAATTTACCCGTTCATAATTTATTTGAAGAACAGGTTCAAAAAACACCGAATGTTATTGCAGTTGTTGATGATCAAGACAAGATAACCTATAGGGAATTAAATGAAAAAGCCAACCTACTAGCGTATTATCTAAGGGATAAAGGAATAGGACCTAATTGCTTGGTGGGGGTGTGTTTTAATCATTCAATAGATTTAGTTGTTGGAATATTAGCAATATTGAAGGTAGGAGGAGCATATGTCCCTCTTGACCCTAGCTATCCCTTAGAACGCCTAAAATTCATTGTAAAAGATGCAAAGTTAGAGATTATATTAAGTCATAGTGACCTCTCAGTTTTAATAAAAGAGAATCAAGCTGAAATCATTTATCTTGACTCGCACGAGTGGAAACAAGACTTAAGAAATTTGGGGAATTTCCCTTGTAAAGCTGGCACTGAGGATAATGCTTATGTAATTTATACTTCTGGTTCTACAGGTACACCTAAAGGAGTTGTTATTTCAAATAAAGGACTTGTAAATTATTTAACGTGGGCTTTGGAGGCCTACAAGACATCGGAAGGTAATGGTGCTCCTGTACACTCTCCTATTGGTTTCGATTTAACAATTACTAGTTTGTTTTTACCGTTGTTAGCTGGTAAAACGGTCAGTTTTGTATCAAATTATCTAGGATTCGATTCACTAAGCGAAACATTGAAAAAAAGTAAAAACTTTAGCCTAATAAAAATTACACCTGCTCATCTTCAAATGCTTAGCCAGCAGCTATCCAAAAATGAGTTAAAAGAGGCAGCGAAGCGAATTGTAATCGGGGGAGAAGCTCTTTACCACGAACATATAAAAGTATGGCAGGAACATGCACCAGAAACAATCTTAATCAACGAGTACGGGCCAACCGAAACTGTTGTTGGTTGTTGTATCTTTGAAGTTCCTAACGACTATAAGGAATCCTACTCGCTCCCGATTGGTCGTCCTATAAATAATACTAATATATATGTTTTAGATAAATTATTAAGATTAGTTCCTTCTGGAATAACGGGTGAGATCTATATTGGGGGAGACGGAGTTGCGAAGGGCTATCTTAACCGCCCAGAGCTCACACAAGAAAAATTTATAGATGATCCTTTTCTACCAGGGGAACGACTATTTAAAACAGGTGATTTAGGAAGGTTCTTACTTGATGGGAATTTGGAGTATTTAGGGAGAATGGATACACAGGTAAAAGTTAGAGGGTATAGGATAGAGCTTGGTGAGATTGAAGCGGTACTGAATCAACATCCAGGAATCAATAAATCGGTAGTAATACTAGATGATGATAATTCGAAAAACAAAAAAATAGTTTCATATATAGTTTTAGAAAAAGGTTTAAAAGTTGAAACAAAGGCAATTTATGATTGGCTTAGTAGTATCTTGCCTAGTTATATGGTTCCGGCTCATATGATTCAGATGAAAGAATTACCTATCACCACTAATGGAAAGGTAGATAAAAAATCTTTACCTAAACCCCAAATAGTAGCTAATGAACAAATAGAGGAGACTCCAAAAACAGAAGTAGAAATATTAGTTGCTGATGTATGGTCTAACGTCCTAGAGTTTGACCATTTCAGTAAAAAAGATAATTTCTTTAGTTTAGGGGGGCATTCATTACTTGCTATGCGCATTGTTTCCGATATAAATGAGTTATTAAATATAAATTTACCTATTCGTTCTATTTTCGAGACACCAACAATTGAAAGCCTTTCGAAAGTAGTTGAAAATTTATTGCTAGAAGATGAAGAAAAACATGTAGATAACTTGGAGATATATTAACGGATAATAACAGAACAAAGGGGGAAAACTAGTTGAAAAAGGAAGATGAAAATATAAATAAAAATAGACTTATTGAAAAAAGATTAAAAAGATTGGGAGCACAAAGAAGAAATAAAATTGGTAGAAGGCCTGATAGTGTTGATGCTCCACTTTCTTATGCACAACATGGGGTGTGGTTTGCTAATCAAATGAATCCGGGTGATTCAACTTACAATGTTTCAAGGGTTTTTAAAGTTGAAGGCCAGCTTAATATTAAAGTGTTGGAATCATCGATACAAGAAGTTATAGACCGCCATGAAATTCTTCGTACCTCTTTTTCTAAGGGAGAAGAACAAGAAGCTGTGCAAGTAATTTCTCCTAATCTATTGATAAAAGTGAATCATCTTGATGTAAGCCATATTAATGAAGAAGAAAAGAAAATTGCTTATGCGCAAAATATTTTAAAGGAGGAAGCAGATAAACCTTTTGATATAGAAAAGGGTATGCTATTTCGAGTTAACCTACTAAAGATCAATGATTATGAGCATTGGCTACAATTCATCGTACATCATATTATTTTTGATGGAACATCTGCTGGATTATTAGTAAAGGAAATTAGTGCTTTATATACTGAAATTCTAAATAATAAACCTTCGCCTCTTAAGCCTCTTGGAATTCAATACGGGGATTTCTCTTATTGGCAGCATAATGAGTTTGATAAGGCATCTTTAGAAAGACAATTGACCTATTGGGAGAAGAAATTAGAAAACGTTGAGCCTTTATTAGAACTCCCAACTGATTATAAACGACCTATGATCCGAACTTCAAATGGAGCTTTATTGAATATTAATATACCTAACACTATATATAGGTCGCTTAAGGATTTAAGTATTAAAAAACAAACAAGTTTATTTATTATAATGTTGGCTGCCTTTAAGACACTTCTTTTTAGATATACATCTAGAGAGGATATCACATTAGGGTGTCCTATTTCAAATCGTAACAGCCAGACAGATGACCTAATTGGTTTTTTCATTAACTCCGTTGTCTTACGTACTAATTTTTCAAAGAATATGTCATATCAAGAGCTTCTTGATTTAGTAAAGGAAAATATGTTTGAAGCATTCTCAAATATTGAGGCGCCTTTTGAAAAAGTGGTGAAGCGTGTACAACCAAAAAGAGATTTAAGTTATACTCCATTATTTCAAATTGAATTTCAAACGGAAGTTCCGCTCAAGTTCGAAATTTCAGATTTAACAATAAATGAATTGAAGGTGGATTTTGGAAAATCTGAATATGATATGACAATCTCAATTATTGAGGAAGATGAAAATTTAGATATTTCTTTTAGATATAATAAAGACCTCTATAGTTTAGAAACTATAAAAAGTATGGCAAACAATTTTAAAGTATTGTTAGAGGCTATCGGGAATAATCCAAATAAAAGGTTAACTGAATATCCTTTAATAACAGAGATGGAGAGAAAACAGCTTTTAAGAGATTGGAACGAAACAACTTTTGATTATCCAGAGGAAAAACCTCTTCATGTGCTAATAGAAGAACAGGTAGCACATTCACCAAATAATGAAGCTGTTATTTATAAAGATAAACGCCTCACCTATCATGAACTTAATCAAAAAGCTAACCAGGTGGCCCATTACTTGCGTTTAAAGGGGGTGGGGCCTGATAAACCTGTAGTCGTATACATGGATAGATCATTGGAAATGGTCATCTCCCTTTTAGGAGTTTTAAAAGCTGGTGGAGCCTATTTACCAATAGATACGGAGGCACCTAAAAAAAGGATTTTAAAGCTTATAGAGAACTCTCGAGCAGTCGTATGTTTAACTCAAGAAAATTTAAGCGGAAATCTATCAAATATAAAAATCCCTTATATATCAGTTGAAACTAGTTGGGGTGAATTGGAGAATTTCTCCACTAACAATCCTGAGATAAACGTGAAATCAGACAATTTAGTATCCATCTACTATACATCTGGATCTACTGGAGAACCTAAAGGGGTGGCTAATTTACACAAAGGTTGGGTAAATAGGATTTGTTGGATGCAAGACTATCATAGATTAAGTCCATCAGATACAGTTTTACAAAAAACTATATTAACTTTCGATGATTCTGCTATTGAGTTTTTCTGGCCTTTAATGATTGGTGCGCGGATCGCAGTCTTGGAGCCGGGACTTCACAGTGATGCTGAAGCAATACTAGAGGCTGCAATTCGATATAATGTTTCATTTATACAATTTGTACCAAGTGTATTAAAGTTTTTCCTAGATAGTATTAAGGATCAAAACTATGAGGAATTACTACGTTTAAGGACAGTGATATCTAGTGGGGAAGCTCTGAAATCGGAACTTATTCAACTACACTTTGAGAAATTACCACATGTTAATTTATACAATCAATGGGGACCAACGGAAGTCTCTATTGATGCAACTGTTTATAAATGTTCTAAGGAGGATATTGGTAGGGATAACCTCCCTATTGGTAAACCAATTCATAATACAAAATTATATGTTTTAGATGAGGAATTGCAACCTGTTCCTGTCGGAGTCATTGGAGAGATTTATCTATCTGGGGTGGGGCTTGCTAAGGGATACTTAAATGATGCTGAACGAACAAAGGAAGCATTCATCCCTGATTTATTTGATGAAAAAGATGCTTTTATGTATAAAACAGGTGATAGAGGCTATTATCAACCTGATGGAAATGTAGTCTTTATAGGAAGAAAAGATGATCAAGTCAAGATAAGGGGTGTACGTATAGAGCTTGCAGAAATTGAGAAAGCTCTAAATGAACATTCTTCTATTAAAGAGTCAATTGTAATTGCTCATGAAGTAGCAACAGGAGATAAACGCTTAATTGCTTTTTTAGCCCCTAATGACAAGATTGTAATTTCTTTAGAAGAAATACAGAAGTTTTTAAAAGATAAACTTCCTCTGTATATGATTCCTAACCATGTATTTATGGTCGAGAAGATTCCGCTAACATCTAATGGGAAAGTTAATCGGAAGAAATTAAAAGCATCAATTGTCAATATTGTTACAGATGAAGGAAAGGGATATTTAGAGCCAGTTACGCCTACACAGATTAAATTAAGCCAAATTTGGTCACTTGTACTTAATAAAGAAAAAGTCGGTCTTAAAGATAACTTCTTTGAAATTGGTGGTCATTCGTTAGTAGCAGTTAAGGTTATAAATCGTATAAAACAAGTATTTAATGTAAAAATTGATCTTAAGGATATATTTACAAACGGTACTTTAGATCAATTAGCTTTACATATTGAACAGTTTTATAACGAGGCGAATATCAATAATGAAGAATCAAAGATTAAGAAGTTACCGACTAAAAAGAACTATGAGTTGTCCCATTCTCAAAAAAGGTTATGGTTTTTATATACTCTCAATCCGTTAAATGAATTTTATAATGTTCCAATGATAAAGGGAATTAATGGTTATCTAAACATTCATACGTTTAGAAGATCGTTAGATAAATTAGTAGCACGTCATGAAACATTAAGAACTATTTTTGTTGAAGAAGAAGGTATACCACGACAAATTATTAAAGAAAATAGTCCTTTCCAATTTAATTATATCGATTTAACTTTAGATAACTTTGAGGTTCAAAACAGGAAAATTAGTAGTTTAATAGATAACAATAATAAAGTTGCTTTTGACTTGTCTAAAGAACTTCCTATAAGAGCGATTTTATTTAAATGTGCTGAGAAAGAATATAGATTTTATGTTAACATGCATCATATTATTACAGACGCATGGAGTTATAATATTTTCTTCCGTGATCTGTCAGTAATCTACGAGGCACTATTAAAGGAGGAAGAGCCAAGCCTAACTACTCTTCCTATCCGCTATGTCGATTACGCAGATTGGCAGAATCAAGAGATCAAAAAAGGGACGTGGAAAAAACAAGAAGACTATTGGCTGGATAAGCTGAAAAAGCCTTTGCCAGTTTTAGACCTATCGACTGACAAAGTGCGTCCTGAAGAAATGAGTCTTAGCGGATCTGTGATACGTTCCGAAGTCTCCAAAGATTTGACTAAACAGCTTCGGACTCTGGCGAACAAAGAAGATGGCTCACTATATATGCTCCTGTTTGCTGCTTATAATATGTTACTGCATGTTTTGACGGAAGATCAGGATATTATTGTGGGAACACCGGTTACCGGTCGATCTGTAGAGACACTAGAGGATATGATTGGATTTTTTGTAAATACACTCCCGATTCGAGTTCGATTTGATAAGGTGAACACACTTAGGGATCTTCTGCAGGAGGTAAAACAGGAAATATTAAGCGCGTATGAACATCAAGATTACCCATTTGACTTATTGGTGGAGAAGGTAAACCCTCAGCGAGATTCTAGTCGATTTCCGTTGTGTGTCACTATATTCTCCTACCACGATAAAAATGGAAGAGAAGATAAACAGTCGGGGTTAAATTTCGAAGCCGTGGATGAAGAAGTTTCTCATACTACTTCAAAAATGGATCTTACCCTGTTTGCAACAAATACTCCAGAAGGAATTAAGCTTTCTTATGAGTATAGTACGGACCTGTTTTTAAAGAAGACCATCGAACGATTCGACGAAATGTATCAGAAGATATTGGTGGCCTTGGTGAACCAATTCGATGAGCCGATTAGAAATCTTGATTTACTACCAGAGGTAGACCAACTGTTGCATAGGCAGTTAAATGATACAACTATTCCATTTGATTTGGAAAAAACCATTCCGGACCTGTTTTACAAACAAGCCGATAGCTATGCAAATCGGACAGCGTTATCTGATGCCCAGAACAGTTTTACGTATAGAGAGCTTAACGAACGAAGTAATCAACTTGCCCATTTCTTACGGGAAAAGGGTGTGGGACCTAACCAACCTGTGGGTATTATGATGGATCGAGGGGCAGAAGTTATTCTTGCCATGCTTGGAATACTGAAAGCAGGTGGGGCTTATATGCCTATTGATCCTGGTTATCCGGAAGAACGTATCCAATATATGTTGAAGGACAGTGGCATAAGGTTACTGCTTACTCAAAAACATTTAAAGAGCAAATTAGTTCATCATCTTGAGACCGTCACTTTGGGGGATATTCCGGATAAAACAAGCATTGATAATCTTCCCATTTACAACACTTCGAATGATTTGGCATATGTAATCTATACGTCGGGTTCCACAGGCCAACCAAAAGGTACAATGTTAAGGCACATGGGTGTCGTGAATCTGATAGAAGATTGGAAATACAGATATAACGATTTTGTAGACCAAGAAATAGTTTTACAGTTTGCTTCCCACAGTTTTGATGGTTCCGTATGGGAAATCTGGCAGACTATCTTATGCGGTTCACGTCTGCATATCTTGTCTGATGAAGAGAGGCAATCCATTGATAAATTTGCGGATGTTGTTCAGCAAATGAAAGCTTCCATGACTTTTATGCCGACGGCACTCTTCCATCAATTTGCGAAATTACTGCCAGAGAGTGACTTAGGCAAATTGTCAACTATGAAGCGAATTGTGGTCGGAGGAGAGGCGTTAAAATCAGAGTTTGTACGCGAATGGTGGCGTCGGGGAGGGCATATCGAAATCGTTAATTTGTACGGGCCGACTGAAGCCACCGTCTTTGTAGCTGCACAGTTAGTAAATGAACTTGGGGATAGCCAATCTAACATTCCAATTGGAAAAGCGATAAGCAATGTAAAACTTCATGTTTTAAATCAGTATATGAACCCTTGTCCAATAAATACACCGGGGGAATTATATATCGAAAGTGAAGCAAACCTGGGAAGGGGCTATCTAAACAAACCAGAGAAAACAAAGGAAGCGTTTATTCAGCATCCGTATTATCCAGAAAAACAACTGTATAAAACAGGTGACATTGTCCGTTTAACACCTGCGGGGACCATTGAATATGTAGGAAGAAAAGATGGCCAAATCAAGGTACGAGGATATCGAATTGAGATTGGTGAAATTGAGTCGCACCTTCTGGAACATCAAGATATTCATATGGTAGCTGTGATACCTAAAAAAGAAAACGAAATTGTAACATTAATTGCTTACTATACAACAACAGGAGAAGACTTTAGTGAAAAAGATATCCGTTCTTACGTTGTAGACAAGTTACCTACTTATATGTTACCTGCGAGATTTATAAAATTAGAAAAAATGCCACTTTTACGAAGTGGAAAAGTGGACCGGAAGATGTTGGAGAAGTATGAATCCCAAAATAAGAAGATAAATCAGGAAGCTATAAAACCTTTAACTTCTACTCAATCTATATTAGTGAAAATTTGGGAGGATATTCTCCAATACAACACAATTGAACTTTCCGATTCCTTCTTTGATTTAGGAGGGCACTCTTTATTAGGAATTCAGCTACTTAATCGTGTAAATAACAAATTTAAAATAACATTTAGTATGAAAGACGTATACCAATATCCTACTTTAAAGGGAATGTCCGAACGTATAGAACAATTACTCAGTAAGTTATCTATATATGGATATGGTGAGAGGAAAATCAACAGGTTATTAGAACAAGATAGATATGAGCTATCGCACTCACAAAAACGTTTATGGTTTCTTTATAAATTGATTGCGGATAACAGAAGCTATGACGTAGCTGCCATGTACACATATAAAGGAACTCTTGATGTACCAAAATTTGAGCAAGCTTTTAAAAAAGTTATAAATCGTCATGATTCTTTACGAACTTCTTTTACTGATGTGGATGGACAGCCATACCAATCAATTAAGTCAAGGATAGATTTTTTATTAGAATATCGTGATTTAGGTGGAATGGCTTCTAATGATCAGAAAGAATATATAAATTTAAAAACTCGAGATGTTAACGCAGAACCATTTGATTTAGCAAAAGCTCCTTTACTTCGTGCAATTCTTTATAAATGTAGTAAAGAGGATTACAAACTTTACCTTAATATGCATCATATTATTACAGACGCATGGAGTTATAATATTTTCTTCCGTGATCTGTCAGTAATCTATGAGGCGCTAATAAGAAATGAAGAGCCAAGCCTAACCCCTCTCCCTATTCGGTATGTCGATTACGCAGATTGGCAGAATCAAGAGATCAAAAAAGGAATGTGGGGGAAACAAGAAGACTATTGGCTGGATAAGCTGAAAAAGCCTTTGCCAGTTTTAGAACTTCCAACTGACAAAGTACGTCCTGAAGAAATGAGTCTTAGCGGATCAGTAATACGTTCCAAAGTCTCCAAAGATTTGACTAAACAGCTTCGGGCTCTGGCGAACAAAGAAGATGGTTCACTATATATGCTCCTGTTTGCTGCTTATAATATGTTACTGCATGTATTGACGGAAGATCAGGATATTATTGTGGGATCACCGGTTACAGGTCGATCTGTAGAGACACTAGAGGATATGATTGGATTTTTTGTAAATACACTCCCGATTCGAGTTCGATTTGATAAGGTGAACACACTTAGGGATCTTCTGCAGGAGGTAAAACAGGAAATATTAAGCGCGTATGAACATCAAGATTACCCATTTGACTTATTGGTGGAGAAGGTAAACCCTCAGCGAGATTCTAGTCGATCCCCGTTGTTTGCAACTATATTCTCCTACCACGATAAAAATGGAAGAGAGGATAAACAGTCGGGGTTAAATTTCGAAGCCGTGGATGAAGAAGTGTCCCATACTACTTCAAAAATGGATCTTAGCCTATTCGCAACGAATACTCCAGAAGGAATTAAGCTTTCTTATGAATACAGTACGGACTTGTTTTTAGAGAAGACCATTGAACGATTCGACGAAATGTATCAGAAGATATTGATGGCCTTGGTGAACCAATTTGATGAGCCGATTAGGAATCTTGATTTACTACCAGAGGTAGACCAACTGTTGCATAGGCAGTTAAATGATACAACTATTCCATTTGATTTAGAAAAAACCATTCCGGAACTGTTTTACAAACAAGCCGAAAGCTGTGCCAATCGGACAGCGTTATCTGATGCGCAGAACAGCTTTACGTATAGAGAGCTTAACGAACGAAGCAACCAGCTTGCCCATTTCTTACGGGAAAAGGGTGTGGGACCTAACCAGCCTGTGGGTATTATGATGGATCGAGGGGCAGAAGTTATTCTTACCATGCTTGGAATACTGAAAGCGGGTGGGGCATATGTGCCTATTGATCCTGTTTATCCGGAAGAACGTATCGAATATATGTTGAAGGACAGTGGCATAAGATTACTACTTACTCAAAAACATTTAAAGAGCAAATTAGTTCACAATCTTGAGACCGTCACATTGGGAGATATTCCGGATAAAACAAGTATTGATAATCTTCCGATTTACAATACTTCGGATGATTTAGCCTATGTAATCTATACGTCGGGTTCCACAGGCCAGCCAAAAGGTGCAATGTTAAGGCACATGGGTGTCGTAAATCTGGTAGAAGATTGGAAATGCAGATATAACGATTTTGTGGACCAAGAAATAGTCTTACAGTTTTCTTCCCACAGTTTTGATGTTTCCGTATGGGAAATCTGGCAGACTATCTTATGCGGATCACGTCTGCATATCTTGTCTGATGAAGAAAGGCAATCCATTGATAAATTTGCGGATGTTGTCCAGCAATTGAAAGCTACCATGACTTTGATGCCGACGGCACTCTTCCATCAATTTGCGAAATTACTGCCAGAGAGTGACTTAGGCAAATTGTCAACTATGAAGCGAATTGTGGTCGGAGGAGAGGCGTTAAAATCAGAGTTTGTACGCGAATGGTGGCGTCGGGGAGGGCATATCGAAATCGTTAATGTGTACGGGCCGACTGAAGCCACTGTCTTTGTAGCTACACAGTTAGTAAATGAACTTGGGGATAGCCAATCTAACATTCCAATTGGAAAAGCGATAAGCAACGTAAAACTTCATGTTTTAAATCAGTATATGAATCCTTGTCCAATAAATACACCGGGGGAATTATATATCGAAAGTGAAGCAAACCTGGGAAGGGGCTATCTAAACAAGCCAGAAAAAACAAAGGAAGCGTTTATTCAGCATCCGTATTATCCAGAAAAGCAACTGTATAAAACGGGTGACATTGTCCGTTTAACATCTGCGGGGACCATTGAATATGTAGGAAGAAAAGATGGCCAAATCAAGGTACGAGGATATCGAATTGAGATTGGTGAAATTGAGTCGCACCTTCTGGAACATCAAGATATTCATATGGTAGCTGTTGTTGTTACACAAGACTCTATAGGTAATAACAAGTTAGTAGCCTATTACACAAGCACCGGCAATTATATAGATGGAAAGGAAATGCGTCAATTTATAAAAAGAAAGGTACCGGCTTATTTAATACCATCTGATTTTATACCATTAAATAAAATGCCATTTTTACCAAGCGGAAAAATTGATCGCCATAAGCTTATTAAACAGGAATTTGAAAGAAAAGCTCCTATTCAATTAAATAATAATGGTGGCAATTCTACTTTAAATCAATTAGAGGAGATATTACTTAATATTTGGGCTGAGGTCCTAGGAATAGACCCTGAAGGGATTAATATAAATGACAACTTCTTTGATTTAGGTGGCAATTCTTTATTATTAATGAAAATGAAAGAATCTATTAAAAAGAAGATGGAAGTTAATGTCTTAGTAACTGATCTTTTTAAATACACAACTATTTCATCTATAGCTCAAGCTATTGGACAAATTACTAATACAAATATTGCTCTATCTAGCCAAAAAGAACAAATACCAACTTCTAAAACTGAGTCAATTGCAATTATTGGTATTGGATTGCGCTTCCCAGAGTCTAAAAACACTTATGAATTTTGGTCAAATTTAACTAAAGGCAATGAGCTAGTTAAGGATATTCCTTTAGAAGAGCTTCCATACTCATTAGAGTCTCTTGATTCAGATATTTTAGAACGTTTAGTACTTAGGGGTGGATATTTAGAAGAAATAGATATGTTTGATCCTGATTTCTTCCAAATGTCGCATAAAGAAGCCAGTGATCTAGATCCACAACAGCGCTTCTTCTTACTTTGTGCTTGGGAAGCAATCGAAAATGCTGGATACAATTTAGAAGAAATTGGCGCTGGGACTTCTGTTTATGCAGGAATTTCAGAGACTAAATATTCGCCACGGGGTTCGAGAAATAGTGACGAAGAGGCATCTAATGAATTTCAATCTGATATTTCAACACTAAAAAAATTCGTTGCAACACGTACTTCATACAAGCTAAACCTAAAAGGAGAGAGTGTTGTAGTTGATACAGCTTGTTCTACTTCATTAGTAGCAGTTCATATGGCATGTCAAAGCCTCTTAAGCGGACAATCTGATTATGCACTTGCTGGTGGAGCTTGTGTACAGGTACCAGAAAAAGAAGGATATGTTTATGAGCCAGGATTTATTCTTTCACCTGATGGTAAGTGTAGACCTTTTGATGAATCCGCAAACGGAACAGTTGGTGGAAATGGAGTTGGCGTAATTTTATTAAAACGTCTTTCTGATGCTCAAAGAGATAATGATCCAATCTATGCAATAATTAGAGGCTCAGCAATCAATAACGATGGGAATGAAAAGATAGGGTATACAGCTCCAAGCCCTCAAGGAGTTGCTGATGTAATTCGAAAGGCACAAGCAGCATCGAATGTTGATCCCTCTTCAATTAGCTATATAGAAGCACATGGAACGGGAACATATCTTGGTGACCCTATTGAAGTTTCAGCTTTAAAAGAAGCTTTTTCTAATGTACACGAAAAAGCATCCTGCGCTCTTGGTTCTGTTAAAGGAAATATTGGTCACACCGATTCAGCTGCGGGGATTGCGGGTTTAATAAAGACGGCCCTTTGCTTGAAATATGACAAGCTAGTTCCAAGTATTAACTTCGAAAAGCCAAACCCTGACTGTGGCCTTAAAGATAGTCCGTTTTATGTAAATACAGAATTAAAAGTTTGGGATAGTAAGAACGGTATCCCACGTCGGGCTGGAGTTAGTTCCTTAGGAATTGGAGGTACAAATGCGCACGTTATTTTAGAAGAACCTCCATTAACCTGATTCCTAAATTTATTTAAGAGATTACCATGCCAAAAGTAAAATCTTTTGGCATGGTAAAGTTTACAAAAAAACATTTAAGGATGATTTTATGAATCAAAAAAATTCTATTGGGATCGAAGAACGTTCACATCATCTGTTTAATTTATCTGCTAAAAGTCAAAAAGCACTAAAAAATGCTGTAATTAACCTTGGTAGGCATTTAGATTTAGAGCCAAAACAAAATTTGGGGGATCTAGCTTTTACACTTCACGTTGGTCGAGTAACTTTTGATCATTGTCTCACAATTGTTGCTGAAAATAAGGAGAAATTAAAAGAAATTTGTCATCAATTAGGTAGTAGCTCAACATTAGATTTCCAGTATTCCGCTAACTATGGGCAAAAAATGAATAAGAAACACAAAATAGTATTTCTTTTCAGTGGGCAAGGTTCACACTATAGTGGGATGGGATATGAACTCTATAAAAGCTCTCCTTTAATAAGAGAGATATTTGAAGAATGTTTTGATATTTTGAAACCTTACTATCCGATCCATTTCTCAGAGTACATGTTCAATTCTGATTACAACTCAAGCTTAGACCATATTAACATCAGCTCATTAGCTATGTTTATAGTCGAATATGCTTTAGCAAAAAGTTGGCTATCTTGGGGAGTTAGACCCGATTATGTTATTGGTCATAGTCTTGGCGAATACACGGCAGCTTGTATAGCAGGTGGCCTATCTCTTAAAGACGCACTCCTAATGTTAGTTAAACGAGGTTATTTAATGGAAGAAAAGACTGAGAGTGGTGCATTACTATCTGTAAATAGTCCATTAGAGATTATAAATAGCTATTTGCTTCAATATAATAGTGAACTTACTATCGCAACAATTAATGGTCCGCAACAATTTGTAATCGGTGGTAAGAGACCATTAATTGAAGAGTTAATGCAACAATTGGAGAATGATGGGATAATAAATAAACTACTGCCAATATCTTCAGCATCACATTCTGTACTAATGGAACCAATCTTAGATACCTACCATAAATATATGAATGATAATATAACTTTTACACCTTTGCAAATACCTTTAGTATCGAACCTTACAGGAAACATTATTATGAATCAAGTGCTTGACGCAGACTATTGGTGTAAACATTTAAAGGAGACTGTTCATTTCGCTTCCGGAGTTGAAACTCTAATCTCAAAAGAAATTGATATCTTTTTAGAAATTGGCCCTCATCCAGTATTAAAAACTTTTGTAGAATCAATGGTTACGGATGACAGCCAAATTATATTATCTTCAATGAATCGTAAAGAGCCAGCATGGAAAACTGTTCAGGAAAGCTTGGGGAAAATATGGAGTACTGGTGTAATTGTAAACTGGCGAGAATTCGATAAGCAATTTGCACGTAAACGTGTACATGCTCCAACCTATTCTTTTGATTTAGTCTCTTGTTGGAGTAATTTTGATCAATCTTCCATGTTTAGCAGAGAAGGGGTATCAACAAATAAACAAACAGATAACAATGATAAGAAAAATTCTAATAGGATTACAACAGTTAGTGTAGATAGTAAAACACCCGAAGAGTGGTTAAAGATTATTTGGAGGGAAGTACTTGGAGTCGAAGACGTCTCTTTTGATAACGACTTCTTACAACTTGGTGGAGAATCATTACATCTTATTCAAGTTCAATCACGTATTAGGAAAATATTTAAAGTAACTATTCACCTAAAGGACTTATTCAAAAATACGAGTTTTAAAGATTTAACTGCACATATTAATAAGTTATTAAAGCAAAGTGAAAAAGATTCAACACAAAGTAATTCAATCGCTAATACCAATATTTCCATGACTGGTGAAGTTCCAATTTCCCACATCCAGAAAATGGCGTTTGGAATGTCAGAATATGATCCGGAATTCTTTTTCTTACCTATTTGTCTACAAACCAGTAAGCAAATCAATCCTAATTTACTTAAAAAAACTATAGAGATACTCCATAAACATCATGACATGTTACGTGCTACCTACCCGTATAAAGACGAGAAATTCATACAAGTAATTAAACCGTCTGAAAACATAAAGGTGAATTTTGAGCAATACGATTTGACAGCATACAAAAATGAGGAAGAAAAGGAAACTGCTTTTAAGGATATACAGCTAAGTTTAGCAGAAAAGACTAAGTTTACTAATGGGTTAATGAACAGAGCTGCATTAATTAGATGGGAACATAACACCTATAGGGTGCTATGGATTGTATCTCATCTTTATTCTGATAACATTAGTAACCGCATTTTACAGCAAGACTTAATTGAAACATACGAACTTTTAGAAAAAGGGTTAGAGCCTACTTTTGATAAAGGAACAACATACAAAGAATGGGTAGAAAATTGCCAAAATTTTATCAAATCAGAAAAGGTATCGAGTGCTCAGGGATATTGGGTTAATACTTTAAATGAAATTAGTGGATATAGAATAAATGTTGATAAATCATCATTTAGTAACACTTATAAAGACATTAAAACAGTTAGTCTTACTTTAAGTAGAGAAGTTACACAAAGTTTGCGTACATCTTTAACTACATTCTATAAAACAAATTTAAAGGAGATCCTATTTACGCTAGTTTCACGTTCTTTAGCTAAGTGGCTAAAGAAAGAGAAGGTAATCTTCAGCGTCAATGGTCATGGACGAGATATATTGGATTCTGAGTTAGATTTAAGTCGAACAGTCGGGTATTTTGTGAATAATTTCCCTTTTGTTTCGAAAGTTACAGAAACAGAATCTTTTGTTACAACTAATAATTTAATAAAAAATCAGCTTAATAGTATGCCTCATAGAGGTAATTCATTTAATATACTTCGGTATTTAGATGAAAATCAAGATACCCGTGAAGCGTTTAACAACTATCAAACGCCAGAGATACTATTAAATTATCATGGTGTATTAGACAATGATATAAATGAATGGACAGATTGGCATCCAGTCAAAACAACTTTTCTAGAACAACCGATAACCAGAGAAGTACCATATAAGCTTATTATATTAAGCTATATTAAAGATGGTCAGTTATCTCTTTACTTCAATTATGCTGGCAATTATTTTGATGATACTAGTATAAACAGACTTAAAAACACATTCTATAAAGAGATTAATACCGTAACCAGAGGTCTTGTAAATCTACAAACAACTTAGCTATGAGAGCTTTATTGTATGGTTTTTATTTTTCCATTATATCTTCAAAAGTTAACTACCCATCTTCATTATTATTCAAGGGTCGTTTGCTGTTCTTGATAAATTTGTATTTTAATCGTTTACAATCATAAAGAAAGGTGTCTTGAGACATGCTAAAAAAATTAAAAGAATTAGAACCTTATATTGGGAACACCCCTATTGTAAAACTTGAAAATGATTACATTAATTTATTTGCTAAGTTAGAGTACCATAATTTAATGAATAATATCAAAGCGCGAACAGCCTATAATATACTGAAATCTGCTATTGAAAGGGGAGATATTACTGAGCAATCAACTGTAATTGAATCATCCTCTGGTAACCTAGCTGTATCCCTAGCTATATTATGTAAAAAAATAGGGATAAAGTTTATCCCGGTGATTGATTCTAATATAAATCCAGCATATGAAAATATTTTAAGAATACTTTCACATCAAGTAGTAAAGATTACAAATCGAGATGAGACTGGGGGGTTTTTGATTTCTAGACTTGAAAAAGTCAATGAGTTATGTAAGGAAATCTCCACTGCATATTGGACTAACCAATATGCAAATGATGATAACTTTTTGGCTCACTTCGAAGGTACAGGTAAGGAGTTAGCTGATTATTTTAATAGACTTGACTATGCCTTTATTGGTGTAGGTACTGGTGGGACAATATCTGGTATTTCTCAACGCTTAAAAAAGACTTTTCCTCAAATTAAAGTAATAGCTGTTGATAGTGAAGGGTCCTTGATATTTCAGAATGTTCCGAGGAAAAGATACTTACCGGGTATTGGTTCAAGTATAAAACCTTCCATACTTAAACATGCATTAATTGATGAAGTTATTCATGTAGAAGAAGTTAGAGCAATTGAAGGTTGCCACGAATTATTAAACAAACACTCTATATTTGCAGGAGCCTCATCGGGAAGTGTATATTTTGCAGTTCAAGAATATTTCCAAAAGGTTCATCTTTCAACAAAACCAAATGTAGTCTTTCTTTGTCCAGATAGCGGTATGCCATATACAGATACAGTTTATAACCAGGAGTGGGTCAATTGGTTAAAACTACAACTTCAACATTTATAGTAGAGTCTTTCATGGTAAAGCTATAAGAGCAACTATATATAAGGATGTGGATAAAAGTGTTGTACTTAAATACGCAAGACATTGAAACTTTGGGCATTGACTGGAACAGAACAATAGAAGTAATTGAGCAAGCAGTGCATGCTTTGCAATTAGGAGATTTCGATCAACCCATTAAACCCTATTTACGTTACAATGATCTCAATAATAGAATTATAGCTATGCCAGCCTATATTGGTGGTAATACAAATTTTGCTGGTATTAAATGGATCTCAAGTTTTCCGAATAATATACATCAAGGTATGAAGCGTGCTCATTCTGTTACAATTTTAAACCACTCCGAAACTGGAAAGCCTTTGGCATTCTTTAACACCGCTTTGATAAGTGGTGTAAGAACAGCTTCTGTATCGGGGCTAATGATAAAACATTTCGACAAATCACGACTTCTTCAAGATATTACTGTAGGAATCATAGGTTTTGGCCCGATAGGTCAACTACACTTAAACATGATCAATTCACTTTTAGGGGATAGGATTTCCGAAATTATTCTATATGATATTGAGGGAATAAAACCTGAATTAATTCCATGCGAATTTAAAGATCGCGTAATTATTGCTGAATCATGGGAGGAAGCTTATTCTAATGCCGATATCTTTATTACTTGTACAGTATCCTCAAGTAGATATATTGACAAAGAACCAAAGAGAAACTCTCTTTTACTGAATGTTTCTCTACGTGACTTTCAACCTAGTATACTAAATTACACAAATTCCATAATAGTAGATGAATGGGAAGAAGTATGTCGAGAAAATACGGATATAGAATTGATGTATAAAACAAGAGGATTACAAAAGGAGCATACTTATTCTATTGTAGATGTAGTTTGTAACAATCAGATGGAGAGGTTACCTTTAAAAGAATCTATTATGTTTAACCCAATGGGAATGGCTATTTTTGATATAGCAATAGCAGCTTTTTATTATAAAGGTGCTATTACTAATGGGGTAGGAACTATACTTGAGGAAGATAGTTTAACTCTTTTGCCTTAAACGATAATACTTTGAATTCAATTAAAATGTTTAAACGTATATAATTTGACCAATTGAATAAATTTGGGATATAAAGGAGAAATTTTCATAAAATGATTGGCACCTTAAAAACGCTTAAAACTACTCAAGAAACTAGAGCACTAATTTGCTTTCCGTTTGCTGGAGGATATTCTGCTTCTTATCGTCCACTTTCCCAAGCCATTGAATCTAATTGGGAAATTTTTGCCGTTGAGCCTCCTGGACATGGAACTAATTTTTCTCCATTGCTTAATAATATTATTAAGCAAGTTGAGCTATACGAAGAGATTTTATTAGAGCGCTTCAGCAACCGATCCTTTGCCTTATTCGGTCACAGTATGGGGGGAATTATAGTTTACGAGCTAACCCAAAGGTTAGAGAAGAGAGGAGTCTATCCTGAAGTCATATTTATTTCAGGTCTAGTACCCCCACATTATAAAAAAAGAAAGATTTCTCACTTAAATGATGACGAATTGCTAGAGTTCATCGTATCACTTGGTGGCTTTAGTCAAGAGATACTACAAGAAAAAGAATTATTAGAATATTTCTTACCAGTTTTTCGTAATGATTTTTTTGCGGTGGAAAGTCATGTATATGATTGCTCTAGAATTATTGAAACACCTACCCATATCTTTAGTGGAGAGAAAGATCCATTTGCTACACCGGAGATAATGAAGGAATGGGGAAAGTATTTCGAAAATTCAACTTTCCATACTTTTAACAGTGGGCATATGTTTCCTCTTACTAATACCACTGAGGTAGCAAGTATTCTAAAAAAGTGTCTAATGTAAGTAACATTTAATTTTGGTGATACAGTATGGGCATGATTAAAGTATATTGGCTCTCAATACCCAAAAGTCTAAAGCTAGAGGACATTAGCTCTTGGGTAAAATTATTAGATTTAGAAGAACAGACAACCTATAAACGTTACAAAGTAGATTTCAAAAAAAAGGAATTTCTTGTTGGCCGTCTATTGTTAAAACATGTTATTAGTAAACATTTAACCCTGGATTTGTCAGATGTAAGATTTCAAAAAAAACAATATGGAAAACTGTATTTAAAAAAAGTAAGAGAAGAAACTACCAACTTAGATTTTAATTTAACACATTCAGAAGGGATTGTTGCTTGCGCTATAGCTAATCAAGTAGTTGGGATAGATGTAGAGTTTATGAAAGAGATTAATCTTGATATATTAAAACAAGTACTTAGTAGTGACGAAATGCTTTTTTTGCAAGCATACCCAAATGAAATGTGGAAAAAGCTCTTTTATCAAATTTGGACGAGGAAAGAAGCATATCTAAAAGCTATAGGCACTGGTTTTATTTTTGAACCTAATACGCTTAATATTCCAATTAGTGATAACTTAGACAGCGCAGGATGGGGATATTTTACAACAATGATAAGAGATAATTACCTTTTATCTGTTGTAACACCTGAGAATCAAGGGGCGTACTCTAGTCTAGAAGTCCAAGAATTAAATATATATGACTTACTAACAAGCATAGAGTAGTAAATTAGGAGCGGACTTTTCAACAAAAAGAAGATTAATAAAGTGTACGCTTTGTAAAGGACATTTTGAAAAAAGCTAAGCAACTTGTAGAAGCTGCTGCCTGTAATTGCAGGCGGCAACTTTTTCAAATCACATTGCCCTAGAAAATGGTTGTAGTAAATCATATAACTCTTCACTTCTCGTTTTACATTTTCTAACCAATCTACAACTATTTCTCCCCAGCATTCTTTTTTTTAATAGTTTCTCTTGAGGGAGTTGATTCTTATCCCTATATCTCTTTGCTTTTCGATGTTCCATAAACATGTTTAGTCACTCTCCTACGTCTAACATCTACAATTTACATACCTATGAAATGAATTTTAGTTGTTGCGCGGAAAAAGATACATAATCTGTGATTATTCACTATTCATTAGCGTTGAAAAGTATGATTAAACCTTACAAATGCTTTAATAATTATCGCGTCTTCATTTTGGAAAATGAATCCGCATTCTTTAGTCAATAATCAGACACAATCTACTTTCTTTTTAAACAAATAATATTGTTAGGTAATGTAAAATTCGATAAGCTAGTAGTAACTTCGGATTTTATCCGTGTAAATTGTTTGTAGGAGAGAAATTATGCTAAAAAATCCTGTTGGTCAGCTGAGGTTAGCTGGCTATTTTGACGGCATTTCGTTATTAATATTGTTATTTATTGCGATGCCTATGAAGTATATGTTAGATATTCCGATGGCTGTTCGCATTGCTGGAGGAGCACATGGTTTCATTTTCGTTGCTTACGTTTTAGTTGTTTTATATGTAACAATTAGTGTTCGCTGGAATGTTCTTTGGTCATTGCTAGCATTTGCTGTAGCATTTATTCCATTTGGAAATTTCATATATGATATCAAATTAAAAAAGCTTGAACAGCGATATTAAAAAGCCTGACAATTAATTGTTAGGCTTTTTTGGTGTGCCGGGCATGTCCGGTAACTAGGTGATGAAAGTTCACTGTGGGCGTTGGGATATGCGAACCACTAGCCAAGAGCAAGGGTGTCCGTGGCGACAAACCTTGGTCCGAGGTACACGAATCACATTCGAGGTTGTTCTGGTTGGACGAGATTGCCAAACAAATCGAAATCCTAAATATCCACGGAAATCAGAGCAATAAATGTGACGGATAGATGAGGTGAAAGTGGGGGGACTTACCCCGGGGATATACACCGCAACCGGTAAGACGGGTAGAAATTCCGAAAGGAAATGACGATACAAGAAAGTTAGGGATTCCAACTGTAACAGACCGCGTTATTCAACAAGCGGTTGTTCAAATCTTAACGCCAATCATCGACCCGACTTTCAGTGACTATAGTTATGGTTTACGCCCAAATAAAAGCACCCATCAAGCAATTGCACAAGCACAATTCTATATGAATGAGGGCTACTAATTCGTGGTAGACATGGACTTAGAGAAATTTTTTGACCGTGTTCAACACGATAAACTGATGTCTCTAGTTGCAGGATATATTAAAGATAAACCAACGTTAAAGTTAATCCGTAAATTTCTAAACGCAGCTACAATGGCAAATGGAATCATAACCCATAGCCAAGAAGGTGCGCACAAGGCGGCCCATTGAGTCCATTACTTAGCAATATTTTTCTCCATGAACTTAATAAAGAGCTTGAAAAGCGTGGTCACAAATTTGTTCGCTACGCGGACGATTGCAATATCTATGTAAAAAGTTTAAAGGCAGGAAAACGTGTAAAAGTAGGTATGACAACATTTATCGAAAAGAAATTAAGGCTTAAGGTAAATGAGGAGAAATCAGCGCTGGGAAAGCCGAACGCACGGATATTCTTAGGAGTGAGTTTCTACCGAAACAAGAAACAAACGAGTGTATACGTGTCGAAGAAAAGTAAACAGAAATTGGAAGATAAAATTCGGCGCCTCACAAATCGCAATTGGAGCGTTCGAATGGACGAACAAATTAAATGCCTCAACTACCTAATTCAGGGGTGGGGTAATTACTTTAAAATCGGAGACGTTGGCACATACGCAAAAAAGATGGACGCTTATATACGCCGAAGACTAAGAGCGTGTCGGTGGAAAGAATGGAAGAAAACCTCAACCAAGTATCGCAACCTCAAGAAACTCGGTATCCATCCGAACGATGCTTACAGGATAGCAAATACCCGAAAGAGATATTGGCGTTCATCTAATAATCCAATCATTGATAGATCCCTAAATAATAAATATTGGGATAAACAAAATCTAACAAGTCTCTCCCTGGTCATTTTAAAAACCATAAAACAGTTCCAATTGGTTTATTTAAATAAGCTTTTTCATTGACGATATTGGCCAAGAGATTTAATTCAGGACGAATGGTCGCTACATAATCGAAGCGATCATAAAGTTGAAAACCATATTCTTATCAAAAATTTCCTTTCTGATATTTTTTGTCTCAATATCTCACTCCTAACTTTATTTCCTGATTTTTTAAAATATATTGACGTTAAAATGTATTTTTCATATATTCTAAATATATCGTTTCCTTTAACAGAAATTTTTTCCGGTGAAAGGGAAAGGATCGGTAATTTTGTATCGTGATTCAATGTATACACCTTTGGACCGTGTGATTGATAAACGTCCCTAAGCAGCGTATCAATCAACAGCATCTTCAGGACAATTGGAAGAAATAATTTTGTCTTAGTAAGCCAAAATTATAGAAGCTATAAATGAGTATGATTCATTTCTAGAAAGTGAGACTAAAAGAGAAATCTTTTGCACCTGAAGAGTATTTAAAAGGGGAGTGAGACATGATGTGGGGTACATCCAAGCAATTACGAGATTTATTATGTGAGTTAGTCGGATGGGAAAGCCAGACATTGACGACTGGAGAACAACAATTTTCAAAGAAATTACAAGCTAAATTACAACAGTTACCTTATTTTGAACAGAATCCACAATATATTGAACTATGTGATGTTGATAAAGGACGCCAGGTAGTATCTGCATTGTATAAGCACCCTGATATACAAGAAACGGTTGTTTTAATTAGTCATTTTGATACGGTACAGATCGAAGAATATGGTTCTTTAATGCCCCTTGCAATGATACCTGAAGAACTTACAAAAGCTTTTTTAGCTAATCCTACTTTACTACCTAAATCAGCACAGAAGGATTTACAATCAGGGGAATATTTATTTGGACGAGGCGTAATGGATATGAAGATGGGACTTGCACTTCATATGCAATTGATTGAGCGAGCGATTGAAGAACAATGGAAATTGAATTTATTGTTAGTAACAGTACCAGATGAGGAAGTAAACTCTGCTGGTATGCGCCAAGCAGTAAAACATATTACACAGTTACAAGAAAAAGAGAATCTAGAATTAGTATTATTTTTAAATAGCGAACCTTCATTTTCACAAGGACCGGCAGATTTACAGGAATATATTTATTCCGGAACAATCGGTAAAATCATGCCTTCAGCTCTTTTCTATGGTAAAGAAACACATGTAGGTGAGCCACTGAAAGGTATAACTGCTCCCTATATGAGTTCTTTCCTGACGCAGGAAATGGAATGGAATGAGCGATTCTGTGAAGAAGATTACGGTGAAAAAACACCGCTCCCTGTATCGTTGCAGCTAAAAGATTTAAAAACTCAATATTCAACGCAAACACCTTATCGCGCTGTAGCCATGTATAACGTTTTTTTATTGAAACGAAGTGCAGGTGAAATCATGTCGATCTTTGAATCTGTTGCAAATGAAGCGATGGCACAATGCCAAGCACGATACAATGAATTGTGTCAAAAGCAAGGTATTGACGGAGTAGGGAATATTCGTGTTATCCAATTTGAGGAATTGCAGAGCCATGCGATTAATAAACTTGGTGATACGAAAGTGGCTTCTATAATCGAGGAAGTCATTGGGCAGGAAGAGTGGGATGATCGTGAGAAATCATTGCGCATTGCAGATCAATTAATGATTCACTGCCAAGAACTAGCACCAGCAGTTGTATTGTTATTTGCACCACCATATTACCCGCCTGCGAATTCTTCAGAGAATCCATTAATAAAAGGGGCAATTTCATTATTGTTAGAAGAAGCCAAGAAATATGATATTCCATTAGAACATATTCATTATTTCAACGGTATTTGTGACCTAAGTTACTGTCAATTTACAGCAGATAAAGATTGGGAAACGTATGAAAATAATACGCCTGTTTGGGGACAAACATATTCAATTCCATTTAAAGAAATGGAACAATTCACAGCGCCGGTACTAAATGTAGGGCCTTTTGGCAAAGATGCACATCAAATTTCGGAACGTTTACATGTGAAAAGTGCATTTGAAGAAATGCCTGAATTGTTATACAATTTAATACAGTATATAAGTTCAAGTAAGATGGTAAAAGGTTAAAGTTCAAGTGATTAAATGCGTTAGCATTAATATGATTAGTTGAATAAGATAAAAGTGCAATTGTTGATCCACCAACTCTTCAAATTGAGAGTAACGTCTTGTCATCAGAAAATTGATGTATGAGACGTTTTTTTATTAGAAAAATACGAGTGAACATGATTAAGGAATAGCTTGAATTCTATGTACTTTATAATTTGTAGAATCTGGGAAGTCATTACGGAACAATAGATGTTTTACTATATAAAGATAATACACTTCTTATTAAAGAAGATGAAAACTAGTCTAAACGAAATAGTCTAGAAGTATAAATTGGATGAAGTAAAACAAATGAAAACGTCTCGAAAACTATATTAAAATGGTCGATGAGACAATAAGAAATATATTAGGAGTAGTGCAAAAGGGAGCGCTTTGTTTTTGTTATTTTAATATATCTTAAAAATTAAATATTCTAACATATTATTTACCTGTTGACGGATAAATGTATTATGTGTTAAATTAATTTATGTACTAAAGAGCACATAACATATGCGGAAGTAGTTCAGTGGTAGAACACCACCTTGCCAAGGTGGGGGTCGCGAGTTCGAACCTCGTCTTCCGCTCCAAAGTACGGAGGAATACCCAAGTCTGGCTGAAGGGATCGGTCTTGAAAACCGACAGGCGGGTCATACCGCGCGGGGGTTCGAATCCCTCTTCCTCCTCCATTTTTTATAAATAGAGTTTTCAATAATATTATCGCGGGGTGGAGCAGTTCGGTAGCTCGTCGGGCTCATAACCCGAAGGTCACAGGTTCAAATCCTGTCCCCGCAACCAAACGGGTCAGTAGCTCAGTTGGTAGAGCATTAGATTGAAGCTCTAAGTGTCGGCGGTTCGATTCCGTCCTGACCCATACATAAGTAAGAGTTATCCTTAAAAGTTGAATTGACTTTTAGGATAACTCTTTTTTGTTGTTTTATGGATTGTAAATGTTGTTTTGTAGAATGAACAATATGGAGATGGTGTTTTTGACTCCGATTAAGGGAGCAAAAAATAGCATCAACTATCCACTTGCTCTCCTAATATAAGGAGCAAGTAAAACTACAATAATTAGATATCCCCAAAAAGGAAAATACTAAACCTTCATAACCAAAACAAAAGATAATGTAAAAAATAATTAAGTTCAATGGCTAAACAAAGAAGTATTAAAAAATTAATTTTAGAAATCCCCAAAAGAGAGTTGCCTTTTAGGTTATAAGAGGCGACTCTTTTATTTTTTTTATATAAACTCTAACCTGCTTCTTTCTGATTTTTTAAATAATGTATAGTTTACAATACATTTTGTATGTGATACTCTACATGTAGAGGTGGTTGGATTGAAAAAAGGCAAAGTAAACAATAATGTACGCTATTACCGACGATTACTCGATCTAACACAAGAAGAATTTGCCGAAAAAATTGGTGTACACAGACAAACGGTTATTGCGATTGAGAAGCAGAAATATGAACCTTCAATTGGTGTAGTTTTAATGATTTCTTCGGTCTTGAAGGAACCAATTGAAAAATTATTCTTTTTTGATGATGAAGTTGAATAAAGAGTTAAGGGGGAATTATACATGCGTTCGAAAAAATGGTTGATTCTAATTTTTTACTTATATTTATTTTTATCGTTTGGGTATACAAGTTATTCTGCGTATGGTCGAGGGGATAACTTTTGGGTTATCTGGGGCATAGTAACTCTAGTTTTAGGTTATCAAGTCATTCGATTCTTAATTGATAAGAAGAAAGATGGATGGAATAGTAGTTATGTAGTGGCCGATCATCGAATTTTAGGAAAGATTAAATTGTCATTGGCTATATCTTATGTGTTTATAATGGTTTTTTTATTAGTTGGAGCGCTTGGAATAAATCAAGGTATCTTTATTTTTGATCCGTTTGAAATGATGGTTGCGGCTATGATTTTTAGTTTTTTGGTATTTATGATTTCTCAAATAGTACAACAATTTATAAATTAATTAACCAAGGTTGTTATTTTTCATTTTAATTCTTCTTTATATGGTGTACGTACAACAAAACACCTACAAGGAGGAATTTTTTTATGACAATTATTAGCGTATTATCATTAAACAGTCTAGAACAACAAACAGTAGTGGAGAAAATTAAGGAACGGGTAACAGCGGAATTCAATCTTGCTGCCGATTTCTCTAAATTGAAAGCAAATAAAGTTGATTTCAATCCTGGAGAAGTTCAAACAAAGGAAAAATTGATTGGGAGCCAATTTACTGTTCCGGTCAAAACATTTGAAGGATTAGATGGGGAAGTGCAATATGTAGAATTTAATGATACTTATTATTTTAATGTTGCCACTAAAACTCAAAAGCCTGTGTTATTAAAGGCACTACAAAAGAGTACTACTCACGATAATGAAAACCTTGCACGAATTGTTAAACATCTAGAAGCTGAGGGTTATACAATTAAACATGACGAAGAGTATGTCATTCAAAATCAGAAAACCGCTTTTGAAAAAGAAGTGGAAGCTTATACTGAATCAACAACATTATTCGTTCTGCCTATTTACAAAAATGACGACGAGATTGGGTTACTTACAATTGATGAAAGCTCCAAAATTCCTGTTGGTCTTATTGGTAGCGAAAGAATCTTTATCAATGAAGACGACGAGATTGTATCAATACAGGCAGAAGGTTGTTCTCTAACTTGGTTTCAATGTATGGATCGAGAATTATGTTCAGGCGTTATCGACTGTGTAATTTTGGGTAGTTCTTGTATTGGTCTTTGCTGTGGCTGTGCTAACCCATTTCTTTGTATTGGCTGTGTTGCATGTGCAGTTAAAATAGTTTCTGCTGCTTGGACTTGCCGTATGTGCGTTGTAGGAGCGGCACGACCAAAAGAATGTCCGACGAAGTAAATAAAAATTTAGAACGCAACTATTTTCAGTTGCGTTCTTTTTGTCGTATAGAAAAAGAAATATATTGTCATTAAATATGAGTCAAGGTTGTGGATTTTGCATAAAACAAAAAGAGTTTTTATCTAAGAAAGGAATTGTTTTTGAGGAAAGAGATATTAATTCAAACGATCAATACTTTCAAGAATTTAAAGAATTAGACGGGGCAGGTGTTCCATTTGCTATTGTAAAAGAAGCCGGTGAGATTGTTTCGATGGTTATAGGGTTTAAAGAGGTAGAGCTTACTAAAATATTACTTCAACAATAAAAGAACGGTGGGTGAGAAATATTCTTATCCACCCTTGTATCTTGTGCTTCTTCAATAATGTGTACTAATGCGTTGCAAGCATTCACGAATTATACGTGTAAAAGATGTAATAAAGAATTTAAAAAGGGATTACAACATATGCGTGTATTAAAAACAACACACACTACGCTCAATAAAAACAGATAGTAGCTTGTTTTTATTTTTCTGCTGCTATCTGTTTTGATTTTGTTAAAGATGATATTAATAACCAGGAAAATCTAGATAATACTAAATAGCTAGAAGTATAAAAGACTTGAAAAATTTAGAATGCGGAATTTTGTTCAACACTAAACTCTTCAAGCACATCTGCTCCGATTATTACATACTAAAATAGATTAGATATTTATTGAAGGAGTGTTTATATATGACATCAAAATTTATTATCGACGATACTAAAGCCATAGTAGAAAATGTTAATCTCAAACTTAAATATAGGGGTATCACTAAAAAAGAATTAATCCTTAATACGGAGCAGCTCCTTATGTATTCGGAAGCTTAATGATTGGTGGTTTATTATTATCATTAATTCTAGCTATTTTTGCACCTGATACGAGGAAGGTCACACAATATGAGGATCTTGCAGAAGAGCAGGTAGTGGATGTCGAAAGATCTATTTTAACTTCGGCAATGCCTTTAGAAATAAAATCTAAAGTCAAAAATTAGAGTCAAAAAATGAACATATCACCAATATAATAAAAAGAATAAAAGTGGGGCTCGAGATTTTATTTAGTTCCATTTTTACTTTGTATTAAAAGATTTGAAGAAAGTGTATGGAATGATGAAAATAGAATCAAATTGTTATGTTTTTATTAAAAGGCTTTCGATATAACGTCGGAAGCTTTTTCATATGTTATGAAGAGGTTTTAAATGGACTAGTGGTGACATGCCACTCTCTTTTCAATAAATTGATAAACATTATTTGTGAATTCCTCAGGAAAACATAAATATGTAGTGTAATTTTACAATTATTTTAACAAAAGTTGTTGTTTTGTGTAAAATTAATATGTATAATAACTTTTATATTATATAGGGGGTGAGTGTAATTGCATTCAAATAATTTAGAAAAGCGAGTAAATGAGCTAGAGCAAGAGGTTTCTATTTTAAAGCAAGAAATGGCTCAGCTAAAAAATCAAATCGTTTCACCAATCCAAAAAGTAGAAAAAGCTAAAATTATAAATTCAGAAAAAACTGCAATTAAGAAAGAAGTACTTGAAAGGACGTATGTCCAGAATGTAAAGGTGAATGAAACACCTCTTCAAAAACCTAGAAAAGAAAAGACTTTAGAAGAGATGCTAGTATGGTCATTACCGAAAGTTTTCATGATCATGATCGTATTTGGTGTTTTATGGGGACTAAAATTAATTAGTGATTATGGCATTCTTGCAAATGGCTTTAAAATTGCATTAGCGTATGTATTCTCCCTAGCCCTAGTTGGCCTGGCATACATTATGGAATATAAAAAGAAACGTCAAAAAGCGCTGTATATTACGCTATACGGCGGTGCGTTTATCATCGGTATTTTAACGACGGCGGCAGGGGCCATTTTGTATGATGTTCTACCATTACTTATCGCACTACTGGTTGCACTTCTATATATTACATACGGAATTGTCATAAGCTATATGAAAAAAAGTGAAGTGCTAACGATATTTGTAGTATTCACAACGTTACTTCTTCCATATTTACTAGAATATATGGCATTTGGTGAGACCATTATATTAGGCTTTATCGTCTTATTATTTGCAAGTATACAAATTGTTATTTGGAAGCATCATCAAAAAATTGCACTGTATACAGGGTTGTTTTTTTCACAAATGGCGGTTTTAATTGTTGGGTTTATGAATAATTATTCTGAATTTGTATTTGGTTGTACATTTTTAATTGTATTAGGTATCTTCATGTACAGCTGGATTCGTTTTTATGAGGCAGGTCAAAAGTCATCGACGTTATTTGAGGGTATAGTGTTTGGTATTAGTATGATTAGTTTATTTTTCATTAATTTAATAGCTGATGATTATAGTAGCTTGTTCTTACTGATTTACATGAGTGGTTTTATTGGTCTTGGAAGTTATGCTTATTTGAAAAAGAATAGTAGACTTGTTGATATTTTCTATACCGTGGCGTTAGTGGCTGCGATGAATTTCATCATTCAATTGGAATTAGCAACGAATTTGAAAGAATTCATTCTTCCATTTACTGCATTTATCAGTTTGCTTTTAGCACTTCGTTTACGTGCTAGCTTGATGAAAGTAACAAATTCTTTGTTATTTACAATTGTAGTTTTATTAGCCTTTTTAGACGGTTCAGTCATTCCATTCTGGAGTTTCTCAAATATCAATCAATTAGTCATTATTGTTTATATGTTCGTCTTATTTATATTTGCAATGCGTCCCAAAAATATATCAGGTCGTTTTGAAAAAGCTATGGATGAGATAGCAATATTAGAGATTGTGCCTATTTTAATTAGCTTATATGTATTTTCCTATATTGCAAAGTTAGATTATGAGTATTTCAATGTAGAAGGTGAATTACCATACTTATTATTAATTGTATTAGCTATTACAACTGTTGCAATCTTATTTATAAAGGAGAAATTTATCGGAAGATTTTTGCCGATAATATTCCTACTTAGTTTCTGTTTTTCCATGATTTTTGCTTTATTAGTAGAAGATTTGTCTGACCAAGTAGTAGTTTATAATTTTGTCTTTAGAATTGCTTATACTATTATCTTTAGTTACTTAATATATTCAATTTGTAAAGGGAAGAATTACTTTAGAAAATGGCAAGTGCAAATAAGAAATTTTGTTGAGCAAGTTATTTCTATCGGACTTGTTGTAAATATGATTGCAGTTATCACATTGATATCGCAAATTCATACAATACATTATTTTGGTGTAAGGTTTTTATATACAGGTCATACGATAATAATCCTCATCACAGCATGTGTTGCATTATGGCTTAGTGCACAGAGGAAGCAAAAATTCATTCGATCTACAGGATTCAGCTTGTTAGTCTTTGGTATTGCAAAATTAATCTTCTTTGACCTTTCTTATTTAGATTTACTTATTCGTGCAATCCTCTTCATCAGTATTGGTGGGTTTGGCTTATGGTTGTCGAATAAGTTATTACAGAAGGAAGATTTTGAGTAGGGAATTTGAATTTTTAAGCTAACTTCAGTAATATATTTATAACAAAAATCAGGCTAGCTCATGAAGAGGAAATCATGAGTTAGCTTTTTGTTTGTGTATCTTAATGTTCACGTGTTTACTATGTTTGTAGGATAAATTATTAATCTATTTCTAAAAAAATAATTTCATATGAATAAAGTTATGGTAAATTAATACTATATTTTGATATAATGATGTATAATTCTAGATAAAGATTGTTAGATAATAATCGATTAAATTCCACATATTTACTTATTTTATATTTTGAATATTAATAATTACCGAAATATATATAAATAAATAAGGAGCATTTTTTATAGCATTACATAAATCAAACTAAAGGTGTGAGAGTAAAGTTGGGGAAAATACTAGGGTTTATAAATTTCAAAACTGTAAGAGCTAAAATATCATTTGGCTTTATGATCGTTGTTATTATGATGACGGGGTATAACGTTTATAGTTATGTTATGCAGCAAAACTCAACAAAATCAACGAAGGAGATTGTAGAGTTTGAGTTAGAAATTTTAGCAGCAGAGGATAAGTTAGCTTCATCATTTGCAAATCGAATGGCAGCAGCAAGAGGATACATTATTTCTGGTGACAGTAAATATAAAGAAAAATTTAATGATTATACAGTTATCGCTGAAGAAAATGAAGCAATTGTTAAAGAATTAACATCTTCGATAGAGTTAGATGAAATAGTGGAAAAAGCAAGAGTGTGGCGTACATATGTAAAAGAAGATGTATTTGCAGAATACGATCGTGGGAATAAGATACTAGCTGCAGATAACTTGAAGTCTGTAGACGAACAAGCCAGTGAAATACAGAAAAACTATGAAGAGTTAGCAGCAACACGTGAAGTGGCAATTAAGAAAATAGGTAAAGAAATGATTGAAAATGGGGAGAAAAATCAATTAGTAAGTATTATTTCGTCTATAGTACTTACAATCATTTCATTATTCGTGGCTTATATTACTGCTCGCTTAATCGTAAAACCTATCAAGCTGGTAGCAAAACGTATGACAGATATATCACAGGGAGATATAAGTCAGCCAGAACTTCCAAAAACGACTAATGACGAGATTGGACAATTAATTGAATCTACAAATGCGATGAGCAATAATGTCCATGCAATTTTGAGTCACATTCAATCTGTGTCTCACCAAGTTGCATCAAATAGTGAAGAACTTGCACAATCCGCATTAGAAGTAAAAACGGGCAGTTCACAAATAGCAATAACTATGCAAGAGATTGCTGAAGGAACAGAATCCCAAGCAAGTAACGCTAGTGATTTAGCAACAGTTATAGAATCATTTAGTCAAAAAGTAAAAGAAGCAAATTATGAAGGCGATAAGATGAACAATCACTCTTCGAATGTTCAAAGTCTTACAAATGAAGGTAGCAGACTAATGATAGCTTCAACTGAACAAATGCGTAAAATTGACGATATCGTTCAAGCTTCAGTGCAAAAAGTAGAGGCCTTGGCAGAGCAATCTTTAGAAATTTCAAAATTAGTATCTGTCATTACAAGTATTGCAGATCAAACAAATTTACTTGCTCTAAATGCGGCGATTGAAGCAGCTCGTGCTGGAGAACAAGGAAAAGGATTTGCTGTAGTAGCTGATGAAGTACGAAAGTTAGCTGAACAAGTAACGTTTTCAGTAACAGACATTGCAGGTATTGTTCAAAAGATTCAACAAGATACAAAGAATGTGACGACATCATTACGTAGTGGGTATGAAGAAGTAATTCAAGGAACAGAGCAAATCGCTTCAACGGGTGAAACGTTCAACAATATATCAACTGCTATTGATAATATGGTTGATAATATGTCTGTCATTACAAATAATTTAAGTGATATATCACAAACAACTTTACAAATTAATCATTCAGTCGACGAAATTGCATCTATCTCTCAGGAATCTGCAGCAGGGGTCGAAGAAACAACTGCAACTGTGCAGCAAACAACAAGTTCGATGGAGGAAATTTCAAATAGTTCAGATCATCTTGCTGAACTTGCAGAAGAACTCAATTTCCAAGTTCGGAAATTTAAATTATAATATGCTTAAAAACCAGGTTCTCAATGGAGAACCTGGTTTTTTAAATATATATATAAGACCGTTGATTTCCGCTACGGTAGACGCTTTCCGCGGGCGGGCGCCAAGCCGCTTCGTCGCTACGCTCCTGCAGGGTCTTGGACTGTCCCGCTTTTCCCGCAGGAGTCGCCACCTCCGCTCCAATCAACTACAAATGTAATAAAAACAAATATTTTGAGGCGATGAAAAATGATGACGAGACCCTTTCAGAATGTAGACAAAGTCGAAGAAATACGAATTTATCTACAGTCTTTTTTCTTTTATAAAAAGATAAGACCGTTGATTTCCACTACTGTGGACAAATTCCGCGGGCGGGCGCCAAGCCGCTTCGTCGCTACGCTCCTGCAGGGTCTTGGACTGTCCCGCTTTTCCCGCAGGAGTCGTCACCTCCGCTCCAATCAACTACACATGTAATAAAAACAATCTCTTGAAGCGATGGAAAATGATGACGAGATTCTTTCAGACTGTAGACAAAGTCGAAGAAATCCGAATTTATCTATAGTCTTTTTTCTTTTATAAAAAATAGATAAGGCAGTTGATTTCCGCTACGCTAGACGCTTTCCGCGGGCGGGCGCCAAGTCGCTTCGTCGCTACGCTCCTGCAGGGTCTTGGACTGTCCCACTTTTCACGCAGGAGTCGCCACCTCCGCTCCAATCAACTACACATGTAATAATAACAAATATTTTGAGGCGATGAAAAATGATGACGAGATCCTTTCAGACTGTAGACAAAGTCGAAGAAATCCGAATTTATCTACAGTCTTTTTTCTTGGCTGTTTTCTTAAAGATTGTTGCTTTTAATTACTTAATTGAACAATAGTCAATGACCGAGTTCAATTAACCTGCCCCACTGCCGTAATTTTGCAAGTTGAAATTGCAAATCTAAATATATCAGAATTTATTTGTAAAGTACCTAGCACTATGCCAAGACCTGTTTGTTCCACGTTAAAATTAGTTGCAGTATCACCATCAATTACTAAAAGATTCACTGTAGAACCGATAAGTGTACCCAGCAATTGTCTAATTGGTCGTTCACGACAATCACATTCGCACCCAGAACCAACAGGTGGCAACAAGTTAATTGTAGGTCCCGGCGTCAAAAATCCTACCCCTATAACATCAGAAATATTTACCGCATAGGTTGTTGCCCCATCTGTAACAGTAACTAAAAAATCATTCACTTTAGTAATAGTGAATAAAAAAAAGAAAGGCGGTGCATTTACCTGGTCTACAATGGTGGCAAGAATTACAGTTTGCCCAACAAGTTGTTTTAAGACGGACTGAATCGGGGAAACACAACAGTCACAAATACTCAAAGAGGGGGCGGCTGGAGGACAACAACTATTAAGTGCTTTGTACTTAACCGGTGGACACCATTCGTTAGGTTTCATTCTAATAATTTTCTTTTTTTTGGACATAAATCCACCTCCACATTCTTATATAATATGTTTTTTTAGAAGTATGAGATGAGCGTAATGCCTAATCAGGTTCTTGTTGAACGAACCTGCAACGTTAGTTGAATAGCAATAATCTTTTCGAAAACAGCCTTTTTCTTTTATAAAAAATAGATAAGACCGTTGATTTCCGCTACGCGCTACGGTAGACGCTTTTCGCGTGCGGGCGTCAAGCCGCTACGTCGCTACGCTCCTGCAGGGACTTGGACTGTCCCGCTTTTCCCAGCAGGAGTCGCCACCTCCGCCCGAATCAACTACACATGTAATAAAAACACATCTTTTGAGGTAATGGAAAATGATGACGAGGGAAAAATCCTGAAAGAGATCAAATTGAAATGATTGCTTTAGATCAGCTAGTACCTCATGAACATCTTGTGAAAAAAATGGAGTCTGCGATTAACTCAGAGTACTGCGGACCTAGAAAGTGGATATTATGTGGAAGATGAACGTACAAACACTTTGCATATTCTTTTCACACTGCAGCCGACAGAGAAGGATAATCTATCGTAACACTAGGAAACGTGCATGATAGTTATATACTCCGGTTCTCAATGGAGAAGCTGATTTTTATTATGAGAATAAGTGTGAAGCTAAGTTGTTAGAATGTTGATCCTTTATCATTTGAAATTTCATGAGAAAAATAATTTTAAGTAAACGGTAAGGTACATTAAAACACTCCTTCAAAAAAGCCGCTGATGTGAATATGAAATGAAGTCTCGATGATTATAAAAAGGTTGCGACGTTTATAAAAAAGATGAACCGAAAACTTTCTGTGATTTTCGGTTCTTTCATAATGGAGTTAATGAGTCAGGTTAGTTCAAGTCAAGAAAGAATCTTTTATGATTCAGAAAATAAACCCTTTTAAGCGAAGTAGAGCAAGAAATTGTGGATAGTGATGATTAACTGCTAAACTAATTTTATAGTATTCTATTTTTAATGACGTTTATTGAAAGGTTTAATCGGTAATTGCTAAAATAAAGAATATTATCCAATAAATCATTTAATTGCTCTTCTGTTTTTGCACTTGCTTTTAACAAATAACAGCCTTCCCCCGAAATCTTATGGGCTTCTAAAACATCATTCCTATTCTTTAGAAAATCTTTAAAACTAGTATGATTGGTTGTTTTCATAAAAACTGTTATAAAAGCTAGAAAAGTATGATTACCTAGTTTCATCTCATCAATAATGATGGAATAGGATTTAATAACTTCATTTTCTTCTAACTTTTACGGGGGTTTTTTGTGGTATGACAGGGTGAGGAGTGACATTTTGGAAATTGGCGCTACTGAGAAGAAGATTATCACTACTCGGAGGGGGATAGGCACTACTGAGAAGAAGACTATCGCTACTCAAAGAGAGATTGGCGCTACTGAGAAGAAGATTATCGCTACTCGGAGGGAGATAGGCACTACTGAGAAGAAGATTATCGCTACTCGGAGAGAGATTGGCGCTACTGAGAAGAAGATTATCGCTACTGAGAAGAAGATAGGCGCTACTCAGAGGGAGATTGGCGCTACTCAGAAAGATTATCGCTACTCGGAGAAATCAGAAAGACTATCGCTACTCGGAGGATGATTGGCGCTACTGAGAAGAAGACTATCGCTACTCAAAGAGAGATAGGCGCTACTCAGAAAGACTATCACTTTCAACAACTTGAAATCACAACATTCATTTGTATTCACAAATTAATTAATCTGTCTAACCTACAAAATGCCATGTGAGAAATGTTCTTCACATGGCATTAATTTAAATTATTTTATTCAATATGGATTTTATAATCTTCAGATTTAATCATTTTAAGATTCGTTGAGAAGATGCGTAGTAAGACTACATTTAAAACGGTTGGTATGACGAAAAACATTGCAATCATAACCGTAATATTCGATGTCGTCCAGCCATCAGGTGTTAAGTTGATATAGTTTAGTGGTCCAATAAGTCCAGATAGGCCAAACCCTGCGCTCATAGATGTACCTTGTACATTTAATATACCTGCAAGTGCTCCTAAAATTGCTGCTGTAATAAGCATTGGAAATGCTATTTTTGGTTTCATGAAGAAGTTTCGCATTTGAATTTTTGGTGAACCAAGTACATGAGCTAGTGCTGTACCCAATGAATTTGATTTGTAGCTAGCGATACATAGACCAATACCTGCTGAAACAATACCTAAATTGGCCGCACCAGCACCAATGCCAGATAGCATAATGACGGTAGCCACACCTACAGTTGAGAGTGGAGACAAAATAAGTACACAGAAAATAACAGCGATAGTTGCTCCCATTACAATAGGTTGAAGATCTGTTAATTGTTGAATCCCTAAACCAATAATGCCTGTTCCTGTTTGTACATAAGGTAAGATCAAGTACCCAAATAAACCAGGGAAGAAAATAGTTAAAGTTGGTAGTAAAAGAATTGTGTAATCTTTTAATTTTGCACCAATATATTTAACAAAAAGTACAGCTAAACCGGCTGTAACACCTGTGTTTAAAACGACACCAATCCCTTGTAATGTCATGACACTTTCATTTATTTGGACTACTCCACTACCAACAACTGCAGCTAAGCCGATACTAGCTGTCTGAATAGGTGTTAATTTAAATGTCATACCAACAGTAACACCAATCATTATTGGTAACATACTCATAACTAAAACGGATATATATAGTATTTGTTGTAAAGCTGGAAAATGGGGAATGAGTATTTTTAATAGTTCACCTACAAGGGCGTTTGGTATTAAGGATACAACAATCCCAATACTCATTCCTGTTAACAGCTTATTAAAGAAATCTTTCAATAAAATCCTCCTCTAGTAAAATCATGATGTAATAAGACTTTGTTACTGTAGTTTATCGCTTTAAAGTAACATAGTAAATAGAAAATTCAATATTGTTACTTAAATTGTTTTGGAAATATAGTCAAATAAGTTTTGTAAGAGGTTATATTTTGTGGGGATTTGGGAAACATAATACAACTACGGAAATACTTTTCATACCTTTTAAAAGGGGATAGAGTAATGAAGAAACTTCTCATGTTGTTTTGTATTTTGTTCGTTCTAAGTGGCTGTATGGAATCAAATAATGTAATTGAGTTAGGAAATGTAACAGAGAAAGGCAATGTAGTTGTAAAAAAATCAATTGAAACTGAACCGAAGTATAAAGAACTGATGGACATTTTTAATAATGGAACAAATTTAAAATTAAGCGATGATGAAGTGAATAGTCTACCTTATCAATATATACAATTTAAGGATAAAACGCAGAATCTAATTGTTGTGAATTATAATATGTGGTTAGATGAGGAAAATAAGCGCATTTTATATTCTGATTATGTAGCAAAAGTACCACTTTATTATGTAATTGAAGATGAAGAATACAACAAATTATTAGATGTATTTGAAAAAGATACACTGCAAACCTTTGCTGAGTAATATCAAGCTTTGATGACGGTAAAATTAAAAAAGTACATCACTTATATGAAGTGATGTACTTTTTTCGTCTGTTCAGGTACTTGTATATGACTTCGAAATGTTGATTTATTTAAGCGTCTGCAATAAAAAAAGGACAATATCCCTAAGTCATTCGACTTTTAAAGATACCGTCCTTTTTATTTTAGCGTGTTGTTTTAAGAGAGTTGTTACGTGTAGAAGTGCTGAGATGTTGAATTTGCTCTTCTAAGACAGTACTTGCTTTTCCAATAAATTGTGAAATGAGAGTAAGTTCATCAGGTGTATAAGAAGAAGCCAGTTCAAGCATTGCTTTATGAAGAGGTTCATACGTTTTACGTACTTCTTCTTTACATTCATACTCTGGAACTATGATGACTCTGCGACGATCTTTAGGATCATTTTGTCTGCGAACATAACCGATTTTTTCAAGACGGTCTATTAATGCGGTAATGCTACCAGTAGTAAGCCCGGTTTTTTTTGATAGTTCTCCAGCGGTAATAGGACCCGTTTCGCGTAGAATATCTAGAGATTTAAAATCCATATTATATAACCCAAGAGAGGCAGCTACATTTTGTTGATGTAATAAAGTTCGGGTGCCTAGTCCACGCATAAGTGAGGTGAAATGCTCTTGCGGATTTGCAGTTTGATCATTTTGCTGACTTGACAAAAAATAACCCTCCTTTTAAAATAATTAATACCTTGATGGTCAAGATATTAGATAAACAAGATATTTGATGAGTGTGTTATTATTCAAGTTCATTCTAATGGAGTCATTAATAATTTGTAAAGGGGTTTATAGATGGAAGCATCAAATAACAATATAAAGTTAGTTGTGACCGGCCTATTACTGGCGATTTTTATGTCAGCAATTGACAATACAATCGTAGCGACTGCTATGGGAACGATCGTATCGCAACTAGGTGGGATGGACAAGTTTGTCTGGGTTACGTCCGCTTATATGGTTACAACAATGGCAGGTATGCCGATTTTCGGGAAATTATCCGATATGTATGGCAGAAAGAGATTCTTTATTTTTGGTTTAACGGTATTCGTAATTGGTTCGGCACTTTGTGGAGTTGCTCAAACGATTGAGCAACTTAGTATTTACAGAGCTATTCAGGGAATTGGTGCCGGTGCTTTAATGCCAATCGCATTTACTATTGTATTTGACATTTTCCCACCCCAAAAACGTGGGAAAATGACTGGTCTTTTGGGCGCGGTATTCGGTATTGCTAGTGTTGTTGGACCGCTTTTAGGTGCGTATATTACTGATAATATTGGTTGGGAATGGGTATTTTATATTAACTTGCCAATCGGTATCGTTTCACTCTTATTAATTATGAAGAACTACAAGGAATCTCCAGTACATACGAAGCAAAAGATTGACTGGTGGGGAGCGGCAACGCTTGTGCTCGCAGTTATCAGCCTTATGTTTGCGCTAGAACTGGGTGGTAAAGAGTATGATTGGAACTCGGCACCGATTATTTCGTTGTTTGTCAGTTTCGCAGTTTTCTTTATTGTGTTCTTTTTCGTAGAGCTAAAAGCAGAAGAACCAATACTACCGTTCTTCCTATTTAAGCGTCGTTTATTTGCATCTTCGCAAATTTTAGCCTTTTTATATGGTGGTACCTTTATTATTTTAACAGTATATATTCCTATTTATGTGCAGGCTGTTTATGGGGCTTCAGCAACTAATGCAGGTCTAATCCTAATGCCTATGATGTTGGGTTCCGTTGCAGGAAGCGCATCTGGCGGTATTTTCTTAAGTAAAATAAGCTACCGTAACTTAATGATTATTTCTGTTATTTCGTATTTCGCAGGTATGTTCCTACTGAGTACACTAACACCAGATACTGCTCGAATTCTTCTTACGTTCTATATGATTCTGGTAGGTTTTGGGATGGGCTTCTCATTCTCATTGCTACCAACTGCTTCTCAGCATAATCTAGATGCACGTTATCGTGGTACTGCGAATTCAACTAACTCATTCCTTCGCACGCTAGGAATGACGATGGGGATTACGATTTTTGGTACGATTCAAAACAATGTATTTACTAGCAAACTAACTGAAGGTTTTAAAAGCATGGGTGAAAGTGCCAATTCAGCAATGTTTAATGTTGGTGATATAAGACAAATTTTTGAACCAAGTGTACGCGAGAAAATACCTGCTGAGATTCTTGAGGTCATTGTAAACGCAATGTCTAGCTCAGTTACGCATGTTTTTCTGCTCGCACTCATTCCAATTGTCATAGCAGTGGTTTTCGTTTTCATGATGGGGAATTCAAGAGTAATGGTTACAGATAACCAAGATAATACAAAAAATTAATCAAAGAAATAGTGCGATTTACATTTTGGAATATAGTCCTCCGCATACGTAATATTTTCTCGGCAATTACCGAGAGGCTGTATATGGTGAGGAGGATTTATATGAAAGGTGCCATTTTAATTAAAGGTGCTTGGGAAAACAATCTAAAAAATGTGTCACTTTCGATTTCAAAATAAAGGCTAGTTGTTCTAACAGGACCGTCTATCTGTAAAGTTATGGCGGTAAACTTGTAGTTAATCGCACGCCTAAGCAATTAGCCGAAGGACCAGCTCCTCATATAGGGAAGGGGTCGGGGGTTCAAATTCCTCCTGGGACGTAATAAATATACGGTGTGAACGTTGATAACCGATGGCTATTATACAGTTATCACATATTACAAAGATGGCACTTTAGAAATCACTGAATTGCTAGACAACACACAAGATGGCTTGGTAATTAATGCTATAGTAACTGATGAGTCAGGAAAATTTGATTTCAAAGTTGTTATTGAAAAAGATGTGTAAATGAACTATGTATCAGACATAACTGGCGAGTTAACGCAAAATGAAGAAGCAATTGAGCTCGACTAATGCAGTCGGGCTCTTTCTTTTTATCAATTCAAAAGGAGAATTTAAAATGAATAAATCAAAACTAAACAATCAATGCAAAGTTATGCTTATTCTCATGTTTATGATCTGCCAGATGCAAACAAGCGTTATTCCTTGCGGTATTTAGTGTAAATAAAATCCGACTCGGCTAATGAAAGTGGGGCTTCCTTATCGGGAACCCGAATTTTTGTATATGGAGTGAAATTAAAATTTTATAATCTGTTCTTCAACTGACAAAAGATTAGAAGAATAGCGTTTTATATTTTTAACAATAGATTAGTTTTTTGGAGAAAATTATTTTTATTAAAATAAAGTAAATTTTATTATCTTCAAAATTGGTATATTATGCTATATTTATATTCGTGAAAATTTAAAAAGTATACTAGGAGAAGATAATGGACAAATTCAATAATGCAGATTTTTTATCCTGGGCAAATGAAAAAGATCTTTTTTACAAAAGGTTTTCATTAATTGCTGATAGAATTCAAGGCTTTGTAATCGATTATGTGTTAAATAGTGTTGACAGGGCAAAAGAAGTTGCTGTACGTCTAGAAGATGTTATGAAAAATTGTGATGAAATCACATATGATGAGTCAGGTGCAGCTGAAGCATATGCAATACTACATTTTTTAGATAGATATCATCGCTTCCAGTTAATTTACAAAAAAATGATAGAATTAAATGTAATCTCTATTCGTAAAATATTAAATAATATGGATGTTGGGACAGGGCCAGCTCCAGCTCTTTTTGCTCTGTCTGATATTTACACCTTAATTAGGGATTATTGTATTGAGAAAAATTTAGAAACACCTGAACAAATAGAAAACCAATATGTTGAGAAGAGTGACGGATTTAGAAATTGGTTACACCATTTTACAGAATACGCCAATTATATTGATAAGGAAAACGTATTTTACAATGTTCCGTATCATCACGGCAAATTTAATGATTTTAAGGGAATAGATTTTAATAAAGTTAATTTTTACTGGGATTACAATGATGATGGTGATCAATATTTTACTCAATCAATAGATAAAACTAGAAATAATCTTGTTATATTTAGTAACTTCTTAACGAATAATGATACCGTTAATAATTTTTCAAAGGAATTGTATAATTCAGCATTATTCTTAAGAAATAAGGGGATATTGTTGGTTGTTGGAGCAAGGAGTAGCTCAGATAAATACAAGGGAGTTTATACAAACCTTGATAATATTATTACAAAAGGAAAATTTACTAACAATAGATTTATTGGTAGTTGTAAAAGAATAAAATTAGAAAACCACACAATGTCTTATCGCTATAATACTCTAGAAGGAGAAAGAATAAAGCTCTTTTTAAAGGAAGTCCTTAGTAAGTTTGATGAATTAGGTGTCATTAATCAAATTCCAGAAAGTGTATTAGAACGGTTACAGAAAGCTGTGAAAGAGGAATATGATTATGAAGTAATATGGGAGATACATTTATATCAACGGTTTTCAAGATTTCGTCAGAGATCAAACTTCAAATATGAATGAAAATATAATCCATATTTGCTTAAAACATAATGTATTATATTCCTTTAACAAGTTGTAGTTCATAAAAAAATCATCAAAAATATTTTACATTTAAAGTTTCAACAATCGGGAGAAAGCTTTAAAGGAGATTATAAATCTTTCTTCCTAAACTGCGGAAACTTTTAGTGGAAAAAGAAACAAGCTAAAATCAAGTATAGTGTGTTTCTTTTAGTAAATTATTGTTGCTATACAAACCTTATATATAATATTGAATTTATTATATATAAGGTTGACTTAGAGAACGAATTTTAATCAATCAGGCGAACTGTTGTGAAAATGTCTTTTAAGTTTGGTTTAGACAAAAAATTTAATTAAGAGCTTTTGCTATTAAAATGGAACAATATAAGGAGGAAGAATTATTAAAATGACAATTCTTTTTCACATAGTTTAAAAAAATTTGAGAATATGGAAGGCTTAATGAAGCAAGAAGTAATAAATCAATTAAGTAGTTATGAACTCTTTTTGCTCCATATGTTTGGATATTTACATGATTGTGCGATGGCGTTGCCATCATGGGAACATAATCTTTTAGTGATGACAGAGGGAAGAGAAGGTTTTACGAGAAATAACATAAGAAATTCGTTAGCTAATGATGGAAAAAAGCCATTCAAGTTATCTAAAGCGATAGATATTATTAAAGAAAATGCTGAAGATTTATATGGAGATTTTAAAAATAGTAAATAATTTGTCCGATTGAAGGAGGACTTGATACCTGATTGAAGGCGCTCCAATGCTTGTTCTAACATATCATGGACTAGTTTATACACTGGGCGATTCATTACCGTGTAGGCAATGATTTCACTATTGCAGAGATCAAGTACCGGTGATAAATAGCGTTTCTCACCAAATAGATGGAACTCTGTCACGTCTGTTACCCATTTCTCGTTCATTTTCTCCGCTGTAAAATCGCGTTGTAATATGTTTGGAATAATTTTCCGAACGTTTTTACGAAAGGTAAAAACAGACGCAATTGATGCGTATCAGTTGTGTGTGCTTTATTACTAAGAAGATTTTGAACCTCATAAAAACAGAGGAATCCAACTGCTGAACCTTAGAAATCTTTCAAGACAACAGGAGATTGTGACGAATATGTATGTGGAAGCTAAGCTGCAGTTTCACACTATTTTAGATCAAGTATTTCCAGAATACCGTAAGGTTTTTGGTGATCTTTATTGGGTTTTTGGTGATCTTTATTCGAAGGTTTCTTTATTGATGTTAAAGAAATATCCTACTTCAGAAGATGTAATAGCAGCTGGGGAAAGTAAGCTAGCGGAGTGTGTGATGGAGTTTTGTCCAAGGCGATCTAGTCTATGGGCGTTGAATAAGGCAAAAAAATTAATGGATTCCGCATCTCGAAACCCATTTCAAAAAGTGGTATATCATAGTAACTTAATCAATCTCCAAATGTATATTGAGCTGCTTTTTCAGTACCAAGGACACCTTTCAGAGTTAGAAACTCGTATAGTGACCTTGGCAAATGAATTGGAAGATTACAAGTTTGTCCAATCGATTCCAGGAATAGGAGAAAAAATCGCTGCCACGATAATCTCTGAGATTGGTGAAATTGATCGGTTTAGTCATCCCAAAAAACTGGTTGCCTTTGCAGAAATAGATCCCAGTGTTCACTCATCAGGAAAGTTTACTGCCACAACCAATCGTATTACTAAACGAGGTTCAAGTAGATTACGCCATGCTTGTATCTTGCCGTATTGTGCGGTATCAGAAGTTCACGAAACAAAAAGCTGAAAGAATTCTATGATAAGAAGAAATCAGAAGGAAAGCCTGCCAAAATAGCGATAGTAGCTTGCATAAACAAACTATTTCATTGGATTTATGCTTTATTAAATAGATAAGTCAACCTTCCAAAAGGTTTTTGGATGGCTATTTATCATGCTCAAAATAGTATAACATAAGGTTAATTAGAGTTTTAGAGAAAAATATTGACATCCTATTAGCTGGTTTAGTGGAATAAGGAGATTTAAAATAATGAATCTTTTTTATATGCAGTAAAATCAAGGGTTTAGAGTGATTTATAATCAAATTTTATTCTAAACCAACAGGTAAAGGTTAGACAGTTCTTCTCGGAACTGAAGAATTAAATGATGAGATAACGCCCTGAAGAGTTCTCTCTTAGTCGAATGGCACTGGATATTGTAAGAATGATAGTGTTATAAGCTCGGTGAAAAGGCGTGCGAATTTAGTTGATTTCGAGTGAAAAAGTTGCTTTATTGGAAGTGGAAAGAGCTGGTCATAGCTTGTCGACATTGATTTTAGAGCAAGGAAGCCTCACAATTTTAATAAAATTGTGTAGAGTTATTATTAAGGGAATTGGTGAAGGAAAATAATAGTTGGTTAAGTACATCACTAGAAAACATAGGTTTAAAAATTCTGAAATTCTAAGAGTGAAGCATAGCAATGTTAGCTATATTAATCGAGCATCTAATATTTGTTTGAAACTAGTTTCTGATTAATATAGTTGCATAAAAAGGAAGTAAGAAGAATTTTACTTCCTTTAAATTGTGTATTAAATACTTGCTTCTATATTAGGCAGTAAACTTTTGTATCGAGAGTGTAAATATTCAATACCCTCTTCATTATTTATAACTTCAAGCTCTAATTTCTTTTGTAAAAATTGATATTTCCCTTTTACTTCTTGTATAATTTGATTCCATTCCTGAACCCAAATTTCTATATTTTCAGATTCATAAACTAAACCATAGGCCCTTCCTGTTTGTTTCATCTTTTTCTTTGCAAAGTCATCTAGTTTAATTCCTAATAGAATAAACTTCCATTTTGTTTTTTCCTTATCAAAATGAGTGTTATCTTCTACTGCAAAGGCATAAGATTCAATTTGCTGAAGTTCTTTTTGCCCAATATTACAAGAAGGTCTTTTGAGTTCTATTACTAAATTTTCATAACGATCAGAATCGCCAATTATCACCTGCCTAGACAGCCCAATATCTGGAATGTCATTTAAACCTTTTATATTTTTAAAATCAATTTCTTTAGCTATTTCGTCTCTATCTAATATATTTAAATGTTGCTTTAATACATTCTTTAATGTTATATCGTCATAGCTATATTGATATTGATCACCAAAAATCCAAAGTTCATTTAAAAGTATCTTGTGTAACTGGCTTCTTTCTTTGAGTACTTTTTGGTATTGTTCACTATAAAGAATTTGCTCTAGACCATTAATGAATTTAATTCTATCTGAAATTAACTTGGTAGTATTAATTATAGAAGAAAGAGTTGTTTTTTCCAATAACTCGGCTAATTCATCTTGTTGCTCGGTAGCTAAATTCAAAACTTCTTTTAAAATAGTATTTATACTTGTTGGGTTTCTTTCTAGTGCTTCTTTTAACAATCTATAAGTAACTTTTTTTGAATCATCATTCATTTTATTGAAGTTAGGCATATATTCATTAATTTTATATGCACATATATCGAAAACTTGTCGTTCAGCCTTTTCTAATTCTGTTTTAGGTTTTCCTTCATATGGATATATTTTAGAATCCTTAATTTTTTCGACTTCATAAGAAGCTTCAGCAGCTAACTTTTCTCTAGTAATATCTTTTAGAATCTGATCTACTTCAGACATTAATAAAATATAGTCTTCATTAAAATTACAGGAGAGTATGCTGTTACTATTCCAAAATTCATCAAAAATATCACATTTTAAGTAAGCACTATGTGAACAATTGTTGAGTTTTAGTTTAGTTGTTCCTTTTAAGTAAGCATTAGAGTTTACGCCATTATAAAATAAATCTTTATACTTTCCTTTTTGCCATACAATAAAATTCAAAGTTGCTTCTAAATTTTGTTCATTTTCTTTTTTTATTTCGATTTTATAAGGTGTTGTGCTATCAATAATATCATTAGGATCTATATTAAAGCCATCTACGGAAAGCTTGATACTAGGATTTGCTAAAAGGTAAGGGCTAAATATTTCTGTAATATTATCAACAGTACTATTTAAATCTAGAAAGTCGTCTACTTTTTCGATATATAGGTCTTCAATTATAACTTTTACACCACAATTTATATTCGGGGAGACTTCTTCTGAAGAAATATACAAAGATTTTAGAGAAGTACGTCTACCTTCAAGATTAAATTTGTAAATACTGTCTTCTTTTTTTGAATAAGTGCTATGCCATTCAACACGTTCTCCTAATACAAATCCAGAAAACCTCCCTTGTCCTTCTTTTCCTTGATAAATTCGCCCACTAGGGCTGTATTTTTTTTTAACCTTATGTGAATCTCCCAGTTGGCCGAAATCATTATTTATTGTATTATAATTAATCCCATGTCCATTATCACTTACAGTAATTCTTTCAATACCTTCTAATTCATTTCTTGTGAAATTTATTTTAACTTCTGTTGCGTCTGCATCTAATGCATTCCATATTATTTCGCTTAGTGCTTTTATAGGTGTTACTTTCAATAGCTTTTTCATATGATCATTCGTCAATTGAACTTCTAGACTTGTTGCATTTACCATATAGTACCCTCCAAATAAAAAGTTGCTTAATTTAATGATATCCATATAATTGTTCAGATACTATAACTCTTATTTGCTATTAGTTGTACGTATTTGATTTATATAAGTTTAGACTAGTTCTTCCTGAGTTGATTTTTTCGTTTCCGTATTTCTTTAATATTCATTCCAACAATAGTAACTAATTGGTCCCACTTAAGGTGCAGTTTCATCACAGGTCTTGCAAATCCTTAAAAGGGATTTTTTGACGCATACTAAATGCTGCATCGATATACTCTGAAAGAATGAAGGTTATTCTATTAACAATGATTGTGTTATCTAACTTCCTCTTATTGCTAATTTCATCATTTAAAGCAGCGAACAACACGACATCAATTTATGAAGAAACTCGTATTCAGCTAAACCTCTTTTACAAACACTGCTGATACAGTTTTATTTAATGACTCATTAAAGCCGAATGTTATTTATCTGCAAGAAGAATTTTTATGGAGAAATGTAATCGGTAATTTAAAGAAGGAAACATTAATAAAATTAGAGAAAGAAAATATTATTACACACTTTTAAAAATGTCCCGCTTAAGAAAAATTCTTAAGTGGGTACTTTTAATTAAACAGAATATTGTTTATAGTACCATCGTTATATAGACAAAATGAAGAAGCAGTGTAAATTAACGTTTACACTCTAATTTTATATTGCTCTTTTCTATAAACTCGTCTATTATTGAAAGTATATAAAACGTATGAGTAAATAGAATAGAGGATTATTATGGGAAGAATCATAGGTTATTGTCGAGTTAGTACAGAAGATCAGAATCTAGATATGCAGGAGCAAGCTATTGAACGCTATGCTAAAGAAAAGGGACTAGAACTTATTTTATATGTTGAAAAAATATCAAGTCGTAAAGAAGAAAGAGTAGAACTTGAACATGCGATGAAAGCCGCAACTAATGGAGATCTATTTGTTGTGTATAAATTAGACCGTTTAGCTAGAAGCACAAAAGAGCTATTTAAATTAACAGGGGAACTAAATGAGAAGGGTGTTGAGTTTGTTTCAATTAATGATGCATTTGATACAACTACTCCAACAGGTAAAGCGATGTTTGGCATGTTAGCTGTGTTCGCAGAATTTGAAAGAGATATTATACAGCAGAGAACTAAAGCAGGATTAGAAAGTGCAAGGAAGCGTGGGAGAGTTGGTGGACGACCAGCCATTGATGAAAAGATAAAGAAACGTATTCGAGCTTTATTTGAAGCAGGGGAAAGTGCGAAAGATATTGCTAAAGAATATGGAATAGGGAAAAGCACTATTTACAAAATTTTAAAAAATTACGATATTTAAACTTCTTGTAGGTGTTATGATAAATGAGAACACTATTTAAAAAGAGGTGAAAAGCTAATTGAATATTAAAGAGCAATTATCAAATCATTTATAGAGCGTGTGAAAATTCAAAAGCGTCATACGCTGTTTCTATTAGTAAGTTTGATTCAAAGGATGAACAAATCCCAAGCCCTTTTTTTGAGTCTACAGGAGCATTAAATAGGGCGGTGTATTCGATATTTGAGTATAACTATAAGAGGTCATATCACTGCCAGCCTATCGCACAGAAATAGGCTTAAGAAACGAAACGATAAGATTTAGGAGAGATGGATATTTTAAGGGGATTAATGACAGGCGGGAGTGGGAATAGTTGAAATTATATATTGATATAAATAACATTACCGATGCACCTATTGATAGTGACATACTAAAGGACACAATTAATAATAATTTAGTTAATGAATTACTATTTAGTAAGCCTACTACTTATCTTGTATCTGGATATAGAGGAGCAGGGAAAACTTCTTATATTAAGGCTTTAAAAAAACAATTAAAAAATAAAAGTGATAATATTCTTTATGTACATATTAATGTAGGGAAATATTCTAATTTCTCTACTTTTTTGAGAGCCTTAATCCGAGAATTATATTGGGAAATAGAGGGTAGCGATGCAAAAGAAAAAATTAGGGAAAATAACCCGAAATTAATATATGATATAGATTTAATTTTCGATAGAACATTTAATAATCTTGAATTTAAACAAAATAATAAGAATTTAATCGAAAACGAAACAAGCAAAAGTTTGAAAATAGATTTATCACAGTTTATTACTCGTCTACTAATAGGCGGGGTAGGTATAACTGCCATTTTGGGCTATCTGAAAAATGGTAATGTGTATATTTATGTGTTGCTTTTAATTGCATGTGGTTTTTTACTATTTAATTTTGAGAAGAAAAAAATTAATAAAAATAGCTACTTGACAGAGATTAATAGAGCGAATATATACGATGATGAGATTGCGGAGCATCAGCTTAATAAAATAATAAATGAGTTAAATAAAGCTGGATATAGAATTACATTTGTAATAGATGAGTTGGATAAGATTGAAAAAGAAGATGAAATAAATAATTTGATTGGTGAATTGAAACCCATAATGTTATCTGGAAATGCTAATTTTATACTAATATCAGGACAAAGATTATATTATAAATATCAATTAGCAGATACAATTGATGATGATATTCTTTCGAGCTTATTTTCAAGAATAGTACACGTTCCTCTTATTTCTGTAGATGATTTAGTGACATATTTTGAAAGATTGTTAATAAATAATCCTGATAAAGATACTTATTTAATACACTCATACCTCAAGTCCAAGATTTTATTATCACATAGAATTTTGAGGAAATTTATCAATTTAATTAGGCAGGATATGAAGATTGAGAATAATGGTGACTGTTATTTAAATATTTTAGAAAGTAAAAAAGCTATATATGAAACAGATGCTAAATTGATTAATATATTGGATGAAATCGAGGATAAATCTATAGATCCCGATTATTACGAAGATGGAATTAAAGATTTAATTATATCTCAATTATATATAGCAATAAAAAGTATGAAAAAGTTAAGACCTTTAGATTTTCAACTCTCTGATATTATAAACAGTGAAGATCTAAAACAGTCCGATTATACATATCAATATTTTAAGCATATTAGTAAATTCATTAATATACTGCTAGAAAATATGGTGAAAGGAAATTTGCTTGAAAAAATTGTTATTGATGAAGATGCAGAAATTTATAAATATAAATGGAAAGAAGAAGTTATTTTAGAAAGATCTTTAGACGAAATGGAATATATGGGGGAATTTATCTTCATTGAAGTTATGATTAGAGATATTGTTGATGGTTTAATTGAGAATCATATTATTAGTCACTTTAAAAATATCTCCAATAAAACGGTGTTGCCACTTAATGAGAATATAAAAATATTAAAAGAAAATAAAGTAATGAGTGATGGGATCATAGAGGAATTAAAACCATTACAGTATGTAAGAAATAATATAGCTCATGGTAAAAAAATAAATAAATTAGAAGAAATAAGGTCTTACTTCGCTGGGAATAACCTGCGTAAGATGAAATATGAAATTTTTGAAGAATTTTTCTATTTCCTCTTACAGGATGTTAGTCATGACTATAAAGTAATCAGAGAATATGAAGTTTTTGACTTTTCAATAGAAAATACAGCTGTAGAAATCAAAATATTTAAAGATGTCAGAGCGTTTCGGTCCATTTTGCGTAAGATTGAAGAAAAATTCAATTCTCTACACGTAAAATATAATCGACTAGTAGTAATAGGTTTATACCAAAATGCTAAAATGGATGAACTTGAGAAAGCCGAAAGATTGGTAAATGAAATGAATATTAGTAATAATATAAATGTTAAAATAATAAATGGAATAGATGTAAAAGAATTGGTGAATCTAATAAAAGAAGATATTATTAATGATATTAATCAATTGACCTTTAGTAATATAGGTAAAGTTTAATGTATAGATTAATAAATTGTTAAAGTAATGTATATGTAAATATTGGATCTCCGAGCCAAGTTCGTAAATATTTTATACTCTAGATGATAAAGCCTCCTATGTTACAACATCTTGGAGTGTAGACGCTGGAGAATCGAAGTTTTTAGTTGGTGGTACGACTATTGTCGCCTCAACAGAGCTTTAATACATAGGTTGGTAGGTAACTTCACAAAAAGCTATAATTTGTTTATAACGGTAATAATTAAGAAATATCGAGAAGTGGTATTCCTATACAGAATTATGAATGAACGGCTCTGTTACACGTTATGCACTCCAAATTACAGCGATGTTCTTGACTACAGGAGTTGTAGTTGAAGACCTTCCTGAACCAGCTGGTGCTGAAATGGGCTGCATATTCAGATATAGTGTGCATAGGCGGGGGTAAATAACACATTAACATCCTCTCTTTCCTAGCTAAAGGGCGGTAGTAGATGTATCCACACGTCATGAAAGTTTATAAAGACGATTTGCGTTAGAAAACATTATTATGGACGGCAGAGGCAAGATTAAACCCTTAGCCTCAATCAAACTGAATCTAAAAAATGGAAGAAATAGATTGGAGGACATATGTCAGGGATTAAATTCTATTCTGAGTATGATATGGCTTGTGGTTGGGAACTAGAAAAAATAATAGAAAAAGTTAATAATGAGGTTATTGATACTGAATGGGATATCACTGATTTGTTAGAATTTCATAATGTTTTAAAATATATAAACATTGAAAGGTTTAGTGACCATATCGTTAAAGAGACAAGTATTGACATAAAAGCTTATGAGAAAAAAATAAAACAAAAAACCGGTACCTTCATGGGCTTTTACAAGGATGTCTTCCTCAATCTATATGATGAAATTGTCTTTAATACCAAAGATGATTTTTTTGAAGTTCTTGAAGTTTACAGGTTATATCAAAAAATTGAAATTAATGATTTTAGACGATTTCTTGAAAAGAGAAATATACATATTTATATAGTACTCAAGTTTAAGAGATTGACTGAGTATTTTAATGAAGCAGTTAAAGATGTGTTATTATCTGACTCTAGGAATGTAGAGACAATTCTATCAAAATATCTAAAAGAAGAGGATTTATATTTGCCACCATCTTTGAAAGTAACAGATATATTAAATTTGATTGATGAATATATTGATTCACCGCTAGTTAATATAAATGTATTGAGACAAATCATTGACTTACCAACAAATAAGGGGTTAATTATACCTGATAAAATCAAATTGCATGCCAAGAGGAAAGCTAAAGAAGAGGAAGAGAAAATTTTTAATAACGGAACGGGTTTTGAATCGGGAGTAATAATTTCTTATCCGCAGGAACAAGAAGAAGCTATATTAGTTACTATGGATGTTAGAACAGCAGGCATCAAGATAAGTCGAAAGTGGATTGAAAAAAATATTGATTATCCTACACTTTGGAATAATTTTATTTATCTATTTGGATTTGTTGATGGGGAGATGAGATTAGCAATAGATTCTAAAAGAAGTGAAAGCGGTACTCTAGAGACAGTATTTACACCACAAGCAGAATATTTGTATTCCAAAACATCCTCTTTTTATTTCAAAGAAATGTTGTCTAATGCTGAGATATATAGTTATGTTAATGTGTTAAATGTTCTTGGTGTAAGATTGGAAGAAATGATTGAATGGTTTTTTTGTGCATATGTGAAAGAAGAATTTCAAATTAATGATTTCATCGTTAAAATGCCTTCGAGTGAAGCATCATATTTCGAAAAGTGTAGAACCATTCTTCCTGAGATAGATAGAATTTTTAAACAGTATAATACACTGATTGAAGATGGGATGATAGACCAGGAATTAATTCAAATGTCATCTTCAAGTTTTAAAAATAAAGATATTAAGTCATTTAATAGAAAGAAGTATGTTTACTCTTCTAGTGACTGGTATAAAACGGCTTCATTTTTATTTTTCTCTGACCAGAGTAGCATATTCTATTTACCAAATAAAGAAGAGAAATATGAGGATTTTTTCAACTTGATGATTTCTGAAAAATTAACTAGAAGTGATTTTCAAGAGTATCAACTGAGAAGTATGCAATGGTTATTCGATAATAACTTAATCTGTGAAAGTAACACGGGGCACTTAGAGTTTGTTGACCAAAGAGTCATATATGTTCTTAAGGAACTATATTATAAAGAAGTAATTAGTTATTGGAATTGTCCTGAGGATATACAAGTATTGATAGAGGAGTTAAGTACTCGTAATCTTGTTGATTTTGAAAACAGCCTGTTTTCAAGAAATGAACAAGATTATATTGACTATTATCTCAATAAATCAAAATTCACCAATGGTCATGATATTCGAAATAGATACTTACATGGAACAAATACTAATGACGAGAAACAATACGAGTTAGATTACTACTTGATTCTTAAATTGTTTGTCATAATAGTCGTGAAAATAAATGATGATTTATGTATTAAAGAAGATAAATGCCGATAAATGGTTGTTTTTTAGCGCCAGTGTTTAGGGGATAGCGCGCAATGAGTAATAATTGAAAAAATCGTAATTTTTGAAATTTAATGCCTGGTGACTTTGTTAGCTGAGTTCTACCGCGAGAAGTGGTTAGTGAAAAATGAATATGAGCAATACATCATTATATTAGTGTTTCTAACAACAGCAGTAGCGATAGTTATTAAAATAAATCTATTATTTGAGTCTATATTTTGGATTCTTTTTTCATTATGCAACTATATGGTATATACTAGTCCACAGAAGGTCATTGAACCAAGATCGTAAATATGTAATACTCCCTAGCGAGTAAAACCGTAAAATAAATTAGTATGGAAATGGCACAAACGCTTATTGCTCTAGACTTCGGCCGCGAACCTAATAGACAATCTACACGCGTAGATGCTTAAGTGTTAGGGCCTTTGGACGCGGGTTCGACTACCTTTGAAGTCAAAGGTTGAGATCTTAAGGTAAGCACATACTACGATGATTTTGTTCAGCAAGTAGCAACTAAAGTAAATGATTATTGGATATTTATTTATGTGTGGGGAATTTATAAAAATTTACTTGGAACATTCTTGTAGTAAATTTTAATTTAAAGAGCTAATAATTCAATTACGCAGCATGTTTAAAGGTAGAATAAATATTCATTCGTTTTTCTCTACACATTTTCTACACATCATAAATGAAAATCTAGTAATATCAATGCTTTAGCAGGATACTAGATTCCCTCCTGGGACGTAATAAGGTTCAGATAGATAAAGTTTGAACCAACTAAAAAGCACTGCAAATCCTTTGGTATCGAGGGTTTGAAGTGTTTTTTTCTTTTCGTAAAGAAGTTTATGAAAACTTAAAGATTTATAAAAAACAAATTAAGACAAATAAATTCACCTCATAGGAAAATGAAAGAAAACGAAAGAAAACAAGTGGAATATGAAGGGATTTACATTTCCTAAATTAGGTTATTTGTCATATCATAGATTAAAAGGAGATGATTCTATGGGCACGAAGCACTAAGAGAATTTGAAAGATTTAAAAAATAGATCAAGTATTAGCACTTGCTAACAAGGCTCATACAATTCCAGGAGATATTATTAAGGACTTAGTAGCGCCCAAAAAATTATTGCTGCTAACAGCTGTTGCAGGAGGTGGAGCAGTGAGTGCAAGTTTATCTGGGACGGGGGGTGTTGGTGCTGGAGTAGCAGGAGGTACGCGGGTTCCACTCCCACCGCCAACATATATAGTTTTTCCTTTGGGATTAATATGAATGTAAATTCTCTTTCTACACATTTTCTACACACCTTAAGCCGGAAAATCAATAATATCACCGTTTCTAGCGGTTTTCCAATTCCCTCCTGAGGACATATCAAGGATCATATAGAATAGGTTTGAAGCGCTAAGATGACGAATGATATATATATCTATTTGAGAATGGGTTAACTTCTGTTAAAGCCATATGATGCAAGTAGTAAGAAACTTGATCAAACAGCATTGAGTACGCTTGAATCAATTGCTAACATTCCAACGAGCATGAAGGATTATAAGATCGATGATATGACGGTTTCATAATTTTATGAAAAATTGGTGGCACATATTACGGTTACTAAATAAAATTGATAACTTGCGTACAGATGAAGTAGATACTAGTGGTTAGATATTTTCATGCTAAATAGAAACTAAGAGGTGAAATGAAGGTATAAATCACGAGGTATCTTTTAACATAAAAAGCACTTCAAGAGCCAGATATTTGGCTTTTGAAGCACCTTTTTAATGAGTATAACTTTCTATTACTTTTACTTGAAAATCTGTTTCTTAAGATGATGTTCCATATGTTCGTAATAATCTTGAATGAGCCACTCTAATGTTTTAAGTTCATTATTTCCTATGTCACATAGATAGGAGCGTTTTTCATCAGGAATATTATTAATAATCGTGATGATCTGCTTATTTAAAGCGTAAAATAGAGTTATTATTTCTTCGATAGGAGTATCTTGATAATTCTGGATAGCAACCCATTTATCTTGATGATAAGTGGGAATGACAAATGGCTTTTTTTCATACTGAATTTTAATGAATCGTTCAATATTAATAATAGCTGAATCACACAGATGCCCTAATATTTCTTTTTTCGACCATTTAGTTGATGAAGATTTTTTAGACACATCTACTTCAGACATTCGTTTAAATTCTTTCGGAACATAATAAATCCAATAATTGATACCATCTATCACATTATTCACCTCAATCATCCTCCATAATAAAATCTTTCTATGTATATTCAATAGTATGATGGATATTCCTAAGTGTGAATTTTTCTTTTTCGTAATGTGATAGTATTCTAACCACGGACTTATTAGCTATTTATAGTTGTTTCTTCCTTTATAGCTATACCACTCTCTCGCATTCCTGCAATCAAATCTTCAATCGAAGCAGCAATCATGCCGTTTTGTTTGATTAAACCAATGACAAAAAGATTGCGGTAAGCAAACTGGTTTTCTGTTCCATCTGCGATTAAAGCATCGATTTTTTTTGTATTATCTCTACCTTGTTGGCGTGTATCAGAGTATAGTGCGAAAATAGGGCGGTCTAGCATCGAAAATGCACCAATTTCAGCAGCAACACCAGAGTCAATTTCAACACCATCAATGACAGCGATTAAGAAATCACTTGCTTTTAGAGCCTCAATATCTGCACCTGCAATTGCTAAACTATTCGCATAAGACGACTTATCATTGATTGCCATATTTTCTTGAGGTACATATAAATCCACACCTGGTACTGCCTCGCGTACTGCCTTTGCAACCATTTCATTTACTAAGCGGTCGCCTAATCCAAATAGTCCATTTGCTAAATAACCTTTTGTAGTCATTGTAATACCTCCAATAAATCATTTCATTCTTATGTAGTATATCAAATTTGTATATTGTAAGTAGATTAGGATAAAAGCAAAAAGAATATATAAGGCTATTCAGTGAACCCTATTTAGAAAAAGAGCTATCTGTACTACAATTATGTAAGCGCTTAGTATTTGGAAAAAGGGGATAGCACAATGTCTACTCAACTTGAAACAATTCTTGTAAGCAATGATATAGCGGAAATTCAACATCAATTACGCATTTATTTAATGAATCATCCACAAGACAATGACGGTGAATTAGCAAAAGCTGTCGCTAAAATCAATGAACAACAGTTAGCTGTTTGGATGGCCCATGATGGCAAAATTCTAATAGAAGACAAAACAAAATGGAATCAAAGCTATTTAGCAGATCAGCAAATTGAATTACATAATAATTTTTCAGAAAAACGCTTTTTGCATATGATGACAGTAGCGAACTTCTTAGCAAGTGATCCATCAAATGAGGCGCCTCCAGAACCGTTTAAATTGTACGGTGCATCTATGGGGACGATTATGACAGTGGGTGTCATTATTTTCTGTATCATTGCTATTACAATGGTCGTTTTCATACGGAATCAATATATTTAATTAAATTTCGTAAGGATTATTGAAAGTCATATTTCTTCAAAATGAAAGTTATCAGTTTTATTTTGATAAATAAAAAATGATCAATATTTTATTAGAGTTTGATAAGAACGGCCTCTTAGAATATTTTGGATTTAAGAGGCCTTTTGGTTTGATCTGACCAAATAAAGTTAGACAAGAAGTTTCGGCAGCTTCCAAGACCTGAGTTCGGTATTCGACTGGACTTAGGTCTTTTAATTTTGCCTTCAAAATTACTTGCTTTGTTTTTGTTTGTAATTTTCCCTGCATTTGAACTAAAGTGTTCAACTTTTTTAGATAGGCATCCTCCATTAAATATTAAACGTAGTAGCGACATCAATTAAGGATAATCCCGTTTCGTACAAATAATTAAGTACATTCATAATATGCTCTTTGTTTAGTTTGTCTTCACCTTAATTGTAAAGGAGATTAGCTTGTTTTCAGAATACACCTCAATTACCAAATTTAAATATAATGTATAAATAATGTATAATTAGTAGAGGAATAAGTCTATTTTATTTTTTTGTTGGGGAGAGGGTAATAATGCCTTGGACACTATTAGGAAATGAAATAAAAAAGATAAGAACATCCAGAAAGATATCACAAATTCGTTTAGCTGAAGGGATTTGTCACCAATCTGAAATTAGCCGTATAGAATCAGGAAAGACCTTGCCAAATTCAGATATATTATATGGTATCGCAAAAAAATTAAATCTTAATTTAGATTATTGGTTAAAACTCATTGTATCGGAAGAATCAAAAGAACAAAAAAAATTTAGAGATAAGTTAGAACGGATAACAGAAAGGAAAAATTACGAAAAATTATATGAGATTACGAAAAAAGAGTTATATAAAAACTATGATATTGAATTTCAACAGTATCTACTATGGAAAAATAATATAGCAGCCTTTGAGTTGAGAAAAATGAGTTTCGAAGAGTTTAATGAAAACTTAAATGAGATTCTCAATATGAATTATATAAGTACTGAATTCCATCAGGAAATCCATATATTAAACGCTTTAGCAATCTCTAATGTTAAATTCGGAAATATAGAAATAGCTATTCAATATTTTCAACGGATACTAAAAATGGATTATCTTGATTATAGTTCAGAGATTTATATAAAAGTAACATATAATTACTCTAAACTTTTGTACGACATAGAGGATTATACTCAGGCATTAAATGTGACTAATACAGCTATTGAAAGGTCAATTGAACAAAAATCGATGATTTTATTGGGACAACTCTATTACCAAAGGGGTGAATGTAAGGAGAAGTTACTTTATCAATACAATAGTATTGCAGAAGATTTTGAAACCGCTTTAATAATGTTTAGAATCCAAAATTTGTCATTGTATATTAATATATTATTTAAAAATAAATCTGAATATTTAAAATTTGACAACCAACTTAAAAATTAGGTATCCACTATCATTTCTCTTTGTGATTGAGGATGTAAAATATGTTTTTGTAGATTGCCATTCCTTTTAGTTCCTATGATGCTAAAAGGAATGGTAGTCCGAGTTATGGTGACTATTGAAGAGATTTAGATAGCAAGAGAAATTAAAAAATGAACGAATCACCTCATTCTATTGAAGTAAGTACATCATAGTAATCTTTTACTCTAAACCTCAAATAATTCTCCATGTAAATTCTTTTTCTATTACCTGTTTTGATTTATATATTCATACGGAAGATCTGATCCAAAATTTGGTGCCATTAAAAAACAGCTTAGTGAAACTATCATGAAAATTATCGAAATATACTTCTTCATAATATAAATATACACCTCCTTATCGTAATTCTATCATCCATTTAATCAACATACTTATGCAATCATGCATATTATAAATTAGTTATTGAGTTTAATAATCTACTAAACTTATACTAAAAAAAAGCCATTAGGCATTACACACACTTACTTGTAAATTTATTACTTAATAGTATTATATTTGATTTAAAAAGGATGTAAATTTTTATGTTGATTCTTATCACTGCGCAATAAACTTATTTGAGAATCGATTACATAAAGGAGGTGAAAGACATGAAAAAAATCAAAGTTAAAGTATTACCAAAAGTAGGTCTACCAGCTAACCGTGCATGTACATGATTTGATAATTGAAATTACATAAAGGAGGTGAAAGACATGAAAAAAATCAAAGTTAAAGTATTACCAAAAGTAGGTTTACCAGCTAACCGTGCATGTACATGATCTTTTTTGTAGGAAAAGAGTCCACTCTAAGGGGGTGCTGCACCCCAAAAGTTAGAGTAATAAATCTAACTTTTGGGGTGTTTTTGTATGGCGAAATATAGCCAAGGTTTTAAATTAAAGATTGTTCAAGAGTATTTAAAAGGGAATCTGGGATACCTATTATTAGCGCAAAAATATGGTATTCCATCTCCAACTCCAATCAAACGTTGGGTTAGAGCATATAAAATTTTTGGAGAAGAAGGTTTACAACGGAAAACAAAGCATGAAGAATATCCTGTTCAATTCAAATTAGATGTATTAAACTTTATGAAACAAACAGGTGCTTCTTACCAAGATACAGCAATTCGATTTAACATGAATGATCCTAGTTTAATCGCAACTTGGAACAGTAAGTTTTTAAAAGAAGGAGTAGAAGGCCTGAAACATGCGAAGGGAAGGCCATCTATGTCTAAAAAATCAGAAGCTACAGTGAAAAAAACAATGTCTCGTGAGGAGCAGTTAGAACGTGAAAATGAACTACTTCGTCTAGAGGTTGCGTATTTAAAAAAGTTGAAGGCTTTTCGAGAGAACCCGGATGCCTTCCTCGAAAAGCACAAGCAGCAATCGCCTTTGAACTCAAAAAAGAAGGGTTCCGATTAAAATACATCTTTAAACAAGTCGATATTCCAGAAGCAACGTATCACTATCACATCAAGCAAATGAAGGATGAAGATCCAGATCAAGCGTGGAAAACGTTGATTTTAGAGACTTTTGAGCAACATGAAGGGCGATATGGATATCGTCGCATTCATGCGGAATTAAAGGGACAAGGACATAAAATCAATCATAAAAAAGTACAACGAATCATGAGTGAATTGAATTTAAAATGCGTGAAATTCGTGCGTAAATCTCGCTATAAATCGTATAAGGGTACTGTAGGGAAAGTCGCGAGGAATCGATTAAACCGCCGTTTCCATACAACGTACTTCTTACAAAAACTCGTGACAGACGTAACAGAATTCAAATGTACAAACAACGAAAAACTCTATTTAAGTCCGATTATGGATTTATATAACGGTGAAATACTGAGCTTTAGTATGTCTAAACGCCCTACACTTGATTTCGTAATAGACTCATTGAAACAAGCACTCCCAATTATTCAAGAACATGCCCTATACCGTACAACGATTCACTCGGATCAGGGCTGGCACTATCAACATCATTTATGGGTGAAAAAATTAAAGCGAAACAAGATTTTCCAAAGCATGTCTCGTAAAGCAACCTGTGCAGACAATGCGACCATGGAGAACTTCTTTGGCTTACTCAAACAAGAAATGTATTACGGAGAAGAATTAATCTCCTATGAAGCGTTAAAGAAGAAAATAGAGAAGTATATCTATTACTATAATAACGATCGAATTAAACAAAAATTGGCCAGCATGAGCCCGGTAAAATACCGAACTCATGCCAGCCAATTAGCTGCATAAATAAAACTCTAACTTTAAGGGGTCACTACCATTATTAAAAAAAATGTAGAAAGGAAGAGATAATTATATGTATAAGATTAGTAAGAATTCTATAGTTGAAGTACATAATATTGAAACATACCCAAGTGAAAAGGATTCTATTACTATTCGACGTATTGGTACTTCAGATTACTTATCACTAGATGTAGACACCCTTAATATCTATCATTCCTTTTCTCAGGATAAGACAATAGCCGAAGTAACATCTATGTATAGTGCTAATGATTATCAGGTAGATGACATAATAGAGTTTGTTGAAGTTTTAGTTGATGCAGGCTATGTAAAAAGTATTAATGGTCATCTTATATCAGAAAGTTTACTTGATAGTCCCAAATTAAATGTTAAGCATAGTAAAATTTTTCAGATATTATTTAGTAAGGTTGCCTGGGTATTTTATCTGTTAACCATGTTTGTTAATTTGTTTTTGTTTTCTACATTCGAAAATATACGACCAAAGGGTTCTGATTTCTTTGTTAGTAATTCTGGAATTGCATCAATAGCTATTATAATTATAAGTACATGGATAGTGATATTTTTTCATGAATATGGACATATATGTGCTGCCAAAAGTGCTGGAATTGGGGCTAAAGTTAAATGGGGATATAGACTAGTTTTTCTAGTCCTTGAAACTGAAGTAACTGATATCTGGTCGGTTCCTAGAAGAAAAAGATATGGAATTTACTTAGCAGGTTTAGCATGGACAAGTGTATTGATATTATTGTGTTTAATTATGCAGTTTTACTTTTCAAATGAGATTTTAATTAAAATACTTAAGTTTTCAGTTTTAATGCAACTACAGACCACAGTGTTCCAAGCACTATTATTCTTGCGTACAGATTTATATTATGTACTAACCAATTTTTTAGAAATTGATGATCTTGATGAATCGATGAAATTTATTTTTAAGAATATATTTACTTTAAGAATAGGGAAAATAAGAAGTAAATTAAATAGTTTACCAAATAAAGAGAAGAAACTCGTTAAAATATACAGTCTTTTGAGCTTTATGGGGATAATAATTTCGTTATATTTATTTTTCGTAATCGACATACCTATCGCATATTATTCTGTCAAACAAACTCTTGAAAAAACTTTAAGAGATCCTCTATTTTCTATGTCATATTGGGACGGCATTGCGATGGGAACTCTAACGCTGTGTCCAATAGTTATTTTAGTTGTATATGTATCGTTAGATTTAAGAAAAAAAATGAAAGCGAGAAAAATAGAAAAGTTAGAGGCTATTACTAAAAACGGGGAAGTTGCTTGATGATAGACGCTAAATAATATATGTTGCTGAAACACAATAGTTAGGAGTGTTAGCATGGATTTGAAAAAAGGATTCATTTTTGTGTTTTTTATTTTAGTATCAATTTCTTCCACATTAGTAGCTTTAAGTTTATATCTAAGAGCTATTCTTAATTAATAATAGGGGTGAATAATATTATATTAAAAAATGAACTTTTTTATTTAAGAAGTAAGGAATACAGCTTACCTGAAAGTTTTAATTATGAAGATTTAATTGGAGAGATGTTAGTTAATATTGGATCTACAGATAGCGAATTAAGAGATGATCTAATTTATATGACTTTATCACACTTGATACTTGAAGATTTTCTTTCTAATGATGAACTTCAAAGTATGTTAAAGACCATTTTGGATAATCGACATCTTTTTCATAATATTGGGGAATCAAATACGGACTCAGTGTTTACAAGGTCATTTTCCATGCTGGTTATTCCACTAATACTTATGGTTAATCAAAAAAACAATTTCCTAAACTATGAAGATATTTTAGAAATTAAAGACAAGCTAGTATGGTACCTTCAGCATGAGAAGGATTGGCGAGGTTTTGTTCCGGGTAAAGGGTGGGCACATGCTCTGGCTCATACTGCTGATGCAATAAATGAGTTAGCTAAATATAATTTACCTATAGAAGTACAATTAGAAATTCTAGGTGCCATTAAAGGTGTCATATGTATAAAAGAAACAGTATACACCAATTTAGAAGATGAAAGACTGATAACAGCTGTAATAACAATATTGAAAAAAGGTTCAATTGACATAAAAGTAGTTGAGAATTGGGTTACAGATTTCACCCATTGGAAAAAAACTGAATTATGGCATGAGGAGTACAAGATTATAACTAATGTTAAAAATTTTTTGGGCAGTCTTTACTTTCGTTTAGAGCAAGAAATCGATCAGCAAATTGTTGCTGAAATTGTAAAAGAAAAATTGACTGAGATGATGAACATATATACTTAATTCATTTAAAGGAGAGAACGCTTATGAAGCCAAAATTCAAAGATTTTTACCCAGTTATCTTGGTTGACTCTCATACAATTCAAATTGGAGATGAACCGAATAACGCATATGAGATACAAGATCCAGATGGGATATTAACAAAGGTTATTCCTTTATTGAATGGTGAGTTAGATACAAACCGAATTTTAGACTTACTTGAAGAACCGTCCTTAAGCTTATCTGAACTTGAAAGTATTATTGAAACATTAGATGAAATTGGTTTAATAGATGATAGTTCTAAGGAAACTTTACAAGAGCTAGAAGAATGGCAATATAAGAGATATAATAATAATCTTAACTTTTTCAATATTTTTAGTAATTTAGACCGAACTAAGTCATCTTACCAAAAAGAACTTATAGAGACTAAGGTTTTGGTTTTAGGTATGGGAGGGTTAGGTAGTAACCTTCTAATGCAGCTATCTGGGCTAGGTGTAGGACATATAAAATTTCTTGATTGTGATGAAGTAGAATTGAAAAATTTAAATCGTCAGGTTTTATATTCTGAGAAATATATAGGACAGAGGAAAACTAAGGTAGGTTTTGAACGGTTAAGTGATTTTAACACATCCATTGATTATGAAATGATTGATAAAAGAATAACTTCACCTGAAGATCTAGAAAACATTATTACTGGAGATTTAGATTTTGTGTTTTGTGCAGCTGATAATCCACCATTAATAATAAATTCTTGGGTAAATGAACTATGTATTAAAAATAGCGTTCCTTTTATTTCAGGAGGAGTTGGCTTAACTTGTGGTAGTTTTTATACAATTATGCCATCAGAAACAGCTTGCTTAGAGTGTTATTATACTTTTATCAAAGAGAATTTCGGACAAGTTCTAGATGCTTACGATAATCCGAACATCGATTATAATGCTGCCATTCTTCCTAATATTAGTCTTATAGCATCGATGATTACAACTGAATTTTTGAGGATCCACCTTAAAATAGCAGAACCCATATCATTAGGAAAAAAAGCGATAGTTAACTTCTTAACTTCAGAAACAACATTTGAGACTCCTTGGATTAAAAACAACCAATGTAAGATTTGCTCAACAGAAAAATCAATGTTATCTAATTAGTTCATTTCGGATTAGTTCCTTATCCAGCTTCTGATATGGAAACCTGTGTAGTATAAACCTCAGCTAACAATCATTAATGCAAAAAAATTATAAAATGAGTTGGTAGTTACTAGTTGCGATAGATATGAGGGGAAGAAAGAGAATTGCATCACTGGTCATAAAGCATGTTTAGAACGATCTACGTTTGATCTGACACAATAAAGTAGACAAGAAGTTTAGGCAGCTTTCAAGACCTGAGTTCGTTATTCGACTGGACTTAGGTCTTTTAATTTTGCCTTCATTCGTTTGTGAGTGTAATAGTAAATGTATACTTCTAATTCTCTTTAAATTGCTCGATACTTTCAAACCCCTTAGTTCAAAAATTACTTGCGCTTTGATTTTGATTACAGGGCTTCTGTACAATTTTCTTTCGCCAATGCCGTATTAATCCACCACGTCACCAATAAACCAAATTTCACCCTCATGATAATAGTCCTCATCTGAAATCTGTTCATTAAATCCTAGGATTTGTAAATTTGAGGGAACGGACAAACCCATTTCTCTTTGTAAATCACGTTCATCGGATAGAAGTGTCCATTTTTGCTGTTCGTCATTCCTATCAAAGAATCCTTTGTAATGTTCCTCGCCTTTAAATACAATTATTTGAGAACTAAATAATCGTGGCCAATTGATAGCAGCAACAACCCTTAAAGTTTGCTCGGATTTAGGTTTAATACTGATCAAATGCTCAACTTGAGTAATCAAAGTTTGCATGCAAAGTCGTTTAATGCCAATGGGAGTCATATTTGAGTCAATGAATGCCTCACTAACAGGTAAATGCAAATGCCAATAACCACGATAATAATCTGTTGGAAATTCCATTGTTTCTTCTTCAATCTGTTTAATCATACTATTTATTTTTCGCTTTAATCCTCTAGCCTTTTTTGCTCGCATTGTAACTCTCCTAAATAGGGTACTTTACTATTTTAGTATAAAAGAAGAGGCTGATTTTATTTTAAATATCGACGCGCAGACACTAGTTCATTTTGATAAGGCTGAGTTTGTAATAAGCGAATTTCTAAACTTCGATTATAGTTAGGTGAATGGATTATTTGTCCTTTACCAATATACATAGCAACGTGATGGATTTTACCTTTGCCATTATTATTGGCAAAAAATAATAGATCACCAGGTTTTAAATTCTTTAAAGAAACGGGCTTGCCTTTCACTGCTTGAACTGATGAATCACGTGGGATTAATATACCATGTTGTTTGTAAATACTATAAACAAATCCAGAACAATCAAAACCGTAAGCTGAAATGCCACCCCACAAATAAGGAAGACCGAGAAATTCTTTACCTGTTGTAATGATGTCCTTTGCAGTAGGATTTGGGATGCTAGAATAATTACGATATTTAAGAGCTGTTGCTTTTTTAATATAACGATGCTTACCTGTTGGTGTTTGGATTTTATACCATTTTTTTGTTTCATCTATGATTGGTAGAATTGTATTGAAGCTAATTTGCAAAGATTTCTTCCTGTTTTTAGTCGAAGGGTATAGATTTGCTACTTTTTCTTTTACGATAACAATCTTGCAATTAGAAGTGTCCTTTTTTGATTTGATAATGTGCGAAGCAGGAACCCATCCTCTATAACCTTGCTTGCTTTTTGGAGAAAACTGATCAATAACAGCAATTTTCAGCCAACCCTTTTGTTTCGCTATTAATTTCACCTCTTGGCCATATAAAGCTTGGGTATCAATACGTCCTAATGTATCGAGTTTTTGGTAATAAGATAAGCTTTGGTTCCATAAGCTTACATTAGCGTTTTTCTGTAATATAAGCTTATCCATAGGGCGTACTTGAACAGGTGATGTCCATAAAGTAGTAACGGGAACGTTAACAAGGTATTTTGTTTTATTTACTCCATTAATACAAGTCTTACTTTTGTCTAGTGTGACAGCATTAGCTTCTTTTAATTGAGATGGTATAAAGCCATAGAAGAAGATAAAACAAATAATTGCAAATAGGTGTTTTTTCAAAATAGTGCCCCCTTGTCGTTATAAAAATAAATCTTTTTTCCTGGATTATATCATTAAAATGTAAATTTAATAAGCTGTTAATCTTGCTTGTTGCAATTTTGCTATTTAAAAGCCTTTTAACCTATTAAATGTTACAATGAAAGAACATATATACGTATTGAGGGGGTAGATGAATGTTTGAAGAAGCACAACATTTGCTAGGGAAATATTTTGGTTATGACGAATTTCGCGAGGGACAAGCACAAATTGTTTCGAATGTTTTAGAGAGAAAATCGAGCTTATGTGTGATGCCAACAGGTGGAGGGAAGTCAATTTGTTACCAAATTCCAGCCCTGTTACTAGAAGGCACGACAATAGTTGTTTCACCTCTTATTTCCCTTATGCAAGATCAAGTAGACACACTACTTGAAGCAGGTATTTCTGCGGCATTTATTAATAGTACATTGTCTGTAAGTGAATTACGTGAAACAATGGAAAACTTACATGAAGGAAGATATCAGCTTTTATATATTGCGCCTGAACGACTTGAATCGCCTCAGTTTTTGTCTGAGCTAAAGAATATACAAGTGCCATTAATTGCTGTAGACGAAGCTCATTGTATTTCACAATGGGGACACGATTTCCGTCCAAGCTATCGTGCTATTAATCGATTAATGACTATTTTTGAAGAGAAACCCGTTGTTTTAGCACTAACAGCGACTGCAACACCGGAAGTAAGGGAAGATATTTGCCGCATTTTACAAATAACTGATGCTAACACGGTTATTACTGGATTTGCCCGTAGTAATCTTTCCTTTTCAGTAGTTCTAGGACAAGACAAAGACCGCTATATTAAAGATTTCGTAAAGAAAAACGTTAATGAAGTCGGGATCATTTACGCTGCAACAAGAAAAGCTGTAGACCATGTATATGATGTGTTGATGAAAGCAGGAATGTCCGTGGCGAAATACCATGCAGGTTTGCCAGAAGCTTTCCGTCAACTGGAGCAAACACGTTTCTTAAAAGACGAAGCGCAAGTAATGGTCGCGACAAATGCCTTTGGTATGGGTATCGATAAATCCAATGTAAGGTACGTTATTCATTATCAATTGCCAAAGAATATGGAAAGTTATTATCAGGAAGCAGGGAGAGCAGGTCGTGACGGATTGCCAAGTGAATGTGTTGTTTTGTATGCCTCACAAGATGTACAAACTCAACGCTTTTTAATTGATCAATCACAAGACCGTGAACGAATTCCTGGAGAACTCGCTAAATTGCAAGGAATGGCGGATTATTGCCATACAGAGCAATGCTTACAGCAGTATATTGTGAAGTATTTCGGTGAGGAAAACGCTGAAGTTTGCGGGAAGTGTGCAAATTGTAAAGATGATAGAGAAATTTTTGATGTTACAGAAGATGTTCAAAAGGTACTTAGTTGTGTGATCCGAATGGGGCAGAAATTCGGTAAAACAATGATTGCTCAAGTGTTAATTGGATCACAAAATCAAAAAGTCATCAGCTTTGGTTTAAATAGGCTTTCCACATATGGCATTATGAAAAACATGACAGTTAAAGAAGTATCCAACTTTATAGAGTTCATGATCGCTGAAGATTTACTATCTGTGAAACAGGGGAACATGCCGACCATTTTTGTTCCAGAAAAAGGTAAGGATGTACTCCTAGGCAAAGTAAAAGTGCAACGCAAAGGTGTTGTTGTCACAAGACAAATTGCAGAAAATGATCCATTATTTGAAGAACTACGTACAATTCGGAAACAACTTGCAGATGAAGCGAATGTACCTCCATTTGTTATCTTCTCGGATAAGTCATTGCAAGATATGTGTGCAAAACGACCAAAAACAGCAGATGAATTTTTAGAAGTAAACGGTGTAGGGGCAAACAAGTTAGAGAAATATGGCGCTGCTTTTATAGATGTAATTATAAAATTTGAAGTAAATGTATAACGATTTGGAGAAGGAAGTGTCCTAAAGAGCATATACGTAATATACAAAACAATTAATGGAGAACGTACATGAAATACGTATTGGTGATACAGTACATCAAGTATCTTGGTTATCTTATGTTGCTTATAAAGAAGTGTGGAATGACATGGGCAGCGTTAAAAAGTTGAGGGTTATGACGTTGATGAATTCATCTAAACGAGAAAACTGGAGAAAATACTAAAGGTTGGTGAATTTTATTGAAGATTCTTGAAACTGATCGACTTATACTTCGCCTGCAAACAACCGACGATGCGGCGTTTATCCTTGAGCTTCTGAACGATCCTTCCTGGTTGCGGTTCATAGGCGATCGCTATGTGAGAACACTGGATGACGCAAGGGCCTATATTTTGAATGGACCTGATCGCATGTTTGAGCAATTCGGTTTCTGTCTTTATTTGGTGGAACGAAAGGAGGATCATGCCCCAATAGGAATTTGCGGTCTGGTAAAAAGAGATTCCCTGAAAGATGTGGATATTGGATTTGCCTTTCTACCAAAGTATTGGTCAAAAGGCTACGCCTATGAAGCAGCCTCCGCAGTAATGTCATATGGAGAAGACACATTAGGACTAACTCGCATTGTGGCAATCACGGCTCAAGAGAATCAAGCTTCAACCAGTCTGCTAGAAAAATTAGGATTTCGATTTGAGAGATTGATTCAACTGGCCAATGACTCCGAAGAGCTTAAGCTTTTGGTATTTGATAAAACAGAAAACCACATCAAAAAACAGTGGGAATCATCAGAAACAAAAGTGATTCTAGATCGATTAACCGCCTCCTTTTTTGATGCGTTTACCAATGAAAATGGAAAAAAACTGAATGTACGCGCTCTCTCCGAATTATTTATTCCAGAGGCAATGATCATTAAAAATACAGATTGTGCTCCTATAATATACAGCCTTAAGCAGTTTATCGAACCCAGAGAGAAGTTATTAAGTGAAGGAAACTTGATGAATTTCAAGGAAGAGGAAGTGTACGAAATCACAGAGATTTTCGGAAATATCGCGCATCGTTTTAGCTTGTATCGAAAAATAGGTGTGTTGTCTGGCGAAGCATTTGATACAATGGGCATGAAAACGATGCAGTTCATTCGTACGCCCGGTGGTTGGAAGATAAGCTCAATTGCTTGGGATGATGAAAAAAGTGGCTTAACCATTCCGAAAAGGTATTTAAAATAATAACCAAGAAGAAGACTCTCCTCACTGGAGAGTCTTCTTCTAATTGCTCCAAAACATGCGGAGACATATATTGTTGCAACTCTTTAGAAAGCAATTCTAGTTATCAGAAAGTGTTAAAGAAGAAACGGAGGATTTCTGTATTCAATCTTTAAAAATCATGTCGTTGATTTGACGTGGTTAGAATTTATGAAGCATTACAAAAAGACACTGTCGTACTTATCTCAACGGGTGTGATTGAACAGCAGGGGTAAGGAAAGTATTTCACGATTAATCATAGTAAGGAGCAGTTAATAAGATGATTTGTAATAAAGTTCGATAATTATAAAAAAAATGATAAAAAAATCGCTCTTGTTTTTATCTTGCTAATCTTTTTTTCTTTGTTTATAATAAAAAGAGACCGATTGGTTTTTTGTAGGAGGCTATCATGCGCAAAGGTGAATTAACAAAACAAATGATTCTCGAACGCTCTTCTGCTCTTTTTAATATAAAAGGGTATAGTGGTTCCTCGATTTCTGATATTATGCAGGAGACGGGATTAGAAAAAGGAGGGATTTATCGCCATTTTAAAAGTAAAGATGATTTAGCTATTCAAGCATTCCAGTATGCTACTTCAAAAATGGCTGAGCGTTATGTCGAAGAGATAAAAAATGCATCCAATACAATTGATAAGTTAAAAGCATTTATTTCAGTTCTTAAATCTCTTGTCCATAAAGAGCCATTTCCCGGAGGGTGCCCCATCATGAACGTAATGTTAGAAGCAGATGATTACCATCCTCTTTTGGCAGAACAAGCACGGATAGCAATGAATCAATTATTTGGAATGATTGAATGGATTATTACAAATGGAGTTGAACAAGGAGAGTTAAAACCAGATACTCAGGCAAAGCAGATCACTATAGTCTGGATCTCTTCTCTTGAAGGCGCACTTGCCTTGTCTCGCTTATATCAAGATATGATCTATCTTGATACCGTATCTTCCCAGCTTCTTATTGAGCTAAAAAGACAATCCACGGCCAATTGAGCCGTTCTTTTTATCGCAAAAAAGAGACTGAACGGTTTCTTTTTAGGGACTTAAGATGCAACCATGAAAAGGAGGTAATTCAAGTGTGAATCCGTTATTGAAGGTAAGAAGCTTAATCAATAGAGGAGTGAGAATTGAATATGAAAGAAGTTGAAACGATTGTAATTGGCTCTGGCCCTGGGGGATATGTCGCTGCTATACGAGCTGCTCAATTAGGAAAAAAGGTAACAATTATTGAAAAAGGTGATATTGGAGGAGTATGTTTAAATGTTGGATGTATTCCTTCAAAAGCTCTAATTACCGCTGCCCATCGATACGAAACAGCAATACATTCTGATGATATCGGTATTACTACAGAAAATGTTAAAATTGACTTTTCTAAAGTCCAAGAATGGAAAGGAAAAGTTGTAAAAAAATTAAATAGCAATGTACAAAGTCTTTTAAAAGGAAACAAAGTGAATATTGTAAAAGGTGAAGCATCCTTTATTGATGAAAATACATTACGTGTCATAGATGAAAAGTCAGCTCAAACTTACACATTTGAAAACGCTATTCTTGCTACGGGCTCTCGTCCTGTTGAAATTCCAACATTTAAATACTCAAAACGTGTAATTAATTCAACTGGTGCACTAAATCTACCTGAGATACCTAATAAATTAGTGATAATTGGAGGTGGAGTTATTGGTGTTGAACTAGGTACTGCTTACACTAATTTCGGGACTGAAGTAACCATACTTGAAGGCAACGAAGAATTATTTGCTGGAAGCTTTGAAGAACAAATGTCTTCACTTGTATCTCGTAACTTAAAGAAAAAAGGTGCAAATATTGTAACAAATGCTTTGGCAAAAGATGTAGAAGAAAACGAAGAACGTGTAATTGTAAAATATCAAGCTAAGGGTGAGGTAAAAACTATTGAAGCTGATTATGTTCTCGTAACTGTCGGTCGCCGTCCAAATATAGATAAAATCGGATTAGAAAAAGTTGGCGTTGAAATGACTAATCGTGGTCTTGTTAAAATTGATAAACAATGCCGTACAAATGTATCTAACATTTATGCAATTGGTGATATCGTCGATGGTCCACAATTAGCACATAAAGCATCATATGAAGGGAAAATAGCTGCTGAAGCAATTGCTGGTCATCCTTCTGAAATAGATAATCTTGGAATTCCTGCAGTTGTATTCTCTGAACCAGAGTTAGCTACTGTTGGTTATAATGAGAAACAGGCGAAAGAGGAAGGAATTGATGTAGTTGCTGCTAAATTTCCGTTTGCAGCTAATGGACGTGCTCTAGCATTAAATAATGTTGATGGGTTTTTAAAACTTGTAAGTCGAAAAGAAGATGGTTTAATAATTGGTGGCCAAATCGCTGGTCCAAATGCGTCTGACATTATTGCTGAGATTGGTCTTGCAATTGAAACAGGAATGACTGCGGAAGATATTGCATTGACGATTCATGCACATCCGACATTAGGTGAGATTACTATGGATGCTGCTGAAGCATTACTATATAAATTAAAATAGATTTATATATAGCAAAATTTTTGATAGTTTTTCTGTCTTATTGAGATCAATAAATATGTAAAAAGTAAACTTTAATAATAAGCTTCTAATTAAAAGAAAAGAAATTGTTTTTTTTATATAAAAAGAGACTGTTCGGTTTCTTTTTGTAGGGAGAACTATTCATTTATTAGATATTACAAAAAATGAAATCATGAAAACCAAATGAGAGGAGAATACGTATGGATCAATTTGCGAATTCAACATTGGAAGGTAACAACTTTAGTGCGGTTCAAGTAGGCAAGTGGGGTGATCTTCTCCAGTATAAAAATACAAAACCATTTAAAGCTCCTGGAAAGGTGTTTCTAAAAGATAACTTACAATGTACAGGGATGGAAGTTTCCCTTAATGTTTTTCCTCCTGGCATATCGATGCCTTTCTATCATAAACATAAAGAAAATGAGGAGCTATATATCTTCGTCAAGGGGAAAGGGCAATTTATGATTGATGATGAAATTCTTGAAATAAAAGAGGGTACTGTGGTTAGGGTTGCGCAAGAAGGGGAAAGAATCTGGCGTAATAATTCAAGTGAGCCCCTTTATTTTATCTGTATTCAAGCTAAGGCGAATACTATGAAGGAAAGTAACGTTGAGGATGGCATAATGTTAGATAAATCCATTGAATGGGATAAGAAATAGGCATATATGATGCATGCATTAAAAGGAGTGAATAAAAATTAGCGTTAAATGAAAATAAAAAGTAACGATGAATATTTTAAATAGACCTTATTTTGAACAATCTTTATTCAAAATGAGGTCTATTTATTTCTATCAAATCCAGCGTTAGCGGTATCTTTTTGATCAAACTTTTTCCAAATCCAACAATCGCTTTAAGACAAATTCAACTTAAAGAGTTACAATTTACAATTGGACGTTTACCAACGAATTCTAAGGGCATGAATGTTTAAAGTGCTTTGAAGGTATGCAATATATCTCGATAGATGATAACCGCTTTATTATAAATGTCTCAACTTTATTATTCGTTAACATAAAGAAACAAGAATCGATTTGTCTATAAATATTATTAAGCATAAAGTAGCTAAACAAACTTTTTTTAAAAAATCTCTCTCTTTACCTAAATGGGAATATATTATATCATTATATTATATTGAAATAATATATTAAGTAGAGAGGTTATATTGAATCAAAAAGATTATTAGGAGCATTTTAACGCTTACATTATTAAGTAATAATATTAATAAGTACGCATTTGCTCAAGAAGAAATACTATTATTCTTTAAATATAGTATAAATAACTAAAGATAGGAGATAATGATGAAGAAATATAAATGGTTTTACATAATCGGTGGTATTTTAATTGTGATTGCAGCAGCAGGCTATTTTTTACCACGCCTCCTTCTTAACATTGCGTATTCCCCTCTTTTAGAGGAGAAAGAAGTGCCACTCGTAGAAAATTTACCCAAAGCAACTGACTCATTAGAGATGAAAAATGGCAAATATTTATTAGCCTTTTCGGAATCAAAAAGTTACAGTAATTCCGATACAGGAGGTTTTTACGTTATTGATGAGGCAGGTCGTTTTTTATCGCAAAGCGTAAAGCAAGATTTATCGGGCCCAATCGGTATGACGACAGCCCACGATAAAGCGTATGTCGTTAATAACCGCTCTCTACAGCGTACATCAATCGACTTGAAAACAGGTAAGATTGAGTCAATTGATATGAGTAAACAATCGAGTAATTCCTTTTCACTTTATTCGAATAATAATTATGTTATTTATGACATTGCAGGGAGTCTAAATAACGGTCAAAAGCTTGTATATTGGCGACAAAATAAACCGAATGACAAGAAATCCTTTGTTATTCCACATGGTTTTACTCATTCCATGCATGTTGAAAAGGATGACGCATACATTACGACGGCTGATCCGGATGCGATTACGTATATCCATCACGTCGACTTAAAAAACAATAAGGTCATTTCCTCAAAAAAATTAGATTTAGAGGATGAGGAGTATTCACAAACTGGTTTACCAAGCAATCCGGCACTAGCATACTACAAAGGATATCTGTATTATACAGTTAATCAAATGAAGACTGTATCGGATAATGATGATACAATTATAAATACAGGGAAGCTTGTGAAAATTGACCCTAAAACTTTAAAAACCGTCAAAAAAGTTTCGATTGGTGATGAAAATTTTAATCCAGACTCACTAGCGGTTGTCGATGATCAAATTGTTATTTTAAGTGACTATTCAGAAGCGTATGTGATGAATGATCAAGAACAGATGAAAAAACTTACTTTCAAAATACCACAGGATCAACGTTCAGCTCTAAAACAAAAAAGTACATTTACGGGACAAATAACCATTAAAGGGGATAAAGCGTACATTTTTACTATGTATGATCTTCGCAATAATGATAGTGATGATGCTATTGAACGTGGTGAAATAAATGCTTTTAACTTAACAAATGGTGAGCACCTATCAAGAACGGTCGTTAAAATGCCTTTATCCACCTACTTAACGATGACCTTCGCTGTCATTCAATAGATAGAGTTATTAGAAAAATAACCATTTTGCTAATAGGTCAATAATCGCTACATAAGATTTTGTTTCTATTATATAATCAACAGCCAGCAAATCGCGTTTCAACACTGCGGTTTGCTGGCTATGTTATTTTGAAGGGGAAATATATTTGCTTCTTGATCGATCTCGGCAACTATGTATAAATAATAAAGTCATTTATTTTCAACTTTCAGCCGATTCCATTTGTATCTTTTAATCGCCCAAATAATAATATTCCCCAAAGTAAAATAATAAATAAATCCAAAATCTGTAGCCATTTAGAATCAATGCCTAAAACTACATAAAGCACAAAGCAAATAATCATCAAGGTTAATACGATACCTAGCAATATTTGCTGCTTTACACTCATTTTAATCCTATCTGTATGGTTTTCTTTGTTCATTTTAAATACCTCCGGAAATTGCTCATTCATCAAATATTCAATTACCAAATTATACATATAAATATTATAAACGATATTCAAAGAGCCCGATACTCGAACTTGTGAGTGAAGGGCTTTTTGAAACATCTTTATTATCTTTTAAACAACTATATTATTCTTGAAACAAAATTGTTAATAGTAAATAGCAATTCATTTTTATGTTTTTATGAAAGAGTTCCAATATAAATAGGAATAATTTGCTGTCAATTAATAGACAAATTATGTGCTAAAATTGAGTTACCATAGTAGAAGTAAGATGTCTGACGTTATAAAATATATATAGACATTACATAAATAGCCCATACACATCTTTGGCGTGGGTGGTGCATTTAATATAATAAAAAGGAGTTTTTCTATGATGGAACAAAAAATCTTATTTTACGTTGAAAAACTTCAAGAAGAAGTAATGCACTCGGTTGCTTCTGGAGCAAATTCAAATTTATACAGATATGCATGTGAAATGCTAGAAAGAGAGCCGGTAGAAAATAAGAAAGCAATTTGCCAAGCATATGAAGTTGTAAAACACTCTCTAGTTGGCAAAAAACACTGCCTATTGCAAGGGCATTTTATATAGATTAAAACAGATTCTTTCAGTATGGAGAATCTGTTTTTTATTGTATGTATCGGTAACAAATCAAAAGAAATAATTTCGTAGTAAAAGAAATTGAGTTAAAAATACAGCCAAAAATCAATAATTTAAATTTGATCTCTTTCAGGATTATATTTTTTCGTTATCATTTTCCATCACCTCAAAAGATTTGCTTATATAACATGTGTAGTTGATTGGAGCGGAGGTTGCTACTCCTGCGGAAAATGCGGGATAGTCCAAGAACCTGCAAGAGCGTAGAGATGAAACGGCTTGGCGCTCGCCCGCGGAAAGCGTTCACCGTAGAGGAAATCAACGGTCTTATCTATTTATTTTTAAAAATAAAAAGACTGTAGACACTAACTTTGATTAGGAGAACGGGGATTAAATGTTAACCCCTCTCTCTCTGCAATTTCCACTATTGAAGGTTACATATATAATCCCCACTCTTATTTTGTTTGGTTTCGCAAAGAATATAAGTGGATGAATATACTGGGGAAAGTATTTAAGATGTTAAAAATATTACATGTGTAGTTGATTGGAGCGGAGGTGGCGACTCCTGCGGGAAAAGCGGACAGTCCAAGACCCTGCAGGAGCATAGCGACGAAGCGACTTGGCGCCCGCCCGCGGAAAGCGTCCACCGTAGCGGAAATCAACGGTCTTATCTATTATGTTTTTTAAAATAAAAGGCTGTAGATAAATCCGAACTTCTTCGATTTTGTCTTCAGACTGATGTGAGCTCTTCTTTAACAAGAAGAGCTCGTTTTTTGTTTTTTTCACCAATGGAGTAATTAATATGAAAAACATTATAAATACGCTTAATAATCACTGATTTTATAATAATTATTTTCATGGTGTTAAAATCATTTTTCCTTGCATAAGCTTTGTTAAGAAATTATTTTATAAAATTTCTCACATATTCAAGATTATTCATTTCGAAATCTTTCATCTTTATATTAGATATTAGTCTATGAATTAGTGAGAACAAGGGGGATGAGTTAATGCTGCAAAGGAATGGATGGAAAGTTCTGTTGTTAGTCGTTTTTTGCACCATTTTTATGGTTGCATGTTCTGATGACAAGAAAGAAACAAATAGTAGTGAAGGTAAAGGGGCGAAAGAGCCATCTACTGAAAAGAAAGAAGAACTAGTTGTCGCAGTAAATGAAAACTTCATTTCAATGGATCCTCATAATACTGGGGATACAAATTCTAACTCGGTGCAAGCAGCTATGACAGAAGGGCTACTTGGCTTCGATTCTGAAGGTCAGATTATTAATGTGCTTGCGGAAGATTATTCGGTCAGTAAGGATGCACTTGAATATACATTTAAGTTAAAACAAGGCATCAAATTTCATGATGGTGAGGACTTTAATGCAGAAGCAGTTAAAGTGAATTTTGAGAGAATCATGAAAGATGAGAGCTTACGATTATATTCACGTGGTTTTAGTTTGATAAAGAAAATTGATGTGACAAGTGACTATGAAATTAAAGTTACTTTAAAAGAACCATATAGTCCAATGCTCACTCGCTTTGCAGTAGCGAAAATATTAAGTCCTAAATTAGTGAAAGAACATGTAGCTGATATCCCTAAAAGCCCTGTAGGAACAGGTGCATATAAATTTGTTGAATGGGTTCAAGGTGATCATTTAATAATTGAACGTTTTGATGATTATTGGGGAAAAGGAGATCGCGTCAAGAAAATTATTTTCAAGCCGGTACCAGAAAATGGTTCGCGTGTGGCGATGTTAAAAACGGGGGAAGCAGGAGTTATCTACCCTGTGCCATCTCAAAATATTGCCCAAGTGGAAGGCGATAAGAACATTCAAGTATTTAAAATCCCATCAACAATTGCGCGTTATGTATCGATTAATACGTATAAAAAACCATTTAATGATCCAAAAGTGCGTCAAGCATTTAACTATGCAGTCGACAAAGATGCATTTATCAAAGTAGTGAATTTTGGCTTAGGATTACCGCTAGATTCAATCATTTCTTCAAAAACGATTTATTACAAACAACAAGAGGCTTATTCACAAAATATTGAAAAAGCAAAAAGACTATTAAAAGAAGCTGGTTATCCAGATGGCTTTGAAACAGAGATTTGGGGTAATACAAACTCTGACACGATGAAAGGTATGCAATTCATCCAACAACAGTTAAAACAAATTGGTGTAAAAGTAGAAATTAAGTCGATGGAAGAAGGCACTCTTTCTGATGAAATTTATGGTGCGCAAACGCCAGATGATGCAAAACTACAAATGTGGTATGTAAGTTGGTCTTCCTATGCTTCAGATATTACAAATGCAACAAAACCATTATTCCATAGTGGATCTTTCCCGCCAAATGGTGCGAATACAGCTTATTACAACAACAAAGAAGTAGATAAATGGATGAATGAAGCAAATTCAATATCAGATAAAGCAAAACAAGAAGAACTATATGGCGAAATTCAAGAAACTGTATATAAAGATGCGCCTTGGATATTCCTTGGTGTTGATGAAATTGTATATGGTGTTCGTTCAGATGTAGGTGGAGTTGTTGTCGATCCAACAGGTGGGTTGAACGTGAAAGATGCTGTTTTTAAATAATTCCTAACATATTGCTCGTAAGAAGCTGAAATTTTTTCGGCTTCTTACTTTCCAAAAGGTAATGATTTTAAGGCTAAACTACACATATAAAATTTTCTCGTATCCACCTTTTGAAGGAGGGAGTATATTTGCTTCGATATATCATAAAACGAGTGTTAGAAATGTTACCAATACTTATTGTAGTTTCGATACTATCATTCATGTTTATTCATTTTATTCCTGGTGATCCAGCACGATTGGTTGCTGGTAAGGATGCGACTATAGCAGATGTCCAGAATGTTCGTGAAGAATTAGGTTTAGATGATCCCATCTGGAAACAATACGTTTCTTATATGGGGAATTTATTGCAAGGTAATTTAGGTACTTCTTTAAAGACGGGGTTACCAGTCTCCGATATGTTTACATCGCGCTTCATGCCATCTATCTATTTAACATTTTTAGCGATGATTTGGGCAACTATTGTTGGTTTGCTAATTGGAGCTTTGTCAGCCGTATTTAAAAACAAATGGCCGGATTATTTAGGGATGGTAACAGCAGTATCCGGTATTTCACTGCCTGGATTTTGGCTTGGATTACTATTAATTCAATTATTTTCTGTTCAACTAGGTATCCTCCCAACTGGTGGAGCGGAAGGTTTTAAGAGTTATATTCTTCCTTCATTAACGTTAGGTGCAGGTATTATGTCAATGATTGCTAGATTTACAAGGTCATCTTTATTGGAGACATTGCAGACAGACTATATACGAACGGGTCGTGCAAAAGGGTTGAAAGAATCAGTTGTCATTATCCAACATGCATTGAGGAATTCTCTAATACCAGTTGTAACGATTGCAGGCTTGCAATTTGGCTTCCTTTTAGGTGGGTCAGTTGTTGTTGAGACAGTTTTTAGTTTCCCAGGAATGGGCCGTTTACTCATTGATTCAATTGCATTTCGAGATTACCCCGTGATTCAGTCAGCGCTTCTCCTATTTGCGATTGAATTTATCATCGTCAATTTAATAGTAGATATTTTATACAGCGTTCTAAATCCGAAAATCCAAATTCAGTCCTAAAGGAGGGTATTTATGAAGAGCATTTCAATTGATAAAAATGAAAAAGCAGTGATAATGCAACCAAAATACTCTCCAATAAAAGAATCTTGGAAAAACTTTAGAAAGCAGAAAGTAGCATTCATCGCTAGTATTTTTGTTTTAATACTCATTGTCATAGCAATCCTGGGACCTTACATCACACCATTTGATCCTTATAAGCCAAATTATGATGCTTTGTTAGAACCTCCTAGCAAAACTCATATTGTAGGTACTGATGAATATGGCCGAGATATTTTAAGTAGATTAATCATGGGGACGAGAATTTCATTGAGTGTAAGTTTCGCATCTGTATTTTTAGGAGCGATTTTAGGAACCATTTTAGGCTTAATTAGTGGTTACTTTGGCGGTTGGTTGGATCGTCTAATTATGCGTTCAAGTGATGTCCTGTTTTCTTTTCCAGACTTACTTCTAGCAATTGCTATAGTAGCAATTTTAGGTCCAGGTTTAAATAATGTAATTATTGCAGTAACTGTTTTTGGAATACCTTCATTTGCAAGACTCGTGCGTGGTGCCACTTTAGAGGCCAAAGAAAACACGTATGTGGAAGCTGCAAAATCAATGGGTGCACCACATCATCGTATTATGTATAAGCATATTTTCCCTGAAACAGTGAGTAGTCTTATCATTTTCGTAACGATGCGAATTGGTACAGCAATATTAGCAGCTTCAAGTTTAAGTTTTCTAGGCTTAGGTGCTAGCCCTGAAACACCTGAGTGGGGAGTTATGTTAAGTACGGGGAGAGATTATTTAGGCACAGCTTCACATGTAGTAATTGTACCTGGGATAGCCATCTTTTTAACTGTTCTTGCATTTAATTTAATAGGTGATGGATTACGAGATGTATTAGATCCAAAAACGAAGAACGATTAAGGGGAATCGGGATATGACTAAAAAACTACTTCAGGTTGAAGAATTGCAAACGGAATTTACGAGGGAAAAGCAGAAAACGAGAATATTACATGGAGTCAATTTTCACATCAATGAAGGTGAAGTGTTAGGACTTGTTGGTGAATCTGGCTGTGGGAAAAGTTTGACATCATTATCCATCATGCGTTTGTTCCAAGGAACTACAGGTGAAATCACAAATGGTAATATCTATTTCAATGACTTAGATTTAGTCAATCTTTCCGACTATGAAATGCGAAAGTTAAGAGGTAAGCAAATGGCGATGATTTTCCAAGATCCGATGACTTCATTAAATCCAGTGATGAAAATAGGAAAGCAGCTCACTGAGCCTATCCGGGTACACTTAAAGTTAAGCAAGAGTGAAGCAAGAGAACATGCAATTGCTATGCTCACTAAAGTAGGAATTGCTCGCCCTGATGAAATTATTGATGAATATCCGCACCAACTTTCTGGAGGGATGAGACAACGTGTAATGATTGCCATGGCGATGTCTTGTAATCCAAACTTGCTTATAGCAGATGAGCCTACGACTGCTTTAGATGTAACTATTCAAGCGCAAATATTAGAGCTTATGAAAAAACTACAAAAGGATGAAAAAATGTCAATCCTTTTAATCACGCATGATTTAGGAGTAGTAGCTGAGATGTGTGACAGAGTAGTTGTCATGTATGCAGGGAAAGTTGTGGAAGAAGCATCTATTTACGATTTATTTGAAAACCCTAAGCATCCATATAGCAAAGGCTTAATCTCATCTGTTCCGAAACTAGGAGAGAAAAAAGATAAATTAGATTCGATAAAAGGAAATGTTCCAAATCCATCTAATATGCCAAAGGGTTGTAAATTTGCTCCTAGGTGTAATATGGCCTTACCTATTTGTAATGAGCAAGAACCTACTTGTAAAACACTAGAGAATGATAGGTTATGCAGTTGTTGGCTATATGAATTTGAAACGAGGTGAGGCGAATGTCTAATACAATATTGAAAGTAGAGAAGCTAAAAAAATCCTTCGAAATGTCAAATGGCTTATTTGAGAAGAAAAAAACTATTCAAGCAGTTAGTGATGTTTCATTTGAAATCCAAAAAGGTGAGACATTCAGCCTTGTTGGAGAAAGTGGTTGTGGTAAATCGACAACTGGCCGTCTAATCTCTAGATTATTAGAACCTACTGAAGGATCTATTTGGATAGATGGTATGGAAGTTTCCAATAAAAAAGAATCGCAATTAAAGAAGATGAGACAATCAGTTCAAATGATCTTCCAAGATCCTTATGCATCACTGAATCCACGCATGAAAGTGAAAGAAATAATTGCAGAACCACTGACTATCCATACAAACTTATCGACTAGTGAGCGTCAGAAACAGGTATTAGAAATCTTAGACGTTGTCGGGTTAAGTGAGTATCATGCTGAAAGATACGCACATGAATTTAGTGGTGGTCAAAGACAAAGGATTGGTATTGCACGTGCATTAATCATGAAGCCCCAGTTAATAATTGCAGACGAGCCAGTTTCAGCTCTGGATGTTTCTATTCAATCTCAAATATTGAATCTATTAAAAGATTTACAAAGAGAATATGGAATTTCTTATTTATTTATCTCACACGATTTAAGTGTTGTTGAACATATTAGTGACAATATAGGCGTCATGTACTTAGGAGGAATCGTAGAATCAGGTCCAAAAGAGACGGTTTTTGCAAATCCGCAACACCCGTATACAAAGGCATTATTATCTTCTGTACCCGTTGCGAATCCTCGATTAAGAAAAGAGAAGATCATATTAAAAGGTGATATACCAAGTCCGAAAAACCCTCCACCAGGGTGTACATTTCATACTAGATGTCCTTTTGTTAAGGATGTTTGTAAAAAAGTACAACCTAAAAGAAAGCGGCTTCAAGAAGAATATCATTTTGCATCTTGTCATTTGCTAGACCAATAAATTGAAGAGGTGATCCATATGAAAGTTGGTTTAAGTACGTATAGTTTAGTAAAGAAAATGAGAGAAGGTACCATGAATGTGTTAGATGTCATTCAATGGGTAGCTGATAATGGAGGAGAGCACGTCGAACTTGTCCCTTATGAGTTTACAGTAGTAGATAACCCAGAGCTTGCAGATCAAATTAAAGAAAAAGCGCAACAACTGGGCCTTGAATTATCAGCTTATTCCTTACCTGCAAATTTTGTTCAAGAGACTGAAGAGGCATTTTTTGCAGAGGTAGAGCGATTGAAGCAACATGTTGATATTGTAAATCGAATGGGCATTAAAATTATGCGTCATGATGTTACAGCCTTTACACTACCAAAAGAGCATATGACTATACATTATTTTAATGAACACTTCGATAAATTAGTAAAAGGAAGCCAGTTACTCGCAGATTATGCAGCTCAATTTGGCATTACTACAACGATTGAAAACCATGGTTTTAATGTTCAAACGAGTGATCGCGTTCAACAAATCATTCATGCTGTGAATAGACCGAATTTTAAAACAACATTAGATGTAGGGAATTTCCTATGTATAGATGAAGAACCTTTAGTAGGTGTAAAGAAAAATATTCCATACGCGGCAACAGTGCATTTTAAAGATTTTTATACTAGGCCGTACTTTGAAAATCCAGGGGCAGGCGAATGGTTTAGAACAGTAAATGATAATTATATACGTGGTGCAATTGTAGGGCATGGTGATATTAATATTCGTCAAATAATAAAAACTGTAAAGTCTTCTGGATATGATGGTTATTTGACAGTCGAATTTGAAGGAATGGAAGATTGCGAAATTGGCTCGAAAATAGGGATGGATAATGTCAAACGATTATGGCTTGAGGCAAATTGCTAACAGATGAACCTCATAAAAAGGAGCGGAAATCATGTCGAAAATAAATGTTTGTGTTATTGGGACGGGTACAATTTCTGACCATCATTTTAAAGCGTATGCAAATAATCCAGACGTTACGATATATGGTGTCTATGATTATGTATTTGACCGAGCGAAGAAAAAAGCTGAACAATACGACGCGAAAAAAGTATTTAGTAGTTTAGAAGAGCTATTTTCAGACACGAATGTTGACGCAGTAAGCATCTGTACATGGAATAAAACGCATGCCGAAATTGCCATTGAAGCATTAAAAAATGATTTACACATCTTAGTCGAAAAGCCTTTATGTATGACAGTAGAGGAAGCCTATGCGATTCAAGAAGAAGCAAACAAGCATAACAAAGTATTTCAGGTAGGGTTTGTGAGACGATTTGGTACGAATACTAAAGTATTAAAGTCCTTTATTGATGCTGGTAAACTAGGGGAAATCTATTACGCTAAGGCTACTTATACGAGACGACTAGGAAATCCAGGTGGTTGGTTTGTAGATATCAATAAATCCGGAGGGGGCCCTTTAATTGATATCGGGGTTCACATCATCGATATTTGCTGGTATTTGATGGGCAGACCAAAAGTGAAATCAATCACGGGCAATACGTATAACCATTTAGGCAATCGAAAAAACATAAAAAATCTAAGCTTTTATAAAACAGCGGACTATGATCAAACAGAAAATACAGTAGAAGATTTAGCAAATGCACTAATTACCTTTGAAAATGGGGCCTCATTATTAGTTGACGTATCATATACATTACATGCTAAAGAGGATGAACTAGGCGTGAAATTATTTGGCACAAAAGGAGGAGCAGAACTAGAGCCAGAGCTTGTCATAATTAGTGAGGAGAACGATACAATTTTGAATATGCAACCTCAAATTGATCACTTAAGTTTCGACTTTCAAAATGCTTTTCAAAATGAAATCAACTCATTTATTGAAAGCTGTGTAACAGGAACTGCTTCTCAAGCACCTGTGGAAGATGGAGTAGAAATTATGAAAATTTTAGAAGGTATTTATAAAGCGGCAGAAACAAAAAGCGAGGTGCGCTATTAGAATGACATCAACCTTACAATTAACCAATAAAATTGGCATAATAGTTGATAGCTTTGGATTACCTCTTTATGAAGGGTTAAAAAAGCAAAAGAAATTGGAGCAGATGGTGTTCAAATCTATGCCGTATCCGGTGATATGACACCAGAGAATATGTCTACTTCAAGCCGAAAAGAATTGAGAGACTATTTAACATCTATAGATTTAGAAATCTCCGCATTATGCGGTGACCTTGGGGGACATGGCTTTCAAAACAAACAAGAAAATGCGCTCAAAGTTGAACGCTCAAAAAGAATATTAGATATGGCAGTCGAACTTGGTACCAATATTGTGACAACACATATTGGTATTATTCCAAAAGATCCAAATTGTGAAATTTACAATGCATTACAACAAGCTTGTGAGGAACTAGGACAATACGCGAAAAGTCTAAATGCTTACTTTGCTATTGAAACGGGACCTGAAAAAGCTGAGACTTTAAAGCAGTTTTTAAATAGTCTAAGTACCAATGGTGTGTCAGTAAATTTTGGCCCAGCCAATATGGTAATGGTAACAGGGGATGATCCGGTTACAGGGGTGGAAATTTTAAAAGACTATATAGTTCATACCCATGTGAAAGATGGCGTGCAGTTAAAAAAGACGGACCCAAGAGATGTTTATGGCTTTGTAGGATACGGAGAAGGGGTAGATCATCGTAAAATTGCTGAAATGGTAGCTGCGGGCGAATTTTTCAGAGAGCTTCCTTTAGGTAAGGGAGATGTGGACTTTGACCGCTATTTTAAAGCACTACAAGCAATTAACTACACAGGCTACTTAACTATAGAAAGAGAAGTAAAGAATGCTCCTGAAGCTGATATCTCTCAAGCTGTAGAATTTATTCGCGAATATAAGCTATAAAGTGATTTTTCTAGTAATTTCCATTAATATGAACATAAGGAATGTTTCTCGCGAATTTTACTTATGAACAGGGAAGTGTATCTTATGGAAAAACAAGACCAATTATTGATGAAAAAACAAAATAGACTATTAGTTTTAGAGTTAATAAGAGCAATGTCACCAATTTCTCGCATACAACTTTCCAAAGTAACGAAAATGAGTCCAACTTCAATTACCCGAATTGTTCAAGAGCTTCAAGAAGAAGGTTTTGTTCGAGAATCGCTTATTGAATCAACAAGTATTGGAAGAAAACCGACATTGTTAGAATTATGTCCAGACGTTTTATATACAGTAGGTGTAGAAATAGATCGACGAATAGTAAGAGTTGGTTTAGTAGATTTCCTAGGGGAACTAGTAGACTTTAAAGTTTTCCAGAGAAAATCACAGGAAAGTTATAATGATACTTTAAATAATATCCATGAAAAAACAATACAAATCATCAACGAAAATCATATTCAGATGAAGAAAGTAATCGGTCTAGGGGTAGGATTATCAGGCTCTATTGATTATGAAAAAGGTGTCGTTAAGATTTCTGAACAACTACAGTGGGAGAACATCGCATTAGCTTCAGATTTAAGGAGATTAACGTCCCACAATATCATCATTGACAACGAGCTTAAGATGAAAATTATAGCTGAAAATACAATAGGGCAATCAATAGATTCTGATAATTGTATTTTACTAGGCATTGGATCAGGTGTTGGTGCGGCTATATTACTGCATGGCGAAGTACATCGAGGTTCTTCAAATAACGCTGGAGAAATTGGTCATACAGTGATTGATCCTAATGGCTTAATATGCCATTGTGGAAAAGTAGGTTGCTTATCAACGTATATTTCTGAAAGTGCCATTATAGCTGATGCCAATAAAGTAAAACCAATCAATTCGATAGAAGAAGTGTATGATGCGTATCGTTTAAATGAAAATTGGGCGTGTAATATTATGGACCGAGTTACTACGTATATTGCACTTGCTGTTAGTAATATCGCTTGTTTGTATGAGCCTGAATATATTATTTTAAGTGGTCATTTAATCGATGAGTTGCCTGGAATAGGGAAATTTATAGAAGAAAAATGTGACCGTTATATATGGCAATCCATTCGTCTTAATCTTAAAATTGTATATTCACAGCTTGGTAGTGAAGGAGTCGTAAGAGGAGCAGCAATACAAGCTCAAAAGGTCTTACTAGATTTATAAGTTTAACTTCTTTCAGCAGAAGTCTCCCACCTCTATAGGTGGTGAGATGAATACCTTTGTAAGGTGGGTGATTGCTAATGACTTATGATATTTTGATAAAAGAATATCGAGCGAATGTTCTTGAAAATACACATACAGGTATCATTTGCGGGGTAAACGATCAACTGCAAACAGTTTTTAATATCGGTGATACGGAGCAATATGTTTTTTTACGTTCTGCAGCTAAACCGATACAAGCAATTCCAGTATTTATGACGAATATTATCGAAAAATATCAATTAACTGAACGAGAAATTGCTTTATTTATGGCTTCTCAACGAGGAGAATCTTACCAAATAGAAGCATTAGAAAGCATGCTAGCGAAATTACCTGTAGAAGAGGAGGAGCTATATTGTGCTCCCTCTTATCCTTTAAATAAATGCTCACAACAGCAGGTCATTAGAGAAGGTAAAGTAAAGCGCAAATTGTATCACAATTGTGCGGGCAAACATATGGGCTTCATCACGGTTTGTCGTGAATTAGGTTACCCTGTAGATGACTATTGGCAGCCAGGTCATCCTCTACAACAGCAAATCCTACATATACTTGCCAAACTATCAAATATGGCAGTTGATCAAATTAAAATTGGTATTGATGGCTGTGGAGTTCCGGTATTTGCAATTCCGCTTAAAAATATGGCTATTTGTTTTCTCAAATTAGGTTGTCCAGATTTGATTGACGATATCGAAATAAGAAAAGCTGTAGTTAAACTAACCGAAGCTATGAACCGCCATTACAATATGATTGCATCAGAAAACTTCATATGTAGCACGCTATTGCAAAGTTCAAATATTGTAGCAAAAGGAGGAGCACAAGGAGTTTATTGCTTCGCTTTAAAAGAGGAAAGAATCGGTATTGCGCTAAAGGTGATGGATGGGTCAGAAGATGTGTGGCCTAATATCATTGCTTCAATTTTAGAGCAGATAAATTATAAAGATAAGAACATGATCCAGTACTTAAAAGAATTACGACCACCTTTCATTCAGAATGATGCAGGGGATATTGTAGGTCATATTGAAGATGCAGTTATTGTAAACCAATTCAAATTTATATAACTGTTATATAAAAAAGCGATAGGAGACAGCATCTCATATCGCTTTTAGTCGTGTTATTTTCTTGTTTTCCATTCTGCAACGATAAAGAATATAATGAAGAAGGCAAATGCGATGACGAAAAACCATCCCGGTAAGCTACCAAAGGACATGAGGACACCTCCAAGTGTGAAAAGTACAATTATATAGTATTAGCATACCATAAATCGGCTGAATATCACTTCGCAGCAGTACAACCATGATTTTAGGCGATATTAAATTTTATCATTGATTAAATACAAATAGGTAGAGTTATAGAATCAACTCTACCTATTTTGTAACATTTCTATGATTAAATACTAGACAAATACCTTCTAATTTAACTTAGCAAAAGATACTAAATCGCCTTTATCACAAGATTGAAAGCCTTGTTTTTCATAAAAGTGTCTTACATCAGGAGCCTCTTCAGTTAACAGTACTTTTTGACGAACACTTTCATATCTTTTTATAACATCTTGTATTAATTGAGAAGCAATTCCTTTGTTTTGATATTCATTTAATACAAGTATGTCCTGAATATAAATTATAGTTAAACCATCACCAACTATACGAATTAACCCCACTAAGTTGTTATCATCCCAAGCAGTTACGACCTCTAAAGATTGAAGTAATGCTTGTTGAAGCAATGTTATATCTTTTGTATAAGCAGTCCAACCAACATCGTTATATAAATTTTTTAATTGGTCACTATCGATAGTTTTACTATTTTTAAATGTTAATTCCATTTATTATCCTCCTCAAAATTTTATTTTGAAGAGTCACTTCTTAACTTATCCACTGTCTTATACCTCCGTTCAAGCTTGCATACCCCTAGTGATTGGTTAATTATTACATATACATTTTATATATTGTTTTTAAATATTAATTGATTATATCAGATTCTTTTGAATTGTCATATATTTTTTATTATAGGTCCAAATAATAAATTTTTTTGAACTTACAAAAGCAATCGTTTTAAGAAAGCCTTACTCGATTTTTCTTCTAATTAAATCTGTATTTATAGAAGAATTGAGAAATAACTATGATCACTGTTAATATGATTATAAAGCACCACAACACTAAAGTTGAAAGGAGAAATACAGGTATACTAAGTAGAATTGCGACTGTACAACAAATCAACGTAGATTGTTTATTTGTAAAGTTGTATTGAATGAAATAGTAATACAGACCTATGGGTATAGCTAAAGTAAATAGTGGAACGTAAATGTCTACAATGTCTGTTTTAACAAGGAATAATGAAAGTATAGCTATCATAAAACCTAATAAAATAGTTCCTGTATTACCAATGTCAACTTTTGATGAAATGGAGCCGTACAGCAGAAAGCCTAAAGTAGATACAATAAGTAGCAATCCAGTTGTTGCAGCAAACGAGTCCCCTTGTATAAATGAGATTATTGATAGAGAAATTAAAGTAATTATTGAAAGCGATGTTATTAAGCCATCAGGACTTTTTTCAATGTTAGTCGTATTTGTGAAACAAATAATAAATAGTAAAGTAAAAGGAATTGTCAAATAGCCTAAATCAATCTGATTAATAAAGCTAATTTCAACTCCACCCACTAAAATAACTATTAGTGCTGCAATAATTTGGCTAATTAACGTCCAAGTACTAGATAATTTAAAATATTGAACAAGTATCGATGTAAAAACGATTAATGATGCGCTAATAATTATTGGCATGTTATAAGGTACTTGTTCATTTAAGACAAGCATTCCAATTAAAAAACTTACAAAAATCGTTAAACCATGCATTTCTATAGAATGATTGAATTTCTTTAATATTGTAGGTATTAGAATCGATAATACAATACAAGTAAGCAAAGCTATGTATAACAAATTTCCTACCTCCTAAACCTTCTGTATTTCAAATATAATCCATTTTAACATAAAATATCTTGCTGTGTTTTTTTCTTACGTTAGGTGAAATGCTCTAACACAGACTATTTGTGCATTAATTTTGCAGTAAATATGAAAAGCTGGCACTAATAAAAAGTCGTTGGAATGGGCTCTCATTTCTCTCGTTTTTTGGTGACTTTATTAATCATTGATAATTCCTAAAAAAATTATGCGCTTTTCTCGCACATTCCAGTGAAAATCGTTTAAAATAGGAGAATGTAATCTATTTACGTATTCATTAAGGATTTTCTAATAAGAGAGGTTGTTTCTAAATGTTACATTTAAAATGGAAAGACGCACCAACGATTAAAACAGTTACTTGTAAACAAACAGATGCAAAAAAATACCTTGTATCAAATGTACTAACAGTTGGGAAAGAATATGAAGTGAAAAATGAAACGGAAGAATTCATTTTTGTAATCGATAATTCAGGACATATTGGTGGCTTCTACAAAGAATACTTTGAATAAGTAATATCAAACCAAAAACGGCTTCCGCAAAAATATGCGAAAGTCGTTTTTTATCATATGTAAGCACAACAAGGGGGAACTACTTATGCATGAATTAGTTGAAAAGGTTAAGAATGATCGCGTAGCTCGTATATATAGTGAAGAACAGGTATTACTTATTGGAAATGGCGGCTATATTTCACCAGATCCAACGCTGTGGCAAGATGTACTAGTAAGTGTTGCTTTGCAAAAACCAGTGCTATTAAAGGGTCCAGCTGGTTCAGGTAAAACAAAGTTAGCTGAATCGGTATCTGCTTATTTCGGACAGCCCATGCACAGTATCAACTGCTCGGTTGACTTAGATGCAGAAAGCTTACTTGGTTTTAAGACGATTGTGCAAAAGGACGGGGAAACAGTAATTGAGTTTGTGGAAGGTCCGGTTGTTAAGGCGATGAAGGAAGGACATTTACTATATATTGATGAAATCAACATGGCAAAAGCGGAGACGTTACCGATTTTGCATAGTGTTCTTGATTACCGTCGTATGCTAACGAATCCATTTACGGGAGAAGTAATTCAAGCACATCCACATTTTAATGTGCTTTCTGCAATCAATGAAGGTTATATCGGAACAGCACCAATGAATGAGGCGCTGAAGAATCGTTTTATTTCCTATAGCATTCCATATTTAGCTGGTGAGCAACTTAAGAATTTATGGGAGAATGCTTTCCCAAATGCACCACAAAGCTTGAAAAATGTTATGTACAATTTAGCAGAAGATTTGAAGGGACAGGTGCAAAATGGCTTACTAAGTGAAGAAGCTGCATCTATTCGTAGTTTACTGGACGCAACTGAATTAGCTCAATATATTGAGCCACTACGTGCAATTCGTTATGCAGTTGCAGAAAAATTGGATGACATTGGTGAACGTGAGCTGGTAATGGAATTAGCTAAAACGTGGGTGAAGTGAGGTTGATCGCATGTCACAGATGAATCGCTTTATTCAATTTAATAATGAACAGATCAATGCACGCCAGATGCTTCATTATGAGCAATTAACGCGAGCTCTATCTCATGCACCATATTTATCTTTAACCGAGAGACAAGTGTTAGAATTACGTCCAAAGGAGCAAGCACTTTCAATGAGTGTTTTTTGGCGTCATCGTGAGAAAGAAATTATGCACGCAGGACGATTATCTGATATCTATTTGCTAGCGGCAGGATTTTGGCGCTATTTTACGGTTCAACCATTTTTAGAATTACTTGAAGAACTGCAAGGGGAACCTTATGTACATTTGTTTGAACAACTTGTTTTAATGGCAGAAGAATTTCGTTTGATGGATGCGGTTGAGAAGGAACGGCCAGGTACAGGTGAGGCATTTAATGTAAGAAGAAGGGTGTATTTGGAGTTTCATAAACAACAGCTTCAAGTTAATTTACAAAAGGGCTTTATAGCAGATGCCACTTTAAATTACTTATTCATCATGGCACATGAAGGTTCTATGCAATTAGATACATCCAGTATGCCTGACTTTTTTGAAATTCTTCAATTCACTTGGCAGTCTCTTTATGATGCTCGTTCTACAGTAGATAGTATTGGGCTAGTTTATCGAATGATGGCTATGATTGAGGAGCATTTGGATAAGGACTTAATGCACACTTATTATGCAGTTATGGATTCTATAGCAGAAGCAGCGAAGTTTAATGAACATAAAGGTGTGACGGAACAAGAACAAGGTAACAAAGACGAGGCAAAAGAAACAATAGAAGAGTTATTCCGTACATGGCATCGGGAATCGCAGTCTGATGAAGGTGTTCATATGCGCTATGAGCTCGAACATGGTAACGAAGGAAAAGCCATGTCTACAGAAGCAGAAGAAGGGCGAGAAGGCGCAGAGATTTCGGAAGTCGGTATTGGCGGTGCACAAGATCAAAAGGATTCTGTTCAACAAGATGATACTAATGATGTGAAAAAATTGCCCCCTGAGAAAAAAAGTACTGGCAAATACTTTGGTGAAGAACATCGCAACGTTATCTATGAAGAAAGAAGAATTGAAACGACCCGAGAAGCAAATTCAATGGATGATCTAGTCACTTGGCGCAATGCACAAGAGCCCTATGTAAAGGCATTAATGGCTGAATTCAGAAAGCGTATGGCTCAGAAGGAAATCGCCAGACGGGATCATTTAACAAAAGGTCGACTTTCCTCCAAGCTAACAACGTTTTTAATCGATGAAAGACCAAAACCTTTTTATAAGAAAAACTCACCAGCAAAGCCTCTAGATGCGGTGTTTGGTTTATTAGTTGACGGCTCAGCTTCCATGATTGATAAAATGGATGAAACAAAGCAAGCGGTTCTACTTTTTCATGATGTTCTACGCAAGATGGGTATCACACATGAAATCGTCTCTTTTTACGAAGATGCGTATGAAGCAACTGAAGAAAAACAACCGAATACATTTGAATGGGTGCATAAATTAGAGGATGGAGCAAAGGATAGTGGCTCTGCCATAATGGCATTAGAAGCACATGAAGATAATCGTGACGGCTTTGCCATTCGATGGATGATGAAGCGATTAGCAGCTCGCGATGAAAAGCATCGCTTTTTACTCATTTTCTCAGATGGAGAACCCTCTGCATTTGGCTATGCGTTAAATGGAATTGTTGATACGGCAGAAGCGGTGATGGAAGCGGAGAAGAAAGGCATCCATGTCATGCATTTATTCTTGAATACAGATATGCCTACTGAGGAGCAACTTCAGTTGTTTCGAATGATTTACGGACCTCAATCTGTTGCGGCTGATAGTGTGGAGAAGTTTACGGATGTGACGTTGCGGTTATTGAGGAAGATGATTGGGCTGGTTATACAGTCTGGGTGAGTTGGTTGGGGACAATGTTGAAAAAACGCTCCAAGGGCATTGTTAAATCAATGTCCTTTCAAGCCACTCTAGTAACCTTACAATATATAAGGCTGGTATAACAAAAAACGATTTCAAGACAGTGTTCAAAATTGATTTAAATCCAAACGTAAAAAACAATAAAAGTGTAGTGTGATTCAAAAAAACAGTGAAATCAGTTGGCGAGAATTACGAGAATTAAAAATAGCAATTAATCCTCCTAATTTCCCTATATACGAAAAAATCATACAATTATTTTCTATTTCCTCAAGCAATCTTTATGCTAAACATGTAGTGAGGTGAGTGAGTTGAAAGCAACTGAGCAGAGAACATTGCAAAATGGTCTTAGGATGTTGGAGTTATTAAAACAGCATCCAAAATTGAAAGCGACTGAGATTGGAGAAGCACTTGGATTAAGTTCAACATCAACTTATCGGATTTTAGCAATTTTACAAGAATACAAGTTAATCACGAAAGATAAGGCACATTTCTATGTGAATCAGGCATTTTTTCAAACGGTCATTGTGAACCCTAAAAAGATTCCTTGGCATCAATTAGAAACACCATTTAAAGTCGTAAAAGAAATACATGAAAATGTTTATCTTGCTGTTATCGAAGATGCGCAACTTGTTACGAAACGAATTGTGAATAGAGAGGGTATTGAGATTGACGTGCAGTCAAGGGTGAGAAAATCTAAAGTGCATCATTCCGCCATTGGAAAAGTACTACTGGCTTTTTCATCCGACGAAGATCAACAATCCTTAATTGATACTATTGACTTTAAGCCAATGACTTCTCAAACGTTTCAGGAAAAGGATCTATTCTTAAGGCATATTCAAGAAATAAACAAACGTGGCTATGCTATTGATGATGAAGAAACTGAAATCGGTATGCGATGTATCGCAGCCCCGATTATGATCAACCAAGAAGTAGTAGCAGCCTTTGCCGTTTCTGGTTCAACTGAGAATATATCACGTCGAAAATTTAATCAGCTTTCCAAAAAAATCATCAGTTATAGTCGCTTAATTGCTGAAGAACTCATTAACTTATCACGCTAAATGTAAAAGGAGGAATTTTAGATGAACTATACGACAATCGAAAAACAAGGTATTTCAATTTCTACAATTGGTTTTGGAACGAACGCTGTAGGTGGACATAATTTATACGAAAACTTGAATGAGGAAGAAGGAAAAGAGCTAGTGAGAGTGGCATTAAATAACGGTGCAACTCTCATTGATACTGCTGATGCGTACGGCCCAGGTCGTTCAGAAGAATTAGTAGGCGAGGTACTTCAAAGTTTCCCACGGGAGCAGTACATACTAGCTACAAAGGGCGCAAGGACGGTAAATGATCAAGGTGAATCAACTGTAAACAATGAACCTGCTTATTTACGTAGTGCTTGTGAAGCCAGTTTACAACGATTAGGCTTAGACTACATTGATATATACTATATCCATTTCCCTGAACCTGGCGCTTCGCTAGAGTTAGCTGTTGCAGAATTGGTGAAATTGAAACAAGAAGGGAAAATCAAAACTATCGGTATCTCCAATGTGTCACTTTCACAGTTAAAAGAAGCAAACAGCACTGGGGATATTGATGTAGTACAGCTTGAATATAATATGCTAAACCGAGATATTGAATCAGAAATTTTGCCATATTGTAACGATCATCAAATAGCTGTTGTTGCTTATGGTCCTCTTGCTTTTGGTATCCTCGGAGGAAAGTATACAAAAGAGTTGAAATTAGATACAGGAGACTGGCGAAATAGTGTCGAGCTTTTTAAAGAGGGCAATTTCCAAGCTAACTTATCAAAAGTAGAGAAATTAAAAGAAATAGCTAAGAGGAAAGATACAACTGTAGGCAATTTAGCAATCGCTTGGTTATTAGCACAAAAAGGTGTAACTGCGGTCATACCTGGTGGGAAGAAGACTGCACAAATATTAGAGAATTTTAAAGCAAGTGAGATAAAACTTACAGCTGGAGATTTAGCTGATATTGAAGAGATTGTTTAAGAATTTCTCAGCTCTAAATTACCTTTACTTTATTTCTTTATCGGGTCAGGATAGTACTCTAGATATGTGAAAAGAGAATTTAAGATTCATAAAAATGTAATTGGAGGAATGTATCTATGCTTAATATAGAAGTAAGGAGGCCAAAAATAGAGGACAATAATGAGCTAGTTACATTTTTCCGAACTGTTATTACTGATACTTACATAAAGGAAGGTATTGGGAATAAGAAAGAGGATATTGAAGGTGAAATTGAAACAAAGAAAGCATATTTAGAAAGCGACTTCGAAAGTAATGGGGAGAAACGATATTTTCTAATTGCTTTGTATGAAGATACGATAATCGGTACGATAGAATTTGGTCCTGCAAACGAACTTATAAGAACAGGTACTAATAATGACTTAACAGATATATGCGAAGTAGGTACAGTATTCGTGCACCCTAACTTTCAAAGAATGGGCGTAGGTAATTCATTATTAACTAAAGTTTTTAAGGTTCTACAAAAAAGAGGGATAGAAGAGATTTGTATAGATAGTGGATATAAGAGTGCACAAAAAATCTGGACAAAGAAATATGGAAATCCTGATTATTTTATAATGAATTATTGGGACGATGATAATCATCATATGATTTGGAGGGTTAATATCCTTAAATTTTTATAGTAACACATGTACTTTGAAGATTGCCTTCAAAGTACAGAACTAGCAAATTTATGAAAAATTTCTAACAAAGGCTATGGTACTAACCATTGCCACATAGACTATAAAAAAGAGACAGCAATCGCTGTCTCTTACTAAACTTACGAACCCTTTAGTTGAATAAGAAAGAGGCATTACTCCTTATTGAAAAAGCCAAAATCAGTTGAAAAAGATCTAATTGGTTCCAAAAACGATGATATCTGCTCTTTCAAATGGTTTATGTTTTTCAACATAAATATCTTCTGAAATCATCCAGTTATTTTCCCACATATCACGAGCCTCTTCCCCGTCTCTTTCAAGACCTCTTGAAAGCCTAGTTTCTCTTGGACAGTCAACCCATATTGTAAAATCGTATTTATTTGATAATTCCTTGCGAATAGAATAGACACCTTCTACTATGACAATTCCACCAACAGGAACACTATGCCATTCTGCCAAATCATCCGCTTCCCAATCATACCGCTGATATCGTGTTTCTATATTTTGATTGATTGGTGCAAGAACTTGATTTAATACACGCTTCCAATCAACATCAGCACCAATAGGCTTTTTCTCTGGATGAGTTTTAATAAGTTGTGAGGATGGAAAGTGAAAATCATCCATATGTACAACAGTTACATTAGAAAATTCATCCTTTAATTTATTTGCAAATGTACTCTTTCCAGAACCTCCACAACCATCAATTCCAATTAACAAGGTTGACTGTTTTTTGGGAATTGAATTAATTGACCTAATCAATTGCTCAAAATTATTAAATTCACCATTTTGCATTTTGAAATTCACTATATCACCACTTTTTAATTGTTTACATTCTTAGTTCTTCGAACATTGCATTAAATCCTGCTTCTTTAATTATCCTGCTCCATCAGCTCAATAAGAAAAAAATAGCTGCTTATTCAACTCAACGATCTTCAAGTAAAGCCCCCCGTTAATTAAACAAGGTTGCTAATTTATCTAACCACTCAATTAAATCAATTATGTTTGAACTGGGGCAGCAGTCCAATTAATCATATTTACACCTTTAATATTAATGTCTCCTAAACTCAAAATATGAAGAATATGTGCAAACATCCCAAAGTTTAGCCCCTTTTTATGTTCTTCTAGTAAATATGATTTCTCATAAATTCTTGGATAATCGTAATTAGTAGCGGATCACCTTATTTATTATTTTCTTCATATTGTTCATTAGTTTGCTGTAACGGATAAGTTAAGAAGCTAGATAAGTTCAAATAGTATCTTATTCAACCATATTCAGTATTTTCAAGAGAGCAAAGTCTATAAGAAAACAGCCTTTATTTAAAATTTGAACTTCTAGTAAAAGTATAGTGGATTAAAAGGTAATCGATTGGGTCCTACTTCTTTATTTGAAATGAATCGAGTAGAGTTTAAAAAATTTAAATAGAATAATATACCGATATTGTATATAATTTAGATGTATTTATTTTTACCAAATTAAACAAAAATGGTAAATTTATAAATTTAGGCAATGAAGTATAGGAAGTGGGATTTGATGAAAATAGATTCAATTATACAATTGCTATTATTTACTTTGTTACCAACTATAATGATGAGGCGAGCTTTTAAGAAGATGTCAGAAGAAGAGAGAAATCAGGTTAAGAGAGAGTTGACGAAAAAAAGCGTTCTTTCTACTTACGGTTTGATGGTACTTAGTATTCTAATCATATTGATTGAACGAATATTTGACATAGCTTGTTTGAAAATAATTAGCGGTTTGCTCTTTACTATTGGAATAGTAGTGCATAGCATTTTCACTTGGTTACAAGTTCAATCAAAAATTAAAGCATTAATAGGAATTACGTTAAGAATTATCGGATTAATAATATATTTATGGTCTTTGTGGAAAATTTACTAAAGAAGAATTATCGAAGAGGTTATTTAAAATAATCAATCAGCTCTACTTCAAGAGATATCCAGAAATAATATAGCCCCAACCTAATCATAGAAAGGATTCTTATCCAAAAATAAACTAAGATATGAAAAGGATTTTAAATCCGAGCTCATTTCGCACTTTTTTTGTAAACACTTCTCAGAAAACAATTATGAAAGTTATAGGCTAACACCGCCATTTAGAGAGGTTGGCCATTTGTGAATGGCTGCTTAACCAATCAAGCAAAAATCCATTTTCGGCCTCTTTGATAATGTTTCCATCGCGCCAAGTCCGCTTTTTTCTTGTACACTCTACATATAGAATCATGAAGCTTCTTTTTGCTTAAAAGGTGAAAATAAAAAGAAGGAGAGTTCCTTAGTCTAATAAAGATTTCTCGCTTTTTTTTGTTTTTTATAAATAAAGTGGGTTACTTTGTATGCAAAAAAAGGTAATATAGTGTAATAAAGGAGGGTTTTCATGAAGAAATTATTCAAGTATTTGTTATCATTTATTATTGCTCTAACTATATTTTCACCTACATTGCTTAAAACTGAGGCCGCTTCTAAAAAAGCGCCAATTACATCTCTTCGTTATGTAAAAGTGTCTGGTAGTAAAGCCATTGCGATTAAATCCGAGGCAAAGTCATCTTCATTTAGCTATACAAAAGTACAAAATGGTGATGCAGTTATGATTACAGGGAAGAAAAAGGGACAATGGACGGAGCTTTACACAACAAACTTGCGTGGCTATATCCAAACAAAGTATTTAGAAAAAGCAAAACCACAGCCAAATAAAAAGTACACAAGCTACACAATGAATACATCAAAAAAATATACATATAAAGATCTAACACCTAGCAGATATGATCGCCGAGATACGATTACAACAAATTTCGTTAAGAAAAATTTTGACATCATCAATACTTGGATTTTCACCCAAGACCCAACGCCTTGGGGATACTTTGAATTTGAAACGAGTAGAGGTTTATATACAGGAATTGGTGAAGAATTTGCATTACATTTAACAGTAAAATATCCAGTTAAGAAAAAACAGGAATTCGGAAGAGGTTATAAAGTTGTAAATACGAATGCTACTATTTACACTAATGCCGGTACGTTTGATAATGTTATTGCTATTAAAAAAGGTAAAACAACTAACTTTTATTCACCGAGTGTCGGTCGTATCCAAAGTATCAACCCTGAATATGGCTTTACACTTGTGAAATTGAAATAGTCCATTTTAATATTGGAATCTCAACGAAAGACCCGTAGTCCATCATGGATACGGGTCTTAAAAACTAGGAGTGGGAAAAGAATGCAATCTAATATTTTGCTTGTAGAAGATGATATTTCTATTCAAGAAATGGTAGAAAACTATTTGACAAAAGAGGGGTTTGTTGTAGCAACGGCTTCTGATGGAGAAGATGGGCTGGCTAAATTTATAAAAGGTTCGTTTGATTTAGTCATTCTTGATATTATGATGCCGAAGTTAGATGGTTTAGAAGTTGTGAGATTGATCCGCGAAGGAAGTGCTGTTCCTATTTTAATGATGTCTGCAAAGGATACAGATGTGGATAAGGCGATTGGGTTAGGGCTAGGAGCAGATGATTATATTTGTAAGCCTTTTTCAATGATTGAGTTGTCTGCGCGGGTGAAGGCAGGGATTCGTCGTTCGACAAAATATTCAGCTCCTCCAAAGGCAGAAGATGAAATTATACAAATTGGAGATTTGAAAATAGATACAATCAATTTTACAGCTTGGAAGAAAGGTGAAATCATTAAACTCACCTCTAAAGAGTTTGAGCTATTAAAGCTATTTTCAAAGAATCGCAATCGTGTATTTTCAAAAGCTCAAATTTATAATCTTATTTGGAATGAAGAATATTTTGGCGATGAAAATGTTATTAATGTTCATATGAGAAGGCTGCGAGAGAAGATAGAGGATGATCCATCAAACCCAGAATATATTAAAACGTTATGGGGAATCGGATATAAGTTGGAAGTGGTGTAAAATGGTGTTTTTTTTGCTAATGATTATTGTCATATTAATAGGTTTTATCTTTTTTCAATATAATATGCAGAAAAATAAAGATGAGGATTTACGATACATATATGAGAAGCTACAGAATATTTTAGAAAAGCAAACAGCTGAAAAGTTATTAGTTGTGACAGATAATAAAGAACTGCAAAAGTTATTAGTCACCATTAATCATTTAATAGAAGCAATACAAACTACAAAAACCGATCAAACGAAGGTAGAAATGTCTATGCGCAAAATGCTCTCTAATATATCGCATGACTTGAAAACACCGCTGACAGTTGTTCTTGGCTATGTCGAGATGTTACACACAGATCCTACAATGACCGAGGATGAACGACAAGCTTTATTGAAAAAGGTACATATAAAAACGATTGAAGTAATGGAACTCATTCATAAATTCTTTGACTTATCGAAATTAGAGTCAGGAGACAAAGAAATAGAGTTAACTAGAATTAATATGAATGAAGTATGTCAGGAAAATATTTTATCGTTCTACGATTTACTTATTGCAAAGGGCTTCTCTGTTGATATTGATATACCAAATGAACAACTATATGGACATGGAAATACAGAAGTGTTAAGTAGAGTATTAAATAATTTGATTTCAAATGCAATTACATATGGCGAAGATGGAAAAACACTAGGTATGACCTTAAGAAGTGATGAAAAGATTGTGTATATTGATATTTGGGATAAAGGAAAAGGGATTTCTGAGTTACATATTGATAAGGTATTTGAGCGTATGTACACATTAGAAGATTCAAGAAATCGTATATATCAAGGTAGTGGGCTTGGGTTGACGATCACGAAGCGTCTTGTGGAAGCTTTGGGCGGGGAAATTCATCTTTCCAGCAAGCCTTATGACAAAACAGTTTTTACAATTATGTTAAAAAGAATGAAATATTAGCTTGTAGGAAGAAGCATTCTACAAGCTTTTTTCTTTTTCTAGGACATATTGTCAATCAAACTGCTAACTCAAGTTTATGACAATTAACAATGATTCATATCCCATTCTGAGTGGAAGGGTTGACGTTTATTAAGTGTATCCTTTGTGCTTTTCTCTAAGCTTAAGGAATTAGTAAGAATTGAGTAAGAAAAAAGAGAAAATCGTTCCATACAATTAATATAGACAGCGAAAGGGGAAAACAAAATGACATATATATTAAGAACAAATCAACTGACAAAAGTATTTGAAGGTAAAGAGGTTGTTTCCGGAGTAAATATGAATGTTAAAAAAGGTGAAATTTACGGGTTTTTAGGTCCAAACGGGGCTGGTAAAACAACGATTATGAAAATGATTACAAATTTAATCAAACCAACAAGTGGTGATATAGAAATTTTTGGTGAGAAGTTAACGAATACTTCATATGAAGTATTAAAACGAATGGGAACAATTATTGAATATCCTATTTTTTATGACAAACTAACAGCTCGAGAGAACCTTTACTTACATTGTGAGTACATGGGCTATTATGATAAGCAGTCTATTGATCATGCGTTAGATCTTGTGAAGTTACACAATGTCGATGACAAAAAAGTAAAAGATTTTTCTCTTGGAATGAAACAGAGATTAGGAATTGCTAGAGCGATTACGACAAAGCCAGAACTGTTAATTTTAGATGAACCTATTAATGGTTTAGATCCTATTGGTATTAAAGAATTGCGAGATCTTTTTAAGATGCTTTGTAAAGAATATGGCATTACTCTATTAGTTTCGAGCCATATATTAGCTGAAATGGAACAAATGGCGGATACAATCGGAGTCATACAAGATGGGAAACTGATAAAAGAAGTTTCGATGGAAAGTATCAATGGAGAACAGACAGATTATATTGAGGTGACGGTTCAAGATATTAAAAAAGCAGCTTACATTTTAGATCATCATCTAGGCTTAAATAATTATAAAATTATGAATGAAAAGAATATCCGCATTTATGAAATGACTGTAACACAGCAAGAGATTTCAAAGGCACTTATTATGAATGATATTGAGATCGAAAGTATCAATAAAAAGCATAGCTCATTAGAAGAATACTTCCTGAAATTAATGAATGGAGAGGGGATTCATGCTTAAATTAATTAAATTAGAACTAGTGAAAAACAAATTTGGTTGGTATATAAAAAGCGCAATTATCGCAAACATCATCATGACAGCAATACTGTGTTTAATTATGTATATAACACAAATAGAAGGCGACTTAATCGTTACAACACATCAAGATGCCTTTGTAATGATAGGCGCAATGGTCAGAGCTACATTTATTGTCTTTGCCGCAGTATTAATTGCGAAGATAGTTATTGAGGAATATAAAAATAAAACTATATTAATTATGTTCTCATATCCAGTTAATCGAAAGAAAATGATTGCTAGTAAATTGTTATTTATAGCTGCATTGACATTTATCACCATGTTATTGACTAATATCATTGTTGCGGGTTTATTTTCTATAATTAATAATTATTATCATTTAGTTCCTTTCTCAATCACTGCCAGTCAATATTTTACTGAGGTCTTCAAAATGATTCCATATTCCGTGGCCTCTTCAGGAATTAGCTTGATTTCATTGTATTTTGGAATGCGAAAATTTTCTGTTCCTACCACTATATTTTCATCTCTCTTAGTGGTGATGATTGCTTGTTCTACTAACCCGGAATTTTCAATGGTCACAATCATTCCTTTCCAATTTGGACTTGCCGTCATCGGAGTAATGATTGCTTACTTAGCAATTCGTAATATTGAGAAGGAAGATGTGATTTAAATTAGTAATACGTTCAATCAAATAATTGGTAATAACCTAGTTACTATTACTTACTTGTGAATAAAATAAAAAACATTATATGGAGATGTTTAACATGATTAAATTAATGAAATTAGAATGGAAAAAAAATCAGTTATCTAGTTATTTTAAAGGATTAATAATCTGTATCGTGGGAATCTTCGCGGCAGTTTCTCTTATGGCGTGGGGTTCTAAAGTTGAAGATGATCTGATGTTTAAAGATTATGTTGATTTCATGTCTTTAGCTAATATTTTTATAAGAATAGTATTTATAATTTTTTCCAGTGTCATTTTATCTCGTTTAGTAATCGATGAATACAGAAACAAAACGATTCAATTATTATTTAGTTATCCCTTGAAAAGAAAAAAATTAATGCAAGCTAAGTTATCTATTGTTTTTGCATTCTGTTTTTTTAGCATAATCATTTCGACTTTTATCATTAGTATACTAGTATACTTCTTAAATCCTATTTTTGGCTTCTTTGAAACACCGGTTAATTTGAGTGTCATGATTGCTACAGTGCCAACAACTTTTATTAGCGCTTTTATGATTGCTGGAGTAAGCTTAATTCCTCTTTATTTTGGTATGAGAAAAAAATCAACTGCAACAACTATTACCTCTGCTGTATTAATTAGCTTCGTGATTAACGGAAATGTATCTAATGGTGCGAGCCAGGTTAATTTGTTTCAATTCATTGGAGTACCAATTATACTATGTCTACTGGGACTTCTAATCGGCTACCTTTCTTACCATAAAGTTGAAAAATTAGATTTAGCTTAAAAGGAAATGAGGAATAAAAAGTGAAAAAGATCTTTATAGTTTCCATAGCAATCATAGCTATAGGTGGATTAGTTTTAAGTTTGATGGCGGGAAAAGGAAAGAATTATAGGAAAGAAATTTCATTTGAAATAGAGGCGATTAAAGAAGTAGTCATAAACAATGAATCTTGGGATCTTGAGTTTAAAAATACTGAATCAAACAAATTAACAATTTCAGTTGAAGGAAAACAAAAAGACAAAAAGAGTGACCCTGTAACAATCGAAAATAATGATGAAAAAATAATAATTAATCAGCAAGATGAAGGTGGAAGTTTTACTAATAATTTCAGTTTCGGAAAAAGAGGAACTATCTACATTTCTATCCCAAGTAATGTATTAGATACTCTTTCAGTGAATAATAGCTTTGGTGATATAAAAATGAATGCTGTAAAGATTGATAATATTGTAGTTTCAAACGACTCCGGCAATGGAAAAATGGAAGGATTGTCAGTAGAGAAAGGTATATTTACTTCAAAAGATGGGGAACTAAGTATAAAAAACAGTTCGTTAAATAATTTAAATGTAGTATCTACTTCTGGTGATAACTATCTTACAAATGTGGCCAGCACTAAGATGAAGATTACTTCAAAAGATGGTGAAGTAAAAGTTGAAGATGCAGCAGAAGGAAAGTCATTACTTGTAGAAACAAAGTCAGGTGATATTGCGGTATCTTATAAAGAAGTTCCTACTTCACTAATGGTATCTGCTAGCAGTAATTCATCTGATATAACACTGAATTTAAATGGTTTGAAACTAAACACGAATACTGAAAAATCTAAAGTAGGTACAATTGGTGATGCAACTAATACATTGGATCTCAAAAGTGAAGATGGAACAATTAATGTAGAGTGATAAATTAATTATAAATGCAACAGTAGACTAAAAGCTGTCACAGCTCTTAGTCTATTTTTATGGAAATAAAGTTGTTTAATTCTGCAAGAGAATTGTGAAGATACCCACAGAGGCATATTCCTGAAAATGCTTCTAAACAAGATAAATCTGATTTTCCGAAGCTTACCACTCGCTTTCCGCGGGCGAGCGTCGAGCCGCTTCGTCGCTACGCTCCTGCAGGGTCTCGTCTGTCTCGCTTTTTCCGCAGGAGTCGAGTGGACGCATCTCCAAACCAATAAAATGCTGCCTGCTGCTTTCCTGTTTTTTTACTCTCATTCAATTAAATAGAGACAGTAGACAGATTCGGAAAAAACGGATTATCTACACTCTTTCTCTTTATTTTTATTTTCAAACAGGATAGATTAGGTTTTCCGAAGCTTACCACTCGCTTTCCGCGGGCGAGCGTCGAGCCGCTTCGTCGCTACGCTCCTGCAGGGTCTCGACTGTCTCGCTATTCCCGCAGGAGTCGAGCGGACGCTTCTCCAAACCAATAAAATGCTGCCTGCTGCTTTCCTGTTTTTTTACTCTCATTCAATTAAATAGAGACAGTAGACAGATTCGGAAAAAATGGATTATCTACACTCTTTCTCTTTCTTTTTATTTTCAAACAGGATAGAGTATCATTCTACAAATATCCCCAAAAATCATGTCATGCTCTCATTTTTCTTAATGGAATCGTTTCGTTCGTTTCGGCCTATTTTCATTGCTACTAACTTACTCCCTCTTTAATTGACTTAGGATATGAGAGAAAAAACTAAGTTGCCTTAGTTAAGAAAAGGGCAGTTCTCAGGTAAAATATATGAATCTCTTCAAAGCTATCAAGGAAATGGAGATCCAAATTGGATATTCGCATTGTCTTTATGGAAAGAAATTAAATAAAAATAGAGTCCTAAAAAACCTTGCTTATTGCAAGGTTTCAGACTGTCGACAAAAGGCATCAAGAAGCTCATTCTAGATGCCTTTTGTCATTTATTTATGTTCAGCAAATAGCATTTTCTTACTAAAGAGAACATACTCTTCTAGCGATATTCTCTTTATAAAGAGCTTGTCATGTCCAAGTAGCAAGATTTTTCAAATTCATGGCAGTAAAAGTAAGCATCCGCAAAAACACGTTCAATTGTTTCTTTACGCCTCGCATAGATTTGCTTGATATCATCAGAATGTCGTAAATGGTCGGCTATTGCCACTTACGTTTCTCATATATGACGTTGAATGATGTCTTACATAATAAACAAATTATGGTAATGAAGGTATTATTTCCAGTAATTTTGTATTAATAATACTATTCAAAGTGTTTATTGATATGTTTATTTGATCTGTATAAGGAGTTAAGAATGATTTATAATGCGTTGATATTGGAATATTTATAGTAAAAATGTAAAAAAATGCATCAAAAGGTACTGTGGAAATATAGGTAATAGTATATATACTTGATTTGAATAAAAAAAATAGTAGGAGAGATATGATGAAAAGAAGACAGAAACAAAAATCAAAAAAGTTAGTGGTGGCAACTGCTCTATTTTCTATGTTTGCTACCGGAATAACGCCTTCATTAGAAGTCTTTGCGGAAGAACAAACACAGCAACAGAAAGTATCTAACGTGTTAAACAACGAAAAATTTGCGAAAGTGGAAAATCGGGAGTTTGCAGTTCCAGGAAAAGGAGATATCGCGAAATTCCAAAATAGCGAAAGAAGAGATAGACAATTTAGTCCTAATGAACCGACTGGGATATACGCTAGGCCTAATGAACAAATAATCATTCAGGTAGCAGGAAATCAAAATATCGAAGCATATATTGGAACTTTTTCATATGATGCTTCTTGGAGAGAAGATTCAAAAATAAAATCCTTTACATTAAAACCGGGTCCAAACACTATACAGTCTCCAACTGGTGGGATGATTTATTTTTACAATAAACAACAAGGAGGCACCATTCAAACAACAGTAACAACAGGCGGAACGGCTACCCCTCTCTATGTACTTGGAAAGCATACGAAACAAGATTTAATAGATATGCTTAATCAATATCCAAATGCACATACGGTGGAATTAAAAGGGGAGCGTGTATTGATAACTGCTAGCCCGGCACGTGTTAAAAAATATTTAATCGGCACTAACACAGATCCTACTCAACTATTGAAAAAGTTGGATGAAGCTACTAGAATTCAAGATAAAATATCTGGATTATCTGAAGGACAAGTAGATAAACATTATCTACATTATGTTGAGGATAACAATTCTCTAGATTATTTTATGTATGCATACCCTTATAGAACTGCATATGTAGGAGATGCAATCCAATATGTATTAAATATTGATAAATTTACAAACGATGGATGGGGCCCGTGGCATGAGGCGGGGCATATGAGACAACAAAGTCCTTGGGCATTTCATAATATGACAGAGGTTCAGAACAATATTTATAGTCTTGCTGTAGAAAAAGCATTTGGTCAACGGACCAGATTAGAAAAAGAAGGTGTTTATCCTAAGGTTTTTCAATACTTAGAACAGCAGAATAAGAATTATGACGAGATTAGTGATCTTTTTGTTAAACTTGCTATGCTATGGCAATTAAATCTAGCGTATGGAGAAGAATTTTATCCAAAATTGCATCAATCGTATAGAGATATGTCTGATAGTGTATTACCTAAAAATAATGAAGATAAGAAACAATTATTTATGATTGAAGCCTCCAAAGCAGCTCAACAAAATTTAATTCCATTTTTTGAAAAATGGGGATTACGCCCAAATAATAATACGATCCAAAAGGTGGCGGCCCTAGGGTATCCAAACTTAACAGCTGAAATTTGGAAAAGTACCGATTCTAATCCAATTAAACCGGACACATCAGTTCCTGGAGATGTTTGGAATCCTCATAAGGCATACACAAAAGGTGATAAAGTAGAGCACAAAGGTAAAATATATGAAGCTCTTCAAAGCCATCAAGGAAATGGAGATCCAAATTGGATATTCGCATTGTCTTTATGGAAAGAAATTAAATAAAAATAGAGTCCTAAAAACCCTGCTTATTGCAAGGTTTCAGACTGTCTACAAAAGGTATCAAGAAGCTCACTCTTGATGCCTTTTGTCATTTTCGAGCATAAAGATACTGCACAAGCTATTCGAAGGTTATTTCCTGTTTAAGTTAATGAAAAATTTGAGGGGGAATTTCGAAGGTGCTCTATTATAAAGAGGACCTTAATCAATCAAAATCTACTAAGTCATAACCAAAAGCCGCTTTAGCTGTGTCGATGGATTCTAATAGTGTCAGAAAGCTTTAACTTTCAAATCATGATTCCAAAAAGGTATGTTAGATTCGCCTTCAATTGTGATTTTCAAGTCAGTTAATCCTGTTTCTATGCTTCCAGATGCCATTAAATAACTTCATGTGCCAACTCGGAAAAAACGGATTATCTACAGTCTTTTTATTTTTAAACAGGATAGATTTGGTTTTCCGAAGCTTACCACTCGCTTTCCGCGGGCGAGCGTCGAGCCGCTTGCAGGGTCTCGACTGTCTCGCTATTCCCGCAGGAGTCGAGTGGACGCATCTCCAAACCAATAAAATGCTGCCTTTTACTTTTCTAATTACTCATTCATATTAATAGATGTTAGACGGTAGACTAACTCGGAAAAAACGAGTTTTCTACAGTTTTTTTATTTATATCAGGATAAATCAGATTTTCCGACGCTTACCACTCGCTTTCCGCGGGCGAGCGTCGAGCCGCTTCGTCGCTACGCTCCTGCAGGGTCTCGACTGTCTCGTTATTCCCGCAGGAGTCGAGTGGACGCATCTCCAAACCAATAAAATGCTGCCTTTTACTTTTCTAATTACTCATTCATATTAATAGATGTTAGACGGTAGACTAACTCGGAAAAAACGAGTTTTCTCAGTTTTTTATTTATATCAGGATAAATCAGATTTTCCGAAGCTTACGACTCGCTTTCCGCGGGGAGCGCCGAGCCGCTTCGTCGCTATGCTTCTGCAGGGTCTCGACTGTCTCGCTTTTTCCGCAGGAGTCGAGTGGACGCATCTCCAAACTATAAAATGCTACCTTTTACTTTTCTATTTATTCGTTCAATTTGATCTAAAGGCAGATTATTTGAAGTAAAAGTTTTTTAAAAAAATTTCAGTTTCAGATTTAGAAAATTGACAACTAATAAAAATAATACCTTAATTACCATCTTGATACATAGCTAAAATTTCTTTAGCTTGTGAACACATACCATCAATTAATTCCTTTGGTTCTAAAACTCGTGCATGAATCCCAAGTCTATAAAAAAGTGGGGTTATAAAGCCGAGCTCACCTTGATCAATGAAAGAATTGATATGTCCAGTACCATCTTCGTTTGTTACTACAAGCCCTTCAAAACTAGGTACGCTTTTACATTGGCGTACGCCTTCCATCGTTAATTGAACGTGTAGCCGAATTGGATTTTTTACTTCATAAGAGCTAAACCATTCTTCTAAATTCATAAAATCATCTTCATTGTTTTCAGTTGAAATAATTGAAAGAATACGATCAACACGATACAGTAATATTTTTTTCTTCCTATAATCATAAGCGGGCAAATACCATAATCCATCATGGGCATAGACACCAATAGGACGAATATGCTTTGCTTTATTACCCGATTTAGATTCATATTGAATATGTAAATTTTTATTTTTAATAGAAGCTTCTAAAACATCTCTTAATAATGGTGTTTCAATTGTCCTTTTAGGATTCCAAAAAGTGATATAGGAACGAATTTTATCGACTTTTACTTTGGCATCATTCGGAAGTGAAGTAAAAAGCTTATGTTCAACGGAGCTGATTTCTGTATTAAAAGGCAAGTTGCGATAGTAGTTTAAAGATTGAAAAGCAAAAAAGATTGAAGCAGCTTCTTCTTCTGTAAATAAAATAGGAGGGAGCAGTCTATTAGTTAATACTGTATATCCACCGTTCCGTCCTTGTTCAGCATAAATCGGTAAGCCCATATCGCTCAAATCTATAATATATCGGTGAACTGTGCGAATGGAAATATTAAATTCATCCGCAATTTCTTGTGCCGTAAATTTTCTTTTTGCATTAGCAAACATAAGAATATCTAACAATCGTTTTGCTTTTGACATTTATTTCACCTTTTCTTTTTAAACATGCCATTACTTGTCATGTTTTATCGTTAGTATAGTTTATACCTTATGATTTTATCAATTAGGGGCAATCTAAAGATAAAAGGAGACAAAAATTATGTCACGAGAAGTTATTTTATATATAGCTGTTAGTTTAGATGGATTTATTGCTAAAGAAGATGATGACTTGCAATGGTTATATGAAGTAGAAGGGGAAGGTGATAATGGATATTCAGAGATGTATGAAACGATAGACACTACTATTATGGGAAAAAGAACATATGACTATGTAATGGAACATGCAGAATCATTTCCATATCCTGAAAAGAAAAACTATGTCTTTACGACTTCTGACCAAGAATCTAATGAATATGTGGATTTTGTAAATGAGGATGTAGTAGCGTTTACGAAAAAATTGAAAGAACAAAAAGGAGCTAAAATATGGATGGTTGGTGGAGCAGGTATATTGGATGACTATATAAAAGAAAACTTAATTGACGAGTATATTATAACTGTTACACCTCATATATTGGGTTCTGGTATTCCATTATTTAGAGAAAAAAATCCACAAATCAATTTGACTTTAATAGATACAAAACGTTTTCGACAATTTGTCCAATTGCATTATATAGTGAAATAATTTATTTTAGACATTTTATTCTTTTGAAATAGTATTATAACAGAGAACTTCTGTCGTTTGATAGAAGTTCTCTATCGATTTTAAGTATCTGCATAAATATACAAAATAAGGATGAGGTGCTATTATTAAGAAGGCTTCAGTTTTATGTGTTCATGACTATTATAAACAAAATGTCGAAATAAGCAATAATCAATAAATTTTTATAAGAGGGTGTTGAATACATGATTTCAAATACGGAGTTTTTAATAGCTGTTCTTATATGTCTGATTGTGGGTTTACTTATGTTCTTATGTGGATGGTTGATATGGAAAAAGAAAAAGCTTGGTTTAATCGCAGGTTTCCAAGAATCTGAATATAAAGGGGACAAGGAAAAGCTTGCTAAAGATATGGGGGTTTTTTCGATATTTATAGGTGTTTTTGTAATCGTACTCCCGTTCGGCTTACAGTATATTGGTGAATGGGTTGCATGGGCATTTTCGATAGTCATTTTTGTAAGCTCAATTTTTATTTTCATTAAGATTAACTTTAGAAATAGTTGATGGAAAGTAATGAAGGATATTGATAAAAAAGCACAGACAGAATTCTGAATTAATACATATATTGTGGTAATAAACTCTAAATTGTTTTTAGCTGCTTGTTATCCATTCAGTAGAATCGTTATGCTATACTAAATGAATGATTAAAGCAGTAGAGAAGGGAATTATCATATGAACGGACAAAATCGAAGTGACGTAAAAGCTGGACTTGTCGTAGATATTATCTTAAAGAAAGATCAACGAACAGGCATTAAAACAAGAGGCGTTGTTAAGGATTTGTTGACAAATTCTTCTTTCCATCCTCATGGTATTAAAGTCCGTCTTACAGATGGTCAAATTGGACGTGTGTGTGACATTATTGAATAATAATAAATGTGATATGCTAGATACAAATTTTTGAAGCTAGGCGGAAATAGTTCGGATAAAAAATGCTAACTAATGGCTAGTTTCTTACGGTTATATTGCCTTATTAAAAGCGTTGTATTTTGCAATGTTCAGACTGTAGATAAACTCGAAAAACGAGTTTTCTACAGTCTTTTGCCTTTTGTACAAGCATTTTATTGGTTTGGAGAAGCGTCCGCTTGACTCCTGCGGAAAAAGCGAGACAGACGAGACCCTGCAGGAGCGTAGCGACGAAGCGGCTCGGCGCTCGCCCGCGGAAAGCAAGTGGTAAGCTTCGGAAACCCCAATCTATCTTTACTCATTCTTTCGAGTATTGACAGTAATTCACATTGACACCACGCTACTTAAATATATATGATGTGGATGTTATTTGAATATGATTCTTGTTAGGTGAGGCTTCTATGATAGAAATACGTTGATGCCCAATAATGTTCATAGACGCTTTCTTCCACGTTGAATTTTCTTAATATTTAAATTCCTTATAATCTGGAATCATCATTCACTTAAACATTCTATTCGGCCTAAGTTTCTATTAAAAAAGTAAAGTTTCATTAGATTAGAGGAATGGAGAAAAGTTAATAAACCGTGTACGCTGAATTTAATAGAAGGTAGAGACTATTATAGGTTTAGGAAGGCGGGGAGTAATTGAAGAGAAGAGAAATTCAGCTGGATTATATATTGCTGATTACTTTATTCTGTTTATTCATTTACAGCTTGATTGCTGTTTATAGTGGGTCAGGGCAATATGAAACGCATGATCCTTATTATTTTGTGAAAAGACAAGTAATTTGGTACAGCATTGGCGCAATTGTTTTGGTGGGAGTGGCATTATTCGATTTTGAATTGCTTGAAAGATGGGCACTGCCTTTTTATTCTGTAGGAATTGTGTTGTTAATCCTTGTACACTTTTTCGGAACGTTTAAAAATGGTGCTACAAGATGGATAAGTTTCGGCTTTTTTGATTTGCAGCCATCTGAGTTTATGAAAGTGTTTCTAATTTTATTTTTATCAGTTATATTAAAACGTTTTGCCAATCGAGCGCTTTCATTTAAACATAGTATTTCCATTACTATAAAAGTACTTTTGTTATCAATTGTTCCGTTCTATTTTATTTTGGTACAACCTGATTTAGGCTCTGCACTTGTCATTGCCGCAATAGCATTTAGTTTAATCCTTGTCTCTGGAATAGACTATAAAATAGTTGTAATCGTAGTTTCCTGTTTTCTAGCTTTAATTGGCTTCCTTGTCCATTTACACAATAATTTTTATGACATTTTTATAAAAATTATTAAACCTCATCAATTGGAGAGAATATATGGCTGGCTTAGCCCTGATAATTATGCCTTAAGCTATGGTTATCAACTAAAACAAGCCGTTCTGGGAATTGGATCAGGTCAAATGTATGGGAGTGGGTTCAACCAGGGGATACAAGTGCAAAGTGGCAAAATTCCCGAAGCACACACTGATTTTATCTTTTCAGTGATTGGTGAAGAATTTGGTTTTATTGGTGCATCTATATTAATATTATTGTATTTTATATTGCTTTATCGAATAATGATCATCGGGTTAAATTCTAATAATGTGTTAGGCTACTATATTTGTGCTGGGGTTATTGGGTTAATATCATTCCAAGTTTTTCAAAATATTGCTATGACAATCGGGTTAATGCCGGTTACTGGAATTGCCTTGCCACTGTTAAGTTATGGAGGGAGTGCACTCTTAACCAATATGCTTGCTCTGGGATTGGTAATCAGTGTGAATATACGTACCAAAAAATATATGTTTAGCAAAAGTGAAATTTAGTGTAAAATATCTTATTTTTATGAAAAAATAAAAAAGTATCGACTTCCGAACAAAGCGATATGAACAAGATGAAGTTTATGCAACGTTGCCCCTCTTGTATTGTTAATGGGGAAGGGATCAGTCTGGTTATAGTGTTGACAATTCGTCAAGTTTGAAATATATTTGATGGAGCAAATGTACAGATTAAAAGGTGGGTTTTATTTGTTTTTGTCACTCTCATATAGTTGATGGTGGAGGAATCAGTCTGGTTATAGATTTGGCGTTTTGTCAATTTTTCATAAATGTCAATGGAAGATTTTTTTACCACATTAGGTGCTTTACCACTTTATCATAATGCTAAATAAGACAATCCTGTTCACTTTAAAACTTTTGGTGTTTGTACGGTCAACATAGTTATCATAAAGTAAATTAAAGTTCAATCTTCACGTTTTCTTGAGAACTTTTGTGAGTAGTTTGTTCATTTTTTTATGATACAATTGTAATAAATCGTATTGATTATTTATTAAGGATTTTCAAAAAGTCTGCTAAAAAAATAGCTGTCGCTTTATCAAAGACTTGCTTCTACATTCGAAAACTCGTCTTCACGACTCTTTTATTGCTTCTTTTTGAACATGAACTACATTGAAAGGAAAATAGAATATGTCTGTAGGAAGAAACAATAGTAATTTTGGTTTGGTGTTAAAAGACTTATTAAAAGAACGATCAATATCAATGCGGAAACTTAGTGAACTAACTGATATTGATCCAGCTACAATCTCACGAATTATCAACGGTAAACGAAAAGCAAAGCCTGATCATATACAAAAATTCTCCAAACACCTTGGAGTTCCCTTTTCAGAGTTATTTGCTGCAGCTGGATATGATATTGAGCAGAAGCAGGATAAGCCAGGTTCAGATATTCATACATCAGTTGACAACATTCAAACCTTCCTCGAATCTGCTAATTTATATGATAAGAATTTTTCTATAGCAAGTGTTGAAAAGAAATTAGCTAATTATGAACAATATACACAAACAGAGGATGGGAAAGAAACGATACTTAATAGCTTTGAGGATAAGGTCCAGAAGGTGGGTAGTATAGGTCCGTTTATTAGCAATTTGAAGGGAATGTATGAGAAATTCCGCTTAAAGAATGGTACTCCAGCTGAACTCGCTTTAATTGGAAGTGCGCTCATATATTTCATACTACCAGTAGATGTTATTCCAGATTACACATTTCCAATTGGTTATTTAGACGACGCTATGGCTGTACAATTGGTGTTGAATTTATTAACAATTAAAAAAGATACTCTATGAAAAGTAAATCTAACTAAAGTGAAAAATACTATCGATAATGCATTTAATGGTACTTTAAGCAGCCCCCTCGTATAGGACCACCTAATAAGTGGCCACTATGCGGGGGAGGGGGTTTATATATTTGTCATCTCAACTGTATTAAATAAAAAGTTTACGTTATATATATCTTTTTTCGTCTGTGAAAGAAAATAGAGTCCCATTTTGATTCGATTCTATAGTATATTTTATATTTAGTGATCTAGCAATATCCTCTATAATTTTTAATCCTAGCCCTAAATTATCGCTATCAATATCAAAACCAATGCCATTATCTCTTATAGCAATAACACTATTTTCTATTGATATTTCAAGCTTCTTGGCTTTTGAATGTTTTAATGTATTTTGGAAGATGTTATCGAATAATCTTTGGAGCCATAAATCGTTACTTAGCCATATCAAACTTGGATTTTGTGTATGAAATATTAATTCAATATCATGAATACTATACAAATAACCCCATTTTTTAACCATGATTTCTAAAAAGTCATTCATATTCACTTCATTATTTAAAATATAAGAATTCTCTAACGTGTCAGTGGATTGAATATTAAATTCATTTGTCAAATCAGCAATATATTGTATTTGTTGATAAAGTGATTTTAAAATAGGAGCTTGATCCGTATACTGACTTTCTAAATAAAATAATTGTAATCTGATTGCTGTTAAAGGTGTATTGATATCATGCCTTAATTTATTTAAAATTTCTTTTTTCAATTCTTCCTGTTGCTTAAGTTCTAATTCTCTATATGTTGTTCTATCAATTAATATATTTACTGATTTAATTAATTCTCCTATTTCATCTTCACTTGTAACTTCTAATTTATTGGGTGTTTTTTCATCACTAGCTAAATGATGAATAGTTTTATTTAATATATTTATTTTATTTAAAAGAGAGTTAATGGATTTCGAAAATAAATAGGCTAACAAGAATAATGAAAGCAAAAATACGAATAACATCGTTGGATATGCAAAAGATTCATGAAAAGGGATGTTCTTATGTTTCGCTTTAAAGGCTATATTGTAAATTATTGACATAATGATACTTATTACTAGTAATAAAAATGGTACACTGATAATTGCAGAAAATAATAATAACCGATATTTCTTTTTTAATTTCATTTCTTTATATAGGTATTTAATCGATACCCTTCTCCATATATATTTTGTATAATCTCACCGTTTATATCATTAATTTTTGTTCTAATTTTTTTCATGTGTACATTAATAATATTTTGGTTTCTATCTTCAAGTGGCCACAAGTAATTAAAAAAATGTTCCTTTGTTAAAATCCTATCTTTATTATCATATAAATAAAAGAATATTTTCCGTTCAATTGAAGTTAAAAAAACCTCATTATTTAGGGCATTAATGAAAACCCTTGTAAGATCCGCATCTATATATAAATGTTTGATTTGTGTAAAAGTTCCATATTGATTCTCTAGCATCTTCTGTATTCTAAGTAATAACTCTCTAGGATCAAATGGTTTTATCATATAATCTTCTCCAATTGTTAAACCTTGAAGTTTACTATCAATATCTTGCCTTGCGGATAGAAAAATAATTGGAATATTTAATCCTAGATGTTTTATTTTTTTTGTAATTTGATAGCCATCTTCACCTGGTAACATAACATCCATAATCACTAAGTCTATCTTATGGATTTCATCAAGTACTTCATTTCCATCTGTTTTCCAACAAACATTATATCCCTCGCGTTGCAAAATCTTCTGTAGTAAACCACCAATCATTACATCATCTTCAACAATCAAAATATTATATTCTTTCATTGGCTTGACCTTCCGTCTATAAAATAAAATCCGTTAATTTTTGTCTACTTTTTTATTAATAAAATCCATAGTAAGGTTATATATCTCCTCAGGAGCGTATAAATGAATGCTGTGCTTGCCTTCGATTATTTTTACATCTGATGTTAATAATTGTTTTGCAAACTCTTCATAGTCTTTATTTTTTTGCTTTGTATATTTCGAGTTTTTATTTTCTTTAGCAATGGCATCAATAAATAAAATAGGAGTTTCTTTAGGGATTGGTAGTTTAATAGATATTTTACCATTTTCGTATGCCTGTAATAGTTCTTGCTTCATATTGTTATTAAAAAATTGTTTATACGAAATAGCTTTAAATTCTTTTTTTTCTTTATTAGTTAAAAAGTTTTGCTTTATTACTTCTGGATTATAAGTATTTGATGGCATGAGGCGATGAAAACCGATTTTCGTTAATATGCTGATACCTCTAACTGTTAATGACTGAAATAGTGTCAACTTATGAGTAACGTATTGTTGAGGTAAGCCTATATCTAATGCAATAATTCCCTTCACTTCATTTGGGTACTTTTGTGCCCAGTAAATAGCTTCTAATCCTGAATAAGAGTGTGGTACTAATATATACGGAGGTTTATTTCCGCTTTGAATCAGTGCGTCCCTAGTTTGTTTTAATATTGTATCAATATCTCTTTTATCGTTAAAAACATCACTATATCCATATCCTGCTAGTTCAATTACAGCAACCTTATTTTCTTCGGAAAATTTACTGTAGAGACCTTTCATTTCATAAATAGGGGCAGCAATGCCGGAACCAGCCATAAATACATATGTATCATTCCCGCTACCTTCATTGTAAACATTGATCTTCTTGTTATTAAAATAGACTAATGTACCCTTACTTTTAACTAATACGGATTCTTTTTTTAATTGATAATTATGGTATATAAAGATAGATACTGATACAAGGACCATAAAGGCAATTAACAGAACAAGTAATTTCATTAATACTTTTAATATTTTTCTCATAGATGTCTCCTCTCAAGTTATATTGAAAGGATATAATATAAAAATAAATTTCTAATTAATTTTCTAGTAATTAAATTTATTTAATGAAAAATCTGATTGGTAATAACGTTACTAATAAAGAAAATATAACTAAGCTGTAGAAGGTCGAATTAAGCGCATTATCACTTAAATCTAACGCCTTAAATTGATGAATTTCATTTTTAATTGCTCACTCAATAGAACGTCTTATTAAGTATAAATATTTCATTATAGGTCATTAATAAAATGCAAGGTTAAAAAAATGACTCGTTTTGCATCCTAGGAGTGAGCCTTAATGAAATTAAACATACTTTTAGAACATGTAGATAAAGCTATGAATTCTCCTCTCCTTGATATTGATGTTGATATTGAGGGGATTGCTACGAATTCCTCTTTAGTAAGTCCTAATGACATTTTTGTTGCGATTCCAGGTTATCGTGTAGACGGTCATCAGTTCATAGACGATGCTATTAGGGCAGGAGCAAGTGTAGTGGTGGGAGAGAAAGAGATAAAAGATTTGATGGTACCTTATGTTCGAGTACCTAATAGTCGTTTAGCACTTGCTAAAATGGCATGTCAGTTTTATGGGAATCCCTCTCGCAATAAAGTTGTTATTGGCATTACAGGTACAAATGGTAAAACTACAACCACCTATATGCTCAAGTATATATTGGAAACCTCCGGAAAATCCTGTTCCTTATTTGGTACCGTTCAAAATGTAGTTAACGGTAAAGCTTTACCCTCAATTAATACTACCCCCGATGCTCTTGAACTTCAAAAGCAATTTGCCATGAGTGAAGATGAAATTATTATAATGGAAGTCTCATCACATGGCCTTTCTCAATATCGAGTAGAAGGCGTGGAGTTTGACTATTGTTTATTTACAAATTTAGATAATGAACATCTTGATTATCATCGTGATATGGAAGCTTATTTTTCTGTAAAAGCAAGTCTCTTCGACCAATTAAAGCCGGATGGACTGGCTATAATCAATTATCTGGATAGCTGGGGAAAAAAGCTAGCGGATCAATTAACTCATAAAGGTTGTAAAATATATTCACTTGGTGACAAAAGCCATCATGATTTACAAATCGTTAATTACAAACCAGGTGTTTCAACAATTGCCTTTGAAGGGAATCAAAGCCAAGAGTTAAGGCTCAATATTTTAGGAAAGCACAATCTAGTTAATGCTTCCATGGCTTTTTTAACCGCACTATCGATTGGTATTCCACAACACAAAATTGTTTATTCATTAGAAACATTTCCCGTCGTACCAGGTAGATTTGAAGTATTGCATCACCCTAAAGGAGCTACAGTTGTAATAGATTATGCACATACAGCAGATGCTTTTTATCATTGTCTTCAAACGGCAAGGGAGGAAGGCGCAAATCGTGTATTTCATGTTTTTGGATTCAGAGGAGACAGGGATACGGAAAAAAGACGAGAAATGGTTAGTATTTCTAAAGAAATAAGTGATGTTCAAATTCTGACGTTGGATGATTTGAATAATGTTCCTTATGAAGAAATGGAACAAGTTCTTTATACATTAAGTGATGGGGGATACGTCATCTCTGACCGTACTTTAGCTATTAAAGAAGTATTAGAACATACTCATAAAGGAGATTGGGTTTGTATAACAGGGAAAGGGGCAGAAGATTATCAACAAAAATTTCGCTTGCCAACCGGCTCTGATAAGGAAACAGTCCAGTTTCTTTTCCAACAAAGTGACCAATCAGCAAATCAAGACTTTAACTCTTTTCATTAAAGAAAATTTAGTGAAAAGTATTCCATGTCTATTTTTTTGCTATCTTTTGTAGTGTAAAATAATTTGAAAAGTTTAATTTTTCTATTATGGGGAATATTAAGAATCGAGAAGTAAATAGAAAGGATGATTGTTAAATGAAATATTTGAAAATGGCTCTAGGAGTACCACTTCTATTTGGGATGTTATACGGCTGTGGTAAAGAAAAAGCAACAGACGTACCAGAAAAGGCACCGGTTGAGCAAAAAGACAGTGATACAAATATGAATAAAGACACAAACACCGACACAAACACCGACACAAACACGAATACCAACAATGGAGAAGAAGGAACAAATCAAGCCACGGAAAAATTACCGTATAATTTTGCGGAGTTTTCTTTGGACGTTGATTATTCACCGACAGAGTCATATGAGGTTGATTACGAAAACGAAAATACAGGTGTGGATGTTGAATTAGATGATGACCGCAATAATGTGAAGCTTAAAGGAGACGAAGCATTAGCTAAATTAGAGCCGATGTTTAAGAAACTGAAATTTGATGCTACAACAGCAAATGATGAAGTAATCAACCATGTGATTTCTGTCTTTGATTTAGACAAAAATTTTACTTCGTTTGAACTTGAAGTTAAATTCGCAGATGGAACAGAGAAAGAATATAAGAAAACAAAATAAGATGTTTTAAAAGGTGTCTCATTAGTCGATTCTTGACTTTTGAGGCATTTTTTTGAGGAGAAATGAAAGCGGTGATATAAATCGAGCTTGAGGGTGCAATTATAATAACTAATTTTGGAATATTTATGGCAATATGATATGGTAAAACAAATACTAAAGAGTAGCAAAATATAGGAGATAAAAAATTTGATGAAAAAATTTAATATGAAAAGTTTAATATTGGTTTTAATTGTTTTATTAGCAGGATGTGGAAATACAAGTGAAGGAAAGATAGAGTTAAATACGAGTGCACAATCACAATTTGAAAAACCACCAGCTTTAGCTATCTCAATAGGTAAAAAGACAGTTAATGCTCAACCAGGTGGATATAGTTGGAGTTATTTGATAACAAAGGAATATTTTAATTTGAAATTTTAATAAATACTATTAAAGACGTTTTTCGTACAAATAATGGATTTATGAGTATATTTTGATATTAAATTGTATATAAAAAAATTATTCTTAATGAGTAATTGTGACGTAAAGCATAAATTTTCCGTTTGGAAAGCTTATGCTATATTTTATTTTAGGAATTTTATGGTTGAATATTCACGTTTAGGATTAGTTCAACATTCTTGGACAAAAAGATTTGTACATTACTAGATAAAGTAAAAGCATAATCAAATGGGAGATTAACATTATACACATTTGAAGTAAATGAAAATGCACAACGATTTTATGAAAAACAAGGATTTGAAATCATAGGTAGAGGACACGAAAATGAAGAAACCTTAGCTGATATTAAATACAAATGGATATGCAAATAAATGATTATCAGGTGTTTGTGTGGTAATGTGAATCGAAAATTTAACTAAAGCACCTCGTTAGCCATATATTACTTAGATTTACATTACCTATATTTCCTTTTACTGAGAGGAAGTAACAGGATTTTCACGGAAGATATGGCTATACTTCTCCATAGAGCGATCAAACTGATATTGAAACTGGTACAAAGACAAATATTGAAAAGATGTCGTTCAGAAAAATACAGCTAATAATATATATTACATAGCTTTAGATGCTTGTTATAGTACCAAATTTGAAAAAATGAAAATCGAAATATATTAGAAGCGTTTAATTAATTCAACTTCACTTAAGTAGAAAATCCATGGGGTATTAACTTGGGTTTTTTTCCAAAAACATTGATCTTATGAAGGCTCAATCTTATTTTTTTACTCAAGTGTATGAAAATAAGTGAAGTTTCTTCTATTAATAATATAAATGCTCGCAGCATACTTTCAATCAATCTTTATTTGAAAGTTTTGTATAGTTAAAAGTCAAATTAGTTATTTATATTTTGAACTTTTTACTGCTGTTCATTATAATCCAGAAGGGAACTAATGTTCTGGTTGTTTTAGGAGGATTGATTATGGGTGGTGTAAAATGGTTGTATATTTCTAAAGATAATAAAATTTATAAGATTCCTAATCCTAAGGATGGGAGATTTAAAGAAATGAAGGAGCTTTCAGAGCAGGATGTTTTAAAGGTCATGCTGTACTACAGAACAAAAAATAGAAAGCCAGACAAACTAGTAATGGTTGAATTTGACCGCATTACTCTTGACTCACAAGGGGTGTATGAGGTGAATGATGAAAGGAAAAAAAGGATGCTACAAAATGCCTTTCAGTTTATATATAATACTCCTCAACAATTGGCAGATAACAAATTACCATTCGAGTTGCCTCTAGCACCTAGCGTTCCATCCTATATTGAAAAAAGGCTTTATATGAATATTTAAATCAGAATTTCCCTAACTTAGGAAACGATGCTCCGGCAATCGTAGAAAATGCAATAAGCTCAAAAAAAAGTACATCAAAAAAAATTGACTTAATTAAAGAAGCTAATAAATTAAGAAAAAGTAATTTGAAATTGTACTTTGAATCAAAAAAGGTTTAATGAAATTACGGATGATTTAGAAGTGGTTGATTTGGATTACAAAATATTTTAGAAGAGATATTCGGGAAACCTTTAAAGGAAATTATGTATGAAGCTTGTATAGAAAAAGAGTTGGAGAAGTGAAATGGTGCTGAATTCTACAGCTGGTAACTTTTTTAAATGCCATTGCTCTCGATAATGAATTGAAGTATGTCATAACGAGAAGTTTAGTGATCTTAATGTACTCTGACGTTTTTCAAGGAGTAATTCAAAAAAAGGATTACAAAACCAAAATAACATAACATTGACAGTTATTTAACCGTATAGTATCATTTTCATTCTTACTTGTTGCGAGAAAGGCGGATTGAATTTGTTAATTGAGAGTGTAATAGACTACATATCGAGCCTTAAAGGGTATTCATCTATAAAAAAAGTCGAGAAAGGATACTCACTAGATGAAAAATACATAGTTACCGTCAGCCAAAATCAATACTTTGTACGATTATCTGACATACAATATCACGAAAAACGAACCATCGAATTTTCATTGCTTCAAGCATTAGAAAAACAAGGTGTACAAACGCATAAAGCCATAGAATGTTCTTTATTGATTGAGGCTAATCTTTCTGTCATGGTATTAAGCTATATTGAAGGATACCCTACTGATGAATTCATTTCGAATCTTTCTGATGTGGAGCAATTTAATATAGGTCTTGCTGCTGGGAAAGAATTAAGGAAAATTCATCAACTACATGTCCATCCCCCACAAACGATACACTGGGAAGAAGCTCAAAGAAAGAAATTCAGCTTTTATTTAAATGAATATAAAAAAGGTAGCTATCAACTGCCGAGAGAGCATAAAATACTAAACTTTATTGAAAACAATTTCCACCTTCTTAAAGGTCGACCTATAACCTTACTCCATGATGATTTTCATCTGGGCCATATCATCGTTCAACATAATACATACAATGGCGTAATTGATTTTAATGGCTATGATTTTGGTGACCCCTATCATGATTTTTATAATCTTTCTTTATTTAGTAGAAGACATAGTATCCCATTTTGTATTGGACAAATAAATGGTTATTTTACAGATTCTCCAGATGAAACTTTTTGGCGAATATATGCTCTTTATGCAGCGATGAATATTGTCTCTACGATTGTGTGGACGAAAAAATATGATGAACAATCTTTTGATGATGCATTGCAAAGAATCCATCTCATTTTAGCAGATCATGACTATTTTAATTTGGATCAACCATTATGGTATAAGTCCATACCTATTGATAATGTAACAGGTTTATAAACAGTGATATGTTTACTATTGTGTATTTTTAAACTGAACTAATATTTATTAAATTTAGTTCAGTTTTTATTTGTGAGCAAATCTATTCTTAAATTATTGAGCTTGAGGTGCGGTTTGGTAGATTAAGGGATTATTATGCAAAATAGAGTAATATTGTATTTAGGATGATTAGGAGGTATTTATGACGACAAATATTTTAAATATACAAGAGGAAGCATAAAAAATTGTAGAAAAAGTTGCTTATATTTATCAATATCATATAAGAGAGGATTTTGTAGGTTTAATTGTCCACGGTTCGGTAGTAAAAGGTGGCATTATTCCAGGTTCAAGCGATATTGATTTTCATCTTTATTTGAAGGAAACGGCTTTTGAAAAACAAGGTATACTACCATTGGAGTTATATCTAAAAATTCATCGAGACTTAAGCAAAATTGATACAAAACCATTTAGCTATATTCAATGTGAAGCATTAACAGATAAATTACCAGAGGGATTTGTTGGTCCAGTTCCTGGTGCTTATCAAATTGTGGCTGGAAGGTTGCCAGTAGAAGAAGCATCAAATGAACAATTGAAGCAAACGGCATTACAATCATTAAATGATTTAACAGTTGTCCCCAAGTATTTTCCTACACTATTAGACCACGGAAAAGAGAGGTTAACGAGAGTTGTACGTTTACTCAATACACAAGTTTCTCCAACAATATCTCACGTCCTATCTTTAGTACATCAAGATGCCATTGAAATATGGCAGATGCCAAAAAATAAGGCAATACACTTATTACCCGAAGAAGAAATGAAAAAATTTGCAATTCAATTTTATGAATGTGCTAAAAGGTATTACCCTGATGAAATTTCGGTTAATGATGCTTTAGGTATGATTGAAAATGGTGCAAAGTTCTTCGAAAGTGTAAATCTCTGGTTCAAATTGAGAAAAACTAACGGAGAAGTTCTTAAAGGATACAATCAACCTTAAAAGTACAGTTGCTTTATAAGATTGTGAAAAAATGTACAAATGTACTTAAACTAACGGTGCATTTAGTTGAACAAGCGTAAATAATTCTACAGACCTTATTTAGATAGAAATAACATTAATTAGGGGGAAGAATGAGTAATTTTAGAGGGATAATTTTAGAGGGCTACTCGAATGCTGGAAAAACATCAGTCTTAAAAGCGTTGAAGCAACTTCACACAAGTGATGATGCCGAACGTAGTGTCATAGTTCTCAGTGAGCATTATTCGCAGGTATTACACAAAGTAAATGGTGAATTTAAGTCGTTAAGTCGAGATGAACACTTACAAGTCTTAAAAGAAAGAGTCACGATGCTGAAAATGTTAAATAATTGGTCAAGAGAAATAGGACAAACCCAACGTTCAAAAGGCTTATTCTTTATATTGGAAAGGTTTCATTTAAATCATCGAGTAGCATTTTCTCATTCAATATCAGATGAAATCAAGGAATTAGAAGCACAGTTATATGAAATGGGAGCAAGATGTACTTTGTTAACTGTATCACCAGAGAATTTAGAGCAAAGAATAAGTAGTAGAAATCCCAATGAATGGGAAGGGAAAACCATGGAGGAAATGAAATTAGCGTGTGAATTATTATTAGAACAACAACAAGAGTATAGGAGTCAAGCTAAAAATTCAATCATTCCTACAATTGAAATAAATACTGATAATAAAGATTGGGATTCCTACGCAAAACAGGTTTACTTATTCAACTAACGGAGCAGGTTGGTTGAAGAAAGGTCAAATTTATTTTAAGGTTATTTTTGGGAGGAGATAAGCAATGAGGGCACCATATCAAGTTTTGGTATTTCCTTATAGAATCACTGACAATTCTATTGAATATGCAATTTTTAAGAGAAGTGATTATGGATATTGGCAGGGATTAGCTGGTGGTGGAGAAGAGGGTGAGACTCCTATTGAATCAGCTAAACGAGAAGCATTTGAAGAGGCTGGTATTACAAGAGATTATCCATATATTGAATTAGATTCTATGTCTTCACTACCAGTAGAAGATGTAGTTGGGAACTTCCTTTGGGGAGAAGATGTTTATGTATTAAAAGAATTTTCTTTTGGTGTTAAAGTTCCTACAAAAGATATATCTTTATCAAAAGAGCACCTCAACTACAAATGGTTATGTTTTGAAGAGGCAGCAACGCTTTTGAAATGGGATAGCAATAAAACGGCGTTATGGGAATTGAACAAAAGGTTATTAAATCGTATTAACACCAAGCAAAAGTTTTTGAAAGAAAATCTTGAGCTAACGGAGGCTTTACTTTCATAAGGGGTTGAGCCTTCTTCTACTTAAATTAAAGACGCAGGTTAGTCGAATAAGAAGGATATATATATGGTGATGAAAAATATGGAGGGGATTATGAGCGATTCTATTAATTATAAAATATGGACTGTTTGTATGATTCAAAGTGAAGAGAAGGTTTTACTTCTGGATAGACAGCACGACAATTTCAAAGGATTTATTCCACCGGGTGGTAAAGTTGAGTTTCCTGAAAGTATTGTAGAGAGTGCTATCAGAGAAGTAAAAGAAGAAACCGGGTTAGAAGTTAGAAACCTCATTTATAAAGGGCTTTATGAATATGTTAATCCAGTCGCTAAAGATAGATATATGATATTTAATTACATAACAAAGGATTTCGAGGGTGAACTTTTGAAAGATGCTCCTGAGGGGAAAGCTGTTTGGGTAGATATAGAGAACGCATATAAACTTCCTATGCAGACATCGATACGGAGAAGATTTCCTTTATTTTTTAAAGATGGAACATTTGAGATTCAAGTTGAATGGAACCACGAAGAAAATAAAGAAGGGAAAGTTACAATACGTAACACATAAAGCTTCTTTTTAGACTAACGGGGGCAATTGTTCAATAGTGCAGTCGATTTTCAATAACGTCGAGGTCAGTTCAATACATATATAACTGAAATTCTAGCAGATACAGTAAAAGACCGAAAATCCTATACATTAGGTGAATCAGAATTTATAAATAAGATATTAGAAAAAGTAATGGATTAAAAAATAAATAAACGATGTTCTTATTCAATTAACAGAGCAGTTTAGTTTTATACTTTTTGGATTTTAAAAAAATAGGGGGAAAAAGACATGCAAATACTATTAATTCGACACGGAGAATCGGAAGCAGATATTTTAAACGTACATGAAGGAAGAGCTGATTTTGAATTAACGGATAGAGGTAGAAAGCAAGTGGGAAGTTTATCACAAAAAGTAAAAAATGATTTCCCGCCAGATTTTATTTGGGCAAGTACGTTAAAAAGAGCACGCGAAACCGCCGAAACTTTAGGGAAAACTATTGGATGCCCAGTGCAATTGGAAGAAGAATTAATGGAGTTTAATAATGGTGTACAAGCTGGATTATCCTTTGAAGAAGCGAAAAAGTATCCTGAGCCAAAATTTTTTCATGAAAGTTTTGAAAATGGAGAGACATTCATAGAATTTCGAATGAGAATTGAAACGATATTTTCTAAGATTGTGACAGGAAATACATATGAGCGAATAGCGATTGTTGCTCATGGTGGGGTAATTAATAATATATTACGAGCTTTTTACCAAATGCCAATCAACATGGATTATTATTTTAAAATTGGAGATACAGGAATCAGTTTAATTGAACTTACTGATAAGGAAAAGGTAATTCACTTTATAAATGATACGAATCATTTAGGAAATATATAGGATAGCTTTCTTGGGAATTTTGTTCAACTTTTTAAGAAAACACACTATTTAATCAATAGAATCCCACCGTTAATTTTAAAACGGTGGGTTTTTATAACGAAAATCAACGTTTACAGGATATTTTTAATCAAATTTTATTTCAACGCTACGGGAGGACATTTATTTGAGGACAGATATAGATAATTGGGAATCAATCACCGTAACAGAGATTTATAAGCTCTTTTCCATTATTCCAATTAAATGGGGTGTTGCAGGGGGATGGGCTTTAGATTTACATTTAGGCAAACAGTCAAGGGTACATGATGATATAGATGTAATAATACTTCGAGAGGAACAATTAACTGCCTATAATTATTTGTCAGGTGATTGGATGTTATACAAAGCAGAGAATGGGAAACTTGTTCCTTGGCAAGAAGGCGAGTTTTTAAAAACCACAAATGACATCTGGGCTACTAAAAGCAGTAGTTCTCCCTGGGCTTTTCAAATTATGTTAGTAGAGACAGAGCAACAATCCTGGATATACAGGAGAGAAAAATCTATTCGAAGAAGATTAGAGGATATTTTTTTTAGAACAGCTGAGGGGATACCTTACCTGAGGCCCGAGATTCAACTTCTTTATAAAGGTGGTAGCTCAAATGTTAGGGAAAAAGATTTTAAAGATCTTCAAACTATGCTTCCATATTTACTGCCTGAACAAAGGGATTGGTTAAAAATGACTTTGAAAAGACAATTTCCAACTGGTCATTCGTGGCTGGATTATATCTAAGTGTGAAATATGATTCAAAACATAAATTGAACCAAGTGTTAAGTGAGCTGTGAGGTAACAAACAACAAGATATAAAGATACTTTAATGTAAACTTATCAACTACTTAACTCTAAGGAGATATAAAATTGTACCAACTAATAAAAAAAGCACTTGAACCATACTCATTAGGGAACAGATCACTAATTATAGAAAAAGAGCTACACATAGGAAGTTGGAATAATGACCTACATTATAAAATAGTTGCTGATGGAAAAAAATTTTATGCAAGTTTCATTAAAAAGGAGCGTTCCCCCAACACTGTATTTGGAGAAATCTCAAATAATATTTTATTTGAACAAACCAAATTTTGCCGATTTCTTATTAATAATGAAGTTCCTTTTATGCATTTATTCCCCGTTTCAGTAGATTTACCTTTCACAACAATTGAAATAGAAAATGAAAGTTATCGTTTTATACTATTTGAATGGATTGAAGGAGAACATATTACTCATTGTGATGAGTACATTGCAGAGGAATTTGGTAAAATGGCAAGAAAGTTTCATGATATTTCAAGCTTATATAAAAGTTCTGCCTTTTCGAAACAATCTCAGCTTATTGGTTACTCCCAATTTGTTGATAATCTTCGAAATAAAGTTGAGAAATCTTACATATCATTAAAAAATTTCAAAATGGTAGTTAATTATCTTGAAACAACCGAATATCACATAGAAAATGCAAAAACGAAGCAATTTGATTTTATTATACAATCAGATTTAAATCCACTTAATATTATCTGGGATAAAAATAGAAAAATAAAAGGAATTGTTGACTTTGAATCAATCGGCTACAGTGATAGGATAGAGGGTTTAGCTTGGCTAATCAAATGGTATTCCCGAACAAACGGAGTATCTTCAAATGAAATTTCTCCTATTGTCGCTAATGCCTTTATAAAAGGTTACAAAATAGGTGATTTTCTTTGTGAAAATGATTTTGACCGTCTATCTTCACTAATATGGTTAGCTGGTTGCATAAATTGGAACTTCGTAAGAAAGACAATTAACATTTTAGAAACTAATAATGAAGAAATATTAAAAAATCATTTGGATGCTTATAAACAGCGTGGTGAAAAATTACTGAAATTAATTCCGAATAAATAGGATTATTAAAAAAATAACAGGGAGGAAGACTATTTGAGATTTACAGAAAGAACGCTAAGAATTCTAAAATATGCAGAAACAGAAGCTGAAAGGACAACCAAGGTTGTTTATCCTGTACACTTACTTTTGGGGTTATTGCTTGAAAGAACAGGTGTGTGTGCTGAGTTATATATTAATTATCCAAATCTTACAGAGATACTAAACGAACGAGTCAGGGACATGCAATTTGAAATGGAAGATGAAGGTATTAGTTACGGACCTTTTAAATCAAATATTACGCAAACCTCTAAAATAGTAATATTGAACGCAAATAATCGTATGAACCGTTTCAAACAAAATTTTATAAATGAAGGTCATATAGTAGATGCAATTTTTAAAATTGATGACCCTTTAACAAAAGCAATACTTTCTGGACTCGATATTTCTCGTATACTTGAAATCGTGTCTTATCCCAGGGATATGATTGTTTCTTTAAAAGATTATTCGTTTCCTCCTATTCCAGCAAGCAATATAAATTTTAGAAAAGCAGAGCAAAGTGATTATGCCTCCTTGAAAGCTTTTGTAGAAAAAGAATTTGGAGAAGAATGGTTAGACTCTATTGAAAATGGTTTTTTACAAGTAGATATTCCTATTTTTATCGCTTTAGAAGACCAAGATAATGTAGGTTTTTCTTGCTTTGATGTTGTTCGAGGAAAAAAAGGATTATTCGGTCCAATGGGTACATCTTTTTCAAATAGAATAAATGGGATAGGAAATACTCTGCTGCATTTATGTTTAGTTGAGATGAAGGAAAGAGACTATGAATACGCTATTATTGGAGAAGCTGGTCCCGTTGAGTTTTATGAAAAATCTTGTAATGCCGTTGTTATTTCTAAAAACTTTTTAAACTCTGAAGGGAAATAAGAAATGGATATAAAAAATTATGACCAATTTTATTCAAATGCAGAATACCACTTTGGTATAGAGCCAAACAAGCTTGTGATTAAATTGCTTGATTTCCTACCTTCCGATTCCTTTAAAGATAAAGTTGTCCTTGAATTAGGATGTGGTAAAGGCAGAAATAGTGTTTTCTCGCTAAAAAGGGTTTTAAGGTAATAGGGGGAAAAATCTTATGAAGTGGATTACTTAAGGCAGAAAAACGGGCAAAAGAAAATGGATTGATTATTAATTTAGTTGAGGGAAATGTAAACGATTTAGTTATTTCTGAAAAAGTGGATGTCCTTCTTGGTATGGGCATTTTACAATACCTTAAACCTGAGAATAGGTTAAAACAAATTCAGCATTTTAGAGAGATGACTATGGTGAAGGGGAGCAACTCGCATTGTTTTAGAGCAATTAATAAAGTAGTGTGATCGATAAAATTACTTAATTACACTAATTAACTGAAATTAGTATGAAAAGAGGAAATGTTCTAATGAAAAATCAAAACGTTGTAGGTACCTATTCAGAACTTATTAAGGCGGACCGGAGGAAAACTTTACACAAAAGGGCAAAGAGTAAATAAAAGTGTCCGTCTTAGAAAACAAGTACATTACAGAGTTTTTTAAAAAATAAGTTGTAAATTTCCATTTGTTTCTAAAAAACAATATTTTCCTTTTAATATTCACAAAGAAAAATAGTATTTACAGATAAAATTAGTGACGCTGAGATTAAGACTTAATATTTATTCAACGCTAATTAGGTTTGTTTCATTACATATAAATACAAAGATAAATACAAAATAAAAAACAATGTTGCAAATGTTAGTTTTTAATAAGAGAGCGTAAAATATCTTGTGTAAATGAATAAATAGAAAAAGGAAGACCTTTTCTTGTAGAATTAAGTCACCACAACACAATTCACAGAAAAGAGGTCTTCCCTATGAATAAGTTTACAACAGATATTGTCCAAGCTCTAGTAAAAAAAGAAGATATTAAGGAAGTTTTTCGCACGCACCTAGAATCGGCCGTAAACGCGCTCTTAGCGAGCGAATTGACATGTTTCTTAGATTACGAAAAGTATGACCGTATTGGCTTCAACTCTGGCAACTCTAGAAATGGCGCCTATTCACGGACGCTTCACACAGAATTTGGTGATCTTCAAATTGCCATTCCACGTGATCGCAACGGTGAATTTAGACAACAGACTGTGGCTCCATATAAGCGTTCAAATGATACGCTCGAATCGTTTGTCATTCATATGTTCCAAAAAGGTGTAACGATGACGGAAATCTCTGATTTAATTGAGAAAATGTATGGTCATCATTACACGCCACAAACGATTTCGAATATGACGAAAGTGATGTCTGAACAGGTAGAAGCTTTCCAAGCTCGAGCTCTCTCTGCACGTTATGCGTGCGTTTATTTGGACGCGACATATATCGCTCTAAAACGTGAAACAGTCGCAAAAGAAGCCGTCTATATTGCCGTTGGTATTCGTGAAGATGGTTCTAAAGAAGTCTTAGCTTACACAATCGCACCAAATGAATCAGCTAGAGTTTGGAAAGAACTTTTGGAAGATATCAGAGATCGTGGCACAGAAGAAATATTATTATTCATTTCAGATGGTTTAAAAGGTATTACTGATAGTATTTTCTCCGTCTTTCCCGAGTCAAAATATCAATCGTGTTGTGTGCATCTTGCACGTAATATTGCACATAAAGTACGTGTGACAGATCGAGCTGAAATTTGCGAGGATTTTAAGACTGTTTATCGTGCAGACAACCTCGAAATGGGGCAAAAAGCATTGCAAGAATTTGTGGAGAAATGGAAATCCATTTACCCGAAAGTAACGAAGCCATTGCTTGAAAATCCGTATATTTTCACGTTCTACAGCTTTCCAAAAGGTATCTGGCGCAGCATCTACTCCACAAACTTAATAGAATCCTTTAATAAACAAATCAAGAAATACAGCAAGCGAAAAGAGCAATTCCCAAACGAAGAATCGTTGGAACGCTTTCTTGTATCTCAGTTTGATCAGTACAATCAACGCTTCGCTACACGATGTCATTTAGGGTTCGACAAATCGCGTGCAGAGTTGGAATTAATGTTCAAATCAAAAGAATAAAAGAGCATCTACAAGAAAAGGTCACACTCATTTACACATAAATATTGACGGTCCCTTTAATAATGCAACATTGTTTTTATTAATGTATTAATTTTTATGGTTAATTAAATTCTATGGCAACAGAATGATTACATATTATTTTACTTCGCCAATCATGTTGTGAATAATTATCATAAATACCCTTCAATTGCTTTTTATATTGACCTTTTATAAGCATTAAGTGTTGCGCTAAGTTTATGATTTCTTACATTTTCTTGCGAATTAAGCTTACCTAAAGACCCCATTCCTTTCAAGAAGGGAGTCAATAATTCACTTCTTGAAGCACTTTTTAACATTTTAATTTGATTAGAGGTTAGTTTTTTACTTTTATCCCCACCAAGAGTCGCGTTTGTTTTCTTTGCATTATTAATTGTGTCTTGTAATTCACGCGAATTTCGCATCCCCGACGGACCCATTTCCTTCAAGAAAGGAGTCAATGATCCATTTTTTGAAGCATTTTTTAATACTTCAATTTGCTCTGAGGATAGTTTTGAACCCTTATTTATATTTTTTAGTGCTTCTTGAATAATTTTAGAGTTACTTTTATAGATGTTACCAGTATTTTGTTCAGAAAAATTACTTTGCCTATATGCTCCTCGATTCATTAAATAGTGACTGCTTGTACTTCTCAAAGATATCATAATACCAACTCCGCATCCTAATTTTTTTAATTACTACCAATAATTGATAATACCTTCTTAATATCGGGGTAAATAAATTTTTTTTAACTAAAAGTGAGATATTCTATCTATTTGGAAGTACGGACCTGTACGATCGCTGTGCCGCCTGGTAGGAATTAACCAATTGCAGAGTTTACTCTTCTGAACTTAATAATATTTGCTTTTTCGGTATACTTCGTGACCAAACTACAACTGGGATCAGTAAAAGTGAAAGTATACTTCCTACAATGGAAAGTGTAGCATAACTAGAATTTGCTACGACCATGCCGGACAATACTCCGGCAGATGCTCCTGATAAGGCAATTAAAACGTCCACTGTCCCTTGCGTTTTTGCACGATTAGTAATGCTAGTAGCGTCTACAATAAGTGCTGTTCCACTAATAAAGCCGAAGTTCCACCCCATGCCAAGTAAAACAAGCGCAAGTATTAAAAATGGCAAAGAATCTCCAGGTGTTAAAGCTGCTAAAATACCAGATGCTAGTAGTGTGGCACCAGCAGCAATAGCCATAGTGATACGTCCCATTTTATCTACTAGTACACCAGTTAGAAGAGAGGGGAGATACATTGCTCCAATATGAAAGCCAATTAGCTTGCAAGTTAGTTGCTGTCCCTGCACCATAAATTAGTAGAGAAGCTTTTTTGAGGAGAAATGAAAGCGGTGATATAAATCGAGCTTGAGGGTGCAATTATAATAACTAATTTTTTATGGCAATATGCTATGGAAAATAAATAAAAAGAGTAGCAAAATATAGGAGATAAAAGTTAGATGAAAAAACTTAGTATGAAATGTTTAATATTGTTTTTAATTGTTTTATTAGTAGGATGCGGAAATATGAGTGAGGGAAAGAAAGAACAACTTAGTAATTTAAATACGAGTGCACAATCACAATTTGAAAAACCACCAGCTTTAGCTATCTCAATAGGTAAAAAGAAAGTTATTGCTCAACAAGGTGGATATAATTGGAGTTATTTAGATACTAAAACAGGGGAAACAGTGGGTGTAGAATCAGAATCATTACCTTCAACCGAATTAATTATTGTTGATAAAGCCATTAGCGCCGATCTAAATGAGCATGTAAAATTAAGTTTTAAAAAAGAACCAGTTACATATGAAATTAGAGTCTTGGAGAAAGATAGTAAAATGAATGCCAGTTATGAAAATTTTGAAGATGCAAAAGAAAAAGGGCAAAAGATATACGAAATCTTAGCTACATGGGAAGAGGGAAGTTGTATCTATGTAGTAGCATTAGATTTTCAATAATAATCAATAAAGAAGACGCAGAAAAATCAATGGGTTGTTTACAAGTAAAAAAGCAAGTGCATAAAGCGCCTGCTTGTCTTATAAATCATTAGCATTTTTCTCATTACGTGCTAATCAGTTATTGTTAATGAGTTTAACAAACAACTTTCTCCTAATAATTATTCCATTTTAGCAGATCTTATTTTTAGTAAGGATATTAAGTAAAATACAACTGTCACCAGGATAGTTATAGGTATTCCTTGATACCATACATGCTCATTTTGTAAAACGATAGTATTTTCCGGTAATAAATATTGAAATGGATTGATCCAAGCAAAAGGCTTCCAAGTTATGAATAAGGTCAATATATAACCACCCAATAAAGTCCCAAATAAAACAAACAGAGTTGCCAAAGTGTGTTTCAATAAAAGGCTATACAACATACATAACGAAATCACCATTAAAACTGTCACAGATGTGACAATAATCGATTGGATCATATAGTCGGTTATTGTTAAATAATCGACTGAGTGATTTTTTTCGATGAGGATGGGATAAGCAAATGAGCCTTTTTCACCAAAAGTATGCCCAATTATTATTGTAGTGATTAAAATGATGCATGTCGTAAAAAGATAAACTATCAAGGAATTGAACAACTTACTATTAATAATATGCTTCTTTTTTAATGGCTGAGTAAATAGTAAATGAATTGAGCGGTTTTCGAACTCTGCTGACAAAATATCACCAATCAATAGAATAATAATAATGATAGCTCCAAAACTTGTATAAAAATCAATGATCTGTTTCGTGAAATTTGGAAGCGCAATACTATAAGTTTCATGTTCAGGAATAATATCTTCACCTAGTAATTTCTGATTTAGGGCAATCTTATGATTAATTTCGGTGTATGATAATGGATTATCTGAACCGGATTTTTTTAATGCATATAAATGATTCAAAAATTTATTTTCAAGTGTCAATTTTTTTTGCCAATCACTAGTTCCAACTAAATCACTTAATTCATATAAACTTTCGAGGATAGGATCAATGATTTGTAATAATTCTTTTGCCACTTTGTCATTGGGGTTTCTCTCCAGTGCATCTAAATGCAATCTAAGACTTGACTGACTTGTTTTAATATATTCTTCAATTTTTTGTTTTTCCTCTTTTTCTATATACGTTTGATACATAATGTTACGGACAAATAATATAATAACGCTTAGTATTAAAAGCAGCATCAAATATAAGAACTTTTTACTAAAGACAATCTTTTTTAATTCGAAGTTTATTATCTTCATGTGGGTAGATTCCCTTCAAATAATTCCTGATATCGTTTCTCTGCACCCACCTTTAAATTCTCAATTTTTTCAATTTTAATATCATTTTGATTCAACTGATTGATAAATGTTTGTAATGATACATCAGATTCCTCAAAAATCAATTTGTTTTGATCGGTTACTGAAAAAGGAATTTTTTGTTCTCTCAATATATCATTTGCCTTTATTAAATCATTTACAGTGAGATGATATTGATTAATAGAAAAGTCTTGGAGTGATTCTTTTAGTAAAGCACCATCTTTCATAAAATAAATGGTACTTGTTAATCGATCTATTTCATCGAGATTATGAGATGAAATAATGATCGTTGTACCGTCTTTATGCAATTCTAATAAAATACGTCGCATATTAATTGCGCTAGTGGGATCCAATCCATTTAAAGGTTCGTCCATTAGTAATAATTTTGGTGCATTAATGATTGCCATTGCTAATAATAAATGCTGCTTCATACCGAGTGAGTAATTTCTGACCCTTTTCTTCAGATAATCTTCCATTCCAACACGTTTCGCAACTTCCTTGACTCGAGATATTGGCAACTTTTGTATATGGCAGATGAACTTTAAATGATCCTTACCAGTCAAATCGCCATATAAAATCCGATTATCTTGTAAATAAGATATTTCGTAAAAAAGGGAAGAATCGGTATGCTTCTTTCCTAATAAATTAACTTGGCCTTCGTTAAATGAAAGTAGGTTTGTCATACAGTTTAACAATGTAGTTTTCCCCGATCCATTTGGACCTACTAATGCTATGATTTGCGGAGTCTCCACTTTAATATCGATTTCCCTTAGTACAGGTTGCTTTTTATATTGTTTCTGTAAATTGTTTATTTCAACAATCATCTCATCACTCCCAATTTGAATTGTTTCTTACAATAGGTTATTTTAAGAATCTCAGCGAAAATGCTTATACTGTAGGGAAGAGAGAACAATTGATACAAGCAAGATTACGATGCTGGAAAGACATAAAGTAGTAACCCCATTTGTAAAAGAAAATGCAAAATTATCCACTGTAACAGCTAATTCATTTGTAATCACTTCTGATACGGAAAAATAATGAAATGGTACGTAAGTTGCAAAGCTAGATGATACGTCCTCTTCACTCCACTTGATGCCTATAAATAAAGTGATAATTGTTAAACCAAGGGCCACTACAGCCTTTTTAGTTAAAATAGAATATAGGAAAAGCAAAGAATAACAAAATAGTAGAATCATGAAAAATAGGATAACTGACTTGGATAAAAACATACTCAAGTTCATAAATGTAAATGAGTATTCTTGACCATATATCAATACTGGATAATTCCAATCACCAAACCTATCAAAAACTGTACCAATTAATAACGAGAGAGTAATTATCCCAGTGAGAATAAAAACTGTCATCAAAATTACTGTAGTGAATTTACCTATTAAAATGTTTTGTCTACGAATCGGCTGTGTGTGTAATAAATGAATCGGACCGTTTCTTCCAAATCCTTCCTTTGTTACGATATCGCTAAAGAAAAATAGGAATAAGCATGCTCCAATGAAACTGAAAAGTAGTCCAAAAAGGTGGTGAAGATAATAGATTCCTGAAGATGAATATTTAATGTTTTTCAAAACCCACTTTTCAATAGATTCATCTTGGAAGACTTTATCGTAGGCAGTCATCCAAGAAAAAATGAGAGGGTATATTGGAGTAACTTTTTTATCGTACATCCATTTATGCTGATTTAATAAACTTTCATCAGTAAAAAGTGTGGGCCAAGTGAATGTATTATAATTTCTGAGTGGAAGTCTTTCTTTAAACCTAGGTTCCATTTGATCAATCTCCAGTGCTAAAAGTGTCTGCCAGTCAATTTCTTTTAATGCTTTAAGTTTTATTTTTTCTTCTTTTACTAAGGTGTTTAAATCCATAATTTGTCCTTTAGTTTCATCATCAACTGTATCCTTGCTTGAATCACTCGAAGATGCCAACTTTTGAAGATCAGTCTGTATAACTTTAAGTCTAATCTCAGAATCTAATATTAAATTAGAAGGTCTTACAGAATGCATATAAATGAATACATAGTAACTAATAATAAATAAACATAAGACAATGAGCATTAATTTGAAAAATGCAGTATTTAATATCTTTTTCATTTCAAGTTGAATCAACCTTATCAATAAGCCACCTCATTCAATATTTTATAAGTAGATGTTCCATAAGAGAGATATCATATTTATTTCAGAATTATTCTAGACAATAGGATTTTGTAGGTTCTAGGATGTATAGTTAGTAATTCTACATATACACAAAAACACCTTCTAATTTTATAGTAATATCATTCTAATAATTCTAATTTATGTTAAATGTAGAATGGGTAAGCTGTTTATTAATAGTTGATTAGATGTTAATTAAAACAAATTTGAAATTCCACAAGAAAAAGCACAATTCTAACTTTATGAATTGTGCTCTATTTGTTTCTATAATAATTTAAGCGACTAGTCTATGCACTAAAGGTGAAGTGAACTAGTCGCTTTTCTTTAAAATAGTTCATATTTTTACCAATTGCAGAGTTTACTCTTCTGAACTTAATAATATTTGCTTTTTCGGTATACTACGTGACCAAACTACAACTGGGATCAGTAAAAGTGAAAGTATACTTCCTACAATGGAAAGTGTAGCATAACTAGAATTTGCTACGACCATGCCGGACAATACTCCGGCAGATGCTCCTGATAAGGCAATTAAAACGTCCACTGTCCCTTGCGTTTTTGCACGACTAGTAATGCTAGTAGCGTCTACAATAAGTGCTGTTCCACTAATAAAACCGAAATTCCACCCCATGCCAAGTAAAACAAGCGCAAGTATTAAAAATGGCAAAGAATCTCCAGGTGTTAAAGCTGCTAAAATACCAGATGCTAGTAGTGTGGCACCAGCAGCAATAGCCATAGTGATACGTCCCATTTTATCTACTAGTACACCAGTTAGAAGAGAGGGGAGATACATTGCTCCAATATGAAAGCCAATTACTAAACCTATTGCATTCAAACCGTGACCATGATGCCCCATATGTATAGGAGTCATAGTCATTATTGATACCATGACTACTTGTGTTAAGACCATTATTGTAGCTCCAACTACTATGCCACGCTTATTCACTGTTTGAGTAGTAGAATCCGAATTTAAATTATTACTAATATTAGTTTCCTTAGCTTCTGCAATTGCTTTGGCCACAATAAAGGGATCTGGGCGAAGAAAAATAAGTAGCACTAAGCCAGCAATAGTGAAGGCAACCGCACCGAGTATAAACGGTCCAGCTAATGGTGGTATACCTATTGATATAGCCAATCCACCCATAACGCTAACTAAATTTGGTCCTGCAACAGCACCGAATGTTGTTGAAACCATAGCAATACTAACTGCGGTTGCTCGTTGAGTAGAATTTGCCAAGTCTGTCCCCGCATAGCGAGCTTGCAAGTTAGTCGCAGTTCCTGCACCATAAATTAGTAGAGAAGCAAAGAGAAGTATAATGCTATTTGTTGTGGCAGCTAGTATCACCCCTATTGCCCCAATAGCTCCCGCTAAAAAGCCAGTTGTGAGACCCATACGACGCCCAAAACGTTGAGTGAGACGCCCGACAATTAACGCAGCACTTGCTGAACCTAAAGTTAGGAATGCTACAGGCAATCCTGCAAAACTATCTGTTCCTAGCATATCTTGAGCTAGAAGTGACCCTACAGTTACTCCTGCAGCAAGCCCAGCACCTCCAAATATTTGTGACATAACAATAATGAATAATGTTCGTTTATACAATTGTCGCTGTTTTTCTGGAGAGTCAATATAACTCTGTAACCAAGTTGCTTGGTTATTTAAAGCTTTAGAATCTTGATCTTCAACTGACAATACAAAGTCCACCTTTCAATTAAAAGAAATTAATTCACATGATTAGTTGTGAATTTATGCGTTTTAAGGATCCTACTTTCAAAGTACTTCGACTATATAAGATATTCTTAGGAATTAACAATATACAAAGCTTCTTATTTTTATATAGAGTTACTAGAACAACTCTAGTGTTCTTCTAGTTTATAGGTGATAGATTAATTAATCAATAATTTGGGAAAAATTTGTAGTTCAATCAATTTAAAATAATTCTTTGAATAAGAACAATGCTGTACACCATATAAAAATACTCGAACATTTATTGAAAAGATTCATTATTGTTCCTGAGCTATCAACTTTTTTCATCGTTGCTCCTGCTAATGTAATACCGAAAAACCAACACCATGATACGGCAATACAAGTAACAGTGAAAATAACTTGTTCTATGCCAGCGTATCGCAATGCACTTGTCCCAATTACAGCTACTGTATCTAAAATAGCATGTGGATTTAATAGTGACACCGATAATGCAAAGATGATTTGTTTCTTCATCGTCAGGCTTTTTCCTGTCTCAACTGTTGCAGGTTTAGAAGTCCAAATAGAATACCCCATATAAAGTAAAAAAATGATTCCAACACTCATTAACCCCAAGCGTAACCATTCAAATTGCAATACGATGGAAGATAAGCCAAACACCGCAAGTACAATAAGCAAAGTATCACAAAGTGAAGCAGCAATAGTCGCAGGTAGTGCCTTCAATAAATTTGGTTGCGAAGCACCTTGAGAGAAAATAAAAACGTTTTGTACACCTAAAGGTAAAATAAGTCCAAATGCTAGTAAAAATCCATGTAATATAGCTGCCATATGAAAAAAATCCCTTCCATTACAAATTTACCTATGTTACAACTAAAAGAAAACATCCAATTGGTTGGTTTTTAAACCAACCAATTTTAAGGGGAGGAAGATATTTTGCAATGGAAACCAAAACGACATTCACAATTATCACTTCATAGTCAAATTGTAGATTGGATGACTTCTCTTATACAACAAGGTGAATGGACAATAGGGATGAATCTCCCACCCCAACGAAAGTTAGCTGAAATGTTGGAAGTGAACCGTAGTACTATTATTCAAGTATTAGATGAGTTAAAGGCCGATGGATTACTTGAAACAAAAAGAGGCGGGGGAACTTTTGTGGCTAATAATAGCTGGAATGTTCTACTAAACAAATCACAGCCAAATTGGCAAAAGCACATTCAGATGAGTATTCATAAGCCTAATTACCATACAATTCAACTAATCAATGAATATGAGCAAGATGAGTCTATGATACGTTTAGGTACTGGAGAACTGTCCCCCGATTTATTGCCAACGACGTTGCTAGAAGAATCCCTTCAATCAATAACTCTAAATGCACGAGATATAGGTTATTCAGAACCCAAAGGGAGTAAAAGATTGAGAATAGCATTAAGTGAATATTTGGGGAGACAGGGCATTCAAACACCACCCGAAAGTATTTTAATCGTTTCTGGTGCACTACAAGCTCTTCAGTTAATTTCAGTTGGTTTACTTGAACAGCAATCGATTATTTTTCAAGAGCATCCTTCTTACTTAAATTCTGTCCACCCATTTCAATCTGCTGGAATGCAGATGGTATCAGTACAAAGCAATGAACGTTTAGACGAGACATTAAAATCGTTAAAAGGGAAAAGACAATCACTTTTTTATACTGTACCAACTTTACATAATCCAACAGGGCGAACTATGTCAGTTGATGAGCGTCATCGATTATTAGACATATGTAGGGAGTTGCAAATTCCAATCATAGAAGATAATGTATATGAAGAGTTACTGTTTGAGAATCCTGTCCCTGCCTTAAAGTCATTTGATAGGTCTGGACAAGTTTTATATTTAGGCAGCGTCTCAAAAACATTATGTCCTGGACTGAGAATTGGCTGGGTAGTCGCACCCGAACCGGTTATTAATCGATTGGCTGATATTAAAATGCAAACGGACTACGGCTCCAGTGCTTTTTCACAAGAAATCGTAGCACACTGGTTAGAGACGGGCATATATGATGAGCATGTTGTGCAATTGCGTCAACAATTACAACAGCGTGCGGCTTTCATTGAAGGTATATTAGAAAAGGAATTTAAAGAAGTTGCAACGTGGCAGAAGCCAAAAGGAGGCTTTTATATTTGGCTTCGCTTCTATGAACCTATAGTTAATAAAGCATTGTTTTTAAAGCTTTTAAAGCAAAAGGTTCTTATCAATCCTGGGTACATATACGATCCTAATGATATGCACCATATACGTTTTTCTTATGCATATGCTTCATTGGCTGAATTACAAGAGGGATTAGCTATATTGTTAAGTAGTATTAAAATATATTGAACTCAATTGAGACAGACTAGAATTCTTTCACAATGTATATACCATCTAGTTGCAGGGTACCGAAAAACTGAAACAAACAAAAAATAACTCCAAAATCAACTTTTATTGTTGACTTTGGAGTTACTTTACGTTTACTCTACGTTTGTTTCTAAAGGTAAATCTGTATAGGAATTAACCTCACCTTTATTTAAGATTACTTCACATTGACGTAATCTCAATTCAAAGAGCGTTATAGGATCATGATAAACTTCAGGATTTGATTTCATTTTATGGAGTGTATCTTGTTTAACTTGTATTTCTATATGAGTGCTTTCTACAGCTTGTTCCAACGCGGCAAATGGATTTCTAAAGAAAATATTAATATCCCGTTCTTGTGCGTTTTCAAATAGCTCAAATTGCAAGAAAAATTTGTTCATAATAGAAGCCGTTACATCGGTATAATCTTCATTCTCTAAATACTGTTTGTATTTGTTATATAGCATCACTTTATTTTTAGGTAAAACTCCAAATAACTTACCGGCACTTTTTAGTAAAAATTGTGCTGGTGTAAATCGGCGTAAAATATTTACTTCTTCCATTTGTATTCTAGTTGTCATTCTATCAGTATCTCTGCGCCAGTCATCAAGCACTTTGAAGTCACATTCTAATTGTATTCGATTTTCTCCACATAAAGAATTAAGTCCTTCACTGATTTCTTCTAAGTACAATTGACTTTGAAGGAACTCATTATTAGAAGTTGCAATCCAATTTTGCATAGAGCGAGCAAGATTAGGTAACACAGTTTGATCTAGATATTTTTGAACTCTTTCGTTCATCGCTGTATTTAGTTCAATATCAATGTGCCCAAAATCGCTTTCTACACTTATTAAATCAGAACAACTCTGCAATAGTTTCGGAATATGTTTTGTAAGATCATTAGCAATTTCATATTTCATTGTACGATATGATTCTGTAATTAAATGAATTTTTTCCTTCTCTAAAGTAGTAAGGTTATTAATAAAACCATTTAGTCTAACTAGTATATCTTCATTCCAATTAATAGAATCCACTAGGTTATTTTCCATCTCGATGCGTTTTTCCAAAAGATATGAAATTGTTTTTCGAATGAAAAACAATAGCTTTTCAGTCCGTTCTGCATCGATATTTTTATGGTTAAAGTTAAAATGAATAAACTCAGATAATTTGTTTAGTTGTTGACTATTTGTATATAACGAAGAGTAAGGTAAAATTCTCGCATGTGGGAAATATGCGTTTATTCTCACTTGTGTATCATCTATAACTCTTTTTGCTTCTGCTTCACTGTAAATGTTATCGATTTTATTTAATAAGAAATGAATTTGTAGATTTGGTGTATGTTCTTGAATACTTAATAGAATATCACGTTCTTTGTCAGTAAAAGGTGAATCCGCATTCAATACGAATAATAATTCGTCTACAGAATTTAAATATTCGAATGTCTCATCTCTAGTGTCGTTGTTTCTATTAAAGCTTGGTGTAACAACGAATGTAAATTTATTTTTACTTAAAAATCTGCATGGTAATTTAAATTCAACATATGCTCTATCTCTATGTGATTGGGGGTGTAGAGACATCATATTATGGTAATCTGAGAAATCTTCAGTTGTTGTAATTGCTGAATCTGTTATAGTATTAATTTCTGCATCAGCGTCATCTTTAAAGACAACTATATTTGAGATTGAGTTTTCTAATATATTTTCTCCTAGTACAGAGTTAATAAATGAAGCTTTTCCGTTTCCTGAAGTTCCAGTTACTAAAAGGCGATTTGTTCTTAAATCTGCAAGCTCGCTAACTAACCATCTAAATCGATGACCTATTTCTAAATCATGTTTTTGTGCCCACTGTGTAATAGATTCAAAAAGATGTAAACTATACTCTAAGCCATTCACATGATTAATAGAATATGACAGCAGGTTTTCCGCATGTTTTATATTTGCTGAATCTATTTCGGAAGGGAAAATCTCATCCCATGCCATTACTGCAGCAGATGGAAATACAGAATGAGATGGATTGGTTACCTTTAACCAATTTGTTAAAAGGTTTGGAATGATATCGTGTAATTGTCTTAGCATAAATTGACCTTGAATTAATTCAAAGTACGTTTCTTCGTATAGAGAAGAAATGTTGTCCCATATATCGGATGAATGTATTTCGAGAGGTAAGAAAAATTCATTTATTGTTTTAAGCCATAATAAGTAATTTTGTTCATTTTTATAGCTGTACCAAAGTGATGAAACAATTTGCGTAAATTGTACTTGATCTACATTATTTAATGTAACTAATACTTCATAAAAATAGTCTGGTGAAATATTTTTAGTAAATCCTTTATTGATATATTCTTTTAGAACCTCAAACCATGGAGAAGATTCTGTTCGAATTAACTCATTCACAGCAAGCTCTACTGCACTGTCAAAATCTTGCTGTTCTTCATAAAAGGAACGTGCAATAGTTGTAACGTTTGGATAATCAGGATTTAAAGAAACCGCTTCTTTAATAGCAGCAAAAGCTGAATCAAGATTATTTTGCTCGATGTAAAGAGACAGTAATTGCAGTACAATTTCGGTCTTAAGTATTTTGTTATCAGTAGTAATGGAGGTATAAACATTTTCAGCAAATGATAATTGGTTAAGTTCGAAGTAAGCATCCGCGATATTTTTTTGTGCCCATGGTGCTAATTCATTACTAACTTTCTCCCATTTAAAAATAGCTGATTCAAAATCTTGATGGTGATAATAAAATTCACCTTGTGCAAAACGAATAAAAGATCCATCGGAAATCTCATTTTTTTGTTCGTTTAAATAAGCTTCTCCAAGTACTTGAAGAGGTGGATGTGTTTCATTCTCTATTAGGAATGTTTCATAATATATCTTTTTGATTAATTTTTTTTCTAATCTCATTTTTTCCTCCACTATATCTTGAAGAATACATTTTTCTCCATGTGTCAACACTTTTTTTGTATTGATGCTTCTTATCATAACAAAGAATTTCTTTTGGAAAATTTCATTTTCCTTTCATTTTTAAAGGGAATCGAAGTAAACTGAAACATTTCTCATTAAAATTCAATCTCAGTTATGAAAGAGCATTAGATGTTCCTAATAACTTAATGCGAATATAATATTCTACATTAAGTTGTAACATTCCAATAGAGTTCGTTTTAAAAACAAAGTATAGTGAATAGGTATGCTATGTTTTCTTCGTTGATAGAGAGGGTACAATGTTCAAATGTACCATCATAACATTTACACTTTTTGTAATTACAGAACAATAAGGTTTATTAATGGATATTATCAATGTTATCCTCTGTTTAGCGTGAAGTAATTATTAGTTGTGTACATTTGGTTATAGGAGGAATTATGAGGAAAATCACTTTGTCTAATGGAAAAATAGTAGAAGTTGAATGCTTAAGTTGTGCATTAGCAGGTGGACAAATTGAACCTGATGGTGGGGTAATAGTTGAAACTAAATATTTTCATGCTCATCAAGATGTTGCATACCCCATTGAGGGGTTAGTTATTTTAGCATTGAAACGTCATATTAAATGTTTTGACGAATTATATGAAGAAGAGAAGATTGATTACATTAACTTATTATCTAAGATTCGAAAAGCACAAAGAGCAGTTTTAGGAATAGAACATGTTTATTACTTTTACAATGAAGATACTACACACCACTTTCACACTTGGATGGTACCTCGATATGAATGGATGAATGATTTCGGTCGCTCAGTGGAATCTGTTAGACCTGTTTTGCTACATGCAAGAAACATATTAAATAATGATGACGTGATGACAATGTAAGAAGAGTTATTGAAGGAATAAATGCATTAAGAGAAGAATTGAATAAGTAATAATACAGGCATAACAAAACTCATTTGGGTTACAGTTAGAAATAGTATCGCGTAAAGACGGATGGAGGGTGTGGAGATGATCTCTACACCCTTATATTATTGCTATTTCATTCGGTTGAACGTGAAATATTGCTTGTTGCCCCGATAAAAAATTCTCAAATTATTTTAGCAAGATTGTTCAGTGTTGCTATTCAAGTAGCGTCTATTAATTTCTTATTCTTATTTCCTTTTACTTTAGCAAATTACTTTGCTAATAATATCTCTTTAGAAATTGTACTTGTTACTATTCCTCAAATATTAGCTGGTTCAATTTTTTTCAGTATAGTAGCCCACGTCTTATTCGCTGTTGCTTTTATCCTTACTAAAGGAAAAGGGTTAAGAATGATGGCATATTCTCTCATGACCCTTGGATCTGTCGGAGTCATTACAGTAGTTCTTTATTTGAAGAATTACAAAACTTCCTTACTAAATCAGAATGAAATTTTCGAAATATTATTTTATATTTTGCTACAATATCCGAAATATCTTTTGGGTTCACCTATTGATCTAATAGAAGTGGGATTATTTTATATACTAATTTCTATAAATGTTATATGTTTTATACCCATTGCCTATCTGATTACAAACTATTGTTATAAACGAGGTTTTTTGACTATATCTTTGCGGGACATAGAGAAGTCATTTTATTCAAATAAGATTTCAGCATTCATCAATAAGTACATAAAGAACTTTTTCATTAGGAAAGACTTATTATATTTAATAAGATCACCAAAGCTATTCTCTGTGTATATCTCACCAATATTATTTACAAGTTTAATCGAATATAAAAATCAGTTTGCATCTGGGATAACTTTGACGGTACTAATAAATATATTTGCGCTTGTAATTGTAACCGTTACATTAAATATCCTTTTATCTGATGATAAAAAACATCAAGATATTTTATTTTCGATTCCTTTTAATTATGAGGAACTGTTTAAAATGAGAAGGCGTTTATTGCACGTTCTTTCTTTTATAATTGCTGGCTCATATATAGTTATGATATGTATTTTAGAATCCGTAGAAATGGAATTTATAATTTATGGTATAGGTCAATTATTTATTCTGACTTATATAGCATCCAGAGTATTATTATCAAGCATCATGAAAAAGAGCAATAAAGATTCTAAAGGATACAGATATAAAGGGGAAATGGTAAAACCCCTTTTGTACTATATATTTGTATGGAATATTCCGCTACTTATTATTTTCAGCACTATTTTCGAGTATCTCAGACAATTACTCAAAAATAATCATGTATCACTTCAAGCAAATATCATTCTAATTTTAATCATAACTATTGTAATTGGAATGTTATATAAAAGTACAAAAATAAATTTAAATATTGGGGTGCAAAGTAAATGACAAACGGAAATAAAACGGAAAAAAAGACATTTTGGCAAAAGTTCGGTAAAGGTTTCACAATTTTTAGTATAATATTCCTCATTTTGAGGTTTTCGGGTGTTTTGGATCCTGTTGCGGAATTTTTTAAAAATTAACACATCTAAAAGGGTTCCCACCATAAGCCAATCAAGCTAAGTAGCCTTAAACCTTGTTAGTCATGGATTCTGCTATTTTACTTTGAGACTTATCAGAAAATAGGCGTCCCAAAGAGCTCTGTGATGAACCCAAATATAATAAAACGGATACGTAAGCGTCAACAAATGCCCACCTATCATTCAGGTGGGCATTTGTGTATGATTTATTTGGTTTTTTTGGAATGTGATTAGGACGTTTTTGACCATGGAGCAGCTGATCTTTTCTTGCAGTCTCGACAATACTATAGATGACGGCACTAGCTTTTGCTCCTTTAATCCCTTTAGCGAACAGCCAGTTTTTACGACTAATAACGAAGGGTTTGATCGCAAGAGGCGGTGATAATACCATATTTAAATAGTGCGATTCCTGGCGTTGCAAAGCATTAGTATGTTCAGCTTTCATTAATTTTGAAGAATCTTCTAGCTATTAAAAATAAAATAACACTAAATTAATCTCAATAGAATAATCTTCTTACGGTGGAAACTCATAAATGTTTTTATTGAAAAATACCTAGTTGAGCAGGAAAATTTGTATTAGTGTTAGCACAACAGTCCCAGCTATAGGTACAATTTTCATAAACATGAATCCATTAGTCGTTGATAATAGTGGTTCTAAAGGATCTTTTGTAGGGGAGGCGAGCATGTGGATCAGCCGTTCCCGGTTACTGTATTTTGATTTCATAGGGAAATTTGGAACATCTATTTCGTATTCATCTAATTTCGTACGGAGATGATGTTCCTCTTTAAAAGGGTTTGGCTTCATGAAAGTCGTCCTCCAATTCTAGTTTTAAATTTTGAATCGCGTTATACAGTCGCGATTTAACGGTTCCTTTAGGTATTCCAAGAATTTCTGCAATATCTTCGTGCGACATGTCATGAAAGTAAAAAAGCAGAATAACGCCACGTTGTTTCTCCGGTAGCTTAGCAATCGCATGCTGAATCGTCATACGATCTGCATGATGAAATTCTTCTTTTGTGATGGGGGTTAGGAAGGGCAAAAAAGATTGTAATTTTTTTCGCCGATTTAATTTTACTATCATAATTCTGTATGCAATTTGAAACAGATATGCTTTCAATTTACCTTTCTTTGGATCGTATTGATGCCTGTAACGTTGTAGTTTGACAAATGTATCTTGAACGATGTCAATACTTAGCTGCTCATCCCGCGTATAGCGAAAGATGAACGAATACAGGGGTTGTTTCAAAAGTGAGTAGATTGTTTCTAACGCTTTGTCTTCGCCGTTTTGATAAGCAATCATATACTCATCTGTATGTTCAATCAAGTTCATCTCCCCACCGCTCCTTAATAGCTTTCAATGTTATTGACACCCGGGAAACTAAGTAAATAATCGATACAGTTGTCCAGATTTGTGTTTGGTTTGTGAAAAACTGCACATAAACATTCTCGACTGTTTGACCACACGAGATTAATATATTAAGTACTTGTACACAAATAATCGTATAGATAGCAAGACTAAGCGTTACTGTATCAAAGACATTCCATTTTAAAAATATTTTTGATTTCTTATAATTAATTTTCCTGTTTTCCCATACCACATATTTACGGTCCATTGGAATTAAAAGCGCTAAAATAAACACGAGTAATATACCTGCAACAATCAGTGAAACAATCCATCCAACACCCATTTCAAATAACCTCCATCTTTGTTCTTTACTAACTATACAAATGAGCGAGTGAAAAGGTTCACTTAGAATGAAAAATATTTTTTATGGCATTCAGTTTTAACTTTTATATTCAAAATATGGGCAAAGAGCAGGTTGGTTATATGAATGGTATTTATCATTTTAAAATCATATTTTAGTATATATTGTAAATCATATACTAAAAATAACGTAAAATAGTTTGTTACCAAGGAAGAGATACAAGCTATTAAGTAACTAATAGGATGTGTTTTAATGATGAATCATTTTTTAAATATGATATTAAGTTACAAAATGCGAGAGTGCTACTTGTTCCTGTTACTTTAGAATATAAAGAATCTCTAAAGAAAATTGTTTTTGATGAGATTATTGGAAATATATAAGCTTTTCTATTCAGAAAGACTAATTAGAAACTTAACTTTACAAGAAAAGATAGAAGGTAAGGCATATCAGGTGTGTTGATTAGGGGAATATTAGGTTATTATTTACCGTTAAAATGGTTTTTTATGTTCAATACTAACGTATGTTACTATATCTTTTAGTTGATTGTAGCGGAGGGTGCTCGACTCCTGCGGGAAATGCAAGCGAACTGAGACCCTGCACGGAGCATAGCGAAGGAAGCGGCTCGGTGCTTGCCCGCGGAAAGCGAGCATCCCGTAGCGTAAATCAATCTACCACTTTAATGGTAATGGTTAAAATTAGTTAATCATCACGCCTGGATGTTTGTTTTAGTAGTATTACAGATGAATGATTGAATGCTAAAAAGATGTTTTTCAGTGAATTTCAATTTGTATAGAAACAAAGGTACTGAAAATAGGGAATAGATGGTTTACTGGGGTAATTAGCTAAATCTTATATGGTCAGGACAATTATTGGCATTTCGGTCCTATTCTTGCCATTTTATTTGAAGCAGTATTTGTGAAGTAAAATCAGAATCAAGGAAGTACTTGAGAAGGAGTAGGATACGCAGCCACATATATAGGATTAATCATCGTTGGAAATAGAGTGATTTACTGTGTTACACTTCTGAAGTTACCTTTTTAGAGGTGATTTTATATTGCTTAAAATAAATGAGAAACATATAGTTCTTTAAAACAGAGCCTAAATTTTAAGGAAAACCATTTAACCCCGTCTTGAAATCAAAACGGGGTGATTCGTATTATATTTTAACTAAAAAATAAACAATTTTAATGACATTTTAAATGAAATAAGAAATTTCTTCATAATTTTGCGTCCTACATCCATTTTTATACGTCTATAGTTTGAATCGAGAAAGGAGGACAGTCGCGTGCAACATGAAATTGAACACATTATACATACATACAGCGATTACTTACTTCGCGTTTCATACGTTTATGTGAAAGACGAGCAACTTGCAGAAGAAATAATCCAGGATGTTTTCTTGAAATTTTATCAAACGCAGCACCAATTTAGAGAAGATGCTTCATTAAAAACATATTTAGTGAAAATGACGATTAATCGTTGTCATGATTATTTACGTAGCTGGAAAAACAAGCGCTCTATTCTTCTTGAAAAAGTGCAACTAAAAGGTAAATCGCACACAGTTGAGAGGGTATACATAGAAAAGCAAGAGCGAATGGAATTAACGAATGTAGTATTAACGCTGCCAGTAATATATCGGGAGGTTATTTTACTTTATTATTACGAGGATTATACGACATCCGATATAGCCAAGCTACTAGAAGTCTCACATTCCACCATTAAGTCTAGGTTACAAAGGGCTCGTAAGGAATTGCAAAAGCAATTAACGGCATATGATTGGGAGGTGTTGTCACATGAATCAATTTAAAGATGAATGGCAAAGGGAATTAAATCGAGAAGTTAAGCTATGTTCAGAGCGAAAGCTAGAAATTTTACGGAAAATAAAGAATGCACCTCATAAAGCACAAAAGCCCAAAAGAAATTGGGGTTACCCAGTGGTTCTTACATCGTTTATTGCGTTAGCTTTATTGTTCCTTGTGATGAATATTCAAGGAGAAATACCACAAGGTAATATTTCATCCGGATCTGTCATGAATAAAGGTGAGAAGGTTGAAAGCGTTTCATGGCAGTTACTAATATATTTGATATTGGTGATTATTTTCTCAAGCTTAACACTGCTATTTAGTGCACTTGCTATTATGAAAACAAAGCGTTGGGATAGTAATGAGAAAGTACAAACGTTACGAACTTTTATCAAGACACATGTACATTACAAAATGTTTCATATTTTGGTAGTTGTCTTAGCACTGTTAACTTTAATTGTATGGATGGTGTCACCGATAGTTGTAGTAAGTAACTTCAAGTTCATCGGAGGAATCGTAACAAATGTATTCATCTTTATTTTTGCAACGCTATTCGTCACGTCACATACACTTTATATTAATCGAAAAGCTGCTATGCAAATTCGTAAGGAAAAGCGTAAACGTACCTTTTTATTATTTCAACTAATGAGCTGGGCTATTGGTATGATGGTATTGGGAAACGTACTTTTATTTGTAACTTACGAGACATCATATGAAGTGATTAAAGTGATCGTTGTTATTGCATATACGACATTTCTTTGTAGTCTTTGTCTGTATGCTGCAAAAGCAGGGAATTATGCAAAATGCCCTCATTGCAATTGTCGATATAATCGCAAATTTATTTTTAAAAAGTCATTTGATCCCTATAAATTTAATTGTCCTGATTGTGCTGAACAAGTGTATATAAAAGATTGGAACGAAAGTGAAACTTCATTTTTATTTTATTCTGTATTTCCAGCAATATTTTTTCCATTGAATTTAGCTGAGCGTATAGGTTTGTCTTTTGGACTACTTATTACTTCTATTTTCTTTATGTTGCTATTTTATATTGTTTGCCTTGCTCCTGTTATAGATAAGTTTACGAACGAAAATAAATCACAATGGTAGTTTTGGTTAGATTAATTTTGAAAATACTTTGAATCATAAAGGCTGATTATCATGATGCTTTTGTCAGAAGAATTGAGTTCTTTGTCTATTTAGTAGATAGGGTTTTTCAGTTCTTTTGATTTCATTTTTCTCACATTAAAAAGTTAAGTTAAACTTCTCTCGATTTAATCCTTAATAGTTAATTGTTCCGTGTTTTTGTTTGTGATTGTACTAGCTCTCAATAAATTGAAACAGTACAAAGTTATCTGTGTGCATCATGAACTCTCCCAGGGCGCTTGACTTTGGATTAATAATTTATAAATATATGGTAATATATATACATAATGGAATTGTCTGCGTTATATTGATCGAATGTCGGGGAAAAGATGCTTGGAAGTTTAATTGTTTTTATACCTCATCACCTTAAAAGTTAATAACTGTATCTTAGGCAATAATTTCCTTGTTCTTAAATCTTTATATAGAGACTAAACTGCGGGTGATGATAGGCGTTTGTATATTCTTTACTGAAGACTTATTTTTATTAACAAGCAAGGCACCAAGTACATTTAATTATTAATAAGTAAGGTGTGTAATGATGAAAATTATTATGGAATTGCAGGGGATCTCCAAACACTATAGAGAGAAAATAGTTTTAGAAAATATGTCTTTCTCGATATATGATAATCAGGTTGTAGCACTTGTTGGAAAGAATGGTTCGGGGAAAAGTACGCTATTAAAAATCATCGGAGGTTTAGTCAAGCCTGACAGTGGTTTGATTCACAAACATACACAGCCGCTGAAAATTGGTTATGTACCGGAAGTTACGCCTTCTCATATTCTGTTTACGCCGGAAGAGTATCTAACTCATATGGGTAATATTCGGGGAATGGCAAAGGGTCAAATACAACAGCGAATAGATAGCTTAATAGAAACCTTTAATTTGCAAGATGCTCGTAAAATAAGAATTGAACACTTTTCTAAAGGAATGAAACAGAAGGTTGCGATTATGCAGGCGATGCTTGAGGAGACAGATCTTTTGATATTGGATGAGCCTTTATCTGGACTTGACCCCAAAGCCCAGAGTGATTTAGAAAGCATTCTATTAATTTTGAAAGAAAAAGGGCTAAGTATTGTCTTAACTTGCCATGAGACTAAATTGTTAGAAAACATAGTGGATAGTGTCCTATTAATTAAGGATCATCAAATTATTCAAACTAGTTTATTACAAGAGAGTGTAAACAAAGGAAATAGATTTATTTTTGAAATTTCTACAGAAACATCGTTAGAAGAATTACTGCCCTTTATCGAAATTAAACAAGAAAGGCGTTTAAACTCTGAAGTAAACGAGATAGAGGCAACCGTTAATCGGGAAATTACAGATAAAATTTTAATGGAACTCCTTATAAAGGGAGCTTCTATTAAGCAATTACTTCCTATACGCGGGTCTGAAGAAAACTTCCATAGCCACTTCTAGTTGAAAGGAGAATGTAAAGAATTGAGAGGTTTATTAAGTTATCAATTAATCAATTATTTAAGATCTTACAGATATGTTCCACCTTTTTCAGTCTATATCATGGCTCTTATAGTGAACTATACTTATATTCCTAATCCAATTTTAGACAGTTACTCATTTACATCCTTGGTTCTCTTTTTTATCATGGGGTGGTTTACAATAACGATTTTTCATGCAGAAGATGAGGGCCAAAAACAAATAACGTTATTGCATTGCAAAAGCTTAAGGGAGTATCATCTGGCACTATTTATTATTTGTGCTCTTATTGGCTTTTGTCTAAGTTGCATATATGTAGCGTATCCCATCGTTATTGGTGCGTTCGGAGGAGAAACTCGTTCATTACATATAATTATGGGGTTCCTGTCTCATTTTAGTTTATCCATTGTAGCCATTGCATTGTCAGCTATCTTTACAAGAGAACTAGTCAAAAACAATGGGAATACGTGGTGGGGAGTGCTAAGTATACTTATTATTTCTGTAGCGATTGCGTCCTTCAAAAGCACGATCCTACAAGTAAAAGGGCTTATATGGCTATTACCGCCTGTCCACCTTTCTTTAGAAATGTTGAGTTCGAAAGATAGTATAAAATCCATCCCTGGATTATTTTATTGGCAATTCGGTTGGATTTTTCTATATGGAATGCTATTTATAAGTCTATTCTTTTTGCTCATAAAGCACAGGCGTACCAATTAAGAGGAGAAGAGGGAAGTAGGGGTTCTTCTGTTGGATAGTAACACTAATTTGTTGCAGGTTCTTCTTAATTTTTTTGTATGACATTTAAGCAAAGGTATGGATAAACACTAGCAAAAGATCATAAGGAAATAGATATGAAACATCAAAATGTACTAAGGCGAACTCCTTTTACTCTATATTCGATATAAACGTATGTTACTAGATTTTCAGTTGATGGAGGGTGCTCGACTCCTGCGGAAAATGCAAGCGAACCGAGACCCTGCACGGAGCGTAGCGAAGGAAGCGGCTTGGTGCTTGTCCGCGAAAAGCGAGCATCTCATAGGGGAAATCAATCTATTACTTTAATGGTAATGGTTTAAATGAGCTAATCAATATGCCTGATTTCAATTAGCCCTTCAAGTGGTAGTTCAATGCTCTATAATGAACAATTTATAGTTATTGTCGGAAGAACAATTTTACGAAGATACGGTAGATTAATAACAAATCTAAATATGTAAATAATTCATGCTATGACGTAAACGAAAATTTTTGGAGGTTATATCAATGGATCATGTAAATAGAATAGCTATAATTGGTGGGACGGGGAAAGTAGGACGTTATATTGCTACTAAGGCGTTACAAAATGGTTATCAAGTTCGCATGCTTGTTCGAAATCCAGAAAAGATTACCGATAAAGATGAAAGAATTGAGATTATAGAAGGAACAGTTGAAAATATTAAAAATCTAAAACTACTTCTCGATGGTTGTCATATTGTCATTAATACCTTTGGACAACCCCCTAAGGATGAACCGATATATAGTAGCCTAACGAAAAATATATTTGAAGTAATGAAAGAATTTGAAATTAATCGATATATAGGTGTTACAGGAGGATCGCTCAACATAAAAGGAGATAAAAAAACCGTTTTAAATAAGATTGGTGCAAAGCTATTTGAAATTTTCTTTTCTAAGATGATGAAGGATAAGAAGGAAGAGTTGACTATTCTTCAAGAAAATACAGGAATTGAATGGACACTAATCCGCTTACCATTTGTAGTCGAGGGTTCGGAATTGGGAAATATTAAGGAAAGCCTTTCCGATATGCCTGGTACGAAAATTACTAATAAAGATATAGCGAGTTTTATCATTAATCAGATTGAAAACAGACAGTATATTCATCAAACTCCATTTATAGCAACATAAACAAATGTAAACGCTACGTTCGTAATAAATAGGACTTAAATAGAAAAGGGACTTCTGCTGAAAGGAAGTTCTCTTTTTTTGCATTTCATCATAATTTGCATCATTGCTATTAAAAACTACTATTTCAATATGTTACTACTATGCGTTAGTAGTTGCTTGATAAAACTTGTTATCATTTCCAATTACTATTAGAATTTAACTATAATCTAACAGGGGTATCTGATATATATAGGAGAACTCAATGAAAAATTTTGATGAAATTTGGGCTATAAGATTCCAACGATATTTGAAAGAACTTTTCAAATACTTAAAATTTGTTTTTGCTACAAGTTATATTGCCATAATCATTGTGTTAGGATTTGCAGTTGCTTATTACGGAAAATGGTTGAAGGTAGTGGCGGATGATTTCCCAGCTGAGTGGCTTGTTTCTGCTTTATGTGGGGTATTACTGTCATTTAGTAGACCAACTACATTAATTCGAGAACCTGACCAAGTATATTTTTTACAGTTAGAATCTAAGATGGGTACCTATTTTAGAAAAGTAATGATATGGACATACTGGTCTCAAATTTTCGTTGTACTAGTGATGTATTGTGGAGGGATTTTTCTATTACTAAAAGTAGAGAATCCTTCATTATGGAAAATCTCTTTAGGATTTTGTGCATTAATAACTTTAAAATATATTAATGTGCGAATAGAATTTTTAAACCATTGGAAAAATCAGGGGAGACATCACTTCATTAATCGCTTGATTCGGTTGTGCCTCTCAATTATTGTATTAAAACTGGCGCTCGAAGGTGAAACCATTCTCTTTTTTATTATTATTGCTCTATTAATAGTCTATGAGAAACGGTATAGGAAAAAAGTTAAAGTAGAACCTATCCCGTATGACTATTTTTCTAAAATGGAAAGTGCTCGAATGGCTCGGTTTTATCGCTTTGTGAATTATTTTACAGATGTCCCGTTTCTAAAAGAGAAGATTAGTCGAAGAGCATGGTTAGATTTTGTGACTAAAATAATAAGTTACAATCAAAAGAATACCTCTCTTTATTTAATAGCCCGTACTTTTATACGAACTGATGAGTCTGTCTATTTGTGGGGAAGATTAACGGTAATTTCAGCTTTTATAGTAGCGTTTGTTAACGAACCTTTTGTTGTATGGGTAATTGTAAGTGCCTTGTCATTTGCGACGATTTATCAAATTAAACACTTGTTCATTTCACCACGAAGTGTTCGTATGAATGCTTTTTATCCGGTTCCAGTAAGTAATCAACAAATAGCCATCAAAAAGTTATTACGTGCATTGATGTTAATACAAGCAACTATCGTTTTGTTATGCAGTCTCGTACAAACAGTTTCTATTGGAAGTTTCTTACTGATACTAATGATTGGGGAAATGACAATTCGCTATACAGGAACGAAATAACTGTAAAAAAAGAGCCCAATTCTAATGAGAGAATAAGGCTCTTTTCAATATCTTAGTAATTTGTACGATTATTATTTTGTTGTTGCGTATGGATAGCTAACAAACGTTGCTTTAACTCGCCTTCCATACGAGCGATTTCAATTTCGGCAGCTTTTCGTTTTTGGCGTCCATCAGCTTGGATTTGCAGTGTTTCTTCGATTGTTTGAAGAAGGTTTTCTTGCGTTTTCTTCAAAGTATCGATTTCGATGAGACCACGTTCGTTTTCTTTTGCAGTTTCAATCGTGTTTACTTTTAGCATTTCAGAGTTTTTAAGTAAGAGGTCATTTGTTGTTTTTGTTACTTGTTTTTGTGCTTCTACTGCTCTTCGCTGATTGTTCAATGTTAGAGCGATGGCAATTTGGTTTTTCCATAATGGAATAGCTGTCATGATCGAAGCTTGAATTTTTTCTGCTAACGTTTGATTCGTTTGTTGAATCATACGAATTTGTGGTGCAGATTGAATCGTAATTTGACGTGATAACTGTAAGTCATAAATACGTTTCTCAAGGCGATCCACGAATTGTGCCATATCATTTACTTCTTGAACAAGCATTTGGTCATTAGCGAATTCTGCTTTTTGGCGTAATTCAGGTAATAACTTAACCGTAATTTCATCGCGTTTTAGTTCAGCTGCAGCGATATAAATATTCAATGCCTCAAAATACGTTTTATTTTGCTCATATAACTTATCGAGCATTTGAACATCTTCCACAAGACCGCGTTTAGAATGTTCTAATTGAATCCCAATACGGTCAATTTGTGTGCTAAGTTTTTGATATTTTGTCATCATTTCTTGGATTGGACGTGCTATTTTACCGAAAAGTTTGCGAAGTCCTGACTTTTTCTCTTGAGATAGTTCTTCAGGATCGATTTCAGATAGCTTATCCATTAAATCTTTTAGGACATCACCTACTGGTCCAATGTCTTTACGTTGTACATGATCAAGCATCTGATGAGAGAAGCGTGAAAGTTCGTTTTGAGCATTAGCTCCGTAAGTTAAAATGGATTCATAGTTGCCAACGGGAATTTGCGAAGAAAGCTGTTCCGCTTTCTTTTTATCCTCATCCGATAATCGGTCAATTTGCTTAACGGGCATATCCGAAGCAGGGGAGACAGATGGTGCTTTGGCTAGTTCTGGCTGCATGTCAAACGGATTGCTAAGTAGGTCGTCCATTGATTTAACTGGTTCGGGTGAAGCTGGATTATTTGTCATATAAATTCTCCTTTCGAGCAAGCAAAGGTTTGTTTTTTTGCGTTGAAATTTGAGCAAAATCGAGTTCTAGTTTTAGCTCTTCTATATCAGATGCTAAGACTGCTCTTAGATCATCTTGCATTGTATGATTTAAGTTTTCTAAAGTCTCCCGCGTTTGCTGAAGGGCAATATGAACATCTATGTCTTTAATCGGTTGCGTTGAGAGAAGGGCATACTTCTCAGTTAATTCTGAAGCTGATTCTAGATGTGCATAAAAGAAATCTTCAGCTTGGTAAAATTTCTTTGGGTTTGTCCGTACAATTTGGAAAATCCGTTTGGCTAATCGATTCATTTCAAAAAGTTGTTTAAAGGCCGAAATAGAGCGAACCTTTGTGTAGTGACGATTTAAGTTTTTAATTTGAGCTTGTGCTAGCATCATTTGTTCTTTAATGTGACGATATTCTGAGCGAGTTATGCCTACAATTTTCAATTGCTTTCGAACTTGAACTTTTTTGAAGATATAGGCTGAGGTAAAGAACGTTATTAAAGCTAAGCCAGAACATTCAAGGAAAGTCAGTTTAAAAGCAAATAGAAAGACAAACCACATTAAGAAAGTAAAAGGGATTGTGATTGCATATCTTGCTAGAAAGTGTCGGAAATTGAGCATAATAAATTCCTCCTTAAACACCCTAATATTATGTACGAAATAAATAAAAGAAAGTTTCAATTTATCGTACAAAAAAGAGATGGGTTAAAACTATATCCGACTAAGTGATTTTATATAGTTTTAACGAGAGTGAAAACCCTTAATAGATATAGTTTTTTCTCATTACGTATTTTATATAATTTCAATTAGCCGTATTCAACCGTAGTGTATAGCAAGTTGTAGATATTCATTCTTATCACTGAAAATCAGTTGATTAGGTTGTAAAGTGTTGTAACCTAATTTAAAGTAGTCTTGTTTTTGTTTTTTTTCCATACTTCCAAGATTAACATAGTCTTTTCGTCCATTCCAATTGTGCGGATGGATTTTTTTGTTTTAGTTGTTTTAACGAAAATACGACCAGTGACGAGGAGGCTCAAGGTTCGTCCCCAGGAAAGCGTCCGCCGGAACGGAAATTAACGGTATCGGAGAAAAAGCCATGGCAGAAACAAATTAATCTTTTCCGCCATGGCTAAAATTCATTTTATGGACTTTTTCAGTGCCCTCCCGAGATGGGGGCTTGACAGCGCTATTATAGATAAACTGTAGTCAAACTCGTAGTCAGTGGGTATCGAGAACATTACAAAAGCATTGTAAACGTTGGTATTACAACACTTTATCATTAAAATAAGAAGTCGGTTTATACAATATCCGACTCCATAGAAGTATACCCTTTTAAATCATTATGTAATTCAATACGGAAACTATTATTTTCCGATTGAGGGTTAACACCACGTTGAACGAATTGGAGAAATTGTTCGATTTGTTCGATTGTTCCTTCTACATCAACCTCGATTTGCGTATGCTCATTTAAATAGCAGCTACCTTTCAAGCCGATTTCAATAGATTTTTGTTTAATGAAAAACCGATATCCGTGATTTTGAACTTTGCCGGTAAATACAATATGAGCCCGTTTTCTCATTTTATTGCCTCCAATTACATTAAAAGTAGTAAGCCGGCATATTGTTTAGTGTCGGCTTACCTATATTGATTTTATATTATTACTCGTTCTTTTTCCAATTTTTCAAGTAGTTCATTAATATAATGTAGTACCTGCTGAGATGAGTTTTCAACTTCTTTTAATGCTAATTCAGCATCGGAGACATTACCTGAGTTATAGGAAACAGCAGCTTTTTTTGCAGCCTCATGAACTTTTTGGTGATGCGAGTCTAACTCGATATATGCTCTTTCTTTGCCAAATTTATCACGTGCTTTTTCAGATGAATACCATTTACCTAGTCGACAATCTCTATGTGAAGATACTTCGCTTTCTTCGATTTTCTCTAATCCTAAGAACATATTATAGACGCGCCATTTCCATAGGATATGATCTGCTTTTGATAATTGCAAAAGGGCAATACTTGAAAGTTGTACATTATTATTTTCAACAATACTTAAACGGAAATGGTTGATTTCAGCGCCAAGTCGATGGATACCAGCTGAAGTCGATTGTCCTAATTCACGAATATCATCTTGCAAGTCAGAAATTTGTACCATGCGATGTGAAACTTCATCAATTGCTGCAGCTTGTTGTTCTGATATAGCTGCTGTATTTGTAACATCTACATTAATTTCTTCGATAGCTTCTACGATTGAAGAAAGAAGTGGTAAAGAATCTTTTGCCTCATGTGTAGCCTCTTTAATAATGGCAGTTGTTTGAGAAATCGATGTTGCTACATTGTTTGAATAGCTTTTTAGATGTTGTACGTTCGAAGAGACTTCTCCTAAAGCTGACACAGTGTTTTCAGCAAGTTTACGAACTTCTTGTGCAACAACAGCAAAGCCTTTCCCGTGCTCACCTGCCCGTGCAGCTTCTATAGAAGCATTTAGAGCAAGTAGATTTGTTTGATCTGCAATTTCTTTAATCAGCGTTACAACATTCTCGATATCATTGACACGTTTTTGTAATTCACTGAATGATTCTACAATCGATGTGAAGGTTTCTTCTGTTTTGAAGATTTCACTTAATGCAAAATCAATGGAGTTCTTACTATTTATTGCATATTCAACAGAATCAGCTGTTTTTTCAGAAATGCGGGCGGATGTTCTAGCTACTTCACTGATAGAAGCAGTAATTTGTTCTGTTGCTGCTGTGGAAGATTGAATTTCTTCGTTTTGGCGATCCAAACTATAAATAAGGTCTTTCATATACATAATTTGTGAGTTCGTATCCATCAAAGCTGAAACTTCACTAACTGTGTGTTCAATCATTCTTTCAGTCGCTACCTCAAATAATAACTCTTGATCGATATTTACAGCAGCTTGAAATGAACGCATCAAGTCGAATGCTTTGGCAGGTTTGTATCCAAAGTTATACAATATGTGTGTAGTCACGTAAAAAGCAAACTGATTGAACATAACAATTGTTTTACCAGGTTCGAATTTATGGTGTCTAAATAAGTAAAAGAAACGTACAGTTTCATCAACGTACTTTTCGTCTCTATGATCTAAAAAGAATGAATTTAAGTATTTTTCGATAAATTGATCAGAAATCGGATTATGCTTATTTGGCGCAATTTCTGCTAAGTATTTTGTGAAAATATCGCGCATAGACGGTGTGCATTTCATTAATTTTGAATAAAGCTCATTTAAGTTTTCTTCATCTCTATTGTGGAAATTATTAAATGCTAATGTATCTTTAAATCTCCCAATTGTATTGATGTCAGTTCCTCTTTGAAGTAGCTGAGTCATTTCCAATTTGGGTCTTATTGTAGCAAACATCCGAATCCCCCTGTGTTAAAAAGTTGTATTTTTATAGTGATTTTATCACATTAACAGTAGGGAATAAAGGCATAAAAAAATGTAACGATAGAATATATAAAATTTAAATAAAAGGATTTGAATAATATGTATAAAATAATTTATATGAAAGCAGATTATGAGCCGTGGTGGCAATTTGAAGGTTGGGAAGAGCATATTATAGAAGAAAATTCTTTTCAATTAAAAGAAGAGGCGGAGCAATATTTGGTAGATACATTACAGAATTTCAAAGAAAAGTATGATCATGATGCTAGTAAAAAAGAACGATTCTGGGCATTTTGGTCTGATGATGAAATCGGCTTTTGTGAAGCTTGTGATGAAGATATTCAAACTTACCATGGTATAATATGGTTATGCGAGGAAAATTAACCTTAAATTTAAGAGTATTTTCCAAAAATTAAGAACATTTGTTGACAAAACTTCCAACTGTACTTATAATTATGGTAACAATTGAAATTGATTAACCGTAACTCGCATTCACATATTACAAAAAGTGATCGGCAGTAGTTCGGTACTTTATGTAATATGTGAATTTTTGATTTCGGTCATTAATTACATATTGTCTACATTTATTTTTTTGGAGGTTTTCTCACATGAAACAAGGTACAGTAAAATGGTTTAACTCAGAAAAAGGCTTCGGTTTTATCGAAGTTGAAGGCGAAAACGACGTATTCGTACACTTCAGCGCTATCCAAGGTGATGGCTTCAAAACTCTTGACGAAGGTCAAAAAGTTGAGTTTGAAGTAGTTGAAGGTAACCGCGGACCACAAGCAGCTAACGTTACTAAACTTTAATATTAGCTAATAAAAAGGAATATCTTTCGAGATATTCCTTTTTTTCTGTTCATTTTTATGTATATGGAAATTACTCTTTAAAGATTTATGAAAAAGAAAAGTACTTGCTGTTAGTATAAGTTTAAATAAAAGAATTAATACATTTTTAAGAAATTTTTTTTTGAGAAGTTTACTTAAAGGTACAGAATTTTATGCTAGAAGTATTAGTGATACAAAGAAGCCATAATATATATAGAAGCATAATAATCATGTTATACTATTATAATCAAATTGGAGGTGGCGTTATGATTAACAAAATTGGACAAGTAATGCTATATGTAAAAGATGTTGAAGCAGTTGCAACTTTTTGGGAGAATAAATTGAATTTTGTCGTTCGACAAAAAAGTAACGAACCTTTATCGGTTGAGCTAGCACCAACAGTGGATAGTGAGACTAGCTTTGTTTTACATGATAAAGAATTTATAGCTAAGATGAGTCCGGAATTGCATTTAAGTACACCATCTGTTTTGCTTTATTCAAATGATCTTGAAAAAGACTATCAAAATTTACAAGAAAAAGGCGTAAAAGTAGGAGCAATCGTTGAATTACCTCATGGTAAAGTATTTAACTTTGCGGATGTTGAAGATAATTACTTTGCTATTATTGAACCTAAATAATTCATAGGTGTTATGGGTGGAAATAGTATTATAAGTACGACAATCCATATAAATAAACTAAAAAACCACCAATTACTTTGGTGGTTTTTTCTTAAATAGAAAGTAAACTACTTGATATTGTTAGTTCTATAAGAATTAAACAATTTCATTTTTTTTTAAAGGACTTTAATGGTACTAAACACTTAAGAAATCAACGATCATTTTCTTTTCACGCTCTGGCATCATATGCATGTGTCCGCATCCTTTTAGCATATGAGCCGTGTTATTTGGTATTATTCTTTTTGCTCTTGGTAATACTTTTTTCGCTGGAAATAAACAATCTTTTTCTCCTGCCATAATAAGTGTTGGTGCTTTACACTGTTGCATTAATTTTTCACTCACATTGGATGGCATCCCTACTTTTGTTCTTACATGATCAAAACTATCTTTCACCATATCCAAAGTATCTTTATCAAGAATTTCTTCTTTAATGGCCATAAATAAAGCTGTTTCTTTTATATATTTTTCTTTCTTAGTTAGTTTATATTTGAGTAGTGATATCATCATTTTCACAGTACTTATTGGAAAGGCATTGTTAATACCTGATGGCGCAATTAATACGGATTTTTTTACTTTTTCTGGTGCGGTACACATTAGTTTTGCCAAAACTCCGCCTCCAAACGAAGCCCCAAAACAAGCTAATTCATCAAATCCAAGCCCTATAATAACGTCACTTGCCCACTTTCCATAATCATAATTGCTAGGAGAAAGATTTACTTCATCACTTTTTCCAGGGTGGCCAATAATATCAACCGCATAGATGTGAAAATCCTTAAGCAGGAATCTGTACGTTAGTAAATTATAGGCAGTAGTACTATTCCCACCATGAAATACTAGCAATGGTTCACCCGATAGATTGCCAGTTTCAATGATATGTGTTCTTCCAAAACGAGTATGAACGTAAATATCCTTACATGAATAATCCAATTTCTTCAATTGATCATCATAAAGCTTTAGTGATATTTCTCTTCCAGATTGTGTTTTGTATATACCCATATAGACCTCTCTTATATCCATATTTTACTACATAATCCTAATTCATATGTTATCACATTCATGGATATTGTATGGATTGAAGATTATACTACCTTCGTGACAAGCAAAATCAATTTCGTGACTCGGCTCGTTCTTATGAAAGATTTTAATTCAATACATATTTCAAGTCCTATTTCTTTTTAGGGTAACTTTTTCAATACAGCACGTACCGGACTTCCATCTGCTTCAACCAATGGAAGTGGGAGGGCGGCCAACTCATAATTTCCTGGTCCAATCTCGTCTAATACTAGCCCCTCCAAAATGTGTATTTTATGACCGGCAAGTTCATGATGAGCAGACAATTCTTTACTATCAAGTGGATCTACTGAAGGTAAATCAAGGCCAATAAGCCGAACACCCAGTTCTGAAAGATATGCCGCTAATTCTGGTTGGATATGTGGGATGGTTTGTGGAAACAGGCTTCGATTCTTCCATGCATCTGTGCGGATTAACAGTCGCGTGACGCCTTGTAAATCTAGATTGGATAATTCTTTTACGCCAATGCTAGTTCTGTTCGGTAAATGGATGACTGTTGCACTCCCTATATATAAATCGAGATCTAACTCAATTACTCTTTTTCCATCGTTATCAAAATGGAAAGGTGCATCAATATGAGTACCAGTGTGTAAACTCATATTAATCTGACCTACATTGACAGATCCACTCTCATTTTTACTCCAATTGACTTTGTATGAAAAGGGGGTATCTCCAGGCCATACTGCAATGTTTTTATCGAGACGTTGTGAAATATCAATCCATATACCCATAAATCTTACCTCCATCTCTTTTGGTTTTATTTTCTTTGCCGCTCTTTTAAAAGAAAACTACGTTATTTCTTCTTATAGCTTTGTTCGTAAACTCCATAGTTCTGGGAAAAATTGTTGGTCCAGTACTCTTTTTAAATATGTAACACCTGATGATCCACCAGTACCTTGTTTATGACCAATAATTCTTTCTACTGTACTTACATGATTAAAACGCCATAATTGCTGTTGATTTCCAATGTCTACTAACTTCTCAGCCAATTCATATAAATCCCAATATTGCTCGACATCGCGATAAACTGTCAGCCATGCCTCTTCTACACTAGTATTTGGTTCATATTTTTGTGAAAAATCCCTGCTAATAGCTTCTTGGTCAATAGGTAATCCACGTGCCACAAGGGCATTAATCGCAGCGTCATAAATACTTGGCTCATGAAGGGCCTGCAGCATTTGCTCAGAAAGTTCTTTCTGATGTTGATAGACTGATAGCATATGGACATTTTTGTTTCCTAATGAAAATTCAATCAAACGATTTTGATAAGATTGGAATCCAGAAGATTGGCCCAGTTTATCTCTAAATTCCATGTATTCTGAAGGTGTTAAAGTTGAAAGGACACTCCATGACTGAATCAATTGCTGTTGAATTCTCGAAACACGCGACAACATTTTAAATGAGGGTTCCAGCTTATTTTGGCGTATACACTCAGTAGCAGCTGCCAACTCATGTAAAATGAGCTTCATCCATAACTCACTTGCTTGATGGATAATGATGAAAAGCATTTCATCGTGATGGTTGGAAAGTCTATGCTGACTAGATAAAATCTTATCAAGGTGGAGATAATCTCCGTAAGACATCGATTTTTGAAAATCGGTTTGAATTTCTTTCTCTAGCCCAGTTATTGTTTGTTCATTGTTATCCTTATTTTTCATTCTGTAATCCCCTCACTTTTCAAATAAATCGCTCATACTATTTATTCCATTATGCTATTCTATTTTTTCTTCACATCCAGAGAATATGCAGCTACGATGATTTTCATTTCTTCATTTCGAAACAAAATAGGCAACTAGTTAGTAACAGAGGAATCTCGATTTGAAGCATGATTTAGAAATGTGTAAACTATCATTTGCTGGATATTACGTTATGCAATGACTTCTCGTTCATTCTTGAATTTTTCATATTTTCTTTCAGACATGATATTCTTGAGTATTTGTACCACTTTCCAAACTTCTGCGTAGGAAGTGTATAGTGCAACTGGAGCAAGACGGATGATGTTTGGTGCTCGGAAATCCGGAATCACACAGTTTTCTTTCAATGCCTTACAAATACGTGCAGCTTCTTTATGCTCAAGGCTCACATGTCCTCCACGACGTATGTCTTCTCTAGGAGTTCCAATGGAAAAACCCATATTTTCCAACTCTAATTCCACTAAATCTATTAAATATTGATTGATTTTTAGAGATTTTTCTCGAATATTTTCGATTCCAGCTTCTATAATAATATCTAAAGACCCAATCAAGGGTGCACAACTTAAGATATGAGGTGTACCAATTTGATAAGCGCCAGCAGATTCAGCTGGTGTTAAAGTATGTTCCATATCGAATTGTTTATCTTTTCTTGACCCGAACCATCCAGCCAATCCAGGCATCGTTCCAAAATGTTTTCGATTTACATATAAGCCCCCAACAGCGCCAGGACCGCCATTTAAATGTTTATAATTGCACCAATAGGCAAAGTCAACACCCCATTCACTGAATAAATGCGGGATTGCACCAATAGAATGACATCCGTCAAATCCGATCACGATTCCTCTTTTATGTGCTTCTTCAGTTAAGCGTTTCATATCCAAAATTTGACCACTGCGATACAGGACTGTTGGTAAGATGATAAGAGCGATGTCATCGGTCATTGCTTCGATAATGTCATCCTCATTAAGAAATCGGCCATCGCGACTTTTCACACGAGTGAGATGGGTTTGCGGGTCGTATCCATGTATAGATAGTTGACTTTGAAGAGCATAAATATCAGTCGGAAAAGTTAGTTCATCTGCTAGTATTTTTGTGCGTATTCCTTCCGGCTTATAAAAAGTAGCTACAAGTTGATGCAGATTTACAGTAGTAGACCCGGTTACAATAACTTCCTCGTGAGTTGCGCCAACTAAATGTGCAATCTTCTCGGCCAATTTCTCAGCCATGTAAAACCATGGGTGATTCCCTTGAGTCCACCCGTCAATCCCGTGTTTTTTCCAATCCTCTAAAGACTCCAAAAGAGTGCGCTCAGCTCTTTTCGAAAGAAGTCCCAATGAGTTGCCATCCATATAGATGGCATCTGGCTTTATATAAAACTCTTCTCGAAAACTTTTAAGGATATCTTTCTCATCCAGTTGTTTTGCGTAATCCAAAGTGTATTTTGAAACCATAATGATCCTCCTAAATGAATTTGTCTGAATATTCCAGAAGAATCGTACCAAAGAATATGACACAATGTCAATAAGTTGATTCTGAAAATTATTAATATTAAAATATTGAGTTTATTGAGTGGTATTTTCCAACAAGTTTTTTTATTTTGGAAGATTTGATTTATGCTAGAGGATAAGGGGAGGAATAGGAATGGATAATGGTAAAGTAGGGGATAAACGACATTTGCGCTCAATTATGACACGTCAAAAGTTATTAGAAGTTGCAAAGGAAATTTTCCTTGAAGAAGGTTTTCAAGCTGCGGTTATTTCTCAAATGATCAAAAAGGCAAACATCGGTTATGGAACTGCCTATGTTCATTTTAAAGGGAAAGAGGATCTTTTAATTGTATTAATGGAGAATATCATGGAGCAATTTTATGAAATTGCCGAAACTTCTTTCTTTCCAAAATCAAAAGATGAAGCAAAACATATCATAAACAAACAAGCAAATGCTTTTTTAAAAATGGCAGAGGCTGAGCGTAATATGATGCAAGTTTTTGAACAGGCTATTGGAATTTCTATGGTTATCTCAGATAAATGGAAAGCAATTCGGATGAAGTTCATTCAGCGAATTTCAAAGGACGTCGCCTATGCACAGCAAAATGGACTGGCAAGAGCTGAACTAAACCATGAGCTTGTAGCAAAAGGGTGGTTTTTCACAAACGAAATGTATCTTTGGGAAATTGTCCGTAACGAACATCAATGTTCCATCGAAGAAATTGCTCAAACCATCACGTCAGTTTACTTCGAAGGTTTGTATTTGTAATTATATTAAATGATGCTATATTTGGTAGTTCGAAAAATAATCCAGTTTTATAACAATGAAATTAAACGGAGGGAATTTATTGAATTCATAGGATTAATGTTACTCAATTTGCGTATTATGGATATAAGAAGTAGTGGAAATGCAAATGACTATTAATCTAATTGACATAGAGGTGATTTATATAAAAGTACAATTAAAACCCGTAACGAGAGAAAATTGGGAAGAAGCACTGAAGTTAAGTGTTGAAAATGGGCAGACGAGTTTTGTTCCATCAGTTGCAGTATCTCTAGCTAAAGTATATATAAAACCGGATGGTGATTCAGTCGAATATATACCATTCGCCATTTATGACAATGAGCAAATGGTAGGATTCATTATGCATGCTTTTGAAGAGAATACTACGAATATGTATTGGATAAACGGGTTTATTGTTGATGATAAATATCAACGACGAGGTTATGGTAAAGCAGCATTAGCTGAAATAGTTACGTGGATAGAAAATCGATTTGATATTTGTGAAGAAATTCGTTTAACAGTTCATAAAGAAAATAGTAATGCGCGTAATTTATATGAAAAATTTGGTTTTCTACAAACAGGAGAAGTTTATGATGACGAAGATGTTATGTATTTACCTATAAATTAAAGATATTTTATAAAATAGGGGGGTTAGAAATACTGATGGTCAATAAAAAAAGCGTTATTGTAATGACGCTTATTTCTGCAATCCTTTTTTGTGCTTTACTAGTGGGAACCTCACTTACACCTCTCTCTGACTTAGGTCCCAATGCCAATAAATTTGGTTCAGTAGGGATGTGGTTAGGCATGGTAATGATATTGTTTTGCTATCTATTGCCTGTAAGTTTATTCGTAGCAGGGATAAATGCGATGAAGTTCGTAATGGCATTCCTTTGTGGCTTAGGCATACTAATATTTACAGCTACAATTGGGGCTGTGATTTTCCTAGGTTTTGTTCAAAATATAATACCTGAAATTTTAGTCGTTGTAGCTATTTGTTTAGCTGCAATAATTGTTAATATTAGCTGGTTTTTCGTTGCATTTCGATCCACAAAAATTAAATTGGTTGTATCCAATAACTAAGAGCTAGTAGTTTATATAATGTATTTGGCTTCTGCAAAAGTTCAAAATAGATTTTATTATGAAAAAGAGTAAGTCTTGAACAATTTGTTTAAAAAACTTACTCTTTTTTATCTAGTTTTTTATAATTCACTATTTAATAAAATTAACCCTTTTGTGCAATGGAAAATTAATGGCCATCAAAGCCATTCTAATATCTCTATTCGATTACCAAATGGGTCATTAACATAAATTCTATTTGCACCCGGTAGATCTTTATCAATAATAAAACTAACTTCGTTTTTTGATAAATGTGTTTTTAGAGCTTCAATATTTTCTACTTCAAAAGCGGGATGTGCCTTTTTAGCAGGAGCAAACGGTTCTTCAATTCCTATATGGATTTGGTAGTGAGCAAATTCAAACCAAACACCGCCCCTTTTCTTTAACAGTTCTGGTTTTTCTATTTCTCGAAATCCTAGAATATCGCCAAAAAATCTTTTTGCTTCAGTTTCTGAATTTTTAGGCGCAGCTAGTTGAATATGAGCAATTGATTTGAATACAAATGACATTGTAAATCCCCCCTGTACTGTTATAACCACATTTTAACTCAAGTTGTTTGATAAGAAAATGTGATTAAAATTATAAATACTCATAAGAATTACTTATGCCATTTACTCCTATAAATCTAGAATCATAGTCCAAAAAACTAAAACCAATACATGGGAAATAAACTTTAATTTGTAAAAAACATATGCATAACTAAAAGTATTTACGCTATTATAGATAATAAGAGGTAACAAACATTAAAGGAGATGAAGTATGATGAGTTCAAATCAAACATTGAAAGGAGAACTTAAAGAGAATATAAAGTTCTCTGTAATAATCCCTGCACATAACGAAGAGAAATACATTGGAAAATGCTTAGATTCAATTAAAAAAGCCTCAAAAGCTTATGCAGATCAAATTGAAATAATTGTTGTATTAAATCGATGTAGACAAAACAGAGGAAGTAGCAAAGTCTTATAATTGCATTACATTAAAAAATGGGGATAAAAACTTATCTAAAATCCGTAATGCGGGTGCTGCAATAGCAAAAGGTGAAATAATCATAACAATTGATGCTGATACCCAGATGACAGAGGATTTTTTGTCTAATGTAGACAAATATTTATCATCAGGAAAATACATTGGCGGTGGCGTTAACGGCAAGTTTGAAAGAGTTTCTTTAGGAATAATCGTTTCGGCAATATTGATAATATTTCCATTGCTTTTTAAGTATGGAGCTATTTCTGTTGGGATTTTTTGGTGCTATAAAAAAGATTTCGAAGCAATCAACGGATTTAATGAAAAAATGTTCATGTCAGAAGATGCAGATTTTGCAATGCGGTTAAAAAAATGGGGAAAGAAAAATAATAAAAAGTTTGGAACTATAAAAAATGCAATGATCACATCATGTAGAAGATTTGATGCTAATGGAGATTGGGCTCTATTGAAAAATCCAAAAATAATATTAGGCTACTTAAAAGGGACAGATCAAAATCAAGCTGATAAAACATATTATGATAACCAAGAAAGATAAATTAAATGGATTTCAAAGTAACTGAACAAGTACATTTATGGTGTTTTAGAGTACTAAATTACAAAATCCAGATCTTTTATAAGTTGATAGTGTAATTTGACGGGATAAAGCTTTAAATAATTATCCTTGCCAAATGTGGCATGAACCTCTCTATTGCTAGCATATAGTATTAATAATATGTTGTAAGGAGGAAGAGATATGAAGAAATCACTGGTCATTATGGGGAACGGGAATACATATGTAGTTGATGAATCTCCCGATGAGTTTTATGAAAATTATTTAAGTGAGTCGGTAGAAAATTATGAGTACCTTGATTTAGATGAATTTACAACCATTTCAATTGCACATATCTCTGAAATTGTCGGAATAGACGATTAATGAATTAAGCCACATCAAATAGATGTGGCTTTTTATATTACCCTAATTCAATAAGGAAGGGGATAATACATAGATTTTATCTGAAACTTCCATCGTAGATAAAAGGGCGCCTACAAGTAAAAAAAACTCATGAATCTTTTAGATATCGAGAATCAGTTATAAAAAGAATTAAAATGAATGTATGTACATTTAGTTTAAGTTTCAACACTATGAAATTATGTTAATATAATATCGTAATACATAATAAGTGGAAAATTGGAATTCTGTTTGGAGCGATTTTATTAAAGAGAATTTTACTGCAAGTCCTGAAGAAATAGAATTACAACTTAGTGAAATGGTAGAAGCTGCTTGATTATCTGATAGACAAGCAAAACCAAAGAAATAGTAGGAGGGATATTATGGAGTTCTATATTATGAGAGCTGATAATGACTTTAAACAAAAACGAATCAATGCAAACGGTAGTTCTAAAATAAGAATATGTAGTAAATGTAACGGTAGACGCGCTTACTTAAACGAAAAATTAAAAGTATATTTTCCAATCAAAAATATCACTGATTTTTATGATGTACCACCATATAATATTCTCAGTAATAAAGTATATGAAATATTAAGTGAGAATAATATCACTGATTTTGATTTATATCAAATAGATATCGAATGCAAATATTCTGATTTTGAAGTGGAGAATAAAAAACATAAATTATGTAGATTTGAACCAATTGGGAATGGTGGGTTTTTACATGATCTAAAAGGAAATGTAATACCTTATTGTGAAAGTTGTAATAGGTTTCTAGGTGATATTGGTGATGGTCTTAGTGTAAATGAAGATCAGTGGGACGGTAGTGATATTTTTTATTTTGACAATTGGTTTGGTAATATAATAATTACTGAAAAGGTATATAATATATTAAATAAAAAACAACTTCGAAATATTCGTTTTATTAATTTAAAAGATTTTAAATCGAATTATACTTTAAGAAAGTTGACAGGTGAGTTCCGTTAATAAAATAAAAGCACAGAGAAAGTAAATAGAGAAGAATATTTTATAATGATTAGCATATTATTCCTAGGGACTGTATAATACCTATATAGTTATTGGATTTTTTAGTTAATCTATATTTTAATGACTAAACTTGTCTAAGGGATGATTAAGATGGAAAAATCTTTAGAAGATGCTATACGGAATCTAATGGAAGAAATGTTTAATATCCAAACTAAATCAAATGAGTTTATGAAGGTACTTACTCATGATGAGAGCCTCTCTGAAAATTTAATCTTATTACTACTAAGACTAAAATTATTCAGACATATGAAAATCACTGAAATCTCAGAAGCTTTTATGCTAACACCTGGGGCAGCAACGAATATGTGCGATAAACTTGAAAATTTAGATTATGTAGAAAGAATAAGAGTAAAAGATGATAGAAGAGTTGTAAGGGTATCTCTTACTAAAAAAGGTGAACAAAGAGTGGAAGCCATCTTCTCTAAATTCTCAAAAGAAAAGATTGAGCAAATATCAAGTACATTAGTAGAGATAAATAAGCTATTTGCAAAAATTGAATATTAATCATACCTAAAAAACAGATTAATTCTAATTTGTTCGGTATGTCGACAAAAGGCATTCAGAATACTCACATCCTGAATGTCTTTTGTTATTTTTGTATATTTTGGTTATTTAAGATCCTCCTTTATAGATAAAATACTAAATACTCTTTGAGAGTTAATTAGTATTCTATTACTAACTTTGCCAAGTACAACTGGCAAGTTTCTTTAAATTCATAATTTTCCCTATAAGATGTTCTTGAGATATTAGTGGACCCAAAGCAATCATTTCAATTAGATTTCTTTACAAATTTTTCATTTCGCATCATTTTAAAAGATTGTTTATATCACATGTGTAGTTGATTGGAGCGGAGGTGGCGACTCCCGAGGGAAAAGCGGGACAGTCCAAGACCCTGCAGGAGCGTAGCGACGAAGCGACTAGGCGCCCGCCCGCGGAAAGCGCCAACCGTAGCGGAAATCAACGGTCTTATCTCTATATATTTTAAAAGAAAAAAGACCGTAGATAAATTCGAATCTCTTCGAGTACATGTTTTGGTTTTATTACATACGTAGTTGAATGGAGCGGAGGTGGCGACTCCAGCGGGAAAAGCGAGACAGTCCAAGACCCTGCAGGAGCATAGCGACGAAGCGACTTGGCGTCCGCCCGCGGAAAGCGTCCACCGTAGCGGAAATCAAAGGTTTTTCTACTGGTATAAATCTCACCTTCTCCCTACAATATAAACATACGTTTGCTCCTACTATTTATCAATATAGTTAAATCATGCTCTTAAATAAAAAAATTGACATTAGTATCGTTGTTTAATATTATAATTAATATATATTTTAGTTACTAAAATATTTATTGGTTGAAATTAAAGAGTTAATACTAATTCTAAACAAGGAGAAGAATATGAAAAGAATAAAATGGATGATTGGGGTTTTGATTTTGATAATAACTGGTTCGTTGGTTTCTTTAAATTTGAGTAAAAAAGAAGTTGTGTATAAGAGTGATTTGGAAAATGTGAAAAAGATCTTTGTTGACGCTGATGTTTCGAACGTTGTTATTGTTACTAGTGATTCCGATTTGAATGTGCAATATGCAGGACAGAAATCATTTGTGGGAACTTCTGATATGAATATAGTTTATGACAAAGATCAAGCAATAATAAAAGTACGTGCACTTCAAAAAAGGTGGATGACTGTTATACCTGGTTCTACAAAAAGAGGTGAATTACTATTGAATATTCCACCTAGATTGCTAGAAGAGGTACAAATAAATACACAAAATGGGAACATTGATGTAAAAAATTTAAGTGAAGTAAATCGGTTAAAACTTAATTCAAGTGTAGGGAAAATCAATATAAATTCTTTTAAAGGCAACAAATTAGATATAGAAGCGAAAAATGGCTCAATAAATATAGGATCTGTTGATGCGGAAGTAAACATTAAGAACAGAACAGGTAATCTAAACAGTTTGGAATTTACTGATATTAAGGGGAAAAATACGATTAAATTGTCTAATGGTCATGCGAAAATAACACTGCCAAATGACATAGAAATGGCTGATCTAAGCTTAAATATCGCAACAAAAAATGGCAAGATTTCTTCTGAGAATGATAAAGTATCGACAGATGTAATAACTAAGCATGGTGCTGGTCAAAAGTTAATTCAACCTTCAAAAGGGGATAGGGAATTGATAATTTCTTGTTCAGTAGGGAGTATAAAAATTAAGTAAGGAAATTGCATAATAATTTCTTTAGTTGTTCACGTTCTTGTTTTAAGTTTCTCATCATCTTTTTCTCTCACTTCAGATAATTCTTATTTTAGAATTTTTTGATTTGGAAAAGCGTCCGATCGACTCCTGCGGGAAAAACGAGACAGACGAGACCCTGCAGGAGCATAGCGACGAAGCGGCTCGGCGCTCGCCCGCGGAAAGCGTCCGGTAAGCTTCGGAAAACCTGAAATCCTGTACAGTCTGAAGTCACATTAATAAGATGTGACTTTTTAATTACCCCTATTTATTGAGAGGGGTTAGTGCTGATAGAAAGAAAATAGACATAAAAAATCCCCGTACGCTCCAATTTAATTGGGGAGTACGGGGATTGGACTGTTAAAGGGATTATTTTAATCCTTCTTTTTCTTTCCACTCTAAATATTCATCATAAGTTAATTGCTTATCTAAAATTGAACCGTCTTCACGGACTTCAATTACGCGGTTAGCAATTGTTTGAATGAACTGATGGTCATGAGATGTGAAAATCATAGCACCTTTGAAGCGAATTAAGCCTTCATTTAGTGCTTGGATTGACTCAAGGTCAAGGTGGTTAGTAGGCTCATCAAGTAAAATAACATTTGCAGAGGCAAGCATCATTTTAGATAGCATACAACGAACTTTTTCGCCACCTGATAATACAGAAGGAGATTTCTTCACTTCTTCACCAGAGAATAACATACGACCTAAGAATCCACGTAAGAAGCTTTCTGTTTCGTCTTCTGGAGAATATTGACGTAACCATTCTACTAATGATCTCTCTGTGCCACCGAAGTATTTATCGTGATCGTTTTCAAAGTAGCTTTGAGATGTAGTGACACCCCATTTATAAGTTCCAGCATCTGCTTCTTTTTCTTCCATTAAGATATCAAGAAGAGCAGTTTTTGCTTGCGGGCTACCTAGTAAAATGATTTTGTCTTCTTTGTTCATTGAGAAGCGAATATCTTTAAATAGAGTTTCGCCTTCGTGACTTGCTGTTAGACTATCAACAGTTAACACGTCATTACCGATTTCACGACCTGTTTGGAAGTTGATGAATGGATACTTACGGCTAGATGGTTTAATATCGTCAAGCTCGATTTTATCCAACATCTTTTTACGAGAAGTTGCTTGGCTAGATTTAGAAGCGTTCGCAGAGAAACGTGCAACGAATGCTTGTAGCTCTTTAATCTTCTCTTCTTTCTTCTTGTTTTGATCTGACATCATTTTTTGTGCTAATTGACTAGACTCATACCAGAAGTCATAGTTACCAACATATAATTGGATTTTAGAGAAATCAAGGTCAGCGATATGTGTACATACTTTGTTTAAGAAGTGACGGTCATGGGATACAACAATAACCGTATTTTCAAAGTTGATCAAAAACTCTTCTAACCATTGGATTGCTTTTAAGTCAAGGTGGTTGGTAGGCTCATCTAGTAATAGAACGTCAGGCTTACCAAATAGGGCTTGTGCTAATAACACTTTAACTTTGTCAGAACCTTCTAGGTCAGCCATAAGCATATAGTGAAGATCGTCGCCAATTCCTAAACCGTTTAATAATGTTGCCGCTTCAGATTCAGCTTCCCAACCATTTAGGTCAGCAAATTCACCTTCTAATTCAGCAGCACGCATGCCGTCTTCATCAGAAAACTCTTCTTTTGCGTAGATTGCGTCTTTTTCAGCTTTAACTTCCCAAAGACGTTTGTTCCCCATTACAACTGTATCTAAAACGTTAAATTCATCGTATTCGAAGTGATTTTGCTTTAATACAGAAAGGCGTTCGTCTTTGCCCATAGATACGTGGCCATCTTGTGCCTCGATATCACCTGATAAAATTTTTAAAAATGTCGATTTACCAGCACCGTTTGCTCCGATTAGGCCGTAACAGTTACCTGGTGTGAATTTAATATTTACGTCGTCAAATAATTTACGGTCGCCATAGCGAAGACCTACATTACTTACTTGAATCATGTAAGTTCCTCCTTTTTTCACAATGCTTCTAGTATATCATGGAACGCTTAACAAGACAGCAAATAATGTTCTAAAAGTGTATAAATTTGCACTTATTCTTAATTTTTTAGTCAAAAATTAAGGGTTTAGTAGCTAAAAGGCAAAGGAGATAGTTTGAAAGGACATTCATCATGCAATATCAATAAATTTAAATGATAGTGAAAAATAATTAAACTTTAGATAATGCTCATTTTTTGAATCTCAAAGAAATAGAATTAATAAGATGTAAATCAAAGAAGAGGTGAAAGGGGAAGTCGCGGCAATGGCTGAGCCTGAGCAGCCTATCTTTGAGGAAGTTAATTATGTAGTTCTAGACTACATTTTGGAGAGGATATATTCGAAAAATAATGAATGAATCCATTTATTAAAAGCAGGAGGTAAGTACACCTGGAATTTGCAAAGGGCACTGACGTTTTTAAGTGATAAAAAGTAAGTATATCCATTCGATGACATGCTAGCTTGTGAGGACACATTAACTGATATTGCGAAAGTACTGGGTACGTCTGCAAATCATGAAGTAACTCGCGCTTCAATTTTAGTAAATGAAGGAGTGTAATCATGAATGTCATATTAACGGAAATAGTAGGGGACAATGGACAGGTTTTAAACATAACTTTAAATCGACCAAAAATGCTCAATGCATTTAATACAAAGATGGCAGAGTATATGTTGTCACTTTTAAAAGTTGTGTCAACTGATTTGTCAATTAGAGCCGTACTTTTAACTTCCTCAAATAAAGAAGCTTTTTGTACAGGGGCAGATTTAAAGGAACGTAACGGACTCTCTAGGGAGGAATGGAAGACACAGCATGAATTATTTGAGCAGTTGTTTTATGCTCTTGAGGATTTACCACAACCAACAATTGCCGTAGTAAATGGCTATGCTTTGGCTGGTGGTTTTGAATTAGCGCTCAATTGTGATTTAATCGTTGCTGCAAAAAATGCAAAATTTGGTTTACCAGAAGTAACACGTGGCATTATGCCTGGGTGTGGTGGTTCTCGCCTTTTACCGAAACGGGTGCCATTACATAAAGCGAAACAATGGTTATTTACAGGTGAAATATTTGGAGTAGAAGAAGCGCATGATGCTGGCTTACTTAATGCAGTTGTCACTTCAGACGAATTGTTCCAAACAGCTCTAAGGCTTGCAAATAAAATTGCAAAAAATGCGCCTTTAGGTGTGCAAGGTTGTAAGGTGAATGCAAATACATTAGGAGCGTTACAAAATAGTGAAGCAAGAAAACGAGAAATAGAGATTTATAATTTAGCAGTTAATTCGGATGATCGGCTTGAAGGTGTACATGCATTTAATGAAAAAAGAGCGCCATTTTTCACAGGAAAGTGAGGGAGAAATGCTGTATTTATATTAGATGAGCCAGGGGCATTTTTAGAAGAATTCCTTGAAGCTAGGGCGCATTTCTTAGGAGGCGCTCATGTCGAAAATTATTTCTCTTGAAGATATTAACGAAGGTTTTGAAACAGTGATTCATCACGTATTATTATTCAAATAGATTAGGGGGCGAATGTGTGGGATTAAGCTATCAAATTGCAGACTACGTCATAGGTTTAACATATGAGCAACTACCAAAGGAAGTCGTTTCATATACAAAACGCTGTATTTTAGATTATTACGCATCTGCTCTTAAAGGGCGAGACGGGGTACCGATTCAAATGATCGATGAACTCATTCGTGAAATGGGTGGTGCATCTCAAGCAACAACAGTTACTAATGTTAAAAATTCAGTAGTGAACGTAGCATTATTAAATGGTGCGGCAAGTCATTTTAGTGAGCTTGATGATATTCATAAGGCTTCAATAGTACACGCAGCAACGGTTGTAATGCCAGCTGCAATCGCAGTTGCTGAATGGAAAAGGCTTTCCGGGAAAGCACTTATTACAGCGATTGTTGCAGGGTATGAAGTGGCATATCGAATTGGGGAGACAGTGTCACCTTTGCATTATTATTACTTCCATAATACAGCTACATGTGGCACTTTTGGAGCAACAGCGGCTGTTGCAAAACTATTAGAGTTAAATGAAAATCAAATTGTCAATGCATTAGGTAGTGCAGGTACACAAGCAGCAGGTCTTTGGGAATTTATAGAGGATGGAGCAATGTCAAAGCAACTTCATCCAGGAAAAGCAGCGATGCAAGGCGTATTAAGTTGTTTACTTGCACAAAAAGGATTTACCGGTGCGAAGAAAGTATTAGAAGGAAGCCGTGGCTTTTTTGAAGCGATGAGTGAACAGTATGACATATCTAAAATGACAGCAGGCATTGGAGATAGCTTTAAAATTATTGAAAACTCATTTAAAGTGCATGCATCTTGCCGCCATACACATCCTGTAATGGATTTACTAGTTGAATATCATAAAGTGCATGATGTGAATATCAGAACAATAGAGAAAATAGTCATTTCAACATATAAGACAGCGCTAGATATTACAAATAATCCATCACCTGATACGATTTATGCTGCCAAATTCAGTATTCAGTTTTGTGCAGCACTTGCACTATCAACAGGTAGCGGAGGTTATCATGCATTTACTGAACAAATATTACACGATCCAACTATTCGTGCAATAATGGAAAAAATTGAAGTTCAAGTTGATAAAAAAGTAGATTTAGCGTATCCAAAAGAATGGGGTGCAAATTTATCGATTCATTTTACAGACGGTTCGATTTATAAAGCAAAAACGCGATATCCAGTAGGAGATCCAGAGAATCCTGTTTCTACAGAAGCATTAGTTGAAAAATTTATGACACTCACAAACGATCTACCTTTTGAACAAAGAGTGCAAATTGTAAAAACAATCCTTAATCTAGAACAATATAAGGTAAAAGAACTGGTCGGAGCGGTGCATAGAAAGATTGAAATCGAATCCTAAAAGAAAAATCTGTACTTTATATTCCGCATAATCTAACTAGGTTTTAATAACCAAAAACCCAAAATAGTATCCACTATTTTGGGTTCAGTTTCTTCTATTTTAAATCTTCAATCGAATCAATATCTACATATTTAGGGACAACAATACCATTTTTTGTTCCTTTTAAGTTTGGTCCTAAATTAACAAGATCTTTTTTGTAAGATGCATAATAATCTTTGTGAGTACTTGGAAGCCATGCAGCGACCATTGCATCAACACTGCCGTTTGCAACACCTGCAAACATTGGGCCAACCTCAACTTGACTCATCTTAACTTTGTATCCATTTTGCTCAAGTACTTTTGCAATCACGTTTGTACTAGCAATTTCAGTGTCCCATGCAACATAAGCGAGCTTGATTTCTTTACCATTACCCGCTTGTGCTCCTTTAGTCCATTTAGCTACTTTATCGGCATTTGCTTTAATCCATTTTTCAGCAGCATCTTTTGGATCCGTTCCACCTGAGACATCTACCATCACTTTCTCCATGTCGCTCGTATCCCAAGCAAATTGATCAAGTATTGTATATGCACCTGGAGTATCTTCTTTTAGTCCTTTTCGAACGATTGTATTAATTTCTTCTGAGCCACCAAAAGTCCCATTTGGATCATCGAGATATTTCAAATCAAAGGAAGCGAACATCCAGTGAGGAGACCAACCTGTAATAATAATGGGTTCTTTCTTTGAATATGCTTTTTTCAATTCAGCAACCATTGCGGCAGATGAACCTTCAACTAGAGTCCAATTATCTAATTTATAATCTTTCATAGCAGTTTTTGCTTGTGCCATTAATCCAGCACCTGGTTCGATTCCGATGATTTTATAATTTGTAGATTCACCAATCGCAGAACCCGTACCTGTTATAGCTTCCTCTTTTGTAAATGTGTTAAAGAGTGCGGCAACAACAATGAGGATACCGACTATACTAAGAACAATTTTACGACTTACTAGTTTTTCATATGCGGGTTTGCGAATGTTTTGAGTAATGCGGTCTAAAATAATGGCAATAAAGACTATGGATAGACCTGCTTCAAAACCTTGTCCAACATTAATCTGACTAACTGCACGGTAAACGTCTGCACCAAGTCCAGGTGCACCAACTAGTGAAGCAGTAACAACCATTGAAAGGGCAAGCATAATACTTTGGTTAATCCCAGCTAAAATGGTTGGTGTTGCTAATGGTAATTGGACTTTAAATAATTTTTGACTAGATGTTGAACCAAATGCATCTGATGCCTCAATCAAATCCCTCGGAACTTCTTGAATACCTAGATTTGTCATGCGGATAGCTGGCGCAATCGCAAAAATGAACGATGCAACAATACCAGGTACTACACCAATTCCGAAAAATAGTATCGACGGAATGAGATAAACAAATGCAGGCATTGTCTGCATAAAGTCTAAAATAGGTGTAACGATATTTTGTACTGTTTTATTTTGCGCACACCATATACCTATAGGAATACCAAGTAATATAATAAAGAATCCCGATACTAAAACAATCGCTAAAGTTTGAATTGTGGAATCCCAATAACCTAGATTATCAACTAATAGCAAACTAACTACTGTAAATATCCCTAATGGCCATTTACTTGTATAGCCAACTAATAGGGCTAACACAATAATTAAAACAATTGGGGGACCTACACTTAGTACATCAACAATAATATTTAACAGTCCATCGATTGCATTTGTAAAAAACGAAAACAGTGCAGCAAATGTGACTGTGATCCAATCAACTAAAGAATCTACCCATTCACCTAATGGAATTTTTGACATATTCATGGTTTAATCACTCTCCAATGCATTCAAAGAATCTTTGTTACCAGCTAAAGCGCCAATGACGGCTCCGCGAATAACAATTCCTTTGATTCTGTGTTTATCGTCAACAACTGAAATTGGAAGAGAGGATGTTGCCATAACATCCATTAAGTTTACTAAAAGTGCATCTTCGGGCACTGTTGGTACTTCTGTTGTCATGACTTCTGATATTGATAGGTTTTGATCAATCGCTTGACGAGCTTGTTCGGCAGAGATCGCGCCCAGTAATTTTTGCTTACGATCCACCACGAATATACTAGAATATCCTTCTTTACGCATGATTTCTAATGCAACACGAGGACCCCTATCGATACCGATTTTCTCTGGTCGTTTCATAATGTGTGAAGCAGTTAATACTTTAGATAAATCAACATCTTCAACGAATTTTTCTACAAATTCATTTGCTGGACTCATCATAATTTGTTCTGGTGTACCAAGTTGAATGATACTTCCATCTTTCATTAAGGCGATTCTATCACCAATACGTAATGCTTCATCTAAATCATGTGTAATGAAGATAATGGTTTTTTTGAAATTCTCTTGTATCTCCAGTAGTTCATCTTGCATATCTTTTCGAATTAATGGATCAAGTGCACTAAATGCCTCATCCATAAGTAAGATATCTGTGTCACTAGCAAGTGCGCGTGCAAGACCTACCCTTTGTTGCATACCACCGCTCAGTTGTGAAGGCAATTGATGTTCATACCCTTTAAGTCCAACGATTTCTAAAGCTTGCATAGCTTTCTCACGTCGTTCTTTAATAGGCTTCTTTTGGATCTCAAGTCCAAATTCTGTGTTTTCTAAAATTGTTTTGTGGGGGAAGAGAGCAAAGTTTTGAAAGACCATACTAATTTTCTGTTGTCTTACTTCTCTAAGACGGGAAGCACTCATTTTTACGATATCTTCATTATCAATTAAAATCTCGCCAATAGTTGGTGCAATCAGACGATTAAACATACGAATTAATGTAGATTTACCACTACCAGACAAGCCCATAATAACGAAAATCTCTCCAGGATAAATACTAAAGTTCACTTTATTTACACCTAAAGTTTGTCCAGTCTCTTTCAAAATTTCTTTTTTAGAACGACCTAATTCTAAAAGCTCCAGTGCTGCTTTGGGAGACTTACCAAAAATCTTTGATACGTTTCTTACTTCTACAAAAGGATCCATTTAAACACCTCGTTCTTATATTCTTTTTGAAAACAGAAGCAGTCATGAAATAACAATTCAGAAATGTAATTATTTCGTAAAATAAAAAAGAAGTTATTGATTTATCATGTGCGAAGTTGACTAAAACAATCCTTCTTACTTGAATTTCCATTTATTTAATAAAGTAAATGGAAATAAGTCATTTTATTTATGCTTGCTTAACTCTTATTTTTACCAAATAATGAAATTTACTACTGATGAGGATTATGAAAAAAGAGGAAAAACAACAGCAAATATGGGAATTTTTCAAGGGCAAAATAGAGTGTTTACTTTATTACTATATCGTTTACTAAACTTCATATCAAATGAAAGCCGTATTTGGAACTATCATTTTCAATAAGTTTTTCGCAGTATTAAATTTGATGAATTGCAAATGAAACGTTGGCATATATGGTTTTAAATCTATTTTGGTAGTTAGTTTTATACATAGAATCGTAGATAAAATATTTTTTAAAAATGTGAATTTAGACCTATTTAAATTTACGGTTATTTTAGTTTCCAAGAGAAGGATGTTTTTAGGAGAAATGGAAAATAAAATAAGAAGAATTAATAGCATTTTATATTGAAAAAAACATAATAATCCTCTATAAAAGAAATTTGAAATAAATATTGCAAGGTAGGAGGTTTTAAAACAATTATTTTACTAATAAAAAGATGGTTTTTGTTGGTTTAAATGGCATACTAAAATACCCTTAATATTATTGTTATACCAATGACAGAGCCATATATGGAACCTGTTCTATCATATATCATGAAGTACACATCATTCAGGGTAGGTGACGACTAAAAAAATAGTTACTACTGAGAATAGAGAGTAGTATTGGATTATCCAATTTTATACTTTAAGGATTTATTTCAAGCTTTTTATATTTAAACTGGATGGTTAAACAACAAAAGAATTTAGACTAGGTGAGTCCATATCTGTACTTCTTTTAATGTTAATCTTTCATAACTCAATCATTTTGATACTACATTTAAGACTAGGTAACCGTGAATTCGGTCGCCTGGCTTTTTTATTTATTTAGAACAAAAGGAGTGGATTATTGTAAAGGAGCAATTAATAAAAGCAATGCAGCGTAAACAATTGGTTAACTTGATGTATTTTTCGAAGAGTGGAGAGATAACTAAACGACGTGTGAAAATTATTGAAGTATCATCAGAAAAGTTCTTAGCCTATTGCTTTGTTAAACGCGATAAACGTACTTTTATTATCGATAACGTTCTTGCGGCTATTCCGATTATTCGTAGAGAGAATGAAATTATATGAGCTTGAAATATTCAATCAAGAAAACAATAGAGGATCATAATGGAAAAAGAGAACACTTATTTTATGCCACAAATAAGTGCTCTCTCATTATAATTACTTTTTAGATGCTTTAATAATAAATGTTGCAGGCACTAATTGAGCTTTTTGTGTAGAATACCATTTAGATGGAGTATCTGAAATCTCATTGTCAGGTAATATAACATCGTCTATTACCTTTTCAATTGTAAAACCAGTTTCAATTAGTGTATTTATATATGTACTTAGTTTCCGGTGGTGTATAACAACACTATTATGCCAAGCTTCGTTATATTCAGGACCTTCAATATTGTAGGATTTATTAAAAGTAAATGATGACTGTTCATAGGTCAAGCGGTCGTGAATCGGATGCTCCCAACTAAAGATGAATATCCCTCCTGGCTTCAAATATGTATATATATTTGACAAAGTACTTTGTAAATCAACTGTCCACCCTAATGCATATATAGAATACGCAATATCGAAGTAATTGCTTGGTAATCCCGGGTTTTCCTCCATTGGAGATTCGAATAATGATACTTTGGCCTGTTGATTACTTAACAAATTAGTAGCTGTTTCAATTTGTTTTGTTGTAAGGTCTAATCCCCATAGTTCCTCCGCTCCTTGGCTCCCCATAAAGAGTAACGAGTGCCCGCTACCACACCCTATATCCAATACTTTTAAATCTGAAATATCCCCAAATAATTTTAATTGTTCTTCACTTGGAGAGAATGGCCCGTAGTCAGGGAGAGCTGCTCTTCCAAAAAAACGTTCTGCAGATTTCTCCCAACTTTCCTTATTTAAATTCAAAATAGTAGTATTTGCTATCATGATTTCAGCTCCTTTAATTGTTAGCACTAAACATATTTATAACCACTATTCTACAAAAGGGAATATTATTCCTTCTTATTAATAAGCTCAATGGAAAACATGGCTGAACACGTTGCAACGTTATAATACCGCTTTTTTGGAGTGTTTAAGTGTGTGAAAGCAAGTAAAATGCAACTTTAAGAGCGATTGAATCTAATAATGAAGGTAACAAACAGATAAACGGACTTTTGAACTTTATTCACAAAAAGACCCAGTACATTTTGAGTACTGGGCCTTTTTGTACTTATTCTTTATTAGTCACGTATTTTCTACTTTTATTTTTTGTCTGTCTAATTCTATTTTTTTTAATTCTACTTCTAATTCCATATGTTTGATTAAATATTCTTTTTTAATCTGATAAACTTTAAGTAAACTTAAAATCATTATAATAAAACCAAATAAAAGCATAAAAAATTGTATATCTGAGAAATTCAAAAGGCTCACCTCGCACTTATTTTTTACAACTGCTTACATTATTTATTGCAATATATTGAAAAAATGTATATGTGTTTATGAATGATGATAACATTGGTAATTACAAAATAATAGATATGGAGCAGTTATAATGAAAAAAATTAGTTTTATAATTTGTAGCTTATTATCTACATTGCTTGTGTCTACTGTATTTCCTAATTTCTCTAATGCTAAAGAATTTGACAGTAAAGAGGAAGCTTTATCTGAATCAGTATTATATAACTTAGATATAGGATATTGGCACACATATGATACGAAAACGTTTGATAACTATACTAAAAGAATAGATAGTATTTATAGTATAAATGAGGGAGAAAAGAGATATATATTACTAAATTAACAAGGCGAAGTGATAGTACCAGTAATAAAACAACCCATAATTTCGGGAAAAATATACGAGGCTTTACCTGTTGTTGCTATCCATTTATTACATAAAAATGGGTCGAAATACAAATTATCTATCCAGAGGTAGCCGTTAGGTTGAAAAGAAAAGGAAGACTATTCAACGATCACGTTTGATTGTTGGCTAGCAATATTATTTTTGTCTTGTAATTGATTTTGCTGCTTAGTAAAAAATTTTTGTACTGGGATATTTATATAAAAGAACATCCCCATAATGCACAAAATACATACAACCTTAAAAGGGTATAGTAAGTAACATCAAATAGGAAACACTTTTCTCTAGTTTAGAACGCATTAATCTTGGGCACAACAATGGTAAGAAGATAATAATAAAGTTGCTATTTGGATAATAACGAAGGAGAAATTAATGGCTGCTATAACTGATAATTCCCGAGAAAAATCAAATTATATAAATCGTTCCACAACTACTGCGTTGGCATCATTTTTACGACAAGTCTACTACCGATATTGCAATGGTTTAAAGCTACTTCCTATCTATCTGCTCATATACTCTCCGTCGTCTTGGACAGTAAGGACTTTGTTTTGTGATGTAGACGCATCAAGCGAATACTTTTTTTCTATATGCACATAATAATTAATATAAACAGTAATTAAACTGGAGAAAGAGGTAGATTAAAAATGGCAGAATTAGATTTAGAGACTAAAAAGCAATTGGAGTCAAATTTTCTTAAGCTCAAAGATTCTATGAATCGTATGACAGACTTCTTAAACAACAACGATTGCACTTTGCTTTACGAATTGGACTATAAATTAAAACATGACCCCGGGCTCTTAGAAGAATTTAAAAAAAATCCATCGGCAGTTATTGTAAGGGAGACAGGGCTTACTATTCCTGATGGTGGTTTGCATTTTCATTATATAGACAAAAACAATAAATACTATCCTGAGGAAAGAGACGCCCTTAAACAACTTATGTTTGGTAGTAATGATACAAACATACCTTGGAGTCGTATAGAGGTTCGATTTGGTATTGGTCCTGCGTGTATAGCTCAATGTGATGAACCAGGAGACGACTGATATTTGTATACTCATTTTAAATCCTAAACTACTTCTTTAGTTGAATAAGACCTGGGTCATTTTATCTCAATTTTTTATGACACAAAAGTGACCCCACTTAATTAAAATTTGACCTTATATTATTTCTAAGGTTTTTTTATCTAGATTTCCATTCAGATATTCGCTAAAGGAATTCATTTTCTCTTTCAACATCTGAAGTGTACGCTTAGCTACTTTTGCATTTTCTTTTGTTTGCTGTAACAGATGTCTTGGCATGTAATCACGATCAAAATCAATAATCACTCTTTAATACTCCTAATCGATAAACTGAAATAGTACCAATATATCTAGATTATCTTTAATTGGATAAGACAATAATTCCAGCTAAAAAAAGTATCACTCAAAGACATAAATTTTATATTTATAGTAAGGTTAAATCTAAACCTAGACACCTTACCAGCCTCTTCACAAAAACATTGTTTAAATAAATAGGTATTAATCGTTCGAAATATTCAATACTAAATTTGGGACACTTAGGGGTAAACAAACTGTCCCAATTACCTGCTTTTAAAACATATAGGGAGGTTTATTTATGAATATTGACCATTCACCACCTAATAATCGTTCTTATGATGGCACTGCAAACAATCTTCAGCATCCCAAGTGGGGTAGCGTAGGTGAGCCCTTTTATCGACTTACTTCATTCGCTTATGACGATAGAGTATCAGCACCCTCGGGGGTAAACCGCCCAAATGCTAGGTTAATTAGCAATACATTATGCAAACAAATTGGTTCTATTATGAACCATCGAGGACTAAGTGACCTAACAGGTGTTTGGGCTTTGTTTCTTAGCCATACCCTACAAAGTTTTCGAGCAGCTGAACCCGAGGAGCAGTTTGGTATCCTTGTCCCCGAGGGAGATCCTGTTTTTGAACCTGGCACTACTATTCCCTTAGCACGCTGGCTCTATGATGTTTCAACGGGCCGGGAGCCGGGTAAGCCACGTCTACAAATAAATAATACTTCTTCTTATCTCGATGCTTCCGCTATATATGGTATTGATTTTACCCGAGTTGGTGCCTTAAGAGAATTCAAGAATGGGGCAATGAAAGTTAGTGAGGGGAATCTATTGCCTCTAAACACATTTGGCCTACCTAATCGAGTACCAGGACCGAATTTCTTCCTTGCAGGAGATGAACGCGCCAATACAAGTTTTGGTTTGTGCGCAATGCACACACTTTTCGTCCGCGAACATAATCGACTTGCAAATGAAATGGTAAGCACTAATCCGAACCTTACTGATGAGGAAATCTACCAACGTGTTCGTAAGATAGTAGGTGCACAGATTCAAGTTATTACCAACAATGAATTCCTTCCAGCGTTATTAGGATCGAACTCTCCAAGTGGATCAGAGGCCTATGACTCTAACGTAAATGCTACGATCAGTGAAATCTTCTCTGTAGTGGGTTTCCGCTTTGGCCTGAACTGTCAACACTAAACTAGACAACTATTATAAGGTCTGTTGTTTAAATTCAACGGGCGTTTTATAGTCCAAAGTTTGATGAATTCGAATATTGTTAAACCAATTCACATAGTCTCGAAGTTCAAGTTCAAGTTGTTCAAGAGAAGTAAAAGAGCGTTGGTAAATAAATTCCGTTTTGAAGCTCCTAAATGTTCTTTCAGCCACGGCATTGTCATAAGGACATCCTTTTGTACTTAACGAACGTGTCATTCCAAAAGCTTCAACAGCTTCTGAAATCAGGTGATTATCAAATTCTTTCCCACGATCACTATGAAACATTTGTACATTTGTTAAGTTTCCTTTAATCCGACTTAAAGCTTGGTAAACAAGAACGGCGTTCTTATGTGAACCAGCACTATATCCGACCAGTTCACGATTAAATAAGTCGACAAATAGACAGACGTAGTGCCATTTATTAAGAACACGAACGTACGTTAAATCACTAACTAGGACGGCAAGTTCTTGTTCTTGCTGAAATTCACGGGCAAGCACATTTCCAATAGGTGCTTCATTACATGTTTCCTTATAAGGTTTAAATTGCGCTACTGTATAGTTTGAGGTAAGACCTAGTTGCTTCATGATACGACCAATCCGACGTCGAGAAACGATTTTCTCTTGCTTCTCAAGTTCCTTCTTAATTTTACGTGTACCGTAATTACTACGGCTTGCTTTGAAGATAGTCAAAATACACTCCGTTAACTCGATTTCATCGGCTGCTTTTTGTTCATCTTCACGTAAACTTGCGTAGTAATAATATGTACTACGTGGAATTTCAAGGACGTCGCACATTGCTGATACCGAATATTTGTGAGTGTTGTTTCGAATCACATCTATTTTCGTCCCATGATCAGCGCGGCTTGCTTTAAAATATCATTCTCCATCCGTAAACGTTGAAGTTCTTTACGCATTTCTATCAGTTCGTTTTCTTCAGGCGAACGATTATCTTTTGCTTTAAAGGAACCGGTATTTTGATGCTTTTTAATCCAACTATCTAGAGCCGAAGGCGTTAAGTCGTATTCACGTACAATATCTGCACGTGATTTTCCGTTCTCATAAAGCTGCACCATTTGTAATTTAAATTCAGCAGTAAACGTTCGGCGTTTTTGTCTCATCGGATAGCACGCTCCTTTTTGATTGTTAGAGTAAGTGTACTAGCCCTTATTTTATTTGTCTAACTTAGAGTAACCTGTCCAAAAGGCCTCCATCTTGAGTTAGATGGAGGCCTTTTATTTAGTAGAAAGATCAAACTTTTTTATAAATGTTTAAAAAATTAAAAGGAATGAATCCATTAATCAATCTTTTTTCAAAATGAATTCTTTTTATTTGCCTACTATCAGGGATTTGATGACATTTTTTTAAAACTTTATTTCGAAGTTGATCGTATTTCAATTACTTCAAAAAACAAGAAACAGTCTGGAAATTATAATCAGTTTTTTATGTCGAACCTAATTTGTAAACGAACAAGTTTGTACTCTTACAACTTAGTTGTGACGAAAAAGCTCATTAAAGCCGTATTATTATACTACCTGGAGAAACGTTTTTACAACTCAGTCGCGACGTGAAAATTTATTTTTGTATTTTTTACTTACAACTTAATCGTGACGAAACGACCTCGAACAAATGAAGGCAAAATTTTATATGTTGTTTTTTAGAAGTCTTACAATGTTGAATACCAAATAGAAAGGAGCCTATTTATTTCAGTGACATCCAAATCCGAACTGCTGGGGAAGATCTTCACTTGAATTACGCAAATCAGGCTTTAAAAACAGCGGTTGTGGAAGAGCTAATCATACGACTGTAGCAGCAAAAGTAAAAGGATTTAGCTAAAACTAAAGAATGTTTAAATATCTTAAATGAAATATGCCATGAAACAACTATACTAATCGTAACTCACGATGCTTCTTTGTTAAATACATACGAATCTCATATAATAAATTTTAATTAAGGGGTAATGCAAATGCATTTATTAAAGAATTTCCCTGTACAAGAGGGCGCACATTGTGCCTCAACTTCTATTTCAGAAATAATGAAATATAATGGTTATAATTTATCTGAGGCTATGGTTTTTGGTATTTCTAGCGGATTGTATTTTTTATATTTAAATCAATTCTATGAGGAATATTCCCGTCTAGTTTTTACTAGAACGCCTATGCTAGAAAATGACTTCTTTAAAAATATAGGAGTTCAATTTAAATGGAACAGGAATCACCTTAAATACGAAGATATTGTTAATAGTATTAATAAGGGAAACCCTATTTTAGTGTTAACTGACCCCTCAATATTAGATTTTTTTGACGTTCAAATACCGAGTGCTGCTGGACATACGCTAACCATCATAGGCTATGAAGATAATGCCAAAAACCTAAGAATATCTGACAGTATTGGTTCGGAAATTTTTTATTGTAGTTATGATAATCTTTGTGCAGCAATTGACGTTGAAAAGGCACCATTATATATTAGGAATATTTGGGGTGTCGTTGAAAATGTAGAAATCAAGGGAAGTCTTGAAGAGATTATTTTTAAAGCTATGAAAGAAAATGCTTTAAAAATGCTTAAACCTCAGACTAATCATAGTGGAATAAATGCAATAAATAAACTACATAATGAATTACCACAATGGAAAGATTTGAATAACTACGATTTGTTGTGTAGTCATGTTTATAACTCTATTGAAGATATAGGTACTGGGGAAAGAGGTTTTAGAAATTTATATGTAGATTTTTTAAAAGAAGTAAATAACATTACTTCTGAAGTTGATATAACTGAATTATTAGAGATTAAAATAAAGTTAGCAAAACTATATCGTGAACTTAGTAAATACTTTTATTTAGAATCACGGGATTGTGGAAAAACATATATTAAGAAAATTCAAGCTATTCTCTCGGGAATTATTGAAACTGAAGAATATTTCTGGGATTCTGTTCACGTAAATTGTTGATAATTTTTTGTGTCCAAGTTATTGACTTAGATTAACAGCTTATGATGTATATACATCATAAGCTGTTTTAATGTGCGCCCGGCATGCGTATGAACTATAGGGTGTAAGTCCCGAACCCCGAAGACAGAAGTAGAGGTTAGCCAAGAGCAAGGGTGTCCGTGGCGACGCGGAATCTGAAGGAAGCTGGAGGCAAAACACCGGTCCGAGGAACACAAATCTCATATAAGGCTAGGTATGATTGGTGGATGAGTTTGCATTACAAAACAAAGTCCTTTCTGTCGAAGGTCATATCGAGTAAATGAGGCGGATAGATGGTGTGAAAGTGCATACGCTTACCCGGGGAGGTCTGATGGAAACGTGAAGTACCCTTCATAACCTACTTGGTGACAAGTAGCTGAACCATCAGAAGTCAGCAGAGGTCATAGTACGATTGGGTCTAGAACTAATCGGAAGGACTGAACAACTAAGAGAGAATAGCCCTTGGCATTCCATCTTGAATGAATGAACACAGAAAACAGAGACCTCACGCTTAGAAAGTAATGGTGAAGTCCATGAGGGTATTTGCGGAGGGTGTAGTTCAGGTGGGCATAAGAAGACAAGCTATTCACGGAAAGGAACGAAATGGTGATGTTGAATCAAATTCTAGCACGTCCGAATATGATACAAGCATTAAAGCGAGTGGAAGCGAATAAAGGAAGCCATGGAGTAGACATGATGCCCGTACAAACCTTACGTCAGCACATCCTCGAAAACTGGGAATCTATTAAAGCTCAAATTCTAACGGGAACCTATGAACCGCAACCAGTACGTCGTGTCGAAATCCCGAAACCAGACGGCGGTGTGCGTCTATTAGGGATCCCAACCGTGACAGACCGTTTGATTCAACAAGCTATATCGCAGATATTATCAAAGGAATATGACCAAACTTTCTCGGACAACAGTTATGGATTCCGACCAAATCGGAGTGCTCATGACGCAGTCCGAAAAGCGAAGGGTTATATGAAGGAAGGATATCGTTGGGTTGTAGATATGGATTTAGAGAAATTCTTTGATAAGGTCAACCACGACCGCTTAATGGCAACATTAGCAAAAAGAATTCATGATAAATCATTATTAAAACTTATCCGTAAATATCTCCAAGCAGGTGTCATGATAAATGGAGTTGTTTCAAGTACAGAGGAAGGAACACCGCAAGGTGGACCATTAAGTCCACTTCTTTCTAATATCGTGTTAGATGAGTTGGATAAAGAATTAGAGAAACGTGGTCATAAATTCGTTCGCTATGCAGACGACTGCAATATCTATGTGAAAAGTAAACGTGCGGGAGAGCGTACAATAGCAAGCGTACAGCGATTCGTCGAAGGAACACTACGCTTGAAAGTGAATGAGTCCAAATCAGCGGTAGACCGACCGTGGAATCGAAAATTCTTGGGTTTTAGTTTTTCACACAATAAAGAACCAAAAGTTCGAGTGGCGAAAACAAGCCTTCAACGAATGAAGAAGAAAATACGAGAAATTACCTCTAGAAAGATGCCATTTCCAATGGAATATCGTATCGAGAAATTAAACCAATATCTAATTGGATGGTGTGGATATTTTGCGCTCGCAGATACACCTTCGGCATTCAGTAAATTAGACAGTTGGATTAAAAGAAGGTTACGAATGTGTCTTTGGAAGAATTGGAAGAAACCCCGAACCAGAGTCAGAAATCTCATTCGTTTAAAAGTTCCATACGGAAAAGCATACGAATGGGGAAATACCCGAAAAGGATACTGGCGCATCTCAAAAAGCCCCATATTACACAGAACCCTTGGCAATTCCTATTGGGAAAGCCAAGGGCTGAAAAGTCTGCAAGTTCGTTACGAAACTTTGCGTTATTCATCTTAATTGAACCGCCGTATACGGATCCGTACGTACGGTGGTGTGAGAGGTCGGGAGTTAATCACTCCCTCCTACTCGATTATATTCGGTAGAATTAATAGACAGTATGTAACTAATTATAGTTTCTGATTTTATGTAGAGGGTACTTCAACATAAGTATCGCAGAGGTCCATTGTGCATCACATCAAGGAAAAAAAGCTAATGATTTTCATTAGTTTTAGCGAAGCGTACTCTTAATTTAGTAATAAAAACTATAAATTCAATTATATGTTTAAAAAGAGATGGAAAAATATTTTCACTACATAACGAAGTGATGAAATTCGTTGATACCTCAATGTTTATAGAGGGAGTTTAGTTGAACAAAATTGTTCCAAATTGAAACTTTCTCCAATTCAAATCGTAAAAATAGTTAAATTAAACACATCCTTATTCTATTTACGACGCATAATCAAAAGGGAGAGAAATAGATGTATGAATACAAGTTTATAAAAATAGAGTTTAAAAAATTATCTGGCAAACCTCATGAAGACTATCGAGAAGTAATTAAAAATCACGCAAATCAAGGCTGGCGTTTTGTTCAAATTTTCTCTCCTGACTTTGCAACTTCAGGAGTTGGAGTAGGGTCATACTATGAATTGATTTTTGAAAGACCTATAAAATAGTAAAAAGAACAGAAATTATTCGTTATGAAAGTTTGTGAAACAGTACACTTAAACTAACGGAGTGCTTTACTTCACGAAAGAGTGAAGCCTTTTTCTTATTGAACTAACGAGCAGGTTAGTTCAATAAGGAGGATAGTCATCTGGATTTATACAATACAAAAATAAGGACAATTATAGAAGGGGCTAAGACTTTTGCCTAAAGGCCATAAATAACTGTAAAATACTTTATTGTATGGGTTACTTTACTTTTCAGAAAAAATATAAACCCCTGAGTATTATGATTTTTTAGCACCATTGTCTTTTATAAAAATATTTATATTGATTTTATCAATAGAATCTTTAGTGATAGTATTTAATTCTTCCTCAGTCCAAGTTCGAGATTTAAAACGATAAGCTCTCTCTGAAAAATTGAAGATATCAGCATTGATTTCTAATCCTCTCGTAAATGTCTTTTGAAACTGTGTTAAAATAATATCTTTCACTTCATTCTCAATTATTTCATTTTCAAGATTCTTTTGATTTTCTCTGATTGATGCCTCTATTTCTAAATTTATAATGTATTTAGGAATTATTTCTCCTGATACTTTTATACGATAATCTATATTATCAATAAACAAAGATACCGATTTATCTTTAATTGATAGCTTCATGTTATTAAAGTCTTTATTAAACCAATCTAGTCCGGAAAGTTCCTCCTCTTTTATCCATCCTTTCAATTTTTGATTGGAAAGGAAGTATGCCCCATTAATAGATAATATTTTTTTTGTATGATTATTTTCCATCCAATAATCATCTCTAATCTCTATTGTAGGAACCATTATAGATCCAACTGGCTCGTAAAATCTTTTAATAATGTCTTGTACAGTTCTAGTTGAGATAAATGAATTAAAGAATAATTGTTCTTTTGGATCATAAGGAAATGTTAATGTAGGGGGTTTGTGAAAAAAACCATGTACATTCATTATTTCTTTAATATTATCCTCATATCCATAAACCAAAGTATTGTAACGAAAATAATAGTTCCTACTTAAAAAATCTAAAACATTCTGCAAATGCCCATCCAAAATATTTTTGGAAATAAAGATGTTTTGTATATGCCCATAATATAAAGGATTAACAGAATGTTTTTCAATATCATCTATAGCTTCCTGGATAGTTTCACCTTCTCCATGTCCATTAACAATTGGTGTGGGTTCAGATGCAATTCCTGGATCTGAGCCCGCAACATTGTTAAAGCCTATTGCTTGGAAGTATAAATTATATTTATTATTAGAATAATCTATCCCAATAGCAGTTATATAAATTTCACTTTGAATTTCTTTTGTACCTAAACAACCCCCTAATAAAAATATTAATTGTAAAAAAAGGGTTGCTTTCAACATGAAAATAAAGAAATTGGACATACGCTAACTCCTGCCTTCTGAAAAAATTGGACATACAATCAATCTCTATTTGTTATTTTGAATGGCATTTTTAAGAAACCTTTAATAAGATTTGGAACGTTTACTTTATACAAAGTGGAAAGGTAAGGATGTCCAAAACTTTCTAATGAGGAGATATAGGTTAAAAAGAATAGAACACTTAATACAAATCCATACATCCCAAAAAAGGTAGCGGTAATTAACACAGCAACTCTTAATAAAAATACATTCCCTAATATATTTTGATTAATTAATGTGTAACTAGAAATGACAGTAAGGGCTCCAATTACTAATGTTGATGGTGACGTAAAACCTGCTCTAATTGCAGCATCACCAACTATTAATCCTCCTAAGACAGCAACAGTTTGACCGACAGCTTTTGGTAAACGTACTCCAGCTTCTCGAAAGAGGTCAAAAAAGATGAGCATGATCAGAATCTCAAACGCAGAAGATACTGGTAAACCAATTTTAGATGCAGATATCGATACTAATAAGGGAAAAGGCAATTGGTTAAGCTGATGGACAGTTAGTGCAATCCATAAACCAGGTAAAAAAATACTTGTCAATAAAGATGTCACTCTTAACATACGGGAAAAACTCACAGATAAGAAACTTGTTTGATCGTCTTCTGGAGCTTTCAAAGTAAGTAGTAAATTCACTGGGCCAATTAAACAGCTTGGGTTTCCATCTACCAGTATTGCAAAACGACCTTTATTGAGTGAATTTACTACAAAATCTGGTCTGCCAGTATAATCAAGGAGAGGGAAGAGGGTATATGTCTTATCGTAAAGTAATTCTTCGATATGGTAACTACTTGCAATATTATCTACTTTTATATTATTTAATTTTTTTTGAACATTAATTAAAACGTCTTGTTTGATAATATTGTCAATGTAAAGTAGTAGAACTTTTGTTTTACTTGTATTTCCAAGAGAGTATTCTTTACTTAATAAATTATTACTTTTTAATCTCATTCGTATCAAAGAAAGATTAGTATCTATATTTTCAACAAATCCATCTCGTGGTCCCCTTAATGAAACTTCCATATTTGATTCTTCAATGGATCGTTCAGGGAGTTTAGCTATATTGATTGAATATAATTTATCAGATTGAACATGATAAAAATATAACAAACCTGTAAAAATACCCCTGTTTATTTCACCTAATTTTGTAATGAAGTCATTTATTTCTCTAACTTCTAAATATCGATTTATTATTTTCACGTCACTCAAATGCCCTTTTTCAGCAAGATGTCTAATGTTTGGTAATAAAGAATTAAAGTAAAGAATACTATCAATTAAGCTAGCGCAATATATAAAAATTACTTCTTGTTTGTATTGATTATAAATATAAAATTTATTGCTAATTGTTATATCTGATTGTTCACTTAATTCCTTGCAAAGAATATCTTTATTATTACTATTTCCGGTCAATTTTTTGTCCCCCTTTAACTTTTAATAGTACATAGGTAACAATAATGAAAATGAGTAAGAACACAAAAATAGAGGGAAGGTAAACCCTATTTAAGAATGATAAAAAATTAGAAACTGACCAAGGAATTAGTAATCCTATAGTTAAACTTAAATATAAAATGAATAAAATAAAATTTCGATTTTTAAAAAATGAAGATATTATATACATAAATAAACTAACACGAATAAACGACATAGATAAAATTTGGAAAATTGATAAGGAATCCATTCTTGTGAAATATTTACCAAATGACAAAACTCTCCATTGTTCATTAATGGGAAATGTCATTTTTTTCGTTATATAAATACCGAATTCTGATATAGTAGTCACAATTGTTATTAAAACTAATACAACCAATATTGTAGATAAAGCTATAATCCCTTTAGTTTTTAGCCTTTCTTTTAGATAGCCATTTAAAATAATTAAAATAAATCCAAACTCTAAAATACCAATACATATGTATAATATTCCCCATAGAATTGAAGTAATACCACTTATTTTTATTGGTAAAATAAGCTCATATTCATTACTAATCGAATTCCCTAAATTCAGTAGTACAAATAATACAACGAATAGGGCACCAATAATCAAAGACTGAATGGCAATGGTTTTGATACCTTTTAGTGAGCCGTAAAAGCACAAAATTATAAATAAGATAACTGTTATGAAGTAAGGATATTCTGAGACAAAATTTTCATCGACCCAAATCATGGTGAATTTAAGTGTTATAAAAGTTGACGAAAGCAGATATACAATATATGAAGTAAGTATGATCAAATAAAGAGATTTATTATAATAATTAGATATAAAATAAGGGAAAGAAAAATTATTTAATGAGGCAGTAATTCTTGAAATAAGTATGGCTAAAAGACATGTTGGTATTAAACTTACTAATACACTAATCCATGATTCACGTTCGACTTCAGAAAACATTGTGGGAATTAAAATGAATTGTGCTAAAAAACTGAAGGATAAGAATAATAAACAATATATATGTGTTGGTTGAATAACTTTGTTCATCTTTTTAAACCTCCTCATTTCATTATTTCCCAAGAATATTATTTTTAACCAGCATGAGTAACTATATTATAAATTTTATAAAACCTATTAAACGGCTTTGGAAATTCTAATCACAATGTTTTGAAAAAAATACGGAGGTTGACGAAAATGAAAGTAAGCTTTAAATTACGAGGAAGTCATTCGGCATATGTTGTTGATAAAGGAAGAGACCAATTACAGGAAAACGAAAACAAAAGAGTAAGGGGGTAGTTTGATTTAAATCATCTCACCGCTATAGATTTCTAGAGGTAAGATCTTTTTGAATGTTTTTGTTAATATCACTAGAAAGATTGTGAAGAAAAGTACTTTAACTAACGAAGCAGCGCGACAAGTTTTGTTATAAGCACTAATGTGTGAAAAAACAAAGGATTCCTTGGGGAATCCTAACTTTATAACTGAGGATAGAAATGATAAAACCATGTATTTTGAAACTATCCCATTAAGATTCCTGCATGCGTCATAAGGGACAGATTATGGGGTCTGAAGCTCAGGTGAAGTCGGCAGAACAAAGGCTGAAGCCACTCCTCACGGAAAAGGTATGCCAATGGATATGCCGGATGGCTGAAAAACTAAATATGGTGAGAATTTTCTTGTGGAAAAGAACAGACGAACTTCCGGATGTACGGGTCTAAAGTTAGAGCATAAGGAAACTTGTGTACCATCCAACGATGGAGTGAGTGACGTGGAGTAAAAATTGCTTCTATGAAACACGTTATACCGAACAATGGCGGTATCCAGCTCACAGGCTTACAGGAAGCACCTAAGTTTAGAAGAAATATAGCTAGGTTATAAGGGACTTGGAAAATAAGGAACGTTGTCTCAAGGGCTGTCACCCGAAACGGTTGCTATAAGCGATATGGCGAAATGCATTTGTCCTTATGAGGGTAGGGGTACGACCAGTGAGACCTCTGTAATGGAGTTGGAGGAACAGCCCCAAGTCTAGCGATAAGTAATAATTATTTTTCAACTGTGCATTGCACCGGTCGGGTAAGAACGTGGGAACATCACTTCAAAGAGGAATGATGCCACAGTGCAAGCTCTACGATATTGGGATTATTACGGGATGACAGACACCTTTACAGACTTACATCAACGAGCCAAAAATAAAGAATCATTCCATCTGCTATACGACATCATCACGTCGAGGAACAATATTTTATTAGCGTATCGAACAATCAAGTCAAATAAAGGGTCGAAGACCCCTGGAACAGATGGTAAAACTATTGTAGACATAGAGAAACGATCAGAGAACGATTTAGTAGAAGAAATACAAAGTAAGCTGAAAAATTATCGTCCAAAGAAAGTCAGACGTAAACTAATCGAAAAAGATAATGGCAAGATGCGACCATTAGGTATTCCATGCATTCTGGATAGAATCATACAACTGTGCTTTAAACAAGTGTTAGAGCCTATTGCAGAGGCTCATTTCTATAATCATAGCTATGGGTTTAGACCTTTACGGTCTACTCATCATGCGATGGCAAGAATTCAATTTCTAGTTAATCGGTCGAAACTCCACTACGTTGTAGATGTGGATATAAAAGGGTTCTTTGATAATATCAATCATACCTTGCTTATTAAGCAGTTATGGAATTTAGGTATTCGGGATAGACAGGTCCTTGCCTGTATATCCAAAATGCTAAAGGCTGAAGTGGATGGAGAAGGTATTCCGACAAAGGGTTCTCCACAAGGTGGCCTACTTTCACCGTTATTGTCTAATATTGTACTAAATGAATTGGACCAGTGGATTGCGGACCAATGGGAACTATTTCCCCTCCATAAATCACTTAAAACTAGAGGTCAACTTCTTGCAAAGAATCGAACTCACTTAAAAGAAGGCTACATAGTTAGGTATGCTGATGACTTTAAAATCATCTGTCGAGACTGGAAAACTGCCGAAAAGTGGTATCATGCAGTTAAATTATTTTTAAAAGAACGTTTAAAACTTGATATTTCACCAGAAAAATCGAAGATTATTAATCTGCGCAAGAATGAGTCTGCGTTTCTTGGTTTCACAATACGTGCCAATCGTAAAGGAATAAAGCGAGTTGCACATACGTTTGTCAAAGCTGAAAAGATGCAGAAAATTAAGGCGGATGCAAAGAAACGAATAGAAATACTCCGAACATCGCCAACTACTCAAAATGCTATGCGCTTTAATAGTTTTGTCTTAGGGTTACACAATTATTTTAGCAGAGCTACTCACGTCAACTTAGCGTTCTCACGACTTGCCTATGAAATAGGTGCATCTATGTACAATCGTCTTAAACCCGTTGGTAAATATGAACATCCTAACAATCCTCCACCTGTGTATAAAAAGTTCTATGGCTTAGGCTCTAAAACTTATAAAATCGCCGGGATATACCTCTTTCCTCTCGGAATCATCAAAACTAAAAATGTGATTGGCTTTACTCAAAGTATAACCCCATTTACCGAAGAAGGTCGAGTGCAAATATCCACACGGTTGAGTAAAGATATAAGACAGGAAATAGTATTGTTAATGGAATCAAAAATATCGACACGGAGTGTCGAATATATGGATAATCGGATTAGTAGATACAGTATGAAAAAAGGAAAATGTGAAATAACTGGCATGTTCCTACAAGCACAAAATGTCTACTGTCACCATTATATACCTAAGTATCTTGGTGGAAGCGACAAATTCAATAATCTACGTATTCTCCAAAGAGAGATACATGAATTAATCCATATGACCGACAAAATTAAGGCGAATACACTCATAAAAACTTTGGGCATCACTGAATCGATGTTAGAAAAAATCAATAAATATCGAGAAAAATGTGAGCTAGAAATAATCAAATAACCCAAATCAACAAGAGTAACTTGAAACTTATAATTAATAATACCATCGCTAGATGGAACGCGGTATGCTTGGAAACTGGCACGTTCCGTGTGGAGTAGGGGAAAAGCTGGAGATAACTTCAAATGCTTACCTATTACTAACGTTGTGCGGCCGAGCCTAGGTCGTATAATATAGCGGGTGGGATTCCCGTCGAGAAAGAACTAGCCATTCACTCGTAACGAGTCTTGGAGGACTACTGGTAACATTAGCCTTTAAGCGTATACAGTTAGGTGGCGGGTCGAAAAGCCGAATGTTTGAAGGGGGTGAGCTCCATAATGTTAGTAAATTGAGAGGGCTGATACTTTAAGCCCAGCAGAAAGCTATATTTTATCCATCGTTAAAGGCAAGAAGGGTAGAACCTCTCTGGAGTCAGAGACCTAGGCACGTCACACATTGATATGATACGTATGGTGTACAAGCGATAATAAGCAAGGAAACCAAATGCTGTTGTAGGGAGTCGGATAGCAGTGTAGTACCAATGAAGTTGGGTAATGCCGATGGAGGAAAGGCTGCTACCAAGTTACCACCCTTACTAGGGATACATTTACTACACGCAGAGGTAGGGATAATAAATGGAAACAAAACTATTAAGGATAGCAGAATTAGCAAAATCTGATCCGAGAATGAAATTTACATCTATTGCACATTTACTAGATAAGCAAAAGAGTGCTAAGTTCAAAACAATCCATTGTTCGCAAAAGACAGATTTAACGAACATTGGTAGACTAGGCAATTGGAATTAGGTATAATAACCTGAGATTTGCTTATATATCAACATTTCACCATAGCCATCAATCCCATAATTTTTAAGCAGGAATACGGTTAAACCTGCCATAAAAAGTCCTCTGATAATAAAGATAACTTCAATAAATTGAAACCAATTAAAGATTCCTTTTTGATAATATAATGCTCTACTGTCCTTTCGTTCATAACCTTGTAAATATACAAAATCAACAGCAAAGTATAAAGAAAAAGGATGCTTAATCACTAGTGCAACAAAATAAAGAAATGAATAAAAAAGATTTATATATACACCATTCCAAATCATTTGCTCTGCTGACCCTGATAGGAGATCCACCGTCGTGCCTAGTACTAATGAGCCTAAAATAAATAAACCTGTTATGTTAAACTGCTTATCTAAAATAAAAAGGTAAAGGGTATAAACAATTCCCGGAATAGTTGAAACCAGCATTGCTACGTAATCACCAAAAGGTTCCCTACCAAAATTCCATATAATATATGGTGATGCTGCATAAAAAATCAAATCTAATAAAATAAACCATTTGTTTGAATGCTGTTTTTTCGCCATATTCCCCTCCATATCTCTCTATTCAGCTTCGTCCCCAACCTTTATTATGATATTAACATAAATATCCAATGAAAAATCATCTCTCAACTAAGAAATCTATAGAGGGTTTTTAGAGCATTCGGCAACTAAAATACCGTCTGGCTTTATTTCGAGTGGAATGCTTATATGGATACATAGGACTTAAATATAGAAAAACTTCGGGAAACGAATTATTGGCAGCTTAAATGATATACAAAATTCACAGCAAATGGCTTATCTTAGACATTCGCAGAAAGAAATAAAGAAAAAGCACTAATTATACCTTTGCATGAATTAAATGTAGTTGTTTTTGATATTGAAACAACAGGCTTTTTACCTGAAAAGGGAGGCGGAATACTCTCAATTGTTGCAATTTAAATATGTGGAGAAACTATCCAAATAGAACGGGCGTTCTACTCACTTGTATATTGATCAAAACATTCCCCAGGAAATTATTCAATTTACTGGCATCACAAACGATCAAATAAAAGAAGCACCTAATTTCTCAAGTTTTAGTACAGTTTCTTCAATTTAAAGGGGGAAAAGGAAGTGTCCAAAGAGTACAATGCTAAAATCAAACAATGTGAAACTAGAGGTTTTATGTGATAAAAACGGTATTTCAGTAGTGGAACGTCATCACGCATTAGGGGATGCAAAACTAACTGCAGAACTGTGGAGTTTATATGTAGGAAAGTTCAAGCGTAGGGTTGTGATACATTAAATGATGTTTAGAAGGTTCGCTTATTCGTGATGATGAGGCAATTCCAGTCACTGTTAAATGGGGAAGTCAAGAAGAAATAATTGAATTAAAGATGAAGCGGAAATAGAAAAATTCTTCTGAAATAAGATGGTGAATATCATAAATTTTTTAGTTTCACAATCTATAGTTAATTATGTAACTAGGAAATCCCATTGGATACTAATCCAATGGGATCATTTTGTTATTATACTGGATATTCTTCTTTTAATTTTGAGATATCTACTTCGGATCTTTCTTCTAATGAATGTCTTAAATGGACGGTTGCTAATTTTCCATCATCATGTAGCTTATCAATCCATACAGAAACACCGTTATAGCTCACTTCGAATTCCGATGGTGAAGCAACAATTTCTTGTGCACGTTGATATTCCAAATAAAGACCTCCTATTTTTTATTTATTTTCAGTAACTAATTTATCAAGCTCACTAACTCTTCAGAATACACCTTCTTTCTGGTTCCTTCTTAATATGGTATTGAAACGTCTTTTTATCACAGAAAATAATACTCAGAACTGAGTATCTATTGATCTTTGTTTGCTAAACTAAGTTGGAAGTTTTTCTTATTTCAAATGAAGAATTTCAATATTAAGGTTAATGCTAAAAAAATTTGTGATGGACATTCAAGTGACTAATTCCGAAAATAAACAAAATAAGGAACTGGAAACGGTATAATAAATAGGTAGCAGTAAACATTAAAAAGGAAAAGTATTGCGTAATACAGAATGAAGATAACTAAAAGTTATATAAAATGTTTATGATTGCTTCATATAAGTAAAAGCGATTATAAAAAGACAAAAAAGGAGAAACCATGATAAAAAATAATAAAACAGGTTGGAACTTTGACAACAGTTATAGCCAGCTACCGAACTCATTTTTTTCCCGCACCAACCCAACTCCTGTAAGTTCGCCAGAGTTGATTATTTTCAATAGTGAGTTGGCAACATCCTTAGGTTTAAACTTTCAGGGGTTACAAAAAGAAGAAGGCATAGAAATGCTTGCTGGAAATCAGATTCCCGAAGGTGCTTCGCCTCTTGCTCAAGCTTATGCGGGGCATCAGTTCGGTCATTTTAATATGTTGGGAGACGGACGAGCAGTGCTGTTAGGTGAACACATCCTACCAAATGGTGAGAGAACTGATATTCAGCTCAAGGGATCAGGTAGAACGCCATACTCTCGTGGGGGTGATGGTCGAGCAACACTTGGACCAATGCTACGCGAATATATCATCAGCGAAGCCATGCACGCGCTTGGGATTCCTACTACCCGTAGTCTTGCAGTAGTGACAACAGGTGAGTCAGTTATCCGTGAAACTGAACTACCGGGTGCAGTTATGACTCGTGTAGCTACTAGTCATATACGTGTCGGTACCTTTCAATACATTGCAAAATGGGGCTCTTTAGAGGAACTCAGAATTTTGGCTGACTATACTATTGAGCGTCATTTCCCTAATATTGGAATGGATAAAAGTCGATATCTTACTTTCCTTCAGGAAGTGATTACACGTCAAGCTGAGCTTATTGCCAAATGGCAACTTGTTGGATTTATTCATGGTGTGATGAACACAGATAATATGACCATTAGTGGAGAAACCATCGATTATGGTCCTTGTGCTTTTATGGATGTCTATGATCCAGAAACAGTATTCAGTTCCATTGATACTCAAGGGCGCTATTCCTATGGCAATCAGCCGTTTCTTGCTGGTTGGAATCTTGCGCGATTTGCTGAATCCTTATTGCCTCTGCTGCATGATAATCTGGAACAGGCTATCGAACTGGCACAAGATCAGCTATCAAGTTTTAATGAGTTGTACCAATCCAAATGGCTCGAAGGAATGAGAGCCAAACTCGGGATATTTAACGAAGAGACCGAAGATGAAGCTCTTATTAATGGACTCCTAAGTATGATGGAAAAGTACAGTGCGGATTATACCAATACTTTTCGTGCATTAACTTTAGATATGTTGGAGGAAACTAGCCTATATGGGACTCAAGAGTTCGCTCAATGGTATGAGCTCTGGCAAGCTAGGCTTAGCAGACAACAGGAATCGCTAGCATCCTCGAATCAGTTGATGCGGGACAGTAATCCGGCGATAATCCCACGAAACCATAGGGTAGAAGCTGCACTAGAAGCAGCAGTGAACAAAGGCGACTACAATGTGATGAAACGGCTTTTGGGTGTCCTTTCAAACCCTTATGCATACTCTACCGAGCAAGTTGAATTCTCCACACTGCCAGTGTCAACAACGCCATACCGCACTTATTGCGGTACTTGATAAATAATCGAACGAGTATCTAGCATTTAATAATGATAAAATCCCACTGGAAACTAATCCAGTGGGATCATTTGTTTAATGTAATAGGTATTCTTTTTGTAAATGTCCAATTCGGATTTTCGAAACGCTATCTCCTTGCTACGGCTCATGTGCAAGCTACCTTGTATGTGACGTAGTAGCATTTTTTTTGCTTGTTCATACTCCGTTCATATTGTCATCACAGGGAGTACATCTTCGGTGAAAAAAGGTGAGGGCAGAAGAAGATGAGAGTGAAAATAAGAGAGGTAATGAAAATGAGGATGGGCACAAGAACAGGTAGGAAACGAACTCCAATAATCGCTTTTATCATCGTGTAAATGATGCTAGCTCCAGTGTCTACAATGGCCACAACGACCACCAAAAACAGCAGTAATCTTACTTTTGATGTGAGTAAGAAAATAGATGTTAAGAAAGCCAAGCTGCTAACAGAAACTTACCACACTACAAGTTTACAATATGCGCTTATCGATGATGGAGAGATTGTCATCTCAGGGTATGCTAGCAAAAACAACAAGACCGATACTATACTACTTACTTCGAAAACAATGTATGGCATAGGTTCAACGAGCAAAGTGGTACTTACAGCGGCTAGACGAGGGAAAAGTAGATTTAGATTTGCCGATTGTGAAATATATACCTGATTTTAAGATGAAAGACCACCGTTACAAACAGATTACACCACGCATGCTACTGAATCATTCCTCTGGTCTCCAAGGCACCTCGGCAAGTAATGCATCATTGTATGGGGATAATGATACGTATGCACAAGATACTTTGTTAGAGCAATTGGCCACTCACGCCTTTTAAATTATTTGACGATATAAAACACCTCATACATCTTAAAAACGCTTCTCGCCCCTTGATGGTCTGTAAAATAAAAAGGGATTACTATGATAATCCCCCAAAAAGAAGTTTTTGTTTTGGTGTTATGTCACGGAGGTAAATATGAAAACTGATATAAATATGCCTACAGCCATTACAACAAGGGAAATTTTCTGTAATAATGAAAAGTCGCGGATTTTTTTATTTTGAAAAGCAAGATCAGAAATTATGGTAATTAGAAAAGCTGCAAAAATAATCTCTAAGACTCTATTAAGAAATGAAATATTGTATATAGCAATTGCTATAATTGCTATAAATGAAAAGATAAACAGCCTAAAATATTTGTTTTTTAATAGCATCTCATTACCTCCCAATTCCTTTATATTACAAATTGTGTATTTATAATATAATTGTTTACATAAATGAATAGTCTTATTATCCATATTTTTAAATTTCTGCTATCAACTGTATATACAGACTAAACTGAATTTCAAAATAAATATAATAGTTGAATTATCAGATATGGTGATTCCAGAATCGCTGAGTCTCACGAAGTTTCTGAAGAGCTATTAACTTATATGTTCAAATTTTTTCTTTTACCACAAATGGGCCAGATTATGAAATTATTTAGACCGTTTAGTTCAATAAGAAATAGCAATTAAAAAAATGATATATTTAGAAATAAAGGGATGAGGTTTGCGAAATGAAGACAATAGGAACTATCCTTTTAGTTTTGCAACGCCATCAATTAAGTATAAAGTAATCAACTACTTAAAGGTATTCTGAAGCTCAAGTCCCTTAGAGTCTAGAAGAATAAACGGAAGTATCTATTATAATATTTATTCATTATTTTTCGCTATACAACTAAAAGGAGTGGAATGATGTTTTTCTTAACACGTGAGCGACAGGAAGTAATCAACGCAGCACATACATATCCATTTGAGGAAGAGTTCGATGCTGAATTTGAAGATCATTTATATGAGCATTTAGCCGAGTATATAGATGTCTTACCACAAAAGTTTCAGTTGGGAATTATTGAACGAACTTTATTTAGAAATGATACTTTAATGGAAGAGTTTGAAGAATGGTGCAACGTGACAATTGAGAAGTTCACAACTAAGAGTAATGCTGTTTATGAAAAGCGTGAAGCAATTGTCGAACGCTTTAATCCGTCTGCACAAACCGTTTTTTCACAATCACTTCATGATGGTAAAATTTTAAATGCTGAGCAACAAGGAAATAATTTTATGCTTCTATTAGATATGAGTGGCGGGTTTACAGTCGAGTCAATTGTGCAGTTAGTTTTTCATGATGCACAAACAGAAGGTAATCTTGAAGGCTATTACGTGTATGACGAACTAATAAAGATAGAAGGTAGATTTGCATTACGAGTTTTATCTAGTTTTGGTAGCCCTTATGCTGAATGGACGATTTTCTTCAAAGATGTGACAGCAAAATACCTGTATCGTCCTGCAGTTTATATTGAACCGGGAGAAGTCGCTACGTGGGATGATTATGTTATTGCGCTAAACCTAGATGACAAATACTATATTGTAAAAGATATGCACTTTGTAGAGATTGATTTGGCTAATCTTTCGCAATCGGATAATGGGATTTTTGCTGGAGGGGTATTACTAGGTGATACCTTTGAAGAGGCAAGAGAGCGAATTTATTGTGCTACTTATGAAGATCCATATGCTCATTTTAGTGAGCCTATTCCGACTGATGAGTTGTTATTTGCTATGTTTGATTTAGACCAAAATATACGAGTACGTGCCTTCAACACAATTTTTGCACTAGGAAAGGATGCCGCATATATCGTTAATGATGCGCTACGTAAAGTCGATGTAAGCGCAGATGAAAATATGTATTTTGCCATTATAGCAAGCCATTTCGATCAACTCGGTTGTTTAGAGGATGATGTAAAACTGAAATGGCTTAGGGAATAAGGAGAGTGCTGTTCAAAACGTTCTCCGATTGAACAGCCTTTTTGTTTTTATTTAAGCCAGTATAGCTTGAGATTTATTTTATCGTAAATTTTTTAATCCCTGAAAAACATCTTTTCTTTTACTAGTCGAGCTGATAGATGATCCTACATAACTCCATTAAAGGGTGCTTTACTTGAAAGATGGGATTCCGCAGATATCCCATCTTTTACTTCATCAACTAACGTAGCAGGTTAATGAAACAAGGCTACTGAGACAGCATTTTTTTCGGCCAGTAGATGCGAGATTCAAAGCAGGCTCATATAGCCCTTAAAATCTGGGACCAGTTGAATTGTTATTACGATCCTTTACTTATTGGAGTAAAATCCTAAATAGGAAGGAAAGGCAGGCATTTACTAAGGTTGATTATCCACAATAGGAAAATATAGATTTTACTCAAAATGTATAACTATTTTCTTAGATAGTTTTAAAAATTCCATTAGAAGCATAGAAATAAACCATTTTGATAAGTCATTTATCAAAATGGTTTTTTAATTTAAGTAATAAAACTATACATTAATGTTTTTTATGTCGTTGTTCCATATTAGTCAATATTTTTTGACTATCTGTATTGGACATATTTGTATAAAAAGAAGTCGTTTTAACATCATTATGACCGAGTTGATTACGAAGAAGGGGAATGTCGCCACCATTGCGAATGCAGTCCACTGTAAAACTGTGAATAGGCTTGTGAGGATTAATACCATTGTTCTGTTCAAATGTTGCTGTATAAGAGATTTAGCAATCAATTCATTGATTTTAGGAACTGGATTAAGTGTGGGTGAAATAGTCGATGCAGTTAATTGTTCACCATCTCCAGTTAATTTTTCAACGTTAAGCAAAACTGAACGGATGTTTCTAGGGCGCCTGTTTGCCATTTCATGATGGATAGTATATTTTTACGAAAGTAATCAAATAATTTTGAGTATAATGACTTTGAGGAAAAGGATTGCATTTCGTTTTATAAGCGAATATTATATTAAATGTTGTTAAAATTGTTCGTGTTTAAGAAAGAGGCTATTAAAATGTTTCATTTGAAGGAACATGGTACAAATGTTAAGACTGAACTTATTGCTGGAATGACTACATTCCTCACTATGATATATATCGTTATTGTCAACCCGATTATATTATCGGCTGCAGGTGTGCCGCTTGATCAAGTGTTTATGGCAACTATTATTTCCGCTGTAATTGGTACATTATGGATGGCGCTTTGTGCAAATTATCCAATCGCAATTGCACCTGGTATGGGATTGAATGCATACTTCACATCAGTCGTATTAACCCCTGGCGGTAATATCGATTATTTAACAGCCTTTGCTGCCGTTTTCGTGGCAGGGATAATTTTCATTCTTTTATCTTTAACGCCATTACGAGAAAAACTAATAATGACGATTCCCGAAAATTTAAAGCGTGCAATTACTGCAGGTATTGGTTTATTTATCGCATTCCTTGGCTTACGTATGGCTAAAGTAGTCGTTGCAAGTGATAGTAACCTAGTAATGCTCGGTGATTTGACTTCTCCTGGTGTACTCTTAACGTTATTTGGTTTATTCATTACTGTTATTTTAATGGTACGTAATATCAAAGGTGCATTATTTATCGGTATGATTGTCACTGGTATTGCAGCAGCTTTAACAAATCAATTACATATTGATAAGGTAGTAGCTCTTCCTCATTTACCAGAAGGTATTTTAATTTGGAATCCAATTGAAGCAATTGGACAGGTTATTTCTTATGGATTATATGGAGTTGTATTCTCATTTATTTTAGTTACACTTTTTGATACGACAGGTACAATGGTTGGTGTAGCTAAACAAGCAGGTTTGATGAAGGGTGATAAATTACCTCGTGCACGTAAGGCATTGTTAGGTGACTCACTTGCTACAACTTTTGGTTCTATGTTTGGGACAAGTCCAACAACAGCATTTGTTGAGTCTTCAGCTGGTGTTGCTGCTGGTGGCCGTACAGGTTTAACTAGCTTAACTGTTGCTGTTCTCTTCATCGTTGCTTCGTTCTTTGGGCCATTAGTTGGTGCTGTATCTGGTGTAGCGGCGATTACATCTCCAACCCTAATTATTGTTGGTACATTAATGATTGGTTCTGTAAAAGAAATTGAATGGAGTAAATTTGAAGAAGCGTTCCCTGCTTTCTTAATCATTCTAATCATGCCGCTTACTTCAAGTATTTCAACTGGTATTGCTTTTGGATTTATCACTTATCCAATTTTGAAAATTGTTAAAGGTGAAGCGAAAGAAGTACATCCAATACTTTATGTTTTCGCAATCCTATTTGCATTCCAATTACTATTCTTACCTCACTAATACGGAAAAATCCCACTGCATATTTTGATGCAGTGGGCTTTTTTTCTTCAAGTTAAAGGCTTGTATCGCCTTTTAAATAAAATGTTATAAATCATTGACATAATGTTAAGTTTACGTTACATTATGTTTAGATTACTTAACTTAAAGAAGGTGATGAAATGCTCCATAATCGGGTGAGGGAGCTTCGAGCAAGATATAGCTTTTCGCAATCTGAATTAGGAAAACGCGTAGGTGTGACGCGGCAAACGATTGGGTTTATAGAAAAAGGGGAGTTCTCACCGTCTATCACATTAGCTCTAAAGCTTGCAACAGAGTTACAAATCAAAGTAGATGAACTTTTTTGGTTAGAAGGGGGAGAAGAGGAATGAAAAAGGATTTACGTGTGCAGTATCCGTTATGGAATATTGGCGCAATTATTATTGTAGCTATCGCGGCATATGGCGTTACACATTCTTTCACTACTGAGTGGATCAAAGGGAAAGACGGAGCGTTTGAATTTTATATAACAAGCCAGAATGTTTTGTTGCTAATTGCCGCTACAATGCTCTTACTAATTTATTTGCCTTCTTATGCATATAAAATTAAGCAACATAACAAATTAAATCCACAGCATAAAGTATCTATGTTCAGAATCAAACCGAATGAGTACTTAGAAGAGGATGAAATGATGCGTACTGTAACGCAGCGTGCAACGCAAAAGGTGTATACTTTCATTTCTTTTGCATTACCGTTAGCTGCCGCGCTGTTCTTCATTCCAATGAATCGTTTTTGGTATATTGTAATCATTTTATTGATCGCTATTATACAAAACCTCATGTATTATTTTGAAATCCGTAAATATGTAAAAGAAGAAAAAGAGGAAGTGTCTGAACTTTCTTGAAAAGAAAAACCCACAGTAGGTTGCGATTAAATGACTTCGGGATTTGTTCCGGGGTCATTTTCTTTAAGTCCCACTGAAATCTTCTTGTGTTATATTCTTCTTGATGTATTCGTTAAACCAATGTTTAAATTGGAAACCTACAATAAAAAGAGTTGCTTTAAAGGCTGGGATATTGGGGAAAAGGATGGTAGTTTGTAGCTTTTTTTAACTTCTTTGAGCGGGTGTCTAAACACCTGCTCAAAGAAGTTAAAGCCTCCGGCGAATGTCACGGAATCGGAAAGGAGTTCTTTGTGCAAGCACAAAGCCGATTCCGGACGCAATTATGCCGAGGCATAATTGATAAAATACTTAAGGTGGTAAATATTAAAATGAAAGATAAAAAAAACTATAAAAAGCATCATTATTTCAAATTAAATGCAGATGATATTTTAGAAATAGTTTGTCACCACTTAGCAGATCAAGAAGAGTTAGGTACTTATAATTCTAAATTAACGTTTATTGATGAAGGAAATGATGAAATACGAATTGTAGCTGCATTTGGTGAGTTAGAAGATGAAAGCATTACTGAATTAGATTTATTTAAATTAGATAAAGAAATCGATTATAATGGAGATCATTCGAATATTCCAGAAGAATGCATTTTAGATCCAACTAATCCAGAAACAAGAGAGAAATTAAGAAAGATACTAGAGGAAATTAAAAAAGAACTTAAAGAATAATTCCTTCTATCTAGTATAATAAGCATGAATTAGCAATTAACATAACAAGTGTGTCCGATGGTGAGAATGTTATTAAACCATCAGAAAATCCAAATCTAGAAAAAGAAAATAACACTTAAATTACAAAGAAGTTCATTCAAATATCGATTTGCGTCAAATCGCATTAAACAACGAGGTAAAAGTTCTATTACCATAGATGGAAAAGTACTAAGAGTTGAATTAAAAAAAGGTGGAATGAAGTAATTTTGTTTATTGAAGAGTTATCAAAAGCTGAAAAAATATTAATAGGTAAATTCGGTAGGTTAGATATTCAAAATGAAGAAATAGCATATGAAAAATTTTGTACAGGACATCTTGATCAATTTAATCGAGCGTTAACTGAAGCAGAGTTTGATGATTTAATGGTACTTTTTAGTTTGAAAAATGACAGAGAAACGCAAGAGTATTATTTCCATCAAGAAGAAAAGTACTTAGATTTTTTTAGATATCTATTTAAGAAAAATGGGGAAGTCCCTGTATATATATATTCTCCAGAATTAGCAAGTAAGCGGAAGGCAACATTTAGATTTCTTAAGAAAATGTTAGATAAACAGGAATATGCGCTTTTTAAAAAAATCAAAAATAACCTTGTCCCTCATAACGGTTTATTTGAAATAAAAGCACAAGAGCATTTAGAGATTTTAGCAAAACTATCGCTAAGAGAACTTTATTTCTCAAATTTCTTTTTTAAAGAATCAGTATTAATAGGCAATTATGAATTAAGTATCCCGTTATACTGTTTTAATGAAACATATATGAGAGAAAGTAAAGATAAAGCGATTCAGGTTGGCTTATTCATTCGACAAGGGTAACGATAAGAGTTTTGATTTAATAGAATACTATTTTGGGGAAAATGAGGAGTTTCTCAATTTAATAGGCGTTAGAATACCTGGTTTTTCCCATCTTACAATACTAAACCTACCTTTACGGGTGGTTTTTTTATTCTCTTTTATCTGGAAGTTTCTGTTTGTAAACTGTGTTTTTATAGTGAAAAGAGAGAAGCGGAAAATAAGGATGAAAGTAGAGCCTACCTATGGCTTTTAAATGAAGTCGTACCGTTTTAAATAAAGTTATACTGTTTTAAAAAAAGTTGCACCGTTTAACCCCTTTGGATGTAGTTTGTCTAAAGAAGATTTTTATGTTAAAAATAGCATAACGACTTTCCGTGAAATGGTCATTTTGTTAAATATATGAACTATATAATATGCACAGTAATTGGAGAGGAACCAATAATGAAAAAGTTAATAAGTACAATTTTAAAAACAGTTATCTTTTTTACCGGATGGGCAATTTTAATTTCTTTTACGCCTGATATACGGACAAATAGTCAGGCATTATTACGATTATGGTGGGAATTCGTACCACTTGCTTTAGTAATTTTATTTTCTATTATTTTTGTTTCAGTAATAGAAAAGGGGCAATTAAAGATCCCCATAGCTTCAAGATTCTTTAAAAATTCTTTAATTGGTGTTGTACTAGGTGTCTTATGGTTGGGTAGTGTGATAGCTGTCCTTTTACTTACAAAGACAATAAATATTCAAGGTCAAAACGATATTGATTACATATGGATTTGGATTTTGGCATCACTATTGAATGTTGTATTGCAAGAATTGTTGATGAGAGGATATCTATATCAATTATGGAAGCAAAAATATAATGTAATTGTAGCAACCGTTTTAACTACTATTTTATTTACTGCGATGCACGGTGGTGCATTTGAAGCAGGTATTATCTCAGTGCTTAATGTTGTTTCAATGAGTATACTGGTAACACTACTATTAGAATACACAGGCACAATAGTAGCACCAATAATTGTTCATTTCATTTGGAATACAATTGGAGCGATTATATTTGGTGGTGTTTCTTTGCCAAGTGATTATCCAAATCTCTTAAACAGTACGTTTCAAGGAAATCCATTAATTTCAGGTGGCATCTATAAAATTGAAGGCAGTATTATTGTCTTAGTTGTTAATTTAATTCTAATTACATACTTGTTCATTTTAAATAAAAGAATGTCTAGCTAAAATTATATAAATAAGCGTACTTCTACAATTGGCCATGATTGTGGAATTTCACATCTCTTAATGATCAAATTTTTTTATGAAAATTGTATAATAGTTTACATAGAAAGATCGAAACCATCAATTTAAATGAACCACTTAATGAACTCTTAGAACTCATCCGAGATAAAGATAATGAATTGATAGAAATATAGAGATTGTATAACGCTAATGTAAAATTTGATATAGTTATCATAATAGAAGATGAAGAATTACCAGTAGTTTATCTTGAACAAGAAATAATCCAGTTTGCGGGAAAAATTGGTGCAGATATTGATTTTGATATGTATATCAATTAAGTATCTATTTATTTCCCTAAAATCACGTAATCATTGGTAGCTACGAATACTAAACAAAAATGGCTGTCTTATAAGTCAGCTTCCGACTCATTGACGCCACATTTTGAAAAACAAGTATGTTGATTTAACAGCATTCTTGTTTTTTATTTACTTTGTTTTGCATGATGTATCCCTTATGGACAGCTCCATATCACTCATCGGATGCTGTAACTCCCTCGTAATCGCTCTTTCTCCCATTGCTTTCATAATCTTATCTTATTGTAGTTGTTTTTTAAAGGTCAACCGGAGTTGGCTATCTTAAATAAAGGGCATATGCTTGAAGATATTGGAGTAGTCCTCCAAAATAATAAAAATACTAATGGTGGAGAGACAATTATTTTAGAATTGACAATGTAGATGAAAGCATCAATTTATAGTCTACAACATTATTAGTGGTATGATTGTATTAGAATAATGTAAGAGGTGTATTCGCGTGAATTTTTATATAGTTATGCAAGGACAAACGTATGAAGAAGAGAAAAAACATAATATTATTTGGTCACACCAAGTAGATAGGAGTGGTCAAACTCCACATTTTTGGGGACGGATGAAAGAAGTGGAAACAGGGGACTGTATTTTCCACTATGTGAAAGGAGATATTGTAGCTGTAAGTATTACTAAAACAGATTTTAATGAATCGGCTAATCCATATAATAGTGAAAATAGTGTTGATGGTTATATTGTTGAGACAATTTATGAAGAATTAGAAAAGTCGTTAAATATTAAATTAAATTTTGAAGAAATTCAGCCACTCCTTCCTATAAAGTACTCTGCTTTCCAGGAAAATGGCGATGGTAATCAGGGCTATCTATTTCCTTGCAACGAGCTATTAGCGATTAAATTTTTGGAGCTTATAGGCGATTTAAATATTTATGAGGAAGATCAAGAGCAGCTAGAGTTTGCGATCGGGCCAATTGTAAGTAAAGAGCATAATAGTCTAATTCCGATTATTGCAGAAACAGAAGCGGAAGCGAAAGTGAAAATTCGCAAAGGACAACAAAAGTATAAAGAAGCTTTGGCTCCATTCTGGAATCATCAATGTGCTCTATGTGGAATTGATTTACCAGCCATGCTACGTGCGAGCCATTCAAAACCTTGGAAAGATAGCACGAATGAAGAAAGGTTAGATCCATACAATGGTTTGTTACTATGCTGGAATCATGATGCTCTATACGATAAAGGCTATATTGCATTTGATGGTACTGGTAAAATTCATATATCAGAGAGACTGAATGAAAGCGATTATGAGAAGTATGGTATTTATCCCAAAATGCGTGTAAATCGAAGTGAGTTAAATAAAAAGTATTTTAAGTGGCATAAGAAGAATGTGTTTAAGTAATAGCACATTTTAATAAATTAATTGTAGATAAGTAAACATAGTCCTTTTTAAAACTTGATTGGAAAATAGATGGTACTTTAAATGGACAAATTTTGACTAATTTACTAAATAAATTAGTTTATAAAAAACTCGAAGCAAGAATTTGCTTCGAGTTTTTATTATTCTTCTACTAAATAATGATACATATTGTAGTCTACTGGATGCTCCAATATCATGTTCATTGTAACGACATTGTATGCTTTGCCTTTATCAATTAATTGATCGTTTATGGCGCTAGACTCATCAACTTTTACGTTTCCTAAGTAATAAAAGTCTTTTCCTTCACCATTATGCTTTTTGACGAATAAATGTACTGTAGTATTTTCTAAATAAGATTTAACAATTGGTGTGATATCTTTTGCAGTTATTTTTCTATTTTTAGTTGAACACCATTTGAACACCTCATTTGATAGAAATTCATCCATATAGTGTACTGTTGCATCATCTTCTACTTTATGGTAATTAACAAATATTGGGCATGTATTTGATTTTACATGTCCACCATTCAGAGTACCTTCTTCATTGCTCTCCCAATTTAGAAGTCGACAAACATCTTTTCTTGAATATTTTTTATATAAAGTGAATGGCTGAGTCGAATCAAATTGTTTATTTTTTTCTAAGGCGCATCCAATTATATCTTCAATGAATCTCTTATAATTTTTATCTCTTAAACTTTGAACTACATGATCATTAAACTTATAATAATCGTTTTCCAATATTATTATTGGTTTATTTCCATATTTTTCACGGGCAACAGATACAAAGAAGTTTAAAGATAAAAGGTTTTCAACTGATTGAATTGTCTCTTCATCAAAATATGTACCGAAATCTTTTAATATCTTAATAAACTCAGATTTAGTAATCGAATCGTTTTTTAGTAAGGTGTTAATTAACAAAACTTCATGAATTCTTTTTCCGTTTAAAAGTTCAATTGATAACATGGATAAAGTTTTTAATTCATAATCCGTTAATGAAGGAAGATCTTCCTTCATTTTTATTAGAAATGAATAATAGTTATCAGAGTAATTAACGATTACCTCCGGATCAAGGGATTCTTGATGTATGAAATCTAGCATTAAAGGAGTTTTTCCTAAACGATTTTTCAGCTCACTATAAGTCTCTTTTAATATTTTTAAAGTAGATAAGTTTGTATTATTTATTGCTTCAAAAATACGTTTCTTCGCAATTTCTTCAAAGTTTATCGTTGAAACACCTTGAATATAATCTGTATTTACAGTTCTTCGGCGTACGTTATCTTTATTCATTGATCGATCACCTGACAGAGCAATAGGTATTAGATAGTTATTTTTATAGTTACCTATAAAGTCGATAATCGTAACATAATCCTTTGAATCATGTTTACGCAACCCTCGTCCTAATTGTTGGATAAAGATTATACTTGATTGTGTTTGACGTAGCATAACGATTTGATTTAGGAAAGGAATATCAATACCTTCGTTAAAAATATCGACAGTTAGAATATATTCAATCTCACCAGAGTTCAATTTTTTTATGGCTTCTTCACGTTCATTTTGTGAATGATCCCCGGTTAAAGCACATGTCTTCAATCCTTGATCATTTAAAGTATCTGATAATTGGCGAGCTTCTTCCTTAGAACTGCAAAACATTAGGCCGCGAACTTTATCTCCTGAAAAACCATAGTAGTTAATCTTTTCAATAATATGATGTACGCGTTCATGTGAAACAAGCTTCTGTAGCTCAGTAACTTCATCAACACTGACTCCGTCTTTTTCATATTCTGTAACACCAAAATAATGGAAGGGACAAAGCATATCTTCTTCAAGTGCTGCTTGTAGGCGAATTTCATACGCAATATTGTAATCAAAAAGTTCATATATATTAAAGTTATCAGTTCTCTCAGGTGTAGCTGTCATCCCTAGTAAAAATTCAGGTTCAAAATAATTAAAGATCTTTTGATAAGATTTCGCTCCAGCACGATGCACTTCATCAATTAATACATAATCAAACTCGTTGCTTTCAAATTGTTGAAGATGAGCTTCTGAGGAGATGGTTTGAATCGTTGCAAATAGATAACGTGCTTTCACATCTTTGAAATTACCTGATAGAATACCATAATCTTCTTCGTTACCACCTAAAATTTTACGATAATCTGACATCGCTTTTTTTAGAATTTGTTCACGATGCACAATGAAGAGCATTTTTTTAGGCTGGAAATTTCGAACATCGAAAGCAGATAAATATGTTTTACCAGTCCCTGTAGCAGAAATGATAAGTCCTTTTTTTGCACCGGTTGCACGTAATGCTTTAATTTGTTGAAGCGCATCATTTTGCATTTTGTTAGGTTTAATAGAAAGACTCTCTGCTAAAGTGTTTGTAAGGTATTCTGTTCCCATTTCAATAATATTTGAAGAATTATTTTTTATGAAAGGTGCTGCTATATAATTTTGTTCATAAGTTGAAATCCAATCGTTAGTTAATGGAGTCCCTTCAAACCAGGCATCATCAAACTGATTTTTAAAATGGTGAATTACTTCTCCCTCTTCTAGTGAAGTTACAAACACATTCCATTCGAAATTTGTTTTTAAAGCGCTATCAGTTAAGTTTGAGCTGCCAACTATTAGTGAATAATAATCTTCATGCTCGAAAATGTATCCCTTTGAGTGGAATCCTTTAACACTAGTTAAACGGACTTCAACATTTTTTAGTTTTAAAAGCTCTTTAAACATTTTAGGTTGATTAAAGCTTAAGAATGTTGAAGTTAATATTCGGCCATTAACTCCTTTTTTATCTAAATCATAGAGCATTGTTTTTAAAGTAGCTAATCCGCCTTCAGTGATAAAAGCAACTGAAAAAGTAAAAGCCTTACAAGTTTTTAGTTCTTGTAATAAAGTAGATAGAACATTTTCATGTGCGTTATTTGTAAGTAGTTTTGGTTTGAATTGTGCTGAAACAGGCTTGCTTTGATTGATAAATCCCTTATGTAATGAACTTTCAATTTTACGTATTAAATGCTCCATTTAATTCACGCCCAGAGTATATTATTTTTGAATAGCTAGTTTATCTACTGCAGGAATATCTGCAGGAGCGAAATCTAGTTGTGATAGATTTTGACGTTTTACCCATTGTACTTCAGCGTGCTCACTAATTGTAGGAATACCTTGTACGATTTTGGCCATGTATGTTTCTAATCGGACAATAACTTTTTCATATTCGTAAGTTGTATCTTCTACTTTTTGACCAACTTCAATATTACAGCTAAACTCTTCATTAATTTCGCGTTTTAAAGCCTGTTGTGGAGTTTCTCCATTTTCAATTTTACCTCCAGGGAATTCCCAGTAATTAGCAAGTGACATTTCAGGACCTCTTAACGCACAAAAAATTTCTTTTTTTTCATTTTCAATTATTGCACCAACAACGTGGACAGATTTTTTCATTTTATATAACTCCTTTAATGAGAACTTCATATTATTTTACAGTACTTTAAGGGGTAACGTCATTAGTTGTGTAAATTAAGATCAATTAATATGTGAATTTTTAGGTGAGGAGAGTGAAATTTATCTAAGTGATTAGAATTCTGGAGTTATTACTCTGTGCTTGATTCGAGTCACTATCTGAACGAAAAATGGAACCAACCTCGGAGGGACAACTCTTCTTTAATCATATCCTTAAACGAAGTCAAAAATACAAATAGACAAATTAAGTAAAATATACTAACTAATTTAATTTATTTATCACATAATCATCATTTTGCATACAATTATTAATAGAAATAGTGTAATGTAAGAAGGCATACATTTTAATAGATTTAAGGAGAATGAAAGCATGACAGGAAATACTCACATCATAGGCGGCATTACAGCAGGTCTTGCTTTTGCACAAGTTTCAAATTACGATCCAATAGTGCTAGTTGGTTTTAGTGTTGTTGGAGCATTGATTCCAGATATTTGTCACAGTGGTAGTAAAATAGGACGGACATTTCGTATCACATCTAAAATCGTCAATAAGATATTTGGGCATCGATCGTTCACACATAGTTTGCTGTTTTTATTCTTTATGGCCATTGTCATGAATACATATATTTCGAATGAATCCATCACAGCAGGGGTATTAATAGGAATGGTCAGCCATTATATGCTTGATATGGCTACAAAAAATGGCATTAAGTTATTGTTTCCATTTAACATTACAGTCCGCTTTCCAATTACAACCCGAACAGGTAGTAAGGTGGAAAATGTAGTTGCTACAGTATTAACAATTTGTAGCGTGTACCTAGCCTATGAGACCATAATGTATCTACTTTAAGACAAGCTTCTCCTCTTACGTCTTTATTAGACATAAGGGGATTTTTAGTCTATATAGAATCTGTTTTTTTATTTCGATTATTATATTTTTAATTAAAAGCTGTAATTTAACTTCTTTCAGCAGAAGTCTCCCACCTCTATAGGTGGTGAGATTAATGCGGATTTAAGTGCTTTTCATCGGGTGTTTGGACACCCGATGAAAGAAGTTAAAGCCTCCGGCGGATGTCACGGAATCGGAAAGGAGTTCTTTGTGCAAGCACAAAGCCGATTCCGGACGCAATTATGCCGAGGCATAATTGACCCAGTGGATTCAATTTTGCAAATACCGTCATCTTTTGTATGATAAAAATGAGGAGTGAAACTATGCAATTTCAAACAACAAAATCTTTTATTTTAGCATCCGCATCACCACGACGAAAAGAGCTTTTCAGTCGTTTAAATATTCCATTTGACATTGTTACAGCTGATGTAGAGGAAACGAGTGTACAAGCCTCAGAAGTCGAACAATATGTCACAGAGGTCGCATTATTAAAAGCACGTGCGGTGGCGAATATATCACCAGGTAGAGTAGTCATTGGTGCAGATACAATCGTTACAAAAGACAACCAATTACTACATAAGCCAGCGAGTCGTGAAGAAGCGTTGTCACATCTTCGCACACTACGCAACTCAGCACATGATGTATTAACTGCTGTGGCCATTATTGAAGAGGATGGGACTGAGACTACTTTAGTCGAAAAAACGACAGTCGTCTTTAAAAACGTTTCTGATGCATTATTAGAAGCATACATCTCAACTGGAGATTCATATGATAAAGCAGGTGGCTACGGTATTCAAACAGAGGGTGTCTTTTTGGTTGATCGTATCGAAGGGGATTATTTAAACGTGGTTGGCTTACCGTTAGCAACGTTATGTGAGCATCTCATTGCACGGAAACTAATATCGTTATAAGAAATAGCATCTTTTCAGTTTTCTGAATCTCTTGCTTCGTGAAGTTACAAAACAGACTATATGAACAAACTGATATTCTAGATTATCAGTTTGCAGATTATAATTACCTGTACTAGAATAAATGGCATGAACATGTGTTATTGTTTTGTGCATAATTCGTCTCTATATTAGAGAATTCTTAGTCCTTTCCTTTTAAATGGGGAGAGCAGGTTCAATGTGTACCTCTAATAAGACTACTACAAACTACATCATTATGAAAAAACTAAAAGTATGCCTATTTAGAGAGATTGGTATTTTCCGCGGAAAGTAGATTCTATCTTTATACTGTTAGCTATGTTAAAAATAAGATAGAAGTTAAATCTATCTCGGAAGGAAGTACAACTTTGTTTCAAACATTACTATTAAATTTCCTGTTTTTATTGATTCCATTTTTAGCATATCTCATATTTTTTGAAAATGGGAATCTTTATCATAGAAAATTTGTACTAAACATTACAATAGCAATAACTATGGTCTTATGTATGACGTTACCCATTCATTTAAAAAGTGGATTTATTTTTGACTTACGATATATTCCTTTTATAATTGTTTCACTTTACTGGGGATATAAACATACATTACTCCTTTATGTCGTACTTAATGCATATCGATTTTTCATTGGAGGCGAAGGATTCATACAGTCATTGCTGTTTTCAACTATCATATTAGTAGTTGTGTCAATGTGCAGTAATAAGTTTAAATCTTTAAATAGTCGTTATCGAATTTCTTTCGCTACAATGTTCTCTTTTTTATCGGTATGTTTCTATCTTGCAACATTAATCTTTCAAATGCCATTTAACCGAGAGTTCTGGATATTATCTATTAATGCCATTACTACGCATGTTGTCTTGATGACCATTCTAATGCTTTTAATCGAACGTATCATCTCAAATATGAAAGCTCGTGAAGTACTTATACAATCAGATAGATTACAAGTAATAAGTGAGTTATCAGCTAGTGTGGCACATGAAATCCGAAATCCGCTTACCATTACGAGCGGTTTTTTGCAGTTATTAAGCCATTCAGAGTCGATCTCATTAAAAGATAAAGATTATGTTGAATACTCACTACAAGAATTGAAGCGAGCTGAAAAAATCGTGGGTGATTTTCTAACCTTCTCCAAGCCATTATGTGAAAACATGGTGGACTCCGATCTGAAAGAAGAAACGGAATATGCCAAAAATATACTTGTTCCATTCGCTAATATGTATAATGTTAATCTACATGTGAGTTTTCATAATTCTTTGCATAAAGCTTTTGATAAAAATCAAATGCAACAATGCTTCATTAACTTGTATAAAAATGGGATTGAGGCCATGAAAGATAATGGTGGTACCTTAACGGTTGATATATCAGAGCAGAAAAAGAACATTATCATAAAAATTAAAGACCAAGGAACTGGCATGACAGATGAGGAAATTTCTTTTCTAGGAAAACCTTATTATTCAACGAAAAAGGAAGGAACAGGGCTAGGAATGCTCATGGTTTATAGCACCATACATAAAGTGAAAGGTATTATTAAAGTAGAAAGTGAGAAAGGAAAAGGCACTGTTTTTACGATTATGATTCCAGTTTGAATTCACTTTCTATACTTGATAAAATGCCCCTTTAGATAAACAAATCCAAAGGGGTATTATCTGTTTTATAAACATTGTTACTTTATTTTAAAGCTACAACTGCTTAATACTGCAAATTTGATATTATTTTATTGCGATTGTTTTTTGGTTGCCTTCGATAACAGTTAAAGTATTTTGTTTAATCGTTACTAGAATGCCTAAACCACGTAAGAAAAATTCATCTTCTTTAATCGCATGTAACTCAAGTGGGTTTGAACCCGGTGAGAAAATATATAAACGATTGTCTTCTTGTAAGGCTATTTCAATCGCATGTTCAGGATGTTCTTGTAGTTGGTATTTGCCTTCATAGCACTTTAAAATTTCAGTCGGTAAATGCACAGCTTTTAATTGCTTAGGCTTTTTCGGTAAATGTAATTCATTTGTTATCAGTGCTTTTTCAATCGCTTCACCGATAGCAATTTCATAATCTAATTCTTGCTCTTTGCTTCGTAAAAAGACAAAAATGGTTTTAGATTGCAGATAAATTTTAAATGTAGTTGCATAGCCCGGCCAGCCACCGTTATGCCATACGCATTTTCCCAGTTGTTCATCTTCATAAATAATCCAGCCCATTCCGTAAGAAAAAGGTTGTTCTGCCGTCAGAGTCGATGGGGTAAAGGCTTGCTCAAGTAAAGCTTCATCCCATAGTTGTGCATGAATGACAGCACGACCTAATTTCCATAAGTCCTCTACCGTTGAATAGATCCCTCCATCACCAGTAATATAATTCAAACATACAGTACTTTTAGTTTCTTCAAATTCAGCAGGGTCAACATGTTGACCATCATACACATCATACACGTAGCCATGTGCAATTTCATTTGTATATTGTTCTATGAAAGTAGTTGAAGTTAAAGTTGTACGCGTCATATTTAAAGGTTTAAAAATAGCCTCTGTCATATATTCACAAAAACTTTTATTAGTGACACGCTCGATTAAAAGAGCGAGTAATACATAACCTGTATTGCTGTATTCCATCCGTTCACCTGCTTCAAATAGGGGAGGTGGCGCATATCGAGTTAATAGCTGCAGCACATCTTCATTTGTCGCAAATGTTGTTTCGTTCCAATAATCTGCAAACGATTCCATATAATCGGGCAAACCTGATGTATGATGTAATAAGTGGCGTACGGTAATATTAACGTAAGGCAATTTTGCAAACCACTGGTTAATATTATCATCTAATGTGATTTTATTTTCTTGTACTAATAGTAAAATACCTAATGCTGTAATAGGTTTTGAGACAGAAGCTAAGTTAAAACGTTGATGAAGTTGCATAGGGGCATGTGTTTGAATAGAAGCTTCGCCATAGGCACCTTGTAATAAAATTGTCTCATCTTGTGCAAGTAGCACAGTACCATTAAACGTGTTTTCAAGTTGTTCTTTTACTTTATTCCAATCTATCATTTGTAATTTCCTCCTCAACATTTCGATTCAAAAATTAAGCTGCGCAATTGCTCTAAATCTTCGCCTGGGATTTTGTTATTAAATTTTCCAATAATGAGCTTGTCAATTTGTTCTTCTCGACGATTGTTTACGTTAATGTAGCACTTGAGATATTTTCCGTTTTCAAGTCGTGTCAATATTTGACTTACAGCACTAGGAGAACTCTCAATATAGTGCGCAATATCGCCCATCATACATTTATTCATGCCTGTGTACAAAATTGAGTACCATCGTTTACTTCGTTGATAAATCATCTTTTAATAATGCTTCTTGTATTTTCACTAATTTTGCATTCATTTCAATCAACCTTAAAATTTTATTTAACTAAAATTATAAACTAAAATAAAATATTTTGTTAAAAAAGATAAAATTATCCAAAAAATAAATTGTATAGTGACAATAAAGTTCGTTAATTTACTAACTAACAAAGAGTACCAGCAAAAATCTTTCTTTTAAAAAAAATCATCTACGGGAAAATAATAAAGCGAATAAAAGTAAAAGGAGGCATTGAACAATAAAAAAATTAGCAATTGTTATTACGACCTTAACTGTCATATTGCTTATTACGCCTATAGCTGGCTATGGATATGAAACTCTTTATACTTGAAAAAGAGACATATAACCATTTGATAGAAAAATACGATGAAGGTGAATTTAAAATTGAAACCAATTTTGGAATGAAGGGGCCCTTATATACATCAACAGTTGTTTTTAAAGATGAAAAAGAAATTGAGTATATTTATATCGATAAGGAAGGGAAAATCATTCAAGTAATTCCGGATCCCATTATTTATAATTATAAACACACTGAAAAGCCTTCATAATAGTGATGGCTTCAATATTTCGACAATAGGCATTCAGAATGGTCCTATCCCGAATGTCTTTTGTTATTTTTATATATTTTGGTTATTTAAGAACCTTTTTATAACAATCAGCGAGTTTTTTAAATTCACAGCAGTAAAAGTAAGCATCGCCTGCATGGGCACTTTTTTTATGGCCTTTTTAGGTTGACCGCCTCATCCTCAATTTTTCTCAAAAGATTTATTTATATTACATGTGTAGTTGATTGGAGCGAAGGTGGTGACTCCTGCGGGGAAAGTGGGACAGTCCAAGACCCTGCAGGAGCGCAGCGACGAAGCGGCTTGGCGCCCACCCGCGGAAAGCGTCCACCGTAGCGGAAATCAACGGTCTTATCTACAGAAGGTAGCATTTTATTGGTTTGGAGAAGCGTCCGCTCGACTCCTGCGGGAAAAGCGGGACAGTCCAAGACCCTGCAGGAGCATAGCGACGAAGCGGCTTGGCGCCCGCCCGCGGAAAGCGCCCACCGTAGAGGAAATCAACGTTCTTATCTACAGAAGGTAGTATTTTATTGGTTTGGAGAAGCGTCCGCTCGCCCGCGGAAAGCGAGCGGTAAGCTTCGGAAAACCGGATCTATCTTGTATAAACTACAGTTTGAAGCCACCACTAGTATGATGGTTTTTCTTTATCTAACGGTATTGAAAGCATAAACAAACCATCTATCCAATAAATTTATCTAATTAGATGACTAAAACATTTGATTTTCTATAATCAATCTAAACAAAAATTTTAGAAGAGAAACATTTTCATTGCATTTTCGACATAAATTCTTAATAACGCTCTTATTTCTTACAGAAATACAAGAATGTATAAAGGGGGGAAAGCGTTGATTGTCGACGGGGTATTTTCTGGTGGAGGAATAAAAGGCTTCGCATATGTAGGGGCATATCAAGTTCTTGAAGAAAGGAATATTCACTTTAAACGAGTAGCTGGAACAAGTGCTGGCGCTATTTTTGCAAGTTTTATTGCGGCTGGATTTACTTCAGATGAAATAGAAAAGATGTTAGATGAACTAGACGTTTCTTCGCTTCTTGATCCGCCAAGTACATTGTTTGGACTGTCATTTCTAAAATGGCTCAATCTTTATTTTAAAATGGGATTATACCAAGGCAAATCGTTAGAAAAGTGGTTTTATAAAAAACTCGCAGTTAAAGGTGTTTATACATTTGGTGATTTACCAGATGGTTCTATAAAGCTTATCGCTTCTGATTTAACCAATGGCAAAATGCTAATACTGCCTGATGACTTGCAAAACTACGGGATAGATGGGGAGTCATTTTCGGTAGCTCGCGCTTTACGAATGAGCTGTGGTATTCCTTTTTTCTTTGAGCCGGTCAAATTAAAGGTTGCTAACGGAGAATCGATAGTAGTGGATGGCGGTGTACTTAGTAATTTCCCCATATGGATTTTTGATGATGAAACTGGTCGAAAGGAACGTCCAGTTATTGGGTTGAAGCTAAGTAATGCTAGAGAAGATATGGCTCCTCAAACAATTAATAATGGACTCGATTTATTTGAAGCACTATTTACAACGATGAAAGATGCACATGATGAACGTTATATTTCTCGTAGGCTTGAAAAGGATATTATTTTCATACCAGTTGAAAATTACAGTGCAACACAATTTGATTTAGATCAAGAAACGAAAGATAGTTTAATCAGAATTGGAAGAGAAAGCACGATGAAATTTTTGAAAACGTGGTGGTAGAATAATTTTCCGAAGAATCTTGAAGTAAGATATCTGGATTAACTTAGTAGTCTTGTCTTTATTGGCTACTATTCATATTCAAAATTGAAATTTGTGATATATTCTGAGATATTTTCTCCTTTTTTTCCCCCATTCATTTTACGTTATAATGAATGAGGAAAAATGAATGATTCATACTAAAGCTGAATCATTTTTAGAGGAGAACAATTATACATGAATAACAGTATTAATTATCGTTTAGTAATGGGGATGGTTTTAATTTTTATCCTTATTCTTATCCCTATTAGTATATTTTTTATATACAACCAAGAAAAAAATGACGAGTATACCTACCTAGGAGATGAAGCACCAATACCAACTGAACTACATCCGATCGTGGAGGAAAGTAAAAATATTTTAATACAAAGAGCAGAAGAAAAAAATATAGATATTATGATTACAGAAGGTTTTAGACCCTTTGAAAAACAGGATGAGTTGTACAAACAAGGCAGGTCTACCAAAGGAAATATCGTCACTTACTCAAAAGGCGGAGAATCTTATCATAATTATGGATTAGCCTTTGATTATGCGGTAAAAAATGCTACTGGAGGTATAGAATGGGATATTGAATATGATGGTAATAAAAATGGAGAATCGGATTGGTTTGAAGTCGCTGAACTAGCAAAAGAACTTGGATTTGAATGGGGTGGAGATTGGAGGGGATTCAAAGATTACCCTCATTTACAAATGTCCTTCGGATTGAGTATTCCCATGCTTAAAGAAGGGTATCGCTTAACTGATGAAAAAATAGAAGAATGATCATCTCAAAAGGAGGGCACTGAAAAACTAACGTTTTTAAAATGTAATGTTCTTCAATAGTAAACACCGGCACTTTTTGTTCAATTTTGAACAGAAAGTGCCGGTGTTTTTTTGTATTTCCCTTATTCTTCATTTAATAGCTTCAAGAACGTTTCAAATTTACCGCAAATATTGTTGTAGCTCCTTGGACTTTTTGGTCAAATAAACTTGCCGATTTTGCCGTATTGTAGCCATGCGGATTTTCAACTCACTATTCTTCGCTTCAATTTTATAGCGCTTTTTCGCTAAGTCTTTAAATCTTTCCGTTTCTTGAAAAGCTGCTTGCTCTTCATTTTCGGTTGATTTTTTGAAACTGAATACGTTTTGCTTTTGGCACCGTCTTTATAACAGCCATCTTGTAATGGACAAACCTTACATTTTTCTATGTCAAAGTAATATGTTTGTGTTTGATTTTTACCCACGTTTTTTTATTCGTTCTCGCTTTTCGAATCGCCTATGCCCAACTGGACAGATAAACATACTGGCATTTTTACTAAAATCAACAGTTGTTTCACGTTGGCCATTTCCATTTGTTATCACCGGATTTAATTTTGATATCAGTTGAACCTCTTCTGTTAGTGCATACTGTAAATTATCTTTTCCTGACTAGGCTGTGTCGCCAATAACCGTATCAATTTCCATGCCAGTATCTTTACTTTTCTCTACTAATTCTTGTAGGTAATGTCCGTCACTTTTTTCACCTGTTGTCACAACTGCCGCTGTAATAATTCGTTCATCAATCATCGCAATGTGCGTTCTAATTCCTCTGTAATTTCATTTGAAGTTGGTTTTAATGGAAATTTTTCTTTTATCATTTCATCGAATTGATAGACGGCTTTTCGGACATTCTTTGATTTTTCTTGTAAAAATTCTTTTGGTGACATCTTTAGGAACAAATAAATCGTAAAGCCCCATATAAGAGCTTAGAGTGAATGTTTCTTGTTTGGAAATAATGGACAGCACTACCTTGAATTAGTCCTTTCAATAAAAAGGGTTAGGTGTGAATCGGAAAAACTCAGAAAAACGATAAAACTAGTTGATTGGAGTGCAGGCGGCGACTCCTTGGGGAACTAGCGAACATTTTGAGACCCCACAGGAGCGTTAGCGACGAGGAGGCTCAAGGTTCTCCCCAGGAAAGCGTCCGCCGGAACGGAAATCAACGGCATCGAAGAAAAGCCATGGCAGAAACGATTAATCGTTTCGCTATGGCTAAAATTCATTTTATGGACTTTTTCAGTGCCCTCCTCAAAAGCCGTCTTTTGAAGATGGTTTTTTTGTTTTAGTTGAAAAATAAAGTCGGTTCAAAAGAAATCTTAGCTAGTTCGATAAAGGGAACTTTATGCAGTATATATATAAGTTGAAAATTCAAAGTAGCGAATTTAATAACAAACTTTGATAATTTACTTTTATTAACACAAGTTTACAAGATGTTAATAATAAAGAATCATTGCATTAACAAATAATGTAAAAACTAATGTTACAATGAACAGACTATCAGATGTAATGAAAAAACAACCATCAACTTGTTACGGTAAAACCATTTTATTTAGGAGGATACTCTAATTGTCAAAAACTAAAGTATTGATTATCACACAAAATTTTCATCCTGAAATTGGTAGCCATGCAAATAGAATGAATAATATTTTTCAATTATTACAGATAGAAGGATACGAGGTCTCTGTATTGACAACAGAACCGTCTTATCCGAATAAAAATCTATATGAAGATAGGCAGTTTTGGAATAACAAATCGTTAAATGAACATCAAAATATTCACAGAGTGCATGTTAAAAATAGGAAATATGCATTTAGTATGTTAAATAGACTAATTCATTATTTAGAAATCTCTTTAAAAATGTTGTTTTTTGTTTTATTTGATAAACAAAAATATGACGTAGTATTCGTTACTTCGCCAGCAATATTTATGGCATTTGTTGGTGTCATAGCAAAAATTAAGTATAAATCTAAATTTATTTTAGATATTAGAGATCTTTGGCCAGAATCATTAAAAGGGGTTGGGGTCTTTAATAATAAATTTATTATTAAGTTTTTTTCTATATTAGAAGTTTATTTATATAGAAAAGCACACTACATTGTCATTAATAGTATTGGTTTCATGGATTATATAGTAAAAAAGGCAAATGTAGATAGCAATAAAATCATATTTATTCCGAATGCTGCTAGAGAATATGAAGTAAACCCAATAGATAAAGAAGATGAATATTTCAAAGTCATTTATACAGGTAATATTGGACTTGCACAAGATGTAGATTTCCTCAAAGAATTAGTTAATAATTTGGCAGAAAAAAATATTAGGATTACTATTGTTGGCTATGGACAAAAGAAAAATGAACTATTCAATTTTATTAAAGAAAACAAATTGGATAATGTAACAATTGAGAATCCAACCACTAGAAATGAGTGTTTAAAGTTAAATGCAAATCATGATGTTGGTGTACTTGCATTAAATAATAAAGAAGTGTTTGATACGGTTTTACCCGGTAAATTAATTGATTATATGTCATCTGGACTGCCAGTTGTAGCAGCTGTTTCGGGTTATTCAAAAGAACTTATTGAAAAAAATCAAACAGGCTTTGTTTCTGAAAGTCGAGATGCAGCTGAAATAGTTGAATATATTTTGATGTTAAAAAACAATCCTGAAGTACGAAAAGAAATAGCAAATAACAGTCATAAGTTAATTAAAAACCATTTCTTATGGGAAAAAAATATTCAAAAATTAACATGTTTATTTGAAAGTGATTATAAATTCAGTGGAGCAGGACCATTAAACAGCAAAATAGATAGGGATTTAACATTATGAGTAAAAACGTATGTATGTTTGTTTGGAATAATTTCACGAACGATGCTAGAGTGCTCAGGGAATGTACCGCTTTATCAGAAGAGGGATATAAAGTAGATCTTATTTGTATACATGATCCAAATGATCCAACGATGAAATTAGAAGAAAATAGAGAAGAAAATTTTAATGTGTATAGAGTTCGTAGATATCCTATTTTATTTACTATACTTCAAACGTATTACAGGTTTTGTTTGAGGTATAAATTAGTTGGCGTTATTACTTTTATAATTTGGATGTTAACAGCTTATTTTTTTCCTTTAATAATCCTACCGCTAACTTTATTGGGACTTCTTATTCTAAAGACAAAGGTGAAGACAGTGTTTATTAGAGGTAGTATAATTTCTCGAATGATTATGAAAGGCAGCAAGAAAAAGTATGATCTGTATCATTCGAATGATTTGAATACTTTACCCCAAGGTTTTATATGTTCCAAATGGCGACTAAATAAGAAACCACTTATTTATGATTCTCATGAAGTCCAAACTAGTAGAACAGGCTATGATAGTCCTATTTATGGCGTGATGGAGCGCTTCTTCATAAAAAGAATTGATTCCATGATAGTAGAAAATCATACAAGAGCTAAATACAATGAAGATTTATATGGCTTTTATCCAGAAGTAGTTCATAATTATCCATTTAAACAGACAGCTATTTCAAATGAGACAGTAGACCTTCATAAAATCCTTCAATTACCTACAGATGAAAAGATTCTTCTTTACCAAGGAGGAATTCAAGCTGGTAGGGGGTTGAAACAATTGATACAGGCTGTTCCAAAATTTAAGGAAGGGACGCTTGTGCTAATAGGTGACGGTAGAATTAAAGCTGATTTGGTGAAAATGGTGAAAGAGATGAGCCTGCAAGAAAAAGTAAGGTTCATAGCAAAGGTACCACTAAATGAACTACCTAAATATACAATAAATGCTTATTTAGCTTTTCAAGTATTAAATAATACAAACTTTAACCATTACTCGGCTTCATCAAATAAATTATTTGAATATATGATGGCAGGTGTGCCAGTTGTAGCATGTGACTTTCCTGAAATTAAAAGAGTAATCGAGGGAGAGAATACAGGGATATGTATAGACTCTCATAATCCAAGCGCAATTGCTGATGCCGTAAACAGGCTATTGGAGGATAGAGAATTGCGTAATCAATTAAGTGAAAACAGTATAAAAGCAAGTGAAATCTATAATTGGGAAAGAGAAAAAGAATTGTTCATGAATGTGTATTCTAAAAGCTATTCAAGTTATTTTAAAGCAATTGAAACTACAATATCTAATTAAAAATAATAGGAGTGTTTATGTTGGATTTGAAAACAAATGACACATCTGAAGAATTGGATCAACTGACAAAACGACTAATTTACGAAAAGCAGTCTAAAATAAGCATTTTTGAAGAGCTTATAAGAATTTATGAAAGTGAAGAAAAGTTGTTAACGTCGTACAAACAATTATCAGCGCAATATTATGCAATAAGTAATTCGAAACTAGGAAAGTTAACTTATGTATATTGGAGATTCCTGAAAAGAATTAAGCGAGGCAAGAACAATGAAAATAACTAATTTGGATGAGCAAATCAATCAAATAAAATCAAGAAAAGAAATAATCGAATATGCGATAAAAAAAGAAAAATATGAAATTGACTATTTATTAGAAAATAGTGAATTACCAATAGATAACTCAATCGAACAGTTCACTTTATTTGATGAAGAGGTAGATACATCAAACAAAATGGACAAAGAGGAATATTTAGAGTATAGGGAAGAAGTTGCTGATTTCGAGTATTTTGATCAAATAAAACCATTGCTTGAAAAGATACCTGATAGCAACGGAAGTCGTTATTATCAAAAGTTTAAAATGAATGTCGGCATCATAGCGGATGAATTTTTATATCAATCCTATAAAGATGTAGCAAACTTTTATCCTATCACATTTTCCAACTATAAAGATTTTAAAAATCAAATAGATATCTTATTAGTGGTAAGTACTTGGAAAGGTGTAGATAAAACGTGGGATGGTCTAGGAAATCCTTCTTCCAATAAAAGAAGAGAAGCACACAAGGTTATACATTTTTTTAAAAAGAATAAAGTGAAAACGGTGTTTTACTCTAAAGAAGATCCTGTTAATTATGAGGCATTCATTGGGTTAGCCAAAAAATGTGAGTACGTATTTACTACAGCAATAGAGAAAGTTGAAAGTTATCGAAAAGACTGTCATCATGACAAAATTTTTGTATTAGAGTTTGGCGTAAATCCACTTTACCATAATCCAATTGGGATAAAAAACATTCAAAAAAGTAATGATGTTTTCTTTGCTGGATCCTGGCTAACGAAATATCCAGAAAGACAAAAGGAAACAATGGAGATATTCGATGGGGTAACTAAGGCAAATAGAAGATTAAAAATAATCGATAGGAATTTTCACTTAAATAAACCTAACTATTTCTTTCCATCAAAGTATTTGCAGTATATCTCTCCATCTATTGAACATGAATATCTTCAAAAAGTTCATAAATTATACGATTGGGCTATTAACTTAAATTCAATAAAATATAGTGAAACAATGTTTGCGAACAGAATTTATGAACTACAAGCCATTGGAAATATAATTATCTCTAATTATAGTGTAGGGGTGAATGATAAGTTTCCAAACGTCTTTCTAGTGAATGATAAGAACGAAATGAAAGAAATAATAAACGGATTTACTAGTGAAGAGGTGTATAAACACCAGGTAATTGGCATTAGAAACGTCATGTCATTACATACTACGTTTGAAAGATTTGATTATCTATTAGATTGTATTGGGTTTAGTAGGCAGCTACATTCAAAAAAAGTACTGGTAGTAGTAGATTCTATGAGTGCGAATGTAATAAGAGATTTTAATCATCAAACATATTTAGAAAAACAAATCGTAACAGAAGCTGAGTTTAATGAACTTCTAAAAATGGAGTATGATTTTATAGCATTTTTTAATTCAAAATATAATTATCAAGAATATTATCTAGAAGATATGGTAAATGGATTTAAATATACAAACTCTGATTATATTTCAAAAAATAGTTACTATCATGGGAACCAATTAGTTGAAGGTAATGAACATACTTATATAAATGAGATAAAAGATAAATATAAAACGATGTTTTGGTCCGGTTCTTTCAAAGCAGATGAGTTGTTAAAAATGAAGCAAAATCATCGAAGTGATAATGGTTATTGTATTGATCACTTTGAATTAAATGCTTTACCTAAGAACCCTCACCTTGAAATGGATAAAATTGTGTATGAATTATCTGTTATCGTACCTGTTTTTAATAATGGGAAATACTTATTAAACAAATGTTTTAATAGTCTCAAAAGAAGTAGCCTTTTTAAGGAGATGGAAATCATCATAGTAGATGATGGTTCTTCGAAGAAAGAGACGATTACTACTATAAATAGAATAGCGAGGGAACACCACAACGTCGTAACCCATTTCTTTCATGAAGGTGGAAGTGGAAGTGCTTCAAGAGCAAGAAATAAGGGAGCAGAACTTGCTACTACCGAATATGTAACTTATTTAGATCCAGACAATGAAGCGGTTAATGATGGTTATGCCCAGTTGTTACATGTACTAAAAAGTAATGCAGAAGTAGATATAGCTATTGGAAATATGATTAAGCTAAATAATTCGAAAATTGGTAATTTTAAATATTTTGAAACGGTCATTAGTGCATGTCAGAGCAATATTATTAGTCATCCAAAACAATTATTAATGGATACAGATTTGAGAACACAAAGTATTCAGGCATTAGTAGTGAAAAAGGAAATCATAATAAATAATAAGTTGAAAATGGTTGAAAATGCAGGTGGGCAAGATACGTTGTTCTTCCAAGACTTGCTGTTGCATTCTAGTAAAGGTGCTGTGATTGATAAAGATATACATATTTATTACGCAGCAGTATCAGGATCTGTTACGAATACGGTTACGAAAGAGTTTTTTAATAAGTATTATACATTAGAGAAAGAAAGACTACCATTTTTGATAAAAAATGAACTGTTGGATTTATATATGGAACGAAGATTTAACTTCTACTTTAGAAATTGGTATCTCATTAGGATTAAAAAGATACAGCATGAGGATCAACAAGAGGCCATTGATACTCTCTACAAGATTTACTCATTGTATAAAGAGTATTTAGTCAATAATTCTTTGGATATTGATAAATTTGCTGCTCTATATGAGAAAAGAAAATATAAGCAAATCGTCAAATATTTTTCTAGCATTAATTGAATGCTGAGAATCTTTTTGAAAGGAAGTGAGAATTGATAAAGTGCAATGCTCTACTTTGAAAAAAACAAAGTCTAAATGAGCAACTTCAATGTCAACATGATTCCATTTGGTACATTAACAATCCATTAAAACTTATTACCATGAATATTGGAGGAAATAATGATGAAATTATGCACTGTTGGCTTAGGATATATCGGCTTACCGACTTCTATCATGTTTGCAAAAAACAATGTAGAAGTAGTAGGGGTTGATGTGAAGAAAGACGTAATTGATTCATTAAATAATGGAGAAATTCATATCGAAGAGCCAGGACTACAAGATGCACTTGATGAAGTCATTGCAATGGGAACATTTAAAGCTTCACTCATTCCTGAAAAGGCGGATGTGTTTATTATTGCTGTTCCAACACCTAATAATCATGATCAATATAAATCCTGTGATTTAACCTATGTGATTAGTGCAATTAAATCAGTATTACCGTATTTAGAACAAGGTAATGTCATTATTGTTGAATCTACTATTGCACCTCGTAGTATGGATGATGTCATTAGACCATTAGTAGACGAAGCAGGCTTTGTTGTTGGAAAAGACATTTTTTTAGTGCACTGTCCTGAAAGGGTACTACCTGGTCAAATTCTTCAAGAATTAGTGTTTAATAATCGTATTGTTGGCGGGATTACTCCTGCATGTGTAGAAGCAGGGGTTCGCGTTTATAGTACTTTCGTAAAAGGTGAAATTATTAAAACTGATGCGAAGACAGCGGAAATGTCCAAGCTTATGGAAAATACATTTAGAGATGTAAATATAGCACTTGCTAATGAATTAGCAAATGTGTGTAATCTATTAGAAATAAATGCATTAGATGTTATCGAAATGGCCAATAAACACCCACGTGTCAATCTACATACACCGGGGCCAGGTGTAGGTGGACACTGTTTAGCTGTCGACCCATATTTTATCGTTGCTAAAGCACCAGAGATGGCTCAATTGATAAAGTTATCTCGTACGATTAATACCTCTATGCCTCAAATTGTAGTAGAGAGTGTCAATAAGCTAATGAATAATGTCGAAGGAAAAGTAGTAACTATATTCGGACTAACCTATAAAGGAAATGTTGATGATATTCGTGAAAGTCCTGCAATCGAAATTTTCGAACAATTACAAGCTCAACAAAATTATGAGGTACGAGCATATGATCCACATATTAAATTAGATTGGGTTATGCAAGATTTAGAACAAGCAGTGAAAGACTCTGATCTCATCGTCGTATTATCAGATCATCATGAGTTTAAGGAATTTGGAAATTCTGATTTTGCCAACATGTCGAATATAAGGATTTTTGATACAAAAAATGTAGTGAAACGTGTTCCGAATTATGTTGAATATATTAACTATGGCAATCTATATAAATATACTAAAAAGGAAGCTACTATTGTATGAATTTTGTTCGGCAGATTCTGAAGGAACAAGTTTTTCATTTTAATTTGATTTTTCGATTAAGTTTATACGAAGAAAAAGGTAAGTATGCAATGCACTACTTGGGAGCTTTATGGCAAATATTAAATCCATTTATTCAAATAGGCGTCTATTGGCTCATTTTTGGTTTAGGAATAAGAAAGGGTTCTCCTGTTGAGGGAACCCCATTTTTTCTATGGTTAATCATTGGTCTAGTGCCGTGGCTATATATCAGTCGGACTATTACACAGGGGTCCAATAGTATTTATGCAAAAGCAAATTTAGTATCTAAAATGAACTTCCCGGTAAGTGTACTGCCTACCATAATAATTGTGGGGAATTCAATCTCATTAATTCCTATGATTATCCTTACTTTTGTCATTGTTTTAATATATGGTATTTTCTCGGGGATTTATTTAGTACAAATACTATATTATTTATTTTGTCTATATTTCTTTCTTTTTGCATTAACATTGCTCTTATCAACACTCACAACTATCATTCGAGATATTCAGATTATGGTACAATCAATCGTTCGACTAATGATGTTTTTCTTACCAATCGTCTGGAACGTTCAAAATTTCCCTGAACTATTGGTAGGTATTTTGAAATTAAATCCTTTATTTTATATTATCGAAGGATTTAGGTACTCTCTGTTAGGTGGACAATGGTTTTTCGAAGAACTTCCTTATACTATTTATTTTTGGAGTGTAACCATTTTAATACTGACAATTGGTTCCTATATGCATATAAAATTTCGTGATAGATTTGTTGACTATCTATAGTCGGAGGAAAAGAAATGCATCCGAAAATTCGATTTACGAATGTATCAAAAAGTTTCAGGTTATATAGTAAGCAATCAGAAAAACTGTTTGATATCATTTCTTTAAAAAAAGATAGAGACCATTTTTTTGCGCTTAGAAATATCAGTTTTGAAGTGAATGAAGGAGAAGCCATTGGCCTTATTGGGCTTAATGGTTCTGGTAAATCTACTCTTTCAAATTTACTTGCACAAGTAATTCCTCAAAGTCTAGGGACGATAGAAATTAATGGAGAAACTTCATTAATTGCTATTTCTGTGGGATTAAATAATTCATTAACAGGTTTAGAAAACATAAAACTTAAGTGTTTGATGCATGGTTTAAGTATTGCTGAAATTAATCAATTAAAATCAGATATCATTGATTTTGCAGATATAGGGAAGTTTATTAATCAACCTGTTAAGAACTATTCTAGTGGGATGAAATCTCGATTAGGCTTTGCAATATCAATTCATACGAATCCCGATATATTAATTGTGGATGAAGCCTTATCTGTTGGAGACCAAACATTCTACAAGAAATGTCTGGATAAGATTAATGAATTTAAAAGCCAACGAAAAACAATCATTTTTGTTAGTCATTCATTGTCCCAAATCGAAGCGTTTTGTGATAGAGTGATGTGGATTCATTTTGGACAAATTAAAATGTTTGATGAAACTAAAAAAGTTATTGGTGAATATAAAAAATTTATAAACTGGTTTAATTCCTTAAGTGAAAGCGAAAAAAAAATTAGTAGAAAAGAAATGTTGGATGGACAATACAAAGAGGATTTAATTTCTTCAAAAAGCCAGTTACATCAAGTGAAAAGGAAACATAAAAATTCAAATTTCACATTCGCTATACAAGTTTTGGTATTGATCTTCATAGTGATTTTAAGTGCAACTTATATGTTATTGTAATGAATTGTTAAACAATTAAATATTCCATGAATACTTATTAAAATAGCTCCTTAATAAAAGTTGATTTGTAGTTAGAGTGCAACTTTAAATTAAGGAGCTATAGTATTTTATTAAAAAAATAATTTTGATTGAAGAATACTTAAGGCGCGGTCAATATCCTCTAAGTCTTCTTTTGAAGCATTTTGTATTCGGCTTAGGAAACGAGATTCTACTAATGTAAATGCCTCGTTCATCATGGATTCCCCTTCTTTTGAGAGACGAATATATTGTTTTCGTCGATCCTTAGTATCACTAAACTTTTCGATTAAATTCTTTTCACTTAATTTTTTTAGCTCTCGACTTGTGTTCGGCATTGATAAATGTTGACAGTCACTTATTTCACTTGGTGTAACAGGCTGACTCACTGTAATATATTCTAAAATGTTATATTGAACTGGCGTGATAGAATCTGATTTAGCGTTTTTTGTCAATTCGTGTGTCACACGATGAACAGAAGTTGTAAATGAAACCCATTTATTAAATAGAGCATTTTTGTCCATAAATTTCACCTCTTACAGTGAAGATAACAGAATGGTTGTCATAAAACAATTATCATTTGACAACTAAGATGGTTAAGTGGTACATTTTAGTTATCAAATGATAAGTAAAGGGGTGCATTATGAAGACACTAATAGTTTATACATATCCGAATCATAAAAGCTTAAATTATGCATTTTTACAAGAAATCATCAAAGGTAGTAATGAAAATCCTAATATAAAAGAGTTACAGGTTTTAGATTTATATGAAGAGGGCTTTAATCCACTTCTAGTATTTAATGAAAGTAAAAGAAGACGAGATATGTATTGTGATCCTTCTTTCGAGAAATATCGCAATCAAATTACTTGGGCTGATAAAATAGTCTTTGTTTATCCAATCTGGTGGGGGAGGCCCCCTGCAATGCTAATGGGTTACATTGACCAATTATTCGCTGCGAATTTTGCCTACCGTGATAAGAAGGGCCTGTTACCAGAGGGGCTTTTGAAAGGGAAGTCCGTCGTTTGTGTATCCACCATGAAGGGGCCTGCAAAGTATCCACTTTTATGGTTGAATAATGCACATAAGGTATTGATGAGAAAAGCGTTATTCAATTTTGTAGGAATTAAAAGAGTAAAGTTTTTTGAATTTGGTAATATGGAAAGTCCAAAGGGAAGACAAACAAAAAAGTTAGAAAAAATTTATCAATATTTCAAGAAAGTTGTGAGATAAAATTTATTTGTTTGATGAAATTATTCTCTATGAATAAATGTTACTTTGTAAAAAGTTTGATCATTTATAATGGAATTTGATAAAAATCATCTCACCTCTATAGATTTCTTAGAGTTGAGGTGATTTCTTTATTGGATATTTGTTAATGTCACTATATAGATTGTGAAGAAATATACGTACATTAGCGGGCGAGTACTTGGTTGATTTCTGTAAACAATCGGGTTATTTAACTTCTTTCAGTAGAAGTCTCCCACCTCTATAGGTGGTGAGATGAATGCGGATTTAAGCTGCTTTTCAGCGGGTGTCCAAACACCCGCTGAAAGAAGTTAAAGCCTCCGGCGGATGTCACGGAATCGTAAAGGAGTTTTTTGTGCAAGCACAAAGCCGATTCCGGACGCAATTATGCCGAGGCATAATTGATTAAATTAAGTGTTTTAGGCTGAAAACGCTTCTTTAAATAAGTCTTCTTGAATCTAAGTACATTAAGTTAATAAGTTGCATAAACTATTTTTATAACTGTGAAGGGATTGAGGGAAATGTACTATGTTCCTTATATGTATCCATGTACTTATTATGCTAATGTACCAATGTATACCTATAACAGACAACCAGTTTACTGGAATTATCCTAATGCGATAGAACATTCAAACAGATTTGATTTTTATCGCTCTTCCAATGGTGATGATAGATTCTGGTTAACTGATTATGGTCCAAAACCATTTGTCATTAATATCAATGAAGCAACGAAGCAAAATAATACGTATCGTACTGCTTTATGGACAGGAACACATTTACAAGTTACTTTAATGAGTATCAAGGTTGGGGAAGATATCGGTTTGGAAATACATCCTAACGTTGATCAATTCTTACGTATTGAACAAGGCCAGGGGCTTGTTCAAATGGGTAAGAGTAAAGATAATTTAAATTTTGAAAGAAATGCCTACGATGATTTTGCAATAATGATCCCTGCTGGTACATGGCATAATGTAACAAATACAGGTAATGTCCCTCTAAAACTTTACTCGATATATGCACCTCCTAATCATCCGTTTGGGACTGTTCATGTTACCAAAGCAGATGCAATGGCTTCGGAAAAAGACTAAGGTTATGACAATGAAAATACAGTATTTTTGGCAGGATTCCAGATGAATGATATAGCACACTGAATTTTTGGTGAATGAAGGATTAGTGGATGTTAAAAGAGGAATAAATTCTACACATATTCTTCAAGAGTTTATCTCTGACGGACCTTATCATACGAACGGGGACTTTGGTTGAAGAAGAATTACTAGAAAATAAACAAACTTTATTCCAAAGCAACAATGAAAGGAGCGGACTCAAAATGATACATTTGAGTCCGCTCCAATTTTATTCTTCTTCTTTTTTCATAATAAAACTCAAATGTCTTCCAGCTTTTTTATCTTGACGATATGAAAATCCTTCCGGGCTTAAATACGTACAAGTTTGATCAATTATTATTCGATCAGACGGGATTCCTGCCAGCTCACATTGTTTTTTCACGGTTTGTTGATTGTCAATGTGATACTTGTGAGTTTCATCATTATAGTAGATAAAATCATCTGCGTAGCCAAGGTTTTTGAATTTTACATATACATCTGTGTCAACTTCGAACTTTTCTTGGCTAAGAGCCATACCAATATGAATATGTAAATCAATTGGATTACAGTTTTCGACATGTATTAAATGATTAAAAACGTTTAAGGATATTTCTTTTACTGTACCTTGCCACCCAGAATGAATCACGCCAATAAGGCCAGTTACTTCATTATAAAAAATAACCGGGACACAATCAGCAGTAAAAGAACATAATAATAGATTTGGCTCATAAGTATATAGTGCATCGGTATCTGTAATGGCGGTATCAGTACGATTAGAACCACGGCCTTTATCAGCGAGTGTGACCTTATGGAAATTCGAGCTATGCGTTTGATTGGCGCAAACGAAAGTCTCTACATCACAATTCAAGGAAGTAGCTAATTTTTTTCGATTCTCTATCACATAATCTTGATTAACACATGCGTGAAGAGCCATGTTGTTGCTTTCAAATGCAGTTTCGTCTTTTAGGGTTGTTCCTGCAATAAATCTCTCATTGTTTAAATAAATGTTTGTTTTCATATTATCACCTCATAAAATCATTTATAAGATTATTTTTAATTATTATTTATAATAATAGTAAAAAATTAATACCCAGTGACATCATTATAAATCGTGTTAAATATCATTGGTATCCTTCAAAATCTCCCACATCTTGCGTAACTTGTGTAAATCCTCTTCACTAGACTTCGGCAACTCTTTATACCATTTCTGCAACGATGGATCATTTACGAATGCCTGGGACTCTTTTTTATCCTTATAGAGTGGTGATGGAGTAGGAGAGTCTGTTCTTCCTAATAGGTAATCTACAGTTACATTATAAAAGTCTGCTAATTTTTTTAAAGTCTCAAAATCCGGTTGTGTTGAAGAAGTTTCATAACGGGCATACGTTGAACGATTTAATAAAAGTCTATCTGTTAGTTCTTTTTGGGATAACCCTTTACTATTTCTTAATCGTTTTAAGACTTCGCCAAATTCCAACTCAATCAACTCCTTCTCTTTGGTTATTATAAGTGAATTTTATGCACTATAATTAATTTGTGTGGAAAATACACAAAAACAGTTGACTGTGCAAAAAATGCACGATATATTATGTGTAATAAATACAAAAGGAGGTGACGGGATGTTCACTGATATTTTAAAAGAACGACGCAAGATATTGAACTTTTCACAACAAATAGTAGCGGATGAAGTAGGAATAGAACGTTCTTATTACACCAAGATAGAGAATGGTTTAATACCAAGTGTAAAAGTTGCACAATCTATAGGTGTTGTTTTAGATATTGAATGGACGAATTTTTTTTGTTTAAAATTGTGTAAAAAATGCACAAATGAAACTTACTTAAATGCTCTACTCTCACCCAGCAACAGTAATATACCAAGACCATGATTTAGAATCTACTGGTGTGTGTAAGGGGAAGAGGATTAAATAATACAACACAGCAACGTTTCAGGTCAAAATCGAGATATGTACAGTTAAGTTCTTTCATCGAAGTTCGGATAGTAAAACGTTTCAAATGATGGGGAAATTAGAAGTTCTTCGATCTTTAAGAAAACACGGAGCATACATGACACCAGACTGTATTGAACAAGTTTTGTTGAATCCAGATGCAATCATTAAAATAGTAACTCGATTAAAAGAGGAGAAAATAAAATGTCGAAAAGCAGGGATGGTCATTCTATAACAACAGCCAAAAGTATTACCCGAGATTCGGTAGCTGCCAGTCAAACATCTAACTAGATTAGTGAGTTAGCAGAGTTATAAAAACAGAACAGTATTGATATCGGTGAGAAAGAACTTTATTCATGGCTACTTGAGAATGGTTATTTAATCAAGCAGCCGAAGTTTTATGGAGTGACTGAATGAGCATAAAAGAAATCAAAGGCTAACATGCACTTGGAATTGTGGGAATTATCAAAATAAAAGTTGGTCGAATTGGATTACTAGATTACGAGATTATTCACTAGGCTTTAGTGGTTAAGCGTGGGTTGGAGAGTAATCGGCAGGAAATTGTAAATTAGTCAGTTCTTAATAATAAATAAATTTAAGGGGATGAATGAAATGGGATTAGATATTAAAACATACAGGAATTTAACGGTTGTTTTAGACCCTAAATTTAATGAGGAGGGAGAACTTTTAAATTGGGCAACGGAATGGAAGCCAGGAGATAGTATGGATTGGTCGGAAAAATATTTTCCTGGTCGTGCAGAAGGTATTGACTCGCAAAAAGTTTATACATGGGCAGAAGTATTTAGGTTCCAAGCAGGTAGTTACAGTGATTATTACTGGTGGCGTTCAAAGTTAGAACAATTTTCAAACAATGAAGCATTTCAAGAACTAATAAATTTTGCAGACAATGAAGGTGTTATTGGCTTTGTAGTAGCCAAAAAATTAGCAAAAGACTTCTATGATAATGCGGAGAAAGCAAAAGACTTCGCAGATACATTGGATGACGGAGAATACTGGATTGACTTATACCATAATTGGCAAAAAGCTTTTGAAATGGCATCAGATAATGGGGCAGTTGAATTTCGGTAATTTATACGGTAATTTATATTAAATGTTAAAGGAGAGCGCTCGAGCTTGGAATGCTTCTACCTGTCCAGACATCGCTTTCGTCATATTCGAAATCGTTTGTGGTGTGTAATGATGACCATACATTTTCTCCATTAAATCATAGATTTCCGTCATCGTTACACCTTTCTGGAACATATGAATGACAAAACGATTCGAGCGTATTATTTTAACGCTAATATGGACTCACAGTCTGTTGTTAAATTCATCGTACGATCACGTAGAATGGTAATTTGAAGATCACCAAATTCTGTGTGAAGCGTACGTGAATAGGTTCCATTTCTATAGTTTCCAGAGTTGAAGCCAATACGGTCGTACTTTTCGTAGTCTAAGAAATATGTTAATTCGCTCGCTAAGAGCGCGTTTACGGCAGATTCTAGGTGCGTGTGAAAGACTTCCTTAATATCTTCTTTTTTTACTAGAGCTTGGACAATATCTGATGTAAACTGATTCATAGGTAAGACCTCTTTTCTGTGAATTGTGTTGTGGTGATTTAATTCTACAAGAAAATGTCTTCCTTTTTCTATTTATTCATTTACACAAGATATTTTACGCTCTCAGACGGTGGAATAGCTGTTCTATTTAGTATAACTACAATATTTATAATTTTTTTAAAAAAGATATACTCCTAATAGTATATCGAAACTTTTATTTCAGCGGAATAGGAAGGGAATCAAATTGAAAAATTATATAAAAAGAGGAGAATTAGGAAAGTATTATTACATAAATATTTATATTAATGCTTTTTTAGCAATTCTTTCAGGGAGTCTTGTCATTCGAGGAATTTTAGAAGAAAATAATTTTAGCTATTTCTGGATGTTCGGGGTAATTATAACGACACTAATTGCAATTGACTCCACAATAAAATTCAATAAAAATAAAAAATCCAACACTTAATTATTATTTATTAATTTCAGTTAATTTTTTTAAAAATTTAGGTCATTATCTTTTCTATCACGATTATAGCCCGTAAAACAGCCTTCTATTGATTACTTATTTAAAATGATTGAATTGGTTACACTTAAATAAATAACTCTTATAAAACCTATAACAAAAATATACTTACCTTTATATTCACATTTACACCAGATGAAAATAACCAAAAATCCTCTAAAAAAGGCATTCCGAAGAATGCCTTTTAAAATACCAGTAATTATAAATCCCAAACTATTCAAACAGAGGCATTTAGTTTTAGCTCAAATAAAGAGTATGATGTTTTTATTTCACATGCTTCAGAAGATAAACATAACTTCGTAGAACCGCTAAAGAATCTTCTCTATTTTCTCTTCTACTTTTTTCATACGTTGTATTATTTTCTTAATTTCTAGTTCTAACTTTTTATCCAATTCAGATATCTCTTCTCCAAGAAGTTTTGCTCTCTTATTATCTCTGTATGATTTATGCTCTACTAAATAGTCTCATTTATGTTCATTAAAACAAGAATGTTGAATATTCAGATGTTTATTTGGTGTATTTACGACTGATTTATTCGTTGGTGATTAACTTGTCGTTTTTGAATGTGGAAATGGTCGTACAACTTTTATCATCTAACTGATGAGATTGATCCAACAACAGAAATACTATTTTCCGAAAATAAGAAGGTCTTTGTCATTTATCTGAGAGAAAGCTTGTTCAGTCTGTTTTTACATCTGATGCGTGTTTTATACAAAAAAATAGCTAATATCTTCTTTTTTTACTAGAGCTTGGTCGAAAACTGGTGTAAACTTAATCGTGTGGAAGATCTTTTTCTGTGATTTGTTTGTAGTAATGCATTTTACAAAAAAGAAGCTTCCTTTTTCTATTTGTTCGTTTATTAGATATTTTACGCCTTACTTGGAAAGTTGAAATACTATTAAAAGGAGTTTGTATGTATAAGACTTATATACGTAATAATCAGAAGGTATATTATTTTACAGTATTATTAGTAATAACGATTATGACTATGGGGCTGTTACTTAAAAACCCCATTTATGGTGAACTAGGAATTGGTTTTGCAATTCATTTAACATTTGTTGTAATTATTTCTATAAGTTTATTGCTCTACCCTAAGTATGGGACGCATGGTTTTAGAACAATTATTATTATTGAAGCCTTCATCTACTTTTATAGTATTTTCTTTTTATATCCTGAGACTTGGTCGAACTTTATTTTTCTCTGTTTTATTCCAGCAGTTGCTATTATGTTTTTCGATTCTAAGCTCTTTTATTTTTCTTTAGTTATAAACACTATATTAATAGCATTAACGTTTGGTTTTATTGCGTTACTTGATCGGGGAGATTTATATATTTATATAAATCAAGACGTAGTAGGGAACATTTTAAACTATTTAGGTAGTCAAGTTCTCATTTATTTTATTTACTATTTGACAAATTTGCGTATCAAAGAACAAGAGTTATATTATGAACAAATGAAAGGAGCAGAGCGTTTAAAGACAGCTGGACAATTAGCAGCAGCTGTTGCTCATGAAATTAGAAATCCTGTAACAGTTGTTAAAGGATTTTTGCAGCTATATGAAAAAGATTCACAATTTAATGATTCTATAAAAGGCCAATTTACTTTGATGATTGATGAATTAAATACAGCTGAGAGTGTGGTATCGCAATTTTTATCTATTGCGAAACCAGAAGAGAATTTAAATATTGAATCAGTGAATTTAAAATTTGTCCTTCAAAGCGTAACCGATTTACTAAATTCATATGGGCTTTTAAATAATAATAATATTGAATTAGACATAACAGAAGATTGTTATATCGCAGCGAACAATATAGAGTTAAAACAATTGCTTATTAATGTGATAAAAAATGCAATAGAGGCTTCTGATATTGGCGATTCCGTTATTGTTAAAGGTGGAAAGAAAAAAGAATTTGTAGAAATTCAAGTAATAGATCATGGACGCGGAATGTCTGAAAAAGAAGTTGAATGTCTCGGTACTCCTTTTTACTCTTTAAAAAGCAAAGGGACAGGATTAGGTATGATGATTTGCTTTAATATTGCAGCAAAATATAAAGGAACCATTGACTTCCAAAGTTCAATAAATGAAGGGACTACTGTAACTATTTGCTTCCCATCGGAAAATAATGCTGACAAATAAAGTTGAATAGTATTTACATAATAATAATTATTTTTTAATTCTTAAAAGCTATTTCGTAACTCGATGTAATCATGAAGTAGATTTGTCTGAATTCCAAGTAAATGACTTGCCCCGTGGGTTGGTCATTTTTTATTTAGGCTATGTTATAACTTATTGTTGATATTTGAACTTTACTAATATATCAAAACGTCAACAGTTATCTCAGTGGTCTGAAAATATAGATGGATTGCTGTGTAATTTATAAAATCATGATCATTAGGAGGAAGGTAAGGTGACAAATAAAATAAAGAATTACATTGACTACCCAATGGTGAAAATTCCAGGAGGAGAAATAGAATTAAGAGACGATAGAATAAAAAGTAGATGGAATGTTGAAATAAGACCGTTTCTTCTTGCTAGGTATCCTGTAACTATGAATTTCTACTTTGCTATTACAAATAAATCATCTAATTCTTTTGATGAGGATCTTAAACCGGTTGTAAATATTTCTTGGAATGATGCTATTTCTTTTTGTAATCTACTTTCAAAAAAAGCTGGATTGGAAGAGTGTTATTTTATAAGTAATGATAGTGAAAGCATTATTTGTAATTGGAAATCTAACGGCTATCGGCTTCCTTCAGAAGCAGAGTGGCAATATGCATGTAAGGCAGGGACTACTGGTTATAGGTACGGAGAGCTTGATAAGATTGCCTGGTATAACCAAAATTCAGGAGGCAAAATTCAGGAAGTAGGAAGAAAGGAACCGAATGCATGGGGGCTACATGATATGTTAGGAAATGTTTGGGAGTGGTGTTGGGATTTATATGATGAAGAAGTGTACGGCTCCTACCGAATTTTCCGAGGAGGTAGCTGGGCTGAAGAGACTAGGGGGTGTGGAGCAACGTGTCGTCGTCGTAGCCATCCATCGTTTTTCATAGACGACCTTGGATTCCGTCTTGCCAAGTCTTTTTAACTTTTTTCAGCAGAAGTCTCCCGCCTCTATAGGTGGTGAGGTGAATGCGGATTTAAGCTGCTTTTCAGCGGGTGTCCAAACACCCGCTGAAAGAAGTTAAAGCCTCCGGCGGATGTCAAGGAATCGGAAAGGGGTTCTTTGTGCAAGCACAAAGGAGCGCCCGCCGGAACGGAAATTAACGGCATTGAAGAAAAAGCCATGGCAGAAACGATTAATCGTTTCCGCCATGGCTAAAATTCATTTTATGGACTTTTTCATTGCCCTCTTTTTGTGGACGTTTTTTCTTTGGTCATAATCAACATCAAGATTTTACATAGCTTATATTTAAGTTAATAGAGAGAAGTAATTATAAACTGATTTTTACTTAAAAATAGTTATTTCCGAATGTTAATGACAAGCAAACATGTTTTGCCTTAGATGATTTGTATGAGAAAATAAATTATCAGTTATTAAATATGAATACGTGTAGAGTATTATCGAAGCCGAGAAAGGACCGAATGATGGATTTTTTAATTAATGAAACAAAGATAAAGAATTTGTGTGGTGAAGTCGCTTTTAAAAAGGGTAAATCTTATTACCAGACGGGAAAAGTAAATGTTCATTCTTTTCAACAAGGTGATTCGATAATTGAAGCCTGTGTAAAAGCGGGAACTGATTTTGATGTCACGGTAGAAGTAGATCCTGATGGAGAAATCACAGCCAAGTGTAGTTGTCCGCCAATTGGGTTTGTCAAAACCTATTGTCAGCATATTGCAGCGGTCCTATTAGCTATTGAAGAGATGCAGCAAGTTGAAAACGCCTTGACTAACAGAATGCTAGGCTTATTTGAAAATAAAACGAAGCAACCAAGTGCCCATCGATTGCATTTTGATAATAGGCAGTCTCTTAATGTTGAATTTACGTGCCTGCCAGTTTTACTGAATAGCGAGGAGTATGTATTCGGAATTCAGGTAAGGGTAGGCTTTAATGCATTACATGACATCACGAATGTATCACAGTTTCTCAAAAGACTTGAGCAGAGAGAACCATTTGAATATTCGCCAGGATTAATATATGTACCTGAGCATCACAGCTTTCTAAGAGAATCGGATGATATCCTACAATTTTTGATAAGAAGCCAACGTGTGAAAAATAATATGGACTTACATGATGAGATGATATTAATTTCTGCTACGGATTGGGAGCAATTGATACCCCTATTAATTAAGGCATCGGCAGTACGATTTAAGATAGGAAATAAGGTTTATGAAGGTGTCCAGTTTGGTCAAGAACTTCCTTTAGGTTTTCAGTTTGATGAAGCCCATACAATTGACTACCACCTGAAAGTTAAAGGACTAGAACAGATAACCGTATTAAAAGCATATGGATATGCCTTCTCAGAGGGCATATTGTACAAAATTCCTCAGGAAGACTGTTATCGTTTAGCAGAATTAAAAGAAATGTTAGATCAGTCTGGAAAACACCAGCTCGTTATTTCAGAAAATCAAATAGAACATTTTATGACAAATGTTATACCTGGTTTGATGAAGTTAGGGCAGGTGACTATTGGCGAAAGCGTTTCAAAAAGAATGGGGGAAACGCCTCTAAAAGCCAAATTATTTCTGGACCGAGTAAGGCATAGATTGCTAGCAGGTTTGGAGTTCCATTATGACCAAGTCGTCATCAACCCTTGTGAAGAAACGGATCAACCATATCCACATATTCCAGGAATTATGCGTCAGCGTACTAAAGAAGAACAAATTATTAAGCTATTACTTGAAAACTCCTTTACTCAAACACCTGGTGGATTTTATTTATACGATGAAGAAGCGGAATATCAATTTTTGCATCATAACATTGCTGACATAGAAAAATTGGTTCAAATCTATGCGACAACCTCTGTGAAGATGCGTATCCATAAAGGGTATACAGGTCCGAGGATAAAAGTTGAGGTCGGAGAAAGAACAGATTGGATTGAATTCCGTTTTGACATCAAGGGAATCTCAGAATCAGAAATTCAAAATATACTAACCTCATTAGAGGAAAAAAGAAAGTATTACCGAATTCCTAATGGCACATTAGTATCATTAGAAACCCCCGAATTCATGGCGCTACACCAAGTAATAAGCGATTTGGAGCTATCTGCAAGAGATATACAAGGAGAAGAAATACGAGTTCCATTAATTCAGGGGATGCAATTAATCGATTCACTTGAACAAGGTAATTTAGTGGATCCAGGTGAAAACTTCGTTAAGCTTATAAAAAACTTAAAAGATCCCGTAAAAATAGAGAGTGCAGTACCAAGTGCTTTAACTCCAGTACTTCGCGATTACCAAAAAGTTGGTTATGGTTGGTTTAAGATGCTGGCTAAATATAAATTCGGGGGCATTCTTGCGGACGACATGGGGCTAGGAAAAACACTTCAAAGCATTGCTTTTATCGAGTCAGTACTACAAGATGTCCGTGCTCAAAAAAAGCCAATATTAATAATTGCACCGTCGTCTCTCGTCTATAATTGGAAGAATGAGTTTGAAAAATTTACTCCTCATATAAATGTGCAAATTATTGCGGGCAATAAAGTCACAAGAATGTCCTTATGGAAGGAATCTATTGAAGCAGATGTTATTATTACTTCTTATCCGTCACTACGAATGGATTTAGCCCTTTACCGAAACCAGACATTTCATACATTGTTCTTGGATGAGGCTCAAACGTTTAAAAATCCAGTTACCAAAACCGCAAAATCAGTAAAAATGATTCAGGCAGATTACAAATTTGCACTTACAGGAACGCCAATAGAGAACTCTTTAGATGAGCTTTGGTCTATATTTCACATCGTGTTTCCTGGATTATTGCCTAATAGAAGGGCTTTTAGCGAATTAAGTAGAGATAATGTAGCGAAAAGAGTACGTCCTTTTATATTACGACGTTTGAAAAAAGAAGTTTTGAAAGAGTTACCAAATAAAATTGAAACTATGCAATTTTCGGAGTTACAAGAAAAGCAAAAACTATTATATGCAGCATATTTAGCTGAATTGAAAAACGAAACTTTGAAGCATTTAAGAAATGGTAGTTTTCAAAAAAATCGCATCAAATTTTTAGCTGGTCTGACTAGACTACGCCAAATCTGTTGCCATCCCTCTTTATTTGTTGATAACTATACAGGAAGTTCAGCAAAGTTCGAACAATTGAAGGGAATTATAGATGAATGTCGTCATTCGGACAGAAGAGTGTTAGTCTTTTCGCAGTTCACTCAAATGCATAGCATTATTAGACGCCATTTGGCCTACCAAGGTGTACCTTATTTCTACCTAGATGGGCAAACTCCTCCCGAAGATCGTGTAGAATTATGTGAACGATTTAATAACGGAGAAGGGAATGTTTTTCTCATTTCTTTAAAAGCAGGGGGCACAGGCCTAAATTTGACAGGTGCAGATACAGTGATACTTTATGACCTTTGGTGGAATCCCGCGGTTGAGCAGCAAGCGGCAGATCGCGCCCATCGGATGGGGCAGAAAAATGAAGTTCATGTAATCCGTTTGGTGGCAAAGGGAACAATAGAAGAGAAAATATATGAGCTTCAACAAAAAAAGAAGCATCTTATAGACGAAGTAATTCAGACTGGCGAAGAATCTTTGACCTCTATGACAGAACAAGAAGTAAAAGATTTATTAATGATTGATTAGGATAAGTAAATTCAAACGAAGGAATTACAAAAAAGCACATCCCACAATTTTTGAACGAATTGCAGGATGTGTTTTAGTTTATTATGAATGAGTAAACTTACTGTTTAGCATAGTAGATCTCTTTAAGTCGTGTCATAATTATCGACTAATTATCTTTTTGTTAGAATAATTTACTTTGAAATAACGAATAGACCGCCACAATGAGAGATAGGATGAAATTCAATTTTAGCTAGGTTTTGTAATGAAGATTTTATTTCTTCATAAACAAAATAAAATTCATCATCATCCCAATATTCAATGCTTTCTTTTCTGCAATTTTCAAGTTCTGCTTGTGTTTGAAAAGCTATATCGCCAATTAATATTTTTCCATTTTCAGAAAGTAAAGGTAGTAAACTCTCAATAAAAATGACCTTTTCTTCATCTGATAAATGGTGTAATGTATACGTACTTACAATAAAGTCATATTTATTATCCATTAATTGTTCGGGTAAACCATTCGATATATCCCACTCTATTAGATTAGCCTGTGGCATCTTAGTTTGGGCAATTTCAATCATCTTAGCAGAAAAGTCTAAACCATCTATGTGATAATTATTTTCGTATAGTTTATTTGTTAAAACACCTGTCCCGAAACCTATATCTAAAACTCTAGCTTGCTTTTCTTGCATTACTTCATTAAAAATAGCGCTCAAAATTTGTTTATATCCCGCAAATGGATACAAATTATTATCTTCACTTACTTGTACAGTTTGATCATAATCATTTGCCCACAAATTAAATCCTTGTTTATTAAGCATAATGCTCCTCCTATAATGTGGACGAGCTAACAAGCATGTGAAAAATAAATGCTTAATTATTCGCCCATCAGTTCTCCTAAGTTCTTATGATATTGAATTGTAGTAATGTTTTTCATCATAAACGCCACCTTTCTTAGATAAATCAATATTATCATATTTCTGAATATTAAAAAACCCTATTATGGTATTAAGTATCAAACTTGGTTAAATGCGGATTTGTTAAAGAATTAGCTATGATTTTGTGATTTTCCATTTAATTGTTTTTATTAGAAGTTGGACTGTGAAAAAAAGCGAAATTCAATTCGTGGAAAGAGTTAAAGGAAAGACGTTGTACTCATCTTGTCTTGAAAAAAAGTGAATTTATTGCTAGTACTTACTCATGAACGCCTATTGTTTGCCATATATTGAAACAAAAATGTTTGTCAATTAAGGAGGAGCATGTTATTTATACAAAAGAAATGCGCTTACGGAGAGTTCAACATCTAGCCCATGAAATTATGGATGAAATAAATGCATGTAAAGAGCAGAAACAGTTTGATACGTTGAGTCCTGTGATTGATAATCTATCTCGAGCAATCGGTGACTTAACAGATCCGTTTGGTAACTACTCGTTAGACTATATTGAAGAAAAAGTAAAAAATGCCCACTACCTATTATTTAAAAATGAAAAGGTTAATGTTAATACTTATTAATAATAAGGATAGGAAAGGGTAATCATATTAATGGTTACCCTCAGACTGTGGTACTCGAAAAAACGAGTTTTCTACTGTCTTTTTATTTGTATACGAGATAGATAGAAATCCAGTTTTCCGAAGCTTACCGCTCACTTTCCGCGGGCGAGCGTCGAGCCGCTTCGTCGCTACGCTCCTGCAGGGTCTCGTCTGTCTCGACATTTCCGCAGGAGTCGAGCGGACGCTTCTCTAAACCAATAAAGTGCTACCTTCTGTTTTCTATGTATACAGGATAGATCAGGTTTTCCGAAGCTGCCCACTCACTTTCCGCGGGCGAGAGCCGAGCCGGTTCGTCGCTAAGCTCCTGTAGGGTCTCGTCTGTCTCGACATTTCCGCAGTAGTCGAGTGGACGCTTCTCCAAATCAATAAACAAGGTGCAATTACGGAGTGAAAATTTGGTCCTTATAAGGTTTAATGAGAAAGATTAAGAAAAAATTTAAAGGCAGTTGGAATGAGCTCAATCCAACTGCCTTTTGTCTTCAATCTTATGGTATCCTAATTAAGTTCTTCTTCTGGTGAGAATGTTTTACAATCTGTTTCTTCACTATTGGATGCTTGTTTACCTTTTTGACTAACTACATAAATTGCAGCTGCAGTACATTTGTTTCCAGAGCCCCAAAACGTACAGTTATTAACTTCGCAAAGAACCTGTTGAGTCATAGTATCACACCTCCTCTTTATTTATCATTAACAAAATTGAAGTGATTAATACTTGAATTCGAAAAGGTGTACTACGAAAAATAATTTCTGTATATTCAGGGTTATCTTAAGAGATTTTTCCATGGAAATTTGATTGGAAATGAATGAAATAAAATGCATTAAAAATATGGACTATAGATATTAGTAACTAGCTCAGTAATTTATTTGAATGTGATTATTAGTCAGTTAATTCGAAAAACTACTGCCGTTTGTATTTATCATAAAAGTATTAACATCATTAAATCCCATTTTTCTATATACATTAATTGCTCTTTGATACTATTTTAAATATTCATTGCTAACTAATTGATCTTGGATAACTTCTGTTGGAATAATAAACTCCACTACACCCATATAACCGGGGGATACTTCATATTTATCAAATGAAATAACTAACTTGCCTTGATTGTTAATATAAAAATTTTGTTCTTTAACTATCTTTTTAAATGGATCAAATGATTTTTCACCAGTTCCACTTACCCAATATGTCACTTCAGGATCAGCTTTCATTTGTGCTCTCATTTGCTCTTTTATATTTTCACTAATTACATTCACATAATCTTTATTTTTAAACAAGCTTGGTAGTGTTATAAGAATTTGACGCTCTTTGTCAACCGTATCAAATTTCATTGTCGTTGAGGAAGAACCTACATTATTTACATAATACCTACCAATTGAAAAAATTCTCTTGTTATCTGTTTTAATTTCAAACCCACTTTCTTCACTTAGATGACCACCTCCATTTTTCTTCAACTCTTTCATATCAGTTAAAAACCCTTGATATAATTGTTCATTTTCTTTTAAATATTTTTCGTTTAGACTGTTTGCTAACTCTTTGTTTTCTAAGTTTACTTCTGGGGATGTGTAGTCTGCTTTATAAGTACCCTCATCAACTTTAAACTCTCTAAAAGTAATTAAGTTCACAACTTTTCCTAATACCGGAACATCAGAGAAAGCATATGCAATAGTAGAACTTGTATTTACGCTTGTAATAAATAAAGCTGCTGCAACTGCAATTCCTAAATATATTTTTTTAAGTTTTCTTTTCTTATATGGATATAATGCATGCTTCACAACTTTTTGTATTTCCTCTGGTATTTCAACTTCTTGATATTCTTTTACTAGTTGTTTCATTCTCTTCATGTTTTTGAACCTCCTGGATTCAATCTTCTAATTCTATTTTTAATAGCTTTAATGCTTTATATAATCTTGTTTTAATGGTGTTTACATTTTCCTCTAATACCTTTGCAATTTCTTCAATTTTCATATCTTCAAAAAAGCGAAGCATAATAATAACGCGATAAGAGTGTGGTAGCGATTCAATCGCTTTTTTTAAATCCATATTCTCATATTTATCTGTTGCACCATGTAAATGGAATTCAACATCTTCTGTTTCCATAATAAATACTTTTTTTTGCTTTCTGATGCTATCAACTGAAGTATTGATTACAATTCGATAAAACCAACTTTTCATTACTGACTCATCTTCAAGCATATGAAGCGAACATAGTCCTTTTCGTATAGACTCCTGGACCACATCTAAAGCATCTTGTTGATTTTTCATATAGCTATATGAAAAGCGATATAAGTTTGTATGGTTTTCAGTCACAAACTGAATATACGCTTTCTCCAATTTCCATTTTTTGAACATATTATTTTCTCCTTGATACGTATCAAATTTGTATACGATACTAAGACGTGAGTTTTTTGCAAAAAGTTTTAATTAATTCAAAGTACTTTTATTAACTTTGTTGATTAATTAAAATATTGCTAATTTGTCAACTCAAATTTGATTAAATAATATGAAAGGGAAATATGATACAAGCCTTTAATAACATGCTTGTTTGAATTGATTCTGTCTGCGACTATCGACAAGCAAGAACCACACTTGAGAGGATACTTTGTAGCCACACCTTTAAAACGGGTCTATCCATTGTTCCAAACGAGCGTGAAAGACCATTTACAAATAAAGTTAATGCTCATCATATAAATGAGCGTTTTAGGTTAGGAGCAAAGTCTTTAGAAGAGAATGGGATATTGTTTAATTATGAAGAAGCCAATTCCAAAGTTGCTGTAAGTGTATTAAATCAACTTAAAATATCTGAAACATATTGGATTTCTTCTCTACTAAGATGATCTTTATTTTCGGAAGTTACTTAGAAACAGGAACTTCCTCATTTTTCCTCAATTTATCAACGAATTTAACAGAGCCTAAAACAAAATAAGGATTAATTTGTATAAAAAATAATTAATTTGAGCAATAATGGTTGACTAAAACTGAGTAATCTTATAGGCTTTATTTGACTGATGAATCAGTCAAGGGAGTTGACTATCATTCAAACACAAGATAAACGAAAAAAAGAACGTCAACAACAGCTTCTTTCAATTGCTTTAGAATTGTTTGCAACACAAGGCTACGATAATACGAAGATTTCGGATATAGTAGCAAAAGCTAATGTATCTCAAGGAACTTTTTATTGGTATTTTAAAAGCAAAGAAATGATTGCTGCCCAAATGTTGAACGAAGGTCGTTTAGCAATATTAGATACAATTTCAATGGGCTTTCGATCAGACAAGGCTTCTGTACAAGACTCGTACATATCATCTAGACATCTTTTTGAACAACTTTTTAACTTTGCAGGGAAGAATCAATATTTTATGGGAATCCTACTTAAAGGAATACATTCTCAACCGATTTTACAACAGCAAGTAAATGAGATAAAAAAAGAGATGCAAGAAGCTTTTGCAAATAATATTCGAAGAGCTTCTGCATTGAAAATGTTACCGCGTCCAGTAGATCCAGTATTACATTCAGTTTTTGTTATGAGTTTATTGGAAGGCGTATTGTCAAGATGGTTGTTTCAATCTGATGAAGAAGTATGGCAACAATTGGAGTTGGAACAACTTGTTGAGAAAACTGTTCAATTTGAATTTTTTGGCCTGTTTGGAATGTAATTAAAGGAGGAAAATAAAATGAAAAAAGGTAAAATTTTATTCGCTTTAGCTGCAACAGCTACATTAATTTTAGGTGCTTGTGGTAATAGTGCTACAAAAGAAAGTAATAAAAATACTTTAAGCGCAATTCAAGAAAAAGGTGAAATGACGGTAGGAATTATGGGAACGTATGCACCTTATAATTTCATGAATTCAGATAAAGAATATGATGGTTTTGATGTCGATATTGCAAAAGAATTGGCAAAACGTTTAGATGTAAAAGCAAAATTTGTAGCACAAGATTTTTCGGGATTAATACCAGGATTACAAAAGGGTAAATTCGATGCTTTACTAAGCCAAGTAACGATTACACCAGATCGTGAAAAACAAGTAGATTTTACTGCACCATATATTACAAATGATGTGAAAGTTATTGTAAAAGAGGATAATACGTCCATTAAGGCAGTAGAAGATTTCAAAGGTAAAAAAATCGGTGTTGGTCTCGGTACAAATGACGAAGCATTCTTACGAAATGAATTAATGCCAAAAGTCGGGGACTTCAAAATTAACACATATGATGATGTGATCACAACATTAAAAGATTTAGAAGCAGGTCGTGTAGATGCAACAATTAATAATGTGTATGCTTTAAAACCAATCATTGAAAAAAATGGTTTTAAAGTGAAAGCTGTCGGCGAACCGATTAAATCTGACCAAGCAGCAGTTGCAGTGAAAAAAGGCAATAAAGAATTAGTTGAAGCGATGAACAAAGCATTAACTGACATGAAAAAAGATGGAACATATAAAGAAATATTCGTAAAATGGTTTGATGAAGAACCAAAAGTTGATTTAGGAAAGTAGGAAGTTTAGATGGATATAGTTATTGATAATCTTCCTTTTTTACTAAAAGGTGCTTATTATACACTATTAATTACTGTGGTATCAATGTTCTTTGGCTTAATAATCGGTTTAATAACGGCGATTGCTCGCATTAAGGGCAATCGTTTCTTCTCCGGAATTGCGAGAGTTTACGTATCGATTATTCGTGGTACACCACCACTTGTTCAAATAGTTATTGTCTATTATGGGCTTGTAGATTATGGGGTCGAGTTAGATGCATTAACAGCTGCTTATATTGCGTTAAGTATCAATATTGGTGCTTATGTTTCTGAGGCATTCCGTGGTGCAATTCAATCTGTACCATCTGGTCAAACAGAAGCGGCACTTGCAACAGGGATGACTGAAGCACAGGCGATGCGTCGTGTAGTTATTCCACAAGCGATTCGCTATGCCATTCCACCACTTGGTAACACATTTGTCGGTATGTTAAAAGAAACATCATTAGTATCAGTCATTGCGGTAACTGAGCTTATGCGTTCTGCTCAGCTACTTGTAGCACAGTATTATGTATATATGCCGTTCTATTTAGCAATTGGATTGATGTACTGGATTATGAGTACAGTCTTTACATTTATATTAAATAAAGTCGAAAAAAGATTATCGGTTTACTAAGGGGGGAACGTGATGTTACAAATACAAGACTTGTCAAAAAGCTTCGATCAAAATGAAGTTTTAAAACATATTTCATTAACGATTCCTGCCCATCAAGTTGTTGCTGTCATTGGACCAAGTGGCTCAGGGAAAAGTACTTTTTTGCGCTGTTTAAACGGTCTTGAAACAATTACAGGTGGTAATGTTACGGTTAATAATCATCAATTACAAGCAACAGATTCGAAAAAGATACGCCAAAGAACTATTCACGCCATACGACAAGATACAGGAATGGTGTTCCAACAGTTCAATTTGTATCCACATAAAACGGTTATCGAAAATGTTATGGAAGCCTTGATTGTTGTGAAGAAACAATCTAAAGAAAGTGCCAAAGTATTGGCCTCAAATTTATTAAAGCGTGTTGGATTACAAGACAAGGAAGATGCTTATCCTTCAAAATTATCAGGAGGTCAGCAACAACGTGTCGCCATTGCAAGAGCTCTTGCAATGGAACCTAAGATCATGTTATTTGATGAACCCACATCTGCATTAGATCCGGAACTAGTCGGTGAAGTTTTACAGGTAATGAAAGAACTTGCTGAAGAGGGTATGACGATGATCATTGTCACACATGAAATGAAATTCGCAAGAGATGTAGCGGACCGTATTTTATTTATGGCAGATGGACAGATTGTCGAAGATGCAGAACCAAAAGTATTCTTTACACAACCTTCTACAGAACGTGCTCAGAAATTTTTAGCAAAAGTAAACGAATTTTAAAAGAAGAAAGGTTGATCGTAATGCAAGTAAAAGCAAAATGGCAAGGTGGACGTGCATTTGAAGCAGTAGGTGCAACAGGATACCCTATGAAAATGGATGCAACTGCTAACTACGGGGGAGAAGGCCAAGCTCCAACACCAACAGAAATGCTACTCAGTGCTTTAGCAGGGTGTATCGGAATTGATGTCACTATGATCTTAAAACCACATCTAGATAAAATAGATTCTATCGAAATTACAGTAGACGGTGAACGCCGTGAAGAACTCCCAACAGCCTTCACTGCAGCTACTTTATTGTTTGATGTAAAAGGTGACATAGATGCAAAAAAAGTTTTACGTGCAATTAAGCTTGGAGAAGAGAAGTATTGTGCAGTATCAGCTTCTTTAAAAGCAGATGTTACTTATCGTTTAATGTTGAATGGTGAGGAAGTTGAGATAACTGAATAAGAATTATTTTTTGAAGCTGCCTGTATATAGGTAGCTTCAAATCGTTGATTTCCACGGCCGGGCGCCAAGTCGCTTCGTCTTTACGGTCTTGGAATGTCCCGCTTTTCTCGCAGGGGTCGCCATCTTCGAACCAATCAACTACACATATATTTTCATATATTAGATGAAAAATCTGAAAAGTTCAAAAATGGAATACAAGTTAACACTCAAAGAGTATTAAAAGAGAATCTTAAATAATCAAAATCTGTAAAATAACAAAGGCATTCAGGATGTGAGCATTCTGAGTGCCTTTTTTCGCATATGAAAGTTTTTCTGTATATCAGAAAGAAGCATATTGAATTGAGATAATAAAGTCGTTTATTTAATATAAAAACTAAGAGTCGTTCTATGGATGAAAAATAGTACGGCTCTTAGATTTATTTAAAGTTCAATCTGGTATTACTTCAAAAACGGATAATATTAGTTGTTTAATTCAGTAGGCGAATCTTTCGATTAAGTCCCTGTATTTTTTACAAGCTGTCATGAGTAGCGCCAAAGCAGTCGCGAGTAGCGCTAAAGCCCGTGAGAAGCGCCAAAGTCGCCGCGAGAAGCGCTAAAGTTGTCACGAGAAGCCAAAGCCCGCCAGTAGCGCTAAAGCCATCGCGAGAAGCTCCAAAGCCGTTGCGAGAAGCGCTAAAGCCGTTGCGAGAAGCGCTAAAGCTGCCGCGAGAAGCGCTAAAGCTGTCACGAGAAGCGCTAAAGCCGTTGCGAGTAGCGCTAAAGCTGCCGCGAGAAGCGCTAAAGCTGTCACGAGAAGCGCCAAAGCTGCCGCGAGAAGCGCCAAAGCCCTCGAGTAGCGCCAAAGCAGTCGCGAGAAGCGCTAAAGCAGTCGCGAGAAGCGCCAAAGCCCGCGAATAGCGCTAAAGCCATCGCGAGAAGCGCCAAAGCCCGCGAATAGCGCTAAAGCCATCGCGAGAAGCGCTAAAGCCGCCGCGATTGAATTGATTAAATAATAAACCTAAAATTTTCTTGTGAATACTCCGGGATAAGCTATAACTAGTCCATTAATATCAACTTCAATTTTGGTTTCATATGTACCACTTTTGTATTGAAACTCTCTATTTTCAATTGTGTCTTTGATTAATGTATAGCTTTGTTTCACTTTTTTATAAGTCATATCTGGAATAGAAATAAATGCCATTTCAAATTTCTTTGATGTATTATGATCCCATTCAAAACGGTTAATTGGCAGGGAATTGGTGAAAGGGGTACATGATATATCAATATCAATAGCTCCTTCTAACTCGTTTATTGAATTCCCTTTTATATCGAACCATTGGCCTTTCCCGTTAGATGAAATATTTAGAGATTTGTTGGAATCCGCAATGTCTATATGTAATTTTTTGACTACCCAATTCGTATCTAATGAAATATTATAATTAATTTTGTAAGGTATATTGTTTTCTATACGAATAACGGTACTATCAACATCTATCTTATTATTTAGAAAAGATAGTTCCATATATTCAATTCCAAAGAATTCATTATTTTCCCAGACAATCGATTTTTTCATTATTTATCAGCTCCAAAATATTTCATTTCTAATTTGCGGTTCAACACAAAAAATGTGCTTGATAAAATTACAATCATCTTAAGATGCTGTGGATTGTCACCAACTTATTAAATAAAAGAACATTTAAGATTTTTAAACTTAAATTTCATTTTTCTTTAAAAATAATTTCGCTACTTAAGCTAAATAATATAATATTATCCCTAACGGAGTATATTCTTCCATGATGTATTACATATTGGCTCTCAGGAAATTTGGAGTGATGGAATAAGATATTTAAAAGAGAAAAAAGTCCACAGCAAAAATGTTGTGTGGACCAATGAATTTTGCTATTTTGACAGGTACCTACCTAGCTCGTATGAAAGGTATCCTTGCCCAAACTCTTTATTTCTACACGCTCACCCGATATTTCTATACATATGCTTGTTAATCAACCGTAACTGAAAGTTCCTTAACAAGTAGCGAAGGGGAACCGTAGCCGTCTGGAAGGAAGTAAAGGTCTGTACAGGTTTCCTCAATATCCTTCATCAATTCATAGAAGTTACCTGCAATGGTCATTTGCTTAACTGGCGAAGCAATTTTACCTTCTTTAATATGGAAACCAGTCGCCTCAACGGAGAAATCTCCAGAAATTGTATTCGTGCCTGAATGAAGACCAGACAAGTCTGTTATAAGGATTCCTTCAGATACTGATACGAGTAAGTTATCTAAAGTTCTTTCACCTGTTGCAATGTACATATTTTGTGGTGCGATAGAGAGCGTGCTTTTGTAAGAAGGTTTATGTGCATTTCCTGTTGTTTCGCAGCCTTCTAATTTTGCTGATTTCCTGTTATGGAGTAATGTTTCAAGAGTTCCATTTGAAATAATTGCTTGTTTTTTTGTAGCAACACCTTCTCCGTCAAAACTTGATCCAGACAGTGCCGATGGGTGGAATGGATCATTTAGTACTGTCACTAAATTTGATGCAACTTGTGTTCCCACTTTTCCTTTTAAAAGTGACTGATCTTTTTGCGCGTTCTCTGCAGAGAAGATAGGCGTAAATATTGAAAGTAATGAAGCAGCCGCGTTATGGCGCATTATTATAGGATATTTTCCAGACGGAATGGATTTCTCACCGAGATTAGATAATGCTTCTTCTGCAGCTTCTTTGGCAATTTCATCGGCATCGAGCGATTGGAAATCACGAGTCATTTTCCTGAAGCTACCTGTTTTCATTTCTTCGCCGTCTTTAACGACAGTTGAAACGAATATGATAAGTCCATTCTTTTTCTCTGTTAATGAAAGACCTTTACTGTTTGCTAATGATTGTTCTCCTGAGAAATCATGAAGTCCACAATAGTCGAGTGTTACAATACGCGGATCGTATGCACGTATTTTCTCTTCAATAGACTTTATTAATTTTATCTTTTCAGAGATTTGTACATTCGCAAGCTCTTCACTATAAGATTGATAGATTGTATATTCTTTACTTCCTTCGAAAATATCAGTTCCATCATCCTCATCAAGCACGTCTGCATTTGCTTTCGCATTGTCTATTAAAAATGATATTGAATCCTCATCGTTTTTTTCTGTATAGGCATAACCCATTTTACCGTTATAAAGACCCCGTAAACTAAGTCCACCATCCACAGATGTTTCGTAGCTATCAATTTCTCCTTCAAAAATCATACATTGAAATGTTTCAGCTTTTTCATAGAATACTTCAGCTTCTTTGAAACCGGAATCCATTGCTTTTTGAAGCAGTTTTTCTTGAAATTCAGTGATTTTCATTACTTATTCCCCCTTTGTCCCACCGACCGTAATTTCACTGACACGAATCATTGGCTGGCCGAGATTAACTGGAAGGCTGCCACTCATCGCTCCACACATACCTGCGCCGTGTGCAAGGTTATTACCAACACGATCAACTAACTGCAATGTTTTTGCTCCGTTTCCTATAAGTGTTGCTCCTCGTACTGGATGTGTAATCTTTCCATCTTTTACGATGTATGCTTCTGCAACGGCAAAGTTGTAGTCACCAGTAGCTGGATTAACTTGACCTCCACCCATATATTTTGCGTAAATGCCATACTCTGTTGAAGCGATAATATCTTCTGGTGTTGATGTACCTGGAGCGATATACGTATTTGTCATACGTGATGTTGGACTGAAGCGATAGGACTGGCGGCGTGAAGAGCCAGTTGATTCAGTTTTCATGCGACGTGCATTAAATTTATCAATCAAATAACCTTTTAAAATACCATTTTCGATTAAGACATTTTTTCTTGTTTTCTCACCCTCATCATCAATATTAAGAGAACCCCATTCGTTTGGTAGGGTGCCATCATCAATGTAAGTGACAATTTCTGGTGCAACTCTTTCTCCAACTCGGTTTGCGAAAACTGAATTGTTTTTTGCAACAGCTGTGGCTTCAAGTCCGTGTCCACAAGCTTCATGGAAGATAACACCACCAAATTCATTGTCAATGATTACTGGGAATTTCCCACTAGGGCATTCTTCTGCATGTAGCATTGTTATTGCTATACGTGCTGCTTCTCCTGCATAGTGAGACAAATCTAGGTTTTCCATAAATTCAAATCCGGCATGAGCACCAGGTCCGTAGAAACCAGTTTGCAGTTCATTGCCTTCTGAAGCAGTTGCTTGAATGGCTAGTCTACTGTGAACACGAGTGTCTTCCACAAACTTTCCTTCTGAGTTGGCAATGAGGATGTTTTGTTCTTCGTCCAAATAGCGTATACCAACTTGACGAATGCGTTCATCATAATTTCTAGCAATTTCATTTGCCTGTCTCATAATAGAAGCTTTCCTTGCATGTTCTACAGTTTGAGGTATTTGCGTGATTTGGTGAATTGGGTTAAAGATCTCTTTTTGGAGCGGGTGAATCGTACCTGTTCCGCCGCCTTTTATAGCAAGTGCAGCCCGCTTAGCTGCGAGTAACAAGCCTTCTTCAGATATATCATTCGTATATGTGTAAATACTTTGAAGACCAGAAAAAATACGTATACCTATTCCAAAATCACGACCAGATATACTTTTTTCTATTTTGTTACTTTGTAATGCAATGTTATTTACATACTTATCTTCAATGAATATTTCAGAGAAGTCACCCCCCGTAGCAAGAGCCGCATTAAGCACGTTTTCAATAATAGATTGTTTGATCATTTACCTTGCCCCCTTTATTAAATTATATCGTAAAGTGGATGACTGGAGTTGGTATTTATTCAAATTTATGTATTTTTAAATTAAACTTTTATAATAATGCCAATTTAGCGCAAATTTGAAATTTTGGATCAACAAACAAGGGAAATACTAACAGATGTAGAATTTAATATTTAGTTGAATTTTTGGAGGTTATTAGACAATGGATATTTTGATAAGAAGTCTTCCTGATTTTGAAGTAGCCTATATTAGGCATGTTGGAAGTTATTTTGAACCCAGTGACCATTGGGGAAAACTAGGGGAGTGGGCAGCAAAATACAGATTGTTTCCACCCACTCAAAATTATATAGGATTGTCTCTTGATAATCCTGAATTTGTACCACCAGAATTATGCCGACACGATGCTTGTATTACATTACCTGAGAATTTTATAAAAGAAGAGGATTCGGAAATACAGTTTAAAACAATAACCGGGGGAGTGTATGCTCTATACCAGTTTTATGATACACCTGATAAATTAGTCAAGGCCTATCGAGCAGTTTTTGGGGACTGGATACCTCAAAGTGACTACGTTGCAGACAATAAGATTAGTCTTGAATTTAGCATGAATAACCCATTAGATGATCCAGAAGGTAAGTGCAAAGTTGATTTGTATGTACCTATTAAGAAAAAGCTAACGAATGATGAGTTAATCATGGAATTTGAACTAGCCAAAGATTGGGTTAATAGCTTAAAAGATTATCCTGAGAAGGATTTTTTCAATCCTATTGCGAAAGATAAATGGTCCGTAGCTGAAATTATTACGCATTTAGCATATTGGGATAAATATGTACTAGAAGAAATACTGCCAAATATGAAACAGAATGCGGATATTAAAAGTTTAGATTTTCAAGAATTGAATGATCGGGCATCTAGCTATGCATTATCAGGTATTACCTTTATGATCTTAATCGATCAATTTGTTAATGGCAGAAAAGATTTAGTAACCAAGTTAAGAGAAAAATCTGATGCCGAATTTTTAGTCCATTTTAAAATAAATGGAGAAGAGATTGATGAATATTCAGGAGCCCCTTTTTCAATGTATAGCTATATTAGCAGTTTTGTTTGGCATGATCACCATCACGAAAAGCAAATAGTTGAATTTTTTAATAATAAGTATAAGCAAAATTATCAAGTGAAATAAGAATAGGAGTTAAGCAGTGTTAGCATGCTTAACTCCTGTTTTTTATAGTTGTTATAGTATTAGTTGTACATCTTGATTAAATTAAACTATCTTTTGCTGTTTTTTCAAATGCCTTACTAAGTGTGTTTGATACTAGTTCAATTGCATCTGCACCTTCTTCAAGCAGACCAGCCATCCAAAAGAAACCGTGAATAACACCATCGTATCGTTTTAGTTGAACAGGAATTTTCGCTTCTTGTAATTTTTTTGCATAAGCTTCACCTTCTTCTCTTAATGGATCATATTCAGCTGTAATGACTAATGCAGGTGGTAAATCATCTAAATTTGTAGCTTTCAGTGGGGAAGCGTATGGGCTTTCTCCATCGCTGTCACTATTTAAATAATGGTTCCAGAACCATTGCATTGTATCTTTCGTTAAGAAGTACCCATCTGCGTAATCAAAGTAAGAAGACGTATTTAAATTATAATCTGTCACTGGGTATATCAATACTTGCTGAACGATTGCATTTAAACCCAAATCACGCGCTTTTAATGATACAACGGCTGCGATATTACCACCAGCACTATCTCCACCGACTGCGATTCTAGAAGCATCTATGTTTAACTCTTCTGCGTTAGATATTAACCATTCTATAACCGCATAGCTATCATCGATTGCAGATGGAAACTTGTGTTCAGGCGCTAACCTATAATCAACAGATATGACTACACATTGTGACTTGGCAGCAATCTGACGGCAAGGAATATCTACAGATTCTAGATTTCCTATGACCCAACCCCCACCGTGGTAATAAACAAATACAGGCAGAGTCTCTTCACTTTTAACAGGTGTGTATATTCTAACAGGAACTTCTCCTACATTTGTATCAAGAGATTGGTCAATTACGCTTGCCAGTTCTACACGTTCTCCCGCTAAACCTTCAATAGCAATACCATTTCTTGCTTCTTCGGGACTTAATTCGTAAATTGGGGAAGTACCTGATTGTTCTAATTGCTCTAGAATTAACTTTACTTCTGGCTTCAATGTCAAGTTAATAGGCTCCTTTCTCTTATAGAGAGATATAGATTAATATGAAAATCATGGATATTTTATTCTATTACTATTTTTATTTTGAATATTCAATTAATTCAAGTTGGTACATAAGAATATCAATTAATAGTAGTGACTCTATAGCTCTTTAACAAAATGTAATAGATAATGCTAAAATAGAAATACCTCTCATATATTAGAAAGAAATAAAAAATCGACAAGTTTATATTGTTGAATTTAAGGGTAAAACATAAAAAGAGTAGTCAATCCGTTAAAGGGAGGAAGATAATAATGAAAGCAATAGGAAGAGTGTTATTTCTGCTTGTTATTATCAATTTACTATTTGCCTGTTCTAATGATAAGGCAGAAGTAAAGACAAATACTGAGAATAGTAAAAGCAATACTCAAGTTAGAGAGGATAAGTACAAAAACGACAAAATTGAGCAAAATAATAATACCGATAATGAAGATGCTCAAACGAATATTGTTCTAACTCAAGATGAAGTATTAAAGGCCATTAAAACACAATTGAAAACGGATTTATCTAAAATATTACCAAGCCAACTACCTTTAGATAAAGGTAAGCATTTAACAGCAACTACTAAATCAACGGCTAATTATTATCAAGTTGTATTTATGGAAAGTGATAAGCCGATAGCTATTAATAATAAAGCGTTAAAAGACAAACAGCAAGCAACTGTCATTGCTCGATTAAAAGTTACAAAGTATGCTAGTATGACAAAATCGAATGAACAAATTGCATATGAAGATTATAGTAATCTCGGGGGACAAAAAGTTGACCTCGGTTACGGTATATCAGGTTACCAAGATGCTGGAGCTGGTTCAGCATTTGTAAGTTGGAACGAAGGAAGATGGGCACTTACTGCTCGTGCACGAACAACAGATGCGAAGCAAGGTGTAAAACTAGCAAAAGAAGCGACAAAATTTTTAGAAACGAACACACTCCCAATTCCAAAACCAAATGGTCTAGTTCATCTTGACGTAGAGCAATCAAGGAACAGAATTACTTGGCAAAAAGAAAAGATAGTTTATCTCATTGATCAAGTAAAAAATCTTATGAATGCTTTAAAAATTGCTACCTCTTTCAAGAACTAAATATTTTAGTTATGCAATCCTTTTTAAAAAATACGTGAGTCCTTATTTCAGCATAGGACTAATATAAAAAAGACGAAACTTATTCTAATAAGCTCGTCTTTTTCTGTTGTGAATAAAGTGAATTGTTTTTTCAAATCAAAGTAAGTTTTATATTGTGGAAGATTAGACTTCTGAGGAAACAATATATCCTGTTTGTTCATCGCATTTACCATAAATGTGTTTATTTTGATGTAAAACTAAGTGTAAAATATTAGTATGTATGATTAAGTATGTAGTTTAGCCAAAAATAGTACCTCCATAGTTGCTTTAAAAAAATATTTAGGTGTTTTAATTAGATCTGAATTGAAAATTAACCGAATTTAAATTTAGAATAATTCTTTCTATCTAATATTTGATTTTTCATTGAGAATTTTGTAAAGGATTTATCAATTTGAAATGAATTTTAAATCGAACTTTTTTATAAAAGTTACGTATTGTTAACTATAACTTTGATGAAAATTTATGTACTAAAATAAAGAATATAAGGTATAATTTTGAATCCGTTGATTAAAAGGAGGGAATTAGATGACTGTCAGTGAAGATGTTTTAAACAGAAAAGGAGTGAGAAAAGCAACCGAGATTCCGAGTGAAGTTCTCGAATTACTTAATCGGGGTGAAATAGAAAGTGTTAATTTAACTGAATGGCTTTCTATAAATCATAATTCTTTAGTAAAGAATGTATTACCTTCAATGGGGTTAGAAGATAAAGTAGAAATTATATCATCTGAATTAGAAAAGCAAGAAGCTCATACTGGAATGAAAGCTATACGTATGACAGGAGCATTGTTAGATAAAGTTATGGACGGAGAAGCTGATCGAAAAAGGGAAGCGGTAATTTTGAAATGCTCTATGCATAAATCAGATAGTGTACGATGTTGGGCAGCATTTATGAATAAAAACTCTAATGACTCATTAGAAGGGAAATTGAAGTATATTAAGCCATTTGCAGCAGATCCTCATTTTGGTGTTCGGGAAATTGCTTGGATGTCTATTCGAGAAAACCTTTCAGAGAACATAGAGTTGAGTGTGAATTTGTTAGAGGAATGGGCAAAAAGTGATGATGAGAATATTCGTAGATTCTCAGTAGAATCTATTCGTCCTCGCGGTGTATGGACAAAGCATATTGAAATATTAAAACAAGAACCTCACAAAGCCCTGCCCATTCTTAATTTACTCAAATCAGATTCATCTAAGTATGTTCAAGATTCTGTTGCAAACTGGTTAAATGATGCCAGCAAAACCCAACCTGAATGGGTAATAAATCTGTGTGAAATATGGGCAAAAGATTCGGATACAAAGGCAACGAGTAGAGTTATTAAAAAAGCAAAAAGAACAATTATGAAGGGCATTTAAATCCTGTCTACTACATTGGTATTTCAATTCCAGTCAGATAATCGAAAGCGAAAAACCTCTTGTTATTCTTTTAAAGAAGGGGATTTACCCTTTACTAATGCCTATACTGGTAGTGGAGCGTCTCCATTAGGCCGCTCTACATCGGTTACTAAATATACAAGTGTAAGATTACCGTAGCCACCTGACCACTAAATAAAAGCTCACCCTCAAAGTTTGTACTAAGAAAGTGAGCTGAACAAGGTCTTTATCTTATCTAGAAGAAGTAACAGAAAAGAAGTCTAGAATAAATCAATAATTAACTTTATTAGTTCTTGGGAAGAGCCAGAGATCGGTGGTACACCAGATCAAAAGAAATCGTTGAAAAGTTTAAGGGATTTATGAAAGAATAAATATGTGCTTTTAAAAGGTGGCTTCACTGTTTGTGCATACTCTGTTCATATTGTCTTTGCAGGGAGTACTTTAGACTAAAAGAAACAATTTTTGAAATAAGCTAATGTGGATTTATACCGCATAGGCTTATTTTTTTTATGAAATAAGTATGAGGTTTTTTCAAGTACGTAAGTCAGATACAATCTAAAATTTCTATTTTAACGCTCAGACAGCAACTTGTTTCGATAATTAATCTAATTGTTTTGATTGATTATCTTTATTTTTAGAACTTTGGTTATTTGCTTTTGCTAACTTTTCTTGTAGCGTAAAGCGTGCTGCAATAGCTGAATTCCATCACTAGAAAAAAACTTCTTTAGAATTTTTCTTGAAACGAATTACAAGCCAGTATCCATTCATCTTAATTATTTTATGTTTTGTTACAAGGTATGTAACTAGTCCTAAGCATTTTTGGAAATGGAACAATTGTTAAGGAGGAAGAAGATGAGCATCTAGAAGGGGCGCTACTCTCTTTTAACAACACAGGACTATTAAAACGAAACCTATTAAAAAGAATAGGGGAACAAATAAATTAAAATTAGCTTCTTCTAATGCTAGTCCAGTGTAAAGGAAGTCGATGAGAAACAGCTTTACATTTTCAGTTAAATGATTGCATAAGGTATCTACATGTGGAATTTTTGGAGGTAAAGCTATATGTATTTTTTGAAAAAAAGTATGATAGTGATTGTTGGCAGTATCTTAGTATCTTTAGGTATAAATTTATTTTTAGCACCCTACGAAGTATTGGATGGAGGTCTTATAGGTTTAGGATTAATTTCTAATTACATATGGGGACTAAAAGTCGGACTCATAATTATGCTTTTAAGTATCCCCATTTTTATTATTGCTTGGTTTCACTACCGAGATTATTTCTATAATAGTTTACATGGTTTGATTGTGTCTTCCTTTTTTATTGATATTTTAGAATCTGTTCATTTCATAGTTCATATTGATGCAGTCTACAGCTCAATTTTAGGGGGAATCCTCATAGGCCTTGGCGATGGGTTAATGTTACGATTTAAGACAAGTACTGGTGGTACAGATCTGATAGCTCAGTTCATAAATGATAAAACGGGTATAAATGTTGGCAGTCTTATTCTTTTTATTGATTCGATTGTTATTTTTTTAGGAGGTCTCATATTATCCTTTGATACTTTTTTTCTCTCTATTATCACAGTACTTGTTATAGGGATGACTATTAATATTTTCACGAAAAATGTTGTACAAACATGAGTAGTGATTACTATAAAATACCTTTCTAAACGAGATGGGGTAGAGAAAGAATCGCAATCTAGAAATCCTGTCTTTTCTCAGCTAATAAATTAGTGAGGCTTCCATATAATTAATGATAATATGGCCCTTAAATAAAGGACAAAAATCCTTAACGAAAAGGTAAAAACACGACTGAGGTTAGAATATGAAATATGATAAAGAGCGATAGCCAATGGCCGTCGTTTTTTTTATCCCCCAAAAAAATCTAAAGTTATTAAGTTTCTTCTATATAAAAATAGATAGTTCCTCACGTTTATATATATTTACAAATTAAGTATAAATTGTAATTATTTTTAAAAAACACAAATATAATATAGACAGAAATTACTGCAATACATACTAATATTTCTTAACACAACCTACAAATTCCATTCATTTCTTGCTGCTTTTTGAATTGAATTCTAGAAATAAATAGTCTATTTTTAGGTTCTCAGAATTATGAAACTAATGTTAAAAAAATGCTTGAATCTCCTGATAATTCTATGTTTATAGTTGTTAACTATTAAAAAAACGCATTATATTAACGCCATTTTAATGGTGAATTATGTTAATAAAGTAAATGAAAAAATATATTGACAATTAATATTACGAATTATATATTGTATTTAGTAACAATTTTCAGAATATAAAGAATGCGTTAAATTTTTTTGGTTAAACTTGTACCTACAACCTGTTGACCTAATATTTATTACGATAAATATTTTCCTATATTACTATAAGATATGCTGTATAATAATAGGAATTGAAAACGGTTGCAAGGAAATGAGGTACATTAAATGGTCAGATTAAAAGAAATAGCAGAACATGTTGGTGTTTCAATTACGACAGTTTCTCGCGTCATAAAAAATGATCCTTCACGAAATGTGAATCCTGATACGAAGAAGAAAATATGGAAAGCAGTAAAAGAGTTAGGTTACACACCAAATGAATATGCTAGACAACTTGTCTCATCTTCAGCGCAAGAGAAGAAGCGTACAAAGAGGATAGCATGGCTCGCAAGTCCACGTTTGGCGGAAACTAACCCCTACTTTTCTAAGATTTATTCAGGCATTAGCGAAACATTAAATGATGCGGGTTACACGTTATTATTGATAAGCAATGAGGATTTAGAAGATGATGCACTTTTTCATCAAATAATTCGAGAAAAAGAAGTAGATGGTGTATTACTAATTGATGAAGTTGATGCAAATAAACTTCTTGAGATTAAGGATTTAATTCCTGTTGTTGGCGTGGACTTTAACTATAGTGATCATGCAATTTCTACTGTGGATTATGATAGAGAAGAAGCTGCATATCAAGCTGTTGAACATTTAATCACAAAAGGTCATCGTAAAATTGGTTTCATCGGCGGTGGAATTGGAATTGAAATGACGAAAGAAAAACGTTTCAAAGGCTATAAAAAGGCAATGAATGATTTCAAATTAGCAATTGAAGAGCGCTGGATCATGAATTCTGATTGGTGCATGGAACAAAGCTATCTAGCAGCAAAAGAATTATTGAGTGAGACAAAAACTAATCGTCCAACCGCGATTTTTTGTGCAGGTGATTTACTTGCAATAGCAGCAATGCGGGCTGCACATGAACTAGGGCTTCATATCCCAAGTGATATTGCATTCATTGGAATAGATAATAATGAAATGGCACAATACATTGTTCCAGCGTTATCAACTGTATCGGTTCCACAATATGAAATGGGTGTAATTGCAGCAAAAACGTTAATGGGTCAAATTGAAGATAACCCTAAATTGGCGTTGAAAACTTTATTGCCATTTGAATTATTAGTTCGACAGTCTACATAAAAATCGTAAATAAATTTTTTAGAATCATTTTGGAAAACGTTTTCCGGAAATCAGGAAAAATCCCCCCGTTATTTAAATAATAAAAAATAGATGAGGTGTAAAAATGAAAAAAGTACGAATTGGTGTTATTGGTGCAGGATTACGTGGTGGACTTGCCCAGTATTGGCACAAACCAGAGGGTGAATCAGAGGTTGTTGCACTAGCTGATCTATCTCAAGAACGATTAGAAAAGTTTCAAGAAAAAATCGGATCCCCGTTATTTTTAACAAAAGACTACAAAGAATTATTAACACGTGATGATATCGATGCAATTGCAGTATTGTCTCCAGATTATTTACATGAAGAACATGTAATTGCGGCTCTTGAAGCTGGAAAACATGTGTATTCTGAAAAACCACTTGCTATTACGGTCGAGGGATGTGACCGAATTATTGAAGCTTGGAAAAAATCAGGTAAACATTTAATGGTTGGATTTAACATGCGTTATATGAGCATGTACCAAACTATGAAAGACATCATTGACTCGGGTGCTATCGGAGAATTGAAAACTATTTGGGTTCGTCACTTCGTAGGATTTGGTGGTTATTTCTACTACCACGATTGGCACGGGAATTCAAAAAATACAACTTCTCTTCTATTACAAAAAGGTTCACATGATCTTGATGTTATTCATTGGATTTCAGGTAAATATGCTACGAAAGTTTCAGCATTTGGTTCACTTGATTATTACGGAGGCGACAAGCCAAACAATTTAACATGTCCTGAATGTGATCTAAAGAATACGTGTCCTGAATACGTTCCACATACATTTACGGAATGTGCTTTCCGAGAAGAAATCGATGTGGAAGACAACAATATGCTTATTATGGAACTTGAAGGTGGCATTAAGGCATCATATTTACAATGTCATTTCACACCAGATTATGAACGTAATTATACATTTATCGGTACAAAAGGTCGTTTAGAAAACGATGATGTAAACAATAAAATTTACTTGAAAACACGTAAAACTAACACTGTGAAAGAGTTTAGTAATGTAACATACGAAATGAAACCAGAAGAGGGAAGTCATGGCGGAGCAGATCCGAAAATTGCACAAGATTTTATTGAATTAATCTTGCGTAATAAACAACCTCTTACAACACCTTTTGCTGGAAGAATGAGTGTAGCAGTTGGATGTGCAGCTACTGAATCAATCCGTTCTGGTGGTAAAGTAGTTAACATTTCACAAGAATCTACTATCGTACACAGTTAATATGTTTGTAAGAAAAGGGGTGTGACCATGACTAAACTGGTTGAAGGCATAGGTTATGTAGAAGAAATAGAGAAAAGTGAAGAAAAGAAGCAGTTAAAAAATAGACCTAAGTTGAAGAAAAGTGCCCGAATTGAATGGAAGAAATCTTTCAAAAAAAATTGGGAACTGTATCTATTACTTACGCCTGTTATTTTATACTTTCTTGTATTTCATTACTTTCCACTTTACGGTCTACAGATCGCTTTTAAAGATTTTATCGCGACAAAAGGGATTATGGGGAGTCCTTGGGTAGGGTTTAAACACTTTGAGAGATTCTTCGATAGTTATTATTTCTGGAGACTTATTAAAAACACTGTAGGAATTGGCCTTTTCACGCTTGTAGTTTCATTTCCAGTTCCTATCATTCTAGCACTTATGCTAAATGAAGTGAAAAGCTTACGTTATAAGAAATTTGTTCAAACAGTAATTTATGCACCGCATTTCTTATCAACGGTTGTTGTCGTTGGGATGCTATTGCTGTTCTTAAAACCTGAAGGACTAGTCAATCAAGTAATTACGCTTTTTGGAGGTAATTCAATTGATTTTATAACAGAGCCAGGTTGGTTTAAATCTTTGTTTGTTGTTTCTGATGTATGGCAAACAATGGGATGGAGCTCAATAATATATATTGCTGCACTTGCAGCTGTGGATCCCGCACAACATGAGGCCGCAATGATTGATGGTGCATCAAAATTCCAACGAATTATTCATATTAACATTCCGGCGATTATGCCTACAATAGTAATTCTGTTCATTTTGAATGCAGGTTCAGTTATGGCAGTCGGATTCGAAAAAGTATATCTTATGCAAAATGATTTAAATATGTCGACGTCTGATGTTATCTCAACTTTCGTTTACCGAAGCGGAATATTGGAAGCTCAATATAGTTTCTCAGCTGCAGTTGGACTGTTCAACTCGCTCATTAACTTCATCATGCTCATCATGGTAAATCAAATTGCGAAAAAAGTGAATGAGACAAGTCTATGGTAAGGGGTGACTAACTTGAGAGAAACTAAAACAGATCGCGCGTTTAATGTATTCAACATTGTATTTCTTGCAATTGTCGCTTTACTAGTAATCTATCCATTGTTTTTTGTTCTCAGTGCATCTTTAAGTAACCCACAGTATGTTTTATCAGGTGAACTGTGGTTATGGCCTAAAGAATTTACATTAGATGCATATGAAAAGGTATTCAAGAACGAGGATATTATTAGTGGTTTTGTGAACACATTGAAATATACAGTATTTGGTACTATCTTGAATGTTATCATGACCATTCTAGCTGCATATCCGTTGTCACGTAGAGATTTAAAGGGACGAGGATTGATTATGGCATTTATTGTTTTCACAATGTTCTTTAGTGGAGGGCTTATTCCTACATATTTACTTATTCGTGATTTAGGAATGTTAAATACGTTTTGGGTTATGGTTATCCCAAATGCTGTTGCAGTTTGGAATATTATCATAATGCGTACGTTCTTCCAATCTATTCCTCATGAGTTAGAGGAGTCGGCGATGATTGATGGTGCAGGGAATTTCAAAATTCTTTGGAGTATTGTACTTCCTTTATCGTTCCCAGTAATAGCAGTAATGGTACTTTTCTATTCAGTAGGCCATTGGAATTCATACTTCCAAGCTTTGATTTATTTGCAAGATCAAGATAAGTTTCCACTTCAATTGATTCTACGTCAAATATTAATTCAAGGTCAAACTGATGACATGATTAAAGCAACTTCTGAAAGCTTTTTAGCTCAACAACTAAGTGTTGAAGGGTTGAAATATGCAGTACTGATTGTAGCAAACTTGCCGATGCTTATGCTTTATCCGTTTTTACAACGTTATTTTGTAAAAGGGGTTATGATTGGCTCACTTAAGGGGTAACAAAGAAAACAGATATACAAGGGGGAGATTGTATTGAAGAAGAGGTATTTTGCTGGTATTGTAACAAGTCTATTATTAACAACTAGTATTTTAGGAGCTTGCTCTAGTGATGAAGGAACAACTGGGAAGAGTGAAAATGTAGATAACGTTAATAAAACAGGTATGCCTATTGCTAAAGAAAAAATTGAAGTTGATGGTTTTGGAGCAAAATTCTTTGCATCACAAGATTGGAACAAATTGATGCTTTGGGATGAGTACGCCAAAAAGTCAAATATTGAAGTGAACTGGAAAACAGTACAGATTGAAGCATTAATTGAGAAAAGAAATTTATTGCTTGCAGCTGGAGATTATCCAGAATTATTCTTTGCGTCAGCTTTTCCTAAAACAGATTTAATTAAATATGGGAAGCAAGGTGTTTTTCTACCATTAAACGACTATATTGATGAATACGCACCAAATTTTAAGAAAATTATGGAAGAGTATCCATCGGTAAAACAGGGTGTTACAATGGCAGATGGCAATATTTACGGATTCCCTACAATCTATGACCCAAAATTTGAATCTCTACATGCAGGAACACCATGGATCAAAGAGGATTGGTTGAAAAAATTAGGATTAAAAGAGCCAGAAACTACAGATGAATTGTATACAGTATTGAAAGCTTTTAAAGAGAAAGACCCAAATGGTAATGGAAAAGCGGATGAAATTGGGTGGGGCGGCGGATATACTATTAAGCCATTCATCAATTATTTACGCGGGTCATTTGGTCTAAACAAGCAAGGGACTATGAACTTGAATCTTGACTTTAAAGAAGGTACTGAAGAATTCCGCTTTGTTCCTGCTACTGATGAATATAAAGAATTACTTAAGTATTTAAATAAGCTGTATACAGAAGGTTTGATTAACCAAGATGTGTTCACAGTTGAACCACAACAGTTTGCTGCAGAAGCGTCTAAAGGTAATGTTGGTATGATAGACGACGTTGACCCAAAAGAATTACTTAAACTTGATGGATATGTAGGTGTACCAGTTCTTGAAGGTCCTACAGGTGAGCGTTCTTACAACGCAGTTTCAAATGGACTTGGAAACTTGGGCATGTTCGTATTAACAGATAAGGCTAAAAACCCTGAAGCATTAGTTCGCTGGATCGATTACCTTTACGGTGATGAAGGTACGAAAATGTTCTTCATGGGCTTTGAAGGCGTAACATATGAAGAAGATAAAGATGGTAAGTTCAAATATCTTCCGGAAATTACAGATAACCCTAAAGGGAAGAATATGGACCAGGCAATCAGTGACTACTTAACTTGGCCAGGAGGATATTATCCTGGAATTGTTAAACAAAAATTCTTCCAAGGTGCTGAAGGAACAGAAGCTTCTTTACAAAATGCAAAAAAGGCTAAACCATATGTTATTAAAGACGAAGACATCATTCCTGGTTTGAATTATACTCTAGATGAGAATGATGAAGTTAGTGCGATTACGACAGATGTACAGACATATATTGATGAAATGACTGCAGGATTTATTACTGGTAAACAGGACTTCAGCAAGTGGGATGACTACAAGAAAAATCTTGATAAAATGAAAGTACAAGATTATCTTAAAATTGCTCAAACAGCATACGATCGCTCTAAAAGTGAAAAGTAAATTTAAAATTGCTCATACAAGGATTTCCTTGTATGAGTTTTACCCTTTAAGGGAGGGAGTATAATTGAACTTAAACGGATGGAAAGGGAAACTCTATTGGTTCGTAGAATTTGTAACGATGCTAGCTGTGCTGCAACTAATGTGGATTGGATTAACTTTATTAGGTCTAATTATTTTTGGTATATCACCAGCTACTGTTGGACTATTTTCGATAATGAGAAAAAGGTTACATGGTCAGGATGATTTAAAAACACTTATCAAAAATTATTGGAAAGTATATAAAAAAGAGTTTATTAACTCAAATAAGATTGGTGTTATTTTAATTGGTATTGGTTATTTTTTAATAATCAATTTGAAAATTGTGTTAAATATGAGTGGTAGTTATAGTTTATTAATGCTGACGTTAATTGTCATGATAACGATTTTGTATGCTGTAATGGTAATGAATATATTCCAAGTGTTTGCCCATTACGACCTGCCATTCTCTCGTTATTTTTCGACATCTCTTCTATTAAGTATTTCGTTTCCACTCCAAATGCTTGGTTCAATTATCGGTCTCTATGTACTGTATCGAATTTTCTTATTCATACCAGGACTCCTGCCGTTTTTTGGAATAAGTGTAACGATACTGTTTCTCTCATGGATGTCATCCCAGATTTTCAAGTTAAAAGGTGAATCGGATGGGTCAATACAGAAAGAAGATAAGAATACTAAACGGCAATTTGAAGAAGGTACAATATCATGAAAACTATAATATTAATTAACGCAACAATTGTCCTTGAAAAAACAATTGTTGAAAATGGATTTGTTTATATAAAAGGTGAAAAGATTGACTCGGTTGGGAACATGGAAGATTGTCCTCTTTATAGTGATGTGGATCAAGTGTTTGATTGTACCGGTAAACAATATGTTATTCCCGGTATGATTGATATACATGTGCATGGTGCTGCAGGGTATGATTTTATGGACTCAACTAAAGAATCCTTTGAAGAAATAGCTCATGCACTTGCAAAAGAGGGGACAACTTCATTTCTTGCAACAACGATGACAAATCCAATACTACATATTAATGAGGTTATTAAGAAACTTGCAAACTATATGGAAGCTAGTAATCTATCAGGTGTAGCTGAAATGATAGGCATTCATGTTGAAGGACCATTCATTAATAAAGAACAAAAAGGGGCACAACCGGAAGATGCTATTTTAGCTCCTAATGTTAGTTTGTTTAAAGAGTGGCAAACTCTATCTCGAGATACAATTAAAGTTTTAACATTTGCTCCTGAACAAGATAACAATTTTGAGTTGCTAAAAGAACTTAAAAGTAACGGTGTAATCCCATCAATGGGGCATACGGATGGCTCTTATAATGAATGTTTACAAGCTATAAATAATGGAGTGGAACATGCTACGCATCTTTTCAATGGTATGAAAGGGTTACACCACCGTGATCCAGGAGTCGTAGGGAGTGCACTATTAAATGATGATATGTATGTTGAAATGATTCCAGATGGTATTCATTTTCATCCGGATTTATTGAAAATGGTTTTAAAGATGAAAGGACTTGAAAGGATACTTGTTATAACTGACGGTATTCGAGCTAAGGGAATGTCCGATGGTGTTTATGATTTAGGAGGTCAAAAGGTAACGGTTACTGATGGGAAATGTATATTAACGTCCACAGGCTCACTTGCAGGAAGTATCCTAACGATGAATAAGGCAAGATTAAATCTTATAAAATGGCTTGGCCTTACTATACACGAACAACTCCAGGTCACATCATCTAATCAAGCTAAGCGTCTAGGGTTATTTGATAGAAAAGGATCCATTCAAGTAGGAAAAGATGCTGACCTCGTAGTTCTAGGGGGAAATGGAATGGTAGAGTTGACAATTTGTAGAGGATCAGTTGCCTATCAAAATAATGATGCATGAAAATAATGTAAATCTTTATGAAAAAATGATATATTGAAATTATGAAGAAGTAAGAAAAGGATGAATAGGGTATGAAACCGTTAGATCAAAAAAGCATAATTCCATTATATCATCAACTAAAGCAACGCTTAGATGCTCGAATTAGAGGAGGTGAATGGAAACCAGGTGATAAAATCGATTCTGAAAATCGTTTAATGGAGTTGTTTCAAGTAAGTAGAAACACAGCGAAAAAAGCGATTGAAGAATTAGTTCAAGAAGGTACACTTTACCGGATACAAGGGAAAGGGACTTTTGTTTCTAAACCTAAATTTGAACAATCACTAGGTGGTTTTTATAGTTTTAGTCGAGTATTACAAGAAAAAGGTCTACATCCAACAGATCATGTGCTTGAAGTGAAGGAAGTTGAGCCTTCAGCAACTGTAAGGGAAGGTCTACAACTCCCAGAAGGTGAAATGGTTATTGAAATGAAACGATTGCGCTGCGCAGAAGACGAGCCAATCATTCTTGAATCATCATTTATGCCAAAATCCGTTATTCAAGATATGTCTGTATTACATGAAGTAGGAACATTTTCCCTTTATGATTTATTGGCTGATCGTTATAACGTGATTGTTGTTCGAGCAAAAGAGGCTTTTGAACCGGTACTTATTAGAGAGGGAGAAAGTGTCCTCCTAGAAACGGAAGTAGGAAAACCTGCATTACTTTTGGAACGAACGGCATATGATACGAATAATCGCCCAGTAGAATTTTGTATTTCAATTGTAAGGGGAGATCGTTGTAGATTTTACACAGACCTTCATTAATACTCATAGAATTTTCTATGAGTTTTTAAATAGTTAGAGTTAACCCAACAACCCATCTATAGGAGGATGAAAAGTATGTCATTAGTAACGACGAAAGAAATGTTAAAAGACGCTTATGATAATCATTATGCAATTGGTGCATTCGGTGCGCACAATTTAGAAATTATTAAAGCAGTAATTGCAGGTGCTGAAGCAACAGGTTCACCAGTTATTCTACAAACAACTGCGAGCACATATAAATACGTAGAAATGCCGTACATGATTGCAATGGCAAAAGCTGCTGCCGAACAAGCAAAAGTGCCAGTAGCACTTCATCTAGACCATGGTGAATCATTTGATGTTGTTATGGAATGTTTACGTGCAGGTTATACATCTATTATGATTGATGGGTCAAAACTTCCTTTAGAAGAAAATATTGCGCTTGTACGTAAAGTAACAGATGCTGCAAATGCTATCGGTGTTCCAGTAGAAGCAGAACTAGGTACAATTGGTGGCGTAGAAGATGATCTTGAGCTTGAAGAGTCTAAAGCATTTTTTACTGATCCAGTAATTGCTGAACGATTTGTACGAGAAACAGGAATTTATTCGTTTGCTCCAGCATTTGGAACGGCACACGGAAACTATAAAAAAGAACCAAAATTACAATTTAATTTACTAGAAGAAATTCAAAATTTGACAAATGTCCCACTAGTTATGCACGGAGCATCAGGTGTACCTGATGAGAGTTTAAGAAAAGCCTTAGATTATGGCGTTGCAAAAGTGAACTTCTCAACTGAATTGAAAGACATGTTCGCAGAAGGGGTTCGAGCATTCTTCAAAGAGTATCCAAACGAAAATGACCCACGCAAATACTTTATGCCTGCACGAGAAGCGCTAATTGAATTAGTTAAATCAAAGATTGTAACGTTACAAAAATGATAACAACAATCACGTTAAACGCAGCGATCGATCAAGTATACGAAGTTGAATCGTTAGCTGTTGGAGGTACGAATCGAGTTTCAGCAATAATTCAAGAAGCGGGCGGTAAAGGCATAAATGTTGCAAAAGTGCTTCAACTTTCTGGTGTAAATGTCAATGTCGGCGGGTTTGCAGGCGGCATAAACGGTGAAAGAATTCGTCAATTACTTTTGAAGAAAAGTATTCCTAATGAGTTAATTCAAGTTGAAGGTGAAAGCCGAGTCTGTTTAACGGTGCTAGATACAAAGAATAGTAAAGTGACAGAATTACTTGAAAGTGGTCCAGAGATTACAGCACAGGAATGGCAAACAATGCTCAATTGGGTTGACCAACAATCAAAATGTGTGAAGTGGTTTGCATTATCTGGAAGTTTGCCGAAAGGTTTATCAACAACGGCGTATGCTGAACTTATTGAGATAATCAATAAAAACGGGGCAAAGGTGATACTAGATTCAAGCGGAGATGCTTTACGAGAAGGCATCAAGGCAAAACCTTTTGCAATTAAGCCGAATGAATTTGAAATTGCGGCAATTCTAGGAAAAGCAACTGTAAATGAAACGGATTTACTAGATATAGGGAAACGTTTTGTGGATGATGGAGTTGAGCATGTCTGCTTTAGTTTAGGAGAAAAAGGTGCGATTTTTGTTAATCAAAATGGCTATTTTAAAGCAGATGCACCGAAAGTAGAGGTTGTTAACACTGTAGGAAGTGGAGATGCCTTTGTAGGCGGTTTGTTATATGGATTAGCCAATGGTGAAGAACCTTTTGTAACTTATAAAAGGGCATTAGCTTGTGGTTCAGTTAATGCAATGTATAGCAAAATTGGTTGCATTGATTCGAAACAAGTAGAAGAATTAATGGAGCAAATTACAATTATAAAATTATAGATAGGGGATAAAAACTATGTATACTTATAAAGAAATAACTGGTCAGGGCCAACAACTTCAAAAGACTCTTGAGATTGTTGAGAATATAAATATTGAAATCGGGGATGTAGATCAAGTGCTATTTACAGGATGTGGAACATCGTATTACATAGCAGCTACAGCAGCAAAGTATTTCCAAACAGTGACAGGCGTATTTGCTTCAGCAATTCCAGCTTCTGAATTATTCCTTCATACATCGTCATGTATAGTACCAGGGAGAAAATATCTTATTGTTGCAATTTCAAGGTCGGGAACAACATCTGAAATCCTTATCGCTTTGGAGCATTTAAAAGGCCATGCGGATCTTAGTACGTTAGCAATTACATGTAATGCTGAAACACCGATGGCAACTGCGGCAGATAATGTGATTGCACTTGATCATATTTCTGAAAAGAGCGTCGTAATGACACAATCATTCTCAAATATGTTGTATGGTTTACAAGTGTTTGCTGCAAAACAAGCAAATTCAACAGACAATTTAAATGAATTAAAACAAGTACCACAATTGGTTACAGATGCATTAGCGAATGAAGATTTAACAAAAGTTGTTGCTGAGGATCTTTCTAAGAAACGCTTTATCTTCTTAGGATCGGGGTCATATAATGGTATAGCTAAAGAAGCAACATTAAAATTAAAAGAAATGACGCAAACAGAATGTGAAAGCTATTCGAACTTGGAATTTAGACACGGTCCAATTTCAATCGTAGATGATACTACCGTTGTAATTTTGATGACTCAACTAGAAACTGCTAATTATGATCAAGCACTTGTTAAGGATATTCAAAGGCTTGGAGGCTGCGTACTTACTATAGGAACTACGCCTGTAGGGTTTGAAGCTGACCACATTATTAAATTGACTGCTGAAATTAACGATTTAAATAGACATGGAGTTTATGTACCATATCTACAATTACTTGCTTATCAACGTGCGATTCATCTTGGATATAATCCAGATAAGCCACGTAATCTTACACAAGTTGTTAAATTGTCGTAATTGGATGGTGATTATAAATGGAATACATTTTAGTAGCCGATGTTGGAGGTACTAAATTAGCAACAGCTTTATTTCGCAAAGACGGAACCATTATAGGAGAGAACGTCATCCCAAGTGAAAAACATGACGGCGAAAAACTATTCCATTCACTAGTAGATTCATTTAAGAATCTACTAGTGAATTCATGTGTATATAAGGATGATGTTATGGGAGTTGCATTAGGAATTCCTGGCATTGTCGATTCTGAAAATGGGATAGCAGTTTTTCAAAACAATCTTCCTTGGAGAGACTTTCCACTAGTAGATAGATTAGCTATTGAGTTTCCCAAAATAAAAATTAAGATAGACAATGACGTTTATATGGCTACTTGGGGAGAGTATACAAACCGTGGATTCTCTAAAGAGTCCATGGTTTATGTGACGCTAAGCACTGGTATATCTTGCTGTTCAATTCATCAAGGAAAGTTTATACGCGGAGCTGGCATGGCAGGAGAAATTGGATTTAGCCTTACAGACACTCCTGATACAACGTTAGAACCTTTAGTTTCTGGCCCTGCATTAGAGTCAAAAGGGCGTAACCACTTTAATAATCCTAATTTGAAATTGAATGAAATGATGGAGTTATATTATCAAGGCGACGATGCAACCGTTTCAATAATAAATGATGCTGTCACTTGTTTAGCTAAAGAAATATATCATATACTCGTCTTTTTAGATCCGCATTGTATTGTACTTGGTGGTGGTGTTTTCAATCATCATCCAGAGCTCATCGAAGCAGTGAAGAAAGAGCTCAGACAGTATCTTAGACATCCATTGTTAAATGGCAAAGAAGAACGGATTGAAGCAAGCGTACATAAGGGCGAAGCGGTATTACGTGGTGTCGCATCAACAATAATAGAAGATAATAATAATTAAAATAAACCCACATCCAGACTACCGGATGTGGGTTCTTCGTTATCTAATTCGACTGTTTGTATCTTTATCGAAGAAATGACTTTTTGATAAATCAAATGCAAGTTTAATCTTTTGCCCTGGTTGAATAAGAGAGTCTGAGGATAAACGAGCTATATATTGTTGACCATCTAGTGCAGAATAAACCATCAATTCTGCCCCAGTTAATTCAGACACTTCAATATTTGCTTCTATAGTAGAGTCACTATTCTGAGCTAGTACTGCTGGATCCTCAGAAATATGTTCTGGTCTAACGCCAAGAATAATTTCTTTACCGTTATAACCTTGATTGTTTAAGATAGCTAGTTTTTCTTGAGGGATTTTCAACAAAACACTGCCAGCTTTGAAGTAGCCGCTGTCAATTGTACCTTCAAAAAAGTTCATTGCTGGTGAGCCTATAAACCCGCCAACAAATACGTTTTCGGGATTCTCATATACATCTTTAGGAGTTCCAATTTGTTGGATTAGTCCGTCTTTCATAACAACAAGTCGTGAAGCCATTGTCATAGCTTCAGTTTGGTCATGCGTCACATAAATTGTAGTAGTTTTCAAGCGTTTATGTAATTTTGCGATTTCAGCACGCATTTGAACACGTAATTTAGCATCCAAGTTCGATAATGGTTCATCCATTAAGAATACTTTCGCATCACGGACAATTGCACGACCTAGTGCAACACGTTGGCGTTGTCCACCGGATAATGCCTTTGGTTTTCGATCTAAATATGGCTCAAGATCTAGAATGCTTGCTGCATTTTTTACTCGCTTTTCAATTTCTGCTTTAGAGAATTTTCTAAGTTTTAAACCGAATGCCATGTTATCATAGACAGTCATATGAGGATAAAGTGCATAGTTTTGGAAAACCATTGCGATATCTCGTTCTTTAGGAGGGACATTGTTCATAGATTTTCCATCAATGCTAAATTCCCCATCAGAAATTTCTTCAAGGCCTGCAATCATACGAAGTGTTGTCGATTTCCCACAACCAGAAGGACCTACAAGAACGATGAATTCTTCATCTTGCACACGTAAATTAAAATTAGAAACTGCCGTGCTTCCATCATCATAAACTTTATAAATATCTTCAAGAACCATTTTCTCCATATTAAGCACCCCTTTGATATCTCTTGATATATAAAAGTTTATCAATCTTAGCCAAAACATCATATGTATAATGTGCACAATTTTCTGACGTATTAATTGTGCGCTTTGTCCTCATTTTCACTAGCTATCAAACTTGCACAATAAGAAACCAGCGCTCCATCAAAATACCGTACAGAAATACCAGTAATATCTTGGAATTTTGTAAGACGATATTGAAGCGTATTTCTATGTACATGCAATTCTTTAGCAGTAACTGAAGCATTAAACCCATTTTCAAAAAAGAGCTGAACAGTTTGGAGTAACTCCATATCATACTCAATTGGTTCTAATACTTCTTTATGGATCATTTGCTTCATATCGTCTGACATTTGGTCAATTAAACTATAAGGAAAAGTCTTTTCCATCGTGTATATTTGTTCAGAACGGTTTCTCGAAAGTCCTTTGATAAACCATTCTTTTTCTTTTAAAAAATGGGGAGAAAAGGGTACAACTGTCGAATGAAATTTCCCGATATACAACTGGACTTTTAAAAAGAAATCACTCTCAAGCGCGACGATAAAAGAAGAGAATTCATCATAGGTATGTATATAGGACGACTTCTGTTCTATAAGGACTGCATCATGTGAAGAAATGAAAATAAGTTGAAGTGCATCTTCAAAATATGCACTAACGGCTTGTTTCAAATCGGATTCTACTTCATCTTTTTCCTTAAAGTGAAGTTGTATAATACGTATCTCACAATCCTCTTGTAAAGGAACAGGTCCGTTATCTTGAAGAAATTGAATCCATTTATCCGCTATGGAATTACTTGTTGATGGAGTTGGTTTTATTTCTTTAAATAGAGAAACTAGTAGTGCATACTCACGATCAGATACTTCCTTTTTATCAACGGTCATCCATGTGTTAGTGTGTTCGTTATGGAAAATATATTTATTTTTTTCGCATTTAATAGGGCATTCGGTTAATAGATCAATAGTAGGGAAAAGTGTTGTTAGGTTATTGGACACTATTTTGATTCTCCTATCTTGAAGCAATTAGAACACACGTATAAATGTTCTTTTCCTGCTTATGATGTAATTCTAGTAGATTTCATATATATGATACTAAAGGGAGACAATCGAAAGTAAACGTACCTATATTTCTATTATAAGATAAGTAACCCTTTTCAACATAACTGAATTTTTAAAAATTTACAAAGATTAAAATGCAAAGTAGTCATTCTCAAGCTATATAAGGCATATTAATTAAGTCTAGGGTAAATATATTAAAATCAGATACTTCCTTCATTAATATGGGACTCCAAATATAGTAAGAAGCGTCATGGTTTTGACAATTATTTCTTTAGAGAATCAAGCGTGTTGATTAACTAATTTTAACCATAGTGATATTGAAAAATAATAGTTTTATTCTCTAACAGATGTATTGATTAGGGAGATAATAGGTTGTTAATTACCGCTAAAATGGTTTCTATGTTCGATATTAATATTTGTTTGTTACTACATTTTTAGTTGATTGTAGCGGAGGGTGCTCGACTCCTGCGGGAAATGCAAGCAAACCGAGACTCTGCACGGAGCGTAGCGAAGGAAGCGGCTCGGTACTTGCCCGCGGAAAGCGAGCATCTCGTAGGGGAAATCAACCTATCTATGAGGTTGTTAATTACCGCTAAAATGTTTTTTATGTTCGATATTAACATTTGTTTGTTACTACATTTTTAGTTGATTGTAGCGGAGGGTGCTCGACTCCTGCGGGAAATGCAAGCGAACCGAGACCCTGCACGGAGCGTAGCGAAGGAAGCGGCTCGGTACTTGCCCGCGGAAAGCGAGCATCCCGTAGCGGAAATCAATCTATCACTTTGATAGCAAGAATCCTGTTGAATCTAGTCTGTAGAAATGAATAATTAATAGGGGGTAGTTATATGAAAAAGGCCATGCTTATCATCATTCTATTTATCGTATCACTTACAATTTTTGCACCAAAGGAAATTGCAGCAGCGACTAAGGAATTTTATGTTGTAAAAGATAGTGATCATGTATCGAGTGGTATCTACTTTGCCGACCCTAATGAGCAAGAAAATCCGCTAGTTATGTTCAATCTTTATAATACTAATAATAAAGTGAAAAAAACACTGGGTTTAAAGGATCTTACGGCTCAGTATAAAATAACTTCTAATGTTGGAAATCCCATACATGATTTTAATAGTTCTATCTTTACACTCCAAAATGAGGAATCTACAGTATACTTCACATTGCCCGTCTTTCGTACAGAAAGTCTCTTTGGACCAGCAGAAGGCTACGCTTTAAATTTATATGAAATGACAGAAAATGGGGAGAAAAGGTTAGTTATAGAGGATTATATTCCATCCAATACTGTCACACCGTTTACTATAATAGGATCTAATTTATTTTATGTTACTTATAATGAACAGTCGATGTTTGAATATGATCTTAAAGTATATGATTTAAAATCGAAAGAGTTAAAGACATTACAGAAATCGGTTGATAGCTTTTGGCTAAAAGATGATGTGATTTATTTCACTAATGATGGGATGCTTAATTCAATAAATCAAGATGGCGGAGATATAAAACAATTCAAATCTATTGATTATTTATACAATGCTTTAGGTTTTGAGGCGAAAAGTTTTGGTGTCACCATAAATGGGGTCCTAATTTATTATAATGCTAAAATAGGAAGTTATTATTATTTAGATACGATGAACGGTAAGAGCTATAAGTTCCCGAAAATCAATTTTTATGAGGGAAATCAATATATTGACTATCCAACTCGAAGTATTATTTATACAGACAAAAAGGGCATAAAAATATATGATGGAAAAACAAAGAAAACGATACTGATTAAAAAAACAAAGGCAGTTGCCTACATTCATCAGGTGAATATGGAAACTAGAAAAATCCAATATGTAGACGGTAGTCATTTGTATGAAATCGAATTTTAAATGAATTTATTAGAGGGATAATTATCATAAAACCACAAGAAGCTTATAAAATGTTACTTGTGGTTTTATTTTTCGCCTTTCTTAATGCTAGAAAAGTTGAGATTTTATTAAAATTGGATTCTTAATAATGATTAAATTATTCAACATTTTTGTCTTGTATACGAGTAAACAAAATAAGTAAATAGGATAAAACCCATTCTTACCTCTAATTAGGGGGAATGGGTTTTTGTTTTTATATTAAATTTTAATTTTATAGCAAATTATGTATAAAGGACTGTAAGGCAAGTACATACTTTTTCCAAGATACAATCCAATCGGAGGAGGGGAATTCACAATGAGCTTTTCAGAAAAAAATACTACTAATTCTCCTGATTCAAAAACTAAAGAATCTCAAAAACTAATCTTAACGCGACTTTCTGAAAATATAAAAAAAATCAAAGAAGTCCTTGGAAATAGCTCAGATATCATTATACGTGAGGTTGCAATTGGGAAATCTAAAAAGCAGCGTATTGCAATTATTTATACTGACGGACTAGCTGATAAAACGGCTATTACAGATTTTATCATGGAATCTCTAATGTTGGATTTAGATACTACTCTCGACACAAAACCGGAAGATGTTATCCAATATCTAAAGGATTTTTGTCTTACAGTGGGTGATGTTACTGATATTCCTGATTTTCAAACATTATTTCATTCTATTCTAAATGGAGAGACAGTCATACTGCTAGAAGGACAAACTAAAGGTATTTCCGCAAGTACAAAAAGTGCAAAGGATCGAGCGGTATCTCAGCCTACTACAGAATCAGTTGTCAAAGGGCCTCAGGAGTCATTTACAGAAACTCTTCGTACGAATACGGCATTGATTCGACGCAAAATTAAAAGTCCAAATCTTTGGATAAAATCAAGGGTTATCGGAAAAGTAACACAAACAGACGTTGCTGTCATGTATATAAATGGTACTGCAAACGATAAAATAGTTAAAGAGGTATTTACTCGTTTAGATCGTATTGATATCGATGGAATTCTTGAGAGTGGATATATTGAAGAGATGATTCAAGATTCTAATTACACACTTTTCCCCACCGTCTATAACTCAGAGCGTCCAGATGTCATTGCAGCAGAACTATTAGAGGGGAAAATAGCTATCCTAGTAGATGGCACTCCGTTTGTCCTTATTGTGCCTGCAATACTTACATCTTTTTTACAATCTGCAGAGGATTACTATCAACGCTCAATCGTTAGCACTCTTATACGTATTTTAAGGCTTGGGGGAATAATTGCTGCTTTATTAGCACCTTCGCTTTATATCGCAATAACTACCTTTCATCAAGAAATGCTGCCGACACCTATGCTCATAAGTATTGCTTCACAACGAGAAGGGGTACCGTTTCCAGCATTTGTTGAAGCTATAATTATGGAGGTTGCCTTTGAAATATTAAGAGAAGCTGGGCTCCGAATGCCTAGGACAATAGGGCCGGCGGTGTCAATTGTAGGTACATTAGTTATCGGACAAGCAGCGGTAGAAGCGGGGATTGTCTCAGCGGTAATGGTTATTATTGTGTCTATAACAGCCATCTGTAGTTTCCTTTTTCCGGCATATGAAATGTCCAGTACAATTCGTGTATTACGATTTCCTTTAATGGTATTATCTGCCGCCTTTGGTTTATTTGGAGTCTTTATGGGTACGATGGCCATAATCCTTCATTTATGTAGTCTTCGCTCTTTTGGAGTACCTTATATGACTCCTTTTGCACCACTAATCCCGGAGGACCAAAAGGATGCGATTCTACTGTTTCCACGTAGTTCCTTATTAACTCGACCTCGTTTAATCAATCAAATTAATACTAAAAGAGGAAGTAGTTCTTCTAATAATGATGCAAATAATTAACAATATTAGTATGCAAAATAGTAATGATAGAGGTGATCGACATGAAAAGAATAACAATAATTATATTCCTTCTCTCGCTCACTCTTTTATTAAATGGATGCTGGAGCAAACGTGAATTAAATGAATTAGCTATTGTTGTGGCATTGGGAATTGATAAAATAGACGATGAATTTGAGCTATCAATGCAAATTGTTAATCCCGGCGAAATTTCTACAAAACAGGCGAGTGGTAAGTATTCTCCTGTTGTCACTTACCACGCAAAGGGTAAATCAATATTCGAAGCTGCACGGAGATTGACTACATTAACGCCTAGGAAACCCTATATGTCCCATCTTCAAATGCTAGTAATAGGAAAAGAATTGGCGGATGATGGGATAAATCAATCTTTGGATTTCCTAGCAAGAGATCATGAAATTCGAAGTGACTTTTACATTGTCGTAACTGATCAATCAACTGCAAAAGAAGTATTGAATGTTTTAACACCTATAGAAAAGGTACCTGCTAACAAGTTGAAAAATTCTAATGAAGGTTCTCAAAAAACATGGGCATCTACTTCAACTATTCAATTAGATGAATTAATAAACAATCTTAGTAGTGATGGAAAGAGTACAGTATTGTCAACAATTGAAGTAGTGGGTGATAAAAAGTTAGGTATTGACCAAACAAATGTAGAAAGAATTAAAACACCCGTGTTACTGGAATATATAGGATTATCAGTGTTCAAAGAGGATAAGTTAGTAGGGCAATTAAATGAAGTAGAAAGCCAAGGATATAATTACCTAAAGGATGATTTAAAAAGTACAATAGAAATCATGTCCTGCCCAAAAGGTGGGAGTTTATCTACAGAAATAATAAAATCAAAAACAAAAGTAAAAGGAAAAATAATAAATGGTACCCCTTCAATTGATGTCGCTATCAATGTAGATCAAAATGTTGGTGAAGTTGAATGCGATATCGATTTAAGTAAAATCAAGACGATTCATATGATAAATAAAAGTATAAGTAAACTAATTAAAGAGAAAACAAAAAAAACACTTGATAGCATTCAAAAAAAATATCAAGCTGACGTGATAGGTTTTGGTGAAGCTATCCATCGTGCTGATCCAAAAGAATGGAAGAAGATAAAGGGAAAATGGGAATCGCTATTTCCAGAGTTGAAGGTCAATGTAAAAGTAAAAGTCAACACACGTGGATTAGGTACTGTGCAAAACTCAATGCTATTTAAGACAAAGGAGTAATCTCATATGCTTCCAACAATGGGGATATTAATTATTTCTACGGCCATTTCGCTGCTTGAAATACCAAAAATATTGAAAAATAATAAAACAAAAGATTTATGGGTTTTTATAATATTAATATTAATTGGTACAAGCTTGAGTATAGCAGTATGTTTAAAAGTTGAGCTACCTAATCCACTAGATTGGATAACCTTTATTTTTAAACCATTTAGTGAATTTATTATGACAACTTTAAAGTAGAACAGCATTTTTGACGATATTTTCGAAATGTTAAAAAATAATTAACAGTAAATGAGGCAAGAAAATCGTGGATAAACAAATGATTAGTGTACGCCAATTAACTATAATTGTTATGTTTTTTTCTATAGGTACAGCTATATTAATTTTACCAGCAAGTATTTCACAACAGGTTAAACAAGATGCATGGATAGCCACTTTTTTAGGTGTAGTATTAAGCTTATTTGTTGTCAAATTATTTATTATAGTAGGGAATATTACGACTAATTTAACTTTAGTGGAATCCTATGAAAAAATATTAGGCAAATATGTGGGGAAACTTATTTCTATTGCCTTCGTATTATTTTCCTTTTTAGCTGCTGGAGAACTATTATATTATTTAGGGGATTTTATGAAGTCTTCAGTTATGCCTGAAACACCATTAGCTGCTTTTGGAATAATGTTTATGCTCGTTATTTGTTATGGCGTTTACTTAGGAATCGAATCATTTGCACGTTCTGCTGAAATACTGTTCCCTATATTTGTTCTAATATTTGTTCTATTTGTCATTTTCATATCTCCTCAAATAGACATAAATAATATTCAACCTATATTAGAAACGAGAACTAAACCATTGATACATAGCATATTACTTTTTACGAGTACATTTTCCTTCCCTTTAGTTGTTATGTTGATGGTTTTTCCTGCTTCCGTAAATTTGAATAAATCAGCATCAAAAGGAATTTATATAGGTATAATAGCTGGGGGAATTGTATTAGTTTCTGTGATTATTTTAGCTATCCTAGTCCTCGGAGCCTCGAATGCCTCACAAAGGTCCTATCCCAGCTATGCATTGGCTCAGAGAATATCTATAGGGAATATTCTTCAGCGTATTGAGATTATAATGGCCTTTTTATGGATTACTACAATATACATTAGAACGTTCATGTATTTTTATGCATCAGTTTTGGGTTTATCTCAAATACTTAAGATTAAAGATTATCGACCTCTTATCTTGCCAATGGGGATGAGTTTAATTGCCATTTCACTAATTATACATCCTAATATAATTCATTCAAATAAATTTAATGAAGAGGTTTGGTTACCATATTCATTTATTTTTGCAATCTTACTTCCATTATTATTAGTGGTCGTTGCAAAATTCAGGAAGATAAAAAGTGAGTGATTGGTCGTTTGTACAGGAATTTAGATGAAATAATAGTTGGAGTAGAACTTAAATACTTGAATTTATTTACATCTTGTCGAACAAATATCACTAATTAATCTTAGAATTGCAGTATGTAGAGTATTTTAGTTGAATTTATAATGCCTAGAATAAATACAATTGACAATCGGTAACACCTATAAAAAGAAAACCACAAGCAGCTTTTCAAGTTTGCTTGTGGTTTTTTCTTTTCAACTCGATCCACTTGACTATTTGCAAGTATTCGCACCTTTGTAACAAATAATTAAAAAAATTTTCCAAGTATTTGTTGACAGAAAAATAGAATATATATAAGATATAGTAAAGTTTCCTTTAGGAAAGAAAATTTGTTATGAGAACAAAAATTTCTGGAAGGAATAAAAAATTTTTTACACTAAAAGTTTCCTTCGGGAAAGAAATTTAGCTTAATGAAAAAGGAGCGGTATGGATGAAAAGGTTAGTTGTTTTTATGGCTGCAATCATACTATTAGCAGGTTGTACTGCCAAACAGGAAAGAGGAACTGGTAAACCAGTTGTTGTGACAACAATCGGTCAAATTGCAGATGCGGTTTCTGTCATTGCTGGAGATTATGTAGAAGTAAAAGCTTTAATGGGTCCAGGAGTAGATCCACATTTGTATAAGGCGACACAAGGAGACTTAAGTAAATTAGAAAGTGCTGATGTTATTTTATATAGTGGGCTTCACCTTGAGGGGAAGATGCTTGATGTTTTTGAGAAAATGAAAGAAAGCGGTAAATCTGTTGCAGCAATTAGTGAATCTATTGATGAAAGTAAGTTGTTAGGTAATGAAATGGATGCAAATTTATTTGACCCGCACGTATGGTTTGATATCAATATTTGGAAAACAGCTGTGCATCAAATCACGGAGACGTTAAGTGGGGAATATCCAGAAAATAAAGAAGAATTCAACAAGAATGAAGCTAGCTATTTTAAAGAATTAGATGAACTATCTGCTTATGCACAACAACGAATAGAGGAAATTCCAGCAGGTGGGCGTGTATTGGTAACGGCGCATGATGCATTTAACTATTTTGGCCGTAGTTTGAACATAGAGGTGCGTGGTTTACAAGGGTTAAGTACAGAGTCTGAATACGGGTTAAAAGATGTACAAGAGGTTGTTGACTTTTTAGTGGGAAACAATATTAAAGCAGTATTTATTGAATCGAGTGTGTCTGATAAAGCGATGAAGGCGGTAATTGATGGAGCTAAAGAAAAAGATCAAAATGTGAATATTGGCGGGGAATTATTTTCAGATGCCATGGGAAAAGAAGGGACAGAACAAGGAACATATATCGGGATGTATAAACACAATGTAGATACAATTGTGAACGCATTGAAATAGGGGGCGGAAAATATGAATGCAATTCAAGTAAGTCACTTATCTGTGGCGTATGAAGACAATATTGTTTTACGTGATATTAATTTAAAAGTGCCAGTTGGACAATTAGTAGGAATTATTGGACCAAACGGAGCCGGAAAATCTACGTTGATTAAAGCAATTTTAAATCAGCTACCAAATAAAACTGGTAAAGTTGAAATACTAGGACATTCTTTAAATCCTAAAAATCACCTTGTGGGTTATGTTCCGCAACGAAATGCAGTAGATTGGGACTTCCCAACGAATGCATTAGATGTTGTTTTAATGGGGCGTTATGGTCATATTGGTATATTCAATAGACCTTCAGCTAAAGATCGAGAAAAGGCTATGAAATGTTTGAAAAGTGTTGGCATGGAGGGATTTGCGAATCGTTCTATAGGTCAATTATCTGGTGGACAACAACAGCGCGTCTTTTTAGCCCGAGCACTTGCTCAGGAAGCAGAAGTTTATTTTATGGATGAACCTTTTGTAGGAGTTGATGCTGCTACTGAGTTAACGATTATAAATATTTTAAAAGAATTAAAAGCGAAAGGGAAAACAGTACTGGTAGTACACCATGATTTACAAACAGTCGATGATTATTTTGACTGGACAGTATTACTAAATAAAACAATCATTGCTTCAGGACCAACTAAAGCAATCTTTACAGAAGAAAAATTACAACAAACATATGGAGGAAAGCTATTCTTCATGAATAAAAAGAATAATGAAAATATCGCTGAAAGGGGAAGTTTGCGTGATATCAGGTAACTTATTGTGGGTATTAGTTGGTGCATCACTACTAGGAATTGCTTCGGGATTAATAGGATCATTTGCTTTTCTGCAAAAGCAAAGTCTTGTAGGTGATGCGGCTGCTCATTCAGCACTTCCAGGAATTGCGATTGCCTTTTTAATATTTCAACAAAAGGATTTGCCATTATTAATGCTCGGTGCAATTATCACTGCTACTATGTCTGTATATCTGATACAAGGTATTATAAATCGATCAAAGTTGAAGTCGGATGCCGCAATCGGAATAATACTATCTGTTTTTTTTGGTGCGGGTATCGTTTTACTAACAATTGTTAATCAAAGCAGTTCTGGGAATCAGAGTGGATTAAATGATTTTATTTTCGGTAAAGCAGCAACTATAGCAAAGAGTGACTTAGTATGGTTATCTGGTAGTGCTTTATTAATTATATTGACGTCCTTACTTTTTTACAAAGAGTGGAAATTAGTGATTTTTGATACTGCATTTGCTAAAGGAATCGGCTTACCTGTAGAACTCCTTAGATTTATTCTAACAGCAATGACTGTTTTAACGATTGTAACAGGTATCCAGGCTGTAGGGGTTATATTAATGTCGGCAATGTTAATCATTCCGGCGGCTACAGCTAGAATATGGTCGGATAGATTAATCACGATGATTATTATGAGTGCATTGTTTGGTGCTTTGTCAGGAGCATGTGGCACTTTGATTAGTTCTTTGAAAACGGGGTTATCCACTGGTCCAATTATTGTCATAACAGCATCGTCATTCTTTATGTTATCTTATATTTTCTCTCCAAAACGAGGTCTAATAGTGAAAATTCACCAAAAACGCCAAGTAGAGAAGCGAGCATTAATCCAGGAGGTGCAAGCATCTTGAATGAATTTTGGGTAATAATAACAGGCTCATTAGTTGGGATTACCTGTGGATTAACAGGTGTATTTTTAATATTACGTAAGATGGCTATGATTGCAGATGCGATTAGTCATACCGTTTTATTTGGTATAGTCATGGCATTCATTATCACACAGTCAATAAATGGTATATGGATGATGATTGGGGCTGGAATTGCAGGAGTTTTAACGGCATATTTAGTGCAAGTCCTACAAAACAATGGTTTACAAGAAGATGCTTCAATTGGTGTCGTTTTTACAACACTATTTGCAGTGGGGGTATTACTAATTACACTTTTCGCAGGCAATGTACATTTAGATGTAGAACATGTATTAATGGGGGAAATTGCATTTGTACCTTGGAATACTTGGTCATTTATGAGTATAACAATGCCAAAAGCTGTATGGATGTTACTGTTTGTTCTGTTGATAAATGTATTATTCCTTTTAGGGTTTTATAAGGAAATAAAATTGTCAACATTTGATCCTGTTTTTGCAATGAGTTTGGGCTTACCACTCGTTTTTTTACATTATGCATTTATGACTCTCGTATCGATTACAACAGTTGCAGCATTTGACAGTGTAGGTGCTGTCTTAGTCGTCGCTATGTTAATTGTGCCAGCATCTACAGCTTATCTACTAAGTAAATCGGTAAAAAGAATGATTATTTTAAGTACGGTAATCGGAATGATATCTGCTATAGGTGGTTATTATTTCGCGAAATTCTTTGACGCATCAATTGCAGGAATGATGGCTACAACAGCAGGGATGATATTCTTACTGGTCTTTTTATTTAGACCATATGATGGCCTTTTAATGAAAAAAAGGAAACTAGCTAACTTGAACAATCTCAATATATAATCATAAGTAGGCTTCCCCAGTTCTATACTATTTCATAAAGTTACACACAAATTAAAGGCTGTTAAAAAAACGTTAGTATCATGTAAATATGATACTAACGTTTTTTCTATTGGGTAGATTTCAAATAGAGATGTCTGAGAATAATTTATAAAGAGAAATTAAAAAAGTGTTGTCAATTTGAATTAAGTAATAACTACTTATCTATGAAGAAAAATTAAATATAGTAAAACTGAATTTGTTATTTTACTGGAACTAGAACTTTATATTCCTCGGGTATATGTAAAATTGTTTCGTAATATGCACGTTTCGTATATTCTTTTGAGATGTTTTTATTAATTGATTTATATGTTAAATAAGGTTCTTTAATTGGCTCTTTTTTAATAATAGTCTTAACAGAAATTGTTTTAGAAACACTATTTTTATCTAGTACATCTAATTTAACCCAAATTGGTTTAACTGTATTATTTAAATAAATTGATTTAATTTTTTTGTTGTGATTTTTTTGTATGTCTAATATTTGTGTGAAATCTTGTACATATATTTTGTTTTCAGGTAATGCATTCATGTATGGCTCTAAATAATCGGCTTTCCATTGTTTTTCATTCATTGAAAAATCAGCTTTCATTATATTAATAGATGAAAATACTACTAATGATAGTGTGAAAAATAAGAAGAGTCCTCGCAGTATGAAGCCGCCTGATGAAATTGTTTTTTTGTTTTTTATGATATCCATCAGAGTATAAATTCCGATTATCAACCATAACAGTTCAGCGGGAATTAATACGAATGCTGAATGGGCATGTGATATACTTTCTTGTACTTCTATTACTTTATCAATACTAAGCACTTTTAAGTCCTCCAATTAATTTTATTGTCATATATAATTTGTATGAAAATAAAATAATTTCTACATTTTTCTTTTTAGCTATACATTATACTATTTCGAAGTTATTGTATATAATAATTTACTTTTCTACTCTATTTATAGAGGGGAAATATGATGGGGCGATATGTCTTAGTTATTTTAGAATTAAAACTCTGCGCTAGATGGCATGAATTTGCAGTGGTATACGTAGTAAAAAACACACCTATTAATTGCCTGCAATAAAAACAATCATCTAAAAACTAAAAAGAAGCCAATATCCTCACAAGTTATACTGAGGATATTGGCTTTTGAAATAATTAACTTCTTTCAGCAGAAGTCTCCCACCTCTATAGGTGGTGAGATGAATGCGAATTTAAGCTACTTTTCAGCGGGTGTCCAAACACCCCCTGAAAGAAGTTAAAGCCTCCGGACACAATTATGCCGAGGCATAATTGATTGACAAAAGCCGACACTCTCTTTGATTGGATGTTAAAGGTTTGATTAGTCGTATCATCTCGCTACTAAGAGATAAGAGAAACTGGCGCCAATTAAACGTAGGTGTGTTCAAAAAACGATAGACTGTATCCTTAGCTAGTAAATCGCCGGCTTTTTACTCTAGTGAGCTCGAAACAAATTGTTATATTGAAAGACGAGTAAGAAGATTAGCTTGAACACATTGAGGCATGAATAACCTGCAAGTTTACTAACATTCTCTTTTCGAAGGTGGAAGCATACATATAATTTGGAAATGTTGTGTAAAATAGTCTTCTTTTGTTATCATGGAGAGGACACCTTTCGTTTTGTTTTGGATACCATAATTTTAACAAAAAAAAAAGAGGTGTCTTTCTTTATGTACAAACAGATATTACAAAAAGAAAATACATATCTAAAACCGCAAACTGCTAGTTATACTTGTCAAAGTATTGATATACCAACATTTATAGAGGGAGGAATAGTTATGACTAAAAAGCAAAAGATTACAATTGTTGGTGCAGGGATTGTTGGTGCGTCTATAGCTTATAATCTATCAAAGGAAAATCAGAATGTCACATTAGTTGAGAGTCACTCAAAAGCAGGATGTGGGGTAACAGAAAAATCTTTTGCTTGGATTAATCCATCAGGGCGTGTTCCAAATAACTTTCAACATTTGTATGATGAGTCACTTGCAGAATATCATGTACTGGAAAAAGAGATACCAGAATTAAAGGTAGATTGGAACGGTGCACTTACATGGGGAAATCTCACAAGCATCAATAAATCTCATGTAAAAAAAATAACTCGTCAGCAAATATCAGAGTTAGAACCTCATTTGAAAGAATATCCTGAGGAAGCTCTTTATGCTTATAAAGAAGGCGCAGTAGATCCTAATGTCCTAACGAATCTTTTAGTGAAGATAGCGGAAGAAAACGGGGTAAATATATTATTCGATACAAAAGTGACACAAATAAAAAATGAGGGCATCAAAGTTGTTGGCATACATACTTCAAAAGGTTATATAGAATCAGATGTAATTGTATTAGCAACTGGTACAGCGTTACCTGAGCTGTGTAAACCTCTTGGTTTTGATATTCCTATTGAGTCTTCACCTTCAATTATAATTCGTATAAAATCTCCAAAAAAGCTCATTCACACCTTAATTTCTAATTCAAGATTTGAGGCAAGACAACTATCCGATGATACACTTATTGCCGCTGAAGATTATTTGGATGAATATGGAGAAAACGGACCAGAGGAGATTGGAAAAAGAGCATTTGAAACCCTTTGCTACGATTTGGAAGAAGGGGAACATTTAGAGTTAGAAAGTATCAAAGTAGGAATGAGGCCTATGCCTAAAGACGGTTATCCCATTGTCGGTTTTCATGATCAGGTAAGGGGTCTATATTTAGCAGTTATGCATTCTGCAATCACGTTATCTCCAGTTATTAGTCGATTGGTTGCAAAGGAAATTGTTGATAACGTTCAGTTGGAAGAATTAGAGAGCTGTAGAATATCTAGGTTTTATCCACTAAATGATTAAACACAATAGATAAAGAAATCTTATTGATATTTTCCGGGATTTAGCAGAAGTTAAAGATGTTTTAGACATGGTCAATTATAAAAGCCGAATGACTAAATGGTCGGCCGCTTTACCTAGTCATTCCAAGCAATGCCTCGACTTTTCGGGTTGCGAAAATTGAGTTCTAATTATTTGGGTTAAAAGAGATGCTTTTGCACATTCAAGTTAATAAAAAATGATACAATGAATTTAGAATTATTTGTAAAATAACTAGTTGGTGAGGTTACTTAGATGAACGGGGGAGGAAAATGAAATTTAAGCTTACCGCATGTCTATTTATGCTAACCCTATTTCTTACTGCTTGTAACACTGTAGTATCTCCGAAAGAACATGCAAGTGAACTATATATCATTGCTTTAAATGCTATTATGGAAACAGATGAATCATTGAATAATGATATGGAATTTATAGCTATTGATATGAGTAATTTTGATGAAGTAGATGAAAAACAGAAAAAATCTATTCTAGACTTTTTTGAAGAAAAGTATAAAGTCCAAGTAATGGATGCTACCTTCGATGAATTAAAAGAAAAAGGGTACTATAATCAAGATACCATGGTTTTGGATGGAGTACTGCTAACAGTTCAAAAAGTATATTTTAACGTAAAAAACAATGTCTTCTTTAATGGTTCAAAATACAGATCAGCAAAAGGAGCTATTGGTGTAGAAAGTACAGTCCACTACAAAGATGGTGATTGGCGAATTAAAGAATCAAAAGAAACTTGGGTAAGCTAATTTAGGTGTTATTTCATAAACTAGATATTTAATAAGTCAGGATAACTGCAGCTCTTTTAAAATAGGTACTTCAATCTGAAGTTTAATAGAATAATAAGATGAAGTACTATTTGAGCTCCCTTTTTTAATTAGATATATCTAAATTTATTATTTAAAAGCAGTGAACAAAAAAGGGGAATGGTAATATACTATAATAAAGTTTCCTTTAGGAAAGAAAATTTCGCAAAGGAATAAAGAGAGGGTGAAATGTCATGAAGTGGATGGAAATGTATATGCCCCGAACATATGGATTAATATCGATATGTGGCAAAGTTCTACCTCATAAGAACAGAAAGCGTCATCTTAAATGAAATGTCATTTCAAAAATTTTCTGCCATATTCTAATGAGTATTTTTTCTTAAATGAAGAAAATCCATTTCCATATATTAAATTAGGTAGAAGGTGGGGTTATTGAGTTTCATATTATTTCAATAACAAAAATATCTGGAAAGTTACTGTTTTACATTAGGCGATGTTGAAGTGGACTGGTATTTTGTAAATAACATGTGAAATTTTAAGGATGGCTATTAAAATTTGATGATTTAAAACCTGTACTAATTAAATATAATTGTCAAATATAAGGTAATCGCCTTCGGATATTCATCATAAATATATAATGAAATGGACTAAAATTTACAAAACAATTAAATAACATTAACTTTTCGAGGATATAATAAAAAAGCAAGACATCTTCCATGCATAGATTTTATTAAATGAAATAAAATAAGCACTAAGGAGGAGTAAACTTGGCTACTTTAATCGACATTTTGATTACAAGTTTGATCAGTCTCTGCTTTTTAGTCTTAGGATTATTTATTTATAAAAAAGAAGATGTTGAATTGGTTGCAGGATATAATGGTCAAAGATTCAAAGGAAATAAATCGAAATTTGCAAAAAACAACGGTTTATTTTGTATAGCATTTGCGTTTTTACTTTTTATTACCCCATTTTTCAAAAACTTTGGGAATGTATTTTTAAATTTAATCTCATTCATCATGGTGTTGTTATTAATCATTTTAGTTCTATATACAAGAAAGCAGCATCAGTAAACTAAAAAATCCGTTTGTTCCTAATAGCTAGGAATAAGCGGATTTTATTTTGTCTTAGGATTATACCTACATTGCTATGGGAAAAGTAAATGCTGTTGTAAGAAATAAAATTTAAGACATATCTTTCCTAGATGTGGCTTTGTAACAGCTTTTGGTAATTTTTACTTTTAGTACATTTTGTTATAACGGACAGTTGACACAATTCGAATTCTTTCAAGATTATTTTGTCCCGTCATCATTTACCATCACCTCAAAAAAATATATTTATCATGTATAGTTGCTTAGATCGGAGGTGGAGACTACTGCGGGAAAAGCGCCCATCGTTGCCTAAATCAACGGTCTTATCTATCTATTTATATATACTTTAAAGTAAAAAAACTGTAGATAAACCCGAGTTTATTTGAATTTTAATCCTACACTAACTTCATGATAAAGCACACCCGTTAAAGATGTATCTTCTGATAGTAAGTCTGCATATGTAGATACAGTAGTAGCATATGGTTTTACAATACTACTAGATTTTCATACAGGAACTGGGACTTTGAAAATTAGTTGAATATGTAGAAGGGGAGGAAATTAGGTGGAAGCTATAAAGGCGAAAAACAAATATCATTTCGAGCCTTTACTGTACGGAATAATTTCTTTTTTTATACCAATTGTAGGATTTTTCGTAGCTATAGGTGGGATTATTTCTTATAAGAAGGCGAAGGAAGAAATCGCTACAAATGGTGGTAATTCTTATTTTCTTGTTAACTTTGGTTTAGTTGTAATTATTTTAGGGATAATATTTAATTTGCTTTCAATATTAGCGATATACACTATCAGAAAACTCCAAACAGGGTGATAATAAATCTGTGAGTTATAAGTAGACTTGTGCTTGTGAAAATCTCACAAATACTACAAAAAGAGAGTGAGGGGATGTTATCTACCCCTCACTCTCTTTCTTTGATTTAAGGTAGAAATGTATCAACAGTGTTCAATCAAATTCCTCTATGTAAAGACTAAAGTAGAAACACTTATATACAAAGGATATTTCTATTTAATTAATGGCATTTCATGGGTACAAAATCATAATAGGGCTGTCTTTATTTACAGCAGTCATAAAGAACTTTGATCTACGATTTTCCCTCGTGCATTTCAGGTATAAATCAATCCATTCAAATAGTTGAAATCGCCCAATGATATTTTTAGAATCCGATGGTTTTTGAATAAATCAGATGATTATAACTTAAATTCCTAAGAAAAATAGCACAAGGGGAATAGATACAATGCTAATAATCGTAGTCACAAATGTCGTAAAGGATACTAAATCAGGTTTCGTATCAAATTGTAAGGCTATCATAGTTGTATTTGCAGCAGCAGGCATGGCAGCTTGGATAATTAAAACAGTTTTAATAAGAGAGCTAAGAGGCATAAATGATAAGATTACGGCTGCTAGAATCGGTGATAGAATGATACGTATAAATGTGACAGCCGAAACTAAACGATAATCAACCTTTTTAGCAGAAATAGCCGCTAGCTGCATCCCCAAAACGAGCATCACTGTTGGAATAGACGCTTCAGCTACTAAACTAACACCGTCCATTACTGTTTTAGGAATAGTAATATGGTAAAATTCTAAAGTAATACCTGCTAATGCTGCGTAAATAAGGGGCATGCGCAAGACTTTTTGGAGGGATTGCTGTATCGTTGCTTTTTGTGATCCACCTATTGAAGCAAAGAAAATGCCTAAGCTATTCATTAGAAGCGAATGAAGAACCATTATAATAACTGCAATATCAAAACCTGCAGCACCTAATGCAAATAACACTACCGGTGCTCCGTAATTGCCGCTATTCATAAATACGGCTCCTAGAATCATAGCAGAAAATTCTGAGCGTGAAGCTTTAAATATAGCAGAGATTCCCCAAGTACAGAGAAACAATGCAATTGTTAACGTGATTGCGAAAATCGCTATGTATAAGTAATCTTTTGTTAAAGGTGTCGTATAAAATGTACGAAAAGCGAGAAATGGAGACATTAAGTATAGAGCTGCTGTAGAAATTGATTTAATATCAAAACCTATACATTTTTGACCGATAAAGCCTATAGAAAACACTATTAGAACGGGTAAAATAATAAGAAATAAGGACAAATAATCATCTCCGTTTGAATGAATTAGCTATTTCTTATTATTCCACTTTGAAAAATATTAACAATACTATTATAAAAAAAGTTTAATTTTTTCAGAGAAAAACACGTAGTTAGTAAACTACGTGTTGAACTAATGTTATTTCCAATTTGTATTGATAAATTCATCACGACCGGATTTTGCACGGTCTTCTTCATAGTGATTGGCACTTTTTTTGTAATAATCCTGATGGTAATCTTCAGCAGGATAGAAAACACTTGCTTCACGAATCTCAGTGACAATTTGCTTTTTGAACCGTCCACTTTCAGCTAATTGTTGTTTAGAAGCTGCAGCTAACTGATATTGAAATGAATTATGATAGAAAATTGCAGCTTTATAAGACTCACCGCGGTCTTGGAACTGACCTTCGTCATCTGTAGGATCGATTTGTGGCCAAAAAATTTCCAGTAATTTTTCGTATGAAAAGATCAACGGATCGAATTCAATTTGTACGACTTCTAAATGACCTGATTGACCGGCTTTTACATCTTCATATGTCGGATTTTCTAAATGTCCACCCATATAGCCAGAAGTTACTTTATGTATTCCGTCATATTCAACAAATGGTTTAACCATGCACCAAAAACATCCACCAGCAAACGTAGCTTTATTAGTAATTTGTTCCATGTTGTAACCTCCAATAGTATAAAGACGTCATGAATACGTGGCATCTTGTATATCTTTTAGTTTACAACATTGACTACTAGAAAAACATACCCACTTGAAAGGAGCATACATCATGCAAGAAAATCAACAAACACGAGCGCGTAAAAAAAGACGCAAAGTTCGTAAAGGACGTGTGTTCTTAACTTTTCTACTACTTCTTTTAGTAGGCGTAGGAGTTTATGCATACACTGAATATAAAGCAGGTCTAGAACTTGCAAATGGGCAAGAACAGAAAAAAGAAAACTTTATTGGTGACGAAGCTTCATCAAAAAATATAGATAATATTTTACTTTTAGGTGTTGATTCACGCGGTGAGGCAAAATCGCGAACAGATTCTATGATTCTTGTTTCATGGAACAAAGATACAAATGACATTAAGATGGTATCATTCATGCGAGATATTTATGCAGATATTCCTGGCTATCAATCATATAAACTAAATACGGCCTATTATTTAGATGGCGTTCAATTATTGAAAGATACACTTAGCAACATGTTCGATGTAGAGATTAACCACTATGCATTAATTGACTTTAAAAGCTTCGAATCAATGGTAGATATCCTTGCACCAAATGGAGTAGAAGTAAATGTTGATAGAAATATGTCTAAAAACATCGGAGTTAAGTTGAAAAAAGGAACACAGCAGTTAAATGGTAAAGAATTATTAGGCTTTGCTCGCTTTCGTTCAGATGCACAAGGTGACTTTGGGCGTGTAGATCGTCAACAGAAGACTTTAGAAGCATTGAAAAAAGAAGTTGTATCACCTGGGAATTATAAGAATTTCCCGAAATTATTAGGGGCCTTACAAGGGTATGTTCAAACTGATATGACATCTAAAGACGAATTATCTTTTATGGCATCAATCATAAAAGGTGGAGATCTTAATATTGAAAGGCTGACTATTCCAGTTGAACATGGTTATTCATTTGCTAATTATCCTCATGCTGGATCTGTCATTGAAATCGATCGTACTTTAAATAATAAAGCTTTAGAAGATTTTCTTGATTTCAAGCAGTAATATAGGGGTATAATATTATTATTAGCGCAAAACGAATGCATACTGTAAACTAATGATATAGCATTTTTTGTCACAAAAGGGGGGATTGGATGGAACCAGAAAAACCATCATTTTTTTCAACAAGATTTATCCGCTTTTTAGGAGGTAGAAATTTACTTTTTGGTTTAATAACCTTATTGATTTTAGGGTGTATTATATTCATCTATGAAAAAGTATCGTTTATTTTCTATCCTATTGTTGTTTTTTTACAAACTGTTGTACTCCCGGTTATTTTAGCCTCGATTGCATATTATCTCTTAAGACCTATTCTGCGTATACTTGAGAAATGGAAAATTCCCCGTGTGTGGGGGATTCTGATTATTTACCTTGGGTTAGCTGGCATAATTACTTTGTTAGTTATTCTAGTATTCCCGTTTTTAAAAGGTCAGTTTACAAATTTAATCAATGAATTCCCTCATTACTTTATGGAATTGCTTCATAAAACCCAATCTTTCGTACAAGGGTCGACTTTTAATACTTTTTTAACTAAATACAATTTTCATTTAGATGAAGTAATGTCAAATATAACTAAAAACTTGAGTGATACAGTAAAAGTTACAGCTGGCAAACTTGGTAGTGGTCTTGCAACAGGAATTACAGGCTTTATTTCTACTTTAACTGGAATTCTTTTAGCAATCGTAACTGTCCCGTTTATCTTATTCTACTTATTAAAAGATGGCGAAAAGCTTCCGAAATTTGTATTGAAAATGTTTCCTCCACGTATGAGAAATGACGCGGCTCATTTATTTCATAAAGCTGATCGTCAAATTAGCTCATATATTCAAGGTCAAATCATCGTTGCATTTTGTATTGGTGTCATGATCACAATTGGATTTTTAATCATCGATATGGATTACGCAATCGTGCTAGGTTTTTTAGCGATGGTTACAAGCGTTGTACCTTATTTAGGACCTATTATTGCTATTACACCAGCAGCAATTATCGCCATTGTAACGTCACCAATTATGTTGGTCAAACTGGCGGTTGTATGGACTATAGTGCAATTAGTAGAAGGGAAATTTATCTCTCCTCAAGTGATGGGTAAATCACTACATGTACATCCAATAACAATTATTTTTGTTCTTTTAACAGCAGGTTCATTATTCGGTGTACCAGGTGTTGTTCTAGGTATCCCAGGTTACGCTGTTCTCAAAGTATTAGTAACGCACTTGTTCTACTTATATAAGAAACGGTTTAATCGACAAGAACCAGATCCTACTATGGAGTATGAAGTAGAGAACTGGAAGGATGAATAATCGGTAGCAATTGCTAACGATTAAGACTGTAGACAAACTCGAAGAAGTTCGAGTTTATCTACGGTCTTTTTTATTTTTTAAAATATATAAATAGATAAGATCATTTTAGTAATGAAACGATTGTTCATAGCATTAGACAAAGAGTTCAATTTAAAGAATGTCTATTACAATACGTTGATATATAATTTTATACAATCAAACAGCAACTCCACTATTACGAATTGGTGGAGGGCTGTTTTTTTATGTATAAAACTTGAATTAAATAATAAATATTTCTCAATTGTTACTGTATTAATGATGGAAGCGTATACAATCTGAATAGTTAGGAATGCAAATAAAAATACAGTTGACTTTATATTTATACATTATTATAATAATTTGTAACATACACGTGAGGTGATTCAGTTGAAGGTCGGAATTATTGGTGCAACAGGGTATGGTGGGTTAGAACTAATGAGATTACTACATAATCACCGAAAAGTCGGAAAAATAAAATTATTCACTTCTTCTAATGAAGGAGCCATTTTTTCACATAAAAATAGTCACTTAAAAAAACTATATGATCAGCCACTAGAGAAAATAGATGCAGAAGCATTAGCCCAATTAGATATTGTATTTACTAGCACGCCATCAGGGGTTTCAAGCAAGTTACTACCACCTCTATTAAATGGTACAACAAAATTCATAGATTTATCAGGTGATTTCCGACTGAAAAATTTAGAAGATTATGAAAAATGGTATAAAAAAGATGCAGCTCCTAGTGATGCTGTAGAAAAAAGTGTATATGGTCTATCTGAATGGAACAGAAAGGGAATTGAAGAAGCAAATCTTATTGCGAACCCAGGCTGTTATCCGACAGCAGTTTTATTATCGTTATTACCATTACTTAAAGAAAACCTAATTCATGCAAATGGCTTAGTTATTGATGCAAAAAGTGGAATCTCAGGGGCAGGTAATAAGCCTAGTATGATGACCCATTTTAGTGAAACAAATGAAAATACAGCAATCTATAAAATACATGAACATCAGCATATACCTGAAATTGAGCAGGCAATGAAAATGTTCGCAAATAGTCATTCACCAATTACATTTACAACAACATTAGTGCCAATGACAAGGGGGATATTAGCAACAAGTTATGCAAAAATCACATCAGGTACAACTGAAGAGCAGCTTTATAACTGTTTAGTTGATCAATATCAAAACAATCCTTTCGTTCGAATTGTAAAAGAAACAACTAAGTTTGGAACAAATCAAGTTTATGGTTCTAATTTTTGTGATATCCATGTGAAAGTCGATTTAAGGACTGGGAGAGCAACGATTGTTTCTGTCATTGATAATTTAGTCAAAGGGGCGGCAGGGCAAGCCATTCAGAATATGAATATACAGTTTGGTTTTGATGAAACAGATGGGCTTATGCAAGTACCATTATACATTTAAAAAGGGAGTTGCTTTTATGACGACAACTTTTGAGAGTTTAAAAAGAATTTCAAGCAAAAATATCGTTTCACCAAAAGGGTTTTCTGCATCAGGTATACACTGTGGAATCAAACATAAGAAGAAAGATTTAGCGATTTTAGTAAGTGACGTGCCTGCAAATGTAGCTGGTGTGTTTACAACAAACGTTATTAAAGCAGCTCCTTTAGTACTTACAAAGCAGGTAGTGAAAGAATACGGTAAAATGCAAGCACTCATCGTGAATTCTGGTAATGCTAATGCATGTACAGGAACTCAAGGCTATAAAAATGCCGAAACAATGCAGCAATTGACTGCAAAAAAATTAGGGATTGCGAAAGAACTTGTAGGCGTTTCTTCCACAGGCGTAATCGGAGAAATCATGAACATGGAACCGATTGTAAAAGGTATTGTTGAAATTAAGCCAACTGCAACGTTAGAAGGGGCAATTGATTTTGCACAAGCAATACTAACTACCGATACGGTTACTAAAAATACAGCATATAGCGTAGTAATAGACGATAAAGAAGTTGTCATTGCGGGTGTGGCAAAAGGATCGGGTATGATTGAACCAAATATGGCGACAATGCTTGCTTATGTGACAACAGATGCAGATATCGAACAACGAGCATTGCAACAACTATTAAAAGAAGTAACAGATGTGACCTTCAATGCCATTACAGTGGATGGCGATACGTCTACAAATGATACAGTTCTAGTATTAGCTAACGGATTAGCAGGCAATGCAACGTTAACACCTGAGCATCCGGAATGGGAGACATTTAAAGCTGCTTTCCATGCTGTATCGCAGGATCTTTCGAAAATGATAGCAAAAGATGGTGAAGGTGCAACGAAATTAATCGAAGTAAAGGTTGAAGGTGCTGTGACTGATGAAGAGTCTCGCAAAATTGCAAAAACAGTCGTAGGTTCTCCATTAGTAAAAACTGCGATCTTTGGTTGTGATGCAAACTGGGGACGCATCATTTGTGCTATAGGTTACAGTGGCTCAACAGTGGATCCCACAGATGTGAAAATTCAAATTGGCTCAACGACAGTTGTTGAAAAAGGTGAACCAGTGTTATTTTCTGAAGAAGATCTTATTGTTTATTTGAAACAAAATGAAGTGAAAATTTCAGTATCGTTAAACCAAGGCGATGGTTCTGGTACTGCTTGGGGATGTGACCTAACATATGACTACGTGCAAATCAACGCAACCTACAGATCTTAAAACGATCGTTATTAAACTAGGCGGTAGTATGCTAGAAGGTTTAACAACAACCTTTTTTGAAAACTTCAAGAAGATGCAACAATCTGGAATAGATATTATTATCGTCCATGGTGGGGGACCTGCCATTAATAGAGCATTAGCCGACGCAAATGTTGAGACTATTACTAAAAATGGTATTCGAGTAACATCAAGTGAAGCTATTGAAATTGTACAATCGACATTAATTGGAAAAGTGAATCCAGCCCTTACGCATCAGTTGAATGTTGCTAGTATTAAAGCGATTGGATTAAGTGGTTATGACTGTATGTTATTTAGCTGTTCGTTCTTAGACAAAAAAGAATATGGATATGTAGGAAATATTGATGAGGTCAATACGGAACTTCTAAAAACGATACTTGCTGTAAATATCATTCCAGTAGTATCTTGTTTTGGTGTAACACCTGGTGGTATACCTCTAAATATTAATGGTGATACAGTTGCAAGCAAAGTGGCCTTAGCCATGAATGCTAATAGTCTGCTACTAGTGACGGATACACCGGGGATTAAAATTGAGAATGAAGTTCAAAACAGCATATATCCGGAACAAATTAAAGAATGGATTGATTCTGGTGAAATTTATGGGGGCATGATTCCCAAAGTTCAAGCAGCCATCGACTGTTTAAATGAAGGCATACCAACTGTTCAAATCGTCGATTCAAAATTAGTCGGAACAACGATCCACAGAAAGGAAGTTTTCGCATGAGTGCATTATTTGGAAACTATGGCAGACGCCCAGTCCATTTAGTAAAAGGGCAAGGAACAAGAGTGTTTGACGAAACAGGAAAAGAATATTTGGATTTTACGAGCGGCATTGCGGTACTAAGTTTAGGTCACGCAAATCCAATTTTAGTAGAGGCAATTAAAGAGCAAAGTGAAAAACTATGGCATGTATCCAATCTATTTGAAAGTCCAGAACAAGAGCAATTAGCAGCAATTCTTGTTAAAGATACCCATCTTGCACACAGTTTTTTCTGTAATAGCGGGGCTGAAGCAAATGAGGCTGCTATCAAACTAGCGCGTAAGCATACTGGTAAACATACAATTATTACTTTCGAAAAATCATTCCATGGTAGAACATTTGGTGCCATGTCAGCTACGGGCCAAGCAAAAGTGCAACAAGGATTTGGTCCTTTAGTCGATAAATTCATCCATGTTCCATTTAACGATGCACAAGCACTTGAGTCAGTAGTCAATGGTGAAGTTGCAGCTATTATGCTAGAAGTTGTCCAAGGAGAAGGTGGCGTAAATGCTGTAACAGAAGAATTTGGAGAAGCAATCGCTAAAATCTGTAAAGAACAAGGCATATTACTAATTATAGATGAAGTGCAAACAGGCATCGCTCGTACTGGTACACGTTATGCTTATGAACAAACCGCATTGAAATCAGATATTTTAACACTTGCTAAAGGACTTGGTGGTGGCTTTCCTATTGGTGCGATGCTTGGTACCGCCGAAATGTACGACACATTTAGCCCAGGTACACACGGCACAACATTTGGTGGAAACCCACTAGCAGTAGCCGTAGCACAAACAGTTATTAATCATGTGTTTGAAGAATCATTTTTAGGGGAAGTACTTAAAAAATCGGAGTATTTCAAAGTACGATTAGCAAAAGTGTTATCAGCAGAGAAATTTACTGTAAAAGGAATGGGATTACTTTTAGGTTTAGACTGCGGTCAAGTAGTGGCACCATTGATTACAAAAGCTGAAGAATCGGGATTGTTACTAGTAGGTGCAGGTGAGGAGGTCATTCGGTTACTACCTCCATTAACAGTTACATATGAAGAAATCGATACGGCCATCGCAATTTTAGCAGACCTTTTAAACAATTAATAAGCATGAATTAATGCGTTCAGTGAATCGCAATTCATTACTCAAAACCTCTATAAATAGTGTTCAACAATAAGCGAATGGATTTAATGACTTATTCGCTTATTGGCGAACGCGAAACTTCCGGATATGTAATTCGTCAAAATTACAAAAGGGGAAATTATCATGTCTAACTTTATACAATTAAAAGGCATACTCATCGAACACCACGAAACACCATCTCATTTCGTCTTAACTTGTAAAAAACAAGAGGACGATTCTATATTCCTTCTTAATCTAACGAAAGAAACGTTACTTTTTCATAGCACTTCATACGAGCCGCTTCTAGTAAGTGAACTGAAGCAAGGCCTTTTTATTCATGCTTATGTCCACGAGCTTCAACCCGCTAAGCTGATTTATCCCTCACAATACTCACCAACACTCGTTCTTGTGAATGTAGAAGATTTATTCTTTGGCAACAAAGTTGGTACATACAATGCTGAAACCTCTTTAGTAGAAGCAGATCTTCGGCTAAATATTAGTCCAAATACAACGATATTGAATAAAGAAGCGAAAAGCATAGGAGCCGAAAAGCTTGATGGACATGATATAGCAGTATTCTTCAAAATAAGCACACGCAGCATTCCACCACGAACTACACCGCAAAAGATTATTTTGTTGGATGGGTAATTACTATTGTTTGTTCGGTACTATTAACGGTGAGTAATTGAACTTGGGGTTTTATTGCACAATGGCAATTAAATTGATCTTCCAAATCCTATATCAAGAGAATAACTTGTGAAGAGACTGATTGAGGTAGAAAAGTGAAGCACATATAAAAAGAGATGAATTTTGAGTTATTTAAAATCGAAAATAGCCTTGTAAATTACCTTTTACAAGACTATCATAAATTTCCTTAATAACTAAAATTTAAATTTGAGTAGTTAATATATAGGCTTTTGCTGGTAATTGATAACTCTCATTTATTGAGTTGGATAGCTGGCGAATATCCAATAATTTATTATCATGAATCACGTAAATACCACCAATATATGAACTATAGTTTTTCATTTCTTTAATGACCTCAACATTTGTATTGTTTTTTTGTAATCTTTCACTCTGGTCTAGATCTAGAATTTGATAAGGCACACTATCTTTTTCGGATGAATAAACGGTAAGCATTCTTTTTAGATTATTTTTCATAGTATTATCTCGCTTGAAAGACTTAATTTCATTTTCAATCGTTTTATCAACCAATGCTAAAAATTGTTCTACCTTCACACTCGAATAATCATTTTTTATAACATCAAATAACTCGTGGGATGAATAATTTTGATTATTTTCCACCGTAACATTAAAGATATTTTTAAGTAATTTATCTTTTCCTATTACAAAGGGATGTCCAAAACCTTCGTTGTATAATGCTTGTTTTATTCTAATCATTTGTTCTATTTCATTTATACCTGTGATATCAATGATTAGTTTATTTTCAAAAATTTGAAATGAACTGATTAATTTATTTAAATCCATCAAATCCAGTTCAATAGAAGAATGGTATAAATCCCTATTCCAAAAATCCATTTGGTCAAGAGATAAAGAACCAAATAAAATATCTTCAATGACTGGTAACTTAGAGTTTCCTTCTAATATAGACACTACATCTTCTAATAGTTGAGGTATCTCTTGAAGAATACGGCGAATCTCAGCGTCTTCCCTAATAATTCTAACAGTCCATAATGCATGAGATTGCCCTGAAATACTTTGAAAACAGTGTGAATAGGGGCCATGACCAATATCGTGTAATAAAGCTGCAACCGATGAAACTATCATTTCATAAGGAGTTAATGTTAATTGTCTTTTTAAAATTAAACTATTCTTTACTTTTAGGAATAGTATATACACACCAATAGAATGTTCAAATCTTGTATGAATCGCATTTGGCTGGAGGAAAAATGTATTTCCTTGTTGTTTTATGTACTTTAAACGCTGAAATGCAGTAGAATTAATTAATTTCTCTATAATTTTATTGTCTATCAATATTTCTCCGTGTATCACATCAAATATTTTCATAAGTACTCCTTCGATTAAATTCCCCTTAGTTGAATGAAAATTTTTAGTATTTATAATTGTATATGTAGTGGTGGAAATGGTGACAGCAGAATTTTCTAATTGAATAAAAAAGATATATTAGTGAAATTTACAAATCCTGAATGATGTTCTTCGATATCAGCTTCTTTGTCTATATTAGGCCAAAATGATTTACAAAGATCAGGATTTTCTTCATATTCATGGATTAGCTCTACATCCATGTTAATCCTTATTAATATCCATTTGAATTATTTGGAAATAAAACTCTTTTTAACATAATATCGCTATATGATATTTTTAGCAAACAGTATTATAGATTTATAATTTTTGACTATTCTGTTTATTTTTGTGGTATAAATAAAGGTGTGGTAGTTTAGGAGGTTACGTCTATATTCATTACGCGACAAATTCCTAGCGAAATGTTTGCGCATAAGCGACTGATTCAACGACTCCCCGTAGATCATCAGAAAATCGAAGACATCAGACGTCAACTTGTAAATGTAACAGCAGGGTTTAATGGTGAATGTCGAGTAGATCAAATGGTGCAAGAAGTACAGTTTAACAATGACTTTTTTTACTTCCCAAACTTTGAGTGTCAACTTTCTCCAACTCGTATTGCCCAAATCGATTATCTTGATTACACGAAGTTATATTCTATTAATAGAAGTTAAAAATATGCGAGGTACTTTACATTTCAACGAACATCCATATCAACTTATTCAAGAAATAGATGGGCAATCCATTGCATATCACTGTCCACAAATGCAACTTCTTCGTGCTTCAGACACTTTTGAGCGCTGTTTAAAAAATCTGGAATTACAGCAATTACCTATCTATAAGACAATTATTATCCCAAATAGCCGGACAATTATAAAAACGCCACCTTCAACTGTACCCCTTATCATGTCGAAAGAAGTTGCAGTATTTATACAAAAACTTAATGAGCTTCCAGTAGTCATAAACGAAGCTCAATTGGATGAATTGACCCATGCTGTTAAAATGAATAATAAAGCGTAAAAACACAGACCTTTATGTGAAAATTACAACATACCAATTGAGCAAATAGAAAAGGGAGTCATTTGTCATTGTGGAACGAGTGGCATCCGCATCTCTGAGCGAACATGGCATTGTCCAAAATGCCAGGCAGTAATTCCTAGTGCAATCGAGCAAACTCTACACGATTGGTTTAGTATTTGTGCCGAAGAGATTACAATAAAAAAATGCATTGATTTTCTAGGTTGTAATAGTAGAACGTTAATCTCAAGAGAATTGAACAATAGTAACTATATAGCCTTAGGAAAAACAAAGTCCAGGAGATTTAAGTTAAATAATAAAGAGCCACTTTTCAATAGTTAAAACTCTAGCCCAAAAACTTCGTATTGTATGAAGTTTTTGGGTTTTTTGATTTGAAAAAATTAATGAGCAGGTTAAATGGAATCCCGAGTGAGTTAAAAGGAGAGACGGGTAGGTTAGATCCCGAGTAGAGCAAATGAAAGCCTGAAAAGAATGAGTAGGTTAAAAGAAAGCGCGAGTGAGTTAAAAGGAGAGCCGAGTAGATTAAATGAGATCCCGATTAGAGCAAATGAAAGCTTGAAAAGAATGAGTAGGTTAAAAGAAAGAGCGAGTGAGTTAAATGGGCTCCCGAATGAGTTAAAAGAAGAGCCAAGTAGATTAAATGGGATCCCGAGTAGAGCAAATGAAAGCTTGAAAAAAATGAGTAGGGTGAATGAACTTACATGAAAAAATTACTATATTTTTCACCATAAAAAAACCACAAGAGGAATCTCCCTCTTGCGGTCTAGATCTATTAAGCATGCACTACTGATAATGTAGCAAGTCGTTCAACAGCTTCTGCTATTAATTCTTCTTTTTGAACAAGTGCTAAGCGAACATAACCTGCACCAGCATCTCCAAAGATAATACCTGGTACCATGACAACGCCAGTTTCTTTGATAGCATGATATACAAAGTCGATTTCATTCATTTCTTGGTTTGGATATTTTGCCCAAACGAACATGCCGCCTTTTGATGGTGTTACGGTCCAGCCGATTTTAGTTAAACCGTCCATTAAAGTATGGTGACGTTTTGAGAAAATAGCGCGAAGGCGATCAGTAATCTCTTCAGCGTTGTCTAAAGCAACAATACCAGCTTCTTGAATTGGCTCAAATGTACCGTAATCTAAATTGGATTTTAGTTCATGGATAATTGAGATCATTTCAGCATTCCCTGCAATGTACGCGATACGTGCACCAGCTAAACTGAAACTTTTAGAAAGCGAGTTAATTTCCATGCCGACTTCTTTTGCGCCAGGTATAGCAAGGAAGCTTGATGGACGGTCACCTTCAAAATAGAATTCTGAATAGGCAGCATCATGCAAAATGATGACATTATATTGACGGGCAAATGTAATTGCTTTTGCGAAAAACGCTTCGTCAGGCATTGCAGGAACTGGATTTCCTGGTAAGTTTAGAATCATCAATTTCGCTTTTTCAGCAACCTCTACAGGAATTGCATCAAAATCTGGTAAAAAATTATTTTCCTCTAATAAAGGCATATAGTAAGGAACGGCTTCAGCAAGATGAATACCGGCATCAAAGGCTACATAGGCTGGGTTCGTAGTTAGGACATAGTCACCTTTATTACAGAAGGCCATTGGTAAATGGACAAGCCCTTCTTGTGAACCCATTGTTTGAATAATTTCAGTACTTGGATCTAAATCTACATTACTACGACGTTTGTAATAACGGGCTACTGCTTCGTAGAATCGTTTCGTACCACTTAATGTATAGCCATATGAGTTGGCTAAGGCACTTCGCTCAGACAATACTTTACGTACTTTTTCATCTGGTGGAAGATCTGGGCTTCCTAAGCTTAAATCGATTAATTTAACGCCTTCAGCTGCTTTCGCATTGGCCGCCGCTTTCAAATCTCCGAATATTGCTTTTGGAAACATAGCCATCTTTTTTGATTTTTCGATTTTCACGTGCAAGCACTCCTTAGTTGCAAAAGTAATTTTAAGAAATATTTTATCACACTAAAGCTATTATGTAACAGATATAATACAGAAAAAAATATAATTTGTAAAAACATCTCTGAATGTTCAATAAATATATATATTTTAAAATAAAAATATTACAAATATTGTATTTTAAAATAACGGATATATGTAGAAGAAAATGATAATAACAATTATTTTGCTAGAATATAAAAAAAGTATAAAATATTTAGGATATTTTTGCTATAATTTCATAGAACTTAAGGATTGGTATCGAAGAATTTTTTTAGGTATTTATAACTTCTTTGGTGGCAAGTAGAAAGGGATGGAATTTTAACTAAATGGGAAAAACGATAAAGTGGAAAGTTATTAGTACAGTAGTAACATTGTTAGTTATAGGTTTAGTTTTATTAAATGTAGTAAGCACATATACGGTCAACACTAAAATTGAAAAAAGTTTAGTGGATCAAAATAAAGTGCTCGTTGCAGAGATGTCTACGTCTATACAAAATTACTTAAACATCTATGAAAAAGGTCTGATACAAATGTCTTTAGCGCATGATGTATTGGAATATAAAGATATGTTAAGTGAACATAAAAAGAAAAAGGCAATTATACTAGAAAAGAATTTAGATACACAGTTTCAACAATATATTTCTTTGTATGACGCCACAACTTCCGTTTACTACGGTTTAGTAAATAAACATTTAGAAATTTTACCTGAAGCAGATTTAGGCGATGATTTTGATCCTACAACGCGAGAATGGTATAAAGGTGCAATTGAAAACCCAGATAAAATTTTCTGGACAGAGCCATATACAGATAAAGCAACAAAGGAATCGACAATTTCTGGCGCTAAAGCGGTGTTGAAAAATGGTAAAGTTATTGGTGTTGTTGGTATGGATATTTTACTATCTAAGTTAACTTCGGAAATTTCAAAAAAAGAACTAGGTTTTGGTGGATATCCAATTATCATTGCTAAAGATGGTACAGCTATCGTTCATCCAGAAAAGACAAGTAAAAATCTATCTGATTTGACTTTAGTGAAAAAAATGCAAAATGAAAATGACGAAAAAGGAGTAATTAAGGATACTTCTGACGACACGGGAAGTGATTTTATAACAGTGTATGATACAGTTCCTGGTCTTGAGTGGAAATTAGCTGCTGTCTTTGAAAAGAAAAATATTCAACAGACAGCATATGATATCCGTAATATTATTGGTACAATTTCCGTTGTGTTACTCATTATTTTGTTCTTTACTATGGTAACAATAATTGCGAAGATTACAAAGCCAATTACCATTTTGCGTAAATTAATGAATAGCGTAGCAATTGGTGATTTAACAGTAAGAGCTCGTTTCGATTCAAATAATGAAATCGGTCAATTAGCTACTGACTTTAATAAAATGGTTGATAATATGCAACAAATTATACGAGTCGTTAAAGATTCTGCCGCAGAAGTCCAATTAGGTTCACAAAATCTAAGTGGACTTGCTGAAGAAACAAATGCTTCAAGTGAAGAAGTTACAGCAGCGGTTGTTGAGATTGCTGATGGCGCTTCAAAATCTGTGGGAAATGCAGAGCAAGCTAGTGAAAATGCGATTATATTAAGTGAACAAATCAACTCGATCCTACAGAAATCTAACTTTATGAATAGCATTGCCATAGAAGCTAATACGAGGAATCAAGCAGGACAAGAACAAGTGGATCAATTAAAATCTGCATTTCAGGAGTGGGAGAAAAATTTACTTAGTATGTCGAACGTGATTTGTGCTTTAGAAAACAAAATAGACTCTATCGAACATGTAATGCAAACTATAATGGAAGTATCGGATCAAACTAATTTACTAGCGCTAAATGCAAGTATTGAAGCAGCAAGAGCAGGTGAATATGGTAAAGGATTTGCCGTCGTTGCCGAGGAAGTTCGCAAGCTCGCTGAGCAATCAGCGAGAGCAACAATAGAAGTGAAGCAAACAGTGCAACAGCTTCAATTTGAATCGAAGCAAGTAGGAGCTCAAATGTTGGAGACGAAAACGGCGTTCCAAAAGCAAGAAGCCGTTGTTCACGGTACAGACGCTATTTTTGAAACCATTTCATCATTAATGGAGGAAATGCAAAAAGCCATCCATGATGTTTCTGAAGAAGTACACCGGGTAAGCTTATATAAAGAGACTGTCGTAGAAGTTATTAAATCAATTGGCGCAACATCGGAAGAAACGGCTGCTGCCTGTGAGGAAGTAAGTGCTTCATCGATAGAACAATTAAATGCGATTGAATCTGTCTCAACGGCATCAGAAAACTTAGCAAACTTAAGTGAGCATTTAGCTAACTCTGTAACTAAGTTCAAAATATAATTTTATAAAAAAACCAAATGTCTAGAGCACAGGCATTTGGTTTTTTTTGCTCAAGGAATAATAAGGGATTTCTAGAAATATCGAAATAGACCTTGTTTTCACTATGTAAATATTACAAACTCTTATTGTTTTTGTTCCATTAATAGAATAATTTCTTGAATTTAAGAAAAATAAACTCCTCAACTAAGATTTCATCATAAAAGAAGAGCAATGTTCATATATTTCGTATGAATAAGTCCGCAAAAAAAGAAATGAATTGCTACTATTTTTTGTTTTCTATGAAATAATTCGGTTTAGAAAAAAATGAAAAATGTATTCTAAAGTAAGTATTCTAATTAATACATTTGTTATAGATAAGGGGTATAGTTTGTGGTAAAAAAGGAGGTTTGATATGCAAGCAAACGTAATAGATAGACCTAGGTTTTACGCTAAATATGGAAAGAGGCTATTAGATTTAATTATTTCTAGTATTCTTTTGCCTATTATTGTACTTATCATGTTAATAATAGCTATTACATTACTAATTGTATCAGGAAGACCTATTTTCTTTACACAGGAGAGAACAGGGATAAATCAATCAAACTTTCAAATATGGAAGTTCCGGACGATGAGAATTGATCAAGTTCAGAAGAGAAAAGTTAATGACTGGAAAGGTGGGGTACCAGAACAGTTTGTTTTTAAAAACTCACAGGATACTCGGATGACTGGAATTGGGAAGCTACTAAGAAAGTTGAGCTTAGATGAACTGCCACAAATTATTAATGTAATAAAAGGTGAGATGAGTTTAGTAGGACCAAGACCTGAAGTGCCAGAGATTACAGACTTTTATAATGTAGAACAGGCAAAAAGATTGTATGTTAAACCAGGAATTACAGGATTGGCGCAAATAAATGGACGTTCTAATATACCTCACGGAAGAAAAATATATTATGACATTGATTACGTAGAGAATTGCTCTTTACTTCTTGATATCAAAATATTACTGCGCACTATTCGCGTAGTTCTATCTAGAGAAGGGGCATATTGAAAATGCTTTAGTTTATTCTTAATCCACATATCGCTCTTGTACCAATATCAGCGGTATCAATGATTGAATGTGACCACCTACTCTAAGCTACAATTTAAAAACCAGAAGATTTCTACAAAGCATTTGTAGTGATTATGAGAGTTTGATTATCTAGCTATCAAAGTAATTATTATTGTTAGAAAGATATTGGAAATTCGAATAACACATTCATAAGGATTTTAATTAGGGTTAATTCTTACTTGTTTTTTCATTTGTTCTATGTCAAAAGATCTAAGAAAGGTGAGTAAATGAAAATTGTTCAAATAATTACGAGATTAGATACAGCTGGTGGAGCACAATCACATGTACTAGCCCTCACAAAACAACTTGCTTTAGATGGACATGAAGTAACGATTTTTACTTCAAAGGGGAATCTCATTCATCAGGCATTAAATGAAGAGAATATAAGCATTATACAGCTTCAATATTTAAAATGGGCGATTCACATTGTAGATGATATTCGTGCATTTCTTGAAATACGTGAAAACTTACGTCGTATAAATCCAGATATAGTTGCTCTTCATTCATCAAAAGCAGGAGCAGTTGGTAGATTAGCAGCTTTTTCATTAAATATCCCAACTGTTTTTACCGCACATGGCTGGGCTTTTACGGAAGGTGTAAAGCCATTAAAAGGATGGGTTTATCAACAAATTGAAAAGGTACTAGCGCCAAAAACGACAAAAATCATTACTGTTTCTAATTATGATTACTTACTTGCCTCAGAAAAAAAGGTCGTGAAAAAAAACAACATGACGACGATTCATAATGGTATCCATAGTATTAGTAAAAATGGACAAAATCTTTCTCAAAATAGAGTTCCAAAAATCATTATGGTTGCAAGATTTGAGCAACCTAAACGTCAAGATTTATTGATTGAGGTACTATCCACAATGACGGAAAAAGAATGGCAACTAGTATTCATAGGTGATGGAAGTCAGATGGAAGCTGCAAAAGAGTTATCGCTCCAACATCATATTGCTGATCGAGTTACATTTCTAGGATCTAGAGATGATATCGCAGAACAATTACAACAGGCAGATATATTTGTACTATTATCAGATTTTGAAGGCTTACCTATCTCTATTTTGGAAGCGATGAGGGCTCAGTTACCTATTATTGCTTCGAATGTAGGGGGAGTACCAGAGCTCATCATTGATGATGAAACCGGATATGTGGTAAATCATGATTTAGAAGCAATTAAGGGTTGTATGAGTAGGCTTCTAGAAAATCATTCCTTACGGTTAAGGCTAGGTCATTTAGCTCACAGCTATTTTGAAGAAAATTTTTCATTTCACTCTATGTATGACAAGACGGTAAGTCTATATCTAGAAGCTCATAATGAGAAGAAAGAGAAAATTGATCTACAAATACTTAATCATCCCTAATCTTGTGTGAAATAATGTCGAATAAGCGGAAAATACTATATTCATTTATATAGATAATTTGAGAGTAATGTAAATATATCTGGATATTGCATTAAATCTCAAAGGAGGGGATTACCCAAGAAACGTCTCGTTTAAGAAGGAATAAAATTAATAGTAATTTAAAAAAATTAAGAAATGGAGAGAACTATTGAACATTTTAGTAACTGGTGGAGCAGGGTACATAGGCTCGCATATTTGTATTGAGTTAATACAAACTGGTCATGAAATTATTATTGTAGATAATTTTTCAAATAGCAATATGGAAGTAATCAATCGTTTAGAAGCCATTACAAAGAAAAAAATAACATTTTTCCCCATAGATATTTACAATCAAGAAGAATTTGAAAAGGTATTTCAAAATTATTCAATTGATAGTGTCATCCATTTAGCTGGTTCAAAATCAGTTTCAGAATCCCTCAGCAATCCAATCAAATACTATCTGCAAAATTTAGTATGCACGATCCAACTAGTCAGTCTGATGAATAAGTACAAAGTACATCAACTAGTTTTCAGTTCATCAGCAACTGTTTATGGTACTCCTGAACAATGTCCAATCCCTGAAACCGCAACTTTAAAAACAGAAAACCCCTACGGTACAACGAAGTTAGCTGTAGAAAAATTCTTATATGAATTTGCACAATCTAACCATTCTTTTTCAATTGTTTTATTACGATATTTTAATCCAATTGGAGCACATGAAAGTGGCATGATAGGAGAGGATCCCTTCACAATTCCAAATAATTTGATGCCTTATATAACCCAAGTTGCAACAGGTAAATTACCTTTTTTGAATATTTACGGAAATGATTATCCGACTCTTGATGGAACGGGGATACGTGATTATATTCATGTAGTTGACTTGGCAAAAGGTCATGTAAAGGCATTGCAAAGTTTAAAAGAGAAGTATGGTTGGAGAGTATTTAACCTAGGAACTGGTGAGGGGTATAGCGTCTTACAAGTGGTAAAAACATTCGAATATGTATCAGGTATACCAATACCATATCTTATAAGCGATCGGCGTAAAGGTGATGTTGCAATTAGCTATGCTGATGCGACAAAAGCAAAACAACAACTGAATTGGGCTGCAGAAAAATCGTTAGAAGATATGTGTCGAGATGCATGGAGATGGCAAAGAAATAATCCAAATGGTTATAAAGACGGAAATATAAGAGAAGATCAGTTGTTATACTTAACGGACCTGTAGTTGTTGCATAAAAATGGAATATTGTCTATACTATATTAAACATACTTAATTACTATGATTTAAACTATTTACTGCTAAGCCCTATAGGAAATCTATAAGGGCTTATTTTCTATGGTTAAATTAACAGAAATGTTTGCTTATCTGACAATTTAATGATAGGATTAAGGTAATTAAATATTCTTATCAAGAGAAGCCGAGGGAAAAGGCCCTGTGAAGCTTCAGCAACCTCTGATTCATTCAGAAAGGTGCTAAGTCCTACAAGACATTTGTCTTGGAAGATAAGAAACGAGCGTATTAAGTTAGCCCTCATTCTTATCCATAGAATGAGGGCTTTTAATATGAGAATACATAACAAACATGAGGGAAAGGAAGAGAAGTAGCTATGCCAATTAATATTCCGAAAAACCTTCCGGCAACGGAATTACTAAAAAAGGAAAAAATCTTCGTAATGGAAGAGGATCGTTCGAAGAGTCAAAATATTCGGCCTTTAAATATATTGATTTTGAACTTAATGCCAGAAAAAGAGAAGACAGAGCTTCAATTATTACGTCTATTAGGTAATACACCCCTACAAGTAAATGTAACATTTTTAAATACAGCGACGTATGTTTCAAAAAATGTTAGTGAAACGCATTTAGAATCTTTTTATACGACTTTTGAACATATTAAACATCGTCGGTTTGACGGCATGATTATAACGGGTGCACCGATTGAACTAATGGAATTTCAAGATGTTGATTTTTGGGAAGAAATCGTTAGTATTATGGATTGGACAAAATCAAATGTTACATCTGTATTGCATATATGTTGGGGTGCCCAAGCTGCACTTTATCATCACTACGATATTGGTAAATTCCCTCTTGCTAAGAAATGCTCAGGTATTTATGATCATACAATCACAGATCCAACTGTGAAGCTTGTTCGTGGCTTTAATGATATTTTCACTGCACCACATTCACGAAATACTTCTATATCTATCGAAGAAGTTGAATCCCATCCAAAGCTAAAACTACTGTCAGCTTCTGATGATGCGGGTGTATTTATTGTGATGTCAGAAGATGAAAAACAGATCATGATTACTGGGCATTTAGAATACGATGCTCATACATTGGCAGATGAATATTCACGTGACGTTGCAAAAGGTTTGGATATAGAGGTTCCAAAAAACTACTTCCCTAATGATGATCCAACAAAGCTGCCAATTAATACTTGGCGTTCCCATACGCATTTATTGTTCTCTAACTGGCTGAACTATTATGTTTATCAGGAAACACCATTTGAGTGGGAATAAAAAGATACCCTATTCTATTTGTTAAATGGTATAGGGCATCTTCTTTTGTATGTAAAGACTCTTAATAAGTAAAGACCATTTTCTTTTAAAATCTAAAGGTATGCACTTTCAACGCATACTTTATGCTATGATAAATGTAATTTATCTCGAAAGGAAGACAATAAATGAACTCACCTTTTACATTTATTCATACAGAACCAAAAAATATGGATTCAACTAAAAAATACCCAGCCATTTTTTTATTACATGGAATGGGAAGTAATGAGCAAGACTTACCGGGCTTAGTAGCAGATTTCGAAGATAATTGTCATATCTTCAGTTTACGTGGTCCTATTACACATAAACCTGGTTATGCTTTCTTTACGATTCAAGACATAGGAGCACCAGAACGTCCAGTATTTGATAAAGTCGCTCATTTTATTCGAGAATTTATAGAAGAAGCATCGTTTATTTATAATATTGATTTAGAAAAAATTGTATTAATGGGCTTTAGCCAAGGAGCAATTTTAGCACAATCATTAGCATTTGTTTTAGGTGACAAATTAACAGCTGTTGTCGCTTTAAGCGGTTATGTTCCTGATTTTGTGAAAAACGAATATCATAAACAATCAGTAGAACATATGCCAATTTTCATCTCACACGGGGAATATGACTATGTTATACCACATCAGTGGGGCATTGAAAGTAAGGAATTCTTTGAGTCATTAGGTGCAACTGTCACTTTTAAGAGTTATCCAGACGGACACGGTGTTACACCAGCTAATCATTTGGATTTAATTACTTTCTTAAAAGAACAAATCTCTTAACTAAAATTTAGAAGCCATGAGCAACTTTTTGCTCATGGCTTATTTATATTTATATTAATTGTAAATACCAACAACCTTAAAATATATATATGATATTTTGTTAAAAAACATAGACCTCGCTAGTCTATATACAAAAGATCAAAACACGGTCTCTAAGAGAAAAAACTTACTAGCAAAAAGCCAGTAAGGAAAAAGGAACTCGAAACTATATATTAATATCTTGCTTCAAACGTGAATATAATTGTTCTTTATTTCGAGGGAAGGGTGCATCTGCTGCAAGTATTCCAATCAGTTGTAATTGTTCGGCTGTTTCAAATATCCAAGGCTTCTCAAGATGAGCTTGAGCAAGCAAGTTAGGCTGCTTAAAAACAGAGATGGGATCACCATGATAAAGTATCTTACCGTCGCTCATAACAATAATTTCATCGGCCCATTCATATGCAAAATGCACATCGTGAGTTGATAGTATTATGGTTTTATGTGGTTTATGAATCGTATTTAATAGTGCCATGATTTGCTTAGAATAATATGCATCAAGACCTGCAGACGGTTCATCTAATATAAAAACATCTGGATTCATTGCTAATACCCCAGCAATAGCGACACGTTTTTTCTGACCTAAACTTAAAAAGTGAATCGGCTTTTGTTGTAGGGGAGTGACTTCAGTTTCTTTCATCGCCCACTCCACTTGTTTGATAACCTTTTCTTTTGACCAGCCAAGGTTCATAGGACCAAACGAGATATCATGTTTAACTGTACCAGAAAACAATTGAGAATCCGGATCTTGGAAAACGATCCCCACTTGCTCCCGTAACTGCAATAAAGCTTTGCGTCCATATGTCATCTGCCGGCCATTAAAATATATTTCACCAGAACTTGGTTGTAATATCCCATTTAAATGTTGAAATAATGTAGATTTACCAGCACCATTATTACCAAGTAATGCAATTTTTTTGCCCTTTTTAATAGAAAGAGAAAGGTCTTTTAATGCAATAGTGCCGTCTGCATAGCTATGTGTAAGATGTTGTATTTTAAAAAATAGCTCATCCATTTAGAATACCTCCAAACTCAAAATAAACAGCTACAATGCTAATAGAAATTAGTACAACGCATAACCAATTTCGTTTTGAAAATGAGTATGTATCCTCTAATAATTTTATATCTTCCATATAACAGCGTGAATTCATAGCTATAGTTAATTCCTTCGAACGTTGAAAAACATGTACAAACAACGAAGAAATAAGTAAACCTAATGAATGTAAACTTTGTTTAATAGTTATATAACCAAGTCGGGAATTTTGCGCTTGATGGATTTTTAGTGATGCTTCTAAAAAAACGAAAATGAATCGATATGTGATTTCTATCAATTCTAGTAAAAGAGTAGGAACTTTTAATTTTCGAAATACATGTAATATATCATGTACCGGGGTCGTTAATGTTAAAAAGTATAAGCAACTAATACTACCAAGAACAGTAAAAAAAAGTTGGATTGCCATTTCTAAACTACGTTTTGTTATAAAAATATGCAATCCAAAAACCTCTGTCGTCCAAAGTGGTGTAGGTATGAGGCCATTATTCCCTGTAAATGAAATCAAAATGGTCAGCATACTCGTTAAAAGAAAAAAAACAGGTACTAATAATAACTTGATATAGTATTTAAAAGGAATTTTTGCGCCTAAAATTGTAAAAGCACTCATCACAGTAAATGTGATGAGTGATACAAGAGTGTCTTTCACAGTTAAAGAAAATAACATCAGAAAAAAGGTAAATGCCATTTTTTCGATAGGATGAATATGCTTCCAACGATTCATATAAGCATATTTATCAATAAGGATCATCTTTAATTTGACTCTCTTTGTTATTGCCATTATTCTTGCGTTTGTGTTTACCTCGTGTTAAGCCAATAAAGTAACCGATAAATCCAGCACCAATGGCTGCTTGAAGACAGAATAATAAACTTTCAATTTCCCCACTTGGAGGTTCCCAAATACTTGAAAACCAAGGCTCATATGAAGCATTTATCTCGCCAATAGCTGCTTCAGCTTCACCATCAGCTCCTCCAAATTCAGCTCCCTTTTGTATGAATAGCGGGAAAATAGCAAGAATGATAACGATTGCGATTAGTATTAAATTCTTTTTCATCGTTGTTCAGCTCCTTTCGAGAAGACACGAAGCGCTTTTAGCTCAGAAACATTGTATTTTTTCAAGAAGTTCATAATAATAACAGTTAAAATACCTTCAGAAATAGCTAAAGGAACTTGAGTCAAAGCGAAAATACTACTGAATTTCGTGAACGACGCAAAGAATCCACCAACTTCAGAAGGGAATGCAAGTGCTAATTGAATAGAAGTGACAATATAAGTACCAAGATCACCCAAAGCAGCAGCTAAAAATACAGCAAATGCAAAAGATAATCCAGCTTTAGTTGCCCCTTTATAAATACCGTATGCAATTAGTGGACCAACTACAGCCATAGAAAATGCATTGGCGCCTAAAGTTGTTAAGCCGCCATGTGCTAATAAAAGTGATTGGAATAATAGAACGATAAAACCTACAATACTCATTGCAAATGGACCAAATAAAACAGTTCCTAAACCAACCCCAGTAGGGTGAGAACAACTACCCGTTACAGATGGGATTTTTAGTGCGGATAATACAAAAGCAAATGCCCCTGATAGACCGAGCATCATTTTTGTATCTGGATTTTCTTTTATTGTTTTACGAATTGAACGAAATCCAATGATCAAAAACGGAATCGTTACCGCCCACCAGAAGATAGCCCATTCAACAGGTAAGAATCCCTCCATAATGTGCATGGCAAATGCTTGCTTTGGAACAATCATGACAAATACTAAAAAGTAAATCATTTTCAAATTAAAGATTGATTTTAGCTTATTCATATTAATCTCCCTTTTGTGTATGTATTTTAACAGGCGACTTATTAGTTAAAAAATAACACCTCCTATGAAATACCTCTCTGGATAGGGCATACAGGCATTTTGTCATTAAAAAAGCACCTCTTTCATAGAAAGAAGTGCGTGAAGGAATAGTCATCAGTAAATAAGACTTACTCACTTTCACACCCATCCTCGTAGGTTGAAACATTTCCTCACTTCATGGCAGGTCTCCTGGCTTAGAATCATCATTTTACTACTACCTTCCCATCATTAGACAGTGACATAACGTAGCAAAACTCCTCAACACAGTGGCGGGACCGCGCCGGATTAATACCGACTTCCCTTTTAAGTTAAACGCTAATTTAACACCATGAAGTTTATTGAATTATTAGATTTCAGAATATAGTGTATCATGAGAATTTTCTTTCTACTAGATTTTTTTTTGAAAAACTAAAATGAGGTAGAAACAAAGCAGAAGCTGTTTTTAACAACAATATTTTGTTGGAAATGATTATTTAATATTATGTCAAGATATTAATTTTTAAAAATCTATTTGAATCTAACAAAATTTAGTATATGATAAATACAGATTTAGAATTTACTGAATAATACAATTGAATAGCAAATTTAAAAGTGCCAACATGTATAGAACATAGAGTATGTTGGATAATAGGGAAATCGGTTAGAATCCGATGCAGCCCCCGCTACTGTAACGCTGATGAAATGATAATACTCACTGGTTAAATACTGGGAAGAGATCAAAGTAAAGTGACGCGTAAGCCAGGAAACCTGCTTTTATAATTATGAACGATACTTTTCGGAGGGAAAGGTGAAGGCTACAGCAGATGACGCTTATTTATTATTTTGTGTTGTCTGAATAATCTAGTTTTTAAACCTTGATTCCTTGAATTAAGGTTTTTTTATTTGTCAAAATAGTTAACTAGCTGCCAATTTACCCTATTTCCATAGTTTTTTCATAAAAAAAGATGAACATCATTTGGGAGGATCACTATGACAACTTGGAATTTAGAAAGTATGAAAAGCCATTTGCTTATTTGTAACGGTAGTAGCTGTTTAAAAAAGGGCGGTGAAGAAGTTACACTGGCAGTAAGAGAAGAGATCGCTAGACTTGGAATTGATGAACAAATACATACAACTCGAACTCGCTGTAATGGTCGTTGTAAAGATGCTTGTGTCGTTATTGCATATCCACAAGGTACTTGGTATAAAGCAGAATCTCCTGAAATTGGTCGTCAAATTGTACGTGACTGTATCGACCAGCAAGTTGCACCACATGTCGTCTATCAAACGATTAATGGCAATATGACGAAAAACCCGACATCAGGAGCGATTAAAGGGATTTCGAAAAGTAAATAGATAGATGTTATGAAAGGGAGATGTTTCAATGTCACAACTTGGCAAACTTTATGTAGTTGGTTTTGGTCCAGGGGATTTTAAACATATTACAACAAGGGCAGTTGAAGCACTGCAAGAAAGTGATTTCATTATCGGTTATAAAACGTACGTAGAACTCATTCAAGATTTAATTGATAGTAATACCGCTGTCATCAGTACGGGTATGACTGAAGAAGTATCACGAGCGCAAGAAGCTGTAAGACAAGCTGAAAATGGCAAAAAAGTTGCAGTCATTTCAAGTGGAGACTCTGGTGTTTATGGAATGGCTGGTCTAGTTTATGAAGTGCTAATAGAAAAAGGATGGACAGAGGCAACAGGTGTTGAAATTGAAGTTATTCCTGGTATTTCTGCAATAAATTCATGTGCCTCTTTACTAGGCGCACCAGTTATGCATGATTCATGTACGATCAGTTTAAGTGACCACTTAACACCTTGGGACTTAATTGCAAAACGAGTGGAAGCTGCGGCAATGGCGGATTTTGTAATTGCTCTTTATAATCCACGTAGTGGTCGCCGTACACGCCAAATTGTTGAAACTCAGCGTATTTTACTACAATATCGTTCACCAGAGACACCTGTAGGGTTAGTTAAAAGCGCCTATCGTGATCGCCAAAACATCATCATTACGAATTTAAAAGATATGTTGAATCATGATATTGGTATGTTAACGACAGTTGTCATCGGTAATTCATCAACATTTTTGTATGACAATAAAATGATTACACCCCGTGGTTATCAAAGGAAGTACACATTGAATGCTGAAAAACAACCATTAAAACCACATCAACGATTGAAAGAAGAAGCTGAGCCTTGGGCAATGGACCAAGAAACTGGAATTCAGCGCAGTCAAAATATTGATAGCGTACCTGCTTTAGTAAGAGCTCAGCAACTGTCAGTTGTAAAAGCGGAATCAAAACCTACTATTGGCTCTTTCGAAATGGCTTTGGATGCACTATCGCGTGTAACTGATCAGCAAGTGGCAACACAGGCTACTTATGTACAACAAGAAATGGAATCTATATTCGAATTAGCAGTAAGCCCCGGTGTTGCGAATAAACGATTTACACCAAAACAAATGATGACTTTAGCAGAAGTAGTTGGAGAAAAAGGGACGATGGAATATACACCAAATCATAATATTCTATTGAAAATACCAACGACAATTCCAGATATCATCACAGCTAAATTGCAAGATGCAAACTTTATTTTGTCCCCTGTTGGTGATGTTGTAACAATAAAAGCATGTGATTTCTGTGATGGTGAAAAGACAGGCGGTATTCCTTATGCAGAGGAACTTCAAGAGATATTAGGTGGCCTACACATGCCAAAAGAATTTAATATCGGCTTTAATGGATGTGGAATGGCTTGTTACAAAGCCGTGATGGAGGACGTTGGAATCGTCTATAGAAAAGGTAAATTCGATCTTTTCGTAGGTGCGAAACCAGTTGGTAGAACAGCTCATCCGGGGCAACCAGTAGCAGAAGGTATAGATCCTGAAAAGATAGTAGAAGTTGTCAGTAACATCGTTGAAGAATATCGTCAAAATGCGCATCCGAACGAGCGCTTGTTCAAATACTTCAAACGTGTGAAGCGAATTCAAGGATTTACCTATCAAGATATGTCACCGAAAGTTGAAATTGAACCTGCTCCTTGCGGGGATTAAAAATTAGGGGGAATTGTAATTATGAAAGCTATATTATTCGTCGGTCATGGTAGTCGTTTAGCAGAGGGTAATTCAGAGGTCAATAAATTTGTAGAGCAACTAAAGCCAACATTAGATACTCAATTACTAGTGGAATCTTGTTTTTTAGAATTTGCATCACCAAACATTTCACAGGGGATTGATAACTGTGTCGCTAAAGGTGCTACTGATATCCATGTTATTCCGATTATTTTATTACAAGCAGGACATTCGAAAATTCATATCCCAGCAGCGATTGATGAAGGGAAAGAAAAATATCCTACTGTACAAATTACATATGGTCGTCCACTAGGTGTACATGAATCCATTTTCTCAATTTTAAAAGAGCGTTTAACAGAAGCTGGTTTCAATCATGAAGCGGAAAATAAAGATACAGCTATTTTATTAATCGCACGTGGCGGTAGTGATTCTGATGCTAATAGTGACTTTTATAAAATTGCCCGTATGCTTTGGGAACAATTAAATGTTCGTACAGTAGAATGTGCATTTATGGGAGTCACTTATCCAACAGTTGAAGAAGGAATTGAAAGATGTCAGCAGCTGGGTGCGAATAAAGTAATTATGCTTCCTTACTTCCTATTCACCGGTATTTTAATGGAACGTATGGAACAAATGGTCTTAAGTTATCAAACTACGTATCCTGACTTGGATGTAAAACTAGCAGCATACTTTGGGTACCATCCTGAACTAAAAACAGTTTTAGCAGACCGTGTGGAAGAATCGCTTCAAGGTGATGTGAAAATGAACTGTGATACTTGCCAATACCGTATCAATGCAATGGAGTTTGTAGAACATCATCACCATCACGACCATGATCACGACCACGACCACCATCATCATCATCACGATCATGAACACCATGAACACGAACATGCTGGTACTGCGAAATGATTTTGTTTTTAGCAGGTACGAGTGATGCGCGTGCATTGGCAATTGAGTTACAACATGCAGATTACCCGGTCCTAGCAACGGTTGTCACTGAATCAGCTGCAAAAAGCTTAGTAGAAGCAAGTATTGAAACTCATGTAGGTCGTCTAACAGATGAAGGTATGGCTCAATATATTCAATCAAAAAATTTACAGGCAGTTGTAGATGCATCTCATCCATTCGCTGAAGAAGCATCAAAAAATGCGCTAGCAGGAGCAAAACTAGCAAATGTTCCATACATTCGATATGAACGCGAAAGTCAGCAATTTGGAGATGAGAAATTAATCTTAGTAAAAGACTACGAGGAAGCAGCGAATTTAGCAGCAAAAAAACGTGGTGTTATTATGCTTACAACGGGTAGTAAAACACTTGGTACATTTACTGAGAAGCTATTAGGTTTAGAGGATACAAGAGTCATTGCCCGTATGTTGCCACGTTTTGACAATATGGAAAAATGCGCAGAACTTGGTGTAGAACAAAAGAATATTGTTGCTATCCAAGGACCTTTTTCAAAAGAACTAAATATTGCACTTTATAAGCAATATGGTGTCACTTTAATGATTACAAAAGAAAGTGGAAAAGTCGGTTCAGTGGACGAAAAACTAACGGCAGCTCTTGAATGTGGCATTGAAACAATTATGATTGCAAGACCAAAAGTAGCTTACGAAAATGTTCATTCTACTTTTGATGATGTGATAAAAGCATTACAAACTCAACTTCAACTTTCCCAAATATAGGAGGCAATCCAAATGGATTTCAGAACAGATTTTAAACCTTTAACAGTTGACCCAGATAAAATTTACGAACATAGCTTTGCAACTATTTTAGAAGAATATGGCCCGCATGATTTTACAGAAGATGAATGGAAAATTATTCGCCGTATTATTCATGCTTCAGCCGATTTTGATTTAGGTCGCTCAGTTATCATTCATCCAGATGCGATTGAAGCAGGTATTCGAGCAATTCGTTCTGGTAAAGCAGTAATCGCTGATGTGCAAATGATTGAAAGTGGTACTGGCCATAAACGTTTCCAAAAACATGGTGGAGATGTATATTGCTATATTTCTGACGATGATGTTTCGAAAGCAGCTAAAGAAGCCGGTGCCACACGTGCCATTATGTCTATGCAAAAAGCTGCACATATACATGAAGGTGGAATTTATGCGATAGGTAATGCGCCAACTGCATTACTTGAATTGATTCGATTAATAAAAGAGGGGGTAGTAAAGCCGGATTTAATTATTGGAATGCCTGTTGGTTTTGTATCTGCTGCAGAGTCAAAAGACGAACTAGCTAAATTAACGGAAGTGCCGTTTATTACAAACCTTGGACGTAAAGGTGGTAGTACTGTAACTGTTGCGGCACTAAATGCTATCTCACTATTAGCTGATCAAGCTTAATGATGCAAAAGAAAGAGAAAAAAGATCCATCGCAAATGCGTCATGGCTATACAACAGGCGCTTGCGCAACAGCCGTAACGAAAGCAGCTTTAACGGCACTTATTACTGGTGAGGCACAAGAAACAGCTACGATTCATTTGCCGGTGGGCCGAAATGCAACATTTTCAATCGAAAAAAATGTCTTTGAAGGAAATTCCGTGAGTTGTGAAACGATTAAGGATGCTGGAGATGACCCAGATGCAACACATAAAGCATTAATCATTTCTACTGTCAGTTGGGGAGACCAACCAGGAATAATTTTAGATGGAGGAGTCGGCGTGGGGCGAGTGACCAAGCCGGGTCTTCCTGTTCCTGTTGGAGAAGCGGCTATCAATCCAGTACCTAGAAAAATGTTAAATACTACAGTTCAAGAAACGCTAGATGAATTTCAAATTGACCGTGGCGTTAAGGTTGTTATTTCTGTTCCTGATGGAGAAGAAATTGCAAAAAAAACGTTAAACGGAAGATTGGGTATTATCGGAGGTATTTCAATCTTAGGCACTAGAGGAACGGTTGTACCTTTTTCTAGTTCAGCATATATGGCAAGTATTGTGCAGGCGATTAGTGTAGCCGTTGCCATGGGCTGCGATCATGTTGTATTGACAACAGGGGGGCGTAGTGAAAAATATGGTATGCAACAATATGAAGGACTTTCAGAAGAAGCTTTCATCGAGATGGGCGATTTTGTCGGTTTTGCACTTAAGCACTGTAAACGACTAGGTATTAAAAGAGTGTCATTAGTAGGGATGATGGGGAAATTTTCGAAAGTTGCCCAAGGTGTTATGATGGTGCATTCCAAAAGTGCAGCTATTAACTTTGAGTTTATGGCAGAACTTGCAAAAGACGTCGGAGCATCAGATGAGCTTGTACTGGAAGTAGTCGGTGCGAATACAGCTTCTCAAGTTGGAGAAATGATGATGGAAGCTGGTTACAATCAATTCTTCAATCATTTATGTGAAGCTTGTTGTACATCGTCACTTAATCATGTGCGTGGTGGTCTGATCATGGATACTGCTATTTATTCCATGAAGGGACAATTATTAGGGAGGGCTGATGGCATTGCCTCAATCGATTAAACTGATTGGTATCGGTGATAACGGACAAGAGAGTTTATTACCTCAATATGTATCATGGATTGAAGAAAGTGAAGTATTAGTAGGTGGAGAAAGACTTCTTGCATTCTTTCCTCACTATACAGGAGAAAAAATTGTCGTAAAAGGCGGCTTAAAACCGCTAGTAGAACAATTGAAAAATGAAACGCGTAAAACAGTCATATTAGCATCCGGAGATCCATTGTTTTACGGTCTTGGTGGCTATTTAGCGAGCAAAATAGATATCGAAGTTTATCCGTACTTTAGTTCCATACAATTAGCTTTTTCAAAAATGGGTGAAAGCTGGCATGACTCTTATTTAATAAGTGTTCATGGACGTAGTATGAAAGGTTTAGCGCAGAAAATTGATGGTAAATCGAAAATTGCATTGTTAACAGATTCTGATAATAGCCCAAGTAAAATTGCTGAATATTTATTATCTTTTGGTATGACGGAATACCGTGCGTTTGTTGCAGAAAATATGCAAGGCGAAGATGAAAAATACGGTTGGTATGAATTAGAGGATATGCAAAATCATGAGTTCTCTCCTTTAAATGTTGTCATTCTCAAAAAAGTAGGAAAGAGCCCGAAATGGACTTTAGGCATTGATGATGAAGAATTTTCACAACGTAAACCCGATAAAGGGCTTATTACGAAGAAAGAAATTAGAGTACTAAGCTTATATGCTATGGAGTTATCAAGTAATAGCACCGTTTGGGATATCGGTACTTGTACAGGTTCAATGGCGATTGAATCTGCTAAGCTTGCACCTGAAGGACAAGTATTTGCAATTGAAAAAAATGAAGGTGATCTTGAAAACTGCCTACAAAATCAACGTAAATTCCGTACTGATTTAACGGCAATTCAAGGCAAAGCGCCAGAAGGTCTCGATACATTTCCGAATCCAGATGCCATATTCATTGGTGGTACTGGTGGTAACATGAAGGATCTTCTTCAAGTATGCTGTGAGCGTATAAACGAAGGCGGAAGAATTGTTTTAAATGCAGCAACCATAGAAAATTTATACCGTGCAAATGAGGCGTTTGAAGAATTTGGGTTTGAAACATCTATTATGCACGCTCAAATTTCTAGAAGTAAACCAATCTTAGGTATGAAACGATTTGTGCCATTAAATCCAATCTATATTATTACAGCAAAACGAAAGGAAGACATCAATGAGTAATTTCGGTACATTATACGGCCTAGGAGTAGGTCCAGGAGATCCTGAACTTATAACAGTTAAAGCATTTCGTGTGATCCAAGAATCACCAGTCATCGCTTATCCGCGAAAACGCAAAGGAAGTAAGAGCTATGCACAACGTATAGTTGATGTATATATTCGTCCGGGTGAAAAAGACATGCTTGGACTTGTTTTTCCAATGACGAAGGATCAAGAGATTCTTGATAGAGAATGGAACAAAGCAGTTGAACTTGTATACGAAAAATTACAAGAGGGTAAAGACGTTGCTTTTGTGACAGAAGGAGATCCACTACTCTATAGTACTTTCATTCACATGATGAAATTGATGCAAGAATTGCACCCAGAAATAGAGATAAAAACGGTTCCTGGTATTTCTTCATTCAATGGCTCAGCTTCACGCTTAGGTATTGCACTTGCCGATGGGGATGATCATGTTGCTATCATTCCAGCTACTGACGATTATGATGCTATGAAAAAAGCACTTGAAGACCATGATGCTGTCGTGTTTATTAAAGTTGCAAAAGTAATGGATCTAATGATTCAAGTATTAAAAGAGCTAAATCTATATGACAAAGCATCTGTCGTAACAAAAGTTACCTCTGATGAGGAAGTAATTTGGTCAATGGATGAATTAGAAGATGCAGAGCTAGAATATTTAACATTAATGGTGGTGCGTAAATAATGAAAAAAATATACATAGTTGGGGCAGGACCTGGAGATCCAGATCTAATCACAGTAAAAGGGTTAAATATTTTACAAACAGCAGACGTTGTTATGTATACAGATTCACTAGTAAATGATGAACTTATTGCTAAAGCAAAACCAGAAGCAGAAGTAATTAAAACAGCAGGGATGCATTTAGAAGAAATGGTTGGTGTAATTGTAGACCGTGTAAATGCTGGTAAAACAGTAGCACGTATTCATACAGGGGACCCTGCAATGTATGGGGCGACAATGGAGCAACTGGCATTATTGAAAAAAGAAGATATATATGCAGAAGTGATTCCAGGTGTCAGTTCGGTATTCGCCTCAGCTGCGGCAATTGGGGCCGAGCTAACGATTCCAGATCTAACGCAAACACTAATTTTAACTCGTGCAGAAGGTCGTACACCTGTACCTGAATTTGAAAAGCTTCGTGATTTAGCGAGTCATCATTGTACAATTGCATTGTTTTTAAGTGCTACTTTAACGAAGAAAATCGTTAAAGAGTTACAAACTGCAGGATGGAGCGATGATACGCCAATTGCTGTGATCCAAAGAGCATCATGGCCTGATCAAAAAATTGTTCGTACTACGCTTATTAATCTTGATGAGGATATGCGAAAAAATGGTATCAGAAAGCATGCGATGATACTAGCTGGTTGGGCGCTTGACCCTAATATTCATGATAAAGATGAATATCGTTCAAAACTATATGATGCAACTTTCACTCACGGTTTCAGAAAAGGTGTGAAACCTCAATGATCGAGTTACAAGAAGGTAAAGAACCGGTTGTAGAACAACATAACCAATATGCCATAGTTGCTATAACGAAGCATGGTGTACAAACAGCACGTAATCTACATCGTTCATTTGTACACTCTGACGTTTACTATATGAGTAAATTTGAACAAGGTGATGAACAGCAAAAGCATATACAATTGTTTTCAGGAAGTGTACGCATGCTGTTACCAACATTGTTCAAACAATATAAAGGTATCATTATGATTATTTCACTTGGTGCTGTAGTCCGTATGATTGCACCTATTTTAAAAGATAAAAAGACAGATCCTGCGGTTGTAGTCATTGATGACCGTGCTGAAAATGTCATCAGTGTTCTGTCAGGCCATTTAGGTGGAGCTAACGAATTAACGCACGAAGTTGCTTCTGCTTTAAATGCCCGTGCGATTATTACAACTGCATCAGATGTTCAAAAAACAATTCCTGTAGACCTTTTTGGTTCACGGTTTGGCTGGATTTGGGATGCTGATGATAAGCTAACACCTGTCAGTGCGTCTGTCGTTAACGAAGAGCCTGTTGCCATCGTACAAGAGTCAGGTGAAAAAAACTGGTGGCATCTACAAACACCACTGCCAGAAAACATCACACAATATTCGAGTATTCTAAAAGCTCTAGAAGCAAAACCAAAAGGTGCATTAATCATCACCCATCGTATACTGACAGAAGCTGAAGAAGCAATTTTGAAGAATGGTGTTGTGTATCGTCCGCAAAATGTCGTAATTGGCATGGGCTGTAATCGTGGAACATCTGCCGAAGAGATTGAACAAGTTATTCTGGATACTTTACAAGAACTTCAAATTTCGATTAAAAGTGTCAAAGCTCTATGTACAATTGATTTAAAAAAGGATGAGCAAGGATTCCTTGAAATTGTTGCAAAGTTTGGCTGGGATTTTAAATACTACACACCAGCCGAATTGAATATTGCCACAATTGAAGCACCATCAGAGACTGTTTTCAAATATACAGGTGCTTATGGTGTCAGTGAACCTGCAGTTCGTTTATATACTGGAATGGATGATTTAGCTTTAGTTAAGAAGAAATCAGGTAACACAACTATTTCAGTTGCCGTTATTTCACATGAAGATTAGAATCAATTGCCAAGAAAACCGGTCGTTTATGCCGGTTTTACTTGCAATTAGGGGGGGGTAAATGATGAGTTCAAGAAGACTAGTAATTGCAGGAACGGGAAGTGGCGTTGGTAAAACGACTTTTACAATCGGGATAATGGCAGCATTGCAAAAGAAGGGTTACCAAGTGCAAGGATTCAAGTGTGGTCCAGATTATATAGATCCCTCCTATCATACAGCCGTAACCGGTCGGATATCTCGTAACTTAGACAGTTGGATGTTTGATCATGAAACGGTGAAGGAATTGTTAGTTCGAGCAAGTACTGGTGCAGATATTTCGATTATTGAAGGCGTAATGGGATTTTATGATGGTAAAAGTCCACTAAATGATGCTGGTTCCACCGCTGAAATTAGTACCATTACTGATAGCCCTGTATTACTTATTGTCAATTGTTCTAGCATGGCACGAAGTGTAGCCGCTATTGTGAGAGGATTCCAAACTCTTTCAAATAAACCGAATATTATCGGAGTTATCGCTAATCAGGTTGGTAGTGTCAATCACTATAAAATTGTTAAGGCAGCCATCGAACAAGAATGTGGTGTTCCAGTATTAGGATACTTAAAACGAGAAAATGGAATTGATATTCCCAGTCGTCAATTAGGTTTAATTCCTGCTATTGAACGAGGTGAATTGAAGCCATTCTTTGACCAACTTGCCGCACTTATTTCAGAGACGGTCGATATAGATCAAATTTATGAATTAGCAAAGACTTCGGAAATAGCACCTATTGCTAGTGGGCTATTTGAGCAAAGACCTGATCGTGGGGTAACGATTGCTGTCGCAAAAGATGCTGCTTTTAATTTTTACTATGAAGAGAATTTAGAGTTATTAAGGGCATATGGTGCTTCATTAGATTTCTTCTCACCCTTAAATGGTGAAGTAGTGCCAGAGAATGTAGATGGACTATACATAGGTGGGGGATTTCCCGAAGAATTTGCGCTTGAGCTTTCAAAAAAGGAAGCGGTCAAAAATTCAATTCGACAAGCAGTGAAAAGTGGTATGCCAACCTTAGCAGAATGCGGTGGATTCATGTATTTAACTGATTCTATTACAGATACAAAAGGTAATACGTATTCAATGGCAGGTATCATTCCAGGTACTGTGCAAATGCAACAAAAGCTTGCGGCTCTAGGATATCGTGATATTTTTGGCACACAAAATAATTTCTTAATTGGTGAAAATCAATCAGCAAAAGGACATGAATTTCATTACTCCACTTTTACGGCTTCAGGAGACATTCAACCTGCCTATGAAACAACAGGTCGTTTTGGCAAAAAGCTTGAAGGATATTTAAAAGAGAATTTAGTAGCTGGTTATACACATTTCCATTTCGCATCAAACCCTGGGTTAGTAAACCAGTGGGTTAATGCTTGTGTGAGTCATCAACAACAATGACAACATACTATCCAATCATGCTACACATAAAAGATAAACATTGTGTCGTCATTGGTGGCGGTAAAGTAGCAAATAGAAAAGTAACTTCACTAATAGAAGCGGGTGCTAATGTCACTGTAATTAGTCCAGTGCTTGATGAGAAACTACGTGAAAAATGGCGAAATCATGTAATTACATGGCATGAAAAGCTTTTTGAAGCATCGGATATACAAAATGCTTTTTGTATTATTGCTGCAACCAATTGTCCATCAGTAAATGCAAAAGTAAAGGAATGTGCTTCGCCACATCAGCTTGTAAATATAGTTGACGATATAAGTAAAAGTAATTTTATTGTACCAGCCACATTGAAACGTGGAGATTTAACGATTGCTGTTTCAACGGCGGGTGCAAATCCTGGCCTAGCCAAGAAAGTGAAGGATGATTTATCTCTTCAATTTGATGATTACTACGGAGAGTACGTTGCTTTTTTACAAAAAGGTCGAACAGATGTATTAGCTAATGCGTCAGATGATACAGAAAAGAAAATATTATTAGATGCTTTATTACATCCGGAATTTTTGACTTTAACGAAAGAAGGTAAAATAGCCGAACGTGAAGAGCTATTTCAACATTATTTAAAAAGGGGGATTGCGCCATGGCAGTAGGAAAAGTATATTTAGTCGGTGCAGGTCCAGGTGATCCAAGATTGATAACAGTCTATGGGTTGGAATGTATTCAAAAGGCGGATGTTATTGCATACGATAGACTCGTTAATTCGAAATTATTGGAATATGCGAAAAAGGATGCTGAGCTGATATTCTGCGGAAAGTCTCCAGGCAAGCATCATCTTATTCAAGATCAAATTCATGACTTATTGGTTTCAAAAGCTTTAGAAGGCAAAATAGTCACGAGATTAAAAGGCGGAGATCCATGTGTCTTTGGCCGGGGAGCGGAAGAAGCAGAGGTGCTAGCTGAACACGGTATTGAATATGAGCTTATACCGGGTATTACCGCAGGAATAGCAGCTCCTGCTTATGCAGGGATACCGGTTACTCATCGTGAATATGCATCAAGCTTTGCGATTGTCACAGGTCATGGGAGAGAAGATAAAGGACAAGACCATTTAAACTGGGATGCTTTGGCTAATGGTATTGATACTATTGCCTTCTATATGAGTGTTGGTAATTTAGCTTATATAAGCGCCCAATTAATTGCCCATGGTAAAGATGCAAAAACACCAGTGGCAGTTATTGAATGGGGAACGACAGCACAACAAAGAACATTAACAGGGACATTAGAAAATATTCATGAATTAGTCGCTAGTGAAGGGTACCATAATCCATCGATGGTTTTAGTTGGTCAGGTTGTTCAAATGCGCGACAAAATCAAATGGTATGAAAAACAACTTTCTACTGTCATGTAATAAGATAGCTATGCGATGAAAGAAAGAAAAGGAAAAGGAGATTAATAATGTCTATTTTAGAACTATTAAAAGAGCGCCGTGCTGTTCGCAATTATGAGAATAAGCCTGTTGAAAAAGAGAAAGTTGAACAACTACTAGAAGCTGCAACATTTGCCCCAAATGACCGCTTACGTGAACCTTGGAACTTTTATGTCATTCAAGACGATGCAATGATTCGCTATGAAGAAATGGCAGAAGCCTACTTACAAGAACGTTTCCCAACAAAACCACATTTAGTCGAAAGCTCTTTACAAGTTGTAAAAACAACACCTGTTGCCATTGTTGTAACAGCAGATCAAATTCCGGACAAGCCTGATGATTCAGAAGATAATGTTTTTGCTGTATGTTGTGCTATTCATTCGATGTGGTTAGCCGCAAAAGAATTAGGATTAGGATTTGTATGGCGTACACGGGGTGTTGGTCTAGTACACGACGAACGTATGTTTAAATTTATCGGTTCGCCTGAAAATGAGAAGGTCATCGGTACAGTTTTCATTGGTTACCCAGAAGAAGGACGTGAGGTCCCATCAACAAAACGTACTTATTTTGAAGAAAAAACGACTTGGTTATAAATAAATTGGGGAGTGATTAAAATGGCAAGTCGAGGTTTATTTTTGGTTTATACAGGTGATGGAAAAGGAAAAACAACCGCATCACTTGGTGTGACGCTAAGAGCAGTAGGACGTGGACTAAAAGTTCGGTACATGCAATTTATAAAATCTCCCGAACGTACATATGGGGAAGCACTAGCACTTCGAAAATTAGGTGTTGAGATGGAACAAATGGGTATTGGTTTTACTTGGACAAAAACACCTGAAGAGCACAGAAATGCGTTACAATTAGCGTGGGCAAAAGCAAAGGAAGCACTTGCAGATCCAACGATTGATTTACTCGTATTAGATGAGCTTAATAACGCATTAGCGATTACGAAATTTCCAATCGACGATGTGTTACCCCTTCAAGAAGTAATCGAAGCGATTCAAAATCGACCTAAGTCAATGCATCTTGTAATTACAGGACGTAGTGCAAAAGAAGAACTAACCCAACTAGCAGATTTAGTATCTACTATTGATGCAACTAAGCATTATTACGAAGAAGGTATACCAGCAGTAAAAGGTTTAGAATTCTAAAGAAAGAGGGAATGAATTTGACCGCAAAAGCGTTAATGATCCAAGGAACAGCTTCTGATGTCGGAAAAAGTATGATTTGTACTGCTTTTTGTCGTATTTTTTCAGACGAAGGATTCAAAGTTGTTCCATTCAAATCACAGAATATGGCGCTGAATTCTTTCGTTACAGTTGATGGGGGAGAAATTGGCCGCGCACAAGGGGTACAGGCTGAGGCAGCAAGAGTTATAGCGACGACAGACATGAATCCCATCCTTTTAAAACCAAAACAAGACATGGTATCTGAAGTGATTGTTCATGGTAAGCACTTCATGGACATGACTGCCAAGGCATATCGGAACGATTTTGTTCAGCAAGCAATGCCAATCGTTGAAAAATCAGTAAGAAAACTTCAAAACGAATACAATATAATCGTTTTAGAGGGGGCGGGTAGCCCAGCTGAGATTAATCTAAAAGATCGAGATATTGCTAATATGCGAATGGCACATTTAGCAGATGCTGCTGTCATTCTTGTGGCAGATATTGATCGGGGTGGTGTATTTGCATCTATCATTGGCACACTCACATTATTAGATGAAGATGAGCGCAAGCGTGTAAAAGGTATCATTATTAATAAATTCAGAGGAATGCGTGAACTATTAGATGATGGCATTGAATGGGTAGAAAAAGCAACTGGTATTCCAGTATTAGCAGTAATCCCATATATAGAAATTAACATTGAAGCAGAGGATTCATTGGCTTTATCATCACTACGGTTTAAAAAACCAAAGCAACAGGAGTTTGCAATTGATGTAGCGATGATTCGGTTACCAAGAATTTCGAATTTCACAGATATAGACCCATTTTTTGATGAACCTGAAGTAGGTGTTCGATTAGTTCGTTCATTAAGTGAACTTGGCATACCGGATTTACTTATTTTACCTGGCACAAAAAACACTGTGGATGATTTACAATGGATTCGAGATGAAGGTTTTGTGGAAGCTATAAATAAGCTTCGTGAAAAAGGGACACGTATTTTTGGTATTTGTGGAGGATTCCAAATGCTGGGCGATCATTTGCTAGATCCTGAAGCAGTCGAGGGTGATGGTCGTAACTCTGAAGGTTTAGGCTTATTACCTGTCACAACTATTTTCAATACTTCAAAGAAAACAAAACAAATGACAGGTCGCTTACTGTCAAATGGTCAAGAACTTACTGGGTTTGAAATCCATTTAGGGCGAACTGAAATACACGATGTGAATACAAAGGCCTTTTTAAATCTACAAGATGGACGCATGGATGGCGCTGTATCTTCTGATGGACATGTCATCGGTACGTATTTACACGGGATATTTAATAATAGAGAATATACTCGTGAACTAGTAAATATTTTAAGAGTCGAAAAAGGTTTACCGGTTATCTCCGATTCTGTAAAATCCGATGCACAACGCCGTGAAGAGGCTTATCAGCTACTTGCAGAGCATGTCAAGAAGCATACTAATATGGAAAAGGTATATGAAATCATGGAACTTGAAAATGTTTCAAACGTATAATTTAAAATGAAGCATTTCCTTTATATAGGGAAATCTGAGGTATTCCGAAGCTTACCACTCGCTTTACGCGGGCAAGAGCCGAGCCGCTTCGTCGCTATGCTCCTGCAGGGTCTCGTCTGTCTTGCTTTTCCCGCAGGAGTCGAGTGGACGCTTCTCCAAACCAATAAAATGAGATCTTTTACTTTTCCATTCACTTATTCATATTAATAAATAATAGACTATAGACAAACTTGAAAAAAAGTTTTCTACAGTTTTTTTTTGTATAAAGGATAGATAAGGTTTTCCGAAGCTTACCACTCGCTTTCCACGGGCAAGAGCCGAGCCGCTTCGTCGCTACAGTCCTGCAGGGTCTCGTCTGTCTCGCTAATCACGCAGGAGTCGAGTGGACGCTTCTCCAAACCAATAAAATGCTACCTTCTAATTTTACATTGACTAGGTAATGTAAAATGATGACTAGGAATCAAAATGAAGAGTTGTCAAAAAACGTTTACTGCATCAACTGCTGCTTACACCCAATTAAAGAAACCAACGCAAACGATTCCACTGTGAAAATCGTAGCATAAAAGGGTTTTTGGGAATATTTATAGAAATATAATTGATAATGGAAGATATAGAAATCGCTTTTGTTAAAAAAACGGCAGTAGAGATGAGGGGTAATATGAGCATAAAAGAAACACCTGAAGAAAAAAGAGAACGATTAAGACAAAGTGAATTAAAGAATAATCCCACTAGTTCTCTACACGATGCATTAAATAGAGGAAGTAATGGGAATTTAACTGATTTATCAGGTGGTATGAGTTGGAAAGGTACAGGGATATTAATTTTAGTAATATTTTTCGGTTACATTTTATACAACCTTATATTTTAATTTTGGGGACAATTATACATTATTCGTCACTCGAAAAATAAGCGTATTTGAGAATAAATCTCGGATACGCTTATTAATTTTGTGAAAAATAACAATCAAGTTAATCAGATCCTAAATTTAATGAAAATCTTAATTATTTCTATTTAAATAATAACTCAAACATCTCCTTTGTAATTATATTCAAGATTTAAAAGAATGAATATAAAGCTCAATAGTCTAGAAAAAAATGCGATAAGGTTACTAAGTATTATCGACTCTTAACAAACTTTATATTATTATGTTTGCAATAAAACAAACAAAATTTATTTATGTTTGTAAATAACTGAACAGTTCCATGAAGTGCTTGGGTGGTATTTCAATTTATTTATGGAACATCAAAAGGAGGACTTAAATATAAAATTATCAAACATAAAAACTTCTCTATTTGGCTGGAACTCTATTAAAGGAATTCATTTTTAGAGAGGAAGTCTTTGAGTTTTAATCTTCCATAAGATTATTGAAGGAAATTTTGATGAAAAAAATTTGAACTTTTCAACTTTCTAAAAAAAGAATTTCATCAAAAGCGTTCTATCTTAATAAGGAGTTGTGTTTCAATGGATAAACTTAGGAATGAAAATAAAAAAATATCTAAGTCTATGATTGCTTTTCTAATTCCAGTGATTTTTGCTAGTGTCATACAATCATTAGGTCAAGTTTTTGGGATTATTGTCGTTGGCCAATCACTTGGAGTGGATTCTCTTGCTGCGCTATCTGCATTCTTTCCACTCTTATTTTTACTTATTACCTTTGCGATTGGCATTGGCTCTGGTAGCTCGATATTAATTGGGCAATCTTACGGTGGAGGAAATATCACGAAAATGAAGGAAGTTGTTGGAGTTACGCTTGCTTTTACGATTCTTATTTCTGTTGTGTGCGCTATTTTTGGAAGCATATTTACTGATAATATTCTTAAATGGATGGGAACCCCTAAGAATATCCTTGAAGAAAGTGTAGAATATGCTCGAATTTTATTTATTACATTACCTGTTACTTTCTTAAATATGGTGTATACAACGTTTTTGAGAGGGGTAGGGGATTCCAAAACACCTTTTTATTTTTTAATCATTAGTGTCATATTAAATATTATCTTGCTACCGATCCTTATTTTTGGCTTGGCTGGTTTACCTGAATTCGGATTAAATGGTGCCGCTTATGCTGCTGTAATATCTAGTCTAATCAGTTTAGCGCTACTAATAGGTTACCTACACAAAAGTAATCACATACTAAAATTAGACCGCTCTATTATTAGCAACTTTCATTTAAGAGGTGCCGTATTAAAAATATTGCTAAAATTAGCGATACCATCAAGTATTAGTTTAGTTGCGGTGGCCATGTCAGAAATTGCAGTTATAGCGTTTGTGAATAGTTATGGTTCAAATGCAACTGCAGCATACGGAGTTGGCAATCAAATTGCAAGTTATGTTCAAATACCAGCAATGAGTATTTCAATTGCGATTTCCGTATTCGTAGCACAATCTGTTGGAGCAGAGGATATAACTAAAATAAGATATATAAAAAATATAGGAATTAAACTGAATTATATCCTTGGAGGAGCTCTAGTATTAATTGTATACTTGCTTTCAAATCCAATATTAGGGATGTTTTTAAATAATGATGAAACGATTCAAATTGCACATAGTCTAATTCTTATCTCATTTTGGAGTTATGTAATTTTGGGTCACACTCAGGCAATCTCAGCAACAATGAGGGCAACGGGTACTGTTTTATGGCCAACTATTTTTACAATCTCTAGTATATGGCTTGTTGAAGTGCCTGTAGCTTATTTCCTTTCACATTTCACAACACTTGGGATTAATGGTATATGGATAGCGTATCCTATTGCCTTCTTTGTCAATTTCACAGCACAATCTATGTATCAAAACTTTTTCTGGAAAAATAAAACATTAAAAACTCTGATACAATAAATTTGTAAAAAAATTAATTTACTTAAAAACCAGGAGCATATATCGCTCCTGGTCTTTTTTATTTCTATATAAATAATATACGATTCTTTAACTTGTGAATCATATACAACAATTACTAGATAAAATATAAACCTTGCTAGTCTATATATAAGATCAAAAACCAGCCACTAAGAGAAATAAAAAACAAAATAATAAGAGAATATTGAAGTGAAACCAATCTGTTAAAGGATATTGTCGATTTTCTTGTTTCACTATTGGGGTGGCACGACAAGTTTTGTCTCAAGCGCTAACGGGTGAAAAGGCAAGGGATTTCTAGGAGGAATATATAGCTTCTAGACAAAATTGCTAGAAAATTCAATACGTTAGGTGGAAAATATTAATGAAATGATACGCTAAACAATTTTTCTAATGAAGCCCTATTAACCAGAGTTAATATTTCAAAAAAATAATTAAAATTATTAGAAAATCGGTTTTTTATGCTTTCAATGAATGAAGTGTATCGAGAATCACATTGTAAATAAAGGAGTTATCCATAATATTAATAATTATACAATAAATGAAAAATACAGAATTTAGATGGGGAATTTATATATTTACAAAGCATTCGGTTTACATATATAGTTAGAATGTAAATATTATCTAATTATGGATGTGTGTGTAAAGTTAAAAGGAGGAATTTATATGAAAGAGATAAAAGCACATTATGAAATAGTAGATGAACTTGATTTAACTGTGGGTCAAAGATCATTATGGTTAGCACATCAAATGGATTTAAGGGAAGGCATCTACAATGAACCTATTGTAATGAAGTTAAAAGGAGATCTTAAAATAGAAATTTTAAAAGAATCCTTTAGTAAAGTGATTCAATCTAATCCAGCATTACGTGCCGTATTTATAAAAAAGGATTCAAAGATAAAACAACTAATTAAAAAGAATATAGAGTTTGATATCCCTATACAGGATTTAACAAATCTTAAGGAGGAGGAGAAAGAAACGGTTTTAAAAGAATATATGGAAGCGATTTTATATAAAAAGTTTAATTTGGAAAAGGGACCTTTATTTAGATTCCAGATCGCTAAATTAAATCAAAATGAATATATTTTACATATGGTTATTCATCATATTATTTATGATGGATGGAGCTTAGGGATATTGATTCGGCAGCTTTCTGAAAACTACTCAGAGCTAGTCTCTGAAAAAATAAGCATCGACCAAGAAGCATCATATAAAAGTCTTATCGAATATGAAAATAAATACATCCATAGTACCCTATATAAAGATGGAGACTTGTATTGGAAACAATCCTTACAACATGAATTACCGTATTCGGAATTCGCTTCTGATTTTAATAGAAACAATGAAAGAAAATATTCTGGAGATTGTATAAGTAAAAGCATAGAGCCAAACATATATCTTCAAATAAAATCTTTTGCTGAAAAAAATAAAGTAAGTATATATCGAGTCATGCTAAGTGCTTATTTTAGTTTACTTCATCAAATGACAAACGCAAAAGAAATGATTGTTGGTGTACCCATTAATACGAGACCAAGATCTAAAGAAGGAGATAATTTTGGTTATTTTGTTAATACATTACCAATACTTTTATCGATTTCAGAAGAGGATACCTTTGAGGGGATACTTAGCAAGGTGAATGAACGTGTTAATGAAGCTATTAAGTATCAAAACTATCCTATCTCTCAATTAGTAGAAAGTCTATATTCAAATCGAAATATAAATCAAAACTTTTTATATTCAACAGTCTTTAATATGGTAAAACTACCCGAAATGAGTTTGCCTAATGTCGAAGTAAAGGTATTAACGGACAGTAAAAGAGTGAATGTCTTCGATATGGTGTGGAGAATTATTAGATATGCAGAAAATGACGAATATAAAATTGAAGTTGACTTTAATTCAGATTTATATAAATCTGAAACTATATATAATTTAATTGAAAGATTTGAACATTTACTACAAAAACTTATTCTACATGTGAATGAGCCTATCCATTCATTGGATTTACTTTTAGAAAAGGACCATAATTTGTATAGTATCATGAATTCAAACGCCCAGAAATATCCTAAATCTAAAACACTAGACCAATTAATTGATATTCAAGCTCTTGAGTCACCAAATCAAATAGCAATATCAATGGGAGATAAACATATTACCTATAATGAGTTACAACAGCGCTCTAATAAAATTGCTAATTATTTGCATCAAAATAATATTAAAAAAGGACAGCGCGTTGGTATTATTATGGAAAGAGAAATAGACACAATTGTGTCTATCATTGGTGTATTAAAATCAGGTGGAGTATATGTTCCAATCGATCCGAATTTTCCCGAAGCTAGAATACATTACATGTTACAGGATAGTGAGTGTCGAATTATTATTACTAGAATACAATATCGAGACTTAATATCGAATTTTAAAATTCATACTCTCTGTCTTGATGAATTTAGTTATTCCGGTTCTTCGGAACTTATTAAGCAGCAACACACAATAGAAGATGCTGCTTATATTATTTATACTTCTGGTTCAACAGGTTTACCAAAAGGCGTAGTAATACCACATAAAGGGGTAATCAATTTATCATATTCATTAAAAAATAGATTTTCATTCACAAAAAATGATGTGTTTTTACAATTTGCATCTATTATTTTTGATGCATCTATAATGGAGATATTCCCCATTCTGTTGTTTGGAGGGAGAACACATATCATTTCTGAAACTCAAAAGCGTTCTGCTGAAGAGTTTATAAATGTAATTAAAATAAATGATATAAAGTATTGTCTTTTACCGACGGTGTTTTTTAAACTATTAGCTAATATGCCGAATGAAATGTTAGTTGAATTGAGTTCTTTAAAACATATTTTTGTAGGAGGAGAAACACTGCCTGCGGAAGTAGTTCGTAAGTGGCAAAGAAAAACGGGATTAGATATTCCAATAATTAATGCCTATGGACCTACAGAATCAACTGTATGTACGACACTTCATGAAGTTAAACAGGAGATAGTAGAAGAACAATCTAATATTCCTATTGGGAAACCAATTAATAATAGTGAAGTGTATGTTGTCAGTCCATCTAATACTTTATGTCCACCAAATGTAATTGGAGAATTATACATTGGAGGAGAGGGCGTTGCTAGAGAGTATATAAACCAAGATAAAAAAACGACAGCAGCGTTTATTTCTACTGATTTATTTGTAAATTCTAATAAAAGAATTTATCGTACAGGCGATTTGGTACGCCTGTTGCCTGATGGAAATCTAGAGTTTTGGGGAAGAAAAGACAACCAAGTGAAATTACGGGGATATCGAATTGAACTCGATGAAATCGAAGAAGCGTTATTAAAACATTCAGAAATAAAAGATGCTGTAGCCCTTATTTATAAAAATAAAAACGATGAAATTGTTACTTTTTATTTATCAGAGGGCAATACAGTTATAAAAGAGAAAGAATTAAAAGCATTCCTGCATAAACAATTACCTGATTTTATGGTGCCAAATTATTTATTTCAGCTTGAAGAGTTCCCATTATCACCAAGCGGAAAAATTGATAGAAAGCAATTAGAGCTACAAATCCCATACTTATTCGAAAAAAAAGCTAATCATTATGTACCTCCTACAAGTATTACTGAGAAAAAATTAGTGGAAATTTGGTCAAATATTTTAAAACTAGAAAAACATACAATTAGTAGAGAGGATGACTTTTTTGGACTGGGTGGGCATTCATTAATTGCTGTACAAGTGCTAAATCAAATCCAAAAAACATTTCAATTAAAATTAGAAATTAAAGATATCTTTAAGTACAGAACAATTTCTAGATTTTCCGCTTACATTGATACGTTAAAGAAGAAAAAGGATGGAAATAGTAGTTATGATGTAAAAGTCTTAAAGACAAAAGCTAAACAATATTATAAGCTTTCGAATGCTCAGAAACGACTATGGTTTTTGAATAAATTAAGTTCTATAAATAGAGTGTACGATACACCACTACACATATGTATAAAGCCAAGCTTACAGAAAAATATTTTGCAAGATACTTTAGATTTTCTAGTTCAAAGACATGAGATGCTACGAACTGTTTTCATTGAAAAGGATGGGGAGCCAAAGCAAAGAATATTAAAATCGATGTCTACTGATTTTCATTATGAAAATATCCAGCACATTACCCAACAAGAACAAAAAGTATATATAAATAGAAAAATAAAAGGAATTGATAATACGCCATTTGATTTGGAAAAAGGGCCATTATTTCGTATTCAAGTGTTTAATATTGATCCGGAGAGTTCATATTTATATATAAATTTACATCATATTATTACAGATGAATGGAGTGTGAAGTATTTATTAGATGAATTAATGAAAGTGTATCAAGCTTTTAGTAAGAGAGAAACTCCAAAATTATCTGTAATTCCAAATCGCTATATTGACTATGCTGAGTGGGAACAGAATCAGTTAAATACAGGGCATTGGGATAAAGAGAAGTCCTATTGGATTTCTGAATTGAAAACACCCCTCCCTATGTTAAATCTTCCGTTAGATTTTAATCGTCCGAATGAAAAAACAAACAATGGAGATGTTTACCGAATAAAATTAAATAATGAAATAAAGGAATCTTTAAAAAGAGTATGTGAACAAGAGAATGTTTCAATATATATGTTATTTCTTGCTTCTTATATCCAGCTGTTACATTACTTAACTGATCAAAAAGATATAATAGTAGGTACACCGGTTGCAGGAAGAAATCATGAGGCGTTTGAACAAATACAAGGATTTTTTGTGAATACTTTAGCAATAAGAACTCAATTTCATGATATAAAAAATTTACAGCATTTATTACAAGTGGTTAAAGAAAAATGTTTAAACGCTTTTCAAAATCAATCTTATCCATTTGATAAAGTAATTGAGGCAATAAATCCAGATAGAGGTTTTAGCAATAATCCAGTTTTTTCTACTATGTTTAGTTATCAGAAGGAAATATTGCAAAGTAATGATCAATATAGCCTTGAATTATTACCTATGAACCAAGCGATTAGTAAATTTGATCTTTCTGTGTCTGTCGAAGACTGTATAGATGACATGGACGTATCATTTGAGTATGATACTGATCTTTTTAAGAAAGAAACAATTATAAGATTTACTCAAAATTTTTCAAACATCCTCCAAGCATTTATTAAACAACGTGAGGTGCCATATGAAAATTTGACGTTTTTATCAGAAAAAGAAGAAGCTTTATTTACTAAGGTAAATCTTACAGAAAAATCATATCCACATTTTAAAAACATTCAGGAGCAGTTTTATAAGCAAGTAAATCTACATCCAAATCAAATAGCAATAGGAACTAATAGTGAATCCATGACATATAAACAGTTAAATGTGCGCTCCAATCAAGTAGCTAAGCATCTGTTAGAGCAAGGAATCAAAAGAGGAGATAAAGTCGCAATATGTTTAGATAGAAGTATTGATAGTATTATTGCGATGATTGGAATATTAAAAGCTGGTGGGGCTTATATACCAATAGATGTAAAATATCCTAAAGACCGAATTGAATATATAGTAAGTGATAGTGAAGCTTGTAGGATTATTACAAAACATGCATATAGAAATCATTTGAATTTAGGTGATCGAAAGGTTTCTATAGTTGAAGATATATATAGCGCTACTGCAGAGCATGATATTGAAGTTATAAATGAACCAGATGATGTAGCTTATGTCATCTATACTTCAGGATCAACAGGAAAGCCGAAAGGTACATTGTTAACCCATAAAGGGGTTTTAAATTTAGTTGAATGGAGAAAAGAAACGTTTCATATTTCTGAACTAGATAAAGTGACTCAATTCTATTCACATAGTTTTGACTCTTCGGTATCAGAGATTTTCTCTACTTTACTAAATGGAGCACAATTGTACCTATTAAGTGATGAACAGCGTTATTCAACTGCTGCGTACACTAAGGTTGTTCAAGAGATTAAAGCCACTATATCTGATGTACCAACGGTGTTTTTTAATGAATTGTCTATATCACTAACTAAGTTAGATCGTAAAAAGATACAGTCTTTAAGGGTTTTGATTATGGGAGGGGAAGCTGCATCAGCAAGTGCTATTAGAGGCTGGCAGAATACTTTTCAAGATCAGGTGCAAATCGTAAATGAATACGGTCCTACAGAATCTACTGTTTCTGCGATGTATTATCAGGTGCCTAAAAGTATGAGTGACTACTCTAAGAATGTTTCGATTGGAGTACCTATTTCTAATACAAAAATTTATATATTAAATTCGCATATGCAACCTTGTCCAATCGGTGTTCTAGGTGAATTATATATTGATAGTATTGGACTAGCGAAAGGGTATTGGAAGCAGGAAGAAAAAACAAAACATGCGTTTATATCAAATCCATTTGCATTGGATACTAACAGGAGACTATATCGAACTGGGGATTTAGCGAAATGGTTACCAAATGGAAATGTAGAATTTATGGGGAGACGAGATAAACAAGTTAAAATAAGAGGGCATCGAATTGAATTAGGAGAAATAGAAGATGCAATGTTACAATTTCAGGGGATAAAACAAGCCGTTGTAACACCAACAAAAGACGGAATGTTATTGCAAGCGTATTATAAAACAGTGGACGGTAAAGAGATAGAAAGCAATCGATTATCTTTATATTTATCGGATTTATTACCTGAATATATGTTGCCTAAAAAGTATTTTCATTTGTTAGAAATACCAATCACTGCAAATGGGAAAATTGATTTCAAGGAACTACCAAAAATGGATTTTGAGGGTGAAAATAAAAATAGTTCTATAATTCATCCTCAAACCACAACGCAAAAAAATATTGCACAAGTATGGTCTGAAGTGTTAAACATCAAATCTATAAGTCTTCAGGATGATTTCTTTGATTTGGGTGGACATTCTTTAAAAATTATGCCGGTCTTAGTAAAACTAAAACCACTATATCCCAACCTGAAAATTCAAGATTTCTTTAAGTATAGAACACTAGAAAAATTAGCCCATCATATTGAAGGTATGAATAACTTACCAATAAAGGATGAAAAAGAATATAATACCCCATGTGATGAGAATGAAATAAGAGATACCAATGTATATAATAAATCTAACTTAGAAGAATTTCAGATAGATGAAGTAAATCATCCAAAGACCGTACTTCTTACAGGGGCAACTGGATATTTAGGAGCTCATATTTTAGAAAGGTTATTAAATTTGCCCTCAACGGTTGTTTACTGTTTGGTACGAAAAGATAAGGATCAAGTGCTTGATGCAAAATTAAAAGAGAAAATGGCATTTTACTTTGGTATTGAGATTCTTCAAAAGATGAAAGGGAGAGTTGAATTTTTAGAAGGAGATTTATCTTTGATAGATCTTGGTCTCAATTCACAAAGCAGGAAGTACCTAAAGTATACAGTAGATTCTATTATTCATTGTGGTGGAGATGTTAGACACTATGGAGAACGTGAACATTTTCAAAAAGTAAATGTTCAGTCCACAAAATATCTATTAGACTTAGCCAAAAGTACAGACGCACGTTTTCACTATGTATCTACTTTAAGTGTGGCTGGTCACACTGAAAGTGATCCAAATAAATTTCTATTTTCTGAATCAGACTTTGAGCGAGGACAAGTTTTAGATAATGTGTATCTTGAAAGTAAGTTTCAGGCGGAAAAACTGGTTCGGAATGCAATAAAGACAGGAGTGCGTGCTACTATTTATCGAGTTGGAAATCTAGTAGGACACTCTCGTACAGGGAAATTTCAATATAATATAAATGAAAATGCGTTTTATCGGTTATTGAAAGGGATATGCTTGTCAAAAGCAGCTCCCAAAATTCAAACGTATATAGACTTAACTCCTGTGGATTATTGTAGCTTAGCTATAACTGAATTATCTTATATAGAAAATACCATCGGTCAAACCATGCATATTTGTAATCCAGTTCAACTCGATTGGGAGCAATTTATTAATAATCTAAAATGTGTCGGCTATGATATATTGCTAATGAATGAACAAGAGTATATGGATAAATTCTTTAAAGCGAATTTGACTATACAAGACCAGAAAGCATTAGAATTGATAATGCCTTTGCTTGAATCAGTAGAAGAGAAGTCAGTGTCTATTCCATCTTGTGAATATACGCAAAGGTATTTAAATAATGTAAATGTACATTGTTTAGAACCTACTCAAGAATATATAGATTTAATATTAAATTATGCTATGGATATAGACTTCCTTCCGAAAGCAAGAGAACCTATAATGCTATAGTTATTATAATATTATTTCTTTCAGCCGGTGGATAAACCTAGTGAATGTATGGATCTCCAATTGAATTTTATGAATAAATTTGAAAATTGGATAGGAAACAAAGAAAATCGCCCTTCATCTGTCCCCTTTTGGTTAGATGAAGGGTTATTTTTCTATATTTAGGGAAGTGACTGTGAGATAGATCTACATTTGAACAGACTTCAGCCCCCGAAATCAAGCGGATCGATAATCTATGTAGTTCTGCATCGGTCAAGCTCTGTTCAATTGTGGAACGGCGTGTCAACGAGATTTAGGCATTCGCAACCATTCAATTTAGAATTAATAATAAGCAACCACAACTTATATCAAAACATCATTTTCCCTTTCAATTATAATAAATGCATGGATGGAGGTTGAATAATTTGATGCAAGAAATGATAGATTGGATTGAAGATCATTTATTTGATGATTTTTCATTAAAAAACTTAGGAAATAGTATGGGCTATTCACCATATTACTGTTCATTTAAGTTTCATCAAATAGCCGGAATCAGTATTAAAAGATATAGAGCACTTAGAAAGATATATCTTGCTAGCATTGAAATTGAAAACACAGATTATAGAACAATTGATATTGCATTAAAATATGGATTTTCATCTCAGGAGGCTTTTTCGAGAGCTTTTAAAAATACATTTGGTATTAGTCCAAATGCCTTTAGAAAAAAACCTCAACCACTGCAATCATATGTGAAACTAAATATAGATGGTATTAAGGAGTGTTTTATGATGGATATTTCACAGAAGTTAAAGATTGAAACTTTGCAGAACAAAATGAATGAACAATTTGACACAGATATTTTGAATGTTTTAAATGGACAGATTATGTATGAAGAATTTCAAACACAACAGTTAATGGGGAAAAGTGATTATGTTCCTTTTAATGAAGCCATGTGTTCAAATGATGCATGTTTTACCATATTCAGCGATGAATTTAATAAGCTAAGGGCTGAGGGACATGAAGTGTCTTTAATAGATTATGTGAATATAACCATAAACTCTTTAAAACCACTATTTGAAAAACAATATAAATGCATTGTTTTATGGTTTGGTGAGGATATGTTCTGTCAGATGAATTTACTAACAGTGTTGGCGTATTTGGAACAAGTAGAGTACAAAGGAAAAGTATTCTTCAATATGGTTAATGAAAAGACCTATGATGTAGAAGAAATAGAAGTGACTCCAAAGGGTTTTAAAGAAATATATCAACAAGTATTGATCCAACATCAACTTCCCAAGGCTCAAGTAATGCCTGTCATGTATCAGGGAATTAACCTGTATTTAGAGTATTTAAAAGATGACAATGAAATAACTACTTACATAAAAAAACATCTGTATAAGTCCCAGGGAGAATTACTGAAAAACTTATTTCGTTTGTTTCCACAATATGGCCTAGGAGATGTGCAATATATAAAAATAATTAAAGCAATAAAAGAAGCATAGAGTTTTATTTTTGATCTTTTTAATAATACGTTGAACCGCTCAGATTTTATAAGGCAGAACAACAGCAAAAAAGAATTTCATAGTCTAATAAAAATCACACAATTAATATTTGATTTATTGTTTGATATAACATTTGACAACTCAGATATCAAAGTTTAATATGAATAATAACAATTTTGTTCGGGATAGGTAGCAGGTTTCGGGAGCGAGACCACCTAGAGAACAGTTGAGTTGAGTATAGCAGAGAAATTGAAGAGTAAGAGTAGTAGTATAGGTGTTTTAGTGTAGAGAGTCAGTGGATGGTGAAAACTGATCTATTCCCTATATGAATGGACTTATGAGAGCTATTAAGAACAGAAGTGTCTATACTTCTAACTATTAATAGACGTCTTACCTACGTTATGGGTAGTATCTTTTTGATACGCTAAGTGGAAGTATTTAATAATGCTTCAACTTGAGGTGGCAACGCGGTGAATATCGTCCTCTTGAAAGGAATTTTCCTTTTGAGAGGACTTTTTTTATGCGAAATTTTTATAGTGAGCTGAGTAGAAGGGAGAAAAAGATATGAGCAGAGAGAGATTGAGCTATAGAACGACAGTGAAGAAATTAGCAGGCGATAGATTAACACCAATATTAATATTCAATCGATTGAAAGGAAAGCGCAAATTTTTGCTGGAGAGATCGGCAAAAATTGAAGAGTCAGGACGCTATTCGTTTATTGGATCGAATCCATTAAAATCCTATAGTGGTAGTGGCCAACAATTAGTTGAACAGCAATTTACAACGGGTAAACGTTACGAATATACGGGCGATTTATTAACACTATTAAAACGATTAATGCCAAGAATTACAGAGCAATCTTCCTTTCCTTTTACTGGTGGAGCTGTTGGATATATCGGATATGCTGCAGCAAATGCTAATTCTATTTTAGAAGATGAATTGAACCTACCAGATATAAACTTTCAAATCTATGAAACGATAATCATCTTCGATCACATGGAAGATGTCGTTACCATTATGCATACAGCTGTGAACGCGGAACAAGAGAAACCAGATTTAGAAGCAATTGCAGTGGAAATTACAACAGACGATAAAAACTTTATTTTAAGTAATTTTAAAAGCAATGTGACAAGAGAAAAATTTGAGGGTCAGGTCCAACAGGCGTTGCAACATATTCAAAATGGTGAGGTAGAGAAAGTAGTTCTTTCTCGAAGACTATTAACCGATTTTACAGGAAATCCATTTTCAATTTACCGAAAATTGCGTAAACAAAACCCTTCTCCTTATATGTACTATATGGAGTTTGATCAACATATTGTAATCGGCATTTCACCAGAAAGTGTCGTAAGCGTAAAGAATCAAGTCGTTAAAGTAAATCCAATTGCTGGAACTATTCATCGTGGGCAAACAATTGATGAAGATGAAGAACAAGCAAAAAAGTTACAGAATGATTCAACAGAAATAGCAGAGCACAATATGCTACTTGAAAAAGCTAAGCAAGAATTAAACCTCGTATGCACACCAGCTACAGTACGTGTTAAAAATTATATGGAAGTTGTTCGATTTGAACATGTCATACATCTTATGTCGAATATCGAAGGGGAATTATCACCAGTACTTCATCCATTAGATGCACTTACAAAGACTTTTCCAACATGGACAGTAACTGGTAAACAAAAACACATGGCAATGGCTTTTATTGATGAAATTGAAACAACCCATCGAAGTACATATGATGGGGCAATTGGCTATATCGGGTTTAACGGAAATCTTGATTTTGCTGTGCAAGGATCGTAAAGGATTCGATTCCTTTGAAGGAATTCGAAGAAACAGAAGCAAAGGCGAAATTATTATATCTTTCCTATACGAATGAAGTTAAATGAGGAGTGTGTACGATGAAACAATATATTTCAAAAGTAGAAAATAATCAGCATCTATTATTTGAAGAAATGCGTGAAGCATCAAAGCTGATGTTTCATGAAGAAACACCATTACATGAAATTGAGACATTTTTGATCGCATTAGCGAATAAAGGCGAGACTGCCCATGAAGTAGCCGCACTTGCGATCGTTATGAAATCTTTTGCATTAGAGGTACCTGCTCCTACTGCACGATATATGGATAATTGCGGAACAGGTGGAGATGGTGTAAACAGTTTCAACATAAGTACAGCTGCAGCATTTGTAATGGCTGGAGCTGGGGCTAAAATTGCAAAACATGGTAATCGAAAAATCTCCAGTGCTGCAGGAAGTTCAGATGTCCTTGAAGCACTAGGTATTCTTACGAATTTAACAATAGATGAAACGGTTGAGCTATTAAACACACATGGAATAGCTTTCATATATGCACCAAATGTTCATCCGCAACTAAAACGTATCGGTCAAGTGAGACGACAAATTGGCAAGCCAACAATCTTTAACTTAGTTGGTCCTTTAACAAATCCAATTACGCTAGATACACAATTTACGGGAATTAATAGACCTGAATTCACAATGGAATATGCAGCTGTTATGAAGATGCTTGGTCGAAAGCGCGGAATTGTTGTATCTGGGGCTGGGGGGATGGACGAAGCATCACTTGCTGGCCAAAATGAATTTGTATTAGTAGATCATGAAGATTTAATCCCATTTTCATTAACACCTGAAGATATAGGTTTAAAATCAGCACCTCTTGAATCCATTCGTGGCGGTAATGCGGATGAAAATGCGGTTATTATGCGCAACTTACTAGGTGGTAAAAGAGATGCTTATTTTGATACGGTTGTATTCAATGTAGCTATCGGCCTGTTTGCATATGGATTAGTGAATCGGATTAAAGAAGGAGTAGATCTGGCCATAGACACCATTTTATCAGGGAAAGCTCTCGAGAAGTTAAATGCTGTTGTTGCCTTTAGTGAAGCTCGAAAAAAACAGGAGGTTATAAAATGACGATTTTAGATCGGATAATAAAAGAGAAAGAGCGTGAGGTACAAATATTATTACAAAACCCTCCTAAAAAAATTAAAGTACCAACAAATAGACCTTCTCTTTTTGATACTCTTTATCAAAATAAACGATTACAAGTAATTGCTGAGATGAAACGTGCTTCTCCATCAAAAGGGGTAATAAATGAAGGTGCCAATCCAGTAGAGCAAGCAATTATATATGAGCAAGCTGGTGCAGCTTGTATATCTGTTTTAACTGACTCTTCTTTTTTTAAAGGCTCATTTGAAGATTTAAAAGAAGTATCTAAAGCTGTTGGACTTCCTCTATTATGTAAAGACTTTATCATTCATGAAGTACAAATTGATCAAGCAAAAGCTTCAGGTGCTTCTGTTATCTTACTAATCGTGGCGGCATTGGAGGAAGGACAATTACAGACTCTTTATAAATATGCCAAAAGGCAGAAATTAGAAATTCTTGTTGAAGTACATAATATAGATGAGCTTCAACAAGCACTTAAGCTAGATGCCAAATTAATAGGTGTCAATAATCGTGATTTAAAAACATTTGAAGTAGATTTAGCACGAACTACTGAGATTGCAGACATTTTCCCTTTTCATGAAAAACGAGTATTGATAAGTGAAAGTGGCATGCAAACATCACAGGATGCAGACATTGTAGCAAATCATGGTGCGAGTGCTATTTTAGTCGGGGAAACGTTAATGCAAAGTGGTGATGTCGCTCAAACATTAGCCTCTTTCAAAGTGAAGAAAGGTGTGAAGATACAATGACTAAAGTAAAAATTTGTGGTTTGCAAGAGACCGGGCATGTTAAGACAGCAGTTGCTGCGGGAGCTGATGCCATTGGCTTTGTGTTTGCACCGAGTAAACGTCAAATTTCAATCGAAAAGGCTCGTGAGCTAGCCTATTTTGTTCCTGAAGGTGTGCTGAAAATCGGAGTTTTTGTAGATCCAACTTTTGAAGAGTTAGAACGAGTTGTAGAAATGGTACCACTTGACTATGTACAGTTTCACGGACATGAAACACCAGAATATATCACAACATGTCAGTTTCCTTCTATAAAGGCATTAGCAGTTAAATCTATTGAAGATGTAGAAAATGGCTCTACTTATACAAGTGACTATTTATTATTCGATGCTCCAGGAACTGATTTTCAGGGGGGGAGTGGGGTACCATTTGATTGGCAACTACTACAAGGACATGGCATTTCAGAAAATAGACTGATATTAGCAGGAGGTCTTAATCCTACAAATGTTGAAGAAGCCATAAATCGTGTTAAGCCATATATGGTAGATGTCTCAAGTGGTGTAGAAAAAGATGGACGTAAAAGTAATGAATTAATCAAAGCGTTTATACAAGCTGTTAAAGATGAGGAGAGATCTTAATGGAAAAAGTAACTGATCAGAAACAAGCAGGTCGTTATGGTAAATTTGGTGGTCAATATGTTCCCGAAACATTAATGACTGCATTAATAGAATTAGAGGATGCCTATAAGGAAGCGCAACAAGATCTAACTTTTTATGAAGAATTAAATTACTACTTAAAAGACTATGTAGGACGTGAAAATCCACTCTATTATGCTGAACGCTTAACTAAGAAACTTGGCGGTGCAAAAATCTATTTAAAACGTGAAGACCTTAACCATACAGGTGCTCATAAAATTAATAATGCATTAGGTCAAGCGCTACTTGCTATGCGTATGGGGAAAAAGAAAATTGTTGCTGAAACAGGTGCCGGTCAACATGGTGTTGCAACCGCAACCGTATGTGCCCTATTTGATTTAGAATGTATCATTTTTATGGGGAAAGAAGATGTCAGACGACAAGAGTTAAACGTTTTCCGTATGGAACTACTTGGTGCAAAAGTAGTTTCTGTAGAGCAAGGGGCTGGTACATTAAAAGATGCAGTGAATGAAGCTCTTCGTTACTGGGTTGCAAATGTAGAAGATACCCATTACATCTTAGGTTCAGCTCTTGGGCCGCATCCATTCCCACAAATTGTTCGTGATTTCCAACGTATTATTGGTCTTGAAACGCGTATACAAATATATGAAAAAGAAAGTCGATTACCAGATGCTATCGTCACTTGTATAGGTGGGGGCAGTAACGCAATCGGTATGTTCCATCCATTTGTCGAAGATGAAGAAGTAAAACTTTACGGAGTAGAGGCGGCAGGAAGTGGTCTTGAAACAGGCTTACATGCAGCAGCAATTGCAGATAAAAAAGAAGGCGTATTACACGGGGCGTATATGTATGTTCTACAAGATGATAATGGTTTTATCCAAGAAGCGCATTCTATTTCTGCAGGTTTAGATTATCCAGCAGTAGGACCTGAGCATTGTCATTTACATGATATAGGTAGAGTAAAGTACGAAGCTGTGACAGATCAAGAAGCACTAGAGGGTTTGCAATTATTATCCCGATTAGAAGGAATTATTCCAGCTCTTGAAAGTTCCCATGCTATTTACTATGCAGCCAATCTTGCAAAAGAAATGAGCAGAGATGAGATTATAGTCATCTGTTTATCAGGTCGTGGAGATAAAGACGTACAAACTGTTCGAGATGCATTGGGAGGGAATAATAATGGTAATTAAAACATTACAAAAAGTGTTGGAGTCAAAAGTAGCACAAGGTGAAAAAGCCTTTGTTGCATACATTATGGCAGGAGATGGAGGTCTTGATTCCCTTCGCGAACAGATTTTATTTTTGCAAGACAGTGGTGTTACTGCGATTGAGCTTGGTATTCCGTTCACAGATCCTGTAGCTGATGGACCTGTCATTCAAGATGCCGGTCTTCGTGCATTAGATGCCGGTGCTAACCTTCGTAATATATTACAAACAGTTGCAAAATTTAAAGAAGAAGTTCACATACCACTAGTGGTCATGACTTACTTAAACCCAATAATTTCATATGGCATTCAAGATTTTATCAAAGCATGTGAGCAAAGCGGCATTAGTGGTCTAATCATTCCAGATTTACCGTTAGAAGAATCTACTATAATTTCAAATGAATTAAAAGGTACAGATGTCGCGCTTGTTCAACTAGTTTCATTAACAAGTCCGCAACAGCGTATCGAAAAAATTGCCAATGCTGCTGAAGGATTTATCTACGCTGTCACTGTTAATGGTATCACTGGGGTGAGACAAGGATTTACGGAACAGCTTGAAAAACATTTAACGAACTTAAAAAAAGTGAGCCAAGTACCTGTACTTGCAGGGTTTGGTATTTCAAATGCACAGCAAGTGAAAGAAATAGGTTCTATGGCAGATGGTGTCATTGTTGGTAGTGCCATTGTTAAAGCTTTCCATGAGGGTCATAGAGAACAAATAACAGAGCTGTTAAATAAACAGCCTGTATAATATGAAAAACCACTTACTTCATATAGAGAGATGTAAGTGGTTTTTTACGTTCATGAATTATTAAGTTGTTTCAGGAACAAAAGTAAATTTAATAGGTTTATCTTATTCCTGCATTTTAAATACTTTTCTATTATTAAGAGGTTGAACTGGTCTATTGTTATTTGAAATTATAGAACTAAAAGCGTCAATTTGTGCCTCCGACATTTCAATGGGTTGTTCCATAACAGACCATATAATACCTTCTGAACAAGGTGGCGTAGTTAAAGAACCACTGTATCGATATACTTTCTTATCAGTAGGTAAAAAGTTAGTAAGGTCTATGGCGTTGTCTAAGGGAATGTCTGCTTCTGTAACTTTTGATGGTAATTTTGACCAAAAATCAGTCAATAACTTGTTTTCTTTACCTGGATTGATGAGGATACCGAGAACGGCCTTCTCTCCTTTATTATTTTCATGAACAAGGTGCGCTTCCATAGCAAAATTGTGTCCATTAATTTGGTGCTCACTCGGATTATGGAAATGCATTCTTAAAAATGTGTATTTAACACCGTTAATTACTATTGAGTTTTTCCCGGAAGCATCATTTGCTTGTATATTGTGTCCATCATTCATAAGCGTAAATTTGGTAGGCTGGTAGTTAAATTTGATATCTCCTAAGGTTTTGTCCAAAACTACATCTTCTAGGTCAATGTTGATAGGGGATTGCTCAGTTCCTTTACCGCACATTGAAAATGATGGGTCTAAATTTGCCCAGTTATTAGGACCAGTATCTCCTTCATAAGACCATTCAATGGGCTTTGCTGATGTTGTCACTTTTTTTTCGAGCGTTTTTTCTGGTGCATGGGTTAGAGAACCATATGCAGCTATCGAAAGACAAGCAGATGCTACGAATATGCCGATAATTTTCTTTATTTCCATGAAATTTCACTCCTTTTTTGCAGAAGCTGTTATTTTAACGAAAGTTGCTTCTTACAAATAAGGTAACCATAAAGTGTAGTTATTAATTAATTGTTTGATAAAATTAGAAAAAAATTTTAAAACAGTGGAAAAGTTATCAACTAAGAAGTTATTTGTTTTTAAATCGTTTTAGTATAAGCGTCAAAAAGTAGATACATCCGCACCAACTTCATGTGTGATTATTCTAATTGGACCCATACCATCAGGTGCAAGATTTAAATTCCAGTCATAATGGAAGTGTTTTCTAAACTAACCATTCCAAAAATGCGAAAAGGGAAAATAGCTAATGTACGGTTGTTAATATGATTAACTGATTCTAAAACAACATTATTAGCGGATTGGTATTGAATCCACGTTAAGTACGATACGATTCGTACAAATAACATAAGTGCCCGTGTTGAAATGAATAACATAGATATTTTTCGAATTAGCTTTTCATAATGTGAAAGAGTGAAGCAAGTATGAGTGTAGTCGTGTAACAACAAAAAAACTGCTACTAGCAAGCTAGTAAACAGTTTTTTGTAAGTTGTAAGTTGAAAGATAGATTATTTTAAGCCAGTGTTTGCTTTAACTGTAACTTCAGCATATTTACGAGCGTCAGATTTAGCACCAACTACTGAACCAATCCAACCTGCTAGGAAACCAGCTGGAACAGAAATAATAGCTGGGTTCGTTAATGGGAATAGAGCAGTACCAGTGAAGATAGCAGTACCTTCTGGATTCCAAAGGTTAGGACTTACTACTACAAGTACTAGAGCAGTAACTAGACCCGTAATCATTGCGGCCATTGCACCAGTTGTATTGAATTTTTTGTAGTAGATTGTGTAAATGATAACAGGTAAGTTCGCACTTGCTGCGATACAGAATGCTAAAGATACTAAGAACGCTACGTTCATTGTTTGTGCACCTAAAGCTAAAATAATAGAGAATACAGATACGCCGATAGAAGCAAGACGAGCTGCTTTCATTTGCTCTTTTTCTGTTACTTTACCTTTTTTGATAATTTGTCCATAAATATCATGAGCGAAAGCAGATGCTCCAGATAATACAAGACCTGCTACTACCGCTAAGATTGTTGCGAATGCAACCGCACAGATGAATGACATTAACATGTCGCCACCAAGTGCTTGAGCTAGAAGTGGTGCAGCCATGTTACCAGCAGCGTTAGCACCGATAATTTTCTCAGAACCAACGAATGCCGCAGCACCGAAGCCTAGGAGAATTGTTAAGATGTAGAAAATACCAACAATCCAAGTTGCATAAACAACTGAACTACGTGCTGTTTTTGCATCTTTTACAGTAAAGAAGCGCATTAAGATATGTGGTAAACCAGCAGTACCAAGAACTAGGGCAATCATCATAGACATAGTATCTACGCCATTAGAATATTTTGCACCTGCAACTAAGTAACCTTCTCCATGTGGAGTTGCTGTTTTCATTGTGTTGAACATTTCAATAATATTGAAGTCGAATTTCCATAAAACCATAACTGAAATAATAACTGTACCAATCATTAATAGAACGGCTTTAATGATTTGAACCCAACTTGTTGCAGCCATCCCGCCCCAAAGAACGTAAATTGTCATCATAACACCAACTAGAAGAACAGCAACCCAATAATCAATACCTAATAATAATTGAATAAGTCCGCCTGCACCAACAAGCTGTGCAATCATGTAGAATAATACAATTACAATTGTACTTACAGCAGCAGTTCCACGTACTTTCTTTTGATCAAAGCGAGCAGTAATCATATCCGCTAAAGTATAGCGACCAAGATTTCGTAATGGCTCAGCTACGATATATAAAACAACTAAGTAAGCTACTAAGTAACCAATACTATAGAAGAAACCGTCAAATCCGAATAGGGCAATTGCACCCGCGATACCTAAGAATGATGCTGCTGATAAGTAGTCACCAGCGATTGCGATACCATTTTGCCAGCCAGTCAAACCGCCACCCGCTGTATAGAATTCACTAGCTGAGTTTGTTTGCTTCGAAGCAAGGTATGTAACGAATAGTGTTAAACCTACGATTGCTACGAAGAAACAAATACCGATTATACTCATACCCATTAGTAATCACCATCCTTTACTTTCTCAATAATCGAATCTGCTTCTTTGTCAAATTTGTTTGATTTACTAACATAAGTCATACATAAAATCCATGTCATTATAAATTGTGCTAAAGCAAAAACCCATACCAATGTGATTTCTCCAACTACTTTAACATTTAACACAGTTGTGAAAGAAGTTAAGACTGGTAGAGTGAAGTAGAATAGTAAGAAAAAGATTGAGACCGGAACGATAAATGAATTCTTCTTTTTCACCAATGTCTTAAATTCTTGACTACCAGCAATTGCTACATAAGCATCTGAAGTAATCTCTTTGTTACGTTTTTCAGAAGATTTTTCAGAAGAATCTGAATTTTTTACACCTTCGAGAACGCTTTCAATTTTGTGACCCATTGATTTTCCCCCTTTGTAAAAGTAAGAGCTAGCAGTGATTACCAAAACCCTTGAGATAATCATATTCAAATATGACGAAAATAGCAATCTTTTTCTATGAAAAAATTAAAAAAATTCTATATTGTGTTGATTTTTTTCTGTATAAATCAAAAATATCCTAATTTCAACATCGGATTAAGATGAGGAAATCAGGATATTTACTGAAAAAATATAAATTTTTTATAGATAATAACGCAAAGTTATCATAATAGAACACATGATAGTTCAATCGTAATGATGAGTTAGAAAATATACGTTTAAACGAGTAATTGAATATATTTAATCATGAAATAAGAGGCTTTTCGCTTGCGTTTTCCGTTGCTTTTTCTGGCAATATATTATGAAAAAGTTTTTTTACAATTATTAGAGCGATTATTGTTAGACCTTCAGCTATAGGAAAAGCCAACCAAATATATTGAGAGCCAAAATAGTTAGGCAGAATCCAAAGTAAAGGTAAGAACAATACTAAACTTCTCGCCATTATGATAAACATAGATAATCGGATTCGCTTAATCGATTGATAATATTCAGCCATGATTAAGTTGAAACTTAAAAATAAGTAGCCGATGAAGAAATAGGAAATCCCTTCTATTGTAACTGCCATTACTTCTGGATCCTTCACACCGAATAAAGCAATCATTGGATCAGCGAAAAACCACCCAATAAGTAAAATTGCTACGCCAAAGCCAATGCCTACCTTTAAACCTAGTTTTAAAAATGATTGTAAACGACTATATAGTTTGGCGCCAAAATGAAAACTTACGATTGGTTGTAGGGCAGCACCTATTCCAAGGAAAACCATTAAGAAAACAACATGTAAGTAATTTACTATTGCGTAAGCTGTTACACCGATTTCTCCAACAAAATGACTGAATGTAATGTTATACGCCACGACAATAATTGCTGCGGAACCTTCAACAACAAAACTTGGAGAACCGATTTTCAGTATTTCTCCCATCGATTTATAATCAACTGAGAATTTAACAAATCGAAGTACACTTTCTTTACGAACAAAATGATACAGTAATACAATTACACCAACTACTGTTGATAAAACAGTTGCATAAGCTGCTCCAGCTACACCCATATCCATCATGAAGATGAAAATATAGTTAAAAACAATGTTTAATACTGAAGTGGTAATTAAACCAATCATAGCTAATTTAGGATTTCCATCATTACGGATAAAAATACTTAGAATATTCTCCAATACATAGACGATTCCAAATAGTAAAATGACATGTAAATAATCTTCTACATAAGGGAGGATTTCATCACTAGCACCAAATAAATATGCGATTTCTTGTTGTTTCCAAAGACTAAAAATAACTAAAATACCCACAATAGTTATAGCTAACACAAATGCCTGTGTAAAAATAGAACGTGCTTTAGCTAAATTTCCTTGACCAATTGAGATGGAATAAAGTGTAGCTCCTCCCATCCCGATCCATAAAGAAATCGACAAGAGAATCGAGAAAATAGGTACGGCAATGTTAACGCCCGCTAACGCTTTAGGACCAATCCCATTACTAACAAATATGCCATCCACTAAAATATTGATAGACATTAAAAGCATCCCTAAAAGAGAAGGGAATAAATAAGATGCAAAAACCTTTGGCACCGAATTATTTTGTAACTTAATAGTTGACTCTGACATTAAAAATACTCCTTAATACCGAGAAGCACACATATCCGTTTATAATGTGGGGTTATACTATATAGCTTTAACCATAACCTTCTCGTTGTGAACATCTAATTCACCATTAAATTCAAATCCAAATTTCTTATATAAATGAATTGCTCCTGGATTATCTTCATAAACACTCAAATATATTTTTTGACAATTAAATTCATTTGTTAATTTATCGATTAATGCTTGAAGCATTATCTTACCGAAACCTTGCCCTTGGAATTTAGCATCAATAAGGAAACGATCTAACCATACTCGACCTTCGTCCTCCTTTGGGAAATATGCATACATCGCAAAGCCAACCAACTTACTATTTGCATATAATCCAACAGGGTGGTAGTGTAAATCCTCTTTCGCTTCTTGTAAACATTCTTGAGGTGTTTCAATAAAACCTTTTTGCTCTTTCGCCACACTTAATTTTATTATGGCACTTTCATTTTCTCGCGTTACGTCATGAATCTCTATACTCATGACTATCAGTTCCCTTCAATAGAAATAATTCTTTTTACTTACCATCTCACATGGTATATTAGCATGATAAGGTATATGGTAACCGTATAGTCAAGGGGGAAGTCTTAAATGAGCGAAAATTTACGTAAATACTTTACAACAGGTGAATTTGCAAAAATCTGTCACATAAAAAAACAAACGTTATTTCATTATGATGAAATCGGGTTATTAACACCTGAAATTAAAACAGCAAAAGGCTATCGATATTATTCTTACCAACAATATGAAGTTTTTGCTGTTATAGAGCTTTTAAAAGAGCTAAAAATGCCGTTAAAAGAGATAAGAGCTTTTTTACAAAATAAGACGCCAATAGAATCAATTGAATTATTAGAACAACAAGCAAAATTGATTGAAAAAAAAATTCAAAACCTAACACATCTAAGAGAAATACTTGATACAAAGGTAGCTATTACAAAAAATGCATTGCAAACAGACTTTGAAAGTATTTCATTAGTGCATTCGGAAGAAGAGCTTCTATTAATAAGTGAAAGTACTCTCGATACTACTGATAAGGAATTTCTTAATTCGGTTTCTAACTTTATCAACTATAGCGATAACTACGAGCTATATAGTGGCCATCCAATCGGAGCAATTCTTCACAAAGATAAAATGATTGCAAGAGATTTTGAAAATTATTCATTTTTGTACACTAAAATGAAGAAAGATTGGCAGGGAGAGAACATTTGGACGAAACCATCAAGCTTTTATATCGTCGGATATCATATAGGCGATGAAGTCAACATTTTTGAAACTTATGATAAGTTGATTGCGTATAGTAAAGAGCATCAGTTACAATTAAATGGTTATTCATATGAAGAATATATTTTAGATGCAGTATCAGTTAATAATTTAGATAACTATGTCACTAAAATAATGATTGAGGTTAAAAAAAGTTGATATCCATTGGAGCTATGGGGGATCTGTACAAATTCAAAGACCAACGGAAATACCTTTACCAGCGGCATGACGAATAATCGCAAGGAACATAATGTTGGCTGTTGTAGTTTAGAACGACATACTATTCATTCCAAACTTGGGCTTGCCATTAAAAGCATCGTTTGTAGTTGCGTATGATAATAGAGAAATTGTCGGTGCACTTGGTTTCGATATTAATTTGAATTTGAACAAAGCAAAAGTTTGGGGCCCTTTTGTTAAATATCTTGACAAATATCCTTTTTTGGAAGATAATGTGTAGTTAGCGCAAAATGAGGACATGCCGGCTGAGCTGGGAACATTTGAAATTCTCGTTAATGAAAATAATTTTAGTATTCGTCAATTATTATTAAAGTTACAGGCAAATGAAGTGAAACGAATGCTTTTTACAAAAGCGATGAAAGATTCTATTGAAAAATTTTTTATGAAGAAACATCTGAAAATACAATCAGATGTTCATCCATTTCATAAATCTTTTTGTAACTTCTTGCAAATTGAAGAGGAGCAATGGATTAAGTGCACATCAACGTTAAATGAGGAGCAAAAACTATTTTTCTACATAGATGAATTCTAGACGTAAATGAACAGTTGAATGTCTACAGATGCAGGTTTCAAAGTAACTGATGAAATGATCTATTATCAATTTATTAAAACGACTTAAAAAGTCAATTTAAGGTGGGCGTTTGTATTGTCAAAGAAAATAATCGTATTAACAGGAGCACTATTAATTTTTGTCTTAGTAGGATATTATTTTTTAATTGTACATTCCAATATTACTAGACATGCTGAACAAATGATTGAAGTGAAAATTCCAAAGGGTGCTGTACTTGTATCTAAAAGTGATAGGCATAAGCAGTTCAAAACTAACGGAGAATTTTATGCTGAATATCATTTGAAAAAAAAGCAAATTAAGAAGTTTAAGAAATCCATTGCAGAACATGACAAGTGGAAACCATTACCTGCTAATGAAGAGTTTCAACAATTAGTAGCTAAGCAAATTAAACACGTTCTACCAACTGATGAAAAGAAGGGCAACTACTACTTTAATAATAATGAGAATGATGATTCCATTCAGGACATTATGAAAAGTGAGAAATACGACTTTACAGTAGCTGTGTTAAATGAACAGGCTGGAAAGCTATATATTTTAAAAAAAGTAAGATGAACATAGTTGATATGAAGTTGTACAATATCTCCACTATTTAACCATACTTAACTTAATTTCATACTACCAATGACATCTAAGTAATAGCCAATATCAATTTTCAACCTGTGTTTCTATTATTAGAAGTAGGGAAGAATCTTTACTTTTCAAAACTATAAAAAAGACTGCTTAAATACTAAAAGGCACCGAAAAAGTCCATAAAATGAATTTTAGCCCTGACAGAAACGATTAATCGTTTCTGCCAGGGCTTTTTCTTCGATGCCGTTAATTTCCGTTCCGGCGGACGCTTTCCTGAGGACGAACCTTGAGCCTCCTCGTAGCTAACGCTTCTGTGGGGTCTCAAGTTGGTCGTTAATTCCCCAAGGAGTCGCCGCCTACACTCCAATCAACTAGTTTTATCGTTTTTAAAAGAATCTTTACAAGAAAAATCAAAGAATGTCCGAAAAGGCGTCTAACAATTCGATGAAATGATAAAAGAAAAATTTCCAAACCAACTTCAAATGAAATCACAAAGGAATTAGACTATTGTCGTCAAGTCGTGAAAATTGTAGAAACACAATCCAAAGTTGCTTAAGTCCCTGCCGTACAAGAGAAATTAAACTTCCTCAAAGAAGATATCGCAGATTATGACGTACAACTAATTACTCCTCGGATACAGATGCGCGATTAGGGAATAAACCGGCCGATTCTTCTTTCTTTGGATTTAAAACGCACATTGCGATGAGTGATGAACGAATTATTACAGCGGCAATTGTGACAACAGGTGAAAAAAGTGAAGGACATTATCTACAAGAATTAGTAGAGAAAAGTAAAGATACTGGCACAGCCTATTCAGGAAAAGATAATTTACAGTATGCACAAGCACGTAAGTTTTTCAGTGCCCTCTAAATACTATAGCAGTCTTTTTTGTTTTCATAAGTATGAAATTTTTATACTATAAACGGTATAGTAAACAATATGAGATAGGAAGTGACAGGTTTGATAAGTATAAAGAAAAATTCTCGTTCTGTTTATCCAATTATTGTACCTACAAATTATAGTAATGTAGGTACGATTAATAGCTATATATTAGATGACGGTGATTCACTATCATTAATAGATGCGGGAATTCATACAAAGAAGTATAAAGAAGCACTTACTTTAACATTATCAGAAAAAGGCTATCATATAAGTGATTTATCTCGTATTCTTTTAACGCATCATCATGAAGATCATGTCGGGTTAGTCAATTGGATTCTACAACAAAAAGACATCCCTGTTTATGCACATTATGAAGCCATTCCTCGTCTTATGATGGACCAAGAATTTCTCTTAATGAGGAAGCAATTTTTTACTGAACTATACATATCAATGGGATGCATAGAAGAAGCGCAGCCCCGTCTTAAAAAATTGCAACAGACAATCGATTCCCAAAAAGAGCAAGCTCTTCAAACGGTCATTCGACCATTAGGAGAAGGGGATAGCATCCTAGGCATGCAAGTAATAGAAACTCCCGGTCATTCTGCTGATTCTATTAGTTTTTATGACGAAGATAGGAATTGGTTATTTGCTGGGGATGTTGTATTAAAAACGACTTCATCAAATGCAATTGTTGATCCAGATGTAAAAGGTAACCGTCTACATACTGTTAGACAACTTGAGCATTCGTTAAAAAGAATACAACATTTACATGTAGAATATTTATTTGCTGGACATCAAGAAATAATTGAAAATCAACGAATTGTTATTTCACTTAAACTTGATAGGATACAACATAAAGCGAACCGCTTATATTCAGTCATAAAAGAAGGGATACACTATCCGAAAGAAATTGCCCAAAATTTATATCGGCATAAATACAATTCTGAGTTTTCACTCGTCATGTCAGAAGTCATCGGCTACTTAGATTATTTAGAAGAAAAAGGCCGCTTAAAGAAATCATTACAAAATGGTGTTTGGCACTATATAGCACTATAATTGTAAAACCCACACTATTAACTAGTTTTTGTGTGGGTTTTGTTTAGTATTAGTCCATCATTCCTCTTTATAGCCTTTTCCTTCTTTACTCCCTCTTTTTGCACCTTAGTGTAAATAGGTTAAAATCTCCCTCCGTTTTGATCTCCATTCAATACTCTTTTTTTGAAGTTCCATCCCCAATAATCATTAATTAAATTTCGATATCATCTGATTTTTCGAATAATTCCATCATTTTAGACAATAAAATTTTACACAATTTTTTATATTTATAGTATTCATATATTTCTTTTAAATTGAAATTTCAAAACAATTAAAACTCTTACTCCCTCATTCTTCAATAACGAAATTACTGTTAAATTAAATAAATTGTAAATGTAGTAATTAAAATACAATTAAACTTTTTCTGTAAATTTAGTAGAATTAATTATAAAAAATGTAATACTAATAACACTTTACCTTTGTTTGATAGAACTAACATATAATGTTACTAAAGCTATTTACAACATACCGATCTTCTCCCTCACCATTAATTGAATCGTATGTTTCTTGGATATTTCTATGATACTTTCAAGCATTCCGTCATCAGTTTTCTTACGACTTTTCGAGAAAATCCAACCTCATTTTGATATTATCTAACTCTAAATTTACATTCCAATTTTTAACTAATATCAATTTTTTTAAATTCAATCTTAATTTAATACTAAAAGAGGGGAAGAAAACACGAAAATCTAATGCGATTCGAGACGTATAGTAATGTGGATTTTGTATTCTCGAATCGTCTGAGAGTGAATTTGAAGCATCCTAAATTTTAGGGGGTATTTTGTCGTTTTTGAAAGTAATTTTCTGATAAAAATAGATTTTTTAAATAAGGTTCCCAAATACACATTTGGGAACCTTATTTGTGCTAAAATAGTAGTATAAGAGGTGACGAATTTTGCAAACTACATACCCGAAAGTAATGAAAGATTTCCTTGTCTATTTAACAACTATTAAAGGGAAATCGAAAAGAACACGTGAAGAATACGAATATGACTTATTATTATTTTTTAGATTCTTAAAAGCAGTACAGCAAGATATGGATATAAATTTTCTAAACCAAATTGATATATCGGATATAACAATTGATTTTATTAGAGAAGTATCATTAGAAGACATGTACTTGTTTTTAGAATACTGTGAGGAACAACGACATAATAGTGCTCATTCTAGAGCGCGAAAAGGAGCTACATTAAAATCTTTTTTCAATTATTTAAAAACTAAACGTCATTTGATAGAAGAAAACCCTGCAAGTGAGCTAGAAACCCCTAAAATAGGGAAGCGACAACCGATATATATGACAATGGAGGAAGCGAGAGTTTTTATAGATGGTATAAAGGAATCTACACATTACTATCGTAATTATTGCATAATTACATTCTTTTTAAACCTAGGTATTCGTGTAACAGAGCTATGTAAGTTGAATCTAACTTCTATTCAAGGTGACTATTTAACCGTTACAGGTAAAGGGGATAAGGAAAGGACGATTTTCTTAAATGAAGCTTGCCATAATGCCCTTTCTCGGTATATAAAAAAAGAACGCTACGCTATTAAAGGCGCAGATACCAATGAATCATTATTCCTTTCTCAAAAAGGAACACGCTTAACGAGACAACGTGTTGCGAAAATTGTAAAAGAGATTAATGAGCAATCAGGGCTGAATAAAACAAAGTTAACGCCACATAAGCTAAGACACACATCAGCGACGATGATGTATAAAAGCGGGGCAGATATACGTAGTTTACAGCAAATTTTAGGCCATTCAAGCGTTTCTACAACGCAGATTTATACGCATGTAGAAGATAAAGAAATCCAGCAAGTGATCGAAAACAATCCGTTCAATCAGAGTATTTAACGAGAAAGATAATTATACTGAAAAAGTACTCGCAAAAGTTTGCTTTATTGTATTTAATTACCATATAAATAGTGTTATAATATTATAATTACATTTTTATAGGAGGTTACTTATGTTTACTATACATATTGATGAGCAACTGCAACTTAAATTGTTGCAAGAGTATGATGCAGAAGAGCTTTTTACGGTAATGAAAGGGTCAAAAGAGAGTTTAAGAGAGTGGTTACCCTTCATAGATTCAAATGAAAGTGCAGAAGATACATTACAATTTATTCGATCAAGTCTAAAGCAATTTAGTCTTAATGATGGCTTCCAGACTGCCATCGTATATAAAGGTAAAATCGTTGGGGTTATTGGCTTTCACCATATAAATTGGCAAAACAAGTCTACCAGCTTAGGTTATTGGTTGTCAAAAGACTATGAAGGGTTAGGTATTATGACCAAATCAGTTCGTAAGCTTCTAGATCATGCCTTTCATGATTACAAGCTAAAACGAATAGAAATTCGTGCTGCTATCGCAAACAAGAAGAGTAGAGCTATTCCTGAGCGTTTAGGAATGACTTTAGAAGGTGTTAGTCGTCAATCAGAGTGGCTATACGATCATTTTGTAGATCATGCTGTTTATAGCATCCTTGTTGAAGAATGGAAAATTCGTAGTTGAGACCATTGTGAATGGTCTTTTTTTTAGTTTACATAATATTATTATGTAAACTAAAAAATCTAGATATAATAATGATAGTTATTATTACCTAAAATTTTTGATTATATATATATTAAGCTTAAATAAATTGGTTGTAAATTAAATGTTTTTTATTTGAAATGAAAAATTATAACTCATTAATTTTCTTTTCCACTTTTTCATTCTAGACAATAGAACTAGCTAAGTTAATTAATAATTTCATTTGATTTTTGTTGTTTTTGAATTATTTTACAGTTAAAAACCAATATACTGTAGAAAATATACTTCTAAAATATTATATATACTATAGTTAAGGTGTAAAAATTTGATATTAGAAATATCTTTCATTAGCTCAATAAACTTATTTTTTTTGATTTAGGACTTTTTACCTTTTGTTTTTATTTGGATAATAGCCTTATATTGGTTGTGATAAAATGATAACAAGAGAGAAAATGCTCGAATAATGCCGAACTGATTAGGAGTGAGGTCAAATGGACCAAAGTTATAGTCAAATGACAGGTCTAAGCCAACTTGATGATTCGTATACAGTCCAACAATTAATAGATATTCAACATGCATTAGACCACTCGATAATAGTCGCTATAACAGATAATCGAGGTATTATTACATTTGTAAATAATCATTTTTGTACCATTTCTAAATACAGTAAGGATGAGCTAATCGGGCAAGATCATCGTTTGTTGAACTCAGGGCACCATTCAAAAGCCTTTTTTAAAGAATTATGGTGTACGATTGGCAGCGGGAAAATATGGCGCGGTGATATTTGTAATCGCACGAAAGATGGTAGTTTGTATTGGGTACAGACTACGATTATCCCGTTTTTAAACGATAGAGGTACACCTTACCAATACGTGTCAATTCGAACAGATGTAACAGAACAAAAAAATATAAAAAAGCTGAAATTCTATGCTTATCATGACGATTTGACAGGCTTATATAACCGTCGGATGTTGAATATTCGATTGGCAGATTTATTTAAAGGCGCACATAAAGAAGATTTTTCATTGACACTTTTAATGATGGATGTTAACCGGTTTAAGAGTATAAATGACGGATTAGGTTTCTTAACAGGTGATTTATTTCTTATTGAAGTAGCCACCCGTCTGAAAAGACTAGGTATCGATGAAAAGTCGCTGTTTCGATATAGTGGTGATAAATTCGTCATTATTTTGAAGAATGAAAAGCATGCCATTTGGAAGGCGCATCAAATAATGGCTAACTTTGAAGACAGTTTTTTAATTGAACAATTTGAGTTCTATTCTTCTGTCAGTATAGGCATATGCTCAAGCCCTTCCTATGCAAACACGCCAGAGGATTTAGTCAAAAGTGCGAATGTCGCATTGCTTGAAGCAAAAAAGAATAAAGTTAGTAATTATATACAATATGAAAATACGATGAATAGTTCTCATAATCAATTTCTACTTTTAGAAACAAAATTGCGTCATGCAATAAAGCGAGATGAAATTCAGTTGTATTATCAGCCGAAAATCGAATTGAAAACGAATCAATTAATTGGTATGGAAGGTTTAATACGTTGGTATGATAAAGATTACGGCTTTATCTCTCCAGCTATGTTTATCCCATTTGCAGAAGAATGTGGATTAATCAGTTTAATCGGTGTGTACACATTAAAAATAGCTTGTAAACAAATGAAGCAGTGGCTTGATGACTATGGACTAGATATTCGAATTTCAGTTAATATATCGCCAATTCATTTGAAGGAAAGAAATTTTGTACATAATTTACGTAAAGTTTTGCAAGAAACAGGTTTACCTGCTAGAAATTTAGAGTTGGAAATTACGGAAATGAGCTTAATGCATCAAACAGAGGAATTAATTGAAACGTTTAATCAAATAAAGGCGCTAGGTGTAATTATTGCAATTGATGATTTTGGTACAGGCTATTCCTCACTCAGCTATTTAAAACAATTCCCAATCGATATATTGAAGATAGATCAATCGTTCATACAAGGATTAAAAACTGGGCTTAGTAATGTTGCAATGGTGACAGCGATTATCAAATTAGCTCATGCACTAAGTATGCAAGTGATTGCTGAAGGTGTAGAAACGGAAGAAGAATTATGTATAGTTCGTGATAATCTTTGTGACTTTGCCCAAGGATATTACTTCAGTAAACCATTACCCACAGATGAATTTTCGGCAAAATTACATGAATTATATGTATCGAAAATATAACGAATTACCTTATATAAATTGGAATCCACACAAAGAGGTCACCCCTATACGCTGAGGGAACTGAAAAAGTACATAAAATGAATTTTAGCCATGGCTTTTTCTACGATGCCGTTAATTTCCGTTCCGGCGGACGCTTTCCTGGGGACGAACCTTGAGCCTCCTCGTCGCTAACGCTTCTGTGGGGTCTCAAGATGTTCGTTAGTTCCCCAAGGAGTCGCCGCCTGCACTCCAATCAACTAGTTTTATCTTTTTTCTATGAACAATTCAGACAGTGGTTAATGCAACTTATAGTAGCATTCTATTGCATAAACACATAAAGGAGTAAATATGCTACATCAACTAGAGTATAATTGATAAATTCACATTTTATTTTTCTGACAATTCTGTTATTTAAGTACTTTTTATAAGAGTGATAGATGTGAACAGCAATGAATCAAAAAATAAATGAAGTAATTTATGAAGGAGAGATTACATGGATAATATGTTATTAATGTCTCACAGCATCTTCCCAACGGCTGATATATCCCGTACGGCAAATTTTTACGTTCAAACAATGGGGTTTCATGCTGTACCGTAGATGGATGCAGAAGAACCGCATATTTGTTTATATCGTGATTTAACAGAAATTATTTTAACAAAGTCAAATGGACAAGAAGTTATACCAAATCGAGTTTTATATGGTTATGGGTATGATGCGTACTTTATAACAACCAATCATGAAACGCTTCAAGAGGAATGCATTAACTCTGGCGTGAAAATAGTTCGCTCATTAAGTAATACCGATTACAACAATAAAGAGTTTATTATCGAAGATATTGATGGTAGATGGATAGCATTTGGAATCAAACAAGGCTAGAAACGAGCTTAAAGTTGATTATTTGTAATAAAAAGCAATCATAATTGTTAATGAGAATCATATAGTGTAAAGAATTTTCGGAATTTTATATTGACAATAGATTTCGAAAGTTGTAAATTAAGAAACAACAAAATAACTTTTTTCTTATCCAGAGAGGTGGAGGGACTGGCCCTGTGAAATCTCAGCAACGGACATTGTACCGTGCTAATTCCAGAAGCGTATGCTTGAAGATAAGAAGAGTGCATCGGCGTATTGTCAACCTCTTCTTATCAAGAAGAGGTTTTTTTGTTCAATAAAATGATGAGGTGATGGATATGTCAACAGAATTAATCAATGCACTACAAACGTTAAAAGAAAAGAAATGGATCGATTTAACACATACTTTTGGAGCAGATACACCACGATTTAATGCATTTAAAGGGTTAGAAAAGACAACACTATTTTCACATGATGATGGCTTTTACACTCAAAACTTTGCCTTTGCTGGCCAATACGGTACACATTTAGATGCACCTATTCACTTTGTCCGTAATGCCCGTTATTTAGAAGAATTGGAGTTAAAAGAACTTGCATTGCCGCTCGTTGTAATAGATCATTCTAAAGATGTAGCCGAAAATCATGATTTCACGTTTTTAGTACAAGATATTTTGAAATTTGAGGCTAAATACGGTGAAATTGAGGCAGGTACATTTGTTGCACTCCGCACGGATTGGAGCAAACGTTGGCCTGATATTGAAGCATTTAATAACTTTGATGCTGAGGGTAATCCACATGCGCCAGGATGGTCAGTAGAAGCACTGAAATTCTTATTTGAGGAACGTCATATTAAAGCGATAGGGCATGAAACATTTGATACGGATTCTAGCGTATTATATCGTCAAAACAATGCTTTACTTTCTGAACTATATGTATTGGAACAAGATACTTATCAAATAGAGTTGCTCACTAATCTAGACCAGCTACCCGCAAAAGGGGCTGTTATTTTTAACATCGTACCAAAACCTGAGAAGGCTTCTGGCTTCCCAGTTCGCTCATTTGCTATTCTACCTTAAATAATTTGTACCCACGCATCTAGAACGGCATAGTAAGAAGTAATTTATATTAGATACCGTTGCTCTCGGTTCGCCTTATTATAGACTAGCAATTGAATAATAGAATCTAAGGGGTGATCCTTGTGGATATTAAAATTGATGATTTGAATGGAATTGAAGTAGCGGAGTTATTGAATGAGCATCTTCAATGTATGGCACAAAATTCTTCAACGGAAAGCATACATGCCTTAAATCTTGAAGAATTGAAAAAATCAGAAATCACATTCTGGAGTGCTTGGGAACAAGATACATTAGTTGGTTGCGGTGCACTAAAAGAACTTAATGCTCACCATGGTGAATTAAAATCAATGCGTACTTCTTCATTACATTTAAGAAAAGGTGTTGCAAGGTACATTCTAGAACATATCATGTCAGAAGCTAGGAATCGTGGTTTTACGGATTAAGTTTAGAAACAGGTTCAATGGAGGCTTTCGAACCTGCTAAGAGTCTATATTCTAAAATTGGGTTCCAATACTGCAAACCATTTTCGAATTACATTGAGGATCCCAATAGCGTATTTATGACATTAGAATTATAAGTATACTGATTGAGCATTCTTTTAACAGATGAAATACAAAAAGAGCATGTTTTTATTCAAAACATGCTCTTTCTCTTTGTCTAAATATTATTAAATGTTTGATGATAAGCGAACCGCTGTTGTAATGTTTTTGAGTTTTTGTTCTTTATCAATTAATGCTTGTTGAGCTTCTTCTAGTGTTACTAGTTTGAATCGAATTTTAGCACCTGTTTGTAACTGTGCAAGACTTGCTAAATCAGCTGTGATAACTTGCACCATTTTCGGATAACCACCAGTCGTTTGACGGTCAGCCATTAAAATGATTGGTTTACCACTAGGCGGGATCTGCACTGTTCCAAACGTAACTGCCTCTGATAATAATTCGAATTTCTCTGTCAAAGTTAATGCCGGTCCATCAAAGCGATAGCCCATTCGATCAGCCTCTGTAGAAAGAGTGTACTGATTGTTAGTTAAGCAATGCTGACTTTCAGTGGTAAAACAATCCCACTCCGTTCCTTGCATTACACGAATTGTTTGCTGTTGTTCTAATGAGATTAATTCGTGGTAATTAACAGACCATGAAGCAGGGCCTATCAGTTGAATTGCATATTGATGTATTTCTTTATTTTTCTTAGTATAAGATCCGATATTTACTTCATCCTGTTTTTGTAATGCTCTACCTTCAAATCCACCCATTCCTGCCTTTAAATATGTACTTTTACTATTCATGATAGTAGGAACTTGAATCCCTCCAGCAAAGCTTACATAAGCGCGACAACCTTGTTGAGCTCGTTTAAACTTTAATACGTCTCCTTTTTTCGCGATAAATGGACGCCAAAGTGGTACGGGCTCGTTGTTAATGGTAGCTGTTAGATCGCCACCTGTTAGCGCAATAAGATGATCATCATTAAATTGTAATATGGTGCCAAACAGTGAAATCTCAAGCACTGCCTCACTTTCTATATTCCCTACAAGAATATTCGCAATTCTTAAGGAATAAGCATCCATTGCACCACTCACGATGACCCCATATTTTTGCGAACCAAATCGCCCTAAATCTTGAATGGTAGTTAATAGCCCTGGTTTAATAACTGTAACTGTCATGATCTTGTCTCCTTCAATTGTTTGTATTCTTTTTCAGAAATTGGTTTAAAGCGAATACAATCACCTGCTTGTAAAAGGGAAGGAGGTGTTTCATTTGGTAAAAATAAATCGAGTGGCGTACGGCCAATAATTTGCCACCCACCAGGTGTTTCAAAAGGGTAAATTCCTGTTTGTTTGCCTGCAATCCCAACCGAAAGTGCTGGAATAGCAAGTCTAGGTGTTTCTTTTCGAGGTGTTGCTATAGCTTCGTTCATGCCTCCCATAAAAGCAAATCCTGGTGCAAACCCTAGCATATAAACAAGACACTCATTAGCACTATGTAATTGTATGACTTTCTCCTTCGTTAGACCATTGACTTTGGCTACATATTCTAAATCAGGACCATATTCACCACCATAAACAACTGGTATTTCTACAACTCTCTGAGGAGTTTGTTGAACTGTTGTCAATTGCGTAATAAGCTGCTGCACATGCTGACATACAAAGCTAAATGATGTTACATTTTTGGACACCTTAAACAGGGTATACGGATTGTAGTAAATTGTAATATTTGTATATGCTGGAACAGCTTCGATAAATCCTTCAAATGGCTGTTCTTCAAGCAGTGATGCTAAATTTTGTAAGATGGCACAGTTCGATGGATCAATTGTATTCCCGATCTGAACCATCACTGCTGAATCTCCTAAAGGTTTAAATTTTACATGTTTAAATTCTTCTCCCATAAATTACAACCCCTTAATTTGCGTTTTAAACATTATAATCATATAGCTATAAAATGGTAATTGACAAGTAAGATATTTACATTTGCTATTTTATTATTGTGAGAAAGTTGAAAAATAAATGTTTTCAGAATAATGATTTAGTGATAATATATGTTTTGTGTTAGAAAAACTTACATTATAACTAAAAAAAGTAAGGGGCTGAGAAAATGTTTCGAGTGGACTTGAATTGCGATTTAGGTGAAAGTTTTGGTCGATACAAACTAGGGGAACAAGAAGATATTTTAAATTATATAACTTCAGCTAATGTAGCTTGTGGTTTCCATGCTGGAGATCCTACGGTTATGAGAGAAACGGTTAAAATGGCTATTGCCAAAGGTGTAAAAGTAGGTGCTCATCCAGGTTTACCAGATTTAAATGGCTTTGGACGTCGCCCAATGCAGATTACTCCTCAAGAGGGCTATGACATGGTCGTATATCAGATTGGTGCACTACAAGGTTTTTTAACTACATGTGGAGAAAAGATGCAACATGTAAAACCACACGGTGCATTATACAATATGGCAGCAAAAGACCAAGATTTATCAGAAGCAATTGCTCAAGCAGTATATGATGTTTCACCAGATCTTGTGTTATTCGGTTTAGCTGGAAGTGAGTTAACGAAAGCAGGAGAAAAATTAGGTCTTCAAACAGCACATGAAGTATTTGCTGACCGTACATACCAAGCTGATGGTTCACTTACTTCACGTACGCAATCAGATGCTTTAGTGACAGATGAGGAACAGGCTGTAAATCAAGTCGTAACGATGGTTAAAGAAGGCTATATTCAGTCTCTACAACAAACGAAAGTATTACTACGAGCAGACACTGTTTGTATCCATGGGGATGGAGTACATGCTCTTGAATTTGCAAAATATATTCAAAACACATTGGAGAAAAATAACATTAACGTTCAAGCATTTCACGTATAAAAAGGGGTTTTCATATGACAAAGGTTAGTTTAGATCAAGGTCAAGGTAGAAAGAAAGTAGGGCGTAGTGTCTTACTAGGAGCTGCCTTCTTAATGGCAACATCATCGATTGGACCAGGGTTTTTAACACAAACGACGGTCTTTACACAACAACTGGGCGCTAGTTTTGCCTTTGTTATTTTAGTTTCACTTATTTTAGATGTTTTCGCTCAAATAAATGTTTGGCGTATCATAGCAGTATCTGGCTTACGTGGACAAGAGATTGCCAATAAAGTACTTCCAGGATTAGGTCTTGTATTAGCAATCATGATTGTTATTGGCGGTCTTGCTTTTAATATCGGGAACGTCGCAGGAGCAGGCCTAGGATTAAATGCTATGCTCGGGTTAGACCCGATTAAGGGCGCTGTTATAAGTGCAGTTTTTGCAATTTTCATATTCCTTGTTAAAGAAGCAGGTAAAGCTATGGACAAAGTAGCACAAGTAGCTGGCTTTGTCATGATTTTACTTATGATGTACGTTGCTTTTACAACATCTCCTCCAGTTGGTGATGCTTTAGCTAACACATTTATTCCGGAAAAAATTGATATCCTTTCAATTGTAACTTTAGTTGGTGGAACAGTTGGTGGATATATTGTTTTCGCTGGCGGACACCGCTTACTAGACGCTGGAGTTAAAGGTGTAGATTCTTTACCAGATGTAACAAAGAGTTCTGTAACAGGTATTGCTGCTACTGGTATTATGCGTGTGGCACTGTTTTTAGCTGTATTAGGTGTAGTGCACCAAGGTTTAGCAATTGACCCTGCTAATCCACCAGCGTCTGTCTTTAAATTAGCTGCAGGTGAAATCGGTTATCGTATGTTTGGCGTTATTATGTGGGCTGCTGCGATTACTTCTGTAGTCGGTGCAGCATATACATCTGTATCATTTATTCGTTCATTCCACCCATTGATTGAAAAATATCATAACTGGGTTATTATCGCCTTTATCGTTGTATCGACTATTACTTTTGCGTTTGTCGGTAAACCTGTTAAAATTCTTGTTTTAGTAGGAGCGATTAATGCAATAATCCTACCTCTTGCACTTGGTACTTTATTAATTGCAGCATATAAAAAGGATGTTGTTGGTAATTACAAACATCCAATGTGGTTAACAATACCTGGTATTTTTGTTGTTGTAGTTATGGGTGTACTTAGCGTTCGTACACTTATTGTCGAGTTACCAAAACTATTTAACTAATAGGAAGAGAGGCGACTAGTAATGACGCAATTCGACACGATGACTCCAGCTGCTATTCGAGAATTAATTCGTAGCGGTGAATTGACTGGACCAACCGCAGGAATGGCTAAAGGCTATACGCAAGCAAACTTAGTCATTTTAAAGAAAGAGTACGCATATGATTTCTTGTTATTCTGTCAACGCAATCCAAAATCTTGTCCGCTAGTGGATGTGTCAGATATTGGTTCATTTACACCGAATTCCATCGCTCATGGTGCAGATATTCGCAAAGATATACCAAAATATCGCATTTATCGCGATGGTATTTTTACTGAAGAAGTAACTGATGTTACGGATTATTGGGAAGATGATATGGTATGTTTCCTACTAGGATGTAGCTTTACTTTTGAAACGCCACTTCTTGCGAGTGGTATTCCAGTAAGGCATATTGAAGAAGGCTGTAATGTACCAATGTACAAAACGAATATTCCTTGCGAAAAAGCAGGTATTTTCGAAGGTCCAATGGTTGTTAGTATGCGCCCAATGAAACACGCCGACGCAATTCGTGCTGTACAGATTACTTCTCGCTTCCCGGGTGTACACGGTGCACCAGTTCATATTGGAGATCCAAGGTAAATTGGGATTACGGATGTAAATAATCCCGATTTCGGAGATGCCGTAACGATCAAAGAAGATGAGGTTCCTGTATTTTGGGCTTGTGGCGTTACACCTCAAGCAGTAGCGATGGAAAGTAAACCTGCTATTATGATTACGCACGGACCAGGCTGCATGTTCATTAGTGATTTAAAAGATGATAAATTAAGTATACTTTAAGTAACAAAGCGCTCCTAAGTCAGTTTTCTAACTTAGGAGCGCTTTTTTTATTCAGTTATAGATTAAATCACTCTATCAAAAAAGTATCAACTATAGTTTAGTTTACATAATATTATTATGTAAACTAAACTATGTACTTTCAATTTTCTAAATGAAAAAGTATTATTATAAAAGCAACTTATTTTCTATAAGTTGTGATTTATCATAAAGGAGATTGTTATATGAATGATAAGCGTTATAAAATTGCGCATCGTGAAGCGATTATTGGGGTAATACTTGTTATCATCAATTTTAGTATTTGGTTTGGCTTTGCTTATGGAATGGGATCAGGAGATCCTACTTCTTATACATATGTGCTTGGATTTCCAGCATGGTTTTTCTACAGCTGTATTGCAGGCACTATTTTCATGGTCATCCTTATAGTTTTCGTAATCAAATTTTTCTTCACTGATGTCCCTTTTGACGATGAGGATGGTGAACACAAATGATACATTGGCAAGTAATTATTCCATTAGTTGTTTTTCTAGTACTTATCTTTGCGATTGGTATATGGGCGAATCGCCAAGTTATGCAATCAAATTCTTTCTTGCAAGAGTATTTCCTTGGTGGGCGTGAAATGGGCGGTTTTCTACTTGCGATGACAATGATGGCGACTTACGGTAGTGCTGGTAGTTTTATCGGTGGACCAGGTGTAGCCTATAATACGGGCCTCGGCTGGGTGCTTCTAGCCATGGCGCAGTTACCTGCAGGTTATTTCGTTCTAATGATTCTCGGTAAAAAGTTTGCAATAATAGCACGTAAGTATCAGGCAATAACGCTAATTGATTTTTTAAGGGAACGCTATCAAAGTAAAACGGTTGTTATTGTATCCGCAGCCAGTATCATATTATTCCTATTTGCTTCCATGGCAGCGCAGTGGATAGGTGGGGCGCGGTTAATCGAATCATTAACGGGCTTAAACTATTCTACAGCTTTGTTTATCTTTGCTGGGGCTGTTTTAATTTATGTAATAATCGGAGGTTTCCGTGCAGTTGCTTTAACGGATGCTGTACAAGGCTCTGTGATGGTTATTGGGACAATCATTTTACTTGTCGCGACGGTTATTGCTGGTGGTGGAATATCGAATATAATGAATGATTTAGTTGTTGAAAATCCTAATCTTGTATCTCCATATGGTGCAGATCGTAGTTTAACTCCATTATATGTATCGACATTTTGGATACTCATTGGAATAGGCGTTATTGGTTTACCACAAATTGCAGTTCGTGCAATGTCGTATAAAAACTCTAAAGGCATGCATTCAGCCATAATCATTGGCACAATTGCACTTGCTACAGTTATGTTTGGGATGCATTTAATCGGTGTTCTAGCACGGCCGGTATTACGAGGAATAGAAATAGGTGATAAAGTGATGCCTTTACTGACGTTAAAAGTATTACCACCTTATTTAGCCGGGATTGTTCTTGCTGCACCAATGGCAGCGATCATGTCGACAGTAAATGCTTTACTTATTTTAGTAAGTTCTACTGTTGTAAAAGATATTTACTTAAACTATATTAAACCGACTGCATCAGATGCACAGATTAAAAAGGCAAGTTTCTATGTTACTACAATTATTGGAATAGCAGTGGTACTGGTAGCTCTTCGTCCACCGGATTTACTTGTTTGGCTGAACTTATTTGCTTTCGGTGGATTAGAATCTGTATTCTTATGGCCGGTTATATTTGGCCTCTACTGGAAAACAGGAAACAAATACGGTGCAATTTCATCAATGATTATAGGAATCTCATCTTATATCTACATTGATCAATTTATGCCAAGAGTATTAGGTATGCATACAGTTACAATACCAATTATTTTATCCTTAGTAGCATTTGTAGTAGTAAGTCTTGCGACTAAGAACAAAGTAAAGGCTAACTCATTGATTATTTAAAATGGAAACACCAAACTTTCAGAAGTATAGTTTGGTGTTTTTTTCTACCTAATTGACAGATAACTCTAACTGTTATATAATAATTTAAAATAACTAGATTGTTATATAACAGGGGGTAGTTACATGGAGATGTATAGAGAAGGCTATGAAACGTATTGTCTAGCTTGTGAAAATTATGGTATGGAGTCGATGAATTATTATCTTTACGTGAGAAACTTAACAGTAGAGCAGTTAAACGCATTTAACCAACATACGAAGGGAAGCGATGATTACGAAGTCTGATGCCATAGGAATTTTATAAAAACCCTACCAGTTGTTTATAACAGGTAGGGTTTTATTGTGTTTATCTTATTAAGCCACTATTTACTGTTTAATAACACTATAGATATTTGGCTATTTCGAACATTCGTTTAAAATTCGAACAGGAATATATAACCCCTTAACTGTGTTATGTACAGATGCAAAAGTATACAGGGGGCAATCCTTATATATTCTCTACTAAAATCAACGTATTCGAATTGATTATTAATTTTGAAGAAAATCAATAATCAAATTAAACAGAGCCTATTTTAAAAGGAAAAATCTGAATTTTACTAAAATATAAAAAATCAATTTACATTCCAAACCTTTTATGAAATACTTTAGATTAATAGACAATTAAATATTTTCTTATAAAAGTGCTTATGTTCATCATAAGCTAAAAGGGAAATCGGTTAAAATCCGGTGCAGCCCCGCTACTGTAAGTGTGGATGAAATTGTTGCAAACCACTGGCGCAAGTTAAATGTGTTGGGAAGGAACAAGAGTAAGGAGATACACAAGCCAGGAGACCTGCTTTTATAATGTAGTTTCAATTCTTCGAGGGGGAGATATGGAGCATCGAAAGCCTTTTTTTGTATCTCATTGTACATTTTTTCTGGTTTTTCGCCGTCCAAGTTCTCTTTACATTGTGTAAAGGGATATTTTTTTGCCCTTTTATACAAATCGATATCCTTTTGAAGTAAAAACTACTAATATTTAATAAAAAAAGAAGTGAGGGATTTCAACATGTACACAAGTAAATGGGTTAGAAAATGGATAGCACCTATCGGGATGGCAAGTTTATTAGCTTTATCACAACTTCCAGGAGAATTATCGACAGCTAACGCTGCTGAAAATACATCTGCAACAGTTCAAATAAAAGCAAAAGATGTCAGCTATAAAAATGTTCTAAATTCAACTGCAGCATTTTTACTACAACAAGTACCTAATCCATCGTTTGGTGATGAAGACTATGTGACAGATTTTGCTCGTGCTAGTGTGCCAGTACCTTCGAAATATTATGAAACGTACTATAATAACCTTGTTAAAGAAGTGAATAGTAAAAAGGGTAAAATTTCAGAAGACGTTGGTAAATATTCAAAAGTTATTATAGCTTTAACATCCATTAACAAAGATCCACGTAATGTGGGTGGATATGATTTAGTAAAATTAATGTATGATACATATTTGGCTACTGAACAAGCTGGAAAATTAACGAACGGAAACAAATTCCATTTACTATATGCTATTGATACAAAAAACTATGATTTATCTACTGAAGCGAAATATTCTAAAATTACTAGAACACAATTAGTGAATGATTTAGTAAAAGACCAACTTGAGGATGGCTCATTTGCTTGGGATCTAAAATGGGGTTCTGATAAAGACACAACATCAATGACTGCTACTGCCTTAGCCCCTTATACAAAGGATGACAAAGTAAAAGCAGCGGTTGAAAAAGCTAATGAGTATTTAGGGAAAGAATTAGGCAAACAAGGTGGATTCTACTCTGAGTGGGCAAAAGGTGATAGTCCAGAAACAGTGTCTCAATTCATCATTAACCTAACATCAAATAAAACGAATCCAAAAACTGACCCACGTTTCATCAAAGGTGATGGACACTGGGCTGTTTCAAACCTAGTGAGTTTTGTAGATAGTACTACAGGTGGTTTGAAAAGCGGTTTATCTTTAAAAATCCCTAATTTAATGTCTTCTGATCAAGGTTTACGTGCACTTGGTGCATATGAACGCTTAGAAGAAGGCAAAAACAGCATTTACAATATGTCAGATGCTGCAGAATCTATTAAATTCTACACAGTTGATATTGCTGCTCCTGTAATTGAAGCTGTTGGTGATAGCGAAACTGTTGTAAGAGGAAAATCAACAGCCAATGCCACTGTTTATATTTACAATAACAATAATCTATTGAATAAAGCTAAAGCAGATGCTAAAGGGAAATTCTCAGTTACGATTAAAAATCAAACAGTTGGTAGCAATATTATTGCAATCGCTGAAAATGCAGATGGTGTAAGAAGTAACAATGCTACAACAATTGTTAAAGACATCACAGCACCAGCAGTAGCTACAGCTAACAAAGTAAGTGATCAAACAACAATCGTAAAAGGTAAAGCTGAAGCAGGCGCGAAAGTTACGATTTATAATGGTTCTAAATCACTTACATCAACAACTGCGACGTCTAAAGGCACGTACTCATTAACAATCAAAAAACAAAAAGCTAATTCAACATTGAAAATTTATGTAACAGACGCAGCTAAAAATAAAAGTGCAGCATACACATTAAAAGTAGCTGATAAAACGGCTCCTAAAGCACCATCAGTTAAAAAAGTAACAAAATCAACTAGCGAAGTAACTGGTACAGCTGAAAAAAGTGCACTAGTGTATGTACTAAAAGGTAAAACGTTAATCGGTAAAGGAACAGTTAATAGTAAAGGTCAATTTACGGTGAAAATCAAAAATCAAAAAGCCAATACTAAATTAACTGTCTATGCAAAAAACAAAGCAGGTAATAAAAGTATATCTACAAAAGTAACTGTAAAAACAAAATAATTTGTAAGAAAAAGGAAGGGTGTTAGAGACTATCTCTAGCACCCTATTCCCATCTTTAAGAAGAGGTGCGCATTATGAAAAAAATAATACCTTTATGGTTTATGATGATACTCTCATTAATCATTATCACTGGTTGTAAAATTCAATCCGTTGAAGAGTATAATAATCAAACTGAGCAAGAACAAAGTGTTAAAGGTTCAAGTGATACTAAAGTAGAAGGCACTGGAGAAGAATCAACAAAGGAAGAGGTACAAAAGGATTCAACAAAAGATACTGATAAACCAAGTAACAAAGAAGATGAAAAAAATGATACAAAGCAAGATGAAAAGACAACTAACAAAGAGGTAGCCCAGAAAAAAGAGCAACCAACTAATACACATAAAACTGACTCAACATCAACTGCGAAAACACCTAGTAAGGACACTTCGACTAGTTCAAATAAAGAAAAACGATCAAACAAGCCAGAATTGTCTAAGGATAAAGCTCCATCTAAAGCTCAAAATCATGACAAAGATAAAAAACCTGGAAATAATAACATTGCACAAAAACCAAGTAATACTAATAAAGAAAGTGAAGATAAAAAAGAGTACGTAACGATTTCAATTAGTGCTGCAACTTTGCTAACACATTGGGATATGTTAAAACCAGCATTACAAAGTGAAAAATATGTACCAAAAACCGGCGTGATTTTAAAGTCAACAAAATATGAAATCTTAAGTAAAGACGAAACGGTTTGGGCTATTTTAAAACGTGCAACAAATGAACATGGTATTCATCTTGAATATGAAGGTGCAGGCGATAATCAATATGGCTCAGTCTATATTGAAGGAATTAATCATTTATACGAATTCGATGCAGGGGACCTTAGTGGTTGGATGTACTCTGTAAATGGGCAGTTCCCTAGTTTTGGGGTTAGTGCGGTTACTGTTAAAAATGGAGACAACATTCAATTCAAATACACAGTTGATCTAGGTCGCGACATAGGTAAACAATGATTAAAAAGGAGTACTATGCATCATGAAAGCATTTGAAACGTATCATCCAATTGTCCTTTTCGCATATTTTGCATCTGTCATCGGTCTTTCCATGTTCTATATGCATCCAGTTTATTTACTCATTACTTGTACAGGTGCTATTACATTAAATCTATTGCTAAATAGAAAGTCATTTATTAGTGGCTTGAAATTTTTTGTTCCTATGTTTTTAATCGCTGCGATTATTAACCCTCTTATAAGTCATGACGGTGAAATCATTCTATTTTACATAGATTATAACGCTATCACTTTAGAGGCTATTGTTTATGGATTCGCTATGTCCGTTATGATTTGTTCAGTTATTTTTTGGTTTGGTTGTTATAACGTTGTCATGACATCAGATAAATTTCTTTATTTATTCGGTAAAATTTCACCTGCATTATCACTTGTAATTTCATTGACATTACGTCTTGTCCCGCGCTTTAAACATCAAATCAGTGTCATTTCCCATGCACAAAAGACAATTGGTATGGACATTTCTACCGGTAATCCTTGGCAAAGAGTAAAAAGTGGGATTCGTATTATCTCCATTCTTATAACATGGGCACTTGAAAATGCGATTGAGACAGCTGATTCGATGAAAGCACGTGGCTATGGCTTGAAAAATCGCTCAACTTTTTCCCTATTTGTTTTTGAAAAGAGAGATGGAGTTTTACTAGGTATTATACTTACTCTTTTAATAACAAATATTCTTGGAAGTTACTTTGGTGTGACGACTTATTATTTTTATCCAACATTTACTGAATTAACTGTAACACCAATTAGCTTAGGGCTATATATTTCTTATAGTATTTTACTAGTTATACCTATAGTGATTGAAATTCGGGAGGCAATTAAATGGCGCTCATTGAAATACAACATGTAAATTTCCAATATCCAGACAAACAAGAGCGAGTATTAGATGATATCAATTTAACAATTGAAGAAGGAGAATTTGCTGTTCTTTGTGGTACATCTGGTTGCGGTAAAAGTACGTTATTGAAACAATTAAAAAGAGAGATAGCTCCTCATGGAGATAAATCAGGGACTATCCTTTACGCGGGTACAGCATTGACTGATTTACCAGATCGCGTGGCCGCTTCTGAGATTGGTTTTGTTATGCAAAATCCAGAGAATCAGATTGTCACAGATAAAGTTTGGCATGAGTTGTCTTTTGGACTTGAAAACTTAGGGTTAGATACCATGACCATTCGACGCAGAGTGGCTGAAATGGCGAATTTTTTTGGTATTCAGCAATGGTTTAGAAAAAGTACGATGGAGTTATCTGGTGGCCAGAAGCAGCTGTTAAATTTAGCGGCGATTATGGCGATGCAACCAAAATTACTTATTTTGGATGAACCGACCTCGCAGCTCGATCCAATTGCAGCAACTGAATTTATCGGTACTTTGCAAAAGTTAAATAAAGAGCTTGGTTTAACAATTATTCTTGTAGAACATCGATTGGAAGAAGTTTTCCCAATAGCAGATCGTGTAGTCGTTATGGAAAAAGGGCGTATTATTTGTAACGATGAGCCACAGCTCGTCGCGCAACAATTAAGAGCATTTGATTCCTCTCATCCAATGATGCTTGGTTTACCTACACCAGTACGTATTAACAATGCATTGCAAATCAATGACGATGTTCCATTAACTATTCGAGATGGGCGAAAGTGGTTAACAAAACACTTTACTAACGATCTACGTACTTTAGAAAGAAAAATAGATCCAGACAAGCAAACTGATGACATTGTGTTAGAAGTAAAAGAAGCTTGGTTTCGTTATGAAAAGAATTCACAAGATGTATTAAGAGGATTCTCTATACAAGTACATGCAGGGGAGATAATTAGTATTCTTGGCGGTAACGGTACTGGAAAAACAACAGCTCTAGGTGTGATGTCAGGACTATATAAAGCATATCGAGGAAAAGTCTTCATAAATGGTAAATCAATTAAAAAGTTTTCGAGTGGTGAATTATATCGTAATAATCTAGCTGTCTTACCACAAGACCCTTTAACTCTACTAGTTGAAAAGAAAGTACACCTGGAATTTGATAGCATTATTGATGTGTTAGACATTTCTAAAGAGGTAGCAAAAGAACAACTAAATGAAATCATTACAACGCTTAATATCGGACATTTGTTAGACAGTCATCCATATGATTTGAGCGGGGGAGAACAACAAAAAGTTGCTTTAGCTAAAGTATTGTTACTGAACCCTAAAATAATCTTGCTAGACGAGCCTACAAAGGGCATTGATGCATATTCCAAGGAAATCTTCGCCGATGTACTACAAGCTCTTAAAAAGCGTCGTGTGGCCGTTGTAATGGTAACTCATGATATTGAGTTTTCAGCTCAGTATACTGACCGTTGTGCGATGTTCTTTGATGGTAATATCGTTTCAGAAGATGAGCCCAATCTGTTTTATAGTGGGAATAACTTTTATACAACTGCAGCTCATCGAATGTCGCGTCATTTATTTGATTTTGCAGTAACAAGTGAGGACGTGATTTCGTTATGCAAGCACAATCAACAGTTAAAACAAACAACTATTCCCTTAAACGTTTAATCTTTTCGAGCATCATCGTTTTCGTTATTATCCCAATTATTATGCTCATTGGGGTGACTATGTTCAATGATCGTAAATACAATCTTATATCTATGATTATCGTCTTATTAGCTTGTGTCCCATTCTTTGTTTCATTTGAAAGAAGAAAACCGCAAGCGCGAGAGATTTTAACTATTGCTGTTATGTCAGCCATCTCTGTTGCAGGACGTGCAGCATTCATTTGGATCCCGGCTTTCAAACCAGTGACTGCTATCACCGCCATTACAGGTTTTGCATTCGGTGCAGAAGCAGGGTTCCTTACAGGAGCAACGTCTGCCATTGCATCGAACATCTTCTTCGGACAAGGTCCATGGACACCATTCCAAATGTTTACTTGGGGTATCCTAGGTTTTATTGCTGGTCTGTTGGGACAACGAGGTTGGATGAAAAGTAAAATTGCACTTATTATTTATGGGGTCTTTGCAGGGGTTATGTATTCCTTTTGTATGGACATTTGGACGGTCATTTCATATGATGGATTATTTTCATGGAAAAGGTATTTGATCGCCATGTCAACAGCCATTCCGTTTACGATTGTATATGTAATATCTAATGTTGTATTTTTACTCGTATTAGCCAAACCAATAGGCGAAAAATTAGAACGAATTAAAGTGAAGTATGGCATGTTAAATAACTAGAGTTGTAAAAGAACTGTTTTGAAAGTCGTCAAATGAGACTTTTATACAGTTCTTTTTTATTTAATTCTGTTAATATTCGGTAAAAAGGAATTAACGTTTTATAAGGGGTCCTGACGTCAAAACGCAGACATTATACGCTAAGACATTTTTTGAGAGGTAAGACCCTAATTTCCTTACGCTAAGCAGGAAATCAGGGTCTTTTTATGTTCTTAAAGGACGGAACGAATGATAATTGCTGACAGTAAAGTTGTACTCACCTAGAAAATTAATATGCTCCCAACCAAGAGGTGAGATATGAGGAAGCAACTCTTCTCGATGTTTGCCAATCTTCTTCATATGTTCAATAGCTTGAGATAGATACACAGTATTCCAGATACTTATTACATTGATAATTAGATTTAATGCACTGGCGCGCTGTAATTGGTCTTGTAGTGCCCGTTCTCGAAGTTCATCGTGTTTCCCGAAAAAAATTGCGCGTGCTAATGCATTCATAGCTTCTCCTTTATTCAACCCCCTTTGAATCCGCCGGCGTAAAGTTTCGCTAGAAATATAGTCTAGGATAAACAGTGTTTTTTCAATGCGTCCCATCTCTCTTAGTGCTGTTGCAAGACTGTTTTGCCGGGAGTAAGAGCCCATTTTGCTCATGACAAGGGAAGCTGATGATGTTCCTTCGCGAATGGAATGTGCCAATCGAAGGACATCGTCATAATTGTCTCAAATGACTTTTGTAGGGATTCGACCGAGATACATGTAATTTCGGGTCATATCCTGTATTTTATTCCCAATAACCATATTTTATTGTAACAAAAAGGTTTGAAATCAATAATGTTATGAATTATTTTTGATATAGTATTTTGTTACAGCCAGTTCAACAGTTAGGAAGTTTCATATTTTTAAATACAAAACGTAACAAAAATGAACGTTTATGTTACAAATATCTCCGAAAAATAACGTCTGGGAAAAGATGTATCGCTATGACCAGTTTCGGTTGATGAAGATATGCTATTGTCCCATATATCCAGTTATATATATTCAAGTGGCTTTTTTCACAAAAGAATTATAAAAAACTCTATCTATAGATAGAGGGTATTCAAAAAAATCATCTTTCAGATAGAGGTTCTAAAATAGTAGGGATGTTACAATCCTCCAGTAAGTAAGCAAATAAACAAGAAATTTATACTTTATGGGGGTTTTAATTTTGAATACTCAAGCTTGGATAATGATTGGTGCATTTTTAACAATTGTATTATTAACACAAATCGGAAGAAAAGTATTTACAACCACAAAGGCTGTATTGCCATTTATTCTTTGTGGTATAAGTGTTTATTTATTCGTCGAGGAAATACCTACCTCAGGTTCAAATATGACCGCACTCATAATCATGACAATGGTCGGCATGATCATGGGAGGGCTAATGCTTTTTACAGTGAAAGTAGAATATGGTTCTGACAATAAAGCGTACGTAACTGCTGGTATTCCTTATTTATGTTTATGGATTATTGGACTTGGATGGCGTGTCGTATTAGCTTATGTAGCGACAGACTGGTATCCACAACAATTTATAGATTTCATGGTATCGAATCACTTGGATTTTAATGTTATAGCCCCTGCTTTCGTATTTTTTACAATTGCGATGGTAGTTATTCGTACTATTGGAATTGTGATTAGGATACAAAGATATAGAAAAAATCTACAAGCAAATTAAAGAAATAGGTTAAGAAAAACAACTTCTTTTGTATAATGAAGTAGGTAAAACAAACACACTATAATAACTACTTCATTATTCTTTTAATTTCAGATTTTAGATATATGCATTAAAAGAATTTAACTCAACTATGAACTATTATAATTGGGAGTTGTAAATTTCCAGCCTTTAAATCAAGAAATGGATATTCATCTATAGCCAAGTAATATAGAAACTAAACAGTAGGTTGCGAGGGAATAAGTACATGGAAAAAGTATTTTTAAAAATAATTGATAGTCATGCAGGAAATGCGATAGGAAGCATCTTAATATGCGTATTTTTTTATAAAGGTTTCGCACCTCATGGTACCTTTGCAATATGGGTTTGTAGCGTTTTTGTAACAATTTATCTATGGATGTTGTATTCACCAAAATCTTGGTGGAATGCAGGGAAGTACGCTTTATTTACGACTATATTAATAAGCATATCATGTGGATTATATTTTTCTCATCCGAATTTTCCAAATTATGAGTTATGGCCACTCATAGTTTTTCTGGCCGCTGCAGAACCAAAATGGACACGAGTAACGACAATTTTAGCTGCTATAACGGGGATAGTTATTATTCTATTTATACATTCGAATACGTTTCCTTATCAAGAAACATTAATTATTATCGGCCTCTATGTCTCGATCCGAAGTACATCCAAGCTAAGAGACGCATATCAAAAAAATCAAAAACAACTAAAAGAATTAGACGAAGCACATGCTGAACTACAAGAAACAACGGTACTTTCTATGCAATATGCAGCTTTTACGGAAAGAACAAAATTAGCAAGAGAGATTCATGATGGACTTGGACATCAAATGACGTCACTTATTATTCAATTACAGGCTCTTAAGATTGTGTTAAGGAAAAATCCTGCTTCTGCCCAAGATCATGTTGAAGAACTTTTAAAGGTGGCACGAAAAGGAATGAAAGAAATCCGCGTTGCTGTTAGAGAATGGACAAGTGATGAAAAAGATCTCGGGCTTACTTCATTAAAAGGATTGATTTCACAGGTTCAAGCAAATTCTTTATTACAAATTGAGTTCATTCAAGATGGAAATATAACGGAGTGGACGATGGAGGAAAGTACAATTCTTTACCGGATCTTACAAGAGTCTTTAACAAACGTCTTACGACATTCTTATGCAGATTCTGTCGTTGTAAACGTAACAGAAATAGACGGAGTAGTAAAACTTGCAATTGATGATAATGGTATATATACAGGGGATAAGCCATTAGAATATGGATTTGGCCTCAGTGGTATGATAAAACGCTGTCAATCAGTTGGAGGCAAGTGTTCCTTCTCTTTAAATAAGCCAAAAGGACTTCGAGTTGAAGCCACTATTCCAATTCAGAAAAATGGAGGAGAAGTATGACGGAAAAGATTCGTATTGTGCTAGCTGATGATGAACCATTTGTTCGAAAAGGCCTATGCTATATTATTGAAATGCAAGATGATATGGAGATAGTTGGGGAATGTAAAGACGGGAAGGAAGCAATTAAAGTCGCCTTAGAAACTGCACCAGATATGGTAATTATGGACATTCAAATGCCTGACTTATCAGGCATTATGGCTACTAAAAACATTATGAGTATATTACCAAACACAAAGGTTGTCCTATTAACAACATTTGATGTACAACAATATGTCTTAGATGGTATTCGAGCTGGTGCAGTGGGTTATATATTAAAAGATACTGAAACGGAGGAAATGTTAGATAGTATTCGATCTATGAATAGAGGGGCAATGATTTATAATAGCACGACAGCAAATCAAGCTTTCACACAATTTATAAAGAAAGATAATGATTATAATTTGGCTGGCGAAGAACTTGAATATACGGAAACTCTAACTAAGCGGGAGATTGATGTTTTACAATTATTAGCTTATGGAAAACAAAACCATGAAATAGCTAAAATTCTTTTTGTTTCTGAAGGAACAGTCAAAACTCATATCCACAATATTCTTCAAAAATTAGATGTAACGGATCGTACACAAGCAGCTGTAATGGCAATTCGAAAGAAAATTGTAAAATGATATTTGCTTTACGTGGTAAAAATAAGAATTTTCAATTAATCTAGTGTCCTTTTAATTGAAATTGAACAAAATATAATAAAAAGAAAGAGAGTATAACATGGATAATGCTACTGGTCTTATTATTTTAATTCTTATAATTCTCATTCAACTAAAAGAAAGGGAACTAAAAGTTCAACGAATGTGGATTGCTCCTGTATTGATCGCATACTATACATTTACTCATGTACTTAACGATCTCACATTAATAAAAACAGGTCTATTTGTAGTATTACTTGCTCTTGGAGGAATTGTAGGAGCTGTGCGTGGTTCTACAACTATAATACGAATCGATAAAAATAATGGGAAGGTTTATGCTAAAAATTCTTATATCGCCTTAGGTATATGGATTGTTGTATTTATTTTACGTTTTATTGTAACGTATATTTTTAAAGGTTCAAGTCAGTATGAGCTAGGTTTAGTAACGAATGGTATTTTTTGCTTTATTGCGGCGAGTGCGTGTATAAAAAGAGTGATTCTATACTTAAAAGCAAAAAGTTTGATGCATTCAAAACGTTAAGTATTGTTAAGGGTAATTTTTGTAGTGTAGCAAATTTCAGTGTTTTTCTAACACCAACACATTGCTATCAAGCTAAGAAAGGCAAATACCCCAGAACGAAAATTTTGTGCATTTTGCTCGTATTTATTGTTTTTAATTATAGAACAGATGAAGGTAGTATATTTTGGGTAGATAAAAATGAGTTATCGACACTTAATCTTGCAGAAGGAATGAGGGAAAGATTACCAATGTTTTTAGATAAAAAGCATTCAGAAGGATTTGGTATTTGGAATGAACATACCACCGGTCGATTAAAATGGCAATAAAATTTAACAGGAAATAGAAGTTAATGAGTGCTTTAGTGAAACAAGCCAATCTAAAAAAGTCGGATTCTTAGCGTACGGGAATTCGACTTTTTTATGTTTAGATTTGCTTAGCGTATAATATCCTCGTTTTGACGTCAGGACCCCTATAATATAGTTAAGAATATTTGTTTGGAGTGATTGGATCTGTTTTTTCGCATTTTGTTGGGACCCCCATCTAGAAATAGATGCTTTAGTAATCTCTAGTTCATAAAAAAGATTACTTATTTTTCGTCCTTCTCCAATCACTAGTTTAACGACATAATCCCCATATTCTTGTATATTATGTTTTATTACTGTGAACACGTCCTGAAAATATATTTGAATTATTCGCTGTATCCTCATTTTCGCGTGACAAATTTTGATACTATCTTTATTTTATTGCAATAATTGAATTTTTTTCACCAGTATCCAAAAAACTCCACATTAACTCCATATCAACTCCAGATAATTGATATATTATGAATATGTACCAAAAAAAAGGAGGAAGAAAACTATGAAAATGAACTGTAAATTAATAACGGCAACCGCTCTTGCAGCAACGATAGCTACAGGTGCATCAGCTGCATTACCTACTACATCGGTATTTGCTGCAGAAAAAGAAACTTCTATCCAACAAAAAGAATCACAAAGTAGTATTCAACCGTTTGCACAGAGTACTTTGGAAACAGCCGTTCAGGCTGCTTTACATGGTCCAGAAGTCAAAAAAATAAAAGTATTTGAGCATGAATTTAACGTAAAACCAATACAAGTAGTAAATCTAGGGGCAGGGAAGAAATATATTAAAGGACAAATTTCTCATCATTTAAGTTTCCGCCCAGATGATCAATTCTATTATGAGTTCACAGTGAAAGATGGAGAAGTAATAGGTAAGCCTGAATATTATATTGATAGAGGTGGTTTGACACCATTTGTTGCTCCACTTTTATCAATAATTGCTGCGTATAATGGGATTCCTGTTAATCCAAATGATTTAAATGCACTTGGTCAGCAGATTGGAAAAGTTATAGATGGAAGCTGGGAACATGCAGCACAATCTATTGCCACTGTAGTTAGTTTAAGTTTTAATGAGAAATAGGTGTGCGTAAACAATATACTCTATTATGAATATGAACAAAAAAAGGGAGGAAGAAAACTATGAAAATGAAATATAAAATAATAACGGCAACTGCTCTTGCAGCAACGTTAGCTACAGGTGCATCAAGTGCAGTACATACTACATCGGTGTTTGCTGCAGAAAAAGAAGCTCCTATCCAACAAAAAGAATCACAAATTAGTATTCAGCCGTTTGCACAGAATACTTTGGAAACAGCCGTTCAAGCTGCTTTACATGGTCCAGAAGTCAAAAAAATAAAAGTATTTGAGCATGAATTTAACGTAAAACCAATACAAGTAGTAAATCTAGGGGCAGGGAAGAAATATATTAAAGGACAAATTTCTCATCATTTAAGTTTCCGCCCAGATGATCAATTCTATTATGAGTTCACAGTGAAAGATGGAGAGGTAATAGGTAAACCTGAGTATTATATTGATAGAGGTGGTTTTACACCATTTGCGGCTCCACTTTTATCAATTATTGCTGCGTATAATGGGATTCCCATTAATCCAAATGATTTAACCGCACTTGGTCAACAGATTGGAAAAGTTATAGACGGAAGCTGGGAACATGCAGCACAATCTATTGCCACTGTAGTTAGTTTAAGTTTTAATGAGAAGTAGGTACATCGGATAAACAGAGGTCTTGTTTAAGACTTCTGTTTTCTTTGTGAACTGGAAACCACGTTCTTTCAGAGACTTCGATAGCTTAAAGGAAACAATTCAAAATACTATCTTGTTTTAATTGTTTTTCTTTAAATTTAAAAACCTTTTTACAAATCGAAAACCCTATTGTATCTATAAAATATTTTAAAAATTAAATCTTTTTAAGTAACATAGTTCATTATTTCTGGAATAGAAGTGATGTAGTATAAAAAATAGGAGAGATATAATGAAGAAAATAAAAATAAAAAAAATCTTAAAAGGTGGAATCCTTACTTGTTTTACACTAGCAAGTTTATGCACGACTTCTAAAGTATTTGCTGATAGCCATCCAGGTTATTCCTATGAATCCGATATAGGTTATCAAAATCCAACATGGATGTCAAAATTAGAAGATACAAAAAAAATAAGCGAGTTATCTATTCCAGGGACTCATGGTTCAATGGCTTTACATGGAGCAAGTTTTATTGATGAAAATTTAACAAGAAATCAGACAATGACCTTATCTCAACAATTCAATGCGGGAATACGTTATGTAGACATGCGTGTTAAACGTGTAAAAGATTCTTTTGCGATGCACCATGGAATCGTAAATCAAAAAGCAATGTTTGAGGATGTATTAAAAGAGACAATTCAATTTTTAAGAGATAATCCTAAAGAAACGATTTTAATGCGCTTAAAAGAAGAAACTGACCCTGAAATTGGCTCACTATCATTCGAGGAAATATTTAAAAATTATAAAGACCGTAATGCTTCTTATTTTTGGGATTCAAATTCTGTACCATTATCAGAAAGACATAATCCTAAGTTAGGAGATATCCGAGGGAAAATTGTAATATTACAAAACTTTTCGGCATCTCAAGAATACGGTATTAATTATGAAAATTTGAATATCCAAGATAAGTTTGAAGTTGGCAGCGGACCAGACGGAATGTATGAAAAATGGAATGCGGTGAAAACCCATCTTCTAAATGCAAATAATAACTCTAAAAATGGTGTGATCTATCTCAACCATTTTAGTGGCACGGGTGGTGCAGCAGCATTATTGAATAATTTTTACCCATGGTTTGTTGCAAGCGGAAAAAATAGTAGGAATACTAATAGTAACCCACTGTTGATCCAAAAAAACCCAATAAATAGATGGGAGGATTTCCCTCGTGACATTAATGGACAAGTATTTTATGGCGGAATGAATACACTTGGGACTGAGATAATACAACAAGGTGGCATTAAGCATTCTGGTATCATTGCAGCAGATTTTCCTGGACCAGGTTTAATAGATAGTATTATTAGATTAAATGGTATATTCTCTAGTGAAAAAGAAATATTAATTTCCCAAATCTCCTCTGAACCAAAGCCATTATCTGGACAAAAAAATCGATCCAGTCAAAACTTTAATATTAATGATTTACCCATAGGAACAAAGGGATTAAAATGGATTATCGAACCTACAGAAAAAGATAATTCTTCTAATATTTCCTTCAATGTTATGGTCGATGTTACCCTAGGGGTGGATTCTGTTCGTTGGGAAAAAATTTCGAATGAATCTAGGACTGAAGCATATACAAATTCTAAATATTATATTGCAAACCCAAGTGGCGCGACTAACAAATTCACAGTGAAAATATACGCTATTACAAATTAAGATTTTATCGGAAACTTCTTGATAAGAGTTGCTATGTATGCCCATCAACTCAAGAGATTTGAATACCCTATGTACAAAAAAACAATTCTTTCTAAACAAGCTAGATTAGAAAAACAAAAGCCTAATTTTTCATTATAATACTGGAAAATTAGGCTTTTTTATATTTCGATTTCCAAACGTTGTAATACCGCATTTTCCTAACGTTACGCCATTAAGAAAAAGTAAGCAATTCTATCACTTTTTCTCTACCCACTGCACTAATAAGTAAAGGTATTCGTGGTCCACTACGTTCATTCATAACTAGCTGATAAATATTTCCAAATAAGTCTTTCTGATATTCGCGCATTCTTTTTTTGTCATCCTGGTGACAGATAGCGTATATTCTTGTCATTAAAGAATCGCCCATTAAATCAGGTTTACATGAGAGTAACTCAGTAAACTGCGTTAGTTTTTCTCTTTGACCTTCATCTAAACTATTGTAGTACAAAGTATTTTTCGCTTGATTGATGTTTACTAAGCGATCAGGGTTCCAATATTTAATCCAATGCGCTACTCTGTCGCTAATATTTTTTATCTCTTCAATTGTATAATCTTCGCCCGTTTGACTTAAAGAAGTTTGTAATAGAACTTCGTTAAATCCGATAAGCGAGAAAATACTTGCCACTTGGTTAAAACTAGGATGTATTGTTATTCTATTTGCTCTCAGTAAATCTAAGGAACTTACAACATCTTCAGCTTTTAAAACTCCTCGTGCATAAGAAGATTGATACCGATCAAACTCTGAATAATTACGCAATACGTCTTCATCTAGACCAATATTAAAAGCAGCATTAGGTTTGTATTTAGCGAACATAAATAGAATAAGCTCTGGTGTATAAACAAATAACAAATCATTCGGTGTAAGTACATCCCCAGAGGAGCTAGACATTTTTTTGTTAGTGCCTTTTAGCCCTATAAATTCATATGCGATATAATCAGGTGCTTCATAACCAAAGATTTTCTTAGCTATAACTTTGGACACATTATAACTTCCTGTAGCAGAGGAATGATCACGTCCCCCAGGCTCAAAAACAACATCCTCTACCATCCAACGCATCGCCCAATCTACTTTCCAGTTGAGCTTTATATTGTTGCTGTTTGATAACGTTTGGGATTCTTTGTTTCCACAATTACACTCATATACAAAACTTTCTAGGTCTCCATTAAATGAACTTATTGTGGTCGCATCCTTGTTACAAGCACTACAGTACAACGTAATAGGATAAAAGGCTTCGCGTTCTTCTTTTACAGGTTCACTGGATTTGTAACACATGAGTATGTCATAAATCTCTTTTCTCTTCTGCATGGCTATTCTTATATAAGGTAAATATCGGCCAGAGCGATATTCGAGATTTTGGTATATAAATTGAGGTCTGATATTAAATCCTTTTAATGATTGTTCAAACTCTTTTTCGAAATAATTAGCGTAAGTTCCTTCACCAAATGGGTTTGGAATATCTGAATAGGGCATTCCAACATAAGTCTCAAATGACGGTGATACATTTTGTGGAACTTTTCTTAATCTATCAAAATCATCCCATGAAAAAATAAATCTAGTTTTTTTCCCCATCCTTTCTAATGCTTTTACAACAAAAAAGGTTGTCACAATTTCGCGAAAATTACCAATGTGCACGGAACCTGAAGGGCTAATTCCTGAGGCACAAGTAAATACCTCTTTCTTTGGATACTTCTCTATTAATCCTTCTGCAATCTGAAATGCCCAATGCATAACTTCACCTCATTTTAATAGTTTTACTACTAGTAGAAAATAAAATGGAAAACAAAAAACTCTCACCTCCCAAGACGATTGTCTTGAGGGCGAGAGTTCGAATTCGCGGTACCACCTCAATTTGCTTATTGATCACTCAATAAGCCTTATCAGGTACGGCATTAAAGCGATACCTTATCCCTTTAACGGGGGAATCCGTCGTAGTATCCCTAAGTAAATCTCTACTTAGTTCCGTACGAAGCTCGGAGTTTTTGTTCAATAAGATTTCCTATCCCTTTTTTCACCAACCAAGGGTCTCTGTAATGTTCCTTCTTATTTACTCTTCTCTTCATCGCTCATCAATTATTGTTATTGATAATAGCAAATATTCTTTTCCATTTCAACCTAAATATATGGTTAAATTTAAAATGCTGGAAAAATTTTTGTATTCTCTTTTAATTCTTTTTCAACAATGGAGCAGGATTTTGATAGTGACTCTGTATAAGGTTAATCTACCCAATAGTTCAAGTTGAATACACTAGAAGATTTAAGTAAAATATTAAAATTAAACATACAAATATTTGTAAACTTAAGAACTAAAATTATATTAGATTTGTGAAAGTCTTTTAAGTAGAATAAAATATACATATTATTAAATTTTATGCTATAAAAATAAAGAAAGGGGGTCTCATAACAGTGCAGAAGCCTCTATGGAAAAATATTAGTATTTCATGTCTTGCTTTAACAGCTTTATGGACCTTATCTGATAACCATCAATCCGCTTACGCTGAAGAAAATACAATCAATGCGTTGATCTCATATAAAAATGAAGAAGGTAAGCAGAAAGTGTTAGGTGACGCGGAAGATGTCAATGAAGTACTGCACAATGTAGAAATGGTTGAGGCATCTTTAACAGAGCAACAATTGGCTGAATTGAAAAAAGACCCGAACATTGAATTCATTGATACAAAAGAAGCTCCAATGACTTTAGCTGATTTGGATATGCCAGTTGAACCGAAACTAGTACCTACTTGGAATCTTAGTTTAATAAATACTCCAGTAGCGTGGAGAAACGGTATTTTCGGCAATAAAATTAAGGTGGCGGTCATTGATACAGGAATAAACTTAATTGATGATTTACCGAATATTGCTGGCCGTATATCCTTTGTAAGGGATTTGCCAGAAACAGTTATAAAAGAATCAGACAATGTGGATCGCGGAGGCATAAGAGAAAATGGCCATGGTACATCAGTAGCTGCAGTCATTGGGGCCAAAGTTGGTGGGTATCTAAAAGACAATAAAACAAGTGACGTTATTGGTGTAGCACCAAATGTCCAACTTTATTCTTTGAAATATGCGGACGGTACAACGAGCGGTACTACAACTGAAATCGTCAAATCAATTGATTGGGCAATTGCAAACAAAATGGACATTATTAATATTTCATCTGGTTTATACATCGATGTACCTGCACTTAGAAATGCTGTTCAAAAAGCTTATAATGCAGGTATTCTGATTGTTGCTTCTGCAGGTAATGATGGCAATCATAGAAATGTTACATATCCAGCAAGGTATAGCCAAGTTATTGCTGTATCAGCAATTAGTGCTAAGCAAAAGATAAGTTATTTCTCTAATACAGGTTCATCTATGAATCTTACTGCTCCTGGAGAGGCTGTACCAACGGTTAATAAAGATGGTAAATTGATATATGCCAGTGGCACTTCCTATGCAGCCCCACATGTTACAGGCATTCTCGCTTTACTAAAACAGCAATATCCATTTTTATCAGCGAAAGAATTACGCGCTAAATTAGATGAAACGACAACGGCAATAGATCTTGGCATAGCAGGTGTAGATAATTTATATGGCAAAGGACTAGTTCAATACCCACAAGCTGAAGATTCCGTCATTGAAGATTTGGTTAATCCTCAAATAGAAAAAGTAACCGATCATTCAGCGACTGTCAGCTTTTCATTACCAAATGATATGAATTCCGAAAAGGTAGCTATTTATTTAGATGATAAACTTATAAAAACAACAACTTCAAGAAAATATTCAATCAAAAAATTACAGTCCTCAAAAGACTATAAAATTACTTTAAAAGTAGTGAGTCAGGATGGAAGAGCATCTAATGGCATTGATCTGCAAGTACACACGTTAAAAGATATTACGCCACCTGAAGAAGTGACAAAACTAGTAGCTTCATTAATTCAAATAAATGCGGTAACAGTTAATTGGAAAAAACCATCAACGGAAGACTTTAAACAGTCCAATATATATGTAAATAATAAAAAAGTTGGATCGACGAAAGATTCTACATATACCATACGTCATTTGAACCCTAATCAAACGTATAAAATTGAAGTGAAGACAGAAGACGAGGCTAAGAATATTTCGCAAGGGATAGCACTTACTATTCCAACACCTGCCAAGAAAGTCTTACACTCACCTTCTGTGAAAAAAGTATCTGATCGGACAACTAATATTAGTGGCACTGCCGAAGCAAATACTACCTTTTTAATTTATAAAGGCAACAAAAAAATAGCTCAAGCTTCAGTCCAATCAAATGGTAGCTATATTGCTGCAATTAAAAAGCAAGTAGCCCATAGCAAACTATCCGTCTATATTACAGATAAACAAGGGAATACCAGCCAAGTAAAAAGATTGACAGTAATAGATAAAACGGCACCAACTAAGCCAAAAGTCAATAAAGTAACTAGTAATTCGACAATCATAACTGGTACTGCTGAACCGTATGCAACGATTCGAATGCTTAATGGAAAAATCATAATAGCGAAAACCGAAGTAAATTCTTCTGGTAAATTTACTTTGAAAGTTAAGAAGTTGAAGAAAAATTCAACTATTTCTTTTTATGCTATAGATCAAGCGAATAATCAAAGTAAAAGTACTTTAGTTAAAGTCCAACCATAGTAAACTGTACCTCTATATGGGTCTCTTTTACTCTTAATCAGCTTTTTTAAGTGGTCAAAAATGAAAGAGTAGGGGAGTAAATATAGGGGTACATTTTTTGTTGAATATATGGACTAGCGAGGTTTATAATAAATGTAAATAAAACAATTAAATGGAAGGTGACGTATATGAAGGAAAAGACATTTCAACAAACGGTTGGCTTTAGTATTAAAGACACAGTAGCACTATATTGGCTATACAAAACACAACAAACGGAATGTTATTCTGTAGAAATACATAAAACCTTTCAAAGTGACTTCCCTGGACGTCCTGTTGGCTATGAATATGTCGCACGTATTGCTAAACAACTAGACGCAGAAGGGGCTTTAAAAGTGAGGCAAGAACAAAAAAGGCTATTCTATCATGCTACTGAACTAGGTATTGAACGATTGCGTAGATACGAAAAACTCTATTTCCAGCAATTCCATGAAATCGTACTCATTTTGGATCGTTTTTATTATGCCTTAACAAAAAACGGGGAAAAACCAGCAGCACCTAACCATCCGCTTCCTGAAGAATTTCGTGCTTATTTTTCGAAACTTATATCAGTAAAGGATATCGTACGCTATTTGGCACTTAAACTAAGTCAAACAAGATCCTCCTTTTATATGGCAGAAGTAGGTCAACAACTAGAAGATGTGTTTGGTTGGACTCCTTCAAACGGTTATTTATATCAAATCGCACGTGAAATGGAAGAAACGGATTTGCTCATTGGTTATTGGCCAGATGAAAGACGAACTGTACGGAAATTAAAAGGAACAGATGTTGGGACGGCATTTTATGATGTCATTGCTAAATCTTTAGAAGAGCGAATAACAACTACAAGGCATTATTTACATTATATATTGGCATTTTTTACTGCGAAATCGTAGCATTCAAATCATATTTACAAAGAAAACCTAATTTCGGATTACAATACCGAAATTAGGTTTTTATTACGTCATTTTATCATTTGGTAGCGGTTTAAAAAACTTTAATACTATGAGACATTATAAGGTTTTCTCATCTTAATGCAAAAAAACTGGGAGCACTTACTCCCAGATCAAATTTTCTATATATTAATCAATATATTTGTTCACAAATCCCCATACTGTATTCCAATACTTCTCTGGATCTACTTTTTCAGCTTCACCATGACCTGCACCTGGAATAATTAATTTTTCTTTTTCAACATTTGCCGCATTATAAACTTCATCTAGCATTTCATAAGGGACAAATGTATCTTTATCGCCATGGATAAATAACATAGGTGTTTTACTCTTCGCCACTTGTTTGACGGCAGAGGCTTCAGTTAAATCGTATCCTGCCCGAAATTTCGTTACGGTGTTAGCTGCGTTCATAGCAGGGAACTTTGGTAAATTAAACAAGTCATCAAGCTGATATGTAAATACATCCATAACAGATGAATAACCACAATCTTCAACAATTACTTTGACATTTGAAGGTAATTTCTCGCCAGAGGTCATCATGACAGTGGCTCCACCCATAGAAACTCCGAATAAGACGATTTCAGCTTTTGGATCTTTATCAGTAATTGTCTTGATCCATAAAAGCATGTCTTTTCGATCATCCCAACCCATTCCGATGTAATCGCCTTCGCTTTCTCCATGTCCGCGAAGATCAGGTGCTAACACATTGTATCCTTTTTCATAAAAATTGCGGATCCAGCGAACCATTAGAGTGTTATTCGAAGTATACCCATGATCGACAATGACCCATTTATGATCCGAATTGTTGTTTTCATACAAATGACCCTTTAATGTTAATTTATCTGAAGAAACAATACTTGATGTAATAGGAGGATGTTTTTTCGAAAAGGCAACATCCGCTAATTCACTTGTTTTTGCTACTTCGGCTGATACAGCTTTCGATTGAGCTAAATGAGGATTACCGGTTAAAAATTCTTTTTCCGTATTTGCATTTAATGCGAAATTGTAAAAATAATTACCGACTAAGCCGTAAGCAATGATTAATATGACGATAATTACTGATGAAATGATACTGAATTTTTTCATAAGACACTTCCTTAATACTAAACTATTAAAATTTTATAGTTCAAAGTATAGCATATGTTGGTATTTGAAATAGTTTTATCACTATTGTATTTTATAAGGTGTCATTAAGTTATTTTATTGCCACGAGAGATCAGTCTAAATTTAATGATTGAATTTTAAGACACTTCTATTTATAATAAATGCAAGTAACATTTTTACACACAATTGTATAACAGAACTCGTAGATAAGGATTAGTACATAAGGAATGCGCGGATAGAGAGTCGGACTTGGTGGAAACCGATACGTAGCTACTAATGGAATGGACCTTTGAGTGACTGCTTGAAAGTTGAGTATGGCAGTTCGATTAGCGAATCGTTATATCGCTTATAGTGGTAGCGTTTTTTGCTGCAATTGAGGTGGTACCGCGGAATTTCCGCCCTCCATAGAGAATAGTCTCTATGGAGGGCTTTTTGTGTTACTTGAGATGAGCTGAGAAAAGGAGTTTGAGCAAATGACAGTTAAGATGAGAGAGTATGAGATGGTAACACTTCAAGGGGATATGATGACACCGATATCCATTTATCAAGCAGTGAGAGGTCGAAAGAAAATGCTTTTTGAATCGTCCGCTAAGCATAAAGAAAGTGGTCGATATTCATTTATTGCCTTGAATCCAATCGCGGAGTTAAAGAGTACGGAAAACGGTACAGTAATATTTCAAAATGGGCTGCAGATTGAATTACAACGATCTCCAATTGACGTTTTAAAAGAAATGCTGCCATTAAATACGGAAGTAGCATATCCATTTGCCTTTTTTGGTGGAGCAATAGGTTACATCGGTTACGAAACCGCTTTTTATTTTGAAAGAATCGGTCACTCTTTGCCAGATGAGCTAGATATGCCGAATATGCATATGCTTTTTTACGATACATTTATTATTTATGATCATTTACAACAAACGGTATCAATTGTTGCTATTGATTTGTTTAATAATGATCGTAGTGTTGAAGATATGAAGGCCAGTATTCAAGAGATTGTGACAAGCCTACAAATGACGACTCTGTCACAGCCTGAAGCGGAAGAAGATACTTTAGAATTTAAATCATCAATGGATGAAAAGTCGTTTTGCGATATGGTCAAAACAGCTCAGGAACATATTAAGCAAGGTGATATCTTCCAAGTTGTACTCTCACAACGTTTTTCATCGCCATTTTCAGGAAATCCATTTTCTTTATATAGGAAATTACGTACATCTAACCCTTCACCATATATGTTTTATATGGATTTTGAAGACTATATCATTTTAGGTACTTCACCTGAAAGTTTAGTAAAGGTTAAAAACAGATTTGTAACAACGAATCCGATTGCAGGAACGCGTCCACGAGGTAAAACGGCTATAGAAGACGCAGCATTTGCGAAGGGATTACTTGAAGATGATAAAGAAGTTGCTGAACATCGCATGTTAGTCGATCTCGGACGCAACGATATCGGAAAGCTCTCCAAAACAGGCACTGTAAAACTACCAAAGTATATGGATATCGAATACTACAAATATGTCATGCATATCGTTTCAGAAGTCACTGGCGAGTTAAAAGATGATATTCATGTATTGGATGTATTAGCGACCTGTTTACCAGCTGGTACTGTGTCTGGGGCACCAAAAATTCGTGCAATGCAAATTATAAATGAGTTAGAAACGACGAAACGGGGCGTATATGCGGGTGCAGTAGGCTATATCTCAGTTTCAGGTGATATGGATATGGCATTAGCTATTCGTACAATGGTTGTTCGAAATGGTCGAGCACATGTGCAGGCTGGGGCTGGCATCGTCTATAACTCAATTGCGGAAAGTGAATACGTGGAAACGCTAAATAAAGCAAAAGCGCTTTTGGAGGTGCGAAAATGATCCTACTAATCGATAACTATGACTCATTCACATACAATTTATATCAACAAGTGAGCGCATTAGGGAAAGAAGTTCAAGTCGTGCGAAATGATGCACTGACTATAGACGATATACTTCATATGCAACCAGAGGCTATTATCATTTCACCAGGACCTGGTACACCATCTGAAGCGGGGATTTCTGTACAAATTGTGCAAGAGCTTTATAAAGAGTTTCCTATTCTTGGTATTTGCCTAGGTCATCAATCTATTGCAAAAGCCTTTGGTGCAAATATAGTGCAGGCGCAAAATATCATGCATGGTAAATTATCTTTAGTTAATTACGGGCAAGAAGGCTTATTCTCAGCCATTCAAGGCCCGCTCTCTGTTATGAGGTATCATTCACTAGTAATCGAGCCTAGAACGTTACCAGAAGCCTTTAGAGTAACTGCAACAGCAGCTGATGATAACGAGATAATGGCCATTCAACACAAAACATATCCAGTCTTTGGTTTGCAATTTCACCCCGAATCCATTGGTACACCTAAAGGAGATAGCATGATTCAAGCGTTTATTGAATCTTATAGTAACGTTCATAGAGAATAAATAATTAAAAATTAAACCCGATTCTCTCGGTTTTATTACTGAGAGAACGGGGTTTCATTCAATCTAAAGGTCTAGATGTACTATATTCGTTTCCTTCTGGATCAGCAATAATACGCTGACCTACTTTTTTTAATTCTAATGAGAAAGCATTATCACCAGTAATATAATATTTGTCACCTGATGTTTTAATTTTAATGTTTTTATATATCACTTCAGTTTTCGCATTATTTTTGAGTTCTGAAGGATCCACATCAGGTTTAATGGCATTTACTGAAGGGTCAGTAATAATTGACAGTTCGTTTTCTGTAAATATTAATGTATTGCCTGGATTAACTGGATCAGTAAAAATCGTATTAATTAAATCCCTTTTTCTTGCTATATATAAGTCGGGATTGGACTGGTTTTGTGTAGCAAATTGAGGATTCGGTTCATCTTGATCTAATGTAAAAAAGAAATATATACCATATGCAAAAGATATAAAGAATAGTACTATCACGACATTAGGTATCCAGTATCTTTTCTTCTTTTTATTTTGAAGACGTTGGCGAATTGCTGCTCTATCAACTTCTGTAAAGCTAGCGTTTTTATATACTGTTTTGTTAAATGAAGTGCGTATTTTCTTTAATTGTTCATCCATTGAGATCACATCCTTCTAACTCATTTTTCAATAAGTGACGCGCTCTTTTAAGTCTTGTTTTTATTGTATTTTCGTTAACTTTTAGTAGGTCACTAATATCCTTAACTGACATATCTTCATAGTAATAAAATAGTATAACTTCTCTATATTTAATGGGTAAGGACAAAACGACATTAGCTAGAGCTCCTTCTTTCTCATTTTGTATCAATTGATTTTCAGGAGAAAGATTATCTGATTTTAAATAAGTAAATAGCAAACTTTGAACAATAACTCTTTTAAACCATGATGTACGAAGGGAATCTTTTGATCGATTAATAGTTATTCGATAAATCCATGCTTTATAAGATTGAATTTCATCACGTTTTTCGTAAGTGTCAAAACAAGTAACGAATACATCTTGAACTACTTCTTGCGCCTTACCCCAATCTTTGACATAGCTAAAAGCTAGTTTCGTTAAACTTTCCCCGTAATCATCCATTAATTGTTCAAGCCATACATTTTGATAAAATTCGTCACTCGCTCCATAGAAATGATGCCTAGAATTCATGAGTTCACTTCCTTCCATTTCCCCTAAGACGAGTGTAAACTTATTTTCGTTTCATTTTTTAGGAAATATGTAAAATAAATCATTTATCTTTATATGATTAAACAATCAGTCTAGTAAAATTCGATTATTCCATGGGTGTAATTATTAAAGCTAATACTAATAGACAGACTACCCCAACTCCGATGAGCAGTATAATAGCAGAGAATAGGTTAGCAAAGAGCCCCAAATATAATTTATTTTTTTTATAATTAGCTTCCTTTTCAGATCAATTCTTCTAACTTTCGATTTATATTACCATTTTTTATCACCTTTCTCATATTAAACGAGCATTCGTTATTGTCTCGTATAATTTAATTTTCACAAATGACATAAAAAATTTATAAATACTTAAAAGTTGGAATAAAGTGATGAGATGGGGGGATTTGATGAAAGTAAATAAGAACATTTTTGTTATTTCTTTAATTTTAATTATTGGATTCGTTTTTTGTTATATCTTCTTTAGTGGAATAGGTAAAGATACCTTCAAAAATGAATTTTGGAAAGAAGCAGATATTGGAGCTATAAGCCAGATTGAGCTAATTAGAGGGTCAGATAGTAAGCAAATACTCTTTTCTAAAGAACATGAGATTAAAGTATTTGTAGATACTATATCCGAAGCGAAATTAAAACAAGTAAAAGAAAGTGCTAGTAAAATAGATGAATCTTACTGGATAACGGTATGGATAGCTGGAGAAAGAAAATTCGGATTACGAATTGACGATTATCACATCTTGTCTGTTTTTAATTATGAAGGTAGTGAAAATAACGCTAACCTATATGAATTGAAAGATAAATCTATTTATAAATACATTGAAAATCTATTTTAACCAGACATAAACACCATGAAAACCGATATAAAATTAATTTTACAGTTATAGTTTATCAACATTGGGCATTTTAATTGAATCAAGATATTTTTTTCTATAAATCCAATATCCAATGAAAAGTAAAAAGTTGTTTGTATTTTCAATTTTATTGCGTATAATAATTGGAAAAGGAGGGCTGTTGTTGGAAATATCAGATTATATTGAACAAGTTGATGAAAACAGGCGTGATGCGTTTCGAAAACTATTCGAAACGGTACAAGAAAATTTACCACCAGGCTTTGAAGCAGTAATACAGTATACAATGCCGAACTTCGTAGTACCGAAGTCAATATATCCTAATGGCTATCACTGCAGTCCTGAAGAGCCATTACCATTCATAGGCGTGGCTGCTCAAAAAAATCATATTGCATTGTATCATATGGGTATTTATGCAAAACCAGATTTACTAGAATGGTTTGTCGCAGAATATCCGAAACATATGACTACTAAGCTCAATATTGGCAAAAGTTGCATAAGGTTTTCGAATGCTAAAAAGATACCGTATGCATTAATTGCTGAGCTTGTTAGTAAAATGACAGTAGCAGATTGGATTGGATGTTACGAAAAGCAACTAAAAAAAGCATAGAAGGGGTGTTTTGAATGCAAACACGTATTGAGGAAATTGATGGACTTGTTGTGAAAGGTTTGAGTATTCATCATGGTAAAACGTCAGATATTCCTGATAAATGGGAGGAACTTGCGAATGTCCTTGAAGGATATAACGTATCGCAGGATGTGTCGTATGGTGTTTGTATTCAAATGAATGAGGACGGCTTAGATTATGTTGCAGGTATTGACGATCATCTTTTACCTGATGAGATTACAGCAGTAACGGTAAAAATTCCAGAAGGTCGTTACTTAGTCGGTACAGTTGACGGTGGAATCGTTCATATTCAAGAGACATTCCGAGAATTATTCAGCAATCAGGAAGTTACACATCGTCCATCTATGAGTTTTGAAAAATATATCGGACAAGATGTACATGATATAGAAGTTTGGGTGCCAATCGTTTAAAAGTCAGACGTAGAGTATAATACTCTACGTCTTTTTTTAAGTGATTTTGTGTATATATCAAAAGCTTTATTTTTAAAATTAATGTACAATAAGCTCGAGGTGACGAGTTTGTATTATTTAAGATTAGTTTTACTGTATTTGTTTTTAGCGATAATCGGTTTCGTACTTGCTTGGTTTAATGCTCCTACATGGGTCATAGTTGTCGTCTTTATAGTTGCTGTGGCTGCCGTGATTTATAATAATGTACTGGTTATGTACTTATCTAAAGATGCGAAGAAAATTGAACGAGCAATGCGTAATCAACGTAGAAATCCACTTTTCGCACATGTTCTTGCAGTAAAAGAAGGCACGCTAGAGGATGAAATGAAAGAGATAGATCGTATCATAGCGAAATATAAGCAACCAGATCTTCGTAACAGCTTTGAATTTTTACGTAGTTATCGACTTGGGCAATATGAAAATGCGATTAAATTTGCTAAGGAAATTAAAAGAGAACCCTCTAGAAGCTACCATTTAGCACTTGCTGAGGTTTTACAAAAAAATTATAAGAAAGCACGCTCTAATAGTTTTGAGCAAGCATGGATGAAACATGCTGTAGAAGCAGAAATAGCACTGCAATTGAAAAATCTAGAAAATTATAAAAAGCATATGCAACTAGCAATAGATGAATCAAAGGGAATGCAGCTTCTATTAAATCAAGCAACATTTGAAAAAGAGCTAAAAGCATTTAAAGTCGGCGGGAAAAAATAATATTTGAGCAATTGAATTTTAATGAAGCAGGGTAGCCACCCTGCTTTTTCATTTTTCTTAAATAGATAAATCCATTTGTGTATTTGTAGTTTTAATTTTCTGATAAAATATAAGGGATAGCACATAAAGGAGAGAATATGATGGTGAAACTAGAACAATCAATAGATGTTTCAAAACATAATGATGTACAACTGGCGAATAGCACAATTGCACTTGGACCGGTGAAAATGAATGTGTTTAGTTTTGCAGTAGACGGAGTATTGATTGATACAGGCGCACAATCTTTGTTTCCTTCATTTCGTTCTTTTTTCGAACAAGCTGATTTTGAGCAAGTGATGATTACGCATTTCCATGAGGATCATATTGGCTGTGCGGCTTGGATAAAAGAACAGCGTGATATCCCTTTTTATATTCATAAAGACTCCGTTGAGCGCTGTAGTAAAGAATATATTTATCCAAAATATCGTCAGTTCTTTTGGGGTCAAAGTGAACCGTTTCATGCACAACCAATCGGAGAGAAGTTTCAGTCAAGGAATGCAACTTGGGATGTAATTGCTACACCTGGTCATACTCAAGATCATTTATCATTCTTGAACAAGGAGACTGGTGCAATGTTTACAGGTGATTTATTTATTCACGCAAAAACAAAAGTGATTTTAGCAGAAGAAAATATCGTCGATACATTGCAGTCATTGCGGAAATTATTAACCTGTGATTTTAAAGATATATATTGCTGCCACGCTGGTCATATAGAAAATGGACGAAAACAAATAGAAAACAAGATTGAGCATTTAGAAGAATTACAATCGAAAATTATAGGCTTACATAAGAATGGATTGTCAGTTGAAGAAATAACAACTCAGCTATTCCCAAGAGCTTATCCGATTGTTGAAACATCCGGAGGTGAATGGTCAGCCATTCATATTGTAAAAGGGTTTATCGAGGGTAGCGGGCAAAACTAATGTTAAGACGCTCGGAAAGAGGAAAATGAAAAAATATATTGGGTATTCGCTACTTATATAGAATACCCATATAAAATAGCGAAAGGTAGAAAACATCATGGAAAACTATTCAATTGGCGGGATTGAGCGTTTGAATAAACAAGTACTAGAGAATGAGACTATCACCCAATACATCATCTTCTCCATTATAACGAGTAAATAAAAATGTATCTTTGTCTTTTTTAATGAAACACTAATTCCTTACATAGATTCATCACCAAAATCAAGTTTATCCATAATACCCTATTCAAAACCCCATTGTTTGTAAGAACTTGCTCCACAATTATTTAATCGTTTATTAGCATCCTTTACTGAATTGATTAGTTTATTATTTTTCACCTGTTCGGCATTTTTTAAAGACAAACTATCCGTTCCTTTTGAACATCCACAAATTAAATTGTTTTACTTTCACTATTGCGAGTTCTTTTAAATAAATCACTAGCTAAAGTCATAGTCATCAGGATGCTTCCAAAGCCAATAGAGAAAACCACGAAACTAATTACATTAAACATGAATAATACAAAACTCAGAATCAATATGAATATTCGCCAACCAAACACAAATTTTTTCCAACTAAAAACAAATTCCCCCCGAATATTATCCCTCCTCGATACATAATATATATGTCGGAAACCTTTAATAAATTACTATAAATATAGAGTTTTCCATGTTTCATCGAATATAATAAGTGTTTTTGATTCGTAAGGTTATATATATTTACATAAATATCAGTTTTAATAGCAAACTACACCTCACATAAACAGCTCGTACTTGAGCTGATTCAAATGTATTAATAATTAATAGTTTTGTTTGATTGCTAGTCTATTTAAATAACAGTTCTTTTACTTAAAAAATGCCTCACTAAATAAACCGATTGAGGGAATGCTAAACCTAATTGCCATAGTACTATAGGATAAGCTATATCACTTAAGCTTAAGGGATTTTATGTATTCAATAATGCGCAATGGATAAAGTTTCCAATATACACTCAGTATAATAATACATAAGCAAGCTATACTATTTACGATTTCACTTATAAATCCAACATGACTAGGAGGCGGAACACGATGAGTAGGCCGGAACACTTAGATCCAAAATCTCAACAAATCCACCACAACTGGACAAGGGATAAGCGTCAAAAATCTCAAGTGAATGGACAAACGGAGGTAACTCTCCATAACAAACTCTTGAGAACTGCAGCGAAATCACGTCAGTCTCAGTTATAACAATCATGAAGGTATAAGTGCTGTCTAGCCCGGAAAATTATTTCCGGGTTTTTTATGTTTAAAAGGATATTTCCTCATTTCCTAATAATTGAGGTTTTAGCCACTGAATGCTTAACCATTTTTAATAGGCTGCTGACACACTTTGAGGGCAAAGTACATATCATTTGTATGAAGAGGTGGTGAAGAATGAGGGACGATAAAATGACTAAAAACCACAATCCTGTCGAAGTTGAACAACAGGAATGGAAGAAGAGACAATTGAAAGAACGTATGAAGCAGATGCTTACAATCGCTTCACCTATTTTTCTCTTGCTGTTATGGGAGTTCTTATCCCAAACCAATTTGCTTGATGCACGTTTCTTCCCACCGCCATCTGAAATCGTAAATACATTCTATTCTTTGGCAATGAGTGGTGAATTATTTAACCATATTGGCATTTCCCTTTATCGAATTCTTGCAGGTTTTTTACTAGGGGTTATTCCAGGCGTTGCCATTGGACTATTAATGGGTCTGTATTCGCCAATTAGACACTTCATCTCACCGATTGTGATGGCACTCATGCCTATACCTACTCTCGCTTTGTTACCGATTATCATTATTTTATTTGGAATCGGGGACTTCTCTAAAGTTGTGACGATTGCTGGTAGCGTCTTTTTCCCAGTCGTCATCAATACAACGGCAGGGGTCATTAATATCGACTCCATCTATTTAGATGTCGCCAAAAATTACGGAGCCAGTTCTAAGGATTTTTTCCTGAAAATCGCTTTCCCAGGGGCATTGCCGGTAATGATGGAAGGTATTCAAATGGGGCAGGCAATTGCGCTCTTAACGATTGTTGCAGCTGAAATGATGGGAGCAACATCAGGTATAGGTTATCTAATATGGACCTCTTATAAAGCCTTTATGCTAAAAGAGATGTTCGTTGGGCTTATACTCATTTCATTTTTCGGCTACTTGTTTTCACTTTTACTAAGGGCGCTACAGAAGAAGATTTTATCTTGGAGGTGAAGCAGTGGAAGACAACACTAAAATTTCAATTCAAGATATGACGAAAGTATTCTACAAAAAAAATAGTAGTGTCACTGCTTTGGATCATATTTCTCTCAATATTTCAGAAGGTGAATTTGTTTGTCTTGTTGGTCCGAGTGGCTGCGGGAAAACAACATTACTACGTATTTTAGCTGGACTCGAAACAACGAGTGTAGGTGATTTTAATATTGCCGAGGGAGAAGAAAATCGACCTCTCCAATCGATGGTTTTTCAAGAACGAGGAGTTATTCCTTGGCTAACCGTTGAAGAGAACGTTGCATTTGGTCTAAAAATGAGACATTTGCCAGCTGAATTGATAGAAGAGCGTACATCTTACTATTTGGAAAAAGTCGGTCTAGAAAAGTTTTCAACGCTATATCCAAAAGAACTCTCTGGAGGAATGAAACAACGTGTAAGTATTGCACGTGCTTTTGCTAATGATCCAGAAATTTTACTTATGGATGAACCATTTGCTGCACTTGATGAACAAAACAAATTTATACTGCAAGAAGAGCTATTGTCTATTTGGGAAGAAACAAAGAAAACAGTGCTATTTATTACGCATAGTATTGATGAAGCATTGCTACTGAGCGATCGAATACTATTAATGAGCTCACAACCTGGGAGAATCATAAAAGAGATTCAAAATGATTTGCCAAGGCCGAGAAATATAGAACAAATTAGAGCGAATAATCGTACAGCAGGACATTTTTTAGACATTTGGAAGCATCTGCAAGAAGAAGTTCAAAAATCAAGAAAGTAATTAGTAAAAGGGGGCAAGATATGCGAAAGTGGTTAAAGTTAGGCTTATTTATACCCTTTCTTATCCTTGCAATGTTCATTGCTGGGTGTTCAGATAAAGAAACAGGAAGTAAGGAAACTTCAGGAACAAAAGACAAAAATGAAGTTAGTAAAGATAACCCGTCTGGAGATTTAGCGCCATTAAGTAAAAAGACGAAAGTAGTTATTGCTGAAGACGGAGCGGCATCAGGAGCAGGTTTTTATATCGCAAAAGAGAAAGGCTACTTCGAGGATTATAATATTGAAATAGAATTTGCTCAATTTGCAAATAGTGATGACATGTTACCTGCACTTGCAGCGGGTGAAGTAGATATTGCAGGAGGAATATCAACAGCCTCTTTCTTTAATGCAATTGCACAGGGTATCGACGTTAAAATTATTGCAGATAAAGGGCATAACGTATCTGGAAAATCCTATTTCTCATTTGTTATCGGTAATCATATGAAGGATAAGATTAAAGATTACTCAGATTTTAAAGGTAAAAAGATTGCTGTCTCTGCAAAAAACGCTATTGATGGATACATCTATCAAAGAATGCTTGAACATGCAGGGTTAACTGATAAGGATGTAAAATTCACACTAATGAATGACTTCGGTAGCATGCTTGGAGCCCTCGAAAACGGTTCAATTGATGCTGCGCTTAGTATTGAACCATTAATCGCCCAAGGCATCGAGAAAGGTATACTAACACGCTTTGGGGATACAACAGACTATGCGCCAGATTCACAAATTGCCCTAGTATTAGCATCTCCTAAATTTATGAGTAAAGAACAAGATGCTTCACTACGCTTCATGCTTGCATATTTAAAAGGTGTTCGAGACTATAATGATGCGTTTATCAAAGGTGAAGGTAAAGACCAAATTATCGACATCATGACAAAACATACAGCATTAAAAGATGCGAAGTTATGGGAGAAAGTATTTGTAACTGGTCTTGATCCAGATGGTAAAATGCGTATCGATGACATTCATGCACAATACGATATGTACAAAGCAAACGGAGCAACACAAGGGGAATTCGACTTCAACAAAGCAATTGACACGTCAATTACAGAAAAAGCCGTCAAAATTTTAGGCGAATATTGATTTTCTACTGAGAGATTGGTTTAATTGCAAGGATTCCCGTCTATAACGTGAAAATTCATGTTATGGGCGTCTATATAAATTAAAGCCGCTTTCATCTATTAAAGGTGAGAGTGGCTTTCTGATTTTTGATTTTCTTTAATGAGCTAAGCAAAAACTGCTTTTAATTACCAATTCATATATAATTAAATGAAGTCGTATACTTGACAGTAAATTTATGAACTTATAGGAGTAGATTTCATGGCAGACTGGAATTCACAACAGTATTTAAAGTATGAAAATGAACGTACACAACCTGCAAAAGATTTACTAAATCGTATTCATACAAACAAGCCAAAACGTATACTAGACGTAGGGTGTGGTCCGGGAAATAGTACCAAAATTTTAGCAGAACGCTACCCTGAGGCTTACGTACTTGGAATTGATAGCTCAGAACATATGGTAACGAAAGCTAAACAAATCAACCCGACCATTAATTTTCAAACATTCGATGCAAGTGGGGATTTATCTCCTTTAGGAAATGACTTTGACATCGTTTTCTCTAATGCATGTATTCAATGGATTTCAAATCATGATAAACTTTTACCAAACTTGATACAATTATTAATTCCGGGTGGGTTGTTGGCTGTTCAAATGCCTATTAGCGACAAAGAACCTTTTAGACAAATTATTAAAGAAGTGAGCCAACAACCAAGATGGCATCTTGATTTCTCAAGCCTAGGTGAAGAAAATGCACTTTCGTCAGAGGAATATTACGATCTTCTTTCAGCCAATTCGTCAGCATTTTCAATATGGCAAACAACGTACTTTCATACAATGCATAGTCACCAAGATATCATTGAATGGAGCAAAGGGACGCGCTTACGCCCTTATCTAGAAGCTTTACCTACCGATCTTCAACCTTTATTTGAAGAAACGATCTATGAACAAGTGAAAGCTTCCTATCCAGTACAACAAAACAATCATATTATTTTTAAATTTCCTAGATTATTTTTCACGGCAATAGCAAAATGAATGAGGGTTATAGTGGGGTTTTTCAATAAAGGCGTACTCGGTAAAGAATGTTTTTCTGTAAATTACTCATCCTATAGAAGAGGAGATGAGATCAATGTTGCGAAATACATTTATTGCACTTGGACTTATTATTACAGTAAGTTCAGCATTAATACATACCCCAACTATTACTCATGCACAACATGAAATTCAAGCATATGGAAAGTGGGGCAAACTTGCTCTAAAAGTAACACAATCAAAGTATCCCAATGCTAATATTATTGACTACCTACATGAAGGGATCGAATCTAAAGAGGAAGCAACTATTGAAAAATTTAAGTTGTGGTTGAAAGAAGGTAACAAAGAATTTGGTGTTTATGTAAGAATAAAATATATTACCGATACTGAAAAAGTGGTTAACATTGAACTTCAAGAAACTACTAGGTAGGCTTCATGCGGATTTGAAATAAAATAATGTTTGATAATTTATAACAAAGTTCGATAAAAATCAGCTCTGAAGAATTGGTCTTAAAATTTTCGAGAAAGATTTAGTTCAATAAAATGGATAATTACTAAAAATTATATTTTTGAAGGGAGATTTATATGGAGCATGTTAATTTCTTTGATAACAAACTGTTTTATGTAAATGCTGAGAAAACTTTCTTAGCGCAAAAAAATACAATAAAAAAACTACTGCCAGAAGCAGATGTTCAGCATGTTGGTAGTACAGCTATTCCTAATTGCATTACTAAGGGAGATTTAGATATACAAGTACGTGTTGTTCTTGAACAATTCCCTAAAGCCGTACAAGAACTCTCAAGTTTATATGAAGTTAATGACGGTAGTGTTAAAACTGACTCGTTTAGGGCGTTTAAAAATGATTCCACTATTCCTCCTTTAGGAGTGCAATTAACTGTCATTGATTCTGAGTTTGATTTCTTTTGGAAATTTCGAGATGTCTTATTACTAAATAATAAATTTCGTAAAGAATATGATGAGGTAAAAAGGAAGTACGAAGGGAAAGAAATGGACGAATACAGGGAAGCCAAAAATGCCTTTTTTCAAAGATTAATGGAAACTCCTGAATTTAAAAACTGTGATAAATAAACACTTATTGGACTTACTTGGGCCTTAATTGAATAATGCAAGGCAAAATGAGAAAACATCTTTATAAAGAAGTTATTCGATTACATAAATAAGAGCATGTTTTGATTACTTTTTTCAAAACATGCTCTTACTATTTGTTTTTATTTCAAGTTTATAATATAAAACAAGATTTCAAAACCACACATCATAGTTGAGGACTACGCTCAAATCGTTCTATCTATTCTCATTTTTCATTCGATGACCAATCTTTAGATATTTTCTTAGTGATGTGAATTAGTTCTAATTATGCCCAAAGAACATTTCCAGAACAAATGTTCTTTGAATGTAAAAAGGGCATTTTTAATTGAAAATCAACAAGGTTAGTGTGCAATTCAAGCCCACTTTTTTAGAAGCTTTAAAATTTTCACCTAATAACTGTTGTTGTAGATTTGAAATAAAGTCGTACCGTTTTAAATAAAGTTATACTGTTTGTAAAAAAGTTGCACCGTTTTACTCCTTTGAAGTTCTATAGATTTTTAGAGGTGAGATGATTTTTTTGTTGGATATGTATGTTAATATCACTATAAAGATTGTGAAGAAATGTACTTAAACTAACGGAGCAGCGCGACAAGTTTTGTTATAAGCACTAATGTGTGAAAAAACAAAGGATTCCTTGGGGAATCCTAACTTTATAACTGAGGATAGAAATGATAAAACCATGTATTTTGAAACTATCCCATTAAGATTCCTGCATGCGTCATAAGGGACAGATTATGGGGTCTGAAGCTCAGGTGAAGTCGGCAGAACAAAGGCTGAAGCCACTCCTCACGGAAAAGGTATGCCAATGGATATGCCGGATGGCTGAAAAACTAAATATGGTGAGAATTTTCTTGTGGAAAAGAACAGACGAACTTCCGGATGTACGGGTCTAAAGTTAGAGCATAAGGAAACTTGTGTACCATCCAACGATGGAGTGAGTGACGTGGAGTAAAAATTGCTTCTATGAAACACGTTATACCGAACAATGGCGGTATCCAGCTCACAGGCTTACAGGAAGCACCTAAGTTTAGAAGAAATATAGCTAGGTTATAAGGGACTTGGAAAATAAGGAACGTTGTCTCAAGGGCTGTCACCCGAAACGGTTGCTATAAGCGATATGGCGAAATGCATTTGTCCTTATGAGGGTAGGGGTACGACCAGTGAGACCTCTGTAATGGAGTTGGAGGAACAGCCCCAAGTCTAGCGATAAGTAATAATTATTTTTCAACTGTGCATTGCACCGGTCGGGTAAGAACGTGGGAACATCACTTCAAAGAGGAATGATGCCACAGTGCAAGCTCTACGATATTGGGATTATTACGGGATGACAGACACCTTTACAGACTTACATCAACGAGCCAAAAATAAAGAATCATTCCATCTGCTATACGACATCATCACGTCGAGGAACAATATTTTATTAGCGTATCGAACAATCAAGTCAAATAAAGGGTCGAAGACCCCTGGAACAGATGGTAAAACTATTGTAGACATAGAGAAACGATCAGAGAACGATTTAGTAGAAGAAATACAAAGTAAGCTGAAAAATTATCGTCCAAAGAAAGTCAGACGTAAACTAATCGAAAAAGATAATGGCAAGATGCGACCATTAGGTATTCCATGCATTCTGGATAGAATCATACAACTGTGCTTTAAACAAGTGTTAGAGCCTATTGCAGAGGCTCATTTCTATAATCATAGCTATGGGTTTAGACCTTTACGGTCTACTCATCATGCGATGGCAAGAATTCAATTTCTAGTTAATCGGTCGAAACTCCACTACGTTGTAGATGTGGATATAAAAGGGTTCTTTGATAATATCAATCATACCTTGCTTATTAAGCAGTTATGGAATTTAGGTATTCGGGATAGACAGGTCCTTGCCTGTATATCCAAAATGCTAAAGGCTGAAGTGGATGGAGAAGGTATTCCGACAAAGGGTTCTCCACAAGGTGGCCTACTTTCACCGTTATTGTCTAATATTGTACTAAATGAATTGGACCAGTGGATTGCGGACCAATGGGAACTATTTCCCCTCCATAAATCACTTAAAACTAGAGGTCAACTTCTTGCAAAGAATCGAACTCACTTAAAAGAAGGCTACATAGTTAGGTATGCTGATGACTTTAAAATCATCTGTCGAGACTGGAAAACTGCCGAAAAGTGGTATCATGCAGTTAAATTATTTTTAAAAGAACGTTTAAAACTTGATATTTCACCAGAAAAATCGAAGATTATTAATCTGCGCAAGAATGAGTCTGCGTTTCTTGGTTTCACAATACGTGCCAATCGTAAAGGAATAAAGCGAGTTGCACATACGTTTGTCAAAGCTGAAAAGATGCAGAAAATTAAGGCGGATGCAAAGAAACGAATAGAAATACTCCGAACATCGCCAACTACTCAAAATGCTATGCGCTTTAATAGTTTTGTCTTAGGGTTACACAATTATTTTAGCAGAGCTACTCACGTCAACTTAGCGTTCTCACGACTTGCCTATGAAATAGGTGCATCTATGTACAATCGTCTTAAACCCGTTGGTAAATATGAACATCCTAACAATCCTCCACCTGTGTATAAAAAGTTCTATGGCTTAGGCTCTAAAACTTATAAAATCGCCGGGATATACCTCTTTCCTCTCGGAATCATCAAAACTAAAAATGTGATTGGCTTTACTCAAAGTATAACCCCATTTACCGAAGAAGGTCGAGTGCAAATATCCACACGGTTGAGTAAAGATATAAGACAGGAAATAGTATTGTTAATGGAATCAAAAATATCGACACGGAGTGTCGAATATATGGATAATCGGATTAGTAGATACAGTATGAAAAAAGGAAAATGTGAAATAACTGGCATGTTCCTACAAGCACAAAATGTCTACTGTCACCATTATATACCTAAGTATCTTGGTGGAAGCGACAAATTCAATAATCTACGTATTCTCCAAAGAGAGATACATGAATTAATCCATATGACCGACAAAATTAAGGCGAATACACTCATAAAAACTTTGGGCATCACTGAATCGATGTTAGAAAAAATCAATAAATATCGAGAAAAATGTGAGCTAGAAATAATCAAATAACCCAAATCAACAAGAGTAACTTGAAACTTATAATTAATAATACCATCGCTAGATGGAACGCGGTATGCTTGGAAACTGGCACGTTCCGTGTGGAGTAGGGGAAAAGCTGGAGATAACTTCAAATGCTTACCTATTACTAACGTTTAGCTCAAGAAGGGATTTGTTATCACAGCCAAGAATATATTGTTAAGAATACTAATTATCCTTAAAGAGATATAATTCCAAAATTGCGGTGGGTGGGAATGAAGAAGTTTTGTAATAAATTGCTTAGAAAATATTTGGTTTGGGGTAGGAGAGAAAAAACAGAACAAGCAGTTGGTAAATTGACATTTTAGAGGAGGTTGTATCTTGAAGAAAATATTGATTTTAGGGGCTAGTGGATTGGTTGGGAAAGCAATAGTTAATGAATGTATAAGTGATTTTGATGTATATGGAACTTATTTTACATCAGTAACGAATCTTGCAGACGATAAACAATTTCAAATAAGCATTCAGGATGAGGGGAAATTACGTGAAATAATTAATCTTCTCCAACCTGATATCATTGTTTCGAGTTTAAAGGGTGATTTTGACGATCAATTAAAATTCCACCGTCATCTAGCTGAAGAATTAATAAACAGAGATATTGTACTTTACTTTTTCTCAACTACAAACGTCTTCGATGGAGATTTATCAAGGCACCATAGTGAATTGGATGAACCAATTTCTAAATCTGATTATGGTCAATATAAAATTAATTGTGAAAAAATGCTAACAGAATTACTGGGGAATCGTGCTAATATAGTTAGAATTCCAGGTATTTGGGGAAAGAATTCACCTCGATTTAATACTATTAAGAAGAATATTGAAACAGCTGCACCTATACAAGCTTATAGTAATTTAGAATGTAATTTTTTGTTAGATCAACAGCTAGCCCGTCAAATGCGTTTCATTTTAATAAATGAATTGAGTGGAATATTTCATTTAGGTGCGGTAAATATGATAAATGAATGTGAATTCTTTAAAGAATTAGCTATTAAACTAACAACTGAAAAAGTAAATATTCAATATACGCCTTATCAAGACAAAGAACTTACTTATTATTTCGGTCTTGTGTCAAATCGTAAAGATTTACCAGAATATCTCAAAATGACTAACGGAGAAATTATTACTTACCTGGTAAAGTAAGTTTTTTGTAAATCTATTGGTCTTTTTATAAATCGTAGAAATCCTAATTTAGAATAACCAATATAGAGATTACTAAATGAAAAATTAGTTCTTAAAAAATTTGTATGTAACTATTACTTATTAAACTAACGGGGTGCTTTAGTGGAATAAGGAGATTTAAAATAATCAATCTTTTTTATAAAAAACAGTTCTTAAAAATAATAGAAAGCAATCGTTTTAATCAATCTTTATTCAAAACGATTGCTTTTTATATGCAGTAAAATCAAGGATTTAGAGTGATTTATAATCAAACTTTATTCTAAACCAACAGTTGCAATCAATACATTAACTTACTAGCCAATTTTATGTTCTCCTTGAGATATATAGGTATTTCTAAATTATGTAGTATTTCCTTTGTCGACATCCAAAATACATCATCAACTTCGTCAGAACACTTGGCAAATGCTTCTCCTGAATGGTGTTCGCACTGAAAAACAATGTCTACTACATTTAATCCTGAATCAGTAACAAAAAAAGAACTATTCACATATCTAAGGTTTGAAACCTCAATACCAACTTCCTCAAATATCTCTCTTTTTAGTGTTGCTTCTAATATATCAGATGATGTTCCATCTACTTCAACCTTACCACCAACTAGCGACAGTTCCCCCCCAGCATGTTCTTCCTTTTTGCTACGCCTTATTAAAAGCCATTTTTCATTTTTGTAAATTGCACCTTCAACATTTACGACAAACATACATTCACCTCCAAATTAAGCCTTATCTTAATATTCTATCTCAGTAAGAGTTTTCCCTTTAAAGTATAGGGAAATATAATTTAAACACTCGTTATCAGATAAACCTTGTGGTAGAACTTATAAAATAATTTTTCTACCCAAATACTACATATATGTAGCGTGGTCATTATTGTTTGTTAGAAAACAGAGAGAACGAAATAGTACCAATAATTTTAAATAAAAAGAAACCATCTAATCTCCTTGATCGATTAGATGGTTTCATATGTATATTATACCTTCATATTTTAGATATGCCTCTATCTACATATTACCAAAATATTAAATATAAGTCTATTTCTTTTTTGTCTTATATGTGAAAATAAAGGTGCGCACAAATAGCATAACGTTATGCCTCAAAATTTGGAGGTATGTAATGAAACAAAATATCTATGATCATCCTGACTTTTTTAAAGGCTATAAGGAGCTTCGGCAATCTAGTAATAATTACAATACCTTACTAGAACAACCAGCTTTGAAGGCTCTTTTACCTGAACTAAAGAACACAAAAATTCTTGACATCGGGTGTGGCATGGGGGACTTTGCTAGCTACTGTATACAACAAGGTTCAACACATGTAACAGGAATCGACATCTCTTTTAATATGATTTCAATGGCACGTAATAAGAATCCACATAGATCTATTCAATATATAAATGTGGCGCTAGAGGATATCAAACTTGCACCTTCAGGCTTTGATATCGTAAATAGTTCACTCGCAATTCACTATATGGAGGACTTCGAAGGGATTATATCCAAAATTTCAAAGGCGTTATGTGAAAACGGTTCTTTTATTTTTTCAATGGAACATCCAATTGTTACATCAAGAAGTGATATGAATAACTGGATTAGTGATGATAAAGGACGACTTTTACATTATGCTATAGACAAATACCAGGAAGAAGGGCAAAGAAAGCAGCATTGGTATATTGATGGTGTTATCAAATATCATCGAACATTTTCGTCCATCTTTAATACACTCATCTCAAATCAATTACAAATAGAAAAAGTAATTGAGCCATTACCTACTAAGGAAGCAATTAACCAATTGCCAAGCTTGCAAAAAGAACATCGTCGACCATCTTTTCTAATCATAAAGGCAAAGAAGGTAACTCTCTAATCATTAAAAACGGCAACTTTTGTGCAATCTAAAGCTGCCGTTTTTTTGATTTATATCAAATAAATTAAATACTCGGTAATATATGATATCTATACGGTATTTTTGAAATAGATCTATTTTTCAGCAATAATTTCATTTTGAATTATGCTCTTTTTCACTATACAGAACAAATGTTCTGAGTGTGTAAAAAGGGCATTTTTTGAATTAATCAGAAGTAATTTATATTCATTTAGTGTAAAAACACACTATCCACACAGAACATCATCCATTTTTTTGGATAAATAGCCGGATAATAATAAGAACATGGATATTGCACACAAGAACATTCGTTTGTATACTAGGGGAAAGGGCACTTTTTAATAAAAATAAGCTAGGAGTTGTTGTTTTTTATGTGGAAATTATCAAATGGGAAATTGATTCAAGCAACAGATGAAGCTCGGATTAAATTTCGTACGAATATAAGTGCTGCGATTTTGGAAAAACTAAAAGTAATGGCTGATGATTACGATACACATGTCAATTACTTATTGGAAACAGGTGTCCAAGCAGTATTAAATCAAAATACAATTGTCTATGATAAAGCAACTCGACCAACAGATCGAGTGCAGTATAAGACAACATATGATGCAAATCTTTTAGAAGCTCTAAAAGAATTCGCAAAACAACATCAAGTATATATAAACGATGTCATTGAATATAGCGTACAATACATAGATCTAGAAGATGTAAAAAATGCGAGTTATAAACATAGAGTAGAGTGATGGAAATTCACTTTTACTCCATCTAACAAAACGCCCCGAACATAATATACATTATAGGAAGTTACGTTTCGTTTCAAAAGTATACTTGAAACATTGAGATATTTTGAAATTTTATTTGAAATGGCATATTGTTACTGTGTATTTACTCACTCATTAATCCGTTTAAACTACTGAATTATCCATTTGACTCATTCAGCGTATCATTTTAAATACTGACGATTAATGGATCGCTTTCACTTTGCCAGTAAATAATCCATTAAATTGGGTTTACCAATATCCACCTTTTCTCAAACATCTTATGATCTAACAAATAATTTTGTTTCATCACGTGGTTTTTCAAAATTTTACAGCACCATCTTCATTTAGAAATATGTTGCGTAACACAAGGAAAAGTACCAGCATGATATTAAACATAAAATCTCATTTCCATGTTTTTATTTTGTGTTTGAATATCTCTCAATATTCTTATGTCTTTTTTAAGGCCTGTTACATGTGTATATAGCACTTCATTTTTAAAAACATAACACTTCCCTACCCTATTAAGTAAAATCGCTCAAAAAAGCTCATTTAGCCTTTAAACATACCATTGATAACTATAGTTTCGTAAATCATAATAAAAGTACAAATAGAAAATGGAATTTTGGAATAAAGTTAATTACACAGTGATTTAAATAGCTTAATAAAAAAGAATTCATTTTGAATAAAAATTATCCAAAATGAATCCGTTAAGTGGTTGCAAGGTTACTTATTTTTGATTCTAAAAAACACAAAGCGGAAATGGCATTCAAGTTTTCTATCAACCTCAATATCGACAATCATTCATCCAAGTAATTCAACTAAATGCAGTTTAGCATTTGATATTACCGGTACCCTATAAGTATAAAACAAAAATGTGTCTATACTGGTGTTTTTCAATTAAACCTCATCCTTCTTGATAATACATCGAATACAAGTCATTCAATGATATTTTCCCAAAACTAAACTCTGTTATTTCATTCTCTTTAAGAAATTCTAAAATATTTCCTAATTCACCTGAATTATATCCTCGGACATCTAGTAAAGTAGCGCCATTTGACAATGATCGTACGTTTATTTCTGGAAACTCCTTTGAAATTTCTTCTTTTAACTTATCGGTCATTTTTGATATTCGAACTGTTGTGATTTCTCTTTCTTCAAACCCTGGAGATATGGCATTAACAAGTAGTAATTCTCCATTTTTCATAAAGAAAATACGATCCGCATATTTCTCTAAATTATCTAATAAATGGGAAGCTACAATAACCGTTTTCCCTTCGGACTTCTTTTTAACTAGTATTTGCGAAATAAGTTCGACATGTGTAGGATCCAATCCATTCATAACTTCGTCCATTAACATGACTTGGGTATCTGAAACAATTTGCATCGCAAAACAAAGTCTTTGGCGCATTCCCAAAGAATACGTCCCTGTACTCTTATCTATATATGACGCCATTCCTAGTTCTTGTATCGTACTTTCAATCAATTTTTGATTACTATTCCACATTGAGGAATAAATTTTTAGATGCTCTTTTCCGGAGATATGATTATATAAATCACTTTGATCAGGCATCATGGATACTAATTGATGCATTTTCACTTCATTCTTTTTATTTGTATATTCTAATTCATCATTTAAAATGACTTTTCCACTATTTGGATTGATGTAATTCATAATGACATTCATAAGCGTAGACTTCCCCGTCCCATTGGGAGCTACCAAACCAATAATTTCGGCTGGATTGAACATTACAGAGACGTCTTTTAAAATCTCTCTCCCCGAAAACTGAACAGCAATATTTTTTAATTCAATCATACCTTCACTCCATCTCTGTTAAATTAAAGTAGCTTAAATTTTCTATGATTACTGATCAAGAAAGTGAAGACCAGAAAAATACACGAACACAATCCCATTACCAAGATTCCACTTCTAAAAGTGAGTGTTTCAGAGCCATAGAGAAAGTTCCGATACCCTGAAATTATTTGCCCTACTTGAACATAGCTCGTTGGATACCATTGAAAATTCCAAACAGCACCAACCCCTCTATCAAAGTAGATGTATTCAGCAATAACAAACATGAATCCTACCACTAAATTTGCAAACTCGTTTTTTAACAACACGCTTACAAGTAGTAACAATGAAATGATGAACAATAACCAAAAAACAATGAATAGCATGTTTTGAACTAGATATTCCCCCATCAAAATATTTGAAAATGAATCCTTACCAGAAGAATAAATTGGAACAGGTAAATCAAAATCACCAAACCCATTACGACCACCAATTATCAATAGACCTACAGACAGTGGGATAATCGCTATGATACTTCCTAATAAGGAAACTAATCCTTTAACAATTAACTTTCTCCAATCTGAAAGTGGCAAACCTTGTAACAATGTAGGATTCCGTCGATCCTTCAACACGATATCCACTGTGAGGAATATGCAGCTAACTATAAGAATTAGAGGCAGGTAAGAGTTTAGCAGGCGTTGCAATGTTTGTAATGCTGTCCTCTCTTCGAAAACATTAACAGATAAATTGGATTTTCCCTCTGTATATCCTTCGTAACGACTTGCAGAATATAAATACGCATAGTGTCCGTCCTTCGTTGCATAATTATTACCAAACGTATAGTAACCCGGATTGTAAAATAGGACACCCCATTCATTGGGAAAAGTCAACTTATCAGAGTACGCATACCACTTAGATGTAGCATCAGCATACTCTTTCAGATTGTGCTTTTTGATTGCGTCTAATCTTGCTCCTTCATATTCATTCCATTTCGGAAATATTACGGCTGCATAACTCGATAAATGGTGCGTCCCTTCACCAATCACAACATTATTTAGAAATGCTTCCCTCGTTAAATACCGCGCCTCAATTTCACTTACATCTACTTTTTCAATCGGGTTATATGTTGGAGCTATTTTTAGTGCAAAATTACACGAGAAGAAAAGTAGAATGACATAAATTGCAATATTTTTTTTATTTCTAATAAATTGTAAAAATTCAAACTTAAAATACGACCACATAATCTCACCCCCTATACCCTTTTTAGTTTTCCTGTAGTCAAGAATAACTTTACAGCGATTATCATTACTACAATACTCATCCAGATGCAAAGTAGTCCATTTGTGCTAGTTAAGATGACTGGGTTTTCAAGATCGAGCGCCTGCCCATTCAATATGTCAGAAAAGTTCAAATAGTTAAATGGATTAAATGGAACAAAATTCATCATGTTTGGAAATAACATAGGGAAAATAAACAATAACAATTCTAAAAATAGAGTCAAATACATATTCTTCAATAGCACATTTAAAATTACTGATAGTAGAATTGCAAAAATGGCTATACTAATCATATAAAGTATAGATAAACCTATGTATTTGTATATTGGATAAGCTTCAAAAGTACCATTAAAGATGGCAATAGGATAAGAAGGGTTTCCTAATCCCTTAAAATAAACCAATGGCAGGCTACAAACAAATAACTCTAGAAGAAATACACCTACTATGAGCATTGATGACGTACATTTAGCTATAACGTATTTATCAAAAGCTATAGGATAACCCTTAATTAGAGATGTATGTTGAAATTCTTCTATCATGATTCCACATGAATAAATACACATGAAAATAAACCAAACCGAACCTAACACACCAAATAGATAAGCGAGAAATTGAAAGAAAGATAATGAATCAATAGATAGTAAAATCCCCGTTTTCTTCATATATTGATAAAATACACTATCCAATTGATTTTCTACTTTCGAAGGTAGAAAGGTCGCAACATTATCAAACCCTTCCATATCAAATGACTGAGCTCTTAAATTTGCAAGATCTATTGCTGTATCCAAAAACAATTCTGGTCGATCCATTGTTATTGCCATGCTTTGCTTAGATACAAATTGTCGCTGACGCACTAAATTCTTATATAAGTCGCTGCCATTCCCTCTATCAGTAGCATCTACATTTTGAAATCTATTCAAAGCTGAAGAAAGCGATTGATATTCACCCCATTTTTCTATGTCTGAGTTTCCTAAATCCTCAGTTTTCACAAATAAAACTAAGCCAAAAACAAATAATGCAACGATAATACAAGCAAAAATATTTTTTTTATTTGATTTCTCTAGGATAAAAAAGGTCTTTAAAATCTTCCACATAGGCTCCCCCCGAAAAATAAAGAAATTATTTAAAAAAATAACTTCTTCTAATCTCTGTGTTGAATTTATCAAATGTTTAATGCTAAAAATCTTTCTTAAACCGTTATTGTTCTTGATATCCTTATTCAAGAATAGCCACAGTTAACGAAATAGTCCCTGCTGTTAGAACAAGGTTTCATTGAGAAAAGTGAGCTACTGTAAAACAACTAATATATAATTTTGGTAAACTCAAAATTTCCAATGTTATTCTGTTACAAAGACTTCTCTGTTATAAATACTTCTCATTTTTCAATTTGTAAATTACCGTGTACAATATCAATCTTTGTTGGGTTTCGAACAATAGCTGTTACGGAATGCCCTTGTTTTAACGCCTGAGAAATCAGCTCACAACCTGTTCTTCCAGTTGCTCCAAAAATAATAATGTTCATACATTTCACCCCTTTATATTTTTCTATGAAGTTACTACAAATACGGGTTTACAACTTGGAAAATGAAATCCCCTGTATAACCAATACACATCCTAGTCTTCTATATTGAAGATTTATCATAAGAAAGAATGTATATTAAAGGATTCAATACTATTGCATTTAACTCTTTCTCCATTAAATGAAATAGTATACTAACTTGTAAAAATTTTCAAATATATTTATGGCATGTTTAACCCCTAAATTCAATGGTTTAATAATGAGTAAGAAAATCAAGACGAATAGATGAACCACTAAACCGTACACAACAAATAACAGCCCTATATTTTTGAAATAAAGGGCTGTTGATAAATCTTTTTTATTTTTGAATATAGTTATTCGCAGCTTTTGCTGACTTTAAATTAATATAAACCGTATCAACCCTAATATGGCGAAACAAAACAGTGCTGTACCTGCTCCAATGCCGGTTATAGCGCTATTTGCTACGTTAAGTTTTTTTGAAAGAAATAAAGAAATGATTGAGACTGCGATGAGGAGCATTGCTAGAAGATATAAACTGGAGTCTTGGAAGATGCTTTTTAACCAGAAAAAATGAATACCGACAATAAAGGCAATCCAAGGTGCAACATAGTCTTTTCTTTTATATTTAATCGAAAAGAAAGCGCCAATCCCTGCTATAAAGAATTCAACAAACACGATGATTAAGTAATTCTTGAAAACACCCGCTTCCGACAAGGCGCTTGATTCATTCCAATTATTCACGCTTAAATAGATCCCTAGTAAACCGACTAACAGCGAGAGTACAGAAGCAATACCGAGGTACTTTCTCCAGCTTTCTCTCGGTTTTTCTTGTGCCCAGCCAAACCAACTTGATCCAAATACACCAAAAATCGCAATGTACATTGCATAGTCCCTTACAAAATCTACGTAAATCCCCTTTCTTTTTTTAGAATTCTTGAATCTTCAACGCTATAAAGAAAGATGTACTTATTTATTTATATAGTTTATTAAATGGAGTTATGCCTCTTTTATAGAAGTACTAAAGAGTCTTTAGATTATTTGACTTCCTGATGAATATACAAAAATCCCGTATTCTACAAAGAATACGGGATTTTATTAGATGTCTTCAATTTTTATTTTAATAAAAGATGATCTTTTAATGTTTGTTTAATATCACTTAGCTCAGTTTCGTCAGGGTAATAGTACCATACCCCCGCTTCTTTTCCTCCATTACCATCTTTAAATTGAATTTGTTCAATGTTTTTATTTAATGATTTATATTGTTTCTGAATACTTAGCATTTCTTTTAACGTAAAATTAGTTTTAATATTTTCACCTAATTTACCAAGGATATCATCTATTTTTAATAACGACGATAGATTTGTTCCTTTATATAAAATGGCTTGAATGAGTTGCTTTTGTCTAATTTGACGACCAAAGTCACCTCTTGGGTCTTCATAACGAATACGTGAGAATATTAGCGCTTCTTGACCGTTTAGCTCAATCTCGCCTTTCGGGAAATGGTATTTTTTATAAGTTAAATCCATATCATTTACAACTGTGACACCATTTAGCGTATTGATTATATCTTTAAAGCCTTCCATGTTTACCTTTACATAATAATCAATAGGCATATCTAAAAAGTGTTCAACAGTTGCAATGGACATCTCTGCTCCGCCTCTAGCATAGGCATGATTAATTTTCTCTACTGTTCCATTCCCTACGATTTCAGTTTTTGTATCTCGAGGAATACTTAACATTTTCACTGATTTCTCTTTTGGGTTAACTGTTAGTACGATCATGGTATCAGACCTACCTGAATCATTTGCTCTTTCATCTACCCCTAACATCAAAACAGAGAAAGGATCTTGTTTTTGTATGGATATATCATTTTCTCTCTTCTCAGTTTTATCTATAGGATGATGCATATTGTCTAGAGCGGAATTGAAAGACTTATATATGCTAAATGCATAGCCACCTACCCCTAATGCCAATAGCAATACAATACTAAGTACGATCTGATATTTCTTTTGTTTATACCACTTTTTTTCTTCTTTCATCTTCATTCTCCTAATCTTTCTGATATATAGTAACTCGTTTATTGTAGGAATCACCGATAGATTTCATGATTTTTACTACAATCGTAAAATCTATTACTTATAACGAAAGAATTGTTAAAATGGTTGCCAAGAAAGGTCAACAAAAAAACATAGTATCCCCCATCTGTAATTTCCTCTGAGTAACCCCCTTGGAGACAGCCCTAAGCCTTCGACATAGTATTCATTCTTTAACTTATCAAATATTAAAGTCCCCTTAGAGAATGAACGAGATACTTTAGAAGATTCCTCTACATAAATTGAGTCTTTAACTATCCAAGAACCTAATTCAATACCATAGATAAAGTGCTCCACTCTTTCATTTAAAGCATAGTAGCTCGTTGGCGTTAAACTTTATCCGTCTAAGTTATATAATGTGGATAGTAGTTTTCCATACAGATACAATGGCTTACTCTCATTTGTGAGGTGTGTTTCTTCCTCTACAAACCTCTTGTTTCTTTTTTTCTTTTTGAGCGATGTAGATCTCGCCTTCCGTTACTTTGAAGTCTTAATGATGTGGATTATTTGAATGAGGTTTATTGAATAACGTTGTTTCTATTTCACCTGTCATAATGGTGCTACTAATTTTTTATCGTGGACATTTGGTCGAGGATCTTGATTTCTAACTATCTTGTCATAAAAATAACTAGATTTGTATTGATTTAAATACAATTGGAAGGTATATTTATAGATGGATAATATAGGTAAAGAACTATTTTAATTTATAATGTTAGGAGACTCTACAATGAAAAAAATATTAACACTTCTTGCTGGTATTTGTTTGGTATTATTGATTACAAGTATAAACGCAACAGATGCTCAAGCTGCAAGTTACGACAAAGCTTATGCTAGTAAAACTTTAACTGTTAAGGCCTCCCCAGGTACATCTTATAAAACTTTAGGGAAGATTGAAGTCGGTAAAGTTGTTAAAGTTTATGGTGGTGTAGCAATCGGTAAAGATCAGTATGATTGGATATCAGCTCGACAATATGGATGGTCTAAAATCAAATATAACAATAAAACAGCTTATGTTAAAACACATGAATTGAATTTCTCCAATCCCTATAAATGGGCACCTGGTGTTAAATCTAGCGTCTTAAAAGTTTTAAATAAAAGGTATACTCCACAAAGCAATCAAACAAAGCTTAAAAAATCTTCATCAAATAATGGCATAGGATATTATGATTATTATGTAAAATCAGATGGTAAGTGGTGGCGAGTAGTCTCTATTAATTGTAAGACAGGTTGGTACCACGGTTAATTATATATAGTTAAAATAAAAGAGAAGTGCCTGTAACTTAGACACTTCTCTTTCGTTTTTAATAGTTACTCCCTTTTTTGATTGCTTCTCAACACCCCCATTACGGCCATCTGCTTTAACCATGCGTAAATTCTCATTATAAACTTCAATTTCAAAGTGAATTAGTGAAGGTTCGTCTACATAACTTCATTGCAGATACGTTTTGTTTCTATCTTTATCGTAATATTGGAATACACCTAATGGATAATTCATGTGTACCTCATTTTGCACAAAAACCTAATATTTCCCCAATAACGATATTAGCGTTATAATACGGACCCATTTCTTGTTTAGTCACCGCTCTTTCGTAGTAAGTGAAAATAAAAAATACCCTCCAAGAATATCTTTGGAGAGCATCGTAATTAATTTGTTTTCTAGAGATAAAAATTAAACTTTTATCTTCCTGAATGTAGCTTCAATCGCTAAGAATTTAAAGAGTAAACAACTTTTGAATCCCTGATGAAGTAGAAAGTCTCCATGTGGCACCCCAATATTCATCGTATTGAATATACCATTTTCCGTTTACTTGTACTTCTAACCATGATGAAGGTGGTGTAGATAATATTCTAGTTTTATAACCGTTCATATCAAATACAATTTGTTGTGCATGTGCATAAGAATCGGAATCATCTTTACGTTTGTAAAAGATGTGGTATGCCGAGTATACATCGTATTCATCTATCCAACTACGGCCGATACTTGGTGTGTCATTTAATAAATCATTAGCTTTCACCCAAACCTCAGTTAATTTCATAATCTGAGAGAAAGGTACTTTATTCTTTCTTAAATCTCTACCCCAACGGTCAGCTGAATCCAAACCATCATAATAATCATCTCCACGAATATAATCAGGTGGTACTTTTACCCCGTTTTTAAAGTAGTCCACATATTGTTCGTGTTGCCAAAAACCAAAAACAAATTTTCTTTTGTAGTTCTTGAAGTAATTATTAACATAAGCTATTGTTTTATCATACTGGTATTGGTTATCAGCACCATACGTATGGCCTTGATATTTAGTCTTGATACGCGATGGGATTATTGGTGAAGCCTGAGTGATTTCAATAGTCTTTGCACTTGTTGATATAGAAACTTTAGTTCCTGTAGCTTTGGCTACTAGATCATGTGGGATCATGAATACATCATTAATTGCTTGAGCACTTGTCGATAGGGTTATTTTCTTGCCGTTTACAGTAGCTACTTTAGATCCTTGTTTGATTGTAGAAGTTTTACCTTCATTTTTAATAGTTAACACTTTAGTTTTGCTATTAAAAGTAGTCGTTCCGCCTAAGAGTCTTATAAAGCTTTTTGCAGGCAATATATGATTAGGGCCTATTCTAATAGAGCTATTATGTAGAGATACAGGTTTACCATTGATGGTCAGCTTGTACTTAATTGTCGCAGCAACCATCGTGATATTGCTCTCTTTCTTGTCAGTAACATCTATCTTTTGTTTTAAATCCATTTTGTCATTATGTTCGATTGAGCTTGTTAAACCTACCGTTAGGATCGTTCCGCTAAGCAACAATGAGCTAATCAACTTACTTGTTTTATTCAACCTAATACCCCCTTATCTCCCAGTTATTATACATGAATTGGAAGGGTTAATAAATAATAATGCTTTCACTCTGTTATTAAGAAACGGAAAGTATCTTATAGTTGCAAGAGGTTAGATAAAACTCCAGCAACTCCATTTAAATAACCTATTATTAATTACATATTTAATAATTCATTAATTTCTTTAATCGCTTTCGAAGTTTGGGCATAATTTAGCCAATCCGATTTAACCATATAATTATTAGTCGTAAGTATTTCTACAATATCCATATCATTTAGTACAGTCTGAACGGGCTTATTTTGTCCATTTACCCTTGCAGCAGACATACTGAAAGCTAATTGTGAATTTAGTGAAAAGGCAAAATCGATAATAGTGGAACCCTTTGGTAATGAGACCACATCCATTTTAGGTGTATATACTGTAATTATCCTTTGAAGCAATTCAAAGGCAATTAAATCATAAAATTCGATTGGAGTATTTGAAATTGATTTTACTGTGTGAATTGAGTCTCCGATCAAATCGTTACTTAGAGTAGTTATTTCGCTGCTTGATAAATCGCCCTTTAATAACTCAAACACTCCATTATCATTCAGTTTTTTATCACACTTACTCTGAATTATAAAGTTTACTTCAATATTGTCGATTTGTACTTTAGTTTTTAATTGTTTTAAAAATGGACTTTTCACGATGGCAATATTATCTATTAATTGATGTTCAATTGGTGTATAGAGCCTATGTATTATCCCCAGCACAGTATAGCAAAGAAAAGGTGCATTAGTGATCACTTTTATTGAGAATAAATCGGATAAAGCATGCTCTTCTAGCAATAAGCAATAAGATCTGTACAACGGTACTCTATTCCATTCCAGATCTAATATTAGAGAGTTACCTTCCTTTTTCACTTCATCGAAACACTTGATAAAGATATCTTCAAATTTAACAGCGTAATCGTTTATTAACTTTTGAACTGTTCTAGACTTAGGTGGGTTCAAATAACAGAATGATAACTCCTCCAACTCTTTTTGCATTCTATATAACCCAAGTCGCTCTGCAAGAGGTACAAAAAAGATAATTGTTTCATTTGCATAAGGGATCTTTTTTTCAATTTTTTTAACTGAAAGTGTTCTCATGTTATGCAGCCTATCTGCAATTTTAATAACAGCAATTCTGATGTCATTTACTGAAGCAGAGAGCAGTTTTTCCGTATTAATCGCAGTATATTCTTCTTTCTCAAGTTGACCTTTCTCTACTTTGGTTAAACCTTCTACGATTGAAGAGACTTGTTCACCAAATTTAAGTTCAATTTCATGGATAGGAGTATCTGTATCTTCCACTACATCATGAAGTAATGCTGAAATTAAAGAAGTAACATCCGCCTTATATTCCAACAGTATTTCGCAAACGGCTAAAGGATGAGTGATATACGGCTCTCCAGTAGCCCTTTTCTGTCCATGATGTGCGTTATCAGCAAAATTAATAGCTTGTACTAATAGCTCTATTTCATTCAGTGAAAGATAATTGCTCCTTTGAATTAAACGTTCTTTTAAAGCATTTATCATGAAATCACCCCATTTTATAATTAATTATAACCATTAAGGGTTAATTTTCCAACAGCGGTTACAGAATTAAGTTTAATTTTGACAATTGCTGATTAAACATTTGAAGTTGGCGAGTAATACTTCCGAGGATGTTCCTCCAGTGACTTTAAATTATTTTCTTAAAACTAAACAAATGAACCAGACACATTTTTAAAATTGACATAGAATGAACTATCAGAGATACAGGAGGTGTACAGTATGGGAAATGGAAATGGCGGTTTCGAGGGTGAACGTGAACGTAATAATGGATCAGGTTTCGCTTTACTTATCGTTCTGTTTATTCTTTTGATAATTATTGGCGCAAGTTTCATGAACGGTGGTTGCTATGGCGGCTATGGTGGTGGAGGCTGTTAATGTAGGTACGCTGTAAACCTTTAGGTATAAAAACAAATCCCACCATCTGAGACAGGGTTTTTTAACCTGTCTTTTTTCTTTGTTTACATAAAGGAGGAATTGACATGCATAACGATTAAAGATACTGGTCATAAGCCTTTAAATGATTTAAAACAAACTATTGATCGAAGGAACTCGTTAGACAAGTGTAAGTATATTGTCTTGTCGATATTGAATCAATACGTCGACTATATTAATTACTGTTTTAAAGGATATTACGAATAAAGAATATAAGAACCTGTATTGAGATTCGATCAATACAGGCTCATTTTTTTATTATAAAACTTAACTGTCTAATCTGATCTTCGCATTTTTTAACATACCCAAAGCAAGGCCCATCATTAAGCCAATACCAGTTATTATAAAGAATAATAAACCGATACTTTCTTTTAATACGACCATTTGCAAAATAACACCTAATAACGCACCTAGTGTTAAACCAATAAACATAAATGCTGCATAATATAACCCAATTGCTTCCTCAACATTGGGTTCGAGATATTGTAGCCATTTAGCATTACTATCAAGCATCGGATTTTCTGGATTTTCTACTGCGAAAGAGGCCTTTGCCTTTTCAAATGCATCTGCTTCAGAGATACCTTCTTCTAAAATCAAATCCTGAATATAATCGTCCATATAACTCATTAATTCTTCTTGAGCTTCCTTATTCTTTTGAGAAGTCCATTTAAATTTTGCAGCCGTCTTTTTCGCCTCCCCTAATGTTTGATTCGCTTGCATTGCAAGTTCTTCAAAGTATGTAAGCTCTTTACTTTCACTTACACTTAGCTTAGTATTCTGCTTCACGAATTGATTGATTTTATTTTTTGTTTCTTTACTTAATGTCATGTTATTCGACTCCTTCCAAAAATTGATCCATTAACTGTTTCATAAAAAGCCATTCCGTCTTTTTATGGCTTAAATACTCTTTTCCTGTATTCGTGAGATGATAGTACTTTCTCCTGGCCGCTGCACTTCCTTCTTGCCAATAGCTCGTTACATAGCCATTTTTCTCTAGACGTTTAAATGATAAATACAAAGTTCCTTCTTTTATTTCGAATGAATTCTTACTTTGCTTTTTAACTTCTTTGCTCAGGTCATAACCATACATATCATCATGGTAAAGCAAGCTTAAAATAATTGTGTCTATATAACCCCGTAATATCTCCTTATCAATTTCCACGTAATTCTCTCCTTCATTTATACCTTGCTTTGTTAGGTACAACCAAATTATAAAACATCTATACCTTATAAAGCAATGTATAATTTAAATTAAGGTATAAAGAATTTTCTCTTTTACGATTTCTTTTCCTAATAATGGTTCAATAGGCAAAGAAATCGTTTATAAACTGTTCATATATGCTATTTAAACAGTATTTTAATGTAAATTAGAGAATAGTAAATTATCAAAATAAAGGATTTAAAGGATTTTTAAAGAAGTTTAAAATATACTGGCTCTAATGGGAGGAGTGAAGGAATTATCTTTAATGTCAAAAGAAGTTTACCTTGTATAGTGACTGCAATTATCACCATATTCTATTATTTAGTATTTCTGTTTTTGTATCTTAGAAACGTAATTGGAGGAGTTTCATTTGTTGCACTATTATTACTTAGTTTAATTATCTTATTAATTACACTTATTGTGTATCGTAAAAAGCGTGCTTTCAAAAGAAAAGCCTTGTTAGCTACAACCATAATAGCGCTATTATTTTGTTACGAACTGCCACTACTATTTTATGATTCTTACACGCACGCAGCATACTTATATTTGAATCCTTTAGAAGTATACGGAGGTTCAGGAATCTATTTATTAGGGGTTAATAGATTGGACTTTAAATTTACAGAAAACAAAAAAGCTGTTATGGCCCTTTTAAACGAACAGCATGTAGAATATTTGGATATTATTAAAATCACCCATCCAGACCTTTATAAAAGCAAGAACCGTCAATTATTGAAATGGTTCCATGTTGGGAAAGATGACGTAAAACAAATGAAAGAAAACGTGAATCATTTTTTAGGACAGGAAGATGGACGAATTAACGAATTTTTAAATAGCGATCATATTGAGGGAAGTAGCGCCGGATTAGGTTTAACGTTGACAGGACTCATTATAAGAGGGGATTTGCAAAATGACTTAAAGATCGCAGTTACGGGGGCAATTAGCGAAACGGGAGACGTATTACCAATAGCAATTTTAAAAGAAAAAATACAAATTGCTGAGAAATCCAATTTTTCAATGATGATTGTCCCAAGTGCAAATAGGAAAGAAGCTATGGAAATACAGAAGAAATTAAACGTAAACATACAAATTCTTGATGTGGCACATATAGATGAAGCAGTTCGACTGATTAATGATTTGAACGATAAAAGTAAATGAACAAACTATTTATGGCATCCTATATTGCTGCTTTTAAAGCATACAGGGTGCCTTTTGTGTATCTTCAATAGATAAGCAGAAAAAAAGGCAACTTTTTTCTAGATAAGAATGCCAGTTCTATAAAACTAAATCAAAGATACACCTTAGTTTCTTTTATGTAATCAAACGATTAAGGTTGCAAAACTAATAATAGCCAGTTTAATAGGGGCAAACCTACTAATATAATGCATACGATTATTATCCAAATTACTGTATTTCTTTTCATTCCATTTTCACCCCTTAAATATTAAAAATCTAATATCCCAATTTAAAAATTTGTACTTATCCTCTTATTATTATAACTATTAACCATATAACATTTACACTATATTACAAATAAGGTATGATGAGTACTATTATGTAGATGGAGAGAAGGTGCCAAATGGAAATTATCGGGATTGGAGTTATTTGCACAGTTTTTGCTGTATTTGAAGCTGTAAGGAGATTAAATAATAATATACTAGAGCAAACAGAAGAAATAAAAAAAATAGGTGATGAGCTAAAAGAACTTCGTAAAAGACTATAACTCAAATTTTGATAACTTATATGCGAAGTTTCCTTCTTTATCTTATTTACTTTGAATACCCAATACAAACTTAAGGGAGTTTCGCTTCTTTTTCATGTTCTTTAAACCTTCCTTTGAATCTAGAATTACTACCGTTTTAAATAACCAAATTCGAAGATAAACCGATTTATAAATAATCGGTCCTTTTATACCTTTTTCCTCAAATTCAGAACCGCCCTCTAATTCTGTCTCCGTTCTAACAAACCACTTATCCCCAATTCCTATTTCGATGAATTTCATTTTTGACCACCTCGTCATTCTTTTTAATCACTTAATGTAAATAGAGTATTTGTCGTCGTACTATCGGACAAAAACAGATTGGTAAAATTAATAGTAACATATCAAAATCCAAACCTGAATTCACAAATTACAAATACTTCTAAAACCTATCTTAATTCCCCTTCATTCTTCCTAGAAATGAATGATTTATGCAATAAAAACACAAGTGAATAACCCATTACAAACGCTTATATATCAATGGTTTTCAATTGTTTATCTACTAATTTCAGATGCTGTGAGCGTTCGTGAAAAACAGATTTGTGTACCTTTGTGTTCTAATACGTTACAGTGTAATCCACTTTCCAATTAAATTCGCTGTTTTATTTATAATTATTCCGAATATATAGTTTTCGTTTCACTACACTATTTTCACTTTTACAACTCTATAAGGCTTCCATTTTAGAATTTATAAATTTCTCTATTCTCCATCTACTTTATCTAAACACTAAATGTCCAGGGTTCTTCACCTATAGACTAGAACCATACCTTCCCTCCTTTAATTTAAGATTCCAATTTTAATCAATTGACAATTTTTCTCTGTTCTGTTACGATAACTCTCAATAAAAGCATACAAATTCGTTGATGAGAAAGAGTAGCGTTATATCTTATTCTATAGAGAGCTGACAGTTCGGTGCAAGTCAGTGTTTAAGAGTAATGTGAAGATCCTCTCTGAGAAGATAGTCTGAAGATTTAGTAAGTCTATCCGGGTGTCCGCCGTTAAAAGGAACACGTATGATTGTACGTTGCTGAGTGCTATTGAGTGGTTTTCAATAGAATTAGGGTGGTATCGCGGTTAACCCCGTCCCTTACTTGGGACGGGGTTTTTTGTATGTTTTTAAATAATTATTGTATGGGAGCGATATCAATGAATTCGAATGAAAGTAAAGAAAATACAGTACAGCGTGAACAACGCATTCGTAACCTTTGGACTGAGCAAAATACTTTCCAAGCTTCTGTTGACGTAAGAGATGGACGCACACCGTTTGTTTTTTATGAAGGTCCACCAACTGCCAACGGATTACCCCATGTAGGTCATGCATTTGGTAGAACGATTAAAGACGTCGTGGCACGTTATAAAACGATGCAAGGATTCCAAGTAGAAAGAAAAGCTGGATGGGATACTCACGGTCTACCTGTAGAATTAGGTGTTGAAAAGCAGCTGGGCATATCAGGTAAACAAGAAATTGAACGCTATGGTATAAAGCCATTTATCAACAAATGTAAGGAAAGTATTTTCACTTACGAGAAGAAATGGCGTTCATTTACCGAAGAATTAGGTTATTGGGTTGATATGGATGATCCTTATATGACATTAAGCAATGACTATATTGAAAGTGTATGGCACATCTTGAGTAAAGTGCATAAAGACAAATTGTTATATAAAGGCCATCGGGTTTCACCTTACTGCCCTAGCTGTCAAACATCATTAAGTTCACATGAAGTCGCTCAAGGGTATAAAGATGTTAAAGATTTATCTGCTACTGTGAAATTTAAATTAGCTGATAAAGAAAATGAATTCTTCCTAGGCTGGACGACAACACCTTGGACTTTACCTGCCAACGTGGCACTTGCTATGAATTCAGAGTTAACTTATGTAAGAGTTCAAAAAGAAGCAGAAATTTTCATTGTTGCAAAATCATTAGTTGAAAAAGTACTAGGCCAAGATGTTAAAGTGCTAAGTGAGCATAAAGGTAATGATTTTGAAGGCGTACGTTATTTAGCCCCATTTAATTATGCACATGTTGAAAAAGGACATATCGTTGTCTTAGCTGATTACGTAACGGAGCACAGTGGAACTGGTATCGTTCATATCGCACCAGCTTACGGTGAAGATGACTATAAAACAATCAAACAAAACTGTTTATCATTTGTGAATGTGGTCGATCTGCAAGGACGATACACAGCTGAGGTAACTGATTTGCAAGGGAAATTTGTTAAAGAATGTGATGTAGATATTATTAAAATGTTGTCTGAAAAAGGTCTGCTATTTAGCAAAGAAAAGTATGAGCATAGCTACCCACACTGCTGGCGTTGTGATTCACCGCTTCTTTACTATGCTACAGATAGTTGGTTCATCAATATGTCGTCACTTAAAGAGCAAATGCTTGCTAACAACGAAACAGTCACTTGGTATCCTGAGCATATTAAAAACGGGCGTTTCGGAAACTTCCTTGAAAATCTAGTCGATTGGAATATTAGTCGGAACCGCTATTGGGGTACTCCTCTAAATGTATGGATCTGTGATGATTGTGGCAATGAAGTTGCGCCTGGCAGTATAGAGGAATTAAAAGAAATCGCTACAACCAATTTGGACGATGGTATAGAGCTTCATAAGCCTTATATTGATGATGTTCAATGCGTTTGCCCTAAATGTCATGGACAGATGGAAAGAACGCCAGAGGTTATTGACGTATGGTTTGACAGTGGTTCAATGCCGTTTGCGCAACACCACTATCCATTTGATAATAAAGAGAAATTTAAAAAGCAATTCCCTGCTGATGTCATCATTGAAGGCATCGACCAAACACGTGGCTTCTTCTACAGCCTTTTAGCAGTCTCTACACTATTTACGGGGCAAGCACCATATAAGAATGTTTTATCATTAGGTCATGTATTAGACGAGAACGGCCAGAAAATGTCGAAAAGTAAAGGTAACGCCCTAGATCCAATTGAGTTGATTCAGGAATACGGTGCTGATGCACTACGCTGGGCATTCTTAATTGATAGTTCGCCTTGGAATCTTAAACGATTCTCGAAAAAAACTGTTCAAGATGCAAAATCAAAACTAGTTGATACATTAGATAATACGTATAAATTCTATGCGATGTATGCGAAAATTGATGGTTTTGAATATGATGCCAATCAAACAGGTAATAAAACAATATTAGATCAGTGGATGCTCTCTCGTTTGCATAATACTGTAAAAGTTGTAGCAGAGTTTATGGATGAATTCCAATTTACAGCTGCTACAAGAGAGATTGCAGAATTAGTTGATGAAGTAAGTAATTGGTATGTAAGACGCTCTAGAAATCGTTTCTGGGCTTCTGGTCTATCAGAGGATAAAAAAGCAGCATACTCTACCCTATTCGAGACATTAAGTACAATTAGCCGCTTATTAGCACCATTTGTACCTTTTATCGCAGAGGATATTCACTTAAAACTGCACCACAGTAGCGTACACCTACAAGACTATCCAAAAGCGGATGAAGCAGTCATTAATCCTGAATTAGAAAATGATATGGCAACGATTCTAAAAATAGTTGAATTCGGTCGAAGTATTCGTAATAGCACATCATTAAAAACGAAACAACCGCTTCAACAAATCATCGTTTGGCGTAGTGAAGACAATGGTTCGTTAGATGAATATACAAATATCATCAAAGATGAATTAAACGTCAAAATTGTTACTTTTACTGATAATATATCGAAGTATGAATCAGCTAACTTCAAATTAAACTTCAAAACTGCTGGAGCAGCTTTTGGAAAGGCAGTTAACTCCGTCAAGCAATATGTAGAAAACATGCCTGAAGTAGAGAAACAAACAATTCTTTCTCATGGCGAAGTACAGATTAAAATAAATGAAGACGGCTATACTTTAAAATCTGAGCACATCCTTGTAGAATCTGCTGTAACACCTGGCTTTGAGTTAGCTGGTGATCAGCAATTAAAAGTACTGTTAGATGTACAATTAACGCCTGTATTAATTGAAGAAGGCCAAATAAGAGAACTTATTCGTACAATTCAAGACACAAGAAAGAAATTAGACTTACCAGTCGAGATGTATGTATCTCTAAACATCGCAATAAGTACTGAAGTAAAAGAAATGATCCTTCGTTTTGAAGATTTAATGAGAGAAAATTTACTTGTAAATGAAATCAAGTTTAATCCTATAGAAGAAAGCGAGCAGACTATTGATGTACAACTAGGTGCCGAACTTGTGAAAGTTGCAATGCGTTATTAATTATTAGTAGCACAAGAACACAAAAAGGATTTCAAATTGAAGTCCTTTTTGTTTGTAAATAACTCCTCCTCCTCAAAAAATTCTATACTTTTAAACCCAGTTAGAAATATTTATATCTATGTGGTATCCAGCACTTTGATCCTGAACCCCAAACTATAAATTCTAATATACTACTATAACAAAGTATCTAATTATTTGTATTATCTGATTAATTTAAGATAGAATGCACTTTTCCCCTATTATTTAATGATAATATTGCACTTATATATGAACGGCTATAGGTCGAGATACAAGAATAATAATATTAAGATCACTCCCCTACCTTGCATATAATCGGATTGCCTGATCGTCCAAGAAAACAGTCCTAACACTTGTACAAATGAAAGTTAATGAAGTCATTTATTCATCTGCTCTCCAATTCGCCACTATTTGTAATACGATTCTCTGATATTGGATCTAATTAAGGTTTTTTACCGTGTTTATTTGCACCAAAAAATTGTTACGGATGTGTCTGATATATTCTTGGCATGATACGATTGAAACTTGAATATTATGTAATTAGGCAATGAGTATTATCGAATGATTAATAGATTTGCTGAATAGGAGGTAAAGATTTGTATGAGCAATTATTCACTGAGTGTATGTAGGTATTCAATCCAACCAGGGGATAGTTACTGGTTATTAGCTCAACGATTTAATATTTCTGTATATGACATTTATTCAGTTAACCCTTATGTAGATCCAAATAATCTTTATATTGGTCAAAATATTTAAATACCGATGAAAACATTTGCACCACTTTATACAGGGCAAACAAAATGCATAAGTCCAGCTGAGGTCGAACTAAAAAGCAATATGCGTAAGTTGTGGGAGGAGCATGTTGCTTGGACAAGGATGACGATTATTAGCTTAGTCTTTAAATTACCTGATGCAGATGCTGTAATAGCACGCTTGCTTCAAAATGCCACTGACATGGGAGATGCACTTAGACCTTTTTATGGAGATAAAATAGGGGATGCATTTAGTAAGTTAATAAAGGAACACTTGTTATTTGCAGCAGATCTTGTAAAAGCAGCTATTGCAGGGGATCAACAAGCTGCTACGACTGCAGAAAAAAATGGTATTCCAATGCAGATGAAATTGCGGCATTCTTAAGTACAATAAACCCATTTTTAAGTGAGGAAGAAGTTCGAAAAATGTTTTACTCACATTTAGGTTTAACAAAATCAGAAGCATTACTGATGATTAACAATAATTTCAAGAAGAGTATCGAAGTGTATGATGAAATTCAGAAGCAAGCTTTAGGTATGGCTGATGCAATCACAGAAGCAATCGTGAAACAATTCCCTAATCTATTTAGGTAAACTATCATTATTAAACGGCATTATTTCACTAGTGAGCTTGCACATAGTCTTCTTTTCAAAGTTGAACTATTAACGCATTTAATAAGCACAGTCCCCTGAAATAAGCTGTTATCAGGGGACTGTGCTTTTCTTTATATACTTATAAGTTAGTTAGGCAGTATCCATATTTTTAAGCTCAATTACAGATCCAATGAAACCAATAAAACCACCGATAGCAAATAAGACAGCAGGAATAACGGATGAACTCGCAGTTATTAAACTATATATTCCAAAAATGCATAAAACAAGTGAACATGTTGTCCCAATAATTGCTCTTATCCTTTTGTTCATTTAATCCACTCCTTAACTCTCAATTCTTAACTAGCATGTAGCTTAATCACTTATATAACGTATTCCTTACTTAAATTCATATTTATATATCTTGCCATCCCAGTTTTTAATTTTTTAAATCCACATTTCCCGTAGAATTCTTCATTTCCTGTAGTAGAAATCAGGTGGATACACGATATATCTTGTAATTGTTTTAATAACTCATCTATGATTTTTTTTGCAATACCTTTTCTTTGATGAAATGAGTGAACAATTACATCATAAATAGCCGCATTAAAAACACCATCAGACATAGCTCTTGCAAAGCCTACAAGTTCACCATCAATATATGCAAAGATAGTATGGCTACTTGCAGAAAAAACCGTTTCAATCATTTCTTCTGTATGCTTATTCCATCCGACTGATTGATAAATCTCTTTCATTCTTCCTACATTTCCTTTTTGAAATTCATTTCTAAGAATAACCATTATACCGCTCCTATTGTTTATATCGTTTTTGTATATTTGCAAAATGTTGATTACTATGCCAGTATACTTAACTATATTTTCCACCGCAGATGCTGTACATGAATCGAGATGTTTAATTGTGAGCTTGAGTTGTACTTTTGTTTTGTAGACACAACACGCTTTGCAAAAACAAAGTAAAAGATTCTTATATACTTATGATTAAAGAAGCCTTTTAGTAATTATAGCGAATTTATCCATTTTATTGTGTGTTATTGAGGGGTTTTTACAAAGAATTTCATTTTGAAAGGCTCAATATTTAGATAGCTATGATAATTATTTTTTTACATAGGTTAATCCGAACTGAATTGTTTCTTTTCCATCTTGGACCAATATAATTAAATAGTTAAACCATCCTTTTTTCCTGATATTCATCCTTTATAAACTTTATGCCTTTGATGTTTTTTATAAACCTCCGTATCATCTCTTTTTTTAATACATACAGTTTCTTTTCCTGTATTACCAACGACAATTTTAATCTCAGATACAAGAAGAGTTCGATGACAAAGATTTAACATAATTTATTAAACAATACGCTATTCTTTCTAAATATTTTTGTGAATAAAACCAATATTTGACTGGTAAAACAATCAAATGATAGTATGGCTATATTATCAATTTATTAAATTATAAAAGTAAAGGAAGAACACAAATTGCGAGATAATAGTGGACATTCAAATATAATTCATAATAAAGGTTACAGCAATCTGCGTGCGGATTGTGAGAACTGCTTTGGTTTATGCTGCGTTGCGCTCCCCTTCGCTGCTTCGGCAGATTTTGCAATTGATAAAGCAGGAAGTAAGCCATGTCAAAATTTGCGAGCCGACTTCCGATGTAGTATCCATAATAGCCTTAGACAAGAAGGATTTAAAGGTTGTACTGTTTTCGACTGCTTTGGTGCAGGGCAAAAGATATCCCAATCTACATTTAAAGGAGTAGACTGGCGTGAAAGTCCAGAGACAGCTAAGAGAATGTTCGCCGTATTCCCAACCATGCATCAACTTCATGAGATGCTCTGGTATCTGAACGAAGCCCTTTCCTTGAAAGATACTAGTCCGATTCATAGAGAACTTCTCTCTGTGCTTGATGAAACGGAACGGCTTAGTCAACTTAGTACAGATGAACTCCAGGAACTAGATATTCCAAGACATCGATCAGTAGTGAACGCTTTACTTTTAAAAACAAGTGAACTTGTTAGAACTAAAGCACTTCATCAGCATTCAAGTTCAAAGAAATGCAAAACTATTGACCGTCGAGGAGCAGACCTTATGGGTGCTAAGCTTAAAGGTGCTAATCTAAGAGGAGCCAACTTAAGAGGTGCGTACCTTATTGGTGCTGATTTAAGAGATGCAGACTTAAGAGATGCAGATCTTATTGGAGCAGATTTTCGTGACACCGATCTAAGCGGAGCCAATCTAACTGGTAGTATTTTTCTCACTCAAGTTCAAGTTAATGCTGCAAAAGGCGATGAAAACACAAAGCTACCGCCCTTACTTTCTCGCCCAACGCACTGGGGTGCTAAATTCACATGATAAACCCAATAAAATTATCGATAGTACATAAGACATGCTAGACACCCCAAAAACGCATATAATTGAGGAACTAGTTGGTAGCAGGTGACTGGCAGCCATTAGAGTACGCAAGACAAAGAAAACCATACTTTTCTAGGATAGGTCTACTCATTGGACTGGCGTCAACTGTAAGATAAGGATACCCTTTTTCGTATGCCTTTTTTGCACGTACCGCTAGAAGTTTACTATAATAACCTTTTCCTCGGAAATTAGGTAGGGTTGAACCTCCCCATAAGCTAGCAAAGGAGGAGTTGGTCTCTAAGTACATCCAAGCCGCACTTACAAGCTGACCATTTTCATAAATCCCATAAAGGTAGAGGGATTCAGGATTGTTCTGTTTATCCCTCCAAAGTCTTTCTCCTAACTCAGCATGTGGAACATTCCAGTTGGCATCTTCTAAATCAATAATGTCTTGAATGCCTGCTTCATCCGTTATTTCATTTATCTCAAAGTGCTGGTCATTAATCAGCAAAGGGTGCTGGTCATCTAGCTTCATGGCCATGAGAGCTTCAGGTTCATCAATTGTAAATCCTTCTTGTACAAGAATATCTTTTAAACTATCAGGCTTGTCGTAGCTATACACCTTCCACTCAAAATCCTGCCCAAGGTTACTAAAATAATTTATCTCTTCCTTAATAATTTCCCTTGAATTTTCTTCATTTATATTAGATGTGACAATAAAACCTTTTTCACCAAACTGTGAAATATGACGCACTACATGCTCTGTTTCCTCTCTTATATAACCTTGTATTTGAGCCTCTTGACGAAGTTCATTGTGGAATAGTGAGATCAGTTCATTTTTATCCATGGTCAAGCCCCTTTCTCCTATAGGAAATTGCAGATATTTTTGAATGGCGATTTCTTAGGATTATGAATATTCCCTATATTTTAGTTAAAAAAAGTTTGTAAAGAAAGAGCTACTTTCTCTACAAACTTTTTAGTCATATCACTTAGATATCGATGGTTTCACTATCTGAGACATTCTTTTTCTCTCTTTGTTTTTTTGATTTTTTAAAATACAGTAATTCATATATACATGGAATTACGATAAGAGTGAGCAATGTAGAAACAGCCAGCCCACCAATAACAACAATTGCTAAGCTTTGTGAAACTAGGCTTCCCGTTTCCGCTTTTTTATATAAAAGAGGTAACATTGCAAAAATAGTTGCTACAGCAGTCATTATTATTGGACGGAATCTTGTAGCTGTCGCTTCCACAACTGCATCACGAATAATCATTTTTTGTTCATTTTGTTTGACTCGATCTAGAAGTACAATCGCATTTGTTACCACAATTCCAATTAACATAAGCGCACCCAATAGAGCCGTAACATCCACTGGAATTCTACTAATAACTAACCCTAGCACCGCTCCAATAGCTGCAAACGGCAATGAAAATAAAATCGCGAATGGCGCTTTAATTGATTTAAACGTTATAACCATTATCAAGAAGACAATACCTATTGATATTAACATCGTAAGGAACAAATCAGTAAAGTCATCTGCCTGCTGAGCACTAGCTCCTCCAACAAAAACCTTTACATCTTTTGGAATATCAAGACCTTTGTTCTTCTTGTCTCCAAATATCTCAAGATTTACCTTGCTCGCAATATCAGAAAGTTTTGCTGGATCTACCGTTGCTGTTACTTCAAGATACGTTTTTCCATCTTTATGATATTGGTTTGTTGAAGCTTCTTCGCTGTTTAGAGAAGCAACTTCTGCCACTGAAACTAAGCCACCCTGCGTCATAACAGGAATATTCTTTAAATCCTTTTTGTTTTTAGGATCTAAGATTGGTTCAAGAATAACAGGTGTCAGCTTATCATCTAACGTAATATTACCGATTGGCGTTTTATTAAGCATAACACCAAGCTGTTGGCCTATTTGTTCTGTGTTCCCTTTAGCTGGATCTACCTTGAAAGTGTAAATAGTTTTCTTTTCGTCTTGATTTGTTGTAACTTTCTCAACACCTTGTATATCTTGAATGTTTTCTTTAATCTTATTAGCAGTTACTTCTATATCATTTATATTGTTGCCAGTCACATCTATCGTAATGTTCGTCTTTGCAGATCCCATCATTAGAGAAGAAGCGCTAGCCACAAGTTTCCCATTAGGATAATTTTCTTTTTGCTTTTCGATTTTTTCTAACACTGTATCTATGGTTTTTTTATCTTTCAATAAAATACCGAAAGTCGCTTCTGTAGGTGATCCAACGACCCCATATTGAGCACCTTCTGCGGAGTTTCCAAGTTGCATAAATATAGTATCAACTTCACTCATATCTTGAACCGTTTTTTCAAGTTCAATTGCTTTTTGCTTTACTTTATCAAAGGGTTCATCATTTGGATAAGTTAACGTTACTGACACATAATCAGCTGTAGAATTATCAATCGCACCTTTTGGCATAGCAAAATATGTTCCAATTGAACCAACAAACAGCAACAAGGTAACAATCATGACAATCCATTTATGATTTAATGACCAAGTAACAATTTTTGTAAAGCGCTTCGCTGGTGTATGTTTTTGTAACTTTGCATTTCCCAGTAATTTTGCACTCATTAACGGCACAACAGTTAATGCGACAATTAAAGAAGCTAGTAATGAATAAGTTACAGTTAAAGCAAATGGTAGTAAAAATTCTTGAAGCCCTCCGTTTAATAATGCGACCGGTAAGAAAACGGCTACAGTAGTAAGAGTTGAAGCTGTTATCGCTACACCTACTTCTTTTGTTGCATCCAGCACCAATTGAACTGAAAACTTCTCTTGTTGCATTTTGCGGAAAATATTCTCGATAACAACAATACTATCATCTACTAATCGACCAATCGCTACAGCGACACCGCCTAGTGTCAAAATATTTAACGTCACTCCCGACAATGACAACATAAATAAAGTGAATCCGAGAGATAAAGGTATAGAGACGATTGTAATAAATGTAGACCTTACATTTCGTAAAAAGACCATAATCACAATGGTAGCAAACAGTGCACCAAGTAACACTTCTTTGACCATTGTCTGAACAGAAGTTTGCACCATGTCAGCTGTAGATAAATAGATAGTTGACTTCTGATCAGGATACTTTCCATTAATTTCTTTTGTTATTTTTTCAACTTCTTTACTAATTGTTACAGCATTTGATTGGCTATCTTTAGTAATATTTATTTGAAGACTTTCTTTTCCATTAAAACGACTAATGAAATTGTCATTCTTTGCTACGTCAACTTTTGCTATCTCTCCAAGCGTGACAGATGGAGTGACCTTTAACGCTTTTAGCTTTTTAATACTTGTTAAATCTCCGATAACCTTAATATTACTTGTCTTTCCATCAACTACCTTTTCACCGACAGTTAATGCTGTATTTTGACCATTAAGAACGCTCATTATATCTTGAATAGAAACTTGCTTTTGAGCCAATTTGTCATTATTTACTTTAACTGAAAGAATAGATTCTGAAATTCCAAATGTCTGTACACTCGAAACGCCTTTAATATCTTTATATTGAGGCTCTAATTCTTTCTTAGCAAAGTCCAGATTTTCAGCTGTTAATCTGTCCTTAAACGTCACGGCTATAGATGAGATAGGAATCATTGAGGTATTAAGCTGTATAACAGTCGGCTTTGCTATATTTTTAGGTAACGCTACATTACCTAATGCTTCTTGAACATCAACTTTTGCTTGTTTCATATCTGATCCCGATTCAAAGAATAAATTTATCTTTGAGAATCCATCCCCAGTTACAGAACTCACAGATTTCTTTCCTTTTAATCCTGTAACAGCTCTTTCAATCGGATCTGTAACATCCTTTTCCATTGTTTTTGAATCAGTGCCCTGCCCCATTGTGATAATCGTAACTTGTGGATTATCTGCAGAAGGTAAAAATTCCATCGGTAGTTTAAAATAACTAACTACCCCTATTAATAAAATAAAAATTGTTACTAATGAAACGGCTGCCTTGTTCTTAAATGCCCACTTCGTAAAAACTTCCACCTAAAAATCACCTCTAATTGTAAAATTATGAAAAATAACCATCTATAATACTAACATATTTTACTATTTGGAGTATATAAAAAATTATAGCGAAGTATTAAATTTACCTAATCTTAATAAACAGCAAAGGGCTTCAACCGAACCATTACTTAGTTGTTAATAAAATGTTAAAACCTAATTGCAAAAGCACCTCACCATTAGTATCTATACGTAAATTAATGTACAAAAAATTCGGGATAGTTATTAAAATTTTTTTTTATTTATGCATACGAATGCAGTCCAGCAATGACTAGATTGACAAATACTTGGTTAAAAATAATCGTACCAAAGCCAATAATGGATAACCAAGCTGTTTTTTCTCCTTCCCAGCCCTTACTTAAACGTAAGTGTAGGAATGCTGCATAAAATAAGAATGTGATTAGAGCCCATACTTCTTTTGGGTCCCATCCCCAGAAACGGCTCCACGCCATTTGTGCCCAAATCATCGCAAAAACAAGTCCGCCTAATGTAAATAACGGAAAGCCGATTACAATTGATCGATAAGATATTTCGTCCATTGTTGCAGCATTGACTCGACTCGTTAGCGGCTTTAACAACGAAATGATCCTACGTCTTGTGATTAATCGAATGAGTAGATAAATCAAACTTCCCACTAGGAAAGACCAAACGAGCGTATTTAATTTCATCGCATTTAGAAAACTAGACACTTCGAGAAAACCATTCTCCCCTGCCTTCTGGGTAATCTTCTTATCCTCAGTTATTTCAACTACTACCGATTCTTTTGACACTGTAATAGCTGGCATCTTGTATTCATATACTTCTAGTTTCTCATCTTGATTTGTGAATTGAATATTCTTTTCGTATCCTGCTATATTAAATGCAGTTGTAGTGGCGATAAATCCGCAAACGACTACTAAAAAATACATAACCATTTCTAAATAGAACGATCTTTTACTTCTTTCCTCAGTATTAATAACTTTTAATAAATAGATCACACTAGTTACAAAAGAAATCGATAATACTGCACTTGAGAATGCAACGGTAATGACATGGATTGTTAGCCATTTACTTTGAAGTGCTGGAATCAATGGCGTTACTTCCTTCGAAAATGCATTAGCATAACCAAGAATCAATAAAGAAATGGGTAATGCAAAAAGACCAATGACGATTTGGTGATAAATATAGTACATAATTAAAAATGCAGCGACTAGCATAATACCAAAGAAAGTCATGAACTCATACATATTCCCAACTGGAGCATGTCCAATTGCATACCATCTCAAAACAAAATATGTAACTTGTAAAATAAAGCCGATCCATGTCATGGATAAACCAATAATAGAAAATATCCTTTTATTTGACTTAACAGATAGACCTAAAGGAATAATCGCTATTAAATATGTAAGAAATGAGATATACAAAGCGGTACTACTAGTTTCAATTAATGATTGCATTGTTATTTAACCCCTCCTAATTACTTGAATATTTGTTGCCAATAGTCCGACATACGCCGCACAAAGAACAACATGAATAATTATCCTATATAAACACACTTTTTACAGTATATACTAACAAAAAAGACTGACAATTTTATGTCAGTCTTTAAAAATCTATTTTTGGGAGTATATAAATCACTTTATAGTCTCTGTACAAGGGCTTATATCAATTATGCCTCGGCATAATTGCGTCCTGAATCGGCTTTGTGCTTGCAAAAAAGAACTCCTTTCCGATTCCTTGACATCCGCCGGAGGCTTTAACTTCTTTCAGTGGGCGGTTTGGACCCCCACTGAAAAGTAGCTTAAATCCGCATTCATCTCACCACCTATAGAGGTGGGAGACTTCTGCTGAAAGAAGTTAAATTGAATACTATTATTTACAACTCTATTTCTCAAATTTCTCGGGATATAACCCTTCAGCAACTGTTTTTAAGGCAAGCGGCGCACGAATACCTTCTGCTCCTGCTGAAAGAGGAAGTACAATAAATTTCTTGTTTTTAATAGCAGGTAAATCTGCTAATTCTTTTTTATTTAGTAAGAACTTTTTCTTTTGTTCTACTGTAATATCACCATAATCGATGATGATAATAGCTTCAGGATTACGATTAACTATTTCTTCCCAGCTTACTTCAGGCCATCCACCTTTAGTATCATTAAAAATATTGTTACCACCAGCCATTGTAACTAAGTTAACTAGATAGTTATCTTTTGCTGCTGCCATAGGGACTTCTTCTCCACTATCATATACTAATACATTTACCGGCTCTTCAACTTGTCCAACTTTCGCAATTGTCTCTTCAATATCTTGTTTTATTTGGTTAATGAGTTCGGTTGCTCTGTGTTCTAAATGAAAGATACGCCCAATGTTTTCAATATCTTTATACATATCTTCAAGTGTTGGCGTAGTCGACATACTAGATGATTCTTGGATATATGTATTAACACCTGTTTTTTGTAACTCTTCAACAGTTCCTAATGATTGTTCTGTGAATGCACTTCTCCAGCCTGCATAAGCAAAGTCAGGCTCTACTCCAAAGAACACTTCTTTGGATGGGTATTCCTTCGCAAGCACTGGAATGTCCTCATAAGCTTCCTTAAACTCTGGTAAAATTTCGTCGTCTAAATAAGCTGTACCTACCATTGAATCTTGTAATCCTAAAGCAAGCATAATTTCCGTTGCATGCTGATTAAGCGTAACCGCACGTTTTGGAGCTTCTGTATAGGTAAACTTATGATCCATATTCGTGATAATTAATTCCCTGTTTTCACTTACATTCTTCTGTTTGATATCTTCCCTTTTAGAAGATTTCTCCGAGTTACTACACGCAGCCAACATTATTACTAGTAAACTAATAATGATCCATAATTTTCTATACCTAGTCATATTATTCTCCTCAAATCTATGTTGTTTTTAAATATGGTTTAAAAAAATGATATGTGTTTTATGTGTAATAGGATGAATCATTATTTCTGTTTCAACACCAAACACTTCTCGAATTAGCACAGTCGTTAATACGGTTTCAGGAGTTCCTGAACTGACAACCTTTCCATTTTGAATTACATATAAATAATCACAAAACATAGCTGCTAAGTTTAAATCGTGTATGGCAGCAAATATAGTAACATCCAGTTTTTTAACGAGGTCCAACAATTGCAGTTGGTGATGTATGTCTAAATGATTGGTAGGCTCATCCAAAACAATCAAGTTTGCTTCTTGAGCAAGAGCCCTTGCAATAAGAACTCGCTGCTTCTCTCCTCCTGATAAGCTCATGAAGCTTCTTTCTTTCAAGGTATTCATTCCAACACGTCTTAAAGAGGTTTCGACAATCATACGGTCTTCTTGGGTATCAGTCTGAAAGAGCCGCTTATGAGGATGGCGCCCCATCCAAACCATTTCTTGTACGCTAAAATCGAAGGTCAAAGAAGTTTCTTGACTAACAACTGACATTTCTTTCGCTGTTTGTTTTGGTGAAAGTTCGTATAAATTTTGTTCATCTAAATGAACTAATCCGGAATGAGGTTTTAATATTCGACAAGCTGTTTTTAAGAGAGTTGATTTCCCACTGCCATTTGGTCCAATAAGCCCTACAAATTGCTTCGCTTTAATTTGAATGGAAATATCCTCGATTATCATTGTATCTTGTATTGAATACGCAACATCCTTCAAAGTTAATCTCATTTAGTTCTACCTCCAAACGAATATGAGCTCCGACGTAAAAGCCAGATAAAGAATGGCCCACCGCATAATGCAGTAACAACTCCTATTGGAAGCTCTTGAGGAGCAAGTAACATTCGAGCACATACATCAGACCAAATGACAAGAATCATTCCTATTAAAATACTGAATGGTAATACTCGTTTATGATCCGTTCCAATGAGTAAACGTACAACATGGGGAACAACCAATCCAATAAATCCTATAGAACCACTTACAGCTACAACAGTACCAGTAAGAAGTGACGACACAATTATTAGTATTTTTCGAAAAGAGTCAATATTTACGCCAAGTGTTGCGGCTGCTTCTTCTCCCATTAATAAAATATTTAATGAGTGGGCATTGAACAGCAGATAAATTGTACCAACAAATACGACAACTGTTGGAATCATTATATACTCCCATTTGGCTCCTGCTAAACTACCCATCATCCAAAACATTGCACCGCGAATTCCGGATTCTTTTGGAGCGAGCGTAACAATGAAATTCGTTACAGCCGACATAATCATCGAAATAGCCACACCTGCTAGTAAGAGTCTAGTCGTTTCAATTCTCCCGCCTACTTGAGCTAAAAAATATACGGCTACCATTGCGATAATAGCACCAGTAAATGCACCTAAAGATAGCGCGTATTGACCAAAAACTGGTAGCGTCCCAAATAGGATAACGAGCGTTGCCGCAACTGATGAACCAGAAGATATGCCAAGAATATAAGGATCTGCAAGTGAATTCCGTACTAAAGCTTGAATAACTACACCAACTACAGATAATCCAGCGCCTACTATAGCACCAAGTAAGACTCGAGGTAAACGAATGTCCCAAATAATTCTTTCTTGTGCTTGGGTCCATTTTACATCTATGTAATCACCGAAAATAGGAAGGTGAGATAGAGCGATTTTCCAAACAGTTATAGGTGACATCTTAACTGGTCCTAGAGTCAGGGCAAATGTAACAGATAATACAAGGGCACAAAAAAGCAGAAGTAACAACAATAGAAAACGACGCTTTGCCTTTCTCTCATTCAACTGCTCGTCCGTAATATTATCTTTATTTCCTTTTTTCAACGAGTGAACTGGCAATACTTGTTCCAATAAAAAAATCCTCCTCCAAAAAATACAAAAAAGCCCTATTCCTTGTGACAAAGAATAGGACTACGAGTATCGGTTTAAAGACATAGCAGTAGTACAATAAATTAGTCTTTTAATCTCTCGAACACCTCTCCTCTCAGCGAAGGTAATTTGGTGGAACACACTAGGTAGGTCTCCTGGCTTCCATATCATCATCTTCTTTCGTCTTCCCTGATTGATACAATCAAGTGACATCATGAAAGAGAACTCCTTGGTTACAGTGGCGCGACCACTCGGGATTTACACCCGATTCCCTGTTACCCTTTGCTTACACAAAGGCACCCAGTGGCATAATTATTAAATTTGCAACTCAAATATTATGGTAGTATAGTTAGAATATTTTTACAAGTAAAATATTATTCTGTTTTTTTAACATATTAAATTGTATATAAAAGTATTTGATAGAATTATATAAATTCTAGCTAATCTGAAGAAATATTCAAATAACTAAAAGTCTGGTCATAAACATAGGTACTACTTTCAATTTCATCAAACGTATAAAATAAAACAATTGAGGAGAAAAGGGGCACGAATTCCTTATGAATGAACTAATAGTAAACATTAAAGAATTAGCAATATTACTATTGTTCCTATCAACAATCGCTTACTCTAGACAACTAAAGAAGACTAGGTGGGAAAGAAAGCTTACTTTCTACGAGATAATAATGTATATAATAGCTACAATTGCCATTCTTCTTTATGGATTTAGTTTTTTTCTATATTTGCTTGGTACAACAGATTAAAGAAACTTAATACAATTAGTGAGAGTATACAATGCTACTTTAAATACATATTTCAGTAAAATGATTAACAAGCTAAACAGGCGTTTATTCATTTATCTATGAATGTATAAACGCCTTCTCTTTATTCAGTTTGATTGTTTTCTAATTTCACTTCGACAGGTAATTGAAGTGCTTGTGTGTTTTTAGTAAAAAAAAGGTTTACTCCATTATCTATTTGAATATAATCTTGTATTCTTACATTCTTGTTTATTTTTATAGATTCATCTGAAAGTGATATCCCCCATATGATACTCTCACCATTTTCTAATTCATGATAAATCCACTCTATTGGATCACCCTCGTGGTCCTTCCACTTCCAAACTTCATAATTCATGCTTCCGTTATAATGAAGTACTCCATCTTCAAAGTAAAAGATACTAATTGTTTTGAGTTGTGAATCCGAATAAAAAAAAGTCTTCCCATTTTTGATTTTCAGAGATTGGATTAGCTCACCGCTTTCTATCTTCGTATCAAGTGCTTCAGAAATCTTTTGTGCATAGTAGGTATTATCAAAATTAATAGTAGGTTTTATTGATAATGTTGGTAATAACAGTATGACAATTAGCAAAAAAAGAAGAATAATCGTTTTCTTAATCATAATTTTATATCACCTCTTTACACTTCTAATAATGCACGGGTTAAAAAATTTTATAAAATGAATGCTATGTTTAAATTTATCTAAATAAAGCACAACTTATGCATTGTCATTGATAATTTTTCAATAGAAAATATCAACATTTTCTCATCATAAAATAAAAGATGAGTGACCAGAGCCACTCATCTTTCTATTTCCATATTAAATATAATAATTATTTATCTAAAACTTCCCTATCATCCGCTTTGCATTTAATAAATAATCAATTATGCCTCGGCATAATTGTGTCCGGAATCGGCTTTGTGCTTGCATAAAGAACTCCTTTCCGATTCCGTGACATCCGCCGGAGGCTTTAACTTCTTTCAGCGGGTGTTTGGACACCCGCTAAAAAGTAGCTTAAATCCGCATTCATCTCACCACCTATAGAGGTGGGAGACTTCTGCTGAAAGAAGTTAAACTGAAAAGTTACTTATTCAACCGTCCAATTGATAAGTAATCCTGCGTGTGCCAAGCCGCCGCCGAAGCCATATAATAATACCTTATCTCCGTACTTCACTTTGCCTTCACGTACGCCCTGATCTAATGATAATGGTATTGTTGCTGCTGAAGTATTACCGTAATCTACTAGGCTATATAATGTTTGTTCAATTGGAAAACCACTTTTTTCGCATATTGACTCAATCATTCTTAAATTTGCACTATGAGGGATAAACCAATCTACGTCTGTTAATTCCAATGATGCGTTTTGCATAACCGTTTTCATCCCTTTTGGAACTGTTGTGACAGCCCATTTATAGACAGCTCTACCATTCTGAACAAACTTACCATTATCCACAATTTCTTCACCATTCATCTTGTTCGATAAATTTGAACAATATAAGCTTTTGCCACCTTCACCTTGTGAACCAATATGAGAAGAAATGAAACTTGGTTGATGTTCATCATATTCTAAGAGTACTGCTCCAGCACCATCTCCAAAAAGGATACACGTTGCTCTATCTGTATAATCCGTAATTCTAGATAAAGTCTCAGATCCAACGACAAGTATTTTCTTATTTAAACCTGATGTGATCATCCCATTTGCTACATATAATCCATAAGTAAAGCCTGAACAAGCAGTGTTTAGATCGAAAGCACCTGTATTCTTAATGCCTAGTTTTGCTTGAAGTGTAGAAGCGACACTTGGTGTTTTAAAATCGGGCGTCATTGTACAAACAATAATCAAATCTACATCTTCGACAGATGTATCGTATCGCTCCATTAAATTTAGAACAGCCTGATAAGCTAAATCACTTGTAAACTCATCTTCTCGCGCCATTCTTCGTTCTTTTATTCCAGTACGTTGAACTATCCATTCATCATTTGTTTCAACAAGTTCTTCTAATTCTGTATTTGTTAAAGTTCGCTCTGGTACATACGAACCGATTGCTGTTATACGCGCTTTTGAATTAAACATAAAAAACCTCCAAAATATTTATCCTATTTATATTAACACTTATTTATAGCACCTGGTACTAAATATTATTAAAAAAATACACATTTTATGTTTTAAATTAATTGTTAGAGTGGGCTCATTATTAATATTAGAATGTGCTTGATTATTAATATGGAGAATCAGTGTATAATGAATTGATAATTATTGAAATCAATTATGCCACGGCATAATTTCGTCCTGAATCGGCTTTGTGCTTGCACAAAGAACTCCTTTCCGATTCCGTGACATCCGCCGGAGGCTTTAACTTCTTTCAATGGGTGTTTGGACAACCGCTGAAAGAAGTTAAAATTCCGAATTTGTTGATTATGATAAAACAAATCCATTGAAAGAAGGTGAAAATCGTGGAACTATCAGTTATTAATACTTTTACAGTCCAAGAGTTTAGTGGGAATCCAGCAGCTGTTTGTTATTTATGTGAAGAAAAAGAAAGTATCTGGATGCAGAAAGTGGCAAAAGAGATTAATGTACCGACTACTGCTTTTATTCATTTTTCAAATAATAAATATCATTTACGCTGGTTCACACCATCCACTGAAATACCAATTTGCGGTCATGGAACACTTGCAAGTTCTTATTTCTTATGGAAAAAAGGAATTGTGGATCCAAAGCAGAGTATCATCTTTCAAACAAAAAGTGGGGTTCTAAAAGCGCATTTAAAAGACGGTTGGGTTCAATTAAAGTTCCCTACTATGCTTGAAGAGAAAGTGACCGCTCCAAATTTGTTACTTAAAGCTTTAGAAGTTGAACCTGTTTATATTGGTAAAAGTAATCTCGACTATTTAGTTGAAGTGGAATCAGAAGAAATTGTGAGAAATCTAAAGCCCAATATTGATTTAATACTAAAACTACCAGTTAGAGGTGTCATCGTTACTAGTAGATCTAATACCGAAGAATTTGATTTTATCTCCCGTTTCTTTTCCCCAGCCCAAGGGATTAATGAGGATTATGTAAACGGTTCATCCCATTGTTGTTTGGGACCATATTGGAAAAACAAATTAGATAAGGCTGATTTAATAGCTTATCAAGCTTCAGAAAGAAATGGCATTTTAAAAGTCAGTGTATTGGATAATGATGTTTTACTATCAGGTAAAGCAGTAACCATTTTTGAAGGTAAACTAACAATTTAATAACTGGTTTATCTACAATTTAAAACTAAATAAAGTTACTAAATGTAGCCGATGCTAAAGAAAGTATCGGCTTTTTCTATAAGATAAATGTTGCCTTTACTCTTCTATTGGTAACGTATATTTAATTACATCACTATAACGCGTACTTATTTCTTTTAAATCTTTTTTTCCAATTTCTAATACGTATTTAATTTTAATCTTGTCATACTCTTCTTTTGTTTTGGTCTTTTTTAATTTTGTAACATTACTTTCACCTTTTTGAAAAGTGAAAATTGTAGCATTCTCTCTATACATCATGTCCGCTGTTTCAACAATTACTTGATTACTCTCCATCGCCTTACCTTTATAAAAATCAACAGTTTCTACATCAAATGATTCATCTGAAATGATCTCTTGTTTTGCTGTTTCTTCATTCATACAGCCAGCAAATGTGAAAGTGGATAAAGCTAAAATTAAAATTGATATTTTCTTTATCATTTTTGTCTCCTTCTCTGCTATATGTATGAGTCACATACACAAATTTGGCATTAGTCGATAATAGAAATGGGTACATTTTTTTACACTGGTAATGTGTTAACCTCATAACTACTTAGGTCCACAATAGCTATTTCCTATGGATATATAATGAAGTTTCTCTTACTATCCAAATCTTTTTGTATCCGAGATTTGAAAGCTCTAAATTCGAATATACGAGTATTGCCGTTATAATGTATATTGCCCATTATTCCCCTTAATTAAAATGGAAATAAATACTATAATAAGTAAGCAAGTGAAATTTTTCAAGCTGATAGAGGAAGGTAATTAGAATGTAAAGACAAAACAATTAATTGGGGTGAAGAAATGCTAGGTTTACCTAAAGGGGAAGTTTTTTTAACTCCTTGGTCGAAAAATTGGGATAAAGAATTTTTATTAGAGAAAGAGAAGATACAAAAGAAAATTAGTAAGTATATTGTTGATGTTCATCACATTGGAAGTACAGCGATAAAGTATTTAAGTGCCAAACCGATTATAGATATAGCAGTTGAGGTTAAAGAATTTAGCGATGGTGAATGCTGTGCCTCGCTTTTAGATAGCCTTGGGTACTCTTACAAAGGAACAAATATTTTACCTGAAAGGCATTATTTTAGTAAAGGTGAACCCCGAACTCATCAAATTCATATGTACCAAAGTGGAAATAGGTATCTTATCGAACAGTTGAAATTTAGAGATTATTTAAGAAGTAATGATGATATACGAGTAGAATATGAACTTCTTAAACTAAATTTATCAAAAATAAATAATAATGATAAACACAAATATGCAGATGAAAAAACTGATTTTATAAAATCTATCTTAGAACAGTTTTAAATTTATTCTCCTGTTTATTGTCTATGATTAATCGTTCTTTATTATAAGCGTATAGCTTTACAATCTCATTCAGGGTACCTTCAGTAAAATGCGGATTTTCGAAGTATTAAAAAGCCCAACTTCTCTGCAAATTAAAATAGAGAAAATGGGCTTTTTTCGGTACTTCATTTATGATTTACTTTAATTATTTTGTTCAATGAATTGGTATATCGCCATCATCTCTCGTTTATTCAACTCACGAATACGATTAAAAATTGGAATATGTGCAACAGCCTCAAAATTCATGCTTTCAGCAACAACATCACTTACTTTACCAGTTAACCATGTTTGCACGTCTATGCCATCGATGATTTCCTTACGCCCTTCATCATTAATACCACTTTCATAACAACTAACACATGGTATCGATAATTTATACACGCCATCATGGAGTCCATCTTCTGAAATTACTTTCTTCCCTTTACAGAAAGGACATTGATGGGTTTTTTTTATCTTATTAATTTGGGTGACAATTTTTTTGTAACCAAATGCTTCATAGACATAAGTAAGCTTTTTGTATTTTCCATTAGTGAAATACTTATCAATGATCGTTTCTCTCGTTTCGGTAATATTGTCAAAATCACAGATGGTGATCCGATTCTTCATGCTAATGGATTCAATATTATCGCTAATACTGTCCCAGAATGGTAGGACATTTTGTAATACCATTTCATAATGGGCAAAGCTTCCCTGCTCCAGTTCAAACATTTTCAGAGCAACCTGTGTTTCCCTAGGTAATAGAGAGACATCTTCAGTCAAAGTCATATCACCACCGACGATGGCCTTTAGTTTTTTAAGCACTTGTAATTCACCAACTGTTTTCATTACTTGGTCAATAGGCTGCTGAATAATCTCACGTATATCCGTGTTGTTAAATTTTAGTTTTTTATGATGGTTTAGCACGGTTCCTTGACAGATTGGACAGGTAATCATCTCTTTGGAAGCCTTCATTTGCTCTTTAATAATCGATTTCGATACAACTATATAGCGTCCGATGATGAAATTAAAGCCTTCCCAAGTCCTCGAAGCCTTGCCTGCTTTATCATAGAAAGATTTTTCCCAATATCCATATAAAAAAGTATGTTTTTCAGCTTCAGTCATGTCATTATAACTTTTACTTAAATCGTGACCGAGCTCATTCTTAATTTCATCAAAGAGGAATTGCAATTTTGGATATTGATAAAATTTTAAAACCTTCATCACGTCTGGATGGAATAGGCCATCCCAAAATGGTACGGTTTTGTCCTGAATAACAATATCAATATCAAATTTTTCAATCACTTGGCGGCCGGAGCAAGATGGACAATGGTTTTCTTGATTATAGAAATCGAAGCTATTCGTATTTTTATTGGTCGGATGAGCTGTCACAATATGGTTGATCAAGCCTCCCATTTCATAGAGAAAACTATATTGACTATACAAATGCCGCTCTAAGTCAATAGCGATGACGGCTGCAATTATTTCGGATTCGTATTCACCATAAATCAAACGAGCCATTGATGATAAGCTTTTTAAAATGCCACCCTTATAGACGTTTTCTGCATTTTTAAAATAGGAAATATGATTTTCTTTTAAGTAGTTAACTTCATTTTGTTGATTGAGTGTTGAAGAAATTTGTATTGGAGCAATTCGATCTTCACTGTTTTTTTGACAATAATAGTCTTCATGACTAACAACATCCAGATGCTCCACAGGTGCAAGCTGTCTTTCACCAAAATCAACGATAAAATCAGAGTTTTCAAGCATATACGCATTATGTTCAATCATTATTATGGAGACAGATTCATCTTGCAAAATGCTTCTGAGACTATCGATGAATTGATTTAAAATATTTTGTGATAATCCTTTTGAAGGCTCGTCGAAAATAAAAAGAGTATGTGGGTTTCTAGAGTTAGCAAACAGCTCCGAAACTAAATGGACACATTGAAATTCACCAGTCGATAAGGACTGAGTTTTTCTTTCCAACGTCAAATAACCTAGACCAAGTTTAATCAATAAACTCAAGCGTTTATGAGCGATTTCTCCTTCTGGGAGTTCATCAATAATATCTTCAATCGAACGTTGGAAAATATCGTCAATATCTTCACTGTATTTTGTAAGTTTCCTTTTAATATCAAGAAACGTCGCAACTGTTGACCGACTTGTAATCGATTGGTTTCGTTCTTGCCCAACCATAACAATTTTATCTTTTGGATATCGCTTCAGAAAGTCTTTAGCCATACACTCATTTACAAGTGTCGATTTACCACATCCTGATTCACCCGTAAACGTTACAAGTCTGTTTTGGGGAATTTGAATTTCTGCCATTTGAATATTTCGACAGTAAAGCTCTTTGAATTGATAGTATCCTGTTGGCAATGCCTCATTTCGTTCCCAAATGATTGGTTTTGGACGTGGTGATTCTTCAACAATTTTCCCACCGTATTTACCGCTACCTGGACCAAAGAACAATTGCTCATTCGTTGTGTCAAGCACCGTATCAGAATGATCAATGAGCCAAATTTGATTTTTATAGCCCAATTGTTTAATCTGTTCTAAAATTTTCAATAGTGTTTGATGATCAAGGCCCACAGAGATTTCATCAATAATAATAACCGTATTTTCACTTGATGCCATAAATTCTGCCAAGTATAGTCGTGTTAGTTCTCCACCTGACAACGTTCCCATAATGCGATTTAATGTTAAGTAACCGATATTCATATTGATCATATTTTTGAGAATATGTTGTTTACCTTCACTAATATTTAAAACTTCTGCAAGTGAAATGATAGATTCAATGCTTAAGTCGTTTATATCTGAAATATTATGTGGTTTATCAAATAATTCAATCATATATTGCCGGGTTTCTTGATTATAGCGCTTCCCCTTACACTTAGGGCATTCGACATTTTTAGTAGTTCCGCGACCTTTACAACTTGGACACCAACCTAGCTCATTATTAAATGAAAAAACTTCTGGAGACAAATCGAATTTTTCAGCAAGAGTAACACGTATGTCTTTTAATACGCCTGTATGTGTGCCAATTGTAGAACGTGGATTAGACGAGATTGATGATTTTCCAAGAAAAAGGACTAAAGGCATTTCTTCCATCTTGATGGAACTGAAATTAGTTTCCATAATAGTAGGAAATAAATACTGATATTCAGCTTTTGGCAATAAAGATACGAGACGCTTCTTGGATTCTTCACCAATTGATTGACAAAAAGTTGTTTTACCAGATCCAGACAAACCAGCAATTCCTAACGATTTATCTACTGGTATTACCGCATCTAATTTGTTAATATTGTTCGCAATTAATTGATTTATTTTCATAGTATTGCCCTCTCGATTCTCTAAATTTAATATTGCCATAATTGTAAAACTTCATTTGAATTTGTTGTGTTTTTTTAAAATCGACAAACGCATAATCTTTGTTGAAAAAGATTTCTAAAACCGTTTTGAAGAAACAACTTAATGGCTAAAATCCAGCAATTAGTGGTCCAACCCTACAAAGTATTTACTTAAGTCTCAGTTAAATTATATAAACTTCTACAACTATCCAAATAAGTCATTACAAATGTGGCCTTTCCGTGTTCCTGAGAAGCGCTCGATTGTAGAAAATCGTATAAAAAATATTGGACGCACTTATATTTCAGATAATTGCTCGTTTGTTTAATATTTTGTTTTTCCATTAGGTAAGAAATATCTCTTATCATAAGAAAGAGCACAATTCTTACTACAGAATTGTGCCCTGTTAAAAGTTGGTTTATTAGTATAAATGGTTAGAATTAATGCTCTTCATTTACCTACTCAAAATGTTGGTCCTGAAAATCAGGCATTATAGAGAGTGAAGATATCTTTTTTATTTTTCGGCTAACACTTTTCCAAGCTGAGCACCCATGTTTGTCCAAGCATATTTAGCACCCTCGATAGCTCCTTGGCGTGCTTTTGTTTCTTCACTAAATCCAGTTTGATATAGATGTAGATGGATAGTTCCATCTGTGCCTTTTTCTAAAGTCCATGTAATAGTAGTGCTTTCTCCGGCACTTAACCAAGTGTAAGATAATGTATGAGGCTCGTCCACTTTAAGAACTTCGCAATCTACAATTCCATCCCACCACTCATTTGGTTCAGCTCTGAATTGAAATTTATGTCCTACAATCGGTTTAAAGTCATTTTTCCATATCCATTTCTCTAGTGTTTCCGAATCTGTTAAAGCGTTCCACACCTGCTCGATTGAATTTGTAAATTGAAAATCTAATGATACATCTGGTTTCATTTTTTGTTCCTCCAATATAAGATTTAATTTGAAAATTCTCTCTTTCCAGAATCCTTCGTAAAAAGATACCCAATCTTGTATTTCTTTCAGCGGATTGGCATTCAACCGATACCTCGTTTCTCTACCAACCCTTCGAGCAATTACAAGGTCAGCATCTTTAAGGATAGCCAAATGCTTAGAAACTGCTGTACGGCCCATTTGAAAATGAACCGTTATCTCATATAGGGGTAATTCTTCGACATCTGACAACATTCGAAGCAATTTTCGCCTTGTTGGATCGGCAACAGCGTCATAAACATCCCTCACATCACTTTTTCCCTTCAAAATCACCCCCACCTTTACATTATTATTTCCTGTTATGTCAACGATTAAACTTCATAACGACCTAATAGGACACCTATTAGTGTCTTATTAATTATAGGACACCAAAAGGTGACACGTCAAGTAATCCGTATTTCCCTGATGGTACACCATTCAAAACAAATAATTTTTCAACTATTTATAGGTACTTTCACGCCTTGCTTTCTACGCCCAAACCCTAATGCGATTGCTGCCCCTAAACAACTGGATATACAACCTGCAAACAAGTATAATGTTGGTTCGGATTCACCTATTATTATAGAAGCTATTCCCCCAATTGCCGGAAAAAGGGCAACCATATACCCACTTTGAGATGCCCCAATTTGCTCTACCAGCTTTAAATAAAATAGCCATGCAGCAAAAGAAGCAACTAAAGTTAAGTAGAGCAATGCCGATAAGTAAGATATGGAAGTTGGGAGTACAATCTCTTCTCCTTGAATCCATACAATAGAACCCATCAGTATACCTCCAACTGTAAACCCAATTGCATTTGCATAAATCGGGTCTACCTTTTGCTTTGCATTTCTTGCAGAGCTGACATCACCTAAAGCGGTAAGTAGCGTTCCTAAAAATGCAATCAGTATACCTTTAAAGTCGTCAAAACCATGAAAGTTGTTCAAAGTGGGGTATATGAGAATACAGACACCTAAGACGCCTAAAGTACCTCCAATTAAAATACGTGAATGTAATTTTTCTTTTAGAAAAATCCGAAGAGCAATCGGTGTCAATATTACTTTAAGTGAAAAAATTAAAGTGACGATGGCTGCAGAGCTCATAATGGTTCCGTAATAAAGACACAAGTAACTTAAAGCAAAATTGCATATACCAAAGATCATTACAAACGGGAGATCTTTGGTTGTTGGTTTCCCTACTGGACGAACAAACCAAACTAAAATCAAAAATAAAATAGCTGTGACAGCTAAACGATATGTTAGAGATAATTCTAAACTAACTGGAGTTCCTTGTATTTTAACGGCAATAAAATTCAAGCCCCATACAATTAAGCAAAATATGTACATAAATTTTGTCATTAGATTTCCTTCTTCCTGAAGTATTACTTATATACGTTAAAAGCATGTCAGGATGAAATAATGAGTAACTATATAAAAGAAAAGCAGACTACAATTTCACTTAGGATAATGTCCTATAACCTATACAATGCATTCCTAGACACATTTTAAATTCACAAATTTGAATGACAGTTATATCCCCTTCTTTGTATAGCTTTACTGCATAATCCATTCCTACATGATTTTTTAGTCGCCCTTTAAATTCCCCTTCTTTTTATGAACATTTTTTTCTAGATATTCTGCAATAATCTTTTCTAATAACTCATGTTGAGTTAACTGTTGATTCCCTGCTTCTAACAAAATCTCTTCAACATACTTCCCTGGCAAGTCAAAATATTGGCGTTTGTAATTGCTACAAATCACTATTTGACCATCTTTCTCAAGGCACTCACCACAACGGACCCCCTCCATAATCTCCAATTGCCCCTGATACCCTTCTGGAACTTCATATTTCCCTTCTTTAATAGATACGAGTATTGTATCCAATTCTTCTCGTATGCGGAGATTTTCAACACCTGCAGCGATGTAGAAGGCATCTATAATTACATAAGAAGAAGGATTATCCCTTGGTAGCGTAAAATCAACGTAAAACTTACTACTCCGTAGCGTTTTCTGATGAATGCTATAATTTGGCGCAACAAACATTGTTTTCACAGCTTCTTTGTAACTAATCCATGTATGAGGTGGTAAATAAAATCCCCAATCCCCTTTATCATTCTTCATCAATCTGTAGCCTTGTCCATCCTTTGACTCGAACATTTGATATAAAGCTATGTCATAATCTCGATCGTAAAATTCCCACTTAGCAGCACGTCGATTCTTCTGTTCTTCTAACCATTTTTTTGCATGCTCTAAAGGTTCCTCCTGGATAACTAGCCTTTTACTATCGTCACTAATATAAATCTCCTGAGCTTCCAAAATGCCGTCTTTAATTAAGGAGTAAATTTTCTGTTTAGTAACGCATAGCTTTTGTGCGGCTTCACTAACACTTATCCCAGTTTGCTTTAATCTTCGTGCTTCTACTAGCTCATCTACTTCTTTACGGACATATCGGGTCTTATTTACGTTTTTGAATGGATCAATTATTTTTCTGATTTTCCCTTGCTTGGCATATTGGTAAACCGTCACTTTTGAGACCCCTAATTTATTGGCAACCTCTTGAGTGTTATATGATTCTTCAAAGCCCATGGTTTAACCCTCTTTCAATCAATTTAAACTACGTTCAAAAGATGTATTCCTTATACATTTCTCGTACTTGTTCAAAAAGTTTACCATTTTTATAGCAATTCAACCAGGTTTCATGTGATTTCAATTAGTAATAAAGAATTACAACTACTAAAAATTTATAAGTTTGGAGTGATTTAAATCCTATGAGTTTAATAGAGCGAATTAATACAATTTGTTTAAAAGTCTGTAATGTTGAGAATTCAAGCTTGTGGCATCAAGTAATATAGGTTTTAAGGAGGTTAACAGAGGTGACAGCTATCGTATATTAGTATTGGGAAAGGTGCTGTGCCTATAACGAGTAAAGAAAGAAAAGATAAGTTATCCAACTACTCACAAGTTTACCCTATCTTTATAACTGAACATTACTGAGAATTACAAAGATTTGAAAAACAGGGGGGGGGGTAAGATGTAGTGGAATTCAGAAGGATGATGTAAAGTATTTTTTTTTGATTTGGATGGAAGTAAATTTCAAGTTTGAAACTGGGAGTAATGGGATTTAAACTTAAATTAACAAACGGTGGCCAATTTAAAGATTCGTCATGTGAAATTATCAATCTTTTTGTAAAACGAAGTAAACAACACAACTAAAGAGCCTATTTCGATCAATTTTGAACTGCGCCCTTAAAAATAGACAATTTAATAAAAGCCACCTATGTATATAATAAGTAAAGTTTTTCTTGCTAAATCAATGTTAAGAAGCTATTTTACATCTCTTTCGCCTCTTAATATTTATATTCTAGAAATGGACTAACAAAAAAAGAATCTCATATTCACTATATTAACTATAGCAAAGTATGAGACTCCTTGTTCTCCTTCCACACAACACTACTAATCCCTAATAATTCTTCAAGCATTTAAATCTGTTATGGCTGGTACGTTAATCTCTTTGACGCAAGAAACATTAGACAAGCTCACAACACACTTGACTAAAGAAACAATGTCTTGGACTGGAATTCTGGTACCGTTATATTCAGAAATGGCTTTTTCTGCTCCAGCCTCATATGGAATTTCTGCTGCTAGTTCACCTGGATTGATGCAAGTTACAGCAATTCTATCCTCTCTAACATGTTCTCTCAAAGCATTTGTTATACCCCGTAGCCCAAATTTAGAAGTCACGAAAGATACCTGAGAATTATTTGTATTATCTAAACCAGCAGTTGATCCAATCAAGACTATCTTACCACTATCTGACCTTCTTAGATTTGGTAGCAAGGCTTGAATATAAGTTATGGTGGAGGTTATATTTATATTTATTATATTAGCAATATCTTCTGGATTATCATGTTCGAAGTCGTAGTCATCTTCAAACCCTTCTTTTTCCCAAACTCCTACGTTATAAATGAGCACATCTATTCTATCATTTCGAAGAACTTCCGTAATCTGTTCTCTGTTATTTTGCTGAGATAGATCTAATTCCAACCACATTCGCTGAATTCCGTCATTTAAGTCTAAGCTTTTGGGTCTGCTTCTGGAAACAATCCATACTTGGTCACCAGGGTTGGGTAACCCTTTAACAAATGCGTCACCTAAACCTTTGCTAGCTCCAAATATTATATATTTTTTCATCAAATCGTCTCCTCGTTTATGTAATTTATTTAGATCGTATTATCATTCGTAATTGAAATACTATCATTCTTTGTATATAGATTGTTACGGCACCATCACTAATTCAAACATACAGGTTTGCCGTATATTCAAGCATTGATGAATTCTTTTAAATCAAACTTTCAGGAGTGATTTTTTATTTCAATTTAGATTTCTATCAATATAGTTGCAACATTCTTTCGAATTGTGGAAGCATTCATGTATCTCATCATTTTGAATTTCATAAAATTTACTGGTGCGTTCAACCTTGAAATTTTGAATTATTACATGTTCTCCAACTTGTAATTGCACTATTTTTTCAAATAATGGGTCTTCAGAAAATCCATTTAAAGTAAAAATACTAATTTGTTCGGCCATTTATACACCTCTATCTGGGATAGTGTCAGGAAAATATAAAAAAACAATGATAAGAATGAAATAAATAACCTAATCCTTACTTTTAATAAATAGGCTTCGGAAATTTAACAAACACATTCTTTAGAACGAATAGGGAGGTCTTTCTAAGTGTCTACATTCAGATTTTCCATAAACCATTTTCCATTATTAAAACCTTTTCTTGATTAATAATTCCATAGACATTCATGGTACTGTCACCAATCATAATATCTTCATGAACTGCTGATTGATTCATCCCTAAATTTAATAGCTCTTTTTCTGTCTTTAATGCGCCATCGGAAATATTATCAATATAGGCTTGTCCTAAAGCGATATGTGAAGCTGCATTTTCGTCAAACAAGGTACTTTTGAAAGTGATACCTGTTTTTGCAATATTTGAATTTACAGGAACAAGTGCAACTTCACCAAGCATTGCAGCCCCCTCATCTGTTTGAATAAAACTAAGAATTACTTGATTTTCTGGGTCAATTTTTGTAACTTTTCCATTTTCAAAAAATAGAGTTAAATTTCTAATAATTTGTCCTGCTAAAATAATAGGTTTTGTGACGAAAGCATATCCATTCACCTGATACTTATTTGGCATCGTCCAAACTTCTTCAACAGGAATATTAGACATAAATTCTTTCCCATCTTTAGTCGTTTCTGAACCTCCTACCCATACATGATTTTCGATTAACGAGACAATCAAATCAGTTTTCTCACTAACAAATTGCAATGCAGAAAACCGGTAATTATTTAATTTTCCCGCAATGTCTTTTAAGGTTTTATTCTGTTCTTTCCAAGCTACTATTGGATCTGGCTCATTCGATTTTGTTGCATCAAATATTTTTTCCCATAAAATCCTCATCGCCTCATCAATAGTGTAATCAGGAAAAAGTTGCGACGCCCACTCCTTCGTTGGAGCGTTGACGACTACCCATTTATTATTATTCTCCATTCCATAAGTGCGAACTGGACTCATAGCCCTTGCTTTTGCTTTTTTTATCATTGACGCTCTTTCAATCCATTTAGCATCATTATCTATGAAAGTTGGGGCAATAATCGTAATTGTTGAATATCCAGATTCCGCATAATTCAATTCGTTTTCAACTAATGTTTTTGGATATTTCTCTAAATACTCGTCAGCGAGATAAAGAACTCTATCTTTTTCTATTTCTGAATCCCGAAGATCAAGTGAAACAAACTGAGCTCCATTCTTGTAAGCTTCTTTAGATATTTCACGAGCTAGTGATAAGTGTTCAGGAAAAAAGTTGATTTTAACCAGATCTCCTTTTTCAACTGCCACTCCAATATTCACAATTACTTTTGCATAATTATTTATATCCATTTAATTTACCTCCGGACGTGACTGAAACAACCTTAACGGAATATCCTTATGTCACCATATTAAATCTTTGTCTAATACCTTCAAGTTTTTTAACATTAAGGAAATTATCTTTTCAGGGAGAAATTTCTTATTTTTCTTTCTCTGCTGCTTCTATCCAATTATTAATGATTAAACGTAATTCCAGTCGGCGTTTGTAAGACTGCAACCCTTTAAAGAAAAATGCACTAAACAAAAGGAAAAGCATCATATTGAGTATCATAAACATACGACCTTCTGTTAGGTACATAAAGCTCATATCAATTAGTACCACAACCGATAAAAGCAAAGGAATAAAAGCATTTCTCTTAGCTAATAAATCATTAAAACTAGTGTTTTTTGGATTTTTATAATACTCTATATACTGTATATTGATCGCACTTAAATAAAAGAAACATGCAGAAATGAACGCTATGATGACTTTAAGAATTAGTCCAATTTCAGAAGATAATTCGTCAATTACATTTAGTCCGAGACTAATAGAACCTGCTCCTAAGACTGCTGGCACTATTAAACGGCGATACACAGGAAGATGGTCGAAAATACCTCTAATTATGTCCATCGTTTTCCTTTCTTGGTCTTTATTCATAATGAAAACCTTCCTTTCGATAACCATCTAGCCATGCACATTTATAAATTTATATATATGATTCTCTCTTTATTATATATGTTTTCATATAATTAATGCAAAATACTGGTAAATATAAATGCTGCTCGAAACTTTAAAATGACTTTAAATTATCCATTTAACAACTCCTATCGTATCTATTCTATGGTTCGTTCATTAATTTGAAAAATAACTCTTTATCCCTAGTTGCTAATGCTAAATCAATCATCCACTCTTTATGCTTACTTTCAATTTCTGCGATTAGTTTTTCCGTTTCTGGTGATACATGTGGATCGTTTAATTTTTGCAATTTCGTAACGAAGCGGTTCGTATATGTTTTAATAACCCCTATAAGGTTACTTTTTTCAGCTAGCTCATGAAGGGAAAGTACTTTATTTTTAGTAAACCTATATGTGGCTTTAGAATTTACAATCCAATTTTTATTTATATCAAACTCTATGCAATATCCATTAGTTGACTCTAAAAAGTACAATTCACCCTCAATTTCAATTACAATATCACCAGCTAAAAAGTCCATGGTAAGTGTTTTTCGTGAATTTATCCGTATTCTACTTGGTTCAAAACACAATATTTCCATAAGATTCTCTACCTCCCCATACACCCTTAATTAATGCTCGTTCGTGATGAAGGTCTTTCTAATGTAATAATTTTCACCTTTTAGTTTAATGTATTCCTAAACTGTAAAGATATCTGGTTGAATTTCATGGACTGCTTCTATAAATTTCGGATTTTTCAAAATAAACATAAGCGTATTTTTTATGTAAGTTGTTTTCTTCGATTCAAAGATGCCGTTACATACCACTGAATAACCTATAACAGTTGCCTGAATGTTGCATTTAACTCAAGTGGTATTAACTTCCCCATTTAATGAATAAAATAATTACTTTTATAATTCGCTCCTGAAAACATTCGAATAAGTGATTACCCATCTAACTCGTTTTTAAAACGCTTAGAAACGCCCTCAGAAACATCCATTTTTTTTATATTATGAAGATTTCGCGACAACAAATTGGCTATTTATCAATAGTTACTATCCTATTCCCATTAAATATGATTCAAAATTCCAATCTATATAAACCCTCATTTTTGTAATGTACTTTACATTAAAATCATATTTAAAATTATTTGTAAAAGTTCATACTTAACTAAAATAAAGAAAAATAATAAATTAATAGAACATAAACAAAGGGACTATTTGTTTATGTTTGTTATAAATCATATTTTTATTTATAATAATAAATATGAAATTAATATGTAACTAAGCTTCACAACAAATACACAATACTCAGATTTTTCTTATAATTAGAACTGCTAACTTCATATACCTAAAAAAGGTTTATGTTGAAATATTTTATTGATTGCTACTAAAAATACATATTTTAGATTTTTATTGCATTTTAACAATTTGGAGGATATCCATCTGAATATTGAGGAGATAAATAATGAATAGTATTCTTAACGTAAACGACTTATCTTTGCAAACCCTAAAAAAAGAAGTTGCAAACAGTAACATGACCGCTGAACTTCAGAACCGCTTAGATATTGCGGAAAAAAATCACTCAACCCTTTATAATGATTTTAATGATCTAGATATGATTGTTTGGTACATCAATAAGCGTGAACATTTAAATCCCGAACATGACCGTAATAAAAGAACAAACCAAGAGTATGAACGAGAACTTGCAATGTTTGTACATCAGCTACTTACCTATTCCTTGGAAATGGATTTAGATATAGAAAAAATTCAAGACAACTCTTTATTTAAGTCATTGCAGCCGCGGCATATTCGTAAATATCAAGATTGGCTAGCTACTAGTAGTCCGCATGTTAAACAAAAGGGGTCATACTCACCTGCTACTCTTGCACGCAAAACAACAATAATAAAATCATTCTTAGCATTTCTTTATGAATCGAAATATATTCAGGAAATGCTACACACAGGATTCTACAACGTTAAAGTTCGTGCAGATGATAGACCAAATCGAGATTTCAGCCCATTAGAGGTAATAAAATTATTGGATACATATAAGGATATGGGTCATGTTGTTATGTTTTCTATTATTCACGTCCTATCAACAACTGGCCTTCGAAACGAGGAATTTTGTCGGTTAAATGTAGGGGATCTTAAATTGGACTATATAACGGGTTCTTATTATTTTGATGTGTTAGGGAAAGGAAATAAACGCAGACAGATACCTCTAAAGGAAAAAGTAGTATCAAGTATTCAAGAGTTTAGGAAAGTTAGATGCTTACCAACGTTAGATGCTTACCAACGTTAGATGCAGCTAAGCTTGATGAACCACTGTTTACAACTGGTCGTGGTACCCGCTTCTCAGTTTCATATTTCACACAGTATATTGCAAAAGAGATTAACAATTTGGCACTTCCTATATTTGAAACACGTAACACGAATATAACTCCCCACTTTTTCCGTCATGCATTTGCTATTATTTCTAAAATGAATGGCGCAGATATATACGACATAATGCGCTCTCTAGGTCACTCTAAGATTGATACGACAATGATCTATTTAGATAAAATATTTGAAAAAGAACGTCATGCCATTCATTCATGGAAACCTGAATTGATGAAGAATTATATATAGAAATCCATTTAGCTGGGATGATTTTTTGCAATAAAAAGCATATCTGAGTTTTCTCAGATATGCTTTCATTTTGAAATGCAGTTTAACATTATGCTTTAACTTCAGGTTCTTCCTCTTGTACTGCCGATTACTTCGGCATGAAAAACGCAAGGATTAACGCAATAATAGCTATAACTAACATAATAAGATAAGCATCACTGGATCCTAAGATAGAAGATAATTTGGCTAGTTGTGTTGCGGTAATTGTCTCATTTTCTAAAGACAATTCAGTGGCATGAGTTGTTGCCTGCATCGTATATACGGTAACGACAACAGCTGTACCAATAGCACCTGCTAATTGACGAATTGTATTATTGACTGCGGTGCCATGTGAACCTAATTGTCTTGGTAAGGCATTTAAACCTGCTGTATTTAAAGGCATTGTAATAAAACTTAAACCAATTCGTAAAATTATTGTACGTATCATGATATACATATACGTAGTCGAATCTGTTAAATCTATTACTGCCCACATCGAACCTATGATGAAAAATAATCCCGTAATAAACAGTGGTTTTGCACCATATTTATCATACATTTTCCCGGTTACAGGTGATAAGAATGCATTAATAACTGCACCAGGCATTAATAATAAACCTGCTTCAAAAGCAGTAAATCCTCGACCATTTTGTAAATAAATAGGTAATAAGATTAAATCTGCATACATAACCATCGTAACAAGTACATTCAAGACAGTTGTAATCGAAAAAATATTATACTTAAAAACAGATAAATTCAATAACGGATCAGCGGATTTGATTTGTCGTAAACAGAATAAAGTAGTAACAATAATCCCAACAATAATTGTAGTAAGGACAATCGGGCTTTCCCATCCTTTACTACCTGCATTACTAAAACCAAATAAAATACAACCAAAGCCAATAGTTGATAAAATAACACTTACGACATCTAACTTAACCTTCGTTGTTTCCGTAACATTCTTTAAAAATTTGAATGCGAAAATAATAACGATGAATATGAAAGGTATTAAGCCGATAAATAGCCATCTCCATGATACATATTCAATAATAAAGCCGGATAAAGTAGGAGCGATGGCTGGTGCGAAAATTATCGCAAAACCAATTGTCCCCATAATACTCCCACGTTTTTCGCTTGGATATAAATATAAAATGACCGTCATTAATAAGGGCATAATAATCCCTGCACCCACCGCTTGAATCATTCGCCCTGTTAGTAGCATGCCAAAATTCATAGCGATTGCACAAATGAATGAACCAATTAATAAAAAAAGCATGGAACTAATAAAAAGCTGTCTCGTCGAAAAGCGTTTCAATAAAAAAGCCGTAATCGGTATTAAAACACCATTTATGAGCATAAAACCAGTAGCTAACCATTGTACGGTTGACGCAGAAACATTAAATACTTCCATTAAATTACTGAGTGCTACATTTAATAATGTTTGATTCAATGTGGATAAAAAACAACCTGCTATCAGTACAATTAACAAGATTTTTTTATTTACTTCCTTTTGCATGGAAAAACTCCCTCAATCTAGTCTTGAATTATCAACATTATGTCGATAAAATTTATAGTAACAAAATAATTTATCCTTGCCTATGAGCAATATATTTAGAAATGTCCACTACTCGACACAGAGAGGATGTTTGTTTAGAAAGTCGAAGGATAATCAATAAAGGAGACTCGTATGTCTAAACAAAAAAAAGAAGATCCCCGAACGATACGATCTAAAGAAATGTTTAAAAATGCGGTCTTTTCACTTTTAAGTGAAGAACCAACAGTTTCAAAATTAACGGTACAAAAAATTGCGAATAGTGCTGGATTAAACCGAACAACGTTTTACTTACACTATCAAGATGTCCAAGATTTACTCACACAAATTTCAGATGAGATTTTCAACGAACTGTCGAATAAAGTAGGAGATTTAATGAAGAAGAAAATTTCAACGGACCAAGAGCAATTATCCCCGTTATTAGATTATTTATATGAACAACGAAAATTACTAGGTGTGTTATTTGAAGTATGTCAATTTGAGAATCAACTGTTTTTGTTGTTGAAACAATTAGTAGAAACAAGAAGAAATAATACAAATAAGCATTTACCTCCAGATTATGTATCGATTGATATTAAAGCAGCCTCTTTAACAGGTATCATTATGTGGTGGATGAGGAATGGCCTTGATTATAGTTCAGATTATATAGCTAATCAAATTTATTCGATGTACAAATCTTAACAATTATTTATCCAACATTTTCTTTACTTATTATCCAATTTAATTTAGTAACGCTAAAAATGAACCTTTCTATCAATACACTTTGGATTGATAGAAAGGTCCACACTATCTATTTTCTATTTAATTGATATTATCGTTTTATTGAACAGTGTAACCTCCATCAATTACAACAGCTTGTCCTGTCACACTTTTAGCTTTATCGCTCGCTAAGAACAAAGCATAATCAGCAATTTCACTAACATCTAATAATTTCTTTTGAGGAACCATAGGAAGAAGAACTTCTGATAGCACATCCTCCACAGGAACATTACGAGTTTTTGCTAATCCTTCCATTTGTCCACGGACAAGTGGAGTGTCCACATACCCTGGGCATAATGCGTTAACAGTAATACCGTGTTCAGCACCTTCTAATGCAGTAACTTTTGTTAAGCCTATAACACCATGTTTAGCACTGTTATATGCCGCTTTACCTGCAAATCCAACTAAGCCATTAATAGATGCAATATTAATAATTCGACCGAATCCTTGCTCTTTCATAATTGGGAAAACCGTTTTAGTAATAATGAAAGGAGCAATCAACATAATTTTTTGCATCAATTTAAATTTTTCTGTTGGGAAATCTTCTATTGGTGAAACGTATTGTAATCCCGCATTATTTATGGCGATATCAACCGTACCAAACGTTTCTTTCGCTACTTGTACTAAGTTTTGTAGTTCCTCTTCTTTTGTTACATCAGCTTTAATCCCTAATGAAACAAAACCTGAATTTTTTAAAGACTCAGCAGCTTCTTTTACCATTTCTTCGTTAATGTCAGAAAGGACTACTTTTGCTCCGTTTTCAGCAAAGAGTTTACCAATTTCAAATCCAATACCTCGAGCAGAACCTGTAATAATAACTACTTTATTTTCAACCATTATAAAATTCCCTCCTAATTTATCTCTTAAAAAACACCATTTAGTAACCTTTTATTTTACCGTATTTTGTTCTTGTGTCATCCGTTTGCTTTTATCTCTAAAATGAAAGGAGCGGATAGGAAGCGTAATTAGAAGAATTAATTTAGAAACGCACATATAATCAAATGAATAGATATATTAAAATTATTCAAGAAACCCCTCGAAAATACTGATTTTCGAGGGGTTTTATTATCTATTTTATTAAGGGTATTTGAAAATCGACCATCTATTTCATTTTGCCCTTGCCGTCATGTTAATAAATTGTCTCACCTTCACGAAGTAACTTATTTTGGAATACTTTCGTAAGCTAACTTCATAATAATATCCTTGTGTTGAGGGTATTTTAGTAAAAGCTCTTCTTGTGTAAACAATTCAAAGTCTTGGAAATCAAAACCTGGAGAAACCATACAACCAACTAGAGAGCAAACATCATTCTCCATAACAGAAGATCCAAAGATTGAATTTTTAGGAACTAACGCTTGAGGTACTTCTCCTTGTTCTAAATTAATTCCTAATTTAATTTCTTCATACTCTCCATTTTCATGAATAACATGGATTGTTAGAGGACTTCCACCGTGATAATACCATAATTCATCCGATTTCAAACGATGAAAGTGTGATACATCATTAGACGTTAAAAGAAAATAAATACTCGTATAAAGCTTTCTTTGACCTTCAAAGTTTACTTGCAATTCTTTGTCAGAAGTCCTTTCCTCAGATTCAAATGTTCTCTTATAATATCCACCTTCTGGATGTGGAACAAGTCCAAGTTTTGATATCCAAGTTTGTAATTCATTTATATTCATTGCAAAAATCCTCTCTATATTTCGGTTGATTAATTGACTGCACTTAACGATGTTGGTTTATAAAAAAACTTCTACCTGAGGAAATCAAAAAAAGTTCCATTCTCTGAAGTAGGGATAGGATTCACGTTACCCTCTAATACATTTATTACTTTATTAAAATCTGTATTACTTAATATTATCATAATATTTACATCCTTCAATATTAACAAAATAAATCAGGCTACATATCTATAAAAATGATTATTATAAGTTTTGATATTTCACGCAATAGATCATCCCATAAAAAGAATTTTAGCCACAGCTTTTTCTTCGATGCCGTTAATTTCCGTTCCGGCGGACGCTTTCCTGGGGACGAACCTTGAGCCTCCTCGTCGCTAACGCTCCTGTGGGGTCTCAAGATGTTCGCTACTTCCCCAAGGAGTCGCCGCCTGCACTCCAATCAACTAGTTTTATCGTTTATCTGAGTTTTTCATTCTTTCCGATCCAAACCTAACTATTTATAATGAAAGGACTAATTCAAGGTGGAACTGTCCATGATTCCCAAACAAGAATCATTCACTCTAACCCCCTATATGTTGCTTTACATTTAATTGTGCCTAAGATCAAAGAACTCGTTACGTATTACTTTGACATAGAAAAATAAAGGTCTGTCATTACAAGATGGCTGTTATAAAGACGGTGCAAAAAACAAAACGTATTCAATTTCCATAAAACCAACAAAACATGAAGAACAAGCAGCTTTTCAAGAAGCGGCAAGATTCAAAGACTTACGAAAAAGCGCTATAAAATTGAAGCGAAGAATAGTGTGTTGAAAAATCCGCATGGCTACAATACGGCAAAATTGGTGGGTTTATTTGGCCTGGAAGTCCAAGGAGCTACAACAATATTTGCGGTGAATTTGAAACGTATCATGAAGCTATTAAATGAAGAATAAGGGAAATACAAAAAAACACCGGCACTTTCTGTTCAAAATCGAACAAAAAGTGCCGGCGTTTACTATTGAAGAACATTACATTTTAAGAACATAAGTTTTTCATTGGGGCTGTCTAATAAGTCCCTAAAATAAAAGTTCCAAAGAAAAACGTACTGTTTTTCTTTGGAACTTTTTTCGTTTTTCTCTGTTTTGGTGAAAATAGCTGGAGGATTCCAGCTATTTTCAGTAAATTGTGGGCCATTGCCACAATGCCGTACTCCGTTCTCACTTTTTCTAAACCTCGAAGTGAGAATCGACGAAACGACCGATTGCCCTTGATATGACCAAATACACTCTCTACCTCGATTTTCCGTCGAGCGTAAATTTGTGCGTTTGGTTCAGACCAAAGGCTAGTTTGTGCTTTTGCTTTGAGTTCTTCATAAACGGTATTGTAGTGAATCTGTCGATTCCCTTTAGATTTTGAACATTGTGCTTTCAATGGGCAATCTGTACAATCTTCACATTCATATATTTTGAAGTCTCGTGAAAAACCATATTTATCTGTACGTGTAGAATAACGTTTAAAAAGTACTTTTCGATTGTTAGGGCATATGTATGTATCATCTTGTTCGTTGTAAACCCAGTTACTTGCATGACGAATGTCTTTTTTATAACTTCGTTTTTGTTCACTTAAAAATGTGCCATAAGGAATCAATGCCTGAAATTCTTGGTCCATTGAATAGAGATAATTGCTTTCACTTCCATAACCGGCATCTGCTATGACGTTTTTTGGGAACGGAACGGATGATTTTTTCAATTCTTCCAAATGTGGAATAAAGCATCGTGTATCAGTTGGACGTTGATGCAGAGTATAAAAAAGAATGAATTGATTTTCTGTTGCCATTTGTATATTGTAACCCGGTTTTAATTGTCCATTTTGCATGTGATCTTCTTTCATCCGCATGAATGTGGCGTCGGTATCCGTTTTAGAATAGCTATTGCGCTCACCGAATAACTGTTGTTGGTATTCATACTTTTCAAGGCGTGGACGAAAATCTTCACGAATTTGCTTTTTGAGTTTCTTGGATTCGCTTAACTTTCTACGTTTTTCCTTTCGGGCTTCTGGTTCTGTTTCATCTTGGAATTCTTTGGTTTGCTTGCTGATTTGGCGTGTAAGAATCTCTTCTGCTTGTTCTAGCTTCTCTTTTGGCGTAATAGAGGACTGGTTGTCCTCACTCACGATAGAGCATTCATCCCCTTTTACGACAGATTGAATAAATTGATAAGTCTCATCAATTTTCTCTTTCAGTTTTTCTTCAAAACGAGTTGTTGCTTTTTTCCATACAAAAGAATACTTATTAGCGTTAGCTTCAATCTTTGTGCCATCTAAAAAGTAGTTTTCCATTGTTATATACTTTTGTTCGATAAGTTGATGAATCATTTTTTCAAATAATAGTTGAATTCGTTCAACCATAAACGATGTTCTGAAACGGTTAATTGTACGATAATCTGGTTTTTGCATCGCAGCTAGCCACATTGCTGGGAGATTTTCATTCAGTAATTTGGCGATTTCTCGGCAAGAATATACTTTTTGCGAATACGCATAGAGAAGGACTTTTACCATCATTTTAGGATGATATGCACTGCGACCACCACCTTTGTATGGTTCGAAGAAGTATTCATCGTCTATTCCTTCGATCATTTCATCCACTACTCGCGCAATATGATTAATTGGAATAAGGTCTTGAAGATCGAAGAGGCATATACTTTGTTGGTTATTATATGGAATGAATGTAGGGTTTTCATTTTGATTTCTAGAAACGAGAGTTTCTTCTCCTATTTCTAGTGGAAGCGTTGTTTGAGTCATGTTATAATTTTCGTTAGTAGTCTTTGGATTGCTCATAAAAAATCGCCCTTTCCGTAATTGTTTGTTTTGTCACTTACATTTTACAAGAAAAGGCGATTTTTTTGTATTTAAATTTAAAGAAATAGGGCTGCACTCAAAAGTCGGTTTTCACCGACTTTTGGGACAGCCCCTTCTTTTATTTTTGCAAATTATTGGCCTGATAATAGTCTGCTAACTCGATTTCTAATCTGTCATACAAATGCATTTTCAAATAGTTAGAAACAAAATGTTCTTTTTCACTTTCGATTTCCGAAGAATAGAATAGTTTTTTCAATAAGCCAATCTTATTTTGACTTTCAAACTCACTTAACGCTTCAGCTCGTAATTCAGAAACTACGACGTTTTCAATATGGCGTTCTCTTAACTTCACAGCAATATCCTTCACTTTGTGAGCGGTGATGTCTTGAATTTGATCTTTTAAAATCTCATTGTCCTTTATTAATTTCTCAGTTTGTGCTTTTATCTCTTCTATCTGTTCATTCGAATCATTTGGTAGAGCAATGAATCTTTGATTGAATAAATCATCGTTCACAACTATTTGTGTTTCTGAATCATCAAGCTTGTTGAATTTGAATAAGCCTGTTTGAAGCATTTGATTTAGTACATTACTAAGCATATCCACTTTTCCGCCTAAATCATCATGGACTGTTACTGCTGTTTCTGCGGAAAAATGCGGTCGTGGATTTACACGGCCTTCTTCATCTATTCCCAATAATTGTTTTAAACCTTTGACTCGATACTCAACTTTTAACAATATAATCATTCTCAGTTTTAATATAGCCAAAAACGATAGACGTATTGTTGTAGGTGTAGAGGGTTTCAACTTTTGGTTGAGTAAGATATATTCTTGGAATGGCTTGATATAGTATCGCAGCTGCGCATCGGATATGCCAAACCAAGTAGCGACTTCAATAATTGAATAGGACTTCTTTTCATTTATTTCTAGTAAATAAGAATCGTTGTATAATATCTCTTCTATAGGTGTATCACGTACGACTGTAAATAATGGATCATGAATCAATAATGCTCGTATCTTTTGTTTCATTTCTTCCGCTACTCTCAATTCGTTCACCTCTGTCCTGTATATTCAAATAAAGATTAATTCTCTATATTTAAAATAGAACTATCTCTATTTTTTCTACTCTTAACTCTATTCTATTAATTGCTACTATTTTCCTTCTAAATTCTATAAATTACTGAATTGTTAAAATACTAATTAATAATTTTTATAAGACTGGGAACATTAAATTTAAAGAAATCTTAAGGTGGTGGAATATGAAAAAAACTAGTTTATTTTTCTTGGTTTCATCTTGCATTGTGCTTTTTTCAACGGTATTTGCAAAAGCAAATGATGAACCTAGTCCATATGAAGAGATATATCCCGAAATTGGATACAAAACCGTAGAAGCAGCAGCCAACGATTTTGAACAGCATTTTAAAGAAAAACTTAAGCTGCCGCTTATATTACCTCCGATAAGCTTTACTCATTATTTTGGTCGATTTAATGACTTAGATAGCGACATAAATGACTCTTTTGAAGTAGTTTTTATTAATGATAAGGCTTCTGAAAATCATTATAAAATTAACATTCGACCTATCGAATTTAAATTACCCATAAGGACGAAATATGTACTAGAAACTTTGGAACTTAAGAATGGAAATGAAGCTACCTTGATGAGTCTTTCAGGTTTTAATGTACTTGTTTTTGAGAGAGATAATTGGCAGTATATGCTAAACATAGATAAGCGAGTTTCTGATAAGGTGACACCTGAAATTTTAGTGGAAATCGCAAATTCGATTGTTTATCCAAGTGAGTAGGAATACTAAGAATTGATCTTACGAGTGTTGGAATTGATAGAGATCTTAAAAAGACTTGTTCAGTATTAATTAACAAGTCTTTTTTGTTTCACGATATAACTAATAGCATTCAAAAAACTAATTCCGATAATGGCTATATATAAGTAGAAACTGATAGAGTCGCCACCTAAATTAAATTCGTCTCGTTCTGGTTCAATTTCGTTTGAATTTTAGATTTAAACCATGACTTCGACAAATACATTTTAATAAATGTCTAATATCTGCAAAACTGACATATTATGAATTAGGCTTCAGACATTGAAGCAATACAATATTTCTCTTCCAATTACTGCGAAAGCCAACGCGGTAAAACAAAGCTAGTATTGTGTCTGGTTGGATTTTGTTTACTTGCAAAAAGATCACTGTTAGATAAAATTGGTGGTTTCGATGAGCGTTTTGAATATGGTTCTTTTGAAAATGACGATTTATGCCTTCGGGCAGTGAAAATAGGCTATCAATTGCAAATCGTCATAGAAACACATTTACGCTTTATCGCTCCACAAACTGTGCAATCTTTATTTCCTACACATTTATTTGAAATTACATCGCGGACATAGAAGTATATTGGGTTAGAATCAAATGTTGAGCTTTTTTTAACGAAGTAGGTTATCTAGCTGAAAACTTCGGTTTTTCAATGGAGCAGCTATCAGACTTTACTAAAATTTATCAGAAAGAATCAATTCCTTACTTCTCAGAGAATCACAATTGCGATATAGATGGGAAAACAAATCAACCAATACGTATATCTGTTATTAACTAACAGTGAGTTGTTGGAAATATAGCTAATTTTTATCTGAAGTGAAGAAATCCACATGATTGGATAATGTGAACATGAGGTTGTCTTGGTGCAACTCGGAATACGTATCCTTCATGGGTTATCCCACAATTTGGCGTATTTCTTTTAAATTCCTCCCTGCCCTGGAACTCCTTATTATTGTGAGGTTCCTCGTTAATTTTGCATATAAATGAAAGTATTGAAAGGTGTGGAATGTTGATTACAATTAGTCTATGTATGATTGTAAGAAATGAACAAACTGTGATCGGCCGTTGTTTGAACTCTGTTAAAGACATAGTGGATGAAATTAACATTGTTGACACTGGTTCCACAGACAGTACAAAAGAAATTGTTGCCAAATATACAGATCGGATTTTCGATTTTACTTGGATTGAAGATTTTGCTGCAGCACGAAATTTTTCATTTAATCAAGCAACAAAGGATTATATTTTATGGCTGGATGCAGATGATGTGTTATTAGAACAAGACCAGGAAAAATTGATGCAGTTGAAAAAAACTCTTGAATTAAGTGTTGATGCTGTTTCGATGAACTATAATCTGGCTTTTGATGAACAGAATAACGTCACCTCGAGTTTAACGAGAAATCGTTTAGCTAAACGGGAAAAAGGGTTTAAATGGATAGGGGCGGTACATGAGTACTTGGAAGTATACGGAAACATACTTAATAGCGATGTGGCTGTATCTCACAAGCCATTAAGCCACGATGCGGAGCGTAACTTGCGTATATATGAAAACTTTCTTTCATCAGGAAGAGAGTTTACGCCACGAGATTTATTTTACTATGCGAATGAATTAGTGGATCATGGAAAATTTGAAAAAGCTATTGAATACTATCTACAGTTTTTAAAATCGAAAAAAGGATGGGTCGAGGATAATATTACCGCTTGCAATAAATTGGCTAATTGCTATCAAAAATTAAATCTTAAAGAAGAGGAATTTAAATGGATTCTGCACACTCTTAGCTATGGCCCGCCTAGACCAGAAACTTGTTGTAAATTAGGATTTTCATTTTTGCAAAAAAATGATCTTTCCACCAGCGTATATTGGTATAAAAAAGCACTGGAAAATGTAGAGTTTCAGGGCACAGCATTTCAAGACCACTCTTACACGACTTGGTTACCACATTTGCAATTAGCTGTATGTTATGACAGGTTGGGTCAGTTTCAATTGGGTTATCAACACAACGAGAAAGCTCTAAAATTTAGACCTAAAGACTCTAGGATGTTAGCCAATAAAAAATATTTTGAGAAAGTGCTTAACTTGTAGGCTGATTTGTTATTAAATTCTTGTGAAAATATTGTAGGATTGCGATCTTATCGACTTTTCTTATGTTTATGACGAACTAAACAAGGGGCAATGGCCATATTCACTATCAATGTAAAAAGGATCCTAAAATCTACTGGGTAAAAAGGATCCTAAAATCTACTGGGTAAAAAGGTATAATCCAAGCGTGCAAAATGAAGAAAATAGCCGACTCCCTCCAGAAAATATGGAAAGAGAGTCGGCTATTTTATCAAGTACGGAGTATTTTTAGCATTTTTTTATTATGAAGGGAATCTTGCTGCTTCAAAGTTTGTGTCTGTTACTCCTGGTACTGTGACCGCAGAAGCTTGAGTAGTAGAAATCGTTATAGTCACCTCATCACCGGCCTGTAGCTGAAGAATAGATGAAACTGTTACTGTAGTAGCTTGAGTTCCAAGTTCTTCCTCAACTTCCCTAGCTCTTACAATTCCATTAACAAGGATATCTAGTTCCACTACATAGGCACCTAGTACAATGGGATTTATACCGACAGAAGATAAAATAGAATATACCCCTGATTGTTGTGGAGTAAATATAGATGTAGCTGGATCAAATTCATTATTCAAATCAAACTCTTCAACTTGAAATAAGACTTGAACGGTCGCTGGTTGAGAAGTATTACTAAAAGCTCTAAATGCTGATTCGGGCTCAGTAGGACCTGTTGCTCCAGTTGCTCCAGTTGCTCCAGTTTCACCCGTTGCTCCAGTTTCACCTGTCGCTCCAGTTTCACCCGTTGCCCCAGTTTCACCCGTTGCCCCAGTTTCACCCGTTGCTCCAGTTTCACCCGTTGCTCCGGTTGCGCCTGTTGCCCCAGTTTCACCTGTTGCTCCAGTTGCTCCAGTTTCACCTGTTGCACCAGTTGCCCCAGTCTCACCCGTTGCTCCAGTTTCACCCGTTGCTCCAGTTTCTCCGGTTGCTCCAGTTTCACCTGTTGCGCCTGTTGCTCCAGTTTCACCTGTTGCGCCTGTTGCTCCAGTTTCACCTGTTGCTCCAGTGTCGCCTGTCGCTCCTGTTGCACCAGTTTCACCTGTCGCTCCAGTTTCACCCGTTGCTCCAGTTTCACCTGTTGCTCCAGTTTCACCTGTTGCTCCAGTTTCACCTGTTGCTCCAGTTGCTCCAGTTTCTCCGGTTGCACCTGTCGCTCCAGTTTCACCTGTTGCTCCAGTTTCACCTGTTGCGCCTGTTGCTCCAGTTTCACCTGTTGCTCCAGTTTCTCCGGTTGCTCCAGTTTCACCTGTCGCTCCAGTTTCACCCGTTGCTCCAGTTTCACCTGTTGCTCCAGTTTCACCCGTTGCTCCAGTTTCACCTGTTGCTCCAGTTGCGCCTGTTGCTCCAGTTGCTCCAGTTGCTCCAGTTGCTCCAGTTTCACCCGTTGCTCCAGTTTCACCTGTCGCTCCAGTTTCACCCGTTGCCCCAGTTTCACCCGTTGCCCCAGTTTCACCCGTTGCTCCAGTTTCACCCGTTGCTCCGGTTGCGCCTGTTGCCCCAGTTTCACCTGTTGCTCCAGTTGCTCCAGTTTCACCTGTTGCACCAGTTGCCCCAGTCTCACCCGTTGCTCCAGTTTCACCCGTTGCTCCAGTTGCTCCGGTTGCTCCAGTTTCACCTGTTGCGCCTGTTGCTCCAGTTTCACCTGTTGCGCCTGTTGCTCCAGTTTCACCTGTTGCTCCAGTGTCGCCTGTCGCTCCTGTTGCACCAGTTTCACCTGTCGCTCCAGTTTCACCCGTTGCTCCAGTTTCACCTGTTGCTCCAGTTTCACCTGTTGCTCCAGTTTCACCTGTTGCTCCAGTTGCTCCAGTTTCTCCGGTTGCACCTGTCGCTCCAGTTTCACCTGTTGCTCCAGTTTCACCTGTTGCGCCTGTTGCTCCAGTTTCACCTGTTGCTCCAGTTTCTCCGGTTGCTCCAGTTTCACCCGTTGCTCCAGTTTCACCTGTCGCTCCAGTTTCACCCGTTGCTCCAGTTTCACCTGTTGCTCCAGTTTCACCCGTTGCTCCAGTTTCACCTGTTGCTCCAGTTGCGCCTGTTGCTCCAGTTGCTCCAGTTGCTCCAGTTGCTCCAGTTTCACCCGTTGCTCCAGTTTCACCTGTCGCTCCAGTTTCACCCGTTGCCCCAGTTTCACCCGTTGCCCCAGTTTCACCCGTTGCTCCAGTTTCACCCGTTGCTCCGGTTGCGCCTGTTGCCCCAGTTTCACCTGTTGCTCCAGTTGCTCCAGTTTCACCTGTTGCACCAGTTGCCCCAGTCTCACCCGTTGCTCCAGTTTCACCCGTTGCTCCAGTTGCTCCGGTTGCTCCAGTTTCACCTGTTGCGCCTGTTGCTCCAGTTTCACCTGTTGCGCCTGTTGCTCCAGTTTCACCTGTTGCTCCAGTGTCGCCTGTCGCTCCTGTTGCACCAGTTTCACCTGTCGCTCCAGTTTCACCCGTTGCTCCAGTTTCACCTGTTGCTCCAGTTTCACCTGTTGCACCAGTTTCACCTGTTGCTCCAGTTGCTCCAGTTTCTCCGGTTGCACCTGTCGCTCCAGTTTCACCTGTTGCTCCAGTTTCACCTGTTGCGCCTGTTGCTCCAGTTTCACCTGTTGCTCCAGTTTCTCCGGTTGCTCCAGTTTCACCTGTTGCTCCTGTTGCTCCTGTTGCTCCAGTTGCTCCAGTTTCACCTGTTGCTCCAGTTGCTCCAGTGTCGCCTGTTGCGCCCGTTGCTCCTGTTGCTCCTGTTGCACCTTTTGCTCCAGTTGCTCCGGTCGCTCCAGTTGCTCCTGTTGCACCTGTTACACCTGTTACACCTGTTGCTCCAGTTGCTCCAGTTGCTCCTGTTGCACCTTTTGCTCCAGTTGCTCCGGTCGCTCCAGTTGCTCCTGTTACACCTGTTACACCTGTTGCACCTTTTGCTCCGGTCGCTCCAGTTACACCTGTTGCTCCAGTTGCTCCTGTTGCTCCTGTTGCTCCTGTTGCTCCGGTCGCTCCAGTTACACCTGTTGCTCCTGTTGCACCTTTTGCTCCGGTCGCTCCTGTTGCTCCGGTCGCTCCTGTTGCTCCTGTTGCTCCATTTCCCCTTGCAACTAATAGAGCTACATCGTCAACTAAAACATCTGCCGTTCCTACTTGTGGAAGATTATTAATTAAAATAAAGGCTTGCGTTGAGCCTGGAGGAGCTGGAGTCGTGGTTTGATAGATCTCAAGCCAAGTATCATTATCTGCAGAAGGAATACGATCCCCCGGAATATTTACAAAGAGACCGTTCCCAAGCAAATTGAACATACTATCAAAATAATTGACTTGTATCTGTATAGGAGCAGCCAGGGTAGATCCTACTTTGGCTAATGAAACCAGAAACTCCAATCCCTCTCCCGCATTAACAGGAACGGTTTGAGAAATAAAAGAGAGCGCGTTTCCGCCTTGTAACCTCGCCGAAAAAAAACCTGAATGTGAATATTGGCTAGAAATCGTTGCATTCATGCCAACCCAAGGGGTCAACGCTCCTGTTTCAAAACTTCCGTTAACTATTAAATTTTGAATGGTCATGTTGTTCACCTCCTTTCAAATAAATTTACTTTAAAAATCAAAGCCTCGTATACTATGTTTTTTACTTTTAGATTGTGACGGCTCTTATCCTTATTTTGATTCGCACTCGATTCCTTCTAATAAATTTACTTTAAAAATCAAAGTCTCGTATACTATGTTTTTTACTTTTAGATTGTGACGGCTCTTATCCTTATTTTGATTCGCACTCGATTCTTTCTAATAAATTTACTTTAAAAATCAAAGTCTCGTTATACTATGTTTTTTACTTTTAGATTGTGACGGCTCTTATCCTTATTTTGATTCGCACTCGATTCTTTCTAATAAATTTACTTTAAAAATCAAAGTCTTGTTATACTATGTTTTTTACTTTTAGATTGTGACGGCTCTTATCCTCATTTTGATTCGCACTCGATTCAAAGTAGATTAGAAACAAATTAAAATATGGAAACGAGTAATCTTGTGTATGCTTTCTAAAATAAAATATGTAGAAGTCAACGACCTTATTTTTTTATTCTTTTTGTCGGCTCCAGCAGGTGGAATTAAAAACTGATGTGCTTTTTGGAAAGTTTTTTGTTGCCCCATCAATCTCAACTTCCACGAAATCTCCTTCAAAACAATCGATAATTACTTTCATATAGTCACTTCTTTTCTGTTCTTATTGAAAATCCATACCATTACAACCGTAAGAATGTGTTTTGAACCTCGCATTTTCAAACAACTTTATTGTCATTACACAAAATGGGTATTAACAAAAACAGGAGAAAGTGGATGATATTCGCCACTTTCTCCTGTTATTTATTTCTCTAATTCATGTTGTGTTTCCTATAATGAGATGGCTTCTTTCTAATGCATCCCGTGATTGTATTAACGGTTTCTTCATTAAATGCCAGCCAACAGTAACATTGTGTTTATGTTCGGCCTTTAAATTTTTCTCTTTGATGTATTTCCCAATTCGCTCGTTTAATTGCTTTTCATTTTTCGTTTGTAAATGTCTGTTTCTTTAACGGATGTTACTAATAAAAAGCGCATATTTTCCTTCATCAATCTTTTCAATCTTGAGGAAGTCTTCCACCTTTTTGAACTCTTTCACCAATTCATTTTTATTCTCTAAGATGGTAATGATAGTATAGCGTTGCTCAAGATCATTTAGAGGCAACAAGCGATTCGTGTTTGTCCGTAAGTAGAATTGTTGATCTCGTGTATTACGCCTTATTCTTATTTGTATTTTTCAAGAAAACCTATATCATGAATTGGCCATATCGTTATATCAGCGTTTCCTACTATTTTACTCATTGGAACCAAGCCGATGATTCGACTATCAGTGCTATTTCTACGGTTGTCCCCCATCACAAAGACGTATCCATCTGGAATAACTGACTTTTGAGTATATTCTTCTAATGTAAAGTCTTCTGTTAGTGTACCTCCATCCAGCAAGCTACTTTTATATTTATTTAAAAAGGGCTCATCATGCGGTTGCCCATTAATATATAATTGGTCGTTCTTATATTCTATATGATCTCCAGGTAAGCCAATTACACGTTTTATATAGTCCTTGTCCTCTGTTGCATGAAATACAATAATATCAAAACGATCAGGTTGTCCGATTTTACTAACAATCATTCTTTCCCCACTTTCTAGAGTAGGCATCATTGACTCACCTTCTACGATAATGGGCGTAAATAGAAAGAAGCGCATAATAAAAGCTAGTCCAACTGCAATGAATGCAGCTTTTGTCCATTCCCAAACGGGATTCTTCTCTGCTTTTACATTTGTCATTAATTTCTCTCCTTTAGTATCACAATTCATTATGTCTATAGTGGGGGCTTTCATTCGTTAACTTTATTCCATTTGTTTAATATATGAATTCAAAAGCATTTCATTCAGACTTTACATATAACGGTCATATTTAGCAAAATGCTCCAATGATTTCGTTTTTTTTGAGATAATATTTCATACCATAACTGCTTCCTTTTACAAAACGAGGACTATACATGATAAGATATTAATGGTATCTTATCCGGTTTCATTGAAATTAGACTCCTATTCATAAGATGCGATAATCTTGTGGAAAGATACCATGACGAATAACAACTTAGAGAGGTATTTAAAAATGAAGAAATCAACTATTTTCTTAGCAAGTACGATGAGCTTTTCATTATTATTAAGCGGCTTATCATCAACATGTGAAACATCTCCAACTTCATCGGCTTCTGAAATACATAAACAAATTACAAAGGTCAGTGCCCCCGTAAAGAAGATTCAAAGTTTATACATATCAAATGTTCGAGAGAATGCAGGTACAAAATATAAAGTCATTGCTTCAGCAAAAAAGGGAAAGGTTTTCACTTCATATGCAACTAAAAAAGTAGGTTCTACTACTTGGCATAAGGTAAAGATCAATAACAAAACAGGTTGGATCTCTAGCACTGTTGTTAAAAGCTATTCGAGTAAAACGTTGAAAGTACCTTTTGTAAGTCAATTAGCACCTGTGAACGCTCCATTTGGATGTGAAGGAGCAAGTTTGTTAATGGCTTTAAAATACAAAGGGTATTCAAATGACGGATTACGTACATTCTTAGATGAAATGCCAAAAGATAAAGGTGGTAATCCTTATAAAGGTTTTGCTGGTGGCAATCCTTATGCTAACCAAAATGGCGTATTTCAATCCATCTTCCCGAAACCATTAACTGCTTACGGAAAAGAATACAGCAGTAATGTAGCAAATGGCTCAGGATACTCTACTACTCAAATCAAAAAAGAGTTAGATAAAGGAAATCCGGTCGTTACTTACGTAACATTAGATTTTAAAAAGCCTGTTTGGGCCAAGTGGAAAATGGGCAGTGCAGGTACAAAGAAAATCGTTGATAATATGCACGTCGTTACAGTTATCGGATACAACAGCAATGGCTCTTACTATGTAGCAGATCCAAACAGCAAAAAGGAACAATATTGGGTTAGTAAAACGAATTTCGAAAGAGCGTACAATGCACTTCAATGGAGTGTTGTAGTACGTTAAAAATAGTTCAATCAAGCACACTACTTGGCTTTTTAGTAGTGTGCCTTTTTATTGAGCTTTAATATTCTTACAGTTGTTTGCAGGGTTGTTACAGCAACGGGAATAGTAATAGGTAACTGTCATTCATTCTGAAAAAGTGCATACGTAAAGATAGATAAAGTAGAAATAAATGCTTAAAACTTTTTCATTTACATTTGATGATAGATTTTATGACATTCTATATTGTAGTCATCATTCTCTTCATAAATTCTCATCTAATATCATATTAACTTATAGACAAACAGTCAGACTGAGTGAGGATGGTATAGTGAATATAATTTGGGTAATTGGTTATGTGTACACTGTAATAGGATTTAGCGCAGGTGGTGTAATTGCTTGGATATTAAGAGGAGTTCAAAAGAAAATTGATATCATTTACGGTATTTGCGCGGGACTAACTTTAGGTTTGTTAAGTTTTGAGATTGCTCCTGAGGCAATCATTCTTGGAAATTGGATAACTTTCATCCTCGGTTTCTTAGCAGGCGTAGTATTGTTTCAAATTGCTCATAAAGTTCTACATGTTCTATTTGGAGCAACAGAAAATCGTGTAAAAAATGGTGCATTACAAACTGGGATATTATTAATGCTTAGCATTACATTTCATAATTTACCTATAGGGATTGTGCTAGGTGCAAATCAAAATTCAACTGTCAAGGAATCCCTGTTACACACCATTCTATTACATAATTTACCTGAAGGAATTATCGTATTTACCCCATTATTTATAGCTGGTCTTGGCGTCTGGACATTGTTCTTTTTAACTTTGATCATTTCACTTCCAGTTGGTATTGGAGCTTACATAGGTAATTCAATTGGGATCGGCAATCCTATAATTTGGTCGTTTGCCATTAGTTTAGCTGCTGGGACAATTTATATGGTCACTATCAAAGAGGTATTATTAGAATCTATTAAAGATTCATCAGGTATTTTATTAATAGCTGTTATCAGTTTTTTTGCAATGGGTGCGTTTCTATTTTTTATATAGTACTACGACATATATCAACCTAAAATCAATAAAAGCATAAGTTTCTTAATAATTCTAAGGCACATAGATATTTGAACCGAAAAAAAACTGGTCAACTAATCTGACCAGCTTGCTGAAATTATTTAACGATTATCATATTTCTCCACTACTCATTAACAATATTATCGAACCAAAAAATAAATAGTTAGGTGCTACATTATTCCATTCACCATGAACTGGCAAAATCACATTTTCAAGTAGAACGTTCAGTAACCTGTCATCAAGATGATTACTATAATCAAATGCGCATTAACTCGTTACTACGGTGAACTCGATACAGAAATCAATCATTTGTGTAATCGAATGCATGCTATGTTACAACTTAGCTTTTACACGATCTCTTGGATTCAACATACTAAACTGATTCATATAAGGGTGGAAGTTGGTCGGTTTATAATTCGGATTCTTATTGATTCCTGGGGCTGTTCGACATTCCTACACTTCTACTATAAAAAAATAGTAGCACAAACCATGGCCTTGGTTTGCACTACTAATGTTAGTATGTTTTAAGCGTCAATCTTATAAAACTCAATGAATTACTCTGTTACTTCTCTTTTTCTTAATGTTCCCGTCCAAATGCTTTAGTATCAATATGTTTCTTATCAAGGAATTCTTCTATTTTTTTCTGTTCTTTTCCATTCACCACATCACTTTTATCAAGTAATGATCTATTGGTGTTTACTTTTGGAATACCTTTTTTATCTACGTCACCTAGCATTTCACCTATTTCAGAAAGGGTCTCATCTAAATTAGAAAGGATCTCATTTAACCCTATAATGTACTGGCTAATTCTTTCAGACTCTTCTTGAAAACCTTCAGGCAATGTATTATTTAAAATATAGTTGGAAAAATTCTTATCATTTTCTTTTGTAAGCTTGTTAATTTTGTCGAATTTCTCTAATTCTTTTTTATTGAGTTTTTTGTCTTCATTAATAATCTCTTGAAATGGTTCACTAGCATTAGATAATTCTTCATCGCTATCTAGATATGTTTTTATGCTTAGTTTTATTTCGTCTTCTCCTATTATACTATTTTGTTTTTCAGAGGTAAAAATTTTAGTATTTTTATTACCTTAATTAAAAAAACTTCTTATAGATAAGGTCGAACGTATGCTAAGTAAGTATAAACATGAAGTAAGCTGATGCTCCTTGATAAATTAATTTGGATGATAATATTAAGATTACTATTTAAGAGACAACCCTTGGTAAACAAAATAAAAAGTCTCAAATATGAATGTTTTTAAGACTTTTTATTTTGAACCAATTTTGAACGATTTAATAACCTTTTAAATGTTATAAATCGTTACTCAAAATCTATATATCAAATCCGATAGAACATCTTTTGTAAACAAAAGATAGTTCTATCGGATTTCTAATTAACTTTTAATTTTTTGGCACCAGTGCCCGTCACATTGTGCTAATGGTAATTTATAACCATTAGCGTCAATGTGAATTAGAAGGCGAAATTTCACATTCAAAATCTTCATTTGAGACATTGAAAAAAATTCAATTGTTAACGAAACAAGATGGCCAAACACCAGAAATTATTTTTGAAGCAACGGGTGTCTATTCTTCATCGTTGAACGTTTCTTTCAAACAGAAGGCTATACATTTCATCCACCAATCCCCTTGAGGCGAATCTTCAAATGGCCTAAATGCGTCGTCAAAAAACAGATAAAAGTGATGCATTAAAATACTATTTTAATTAGATATCGTGCGCTGGACTAACTCTAGGTTTGTTTAGTTTTGAGATTACCCCTTAGGCAATTATTCTTGGAAATTGGATAACGTTCATAATTCACTTGAAAAAGATTCAAGAGAATTGCAAAGTCCTGTAAAGAATCAAACGCCAGTTGTGACAATTAATGAAACAGAAACTTGGGCTCGACGCAAAGGTGAAGAAATTGTTCATTTCTTGCAAAAATTTGTATAACCATTAGCAACTGTCGCGTTCATTGTTTCTGCAATCTTTGTTGTTTTTGGAGCGGTAGCTAACCGCAACCTTGTAAGCTTAGGTATATTTGGTATGGCGGTATCTTTGATTGTATATGCAGTAGTGTTATATGCACCTGAAATCATGGATGCTTGGTTAAATTGGGTGTCTACTTAAAGACATTAACTTTAATGTTAGTTGATATACTGTAAAATAAAAGGAAATTAACTAAAAAATAGTAATAATAGACAAAGTTATAAAATATAAATATACTGCAGGGGGTGTATGAAAAATAAAAGACAAATTTATTTTTGGTTGGAGAATTTTCTTGTTACTTTGTATTGTTCTATTGTTTGCCATTGGAAAGATTAATATGTTCTATTTCTCTGCGTTTATTTGTGGAATTTTAATTTCTTTTAGTGGTAAAGGGGTATTTAAGAACGTTTTTAATAATAAATAAAAGTGTTCGAATTGAGTTAGGTGGCCTCTGTTTCTTAGCAGGTGTAGTATTGTTTCAAATTGCTCATAAATTTTTGCATGTTCTATTTGGAGCAACGAAAAACCATGTAAAAAATGGTGCATTAAAAACAGGGATATTATTAATGCATTATTAGAATCTATTAAAGATTCATCAGGTATTTTATTAATAGCTGTTATCAGTTTTTTTGCAATGGGTGCGTTTTTATTTTTTATATAGTATCACGACAAATATCAAAATAAAGTTACTAATAGCATAGTGATTTTTTAATTATTCTAAGGCAAATAGATATTTGAACCGAAAAAAAACTGGTCAACTAATCTGACCAGCTTGCTGAAATTATTTAACGATTATCATGATAATTAAAAATATCGGGATACCAAGTAGATGTAAAATTTCTCTATATAATACTCCGTTTTCTTTATATATACGCCATCCAGATAATATTTCTACACTACTCATTAACAATATTATCGAACCAAAAAATAAATAGTTAGGTGCTACATTATCCCATACATTAAAATACAATAAACCTACAATAACCAAAGATAACACTATTGAAACAACAATTCTCATTGGACTTTGTTTCACAGGCACTTTTGGAAAGGAAATATTAAAAGCTCTAATTAAAATGATTTTAATTAGATATCGTAAAACAAATACTACGCCTAACCCTATGAGTATATTTCTCCACTCATGATTTTGCTCTTCAATCATCATTAAATCATTTAGTAAGGAGAGGTCATTCAGTTGGAAAAATTCCTTCGTTCCCCAATCTTGTACATATAACGCTTGATTATTATCATCAAATATTTTTAATTTTATTTCCTGGTGCTTTGCAACTATTATTAAATCAGCAATAGCTGTTAATTGTTCAATGTCTATTTGTTTAATTTCATTATTTTGTATATGAGTGTAAATCGAATTTATATATGCGGCATCTGTTACTTTTTGAACATTAAAATATGCTTTTGATTTTTTTCCATAAAACTTTTTACTAATAGTTACGTCATTCTTAAGGCTAAGTGTATAAATTGATTTAATCTGCTGACTTGATACCCCTTCTAAACCAACAGAAGCACCCTTGAAAGATGGTTTCTCACTATCGCTTGTATTTATTGTAATAACGGTAATCAAGAGTACGATACAAGTAGCGATAAGGACTAGAGGATATTGGAGTCGAGGCCAAAATCTCGGCTTCGTATTCACTTTTTCAATTTTTTGTAGTAATTCGTCATAAGCGACTTGCTGTTTCTGTAAATCACGAGGAGTTTTTTTTAGCTTGTTGAATTCTTTATCAAAGTTCTGTGACATATGTATATCCCCTTTCCTCATATATCTTTTGTAGCGCCTTCAAAGCTCTTGCAGTATTGTTTGTTACTTGCTTTTCGGAACAACCAAGGAAAGCTGCTGCTTCTTTGACAGATAACCCATCAATTTTCCGTAAAACTATAGCTTCCCTATAAGTTAGTTTTAATTCCTTAAGCGCCTCATATAATGTAGCTACTGCTTCCCCTCGTTCTAGAATATCGCTAGGTGTCTCTTCTTCAACACGCTCATCCACATGAACAAATGGTATAAACTTCACAATTTGCTTACGTCTAAAATGATCATAGACTAGATTCCGTGCAATTCGTTTTAGCCATGTTTTGATTTCGACTTCTTCTCGAAACGTGGCAAACTGTTTAAACGCTTTATAAAACGTTTCTTGTGTTAGATCTTCTGCCAATTCTTTATGCTGCATGAGATAGAATATGTATTGATATATAGCATCATTATGTGTTTGATATAAATGTTGAAATGACAATTTGTCCATAAAACCCCTCCTTCTTTACTATAGACGAGTGTAGGAAGATTTCTACTCAGTTTTATGTAAATTTTTTTAAAGTGCAGACATCTCTCTTATGCAACAACTTCGTCAATATATTCAGCTAATCTCTGATTTCCTTCTTGGCTATCAAAGCTCAATTCACCAATAATCTCTTTCAAACCGATAACCCCTTCGCGTTTACCTTTACCTTTTACATAATCTTGTGAAAAAGTGATTTTTGAGTACTTAGATAACGTTACTTTTACATAAAAAGAGACTCACTTAAATGTGAGCCTCTTTTTTATAACTTTATGTCTAATCTAAATTTTTTACTTAGTTTTGTAAATAAATGTTCTGCTGGTAATTCCCATGATGATAACGAGAGTAAGGAAATATAATGGCATTATTTTTAGAGAACCTGTATGCAGTTGACTCATTCCCCAAATAATCAATGTAACCAAAATATAATACCCTAAGCTAAATAAAGCTCCCGCCGTTCCAACAACATCTTGAAAATTCACAAGTGCCAAGCTGAGACAATTAGGTAAAGCAATTCCTATTCCTAATAATAGTGTGAAAATTGATGCAAGGATTACCACTGCATAGAATACAGTAGGATTCGTTCCTATAAGAACAATTACTGATAAGATTGTTGCCCCTACTATCATTACAAGACATCCAATATAGATAATCTTTTCTGGTTTAAAAATGAGTAATAAACGTTTTGAGATTTTGGCTCCTATAATAGAAGACAAGGCTACGACTATCCCTAAAAACCCATATAATCCAGGTGACATTTTAAAATATTCAATAAAGATAAAAGGTGCTTCAGCATAATAGCTAAATAAGATACCATTTGTACCTCCAATGAGCAATCCAAATGCAATCACCTTTGGATCCATAATGATTCTTTTTAATACAAGAACAATACTTATTTTATGAGTAGTTGAAGCCACTTTTGTTTCCTGCAATGCTGTAAATGCATATACAAAGATCCCAACACTCATGACAACTAAGGTGAAAAATACAGCTCTAAATCCAAAAGCTTGATCAACCCAACCTCCAATTAATGGTCCTACAGCTGGCGTAAATGCAATGACGGCAGAAATTTGTGCGAACATTACATGACGTTTATGACCTTCAACGCTTTCACGAAGAATCGTTTGTGTGACGACTGAACCCGTACTTGCTCCAAATGCTTGAAGAAAGCGGCTAATTAATAAGAGTTCAATGGAGTTCGCCATGTAACATAAAAGACTACCTACGCCATAAGTTACAATTCCCCATAGCATAGCAGGACGACGACCAATTAAATCAGACAACCATCCCCAACAAAACACACCTAAAGCAAAACCTGCAAAGTATATGCTAAGTGTCAGCTGAGTTGCATTGCTACTTACATTTAAAGCTTTAGAAATGTCGGGTAATGATGGTGTATATATTGTTTCACTAATTTGTGGAAATGCCACAAGAATAATCATTAACATTAACGATGGTACTGAGACTTTTTTCATTTCTAATAACCCTCCTATAACTTAGAAAATCTCAGATATTACAAATTTTCTTTAGCTACGGAACTGGAGGAACCATGATTGAAATTCGTTCAAAATATAACATGAGCAAACACCTCTTTTGATGAATATGAATACGTATACCTATAGGAGGGTATTAACACTTATAGAAATTGGGATTATCAAACATATGATATATTATATGTATATATTATTAGTAATACAAGACTAGTTGGTAATTATAATTGGTACAAAACAAAAATACCTCAGCATTAAATGCTAAGGTATTTTTCATTTACTCATTATTTACGATAAGAATTGATTAAACTTTGTTGCCATGATTGGATTTTATCTTTATACCGTATAGACCTATCTTTAAGGTTTTGCCAACTACCGGCGGTTTTTTGTTTCATATGAGCAAATGTTAATTTGAAGTTTAGTTTGAATTGAGGTTTCTTAAACAATTTTAACTTGCCAGTTTCTAGTTCCTCTTCAAGTATTTCAATTGCACGATCTATATTCGCTTCTTTCATTCCTACCCGTGAATCCAATAGAAGCAAAGGGATCATACAAAGTACCACGATTATTAGAAAAAACAGAAACGCCATTTCTTAATCCCCTTTCATAAATTTCTTAGTTAACATGTAATTTCCTTTTCTGTATGTCTAAATACATCATTGGAAAGTTCAACATAATTTATTCGTCGAAATTTAGATTATTAGGGCGGTTTTGGGTATGGTTAGTGGAGGATGATGATTAGTGGACAAATCATCAGTAAGAAATAGCGATTTGTATGAATAAGTACATCTTATATTTGTGTTGAACCATAAAATAATGAAATTCTCGAACGAATTTCCAATCAAAAAAGAATTTACTCAATATACCTAAAGTGAGGATGGATATTAACACCAGTATTTTAATTAGTTGATAATAAAAAGCAAGAAAAACAATTGTGAGTAAACAAGTGATCGCAATTACCAATTGGCAATTTTGATTATATATACTCTTTAAATTTGTTTCTGACAACTTGCTTTAGTTGCCAGTTCCTTTTTTAACCTCAAAATACCGATTGGTATCCATGTCTTTTAAAATGAGTGGCTCACCTGGATTTTCATAGTTTTTAATATTCCATTCCCGTCCGTCTTTTGCTTCAAAATGAAGTCGTTAAAGGGTGTACGTACACTCTTATTTATATGCTGCATTTCTTTTAGATGACTAAAATAATTCTTGAATTTTGGAAGTTTTTGATCATTCTCAATTGTACTTATATCCAAGTAGAGCTTTGAAGACCTTACTAAAAAGCTGTCAAACCTTATTTCTTTTGAGCAATCAATTTAATATATGCGGTCTAGCTTTACAGTAGAAGTAAAATTTGTTAGTGGTTCAGTAGCAGTTGTTAATGATACCTTTTGCAAAGGTCCATTAAGCGATGTCAGGAGTAAGATAATACAGACATTGCAGCTCGACTTTTGCAAACAAAAAGAAACTTTTTTGAACAAAGAACGTTCAAAAAGGTTTCTTCTATATTGAACACTTGATTTAGTGGTAAACAATTTCGCATTATGTACTACTTATTAAAGGGGTGTTCATATTTAATGCTTTAATTGTAAGGCTTTGTTTTAATACTCCTAAATGTTAAAACGAACGTTTATATTCATTCAGCTAATTAAATCTCTTTTATTAAGATTTTTTCTTTTAAATGAGAAAACGATTATAACTCCACTGATAATCAAAAGTGAATAAAAACTAATACCTCTTGATAACATCATGCCAGGAATAACCATATGGGAACCAAACAAATCAGAAAAAAGTTGGATGAATCCATTTTCTGCTGCTCCAGTCCCTCCAGGTAGTGGTAAGGAAGCCACACTTATGTCTAAAACGGCCTGCATTGATACTATATCAAAATATTTAATTCCGTTTAAACCTAAAGATCGGTATACAAAATAAGGAACCGACCATGATGCAACAAATTGAAAAATGGTCAAAACAAACAATTTCAATAAGACAATTGGATTTCTCCGAATATGTGCTGCTCCTTGTTTATATTGCTCCATTAAGCGCTCAATTTTATCAATCAATTTTTCTACATTTTTTATAATTCGAACCTTCCCTAGAAAGCGGATAAAATTTTTAATCATACTCGATGCAACATTCTTAGAAAAAATCATATAAAGTAAAAAGATGACCATCGTTATATTGAAAATAACTCCATATACAAAAAATATCATATATCCCTCAACTTGACCTACAACTAGCGAATATCGAGATAAAATCAAAATAGAACCTAAAAGAAGCATAACTATCTGAAAAATAGCTAATACAATTAATAGCATCAATGTTGAAAGCGTAATTTCATGTCCATCTTTCCTCATAAAATATACTTGTGCTGGTTGACCTCCTGAAGCACCTGGAGTGATTGCGCTGAAAAAGAACCCAATAAGTGCATATTTATAACTATCCGTTAAAGTAATACGTCTGCCTAAAGAATCCATGACAACTTTAATGCAACATCCTTCGAAAAAAATGAAAACTAACATGGAGATGATACCAAGTCCTAAATATAGAGGATTTGCTTTTGTAATGACTCTATACATATCTGAAAATGCTTGTTCACGCATAATAAAATAGAGTGTTCCTACTACTAGAAGGAATAATAATGAACTTCCGATAAAATAATTCTTTTTTTTCATTTTCATCCCTACCTTTTATCATAAAGAGAACTAAAACGGTAACCATTCTTAATTAATTCTGGAACGACCTTTTTTAAAGCTTCGATTGTTCGACCAGGTGCCCCCTTTGCTCCTCTACCGTCATGAAGACATATGATAGCTTTGTTTCTTACTCTTTGTAACAACCTCTGTTCAATTTGTTCAGCTGTAATGCTTTTTCTCCAATCCTGCGCCATTACATTCCAAAATATTGTTTGCAGACCATATTTTTCGGCCTCATTTATGGTAAATATATTACAGTTTCCCCATGGTGGGCGATAAAAAGCAACTGTCCAGTTATGTTTTTTTACAATCGCTACACTTTTCTCGAAGTCTTGCTTAGTGTACTTTCTCCCCTTTAACCATGCATGCTTATGTTCATATGAATGCAAACCAAGTGTATGCCCATCTTCTATAATTTTTTCTATAATATCCGGATGTTTATCAGCTTCTTTCGCTACAAAGAAAAATGTAGCTTTTACTTTATTTTCCTTCAATAAATCAAGTAATTGCAAGGTATACTCACTATCTGGTCCATCATCAAATGTCAAAGCAATTTCTTTCTTTTTGCTGGTACCTTCTAATTTATTAACTGCTGATAAACTTATATATCGATAGTATATCGTTGGAAGAACTCCGTAACAGATAATGCCTACTGTAAATAAAATAATTATTACTTCAAACACCATCATAAAGCTGTTCCTTCCTTCCGATGTATTAAATCTTGCTGTATATAATTTCTGGAACCTATTAATTGTATTTGTCCATTATCTATAAGTTTTTTCTCCAAAGTACTAAGCAAATTTTTGATAGTAGTTGTATCAATGTCATTTTGAATATTCCTCATATTTATCTGGCAATTTTCTAGAAAAGAATCATCTGACAATAAACTGAAAATTTCTTCCAGACTATCTTCTAATTTTGTTTCAACTACTTTTCCAATTTTGTTTCTTTTTATAAATTCGGCATTATAGGTTTCCTGAGCTAAAAATGGTTGAAACACTAATATAGGTAACTCTGAAGCAATCGATTCGAATAATGTAATCCCTCCTGGTTTACTAATTATCAAATCTGCTTCTTTCATATACTGATCCACTTGTTCCGTATAGCTAATAACATCAATATGATCAAACTTTCCATAAAGTTCCCTATGAATCTTTTTATTCTTGCCAGTAATAATTGTAACCTTGACATTTTCGAGCATGTTTAAGCGATTATAGAATGATAGGTCCTCTGGTAACATCCCTAAGCCTCCACCCATTAATAATATATTTCTAGATTTATTAACGAGATGCTCGTTGTATCTTTTTTTTGTCTGTCTATCCTGTTTGACCTTGAATTGTTTTTTTACTGGTATACCACTAATAAAGACTTGCTCAGGAAGAACTCCTCTTTTTATTATTTCTGCTTTTGTCGAAGATGAGGCAGCAAAATAAAAATCAGTATTTTTATGGTACCAGTCTTTATGACCAGATATATCTGTTATACAAGTAAGTAATGGTATATTATCCTCACTCTTCTCTTTGTATTCTGAAACAAATAGTGAACATATTGGAAAAGTTGAGATAATAAGATCCGGTTTTTCAATATTAATTAACCGACTAGTTTTTTTTATAAAAAAATGTTGAAAAGGTATTTTTATATTGGATTTTTTATTATTCGTATAATGGTAGTAGGCATTATAAATATTCGCACCTTTATTGATAAAATAATTATACGAATCATATATTTTTTTACTATTCCTTGGTAGGCAATAATCAAAAATATCTATAAGCTTTACTTCAACATTACTATCGTATTCTTTTATTTCCTGCTCCAACGCCTTTGAAACAGAATAGTGCCCCATACCGAAACGGGCATTCAATATTAAGATCTTCATTGCTGTTTACTCCCTTTCGTGATTACTACTTTCATTATATATACGAAATCTTAATTAAATCTTAAGTAAACCTTAATTAACTTAAACATCTTAAATTGAACCTGTTTTAATTTCAGTTTGAGATTAATGAATGATTATAAAGTAGCCATATAATAGGATGTAAAGGAAAACAATAGAATACCATCTTTATAATGAAAACTTTGGAGGAGAAAATGTAGCTTGAAATAAATTTTTACTGTGGATTTCCTACACTATATGAACAAGGTGGAATTGATTTATGTAAACTTTGTAAGTGGCAAAATATGAAAGTTTCGCCCTCAAATGTAATGCCTATTTAGAAGTTTCTTGAAGTTCAATATTAACCACTTTTTCAACCTCTGTAGTATATTCAATTCTTTCATAAACGCCGAATTCGTTGTCTCCATCTGTTTCACAAATGGACTTGATTCTACACGTAAGTTTGTAGAGCCAACAAAACACTATTTTTCCTTAAATCCGCAATAGCCGAAATTTAAAAAAGCATCACTTATATTCAAGAGATGCTCTGTTTATCTTATGCCTAATTCAAATTTATGACAATATAATAAATTATGGGGAATTACCCCAATTGTATCGACTGGTAGTCGGAAAAATCCGTTAATTAAACAAGTGTATGGAGAAAGCTAAATTGTTTCAGTCTACAGTTGAGCCTCTAATATAAATCTTGAGAAAGTCGAACCATATCTATACATTGAATCCCATTTTCAAAAATAGGCTCATCATAATGACGCATAAAGAAGTCTCTATCTACATGAGTAATTCGGAATCCACACTTTTGATAAAGAGCAATTTGTGAAATACTCGAATTGCCTGTTCCTACTTCAATTGTTTTAAATTTTTTTGACTTGGCAGTAGCAATCGAATGCTGAATTAGCAATTTCCCTAAGCCTTTTCCTTGATGATCTTCTTGAATAGAAACATTCACTAACTCCGCAGTTTCAGGGCGTGTAGTGATTAATACATATACACCAATAATTCTCCCTTCTTCCTCCATCACAAAACATTCACCTCTTTGCAAATACTCCGAAACAATATCTTCAGAAGGATCTGCTTGTAACAACAAATCCATAGGTGCATTTTGAGTGTTATCTAACAATCTTATTTTCATTTAACTCACCTTCTAAAATAAATTTATTTTGCTCTTCTTTCAAACTACTTTATCACAATAAATGGAAATAGTCATTTAGACAAATCTCGTATCATATATCATTTAGTATGAATTCACGAAAATCCGATACAGTGAGAGGAGTCTATGAATTGGATAATCCGAACCGAAATATAGAAGAAAATATACCCCAGCCTATCCGAAATAACGGCGAAGGAGGATATGATACAGGCCCTAGGGATATTATGAGGGATCTTGAAAACCCTGACTTGCTAGTACCACCAAAGACTGATGCTGGTTTGATCCCTAACATGCGATTTTCGTTCTCAGACACATCCATGAAGTTGAATCATGGTGGCTGGTCAAGAGAAATTACAGTAAGAGAACTGCCTATTGCGACAACACTTTCAGGAGTAAATATGAGTTTGACTGCTGGAGGTGTTAGAGAATTACATTGGCATCAACAAGCAGAATGGTCTTTTATGCTATCAGGTCATGCACGAATCACATCCATTGATTCAGAAGGTCGTAACTTCATTGCTGATGTTGGCCCTGGTGACTTGTGGTACTTCCCTCCTGGCCTACCACATTCAATCCAAGGATTGGAACACTGTGAATTCCTTCTAGTCTTCGATGATGGTTCATTTTCCGATTTAAATACCTTATCCATATCTGATTGGTTTGCACATACGCCAAAAGATGTACTGTCTGCCAATTTTGGTGTTCCTATTAATGCTTTCGATAACATTCCAAAAGAGCAGGTCTATATTTTCCAAGACAAGGTTCCAGGTCCCCTGCAAAGTGAAAAGGTACAATCGCCTTATGGAACCATTCCTGAAAGCTTTAAGCATAAGTTACTAGCGCAAAAACCAATGAAAATCCCTGGAGGCACTGTACGAATTGTAGACTCCTCTAATTTTCCTATTTCTAAAAAAATTGCAGCTGCCCTTGTGAAGATTGAACCAGGTGCAATGAGAGAACTGCATTGGCATCCAAATAACGATGAGTGGCAGTATTACCTATCAGGACAGGGACGAATGACTGTATTTGGTGGAAACGGTATTGCTCGTACATTTGATTATCGTGCTGGTGATGTCGGCTATGTACCATTTGCTAATGGGCACTATATTCAAAATACTGGTACTGAAAGCTTATGGTTTTTGGAAATGTTCAAAAGCGATCGATTTGCTGATGTGTCTTTAAACCAATGGATGGCACTTACCCCTTCTGACCTAGTAGCAGACAATTTACATGTTGGACCAGAATTATTAAATGCCCTACAAAAAGTAAAATATCCTGTTGTTAAGTTCCCTGGCTTTTCTTACTACCCTAGATAGCGATGAATTGCATTTAGTTGAGAAGGTGAACAAATTCTAAAATCTTAACTATCAATTCAATAGGAGCATGCTCTATAAGCTACTTCTGTTACAACTTAAATGATAATATAATTTCAATAAAAAAGGATATCTCACGTTGAAAAGTTAGGCATCCTTTTTCGCATTCTTATAAAAAGGTTTAAGGAAATATATGTCGAATTTAATCTCTTAAAGGTAGTTTCATTTTATGTAACATTGGAGGTAAGTATTGTGGTTGTTGAATTGATTAAAGTGGAAATAGAAGAAGCGCATATGCTCCATGCATTGCAATAAGAATCGTTCAGCGAAATAATAGCAACTGGATTAGTCCTATCTTTATACTCCCAGAATATCAAGGCAAAGGAATCGCACAAAAGGCGATGGTACTTGCTGAAGACTTATTCTCTGAATACAATGTATGGGAACTTCAAACGATATTACAGGAAAAAGGCAATTGTTATTTATATGAAAAAATCGGATATAAACGAACAGAATTCGAGCGTCAAATAAACAGTCGTATGACTTTAATAGGGTACAAAAAATAGATTTTCGTAAGGAGCCTTCTTTTTAGAATTTACTCTAAAAATAACAAAAAATAAATAGAGTTGATTCTCTGCTTATGCAGAATCAACTCTATTTATTGGTGCATTAATTTCATAACGAATTTGCAATTTCCACCAATGTTGTAACAGGTTTTCCTAATAGACTTTCCTCAATACTTAACATATAAGTCCAATTATTTTTATTAAACATAAGAATACTTAAACTTTTTTTATCTATTCCTGTTGTTGAATAATAAGCTTTTGTTCCGTCTTTTAGAGATATTATTTTAGAATGATTTGTACGTTTAAGTAAAGTATTACCTTTTCTAGAAGGGGAGACATTTATAATGTAATTAAAATGTTTTTCCTCATTTAAATATTCGATCAAAAGATTCTCATTTCCTTGGTCAAATATTCCGAATGAGTGGGTAAAATCTAATGGTGGTAATTTTATTGGTAAATCTAAATTTGTTTTATAATACGATTCAACATCCTGTATTGCATCTGAAACAGATTTGTAACCAAGGTTATAATAGTCTTTTTCTATACTCCTTTGTTCTGATGATTTAACGGATTGCCATCCACAGAGGCAAAGAAAAAATCCGACTAATAAAATAATTATTTTCTTTTTAGTCAATGTATATTGTCCCCTTTTAGTTAATCTCTTAAATATATTCAAAATGGAAACGCTAATATGAAGGCTATTTAAAACATAGTATGTTTTTATTTCATGAAATTATTTCAATTATTTACGTAAATCATTATTTTACCGATTAAGACATGTTTTATGGTATAAATTAGCCTTTTATGATGTTCATTAGCCCATTATCTAATATAATTAAGCTAGGATAAATGTGATTTTTTTTCATTAAATTCAATCGGTAGATCTAATATCTTCATTTCCTCTGAATATACTATACATTAATTATATTTGGTATAGAAAAAAGACGATACAAAACCTTTCATACCACCAATTTTCAAACAACTATTTTACTATTTTTATTTTTAAGCGACCTTTTTATTCGTGAACCCCCCTTTTTATTACTATCAATTTATTCTATATTCTTCTAAGTAATTTATTATTAATTTTTATCTGTAAATAATTTAAGTATTTGATACCCATCTGATGGGAGTCCTGCATACGGTTTAAGCCAGTTTGGATAGCGAATTGGCATAATCGTACTGATAAACAGAACGAAATTAATAATTGTCATTCCTTTAAAAAAGTTTTTAGGTTCAAAATGTGTTAATTCAACCATTAAAAAGTAAGAGGCACAAAATAGTAATAAAGAAACAATGGGGCCTCCTATTAGCATCAATGTGCATTGAACTTTAGTTAACTTGTTATTATTTACAGTACAAAACCCAAAATATGCCCAGCGGATATGAAAGTGAATTCTTCCTAATCGAAAATCTTCATTATTTGAATCATTTTCTGAACCGAGATAGACATGCGCTTCTTCATTTGAGGATAATATGCTACCAAGTGCGTGACCTATTTCGTGAAGCAGTACAGAAATAGGTATCCCTATTAAATAGAAAAGTATAAAAGAAATCATTATTCTAGATCACCGCTCAATTCCTACGAATTTTAATGCTCTTTGATTTATTGTTATTTCAATTATTCTATTCAGAATCTCTCTTTAGAATCTTTTTCTCCAACTAGTGTTAGTATATTTCTTCACAATCTTTATAGTGATATTAACATAAATTTCCAATAGAAGACCACATCAACTATAATAAATCTTTTTATCTTTTTATTAAGTCAAGCTATAGTTTACAACTATTAAAATAGTTATTTTCAATTTAATATCACACATTATATCTGTGTAAATTGTAAGGATAGGTAAGCAAAATAAATTTGCTATCTCTATCCTTTTCTTGTAATACAAATCACTTCATTTACTACAACAACAAAATTATTTATTGTTGTACTAATGCACCCTTTTATTTACAATAATTAGCATAGAAATTATCTATTAATAAAAGAGTTTAATTCTATCTTTTTAGTAGCTATAGCATTAACGAAATATTCATTATGGTCTACACCAATCATAGTTGGTTGATACTTCTTTATCGAATCTATCAGCTGATTGATCACGAACATATCTAAATAATTGGTTACCTCGTCCCAAATAAACAACTCATTTTCACCTAATAATGCATTTGCTAAGAATACTTTTTTCTGTTCACCAGCGCTCCAATTTCCACTTGATTTATCGGAAAAGCTAGAACGTTCAATTCCTAATTGAAATAATAGATGCCAATATTCTTCTTTTGCTTCTTTCGTAGATAATTGATTGAGCAAGGAGAAATAATCTACATCCTCTTGTTTTTTTTGACTCAGTATTGATAGATGTTCAGGTAGACTTATTCGATATTCACCTATAGTTTCTAGCTGTTCTCTTCCAAGGATAAAATTTAATAGAGTAGATTTACCCACTCCATTTTTCCCTTCAATAAAGAATCGTTCAGTTGGATAAACATCTATATTGATTGGTTCAAAAAGAGGTATCCCATCTCTTAAAATCGAAAAATCCCGAAAGAATAATATCTGTTTTCTTGGCTGTTTAACAATCATTTTAAGTTCAGAAACATTTTCGATATTATGAAGGAGACTTTCCTTTTCTTCAATCATCACTTCTGTTCGTTTTTTGACTGCTTTAGCTCTTTTCATTTGTTTTGCAGCTGATCGTCTTGCTGAGGCATCTCTTGTACTATTCTCTTTTTTTAGCCCCCAGGTACTCATTTGGCTGGAAACATCATTTAGTCGTTTAATTTCCGTTTTTAGTTGGGCATTCTTTTCTTCAGAAAGCATATCTGCATTTGCTTTTTCATATTTCCACGTATCTACATTGCCGCTAATTATGTCAATCGATTCCTTATTAATTGCTAAAACATGATCAACGAATTGATTTAAAAAAGATTCATCATGGCTAATAACAATAAACCCCTTTTTCTTCTTTAAATATTGACTAACGATTTTTCTGCCATACAAATCTAAATTATTTGTCGGTTCATCAATTAGAGGAAATGAATTTTCATTCAAAAATAATTCAATCAGCAAGAGTTTTGTTTGTTCCCCACCACTTAATACATTAAATTTTTTTTCTAAAATGTCATGCGATAAATCCATATAGGTTAACTCACGCTCTATTTGCCAAATATCGATATGCGGGTTTTGTTTGAGTAATACTTCTAACGCGGTTAACTTATTGTTAATGTCTGGATATGACGGGAAATATTTAAAATCTAATGTTGACTGTATAGAACCTTTGTACTCAAGTTGGTTGAAAAGTATTTTTAAGAAGGTTGTTTTTCCTCGACCATTCCTGCCAACAAGTCCCAATTTCCAATTATCATTGATGTTTAAATTTACATTTTTAAAAATCGGTTTTAGCATCGATAAGTATTTAAATGTCATATTTTTTATAAGAATATTCTCTGTCATTCAAATCACCTCTAGTATGAGAGGAAACAAAAAATCCTCCCATTAATTTGGAAGGATTAGTCGATTCATATATTTATTCATTTCATGACAAATAAACCTATTTTAAACGTATTAGGTTCTTCGAAATATGATAAATGAGCAGACTAATCCTATTTTAAGTACTTGTATATACTTTTTTGTAAAAATAGAATTAGTTTACCATTGTCCACTCATCTTCCCTTCAAAGTTATTACACGAAATATAGCATAAAGTAAATTTGATGTCAATAAAATTTAACTATATATGAATATATTGGATATTTTAGCGCTAGTTTTGCTTTCATTTAATAGTTACATGACCTTTATAGGGAAAAAAATTAGATTTTAATATGAGAGCAATTTTATACATTTGGCACTTAATAGAGAAATAGAATAGATTTTACTCATTACCAGAACCGACTCTATTTTTTCTTACATATAAAAAGAACTTGGAGGATTAGCATAGACTTATCTTTTAATCATTAATTTCTCTAACTCATTTATTACTGAAGGTAAGTCTGCATTCATTTCAAATAGTGCAGCTGTACAATAGACACCTTCAATAAACGAGACATCCATAATCTCAATTTCTTTATCTGAGAGTTCCGCAGCCATTTCTAGATTCATCTTGGCACTACCCAAATCATAAAAAGCGAACAGCTGATCACATGTATTTTCTTCAATTGCTTGTTGAACTGTTTCAAAGCTGGTGCCAATATTACCATCTACTGTTCCACCGACATATGTTATAGACACATTAGGTGCAACTTGGTGTATTAAATCATATAACCCTTTAGCGATATCCTTACTATGTGACACCATAACTATGCCGATATTAGTCGCCATTTAAATCACCTGCTTCTAAAAGTGCTTCAAAAAACAATTTAGAGGAAGCGGCACCTGGATCTACTTCATTAATAGATCTCTCCCCTAAGAAGGATGCCCTGCCTTTAGTTGCCTTTAACGCTGTAACCGTTGTTAGAATTGTTTCTAAAATCTCTGTTGTTAGCTGTTTTTCTTCTAAGGATTCAATAGCTGGTGCCCATAGATCTAACATTGTTTTCTGGCCGAGCTCTGATTTCCCTCGTTTTTTTATCCCATCAAATCCAGCTTTGAATACATTTACTACTTCATCATTCTTTAACTCTTCTTTCGTGCCAATGGCTTTTGCCATTTCAAGAAACGCTGTACCATATAGGGGGCCTGAAGCTCCACCTACCCCACTAATCCATTTCATAGCAGCATGCTTGAATACATCTCCTAATTGACCAGGTGGGGTCTCTTGCCATGAAGAGAGTAATTGTTGCGATCCCCTTGCCATGTTCATACCATGGTCTCCATCACCAATAATACGATCGTATTCACTTAATTGTTCTTTATCTTGAATCACTTTTTCTGCAAATAAGGTGAACCATTTTTGTGCCAACTCTTTTGTGATAATCATTAGAAACTCCCCCTTACCAAGCAGGTGCTAGTGTACTTTCAGTTAAATATTCAAGCCATATCGCATCTTCTAATTGTAATAATGTTAAAGAGACACCTGCCATATCAATAGCAGTCATGTAATTCCCGACTTTTTTAAATTCCACTGTGTAACCTTTTTCTTGGAAAATAGTCAAACAGTCATTTGCGAAAATATATTGTTCCATAAGTGGCGTAGCACCCATACCGTTAATTAACACAGCAAGCGTTTGATCCGTCGTCCACTTGGTTTCTGCTTCAATTTTACCAATCAATTCTTCTGCAATTTCACGAGACGTTTTGATTTTTTCACGGCTATAACCGGGTTCTCCGTGTATCCCAATACCAAATTCCATTTCATCCTCATCTAAGTCAAAACCAGGCTTACCAACCTCAGGAACAATGGCAGGTTTTATAGCAACACCAACAGTGGCAAGATGTGCTACGACACTTTCTGCTAGTGTTTTTATTTCTTCAAGAGAAGCCCCTTTTTCTGCGGCTGCACCGATAATTTTATGAACTAGTATTGTGCCGGCAACTCCGCGACGCCCCTCTGTATAACTACTATCGAAAACAGCAACATCATCATTGACTATAACGTAATCTACTGCAATACCTTCTAACTCTGCCAGATCCTTTGCCATTTCAAAATTCATGCAATCCCCACTATAATTCTTAATGACAAGGAAAACACCAGAGCCTTGATCTGCAGCTTTTATGGCACTAAATATTTGATCAGGGGTAGGAGAGGTAAAAACATGTCCACATACCGCAGCATCTAGCATCCCTAGTCCAACAAAACCCGCATGTGCAGGCTCATGTCCACTTCCACCACCACTAATGATGCCTACTTTATTAGATGTAAATTGAGAACGTGTAATGACATGTGTATCTTCTAAATACGCCACATTATCATGCACCAGCTTATAACCCGCTAACATATCTGCTAGCACTTGTTCCGGTTGATTAATAATTTTCTTCATCCCTCAAAACCTCCTATGAAAACTACATAATCTTACATCGTTGCACAAATAGAATCTTTCATTCTACTATTTGTCTGCTAACACTAATCTATGCAGTTAACTAGGGAAATAGGCGAACTCTAATACAATTCGCAGCAATAAATTTGTGAATAAAACCAATTGTCTTCTTTACATAGAGATAAACAATATTAAAACTCATATTTCTTTAATTATTTTTCAAAAAAAGAACATACTATCATGGAATTTGAAAGCTTTTGACATTAGCAGTTAATTATTGATACATTGAAATTTATGGAGGGAGGAAATTAGTTTTGAAAAAAAATATAGCCTCAGTGGGCATAATCTTTTGTTTACTCTCTGGTGGAGTTTTGTTACACCATCAATATCCAAATACTAAGACCGCACTTGCAATGGAACCCGAGACACATTCTGAAAAAGTTCTAAACGACAACTGTAGGATTTTAACAAAAGCAGTAGAACCTAAACTAAAAGAACAAAATTTTGATATAACTTCAATTGGCGTTGATTTCCAAGAAAAAGAAATTTATTTACGCGCAAACGGTGACCAACAATATGTAAACAAAATTGAAAACAGTATTAAGAAGATCGTTTATGAAGCGTCACAACAAACAATCTTTAAAGATTATTCAATCGAAGTTTATAAGCAGATCATAGTACCGCCTAATGCAGATAAATTAGCATTGGAAAGAAATGAAATATTAAATAAACTAACTACGAAAGTTGTAGAGGATCTTAAAGCTAAGGATTATATTGAAATTGAAAATATACGTATAAGAGATAAAGATAAGAAACTTGTTGTAGACATAAACACATCTATACAAAAAAACAATTTAATTAATATTAATCGAGGAAAAGAAATAGAAAAAGAAATCAGGAAGTCTTTAAAAGATGCAGATGCAATATCAAAGGATGAACCAAAAATACTAGATATTAAAGTTTATACTATTAACCAAGAACGGTTAAATTAAAAAAAGATGCCTCAGAATATCCTTTCTGAGGCATCTTTTTTTCGATTTTTTAATCATAAAAGTTTAAATCAAAAGTATCGGTGAAATTTGAATAGAGATCAAAATACACATAATCACCTGCTTTAAGACCGGAAAACTCACGAGTTCATTGATGCAGCAATGGTAGCTAATCTATTTCCATAAAGTTCAATTTTAAAGTTACCGGTTAAATGTTATATAAGTCAGTTAGTATTATAATTAATGAATAATCCGATACTGATTAACCGGTCTACCGACGCCACCATATTGAATATCAATGACGACTTTTTGCTGTTTTTCTAGATAGTCAAGGTAGCGGCGTGCCGTGACACGTGCAAGACCGACACCATTGGCAACTTCTTCAGCAGAAATGGCTGCTTCTTGTTTCTCAATATAGGATACAATTTTCTCTAATGTAGAACCGTTTAGACCTTTTGGTAAATTGTTCGGCTCTTTTCTAGTATTTTGTTGATGATGTAATAATTCATCCAGTTCACGCTGTGTCAATTCGTTTTTTTCGGATACTTTTTCTTTAAAATGCATGTAATTTTCAAGTGTATGTTTAATGCGCTCGTATGTAAATGGTTTCATAATATAATCAAATACCCCGAGTTGTAGTACATGTTGAATGGTCTTCATATCATTAGCAGCTGTCACAGTTATGACATCTACCTTTGTATCACTTTCACGTAGCTTTTGTAGCGTTTTAATACCGTCTTGTTCTGGCATGAAAATATCCATGACGACTAGATCTGGCTTCAACTGCTTTATCTGTTTCATCCCTTCAATACCATTACCTGCCGTACCGACTATGCGAAATCCTTTGACACGTTCGATAAATTGACGATTTACTTGGCGTACCATTGGGTCATCTTCTACTAATAACACAGAAATGGGAAGCATACTCTAGCCCTCCTTTATAAATAAAAAGTGATGAAAAAGCTAGTACCTTCACCAGGTTTACTGGATACTTCGATTGTACCGTTTCCTTTTTTCACAATTTCATCAATTAAGTATAACCCGATGCCGTGATTTTTTTGAGCTTTTGTTGTAAAACCATTCTGAAAAATTTGCTCCAGTTTGTCTTCATGAATACCTGGCCCATTGTCTTCTACTAGAATAGATAGTGTATGTTCGTCTTGATCAATACTTATTAGAACATGCTTTTCTTCTCTTTTTACATTCTGTAGTGCATCGAAGGCATTTTCGATTAGATTACCTAGAAGGATTACGAAATCATTGAATGCTAGGCTTTCAGGTATATAGGACAGCTGGCTGTTCATATCAATTTCTACTTCAATGCCTAGCTCTTTACCATGATTAATTTTACTTAATAATAGGCCAGAGATGTTCTGGTTTTTTATCCTCTCATCTAAAAAATTTGTAATACCATCTTGTTGCTCTTTTACTTTTACAATATAAGATAGCGCTTGATCGTAGTGTCCAAGCTGTAATAACCCTGCTACAGTATGCATTTTGTTTTTATGTTCATGATTTTGAATACGCAATGCCTGTACGAATTCTTGAACCCCTGTCAATTCCTCCGCAAGCTTATTCACTTCTGTACGGTCTTGGAATATAGCGATAGCCCCTACTGTTTCATTATTAACTTCAATTGGTACACGGTTGCTCATAATACTATGCTGATTTATGAAGAGCTCTTTGTTATAAACAGGTTTGTTATAGTCAAGAATTTCGGGCAAACGTGTATCAGGTAAAATATGATAGATTTTCTTGCCGATAAAGTCTTCACCATCTACACCAAGGATTTGCCGAGCTTTGTTGTTAAAAATGGTCACTGTAGATTCATTGTCAATCGCGATAATACCCTCATGCATCGCATTAAATGTTTCTGTTCGCTCTACATAAAGTCTTGCAATTTCATGTGGCTCTAAGCCGAACATCTGCTTTTTCATATGACGCCCTAATACCCACGCCCCCCACGCTCCAAAAAAGAGGCTAAGCATGGTTGCTATTATTATTTCATTTTGGATACTATTAATAATCTCTAAAACAGATGGTAAACTGTAGCCAACGATTACAACGCCAACTTGCTTATGCTCTTCATTCATAACTGGAACGAATGCACGAACCACATTACCGATTTCACCTTTTGCTTTTGAAATATAATAATGTTCAACAAAAGCTGCATTTTCATCAACAGTATTAGAGGTTTGTCCTATCATGCTTTTGACAGGATGTGATAGTCGTCTATGTTCCATATCTAAAACAACAATATAATCAGCCTTATTTATGACACGAATGCCTTCAACGGTTTGATTGATTGTAGCAGATTTCTTTTCAAACGATGTATTTGAAACAAGTTGCTCTCGTATTTCTGGTAATTTTCCAATCGTCCTCGCTATTAACATTGCTTCAGTTCCTAGCTCTTTTTCTTTTGTTTTCATAATATTTCCGAGAACGAAAATCCCCGCAACTAATAGTGAAAAAACGATAAGGAAAAAGGTGAGCGACATTATTTTACTATTCATTGATATTTGCTTTGTTTTCATCGCGCTTCCCCTTGAATATTTTTAGAATGCCTTCATTGTAACATTAGAAACTATGTTAGAATGTAAAGAAAAATGTCAGAATGTAATGGAGAACATAAATGCGTCTGTATATTACTACAGCTATCATCACTTTAATAGTACTTATTGGTATTATAGGATATCAACAAAGGTCTGGATTAGATTCTACATTACCAATCGATGAAGAACAAGGCGGTTTAAATGACCAAATCGTCATCAATTTTAGCCATATTGTAGCAGAAGATACACCTAAGGGACAAACTGCTATAAAGTTTGCTGAATTATTAGAACAAAAAACAGATGGTCGAATTCGCGTTGTAATCTATCCAAACGGCCTACTCTATAATGATAATAATGAGTTGGATGCTTTGGAGCGCGGAGATGTTGAAATGATTGCACCATCGTTTTCGAAAATGACGACAACTTTGCCGACATGGCAAGTACTCGATTTACCTTATTTATTTCATACGGAAGGTGAAGTGGAACAGGTTTTAACGGGGCCTTTCGGAGAACAATTATTAAATCAACTAGGGCGATTTAATATTAAGGGGTTAGCTTTTTGGAATAATGGTTTTAAGCAAATATTATCTTCTGGTGAACCAATACTTACCGCAGAAGATTTTGAGGGACTAAAAGTGCGTGCCATGCCAAGCAAAGTCTTGCAGCAGCAATTTAAGTTATTTCACGCTACCTCGTTTGCAACTTCGTTTGATGAACTATATACAGAATTAGAAAAAAAAGAACTAAATGCACAAGAAAATACAATTTCTAACATTTACTCTAAAGGCTTTTATAAGCTACAAAAAAACTTAACGATTACAAATCATGGTGTACTAGGTTATGCTGTTATGATGAACGAGGATTTTTATAATAGCTTACCATCAGATTTGCAAGAAGAAGTAATCGAGGCTATAAATGAGGCTACAGCTTGGAATTTTGAACATTCTAAGCAAATGAATGATAAAGATTTGGAGAGTTTACAACAAATATCTGATGTTCAAATCAACACGTTATCGAATGAAGAAAAACAAAGGTGGCAAAAACTCTTCAAACCAATCTACGTTAATTATCGTAAACAGGTAAGTGAAACTTTTTTGCAGGAAATCGAAAAAGAAATTAACAAAAAATAACATCTCTTACACTGCTGTACTAGCACAATGCAAGTTTTAATCTATGTGTAATAGAATTTTTTTAAAGCCTTGTTTTTTTCAAGGCTTTTTCTTATACCTTGATATGACTATGTTTTGGAGAGAATATAAATTTCAACACAATTCAAGACCAATATGACCAAAAAGAGTTTTATCACCATAACATTTAAAACATTAACAACAGCGTTATGATGAAATCATTGAAAGCGTTATCAATAATAACTACAAAGAAGGTCCGTCATATGAGAATTAACTTTAAAAATTTAACCGTCCAAGTCATCTGTGCAATCATTCTTGGTATTATAGTAGGCGCACTGTTCCCCACCTTCGGGTCACAATTAAAAGTGCTTGCTGATATTTTCATTAAACTAATTAAAATGTTAATTGCTCCAATTATTTTCCTTACGGTTGTAATCGGTATAGGTGGTATGGGAAACCTAAAAAAAGTCGGTTCAATCGGAGGAAAAGCATTAATTTATTTTGAAATCGTGTCATCTATTGCTCTAGCAATAGGGTTAATCGTTGTACATATTATTCAACCAGGTAAAGGTTTAGATACTTCTTCTGCAACTGCAAGTGATGTAGCACAATTCACAAAACAGGCTGCAGAATCTGAACACGGTATTGCAAGTTTTTTCATGGGTATTATCCCAGAAAATTTCTTTGGTTCTCTTGCAGCTGGTGAATTATTACCTGTATTATTTTGTGCTGTGTTATTTGGTGTTGCGACTGCTTCTATTGGAGCCCCTGCAAAACCGATTGTTAAGTTGTTCGAACAAGTAGCAGACATCTTCTTCAAAATTATTAGTATGATCATGAAACTGTCTCCAATTGGTGCATTTGGTGCCATGGCTTATACAATCGGTAACTTTGGTCTTGGCTCATTGTGGTCATTAGGTAAACTGATGTTATCTGTCTATATTACAATGTTCTTATTCGTCATTATCGTGTTAGGCTCCATAGCAAAATATTACGGCTTTAATATTTTCAAATTTATAAATTATATTAAAGATGAACTGTTTATCGTACTCGGAACTTCTTCATCTGAATCAGCATTACCGCTTATTATGCGCAAATTAGAGAACTTCGGTTGTTCTAAACAAGTAGTTGGGTTAGTTGTACCGACTGGTTATTCATTTAACCTTGATGGCACGTCCATTTACTTATCAATGGCTGCTATGTTTATTGCACAGGCCTATGACGTACCACTATCATTCTGGCAACAGATAACTTTGCTTGGTATATTAATGCTGACATCTAAAGGTGCCGCTGGTGTTACAGGATCTGGATTCATAACGTTAGCCGCAACCTTAGCTGCCTTCCCTATGATTCCTGTTGAAGGGATTGCCCTGCTTATCGGCGTTGACCGATTTATGAGTGAAGCCCGTGCGATTACGAATATTATCGGTAACTCTGTTGCAACTGTAGTTGTCGCGAAAATGGAAAATGAGTTTGATCCAACAAACGGTTATAAAAAACCATTAGATTCTGAAAGAATTGCACATTAACTAGTATACAAATGTCCTAGATAGCACTCGATCTGCTAGACAAGACTTTCGTATATATAGCCACATGAGTATATCTCATGTGGCTTTTTTGTAGGGCACAACTATCTTACTTTTCAACTTATCTTTATTTTATGATTGTTTCAGCAGGTGTAAACGCTACGCTTCGTATTGATTATTATTTGTTTGTATTTTAGATATAAACCAGTTTGTTCTATATGGTTCTGGATTTATTTTTACAGTAATGACTTTATACGATGTGCCAAAAGAAGTTAGTAAATCATATGCAATTACGTACTGTATCTTTTTATTACTGATTTTATATTTATTCACAAAATGAACGTTATTAACCCACGGATTTGATTGCCCAGTCACCCATTTAGTATTTTCGAATTGAATTTTTGTAAATCTTTTTAGAGATGGTGATAGTACCGCATATTTAACAGCACCACTTCGATTTATTACACCTAATATCCATAATTCCACAGCTTTTTTAGGGCTCTTTGGTTGTAGACCGGTCATAAATGATGCTACTTGTTCTTCCATTACACTTACTCACCTCACGAATATACTTTCTAATAATATGATTTGAATGATTTCAAATTAGTCTAGAACTCTCATGTCTCTTTTAAAAAAACAGCGATTTCGCTTACTATTTTGATATAATCTCTACTCCGAAACTATAAAAGAAAGTCCGGACTGTACTAATACATAATGATTTTAATTCTCTGTACTATAAAAATAAAATACTATTTACCGAATATTGTAGATATCCGCAATCCCTTGCGCCGTCTGCATTTGAGAATAATTTCAATAATCCAAATACCAAAAGACCAAAAAGACCAAAAAGAACATTATCACCAAAATCTATGAAAACGTTTTCTTAGCACTTATGATGATAGCAATGAAAACGTTAACAAAACACATTATAGAAAGAAGGTACACTTATGAAAATCAATTTTAAAAACCTAACTGTTCAAGTGATTATCGCTATTATACTTGGTGTTGTCGTAGGAGCAGTGTTCCCTGAATTTGGAGCTAAGCTGAAAGTTTTAGCAGATATTTTCATCAAAATGATTAAGATGTTAATTGCACCAATTATCTTCCTAACCGTTGTCATCGGTATTGGTAATATGGGTGATCTGAAAAAAGTTGGTAAAATCGGAGGTAAAGCTTTACTATATTTCGAAGTAGTATCAACAATCGCTTTAGCTATTGGTTTACTAGTCGTACACATTGTACAACCTGGTAAAGGTTTAGATACTTCTGCAGCAGTTGGTAGCGATGTTTCGGCATACACGAGTGCAGCAGCTGAAAGTGAAGGCTTAATTGGTTTCGTCATGAGTATCATTCCAGATAACTTCTTCGGCTCTCTTGCCGCTGGACAATTACTACCTGTTCTATTCTGTGCTGTTTTGTTTGGAGTTGCTTCAGCGTCTCTAGGAGAAGCATCAAAACCAGTTATCAAATTATTTGAACAAACATCAGAAATTTTCTTTAAAATAATTGGTATGGTGATGAAACTTTCGCCTATCGGTGCATTCGGTGCTATGGCTTATACTATTGGAAACTTCGGTGTTCAATCACTATTTAATTTAGGTCTGCTTATGGTATCTGTATATATCACAATGTTCTTATTCATCGTTCTTATCTTAGGTTCGATTGCAAAATACTTCGGCTTTAGTATTTTCAAATTTATCGCTTATATTAAAGATGAGATCTTCCTAGTAATTGGTACTTCATCTTCTGAATCTGCCCTACCATCAATGATGCGTAAACTTGAAAACTACGGATGTTCGAAACAAGTAGTTGGGTTGGTTGTACCAACTGGTTATTCCTTTAACCTTGATGGTACATCCATCTACTTATCAATGGCAGCGATGTTCATCGCACAAGCGTATGACGTACCGCTATCAATCTGGCAACAAATTATGTTACTTGGAGTATTAATGTTAACTTCTAAAGGAGCTGCAGGTGTTACAGGTTCAGGTTTCATCACTTTAGCTGCTACTTTAGCTGCCTTCCCGATGATTCCTGTTGAAGGTATTGCTTTATTAATTGGTGTTGACCGCTTCATGTCTGAGGCTCGTGCCGTAACAAACTTAATCGGTAACGGTGTTGCAACTGTTATCGTAGCAAAATCTGAAAATGAATTTGATCCGTCTGGCGTTCAAAATAAAGTCCATACAGAAACATCCGTTAAAAACGCCCCTGTACTATAAAAAACCGAATATTATATAACCAAAAATGTACATTGCTAAGAAATTTTAGTAATGTACATTTTTTAATTTGAAAAACTATGACGAAGTGTACTGTAAACTTTTTGTACTACTAATATTAATACATAAAATGCTAATAACCAGAATGGAAATATTATCGCTTCTACTAGATTTCCAATAGGTTTAGAAAATGCATAACTTATTTCGTATCCTACTGCAAACATACATATTAAATAAAGAAAATGTATCCATAACAATGTAGGCAATATTTCTTTTCTCTTTTTAAAATAGATTAAAGTAATACATAGCATAAATAGAAGCATGGTTGATTGAATGCCACTGCTGACTTGAGCTATTAACTGTGCTTTATTTAATAAATCTGCTGTTGGACTACCTATTTCTGCAAGTTTTTCTCCATTATTTATTCGAAAAATCTCAATAGCACAATATAAAAGATTTAAAGAAACCATTATCACAAAATATACTTTTAACCAATTGTTTAAGAACAATGATCTTATATCGAGTAATTTCCCCATCTGTATCCCCTTTCACTTTGTTTATAGACAAATTTAGTAGCTAATCTATATATCCATATTCTACTGATGTGTTTTTATATCCGTGTAAATTAATATGCCAGCCAATGTAGGATTATCGTTCTTAAGGATTATTTTTTGAATATTACCATTTTAAAGCTCTTTTTCAGCGTATTGCTTTTTAGCACAAAATTTTTAATCTATATTCTACGTTGATTTATAAAAAAACTTTTCAACTATTAGAGGTACTGAAAAACTTACGATTTTAAAATGTAATGTTCTTCAATAGTAAACGCCGGCACTTTTTGTTCGATTTTGAACAGAAAATGCCGGTGTTATTAGGTATTTCCCTTATTCTTCATTTAATAGCTTCAAGATACGTTTAAAATTCACCGCAAATATTGTTGTAGCTCCTTGGACTTCCAGGCCAAATAAACCCGCCGATTTTGCCGTATTGTAGCCATGTGGATTTTTCAACTCACTATTCTTCGCTTCAATTTTATAGCGATTTTTCGCTAAGTCTTTGAATTTTTCCGTTTCTTGAAAAGCTGCTTGCTCTTCATTTTCGGTTGATTTCATAAAAACTGAATACGTTTTGCTTTTGGCACCGTCTTTATAACACCTTGATAGTCCTTTCATTATAAAGGGGTAGGTGTGAAACGGAAAGAATGAAACACTCAGAAAAACGATAAAACTAGTTGATTGGAGTGCAGGCGGCGACTCCTTGGGGAACTAGCGAACATCTTGAGACCCCGCAGGAGCGTTAGCGACGAGGAGGCTCAAGGTTCGTCCCCAGGAAAGCGTCCGCCGGAACGGAAATTAACGGCATCGAAGAAAAAGCCATGTTCCTGAATTGCTATTGGATTATATGTAACATTAAATAAAATGAAAAGTAGGATTGTATTTTTATTGCTTCTATTCCCCTCTTCATGTATGCTAAAATCAAATCAAAGAAGGAGTGATACCACATTTTGGCTATCTCAAAAGCAAAACGTCATAGACAGCATGTATTACGTAATTTAGGCAAAGATGTAACAACACAGCGCGGAGAAGTTGCATTTAGCACACATACTAGAACAACGAAAACGAAAAAAGACAAATTACAAGTTCAATTCCATAAACACAAAAAGCATTTCCAGGGAGATCATTATTCCGATGGAGATGCTTTTTTAGTTGCTTCAATTTCTTGTTCTTGAGCTATGGCGAAGATAATGCCATTTGTTTTATTTTCTTAAAGTCAAAACGCTCATCAAAAAAACATTTAAATCACTTTTTCACCACTTATGTCATAAATGTGAATTTCTACTAATACATTATCTTTCTTTAGTGTTTTAATTTCTTTGCCTAGTGCCTTTCGTAAATCTTTATTAATTTCTTTCCCGTACCTAGTACTCGTGTCATCATTGGAACGTATATCTGTCAATATACTTAAGCCTACGAAATTTGGTTCTATTTCTTTCAAAACCCTTTGAACTTTTGCATATCCCTTATCTTTAAGCATCCACCTTATTTTTTCTTTATTTAATTCATTATATTGTTTATCTGTTTCAGTAGAATACGTAAAAGTCTTATTGACATGGACTGAATAATCTTTATAAATTGTTTTTCGTATTACCTCTTGAGTAGCTTTTTTGATATTTTTTTCATTTTCATCTATATAGCTTTGTCTACCTGTGATTAGTACATCCACTCTCTCCTCTGGGAAAGTTATGGCGATTGAGATTTGATAAGGAATGTTTTCTTCTTTGAGTCTAGTTCTAATAGCTTTATTAGCCTTTTCAAAATTCTCTGATTTGAGCTCATCCTCGCGATCTTTCTGAGTCAAAGAATGATTCGTTGAAGCTTCTACATGAACTTGATAATGTTGGATAAACCATCCACCACCAAGTAATAGAAAAAGAATTATTCTTAATGGTTTAATAACTCTCTTCATAAATTATTCCCCCAATAATTCGTGATAAATTACGATACTTATTGAAAATGTAAATTGAATAACAGTAACCGCTACTTACAGTAGTTGATACTGTTTGTTAGAATACTTGGTCCCAACTTTTCAGTTTTGGAATTAGAGAGACGCACTTGAATTTCAACTTTCTCCATTTCTGCTGTAATTGAATCAAATCGTCCAGCCCAAGTTGGACTATCCTCTTCTGGAGTAGGATAAAGCCTAAAACGCCAACTTATTTCTTTTGGAATAAAAGCAAACCCTTCATAACTATCATAGTCTCCATAAGATGAAGGCTCTGGAAGGTGAACAGCAAGAATACTTATATTAGTTCGTGCAAAACTTGGTGGATTTAATTGCACTTTATAAACCAATGCTTCACCTTTGGCATTTGTTAAACTTTTATCAACCGGCTCCAAAATAAGACTACATGGCACTGAAATCGCATTGCTGTGAGATGGATATATAAAGAAAGCTAAAATAAGACATAAAAACAAAAATTTCTTTTCCATAAGCACCTCTTACAATTTTTTTTTGATAGGTAAACCCAACTCTAACTCTTCAACAATCTAGCTTTATTTGACTTGCTGAACAAATGACCTCGTTAGAAGTATAAACTTTTATTTCAATTTGATACTACCTTTTAGGTAATTGTGGGGATGTGTTATACAATATAGTTTTATCGAAATTTTAATAAATAAGTTGATATATCAGCATAAAAAAAGCCATTTTGATAAATATTTATCAAAATCGGCTTTAGACATATTTTATTTGATAGATGATTGAATTTTTATAGTAGTTTTTCTGATTCGTGATCATCTACGATTATATTGATAGCATCATTTGATTCTCTTGCTATTGCTTTATTAGCATTTTTATTACCACTGTAAGTTCTTCTAACACATTTTTAATCAACTCAAGAATTGATTATTTTTTATAGTTAAATGTACTAAATTAACCTATTAATACTGTCAAGATTGATTCTTCATACATCTTCTCCTAAAGAGAAGGTGAGCCACCAAACACAACCTAAAATGTTAATACATAATCCTTTATTTATCTTTTTGCCAAAATCAATTTTATTACACCATTATACTTACAAAAAAATCCCCTAATACATAGATTAGGAGATTAATTGTTCGGACAAGCGTGAGACTGAAGTGATTTATTTGAAAATCATTGCGGCTTTTACTGCTTTTTGCCATCCTTCATATAATTCTTCACGTTTCTCTTGTTCCATTTTAGGTTGGAATGACTTGTCATTCTTCCAGTTCTCTGAAATTTCATTTCTATTTTCCCAATAGCCAACTGCTAAACCTGCTAAATAAGCGGCTCCTAGTGCTGTTGTTTCATTAATTATTGGACGATCAACTTGTACATCTAATAAGTCACTTTGGAATTGCATTAAGAAATTATTTGCTACTGCTCCTCCGTCTACACGTAACGTTTTTAGTGAAATGCCAGAGTCTGCTTCCATTGCATCCAGAACATCTTTCGTTTGATATGCAAGCGATTCCAAAGTTGCGCGTATAAAGTGCTCTTTGGTAGTACCTCTAGTAAGCCCAAATACTGCTCCTCTTACATCACTATCCCAGTAAGGAGCTCCTAATCCAACAAATGCAGGTACAACATAAACGCCATCTGTTGAAACTACTTTCTCAGCATATTGCTCACTTTCACGAGCGTTTCTAAACATTCTTAGACCATCTCGTAACCATTGAATTGATGATCCTGCAACAAATATACTTCCTTCTAAAGCATATTCCACTTTACCGTCAATTCCCCAAGCAATGGTTGTTAGTAAACCATGATCTGATTTAACAGCCTTTTCTCCTGTGTTCATCAGCATAAAGCAGCCAGTACCGTACGTATTTTTTACCATTCCACTGTCAAAGCAGGCTTGACCGAAAAGTGCTGCTTGTTGATCTCCCGCAATACCAGCAATCGGCGCTTCATGACCAAAGAAACAATCCTCTGCTGTATAAGCATATATTTCTGAAGAAGGGCGAACTTCAGGCAACATAGAAGCAGGAACTTCTAAAATTTCAAGTAACTCTTCATCCCACTTCAGATCAAATATATTGTACATCAATGTTCTAGAAGCATTCGAATAATCAGTTACATGTCTTTTTCCGCCCGATAATTTCCAAACAAGCCAAGTATCAATCGTTCCGAATAATAAGTCTCCTCTTTCCGCCTTCTCACGCGCTCCTTCTACATTGTCTAAAATCCACTTTACTTTTGTACCTGAGAAATAGGCATCTATTAATAGTCCTGTTTTATCACGAAATGTATCAGCATAACCTTGTGATTTTAATTTGTCACATATATCAGCTGTTTGACGAGATTGCCAAACAATCGCATTATAAATCGGATCTCCTGTATGTCTATCCCAAACGACGGTTGTTTCTCGTTGATTTGTGATACCAATTCCTGCAATTTGTTCTGGTTTTATATTTTTTTCAGATAATACACCAGCAATAACGGCCAAAATTGAACTCCAAATTTCATCTGCATTATGTTCTACCCATCCAGAATTAGGGAAATATTGTGTAAATTCTTGCTGTGAAGTATGGAAAATAGTGCCTTCTTTATCGAATAATATTGCACGAGAACTTGTTGTTCCTTGATCTAGTGCCAAAATATATTTATCTGTCATATAATCTCCTCCAAATATATGTTTTTCTTATGGTCCTCAGCGTTACTTTTCTTCTGATTCTTGTTTTAGAGTAATTTGGGCACCTATTAGAACGACAAGTGTTATCGCTCCTACTATCCAAAATGCTACGCTATTAACTCCTGTGAAAACTTGTTGATAAAATAGTGCACCAAATGCCCCACCGATGATAGGACCAACAATTGGTACCCAGGCATAACTCCAGTCCGATGAACCTTTACCACGAATAGGAAGAATGAAATGCGCAATTCTTGGCCCTAAATCACGTGCTGGATTAATGGCATAGCCTGTTGTTCCACCTAGTGATAAACCAATTGCCATAATAAGCGCACCAACAATTAACGGATTTAAACCTTCTGTAAATTCATTTGCACCTATCATAAGTAAACCAAGAAGTAAGATGAAAGTACCGATAATTTCACTCGTTAAATTGGAAAGTGGATGACGAATCGCAGGTGCTGTAGCAAATACACCGAGTTTCGCGTCCTTATCCTTTGTTTCCTGCCAATGCGGCAAATATTGAAAGTATATGATAACTGCCCCGATTATTGCTCCAATCATTTGTGCTAGAATATACCCTGGTACATCAGCCCATGGGAATTCACCAATCGATGCCATCCCAATAGTTACTGCAGGATTTAAATGCGCCCCACTGAAATTCCCAACAGCATAGACGCCCATTGTAACAGCAAGCCCCCATCCAGCAGTAATAACTATCCAACCTGAACCTTCTGCTTTGGATTTTTTTAGCACGACGCCACCAACAACTCCGGCTCCAAAAACGATTAAAATCATTGTTCCAACTAATTCCCCAAAAAACGCAGTCATTTCTTTTCCCCCTTTGTATTTGTAAGCGGTTACGAAAAAGCACAAAAAACTCCACATCTAATCACCCGCCTATGGCAGAATGAGAAAATGTGGAGCTCAAAACTCAACCACTATTTGTTAACCTACCTGTATTCTATAAAGCATTTTAACAAATGTCAATACGTTTTATATTCAAATGGAGTTATAAATTCCCAAGAACGCCAGTTTTTTTTAGCTGAATGCTGCCCAAAGTTTAGCATTGGACGTTGTAACTGCCCTAGCTCCAGCATCTAATGCGTCTTGCACATGTTCCTCCGTACGGATTAATCCCCCACTAATAATCGGAATTCCTGTTCTAGCATGAACTTCACTAATTAGCTGTGGAATTACTCCAGGTAAAATTTCTATAAAATCAGGTTTTGTTCGTTCGAGTAAAGAATAACTTTTTTCTAAAGCAATTGTATCCAATAAAAACATTCTTTGAATGGCTATGATTCCTTTTGATTTTGCTTTCAAAATCATATTTGCTCGAGTAGATATAATCCCTGCTGGACAGATATCATTACAAAGAAACTCTGCAGCGTAGTCATCCGTTTTTAACCCTTGAATTAAATCTGCATGGATTATTAGTTTTTTACCATGCCTATTAGCTTCTGCTTTAATTGCCTTTAGATTGCTTAAATGTACTTCTAGCAAAACGATATATTCAAAGTGACTTTCTAACAACTGCTCCAATTGTTTTAGATTCCGCATAGCCGGAAGAATATTTTGATTATGAAAAGACATATCATTCCCCTCCTTTTAAACCATTTACGATTTCTTTTGATACCTTACCATCATATTTATAAAACAGTCGTTGCGCAAAGGATTTCTTGATTCAGCTCTTCTTCGTACTTTAATCGTTCCGTTTCTGTCCAGTTAAAAATAGATGACATCTCAGAAATAACTCGATCCTTCCACTCATAAACTGTTGCAATATTAAATAATAGCTTCCCGGTTCTTCTTATAAAGAAATCGACGGGTTTAACAGCCATTTCATGATGAATTGCGTACATTAACTGTATATACAAGCTTTGAGGGAGGGTTTTACTTCCTTCTTGTAAGTAAGAGAACACAACATCCACATTCGAACCATACAATTTTACAAGTTGTATCGCTTCTTGTTCTTCTAAGCCCATACTTTGCCCTTTTTTTACTTTTTCTATTACGAATTGTTCCATTTTCGAAGAACCGCCAACTTCACCACCTGAAATTGGTAAGTTTCTTGTTAAACATGCTCCAAACTTCTGTTCACCATCTAATTTTTTCACAACCATATTAACGACAGTCTCTGCCATTTTACGGTAACCAGTTAACTTACCACCAGCAATCGTAATTAAACCACTTTCAGATTCCCAAATTTCATCTTTTCTCGAAATCTCAGACGGATTTTTACCATCTTCATGGATCAATGGACGAACACCAGCCCAACTAGATTCGATATCTTTTTCCGATGCGTTTATTTCAGGGAACATATACTTAATAGCATTCAAAATATAATGGCGATCTTCCTTTGAAGCACTCATATCTTTTGGGTTACCTTTGTAAAAAGTATCCGTCGTTCCTACATACGTTTTTTTATCTCTTGGGATAGCAAACACCATTCTACCATCTGGTGTATCAAAATACACAGCTTGATGAAGTGGGAAAATGGATTGATCAAATACAAGATGGACACCTTTTGATAAAATTAAGCTCTTATTGCTTTTAGAGCCGTCTACTTCTCTTAATTTATCAACCCACGGTCCTGTTGCATTTACTATTTTATTTGCTTGAACTTGAACACTTTTTCCTGTCAGAACATCTACTACTGCTACTCCAGTTATTTTATTCTGATCATTGTATATAAATTTATCAGCTTTTGCATAATTTACGATAGATGCCCCTTTTTCAGCAGCAGCTTTTATCACTTCTATTGTTAAACGTGCATCATCTGTGCGATATTCAACATACAAACCACCGCCTAATAAGCCATCTTTTTTTACAAGAGGTGCTTTACTAATCGTCTCTTCTTTAGAAAGCATACGTCTTCTTTCTGCTTTCTTCACCCCCGCTAAAAAGTCATAAACTCTTAATCCAAACGAAGTAGATACTTTCCCGAAAGTACCTCCTTTATGAAAAGGAAGTAACATCCATTCTGGCGTAGTAACATGTGGACCATTTTCGTATACAATTGCCCGTTCTTTCCCAAGTTCTGCTACTTCTTTAATCTCAAATTGTTTTAAATAACGCAAGCCTCCATGGACAAGCTTGGTAGATCGACTAGATGTTCCAGAAGCAAAATCTTGCATCTCCACAAGCGCAACCTTTAAACCGCGCGTCACAGCATCTAACGCAATACCTGCTCCTGTGATTCCTCCCCCAATTACAAGTAAATCAAATTGTTCCTTCTCCATACCTTCTAATGTTGCATTTCTTTTTACTGCTGAAAATTGAACCATTATTTTTCCTTCCCTTCTCTACGTTTTAAGACAACAAAAAAGAGACCAAAACGCACATCATTGCAAAAATGCAATAATGTCGTTAGGTCTCTCAATAGCTCAAACCATATTTATTAACTTGCTTTCAGTTTATCACAGTTAGTCGCTATTGTGAATTAATAATAATCATTTGTAATTAATCTTTACGATTGTTATATAGATGGGCTAATGGTTGTAGTTCATTTATCGTACAGTAAGCCTATACTTCGTTAGCTAGAGAATCATTAAAAATTCTATCGTTGTTAACTATTCACCATAAACAGTTCAGAATGAAACATCAATTTTAAGATGACTGTAGCTTTTTTTAAATTTCTAACTCAATTTTAACTGGGCATTTTCTTTACTTTACCATTTTAGTATCGGGTTCTTGAAGGTTCACCTTGACTTTATCACCATATTCCACTAACCATTTCATGATGCTTTCTTCTCTTTCCTTAATATTGTCGTGCTGCGCATCGTATTTACTCATTTTTTTCTGTGCTACTATCTTTCCATCTACCATAAACAATACTTTTTCCGTTTTTGCTGCAACTTTTGCATCATGCGTAACGAGCATTACGGTTGTCCCTTTTTTATTTATCTCTGTTAGAATTGACATAATTTCTGCTGCAGATTTAGAATCTAATGCTCCGGTCGGTTCATCTCCAAATATGATATCCGGATTATTTATTAATGCTCTGCATATGGCGACTCTCTGTAGCTGTCCACCTGATGCCTGGGTAATATTATTATTCGCAAGTTTTTCAATTCCTGTCATTTCTAATAATTTATTCGCTCTTGTATTTACCTCGTTTTTATCCGCATCTTTGGATACCAGTGCAGGAAACATAACATTGTCAATTAATGAGAGGTTTTTCAAAAGATTAATATTCTGAAAAATAAATCCCATGTTAAACAATCGAATCTTCGCTAGGTCTTCTTCTTTTAGTTTTCCGATTTCACGGCCTTTAAATGTTACACTACCAGAAGTAATCCGATCCATACCGCTTACATTATATAGCAGTGTTGATTTCCCACTTCCAGATGGCCCCATGACCGATACGAATTCACCTTCTTTAATCTCCAAATTTACATCTTTTAAGATATGAAGTTCATTATTTTTTCCTAACTCTACTATTTTGTTTATACTTGTTACTTCTAAAATATTGCTCATATATATTCCTCCATTGCCAAGTATTTATATCAAAATCTATATCCTTAGAGGTATATCGGAAAGTCTTATTTTTTAGGAATCTATCTAATACATAGGTGCCCTCACCCTGGAAACTTCTTACATCTTCGGAGATACGCCCTTCAGCAGTTCTAACTTTTTAAAACGACAGATATATCATCTTTTACTGTTACCCTACAGCACACAGATATAGTAATACCAACTATTACAATTAATACTAACGGACATAGTAACCAAGTCTGCCATGCAACATTAACTAATTCAATCTTTGCAGCTCCCATAGTGGACATTCCCATACTAACAAGGAAATCCCCTAAGTAATTAGAGGCCAATACTCCTAATATGATTCCCAATATTAGCACCATCAAAGTCCCCGCCATATATTGTTGCTTAATATTTTGGGAAGTTAGCCCCAAACTTCGCATAATTGCAATTTGAGACATATCCTTAGCCAATAACATCCTAAGGAATAGAGCAGTTATTAAAACAACAATTATTACTGCAATTGCGATTCCGCCTATAACAATTGTGCTCATTTGATCGATGATATTTCCTAGAGTCTGTTGTGTATATTCTTTAATATCATTTACCTGCGCAGAATCATAATTATTCTGATAGTAATCCATTTTCTCACGAATATTAACGCCTTGAGCCACATCCATGTTGACAATATACCAAAGAACGGCATCTTCATTTAAACCAAGACTGGTATTCGCCTTTGCTGTTTTCCCACCGTTTGTAATGTCTTGATAAATACCACTTACTTTCAAAGTCTTTTCTGTTCCAGCTACCTTTACAACTACGTCATCTCCCACTTTCTTGTTTAATCCATCTTTTGACGCATTTGCATAAGAAAGTGAGATTTCTCCATCATCTTTCGGTGCTCTTCCTTCCAAATAACTTAATGGAAATACGGAAAAATCTCCGGTCTCAATATTAATATAATCCCAGGAACTTTCCTCATTTTTGACTTGGTAGGAACATGTAATGTAGGCGGCATATTTTTCAATATCCAAATCATTCTTCAATTCTTCCTGCAACTTTTTAAAATCTTCTGTAATTGTATCTGTCTTTCGAAGATCGATTCTCATATCGGATTTCCCTATTCCCATATATGTGGAAAATTCCGGAGAATTCATTGTATTATAAATATTTATTGGAAGTATTATAATAAACGTACAAATAACAAAAATAAAAATCAGTAATCTGTATAATTTGAAACGCTTAAATACATCCCTAAAACCCATGTAAATATTGGTGTTGAAGAATTTGTTCTTAAGCAGGGGGAAACTATATTTTCTGTTCTTTCCACGCTCCATGATATCTGAACTTAATGCTTCCACCGCAGAAATCTTATCAATTCTTTTTAGTACCTTCTTGAAGTACATAGTAATTACAAAATATATAAATAATGGTACCAATAGAGAAAGTGCATATTTTAAGTTTCCTGATAATTCCGAAGATATATAAAGTCTCATATTACCAGTAAATAGATTTACCACTACAAAGGAAAGTAAATAGCCCACTATACCAGCGGCTACTGATAGGGCTCTATATTTATTAAGATATACCTTTTTAATATCTTTCTTGGATATTCCTATGGCTTTCATAACACCGATTTCTCTTAAATCTTCATCAATCGTTGCAAAAAACGTAAGTCTGATACAGAGCGAAGCTATAATAATTAGCAAAATACTAATAAGTATAATTACCATCGCAACTGTCGCATCTGACATGGCATTGAACAATAAGAATATTTTCCCTCCAACCGTAGGACCATTTGTTGGAAGTCCTGCTTCAATATATGCTGTCTGAACAGCCTGGGAATCACCGTTTTCATACAATTTGAATTGGATAAGATATTCCCGTTCTCCTACCTGATTTACAAGCATTTCATTATAATCGGTTTGATTAAGAACAAATCGTTTCGATGAAGTAAGAGAAGAATTCATTTCATAATCTCTTGCATAATCTGAAATGATAAAATCTTTCTCATACCCTCTTCTTTTCACCGTAATCGTATCACCTATTTTCAAGTCATATTGTTGCATAAAGTAAATAGGAACTGCCACTGTACCTTCTTTGACGTCCAGCTTTTTATTATCGAGATCCAATATAAAATCAAATTTTTTATTCTGTACAACAAATGAAATGTCCTGTACAGTTCCAGCCATAGTATTATTTTCACCAAAATGAATATTACTTCCGTCAAAAGTAAGAAGAACCATCGTTTCCTGCATCGCTATATTATCACGTTGTTCTTTTGAAAATTCATCGATTTCTCTCTGATTATAATTTCCTGAATGCATCTGAGTAATGTCAGAAGGGACTGCTCTTTCTTGCAGTTCCGACATCGACTGAGTCAGATTTGCAATGATATTTGTTGCGCTAGCTCCCAAAAGTACCGCCATGGTTAAAAATACAAACACTGTAACAGTCACTATTTTCTTTCTGTAGCAATCATTCTTTACAATTTTCAGAAACAAAACTTTTCCTCCTTCTTACTACATGACTTTACTGCTTCGAAAGTTCTCATCATTGTAATGATTGTTCTGTCTGCAATACCTCTATTTCTTTCTGTGCCTCCATTTCTCGGATTCCCTTAGATTTAGATACAAATAGTGCCGTAATTATTAGTCCTAGTCCGGAAAGAATTATTAAGAATCCAACTCCTCTTGTTTCACCAGTTCCTATGATTTTACCAACAGTATTCGCTAGCACACCGCCTTCGACTAGTGCTGGATTAAATACATAATCTGCAAGAACACCTGCAAAAACATAAGCAAATACAAATCCCACCTGTGAAATTAAAGAAATAAGTCCCCATGCTCTACCTTGTTTCTCATTATCAATGGATTTTCTTATTAGAACATCAATACATGTAGTCGCAAATGGCAACGATGCAAAGAATAAAAATCCAGAAATAATAATGACCGGGATGCTTGTCGTTGCACCAAACCCTGCCATCGTAATACCAGACACGATGAAACTTGCCACCATGATATTCACATAATTTCTCTTTATGACTCCAGTGCCGATCATAATACTGGACGCCATCATACCGCAAGCAACAATTGTCTGCAGAATTCCTGTTGTTTTCTCACTGGTAAAGGATAAAATCATCGGTTTTGAAAGCACTTGAATAATTCCCATATAAAACATTAAAACCGAAACCAGCACAATTAATAGCATGACTCCTTTAGATTCAAGAATAATCTGCCATCCTTCTTTTAAATCCTTGAAAAAATCCAACTCTTTCTTAACCTGTGACTTTACCGCGAGAGATCTTCTTACAAAAAGGATTGTCGAAACTGTTATAACAACAGTCAGAATATCAATGATGATAATCACTTCTATACTATAAAATGCCAGAATTAAACCGCCAATGATTGGTGAAATCAAAAACTTAGAAGAGGAAGCTATCCCAACCATTCCACTTGCTTTTGCATAATCATCCTCTGTTAATAAATCAGTAAGTGTTGCTTTATATGCCGGATCTAATAAAGATGAAAACGCTGAACTAAATCCCACACAAAGGATTATTTGCCAAATCTGAATATTCCCTGTACTCATAAAAACCAGCAAAACAATTAGTCCCATCCCTGATACACAATCTCCCAGAATCATAAGCAACCTTCTATCAAAACGATCTGCAAGAAACCCTGCAGCCGGACTAAATAAAATCATGGGCAGTAGCGCAGCCATTTCAACCATTGCAACATCCAATGCTGATTTTGTTAGTTGCCACACAAATACTCCAAGACCAAAGGCAGTCATACCAGTACCGATATTAGATATCAAATCTCCCATCCAGATAACCAGAAATTTTTTAAATCCTGCATCAGTTTTTACTTCATTCATATATTAGAATCCCCTTTCTTTAAATTTTATTTGGTTCAATAATATTTTACGATTTAATCCGTTTAATAGCATCTATAATGTTGTAATTTTTATATTTTTTTCCATTTAGAGTTAACCAATTTGACTTTCCATATTTCAGAACAGCATATTCCTGTTTCTTATTTTCAAATTTTGTTTTTTGGCAAATCATTTATCTTGCTAATACGCCTGTAAACAATGTATTCTTTCTGTCTTCATAGCCATCAGCCCTTGATTTAGATACAAGGTGCAACATTTCAATAAATTGTTTTTATAGAATAAACTAGTATCAGGGACAATAGCCCTCGTCGATCTACATTGTAATTCATAGAAATTATATTACTCCAATCCAAATGTCATATTACATAAAACAATTGTTTTTTAGTATCCCAGGTCTGATGCATTATCCAGACCTGGGGAAAAACAGCTTTCTACCTGTCTTTTACTTTCATATCTAAGTTCATAAATTGATTAATGTGTGTTACGACTTCACCTTCCTTATTAAGTATGAATATATGGTCTCCAGTTTTAATAGAGGTTATATTTAAATCTTGAACAAGGTAATCTTTCCACATCATTGCTGAACCAATAGTCTCGGCTTTGTCGTTTTCGCCCCATAACAAATGTGTTTCAATATCAATTTTTTTGTACGAGGCTTTTGCTGAAGATTCTAAGATTTCATAATCCGCACGAAATATCGGAAGCATGAGTTCCATTAGCTCATTATCCTTTAATGCATTAATAAAGTTCCTTTTGGTTTACCTGTTGAACCAGACGTGGTACCCACCCAAATACAAAAACGACAATACACTACTAAATTTAGTGTATTGTCGTTTTAAATTTCCCTATATTTTATGCTATGAAAATAGCATTTTTTCAACATTCTTTTTATCTATAGAAGCCACCTACACTTCAATTATCATTTAAAACTCATGATGCTTTATCAAAATCGTATTAATTCCCGTCTAGCTCCGCTTCTATCCGAACCCCTCCACGCTTCATTTGCAACCAATAATAGGTCGTTGTCAGCACGCTGATAGCACCAAAGACTATTACCATGAGTTGTAGGCCAATAAAATCTAGTAAAGCACCAGTAGACAATAAAACGATTTGAAACATGATCCGATCTAACATGTTCCGGAATGAAAAGAAACGACCATGATATTCTTTTGGTACTTGTTTTTGGAATATTGTCATCACTGTTGGGAAGAAACAACCAACCGCGAATCCAAAAAACCCAAATATGACTAATGTCAGGAACGAACTGCTAGCAAAATACAACAGCATTTCTCCACTTCCAATGACAATGAGACAAACAAATAAGATTTGCTCTATTCTCCATTTCTCCCCTATATATTTGATGGCAAAAGAACCAATCATAAAGGAAATACCTTCAACAGTATATATCATTCCTTTTATCATCACCGAATCTTGAAATTCACTTATCTTAATGACTAATAAATTGAAGGAACCTATAAATAAGACAGGTATAAACGATAAAATAAGCGTCATTTTCACGCTAAGATTAGCTTGTAGCATTGGGAACACTTCTTTAAAGCCGCTTTCCTTTTTGTTACTCTTGCCAATCTGGTCAATTCTTCGAGGTTTTTCCTCTGGGATATCTAACATAAAAGTAAATAAAAGCAATGCAAAATATGCAGCAAATGAGAGGATATAAAGTGTACCTATAGCTGAATAGACTAATATCAAACCTGCTAAGGCGGTCCCTGCAACACGAGCAACTGTCGAAACATTCATATCCCAACCATTTAGTTGCAATAAATCTCTTTCACTTACAATTAGAGGTAAAGTCGCTTGCAATGCAGGGAAATAAAAAGATGCAGAAATTTGTATAAGTACTAAGAAAACAACCATCCACCAAATAGAACCTGTTGCTAATGCTATAAACATAAATAATACGCTCACAACACGCCCTATACTCGAATAAATTAACACCGTTTTTTTACGTGATTGATCAATGATCCGCCCAGCTAATGGTCCCATCAACACCCCTGCTAGTAAACCACTAGATAGAATAAGTGACTTTATAAAATCTGAAGGCACTCTTTCTTGCATAAATTCTAGATTGCCAATTATACTTGCCCATAATCCCAATCCTGCGATTAATTCACCAAACAAAACAATCCATACATTTCGATTTTTCCACATATTTTTCTCCTTAAAAAGAAAGGAGCTACTATGAGCTCCTTTCAAAATGTATATCATCTTATTCTATGGTGTAGGTTTCATCTTAACAACTCTTGTGATTTCACCATCAGTATCAATATCAACTACAAATGAACCGTTAGAGTAGCGATCCGCTCCACGATAATTATCTTCATGTACTTGCTCTTGGACACCTTTTTCAGTTTCTAAAAGTAAAACATCGCCTTTATGAACATAAATGACTGTATAGACGCGATGTGGATTCTTTTTCAGTTCACGCACTGTTACGACGCCACGTTTTGGACGACCGCTCACTTCAATTTCAGAGACAGCCATTTTCTTCACAGCACCACGATGTGTAACAAGCATTAAATCACCATTATCATTTTCTGGAATGACATTTGCTGCCACAATATAATCTTCTTCTTTTAAGTTTATGGCTTTAACTCCAGCTGTTTTAACACCTGTAACTGGTACATCTTCCATTGGGAATCGAACGGAATAACTAAAATGTGTAGTCAAAATGACTTCATCCGTAATCGCTACGAGATCAGCATAAATTACTTCGTCATCTTTTTTGACGTTCATTGTTTTAATTGGTTTTGAATAACGTTGTACGACGTATTCATTCAATGGCGAGCGCTTAATTTGTCCACCTTTAGTGATTGTCATTACAAATACATCTGGCTCAAATGTTTCTACCCCTCGAGCATTGATGATTTCTTCATCTGAATCAATTGGTACAATACTTGAAATGTGTTGACCTAAGTCTTTCCAACGAATGTCTGGTAGCTCATGTACTGGCTGATAAATATAATGGCCTTTGCTTGTAAATAGTAGTAGATGCTGTTGCGTATTAATTTGAGATTCGAACAATAGATGGTCGGAATCTTTCATCGCAAAGTCTTTACCATTCGAAGCATTGTAAGATCGTTGACTAGTACGTTTTACATACCCGTCTTTTGTAACTGTCACTACGACATCTTCACTTGGAATTAAAACTTCTATGTTCAGTTTTATTTCTTCGATTTCAGCCTCAATAATTGAGCGACGTGGTTCAGCAAAACGTTTACGTACATCTTGTAATTCTTTTCTGATGACACTTATTAGTTTTGCTTCACTTTCTAATATACTTTGTAATTCAGTAATTTTCCCTTTTAGCTCTTCTTCTTCCTCACGTAGTTCCGTAATATCGGTATTCGTTAAACGATATAGCTGTAATGAAACAATTGCTTCAGCTTGAATTTCAGTGAAGTTGAATTTTAACATCAAGTTGTTTTTAGCATCTCTTTTATCTTTTGACTGACGGATTGTATGAATAACTTCATCTAAAATCGATAATGCCTTCATTAATCCTTCTACGATATGCAGGCGATCTTTCGCTTTTTTCAAGTCAAATAGAGAACGTCTTGTTACTACTTCTTTTTGGTGATCGATATATGCATCTAATAGTAATGGCAATGTCATCATCGTTGGACGACGTTTATAAATCGCAATCATATTAAAGTTATACGTAATTTGAAGGTCAGTGTTTTTATATAAATATTGCAGAATTGGCTTCCCTGGGACTTCTTTTTTTAGTTCAATGACCACACGTAAACCTGTACGATCTGATTCGTCACGTACTTCCGCAATCCCCTCAAGACGTTTATCTAAACGCATTTCGTCAATTTTCTTCACTAAGTTTGCTTTATTGACGTCATAAGGTATTTCAGTGACAACGATTTGTTCTTTACCACCTTTAAGCGTTTCAATTTCGGCCTTTGCACGGACGATAATTTTCCCTCTTCCTGTTTCATATGCTTTTTTAATACCTTCCACACCTTGGATAATACCGCCGGTTGGAAAATCTGGACCTTTTATAACGGTCATAAGCTCATCAACAGTAGCATTTGGGTTTTTCATACGCATTAAAACAGCATCTAATACTTCGTGTAATGCATGTGGTGGAATATCCGTTGCATAACCTGCGGAAATCCCTGTAGAGCCATTAACAAGTAGATTTGGGAATCTAGCAGGTAATACAGTCGGCTCCATATCTTGGTCATCAAAGTTTGGTACAAGATCGACTGTCTCTTTCTGAATATCACGAAGCATCTCAGCTGCGATAGCAGAAAGGCGTGCTTCAGTATAACGCATTGCTGCCGCTGAATCACCGTCGACAGAACCGTTATTACCATGCATTTCTATTAGCATATGGCGCGCTTTCCAGTCTTGACTCATACGTACCATAGCTTCATAAACAGAACTATCACCATGTGGATGATAGTTACCGATTACATTACCGACTGTTTTTGCTGATTTACGGAAGGGTTTATCGTGTGTATTACCCCCCATAAACATTGCATATAATATACGGCGCTGAACTGGTTTTAAACCGTCTCGAGCATCTGGTAAGGCACGATCTTGAATGATGTACTTACTGTATCGACCAAACCGATCGCCGATGACTTCTTCTAGTGGTAAATCTTGAAAACTTTCGGTCTGTGTCATACTAAGTCCTCCTCATTTTGAATGAATTCATTGTCAAGAATATTGGAGTCTTCTTCTAGACCAAAATCAACGTTTGATTCTATCCATTTACGACGTGGTTCTACTTTATCGCCCATTAGCGTTGTAACACGGCGTTCAGCTCGAGCACCGTCGTCGATTTTAACACGGATTAATGTTCTTGTTTCTGGATTCATTGTTGTATCCCATAATTGGTCGGCATTCATCTCACCGAGACCTTTATAGCGTTGTAAAATATAGCCTTTACCAATTTTATCAATCGCTTGTTGTAAATCTTTTTCAGTCCAAGCATATTCCAACACTTCTTTTTTACCTACACCTTTTGAAACTTTATAAAGCGGAGGCAGTGCGATATAGACTTTACCCGCTTCAATTAGTGGTTTCATATAGCGATAAAAGAAAGTTAATAATAGGACTTGGATATGTGCACCATCGGTATCGGCATCGGTCATGATGATGACTTTATCATATGCAGCATCTTCAATAGTGAAGTCAGCACCTACTCCTGCTCCAACTGCATGAATAATCGTAGCGATTTCTTCATTTTTTAAGATATCTTGTAATTTTGCTTTTTCGGTGTTAATGACTTTACCGCGAAGAGGCAAAATGGCTTGGAATGAACGGTCACGGCCTTGTTTAGCTGAACCGCCTGCAGAATCACCTTCGACAAGATATAATTCGTTTTTAGCTGCGTTACGAGACTGTGCTGGAGTTAGCTTTCCAGACAATAGCGCACTAGATTTTTTGTTTTTCTTGCCGTTACGTGCGTCTTCACGTGCTTTACGCGCTGCTTCACGAACTTGTTGCGCACGAATTGCTTTACGTACAAGGGAAGCACTTAGCTCAGCGTTCTCCTCTAACACGTAAAGTAATTTCTCAGACACAACCGAATCGACGACACTTCTCGCTTCACTAGTACCTAGCTTCCCTTTCGTTTGTCCTTCAAACTGTAGCAAGTTTTCAGGAATTCGAACAGAAATAATAGCTGCTAAGCCTTCACGAATATCCGAGCCATCTAAGTTTTTGTCTTTCTCTTTTAATAAGCCGATTTTGCGTGCATATTCATTGAAAACACGTGTCATGGCTGCCTTGGCACCGGTTTCATGTGTGCCCCCGTCACGAGTACGAACGTTGTTAACGAATGATAAAATCGTTTCTGAGTAGCCGTCGTTGAATTGGAAAGCAAATTCGACTGCAATTTCGTCTTGTGTTCCTTCAACATACTTGACTGGGTGTAAAACGTCTTTTTCTTCGTTTAAGTAAGCAACGAATGCCTCGATACCGTTCTCGTAATGATACGTTTCATGATTGCCTGTTTGTTCTTCAATTAGCTCGATTTTTAAGCCTTTTAATAAAAAGGCAGATTCTCGTAACCGTTCAGCAAGAGTGTCAAAATTATACTTTGTCGCTGAAAATATAGTGGCATCTGGAAGGAAATGTATACACGTTCCCGATTCTTTTGTTGTACCTATTTTCTCTAATGTAGTAGCGGGTTTACCACCATTTTCAAAGCGCATTCTATATTTTGTGCCGTCACGATGAATAGTGACTTCAAGCCATGAGGATAATGCATTTACTACGGAAGCACCTACACCATGTAATCCTCCACTTGTTTTATAGCCACCTTGTCCAAATTTACCACCTGCATGCAGAATGGTAAAAATAACTTCCGGTGTTGGTTTACCTGTTTTGTGAGTACCTGTAGGCATGCCTCGACCGTAGTCACGTACACTTATACTTTGATCCTCGTGAATTTTCACAATGATATGTGAACCAAAGCCAGCTAATGCTTCATCGACTGCATTGTCGACAATTTCATAAACAAGGTGATGTAATCCTCGGCTATCAGTTGAACCAATATACATACCTGGACGTTTACGAACAGCTTCTAATCCTTCAAGTACTTGTATCGCATCATCATTGTAAGACATGACTGTTTGTTTATCTGTCAAAAAAATTCCCCCTAAATACAAACACCCGTTCCACTTAAAATTATATTACGCACTTTCTCTTTTACTGTCAACAAGAGGTAATTTAATTTCATATAGAGTTTATTGTACCAAACGTTGAATCTAAAGCAAAATAAGAATAAGATAATACTCTAAGAAGATGTGTATATTGTGTATCAATATAGTATTATGATAAACTATTAGTACCAACTACTAAAACAAGAAGGAGTTTTATATGAATATGATTCTATTAATCATCTTGACATACTTGATAGGTTCAATTCCTTCAGGTTTATGGATCGGTAAACTTTTTTATAAGACCGATATCCGCGAACACGGTAGCGGAAACTTAGGTGCTACGAATACCTTCCGAATTCTCGGAAAAAAAGCAGGTATTGTCGTAACACTTATGGATATCTTAAAAGGAACGATAGCGACGCTATTACCTTCACTCGCATACTTTGCTGATAGCGGCATTCATCCACTAGTTGCAGGTGCGCTTGCAGTTGTTGGTCATATGTTCCCTGTATTCGCAAAATTCCGTGGTGGTAAAGCGGTAGCCACATCAGCTGGTGTAGTATTAGGTTATCATTGGCCAATTTTCATCATCTTATTTATTGCATTCATACTTTGCTTAAAAGTATCCAAAATGGTCAGCTTTTCTTCTATGTTTGCTTCTGTAGTAGCTTTTGTTTATGCTATTATATATACGTTCTTTGAGCAAGACTATTTTTTATTAATCATCATTACAATCTTAGCGGCCTTTATTTTTTACAGACATCGTTCGAATATTATACGTATTAAATCAGGCACTGAGCCTAAGGTTAAATGGTTGTAAACTACAAGGAGTGTACACCGCATGAAAATTGTCGTATCAGATGAAGCACTAGAATGGTTTGAAAAAGAAATGGATATTGAAGACGGGGACCAAATTCGTTTTTATGCTCGTTATGGTGGCTCTAGCCCTTTCCATGAAGGTTTTTCACTTGGTATGAATCGTGAACAATCAATGAATCCTGCAGTTGAAGTTGAAAAAAATAATACAATTTTCTACATCGAAGAAGATGATTTGTGGTTTTTCGACAATCATGATCTTCATATCTTAGTGGACGAAACACTTAATGAGATTAAATATGATTACACAAAAAAAGCTATATAACAAATGAAAAGCATGGCGCTAAATGCGCCATGCTTTTGTTATGCATAAAAGCGATTGTACTGTTGAAATTGCCCTTCACTTAACAAAATCTGGCGTTCATAGTCACCAAAAAGATCGAAATGAGGGTAATGCTTATAATCGATCCACTCGGGCTTTAAACCATACTTCGCTCCCCATTCGATGAGTTTTTCGACGTCCGCACAACCTGCTTTTGTCACAGTTTTGCACCCCGGGAAACGCTCGTCCTTCCAATAATGTGTAAGAAAAGCGATTTCATGAGCTATCACGCGCTCTTTCCATAATTCAAGCTCAACTCTAGTGACCCCTAATGCCATTATACTTTTTTTCTTTCAATTTCTTTATATTTTTCATACCATTTAGGGTCTACTTTCCCTAAAGAAACAGGTCTAAAACTATCTTTTTTCACTAAAATATGTTCTGATGTTGCTGTAACCGCTACAGTGCCATCTTCATGAAGAACCTCATAGCCATATACTGTACGTAACTTCCCGTGGTTTTCAATCCAAGTTCGAACTGTCGCAATTTGACCATATCTCATCGCAGCTTTGTATTGAATGGAAATATCCATCACCGGCGATACATAACCATCCGCTTCAAGTTGGGTAGCTGAAAATCCTAAATCATGTATTAACTGTGTACGGCCCAATTCAAGCCAAATGATATAATTTGAGTGATATACTACACCCATTTGGTCTGTTTCCGCATAACGTATTTCTATCTCTTTATTACTAACAAACATTTAATTCACCTCATAACTCTATTATACAGAAATCTAGCTAAAATTACTCACAAAAGCTTTATATATAGCGCAATTCGACATCAAACTATTGAATTTATACATTGATATAATAACAGACAAAACCAAAAACTTTGTCTTTCATTATCGCTTACTAGCTTCTTTCGATGCTAATAAACCGATTGAATTGTTTTTCTTCCATACATTATTCCAATGTCTATGGGATACTGGACCTTCACCTGCATACGGTGCTATTTCCACTGTAATACCAGGCTGTTTCTGTGACATGATAAACCAATCAGCAGAAGATCCACTACCTTTTGCATACATAGATGGGACGATTGAATAGCCCGTTACACGACTAATTTGACGTGTTAACGCCAAATCACGCTTATAGTTAGTGCTATTTTGGAAGTTAAACCAGTATAAAATTTGGCCAGATGAGTGATATGAAATATCAGACTTAAATTTATGACGTTCAACGAAAGCTTTTAGTGCTTGCGCTTCAGGTTCTGAGAATACACGAGGACCTTTGTAACCTTTATAGGTTTTTGGAGTAAACGCTACGTACTTCCATTCACCATCGAAATTTCGATTTAAATCGACACCACGAGCATTAGCTTTCCAACGTTTATAATTCGAGCTTTTATTAATCTTCTTAATCAAGTTCTTATTTGCCATACTGTTAATACCATTCTGCACTAATGTGACACCGTCAGGGTTAATCATTGGTACAAACCAAATACTTGTTGTATCTAGAGTTTGACGTACATTATAACCAGCAAAGCTTGTCTTTTTGTTGTAGCTATAAGAGTAGTTATCAATCATTTCCATCACAACGTTAGTAGTCATATGCTCACGAGCATGAATGGCAGCATCTACTAAAATCTCTTTCTTACCATTACCCACTTTTAACGCATAGATTGCTCTACCTTCGACAGATTCACCGATTTTCTCTAAAGATGTAAATTCGGGATATAATTTAGCGAAAACCTTTACATAATAAGAATATGCCTTGTACGTGACGTTTTTTGTCGGATTCACGATGTTTTTATGATAGAAATTCGCTAAATCAACATATCCAGACTGACCTAAATATTCAATTATGCCATGGCCTTTAGATATACCTTTTAAATGTACAGTTTGCCCTTTGTTTAAAGAACCTATTTTGATACCATTCTGATCATATACAGCAGAAGCTTTTTCCGAATAAAGAGTGATTGGATACGTTGCTGATTTCAGCGTGGCTAATGATGCCACCTTCTTCGTAGGCATTGTACCACCTATTGGAACAGCGTATTGTTTGCCGCTCTTCTTGATGTAATGATACTTACTCGTTGTTTTTGTCGGTTTAAAAATAGCACCTGTTTTTAATGTACCAATTTTTTTAAATTTACTATTTGCGACAGTATATAATACTACTGACTTATTTATTATTTCGACTTTATCTGTTGTTTTGAACGATAAATCGACATCTTTGAATGCTATATAGCCGATTTGATCCCCTAAATTTAGTACAAAGTAGTTGTCGACAATATCGATTGTTTTAAACTTTATTGCTTGTAAACCACCTGCTAATACTGTCGAAGTATTGCTTGGTTGATTGTAAATTTTAAAGGTATTCTTAGTTGTAATACTTACTGACTTTTTCACTTCAGGTGTTACTACATCTAAGTTTGCTTCATTCAAGTTTTTACTTGCGATCCAATACGTACTTTGACCAATTGATAATTCATACCACTCTTCGGTATTTGTTCGATTTACGTGGTATATAGTTGATGAATCATTTAATTGTAACAAAGCTTTTGTAGTGTTATTTGGTTCGAATAGTAGACTTTCTGCTTTCACTGTTACATATGTATAAATAAGCTCTGGTGATACTACAATCGCTTTTTCTTTAATTGTTTCAGGATTTTTTGGTGTTTCTACAGATGATTGTTTATCTAGTTTTTCTGATTTATCTGATGTTTCTTCTATTGTAATTGCTTCTTGCGGTACAACTATCTCGCCTATCTCAGCTTCCTCAAAGCCCTCTTTATGTTGTTCTTCTACTGATGCTGCATGTACTGCGCTCATATAGGCAAAAGGCACATTAAAGGCAATTATGAAGGCAATTGAGTATGCTAAAAATTGAAGTAGTTTCTTTTTCATAAATCCCAATCGGTACACCTCTACTATTTTTTTATCAGATTGATTCAAAATATCATTTATTTTCCAACTTAAAACAAAAAATACATGTGTAGCATACAATTAAGATACGCTACACATGTATACAATGAAAGGTAAATCCTTAATGAATCAACCTAACTTATTTTGTTAATTTGTTACGAAGTACCATTTGTAGGATACCGCCGTTACGGTAGTAGTCTACTTCTACTTCTGAATCGAAACGTGCAAGAGCTTTGAATTCTTTAACAGAACCGTCTTCAGCTTTAGCAGTTACAGTTAAGATATCTTGAGGTTTAACACCTTCAGCGATATTAACTGAGATTTCTTCTTTACCAGTTAAGCCTAGAGATTCAGCGCTTTGTCCATCAACATATTGTAATGGAAGAACACCCATCATTACTAGGTTTGAACGGTGAATACGCTCATAAGATTCAGCGATAACTGTCTTAACGCCTAAAAGGTTTGTACCTTTAGCAGCCCAGTCACGTGAAGATCCCATACCGTAATCTTTTCCAGCAAGAACAGCTAAACCAGTACCGTTTTCAGCGTATTTCATAGCTGCATCATAAATGTACTCAACTTCGCCTGTTGGCCAGTAAGTAGTGTAACCACCTTCTGTACCAGGAGCTACTTGGTTACGGATACGGATGTTAGCGAAAGTACCGCGCATCATAACTTCGTGGTTACCACGACGAGAACCGTAAGAGTTGAAGTTACGTGGTTCTACACCGTTAGCACGTAAGTATTGACCAGCTGGTGTATCTTTACCGATCGCACCTGCAGGAGAGATGTGGTCAGTTGTGATAGAGTCACCGAACTTCGCAAGTACACGTAAGCCAGAAAGTCCTTTAATGTCTTCTGGTTTTGGCGCAAGGTTTTGGAAGAATGGTGGGTTTTGAATGTAAGTTGATTTTTCATCAAATGTGTATAGAGAATCAGTTGATGTTTCAATTTCATTCCATTTTTCGTTTTCGTCAAATACGCGTGCATATTCTTTTTGGAATAGGTCACGAGTTACAACTTTACCAAGAACATTGTTGATTTCTTCAGTAGTAGGCCAGATATCAGCGAAGAATACATCGTTGCCATCTTTATCTTTACCGAATGAATCATTTTGAAGATCTACATCTACAGTACCAGCTAATGCGTAAGCAACAACAAGTGGTGGTGATGCTAAGTAGTTAGCTTTAACTAGTGGGTGTACACGGCCTTCGAAGTTACGGTTACCTGAAAGTACAGAAGTTACGAATAAATCATTTGAAGTAATCGCTTCTTCGATTTCAGGAAGTAATGGACCTGAGTTACCGATACATGTAGTACAGCCGTAACCTACAGTGTTGAAACCGATTTCGTCCAAGTACGTTGTAAGACCAGAATCGTTTAGGTATCCAGTTACAACTTTTGAACCTGGTGCTAATGAAGTTTTAACCCATTTAGGAACAGTTAAACCTTTTTCAACAGCTTTTTTAGCTACTAAACCTGCAGCGATTAATACGTAAGGGTTAGATGTATTTGTACATGAAGTGATTGCAGCGATTGCTACAGCACCTGCAGGAATTTCTACATCGCCTTCAGCGAATTTAGCAGTTGAAGTTTTTTCGAATTCTTTTTCAGTTAAACCGAAACCTTGTACACCAGAAGGAGCTACTACTACTTCGTGGTAACGTTTTTTCATGTTTGAAAGTGGAATTAAATCTTGCGGACGTTTAGGACCTGATAAGTTAGGCTCGATATCAGCAAGGTTAATTTCTACAACGTCAGTGTAAACTGGTTCTAATTCAGGATCAAAGAACATGTTGTTTTCTTTTAAGTATGTTTCAACAACTTGGATGTGCTCTTCGTCACGACCAGTTAAACGCATATAGTTTAAAGATTCTTCGTCAATTGCGAAGTAACCACATGTAGCACCGTATTCAGGAGCCATGTTTGAAATTGTTGCACGGTCAGCTAGTGGTAATTGAGGGATTCCAGGACCGAAGAACTCAACAAATTTATTAACTACACCTTTAGCACGTAGAACTTGAGTTACTTTAAGAGCTAAGTCAGTAGCTGTAGTTCCGTTTGGAAGATCGCCTGTTAATTTAACACCGATTACTTCTGGAACTGGGAAGTATGAAGGTTGACCTAACATACCTGCTTCAGCTTCGATACCACCTACACCCCATCCAAGTACGCCGATACCGTTGATCATTGTAGTATGAGAGTCAGTTCCAACAACTGAATCTGGGAATGTTTCGAAAGTTCCGTCTGCATTTTCATTCACGTGTACAACTGGAGCTAAGTACTCTAGGTTAACTTGGTGAACGATACCTGTTGCAGGAGGTACAGCACGGAAATTATTGTAAGATGTTTGAGCCCATTTTAAGAAGTTATAACGCTCAGCGTTACGTTCAAATTCAAGGTCCATGTTAGCTTGTAAAGCTGTTGCAGTACCGTATTTGTCAACTTGTACTGAGTGGTCAATTACAAGGTCAACTGGAATTGCAGGGTTAATTTCGTTAGCGTCTCCGCCCATTTCTTTCATTGCAGAACGTAGAGATGCTAAGTCAACTACTACTGGTACACCAGTGAAATCTTGTAATACTACGCGTGATGGTTTGAAAGGAACTTCAGCATTAGGATCTACATCCGCGCCCCATTTTGCTAATTGATCAACATGATCCTCTTTGATTACATAGCCGTCGTATTGACGTAAAACAGATTCTAATAATACTTTGATTGAATAAGGAAGGCGTGATACTTTTGCGATACCAGCTTCTTCGATTGCAGCTAAACGGTAGAAGTTATACTGTTTACCATTTACGTCGAATGAAGCACGGCTGTTATGCAAGTTTTTGTTTGCCATAGGTTGGTTCCCCCTCTAAATTAACTAATGAAAAGGCTTTATAAATAGCTTCTTTTCTCCAACAACAATAATAAACTAAATTTGTTCATAAGTAAATTACATTAATATTATAGAATGTGATAAGTTTTATTTATGACCATTTCCGAATGCCATAAGCACTCTCGAAAATGTTGTTTTTTCATTTTAATACAGAATACATCAAATTTTACGAAATTAAATACATGTCTATATAACAACAAAAGACATGTTTTAGCTATTTTTAATTTGAATTTATTATTATTTCTTATTGTACTAAGAAACCCATTTAATATACTACCGTTTATTTTTTTGAAAAAGACCAAAACAAATGCCTGTAGGATCTACTAAGTATGCAAGAAAAAATTCATCAAACTCCATCTTATATACTGATATTTGCCATCCAAATACACTGGAATAAAATTAAGCTGCTTTTTCTGGTTCTTGACTGTTTAATTCAAAACCAACAACTTTACCCACTTTTAATCCCCTCTTTCAAAAAATCTATACTTATTTTTTTATACAATTCTCGATTCCCCAATAAAACTCCTTTTTTAAAACGGATCAGCTTACTTCAACAAAAAAACTGTATCTTCAATACAGTCTTTTTTATTTTATAATATATATAAATAGAGAAGACCGTTGTTTTCCGCTACGGTGGAAGCTTTCTGCGGGCGGGCGCCAAGTCGCTTCGTCCCTACGCTTCTGCAGGATCTTGGACTGTCCCTCTTTTCCCCCAAGAGTTGCCACCTTCGCTCCAATCAACAATACATGTAAAAGAGGATCTACAATAATCAAAATATAAACAAACAACCAGTATTTGAGCATTCTGAATGCCTTTTGTCGAAATACTGAACCCAGTAATTTCAATAATAGATATTGATTAACTTCAAACCACATTTCTTTTTAATTAACAATTTTCTACTATTATATAGGTTGCTTTTATAGGCCCGTACATCAGTCAAATGATTTTTCTTAATCACTTTTACCTGAACTATGCCCTATTTTCATACACATTTGTTTTATAGTATATTGTTCTGCTATAGGAATTAACTATCGTATTATTTAATTAGAGCATAGTATTCTTTTCTATAGCAGTTGTGTTAGCATCTCTTATTTGAATGATGGTAGAAGCAAACTTTGATAAATAATAAAATTGGGCAGCAGCGATGTGTTTTATATATAGACTAGCGAGGTCAATAAATAAACAACTATTAATTACATATTTTTCAAATAGTTACTTAATATGAAAAAAGATACTTAAAATCAAAGGATCGTAATCATCTACTCCCTATTTTGAGTAGCTTAGCATCTTAGATTGACTAAAAAACCGTCCAAACGGTACAATGACAATATAAAAAAGACCGTCTGGACGGTTTAATAATGGAGTTGAAAACATGGAATCAAAAGCGGAGGTTAAGCGCAAACATATTTTAAAATCTACTAAGGACTTTATTTTGGAAAACGATTTTAATTCGCTTACTTTAGATTCCGTTGCGAAGCAAGCTGGAATTAGCAAAGGTGGGTTATTGTACCACTTCCCAAATAAAGAAGCATTACTAATGGGATTAACACAGTATATTTTCGAAGACTTCTCTTCTCTATTTAATGAACATGCTAAGAATGACTCGAGAGAAAAAGGTAAATGGAGCCGTGCATTAATTGAAACGACAAAAGAGGACTTGAATCACAACGCTGAGTTAAATATAGGAATAATTGCTGCTTCTATGTTAAATCCAGATTTATCAAAAAGTATGTCTCAAAACTATCAGTATATGCAAAATCAAGTGGAGCAAGATAGTATAGACCCTGTAACAGCAACGATTATTCGCTTAGCAATAGATGGGCTTTACTACTCTGAACTGTTTAATATAGCCCCGTTAGATGAAGAGTTACGTGAAAATGTAATTCAAAAATTAATCAATATGACAAAGTAGGAGGAGTTCATCTTGAATCCTTATGTAATTTTGGCAGTAGCCATTGTTAGTGAAGTATTTGGTAGTTCTATGTTAAAAGTTTCAAATGGCTTTAAAAAGTTATTCCCTTCCATTGGAGTAATTTTAGGCATGTGTTTAGCTTTTTACTGCTTATCTTTATCACTTAAAACAATTCCACTAGGTACGGCATATGCAATATGGTCAGGGATAGGTACAGCCTTAACTGCATTAGTCGGTGTAATCGTTTATAAAGAAAATTTTAATTTAAAAAAAGCATTAGGATTAGTGCTAATCATTGGTGGAGTTGTTGTTTTGAAACTCTCAAGTGGTGGAGTTCATTAATCTTTAGTTAATCGGAGGTTATCGTATGAAAGGTTATATAGCTTTAGGGATATCCATAATAAGCGAAATATTTGGCACGACAATGTTGAAATTATCAGAAGGGTTTACTATTGTACTTCCTTCTATTGCGGTTATCATTGGCTTTGGATTAGCGTTTTATTGCTTATCACTATGCCTTAAAATAATTCCTTTAAGTCTTGCTTACGCTATTTGGGCAGGCGTAGGTACAGCTATAACAGCAGTAATTGGGATATTGTTATGGCAAGACCCATTTAGCATTCTGACATTCATTGGCATATTATTAATAATCGGAGGAGTAGTTTTATTAAATGCTTCCAACAACCCTGAAAAAGTAGAAGAACTTTCAAGTTAAAAGCTTGATGGATTCAGTATATTTTTTGTTATTTTATATATTTTGATTATTTAAGATCCTCTTTTATAGATGAAATATTCTTTGAGTATTAGTTTTTATGCCATTTTCAGACTTTGTTAATTTCAATAGTCGAGTTTCTTTTAATTCATAGAAACAAAAGTCATCATCGCCTGCAAGGACACTTTTTTAAGACTTTTTAAGGTTTCCACCGCAGGATGATTTTGACTTTGAGTACATTGTGGGACCTCAAAAGATTTGTTTATATTACATGTGGAGTTAATTGAAGCGGAGGTGACGACTCCTGCGGGAAATGCGGGACAGTCCAAGACCCTGCAGAAGCGTAGCGACGAAGCTCCTTGGCGCCCGCCCGCGGAAAGCGTCCACCGTAGCGGAAATTAACGGTCTTATCTATTTTTAAAAAAGTAAAAAGACCGTAGATAAATTCGAATTTCTTCGACTTTGTCTACAGTCTGAAAGGGATCTCGTCATCATTTTTCATAGCCTCAAAAGATTTGTTTATATTACATGTGGAGTTAATTGAAGCGGAGGTGACGACTCCTGCGGGAAATGCGGGACAGTCCAAGACCCTGCAGAAGCGTAGCGACGAAGCTCCTTGGCGCCCGCCCGCGGAAAGCGTCCACCGTGGCGGAAATTAACGGTCTTATCTATTTTTAAAAAAGTAAAAAGACCGTAGATAAATTCGAATTTCTTCGACTTTGTCTACAGTCTGAAAGGATCTCGTCATCATTTTTCATCGCCTCAAAAGATTTGTTTATATTACATGTGGAGTTAATTGAAGCGGAGGTGACGACTCCTGCGGGAAATGCGGGACAGTCCAAGACCCTGCAGAAGCGTAGCGACGAAGCGGCTTGGCGCCCGCCCGCGGAAAGCGTCCACCGTAGCGGAAATTAACGGTCTTATCATATATTTTACGTAGATAAACCCGAATTTCTTCGAGTTTATCTACATTCTGAACCATCAAGTTTAAAGCTTGATGGTTTTCTTTACTCTATATAAAGTTATTTCCAGATGAAAATAAATCGAGTTACGGTAATAGTCTTTTGCGTTCATCTAAACTTGGTAAATGGCAACTAGCTGGTGCTTTCATTAATTTATGACGATTACGAGCTATTAGACGATATATTGGATTACGTACAAACAGTGGAATAAGTTTAAAAATACCTAGTAAAGAAAATGGTGCTTTTAAATAAGGGAGTAAAAAAAATACAGCCTCTGTTTCTGTCATTATTCCCGAAGGACCTTTTACTACAACAGAATCTATGTTCTTAGTAAGATTGGGAGACAGTGTATTTCTAGCTGTTTCACCTTGTAATGGAGCAAAAAAAATGTCGTGATTCCTTTCATGTTTTAATACGAACTGTACTGTCCACTGGCAGAATCCACAATTACCGTCATAAAACAGAATTATATTTTGATGATTGGTCATTATTCTCCCCCCCCTTTTTCTCTATGAATTACTATTAATTATACATTATTTACTTCTTTCTTTTCAAAAAATCTAATCGAATTAGTAGAAGTTTCTTTCTTATCCTCTCCAAAATATGGTTCATACTGTCTGATTTATGTATAATATAAATAATGGTTTTTTATTCAAATAGAAGGTCGTTGTAGTAAATTAGAGGGGGATATTATGAGCAACTTAGCTTTATCAGGTGTTGGAAACTGGATTGGCATTCTTTCAGCAATATTCTATGTATTATGTTTTTACTTCACTTTAACTTTCTTTCAGCAGTTAAAATTGAATGATGATAGACTAATAAAACAAACGAAAATAGCAGCGTTTGTCTGTTTATTGGTGGCATTACTAGCTCCATCACTATATGAATTTTATGTGTACACTGAAATGATGAAATAAGTAAACAAAGGAGGTACCACACTTCAAATGTAGTACCTCCTTTAACGTAAGATTTTGCAAAACTTAGCGCTAACTTTTTGAGTCAAGCAAAGAATAAATATTAGTATCATATGGAACTCCATCTTGATACATATAATTTCTCAAAACTCCTTCATTTATAAATCCTAGTTTCTCCAACAACTTATTCGATGAATCGTTTTCCACAAAAACAACTGCACCAATGCGCTTTAAGCCTATTTCTTCGAAACCATAAGTAATAACTGCCTTTACAACTTCCGTCGCATATCCATTGCCCCAATGTTCTGGGGAAAGTGCGTAGCTTATATCTGCTCTCATATATTCGTGTGACCATTCTTGAAACCCGATTGTTCCAATAATACCATCTATACCTTTTCGTTCAATCCCCCATTTAACACCAACTTTTTTATTATAATTTATTGCAAAATTCCCGATAATTTGTTTCACCTGAACTACACTTGTTAGTGGACTTTGCCCATAATAACGTAGTACATCTGGATTAGAAAAACAATCTAATATAGCCTGTGCGTCAGCTTCAACAAGTTCTCTCAAAATTAACCGTTCTGTCTCTAATATTGGGAACATTACATTGCACCCCTTTTCAAGGATTTATAATAAAAATAGTTTTGATTAAAAGTAAGCAGTATTAAGTCGTCATAAATCACAAAAACTACCTAATGCCAAAATGGACACTAGATAGTTTAATAAACTTATTTAATACACTTTTCGAGTTGCTTCATATTTAGTAATTTGCTCATCATATTGGAAAGTTAATGAAATCTCATCCCAACCATTTAAAAGCATTTGTTTATAGTAAGGATCAATTTCAAAATTATATACTTTGCCATTTGCTGTGACAGTTTGGGCCTCTAAATTCACTTCTGTTTCAAGTGGCGAAGCTGCTCCAACTGCAAGTAATTCTTCTACTTCAGAAACAGGTAACTTAATTGGTAAAATACCATTCTTGAAGCAATTGTTGTGGAAAATATCCGCAAAACTTGGAGCAATGACTACGTTGAATCCATAGTCTAAAATCGCCCATGGTGCGTGCTCACGAGATGAGCCACATCCAAAGTTTTCGTGAGCTACTAAAATTTTAGAGCCTTTATATTTTGGTTGATTTAAAACGAAATCCTTAATCGGTTGATCATTTTGATCGAAACGCCAGTGATAGAAAACAAATTGACCAAAACCTGTACGTTCAATGCGTTTTAAAAATTCCTTAGAAATAATTTGGTCTGTATCGACATTTTTTCTGTTAAGTGGTGTTAGTATACTATTCACTATATTAATCGGTTCCATCCTCTACGCCTCCATTACACAGGTACATTTAAAATTTCGCGAACATCTACGAAATGTCCAGCGATTGCGGCCGCGGCTGCCATTTGTGGGCTTACAAGATGCGTACGAGAACCTGCACCTTGGCGGCCTTCGAAGTTACGATTAGATGTAGAAGCACATCTTTCTCCTGCTGGTACAACATCCTCATTCATTGCAAGACACATACTGCATCCTGATTCACGCCATTCAAATCCAGCTTCAATAAAGATTTTATCTAAACCTTCCTCTTCCGCTTGTTTTTTAACTGAGAATGATCCAGGTACTACGATTGCTCGGACGTTTTCATTTACTTTTTTACCTTCAATAACTGCTGCTGCAGAGCGTAAATCATGTAGACGAGAATTTGTACATGAACCGATGAAGACATGCTGGATTGCGATATCAGTTAGAGGTGTACCCTCTTTTAAATCCATATATTGTAGTGCTTTTTTAAGTGCCTGTTTATCTGATTCTTCTTCAAAATCTGCTGCAAATGGAACATGATTCGAAATACCCGAACCCATTGAAGGATTTGTACCCCAAGTTACAAAAGGCTCGATTTCATATGAATCAATTTCCAGAATGCGATCATATGTAGCATCAGAATCCGAAGCTAAAGATAGCCAATACTTAGCAGCTTCATCAAATGCTTTTTCTTGTGGTGCATTTCGACGCCCTCTAATGTAATCAACTGTTATCTGATCTGGACTGATTAAACCTGCTTTTGCTCCTGCTTCAATTGACATATTACAAATCGTCATGCGTTCTTCCATCGATAATTTATGAATAGCATCGCCAGTGAATTCAACGATATGCCCAGTACCTACATCAATACCAAACTTCGCAATAATTGCAAGAATAATATCTTTCGCAGTTACGCCAAAACCAAGTTCACCTTTAACACGGATTTCCATTGTTTTTGGTTTATTTTGCCATAAGGTCTGTGTAGATAATACATGTTCCACTTCACTCGTACCAATACCAAATGCAATTGCACCGAATGCACCGTGAGTAGAAGTATGTGAATCACCACAAACAATTGTTTTACCTGGTTGTGTTAATCCAAGTTGTGGTCCAATTACATGAACAATTCCTTGATCAGGGTGACCCATATCTGCTAATTGAACGCCAAATTCAGCACAGTTTTCAGCTAATGTGTTAATTTGTTTTTTGGCAATTGGGTCATTGATAGTCGGTAAATTCTTTGTTGGCACATTATGATCCATTGTTGCAAAGCAAAGATCTGGACGACGTACTTTACGATTGTTCAAACGAAGCGCTTCAAACGCTTGTGGAGATGTTACTTCGTGAATTAAATGCAAGTCGATATAAAGCAAATCCGGTTTCCCATCCTCTTGATAAACGACATGTTGGTCCCATACTTTTTCGATTATATTTTTTGCCATATAATATCACCTTTTCTTAGATATATGATGTCATAATACTATCTGAAACAAAGCTCGTATCTAGTTCATTGATGACTTTTTCAGTCCATTCAGATGTTGTTAATACGCGACTTCCTGGAGTTGCAAGATCCGCGGTATAATAACCATCCTCGAATACCGTTGCCACTGCGCGTTCTATTTCAGCAGCTTCTTCATATAAGCCAAATGAATACTTCAACATCATCGCTACAGATAAAATCGTAGCAGCAGGGTTAGCAATGCCTAGCCCTGCAATTTCAGGAGCCGAACCATGGACTGGCTCATATAAACCGAAGTTATCGGAACGTATACTTGCAGAAGGTAACACACCAAGTGAACCTGTAATTACTGAAGCTTCATCACTTAGAATGTCGCCGAACATATTTTCCGTTACAACAACGTCATAATCTGCAGGGTTCGTAATTAACTTCATAGCCGTAGAATCGACTAAGCTATGTTCTACTTCAACATCTGGATACCCTGCTTTCTTTTCATCTACAATTTGACGCCATAATCTTGAAGATTCAAGAACATTTGCTTTATCTACAGAAGTCAATTTCCCTCTACGAACACGCGCTAATTGGAAAGCACTATCAACAATACGTTCAATCTCAAATCGTGTGTACACTAATGTATCTATAGCTGATTTTTCCGTACGTTGACGAGGTTCGCCAAAATATAAACCACCAGTTAATTCACGAACGATAAGTAGGTCAACATCTTTCACAATTTCTTCTTTTAGAGGAGAAGCTTTTAAAAGTGACGGGATTGCTTGCACAGGGCGTAAGTTTGAAAATAAATCAAAATGCTTACGAATGCGTAGTAATCCCTTTTCAGGTCTCAATTCACCTGGGTTTTGATCCCATTTAGGACCCCCGACTGCTCCAAGTAGAATCGCATCACTTTGTTCGCAAAGGGTAATCGTCTCTTGAGGTAAAGGATCGTTATGTTGATCAATTGCTGAGCCACCTATTGCACCAAAAGCAATGTGGAATGTATGATGATATCTTTTACCGACTGCTTGTAACACTGACACTGCCGAAGCGATAACTTCTGGGCCAATGCCATCACCCGGTAGTACTGTAATTTTCTTTTCCATAAAAAACTCCTCCTCTATATGATTAACGAATTAATTCTTTAGCTCTTAAATCTGATCGAATAATCTGTCTATTAATAGCATTTAAATACGCTTTTGCTGAAGCTTCCAAAACATCTTGCGCCGCATCACGACCAGTAACTATTTGGTCATTGTACGTTAAGTTAATAACTGCTTCACCTAATGCGTCACGACCCTTACCTACTGAAGTTACACGGTAATCTAAAATTTCCACCTTAGACTTGATTAGCAACTCCAAAGTATTGAAGATTGCTTCAACAGAACCAGAACCAGTAGAAGCTACAGTTACTTCTTCACCATCTGGTTGAATTACTTGCACAGTAGCAGTAGGAATGTTTTCTGTTCCGTATTGAACTTGCACACTTTTTAGTTCATATACTGGGATTTCTTCATACTTAATTTGTTGATCTGTCAATAAAGTTAATAAGTCTTCTTCAGTAATTTCCTTTTTACGATCAGCTAATTTTTTAAATTCTGCAAATGCGCGGTTAATTTTATCGTCGCTTAAGTCAAAGCCCATCGTTTCAGCACGGTCTTTGAAGGCGTGTCTTCCGGAGTGTTTACCTAATACGAGAGGAATCGCACTTTCTCCAATTAAAGCCGGCGTAATAATTTCATAAGTCTCAGGATTCTTTAACATACCATCTTGATGGATACCTGATTCATGAGCGAAAGCATTCTTACCTACGATAGCTTTATTTGGTTGAATAACGACACCTGTAAGTTTACTGACGAGTTGACTCGTACGCTTAATTTCTTGCAAGTTAATGCCCGTTTCGATTCCGTAAAAGTCTTTACGAATGTGCATTGCAACAGCGATTTCTTCTAAAGCTGCATTACCAGCACGTTCACCGATTCCGTTAATCGTACCTTCAACTTGATTGGCGCCATTTTCAATTGCTGCGATTGAGTTTGCAACAGCCATGCCTAAATCGTCATGACAATGAGCGGAGAAGTTCACTTTGTCACTACCAGTGACATTTTCTATTAAATATTTAAATAATGCACCATATTCAGCAGGGCTTGCATAACCTACTGTATCTGGAATGTTAATAGTAGTTGCACCAGCTTTAATTACTTCATTTATAATACGTACAAGGAATTCACGGTCAGAACGGAAGGCATCTTCTGCAGACCATTGAACAAGTGGAAATGTATTTTTTGCATATTTGACAGCTTCTACGGCTGCTTCCACAACTTGATCAGGTGTTTTGTTTAACTTGTATTGCATATGGATTGGACTTGTTGCAAGGAATACATGAATATGTGGTTGTTCAGCATTTTTAAGAGCATCCCAAGTAATATCAATATCCTTTTTAATTGCTCTAGCAAGTCCTGTAACAATTGAGTTTTTAACTGTACCTGCAATTCGTTGTACAGCTTCGAAATCGCCAGGGGATGAAGCAGGAAAACCTGCTTCAATAATAGATGCCCCAAAGCGTTCTAGCTGTTTTGCAATTTCAAGCTTCTCACCGGTATTTAGGTTAATACCAGCTGATTGTTCTCCATCACGTAGTGTAGTATCAAAAATTTCAATTTTGCGCACTGTTAACCACTTCTTTCTCAATCTTTTTACCGTTATTTACAAAAGGCATCATTTCACGCAGTTTATCTCCAACTACTTCGATTTGGTGCTCAGCTTCTGCTTTTTTAATAGCATTGTATTTAGGACGGTTTGTTTCGTTTTCGTTGATCCATTCTTTTGCGAATTTACCTTCTTGGATATCAGTTAGAACGTCTTTCATACGTTCTTTTACAGATGCATCGATTACGCGTGGACCAGATACGAAATCTCCCCATTCAGCTGTATCTGAGATTGAGTAGCGCATGTTAGCAAGACCGCCCTCATACATCAAGTCAACGATTAATTTTAATTCATGCATACATTCGAAGTAAGCGATTTCTGGTTGGTAACCTGCTTCTACTAAAGTTTCGAAGCCAGCTTTTACTAGAGCTGTAGTACCACCACAAAGAACTGCTTGCTCCCCAAATAGGTCTGTTTCTGTTTCTTCTTTAAAAGTAGTTTCGATTACACCAGCACGTGCTGCACCGATACCCTTTGCATAGGCTAATGCTACATCTTTTGCGTTACCAGTCGCATCTTGGAAGATACCGAATAATGCTGGTACACCTGCGCCAGCTTCGTATGTGCGGCGTACTAAGTGTCCTGGACCTTTTGGAGCTACTAAGAATACATCAACATCAGCTGGTGGTACGATTTGGCCAAAGTGAATATTGAAACCATGTGCGAACACTAGTGCATTGCCCGCTTGTAATCCTGGTGCGATTTCTTCTTCATAAACTGCTTTTTGGCGTTCGTCTGGAAGTAAGATCATAATTACATCTGCTTCTGCAGCAGCTTCTTTAACTGTTTTTACATTTAGGCCATCTTGTTCTGCTTTATCAAAAGATTTCCCTGGACGGATACCAACTGTAACGTCGAATCCCGATTCATTAAGATTTTGAGCATGTGCATGACCTTGTGAACCGTATCCGATTACTGCGATTTTTTTACCTTGTAAAGTTGCCTCGTTGATATCGTTGTTATAGTACATTTTTGCCATTTTAAATTCCCCCTGATTGGTTTAGTAGTTTTTGTAAAGCTATTTATTGTAAAATCGAAAGTTGCGCTGTTGGTTTTGTTTGTGCATCACGTACAAATGCAGTAACGCCCGTACGTGTCAGCTCTTTAATACCATATGGTTGGATCAACTCAATGAATGCGTCAATTTTTTCTGGGTTACCGACGATTTGATAAGTTACAACATTTTTACCCATATCGATGATAGAACCACGGAAAGGTTCAACAATTGAGTTAATCTCCATGCGCAAATTCGGTGGTGCCACAATTTTAATTAGTGCAAGCTCACGTATAACAATTGATTTGTCAGTGATATCATTTACTTTGATCACATCAATTTGTTTTGAAAGCTGTTTGACCAATTGTTCAATTTTGTTTTCATCTTCTACATGTACGATGAAAGTCATTTTAGAGATACCCGGTTGTTCTGTATGACCAACCGTGATACTTTCGATGTTAAACTGTCTTTTCATGAGTAGACCTGTGACGCGATTTAATACACCACTTTGGTTAATCACAGTTACTGTAATAACTCTTTTCATCCTTTTTTCACCCCGATCATTTCATCTAGTCCTTTGCCCGGTGCTACCATTGGATTAACAACTTCAAGTTGTTTTACACGACAATCGATTAGTACTGGTTCATCTGACAATAGTGCTTCAGTCAGTATATCTTCAGCCTCATAGATTGTATTAATGCGGTAACCCTTCACACCGTAAGCTTCAGCTAGTTTCACGAAATCTGGCTGAACTGGCATTAAAGAAGATGAATAACGCTCTTCATAGAACGTTTCTTGCCATTGTCGAACCATACCTAGACAGCTGTTATTTAAAATAACAATTTTCACTGGTAAGTTAAATTCTTTCAATAAAGCAAGTTCTTGAGATGTCATTTGGAAGCCTGCATCACCTACAATAGAGATTACTCTTTGATCAGGTTTAGCAAATTGCGCTCCAATTGCAGCTGGGAAACCAAAGCCCATTGTTCCAAGTCCACCAGATGTTACCCAGTTATGATCGCTTTTAAATTTGTAGTATTGTGCTGTCCACATTTGATGTTGCCCTACATCTGTCGTGACGATTGCTTCACCATTAGTAATGCGGTTGATTAGCTCTACTGCTTGTTGTGGATAAACTGTATCTGTCTCTTTTGCGTCATACCATAATGGATACTCTGCAAGACATTCCGTCAAATATTCGTGCCAAAGCAACGTATCAGGTGTTTCAATCGGTTGTTTTAACAGTGCTTTTAATGCTTCTTTTGCATCTGCAACAATTGGAATATCAGTTGGAACGTTTTTGCCAATTTCGGCTGGGTCAATATCGATATGAATTATTTTCGCTTTTTGAGCGAATTTGCTTAGATCTCCTGTAAGACGGTCATCGAAGCGCGCCCCTATATTGATAAGTAGATCACAGTTACTAATCGCCATATTAGACGTAAATGTACCATGCATACCTGCCATACCTAGGAAGAGCTCGTGTTCGCCGTTAATACTGCCAAGTCCAAGCAAAGTGTTAGTTACCGGAATATTGTGTTTTTCAGCGAATTCAGTTAATTCGGATGATGCATCTGCTGCTAAAATACCGGCACCCGCTAATATTAAAGGTTGTTTCGCTTCACCAATAGCTTTTACAGCTTTTTGGATTTGCAAAAAGTTCGGATGTAACGTTGGCTGATAACCAGGTAAATTAATTGGTGCATTATCATCCACTTCTGATTTGAATAATGTATTTGCGATATCTTTTGGGATATCAACAAGTACTGGTCCTTTACGACCTGTTGAAGCAATGTGGAATGCTTCCTTCACGATTCTAGGAATATCATTAATGTCCTTCACCTGATAGTTATGCTTAGTAATGGGCTGAGTGATGCCAACAATATCAGCTTCTTGGAAAGCATCAGTTCCAACAACTGTTGTTGCAACCTGGCCAGTAAAGACTACAAGTGGTAATGAATCCATCATTGCATCTGTAATACCTGTTACTAGGTTTGTAGCTCCCGGACCTGATGTAGCAATAACGACCCCTGTTTTACCTGAGACGCGAGCATAACCTTCTGCAGCATGAATTGCACCTTGCTCATGTCTGGCGAGTATATGTTTGATCGGATTTTTATAAAGTGCGTCATAAATTGGTAAGACAGCACCACCTGGATATCCAAAAATAATTTCTACATTTTGTTTCTTTAACGATTCGATGAATAATGCAGCACCATTCTGTTGCTTTTTAATTTCTTGCGTGGCCTCTTCTAGTGCTGATTCTCTACTCTTTAGTGGAACTTGTGCATTCATCATATAACTCCTCCCTAATTTTCTATATAAAAAAAGCCCATTTCTCCACACGCAAAGAAAACCTTTACGTAGGGATGAAAGTAAGCTTTTCATGGTACCACCCTTGTTCATAGTCAAAAGACTACCTCTTGAATAGACGAATCCATTCTTTATATAACGAGCACAAATGGTTGCGCCCGAGGTTACCTAATTACTTGCGTGTTTAGTAACCCACTCCGAGGGGATGTCAGATATAGTTGTATTACCGGCTCCCAGCACTACCGGCTCTCTGTGAATACTAAAATCTATAACCTTTAACCTCATCAACGATTTTATTATTTAATTGTTAAACTAAATTTTCATTACGCCACCAGTAGAAGCGCTCGTTACAAGCTTAGAATATCTTGCTAAGTACCCTTTTTTAATCTTTGGTTCAAATGGTTTTAAGTTTTGCTTTCTTTCAATTAGAATTTCAGCGGATACTTGTAATTCTATTGTGCGGTTTGTTAGATTAATAGAGATAGTGTCACCATTTTCTACTAATGCAATCGGTCCACCATCTGCAGCTTCTGGAGAGATATGCCCGATTGAGATACCTCGTGAAGCACCTGAGAAACGACCATCTGTAATAAGAGCAACCTCTTTTCCTAGACCACGTCCCATAATAGCGGATGTTGGTGCAAGCATTTCAGGCATTCCTGGTCCGCCTTTTGGTCCTTCATAACGAATGACTACGACATGACCTGCTTGAACTGTACCATTATCGATGTTCTCTTGAGCTTCCTCTTGAGAGTCGAAGACAATAGCTTCACCAATGAAATCTTTGATAGAAGGATCAACAGCACCTACTTTAATTACTGCGCCTTCAGGAGCAATGTTACCGAATAGTACTGATAAACCACCTACAGGACTAAATGGATTATCTTTTGTACGTATGACATCCGTATTTGTAATTTCATGTCCTGCTACATCTTCAGCAATTGTTTTACCTGTTATAGTAATACGATCTTTATGAATTGCTCCATCAATTTTACAAAGCTCATTGACTATTGCGCTGACACCACCTGCAAGATGAACATCATGCATTGAATAGTTTGAAGCTGGCATGATTTTCGATAAATATGGTACGCGTTCAGCTACCTTATTAATGTCTTCTATGTTGTAATCAATTTCTGCTTCATGGGCGATTGCTAATGTATGTAAAACGGTATTAGTTGAACCTCCCATTGCCATATCAAGGGCAAAAGCATCATCGATAGTTTCTTTCGTAATGATATCGCGCGGTTTTACATCATCCTTGATCATTTGGACTAAATGTTTTGCAGCGTCTTTGATCAATTGATGACGTGCTTCAGAAGTTGCTAAGATTGTACCGTTTCCTGGTAAAGCCATTCCTAGCATTTCCATAAGAGAGTTCATAGAGTTAGCGGTAAACATCCCTGAGCATGAACCACAGGTTGGGCATGCATTGTCTTCAATGTCTTTCAATTGCTCTGCTGTCATTTGACCGCTTTTATAAGCACCAACACCTTCAAATACAGAAGTTAATGAAAGCTGCTCACCTGTAGATGAAACACCCGCTTCCATTGGACCACCTGATACAAACACAGAAGGTACATTCGTACGAACCGCTGCCATTAGCATACCCGGAGTGATTTTGTCACAGTTTGGTATGTAGAATACTCCATCAAACCAGTGTGCATTAATAACTGTCTCAGCAGAATCTGCGATTAATTCACGGCTTGGTAGTGAATACCGCATTCCGATATGTCCCATAGCAATCCCATCATCAACACCAATAGTATTGAATTCGAATGGAATCCCACCAGCTTCTCGAATCGCCTCTTTAACTACTTCAGCAAACTTTTGAAGATGAACATGACCTGGAATAATATCAATATATGAATTACAAACGCCTATGAATGGTTTATCTAAATCTTTTGTTTTAACACCTGTTGCATATAGTAAACTTCTATGCGGAGCACGGTCGACTCCTTTTTTTATCATGTCACTTCTCATCTTTAACGCCCCTTATTACACTACTGTAGTTTTTTCATCGTAAACTTTTACCCCATCTTGTTCTACTATTGCACGGAAACCTTCTAAGATGTCATTTGTCACTTTCCCTGGTGTTCCGTCGCCAATGACACGGCCATCTACTTTTACTACAGCTATTACTTCTACAGCTGTACCTGTTAAGAAAACTTCATCAGCTACATATACATCATGTCTAGTAAATACACCCTCAATTGCTTCGTATCCTTTATTCGCAGCAACTTCTAAGATTGCATTTCGTGTAATGCCTTCTAAAGCTCCGATAAAACCTGGAGGTGTGATTAATTTGTTGTCTTTAATGATAAATATATTATCGCTTGAACCTTCCGCTACATAACCTTCAGCATTCAACATTAAAGCTTCAGGGACACCTGCTAAGTTAGCTTCGATTTTAACTAGAATATTATTTAAATAGTTTAATGTTTTCGTTTTTGGACTTAATACATCAGAGCGATTACGACGGCTTGAAGCTGATACAATTTCAATACCAGTTTCGTAAAGTTCTGCAGGGAATAGAGCTAGTGGTTCAGCAATTACAATTACGCTCGCTCGTTTACAGCTTCTAGGATCTATTCCTAAATTACCTATGCCACGTGAAATGATTAAACGAATATATGCACTTTGTAGAGAGTTTACTTTAATGGTTTCTTTCACTACTTCGGCCATTTCTTCAATTGAGTATGGAATTTCTAGTAAAATGGATTTTGCTGATTCATAGAGACGTATTAAATGTTCCTCTAAACGAAAGATATTTCCGTTATATGCTCGAATTCCTTCAAACACACCATCACCATATAAAAAGCCATGGTCATAAACTGATACTTTCGCATCTTCCTTTTTAACAAAATCTCCATCAAGATAGATTAACTGTTCTCCCATACTTATCACTCTTTCTTTAAATAACATGGTCACGTTTTTGAATATTGTCTCAAACGTTTTTTTAAATTGTTGCTATCATAGTACGTATTTGAACCGACGTCAACCTTATTTTTTTGAATTATTTATCAATTTGGAATAATTAATTATCTATGTATGCGTTTTCATTCCCTTTCAGTTTGATTTTAGCTAAATAATGAACAAATTTTAAATTTTTCGAAAAATTTATTAATTAAAATAATTTAGACACAAAAATAGCCTCATTCCATTGTTATGTAATAAATGGAATGAGGCATAAAAGGGATTACATTATCATACTTTTGCACTCTACACTAGAAAATAAAGTCTTAAAATAAGCTGTCATGAAAACGTTATTTGGATCGCTTTTTTCACGCTGCGCTAAAAATTTCGGCAAATTTGGATACAATTCCAGCATTCTTTCAGCAGTTAGTCCGTTTACTTTTCCAAAATGAGGTCGACCACTATACTTTATCATAAGATGTTGCACCCATCTAAAATAAGGTTTTTCATCCATTCCCTTATACATATGGAATGCTAAAAATGCTGATTCTACTCCCCCCGTTGGACTCAAGTAGCCCATTTCACCAGTTGCCGTCCTGCATTCAATCGGAAAGTGCACACGGAATGGATGTGATTTTAACGTATAATGTATCTCTTCCATACAAGCTTCAAAATGTTCTATAGGTATCGCATATTCACATTCTAAAAATTTCACATTACGAGGTGTTGGGAACATTTCATAGCTAAGTCCAGTTTTAACACCATTTGGCACACTTGAAGCAGAAATTTTACTAACAAGTGCCGTTCTTTTTGGCTGTTTACGACAAATCTCTGACATTAGATAAAACAAACCATTTTCCACAAATTGGTTTTTAACACTTTCAATAACTTTAGATGATTTCGATTGTTCTATGATTGGTACCATGTTCATCATTTTCACTTGTACTTTCTCACTACCTGGGAAGTAAAACCATTCTAAATGACGATTTTCTCTTATCATCTGTGACCAATCCTGTAGTGCCACTGGTAATAAAGATTGTGTTGAAGTGCATTTTAAGCTATATAAAGGTACTGTTTGAAGTGTTACCTGAACAAGAACTCCTAGCAAACCTAGAGATAGATGTAAGGAGTTAGATAATTCATCATCTGCCCTTTTATGCTCATGATACTGTCCTAATCCATCTACAAAACCCCAAGCAATCACTTGATTTGAAATAGAGCCAAGTGTAATACCTGTACCATGTGTCCCTGTTGAAACTGCTCCAGCAATAGTTTGCTCTTGTATATCCCCCATGTTCTGAAGTGCTAAACCGTATTCCTTTAGCATTGGCCCAATCTCATATAAATAGGTCCCTGCCCATAGCGTTACCTCTCCTGATGCCTGATCAACATTGATTAACCCTCGCATATTGTGTAAAGATACCGCTATATCATCAGGCATAGCGACTGGGCTAAAAGAATGGCCGGCACCAGTTACGCGAATTGTTTGACCATTTTCACTTACCTTTTTTATAATTTCCGAAAGATGTTCAGTAGAAAGTGGCAATAAGGATCTAGAAGGTTTACTAACCACATTGCCAGACCAATTCATCCATTCTCTTTGACCAATCCAATCTTTTACAGAAAACATTTCCCTTCCCCCCTATAAGTAACGAAACTATCAATATATTGATCTTCTCGTTTCGCTTCAAGGCGGAGAAAGCGCTCACATAACTCTCCTGCCTTGGCGTGACGAAAATAGATCTTATCTCCAATATTTACTTGATGACCACCATTTAATTGAAGAGGAGTTTGCACTTCACCTGCACCTTCTAAATCATAAAAACTATATTTATGTTCGTCATAAAGCACTGGCTGTTTGTCCTTTCCTATCGCACCTGAAGCAATATATCCCCCTCCATGACAAACAACGACATTCGATGCAGGATTTCTCGTGACGCGTAAAGTAAATCCTGCTGCTGGTTGTAAATGCAACGTATGATAGTGATCAAAAAGCGCTGGTGCAAAAAACGCTGAACCAACTGTTACTTCTGTCACTTCTTCCTGATTCACTGTATATTGTAGGCTACCCGAACCCCCACCATTAATAATTTCTAACGTTGAATAGCGTTTTAATATTTCTTCAACAGCTTGTTTACGAAAAACCGCTAACTTCTTTTTCGATTTATTCTTCAATAAATTGATCATCGGCGCTTGCCATTTTTGAAGTGGTTTATCGATAACTCCAGCAATTTGCGCTTCATATCCCATCAAGCCTTTAACGACAATATTGGGGAATTTAGATAATTGTGATAGAAATTGTGTTAGTTGCTGCAAAGAATGCAACGATGAACGCCTTGTCCCGAAATAGATAAAGGGCGTTTTCATCGAAAGATTGATATCGATACAAATATGTAAAGGCGTTTCGTATTCACTTGCTATATCTTGTAAAAATTGAATTTGTCTCACATCATCTACCATAAAGGTGATATCCTTACCTTCTTTCACATGAAACACAAGCTTTCTCGTACTCTCTCTTTCCAGTATAGGATAACCAATAAGAAAATGATTGAACCCTTCATCTATCAAAAACAACGTCTCTTCAGCAGTAAATGTCATCCATCCTGAAAAAGACTTTAACTTTGAAGCAATGTAAGTAAGGAGTGATTTCGAACGAATCGATTTTGTCGCAATTCGAATGTCCTTCCCATTTGAATTTTGATTGATAAAATCAATATTGTCATCTAGTGCGTTTAGATCAATCCACGCAAACGGACACTCTAAATGTTCAAAGGCTCGATCAAATGTTTTCATTGCCTCACACCCTATCTATATATTAAATGACAAAAAATGCCCTTTTAGCGAGAAACCCATCTAAATAATGATGTTTTACTTTTCCGGCTAAAAGGACATTAGAATAATCATAAGCATTTCAATTCGACAGCGACTAACGAATCTCCCATAAATCCAATGTAAGATTTAAGAAGAAAATTGTGTGTATAAGCACAAATATTAATCCTTGTTTATTAAAATTCTTCTTTAAGGTTTGATTCATAAGCACTTCCCCCTTCTTTTTCCATATTATAATCATAAACGGCTTATTTTGCAAAAATTCAGACTTATACGTTTTATATGACAATTCCACCTCTCTATGTAATGATATATGTAAAGACATGTTTGGAGGTTATTCTCATATGAAGAAAGCTTTATTAGTAATCGATTATACAAATGATTTTGTAGCTAATGACGGAGCATTAACTTGTGGTGAAGCTGGGCAAGCAATAGAACAAACCATTGCTTCACTCACAGAACTATTTATTAAAGAAGATGAGTTCGTTGTTTTTGCTTGTGATCTACATGAAGCAAATGATAAGTATCATCCAGAATCTAAATTGTTCCCCCCTCATAATATTCGCAATACTGTCGGAAGAGAACTCTTTGGAGCATTACAAAACATTTACAAAAAACATCAAAAACAAAGTAACGTGTTATGGATAGACAAAACACGCTACAGTTCATTTGCTGGGACAAATTTAGAACAACTTTTAGCTGAAAGAGGCATTCGCGAAATTCACTTAGTCGGCGTTTGCACGGACATTTGTGTCTTACATACTGCAGTGGATGCATATAACAAAGGTTTCAAGACGTATATCTATGAAAATGGTGTTGCGAGCTTTGACGAAAACGGGCATAATTGGGCATTACGTCATTTCAAAAACACGCTTGGTGCAAAGATAATTTCATAATTAAGGTTTAAAATCACTTCTTAAAGGTAATACGAATAATATACATCTAAAGGAGTGGTCATAGATGAGTATTATTTTATATTTAATCGTAGGTGGTTTAATCGGCTGGGTTGCTGGTTTAATTTTAGGTAAAGATATACCCGGAGGAATCATAGGTAATATGGTTGCAGGGATTTTAGGTTCTTGGCTTGGTGGGAAATTGCTTGGTTCATGGGGATGGGAAGTTCAAGGTTTCTACGTATTCCCTTCAATTATCGGTGGCGTGATTTTAGTCTTCGTAGCAAGTTTAATTTTAAGAGGCATGAACAAGTAACCTATAAAATAGAAGGCTTGATCAAGCAGTTAAATTTGCTTGATCAAGCCTTTATTATCTTATACATACCACTACCTCATAAAATGATACTAAGTATTTCATCTAAAACACATGTGGAGTATTCTCATAGATGAAATTTTGCTTTAACCATTTCCGCAACTTCTCCAGCACTTAAAGTTAAATTGTTTATTTTCAAGTAGTTTTCCTGTTTAATTTCGCCTGCTACTGAATTCAATCTGTACTTTTCTATTGTTCTTTTTAAATCCATTTCAGACTCCACAACATTTCTCTTTGTAGGCTTATTTTCAAGTCTGTGAGGGCTTTTGTTCCGCTCAAGTCTTTCTGCTAAATCAGCCTCCAATTCTACAAAGTAAACAATACCACCTTTTGATTCGAAAATATTACAAATTTTATGTACATAATCCCAATCAGCTTGATGATCAAATGCCCATACATAAGTGAAAATTAAACCATACAAATCACTTTTTGCTACTTCCTCAAATATCTCCTGTCGAAATAAACTTACTAATCTGTTCCCTTCTTTAGTACCGTATTTAAAAAAAGGATCAACCAATTCAATAGTCATATGATTATGAAATAGTTTTAAATCAGTTATTTTTTCTAGTTCATGCCCTACAGTCATTTTGCCAACTGCTTGTGGTCCAAATATCAGAACAAATTTCATAAATTCCACTCCCTAAATAATAATTTATATGTCTATTTCTATATTTAGCTCAAAATTCCTTTTTCAATAAATCACTAGACATTTGTATACAAAAAAAGTACATCACAATATGATTCGTGATATACCCTTATTATTTAATATTACAAGTATCTATCAATGTCTTACTTTTTATCAGAGTGTAGTGCAATTCTACTATTAAATATGAGTTCTTTTTTATGTTTATCATAGAGTTTGTAGTAATAGAGTACATTCTCTACATATTCGTCATCATGATTATAATGATAAACAGCTTTTTTTATATTACCATCTGCTGCGCCACTAGAAGCTAAATAATTGGCAGCACTATAAATAGCATCTTCGATATTATATGGATCTGCTAAACCATCATCATTAGCATCTACACCATAACCACCGTAACTTTTAATAGTTTTAGGATCTGTCAATTCCTTCTTCTTAATATTGCCCTTTCCAAGGTTTTTACAAGAAGGGTGCTGCCAACCAACAAAAGTACAAGGCATAAATTGCATATGCCCTACCGCCCCAACAGGTGATTCTAAAGTTTTCATTGTTGAGAATCTCGTTTCAATACGATGATGGGCAGCTAGTAACGTCCAAGGAATTTTATATTTCTTAGCTGCCTTCTGATAAATTGGAATATACTTATTTGGAATTTCTATATCAAATGCTGGTTTATCTTTCATATCTTCAGCACCAAGTTGTTTAATAATCGGCAACTCTTTAAGCTGCTGCCACATGATGATTGTCGTTGTATAAAGTGCAATCGATACAGGGATTAGTAAAATAATCAGCCAGAGCTTCAATTTCATATTCAATTGTTGCTTCTTTTTATTTACCATTCTCTAAACACCTATCATGACATTATAAAGTAAGATTATCGACTATTGGACGGGTTTCTTTTTAGCGATGAAGAACGCTAGCACAAATGCGATAATCGCAAATGCAAAAGAACCTGAATATACGACACGAATGCCGTTAGCTATAATATCGACCAGTTGGCCAATTTCTTCACTAGAAAATATATTTGTATCGAAATTACCATTTAAATTGATGTCACCCTTGCCAAAACTAGCTAATTTTTCGCTTGTTGCTAGATTAAACAACATACCGAAAATAGCTGCCCCTACGGATTGACTAAATGTATTTATAAAAGAATTCAAACCAATCGATGTGCCCAGTTGGTCTCTTTCAGCAGAAGTTTGTACAGCGATGATTAACATTGGAGCTATAAAGCCCATACCAATACCTAGCATCCCTGTTCCAACGTAAACAAGTATTTCATTTGAGTCAGCAGACAAAGTCGTTAAGATAAATGTCGCAATTAATAACAAACCTGTCCCAATCTGAATAATCGTTTTAGTTGTTATACGACCTATCAAATTCCCCGCTAAAATTGCGCCGACAGTCCACATAACTGATAATGGTGTCAACATTAAACCAGCTTGAGTTGCATTCTTGCCAAAAACCGATTGTGCAAAGATAGGTAAGTAGGCAGAGATACTAATAACAATCGCCATTACGAACAATGTTAAACCGTTCACTATATTTAAGCGACGATTTCTGAATAATGATAGAGGTACAATCGGCTCTTCAGCCTTTAGTTCTACTCGAACAAATATGAAAAGTGCAATTGCTGCTACTGCATATAAAATAATTGAGGTAGTGCCAAACCAATTTTGTGTATTACTGCCTTCGATAATCGTATAGAGTAATGCAATCATCCCTATTGAGAAGAATAGCGCTCCTGCATAATCAATTTTACGCTTCTCCGCTTTTACTTCATCCTCATAGTATTTTGCAATCATAAAAATAGAGCCTAAACCAAACGGTATATTTAATAAGAAAATATAGTGCCAAGTCAATTGGTCCACAATAAACCCACCAACAAGTGGTCCTACTACACCCGAAACGCCCCAGACCATACTAATCCAACCTTGGCCTTTTGCACGTTTTTTCTCAGTATCAAATAATTCTCCTACAATCGTTAACGTGATCGGTAAAATCGAACCCGCACCAATCCCTTGAATTGCTCTGAATATGATTAACTGCTCCATCGACTGTGCTAGACCACACAATAATGAGCCTAATAAAAAAATAGAAATACCGATGATAATCATTTTTTTTCGACCAAATAAGTCGGCTAATTTACCAAATATAATTGTCGCAATAGCTGATGTTAGTAAATAAGCTGAATAAATCCAACTAATTAACTCAACACCCGACAAATCGGTAGTAATACTTGGAATTGCTGTTGCGACAATCGTACCTTCAATTGCTGCAAGCGCAGTAGCAAGTAAAACGGCGATAAATACTTTATTCATAAAAAACCTCAATTCTAAAAAAAAATATACAATCCTACTAAATAAAATATTATAACACGAAAACAACAAATTACCTATATGAGTAAATTTTCCCTAGTTTCTTATAAAGAGGTTTGATACTATGAAAAAATGGGTTTTATTCAAAATGGACAAAACAACCATTTAGTTTGTTTACCCATCTATTAAGGAGGTACATATACATGTGGGAAGATTTTAAAAAATTCGCCTTAAAAGGCAATGTTATTGACTTAGCCGTAGGGGTTGTAATAGGGGGAGCTTTCGGGAAAATCGTAACTTCGTTAGTAAATGATATTATTACACCAATTGTCTCATTATTACTTGGAACAGTGTCATTTACTGACTTACATTACAAGGATATAAAATATGGTAACTTTATACAAAGTTCACTTGATTTCTTTATCATTGCATTTTCAATTTTCATGTTCATTCGAATCATTTCTAAATTGAGTCTTAAGAAGAAAAAAGAAGAGGTTGTTGTTGAAGTACCGCCAGCGCCTACTACTGAAGAATTATTAAAAGATATTCGCGATTTATTAAAAGAAAAGCAATCATAATATAAACAGAAAACCGAGCGACTCTCAGAGAATCGCTCGGTTTTTTATTTACCATCTTCAATTAATGTTTCCATATCGACAGCAATTGTATCAAAAGGTACATCTTGTGCACCGCTATAGTTTTTAACAACAACACCGTTTTGATCAACTAAGAAAAAGCTTGTTCCATGGATGACTTGACCATCTGCCGGGTTATCTTTTACCAATGTTTTAAATGATTTCAGAGCAAAATCTGTGATTTCATCTTGCGAATAACCTGTTAAAAATTCCCATTTAGAATCATCTGAAACTGGATAGCTACTCAAGTATTTGTTTAATACCTTTGGCTTATCTACTTCTGGGTCAACACTAAATCCTACAATTTTGTAGTCTTCTAACCCTTTGTCTTGGAAGGATTTCTGAATATCCGTCATATTCATCGTCATTGGCGGACATACAGTTGTACAGTTTGTGAAAATGAACATACCTAACCAAGGTTTACCTTTTAAAGAATCTAACGAAACTTTTTCATTGTGCTGATTGGTATATTCAAACGGTTCGATTTTCCAATCTGTTTCCGCCTTAAATTTCCCATTGCCACATGCAGATAATACTAATGTAATAATTAATAATAAAGGCAATGTTAAATATCTTCTTTTCATGATTGATTCACTCCTTCATACAAACAATCTTATCGAATAGTATGCAATAATACAAGAAGGCTGTATCATTCGTTTCTGACGAATTTGTGAAGGCTTACATTTTCAAAGAGACTAGCACATCGTGAATCGATTCCAGTTTAGACTCCACACGGTGCATCAAGTAAAATGATACGACAATTGGAAATCCCACTTCCTGAATAAACGTCAACCATTGCTCCATCTCATTCACCCCTTTATAAATAGAAAAAATTGCCTCATCAGCATTGTTGGCGGACGAGACAATCTCCCCTTATTATGCTTGTACTAGAAATTCAGTCACTTGGCGATCTACTATTTGCGCACCCTTAATCATTGCTAAAGGCTCGCCATGAACTAAAAACACTGCACTGTCAATTATTGCTACCATAGCATCGCTAATTTCTTGCTCGGTCAGTGAGTCCTTTGGTGCATCGACGTTAATCGTATAATTTTTGTTCCCTGCCGTTTTAAATTGTAGCTGTAATACTTTTGCCATTCGTATCCCCTCCCATCTTTAATTTAGTTTCTCAATACTTCTTGTAATTCGCTAAACTCAATTTTGTTCACATTATTACTTGTTAGACCTGCGATTGCATCTGATACTGCTACCAATGCTTCTGCTTGTACATCTTTGATAACATTGTTATACGTTTTCTTCTTTTCCACTGGCTCTCCTTTGTCATTTGTAGCAACTACGAATGTCAAGCGTAGAGTTGCGGTATTAAAATTGTATGTTGCCATGCTGTTCACCCCCTCTCACTAATTAAATAGATTTTTTTAAAAGAAAAGGAGACAACAGGTGAATTTTTTACAACTTCCTTTTATAATGGTATAAGAGTATAGAAGAGGTGAGAGGTTTGTTAACTGGCTGGTTTCTGTGGTTTATATTAATTTGGGTAGTATTATTCATTGGCTTAATGGCAATTGGCGGATTCTTTATGTTCCGTAAGTTCTTAAAAAGGATGCCTAAAGAAGATGGTAAATCTGCAATGGATTGGGAAGAACATTATGTTGGTGAGACAATCCATTTATGGGGTGACGACTCTAAGGCTTTATTAACTGAGCTTGTAAGCCCTGTTCCTGATTTATTTAGACCTGTTGCAAAGCAAAAAATAGCAGGTAAAATTGGGGAGTTGGCATTAGAGGAAAAAGCGTCGTCTATTTCATTTGATTTAATTATTAGAGGATATATTATCGCCTCTCCAAAAAGAGATCATAAATTTTTACGTAAGAAATTAACACAAATGAAAATAGATACAACACCGTACGAACATCTACTTGATTAAGTAATAAAGAAAAAGGTTCTTCTCCATTCAATACAGAGAAGAACCTTTTTTAATTTGCATGTAATTGTTTTTCAAGCTTTTTATACCGAACTAACATCGCAATTCGCCATGGAACAATCATTGAAAATGCCAAAATCCAGAACATACCGCCAAGTTCACCTAAATGAAATGCACCACTTAGATAAACTTTCGCAACTGTACGGACAATCAATAAACCCGCTAAAATAAAGAAAAATGCTTTAGACGGTTTTAAAAAGATATCATTTTCCACGATATGGAATTTCGATGTAGCAATTAATACAGTTGAAAAGATGATTCCTACCAAAATAGCTTCTAACACTTGTGGCCATGGTACCCTGAAATATTCAAAGCAAAACATTAAAGCACCAGTAGACATCGCAATTGGTGGGATTATGATTTTCTTTGCACTCGCAGGTTTTTTAGCCGATTTAGCTCTCACAGTCATCGCCATAATGCCCATAAAGACAACAGCGACAGTTGAGCCTATAACCATATATTGAGAAGGAATTGAACTCAACATAATAGACCCTCTCCTCACATAACTAATATTCCATTACTTTTACAATTGTAGACATTAAGCGTTGCTGATCAAAAGGTTTCGTAATAAAATCTTTGGCACCCATTGAGAGTGCTTGTAAAATCATCTTCTGCTGCCCTAACGCACTAATGATGATAATTTTCGCATCAGGAAATTCATCGATGATCACTTTAGTTGCATCTAAACCCGTCATAACCGGCATTGTTACATCCATTGTCACGACATCTGGCAATAATTCACGATACTTTTCTATTGCTTCCTTGCCATTAATAGCTTCGCCAACAACTTCATAAGTTGAGTCAGCTAACATTGTTTTAATCGCATGACGCATGAACATCGTGTCATCTACTACTAATACCTTCGTCAAACACTCAACCCCTAATATGAAACTAAAAATACTATACTACTAAAAAGTCTGTTAAGCCAATTATAATCCGATAAAATCACCGAAAATTGGTTGTAATAGACGAATAATTAGCGTCATGCCATTAAAGTATAATAGAATACCAACAACAATCATCACGTACCCGCCGACTTTAACGATTTTCTGACTATGGTTACGAATCAAACTTAATCTTGTCATAAAGAATGATAAAAGGAAAAATGGAATAGAGAAGCCAAGACTATATGTCAGTAAATACCAAATACCTGAACCAGGATTTGTACCAGCAAGTGAAAGTATACCTCCTAAAATCGGACCAGTACATGGTGTCCAACCCGCTGCAAACGCTAAACCAATTAAGAAAGAACCAATATATCCAGCTGGTCTATTTTTAAATTGGAATTTGCGATCTTTCATTAAAAAGTCCGGTGTAAATACGCCAATAATCATTAATCCAAAAATAACAATTAATATCCCACCAACTTGACGAATCAAGTCATCATATCGGTAGAAGAAACCTGAAAGATAAGAAGTAGTTAATCCTAGAATAAGGAATATCATTGTAAATCCTAGTAAGAAAAACAATGTGTGTAAAATAGCCGTCTTTTGCAGCATTCCTTTGTCATTTTTTAATTTGTCAAATGACACGCCTGTTATGTAAGAAAGAAATGCTGGATAAAGTGGCAACGTACAAGGTGAGATGAAACTTAAAATACCTGCACCAAATGCTAAAAAATAGTTTAAATCAGTATTCATATTTTGTTGTCGCTCCTTAAAGTTTCTGTACTCATCGTACCAAACTTTTCAACAAAATTCTTTTCTTTTGTCTGTGAACTTTTCATGACAAAATAATGCAATGATTATAGCGACACTTATTACTATAGGATATAGTCTGAAATTATGTGATAAAACTAGGTTGAGATAGGGATTTGGTTTGGCGCTACTCGGATCTTCTTTAGCGCTACTCGGCTCCCCTTTGGCGCTACTCGAGCTCTTTGGCGCTACTCGGGTCTTCTTTAGCGCTACTCGAGCTCTTTGGCGCTACTCGCACCCCTTTAGCGCTACTCGGGCTCTCTTTGGCGCTACTCGGGCTCTCTTTAGCGCTACTCGGGTCCTCCTTTAGCGCTACTCGGCTCTCTTTGGCGCTACTCGAGCTCTTTAGCGCTACTCGGGTCTTCTTTGGTGTTACTCGAGCTCTCTTTAGCGCTACTCGGGCTCTCTTTGGCGCTACTCGGCTCTCTTTGGCGCTACTCGAGCCTCATTTAGCGCTACTCGAGCTCTTTTTGGAGCTACTGGGCTCTCTTTGGCGCTACTCGAGCTCTCTTTAGCGCTACTCTGGTCTTCTTTGGCGCTACTCGGGCTCTTTAGCGCTACTCGAGCTCTTTGGCGCTACTCGAGCTCTCTTTGGCGCTACTCGGGCTCTCTTTAGCGCTACTCGGGTCCTCTTTAGCGCTACTCGCCCCCCTTTGGCGCTACTCGGGCTCTCTTTAGCGCTACTCGGGCTCTCTTTGGCGCTACTCACCACAAAAAAATCTCCAGAAAGCCACTAACTAACCGCGACTTTCCAGAGATTATCCCTTCTTACCCTACTTCTTGCACTACCCCATTTTGTAATTGATACATTTTGTGGTATAAACCATTTTTAGCAAGTAACTCTTGGTGTGTCCCTCGTTCAACAATCTCGCCATGGTGGAGCACTAAAATTTGCTCTGCATCTTGAATCGTACTTAGGCGATGTGCGATGGCAATTGTCGTGCGGCCTTGACGCATTTTATCAAGACTTGCTTGAATAGCTACTTCAGTTTCCGTATCTATTGTTGCTGTTGCTTCATCTAAAACGAGCACTTTCGGATTTGTTGCAATGGTTCTCGCAAAAGCAATGAGCTGACGTTGCCCACTTGAGAATGTGGATCCACGCTCTGATACTTGATGTTTATAGCCGTTAGGCATGGATTCTATAAATTGATCAGCTTGCACAAATTCCGCTGCAGCCTTAACGTCTTCTTCCGTCATATCTTCATTAAAGAGTTTAATGTTACTTTCAATATTCCCGTAAAATAGGAATGGGTCTTGGAGTACTAAGCCCATTTGCTGTCTTAATGTTTGTTTCGGATAATTTTTAATAGACTGACCATCTATTACTATTTCGCCCTTTTCAAACTCATAAAAGCGCATTAATAGATTAATAATTGAACTTTTACCGCTCCCCGTATGACCGACAAGTGCAACCGTCTCTCCTGGATTAACGGTAAATGAAATATCTTTCAACACATCTGTATTGCCATCATATGAAAATGTCACATTTCGGAATTCAATACGTCCGTCTGTCATTTCCACTGAAGAATCATCTAATTGTTTTGGATCCAATTCCTTGTCATCCAATAATGTAAAGACACGAGATGCGGATACAATAGCTTGTTGGAAAATTGAAAGTCTTTGCATGACTTGGTTAATAGGCTCAAAAAAGCGATTAATGTAGCTGACAAATGCATAGATTACACCGATTTCCACCGGTTCACTAAAGGATGTTATTCCAAAAAAGCTCAGCATTAAAATTAGGCCAAATGCATAGACCAAGTCAATTACAGGTCTTAACAATAGACCATCTAGCTTAATACTACTCATCACTGCCTTATAATGCTTCTCATTAATTTCGTCAAATTCATCTCGGAAACGTTTTTCCTGACGAAATGCTTGCACTATCGACATACCAGATAAAGATTCTGCTAATTTGGCATTTAATTGACTCAACCGCTCACGCATATCCATATAATAAAATGCACTATATTTTCTGTAGATATAGACAATACAGAAAAGAATAGGCAGTAAAATAACAGTTGCTAAGGCTAGTTTCCAGTTTAGTGCAAACATTGCAACATAAACTCCGATAATTAAAAAGCCACTTTGTACAAAACCAATTAATACACTAACGAACATTTCCATGATAGCTTCAGTATCATTCGTTACACGAGATACAATACTACCTGCTGGTGTTTTGTCAAAATATCGCATACCTAGCTTATGCACTTTCGTATACACATCTATCCGTAGCTGCTGAATTACCTTTAGAGCCAGTATATTGAAACGAAGCATCTGTAAATAACTAATGACCGAATTCAAAATTTGAATGCTAATGTACACTACAGCAAGAATGATTAACGTATTTGTAGGGAAATGACGTGGTGTTAAATAATCATCCATGAATATTTTAATCAACAATGGACCTAGGATATCGCCGAGAACTGTAATTAAGAGTAACATTAATGCGATTACAATGGACTTTTTATGTGGTTTCAAATATGTAAGGAGCCGCTTTAATACTTGCCATTGCTCCTTACCTGTTAGGGTGATTTTTTGCTCTTCACTCATGTTGACTCACCCCCTCTTCAAGTTGTTGCAATTGATACATTTCGAAATAACGACCTTTTAGCGTCATCAATTCATCATGTGTTCCTTTCTCCACTACAGCCCCATCATGTAAAACAATGATGAGATGTGCATGGACAAGCGCACTTAGTCGATGGGACGTAATAATTGTCGTGGAGTCTGTTCTAGCCTCTTTTAATGACTCTAAAATGGCCTCTTCAGTCTTCGCATCAACCGCTGATAAAGAATCGTCTAAAATAAGAAGTTCAGGTTTCATTAACAACGCTCTTGCAATTGAAATCCGCTGTTTCTGTCCCCCTGAAAGTGATACACCTCGTTCTCCAACAACCGTATTGTAGCCTTCTGTAAAGCGCAATATATCATCGTGAATTTGAGCAATTCTAGCTGCACTTGTCACTTCAGCTTCATCTACATCTGGGTTTGTAAAAGCGATATTTTGATATAAGGATGCTGAGAATAAGAAATGCTCTTGCGGTACATAGCCAATTGCTTCGCGGAGTTTTATTGCTTCATAATCTCCTATGGCATGATCTCCGTAACGAATTTCACCATCGTAACCATCAAATTCACGCATCAATAATTTTAAAATTGCTGTTTTACCTGCACCTGTCTTACCTACAACACCAAGTGTTTCACCACGTTTTAACGTGAAATGTACATCTTTTAGAGAAGGTGTTTCATCTTCAGGGAATGTAAATGAATTAATATTAAACTCTATATCCCCCTGAGGTCGAATGGATATAGCATCTTCTTTATCTTTAATATCCATTTTTTCATCTAATAGTTTACGAATTCGGTCATATGATGCACTACCTCGCTCCATAATATTAAAGAGCAATCCAAATGCTAGCATAGGCCATACAAGTAGACCTAAATACGATGTAAACGACACTAAATCGCCAAGTGTCATATCGCCTGCAACAACAAATTTAGACCCAAATATTATCGTTAAGAAAAATGAAATACCTACGACGAGAGAAATGGTTGGATCAAATAGTGAATCTACTTTTGCCACTCGTGTATTTTTCTCGACAACTTCGTCAGATAAGCGTTTAAAATCCTCGATATCCTCTTTATCTTGTCCGAATGTTTTCATAACTTTAATGCCCGTAATACTTTCCTGCGTTTTATCATTTAAATCCGAAAATGCGGCTTGGGCATGATGAAAACGTGCGTGTAAAAGTTTACCGTAATAATTCGTTGATAGCGCCATAAACGGCATTGGAATTAAGGCGATTAACGTCAGCTTCCAATCGATTGTAATGGCCATTGCCAATATGACAAAGCCCCCTGTTGTTATAGAATCTACAAGGGTTAAAACTCCGTTACCCGCTGTTTGTTGCACCGCTGATACATCATTTGTTGCATGTGCCATTAAATCTCCGATACGACGTTTTTGATAAAAGGACGGTGCCATCGACGTAAAGTGATGGAATAATTTTGCCCGAAGCCTTTTTGCTAATGTCATTGACGAACCAAAAATCATAATTCGCCAATAATAACGAATCACATACATCAATAGTGCAGAAACACCTAATAGACTCAACCATTTAACTAGCGATCCCACTGTTAAATGACCACCGCCAATCTCATCGACAACAACGCCAATAATTTTTGGTGGTACTAACTGTAATATTGCCACCATGATTAACAGTAAAATACCGATCAAGTATTGCTTCTTACGTTCCTTAAAAAACCAACCTAACTCAAAAAATACCTTCATCTCTATTCACCCACTTTTCTTCACAAATAACAGTTTATCAAATATTCTGAAATGATTGAAGATAAAAAATAAAAATAATTTCGGTTTCCTAAACATTTTTTTATTTTTCGATCCATTCCCCTAAAAACTTCATAAAAATAACCCTTTACGATTTATAAAATCATAAAGGGTTACTTCAAATTTAAAAATTTTGTATTAAGTATGCTGTTTTTCCACTTTGAAATATTGACTAAAGTTTAAAGTGAACTATGAATGACTGTAGCAAACTTATTTTAAAGTACCTGTACTAATAATAGACGTATTAACATGGACATCCACTTGTAATTTAGCAAGAGTTTCTTTCGTCAATTTTTTATTCCATTTTCCTTTGTGATACATTCTAAAATTTTCACTTAGACCAATTGGGTCAATCTCCAAATCATTAATCTTCTCTATAAATTTTTTAATGTCTTTTTCAACTTGTTCATTAATATCTTTTTCTAGAATTGTAATACTTTTTGGCGTATTCAATTCATGCTCCCTTTTACCTTTATATTCACTTAGAGTTCCTTTGATTTTCAAGGAAATAGTCAACTTTGGAGAATCAACACTTTTATTGCTCTTAAATTTCACATTACTTTCTATTAAATCAAGCATTACTTTTTCTTTGTTATATCCTTGATTCATTTCTATCGGTAATGGCGCTAGTTTTTTTCTTCCTTGTATTGCTTGAATGATGAGTGCATCTTCTGGTGTTATCATTTCAAGCATGTGCCTATTTTTAAATAAGGCAACTCCCTTTATCTCTATTTTATCATCAATTTTTTCTATTACAGGAATGATGGGATCAAACACTGGATTTGTTATCGTATATATAAAACCATGTATATTAGTGTTTGGATTAAAAGCAGTATTAATACTTGGTAGTAATAAATCATTTAAATAAAAATTGATATTTGGTTTATCCAGATATTTTCCCTTTAACATTTCTTCTGCATTTCCTTTAACTATTGCAATAAGTACTTTATTACCTACTTCTGCATTTCTGTATAAATGTTGTATCACTTTCTGAACATTTCCCTTTTGTGCATATTCCTCATTAATAAGAACAACACGTAATTGGTTTAAAATAACTTTTTTATCTGAAAGTTTCTCAATTTTAACAATTCCCTTAGATACTAAGTCCGTTTTAACTGAGAAAATCTGTGTATTCCGCTTCGCTTCGGGAGAATATTGTGGAATTGCTACGGTTAACTTAGTTGTATCTTCATCAATGTAGTCAAATGCCATTATACCAACCATACCTACTTCTTCTAAAGGTACTTTCACCTCTTTTTCTGAACAACCTACCAAAAAAATAAGTACAAAAAAAGTGAAAATTAATACAAGTTTTCTGCTCATGTTTGCACCTGCTTTTTTCGAAGTAGATGTACAATGCCCAAAAACAATGGCCAAACTATTAATACATATCCCACATAGTTGCTTCCTGAAAATAATTTTTCTTGGAATTCTTGAGAAAATGGCATCTTTACGACCAGAAAAATGATTAGTGCAAGAATGTAAATATGATACTTCTTTTCTTTAGATCGTAAAGTATCCATCCCTCTCTTAGCACTCCATAAATATACTGAAACTGTAGACAAAATTAGAAATACCCACAATGTCATGCCAATAATATCTATTCTTTCTATAAAAGAAAACTCTCCAGCTTTAAACAAATTTAGTACTGAAAACTCTACATACTTTAACTGCCATTCTGAATAATACATTACGCTTACTACAGTGGTTATAAAACAAAGACTAATACTTATCCAAATCCCTATTAATGCATGTTTATATGCCTTTTTTTGATCAATAATGTTGGGGAAATAAAACATAATTAGTTCATATCCTAAAATAGATAAATAGCCTTTTTTCATCGCATCATAAAAATCCTTGCTATTAAAATTAAATAAAGGTAGGAAGTGACTTATCTCTCCTTTTTCAATTGCCCAACGAAGAAAAAAAAACATAGATATAGTTATAAAAAAAGTCATTATGCAGAACCTTGCAATAGATCTAATCCCTCCATGAACTATGTAAATAAGTAATAGAAGAAAAAAGAAAACAGGTGCAGTAATAGTTTGTTCTGATAGAGCTGTACTCTGTATAAGATGCATATAATTACTGATAATTCCTGCTGTAAAAAATGTAAATTGTAGGACAATGAATAAATTGACACCCTTCCCTAACCACTTCCCTAATAAAATTTCATTGATTCTAAATAAATTTTCGTTAGGATACTTACTATTAATCCAAATCATCGGTAATAGAGTTAGACTTGCAATTACGCCAAATAGGAGCGGAAAAAGTGTTTGACTATAGCCTACAGCACTCAGTTTTTGAGGTAGAGTGAGTATTCCAGTACCAATCATTACGCTTTGCACCAAAAAGATAACATGATATCTATTCAAAAATTTCTGTTTGTTTGTACTCAACTTAAACTACCTCAATTCTTTTGAGACATTTACTTTTTCTGTGATTTTGAAATGCCCATCTTACTTTTTAACACTGCTGTTGGAAATCTTATAATGCTATCTAACAAATCTGATGCTTTACGAGGAATAATAGGTGCCAAATATGGCGTTCCTAAAGACTTTAAACTTTGTAAATGGGCTATTAGCCAAGCAAATGCTAGCATTTGTCCGAACAATCCAAACAATCCCGCAGATAAAATAAAAAAGTATCGAATAAATCTACTTGTATTACTCATTAAAAAAATTGGAGGAAGAAAAGAAAGTAATGCGGAAGTTGCAACTAGTACGACCAGTATGTTACTGATTAAACCAGCTTCTACTGCTGCGGTACCAATTACAATACCTCCTACGATACCGATAGTTTGACCTACTTTCGCAGGCATTCGTGATCCAGCTTCCCTTAAAACTTCAATGATTAATTCAATAAACAATACTTCAAAAAGTGGCGGGAATGGAACTTTACTTCTCGATTCCTGTAGATTCAGTAGAAGTTCGTATGGTAGTACCTCAGGATGAAATGTTAATGCAGATATATACATGGGGGTTATCATGATTGTTAAGAAAAACCCGAAAAATCGAAGCATTCGAAGCAGAGAAGCTGTTGTCCAACGGTTGTAATAATCTTCAACAGAAACAAACATTTCGAAAAATGACGTTGGACAAACGATTGCAGCTTGACTGTTGTCCATGAAAACAACAATTCTGCCATCAATAAGGTAGCGACTGATACTATCTGGTCGTACACTCATGTAATACTGCGGAAATGGAGATAAAGGATTATCTTCAATCAATTGCTTTAACACGGAGATATCTGTAAATATAGGATAATGAATTTTATTTATTCGCTTTCTCAAAGTTTCTAAATTTTCCTCATTCACACTTTCTTCCATATACATAATACTTATTTTTATGTTCGCTTCTGTGCCAACTGTAAGATTTTCATTTTTCAACAAAGGATTTTGAATGCGTCTTCTCACTAAAGAAATATTTGTCTCTAATGATTCTGAAAATGCATCTTGTGGTCCAATAACTGTTGACTCTGTTTCCGTATTTGTTATAGCACGTGTTGGCGCACTATATGTATCAATAGTTAATATTGTATTTGTTCGATGAAAATACAATAACGTTTGCCCAGAGTCTAGCTTTGCTGTAACGACTTTAAGATCAGATGGGTCGATTACTTCAGCTACTTGGTGAATTTGATTTATGTGATTAGCTAAAGGAATAAAAACCATCGATTGCAGTGTCATTTTTTCTACAAGTGATGAGGAATAAATGACAGTGACGATGCCTTCATTTGTAGGGATTTTTCTAAATAATACGTCATCTATTTTGCGGGTATTTTTCTTCAAAGTCTCAATGGTCTGCTTAGCCTGATTTTTCTTGTTAGGCTTTTTAATAAGCTGTTCAACTTTAGTGGTACGTACTAATTTGTATTTCAAAAGTACCACACGCCTTTCTTAAATATTTACTTAGTTTGCCCATTTTTTAAAAAATGTATGCCATAATTTTTGGGGGAAATGTAGCTAGACTTTCAAACATCCTTTTAGAAGTTAGTTGGTAAAAGCTGAGATGATGCTGTTATTAATGTGTTAAGAGGAGATTTTCCTGAAAATGATGAAACTTATAAGGAAGCCTTTATGGTTTATAACTATTACTCTGAAATAGAGAGTGGTGGTCACGAAAGTTTATTCAATTGGGGATGGGAAGACATACAAGCTCAAGGGATATCCAATTACTGATCTCACGTCTAATCTTGAAAAAAAAGGTGCCCATGAGTATGGTCGAATCATCACCGTTTATGGCGAAGAAATGTGGCGTTTATTTCTCATTTTGGAGCATGAAGAAATGGATGAAGTTACATTTATCGAGCTAGAACAAGAGTTTTATACCGTAATTAACAAAGCAAATGAAGATTATCTCAAACTCCACAATCTATTAGAAAAATTATTAGAGTCATATTTTGTAAAGATACATACTGATTTGTTTGAAGTATTGGCAAACTAACAGATAAGAATTGAAATACTTTCTCCAGAAAATACAAAAAACCAACTTCCCTCTGGAAGTTGGCTTTGCTGGAACATATATGTATGCCCATAACTTGTGGAATCAGTTCCCCTCTGTGAACGTTCTTCCAATCTATTTTTTATAAATACTCTTTTGCTTTTGCGATTTGAATTTTCACTTGTTCGAAACCAGTTCCACCTAAGGAATGACGACGTTGCACTGCTGCTTCTGGGGCTAATACATCGTATACATCTGCTTCGATTAATGAACTTGCTTCTTGCAAGTCTTCAATTGATAGGTCTAATAAGTAAATACCACGTTGAATACAAAGGAAAACAAGTTTCCCAGTAACCTCATGTGCTTCACGGAAAGGCATACCTTTTGTTGCTAAATAATCCGCAAGTTCTGTTGCGTTAGAGAAATCTTGATGCACTGCTTTATGCAATGTTTCTTTTGCAACAGTCATTGTACGAACCATTCCTTCGAAGATTTTCAGTGAGCCGACAATTGTGTGCAATGTATCGAACATACCTTCTTTATCTTCTTGCATGTCTTTGTTGTAAGCTAATGGAATTCCTTTTAAGACAGTAAGTAATCCCATTAGATTACCGTACACACGCCCCGCCTTACCACGAATTAACTCCGCCATATCAGGGTTTTTCTTTTGTGGCATAATACTTGAGCCAGTTGAGAACGCATCATCTAACTCGATGAATTTAAACTCCTCACTTGACCACAAAATAATTTCTTCAGCAAAGCGCGATAAGTGAGTCATTAATAGTGAACCATTGCTTAAAAATTCAACGATGAAATCACGATCACTTACTGCGTCCATACTATTTTGGTAAACAGCAGAGAAACCTAGTAGCTCAGCACTCATTTCGCGATCAATTGGGAAGGTCGTACCAGCTAGAGCTCCTGCTCCTAGTGGTGAAATATCAGTACGTTTCAATGAATCATGGAAGCGTTGTTTATCACGTTCTAACATCCAGAAGTAAGTCATTAAATGATGCGCAAATGAGATTGGCTGTGCACGCTGTAAATGCGTATATCCAGGCGCCAGTGTATCAATGGTATCTTCCGCTTGCGTTACAATTGCTTTTTGAAAAACTTCTATTAAAGAAATAACCTCTTTAACCCGCTTTTTAAGGAACAAGTGCATATCTGTTGCGACTTGGTCATTTCGACTACGGCCAGTATGTAATTTACCTCCAACTGGACCAACTAAATCGATTAGCATTTTCTCAAGATTTAAGTGAATATCTTCATTAGCAATTGAGAACTCAAGCGAGCCCTCAGTTGCTTTTTGTTGTAATTGATGGAGACCCTCTTTTATCGTGTTGACTTCATCTTGTGATAAAATGCCACAAGCACCAAGCATCGTAACATGAGCAATACTGCCTTCTAGATCTTCAGTTACAAGCTGTTGGTCAAACCCGATGGATGCCCCGAATTCATCTACCCATTGTTCTGCAGAATTTTGGAATCGTCCGCCCCATAGTTTACCACTCATGCTTGCACCTTCTTTTCTCCTTTGTTTACCATAGAGTTCACTTTTGTTGGAAGACCCCATAGTTCGATGAATCCTACAGCTGAAGCGTGATCGAATTCATCATCTTTTGTATATGTTGCTAATTTTTCGTCATATAGAGAGTTAGGAGATTTACGTCCTTCAACAATTGCATGACCTTTGAATAGTTTCACACGAACTGTACCATTGACAAATTTTTGTGTTTCTTTTAAGAATGCTTCTAATGCTGTTCTTAATGGAGAGAACCATAAACCTTCATAGATAAGTTCAGTTAATTTTTTCTCAATCACTGGTTTGTAATGAGCGATTTCTTTTACTAGAGTAATATCCTCTAATTCTTTATGAGCTAAAAGTAAAGTATGTGCACCAGGGATTTCGTATACTTCACGTGATTTAATACCAACTAAACGGTTTTCAACGTGGTCAATACGGCCAACGCCATGTTTACCAGCTACTTCGTTTAATTTTAAGATTAAGTCAGCTAATTTATAAGAAACACCGTCAATTGCTACTGGAACACCTTGTTCGAATTCGATTTCGATAATATCAGCAGTATCTGGAGCATTTTCAAGTGATACTGTTAATTCGTATGCTTCTTCTGGTGGTGTAGCCCAAGGATCTTCTAAGATACCACATTCGTTCGCACGGCCCCATAAGTTTTGGTCGATTGAGAATGGAGAATCTAAAGAGATAGGAAGTGGAATATTCTTTGATTTTGCGTATTCTATTTCCTCTTCACGGCTCCAGGCCCATTCACGAACTGGTGCAAGAACTTCTAAATCTGGGTTTAAAGCTTTAATAGAAACTTCGAAACGAACTTGGTCATTCCCTTTACCAGTACATCCATGCGCTACTGCAACTGCACCAGTCTGCTCAGCAACTTCTACTAATTTTTTAGATATAAGTGGACGAGAAAGAGCTGATACTAATGGATATTTTTGTTCGTACCATGTGTGAGCTTGAAGTGAGATTAATGCGTATTCTTCAGCGAACTCGTCTTTAGCGTCAATCATGTAAGATTCAATCGCGCCCACTTCTAATGCTTTGTTTTTCACGAAATCTAAATCTTTACCTTCACCTACGTCTAAGCAGCAAGCTACTACTTCGTATCCTTGATCAATTAACCATTGAATCGCAACTGATGTATCTAAACCGCCTGAATATGCAAGAACTACTTTTTTAGCCATGTGACATTCCTCCGTGTACTGTATGTTTATACGTTTTTTATTAATATTTATGCACTTATCATAGCACGGAATAAAAATGAACACAAGTGTATTTTCTTGCATTATCAAAATATTTCAAGTTTGTGAATATACTTTTAAAAATCGCTTGTACATGGTATTAAACCTTGATATACATAAGTAAAAAGGCTATCCTAAGTAGAGTTTACTACTAGAACAGCCCTTTATATGGATATATTCATTTATATAATTTATGCATTTTTCCGCATAATAGTTATCTGAAAGCTAAAGTCACGAATGATAATTAATACACAAATGTATATTCATAAGATTTTCACTTCTTATTAAAAAATCGTTTCCCTAATAACTCCACAATGGAAGGTGCTACTGCATAAAGTTTACTTGTAATAGTCATATATGACGGTAAATTCACTTCTCTAACATTACGGCCAATTGTTTTAACAGTCGCTTCAGCTACTTGCTCTGGTGTTAACAACACATTCTTCATAGCATCACGGTATGTAGCAGTTTGATCTGCATGATCCAAGAAAGGAGTGTCAATTGGGCCTGGATGGATTGTTGTCACCTGAACATTATATGGTGCAAGTTCCATCCGGAGTGCATTAGTAAAGCCTATGATTGCATGTTTAGTTGCTGCATACACTGAAGCTTTCGGTGTTGCTACCTTCCCTGCTTGTGAACCAATGAAAACAAATTGACCTCTTTTTCGCTCTATCATTTGCTGTGATAATGCTTTTGTAAGAATTATTGGTGCTTGAATATTCACATGTAGCATCTGTTCAATTTCAGCATCCGTTAAGTCTGTTGCATAAGCAAACGTTCCAACCCCAGCAGAGAAAATAGCAATATCAATTGCAGGTAATTTTCCAACTAAATTATGATTCCCCTCTATAGTAGATAAATCAGCTTGAATCGGGTGAACATTTGGTGCAGTAAAAGATTGCAATGCTTCTTTCGAGCGCCCAGTAGCAAAAATTGTATGGCCTTTAGTAGCGAGAATATCTACTATGCACTTGCCAACACCGCTTGTCGCACCTGTTACGAGAATGGTTTTAGGCTTGCTCATAAAGATAAACGCCCTCTACATTCATCTTCTCCTTAACGAGTCCTTCGTCGATTAAATAGTCTAACTGGCCAATTGTTTCCGATAAAGTTAAACCTAATTCTTTTTCGTAAGCATATGAGAATAATTCAACGTTTAATTCAAACGTAGTTTTTGGACCACCTTCTAACATTCCATAAACTTTCATTGCACGCTTATGCTGTTTTTCAATGCGTTCATTTACCAGCTCATGTACGTTGCGAATATCTTCCCCGTGTCCGCTATAAAGTACATCAATCGGTAAGGTTAATAGTTTCTTCAATGAAGCATTTTGCTGTAGCAATGATTTTGCACGTTTAGACTTAGGATTGAGCGGTGGTTCTATTAAAGGATTAGAAGATACATGTCCGATGAGTAAATCGCCACCAATCATTGCTCTCTTTTCTTCATGCCAAAAAGCTAAATGACTTTGTGCGTGACCTAGTGTTTCCATCGCAATAAGACCTGGATGTCCCGGTACTTCATCTCCATCATGCAGGATAGAGGTTAATGGGCGAGTCCCTACAAAATCCGTAGATCTTGTCATCTTCTTAACCCAATAAAAGTACTCTTCCGGCACACCTTCTTCTTTTAAACGATCAGTATAAAAACCAAAATGTGAAGCAAGAAATACTGGATCTCTTCGTAACCAAGCATCATTATAGACATGCCCTAATACTTTTGCATTTGGAAATGCATCAACTAAACCCATATGATCTGGATGATGATGCGTTAAAATGACTTGTTCTATATCTTCAAAGCGATAGCCCACTTCTTTTAAACCTAATTTTAAAGCCTCATGCGCTTCGGGCGTTTTCGTACCCACATCGAAAATTGATAATGCGTCCCCTTTTAATAAATAGGAATTTACAGTCCCTACTGCAAATGGCGTTGGTGTAATAATCTTATGAAACAATTCAAAAACCCCCTACAAAAATGAATACCTATTCACCTCATTGTACAAGATAAGCTAGAAATCGTCACCTAATAATGTTGACAAAATATTGTTAAGACACTATACTTGCAATCACATACAAAAAAGCGTAGATGAAGAATAGTATAGATTTTGATGGTGTAAAGAGAGTGTGACCACCGGCTGCAAGTCACATAACCCGCTCATTATTTAGAACCTACTTCTGAGCTGCTATGAAAACATAGCCGTCCCTTAGCGATAATAAGGAGCGAGAGTTGTGCTAAAGTTTTTTAGCAAAACAAGGTGGTACCGCGGAAACATGCGTTTTCGTCCTTTTATAGAAGGATGAGAAGGCTTTTTTTATTGAAATAAACAGGAGGCGACAATTATGCAAACAATTGTATTTGCTGGAGCAGGTTCAATGGCTGAAGCTATGATTCAAGGTTGGGTAAAAGAAGGTGTCGTATCACCCAAAAGTATTCATATTATGAATAAGTCCGATCGTCAAAAACTGAATCGTATCGCTGATGCACATGGCGTACAAATTGTTTCTGACAGTCGCGATGTTGTAAAAGTTGCAGATTGCATTATTTTGGCTATGAAACCGAAAGACGTTATTAAAGGAATGGAAGCATTAGCTCCCCTTCTAGAAAAAGATACAGCTGTCTTATCCGTCGTTGCAGGTATTTCAATTGCAACGATTGAAAATAGTTTAGGAAAACGACCAATTGCTCGTGTTATGCCAAACACTTCAGCTACAATCGGCATGTCAGCAAGTGGCGTAGCATTTAATGAACAAATCGATGCAAGTTTAAAACAAGAATTTATGACAATGTTAGAAGCAATAGGAACAGTAATCGAAGTCGAAGAAGATAAATTGCATGCAGTAACTGCTGTCTCAGGTAGTGGCCCTGCTTATTTATACTATTTAGTCGAAGCATTCGAACAAGCTGGCGTTAAGTACGGTTTATCACGTGAGGTTGTACGCTCACTTGCCATACAAACGATCGCAGGTGCAGCTGAAATGCTAAAACAATCCACAGAAGAACCAACAGAGCTACGTAGAAAAGTAACAAGTCCAGGTGGCACTACTGAAGCTGGCATTAAAGCCTTAGAAGAAAACCACTTCAAAGACGCTATTATGGCTTGTATTCATGATGCAGAAGCTAAATCACGCGAATTGGCGAAAAATGAATAAAAGCTCAAAAGAAACCCTGAAAAAGCATCGATTTATCATGCTCTTTCAGGGTTATTTTATAACTAATCCATTTAACTAAGTAGTTTTTTTCTCTATATAAAAAACATTACTCAACAGAAAAAATACAGCAATTATCATTTTTAAAGAAATACTTCTATGTACATAAGCCTTTTTGATAAACCAATTCCTACTACTTTGCTATAATATAGACAATATTAGAATTGGAGTGATTTCATCCATGACAAAATTATTCGAACCATATCAGGTAGGTAATTTAACGCTAAAAAACCGCATTGTCATGTCACCTATGTGTATGTACGAATGCCATAATGAGGACGGTCTCGTTCAAGATTTCCATAAAATTCACTATACAACAAGAGCAGTTGGACAAGTTGGACTGATCATTTTAGAAGCTACTGCTGTACAGCCTGAAGGACGTATCTCTCCACAAGACCTTGGTATTTGGAGTGATAATCATACCCCTGGCCTCACTGAACTGAACCGTTTAATGCATGATGCTGGTTCAAAAACGGGTATCCAATTAGCACATGCAGGTCGTAAAGCAGTGCTTGAAAGCGATATTTTTGCACCTTCTGCTATTGCCTTTAGCGATAGATTTAAAACACCAATTGAAATGACGACTGATGATATTAACAATACGATAGACGCATTTAAAAAAGCCGCTATACGTTCAAAAGAAGCTAACTTCGATGTAATTGAACTACATGGTGCCCATGGTTACTTAATCAATGAATTTTTGTCTCCACTTTCAAATAAACGTACAGATGGATATGGTGGCTCAGTAGAAAAACGCTATCGTTTTTTACGTGAAATAATTGACGCTGTAAAAGAAGTATTTGATGGACCACTATTTGTCCGCATTTCAGCGAAAGATTATGCTGAAGGTGGAATGGAACCTAGTGATTATGTTCCAATAACAAAGTGGATGAAAGATCAAGGTGTAAATTTAGTAGATGTAACCTCTGGGGCGGTCGTTCTTGCAAATATCCCCGTATTTCCGGGATACCAAGTGCCACTTGCTGAATTAATCAAACATGAAACTCCAATTCCAACAGGTGCAGTCGGGCTTATCACTTCCCCACTACATGCTGAAGAAATCCTGCAAAATGACAGAGCAGACTTAGTCTTCATGGCAAGAGAATTATTACGTAATCCCTATTGGGCTTATCAAGCAGCGAAAGAATTGGGCATAGATATTGAAGCTATAAACAATTCCTATAAACGTGGGTGGAAATAAGATTTCACTTAAAAATCAGCACAAATAAACCTACATGATTTCTGAGTATTATAATACTCAAAAATCATGTAGGTTTTTTAAATAGTGCTTATACTTTTCTATTTTGTGTCTAAAAAAAATATTTAATAAGGCACTTACTTGACGTGAAACGCAGTATGACTATGGCCCTCTCTTGATTTTGTTACTTCTAAGATCGTAGGCATTGCTGCTTTTAGTTCGGGCACATGTGAGATGACACCAATCATACGACCAGATTTCTGAAGATCAATTAATGTATCGATTGCTTTAGTCAACGATTCTTCATCTAATGTTCCGAATCCTTCGTCTATAAACATCGTATCGATTCTGATATTCCCTTGGAAGCTTTGAATCACGTCTGACATGCCAAGCGCTAAACATAGTGAAGCATTGAACTTCTCCCCACCTGATAGGGTTTTTACATCACGGGTTTGACCTGTATAGGCATCATAGACATCTAAACCTAATCCACTTTGCTTACCTCTAGCTTCCTGGCGATCACTACGAATCAAATTGAATTGTCCATTCGATAACGGTTTTAAGCGTTCGTTTGCAGCATGAATAATCTGCTCCAAATATTCGATTTGGACATAGCGTTCAAACGAGACTTTTATAGAATTTTGACCCCGTAGTAAATCAAAAAGACCGATAATTCGACCACATGAGGCTTCGAGTTCAGTTATATTTTTGCTAATTTCCGTTAAATCAGTTATCAGCTGATGTGCAATTTGACTACACTTTTTAGAGTTATTCCATTGTTCATAAGCAGATTCATAAGTTTGTTTCATCTCACTTACGGCCTCTGACAATATAGTAAGATTAACTAATTCTTTGCCCGTTACATGTTCTTTTTCTTCATCAATTTGTGTAGATAATGAATGAATTGTGTTTTTATAGTGCTGACAGTCATTTTTTAGTTTTTGACACTGTGACTCATCTCTTCTTGCTGCTAAATAGTCTTTCCCTTTTTCAAATCCAGCATTTTCAACAGCTTGTTTAAAATCTTCTTGTGCTTGTTCAAGCAACTTGTAGGATTCTGTTAAATCCGTTTTCGCATGTTGTAAATTCGCTTGTGCTGTTGTATTTTGTTCATTTGCTTGTTGCATACGCTTTTGCGCGAGTGCCCAGCTTTCCTCTAATTGAGCTCTTTGCTGAGTCGCTTCATTTGTTAATTGATATAAATGATGTAGCGATGTAATATCTTGCGGTATTGATTTTCGTTTTTCCTCATAAATTGCAGTTGCATTATTTAGTGCTTGCAGTTGAGTTTGATACGTCTTTTCCAATTGTTGTAGTTGTAGATGATACTCGTCTACTGCTTGTTTTTGAGATTTAGTTTTCACTTTTAACTGATTCCATAGCTCTTTTTCTTTCTTTAACTGTTGAACATTAGCAAATAACTCTTTATATTGACTTGTTAAAGACGGTCCTTCATCTACTGTAACGCTGAGTTCTTGAAGATTTGTTTCTAGTGTATAAAATGTCTCCATTTCAGCCTGAAGTTGTCCATTCGTCACAAAGAATTGTTGCTCTAAGTTTGAAGCATATTTACGAATTTGTTCTAATTGCTGTTCGTTAACTACTTCCACTTTTTCTTCATGCTTAGCTACATGTTCTGTGCTACCGCATACTGGACATGGGGTACCATCTACTAACTGCGCTGCGAGAATACTCGCTTGGCTAGCAACCCATTTATCTTGTTCAGCCTTCGCCTTTTGTTGCGCTTCAATATACACTTTCTCTTTTGTAGTAGCTTGCTCTTTTAAGTCCTGTACCTTTTTTTGTTGTATAGACCATTGATGATAGACCCCTGCTCGGTCTTTCAATTGGGCTAATTGATCAATTCGTTCATCCAGAGGTTGTATTTTTTCTTCTAATGTGGCAGATTGTTCTTCTATTGCTTGAAGTGCGAGCATTCGCTCTTCATGTTGTTGACTTTGATTAGTAAATACTGCATGCAATTGTTGAACTTCTTGTTGTAATTGATTTTTTATCTGATTTTGTTGTTCTAAATCTTTGAATATAGGTTCTAAAGATTGCAATTGCATTAGCCTTTTTAAACTGTCATTACGCTCATTGTCTTTTTGTTGTTCGGCAACAAATTGAGCAGTTAACTCTTCTAGTTGAAGCTTCATTTTTTGTTCTGAATTTTTGGCATCTTCAAATGTTGTTTCTTTTTGTAAAACCTTTTGCTTTGCCACACGGTAATATTGCTCAATTGGCATAATGTGACTAGCCTTTTCAGCAGCAGCTAGCTCACGTTCTTTTTCAATGAACAGAGGCTCTTGCTGTTTTAGAACGAGTAGCTTTTGTTCTTTCTCTTTAAATGCCTCTATTTTTTGATTTAACGTAACGGCTTCAAATTGTTGACGTTGCTTGTCTTCAAGTTGTTTACCGACAGCTTTATAATTAGCTTCGTCTTCTGTAATTTGATGATTATAAAAGTCGACTTCTACCTTTAATGCATCCACAAGTTGATACATATTGAACTGGTTTGTATCTAGTAACTCGAAAAGTGCTGACTCTCTTTTAGGAAGGGTACTTGCAATTTTACTAGTATGCAATTTACGGACTGCTATCGCCTGTTGTAACTCTTTGTCTGCTTCTTCCTTTTTCACTTTAAGCCGATCTGTAATATGACGATAAGGTTCGGTTTTGAAAATTTTTCGTAAAATCGCCTCTTTGTTTTCTGTTTCAGAAGTTAGTAATTTACGAAACTCACCTTGAGGCAGCATGACAATTTGTTTAAATTGATCTTTTGTTAGACCAACAATGTCTTCAATTTTTTTATTAATTTCTCCAACTTTTTGTGATTCAACGACCGGTTTTTCTCCTGTAGGAAGGATCTCGACAAGTTCAAATGATTCACCAGTCGCTGTTTTATTACCATTTTTACGATGAGCCAATTGACGAAGTACACGGTATTGACGATTATGGATTTCAAAAATGAGTTCAGCAGATGTATGAGTATCATCGTCCGCAAAGTCACTGCGAATTTCTTTAATATCCGCACGATCTTCACCACTTGCGCTACCGTACAAAGCAAAACTAATACCATCAAAAATAGTTGTTTTACCTGCCCCAGTTGCACCCGAAATAACAAATAAGCGATGCTCGCCTAATTCACGAAAGTCGATTATTTCCGTCTTTTTATAAGGACCAAAGGCGGTCATTTTCAGTTGAATTGGCTTCATTTCACATCACTCCCTACTTCTCGTTCTTTCGCTAATCCTTCTTGTAACACTTCTTGGAATAGCTGTTTTGTTTCGTCTTCTACTTCCAAACCTACTATCTCCTTATAGAAAGCCTCAAAAAGAGTCAAGTCATCCATCTTTTGACGAGATGTTGTTAATTGCTCTGTGCCATCGATCTTTTGATGAATCATTTTACGTTCCACATGCATGGCATTCGGAAAGACAGTACGTATTTTCTCCATCGGCGAAATGATTGGTGTGTCATCAAGTAATTTGACGTAAATATAATCTTCACTAACCTCTGACTTAAGTAAATTATCAATCGTATCTTCTACAGTTCGCATATCTCTACGCGGTTGCAATAATTTCTTCTCGACTGTTATTTGTCCATCTTTTGCTAAGTCCACGATTAAGTAACCCTTTTTATGATTCTCCTCAGAAATTGAATATTTCAATGGTGAACCTGCATACCGAATTGTTTCATTTAATACAAAATGAGCTTGGTGTAAATGTCCAAGTGCTGTGTAATGGAATGGCTCAAATAGTGCTGCATCAATGCATTCTGTACCCCCGATGGCTAAAGGACGCTCAGATTCACTTGTATTCTCCTCTTCTTGACCGTGGGAGGTAACAAAGGCATGTCCTACAAAAACATGTCTTTTCTCTAGATCCATATTCTCTTTCAGCTCATTGGTTATACGTTTCATTGCAGATTGGTGAGATTTAATTGAATCATCACCAAATACATATCGAACTTGTGAAGGATCTGCATACGGTATTAAGTGAAAATGTACCTCTCCAAACTCATCATTCAGAATAACTGGTGATAGCTTGTCATCCAGATTCCCAACTATATGTAAACCACTTTCCTTCATTAACTGACTGCCGAAATGTAAACGACCTGGGCTGTCATGATTTCCTGCAATGCTAATGAGTGGAATATGTCTTTTTAACACAATCTCTTCGAAAATATCATCTAATAATCGAACAGCTTCTGTCGGAGGTACAGCTCTGTCGTATAAATCACCGGCAACAATTATGACATCTGGCTTCTCATCATCAATATCCGCCAAAAATTGTTGTAAAATAAAAGCTTGATCCTCAGTCATATAAACCCCTTGTACAAGCTTACCTAAATGCCAATCTGCTGTATGAAATATCTTCATATAAATTCCTCCTTTTAAGCGTATTATCTATTTTAACATTCAATTGATATTGTTGTGATTGTAAAATATCACACAGAAAACACTGTCTATTTATTGTATCATAGCAGCTCGAAACAGAATAAACGTTCCTTTTTATTAAAGCAAAACTACAGCAATTCCAGTGAGGATTCTAATAATAATTTTTTTATAATTTAATTATATATCCTTAGCGAATTGTGGGAAGTAAGTAAATCATAAAAAAGTACAACGAATCATGAAAACATTTAAGCACAAACGAATTGAGGCAAAACTAAAAGGTCTGAGCCCGGTTCAATACCGAGTTCAGACCTTAACTGCCTAATGAGATAACCGTTTCTAACTTTTAGGGGTCACCTTAGAATAGATAACACTCCTCACTCTCTTTTTGCAAATTTAGAATAAAGTTTGATTAAAATAGCGTATCCGTATTATCCAATCACAAATCAGAAAGCTTTCCACCCGTTAATAGTTCAAATAAATCAATAGAATCCTCCACGTTTAGTTGCACATACTGATTCTCACCTCTCACAACCTCTAATTTATCTTTATTTGTACTTATCCAAATTTCATATAACACTGCTTTTGCTGACATTTTATCACTTTTAAATTGAAACACAAAATTGTAGTCAGCAGGGTGTTCCATATCTACTTTGGCGTTTATCCAATCAACCTTATCTAATATATCTTTCACCTTTTGAACTTGCTTATTATCAGTAACTTCTTTAAATTCTTCATATTTATTTTCATTACCAACACGCTTATCAACTTCTATCTTTTCTCCTTCGTCTACTTTTCCATTAGAACACCCTGTAATAACAAATAAAATCATTGCCAATGAAAAAAATAAAGTTTTTGTAAATTTCATATGAACTCCCCTTTTATTTATCATTTCAAGTACATTACTTCACGATTGTAACATAAATTCCCAATTCGTCATTATTGAAACAACAAAATCTAATACAAATAGTATCTCCTTAAAAACCAATTAGACCAGCGAGGTATTTACAAAACAAATTTTAAATAACTAATATTTAATAGTTCAAATACTTCAACAGAAACAAAAAAAAGCGATCTCTTATGTCGGTTATCGACCAAGGGATACACCTTTTGTTCTTCATCGAAAATGATTTTGATATAACTTCTAAATATCAAAATATAAATGATAATGACCTTCACACCGCTCGTTAAACGTTGAGCCACATTGTAAACATTGATTCGTACCAATATACTCCTCAATCGTATGCTCTTTGTTGCAAATACCGCAAAGAACTGCTAGTTCATCCCCTTCATTCTTAGACCAAACTTCTGGCTCATGAAGTTCACAGGCAGCATGACATTCAAAACACGGATAGTACTTATTACAGCATTTAAATTTCAAAGCGACAATATCCTTTTCCGTATGGTAATGCAGACAGCGCGTTTGATCATCAACTACTAATCCATAAACGTTCACTTTCTAACCTCCCACCATTCTTAGTAATAAAAAAATGCCAATTAATAAAAGACCTACACAAATTGCTAAATAGTCTCGGTTCTCAAAACGCAATACCTTATATCGTGTACGACCACTTCCATCACCATAAGCTCTAGCATCTATGGCATTTGCTAAATTCTCTGCTCTTTGAATGGAGGTAAATAATAGCGGGACGATAATGGGTATATAGCTAAATATCTTTTTAAAAAATGATTTGTCTTCAAAATTGACGCCTCTTGCTTTTTGCGCTTCTGTAATTTTTTCTAGTTCCATTACAATTGTCGGTATAAAACGTAATGTAATGGCTATCATTAAAGAAAATTGCTCGACTGGGAAGTGCAGACGCTTCAATGGTTTACAAAGTACTTCAAACCCATATGCTAAATCCAGTGGCTTTGTTGATAAGGTAAGTAATGAGGTGATTAATACAAGTAAAATCACACGCATCACTATCCGGCCTCCAGCAACAATTCCTTCTATTGATATAGAAAAAATGCCGTAGTGAAATAGCAAGTTCTCACCCTTTGTAAAAAAAATATGATAAACAATCGTAAATACTAGAATATATAAAATGGGTTTTAAGCCTTTTAAGAAAAAATGCCATGGGATTTTTGATATCGTAATACAGCCAACAACAATGAAGCTCGCGAGTATATAACCTACTGCATTATCGATTAAAAAGAATGCGATCACGATACAAAATAAACTGAATAATTTTGAGCGTGGATCTAAACGATGGAAAATAGATGATGTCTCAACAAACTGTCCGATTAACACCTTTTCAATCATACAATCTCATCCCCTTGCTCCGTGAAAAATTCTACAACTTTTTGCAGAACAACTTCTTCTTGCAATGATTCAACTTCAATTCGTTTCTCATAACGCTTTTCTATTAATTGTAAAAGTTTCACAGTATCCGGAACATCTAAACCAAATGCCTGTAGCTCATGTCCATGCTCTAAAAATAATGCTATAGGATTCTTTTGAAAAATCATCTCTCCTTCGTTCATTACGAGTACTTCTTGTGAATACTCAGCAACTTCATTCATTTGATGTGTTACGACGATGACGGTACGCTGTCCACCTCCAGCTTTTTGCCAATCATGAACTAATTGTAAAATGAGTTTACTTCCTTGTGGATCTAGTCCGGCAGTTGGCTCATCCAAAATAAGGACTTCGGGATTCATCATTAGTACTGTTGCAATCGCCACGCGTCTTTTTTCACCACCACTCAATTCAAGTGGTGCTTTGTCAAAATACGCTTCAGATAAACCAACTTGGTTAATGATATCTTTAGCTCTTTTAAGGATTTCCTCTTTTTTTACACCTTCATTTTTCGGACCAAAAGCTAAGTCTTTCAAGACGGTTGTTTCAAATAACTGATGTTCAGGATACTGAAATACAAATCCAATGCCTAGAATAATTTTTGCATTACCCTTTCTAGAAAGTTCATTGACATTCCCATTGATTAATAATTGTCCAGAAGTCGGTGCTATTAATCCTTTTAGTAGTTTTATTACAGTAGATTTTCCAGAACCTGTATGCCCTATTACGGACACCCATTTTCCTGTTTCAATCGTCATAGTTATGTTTTGCAAGCTCTCCTTGCTATCATTTGACAAACTTGGATACTGGTAAGAGGCACTTTCTAATCTGATGTCCATAAATAATCAACTACCTCTTCTAAAGTCATTAACTGATTTGGAACTTCGATATTCGAAGTACTTAAACGTTCTTTTAGTTTCAAAGCAAGTGGCAAATCCAATTCATTACTTTCTATTACACTATTGTTATGAAAAATAGCTGTGGGCGCTCCTTCGGCGACTATAACACCCTCATTTAAAACAACTACTCTAGTTGCTTTAAGCGCTTCTTCCATATGGTGAGTTATATGAATAATAGTGAAACCTTCGTTATGTAGCTGCTGCATCAAATTGGTGATATCCCTTCTACCCATAGGATCTAACATTGCGGTTGATTCATCAAATACGATATATTTTGGCTTCATCGCTAAAATTGCAGCAATTGTAACACGTTGTTTCTGCCCTCCTGAGAGTCTATGCGGCTCATAATCTTTAAAAGAAAGCATATTAACCTTTAATAATGCTTCTTCTACAATGGATTGCATTTTATTGGGCTCAACTGAAATATTTTCTAAACCGAAAATGACTTCATCAAAAACGGTCGTCGTTATAAATTGATCTTCTGGATTTTGGAAAACCAAACCAATTAGTTGGCGAATTCTCTTTAAGTTTTTAGGGTTTTGAGTGTCTAGCTTATCTACAAAAACATGTCCAAGTTGTGGCTGTATAAGTCCGTTCATCAATTTTGACATCGTCGATTTTCCTGAACCATTTGGGCCAACAATCGTTACATATTCACCTTCATTTATTTGTAGCGATATATTTTTCAATACCGTATGCTGTCCGTATGTAAACGATACGTTGTCAAAAGTAAGCAAATTCTGCACCTTCTTTTATCTATATTCTCTACTAAATAAACCTTGCATCTCTTCCAACGTAAGCTCTGTATGTGAAGGTTTTTCCCAAATGCCCATTTTAGAGCCATTTACCGATAAAACTTGGCCGGATATTGTACTACTATTAGCCAATAAAACGACAACTTTTGCTACATCATCTGGTGAGCCAATTTTCCAATAATCAGGGAAAGCTTTACCTTCTACCTTACATTTTGCTTGAATACGTTCAATGACTGGTTTTGTCATATCGGTTAAAGCAGCAGGTGCTATTGCATTGACGCGAATACCATAACGCTTTAGTTCTTCTGCCAAAGTCCATGTAAGCCCTAATATTCCCGCTTTCGCAGCACTATAATTAACTTGACCAACTGTTCCTACTAAACCTGCAGTTGACGTCATATTAATAATGCAACCACCTTCGTTACGAGCCTTCATATGCTCTGCTACTACTCTTGTACAAGCAAAAGTTCCTGTCAAATGTACATCTATCACTTCTTGCCATGACTGATCTGACATTTTCACAAGTAATTGATCTCTTGTAATACCTGCATTATTAACGAGGATATCTATCTTACCAAAATGTGCTAAGACCTTGTGAACTATTTTTTCAGCACCTGCTATAGTAGCAACACTTTCACAAATACCAATAGCTTGTCCTCCATCTAAATGAATCTCATCTACAACAGTTTGTACTTGGATAGCATTTGTACCATTTATAGCAACTAAAGCACCTTCTTTTGCCATCTGCAATGCGATACTTTTACCAATACCTCTCGTAGAACCCGTTATTAATGCTACTTTTTCTGTCAGCACTCTCTCACCTACCTGTATTAGTTAATTGAATAACACCCATTACAGCTATCTGATTATTATGTTTCATAGCCTTTATTTCAATAGTCACCGTATCTACTTCGTTATCAACTACTACATATGAGAATGTTAGTACTTCACCGACTAATACGGGCTGAACAAATTTTGTATCATAGTAATTAACAACACTTGTTGGAAATATCTCTGCCAGTCTGCTCTCCGCGATCCCCATAACTAACATGCCATGTACAATTTCACGTTCAAATCCAGCTTCTACAGCACTATGAAAATCTAAATGAATAGGGTTATAGTCTTTTGAAATCTCGGCATATCTTTCTACATCTTGTGCTCCAATAATCACGTTCTCATTCGTACACACGAAATCACCTATAGTGAATGAAATCAATTACTTCACCTCATTTTCATCAAGTCTACGTAATATTAAATTTGTTTCTGATGTGAAAGATAGTAACTCATCTTGATAGCCTTCTAGTACATGTTGTAAAATCCAAAGCACACCTGTAGAACCTTGTTTTTTCTTAATATCTTTCAATACAATTTTGCATTTATATGTATCTCCTGCAATTATAGGCTTTATATATGTGAACTTTTGTTCTCCGTGAATTAATGGCACTTCTAAATCCTCTAACCAATCAAGCTTCGTATATCGCCAAAATAAGATAGGGAATGTAGGAGGAGCAACAAGATTTGAAAATCCTGCTTTGTTGGCAGCTTCCCTCTGGAAATGACGTAGATTCTTACTTTTTATACTTTCCGCAAAATCTTGTATATCTTGAGACTCAACTTTTACATAAAAAAAATCTGTTTCCATCCCTAATTCAAAATGCATGATGAACTAACTCCTTCAAAAAGTGTAGCAAGTCCCAATCCTCCACCTATACCTAAAGTAGCAATTGCTTTTTCAAATGGCTGATGCTGCATTTGCGTACATAAACGAGTAACTAGAATTGCTCCGGAAGCACCATACGGATGACCTAATGCAATGGCCCCTCCCCCTACGTTTACTTTAGATTGTGGAATATCTAAACATTTTAGTGAGGCGAGTACTTGTGATGCAAATGCTTCATTAAATTCCACTCGTTCAATATCATTAATTTGTAATTCATTTCTATCTAATAATTTCTCAACAGCTGGAACTGGGCCGATACCTAAAAAGTTAGGGTCCACACCGACTGCTACTGCATCTACAAATTTCATAATAGGCTTTATGCCAAGTTCAGTGCATTTTTCACCTGACATAACTAACACAACAGCTACACCATCATTTATCGGACATGCATTTCCTGCGGTAACAACCCCGTCTTCTTTGAAAATCGGTTTCAACTCAGAAAGTTTCTCTAAATTTGTTGTCTTTCGTGGACATTCATCTTCAAAGACTGTGATTATTTCTTTTCCTGAATTGTATGTTATCGGCACAATTTCGGTTGAAAAATCAGTCGCAATTGCCTTTTGATGACTTGCATATGCATAAACGTCCTGTTCTTCACGTGAAATTTTATATTTCTCCGCTACATTTTCTGCAGCGATACCCATATCAGGATCACCGATTGTATCAGGTGAAAATTTTGAACGCATATACATTTCTGGAGCACTATTATTAAAGAGTGATGAAGGTTTCTTCATACGCCAAGGCGCTCTACTGACACTTTCAACACCCCCTGCCAAATAGATATGCCCAGCACCACTTTGGATAAGACGTGCAGCCATATTTATTGCTTCTAATCCTGATCCACATTGACGGTCCACTGTCACACCAGGAATTTCAACTGGGAGCCCCGCTGTTAGTAAAGCCAGTCTAGCAATATTCCCACCCGGTCCAACTGTATTTCCCATTATTACATCATCAATGGACTGTATTGGCAAATTAACTTCACTGACTATCTGTTGAATAACTTGCGCTAATAAATCCTCTGGTTCGATATCTTTTAAAATACCTCCAAGTTTGCCAATTGGACTACGTTTAGCAAGTACGATAAAAGCATCACTCATCGTTCAACTTCCTCCATTATTCGCTTTTTCATCTTATCTCTCGCAATTTTCCCACTACTTGTAAAAGTAAATTGTTCCACTGACATAATACTTTGAGGTATTTTGTATGTTGCTAAATGTTTCCGACAATAATCTTTAACTTGTAAAACAGTCATCTCTTTACCTGCCACCCACTGTATAATTGCAACAATTTTTTCTCCCCAATAGGTATCCGGTTCACCAAATACCATTACTTCAGCAACTTCATCTAAGGATTGAAGAATGGTTTCAATTTCTTCTGGAAAGACATTTAATCCACCAGTAATCATCCTATTTTTTGTTCGACCTACAATGTATAAATAACCTTCCTCATCCATTGAGGCATAATCTCCTAGTGCTAACCAGCCGTTTTGCAATACTTTATCCGTTTCTATTTTGTTATCAAAATAGCCTTCAAATATCATTTCACTTGATACAAATAATTGACCAATCCCCCCATTTTCTACTTCAGAACCGTCATCACAGCGAATTGAAATTTTCACTTTTGAAAATGGTTTCCCTACAGATTGAGGTTTAGTCATTTGTTCAGTTTCAGTTAAAAATGCAATATAACTTGCTTCTGATGATCCATAAAATTCAAAAATAGAGCTATTTTTGAATACTTCCTTTGTTTCTATTTTCGATTCCACCGACCATTTTGCCCCAGAAGAAATTATCGATTTAGGTGCAAAAAAATCAAAATTATTCTTTTTGATATAGGACAGTATTCCTTCTATCATTGTTGGAACGACATAGAGCATGGCATTGTCAACTTTTTGTAATACCTGTACTACTTTCTCAGGAGAAAATTTATCAATTAAATTAAAGGTAGCCCCTATAAATAACGTGTTAATCGCAGCAAAAAGTGCCATAGAATGTACGAGCGGACCTGGTGCAATTACCTGGTCTGTTTGAAGCATTTGGAATGCATCGTTAGTTGCATGAAAGCTTTCAATCCAGGAGTGATGTGACCGCATGAAACCTTTTGGATTTCCTGTTGTGCCTGATGTAAATCCTATAAATAGTGTCGATGATTGATGATGAATAATAGGCATACTTTGCGGAGATTGCTGCTTCCATTCAGAATAATTATCTCCAATAACAAAAACAGAACAATTATTATTTAGTTTAATCCCCTTAAATTCTTCGTCTATAAAAAGGACAGCCGGTTTGCAAATGCTTAAGACATAACTAATCTCCTTGTCACTCCATTTTGGATCCATTGGAACAGGTATGCAGCCAGCAGCAATTGCTCCTAAAAAAACCTCTAAGAATTCTACTTTGTTTCGCATGTAAATAGCCACTTTGCTAGAGTTTTCTATGTTTAAATTTGAAAGTCCATTCGCAACCTTATGGATACATACTATAAGCTCTTTATATGTAATAGACGTCTCAAGAGATTGAATAGCTATTTTATCTGGAGTTATTTGTGCATAGTTTCTTATTTGATCAACAATATCCATAGAATTATCACGCCTTTAACACTTCTAATTTTTTGGAAAATAGGAGGAGAATAGTACACTCCTCCACGAATAAATAATAGCTTTAGAACTGGTTATATTGATAAATATATCTCCCAATACTATTTCTCCATTTTACTATATCGTATTTCCGTGCTCCAAAACTTTTGCTTTAATCGGACTGATTGATTTAAGCTGTATAGCAACTATTGCAGCTATAACCGCTTTAATCATATCACCTGGCAAAAACATAGCGGCTCCTGTGATACCTGCCCAAATAGATGTGCCTGTAATAATTGCCATAATTGGCGCTCCGATTAGATTAATAAGTAATACCCCACCTACAAAGTTCACTATAATCAGCTTCCACATCTTCATATTCTTCCAGAATTTTTCTGTTAAAGAGCCGATCGTAAAAACGGCGATTGGCCAACTCATTAAATAGCCAACTGTAGGACTCATAAAGACTGGAATACCCCCACGACCACCTGATAAAAGAGGTGCGCCTAATGCAACTATTACTATAAAGACAATTATGCTTATGCTTCCAACTTTTCTTCCTAAAAAGCACCCTGCTAGCATAACTCCTAATGTTTGTGCAGTAATAGGTACAGGAATAAATGACAATGTAATCGGAGGAATAAGTCCAAGGACCGCAATTATTGCTGCAAAAAGTGCTGCCAATACCATTTCTTTTGTATTCATTTCTCTCATCTCCATTATTTTAAAATTATGTACTTTACTCACACTACCGACAATGTAAATAAATTCAGAGCGCTATAAAGAATTGTGTAAAACAAGGTAAATAAAAGTGATTATTGTACACAACTATGATAATATAACTTCCGCCCCTCTTTGTAAACCTATTTTAAATATTAGGTTTACTCAATTTCTTTATATAAAAAACCTAAGCCAAATTTCAATGGCCTAGGTTTTTTGGGTACGCTTAATATTGTGTTATAGAATAGATAAAAACAATGGTAATAACGATTGGCACTACAAATGTCATTAAGATTTTCCACGTTTTAAAATACATAGGCGATAACTTTCCACCTTGCATAAATTCATCTTTCACAAACGATTTCTTTACTTTATGCATGATGAATATGGCGATTAGTAAGTTTCCTAAAGGAAGCATAATATTACTTACTAAATAATCTGTTGCATCGAAAATACTCTTACCAAATATCGTAAAATCAATCAAACTGCTAGATGATAAAGCAGCTGGAATAGACGCTATAAACACGACCACCCCTAAAGCAAATGCAATATTTCTTCTTGCATTCTGCCATTTTTCTACTAAAGCTGCTACAATAATTTCATATAAACTAAATGACGAAGTAAGTGTAGCGAATAAGAATAGTAATAAGAAAATAGCTAAAAATAGTTCACCAAAAGGCATTTGGCTAAATACCGAAGGCAATACCATAAATAATAGACCAGGTCCTTCAGCAGGTTCATAACCAAATGCAAAAACTACTGGAAAAATAGCAAGCCCTGCAAGTAATGACACGAAAATATTCATTAGTACAACGGACCCTGCTGAATTAGGTAAACTCTCATCTTTTTTCAAATACGAACTATACGTCACCATACACGAAAAACCAACAGCTAATGCGAAGAACGACTGTCCCAGCGCATATAATACGGCCTTGCCAGTAATTTTTGAAAAATCAGGCGCTAAAAAGAATTTTACCCCTTCCATCGCTCCGTCAAGTGATAATGCACGAATGACAAGTATGAAGAAGAATACAAATAGTAAAGGCATCATATATTTATTTGCTTTTTCAATACCATTTTGTACCCCTAAGGAAATAATAAGAACATTAATCAATGTGAAAAGTGCTAGTCCAACTAATGTAATCCAAGGTGTCCCTGTAATCATGCCAAACAACTTGTCAGGCGTGGTTCCACTTTGAATGACATTTCCAACAACTGACTTACCACTATATATTAATATCCAGCCCCCTACTACACTGTAAAAAGAAAGTAATAAAAAGCATCCTGCTACGCCAAGTCGACCAATCCAAACCCACGTACTTTTTGGTGCTAGTTTTTTATATGCTGAGATCGCTTCTGCACCAGATCCGCGACCAATGATGAATTCTGAAATTAACATCGGTAAACCGATCAATAGCGTAAAAATGACAAATAATAAAAAGAAGGCTCCCCCTCCACTTTGCCCCGTTACGTACGGCATTTTCCAAATGGCACCTAGCCCAATCGCTGCTCCAGCCGACGATAATATGAAGCCTAACTTCGTCGACCACTGTCCTTTACTTGAATTCAAAAGGTGTTCCTCCTCTACTCTGCTCAGCTCAACAACTCTAACGATTGATGAGACGTAAATAATCAATTATTATTCTATCACGAAAATACTTTATTTGTAAGAAAGGTTATTCTTTTTTAATACAAGTTAGACACTTTTCATACTTCTCATGTAGACTAGTATTTGCGTAGTATTTTAGAAGGAGATGTAGTATGAATAAAACAACACAAAATGAGGGCGCAATTTCAAAAACGTGGATTGTTCTCATTTTAGGATCTTTAACAGCATTTGGTCCACTTTCAATGGACATGTATTTGCCCTCTTTACCAACAGTTGCAACTGATTTAGGTACAACAACTTCATTTGCACAATTAAGTTTAACTGCTTGTTTATTAGGACTCGCTTTTGGCCAACTGATTTTCGGACCATTAAGTGATATTAAGGGACGTAGAAAACCATTACTGTCTACATTAATCATTTATTCTGTTGCCTCTTTACTTTGTGCCTTTAGCAGTAGTATTTGGATGCTAATTGGTTTACGCTTTGTACAAGGTTTCTCAGGAGCGGCTGGCATTGTTATCGCTAGAGCTTCAGCACGAGATATGTATGAAGGGAAAGATTTAACAAAGTTCGTTGCTTTACTTTCTCTAGTTAATGGTGCTGCACCAATTCTAGCCCCTATCTTTGGTGGCATGGTGTTGAAATTTGCTCCGTGGCCAATCGTCTTCATCGTATTAGCAGTCATCGGTGTATTAATGTTAATAAGCGTGATTTTTATCTTACCGGAAACATTACCAGTAGAACGTAGAGCAACAGGTGGTGTTTTTGCGACCGTCAAAACTTTCGGAGGTTTAGTAAAAGATCGATCATTTATCGGTTTAGCACTTACACAAGCATTTATTTTGACAGCCATGTTTGCATACATAGCAGGATCTCCCTTTGTTTTGCAAAAGATTTACGGTGTTTCACCACAAGCTTTTTCACTGTTTTTCGGATTGAACGGTATAGGTATTATCTTCGCTTCTCAAATGACAGGTAAATTGTCAGAAACAGTAGCTGAAATTAAATTGCTTCTTTCTGGAATCTTAATTGCTTTTACAGGAAGTCTACTATTAATAACTGTCATTGCATTTAAATTACCCCTAATATTTATTCTTATTGCATTATTTATCATCGTATCGACAGTAGGGATTGTTTCAACAACCGCCTTCTCACTTAGTATGCAAAAGCAAGGTAATAATGCCGGTAGTGCCTCTGCTTTACTTGGTTTATTACCATTTATCGGTGGTGCCATTGTTTCCCCATTAGTTGGAATCGCTGGTGAAATGAATGCTTGGCCAATGGGCATCATCATATTATCTAGCACACTATTTTCAATCATTGCCTTTTTATCAATACCGAAAAAGTAATCGTGGTCGTCTTATTTGATTAGTTGCAAATAAGACGATTTTTATTATATGAATATCATATGTTTTTACAATACACCAAAGTTTTCACTATAATTCGTTATGATTTTCACATTTAAATCATATTTTCATGTAACTATAGTTTTTTGACTATAACAGCTTTGATCTGTACTATAATAGAAGGAAGCATTGTTTTAGGGGGATACAAATGAAGGTTATTACTACACGACTTGAGGCAGAGGATGCAAAAATCGTTTATCAAGAAACAGCCGGTATTGCGATTATTACCATTCACCGCCCACAAGCAAAAAACGCATTGACAGCCAATATGTGGGATCAACTTCGTAAAATTGCGCTGCAAACATTGGAAAATCAAAAAAACAAAGTACTTATTATAAGAGGACATGGTGAACAATTCACTGCTGGATCTGATATTAAAGAATTTAATTCGATTTCTCTTGAAAAAGCAGAGGAAGCATTTATTCATATGGAAAAAAACAATTTCTACAATCGAACGTTTACCTATTCCAACAATCGCTGTAATCAACGGACCAGCAATGGGTGCTGGTCTCGAATTAGCCCTTGCCTGTGATATTCGAATCGGTTCCGGCAAAGCGAAACTAGGCATACCTGTTGGCAAATTAGGCATCACACTAAACAACAAATTTGCACAACGCCTTGTCAACTTAATCGGGCCAAGTATGACGAAAGATTTAGTTTTTACAGGGCGTATGTTAAAAGCGGAAGAAGCATTTCGCGTTGGTATGCTGAACTACTTAGTTGCCGAAAAAGACTTAGATCGTTATGCGATTCGTATGGGTAAATTAGTTGGTTCAATGTCTCCTGCTTCACTACTTGCAGTCAAACAGTCCGTACAAGAATGCATTGATTCAGCACCGGTTTTATGGAAAGGATCAACACCATTTGTTGACGCAACTGATTTCCCTGAGGGCGTTCGAGCATTTGTTGAGAAACGTCCACCCGTTTTTGCACGTAAAATACAATAACAACATCGTATTGAGGCATTTTTCATAGAAAAAAACCTTGTTACTTTAGAATAGAAGTTGATAAAACCATGTTCTAAAGCATATTTATCTAAAAACAAAAAGCCATCGTTTTGAACAAAGATTGATCAAAACGATGGCTAGTTATTTATTATGATTTTCACAAAAAAAGTTTTATTAAACCTTCTGGAACTAACGCAGCTATTTAATTTAAGTACAATCCTTCTCAATCACATATTTATATCGCAAACTGATAAACAAGTAATTCAACATTAAAATGCGCTGTATCTACCAATTTAAAATGATTCTTTAAAAAGATATCCTCACTTGGTGTCTAAGAGGTTTCAGGATTTATAACTACTACTACACCTCGCCTAGAATGGCTTTTTGCATCTTGAAGGCATTATCAGTTTAGTTCCGTATCCTTTGCCAGTTTGACTTACCCATAGACAACGGATTACCAAATAATTATTAGCGTGAACTACCCTAGACGGAAACTCAGCGTCAGATTTGGAGGTATTATTATAGCAAGTGTCAATTCTTTGATTTCAGATATTCAAAAACTATCAGGGAATTTAGATTTACCAAGGGAAAAATCTGCCCATATAGCCCATGCTTATATTTATTTAGGTATATACAATATTTAGAATGACGATTTATTTATATTTCATGGAGGATAAATTGTAATGATAAAAAACAATTTTAAAATAGAAAACATTCCAGCAATTTTGTGGGGTGACAAATCAGATAAGTTATTTGTGGTGGTACATGGTAACATGTCTAATAAGGCAGATGACTCGATTATTGTATTTGCAGAAGAAGCAACAGCAGTAGGTTATCAAGTGCTTAGTTTTGATTTACCTCAACATGGTGACCGTAAGGATGATACTTATCTTTGCAAAGTTCAAAACTGTGTTCAGGACCTTAATACAATTATGACCTATGCAAAATCGTTATCAAATAATATAAGCATTTTTGCTTGTAGCATGGGAGCATATTTTAGCCTATTAGAATATAGGCATGAGCCGTTGAAGCAGTGTTTGTTTCTCTCTCCTGTGGTAAATATGGAACGTATCATAAATAATATGATGACATGGTTTAACGTAAGTGAGAGTAGACTAAAAATAGAGAAAGAAATTTCTACACCTATTGGACAAACTCTCTATTGGGATTACTACTGTTATGTGAAAGAACATCCTATTGTTGCTTGGAATAATCCAACTTCAATTCTCTATGGTTCAGAAGATAACTTATGTGAGTTTGACGTTGTATCTGAATTTAATAAATGTTTTAACTGTAATTTGCAAGTAATGGAGAATGGAGAACACTATTTCCATTCTGAAGAACAGTTGCAGTATTTCAGACAATGGCTGAAAAAACATATTTACGTTAAAAAATGATTGATGTATAAATTTCTTTAAAAGCGAATTAAGGGAAGTCAAAATGGCTTTCCTTAAAAGTTATTTAATTTCAACATTGCTTTAAAACATCGCCCCCCAAAAAATAAACCATTAAAGTTTCTTAATAATTCCCCTCATTTGTTAATAGTGAAAATGTTGCAATTGATATAACCATAAGTAAAACTAGAAGAATCTGAATACAGATTCCTACGATACTACAAACCTTACCTGAAATAGCCAAACCTTTCCCTTTTTCATTTGAATAGTCAATCTCTATCATACTTTTAGATGATAAAACAATTCCAATAATACCAAGGATTAATACAACAAAAGGTATGAAAATGGATAATACCCCAAGTGTGAGTGATGCAATAGATTTACTATTTGTTTCCCCCATTCTATCCCCCTATAAATGAAAATGTACTATTATTTAACTTAATACATAAATCATAATCCTATTCTAAACAAAACACACGAACTGCCCGTTACTTATTATTAACTACTTCGAAGTCCATCCCTATTTGTCTGCTTCTATAGTTGTAAGAGGCAAAAAGAGCCATCTGAACACCTGAACGATTTTCTACTAAAGCTCCCGTTTAAGGCAAAACAAAAGATTATAAAAAGACTTACTGTTGGTTGCTTCAAATAGTATTTGAGAATAAATCAATGCATTGTTCATCTAATGAAAGAGAATAGTAATTAGGCTTAGTGATACTTTCTTCAACTAACGATGCAAATCTGATCCAATTAAAAATCACCTCTAAGAAAAACTAAAGAGGTGATTTTTATCAAACTTTATTAGTTGTTAATTTAGAATGTGATCTACTGTAAATTAAATGAAGAATGTCTCTGCCACGATAGTACTTCATATATTCCCCTTCAAGTTCCATGCCGATTTTTTCAGCAACTTTACTCGAAGCCAAATTATCCGGTCTAATTTGTGCGATAACTTTTTCTGCATTTAATTCATTAAACGCATAATTCATACTAGCCTCCGCACCTTCTACTGCATAACCCTTGCCCCAAAATGCTTTATCAAGAATATAGGCAATCTCAATATAGGAAACACCCTCAATAGAATCTATCATCGGTCCAATTACACCTATGAACTTCCCAGTCTCTTTTTCTATTGCTGCAAAATAACTAAAGCCATCTTGATCATATCGAATTAAATTTTTTTCTATCCATTCATACACTTCTTCATCTGAAAATGCATGGTCCCATGCGTACATAACTTCAATATCCTGCAAAAAAACACTTAAATTATTAAAATCAGCTTTTGTAATTTTTCTATATCTAAGTCGATCAGACTGTAAAATCCATTCCATTGTACTCACCTCGTAGAATATTATTCCAAAACGCATCAAGATCTTCCATATTCACCTCCCAAATAGAAGAATTAATTTAATAATTAGGATATCACATTTATCTAAATATTACCAAATATATAATTATAAGTAATAATTCCGCCGTATGCATAGGGTAGAAACCTCATTGTTTATATTAACTTCACCACATCAGACTTTACATAAAAGTTAATTTTTGGTTACAATCTAATTGAAAGGAGCGATATTATGGATTCAAAAATCCCTATACCAATCCAAGATATTCTAAGTGAGTATATTACCTTGTTTCATGAACGAATTCCCAATACCCTAGAAGGATTATATTTACACGGTTCTATAGCCCTTAATGCTTATATTAATGACTCTAGTGATATTGATTTCATTGCAATTTTAAAGCGCCATTTATCTGAAGTAGAGTTGAAAATATTATCTAAAATTCATCGAGAATTAAAAGTTAAATATAAAAAAACGGACATGGATGGATGCTACCTTCTTTGGGAAGACATAGGTAAAAAGCAGACTGAAACAAGGGAATGTTTATATGTAAACGAAGGCAAGATTGATTGGAGTAATCATGCTATTAATCCGATTACTTGGTGGATTCTGAAAGACAAAGGAATCAGCATTATTGGTCCGGAAATAACTTCATTTCACTTTGATGTAAATGAAAGTATTCTGTCTGATTACATTTTAACCAATATGAATACCTATTGGTTAAATCGGATAAAAACAATTAATAAATACAAAAGAATAGTACATCTACTGCCCAGTAAACTAGTGGATTCGGAAATACAATGGTCAATTACCGGAATGTTACGTCAATTCTATACACTTAAAGAGCATGAAATTATTTCAAAAGTAGACGCTGGTAAGTATGCAATCAATCATATGCCAGAAAAATGGCATATGATTATCAAAGAAGCGATAAGTATTCGAGAAGGACAAAACATACGTTACTATAATTCTAAGAAACAACGCATAAATGAAACAATACAATGTATGGACTATATTCTAAATTATTGTAATAATATGAATCAATTTCATAAAGGCTAATCTAGCAAAAATACCGAACAAAAAGAAATCAAAAAAGTGAATTTGTGGGATCTCACATCTTTTACATATCTATTCTCCAATTAACTTTGATTATTCGTTTCTAAATAGAAGAAACTCACTAAATAGGCGAGAATATTACTGAAGGTGGCTCATAGGTATTTTAATAGACCTATGAACCACCTTTTTTATAGGATATCACTCGGAACTTAGAATAAGTACTTCAATAGGGGTCCTATACTTTTTATAAATATCAACATTATTGTATAACTGATCCTTATATAAAGAAAAATGAATCCATTTTGAAAAAAGTCAAAATGGATTCATTCTATTTATTTAGTATTTCTATGTTACACTCACAAAGTTATAGGTAAAAATACATGTAACATTTTGCTTCTCTTAAGTTTTTTCATACTTACTTTCTATTTATCTAGCGTCAATAAAAGTTCTCTAATTGTCTTACAAGCCATTGCAGTAGAAGCTCCAGATGGATCATATGGTGGTGATAGCTCTACAACATCCGCAGCTACAATGTTATTTAGTGTCTGAAATTGTTTTATCGCATCCAATAATTCACGGTACGTTATTCCACCTGGCTCTGGTGTCCCTGTTCCAGGAAAAACGCCTGGGTCAAGTACATCTAAATCAATTGTGATATAGACTGGAACATCTTGCAGTTCAGCTAACTTCTCTTTTAGTGTTTCAAGAGAAAAACGCTCTAGATACGTATGCTCCTTAGCCCATTCAAACTCTTCTCTTAGTCCTGAGCGGATTCCGAATTGGAAAATTCGGCCATCTCCAAGAAATTCATGACAACGCCTAATAACAGATGCATGAGACAGTTTTTCACCTAAGTAATCTTCACGTAAGTCAGTATGAGCATCGATATGGATTAGGTGCAAATTTGGATTTTTTTCGTACGCCGCTTTAATAGTAGGCAAACTAACGAGATGCTCGCCGCCTACCATTAAAAACTTCTTGCCATCTTTCAAAACTTCTTGGCAGTAGTCAAAAATTTGATCTAACACTTTAGAAGTATTGCCAAAAGGTAAATCCAAATCGCCACCATCAAAAATTGCAGCATCTTCAAGATCTTTATCTAAATAAGGTGAATAGCTTTCTAATCCAAACGAGTCATTTCTAATCGCTTGCATAGCAAAACGTGTACCTGGTCGAAAACTAGTTGTGCCATCAAATGGAACACCAAACAATACCGTTTCTGCTTCATTATAAGATTTCTCACACCCTATAAAAGTGCTCATATTTAAAGCTTTATTCACCACGCTGTAGAGCCTCCTTTACGTAACTCGGTAAACCAAATGCTCCAGCATGTAAATTCGTATTATAGTATTTAGTTTTCAGACCAAACTTTTCCCAAGCTTCAGCATTCAAGTCTTTTAGAGGATCAAAGGTTTTAGATGCAAAACCAAATAGCCAATGACCTGAAGGATATGTTGGCATATGATATTGATAAACATGAGTAATCGGGAATATGTCTTTAATCTTTCTATGTGCTTTTTTCATATTAGCAGCATATTCTGCAAAGTAAGGTGATTCATGTTGGTTTATTAAAATACCATTTTCATTTAAAACGCGATAGCATTCTTTATAAAATTCTGTCGTAAATAGTCCTTCACCAACTGAAATCGGATCTGTAGAGTCCACAAGAATTAAGTCAAAGGATTGATCAGGTGCATTTTTCACATATGCCAAACCGTCATCAAAAAGTAACTTCATACGGCTATCCTCTTCAACCCCATTAGCAGTTACTGGTAAGAATTCTTGACATAAGCGGAAAACACGCTCATCAATTTCCACCATTACTACTTCTTCAACTGTTGGATAACGCAACACTTCACGCGCTGTTCCGCCATCTCCCCCACCAATAATTAATACTTTTTTAATTGAAGGATTTGTTGCAAATGCAGGATGTACAATCATGTCATGGTATACGAATTCGTCCTTCTCATTAACCATCATTAAGCCATCTAAAGTGAAAAATGTACCGAATTCCTCGCCTTTATAAAAATCAATTTGTTGAAATGGGGTTTTTTCACTATATAGTTCTTTGTCGTAAGCAATTGAAAATTTACAGTCATTGCTCCATTGTTCAGTATACCAAGCCATTATTTCACACCTTCTAATTCTATTTTCACTTTAATTTGATCAATTTCTTGTTCTGCAAATTGGCGGATTTTATCAGCCATACCTCGCGGAATTTCAAAAGATTCCGTCTTTGTAGCATGCAGTTTTTCAGATAAGTAGTCAGCAGCTTTCCATGGATTTACTGAATCACCGCAAGTATATACATCTACAGAAGCAAATCCATATTCCGGCCATGTATGAATTGTCAAATGTGACTCTTCAATAATAACCGCTCCTGAAACTCCATACGGATTAAAGTGATGGAAAACAGATTCAACAATAGTTGCTCCTGAGTAGTCCGCCGCCTCGTTCATAAATCTTTCTATCAATGCATTATTTTCAATTATCTCACTTGGACAACCGTAAAACTCAATTAAAACATGTCTTCCTAAAGTTGATAATTCTATACCCATTTACGCTTCCTCCTTGATTACAGTTATATGATTTGCTTCTTTTGCTTCTATCAGAACGTTCCCTAAAGTCTGACAATAATAATCGTATTGCTGGAGAACATCATGAGAAATCAATTCTCCTGGAATAACAAGGGGAATACCTGGAGGATAGATCATCAACGAATCTGCACTTATCCGACCTACTGCATCTTCAATGGCGATTGATTCATGTTCTGCATAAAATGCTTCGCGTGGACTTAAAACCAGTTCATTCACTTGATTGGAAGTCACATATGTTGATCGAATCGTCGTATTCTTTCCTATTCTCTTTTCAATGTCCTTTAAAGCAAAAACTAATTTGTCTATTGAATTCTTCGTATCGGCACTTGTAATGACTGCCATCACTACATAACCTTCTGCTAACTCCATTTGAATCCCGTACTTTTCTTTTAAAATTGAATACATCTCAAATCCAGTTAATCCAAGATCATTGACCCGTATTACTAATTTTGTCCAGTCGTACGATTGATTAAAATGTGCTTGTACATATTGTGCTGTCAACACTTCATAACGTGAGCCCGTTTCAATTGTTCTCACTGCATCATCAATAATTGGTTTTAACTCAGCAAATCGCTCTTCACCATATATAGACAGCTCTCTTCTAGCCACATCTAACGAACTCATTAGTAAGTAGTTTGCACTCGTTGTTTGTAGCATGTTTAATACTTTTTGTATGTGCTCTGGTGCGATTTTGTCATTTTTAAGAAGTAGCAAAGAACTTTGTGTCAGTGATCCACCTGTCTTATGCATACTTATAGTAACTGCATCTGCCCCAGCAGCAATTGGGTCTATGATGTCATCAGACATGAACCCTAAATGGGCACCATGTGCGCCATCGACAATCACCGTAATATCACGCTCATGGGCGATACGGCAGATTTCTTGCAAATCACTCATAGAACCAAAGTATGTTGGATATGTTACCAACAAAGCCTTTGTTTCTGGATGTTCATGCAGTGCGTTTTTCACATTCTCAACAGAAATGCCATGTGTAATTCCAAAATGATGGTCGACCTCGGGCTGTATAAATACAGGTTTTGCCCCACTTATGATAAGTCCATCCATCACCGATCTATGACCATTTCGCGGTACCAACAAAGTATCACCTGGCTTGCAAGTTGCCATAATCATTGCCAGTATTCCTATGGTGGTACCGTTTACTAAAAAATAAGAATGATCCGCTCCGAAAGCTTCCGCAGCCAATTGCTGCGCTTCTTTAATAACAGTTTGAGGATGACTTAATAAATCTAGTTCTTTCATGGAATTAACATCCATGCGCATAGTCATTTCCCCAAGTGCTATTTTCAAAGGATTCATTTGTGCACCCATTTTATGCCCAGGTACATCAAATGGTGTAACATCTTGCTGAGCATATTGGATTAATGCCTCAAATAAAGGCATTTTGTCCTGCTCTACAAATGTTTTTCTATCGGTAGCAAGCACTTGCATGTCGTTCATCATTGACCAACTCCAGCAAATCCAAAGCTGGATACAAGTTGTTCCAGTTCGTTCACTTTATCTGTTCTTTCCCAAGGTACATCTAAGTCACTTCTGCCGAAATGTCCATACGCTGCAACCTGTTTATATTGCGGTTTGCGCAAATCCAACATCTTGATAATACCAGCTGGTGTTAAATCAAAAGTTTTTCGAATTGCACGTAATAATTCCTCTTGTGACACTTTTTCAGTTCCAAACGTTTCAACAGCAATACTAATTGGTTCACTTACACCAATTGCATACGACAATTGAATTTCACATTTTTCTGCTAACTCTGCTGCAACAATATTCTTTGCCACATATCTAGCAGCATAAGCCGCAGAACGATCGACTTTCGTACAATCTTTACCAGAAAATGCTCCGCCACCATGACGTGCAGCTCCACCATATGTGTCTACAATAATTTTACGTCCCGTTAATCCGGCATCACCATGTGGTCCACCAACAACAAAGCGTCCTGTTGGGTTAATTAAAATACGGAATGTTTGATTTAAACCGAACTCTCTAGCAGTCTCTTTAATAACGTTTTCAATTACGTAATCTTCAAATAATTCTTTATTGAAATCTTCATCATGTTGAATTGACATTAACACCGTATCAATAATTGGAGTACCTGGATTTGTATAATCAATTGTTACTTGTGATTTCATATCTGGGCGTGCCCATTTAAAATCCCCACTTTTTCTAAGTTGAGATGCTTTTTTCACTAACGTATGTGCCATTTCGATTGGTAGTGGCATCAAATTTTTCGTTTCATTCGATGCATATCCGAACATAATGCCCTGGTCTCCAGCTCCAATTGCTTTCGTATCACTTGAAGAATCGATACCCATAGCAATATCAGGTGATTGACTGTGAATTAGTACTTGTACATTACAAGTAAGCCCGTTAATCCCTAGGCGTTCATCAACATAACCAATTCCAATCAATGTATCACGCGCTATTTTCTCAATATCCAAGTTAGCTGTAGTGGTAATCTCACCACCTACAATTACTGTGTTTGTTGTATCAAACACTTCACATGCAACTCTAGAAAAAGGATCTTGCTCAAGCGCTGCATCCAATACAGCATCAGAAATCTGATCTGCAATTTTATCTGGATGCCCTTCTGATACAGATTCGGAAGTAAACACAATTTTTTCAACCAATATTAACCACTCCTGTCAAATGATTTCATTTTTTAGGCATAAAAAAAGCTCTCCTCCAACCAAAGGAAAGCTTCGATAAATATCAGCTGCTTATCCTCTTATCGTTCACAAAACTAAAAAGCTTTGCGCTCAGGTTGGGCACCCATGATCTGATTCACTCTGAACCAAATTGGTTTGCCACCGTATCTTCGACCCCTCGTCTCAACGGCTATTAATAAGATGACTTTATTTATGTTGGTGCTAATGTTAATAGATTTTAATATTCATGTCAAATCTTTTTTTTATGCGTTTTTAACCGCCTAAAAACTTCCCAAAATACCAAGTAACAAGCTTTGAAAATAACGGATATAGATATAAATCCCCCTTCAAACTTTCAACAGCTTTCGATGCTTTTCCCACTCATTTATACTTAATATAAATACTTTTCTTAATAAATTTACATAAAAACCGTAGATAAATGATTATTAACAAAAAAATATTCGTGTTTTAAACCTATAGAATTAGTAGGATTAATAATGGAAAATCATGCTTAATTTCTTTTAACACACGCCTGACATATAAAATAGCTAAACTAATTAAAAGTACGATTACATAAGGGTTTAGAGGATGAATCTGACTCATTGCGCGCATAGAAAAAAATTTTTTCTAAGAGAAAAATAAGTGTTTTTTTCATATTCTTGATAGCAATAGCATTTACTTTTTATCAATCAGCAGATCGCTATTTGTTCGAATATGTAGAAATCGACAATGCATTCGTTAATAGAAAAAACACAACAATCAGCTTAAACAATTGGAATAGTACATGTCAGGTGAGGCATTATAGTAGTGATTCCAAAACGAACAAGATTACTTAAATTTAAACTGGGTCCTCAATGAATTTTTTTATAATGTAACAATAACAATGTTATATTGAGAAGAAAAATAGAGTCGATTCTACAATTGTAGAGTCGACTCTATTTTTAGTTAAAAACAAGAATATAATCTATGCTAGCCTAGTTAAAAAGTGAAAACAGGAAAATTAAAAAGCTACTCTGGTTCATTTTTCGGACGCATCATTTCACCTTTAATATAAAGCCATACATAGCAAAGTGCAATTACGAGAATTAATACAATCTTCAACCATATACTCATAGATGCTTCAATTACTACAAATACCAAACTAGCCACTAGCAAAGTTCCTAAGATACTTAATATTTTGTATATCATCTTTTAATAACCTCATATCTTCTGTATTTTAATTATAATTAGTTGGAATCAAACGATTGCAAGAATTAATATCTACTTTGTAAATTGTATTTTGAGACGATCGTTTTGTTTGTAAAACATATAAAATTTAAAAATTCACTTCCAACTTCTACCGACAATTGCTGATAAAAAAATGAAACAATGTATAACAATAAAGGAATATGTATTACAAAACCAATGATTCGTATATTGATTTAGTATACCAAAACGATAAATTTTAGATTCTGGTACGTTCCAGTCTCCGCAAAGAGTTGATTCCACATAATAGTAGCAACACTAATAGCTAGTACGAGCACTAAAGATGTCAAACCCTTTACCATACTTGTTTTTTGTTTAAAATAAGAAAGGCCAATTCTATATGTAATGAATAAACTTAATAATCAATTATGCCTCGGCATAATTGCGTCCGGAATCGACTTTGTGCTTGCACAAAGAACTCCTTTCTGATTCCTTGACATCCGCCGGAGGCTTTAACTTCTTTCAGCGGGTGTTTGGACACTCGCTGAAAAGCAGCTTAAATCAGCATTCAGCTCACCACCTATAGAGGTGGGAGATGAATGCTGATAGAAGTTAAAAAAGGTAATACAAAGCCTAATACTAGCAATCCTAAATTACCATTACCAGATATTTTAGTAGGCTTTATAGTGAATATGTATTGCGTCGTTAAAAAACCTGCAAAAGTAAGAGCTAATGATATCCCCCATGCTATATATCACAATCAATTCACCTTCCAAAATGAATTCCCTGATTCTACAACTTCAATCGACCCTATTTTCCTTAATTTAATTTCTTTATTTTTTCCAAGTTCATGTACACGTTCAGGATCATTATAATAGGGTGCAAGTACTACTGAAATACTACTCAATTGAAAATGATCCATTAAAAACACTGCAGGACCTATTTCGTGTCCGTTATTCAATTTAATACAAACGAGGTCTCCTATTTCTAATTCACTTAAAAACGTATATTTATTATTGTATCTTTGCTCTTTCTTTTTATCATAAATACTATCTAGTTTGAAGTGAACTACTACTATCACAATAGCAAAGGCAATCTTTAACCAAATATTTAGTACTGAATCGGATAAAGCAGATAATATAACGCCAAAAATAATACTTCCTAAAATATATATTACTTTATGTTTCAATTTCTTTAAAACCTCACATTACTTGTATCGAAATAATCGTAATTTGTATTTCTTCTAATTCAAGATCAAAATGATTATCAAACTGCATTGCTATATCGTTCTGCAAAGCTAACATAGCTGCTGGTATAGAGTAATCTATCGGACCGTCTAAAACTACTGTTATATGTACAGACGGTAAAGGTAACTGTTTATAGTGAATTTTGCTCGACCTCGCAATATAAGGATTGAGATCACATGTGATTTTCACCATATCAGTAAACGCTCTTTTTTGAATTGTGATCGTTTCATCATGGAAATCTGGTTGAACTATTGTTGTTTCCCCAATTTTCTCACGCTTTGGTGTAAAAATTTCAACACCCTTTTGAATAAAGCGCTTAAAGAAGTTTTGCTCGACCTGCTTCAGTGGAATTGGCATTATATGCTTACCTTCAGTTTTACGAATAAATTTTGCAAGCTTCATCTCACTTGGCGTACGTAAATCACTTATATAATAAAAATGCTCTATTTTCCCAAATCCAAGTCGCTTAGCAATTTGTATCGTCATTTTATCAGAAGTACCAATAAGCAATAATTTCTCGGGTTGATGGCTTTCAATTGCCTTGTGAACATCTTGTAAATGCTCTTCATCCATAAAGATTGCACGTTTCACAGCTTTAAAAGCAGACTTCTCAAATTTCGCTGAAACCCCTGCTACCTTTTCTCCATTCACGATAAGTAGTCCATCATCAATAATGGCTTCAATTTGATGTGTATGTGCAAACTCTAACGCAACCGAGCTTTTCCCTGTTCCACTTGGACCACTTAGTGAAAATATTTCCATACTAACCCTCCAAAGTACTGATTTCACATAAAATGTAAATATTTTTTTTTGTTATTAAAATATTTAAGCAATATTATACTGCCTCTAATTAAAGTTCTTTAAACTATTCATTTTAGCATATTTCAAGCAAATAAAACGAGGATGTTATGAAATAATCAAAACATCCTCGTTTTACTTTTTAGCCTTTAGAGCTTAAATCCAACTATCTATTCCATCAGTATTTCAGTTCGACACCATACTTACTTTTATATAGGAGAATATCTTAAACCTACTTCTTTATTAATGTCGAGGATCCAAATCTCTTTCTTCGATATATTTCTCTTTCGCTGTTTTATCTTTTTCTATCTTCAAGCTATTCTCTTTTAGTCTATTGTTCACTTCAATGAGTACAAATAACCCTTTTATCAAAACTCCAAATATGACTCCGAAACCTACTACTATTGCTAGTTCCCCAATTACTACATAGGCGATAAAACTAGCAATAATTCCACTTATTATGTATAACATTAATTTCATATCATTCTCCTTAAATTACATATTCATATTATTATACCAAAATATGAATATGTAATTTAAGCACTCAACTATTATCATTGAGTGCTAATCATTAATTCAATATGAATTTTTCTATCGCTTTTACAACACCTTCATTGTTGTTCGTATCTGTAATATGCTTAGCAATTTCTTTAACTGCAGGAATAGCATTACCCATAGCAATTGGTAAACCTGCGAATTTTAGCATCGACAAATCATTCATGGCATCTCCAATGGCCATGACGTTTTCAAATGTCACACCTAATGAAGAGCTTAATTCCCTTAATGCGTTGCCTTTATTGGCAGTACTTGAGTTCACCTCAACGTTTTGTTGGAACGAAGTTGTAATATTATATCCCAACTCCTCTAGTTGATCCCACATAGCAGCTCGTTCTTCAACATTTTTAAAATATAGATTAAATTTGTCGATTGGTAAGTTCCGTTCAATTATAAAATCATGAATATTTGGTACAGGGGTGCGTGTTTTAATCATAAAGTGTGCAAAATCACCTGCTAAGTATTCGATTGGACGATCATAGCAATGCTGACTTATATACACTTTGCCATCCGCGAATGCTTCTATACGTAAATCAATCGGCTTAAGCAATTGCATTATTTGCATCGTTTGTTCGAGTGATAATGTATCTTCGTATATTTTCTGTTGCTTAGCCAAGTTCCAGACTGCTGAACCATTCCCAGTGATAACATATTTTACAAATGGTAAATGTACAAAGACATCTTCTAATTCATCTAGTGTTCTGCCAGTACAAATAACTACTTCTACATTGTTGTCCATTGTATTTTTTATCGTTTCAATCGTTCTTTTAGTTAACTGTAAAGATGGGGTTAAAGTCGTACCATCCATATCTAAAGCTATTAATTGAATACCCATTTTCTTTTCCCTCTATTCCTTTATTGCTATTAATAGTGACTTGACTTATCTAGGTTTTCAATATTAGAACAACTATCATTATGGTAGAATTGAGTTATATGTTTGATTACTTAAAGGAGCTCCATAACATCATGTCTAAAATTGTTCCATATTTGTTAAATCCGTTTTGCATTACCGTTGTCGTTGTTTTAACCATTCTATTCGGTAACCAAGCCCTAGGTAATTACGCCAATAAATCTTATCCTCTTGCTATAATATTCTTTATGCTTACAATTGCGTGTATTGCTTTTGTCATTTATTTAATTAAGGCATTTAGATTAAAAGCAAAGGCTGAGAATATTGAAAATGATTAAGAACTAGCATATGCTAGTTCTTTTTTATTTTCAATATTCATTCTATATCCTTTATCCACTAGTTTTTCATTTCGATTTTATCCCTATCACAGTCCAGTTAATAAACCTCTCGCCAAAGTGTATTATTTTTCAGATAAGCATCTAGTTTTGGATACCTTGAACAATACGCAAAACCTTGAGGTGGAGAGAACTGGTACTTTTCTTTTAATGTATGCAACGGAATTACTTCACTCAACTCAAATAATTTCAGAATAGGATAAGCATATGTATATTTTAAATTGCCCTCATTGAATGGTTCATCTCCAAAGCCAATTACTTTTACTTTATCAGGAAAATGAACCGGTGTACCGACTTTTGCGTAATATTTCAACGCTGAAGTAGGGGCTGATTCATAAATCCAGAAATAATTCACTGGTAGCTTCGGGATTTTCGATCGAAACTCATTAACCTTTTCTTGTGATTTTATCAGATTGCAATATGGCGGTTTTATGCTAATGAAAATTCCTGTTGTCAATTTAATCCCCCTCTTATCTATCATATTATAGCAAAACCCTCTACTTGTTGTGATGGCACTGAAAAACTTACGCTTTTAAAACGTATTGTTCTTCAATAGTAAACACCGGCATTTTTGTTCGATTTTGAACAGAAAGTGCCAGTGTTTTATTGTATTTCCCTTATTCTTCATTTAATAGTTTCAAAATACGTTTCAAATTTCTGTTCCTGAATAGTGTCGCCAATAACCGTATCAATTTCCATACCAGTATCTTGCTTTTGTATGTGTTGCATCTTGTATGTGTGAATCGGAAAGAATGAAAAACTCTAAAAAAGATAAACTAGTTGATTGGAGTGCAGGCGGCGACCCCTTGGGGAACTAACGAACATCTTGAGACCCCACAGGAGCGTTAGCGACGAGGAGGCTCAAGGTTCGTCCCCAGGAAAGCGTCCGCCGGAACGGAAATTAACGGAATCGAAGAAAAAGCCATGGCAGAAACGATTAATCGTTTCCGCATGGCTAAAATTCATTTTATGGACTTTTCAGTTCCCTCACTTGTTGTAGAGGGTTTTGAAAACTAGTATTTAAACTGGCTGACTAATAGTTGCAATTCTTCTGCCATTTTAGACATCGTTTCAGCTGATGATGTGATTTCTTCCATAGTAGCAAGTTGCTCTTCTGATGCTGTAGCAACGATTTGCGTTGTACTTGAAGAGTCTTTAGCAATGCTCAAAGTATCTTCTACAGATGTATATACTTTATTGACAGCATCATACATATTCGTTGCGATTATGTTAACTTCTTGGATTCGTTCTGACACTTGATCCACAGATAGAAGGATATTCTCAAAACCTTGTTTTGTTTCTTCTACAACCAGCATACCAGAAGCTGTTTCCTTTGTTCCTAGTTCAATTGCTTTTACAGCCTTTTCCGTCCCTTTTTGTGTTTGTAAAATCAAGTCAGAAATTTGTGATGCCGATATTTTAGATTGTTCGGCTAATTTTCTTACTTCATCCGCTACTACAGCAAATCCCTTACCATGCTCACCCGCTCTAGCCGCTTCAATTGCAGCATTCAAAGCTAGTAAATTCGTTTGCTCTGAGATTCCTGTGATGACTTCTACGATATTGCCAATTTCACTTGATTGCTTACCTAGTTCGTCTATAGATTGACTAGCATTTGAAGTGGCACTATTAATAACACCCATTTGATGAATTACTTTTTGTAACGAATCATTTCCATTTATCGCTACCTCGCTCGTTTCTTTCGCTACTCGAGTAACTGTTGTTGATTGGTCCACAACCTTTTGTAGATTATTACGAACAGCTTCAATAGACTGGAAGCTAGTATGTGCCCCATCTTCTTGCATTTCAGCACCTTCAGCAATTTCATGGATCGATTGTGCAATTTGACTAGTCGCTTCTGTCGTTTGTTCAGCATTTGCTGTTAGTTCTTCAGAAGCTGCAGCAACATGTATCGATGAATCCGCTACTTGCTTCATCATTTTACGCAAACTATCGAGCATTTGATTGAAGGAATGTGCTAATTCACCTGTTTCATCTTCTGTGGTGACCTTCAGCTCCTGCGTAAGATCTCCCTCACCTTCTGCAATTTCTTTTAACTGACGATTAATTTGTTTAATGGGTCTGACAAGTGCTCGCGTTAATAAAACGCTTCCAAGAATAGCAATTGTTCCTCCTCCAAGCAACGCCAATACTATTTTCTTCACTAAACTCATTGTAATTTCATTGATCTTCGTAATAGGTTCCCCTACAAACCACATACCAATTACTTCTCCTGAGGCAGCTTTGATAGGTTGATAAACAGTGACATATTGAGTACCTACTACATCTGCAGTCCCTTTATAGGTATTACCTTGTTTGAGTACTTGATCAACAACATTTTGAGATGCTTGTGTACCAATAGAGCGCTTACCATCTACTTGTACATTTGTTGCAATACGCGTATCACCATTGAATATCGTGACCGCTCCACTAACCGTTTTTCCTATTTCATCGACTAGTGCCGTATCATCCGTAAAATTATGTTCTCCTTTATAAAGCTCTCCATCTTTAATAGTCCAATCCCCAGTAAATCGGTCATTTACTATAGTCTCACTTAAAGTAGAAGCCTCTAAAACCCGGTCTTCAAACGTTTCCATCAGCGACCTCTCAATTTCCCACTTTGCTACAATAGTAATGAGGATACATAAAAAAACAATAACAAACACTTGTAGAACATTAAATTTCATACCAATTTTAATATGCCTTAACTTATTCAAAAAACAACCTCTCCTGTCATGTCATTCAATTTATTTTTTTTAACATAATCCGTGATAAAGGTCGTGATAATATCCATAAAAATCCTAATATTTAGATATTTATATATAATATATTAAATAGGTATTGAATCATAGTAGATTTTCAAAAAAATTTTGACAATACAAAAAACATCTATCTCTTTAGCTATTAACCGAAGAGTTAGATGTCTTTTTAGTAATCACTATCTTATACTTTAAAACGTTGTGTTAATGTTTGTAATTCTACTGCTTGTTGACTTAATTCTTGCACAACGCTATTTATTTCTTGCAATGTTGCATTTTGTTCTTCAACTGCACTTGAAATGGCGGCAGATTGTGATGAAGCAATTTCTGAGTTATTTGCTATTTCTTCTACAGAGGCCGATACTTCTTCAGTTCCTGCTGATAATTGTTCAGAAGTTGCTGTAATATCTTCCAGTTGAGTTGTCATTTGAGATACTGAGTCCACAATATGACCAAATGATTCACTCGCATTATCAATTACATAAACCCCTTGGCTGACATTCTTGAGACCCTCTGCAATTGAAGCTGCAACAATAGTCGTATCATTTTGAATCGTTTGTGTTAAATTGACAATTTGTGAAGCTGACCCTTTAGACCCTTCAGCTAGCTTACGCACTTCTTCAGCTACTACAGCAAATCCCTTACCATGCTCACCAGCTCGCGCTGCCTCGATAGCAGCATTCAATGCTAATAAGTTTGTTTGGTCTGTAATATCCGTAATGACATTAGTCATTTTTTGAATTTCGAGTGTTTGTGTCGTCAGTTTTTGTATTAGCTCATTTGTTTCGTTTGTAGAATTTGAAATGACATGCATTTGTTGTTTTGCAACTTCTAAAATCTTAGTACCATCACTAGCTATTTTTGTTGTATCGACTGCATGATCAAATAACAATTGTGAAGCTTCAGCTATTCGACTTACTCCAACCGCTGTTTCTTGCATAGCAGTAGCACTATCTTTCGCTATTTCAACAGAATCTACAGCACTTTTTGAAGTTTGTTCAACACTGTTCGAAACACCTTCTGCAGCTTGTGAAACTTCAGTTGTACTTGCTGATAATTCTTCAATCGCCGCACTTAATTGACTTGTATTATCCGAAATACTACTGATTAATTCCTTTAAATAGCGCTTCATTTGATTGAAAGATACTGCTAACTGACCAACTTCATCCTTTGATTTAAAATCAAAATCCGAATGCGTTAAATCTCCAGTAGCAATTAAATTTGAACCTTTCACAATTTCTAACAAAGGATTAGCAACCGTTTTCTTAATGAATATGATGAAGAAAATCGCTAGAATAATACTAAGTAAAGAAATTAGACTTACTAGATACATAGCTTGTTGCGCTATATTATGAACATTTGCATTCTCTTTATCTAATTCTTTTTTCTGAAAATCCATAATTTCAATAGCAGCTTCTAAAATCTTCATATTTGCTACCGCTCCAACTTCTTTCACTTCTTTATAAGCAGCATCTTTATTTCCTTTTTCATATTCTGTAATGACTAAACTTACAGCATTATTGAATTTTTCATTGTTTTCATTAATATCCGACATATATGTATCCATTTGTTCAGACATTTTTTTGTCATTTAGCTCAGTTATTGCCTGATCAAGTTTTTGTTGATAGCTCTGTAATTTTTCTTTTTCCGTATCATTTCCTTCTAATATATAAGAACGTAAATGCAATCCCTGCATTCCTAAATTGAATTGAATATCATTCGCTAGCTGTATCTTTTCAAAACGATCCTTCGTTACTTCGTCGATAGCATCTTCGACAGTAGATAAACGATTATAGTTAAATACCAATATCACTAACATCATGACAATCATTGTAATAAAGCCTATACTAATTTTCTTTTGAATAGACATTTGCCTAACCCCTCGCATCTTCAAATTAAGTAAAACATATTAGCACGTTATATTTCTACACTTGTAACTGAAATATAGTGTATTAATAACATAACTATAGCATTATGTTTAGTCATAATTACTGATTCAATTGAACTAATAATTAGAGTTATATCTTAATTTTTTATATACACAAGGATACGATGCTGAACTAAAGGATTATTAAATTGTTAAAAATTACATTAGAAATTATTGGTAACAACTTTTTTGCTATGACAAACTCTTTTACTATGGTTTTCCATATGAACTTTAAAAGAAGAGTTCTGCCTTCCTATTTAAGATCTCATTTAACACTTCTATTCATCAAATTGCCCACGTTTATATTGCTCTATCAAATAATTCTTTAAAAACTCTCTGCAGCTATTGGAAAGCTCGCTTTTTGTAGGATGAATCACATCCCCATATGGCAACTCCCCTACAAAGCGTACCATACCAGTAAATTCTCTTTTCACCTCATCGTCATATCCAGAAAATTTTACAAAGCAAGTTTGCGGACCATTATGTGCAAAGTCAACGATCATTACTTTATGATTGACCATTATTTCACCTCCTCAACATCTAAAGGGTCCATCGCGATTTAAAGACGCAATGGACCTTTTAGGTGTTACCCTATTTCGTAGTTCCTTCATTATACTTTCTAACATTTTGGATTTCTTTCAGACAAAATAAAATCAGAAGAATACAAGCAATCATAAAATAATTAGCTTAGGGGTAAATCCATTGTTCAAAACAATCGCTCTATACAAGAAAATCGCAAAATTGACGCCCCCTGCCCCTAGGTGTAAGTAATTTAGACAAATTAATCACCTCCAAATTAGAAACTTATCTATTATTAATACTTGGAATTGCACTAACTAATTCTTTAATCTTCATTCATTTTTTTCTAATAAATTTAACATTCTTTATTGCATTTGCTACATTCAAAAAATTTTAAAGAGCTCCTTCTATCCATCATATCAAATTGAAAAGTGGAGTTAAATCTAAAAACAACACTTTGATTCATAAAAAAACACTCTGAATCATATAATTAAAGCGGTAAGTATTTTACGAAAAAAGTATATTAATGTAGAAATAGAGCGAATCAGGGAGAATATTCTGAAATTACACACATAGTTAGTTCGAACTATTTTTAATATTCTGAAATTATATTAATTATTATATTAAAAATACAATAAATATTTAATTTAATACTTTCCTCTTATATAAACAAATAAAGTATTGAAAAAGTCAAAAAAATACCATTATAATACTTTGTTAATCTAATATGTTAAATCTAACAATATTACTATTAAAAAGTTATTTCCCTAATTAAATATATTTTTGGATTTTATTTGTTTCTATGGAAATCTTTTTTTGTTATATTGAAATTAAGCTTTTCACAAGGGCTTATTATTTTAGATAAGGGGGATTTAAATGACTAAAAAGAAGAATTATTTATTGTTAACTCTTTTGGCAATGATTTCTTTGGTGCTAGCTGCTTGTAATTTTGGTGGCGACACGGCAAAGGATGACGAAAAAGAAAAAGAAACCGGCGGTGCGGCAAAAACAAAAGAAATTAATTTGGTTATTGCTTCAGAGCCACCTTCATTGAATCCACAATTAGCTACCGACAATGTTTCTGGAAGTATAATATCAAGCGTTTTCGAAGGTTTAACTCGTCTAGATAAAGATGCTAAACCAGAAAATGCAATGGCAGAAGACATTAAAATTAGTGATGATAAATTGACTTACACATTTAAATTACGTGATGCGAAATGGTCAAATGGTGATCCAGTTGTAGCAGGCGACTTTGAATACGCTTGGAAATTCGGATTAAATCCAGAAAATGCTTCTGAATATGCATCTCAACTTTACCCTATTAAAGGCGGCGAAGCTTATAACAATGGTGAAGGTTCTGCTGATGATGTTGCTATAAAAGTAGTAGATGAAAAAACGTTGGAAGTTACTTTAGAAAACCCAACACCGTACTTCCTTGAATTAACAGCATTCTACACTTATATGCCTGTTAACCAAAAAGTAGCTGAAGCAAACAAAGAATGGTACGCTGACGCTGGTAAGGATTATGTTACAAACGGACCATTTTCTTTAGCTGATTGGCAACACAATGCTTCAGTCACATTAAAGAAAAACGCTGACTACTGGGATAAAGACACAGTAAAACTTGACAAAGTAAATATCGGTATGGTTGAAAAAGATTCTACAGCAGTAACAAAGTTCAAAGCAGGAGAAATCGATTTTTTAGGTGCCCCTTTTCAAACGGTTGCACTTGATTCAATTGACGAATTCAAAAATGATAATTCATTAAATACTCCTGATTCCGCTTCAATTTATATGTATAAGATGAACACTAAAGGTAAATACACTAAAAACGTAAACATTCGTAAAGCACTAACGTTAGCGATTAATCGTCAAGAATTAGTTGACAAAGTAACTAAAGCTAATCAAAAACCTGCTCTAGGAATGGTTCCAATTGTAATTGCTGGTTTTGAAGAAGACCGTGGTTACTTCAAAGACAATGACATAGAAGGTGCAAAAGCGGCACTTGAAGCTGGTATGAAAGAACTTGGTATTAAAAAAGCATCTGACATTAAAATCGGTATTTCAATTAATACAAGTGAAGCACATGCTGCTATTGCACAATTTGTTCAAGAAGGCTGGAGTAAAAACCTAGGTATCAATGTAGCAATTGATAACTCAGAGTGGCAAGTATATCTAGATAAAATAGATAATCTGGATTACGACACGGGCCGTTTGGGCTGGGGTGCTGACTTTAATGATCCTTTCACTTTCCTTGAAATGTACTCAACTGCTAAAAACGGCAACAATGATACAGGTTGGGAAAATGCAGACTATAAAGCGCTTATTAAAAAATCAGTTTCTGAAGCAGATTCTGCTAAACGACTTAAATTGTTAAAACAAGCTGAAGGAATTGCTATGAAAGAATTCCCTATTGCACCAGTATATTACTACACAGCCCCATTTGTTAAAAAAGAAAAAGTAAAAAATATGGGCCCTGACCGTCTTGGTAATGTTCAGCTTAAATGGGTAGATATCGCTGAATAATATGCAAGCAGTACTAGCTGAATAAACAACTGTTTATTATTGTTTTATACCCTTTCTAACAGCAAAGAGTTGCCTCATAGCCGTTCACCCGGCTTATGAGACAGCTTTTTTTAAACTAACTTTTCTCTCGTTTGTCAATCGAAACATATAAGGAGGCTGTTCATGTGATCAACTATATTATGAAAAGACTTACGTATATTGTCCTTGCCCTTTTCGTTATTATATCAGCCACTTTTTTCTTAATGAGAATGGCACCAGGTAGTCCATTTGCAAGTGAAAAAAATTTCCCACCGCAAATTGAAGAACGTTTAAACGAAAAATATGGTTTAGATAACCCATGGTATATTCAATATAAGGATTATTTAATCGATTCTGCGACTTTTGATTTTGGTGAATCGATGAAATATAAGGCACGTTCTACAAATGATATGATTTCTGAAGGCTTCCCAATCTCGTTAACTTTAGGTATTGAAGCTATGCTTTTAGCTGTAGGTTTAGGCATACTTCTAGGTGTTATTTCTGCACTTTATCATAATCGTTTTCCAGATTATTTATCCACCACAATTGCTGTCTTGGGTATTTCCGTCCCCTCCTTTATATTAGCGGGTTTAATGCAGTATTTCTTAGCATTTAAACTAGGTTGGTTCCCAATCAGTGGATGGAAAGGTTTTATCTATAGTATATTGCCTGCTCTAGCCATTGCCATGACACATATGGGTTTTATCGCTAAACTGACACGTTCGAGTATGCTAGAGCAAAACAATAGTGATTACGTTAAAATGGCTCGAGCAAAAGGAATTGGAAAATGGACAATCGTTTTCCGTCATACTTTACGTAATGCTCTATTACCAGTCGTTACATATCTTGGACCTTTAACTGCTGGTGTTGTAACTGGTAGTTTTATCGTAGAACAAATTTTTGCAATTCCTGGACTTGGTAAACACTTCGTACAAAGTATTACGAACCGTGACTACACAGTTATTATGGGTACGACGGTATTCTATTCTATCATCCTACTATTTGCGGTACTTATCGTAGACATTTTATACGGCATTATCGATCCGCGAATTAAGCTGAGAGGAGCGAAAAAATAATGTCACAACAACAATTGGAAAAAATCGATAAAGACCTTTTTAAAGTGGTCGGAGGAAATCATGAGGAAACGGAAAGGCTTGCAGATAAATCTGTATCCTTTTGGAAAGAAGTTTTTTTACGATTTTCTCATAATAAATTAGCCATTTTCGGCTTAATTGCAATATTCATTATTATTCTAATGGCCATTTTTGTACCTGTATTTTCACAATTTAATTATCGTGAACAGCTTGGACTTTACAACACTGCCCCTTCAGCTACGCATTGGTTTGGTACAGATGATTTGGGTCGTGATGTATTCGTACGTGTTTGGGAAGGCGCAAGAATTTCTCTATTCATCGGCATTACGGCTGCAGTCATTGATTTAATTATCGGTGTGCTATGGGGTAGTATTTCAGGCCTTGCAGGTGGACGTGTTGATAATATTATGATGCGTATCGCTGACGTATTAACAGCTGTACCGTACTTATTAGTTGTGATCGTACTATTAGTTGTTTTACAGCCTGGTTTAGTACCAATGATTATAGCGCTATCGATTACTGGTTGGATTAACATGGCCCGTATTGTTCGTGGTGAAGTATTATCCATCAAAAACCAGGAATACGTACTGGCTGCCAGAACTTTAGGTGCCAATACAAAACATTTAATTATAAAACATTTAATCCCAAATGCATTAGGCGCTATTTTAGTAACAATGACACTAACTATTCCAACAGCTATCTTTACAGAGTCATTCTTAAGTTATTTAGGCTTAGGTGTTCCTGCTCCAACAGCGAGCTGGGGAACAATGGCATCTGAAGGTAATAACGCCATCACAAATGCTCCTTGGCGTTTGTTTTTCCCTGCTACATTAATTTCAATTACCATCTTCGCATTTAATGCGGTTGGAGATGGATTGCGTGACGCATTAGATCCAAAATTACGGAAATAAGGAGGGTGTCAAGAATGAGTGATCCGATCTTACAAGTACAAGATTTAAAAATCAACTTTAAAACGTATGCGGGTATTGTACAAGCAGTGCGCGGTGTCAATTTTGAATTAAAAGCAGGCGAAACACTTGCAATTGTAGGAGAATCCGGTTCCGGTAAGAGTGTTACGAGTAACGCGCTAATGAAATTGATTCCACAGCCTCCTGGCATATATGAATCTGGTAAAATCCTATTCAATGGTCGTGATCTAATTCCACTATCTGATAAACAGATGTCAAAAATACGGGGCAATGAAATCGCGATGATTTTCCAAGATCCAATGACTTCTTTAAACCCAACAATGCGGATTGGTAGACAGATTACAGAAGTTATATTGCAACATAAGAAAATTTCACGCTCTGAGGCTAAAAAGCGTGCTATTGAGTTACTAACACAAGTAGGTATTCCTATGCCGGAAAAACGTTATAAACAATATCCACATGAATTTTCAGGCGGCATGCGTCAACGTGTTGTAATTGCGATTGCATTAGCAGCGAATCCGAAATTATTAATCGCCGATGAACCGACAACTGCTCTTGATGTAACGATTCAAGCACAAATTTTGGAACTTATGAAGGAAATCCAAAAAACAAGCAATACTTCGATTATCTTTATTACCCATGATTTAGGTGTTGTAGCAAACGTCGCAGACCGCGTTGCGGTTATGTATGCGGGCCAAATCGTTGAATACGGTACAGTAAATGAAATTTTCTACAATCCAAAGCATCCATACACTTGGGGTTTACTTGGCTCAATGCCAGATATTGATAGTAATTCAGATGAATTATTACGTACGATTCCAGGATCACCACCAGATTTAATCCATCCGCCAAAGGGTGATGCATTTGCAGCACGCAATGAATTTGCACTAGCAATTGATTATGAAAAAGAACCGCCAATGTTCCAAATAAGTGAAACACATTTTGCAAAAACGTGGTTATTGCATCCTGATGCACCTAAAATTCCAATTCCTGAAGCCGTCTCAAAACGAATTGAAGGTTATTTGGCAAAGGAGGATCAATTGAATGTCTAAAAAACTACTCGAAATCAAAAACCTAACACAACATTTTGGCTCATCGAATAACCCAATTAAAGCTGTCGACGGCATTAGCTTCGACATTTATGCAGGTGAAACACTTGGACTTGTTGGAGAGTCAGGTTGTGGAAAATCGACGACCGGGCGCTCCATTATCCGCCTATATGATATTACAGGCGGCGAAGTTATCTTTGATGGCAAAGATGTACATGGCAAAAAAACTGCTAAAGAATTGAAGCAATTCAATCGTGAAATGCAAATGATTTTCCAAGATCCATATGCTTCACTAAATCCAAGAATGACAGCTGGTGAAATTATTAGTGAAGGCTTTGATATTCATGGTCTTTACAAAAACAAAAAAGAACGTCGTGAAAAAGTAGCCTCTTTACTTGAAGCTGTTGGTCTAAATAAAGAACATGCAAATCGCTATGCACATGAATTTTCAGGCGGACAACGCCAACGGATTGGTATTGCACGTGCGCTTAGCTTAAATCCAAGCTTCATCATTGCAGACGAACCGATTTCAGCACTTGACGTATCGATTCAGGCACAAGTTGTGAACTTATTAAAACAGCTACAAAAAGAGCATAACTTAACATATTTATTCATCGCTCATGATCTTTCGATGGTGAAATATATAAGTGATCGTATTGCTGTTATGTACAGTGGAAAAATCGTTGAAATTGGACTAGCAGATGATATTTATCATTCTCCTGTCCATCCATATACGAAATCCTTGCTCTCGGCTATTCCATTACCTGATCCACTGTCAGAATCAAGACGTACACGAACCCCTTATGTACATGAAGAAGTAGATGAAAGCGCTTCATTCTATGAAGTTGCTGACAAACACTATGTTTATGGTACAGCTGCTTCTTTAAAGAAATGGCAAAATACTTAAAAACATAACGAAACCACCGGTCATTATATGAACGGTGGTTTTTCAATATGTTAGTAGCTGTATAAATAGTTTTCTTTTACTTCTGTTTTCTGCTTCACTTTAAGCCATTTTGAACGTTATTCAGCCAATTGTTGAAGATAGTACCGCTAGCTGATGTTCTACCTAGCAATTGCATTACTACCTTTGCAACGACTATATACCCTATTAAGTATATCATTCCCCTTAAATCCAACTAACGCATTTGTCTTCTTTTGTTTCGTTTTAATAATAACAAGAAGGCTGCACCTAGTTTTCTTCTATTAAGAGAAGAAAATTTAATTCAATTCATTGTACAGCTCGATTTACCTCTAAGAAAAAACCTCAAAGGAGTCCTTAGAGGTTTTGCACGCTATATTTACTGCTGGTTTCAAATCTATTAATATCTTTTTAAGTATCTAAAATTATACATTTAAAATATCAACATTTGTTAACTCTGCTTCACGTGAAAGACGTGTTAATTGCATTTTAAGAATATTATTATGTCTTACCTTCATAATTATTTTCTTAAAACCTGGTTCATTATACATTTTAAAAGTCTCACTAAGGTTATCTATAAGATCTGGCGTTACAACTTTCATCGCAGTACAATCTATATCTAAGACAAATAATTTAGAATCAATTGTTTTTGTAAGCCTTTTAAAATCTTCAGTAAATTCCCCAGCCTGTTCTAATGTCATTTTATCATTAACGACAACAGTAATTACTTTCATTACTTTGTCCTCATTAATTTCATAACCTACCATATATCCTCCCCCTATAAATACTGATTTTACATGTTTTCCAGGATAATATCGTTTTTCCCTATAGTTTTAATTAAATCGTTTATTAATATGTAGAATGGTACTCAATAAAGAAATTATATTCTTTGTAAACAAAAACACATACGGCATCGATATATTTCAATGCAGTAAGTGTTTTCTTATTTGTTATATAGATTCGATAACGACATCTTTAGCAACAATAGAAAATTCAGCTAAAGGGCTATCAAATAGAACATTTAACCTAAAACCAGTATCAACCATTGAAACCTCTTCATATAACCACCATGACCCCTTTTTGACCGGTGCTGTACATTTAAATTCACTGACATCTACGAAAGTAATCGTTAACCTATCAGTATCGTGATACGTGTTTTCTAAATTCAACTCGATAGTAAATGTTTGGTCAGAATTTCTTTCAATCGCTTGAATTGTTGCATCATGAAACGAGCTAACAAATAGTTCTTTTGTCGTTTTTGAAAGTTTACTTTCAGCTACTATAAAATCTGCAGCACATTTTTCGAATTTTTCATTTGTCAAAGTTTCAAACTTCTCCAACCAGTTTTTTGCCATATTGCGCAATTTTTCACTTGGTGCACCATCGATGATAGAGCCATCTAGAATATAAGGATGGAATTCTTCAGGTAAAAATCTTAACAATTTGTCTTGATCGCGTTGTAATTCCATTTTGCGTTCCTGTTCTAAATCGATATCGTATTCTCTATAATAAGCTTTTTCCTCTTCCCAATCTTCTATTGTAACAAGGAAAAATAAATAATTGGATAATTGATTTTCTTCAAACCATTTCTTTGTAAAATATTTCATAAATCCAGTCCCTTCCATTGGAACAACTTTTATAAACTTCTGAAAAACAAAGATAAAGAGAAAAATTTGTGTGAAAAAAAAGACATGGGTAAACAATGGGTTTATATATAGACTAACGAGGTGTCTATAATTCTAATTTATATTTACATATATTATTATACATCCTTTATTTTCCTTGTAAATATATAAAATATAAAATTATGGTAATAATGTAAAATTTATTTTGTGTCGTTCACAAAATAGGTACATTATAATGAGTATTTTATAATATGAAAATTCAAATATAAGTAAATTGTGATATGATTACAGTAACCATATAGGAAGCGTCAATCGACTAGATTCTATATTGGTCCAAAATCTAGGGGGTTTTTATATGAGCTTATTTAATATTAAACATACGGAAGGCATTCACAGCATTACAGATGTCAAAAAACATAAGAACAATATTGAATTACATACTGTTACGGGCGAAGAACTATATATCGTTGCCTTTTCTGATGAAACATATACAGTGTACGATGATCGTTTTGCAGGTGCTTCTAAGCAAATGAATTCAATCGAAGCTTATGAAATAGATGGAAGCTTCCGCAACCTAGACTTCGATGCAATGCGTAGTCTATTTTCGAACTCATTCAATCGCTTAATGGATGAGCTTTCACTTTATGTAGGTTCTAATAAACTAGTTAATCTGGATGATGTAAAAGAGGAAATTACAAAGGAAATTAAAGGGATTCATTTTAAAATCATTACAGATACAAAAAAATATCAATACTAACTGTGTAAAGCTGCCCCCATTGGTGCAGCTTTTTTCTTTTAACGATTCTGGAAAACTCGGAAAATTCTAAACAAAAACGATGTATATGATACTGCAGATTCGAATTTTATTTATTATGCCGCTTCAAGAAGAAACACTTAAAGCACAGCATATTTCTTTAAAGGAAACAAAATTAAGATATTGGTTAAATTGATTGATATTCGCCTGATGTGCACAAACTGAAAGGCTATAGTCCCTATCGATCATATATTGTTTGCAACTATAATCAGTAATTGGTTTACCTATAAGTACATCCGTTAATTGAATACAATCATGGTTATGTTTTTTTACATTAAAAGAATTTAAGGGAATAGACAGTCCTTTACCAATCGCTTTGATATAACTTTCTTTTAAGGTCCATATATCATAAAAAGCATGAATTCCATCCTCTTTGGCGTTCAACAAATCCCTATATTCTTCTTCTGTAAAAAGTCCCATTGCAAGCTGCAAGTCAAATGGTCCTACTTTTTCTATATCCACACCAACTTCTTCTTCATGAACAGCACAAACCACGTACTCACCTGAATGGGAAATATTGTAGTAAAAAGAAGGAAACCCACATAAAAAAGGTTTGCCATAAGCATTGATTCCCACTTCTAATTCCCCTACACTAGAACCGTATCGTTCTTTTAGAATAATACGTACCATCAGGTTTCCTATCAATGAGCGGTACGCATCATCCACCTTCTTGAATTTCCTCACTCGATTTTGCATTTCCGCTGAAACATAAGCAAGCAAACTGTTTAGAGTCGCTTTCTCTCTCTTTGCAGGTAATTTACAAATATAGACTTCAATCAATTCTCCTACCTCCCTACCTCTTAACTGACCGATAAATTGAGAGTCAAAATGTTAGAAAACAAAGAGGGGGTGCTGTTTAAAATCACAGCAACCCGCCATTAACAAAAAAACATTTTTAAAAATCGAATTACTCACTCACTCTTCTGGCTGGTTCTATATGAGAAGGTTTGGCAGTGCCCTGTTTCGACATAACCGCCTTAAAATCTTCCTTCCTTAAACTTAGCGCAAATAATAGAGCTATTATGAGGAAAACTGCCGAACCGAGTAGAGCGATTTGATAGGATGCCAAATTAAAAGATTCTCCACCAGTTGTTTCCACCGATCCAGTGCCCACCGCCCCCAAAATGCTAGCTAATATGGCTACACCAATGGCAGAGCCAATTCTGTTTTGAACATTGAACAATGTAGTTGCCCTCCCCATAGCAGCAGAAGTGATATTAGTAAAAGTTGAAAACTGTACTGCAACCACAGTATGTCCCAAGCATATGCCTACGCTAAACAATAGGATCCGAAGGAACCAAGAATTCGCTGTCGGACCAACAATGCTTATCAGTGAAAAAATCATAGCGGTCAACAGTAGTCCTATCCAAATCACCTGGTGTATGCCAAGTTTCTTGGAAGTCCAAGGCATCATTCTAGATGCAACCATTAAACCCAGTGCCTCTGGAAAAGTAGCAAGTCCACTTTCTAAAGCTGTGGCATTCGTTGCATTTTGGTACATTAATGGGAACACAAAGAGCAACCCCAATAAGCCGGCCATTGAAAATAATGAAACGATACCTAATGTCCGAAACAGTCGATCAGATAATAAACGCAAATCGAGCATTGGTTTATTCACACGCAACTCAATTAGAACAAACGAACAAACAAATACGAAACCTACAAATCCTGTAACCATGATGACAGGGGAACCCCATCCTTTAGATGGCCCTATACTCAGTGCATACATCAACATAGAAAATCCTGCTGCCGATAGCAAGAAGCCAGGGAGGTCCAACCTACCAGTGGCGGGCTCCTTATGTTCTTTTAAAAACAGTAAGCCGAATAACAAGACGATAATTCCGAAAGGGACATTTATATAAAACGCCCAGCGCCATGTCAGTTGTTCCGCAAAGAATCCGCCAACGATCGGACCAATGGCTGGTGCGAAGGCAATGGGAAGCACAAGGGACCTGGATACCTTAGGTCGTTCTTCTGGAGAGAACGTTCTAAATAAAATGGCCATTCCAACTGGTGTCAGGACACCACCTCCTGCCCCCTGCAACACCCGGAACAAGTTCAAAGTTTGAAGGTTATTAGCGAATCCGCATAAAAGGGAGGCGGTCGTGAAGACTCCTAAGGCCATCAAGAAGATTTTCTTGGTCCCAAAACGATCACCAAGCCAACCAGCTACAGGGAGGAATACTGCCAGACTAACTAAATATCCGACGTTAATGCCACTCGTTGACGAGGGCTCGATGTGAAATTCCTTACTGATCGTTGGCAAGATTACATTGACAATCGTCCCGTCCATTGAAACCATGAACATCGCTGCGACATAAACGATGCTTACTACTAATTTAGGGTCAAGCTGTTTCCTTGCTTTCACTTTGTCCCATCACTGCTGGCAACTAATTTCAAGCTTTTGGGCTGCAAATCTGTCCAGTTCTTGTTAATGTACTCCAAGCAATCCTGCCGGCTTTCCTCCCGGTATATGATGGACCAGCCTTCTGGAATAACCAGAAAGGCGGGCCAAAGGGAATGCTGACCTTCTTCATTTATCAATACGTTATAGATACCATTTTCATTCTCGAAAGGGTTGGTCATCCGTTATTTCCTCCTTTATTAATTCTTGGCTAACTTAACTTCTTCATATTAGAAAGTTTTTCAGCAATCACCTGGCCAATTTCAGCAAGCGGTCCTGGTTGACACATATCCTTATGCCGGCAATTGATATTATGCTGTTCAATTTCCCCATGGATGAATGGGTTCCATGTTTCTGGGTGAATGGGATCAAACCAGTCCGGAATGATCGTCGATCTAAAGAACATCACATCCCCTTTAAAGGTCTTTGGTTTATACTCACTCATGATCCGAACTGAATTCACATATGTTTCTTTTAGGTTTAGGATCGTTTCTTCTTCTAAACTAGCCAATGCACTTCCGTCCCGACGCAGTATTTCTATGGCACTGGCATTATCCAACGGCTTGTCTCCTAAACTATCAGGGTCATATCCACCCAATGCAAGCAGTGCGATTAAAGCTTCCTCATCATCCGGAGCCTCGTTTATGGGTAGGAAATGACTTGGATATGCATCTAGGATTGCGACAAGGCGAACGTCCTCTCCCTCATTTTGCAGTTGGGTTGCCATTGCATGAACGACATTGCCTCCGAGAGACCATCCCAATAGATGGTATGGCCCTTTTGGCTGGATCGTCCGTAACTGAGCGATATAGTCCGCTGCCATTTCAATCAGCGTTTTCGGGAATTGCTCTTTCTGTGAAATGCCTCGTGCTTGTAACCCATAGATTGGATAGTCAGGTCCTAACGCAGTCATCAACCCAGCGTAGCACCAGCTAAGTCCACCTGCTGGATGTACACAAAATAATGGAAGTTCTATCCCCTTTTTCCTAAGCGGCAATAGGACATTCAAAGCACTTTGGCTTGTACCCATTTCAAGTCTCTCAGCGAGCCCCGCAACAGTCGGAGCCTCGAATAGGTTACCAATACTCAGCTCAACACCAAGCGCTTCACGGATTTTGCTCATCAGATGGACAGCTAGCAGCGAGTGACCACCTAGATCAAAGAATCCGTCATCTATTCCGACATGAGGCAAATCAAGAACCTTCATAAAAAGGTCGCAAAGAATCTCCTCCTGTGGAGTTCTCGGACCGCGCCCCGATTCAATGGCACCGAATTCCGGCGCCGGTAATACCTTGCGATCCAGCTTACCATTTGGTGTCAAAGGTAATTCTTCCATTTCAACAAAAGCGGAAGGGACCATGTAATCAGGAAGACCTTCAGCAACGAAGCGACGTACATGTGCAGAATCAATAGTTACATTCGAAGCAGGTACGACATATGCGACCAAACGCTTATCACCTGGTTTGTCTTCGCGAACCACTACCGCAACTTGTCCAATATCGGAATGTTGAGCAATCGATGCCTCGATTTCACCCAATTCAATACGGAATCCGCGTATTTTAATCTGATGATCGGCACGCCCCATATAATCCAAAGATCCATCCTCGCGCCACCGAGCCAAATCTCCAGTGCGGTACATCCTGTCACCTGATAAACTGAATGGGTTCGCGACAAAACGGTCCGCCGTCAAACCTGGGCGGCCTAAATAACCACGGGCTAGTCCAGGGCCGGAAACATAGAGTTCCCCCACCACTCCTGGCGGAACTGGCTGCAAGCTGGCATCTAACACATACACTCCCAGGTCAGGTATTGCACAGCCAATGAGGCTATTTGCTTTTAGTGATGTAATATTCCGATTAAGCTCAAGATAGCTAACATGAACGGTCGTTTCCGTGATTCCATACATGTTGATTAGATATGGCGAATTCTCCGGATGACGGCTATACCAATCCTCCAAACGACTTAGTTCAAGTGCCTCTCCACCATAGATCACGTAGCGTAATGCAAGGTCACGCCCTAGTGCCGGTATTTCCCGATCCGCCTGCATTAATTGATAAAATGCTGATGGGGTCTGATTTAGTACCGTTACTCTTTCTTTCACAAGTAGTTGTAAAAATTCCTCCGGTGACCGGCTGACTGAATGAGGGACGACAACTAACTTGCCACCGTGAAGTAAAGCTCCCCAAATCTCCCAAACTGAAAAATCAAAGGCATAAGAGTGGAACATGGTCCACACATCATCAGAATTAAATTGGTACCAATGTTCCGTAGATCCAAATAGTCTAATTACATTCTGATGGGGAACCACGACCCCTTTTGGTACACCGGTAGAACCAGAAGTATAAATAATATAAGCTGAATTTAAAGGTGATAATGGTTGAATTCGATCACAATCCGTTGCATTGAGTGTAGAATGTTTTGCCAATTCTTCTATCGTACTATCTTCATCAAGTATAATTTGCCTGATATCATGCATCTTGGGAAGCTTCGCAGCTACACTCGAACTTGCTAGGACACAAGCAGGCTGAGCATCTTGAAGCATGAACGTTAATCTATCATTTGGATATTCAGGATCTAAAGGCACATACGCGGCTCCTGCCTTGAGTACAGCAAGCAATCCTACAACCATTTCCAATGATCTAGGCATGGCCAATGCGACGAATTGCTCCGGCCCTACTCCTTTAGCAATCAGCAGATGGGCAAGCTGATTCGCTTTTTTGTTTACCTCTTCATATGTCAATGAAGTGTCCCCATATACCAAAGCAATATTGTGAGGATGCTTTCTTACCTGTTCTTCAAATAGTGCAGGTATGCTCGTCTGCGTTATCTCCTTTGAACTTCCATTCCAATCCACAAGAATTTTTTGGCGCTCTTCAGGTGCCAGTATATCCAAAAGTCCAATATGCTGATCCGGTTCCGAAATGGCGCCGTTCAATAACCTTAATAAACGATATATTAACATCTCGGCGGTCTCCTGCTTAAATAGATCTGTACTATATTCAAGGAATCCACTAATCCCATCCGGACTTCCATTTTCAGCATGCACTTCACGGAATTCCATGGTCAAATCGAATTTCGAAGCACCTACGCTATATAACTTCAGGTTGGTTTGAACCCCTGGAAGGTCCAATTTAATATCAGGTGTATTTTGCAGCGCCAACATGATCTGGAATAATGGATGCTTAGCTCGGGACCGAACTGGATTTAATACTTCTACCAGACGCTCAAATGGTAAGTCCTGATTCTCATAAGCATGTAAATTGACCCTTCGTACCCTGTCAAGAAGCTCCCGGAAAGTAGGGTCACCGGATGTATCCGTCCGTAACACCAAGGTGTTGATGAACATCCCTACCAGGTCGCTTAAAGCATCATCACTTCGACCTGCTATCGGACTTCCGATTGGAATATCGTTACCGGCTCCAAGTCGAGTGAGGAGCGCAGTCAGACCGGATTGTAATACCATAAATAAGCTGACGCCATTTTCACGAGCCAAATCCAATAAACGTTGATGCATTTCGGGATTTATCGAAAAGTCTATCATATCCCCGCGATAACTGGATTCCAGGGGACGTGGATAATCAGTAGACAATTCCAATTGATCTGGCAGGTTAGCTAATGTCTCTTTCCAGTAATCCATTTGTTCATTGGCTAAACTGGTTTCATCACTTTCGCTTCCTAAAAGATTTTCTTGCCAGAGCGCATAATCGGCATACTGTACAGGTAACGGCGGTAAGTAAGGGTCAACACCTTTACTTCGCGCCACATATGCTGTGTTCAGATCGCGAGTAAGGGGTGTAAGGGACCATCCATCTCCTGCAATATGATGTAATAATAAAACCAATACATGCTTGTCAGGGGCCATCGTGAAAAGCTGGGCACAAATGGCCGGTTCTTTTGCAAGATTGAAACTATATCTCGTAGCGATAAAAATTTCTGCTTCAAGCTCAGCCTCGTAAATGTGTGATACCAATAATTCCACTTGCGCCTCGGAAGGATCTAGCACATATTGATGAGCTGTACCCGATGTAACGGGAAAGAGCGTACGTAAAGTTTCATGGCGCTCGACTACATCATTGATCGCAGCTTCGAGTGCCCCGTTATCAATTTCGCCGGACAATTCAACAACGAGCGGAATATTATACGTTGGGCTAGGTCCTTCAAGACTATGAAGAAACCATAATCGCCGCTGGGCAAAGGAAAGAGGTACCTGTTCTGGTCTATGTACCCTTTTAATAGGCAACCTCGCACTTCTCCCGTTAGAAAGCTGTTTGACAAGACCTGAAACGGTCGGTGTTTCAAACAGTTTACCAATGCCTATTTCAACTCCGAATGTATCTCTTATTCGCGCCATCAAAGTAGAGGCAAGAAGAGAGTGACCACCTAAATTAAAGAAGCTATCATCGATACCGACCCGTGAAAGACCAAGAACCTCGGCGAAAAGATCACTGACGATTTCCTCCTGCGGTGTTCTAGGAGCGCGATCAGAAACAAGTGTAGTGAGATCAGGAGCGGGCAATTCCTTCCGGTTGAGCTTTCCATTTGGAGTCAATGGCAATTCATCCATCTCAACGATCGCGGATGGGACCATGTATTCCGGCAAACCACTACCTACAAATTCTCGAATTTCCACAATATTTGCTGGCACATCTAAAGAAGGAACGATATAGGCAACGATGCGTTTATCCCCCGGCTGATCTTCGCGAACGATGACAGCAGCTTGTTCAATATCAGGATGATGGGTGAGCTTTGCTTCAATTTCCCCTAGTTCAATACGAAATCCTCGTATTTTAATTTGATGATCGGCCCGACTAATATAATCCAATGTGCCATCGCCAAGCCAACGAACAAGATCGCCGGTTCGATACATGCGGCTACCCTTTGAACCATACGGATTAGCGACAAATCGCTCAGCAGTTAAATTCGGGCGACCTAAATATCCACGTGCCAGCCCTGCACCGGCAATATATAATTCCCCTACAGTTCCTTTAGGAACAGGCTTCAAAGCAGCATCCAGTACATAGACCTGTGTATTCCAAATGGGCTTGCCGATGGAGGGCATACCCCCCTGATTCGGATCAAGCGTAATGGATGAAGACCATATTGTCGTTTCCGTCGGTCCGTACAGATTCGTCACTTCACATCCTAATTGATGTAATGCGTTGGTTAGACTGATTGAAAGTGCCTCTCCTCCTACTAGCACTCTAAGATTCTTTATCACTTCAGGATAATTCGCTACAAGTGAATGCAAAAGCGTAGGTGTGGCCTGCATGATGCTTATATCATGTTGAACGATTATCTCAGACAAAGTCTTAGGGTCTTGAACCGTTTCCTTAGCAGCTATGATACAGCTTGCCCCATTCAGAAGCGGCATGAAGATTTCTAAACCGGATATATCAAAAGCAATGGTTGTAACTGCCAAAAGCCGATCCTGATGATTTATAGAAATTTCGCTTTGCATCGAAGAAAGGAAATTAATAAAGCTTGCCGATTGGATCACGACACCCTTTGGCTTCCCGGTAGAACCTGACGTGTAAATCATATAAGCCGGGTTAAGTGGGGACATGGTTCCCTTTCTTTTACTATCCTCCACGTTTATATCCGGCTGATTCCTCAGAGCAGTAATGGTCTCTTTCACATCCAATACGATGCGCTCCGTTCCTTTGGTATCAGATAATTTAGAAGCAATCCCTTCACTAGTTATGATTGCTACAGGTCTGGCATCATCAAGCATGAATTCGATTCGATCTGATGGATAATCTGGGTCAATAGGTAAATAGGCCGCTCCGGTTTTTAACACAGCCAACATGGAAATGACCATATCCACTGAACGAGTCAAGGCTATAGCCACGAATTTCTCTGGTCCCAGTCCCTTCTCCAAAAGGAGGTGCGACAGTCGATTTACTCGCTCGTTTAAATCCTTATAAGTAAGAATAGCATTTTCATCCATTACGGCTGTCAAATCAGGGGTTTTAGAAACTTGATCCTCGAACAATCCTGGTAAAAGCTCAGATGTAAGCTCTTTTGCCGTTTGATTCCATTCAAGCAGGACTTGCTGGTGTTCCTTAGGTAAAAGAAGCTCCATCCCCCCAATCGATTGACTCTTCTCTGCAATCACTAACTTTTCAAGAAAATTCAAAAAACGCGAATGATGTGTAGCTAAATCTTCGATGCTATAAACTTCTGGGTTAGCATCTAGATCGATCCTCAGCCCTTTTCCATCAGACTTGTCATAGATGTTAATCGACAAATCATCGACAGGACCAGTGGCTAGCTTATGTGTGACCGCCTTACTTCCTGAAAAATCGAGTCCATAATCAAAAGGCATGATATTAATTTGCGGTCCGAATAATCGCTGATTATCACCAAGTAATTTAAGGTTACGTCGCAATTCTTCATGTCGATAATTTTGATGGCGGCGGATGGTTCGGACTTCCTTCGACACCTGCTTCACTAACTCTTTAAAACTCATCTCTGGCTGTACAGACAACCGCAGTGGCAACAGATTCATTACCATACTAGGTATATTCAAAGAAGAAGAACCCAAGCGGCCCATCATCGGTAAACTCAGGATGACATCTTCCGAACCTGTCAAGCGGTTCACATAAACGGCAGTTACTGCAATCACCACTTCATGCCAGCTTCCTGAATATATATTCGCATTCGCTTTTAAGGCTTGTGTAGCGGAAGATGATAGATAACCAGTTTGACTAAGTAAGCCTTTAGAGGTCCTAGGTGCTCGATCAGCTAGGCTCATAACCTCCGGCTGATCTGCAAAACGTTCTTGCCAAAACTGGCGATCAATGTCGAATTTTTCGGATTCCTGGTACGCCTTATCTTCCTCAAGAAGTGAACGTAAAGGAGAAAAAGCACCTTCGTCTAAACTATGTCCTTTTTGAAGTGCCGTGTATAGTTTGGCTACCCGTTGTGATATAAGTGAAAATCCAAATGCATCCATGACAATATGGTGAATGCGTTGATACCAGAAAAAGCGGTCTGAATCCACCTTGAATAAGACCTGATTGAAGAGCGGGTCACTTTTCAGATTAATTGGATGAGCCAAATCTTTTTTCATCCATTGTATAGCCTTTTCCTGAGAATTTTCCTCTCTACTCATATCTATGAAATTAAAAGGGAAATCAATCGATTCTCCGCTGCTTTGAAACGGTCCATTGTAATCCTCGCCAAAGCGGACATGTAAAAACTCCGCCTCCTTAACCACCTGCCTCAGTGCCTGTTCAAAATGCTCTATATCAATCTGTCCAGCAATTTCTATGTATTCCCCTGTGTTATAAATCGGGTTATCTGGCTCCAACTGCTGAGCAAACCAGATACCGGATTGTGCGCCGGACAACGTCCAGCGCACATCTTGATCTTGAATATTAAGCACTCCGCCTTACCTCCCTTCTGTTTTTAATTCAAGCTAACACCTTTTGTGAAGATAATAGTTCCCACCAGGCGGCGATCGTCGGTTTTTCAGCCAACTGCATGAAATTAATCTCTGCCCCTTTTCCCCTTAGGATTTCAACAAGGCTCATCAATCTAATCGAATCCATTCCTATATCCACTAGATCCTCGTTGTCACCGATATCCGATGGTGATTCACCTAGGAGATTAGCGATTTGAATCCTTAGGCCATCCAATGTCAAACCATGATTATCATTTTCTTGTACTGCCCCTGCCGATGCTTGTTCACCGCTATTCAATTGTTCCAGCAACCTGGATGTAGATATTGTGACAGCACAACGTTCAGCTGCATATTTAATCGCCATTTTATGTTCCTCTAATGAAAAGTCCGCTACTGCATCCGTTACCAGGAATGGCTCAACATCCAGCATAAAGGCCTCACTTGCTGTTAGAAGACAGCCGATATGTGCATAGACTCCACAAATGATAAGTTGATCACGGCCTTGCTCCCTCATCATTTCGAGAAGATGCGTCCGCTTAAATGCACTATAACGCCATTTAGTAAGGACAATGTCCTCCTCGCTTGGAGCAACCTCGTCAATGACTTTTGTTTGATTGATATCATCATCAAGTCCTGGACCCCAAAAATCGGTAAGCAGTGCACGATCCTCAGGATTTTGATTGCCTGGTTGTGCTGTATAAACGACAGGGATACCCAAGTCCACACAACGACTTTTTATTGACTGTATATGCGATATCAGTTCCGTTATCGGTGAGTCGGTTACTGTATAGTAATCAAGGAAGTATTGTTGCATGTCATGAACAAGAAGCACTGAACGCGACGGATCTACTTTCCACGAAACTTTATTTTTTGGTAACTCGGATTCTACAGGCATTGCATATGGTGTGATAGCAGGAATAGCCATCAAATCACTCCTTCTATTGTTTTTTATTTACTTCAGCGTAATTTGATTATTCAGTTTATCTGATATAATTTGCCGCAACGCTTTTTTACTCACTTTACCTAAAGGCGTTTTTGGGAAGGAATCGGTAAACTCAATTCGATCAGGAATTTTAAATGCGGCAAGTCCCCGCTCCTTCAAGAATTGTTTAAGTTCCTTTGCCGTAGGGGCCTTCTGGCGCGGTATCACAAAGGCGCATGATCTCTCCCCTAAATAATTATCGGACATGGAAACGATGGCTACATCATGTACCTCCTCATGTGCCAAGAGATGGTTTTCAACTTCCTCAGCGGCAATCTTTTCTCCGCCACGGTTGATTTGGTCCTTATCTCGTCCTTCTACAACTAAATAGCCAGTTGCGTTCATACTTACTAAATCACCTGTTCGGTAGAATCCATCAACCGTGAATGCCTTCGCATTATGCTCTTCGGCTTTGTAATAACCACGTATGGTGTAAGGGCCTCTTGTTAACAAATGCCCTACTTCGCCCTGCTCAACATCCCTGTCTTCCTCATCGACAATACGAATTTCATCATATTTCGACATCGACCTACCTTGAGTATTAATGATTATCTCTTCAGGATCGTTTAATCTTGTATAGTTAACTAATCCTTCAGCCATGCCAAATACTTGTTGTAACTTACACCCAAAAACGGGATATACCCGACGGGCAGCTTCCGCACTGAACTTCGCTCCGCCAACCTGCAGCACTTGGAGACTGGATAAATCATGATCACGGCTGGATATGGCATCAAGCCATCTCAAGGCAAGGGGCGGTACAAGAGCAGTAATCGTCACACCTTGTTTTTCAATTAGCGGAAATGCTTCGTCAGGACTAGGGCCTGGTGAAAGAACCACCCTGCCTCCCGCATAAAGCGTGCCAAGGACACCTGGCGAGCTCAGTGGAAAGTTATGGGCGATTGGCAACACGGCGAGATAAACACTATCCTTGTCTATCTGGCAAATTTCGGCGCTAACCCGCAAACTGTATATATAATCATCATGTGTTCTTGGGATCAGTTTTGATAGGCCTGTACTTCCTCCAGATAATTGAAGAAAGGCAATGTCACTTGAAGTCACTTTTGCTTCGCTTTTCTTTGGATCGATATATAAATCCGCCAAATTCACAAATTCCTCTGCATCACCCATGACAATAACGGTCAATTTTGCATTCTTTTCTTTTGCACCTCTTGCTAGAGTACGATGGTCGAAACCAGCGTGCTTATCAGGGATGATATAGGCAACCGCCTCAGCGAACTCGCAAAAATAGTTAATTTCACTGCTTCGATGTGATGGAAGGGCAAACACTGGCAATGCACCTAATCTGAACAATGCAAAACAAACTTCAAAGAACTCGATTACGTTGGGAAGCTGGATGACTACCCTGTCCATTTTCTTTATCCCCAATTCCTGTAATCCTGTAGCCAAACGACCGGCCCTATTATCCAATTCAGCATAACTCATATTTCTGTCCCCGCTTGTAATAGCGATCCGTTCCCCATGTTTCTTGGCAAGATCACGCAACAATTCCCCGAAGGTTTCCCCTTTCCAGCACCCCTCCCTTTTATATAAATCTATATAATCCTTAGGCCACGAAGAACATCCTGTTAACATCCTTAATCCCCCTACACACTTTAGTTTAATGATTTTGCATCTATTCCCATTGCACGTAGCATCGTTTGAAATTTAGCCGATGTTTCCGCTAATTCCTCTTCTGGTTTCGATTCTGCAACGACCCCCGCTCCAGCGAATAAGCGAAGAGCCTGTTTCTCCACCTCCGCGCACCGAATGGTAACGATCCACTCGCCGTCTCCTTCTGAATTGCACCAGCCGACCATACCCGTGAAAAATCCACGATCGAACGGTTCGATTTCATGAATGACTTCTCGGGCCAATTCAGAGGGTGATCCACAAACAGCAGGAGTCGGATGAAGCGCGATTGCTAGCTCCAACGAGGAAGTTGCTGGATCTTTAAGCTCTCCTGTTACTTCTGTAGAAAGGTGCCACATGGTTTCGGTATGTATCACTGATGGTTTTTCTGGCACATCTATCTTTTTGAAAAATGGTCGTAGAGCTTCTGCTACGGCCTGTACGACAACAGCATGTTCATGTAAATCCTTAGCGGAGGAGAGTAACTCGTCCGCCCTTCTCTTATCCTCGATTGGATCATTACTCCTTGGCCTAGAGCCTGCCAAAGGGTTTGCCACCACCTGTAATCCCGTTCTTGAAACAAGCAATTCAGGGCTAGCCCCAATTAGGGTTTTCGAGATTTGGAAATCCGCTTTTTCCGTTTCTGGCTGAGGTAAATCCACGGCAAAGGTATAACCATTCTTATTGTGTTGTGCCAAATTTTGAAGTAGCCGATTGATATTCACCGTTTCTGATGAAGTGAGGTGCAAGGATCTTGATAGTACAATTTTATCAAGATGGCCGCTTTTAATATGAGTAAGTCCTTGTTCCACACCCGCCTTATATTGAGAAGGCTCCGGTACCGATTTGATTTCATATATAGGCTTCTCCGTTTTCGCAGGTTGGCCGGTGCATGTGTCTTGCATAGGGACTGATGTCCGTATATTTGCGGGTACAATGAGTTGGACGTCCTTTCTATAATCGAAGGGTACGGCACCCGTTACCATTGGATTGGCATGACCTTGCTCTTTTGCAGTTTTTAATACAGCCGCCACCCGTGCTGCAAGGCTTTTCATTTGATTACGGTTTTCCTTATCACTTGGAACTGTCAGAAAGGAACCTTTTCCAAGTAATGTTTGAGAAGGCGTCGCCAGGAAAAAGTCACCAACCTTATAATCGTCCAACAGCTGTTTTCCCAATTCAGTTGAATTCTCTTTAATCTTCATCATATTTTAAAACCCTCCAATTCGCGTAATGTTCCTACTCATAAAGAATGGTCCGTGTCATGCACCTAAAGTTGCCCCGCCATCCACACATAAATTACTCATCGTAATATGGTTCGACTGATTGGATATGAAAAATATAATGACATCGACTATATCAGAAGGCATGGCTATTTTATTCAGTGGTATCCCTACTTTGAATGTCTCAGGCATCCCATTTATAACAGCTTGTGCGCCATTTTCGTCGTTCCACATCGACCATTGCATCTCAGTATCAGTAGAACCAGGCGAGACGATGTTACAGCGAATATTATATTGGGCCAATTCCAACCCTAAACACTTAGTGAACATGACGGCAGCTGCCTTGGATGCTGCATACGCAGCCAATGAAATTCTTGGGACACTTGCTGCATTGGATCCCACCGTGACAATCGAACCTCTTTTTCTTGTTATCATGTATGTGCTCACTGAACGGGAGACATTAAAAACACCAGTGGAATTGACGGCAAAGGTCTTTGCCCAATCTTGGTCACTATATGATTCAATCATTCCTGTGTAAAGCACCCCAGCTACATTGACTAGTGTCTCTATTGGACCAATATCACGTTCAATTTCATCAACTATGCCAACGATTGCAAGACTATCACTTACATCCGCCGTAAAGGCATATACGTCCAAACCTTGAGACTTCAATTCATTTACGTGGCCATTTAGTTTTTCAGCATTATAATCAATTGCCGCCACCACCATACCCAGCTTCGCTAAAGCCTGGACGACTGCGGCACCGATACCTTGAGCACCTCCCGTTACAAGTGCAACTTTTCCACTACATTCCAAAAAGTCCACCATGCCACTCCCTTTCCTAATCCAAGATTTCAATGTATAGTAGCCCAATTACCATCCCCCGGATAGACGGGAGATACATGGCTTAATCCATTAACTATTGCTGTAAAATACAAGATTCTAAATAATAATGATAATCATTATCAGTTGGAATATACAGGTAATAATATATATTAAAAAGTTAATGGTCAAGTACCATTCGATAATTTACTAAAAAAGACCTATTACTTTTAGGGCACATTTCCCTTCAATCCAAAACGCAAGGTAATAAGACCCTGTTTTCTGTTGGTTTCCATTAATCGATCGTAACCTCTCTGCTATCTCATCCATTTTGTTCTCAAGGCAAAAAGATTTCTAATATTATTAAGAGGTGGGGAGAAAATATTATTTAGGAGATAATATTGTTCAAATTGTATCCATTATTATTTTTATTTCTTGTAGGATTAACAGGTTGGTTTGTGAAGAAGATTATCAAAAAAAAAAAAAATAGATTAAAAAATCAGAGAAAACGTTTATCCATTACCTTAATGTGGTATTTTTAAATAGAATTTCAATTAAAGGGAGGAAGAAGTATGCCTTTATTTTCACAAACGATAACTGATTTTTGGCGGAAGCAATTTTCGAATGGAAACGTCCTCTATAGGGATGAAGTCTTCACTGTGGCCACCAACCCTGACCTGAGCGAAGACCGTCGGATCATGGTGCTGGAAACCTCCGACGGCCAGGTTATGGCTGTCTTGACTCCTGTGCTGGCTGATAAGTTAGGCCTATATCAACGACAAGACCTGTCTGAGCAAACCTTTCGTCGAAAATTGAATGAAGCAGGAGTCACTCTACATGGCGCAGATTATCTTTTTTATTTTTCTGAAGCCGATAAGAACGTATTGTTGCAAGAAAATTTTGAAGGTACATTGCGCCGGTTAACAGAGCAAGATGATGCTGTTTTCTCCGAGTTCCAGTCCTCCGCTTCGGAACAAGACTTGGATGATGCTTATGTGGAATTGGATCATTGGGCGGTGTTCGGCTCTTTTGAGCAAGATAGACTGGTCAGCGCCACTAGCATGTATCCCTGGGAGAATGCTCAAATTGCGGATCTCGGCGTACTGACTCTGACATCATTTAGAGGAAAAGGTCACGCCCGCAAAGTGGTGCGTTCAATTAGCAAGTACGCCTATAATAAGGGATACGAACCTCAGTACCGATGCCAGCTCGATAACCAGGCGTCTACGTCTCTGGCTAAAGCGGCGGGTTTGACGCTGTTTGGAAAGTGGGAAGTGATTTCTCCCGACTCCAGTAACTGAGAGTCCGACTCAAAATTAAATTCTCTTTATACAAGCTCTTGAGGCGCGGCGCGTCATGAGCCAAATGGCTGCGATAAGCAGTTACCCTGTCACTAGGTCTTATATAATCAAAGATGCCGATTTCCTTAAGCGAACAAGAAATCGGCTTTTTATATTGGGGTATAAAGTCCAGGAATTATCTTAATTTTAAAATTTTATTCTCAAAACAAAAAAAACGATTAATACCCAAATATGAGCTAATCGTTTTTATTAATGACGATGAAATATTTTCATTTATTATTTTAGGGATTCTAATGATACATTATATTTTGCGAGTGTTTCTTCTAAGTTTTTTAAATACTTCTCAGAATTATTTTTATTCGCATTATACGTGTTCATATAAAATTCATCTTGTTTATCTGCATAGGATTTCAAGCTTTTATATACCCCCTTTTGATATCCGATGTAATTATGAAGGGCATGCTGAATTTCTTTTTCAGAATCTGACGCAGGAATAATGTCAACAGTTTTATAATACTCAATTTGCTGATTTGCTAACTTTAGGAATTTTTCACGATTTTCTGTATTCTCTAAATACGACGCATCAGTTACAATGCTTTTTATAACCTTTTGTATTTCTGATGTAGATTGTGCCAATTCAACCTTTAATACCGTTTCTAAGCTTTTCTTAAAGTCATTCGAAACTTTTGTATCAGCCACTACTCCCATAGTTTCAACCTTATGGGCTGCTTCATCACTACTACACCCTGTCATTAAGATCGAGCCCGCCAACACTACAGAAAGAATGGAAAATGTGTCTTGTTTTTTTAGTTTTCGCATAAATTGCCTCCTAAAGTTTAATGTGTTGATTTTACTTTTTTATGCTATATACATAATTTATTAATAATTTTAATTAATTTCCGTTTTATTTACTTATAAGTCTCCTTTTTTACTGTCATCTTTTCACCTTTACTTCAGTAATATTGTGTATAAGCCTCTATGAATTTCCTGATGTATATAGTTATGCCACTTTTTTTTACTTTCTACTCCAAAATTGTTGACATTTTTCCTTTTATTTCTACAAGCTCTTAGTAATAAAAGACTGCATAAAAAAAAGACTGGCTCAGTTTACATGAAGGCAGCCCGTAATTTTACGCTGTAAAAGCGCATTGAACTTGTATCTCCTTTTACTTCGAAAACACCTTTAGCTATCAATACGCTTAATCTGTATCGTATAAATTCATCCCCTATATAATTTTCAATATTGCCAAATGCTTTCCCAACTAACCTAGCTGACTTCATAAATTCCTCTGACTCTTCTTCTGTTCTATCCAGAACTTCTTTATGTACATATTTTGCACATTCAATAATAAAATCATCATAATGTAGCATTAGTTGAAATAATTATGCCATCTTGTAAATAACGCAAAACATTCTTAGACTTAGCAAGTTGCTGCTACTCGTTGAGGAGATTTAATGGTTACTGCTCCCTGTGCGTCCAGCACAAAATGGATGGAGATGAATAAGGAAAAATTGCTGTTTGATTCGGATTAGAATGATAATTTGATTATAAATCATTCAAAACAATGGTTTTACTGCAAATAAAAAAGCAATTGTTTTGAATGATCAAAGCGATTGCTTATTATATTTCATTAGTTAATTAAAGTTTTTATTTTTGTTGGAAAAATGAGAAGGCACTTTAACAAGCACATATTTTTTAGTCCACATTTCCGTATTTACAATTAATAACTCCCCATTTTTTTCGAAAAATAAACCATTGCCATCTTTCTCTTTAAATACCCAATCGTTATTGCTAATGAATTGTTTGATTTTATTATCAACATCCGCAGAATTCTTAATAATGTACCAATTTATATTATTATCCTTTGAAAGCTCTACTAATTCTTGATCTGACCCATTTAGTTTTTGGATGGCTTCTTTTGAGCTTGTAGAATCAATTGGCAGAGGTGAATGATTCCATTTAGTAATGAAAATAAAGATTGTAAAAGCAATTATAGCAGCTATAAATAGTATCCATTTTATTTTCACCTAATCTCCCCATTCTTAAACATAATATAGTTTATTGTATTTTTTAAATTTTGTTTCGACGTTCCTACAATGTCTTTATAGTCACTTTTCAATTAAACTTTATTAATTATGCATGTTTTTCGCACTAATGCTGACACTAAGTCCATTCTTTCTATGTTTGGAGTGATGAACATTATGATTGATTGGGCAACGACACAATTCAACAGTGCTATTATGTCCGTTTCAATAGGTGTCGGTTTATTATTAATTATTCGATTTATGAAGCATTTAAAGAGATCGAAAATAGGACAATTAGAAGGTTGGGCCATAGGGTTTGCAATACCTGGTTTTATTTTAACAATAACCGGAGCACATATGTCTTTAAATAAGCCATTATCTAAAATAGATTTTCCGTATAAGCAAATAATCTTTAGCGAGCTTTCATTAGCTTTTGGTGTTTTATTGTTAGCAGTAGCAATTCTTCTATGGCGAAAAGCTACTATTTTTGAGAAGCATAACATCGATTATATAGATACGATTACTATTTCAAGGATTTTAATGAAAGAAGCGCCAATAGTGCTAAAGCCTTTGTCTTATTTTACTTTTTCCATAGGATTAGCGCTTTTATCGATTTCCATCGCAAGTATCCGTCTCCACTTATTTTCAGCATCTACTGAAGAATCAGTTTATAGCGCTTTGGCAAAATACCCTTTAGTTGAGGGGCTATTTCTATCCGTCTTATACGCACTTACAGGGATTGGGGCTATTTTGTTCCCTTTTACTTTGAAGAAATATGCTAAGTCAAGCAAATTCAAAGTAATGATAACCTGTTGGAACATCGCAGGAATTGCCTTTATTTTATATGGCGTAATGAATTATTTTACTCATATCGGCCTAGTTGTGCATACTATGGGCAAATAAAAAAGGGGCTGTCCCAAAAGTCGGTGAAAACCGACTTTTGAGTGCAGCCCTATTTCTTTAAATTTAAATACAAAAAAATCGCCTTTTCTTGTAAAATGTAAGTGACAAAACAAACAATTACGGAAAGGGCGATTTTTTATGAGCAATCCAAAGACTACTAACGAAAATTATAACATGACTCAAACAACGCTTCCACTAGAAATTGGAGAAGAAACTCTCGTTTCTAGAAATCAAAATGAAAACCCTACATTCATTCCATATAATAACCAACAAAGTATATGCCTCTTCGATCTTCAAGACCTTATTCCAATTAATCATATTGCGCGAGTAGTGGATGAAATGATCGAAGGAATAGACGATGAATACTTCTTCGAACCATACAAAGGTGGTGGTCGCAGTGCATATCATCCTAAAATGATGGTAAAAGTCCTTCTCTATGCGTATTCGCAAAAAGTATATTCTTGCCGAGAAATCGCCAAATTACTGAATGAAAATCTCCCAGCAATGTGGCTAGCTGCGATGCAAAAACCAGATTATCGTACAATTAACCGTTTCAGAACATCGTTTATGGTTGAACGAATTCAACTATTATTTGAAAAAATGATTCATCAACTTATCGAACAAAAGTATATAACAATGGAAAACTACTTTTTAGATGGCACAAAGATTGAAGCTAACGCTAATAAGTATTCTTTTGTATGGAAAAAAGCAACAACTCGTTTTGAAGAAAAACTGAAAGAGAAAATTGATGAGACTTATCAATTTATTCAATCTGTCGTAAAAGGGGATGAATGCTCTATCGTGAGTGAGGACAACCAGTCCTCTATTACGCCAAAAGAGAAGCTAGAACAAGCAGAAGAGATTCTTACACGCCAAATCAGCAAGCAAACCAAAGAATTCCAAGATGAAACAGAACCAGAAGCCCGAAAGGAAAAACGTAGAAAGTTAAGCGAATCCAAGAAACTCAAAAAGCAAATTCGTGAAGATTTTCGTCCACGCCTTGAAAAGTATGAATACCAACAACAGTTATTCGGTGAGCGCAATAGCTATTCTAAAACGGATACCGACGCCACATTCATGCGGATGAAAGAAGATCACATGCAAAATGGACAATTAAAACCGGGTTACAATATACAAATGGCAACAGAAAATCAATTCATTCTTTTTTATACTCTGCATCAACGTCCAACTGATACACGATGCTTTATTCCACATTTGGAAGAATTGAAAAAATCATCCGTTCCGTTCCCAAAAAACGTCATAGCAGATGCCGGTTATGGAAGTGAAAGCAATTATCTCTATTCAATGGACCAAGAATTTCAGGCATTGATTCCTTATGGCACATTTTTAAGTGAACAAAAACGAAGTTATAAAAAAGACATTCGTCATGCAAGTAACTGGGTTTACAACGAACAAGATGATACATACATATGCCCTAACAATCGAAAAGTACTTTTTAAACGTTATTCTACACGTACAGATAAATATGGTTTTTCACGAGACTTCAAAATATATGAATGTGAAGATTGTACAGATTGCCCATTGAAAGCACAATGTTCAAAATCTAAAGGGAATCGACAGATTCACTACAATACCGTTTATGAAGAACTCAAAGCAAAAGCACAAACTAGCCTTTGGTCAGAACCAAACGCACAAATTTACGCTCGACGGAAAATCGAGGTAGAGAGTGTATTTGGTCATATCAAGGGCAATCGGTCGTTTCGTCGATTCTCACTTCGAGGTTTAGAAAAAGTGAGAACGGAGTACGGCATTGTGGCAATGGCCCACAATTTACTGAAAATAGCTGGAATCCTCCAGCTATTTTCACCAAAACAGAGAAAAACGAAAAAAGTTCCAAAGAAAAACAGTACGTTTTTCTTTGGAACTTTTATTTTAGGGACTTATTAGACAGCCCCTCGTTTTTATTTATGCTCCTACAAAGAGGACACATTGACTGATCGCAATGAAAAACGCTGGATTTTGAATTGGCGAGTTCTTTTCAATTTCTAGCTCTATTAAAAACTCATCACCTGCTGTCGCTTTCCAACGGGCTATATCAACACCATCTACTGCAAAGCGGGACCAGTCTTCCATTTCCTTATGTATCATCATTTTCATCTGCCCATCTGTGATAACGAGGTCTGGAATCAATTCTTTCCAACCGTCGTAGGCGAGCATATATTTCTTCTGCTGTTTTAAATCTTTTGCTTCATAAAAAACTTTACCTTTACGAGTTACTTTTTTACAAGTGAAAAGTGGCTCGTCATGCATATTAAAAACGTCATATCGTAAAAAATACCGATAATCCATTACTTTATCTAGTATGCGCTTTAAACCATTTGAATAGTGGCGCTGAAACGTGAATATAGCTTGACCTGACTCATCAGCTACCGTAATTTTTGGTGTTGTTTCAATTGAATTTGGATGTAAATAAGTATATCTTAGCATTATTTGCTCCTTTAAATCTAAACGTTACTTACATAAACAACTATAGCATTTTCATAGTGTGAATGCACTTTCTCTTACGTTGCGACAATAAAAAAGCAATACTATTTCTTGCAAATGAGCTCCTCATGTTAACCCTTGATTAAACAATCTAGCATATCTACATTTTACTCTTCCGCCAAATCTTGCTCTTGCTTTACTCTTAAACGATAAACATAAAGTATTGGGATGAGACTACAAATAAATAACACTCCAGCTATTATTAGACCATCTTTCCAATCACTATTTGGTGAAATGGCTGTTAGATATGCAACTGCTATTACAATTGCAGTTATTACTAGTAAACTAACCATTAGAGATTTCTTTGGATTTTTCCTTACTTTTTCATGTTCTACTCTAACACTCATCGACAAATAACCAATAACGACTGATGTAATAATTAATACATGCCACAATGGATTCTCTCGCATTTCATCAAACCCATTTTGCACAAGCTCATATGCAAGAATACTCAAAATCCCAATCGTTTGGACAGTATAAGCAATTTTTATATGCTGTAGATTTCTTAAGATAAGCCTTTCATCTGTAATTTTTTTCATTCAAAGTCCTCCTTATTTACCCAAAAAATTTCATCTAACTTTGCATTGACGACATAGCAAATTTGTAAACATAGCTTTAAAGACGGATTATATTTGCCTTTTTCAATTAGACTGACAGTTTGCCTTGTTATCCCGACCGCATCGGCAAGTTCTTGTTGAGTCAAATCGACTTTTACACGTGCAACCTTCACGAGATTTTTCATTTATATACCTCCTCTTATAATGTAACATATATATTCCTTTTTGCAAATTATATATTACAAATACAAAGAACCCTCCATCTCTAAAGACTGGAGGATTCACATAATTTTTTGAAAAACATTTAATTTCTAGATTAGCCCCTTATTTGCCCATCTCCATATACAAAATATTTACTCGAAGTCATTGCTTGTAACCCCATTGGTCCTCTTGCATGCAGCTTTTGTGTACTAATACCGATTTCTGCACCGTAGCCGAATTCAAAGCCGTCTGTGAAGCGCGTAGAGGCATTATGATAAACTGCTGCAGCATCAACACCGTTTAAGAATAGCGCTGCTGCAATCACATCTTCTGTAATGATAGCTTCAGAATGATTTGTCCCATATATATTAATATGCTTGATTGCTTCTACAACTTCTGACACGACTTTTACACTAACTGTTAATGCCAAATATTCTGTTGTCCAATCCTCTTCTGTAGCATGCTTTGCACCTGAATATGCATTACAAACAGTGGCATCTCCAATAATCTCAACATCATGTGCTGCTAACTCTTCTAATAACACAACACCGTGCTCTGCAAACCATTTTTCATGGATTAAAACACTTTCTGTTGCATTACATACAGATGGACGATGCGTTTTTCCGTTAATGACAATACTTGTTGCCATTTCAGGTTTTGCTGATGCATCTATATAAATATGACAATTCCCTGCACCAGTTTCTAAAACAGGTATTGTCGCCTCACTAACAACCGTATCTATTAATGCTTTCCCACCACGGGGAATCAGTACATCTAAATATTCTTTCAGATGGAATAGTTCTTTTGCTGTTTCACGATTCGTATCTTCGATTAACTGTACTGCATCTACTGGTAATGTTGTTTGTTCAAGTGCCTTATGTATAGATGCAACTAACGCTATATTCGAATATTTTGCTGATGAACTGCCACGTAAAAGTACTGCATTTCCTGTCTTTAATGATAGCGTCGCTGCATCTACTGTAACATTTGGCCTTGCTTCATAAATCATACCAATCACGCCAAGAGGCACTCGTTTTTTCTCAATATGCAAACCATTTTCTTTCTGAATATCCTCTAATACTTCACCAACGGGATCATTTAACTTTACTAGTAATAGAATGGCATCAGACATATCTTGAATGCGTTTGTCATTTAAGAATATACGGTCAAGTACCGATTCCGATAAACCTTTTTCTCTCCCCGCTACAATATCTTTGTTGTTTTCTTCAACAATAATGTCTTTGTCTATCAGTAGTTGTTGCGCAATTTTTTGTAATGCTTCATTTTTCTCTAGCGTTGTTTTACTGTTCATATGGTAGCTTGCGATTTTCGCTAACTTACCTTTAGTTTTTACTTCGCTCATTATGTTACCTCCACTTAGTTATGCTTTTACCCATTTATCACGATGAATGACTTCAATATTTGATATAACTAGTTCGTTTGTACGTTTCCCCATCGCTTGCTGTAATTCAGGTGCAGAATAGAGTACTTCCCCTCTTCCAATGACGCCACATTTTCCGTATACTTCAACAACATCTCCATTTTGGAAATCGCCTTCCACTTTGTAGACGCCTGCTGGGAGTAAGCTACTACCTTTTGAGATCAGTGCTTGCTCTGCACCTTCGTCCACAAAAACTTTACCTGAAACTGATGAAAACAATGAAATCCATTGCTTATTATTATTTAGTACAGGTAGTTCATCTTTCTCTATATACGTTCCGTCTCCTGTACCGTCCATTACATCTAATAATTTCCGTTCACCTTTGCCGTTTCCGATAAATACTTTTACGCCTAGTTCATATGCTGTTTTTGCTGCCATTAATTTTGACTCCATACCACCCGTACCTACTTTTGAACCTGCACCACTAGTGAATGACAACATTTCTTCCGTTACTTCAGTTAAAAAGTCAATACGTTTTGCATTAGGGTTTTTTAATGGATTAGCATCATATAAACCATTGATATCCGTTAAAATAATTAACTGATCAGCATGCACCAATCCACTTACTAACGCTGATAGCATGTCATTATCACCAAAAGTCAGTTCTTTTACTGATACCGTATCGTTTTCATTAATAATTGGTAATACGGAACGATCCAATAATTCTGACAATGTAGAATAGGCATTTTTATAGCGATGTTTGCTTGAGAAATCCGTTCTAGTTAATAAAATTTGTGCCGTTACAATACCATGTTTACTTAATTGCTCTGTATAGGATTGAACTAATAAGCTTTGACCAACTGCTGCTGCTGCTTGCTTTCCTTTTAAAGTAACGGGTCTTGAAGAGTAACCCAATTTACGGAAACCACATGCAACAGCTCCCGAAGAAACTAATACAACCTCATGTCCTGTTTTACGCAATGTTGCAATTGCATTTATATGATCTTGAAACTTTACTTGATCTATCTCTCCCTTTGCATTCGTCAAAGAGCTACTACCTATTTTCACGACAATACGCTTTTTTTCCATCATTACTGCCTCCAATACAACATAAAAAACCCTTTTCGCCCTCGAATATATCAAGGACGAAAAGGGTTACTTCTCGTGGTACCACCTTAGTTGAATGCAATAAATGCATCCCACTCAACCTCATAACGCTTGAGACTGCGCCTATGTTTTCATAGGAGCTAAGAAGTAGGTTCAGCGTGGTTGCTATTACGATGCCTTGCAGCCGGTGGACATCGCTCTCTTGTACAGTAAGATCACACATACTAGTCTTCTTTTCGCTAAATATTTAAGTATAAGCATGCAACAGATTCTTTTAACTGTCAATAAGGATTTTATAATTATGCTATGTATTTTCATGGTGTTAAAATCGAATATTTACAGAGTATCTTGGTTTAATTTCTTAGATTTGATAGCCTTTATCAACGATGAACAAAGCTTAAAAGCGTTCGCTGTGAAAGTTGCTTAAACCCTGTCCGAGGAACGAATAACTTATTTTGTAAACGAATATTAAGAGCATAAATGCTGAAAATGCGGAGTGTATTACTTTGAACTTTGTGTAAAATAAGTTTGACATAATTACAATATATGTTAATATAAATGTAAAATCTTCTTTACAATTTGTAGGTGAATAATATGAAAAATAAAATTCAAGTTCAAAGGAAAACAAAGGGATTATCCCAAGAAGAACTTGCACAGAAATGTAAAGTATCGAGACAAACGATTAATGCCATTGAAAACGACAAATATGACCCAAGTTTACAATTGGCATTTACTTTGTCATATATTTTAGGGCTTCCAGTTGAAGAATTATTTATTTTTAAATTTGAAAGGGATGATAATTAATGACAAATGTAAAAAAAGTTAGTGTAATCTGTTCCTTAATTCTTATTACTGCAATTGGTGGTTTTGGTATATATGAATGGGTAACAAAAGAAATAATTAATACTTCTACACTATTCTTTGGATTTTTAGGTGTTGGTTACTTCTTTCAATCAGTAACCTGGGGTGAAATGGAAGGGAAACATGAAGGAGAAAAAGATGAATTGGAGAAACATATAACGCTTGTAAGTTCAAAAATAAGTTATTATCTATTATTGATATTAATGTTTATCGTTTTAATTGTATCGGAAAGAGTAATTGCAATGAATGACATAAAAAACATCCCAATTGTTATAGTAATTGGACTTGCATTTATTACAATGCCCATTACTGAATTCGTCGTTTCAAAAAAATACCGTTAAAACTATGGCGAAATTCAAATTTTCAAAAAACCATTTAAAATCTCCTTGTGCTAAAGGGTATATGTTAAATATTCACTCTAAAAATACCAAAATTTATAACTGAGCTGATTCTATATATTTGTAGAGCCTGATTAATTTTTAGCTAAAGACAATAATATAATTTAACGTAGCCCATAATTAAAGAAATAATGCATAATATCAATTCGATTTGTGATACTTCTTACACCTTTAAATCTCAGAATAATTCATATAAAAACGACTATCAGTCCGCTCGTTGATAGTCGTTTCCTGTTATATATTCGGTATTATCATTACATTTTTGATCTACTAATTGCATTTTTTATAGAAAAAGCAGCTGTGATGATGGAAATCACAACGGCAGCTAATACGAATAAGAAAACACTACGTTCCTCTTGCATATCAACATAAGTGACTAAGTACTTTGTATATTTCGGTTCAATAAAATTTGGTCGTGTAATGATTATGATAAAAGAAACTGTTGTAATAAGCTCATATAATGTTTGAAAAACAACTACTTTTTTAGTCCATTGTCCTTGTATTAATTTGTAGAGAGCTAATGCAATTCCGATGACCACAATAACTACAATAAGAATCCAAAATTCATTTAAAATTTGTTGATTGAATATAGGGAATTTAAAAACGATATCACCTGCTCCATTCACATACACGCCTAGTAAACGATCAGCATTAAAGTAAATTGAAACCCAAATTGCAGTCCAAATTAAAGTACCAAAAAATGCATATTTTGAAATAGATTTACGTGATGTAGCTAGGCTAACTTTTTTTAATGCATCAGGTGTCCATTTTCTATTAATGCTCGAAACCAAATCTTTATTCGGATCTTTAGCGAATCGTTCTAGCAAAGCAAATACTAAAGTAAGACAAAAGAAGGTTTGAATCGCTACTTCTATCATCTCACGAATACCTTCACCAACAATTGATAGAACTACCTTTAATAAGGCTTCACCTTCTGTATAACTAAAGGCGAAATCGATAAAAAATGCAATAAGAGCGATTGTCATTGCAATTGGAACTATTATTTTTAAAAGAGATACATAGGTTTGAAAATATACAGGACCGATTAAATACATTGGTTTTTCATGATAGCTATTTGCAAGAATTGCTGGATCTCCTAATTTTTTTAGCGCATCTTTTACGTCATCTTCCGTAAACTCAGGAGGCAACATATCTTCAATTGTCGCCTTTAACTCAAGAGAGATAGCTGCTCGTTTTTCTGGGGGCAATCGACGTATCACTTCATGTACATACTTATCAATTAATTCCATTGGCACCTTCCCCTTTGTAATTGAAGCATTGTGGATTCCCGTCATTTTTTACCACTAAATTACATATAATCAAATAACCCAATTGTATTATATGCACCTCCAACATTTTTATATACATTTTAATAATGAACGACTATCGCTTCTGAGGGAGAGCACTGAAAAAGTCCAAAAAATGAATTTTAGCCATGGCGGAAACGATTAATCGTTACTGCCATGGCTTTTTCTTCGATGCCGTTAATTTCCGTTCCGGCGGACGCTTTCCTGGGGGCGAACCTAGAGCCTCCTCGTCGCTGACGCTCTTGCGGGGTCTCAAGATGTTCGCTAGTTCCCCAAGGAGTCGCCGCCTGCACTCCAATCAACTTGTTTTATCGTTTTTTTGAGTTTTTCATTCTTTCCGATTCACACCAAACCCTTAATAATAAAAGGACTAATTCAAGGTGGGGCTGTCCATGATTTCTAAACAAGAAACATTTACTCTAAGCTCTTATATGGCACTTTACGATTTAATTGTGCCTAAAGATATCACCAAAAGATTTTTTACAAGAAAAAATGTCCGAAAAGCCGTTTATTATTTCGATGAAATGATAAAAGAAAAATTCCCATTAAAACCAACTTCAAATGAAATCACAGAGGAATTAGACTATTATCGTCAAGTCGTGGAAATTGTAGAAACATAATCCAAAGTCCTCAAGTCCCTGCCGTACAAGGGAAATTAAACGTCATCAAAGAAGTCATCGAAGATTATTTACTTCTCGGATCCAGATGTGCAATTAGGACATAAATCGGCCGATTCTTCTTTCTTTGGATTTAAAGCGCACATTGTGATGAGTGATGAACGAATCATTACAGCGGCAGTTGTGACAACTGGTGAAAAAAGTGACGGACATTACCCCTTCAATAGTAAACACCGGCACTTTTTGTTCGATTTTGAACAGAAAGTGCCGGTGTTTTTGGGTATTTCCCTTATTCTTCATTTATTTTAGCTTCAAGATACGTTTCAAATTCACCGCAAATATTGTCCTTCTGAGGCGGTAGTCGTTTTTTTTGCTATCTCGAATTATTCATCTGTTTCGTTTGTAAAAAAACTCCAGAATTGGACAAGGGGTACCCTCAGCATGAGAGTACCCCTTAATTTATAATTAGCTAATTTTAATAAAACTCAAATTTCAACCCGATCATCCGGGGAATATTTACTCAAAAGCCTGTAGCTTTTTGTACCGCGGTAAAATTCCACTGGTTAGCTTTCTAACCTAAGCAACGCAAACCCTACCTTCTTTTGCGTCCTTGTGACCCCAAAGTCACGCCAGTGTGAATAAGTATCTACAAAAACATTTAGTAGAATGCCAACATTTATAAACTAGCTAATCAGCATAGATAATAGTATCTCACGAATAACTATTTTTGTCAATGGAGATGCTCCAATACTTTCAATAACCTCGTACTATAATAAAAAACTTAATTTCTATACTAATTTTAATTTATGCTATCTATGTATTTATTTCTTCCACTATACTGTTGATTAGAGCAATAAGTTCTTGCTTAGTATTTTCGTCTTTTACCGTAGCATTATCATTAAATTTAGTGCCCACAGATGGAACGAGTAACGAACCATTTTCAACAACTATAGTATCCAACATACCTAGTGTTAGCAGTAATGATTCATGTGCTTTATCTCCCCCTGCAATCGAGGGTGAAGCCGTTATAACAGCCACTGGTTTTTTATAGAGCTCAGCAGATGACACTAGCCACTCTAGAGCATTCTTTAAGACTCCTGGGACACTTTTTGCATACTCTGGCGTACAGATAATAAGTGCATGTGAATCACTCAAAGTTTTTCTGAAATCCTGAACAACAGCTGGTGGTTCTGTTCTGTCGTTATCTGGATTAAAATGCGGAAGTTCTTTTATTCCATTATAAATAGAATAATCAATACCATCTGGGATAAAAGCTGCTAAAGCTTGTAATATATTCGTATTAGATGAACCTTCTCGAATGCTTCCCGAAATAGCTATTATCTTTTTTTGATTAATCATACAATCACCTCTATATAGTACATGTTCACATACAAATGAATCAAAAATTTCGAACTATTTAACTACATCGCCGCTATTTATTACTCTGTTTGTTCTCTTATAAAATCTGCGTCATCCTGATTTATACTTTTATATTCAACATCTGCCCAATTCTCTCCAGAACGAATACCGATTATTGCTCCATTATCGGTAAACCATACTTTTGAATCAATTAATCCAGTCGATTGCTTCGGGCTATTCACTTCAATGAATAAATCTGGTTGGTCCTTATTTATATCAATAGTGTTAACAGGCTTACTATTCATATATATCATCATAAAATTATCTATGACTACTTGATTTTGTGCGTCTGTAATCGTTTTTATATAGTCGATTTGTCCATCATTCCCACTTTTTTCAACGCCTATTTTAACCTCTCTCGTTATTGTTTCAGAAGTATTCTTACTTGTTACATATCCAGCAGAAAAAAAGATTAATGCTATCACAATAATTAATGAGATACTTTTTTTGTTCATCTAAACTCCCTCCTGTGAATCTCAAAAAATCAATTTATATTTTTGATTTATAGTTTCTCTTTTAATTCTTCAATTTGTTCAATATGCCTTTTTTCGTGATATCCGATAAACGGAACCCATTGCTCCAGGCTTATCAAACCAAATACTGGATGTTGAAATGCCTTTTCACGCAGTTGATTCATGTTGCTATTTGAGACAACCTGAAGAAGTGCATTACGAGATTCTTTCAGTTTAACTTGCATCTCTTCCAATGTAATAAAGGTTTCATCTGGTTCTGCAAATGAAGGTGCTTTTATCTTTGTAGAACGGTCAACTATTAATTCGATTGGTTTTACTTTAGTAGACTGCCTTTCCCCTTTTTTCAAAGTATATTGAATAGTTTTTGCTACACTAAATTCTATTATATACAGGTGGAGTAGTACTTGCATAACCGTCCACCGACCTTCTTCAACTTCCTTATTTAATTGCTCGTCTGATAAATGACTTACACTATTCAGTAATTCAGCTCTTATGCTTTTGTTATGCTCTAAATACTGTTCCATCTCTTATCCCTCCGATACCATATCATTAGTATGTCAACGTGAATAATTATTACTAAATAATAGTCTTCTTTTTTACTGGAACGTCAATCTTCACTATATTTTGAGATTAGCCAATCTTTTGAAAGATGCCCTATTCCACCTGGTCGAAACCTATTTCTTATAGAAAATCTTCCATTCTTTTTAACGTATAAATAAAATACTCCCAATCATTAATAGTTGAAGGAATACTGATATGCTCATCAGGCGTATGCACTAAGAATATATCTGGTCCAATAGAAATAGCATCTATGTAGCAGCTTTTTAAATGATGACGTTATGCTTGATTTTGTATTACTTCAAGGTTTCTCTCTTGTGAGAAGCGAACTAAATAATCACTAATTGCTTGTTCATTCCCTGAACCTCTTGGAATTTTGGATATCTCCGCAAAATACTAAAATACTTTATGACATGTTAGGTCATCTAGATTACTATACATACGATTCACATTTTCTAGAACAATATTTGTAAAGTTTAGTATTATTATAGCTCAAGTTTCGAGCAAGATGTTGTTCTCTCAATTAATTATCAGAATATACAAAATTTAGATGACAACTATAAATTCAAATTATTCTAACAACTACTTGTAATTGTATTTAATTTCCACTAACCTTATGTAAAGATGTTTAAGAAATGGAGATGGATACATTTTATGAAAAAAGCACTCATCACCTTCATTATTGGTATTGTATTAGTGGCAGGGTCTTATGGAGTTTTTCAATATAATAGGTATAAAGAAAAGCCAATAACAGATATCCTTACTCATCTAGAGGAAAGTAAAGTTAGCTCTATAACTGTAGATAAGATAGCAAATCTAAGAATCGAAAATACTTACCAATTTGAAGAAGACGATACAGCAATAATAAAATCGCTCAAGAAACTAAAAGTGCACCGTACAAAAAGTGATTTTGGCGCATTAGATTGCGAGTACAGTGTGTCGTTAGTTACTGAAAAAGGGATCGATACTGTATTTCTATTTGGTGATAAAAAAGAAATCATTATCGCAACCGATACTGGAAGTTGGGGTAATAGACATTATAAAGCGAATAGTAGTGACTTTTTTGATGTCGTAGAAACATTAATAGCTAAAAAATAAAAGGGGCGATCCAACAGTCAATTTCTCGACTATTGGACGCCCCTTTGATTATCATTAAAGTTGAACTATCGTGTTTTGGTTTTTAAATTTTAGTAAAACTATCCTTCTAAGATATCTCAGGTACCTCTTATCTTGTGCGTTTAATGAAAAATGAAACAACAATTGCAAGTAAAACAATGATAAACCCTAGGGTAAATGCATCATCAAAACCTGCCGTCAAAGCAGCTACTATTTCAGCAGGATCATTTGGATTTTCAGAATGTGCTAAATAATCAGTTTGGCCAGATGACATTTTACTAATGAATAATGCTGTTCCAATGGCTCCTGCTACTTGTTGTAATGTACTAAAGATTGCTGTACCATGTGGATACAATTCTTTAGGTAATTGATTTAAACCATGTGTTTGTGTAGGCATCATGACAAGTGAAATCCCAACAAGTAAAAGACAGTGGATCGTAATAACATATCCAGTTGTTGTTGTCACATCAATCCCTATAAACATCCACATTGCAACAGCTACTAGTAAAATCCCTGGAATGATGATAGTGCGCGCACCGAATTTGTCAAATAGCTTTCCTGAAATTGGCGCCATAATACCATTCAATACACTACCCGGCAACATGATTAAACCGGATTTAAATGCTGATACTAGAAGAATTCCTTGTAAAAACATTGGAAGTAATATCATAGTTGAAAACAGTGCCATCATGATAATGACAATTAATACGACCGTTATTGAAAACATTGGATACTTAAATGTACGTAAATCGAGTATTGGATTTTTAATTTTCAATTGTCTAAAGATGAACCAGATTAATGAAGCAACACCGATTATTAAAGTACCATAAACTTCTGCATCTCCCCATCCTAGCTCCCCTGACTTACTAAAGCTATAGACAAATCCACCAAACCCAAGTGTAGATAAAATAATTGATAAGACATCAACTGCTGGTCTAGTTATTTCAGAAACATTCTTTAAATACTTTGCTCCAACAATAATTGATATTAGTGCTAGTGGAATGACGATGTAAAATAACCAGCGCCAATCAAGTGTATCAATAATCACACCTGAAAGTGTCGGTCCAATAGCTGGTGCAAACATAATTACTAGGCCAATCAAGCCCATTGCTCCACCACGTTCTTCCGGTGGGAAGATGATTAAAATTGTATTCATCATAATGGGTATGATTAAACCCGTACCGAATGCCTGTATAATGCGTCCTAAAAGTAAAAAGCTAAATGCAGGTGCAAAGGCCGCAATAATTGTACCTACTAAAAATAAAATCATTGCTGATAAAAACAATTGCCTTGTCGTAAACCATTGTTGTAACAAAGCGGTAACAGGCACTAATACCCCTACAACAAGCATATAGACGGTCGTCAACCATTGAATAGTAGTAGGTGTTACACTAAATTCACGCATCAATTCTGGCAATGCATTACTTAAGAGTGTTTCATTTAAAATAGAAACAAAAGCACCAATAATCATGGCAATGATGATTGGTCCTTTTTTAATATTCGATAAATCGAATGTATCAGTTTGCGATACTTGTTTTGTCGTATTCAAATTTATTTCCTCATTCCTTATTTTTTGCTACACTTGTAGGATAAAACTACAAATGTCTACTAAATAATATACATAAATAAATTTATTGTTGTAAGAATCAAATTTAGTTAAATATATATATAAACTACAAAACAGGGGGAATGTAGATGAATATTAATGATAAAAAGGTTGACCTTAGGATTAGAAGAACATATAAACTGCTGTGGGGGGCACTCGAGGAATTACTTTCACAACCTGGGCAAGAGTTTAATTCAATTACAGTCAATCAAATTTGCGAAAAAGCAATGGTTCATCGAACAACTTTTTATAAGCATTTCGAGGATAAATATGACTTATTATATTATGGAATTGAACAATTCCACGAAAAATATGTGAAAAGCAGCTTAGAAGAACGCGTTTTAAAACCATTCCAATCAATAGAAGATTTTCCGAATATTGAATTACTAGACAACATCGTGCAATCTAATAAAAATGATGCAATTTTCAATAACTATATGAATTTACGTAATAAAGAAGCACTCAAGCACGATTTTCTAGAGTTGAATAACCGCGGGGAAAACTTTACGGTACCAATTGAAATTATTGTGGAGTTTTACTCAGGAGCTCTTTCTTCGCTTAGTGCATGGTGGGTTCAAAACGGACGCAAGGTTCCAGCAAAACAGATGGACCAATATTTTTATGTAATGATAAATAGAGAATTTTTCTCAAGTTCAAAATTGTGATTCATTACTTGCGCATCTTCTATACTTTTTCACTTCAGTAACATTGTTTGAACAGCCATTATGGCAGTTCAAACAATGTGAATAATAATTCCTTCAGAAAGCGTTCAAGTCAAGAATTTCTTATATCTATATAGATATTACAAAATCGTGTTAGGTTATAGCCCGCGTTTTTTTGACAGGGTTTCTGCTCAAGTCACAACAACATTGAAACTTCAAAAAGCTATGAATCGTGCACCGACACCGGTACTCCCTCATGTGGCTTTATTTATATAGTAGGATACTATTCATGAACAGTCACAATTACTCCGTCCACATTGTTCCCTGAAATTTCATAATGCTGATTCACGGGGACATTAACTGTCGTACTCTTTGAAATTTGATAATAAGATACTGTATATTTTTTCCCCTCGGCATTAATTGAAATCTCTTTTTTCTCTTTCAAGAAATCTAAGTATTCTTCTAAAGTAAACTTCTTTTTCTGCATAATGGCACTATGAGGTAAACCGACATAGCGTATATGCCACGGTTCAAATTGAATTCCTGTAATGTGCGTTTTGTTCTTCGGATAGCGTAGAACAAAGCCATACTTCCATACCTCTTCTTCAATCCATTTTCCTTCAGGAGCATTCTCCATTTTCATTTGAGTAGATCCTACATCGAGTGACAAACCTAAATTATGTTCGCTATATCCTGCTGGCAATGCATAATCAGAGCCCATTTTTTGATATAACTGCCTTTGCTCTTCAAAATCTCGATAACTACTGCTGATCAAAAAATTGCGAACACCTTCTTTTTCTGCTGCATCTACGACCCTCAAAAATTTATTCACAATTTCCCTTGATAGACGAAGATTTCTATCAAGTATTCCATAACCTCTTACTAACTCTTTATTTTGAGATAAATTTATTATATCGGATTTTACGCTATCTTTCTGGACTGGGTAATTTTTATTAACTAGTAATAGATTACCTTTATAAATTTGCTCTTTTGTAATTTCTTTCTTTTCGGTATACGTAGAAGTTACTTTATCATCCTTTTCCACAACATTAACCTCTACACCATTTTGAAATAATGGTGATAAATAAATACCAACACATACTATGCACAATATAAGGGAAAAAAATACCCACTTTTTCATTTCTAGTTTCCTCCTAAACCTTACTTAAGTATAGGATAAAACAAACTATTTAAATAAAAAGTGGGGTAAACTTAAAATTTTTATTAAATTTTTAAATTAGATTCATCACCATCGTCCGCTGGTAATCTTACTTCAAATATTGTTCGTATTAAATTACTTTCAGCAGAAATCGTTCCGTTATGTTGCTCTACAATATTTTTGGCAATAAATAAACCAAGCCCTGTACTATCTTGCCGCTGGGTTCGTGCTTTATCACCCGTATAAAACATATCGAAAAGATAAGGCAGCTCTTCCTCTGGAATACTATCTCCATAATTAATAATTTGTACGACAACTTCTCCATCATTTTCAAAATGCCCATTCATATCAACAAACTGTCCGTCATAGCCGTAACGGATTGCATTGGTTAAAAGATTTTCAAATACTCTTGCCAACAGTTTACCGTCTCCATAAATGTTTAAATGAGGAGCAATATTCATTCTAGCAACTAAATCATTCTTCTCTAGTAAAGGATATAATTCCTCATCTAACTGTATAAGTAATTCACTAATATCAATCGGACTTTTTTCAACCTTTAGCATGCCATAATTCATTCTTGTTATTCCAAATAGCTCATCAATTAGACCCTCTAGTCGTTGAGACTTCGTAAAAGCTATCGTCGAGAAATGTGTAATTTGTTCTTTTGTCAAATTCTCGTCTTTAAGTATTAAATCTAAATAACCTAAAACAGATGTTAATGGTGTCCTTAAATCATGAGCCAAATTTAAGACTAACTGATCTTTACTGCTCTCCGCAAAATCTCCTCTTTCAACAGCCTCTTTTAACTTTTCACTTGCTAAATTGATTTCGTGTGCGATATCTCTAAACTCATCATTAGATGAAACATGAACTCGATTTGTAAAATCACCGTTAGCAAGGTAATGAATGCCATTAGAAATTTCATTAAAGTACTTTGAATACGGTCTAGTAAGAAAAAAGAAAAACAAAATAGATAGAGGGATAAATATAATTAAAAAGAAATTAACATCTCCAAAATTTCTAATCGTTGACCGGAATTGAGCTAAAGAATCCCCATAGCGAGCATTAGTTTTATAATAGAGCTGAAGCCATTTGTAGATTAAATACGTAATGCCGCCAGCTAATATCATGCTTAAAACAAATAGTGCAATCATTTTTGAGCGGAAGCTTCTTACCATTTTAGCCATTGAATGTATAACCAACTCCCCAAACAGTTTTGATTAATTTATCTTTCCTCTTATCTTCTCCAAGTTTTTTCCGTAAGGTACGAATATGCACCATAACCGTATTTCCTCCTTCATAATACTCTTCGGCCCACACTTGTTGAAAGATATTTTCCACTCTATATACTTTTTTCGGATGACTCGCTAATAAATATAAAATATCAAACTCTTTTGGAGTTAACTCAATATGTTCACCGTAAAGACTAACTGTCCGTTGCTCAGGATAAATGACTACTCCACTAATCTCTAAAATGGATTTACTTTTAGCAGTTTGCGGTTGACTTAACATTAAAAATCGCCGTAACTGAGCATTTACACGAGCAACTAATTCAATCGGAGTGAAAGGTTTCGTCATATAGTCATCTGCGCCTATTACAAGTCCTGTCACCTTATCGAAATCAGATGTTTTCGCACTCAAGAAAATGATAGGCATATGATATTGCCCTCGAATTTGACGCGTTACTTCATATCCGTCCATTTTAGGCATCATAATATCTAAAATCACCAACTCAATTGATTGAGATTGAATAACACGAATAGCTTCTTGCCCATCAGCTACTTTAACGACATTGTAACCTTCTTTTTCTAAATGTATCGCAATTAAATCAGCAATTTCTGCCTCATCGTCTGCTACCAAAATTGTAACTCTCTTCATTTTATTACACCTCTATATCATTTCATGCCATACCACTAACACTCTACAATTTTTTTCATTCTATAATTTCACATGCTCTATTTTAAACCCTCTACACTGTTTGTACAATAAAGATGTACGGCAACGATTTAAAGAATACCCCGCCAAACCTGAGGGGATTCCCAATTTTGGAATGAACTTTCATTTCAAAAGGTTTCTATATAAAGTTAACCTTTAGACATTAATAATTTCGCAAATAACTTGAAAAATCGTATTTATCTGTTTTCGAATATTAAAGTTTTCACTTCAGTCGTCATACCACTATACCTAGCAATTAATTGTTCGCGGTGAATTGCAGTTACCCATAGGAGCAGCATTACTATGTAATTAAAAGGAATTTTCCACCCTAATCCAACCAATAGAAAATTAATGGTTTCACTAATAGTTATTGTTCTCAAATAAAACATGATAAATAATTGCTTTAAAAATCAAACACAACCTTACCTTCTACTAGCTTCAATTTCGCACTAAACATTGAACCCTTCTTCGATTTAAAACCTTTCATTTCCTTTGTCACACCAAATTGACAAAGATCTGACACTTGCTTTGGTGAAAGTTTTTTACCGGCAACTGTTTTGGATATGGTAAATTTACAACCAGCTTTATAATTTGAGCAGCCATAAAAACTTTTCCGTGATAATATCTGTCCCTTTTTACAAATAGGGCAAATTCCAAGTGGTTCATTTGAAGCGCTATTCTCAGCAGCGGCTTGAATGTCTGTTTTCTCCACCATTTGCGGAGTTACTTCTATTAAATGATTCAAAAACTTGCAGACATTTTGGATGAAAGCTTCTTTTGATCCAGTACCATTACCTATTTTCCGCAAATATGTCTCCCATTTTGCAGTCATTGTGGGACTTGATAGTAGTGAACCTTCTATTGTCTGGCATAATACGCGCCCTTTATCTGTTATCGAGACTATATTTTTTGTTACATCAATATAACCATGGCGTTTGATAGTCTCAATAATACCTGAGCGTGTTGCTTCAGTACCTAGACCTTCTACTTCTTTCAAAATGTCGCTAGCACTCTCATCGTCTACGAGCTTTCCACACGTTTTCATCATTTGTACGAGCTGACCTTCTGAATATGGTTTCGGTGGCTGGGTTTTCCCCTCATGAATAGCAACTTTTGACTCGACTACCTCATTCGTATTTACTGGAGGTAATAATGGTTCCTCGTCTTTTTTCTTTGTCGATTCTGCTCCGCTCCATAAGGTTTTAAATCCTGGATCTAGCTCTACTTTGCCAACAGTTTTAAAATCGATTGCCTTAACATTCGTCATGATAGTCGTTTCTTCATACACATGATCTCTATGGAACATAGCTAATGCACTCTTCACAACTTCGAAGTAAATATTTCGTTCCATAGGCGACAATCCTTGTACTTTTGCAGCCGTTGGAATTGTTTTCGTTGGTATGATGGCATAGTGCTCTTCTACTTGTGCATTATCTACAAAACGCTTTTGTGGATGTGCATTAGCAATGTCAAATGGTTTATCAACGATTTTCTGATAATCCGCTACTCTGTCGGCCAGGTAATTAAATTCGGCTTCAGTTATATACTGACAATCTGACCTTGGATAAGATACTAGCTTTTTCTCATATAAACCTTGTACAACATCTAACACTTTCGCCGGACTATACTTCCATATTTTATTAGCTTTAGCTTGTAGAGTCGAAAGGGCATGCAATTTCGGTGGCTTGACATGTTTACGTGCTTTTTTGACGTCTCTTATCACACCTGGAAGAATTTCACCTTCAGTGATGCTAGCTTGATGAATTATGTGTTCGACTTCTTCCCGCTTATCCTTCTTAATAGCTGCCTTACCTTTATAAGGACCATTTTCAGCTAAAAATTCAGCAGTCAGTTCATAGAAATTGGTCGATTTAAAGTTTTCTATTTCTTCTTGACGTTGATAAATCATATAAACAGTTGGAGACTGTACACGGCCAATCGACATCGTTTCATTTAGACCCTTTGCTTTTAGCAACATTGTATACAAGCGGCTTGCATTCATTCCAACAAGCCAATCACTGATTTGACGCGCCTGTGCTTCATGATACAAAAGCAAATCCTTATCATTATTTCGCAAATTAGCGAAACCTTTTCGAATCTCATCTACCTCTAACGAATTTATCCATAGTCGTTTTACTGGCTTCTGACGAACACCGGTCTGACGATAAATGGAATAAAATATATTAGACCCTTCCCTGTCGACATCACATGCGTTAATTAGGACATGTGCCTCTTTAAACAACCGCTTTACCTCTTGAAACTGATCCCATTTGCCCTTCGTGACTCGGAATTCATAGTTTTCCGGAATCATCGGCAATTGCGCTAGTGACCATCGTTTCCACTCAGACTTGTAATCCGCCGGTTGTTTTAATTCTACTAAATGCCCTATCCCCCACGTTATTGTCGCTCCTTCTGGAAACGTCTGATTTGGAGCAAGTTCTATGTAATGTTTTGTTTTCTTTGCTACTTGAAAAGCATCTGCATAGGCTTTCGCCTGCGATGGCTTTTCAGCTAAAATACATATGTATCCCATTTATAGGTCAATCTCCTTCAAACTCTAATTTACAAGGTATAATGTTCGACCTTTTTAATAAGTCAAACAAGTCAATGTCAAATAATATAACGCTAAAAAATGCGAAAATTATTTAACACTTTATAATTCACCTTCGTAAAAAAATTTTCAAATTTATTTACTTCCTAATCATATTATTTCTTCTAACTCCGCATAGTAGTTTTTAAGTCATTTCGAATTTCCTCGTTAATCATTACATCTTCTTTAAAATATTTTAGTAACTTTTTATATAAAAACATAAAACTCAACTAATCAGATTAGTTGAGTTTATTGTGAAATACCTTATTACTATTTTACTGTAAACAATTTAAAATATCACTTACTAAAATCTTTGTACTAGGAGCACCTTTTAAATATTTTAAATCCCTAATCACAAATCAATCGATTCCGTCTAGCTTCATACAAATTATGTGAACGTTCGCTACATTGTCTCCATTATGTTCTACAATTAGGCCCTATAGGAAGAGCGTATATCTAAAACAACACTTGTAGCATAATTTTAAATATTCATCCGTTGTATATACAATTTCATACATTCCACTGTTATTTCACTTCAAGTTAAATATTTTTAACACTTTCTAAATTGTTTCTAACAGATTTCTTCCTATTCGGAATTTTACTCCAATATGTGAAGTATCTTAATAACCATTCAACTGGTCCCATTTTAAAATACCTTAACCAAACAATACTAAAAGTAATTAAAATAGCATGGATTATGAAGCATACAATTAATGAATTAATAGGTGTAAAACCAATTATGATACTAGACACAATTAGTAAAGCACTTTGTGCAAGATAATTTGTTAAAGACATTTGTCCATAGAACTTTAATGGAGTTAATATCATTTTTGCCTTATCCCATTGTAAAATAATAAGAAGAATGCTAGTCATCATAAAAGCAACACTATAATCTTCTAGCATTTCAAATCCTGAAGGGGGAATGTTAAATAACTCTGACCACTCTGACCCCCTTAAATTAAATGAAAATACATAAGTACAAATATTAACAATAAAAAAAATTGAAATATACTTTAACTTTCCATAGATATTTTCAAAAAATTTAAATTGTCCCATTGTAAAACCTAGCATCATTAATGCAAACCATTTACTTATGTTGGATAGCAATTCTAGCCATGCGATACTCTCACCATAATACGGTTGACACAAAGCAGTAACTATAGATATGGCTATTAAAGTGATTGTTACTATTAAGTTGGTCCATTTATTTCTTTTGAAAAATATTACAATAAACAGGCCAAGTACAGCATAAAACATTAATACATCATAAATTCCTGGCGGTGCATAAAATATATGGATCAGTCCTAGTACAAATAAAAAAAAGATTCTGCGTAAAAACAAAAGATATCTATTATTCTCTTTTTGTTTAGAACGATTCATAAAAAGGTAACACCCAAATCCAAATAAAAAGAATAGAATAGGGTAAAATTTCCTGTCAAATATAGAATATAGTGAACCGTGTAACTCGCTATCAGAAAAATTACCTAACACCTGGTAACTATTCACAAGAAGTACCCCCAGCAAAGCAAATCCTCGTAAGTAATCCATAATATCTATTCGTGTATACGAATTTATTTTATTCATCCCAAATCTCCTTATATAATTATATTTATAGCATTAAAAATCCCCAAAATTAATTGTGTGCTTCAGTTACAACCTTCGTAATTTTTATTTCGCCGGTAGCTTCTAAAGTATGTATCATAATTCTAAATTGTTAATATTTCTGAATATTTTTCTAAATGATGAATGCCACTAATGGCTTCGTTTAGTATGACAATTTTGTTAAGTATAATCTCGATATTATTATCCTTATTGACATAAGGTCGCTGTACTCCTATGCTACAACTAGTAGCTCGCATAATGATTCATAGGCTTTTCTATGAGCTAATGATTTTTTGGGTTTCTTAATACCTGGCTAAATCTTTTTGTAACCTGCAAGTATCTCTGTTAAGTCTGTAGATGACAAATCACAATTAGATTTATATTTCTCATTTAAACCATAAACGCAAAATATAGTAATCAATATTCCTCCCATACCAATATTGTTTTTTTTATTACCTTAAGGATATATATTTTCTTTCTTTAAATGAATAACTGCTCCCTTACAATTGGAAATATAATCTTACTAAATTGTAACAATAGGGGTACCGTCACATGCCCATCAAGCTAACAACGTAAATGACTAGATATGAAATGATCCTTGTTTCAAAACTAGCGAGTGATGGAATAGTAGGTATGCCAAAGAAGCCTATTAAAACGCGATTTTTTCGCTAGGCAGCTTGTCTATGATTCACCGTCGTTTCATACACGACCCCTAGAATATCAAAGACGGTCATCTTCTTATACCGATGACATTTACGACCGTTCTTTTTTAGCAGCTGATAAAGGCGATGCAGAATGTTCAAAAGTTCTTCTGTGCCAACTGCTATCGCTTGAAACAGTAACGGAAAGTAATCTTTAATCATATAAATCACTTTGTATTCACTCAACTCCTGCTTTTTCTTTTCAAGCAGAAGCTGTCGCATTTGAAACATCGTAGAAGAACAGAGGAGAATGCCAATGAGTTGTCCATATAAATGGCACTCTAGGCGTTCTTTTTTTATCGTTTTGCATTCATCGATTTCAAAGAATGACTTCCATGTTTTAAATAAAATCTCAATCTGCCAACGTAGGGAATAAAGGGAATGGACATAATCAGTAGGGACTTCTTCTGGCGATGTGTTCGTGATATAGACGTTCATTCCCATCAAGCGATTACTTTTCTCCTTCATGGCAATGCCTTTTCACGTATCGCTTGGTTTTTCAGGCGTGTTTGCGTTTGGTCGTCGGTTAGACGATGAATCATGACACGTGCTGGAAGCTTCTGATTTTGGCCAATGTATGCCTCGGGGATTTCTATCGTTTCACCAGGGGGTAGACCAGACATCATTTGTTTCATATCAAGCTGGATGTATTCGGTTTGCTTTTTTAACGTGCCATTGTTGAAGTATTCGGGCAGAAGGGCTTGTACATCATAATACCGGCTGCGAACGTATTTACACCGAGAAAATGAGTGGAGCAAAAGATGATCGCCCAGAACTGGTATGCTAGCTGTTCTTGCAGAGTTTGAGCGTGATATTATTCGTGGAAAGCCTCTTTGTAAAGATAATGCGTAAATACAAACAAAACCAGCAAAACACCTTTTCTGTGTCGCACTGGTTTTGTTATAAGTCCATCTTGAATTGTAGTTAGTTCAACGCGATTGCAAATTCCGAGTTAGGCGCTCCAGCAAATACAACCGTTCCGTTCTTCGGCAGTTTTACTTTGTTATTGCCGCTCACAATGGTAAAATCGACGCATACTCCCTTCTCATCATACACCGCAAACGAACCCTTCGATGGCAACGTCACGGTCATCGTTTTCTCGGCTGCCGATTGCGGGATCGTAAACCATTTCGCATGCCCATTTGCTTGCAGCGTAACTTTAGATGATTGCCATACATCAAGTGGTTTTACGTTAATTCCACTTACGTATAACAACCCGGCCATCTCCATAAATTCATTGCCGCCTTCTGTATAGAAATGGGTTTCCGTCGTATCACGACCATTCATCACGGGGATCTGGAGCTGATGCGCCGCGGTGTCCGGACCTGTAATTTTTCTGCCATCCCAATAGCCTTCCAGGCCTTCCTTGCGAGTAATCTGTGTGGTAATAAGTTTCGGTTGTACGAGATATTCAATAGAACTAAATTTCTCGTTCACAAGATAGAACTTGACGCCTTCCCGCTTTGCCCATGCAGCAGCGGTTTTCTTTGATAGCACGTTTTCTTCTAGTTTCTCAGCTAAATAGTGAGTCATCACACTTTGCCCTAAGCTTGGCTGCGACTTATATGTGCTCTCCCTCAAATAAGTTCTTCCATTCTTCTCGGTCACGAAGTTGAGCTTGGAAGTACCCTTCTCATTAATAAAGCTTCCATCCGCAATATATACATATTTTTCTTCTCGATTAGATGGTAAGAACAGTTCTCCATTCTTCGTAATTTCAATTTTGAAATGAGTTTCGCTATTGCCATAAAAGCCCGCTTTCTTTGTCACATCTTGAGGCATCTTGACCTTGACCGGCTTGCCAAAGGATTTGTTCGGCTTGATGTCCTTAATAGTACCGTTCTCTTTAAGCACGGCGAGCAGCAATTCAGTCGCCATCAGTTGATTTGTAGAACTCCGTCCACCGGATGACAACACAACTGCTGCCATTTTCTGTTCCGGAAGCACGACCAGTATAGCATGTTGCAGTGCCGTGTCGCCGCCCTTAGCCAAAGCTTTTATCCCATATTCACTGAATGGGTATAGTTTCACACTATCCCAGCCTAGACCATAGTTAAAAATATTATCTCCATCCCCCGGCCACATCCCTTTTTTATATTCCTCTTGCTCCATTGCCTTGACTACTTTATCAGAGAGGATCCCTTTTCCCTGTCCCGTAAATAGTTGTGAGAATCTTACCATATCTTCTGCTGTGGAAGAGATCCCTCCCGTACCAATCACATTCACTGCTTCAATTGGAAGCTGCCCTTGGTACGCCGGAAAATAAAGTTCAGCCCGCTTCTCGTCTCTCCATTTGTCCTGCGGCGTTTTTGTATGATTCATCTTTAAAGGTTCTGTAAGCCGTTGATGTAGAAATTCTGTAAAGCTCATACCGCTGACTCTTTCCACTAAAATTTCGGCCAGTGTAAAGCCATCGTTGCAGTATACCGAGAACGAGCCTGGGTCCGCTTTCAGGCTCTGGTTCGACAATTGCTGCAACAAGGTATCATGGGCATAGGTATCATTATCGTTAAATAAAAATGCATTACTTAACGTGGAACCTTGCAAGCCAGAGGAGTGATTCAACAACATACGCGGCGTAATGCGTTTGTAACGCTCGTCTTTCATCTGGAAATCAGGAACATAGTGGACGACAGGAGCATCCAAATCGACCTTTCCTTCGTCGACCAATTTCATCACAGCCGCCGCTGCATACATTTTACTGACTGAACCAATCCCATATAGAGTATCTTTGGTTAACGACTGTTCCCCTTCCATATCGTTCTTGCCAGCCTGCCCTGACAAAATAAGTTTGCCATTATCAATTAGCGCATACTGCACGCTAGTCGCCCCATGGGACTTCGTGAGTAGCGCAGCCTTCTCTGCTGCAATCTTCTTCAGTTCTTGGCTAGCTACTTCTTCGATAGTTACAACTGTAGTCTTACTGTCAGAAAATGCTTTCGCCCCTGTTGGTAGGATCATAGTTAGCGCTAATATAGCGGCTAACACACCAGTTAGCTTATTTTTCATGAGGAAATTGCCTCCTTAGATAAGTGATCGATTTCATCATTTATTTGTTTAGCTATGAGAATATGATAAAATTTATCCGTTCTTCCTTTTGACCTACTTGCTAAATTCAGCAAGTAAAATATTTTTAAAAGGATTAGGACTGTCAGCGCTACCCAAACTGTTCCAATTGACAGCCAACGTATGCTTGCCTCCAAGTGTACCCCCAACAAGAGTAGTAAACCCTAGAATGCCACCTGTGTGTCCCCATATCGAGACACCGTTCGGAAGCTTAGTTTCATAGATTCCAAGACCATATCCATCGATTCCTTCTTTGCCTGTAGGGACTGTAGTAAGCATTTGTTTTAGTTGTTGTTCTTTCAATAATTTGCCACCGAGCAAGTAAGAGAAGAATTTGTTTAAGTCGTCAGCAGTAGAAATCATATCTCCAGCAGAGCTACCTGCACTTGGGTTATAATAAGTAACGTCTTTTAGCTCACTTGTTCCGTCTAGTTGGACATATCCACGGGCATGGTTGGTGCCTGGAATAACGCTTGAATTGCCAGGTAGGAATGTATTCGACAATTCAAGTGGTTCAATAATCCGATTTTCAATCTCTTCCGCATAGCTGTTTCTAGTTACTTTTTCTATAAGAATACCCAGTAATACGTATCCTGTGTTTGAATAAGACCACCCCTCTCCTGGGTCAAAGTCTGGAGGCAGAGAAACCCCCATCTTCACTAACTCTTCAGCCGTATACGATTTTTTTGTATCCGTAAAATCAGCGTCTTTTGACCTTGAGTATTCAGCGATACCACTTGTATGGTTCAATATCTGCCGGATGGTAATATGGTTACCATCATATCCATTTCCTTGAATGGCACCAGGCAACCATTTTTCTATGGAGTCGTCTAGATTCAGGCGGTTCTCTCCAGCTAGTTGAAGTACAACTGTTGCGGTGAACGTCTTCGTCACACTACCAATGCGAAAGCGAAAATCTGTTTTCATTGGTTTTTTGGTTCTCAGATCCGCTATCCCAGCTGCATAACCCCACGTTTTTCCACGCTCAGAAGTTTTAGCAAGTATCCCCGGGTATCCAAATTGCAATGTACCCCGCATTGCTTCCTTGACGGAATTACGATCTCGTTGGTTGCTTGTTTGTAATGACCTAGATACATTTTGAGTGGGCTCTGCTTTTACAATTAAGGTTGGCGTTGTATATAACAGGGAACTTCCAGCTATTAAAAGGGCCAGACTTGCAAATGTAATTTGCCTACGTATTTTCATAAGGCATTCCTCTCCTCTCTTAATATTGAATAGGTGGTTGCTTACTGTTCCTTACCTCCTGACAAGGCTTAGGGAAAAGGCCCTCACTCATATAGATTAAAGCCCCAGTACAAAGGTATCTATTAATATCAACAATTTGAGCCATTTAAATCTACCCCCCTTCTATAACAAAATTATTTAAAGGTATGAAAGCATATTATGTATCCTTAGTTATTGCTAGATTAACGCAACATGAGACATACCTACAACCCATATTTCACCTTATTTATACATGATATGCATTAAGAAAGAATGTAAATTCGAATCATTTCCGTACCCAAACTATTGACCGTCTTTTTCACCAATTATAATTAGATATATAGACTTTCATTATAAAAAAATGTAAAAAAATAACCAATCCCTTAACATATAGGAAGCGGTTGAAAAATATGTCTAAACGTACAATTTTCTTTTTTGATATGGTGACCCTATCGCCAGCAAGCTAAGGTTTTGAAGTACCCCCTAAATGAAAGTTTTCTTTCTCTACAGTTAGTTATTTTGAGAAGTAAGCTCATTTTTTTGTTTTGGGGGTGTTTACTTTTCTTAAGTTGATGGGCATGGGGTACCGTCAGGAAAATGCGGGTTTACAACGTTAAGGAATTTTCAATGCTAAAAAGCCCAACTTCACCGTTAATTAATAGAAAAATTGGGCTTTTTCATTACTCCAAATGCAGTTTTAAGTTATATTCAAAAACCATGCTTTGACATTGTCTAAAGCATGGTCTTTATTTAAACTAATATAAATCTGCTAAGTTGATTTTTTTAGCTCATCTATTTATTGAATTCATTAACTGGAAGAAGTATTCAGGTTTGTGAGTCTTATTTAGGTTATACCATGAATGTAATGTATCTGGTGCAAATACATCTAATTTTTTCAGTACTTCCATCGCAAATTCCAGAGGAGCTACTCCTGATGCAGTAATCAAATTCTCACCAGATACCGCAGGTCCCATCTCATGAAATTTTTCTCCTTTATAATTAGGACAAACCATTTTAATATACTCTAAGCCATTGCTTGTATGCTTTCTAGAATCTAGGTATCCCATATTCGCAAGGGCCTCAGTTGCACCACAAATTGCAGCAACAATAGTGCCGAGATTTAAGGCTTTGCCAATTTTTTTCATAATTGGTTGATGAATAACTTCTCCCCAAGTAGTCCCTCCAGGCAAAACTAAAAGATCTTTACTCTCAAGAGTACACTCATCAAGGGAAATATCTGGTTTAATGCTCAGTCCCCCCATCGTAGTAATCATTTCTTTATTAGCTCCTACTGTAACTACTTTTAAAGGTACTATATCTTTTTTGAAATATCTTCCTGTGTTTAGTTCGGCAATTAAATATCCATATTCCCAGTCTGACATTGTATTAAATACATATAGATAAACTTTTTTTGTTTGCATCCAATAGCACTCCCAATCACAATTTATATAGCAATTATAATATAACTTCCCTGACAGCTAACGTCAGGGAAGTTATATTTCTTGATGAAATTGTATTAAATCCGACAGAACTTCAATAAGTCTTTTCTTAAGACTCATTGGCTCGATAATTTGAATAGATTTACCGTACGGTAAAAGTAAATAAGGTATATATGTATGTACTATATCTTTTTCAAGAAGGAAAACTGCTTGATTTGAATTTCGTTCATGTAAATAATGTCCTAAAAACCAATGTTGGCAAACATCATTCAGCGTACTTTCATTTCCATTAATAACTAAAGAAGTAATCCCTTCCTTATCTTCTATAGTAGGATGAAGGTTTTTCATAAAAAAGTCACGTGCTGAAAAATTTTCTGGCCGGTTAAACTTATTTTCGGTTAGCATTAGACTTTCAATTCGATCAACTCTAAAACTACGGATATCATTCCTAAGATGACAAAATCCAATCACATACCACTTATTATTCCAATAGATAATTCTGTACGGATCAACCAATCTATAATTTAATTGCTTTTCGCCACTTTTATGGTAAAGAATTTTTACTGAGCACCCGTCAGCTACGGCCTGCTCCAACTCCTTCAAAAAAGGTTCTATAGAGAGTGAACTTAATCGACTTATTACTTCAAGACTAGTTAAATGTTGGTTTATCTTTGTTTCCTGCTCTTGATTTGAGTATTTACTTAGTTTTGAAATGGCCCTATTTAGTGCTTCACCTCCATAATATCCGGCTTCTTCTGCAAAAACAGCAGCGTGAAATAGTGAAGTTTGCTCCTCAAAATCAAAAAAAAGAGGAGCCTCAATAAAATTGTTCAATAAAGTGTATCCACCGTTATGTCCTGGTTCTGAAATTATAGGTACGCCACTTGTTGAAATTGTATCAATATAACGATACACAGTCCTTATATTCATCTCTAACTTTTCTGAAATTTGTTTTGCAGTAATTTTTTCACCTGAACGAAGCATCCATAGAATTGCTAACATATTGTCAATTTTAGGCATATAATTTCACCTCTATATGGAATTTATTTCCTATTATATATTTCCCATTTTCGGTATAACTCATCAACTGTTCCTTTCCGATAGCTTTCTATATAATGAGGCCCTAGACACATTTGTAATTTCACAAATTTGATTTACAGTCATATCTCCCTCTTTATAAAGCTTTACTGCATAATTCATTCCTGCATGATTTTTATGGTACTTCTTTAACCGACCTTTGTATAGTTTTGCACTGATCTACTATAACCTTAAAATTGGCCAACCTTATCCATATAATAAAATCACTGTATTTCCCATACTAACATCTTTCGGTTGGCTATTGGTGAACGAGAAAAACGTTTCAAAAGCGTCATTACTTTTGAAACGTTTATATTGTTCACTATTACGCTCACTTTTAAGAATTTAAATTTAGATAAATCGCTTTATAATCATTATAAACAAACATTCCTAAACAGAAGATTCTATATCAAAATCCAACTTTGTAATGGCATTATTTACTTCTTACGAACAACAATTTATACCACTGATTAACTAGAAATGGCATGATGGACAAGCTATAAATTAATCCTAATTGTACGCCACTTAATGTTGCGACTTCGAACACACCGGTAAACGATGGAATAAATAACACTAAATGTAAACTTAAAAAACCTATTAAAAATGCTAGCCAAGTATATTTATTCGAAAATACGCCAATTTTGAAGATCGATTCTTTAGATCTGGAGTTAAAGCCATGTACTAATCTTGACAAACATAATGTTGAAAATGCCATTGTGGTTGCTGTTAGGGTATCTCCCGTTGACAATCCTATTCGAAAAGCAATGATTGTAGAGATAGCAATTAATAAACCTTCCAACATTATTTGAGTAGTAAATTTTTTGTTTAATAATGGTGTATGAATATTTCTAGGCTTGTCCTTCATTGTTTTTTTATTATGCGGTTCTAAACCTATTGCAATTGCTGGCAAACTATCGGTAAGCAAGTTAATAAATAGTAGATGTACGGGTGCAAATGGAACTGGTAAACCAAATACAGTTGCATATAAAACAACAAAAATAGCACCTGCATTCCCTGATAATAAGAATAGAATGGCGTTTTTAATATTCGTATAGATACTTCTTCCATTCGAAATAGCTTTGACAATCGTTGAAAAATTATCATCCGTTAAGATCATAGAGGATGCATCTTTCGCTACCTCGGTACCTGTGATCCCCATCGCCACACCTATATCGGCTTGTTTTAAGGCAGGGCCATCATTGACACCATCTCCCGTCATCGCAACGACATTTCCTTTTTCCTGCCAAGCTTTAACGATACGAATTTTTTGCTCTGGTGTTACTCGGGCATAGACAGAAAGATCTTGAACCTTTTCTTGTAGTTGTTGATCAGTTAATTCTTCAATTTCATATCCTTCAATCGCTTCTGATAGATCATTTAAAATACCAACTTGTTCAGCAATAGCAGTTGCTGTTATTTTATGATCACCTGTAATCATAACTGGTTTAATACCAGCTTTTATACAGCTTTCAACCGCTGTTTTTGACTCTTTTCTAGGAGGATCCATCATCGCTACCAATCCGACAAAGATCAAGTCTCTTTCGACGCCTACATTGATTGTTTGATTTCCCTTTATCTCTTTGTAAGTAATTGCTAGTACTCTTAATCCTTTCATAGAAAAGTCACGATTCACTTTTTCAATTTTTTTACGATGTTCTTCAGTAAAATCAAATCTACCTTTAGAAGTATCGATTTTCACAATTTTAGATAGAAGAACATCTAATGCGCCCTTTGTAATCATGATATATTGCTGATTGAAACGATTCGCTGTACTCATTAGCTTTCTTTCTGAATCAAATGGAATTTCCGCCATTCTTGGATGGTAATCTCTTACGGATAATTCTTCAAGACCGTACTGCTTACCTAATTTTACGAGTGCAATTTCAGTAGGGTCACCGATTTCTGAATTATCTCTTTCCAAAGCGTCATTACATAATAATGCCTTTATGATAAGGTCTTTCTCGATAGCATTTCCCATATGCAGTCTATCATGCGGAATGACTTTTTGATCAACATATACTTGTTGGACACTCATTTTATTTTCGGTTAATGTTCCCGTTTTATCTGAACAAATGACAGATACACTTCCCAGACTTTCTACAGCATAGAGCTTTCTTATAATGGCATTTTCCTTCGCCATTTTTTGTGTTCCAAAAGCCAGCACAATGGTAACAATCGAACTTAATGCTTCTGGAATTGCTGCAACTGCAAGCGAAACAGCAAACATAAAGGATTCTACTAACTCGCGTCCTCGAAAAAGATCGATAGTGAAAATGGCTAAACATAACATCGTAATTCCTAAAGCTAATTTTTCACCAAATTGATCTAAACTTACTTGTAGAGGAGTTTTCTTCTCTTTCGCTGTATCAAGTAAATTTGCGATTTTCCCGATCTCTGTTTCCATTCCAATAGCTGTAACAATTATAGTACCTCGTCCATTGGTGACAAAACATCCAGTGAAAACCATATTATCTTTATCGGCAATGGTTACATGATCTTCTCCGATGGGTTCTGTATTTTTCACTACAGCTAATGATTCACCTGTCAGCGAACTTTCATTTACTTGCAGATTATGGCTTTCTAATACTCTACCATCTGCATTAATATAATCTCCAGCCTCCAAATAGAGAAGATCTCCAACCACTATATCTTCTGAAGAAATCTCTACTAGCTGATTATTTCGCATCACTTTTGCTATTGGAGTGGTCAAAGCTTTCAGATTATCCAAAGACTGTTCTGCCTTCACATGCTGTACCGTGCCCAGGATTGCGTTCAAAATAACGACAATCAGAATGACAACAGTACTTCCTACTTCACCTAATAGTAATGAAATGAAAGCGGCAATCATTAAAATAATGACTAATAAATCTTTGAACTGCCCAAAGAAAACGGCGAATGTACTTGTTTTTTTCCCTTCTACCAATATATTATAACCATATTCTTCTTGTCTCTCTTCGACGTCATAATCACTCAATCCTTGATTTGTTACGTTCAAATTTCCCATGACTTCATCTGATGATTGTTTATAAAATTCTTCCATTCGATTCTCCTTTCAAAGTAAGTCACTAAACTATCATGCTAAAAAAACTCTCACTAGATATCCTACCTGCTAGAGAGTCTTGCAATACTCGAATAAATCAATCCGTTTTAAATGATATAGTTTCTTACTGCCGTAATACGTAGAAAGAATGCTTTTTTTAATATCTTCAGTTAGCAAACATAGATTCCTACCGAGTAGATCCTTTTGGATTACCGTTTCTTATGCAGGTAGTGAATTCACTTGAATATATTTCTGAAAAATAGCATTCGATAAAAAGTATTTCAATTTTGTATTCTATCTACTCCACCTCCATAATTCTTTAACTATAAAAATACTATTCTTTGATCTACTCTATTATGATAGTATTCGATATATTAATTAGATAATTTGATATATATGTGTAAACATTTTGGAGCAAGTTTAGCCATAGCTTTTTCTTCGATGCCGTTAATTTCCGTTCCGGCGGACGCTTTCCTGGGGACGAACCTTGAGCCTCCTCGTCGCTAACGCTCCTGCGGGAAAAGCGAGACAGACGAGACCCTGCAAGAGTGTAGCGACGAAGCGGCTCGGCGCTCGCCCGCGGAAAGCGAGCGGTAATCTTCGGAAAACTTGATCTATCTTGTTTAAAAATAAAAAGCCTGTAGAAAACTCGTTTTTTCGAGTTTGTCTACAGCCTTAGCTAAACAAGGATATATAACTTTGAAATGGGATTAAAAGAATTGTTTTATAAAGTGAACTGGATTTAAAAATTCTCCAGTAGCCTTTTTTATTTTTTCATTCCAATGTAAAGAAGCTCCGTATTTAAAGAAATTTTCTTTTAAATAATTACCTACTTCTGGTTTGAATAGATCCGGAGAAATATTTTTTTCAATATAATGTTGAAGTTGTGATGCTGTTAATTCACCTAATAGATAGTCTTGATAAGAGACTGGTGCTAATGAAAAGTGCATTTTTGATGCCCAGTCGGGATAACTTGTATCTTCAGGAGGATTAACAAACTGTATTTCCTTTACAATCTTCCACCATAATTTATTTAAGTCCTGTTCCGGATTTTCGTATAGGGCCCTTTCGAAAAAGACAAAAGTGATTATCCATCTTGCAGAGACTAACATTTGACGTTGAAGCATTTTTTCAATAGCAGGAATTTCACCTCTTAATTGTTCTTCTGTTAAATCCAGAAACCGCATTTGCCACGCCAAAGTTTTATTCATCCTTCCGAAAAACAATGCAATGGCTTCAGTAGTTAATGAATGTGAATGGAAACGTAAAATAAAAGGTAAATTATGATCAATATATTTAAAATAAGCAGCATGTCCGAACTCGTGTAGTAGAGCAGTTGCCCAAAATACACTTTCATCCATGTTCACTAAAACTCTTATGTCCCCTTTACGGTCAACATTTGTACAAAATCCGAATGGGTTTTTATTCTCACGTGGGTATAAATCACTTCTTTGAATAATATCTTCAATATCTAATCCCATAGCATTAAATGTTTTATTAACAACCTTTTCTAAATCCTTACCTTCATAAAATTTGTCTAAATCGACTCCACTAACGGGAGGAGCTTCTTGAAAAAACGGATCAACATAATGCCAAGGGCGTAGTTCTTCTATTTGAATATTCATTTTTTCTGCCCGCTCTTCGTCTATTTCACCTTTAATTTTACGAAACGGTTCATCTGATAGGTTTTTTAAGTGTTTAAATGTATTAAATACCGTATCGATATCCAATTCTTGGGTTGCTAAACTCATCTGATAAAAATTAGCAAACCCCAATGCTTGTGCATCTTTATTCCTTTTATGTATTAATTTCAAGAGATTTTTTTCAATTTCTTTTCCCACTTGTTTACTTGCAAGCCAAGCTTCTTTTCTTTGTTCATTTTGATTGCTGTTTTTAAGAATCTCCAGCAACTCATTGTTTGTTACTTCTTTCCCCTCCAACGTAGGTCTATACGTGTTAAATATTTGTGAAATATCTTTTTCAAGCTCTAATGTTTTAGCCACTTCACTTTTATCAAGTTGATTTTTAATTCCTTTATTATATAAGTCGCCTAATTGGCGAACTTGAATGGGTGTAAGATTGTCCTCCTCTTTAAATGATAATATCTTTCTAAATGTTTCTTGCTCAGAAAAATTAGCAAAATAATCGCTTAGGGCTCTTTCGTGTTTTTCACTCCACTCTTTTTTGCCTGTTGTCGCAGACATCCAATGATTAATTAGAACTGGTTTATAGAGTGTCTCCATACTTTTATTTTGTTCGATTAAAAATTCGTTTATATCTTGGAATGACATTGGGTTTGTAACCTCCTTAATATAGTTAAAATTCTAAACATCAAAATTATAACATATATGGATTTTATTCTATTCAACTAATCTGTTTTATTAACTTAACAATATTATTACTAGACAAATAAGCATCGTTATTTTATAGTAGTTAGTAATATAACTACTTTACAAGGAGAGGAAGTTAATGGAAGAGAAAGCTATAGAGGAATTGCAAAAACTTGGCTTTTCTAAGTATGAATGCAAGGCTTACATAGGCTTGTTAAAGAGCCCGTCTATTACAGGATATGAACTTAGTAAGCAATCAGGCGTGCCTAGATCAATGATTTATGAAGTATTAGGGAAATTGCTTGATAAAGGGGCTATTCAAACAGTTCCATCAGACCCCATTGTTTATGTACCAGTTAATCCTAAACAACTTCTCACTAGACTTAGAGAAGAGTTAGATACGTCGTTTGAATCGTTAGAAGAGTCATTAAATGCACTAGAAAGTGATCAGAAAATTGATGTTATTAGTAGGATTTTTCACTTCGATCACATCGTACAAGAAATGATTTCGATGATACGCAGTGCAAAAAAAGAGATTTGGTTATCGGCTTGGTCACACATTTTGCCGAAGATTGAAGTTCCTATTCGAGAAAAGGAAAAAGACATTCCAGTCTTTGCAGTTCTTTTCGGTGCGGAAGAGGTTTCTTTCGGTCATACATATCATCACAACTATATGCCTCCAGAGATTGTCAGTGATAGAATGGGTGGTTACTTAACGATACTTATTCGAGACAACGAAGAAGCCTTGATTGCAAAATTTAGTGCCCGTGGATCGGAATGGGCAATTAAATCACAAGACCCTGCGCTCGTATTAGTGGCAACAGAATACATTCGACATGACATCATGGTAGAAGAAGTCATAAGTGCGTATGGACCAGAAAAGTTGGAGAAACTTTGGAAATCTAGAGAAGATCTAATCCATGTTATGACAGGTAAAAAGCGTCCTGAGTAAGGCCGTTTTTTTTCACGAAAAACATAGTAGTTATAATTACAACTACTAATAATGAGAGGAGTTTTATTATGAATGCGCATTTAAAATTCGCTGCATCAATGGTTATTTTCGGATCTATCGGATATTTTTCTGTAAAGACAAATTTGCCGTCAATTGAGTTAGTATTCATTCGTTGTCTTTGTGCAAGTCTTCTTTTAGGATTTGTATGGTGGCTTGGACGACGAAAAAGAGCGGAGAAAAATCAAGAGCCTGCCCTCAGAAAAGAATATTTATTTGCTGTGTTATGTGGATTCTTTCTTATCGTAAATTGGGTCTTTTTCTTTCGATCTTTTGAATTAATGCCTATCACAGTAGCTATCTCTATATATCATTTAGCACCTGTTCTTGTACTTTTACTTGGTTCTCTATTATTTAAAGAAAAAATTACTCTCCCCTCAGGCATTGCGATTGTTATTTGCTTTATAGGAACGTTACTCGTCGGAGGAATTCAGCAACACTCATCATTCGATGATTTCTTATCAACAGGCGTTCTGTGGGCGTTTGGAGCAGCATTATTCTATGCGCTAACAACCTTAACAGGAAAAGCCATTCGTACGCTCGATCCCATTTTACTCACAGTTATTCAGACAAGTCTTGGTGTTGTAATGTTATTACCATTAATAGATTGGTCTAAATTTAGCCAGTTGAGCGTTGAGAACTGGGGATATATTTTATTAACTGGATTTGTTCATACAGGATTTGTTTTCTACTTGTTTTTTAGTAGTCTAAGAAGCTTAAAAGCACAAACCATTGCTATACTTGTTTTTCTTGATCCAGCGGTGGCAATTTTGTTGGATGTGCTACTTACAGGTTATCATCCTGATACATACCAGATCCTTGGGATACTACTAACATTTTTAGGTATGGGGTATGCTTTTAAAAAATAGCACATGCAATTATTGTACATGAAACGGTATAGAAATCCATTGCTCACTTAACTAGTAAAAACACAGTAGTTAGTAAGTTATCTTCCCTACCTCTTGATAATTCTATATTTCAGTTATCACCGTCGATATCCTTTCGATTTTACTTACATAAAATAATGTAATCGTCGAACTTTTAGCGAATATGAATTCACATAATTAAAGATTTATTCTTCTTGTAAACAAGAATCACCAATTAACCGTAATCAGGTCTTATTTTTCGGGAACGACAATATAGTTCATATTCCGAACATATCGTATTTCACAGAACAAAATCATTTGGTGTATTTTTGTAAATATGGAAAATATCTCATTTATAGTAATGCGTTACATATTTGCAACATAAATAATATATATTGAGGAGGGATAGTATACGAAAAAAGTTGTGTTTAGTTGGAAAATTTTCTTATTGATTTTGCCGCTTGTGTTATTGGGACTAAATGTAATTAATTTAACGACTTGCTCTGCTTTCATTGCAGGAGCATTAATTAATTTAGCTGGTGATTTATTTAAAAGAACTCGCAATAGTGAAAGTAAATCAATTTAATATTAGGAGGATATTTATAAAATCACAAAAGTATTTATTATTATTCGGTTTTTAGTTGCTGTTTTAATTCAACCTTATTCAATTAATATGAGTAGTTTTACTAATTTAACAAGTACAAAATATGCCTCAGCAAGTGAAAATGTATAAAAAGAAGGGGCTGTCTAATAAGTCCCTAAAATAAAAGTTCCAAAGAAAAACGTACTGTTTTTCTTTGGAACTTTTTTCGTTTTTCTCTGTTTTGGTGAAAATAGCTGGAGGATTCCAGCTATTTTCAGTAAATTGTGGGCCATTGCCACAATGCCGTACTCCGTTCTCACTTTTTCTAAACCTCGAAGTGAGAATCGACGAAACGACCGATTGCCCTTGATATGACCAAATACACTCTCTACCTCGATTTTCCGTCGAGCGTAAATTTGTGCGTTTGGTTCTGACCAAAGGCTAGTTTGTGCTTTTGCTTTGAGTTCTTCATAAACGGTATTGTAGTGAATCTGTCGATTCCCTTTAGATTTTGAACATTGTGCTTTCAATGGGCAATCTGTACAATCTTCACATTCATATATTTTGAAGTCTCGTGAAAAACCATATTTATCTGTACGTGTAGAATAACGTTTAAAAAGTACTTTTCGATTGTTAGGGCATATGTATGTATCATCTTGTTCGTTGTAAACCCAGTTACTTGCATGACGAATGTCTTTTTTATAACTTCGTTTTTGTTCACTTAAAAATGTGCCATAAGGAATCAATGCCTGAAATTCTTGGTCCATTGAATAGAGATAATTGCTTTCACTTCCATAACCGGCATCTGCTATGACGTTTTTTGGGAACGGAACGGATGATTTTTTCAATTCTTCCAAATGTGGAATAAAGCATCGTGTATCAGTTGGACGTTGATGCAGAGTATAAAAAAGAATGAATTGATTTTCTGTTGCCATTTGTATATTGTAACCCGGTTTTAATTGTCCATTTTGCATGTGATCTTCTTTCATCCGCATGAATGTGGCGTCGGTATCCGTTTTAGAATAGCTATTGCGCTCACCGAATAACTGTTGTTGGTATTCATACTTTTCAAGGCGTGGACGAAAATCTTCACGAATTTGCTTTTTGAGTTTCTTGGATTCGCTTAACTTTCTACGTTTTTCCTTTCGGGCTTCTGGTTCTGTTTCATCTTGGAATTCTTTGGTTTGCTTGCTGATTTGGCGTGTAAGAATCTCTTCTGCTTGTTCTAGCTTCTCTTTTGGCGTAATAGAGGACTGGTTGTCCTCACTCACGATAGAGCATTCATCCCCTTTTACGACAGATTGAATAAATTGATAAGTCTCATCAATTTTCTCTTTCAGTTTTTCTTCAAAACGAGTTGTTGCTTTTTTCCATACAAAAGAATACTTATTAGCGTTAGCTTCAATCTTTGTGCCATCTAAAAAGTAGTTTTCCATTGTTATATACTTTTGTTCGATAAGTTGATGAATCATTTTTTCAAATAATAGTTGAATTCGTTCAACCATAAACGATGTTCTGAAACGGTTAATTGTACGATAATCTGGTTTTTGCATCGCAGCTAGCCACATTGCTGGGAGATTTTCATTCAGTAATTTGGCGATTTCTCGGCAAGAATATACTTTTTGCGAATACGCATAGAGAAGGACTTTTACCATCATTTTAGGATGATATGCACTGCGACCACCACCTTTGTATGGTTCGAAGAAGTATTCATCGTCTATTCCTTCGATCATTTCATCCACTACTCGCGCAATATGATTAATTGGAATAAGGTCTTGAAGATCGAAGAGGCATATACTTTGTTGGTTATTATATGGAATGAATGTAGGGTTTTCATTTTGATTTCTAGAAACGAGAGTTTCTTCTCCAATTTCTAGTGTAAGCGTTGTTTGAGTCATGTTATAATTTTCGTTAGTAGTCTTTGGATTGCTCATAAAAAATCGCCCTTTCCGTAATTGTTTGTTTTGTCACTTACATTTTACAAGAAAAGGCGATTTTTTTGTATTTAAATTTAAAGAAATAGGGCTGCACTCAAAAGTCGGTTTTCACCGACTTTTGGGACAGCCCCTTTTTTTGAGCTATTTATGATGTTTAATTATTGTTAAGAAATGTGATAGAAATACCGTTTACAATTTGCATAATCAACAAAGCTATTTCTACCCACACACATTTCCACAATAAAACTACTCGATAAATCCCTTATCCATATATCGGTAATATACTTCACTTATGATTCGTGTTACGATTTGTTGCCCATCTAGCAGCTATACTACATTCTATATAAAACTACTTTTGTTCCTCTACAATAACTCCATCAAATGCAGATTTATAAATCGCAAAGATGTCTTCTTTTAACAATGGTAGTGGACTTCTTGCTAGAATACGCTTTTGTTCAATCGCATCATTTGTAAGTCCTTCTAAAGCATCTTCTGTAATATTGAAGCCTTTTAAAGTAGATGGAATGTTAACGTCCTCTACAAGACGTTTTAACTCAATCACACATTTATATGATGCATCTGTTTGTGAAAGATTTGTTGTGCTAAAGCCCATTACTTCATATATATCTTTCATACGTTTTTCACAGCTTTGACGAATATAGCCCATTACATATGGAAGAAGTACGGCATTTGAGTCACCATGAGCAATATGGAATTGACCTCCGATTGGATAAGCTAATGCGTGTACTCCTGCTACGCCTGCATTAAAGAAGGCAAGTCCTGCTAAATAGCTACCATAACTCATATCTGAACGAGCTTGTTTATCGGTACCATTTTTTACAGCTGTACGAATAGAATTGCTTATTAAACGAATTGCTTGTAGTGCTAATGCATCTGAAACTGGACTAGCAAATTTTGAAATATATGCTTCAACTGCATGTGTAAGTGCATCGATACCTGTTGCAGCAGTAATTTTTGGTGGTAAAGAAATTGTTAATGCTGGATCTACAATGGCCACATCAGCAAGTAAATAATCATGTGCAATAACATCTTTTGTTGTTTCTAATGATAGCACTGAAATATTCGTAATTTCAGATCCAGTACCTGATGTTGTTGGCACAAGAATGGTTGGAATCCCTTTTGATTGAATTTCCTTCGTCCCAGTTAAATTTAAATAGTCTTCAACTTTACCTTCATGAGTAGCTAACACACCTGCAATTTTTGTTAAATCTAATGCACTACCCCCACCAAGACCGATAACTAAATCGAATTGATGCTCTCTCGTATATGCAACAACTTTTTCACCAATTGCTAATGGTGGTTCAGGTACAACTTCAGTGTAGATATCAACTTCTATACCTGCTTTTTCGAGTGGTACAACTATATTATTTGTTAATCCTAGTTCTTCTAAGAATGGATCTGTTACTAGGAGAATTTTTTGCGCATTAAATCGTTTAACTTCTTCTTTTAAATGTTCTAATGATCCCCAACCAGTATAGCTAATTGGTGCAAAAGTAATTTTTTCAGACATTGCAATCGCTCCCCTTTTTATTGATTCCAAACTACAAGTTTTGTTTCGGTCATTTCATGAATGGCGTATTTCAGCCCTTCTTTCCCAGTACCACTTTCTTTGACACCACCATAAGGCATTTGGTCAATACGGTAAGTAGGAATATCGTTGATCATAACTCCACCAACTTCTAATTCTTTCGAAGCTTTAAACGCTGTCTTGATATCGCTCGTGAAAATACCTGCTTGTAAACCGTAGTTTGAGTTGTTAATTGCTAGAATGCCTTCTTCAACTGAAGAAATTCTGTTCACAATAACTACAGGTGCAAAAACTTCTTGGCATGAAAGCTTTGCATCTTCTGCAACATTTCCCAAAATCGTTGGCATGAAAACATCATTTTCAACTTTACCTCCGATTAATACTGAAGCACCTGCTTCCACTGCTTCATTTACCCAGTCAGTTGCACGTTGTTGTTCTTTTTCATGAATCATTGCAGAAACATCGGTTATTAAATCTAGCGGATTACCAATGACTAGCTCTTTTGTTTTCTCAACAAATTTAGAAATGAATTCTTCCGCAAGCTCCTCCATTACATAAATTCGTTGTAGTGAAATACATACTTGACCTTGATTTGAAAATGCGCCACTCAGGCATTTTGAAACGATTTCATCAATATTGACATTCTTATCAATAATAAGGCCTGCGTTCGATCCTAATTCTAATGCCACTTTCTTTAATCCTGCTTTATTACGAATACCAATTCCTACGGACGGGCTACCTGTAAAGGTAATCATGTTAACTTTATCGCTCTCCACTAATGCGTCACCAACTATTTTACCCCCACCAGTTACTACATTAAATGCACCTTTTGGTAAAGCAGTTTGATCGATTAATTTCGCTAAAAACAATGCTGATAGAGGTGTTTGTGATGCTGGTTTCAAAACAATTGTATTACCAGCGGCAATGGCCGGCCCTACCTTATGTGCTACTAAATTTTGCGGAAAGTTAAACGGTGTAATAGCACCAACAACTCCAATTGGCTGCTCAATTGTGTATCCTAAACGATTCACACCATTTTTGGCAGCATCCATTGGAATCATTTCTCCAGTAAGACGTTTTGCTTCTTCAGCTGCAAATTTATAAGTTTCAATCGTACGATCAATTTCGCCCAAGGCATATTTCAAAGGTTTTGCAGCCTCAATAGAAATAATTTCAGCTGCTTCTTCTCTATTTTCGATAAATAATCTCGTAATATCTTCAAGAATAGCCGCTCTTTCATAAGCAGTTAGTTTAGCCATTTTTTCTCTTGCTTCGTAAGCAATATTGATAGCCTCTTCTACTTCTCCTCTAGTAGCCTGTGGAATTTTCGCAATAATCTCTTTTGTATGTGGTGATGCTAAATCCGCGTATTGTCCTGTTTTTTTCCATTCACCGTTCATATAATAACTTTTTTCCATAAAGCAAAATCTCCTTTTTTAAGCATTTTCTTTATTTTCTTCACTATCTTTAACAAAAGTATTATCCACTTCACCTTTGAAGAAGTCTTTCCCGTAAATGAGTAAGCATAGAAGAATTCCTACTGCAAAGCCCCAAGCTGCTCCTTTAATACAAAGTACTGCACCAATAACACCTGAAACGCCCAGATCACGTTGACTTCGAGCTTCAAGGACACCAACTTTAACACTTAATGAACCAATACCTCCGAAGAACGAGTCCATCGCTTTTCGGCCTTTTTTGAATCGTTCTACAGTGACAACTTGCATCGCTGCCCACAATGGTCCACACATTGATACATCTGGTCCAAGAATACTCATAGCGGAGTTACGAATACCAAAAATCCAATGAGAACGATTTGGATTTAAATCAAGCTTTTCATCTGGTCTAACTACTTGCCCTTCATCTATTAATGCTTTTGCTTGTAAAACATCACCGAATAATACGATGTATGCCGCGATTACTGTTGGAATAGCTAATAAAAATGTTTTCAATGGTGGCAAACCTAAGCCAAACACTGTATATTCATTCCAAAGTTTTATAAAATCTGGTTTTGAAAAGCCCCATTCAATTGCTGGCCAAGGTGCTTCCCCAAAGATTGGTGCAACAAAAACTGCCAACAAAATAACAGGCAATACCCCTAACTTACCAATGAAACTTAATATACTATTCTTGTTTTGCAAAATAGAAAATTGTTTAGAAAATAATAAATAAAATCCAATACCAACAGCGATTGTGATTGTCCATGGGAATGAATCAAATTTACCGCCTACTTGGAATACTGAAATAATCGCTGCAAATCCCGCCCCTAAAATAATGCCAGATTTCATTGCAGGTGGGATAATACGAACAACTTTTGTTGCTAGTCCAGTTGCACCGAGTATAAGTGACATTATCCCAAGTGTCATTTGGAAGGCTATGAGGGCATGTATTCTATCAGGTCCCTCTGGAAATTCTTGAACATACAATACAAGTAACGGAATAGCTGGTGTAATCCAACCTGGTACTACAGGATCCCCTAATAGATGGTGTAATAAATAAAATAATCCGTTTAGCATTACAATTGCTAAAGCCACTTCAAAAGGCATCCCTAATACTTCTGTCATTAATGGTATTGCTGAAAGATCTACTGCACACATCAATAGCCCTTGCACATAATCTGGCCATTCAAATTTGTAGTGAATGAATGGAAGCCTAATTTTGAATGGTCCAGCTGGTATATACGGTGACTCTTCCCCATACTTCCGTTTTTTCCATAGCATGAATCATTTCTCCCCTTTGCTTTCTTTATGTATCCCCTTACATGTTGAAAGAAATTAAAAAATCCAACACATATCAAAATACTAAACTTAAATGAATACGTAACCATTTCATATCAAAAATAAAAGTTAACCGAAATGGTTACGTATTCATTTTGTTAAATAGAAAAGATTCAATCTTTTCTTTTAGCTGTTGTATTTCTTAAAAAGACTTTAACAGATTCAGTTATTTGAATGCAAGTACTTTTTTCTAGCTCGATCATCTCAATAAGCTTTTCAATCGCCAGACGTCCTAAGTTATTCTCTGTAATACTCCCTACCGTTGTCAATTGCATAGCTCCATGGTTACTCAAGTCCACATTATCAATTCCAATTATGCTAATATCTTCTGGTATTTTTAATCCAGAGCTTAAGGCATTATTCATTAAATTAAATGCTACTGAGTCTGCCCCACTACAAATGGCGGTTGGTTTTTCTTTACATTTCTGCAACGTTTCAAACGCCTTTTGAATATCATTTTTAGATGAATCTGTATGGAAAATATATAAGGGATTCTCAATAATTCGATATTTTTTCAAAGCTTTTTTGTATCCTTCAAAGCGATTTTTAAATGTACTCACCGTTAAAGGACCTCCAACCCAGGCAATATCTTTATGGCCAAGTTGTATTAAATGCTCCGCAGCTAAAAAACCTGCCTCTTCATTGTCAATTTCTACAAAGAGTTCTCCATTTTTATGTTTACGGTTATACGTTATAAATGGAATAGACATCTTTTTTAATCTTTCAAAAATCGGGTCATCTAATAAAATGCATGACAAAATCATGCCATCTACTTTGTTTTCAATTGCTGATGAATATGCTTCCGAAAGCTTTTTATCATTCACAAAGTGAACATTAACTCGATATCCATTTTCGTTTGCATAGTTAACAATTGCAGTTGTAGTATCTACAAAGAACGGATTATGTAATGGCCCTGATAAAAGCGTGATGACACCAGTTTTTTTCTGTACTAGTGAGCGAGCATTTGCATCTGGTACATAGCTTAATTTTTCAATTGCTTTTAATACTTTATCTTTTGTTTTTTGCTTTACTAAATCAGGTGTATTTAGTACTCGTGAAACAGTCGTTTGTGAAACTCCTGCATGTTTGGCAACATCTTTTGAAGAAACCACTATCATTGCCCCTTTTCCTTTAATTTCTCTCTTAAATATACATGGAAAACGGCAATTCAGTAAAGTTTTCTAGCAATTTGTTTGTTATATGAATTCAGATAATACGTAAAAATTTCAATCTAAAATTTAAGATTACTATTCTATTTATCTACCAAAATCGAAATAAAATATAACAGTTTGCATATTTCTAATGAATTGCAAACTGTAAATTATACCTTTATGTCTTTTATAGCTCATTTCCCTACAGTAAACCCAACTACACGATTATTATCTTTTTTAATCAAAACTTCTGGTAAACCAGTAGAGACATGTGATTTATCTTTAAAAGTTACTTTATATACTACTTGCCCAATATCTTTTGGTTTTGAAATTCCATCTGATGCATTGACTAAATAGTCAGTAATACTAGCTGTTTCAACTTGGATAGTTTCTGAGGTTCCACAATTATTTTTGATAAGATAATCTTTTGCTACTTGAGTTACATTTATTTTAATATCATTTGATAATTCAAATGACACCTCAATACGCTCTTCATCACTAGCACATCCGAATAACATGATTGATAAGCAAAAGAAAACGATGGTATTAATCTTTTTCTGTTTCAATAAAGCTCCCCTTTTTTTAAACGTATTTTAAACAAAGTCAAAAAAGCTGATGTTACCATATTTTTTACAGATAATTAAAATATTGATAATTACTTATATTAGAATATGCTTCAATAGTTGATATCATATGTATAAAATTATTGGAATATAAAAGAGCAGCGACATAATATCGCTGCTCAATAAGAAATTACAATTTTTCCACCTTGTTTTTTATAAAAATTTTTATACCAGTAGGCCATTCTGTATTTTCATAATGCGTTACTTTACAATAATACGAACCATCTTTTATATCAAAATGACCTTGATCAGTAAAATATTGTTCTCCAAGTCGAATATTTATGCTTTTGTTACCTCTTGAATCTGTAGTATAAACAGAACAATTCCCTTTAGTGACTCTTTCATACGATATTACCTCTTTTCGATTAATCCGGCCGTTACAACTATCGTATTAAAAAACACATCTGTACCTATACAGATGTGTTGAGCATAAATAGTTATTTCATTTTTTTAATTAAGCACGTTATTTGAAAAAGATGTCTATTGCATTAAGGTTACTTTAACTAATATGAATGTCTGTTCCATACTGAAGCAAATTTAGTTTCCTTGCCACAGATTGGGATGCAAAATTATCCCACGAAGTGCTATATAGAGCAATTCGCCCTTGTTTTTGTACCTCTGCTGCCCAAGCATTTGTAACATCTATACCGTATCCTCTACCACGATAATCTTCATGTGTGTATACACTTGCTTCGTCTGCTTTTGTGGTCTTCCTAGCACTACAGCAAATCGAAATGGGTATATTTTCTTCAACTATTACAAAACAAGGTTGCTTATACTCAAAATCCTCAAATGTATATGGAAAATAAGGCTTTAACATTTCTTTATTTTCATGAGTTACTTGTATTGCTTGTGCATCCGCCCTATCTCTTACATCTGGAAATACATATGCAGGGCCTATCCATATATTATTTATTTGACGGTCACTACTTAAAACATTAATTACTTCCCCTAGTTCAACACCTGATTTCGTACCTATTGCCTGCTCTAACTTCTCTACAAGGCCCTCATCCAGCGTATTGGAATATCTTACTAAACTTCCCAAGTTAGTGCCTCCAATGAAAATTCTTGGTGCAACATCGTATGGTGGTTCATTTATGACTGTTACTCGATTTTCAAAATCATGTTTAAATAACACATTCACATGATGTTCCATTAATTCTATTTCGGATAACATAAACATCCCTCCATAATTAAACATGCCAAATTAGGCTCGTTTTTGTCTTTGAAAAAAACTTTTTTATTTCTCTCCCCTTCTAATTGAAGATGAAAAGTGAGCTGTCTGTACTTTAGCTCTAAAAAAAGTATTGCTAGGTCGGATAATAGATTGTCATACTTAAGCGTGTTAAAGTGTCCCCCGAATTATGATATTTGTGAGGTCTGTCAGCCTTAAATCTGATTGAGTCACCACTTTTCAAAATATAACTACTGCCACTTACACTAATCGTTAATTCTCCATCAAAAACAGTGATGAATTCCTCAGTCCCCTCCCTATGAGAATCTGAACTTAATACCCCATCTTTATCAATTTCAACAGAATAAACTTCGAAGCTTCGATCATCTTGGTAAGGAAAAGAAGGATATACTCTATACCTTCCATTGTCTTCAGATAATACTTCAATTTCACTTTTTAAAATAACTTTTGTATCTGGTTTGGGATTATTTATAAGGGATGTAAAGGAAATCTTTAGTCCATTAGCTATTTTCCAAATAGTTGTAAGAGTCGGACTTGACTCTCCTCTTTCTATTTGCCCTATCATCGTTTTACTAACACCGCTTAATTGAGATACCTTCTCCAAACTTAATTTTTCCTTCTCTCTAATAGCTTTTAAATTTCTTGCAAGAATAAGTTGTATTTCCTCCATAAACTCACCTCAATTTACATGTACAATATAACGACCATTATGTATAATAAAAAGCATTACGTTATATTGTTTATTTCGGACATTATAACATACAAAGTAAAAGGGAGGTCTAAAAATGCCTATATTTTCATTTTTATTATTTGTTTTTATTTCCAGCTTTACTCCAGGTCCCAATAATATCATGGCGATGGCGTTAGCGAATAAACATGGTTATAAAAACACATTTAGGTTTTGTCTAGGAGTAGGTGTTGGATTTTTTGTCATCACATTATTGTGTAGTTTTTTAAATAACATCCTTATAAGTGCTCTACCAATAATCGAACTTCCTTTGGCAATTTTCGGTGTAGCTTATATGTTATATTTGACTTATAAAATCCTTACTAGTAGGGATCTTGACAGTGAAAATGATGATGGTAAAAGTAAAGGTTTCTTCATAGGTATCTTGTTACAATTTGTAAACCCTAAAGGTATTCTTTTTGGAATTACAGTAGTATCAACTTTCATTCTCCCCTATTACACTTCATATGCCAGCTATCTTCTTTTCTCATTATTTTTAGGACTGGTTGGTTTACTAAGTACATTTAGTTGGAGTCTATTTGGTTCAATTTTTCAAAAACACTTATTACAATACAGACAACAATTTAATATAGTAATGGCAGCCTTATTGCTTTATAGTGCTTTTTCAATTCTTGTCAAATAGTAGAAATTTAATAAGAAAAAAGGCGACCTAATTCGGTGCTTTTTTGTTCATGTTCAATTATTAAACAATTCCTGTAACAAAATCTTTTACTACTAATGTAGTCTTTAGAAGTTAGCTCTGAAAATTGTTGAATAAGCTTTACAGCTAAAGGATTACCTTCATTAATCACATAGGCGAAGAAATTATTAAAAGCATATCAAGTGTTTACTGATGACAGTAACATCTTTTTTTAATCCGATTGATCAAAACTATATAGGCGACTTTTATCGTGAACGCGTATTAAAGATTAATGTATCCACTATAGAAGACGAAAAGTTTATTATTTTTAGAGATTACGAAACAATTCCTCCAAGACATTGTTTCGTAATCTTTTTTTATATAATTTTTGTATAAAACAACATATAAAACAACACCAGCTATCATATTCCTATTATTGTATTTACTTACAAAAATAATTAATCATTTTTACTCCAATTACTTTGACAGGCAGAGTAATGTTTGTTAACATTACTCTATCAGGTAGAACAATAATATCTAAGCAGGTGACTTATGGTTAGAAGTGATATCATTCGTGGACACTTGGATTCAATTATTTTACGGCTGTTTTTGGAGAAAGATCGATATGGATATGAAATATCTCAGGAAATTAGTTTACGTACAGATAATCGTTTTCAAATCAAAGAAGCAACTTTATACGCTGTGTTTCAACGGTTAGAAAAAAGAGAACTTATTGAAGCATATTATGGGGATGTCTCTCATGGTGGAAAAAGAAAGTATTACCGCATTACCACTTTAGGAAAAGCGTATTTAAAAGAACTAGTAAGTGAATGGACAGAAGTGAAGGAAATTATCAACTTGTTTATGGAGGGTTTAGAATGAAGAAAATGAAAAATCATATTGATGAATTATTTAAGGACATTCCTAGTAATAACGAAACCGAAATGGTTAAACAAGAGATTATGCAAAATCTTGAAGAGAAAGTGTTCTATTTAATGGATCATGGAAAAGAAGAAGAAGATGCCATTAATAAAGCCATTGTTGAATTTGGAGATATTGAAGAGTTAAAAAAAGAACTAGGAGTGAAACAGCCAGAGATGAAAAACATGGCTAAATTAAATTTAGAGTTCTCTATTTGGGGAAGTAGCTTAATAATTGTATTTTTTGTATTTATCAACTTCTACTATACCCCAGATACAATTTGGGCAATATACCCAATATTCGCTATATTATGGTGGCCACTTTCAATGTATTTCGTATGGTCACGTAAGCAATAAGGAAAGGAGAATAGATAATGAAAAATTATTTTAGTTTTGCCGTAGCTGGTAGCTTTATGACCATGTTATTTTTAGGAATTACTAATTATATAACATCACCGAATGAGATTTGGTTTATTTATCCATGTTTCCTACTTTTACTCTGGCCTATTACCCTTTATTTTATGTTTAAGAAATTATATAAACAATACTCTCTTATCTGTAGTTTCATGTTAATTTCTTTCCTTTTAATTGAAAATTATTTATATTCACCAAACCATTTATGGTTTATATACGCTGTTTTCCCAATCATATGGTGGCCAATTCTCATGTTTTTAGAGGAAAAAGCTAAATCAATAACAGTTGCACTTATTGGCAGTTCCATTACCATTATTTATTATTCAATATTAAATATTACACTTTCTCCCCAATATCCTTGGGCGATTTACCCTGCATTCCTAATAATGTGGTGGCCATTAGCTTTATATCATGCAAAGAAAAAAACTTCCGTTGCATTCTCTTTTAATGCAAGTATACTTATTAGCATCTTTTTTATTACTGTAAATGTTGTTTCTTCACCAGGGACAATATGGGCTATTTACCCAATCTTTTTGGTGATGTGGTGGCCTCTTTGTATGTACTTTTATGTTTACAAAAGGAGAAGATATAAAGGTATTAATGAGAATTAGGCAACAGTTGTGAAAAGCATAAATATAGTAATTTAACATAAAAACACTTATACAAACCCCAACATCGATATTGGGGTTTGTATTTCACATTCTTATTACTATATGATTAGCCATTCCCCCACTACCCTTAGGGGTTTTATATTTAGGCAGTATCTCAAAGATCGTTATGATATTTCACGAATCGAAAATTTAACTAAATCACCTTTGTTGCTAGTAGTGCAGATGAAGTTGGTGTTAAGTAAATTTCTGTTGCTATCAATCCACAATGATTTAGCCAATATTCTCTAACTTTATCTGGCTTACCTTTCCATTCATCAGGAAATTGCTCTTCAGGAGTAAAATCGTCCATAAATAACATTCCTCCGATATTTAATGTATTGAATAATAGCTCTCCTTCAATCGTTTTTGCAGCAGCTGCATCGGCAAAAATAAATTGAAAAGGACCTTTTGCAATAACCTCTTTCCAATCCCCACAAATAAATTCCGCTTGGTTATGTCTAATATGATTAGCAGTAGCATCAATTTTTTCTTTTGAATTATCCACCGTAATAAATTTTACTGTTGGAGCAATGGATGAAAGTATCCAAGAACTCCCTACACCAAAACCAGTTCCAACCTCAAGAATTTCCCCTTGTGTTATTTGTCCAACGAGAACTGATAATAGTCTTCCAGCTTCATCTGAACAGGAATTTTCAAAGTCATTTCTTTTAGCTAATAACTTGCTAGCCTGAACTAATTCTGGCATATATGTATTCGAACGATATAAAGTAGACATTATAATTAACCACCTTCATTATGATGATTTACATCTTATATTCGATGTCTCTTCTTTAGAAACCTGCTCCGTTAGTGCAATAAAAATTCTATTTTAATGCCTTTATCCTTCAGTTTCGTAATCATTAATGATTACGTTTATAATATTACATTGTTCATCTGCGACTGCTTTGTTAGATTGTTTATAATAGTCGTAAGTTATTAAAGCCTTCCATAAAGCCCAACCTCTTGCTCTATTCCAAGTTTCTTCATCAAAATTCAATGCATTCTTAAATGTCTTTCTGCTTCTATCATCAAAAAATGTCCAAGCCATTGCAGCATCGCAAGAAGGATCTCCTACTCCCAATATCCCAAAATCAATAACCGCACGTAATTTACCATTTTTAATTAATATATTTCCTGGGGCTATGTCGCCGTGGATCCAAACTGGTTCACCAGCCCACTTTGAAATTAATGCCGATTCCCAAATTTCTTTCAATAGGTGTTTATTAAAAGTAGTTACATTATTATTAATGGCATCTCTACATTCATCATCATATACAACAATATCACCGCCTCTATAAAAATTATGTTCCCCTGCTAAGGGACCTCCACTAGCGTCAATAGATTGTAATTCAACTAAAAACCCCCCAATTCATTCGCAAATTGATTCGGATCATCTAGATTTTCTATAGTTAATATCTCTCCATCTAGCGTATTTGTTGACTGACCAAGGATATGGGTAATTCTCACTTGGTTCTCCTTTAGCTAATGGTTCAGATATTGGTGTAGAAAGATGCTTGGCTAAAATGGGTAACCATTTCTGTTCTTTTTCAACTTTGGGTGCATAGGCTTAATCACTTGGTAACCAAACGCTCATACTGTTGCCTAAGTGAAAAGTTTTATTATCATTCCCACTTTTTTTAACAGGCTTAATTTCCAAATTAGACCACTCTGAAAATTGGCTATTTATTAACTTCGAAACTAAATTTACGTCGATTTTTATCATTTAATTTCTCCCTTTAATTTGATTACATTTAATTTACCATATACTTACTACTACAAGGATGTTAGTGATTCTAGGAAGTATTTTATTTACAACAAGTATATTTAAGTAATTTGGAACAAATATTATACCTGTTGCAAACCCAAAGGAGGTGGATAAAATGAACGCACAACGAGCAGAAGAAATTGCTTCTTTACAAATTATGGCTAATGTAACCTATAATGAGGAAAGTGTCTACATTGAGCACGTGGACAAACAAAATGGAACAGCTACAATCCATCCCCTCGATGAACCAAATAAAAAACAAAGTGTTTCTGTAGCCAGCTTAAAAGAACAGTAATTCCCTCGATTCAATAATAAACCTTCACTTTCGGGTGGTGGTTTATTATTCTATAAAATTCAAGTCCCATCTTATTAATCAATCTAACCCCTTGTTGAACTATCCTCCCTCGTTAAAAGAAAAAAAGAGCTGCTTGAACAGTTCTATGCTCTTCTACTAAAGCACCCGTTCGTATTATTAGGTCAGCCAGAGCATTAGGCCATTATTCTTTAACGATATATTCAATTGTAAAGGTTAACCAACCTTCTATATAATCAGCCTTAATTGTTCCACCATGGAGCTCTATAATTCTTTTAGAGATGGCAAGTCCAATTCCAGACCCTCCATCTTCCTTTCTTGCCTTATCACCTCGATAAAAGCGTTCAAATAATTTATTAACGTCTTGTACTTGTAAGTTCTCTACTTGATTGGATATAGACAAAATAGTTTTTATGCCCACTTTATGAAGATCTACTTTTATAATGGAGGGTTTCATGCTGTATTTTATTACATTCATTAGAAGATTATCATAGACACGCACCATTTTTTCAATATCCATCGATACGTGTATATCTTCTTCAGTTATTGATTTTTGAATGTCCAGACTTTCCTTTTCTAAAATTGGAATGTATTCTCCTATTATTTGTTCTAATAATCTTCCTAATTCAACTTCTGTAAAGTTTAATTTTAGATCAGGACTTGTAAGTTTGGTGTATTCAAATAGTTCATTAATAAGTTTCTTAAAGTTTTGTGATTTAGAATAAATAGTTTCCAGATAATCATATAATTGTTCATCATCTCTATATTCTTTTTTTTTCAATAAATCTATATATCCTATGATGGACGTTAAAGGTGTACGCAAATCGTGTGAAATATTTGTAATAAGTTCGTTTTTTGCACTCTCTATTTGCCTCTCATATTTGAACTTATTTTCCAATTCTTTTGACATATAGTTGATATTCGCGGCAAGTTGACTTAACTCATCATTACCCTTAATTTCAATAGTATTACCCAGTTTTCCATTTGCAATGGCTTGAACACTCTCTATAATATGTTGAAGGTATTTTATTTTTTTTCGGATCATTACTAAAAGACATATAATAAAAATTAACATGACAGCAGATATCCATAATAAATTAAATAGCGTCACATCATTAGGATTTTCAATAAAATACCCCATAACATATGGTAAAATGCTACCTACAATTATGACTGAGATCATAAAGCTAATTGCTATTACTGTAAGGAGTTGAACACTTAGTCTTTTACTCCTCATATTTTATACCCTACTCCCCAAACGGTTTTGATGTAAATAGGATGTTTCGGATCATCTTCAATTTTGAATCTGATTTTTGTAATATGAACCATCACAGCGCTATCAGATTTAAAGAAGTTTTCCTTCCAAACAGCTTCATATATTTTCTCAACGCTTAGTACAATGCCCTTATTACGAGCTAGAAGTTCAAGGATATCAAATTCTTTAGGTGTAAGCCTTACTTCGCTATTATTAATCCATACTTGATGGGTATCTGTATTTATGGTTAAATCACCAATTCTAATTACACTCTTATTACTTTCTGTTTCAATATTATATTTTTTATACCTTCTGAGTTGAGATTTGACCCTGGCTATTAATTCTAACGGGTTAAACGGTTTGCTTAGATAATCATCTGCACTAGAAGATAGACCTTGTATTTTATCGATATCCTCGGATTTAGCTGATAGCATGATGATAGGCATATTACGTTCTTCCCTAATTTTCATACATGCCTCGATTCCATCCATTTTAGGCATCATAATGTCCAAAATAATCAAATCAAAATGATGGACTTCCAATAACTCTAATGCTTCTAGTGCGTCGCTCGCCTTGATTATTTCTAGTCCTTCATTTTCTAAATAGATAGAAATTAGATTTCTGATTTCTGGATCATCATCAACAATTAAAACCTTTCCATTCAAACTTATTCACACCCTCTATAAGATTTCCCCAAAAGGCCATATTATTTTCTACAACGGAATACATATGCTGGGGGCATATTTCTATACTCACTTATTATATTAATATGCTTAAAATAGTGACTAATAAAGCCTTTCTTAAATAGCGTATATAGGAAAGTAATAAAAGTCCCATTTTTCCTTAACAGGTTTTTGAATTTTTTTTTAATAGCACTTGATACACTTTTTGGCAAACTTGCAAAAGGAAGACCCGAAACTACATAATCGAGATATGGGATATTAAATTCCTTTGTATACTTGTCGATTTCCTCAGCAGAACCATTAATAATGATTAGATTCTTTTCGTTCTTATACTCTTCTTTTAATAATGTACAAAATTCTTTATTACTCTCAATCAACATGACAACCGTATGTTGAATTCTGCTTTTAATAATCATATTTGTAAAGACTCCTGTACCTGGGCACAATTCTACGATGTATTTTGCATTATGGAAATCAATACTATCTACCATTTTTTCCGCAAGATAATTTGAACTTGGCAAGACTGCACCAATTTCCCTTGGATTTAATAAATATTGAAAAATAAAACTGAAAGATTTCATGTTCACTACCACTCCATAGGTTTGAATTTTTCTACGGCTTTAGAATACATTTCAAACCTAAAGAAACAGTAGGAAAAATACTTAAGAATCCTTACGATCTTTAAAGTACATAGTGATAAGTTTTATTTTCCACTTTCTCAATTCCCGTGGAACCGCATATACTTCTATGTTTTTATAAAATGTTCAGTTTATACCTTTTCAACTAATCTGCTCCGTTAGTTGAATAAAAAAAGAGCTGTTTGAACAGCTCAAAAATTAGTTGAACAAAGTTACATTAGTTCAGGTGTTATGTTTTTCGAAACATTTTTGGTTGATGTTTTCCAAAACCCTTTATCAATTCTTTTCCAAAAATAGTTATAGTTTTTTCCCACGGGTGTCCTAAATATCCCCATTCAAAAGCCTTATGAATAAAGAAGTAATAGTCGCCATTTGGGAATATCGGTACTTTCCATTCTTCTAATTCGTTTTTTGGAAATTCTAAATGGGCATTTATCCATTAACATTCATGCTGCCAATCTAATGCATAAATATATTCATCTATTGATGTAATTTCTTGAAATACAAGTAATGCTTTTTCTTCCAATTCATCATAGGCATTCAAACCTTCATATTCACCAAAGTAGTGTGAGATATCGTAGGTAATAAAAGGAGTTGGTACTTTAAAAGATGGATGGGAAATTGGTAGTACTTGGTTCAAATTTTAATACGTCAAATATTTTATTCCACACTTTTTCATCCTCTACATCTGTTAGTTCAAGCCAGTTTTTCATTCGAATCACCACCTCCTATAGTATCGCCTATTATAAAATTTCTTCTTCAAATAACCTCCTGCTTGTAGATGATGCGTCAATGGGTTGACACTCAGCATCATACTAGAGGACTCTTTTTCTTTCAAGATCCTGAACATCTTTCAAACAGGAATGCTCCCTCTATAAACATTGAAGTATCAACGGTTTTCATCACTTCGTGATGTAGTGAAAATATTTTTCCATCTCTTTTGTAAACAGATGATTGAATTTATAGTTTTTATTACCAAATTGAGCGTACGCTTCGCTAAAACTAATGAAAATCATTAGCTTTTTTTATCCATTATGTGATGCACAATGAATCTCTGCGATACTTATGACGACGTACCCTCCCATGTCTCTTAGCGTCAGTGCGCTTACATTCCTTCGTTCGGTCTATTCATAAGGCAGAGGCCTGCTAAGCTGCCCCGGGGACTCTTGGTCTAAGTTTAGTTATGTTGCTGGCTTCTCCGTGTCATCCTTCTAGTTATAGTTCGATGAAGAAATTTGTTTACGCTGCCTCTGCGAGACAGTAGAGGTCTTTCATCATATGTTTCTCGTCAAAACGGACTTTCTTTTTACAAATACCATGTAATACCTTCAGTAATTTACCACACAGTACCACCATTGATTGCTTTCCACGTAAAGGATTTTGCTGGCGTGTGGTGTAATATTCATGAAGCAGTTTAAACGCTGCGTTATGACGAATCAGTGGTACCATTACTTTGAAAAGAATATTTCTGAGTTTCTTTCGTCCACGTTTAGAGATATGTTTTTGTCCCTTATGTTGACCAGACGAGCTTTCTCGTAATGTTAATCCCGCTAGTTTGATGAGTTGGCGTGGATTTTCATAAAGTGAAAAGCTACCTACTTCTGATAGTAAATCAACGATTGTCGCATTTCCTAAACCAGGAACTGATGCAAGTAGATCATATTCCATCGTTGTTTTAGCCATTTCGGCTAATTCATTGTTTACAGATTCAATTTCGCTTTCTAATAAGCGATACTGACGTAGGAGCGTGGCGATTTCATGTTGTGCCATCTGTGTCCCTTCTGATAATCCGATAGAGTTCTTCGCTACTTCAATAAGAAGCTTTGCTTTAGGTAACTGTGGAACTCTCATCCCCTCTACCTGACGGTAAAGAAATACAAGCTCTTCAGCTGTTTTCCCTTGAATATCCTTTGGTAATGGCGTCATTTCCAGTGTTGCAAGTGCCATCTTCCCGAAATTCGGAAAGACTTGAGTAAATTCTGGAAAGTAGCGATCTAGCCAACGAATGATTCGATTTTTAATACTCGCTAAATCCTCCGTTAATTTTGAACGAAGGGTAGAGCCGATACGGAGTTCGGCTTCAACGTTTTTTAGTAAACGTGGATAACTGAAACGTCCATCTTTCAATAAGCGAGCGATGACTAATGCATCTTTTTTATCGTGCTTTGTCGGTAAATTATCATCCAATTCCTTAGAACGTTTTACGTGCATTGGATTCACCATGACGAGTGGAATACCATATTGATCTAGGAAATACGCTAAATTCATCCAGTAGTGACCTGTAGGCTCAATACCGACAATCACCTCTGTTTTGTTAGCTATCTTCATCGTTTGACAAATCTTTTCATACAAACTTTCAAAGCCTTCTTTCGATTGATGTACCGCAAAAGCTTTTTCAATCACACGCCCTCGTTCATCGACAAAGCAGGCGTAATGAACATGCTTGGCAATGTCCATACCGACAACGAGTGTATTTTCAGAAACTTGATTAATTTTATCATTCCATTTAGAATGCATAAGGGAGTCCTCCTTGTTTGATGATGGGTCAATGCTCGTTGACACTCATGCATCATACTAGAGGACTCTTTTTCTTTCAAGACCCTGAACATCTTTCAAACAGGAATGCTGCCCCGTTAGTTGAATAACAGTACAACACAGAATCCGTTTAAAAAGCATCTGATAAATGGTGCTCTTATCTTTTTTAATGCTTCAACTGTGAAATAGTTAGATTTTTGACAAGCTGAAATAAGCATTTGTTTCTACCTAATTTTCAAAACCTAAGTTTTTACAATCGGTAGCTGTATCCGTGCATAATAAAGAAGAATGGGCTATATAATCCTCGATAACCATATCAATTTCTTCTGCTTTTACACGACCTCTACCCGCCATACTCGCAATGATATTGGTATTTCGATCTTGTACTACAACGGTAATGTAACACCGTTTATCATTATTTTAATGTATTCATAGAAACGAAAAATCTAATTATCAACCTAAGTCATTCTCACATTTGTACTATACAAATTAACTGCTCCTATCACCACAATAATTCCTACTATGTATAGCGCTATTTGATAACTATGCAATAGATTTACCATTAAACCGAAAAGTGAAGGTGCAATAACGATAAATAATTGGTTTAATGTCAAAGCAGAACTCACTGTTAAGCCAATATAACTGGGATCTGAATGTTCTGTGACACAAGCAATAAATAATGAATACCAACCGATTGCTACAAAACCTAGTAGAAAGCAGAATAGTAGCATTACTAATTTTGCATGCATGATTAGCGGTAATATCATCGTAAGAACTACTGTCACCATCATTACAAAAAACAATAATTTTTCTCTATTTTTCTCAAAGAATTGATCACCCACCCACGCAATGGCTACTCGACCAATCATCCCTCCTATTAAAATAAGACTCAAATATTCCCCAGCTTCAGTTAGTGAATAACTACCTTCTTTATGTAAATAACTCATGAAATGGGCAATGATAATCATCTGTAATGACATCATCACAATTCCTACAATATATATTGGATACAGTGCTTTATTATTTTTGATTGCATTCATTTTTTCTTTAAACGATACTGATTTAGATGCTGTGACCATACTTTCTTTTGGTTCATGATACGCTCCTAAGAAAAGTAAGCCTCCAGCAATTGCAATGACTCCTTGTACAATATGTACCGCCGATAATTCATAATGATAATAAGTATAAGTTAATAATACTGAAGCTAAAGCGCCCCCTATAGGTATACCTGTCTGTCTGATTCCTAGTGCTAGCCCTCTATGTTTATCCGGAAACCATTTTACGATAGCTGTACTCCCACCTGTTTGAGCACTACCATACCAGATACCAACCAATAATAATAACAGCAACAAGACAATATAATTATTAACAAAAACTAGTGTTAATGCTGAGAGTCCTAATAAAATAGATCCCCATCCAATAATTTGTTTTTCCCCTTTTTTATCCATCAAGTAACCAAAAACGAGCATTGAAAACATCGGTCCGATATTGACAGCTGAAACGATTAAGCCCGTTTGCAGCGCGGATAAATTCCATTCAATTTGATAAAATGTAGCAATTGGTCCCATACCATACGTCACAAAAGTTGCTGCCGTTTGTGATAGTGTAGCCACAAGTACGATTAACCATTTAGTATAAGTTTTCATCAATGTACCCCCAAAATCTTTTTATTACACCTATGTATTTGTCCGGTATAATGAATTAACTAGAGTTTACGCTGTAAACTACGACGCGTAAAATGGAGGAAAATGATAGGCGCTATCAAAAATTTTAATAGGGTGTGTGACTAATAATATGAACATCGAAGAAATTGCATTGAAAATTGAATTATTAGACCGTCAAAATTTAAGTAAGTCGGCCGAAGTTACTAACTATACTCAATCTGCCTTAACATCTAAAGTAAAGAAGATGGAGTCAGAGATCGGCCAACCTGTTTTTAAACGTACACCCCAGGGACTAAAAATCACTAACGTAGGGATTCAATACAAAAACTTTCTTCAGCTTATAACACAAGAATACGAAGAGTTCTTACAATCCGTTGGTGCAGATCAAGTGAAAACTAAAGTAAATTTTGGCGCATCACATACAACAATCAAAATTTATGGCGCTTCAATCGTAAATGCCTTAAATACAAATAACATTTCATTGGATATGGATTTCACAGTTGAATCTAGTATTTCCTTAAATGAAAAAATACACAATTCCGAGATGGACTGTGCGCTCACAAGCAATCCAATTAAACATTACTCTGATTTAGCGTATGACATCATTGCTACTGAAACATTCGAGGTAATTTCAAACGATACTCATATAATAAATTTTGATGAGCGTACACCCGTTACACTTCTTGTCTTAAGTAAAAGTTGCATGTATACCAGAGCAGTTGTGGAATTCCTAACGGAAAATCAAATTCCATTTAGCATGAAAGAGATCAAATCAGTTAGTAGTATTCAAGATTTCCTTCATATTAATAATTCAATTGCAGTATTAAATACGAAACTAATCGACTTATATAACTATACAAATATTCATCGATACAATTTACAGCTAAATAATGTGATTAACACCGTTTTTATTTATAAGAAGAACGAAAGTACGAAAAACATTATTCGACAATTAAAAAACGTCATAGAATCTATTCTTGAACCTGTTGAAAAAGTTTAATAATCGTTTATTCCGTATAATTATTTGCAATTGATTCTTCCACAAAGGGGCGAATGTTATGAATTTAAAACGAGTTATTGCAAGATAATAAAGTCGATTAAATATGCCAGGTAAAAGCATAAACCTTCCAATGCTTATATTAGTGGAAGGTTTATTGTATAGCACTTTTCTGGTAAAAAGATGCGGTAATACATATTGAGGGTTATCTTTGGAATTCAAAGAAGTATATTATGCCAACCTAAGATTTCTTTTTTGATTTCTAAAATATATCTTTCATTAATAAATCAGAAGGAACGGGTTTCATTCCTATCTCTCTAGCCCAAACTGATAATTGTCCTATATGATGAATTTCATGTGTGATAATGTGATGAATAATCTTATCATATGAAAATTGCATTTTTGTACCGTTTTTCAAAGGATAAACGAAAATTTTATTTTCAGTTTCAGCGATATATAATTTAATAAAATGCTCTGTAATGGATTTTGTACGCGAATTGAATTCTTTAATCTCATTTAAATTTGTTATTCCATTTATATCTGTTTCAATGACGGGAGTTCCTCTCAAGTGATTGATCCAAAGTTGTTCACAATCAATGACATGAAATAAATTTCTGAGAATCCCCCCCATGCCTCCTGTTCGCTTTTTTATAAGTTCTTCATTTGGAATACTCTCACACCACTGAAACCATTCTTCTCTAACTTGCCAATTATATTGAAACAGTTCGAACATATAAAACCATCCTTCTATTTTTATTTGATTAGTTCCAGCTTCCGTAAAGCAAAATCAATTCCATCATCACTCGAGCTTTTCGTTACAAAGTTTGCTACCATTTTTAATTTTTGATGACCATTGCTCATTGCGATGCCGTATCCAACAAGTTCGAGCATATCTATGTCATTTTCCCCATCACCAAATGCAATTGCTTCAGATGAATTAATATTGAAGTATTCCAAAACCTTCTTAATAGCAATAGATTTTGATACATCGTGTTGTAATACATTTAGTATAAATGGATGCCATCTTTTAAAATTCAAGTGAGGGAATCTTTGAACATATTTTCCTATCATTTGTTCATCCGCGTACAAACACATTAAATACACTTCTTGACTTCCAATTTCTCCAATAGTTATCGGATATTCATTTAGAGATAGTGTTTCATTTAACGCTTTTAAAGTGGCTGGGTTTTGTACGCCATTCATCGAAAGTTCTTCAGTAAAAAAAGATAAACTATGTTGGTTTTCACAAGCAAATTCATTTACCTCTTGCACAATATCATTAGTTACGGGAATTTTATGTATGACTTGATCCTGATGCTTTACATAAGCACCATTTGCCGTGATAAATGTATCTATTCCTATTTCTATTAAATCTCGACACATTGACAGTGGTCTCCCTGTTGCAGCTACTACTCTTATGTTTTTATCTTTTAATCTCTGTATAGCTCTCTTTGTACTTGTTGAAATACTACCATCTTGATAATTAGTAAGTGTGCCATCTACGTCAAAAAATACAATTCGATATTTCATAATATACACCCTTTCATTAGAATGGAAATTTATACTATTTGTTTCATTGTAACTTGAAATGATAATCATAAACAGCATATTAAATAAAAACTAATAAATAGAAATAATAATTGGATATTACCTATTTTTAATAGCGTCCTCTTACTTTTTACAGTGTTATTTGCTTTGCTTACGGACAATTTAACTCCAAAAATCTTCTATATGGGGTGTGATACTATTGGAATAACTATGCTTTCTCTTTTCAGAGTACAACAAGTGTATTAATTGAATTATGAGAGAGGAAAGGTGCAGAAATCTATTCTGTAAAAGATCACAAAGATATATTATTTGTAAAATATAAGACCGAAGTTAAGCATTTTTAGTTCAATCAGAAGGCTGATAAAAGAACAAATAAAAAAGTGTGTTTTGAGAAAAGATTACTCAAAACACACTTTTATTATATTCAATATTGATCTTCCTTTGATAGATAAATAGAACGAGGTAAAATCGTCTATCCACTTATTATGTCCGACGCATATATGCGCGTACAGTAATTGGCGCAAAAATTGCTACAATAACAGCCGCTCCAATAAGGGAAGCAGTTAAGTCCCATCCTACTGTACCAGAGTTAGCAAGATCTCGAACGGCAGTAACGAGATGTGAGATTGGATTGATTTTCACAAACCATTGTAGCCAGTTAGGCAAAGTTTCTGCAGGCACAAAAGCGTTGGAGAGAAATGTGAGCGGAAACAGCACAATCATCGAGATTCCTTGTACGCTTGAAGCAGTACGTGCAATTACACCAAAGAAAGCAAATATCCAACTGATAGCCCAGGCACACACAATTACAAGAAGTGCAGCGAGGGCAACGTAACCCAGTCCGCCTTCTGGTCGATAACCCATAATATACCCCATTGTAAAAGTGAGCACAGTTGCAATGGTATAGCGGATAGTGTCTGCTAATAGAGCTCCCGCCAATGGGGCAATACGTGCAATGGGCAGTGACTTGAATCTATCAAAGACACCCTTATCCATATCCTCACGAAGTTGGACACCCGTAACGATAGATGTCGTGATTACGGTCTGCACAAGTATACCTGGAATGATGACGGGTAAGTAGTTTTGAACGTTTCCCGAAATGGCCCCTCCAAAAATGTAGGTGAACATTAGAGTAAAAATAATTGGTTGGAGCGTTACGTCAAATAATTGCTCCGGTGTTCGACGAATCTTCAGCACTCCTCGATATGCCATCGTTAAGGAATTGTTTACTGATTGTTTAAAACTTGTTTTTTTACGCAATTGACGACCAACAACCTGTTTAAAAGAAGTACTACTCATAATCTTCCCTCCCCTACTTTATCGAATTCATCTGATACATTAGTATCTACTTTCTTAATACCTTGCCCTGTGATTGTTAGAAAGACCTCGTCAAGCGTTGGTTTCTGTACACTTAATTCGTCTAATTGGATGCCCTTTTGACGGAGAGCGATAAGTAAATCCGTGACCCGGTCTGCATCCGCCATCGGGGCAGTTATCTTCCCGACTTCCGACGAAATGGATGTCTGAACTTTGAGTACCTGTTCTATTGTCTGACGAGCATCTTGGATGTCCCGTGGATTTTGAATACTCAAATGTAATGATGAGGTACCAACTGAAGCTTTTAGTTCATCGACGGTACCCTCCGCCACAACTCGGCCATGGTCGATAACAGCAATGCGGTCTGCCAGTTCATCTGCCTCTTGAAGATACTGAGTTGTCAAAAGTACAGTTGAACCTGTTTTTACCAATCGGCGAATAGTATCCCACATTTGATTACGTGTTCGCGGATCTAGCCCAGTAGTCGGTTCATCCAAGAAAATTAGCGGTGGCTGTGCAATAAGACTTGCCGCCAAGTCCAGTCTACGACGCATTCCACCAGAGAAATTTTTCAATGGTCTCTTTGCTGCTTCAGTTAACCCAAATTCCTCCAATAATTCAGCCGCTTTACTCTTTGCCTCTGCACGCCCTAGCCCTAGCAGTCGGGAGAAGATGACCAGATTCTCCGTAGCGCTTAGTGACTCGTCGACTGAAGCATACTGACCGGTTACACCTATCAATTGACGTACGATATGTGGATCCTTTACTACATCATACCCGAAGATGCGTGTAGAACCTTCGTCAGCTTTTAGAAGAGTCGCCAGCATTCTGATTGTGGTGGTCTTACCTGCTCCATTAGGTCCAAGTACCCCATAGATAGTACCCGCACGTACGTTCAAATCTACTCCATCAACTGCACGATTGTCTCCAAAATTTTTAACAAGCCCTCGCGCTTCAATAGCCCATTCATCATTGGCCTCCACTGCTTCTTTTCTATTTATCATATCCATGTTATTCTTCCCCCTTAACTTCACCATAATTTGTATTTACAGTGTTAAAATGAACTCACGTTGAAGAACCCTTTCTTTCTAAGGGTAGAAATTTCATATAATTCCTTACTACCGCTAAATATTCTCCTTCAAGAAACTTTTTCTAACTGTTCATAAACGGATGATACACCCATTTCATGAACTGAATATGAACTGAATTTAAATACTAAATATTACTGTGTTTGGATGTATGCTTTCATTCGATTAATAGGGGTTTATCAGAGGAAGCAAAGTGTGGAATTTCATTGTAAGGGTCAGTTTATTCATCGTCAATCGAGTATTAATATATAAAAAATACACTCATTTACTTATGATTCGATTTATCATTATATTACTAAAAACTGAAACAAAAACTTGAAGTTGATTGATATTTCGTTTGAAAATGGGAATGAAGTTACGATAAAAGCAGCAACTAGAAAAGATGCTCAACGATTTGGGAAAAATGAATTTAATCAAAATGTAGAATGTTTTCGCCATTAAATTATATGAAAAGCTCAGATTTGAAAAAGAAGGACTTATAAAAAAAGACCATTTAATTAATGGAATTTACTATGACACATTATTGATGGGATTATTTAGACTTTGTAGAATCATCTTTAGAGAACATTCCTTCTGAATAAATTCTCTAAATAAATCTAAAAAAGAGAAATGATATACATAGTATCATTTCTCTTTTTCTCATTAACTTAAGATACATCTCTTTGTTAGCTGTAAAAATTTTACAACTTTCTTTTATCCCAGTTTTTTAATAAATAAAATAAATATTCTCTAATATATATTTGTTATTATATAATTGTGTAAAATTAAATTTTACTGTGACAGTTCCAAAGGCATCAAATTCTTTTGGTCGGAATTCATAAGTAAATGTAGCAAACCCTTTTCCTTTATAAGTACTTTCAACTCCAACCTTAGAAGTTGTAACTTTGTTAAGTGCCTTCTCAAAAGCGGAAAGCGTTTTTTTCGAATTAACTTTTCGCATTCCCTTTATTTTTTTACTGTAATTGTCCTTTACATATTTACGACCAAGTAAATAGTCATTTTTTCCGTGCTCAGCTACACGTTTGTTAACATACGAATTGAATGATGTAGTTTTTCCTGTTTTAAGGGAATTGCCATAGATTTTTATTAATTTAGCGGCTTCGGGTTTTAATTCACTTGTCACTTTTTTCATACTAAACTTCTTAGGATAAGTTAGTACACCTTTTTTCGAAACAGTAGCAGATACTTTTGTAATGCTGGCAGATTTAGATGTTTGCTGCGTTTTATTTGTAGCAGCTTTAGTTTCCTCTCCAAATCCCATTGATCCAAATACAAGGCTACACGCCACAATTGTTGACATGACGATACCTTTTTTTAGTTTCATTCTTCGTTGTTTCATTCGAGTTTCCCCACTTCCATCTTTTTGTTAAAGAGATATTCATTACCTTAAATATCCACATTAACGAATTTTAACACAAAGGCACTATTATTTGGTGTAAAAATATTAAAAACAGGTTAAAATATCCAATAATTTAATTTATTTAGTTAAATTAGTCTAGTTTAATTTTACTTACAAAAGAAGAATGCAAGCAACAAATGAGTATTAAGGCGGAATCTCCACTTATTTTGTGCTGATATCATAAAATATAGAAAAGTAATACTTTATATGTGCAGAGTTCTCTATAATGAGAGATACAATATAGTAGAATTTGGTTAATATTATAATCAACTAGACAGGAGCGTACATCATGAAATCTTCATTTTTTTCATACATAGCTTTATTTTTCGCAGTATTTGCATTATCGACTTCTGCCATTTTCGTAAAACTAGCAGCTGCTCCACCAGCTATTACTGCATTTTATCGTTTATTTTTTGCGATGCTTTTATTGTTACCCTTTTTAATTTGGAAAAAGAGCAATCGACAAGAGCTCGTTGGCTTAACTAAAAAACAATGGGGATTAGGAATACTTTCCGGCTTATTTTTAGCTTGTCATTATGTATTATGGTTCGAATCATTAGAGTACACTTCTGTTGCTAGCTCAACAGTGATCGTTACATTACAGCCTCTGTTCTCTATGGTTGGAGGCTATTTATTATTTAAAGAACGATTTTCTAAAGGTGCTATCCTAGGTTGCTTTGTGGCAATTTTAGGTAGCCTTATCATCGGGTGGCAAGATTTTCAAATAAGTGGTGAAGCGCTTTATGGGGATATTTTAGCATTCATTGCAGCAGGTATTATTACTGGCTATTTCTTTATTGGCCAATCCGTTCGTAAGGATTTATCCCTTATCCCATATTCCGTCATTGGCTATGGGAGTAGTGCCATTTTTTTAGCAATTTATGGACTTTGCCTGAAAGAATCATTTTTTCACTACTCTTCAAATACGTGGTGGGCTCTACTAGGTTTAGCATTTATAGCAACAATTTTAGGGCAAACGATTTTCAATTGGTTGTTAAAATGGCTTAGTACTTCCATTATATCTATGAGTATTTTAGGAGAAACGGTTGGCACTTGTATTCTTGCCTACTTTATATTAGATGAAGTCATTTCTATACAGCAAGGCGTAGGTATTGTTGTAATCTTAATTGGTTTGGCAATATTTTTGATCCAACAACGACAAACAAATTAGGCATAAAAAAACAACGGCAAAGTAACTCTGCCGTTGTTTTTTGTTTATCACTACAATGTATGTTAACAAAACTTTAGTAACTACGATTCTTATAGTATATTAGGAAGTCAGTCCATTTTTCATCTTCATAAGAAAACGCTTTTCTCTCGCATTCAAAGTGATACCCCGCTCTTTCAGCCAATTTCTTAGAAGGATTATTATCTACATTTATATGTAATTCAATTCTATGAAAATCTAAAGTAGAGAAAGCTATCTCAGTTGCAGCCTCTACAGCTTCTGTGCCATACCCTTTGTTCCAAAACTGATTATGAATGGAGTAACCCATCATTGACCACTGATAATCCATTCTTAAAATCGTGAATAACTCAACTTTCCCTACGTTTACTCCATCTTCTTTACGAAATATTCCGAGGATATACATCTCGTCCTTTTTTGCTGATTGATCAAATCCTTTTATCCACTCGATAAACCAACCCTCTGTTGATGAAGACATATTAGAAGGTCTACCATCATCATATTTGTACTGTGAAGGTAATCGATTATCGAACTGTGTGTACCAGTTGAGATAATCCTCTTTTTTATAAGGACGTAAGATTAACCTTTCAGTCTCTATTTGTAAATTTGAAATATCCATTTTCCCACTCCCTGCGCTTTTGCATTACTGTACTACTGATTGTTGTTCCATCATTACTTATATAATAGGAAACTATATATAATTTTATCATATTTTACCTTTAGAGGTATAAAAACCTAATAACCCCTTCAGGCTAAAAGCAAACTAAATTGGGAAATTACATTACCAAAGACCTTGTCATTTTTCACAGCAATTTTTCTTTTGCTCTTGGTTTAAGAGATAAAAATTGACAATAAGTATACATATGTATACATAGAAAGGAGACTTATAATGAGAGAGGAAAAATTTAAGGACGTTAAGAGAGAGGGTCACCATCGTGGTGAGCGTCACAGAGGAAAAGAAGGTTCACACCATCGTGGACCAAAAACCTTTCGCCGAGGTAGAGCAATTGCTTTTTTAGAGAGGATGAACCTTAAGCGTTCAACTATTAAGCAACAGTTAGATAAACCAGAGTTTCAATCAATTCACCCAATTCTAGTCGGTGAATTAAAAGCGATTGATATGGTAATCAATGAATTTATTCAATTATTTGAAATACAAGAGAATGAAGCAATGGATGTACCCAGCAATAATGAAGAAACAGAAAATTTAAATTTAGATAGTAATAAGTCTTTAGAAAATAGAGAGGAAGGAATTGAATCTAATGAAACTAATTAACAATTATATTGATTCAGTGTTTCATAATGAAAATGAACTTTTGGACGAGGTCATTTCGTCCATTGAAGAAAATGGAATGCCCTCCATATCGGTATCTCCTTCCTCTGGTAAACTGCTAACCATGCTAGTATCAATTTCAGGGGCTAAAAATGTTCTTGAAATAGGTGCTCTTGGTGGCTATAGCGGAATTTGCCTTGCTAGAGGATTCGGTGGAGAAGGAAAATTAACTTCCCTTGAATTAGAAGAGAAATATGCAAAGTTAGCATACAGCAATTTATCTAAAGCAGGCTTTGGCGATCAAGTAGCATATATTACTGGGGCAGCTTTACAAAACCTTGAAAAAATAGTTGAAGATAATAAGCGATTTGATTTTTTCTTTATTGATGCTGATAAAGAAAACTATGAAAATTACCTGGAATATTGCATTAGACTTGCGGATTCGGGTGCTTTAATAGTTACTGATAATGTCCTTGCTGGCGGTAGTGTAGCAGACCCAGAAGCTAAACCAAAACGTTACACTGAAATAATGAAGAAATTCAATGAAACTGTGGCCAATCATCCTCAGTTAGAATCAATTATTATTCCAATCGGTGATGGGATGACTATTTCAAAAGTAAAGAAATGAGAAAAGTCATCGAGTGCTTTGATTTCTGCTACGGTGACGCTTTCCGCGGGCGGGCGCCAAGCCGCTTCGTCGCTATGCTCCTGCAGGGTCTTGGACTGTCCCGCTTTTCCCGCAGGAGTCGCCACCTCCGCTCCAATCAGCTACATATGTAATAAAAACAAATCTTTTTATGCGATAAAAAATGCTGACGAGATCTTTTCGGACTGTAGACAAACTCGAATAAATTCGAATTAATCAACTACACATGTAATAAAAACAAAATTTTTGAGGTGTTGGAAAATGATGACGAGAAAAATAATTTTGAAACAGATCAAATTGAACTGATTTCTTTGAATCAACTAATACCTCAAGAACATCTCGTGAGAAAAATTGAGAATGCGATGGACAAAAAAGTATTCATGCATGCGATGATTATTTTTGCTGCTATGAATTTAAAGTAACTCGCTAATTAGATTTAGCAAAGTCCTAAAACAGAATACAACTAATGGCAACTTACTATTTTCTAATATCGCAAAAAAGACCATCTTCTTTTCATTTAGAGTACTATGAATTAAAGTATATGCACCTTCAAATTCTCCACTTCCAACTGATTAATAACTTAATTTATTTATATATGTTATGTACTTATTAGCTGTTATAGCCTTGTCTCTCTTGATTGAGTATATACTTTTATTTCAGTAGTTTGATTTTTCTCTGGTTTAATGTACATTTTCCACCATTCCTTTAAATTACAAATGAATGACTTTAATTCCTATAGTATATATTTTATTAAATTACTGATTAGCTGCTCTTTTATATTCTTTATATGACATCATTCCACCTACAAAAAAACAAACAAGTAATACTAATACAAAGGTGAAAAAGTTAAAAAAGACTGCATTTGAATATATGCTAAGTAAAGGAATTTTCGTTTCTTCACGATATAGTGGGTTTACTTCGGCAAGAAGGGATTTTAATTGAATTGCTCTTATAAGCGTAATACTTATAATTAATATCATTCCCAATAAGCTGCCAGCTATAATCATTCGAATAGTTCTCTTCTGCAACTTGCAATACATATATTCGTGTATATAGATAATAGACATAGCGATAAAAGTAATGATAAATGGCAATAAAAAAAAGAACGGGAATAAACCGATGTTACCATTTCCTCCTGCATATTGAGTAGGAGAAACTGCTGAAAAGTTGGCAAAAGTGAAAGTACCAATTGTTATTAATGCACTTAAAATATAGATAAAGCGATACAGGTAATTCGCCAGTTTATTCATATTCTACAACTCCCTTTAAAAACAATAGCGCCATTTTATTGATTAACTTTTATCATTTACATTGTACATTATTTGGAAATTAAAAACATCTTAAGTAAATAGTAACACTAAATTTCCATGTTAATAAAACAGAAAAAACTCGACTAGATCACCTTTATACGATGATTATTAATCGAGATTTATTATAATTAACCATTATTCCTTAGATATGGTTAACTAGAACGTATAAACTCTTCGATAAAATAACGCTTGAACTATATTAAATATAGAAAGCCTCATCCATACATGCGATTCAAAGCTATTTGTTCCTGATTAGCTTGTTCTTTTCAATAGTACACTACACTAAATCACGTACTTTCATTATTCCTTTTATTGCTTGTCTATTGAATACATAGATTAATTCAATCATTACTTTTGACAAAATAACACTTATTCTATATAGTGAATGACAGTCAGTCATGAAGTGAGGAATGTAACATGTCTAAAGAAGAAAAGATTATTCTTGCTGCTATTGATGTTTTTCGTGACAAAGGTGTGGAAAAAACAAAAGTATCTGATATTGTAAAATCTGCTGGAATTGCTCAAGGCACATTTTATTTATATTTTCCATCTAAATTATCAGTAATGCCAGCAATTGCAGCTGTCATGGTTGAGAAAATCATGTTGGAAGTGAAAAATCGTTTCCAAAATTCTACGTCGCTTGAAAACCAAATAGAACAAATAGTAGATGCTGTTTTCTATTTAACAAAGGAATATCGTGATGTCTTTGCACTTATTTATGCTGGAATTGCACAAACAGAACATTTGAAAGAATGGGAAACGATTTATGCACCTTTTTATGAATGGATGAACAACTTCTTAAAACAGGCTCAAAATGTCGGAAATATTCGCGATTCACTTAACACAGAAAGGTCCACAAAGTTAATCATTGGTCTTATTGAATCTGCAGCAGAGCAAATTTATTTATATGATAATTTTGATGAAGACAATGCGGCACTTCAAAAACAAGAATTACTAGACTTTTTACATCATGCATTAGGGCTTCGTAATTAATTATGAGGCTTTTGCGGCCCAAAAATGACTGATAGTCAGTCATTTTGTGCTGACAAAGAATAAGTAAGCTGATATTAGGAAGAATAGGTTACGAAAGGAATGATATATATGAGTAGAGATTGGATGTATGTTGCTCTAACATGTTTGTTTGAATTAATTTGGGTTTTCGGCTTTAATACTGCTAGTACTTGGTGGCATTGGGCGATTATCTTAGTCATTATTGCTATAGATTTCCACTTCTTATCTAAAGCTTGTGAGAACTTACCAACAGGCACTGTCTATGCTATTTTCGCAGGAATTGGTACAGTTGGAACGACATTAATGGATGTATTTATTTTTGGTGGAGAGTTTAGCTTAGCAAAAGCAATATTTATGGTGATTCTAGTTGCAGGCGTTATTGGATTAAAATTAGCTGATAATCAACATAAGGAAGAAACAGATTTGAAAGGAGTGCAATAACAATGGGGTGGATATTTGTATTTTTAGCCGCTATGTCAGAAATTGTTGGTGTTATTGGCTTAAAGTTATATAGCCAAAACAAAACAATCCGAAATATGCTCTTATACGTTGGAGGTTTTGGCTTATCATTTGCCCTCCTCTACACTTCCTTTAACTATTTACAATTAAGTATTGCTTATGCTGTATGGATCGGTATTGGTACGGTCGGTGCCGTATTGATCAATATGATCCTTTTTGGGGAATCTAAAAGCGTAGCACGTGTAATTAGTATTATTGCTATTGTTATTGGAGTAGCCGGATTGAAGGCTGTTTCTTAAGTTTTTAAAATAACCCTCATATAAAGAGCGGGCACTGAAAAAGTCCATAAAATGAATTTTAGCCATGGCGGAAACGATTAATCGTTTCTGCCATGGCTTTTTCTTCGATGCCGTTAATTTCCGTTCCGGCGGACGCTTTCCTGGGGACGAACCTTGAGCCTCCTCGTCGCTAACGCTCCTGCGGGGTCTCAAGATGTTCGCTAGTTCCCCAAGGAGTCGCTGCCTGCACCCCAATGAACTGATGGCGGGGTTCATTTATGAAGGATACTGGCTCTTTACTTAAAGCCTCAATCAAAGTTATTTTATATACTAATTTAGTGTAGCATCCATTGCTTCTAGCATACTACGCCAAGCCTGCTCAGTTTGTGATGCAAAATCTGACCAATCAGGGTGTAATTCATGCGTTAAAGTAAGTTCACAGCCTGTCCTAGTTGATATTATAGCAATATTTACACGTGCTGAGTCTGAGGATTCCTTCGGGATACCCCAAGTAAATACAAGAAGATTTGGTCGGTCAATTTCTAAATACTCTCCTCGGTGGTCAATTTCCTTCCCTTCTCTTTGATCAACAAATGAGAAAGATCCCCCTACCCGTGCATCGATTTCAACACGTACAATATCCCCCTTCGGAAACATCCATTTCATCACTTTATTAGGGTTAATCCAAGCGTCAAAAATCTTATCTGATGTTTTGTTAAAGTTATAGACTACAACTGCATTCGTATTCGATTGTGTATTCAAAAAAATCATCTCCTATTAAGGTAATTAAAAGACATGGCCAGATATTTACATTATCTTACTTTAAGAACAACTATACTTCAATTTTTTGGATACTAAATATCCTTAATTACCGTTAAAAAAACTTATTACTGTTAAAGCAATCGCTTTTTTGAGATTTTATTGTAAAATAACAATAAAGGAATTTACATACGAATAATGCCATTTACAGTATTATTATTCAATATGTACTTTGGCACACTATAACAGTAAATCCTATTAGGAGGTTAAGCAATGTACAATTATTCATATGAAATTCCTAATCAAATGTCGATGCAGGATAGATTACCACTTACTGATGAACGTGGAAATGTTCTTTGTTACGTAAAAAAACGAAAACCAAAAATATCAACTCGTATCGCAAATAACTTATTTAGTTTTACTCTCAATTATTGCTATGAAGTAGTGGATAAAAATGAAAAAGACATGTATAGTTTAAATTCTTTAAAATACCGTCTAAAATTAGATTATATGTTAACAACTCCCCTTCAGAAAATAGTTCTCAAAAAAATGCGTGAGCAATTAATAGAAAGTAAGTATACATGGCAAGATAATTCAGATACATACTTGTTTTTTCAACACTATACTGCGGAATCACGATTAATTAAAAACGATGAGGAAATTGCAACGGTGAAGCTTGCAGACCCTAGAAATTCAGATGAGTCAGATACTGTAATCATCACTCTTTTAAAAGAGGATGATGTAAATATAGCAGCATTAGCAGCCGTACTCTATCACAGTTTATATCACTATAACCGATATGATAGTTCCCTTTTAGGTAAATCTACTTCCCTTTTAAATTTCTGATAGAAGAGGAATACATGCGATAAACTTATTCATATTTATAAAAAAACCGTTCAAAATATTGAGGGCACTGAAAAAGTCCATAAAATGAATTTTAGCCATGGCGGAAGCGATTAATCGTTTCTGCCATGGCTTTTTCTTCGATGCCGTTAATTTCCGTTCCGGCGAACGCTTTCCTGGGGACGAACCTTGAGCCTCCTCGTCTCTAACGCTCCTGCGGGGTCTCAAGATGTTCGCTAGTTCCCAAGGAGTCGCCGCCTGCACTCCAATCAACTAGTTTTATCGTTTTTCTGAGTTTTCCATTCTTTCCGAGTCACACATACCCCTTTATAATGAAAGGACTAATTCAAGGTGGTGTTGTCCATGATTTCCAAACAAGATACATTCACTCTAAGCCCTTATATTGCGTTTTTCTAATATTTTAAATCATTATTGTCACATATCAAATATGCGTAATTAAATAACAATTTTCTTTTAGATTAATTAACTAACGAGGTTCATAGTTTTAGCCCAAAAAAGATTATGCCCCCCTAGAAATAACACCCAAAATAAAAACACCCGTTATAACTAAGCTACCCCTTAGTTCCATAGGGAAAAAATAAAATGTTAATTTTAGTTTATTTTTCCCAAAAATACCTTTCCGGATAAAGTATGATCATCTTTTTTATCAGCATTTACTGACTACTGTTACTCTAAATCTGTTTTTCATGCTATAAAACTGTAAACATAGGGAGAATACCATAGAAAGAACTGCAAAATAAACCAGTGGAATGGTTCCTATCTCTAAAGACAATACAACCCCACCAAAGGTAGCACCTATTGCACTCCCTAAGTAATTAACAGAACTGTTTAATGCCACCGCTGAACTTCCATTATTCGGCTGGTATGATAGTAAAATAAGCTGTTGTGGTGCTTGACACGCCCACCCCATTGCTCCCCAGACAAAGAATGGTACATACTTTAATAGTGGTACGTTAATCAATATTGGTATACATATAATGGATAGTGTTAAAGTAATTAAAATTATTGTAACCAAAGTTTTTGGCTTTTTAAAATGGTCGATTAGATAACCAATCATAACGCTTCCAAACAACCCTCCGAATCCCCATACCCAAAGATACATCGTTAAATTACTAGAGACTGCAATTTCTTTTAATAATGGTGCTAGATATGTATATAGGCCTAAGCTGGAAATACTAGCGAAAAATGTTATAAATACAGTTATGGTTACTCTTTTATCTAGGAACATCTTCAATCGTTCATTTAGTGCGGGAGGTGGTGTAGTTGGAAAATCTGGGAGAAATTTAAGCATACCCAAAGTAGCAATTACACTAATGATAACTAATAGCCAAATTGCTGCTTTCCAATCAGACATGTCAGAAATGTAGAGGCCTAAAGGGACACCCAGCACTGTTCCTATACTCATTCCTCCTATAGTCAAGCCTAGAGCTCTCCCTTTCTTTTCACTTGAAACAAGCTGTGTAGAAGCTGCCACTGCTAATGGTGAGAATAAGCCAGCTCCTACTCCAGCAATTGCTCTAGATAATAAGAGAAGAGAAAATGTTGGGGCGAGAGCTGTAATACCATTTGCAATGGAAAATACAAACATTGAACATAATAATACTTTTTTGATTTGCTTTCCTGCAAGTAGAGAAGAAAATAAAGGTGCAGATATAGCATAAAATAAAGTGAAAATGCTAACAGCTTGCCCTACTTGCGATACATCTTTATGATATGTATCGCTAATCCCCGGGATAAGTCCTGCAATAATATAAGCATCAAAACCCAAGGTAAACATACCTAATGATAATAATAGAACGTTTTTCAAAAGTAAATCCTCCCTAACTTATAGGTGATGAACATTCTGTTCAGTAGAATTTCTTACTAATTTGAAATTACTTAAAATAGGAATGTAAAGCTCCTACAATAAAATTGTAAAAAGCTCTTTTTCTTTTATTTTTGTATTGAACATATAAAAGATGAATAGTTTAGAAAAATATTATAAACACACATACCTTATTCAATAGTTTTAATTTGTTTTTATCTATGCTTCTATCAAATTAGCAAGGAATCCATATAATCATCCCTTGCTAATTTCCCTAAGGATGTGATGAGCCGACATTGAGGTGCCAAACCTCCCCATAGATGTGGACTCCATGCAACAAAAGATTGTCTGCGGTTAGCATTTTCACCAATATTCCTCCTTATATTATGTCAATTAATTCAATGCTCAGTTACCAGTTTCACCTTTGTTCATTCTAGTCTAAAAATGAACCGTATTAGACGATAACCTATAACATTATGTTATAGTTAAAACATGTTCCTCTTTTAAAAAGGTATCAAATAAGCATTAAATAAGGAACAATCATTATTTTATAAGGATATAACAAATCGTTATGACATATGGAGTGAGTGCAATGAATATAGAGTGGTTACAAAGCTTTGCTGAAGCCGCTAAACAGAAAAGTTTTTCTAAAGCTGCAAAAGCAAATAATCTTTCCCAACCAGCAGTGAGTAAACATATCCAAAATTTAGAAAACAATCTTAACATTGTTTTGTTTCATAGGACGCCAGCTGGTATTGAACTGACGGAAGCTGGTGAACATTTCCATACTCGAATTACACCTGTTATTGCTGAATTAGCCGTAATTCGCCAAGAATTACAGCAATTTTGCAGGAATAACCCTATAGCTATAGGCAGTCTCCCCAGTTTAGCTACTTACTATTTACCCTCAAGGATTAAGGGACTTCAGCTATTGGATAGACCCTTGACATTAATGATTCAAAATACTTCAAGCGAACTGTTACAGTCTTTACAAGAAGGAAGACTTGATGCAGTCTTTGTTGATACTTTATATACTGGAGAATCGTTGTGGAGTCGCGAATTGTTTACGGAACCTTATTATGCGGTGTTTCCTTCAAATCATAGATTCAAATCAAAAAAAACGGTTGAGCTTACTGATTTGTGCGAAGAACCACTAATCACTCATCAAGCTCCTTGTGATACAAGGAAGCATATAATTAAACAAATAGAAACACTTGGCCACAAGCCTAACATTATAAGCGAGGTAGCCTTCGGTGATTTTATCTTTGGAGCTGTAACCGCTGGAATGGGGATAACCATAGTTCCTGAATTGATAGCTAAAAATATCGGACATCTCGAACTTTTTTCCTTGCCAATTGTTAATTTTGGAAGAAAAAGAACTGTTTCATTAATCACTCGGAATAATAAACTTGGATCAAAGTTATATCCATTCTTTTCAGGAATTGAATAAACTTTATTTTTTTCTTTTGAATTCTTCATATTTTTTTAATCGATGTGATGCTTTTATTTCATTTAACAAATTCCTAAGTACTCTAATAATATTGGTATAGTTTTTTTCATGAACACAATTTAGAAACCTATCAACAAGACTTTTTATTACCATCTCTTCTTGCTCAAATAATGATTGATTATGTATAGGCGATGAACTAAAACATATACATTACATAATATAGGTATAGATATGAATTTTCCAAAAAAGGATGATGTATAAAATGTCAATGTTGATATTGTGATTATTTCAGTAGTGGGAACTGGTACCCCTGCAAGTGGCGGAGGAATACCGGACGGCTGGGACGATGAGTGCTGGGAAATTGATCGCTGGGAGAATGATGGCGGTAGAAGTCCTAGTACAAGTACTGGCCACGGTTGTGACTGGAAAACTTATGTTGGCTTAGGATATTACTACCGTTAAATTTGGATAGAGGGAGGCGGCCAGTCTCCCTTTATAACATTGTGCCCACAGTTTATCTCCTTATATTTATGATCCCCCCTGTAATGTAAAATTTTTTTCCTTACTTTACTAACCCACCAGGTAAGCAAAAAAAGCGTTCCTATTGTAGAAACGCCCTCGTTAGTTGAACAAGAGAATGTTAGTTAATTAGATAATACTAATACTTAAAGAGGTACCCTGCAAAGTATGGCCTTTTTAAATAGCTCTTGTTTCCTTTTCTATCAATTCCTGAATCTTGGAGGATTAAAGCTCGTTCTTGTTCTGACCACACAATAAAATGCTCTTACTGCATGTCAGTCCCTACCCGCCTCGTAAATCTTTTGCGCCAGCATAGCCGGTCTTGTACGCGAATCCGTAAAGTGGTCACCGTCCCCGACGATTAGACGGGACTGGCCTAGCCGTATTGACATATGCGGATGCCAGCCGAAGCCCTCCCCTTGTGGCAATGCGTTGTCTTGGTAGAAATAGAGATAGCTTTTGGGCGTAGACAGAGCGTAGAATGCTTTAAGATCCAACTTCTCGAAAAGTGGCTTAGCCGGTTCCGGAGTGACGCTTGCATACATCTGTTTAGCTTCCTCTAAAGTGGCCGTATTGACGAAAAAATCTCGAAACAGTGAAAATGGAAGCATGATCGTATCGTCCATTGAGCCAGCTCTGAGTAGCTCGAAACTTTGCCTCATCTGAGCCGGGAACTCGTCGACAACCGATTCGCCGTCTTTCAGTACGAACGCGTCCCAGAAGACAAGGCGCTTTATGCGATCCGGTACCTGTTCTGCAACCTTTTGGATGACAGTTCCGCCGAAGCTGTGCCCGACGAGAACAAAGTTGCGTAGGTTCAGTTTCGTTATAAAATCAACGACGGACCTCGTGATCATCGCATGCGTGACATTTTTATTCGGATCTTTGCCGTGACCTGCGTATTCCGGCGTATAGACGGCATGCCCTCTACTGCGCAGCACCGCCGCTACGCCGTCCCAGAAATGACCGTCAGCCCAAGAACCATGCACTAGCACGAAGGTAAGCCGTTGCTGTGCGGATAAATGGTATCTTTCATCCGATTCGAGGTCACTGTTGCAGAGCCAACATCTTTCAGAATAAGGGGAGTAATAATACCCGCCGGGCATAAACCTATAATCGGAATATGGAAATTGATAAGTTTTTTGGAGATAAGGAAACATGTACAAAACATCCTTTCAAATCGACATATATTATCAGCTTATGCCCATTTAGTTTGAGAGGTTCCCACACTAAATCCGCAAAAAAAGTCACGAGTGGAGAAACTGAAATAATCGTACTGATTCCAAACTGTGAAAATAACAATTTTGTAGATAAGGTAATTGTTTTAACCCCGACCTCAACCACCAATATGATACGGCTCACCGAAATTGATTTTCACCTATCCTGCTTCTTAGTTGAATAAGAAAAAAGAACCATCCAAGCAGCCCTATAATCTTCAACTCAAACAACATGTTAGTTCAGCAAATTTTGAAATTTGTTTGTTCATTAATCCTTATTCATTAAACCTACTCATTAAAATGGTATTATAGTAATTTCCGTCAGATAGAAGTTTATCCTTGTTTAAAATACCTTCCACTTCAAAACCATATTTTTGATACGTCATCATAGCTTTTTCATTGGTTTCAAGAACATTCAAAGTCATTTTCTTTATTCCATTTGAATCTGCCCATTGAATAGATTCTTTTAATAAATTTGTACCCATTCTATATCCCCAGTACTCTTTTAATACACAGACTCCAAATTCCACTTTATGAGAAGTTCTTTTCAATTTGTTCCCTTCACATCTTGAAAAACCTACAATTCTTTGATTAACTTCAGCAACTAAAAATAGATTACTATCACTTTCTGTATCATCTTTAATTATTTGTTTAAAACCTGATTCATTTATGTACGCCTCACCTTTTTCTCTATCTAAATTCTCTGTTTCACCATCTATCTGCAATCTTATTTCAGATAGGTTTTTCGCATCAGTTTCAATTGCTGACCTCACTATATATAGTAAATTATGAATAAAAAATTCTTTTGTATTAACTATCATTACAATTTCCTCCCATCAATTTCAATTCTTTATTGAACTATCCTCCCCTTAAAATTGAATAAAAATAAGAACTGTCTAAACAGCTCAGTGCGCTTCAAGTAACGCCTCCGATAGTTGAAGAATATCATTATTTAATTCAATAGTTCAGTTCACTTTTCTAATTTTCAAATCGACAATTAACATTAAAGTTAAGATTATTAAGCTTATTACAAGAATAATTGCACCTATCATACTAACGCCCATACCGCTAAAGCCCCTAATTGATATCAAACCTACATAATGAGTTATGATGCCTACATTCACTGTAACCAACGGCAAAAAATATCCTTTTCTCTTGTTGTTAAATGCCCAATACAACCCCCAAATGCTTAATAATGAAATAGCAATAGGAAAATAAATTACGATAAATTCAACAGAAGCAAACAAGATTAATCCCCCATTCATTCAAGAATAAAATTTAGCAAGGCTTTCAATCGAAAACTGGGTGTTCATCATTTACTACTTTAAACACGACTTCAAATCATCCATGCCTAGCTGTTTAGCAATTTGAACCATAGAGTGGGTGATTTCATTACGTTTTTTTCTATCCAGAGACATAGATTTTAATCTGTGGTTCATGAGCCTGTACACCGACCGTTATAATATCGTATTTTTCCAACTTTTCACTTTCTTTCATAAAGGCATCTGCCTGTTTTTCTATCCTCTGATTATCCCAAAAATCGTGACAGAAAAAAGAATACATTTAGCCTCAAGTGAACCTAGCCCCAGAAAAACCTGCCAAGCTTCTATTACTTTTACACCTCTTCGATTTTATCACATTTACCCACACGAGGAATTATATGGCATAAATGAGTCTTTTATCTTCTTCCATTAACCTGCATCATTAGTTAAATAGCAGTAAGTTCAAAATATATATATTTTACATTTCTTCTAAAATTATTAATTTAATAAAATTGGATTTGCTGCATAAATAGCGTCTGATGATGAATAAATACTAGCACATGGATTAATCGATTTAAGTGAAAAAGTAAATGAAGCTATACGAAAATATCATTTATGATGTTTTCCTTATTACCAACGTCATGACTTTAATAAAAATCTATATAAGATGCTTTACTTAAAATTTATCGAGCAATACTACACAAATTTAGAATTCCTATTACACCTACCAATAAATATTAAGTATAATTAGAATGAATTGGAAATGTATTAAGTTGTTTCATTCCAACCTATTTAGGGAGGGAATACGATGGAAGAAAATAGACAAATTATTCAAGATGAATCAAGTAAATTTAATTCAAATGACGATACAATTTTTGATCCGATGAGGTCTGATAATCAAATAATGGGCTCTCCATCTCATAAGAAAATGCATTTACAACAACAGCCAAAAGGCATTCGTTTAATAGGATATACGCTTATTGGGTTTTTACTTCTCATTGTTGTCTTCGCTATTGTTGCCCGATTTTTGTAGTTCTCATTTTCCCTTTCACTAAGCTTGTTAGTTAGGGAATATCATATTCTACATCATACAAAAAGACTTGACTCCTTTATGGAATCAAGTCTTTATTTATTGCATCACTTTTTAAATGAAACTGTTTGGTATTGAATATTTTCGCTCTAAATACTAGAATAACCAATTCCCCATAATATCATCTATAAGTATCACCTTACCAATATGATATAGAGAATTCGTTCAAATTTCCTATTACTCAATTTATTTTATAGAGAGACTGTCACCCTTTCTTGGTCAGCTTTTTGGTAATACGCTAATGAATACAGATTATTAAAAATAGATTCGTTACCATTTCCATTTTAGTGAAGTCAGTTAATCTATAAAAAAATCCCATTAAGATAAATTGACATTTTATACAAAGAATTATATTATTTAATAGAAAATCAGGAAAATGTATTGTTTTTTTAATTTTCCTATGAAGAGGTGAAGGTATTGAAAGGAAGAATATTGGATTGGTCACGAAGAGAATTTGAGAGAAAAGGATTCCGGTTTACTATGAGTGAGTTAGCAAAACAACTAGGAATGAGTACCAAAACACTTTATGGATACTATCCTTCAAAGGATGAACTAATAAGGGATATTATAAATCAGGCAATTTATGAACTAAAAGTAAAAGAAAAAGAAATCATGTGCGACCCAACCATAGATATTTTAGAAAAACTTAAAAAATGTCTCATTTTGATTCCTGTCAATTTTCAGTTTGCCCAACTAAGTCATCTAGAGGAACTTCAACGGTATTATCCAAAACAATGGGAAATTCTTGATCAATTTATTAATGAACAATGGGAAAGCATAGTTTCATTAATTAACGAAGGAGTTTTAACAGAAAAAATACGCCCCTTTAACAAGGAAATTTTTATAGATTTATATATTGGAGGTCTTTATCGAATAATGGAGCATTCATCAAGATACGAAAATAAAGTTAGCCTTCTTGAAACACTTCAGGAAATGACGGAAATCCTTATGGTAGGAATACTTAAACAGGAAGGTTGATGAAACATGCATTGGATTTTATTATTACTGGCAATATTAGCCGAAGTGGCAGGAACAATAACCATGAAGTTATCTTCTGGATTCAGTAAATTTCTTCCCTCAATATTACTATTTGCATTTTATTTGGTTAGCTTGTCTCTCTTGAATTTTGCTTTAAAAGGCATTGAAGTTAGTATAGCCTATGCTATATGGTCTGGCGTTGGAACTGCCTTAGTGGTAATCATCGGTATCTTCTTCTTTTCCGAACAGGTTACAGTTCTAAAAACAATCTCAATTGTATTAATCATTCTTGGTGTTGTTGGACTTAACCTTGAAGAACAACATCATAGAAAAAATTCTATTAGTGAGCATGTTGAACACAAAAACAGTGTTTATAAATAGGACTAGTTAATGGTAATACAACATTCGTGAGACAAAAATTGTAATGTATTTGTTTTTCATCAAATGAATGGAGGCACTTGTATGAATAAAACTTTAAAAATTTTATTTTTAATTACAGATATTGGTTTTATTCTTTATTGGTTAATAACTTTATTAGAATTAATACCTAAAGAGTATTTATATCAAGATTATCAAAATGAATTATTAGTGATCTGGAATTGGTCATTTTTACCACTTGATATTATTATTTCTTTAACTGGTTTCATAAGTATTTATTTACATAGAATAAAAACCCCAAACTGGAAATACTTTACGTTAATATCACTCACATTAACCTTTTGTTCTGGGTTACAGGCTATTGTTTTTTGGATTATTAAGCTTGACTTTGATCCAATGTGGTGGATACCAAATCTCTATCTGTTGCTATACCCATTGTTTTTTATTCCATCATTGCTTACCGCGAATCGTGACTTATCACATTAAATGGTTCTTTTACAAATTTGGAGCTTCTAGAATTCCTTCAAAACTAAAGATGCGGTTACTTCAAATGCTAATTGAAAATCCGATAATATTCACTTGAATAGGGCCCCTCGTACCGTTTCAAAGCTGCCATAGTACGCGTTCATTTTTTTAACATTACATGAAATGATTCAATGAACGTATTGTAATACGGAAGACTGAGTTATGAACTGCCCCGTAAAAGTTAGACACCACTCTAACTTTTACGGGGGTTTTTTATGACAAAAGTAAGTGCTGAACAACGTATTCAAGCAGTTCAACGATACTTAAATGGATATGAATCCATGAGTGAAATCGCGAAAGATATCGGAATCACAAAACGGGTTGTCAGTGAATGGGTTCGCCGTTATAAAGAAAATGGTGTAGAGACTTTCTTAAAGTCCTATACAAAATATTCCGCTGAATATAAAATGAATGTACTAAATTATATGAACGAAACAGGTACATCTTCAATTGACGCAGCTGCACTATTTAACATTTCATCTCCTGGCATGATTCGAAAATGGCGAAGGAAGTTTGAGTTTGGTGGTTATGATGCCCTTGTTTCTAAGAAAAAGGGGCGTCCATCCATGAAAAAAGAAACAAAAAGAACAACGAAACCAACATCAGCTAAAGGATCTGTCGGGGCATTAGAGGCACGTATAAAACAATTAGAAATGGAGAATGCGTACTTAAAAAAGTTGAATGCTTTAGTTCAAATGCAAGAAAAATTACCAATCAAATCAAAGCGCAAGTAATTTATGAACTAAAGGAAATCTATGAAGTAGTGGAATTAATCAAAGTCGCTGATATTCCACGTAGCACGTATTATTATTGGGAAAAGCGTTTGAATCGTACTGATAAATACGCGGATGTAAAAGTCGCAATTCATTCCATTTACCATGAACATAAGGGACGTTATGGTTATCGTCGGATTGCCAAAGAATTGAAAAAATACGGCTTTCATCATGATCCTAAAACGATTAACTGTTTGATGAATGCCCTTGGCATAAAATGTGCAGTCCGTATGAAGAAATATCGTTCGTATAAAGGAAATGTCGGGAAAACTGCCCCAAACATATTACAACGTGATTTTACAGCGGAGAAGATGAACGAGAAATGGGTAACAGACGTGACAGAGTTCCATCTATTTGGTGAGAAACGCTATTTATCACCGGTACTTGATTTGTGTAATGGTGAAATCATTGCCTACACGGTAATGAATCGTCCAGTGTATAAACTAGTCCATGATATGTTAGAACAAGCATTGGAGCGCCTTCAATCAGGTAATCAAGTCATCCTTCATTCGGACCAAGGTTGGCACTATCGAATGCAAAAGTATCAACGAACATTAAAGCAACATGGAATTACGCAGAGTATGTCCCGTAAGGGCAATTGTTTGGACAACGCAGTCATCGAAAACTTCTTTGGCTTATTAAAATCTGAACTCCTTTACCTACAAGAATTTGAATCCATGGCACATTTTGAACAGGAGCTCGCAGATTATATTCACTATTACAATCACAAACGAATGAAGGAAAAATTAAAAGACCTAAGCCCGGTGGAATACCGAACTCTGGTCTTAGAAGCTGCTTAACTAAATATGTCTAACTTTCTTGGGTCAGATCACACTTTATTAAGTGATGAACTGGTTTTATTAAATCATTTTTGTCATGAGAACTTTTGATACTGGAGTCTCTTTTCATCCCTTTTCCATTAATAATGGAAACTGTGCGTCCATCCCCTTTTCTCCATTTTTTTTAATCCCACAACTTCTCCACCTATTTTAGGCGTGTTGCTAGCACCCGTTGGAAATAAAGCTAAACCTATTGGAGATGAGCACCAAAACACATTATGAGTACTATCCTACCAAGGTTAAAATTGCCTAAAATTATTAATTCTTATATTTTTATTTTGTTAAGTTGAATATGTACATACAAATCAAAGAATCTTCAATTGGTCCCTCTTTTGATAAAAAATCAGTCTTAAGACTTAGAAAAACCACCTGCTCTGGTCTATTATTCTCAAAATCCCAAAGAATTACAATTAAATACAGGAGGAAAAAAACAAATAAGAGAGAGAAATCCTTATGTTGAGTTAAGTGAAAAATGCAGGAGTACGGGAAAGGAGATTTTTAATATGTCTTTGTTTACCAAATGGTCCTTCAAGAATAAAGCGGCCATTACATTAGTTACAATCCTTGTCTTACTACTAGGTGGTGTTAGCTACTTCAAATTACCAATGGAGTTTTTGCCATCAGCTGATCAACCACAAATAACGATTGTTACATTGGGGCAAGGAGTCGATTCTAATTCGATGGAAGAACAGGTCACGTCGCCAATTGAAGCGGCCGTGGGATCTGTTAAAGGGAAGAAAGATTTTTTCTCCACAACAGGAGATGGATTTTCAAAAGTTGATATATTTTTTGAATCAAAAACGAATATGAAAGATGCCAAGCAAGAAGTGCAAGAAGCTCTTGCAACGGTGACATTACCTAAGAATATTCAAAAACCTTCAATCATTCAACTTAATACATCGATGATTCCAATCGCAGATGTTTCCATTACCTTTAAGGATGAATTAACACAAAGTAACAGCGAATTTGCGAAGAAAAAAATCATTCCGATGTATAAAGATATAAAAGGTGTCGCAGACGTGCAAACGTTTGGTACTGAGAGTTCATATGTATCTATAAAAATAGATAATAAGTTATTAGCAGAAAAACAATTATCAGTTGAGAACATTATGACGGCACTTCAAGATCAAAACCTTTCTGCTTCAGTCGGGGAAAAAACGATTGATGAAAAAGCTAGTAACATCAAAATCGTTGGAAAATTGAAATCGATGAAAGACATTAAACAACTAACCATTGCACCCGATGTTAAACTGATGGATGTAGCAAAAGTAAGCATTAATAAGCCAAATACTTCTCTTACTCGTGTAAACGGTAAGGATGCCTTGATTCTTATTATGACGAAAGAAAGCAATGCTAACGCAGTAAGTACAGGAAAAGCAATTGCTGAAGTATCAAAGAAAATGAATAAACAATATAGTAACGTCCAAAGTAATGTTATTATGTCGACGGCAGATATAATTGAAGGTTCCGTTAATACAATGATGAAGGAGGTATTATTGGGTGCACTATTCGCCACTATCGTAATTGTTCTATTTTTAAGAAACCTTCGTTCAACATTTATCACGATTGTCTCAATTCCGCTTTCTCTAGCTTTTACACTGTTTCTACTATGGATGTCAGGAGTCTCATTGAACATTTTGACACTAGGTGGAGTAGCGGTAGCAGTTGGTAGACTTGTTGATGATAGTATAGTCGTTATTGAGAATATTTTCCGCAAAATGCAAAAGGAGAAATTCTCAATTAGTTTAGTTGTAGAAGCGACAAAAGAAGTAGGAACAGCTATATTAGCATCTACATTAACAACTGTCGCCGTTTTCTTACCAATCGGATTAGTTAGTGGAGGTTTACAAGACTTTTTAATGCCATTTGCCTTAACTATAACGTATTCTTTACTTGCGTCGTTAATTGTGGCAGTTACTGTTGTACCGCTAATGAGTTCTGCCTTGTTGAAAAATAGTAAACTGGCGGTACATAAGCCAGCAGTACGTTTTTCACGCTTTTTAACATGGACATTAAACCATAAATGGGTTGTATATCTGCTCTCTTTATTATTACTTGCAGGGTCAGTTGGGACATATTTTGCAATGCCTAAAGGAGAGGTTGATAAATCGACAGCTGATTTTATTCAAGCAACTTTAGAGTACCCAAATGATACACCACTTGAAAAAGTAAAAGAAAATACACTTCGCCTTGAAGAATTCATCCATTCACAAGATGAAGTGAAATATGAATATACACAGCTTGGTAATACAGAAGACGCCGCGAGATTCGGGGGGGTAAATTCTCCAACTCTTGCAACAATCATGATCATGTTAAAGGATAGTAAAGATTCTGAACAAATGCTCGAAAGACTTGAAAAGCAAAAGAAAGAGTATGTAGGTGCCGAACTAACTGTAGATACAGCTTCCTTTATGTCAGGGTCATCTACACCTATTACGATTGATGTTATGGGCGACGATTTAACGCAGATTGAAGAAACTGCAACTAATGTAAAGGAAAAGATTGAGGAAATAAAAGGTATTGAAAAGGTAACAACAAATCAGGATGCAAAAAAAATGGTCTATTCTTTTGAAGTGAAAGCTGCAGAAGGAAATGCAACGCAAATTTCTCAGCAATTAGGTGTCTTTCTAAATCGAACACCTATTGGGATGGCGACCATTGCTTCACAGCCAACCGCAATTATGTTAGAGCCTCTTTTGAATCCAAAAACGGAAGATGACTTAAACAAAATGTTAGTTGCTACACCTACAGGAATGGAGCAGTTATCCAAAGTAGCGACGTTAAAACAAGAAGAGAAGCCAACAAACATAATCCATAAAGATGGGAATTCGTATGTACGTATTACCGCAAATGCTGATCCAGAACAGCTATCAAAGGTCAATGAAGAGATTACGAAAACTATCTTTGGTAAGAAAGATGTAAAAGGAATGAAGATTCCATCTGGAGTAAAAGTATATATTGGTGGTGCTAGTGCACAACAAGCAGACGATTTCTCTGATCTATTTATCACTATGCTTGTGTCAATTGGAATCGTGTTCTTAATTATGGTTGTAACCTTTAAGACATTCCGTGCACCAATTGCTATATTATGTTCACTCCCATTAGCAGCGATTGGGGCGATTCTCGGCCTATTAATTAGTGGAATTACTGTTGACGTTACGGCATTACTTGGTGCCTTAATGTTAATTGGAATTGTAGTAACGAACGCTATTGTTTTGTTAGACCGCGTCAAACAAAATGAACGAACAATGATCATTCGTGATGCACTCGTAGAAGCAGCAACTACTAGAATGCGTCCAATCTTGATGACGGCTATGGCAACAGTTTGTGCGATGATTCCATTATTATTTAAAAAGGCCGAGTCTACTAGCTTAGTATCAAGTAGTCTTGCAATCGTCGTAATTGGTGGATTAACAATGGCCACATTACTGACACTTGTGGTTATTCCAGTTATTTACGAGTCTCTTCACTTCCGAAAAGCAAAAAGTCAACGAAGTGAAAAAGCAAAAGAAATGAATGAATCCGTTTAAAATAACTAACAAGCCCTTCGATCCGTTGATTGAAGGGCTTGACTTGTAATACGTCATGTTCCGAAGATTAATATTAATGCATGAAAAATACAGTTGGATCTATAAAAATGTAGAACCATTTATATTTCGCTTATCGAGTTTACATTACCTAACATTTTACAAAAGTTACATTAATTATTATCACCTAAATATACAGATCTATTTATTCCATTTGAATAATCGATGATATATTTTCTAATTGATTTAGGATAAATTCGATAATTCATCAAATTTTCTACATCTATCCATTCGATACCAACTTGATGTGAATCTGGATTAGAAGGATTTTTATGTTCTTTCATGTCATTAACTAATTTACAAATAAAATAAAATTCTACTTGATGAACTTGTTCATGTATTTCAGCTTATTCATGATTTTTCCCTATATATTCACGAATGTGTAATAATTGCTTTACGACTACTTTTTCGTCTACTTCCTCCAAACATTCTCTTACAACGGATTCGCTAAGGGTTTCTCCATGTTCCTGTCCACCACCAGGGAAAATATAAAAGAAACCGTCCAAATAATAATGTTTAGTTAATAAAACTTTTGATTCTTTAAATATTATTGCTTTTGCCGAATTTCTAATTTGCAATATTAACCCTTCCCCTTGTGAAATTTTTCTGCCTCTGTGTTCTTCAAATCCTAGTCCTTTAGGTGAAGCGTAAAGTTGAGAATTTCTCAGCAACAAGTTCAAACTGATTTCGTTTCTCCCTTTGAATAATCTGGAGATGTCCACATCATTAAGACGGAAGTTTGTATTTTCTAAACCTTCTTTTCTTATCAGCTTCAATGGTTACATTTTTATTAAACACTAGGTCTTCAGGAAGTAAATCAAATGTTAATGAATCACCCTTTTCATCGTTTGAACCATTTTTATTTATAGTACCCTTTGTCCTAAATAACTGCCCAATCTGATCAATATGGAGTGTAGGTCGTTAAATTCAACATCCATTTTGTTAAGCACCTCTACTATTGCTCCCTCTTCACTAGATAATATCTTTTCGCTACAAGCACTTATGATTACAAAACGAAATAAAAAAGCATAAGTTCCTTTAAAATACTTATTTTATATTAATTGGGCATTTTTTCAGACCGAGCTATTTGTTTCTAGAACAGAAAATATGCAACTTTCTGCAGCAAACGTTTTTAGGCTTTGTTCATCGGTATCAAATGCTTTCGTATCAAAGTAACATTAATTTGATAAATTACTAACCAACTTTTCGATTTTTTAGAGCGAAAAAATCGGCGTGGCTAAGATTCCTCCTTTACCCTTATAACGAATTCACACTGTCATTTATGACACATTGTACGGAAACCTTTTAAGTGAGTCTTAAGGGAAAGCTGTATTTATAGCGATTCTAAGTATGTTATTAAACACTGTATTGATAGGTGATCATCATAAAAACAACCAGTTCAGTCACTTTATTTAAGTGATGAACTGGTTAGTTATATTAAAACGTTTTTGTCATGAAAACTTGTGATACTGGAGTCTTTTCAAATCCCTTTTCCATTAATAATGAAACTGTTCGTCCATTCCCTTTTAAAAAGTTATAAGTAGAGCGATTTATAGGTTTGTCATATTCTAAAGCATATGCAAGTAATGTATTTAGTGCATTTTCATCACCATTTTCAGTTACTTGAAACAAAGTAATACTTTCCGTTTCTTTACCGAATACTTGTTTTTTTCGAATAAGACTTGCGGCTTGCACCTCTCCATTTCTTGTAATCACCACAGTTTCTCCACCTATTTTAGGCGTGTTGCTAGCATCCGTTTGCCACGGTACAATAGCTGGAAATAAGTCTGAACCTATAGCTTGCACCGTAGGAAATCTTAATATTTCATAGTCTTTTAAATTCGGTAACTGACCAACTAATATTCCATCTGAAGATAAAAAGAGCAAATCATCAATTACATTGTAACCACATTTCTCATATAACGATATGGCAGGTCTATTTTCTGAAAGTGCTTCTAATGTAGCTACAGAAACATTGTTGTCTATTAATACTTTCTCCGCCTCTCGCATTAAAGAAAAGCCCAACTTCTTCCCTCGATATTCGGGAACAATACCGGTTCCGCCATTCCATGAAACCTTCTGACCATCTACTTCTCTAATCCCTTGCAGTACAAATCCTACAGGCTCGATACCATCATACGCAACGACTGAGAGCGACGGAGATAAACCTTCATTTCCAAACTTACTAATGAATGTTTCAAAAGATAAATTCATCGGTAATAAATAACCTTCAAATCCTCTATTAAATAATTCATGTGCTTCTTGAAAGCTAATTGACGACATTAATTTATAAGAAATGTTCATTGCTTACCTCCGCTTTTCATCAAGTTATTCGGACTGTAATTTCTGCAAATATATTAAGCTATTCTTTTTATTATATTGTCATTTATTATTTTTTACAATTCTAATATTACTGATAATTACATCCTTCTAATGTTAAAAAGCCTTGATTCCAAGTTAGAATCAAGGCTTTTACATTTTTTACATAGCTTCTTTATTAGAAAATTGACTGTTATACAAGTCAGCATAAAATCCGTCTTCTTCTAACAGATCTTGATGTGTTCCTTGTTCGATTACTTTTCCTTGGTCCATCACTAAAATCAAGTCAGCATCTCTGATAGTTGAAAGACGATGTGCAATAACGAAACTAGTTCGTCCTTCCATTAAACGATTCATCGCTTGTTGGATTAACAATTCTGTACGCGTATCAACACTTGAAGTTGCTTCATCCAAAATCATAATTGGAGGATCAGTAAGCACTGCTCTAGCAATTGTTAAAAGCTGCTTTTGTCCTTGAGAAATGTTGGATGCTTCTTCATTTAACACTGTGTCATATCCATCTGGGAGGGTACGAATGAAGTGATCTGCACGAGCTGTTTTGGCAGCCGCGAATATTTCTTCATCAGTCGTATTTTCCTTCCCAAAAGCCAAGTTCTCTTTAATCGTACCGTTAAAGAGCCAAGTATCTTGAAGCACCATACCAAATGTTTTGCGAAGGTTTTCACGTGATATGTTACGTGTATCAATACCATCAATTTTGATTTTCCCATCATTTAACTCATAGAATCTCATTAACAAATTAATTAGTGTCGTCTTACCAGCTCCAGTTGGACCTACAATCGCAACTGTTTGACCTGGAAGTACTTCAATGTTCATGTCTTCTATTAATAATTCATTGCCATATCCAAAACTAACTTGTTCAAATGTAACAGCGCCTTTTGCTTGTGTTAAATTGGAAGCTGTCACTTCTTTTATTTCCTCTTCTTCATCTAACAATTCAAAGACGCGTTCTGCAGCTGCAATTGTTGACTGGATAATGTTTGCAATGTTTGCTGTTTGTGCAATTGGCTGTGTGAATTGACGTGTATACGTAATAAATGCTTGTATATCACCGATTGAGATGGCACGTTGCGTTACTAAAATACCACCAACAACACTAATAATGACATAACTTAAATTTCCGATGAAAGACATTAACGGCATGATCATTCCCGAGATAAACTGCGCTTTACGTCCTGCTTGATACAATTTTTCATTTACTTCATCGAACTCTGCTACCGCTTTTTTCTCATGACCAAAAACCTTCACTACTTGATGACCTGTGTACATTTCTTCAATATGACCATTCAACTGCCCAAGTGTTTTTTGTTGATCTGCAAAGTGCTTTTGTGACCTTTTCAAAATTGGTTTAATAACGAAAATTGAGAGTGGTAGACTTACAATTGATATTAACGTCAGCAGCGGGCTAATTGTTAACATCATGATGATGATTCCAACAATCGTTACAATTGATGTGATAAACTGTGTCACACTTTGCTGTAATGTACTACCAATGGTATCAATATCATTCGTGACCCTACTTAGAGTTTCACCATTCGCACGTCCATCATAGTATTTAAGCGGAAGCTTCTCTAGCTTTTCATTGATCTCTGTCCTTAAATTATAAACCGTTTTTTGAGCGACACTAGACATGATGTATTGTTGAATATACGAAAACAAACTACTTATTACATATAGTCCAGCTAGTAAGAGTAAAAGCTGACCGATTGTATGAAAGTCAATTTCCGCACCTGGAATCCCTTTGAATTTGCTATATGCCCCTTCAAATAATTTAGTAATCGCATTCCCCATTATCTTCGGCCCAACAACCATAAAAACAGTACTCATAATGGCCGCCAATAACACGATTATTAATTGACGACTTTGTGGTTTTAAAAAGCTAAGTAGACGACGAAACGTACCTTTAAAGTCTTTAGCCTTTTGTCCAGCCATCATCATACTGCCGCCATTCCCCATTGGACCGCCGCCTTGAGGTTGCGTATTTCTCTGCTTACTCATGCGATTTCCTCCTCTGAGAGCTGTGATTTAACGATTTCACGATACACATCATTTTCTATAAGCAACTCTTTGTGTGTACCAATGCCAGCTATTTTTCCTTTATCTAAAACAATGATACTATCTGCATCAACTACAGTACTTACACGCTGTGCAACAAGTAACATTGTTGCATCTTTAGTTTCTTCTTTTAGAGCTGCACGTAGACTTGCATCTGTTTTATAATCAAGCGCTGAAAAGCTATCATCAAAAACATAAATATCCGGTTTTCTTACTAAAGCTCGTGCAATCGATAGTCGCTGTTTTTGACCACCAGATACATTTGAACCACCTTGTGAGATTTCAGATTCATAACCATTATCCATTTTACTAATAAAATCTTCTGCTTGGGCTATGCGTGCAGCATGTTCAATCTCTTCCTGCGAAGCATTTTCTTTACCAAAGCGAATATTTTCAGCAATCGTGCCAGTAAAGAGCAGTGCTTTTTGCGGGACATATCCAATCTTCGAACGTACTTCATCGATTGATGCCTCTTTTAAATCCACGCCATTAACTCGAATCGTACCACTAGTCACATCATATAAACGAGGAATTAAATTCACAAGCGTTGATTTCCCAGCACCAGTTCCACCAATAATCGCAGTAATTTCACCTGATTTCGCGCGGAAACTAATATTCGATAAAACAGGCTCCTCTGCTCCTGGATAAGTAAAGGAGACATTGTCAAACTCTAGAGTTCCTTGCTCACGATTAACCGCTTTAGATCCCTCATCAAGAATTGTATGTTTCTTTTCAAGTACTTCATTAATGCGCTTAGCAGATACCGCAGCTCGCGGAACCATAACAAACATCATTGATGCCATAACAAGTGCGAACATAATTTGCATGACGTATTGAATAAAAGCCATCAAGTCCCCTATTTGCATGCCACCGTTATCGATACGAATTCCACCAAACCAAATGATACCAACAACAGTTAAGTTCATGACCAGCATCATTACTGGCATTAAAAATGCCATTATCTTATTAACTTTGATAGAAACGTCCATTAAATCTTTATTAGCCTTTTGTAACCGTACTTTCTCTTGTTTTTCACGATTAAAAGCACGAATCACTCGTATCCCAGTTAAATTTTCACGCAACACTAAATTTAATCGATCTAAACGTGTTTGGACTAATTTAAAGAGTGGTATACCTTTAGTCATTATGAGAAGCACTGCACCCAATAATACAGGTATCGTTGCAACGATAATGAGAGATAATTTGGCATCCTTAGATAACGCCATTATTAATCCACCGACAAACATTATCGGTGCACTTACGACCATTCGTAGCAACATAATCACTACTTGCTGTACTTGCGTAATATCATTTGTAGTTCTTGTAATTAGTGATGCTGTTCCTACTTCATCAAAATCTTGAAGTGAAAACTCTTCAACATGATTAAACACTTTTCGGCGAATATCACGCCCAAATCCCATTGCCGCTTTTGATGAGTAATAGCTCGCCACAATCGAAGCACACACTCCGAATGCAGCCACTATTAGCATTATTCCGCCAATTTTCCAAATATACTTCGTATCACCTACAACTACTCCCTTATCGATAATGTCTGACATAAGAGTAGGCAAATACAGATCCGCCATAGATTGAATGAATACAAGTCCAATCACCGCTAGAACAATCCACTTATAAACTGTTAAGTTTTTTAGTAGTTTAACCACTTTAATCATTCTCCTCTTTCTATGACTTCTTCTAATAACGTAGTAATTTGGCGTTGTGATGTTAGAAGATCATCATATTGCTTTTCGCTTAATAACTCAGTAGCAGTTTCAAAAACTTGTAGAATACTACTTTCTTGTTTTTGTATCTTGTCATAAAGCATTTGACCTTTTTCACTAAGGGTCAATAGCATTTCGCGTCGATTATCTTCTACTGGATTCCTCATTATCAATTCTGCTTGCACAAGTCCATCAACAGCTTGGCTTAATGTACTTTTAGGAAAAAATGTTGCTTTCCCTAGCTGCTTTTGTGTCATTTCTTCAAATGGTGCAAGCGTTATTAATAGCGCATATTGAGGAACAGTAAGATCATTTTCCAAGGCCGTTCGTTGCACTATTCTTCTAATACAATGGTTGACATGCCAAAATGAATGTAATAGCTTTTCAGACCTTAAAACAGCGTCTTTTTCGAGACTCAAAATCCCCACTCCTTCCACTCCAAACAGTTCCATTACGAACAGTTCTATAATGGTACATATTAATTTACCTTTTTATTGATGAAGAATCAAGGTAAAAGAATTGGGTTAGTGAAACTAAAATTATCCACCTATTTAGATAAAGTAAAACCTTAAAATAAGTTGTTTTGTGAGTGTTAGCAAACAATAGAAATATACCAATTAAAAACAATTATGATATTATTAAGTATATGGATTTGAAAGGAGTGATTTAAATGTTAAACAATACTAAGGTGATGGAAAAGTAGTTTATGAGAATGCTTTTTCTATCACAGAATCTGTAACACAACTAAATCATGATAGAAGAGGTAAAGTTATATGACGGAAAATATATTTGAGAACAATTTTGAAAAATATGCAGATCCAAAACAGTATGATTATCTTTATGATAATTATAAGAATGACTTAAATTTAATTTTAGAATGGGCTAAATTTGATGAACATCCGATAATTGAATTAGCATGTGGTACTGGAAGGTTAACGATTCCTATGGCGAAACGTAATTTTTCGATGGTTGGAGTGGACTTACATGAAGGTATGTTAAATCTAGCGAAACAAAAATCGATAGCACAAGGTGTCACTATTAATTTTTACAAGCAAGATTGTACAGCATTAAGTTTGTCTGTTAAGAGTTCACTGATATATATAACAGGCAATTCTTTTCAACACTTTTTAACAAACAATTCACAAGATGCTTTATTGCATTCCGTAAAGAAACACCTTATTACTAATGGCGTTTTTATTTTTGACACACGAAATCCGTTATTACATGAGATATCAAAGATTGATGAATACGAGCAATCATATACAAACAATCATGGGGAAGATGTAGTTGAGTATCATCGTGATGAATATGATGTATTAACACAAATCCTTCATTGTCAGACAAAACGACACATATATCGTGACGAAACATTAATAGCTAAGGAAGAAGACAACATTTCTCTTAGGTTCTCTTTTCCACTTGAAATGGAAAGATTGTTACAACAACATGGATTTGAAATACTGCATGTCTACGGTGATTGGGATAAAAACGCACTAAATGCTAATAGTATTCAAATGATTTATATTTGCAGACTACTCGAGGATTAAAAAATCTTGTATGGTGAATATACAATAAAAGCTACCCTACAAATTGTAGAGTAGCTTTATTAGTGTTCTTTGTTCTTCTAATTGTATTATCCCTAATGTTTTATATTCATCGCAGATTTATAAAAAGCTGCACTACATAGTACAATAATTGCTACCAAAAGAAAAAGTTGATCTTGAAAATGCAATAACAACCAACCTCCAATTACTGGTCCTATGAAACTTCCTAAGTTTTTGAATTGGGCAGCCCCTAAGAAGCTTGCCTTTTGCGTTTCAGGTGCAATTTCATCAATAAGGACATTCATTGTAGGGAATACGAAAATTTCACCAATTGTAAAAAATACCATCCCAATAATAAACATGAGACTACTATTTGCCACTCCAAATAACACTAATCCCCCTACAAAAAATCCAATACCCATTAATAATGTAAATTTAGTTGAGTAGCGCTCAGAATAGATACTAATCGGTAATTGCAAAATAAGAACGACAGCTGCATTAAGCGCAATTAATAGTGAGTACAGTTTTACACCGTTCTCAACAGTCAATTCAACCAATTGAGGTAATGTGGAATCGAATTGAGAATAGCCAAAGTTAATTAGAATAGCACCTACAACAAACAACTGCATTTTCCGATTCGATAAAATAATCCGAAACATATGATGTATTTGAATTTGTGACTCTAATTTTTGCTGTTTCATTTCATAACGATTCAATACACTGATCAAAAAGACCCCATATACGCAGTACATAAATCCTGTAAATAGAAAAGGCACACTTGGACTAGACATGCTGGCAATATATACGCCAACAATTGGACCTATAACAGCTGCAATATTAATCGCTGTGTAACGCAATGAAAAGAGGCGTTTTCTTTTTTCTTGCGGAGTAAAATCAATCATCAATGCTTGTGTTGCTGGTTCAAAAAACGAGCGGCATAAACCATTAATAGCGTTTAAGACTATGAAAAGAGCTACTATATTTGTCGTAGCAAATCCAATAAACACTGTACTCCATACAAAAACAGTAATTAACAAGACTCGTTTTCTACCAAATCGATCAGTCAAATAACCACCAATGAAGCCCCCAATAGTTGATAGTAATGGCGCAACCCCTATCGTAATACCAATGAGTAACGGCCCGACTCCTAAATCTTTATGTAGATAAAGCGCTAAAAATGGCATAGCCATAAAACTTGCGATACGTGTAAAAACTGTACCGCCTAAAATGATCCAAACTAATGGATGAAATTGTTTGAGAAATTTCAATTTGAGCACTTCTCTTTCTACAACTGAAATTAGAACTTTTTAACAAATATAACACTATCCTTATCTATATGAATAGCAATTACGTAAATATGTATTATAATCGGGGACAATCATTAACAAGCAATTGTTTTAGAAAAATCGATTATGAATGAACTCTAGACAATTTTAAACAAAGATTGGATAAAACAACTAATAAGACTACAATGGCACTCCACATAAAACCGACAATAAGGCTGAAAGTTATTAATAACATACCTATTAATGTACGATTACTAAACTCAATTGGCGTCCGATTTGCAGGTTCATCAAACAAATAGAAAACCCCTACTACATGAAAAATAACATGTAGTAGGGGCATAGATTATTTACAAATTAATACTTGTCTAGCAAAAGTACCTTTTCTCGCTTCACAGCGATCGATTATTTCAAAACCAGCTTCTTCAACCATATGGTCCATCGTATCAATCGTTACTATGACAACTTTCTTTGTGAATCTGCGAGCCTGTTTTACAATATCAAGTTGTTCTTCTATTGTAATATGTGTAAATAAATTATACGGCATATCAATGATAGCAACGTCATAATTATCATCAATCTCTGAAATGGGTCCTGTAGTTACATCGCCTTTAAGTCCGAAATGTGCGATATTTTTTCTCGAACCTAATACAACACGTCGATTGATATCTCTTCCTACGATACCAATTCCCATTGATAATGCTTCAACTAACACCGTCCCAATGCCGCAACAAGGATCTATTGCACGAACCCCTTCAGGATGTGGAACTGCAATATTTGCGACTGCTCTTGCGACACGTGTATTAAGTGCAGTTGAGTACATGTGCGGCTTTTGCTGATGATGAAGCCAGATTGGTTCACTAACGACCAAGTTCCCGAAATACCATTTGTTATCTACTGTTACAACACCGAATACAGTTTCAGGTTGCTCCAAATCAGGCTCACCTTGAATCCGTAAACCTATGTTACGTTCTATTTCTCTTCGCTTCGAGTGACCAATCTTTTTCGTAGCACCAAGCTCAAAATCATTCAAGCAAACAACTTTAAATGTAGCGTTGCCTAAATCGAGTTGTTCAACTAAGTCCCCTATTTGTTCGAGGCTATCACCTTCAAATATTACTTCTAAGCGCTCTTTCATAAACGGACTTCTACTTGGATTAATCTTTATCGTACTTTTTAACACATTTGACAGGACGTCGAATCCAAAAAATGACCGCATCTCCATGCGACATAAATCATACTCATCTCGATGCCCCGAATATGTGTATATAAACTCTCTAATACTCAATCATTCCCCATCCTTCACTGCTTCGTTTCCTCTATCTCTTCAACTAATTTGAAAAAGAAGCGATAAATCATGTTATAGATTTCTTCAAATGACTGCTCTTCATTAAAACCTTCAATATAATCCAACGGCACGTTTACATCCCATAAACCATCTTCACCTGAAAACATAACACTGTATTTCGCATTGTCTCCAGTTAAATGCGTATTTAAGTAGTTTTTAATAGCATCGCCAAATTTCTTTTGCAATTTCAAGCCAAATAATGCTGTATAAGTTTCAAATACATCATCGAACTCAAGTGCAACCGCGTCAATACGGATTAACTCAAAATCACTTGATTCTACGTAAACAAATTCATTTGCTTGTTCTTTCAAATATGAAATTGATTTTCCTAAGAAGGCAGGAGTTTCAGTAGCTATCAATTCTTCCGTTTCTTTATTGCAGCGTTCAAGAACATCTGTATGAAATGCTTTTTCAGAAACAGTTAAGTCACTTGAAAGTAATTGATGTTTTTCTGCGAATTCCTTTTCAATATCAAACAACTCAATTTTGTTTTCACTTATATGATTTTCAATATAATTTTCCATTTGTTGTTTTAACAATTTAAGTCAGCTCCTTTACTCGAAAGGAATTGAATTGGATTCCCCTCATACTCTAGTATAGCCTAGTTTGGTCTGTTAGACCTTTAATTTATAAGCTCTCAGTCAAATCATGACAAAAATTTTTTCTATAGGATTAATTATTGGGTTCTTGATATTGAAATCCTATCAGAAAGAACACCAACATTGTAAGATTGCTTAACTCTCATTAATAAATCTACTTTTGAGATGGTGTTCACATTGATTGTTTCATTACCCTAAAGATATTTAAGGGTTCTATTAATTTAATCGTTTCTTCGCACCATTCACTTTTTAATACATTAGATAGATAGTTAGTTAACTGCAAAATGCTAGTCATGCTTTTGCCTTTAGTTCTTGTGAAATCAAAAAAACGTTTCAAAAGCCTATTGACTTTTGAAACGAGTAGTTTATTCTACAACATTTCCTTTTTCATCGTAAAATTCTGCAAAATATCCCTCTGATAAAGCTTCATTTAAAATCTCCCCTGGAATTGTCCAAAATAAGGTTTCTTGAGGTTTTACTTGAAAAAAAGTAGAGTATCCTTTTTTAACGAATTTCACTTTTGCAACATTTGGTATGTTATTATAGAATCTACTAGAAAAATTACCACCATCGAACGTTCTTTGATAACTACTTAATGTCATATTACTACCCCACTCCATTTTTTCATATAAATAATGACCATTCTTCAGGCCAAATGATGCGAGTATATATTGATCATCCGCTTTCGCTAATGCCACCCGTTTATCATCGTACGCAGCGGCTGTTACTAATTCCAAATTTTTAATATTTTCAAGCGGCTCTCCTTCATCCGCATATATATCTAAAGCACTAGTTATGGATTGCAACATCATCGATTCATCATCACCATATAGTTTTACTTCCTGATTATTATACAGCCCTATCAATCCTAAAACTAAGAACACCAAAGGTATGACAAAAATCCAATTTCTTCGTCTACCACGTATCGTTATAATGACTACGGCAACAATCAATAGAACGAATAATATAAAAGAACCCAATGTGAGAATGGGAAGACTCGCCACTTTTTCTGTAAACGTAAGTGGTTTTGCCAAATCCTTTGGATAATCTGGCAGAGCTACGTAATTAGCCAAAGTCTTTTTTAGTTCTCTACTATTAGATACTACATCATGGAATGCTTGATTTTCTGAAAAAGCCTCGTAAACTTCCGGTGCCCCCTCATCCCCCTTTACAACGTAGGCATTCATATATTGTAGCAATTCTATTAGAGAAGTTCTTTCACTTTTAGATAAATCCGGTGACTCATAAAATAAGCTTTTTCCAGTTTCGATTGCCCGCTGTAACAACCAATCATTTTGAACGAAAAATGTATTTCGTAGCTCTTCAATCTTCTCGACTTTTGAATCGTCGGTAGCACGTAATTTTACTAATTCAGTGAATAAGTCCAATCTCTCCTCAACAGATTGTGTCACTGCCTGATAAACCTTTGTTGAAGAGTTACCGCTACTAACAACAACTTCTTCTTGATCTGTAGGCAATTCTATTAATATAAAAATCAACGCAATAAGTGCAAATGACGTTAAAACCATCGCCATATATGGAAATAAATTAGTCTTTTTCTTCCCTCTTATTTTTTCAATCGTTTCACGTTTCTTTTGTATAGAAAACCTCCCGTGTTTATACCCGTTTTTCATCACATCACGAATTGGATCTAGCATATAATTCTCCCCCTTCATGTAATGTCTGACCCAGAATTTTCCTTCCTCTAATTAATCTGGTTTTGACTGTATTAACATTTAAATTTAGTGTTTCACTTACTTCTATTAAAGACATTTCTGCAAAATGATACAGCACAATCACATCTTTGTATTTAGTAGGTAAGTTTTCAATGGAATGTAAAAGCCTATTTGAAGTATCTCGATCCATTACAATGGACTCTGTTGTTTGCTTTGATGCAATCCATTTACCAAAAAAGTCGGTAATACGTACCTTTTGATACTTCCAGCTCGCTATGTAGTCATGGCAAACATTCACCGCAATTCGATATAAATACGTTTTTAATGTAGCATCTTCTCGGAAATGCTCCATCTTTTTGTAGTATCGTATGAATGTCTCTTGTGCGGCATCTTCTGCTATACCCCAATCACGCACGTATGTATAACAGAGCTGCACCAGATAATCTCCGTAAAGATCCATAGCTTGCTTCAAGCGTATCTCTTTTTCTATATCATCCATTCCCGCTTGCCCTCCCTTAATTATTTGTAGTTAGACTAGGTGAATATTGGAAAAGTTTCATTATTTTTAAATAAATAATACTAAAGTGTACTAGAAAAATGAATTAGATTTACCTGCAGCATTGCTGTCTGCTTCATCTTTCGCGAAAAAGCATCTACAATATAAAAAAATATGTATCCTTAAAAATGACGTTGCACGTTGTTTTTTTGTCAACACTTTTCAAATAAACAAGCACCGATTGTCAACACGAATAATAGGATATAAAAAAAACAAGGGGTGTTGTACAGTGGCTTGGTTAATCATTTTAGCTTTTGCTGTTTCATCAAGTATTGATAATTTAGGTGTAGGAATTTCTTATGGGATACGAAAGATAACTGTTAGGTTTGACAAAAATTTATTAATTGCGTTCATTTGTTTTCTTATGAGTATGGGAGGAATTACATTCGGGGTTTGGCTATCGACCATTCTTCCAGGAATGCTTCCTGTAATTATTGGAGCATTTTTATTATTTGTTATCGGTATTCGGATAATTCTTTTGGCTAAACCAATAAAAAAAGAGAATTTAAAAGTGGATAGTAAGAATGTTGTTAAGTCCAAAGGTGTTCAAAGTATTTTAAGAAATCCTGAGATAGCTGATCTTAATAAGTCTGGTGAGATTGGTTGGGGGGAATCTGTACTTCTAGGCGTTGCGTTATCGGCGAATGCACTTACAAATGGGCTAGGAGCCGGTTTACTCGGTCTTTCACCGATTGCAATTTCGGTAACCGCTGCAATAGGCAGTTTGATTAGTGTTTGGGCAGGGGTCAAGATAGGAAGTAAAGTAGCAGATGTTAGGATAGGTTCATTTACCGTAGGACAATTTGGAACAATTATTAGTGGTGTAATTATTTTAATACTTGCTATTACAGCATTTTTTTAACACAACACGTTGACAAATTGTCAACGAAATTATATACTTTTTGAAAATATATAATTTCACATTAGATTCAAGTTCGTAACTTAAGAAAGGAGAATGGTGAATGGCTGAAAAGAGAAACGGTACTACTCTTGGTCTATTGCTAAGAGAATTATTAAAAGAACGTTCATTGTCTATGCGGAAGTTTAGTGAACTCACCGGAATCGATACAGCTACCATTTCACGGATAATAAACGATAAACGAAAAGCAACACCACAACATTTAGAAAAATTTGCTACCTGCCTTGGAGTTCCTTTAATCAATCTATTTGAAGCTGCAGGATACCCTATTGAACAGCGACAGGATAAGTCTCATGATATCCATACATCTGTTGACGCAATTCAAGCTTTTCTTGAGACTTCTAACGTTTATGATAAGCAATTTTCAATGGCAGATGTTGAAGAGAAATTAGAAAACTATGGCCTATATGCACAAACAGAAGAGGGTAAAAATACAATTCTTGAAGATTTTGATAAAAAAATTCAGAATGTCGGAAGCATAGGCCCATTTATAAGCAAATTGAAAGAGTTATATGAGAAGTTCACATTGGGGAATGGTACATTATTTGAACTAACCTTAATTGGAAGTACATTATTATATTTTATAATTCCCGTCGATGTTATTCCCGATTATCTATTTCCTATTGGTTATTTAGACGATGCTATTGCTGTACAACTTACTACAAATGCATTACTAAAGAAATAACTTACAATTAAATGACAGGTGGATCTATTATGAAAATAAGTAAAATGAGCCGTAAATGGCTAAGAAATTTGTTCTTAGCATTCGCATTATTAATCGTAGCAGGGATCATTTATTGGATTTATCAATACAATAGCGGATTGTCTATGGCCAACGAAGGTCTCTATAAAGATGACGAAACGACGTTTGATCCATTCGAAGGTGCGGATCTGCAATTTGGTGAGATTAATGTGCTATTAATAGGAAGTGACTCTAGAGGCGAAAAAGGCGCTAGATCTGATGCATTAATGATCGCACACTATAATCAAACGACGAATAATGTAAAAACTATTTCTATTATGAGAGATACGTATGTCGACATTCCAGATTACGGGAAGCAGAAAATAAATGCTGCTTTTGCTTTTGGAGGCCCTGAACTTGTAAGGAAAACAATTAAGCAAAATTTTGATATTGATGTTAATTACTACGCTGTCGTTGATTTTGAAGGATTCCCTAAAATTATTGATCTTTTAGCGCCCGATGGGATTGAGGTTGATATTCCTTACAAAATGGAGTATGGAATTGGAATGACATTACTTCCAGGAGAACAAACTTTACATGGTGACCAGTTATTGGGATATGTACGATTCCGCCACGATCGTCTAAGTGATTTTGGGCGAGTGGAACGCCAGCAAGAAGTTTTGTCTAAGGTTAAAGAAGAAGCTATCAGTATTCAAACCTTACTGAATTTACCAAAAATACTTGGTGTTGCCGATCCATACATTGATACAAACGTTAACAATAAAACAATTCTTGCAATTGGAAAAGGTTTATTAGTTGGGAAATCTAAAGGTATGGATACTTTACGAATTCCTATTGCAAGTTCTTTTGAAAACAAGAATGTAAACGTAGGTGCAGTCTTGGATATTGATCTTGAAAAGAACAAACGAGCATTAGAAGAGTTTTTATCATCAGAGAACAATGAAAAAAAAGTCACTAAATCAGACAAAGTTTCACCTTAGGAGACAACAACATGAATATAGACTATCAACTTTTTAAACTAATTAACCAGTTTGCAGGAAAATACTTGATTTTTGATCAACTTGTTCTTTTGTTTTCGAAATATGGCCCCATTCTGTTTGGAATGGTCTTTATATGGCTATGGTTTTCAAAATCAAAAAATCAGCATGAAAATCAAAAAATCGTATTATATGCGTTAACGATTGTCATTCTTACACTTGGTATAGACAAAATTATTGAAATAACGTATTTTCGACCACGGCCATATGTTAACCATGCAGTAACATTGTTATATGAAAAATCAAACTTAGATCCTTCATTCCCAAGTAATCATGCTGCTGGTTCATTTGCCTTGGCGTTTGCCCTTTTTTGGAAACGAAGAAAAGTAGGAAGTATACTTATAATAATGGCCTTTTTAATGGCACTTTCAAGAATCTTTATCGGCGTGCATTATCCTCTAGACGTAATGGCTGGTGCAATTATCGGATTAGGTGTAACCTACTTTGTTATGTCACAAAGCCGCCTGTTTGAATCCCCATTCGACCAGGTCATTCACATCTTCAGGAAGTTCAGTTCAAAAATTTTCCCTAGTAACCTATGATTCTGCTTTAGTAGCCTTTGCATTGGGCTTGTTTGCATAAAAAGCGTTTCAAAAGCCACATGGCTTTTGAAACGCTTTTTTTAATTGATATAATCACCATTTTCATCATAAATACTATATTGAATCCATTAGAATCTAATTCAATTATTTCCTGCTGATTTTCCCGCTGATTTTGTATTTTATCGCCTATGAGTGGACGTATTAATTATTAGTATTACTAAGTGTTTTAGGTTTATTTTTCACACCCGCAAATCACAATCTTTGTTACCGTATATTATTTACACTGAAGATAGAGCAAAAGCGAATGGTCTGTTTAGGTACAATTATTGGTGCCACTTTAGTCCCTAAAATTTATAAAAAGATTGATAGAAAACGGTTAATCATTCCCCCACTATTTGCACTGAGTATTAGTGTTGGGAGTTTGTTATTTATATCAAATTAGCTTTGTATTATCCCTCTATTCTTCTTCCAAGGTATTGTATTAGGCGGTTTCAACGTCACTCTAGTTACTTATCTACAAGATGAAGTCATTAGTGAAAACTATACGAGAACTTTTAACATTTATAATATGATCTGCAGTTCAATGGCTTTACCTGGTGTTTTAATAATAGGATTTTTACTAAATAAAATCGGAACTTTAGACACTATAACCTGGATGACATGTATAATGTTTCTAATAGGAACTTCCGCTAGTTTCTTAATTCCAAATTTAAGGAAAGGAGAATCTTAAATTCGAATAGTTATTTTTTTTGAAAGGATATTTGATCAAGAAGTACAGTATATAAAGTGGTGCGAGGAAACGATTCAATTGGTAGAATCATGCAAATTGCAAATATCTTTTGAAAGATGCAACTTTAGATCAAAACAGCATTAATAGTGTGCTACTTGAAGAAATAAAAGAAAAGTTTCTTAATTAAAAAAAGCAGTTGACTTGGAATCTTAAAATGGGTATAACTGCTAATTTATTTGCCTAAAAATTAAATAGAGGAGCTGATAATATGAAGAGAATATTTAGCTTCATGCACCAGAGAATTTTTTGATCAAATTTCTTTTCAAAAACCGCCTTTTCTATTTGTTTACTGTTCAAAGCTATTCAACTTCTCATAGCAACCCACTAGAAAAAGGTAATTCTTTCAGTTCCAATTCAAGAGGAACTGAAAGTGTAACAGAAGCAGGTAATAAATTGAACAAACCTTTCAAATGAACTGTAAACGAATTCTTTTAATATAATTATATTGAAGATAAATTTGGAATCGAGGTGATATTTTGAGTACAATAATTATGTATAGTCCTATTTTATTATTAATATTGGCCTATTATTTTAAAATTTCATTTATAGAACACCTCAATGAAGGAAATAAACGCGAAGCTAGACAAGCAAAAATATTAACGATTACCTGCTTCACACTGGGTATCATACCGTTGATTCTCATGTTAATGGAAGCAAGCGGCTTGTATAATGGTTGATATGTAAAAGGCACTTCTACAAAATCGTAGAAGTGCTTTATTTTTAAAACAAACGCTGTAAGTTAGCCATTTCAATCGCTGCAATTGCTGAATCATAGCCTTTATTGCCTGACTTCGTGCCTGAACGCTCGATTGCTTGTTCAATATTTTCTGTTGTGACAATACCGAAAATGACCGGTACATTCGTATTTAAAGATACGTTTGCAATACCTTTTGCCGCTTCATTACACACATAATCATAATGCGTTGTAGAGCCTCTAATGACAGTTCCTAGACCAATTACAGCATCATAGTCGCCTTTCTCTACCATTTGCTTCGCTATAAATGGTACTTCAAATGCACCTGGCACCCATGCAACATCAATATTATCTTCTGATACGCCGTGGCGGACTAAACCGTCCATTGCGCCTCCTAGTAATTTACTTGTAATGAATTCATTGAATCGGCCTATTACAATGCCAATCTTTAAATCTGTTCCAATTAATTGCGCTTCAAATACTTTTCCCATTTTACGATCCCCTTTACGAAATAAGATGATTCATCTTTTCTTTTTTAGTTTCTAAATAAAACGAATTGCTTGCTACTGCTGCAATTTCAATCGGCAGTCTTTCAACAACTTCAATTCCATATGCCTCTAAACTTTGTACTTTATCTGGGTTGTTTGTTAATAAACGTACTTTTGAAATACCTAAATCATGTAGCATTTGAGCTGCTAATGCATAATCTCGTGCATCCGCCAGAAAGCCAAGTTCTAGATTAGCTTCAACTGTATCAAAGCCTTGCTCTTGCAACTCGTAAGTACGAAGCTTATTAATCAAGCCAATCCCTCTGCCCTCTTGTTGCATATACAACACAACCCCTGCACCTTCGTTTTCAATGATACTAAGTGCTTCTTGCAATTGAGGACCGCAATCACATCTTTCCGAATGAAAAATATCACCCGTTAAACATGAAGAATGAATGCGTACTATTGGAGCTTCTACAACATTTGCTTCGCCTTTAACAAGTGCCACATGTTCACAGTTGTCGAGTTTGTTCTCATAGCCAACCATAGTGAATTGTCCATAGCTTGTTGGAAGTTGCACTTTAGCCGCTCTAGTAACTACTTTTTCATGGTTATAACGATAATGAATTAAACTTTCAATCGTAATTATTTTCAGTTGATGCGCTTTTGCGAAGTCCATTAACTCTTGTCCCGTAGACATTTCCCCACTATCCCCCATTATTTCACAGATGATACCTGCTGGAATCGCGCCACATGCTTTTGCTAAATCAACTGCTGCTTCTGTATGACCAGGTCTTTCTAATACACCATTTTCCTTCGCAACTAACGGGAAAACATGACCAGGTCTTTTAAAATCATCTGCATTAGCAGCTCCATCCAATAACTGTAAAACCGTTTGTGAACGTTCAAATGCACTAATGCCCGTACTTGTATTAGCATGATCAATACTAACTGTAAAAGCGGTTTGATGATGGTCAGTATTTGTTGATACCATTGGATGCAATTGCAGTTCTAACGCTCTTTTTTCAGTAATGGGCGTACAGATTAATCCTCGTGCGTGTGTTGCCATAAAATTAATATTTTCTGGTGTTGCATATTCTGCAAGTGCAACTAAATCCCCTTCATTTTCACGACTTTCATCATCAACAACGATGATCATTTTGCCATCTTTTAAATCTTCTAACGCCTCTTCAATCGAGTGAAACATTGCTATACACCGCCCGTATTAATATCCGTTTTGTTGTAAAAAATTCATTGTAATTGCTGAAGTTCCGTCGTTATTCTTTAATTGGTGAATAATATATTTGCCTAACATATCCGTTTCAATGTTCACTTGATGTCCTATTTCTTTAAGAGCGAAAATCGTTTCTTGATACGTATGTGGAATAAGTGAAACAGTGAGTTTTTCAGGTTGTCTATCAAAAATCGTCAAGCTTGTTCCATCAATGGCAATTGAACCTCTTGATATACAAAATTGACTAAGTTCTCGCGAAATAGAGATATCGATATAGACCGCATTTGCTTGCTTTGTTTTTCTAACGATTGTCCCTGTCCCATCAACATGACCTGAAACAAAGTGACCGCCAAATCGACCGTTTGCTGCCATCGCTCTTTCTAAATTCACCAACTGACCCACTTTTAAAGAGTGAATTGTTGTCGCTTTAACCGTTTCCGGCATAACATCTACTGTGAATTCGTTATGGGTAAAATGCGAAACTGTTAAGCATACACCATTTACTGCTACACTATCGCCAAGTTGCATATCCGACATAATGTCTCTGGCTTCAATGGTAACCTTCATACTATCCGTACCATTTGTCAGCACTTTAATTTTCCCTTTTGCTTCAATAAGGCCTGTGAACATAGCCTAATCCCCCAGTCTCGATATCACTTTAATAACTTCACCAATTTGCTCCACTTGCTGTAGCTTTAATGGGACAGCATCATCCATGCTTTTTACGTTTAAATGTTCAAACATGCCAACTCCATCATGGTCACCTACTATTCTCGGGGCTATGTAAGTAATCATTTCATTGACTAGACCTGAATTGACAAAGCTAGAACTTATACGGTTGCCCCCTTCCACATAAAGCGTGACAATATTTCGTCGTGCTAACTCTTCAAGGACATCCTGAATTACGATGGTTCTTGTTTCAAGTTGGATGATACGTACATTGGCTTGTGCAAAGCTTGTGATTTGATTAGATGAGACTTCATTTCCAACAACTATCCACGTTGGTGCTGTTTGATCGATGACAACTTTTGCATTCATTGGTGTTCTTAAATGAGTATCCAAAATGATTCGAATCGGTTGCTTATTACTTTTTGCATATCTATTTGTAAGTAATGGATTGTCATTTAAAACTGTTTCAACTCCAACTAAGATGGCATCAGATTGCGCTCTTTTACGATGAACATCCTGCTGAACTTCTGTACCTGTGATATTTTCGTTACGTCCATGTATTGTAGCAATTTTTCCATCTAATGTGATGGCTTGCTTTAACGTGACAAAGGGCACATTCTGTTTCATAAAATACATATAGGCTTTATTTAATTTCAAAGCCTCCGCTTCACCAATACCTACTTCAACCTCAATGCCAGCTTCCTTTAGTTTTGCAACACCTGTTCCTGCTACTTTAGGATTTGGATCAAGTGTCCCAATCACTACTTTTTTTACACCTGCATTTAATATGCCCATCGTACAGGGGGGTGTTTTACCAAAATGATTACAAGGCTCCAAAGTGACATACATCGTACTGTCGATAGCATTTTCTCCGGCCATTTTTAGTGCATGCACCTCCGCATGGGGAGAACCAGCTTTAAGATGCGCTCCCATACCGACCACTTCATTTTCTTTTACAATGATTGCTCCAACTACCGGATTTGGCGACGTTTGATCTTCGGCAACTGCCGCTAATTTCAGTGCTAAATCCATATAATACTTATCATGCATTGTGATAAACCTCCCGTTTTTAATAAATAAAAAACTCACTAATATAATTAGGGAGTTTGGGAGAGTTTTAGATAAACGCATTACTAAATAAACCTATTGAAATACTATTTTTCAAAAGGAATTGCGTGTTATCTATTTGTCCTTCTCCCATCCAGACTATACTGTCGGCTTTGGATTCGCACCAAATCCTACCTTAAAAAGGCTCACGGGCTTAGAAGCTTTACTCCATCACCGTCGATTGGGAATTTCACCCGACCCCGAAGGACGTTCATATTCAATTTTTCACAGCAAAAAAACTCCATAGTTTTCTACGGAGTTTGATAGGAGTTGTCCAAAATATCATAAGCAAATAAACCTATTAAAATACGAGATTTTTAATAAGACTTCGATATTCTTTACATCCTTCTCCCATCCAGACTATACTGTCGGCTTTGGACTCACACCAAATCCTGCCTCAAAAAGGCTCACGGGCTTAGAAGCTTCACTTCATCACCGTCGATTGGGAATTTCACCCGACCCCGAAGGATATTACTTATGAAATTTTACAACAATACATTCTAGCTTTAGGGCATCAAAAAAACCCCATAGTACACTACGGAGTTTGATAGGAGATTTGAAATTATCAATACTAAATAAACCTATTAAAATACGAGATTTTTAATAAGACTTTGATATTCTCTACATCCTTCTCCCATCCAGACTATACTGTCGGCTTTGGATTCGCACCAAATCCTGCCTTAAAAAGGCTCACGGGCTTAGAAGATTTACTTCATCACCGTCGATTGGGAATTTCACCCGACCCCGAAGGATTATTATATTGTATGTAAATACCATAGCACTTTAGTTATTTAAAAACTAGAGTTTTTTTAATTCTATATGATTGTTTGAGAACATACTAAAATGAAATCACTCATAAAATCTTGATGTATTGGGCTTTATGGGCCTGTTACATATCACGGAAAAATGCAACTTTTTTTATTTACTAACAACCGTTCACTGTATAGTTAAAGTAATAATACAAAAACCAAGGATAAAAACTATCGATATAAAAGTGATAAAACTCCATTTTTTCATTTCTAATTTCGGCCTAATTATGCTGTTTAAATTAATACAAGCCGGAATATAAATAGCCGTTGCAATGATAGAAAAAATTAAAAAGATTCCTAGTAAACCATCATCGAAAGTAGAGTCTACTCTCAATCCGAAAGAATGCGAAGCGTACATTATTGTCATGAACCATAATACACCTATAAAAAAAGATAAATAGCCCAGAAATAAGTTAACTATTACAGAAATTGAACGGTATCCTATTCGCATCTTATCCCTCCCGTTCAGTCATAATTTTTTAAGTTTGTGTAATAACGACAGTTACATTATTTTCAGTAATAATTCACATACTATTGAAAATACTTTTTTGCCTTTTGAATCCGTTAATGTAATTATATAACTCGTTCAAGTATTTTATGTACATTACTCAATTATTTCGAAGCAGTTACACAAAAAAGTACTATATAATAAAACAATATAACATCGTTTCATATATAGTACTTCTCCATTCAAGTTACTTATTCATTTATTCTTCTCGCATTATTTTTATTATTCGGCTTTTCTTTATCTTCATGATTATGTTGTTTATGTGCCTCGTCGTTTTGTCCAACAACATCAAAATCATCAGGACTCAGATCGTAACCAAAACCAAATTCTTCACGTCCTAAGTCATTTTGCTTTTTCGCTTTGTTTTTTTCATTATTGTTTTTCGGCAATTTTTTTCACCTCCATCCACTATAATTTGTTCAATTTCTGTTGTTTTATTCTTACTATTCCGAAGTTATCTCGACTTGAATAAACTTATTGAATGGATTAAAAAATGGCAGTAGTTTTATAGATGCTAGCATTGAATTAGTGCAATTTGAGAGGAATATGCTATAGTCAGTTCCTTCTTAAAACCTTGTACATATTGCTGAAATCGTTAAACCCGTTCTTTATAAATGTTAATAATTTCCTGGGCAATAGACAAGAATGTTTCTACATTTTGGTTTAAAGGTATAGATTTATTTCTCCTTACGAACAACTGTATATTTAAAGTCTTTACTAAACTTTAAATATGTTTTGTTACTGCTGGCTGTGAGATTTTCATATTTTGTAGCTTTGATAAATAATCAAAAAAACCTTTTTACTTATAAACCAATTATTTCTTTATAGCTTATAAATAACTTCCCTCGCTCTCGGGAATTCAACTATAAAAAGGGTACTCACATTTAAAATGTAAGTACCCTTTCCAAAATTATTATATCTGTTCTTTTTTCTCTAAAACATTAATACCAATACCCATTAAAATGATTGTCATGAACATTAAAATACTAAATGGAAATAGTAAATCTGATATTGTACTACTATTTACAGTTACACCATTTAATAAATCCAAGCCGTATTTTATCGGAGTAATTTTAGACAAGGCTAACATTATTTTCGATGTTACTATTTCAAGTGGCCAATATGCTCCACCAAGCATGGCTAAAGGAACTGCGAGTACCGTAATATAAGCATTAAATTTACCTGGTGTATTTGCAATTGCTGCTATGAATATTGAAAGTGACACAATACAAAGGACATATGGTATCACAACAATTAAACTCTTCCAATAACCACCATGAAAATCGACTCCTACACCAAAATAGAAAATAGAAAGTACTAAGGCAATCTGCAAGTATCCAAGCAAGAAACTATAAGTTAAATTTGCTAGATATGCTTTCCATTTTGGAATAGCAGATACAGTTATCCTTTCCCAAATTCTATCCCTTCGTTCCATTACAATGTGATTGACACCATTTGCAATCGTATATATTACCATAAATAATGTAAAACCAAATATACTATGCAACTTCTTATCCCACTTTACTCCATTATCATTACCGAAGTTTTTATAATCAATATTAAAACTTGGATCGCCTTCAATTTTCTCTATTTTACTTGTTACTTGTTCTTTTTTATCATCGGGAGACGATTGAATAATCGCATTCTTTAATAATACCTGACTGTAAATCGTATTTAACTCATTTCCCATCATCGGAGCATCCATAAAATCTGGCGCTACAATTAATTTATAGCCATCATCTTTTAAAGAAATAGCAACATCTACTTTACCTTCTTTGACTTGTTCTATTGCCTCTTCCTCTTCATTCATTGTGAAATCATATTGTGATAGTTTTTGTAACTCTTTTATTATTTCCCCATTTTGTTCATCATTTAGTGAAGAGAAAATGGCAATAGGTTCCTTCGTTTCGTTCCCAATCCCCATTAAATACGAAAATATACAAATGATAACAGTCGTTATAATATAAGCAGCTGGCTTTCTTCTAAATAATAGAAATTTTGTCTTTAAAATGTTTATCATGATATGCCACCTCTTTTAGGGAAGAGTATAAACGCTAAAACTAAGAGAATAATGCCTAACATACTTAAGTTGAAGGCATACTTTTGAATATCAAGAAACGTGGCATTTTGCTGGAGTTTCAAATAAGCTTTAAGTGCTGCTCCATTTGGTGTCCATTTCCCAAGTGTAGATAAAAATGACGATAGTTGACTTACTGGAAAGAAACTCCCACCTACTAAGGAAAGAATAGATATTATTACAGCTGAAAATATATTGGAAGCACCCGCTGAATTGTTTCTATAATTAATCGCTGACAATAATGCAGCTAAAGCACCTACAACAACGGCCATTAGAAATGTAATTAGTACATATAATCCGAACTGCTCAAATTGAATATCAAACATAAAATGTGAAACTGTAAACAATATAGCCATCTGAATCATTGCTAGTAGAATAGTTGATACAATGATACTACCTAAATAAGTTACAGGGTGGATACGTGCTAATAAAATACGATCGAAAATGTTCATATTTTTTTCTAAAAACGCTAGACTCGCTATAGTACTAGCCATATATAAGATGAACATGACACTCATACTAAAAGTATAATAATTTTTTGCTGATATACTCTTTTGGTTGGCTATTGTCTCAATATCCGATGCAACTTCAATTTTAGGTATCGTTACTGCACCATCTAGCTGATTAGAATTATTCAACTGTGTTAATAAAGAATATTGTTGTTGGAAATAATCCAGCATGCTTTTAGTAATTGATGAAGTAACAGGCTGGTCCTCATCTAAGTAGACATTTAAAGAAGGTTTATTTCCTGATAAAAAAATGGACGATAAATACTCATTAGTGAAATTCATTGGAACGTCAATAATGACATCATAGGCTCCACTTTTTCTTGCCTTTTTAAGTTCATCCGCATCTAGTTTTTTTACTTTTACAAATTTCTTCAATTCTTCATTTCCCGTTAATTGATCGAGCAACAACGTTACTGGAAGCATTTGTTTTAAATCGTCCTTCAGCTTATCATCAATTGGCATGCTTTCATTTGCCTTTTTTAGAAAGGAGTCGAGCTGCGCTTCTTCTTCATCATGTTGAATAACAGCTATATCCAAATCTAACGCTTCACTATTACCATCCATAATAGATCCAAGCGCCATGCTTAAAATTGTAATTAATACGACAGGCATTAACAGTAGAACAAGCAATTCTAAGGGGTTTCTACTCAATATTTTTAATTGTTTTACTATAAGTGCAAAAAACATTGACTCTCCTCCTAGTTTCGTAATGCTCTACCTGTTAAGTGTAAAAATACATCTTCAAGACTCGGCTCTTCTATTTGAAAGCTATTTAAAGCCACATGATGCTGATCGCACAAAGTTAAGATCGTTGGTAGAAAATTTGTATCTTTTGATACGGTAAAAGTAACCTCAGCTTCCTTAGCTAAAATATTTGATAACATCGGCTTCATATTTAAATCCTCAACAAGTGATTTAGATGGCTTTTCAAGTTTAAGACGAATAGTTTTCTCAGAAGACAATATAGATTTAATCTCATCCTTTGAACCAGATGCAATAACCCGCCCCTTATCAATGATGTAAATTCGATTACACAAAAATTCGACTTCTTCCATGTAATGACTTGTGTAAATAATTGCTGTATTGGATTGTTCATTTAATTTCTTAACAGTCTCTAAAATGTGGTTTCGTGATTGTGGATCGATACCTACAGTTGGTTCATCCATGATTAAATATTCTGGCTCATGTAACAGCGCCACACCAATATTTAAACGACGTTTCATCCCACCTGAGTAATGTTTAACAAGCTTTTTATTTTCATCTTGTAAACCGATTTGTTGTAATACAACTTCAATCCTCTCTTTCAATTTATCCTTAGGCATTTTATGAATACTGCCAAAAAAATGCAGGTTTTCCCTAGCAGTTAAATCACTATATAATGCTATTTCTTGTGGTACGACACCTAGAACTTTACGCAATGTACTTTGATCATTTATTACGCTTTTTTGGTGAAGTAATACATCACCTTTTGAAGGTTTAATAAGTGTTGATATCATGGCAATCGCCGTTGATTTTCCAGCACCATTTGGACCAAGTAATCCTACGATTTCCCCTGGCTCAATATATAAATTCACGTGATCAACCACATTTACTTTTTTATATGTCTTTGTTAAATCCACTACTTCTATCATAAATGACAGCCCCTCTCCTTAAATACACTATAAATAAAATCATGCGGCTTGCCGACTAACTAACGTCATAAATCAATATGACCTCAGTCACATAAAAAAACGACGAAATAATCGTCGCTTCGTTCATTACATTGCTTTGTAGAATATGGTTACTCATTCGAAAAAGTAACTACCTAAAAAATAGATACTTGTAGAAAACAGGTTCCATAGGAGATGGAGGGTAATGGGAACAAATAATCGATTAGTTTGATAATAGCTATAAGAAATAATAAACGAGATCCAAAGATAAAGTGGAATACCTGTTAAAGACATATGCCATCCAGCAAAAATGATGGATGTGAAAAGGATACTTAATAAAATATTGAATTTCTTAGAAAATGTAGTTAAGATAATTCTCCTGAATATTAATTCCTCTACTACTGGACCAATGAAAACAGTAGGTATAATCATTAACGGAACAGCATAGGTCATTTTCAAAGGAGTATCTTCTTTAGGTGTATAAAACAACGGTGTTATATTTGCAATCACTATAAACCCTACAAATACTATAAAAAATCACTTACAAATTGCAAAAATAGATTGTTTTACTGTAAATTTCCGTTTATCAAAAACAGTTGTTTTCAAATCATCTTTCAATAAAAATAATATTACGATTATTAACAACGGGAACATCGTCAGATTCATTATTAACAAGAGACTTTTAGGATTATTAAAAATGAAGGCAATTATATCGCTTAAAATCATTGAACAAAAGTAGATAACCAATGCATATCTTTGCTTTTTGTTCATTTTGTTCACCCCTCTCATCATCACTATAGTTACATTCCATATTGATGATGACTTAACCTGCTTCCCCTATTTTAGATTAAAATTAAAAGGTTAGATAAATAACTCTTTACTCATAATTTCCAAGGTTCTGGCCAATCATCAATCTTATACAAGCCCATTTCTCACAGCATAAATAGCCAGCTGGGTACGGTCTCTTAATTCAAGTTCCTGTAAAATATGTGTCATATAATTTTTTACCGTTCCAATTGATAAAAACAATTCTTCTGATATTTCCTTATTTGTCTTGCCCTCACCTACGAGCTTTACCACATCAAGCTCACGTTCAGTTAGCGTGTGTACTTGTTGTGATGAAGACGTTTTCTTCAATAATTTCGGCATCAATTTTGCTGCAACATCCTCATTTAATACAAGTCCACCCTCGAGAACACTATGGATAGCACCGATTAATTTATGTGGTTCTGCTGATTTCAATAAAAATCCATTTGCCCCATTTTTCAATGTTTCGAACGCATATTCTTCGTCATCAAATGTCGTCAATACTAACACTTTAATATACGGGAATCGATTGCGTATTCTTTTTGTTGCTTCTATTCCATTCATTTCTGGCATTCTAACGTCCATTAATACAATATCAATATGGTGGTTTTCAAGCGCAGCAAGTGCTTCAACCCCATTACTTGCTTCCGCAACAATTTCAAAATCAGGCTCCTGCTGTACAATCATTTTAAGCCCATTTCTCACAATAGCCTGATCTTCAACAATTAATATATGTACCATTTTCTATTCCCTCTCTTTTATCGGAAATGTACCTTCTATTATAAAGTGCTCTTCGGTCTGATTGACACGTAGTTCGCCACCGATTTCTTCCACTCTACCCATCATATTCGTTAGCCCGAACCCGAATTCAAAAGTCTTCATTTTCAGCATTTTATTTTTCACAATAAAATGCACATGTTGCAAAGAATTTTGCCTCAAAATCACATCTACTTCTTTTGAGTCACTATATTTCATCGCATTCGTTAAGCTTTCCTGGAGTACACGATAAAGTACAATACTTTGACTATTGGAAATCGGTAAAGATACCACTCCTTTTTCAAACGTAAAACGAATTTGTAAGTGACTCTCCATTTCTAGCTTTCGTATTAATTGAATAACAGATTGAATCCCACTTGCTTCACTCGTTTTCAGCTGTCGTACAGCATTTCTCGTTTCATCTAAACTATCTCTAGCCAGTTCTTTTATGTCTTCGATACCTTTTATATTATTTTCAATTGAGAGCACCTCTAACTGCATTAGCAATGCCGTTAACTTATGTCCAACTGAATCATGGATATCTCTCGTCATCTTTGTGCGCTCTTCTGCACGTACTAGTTGTTCTTGTTCAACAAAAGAACGCTTTAACGTTCGGTACTCTCCTAATAATCCTGTATAGAGCTCTCCTTTTTCTTTAACACTCCAATAAAAATGATTTACAAAGTAAGAGCTTATACAAATCGCAATAAATAGTAACAAACTTATAAGTGGCGTCAGTTTTAATAAAATGATTACTGTGCAAACGATACCTAGAGAACATATATATATAGTGTGATCCCGATGCTTAAGTTGAAAAGCTCCCTCCATTATATAAAATGCATGCATTGGCAATAAATAAATAATATCAATAGAAAATGATGCACCAATTGGGATTATTAGAACTATGATTAAATAATTTACTACAGGTAATTTGCTAAGTGGGATTGTAAAATATAAGCACAGAGTAACTGTGACTAGAATGAATGCATTTGTAATGGGGCCATCATTTAACAAAATATGTATTAAAAATACGCCAATAGTAAAAACCAAAACGATATAACGAATTATCAATGCCTGCACTTTTACACCTCACTTTTATAAGTATTTTTCGAAAATAAATGCCTCTATATGTACGTATGGTCCTTTACGTTTAATAATAACAAAATATGGTACCAATAAAAATATCTATTCTAGGCTATGTCTAAAATCAGTTTTTATCGTTTGATTATGCTAATATATCATTTAAGAGAAGGTGATTTTATTTCAGAACTATTCACTGAGAAATTATTATTAATTGCACTGTTCATCCTAATTATCCATTGTATCGAAACACTTGCCTATGCTGTTCGATTATCTGGTGCTAGGGTTAAACTACTTGCTTCAGCTTTATCCTTATTCAACTTAATGGTCATGGTTTCGAGGCTTGCTAATATGATGCAGCAGCCTTTTACTGGTAGCTTAATTGATAAAGCACCTAAAGAAAATACATTAGAATTTGTAGAAAGTCAATTTAGGGTGATAATTGCATCTTCCACAATTGGTACCATCATTGGGATACTATTACTCCCAACTTTTATCGCCATTTTCTCAAGAGCAATTATCCATTTAGCAGAAGAAAGGGGTTCTATTCCGTCGCTTATTAAAAAGGGCTTCACATTTGCATACATAAAGCGCGGACTAAAACATATCCACTTGCCAAAACTTTCTTACTTGAAAGATATTCGCTTAAAAGATATTCCAATCAAACTATTTGTCATTAACATGATCATTACAGCTATTTATACAATCGGTGTTTTATCTGCCTTGTATGCATCTTTACTAGCACCAGATAGAGCTTCTACTGCAATAATGGCATCTGGTCTTATTAACGGACTTGCCACTATTTTACTGATCATCTTCATCGACCCTAGAATATCAATCCTTGCCGATGATGTCATCAATCAAAAAGGTAGTTATTCTAATCTTAAAGGTATGTCAATTATGATGATGACTTCACGCTTATTTGGGACACTTCTAGCACAAGCTTTTTTCATTCCAGGCGCTCATTATATTGCTTGGTTTACGAAATTTATAGCTTAAAAATTCAATTACAAACAAAAAGGAACGTTCGGCTGTCTATGTCTAGGCAAGGCTTGCTGAACGTTCTTTTATTATTTTTGATGTTATAAGACTTAATCATTTGCTCCAAAGTAATAAACATAAATATCCTCCAAACGAGGTTCAACGGTTATTGCTTTTTCATGAGGTTGCCTTTCAGAAATGATTCGTGTTTCAACTTGTCCCTGTAGATGATTAGAATTTACCACTGTTAAATGTTGTTTGTTTTTATAAAAATCATCTTCTGTCATTACCAACGACCACACTTGACCATTTAATGCAGGGATTAATTCCTTGGGTGATTTTTTCTGAATAATCTCCCCTCTTTTTAAAAGTAAAACTTCATTCGCTACATATTCTATATCCGAAACGATAAATTGTTTGCACAATAAATTAGACCATCTATCTTCTAATTTGAGATAAATGGCCTGAAATTATCACTTATTCTATTTATTTTACCACTATGTTTTTCAATTTTAACGATTCATTACATTCTCACTATTAAGCCAAAAATGTACTGATATACTCTATAGCTCTTTTATCCTGTACATGGGCATAATGATCACCCTTTAACATCTGAATTTTTACTTGGTTTGATTTTATTCCCTCTACTTCTCTCTTTATCTTTCGTTGCGCAGCTGCTGGACTATTTTCCCGATTTCCGTAAAGTAGCAAACTAGGCATTTGAATTGTTTTTAAGATTTTAGGTGGATTGCTCCTATAAGCTGCTAACAACAAACTTATACCCGATAGATTACTTGATCGTTGGTTTTCAATGGCTTCTCTAATAAAAGGACTATCTTCAAATTCAAACTTTTCAATAACTTGCTTAATTTCTTCCTCTGTTTTAGGCTTTGGTTCTTGCTCATCATCTGATTCTTTCCCTAAAAAACCTTGTCCAAATAATTTATGGCAAATACTTATGATAGGTAAAAAATATCCAGTTTTACCGAACATTTTAACAGGGAAACGATTAATTCTCGCAAATCCAATATCTAAAAGAATCAGTCGATCTACTTTCTTGGGATAATAGAATGCGTATGCTAAACCAATAATCCCCCCTAACGAGTGACCAATTATAGCAACTTTGTCTAAATGATTCTTTTCGATATATCCATGAAGCCAGTCAGCCATATCCCTTTCCGTAACTACACCTTCAATTCCAGTACTCTTTCCGATACCAGGTAGATCAATCATATGTGTAGTAAACTCCTTATGTAATGCATCCGCTATAGGCATCCCCATACTTCCAGACCATCCAGTACCAGGAAGAAAAATAACAACCTTATTACCTTTTCCACTTACTTTCGAATAATATTGTAGCATTGTGTCCCCTACCTCTATATATGTCAGATTTTCATAATTTTCATTAACTACGCTTGATGAATAAGCGCTTTACCTATTTACTAATCGAATTTTTGATTTCTTTAAAATTTGGACTTAATTCACTCCACACATCAAATTTATTTCCATCTAAATCAGCAAAAACAAAGTTTCTTCCAGCATGACCTCTATTTTCAATGATACCGACTTCCATTTTACGTTCTATAAAAACGCTATGTATTTCTTCTAATGCTCTTAATCCATCCACTTCAAACGTCATAGAGAAACGCTCATTACCGTTACTGTCTATAAAATTTGAACTCTGATTTTCTTTCGCTTTCACTAAGAAAAAACTTTGATCTGCTAGATTAAGAATTGCTTTTTCTTCATCTTGATAACTCAATTCCGCATCCAAATTATTTATATACCACTTTACAGACATGTCTACATCAGTTACTGGGACATATGTAGTTCCAACTCGTAATAAACTATTATTCATCTTTTAAGCCTCCCTTTCCTTTGTGCTTTATATAATTCTATTAAGAATGTAGTTTTTCCTTTTTATTCCTAATAACTGCACAAAAAAATGCAGAAACAATTTAGTTTCTGCTGAATCATAACTTTACAAAGTAGTTTAGATAAACTGCACAATATCCTATATTGGAATAGTATTGCACCGAAAAAGGTTATCCTTAATTTCCATAAAAATCCATACAAAAAAAGCAGAAACAAATTAGTTTCTGCTGAATGTTACACTTTCAAAGTTATTTAGATAAAACGAGCAATATCTTCTAATGGTAAACGAGATGAACCGAATGCTGGTGCAGCTGCTTTACCGATAGCGATTAATACAATCGGAAATTGATTTTCTGGTAATTCAAATCGTTCAGCAAATTTCACTTTATCAAATCCGCCCATAGTTACTGTATCTAAGCCTTTTTCTTTTGCAATAAGCATAAGTTGCATTGAAATTAGACCTGCATCAAAAGTTGCGATACTTTTTCTTACTTCTGCTGGTGCAGATGGGTACATACGAAGTGTATTTTCAATCGTGATGTTCTTTTGAGCTTCATCCATATGGCCTTCTGCTACATTTTGTGTATAAATTTTTTCTACGTTTTTATACATTTCAGCATCACCTAAAACGGCAATAACTGCTGAAGATGTTTCAATTTGTTCTTGATTGTTAGCAATTGCACGAAGTTCTTTTTTCGTTTCTTCATCTTGAATAACAAGTAATCTCCATGCTTGTAGATTACTTGAAGATGGCGCACTAGTCGCTTCTTTAATGATTTCCTTAAGTTGTTCTTGAGTCATTTTAAATGTAGAATCGTACTTCCGAACTGATTTTCTGTCTTGCATAAGTGTATATAAATTTGATTCTGTTTTTGTTGACATTATGTTTCCTCCTAAAACTTACTTAAGGTAAGTTGATATACGAAATCTTACCATTAGTAAGTTTATACGTCAATAAAAAAGTATTATATGTTACAATAGAAGAAAATGCATTCACAGGCGGGAGGTTGTTTTATGAATCAACCGAATTGTACACATATATGTAGTAGCTACCATCAAGCAATCGAATTTATCGGAAAACGCTGGATGGGGATGATTATTTATACTTTGTTATCAGGTCCTAAACGTTATCACGAAATTCACACCATGATCCCCGGAATTTCTGACCGCTTACTAACAGAACGTTTAAACGAACTAGTAAACGCAGGCCTAATCAATAAAAAGCTAATTGACTCTTCGATAAAAAAGGTTGAATATGAGTTAACACCAAACGGTTTGGCATTCAATGAGGTTATAGTGTCTATTCAGAAATGGATTGATCTATGTGATTTTGAAAAGCAGACAAATGAATCAAAATAAATATAGTGTTTCTTACTAATTTTAAAGTACGACAATTAGCCATTCATCTTAGATTAGATGAATGGCTAATTGTTGTACTTTTATCACTGATTTGAAGTTTTGTGGCACTACTACTGGTTTACTTGGTAAGTATTCGGAATATTCTCATTTCTTATTTAAGGTTATATTTTTTGTTACTTGATCAGTAGTGAAATTCCAAACTGTTGTATAATCTGAATCTGTATACGAACCACTTAAATTATAGCGTTCCTCTGGGTGCTTGAGGTTCGATAATCTTATTACCTGGAGCTACATCATAACTAGAAACATCTGCTCCTTAATTTGTATCATACGTTATCTTATACATGCTTAACGCCTTTAAGTGCAGTAGTTCGAAGAGAACTCAATCGTAATACAAAAAACTAGTTAGAATTTCCAACATGTTTTTCCGTTTACTCATCCTTTTTTACTGGAGCAGATAAGTATTAAAGTGGAAAATATGTTATATTTATAATACAGTGAATATTTCGACAACTAAAAGATGACAAAAGGAGGCTAATATGAAAAAAATTATTTTTGGATGCTTATTGTTAATAGCGATATTAACGGGGTGTTCAGAAGAAAAGAAAATAGTTACTGAGGAAAAGTGGGAAGTTAGTCCAAACTTCGTAATCCCCACTACTTTTAATGATGGAACTAAGGGCGAATATGTTTTCATTGGTAAGGAAGGAAAATTGGGTATTTTGCTTGGTTCTGGAAAAGCGGGAGACGTTAAAGTTTCACCAATTGTTAGAGGTGAACCCCAGAAGTATATGTGGCATTTTTGGGGTAAAGAAGAAGAATTTAATGGTAAGTTTAAGGTTATTGGAATCAATGAAAATGGCGAAGAACACAAAGTATTAATTAATACTTCAGCAATGGATAAAACCGAAAAAGTTTGGGAGTATTCAAAAATCGGGATAAGTCCGAATAATGGAGCTACTACACACATACCATCTGATTTGGAGTTTCCGACATCAGGATTATGGAAGTTAGAAGTATATGTCGGTGATAAATTATTCGGTGATCTAGTTGTAAAAGTTGAATAAAGTTAACTCATTTCTAAAGAAATCCTTTAGTTTTGATGATGAGTCAATGATCGTTGATACTCATGCATCATACTAGAGGGCTCTTTTTCTTTCAAGACGCAGAGCCTCTTTAAAAAGGAATGCTGCAGTCCCTTTAGTACTAAGTTCAACAAAAAAGCGTTAATCCTACTTGGATCAACACATTTGGTTAAATAAGGAATTTATTTTAATGATTGATTAAACTATAATATCAGGTCTATTAGTATGTATTGAATGACTTCCTCTTATTCGATTATAAATTTACTATTTGAAGTAAGAATAACTTGGTTCATAATATGTTCTTGCTACTTTTCTTCAAATAACCTTAACTCCCACTCTGGTAATCCCTCCATAGTGTCTAACCTAATGTTATGTGTTGCTTTAAAATAATGTTTTTTCAAAAACACCTTAAAAACCAATATTTAACAATAAATAAAAGAATCCATTTTGAAAAAAGATTGATCAAAATGGATTCTTCTTTAACATGTTTATGTTTAGGTCTTCATAAAAAAATTTGATCATTTTAACTACATTCTTCAACTAAATCACCATATAGTTAAATAACCTGATTTACTGATTATATCTTCAGTTCTTTCATGATTTAACTACATAGATATAGTTTTTGTTGCGATTGTTTGTTGAAATGCCTGATCATGCTCAACAATAACCATTGTGGGATTAAATCTTTGAATAAGCTCTTCGATCTGCATACGCGAATAAATATCAATAAAATTTAACGGTTCATCCCAAATATATAAATGAGCTTTTTCACATAAACTTTTGGCTATAAGCAGCTTTTTCTTTTGTCCACCAGAATAATGAGATATATCTTTCTCAAATTGAATTCGGTCAAAATCCATCTTACGTAGGATGGATTTAAATAACGTTTCATCAATCTCATGCTCTTCAATAAAGTCCGATAATAGTCCCTTCAAATGAGAAGTATCTTGTTGGACATAGGAAATAATGAGTCCTGAACCTAAGTTCATTGAGCCTGTATGCTGTATCGGATCCCCTAGAATTAGTTTTAGAATACTACTTTTCCCGCATCCATTCTTTCCATCAAGTACAATTCGGTCACCTATTTCAACCTTAAAGCTAATTGGCTTATTCACTATTTGGTCATCGTACTGAACAGACACATCAGCCAAAACAATCAATTCATTTGAATAAAAATCCAATGATTCTAATTTTAATGACTCAGTTTTTTCCACATTTTTTAGCAGTTTTGATTTTTCCTCAATAGCTTTTTGTTGCCTTGATTCAATGTTCTTTGCCCTCTTCATCATCTTTGCCGCTTTATGTCCTACAAAGCCCTTATCCAACTTAGAACCCGAATTCGTTGTCCCATTTTTGGAAGCTTCCACTTGATTAGACCAACTTGATGAACGCTTAGAAGATTGTTTTAATCTCCCAATGTCTTTTTGTAGACGTTGGTTTGTTGCCTCTTCATGTTCCTGCTGTCTATCAAAATTTAACTTCCAAGAAGAATAGTTACCACTTTGGACTTCAATATTTGCCCTATTTATAGATAAGATATGGTCAACGCATCCATCTAAAAAGGTTCTATCATGTGAAATTAATATAAACCCTTTTTTCTTCCTTAGATAATCAGAGACCATTTTTCGTGCATCAGTGTCTAAATGGTTGGTCGGCTCATCAATTAATAGAAATTGACCGTCCGTCAAAAAAAGTGCAGCAAGCAACACCTTTGTCTGTTCTCCATTTGATAATGTTTTAAATGGCCGGTACATGACCTCGGCATCAACATTTAGATAGGATATTTCACGAAGATATTCCCAATCTTCTGCTTGAGGACAGATTTCTTCAAAGATTTCATAAGTATACTTATTTTTATCCGTAACTGGATAAGGGAAATAATTAAATTCTACCGAAGAAATGATTTTCCCACTATACTCATAATTCCCTAATAATAAATTAAAGAATGTTGTTTTACCTCGTCCGTTTCTACCAATAAATCCAAGTTTCCAATCCGTATCTATTTGAAAGTCTACACCTTCAAAAATATTATCAAAGCTACCTGGATAAGAAAAAGTTAAATCTTGAACTTTTATCATTGACATGATAATTCCTCCTTTGTATATCAACACTTTTTACTTTTTATACAAAGTCGGCACATCCATCATTACTAAATTTCTCCGTATAAGTTTGATGGATATTAACGACTTGTACGGAGTATTACATGCGTAACAATAGTGTCTGAATCGCTCATTTCTCTCTCCCCTTTACTTATTAGATTAAAATTACAGATTAAAAAATTAAATTTTAACTATGAGAGAATAAAAAACCCTCCCAATTTGTAACAATTGGAAGGATTAGTCTTTGACTTATATAAATAAGTTCTTTTTGCCATTTGAGTCATGACAAATAAAGTGTAAACTGATTTATGAAAATAGACAGACTAATCCTATATTTTGTATTTTGAAGTTATTCATTTCAAATAAAAATATAAGTTAGTTAATCATCGTCCATTCATCAGTCCTCTCATAATTTGTATTATTATTTTACCAATTTTTTTTATGGAATACAACTCAGTAGTATCTAAACCCCCATAAAAGTTATTATATGTAAAGTGTATTCATTTTGTTATAACCCACTCTCTACCTCAAAACAATCCCTGATTTTATCCCATCCAAATTATCCTGAAAAAACGCCTTCGTCTCTGCTAGATTCAGACGTTCATCCACTTCATCAATCTTCACAAACGAAACTTCGCTAATCTCATCCGTTCTTGGTTGTAACTGATCCCTATCACCAAAAAACTCCAAGAGAAACATATGCGTGACTTGCCGTTCGAAACGTAGTTTTTCTTTCATAGCAACTGGAAATTCAAATTCTATCGTGCCTAGTTCACCTATAACCCTGAAGTCTCTTGTCCCGGTTTCCTCATCGAGCTCCCTGAATAAAGCTTCCTGAATATCCAGGTCCTCTCTTTTTATGCCCCCCTTCGGAAAATCCCATTCGGGTTTAACCTTCATCGGCTTTCCCGTATCCATGACTTTTTCTTTTTTCACTAACAGGATTGTATCACTCAATTTAATAATGCCTCCTACAGCATATCTAATCATAGCTTCACCATTTCTTTTTCAATGTTTGTTTTGATTCTATAGCCATTGACTTTTCATCGTTAACAAAAGTAGCGTATTTTTATTTTCCATTTTCTTTTTGCAGCTTAAGTAACTCTGAAATAGTTACAAATTTATATCCCTTTCTTTTGAGTTCTGGTAGAATTTTTTCCAATGCTTTAATAGTTTGTTCTCGATTTCCACCTCCATCATGAAAAAGAACTATATTTCCTTCCTTTGCACCTTTCAACACAGTATCTACAATTTTATTAGCACCAGGATTTTTCCAATCCATTGTATCTTGATGCCAAGACCACATAACCACTTTATACCCTTCCTTTACAATTGCCTCTATCATTCCATCAGTGTATTGTCCTTCGACAGGTCTGAATAATACCGGAGAATAACCACTAATACCATAAATCGTTTCATGTGTTTGTTTTATTTCTTTCATTAAATTCGGTATATTAGTTTTTAACGGATGTGTATATGTGTGAATTGCTAATTCATGCCCCTCTTCATACATTCGTAAAACGACTTCGGGATTCTTTTCTGCATTTTCACCCACAATAAAAAAGGTTGCTTTTGCATTGTATTTGGCAAATAAGTCTAAAATCTCAGGCGTGTATTTTTTATGAGGGCCATCATCAAACGTCAAGGCAATAATTTTTTCTTTCGTATTTATTTCCCAAACAATCTGCCCTGCTTGCTCATAATACTTTCTTCCTTTATCCGCAGAAGTAATCAATGTGAAATAAAATATCGAGATAAAAATTGCGAATACTGATAAAATCATAAAAATTCGTTTCAATTTTTTCATTCCCCACTAATAATTTATTTATATATTATTTGTGGATATAAAAAATAAATACATTAAATTTGGTATGGCAGCAGCAAGAGGTAATATTTTTTTATGCTTAGAAAGAGAATATGTATTGTATAACAAATACTGTAATCAACTGTACGCGAATACTAATTAAATCCTTTGTCGCATTGATCTAAAATTTGTAAAATATCCAAAGTAGAATCCCCTGTTGTATGCTTATTCAACTAAACTCCTCCTTTAGTACAATAAGTTCAACAAAAAAAGCGTTAATCCTTCTTGGATAAACGCACCCTTTACTTTAAGTACATTCTTTCACAAATTCACTATTAGCTGGTTTAGCTGTATAACAAAAGGAAGCATATCTCAGCTCCCTTAAATGAAAATAAAGCAACCACTTTATTTCATATGTGAAACACCAAAGAGTATCACCATTGCTATAAAACCAACAATTAGTAAACTATATAAGCATCTCGTCCTTTTTCATTAAATATCACTAATAAAATGGAAACTCCTACGCCAGCCATTAAAAATCTTGTTCCTGTCGCACCAGAAACTTTTCCTGCCATTAAAAATCGCATAATAATAATAGTTACAATGAAAACAATAATGGATACAAGCCCTAGATAGACACTACCCGTTTAATCCTTAATTAACTCCCATAGTTGAAGTATGTTTCTACATAAACTATAAGCCTGTCTAGTGACATAAAAAAGTGATTTTTTCTAATGAAGAATCACCCTATTGTACAATAAAACATCTAAATAATATTAGCTATTCCTTCGAAACCATACCCACAATGGAAATAACAATACTCTAGTTGTATAGACCACAAAAACATTGTATACTATTTTTGTTATTAAATATTTCCATTTAAAGGATGATAAGATGAAAAAACCACGTATTGGCATGATAGGGTTAGGAAGTATAGCGCAAAAAGCATATTTACCGATTCTTTCTCGAGAAACAGATTGGTCATTTGTAGGTGCTTTTTCACCAAGCAAAGATAAACGAAAAATGATTTGCAATCAATATCGTATTCAAGATTTTAATAGTTTACAAACACTCGCTGCAGAGTGTGATGCTGTTTTCGTACATAGTTCCACTAGCTCACATTTTGAAGTAGTATCTTCCCTTTTAACCAAAGGAATAGATGTTTATGTAGATAAACCATTAGCGGCAACTGTTGCTGAAGCTGAAAAATTAGTAGAACTAAGCGAAAAATCTGGAAGAAAGCTTATGGTTGGATTTAATCGACGCTTTGCACCTATGTATGTACAAGCAAAACAAGAAGCTCAAAACATTGCATCAGTCCGCATTGAAAAACATAGAACAGATAGTGTGGGTCCTTACTCTTATGATTTTACTATGTTAGATGATTATTTACATGTAGTTGATACAGCTAGATGGTTAGCAAATGGGGATTTAGATTTACTACATGGAACAGTAAATCTAAGTAGTGAGAATTATCTTCTCTATGCCGCACATGCTTATAAATCCAAGGAAGGTGTTTCTTTTTTTACAGACATGCATCGAAAAGCGGGCACTAACCTTGAAAAACTTGAACTATTAACAGATGGGGCAATTTTAAGTATTAAAAATATGAATACTTTAGAAATTGCATCTAAAAGCAGCGTAACTACTTCGTTTTCTCCTCCTTGGGATACTACGTTAAAGCAAAGAGGTTTTGAAGATGCTGTACAACATTTTATTGACTGTATTCAAAATGATGAGAAACCACTGATTGATGGACTAGAAGGTCTGAAATCTCAATTATTTGTCACTCAGTTAATAGAAGCTGTGACTAAGTAAACTTTATCTTGTTATTAGAAGTCCACAATAGATTTTTAATCGGGAATCGAATGATTTAGTGTTTCAACTTCGAAAGTACGGCATAAGCAAAGTATTACTTGCATGTATGAACGAACACGGGGCCTCCACATTTGAAATGGCAGCGATATTTAATTTGTCTGCCGCTTCAAATCTATGGCATTGAAAAAACACCTTAATTACATAAGGTTTGACGACTTTTGAATAACAAGTAGTGATCGCTCTATTTGGGCAATCTCTCTCCGTTAGTTAAACTGTATAAAATCTTTCTTAAATTCCATTTAATTATAATGTTATAGTGCTAAAAACTGGCACAATTGTTCGTATATAATTATAATTATCTTATCTTAAAAACAAAAGGAGTCTTGCCATATGAATCAAAGAGTTGCCTACTATGATGTTGCACCTGATGGTATGAAAATTATGATGGATATGGAAAAATACACTAAGAAGTCTACAATTAATCGAGCAACAAGGGAACTTATCAAAATTAGAGTCTCTCAAATTAATGGGTGTGCGTTCTGCATAGACATGCATACATCAGATGCCCGTAAGATGGGTGAAACCGAACAGCGGATTTATTGTTTAAATGCTTGGAATGAATGTACTTTTTATACACTTGAAGAGAAAGTTGCTCTAGAATTATCTGAGCATATAACTTTAATTCCTACTAAAAGAGTTCCAGATGACCTATATAAGCGAGTATGTGAATACTATGACGAAAAACAGTATGTTGACCTTGTTCTAATTATCAATCAAATCAACAGTTGGAATAGAATTTCAATTGCAATGGGGAATACAGCAACTGAAAAACAATAACTCTTTAACGAACATCTCACGGTGTTCGTTTTCCCCTTCCTTTGTATCGCAATTTCTTTCAGATATTCATTCAATATAGTGATGGAAAATAAAATTCCACTTTGGTATATCTGTTTAAAGTAACCTTCTTATTAATTCACCCCATTAAATTATAAACCCTATACCATAGTACAGGGTAAAGGGTAATTTGAAATTATTTTCTACTACAGCACCTGTTAGCCATCCATGTAGCACAAAATAGTCCTGCACCACAGAGAATGAAAATGGTTAGTGGGGTCAATACTAATAGTCTACCGAAAACAATAGTCTTATTAATGTCCGCTCTCCTCTTTTTTTAACGATTAGGCAAGGGTCTTCTTAAGTATTGTCATTTTTCTTTTCTTGAAGAAATTAATTTTCATGGTAGTTTAAGTACATTTATTCACAAACTTTTTTACCAATGTATTGAAAAATATCATATATTACAGAAATGAAGTCCTCATTTCTCCTTTTTTTATCAATCCCAATCCTTAGAATAGGACTGGATTAAATGAATCATGCTGGTGCAGTAAAAGGCTTGCCGATTACTTTATCGTTCAAGCCTTTTTATAATTAACTGTTTAAAGAAGAAGCACCTTTTTTAAAATATTCCTGCCGTTTTGCACCTGATACAGCTTTCATTGCCAATAACCCTAATAAGAAGAAGGCAAATGAACCAATTAACCCCACAGGACGGATCGAAGTTAATTCAGCAGCTAAACCTATTAAAACCGTTAAAGCAACAATGATTCCTGCTTCAATGACACTAAAGATACTTCCGAATCTCCCCATCATCCTTACAGGAACATGATTTTGGTAGAAAGTCAAATACCCTGTATTTGCAAACGTTACAGCAAACCCTATTAAAAATACACCAGGCGCAGCACTAGAAAAGCCACTCGAACTATAAAGTACTATATAACCTATTGAGGTAAAAATGGTACCAATACCTATTAAAAGATTAACTGCAAGTTGTTTTGAAAATACTGAATTAATAATTGATCCTATTATTATTCCAGCTCCAAAGACACTTAATAAAAATCCATAATTGGTGTCTGAAATTGAAAGCACTCCTTTAGCAAATGCTGCCTCGAGGGAATCTATTGCAGTCATGAATATAGTAGTACCACTAAATAATAAATATATCTTTATGATATAGGTATCGTCCTTACTGAAATTAAAAACAACCCGAAAATCATTTTTGATCATATCCCATGTAAATCTTTGCCCCTCTGTCTCTTTGAATCTTGAATCAACATTTGGTAGCATCATTATTATAAGTGAGGAAAAAAATAAAGCCACTGCATTCACATAGATGGCAGTATAAGGAGTACCCATCCAAAATAAAATCCCAGCAATAGCAGGACCTATTAGTGAACCACAAGAGTTGATAAAACTACGTAGTGCATTAAAGCGTTGCCGATCTTTTTCAGGTATTAGTTTAGTCATATAAACCATAGATGTAGGTTGAAAAATAGCACTTCCCATATTAATGATAAACGCTGCTACATAAACATATATAAGTGAAGGTAAAAATGGAATTAACGCAATACATATTGCTCGGAAAACGTCTAATCCCATCATAAGTCGCCGTGTATTTACCCGATCAATTAAACTACCTGCCCAAGCATTTGAACATATAGTTGCAATTGGACCTAGTATATATAATAATGCAATTGCAAGTGGGGAGCCTGTTGCATTCAAAATAATTAAATTTAGTGCGATTAGGTAAACCCATGAACCTACATTTGAAATGCCTATCCCCCCTAATAGTATTAAAGGATACTTCCATCTGGACATAATCACCACTCCTATTTCATTTTTTTGTAAAACAAAATAAAAAACTCACCCCCAAGATATTTATCTTGGGGGCGAGTCATATCGCGGTGCCACCCCAGTTCATCTCTACATTGCTGCAGAGGCCTTATCGAGTACGGCTTTGTGAATAGATCACCTGCGATACCCTATCTCTTTAACGTGAGAATACGTTGCATCATCATTGTTCCAACAAACAAATCCAATGCACAGCTCCAAGCCTTGTTTCAACACATTTCCTATCCCTCTTTTTCAGCTACCAGAGGTCTCTGTAGATAGTACGTATGCTTACTCTTCTTTTCATAGCTTTATATATATTTTTTTGTAAATATTATACTAATTTAAACTAAAATTCAATACAAAATAGAAGACCACTAATTATTTCCATTATAAATATAGAATTATTTGCATTTATAGTATTGGTGTTACAGAAATTATTTACTTCGTGCATACCACAACTTATTCTCATTCAACTAATCTGCGCTTTAGTTGAATAAGAATAAAGAGCCGTCTGAACAGCTCAAAGATTTTCTCCCTAAGCATCAGTTTGTTGATTAAGATTTAAACATCCCTTGCTCTTCCCATTGGTCGAAATACTCTTGATAACCCATTTCTTCAGCAATCATAGTGTATTGTGTATCCCCCATCTGAAAAGTATGAGATCCCGACAAGGCTTTATAGGTTGAATCCCCTTTTACATCCTCGAAAAGCATCTCGAATGTATTCACATTCACTGATTGTGTTGTTCCGCTATCGTTGGTTTCAAGAAGAATGAAATCAACCTCTCCCTGATCTGTTTGCATCTTAAGCATCAAACCTGCTTCATTTAGTGACATAAATAATTGATCCATATTCAACTACTACTCTTCCTAAAAAATTTATAACCTTATTGAACTAAACTCCCCCGTTAGTTGAGTATGATAACTGCTGCATTATTAATAAGAATTCGAACTTAATGTAATAGTTTCAGATTCAATACCTTCAATTGTAAGGTTTATTTTAGAAGAAGAAGGTTAATTTATTATTGTAGATGCAAAGCCTCAATTTGGATTCATAGAAGAACATAGTCATAACCATGCTGGAGGAGCACATGGTTCTTTACACAAAATCGATTCCCTTGTTCCTCTCATTATACGGGTAGTCATGAAAAACTTGAATACAATAGACTCATAGACATTAAAATGGATTATTAATTTAACAAAGTAACTCCCTTACCTAAAGTATAGGACCCAACAGCACTTTAAGTTATCAACTTTAAAATTTTGACAGACTGAATTTTTCTTCGCGATTATCCAAAACAGCAGCTAGAGAAGGAAAAGCTTTGATACTAAACATATAAAAGCTCGTATTATTCCCATATTTTGTTATACTAGTATAGTTTACAATTGAATTCTAAGGCATTGACTCATCATAATAAAAGGCATCCATCTAACTCAGCTAGATGGATGCCTTTTATATTAGCTTAGCTTAAACTAATGTTTATATTTAAAAATCACTCTAAAAAAATTGAATCTATTGATAGTTCTTGCTCTATCACAGATTTGAAAGACTGGTTTGCTTAGAGAGGTTTTACAAATAATTTAGTATTTTAACATTAGAATGTCTTACTGCCGCTTAAAAAATCCTGAGTAGCATTTTTCTTGATCTTTAAATACAAATAATAATAAAACTCTCCGTATTATTCAAATTCTCCGCGAATTCACATGAACTATTTGTAACGTTCCTCTGGTTTTTTCATTTTCAGAATAATTTTCCTGTTTGCATTTAGTATAGTACCCGCTTTAATACTTTGTTTCTGTACATAGCCTTCACCTTGAATTTCTATATTAGCACCAGCCATTGTTTGATACGTTAAAACGTTCCGGAGTGACCAGTCTGTGAAATCAGGTACTATTGAATCTCCATCTGTCTTCAAGAATACAAAACCACTAGATAAGACTTCTGTTTTTTCTGCTGGATATTGGTCAATAATTTTATCTCCATTACCTATAATAACCGTTTCAATTCCATTTTCTTCATATTCTTTTTCAACATCCTCAACAAGTTGACCTTTTAAGTTCTCCATTGATTTGGGTTTTGTTTTCTTAATTTTTTGAGGCTTAATATTTAAGTACTTTAAACTACTTCCCATAACTGTATTAAACACTTTTGACGTTGGCTCTGAGCCCACATCTGTTATTCCAAGCTTAGGTTTTTCCACAGCGATGTACATAACTAGCTGAGGATCATCTGCCGGAGCCATACCTAAAAATGAATACAGATACTGGTTTTTTCCTTCATCATATTTACCCGTTGATGGGTTTGGCATTTGTGCAGTACCTGTTTTACCTGATACTTTATATTCCTGACTTGCAAAGTCTTTAGCAGTTCCATTTTCAGAAGTAATAGTAGTAGCTAAAATTTTTCTAACTTCTTTTGACGTTTTCTTAGTTATTGGTTCACCTTTAATAGTCGGCTTGTTTTCTTTGACAATTTCCTTCGTATTTGGATTCACAATTTTCTCAATTACATAAGGTTGCATCATTTTACCATCGTTTGCAATAGCTGAAACAGCTTGTATTAATTGAATAGGCGTAACTGTAGAACCTTGTCCATAAGTTGTTGTTACACGGTTAATAGGATACTTATCTAAAATTTGACCTGTAGCTTCATTTGGTAAATCTATTCCTGTTTTTTCACCAAAACCAAATTTGTTTACATAAGAAAGGTATTTATCATCACCCATTAATTTTAAAAGATGAGCCATTCCTACGTTTGAGGAGCGCTGAATTCCTTCTAAATAGGTGATCGTTCCCCAACCTTGTCTGTCATTACTATCTCCAATTGGTACATTTCCTACCATGTATTGACCAGACTGAAACTTAGCGTTCGGAAACCATTTACCTTCTTCGATTGCGGCTGCTAACGTAAAAGTTTTCATCGTAGAACCTGGCTCAATGGTCAACTCTGTCAGTTGGTTTAACCAGCTATTTTCAAGTCCAGTACCATCTTGTGGATTATATGTAGGCCTTTGCGAAACAGCTAGAATTTCTCCTGTTTTAGGATCTGCAACGACCGCTACCATCGAATTAGGATTGTATTTTTTATAAACTTTAGACATAGAATCTTCTAAAAAGTTTTGTATGGTTTTATCAATTGTTAGATAGACATCAGCACCATCTTTTGCGGGTTTGACCATCTTATCACTGTTAGGTAGCAAATAACCCCAGACATCACTTTTATATTGAACGCTTCCATCAGTACCAGATAACTCTTTGTTATAGATGGATTCCAAGCCCATTTTTCCTATATTTTTTGATTGTCCATCTTGTTGAGTATCCTTTAGTGCTAAGCCGACTAAGTTTGATGCAAAAATACCATTTGGATAAAACCTCTTTGTTTCTTCCATGAAAATGATACCTGGTAGCTTTTCACTTCCAATTTTTTCCATTACACCATGACTAATATTACGACCAGCAGTACCGAATTCTACTTGGCGGATTTCATTTCCTTGTGCATTCTTAGATTTAGTGTTTAATTTGTCAAATATATCTTTTTCACTAATAGGAATATATTTTGCTAAAATCTTTGCCGTTTTCTCTTTATCTGCGACATGCATAATAGTTTTAGTTCCTTCAGAAGCCTTTGGACTAATTACCGCAACTAACCGATAGTTAATCGTATCTTCTGCAATAACTTGTCCTTGCCGATCGAGAATGTTGCCTCTATTAGCTGTAATTACTTTTGACCTTTCATATTTTGCTGCCGCTTTCGCCGCCAAAGCTTGCCCCTCTACTTGTCCTGAAGCTTGAATAAAAAATATACGGAGAAACATAGCAAAGAAGAGTCCTCCATAAACGATTAACATTATAAAAGCTCCCCATTGAAATCGAAACTTTCTCTTCATAGCCCAGCCACTACTTTCACGTTTTTTGTTTCATCAATTTTATTTTCAATATTTTGGATTTCAACAGATTGCGTATTTAAGTTCGTAACTGACAGTAAGGCTACTAAGGGCACTTTGACAAGGAGAACCCGTTCTTCCTTAGACATTATTCTTTTGGAAGGTCTAGGTGTTGGCTGCCAGATGGTTCTCTCCGGTACTGTTGACAGTAACTGCTGGATGTACGCTTGTTGTTGCCGATTAAGCAATGACATTTAATCACTTCCCCTTTTCTTTGATTTTTTCAGCTATTTTTAGTTTTGCTGAGCGAGCTCGATTATTTTAACTCACCCTTATGTACCACAGATTTATTTTTTAATCTCGATTAGCCTAAAAGCGTCTGAGAAGCACGTATTTTTTACTTCTCTCCTAATTTACTTGTAAAAAAAAGAACAAAACACTTACATCCATTTCCAATTTAACATAAATAAAAAAAAAAACCTATCGTGAGTTTTATAAAAAGTCACGAGTTAATGTAATGCACTTAATACTAATTACATGAGAAGAAATACTAATTTTGCATAACAAAGACAATTGCATAAAAAATAATCTTTGCTCATCTTATAAGAAATATTAACATTTCAGGAGTATAAACGGCTATGAAGAGTCCGATTGATACATAGTTTTCCCCACTTGCAAAGTCGACTAAACCTACCACAATGTACAGACACCCCAAAAAAATATTTTTTAACTATTTCAATTAGTTTTTGCAACTCTATACTGTATATAAAAATTATAGGCGACTAATATTGATATCACCGTTCTATATTTGGTGTGTAAACTCTTTATTCTCTGTTTCTATCTTAAATAAATCATCCACTCCCCTATTTATTATCTTTTGTTTTTTCTCCATAACAGATGTACGCTGACGTATCTTTATGCTCAATATAAAACATACTATTGTTCATTATTAAAAAAAGGGTGAAAACATGGAATATAAAATATTCGTATTTTTTATAGTGTTCATTTTCCTGATAGCTAGTATTGCTCTGGCCTTTTCAATGTCGCCTACTAAAGATATTAACAACACTGGTATCAATAAAACGCAAAAACCAGTCATACTCATCACTGTTGACTCACTTATGAGCCAGTCCATCCAAAAAGTCATTCAAGAAGGAAAAGCCCCTGCTTTTTCATTTTTAATAAAAAACGGGCAATTCTACCCAGAAGTAATTAGCTCTTATCCTACAATGTCCGTAGCGATTGACAGTACTTTGTTGACGGGTACTTATGCTGATCAACATAAGATCCCAGGCCTTATTTGGTTTAAGAAAGATGAAAATCGCATTATTAGCTATGGGAGCGGCATGAGCGAAATATGGCACCTTGGAGTGAAAAATGTTGCTCTCGATGGGACTGTTAATCTAAACAAAGAGCATTTGAGCAAAAATGTTCAGACCATTCACGAAGAACTCTCAGAGGTTGATATTCCATCTGCCTCTATCAATGGACTTTTATATCGTGGTAGTTTTCAGCAACAATTAAATGTACCAAAACTAATTTCAGGAATGGGACTTCTACCCCCAAAAATAGATATCAACGGACCTTTATTACTTTCATTGGGAACATTATCTCAATATAACCCGCAAAATAATCGTTATAATTTTATCTGGAGAAAATTAGGTTTGAATAATCAGTTTACCGTTAACGAGTTGAAATTTTTAATTGAACAAAATAAACTACCCGCATTTACGCTCGCCTATCTACCAGATGCAGACAAGCATCTACACAAAAATGGTCCAGAGGATATAGAACCAATTGAAAAAGCAGATCAATATCTTCAAGAGCTACTAAATTCTTATTCGACTTGGGAGGAAGCTATTGAAGAGGTGATTTGGATTGTACATGGAGATAGTGCCCAATCTAAGATTATTAAAGATCAGAACATTTCGCTGATCGATTTAAATGATTTGTTGAAAGAGTATACTTTTTGGGAACGTAACAAAAGTGGCGAAATTGCAATTGCGATAAACGAGAGAATGGCGTACATTAACTTAATTAAAGAAAACATTGAGGTTTCAAAAATAATAGAGACCTTAAAAAAAGATAAGCGAATAGGTTTTATTGCATGGAAAGAGGGAGAAACAAATTATGTTACTTCTCCACAATCGAATAAGAAGTTTATATTTTCATCAAATGGTTCATATAAGGATATGTATAACCAATCATGGAAGATAGATGGTGATTATTCAATTTTAAATTTAAAATTTGATAATCAAGGGCTTATTGAATATGGAGAATATCCAGATGCTCTCGCAAGGCTTAATGGAGCCCTGCATTCACATGAAGGTCAATTTATTATTGTAGATGCAAAGCCTCAATTTGAATTTATTGAAAAACATAGTCATGACCATGCTGGAGGAGGAGCACATGGTTCTTTACACAAAAGCGATTCCCTTGTTCCTCTCATAATTGCTGGTACTCATGAAAAACCCGATTACAATAGACTCGTGGACATTAAAAATTGGATTATTAAATTAACAAAGTGACTCCCTTCTTATAGATATACCACCACCGACATAATTTGTCCCACTGAGGGAGAAGATATTTACCACTGAAGGACAGCCTAAAATTTACCTTCTGTATAATTAGTGAACATACCCAATGGTATGACACTTTTTATATAGGTGTTTAATTAAAATATAGATGAGCCGGAAATTTGACTGAATTACTTTAAAATCAACAAGCTCAAAGCAAATAGGTGAAATACAAGATTGACGTTTGACAAATCACTTGATAATATATTAGACATCTAACATATTGGTGGGTGATTTTTTGTCTTTATATGAACAAGTTAAGCGAATTAATGAAGCTGAATACACAATAAACCGTTTGATATATAAACATTATGAGCAATTTTTAAATAACGGCATTACAACACAACAAGCGGTTGTATTAGATATTGTGTACTTAGCAAAACGTATTACGGTCGGTGAAATTGCGATTGAAATGAATATTAGCTCTAGCGCAGTTAGCCAATTAATTGCGAAATTAGAAAAGATCCAATTTATCAAACGAGAAATTAATCTACAAAATCGACGTGAGGTATTTATATCGCTAGATGAAAATGGATTGGAGTATTTTTCGAAGCAAGTTTATGTAGAGCAGCAAATCGCAGATAGAATTTATAGCAAACTTTCATCAAATGAAGTAGACGAATTAGAACGAATTGTTGAAAAATTAAAGGAGTTTGCGATGAAGGAATTATAAAAATTTCTTCATACCCAATATGTTAGATATCTAAATTATTTAGGGGGTTAACAAGTGGAAGATTTACTTAAAAATATCGCGTTTAACGGTGCGGTGTATCATGAAAAAAATGGCCAAATCAAGCAGTATTATCATGGTCATCAAGAACTCGAGAAGAAGCACCTTATTAACAAAAATACGCAATTTAATCTGGCATCATTAAGTAAAATGTTTACAGCGGTAATGACGTTCCAGCTAATCGAAAAAGGACATTTACAGTTAGAAGATAAAATTACAAATTGGTTTAACGTACCACATTTTACAGAAGTAACAGTTGCACAATTACTTACACACACATCTGGTATTCCAGATTATATTGCAGAAGATTTAACAATAAGAATTGAAGCATTTATCGAAGTGGTGCAACCACAATATGCGCCAAATGAGCATTGGTCTTATAGCAATACGAATTATGTTTTGCTTGCAAAAATTATTGAGAAAGTGAGCGGCTTTTCGTATGAAACATATTTACAACAATTTATTGCAGAACCATTAAAACTTACCCATACAACAACACAACCTACAAAACAATGGCAAGCTCAAGGTCAAACGTATGATTATGAGGAGCACCAATATAGAGAGACTATTGATGACCAATATTTACACAACAGTGAAAAATATAATGATGGCTATGGTGATGGTGGTATTTATGCAACAGTGACAGAGGTGGCAAAGTTTTTAGAAGCACTTTGGCAAGGTCAGTACGTTAGCAAAGAGACTGTAAAATTTATGTTAACACCAACAGAATCCGCTGAGCATTATAGTCATGGTTTTATCATTCAAGATGAGTGGGTAGGTCATACAGGCGGATGGATTGGTTGCTCAGCACAAGCCTTTATTAATAAATCAACAAAAGAAGTGATTGTTTTAGCGACGAACCAAGAAGTATTTCCGCAATATGAACAAGAAATTATGAATTGCTTAATGGGAATTCAGTATGCTGTAGAAACACCAAAACATGTAGTAATTTTACCGGTCACTAATAAAGATGATATTACGGGTCGATATGAATTAGCAGATGGACTTGGCACAAGTTTTACGATTGAAAAGGGTTCACAATTTATGATTTCATTTGAACATCAGTTGTCTGTGCCACTTTTTAAAATAGATGAGTCGTATTATTGGGTACGCAATACGATGAGTTATGTAGATGTTGCGAATCATTTATTTATCGATGAAGGTGTTGAAGTACCTTATCAAAAAGTAGATTGATATACTGGAAACTCCCGTCAAAAAGTGCCTGAGGTCATTCAATTAGCTGAAAAGAAAGGATTGATGTGTTCGTTCGATGAGGAAACGGATGATAAATGGATTGGAAAATTTCTGTTTCCAGAGAAATCATTGGAGTCGGGAGGCAACCACTCGATTTTGAGTACATTCATAAAGAGTTAGCCAAACCCAACGGTTACTCTTTCTCTTCTCCACCATGAATACCAAGCAGAAAGCAATTGCGCTTTCATAATATCTAATTTTTTTCTGATACAGACTAAATATCATCTCTTACACCTATCGCCATTGTAACTCATAAGATAAGATACTAACTATTGGATAGGAGGAACCCAGTTGTATTATAGTCCTTATCCGTATTTTCTCTATTCAAATCAATATCCACAGTGGATTATGGCAAATCATTCTTCACCTACTCAAATTCCTAGACATCTAGCAATGCCGACGGACTCAACAAAAACCAGCCCATTTCCCACTGTAAATACACAGAAATTTAAGACTTCTGCGAAAGAATTTCAGACCATTATGCAGCAAGCGCATTTGCTTGTAGATAAAATTGCTGTGTCAGATCAGTTTGCACATGATTTGATAAATGCCGCTCAACTTTCGAATAAAACTGAAGTCGATAAATTAATCTCATCTACAGGAATCACAGTTACTTTCGATACTAAATATACACCGGATGGTATTAGAATTAATTTGAAAGAAATTGGTTGTTGTGGACTAACAATCATTTTAAATTGGTAATTTCAAAATTCACACTACACAACTTATTTGGGATTACCTATTTGAAGAGAAAGAAGCGAAAAATAATACAATAATCAAATGACAAACAAAAAGCAATACCTAGAAGTTTTACAAATTTCATAACTGCTCTCCAGGCATCAATGGGATAAAACTAAGATTAAAAGCCAACTACCAAAAAAAGAACAACAAAAGCTAAAACCTTTTAACGAAAAAAGCGCTCCACTCTTAATTTGAGTAGAACGCTTTTTTGGGGGCTTTTTTCTTATTTGTTTACTTTTTAATCAACTAAGAAGAGAATAATTACAATCCTGAATATTTAAAAGTGAAAAAGAGCTATTCAGCAAAAATAACTGAATGCTGCTTTATTATAAGTAATTTAATAGGCATCTTTGATTAGTGGTTAATTAAATCAACAACATCATAATTGAAATATTCAATATTTTATTTTCCTTTTGAGCTTTCATCTGTTTTCAGCTTATTACGTACTAGATTACCAATATTAATTACTCCAATAATGATTAGGAATTGAGATGATGAATAAAGCATGCCCAATACCTGGAACAAATAATGTTGTCGTTGAAATTGGAACAACTCTAGTTACGTAATACAATATTAAAAATGGTAGTAAGAAATTAAAAACAATAAAAGACACAACATTAATTATCAACCTGACAGGCTTTACTTTACGTTTTTGTTGTTTAAATATTTTATAAATTGAAAAAGATATAAATGCTATTGCCACAACAATTATTAAATCATATATGATATAAATCATAAAAGGATTCTGTTCGCTGGATTTCAGAGGTTCATTATGTTTAACAAACTTGTATAGATTTGTCACCATCTGATCGTATCGATGACTATTAAAATAATCGAATGAATTGATTAGTAAGGTAATTCCATATTCATTGTCTAAAAGGACCCTTGTATATGTATTTTCCGTCCAACCATTATGCGAAATTACATCATTCTCTACTTCCCATCCCATTGCATAATAAGTATGATTCTTAATGAAAGATGATGGTTGATGCATTTCATCTATACTTTGTTTTGATAAAATATTTTCACCTTTAAATTGTCCTTTATTTAATATTGCAATCATATAATTTGCCATATCTTCAGCACTTGAAATGAGATATCCATGAGGAACATTTGCTTCATGATTTAATTGTTCTGTTGGTGTTTTAAATCCAAACATCGTTTGATAGCCAGTAGCAATCGTATTGTTTTTATCTTCTTTTGAATCTGTATAACTATTTACCATATGAAGTGGTTTAAAAATATTTCTTTTTATATATTCTGCATAGGGAGTATTTGTGCCTTCTTCAATAACTAAACCTAAAATAGCGTAATTCAGATTGGAATATTGGTATGATTCACCGACTTTTTTTTTCAAGGCGCAGTCCTCTTATACTCTCTACAAGTTCTTTTAACGATTGATCACCTTCAGAAATGATACGTTGCCCATCATATTCAGAGATTCCACTGGTATGATTTAATAAATGCCGGATGGTAATTTCTTTTGATGCTTCCTCATCGGCTATTCTAAACCAAGGTATATATTGTTGAACCGGATTATCCAATTGAATTATTCCTTGGTCTACTAATTGCATGATGGCTAGTGCAGTAAATGATTTACTAACAGATCCAAGGACAACTGGCGTCTGTGGGGTCATTTCCTTTCCATTTGGACCTGATATTCCATAACCTTTGATATATTGTACTTTATCGCCTTTCACTATCGCTATTGAAGCACCAGGTATGTTTTGTCGCTCTAGTTCATTATTTATGTATTCATCAATTTTAGAAATGTCTATTTCCTTATGGTTTTCAGCTCCCATAGCCTTCTCATTTAATGATGTTATAAAAAACAGAAGAATGATTAGTATGCATTTTACGACTTTTGATAATTTTAAATTTTTCATGTTTTAAGATCCCCCAAAATTCTATAAAACTAACTTTATTCTAACAATAATGTACACTTGCATAGCCAAACTCACTTTAAACTATAGCTTTAATTTTTAAATCTCCTCCCAAAACATAATTACTAATTTTACCATTGTATAATTTTTTATACAATTTTAATAATATTTTGAAATTCCAAAGATTTTCTAATGTTACTTTTTAAATTAACCTTCCCCGTTAGTGCAATAAGTTCAAAAAAAAAGTGCGTTAATCCTTATTGGATCAACGCACCCTATAGTTCAATAAGATTTAATTAAGGCTCTAATTAGACATCATTGAACAGCATTATCGACATCTAAAATGTTCAATGCCCCCAATTTCATTGTTTGTGGATCCAAATCTTTCCCCTTCTATAGAGATATTCGCTGTTTAATAGGGGCTTTACATTCCGATTGAATATCCATTTCTACCAATTAGTTCACTTTATATATGAACTCAATTAGTTTGCTCACATTTCACAATAGAGATTCTATATAGATCTTCTGATGAATATTGTGAAAATATCTTGTTTAGAGTTGCACCAAATTCTGTTTTAGACATACTTGTATTTGCTTGTTTCATACAAATTCTTACCACCTCTTTTGATATTTCAGTTGAAAGACCTATACGCCGATAGCTTTTGAGTATGTTATTAGACGAATCTATACCAAGCACATCTAATGCCATACCCATCCCATCGACTAACTCTTCTGGTTTCGTCATACTCTCTATTTTTCCTTTCGGATCGCTATACAATCCAAAATGGAAAGGTGCTTCTGACATATTTATCTTAGTCCCGAATTGACTGCAAAAGAATAAAATACCATTCATAGTACAGATTCCAAATTTATAATGCCCCTCTTTTAAGTCATTTGCTTCAGCTTCACTCATACCATTGTATATAACAGATAGTTGGAATCCCCCCTCTGTATAATCTAAAATGACACCTTCCGTCCCCTTTACATTAATAGCGTAAGGTTTTCCAACTTCTAATGTACTAAACATATAATATCTCCAATTCTAACCGCATTTATTGTTATTTATTTATTTCTCCAATAGACTTTCTATTTCAATTAAGAAAGTCAATAATAATCGCAGTTTGTACTTTATCACGAACCATTAGACAATTCTATTAAAAATTAACATTCTCTATGGCTTTTAAGTAGAATTGATGACTGAATGTTATTAAATGTGGCGCTGGCATCTCCTTGCACCACAAGGCTTCCGTGGACAAAGCCATAGGAAAAAAATGCAACAAGAGCCATGATGATAAGTGAGGTAACAGCAACCAGAGCATATTTTCGTTGATACGATTTTTTTTACTGAGATAGTCATAATATCCCATTCTATATTACAATACTGGTTTCATTATAATAGTTCAGTAAAGCGTACCGAAGTTTGGGCATTTATCAATTAAATAGGCGAACATAATGTACATTTTAGGGCGAGTGACATAGATTGTGATTGTCAAGGAAATTCAATTTGAAGGAGAAAACAACATTGACTAACCGACAAAATCAAAGCCTTAACCATTTATTGTCGTACCATTTGGCAAAAGTAGATCATTACAAGAGTTTAAAAATGGCCTCTGCAAACAACCCGGCTTTATTTCATCAATACGCAGAACAGCAATACCTTAATCAAGCACTTGCACACAAATACGAAGCATCCATAGCAGAAGCGATGACACCAAAAGGTGATAAACTCGAAACAAATCCAATACTTACTTTACTTCGTAATGGCGGATATAATCTATATGCGAGGCACGGGGAAGCAACAATAGGAGAAGATCAAGCAAACATAAACTTCCAGGATTGTTCGACTCAAAGAAATCTCTCTGAGGAAGGGAAAAGACAAGCAATGGCCTACGGAGAGGCACTTCGCTCTCTTTACATACCTATTCACTATCCTGTCCTCGCCAGCCCATTTTGTAGAACGAGAGAAACCGCAGAATTGGCCTTCGGTAAAGAAAACGTGCAAGTCGACCCTTTCTGGCTTGAAACATATTATTTAAGCAGCAAATCAAGCGTAACAGAACAACAAAGAATCCTAAATAACCTCAAATCTGCCCTAGAAATTCCACCCCCAGCAGGTAGCAATAACGTTATCATTGCCCATAGCTTTCCAAGAGGGCTTGGTTTCGGGCCAATACCATACATGGGAACAGTTATTGTAAAACCTCGCGGGGTAGGTTTGGGCTTTGAAATTATTGGTTATGTTCCTTTAAATGAACTATTAGTTTGAGTTATAATACGCAATAATACAGCTTGCGCGTCATTGTTTCCAATTGTGTGTATTTATTTTGATCAATTATGCCCCGGCATAATTGCGTCCGGAATCGGCTTTGTGCTTGCACAAAGAACTCCTCTCCGATTCCGTGACATCCGCCGGAGGCTTTAACTTCTTTCAGCGGGTGTTTGGACACGCGCTGAAAAGCAGCTTAAATCCGCATTCATCTCACCACCTATAGAGGTGGGAGACTTCTACTGAAAGAAGTTAAACAAGTACTTTTGATGGTAAGATCCCCAACGCCCCATATCCAATCTTCTAAACAAGTTACAGAGTACGTGGATGATTTAAGTTCGATTAGCTTGTTCTTCTGTATAGAAATTGGAAGTGAACTCTTTTCGCGTTTCATCTATAGAATACTGCCTGACTGCCCTACACATCCCTTCAAAACAAAATAACATTTAGTCGGAACATCCCCTTGTTTAAGGGGATTGTTCCTTTTTCATATTCATTAATTTGTATACCTTCTATGTTTGCCTGTTGTTCTTCTTTGCTAGGTGGTAGATCTAGTCATATTTTGTGAAGTAATTTCATTTCTTAATTGATTTAATAGCACCTACCTCACAATAGATGCGACATCCTCGATTGCTTTCCTGCCAGCTGGACTAATACCAGCTAATTGGAAGAAACGGTGGTTTACCCCAAGATACCTACGGCATTGTACTTTCACGCCTGCTCCCAGCAAATTGCGATACAAAATCTCGCCTTCATCAACGAGAGGGTCAAATTCTGCTGTTAAAATGTGGGTTTCTGGAAGTCCTGCAAGATCTTCTCGATATAACGGACTGGCTTCTGGATGATTGGAAGATAGGTTAGATAAGTAGGTCTCAAATCCACTTAGTAACATATCTCGGGTAATCACATAATCATCGCCATATTTTTTATAACTGTTGCTTGAACCGCTAGCATCCACCATTGGATATATAAGAATTTGCCGCTGGGGCAGCCATTGTCCTTGGGCTTTAAGTCGAAGGCAAGTAATTAGGGTAAGATGTCCGCCTGCACTATCACCGGCAAGTGTAATGTTGTCCGGGTTCCCACCCCAAGCCGAGGCATACTGGCGAACAATGTGAGTAGCTTTGACCGCATCGTCGTGTGCTGCCGGATAAACGTGCTCCGGCGCCAATCGGTAATCAACGGCAATAACGAGGGATTGGCTCAAATTGGCTAACAGACGTAATTGACGATCATGAGTTTCGAAATCGCCGCTGACAAAGCAACCCCCATGATAATAAATCAGAATAGGAAGATTGATTTGATCTGATGATTTGTATATACGAAGTGATAATCCCTCAATTGTTTGGTCAAAAATATTCCATACAGGTACAGCCTCTCCGGCAAGGTCAATTGTACTCAAATACCCTTGACGACGTTCCTGAAAGCTCTGTTGTCTTGCAGAAGGTCTCCCCGATTCGATAAATTGGGCGACCAAAGTCCTGATGCCAGGCTCCAAGTCATTTAAATGTATCATATCTGATGCCTCCTACTTTTTATGTACTTCTCTATATTCTCAAGAAGCAAAAGATTACTAGCAATCTCAATAAACTTTCTATTGGCTGCGTCGAATTACATTTTGTATGTTTCCTCTTTTACTTCCCTAAGTTGCTGAATGAAAGTCTTCACCATATTCAAAACGTGCGCCGGGAAAGTTCCACTTATCAATGGAGGTTGGTTTATTTTCCTATATTTTAAGACTTCATTATCTTTTAGTATTGATATACTAACTACTAAAACAATCCCATTTCAAGTCATTCTATTTACTCCAGTATTTTATACTTATTGCAACACCTTACCTTTTGAAGAGGATAATCTCATAAACTCTTCGGCATCTTTAACGCATAATTCAATTCCTTTTATCCAAAAAGCTTCTGATGTGATATCTTCTCCTAAATGTTTCATCACTAAATCTTCTGTAGACATACTTCCTGAATCGCGAAGTAAATCTAAATATTCTCTTTCAAATTCTTTACCTTTTTCCTTTGCCATTGCAAATATACTTAATGCAAATAAATATCCAAATGTATATGGGAAATTGTAGAATGGAGATTGTGTAATATAATAATGTGGTGTCCATATCCATGAATGGAGTGAAGCGTTATCAAGAGCACCATCATATCCTACATCTATTGCTTCTTTCATTATTTCATTTAAGCGTGATGATGTAACAATTCCCTCTTTCCGTTCCTCGTAAAATTTCTTCTCAAACAAAAATCTTGAATGAATATTCATGAAATTCATGACACTACGCTTTAATTTCTCATCAAGTAAAAACAATTTTTCATTAGTAGATTCAGCTTTCTCCATTGCAGCATCTAAGATAATCATTTCGGAAAACGTTGAAGCAGTTTCAGCAATGCTCATTGGATATTGTTTATTCATTCCATTAATAGGTTTCATTGCGTGGTTATGAAAGGCATGGCCTAATTCATGAACTAGTGTTAATACATTAGTAATTGTACCGTCAAATGTTAAAAAAACTCTTGATTCCCCCGAAAGCGGAAACCCAGCACAAAATGCAATAGCTGACTTATTTGAACGGTCTTCTGCTTCTATCCACCCCTCATTGAAAGCATTTCTAGTGAAACTTTCTAATTCCGTTCCAAATTGACTAAAGTGCTCCAATATAAAGTCAACAGCATCTTCATATTCTATTTTTTGATCACTTTTTATAACAGGTGCCCAAAAGTTAAATGATTTCATTTTTTCATAACCATTCATTTTTGCTTTTTGATTTAAGTAATTAGTAAAGGGTTGTTTATATTTACTAACCGCAGCCCACATTGCATTAAGCGTTTCCTCTTTCATACGGTTTTTCAATAAAGGTTCTTCTATTACATTTTCCAAGCCACACTTTTTGTAAACTTGTAATCTAAAACCTGCAATATGATTTAATATTTTCGCAAATAGTTCTTCATTTTCTTTCCACTTATCTTCTAAAGCATTATGGGATTCTTTACGAACTTCTTCATCAGGATGTGACCGTAAGTTTATAGCTTGCCCCACTGATAATTCGTTCAGTTCTCCATTTATTTGAACTTTAATCCTAATATTACTAACAAATGAATTATAAAACTGCCCCCAAGCATGATACCCATCTACCATAAGGTCTGACACTAAATTTTGTTCTTCATCAGAAAGACTCGTTTTACCATCTTCACGCCATTCATTTAGTAAGAACTTGTTGTTTGCTAAATAATCTGTATTAAGTAAGTTCTCCCACAAATGTTGATTAGTTTTTACTAAAGTATTTTTCACTCTTTTCAATGCAGATTCAAAACGAGTTTTTATTGCTGTTGTTTTTCCTCTTAACGTTATCGCATGTTGATCCTTTGGATTTTCAGCAAGAAGGCAGGTTATAAAAGAATCCGCTTGTGATATATTGATTCGAATGTCTCCTATGTAATCAATTAAAGCTGCAACTTTAATTGATTCATTTATTTCTTGTGGAATATTAAAATAATTTAATTTTTCTTCAAATTCATAAATTTCGACTTCTAAGTGTCTTATATGTTCATGTAATTGAGATGATTCACTTCCACCTGGGAACAGACTATCTAAATTCCAAACTTGTAGATACTTTTTTTCGCTCATTGTTTCTCCCCCTTAAATTTTAACACCCTACCAATAATCGAACGTACATTCCAATTTTATCATATCTAGTAATGTTAATAAATGTATTTTAGCTATCTTGCTTAGTTTAAGTCACCTAAACCAGTATCGGATAGCACGAACAAAACTCGAATTTCTAAACGTAAAAAGCCGATTTCCTGTACGCTAAGGGACAATCGGCTTTTTGATGTTAATATGTTAATTTATTTGTTTGCAAATGGAGCGGCCTATCACAGCCGTTTGTAGAACTTACACTGAGCTATTCCCCTTCGCAATCCGTTAAAAGTTTAAATCGTATTTAACTAAAGGTTAGAAAAAAAACAAAACGCCACTGAAATTATTGAATCACAGTGGCGTTTTGCATTTGCTTATTTAATTTTCAAAGTATAAATCTATCTACGTATTTCATATCTTCTGTTTTACCAACATGAACGTTTCTGCTAGTATTACTAGAAGTAGTGAGATACCGAAGAGTGGCATAACTATGCCCAATAAAATCATAATCATAATAAATCCAACAGATACACCTTTTGAAGTATTAGGAGGTGCAGAAAATTCACCTTTCTTTTTACGAGAAAGCCAAGTTTTAATACCCCAAAAAATGACGAAAACAAAGGCAAGACATACAATTAAATTGATAATCTTATTTGGCCATCCAAATAAATGTCCTTCATGTAAAGGAATTCCCCAAGTAAACCACTTAGCTAAGATACCATAGTCATCATAGCCCGCTTTAGAAATTAACTTTCCGCTATATTGATCAAAATATGATGTCATTTCATCGTATGGACTAACATCTAATCCAGTTACACCAGTGTTACTACTTTTAGCAACAGTATATACCCCCTCTTCATCAGCAGGGTAAATAATAGAATATGGTTTAGAAATATTAGCATCTTCCACTTTTAGCATCAGTTGATGGACATTTAGCATATTATCATTTTCAGACATATCCATCCCAGACATATTCATACCTTTGTGAAGTGCATGTGGATCATCATTAGAAGAAGCCGGTGCTGCATTTTTTCGAGTAGCCCACGGTATTTCACTCATATCAGAAGTAGGTGGGTTTACTTGTTTTTCTGGATTACCAATAGAGGGGTGCTCTTGTGAGGCTATATAGATGAAATTCCCCATGAAAGCCGACCAAGGTAATCCAGTAAGGATGATAACAAGCATGGGAATAGTAATAATTGTCCCTACAAGTGCATGCCATTTCTTATTTTTTTGACGAGTGGAAGCATTTTGTTTTTTCTTCAATACCTTCCCTTTAAAAGTCATGTATACACCTGTAATTAGTAGGAATATAGCCCAACAAGCAGCTAATTCAACTAGATAATTGACAACTGTTCCTCCGACAAATAAGGAGCTATGAACATTTCGCATGATATTTGCAAATGTATATTTCGCATTTTGGGTTCCTACGATTTGATTATGCTCATCTAAGAAAACATATTTTTCATCGCCGTCTTTATTCCCCATCGTTAAACGTGTATTATACGGGTCGTCAAGAACAATGATTTTAGATACTGAATACCCTTCATTTTGCTCTTTAGCTTTAGCTATTCCCTCATCAATCGTTAACTGTTCAGAATATGTACTATCACCAAAGAAGTAATCATCATATACATTATTTTCGACATTCGTATAGAACAAAAAGCCAATTCCACTAAGTGTTAAAGTAAGTAGCAGTGGTGAAATAAATAACGCAGCATAAAAATGCCATCGCCAAAATCGATTATATAAACCTTTATTCATTTCTTTCCTCCAAAAACATTCAAATTTTTATAGAACAATACTATTCTATAAAAAAAGAGTGAAATTTGAATGAAGTTTTTAAATATTTTTTTATGTATTGAACTTTCATGCTAAATTTTGAAGAGAAAAGAATGTAGGAATGATGTATAAGCAATTCCATAAGTACAACTTATAGCAAACTCATGGAAAGCCATAAACTTTTAATGAATATTTATTTTAATATTGTCATGTCTAAGCCTTCTTTGATTTGAGAGCTTCAGTATCTAAACCGAATTCTTTTAGCTTTTGTTCACCTTCAGCTTCAATCAAATCCTTTAATTCAGTCAATACTGGATCAAAGTCTGTGTGTTTTCCCAACATATATGTCATCTCATGTTCTATCGGCAACCACGTACTTGTATCTGCTTCATTATGTTGAATTTGTGCTTCCAGCTTATCTAAGGCATTCGCAACTTTTGCTTCGTAAGTGTTCTTTTGTTCAAACTCAAACCAATAATTATAAAAGAATTGGCCAGTCTCTCCACCTACAAGATCACGGATTCTCTCTATTGCAGCAATTTCATTTTTCATTTTCAACTCTTTTGCTTCAGAATTATTCATAGTCTCAAAAGCCGGAATATCTGTTGCGTACGCCTCTACTAGGTCATGGATGATAATCATTTTAAGTAATTTCTCACTATTCACTTTTAAAGGAAGAGAAGATTCTATTGCCATTGCCATTAAGGCAACGCGCCAAGTATGCTCTGCTACACTTTCTTGACGGCCATTTGACAACCAGCTATGACGTAATTCCATTTTCAGTTTTTCTCCAAGCTTAATCAGTTCTAAAACTGCTTTCAACTGTTGCATAATCTATTACTCCTCTACATTTTCAGATATCTTAATTAATTTTAAAATTCCTTATTTGAAAACAAACATATTTATTCCTCATCCTACGATATCCAACTATTAACTCTCTTAGTATCAATTCTAATATATCTTGATTTTCAAATAATCACCTATTGATAACTATTAAGAATAAAAAACAAAGACTGTTCCTAATAACAGTGAACCTAACACGATTGCTACATATAAGCCAAATGTATCTAATATTAAATCCAAAAATATAAAAATAATTGATTTTAGAATAGAGTTTTTTCTTTGCTTTGATTCTTTATAAATATAAATAAACATCCAAATAAAATTTGCAATGAAGAACAATATAAGCATTAAACCAATTAATTTAATCATCTTTTCACCTCTATATGATCCGAATAGAAGTACCCTATTTGATAGCCTATATAAGTATCATGTTCATATAAGCTAACTTCTTCTCCAACATTATTTCCTTAAGAAAGGACACGTTTATCCATTTTTTTACAATCAAAATTTGGATCTTTTATAGCAATAATGCCTACTAACTTTCTAATCTCTTTAAATTGAAATATAATAAAAAAGTGCTGAAGCCAGGCAGAATCTCTGCTAACTTTCAGCACTTTCTGTTCTCTTTTATTATGCACTAAAAATTGAGTAGCTTCATATTAAAAAAAGGTAATAATTTTATCTAGTATTCCAGTAATATCAAGGAATACTATGATAATTACTAAAGGAATAATGAACCTAATGATAAAGAACCAAATATTAAATGCAATAGCCCCTAAGCTAGAATGCTGTAATATTTCTTCACGCAATTTACTTTTCTTAATCTTAAGTGGTACGAAAATAGAGATTAAAAATACGCCAAGTGGCATTAAAATATTACTAACTAAATAATCTGCTGAGTCAAATATACTCTTCGAGAAGATTAAAATGTCTGCAAAAACACTATACGATAATGCAGAAGGAACTCCTACTGCGAAAATTAAAATACCAATAATATATGCATATTTTGTTCTCTTCTCTTCTTTCCCTTTAACAAGAGAAGCTACAATTATTTCTAACATAGAAAAAGCCGAAGTTAGCGTGGCAAATAAGAATAATGCTAAAAACCCTAATAAGAATACTTCTCCAAAAATAATTTGATCAAACACAGCTGGTAATACAACAAACAGCAAACCTGGTCCTTCAGCAGGTTCTAAACCTAATGAAAATACAGCTGGGAAGATGGCTAATCCTGCTAATAATGCGATGAATAAATTCATTGAAACGATTGAAATAGCAGGTTGAATTAAACTCTCTTTTTTTGACAGATATGAACTATAAGTAACCATTACTGATACTCCGACACTTAAGGAGAAGAAAGCTTGCCCCATTGCATACAGAATACTTTCAGATGTAATACTCGAGAAATCAGGTGCTAAAAAGAATTTCACACCCTCCATTGCATTATCGAGTGTAAGTGAACGAATGATTAAAACAAAAAATAGTATAAATAATGCAGGCATCAAAATTTTACTTACTTTTTCAATTCCATTTTGAATTCCTTTTGCTACAACTAAAACTGTAAAAGCTAAAAATGCAAATTGGGCTCCAATTACCAACATCGGATTACCAATCGTCCCATTAAAGATGGATCCATAATCTGCGCCCTCACTAATAATTCCACCAAATAAACCTTTTACAAAATATATTACAATCCAGCCACCAATTACACTGTAGAAAGACAATAGGAGGAAACAAGTAAATACCCCTAACTTTCCAATCCAATGCCAATTAGTATCAGGAGCTAAACTCCGATAAGCACTAACCGCTTCCTTTTGTGTGCTTCTACCAATAACAAACTCTGCTAATAACAATGGAAAACCAATAAACAAAGAAAATAAAATAAACAGAAGGAAGAATGCTCCTCCCCCACTGATACCAGTCACATAGGGAAGCTTCCATATTGCGCCTACCCCTATTGCTGATCCAGCTGCGGATAAAATAAAACCAATCTTAGATGACCATTGCTCTGATGTTTGAATGCTAACCAATCCTATCTATATTTATTACGTCCTCTCCTCTTTATACCAAAGAAAAAGACAAAAAAGCCACGTCTCTATCTTTTACGATAGGGACGTGGCTGTTCACGCGGTACCACCCTAATTGGAAACAAAATATGTTTCCCACTTGTTTAAATAACGGTTTAATCCGTTTTTATACTCCTTACTTTATGATGAAGTATAAAAAAAGCTCTAAGAATGAAATTCACCTAAATCTATGTATCAGTTTCCACCAACCACTGATTCTCTGTCAACAGGGAGACCCGGCTTAATATGTTCTTGTCGTCGCTCATTTGATATTTAGAATATTAAACGAAATTATAGTATGTTAAGATGCCAAGGTCAAGACTTTTTTCAGACTTTTATTATTATTCGACCTAATTACTTTTTTGATTCTTTACTTATACTTGGTTTAAAGACATTTATTAAGTTCGTTCAAAATTCAGTTTTTCCCCTATTGAAATATTAAAAGAAGATTTGATAGATCATTGTGTAAATAGAAAAATACCTCTTTATGACGTTTAAAATAACGAAATAAAGAGGTATTTATTTATTGCTTTTTAAAATTTGTCAATTATAGATTATTTAACATCTTCTTCATCAATTCTTGCTTTTGAAAATCCTCTTCCAAGTATTTCAGATGCATTTAAGAAAATGACAAAAGAATTGGGCTCTCTATCTAATAAAAGCTTTTTAAAATAAACAGCTTCTGATTGTTCCACTACACATAAAATCATTGTTTTTTCTTGATTCGAATAGCCACCGAGTGTCTTAATCTTCGTCAATCCTCTATTGATTTCATGCTTAATAATAGACTGGATTTCTTCTTCTTTATCTGTAATAATCAGTACTAATTTAGTTGGTGACGTTTGTAGCTGTACAAAATCGATTACTTTACTTGTAACGTAGATGGAAATCATCGCATACAATGCTAACTCAAAGTCAAATACTAACGCGGAAGTGATGACTACTAACCCATCTACAAGTAGCTGTGAAAAGCCACTTGATAATCCTGTGAATTTCTTTAGTATTTGAGCGATTAGAGCAGTTCCTCCTGTTGAACCATTCCCACGGTAAACAATACCAAGTCCCACTCCTAGCATGATCCCGCCATAAATAGCACTTAATAAGGGATTATCAATAGGTAAATGGAGACCTGGAGTTAACCAAATAACAAGTGGAACGAACGTAGTACCAACGAGTGTTTTCCAGCTAAAATCTTTACCTACTATTAGGATTCCTAAGATAAATAATGGAATATTTATCAACCACTGTACGTATGCCGGATTAAATAGAAAAAGTTCATATAAAATGGTACTTATCCCTGAAATACCGCCAGCAGCAAGTCTAGCAGGCAATAGGAACATATTGAATGCTAGGCCAACAAGCGCTGCTCCCAACATAATTTGTATATATTCAAAAATAACAATTTTTTTTTGATTTTTCGTGTTCATATAGCCCTTGCTCCCTCTTTATTCTAAATTCTTCCTCATTCTATCAGAAAAGGGACGTTACAACATAACTTTTTCTTTTATAACATACTTTTTGATTTTAATTTAGAACCTTAAATTTCCTTACGATTATTCCTGACTGGGAATGCATACTCCAATTAAAAACAAGTTGGTAGGTTCAAAGTATAAATATCATTCAAATAATAGTACATCTGGGTTTTTCCCTAGTAAAATAATGTACAAATGCAATTGCGCTCGGTGATGATTTAGGTGAGCTAATACCTCTAACAACCATTCAAAATAGCTATAAGTTGTTCCCCAATATGAAGTTGCTCTATTAAAAGTATCTGTTAGATTTTCATAAAACCAAACTAATTCCTCATACCCTTCATTCAATTGCTGCAGCATTTCCTTTTTACTATTTACTGTATATCGTTCATAGAAAGCATCCATTTCTTCAATTGTGGCTTGTTCGATTATTTGAAGATCTGCCTTGCATAAAATAGCTATATGACTAACTAACTCCCCGACAGTTCGCTTTCCTTTAATGGGAGCTATTTGAAAATCTGATTCATCTAAAATTTCTATTAACCCCTTAATACTATTAATCGTAAATTGAATTTGATGGAAGGTATTTTGTAAATATGTATTCATTGTTATCACTTCCTCACGGTTACTTCTTAATTTTTAAAATAATCAACAAAACCCTTCCAGTCATCCTTAATAAACTCCCCGACTCCCCCCCGCATTACTTGCATTTTAGCAGATACTTCGTGATAAATATAGAATATTTTAACAAATGCATTCTGGTTACAAAAATTTTAAAAAGAAAAAACAGCAGAAACAAATACGTTTCTGCTGCTAGACGTTATTCTTGTAAAATCTTTAATTATTTTAAAGGAATCCATATCTCCGAATACAAATCCGGGCTAAATGGATCATCATCAGTGTATACTTCTAATTCTGGTGTACCTGCATGCTCATAATTATTTGATGGGAACCATTCTGAGAATATCTGTTTCCATACTTTTGGCATTGCATCGGGCATAGGTCCACGAACTTCGAATACTCCCCATTTTGATGCAGGGATTTCAAGCTTTGCAAATCCTTCGGGTGGAGTACCACCATATTCTGTTGCTATCCAATAGTCGATTTTTTCTTCTGATTGTGTATCTTTTTTATCTACACAAACGCCTAGAACACCTGTTATTTCTCCATTGTTCAACTTAAATAGTACCTCGTCAGTTCCCTTTGCATTGATTTCGTCCCAAAATACTGGGATGCCTTTAAGATTCTCATCATTCTTTAATGCAAATTCACGGTTGAGTCCTACAACTTGAAAACTTTCTCTTTCAACAATTTTATATTCCATCGGTGTTGCTCCCTTCAGACTTACCTGGATTGCCAGGCGATTATAAGATTTCAGCTTTCCAATGTTCTTTCGTACATCACTTGGTGTTACACCATGTTGTCTACGAAATGCTTTTGTAAAAGCCTCGGGAGTGTCGTAGCCATATTTGTAGGCGACATCAATTATTTTGCAGTTATTATTTGCCAACTCATGTGCAGCAAGAGTTAAACGCCTTCCTCGAAGATACTCTCCTATAGACATATCGGTTAATATCGCAAATGTTCGTTGAAAATGATATTCTGAAACGTTCGCTTGTTTCGATATACTTTCAATCGATATATTCTCCGTTAAATGATTCTCCATATAGTCGATTGCCTTCTGTAATGATTCAACCCAACCCATATCGCTCACTCCTTAATTGAATAATAACAGTCTCAAATAACTAAATCCTGTCATTTTATGCTGAGATAAGACCGTATTCTATGTATTAGTTTTACTAAAAGTAATCTTGCACTTTCACTCCTGAAACGTAATCCAAGTTGGACCTGGCTCAAAAGGACATGCTTTTAAAATCTCTAAAGCATATATACTCGTCGTATCAAATTCACCTACTAGATATTTATAATCATTGGTCTTTGCATATGTAATTTGATGAGAGGTTAATATCTGAAGCACAGACAAATGCTCTAGTTGATCAACACCGCTCCAACCTATTTCCAATTCCTTTTCATCCTCTGCTTCATGTAAAAATGAATAAGCAATAATGTTTTGATTTATCGGATTACAAAGAATGAAACTGCCGTCTAAAATGGCATCACTATATAGTTGCTGCCACTGCTGTATCGACATTTCTGCTACAGGATTCGCAAGATGTGTTTCTTCATAATTACGCTTAACAAGTTCTGTTAGTTGTTCCATCTGACTATGATTATCCACTATGTCTTTTAATGTTTTTAGTTCGTATACGCTCTGATCCAACGCTTTAAAATGTTGCTGTAAGTCCAATTTAGGCATATATGTTTTGCGAATAATTTTCATATTCAATTGTTCATACAAATCCATTAGCTTCCTAGACGTTTCCCATAACGATGTCTGTAAAGGAAACTCAGATACCTCGTTTTGCTTTACATATTGCAATAATTGTAGCCCTACATTCTGAGAAGATAACGGTTTACTGTACAATCGAAAATACAGACAATACGGATGTATTTTACTTTTCCACGTAACAATTAGCCCTACTAGATTCTCTCCTTCATAAGCCATATAATCAAAACACTTCCAAAAGCTATTTTCGAGAATATATGTGTTAAAACAATACTTAATATCAACTCCTTCTCATTTCTCTTATTGCCTACATTAAGGGACCGTCAATATTTATGTGTAAATGAGTGTGACCTTTTCTTGTAGATGCTCTTTTATTCTTTTGATTTGAACATTAATTCCAACTCTGCACGCGATTTGTCGAACCCTAAATGACATCGTGTAGCGAAGCGTTGATTGTACTGATCAAACTGAGATACAAGAAAGCGTTCCAACGATTCTTCGTTTGGGAATTGCTCTTTTCGCTTGCTGTATTTCTTGATTTGTTTATTAAAGGATTCTATTAAGTTTGTGGAGTAGATGCTGCGCCAGATACCTTTTGGAAAGCTGTAGAACGTGAAAATATACGGATTTTCAAGCAATGGCTTCGTTACTTTCGGGTAAATGGATTTCCATTTCTCCACAAATTCTTGCAATGCTTTTTGCCCCATTTCGAGGTTGTCTGCACGATAAACAGTCTTAAAATCCTCGCAAATTTCAGCTCGATCTGTCACACGTACTTTATGTGCAATATTACGTGCAAGATGCACACAACACGATTGATATTTTGACTCGGGAAAGACGGAGAAAATACTATCAGTAATACCTTTTAAACCATCTGAAATGAATAATAATATTTCTTCTGTGCCACGATCTCTGATATCTTCCAAAAGTTCTTTCCAAACTCTAGCTGATTCATTTGGTGCGATTGTGTAAGCTAAGACTTCTTTAGAACCATCTTCACGAATACCAACGGCAATATAGACGGCTTCTTTTGCGACTGTTTCACGTTTTAGAGCGATATATGTCGCGTCCAAATAAACGCACGCATAACGTGCAGAGAGAGCTCGAGCTTGGAAAGCTTCTACCTGTTCAGACATCGCTTTCGTCATATTCGAAATCGTTTGTGGCGTGTAATGATGACCATACATTTTCTCAATTAAATCAGAGATTTCCGTCATCGTTACACCTTTTTGGAACATATGAATGACAAACGATTCGAGCGTATCATTTGAACGCTTATATGGAGCCACAGTCTGTTGTCTAAATTCACCGTTGCGATCACGTGGAATGGCAATTTGAAGATCACCAAATTCTGTGTGAAGCGTCCGTGAATAGGCGCCATTTCTAGAGTTGCCAGAGTTGAAGCCAATACGGTCATACTTTTCGTAGTCTAAGAAACATGTCAATTCGCTCGCTAAGAGCGCGTTTACGGCCGATTCTAGGTGCGTGCGAAAAACTTCCTTAATATCTTCTTTTTTTACTAGAGCTTGGACAATATCTGTTGTAAACTTATTCATAGGGAAGACCTCTTTTCTGTGAATTGTGTTGTGGTGACTTAATTCTACAAGAAAAGGTCTTCCTTTTTCTATTTATTCATTTACACAAGATATTTTACGCTCTCTACATTAATAGTTGTTGATAATTTCATTAAATATTTATTGTAATTAACTAATTATAGATTTTATATTCAATAACCCCTTATCAACTGATGTCTCTATATAACCAACTATCTGATCAAACGTAAATACGTTAAGTTTTTCATTTATAACTTCCTTATCGTATTCCATATCGCCTAATACATAAGGAACGAACTTTTCAACATCTGTGGACTTAACCTCTTGCAAATCAAAGATTGTAGGAAGAGGAAAACTTAGTATTTTTCTCAATTCGTCTGTAAAATCATAGTATTCCAATAATTTACCATTCAGTAATTGGAAATCATTATGGTATAAATTAAATACTTCTTTATTAGCTTCCATTCTGTTTTTCAACCAGGGAAGATAAAAACCGTTCAGCCATATATCATCAGAGATTAAATGTGTAAAATACCCCAATATATAATGACTTTCTACTTGCGAACTATATTTATGTAAAAATCCTTTATAATCAATTCTTCTTGAATAATTTTGTACATCACCTTTAAAGAAATGTGATAAGTCTTTAGGTGAAACAGCATCTGGAGCAATACCCCCAAGTATAAATGGTGTTTTATCTTCTATCGACAGACACTCTGCAATTCTATTAGCTATAACCAAGTGCATTATTCTTGAACCCATAATTCCCCTCACCCTTCAATAATTTTCTTAACTAAGAGCAACTTGCCTTTCTTTATAGATTATTATTCTATAAACCTTTCCAAAACCTTTACATCTTTTCAAACGCATAATTCATTGATTTTATCACTAGCAAAAATTATCCGCATTTTGGATATTATAGATACCTTTTGTATATTCAGCATCTTTCCTCATGGTGAAAAGGTCCTTAGTCCAAGCTCATATAGTGTGCATGATATTAGCATAATTTCGACTAAGTGAGAAGAAAAATGGCATTGTGTCTTCTGTGGATTCCATATGAAAAATCACAAAAAATTAAAGAATAATCGCTGAAACTTCTTCTTAAATAAAACCCGATAAATTAGCAACATTTTATGAATCCATATAAAAAATGGATGATAAATAAAAAAATACTCTCTTATAGCTATCATGCTGGAAGAGATTATTATTTTAATGAAATCAACAAATTGATTTGAATGTATCAATTTTTATTAGAATAATTTTTATTACAAAGCTAAAAAGTTGTCACCTAACTGATTGGTAGTGTACTACATTATGTTGTCACCAATCTTTTCAGCCTAGTTCATTCAATATAAAGATAAACTACTGCACTACTGCTTACCGCAAGCATAGCAACGCTTATCTTTATCTTCTTGGCCATACATACGTAGTTCTTTTTCAATACCACATACTCGGCACTTCTCAAAATAAATTTGTGGCAACTCCCCCGCCTCAGCTAATGGAACCCACTCTGTTTCATACAAGCTTTTGGTCATACCAAAATCGATTATCACTAGATTCCCTTCAGTATTTATGCCAAAGTTACTGCTATCCTTTAGATCAAAGCAATCAAATTTTTGATCTAGTTCTCTTAATAGTCCTCTAAATCTCGTGGATGTTCTACTATCTTCTACTATGTCTAACTCATATGTCTGATTGTCTTTTAGCTCTAAATTTTCGAAATAGCGTTGTATACAAATATCCTCATTAACATAAACCATCTCTGCTAATAAATCTGCAGCGTTACGAGCTTTCATATATTCATATATTTCTATCTCATTTAGTGATTGTTTGTACCCTATAGGATGTAAGTGTACTTTTATTACAAACTCGTCGACACGGTACACTTTTCTTGAAGATCCGATACCAATACAGTTTTCTTCTTTACAATAAGGCTGCCAATTTGAAATAATTTTATTTACCATTTCTCAATCCTCGCTGTCAATTGAAATTCAAGCATATATAATGCTCAATATCAAAGTCTATTATTCGTTAGATAACCTTGCTAATAAGTTATATCCCGGATTTACTTCCCACGTTTCATATGGGACAAAAGATTTCGCTCTCACAGCATCAAACGTGCGAGTTTATTGTTATGGGCGAGTTATGTTTAGCCAATTCATTCAATTATCCTATAACTGCCGTTTTTTGTAATCACTTTTTATTACCAATAGTTTATTTTAACCTAATTATTAGTTAATTATATAGATATATGTTAATAATTTACTGCTAATATTTAGGAACATAAAAATAATACCACCTGCAACAATTCCTAGAGAGATAGTGATTACTAAATGTAAAGATTGTTTTAAAGCTAGATATATGACTGCTAAAGCGATTTTTAACCTTCTATAAGTGTGATATACTGTTAATACATTAAAAGGAAAATAACCTAAAGATATACTTGAAAAAGGTCTACCAATAGTATGCATAAATCCGTGCTTTTTGATGGTACTTTTAAGAATTGCTCAATATTAGTCTAGAGAGGAACTTACTATGAGGATTACGAAAAACGCGAAAAAAAGAGAAGAATCTAAGAAGAAAATATTAAGAGTAACTAAAATAGTAAGTATACTATTACTCTTAGTAGTGTTTAGTTATGCCGGTTTTATTTTTATAAAAATGAAAAATGCATTTGATAATTCTACGGTTAATATAGAAAGAACAGGTGATAAATCTGAGCTTAGAGAAGAAGAAGTTTCATTTAATAATGATAATCCCATTTCTATTTTGTTATTAGGAATTGAAGATTATTCTAGTAAAAAACAAGATGGTCGAGCTGATACACAAATGATAATTACGTTAGATCCGAATACAAATGATATTAATATGGTTACTGTACCTAGGGATACAAGAGTCAACATTGAAAATGCAGGAGAATATTCAGGTATACATAAAATGAATTCAGCTTATACATATGGTGAAATAACAGGATATGGCGCAGCTAAACTTCAAATAGAGACTGTTGAAAAACTCCTTAACATCCCAATTGACAACTTTATTGCAGTTAACTTTGAAGGGTTTCGTGACATTGTTGATGCTTTTGGCGGTGTTTCAATTGATATTAAAAAAGGTTTTTGGGAAGAAAATATTTATAATGGAAAAAAGATTAAATTTAAACAAGGTACTGCTCATTTAACTGGTGAAGAATCACTTGCTTTTGTACGTATGAGAAAAAGAGCTGAAAATGCTACCTATTCTAGAGAAGAAAGACAAAGACAGTTTTTAAAAGCAACAATTGATCAAGCTGTTTCAGCAGGTACAATTTTTAAAATTGGTCAAATTGCAGATATTCTTGGGAAAAATGTTGAAACAAATCTGTCAGTGAAAGAGATCTATGCACTGCAAAAAAAATATACAAAATCAAATAACTTATCAATAAAAACGTTAGAGATCAAAGGTGCCGATAAAAGAGTAGATGGAAGTTTCTTTTATATTCCAGAAGAGAAAAGCCTAAAAAAAGTTAGTAAGAAATTACGTAATATACTTAAGTTAAACAAGGATACTGATTTTATTACTAATGCTGATTTCGTTGAATGAATAATGATTTAAATGCTAAATAATCCATTATAAAAAATTAAAACAACCTTCATCGATTTTAATGAACTGAACCCAGAATAAGTGGACAAAAAAAAGTGACCCTATTTTGGGTTTTTCTGCGTAAAATTCTCGTTATACAAAAAATAAGAAAGAATTTAGAACGGAGAGTTTAAAATGAGTAAAATCAACTTTAATAATCAACAACAATTACTAAAAATAAATTCAAATGTAGCTTCGGTATCAGATTAAGATGTTTGAAAAATACGAAAAGCTCAACCATATCGTAAGTTGGTGAAAGCTACAAAAGAACACACTACCCTGGCTAATCAATTTACAGAGACAATTTAAACAGGATGAGCCACGCAAAGTACTCCTGACAGATATTAATTATTTGTACTATAGTAATGGTCAACCTGCTTATTTATTATGTGTAAAAGATGTAGCAACACGTGAAATAGTCGCTTAAAATCTATCTATGAACTTAACAATGAATATTGCATATCGTACACTTGATAAGCTCGCAAAGACTTTGGAAGGAAACATTCAGCTAGAAGCACTATTACATTCAGCTCAAGGATTCTATCACACACAGAATTTTGTATTCACTAGAAAAATGGGATTAAAACAAGATGTCCAGAAAAGGAAATCGTTTAGGTAACGCATACGTTTTACTCTTCGCCCCGTTTTTGTAACACCCATCACTCAATGGACAGACTTTCCACTTTTCAATGTCAAAATAATAAACAGTTTGTTGATTTGCACCTTGATTTTTCTTACCTATACGTACTTTACGAATTGCAAAATGACATGTTGGACAAACGAACATCTCTGCATCTTTATTAAATTCGAATTCATTCTTTTTTAAGCGATTTCCGACTCTACTTCATTAGATATATTCTTCGTTGGGAACTCGTCCTTCATCGATTCATCAAATTGATACATGGCTTTTCGAACGTGTTTAGATTTTACTTGTAGGAATTCTTTCGGTGATTTTTGGCTTAAACATGCTTTTGTATATGTGGCGTCGACAATACGACAATAATTGATTTACTTTTAATGAGGTTCTTTTCGAATGCGATTTCAACGGATTTCTCGATAAGCAGTTCTAACAAGCTTGAGTCCTTAAGACAAATTCTACGGAATTTAGTCAAAGAACTCGAATCAATCACTGGATCTTCCGGCGCCATATCTAAGAAATATTTAAACGACATGTCGTATTTTGAGAGCTCGAATACATCAACATCTGATAGATTGAAAATCGATTTAATAAGAGATATTTAAACATACGAACTAGAGAAATCGCATTACGTCCGTTGTCGAGCTTAATACTTATAAATGAAAAAAGCGATTCGACGATTGCATCGTCAAATCCCTCGCAAAGATAACTATCTAGACTTTTTCAGTGCCCTCGCACAATACCGAAGTCATTTAATTGCAGCTTAAACTGCATAGGAGCTTGGTAGCTTTTATTAAACTATCCATGTTTAAGTTCGCAGTTCATAAGTCGGTGACAGGTTGCTTAACTAAAAAGAGACAGTGACCTATGCGTGTGACTGTACACCCTTCCTTTCTTTACTTTATTAGGTAGCAATTAGATTCCTTGAATAATCAAATACCGTAAGAACTGAATTTGAAATATCGGTTTGCTATACTTATTAGGATTCCGCTCAATAAAATCATCGATTTCTTCTTTTAACTATTTACTACACAACGTAATTGAACCAATAACGTTTTTGCCTGGTCGTTTAATAAAAAGAAAGAATTCAGTGTTTTTGCTGTAATAGCTTCCCAAAAAGTATTTAATGCTTATATAGTCTAACGTCTTTGTAATATTTTAATTCATTACCTTTTAAAAAATCTAAAGTCATTTCATTAAAAATATCTTTTTTCATAGTACTTAATGGATCAAATGCATCTTTGAAAAGAGCCAGGATAGAGTTTGGTATTTCATTAAAAATAACTTGAGACGCTTTTCGTTCATCGACTCCCAGCACCTTTTTGTCTCCCCCCATCACTAGAGTTGGTACAGAAATAAATTTCAAATCAGAAGTATGGTTAACAAATTTTTGTTTTTTTGCAGATAACAACATTTGTTTATCAAAACTAAAAGAGTTTCTTAATATTTCTTTTGTATATTCATCGTTTTTATAAACCTTTAACAATAATTCAATAATTTTTTCAAAAGAAAGTAACCTCATGATCAAATTTGAAAATCTAAGAACCACACCAGATAGCTTTGTAGGAATTTCACTATATCCATTTGACAACACTAATTTATTTATATATCTACTATTTTTCACTGCAAATAGTTGAGCAACAACCGCTCCTTGAGAAACACCTACAATATTAATTTTTGAAATCTCCAAAGTATCCAAAAAACATTTTACATCCTCTGCTAGCAATCTAGTGTCATATTGTCCATTAGGAAAATATCTTGAAGATTCACCATGACCTCGCATATCCATCATAATTAATTGATATTCCTTTGATAAACTATTAATTTGTGGTAACCACATTTTCCAACTCGCACCTAGTCCATGTAGCAATAATAAAGGCTCCCCTTCACCTCTAATTTCATAATTAATTGAAATACCGTTTGCTTGAACTTTTGGCATTAGCGAAATCCCACCCTTGATTTAGTTTGAACCGATATCATTATTTACTTATTATTAAAAAGATAAGATGTAACTAAACCGTAAGAAATTGTTCAAAGACATTTGTACAAAGGAATCAATCGTAAAAATTGATTTCAAATGTTCGCTCGGTACGTCTCAAATACAAACGAAAACCAATTTACAAATTCCAAAAAAGACATTTCTTGACTAGTTTCTGTACGTAACTACAGAGGAAATAACCAATATAAATAAACATCTATAAGCAAATAATCCTTCATGATAAGCTACCTTTCAAATAGCAGACCAGCACTAAGTTACAGACGACGAAAACCTCGTTTTTAAGCTTTACCAGCAGGTAACTAAATAATACACATATCGAAAAAATATGATACATTTAAATAAAATAGAACGAAATAATTTATATTTGATATTACCCCCTTTTAAGTAGACAGTGGTTTCAAAGACTTCCTAAAAATAAAAACAGGCACCTCTCCAAAGTCCGTAGCATATGAACAACCTATAACGAATGGAGAGAACGCCATATAACCAACCATTAATTCCCAATTGGTAGCATTGATCTATAACGCTAGCATACTAGCAATCGATTCTTATTTACACAATTTAACGTATCTTAATTTTAAGCTATGTTAATTAAAACTGTTGATATTCGAAAAATGCGAACAACTATTCCACAATGTAATTAAGAATTTATCTTTCAAGTAGTGAATTAAAAGAAAACAAAGGATAGGCTACGTTGTGAGCATTGTGATGCCAAATAAGTGGTTCGTTTTAGTAAATTCAAAGTGAAAATGGATGAAAACAGATGACCACCAACGCTTTCGTTTTAAGGATTGTGAAAAACATTAACTGAAACTCGCTCTTAAAAATCAAATTACTAGTTAGAAGTTTATCGAGTGTATGCTTCTTGGATTAAGCTTTCGTGAATCTGCATAGAAGATGAAGGTACTTCCCACGTAACCCTATTTACTTGCGAAATAAAGTCTTATCGGCTCTTGCTCAAGTGGAATTAGAATTATTCGAAGAAATTGTTGAAATGTGAAAACGAATTAATAGAAGCACTTATCTTGATTAACAATCGACCAAGAAAATGCTTAGGGTGGAAAACTGCAGACGAGTTCATAGTTACTTGCCCTAAGTCCATTTTCTTCGGAAAGAATTCTCGTAATAAACCATTCCCATTTTCATTAGATCCTCACTGCCAGGGGGCGTAAGGATCTGCGAAGTAGAACGGGATTTTCGGCTCTTTTTCTAACGTTTTATAGCAGCTAAATTCTTTTCCACGATCCGTTGTCGCTGTTAGAAATCCTTGTGTTGGAAGAACTGAAACCAACTTGCGAATCGCACTTTCCATTGATTCTGCGGGAAAGACAATCGCCATAATGCCGGACGTAAGTATCGTAAAACTGGTTGAAAATTATATTTTCGAGTGATTAGTCTCGAACAAAATTGTATGTTAGTAACACGTGACCGAACAAAAAATATTTTTTTGATTACTTGAGCTCGGACGTATTAAAAAAACAAAATTGGAAAAAGGAATTGGTCATAAATTACAACCATTTACGATTCTAGTACTGATGCTTGGCGAGCGTTTAATGCCTATGTATATACATATGATTTTATAAATTCAGAAAAATCAAATAGAATCACTTTATATGTATAATGATAATTATTTCTTGTTTTCTTATTAGTTGCTTGCTTCGAAAGCGGAACAAATTGCAATTGATATAGCAATAGAAGAAGGATATCAATTTCCTGAATTTTGTAATGGAACAACCAAACATTACGAATATTCTAAATTGGATAACAAAGATTTGGAGATTTGGGATGTTCAATTAATAACCTCCAACCATCTCAAAAAATTGAATACACCTGAACTGATATATTATGGCAGAATGGATGATGGAAAACTTATTGATAAAGTTAGTGGAGTAGATAAATAAGTATTGGGGGGATTATTTGAGAATTCGACACTTGAAATGTCACAAGAAAAACAGCGTTGGTTCTACACATTCGCAGATCCAACTCTGTTTTTTCACCTTAAATCAACAATGAAAATTAACATCACCTTTAACAGCCATCACCGAATTCAATAACAATTAAAGTTAACTGCGTAAATTATTTAAAAACACAGAATTTATCTACGCCTCCTCACGATACAATCTACACCTGAATTGTTAAAGCCATCCATGTAATTCCTACACCCGCAGACAATGCCAAGATTTTATCACCTTTTTGTAAGGAATGGGTTCGCGCTAAGTTATCTAAGTCGACTAACAAACCTGGTGCTCCAAGGTCACCTTGTTTAGATAAGAAAGGAATATTTGTACTTTCATGGAGAAATGAAAATTCGGAAGCGATCTTCTTCATTAAGTCTATCCTACCTGAAGGAAGAATTAAATACTTAATATCACGCAATTCCCATCCACTATCTATTAATACATTTTCAGTTACTTTTTTATAATTTTTAATATTCAGTTTATTTAATGCTGGGATCTTACTTTTATTAATTATAGAATATTGACCATCTGGTAAATTAGGATATTGATTACTTAAATTCTTTGTATATGCTGTTCCATCAGTTAGATGTCCTAATGAATGAAATTGACCATCTGTAAATCCATTGAAGCTAACTAGTCGATGTGATACATCTTTACCCTTTTCTAATAAGGTTGCTGCTGCAGAATCTCCGAAAATTAGCCCAGCTCCTGATCTCTCTTTAGTGTAAGCATCCCACATGTCAGCTGCTACAATTAAAGCCTTATTCCATTGATTCCCACCTAACATCATTGCTTTTATCGCTTGAATAGCTGCTTGAACTCCCCCGCAACCCAGTTGCATTTCAAAACAAAAAGCATTTTTAATGTTTAGTGCATCAGCCACTTTGGCCGCTGGCGACCATAGAAGATAATCCGGGGGAGTTGCTCCTACATATACAATTATATCAATATCATCTGACTCAACATCTAGTTGATCCATTAGCTTGATAGCAGCTCTGATTGCCATTTCCGTAGGTGTGTCTTCGAGTTGACCAACAGGTACTTCTGTTACACCAATTTTATTAAACACTATTTCTTGAATATAACCAGATTCAATCAATTTACATGTATTATATCTTTTTTCAGGTATATAAGTACTGATACCCGAAATCCCTATATGTTCCACAATTATCCTCCTAAATAAAATCTTCAGGTCCACACCAACGTATCGCCATAGCCCCATACGACAAACCAGCTCCAAAAACAATTAAATATATTATTTTACCAGGAGTTAATATGCCATCATCTACAGCTTCTGTTAATGCTACCGGTAGATTTGCACCTGCCATATTTCCATAGCGGTCTAGATTTAGCAACGCTTTTTCAAAAGGAACACCCACATCCTCTAATCCTTTTCGTATAATATTTATATTTGCTTGATGGGTAAGAAATAAGTCTACTCCCTCAATCGGTATTTCTGTTTTACTTGTCAACCTTAAAGCAAGTTTCGGAATAATCTCTGTCCCAAATCTATAAACATCTGGTCCATTCATATGAAAATATTGTAGACCTTCATCAATATTTTCTTTAGTAAGAGGTAAGGCATTTCCCCCTGCTGGAACATACGCCGCAAAATAACCAGACGGATCACTACCTAGTTCAGTATGAAGAATACCTGTATTCCTTTTTGTAGCTCTTAGAATATAACATCCTGCTCCATCTCCTAAAATTACACTCGTAGTACGGTCTTTCCATGTAACTACTTTAGAATTAATTTCAGGTATTACAACTGCGACAGTTTTATACGTTCCATCACTTATAAACTTTGCACCCACAGATAAAGAAAAAACCCCACTAGAGCATCCTCCCGAGCGAACATCAAAACCAGGTGTATTTTTCATTCCCAGCTTTCTCATAATCATCGTAGCTAATTGGGGACTTTGATGATCGGGCGTATTAGAACCCGAAATAAGCAAATCGATATCATCAAAAGAAATACCTGCTCTATTCACAGCATCCATAATCGCATTAACACCTAAATCGGAGGTTACCTCATCACTCGTCGCAAATCTCCTTTCATGAATCCCAAGTTTATTGACTATCCATTCATCTGAAGTGTCAATTATTTTTTCCAAATCCGCATTTGTCATAACATGTTCAGGTAAGTACTTCCCTGTAGCTAATATACCTACATTATTTACTGTTTGTTTTTCACTCATGAAAAAACTCTCCCTCTAATTTCTCTTTGCAAATTATACATATAAACCAGGTCGTTCAATTTTTTTCAATTGAGGTAAAACTTCTTTTGCAAATAGTTCCATGGTGCGACAAGCATATTCATGTTCAATCCCTCCAAAACCGACTGATAAAACGAGTTCTGTGATACCACTTTCAATATACGATGTCATTATTCTACTTGCTTGTTCAGGTGTTCCAAAAAAACAAAGACCTGACTCCATGAAATTTTCAGGCGTTCGTTTTATACCTCTATTATTAAATAGTTTTTGAAGTGCTTTTATTCCCCGTTGTTTAGCAAATTCCTCGTCTTGATCAAGTACAAGGTTTAAGCAATAAGCCACGTGTCTATCTTCTTTTGGGTATTTACTTTTATCATAAGTATCGTGATACCCTTCAACCATTTGTTTAACCTCATCTATTTTTCTTACGGAAAGAGCAGACATGAAAATAGGTATACCTTGTCTAGCCATAGCTTGAATTGCCTCATTGCGGATTGTAGCCATTAAAGGTTTTTTCAATTTCTGAACAGGCCTTACGTTTAATCCGCCATCAAATTGATGATATTCCCCTTGAAAAGTCACGTGCTTTTGTGACCATAACTGAAAAATTAATTCAGAACTTTCATCTAGCATTTTAACACGATCTTCAAACTCTATATTAAACCCCTCGAATTCATGTGGTAGATATCCACTACCTACTGCAAACTTCATTCTCCCGTTAGAAATAATATCCAACATAGCAAAATCTTCAGCAACACGAATCGGATTATGTAACGGGAGAACGGACACCGCAGTACCAAGACCAATATTGCTAGTAGTTCTTGAAACTGACGATAAGAAAACTGCAGGTGAAGCTATACTTCCATGTTCATTTTGAAAATGATGTTCCGCTAACCAAAAAGTATCAAAATTTAAGCTATCTGCTAATTCAATTTGTTCTTGGACTTCCTTATATTGTTGTTTTATGCCAACTGGGCTGTCATCATAATGATCAACAAGGGAAAAAATCGAATATTTCATAAGGGAACCACCTTCTGTTAAATTATTTTATAATGGTAGATCACGTTTTTTAAACACAATAATCGATATTGCAAATATTAAAACAGCTACTGAGAACAATATTATAGAAACTATTCCCACCTCATAATTTCCAGAAACTATCTCTTGTGGTCTGAATAAATTAAATACAGAAAAATTTCTTAATACTTCAAAATCATCACTTAACTTCCCAACCATATCCAATCCATAAAAGAAAATTGTCAAACCTGCTGACGCTCCTAATGATTGTTTTTCATCATTGAATAAACAAGAAAAGAAAAATGTGTAAGAACAAACGACTAAAAATAATAGTCCTCCTACTAAATTCATTTTAAGAAATAACCCATGATTTATTTCATAATCATCTAACAACCAATATACTCCAACTAATCCACCTACATAAGTAACTAAGATTACTATAAACAGACCCAACACAAGAGTAATAGCTTGAGTTAAAGCTATTTTAGTACGAGATACTGGTGTCGTGAGTAAATAGGCCATCGATCCTTTATCAACATGATGAGCTACCAGCTGGGTAGAGACCACTACGCTAAAAATCATTAATAAAAGTAAGAAGACTAAACCGTAATATTCTCCTGCTAAATAACTATTGAGTTCTTGGATACCACCGCTCAATCCAGTTGCCTTTAAAAGACTTTCTGGCATTGACTTAATTAGTTTGTTCACGCCTTCTGTTGATACAATACTAGGAAAAACCCAAATTAAAATCCATAGATAAAATAAAGAACCCACTGCATAACTGAAGAAATTCTTAGATTGTGATCTTAAATTCGCTTTAAAGAGAAACATATTCATTGAGTGAACACCTCTTTATCTTTTTTGTCGGCTATGACCTCGTTACGATCATAGTAATGCATAAATATATCCTCTAAATCCATCGTTCTAATTTGAATATTAGTAATATTAAAAGGTACCAATGCTTTTACAAAATCATTATAATCCCCTTGAACAACAATAAATGCTGTATTATCTTTGGATCCCTCAATATTTAAGCCTGACTGCTCTAGCCTATGGAGCTGTTCTCTTGACTCAACGGTCACCTCAATAATTTTGCGCTGTCTAGCTCTTAAATCATGTACATTTTCTACAGTTAGTAGCTTTCCATCCTTTATTATGGCCACTCTGTCACATGTTCTCTCAACTTCCTGAAACATATGGGAAGACATTAAGATAGTAGTGCCTCTTTGTTTTTCTTCTAAAATAAGTTCTATGAAGAGCTGTTGCATCAATGGATCTAAACCTGAAGTGGGCTCATCTAATATTAAAACCTGAGGCTGATGCATAAAGGCAGCTACTATACCTACTTTTTGTTTCATTCCTTTGGACATTTTTCGAATGGGAGTCTTAACATCAAATTGTAAACGATTAATAAGTTCATCTCTTCTATTTGTATCCTTTAATCCCTGCATTCCACCAATTAGATTAAGGAATTGTACGCCGTTCATTTCGTCTATGAAAGATATTTCGCCAGGTAAATAACCTACATTTTTTTGAATTTCAGGAGATTGAACCCAACAATCAAGACCTGCAATTAAAGATTTGCCAGATGTAGGTTTAGTAAAACCCATTAAATTTCGAATTGTGGTGGACTTCCCAGCACCATTCGGTCCTAAGTAACCAAATACTTCGCCTTTTGCAACTTCAAATGAAAGATCATAAATACCTTTTCCATTTTTAAAAACTTTTGAAAGTCCATTTACTTTTATAATGATAATCACCTTTTCTTATAAATTTTAACATCAATAGTTCAATACCATTGATCCCCATGCCAACCCTGCACCGTAAGAACATATTGCTAATTTGTCTCCTCTTTTTATTTTCCCTAAATGAATGGCTTCATCTAGTGCAATTAGAGAGGAAGCACCACCAGTATTACCGTATTTGTAGTTATTCATATACGTACGTTCTCTAGGTAATCCAATCCTATCCATAACATTGTTTATGATGTTTACATTGGCTTGATGGAAAATAACGAAATCTATTTCTTTCATCTCTAAACCAGCATCAGATACTGTTTCAATTATGACATTTGGTGTAGCTGTGTTTCCAAACTCCCATACGTCTTTTCCTTCTATGTGTGGAGTTTTTTGATTAGGGAGAACATCTACAGTTCCTCCTCCAGGCCACCATGCCTTGTTATATTTTGTACCATCTGTATATAGGTTATAAGCAAGTACCCCTTCTTCTTTTGGACAAGATTCCAAAATTACCGCTCCAGAACCGTCTCCAAGGAAGCAAGCTGTATTTCGATAAGACCAATCTATAAATCTAGAATAAATTTCTGTGCATACCACAAGAGCTCTCTTAAAACGAACTCCATCTAAAAATTTCAGTGCGGTAGTCATAGCAAAGACAGCATTTGGACAACCTCCGATATTCATATCAAATGCCACAGCATTTTTAGCACCCAGTTTCCCCTGTAATATACACGCTGTTGCAGGGCTTCTAATATCAGAGTATATAGAAGCAATTATGATTAAATCTAATTCCTCAGCATGTATTTTTGCTGACTCTAACGCTTTTATTGCCGAATTGTATGAAAGGTCTGAGATATTTTGTTCTTGGTCTTCTGATACTATACGGCGTTCTTTTATACCGTACTTCTCTTGTATCCATTCATCACTAGTATCCATAAGCTTTTCTAAGTCACGATTTGTTAATACTTTACTAGGTACATAAGCACCCGTTCCAATAATCCTTGCAGAATTTTGTTTTGTCATACAACACTTCATTTCCTCTCTTAATGTTTAATAATTGATGCCACCCATGATATTCCTAGCCCCGCTCCTATACACAATGTGAATTCCCCAGCTTTTGGTTGATAATGCTCTAATATATTTTGAATATCTATAACAAACCCAGATGCCGCACAATCTCCTATATCGGCAAGAAAAGGTATATTAGTTTTTTCAATCGGAATCCCTAATTCTTTCACTATTTTTTCCATAAGGTCTAATCTTCCAGAAGGAACTATTACATAAGAAATGTCACTTAATGCAAGACCTTGTTCATCAAGAACGTTTTTGGCTATATTGAGATAATTTGAGATATTCTCTTTCATCAAATCTTGTAATTTTTCACCACGCGCGAATGTCCAAAGATTTTCTTTGACATTACTGTTACTGTCTACAAACTTCTTAGCAGCGGGGGTAAAGCCAGTATAAAATGTTAAGTCATGATAATAACCTTTAGTTATTGCGTCGTAACCGAAAAACATATTACGTTCATGTCCTTTTTGTAAAAGCATCGCTGCTCCAGCATCGCCCAGTATGACTTCGTTCGTTTCCCTATTGGTTGTTAGGTGACCAAAATTATCACCGGATACTAATAACGCTGTTTTCCATTTCCCACTATTCTTAAGGGTTTCGGCAACAAACTTTATAGCGGTTTGATAACTTCCACATCCCATATTTAAATCGAATGCGAATGCATTTTTCAAATTCAGCTCATCACAAACCCTAGCAGAAGGTAACCAGACTTGATAATCATTCATAGCGCTGCCCACATATATTAGAATATCAATATCTAACGAATCAACTTTAGTTTTATTTAGCAAATCTCTGGACGCGTTAATAGCTAAATCACTACCAATTTCAGTCTCTGCTACTGGAACCGACTGAACACCAATTTTATTAAACTTTTTTAATGTTAATTGACCTATTTCCACTAAATCACTTACACTTTTTCTAGGAGGTAAATACACTGAAACTCCTAAAACACCTACAGGCACATTCATTATTTCCCATCCTTTCTCTAATAAGCTATTGTAAAATTAGTAACGTATTAGAAAAGCATGCCATTCTCCCAAACCCATTACCATCATTCCCAAAAGATCCCCTTTTTTCACTAATTTATCTTGCATAGCCCACTTAAGAGATATAAAAACGTCAAAACCACTAATATGACCAAGATTCTCGATATAATGAATAGGAATTTTAGTAGCTGGTAAACCAAGCAAATTAGCAATTGAGAGATGGTAGTGGGCTTGCTGATGAACAACAAATAACATATCTAATTGATTGACATTAATATTCGCCTTCTTGCACAATTCTAAAATTGGTCTAGTAGAAATTTGAGAGAAAATTGGTTTTAATTCAGTTTTATATTTTTCAATATTAAAGTCTACTTGTTCCTCCCATCCTCCATCGAAAGATGTTTTTTCAGAGAATGGCATAATGACCCCACCTTCTCTCATCACTCCCAAACTTGGCATTGTTTCATTTAAATTAATATATTCGAGTGAAATTAAATCTGGCGAATTTCGTTTAATGACTAGTGAACATGCACCATCTCCTATAAATTGGGGGAAAGTTCCACCACCTAAATGTTCTGTTAGAGCAATTAAGACAGTATTAATCTCATCGTCTGCCTTGATCATATCTATTGCCATATGATAAGCAGCACCAGTTGTATTACAACCACCATAAACATCAATTGTACTAGCATTGATACACCCAAGTTGATCAGCAATGAAAGCAGAGCTTTGCCATTTTTCATAATCACTAGAGAGGCTGTTCGCAATTATAAAATCAATTTCTTCAGGAATGATTGAAGCCTCATTTATAGCTTCTTTTGCAGCTCTAAGAGAAAATAACATAGGATTCTCATTCTCTGTAGCCAGAGGTACAAAATTACATCCAAGTCTTTCCTTTAATGTTTCTCTAATTTTAGCGGCAGGTGCTAATACATCCCAAGTACTTACTAAATTTTCTGGTAATGAAACACCAATTCCAGCAATTCCAATTTCCTCTTCCATGATTTCTACTCCTTCCTATCCTAGATCTCTATAACAGCCGCAGCCCAGTTTCCATCAACCCCAAATGATGGAACAAGAACTTTAGTACCTTGCTTTAAATTTTCTTCGTTTAACAGCATATCGATTGAAAGTAAAATACCTGCCGAACACATGAAACCATACTCTTTTGCACTGTCAATAATTTGTTCTTCTTTTAAATTGAAATGTTTTCTAAATCGATTATGGTGTGATCGGGTTGGACTATGAATGACGACTCTTTCTATTTCTTTCCAAGATATTTTTGCTTTATTTAATGCCTGTTCTATTACGGTTTCGAGTATTTGAAAAACTTGGGTTTCAATTTCTTTATAATGCGAAATATTTTGAACCTTATAGACAAATTTCCCCTCTTTACAAGGTTTATCAGCAATAGGGAGTTTCCAACCTCCCACTTCGTTATAAATAACATCATGGTATTTGCTAATAGTCTTAGTGACGATAGAAAGAATTCGATTTTTCTGATAACCTTTCTCTAACAAGAGACTTGCTGCTCCATCACCTAAAACTGCATCACCCAATAATCTATCTTGACTATGAAATCCCCAAGATTGAGGAGAACCTATAACTCCAAAACGAGAATCATCATTTGCTCTCAGGTGATTCATTAGCAGCCTCATTAACATCAAGGAAGAGTTTCCTCCTTGTATTAAATTAAACGAAATTATGCGATTAACCCCTACTTTATCCATAATTTGTCTACCGTGCATTTGAAAAAGATAATCCCCATAAGATTCTTCGTTAAAGAAAAAATATTGGTCTTCCAAAGACTGGAATGAAATTTTCGCTTTTTCTACCATATTCCGAATAGACTTGGCCCCTATTTCGTATGGAGTCTCATCTGATTCTGCAATTCTGATTGACACCACATCTCCATGAGGAGATATAATTGATCGTACTTCTTGAGGTAAGAAGATCCCTACAGATTTTATACCAATAGTTTCCTTTTCCATAATTATTCCCTCACTTCTTTAATAACGGATAACCCAACCATGGAAATCCATTAAACCCATCACCGCAAAAGAAAGAAGATTGCCTTTTTTAACCCGCCCTTCTTTCATGGCTCTCTTTAAACAAATAAATACATCACATCCAGATACATGTCCTATGTCGTCAATATAATCAACTGGAGAAAGATTTGACGGTAAATTAAACATTTCCAACATACTCTGATTTACATATTTTTGTTGATGTACGAAAAATACTTGACTTAAATCAGATGTACTGTATCCTGCTTTTGCTAGCGATTTTTCTATCGTTTTTTTACAAGATGGAAATATTAGTGGTTTAATCTCCTGCCGAAATTGCAATGCACTAAATTCAAAATTACTATATACGTTCCCATCAAATGTCATATCCTTTGAAAATGGCGTTACAGTTCCTCCAACAGGTAACCTTTGCATAGTCGGGAAAATATCACTTACTTGACTATGGGCTAAGATTTCTAGTTCTTCACAATTACGTTTCAACACTAAAACGCAAGCTCCATCAGAGATAAATTGAGGCCATGTTTCTCCACTTATTGCTTCTGATAATACAATTAAACATGTATTAATTGAATCATCTTGTTCAAATAAGTCGTAAGCAGATCTTACAGCTGATCCTACTGCGTTACATCCACCAAAGATATCAAATGTAAAGGCATTGTCACAGCCTAACAAACACTGAACTTTCGCACTAGTCTGCCAATACAAATATTCAGAATTATAATTGTTGCAAATGATTACATCCACATCTTCTGCTACAATTTCTGCTTCTAACATTGCTTGTTTGGCTGCTTGAACAGCCAAGTCTGTGGGTGTTAATGGTTGTTCTAAGACATATGTAGAACGGCAACCCATTCTTTCCCAAACATCCCGTCTTAATCCATTAGGTTTTGCATAAGTCTCCCACGTATCAACAACTTTTTCAGGAAAAGCTACACCAATTCCAGCTATACCAACCATACTATCCACCTCTTTAATATTTTATTAGACAGTCATAATAGCTGCACACCAGTTCCCATCTATCCCTATAGAAGTTACTAACACTTTGCTGTTTTTCGGCAATTCACGAGAGTATACTGCTTCATGCAATGAAAGTAGCAATCCTGCTGAACACATATAACCATAGCAATTTACTGTTTCAACTACAGAATCTTTGCTTATTTTTAGGGATTCAATTAACTCCTTTGAAATTTGAGGAGTTTGGCTATGTAAAACTAATAAATCAATTTCATTACGTGAGATACCAGCTTTTTTCAGAGTGTCTTCAACTACTTCAATGCCTATTTCCACACTTCTTTTTTTCAATTCGTAATAGTGTTTCTTATTAATTAAGCTATATTTAAAACGGCCTTCTTGTATAGATTTTTGGTTTATTTCTTCTAAGTAGCCGCCCACTTTAAATGCAGCAATGTCATGATATTTCCCCATTGTCTTAAATGTAAATGCGTCAAAACAATATCGGTTACTTCCTTTTTCCAACAATAGTACTGCAGCTCCATCACCTAGTACTGCATCGCCTATCTTCCTATTATCAGTATGGTTTTCCCAATTATTACTAGATGATACACCACCGATATAACCTTCTGGATCATTACGCAAATGATCTATTAAAAGCTTAATAGCAAGCAATGAACAATTTGAAGATTGGTACAAATTATAGGTATAACAAGAACCTATTTGAATTTCGTCCAATATCTTCCTACCTACCAGTTGAAATAGAAAATCTCCCGGAGCGTCATTGCAATGTAACCAGTGTCCTAAATCTTCTTTATTTATTTCTGCAATGGTAATTGCATTTTCCAATGCAATTGCTCCCATTCGATAGGTAGTATCATTTTTAGCCGCCTTGTGAATGATAATCTTTTCACCATCACCAGTGACTGTATTCATTTGTTTTTTCGGCAAATATCTACCAATCGATTTAATACCTACAGGAATTTTAGTTTTCATATGAAAAAAATCCTTGTCCGACTTTACGGCCAACGTGTCCATCATATACTTTTTGTCTAAATATTGGACATGGTGCATAACGTCGGTCACCTAGTAATCTTTCCATAGATTCCATCCCTCGAAGTGCAACATCAATTCCCGTTTGATCAACTAATTTTAATGGACCAATAGGTACATTTAAACCAAGTTTGGCTATGGTATCAATAGCTTCTTCATCTGCTATACCTTGCATCAGTATATAGGCTGCTTCATTAATCATCGCTTGTGCTAACCTAGAAATTACAAAACCAGGAAAATCTTTAACGATTGCTCCAGTTTTATTGATATCTTTACAATATTCCAAGGACTTTTTCAACGTTTCATCGCTCGTAAATACAGAACGAATCACTTCAACCAGCTCCATTTTTGGAACTGGAGTTGCAAAATGCATGCCTACAATTCTATCTTTGTTAATAGCAAGTGATGATATTTCACTAATAGGAAGCGTTGAAGTAGATGATGCTAAAATTGTACTTGAAGGTTGGATTTCATCTAATTTTTTAAAAAGTTCTTTTTTCTCATCAATATTTTCAATAATTGCTTCCACTACTAGATCGACTTCTGGTAATTCTTCTAACTTACAATTCGAGATATTAGAAAGAAGAATTTCCTTTTCAATATTAGTTAGCCTACCTTTATTAACCTCATTTTCAACATAAGACGACATCTTATCATCTCCATGTCGAGTAACTGTCCATACTTCGTAATCAGCCAAAGCAAAGCACTGTACAACACCTCTACCAATAGCCCCAATACCTATAACTGCAACCTTTTTTTTCCTCATAAAATCCCTCTCAATTCTTAAAAAATATATATACTAAACTAATAAGAAATCTTCTTTTGCACACCAACGGATCGCGGATGCACCAAAAGACAACCCTGCTCCAAAAGCAAATGTAAATAATATGTCACCTGGTTTAATTCTATTTTCATTAAAGGCCTCTGATATAGCTAGTAGAATAGATGCACTGGATGTATTACCATATTTTTCAATATTAATGAAAGATCTTTCTAGAGGAATATTAATCTTATTCATAATTTCTTTAATAATGTTCAAGTTAGCTTGATGTGATATGAATAAATTAACATCCTTTAGAGAAATACCACTTTCTTCAGATAAACGTTTGATTAATTTTGGAATTTCCCCCGTCGCGAAATCCCAAATCGCACCACCATCCATATGAAAATATCCAAGTTTTTTTTCAAGTGTATCTTCAGTAGTTGGTATTGCTGTTCCTCCTGAAGGAACGTATGCAATAAAATATCCTGAAGGGTCATTACATAAAACCGTGTGAAGAATCCCGGTTCCTGGTTTACAAGCTCTCAGTAGTAAACAACCTGCTCCATCACCCATGATCACACATGTAGAACGATCTTCCCAATTGAGAACTGCTGAGTTTAATTCAGAGTTAACAACAGCAACGGTACTGTATCGACCAGTAGCTACATATTGTGCAGCAACGTCTACCGTAAAAACTCCTCCAGGACATCCACCAGCTCGAGCATCAATGGTAACAACATTGCTCAGCCCTGCCTTTTTTGCAATAAGAGCCGCCATTTGTGGACTATTGTAATCAGGCGTGTTTGATCCACAAACAATTAAGTCTACTTCTTCCAGAGATATTCCAGCATTTTCACATGCGTTTATTAATGCACTTACACCCATATCTGATGCTAGTTCACCAGTTTTAGCTACCCTTCTTTCCTTAATACCTATTCTTTTTGTAATCCATTCGTCTGTAGTATCAACTATTTTTTCTAAATCTGAATTGTATAAAACTTTTTCTGGTACGTATGATCCAGCTCCAAAAATCCCAACAGATCTAACTGGTTGGTTCATATAAATCGCCTCCTCATTCAAAATCTTCTGAATTCGATGAGTACTTCATTACTAATGACCCCCAATTAAATCCAGCTCCTATTCCCGCAAAAGCTATTATATCCCCATCTTTAATTTCCCCTTTAATTATCGCTTCGTGTAACACCGTAGGCATAGTACCGGCCCCAGTATTACCATGTTTAGAAACGTTAAATAAAGCTTTTCGCTCATCAATATTGAGCGTTTTTAGTACTTCTTTAATTAAAATGGCATTTGCCTGATGCAAAATAAAAAAGTCAACTTCTTCTATTTTTAATTCAGCATTTTTAATTGAACTTTGAAGAGTAGAAGGTAGTACGGTAGTAGCTTCTTTCCAAACTTCTTGTCCATTCATGTATAAATAATGCTGACCTCTATCTAACGATTCATGAGTTAAAGTATTTGAAGCTCCACCATGTGATATTCCCGCTCCTCTAAAGTTCAACTTTGAATTAATATCCCATGCTAAGATTCCCATAGAAGGATCTTTAGTTCTTTGCAAGATCATTGCTCCACAAGCGTCTCCAAAAAAAACGCATGATCCCCGCTCATTTGGATTATAGATTCTTGAAAGAGCATCAGAACCGATCACAAGAACATGTGTCATTTTTTTATTCTGCAAAAAGTGTGCACCAACATGCATACCATATACTAATCCAGAACATGCTACCTGAGTTAGATCTAATGTAATTGCTCTAGATGCACCTAGAGCCTCTTTAACAATTAAAGCTGTAGAAGGTAATGGATAGTCAGGTGTTATTGTAGCAATAATAATAGCATCCAATTCATGAGCCTTCACGTTTGCTCTGCTCAAAGCTTGTACAGAAGCAGCTATGCACATATCAGAAGTTGTCTCTATATCACTTAAGTGACGTCGCTCAATAATACCTGTTTTCTTCTCAATCCATTCACTAGTAGTTTCAAGACGCTCTTCCCAAAATTGATTGGTTATCACTTTATCAGGAACATACATTCCGGTCCCTTTTATTCCTACTCCGTAGGTTAGTCCTGTCTTATTTACTATTTGAGGCAATTCTTTTATTAAAACACTCAACTTAGTTCCTCTTTTCTATCAATTTAAGCCCACAAAAGACCACCATTTACTTCTAAAATATGACCATTAACATATGAACTCGATTCTGTTGCTAAGAAAAGAGCTGCTTTTGCAATTTCTTCACCAGTACCAGAGCGTCGCAACGACATGCGTTTTTTATATTTCTCCCATATAAGTTCCTTTTGACTTAATGATTCACCCATTCCTTCCTCAATAATACCTGGAGAAATACAATTCACCATAATACCTTTAGAACCAAGCTCTATAGCTGCTACTTTAGTAAACATCTCTACACCTGCTTTAGATGCACAATAATTAGCCTGCCCTATATTTACTCTTGAGGCAGCAGCAGAAGAAATATTAATAATGTGACCACTTCCTTTTTCTAACATATGAGGAATCACCGAATGAGTACAATTAAATACCCCAGTCAAATTAGTATCAATTGATTCAAACCACTGATCATAGGTCATTTTTATAAGAGTTGAATCTCTTAACACCCCTGCATTGGCGACCATAATATCAATCTTTTCAAACTTATCTATTATTACTTTAATCATATTTTTTACCGATTCAGGTTTTCTTACATCTACCTCGCAATACATAGCGCGCTCATTAAAAGGAGCAGTAAATTCTTCAAAATCATATGGTTGTCTACCAGCACAGATTACGATTGCACCCTCTCTTAAAAACCCTAAAGCAATAGCTTTACCTAATCCTTTGGTACCGCCAGTAATGATGACTACTTTATTTTCCAATTTCATTCTTCATCTCTCCAAGTTAATATAGTGGTTACAATAGAATAATATAGCTTACCCAAGCAAAGCTTCACTTTGACTTTGAAAACTACATTAGCAAAACAAACTACTAGACTTATTAATAAAAAGATACCATTGCCTTAATTTCTTTAACTTTTGCATCACACCCCATAACTAAAAAGAAATTTCTTCCCCAATAGGTAATTTAATAGTTTTCTGGATAGAGCAATGCGTGCCCTAAATAACCAAACAGCGATACAATATTGATGCCTACTACAATCCACATAAGAAGACCTCCTTAATTATCTACTTGCTTATAACACCAAACCGTTAGCCAATAGAGACTAGCAAAACTTATGATCAATGCCATCACCATGTATATATCCATCAAGTCCATCACCCCTTCTATTGATTTCATGCATAATCATAATGCAGTTAAAATTAATGTAGTGTTAGAAAATAAGTAATTTGTATTAAAATGGTATTAAGGTTTAAAACTTAATACTGTCTTAATGCTAGTTGAGGATATAATAAGGAGGAGGTGAAGATTGATGGAATACATGCGCCCTCCCGATGCAGTTTTAGCTAAGATAAAAAAACAGGAATCAAAAGAAGCATTAGGGAATCTGAAGATATTTTTGGTTATGCCGCTGGTGTAGGTAAAACGTATTCAATGCCCGACACAGCCCATCAAACGAAAAAGCTAGGTTTGGATGTAGTTGTTCAAACTAAGCACAATTTATCGTGGGTAATATTGCCATGTCAATTTATTTTTTGTAATTTTTGTAAAATTTATTATTATGATAAATTCACTTTTCCATCAACTAGAATTAAGTGTAAAATACTTAATGATTACTTAAAAATATGCATAAAAAACCCTAAGAAGTTAGGAGTTTTTTCAAATTAATCTATATGACCGAAATATATAAAAAAGGGGCTGTCTAATAAGTCCCTAAAATAAAAGTTCCAAAGAAAAACGTACTGTTTTTCTTTGGAACTTTTTTCGTTTTTCTCTGTTTTGGTGAAAATAGCTGGAGGATTCCAGCTATTTTCAGTAAATTGTGGGCCATTGCCACAATGCCGTACTCCGTTCTCACTTTTTCTAAACCTCGAAGTGAGAATCGACGAAACGACCGATTGCCCTTGATATGACCAAATACACTCTCTACCTCGATTTTCCGTCGAGCGTAAATTTGTGCGTTTGGTTCTGACCAAAGGCTAGTTTGTGCTTTTGCTTTGAGTTCTTCATAAACGGTATTGTAGTGAATCTGTCGATTCCCTTTAGATTTTGAACATTGTGCTTTCAATGGGCAATCTGTACAATCTTCACATTCATATATTTTGAAGTCTCGTGAAAAACCATATTTATCTGTACGTGTAGAATAACGTTTAAAAAGTACTTTTCGATTGTTAGGGCATATGTATGTATCATCTTGTTCGTTGTAAACCCAGTTACTTGCATGACGAATGTCTTTTTTATAACTTCGTTTTTGTTCACTTAAAAATGTGCCATAAGGAATCAATGCCTGAAATTCTTGGTCCATTGAATAGAGATAATTGCTTTCACTTCCATAACCGGCATCTGCTATGACGTTTTTTGGGAACGGAACGGATGATTTTTTCAATTCTTCCAAATGTGGAATAAAGCATCGTGTATCAGTTGGACGTTGATGCAGAGTATAAAAAAGAATGAATTGATTTTCTGTTGCCATTTGTATATTGTAACCCGGTTTTAATTGTCCATTTTGCATGTGATCTTCTTTCATCCGCATGAATGTGGCGTCGGTATCCGTTTTAGAATAGCTATTGCGCTCACCGAATAACTGTTGTTGGTATTCATACTTTTCAAGGCGTGGACGAAAATCTTCACGAATTTGCTTTTTGAGTTTCTTGGATTCGCTTAACTTTCTACGTTTTTCCTTTCGGGCTTCTGGTTCTGTTTCATCTTGGAATTCTTTGGTTTGCTTGCTGATTTGGCGTGTAAGAATCTCTTCTGCTTGTTCTAGCTTCTCTTTTGGCGTAATAGAGGACTGGTTGTCCTCACTCACGATAGAGCATTCATCCCCTTTTACGACAGATTGAATAAATTGATAAGTCTCATCAATTTTCTCTTTCAGTTTTTCTTCAAAACGAGTTGTTGCTTTTTTCCATACAAAAGAATACTTATTAGCGTTAGCTTCAATCTTTGTGCCATCTAAAAAGTAGTTTTCCATTGTTATATACTTTTGTTCGATAAGTTGATGAATCATTTTTTCAAATAATAGTTGAATTCGTTCAACCATAAACGATGTTCTGAAACGGTTAATTGTACGATAATCTGGTTTTTGCATCGCAGCTAGCCACATTGCTGGGAGATTTTCATTCAGTAATTTGGCGATTTCTCGGCAAGAATATACTTTTTGCGAATACGCATAGAGAAGGACTTTTACCATCATTTTAGGATGATATGCACTGCGACCACCACCTTTGTATGGTTCGAAGAAGTATTCATCGTCTATTCCTTCGATCATTTCATCCACTACTCGCGCAATATGATTAATTGGAATAAGGTCTTGAAGATCGAAGAGGCATATACTTTGTTGGTTATTATATGGAATGAATGTAGGGTTTTCATTTTGATTTCTAGAAACGAGAGTTTCTTCTCCAATTTCTAGTGGAAGCGTTGTTTGAGTCATGTTATAATTTTCGTTAGTAGTCTTTGGATTGCTCATAAAAAATCGCCCTTTCCGTAATTGTTTGTTTTGTCACTTACATTTTACAAGAAAAGGCGATTTTTTTGTATTTAAATTTAAAGAAATAGGGCTGCACTCAAAAGTCGGTTTTCACCGACTTTTGGGACAGCCCCCTTACATTTAACTTCAAATTTACTTTAGAGGGATTTCCACAGTGGCTGTAGTCTCAAATTGATTTGATGAATCAATTGAGATTTTCCCATTGTATTTATTTACTACTTCTTTCACAATAAATAAACCTTGTCCTCTTATTTTTCCTTGTTCTGCTTTTTTTGTTGAATATCCTTGTTTATAAATGTGGTCATTATCGATAATCTTAGGTCCTGTATTTGTAATCTTAAATACATACTGAGTATCATCTACCTTACAGTCAATCGTTAGTTTACGTTTACCTTCGGGTAATTCTATTGCTGCATCAATGGCATTATCAATTAAATTCGATAAAATTTTAATTAAATCTGATGTTTTTATTTTATCAAATGAATCCTGAGCAATCGTAAAATTCATATCAATATTATAATTTTGTGCAGCTAGTTTCTTTGTTTGCAATAATATTGAAAGACCAGGATGATCTATATTTAATTTTAGAGATTCAATTGCATGAACTTCTTTAGACAGTGATGATAAGTATTTCTGTGCCTGATCAGATTCCCCTAATTGTAAAAGTCCATGTAACACTTGAATATGATTCGTGAAATCATGTCTTAAAGAGGATACAGAAGTGATTAAAGTTTTAATTTCTGCTTGGTATGTATCTTCTGTATATCCTACTTCCTTTGTCACTTCTTTTTGATACCATCTTTGCAATAATAGAAAGGAGCCAATTACGACGAATATAAATATACCATTATAGAAAAAGAGGAGGATATTATTTTTCAGCACTTTCCCTTTGATATCATTCAATGTATTGGCACTAATATCGATACCTAGATATCCGAGCACCTTACCTGATTCATCCATTATAGGTGCTCCAACAGAAACATAGAAACCTAAATCGGGATCCTCAATTACACCTGTTACATATGTATCTCCTTCATAGGCTCTTTTAACTTGTGCTTTAGGTACTGTACAAAAAGTTCCTATATCATAGTTATCTTCTAATGCATTGGGAAGTCCGCTTATCATCACTTTTGATACTTCAGGATTATCAACTTTCAATGTATACACATATAATGCGCCCAACTTTTCTCTTGCATCAACTAAGTAGTCTGTTAATTCCCAGTAATATTCATTCTTTACGGGATTATTCAAAAATTTCTTATATGTATCTTTATCTATCTTTGACGCAATGGATTTTGCAGCTCCAAGACTTTGGTTTGCGATTGATTCTTCAACCGTGTTTTTCATCTTTATATAAGAAGTAAATACATTTAAACTTGTAAACAATAATAATAAGGCAGTTGATAACACAAAAATGAGTTTTATTTTACGATTTTTCATACACACTGGTACTTCCTCTTCTTTTTTAATTGAAAGAAAAATAATCATATAAATTATCCGTATTTCAATTAAACTATTCAATTACATATGAAACACAATATCTTTATACTATAGTAAATTAATTAAATTACTCATTTGCTATATCATACTTTCTTAAAGACATTGCTTGTATATCCTACTTTAATAACATCACAAAATCAATTTTTTATAATATAGAATAAAATTTTTTATAAAAATCATTCAAAAGTTCGTCATTATTCTGTATGATTTTTGCAATTCGTAGGGCAACAATGATAGATGCTATATATAAATGGTACTATGAAAAATAAACCCTAAATCAGAGACATAGCCTCTCTAATTTAGGGTTTTTAAAATCCTTTTATTTAATCATCAAAAATGAAATCTCTTTTGGAGCTCTGCTTTAAATCCTATATGAAAAAGTAAGCATTCTTTTATATTCGCTACATTTCTTCCGGTGCTTGAATGCCTAATAAACTCAAGCCTTCTTTAAGTACGATAGCGACACTAGCGCATAATGTTAGCTTAGCTTGCTGAGTATTATTGTCCTCTAGTATTCTGGTGTGTGCATAATACTTATTAAACGCTCTTGAAAGTTCAATTAAATACTTGGCGATTTGCGAAGGGTCCGCTAGTTCAAACGCTTTAACTATTACATTTTGAAACTCTTTTAATGTCATGACAATTGGCCAAGCTTCAGCAGTTAACTCTTCATATATACTATCTTTCGTACTATATTGACCTTTTCGAAGTAGTGAACATATCCGTGCATACGAATATTGGATATATGGTCCTGTCTCCCCTTCAAAATTCAACATTTCTTCAAGTGAAAATTCTATGTCATTCATACGATGATTTTTTAAATCGTGGAAGATAACAGCTCCTGTTCCAACTGCCTTGGCTACTTCTTCTTTTTGTTTCAGGTTTGGATTTTTTTCTTCTACATTATTCTTAGCTAATTGGATAGCCTCAGTTAATACTTCATCTAGCAGTACTACTTTTCCTTTACGAGTAGACATTTTCTTACCGTCTTTTAACATCATGCCAAAGGGAATATGCTGTAATTCTTGTGCCCACTCAAACCCCATTTTATCTAATACTCTGAATAACTGTTTAAAATGTAGTGATTGTTCATTCCCCACAACATAAAATGATTTTTTCGATTTATATGTTTCTTGTCTATAAAGAGCTGCTGCTAAATCTCGAGTCGCATAAAGTGTTGTACCATCTGATTTCTTTATCAAACAAGGTGGCATGTTTTCTAAATTAACGACCATTGCACCGTCGGATTCTTTAAGAAGCTCTTTGTTAGTTAACAAGTCTACTATACGATCCATTTTGTCATTATAAAAGGCTTCACCAGTATATGAATCAAATCGTATGCCAAGCAGTGCATATACCTGTTCAAATTCTTTCAACGATGCTTCTCTAAACCATTGCCATAATTGTAGTGCTTCTACATCACCTTGCTCTAACTTTTTAAAAGCTGCACGTGCTTGATCATTTAATGAGTCATCATATTCTGCCTCATCATGAAATTTCACATAAATCTTTAATAATTCACGTACTGGTGATTGCTCAATCAACTCCTTTTCACCCCATAAATGGTAAGCTACAATGAGCTTTCCAAATTGTGTGCCCCAATCTCCTAAGTGATTAATACGTACTACTTCATAGCCATTTTTCTCAGCAATATTAGCTAATGCATTACCAATAACCGTCGACCGTAAATGCCCCATTGAAAATGGTTTTGCGATATTAGGTGATGAGAAATCAATCGTAATCGTTTCACCATTTCCATATTCCCGCTGTCCGTAAGTTGATTGACTATCCACAATACTCGATAAAACCATTTTAGAGATTTCCGATTGCTTGAGGAATATATTCACATACCCACCAACAGCTTCAACCTTTTCTATGATATCATTTTTAATTTTCTCACTTAATTCTTTTGCTATATTATTCGGTGATTGACGGAAAATTTTTGCTAATGCAAAGCAAGGAAAAGCATAATCACCTAGATGTGCATATTTTGGTGTTTCAATTGTTCGTTCAATATCACACTTTGCTAATTGACCTTCTACTGCTTCAAATAATGAATTGATTATTAATTTCTTGTCTTCCATCCTATTTTCCTCCTCCAATAAAAAAAGCCCCCGTCTCTAAATGTAAGAGACGAGAGCATAGTTCCCGTGGTACCACTCTAGTTGCCACAATATGTGACCACTTTCCATTGTTAACGAGGTGACTCCCCGATCTTTTCTACTGCTATTTCAAAAAGCTTCTCCAAAGTGCGTTTCATTTATGTTCCATGTATTAGGCTCACACCACCCCTAACTCGCTTGACATTCCCCATAAACTACTCTCTTTTTCACAGAATTCTTTTATTAAATTGTAATCATATTATATTTAATTTGAAAATAAGTCAATGTTTGAGAAAAATTATTTTCACATTAATTTAATGAATTCCTGTCAAATCATAATTTTTATTAAGTAATTCAACCTTTCACAAACATCCCTTTTCGTATTCCCCCTCATAAGACATGCTTATCTTCTCCATTACTCGAGCTGACCCTATATTTCAAGATATTGTGCTTGGACCTCATTTCAAATTTTCATACCACCGTATTGCCTTTTGTTCAATTTCACTAGCAAAAGTTGATTTCCCTTTTATATAAGCATCTATATTAAATGGATGAAGCAATGCATTTTGTTGCTTTAACTGTCCATATTTTGAAGCTTCCACAGGATGACTTCTTAAATAATCTCGGAAGGCAAGATGTCTCGTAATGTTCGCATTACCTATTTCATAAAAATGGACATGGTGTGTGCGATTGTCGCCACCTTTTGCAAAATACCTTCGTCCAGGTAGACCATTCTCCCCTTTAGCTATATAGCCGATTTTCTCCAACTTCTCATTAAATTGATCTACATCTTCAATGTGATAAACTACTGGCATTATATCGATGACAGGCTTCGCTAGAAGGTTCTCAACTGAAGTACTACCAATGTGAAAGATATCATGAATCTTGTGACGGAAAATATCCCTTATCATCTTTTGCTCATTGTCGAATAGAGCGACCCATTCTTGCTGGTATTCTACTACTTCTACCTTTCTCATTTTTTCACCTCTACTTTAACAATCTTTTAAATTTCAATATATTCAGTTTATTATAATTGTAGCATAATTTTATTTGTGTTAACTTATAAATACTTGAATAAATGATTAAAATCAAAATACCCAACCCAATAAAAATAAGTGTAATCCCATTCTCAGGAATAAACTGCATTCCCCATATAAATAAACTCGCAATCATACCTCCAATTACACTCATTAAACCTAAAATAGATAAATGCGTCCCCCTTGCCCCCTTTGGAATTGACTTAGCCACTATGGATTGAAGTGTAGGCATATACAATAACTCTCCTAGTGCGACAAATAACATACCGATTATTAGCAAAAGTGGATGAATTACATAGCTCATATAGATATAACCTATACCTAACATGAATAGACCCATTAATAATGACTGTCTCTCGGTAACTCTACGCATTATCTTCATCATCACAACTACGCCAAATGCAACAATAACTGTATTTTCAAGATTTAAATAACCTATCACTTCATAACCTGTGACATTAAACTGGCCTTTTTCATATCGTGAGACTAGTCGAATGCTCAAATAATTAGGGAATTGCTCTACTAATGTACTTATTAACAATGATCCAAAACACAAAAGTAAAAATAAACGAGAAGAAAACCATTTTGAAAATTTAATTGGATTAATATCCGCAACTTTATTTTCCTGTTCTGTAATCGATGCGAAGAAATTATCAACTATAAAGAGATATGTACAACTAGCTGATATTAGCGCCGCAATACCAACTACTAAAAATAAAATAGTAGCATGTAGTTCAAAGTAAAAAGCACCAACAAGACTTCCTACTGCAAATGCTACATATGAAATCCACATGAAGAATGTATATATCAATTTTCGATTATCCTCGGTACTAGCGTCAATTATTAGAGCACCATATGCGGGATTGGCTGCGCTTTCGCAAAAATAAATCAAAGCGAATGAAATAAAAATAGGTACAACTTGAAATTGCTCCAAACTATTAAAATAACTAATGTTCATAAAGCCAATAGCTGTTGTAACTTCACTTATTATTATTACCTTTCTCCTACCGATTCGATCTGTTGCTCTGCCGCCAATCACATAGCCTAGCATACTAATAATCGCTATGATTATTATCAACGTGGTTGTTAATGAAAGACCAACTTTCCCCGAAAAATAAATAACTGTATAAGGTAACACCATTGTATGAGCGAAAACTGATAAAAACTTCAAAAACATTCTTACTTTAATTGTCTGATTGAACTTCAAAAAAACCATCTTATCTCCCCTTTTAAATTATTTAATGATTGATTGATTGATTAATCAATCATTAATTATCTTAGAATAAAGACCGAATATAACTACTTCGGTCCAAATAAACGAATTGCTATTTGTGTATATGTATTTATTAAGTCTTCTCCTAATTCATCTATATATGACAACTCCAATCCAAATAACAGGCTAATATAAGCAGTTGCAATAAATTCAGAATTACCTTCAACGAATTTCCCTCTTTGTTGACCATTTTCAATCAATTGACTAATTTTTCTAATCAATTCTTGTGTTCGCTCATAGACCAACTGAAATACTTCTGGGAATTGTTCGTGAGTACCATTCACTTTAACAATCAGCTGTAAGTATTTTTTTTGTTGTGAGAACAGTATTAAATGAGATTTAATCATTCGAGAAATTTCATTTAACACGTCGTCTGTCTTCGTATCAAATTGTAAAAACTTCTCCGCTAGTTGCTCCATTGGCTCCTTTACTGATTGAAAATAAAGCTCTTCTTTGTTCTCAAAATAAGTAAAGACTGTACCGAAACTAACCCCTGCACTCTTTGCAACTTGTGCTACAGTCGTTTGTTCATAACTATTTTCTGCAAATAATTGTATTGATGCTTGTAATATCCTATTTCGCTTCTCTTCCATTGCTTTCACTCTTTTATCAGAAGTCATAATTATTATTCTCCTAACTTATAATTTGATTGATTAATCAATCATATATAAAATAGAATAATATGTAAATACCCATTCGGCTTTCAATAGAAAAAAATTTTAAATTCAAAATAAATCATTAAGAATCAATTAAATGCATAATTATGGATATTATTGAAGTTTTAGTCTCACTAAATAACAGAAAATTCTTAATATAGAGAGATTTTTACGCAAAAATTGACCACCAGAACAGTTATACTATTCTGACATTTAAGCAAATCACTATTCCATCTTACACTTTTTTGTATATAATGGAGAGACACCCACTTTTAGGTGTAAATAATATGATAAAGGAAGTGAAGGTTTATGATTACTTTACGCATTCACAAGGAAAATTCAGACTATGTGGTGAAACGTGTCAGCAACCAAAATGCCGATCAATATTCTGTGCACACCGCTGAATCGCTCTATGAAAGTTTGTTCCATTTAGGTCGTAAAATGCATATTAGTAACATCCATTTCAACATTCCACATGATTTAAAATCTAAATTAATATCTTTTTTATCCGTTGAATTTCCTGCCGAACTTTACGATTATCATATTAAGATTATTGACTAAACCTATACCTCTTTGATTATATCCTCATGAAGTGACAGTCAGTAACCATCTAGGTGCGATTTTAAATCGTTCCTGATGGTTCTATCATACATATTGATTCATGTCATAAAAATACCGACATAGCAATCCTTTCGCCATGTCGGTGTTATTACAAATTCATTTTCCTTTAAATTGTAGCCCCTTTTCATGGAGCGATCCTTTTAATACCTCTATAGCTTTTGGCCCCATACCATGAAGTGCCTTTAGGGTTTGTTCATCAATTGTTGATAGCTGCTCTATCGTCGTGATTCCTATGCTATTAAGTGCCCGTATTGCCGGTTTAGACATACCTTTTGGCCAGTTTTCCATAACTATTCCCCTATCGTTAATTCATAAAGGTCCTAATATTCAATGTTGAGATAAATACAATTCTATAGATAATACCTCTATTTCTTTTATGACCATGACCTTTTTCTTTGCTAAAAGATTGCCCTTGATTAGAAGCGATTTTAGATTGTCTTATGCCCCTCAACACAAAGCCATTTAGCGTTATTATTCTCATAAAACTTCACTGAATTAAAACCCGTTTTTTTAAATAATTGCTCCAATTCATCTTTAGTTTTATAGGATTTCATATGATAATTAATTTTGTACGTTTCTGCAATAATTAAGAAATGCCCATCTCGATTCAACACTCGAAAAATTTCTTTAACCCCGTTTTCTAAATCTCTCCAAAAGTAATGTGTTTGAAAAGCTGTAACTATATCGAATGTATGATCAGGAAATGGAATGTCAGTAACACTTGCTTGAAGGATATTTACTTTACCCTTTTCTACATCTTGTTTATTTGCTCTAATTGAATCTTTTACTGCTTGTTCTGAATAATCTATACCGCTTATCTTTCCGGATATATTCCGTTTAGACAATAATTGTATTGTTTTACCGCCGCCACATCCAACGTCTAACATTACTGCTGATTCTCTTATAATTATCTTTTCTAAGGCCCATCGGTTCATACTTGTATGTGCGGAATTCATAATTCTTAACATAATTGAGCCTATGATTCCATTTGGATTTTTAGCTTGTTCTATTAATCTATTTAGTAAATTCAACGCCATCCCCCATTATCTCTTTCTGCTAAGAAAGACACTTTTAGAAATAAATCTGCCACATGCTCGTTTATAATTTCCGTAACACCATAATATTAACATATTTTACCTATAAAAAAACCTAGCAGTGAGATTTCCTTTGAAATCCACTGCCTATATATATTTCTTCGTATGCGCGAAACTCACAAAAGAACAGCATTATCTTTCTACAAACAATGCATAGCAGCCTTCGCTTCATCCCAAGGGACAGGATACCCTTTCCCCTTTGCACAGAAAATTGAGGTAGATGTATATTGTGGATCGGCATTCTTGTCATAACCATTCTCTTCAATGACTTGTTCAGTATTATGACATTGATCATAGCCGGCAAAGTTAAGTGTGAGTGCACCTTTACCGTTAGTGAAAGCAGCAAAGCTAGTATTGTAGTTCATAAAAGTGGCTACCGGGACACGTCCTTTTATGACCACCTTGTCACTTATGTTTTCTGGTGGATTAAAACGGCCATGTGCCTGCTGAACATCCGACATTACGCAACCGATATGATCCATGTGTACCTTAATTTTAAAATCATAATAAGGTTCAAGTAGAATATTATCCGCTTGCTCCAAGCCTTGTCGAAGTGCTCTATGCGTAGCCTCTCTGAAATCTCCACCTGATGTATGCTCATTACTTCCACGTCCTGTTAGTAGCGTTATTTTCACATCAGTAACTGCAGAACCAGTAAGTAAACCGTGATGATTTCTTTCAAGGACATGTTGGTGAATTAAATTTTGATTGCCTACTGATAAATGATCAGCATGACATTTATTTTCAAACGTAATACCTGTACCCCTATCTGCTGGTTCTATTTGTAGATGCACCTCTGCATAATGTCTTAGCGGTTCAAAATGGCCATACCCTGTTACTGTTGCCCCAATCGTTTCTTTATACAATATCTTTGGTTCGCCGAAAGAAATATTATATGAAAAACGCTCTTTTGCAATCTGCTCAAGGACTTCAAGCTGAATGACACCCATTACATGAACATGGATTTCTTGGAAATGCTCATCCCAAAAAACATGGAGAGAAGGATCTTCTGCATCTAAAATTGTAAAGCAACGGAGCATTTCTTTTACATGAATACTAGTATCGAAAATAACTTTAGATTTTAATGTAGGTATGAGTTCGAAAATTGATCTTTCACGGAGTTGACCGAGTCCTTCTCCTATATCAACACTACTTAAACCTGTAACCGCGAAAAGCTCACCAGCTTGAACCTCATTTACGGTTGAAAATTTATTGCCATTGTACAAGCGTATTTGTGTAATCTTTTCAGAAGTTTCACCGTATTGAATTTCATTCCTTACTTGCAAGGAACCACTTAAGCATTTCATAAACGCCACACGTTGATCATTATCATCATGGCGTATTTTATAAACTCGTGCAGCAAAATCACTGTCTTTATCATAAAAAGTCTCAGTTAATTGATCCAATTTTAAGAAGAAATCAAGCACACCTATATCTTTCAATGCTGACCCACTTCCACATGGGAAGATTTCACCTCTTGAAATCAATTTTTTGAATGCCTCTAGCCAAATTTCCCAGGCATAACCGGACTCCATATATTGCTCCAGAAGCTCTTCATCTCGCTCCGCTATGAATTCAATGAGTTCCTCTTGCATAACTCCATCATGAAAGGCAGTTGTTATATCACAAACATTTTCTGTTAAATTCGATCGAATTTCGTCTAGAGCTACTTCGGTGTTAACACCTTCTCTATCTGTTTTATTTAGAAAGAAAAAGGTCGGAATATTATGCTTACGTAATAATTGCCACACTGTTTCTGTATGCCCTTCTACCCCATCAACTGCGCTAATGATTAAAATGGCATAATCCATTACCTGAATAGCGCGCTCCATTTCAGGTGAAAAATCGACATGGCCTGGTGTATCTATAATGGTGTAAGTATGATCGTTGTATGTAATGATTCCTTGTTCAGCAAAAACCGTAATTCCGCGTTCTCGTTCAATTGCATGATTGTCTAAAAAGGCATCCTTATGATCAACGCGTCCTCTCTGACGAATACTATTCGTATGATAAAGCAGTTGCTCTGAAAATGTCGTCTTACCAGCATCCACATGAGCTAGAATTCCGATTGTCTTATACATATATGTTCCTCATTTCGTAACGTACAGTTGACTATATTATATCATTTGATTGGGTACTATCGACTAATCAAGATAACGTCGAATATACACAATTTATATAAAACCACAGTGCTCACGTGAAATAATTTGAGAAATTTGAGAAAATGGATTATATGAATCTTGAAAGGTGTAGATGCTTTTATGACATTTTCTTTAGAACAAAAAAATATGAAAGAACTTCGAGTAGAGTTAACCCGCTTTATGATGGCTTATAAATTTGCGTTAGATGAGATCGGGACTAAAGTTAGCATTTTAAGAGAAGAATTTAGGTTAATTCATGAATATAATCCAATCGAACATGTCACAACACGCATAAAATCACCAGAAAGCATTTTGAAAAAAATGCGTAAAAAAGATATTCCCTTAACTTTGGAAGGGATACGAGAAAACATGAGGGATATCGCTGGTATTCGAATTACATGTTCTTTTGTTTCTGATATTTATATTATTAGTGAAATGATTCAGGCTCAATCAGACATTGAAGTGATCGAAGTAAAGGATTATATTCAACATCCAAAGCCAAATGGATATCAAAGTCTTCATGTAATTTTGAAAATCCCTGTTTATATGTCAGACCGAGAAGAACATGTGTATGTCGAGATGCAAATCCGTACAATCGCTATGGACTTCTGGGCAAGTCTGGAGCATAAAATCTATTATAAATACAACAAACAAGTTCCAGAACAACTAACGAATGAACTAAGAGAAGCCGCTTTTACAGCTGCGGAACTAGATCGCAAAATGGAACGACTCAACAAAGAAATCAACATCTTAAAAGAAACCGCTCATGAAGAACAAGAGGATTTACCTATAATTGATACAGTCTCATCACAAAAGGTGTTTCAGATTATGAAAAAGATTGCTATTGATACTTTAAAATAATAGATTGAACTAAAATGAAGAGGCTGCCTTTAAAAGTCATTATTCAATGACTTTTGGGACAGCCCCTTTTCATTTTGGTGTTATAAAGCTACATCGACATATCATAAAAATTATTATGATAGAAATAATATAAAATTGATGCTACTACTGTCAGAACTATGCCAACGATATTTCCATATGGTAAAAGAAAAGAATTATTCGTTCCACCTTTTTTGGGGAGTACCATAATTTGAATATATTTCATTATTCCAACTCTTTATTCATTTTATCAAACTCCATTATTTCTTCACTTATTTTCTAGTATAAGAGCGCTTCATCGGATTTTATGTGAACTCATTTATTCTTGAACTAGTCACATATCCTTGTTAAGCAACATAAAATATCCAATGAGGTGTATGGATATTGAATTATAATTCGTTTCAACAACAAATTCCTAACAAGTTAATTACTGATATTGCTATGAGATAAAAATAAGCCCCTAATAAAGATTATAAGGGACAGAATTTTGTTAATAAGAAGTGATGAAATGAGACATTATCAGATTATCTCACAAATCTATTTTCCATTTACCAGAAAACATTATTCTCCCAAAATGAATGCAAAATATTACAAGAGAAGCAAATAACCACCCTATACAGCAATAATTTATGCAAGTATCGTTAGACGAACACAACCATGCCGTTTGGTTTTTGTATTTCGCGAACTATTCCAAATAGAAAGCAAATACATCTTAAGAGGTTAACCTGAATAAATCCTAAGTTGAAGTTTGTTCAATTCCTCAAGGAGGATCACAATGAATAATAGACAAAATAATCAGAGTTCTGAATCACCTGAAATTTTTGCTGCTAAACTTGCGTTTATTGGAGCTACAATCTCTACTTTAGGTGATGGAATTTCGGCTATTGCTGCTGCATTAGCTTTACAAGAATTAGAAAACTCTAATAATAGAGGTTCTTCAGATCAAGATAACCAATCAAAACAATTAGAGCAATTGCAAAAACAAGTTGAGCAATTAACGAAGCAATTATCTAATTTGGAGCGTAGGAAATAGGGATTTTTCTACATATCAATTGCAATACATGATAAAATGCAAATTTAAAAAGCGCACTTTCAAAGATCTCTCTATGAAAGTGCGCTTTTTAAATTTGTTCCCAATATACTAATAAGTTCAGCTTAGTTTTATTCCGTACTGTCCTGTTTTATTTAAAGTCTTGAGTGATACCTTGATTTTCAACTAATCTGATATTCAATTCAATAAAAACAACCCGAAATCAAGTCCTGTTTCGGGTTGTCACTTTGTCTACAGATCATTTTTAATTCAATACAAAATAAAAAGCGGATCTATGCGATATATTTTGTTACAGATAAACTATACATCCTCTTTTTTCAAGCTTTTCTAACCAATTCGGTACTTTTAAATCAGGATTCCATCTTAAATCTAAACGTTCTAACCCTTCAATTTCCATCAAAGATTCTGGTAATTCAATTAACTGGTTACTTCTTAGATCTAATTCTAATAAATTTTCTATATTCCCTAATTCATCGGGTAATGTAGTCAATTGATTATGTCTCAAATTCAAGCGTCTTAACTTTTTACAATGCTTAAGTGAACTTGGAACACGTTTTAACTGATTCTCTTCCATATCCAGCACTCGTAATAACGTCAAACCTTCAAATATTTCAGGGAGATTGCTGAGCTGATTATTCTTCAGATGAAGCTCTCTAATATTCGTTAACATACTAAAGCTCTCCGGTATATTATAAAGTTTGTTGTTCATTAATCGTAACTCTACTAAGTTGGTTAATTCGCCTATTTCTGATGGTAACTCACTGAAATGATTATCACTTAGATTTAAATATTTTAGTTTTTTTAGGTTCTTAATTTCAGAAGGGATTGTTTCGAATTTATTGTTGTGAAGATATAGATAATCCTCCAAATTCGTAAGTGAACCTATTTCTGATGGGATTATTTCAATTTGATTATGTCCTAAGTCCATCATTTTAAGTTCTTTAAATTTTTTGATATGCGCTGATATTTCTTCAAGCTTATTTGCAGAAATATTTAGCATCTTTAAATTATTCATTTTATAGATATCTTCAGGAATTGTACTAAAACTATTATCAAATAGATTTATATCTGTAATTTCATGCAAAGGTAAGTCTATGTTTGGCAAAGTACTCAATTCAGCATGTGATAAGCTGATTTTCATTTAATTTCCTCCAATTTCATTATCAATGAGTAGGCACATCTAATGTCGGATGTGATGCACTCAAATCATTGTAATGCCACCATTCTGAGCTGATTGTCTTGAAGCCAGATTGTGTCATGATCTTTGTTAAATAGTCCATGTTTTTTTGTGCTGTTTTCGAATTCCCTTTATAGTAACGTCCTGCTTTTGAAGAAAACGAGTCAAATTTTGTTGGCATTTTCAACTCTTTGCCCTTTGCATCTACTAAGGTAACATCAACACTGACACCTTTACTGTGATTAGAATCTAACGCTGGATTGGCGACATACAGGTGATTTTGTATCTTGTTGTACATTTCCCATTGCACAGATAATGGTCTATAAACGTCCCAAATTTTAATTCTATACCCTTTTTCATGTGCCAGTTTATTGGCTTTTTTTAGTTTTGCTGCTGTCGATTTTGTCACTAAAGCTTTACTTTCTTTTGGGTATAGTGCGTAGCCCATAAAGTTTTTCTTCGTTGCATATTTTAAGTCAATGACAAAGCCATCTTTCTTGGATAATTCAACAAGACCTGCTTCTTTATAGGTTGCCGGTGCTGATGTTAGGTATTTACCCGAGACCCATCCTATTTTACCGCTAACGCTTACTTTGTACCAGCCGTTTGAGTAATTACTAGCTTTAACGAATATCCCCTTTTCAACAGTCATGATTTTCTTGTGAGTTGTGCCGACCCCTTTTCTCATATTAACAGCTGCTGTTGCTTTCATTGTTTTATTTAGGGACTTTTTAGCTGTTGAAGCTTGTGCAGAGGCAGTTTGTGACACCCCAGCAAGGCCAAGCGTCAATAGGAAGCCTACAATTGAGCTAGCAATAAAGACTTTTTTGAAATTCAATTTTAAATTCAGCTCCTTATGGATCTTACAATTTTGAGATTGTTCACTCTCAAACTATAACCTATTTTAACAATACATTGATTGTAAAATCATTTGTATTTTCTTGAATATGCCAGTTGATAGAAAGCATTTGCTCTAGAATAGGTTGCTCTTCTTTTGAAAGATTTACATTCATTATTCCTGAGTCACTAAGCTGATAATCTTCCCCTTCGATTTTATGGAAACGGAATTTCAATAAGCTTTTTAGTCCATTGAATGTTAAAAATTTCACTGAATAACCTTCCGTTAATGCACTCACCAGCGTATTTTTATCATCTTGATATAACGCGATTAAATCATCTAAGTTTAGCGAAGGATCATTTTCTTTCCAGCTTTCCATTTCTTGTTTTTCTAGTCCCTTAAGAATTTGTTCACTTGAAATGGCATTATCTCGTAATTTTTCAATTGTAAAAGCATTCATCATATTAATCGCTACTACCGACATTGTTATACACCCTCTACTAAAATATTTTAAATAGAAAATCTCAGCTAAAAGACGCGTGTTATTTTTCAGAATATAAAAACAATACCATTTGGAGTTCATTTCTTCAATATGAAGATAACGTTAGGGTTTGTCTAACCTATCAAGGATTTGATAGGTTGATAGTAAAGATCTTAGTACATAATCCTTTGCTAATTGTCCAATCTACACATTATAGAAGGTACGAAAACTTAAATCTACATTCATTTTAATTACACCAAATTGCTATTGCTGGTGCCTTCATTTGAAAACTCCTTGTGACGCCGTATAAATCGTCCCATGTTAACTGCTGAATCTTTCCTAGCTTGAATACATATCCCGGAAGTACATTTTAGATATGAAGAAGATTGCAAGTAAGTTCAAGACGGTAGTTTATCTAATCCAGTTAAAAAGCCGATATTCCTTAGTAGGAATATCGACTTTTTATTATTTCACTTTCTATACGTAGAGCTCATTCTTCTTTGTGTCCAAAATATTGAGCTGAAAATGTAATTATTGTACTTTTACTGTATATGTCCCTTTTTCATTATCAAATTTATAAATATATAAATAATACTTTCCTGGTTTCGCTTTATATTTACCTTTTATAGTATTTCCCTCTTCCTGTCCATATGCTACGTAATTTCGCATATCTGACTCATGACAAAGCACCCATGTCATACCAATTTGATTTTCATTCAGGACAGAAATATCGATTTCTTTTGGAGACGTAACATCGAATGTGTATACATCCGTATGATCATCATCCATCAAGCTACCTTTTAATGACTTATTAAATGGAATCATATTCGCTTCTTCTGGACGATTATTTGGTTCTAGCTCTGTTTGTGCACTATTTTGTACATTTACTGTGTATGTCCCGTTTTCATTATCAAATTTATAAATATATAAATAATACTTTCCTGGTTTCGCATTAAGTTTACCTTTTATAGTATTTCCATCTTCCTGTCCATATGCTACATAATTTTGCTTATCAGACTCATGATAAAGCACCCATGTCATGCCAATTTGATTTTCATTTAAAACAGAAATATCGATTTCTTCTGGAGACGTAACATCGAATGTGTATGCATCCGTATCATCATCACCAACCAAATCACCTTTTAGAGGCGTATTAAATGGAATGGTCTTCGCTTCTTCTGTGTGAGGTTTCTCTGTTTGTGCGTCCTTCCGTATAGATACAATTGTGCGATCTTTACTTTCTATTCCCTTATCATTTTTCACTGTTAAGGTCACATTATATGTGCCTTCTTTTTCGTATACATGAGTAGGGTTTGCCTCGTCACTTGTTTTGCCATCACCAAAATTCCAACGGTAAGAAACGATTTTTCCATCCTTTTCTTTTGAACCATCGCTCTTGAACTGGATTTCTTCATTTTCGACTCCAGCATATGGACCATTGATATTTACAATAGGCGCTTGATGATCTCCTTCATCCGTTGCAACGCCGTGGAAAACAATATCATATTCAAATTGGTTTGCTGCATTCACACGGTAGTTTACGAAATACGCAGTCACTGTTTTATAGCCGCTCCACTCTTTTTGCGACAGATGCTCCAGTACTTGGTTCACTTGCTTGCTCATCGTTTTCCAATCTTTAGATTCACCTTTTGTCTTACTACCTACATACGTACCTTCGAGTGAAAATGTATTAAAGAGTTGAGATTTATGTTTTGTCATTTTTACATCTTTTACGTTAGCAACTTCGGCAATTTCTTGCTCCACTTCGGTTAACGCTTTTGGTGTATGTTCCACTAAATAATCTTCTGCTACTTGTGGCACCTCGTATTTTTCTTGATTATCAATCAATTGCTGCATATAAGCTTGGTATTCCGTATTCAGTTGTGGATCTTTACTTAAAGCGTCACGATACGCATCATAATTTGTCACATCGTTCGCACGAATTAAATCTTGAATTCTATCGAATGTATCAAATTGATGATTATACATATAAGACTGTAGTGCAAATGAATAGTTATAAAAATCCCACGATCCATATTTTGCAAACATTGTCTGCTCGGCTGTATAGCGTTGTGATGGTTCATCTGATAATCCACTAATAATACTCTTACGTGGAACAACATCATTTGTACGTGTTGATCCTGCAAAGAATTCTGCATTTCCTTCTTGGAACCATGTTAATCGTTCATTTTGATACATATCTCCTGTTCCGAATAAACCAGGAACCTCGTACCTTCCCTGTAAATAATGTGTAAATTCATGGCGGAACAACTCTTCTAAACTATAAATACTTTGCTCCGGCGTACGTTCATATGTAAAGAACGTTCCCTTCTCTTCAATATAAATACCACCATTATTTGTTTCATACCCATACAATTGACGGTTTAATTGATATTGATCTGGAGAGTCATAAATTACAACTGTTAATACATCGTCAGCATTGCCTGGCTCTAATGCTTTATCATTCCCAATTACACGGTGATATTGTGCTTTTACTTCTTTTGCAGCCCAGTATAATCTTTGAATTTTATCTTCTGTTACTTTATTTCCCGTCTTAAATACAATTGATCCATCATCAAATGTATATGTTTTCGGTAAATACTGCTTCTTTCCTTCTTCACGTATTTTCTGTAAATCTACTGTATTTCCACTATAGTCTTTTCCACCATAATTTGTTGTAATTTGCTCTACTGCTACAAAATAAGCTTCACTTAAATGAGGGTACATATGCATCGCTTGAGTAACAACATCTAAACCTTTATCCGGATTACTATGGAATCCGCCTAAACGTCCTGCATAATAAATGCCATTGTTGATTAACCAACTATTTCCATCTGTCACATTATGCATAAGAGCAATTTTATTAACTTCATTTATGAAACTATCAATCTTTCCATACCACATCGTCGTATTAGCTTCTTTAAGTGTCTCGTGCAAATACGACTGCAAGTCATAATCAATCCCTTTTATTAATTCATATATAGCTTGTCCTTTTAAAGGATCGCTTTCATATGTAGAGAGATTTTCGTTATACTGTTTTAAAATCTTCGCAGCATACTGAACTGTTTCTGCATCACTAGAAGCATTACCTATTAATTTTCCGTAGGAGGATACCACTTTATCTTGCTCACGTGTACCAAGTTTAAAGTTTGGACTCTTAGCCATTTCCTTTAATGCTGATAAACACTTATCATGGAAGCTTCTCTCGTTTAAATAACCTAGTTCCTTATTATAAAATGCTACATAAAAGGCAGAACGCAATACCTCAACAAATGTATCAATTCCCATTGAATCATCTTTCGTAAAAGAACTTCCTCTTTTCCCTAATTCATTGATGATAACTTGCATGCGTTCTTTATTTTGATAAAAAACTTTTGTTTCCTCACTGAATTGGAATAAGTCTGTAATTTGATTCCAGCGAATATTTCCTAGCGTATCAATTAGCTCACTATCACTCATTCTATTTAGTTCTGCCATCGAGTACTGTTGCTGCAATTGCTTCGTTTCAGCACGTTTTAAAATTGGAGCTGGGTGTTGCGAAAAATCTCCAATTTTCAAACGTTTATCAAATGATAATGTTTCATCAGCTTTTGTAGAATGTACAATTTCATCTTTTGGAGTTCCTATGCCAACAGGTTTCATTTGTAATACATTATAAGGCGTTTTTTCTGCTGCTGAAACTTCTGCTTGTAACCCTCCTAACGATAGTGCAATTGTACTAACCCCAATTAACACTTGATTTAATTTTAATTTTTTCTTCATAATAAGTCCTCCTATGGTCCTATGTTCATTGTTAGGTACTTTTTACCCACATTTAAAATAACATATTATGCGAATAAAACTATATAAAATGTTATTTTTAGTAATATTTTCTTGTACATTTTGAACGTATAGACACAATTTAGACCATAATAACCGGCACTCCACTTTGTTCCATTTATGAAAAAATATGAGTAAGCTAACCTTTTCTTTATGATATATTGAAAAAAGAACCCGAAATTGAAGTGAAATTCGGGACAATTTTATCATAAAAAAATACACTACCAATTGTTAGTTGTGCTGCCACTACCAGGAGTTAAAAACACATAGACGCCTTTGGAGGATTGTTGCGCTAACTCCATCGATTGTTGTGTTATCTCGAATGAATGTTGCACTATCTCCGAGGATTGTTGCGCTAACTCACTCGATTGTTATTTAGCAGAATATTCACGTCCTTACAGTCTGGATTTTCTTCTACATTAGGAGGGTGAACCTGCTTAGTTTTTTGAAAAACCACCATTTCGGAAGATTTTATATACTTGTGGAGGTTTGCTCGAATGAATGTTGCACTATCTCCGAGGATTGTTGCGCTAACTCACTCGATTGTTATTTAGCAGAATATTCACGTCCTTACAGTCTGGATTTTCTTCTACATTAGGAGGGTGAACCTGCTTAGTTTTTTGAAGAACCACCATTTCGGAAGATTTTATATACTTGAGGAGGTTTACTCGAATTGGGAATTTGATTGTTGCACTATCTTAGAGGATTGTTGCACTAACTCCATCGATTGTTGTGTTATCTCGACTGATTGTTGCACTATCTCCATCGTTTGTTGTGTTATCTCGACTGTTTGTTGCACTATCTTCATTGTTTGTTGCACTATCTCACCCGATTGTTATTTAGCAGAATATTCACGTCCTCCCCTCCCATCCATACATCAAAATAAAAAGCCTTCACAGAAATCCTCTGTGAAGGCCATTCTTTTACATATTCAATTGTTTTTGCTTACATAGAGTTACTAACATTCCGCCTACGCCAAAGATTCCGAATGTTAAAGAGATGATACTATAACTTAAAGCTTCTAATCCTTCTATATCAATGAAACTAACAAATGTATAGATGACGCTTACTAATGAAATAAGATAAAATACATTGAATATCTTGGAGCTTTTCAAGTATTCTGAAAGTATGAGTATAAAAGCTAGCACACTGCTGGCTAATATAAAGATCAACTAGACCACCTCTTTACTTTTTTTCATTATATGCAATTTTTTTAATAAATATTTGCTTTATAAAGCGCCACTTATAGGTTCTTTTCATTGACATCACAGCCTAATTTATGTGGCTTTTTGGAAAGCTTAAACTTTCAGGCTCTCAATATGATCGTTTCGTAAACGAACCTTTTGAATTTTACCCGATGCTGTTTTCGGTAATTCTTTAGTGAATGTAACACTTTTAATAGCTTTAAAATGAGCTAATTTTGAACGAGAGAAGTCAATAATCTCCTGTTCTGTTACTTCAGTATTTTCTCGTAAAACGATATACGCGTGTGGTGTTTCTCCCCATTTTTCGTGAGGAATAGCAATAACGGCAGCCTCTAAAATAGCCGGATGATCATATAGTACTCCTTCTACTTCAATAGAAGAGATATTCTCACCGCCACTTATAATAATGTCCTTTTTACGGTCTGTAATTTCAACATAACCCCTTTCATCAATGGTTCCAACATCTCCCGTATGGAGCCAGCCATTTTGGATTGTTTGTAATGTCGTTTTCTCATTTTTCCAATAGCCTTTCATGACACCATTACTGCGAACGACAATTTCTCCGGTTGCTGTACCATCATGAGGGACTTCTTCGCCGAACTCGTCCACCACTTTTACTTCGGCACCAATCATCTGATATCCTGCTTTTACTTTTAAACGTGATTTTTCGTCATATGATAAGTCACTAAATTGCGGCAGAATTCTAGAAATGAGACTTAGTGGTGAAGATTCCGTCATTCCATATACTTGGATAAATTCCCAACAAAGCCCCTGTTCCACTTTTTTGACAAAGGCATGAGGTGGTGCTGCACCTGCAAGGACAATTCGTACCTTTTGGTCAACAGCAGGCTTATGTTCATCATAATATTGTAAAAGCGTATTGAGTACAGTTGGCGCCATATGAACAACTGTTACTTTTTGTGCTACAATTTCACGAAAAATTGCTTCAGGTGTCGCCTTTTTTAAGCAAATTTGCGTCGCGCCATTCGCTGTGTAATAAAACGGCGCACCCCAGCCATTCACATGGAACATTGGTAATACATGCAAGTATATATCCTCATCAGTGACACGCAAATGGTGCATTGAACTTAATGCATGTAAATAATTGTTACGATGTGTTAGCATAACCCCTTTTGGATCCCCTGTCGTGCCACTTGTATAAAGTAGGCTGCAGACATCATTTTCATCTAATTCAGCACGTTTGAATTTTTCGGGAGAAAATGTAGCCAACCACTCATCATAACTAATTTCAGCTGTTGCTTCTTCTTTATAATGGACAATAATATGCTCGACTGATTGTAAAAGGTCTTTGATTGGCAAAATTAATTCGTATAAGTCTTGGTCTACAAAAAGCACCTTGGATTCACTGTGATTTAAGATAAATAAATAGTCTTCTGGCTTTAATCGGATATTTAGAGGCACCATTATCGCACCTACTTGATAAATGCCATAAAAACCTTCTAGCATTTCTACAGTATTAGAAGCGAGATAAGCAACTCGATCTCCCTTTTCAACATCTATTGATTGCAATCCTCTTGAAAGTTGATTTACACGTCCTTCTAACTGGCGGTATGTAAATACTCTGCCCTCGCATTGCACCGCTTCCTTATCGCCGTATAATGTTACTGCACGATCAAGGAAATGTGATAAAACTAGTGGTACATTCATCCCCAAACACCCCTTCTACATTATGGAATTATTACCATTTTACATTTGTTAGATAATTCTGTCACTTTATAATTGTTAAAAACGGCTAAAATCTTTAGCGCTTTAAAACAACAAAATATATTTAGATATAAACTATGAACAATAGTGTATTTATGGAACAAATACCTAAAAGAATGCGTCTAATGAAATAGTACATAAGAATACTAGAAAGAGAGTTTATTAATATTTTCCTACTGTTTCGAAATGATCGCCTTGTGCAATATAGCTTACCAGCTTAACACGATCAACTTTACATCTAAAAACTCGGAGGTTTAATTACGTGGATCATTTTAATGAAAAGCAAAACGATGAAGTTCAAAGGCCTAACCAATCACACAATAAATCGGGTGAACATAAAGAAAAGAAGTCTCGCTTAAAATGGCAGCTTCCTGTTGCTCTAGCCTCTTTTTCTATACTTGCAATCATACTTGTACTATTCATTCTACCGAAAGACACCCCTTTCCCAAAAGGAAACACAACGGAAAATCACGGTGTCTCAATCTCATATGATCAACAGATAGATACACCTGACATCCCCATCATAGAAAATACTGATAAGGCGTTAAAAAGTATGTACCTTCGTGATTTCGCAATGGATCGTGGTAGGTATGATTACGTCATAGCCCCCCTTGTGATGGAACCTGTTACAAGCAAAAAGGGGCAAATAAAACGTGGACAAGTTATTTATTATTCAGATAAAAATCAAATGGACCATTTATCTAGAATCATTGGACTTCCTGGCGATACCGTTGAAATAAAAGATGGTACAGTATTCATTAACGAACAAAAGCTACAAACTTTTTATGGCTCTTCTCAAGTACGAGGTGCGAAAACTGAAGAAGAATTAAAGAATATCTACTCTTTACAAAATTCTCCTGAAGAACTTCCTAACGCAACAGAAAAACTGCACTACACACTAAAATTGTTTACGTTAAAAGAGAATGAGATTTTTGTCTTACCTGATAACAGAGAGTACGCAGAAAAAACGATTTTAAAGGTAAATGAAATTGATTCTATTGTTTTGGGCTATGAAAATGCTAAAGTACAATTCACATTAAACAAGAAAGAAGAAAAGATTTACAAAGCATTCAAAGCAGACTTTAACCAAAAGCACCTAAAAGGGTTACAACCCATCAGTATTGCGAAGATGTACGTTTGGGCGAGGATTGATAACATTCCAAAACTAGAATATGCATTTTACACTGATCGAAAAGGACACATACAATGGACTTTAGAAGAACATTTAAAGGATGCAAAGACAGTACAACCAAAGTTAACAAGAACTGAACGCAAATTGTTTGAAGCCTATTCGTTTAATAATATTCAGAAAGGAAAATGGCATTTACATAAAGATGGTGATAGCGGGTATTTATCTTTCCCTACATATGTTAATCCGAACGAAGAAACAGGCTTTCAAATGATACGAAATAAAGACGGAATTTGGCAAGTCGCATTTATGCCTACACAATAATAATCACAAAACACCCTGTCTTAAAGCTGAAATATTCAGCAAAGAAGACAGGGTGTTTTATATCTTAGCATTTCATCCATGAAGGAAACAGAAATTGTCGCGAAAGATTTAGGAATTAACAAAATTGGACTACATGTTTTTGGTCACAATAAAGTTCCACGTGGATTATATGAAAAGTTAGGCTATGAAATTACGAATATAACGATGTCAAAAACTATTTAAAAAATCTAAATTAGTAGCTCTATGTGAAGAAACCATTCTGATTAATTTTTGTTCAGAATCGTTTCTTTTTATTTGCTTTACAATAAAAATCCAACCTGTATTTTCAAATTATCTATCTTCTAAAATTACTATTCATCTTTTTTATCTAACTCGAATAAACAATTGAGTTCTTCCTTATTTGATACAACCAAAAACTTTTCCCTATAATCTTCATATTGAATAAAAAGATTTGGTTTCTCGACCTCTTCAAAATATCTATTCCACTTAATCATCTTCAAAAATATTCCAAAGGTTGGTGTGTAATGAGATCGTTCCATTTTCAGCTTTTGTAAGATGAACCTTTTAATAATTCGATATGTTCTCACCTTATAATTTGTATCTAAAAAAATGATTATTTCAGCATGTTTGATACTATTAACAACCCATGCCTGAGTATGTACGCCTTCAATAATCCATGCATCAGACTTTATAATTGCATTTAATAACCCTTCTCGCTCTTCAACCGTTCTTCTAATATCACCTGTTTTGCACCTATTCCAAACTACATTGTCTAGCTCATTATAAGGAATCGCCAATTTAGCAGAAAGCTCTTTTGCCAAAGTTGTTTTGCCGCTTCCTACTGAACCAATTATATGTATTTTCTTAGGAAGAGCCCTGTTCAATGTGTTCACCCCCTACAACTTTAATTCTTATCTCCTTTAAAATTTAATATCTTAAGTTAAATCATTTATAGTTCTTTTTGTATTAACTGGATGTTTAATAATTTATTTATGATTAAAATGAATTTCGGAATATTTATGTTATGTATGTATAAGATAGATAAATGGGTTTTGTTTGATTGTTCTAAAACTAGAGTCAAGATATTAAGGGGGAGAAAACATGATTCGTTCTAGAAAATATTTATACATAGGGTTCGTATTTTTTATAGTTTCTATAATTTTATCGTGGCCATTTCCAAATAATCCACGTGCAAATATGAAAATGGTGGCTCTCAATATTCCGATAAATACGGCTGAAGGCTTTAGCCAAGTCGGAATTATTAGTGTTGCCTTATTGATTGTTAGTTTTATTTTTTTATTTGTCGCTCTAAAAAAATTTCGTTTCATTGCCGTTGCTAGTGCTTTTATCGCTTTTTCAATTCTACCTTCACTTATTATTTATTTGTATCAGATAACCTTCGCATCGGGTATCGATGCTATTTCATATGATGAAAATCAAACAAATTGTGAGTTTACTAGAGATGATTATACTGAATACCTTCAAGGCATGTGTCAGGTTGGCCTTCAAAATCATAGTAATAAAGCTGTGACATTCCAAGTATCCTTTTATGAAAATGGTATGCAAATTGAAAGGAAATTGGTAGAAACATTAATGAATACAAATAAAGCGCATACAATTACACTCGCTCCAAAAGAAAGTCGAATTTTTCAAATTAATGAAATCATTGATCTAACTTCAATTAATTATACCGTAGATATTATGACAACCAGTGCAGTAAAGGTGAAAATTCAAGCTGAAGGAAAAGAGAGAGAATTGTAGATTCTTTCCCGAAACCTGTTGAAATAATGAATTCTAGATTAGTTTATTGACCTCAAATGTATTTAACGTTTCCTATATATTTTCTTCTTCAAAGTCTTTCATTTTTATTAAACTAAAGCCCCCGTTAATGCAATAAGAGATGCATTTCTATTAGCGGGTTTACTTGAATAACCATTCTACCTTAATGTACGCAGAAATTAATTAGGTCAAATACTTGATTCCCTAAGAACTTTTAAATTTTGATGGTAAACCTCAGGTGAACTCCAATCGCTGTACATAGAAGGTATTTCAATATCTTCTATGTTATCCTTTTCTGTTACTACTTTATTTAACTCATTTATATAATTAATCAGTTTAGAAAAGTCCTCCTTCAACCCTAATGAACCATGCCCTGAAATCGCCACGTCAAAATTTAAAAGTTCAACCTTTCTCAAGATCTCAACCCATTTATCAGGATTAGATTCTTCGAAAAATGTTGGATGACAATTTACAAATAATAAATCACCCGTAAATATCACTTTTTCCTCTGGGATATATAAAATCGCATCACAAAAAGAATGTCCTCCACCTAAGGAGAAAAGTTTTGCACTAAATTTTGTTCCAATGAATGTCAGTTCCCTTTTGAAAGTTTGGTTCGGTAATACCAGTTCTAAAGTCGGTAATGACTTTTCTAACTCACTCAAGAAGTTTATCTGGTCTTTTAATTTGCTGTCATTATTTTTGTTTAATGAGTCTTGTAATGATTCGATGTAATTTGATAACCCTTGTATATCGTTTTTTTGTTTACTAATTCTTGAAGGATGATTCTCTTTCATTTTTGAATATGTAACTTCACTAGATATAATTTTACTTTCCTTAAATGTTTGGTTACCTCGTATATGGTCACCATGCCAATGACTATTAATAACCCATGCTGTTGGTTGATTTGTTATTCTCTCAGCAATATTTTTTAAATCCTCTGATGCCTGTTGTGTGTTAAAAGTATCAAATACAATTAATTTATCTCCTAAGTCAACAAAACCTGCATTAGCTACTGAACCACTACCTTCCTTAGCGATTGCTGCATAGACATTTTGACTGATTTTCTCAAGTGTAAAATGTTTACTAAATAATTCCCCCATCATTTTCCCCTCTCTTATCACTATTTTTATTGGTATAACAAATGGATTGCACTGTCATATTCAGTCGTTCCTAACACCTAACCGAAGATAACAATATTTCAGGACAGGCATTACTGGGAATCCTTCATGCTCTACTAACATATATCTTTTACAGTCTTTTTCTAAGAGAAAGTCTTGTACTTTCATGCCCTTAAATACAGTAATAAAATTCCTTTAATTACAGTTATTTTTATAATATACATATTATATGATGTATTCAATATCTAAATAGTCCTAAAACTTTTTCCATACATTACTTTCTTGAACCGTTTAATATAGTGATCCCATAGACAACTAGCAATTAATTGAGAGAAGTTCATTCAATAGTCTTTGACACCTTCTGAAAACAGATATCCAATACTTTTCCTACAAAATAAAATACGGATAATGCAAATCAATTATGCCTCGGCATAATTGCGTCCGGAATCGGCATTCATCTCACCACCTATAGAGGTGGGAGACTTCTACTGAAAGAAGTTAAATATGCACAATCCGTATTTGCTATAGTATTAATAAAAAATATTCATTCTATTAATTAGTTCTCTTGTCTAAAATAGATATTGACCAATTCGATACCCTCTAATAAATATGTACATTCCTCATCGTTTTTTGATGCTAACAAACTATCACCTGAATCGATCCATTTATCTGCAACGTGTGATAGCATTTCTTCTAATCCATCTCTAGTAACATGCTTTTGCCATATTATCATCAAATCTACGACATAAATACCTTCTATTTTCCAATAAGCTTCTACTTTTTCCACCTTGGAATGTATAATATTTGTCTGTAACTTTTCTAGAAATTTGTTAGTAACCGCTCTGGCCTCGAGTTCATTAACCGCTTCTACAAATAAACTTATCAACATAAATCTCTCCCTACTTAACTGCTAGATAACTCTAGTATATAGCACATTTCTTTCATCATTTATGTTCAAATTATGTCACAATCCCCGAAATTTCGACTTAATATGACATCTATCACTATCAACTTGTTCGAAACCTATTGTACATTAAAGTTAATAGATGGTTTGTTCCACCTTTTCTTGCGAACGTATACGCCATTACATTACATCTAAAGGGGAAAATTTTACAATGACTAAGAGGATTGCTTGGGTAACTGATACTGCTGCACTGCTAAACGAGACATTCATAGAAAAATATAATGTTCATGTTTTACCTTTAAATATAGTTTTCTCTGAAGGCGCTTTCAGAGAAACAGTCGATATGACACATGATGAATTTTATGACAAACTGCGCTCTGCTAAAGTACATCCAAAAACATCTCAACCAGCTATCGGCGAAATGGTCGAGCTTTACAAACAATTAAAGGCTGAAGGCTATGACTGCGCAGTTGCCGTGCATACTTCTAGTGATTTATCTGGAACATACCAAAGCTCACAAACTGCTGCACAATTAGCAAATTTTAAAGTGTACTCAATTGACTCGAAAATTGGCTCATATCCAATGGGGAAAATGCTCAAAGAGGGAATTACAATGGTCGATGCGGGTCACGACGTAGAAGAAGCTGTTGCTCATATTGAAAAAATGACAGAAAACGCTGAGTTATCTTTCATTCCATCTAGCTTAGATCAACTGCATAAAAGTGGTCGTGTATCAGGTACTAAAGCTTTCTTAAGTAATTTATTAAATATAAAAGTAATTATTTCATTTGACAATGGGAAAGTGGTTATGAAGGAAAAGGTCCGAGCTGATAAAAGAGCTAAAAAGTATGTGACAGATTTACTCCGCAATGATATGAAGAAAGCCGATATTTCTGAAGTTGCAGTTATTAACTGTAACAATGATCTAGATGCTCAAATATGGCAAGAAGAATTATTACAAGAATTTCCCAAACTTAAAGTGTTAGTCCTACCTCTTAGTGCATGTGTTGGAGTACATGCTGGTGAAGGTACGACTGGACTTAGCTGGGTGAAATGCTGAAATTGAATAAAGATCTTTGTTGAGCACTGGAATTTAGATGCTAACAAAGGTCTTTTTTTATTTCTTTCTAGAATAATAGTCGATATCCCTGATTATTTTTCACCATTTGCAACTTGATCTGCAACAGTAACTGCTTTATTTAATGGTTTAAGAAGACGATCAATCGTGAAATATAGTACTAAAAGTAAAACGACAAGCCCGATGATTGCAGTAATTATTTGTTTGGTCACACTTTTGGTAATAATTGTCTGAATATAATCTGCGGAATAATCGATACCTATTACTGCAATTATTTTTCCGTTTTCATCTTTCAATGGGCTAAAAACCGTTCTCCATGTTCCAAACGAGTCTTCAAATATTTCCGTTACTTCTGATTGGTCATTTTTAATAGCAAGTTTTGCAGTCTTCAAATGAATAGGTGCGATATCAGTAAATAATTCCCCGGCATTATACACTTCTTCTAAATTTTCCGTATAGCCGATTGTAGTAACACCTTCTGGTTCCATCTTCCATATGTAGCTCCAATACATAACACCTTGTTTATCTTTTATATTATCCAAGGTTTTTTGCATGCTCATAAACTGTTGATCCTTATTTCCATGTACAGTGAATAATTTCTCCACATCATTCGGCACCAGGCTTTTTGATGTTAATAAGCCGACACTTTTTAATTCTTGCTCGAGATTATTCTCTAATTGAGTATGTAATTGGGTAATACTTTGTATCGTTATAACCGTGAAAAGTGTTAAAACAATGATAGAAACTGTTAGTAACAACTTATTCTTTAAAGAAAAGTTTTTAAAATAACGCATATTGAGTAATTTCCACCCCTTTTTCTTATATATCCTTAATAACGAAAAAACCTATTCCTGAACGAAATAGGCAAAATAAAAAACTAGAATAGTGACTAATCTAGCATCTCTTGAGCAACTTTGTTGTTACAACAACATTACTTTAGACTCATATTTTTTGCATTCCCGATTTTTAATAGTTTACCTATTATCCTCATGAAATATATCATTAATTCTAATAATTGGCAATATAATATGTTAATGGAATCTAGAGCTTTTTATACTTTTTCAACTAAATTAACTAATAATATCAAAAACTTATATGTATATAGTCACTAATTATATCTATATATATAAACTTATAAATTAATTCATTTACTTTAGTGTAACAGGTATTAATAATTATTGAGCTAAAATTAAAAAGTAAATTTTAATCCGCAATATATTTTTACTATTTTTATAATTAAATCACCATCAATTAGTGCATGACTTATTTCGCAATGATCTGATATTAAAGCTATAGTATACCAACTCCGCTTAATATATTCAAAATGGTGCGATTGATGCAATAAAGTGGTTATTTAGTAAACTAGCGTATTGTATGCCCTTCCCTCAAAAAACATTGATATTTAATAAATATTTATTGATAATCGATAAATTTAGTCGTATTATATAGATAACAATCAAAGAGTGAGGTGCTTTATGAAAAGAGGAACAAAAATTGGTTTAAAGGTGACAATTCTTAGTATTGGTTTTATTATTCTTGCGCTGTCCATATTTATGTTGCCAAACCTGGCAACGTATACTGTAGAGATGAATCCAGAATACGCTTATCTTAGACTTCCTGTTCTTATAGGTTTGTACATTACTGCCGTACCTTTTTTCCTTGCTTTATATCAAGCGATACAGCTTATAAATTATATTGAAAGTGAGAATGCCTTTTCAAATTTAGCTGTTGAATCGTTAAGAAATATTAAAACTTGCGCATTAACAATAGCAGCCATATACGTAATCGGTATTATCTTCCTTGTTTCTCAGAATGCTTTACATCCGGGAATTGCAGTTATTGGTTTTGTAATTATTTTTGCAACGCTTATTATTTCACTTTTTACGGCAGTACTTCAAGAGTTACTTAAAAGTGCGATAAATCTAAAATCGGAGAATGATTTAACAGTTTGAGGTGAAATAAATGGCCATTATAATCAACATAGATGTATTGTTGGCAAAAAGGAAAATGAGTGTGACAGAACTTTCAGAGAGAGTTGGCATAACGATGGCTAATCTTTCTATTCTTAAAAATGGCAAAGCAAAAGCTATCAGATTTTCCACTTTAGAGGGTATTTGTAAAGCTTTGGACTGCCAACCAGGAGATATTTTAGAATATAGAAATGAAGATTGAATTATAATTTAGTCTATATTAGATTTGATTTTTTTCGGAAATTAAAAAGAGAATTGGCCCTACTATGGAGTAGAATCAGTTCTCTTTTTCTTGAGGAATATCAAATATCGCTAGTATTATACTCTAAAGAATTATAAGTTTTTTATTTTCACGTTCAATCAAATTGCAAATACTCTAAGACATTCCCAAAAGGGTCTCGGAAGCTAATAAATTTTCCTGGAGGGCAGTCACTTGGCTCATCTACTATGAAGTTAACATCGTGTTCTTTTAACAACTTAACAGTTTGATTAATGTCTTCTGTTTTTAACGCTAAAACAACTCCTGTAGTATCGCTATCAGAACTGTATGTAGATTTTTCTGATTCCTCTAAAACAATTGGCAAATCACCATGAACGAGTGTTACAATCGTTGGTCCATATTGTTTGTTTACTTCAAATCCTAAAACAGTGGTGTAAAAATTAATTGCGTCTTCGATATTAGGTACATAGATGCTGATAACACAAACTTGACTCATAATTTATCCTCCTTTAATTTCTTTATTTTTACTTTGGTATTTTGATGAAACCCTCCTTCTTATTTACTGATATTTTTACATTTTTTAGTTGATAAAGGTATCGAGTATTATTTTGTATTCTAGTCTTCAATCTAACTCTTACTTTCCAAATCCCTTATTTGAACAAAACTAGGCAATGAATTTTTAATACGGTCTAATTAATCATATTGCTTGGTAGGCTAGCTTTCTTGTGAACCTCAACTTTCCAAGTAATAATAGTTGTACTATCCCTTACTTGATGTTGCTCTATTTCTTTTAACAAGTGCCATACCCCTGCTTCAATTGATGTATTTTCAAATTCCTTGTTTATCATTTGTGGATCTTGAAAATCTACTCTTGGGCATTCAGTTAATCCATCAGTTGTTAGAAATAAATGATTGACGCCTTGTCTCAGTTCTTTTTTACCCGTACTATAACAAGGCACATCTAAATCGAATGTATTAACTTGCCCAACCCATTCATAGAAACTTCGCTGATTTAACTGACTTTCTCCCATTCCAAGCAGCTCTCTATTAAACAAATGTAAGATGCAATCACCTACCGAGAACCACCAAAGAAATTTGTCTTTACGAATAACAATAAGGCAGGCAGTTTCCCCTTGTACTTTTCGACAATCTGATAAAAAATTAGGTTGCTGAAATATTTCTAGAATGAGTGTATCCATCTCTTGAAAAGCGATACTTACTGGTGAATTTAATACATCGAAAATACGAGACTTTTCTTGCTCAAACTGTTTTAAAACTAACTCTGCACTCTCAGCTGAGTTATGAGCGTCTAAAATCATGACAAACTCCCAGTTTTCTTGGTCATTTAGCCAAATCAAGCAACCATCTTCGTTTTTATATTGCCCTGCAGTTGAGTTGCCACCAAATCTTCCAACTATTATATTATTAACTTTTTCAATATTTGGTTCGTCAACATAGTTTTTTTGGCTTCCTACCCAGATTATTTCCTCGTGTTCAAGATTAGCCATAATGCTTATCCTCTAAAAATTGTTTAATGCGTAGACAAACATCTGTTATTTCATCACCTGTACCTTTAGGTGCCTCCGCCCATTCGCTTAACTCCATTGGACTCCAGTAGTTCTTTGGTGTATTCGGATAACGTGGGACGACATGCATATGTAAATGTGATACAGAGTTTCCTGAAACCATCGAATAGACGTGTTCTGCTCCTTGAACTTCTGTTAGCGCCTTACTAACTCTGGCCATGATTAAACCAAATGCCTTCGCTTCATCAACAGTCATATCCCCAATTCCAGGTACATGTCTCTTTAAATCAATCATTATATGACCAAGATAAGTTGGATTTGTCCCCCTATCAATATGCCCTACATAAACTAGGTCATCCTCGTAAATAGTAGTCCCAGCAGTAAGAATCTCTCCCCTATGTTTACAACAAATAAAACAATCTTGACTCATGAAGATCACCTCTTTATATATATTGTTTTAATAATAACCCATCACCCAAATTATGTATATAATACAAAAAACTTTAAGATGTAAAATATATACACATTAAAAAAGGCACCAGATTATGGAGTTACAAATTCCTCCATAATTCGGCACCTTCCTTCTATATTTTTTTTGTTCCTTTTTCAGCTTGTTCCCAAAGTCTTAGTGAAGGAAACGGATCAAATGCCCATTCATTTCTTCCGTTGTATTTATACATGCCGTAGTGTAAATGCGGAGGGAATTTACCTGAAGTTCCTTTCTTTCCGTATCCAGAGCTTCCCACATAACCAACTACCGTTCCTGGCTCAACAACATCTCCCACTTTTATCCCTTTTTCATAACTGGATAAATGGGCATAATAATGATACGTATTATTATTATCGCGTATACCAATTCGCCAGCCACCAAATTCGTTCCATCCCATAACCTCAACAAGGCCATATGTAGCAGATTTTACAGGAACACCATAAGATGCAAATAAGTCAGTGCCTTCATGTATCCTGCGTCCACCCCAACCTCTTGAGGCTCCCCAAGTACTTCTATAACTGTAATCATGTTTAATGGATAGTGGGAAAGCTCGCTTATCTAGATTCAACGTTTTAAATTTCTCATAAATTTTTGCATTTGTAATAATTTGTTTTACTGTATCATCGACTTTATAATATTCCTTTAAAGCATGTTTGAAGCCTTTTTCATCAGTCCCATGTACACTTATATATTCAGCAAGTGTGTACATTACGTCATCATCATTTTGGCAATCTGCTACGCCATCATGATTTCCATCAGCACCATTCCCATTAAAGAAAACAATGGATTTTAAGTTTGTATCATCCTTTTTAGGATTAAGTATCCCTGTCCAAAAATCATCTGCAAATTGAATGGCAAGTACACCTTCTCTTTTAGATATGTCATTACGTACTTGTTCAATATTCCTTTCATATTGATCAACAGCAGCTAAGTAATACCATGGTAAAGTGTCGTTTGAATATTTTATATAGTATTCCATGCGCTGTTCTAAAATTTGCTCCCTTGTTGGTTCTTCAGCAGCTGAAACAGCAGTTGAAAAAACAAAGAAAAATGTACTTAAGTAAAGCATGAATCGAAGCCGTTGACTCAAACTAAGATACCTCCTTTTTTGGACTTACGATAGTTTTCCCATTAAAAAAGGATTCATGAATCTAAAATAATTCTCTTTAGCATATTTGTCCGTATAAAAAAACAATACCGCAATCACTGGAGTTCTGATCACAAAAATGCGTTATTTCTCAAATAAAAAACGACTGTTTAAATAAAATACAGTCGCTTTGTACATATTATTTTTTACAAGCATTAATAAACGCATTCATTAATTCTGCTGAAACCTCATCATTATTTAACAACATACACTCTGGATGCCACTGAATGCCCATGACGAAGTGGTGATTTTTGCTCTCGAAAGCTTCAATAACACCATCGCTTGCTACTGCTGAAACTTCAAATCCATCGGGTATCTTTCTATTTGCTTGATGATGAAAACTATTCACTTTTAACGATTCTGTTTGAGTAATTGTTCTTAGTAAAGTATTTTCCTTTACATTAACATAATGGGAAGCATGCCAACGAGGAGCTTGTTGTTGATGTTGTAAGAGCTCCGTTTCAGTTTGTGAGTAAATATCCTGAAACATATCTCCACCAACAGCTATATTTAGAATTTGTGCTCCTCGACAAATTCCTAAAATCGGTTTATTCTGAAGCAACATTTTCTTAACGATAGCTATCTCAAATGCGTCCCTCTCAGGTGTTATAGATCCTAGCTTTTGATGCGGTTCTTCTCCGAAAAGTGTTGGGTCAATATCTCCTCCACCCGTCAACAGTAATCCATCAATCAGTTCAACAATTAAATCAATTTCAATTTCCTCATAATTAGGAAGTACTATTGGTAAACCACCAAATTTCGAAATAGCATTGATATTATCAGTTGGAAGTGAAAGTATCTGTTCTTTTAAGCTTGAAGAAATACCGATAACTGGTCTCATATTAAACCCCATTTCAGCTTCTTTAATAGTAACTCATTATCCTTATCTTTGTATTTTATGCCTTGTATTCACTTTAATGAAAATCTACTTTTCAATGATTATGCGTAAATTTTAGATTTACTTGTATGTTCCTCACTTTAAAAGGGTATTTTGGGTATTTCAATGATTAATGAAGTAACTAGAAGTGCTAAAGCAGCATCCGTAATTGAATTAGTTTGAAACTTGCTCTATCCTAAGAGTTAGTTTGATGAAACTTGTTTTGATAAAAGACTAAAATAAGCTCCCTTATTCTTTATCAGTTCTAGTGGAGTGCCGTATTCAATTATTTCCCCATTATCTAACACTAAAATTTTGGACGCATTCCGAATAGTAGATAGTCTGTGTGCTACTAAAATGATTGTTTTACCTTTAAATACTTCCTCCATTTTATGTTGAAGTGAAAATTCAGTATGTGCATCTAATGCAGATGTCGGTTCATCTAACAGTAATCCTATAGCATTTCTAAAATCAATAAGATTATATTTTGAAATACTGACCCCATCAATACTTACTGTCCCTTTAGTTGGGTCATAAAAACGCATGATTAATTCTAATATTGTTGTTTTACCTCCTCCTGAACCTCCAACTATTCCTATAATTTCTCCGGGCTGTACTTTAAAAGAGACATTTTCTAAACCAGCACGATTATTTTCATATGTAAACGACACATTTTGAAACTCTAGTTCTCCCCTGACGGCTTTTAAAGGAATTGCATTTGGAATTTCAATTATGGGTTCATGAATATCTAAAAATGTATTTAATTGCTTTATTATAGGTCTAATATTAGTAGTGCCCATATAAGCAGTTTGTATTTCATTTACTAAAGTGTATAGCTGAGGTACATATACTGTGAAAGCAACAAGTGACCCAATAGTTAACTGGTTATTACTAATATCCCAAGCGCCAACAGCAAATACTATTCCTAATGCCAATGACTTTACCAGTTGATTGAATATATCTGAATATGATTTTCGATATATACTCGTATTTAAATGTATTTCTTTATGTTTTTTCAACAAACTCTTTACGTTTTTCAATTCACTTTTTTGTTGGGAGAAGATTTGAACATTTTTTATGCCACTAATTAGTTCCGTAAAAAAAGTCATTTCATTATTTGTATATTCTATAAAACTCTTTGTTTTAGTTTCTGATATTTTCCCTAAAATATAAGTTATGATAAATACTAGCGGAACAACTAAAAATGCGATTAAAGTTAATTTCAAACTAATTGTGGTCATAAATATAGTCATTCCTATAACATGAATAGGCTTGTAATACCGTTGAGTAATTCATTCGCTATATAAACTTCACCTATCATACCCGAAGTGCGGCATCACACGGTCTACTATATCTCCAATTTTCAACTGATTTAAGTTTATTGATGATAGTGTAAATGCTTTCTCAAACGCCATCGTTCTTAATTTTTCGGTTACATTCCCACCGATTTTAACATTTAGTATCATTCGTACAGTTCTAAAAATTGTTGAAAGAATAGGTAAAATAGTTAAAATTGCTATAAAAATAAACAATGCTTTGAAATTCTTTTCAGAAATTGCTGAGTCAATTATTTGCTTCATGACTAAAGGAGATAATAAATCAATAAAAGTTGCGATGATCATTAACAAAATACCTGTCACGATCAAACGCTTTTTTTCAAACATAAGTGAAAAAAAAAAAATAAAGATCTCTTGTCTTCTTATCCGTCATTTACATACCCCGCTCTCGAATTGGAAGCACTTACTAATAGACATTTTTCTAACACCGAATATACTATATTGGACAAAAATCCCAAAACACCTTTATTTTAATGAAATTAGATCTGTTTAGTATTTAATATTTGTTGAAGATCATTTATTTTATAAAAAGTTAGCTATTTGTGAGTAAACTAGATTCCTAAAGGTTTCTCAATTTCTTTATAGAATGAAGTAATAAAGGAGCTTAATATGAATAACTGGGAAAGAATTTTATTTATTAAAGGTGAAGGTAAGCTTTTTGTGTAGCTCACCACTACTCTGAATTTAATGACACAGGTGATTATTTTACAGAAACTTTTAATTTACATTATGTAAACTAAAATTAATAGCGCTAGGGTTCGAAACCCTTCTGGCTAATGAAAAGTTCATCTTCCGAAAAATACTGCCGCATTCGTTTATAAACCATTTGATAGACCGATGGATGATACCATTCTTCCATTTTCAGATTTCTATATAAAGCTTGTAAGCCCATCTTGTGTGTTCGTTTACCACCACTACCGTCCCCCATAAAATAATCGTCAATACATACTCGGTTAACCAAGGGACGCAATATTTCTGCAAATCGCTCGCTACTTGGTAATACGGGTGCGATGGCAATCTGTGCAGGAATACCGGATTCAGCAAGCAGTTGGAGTGTTTTAAGCCTTGCTGGAATAGGGGGAGCATAGGGCGCAAAATGCTTGCGAATATCTTCCCTATCGGTCTCTGCTGTCATACTTACCCGAACTTTATCTTTAAAATGTTGCAGCAAATCGATATCTCGACGCACAAGTGGGCTTCTAGTCTGTACTAATAGGAAGTCAGGGGGATCTTCTACCATAACTTCTAGTAAAGATCGCGTCACTTTTTCCTTATGCTCTATTGGTTGATACGGGTCTGTACTTGATGACATAAAAATGGTTACATTCCCTTTGGCTTTGGCGCGATGGAGCTCCTTTTTTAATAAATTCGCAGCTCCTTTTTTAACATCGACCCAATTTCCCCATTCCCCTTCTCGAAAAAGAGATACAGGCATTTCGCGTACATAACAATAGGAACATCCAAATGAACAGCCTGTATATGGATTTAGTGAATGCGTATAGCCAGAAAGAAAGCCAGTCCCTTTATTCAGAATGGTTTTCGGACTTTTATAGAATAATTCACTTTTCATGACGGAACCTCCATTCATTGTACGGCAATAATTACACATTGCTAGATGAAGCTCGCTTTTCCAGATCCAGGAGAAGTGTCTTCATTTCTAATCCACCCCGATAGCCAGTTAACGAGCCATTCTTCCCTATTACACGATGGCACGGTACAGTAATTAATACTGGATTAGCCCCAATAGCCGCACCTACAGCACGAACAGCTGCTGGTTTCTTTATATCATTTGCAATGTCGGAATAGGATTTCGTCTGTCCATAAGGAATTTCACAAAGTACATTCCAGACTGCTAGCTGAAAATGCGTACCTACGTACTCAAATGGAACAGTAAAGGTTTTCCGCTTCCCTTCTAGGTACTGAGTGATTTCAACAACATAGGGTTCAAGCTTTTCATCATCTTCAACAAGAAGACTTCCTGGAAAACGTTTCTTAGCCCATTCGAACAATTCCTCGAATGGTTTGTTCTGTGAACCTACAAACGCAAGCCCCTTTGAAGATGAAGCAATATAAAAATTCCAATCCCTAAACTTTAGTAAAGACCAATAAAGAGTTGGTTTATTCTTTGTTTCCATTGTCCTTTTCCTCCATTTTACTCATTTGACGAAATTGTGCTGGTGTCTGTCCAGTTTTCTTTTTAAATAAAGTAATAAAATAAGGCGCGTTAGCTATACCCACACATATGGCGATATCTCCAATCGCTTTATTTGTCTGAATCAAATACTTTTTAGCCGCGTGTACTCTTACTTGTTGTATATACTCAACCGGCGTAATGCCTTTAATCTTTTTAAATGTTCGATGCATATGATACGGACTCCCATGACAAATATTTGCTAACGATTCTAGCGTTAATTTTTCTGTGAAATTTTTGTCAATGTATGCAGTAATTAAATCAACCCACTCGCTATCAGGTAAATTTTCATTAGTAGGTTTGCAACGTTTACAAGGGCGAAAATTTGCCCGGAGAGCTTGTTCTGCGTTTGGAAAAATGCATACATTTTCTTTTTTTGGAACTCGAGATTTACAGGATGGTTTACAGAATATCCCTGTCGACTTTACAGCGTAAAAAAATTGATTATTGTACGCTGTATCATTATTTATAATTGCTTGCCACTTATCATCTGGTATCATTTCTACATCATTCGAAATTCTATGATCATGGCTCTCTTTATGTCCGTTATTGATACTATCCGGCATTTATCTCACCTCTCATTAAAATATACTCCCTATAATTTCAGAATGTACAATTCTAGGAATGGAATAGCAATATATTGAAGTTTAATTTTTATTTAGAGTCGTGAAAAACAAATCCTTGCTCATCTAAGTCATTTTGAATTGAATCCCAATTTAAGCTCTCGACACGTGCTTTTATATGTTGGACCATTTTTATCCACTCCTATTTAGCATTCTGGATAACTAACACTATAACCTCATCATTAGAAAAAAATAAGGTGTTTAGAATGTAATAGCAAGATAACAAAATTAGTAAAGATAATTATGTGATAAAGTAAAATTACAGTAGAAAATCGTAAAAAGATGAGGAGAATGAAAAAGTGACATGGCATGAAGTCAATGATGTTATTGTAATTACATTACCTGAAAATTTCGACATGAATGCAAACCTAGGTTATCTGACAAGGGAAAAAAACGAATGCATGCATGAAATAGAGACCGATATAATTACAAAAGTTATAGCCATTGGGGAAATTCGGTCCTTAGTACAGGTAAGCGTAATCAATAATAAACAAATGGTTGTTCAATTCCTAAATGATTCTAGACCTATTGAAAAGTGGAAACGGGAAGAGATTGTAAAGTATATTCATGAATGGTTTGATCTTGATAACGATTTAACGCCATTTTATGAAATGGCAAAAACAGACCCATTACTTAAAATGCCTGCCCGAAAATTCTATGGATTGCGAGTTGTCGGCATTCCCGATTTATTTGAAGCTCTATGTTGGGGAGTTTTAGGGCAACAAATTAACTTAGCGTTCGCATACTCCTTAAAGAAGCAATTTGTAGAAGGATTTGGCGATTCTATCGAATGGAATGGTAAAAAGTATTGGGTGTTCCCACCGTACGAGCGAATTGCACAGTTAACACCTACAGACCTAGCAGATATTAAAATGACGGTAAAAAAAAGTGAATATATCATTGGAATTGCCAGATTAATGGCAAGTGGAGAATTATCGAGGGAACAATTAATGAAAATGAACTTTAAAGATGCTGAAAAAAACTTAGTCAAAATACGCGGAATCGGTCCTTGGACAGCCAATTATGTTCTAATGCGCTGCCTCAGGTTCCAGACAGCTTTTCCAATCGATGATGTGGGTCTTATTAATTCGATAAAAATATTACGTAATATGAACCGAAAGCCTACGAAAGATGAAATCTTAGAAATATCGTCTCCATGGAAAAACTGGGAATCATACGCTACCTTTTATTTATGGCGTGTCCTTTACTGAATAATTATTTTCCACTTTGAATTTTAAGAAAGTCTCTATACTTTTTTGGATAACGGCGAACCCATTCACTGACAACTCGATTTATGACACCACCGATATCTTCGCCAATTTCAATCATGGATTCATCTCCATTTAAGTATTGTAGAACCGCTTGAATACGTTGTTCAACACTTACTTTCACCAAAAAAACCACATAAAAGTTAGATTGGTGTCTAACTTTTACGTGGTAGTTCATAAATGGTTATCTGTTTTTGCAATAGTTTAGATTTGTTTATATGTACTTGGCTGTTTACACCACCTGGCTTTAACAGCTTCAGCATAGGCAACGTGCAACGTCTTTTGCATAATACGTAATAATTAAATCAGAGTCAGCACATTTCATGCCTAATAATGCTTCAAGCAAAACTTTCTTCTCTTCGGTCCACCCATAAATAGCATCAGCTTAAATCATCGTGTACTCACCTAGAACATTGTACACAACGAGTGGTATTCTTCGAATCTCAGATAATATCTAAATAACTAAGGGCAGGCTTTACAATAACCTTTATAATAAATTAAAAAGATAATATTTTGTTTAATAACCACCCAATTACTAGACATCATCTAACTTTGGAAGTGCAGTTATCTTGATAAATCAAACCACATACGATAAACCTGAGTAAAAAAACCTTTAGTTCAACTGGTAGGTTGTCTTTTTTATATTATTTCGCTTTTTCTCTCTTATCAGTAGTAACTGCTAAATCTCTTAAATTATAGTAAGCTTGTGCATTTTGGAAAACATCGTAATTTTTAACTCGTTTGTTAACTGCTTTTAAACTATATGTGTAGAATAATGGGATTTCAGGTGCATCATTTTTAATTAAAGCTTGATATTTGTGTAATTGTTCCTGTCGATATTTAGAATCTGTCGCTTTCTCTGAATTAATTGCTTGTATCAATTGATCATTTTCTGCACTCACGTAACGAGAGTAGTTACCATCAGACGTTCTACTAAAGCGAGATTCTGGGTTAATAGTTGTTGCAAAGTATGTTAAAAACATGTCTATATCTGGGTCATCAGCTTCTACTCGATCATAAAAATTGTTGAAATCCATTAAGCGACCGTCATTTAAGACAACTTTAACCCCTATCTTTTCCCAATTCTGGATATAAAATTTAACTAATGCTTCATACCCTGTACTAGCAGCTAAATTAATTGTTAAAGGTTTACCATCTGGTGTCAGGCGATAACCATCGTTCCCTTTCTTATAACCCGCCTCATCTAAAATTTGATTAGCTTTTTTCGGGCCATAAGTGAACCCATCTAAATTTTTATCATAGTAATCACCAAAACCAGGTGCAATATATGAATTCGCTGGAATTCTTAACCCTTTAAATAATTTCACTCCCACTGTTTTATTATCCATAGCATAACCGATAGCTTGGCGTAAAGCAGGATCTGACATTTTCAAGTTTTTATCAGCTACATTTTCTTTTTTATTTTTATCAAAATAACCTAACTTAAATGATAAATTAAAATGCGACACTTCTGGATACGCTACGATATTGACATTTGATGGCACCGTTTTTGGATCATAAGTAGTTGAGTCATAACCAATGATATCCAATTCACCTTTTTTAAGCATTTCTTTTGAAGTACTTGGATTCACAATAATTTGTTCAATTTTATCCAAATTTGGTTTTCCAGCGAAATAATTATCATTTCTTACATATACCACAGCTTCACCGGGTACAATTTTTTCAATTTTAAAAGCACCATAACCAATTGGATTTTTACGGACTGGATCAGATGCTCCCATTTCATTGACAGGAATGTCTTTAAATTTTGATTTTTGCAATGGGAAACCGTGTAAATCTGTTTTCACGTTAGGATCTGATTCTGTATATGAGATTTCAACTGTTTTATCATCTATTTTTTTCAAACCCTCAATCTTTTTAGCTTTCCCTTCGTGATAAGCTGGCATTCCTTTGATTTTAGCGATATTTGTTGTGTAAGCAGCTGTTTCAAAATCTGGATGAGCCAAAACTTCATAAGCAAAAATATAATCGTCTGCTGTTACAGTTTCACCATCTGTCCAGTTCAAATCTTTATTTAGCTTTACTGTTATTTTTTTTAAATCGCTTGAATACTCAACATCTGCAGCTCCGCCATTTTCTATTTCTCGATTATTATTGATTTTGAAAAGCTTTGGATAAAAAATAGAATTGAAAGCACTGTCAATATTTGATTGTGCGAATAGTGGATTAAAAATACCTGAAAGTGGTGTATCAGTTCCAATCCCAATTTTTAAAGAGCCGCCTTTAATTGCTTCTTCTTTTGTATTAACAGCATGTGGGATATTTTTATTATCCTCATCTGTATTAACATTCACTTGCTTTTTCTCAGATTTTCCGCAAGCTGTTAACACCACCATTAATATTAGTACGATTGTTAACATGAACCATTTTATTTTTCTCATTAATAACACTCCTAATATTATACTCGTTGTCTAGCATTAGTTGCTCTTTTCAAAGCTTGGCCTATAAAATTTATGCTTAAAATTAAAGCGAAAATTAATAAACAAGCTGGTAACCACATCCACCAAGAATTCTGGATAATCTCTGGATTTGTTGCATTACTCACTAAATTCCCTAAACTCGGTGTATCTGTTGGTAAACCAAATCCTAGAAAGCTTAACCCTGTTTCAATTCCTATATTGCCTGCCAAACTAAGCGTCAAATTAATAATAATGATGGATAAAAGGTTTGGAAGTACTTGTGATAACAGGATTTTCCAATGTGGTGTTCTCGCCAAATAGGAGGCTTTCACATAATCCTTTTGTCTCTCTACTAATGTTTTTGCACGAATAAGTCGGGCTTTTGATACCCATAAAAAACTTCCCATGACTAATATAAATGTCCACATCGAAAAATCGGGCTTGATAGTCACAATGACAATAATAATCATTAGACCTGGTAAAATATACATAAAGTCAATAAAACGCATAATGGCTAAATCAACCCATTTGCCGAAATATCCCGCCATTATTCCTAAAAGAATTCCTATAAACGCTGAGATTAGTGTTACAGCTAACCCAATTGTAAAAGAGTTTCTTGCACCTACAATTAGTTGAGCAAAAATATCTTTTCCTGACATATCTGTTCCTAGCCAATACTCTGAAGAAGGTGCTTCATTTGTTGCCATTAATTCGACATTCGATGCTTGTTCACCGGAAATCCAAAAAAAAGAGGTATATACTACAATTAAAAAAAATATTAAAAACCAACTGGAAATATGGGCTAATTTATCTTTCATCACCTCCTTTATAAAATAAGTAAAACTAGAGTGGCTTTTGGATTGCCCATTTTGAACGGGAGATGCAGATAATACAGTCATCTGTCTTTTCCTCCTTCTATTTTAATGATCAATTTTGACTCGTGGATCTACCAAACGCACCATCACATCTGATAAAAATGTACCTATCAAAGCTAAAATTCCAGATATCATCAATAAAGCTGTTACAATAGAAAAATCTCGACCACTCAATGATGAAACAAATAATTCTCCTAACCCTGGGTAGCTATAAATCTTCTCAATAAAAATATCTCCAGCTAAAATACCTGTAAGTGATAAACCTAAGAAAGCAACAATTGGCATTAAGGCATTTCTTAAAATGTGAAAACGATAAATTTTACTTTCAGGGACACCTTTTGCTTGTAAAAAACGAACATAATCAGATGTTTTATTGTCTATAACTTCACTACGTAACAATTGAATGGTTGCTGTAGTTTGTAACAATGCACCTGTTAAGGTTGGTAATATTAAATGGTGAATTTTATTAATATAATAATTAAATGTATGAGGATCTACCTCTGTCGAAACACTTCCAGAGGACGGAAACCAGCCTAATTGAAAACCAAAGATATATAGCAAAAACAAGGCAAAAACAAAAGATGGAATGGCATAAGTCAAATAGCTATACCCTGTGATAGTGTGATCCCATAAAGTTTGATGATAACGACCACTTAGTAAACCTAGAGGTAAAGCAATCAAGTAAGATGTCACCATAATGGCAATCCCTAACCAGAGTGTGTTGAATGCTCTCTCCCCAATCACTGTTGTTACAGAAATTTTATGTAGATAAGAAATTCCTAAATCCCCTTGAAAAATTCCATATACCCAATTGGCATATTGTACGTACCAAGGATCCAATAATCCTAACTTTTCTCTTAGTTCGTGTAATTGCTCAGGTGTTACATTTGGGTTTTCTTCTATTAACCCTGTTAAAGCATCCCCAGGCATCATTTTAGCCAAAATAAAAATAATCATGCTGAGAAAAATGAGTTGGATGATCCCTAGAGAAACTCGCTTAAGTAAAAAGTTACGCATAATTATCCTCCTATTTTGGTAAAGCTGCATAGTGAGTCTTTGCAATCTGTATAAGTGGTAACGGCAATTCCTCATCATCCATTAGCTCATGTATTTTTTGAATGTAGTTGTCATCAACTTCTTCTCGTAATAGGTTCATTTTTTGCCGATCTTTTGGATGCTCCAATGGAATAGAAGTTAGCAGTTTTTTTGTATATAAATGTTGTGGGTTTTGAAAAATATCTTCTACCGTTCCTTTTTCAACAATACGCCCTTTATACATAATCGCAATTTCGTCACAGAAATGTTTAACAACCCCTAAATCATGGCTAATAAATAAAATTGAAATATCATACTTAGCTTGTATTTTTTTTAAGAAATTCAATACTTGTGCTTGGACAGATAAATCGAGAGCAGACACTGGCTCATCCGCAACAATTACCTTTGGTTCTACAATTAATGAGCGAGCTATACCTATTCGTTGTCTTTGTCCTCCTGAGAATTCATGAGGATATTTCCATAAATCATCTTCCCCCAAACCCAGTTCATCTAAGATTTGAATGATTTTTTTCATGCGTTCTTCCTTCGATAAGTTTTTTTGATTAGTTAAAGGTTCTCCTACAATGTCTACAATTCTTTTCATAGGATTCAATGAACTATAGGGATCTTGAAAAATCATTTGAATATCATGAAAGTACAAACGTCTATCCTTTTGCTTCAATTGATTTAAATCTTTTTCACCAAGCCAAATTTCACCATCTACTCCTTCAATAAGCCCAGTAATAGATTTACCTGTAGAAGTTTTCCCACTACCTGACTCACCTATTAAACCTATAGTTTTACCCTGTTTTAAGTCGAAAGAGATTCCATCAACTGCTTTGAAAGGTAACTTCTTTCCCTTCTGTTGATAGTGTACTTTTAAATTTTGTACTCGTAATACGATCTTCATCAATTCCCCTCCCTAATTCAAAGTTCTTCCAACAAATGCAACGCACCCAATGATGCTCTGCTATTTGATGCAATGATGGGTTATCTTCATGAACTAATTCACGAAATTCAGGAATTCTTTCGCTAAAGCGACACCCAACCTGTACTCGATTTGTCAATGATGGAACGTTACCTTTAATCGTATGAAGTGTGCTATTTTTGCTTTGCTGGGGCATTGATTGTAATAATAATTTAGTGTAAGGATGTCTAGCATTATCAAATAATGTATGTACATCTGCGATTTCAACTATTTCTCCTGCGTACATAACAGCTACTCGATCAGCAATTTCAGCTACTACTCCTAAATCGTGAGTAATAATTAGAATCCCACTATTTTGTTTTTTCTGAATACCTTTCAGAAGTTTTAGTACTTGTATTTGTATCGTTGTGTCCAAAGCAGTTGTAGGTTCATCGGCTATAATTAACTTTGGTTCGTTAATTACCGCAATAGCTATAACAATTCGTTGTCTTTGACCTCCTGATAGCTCATGAGGAAATTTATGATAAACTTCTACGACATCATTAAATCCCAAGTCATTTAATATGTTTAAAGTATGTTTTTTCATTTCTTGTTTATCCAACTTAAGATGATAATACATCGTTTCTTCAATTTGTTTACCAACTATCATCAAAGGGTCTAAAGCTGTCATAGGATCTTGAAAAATCATACTAATCTCTGAACCTCTAATCTTATTCAGCTTTTTTGTTTCAAGACTAGATAAATCCTCATTATCATAAATAATTTGTCCTTTAATATCCGTTTTTTCTCGGTTGTGTAAATTCAAAATAGACATGGCTAATGCACTTTTCCCACTTCCAGACTCTCCTACAATCGCTAAAACTTCACCTTTTGAGATTGTTAAGTTAGCGTTTTCTACTGCATGATAAAATAGATTTTCTATTTTAAAACTTACAGTTAAATCTCTTATTTCTAATAAGTGCTCCTCCTCCAAGTTATCAAACCTCCTTTTAATTCCTACTAAATAACTAGACTTAGTTTACATTCATTATATTATCACTTTTCCCAAAAAATTCAATACGTTTTTTTCAAAAAATCAAAATATTTACACTAGAAAAAAGTAAATCCATCCTAATCTCGAAGTAAGACTTTTATGTTTGGAAAATAATTAGGATTGGAATACTGTTTTTAATAACAATTGATGTTTGAAATATTATTAGACATGAAGCGTGCAGGCTCTGATTTAATTATTACGTATTATACAAAAGAAGTTGCACGTTGGTTGGAGGAGAAATAAATGACACGCTCTTACGAAGGTTCAAAACAAGCCTACGCTGAAGCTGTTTAGTAAAAGTTAACAACCAAGTACATGTAAACAATTCAAACTTTCTTCTCCTCAATCCACCCATAAATAGTAACAACTTTAATCATCGTGTACGCAACGAGTGGTAATAGATAATGATTCTTCATATCTCGGATAATCTCTAAATAACTAAGGGCAGGCTTTACAATTAGGCTCTGTTAAATTTAACTGTTGTTATTTAAACATAAATAGAGTATCTATTTTGTTGAGACTCCTCATTTCGAATTATCATAAACAGATATGCTTTTACAATAGTAAGGAATATACACTATTTCAGATAGTGAACACGCTAAGCAAGCATAAATACTGCTTCATCAACGGTTTATGAGATTTGTATAAAATATTACATAACGAATGTTCAGAAGAAAAACCGTGAAATGCTGTAAAATCAGCGTTTCACGGTTTTTAATGTGTGTCCAAACTTTCATTTGGGAAAGTTTATTGAATTTATAATGTATATAGTATTTATTATTCAAGAATAGACATTACAGTAATACTATCAGTTTTTTTAAGTACATTTGAAGCCAACAGTTATCCGAAGTAATTCTGAAAACACCTACCCACAAGAAACATACTCACTATCCCCCAAGCAGCGGCACTCAATATCCACCAAATTACTGATTTAGATTTTGATGAATTCCCCTCGTCTTCCGGATTTGTTTTTATAAAAACAACCTTACTTTCCATACCTTTTTTCATAGAAATGAGAACGACAAATCCAATTATTATGAAACCAATAGTTATCCAAAGTAATAGGTCCACTCTTACACCCCTTTGCCTAAATGAATTTTACCGCAATTTATTATAGTAATTAGATTCTACATAGATAACAAAAAACCTTCGATTCTAGTATGTTTTAGTATATAAAATACCCTGTGAAAATAATAATTAATCCGGATTAAAATGCTGAAAATTAAAGTTACAAAGCGTCGTTTGGAAACTTTATTGTTTAACGTTGTAAATCCGCAAAAATTTGACAGAACTCTATTTTGATGTAGTTACCCTAATAGTCAAATAAAATTGAATTTCGATAACCGTAAACTTCGATAAGTTTCAGTCATTTCAAAAACAAAGGATGTCAAAAGAAATTCTTTGATATTGTGTTTTGTGCTTTCGTTGCTATGGCTATCTACAAATAAGAACCAAGCTAGGTAATTATCAAGGTATTTAGACGCGACACCATTAAACCGATTTATCCAATGTTTTAAACGCGAATGGAGTCCATTTACATTTTGGATATGATATAAACCTTTGATAACGTGTTTTCCATCGTCTGATTTAATGCGATAGTGTTCTATTCCTTTTTCACTTGCGTACGTTTTATAGGCTCTCCAAGCGTCTGTTACAAGTACATTATTAGGTGTTAGTTTAGACCCAATCATACCGTCAACTTTGGTTTTCACAACACGACCCATACAGGCTACTTTTGAAACAGTCGCTTTTGTTCGGTCTCTAGCGACTAGAACACAGACTTGTTCCTTGCTAATCCCTCTTAGTGTTGATTTACCGCCTCGCTTACGTGGTTTACGTTCGCTAATGCCACGTTGTCCTTTTTGAGAATACAAAAAATAAGTCTCGTCAACTTCAACGATACCATCAAATTGCTCAAAATCCATTTGTTTAAGAGCTGATAATAACTTGTGTCTCCAATAAAATAACGTAACCCAAGTAACGCCCACAATTTCTGCTGATTAACGCAAGGAATACCCTTTAAACATACATTCAACAAAAGTAATCCATTCATTACCTTTTCGAGTGCGGTAAAGAATTGTATTTGTAGTATCCATAAACGTTTTACGACAAGCCTTGCAGCGATATCGTTGACGACCATTAACTTTACCGAATCGATTAATGTGTTCTGAAGTGCAATGAGGGCATTCAAAACCTTCTTTATAACGTACTTCCCGCATTTCATCGATTAAGCGACCATCAACAGTTGAGGAAGGTTCAACATAGCGTTTCACCCATTGAAAAACTCGTTCTTTATCTGTATGCGATAATTTATCGATATGTTTTAATAAATTGCTAAACGCTTTACTCATCTTCGAACCCTTCAAATAAGAACATTCGTTCTTATTATAACCACTTTTTTTGAAGGTAATCAATTTTCAACATTCACCTTTAACAGAGCCTACAATTAAGAAATCTGCTCCCTCTTCGATATCTGATTCGGCCCCACGAAATGCTTCTAATTGGTTCGATGGATCCATTTGATAAGCTATTATTATCTGACTTCTTTATGTACATTTTATTCTGTCTTTAGTCCATTCTAGCTTTTTCCAAGTCCTTTTAGTGGTAGCATTTTTTTAGAGTGCTAGAATGGGGGTGTATTACGAAGACATCAATTTACTGGAGGTCAATATATTATGAAAGCTGCAGTATGGTATGGTGAAAAAGATATTCGCATTGAAGAAAGAGAATTGAAAGCACTTAAAGCTAATGAGGTAACAGTACGTGTTGCATGGGCAGGTATTTGTGGTAGTGATTTGCATGAATATCAAGAAGGCCCTGTATTTGTACCAACTAAAGAAAAAGACGGTTTAACTGGTGAAATCGCTCCTCTTATTATGGGACATGAATTTGCAGGTGTTATTGAAGAAGTTGGCGCTAACGTAACTAAATTTAAAATTGGAGATCGTGTAGCGATTAACCCAACATTAACTCATGGTAACAAACCTGAAGATGTAGATGCTTATGAAGGCTTTAGCTTTATAGGTTTGCATGGTGATGGTGGATTTACAACATTTGCAAATGCTCCTGAAAATAATGTTTACTTACTTCCTGAAACAATGACACTAGAAGACGGTGCTCTTGTTGAACCTACCGCTGTAGCAGTGCAAGCTGTAAAAGAAGGTAATTTACGATTCGGTGATACTGTAGCTATTTTTGGTGCAGGTCCAATCGGATTATTAACTGCTATCGCAGCAAAAGCCGCTGGTGCTAGTAAAATTATCGTGCTAGATTTGTCTGAAACTCGCTTAGCAAAAGCGAAAGAACTTGGCGCTACTCATGTTATAAACTCTGGGGTTGCAAATGGTGTAGAAGCGATTCGCGCTATCGTTCCAGACGGTGTCGATGTATCATTTGAAGTTGCTGGTGTTGCACCAACATTTAAACAAGCGATTGATGCAACAAGAGCTCGCGGTACAATGGTAATTGTATCTATCTTTGCCCGTCCTATTGAATGGAATCCAATCCATTTAACAAATACAGGTGTGAAAATCACTTCAAGTATTGCTTACACACCAACATCATTCCAACAAACTGTAGACTTAATGGGTACTGGTCAATTGAAACCTCAAGGTATTATCACTAGCCGTATCCAATTAGATGATATCGTAGATAAAGGCTTTGAAGCTTTAACAAACGATAAATCACAAGCTAAAATCTTAGTAGAATTAAGCGGTGAAAAATAAGCTTTATATATAAGAAAGGTACTTGTTATATCGAGTGCCTCATACTGTAGACAAACTCGAATTCCCTCGAGTTTGTCTACGGTTTTTTTATTATCAATTATGCCTAGGCATAATTGCGTCCGAGATCGGCTTTGTGCTTGCACAAAGAACTCCTTTCCGATTCCGTGACATCTGCCGGAGGCTTTAACTTCTTTCAGCGGGTGTTTGGACACCTGCTGAAACAAGTTAAAAATAGATAAGACCGTTGATTCCCTCTACGGTGGACGCTTTCCGCGGGCGAGTGCCAAGCCGCTTTTCCCGCAGGAGTCCCCACCTTCGCTCCAATCAACTACACACGAATTCAACAAAAATACCTAGATATGCGCCATGAATATATGGACGTGGAGAAGAACTATCTAAAGAAAAACAATTCATTCAAAGTGAATTGAATCAATCACACCTGAACTAATTATTATATATTAATCAAAACAGCTAAGCGGAAAATTCCTCTTAGCTGATTTTTAATTAGTATTAGTTACCACAAATTCAAATCTTCATCGTTTTGAAGCTTCAAATTATATGGCAGTATAATGAATACAGTAATGAGAATGGCACCATACATTAAAACAATTTCCCACCAGTAGAAATCAAAAAATGCATTAATCAGTAAGACTGAGTTTGATAATAAGACTAATTGACTCATATGGATTCTTGATTTCTTTGTTTGATATTGCTTCTTTTCGCAATGTGGGCAAATCATAGCTCGATTGAAGGTAAACATTTTTCTAGTCGAAACTCTCCAGTTCCATTCCTCATGACAGTTCTCACAAACAGGTAACTCAAACGGGTGAAAAAATTTAATTATGGTGAAAATAATACTTCCCAGAATGATATATGGAAGTAATTCGACTAGCCAGTCTAGCTGTAAGCCCGATTCTGCTTTAGCACCCGTGACGACTTTTCCATTGCCAGTCGCATCTTGAAATAGTAATGTCGCAAAAAGAACTAGCACAATTGCACATGCAACAAGTACGACGGGATATTGCCAATTAGAACGTGCTTTTCTAGTTGGGTTCTGGGCCTGTTGAAGTATTCGTTTTTTTACATCGTCTTTTAAGTAAATCTGTTGCTGAAGCTCACGGTCTAAATCATCCTTCAAACGATTCATGTTGCCATCCCTCCCATTCATAACTTGCTAATTGCTTATGTAATAATTTCCTCGCTCGTTGCAGTCGCGTACGTATTGTTGCCTCTGGACAATCTAATATTTCTGCTATTTTCACAGTATTTAATTCTTGATAATAATATAAAATAATAATTTCTCGGTACAATATCGGCAGTTGCAATAGTGCCTCAGTTACACGCATACGGTCAGCTGCTTCTATAACGAGATATTCTGGTGTTCTACTATCTCCTTTACCTGTCATTTTATCCATTAAAGTAAGCCGTTTTCGCTTCCAACTCCGTAAATAATCATGACAGCGGTTAACTGTCATTTTCACTAAATAAGTTTTTAATGAAGCCTCACCTTTAAATTGACTTTGCTTTTTATAAAAAGCTATAAAAACGTCCTGCACGATATCTTCAGCCGTCGTCAAATCTTTGACATATAAATACGCAACGCGCAATAAATAATCGCCATTCTTTTCAATGATTTCTTCCAATTGTTCAGCCAATCCGCGCCCTCCTTTCAAGCAACCATCCTATAGACGCCGGTCGACTCATTTCCGATTCATTTTTTTAAAAATATTTATACTTCTCTATTAAACCATAGAATAGTTGTCTTACTTCAACTCCCTTCACGTTAAATCATGAAAAGCTATATACCAATGATGGATGATATTTTCTGTATGACTATCTCTTTCTTAACCGCTCATTGCAAGTGGGGGGACTTGGGGGACTTTCTGGGGGACCCATAAAATTATAAGGGTTGGTATAAACGAATCTGGCAGGCGCGTATACAACTCTAAAGAAATAATTAAAAATTTAGCTTCTGTATTAGCTGTTTGAAGCTCTGTGATTTTTACTTGTAGTCCTGCAGCATCGACTTTTTCCAACTCTTCAAGCTGTTTATCGCGTAAAGCTATATCGGTTTCGAGTTGTTTTTTTGCAGTGTTTATTTTATCAAAGCGAGTTTTAGGAATCATTGCTCCGTAACCTACAACGACTTTATCTGCTTGTTCTTCTGTTAAACCTAAACACGATAGGTATTGCAACCCGTTCTTTAAAGTCTGCGAGAGCGAAAAAGACGAAATTTGCGTATTATAAAAAGCCACTCAATAGAGTGGCTTAGAAATTAAATATTTTGAATGTATACTACACTTATTAGGGGTGCGCTAAAAATCATATCACCGTTTGCATCGTATAAAAAGTACGCTTCATCTTCCACTACGAAATCCTCTACACCATTTACAACTTTCTTTATTAAACCCTCATTCCCGTAAGCAACTGCTACTTCATACTTCATTTAAACTCCCCCTTATTTACCAATAAAGTAAATTATAGCATTTATTTTATTGGTAGGTAAAACTTTTCTCCCAATCTGAGAAAGAAGCCATTTGAACATAATAAAAGCACTCCATCATTTGTATCTGGTTGAGTGCTAATTTAATGTGAAAATCGAGTCATGAACTTTTTGGGATACATAATAAAAATCAGTTGGATCATCAGTTGGATCATCATTTGCATCTAAACCTTCTAAAGTAAGGTCATGGATTGCCAATAACAAATCGTTTATATTCCCATTTCTGAGTTCATTAAAATCCGATAAGTTTTTCTGTAAAAATTCCTCATCTTCTTTTGTCATTTGAATCATAGTATCACTTCTACTTTTTAGGGGTAGTTTGAATCAAATTCCCTGTAACATAATTTATTGTTACTATACAATTCCTATCAATGTATTAGCGAGAATTCGTCTTACTAATTATTTTATCGGGATTTACTAATTTTTCTTAACATGGACAAATACTTCAACTCTTTTCATTTCAAAACCATATGTTATTAATGCAAGTCAATTAAAACATGAAAGGAGGAAATGTAAATGAGTAGTAGTCATTGTAGTCATTGTAAAGGTTGCATTTGCAATAGATTAAGACGCTTAGATAGAGGTACTGAAGTTGATGTATTCTTATCTGGCGGTCAAGTGTTAGAAGATGTCGTATTTTTAAGATTTGATCGAGATAATTGTTGTGCATTTTTTGCTGATCCAGAAACTGAACCTGGTTCAACACTTATCGTAGACTGCCAAAGAATTGATGCAATTCGAATAGAAGCAGACTAATTTATCGGGGGCCACTTTCTTAATGGGAGTGGCCTTCACATTTTCCTTCGTTCAAATGAACTTTAAAACGGCAAATCATCTTCACTTACTTCAATCGGACCCCCATTATTAGCAAAAGGATCATCATTCACCCCTGTTTGCTGTTGGGTATTCGTTCCATATTGCCCCTGTGGCGAATTTTGCTGTTGCGATTGAGATTTGTATTACTTTGACCGTTTGAGCTGTTCTGCGCCACTTTAGGCTCTAAAAACTGAACGCTATCTGCAACATCCTCAGTTGTGTATACACGTCCATTTTTTCGAACCAGTTTGAATTCGACCCGTAATCCCACACAATGAGCCTTTACTTAAATAATTCGCTGCGTTTTCAGCTTGTTTACGCCATACTTGAATTTGAATGAAATCAGCTTGTTGTTCTCCACCTTGCGTTTTAAATGGACGATTCACTGCTAAAATAAATCTAGCAACTGTAGCACCACTTGGTGTGTATTTGAGCTCTATGTCTTTTGTGATTCGCCCGACAAGCGTTACCGAATTTATCAATTATTCTCCCCCTAACTAATTTGCTCCTGATATTCCTCATGCCAATCACGAACCTTTAAGGATCCAGTGATGTAATAACCTTCGTTTATCAATTGCTTGATATATTCATCTGTAACTGGTGTAACAACCGTTGCAAAGTCGTTGTACTCGATACCATTTCAACGTACTGTGTATATTTCTTCACCGGCTGCTGTTTCCGATGATTCACTTTTGTTCGTTTAACTCTCGCTGCAGGATCGTCGACCATGATACCGTTTCTTTTTACGTTCATTTGTGGGCCATCTTTGTTTATAAATATTTGAATAAATTTCTGATTTGCAACACATGCTGAATGCTGTTAGAAAAAATCTTAAACGAAACAGGGAGTGTAATTATGGGAATACTAAGTGGAAACCCCCAAAAAGAACCTTTACATTATGGTGAAGTGTTCACTATATGGACGACCCTTGCCGTAAATAATGGATTAGTTGCTGGGTATCAAACATTTTTTAATCACACTGGTGACAAAGATTTAGCAAAGATCATTGAAGAATGTATTCAAATGATGAAAGAGGCAAATAAGCAATTAGAAAAGCTATTAAAAGTGAATGGCATCGCTCTTCCACCTGCTCCTCCTGAACGTCCAAATGCAAGAATAGAAGCTATCCCTGCTGGAGCAAGATTTAATGACCCAGAAATTAGCGCCGCACTTTCAATGGATACCGCTACAGGCTTGGTTGCATGCAGTCAAGCTATGGGAACATGTACTAGAGAAGATGTAGCTTTGATGTATGGACAATTCCATTTGGCTAAAGCTCAAATTGGTGCAAAACTGTTACGACTTAATAAAGAAAAAGGTTGGCTTGTTCTTCCTCCATTACACTTAGACTATCCAGAAAGCTAATCTTAATTTTGGGGCGATCTATTTTAGATTGGCCCTTTTTAATTTTTCATGTTCATTAGTTAGCATCCTTTCATATTTTCAGTTAAACAGTGACATGAGATTGTTCCTTCAACTCTTCTAAAACCTCTCCGTTGTTATAGAAGCCATTATTTTTGGATCTACGTCATTAGGCATTAAATACTGTTTTTTTAAATTTTCCCAAAAATTGTGTCATTTACCTTGTTGATATTTTATAATCTATTTAGGAGGTGATATTATTGAAAAAGAAAATAGCAATGTTATTATTTGTATTTTCAGTCTTTGCAGTTTCATCTGCATCGGCAGCAGCTCCAGATAAACCTATTTGCATTAAAGTTCCCGGTGGTCAAGATATTTGTTCATGGTAAATAGACAATATTCCAGCGTTTAAGACTATCGACCACTACTTTGTGGTCATTTTTTATATAAATTATTCTGACTAGAGAATATCCTTCTGTGTCTAATGGACTTCAAGTTGCAATTTTTTTCATTCTCTATTGTCTGAATTTAGCTTTAGCCTCTTTTGGCTAGCAACTCAATTGGATCACCTTCGATTTGGTTGATTCCCAATTTTCTTAATTCAGAGAGTACATGTTGGCGTTTGATTTGTTTTGCGGTCATTGATTAGCCCTCCCTTTGATATTTTGCCTTAGCAAATATAACTGTTGGTACATCTACCTAACTTCGATAGATCAACAATTTTAATAATCCAAGTACCATCTTCATCAATCTTATTTAATTCACGTAATAATTCACCATTGTATTCATGAAATTCACCATTTCTATAAGCTTCTTCCTTTGTGTACTTTTCACAAACAGTTATTTCGTCTGTGTATCCACCAAAAGAGCGTTCTTCTGCATCATCTAGTGTCTGAGTACCCCAAAACACCAACTTTCCTCTCGTCTATTTAACAGATAATAAAACGTATTCACGCTCTTTATTAATTTTCATCACGCCACATACCCCTTACCCTGCATATTTAACCGTCTAGCAACTTCAATGGCATAATCCGTCGCTCTATCTTTACAAAGCCCTGTATGGCTTATGATCGTGCTTAGATGTGAATCGAAATTTGGGGCACTTCCCCCATATAAGTCCTCTAAATACTGATAAATAAAGGATTTTATAAAGTACTCACTATTAAACCATAGAAAAAACCTCTGATTATAGCAATCAGAGGTCTCTTCCATTATTATTTCAAGCTCATTTCAATTAGTAACATCCAGTATTTCATCACACAGCACACCATTCTCAACAACAACTCGACCATTTTTAATAACCGTATGTGTATGATTCATGCCGTAGAAATATTGTAATTGCTGATAATTAGCAACATCTAGAATAAGTACATCTGCTTTTTTGCCTTCTTCAAGTGAACCAATTTCATGTCCTCTATTAATAGCATACGCTGAGTTGATTGTCGTGGCTGTTAATACTTCTTCCATCGTCATCCCCATATTCATACATGCTAAGTTCATGATAAATGGCAGAGAAATTGTTGGAGAAGATCCTGGGTTAAAGTCAGTTGAAATTGCTACTGGAACACCTTCATCAATCATCAACCTACCTCTAGCCGATGCAGCCTTCAAGAAGAAAGCTGTTCCAGGCAATAAAACGGCAACTGTTCCTGTTTTCGCCATATCACTAATCCCCTGATCAGAAGCGACAAGTAAATGCTCCGCTGAAATTGCACCTACTTCTGCTGCAAGCTCTGCACCTTCATATGGTTCTATTTCATCTGCATGAATTTTAGGTATCAAGCCATATTCTTTTCCAGCTAGTAGAATCTTACGTGATTGCTCAGGTGTGAAAACACCTTTTTCACAGAAAACATCATTAAATTCGGCTAGCTTTTCTTCCGCTACTTTTGGAATCATTTCATTTATGATCAAATCAACATATGCATCAGGATTTTCTTTGTACTCAGCTGGGATAGCATGTGCTCCCATGAACGTACTGGAAACATCAATAACATGATTTTCTTGCAGTTTTTTGACTACTTTTAATTGCTTCTCTTCTGTTGCCCAATCCAATCCATAACCACTTTTAGCTTCAACGGTAGTAATACCATGTCGCAAGAAATCATTTAAATGACCGTATGATTTTTCATAAAGATGTTCAAAAGAGGCCTCGCGTGTTTTTTTCGTTGTTGCATGTATACCACCACCAGCATTCATAATGTCCATATAAGTTGCACCGTTTAGACGCATTTGGAATTCATTTTCTCGCGTTCCACCAAAGACAAGATGTGTATGTGCATCAACTAATCCAGGCATGACCACTTTACCAGTAGCATCAATTATTTTTGCTTGCGACACTAGTTCTGGATAATACGCTCTTATAGATGCCTGTGTACCTGTAGCGACAATACGATCTCCACTTATTAATACACTGCCTTTTTCAATGATTTGTAGATCACTCATCTCTTCTCTAGTGCGAGCTTTATTCTTCGTTCCTTTTAAGGTAATTAATTGATTTGCATTTTCAATAAGTAAAATCATGTGTTTTCACCCTTCTGTTTTTAACATTGGCATATTCACATTTTTCTCTTGTGCCGTTTTTATAGCGATATCATAACCCGCATCTGCATGTCGAACAATGCCCATTCCAGGATCTGATATTAATACACGACTAATCTTTTCAGCTGCCATTTCCGTTCCATCTGCGACAAGCACTTGCCCGGCGTGTTGTGAATACCCCATTCCTACGCCGCCGCCGTGGTGGACACTCACCCAACTTGCCCCACCTGCTGTATTGACTAAGGCATTTAAGATTGGCCAATCAGACACTGCGTCCGAACCATCTTTCATCCCCTCTGTTTCACGGTTAGGTGATGCAACTGAACCTGAATCTAAGTGATCACGGCCAAATACGATTGGAGCCTTTAACTCACCAGAAGCTACCATTTCATTTACCTTTAAAGCAAATCGGTGACGATCGCCGTAGCCAAGCCAACAAATACGTGCAGGTAACCCTTGCCATTTAACCATTTTCTGTGCCATATCGATCCAGTTCACAAGTCCATCATCATCTGCAAACATTTCTTTCGCAAGGGCATCTGTTTTATAAATATCTTCTGGATCACCAGAAAGTGCAGCCCAGCGGAATGGTCCTTTACCTTCACAAAATAGTGGTCGAATATATGCTGGAACAAAGCCAGGGAAATCAAAGGCATTTTCTACGCCCATTTCTTGTGCATATTTACGAATATTATTGCCGTAATCAAACACTTCTGCCCCAGCTGTTTGGAAATCGAGCATCGCTTGCACATGGTCAGCCATCGCTTGCTTTGCCTTTTTTTCATACAGTTTCGGATCACTTTTGCGTAACTGAAGTGCTTCTTCAAGTGTCATATGATTAGGAATATAGCCATTTAATGGATCATGCGCACTTGTTTGATCTGTTACGAAATCTGGAACGATCCCACGTTCAAAAATTTCACGATAGACATCTGCACAGTTGCCTACAAGCCCGATAGAAGCAGGTTCATTTTTGTCTTGAAGCTGTTTAGCCAATTTTAGGGCTTCATCTAAATCTTCTACTAAATAATCACAATATCCTTCCTTGATTTTACGCTCGATGCGTTTTTTATCCACTTCGACAACAAGAATAACGGCTCCAGCCATTTTCCCCGCTAGCGGTTGAGCGCCACTCATTCCACCCATTCCACCTGTTAAGATTAATTTTCCTTTTAAATCTGCTGAACCAAATACTTTTTTACCTGCCTCCACAAAGCTTAAATATGTGCCTTGTAAAATACCTTGTGCCCCAATATATATCCAACTGCCTGCAGTCATTTGTCCATACATCATCAAATCTTTATCTTCTAATTCATAAAAGTGCTCCCAATTCGCCCATGCTGGAACAAGATTTGAATTTGCGATTAATACACGTGGCGAATGCTCATACGTGCGAAATACCGCTACTGGTTTTCCTGATTGAACAAGTAAAGTTTCATCATTTTCTAGCTTTTTCAATGACTCAATAATTTGCGCATAGCTCTCCCAATTACGAGCGGCTTTCCCAATCCCCCCATAAACGACTAGTTCATCAGGATTTTCAGCCACCTCTGGATCCAAGTTATTCATCAACATACGCATCGCTGCTTCTTGCGTCCAGCCTTTACAAGTTAATTCACTACCAGTTGGTGCTTTAATATTCTGCATAACATTTTCCATTATGACACGCTCCCTTTAAAATAGTAAAAATGCGATTGGTGTTACTAAAATAAGTGTTAAAACAACACGTTGGAACCAAATGATAATTAGTTGACGTATTGTTAAAGGTATATCAGTTGAAATGATTACAGGAATAACTGCTGAGAAAAATAAGATTGCTGAAATGGATACAACTGCTACTATAAATTTTGTGATGATCGTTGCATTCACGACTAATAATGCCGGTAAGAAAATCTCTGCTATTGAAACCGCTAACGCTTTAGCAGTTAACATAGGCTCTGGTAATTGTAAAATCCATGTAAATGGAACGAAAATATAGGCAACCCAATCAAAAATGGGTGTATACATTGCTAATAAAAGTCCTAATAACCCAATAGAAAGAATTGATGGTAGGACACCCATTGTCATCAGCAAGCCTTCTTTTAGATGCTGTAGAAGATTCTTTATAAACGATGGATTTTGTTTCACTGCTTGCATCGCTTCAGTCCATGCTGTTAATAGTCTTTTTTCAGTTACTATCACTTCTGGATCACCTTGTTCTACAATATACTCATCTTTTAATTTTCCAAGTGGCCATATTCTAGCCGTAATTGCCGTGACGATAAAAGTAACGATGAGCGATACCCAGAAGAACGAACTCCAATAGGCCATTAAATCAAGTGTATTCGCAACAACGACCATGAATGTCACCGATACAGTTGAAAAACCAGTTGCAATAATAGCAGCTTCACGAATCGTATATTTCCCTTGTTTGAATACACGATTTGTTAATAATAGGCCTACAGAATAACTACCAACAAAGGATGCTACTGCATCAACTGCTGAACGACCAGGAGTTCTAAAAATTGGTCGCATAATAGGTTGCATAAATACACCTATAAATTCAAGCAATCCATAACTGACTAATAATGCTAAGAAGATGGCTCCTATTGGAATAAGAACACCCACTGGCTTTATTAATTTCTCCATTAAAAATGGCCCTACACTTGGATCAAACAGCCAATCTGGACCTACTCCAGAGATAAGTAATAAGCCAGTACCTAAACCAATTACTTTAAAGACTGACATCACAATATTGACGATGTCCTTATTCCAAGTTTTTGAGATAAACGGATAAGCAGCACCACAAACTAGCATAATAACGATATAGATAGTTACTAAGGCTGGAACATTAATCGATAACCAACTAACAATATGATCTAATAAAATAGAAGATTTACCGTTGTATGTAAAAGTAACAAAGAAGCTAAATATACCAATCAAACTACAGACTACAAATTTAAAGACTGACATTAGATCTGCTTTTGAACTCTTTACAGTCAACTCAGTTTCTCGAACGCCCTCCACTTCAACCACTCCCCTTTATATTATTTTAAAATTCTGACCATTAAATATATATGAGAAAAAGTTTTAAAATAGAGGATTTTTTTTAGATTACATAGAATTTTTTTAGATTACATAGGGAATTTTTTTAGATTTTTTATCAATGACAGATTAATCATAAATAATGGAGAGGTGGAAAATTGAAATTTCGGGAAGATTCGATCCCTTTATTTGAAGAAACACTTTTGCGATGGAAACAAAAAATCAAAAAAAATACGGGGAGCCGAATACCCCCGTAAATTTATACTAATTTGATTGTCATACCTGCTTTATAGACTTTAAAGTTCACTGGATTAACCGTGTTATTGTCGCCGTTTGCTGCAAAAATGTTTAGTTCAATCTGGTCTGTTGGTAAAATTGCCCCCGTGTTAAACCGGATACTTCTCAAATCTTGTTTAACTCCAACGCTCGGTGTGCTTAACATAATTGCCGTACCATTGGAAAGGTATTTTCTTTGAGTGGTGTTCCTTACCCTCACCTGTACAAAATCCGCTCCAGTTAAGTTATACGATACTTCTATAGACATCGTAAAATCGTAATAGTGATTTGGTATTAGGGGGCCGATTGGTACGACAAGACCCGTCCCCGCCCACTTTGTAGCGACGTGGAAATAGTATGGCGTATTTTCTGTAATGATTGATGCCCCGTCATTTGCCCTTGCTGTGGCAGTGCTAATCGGCTTGATGATATTCACGACGCCTTTAATGGCTTTAATGCCCTTATGCGTTTGGATTCTAAGGATTGAAGAATTTTCGACCCCTCTAACTTTCGCATCCACTAGGTCATAGCAAGCTAGGCCCTTATGTGTCATCACCTGCAAGGATTTATCCAGGATGGATGCATCAGTCATCGAATACAAAGGTATTTCAAATGTCCCATTCCCTGTTCGTATGCGTTGATAAGCGATAGGAGTACCCATTTATAGATCACTCCTTATCCACATCTTACCAATTTCCGGATTACCAGGATCTGCAGATAATGATTCAATAATTGCAGGACTACCACCACCTTTTCCACTCAATTTCCATGGTGTCCATCCGGCATTATTAAAGTTGGATCTAAACCACATGCCATCTGTAGAGTGAGGAAAGTACAATTGAACAATCGAGTGTAAGTTGGTCGTTATTTGCAATAGTCCGGAACTGTTCGCCTCTGGTGGCGGTTGATTCTTTTTCGTATCAAAAGATAAATTTGCGAATGAAATTTGATACGTCCCCATTTGTGTTATTAAGTTGAAATCATCCGAATTTTTAATCTGTCTACGTTGAATCATAGCGGTTTTTAATACTTCCAGCTGTGCTGATGACGATAACTGTAACCACGATGTCCAGTCGGTTAAACCGAACTTAGAACGAACATAGATACCTTCTGTTGCTTGATGAGGGACGTAAAATTGAGATACGTTGTCATCCATTGCAAAAACTGTCATGATTCCATATTCGTAAGCACCTACAGGCTGATGACGTGCTGCTGTAAGTCCGGATGGCTCAATGATTCGATACGTTCCCATCTTCTGAATCGTATTCCAGTCCCTTTCTACCAATTCCCCCTCTGCGGACAATCCAGCCACACCGATTCTATTAGTGTTCTCACCATTGTTGACGTAACGTTCCTCAGGAAAGAACATCATATTAATGTTGTTCATGGAACTGGTAGAAGTAAATTCTGCAATAGGTCCTTGGTGTTGAATCATATGTGTATCCCATAGAACGCCCGTGAATGTATTTCCCATACCCGAAATCTTCAGAATTTCCCTCGTAGTTGTGCTTGGTTGAATCTGCAGGTTTGTAAAGATGTTACCTGAACATTCAAATGGAACACTAATATTTGATTCAATCACGATCATTTGATTACACTCTGATAATGTGATCTTATCGAATCGATTTGCATTGATCCACGTTTGCCCCTTAATTGGTTCCGTTGCTTTTAATCGAATTCCAATGTCAAAATTCCATATCACCAATCGTTCAATGTTTAGAAATTGAATCTGATGTGTTTCTCCACCCGAGAATAGAGATAAACCCACCCCGCCTGTAGTTGCCGTCCAGTTCCAAATGACTAAATCACGGATTACTGTTTTGGCACTAGCACTATCATACTTATATTTTCCGTCTAAATAGACAACTTCCTGTGTGTACTTATCAATTCCTATACTGATCGTACCACCACAAAAAGAAGCTTCCTGCTCCAACTCAAATCCCCTCAAATTCGCATCCAGTGAGTAATGCGTTGCACGTTCCCCGCGCAACTCAACCCCTTCACGTATCTTGATTGTTGCGTTTAATTGGTATTTACGTTCTTCTGCAATGACGACTTTTTGCTTATTCGAATACGCAAAATCCAGGGCCGCTTGAATTTTGATGGCATCAGTTTCCCCTGCAAAATCACTGACAAATATCTGTGTTTTTTGGGCAATAATTTCCGAGTCTAGCTTTTTGAAGTTATCATTAATTCCCTCGATATCGATACCATCCGTATTTCCAAAGAGATGCATCTTTAAATTTTTTGTTTTGGATTCACTCATTTAGTAACCTCCACCAATCTAATTTTTATAACTTGACGGAATTTCAACCCATGCTAATGATTCGTTCTTAACTCTCCCTAAGTCCTTTAAGACATTGCGATGGCTATATCTAAATGACAAAGAAAAATGGCCTTCATCCCCTAGAAACGAAGCTTAATTGTTTTATAGGCTTTTTGAGTGGATAGTTTGCTTCACCGCATCATAGGTGTGTTTTATCCAAAACTTATGATCTTACACTTGTAAAATCCCAATTATCACCTCATTGAATCTTTGAATTCTTTCAATGACTTCTGCTCAACGTTTAGCAATATTAAAGGTTAGATTTACCGGAATATTAAAGTCTTTTTCCATTAGATCTAATCACCAAGAAACCGTTTCTGGAAATCATTGTTTCAAGACATCATATGCTAATGCATTTAATCGCACCAATTCATTTGTATTGTTTGAACAATTGACTGTGCTTCAATCGAATCCGTAATAATCTGTTAGCGTCCCAGATATCACTGTTTCACTAACTATCATTCAACGACAGTTTTAAAATACGCGATTACAATAAAAGAGGAATTCCCTTGAATAATAGGGAATTATATTAGATACAATAGGAATTTTTTTCGATTTTTTATCAATAACATTTTAATCAAAAAAAATGTAGAGGTGGTAAGCAGGATGAAGCTATTAATAATAGATAGAGATCCAACTGAAAGAACCGGTATTCAATGGTTTATAAAACATTATCAGTTGGACATTACAATTGTTTATGAGGCGGGAACAGTTGAAGATGCTATAAAATGGCTTGAAATGGAGAATCCAGAAATTATTTTGCTAGAGCTTGAATTATTGATGCAAGATAAAACAAATGGATTAAAACGAGCTTTATCGATTCAACCTCATCATTTAATCGCAATAACAGCTGAACCCTTATTTAAGAATGCCCAAGAAGCACTTTCTTTACGTGCTTTAACCTTGCTAGTAAAACCGATTGATTTAAATTTGTTGAAACAATATTTAACACATGCATCGAGACAAGTTTTGAATCTTTCTAACGATACACTCTCCTATGTACAAGAGAACTCAATGTACCCAGCATTATTTATAGATGATTCCCCTATCGCTATAGAAAACTATGTTTATTGTTTTATGATAGAAACAGAGTTTTCAGAGCAGAATGAATTACTTTTCCACTGGCTACAATCACTGCCATTCTCGCAGCACTTTACTTTTTACCCATTATCAAAAAGAATTATGTGCTTCTCGAATGATTCAAGTCTAGAAGAGTTGGTCAAAAAGGGAAAATCAATTATGCGAGAATGGACTAAATACAACAATACACATTTAAATATTGCCATACACGATTTCCCTATACAATCAATTAAGACAATGTACAATTTATTAAAGCAAGCGTTGAACTTACGTTTTCAGAGTGGCTTTTCTCAAATTTTTTATGTCAGTAAAATACCTGGCTATAAAAAATTTGATCACTTCTTAACTATTGAACAACAACGTCTTTGGATTAATAGCTTAGAGCAAAATGATGCCCAAGCTATTAAGGATTTTTTGTATAACATTTCAAATATGAAAACGTACTATCAACCAGACGCCATCCGTATTCATCTTACAAGTATACTTGCTCAAGTCCGACGCTTTATGCTGAAATATCAAATGGACAAGATAATCGAAGTTGAAAAGAAATATGATCTGCTATTTGATATGATTTTGAATCATCCAGTGCTTTATACCATCATCCAAGAGTTCGTCCTCTTTTGCCAAGATGTTATGAATCATGCTGTACACCGAAAAGAGCACGGACAATTTGATTATGTAAATGGAGCACTTGATTATATTGATATTTATTACACGGATAGCTCATTGAATCTTACAACACTGGCCGAGTTCTTAGGCATTAGCACAAGCTATTTAAGTATGTTATTTTCCTCAACTAAGGGGATTACATTTAAACAATACTTAAATGAAATGCGGCTCACACATGCCCTGCAATTACTTAAAGAAACGAGTTTACCAATTAGCGAGATTGCATCATCCACTGGCTTTAATGATGCTAATTACTTTTCAAAGGTGTTTAAATCTAACTTCACCATTAGTCCTTTAGCCTATCGCCAGGAAATGAAATTGGCCGTAGATTGAGAAATAGGTTATAGATTAGGTTTCCGAAGCTTACCACTCGCTTTCCGCGGGCGAGCGTCGAGCCGCTTCGTCGAGCCGCTTCTTCGCTACGCTCCTGCAGGGTCTCGCCTGTCTCACTTTTCCCGCAGGAGTCGAGTGGACGCTTCTCCAGACTAATAAAATGATACCTGCTACTTTTCTATTGATTCATTCATTTTAATAGATGTTAGACTGTAGACAAGCTGCGAAGAAATTCGGGTTTATCTACAGTCTTTTTATTTGTATACAGGATAGATCAGGTTTCCGAAGCTTACCGCTCGCTTTCCGCGGGCGAGTGTCGAGCCGCTTCGTCGCTACGCTCCTGCAGGGTCTCGCCTGTCTCACTTTTCCCGCAGGAGTCGAGTGGACGCTTCTCCAGACTAATAAAATGATACCTGCTACTTTTCTATTGATTCATTCATTTTAATAGATGTTAGACTGTAGACAAGCTGCGAAGAAATTCGGGTTTATCTACAGTCTTTTTATTTGTATACAGGATAGATCAGGTTTCCGAAGCTTACCGCTCGCTTTCCGCGGGCGAGCGTCGAGCCGCTTCGTCGCTACGCTCCTGCAGGGTCTCGCCTGTCTCGCTTTTCCCGCAGGAGTCGAGTGGACGCTTCTCCAGAATAATAAAATGCTAAAGCTTGTTCTGACAACCATCTGCAATTACAAACTTCCAATTGGAAAATTATCAATTCACCCCTTCCTCATACACTTTCAAAATCAATAGAGGGATATTATCGAAAACACGAGTATGTTTATGATGAAAAAGATAAAAAAAATTTAAAAGGCAGTTGGAATGAGCTCAATCCAACTGCCTTTTAAAGACTATCAGGTATATATCCTATCCAACCATGTAAGTTAGAAGGTATTTTTTTATTGTGGCTTTTGACATCGTTCGTAAACTCGGGTGCCGCTCTCTTATTACAGCGATTGGCTGATTCCCACCATACACAGTTAATTATGTGCGAGAAATATAGGTTCACTCCGCAAGTTTTGCGAACAAAGAACTAATGTTTACATATATAGATATAAGAAGGATAAGAAGATCCAAGCTGTTTTCCATTTGAATATTCTCAGGATTTTGTTCACCAGATTCTCCTTTTGATGATCCATTTAAAAGGTGCGTGATACTAATAATTGAATATGTTGCGAATATTAATTTAGTGGATCATACCTTATACTCTACTAACTATAAAGTATATTTTCAGGAGCCCCATCGATGTGGCATTTTCAATTAGAAAAAAGCTAGGAAATTGCTCATTTTTTACCTAGTCTAAACCCTAAAACGAAAACAATTAACATACAAATAAACGTAAGAATAATAATTGTTGATCCATCAATCATTGTTAATAGTGCTGCCATTTTGCTAGCTAACCAAACAAATGGAAGAATGTAATACTGCGGAATGGCTGCAACACTTCCAAGTCTTCCTACATCATCTGTTAGGATAAATTGCCAGATGAATATTACTAACGAAATCACCCATATACTATTCCCCAACAACATTCCTTTCATAGAGTTTTTGCTAAATCGACCTATTACATATCCGACCCATAGCCAATATACAAAAAAAACAATTTGAGCGATAAGGGGGTAAAATGGAATCATTGATTGATGTGCTAGGTATCCATAGATTCCTGGTATAACGATCAAAATTAGGCCAAGTATATATTTCATCTTTTTCATCTCCTTCTAGATACAGTTTTAAAATCTAGCCAACACTTGTCTCTACTGTTTCTTTCTATTAATATTCATAAGATTTGTAGATATTACTGATTACTATGGAAAAAAACTCATTTCATACATCTTTCGTTTCGAAAAATCGGGCGTTAATAATTTTGATAATACAAGCAGGTTGATTATTCAAAATCACCATTTCAATTACAATACGAAATAATTGTTAATTCTTCTTCACCTATGGAGCATGTGGGTTCAAAAAAATATAAAGGGTGCATTTTTTACTTTACAAACTTTTAATTTCTTTCTTTCATTTCTCCCCACTCACGACGTTCTATGAAATACTCTGCTAACACGTTTGCTTTATTTGTGATACTTTGTGGATAATCCAGTATTTCAAGAAGCTTAATAGCGTTTTTCGTTTTGGATGGTCCAGAATGAATTGTATAATCAAATTGAACTTTACCCTTTTCAACCGATTCACTGAAGTGATAATTTGTATAAGCTTCTCTAGCAATTTCGGTTAATTCAATATCATGTGAAGCAATGATATTCATTCCTTTATTCATAGAAAGCCATTCCATCATTGCGGCCGATGCTGCTATCCGTTCAATCGTATTTGTTCCCTTCAGTATTTCATCAATAAATGAGATACATGGTTTACCTTGTTCACACAGTTGGATAATACGTTTGAGTGACTTTATTTCAGCTATGAAGTAACTATCCCCGTCTAAAACATTATCCTGAATAGCCATTGAAGTTACAATATAGCTAGGTTTCATTGTCCAGTTTTCTGCTAACACTGTATTAATTGTTTGTGCGAAGATTGTATTAATAGCAATTGCCTTGATATACGTGGATTTCCCTGACGCATTAGACCCTGTTATGAGTGTACTCTTGCCGAGCTTAGATGTATTTGTCACCGGGTCCTTGATAAGTGGATGATACATATTTTTGAATGAAAGTTCCTCTTCCTCCACAAATGTAGGAATACAATATGTATTTAGTGATTTACGGTAAAAAGCAACAGCTATCCCTGCATCAAGTTGCCCAATAAGTTGCCATAATTCACGGTATTCTGCTTTATGAGCTGAAATCGTTTTAATAATATTGTTATACGAAATAAAATCTAATAAAAAGAATATTCGAATGTACTCAAAAATAATGTCAAAATCTCCGTTGCCTCTTCCAATCGAAGTAATATTGCTTAAAACTAAAACCTTTTTGATTGGCTGCACCTTGTACTTGAACTCGTTTGCAAAAGTTGTAAATTCCGGATCTTTGATGGATGCAAAGCGTTTTCCAGTTTTAATAACAGCTGCTATGTACGATGTGGAATATAGATTATTCTCTAACGCTGGTTTATTTTTATAATATACAAAAAAGTTAATTAGAAATGATCCTACTAAACTTAGAATCCCGAACTTTAAGCTATACAACATCAAAAAGATTGAAGCAAACGGCAATAAAGCAAGTAGCACATAAACGGTTACATATTTTATGTTACTTTGATCCTCATAAAAAAAAGAAGATGAATTTGTATAATCTTGTTTTCCAAGCCCTGATAGTATTAGTAGGACCTCTTCTCTAAGTGCCTGATTGCTTTCCAATAATGAGTAAAGTTTTTCTTTATCTTGTAGATCTTCAAGGGATGGATCAATATCTCTTAGCTGATTAAATAAATATTCTGACCCTACCGAACTTTGCGTGTAATTGATTTTTTTGAAAACAGTATTCATTGCTAAATCATCCCATGTCAACTGATCTATACCATTATATCTTGGTTCACTATTTTTTTTATTTTCCCAGTACATTGATATTGATTCTTCAGCTTCACTTAGTGCGTTAAACTGCCCTGTTTCCCATTCTTTCCTAAACTTTTTTAGTCTTTTCTTATTTTTCATTAAAAAATTATAGGCAAAGAAAACGATCACGACTATTATAAGAAACATTAATTTATTCACCAATATTATCACTCCTATTACTTTTAAATTGTGTACTACCAGTTGCTACTCTTACATAGATACAAAAAATTCATATAAAATCTAATAGATTAATATAGAGATTTAATTTGTATCCAACCTAATGTGTAATTGCTTTACCCCCCGTTTCAGTAGACCTCTTTTTCAGGTACTAAATATGTCCCCGAAATTGAAATAACATTGTCTTTAGTAGCAATTTACTTGCAGTTGTAAGTGGTTTTATTGTTGATGACTTTACTTTTTTCTACCATTGTAATACTTGGTTGTACTGTCTTAGATTGAGCTATTTGATATATTAAAATAGAAGTAACTAAGACTGTGCAGATTAGAAGCCCTTTGATTGCAAAGTTAAAAGGACGTTTAATGGTATTATCACTTGCTTTTTTATGTAGCAAGTACGTAGATGTATTTTGAAACTGTGTTTCTTCTGGATTAATCTTTGGATCTTTCATGTACATTTACCTCCGAAGTTGTGACTCAGTTTTAACATATATACATTATATACCACCATAAACAAATATTACTTTTTAAATTTTGTGAGTCACAATAGCTATGTCCGAAGACGGCTGCTGTTAAAACGACCTTCAAAGATAATAAATCTCGAGAGCGCTCTTGTATACTTTTGATCAATTTTTTACTCAAACTTTATTCAAATCTACAAATGCATACAAAAAAAGAACTGCTACTTCATGTTTGAAGTCGAAGTTCTTTTAGGAGTTATTATTCAACTTTTCAAGGAGGCTATATTTTGTCTCAACCAATAATTTTCTTCTTACTATAATGATGCCGTATTGATAAAGAAACAGCTACAATGATGATGATGAAGGCTAAACTCATACCGATAATAAAACGAACGGCATAATTTGCTTCAGAATCTGCTAAATTATCCATGATGTTAATATAAATAGGGAAAAATAAAACGGTTCCAAAAATAGTTTGATACGGAATAATCCTACTAGTCTCATCAGTAAACACAATTCCATCTAGTATAAATAAAATGAAAAATACAACACTAATAATAACGCCAACCATTATAAATTCACTATCCATATTGAAACTACCCATATCCATAACGTAAGCTAAATAAAATAAGACGAATCCTAAAAACGCTGAACTTACAATTTGCTTTACAAAATTCATCTTCTCACCCTCTCCCCAATAATTCACTATTATAATACGGCCTTATCACAAGTGTTGAACATACATCATTGCCACTAAAACTGCCATTCCAATGGTCTTTGACTTAATAAATGTACAGTGTAAAAAACGGCTAATCCAGAACTATTCCTTTCACAAATGATAATTATTACTTCTTATTTTATTGATTTTGGAATTGTTAGAGATTATGCACATTCGATTTCTAAGTATGTAGCATTGTCAATTCATGCACGCTTTCTACACCGTATACTAGTCTATGCCCTAACGACTTTTTTTGTGCCGAATCAGTAATTTACTCTTTTTCATTTAGTCTATGCACCATATTATTGTTAATTTAACAAAAAAAAAGAAACTCCACCTGATTGGAAGTTCCTTTTACATTAAACATTATTTATTTAATTCACTAATGGCTTGAATTAGTTTTCCTTTAGTTAATATTAACTTCGATTTCTCTTCTATATAGTTATCTTCACCTGAATAGAAAGTGGCAAATGACTGATTTTTGTATCTTGGTACAACGTGCATATGATAATGAGATAACTCATTGAATATTCCACCGTTTTGACATATAGTGATACCATCTGGATTAAACAGTCTTTTTATTGCTTTAGATAGAAGCATAGATGCCTTCATAATTGCATTTGCAGTATCCTCATCAAGTTCTTCAACATCATAAATATGTTTTTTAGGCAGTATTAAAACATGCCCCTCATTGTATGGATCATGGTCTAAGAAACAACATACATCATCATCCTCGAAAACAACATAAACTGACTCATTTTGATTAGCTAAATTACACCCTAAACAGTCCATTTAAACTCACCTCTTTTAAATTGTCGTTTTTTATAAAAGTTCAATTCAAATGTCACCTCATTTTTGGAAAATCGTATTCTAACCCTCACGCTACACTAATCAGTTCAAATATTCTTCACTTAATACAGCGTAGTAATATTCATCCCACCAAGTATCTCCATGGGGTATGCATTTTTTGAAGAATCCTTCTCTTCTCATACCTATTTTCTCCATAACTCGATAGGAAGGGACATTTTCTGGTTGACAAGTGGCAATTATTCTATGTAACTTTAATTCTTTAAATCCATAGTCTAAAAATGCTTTTGCCGCTTCAGTAGCAAAACCCTTATTACAATACTTCGGATTAAATACCCAACCTATTTCAAAAGTATGTTCACCAAAGTATTTAAAAAATTCGATGTGACCAATAAGAATATTTTCTTCTTTTAGTATAATAGCGAATTTCTCAGCCCTATCAGCTAAATTATTACTCACTAATTGCATTGTTTCAGCTTCATTTAATACACCCGTTGGCATATACTCCATTACCTCTGGGTTAGAAGTATACTCATACAAACTTACCCAGTCTTCCTCGTTAAAATTTCTAATTAAAAGTCTCTCAGTTTTTAAAAACACTTCCATTGTTAACAACCCTCAATTCAATTAAATATTAATATTATCCTTTTATATATCTAGTCATCAAAATGTTTAGCTGTGCCTTTTTGCTAACCTCAAAAAGTTACATTTTCCTCCATCGACACCATTGCATGTAAAACAATATAAAAGCTACTTTTAATGACTGCAACAATCATCTTCTATAATTATACATATTACCTATAATTTGTTTCAATAACTTTTAAATCATTTTATATTCCATTAAATAAAATGCTTCATTTTGAACACACTATAATTTGATCATATATTATTTAGCTTACATGTCGAAATTTCGCTATTACAAATAATTTACATATCTCTTACATGGCGACAACACTATCATAAAATTGTTCCTGTATATTTTAGGTATACAAAAGTTTAGGAGGAATTATATTAATGAGCATGAATATCAAGAAGAAATTACTTGCGTTCGCTGCTGTATCCACTCTGGCAATTAGTAGCTTAGGTGTACCGTTTACTGAGGCGCAAGCAAAATCTGCAGCACCAAAAGAACCCGAGATAAAAAATATTATCTTCCTTATTGGAGATGGCATGGGTGTTTCTTATACTTCAGCCTATCGCTATTTAAAAGGCAGTCCAAATTCAAAATTTGTCAATCCTACATTATTTGATAAATATCTTGTTGGTCAACAAATGACATATCCTGAAGATACAAAAGAAAACGTAACAGATTCGGCATCAGCTGCAACCGCAATGTCAGCAGGTATTAAAACTTACAACAATGCAATTGCAGTAGATAATGATGAATCAGAAGTCAAAACCGTCTTAGAGTCGGCAAAAGAGATGGGAAAAGCGACTGGTTTAGTTGCAACATCTGAGATCACACACGCAACTCCAGCGGCATTTGGCGCTCATGATCCGAGTCGAAAAAACATGAATGCAATTGCAGATGACTATTATGATGAACTCATTAATGGCAAGCACAAAGTCGATGTCTTACTAGGTGGAGGTTCATCATTATTCATCCGCGAAGACCGTGATCTTGTGAAAGAATTTAAAAAAGACGGCTTTAACTATGTGACAACAAAAAATGATTTACAAAAGAATAAAAATAAACAGGTACTTGGCTTATTTGCAACTGGTGGTATGGATAAAATGATTGACCGAAAAGCCGAGACACCTTCTCTTGCTGATATGACAAACTCCGCTATTTCTAGTTTAAAACAAAACAAAAAAGGTTTCTTCTTAATGGTTGAAGGTAGCCAAATCGACTGGGCAGGCCATGATAATGACATCGTTGGTGCGATGAGTGAAATGGCAGACTTCGAAAAAGCATTCAAAGCAGCTATCGACTTTGCTAAAAAAGACAAGCATACATTAGTCGTTGCAACAGCCGATCACTCAACAGGTGGTTTCTCTATTGGTGCAAAAGGCGATTATAACTGGTTCGCAGCTCCTATTAAGGCAGCAAAACGTACACCAGACTTCATGGCTAACAAAATCGCAAATGGTGCCGACGTTGAACAAACATTAAAACAATACATTAACCTTGATTTAACAGCTGAAGAAATTCAATCGGTGAAAGATGCAACAGCTAAAAAAGAAATAGACATCGACAATGCAATCGAGAAAATCTTCGACACACGCTCAAACACAGGTTGGACAACTGGTGGTCATACAGGAGAAGATGTTCCAGTATACGCATACGGTCCATCTTCAAGTAAATTTGCAGGTCAAATTGATAACACAGATAATGCTAAAATCATCTTCAAAATTTTAGAACAAAATAAAAAGAAAAACAAAACAGTCATCAAAGATAAATAATTAAGAGTACGGGCTGACATTCCAAACGTTAGCCCTTTCTTGTATTATGTGGAGGTATAAAAATGAAAAAATCAATTGGCTTTGTACTTTTATCAACCTTATTATTCGGCTGCTCTGACAAAGATTTCAGCGCTAATACCCCTGCTTTGGCTCAAGAAATAGAAAGTAATTATCTTGATGGATATGGAGCAAATCCACAAGTACCTGATGACCGCACATTACTCACTGTTGGGCAATCCATCAAAGATGCAAAAGGTGAAGCAACATTACAAAAGATAAACTTAAAAGAACAATCAATCGACATTGGAGAAATCAAATTAACAGTGAAAGACACAAAACTTATTCACCTCTTCCCCGATTACAGTCTGACTGACTATTTCCATGGTCTTACACATGAAGAGGAGTTTGATTTTGTGAAACTCTTTGTGGAGATTAAAAACAGTTCCAACAAAAAGTTAAACTTCGCACCTATCGCTCTAATAGAAACAAATACTGGACAAAAAATCACTTGGGATCAAGACATTTACTTAGAAAATTTAAACAAAGAAATTGATCGTAATGCATCTAAGAAAGGTAATTTAGGATTCATCATTGATACAAAAACGAACTTAGAATGGATTGAAATTACAACGAGTGATTTATTTGATGCGAACGAAACAAAAGTTGCTGATGCTAAAAAGTTCCGAATAAAATTTTGATTAAAAAGCAATTACAAAAAAGACATTTAGCTAAATTAAACTGAATGTCTTTTTATGTATGTGCAAATTGCAAAATTTTATTTGTTTTAAGTTAATTATCTACAGATGTTTTAAAGCAAACATAAAATTAATGATGTAATAATTTTCTAATCCATGTACTATAAAGGTATGTTTTTAATTCAACTCTAGAGGAGTTAAGGATAGATTTAGAAGGGAGTTTTGTGTATGAAGACGGCTATTATATCTGACATTCACGGAAATAAAGATGCTTTACAGTCAGTACTATTAGACATTAAAAATCGTGGTATTAAATCTATTTATAATTTAGGTGACAGCTTATATGGACCTTTATTCCCTCTAGAAACATATGAACTTTTATTAAAAGTGGATATACAAAATATTAAAGGGAATTGTGATAGAATTTTATTAAATAAAAATACTGATAACCCAACAATACAATATGTACAAAATTTAATGGAAGATGAGCATAAGTCGTGGATTTCGAATTTGCCTTCTTCTTTGCAAACTGATGATTTTTATTTTTGTCATGGTACTCCAAGTTGTGATGAAACGTATTTATTAGAGGAAATGGGTTCAAATGGTTCAACACTTAAGAAAACGGAAGATATTATGAACTTGATTAATGGCATTTCACAGGACATTATTTTTTGTGCACATACTCATATACCTAGAGTTGTTTATTTACCAAATAATAAAATAGTTATTAATCCAGGAAGTGTTGGACTGCCAGCCTATGAAGATGAATTGCCAATTTATCATAAAATGGAATCAGGTTCACCTTTTGCTAATTATACAATTGTTACAAAAGAAGAAAATGAATGGAAGATAGAACAACTACATATTCCTTATAATAGAGATGCTGAAATTATACAAAGTAAAAATAATGGGCGTTTAGATTGGGCAATAGCACTGAAAACCGGGAGAATTTAATATTTTTGGGTCTTTATCGAAAGAATAGACGAGAAAAAACTACTTTATTACCCATTTTTAAACCATAGCATATTTTCACCCTCTAATTAAAGAACTTTCAAGAGAGGTGCTGTACTCATATATAGCATCTCCCTTAGTTTTACACATTAAATTAAATGAACTATATTACCTATACACAAACAGAATATTTTAATCATTATTTACTAGTAATAACAAGTGCTAGTGATATCCTGACTATATGAATTCTCATCATTCGATTTCTCTAATAATCTCATCAATCGTTTTCATATATGGCTGTGCCCAAACAGAAAATGCCATATTTTCATCCCAAGTAACTGCACCGATAGCCTTTGCACAGCCCCAATCTAATATCCGTTGCATAAGCATATGTACTTTTAAACGTTCTGTGATTTGTTCTTTGTTATCAGTATCAGCCATATATACTTTTATAAAGTACTTTGCCTCATGTAATTCATCGTTATCGATATAAATTATTAAAATCTTTATCAAATCCGCTAAGGGATCACCAAAATAGGCATTAGTAAAATCAAATACACCACTTATTTTCCACTCTTGCCCTTCATAAAGAACTAAGAAATTACCTGGCTTAAAATCACCCATTACAAATGTTGGTGTATCGAATTGATCAAAAGCATCTTTAGCATGTTGTAAAACATCATCAACCCATTTTATATCACAAAATGTTATTTCAGAATATTTTCCAGCATCTTTTAACCAATAACGTATTCTATTAAAAAGCCAAATTGTATAACCCTCTTCGAACGCCTTTAAGCTATTCGTTTTTGAATCATACTCTCCACATATATCTACGCTCCAACTATTTAATAGCGATAGAGTGTTCGCTATAATTTCTGCTATCTGCTCTTTATCGTCATTTATTAACTCATTAGCTACTTCTATGTCGTTAAGATGCTTTCCTCTAAGTTTTGGCATAATAGCATAACTCCACCCAAAAATAGATTTAGAACTATCTATGATATACGGCGTTGGAACAGATATATTAATACATTTCGAGATATTATTCACAAAAAATTGTTCTTCTTTCAATTGCCCGGGAAATAGTGGATTGCCCTTTAACACAAAATCTCCTTTTGAGGAATGAACAAACATTGTTTGTCCCATTGCACCATTATCTGTTCTTTTCGCAGAAATAAGTTCACCTAAATTGTGTTGATTTAGCATTTGTTGTAATTGCTCATTCTTAATATCGCCTAATTTATTGGATGCGAAGAGTATTTTTGTTGTCATAAATCAGCCTCCACCATATTTAAAATCAAAGCAAACATGCTTTATCAAAATAATAATTTATTTTCCATACCACGACTCTTCGAAATCAACTTTAACCGCTTCGCCAAATAGAACTCCCCACTTTATAAAGCCAGAACCCCTAGCTGTTATTATATTGCCATCTTGTACGACTAAATCTTCAACATAGTTCGCATCATTAAATAAACCGCATTGCTCTCTATGCTCTTCAAGCAATCCAATTGTGTATTTCTTCCCCTTTAACAACCCCGCTTTTGCTAGTAACATCGGTGAGCTTGAAATACTTGCAATAACAAAGTTTTCTTGGTCAGCAATCTTCTGAATAAAATTAATATATTGTTCATTTTCAACGACACTAGCAATGTCCATACACCCAGTTAATAAAAGGCTATCGAAGTCTTGGTAGTTTACTTGATCTATTGTTTCGTCAGCAACACAGGTTAGACTTGCCTCCCCTTTTACACCTTCTTTTGTTAATGATATTACTGAAATTGATTTTCCACCTTGCATTAAGATAGATAACGCCGTCGTTAATTCATACTCACTAAATTGTGGATATAATAAAACCGCGGTCTTTTTCATTTTTAAACACACCTCTATTCTATTCTTTAAAACTCTATTAAATAAGTATTTTCACCATTGTATAGTAGCTACTACCAGGTGGGTAATCCTTGATTTCACCTACAACTTTATATCCTTTCAACTCATAGAACGAGCGTGCCTGAAAGTCATATGTTGTTAATAATGCCTTTTCCGCACCCTCGTCAATCGCCAGTTTTTCTGTTTTATCTAGTAATTCGCTACCTATACCTTTTCCTCTAAATTCTTCACTAAACCAAAAATTATTAATCTCAACCCAATTCCAATACACTTCGGCAGATATACCACCAATCCATTGTTGCTGATCATTTGACACAATTATATTGATAGGTTGCCTAGCACCATCTTTTCTTACTTCTTTATGGTGTATGGAGTGTTCATTGTTAAACTCTTTTATTTTGTTATTTAAAAAGTTTGAAAAATCTTCATTCTTATCTAGAGATATTTCTATTTGGTATTTCAGCTTTGTTCACCTCAACTATTTTTGTCTTAGAGTAACTTTTCAGAATCATGCTTTTATTAGAATTATTTCCTTATCTTGAATTTTACATTAAAAATTGTAAAATATAAACAAACTATTAGTAATTTATGGAAATATTCTATCTTTCAGTTATACAATTACAAATTTTCTATATATAATAGTGTTTGGAAGTTGCGATAGAGTCTTTTTTTATTAGGGGGAATTCAAGTGGAAATGCCAACACATATTGTTGCTGTAGGTGGAATTGTTGAAGATGAAAATGGCAATATTCTTTTAGTTAAGACACATCATGGGGGCTGGGTTTTTCCGGGTGGGCAAGTGGAAGTTGGAGAGAATCTAATAGATGCATTAATTAGAGAAGTAAAAGAAGAAAGTGGAATTGACATTACTGTATCAAATTTAATTGGTGTTTACTCAAATACAAGCACACATAAATGGTACGACGGAATCACTGATGTTCCTACAAAATTAATGCTAGATTATTGTTGCAAACCTGTTGGCGGTGAATTAACTGTTTCAGAGGAAACATCAGAAAGTTGCTGGGTTGCTAAGGATCAAGTGTTAAAATTTATTACGCAAACTGCTTATCGAACTCGTTATAAAGCCTATTTAAATTTCGATGGAAATATTAATTATATGGAATATATCACTAATCCTGAGTTTGAAATCAAGCTGAACAGGACTGTATAGAGAAGTTTAAATAAAAAAACGGTCATAGCCAATTCGCAATGACCTCTTTCTATTAATGTTTAAACTTACTATAATACCTCTGTTAACCCTAAAATAGTATTAATACGTTCATTTTGTTCTTTCTTATCCAAGTATTCAAAGAAACCCAGTTTATTACCCCAAGGATCTTTAAAAGTCCCCCATTTCGCATTTACTTCCTCACGTGAGTATATTTCGAAATGCTCGACTTTCAATTCTTTCATTATTCTTTTTTGTTCTGCTTCAATATCTTTTACTGCCAATCGTAAAGGCCCACTATCTTCAGAAGGTATTCCTTCTGCAACTTGTAACCAACAGCCAGGGATTATCTCCCACTCTACAAATCCTTCATGTGGTATAATATCTGGTTCCTTATTTAGTAAAGTTTTGTACCACTTATGTCCTTCTTTAATATTAGTAACACGAATTTGCATTGTCATTTCAAAAAACAAATAAATCCCTCCTATTTAGAATTATTATGTATTTCTACAAAGGTTATATTTTCCCTCTCTTATAAACAATTCTATTTGTTAAACAGGATCGTGCAGATTTCTTAACTTAAATCCATGGCCACTATTAAATGAATAATTAATTAGAACTATCTAATCTAAAGGCCCATATATACACTTATAAAAAAAAGGTCATAGCTTTTCAGCTACAACCGATTTTTATTACATTTCTTTAGCTTTTTCAGTTACTTCTTTAGGTACTGTAATTGGTTTAACACTGTTGAAGTTGCTAAGTTTTAAGTCAGTGTTTGTTTTCATCTTCATTTCATTGCCTTCTACTTTCATCGAGATATTCATAATTGTTTTCATATTCTCAATATTGTAGTCTTTGTCAATATTAATTACATATTCAACATTTTCAAATTTCATGTCATCAAGTGGTGGCGTTTCAGCACCTTGTGACATTTGAGCAAGTTGAGCTTCTACTTCAGTTTTCATGAACTTCGTAAATTTCTCACCTTCAGCTTTTAGTGTTAATACATATTTGTCACCTTCAGTATCAACTTTAAAGTCTTCTACAAATTCACTCAGTTTTTTTAATTGTTCAGAAGGATCCGATTGCTCTTTATAAGAACCTAAAACTACATCGTATTGTTCTTTTGGCATCTTCATCCATTGATTCATTGTCGATTCTTTCATATAGAAGCCTTTATCTGTCATATAGCCTTCCATTTTGATATCCATTGCATCTTCTTCACCTATATTTTTCATCTTAGTCGTTGAAGTAAAATATGAACTAAGAGGATCAGCAACAATATCCATTTTCAAATCACTTACAGCATCAATAGACACTTCTTTCCCTTCGTTTTTGAAAGCCATATTATACTTAATATCACCTGCTGCAGAGTAGCTTTTCAAAGATTCTTGGTTCTTTAACGTTTTTTCATAAAGCTCTTTTGCTGTTACATCTGAATCTCCAACTTTTTGATTTGCATTACATGCGCCAAGTACTGCAACTGCTAGAAGCATTACGATTGGCAAAAACCATTTTTTCATTACAAAATCCCACCTTTTTACTTTTAAATAGACATTAACACATTTTACCTTAAAGTAAAATTTGTTAAAATTATCTATTGATAGTATAATACGACAAAAAATAAAAAGTTTCAACAGTTTACTAAACTATGTAAATAAATATATTTCTGATTTTTATAGTAAATCTACTACTTTTTATATATTATTCATTACAATTTCAATACTTAAAAAAACTGTTGTACAAATTAATGCAATCATTAATCCCATTTGGATGTAGACTTCGGGTGAACCACCTGTGATGAAAATATAGACTACGAAAATCATTAAACATATTACTCCACTAACTAGATGAAGCAAGAAACTGATCGTTTTCTTAAATTGATGTTTATGACAAATTTTTTCTATAAGCATTGTGGAAAGTAATCCAAATGTGAAAATGAAAGGAATTGTCATAGAACTGACAACCAACCCAATGATGAAAAAGTCATTAGCATTTTCTCCAATAAAAAATAACGGAAGAATAAAAAAAGTGAACATGGCAGTTAAGGTTGCTACGAATAGTTTTTGTGACAACAACATGATCAATTCCTTTCAGATATTCATTCCAATATCTTTATTCACTGTCTAATGCAATAACACGAATGACTTATATTTATATTTATTAGACTAAGTTTATCACACAAATCGGAATCATTCCTTCTGTAAATTCAGCATTTAAATTCGTTGCTCCTGTCATTTTCACAACTTTCGATATCTCTACAAAAGGATATCAAGATTAAATCAATCCAATTCCTAATCAAAAAAGAACATTCAACATTGTATGTAAAGAGTTAAAAAAATGTTCATTTTACGTAATTATTATGGTTGGTTAACGACTTTCTCTAATAAACTCAATTATTCTTCGTTTACTTGATAATATGCTTCAAGTAGTTTTTCGACTGGGATGTTATCTATTTTCATGCCTGTTATATCACTATCCTGTATTTCTACATCTCTGAGATTGCAAAACCTTAATTTACTACTTTTCAAATCACACCTCTCAAATAATATAGGATTATTTTCTGTCCCAAGATCTGTGTCTAAAAAACGAACTCCGCCTAAAGATGCCAACATAATATCGCTATTTGCTAGATTTAAATCAGCAATAAGCGTATTTTTAAAATTAATATTTTGGAACTTTGAATGGCTGAGGTTACAATTGTTAATATAGGAATTCATCAAATTACTATTACTAAATGAACTACCTTTCAAATTCACTTGATAATACTCGGCTTTAGTCATATCACAATTGTCGTACTGAATACTTGAAAGTTCTTTATTTTCAACTATTTTTTCTTTAGCTACTGATGTTTCTATTTGTTTTATATAATAATATTCATCTTTAGTTTCGAATCTTATTTTATAACCCATCTTTTTATAAAAGTAGTGATTATTGATTTGCCTGCTAGATGTTTCTAGTTCCCATTTCCTTACATCTAAAAACTCTTTTTCCACTAAATTTATCGCTCTTGAACCAAATCCTCTACCTTGATAAATAGGGTCTACGAATATACGGTCTATTCTCCCAAAAGATTTCCCTGATACTGTAACAATGATACCTCCAACGATTATTTCATCAAATATCAACTTATAATAATTCAACTCTTTAATCATATATTTGTTCATTTCAATAGATGAATATCCTGGAGGCTGAATATTAAAATCTACATTCTCCTCATCTTCTGACAACCACTTTTTTGCTTCTTCATCAAAAGTCCTTTTCTTAATTTCCGTTAATATCTCTGCATCATTAATTGTTGCTTTTTCTATTGTTAATATGGACATTTAAAAGTGCTCCTTTTTATTTTAAAAAGATAGAAAGAAAGGCTCTCCCTCGTTATTCAAACAATGCATAAGCTCTTTTCTAAAGTCTTCGTTTTTTATAAGTAATAGAGCATCTTTTGCATCATAGTAGCCAACTTCTATACTTTCAGAACTCGTTCGAAATCCTGTACTTACAGGCGTTGCTAACCACCAAAAATTACAGATTCCCTTATTCAACTCCTGAGATATTCCGCAAAATTTTATTAGTTTGATATCTATGCCCGTCTCTTCTTTAACTTCTCTTATTACAGTTTCTTTAATCATTTCATACTCTTCCAATTGACCTCCAGGCAATTCCCAACCTCTTTCAGGATCTCTTTTTAACAATATTTTATTTTCACTATTAATCACAACCGCTCCAGAAGTCATAATAAATTTTACTGTCATAGGATCTCCTTTCTTAATTAGAAGCATTACACCCTATTTTATATCAATAAGTTTGAATCTCTCACAGACAAGAAGCATATCCTCTGTAAATGTTATGCCATATTTCTGTAATTCCGCACTAAAGTACTTTACGTGTATATCTCTCCAATTTTCATATGTACCATCACCTTCAGCAATTGCAAATTCTTCCGTTACTTCATCCATAGGTATTACTGAAACTTCAACTGTTTTGACAATTGCAACAGGCTGCTCTTCGCTATTTAAAATAATGCCGTACTCATCAGCCTTAGGTAGTGACATATTTTCTAACTCGTAGAAAACGTGGCCCGAACATGTTGCTGTTTTAACCCCGCTAACTACTTGTTTGGCAAGTCTATCTGTCGTATCTCCGAACTTCCAAGCACTTACTGATGTTGGCTTGACCTGATCTGCCCAATACTCATTCCAATAGTTTTGTGCTTCTTTATTCATTATAAAACCTCCAGTATTTCCATTTAATAGATTGCAATTTCCATTTATAAACCTGATTTAAAAACTATTTATTAAAGGTTGAACAAGCATAATATGTTAGTTCTTCTTATAATTAGACAATTTAGTACCTTAGCGTTAATTTGGGCCAAATTTTTTTCCAATTTTTCGATTCAATTCTTTTCACATAAATATTATGTATGGACTTGCCTTTCTCAAATTTTGGCGTTGGTTTTACTATACAAGATAGCAATTCCTCTACCCCATATGGTGCGCACAACTCAACCTTGGAGTTGTTTAAGCGCACGCCAATAGCTGTAGGTATTTCTGGAAACTGAGCCATTCCATCTTTAGAGGAAATATAGGGTACTGCCCCATTTAGTACATGCATTCGGGCTTGATTTTTTACTGACCAAGGCTCATCTGGCATCATACTAAACAATTGCTGTTCGAGAACCTTCTCTATTTGTTTATCCACTTTTTCAGCATTGTAGTAAATGACGTCAATATCTGCTAATGGCGTTCTTTCTTTATAATCATATAGTAGGTCCCAAACTTTACTCCGAACAAAACCCGCACAAACCCAACAATCAGGTAATTTCAATTGTTCGACAGCTTGTAAAATCTCCATCATCCATGTATCTTCTTCGATAGTTTTTATAAGATCACTCTCAGATTGTAAAAACAACTAGATTACACTTCCTCTCTATATATTAAAAATCGGAAATACTCAATCCTAGGAATAGCATATCCCACAGTAGTTAATTGAATTTTTAATCTGTTAGCAATCTTCAGTTTATTATTACTAATAAATCCCTTGTAAGTCAAATTAAGAAACATAATAAGAGATTTCAAGTTTTAAAAAATTTAGTAGAATCTAGTTACCTTTGATGAGTAAACGTGGAGAGGATAACTATTAGTTTCTTTATCTAAGAGCGAAACTTTTCAAGAAAAAGACCATATCATTTGAAGGTTCTAAATCAAAGCGCTTTTTGTATTCTACTACTCCCTCTTCTAAGCTTGAGCATTTATTTGCAATATCAAAACTAATATTTAATTGTTCCCAATAAGATACCATTTCTTCTCTACTGCAAACTGACTCATGTGAACAAACATAGTATTTAGCATCATACTCTTCAATTATTTGTATCATTGGAAATAATAATTTATCATCAAAATGGTTATACCCTTCAATCGTTCGACCATAAATACAATCACCTAAAAATAAAGTTTTCTCTTCAGGAATATATATAATTGTTGAATCGTCTGTGTGAGGACTTACAATTTGCCGTATTTCACACGTAATTCCACCTAAGTCGATTTTCATTTCACCATCAAAAGATAGATTCACATTTTTTGGTAAAAAATTCTCTCTGTCCTCAATTTCTGCCTTAATACATCCTATTGAAAAATCATTAAATACACCCTTACTTTTTGCTAATTCTAATGATTTATCATCATATTTAATCCCACGATACATATTCAAATAATTGCTTGTTTTGTTATTAGCAATTGAAAGCACATCCCATTCTGTTATACCAAAAGTATGATCCCAGTGATGATGTGTTAAAACCAAAAATTTAACAGGAGGCAAGTCCATTTTATCTATTTCACTTTTAAATTCCTTAGCATGTTTGGGTGAATTTCCAGCGTCAACAATTAGACAAGATTCATCACCTATTACAAGACCTAACACCGGTCTATCTGTTTCATCACTATTTTTCATATAGTAAATTCTATCAGTTATTTTTTCTAACATTAATTTCACTACTCCTCACTCGTTTTTGAAGTTTTATAGAACAATTTCAGTCGATATGTAATGAGATTTATACCATATAAAAATCATCTCTCAGCTTTGAAACTCTGTATTTAACAAACTATATAACCACATATCCTTACATTCTCCGGTAACACTATGGCATTCAAACTTCCTTAAATAACCTTCTTCTTTGAAGTGGAATTTTTTTAATAACACCTCTGAAGCTATATTTTCATCACTAACCAATGCCTGGATTCTTACTAAGCCTAAATGGTTAAACCCTATTGATAAAACCTCATGTACTGCTTCGGACATTATTCCACGACGCCAATATTGTTCTGATAGTTCATAGCCAATTTCAGCCCTTTTCCCTTCAAATTCACTTAAAAATATTGTTCCAATAATTTCATCTGTGACTTTGTCTGCAATTGCAAAACGAATAATCCAGCCTGCACATAGCCTTTGTTCCATAATTTGATAACTTCATAACTTCTATCTAATGTTTCTGGTCCATTCCAATCAAGATTTCGATATACATTTTCATTTGAATAATATTTTAATAACGTGGGTGCATCTTCCAATCTTAACTTTCTTAAACGAATTTTTTGAGTTTCTATCACTGGAAATTCTTTAAATATCTTTGTAAAATCCACTTTTTTTCCCCCAGAAAATATTTAATTTTAGCAAATAACTTATAGCTATTATTCTATCTAGATATCATTATTCACACGAAGTGCTAAATTGGTTAAAACTTGTTTCTATATGTTCGAGTAGGTTAAATCATCCTCTGAATGAGTTAAATCAAGCGCTGAGTAGATCAAATCAGTTTTCTAATTTCTCCAGTAGGTTAAATACTTCTTCGAGTAGGTCGAATCATCTTCTGAATGAGTTAATTCAAGTGCTGAGTAGATCAAATCAGTTTTCTAATTTCTCCAGTAGGTTAAATACTTCTTCGAGTAGGTCGAATCATCTTCTGAATGAGTTAATTCAAGCGCTGAGTAGATCAAATCAGTTTTCTAATTTCTCCAGTAGGTTAAATACTTCTTCGAGTAGGTCGAATCATCCTCTGAATGAGTTAATTCAAGCGCTGAGTAGATCAAATCAGTTTTCTAATTTCTCCAGTAGGTTAAATACTTCTTCGAGTAGGTCGAATCATCTTCTGAATGAGTTAATTCAAGTGCTGAGTAGATCAAATCAGTTTTCTAATTTCTCCAGTAGGTTAAATACTTCTTCGAGTAGGTCGAATCATCCTCTGAATGAGTTAATTCAAGCGCTGAGTAGATCAAAACAGGCTCTCCTATTATTCAAAAACCTTAGTTATTTTCAGGTATGAGATAAAATCGGGAACATCAGCTTATTATTTTTAAATAGTTCACCTTCATCACCCATTACCATAAGTGTAGAATCATCTTCTTTCAAAAGAGTTACTTCATAATTTTCGCTGTTGATTGGTATAAATTTAAGTATTGCACTCTTTGTCTGTTCTGTTGCCAAGGTATTTAGTACATCTTCAATTTTTATTTTTTCGTTTGCCAGAATATCATATAAGATTAACTTGTCTTCTTCGTAGTCTGCTATAGCAATTGCGTTCAAGTCTTGTATATAGAAAAGGTTTTCCCTAAAACTGAACAATTCAAAGTAGTTACAATAGAACATGACTAGCCCAGCGTTATCTACCATTGAAAGTGCAAATTGTGCTTCAGTATTCATTGCTGTTTCATAAAGCAGATTAATATCGCTAACATTATCGATGTCCATTTTTCGGACAGAATAAGGACTTTCGATTTTTGAGATTCTTGTTGAAGCTTCATATTCCTCTACAGGTACAAATCCAAACTTAGGATAAAAATCAAGAACGCTGTCATTGGCGAAAAGATAGAACATATCACATCTATCTTTCCACTCATCCATAACAGTTTCCATAAGAACTCGGCTTAGGCCTTGGTTGCGGTAATGTTCATCTGTCATTACTGTACCAAACTGAACAAATCGTTTTTTCTCCCCTAAGACGATAAAATCAATAGCATTGACTGTAATGTGAGAAACCATTTTATCGTTATCTAACAGAGAATATAGAATGCAATTTTCTTTCCAATATCCACTCTTATACCACTTCTCAAAATTGAAATTATAAGTTTGTTGTGTTAGTAAATTAAAACTTTGCCTTAGCTCATTATCATGCTGATAGCGTGATATCATTTTGTAGTTTTTACCATTTAATATTACGTTTTTCAATTCCATTTTCCTCCTGCCGCTTATCTAAATAAATTATATCTTGATTACATAACTGGAAAAAACCTCATTCTTTTTTCATAAAAGAAAATAAGCCAATGTAGTTTATAACCACATTGACTTATCATTTGCTTTCTTTTCTTTTAGTAAGATTCTTTGAATACTTTTTGATGATAAATAATATTTTCCCGCTAAAGTAGTAGTATCTATTCCCGATAAGAAATCGTTGTAGATATTAGAATTCCTTGTATCTAATTCTCTCCTTGTAGCAGTATCTGTTCCCCAAGACTTTTTATTTTCTTCTTTTCTTGGGATATAAATATATTCACCATCAACATATTTCTGTATTAACTCTACCAACTCTGCTGGCAGAAGTTTATTTGCTCTTTTATAGCTCATATTTGCACTCCTAAATCTTAATAGTTCTTTTAGGAATAGCAAAGGCTATTTATTCGTTTTTATTATTTTGCAATAGCCTTTACTATGCAAAATTAATAACTTCTCTTCTCATAAATTTCTTCCCTCCTTTTATTTTCTCTATTTATTATTCACTTCAATTATTATCCATATCTTATCATATATTACTCACTAAAATCCAAATTACTCGGTTGTTTTGGAAAATGCTCTTGTGAAAGCATATTTGTTGTAGCTACTTTTTCGTTCACTTCTTCAAAACGAAAGCCATCTGCCCATACTTTCCCAGTACCAATAAGTAAAACGCCAAAGTGAATGGAGGCACTTTCTTCTGGAATATCTAAAATAATTGAATAATGATTCCAATCAGTTGTCCCTTGAATGGAGCGATTATCCATATTATCAAACTGAATGGTATCGCCAGAAGTGTTATCAATTCGAAGCCATGCACCACATTTTGTAACGTTTTCTGTTTTTAAAAAGCACGAAAGCTTTAATCGCTTTCCTTTGTAATCATGTGCTTGAAAGCCTTGCATGATTGTTGCAAACTGCTGTGTTCCTGCTTCACCTTTTGCAAAAAGTAACCCTGATTTTGTCCCTGAGTGAAATACATCTCCGTCTATTACAAAGTCATACAACTCTGGATTAGAGCCACTTAAGCTCCACCCTTTAATATGTTCGCTTGTATTCATCGTTTTCTCCTCCTCCATCATTTGTACTGCCTGCATTAGCTTTCGATACTTCCCAGGTGGCAAGCAATATACGTCTTTAAATGCTCTTGTAAAAGCCTCTTGAGATTGAAATTGAACTAGGAAAGCAATCGTTAAAATTGATTCATCTGTGTGTAATAGAAGCGTTGCAGCCATCGCTGTTCGGCGTAAACGAATATATTCCCCAATCGACTTCCCTGTTTCTTGTTTAAAAATCCGCAATAAATGATATTTCGAATAACCGATAACAGAAGGGAAAGTATCAAGTTGAATTTCTTCTGTCAGATTACTCTCGATATAAGAAATTATTTTTTGCGTTACTTCGCTGTAATACATCTTGCTCACCTCGAAATCATCATACCGAATATTGAGAAAGTTTTTTTGATAAATATTGCTAAATATAACTGTTTAGTAACTTTTCATTCAAATTATACAACATTTGTAAATAATTTTAAGGTAAAATACTTAGAAAATAAGGTGTAACTACATCTATCTTTTAAAATGGAACCAGTAAGTACAGTGATTTGGAGTGGGGATTTTAGCAATGGCTTTTCTCCGATGCCGTTAATCTCCGTTCCGGCGGACGCTTTCCTGGGGACGAACCTTGAGCCTCCTCGTCGCTAGCGCTCCTGCGGGGTCTCAAGATGTTCGCTTGTTCCCCAAGGAGTCGCCGCCTGCACTCCAATCAACTAGTTTTATCGTTTTTCTGAGTTTTTCATTCTTTCCGATTCACACCTTTTTGGTTTTTAGTGTCGGATAAAAATGTTTCTAGTAATCGATTTTACAATGAAAATACCACCTTCGCCTACCATGATTAAAACATACGTTCTATTTAAGGGCGTGAAAAAACAAAACATACGTTCTTATCTCATCGAAAAAATACGCAATTTCTTGAATATGGTAAATATTTTGTTGTAAATGCAAATAAAAAATTATTTTTTCAGATTATCTTCTTTTTATAACAATAATCGCACAGCTTGTGTGTTGTTATTGACGGCTACTGTTAGTAATCCTAACGATTTATCAAACTTCCAAAAGGCGAGAAAAAATGCGACAATCGGGAATCCGACTATAGAAATCGCTTGAAACGTTTCATCCAACCTCAAAACCTCCTAGTTATTTTTAATATCTCATTATATAAAGGGATATTTGCGTCGAAAATTACAACCTATTTCCGATAAGTTTTTATACATTTAAGGGAGATTTCGCTATTATTAGTAAAAGAGAAAAAGGGAAAACAAGGAGGAATTTAATTGCGTAAAAGAAAATCTTTTGTAATAACTATAGTTCTGGTTGTTTTGGTTGGGATAGGTTGGTACACGTATGGACAATACAAGTCTACAACTCTAGCTGCAACGGATTTACTTGAAAATGCTGATTTTAATGATAAAGACTCGCTTATAGAGGCTACAAGTTCGAATTCGCTGAAAACAACTGAAATTCCGGAAGAAACACAAAAAGAACTTTTACAGGCTTTTGAAAATGCGGGGTTTAAAGAATTGAAGGATAATGAGGCTATACATCCGGATTACGAAATAAAGATTTCAGCATATGGGCGTTATGGTTTGTTTGTAGATACATCTAATAAATTTGTATATGTGAATGATTCGAACAAAAAATATCTAATGGTAAATGATAATGGTTTTTTTGATATTTTAAAAAACGCTACAAAATAATGAAAAAAGGCACTTACCGGGAGGAGTAAGCGCCTTTTTTATTATGCATTACATAATTTTTAGTGCCATTTTTAAGTTCGTACCAGTGGACTGTAACAGATCTAAAATAGCCCATTTCGTTGTTTGTACCAAAACGGATAACGTTAGTTTTAATCGTAAAGTTTACTTTAACAGCTTTTAATTCTGTGAGCATTTTGCGTGTTTTTAAAAGCTCAATATAGCCGTTTGTAGCATCGTTACACATCGTTATAAGTTGATTGACGTTCAGCAGTTGAAAGAAGACCAACAATATCTAATACAATTAAAGCACCCCCGGATAAAACAGATGAAAATGCAAGGGCAATAGTAGCACTTCCATATAAATTGAAAATATTAGTTAGAGCAGTCTTGTTTGTGTTGTTCAAGTTGATCCATCTGAAAGTTTTCTTTTTATTTCATGATTTTTAAGTGCGTTGAGTATGTAATCACTATTTAGTGTCTTATTTTTTTGTACATGCCTTCTTTTAAATTGATCAAAAAAATCCATTTCATTCTTTATAGTGAAAGGACTAATTCAAGGTGGTGCTGTCCATGATTTGAGACTTGGTTCAATAATTTGTTCATGCTCGCTTTCACCTATCCGAGCTCTCTGGAAAAGAACCTTTACTATTCAATGTATTTTTACGTATTTAGCATAACTGATTCATAAGATCTATTATTCGTAGTATTCTCCGTTGCATTTTCCGAATTTAAAAAAACATTGTAGATTCCTTGAATATTTGGCCATATTAAATTAAATCAATATTCTTGATGTTATTTTGAGAATAGAACATAAGCCCGCATTAGTACGTTAATATTTACTCATATCCACCGTTAGCTTCTGGAAGTTTATTATATTCTTCTTTATTTTTAACTAAAGTGAATACATAATTTCGAAGCTCTATTAGTTGTTTTGCTTCATCGGTGGTAGTTTGACAGTACTGTTCACCAGAAACATGATGTGTGATAGTTTCTCCGCTAATTGTGATTTTCCATTCATCTTCACTAAGGGGTTTTTGAGCACATTTTTTATTAGGGATCAATTCTTCCATTTCTGTTATATTTATGTCTTTCATTTTTCGATAAATATCTGCCATTTCACTTGTTGTAAATGATGAATTTGTTGTTGCAGTTCCATCTGAAATTAAGTCCTTTGTTACTGTATGTTCGTAGGTATTTATTTCATTCATTTTTCCAACACCAAACTTAACTATAAAGTCAAAGTCACTTGGCATTTCAATAGGCATAGATCTATAATTACTACCCTCTTTTGAAAAACTATTTATTTCACATCCTGATACGTACAGCGTAAGAATAAATAATAAAATCGAAACTTTTTTCACATTATCCCTCCACTTTAATCATCAATTGTCCTTTATAGATAATTGTTCGACAAATATTCCCAAACACCTCTACTCCTATTTGAATAAGAACCTTTAAAATTTTATGTCACCAAGGTAGTCAGGGGTGAAAGCCTATTTTTTCTACTAAATCGTTCTTAAGTAATTTCGTATAGAACAAAGACCCAAAAGCAATACTAATGAATGAAGTCTAAACTAGTAACTATAGCAGCCTATATTGCACAGCAATAAGAATTAGAAGTAGTTGAGTAGGAGGATTTTTATATTGACTTTAAATGAAAAAACATTATCCATTTTCGCCTTGGGTGGCATTAATGAAATAGGGAAAAATATGTATGTTATTCAATACGCAAATGATATTGTGATCGTCGATTGTGGTGCTAAATTTCCAGATGAAAGCTTATTGGGTATTGATTTGATTATCCCTGACATCGGTTATTTGCAGGAAAATAAAGAGAAAATCAGGGCTTTAGTGGTCACACATGGGCATGAAGACCATATCGGGGGAATTCCTTACTTCTTACAAAAACTAAATGTTCCTATTTACGCTAGTCGTTTTACACTCGGTTTAATTGCACTGAAATTAAAAGAACATAAACTTATTAGGACTACAGAATTAGTAGAAATCAACTCAGATTCAAAGTTAGACTTTGGTGAAATTGCAGTGAGCTTTTTTAGAACAAGCCATAGTATCCCCGATTGCCTAGGCATTGTTTTTGACACACCAGAAGGAAAAGTCGTTCATACAGGGGACTTTAAATTTGATTTAACGCCAATGAACGATCAATATTCTGATATTCATAAAATGAGCGAAATTGGTACACAAGGGGTATTACTCCTCATATCTGAGAGTACGAATGCAGAGCGTCCTGGCTCTACTCCATCTGAGCAATTGGTAGGCGAACATATTGAAGCAGCCTTTATGAAAGCTAAGCGTAAAATCATTATTTCCACCTTTGCTTCAAATGTAAATCGTATTCAGCAAATAGTTCATGCAACCTTAAAAACAAATCGAAAGCTTGCGCTGCTTGGTCGTAGTATGGTGAATGTCGTATCTGTTGCTTTAGAACGCGGGTATTTAGATATACCAGATGGCTTGCTAATTGAAGCACGCGATGTAAAGTATATACCTCCTGAAGATGTCGTGATTTTATGTACTGGCAGTCAAGGAGAACCACTTGCCGCCCTTTCTCGCTTATCCACTTCCAATCATCGAGAAGTAAAAGTATTACCTGATGACACGGTTATTTTTGCTGCATCCCCTATTCCTGGGAATGAAAAAGATGTATCGCGGATAGTAGATAGCTTCTTTCAAATGGGGGCCAAAGTCATTTATGGATCCGCTAGTAAAACAGGGATGCATGTTTCAGGACACGGCTATCAAGAGGATTTAAAACTAATGTTAACCTTAATGAAACCAAAATATTTTATTCCCATTCACGGTGAGTATAGAATGTTATACCTACACCGCTTGTTAGCTGAGTCCGTTGGAGTTGAGGAAAAGAACACCTTCATCATTAAAAATGGGGATGTCGTGGATATTGAAAATTCACTAGCTCGTCAGACTCGAAAAGTTTCGTCTGGTGATACTTACGTTGATGGAATCGGTATCGGTGAAGTAGAGGATATTGTTTTACGAGATCGAAGACAACTATCTGAAGACGGTATGCTCGTTATTATTGTAACAATCATTAAAACAGAAGGCACACTCGTATCAGAACCTAACACTATTTCCCGCGGATTTGTCTACGCAAAAGATTCCGAGGGACTACTAAGGAATGTGAACGATATCGTTAAAACAACCGTTAATGATTCTTTGGATGGTAGTATTAATAAAATGAAGAAAAAGATTAGAAAATCAGTAGGTCAGTATTTAAATGCGCAGACAAAAAGAAAGCCGATGATTTTGCCTGTTATTATTGAAATTTAATTGTATTTACTCAAAACATAATTATCTTGATAGGGTGGAGGTCGCTATTTCAAGATAAGGTCGGCATCATTTTTCATTAAGCCTGTAAATATTGATAGATCAATGTATAATGGCTATTTCTTAGACGATGGGACAGCAGAAGAACTTACTGATTTTCACAGAAAATGATGAGGATGACTTCGAAATCTTTTGTATGAGACATTATGAAACAAATGATTTACGGATAAAAACTAATAAGAACAACAAAAATTAACTACAACTAAATAATATTAAATGCAACTCTATGACAAAACAAAAATGCCAAAGTCCTTGATATACAAGGATTTGGCGTTCTATGAAATCAGTTGATGTCTATGTATGGAGACTGCTGGAGTTAGACCTCAATCTCGTAAGAATGTTGATGGGTTTTGAGTATTTTTATATCCTACTGAATCCGGGTTTGACTACGATTTACCTAAAATAGCGTTGTCGGGGGCAAGTTTTTTATGTTAAGTAAGATTGGGGCTAATTGCTTCAATCTTTTTTTCGTTATTACCCGCACATTGTAAAGAAACCCTTTGAAGTTCTTTAGTTTTTATATATTTGCCGTTTCCTATAAACAATCAGACCAATAATTGAAAGAAGTAAAAGTAAACTACTAAAAGTTAAAAAGAATAAAGATGCGGCTTTTTTTTCTCCCCAGAGATTAATTGCTTGTAAAAAGCCGAGAAGAACCATAGAAAAAGATAGTGTTAATTGGCTTTTTGAAACATTTTTAAACAATCGAATACCTCCCTTCAAATCCACTTGATAATTTCACCATAAAGTGAGGTATAAAATGTAAATTGGGGCAAATTAAAACGGCGGTCGATTAAAAATGAAAAAAGTAGCGGAAGTTATTCCACTACTTTTATTTTTATTTTAAAAGTTTTTTCGGTCTTTCCCATATGCAATCGGATTGATAGTGTTCACTATTTAACGTAATACTTGTAAACCCCTCCACCAGCAACGATTAAATATTTGCTGTCTTTAGAGAAATTGATATTATGTCTGTCAATTAGTCTTATTTCATATAAAAACTTATAGGAACCATCATATATTTTAATTCCTCTACCTTCTAAAGTAGCGATTCTAGTTCCATCAGGACTGATTTTAACATCACCAAAAATGGTATAAGGTCCTCCGAATTTTTTAAGAACCTTTCCTGAATTTGTATCAAAAGCATAAACGCTTTGATTTTCTTCTCCGATGACTAATAACAATTTATTATTCTTTTTTGTAAAAGTGATATGTGTTACCATTTCATCGAAAGTAAATTCCTTTATTACATCCCCGGTTTTTGTATCGTTTAAAACAACACGATTATTATCATTATAAGCTGTAGCTAAAATCGAACCATCTTCTGAAAGTGCCGCAGTAATTCTTTCTGTTTCATCAGCTATATTAACCACATTTAATTCTGAATCCACAACTTTTCCATTAATTTTGTTATAGCTAGCATACGCTATCCCATTTTTCACATCAAAAAGGGAATAAGTTTTAAAATCAAACATTTTATATTTAGCATAAGAATTAAATTTATTATCTTTATAATCAAAAACACTACCATCATAATGAACTAATCCGTTTTTCCAGAAGAAAATAGAATTCTTTGTGTTTCTATTTTTACCAAACTCTTTTACTACATCCCCATTTTTTAAATTAAATAGAGTTGAGCCTACTGAAAAATATTTATTGTCAAAGGATGTATCTACTTTTCTTCCTATATACGACTCTTTAACATGCCAAACCTTTCTAGAAACAGTGACAGGCAATTTAACTTTTTTACCATATGCTTTTACATAAATATAAGCTTTACCTACATTTTTAGATTTCACAATGCCTTTATTAGTAACAGTCACAATCTTCTTGTTCGACAAACTAAAAGATACTTTTGGATTCTTTACGATTTTCCCGTTTTTCCTTACACTATAGGAAACTTTAGCAGAACCTTTGTACATAAGAGTACTTTTACTAAGCTTCGCATTAATCGTAAACTTACTTGCTGCATCAGCAACTGGGGGTACCAAAGAAAATAAAAATAAAACAACTACCAAATAACTGATGATCTTCTTCATCTACAACTCACCTCTAGCTTTTTACTGGAGAAAATTCCCCGTTTATTATCATATCACATTAGCGAAAGTAGTAATCTGAAACTTTAGACTAATAATACCCTTAGAGTTTTATATAACTAAAGTATGTGACGTTTTTTGACTGTAAGGTTCTTGACGTAAAAAAGTAATCGAACGGTCCACTACTTTTGTTTAGACTATAAAGCTAAATTTTACGTTAGGTTCAAAATTAATTATCAAAACAAGTTTTTTGGTAATGTTTATAACCTATAAAATAAAAAAAGAATCCCCTTCAATAAGCTCTTTAAAGGAGATTCTTTTTCAAATTATATTTTCTTTACTCGTTACTTATTTTCACCAGTTTTTCGCCTTGTTCTAAAAGTGTTTCATAGTCATTGTTCTCTTTAATTTCTTTTATTTTATTTTCAATTGAGGACGTATCATTCATATTAAAGTACGTATTTAATACTTCATATGGTGTCTTTCCTTGTTTAGTTGCACTATCTTCAATAGCTTCTTTCCATGGAATATTCGCTTTATCCATGCTTAATTCAAGAGCTGAACCAGTTTCATATCTCATATTCCGCTCTAAAAACCTTGGAGATTCTGCCTGTCCATCAGCAATGAAGTTGAACGCTTCCATAAAAGTAACATGATATGGCTTCTGTTTCTTTGCAAGTACCATAAGATTTCCACCAGTTAACTTACTATAACGATACTCTAAGTATCGTGCTGAACCTTCTATTGCTTCAGTTTTTGTTTCTCCAATTAATTGAGGCCATTTTTTATAGCGATAATTACGTACAATTGTCCAATCATATAATGCCTGTTTGATACTTTCTGGGTTCGTATCAATCATTGCTTTATCTAATAGCTTAAATTCTAATCCCATTAACGCGTAATTTTCTTTATTTATCGGATATTCGTGAATCGACTCTCCACCATTTGCATCATATGTCCAATCTTTTTGTTTATAAGCATGAAAAGCCTCATGTAATAAGAAAGACGAAAAATCAAAATATAAATCTGGATTACTAAACATTTTAGTATAATATTTTAAATAAAATACATCCATATCGTTAATATTTATTGTCCCAAAGTTCCAAGGCATCCAGGTAGAAATAGTTCTAAAATCAAAACGAGTTAAGCGATAGACCTTAGGTAAATGCAAAGAATTTGGGACTTTTATTTCTTTTGCAAAAATACTATTTTCTAATCCCTTTACATTAACTGCATAAGCTTCTTGTCTAAAGATTCCCCCATCTTTATTACTACGTATCAGAACTAATGGCTTTTTTTCGAAATGATAATCTTCATTCCAAAGTTTATCACTCGATTCTTCGAAGCTCTTATAGATAGTAGATAATTCTTTTAACATGTTTTGATCCGTTTCATTTAAAGACTTAAACTCTGTATGATATGTTTTATTTAAAATTATGCTTCCCAACATAATTCCTATAAATATCACCAATAAGATTAGAATTACTCTTAAAAACTTTTTCATCATACACTCCTTTTCTAAAACGATAATCCTTATGATGAGTAAGGGTTTACAAATCCTTTGTTTATTAATACTCTTTTGGTGCAGACCCAAAATTATAGAAAATACAATGTATACAAGATACCTTAGAAATTCCCATAACTTTAGTCTCCTTCATAACTAAATTTTATTTATGTAAGAAAATGGGTTTACCAGAAGTTGTAAGATCATCACGGAAACCAAAGCATTTGTAGGAAACAAATAATATCAACTGAAAACAAAATGAATTTCGTTCCAGTTGATATTATTTAATCAATCATTTTTAATTATTAACTACATTTAGGCACCAAGAGAAATTATCCCAAGCAGAATACCAACCGTTGAAAAGCTCGGACGAATCATCCCAACGGACATCGAATTTCTTCTGCCCGTTAACATCCACTAAATACAAAGCAAGGGTCTCATCCACCTTAGAGACAGCTAATTTCATACCGTTTTGAAGCTCTTCTTCAGTGAATTGAACGTCTGAAACCGGACGTAGCTGTGCCTGTTCAAATACTTGTTTGTTACTGATTCTGTAATTCATAATAATCCTCCAATAAAACTTTCAGTTAATTTTAAATTCCTACTCGATCTACAAATCATAGGACTATAAAAGTATATACTATATTATTCAGCAATGAAATGCCAAGTCTAAATACGTGTCTGTTTCTGAAAAACATAACAAAAATTACTTTCTTTCTTAAACGGTCTATTGGATTAAACTTACTATCAAAAATATCTATTAATCTTCAACTAGCCCTAATTGGGGGAAAGTCATGGCGTAAACCTCTAAACAATAACATCATTCCAATTATAGAAAAGGCACTTACTATGGATATACCAGTAGGGGCAATATGTGATGCAACAGTTTTTATGGGAGCCAATGGATGGTTAAATGAAATAAAGCATACAAGCAATGGTCTTAATGATTTGAAAACTTATGCAAAGGATAACTATCGAAATGAAATAAACTATGTACTAGAGCAAGCAGTTACCGATGGAAAAATTGAGACCGCAAATGGCACAGCTTCTTTAGAATTTGCAAAAGAAATTCTTGAATTATTAGAAGCATATCCTAAGGAATATATTAATCAGCTTTATAACTTTCATAAATTAGGGTATTATGAGGCTGAAAAGACAAATTCTTAAATAACAAATTTTCATAATGCACATAATCCTTAAGATAGGCAATTATGTGCATTTTTCCTTTACAAGATTTCCCCTCAAGCAACTTTGTATTATCTACCATTAAACCATACACATTCAAACACTCAATGAAAAAGCCAATCCACCTATGGCAGCAAATATAAGAGGAAGCGTGCCCTCTTCCCCAATCCTCCTAAAGAACAACCATTTTAGAGAATAGATAAACAACTTGTCCGTTCTCAACTAATGAAACGTATGATAGTCTTAGGTTATCAAGATATATCGAGAAATGACATGTTGAACAAGAATTGTTATTTAGTGTAAGAGGAATGAAGTAATAAGGAGAACACATAATTAATGTTAGAATTTATTTTAGGTTTCATTTCCGCAGGGATATATGGAGGCAGTAATTCTTTAGATACTCAAAAAATTGATCGAAATATTGAAATGCTAAAGAATTATACTTGGTTTAAAAATATTTATGATGACGAAAACTATCATCGGATGTTTTTTGTAAATAGAAAAGTTAGGTGGTATTTACAAAGTTCAATTCGTGTAAAAAGAATTATGAAGAAGAAAAAGGCTCAAAAACGTCTAATAATTTTTTTGAATAAACAATTACAAAATTGAGGGACAACCAAATAGAAGAAGTCCCTTTTCTATTATTTAAAATCAACAATAAGATTTAACAGAGCCAAAAATAAAAAAGGCCAAATTATCTTTAAACATAGAAAAGCCCAACCAATTTGTAATAGTTTGGTTGGGTTTTGTCTGTTTATAGTGATATAAGATATAAAAATTATTTATTTAAGCTTGTCCATTTTTGTTCAAGCCATGTTTTGAATTCTTTACCTTTATGGCCTTCGTATGCATCGTATACATCAAGGCGCATACGTTCAAGTTTTCCAGCAAAGTCTTCAAATGTGTGATCAGCTGGTAAGCTTTTCTTCACACGGATTAAGATTTTATCTGTACCTTTGATAATATCAAATTTTTGAACTTTAGGTGGTTCTACATTTTCACCAAATGCAATTAGTGCTTTGTAAGCTGCTTCTTGTACTTTGTAAACTGTATCATTTTCCATACGGTTTTTAAGAAGGTCGATTACTTTAGCGTGTTTACAAGTGCTCAACTCATTTACTGCTGCAATACGGTCTCTCCAGCTAGATGTGTAATTCGCTTCTTTTTTTAGTTCTGCATAGTCTTCTGGTAATTCTGTTTCAAACTTTTTACTCAAGTTATGTCAAACTCCTTTAAAATTGTAATTGAGATGATTCAAGCTTTCTTCGACAATTGGTCTGTGGAATATCAATTCTTCTCTATCTTACCATTATATACGAAATCAACGGCTAGCTCTTACTTATTAGAACTTTAATTTAAAAAATAGTTATTTTTACTCTAAATAAGCACTCAAACACGTCTAATTCATAGCTATGAGCGATTTAGCTAGCATAAAAAATTTTTTCTCTAATTTTTTAATATGATGGGTAAATCCAACATTATTTAAACCACACCAACCTCTTTCCAGTTTCATACAATTTTAAAGGTGAATTCTTTCCTCTGTTTAGAAAATAAAACCTATTACATTTTCTATCATCAAAAACAAACCATTGGAAATAAAAGGCGTTGAAGGATCATGCGAATGGAGCTTCCCTAAGCATGAATTACCTCCAGTAGGCTAAGTCACTCTCTGAATGAGTTAAATGAAGCTATCAATAGATCAAATCATACTTATAAAAGTTCGAATAGATTAAATGCTACCTCCAGTAGGTTAAATCACTCTCTGAATGAGTTAAATGAAGCAATCAATAGATCAAATCACACTTCTAAAAGTTCGAATAGATTAAGTGCTACCTCCAGTAGGTTAAATCACTTCCTGAATGAGTTAAATGAAGCTATCAATAGATCAAATCATACTTATAAAAGTTCGAATAGATTAAATGATACCTCCAGTAGGTTAAATCACTCTCTGAATGAGTTAAATGAAGCATTGAATAGATCAAATCATACTTCGAGAAGTTCGAATAGATTAAGTGCTACCTCCAGTAGGTTAAGTCACTCTCTGAATGAGTTAAATGAAGCTATCAATAGATCAAATCATACTTCTAAAAGTTCGAATAGATTAAATGATACCTCCAGTAGGTTAAATCACTCTCTGAATGAGCTAAATGAAGCTATGAATAGATCAAATCATACTTCTAAAAGTTCGAGTAGGTTAAATGATACATACAGTAGGTTAATTCACTTCCTGAATGAGTTAATTGAAGCTTCGAATAGATCAAATCGGTATAATCTTAATAATCGGTTCAAGGTTATCTTTATTTTCTTACTTATATCAAACAAAAAGAACAACTTTCAAGAAATCTCAGCCTTTCTTAAAAGTAGCTCTTTTCATAATGTCTTGTCACAAACACTCCATTATACAGTCCCCAAATCCACGAATATCGTTTAAGTAATTGTATCCTTCTGGTGAACCAAAGTTATTAAAAGCACGTACTGCGATTATCTCATGCTCTGGAATGACTAGAATCGCTACATTTGTATAGCCAAGGATTTGATAAGAGCCTTTTGATACTGTTTTCCCTATTTCTGTTCGACCACAAGATTCTCCCTGAACGAACCAAAAGAAGCCGTTCTTTGGATAGCCTTCTAGTAAAGTATTTGGGCTTTGTACAGTTGTAATGTAATCGAAAATCGCCCTAGGAATTAGCTGTTTACCATCAATTTTTCCTTTATGTACATGTAATGCTCCCCACTTAACTAAATCTCTAACAGAAGCATACATATTCATTTGACTACCATCTTCATTATTACTTGTGTACCAATGAGGATCATTTTCTTGCCTAATCACTTCAACATGGCGAGAATCCAATTCACCATACCAACCTATCTCTGTTAAGCCACAAGCATTCAATACTTCAGTTTTAACAATATCTGCAATCGTTCTGCCTGAAGCTTTCTTGATGATTTCAGACAATAGATCTACTCCAATATTACGGTAAGCCCAACTTGTCCCTGATTGGAACTCTTTTTCAATTTCTCCATTTAACAGCCGCAACCCATGAGTGTGTGTGAGTAAATGGCGGATGGTAACATTCTCTAATACCCCACTATCCTTTTCAGGGAAAAATGATGCAATCTCTTGCTCAAGTGATTGGATCACCCCTTCCTGGATTAAATAAGCTGTAGCAAATCCGATAAACGTTTTTCTGACAGAAGCAAGATGAAATAGTGTATCTTTTTGAATTAATCTAGCACCCTCTTCGTTACTGTGAAAACCAGTATAAGATTCTGCTACAACTTGCCCTTCTTTCATAACCATAAAGGCAGCGCCCGAAGCATTTACTTGCTGAAATGTATTCAGAACGTTCTCCCATACTGGTGAAAATTGATTCATTCATAAGCCCCCTTCTTTTACTAAGTGACTCAAAGCAAATTTCACTTACCCTCTCGAAATAATAGCTGCAAACAAAATAATTCCTCTCTTTCGACAATACGCCCTGTATTCACAAAACCTAATTTCTCATATATTTTCTTCCCTAGCTCATTTTCTGGTTCAGTAGATAAATAAATTTCTTTGCAACCATCTAGTTTCTTCATCTCTTCTATTACTAACAAAATGGCTTTAGGTCCATAACCGTTACCTTGGTACTTTCTATCAATCATAATTCGGCATAACTCGAAAAAGTTTTGTTCTTCAGAGAAACCATACATAGTAAAACCGATTAATATACCATCCAATTCAATAGCTTTTGTGATCCATGTTTTTTCAAATTGTGCCTGAACAATTGATAGTGCATTTGATGCGACGAATTCTTCGCATAATGTCGGCATACTCTCTTTATTTGTTGTTAAAAAAACAACATCCAGCCAATTTGATTTATCTATTTCTATTAGCTTCATCTTTCCCCCGCCTTTATTTGTAAGTTAAAATTATTCTAATCAATTGTATATGTATTAGACTTTCAATTAAGCCCATTAATTTCAACATGACCCTATTTTTAACTTTATAATTATTATATAGATTCATACACATTCAAAGTCAATCTATATAAATCACTCCTATTGTGACAAAAATGTAAGTTATGGTTACTTCTTGTTTGGAAAATCGATGGAGAAGTTCCTGGTTTCAACGTATTCTTAATGTACAAACTAACTCTTGAAAGGAGTACTAACATGGAAGCAATTTTAAAAGGAAATTCGATACATAAAGTTTTTGGAGCAAAAAACAATATATATACTGCTCTACAACATGTAGATGTAACTATTAATAAAGGGGAATTCGTTGGGATTATGGGACCATCTGGAGCTGGTAAAACTACACTGCTCAATATTCTTTCGACAATTGATAAACCAACGTCAGGTAGTATTGTCATTGGGGGTGAATCAGTTGACTCAATGAAGGAAAAGGATTTAGCTAAATTTCGTAGAAAGCATTTAGGTTTCATCTTTCAAGACTATAACTTGCTAGATTCCTTAACGATACAAGAAAATATTCTATTACCACTCTCCCTAGCGAATTGGCCCGCTCAGAAGATGGAAGTTAAAGTGCGAGAAATAGCCAACATACTGGGAATTGCAGCTATCTTAAACTCTTACCCTTACCAAGTTTCTGGAGGCCAAAAGCAACGAGCTGCTGTTGCAAGAGCAATTATTACAAATCCAAGTTTAGTATTAGCAGATGAGCCAACTGGGGCATTAGATTCTAAATCATCGACAGATCTTCTAAATACATTCACTGTATTGAACAAGGACTACGATTCGACTATCTTAATGGTCACACATGACGCTTTTGCTGCAAGTTATTGCAATAGAGTACTGTTTATGAAAGATGGACGCCTTTTCACAGAAATTGTCCGAGGAGACAAGGACAGAAAAGAGTTCCTTAACCTATTATTAAACACGCTTTCTACTATAGGGGGTGGGACCCATGAACATGTTTAATATTGTAAGAAAAAATATCAAACACAATTTCTATCAGTACTTTCTTTATATTGCATCAATGACACTCAGTATTACGATTTACTTTACTTTTTCATCACTACAGTACAATAAACAAATTAGCCAAGCTCTAACGGATACAGAAAAACTTTCATCAGCTTTTGGTGCTGCTTCTATTCTTTTACTACTATTTGTATCCATTTTCATCTGGTATTCGAATAACTTCTTTGTTAAAAGACGTAAAAAAGATATTGGTTTATATTCGTTATTAGGTGTTGAGAAAAAACAAATTGGCAGAATGCTATTTTATGAGAACTTTATTATGGGCATACTTGCACTCTTAATAGGGCTTGCAATCGGGGAATTATTCTCTGTTTTCTTCAGTATGATTTTAGTGAAATTAATGGGCTTTTCTATTGCTATTACATTTACTTTTAATTCAAGAGCAATCATACAAACTTTACTCGTATTCAGTGTGATTATTTTCCTTACTTCATTGCAAGGCTACTTTATTATTTATCGTTTTAAATTAATCGAGCTATTCCAAGCCACTAAAAAAGGCGAGAAAATAAATAAACCTTCTTTGTTATTAGCACTTCTTGCCCTTGCAATGATTGGAGGTAGCTACTGGTTATTACAACTGTCTCCAGAATCAAGCAATTGGGATCAGAACTTTAACCGTACTATCATTATAATAATTATCTCCATGCTTGTTGGCTCGTTTTTGTTATTCCACTCCTTAAGTGCCTTTATCTTTGTATTATTACAGAAGAATAAGTCGTTTTATTTTAAGTGGTCTAATCTTTTAACTTTTACGCAATTAACAAATCGATTAAAAAGCAACGCCTTTATGTTCACTATTATTTCTATACTGAACGCAGTAACACTTATCGCTTTTGGATTTGGTTATAGTATTTATTACAATACTCTGGATCAGGTGAAAAGTTTTGTTCCGTACAGTTATCAATATGAAAGTACATCTTCGGAAGTAGATGCAAAAATTCGTGAATTAATTGCCACGGACAATGATCATTCCCTTATCTTTGAACACGACTGGGAATACACAATGGTAAAAGGCGATGCTTCAGAACTTAAAAAAGTTCCTGGGGGGTACTTATACTTTGACGAATCATTTGCTGTTGTATCCAATACAACTTTCAATCAGCTAGCTGATAAATTAGATTTAGATACAATTACACCTTTAAAGAAAACAGAAGGTCTAACAATTATCAACAATTTCATTGGTTCACAAGACCAGCAATCAAATTTAAACAAATCGATTTCGTTGCATTCAGCAAATACGGATTCAAAAATAAAGATTGTTGATAATAAATCATTTTCATTATTGAATGACCCTGTTCAACCTTTCTTAATAGTTGTAAATGACGAAAAATACAATCAACTTAGCGGTGAAAATACTCCTACTACAGTGCATGCTCTGAAAGTAACCAACGAAGCTAAATCTTCTGCACTGACAAAGAAAATCATGAAAGAACTTCCTAGTGAAGTACATTTCTACAGTTTTTCAGATAGCTATCAAGAAGCCCAATCTGTCTACGGATTACTGATCTTTATAAGCGGATTTTTGGGATTAGTCTTCCTTGCAGCATCAGGAAGTATTATTTATTTCAAAATGCTAACAGAAGTAACTGATGATAAAGTCAGATATACAACATTAAAGAAACTAGGTGTACAAAAGAGCGAAGTGTTGCGAGTTATCGCTAAACAATATTCTGTTGTCTTTCTCCTACCTTTAATCGTAGGCATTACTCATAGTTGTATGATTTTAACTGCTATCTCAAATTTAATGGATATCAACTTCATCATTCCTGTAATCATTTGTATCGTATCTTATACACTACTTTATATCTCTTACTATGTATTAACTGTTATTTCTTGTAACAAAATAGTCAATGCATAAAATAGAGACAGACACCAATAATGTTTATGTCTCACAGACTGTAGACAAACTAGAAGAAATACGAGTTTATCTATGGTCTTTTTTTAAAATTAGATAAGGCCGTTGATTTCCGATAGGATGGACGCTTTCCGCGGGCGAGCGCCAAGTCGCTTCGTCGCTACGCTCCTGCAGGGTCTTGGACTGTCTCGCTTTCCCGCAGGAGTCGCCACCTTCGCTTCTATCAACTACACCTGTAATAAAAACGCATCTTTAATGATCTTGGAAAATGATACAGTAAAAGATTGAGGACGTGGTGTATATCCTTAAATTTCCCTCCTTAAAAACGCACCGATACATGCGATCCTCACTTTTGCTTCTATGAATTATTATAAACTCATCAATTAGGCTCGGCAAAGTGGATAATTAGCATAGATGTTATTATTTAAAGGAAATCTAAAAAAACAAAATGAGAGGCAGGTATAAATAGGTGACTGCCTCTCATTTTGAATTATTTTATAGCATAGTAATCATGCAGTTTTGGGAAATGTATAGTAACAGCTGTAAACTGGTTCTTTTCTGAAGTGATAGTGATTGAATGGCCTAACTTATTTGCCAATCTCTTAGCTAGATATAGACCCATACCCGTTGAGCCACCGTGACTTCTTCCATTCATCCCCGTGAAGCCTTTATCAAAAACTCGCTGGATGTCTGCCTGTTCTACCCCTATTCCATTGTCTTTTATGATTAATCTTCTTTCTATCTCTTCTTCTTCTGAAGAAATATTCACTTCCCCTTGAGGCGAAGTATACTTCAAAGCATTAGATAGAATTTGTGCCACAATATAAGCAAGCCATTTTTGGTCAGTTAGTACTTCTGTAGAATCTACTTCTAATGTAAGTTTTATCTTTTTTTGAATAAATATCTTGGCATTTTGTTTAATAATTGAACGAATAACTACGTCTAAATCAACAGGAACTATAAAATAATCTTGATTGAAATCATCTGCTCGAACGAAATAGAGTGCCTGTTCAACGTATCCCTCAATCTTATCTACTTCTTCTTCTATACTATTCAAAACCGGATTTTCCTTCTCATTCTCAATAATTAAACGACTAACCGATATAGGTGTTTTAATTTCATGGAACCACGATGTCATATAATCTATTGTTTCTTTTTTATCATTTATAATATTCGTGACTTTTTGCTGATGCTGTTGATTTACTTGCTTTAATACTTCTTGAAACATCTGCTGTTCCAATGTTTTAGGAGTCAGTAGCTCTTCCTGGATTAAAAAACCATCTCTACAACTACTTTTCAATGCAATAAAATGTTTTTTTATAAAATAGTATTCTATAAAAATGTACAAGAAAAACAAACAAGTTGAGATGAGATACAGGTAGAGTAAATTATTTATTGGGATTGAAAGTCTTGGGTTGATATAAATCACTACTGTGATAAACAACATGATCATAATATAGGTTAAGATTAGTCGCCTCTGAAAGAACAAATGCTTCCAAATACTCATATTAGCATATACCCTTGCCCTTTCTTCGTTTGAATATAATCTTCCACACCCATATCTGTTAGTTTACGACGTAATCGATTTATATTAACCGTCAATGTATTATCATCAATAAAACTCTCATCTTCCCATAGTGCACGCATTAGCGCATCACGACTAATAATTTCATTCTTATTTTCAAAAAGAACCGTCAATATTTTAAATTCATTTTTTGTTAGTTCACTTTCTTGCTCGCCAAACTTAACTGTTGAAGTCTTTAAGTTTAAAGTCAAATCGTTATGTTTGAGAACATCTAAACTAGGTGAAAGATATGTATAAGTTCTACGCACTAGTGCATTAATCTTCGTCACGAGTATGTCCATTGAGAATGGCTTCTGGATAAAATCATCCCCACCCATATTTATGGCCATCATAACATCCATCTTCTCATTACGAGATGACACAAATACAATGGGCACATTTGAATACTTTCTAATTTTCTCGCACCAATAAAACCCATTAAAATAAGGTAAATTGATATCTAACAACACTACATGCGGCTTCACTGATAAGTACTCTTCTTCTACTTGTTGAAAATCCTTAACTGGATAAACATCATATCCCCATTTAATTAAGTTTTCCGCAACCATTTCGGCTATCTTTTGTTCATCTTCGACAATCATAATGTTAAATTTATCATCCATATTTCATTACCCCTACCAATTAATTGATTTTTACCCACACTATTCAATTAATTATACTCATTCTTACAGCATTTTTGAATACTACGCTAACCTTGACTATGTATTATCATGTATGTTCACCTTTTCACAGTAAAAGTCATAGCAATAGGATTGATACAATTTATATGTCGTTATATTTTATTAGATACTCTAAAGGAAAATACATGTTCTGGTCACTCATAGCAACTTGTTTGCATAAGTTAATATGATGTCAAAAGACTTTAAAACTATTACTAAATTAGATGAATCTTTATAACATTAAAGATTCGATTGCATTAAGATTACATATATAGGAAAATATTGTTATAAACGAAACTCGTTCCGTGTTTTAACAATATGTAAATTTTAAAGGAGGAGTTGAAGGTGAAACGCTTTTTAAGGTATTTCATTTCATTATTAATTATTGGAATTATCATTTATCTTGGACTAAGTTATAAATTGCATTTAGAAAGAGAGGCTGCCAAAACATATACTATTCTTCCTTTGATTAGATTTTCTTTCGTACTCCCTATTATTATAGGAATGTTGCTTCGATTACCAAAATTAATTGTTGAAATTAAAGAAAAGAAACAATGGACGTTTGATTGGATAAAATTTGTTGTAATTGCTATACCGGCACTGGCTGTAGCATTTTCCCCTTTCATTCTTTACACTTCTATTGGCAAGTATTTTTCCTATTTTGGTGAACTCGTTAGTTCACAAAATACATTATTGATGACAGTCGGTGGAATTGTATTCGGCTATGTATTATTGGACAGTTTGAAAAAAGAACATGAACTAGTCATTGTTTCATAGATACTGAAAAGTCCAAATGATTTAAATAAGATAGCCCATTCTCGATAAAACTGAGAATGGGCTATCTTTTTACTTCCAAATGATTATCTTTTAGGTAAAATCAACTCTATATTTTTCTGAATTGATTTATTACCCATTTCACCTGCTGATATTTTTTTAACTGTACCCTCGGAGTCGATGAATACCGACGTAGGTAAGAACTCTACATTATAACTTTTAAAAACAACTATTGAGTGATCTATTAGTATCGGAAAACTAATATTTTTAGTGAATTTTTTAACTTCAGAAGGTGTTTGTGCGTTATTTATTGCAAGGATTTCCACTCCTTTTGATTTATACTTAATATAGTTTTCTTCTAAATCAGGCATTTCCTCTTTGCAATAATCACAATAAGTTGCCCAAAAATTTAGTACAACTCCTTTACCTTTATAATCTGATAATTTATGCTTCACTCCATTTAAATCCTCTAGAATAAAATCAGGTGCATCATCACCTATTTTCACCAACTCATATGTTTCTTTTATGAAATTACTATAGACGGTATAAGCAATGGCACTAAAGATAATTACTACAATAACAGTTCGCATAACCGTTCTTTTTTTCATCTATTGTCCTCCTTACAATCCAATGAAATCCCAAAAAATCGGCGCTAAAATTCCGTTTGAAATGTTCATTTCTTTTTTGATGGATTAAATAAACTGTATAGTATTGGGACAATAAAAAGCGTTAAAAAAGTAGATGTTGATAGTCCTCCAATGACGACAACAGAGAGTGATTTTGACACCATTCCTGATCCATTTGAGAAAGCCATCGGGATTAAAGCTCCAATTGTTGCAATAGCTGTCATCAAGATTGGCCGAATACGTATGACACCCGCTTCAATTAAGGCTTCATGTCTGATCATTCCATTTCTTTCGTTTTGCTTCACCTTATCTACTAGAACGATAGCATTCGTTACGACAATTCCATTCAGCATGAGTAAACCAATCATAACAGGCATACCTATTGGTTCATTTACAATATAAAGTCCAACTAGTGCTCCAATGATGGAAAATGGTATGGCAAACAAAATAACAAATGGAGCCTTTCCTTCTCTAAAGGCAATTACCATGACTAAATATACCAAGAAAATACTAATTGCGATGGCAATGGATAGGTCTTTAAAGCCATCTGTCATTGATGCGGATGCACCTTCTTTGTAGTAGTTAATATTTTCTGGCAACTGCAAATCATCGATGATTTTATCTGCTTTTGCTATCACATCTCCTACTTTTCCATCTGTGATTGTCCCATTAACCATGATATATTCATTTCCATTCAAATGAGAAACAGTGGTAATATTATTAACTCTTTTCAGTTCTCCTATCTCTTTAAGAGAAACCGGCATACCCATTACATTGTTAATCTTTTGATTCCCTAGTTTTTTGATGGATGTAATCTGATTCATCTTCAAGCCAAGTTTCACTTCTCTTATTTCGCCTTCCATCCTCATCGTTGTTACTACATCACCGTTAATTAGTGTACGCAGACTTTGTGCTACCATGGCTGGCATTAGTCCTTTTTCAGCAAGCTTTTCTTCGTCCAAATCAATGGTTATTTCAGGCTCTTCACCTTCTAAAGACGTTGTAACATCTGTCATTCCATCTACTTCTTTTAAACTGGTTGTGATTTGCTCACTTGCCTTTTTTATATCCTCAAAATTTGACCCATTTACAATAAGAGTATACCTTCCCTCTGCACCTCCAATAATTCCACCTACACCCGATACAGTAATTTTTTCAGGCTCAGTTATAGTTGAAAACTGAGATCTCAAATCCTCAACAAATTCATTAGTATTTGCAACAGAATCTTTCACAACAAATGAAATCGTCGCACTTTCCGATTCACCATCTATATTTGTATTTACAAGATTGATATCCTCTTGATTTATTAAGATATTTTCTACTTTATTTGTGGCTTCAGCTGTTTTCTCTGGAGCGGTTCCTTTTTTCATCGTAATTTCGACATCAAAATTATTAACTTTCTCTTGTGGCAGAAAAGTTGTTCCTAGTCTAGGTGCGATTAAGGCAACAGAAGCTACCAGAATTAATAATGCTGCAGTTAAAGTAACGAATCGATGTTTTAACACCCAAGTCAAACTTTTGCGGTACCCAATTTGAAGTGCATTTTCTTGTGGTTCCTCTAGTGTGATTTTTAAAAGAAAAATTCTCGATAAGAGCGGAACAACCGTTATTGCAACAATTAATGAAATCAATAATGAAATAACTATGGTCCATGCAAGCGGTTTGAAAAATCCTCCTACAATTCCCGGTACAAAAGCCAATGGTAAGAAAACGGCAACGGTTGTGATTGTGGAAGAAGTAATTGCAGATGCTACTTCCCTTGTAGCTTGTTCTATGAGCCTATCATTTCTTTCTTTTGAAACTCTTACTCTTCTAAATATATTTTCAATGACTACAATCGAGTCATCCACAACTCGTCCGCAAGCTACGGCAATTCCTGCAAGTGTCATGATATTTAATGTATACCCTATCATTTTCATCAAAAGAAAAGATGCAAATATAGACACTGGGATGGATATAACAGCAATAACGGTTGAACGGATATTTCTTAAAAATAACAAGGTTACGACAACGGCCATTAGTGCACCTAAAAATGCCTCTCGGAGCATAGAATAGACTGATTGCTTGATTTCAATTGATTGATCACGCAATGTTTCTACTTTATATCCTTCAGGAAGATCCAGATTTTTCACTTCTGCCTTCACTTGATCAACGATAGCTACTACATTTGCTCCACCTTTAGCTATAATACCGAAACTTACTCCTTGTTCCCCGTTTATTCGTGTAATATTATTTGTGTATTCACTTTCATATGTAACTTCAGCAATTTCACCTAAAGTAGTCGTTCCAGGTGCAGTTTTAGTGGTTTGTGAATTTGCTTCTTTTGTGAAAAGTTTTATATGTTTAACATCAGCAACTGATTTCAATTCTTTATTTACTCGCACCGGTAATACTTCGTTCGATACAGAAATATCTCCGGTCGGCATCGAAAGATTATTTGCCAAAATAGCTTCTTTAACATCATTAATTGTAATTCCTTTTGCCTCTAATTCTTTAGGTAATAGTCGAATACTCACTAGCTGATCTGCAATCCCGCCGACCTTTACTTCACTTACCCCTTCTATAACTTCAAGGCGTGGAATAATATGTTTCTTCACAAACGTTTGAACTTCTTCATAATTTTCATCAGCATAAATCCCCATTGAAAAGACAATCGGATTTTCTTCTGGACTAGATAATTCAAACTTCGGTTCTTCTGCTAATTCAGGCAGCTTCATCTTATCTACACTTGTCCTCACTAACTGTTCAGCTTGCTCCATATCAACTGACATTTCAAATTCTATCGTTGAATATGCTGCATTAGCGACACCACCTGTATAGACATTCTTTCCCCCTTCAAGCTTCATGAACTCTCTTTCCATTTGCTCCCCAATATCATTCATCGATTGTTCCGGCGAAGCACCCGGATAAGGTATAATAACTGTCAAATATGGAATATCCACATTCGGATACTTCTCAATATGTAACTCTTTTAGAGAATATATTCCTCCAGCAACAATAAGAAGTACCACTAATAACAGAGCTAATCCATTCTTCATACTAAACCTAATTATTGATTTCATTTTGCACCTACTTCATAAATTTGATATAACATTAATATACTATCATGGTAAAAAGGTAATTTACAGTAAATTTTTACTATTAATATTGAAAACTGCCTTATTGTTCGCATCTTATTGTAGAAAATATATTATTAGATAAGACCGTTGATTTCCGCTACGGTGGATGCTTTCCGCGGGTGGGCGCCAAGCCGCTTCGTCGCTATGCTCCTGCAGGGTCTTGGGCTGTCCCGCTTTTCCCGCAGGAGTCACCACCTCCGCTCCAATCAACTACGCATGTAATATAAACAAATCTTTTGAAGCGATGATAAATGATGACGAAATCCTTCCTGACTGTAGATAAACTTGAAGAAATTCGAATTTATCAACGGTCTTTTTTCTTTTTGGCTCTGTTAAATTTAACTGTTGTTATTTAAACATAAATAGATTGTTCAGAAGAAAAACCGTGAAATGCTGTAAAATCAGCGTTTCACGGTTTTTAATGTGTGTCCAAACTTTCATTTGGGAAAGTTTATTGAATTTATAATGTATATAGTATTTATTATTCAAGAATATTACAGTAATACTATCAGTTTTTTTAAGTACATTTTGAAGCCAACAGTTATCCGAAGTAATTCTGAAAACACCTACCCACAAGAAACATACTCACTATCCCCCAAGCAGCGGCACTCAATATCCACCAAATTACTGATTTAGATTTTGATGAATTCCCCTCGTCTTCCGGATTTGTTTTTATAAAAACAACCTTACTTTCCATACCTTTTTTCATAGAAATGAGAACGACAAATCCAATTATTATGAAACCAATAGTTATCCAAAGTACTAGGTCCACTCTTACACCCCCTTTGCCTAAATGAATTTTACCGCAATTTATTATAGTAATTAGATTCTACATAGATAACAAAAAACCTTCGATTCTAGTATGTTTTAGTATATAAAATACCCTGTGAAAATAATAATTAATCCGGATTAAAATGCTGAAAATTAAAGTTACCAAAGCGTCGTTAGGTGCCAAGCCGCTTCGTCGCTATGGTCCTGCAGGGTCTTGGACTGTCCCGCTTTTCCCGCAGGAGTCACCACCTCCGCTCCAATCAACTACACAGGTAATAACAATATCTCTTTTGGGGCGATGAAAAAATATTGACGAGATCCTTTCAGACTGTAGACAAACTCGGAGAAGAAATTCGGGTTTATCTACGGTCTTTTTTCCTTTAAAAATATATAGATAAGACCGTTGATTTCCGCTACGGTGGACGCTTTCCGCGGGCGGGCGTCAAGCCGCTTCGTCGCTATGCTCCTGCAGGGTCTTGGGCTGTCCCACTTTTCCCGCAGGAGTCACCACCTCCGCTCCAATCAACTACACAGGTAATAACAATAAATCTTTATAGTTTACGCAAAATAATGACAGTGAAAATAATTCTTAAAGAGATCAAATTGAGAGTATATTCAGGATGTGAGCATTCTGAATGCCTTTTATCGACATATAAAGTTATTTAATTTTACCGAGAAAAATCAAATGGAGATACTACTTGTGAATTTTATTAAAAGTCAAGATTTTAAGTAATGTACTTTATGTATCAGTATTCTTTATACAATGTGTAACATTATAATAAGTTATTTTAAAGCTGAACTAATTTTTGTATTAGTTTAGCTTTTATTTGTGTATAAAGATATAACTTATATTAAACAATCGGGCCATTTAATTGAATAACACTTCACAATAAATTGGATATTAATGCTAGAATATACATAAGATTTTGGGAAATTCACTTAAACTAAAGGTTAAGTTTAGTTGAACAAGCAATTACAAAGATTTGTTAAGGGATATATGGGGGAATGACATGATTACGGAAAAACGGATAGGTAGATGGATCGAAAGGTACGAAGAAAATGGTTATTTAAATGGCTCCATTTTAATAGCTTCTAACGAAAATATTCTTTTAAATAAAGGTTTTGGTATGGCAAATTGGGAGCATGATGTACCCAATAAACCTACTACTAAATTTCGCATCGGCTCACTTACTAAGTCCTTTACATCTATTGCTATATTTCAATTACATGAAAAAAGGAAATTATGTATAGATGATTGTATAGGGAAGCATCTTCCTAATTATCCACAGGGTAAAAAAATTACAATCTATCATTGTTTAACAAACACTACAGGGATTCCAAATTACACAAGTTTTCCTGATTTTTGGTCTAAAACAATGAGACTCCCGAAGGCTTTACATCAACTGATTGATTCATTTAAACATCTTGAATTGAACTTCGAGCCTGGTGAAAAATTTGAATATTCAAACTCAGGATACGCATTACTTACAGCGATTATTGAACAAGTTTCAGGGATGTCCTATGCAGAGTACATACAAGAAAACATATGTCGCCCCTTGGGCATGCATAATACAGGCTGTGATGACGGGGTTAAGATAGTTGCAAATTTAGCTTCTGGTTATTCATTCTGGGAAAATCCAATTCACTCAGTATACGCAGATTTATCATTTCCTTTAGGAGCCTATGGGCTATATTCTACAACAGGGGATTTATTCCTTTGGGATCAGGCATTAAAATCATCTCAGCTTCTTAGCAAAGAACTAAAAGAAAAAATGTTTACGCCAAATCTTAGTTCATACGCTTCTGGTTGGGTAGTGACAGATATGTTGGGTAGAAAATGTATGCACCATTTTGGAGATATTAGTGGATTTTGTAGTGATTTTTTAAGATTTGTTGATGAACAAGTTACGATAATCTTTCTAAGCAATATGAATGTCACGCCTATAACACATTTAACTCAAGAGATGGCCAAGCTAATTCTTGATGAACATGTAACATTACCTCTTTCTTCGCAATCAATTAAATTTACTAACGCGGAACATATTACTGGAAAGTATTTTATTGAAAATGATGAGAGCAAAATTTTAGACATCTCTATAGAAAATGGTGAACTATATTTAACAGTTCCTAAAATGTATGGGGTATTATATAAATTTAAACTTGTGCCAGTCATTCACAATGCTTCAAAAACAACTTTTTTAACAGAAATGATTAATGAGCAAGTCATATTCCATTATTCATTGTCAGGTGAAATAGTAGGTGTAGAGTATAAAGATTTTATAGAAAAAAATTATAAGCTTATAAAAACTTATAGTTTCTAAATGTTATTCAACAAACTGGTACGTTAGTTAAACAAGACATAGTATTTAAAATCCTCAACAATCGGGCGCGATTGTGGAAGAAGCGTCTATTTTCTTTTTCAACTAAACCAGCTAATAGAATGTCAAGTAAAACATTTTTAATCGAAAAACACTTCATGTTATACTAAAAAGCACAAGATAAATAACCCTCCGAATTTAATTTGGAAGGATTTTGTTTTATTTTAAAATACTGTAACTAAATAGTTTCTTGGAACGGTGTTTTCGTTTTTAAAATCGCATAAATCCAGTGTAAAAGCTTATTAGCACAGGCAATAATAGCTACTTTATACGGTTTACCTTCTTCGCGTTTTAAATCGTAGAAGGCTCGTAATCGTTTATTTCGTGCAAGGGTTTCATCTGTTGTTTTCTTTTTACGGCTATCTCGAATTGAACAACGGACGGCTGTGTAAAGCATGTGGCGAAGTCTAGCTGAGCCGCGTTTGGTAATGTGATTTTTCGTGCCTTTAAAGCGCCCTGATTCAAACACACTTGGGTCTAGTCCCGCAAAGGCTACTAACTTTTTTGGATGATTAAACCGGTCAATCTCCCCAATTTCTGAAAGTATCGTGGACGCGATTTTTTCACCTATACCGGGAAGCGATTGGATTAATTCATATTCTTCGAGTTGTGCCGCCAATTGATTAATCTCACGCTCTAACGTAGAAAGCTGTTGTCGGTACGCTTGAAGTAAATCAATATACATATTCAGACTGACGAGAAGGCTTTGATAAAGCGTTGACTGAAATGGGTTACGTTCCGCAGCGGCGATTAATAACTCAGCTCTTTCATACGCCCAATTAAATGAACGCGCTTTACAATGCTTATCAATAAATTGTGCAAGCTTATCTACACCTGCTTTTAAGGCAGACTCCGATGTAGGGAAGGACTGTAAAGTCCTTAATGAAATCTCAGCGTATAAATCACCAAAAACGCCTTTATACTCTGGAAATACTTGATCTAATACAGCTTGAAATTGAAGCTTTGTTTGAACCATAATTCCTGTCATATTTTCGTGTTGCCTTGTTAGATGCCGAAGGTTTAAAAGCTGAATACCACGCTTTTTCTGAGGCTCTAAATCCTCTTTGTAATACAGTTCACCTAAGTGATAGGCATCAATGGCATCTGTTTTAGTTTTTCGTAAGTTAGAGCTTTTTGCTCGATAAGATACCAGTGGATTTACGATTATGACAATGTACTCTCTTGCCTCTAAAAACTGTACAACTGGGGCATGATAGTGACCTGTCGCTTCTAAAACAATAGGTGGTTTCATCCCTGTTTGATTCTCTACATCTAATAAATAAGAGTGTAACTCTTCCAATCCTTCCACCGTATGGTCCACTTTCACACTGCTTTTATAGGGAATTTTTTTATCCAAGAACATTTGAACCTGACTTTCACCTTTTGCGACATCCAGACCAACTACTGGATTCATAGTTTATCTCCTCCTCATGTAGTGTATTGACCGGTAACCTCTATCTAGCTTGTTATTCATATCTTCGCTTGTTATACGGGATCACTATGTCCCAACCAGCCTAATCATGTGTTAACAAGTAGAGGGCGAACAGTTTAGTTGTCGGGATCAAGTCCCACGGGTGCTTCCGTTCTACCCCGGCTACTATCAATCTATAAATTGAATAAAAAATAGTCAACCAGATTTCTCTGGCTGACCTTATAATACGAAAGGATGCTTTATTTAAAGAAGAAAGTTAAGTTAGCCTTGTTAATATAATTTATAATTTGATAATGCTAACTTATATCCCATTAATTTCTATTTAAACTGTTCAAAATGATTAGCAACCCAACGACTTTGATTCTCTGCTATATATTGCTCCACAGCTATTAGCTTGTTCACTAATTCTTCTTTTGAGAGCTTCATATACTTCTTTTTAACAACATCTATATTACGTTTAGGGGAAATCTTTCTAAAACTTGATTCATCGAATTTAGGTAGAGCTGTGAGCTTATTACGAACCCTACTTACTTTATATGTTTTGCTATGCTTTTTGTAATAGGTATACAATTCATCATTACGCTTTATTGTATTGGAATGAATCCCTTTCCCTTGAGTGTCAAACTGTTTCGAATGCTGACTAATATTATGATAGGTTACAGGGATACCTTGTTCGACGAGATATTCAATTGTATCAATCCCTATGGAAACCGAACGCTCTTTACGTTGTTGATGCACTTTATCAAGCCATTGTCGCTTATCTGAATGGATTGTGCTGGATGGTTGGTTCATAGTGACGTTCCTCTCTATATTTCTTGATTAAATCAATTTCTTTCAGTTCAATCTTTGCTTGTTTTGCCATTTCCTTTGCTTTCCTCACTTCAACTTCTAATCCTAATTGTTTAAAACGCTTCTCCATGTCTTTCGATAATTGAATAACTTCTAAAAGTTCATCCTCTTGGTCTGGATCAGGCACTTTTGCTTTACAACCTAAACATTGCATTTTAGTTGGACAATATGTGCAACATTATAAACAAGTTATGATGTAATGAACTATCATGTACATTTACTTGTCTTTAATATTACAGAGTAAGTAGTATCTCCTTTAAATTTCTTTTAAAATATGTTTGATACTCGAATTTTCAACTAAGGTCTTCGATTATTGAAAATAACTTATTTTTTCTTAAATTAAATTTTTAAAAATACCCATTATCACCCTTGGAATAAAAGATAAAACTATCCAAACCACTTCAAAAAAGGCTGAATCTAGAATTTCAACGAGTATATCTTTTAAAATACTTTGGTTTTTCTTTTTACTTTTTCCTTCTTTTTTCACCTTATTATCTCCTATAGAAAACTTCAAGTCACTCTACCAATATAATCGCTATTATCGACTTTCGTTCTTAACTAACTTTATTTGTTTTAAACCGACGATATTGTAATTTAAACGGTTCTATAATATTTGTTGGGGTTTTCAAACAATTGAAGACAAAAAAATGCACGAACACCGCGATTTCTTTATACTTGAATTGTCGAGAAACAAGTAGAAAGCGAGTGTCGTGCAAATGAATTTTAACATGAAAATGCCAGGATTTGAAGGCTTTACTATCACAAAAGTGGATAAAAGAGAATCACACATAGCTATCCATATAGAAATGCCAATCGATGAACAGGTTTGTCCATTTTGTAGGGCGATAACGCGTATAGTACATGATTACCGTATACAGAAGATTAAACACTTAAAATGGTTTGAACGATTAAGCGTTATTTACTATCGAAAACGACGTTATGTATGTAGAGAATGTAACAAACGCTTTCCTGAAAATACAAGCTTTGTTCAACGTTATCAACGTTTCTCAATGGAATGGAATCAAGTGACGAAACTACGCAGTTTTAAAGGGAAAACATTTAAAGAAGTAGCTGAACAAGCTAATACGTCTAGTAATACTGTTATGCGTCGATTTAACGAAATGGCTCAAAAGGAGATTGAAAAACCGAAAGAGTTACCGCGCGTTATTGCGATTGATGAATACAAGGGCGATACAGATGCCGGTATGTATCAGCTGATTATTGCGAATGCGGAAACACGTGAACCTATTGATATATTGCCGAATCGTCGAAAAGAAACCATTAAGCACTATCTCCAACAATATGGTGCGAACGTTGAAATAGTCGTAATGGATATGAGCCCGTCCTTCAAGTCAGCCGTTAAACAAGCATTAAATCGACCTTTCATTATTGCAGACCGTTTCCATTACTGCCGTTATATTTACTGGGGGATGGATGCCGTTCGCCGTCGCATTCAAAAGGAATGGCATGCTTATGATCGTAAAAAATGTAAACGAATGCGTTATGTATTTTATAAAAGAGAAAGCGCACTTAACGAGGCGAAGACTTGGTATTTAGAACGATATAAGAGTATGTCCCCCGAGCTCAAAAGAGCTCATGAATTAAAAGAAAGCTTCTGCGCTTGGTTTGATCAAGCCAAAGAAAATGGCCCTGCTTTCATAAGCAAGACCAAAGAAACACTCTATGCATTTTATAAAGAAGTAGAGGAAGCTAATATTCCAGAGTTTAAAAAAGCTATTAAGACGCTTCAAAATTGGCAGCCGGAAATTTTAAACAGCTTCATTTATCCCTATTCCAACGGGTTTTTAGAAGGTATTAATAATCGGACAAAAGTACTTAAACGAAACGCTTTCGGCTTTAAGAGTTTTGAAAGATTTCGTGCAAAGATCTTATTATCAAATAAATTTAAAGAAATCGGGGTTCACATCGGTTAGCGTGATTTTTTAGTCACCCCAACATTTGACGTTGAACCATTTAAACTACTTATTACTATTATACAGGTTTAGGTGTAAGAGCTTGTCTAGTTAATCCTCTAGCTCCAAAACACAGCCAAAATTTAAACAAAAAACCTGAGTACAGGATATTGGGCTTAGGCTTATACTGTTGGGTTACCCACTCATCAAATCATTTGATTTTTTCTGAATTTAAAATGAAACTCGTAAAAGGCTTATCATAAGGGTAACGCTATTCAAGAAGATTAAATAGTATCTCCTGTATGCCATTACAAATATGATTATTTCTTTTCTTTTTAAACTAAAGGGGTGGAAAATGAAACCAAAAACTATCTCATTCGTATAATACTTATTATCAGGAATTTCAACGAAAGAAGGCATATTTTTTTGGATAACAATAAAAAAGGTACAGAAGCTATGAGTTTGGGAATAGGTATTGGAATATTATTTGGATTAGTTATAGGTTTGCTTCTCCATAACCTTGCTGTTGGGCTTTTAATCGGTATGGCAATTGGCGCAGGGATTGGCGTAGCGATTAGAGCGTCTAGAGTAAATAAAACGGAATAGCTATATTTAAGTAAATGAAAGTGTAAGTTGAAGAATTTTGTACATAATGGTGAAACTTTTGTTAAGTAATAATCTGAATAGAATTTATAAGCGGATGTTTTGATTAGTCATTTTTTCAAAACATCCTCTTTTCTTTTGTTGATTTCCCAAAATACACAGCATCAAATTAATCAGACTTTATTCCAAAACTTCAATAATTATAGCCATCAAAGAAAATGGTTTTAGAATTTTGTAATCTTCCTTTTAAGTGGTTTACAATTGTGGTTCCCTCAGACTCCAGCAGTGGCAATAACCAGCGGTCTTCGATTGATTATGCGCTTTTTGCAGTGCCCCTACACAGATTTCTTGTTCTACTTACCTGTATAATCGGTTACTAAATAACATAAAGGAGCGACCTTAACTAGAGTCGCTCCCTCATTTTATCTTCTTCTATTTTTTGCCTTAACGGCTTTCCTAAATCGCTTTATTTCTCGCAAATTATTAAGCCTATCTTTTAGTCTTTCTTTTTCTCGGCCCTCGGCTTTCAGCTCAGCATGTCTTGCTTCTCTTTCAAGCTTTAGATAGCTTTGTAATCTTTTATTTGAAAGCTCTCCATTTGTAATGGCCTGCTGTACGGCACAACCTGGTTCACTCTTATGCTGGCAATCATTAAATTTACACTGCTTTGTTAGCTCATCGATATCTGAAAATGATTTTGATAAATCAACACTTTGGACCCCCAACTCTCGCATACCAGGGGTATCTATGACAACACCAAGTCCCTCTATCGTAAAAAGTTCGCGTCTTGTTGTCGTATGCTTTCCCTTATCATCATTTCTAAGACCTCTTGTTTCAATGAGCTCTTGACCAAGTAACGAATTTATTAATGTTGATTTTCCAACGCCAGATGATCCAATAAAAGCTACCGTCTGTCCACCTAATAAGTAGTTTTTGATGGGTTCATAGCCCTCATTATCGACACTTGACGTTACGATTACATCAACGCCTATAGAAATCTTAGACACTTCCTCTAGCATCGCTTCAACATTTTCACACAAATCGGCCTTAGTTAACACGATAACTGGTACTGCTCCACTATCCCATGCAATCGATAGATAGCGTTCCATTCGTCTTATGTTAAAATCATTATTTAACGACATACATATAAAAATTTTATCAATGTTTGCCGCAATAAGCTGGGTTTCTTGGGTCATTCCGGCTTCTTTGCGTACAAGTAAACTTTTTCGAGATAGCACATGGTGAATTATACTATTCCCATCAGCTCGTTTAATCATAACAAAGTCTCCTACGGTCGGATAATTTCTGGCTCCTGTAGCTTTGAAACGAAACTTTCCAGAAACCTCCGCTTTCAGCTCACCTTGATCAGTAATTAACTTATAAATCCCTTTTGATAGTGAAGACACTCTTCCAACATGAAGACCTTCAAAATGTTCTATCTCTTTTAAGAAAAACTCATTTAAACCCAAATCTTTCATTTCAATATTCAACGTACCATCCTCCTAAAGTTTAAGTACAACTTTTGGAAGGCCTAATGTATGGGGTTAGTTAACACGTACCTCCCTCAAAGTTACAATTCCGGTCACATATATATTAGTCATAAACCACCCACTCCTCTCATGTATTGATACAGTTAATATACCATTAATTAGAATAATATCCCATTAAATCCATGAAACTCCATAACGGTCGACAATCATTTTAAACAATTTATTATTTCAGAGTAAAAATTTTTACCTAAAAAAGTTAATACCATTTTGCTATTTTTATCAGTAGCGTTTTATATATTATTCATTATTAAACGTTCGTTTCACTATCTCTATTAAGTGATAACCATCAAAGGATAATTGATAAATATCTGGTTTTTCGGTCGATTTCCAGAAATCATATCCAAGTGAAGGTTTGAAGTAATTTAATATAGATGTCATGATATTGCCGTGGGTTCCAATAGCTACATTTTCAAACTTTGGGATTCCTAAAATATCAAGAATAATAGGTAATGATCTATTTTGAGCTTCTCTGACTGACTCTCCACCTTCTAAACAAAAGTCTATATTCTCGAATGACTTCCTAAGTACTAAATCTATTTCATTTTGAGGTAATTTATATTGTCCTTTAATCGATCGTTCCCTTAGACCTTCTTCAATGACTATCTTAGAAGGGTCGATTAGCCCATCCAACGTCTGTATTGCTCGTTTATAGGGGCTAGAAAACACCGCATCAAACTCTATTTTATTCAATGAACTAACAAGTTTCTCCGCAGATTCCTTTCCCTTTTCAGAAAGTGGCCGTTCACGTTCTTGACCAAGGATAAATGGAGATTCTGCATGTCTTATAAAGTAAATAGTAGTTTTCAATATTTCACCTCATATAATTATTTAGTGTTAATGGACTGATTCTAGCTTGAGAAATAAACTTAATTAGCCAATTGTAAATGATGTTTTAAAATTAAAAAGTGCCTCTAATTTCTTCATATAGTTCTCCCTATATATAAGGGCTTTATTTAAAAAATGTGTAACTGACATATATTGAATTTGAGTTACTCTCATATTCATTTTAATTAGAACGAATTCGATAGGAATTGAAAGATTTTACTTCTATAGTTAATCAAAAAAGTATTCATCTTCATCCCATTTACCATTGTATAAACATCCACCTTTTAGGTATACAATTTCTCCGTCACTATTTTGCCCCACCTTATATCTCTCTCTATTACACAAATTAATGGAATGAATATAGTGAAAAATTTCAACATCATTTAATTGATTGTCCACATAATTATACTCTTCCATATATAATTCTTTAGACGTACCAAGTTGCGTACCAAGTTGACTTCTCTCATATCTTACTAATTTCCCGTCTTTATATTCACATCTTGAAATGAAAGATATAGAATTGTTTCGTTGTACAGTTATACCGATTTCAATATTCCTGTCATGAATAATGAACTCTCGAAATTGTCCATCTGGAAATTGTTCAAACTCATCATTATTCTGAACATATATTAATTTCCCTAGCTTATTAAAGCCATATTTAAATGAATATTTTTTTGAAAAACGTTTTAGTATTTTACCCCGTTTTGTTCCCCCAACTATATAAGTAAAAACAAGACTTGGACAATAATACCCTCGATGAAACATTGTTTCCCCGCCTTTTGTATAAATAACAGAATCAATATCTTTAGAAATTGTATTCTCTAAAGATGCTATTTCTTTTCTATTAAAATGAGCGAGTTCCTTATGTTTTGCTATTATATCCTCGTATCGCTTAAATTCTATTGAATATACATTTTTATTTCTTTTCTTAAACAATTCATCAAAATTTACTGGTTCCATCAAAATCATATTAGTAACTCCTTAATTTTTAAAATTATTTTCACTGTTTGATGCTACTTAAAAAATTTCATGTATCAATAGTATCAATAGTAGTAATACCACTATTCAAGGAACTAATATTCTTGATAACCACGAAAAACTTTTTCCTTATAATTAAAGAATATACCAACTTCTCAAACATTGCTTATGGACATTCATCTTATTTTTACTTAATTCAGTAATTTTTTAAACCTAAAATAAACATATAAACTCAAAAAATCCATTTTGCAGTATATTTTTTCATATAGAGCGATAGGAATAAATTAGTAAGCGACAATTGTTTTAAATCCTTAATTACCGAGAAAGGAGCTATAAAAGATTTTAAATACTATATTTACTATTTGATTGGATATCGATTTAATTTTAAAAAAGCCGTTCAACTCTCTAAAGACGCTTTCTATCCTAGTAAGAGTAATAAAAAAGAATTTAATAGCATCCTCATCCCCTGAGTGGCGGGAAATGGAGTGTCTTAGTAAAAATACGAAGTCTTACCAATATGTTAAATGGGGAACCATAGTTGCAATTTTACTATTAGTCACTTTGTTAGTGATTGTTCTTGTAACCGATGTATTAGGAACTTCTTCATTTAGTATTGTTTCTTTATTTTTTGTGATTATTTCCGCCATTAAACATCGTGGTAATTTGTTCATATTGGCAAATGGCATAATCTTTGATAGCAAGTTCTATTCTTTCAGTCATATAAAAGGTTATGAAGTAGAAAAAATAAGTCGTTGGCATGAGCTATATGGACTTGACCCTAAAGTAAACAATGGTTATAAATTTATTTTAAACATAAAAAACAAACCATTTTCACCTAATTTCATTGTAGTAAAAGATTATGCAAGCATTGAAAAAATTGTAGATTTACTTGAGAAAGAGGGTATTTCAGGGATAATAAATGAAGAGAAACCTTATGCTACTGTCAACTCATCTACTAATAAATTTTAGATATTAGATTTGCAGGTATATCAGTGCTTATCAATACAAGAGCATGTTTTGCTCAATCATTCAAAACATGCTCTTTTTTTATTCCCAGTGTTATTTTGATGTATTTAATGTTCAGAACCCCTATATACCATTGTAATAGAAGTACCTGACATCCCATATTCCTTAAACCCCATTTTGTTATAAATATGAACAGCATCACTGTTATCTGGATCTACGCTTAAAGAGATTGATTTATATCCTTCTTCCATCGCAAGTTGAATAATTCTATTCATGAGAAATGTGCCAACTCCCATCCCTCGTACATCCTTATCTACCGCTATTCCTAATTCTGGAGTATTAGCATCGATATATCCATAACCTTGGTTATTTTCGTCAAATACTCTGAACCATACTGCCCCTAGTTTTTGTTTATTTTCATCGATAGCAATTAATGCTTTATCACCTTTACGTCCCCAACCCTCATGATATTTTCTAATGTGCGGGAGGTTTAATAACTCTTCTCTAGTCGGTTTATTTTTAGGAATATGGATTGACTCATAGAACATATCCAATAAAAACTCATATTCATTTTCTTCTAGGTTTCTTATATCTATCAACCTGTATCATTCCCTTCTTATTTTAAGTCTATGTAGTTTCTTCTACTTAAAATTAATCTTTTCTTTTCCAAAAGAATTTTTACTTAAAATTAATTTTTCTGAATAAAACGAAACTAATTCCTTATTTTACCGTATAATCAATATAATAGAATAGGAGGGGGGGAGATTAAATGGTAACTTGGAGGGTATCAACAACATTACTTCATTATTTAACAGCTTTTATTAAAGGTATCGCCGTTTTTTTATTACCAGGCTTTGAATCCTTAGAACTGACTTCAGAACAGAACCGTAGAGGAAAAAAGACTATTCGTCGATTGTACCAATTCGATTGGTACAAGGAATTAATACAACAATATAAGCATAATTGTGATCACCATCCTGCTGTTCTTGACTTCGCTAGCTATGTTAACGTGGATTTACTGCATACAGTAGAAGGAAAAGAAAAGTTTATTAAAAACTTTAAAATCCTTTTAGATTCATTGAATTCGAAGTAATTATGAATTTTAAAAAGCGAAACTAAAGATCTTTTAGTTTCGCTTTTATCTTGAAGTTTTTAATTTCTTACATGAATTAATTAGTATGACTAAGTGTAAATTAAATCTTCCTTATAGGTTATTTCGTCAAAATCTGTATCACCTTTACTTATTGTACTTTAACAATCAAATTTGTTTTTCAGTAATATAAGATTTTACGGTTGGTGCTTCATATGAATTAAACTGGTCAAGTAGTCCACTTGGATCTTCATCTACTAGCGCCATAGTACGGTACTTTTCATGTAAGAACTGTTCATCAGACATATGATTAAATAAAGCGATAAGAGGCTCATAATAATGATTAATATTTAAAAGCCCACAAGGTTTTTGATGTAATCCAAGCTGAGCCCAAGTGAAAATCTCAAAGAATTCTTCTAATGTTCCTGGTCCACCCGGCAATGCCATAAATCCAACTGCAAGTTCTGCTATTTTTTCTTTTCTATCATGCATAGAATCTACTACGATTAGTTCAGTTAGATTCTTATGAGAGATTTCTCTTTTTTCTAGAAAACTTGGCATTACTCCAATAACTTTTCCACCCGCTTCTAATACAGCATCTGCAACTGCACCCATGACTCCTACACTTGCCCCACCGTATACAAGTGTAATATCACGTTTAACCAACTCTTGACCCAATTTTTTTGCCACTTCTACATAGACATTAGAAGCTCCATTGCTTGATCCACAAAATACAGCTAGCGTTTTCAATATATATCACGTCCCATTATGTAATCTTCCTTACATATCATACATTACTTTGAAATTGCATTAACATCAATACCGAGTAATATAAACCATTATTTTACTTTTATGTATTTTTAATTTAAACTTAATTTTTAGAAGCACTTTTATTAAGTATGATTTTCAGATACGTTAAAGAAAGGGTGCACGTATGCTGCTAATTTTTGATTGGTTGGATAGCTGGTTAGCTAGTGATATTATGCATTTTAATTTGTTTGTTGGGGCGTCTTTGATTATCTCGCTGATTGCTATTTTCATACTGTTTATTTTAAACAAAAGAATAGCGAGGAAAGGTGAGAAATTTTCTAATATCAATCACAAGATAACTTCTTCTATGTATACTTCATTGCTTATTTTGCTAACTGTGTATATGTATTGGGTACCTTCAGGGACTTTGTATTCTAGGCAATATTTAGTCATGTCTATTTCACTTTCATTTTTTATTGGCGCTATTTCTAGCATTTATTATTATCGAAAAGCTTGTTAATAGAAGTGTATGGAATAAAAAATGACTCCGCTATTTTAGGAGGACACTGAAAAAAAACGTAATGTTCTTCAATAGTAACACCGGCACTTATTGTTCGATTTTGAACAGAAAGTGCCGGTGTTTTTTGGTATTCCCCTTATTCTTCATTTAATAGCTTCAAGATACATTTCAAATTCACCGCAAATATTGTTGTAGCTCCTTGGACTTCCAGAACCAAATAAACCTGCCGATTTATCCGTTTCTTGAAAAGCTACTTGCTCTTTATGTTCGGTTGATTTCATGGAAACTGAATACGTTTTGCTTTTGGCACAATCTTTATCACAGCCATCTAGTATGGACAAACATTACACTTTTCTATGTCAAAGTAATACGTTTGTGTTTGATTTTTATCTACTTCTTTTTTATTTCTGCGATTTCAATTCAAGTTGGTTTTAATGGAAATTATTCTTTATCATTTCATCGAATTGATATACGACTTTTCGGACATTCTTTGATTTAATCTTTATGCACAATTAAATCGTAAAATGCCATATTAGAGCTTAGAGTGAATTTTCCTTATTTGGAAATCACAGACAGCACAACCTTGAATTAGTCCTTTCATTATAGGTGTGAATCGAAAAGAATGAAAAACTCAGAAAAACGATAAAACTAGTTGATTGGAGTGCAGGCGGCGACTCCTTGGGGAACTAACGAACATCTTGAGACCCCGCAGGAGCGTTAGCGGCGAGGAGGCTCAAGGTTCGTCCCCAGGAAAGCGTCCGCCGGAACGGAAATTAACGGCATCGAAGAAAAAGCCATGGCTAAAATTCATTTTATAGACTTTTTCAGTGCCCTCTTACAAATATGGTTATTTCTTTTCTTTTTAAACTAAAGGGGTTGGAAAATGAAACCAAAAACTATCTCATTCGTATAATACCTGTAATCAGGAATTTTAAACGAAAGAAGGTATATTTTTTTGGATGGCAATAAAAAAGGTAAAGAAGCTATGAGTTTGGGAATAGGTATTGGAATATTATTTGGATTAGTTTTCGGTTTGTTTATTCATAACCTTGCTGTCGGGCTTTTAATCGGTATGGCATTTGGAGCAGGGATTGGCGTAGCGATTAGAACGTCTAGAGTAAATAAAACGGAATAGCTATATTTAAGTAAATGAAAGTGTAAGTTAAAGAATTTTGTACATAATGATGAATCTTTTGCTAAGTAATAATCCGAATAGAATTTACAAGAGGTTGTTTTGATTAGTCATTTTTTCAAAACATCCTCTTTTCTGTTGTTGGTATTCCAAGATAAACAGCATCAAGTTAATCGGACATTATTTCAAAACCACATTAATTGTAGTCATCAAAGAAAATGGTTTTAGAATTTTGTAATCTTTCGTTTAAGTGGTTTACAATTGTGATTTTCCCTCCATCAGAGACTCCAACAATAGCAATAACCAGTGTTCTTCAATTGATTATGCGCTTTTTGCGGCGCGCCTTACACAGATTTTTTGTTCTACTTACCTGTATGCAATTGATGCTCGGTTACCAAATAACATAAAGGAGCGACCTCAACTATAGTCGCTCCCTCGTGTTATCTTCTTCTATTTTTTGCCTTAACAGCTTTCCTAACTCGCTTTATTTCTCGCAAATTATCAATCCTATATTTTAGTCTTTCTTTTTCCCGACCTTCGGCTTTCAGCTCAGCATGTCTTGCTTCTCTTTCAAGCTTTTGATATTCTTCAGATTCTTTATATTCTTTATATTCTTCAATATTTTGCTGTTTACGAGCCTTATAAAAAGTACTCATAAGTTGATATATATTTATTCTTTCAGCCCTTGCATATTTTAATAAACTAAGTAATTCGAACGTTGAATAGCTCATTAATTCCGGTATAGCCTTATCAAGATACACTTCCACTTGTTGATTGTTTTGCTTGACCAGATTAATACTGACTTTTACACCTTGCTTTAACATATGGATCTATTTCACTCAACAGATAACATTGTTATATAGTAGGTTATCACATGAAAAAGATGACTTTAATTATAAAAATGAAAAATTTTACAAAAAAATCAATTTATGTTTGTACTCAGTCGTCAAGAACGTTATTATTGTATATAATGTAATGTCTGGTATATTTTTCATTGCAAATAACTAGAAAGGACTAATTTTATGGGCGACTTTCGTAAGTTTTGGGGGATGATTAAACCATATCTCCCTCGTTGGTGGATCATAGGGATATCCATTGTACTATTAACTGGTCAGACATTACTTTCTCTAGTTGTACCGTTAATAACAATGTCTCTTGTAAATACGATGGTTGAAGCGAATTTCCAAGTTAATACAATTTTATTGCTTCTCACCGTATTCCTATCCCAAATTGTTTTATCAGGAGTTTCTTTATATATGTTGATCTATACTGGACAAAAGATTGTAGCAGGACTACGAGAAGAATTATGGTCAAGGGTATTACGTTTACCTGTAAATTTTCTTGATGAGTATACTTCAGGAGAAACGATGAGTCGTATAACAAACGATACGAATGTAATCAAGCAATTTTTTACTGATCAATTGATTCCTTTTTTTTCTGGAATGATAACTATTATTGGTTCCATACTACTTCTAATTTATCTAGATTGGGTAATGGCACTAGTACTATTTTTGATTGTTCCAACTTCATACATTATCTTTGGACCGCTAGGCAAGAGAATGTTTCGCATTTCGAAAGTACTTCAGGATGAAACGGCAGAATTTCAAGGTGATTTAGGTCGTGTGCTCGCAGATATTCGCCTTGTAAAATCATCGTTAGCAGAAAAAAATGAAATTTACCAAGGAAAGTCGAGAATATCTAAACTCTTTGCATACGGTCTGCGTGAGGGAAAAATTATAGCGATTGCTACACCGATTATGACAACGATAACATTATCCTGCCTAGTAATTGTCTTTGGATATGGCGGTATCCAGGTAGCAAAAGGTGCTCTAACTGCAGGGACTCTTGTCGCTATTGTTTTCTATATATTCCAAATTATATCCCCCCTTTCGCAACTGGCTCAGTTCTTTACTCAATTTCAAAAGACACTGGGAGCTAGTGAGAGAATTCGAGTTATTATGGACGAGACTCCTGAAAGCTCTGTTTATAATTTGGATGACACTTCTACAACCGAAGACGGTTTGGTCTTCCAAAACGTTCACTTCAGTTATAAAGAGAAAATAGTTCTCGATGATGTAAGTCTTATCGCACCTAAAGGAAAAGTAACAGCTTTAGTCGGCCCAAGCGGTGCTGGGAAAACAACGATCTTCTCTTTAATAGAACGATTCTATCACCCTAATATGGGTAACATCTTCTATAAGAGAAGATCGATTGATAGTCATGGAATTGATGAATGGCGCAGTATGTTTGCATATGTATCACAAGATTCGCCTATGATGGCAGGAAATATTCGATATAATCTCACATACGGGCTTGATCAAGTAGAACAAGAAGTGATAGATAATGCTGTAGAACAGGCTAATCTAACAGAATTTATTGCTTCTTTACCCGATGGGTATGAAACTCAAGTTGGTGAACGGGGGATTCGCTTATCCGGTGGACAACGACAACGGATTGCCATTGCTCGAGCAATTATTCGAGACCCAGAAGTTCTTTTGCTTGATGAAGCAACTGCTCATTTGGACAGTGCTTCTGAACAATACGTTCAAACTGCTATGCAGCAGCTTATGAAAGATCGCACGACATTAATTATTGCTCATCGTTTATCGACGGTGAAGAATGCCCATCAGATTATAGTTATTGAAAGTGGAAGAGTGACAGGTACAGGGACGCACTCTGAACTCTATATGCAGAATAATCTTTATCAATCGCTTGTCAATCAGCAAAATTTGCAGTATTCCTAAACCAAAATTACTTTTTATGTAAAATGAAAATATATTTGACAATTAAAGTAATATTTTGTAAGATATATATATAAGAGTTTACTAGATTAAATTTTCTTAAAATTTTATACTTTCTGAATTATATTAAGTGGTATAAAATTAATTTTTAAATGTAGAAATGTTATTCTAGTTCACGATTATAAATGTTAGAAAAGGAGGTGAACTATAATGGAACAATTACAAGTATTAAACTTGCAAAAACTTTCTCAAAATGAGGAAATGGGTGAAGGAGTAGTAGCTTGGTCTCCTATCACATTAACTACACTTTGGTCGACAGCTAGTAACAACTGCTAATTACAATTATTGGATATACTTAGACAACCTAGTTGAGGATAACTTCAACTAGGTTTCAATCATTTACAGGGCACTGTGGCAATTAATTTTAGTTAACTAGGTACCTTCTAAGTAAACTTATGACCCAAAAAGCTAAATATCTAGAATTAAACAACGGATATCAAGAAGCGTTTTAAATGCTCAATTTCAAAATATCAAGTATTTTTCTAAAAAAATTAAAAGGATGAATCTATTATGAATAAACTTTTTGATCATTTAAAAGCACCAAAAATTTTCGAACCTGGACCAAATGAGATTTGGACTGATCCCCTTATGTCAAAATTGGTGCACGAGGAACATTTAGATCCGAACACACCAGGAGGAAGCGCAAATGACTTATTTATCAATAAATCTGTAGCATTCATACAGGATATTGCCCCCTCTAGTACGTTTAAAAAAATTATTGATTTGGGTTGCGGCCCAGGATTTTATTGTCAAAAGTTGGCCGAAAAGGGATATGAAGTTACAGGAATTGACTTTTCTCAAAATTCAATTCGTTTTGCTGAAGAAAAAGCACGGATAGAAAACTTAGATATTGAATATAGAGTCGATAATTTTTTTAATTGGAATGAAACTAATAAATATGATGTAGCTCTACTAATTTATTATACATTTAGTTCACTAAGCCCTGATGAACGGAATAAATTATTACAGAAGGTACATAATAGTCTAAAAAAAGGAGGTCTGTTAATTATAGATGGATTCTCTGAAAATGTTTTCAACAAATTTAAAGAAGAACAAACTTGGAGTTTTAGTAAGAAAGAAAGTATTTTATCAAAAGATTCACATCTAGGATTTATGCAAAACCTAATATATCCAAATAAAGTCACACTTACAAAGACGACCATCTTGATCGAAAATGAGAATCCTAGCACATACAATTATTGGTATCAATATTTTTCTAAGGATACTTTAGAAAAAGAAACTAGTAATGTAGGTTTTAAAACAAAAGGAATCTACTCTGACATATCCGGTCTAGAATTTGATGAAGAAAGTGACAGTATCGCTTTTGTTTTGGAAAAATGATTTTTGAACCGATAAATGACTTGACCCTTAATTGGTCTACTGGACTGGTTTTCCATACAAGTCTTTGGCATTGTACAGAACAGCGTGGAGCAATATACTCGGATGTTTTTTCGTATATACTGATATTCACTTGAGGTGATAGAATCACTTCCATTTATCCATAATCCACCACGTGGACTATCCTGTTTTACCCACAATCATCTCTTAAAGAGAAAGTAACATTCATGTGATTTTAAAAATCAGGAATAAAATTATTTTGTAATGAATAATTTACGAGGGGGATTATTATGAAGGGCAACATAGTTTATTACGACTATATAAATGAGGAATCGAAATATTTCACTCCTAACAAATCAACCGTTGATGCGGTAGAATTCGATTTAGAAAATTTACCAAGTGAGTGTGTTGTTAGTAAACAGGAAAATTCGGTATGGAAAGTTTACACTTTTAAGGGAGTAACCCTGAAAAATCAAGGTTGGAAGATCCATATTAGTACAACATTTGAGGACGCAAAACAAATTCTAAAGATTGTTAGTGATATATTGCTTGAACGCAAGGTCTCTTTCAAACATATTGTAAGCGACTGGGATTTTATTAACACAAACTCAAAGACCGCAAACAGAGCAAGTTCGGGAAAATTTATTACTATCTATCCTTCTACTGACGATGAATTTTTGAATTTATTAGATATTTTATATAATACTCTTCATTCTTACGAAAATGGCCCATATATCCTTAGTGATAAATGCTGGAAAAATAGTAATATTTACTATAGGTATGGTGGATTCATAATGATGTTAAATGAAAAAGGTGAAATGTGTATTAAAGATGAACATGATAAATTAATTTTGGACGAAAGAGTGGCATACTATCAAGTACCTGATTTTGTAAAAGAATTCGATCAATATTTAGATTCATTAAATAGTACATCGGGTACATCGGGTGAGGATAAAATAGAAAATAACAAATTTGATGAATACGAATTTCTAAATGCGATTCGCTTCAATAATGGTGGCGGAATCTATGTAGCAGAAAGGAAGGAAGATAAAAAGAAAGTAATTATCAAAGAAGCAAGGCCAAAGTCAGGACTGGATGGTCTAAAAGTAGATGCTTTAGAAAGACAGAAAATAGAATTTGATGCTTTATCAAAGCTTTCAGAAGTCGAAGGTGTAGTTAATATAATAGAATACTTTAAACATTGGAAACATAGTTTTCTTGTGATAGAGTATGTAGATGGGATTAATTTGCAATCATGGGTTTCAGCGAATTACCCTTACACTAACAGTAGTGATATTCATAGCTACAAAGAAAAAGTACAGAATATTCTTTCTAAGTTGGTGTCTATTATTGAAGAAATGCATAAAAAGGATGTAGGAATGGGAGACTTACAACCAGCCAATATAATAATATCCCAAGACTTAAACGTGACTCTTATCGACTTTGAGACCGCACATCCTAAGGATTCTGTAAATAGGCCTACAATGAGAACAATAGGATTCTCTCACCCAAATAATAAAAATAATGCTGAGCGAGATTGGTATGCAGTAAAGAAAATCCTACGATACTCCTTAATACCAATTGGTGCGATTGAGGATATTGAGCCTGATATGTATTATTATCAATATCAATGGATTGGAAAAGTTTATGGTCAGGATTTCCTACTATTTATAGAAGCTATAAGGGACAAATGTAATCAACACTTATCAACCATAGAAGAAAAGAATTGTACTAATGAGGTTTATAAAAAACCGATGAAAATGGATATTTCTTTAATTATAGAAAACCTTAGAAATACTATTGAGAAAAATCTTGTTCTTAGTGAAAAATTAATTCATGGTGATATAAGGCAATATGAAAATAAAGAAGGTAAATTGAATGTACAAAATGGAGGAGCAGGAGCTGTGCTAGCCTTTTATAGATCGGGCTCTGTTAAAGAGGATATAATAAATTGGATTGACAACTATTTAATTAAAAATATTGATTCTCTTGAACAAAGTGGTTTATTTACAGGTAAAGCAGGAATAGGGACAATACTATATGAAATTGGATATAAGAAAGAAGCTTATAAAATCTTTGCAAACATTAATGATAATCTGGATTCGTCAGATATTTCATTAAGATCGGGATTGTCAGGTATCGGCCTTGTGTTGATTAGTTTGTATATAGAAGAACAGGATGAACTCTATTTAGAAAAAGCAAAATCTATAGCTACTATTATAGATACTTTCATTAGCGATAATAAAGATTTAAAAGTTACGGACTGGGCCGGTATTCCAGTTGGTTTAATGGATGGTTGGTCTGGAGTTTCATTGTTTTACTCAACTCTATATGCGGCTACTAGACAAGAAGCTTATTATTTCAAGTCTATTGAATTAATTGATAAAGATTTAGAAAAAACGAAAGAAGACAGAAATACATTACAGACTATTGATGATTCCAATCGTTTAATACCTTACCTTTCAGGTGGTTCACTAGGTATAGGAGTAGCAATAGTATATTTAAATCGAGTAAGTGATAAAAATCTATACCAAGAAGAATTAAAATTAATTACTAATTTATATAGTGTAAAGTGTACAATAAGCCCTGGATTATACGATGGTGCCGGAAGCTTCTTGTTAATACCACCTCTTATTGGGAAAGACGATTCTGAATATACACATAAAAAAGATAGTGTCTTAGACTTGTTAAGTTTATTTTTAATCCCTAAAGAAAATCATATCCTATGTCCAGGCCAATTTTGTTATCGTTTGTCTGATGACTTATTCTCAGGAAGCGCTGGTATTATACTAGCACTAAGTGGGATTTTGAAAGATAATCCATTATATTGGCTTCCATTAGTAAATATAGATAGTTTTTATAAAAATACAAAATTTCATGAAATACCATTAGCGAAGGTATAGGGACAGAAAATCGATCTAACTCAATCAAAGGAGTATTGTTCTAACCAGTTAGTTATATCATCAATTATATTGACATAAATACATTTTTTACATGTAGATAAGTAATTGTAGATTTACAAAGTTTGATAAAAATAATCTCTTCGGGTATTATCCATTAGAGATTATTTTTTATTTTCCTTAAAAAGTATCTTGAATGAAAAAAGAAATAGTGAAATATAAATTGTATAATAGAAACGTGTAAGTCATTACCCACGTTTTTTGTAGACCTATTGGTGTTTTTCTATAAATCATCAAGCTTTTTCCTTATTTTCCTTTGGAATTTAAAGATAAATTTCGTATTATATAGATCATTTTTTGCTAATAGTTTATATGCGTCAAGGACGGATGAAGTTCGTATTATAATGTGGATTCCAATCGCAATCAATCCAATACAGATTGGATAATAAGGCATTAAAAAACCGGAATTAATAAACCTTCTTTCTATTCCTATGGCCAAGATTCCGGCAACAAATAGACTGGTGCCTACTAAATTAATCACAAAATACCTTTTCTTTAGATTCTCGTATCTTATGGTCAACTCTTTAAGGTGTTTTTCATCAAATAGCAACGACTCTGTTTTTAATACTTTATATTGATCTTCATCTATAAATGATGCTGACACAAACATACCAATTCCAAACGTAGCCAAAATGATGGTTGGGATAATATATCTCGCTGGATCTTGACTAAATATGAAATATGGGATAAAGGATAAAGCAATCATAAAAAAACCGAATGCTAAATATTTAGAAACCCTATGTGCTGACAATAAATATCCTTCTGCCATTTCTTTGCTAACATAATATCCAACATTTTTATCATCGCTTGGCTCAACAGAATCTTTTAACAGATAGTCCATAGAAACCTCAAAGACATTACCAATCATAAGAAGTTTTTCTGTTTCAGGATAGCCTTGCCCATTCTCCCATTTACTTATTGCTTGTCTTGTCGTGTTTAGTTTTTCGGCTAAAGCCTCTTGAGAAAGTCCTTTTTCTTTTCTTAATTGAAAAAGCTTTTCACCAAATGTCATTTATATGAACTCCTTTAGAAGTGCGTTTTCTACAAAATGTAACAAACTACTGTCGTTACACAATCATATTCTTTGTTGTCACATGGAATCAATAAATTTCATTATTCATTTTCCTTTTGTTTTCTTTCATTTTTTTTTTTTATTTGAGATGTACCTAATAAAATTACGAAAATTAGAAAGCCTACAAAAACGATTGTATTAGATATTGGCTCGCTAATTCTTGGTACTGAATCCATAAAAATTTTCAAAAAGACTAATACCCCTACGGCAATAACAATTGTGGCGATTTTTATTTTGTTCATGATTTTTCCTCCTCGTATTTAATCATATTTCCTCTTTATATTATACAAAAACACCTTATAATTCCATCACTCGCGGTGTGCGCTTTGTCAACTTACGGTTGCACTTATGTTAAACAGTGTATTTTATATAAGAATTAATGCATATCCCATATTTCGGATTATTAAAGGGGACAGATTGCTCTCCTTGTCCTTGTGACCCACCTCTGGTGGTTATTCAAGGACGGAATGAGGTAAAAGTAAGAACACTGACCGGTACAAATCTTACTATACGAATGTTAAAAGTTAATTAACCCAAACACTAATTTCTAAAATTGGATATACGTCAAAGTTTTAGACACACTCAAGTTAATTTTTTGTGTTTCGCAACGTCCATTTTGGGGTGTTCTGCATCCCGAGTAGCCCGTCAAAGTGGAAAGAGTCTTTGACCACCTACTCGGTATTTAGAGCGGAAAATGCATGGAGGTTGCACCCAAAAAAATGTGGTAGGGTAGATTTCTTTGTACCCCCGTTTCTTTTACGCTGCTGCTCGGTACATTTTTTGCGTATGCATCGGATATGGAATAACCAATGCTGCCATGAATGCGCTTAAGAGATGAATTAACCTTCTAAATCTTTCAATCTTCTCAGAATAATAGCTTCTGAAACGCCGAGTATTTGCGCAATTTCCCCATTACTTTTTCTAGCATCCTTTAAATGCAGCGACTTTAATTCATTTATGGCTACCTTAGGTCGTCCATTTGGATTTCCTCCTCGCCATTCCTCATTTTTCTTTTTACTTTCCAAAAATTTTTTTCAGCGTTACCTTCACTCCTAATAATGCGTCTTAACTCTAAATCATAAGTTATGACGCACTTCTTATATAAAAAAGAGTGCTGCATTTGCAACACACCTATAATACTCGTTCCATTATTTGCGGATAAGAAAGGACTTTAGTTTACCTGAATAGAAAGTATTACTACGCTCAAAATTTCTCTATAAACTAAATTAACAAAAGAATTTATCAGTGATTTAATTTATCCCCCTTTTACAATTAGTGTTGTTCTTGATTCATCAGAAAAGTGTAAATGCAGTACTTCTTCAAGATCTTTTTCAGTTAGATTTTCAAGTGTTGGCAAGACGTCAAATAAATCCATCTCATTAAAACGATAACGTGTAAATTGGTTAGCGATAAATTGAGGCGAGTTAATAGCACTTAAGAAATTACCAATCTTTTTCTTAATTACACGTTGTGCGTCTTCTTTCTTTATCGATTCCTTCTTAAACCCAACGATGGTTTCATTTACAATTTTTATAACTTCTTCGGGCTCTTGACTGTCTCCACCAATTACCGAAAAACCAAAACCCTTTTCATTTGTGCAATCAAAAGTAAATGACCCATCTAAATAACCATTATCGTACATTTTTTCGTACGCTTCAGAGCTATTACCAAACATTAGCTCAAGTAGAACATTTAAAGATAACTCATATTTAAGTAGCTCTTGACCTTGTCTTATAGGGTTAGGTTCTTTATATCCGATAAAAACTTTAGGTGTTTGAACTGGCAACTTCATAACACTTGACTTTCTATTCACTTTTGCATCTTCATCAGGGGATATACGGTGAATCTCTTCAGGTTCTCGAAATGTTTTTTGCACTTGATTGTTTCGAATGAGCCTTATTACTTCTTCTGGAACCACAGGCCCAATAACAAAAAGCAACATATTGTTAGGATGATAGAAAGTATTATAGCAAGAGTATAAATCCTCTTTAGTGATTTGATTAATAGAAGAAATTGTTCCTGCTATATCATCTTTCACTGGATGACTCTTATACATATTTTCTAAGATTCCAAATCGAGCACGCCAGTCTGGATTATCGTCATACATTTTTATTTCCTGTTCAATGATTCCTTTTTCCTTATCTATCGTTTCATCTGTAAAATATGGTTCTTGAACAAAGTCCAGAAGAGTTGTAAGATTTTTGTTTATGTTAGATGTAGCTGATGATGTATAGGCTGTACGAGTAAAACTTGTAAATGCATTAGCAGAAGCTCCTTGCTTTGCAAATGTACGAATAACATCACCCTTTTCATTTTCAAACATTTTATGTTCTAAAAAATGCGCTATTCCATTTGGAAATTGAGTAGGACTATCTTTTCCTAGAGGTGAGAATTTGTTATCTACTGAACCGTATTTTGTTGTGAATGTCGCAAATGTTTTATGAAAGCCTTTCTTAGGAAGTATGAAAACTTCAAGACCATTGGGGAGCTTTTCATGATATATTGTCTCTCCCAATTTTTTATAAATTACCGACTTCATTTTTATTTACTCCTTTCTATTTAAGAAGTAGATTGTATCGAGCTCCCATTTATTAGCAGCACGAATGACATCGCTTTTTGATACCATACTAATTCTTTTAATCTCATCATTTATTTTACTAGATAATCCACTATCAACCGCTTGAATAGATATATCCATAATTCCTAGAGGAGTATCATGTGCTTCTATTAATAGACTAATCAACATCGCTTTACCTTGTTCAACTTCGGCCTCAGTAAAGTTACCTTCTTTCATTGCATACTCTTGTTCTCTTATAATTTCAACTGCACGTTCATAATTATCAAAATCAATTCCAGCCATTATTATTAATAACCCTTTATGGCTTTCTATTCTTGAAATTGAAAAATAAGAAATACTTCCCTTTTGGCGTAAGTTAATAAATAATTTGGAAGACGGGAACCTACCAAAAATCGCATTTGCCACCATAGTAGCTTCATAATCCTCATCTTGTATTGTCGAAAATGTTCTATAACCTAATAAAAGCTTTCCTTGCTTTACGTCCATTTTATCTTGAATGACTTTAACACCATTTACTTCTTTTCTATCTGAAGAAATCATCTTTATAGGTTTGTTGTTATGTTGTTCAGAAAAAACCTCTTGTACCATTAATTTAACCTCATTCTCATAAAAGGCACCAACGATGAATAAATCAAAGCGAGCGTTTTGAAGTAGTTCTTCATATACTTGATAAATAGATGAAGCATTAAGAAAAACGATATCTTCTTCTCTCCCGAATGCGGGAAGCTGATACGGTTCACCTTTAAACATTTCTTCCATCAAACGAACATTGACGTATAGCATTTTATCATCATACATTGAAGTAAGTCGTTGCTTTAAGGAGCGTTTCTCCTGTTCGACAATTGCAGAATTAAATACTCCATTTTTAAGCATTGGACTGTAAACAACTTCGTGCAATAAATCAAGAGATGATTTCAGTAATGAATTAGATTCATTAAGAAATTGATCTGCAGGGATCTCCATTTTAAAAGTAATAATGTGATTCTCCCCTTTTTTTAGTACATCTGAGGAAAGAGTTGCTCCAAACATCCCATCAAGTTTTTGTTTTATTAGCTTACGATTTGGATAATTTATTGATCCTCCATTCAGAATATGGGGAATTAATGCTCTTGCAGTAGTTAAATCCTCTTGTAGAGGTGCTTTTATTGTCAACATTATACTAATTGTCTTAAATTTATCTGTGTTACATAGGTGAAGCTGTAACCCGTTTTGTTCACTCGAATTTATGTATATGTCTTCCATCTCCTATGTCCCTCTCCTCGTATATTAGTACGCTATATTAGTTATTCTTCCGACCATTCTGTCTAATCCTAAAAAATGTATTAAGTAAACTTCTACTATTATTGTTAGAGCCTCTTTTTTAAACAAAAAAATATACATCAAAAGTAATCTAATTTTCTTCATATACAATGTTAAATGGACCAAATATTTACAGAATACCCTTACTTTACAAGGTATTTGTATTTGAATAATTTTTTAACACAAATATTGACAGTCCCATCCCTTTACTTTAATTTGCAAGAAATACTTGTTACCACGCCTGTTAATTAACCAGTTTAATCTAATAAAAAAGAGATATCCCATGTAAAATGTAAGTTACCACACAAACATTTACGATACGGAGGAATCTCTCATGCCGTGCGATATACCAAAAAACTACCACGTAAAAGGGATTTCTTTGATCCTGGATCAAATTACCTTCCTCATCTCTAATACAATGTTCGCCATTTTCATTAATTTAAATCCTCCATATCTAAGAATACATTGCTATTTTTCTATCTCTTATCATTAAGAAAATAAGGACCTTTTTTAAACTTCTGAATTGTTAAAGAAATAATTTCTAACAATTCAACAAAGATTTCGTTATTCATAGGGGATATTGTCATAAACTTCTCAGATGTAGCACGATTAGCATTTTTCGAATTCAGCTTTATCATACTATTTCTATCCTTAACGTGCTTGAACTCAATTTTCTTATCTATGCATAATCGTGCCACCTTATCTAGTACACTCTTTGAATCTTCTAATGACGAAGTTACATGTATTTTCCATCCCTGATATGGGAGTATCAAGCCCTTCACATGATAGTGTTTCCAAACTGAGTCACTGTCTGAGATAACAGTATATGTATTAGGAATATCATTCAATTCATATGTATTACCCTTGTCTCTCACCTCTGTTTTACTGTAATATCCAGAATTCGCTTTCAAATACTTGTGATATAGCATATTACCTTCCATAAAAACCCCTCCATTTAGTTTAAAACCCTAATTAATATATAATCATTTTTAAGATTCTTCAAAAGAAGATCGGTAAGTTGGAATTAATACTAAAAAAATTTAAACGTGCTAGGAGAAGGTCCACTAAAATACTAAATTTTTTCTCCTGATTAAGTATCTACTTACAACCAATCAATACCGCCTAACTATTAGCAAAAACATTAAAATTCTTTCTTCTGATATATAAATGAAGCAATGAAATAAGAAAGAATATATATGATAGCACCAAATATTAGATATATAATCGGAACGTATAAAGATGGATCTATATTAAAATTTGACAGTGGTAATTGTTCAATTAAATATCCAACTAAGCTTTGTAATCCAATAGAAGCAAAAAGTACCCCCTATTCCACTTCCAATAGCGCCTGACTTTTCTGGTCCCAAAATTTAGAGGAGTGGAAAAACTATCGTACCTGCAAAGAGAACTATTAAAGTCTTAAAAGAGACAATACTAAAGATGCTATCGATTGATGTAATTGAAACTAGATTATTCATATAAAAGATGCCATAGGATAGTAAAGCTCCGATAATTACGATTAAAAAATAGAAACGGTAGTGACTTTATACAATATTACTTCTACTAACCGGTAAAGTAAGTACGTACTTATCATAACCAGACCTAGCCTCAAGTTTTATAGCTTCAGTTGAAGGAAACGTCATTAACAAGATAATAAACATAGCAGCCATACTCGAAGTAAAGTTATAAAAATTAATTTATAGATTTATCTTTGTTCATATTGTCTAGGATGAAGTTTTCTTTCAGCTTTTTTCAAAACATACAATTAAAAATCGAGAAATGACGAAGTATAGGAAACACTCTGACGTTTGACTACTCCTTGAGTACCCATCAGTGTACTGCAAGTCTGCTAACTAGAGTTCATTATTGAAGGTCTAACCAAAACTGGTAGCGACGGTGTAAAAGAAGTGAATGTGGTGCTCTTGGTGGACTACTGAAAATGTTTGATTTGCCACAAAATGCTTGCTGGTTAAGATGTAATCTTATTGGTTATATTTCTTCATAGAGGATTAATTTTAATATAGACGGTTTCCAATATTAAAATTCAATGAACCACTCATTTAATCCCCCTTATAATTTCATAAAAAAACCAATAAAAGTAACTAAAAAACGAAAAGAAACATAGCGGATCAAACTTATTATATTAATTTTGAATATAAACTGATATCTCTTGATTCATGGAGTTGTTCTTTGTCGTTCTTAATGATTCGGTTAATGACTTGTATTTTCCATAAGTTCTACAGTAGCTGCAGGCAAAATCCACTCGCTTACTAACGAATCATTAACAAGATCCGGTCAGACTAAATCACTTACTAATGCATAGTAGTTTGCCTTGGCCAAATTAAATCATTAGTATCAACTGTACCTAAAAATGCAAAACTATTTTTAAAATTACTAACATTATCCATCTATTCTTTTTGGGTGTCAATGTATTTTATGGTTTTTTTTGTATTAAGTTAAACGATTTTACATATATGTATATAATTTTAAGGTAGGGGAACTATGGATATTGCTCATAAAATTAAACTTCATAGAAAGAAATTGAGTTTAACACAGGCGTCAAATTGAGAATGGCATTACAAATCACAAAACTCATAGGAGAACTTGTCCCCTAAACTCATTTTTTAATATTGAAAATATCATTCTCTTCTGCATTAAATTGATTGACCATATAGTTTCTTATAATTTCCTCTGTTACCGTACCAACAGTCGCACAAAAGTATCCTCTCGCCCATAGATGCTGGCCCTAATATCTTTTTTAGTTCAAGAAATTTGCTTGCAACAGCCCTAACGATCTTCCATTTAGATATTGCAAGATTTTGCTTGGTGCCAAATTTGCAGGAAATGATAATAACAAATGTATGTGATCTTTCCCTACACTACCTTGCAATATGATGATTCCTGCTTCACAACACTTTCATATTAATTACCTTCGCTCGAACTAATCTCGGAAAGGCTAAAAGCTGATACCGTCTAAAGACGGTGGAGTTAGACCACGAATCTGTTAATTAAAACGATTTTCGCTCGTAAATAAAAGCCGTAACACCCCAAGAAATAACATAAACTACCACGATAATAAGCGTCGCTCCCGTATATACAGTAGGGATAGCTAAATTGGTAATAAAATCTGTTATTGCTGTTAAGTGTTCAGCTAAAAACAGCACAATAGCTGCAAAAAGGATAAAGCTAATCAATATAACCATTGTAATATAACCAGGTTTAAATATATAAAATAATGGGCAATAATACGCTCTATGTACCATTGTTTCCCCGTCTTTTGTATAGATAATAGAATCAATATCTTTAGAAATTGTGTCCTTTTTTATTTTTTTCTATAAAAATGAGCGATTTGGTTATGATTTGCTATTATATCCTCAGTATCAAATTCAAGATAACTTCCTCGATGTATACTACTTTGCTTATTTTGTTAACTGTGTATATGTTCTTCGTGCCTTCTGGGGCTTTGTATTTTCGACAATATTTTTTCATGTTCATTTCTTTTTCATTTTTCACTGGCGCCTTTGCTAGTATTTACCATTATCAGAAAGTGTGATTAATTTTTTCTTAAACTTGTACTTAAAATCAATTGTCCTTCATATAATTCATTACAATTGTTACAATTTTTTAACTTTTTTTCATATTTCTATTGAATATCTAAATACCAAATGATATTATCTGAATATTAGTTTAATACGAGATCACATGTTACTGATACGATCAGGCATGGTGGTAAACAGAGCAGTTGTTTATACTACTCTTTTATCCCCATGCCTTTTTTATGCTTTTCTATTGCCAATATTAATAAACAAAGGAGTTTTTTACATGCTATCAAATTTATTTAAAAAACGTAACTTAGAAGTTTTATCTCCTATGAATGGAGAAATTATCCCTCTTGGAGACGTTCCAGATCCAGTTTTTAGTCAAAAAATGATGGGTGAAGGTGTCGCTATTTTACCAACTAATGGTGGGGTTAATGCTCCAGTAGATGGAGAGATTGTTCTAGTTTCAGACACAAAGCATGCTATCGCAATACGATCTACAGAAGGAGTGGAGGTCCTCATTCACATTGGATTGGAAACGGTATCATTAAAAGGTCAAGGATTTACCGTACAAGCTGCTCCAGGTGACAAAGTTTCTGCCGGCCAAGTTCTTATCGAGGTAGATTGGGAATATATTCGAGAAAATGCAAAAAGCATTGTCACTCCTATCATCATTACTAACGGGGATGATAAGAACATTCAATGCAACTATACAAAAGCAGGTATCCAGGGTAAAACCGTATTAATGACCATTTCTGCTAAGTAATAAGTGCTTACAATTATCTAAAGGAGAGGGGGCGATCACTTCCGATGAAAATAACAAAGATTCTTAATAATAATGCCGTAGTCGTACTTGATAATAAGCGTGAGAAGATTGCTGTTGGGTCTGGAATTGCCTTTAATAAGAAAAGAAACGACATCGTCAATTTAGATAGAATAGAAAAGGTATTTGTTATGAGGGAAAATGACAAACTTCAGCAATTATTAAGTCGAATTCCCGAAGAACATTTTACAATCTCCGAAGAAATTATTTCGTATGCTGAAGAATATATTGGTGGAAAGTTAAACGAACGTATTCATATTGTACTTACTGACCATGTGTCATTTGCAATTGAAAGGCTAAAAGATGGTATTCAACTTAATAACAAGCTCTTACATGAAATAAAAATCTTATATAGAAGAGAATTTGAGATTGGTCTTTGGGCAATACAACATATAAAAGATAGATGCCAAGTTGAAATGCAGGAAGATGAAGCTGCTTACATCGCTCTTCATATTCATACGATGAAATTACAAGGAGGTGATTTACATCAAACGTTAAGGCAAACGACAATTATACGAGATATGGTTCAACTTATTCAAAAGAAATTAAACATACATCTTGAAGAAAATGATATTTCCTATCATCGTTTAATTACTCATTTACGTTTTGCTTTAACAAGGATGAATCATTATGAGCTGCATACGATGGATGAAGAAATGCTTGTCATGATTAAAAAGAAATTCCCTTTTTCGTACAATTGCGCAGTCGAAGTAGCCAAAGAGTTAAAAAAGTTGCATGGTATTGAACTACCTAATCATGAGCTAGGTTACATTGCGGTTCATATAGAAAGGTTACAAAAGCAATAAAAACTCGATATTATTTTATTTTTTTAAACGCAGTTTTCTAAATATTCTGTATTGGAGTGAATTATTGTATGATGAAATATCTACAAAAGCTTGGTCGTTCATTAATGTTACCAGTAGCTGTTTTGCCAGCAGCGGCCATTTTGATGGGTATCGGCTATTGGATTGACCCTTCTGGCTGGGGATCTGGAAATGTATTAGCAGCCTTCTTAATTAAAGCTGGAAATGCAATCCTCGATAGTCCGAATATGTCTATACTGTTTGCCGTTGGGGTAGCTTTAGGTATGTCAAAAAATAAAGATGGTTCTGCTGCTTTAAGTGGATTAGTTGCCTTCTTAGTTGTGACAACATTGCTTTCTACAGATTCGGTAGCAATGCTACTCGGCATTGATGTAGCAGATGTAAACCCTGCTTTCGGAAAAATCGCAAATCAATTTATAGGAATTTTATCTGGTATTGTCGCATCAATTATGTACAATCGCTTTAGTCGTACACAATTACCGGATTTCTTAGCATTCTTTAGTGGTAAACGGTTAGTTCCGATTATGACCGCAGCTTCTATGTTAGTCGTTTCTGCGGCATTATTCTTTATCTGGCCAGTTATATATTCAGCATTAGTTAGTTTTGGTGAAACAATTAGTGGATTAGGTGCCACTGGTGCTGGTTTATACGGGTTCTTTAACCGTCTATTAATCCCGACAGGACTACATCATGCATTAAACTCTGTATTTTGGTTTGATGTTGCCGGTATTAATGATATTGGTAACTTCTGGAATGGAACTGGTACAAAAGGTGTCACTGGTATGTATCAAGCAGGTTTCTTCCCTATCATGATGTTTGGATTACCAGCTGCTGCTCTAGCAATGTATCATACGGCTAAAACAAAAAGAAAAAAACAAGCTGCTTCTTTAATGTTAGCTGCAGGTTTCGCTGCATTCTTCACAGGGGTAACTGAACCACTGGAATTTGCATTTATGTTCTTAGCTCCAGCTCTTTATGTAGTTCATGCTGCTTTAACAGGTATATCTTTATTTATCGCTGCAACATTCCACTGGACAGCAGGTTTTGGATTTAGTGCGGGTTTCATCGACTTCTTCTTGAGTTCTAAATTACCACTTGCTAACCAGCCTTATATGTTAGTCGTCCAAGGATTAGTTTTTGCAGCCATTTACTATTTCTTATTCCGATTCTTAATCGTGAAATTCAATTTAAAAACACCTGGTAGAGAAGACGATGAAGATGTAGATGTAGAAGTAGATGAAGGGAATACAGATAGTAATAAATTCTCAGACATGGCATCTAAAATTTACGATGCGTTAGGTGGCGATAAAAACGTAACTTCTGTTGACCACTGTGCAACTCGTTTACGTGTAGAAGTTAAAAACATGGATGTTGTTGATCAAAAGAAAATTAAATCAACTGGTGTACCTGGCATCAATATTGTAGGACCACAAAGTATTCAAGTTATTGTTGGAACAAACGTCCAGTTTGTTGCAGATGAGATTGAAAAAATACGGAAATAATAGTAATTTACTTGACTGAGTTGTAAGATGCTCAGTCTTTTTTAATAAATATCTTAATCAATTTGCTATCACAGCTAATAAGGCAATTTGAAGAGAAATTGTTGTTTTGTAATAAAGTCAGTTAAATTAAAATCAAATCACCTCTTTTGCTTTCCTAGGAGTATTTTTGGATATTTATGTTAACACGATAATATAGATTGTGGAAGTATATACTTAAACTAATGATGCAGATTAGTTCAAGAAATAAACAAATATAAATAAGATTGTAGTATTCTTATTTTGGAGGTGATATACCTTATGGAACGAATTCTAGGGAAAGAAGCTCTTGGGATTTTTACACATAATAATAAGATTTATTTTTATGAAGAAAACCTGGATTGTTTCTGCTTTGAGTACGATTTAAGTATAAGAAAACATATTGAATCAGAAGAATACATACGGTTAAGGTACGGAACAGCATATGAACAGATTTTGAAGCTTTATGGGATGGAAGTAGCTTTGGATTTATCCTATGATAAACTGAATGATGGTTCTATCATTACTCACTTCTATCAAGATTCGTTAGTCTACAAATTTGATAAGTATGGAAAAATCCTTTGGGAGACAGATTGTCTTGGGTTTGATACGATATATGGCATTGCTATTCAAGGTAATTCTATTTGGTGTGCGTATCCTACTAACCATACAATCAAGCGATACTCATTAGATACATTCAAAGAAGAAATCACCATTGGCGATAGTGAGCCTTATAGTTTTAAATCTGAAATATTTAATCACCCCGAGGATGTATTTCTAAATGGAAATAAATTGTATGTTGCAGATATGGGAAATAGAAGGATTTGTGAAATTGACCTAATGACATATGAAATACAGAATTATTTCACAGGTGACGAACCTATTTGGAGTTATAGGGTTATGAATAATGACGAATTTGTTCGATTGGATAGTGGGTTATATCGCTTATAATAACTAATGGGCGCTTTAATTCAATAATACAGCACCAAAATGAGCTAACTTTTAATGAGTTTCACATTTCAATTGCCGTAAAATGTAAATTCATAAGATTTTTATGAGAAGACCTTTTTATTAAGCTACAGAGATCTAAGGCTATATTAACCTAAAGGAGTTAAAGGGACCGCACTACTTAATGCGATCCTTTTTTCATTTTTCTTCTAACGAAACTGGAGAGAAAACATAATGTCCTTTTTCTACAGGAGCAGCAATGGAGATAGGAATGCGCTCAGAGAAAATAGGTCCATCAACTACGATTGTGTGGAATTCCCCGTTCTCGCCACACGCATCGATGCCTGCTGCTTCTAGTTCCCGCACTAATTCTTTAGTCAATCTTTTCCCAACATAAGAAGCAGGCATCATAGTTGTATTCACTACAATAATCCACGACTCAAAACCAGCTTCTAACATCTCTTCTACAACTGACCGTCGAGACATTTTCCACAATGGATGAACTGCTACAATATCTGATTTTTCACATGTTGTTTGGACCCACTCTAAATGACCTTCCAGATCGATATCCCCGAAAACGCCGTGCGTAATGCCTTCAGCTCGACATGAATCCATAGCAGCGATAAATTGTTCCTCATATGAGCCCCAACTTGAAGGTTTGATTAAAAGGGGTACCCCCAATTTATCAACTTGTGCTTGTACAACTTCAAATGGAATTGCATGAGACTTAGAAATCTCCCCATCATCCTCGAACATCGTTAAAATTTTCTTCGGAACCATCCCTAATTTCAGTGCTCGATAATATGCCAGTGCTGAATCTTTCCCACCACTCCAAGAAGCAACGAAATGTACGTTTTTCATAGTAGACTCACTCCTTTTTTTTGCGCCTGTGTTAGAAACAATTACAGGCACATAATTAATCTTCTTGAATATTTGTCATAAAACTTCTAAAGCTATCTACACTTTCCTAGAACTCAATACCAGGTAGCTATTTTAAAAGGTACTCATTATACGAATTTATAAGTTTTATACCTATATATATTAATACATTGAAAACATATATGTGTCATTAGACAATTCGTATATTGGCTAATGAACCACCAGTTAGGATAAGCTCCATATCTAAATTTGACATTACCTTTATACTAACTCATTTCTTTTAGCCCTCTTATTTTTAATGAACAATATAGTTGTACATACTAAACCGCCAACTAGACATTGAACTATACTGCTCATATATAAAAGTCCCCCTACCCCTTCCATAATAAAATCTTTTGGATAGTATGGGCCCCAATCTCGCATTGTAAATCCAAGGTCCCAAAAGAAAATAGCAAGTCCAATTCCACAACCTATTAAAATGAAAAGAAAATTTTTGAAATAATTTGCTCTTCCCCTTTCAGATTCTATTTTATAGTTTGTAATGAGTAAAACTATCGGCGTAAATAATATAATTTCTCCCTGAAATGTCGATAACTCTCTTGCATTTCCTATATTTTTTAACAAAACGACAAATAAATGAATGCATATTATTGGTACTATATTAAGTAATGCTAAAATTTTATATCCCACCATGTTCTCCTAACTAAATTAATGAATAAATAAACGCTAGATTATGCTGTTGCCAGCGTTGTTTTTTATTTCTATTAATATTAAATAGTTGTTAACTTCTTGTCCCATTTTTTAAAATAAAACTTTATATCATACATTTGTCCCTATATCTCAGATTCGGAACGGTATTAATAGATTCTATTTTCTGGGCTATTTAATCATCTCACCCACCAATAAAACAAAACGCCCCTTTAAGTGTATTATTACACTTTTATTATATAATGTTATTAATGAAAACACTATATATAATTTCATTTTTATAAACAAGATTGTCGTACTCATCATTTTTTTCTTAAAATAAAAAAATCCCCTAGAGTAGACAAGGGCACTGAAAAAGTCCATAAAATAAATTTTAGCCATGGCGGAACGATTAATCGTTTCTGGCCATGGCTTTTTCTTCGAAGCCGTTAATTTCCGTTCCGGCGGACGCTTTCCTGGGGGCGAACCTTGAGCCTCCTCGTCGCTAACGCTCCTGCGGGGTCTCAAAATGTTCGCTGGTTCCCCGAGGAGTCGCCGCCTGCACTCCAATCAACTAGTTTATCTTTTTTTCGAGTTTTTCATTCTTTCCGATTCTTACCTAACTCTTATAATGAAAGGACTAAGCGAGAACGAATAAATAAGACATATGTAAATATCAAACACAAACGTATTACTTTGACATAGAAAATGTAAGGTCAGTCCATTACAAGATGCTATTATAAAGACAGTGCCAAAAGCAAAACGTATTCCGTTTCAATAAAATCAACCGAACATGAAGAGCAAGCAGCTTTTCAAGAAACGGAAAATTTAAAGACTTCGTGAAAAAGCGCAATTAAATTGAAGAGAAGAATAGTGAGTTAAAATCTGCGTGCTACAATACGGCAAAATCGGCGGGTTTATTTGGCCTGGAATTCCAAGGAGCTACAACAACATTTGTGGTGAATTTGAAACGTATCTTGAAGCTATTAAATGAAGAATAAGAGAAATACAAAAAAACACCGGCACTTTCTGTTCAAAATCGGACAAAAAGTGTCGGTGTATGGTCACCAAATTCTTTAAACTCAGGAAAATAATTTTTGTGAATCTAGTATAGTCCTTATAATTGATCAATTATCGATTATTTAACCAGATTTTTTCATTAAACTTGGTTTCGAAAATATAAATATAATAGTTCCAATTAAGAGAAGCAATATACACTTGATTATCTCTTGTAACTCTACAGATGCAGTCATTTGTATACCATCACTCAAGTAAAATACATTAAGCATACCATGAAAAATCGCAACCGGAATAATAGATTTCCCTTTTTCTCTTACAAGCGTAAGGATGCAAGAAAGTGTAAACATTAGTATAAGGTAATTGGGAATTGCTATTAGTAAGTTAGTATAAGGTTTATAGAAAAGTGCAATGGGTAAATGCCATAATGACCAAACGGCACCTTGTATACTTGCAGTTTTCAACAGAGTATAATTTTGACCCAAATAATAGTGATAATTGCCACGCCAAATAATTTCTTCAAGCAAAGCGGAAAAGCTACTAATAGTTAATGCGATAATTATTAAAGGTAGAAGTTCCTTATATTCAATGAATAGAAAATGTTCTTGATAAATAGAGAAAAAAAATTGCTGTAACCCTAAAGCTAATAATATCGGTAAAAAAATGGCTATTAAAATTGAGGTATTTTTGGGTTTAAATATCGCAAAAGTATGTCTTATCTTCATTTTTTTAATTAGTAATTGAAATAATATTACCGATAGCAAAGGTATTAACATCGTTAACCCTAAAAAATCACGTGCATTTACAAATTGGAGTAATATAATATGTACAATTATCGTTATTGCATAGATCCATACAGTAGTATAAATTATAACCGAGTTTTTGATAAAATTACCTCCAGTCATTCAATCTACCCTCACTGAAATTATATGCAAATCTCTACTTTTAGAACATTCATTGATTCTATTCTCATGTAAAGATAATTGAAATAGTAACAACAGCTATTATTAAACTAATTAAAAAAATGACTATTTTAAAACGAATATGTTTAAAATACTTTACTCATTTATAATGCCAGTTATCAGTAAAATACAAGCAAATAAAAGTGAGAAGACAACCTTTGTTGATAAATTTACCGGAATAACAATTGGTTCATCCGCCACAGCTAATAATCCAATAAAAATTACTAAAATTGCTAAAGTTAAATAAATTAGTAGAGCATATATCGATGTTAAGAATTTTCTCATTTTATTATCCTTTTTTTTTCATAACTTATGATTGGAAATTGCAATTGCTATTTTTCTTGTTTAACAAATGCTGAATAATAGATTCACTTCAGTTTATCATATTCATTTCCCTAACCTTGTAGAATTACACCTACATATAAAATTCACTAAATACTCTTATTCTTGAAACCATCCAATTTGTAATATATTGGTTAAAAGGGTTAATATAGATATTAGGAGGTGGACTTAGAATGAAGTTTGATCTAAATCAACGAGTAATATACAAAGGACAACGAGCTATTATTTGGGACTACAGTGTTAGAAAGAATACGTATTCCATTAAGCCTTTTGATGATGGTGATATGTTACTTACCGACATTCCAGAAGACTCTATTAAACCTATTGATCAATATGGTATGGCGGAATCTGCCCAAAGACTAGCAACCTCACTTAGTAATGCTGTCCGTTTTCAAAGTGGTTCAGATGAATCGCTGGAATTGAGCAACTGTATGGTTGAACTTTATAAAAACGGTCTCTTAATAGAATCTGCTTTTTTTGATTATTTCATTAAAGAAGTTAAAAATCAGGAAGAAAATTTGAAAATATAATATTCGAGAGTACTTATTTCCAGAAGAGCAGAACGAGAACAAAAGTACTGCTCTTCTTTTTATGGTTGATATAACTTAGATAAACGATTTTTTAATAGTATGCTAGCTCAATACTTCAGAAGGGGTACTTACAGAGCGCCTAACCATAGAATGGGGGTATTTGTTATTTCGCAGATCCTTACGCCCCCTGGCAGGTGAATCAAAAGAGACCAGTATAACCGACAAGCGGTTACCTGGTCTTTATTATTTTTTCGATTTATTCAACTAACCTCCCTCGTTATCTGTGAAATTTTATTTTAATTTCAAAAACTTCACAACAGAACTATATTATAGATTCAATTAAATTTAGCTTTTATGATAGAAGCATCAACTAGTATATAATTGCTATTTCCATTTTTAGCGTATGAAATACCATTAACTTTATAGGTCGTATTTCTCGGCAACAACATCCCCATTTCCCATGGGGATGGGCTTAACGGAGCAAGATATGCTCCATGATTTCCCTTAGGTACCTTTAGACGAATCAAAATAGGTCGTCCACTAAAGCTTTCTGAAGCATCTTTAAGAATAGATGTACTCATATACGTATAATCTGTTTGATATTTCCCTAATAATTTATTTTTAAATTTAGAAAATTCTTGTTTATTCAGTTTATTATCTTTTATGAGCGTACCTTTCTCTAAGCCAAACGCACTTTCATTACTCCTACGATATACCACTATGTTATCAGGTACACTGGACACACTAAAAGCTCGATCTAAACGCTTTATTTTTTTTTCCATTTTAATATCTTTTCCTGATAATTGACCTTTAATCTCCTGAAGATAAGCATTTAAATGAAAATAGCCTAGATCCGTATATGACACGAACTCTTTTTTCTCTGCACTACTAACGTTTGGAATCCACTTATTATAGAATTTGTTTCCCCAAGCAGTAGCAAGAGGTTTATCGGCCGAACGATTAAAATCTAAGACCTTTTGGATATTTTTTTGTACTACAGGTTTTGTAGCCGCTTGAACTGTTGAATCTAAAATTACTGTACTTCCAGTAACCATTGTACCGAGTGCTAGGATAACTGGTAAAATTTTTTTCTTGATTTTCATATACATTCTCCTTATTTTTAAACTTAAGAGCAGTAAAATTTCTTAAGTTGATGGATAGGGCCTGTGTGGCAGCCGAACCAACCAGGTTATATTAGTGGATTCCTACAGCAGTGTATGCAGCTTGTACAGCTTTGACTTCTTTTGAATTCTGTCCATATAGTTGTGCTGCCGCCTTTTCTAAGGCTACACGTGCGTCTTTAAAATTCGTATCTTCCTTGAAGAATTCTGTGGCTGCAAGATAGTAAATCTTTCCTGTCTTTTCCTGCCCAATGTCTTGGACATGAGTACCGTAATGAGTTCCCCCTTCGGAGAGTAAATACGAAGCTTTGTTTATAATACTACTATTAAAATGAACGCCACCATGATCTTCGATACCTTTGTATAATTTAGAATAATGGTCCGGGTATTGAGTATGTTGTTTTCCTTCATAATCAATCAAATATTCTTTACGTAAAGCATTAAGTAAAGGTACAGAGCTTGGATCTTTCATGGAGCGGCTAACCGACTTCCCATCTACATATACATCTTCTGATAGAGTCCAATTCGGTTTTCTTTTGCTCTTAGATTTTTTGTAATAATCATATTCGATGAGTGTACCAAATAAATCGGCAACTCCTTCATTTAAGGCACCAGGTTCATCTTGATATTTTAAGTTAGAGGTATTCTGGATGATACCATGCGTAAATTCATGTCCCACTAAATCTAAAGAGCTTGAAAATCCTCGTGTCTCAATGCCATTATCCTTATTCCCATTTCCAAAAATCATTTCACCTGAGCCCCCTGCAGCATCAGCGAAATCTCCCATACGCACATATAAGTATATTGTTCCTCCTTTCCCATTATAAGAATTTCTTCCGTGTTTTTCTTTAAAATAATCATACACGACTCCCATATAGTGATGTGCATCTACTGCAATCGCATCTTTTGTATCAAAAAATTTATTATCAGCATCACGCCATATGATAGGGGCAGTATCATCACGATTCTGTCCATCCATGGTTATAATCTTTGCTCCACGTGTTGTATCTTGTAAATAATACTGATTGTTGGCTTGTGTAATAGAAAGTTCTCTTATATCTCCTAACCCCCCTTTTCCCTTTCCCTTTGCTGGTTTACCCACCACTTCTTTCACCTGACGAATTTGCTCCTGATTCTGAGGAGAATTTGCATGTGTACTCTCTGCCATTACTTCTCCCAAAGGTGTTCCTAGGATACCCACAGTCATTGTGAGTGCTAATGTTTTTTTAAACAAATTCAACACATCCTTTTCAAAATACTACCCTTCACGAACTTTTATTAGAAAAAACCGACATCCTTATACTTATTCAAAAATCCATATAGAGTATACAACTCATTATAGATACTATTTATTAAATAAAACGAAAGATAAAATAAAGATTGTATAAAGATTCCAATGGATCGGAATAGTGTGCTATTAGCAGAATGAAACTAGAAACTTTCCATTTGAACTGTACCCTTTTTTGCACTAGAACCTTGTACCCCCTAATACACTCATTGCGATTTTGGTTCTGTTGCAAAAATGAAACGAAAATTAAAGGCCAGAGCTTCCTACTGGAAACCGGTTTTAAGAGGCGGGACTGAAAAGGGTATGAATGCTGTATCTGATTTTGGACAGACTTCTCTCCTTGGAGAGTCTGTACTTTTTTGATTATATGCATTGCTTCAATGGGACTGACCCCAAAAGTATAGACAAATAAAAAAAGCATCTTCGTATCAGTGAAGCAACAGCAGGGCGACTTATTGGTGAATTAGGTGACATTTATCGATTTAAGAATCACAAACAGTTAAATGCCTATGTAGGAATTGATATTATGCGTTATCAATCGGGCAACACGTTTTACAGAGACAAAATTAACAAAAGAGGAAACAATAAGCTACGAAAAATTCTGTTTTATATGGTTCAAACGATGATTACACTTCGCCAAAAGACAAAGAACCATCTTGTGGAGTATTACGACAAATTAAAAACGCAACCTCAGAGGAAACCTCATAAAGTTGCGTCCATAGCGTGTATGAATAAGTTCTTGAAAGTGGCATTTCACCTTATTACACACGAAATAACCTATGACTACGAAACAGCATCAACCTATTCGTAATCGGTTACATTAACCATATCATATTTGGACCTTGCGAAAAAACGATATTTCGTTAGGGTCTTTTTGATATGCACAATTTTGATTTAGGTGGTAGGGGTACCCCTACCACCTAAATCAAAATCATCTATTCTAATAAAATTCTTTCAAAAGTACTTGACTGGAGGTAAGAAAGAGCTGTCTGGACAGCTCAACAGTTTGTACTAACGGGGCTTTAGTACAATAAGTACTACAAAAAGAGCGTAATCCTTCTTGGATTAACGCACCCGTTCGTAAAAATTAGCATATTAGATTTCTAGACTACTTTTTTTCCAATCCAATGAGCAAGCAAAGCAACTGGGATAATTAAGAGACAAAAAGGTAAGCATAGAGAAATAATTTCCCATGTAATTACTTTATTCACTAATAATGTACGATATAAAATTAAACTGTATGGAATGATAACAATCAACGAAGTAAATGCACCCGGCGTAACGGAACGAAGAATGATAGATTGACCAATATGAGTAAAAGAGTGTAGAAAAAAAACCAATGTAATAATGGTGAAAATATAAATATTACCAAGTAATCCTTGAATCACATATTGATTTGCCATAACGGTTGAACTACTTACGAATAGAAATAAAACTAATACGGCAACTGCAAACTGGGCTGTTGACATAGAAAATTGTTTAATGACTCTATCTGCAATTCTTTCCGGCAATATGTCGTATATCATAGTTGAATTTCTCTTCATCCACCTCTCAACCATAATAATTTCTTCAAAATCATGAAGGATAAACATAATTGGAAATAACCAGATAAGTGTTTGAACATCAAGCCACTGTTCCATAATCCCCTTCCTTTCCATTAAACTTCTCTTATTTTCTTTTTAATTTACTTGGCGTTTCTTACTTTCTCTCGTAAATCTAACCGTTTCTTAAGGAAAGGGTGATTTATTCCGTTAAATGGCCCGATTGTTGAACACAAGTTAGTTCAAGAAAATTATTATGATAAAGTCTATTCGTTAAACTTTAAGTAAGACTTTCCCTTCATAATTACGACTTTCAATTAATTTATGTGCTTCTGCTGCATCGCTTAAATTAAATACTTGTGCTATCGGAAGGGTAATCTGTTTTGACTCAAATAGTTCTATAACTTTTTTTGCAAAAGGTGCTAATCGTACTGGATCATGTTTTCTCGTTGTGCCTAAGCTAAATCCTTTAACATTTCTACAGCTACTATGAACATCACTTGTTTTAAAAGTACCAGCTTGACCACTACTATTACCAAATTGAACAAGTGTGCCATATAAAACTAAGCAATCTAAACTATTTCTTGTAACATCACCAGCAACTGAATCAAAGATAATATTTGCACCTTGATTATTTGTTTGCTTTAAAACTTCCTCTGTAAATGTATCATAAGTACATACAACATCAGCCCCTAGTTTCTTTACATAATTTTCTTTATCTATCTTGCCAACAGTTCCAATAATTTTTTTTACTCCAAATAATTTCGCTAATTGAACAAGCATCGAACCAACTCCACCAGCAGCACTATGTATAACAATGGTATCTGTTTTTTGTATTTGTCCAATTTCATGTAAGAGCATATAAGATAAGATTGCTACTGTTGGCATTGCTGCAGCCTGCTCAAATGATAGACTGTCTGGAATTTTAAAAACTAATTTTTCATTTGCGATGACATATTCTGCATAAGAACCCCCTTTAGGAAAAGCAATCACACGATCTCCTATTGAAAAAGGCGAATCTAAGGCAGCTTTTTCAATTGTCCCTGCAGCATCTAAGCCTAATATTAAAGGAAAAATTCCTTTTCCTTTATTTCCAATGCGTGTTTTAATATCTGCATAATTCACACTCATAAACGCTGCTTTAATTAAACATTCTTTATCTCCCATTTTGGGTATTTCAATATCCGAGTATGTAAGTACACTTGCATCGCCAAATTCCCTTTGGATTACAGCTTTCATTTTTAAAACTCCCTTCCATACTTTTATTCTAAATTTTACCATTATATATTTATAATGAAAATTGAATAATATTATGAAGTTCCATAAGATTTTCTAATCTGTTCCTTCTTCGACTAAACTGCGCCGTTAGTACAATACGTTCAACAAAAAAAGCGTTAATCCTTCTTGGATCAACGCACCCGCTAGTTTAAGAGTAAAATTAATAAAAGATAATCTAACCTTTTATCAATTTAATAATTCGTTTCGTTTCCGATTTTTAGGAATAACTCCGAATTTAGCAATTAAAAGAATCAGTAAAAAAGCAAAACAACTAAAACCAGTATTATAACTTGTAAGTAAATTTAACTTGATAATTTGCATCGTAACTAAAACATTTAATATATATGAAACGAGAAAACCCAAAAATGAAACACACGTTAAATAATTGCCGAATAACAACTTTCTGTAATTAGATACATCTGGTCTATTAGTTTTTTGGATAGTCAAGGTATGTTGAACTTGTCTAACTAAACCATATGCGAAACCGATAATTAATAACATAATTACTACATAACCAATTACGTCAACCATCTATTCACCTCTCCTATATTCCAATTATACACCAGTTACCTTTATAAAGATTTTTCTTAAACACAGCTCCAAGATCTTCTAAAGCACACCGTTAGTTTAATAGGGTATATGGAATTATTAGAATATATAATAGATATATTTAACATAAGGTTCATCTTCAAAAACATAGCCATCGCTTAATTCTGGCTCAGGATCGCCGATATATTGCAACATTAAAGTTACAAATCCCTCATCTGCTCACCTTAACGAAGTTGGTATTATTCCTCATCATTTTTTACAAATATGCCATAAATTCCAATCTTATATTGCTCACTTTCCCATCCCCTTTAACATTAATAAAATCTCTTCTATCACAATATCAGGCTCGTCATGATGTATATAATGTCCACTGTGACTAGCAATCCGGAACTTACTTGACGTTGAAAGCAATTGGAATTCTGCTTGTAGACTTTGTTCAATTTCTAATATTTCTTGAGAGGGCCATCCGCCTTCACCATTATCGGGTAAACCTCTTGTAATAATTGAGAGAGGGATGTCACTTTGTCTTGAATGTTCAACAATTTGCTTATAACTCTGTATTTTATCAATCTTCTCACTATTCAACATAGGATTCTCGAAATATTCCCTATTTCCTGCAAGTAGATTTTCTGGTAGAGCCTTTTCATAGGCAAGTTCTTTATATTCCGGTGCAGCGTCAACCAAAACCAAACCACAGATATCCAGCGGATAAAGACTGGTATACAATCTGGCGACCAACCCTCCAAAAGAATGTCCTACCAATATATAAGGCTTCTCCACATCAAGCTCTTGCAACAATTCGGAGAGCTCCTCGACAAGATCACAGCAAGTCCGCGGGAATGCTACGTCTTGACTCCTGCCAATACCCGCCCTGTCATAGGACAAGGTTGACGTTTCATCCGATATTCGGTCTTGGATCTTTTTCCATGTTTCATGGCTATCACCTAACCCTGCAATAAAGATTACGCTTGGTGTATTTTTACGTTGATATTTATTGAACAGTCTACGACTTTCATTGAAATCGAGTATCTTTTTATGTTGTATAGTCACTTTTAATCACCCAATTAAATTATATTCTTTACATTATTATTTCCACAATAAAAAGAGCAGTCTATCCAGCTCAGTAATCTTTTACTATGGCCCCGTTTACGTTTTACAGAGACAAAATTAACAAAAGAAGGAACAATAAACTACGAAAAAAATTTTTTTATATGATTCAAACGATGATTACACTTCGCCAAAAGACCTTCACAATCTCATAATTACATAAGCTCTTTCAACTGTTTCATTACCGAATGGACGGTTAATCTGTGAAATGAGATAAGTTTCCGCTTGAAAACGACTGAAAATATTCCATAAGGAGTTGGGGATAACTCCATTAGTTCTTTTCTGTTTTTTAAATCAATGATTTTGACATCTACACCCAATTTATTTGCACCCATAATTATATTTTCAGTTGCGACTTCTACGTAAGGACATTGAAAGGAGCGTAGTATAGTAAGGTTTTCGAATTTATTAATTCTTTCATCCCAATTCGTAGGAAAGACAGGTAGTAATGTGCTATTTTCAAACTGACAAACAAGTAATTCAAAATTATAAGGTGCTGTATCTACCAATTTAAATTGATTCTTTAAAAAGATATCCTTACTTGGTGTCCAAGAAGTTTCAGGATTTGTAACCACTACTACACCTCGCTTAGAATTGCTTTTTGCATCTTGAAGACATTTATTAATCAGTTTAGTCCCGTATCCTTTTCCAGTTTGACTCACCCATAGACAATGGATTACCAAATAATTATTAGCGTGGACCACCCTAGAGGAAAACTCAGCATCAGTATATTCAATAAAACCTACTTGTTTTTTATTTTCTATTAATTGAATATACTTTAAACCTTTCTCGAAACTTTCGTTTAGCCACTTATTTTTATTTATGTATCCTAGTGATTTTTTTTTACTTCTAAGACAAAAACTCCCCCTTCCTTCGAGAATTTTGGTATCTAGCTCAACCATTTGAAAATCTTCCAAAGAAATCCCTCCTTTTCTCTAAATAACTACTTCTATTTGTTTTATTATTTCTCCTATAATTATTTCCTTCTTCCAATATACCGCTCCCTTAGTTGAAAAAGTTAATGACTATACTACTTATTAGATAAAAGGAAAACCGTGTTCAGTCATTGAAAATCCACACATTAAATTCCTCATTTTGTTCTTGTAAATCCCATCCTGATTTATAATAATAATCATTAAAATAGGAATCAGTCGGACATAGGGAAACGATAGGTAAATCATTTATCGTTTTTAACATCTTTTTTAATAGCCCTTGACCGCGATAAATTTCACTAATCGCAAATTGGTATAAAGATATTTTGTCTTGTGTTTTTTTTCTGTAAAACCTAAAAGCCCCTACTACTTGACCTTCTACTGTTGCCACTATCATTTGCTTTCTTCTTATGGCTGCTTTAATTCCAAGAGGACATAAAAACTCTTCAGAATAAACTGCACTGTTATTGCGGTCTATATTTTCGTAGAAGAACGACACAACTTCAGTTATATGAGTTGGATTTGCTAAGGTTATCTGCATATTACCCCCTAAGAAGACAAAAGAGATTTATATATTTCTCCTATAATACCTTCCATTTGATGAACACCCAATTCTGTATTCGTCATTATGACCGCACCTTTCTCTAAATATGGAAATGCCACCATTATACATTGAAAACCAACTCCCCAGCCGAGTGATGTAATTTCTAGTTCTTTTTCAGACCCTTCAAGAAAAACACCTAATCCAGTCCAACTTTTACCTCTTTGTGGAGTTATCATTTCTTTTGCTAAACTCCCCGTAATGCCAACCTTACTTTCTCCTTTTACAGCATTCACTAACTCAAGAACTAATTCAGCTAAATCCAGAGAAGTTGTCCATAATCCAGAAGCCGCTGGATAAGGATATATAGGATATTTTCCAACTACTAATTCACCGTTTTTATTGTGACCACAACAAAAATTTTGTTTATCCATTTCCAACATTGTTGTATTGAATTGGCTATTTGTTATTCCTAATGGTTCAAATATTTGCTCCTTCATAACTTGATGAAACGGTTTTTCAGTAACATCTTCTATCAGTTGCTGAATGATACAAAAACCTGCATCCGAATAATGGAATTCACTTTCTGGTTCACACTTCACGTCAATTGGAGCCTTACAATAAGGAGTTTGCCCCTCTAACAATTCAACCATCGAAGGCGCTCCTATTTTCGAATTCAGTTCAGGAAAACTACCTTCAGGGTCTTTAATTCCAGATTGATGACTTAGTAAGTTCCTCAATGTCACTTTTTTATTTTTAGTAAAATCATTTTCTGGTACTTTCCACGATACAAGACTTTTATTCACATCATCATCTAGCTTAAGAAGTCCTTCCACTACTAGCTTCATAGCAAGTATTCCTGTTAAGAACTTACTAATTGAACACGCACTAAAAATAGAATCTTCATTTATAATTCTATTGCTTTCCGCTTCTAATAAGCCGTAATTTTCTGTTCTACTCATTTCACCGCCCTCAAGCAAAGTGATACTTAAACCTTGGACATTATAATGTTTCATTCGTTCTTCAATGTTAATGTTCTGTATTTTCATAATTATCACCCTTGTCAGTATTATCAACCGAATTATAACACAAACATACGTTCTTTTGTATGTATTTGTAAAATAAATTCATCTTCAACTAACCTGCCCGTTTAGTTAAATAAGAAAAGAGCCATCTGATCAGCTTTATGATCTTCTACTAAAGCACCCTGATAGCTGATTAAGCAAATTAGTATTTCAGATCACTTAGAATAATTACGCTTGCAGTTGATTTAAAATCAGTTTCAATACATCATTTTGTGACATATCATCTGTTAGATGAACTAAAGAATCCCATTAACATTAACCTCTGTTTCATAAGAAAGTGTTTTTCTCGCAAAAATATTTTATGGTATGATGTTTATCTATGTGACAAATTTACATTCATCTAAGAAAAGAGGTACTTATGCACCCAACAAAATTAACCAAGCGACATTGGTTGCTCATCTTAACACTTTCTTTATTAACATTTGTTCTCGGAACAAGCGAATTTGTTATCGTCGGAATCTTAACCGATATTTCCTCGAGCCTTCATATAACAAATGCAAAAGCAGGCACACTCGTTTCTGCGTTTGCAATTACGTTTGCCATCTCCACACCACTAGTGATGTCAGCAACAAGTCATTTTCCAAAGCGTAAGTGGATGTTGTTTTTGATAGGATCTTTTATCGTTCTAAATGCTTTGTGTGTAATCTCGACGAGCTACATCATGCTCCTTGTACTTCGATCTCTGACAGCGATTGTAACAGGAGTATTAATCTCTCTAGCCATGATTGTTGCAAGTGAAACCATGCCGATTAAAAAGCGCGGACTTGCTATATCTTTCGTTTTCGGTGGTTTCACACTTGCAAATGTCGTTGGAGTGCCAATTGGTATTGTCATCGCCGAATCGTACGGTTGGAATGCTACTTTCATGTTAACTACTTTCCTAGGAGGATTAGCTTTTTTGGCATCCTTTCTTGTCTTGCCTAATAGACTCAGCCAAATACGCAGTTCAATACGAGATCAGTTTTCTTTAATAACCAATCCAAGAATTTTGATGGCTTTTTTCATTCCTGCTCTCGGATTTGGCGCAACTTATGCCGTTTTTACGTACCTTGTTCCTATCTTGAAGGGAATGGAAGTACCAAATCATTCAATTAGTTTAGTCTTATTTGGTTACGGATTTATCTCGATTTTCAGCAATATCCTTGCCGGTAAAATTGCCAGCCACAATGCCATCGGTCGCCTTCGGTTTGTTTTTCTCATGCAGGCAGTTGTTCTGACAAGTTTATTTTGGACTACAAATCATTTTATTTTAGGACTGGCAAACATTGGATTGATGTCATTAATGGCCATCCTCTTAACAACATCTACTCAGCTTTATTTAATAGACCTCGCTGGAATTTATCAGCCAAAAGCAACAGGACTCGCTGCTTCACTTATGCCAGTTGCAAGCAACGTAGGTATCGCTTTTGGTTCTGCATTAGGCGGAATTGTATACCATCAAGGGAATTTATTGAATGTAACATGGGTTGGTGGGATAGTTGCAGTCTGTGCTAGTCTCCTAACTTTCTTTAGTCATCTTTTAGATCAAAAACAAAAGAAAGCAGCATAAAAGGGAAGCAACAAACGCTTGGAATGCTTCCTATAGCACCTCCAGTGGAACCAAATTTTCCACATTATAATTAATGATATAATCCCTTTATATAAAATTTAAAAAAAGAAGTATCAAGGACCTTTAATTGTTCCTTGATACTTCTTTAATTTACTGCTTACTACGATTCAGTTTCGCTTTTTTGTACAAAAAAACCCTCTACCAACAGGAGAGAGCTAAAGCTAAGAACAGCTTGTTTCTAAGTAATACTCATTAACTGAGTGTTTTGATATAAGGAATCAAACTTCTATTTTAAAATTATTCTTCAACTTTTGGACACCTATATAATTTGAGTCTTTTAAAACTTTATGCATGTTTACTACAAGTATCTTCCATAAGAGGATTTGATAAATTACTTATGCTCGTATTTATTTTGTCTACTGTTTGTGGTCCCTGCAATATATGGCCCCCTTATCAATGTGCTATTGACTTGAAAGTGTGCCGAGCCCCTTACCGATAAAGTTTGCTGATACAGGTTTTTTACCTATTTCTCTAGCCCAAACAGATAATTGACCGATATGATGAATTTCATGAGCGATAATATGTCGCATTACTTCACCCCAAGAATCTGTTAAATGGCTACCATCTGCTTGGAAATCGTAAAACAAATTATTTTCCATGCTTTCATCCCAGTTGGTTACAAAGTCCTCTACTTCTTTAGAATATCTAGCATCTAACTCTCGAACCCTACTAAGGTTGTTATAATCATCAAAATTCTCTTGAAAATCCTCCTTCCCTTGTAAAAGGCGTATCCAGCTCCACTCCACATCAACTATATGAAAGAGTGTTTGTAATATACTACCTACTCCTCCAGTATGGTTATGTAGAAGTTCTTCCTCAGTTAACTCTTCGCACCAGCCGTACCATTCTTCTCTTACTAACCAGTTATAGCGAAACAATAATTCCATTGAAATCCCTCCATAATTAAAATTCGGCTAATGCCTCTCTCAAAACTGAAATGATTATCTTCTATGTTCACAAGAAAATCTTTCTACTCCTGGATACTTTTCTCCTAATGAAGTTATCTTAAAGCCTAAGTTCCTGTAAAACTCCACTGCCTCTTTATCAGTTTCGGCAGTAATATAACTTAGTGAATATTTCTCATAGATGAATTTGATCATTTTGCTACCGATTCCCTTACCTCTTTCTTTAGGAGATACTGCAATATGCACTATTTCACAATTATCGGTTTTGAATTCGACACCAATACATCCTACTATTTCTTTTTCATTTTCGTACCCAAACAATTGTTGGTTTTGAGATTCTATATATTTTAAATACGCTTGATCAACTTTTTCGATAGATGTGGCATATGATAACAATTCCCTAATAGAAGGTTGGATGTTTTTTGAAACAATCTCTATGATCAAATTATCACCTCTCTCTATAAATTATTACGATTGTATTTTTTTACTATCTAAAATATTTGGGGCTTTCCTATGTTTTGTCGCTTGTTCAAAGGCATAGGCAAGTTTGATCAATGTTCCTTCATTAAACGATGTACTTGCAAATGTGATGCCGAATGGTCTTCCTGATCCCATGTATCCTGCTGGTACTGCAATTGTTGGATAACCTGCTTTTGCTGAAACAGTAGAGCCTAAATATGATGGAAATAGAACTGCATCTAATTTGTATTTCTTTAATGCATAGCCAATTCCTTGTTGTTCAGAAAAATAGATATCTTCTAATCGTGCAGTTAAATATTCTGGGCTACTTAAGGTATTCGACAGATGTTCACGCTGCTCCAATCTATCTTGGCCATTCTTTAATGCTCGATCTGCATGGTCTTTATTGAACTGTATTAATTCACTAAAAGAGTGTACTGGTTGCTGCGGAGGTAGATTAGATAAATAATTGTCCAAACTATGCTTCAGTTCATATATAAGAACGGCACCGTTTCGTTCTCTATGAAAAGCTGGGATATCAATATCTTTCACTACTGTTGCACCTTGATCATGTATTATTTGAACTGCATTTTCAAATAATTCTCCATCATATTCATCTGAGTTATAAAATCCGTCAGAACCATGTGTAAAGACTCCAATCCTAGCTCCCTTTAGACCATCAACATCTAAATAACTCGTATAATTCTCTATATTTCTTTCAATCATCTTATGTGTAGCTGGGTCTTGCTCGTCTACACCTACCATTGCTTGTAACAGAATCGCTGCATCCTTTACGGTTCTAGCAAAGGGGCCAGCTGTATCCTGTGAATATGTAAATGGAATAATTCCTTTCCTGCTTATTAGCCCAACAGTTGGTTTAATACCTACAACTGAATTAAGGGTAGCTGGGCTAAGAATTGATCCATCTGTTTCTGTACCTACTGCTAAAACTGAGAAGTTTGCTGCTACAGCTACTGCTGAGCCTGAACTAGAGCCACCTACAAATAGATTAGGGTCACCATATGGATTTAGAACCTGCCCTCCTCTAGCACTATAGCCAGCCCACATTGTTGTTGACATTGCATTCGCAAGTTCCGTCATATTCGCCTTGCCTAAAATAACTGCCCCCGCTGTACGTAGCTTCTCTACTAAAAAAGCATCAGTTGAACTACTGTAATTTTCGAGTGCTAGTGTTCCTGCACTTGTATGCATATAATCATTCGTTTCAATATTGTCCTTTAGAACAACTGGAATTCCGTGCAAAGGTCCCCTTACCCCTTTATGAGTTCTTTCATGATCTAATGCTTCCGCGATGAAAATTGCTTCTGGATTAATTTCAAGCATCGAATTAATCTTGGGTCCACCTTGATCATATTTTGCAATTCGATCAAGGTAATACATCGTTAACTCTTTAGAAGTTACTTCCCCACTTGCCATTGCAGTTTGTATATCATCTATTGTTAATTCTTCTTGATAGAAATCTTTGAACATAATACTCATATATACACCCCTCCAACCACTTTTCCAAACTTACTTTAATTTTACTATATATGTTAATAATGACCTAATAAAAAAATCTTAAAAAGAAAAAATAAGATTAACTTATTCATTCTTTGAAAGATTGAGGATTACTTTTGTAAAAGCAATATATAGAAAACTACTTTTATATTCCCTGCTTTATTATTAGCCCCCCTTCGTTGACATTGTTGTAAAAAATACACTTCATATTCAATCCAAATATTTTTACTGTAAATATAATCAAAAACGTTCCTTTATAAGATCAATATTTACAGAAAATGCAGCTTTACTGCCATCTGCAGCAGCAAACATTAAAGAAGTAGGGCCTGATTTTTCGGTTTCACCAGCAATATAGACATTTTTTTGAGAGGTGCGACCCGAGCCATCCGTCTGTACAACTCCATTTTCTTGAACTTTACATTCTAATTGCTCAACAAATTGATTTGGTCGATAAAATGAAGGTACTACAAACCCACCCGATCTTAATATCGTTTTTCCTGATATAAATTCTATTTTTTGAAGATAACCACCATCGCCTATTAATTTATCAATTCGCTCCGTTATAACCTTAATATTACGCTTTTGTAATTCACTAGCCCCTTCTTTAGAAAGTTCTACTCCGTTAGTTAAGACAATTAAATCTGTTGACCAGTTATAGACTAGTTTAGTCAAATGCATTATATATGCTTCATCATCTGCCATGACAACTAATGACTTATCCCTTAGCTCCCATCCATCACAGTATGGACAACTAAAGAGGCTTTTCCCATAAAACTCGCGTACACTTTGGAAGGAAAACACTTCTTGAATTCCTGCTGCTAAAATCACTTTTTCTGCAACAAATTCTTGGTCATCTTCTGTTTTTGCGATAAATCGTTCATTACTAGAATCTTTGATAATTTCAGTAATTGTTTTTTGGAAATAAGATACCGACTGATAATTTTTCAATTCATTTAATCCTATTTCTTTAAACGCTTGTGGCTTGATGCCATCTCGAGTGACGAATCCGTGTGACTTCTGTGTCACTCTGTTTCTGTTTGTACCGTTATCAAATATTGCTATGTTCCTTCTAGCTCTTCCTAATGTTAAACCGGCACTTAATCCAGCAGGACCTGCCCCAATAATAATACAATCAAAAATAGTCATTTTCTTCATCCTTTCTTTTTTAATTACAGATATTAATACTCTTTAATAGCTATGATTAGTGTAAAAAACAGGGCTTAATGAGCCTCTGTCATTTGATTAGCTATGTCTACAATTTTTTGATTTCTTAATTCATCCAACATCTTTTCTTCTGCTGAAACAATAACTTTTTGAATCAAACAGTTTGGATCATGATGTAAACAATAGTCAAATAAAGATGTAGGACCTTCAATGGCTTGAATAATATCTAAAAAAGATATGTCTTCCCAATTAGGTTTTAATTTATATCCACCATTGGCACCAGAAACTGATTCAACCATCCCCGCCTTAGCAAGCTTAGTCAATATTTTTGACAAATACGTAGTTGAAACATCTTGATGAGTTGCAAGTTGCTGAACACCTACATGTTTCTCAGGAGTAACATTGACTAGATATAACATGGTATGAAGAGCGTAATTTGTTGCTTTCGAATATTTCACCTTAATAATTCACCCCTAATCATAGATATCATTTATCTACCATATCTATTTTCTGTTTTATAGTCAAGTTAGTTGTCTTTTAGCTTCTACCTATTCTGCTGCAGTTTTAGAAAATAATTTATATTATCGTTACCATTACAAGAACAGAAATAAATCATAACAAGGCTTATAGAAAAGTGAGCGGGGAATATGCATCTAAAAGAAACACAAAAAGAAAGAAGAGAACGCTTAAGACAAAGTGAATTGAGAAATAATCCTACTGGTTTTATACACGATGCATTAAACAGAGGAAGTATTGGGAATTTAACCGATTTAACAGGGGGTATGGGTTGGAAAGGTATAAGGATATTAATTTTAGTATTATTTTTCAGTTACATTCTATACCACATTAATTTCTAAGAACCATATTAGATTGTTCTCCATACGAAAAATTAAGCATATTCGACTTAAAATCGAATATGCTTAATAATCTGCTGAAAAAGCAATCTAGCAGAACGGAGCCTTTTGAAGAAAGTCTTCTTAGCTTGAAAATTGAAATGGCTCTACTTTCGTTTCACCTGTCTCCAAATTTTTCACCGTTATTTGGTTGCGCTCTACTTCATTCTCACCTACTATAATTACATTTCGAATGCCTTCACTATTCGCACGGTCTAATGCTTTGCCAATTTTCTTATTGCTCATGTCTAACTCTACATTGTATCCCTGTTGTCTAAATTCCGTTGCAACCAATAATGACTCCTTTAATGTGTTCATTGGTATGATGTAATAGTCAATTAATGAAGGCTCTAATGCAGCTGTATCTTTCAATGATAGGGCCGTATAAATGACATCTAATCCAAAAGATATACCGACAGTTGAAAAAGACTGATCTGTTCCAAGTAATCCTGCTATTGCATTGTCATATCTCCCACCACTACCAATGCTCGATTTAATTGTTTGATCTACTAAAAACAGTTCATAAATCGTACCTGTATATATTTCCAACCCTCTTGCTAAAAATGGATTAAAGACACATTGCTCCGAAATCTTCAAATACTTCAAGAATGATTCGAGAGATGTTAATTCCTTAATACCTTGCTCAATATTTTCGTTTACTTTAATAAATGGCTCAAAATAACTGATAGTCGTATTTTCGACATGCATTAAAAAATGCTCAATGGAATCAACTACTGTTAACGATAATCCAAGTTCACTTAGCTCTTTCTTAACCGCTTCAACACCGACCTTCTCTATTTTATCCAGTACTAAAATCACTGCACTCATTTGTTCAGATGGTACTTCAAACATTTCTAACATTCCGGATAATAACTTTCGGTTGTTATATTGTATGGAGATTTTCAAATCCAACTTATTAAAGGAAGAAAGTGCCATCTCCATCAGCTCTGCTTCAGCAATTTGAGATTCCACTCCTACAATATCTACATCACATTGTGTAAATTCACGAAATCGTCCTGTCTTTATAGGTCCATCTCTAAAAACCTTACCAATTTCATAGCGCTTAAAAGGCATTCTAATCGAGGGATTCATGGCAATAACTTTTGCAAAAGGAATCGTTAGATCATAACGAAGTGATAAATCTCTTTCACCTCGGTCAGATAATGTATACATTTCCTCTAATATTTCTGCACCGCCACCATATTTTGAAGCCATAAGCTCCGTATAATTCAAAATTGGTGTTTCAAGTGGTTTACAGCCGTATTGTATAAATGTGTCCTCTAGAGCTCTTCTAATTTTCCTTCTAATCACTTCAGCTTCAGGTAAATAATCTTGAGTACCTTTAACATTTTGATAATCCATTTTTCTCATTTGTCATTCCTCCTGTTTTTTTGAAAATAAAAAAACTGCACCTGATAAAAGGAGTTGCTTTTATCGATGCAGTTCAATATAAATAGTCTTCCTATGTACGATTTTAAAAATCGGATAGCAAGACTACATGTGATGATGGAATTGTGAAGTGTTACTTAACATTTTTGTTTGCAACATATAATTCACCTCATATTTGATTATTAACTTACCACAATAGTTAGAATTTTTCAATATTTGTTTTTTTTATATTAAAACAGACCTCGAGCATTCGCATACTTGGAAAGGGCTCAACAAAATCCGCGATAATTTTTTCATTATCCCAAATAGATTACTTGTCAAAATCTTGTTTTAATAACGAGTACATATATAAGTCATCAAATTTACCACATGTATATTCATAATTCCTTAGCAATCCTTCTCTTATAAAACCTTGCTTTTCTGCTAACTTTTGAGATGCGGTATTATCAGGTTCGATTAATGCTTCTATCCTTTGTAAATTAAATTGTTCAAATCCATATTTAATAACCGCTTCAAAAGCTTCGCTAGCTATACCTTGTCCCCAATAGTCTTTGCTCAATTCAGTGCCAATTTCAATACGAAAATGCTTAGGAATTTTGTTAAGAAAGCCGCAGCTACCAATTACTTCGTCTTGGTCTTTCATAGTAATTCCCCACCTAATGCCTGTGCCCTCTTCAAATATTGTTTGATACCATGAAATTTCATCCCTTGCATCCTCAACTGTGGTAAAAGGATCTAATCCAATGTGCTTCACTACTTCATTATCAGACATATATTTCAAAACACTACTCGCATCATCTGCTGTTACTTTTCTTAATATTAATCTATCAGTTTCTAGTATGGGGAACGAGCTTTCTTTCAGTTCCATAATAAATACCTCCATTTTTAAAAAACAGTTTATACTTATTGTTAATAACGCTGGTAGTAAACCTTTTTACTTTAAAATATTTAATTACTCTTATTAATAAGACCTTCAATTTTCTTATCATTTAAAGGAGCAGTCGTTTTATCAGTTATTTTTCCCTCTTTATTTATTATATATGTTGTTGGAAACGATCGAATTTTATATAAATCCATTACTTTACCTTTATCATCTAATACAATAGGAAATGTCAATTCGTATTCCTCAATAAATTTTTCAATATTCCCTATACCCCCTACTTCCTTTCGAGTCATATTTACAGCAAGAAATTCCATGTCAGACTTACCTCCATACCTTTCGTAGTACTCTTGCATATATGGCATTTCTTGTATACAAGGTGGACACCATGATGCCCAAAAATTAAGTAGTATTTTTTTTCCTCTATAATCAGATAATTTTACTGTTTCGCCAGATAAATTTTTCAATTTAAAATCAGGTGCAACATCATTTATTTTAAGTCCAAAATCAGTTTCTAAACTACCATTCACTACTTCGTTAGTTTGATCTTCTATTAGACCACTAGGATACTCTTCTAATCCAACAGAATCATCTTTATCTACGAAATTTGCTTTAATAGTGAAAATAATCATGGAGATAATCATTAATACTGAAATAATCTTCACCATAACTCTAAAACTCATTAATTTCTCCTCCAAAACATACTCAAATCAACATACTAATAAAAAATAACATTAACTGCACTATTTGCAACTTTATATAGGCATTATAAAGAATATATAAAAATTTACTTTTTATTGAAATATAAGAATAATATTTATTATCATTTACTTATTTTACATTAAATCCTTTTAAATGATATAGTTAGTTTTTATTAAAGATTTAAAGAATCCATTTTGAAAAAGATTAATCATTTTCCATACTGCTAATTCTTACATTCTCCTCACGACAGAGGTGACGTAAATGAAAAGAATTAAAGTAATCATTAATAATGTATTTGTCATTTGAGATGCAATAAGAGGAAGAATAATCGATTATTAAAAGTTGGTTTGAGATTTGAATAATTACGAAACGCGTAGGTTATAAAAGGAGTAATTCATACAATGAGAGAGAAATTTGTACACCATTTATGTATTCAAACTAATACATATTTAGAGACAATTGAATTTTATACAAAAGGTTTGGGTTTTGAACTCGTACAAGAGTCCCCTAATTTTCAAGGTCGACAATTTAATACATGGCTAAAGCTAGGTGCTTTTTATATTGAGCTTCAAACGGGTAAACACGATGAAGTCCTTACTAATGGAAATTCTAATAGTGAAGGAATAGTTCATTTTTGTCTTTGGGTTGAAGATCTTGTGCATGAAGTAGAACATTTACAATCGATAAATGCAAACTTTCTTCAAAAAGATGGGGAAATCATTTATCACGTTGAAAATGGTCATTTATGCAAATTAATAGCGCCAGAAGGAACGATTATAGAGTTACGTGATAATCGAGGAATATAATTCTACTACAAGGTAACGTTGGAAGTTACAAAACATTCTTTCGTGAGTCTATGTAAGGTTGAGAATTCCCCAACCTCAAAGTCGCTGTTGTTGTAGCACAAGATCGTATTGGCATTATGATTGCTCGTAAAAGAAGAACAGGGCGATCAAAGCAGGAGTAATTGATAGCTTCGTACATTCACCCATTTTCTTTGTTATGTACAGATACAGCACCTAACTACTTGTAGAACCAATGCTTATTTCAGCGTATCAAAAGTCAAATTATACAACGATTGAGATGCTGAGAAGTGATAATAAAAGACCTCTATACAGAGGTCAAAATTCAACAGTTCAATTGCATTATGTATCAATCCATAGCATTTCTCACTTTTTCTGGAATCATAACCACCTCAGTCTTTACTTCAACTGGTTTAAAGGTTTCATCTATACATTCATCCCAGTATTCTAAATGCTTTTTATCTATCCAATGTTCTGATTGCTCCACTTCTTGTCCACCTTCACCTTGAACTGCATACCAATATAGAAACTCGTTTCCGTTTAGATGTTCTCTAAAAATGGTTTCTACATACATTTTTTCGCCTTCTAAGGTGACAAGAACATCTTTCATATTATCATTCAAAAATCTTAACCATTCATCAACTCTTTCAGTCTTACCTTTTTTAACCTTAAACCTTGTTAATTCTATGTTCATTTTTATCCTCCAATAAGACAATTTAATGTGCATGGAAATTTTAACATAAATACAAATTAACGGAAAGCGTTTTGCAGAAACAACAATTTTATAGAAAACAACTAAATTAAAAAACAATAGTATAGATTTGAATTAAAGTTACCATATAATGAAAGCGCCGCAAGTAAACATTCAGAACAAACCGTTAACACTTCCACAATCTTTTAACATCTACCAATTCCTGACCTTCGAATTCCATTTTGTAAATATCAGGTTTAGATGTATGAAGTAAAAAATTCAAATCGTACTGTTTATCAAAAAACTGCATCATCAAAGTCATAATATTTCCATGAGTGCCTAATACTACTTTCTGTCCTTGATAGGTATTTAATAATTCTTTCAATACCAACATCGCTCTATTCTGACAAACTGAGTTAGACTCCCCTCCAGTCAAAGCAAAGTTAGGATTGGAAAACGACTCCTCCAACAAAGGGAATAATTCTTTATCGGGTATTGGGTGTTCTTCATTAGAAAAAACTCTTTCTTTAAGATCTTCAAATACTATAATTTCTTTCCCTGTACATTTAGCCAAATCTTTTATAGTTAGGATTGCTCGTTGATACGGGCTAGAAACGAAAACTTCGATTTCCTCTCCTTGTAATATTTCAGTTATTCTACTAGTGTCGGATATCCCTTTATCAGTTAACCCTCTTGTTCTTTCATTTCCGTCCATTCTCGGTGATTCACCATGTCTCACCATATAAATATAAGTTTTCATAATACCTCCTGAAAAGAAGAATGCTTAAATATAGTTAGTTAAGTATCTTTATTTAATTGTAGCTAAATAACATTTGCCTTTTTTCCTTAGCATTGCGTACTTTATACTATCGGAGTCCTCAAATTAATTGCTTATAGATTATCATTTTTTTCTTTTAAAAATTGTATAGCTAATTCTGTTGAGTAAATTAGAGATGGCTCACCTTTACTCTTTCTAATGGATAATGCTTGATGAAAATGAGAAAGTGCTAACTCCCATTCCCCCAATTCCATTAAGCACTTTCCTTTATGCTGTAACGCAAAATCTAATAAATCACAATCATCTATAGGTGTTAATGCTCTAATAGTTGTGTCAAATGACTTTAAAGCATCTTCATATTGGCCAGCATATTTAAAGGCCTCTCCTAAACGAATCAGATTTGCAAATTTTGATTTCTTTTGATTGCTCTCTTCAGCAAGAGTAAAGCTTCTTTTAAGCATTTGAATGGCTTGCTCACTTTCACCAGCGATTCGATATAAATTACCACTATTACCGTATAAAAAAATCTGCTCATTAATTGAATATTGTTCTATCGTTTTTATAGCCTCTTCAAAGTGACGTAACAGTTTATTTAATGTTTCATAATTATGGCATTTTTCACGCAAGTATTGGTTTTTATCTAAATAAATAAACTCACTAAGACTTAATAAATCTTCCCTAAGTATGGAAATATCCATTATTTACACCTCTCTAAAACTACTCACTGCTTAGTAATAACGTTTTCCACAAACCCTAACTTTGCATTAGCATATGCATTTTCATTGTTTGGGTATTCTTTAGATAGCTTTACTTTTAACGCTTCATATTCTTTCGCTAATTCAGGGTGCGATATTAGACGATCTCGGAATAGTATATGCTTGTGCCACCATTCCCCTGCATACTCTACTACATGAACAACATGAGTTTTAATAGGTGGATCTAGACTTTCAAACTTTGCAATAACTTCCTTGCCATCAATGTTGACCCTTGCTAAATGATAAAAACCGTACTTCTTTAGCCGTTGAAAATCAAACTTTCGAAAATCTTCTAACTTCTTTAAACCTATAAGAATATCCACAAGTGGCTTCGCTTTAATGCCTGGTATTGATGTACTTCCAATATGCTGAATATCAACAACTAAATCCTCTAAAACACCTTGCAAATTATCCTTCTCACTAGCGTAAGACTGACCCCAGTTCTCCTGAGGCTCTACTAAATACACTTCACCCTTTTGTAATCCAGCCATACCCATACCCCCTTGTTCATTAAGTCTATAATATATGCTTTCACAAAAAAAGACTGAAATAAATTGTAAATATTTGTTATAATATATAGAGCAATTAAACATTATATAAACCTTATTCGAGACTAGACCATACTCTAAGAAGAATAACATTTTTGAAATTTTTTAGAAGGAGACGATAGGATGAGTGGTAAAGCTTTTTTGATTTTATTTCTTGTACTATTTATTAACAGTGTAAGATATGCAGGTTATTTTTATAATAGTTCCTCCAATTATTATTATTTGGGTATGCTTATTATTAATATCATCGCTTTAATTACATGTATATATTCTTATAAAAAACATGAAGAAAATACTAACAATACATCTGATGTTTACTTTAAGAAGTGATACATTGTTCTGTAAAGCAAGCTACATCAAGTGATTTAGCAATTAATAGATTATTTTCTCCTCCTAATCCATAACTCCATAATTCCCTCTATAATTATAAAAATTCATTAAGAATAAAACTTCTATTACTGAGCAACTTAGTCTCTAGGAGGTGAATATCCATGACTAAGAACAACAACAAGACAAAAAACGAAAAAAACCACAGCAGCAATATCAATTTCGATAACTACAACAGCAATAACAATAACCCCAATCAAAACGAAGAATTTGCTAGTGACTTTGAAGCTACAGCAAAAAACAAAAATCAACCATCTAACAAAAAGAAATAGTAGAGATTCACATTCAAAAGCCTTAATGCATTTGAGCATTAAGGCTTTTCTAATAAGAAGATATGGTGTATGAGATAAAGTTATTAAACGGCAAATTAAAAATACACGATTTTTCATTAAGCATTTCAGCACATGTATTGAATAACTCAGCTCTAATTTTTGACTATTTAGCCCATAAGAACATCAGCATATGAACATAAAATAATATAGAAAGTGCTGTTATTACATATACATTTTCATAGAAACTTTCTCGTATAATAAAAAGCGAACAAATGATACGACAAATTCATATTGCTCCACCAAAAACATCGTGTTAAAATTAAAAAATGCCTAAGAATAGTGAGTGATAATTATGATTCAAACTATAAATTCACGAAAACTATATATTTCAAAAACAAAAACCCTCGACTGAAACTGCACTGACCTAAAAATATGAGACAAATAAAAACACCTTTCGTTGAAAAAATGGGTATTCTACCTTTAAAAACCAACGCGGAGGTGTTTTTTCTATGGGGACAAGAGTCAGTTATCCAGTAGAAATTAAAATGAAGGCAATTGAGATGAGATTAGCTGGGATTCCTGTAAAGCAAGTATTAGAAGAGTTGAATATTCGTAATCACAGTCAATTAAAAACATGGTTGAAATGGTATCGAAATGGCGAATTACATCGGCTTGAACAGCCAGTGGGTAAACAATATACCTTCGGTAAAGGACCTGAATATGGAAGTGAAACCGCAAAGTTACAAGCTGAAAATCGTTATCTAAAACAACAGATTGAAGTATTAAAAAAGTACACAGAGTTGGAGAGGAAGTGGTCTCAAGAGTCGTAGTTCAATTAGTGGAGGAGTTAAAAGGAAGTATGTCAATTGGTGAAATCTGTCTTCATTTAGGAGTTGGCCGTTCGTCTTACTATCGTTGGAAAGCAAAAGTTCATACGCAAACACCAAAGGAGCTTAGAGACCAACAAATTGGTAACTTGTGCAAGCTACACAAATTTAGATACGGTTATCGAAAAATCACAAAATCATTAATAGGTATTAGTGAGAAAACGGTGCAACGTGTGATGCAAAAATATAACTGGCAGTGCCGTGTAAAAGTAAAGAAACGTAAACGTACGGGCCAACCAGCTTACATCGCTCCAAATTTATTAGCTCGCGATTTTAGTGCAACAAAACCATTAGAGAAGCTCGTAACAGATATTACCTACTTGCCTTTTGGACAAACCATGATGTATCTTTCAAGTATATTAGATCTGTTTAATGGCGAGATTATTGCACAAACCATTGGGTCTAAGCAAGATACAGCCTTTGTTTTAGATACGCTCAATCAATTACCTAATTTACCAGAGGGCTGCATTCTGCATAGTGATCAAGGATCTGTATATACATCTTATGTATATCAAAAAACAATCAAAGAAAAGGGAATTACCATGAGCATGTCTTGTAAAGGCACGCCCGTTGATAATTCCCCAATCGAAACGTTTCACTCCTCGCTAAAGTCTGAAACGTTCTACCTCGACGAAATTTACCGCACGACAAATGCACGCGTAATAAATATGGTCGAAGAATACATTTATTATTATAACAATATCCGGATTAAAACGAAATTAAACAGCCAGTCGCCGGTACAATACCGTCAACTGGCTGCAAAATAAGGTGTTTTCTTATTGTCTCAAAAACGATACTCAGTGCCAACCAGTCGAGGGTTTTTGTTGCTCATAGGAAAGATTTTATTGGAGGTGCAAAATTATGGGGCAAGGCACAAATTCAAATGGTTCAATTATTGCTGGCTGGATTAGCTTAATAAGTAATATTATTTTAACGGTTCTTAAGATTGTCGTAGGTACTCTCTTCAATAGTCCAGTTCTTCTTGCAGACGGTTATCATAACGCTGGTGATGTTATTGCAAGTGGAGCTGCTTTAACTTCAATGCGTATCTCAAAACGTCCTGCGGATGAAGACCACCCCTATGGTCACGGCAAAGCAGAAGTAATAAGTTCGGCCCTTGTAGGCGTTATTTTATTACTAGCAGCAGTTTACATTGCCTTTGAGTCTATTTCAGCATTCTTTCATGAACCTGAAAAGGCAAGTATTATCGCCTTCATAACAGCTATTATTTCACTAGTCTGGAAGCAAATTTTATATGTATATACGATTAGAATTGGTAAAAGAATGAACAGTAAAGGTTTAATTGCGACTGCATATGATCATCTTGCAGATGTGTATGCTTCATTAGCAGCTGTATTGGGAATTGGGCTTGCACTTGTTGGAGAGTTTTATCATATTCATATCCTTACTTACGGAGATCCAATCGCAGGTATTATTGTAACCATCTTAGTTTTTAAACTTGCATATGGGATGATTATAGAAGCAATGGATACACTTATGGAAAAGAGTGTAAGTCGTGAGAGATTAGATAACTTTACGAGTTTAATACTAACTATTCCAGAAGTAAAACGCATAGATCGTCTCCGGGCGAGAGAACACGGTCATTATGTATTGATTGATCTTCGCGTGGGTGTACATGGTGAATTAACAATTCAAGAAGGTCATGATATTATTCGCAAAATAAAGAAAACCATTATGGAAAAGCATCCTGATGTAGACGAAGTTCTTATTCATCTAAATCCTTGGTATGAATTTAATAAATAAAGACCTTCGATCTTCATTTTCACTGAAAATGAATCTACAAAAGGTAGTTGGATTAGCTCAATCCAACTGCCTTTAAAATTCCAATAATTTAAATGAGGGAGGTATAAGAGGAACAATAATGACTGTCATTCAGCCTTAATGGCAAAAGAGTTTCGTTTATTAAATATTCTGGACCATCATAAGGTAGTCAAAAAATTTCAAGTGTCATACTCAATAAGTCGGAAGCTCATTGATTGAATTTAAGTCGTGACTGACTATTCCTTTTGGCTCTGTTAAACTTAATTGTTGTTTTAATGAAAAAAGAAGCGTATTCGATATTATAGTCGAGTACACATCTTTTTTGAGCGACTAATAATTAATAAGTAAACTTAATTTCCGTTTTTCCATTTACGATATCGATAAAATACACCAACAACATATAGCAATGTTAAAATAATCGGAATTCCAATTTTCATTACAAAATTATCAGCATAAGACCAAGCGACCAGATATAAAAATATTAAAGCTAACGCACCTGACCATAACGAACGAATAAATTTCCCTTTATTATCTAAATTCCAATAGAAAAAATTCACAATATCACCTCACCCACTTATAAGAATAGACAATAAATAAAGTACATTTTTTACTTTCATATTGGGAGAAACCATTGCCTATTTCCAGTTGATAAATAACAATTTTTTAAAATCGATATATTTTTACCAAACTTTCCAAGAATCTACCCCATGAGAAGGATTATAATATCCTAATATGTAAGCACCAAATATCATCCCAACAATACCTAATACTAGTAGTATTTTGAAAAGATAATAACCTAAAGGTTTTGGAAGCATGAATATAGCATCTAACCCTGATTTTTCATAAAACCATTTTTTACTTTGTTTGAAAGCCACAAAAAAACCTACTGCAAAAACCAAATTAATGATTGCTAGACATGCACCTTTGATATATAACATGTTGCCTCCTGAATTTTCTTACCGTTTTCTATTTTTATATATATTATAAATATAAGATATTGATCCTTTTAAAAACATCCATATTACTTTTTTCTATTGTTTAGAAGAGATAAAACTTGATTTTCTGAAAAACTGTATCTACCGATAACTGTCCTTGTTGCACTTCCCTTTTTGTTAGTGTTTATGGTGGTAGTACAAAGCCGTTGTCTCGTATAGCTATCCAAAACATTTTTAATAAGTATACAGCTGCATTTAGTCAGAGCAGTGGCATTAGTCCTCACAAGCTTCGTCATAGCTTTGCGGTGAATTTTATACGCAATGGCGGAAACATTATACTTCTTCGTAACCAACTAGGTCATAATGATATTAAAACGACTTCTCTTTTTTCACAAATATGGCACATACAGATAGTCAAAAAATTTTAAATAATAGAACAACGTCGTAATAACTTTGATTTATAGTTATTTAATGAAAATTAAAAAGATAGTTTCCTTCTATATGTCTAAAGTAATTACTATTTGTTCTATTAATATAATTTGTCAGTACATGCTTTATTTATTCTATGAAGTTATTAATAAAACAACACTAATTAAGGTCCATAAGGTTCCCCAAATGATTACACGCTTCAAACTAACTAGTGACATAAAATTCAGGAATAATATACATAGTATCAATACGAAGAAACTACGAAGTAGATCGGATAATCCATCTTGTTTATCTATAAAAAGACTAACCAACAACAGAATTCCAATAATCAAAACTAAACTTAAGCATAACTTCTGAAAAATTCTATTATCAAAGACTTTTTCAAATGAAAAAGCAATCGCGATGATTATCAATAGGGTTACGCTCGTATAAAATAAAAATTCACTCATTTTTTTCATCCTTAATAAAATGTTATATATTCATAATCTTTTTTTCTAGACAATCCAAGTATAAAAGAAATGGTGAATCTGTACATTTTTTTGTGTTAAAAATCCATATAGCTCGCGACTCCAGCGGAATCAGTTGAAGCGAGGCCATGCCCCAACATATATTATAGAACCAGAAAAATCTCGAAAGTAAAAATACTTTCGAGATTTTTTGTATTTAATTTAAGTGACTTTTTTTAAAGTTTCTGTATTTGAAAAATTGAACTAAACAGAATCCAAGGAATACACCTATAGGACCTCCAATTGATTTAGGACCTCCAATCAATAAACATGAACCAATAAACGACAATACAAATACAATAACAAAAATTATTATTTCCCATTTATTTTTTTTAAAGTATTTAATGATATTAAACACCTCTCGCTTAAAAGATCCATTTTAGAAGCCATTAAAATATCCGTTATTTGGATTTTTATCACGACTATCTAAATAGCTAAATATATATTTACCCGAGTTATAGAAAAAGCCCGCAACATTCAGAATCCAAGTAATAGTGCCAAAAATATACCCAGCAATAACATAGGATACGCCTACTCTCAATAACCTACTTTTTTACTGCATGGTTTAAATAGCTTAGTAGCATATTTCGTAATTTTACTAGCTGCATCGGCACCGGGTTACCTCAATAGAGACGATGTAAATTGCGCAATTCTTCCTAATAAAATAATAAATGGCCATACCAAGTTTGATATGTTAGAAAGTCCCACACACGATATTATAGTACACTCTCACTATTAAGTGTATACAATGGATTTCGATCTTTTAAAGATTGAATAACAAAAATAATTTCAGAATCGTCTTCAGGATCAGAATTATCTTCAGGTTCATAATAATCAACTTTATATTCATTTTCATAATAATTAACTTTATATTCATTTAGATTTATTACATCCCTTAAATATAAAGGTAATTTATCACATCGACTTAAATTAGATATCTTAAATGGAAAATTATCTTCGTTCGGATTAACTGAATGAATATATATAGCATCTAACCCTGCATCTTCATTAGATATTTCAATCCATAATTGATAAGTTTCCCCCCACTCTTCAAGCTTTTCTTCTAACTTGCAATATAAAGATAGATACGCTTTTATATGCGCTTTTCTGATTTTGACACTATTATTTCCATACCCAAAAAAATCCAAATGCGTGTGCCAAAAATCAAACCAACTATCACTTCCAAAATCAAGATTATAAGCATCTAGATTTTCTTCTTTTTTTAAATTACGAAAATAGCGTCGTTTGCCCCGAAATTTTTTCATTTAATCTGCTCCTACACCATGGTAAATTTGTATGTTTATATAACAAACATTTTTCACTATACTTTAAATCCTCTATTACGTAAGAATTCATTAACTCCTTTAGGAGGTTTTGTTGATTCTCCTTTTTGATGTACTCCCCCACTTTTTTAACGGAGCCCTTTTTGCCGTATTTTCCAACTTCTCTTTACACCAATATGCCAAACACAGATAGCCAAAAAGTTTTGGATAAGATGGAACTAGAGCGCAAAAACATATAATGCGAATATTAATGAAATCGTATTATGAATCATGTTTCTCTACCAATTAAAGCAACTTTCGATGGCAAAAAATCCCCTAATATAAAATTAGGGGATTTTTCATTAATAATTGCGTTAACAATTACCGATACAACAGTAACTACAAGATTCCTCGGAAAATAGATAATTAACTGGTTAACATCATTCGCATCCTCTGCTTTTTACCCTTAACAATTTTTATAGCAGTTTGCTTATAGATTCGATTTAATCTTATTGCATTAACTATAGCTAAGCCTCCAATGGCAGTAGTCAATATAACATTAATGAGACCAACTATAAAACTATTCTCAATATATTTTTTGCTTTTTTCTTTTAAACAAAATCTTAAGAATATAACTATAGGACCCTCAATTGGTTTAGGGTATCCAATAATAAATACATATGAGAAAATATACAACAATGTAAAACTAATGATGTTTCTTATGTTAATCCACCTTCACAATATACATTAATGCCCACTAAGTGCAATAATAATACCTATAAGTGTATAACAAATTGAAACTCCAAGCATGTGTATTTTAATGAATCTACTTGTTCTGCTACTTTCTTCTTCTGTGCTAAGCAAGATTATAGCTATTGGTGACAAATAAATAAATAAGCATGAACCTTGAAAACTTGAAGATTTCCAACTAATAGCTAGTATAATCACTGATATATAATTCAACAATATCAATACTTTCCTTAATAAAGAAACGTTATTATAATGAATCTTATTAGTAGATGATAAGATCGAAACTATAAAAATAATCAAATAAAAAATACTTTCTAAAAGATTAAGATATAAAATTTTAAACCCTACCTTCTTTTTCCGAAATTAATATAATCTACTTTGATTATTGGTCCCCAATACACAAACTGTTAAACTTTTTTTGCTACAACACGGAAATAAAGTGTTCGGATGATTGAGCCTTTAAATTTTGTTGGTATTCTTTTAATGCAGCACCGACATATTCTGGAATTAAGCTAATAATCATAACAAATATAAGAAATTGAGCTATATACTTCTCCATGTTCTAAAATATTCCTCTTTTTATGTTACAAGAAGAAGTATATAACATTACATTTTTATTGCAAATAGCGAATAATTCTCATTATATCACCTAAAATGAACACAAACTATGTATTAAGAACTATATTATTAGAATGATTTCACGGTATATTATGGATTACATAAATGGAAGTGGTTTTTTGGCTATAAAGTATGCGCATTCAAAAGGTATTGTATTAGTGACGGATGTAGGGAATGAGGGCGATGAAAAAAACTGATACAATAGAAATTTCATATCTAGGATTTAGTAAAGAAGTTATAATACAAATGTAAATCTAGATTTTGTAGGACCATGAGAAAACATTTTATATACTCACTTAAATAGTGATTTTGTTGAACTAACAGGTACATCTATGGCAACCCCTTTTGTTGCTGAATCAGTTGCGCTAATTTTAAAAAATTATAGATTATTAGTACTTCAAGTAAAGGCGATCAATCGAAATGGATATCGGCAACAAGTGGGTCAAACAGAATGCACGAGGTTATGAGGGACAAGCAGAAGTATTGGCTTCAATCGTAATTGAATGCTCTTCTGTGAACCCCTGTGCAAACGTATTCGATTGATGATTCATTGTCATAGCCATATAGCTGAACTTGAAGGTTTCAAAGATTCGCTTTGCTATGCGAAATATTTTTTAAAAACCGATGTTAAATGATAGACTTTTCTGTTAATTAAGTATATAGTAAAGGAGAAATCTTCCTTTTATAGCCCTTATTTTTTATTTTCGCCCACTATTTAAAGTGGGCGTTTTTTTTATGGGGTTTATATGATAAATAGTTGGAAAATTATTCATAAGAAATATTTATTGATTATTATAATATATATAACATTTACTTATATCTCATTTTCATTCACAATTATTATAGAGCTATTAAGAACAGGAGGTAATTTTATGGCAATTGATTTTCATAGTCAGGATAACCGTTCTACTTATGCTAAACGACAAGCAGATGATACTTGGGTGAATATGATCCAATTTATATGTGAAGTTAAAGGTAAAAAAGTTTTAGATATTGGTTGTGGCGGCGGTATTTACACGAAGGCTTTTGCAGAAATGGGCGCTTCTTTTGTGATGGGTTTAGATTTCTCAGAGCAAATATTGTCCTCTGCAAAAGAAAACTGTAAAAGTTATACCAACGTTGATTTCCATTTAGGCAATGCATTAAATACTCAATTAAAAAAAGAACAATATGACATTATTTTAGAAAGAGCTGTCATTCATCATATTAATGATTTAAATATCTGTTTTAAAGAGGCTTTTCACTTGCTAAAGCCTGGTGGTATTTTCCTTATTCAAGATAGAACACCAGAGGATTGTCTTCTTGAAGGAAATTCCACTCATATAAGAGGTTATTTTTTCTCTAAATATCCATTCTTAAAGAGTAAAGAGACTAACAGAAGACATTCAAGTGAAAAAGTCATTAAAGCATTACTAGCTGAAGGATTCAAAGATACGCATGCATTTTCGTTTTGGGAGACAAGAAAGACCTATAAAATGTTAGCTGATTTAGAAATAGACTTATTAAACAGAACAGGTCGATCAATTCTTCATGACTTGAGTGACAAACAACTTGAAGAGCTTGTAAGGTACATTAAAGAACAATTGGCTTCAAATAATAATAATGCAATTATTGAAAAAGATAGATGGACTATTTGGAAAGCTATAAAAGATTAATAAGTATCAGCCACCTAGGTTATTAAAAACTTTTTTGGGTATAATATTTTTTAGTTAGAAGTATTCACTTAGAAAGTCATCCCACACAAGGAGTTGGTATTGAAATGAAAGTTGTCAAAACACTCGTTACTGGACTATTAGCAAGTGGTATTGTTCTAACAGGCGTTTCAGCACCTAATGGCGAACTTGATACAGTACATGCAGAGACATCTATCATTCCCTTATCACCGAAGCCACCTATTACATCTTATGATTATTACACAGCTGAAGGTCAAGCCAAAGTGTACAAAATCGTCACTAAGAAAACAAAAGTGAATGGGAAAGTTAAGACAACAACGAAACTTGTTGCCTTTAAAGTTAATGAACTTGGTTCAGCTTTCAAAGTATCACAAACCATCAGCTTACCAACAATAGTGCAAGCTTATGTAGGGAAACGAATAGAATACAAAAAAATTGTTGCCTACAAAGATTTATCGCAAGCTGAAATAGGAACAACTTATTATCTTAAAACAAAACAAGATGATGTTTACGAAACCACACAGGATAAGTGGAACAATTGGATTTCATCAGTAAAATAGATATTGTAAAGGGCTATCAGTTTTTAGATAGCCCTTTACTAGTTGGGATCAACAATTCGAATGTTATCTAAAAGGATTCTTTTTATAGAGCATTGCAATTCCATTCAGCACAAACTCTGGGATTTTCTTTGGAAAATAGCACTTTTCATAACAACAATAATATGCCCTTTTTAAATCGAGCCATTGATTACAGTTTTTCGTTTGTCTATACCTTGCTACATCAATAATCTTTACTTCATGATTGGCTGTAATTAAGATATTGCGTAAATGAACATCCGATGGATTTAACCCTTCTTGCTTTGCTAATTGCAAAGCTATATCAATATCTTGCACGACGCCTTCAGATATCGGGATACCTTTTGTTAGACAGTCAAAAAGTGTCGTTCCTTCTATATAATCAATAACCAAGTAATTGACACCTGCATCAAACAGGGTTGGATAATAGGAGATATCATGTATTACTTTATAGATTTCTGCTTCTTGCTCAGCAATATACATATAATCCGGGAAAAATACTTTTATCGCTTTATCGGTTTGTTTAATTCTAAACACATAGGCACTTCTTCCCTGCCCAATTAATGATAAAGATTTGTCATAGTCCAAAAGCGTATGTTGATGATTAGATGCAATTTTCACACTTGCGGCTAGCTCGTGGAATATAAGAATAATAGCAGCTCCATTCTATGGTATTCATTATTTTAGCAACAAGAAAAGGCGTTATAACCGATTTGTTGGTTATAACGCCTTTACATAAAAAAGACCTTACCAAATAATCGGTAAGGTCTCGCAAACAACTTATAAAGTTGCCAATAAAACCGAGGATTTCTATCCTGTATTGACGATTTTATTGTATAGCTACTCCCCTTAAACGGAAGATTATATTCAATTTTCTTATTAATCACATTATAGATGTTCTCTAGTAAAACGTCAAACAATGCACTTTACCCGCCTCTATATTATTGTATTCATCCAACTTATAAATGAAAAATATGCATTTCATCCGTTTAGCCCATACAAAAAAATTAGATATCGGCAGTAGGCAACATATTTAGAACCCTTGATATTCTATTATCAGCTATTAAGAGAGGGATTTCGTTAACCCATTTTCTAAGCGAATAATTCCCTTTGGAAGAAACGCCTTTTTTACGGATAATTTAGTGCACATTTAACTCACACATCAATCGATATACTTTTTTGTGATTGAATTTTGAGGTCTCTATTATTAAATAACACTACCATTTTTCAACAGAATATAATACTCTTCTTCATCTGTAGTAGATAATCTAATAAATTATTCTCTAATCTATAATCTGGAATTACATCGCTAGTATATTAACAAAGCTTTTCTCTATTCACTCTTAAAGTACAAGGGAATCCATCTTTGAAATTCGTCCTTTCTATTAATGAACTTTCGAAGAATATCCAGCAAACACTAATATAAACAACCACTCGACACTTTTTCAGAAGTATTTGGTTTAGGTAAACGTGCAAGAAATATAATTCTGTTTGCATATAGTATCAATATATGAAAGAAAGGGTGTGTAATGTGGAAAATTTTAAAAAATTCAAGTTTAAATCAAATCCAAGTTGTCGTTGTCATTGTTGTGGTTTTTGTTGTCCTTGTCGTTGTAAGCCACCATTTATACCTGTACCACCAACTCCACCTTGTCATTTTTTAGTGTATGTTACAGATGCTGGTCAGCTAGCTACTCCTGATAATATGGTATCAGTAATTGATACAGCGACAAATACTATAGTAGCTACCATTCCCGTAGGAACTGCTCCTCTAGAAGTAGCAATTACACCCAATGGAGAATTTGGTTATGTTCCAGCTCTCTTCTCGGATAATGTAACAGTTTTTAATACTGCAACAAACGCTGTAGTCGCTACCATTCCCGTAGGATTTCAACCTCTTGGTGTAGCGGTTTCACCTGATGGAACACTTGTTTATGTATCAAATCATGGAGCTGGAGCTAACTCTGTATCCGTCATAAACACAGCTACAAATACCGTAACCGCTACTATTCCAGTTGGGCTCCAACCTCAAGGTATAGCTTTTACTCCGAATGGTGCGTTTGCTTATGTCGCAAACGAAAACTCAAATTCAGTATCTGTTATAAATACAGCTACAAATACTGTGGTTGCTACAATCCCAGTGGGACTTCGCCCAAGATCAATCGTTTTCACACCAAGCGGACAATTTGCTTACGTTACAAATGAATCTAGTAACACAGTATCTGTAATTGAAGTAGCAACAAATACTGTATTTACTACAATTCCTGTTGGATTAGGACCTGTTGGAACAGCAATTACACCTGATGGAACACTTGTTTACATTGTAAATAAAGGTAGTAATACTGTATCTGTTATAAGTACAGCAACTAATTTGGTGATTGCTACAATCCCTGTAGGGACATCTCCTGACCAAGTAACCATCTTGCCGGATGGAACACTTGCTTATGTCACAAATCAACTTGACAATACTGTGTCTGTCATAGATATAGTAACAAATACAGTAATCGATACAATTCCAGGTTTTAACGGTCCTACTGGTATAAAAACCGGGACAATCTGCCAATAGAAGATAAACTTTTTATATAAACGAATTGATTTCATAATCCAGAATCCTTGGGGCTCAAGGGTTTCAAACAAATAAAAAACAGGCACCTCCCAAGATTCGGTATAATGGTAGCGACCAAACAACCAAAACCAACGAAGTGAATGCCCATGGCTAATGTAAAACAAATAAATCTGTTTGATATCCATGAATTATTTTAATGGAAATCGAGTGAAAATGTTTACTATCCAACTTGTTGAAGTTTCATCATCTGTTCAACTTAATGTAATGAATACCGAAAAAGAATTTAAAGAAAAAGGTCTTCCTTTTCTTTAAACTGTCCCCTATAAGATAGACACCTCGAAAAAAGTCTATCCTATAGGATATTTTTGTTTAAAATGACTTGTCCTTAATTTTACAAATCACCCCAAATATCTTATGTTTATTTTGCATTAACTGCCCGTAAAAGCCCGATTGGTGAAAAACGAAACAACAAGTAGAATCCTAATAACATCAAAAATAGTTGTTTCAAAAATGTGTCTTGTCTTACTTTTGAAACAACCTTCTTCAACATACTTTTATACAGTTTTATCAGTAGTTATTTCTATAGTAAGCTCGTTCAATTTGTGGTCCAAGTCATCAAGTAAGCGTAACTTATGATTCAACTGCTTTTCAAAATCCATTGATTGAGCCAATACCTTATTTACTTGAGAATTTAATTGTGTAAGGACCTCTGGATTCATCACCTTTTTTCCACTTAGAGAAAAGTTACGTTTTTTTACATCCGCTAATTCTTTCGATAATTTTTCTATCTCAGTGCTTTTCTCCTCCATTTCTATGGATAAATGCTCATTAAGATTGTTTGAATTAGTTTGTTCTACACGAGATCTTTCAACGGCTTCAATTATAGTCTCCATTTGTTGGCTTATATCCCTTGTAAAAACATTCAACTTATTTTCAAGGCCATCCACTAAAGTCATATGATTAGCATCTGAATTTATCGTTTCCTTAATTAGCTTATTTTCTGTACGCAGTTCTTTTAATTCTTTTAATAAACCCTCTATCGAAGAAAGTTGTTTTTTCTTCTGGATTTCTCTTGCTTGTATATCATCATAGTAAGTTTTTATTTTTTTTTCATGATCTCTCTTCTGCTTTAAAAGCTCCATCGAAAGCTCCCTTTTCTGTTTTGTTAATTGAACATTTTCTCGCTCTAATCTTAGTATTAGTGAATAATAATCACTATCTCTAAGCCTATTAATTTCATTTTTATATTTCGCTAATTCATCTCTTAAAAAAATGATCATTTGCTGAAGCTGAACAGGATCTTTTTTATATTTCGCTAATTCGGCTCTTAAAAAAATGATCATTTGCTGAAGCTGAACAGGATCATTGTCTTTAACAATATCATTATCCACACTTTCACCTCCTATCACGACAATTTTTCAAGTAAACTAATCACTTCTTCAAATTGCTCCTTACTTTCCTCTAACATCTCGTCAAGCTGCTTAATAAGCTTAATTTCTAATTCTTCATCGCCTATTTCTTCAGCTTTTATCTTTTCTCCTGATATTAAATAATTAATAAGTAGATTCAATGTGCCTTTTTCGAGATAAGCAAAGCTATTATTTTCATCATTACTATAGCTAGGAAAATTCGTAAGCTGTTCCTTCATACGTTGATGGATAACACTATCTATTTTTTGATTTATATTTTTATACTCACTCATTTTCATCCCCCTGTGTATAGCTAATTCCATTGAGATTAATAGGATTTAGGACGGCGACACCATCTTCTAGCTGATCACAATATGTAGAACCCATGATACTTCCTGAATAAGATAAATTATGACCCCATTTGATCTGGAAATTAGGAAATGATAGTGTTTCGTTTGGCTCTAACGTTGTTTTCCCTATAGGTCTAAGCCAGAATTCCTCCTTGTTCGATTGATCATTGATTCGCTCCCAGCTACTGTTTCCTTTTAAATTTGGTGCAAAATGTTCATAGACATACCTTCCAGAGAAAGAGAATGGAGAGTCTTCAGGTAGTTTTATACATAGATATGGATTTGTTATAGGCTGATTACCTATATTGCGAATATGATAAGAGCCCAAGCATAAGCTCTCTTCATCCGGATTATTAGAAATATTGAACGAGGATGTGAAATAACTAATGACGTTGACACTATCCGGGATAATTAGTTTACCAACCATTTGTTTAATTTCATGAACATAAAAATCCGTTTGTTTTTTTAGTTCATTTATCTTTTCTTCCACATGAATACGAGCAGTCATAATTAGTCCCCCTTACCAATAGTATTAAATTAACTAAAGAATTCGCATTTTTTAGGAGATAGATATATTTGAATTCTTTCATAAAAAAAAGAGAGGATTACCCTCTCCTTACGATATGATTTTCTCCGCGGTGTTAGTACCACTAGCCAAGAGTTGGGAAAATAGCGGGACACTGCTGAGGACGAACTACACCCGGACATGTGAATGGTAATTCAGCTCTTGGTTCACAGAATGTTGCTAAGAATTCCACAGTAACTGGGAATGTAGATTGAATACTTTGGCAAACTGATACAGTAATTGTTAGTGCAGAAAACGTAATTGTGCCGTCTCCAGCTGTTAATGATCCTGTTGTACAAACGAAACAATCTAAATCTGTAAATAAAATTTCTACATCTGTCCCTTTTGGCGCACATAATGTTACTTGTTCACAACGCGAAACTGGAATATTATTGCTTGTGAACATAGTTCCATTCGGTAAAGTAACAACTATCGTGAGAATAAAATTCTTTTGAATAGTTAGATTTTGAAGACATACCGTTGAACCATCAATGGAGAATTGGCGATTCTCACGGTTCAAAATTACAATTGGATTACTTGTTGCCGGAACTACTTTACATGTAACTACTGCACCCGTTAAGTCAGTAGCTGCTGTTACTCCTGTAAAAGTAATTGGTCCCGTAGGGGAAATATCAAACGACATTTCTTTTACAATCCAGTCAAATACCTTATCAACGTTTATACAAATTAATTCTGGGTCCTGCGCCTGGGATGGCATATTCTCTTGCATCCTTTCGACACCTCCATAAAATTTTAGCTTTCGTTGTATCATATGTTTTATAGCTATAAGTGTATGGGCTAACAAATAATTCGTTCTGATTTTTATTAAAATGCTTAAGTATCAGTATGTATCGTATTTACTTACATCTCCTCTTCTTATGGAGAAACTAAAATATTTGAAAGGACCTATATATTTGTAACAGAAAGTAAATATTTTTAATAAAATATTAATGGACTGAAAGGGGTGAAATGCAATGGAAGATTCAAGATTGTACTCCACTCAAGACATTGAAAAATGGAAGGAAAAAATAGATGCCTATAAGGAAACGTTAACCTCATTAAAAATGGGGACTTCAAATGATGATTATCTATTTATGAAAAAGGATTTTAATGGGATTATAACGCAATTGGCACTTATAGAAGGGCTAACTGAAACAATAGAAGATAAGCAGAATTCACAAATCAGAGGCTATGAGGAGCAGATAAAACTTCTATCGACACAAATTGAGTCTCTGAATCAGATGATTGAGAAAATGAACCAAGAAATGCTAAGGGTTCTAAACAAATTATTCACGATTGAAAATACTGAAACTCCAACCACTACACCTAAAACTGAAAACACATCTAAATTTATTTCTAACGGTGCACAGAGAGATCCGATAATTACACAGAGAACAAGCCAATCGGTGATTACATCAAAACAGCCATCTTATAAAATGTTACAAAGTCTGGCAGGTAAAGCAATAAACAGGCAATTAGATGCAAACAATGGTATACCTTCCGCTCGCAATGAAAATCAAAGAAATGTACCCGAAGAACGCCATTTTAATCAACAATACTTTCAATCAACAAATACTCATCCAAGCCAAATATATAATGGTTTATATAGAAATACCACCACCGAATCCACCTTTCATTTTAAAAACGCTATGAACGCAAAGGAAGCTCCAATCAGAGTTTATGAATCTAATACTTTACCGCATGCTGAAATCCATAATTCCATTGATAATGAACTTAAACCTGAAGATTTAGTTAATTACGGAGAACCCGAAAAAATTAATAACACTGTTATCACTATAGATAAAGCGAGCTCTGTATTAACAAAAGAGCCTGTCTTTCCTGAAGCTTCTGAAATAATTAATGAAGCTGCCTTTCCTGAAACTTCTAAAGTAGTTAATGAGCCTGCCATCCTTGAAGATTTTGAAGTAATTAATGAGCCTGCCATTCTTGATGATTCTGAAGTGGTTAATGAGCCTGCCATTCTTGATGATTCTAAAGTGATTAATGAGCCTGCCATTCTTGATGATTCTAAAGTGATTAATGAGCCTGCCATTCTTGATGATTCTAAAGTGATTAATGAGCCTGCCATTCTTGATGATTCTAAAGTGGTTAATGAGAAAGACAACACAAATACATCCCCTACTTTAAAAAGTGACGAATTTGAAGTCTTTGAAGTTACGCCAGAGAATAAATTTGAAACCCATATACAAATTGAAGAGGTAAACAAGCAACCTGAGGTAAAAGAAGAATCAACTGAAAAAGGGCAAAAAAAAGAAAAGAACTCTTTGTTTTTCAATTTCTTTCGAAAATGGAGTTAGTTTAAAATTGTGTACCATTTAAGTAAACTGCCCTTCCCCCCTAATCTTAACTGAATAGTATAAGGGAGAAAGGGGGTGTAAAAATGTGTATGAATAATTCAAAATGCGGCTGCGCAAAAAATAATAATTGTACTGCACTTGGTCCTTTTATAGCTGTAGACGCTGCTTGTATTACTACACCAGCACTAACAGGTACTATCGTCCCATTCGCTTCAGGAACAATTCCTGTTGTTTTAGTAACACTTGCTGGTGGCTTAGTCGGTACAACAAGTCTTGTAGGATTTGGTACGGCTATTCCAGGGGTATCTCTTGTTGGTAATAATATAGACTTGTCAGCTGTTACTGGAACGGAAGGCTTTTCAGTTCCACGTGCTGGTAGTATTACATCTATATCTGCATCCTTGTCTGCAACAGTTGCTGTAACCCTTACAGGAACAGCAACAGTCAGAGCACAAGTTTACCGCGCGGTGGCGGGAAGTAATATTTTCAGCCCTACAACAGCATTTGTTGATTTAAAACCAGCTCTCTCAACAATAGCAGTAGGTACTATTACATCTGGTACTGCAAACGTTGCACCAGTGCCAGTAGCTGCTGGTGATCGTTTATTAATGGTGTACTCGGTTACTACCACAGGGATTGCGATTGTTACTACTATTGAGGGTAATGCAAGTGCAGGAATTAATATTGTATAAAAGATTATGTTCGTAAGTTAGATTAAAGCTACCATACAGTATCATTATCTTTGTAAAATACGATAATTACTTGAAAAAAGTAATAAGTAAAGTAGGTGATTTTCCTAAAATCCGGAAATCACCTGCTTTTCTCTCTAAAAATATAGTTATAATTTCGCCAAAGCAATTTGAATATGAGCGTGATGATGCTTTCCGTGCCAAGCATATTGGGCTACAGAAAGAAATCTTTTTGAATACATAGAAAACCAATGCTATATTCATAACATTTCTTTCATTGCCCCCAAAAAAGGATTAGGAATATCTCCTAAGCCTTTCGATTATTGAATAATGCTTGATTTGAAATCAGATGATAATGTAGTTATCAATCCTTATTCCAATCATCGATGTAGCTTTAGAATAAGAATTGATTAATAAATGTGTTTTATTTAGGCTGTTTTCTCAAAGGTTGTTGCTGTTTAAACTAAAAGATAGATTAAATTCTGTCTTCTTGTTTTGATATTTCGTGAATCGAAAATTCAACTAAAGCTCTCCGTTAGTTAAAGTATAATTCTTCACAAATTCTTGGTTATCCGTAATATGTAGTGGATTGCCCTAAATTTTAGTTTAATTTCGCCCTATTTATCCGTCGCTTTGATGAATAAAATATTGGGGAGAGGAGGTGTTTTTTATGAAAAGATGCAGAAGCGGTGGTTCATCTTGGAAAAATAGATGTAACAGATTTGGACCTTTTGTTGCTATCCCTATCGCGTGTGTTATACAAAACGGCGGCGGTGGAAACGGCGGCGGTGGAAACAATGGCGGTGGTGGAAGTGGTGGGAATAGTTAGGTTCATCTTAAGTTTATTGCTTTAAAAGCATATCAATCATAGAGAGTGAGGAGTGAGTAAATACTAGCGGTCACTTGTGTGAAGGGAGGTGTTTTTTGAAGTCCTCACTCCTGAATGAACATTTTCCTTCAGATATTCATTCAATATATTTATGAAATTTATAGCTTCACTTTGATATATCTATTTAAAGTAACCTTCTACTCCTTCTTATTCAACTAAACTCCCTCTATAAACATTGAAGTATTAACGGTTTTCATCACTTCCATTATTCTTTATCACAATTAACTCTTCCTAAATTACAATGTTTTTTGTATCATACTTTCACTTCCATCCCTTGATTTTTTTATTAGTGGCAACAATAATAACTTTTATCCTTACCAACTTTGGATTGATGAATGAAAAAAATATAACTACTCTTGTTAGAGGCCTTCTTACCATAATTTTATCTTTAATCCTATTGGTTATAATTTGTTTCACATTGTTAATAAGGAGCTTTTTAAGTTGATACTACCGTAGTGTCATAAACAAAATGCAACTTTATAATTTTTACAACTCAAATTATATAATTGGTCACTTCCGATATAGGGAGTGGCTTTTTAATGTCTTTTTTTCTCAAAATGTTCAGCACTATCTCCTCTGTACTTCTCAATCTCCTTCCGACATTAATTCATAGAATATTAGTGAATGAACAGCTTTCTCAATTTATAAGTAACAAACACCTATAACTTACGGGATTACTAACATATTATGGAATGGAGGTGACAAAAAAATGAACCCCAAAAAATTGATTTGTGACAGTTGCTGTGAAGATAACCAAGTTCTTTGGCCCCGTATTAAAGCTATTGATATAGGTTCTATTCAACCTCCTCCAGTTGTTATCCCTGAAGGAACTATTATTCCAATAATAAATAGATATTTCTTTATTGTTACAGAAGATATTGATTTAACAAACGGAGTAACCATTCCTGCAAATTTATTTACAGATGATAATGGCAATCCAGTAACAGAATTCAAACTTTTTAATCCCAACGGATATGACAATCTTTACATCAACGCTGTGATGCAAGAGGGCGGCGCATATAAAGTAACCCCAGATTCACTAATCATCAACCCATTTAATGGAACAATTTTTGCTGGAACTCCCATCATTATAGAATCATTGGGATTCCAACAAATGTGATATAAAACCTTCTAAACTTTTTATCTTGAAGGGGGGGTGAGAAAATTAAAGACCACCCATCACAGTGTGGTCTTTTTATACAATATAAATATTTAACATTAATTACATTTTACGTATCAAATGCTTCATACATAAAAGAGTTTTAAAGTTCCTTATTTTTACGATAGGACTTATGAAGAGATATAGTATCCATTATTAACCACAATACGCCAGCGATAAAAGCAACAGCTACACTTTCAAAAATTGAACGTTTAACTAGTATCAAAATTACTGCGAATACTGTAGCAAAACCAATTGACCTAAAAATATTTCTCTTCTTCATTTGCATATATTCATCTTTTGAAAACACTTCCGAATATTCAATGCCAGATAAGATATAACGCAATAAAATATAAAATGAAAAGAAAAATACTGGAATAGCGAGTAAAATCATCGGCTCTATTTCTGTATAAATATACAACGCAATCATAATAAAAGATAAAATAAACTGAAACAAAGCACCTTCTACAACAAATTTTGAAGTTCGTTGTTGGCGATATTCATCTTGAGCAAGTAAGTTGAAAATATTCATGTTATTCCTCCCAAAATAAATCATTTAGTGTTTTATTAAGTTTTTTGGCTATTGCAAGACAAAGTTGTAAACTAGGATTATAGGCATTTTTTTCAATCAAACCTATTGTTTGTCGAGTAACACCGACAGCCTCAGCTAATTGAGACTGAGTTAGTCCTTCTTCCATTCTAGCTAATTTAATTTTATTAACCATGTATACCCCCTAACGATGTAACTTATATATTACATATGCAAATTATACATTACATTATTTTGTTAAATAATTCAAGAACTTAAAATATTTAATATTCATTTTTTATCAGATACCCCAAATTCATACCAGTTATTCCCCGCTACCATTTCAACCCGTTATAAAATAACCCTAGACCCTCATTTACAGTCTTATCCTCCAAAGTTACTGGTAACCTTTTAAATTACCTAAAGAAGATCACCCATCGCTCCTTTTGAATATTGTTTAGTTTTGTTATTTACAATCGCGCTGATCAACCTTGTAGTCAATCCAGTTTGTTCTGCTAAATCTTTCTGTGACATATCACGTTCAACCTTCTCTACATCTCTTTCTTTTGTTATTTCTACTTGAAAAAATCATTACAACTTTGGAATTAAAAGATTTAAATGAACTTTTTACAATAGTAGATAGAAAAAAGAGTGACTGCCAATAATGGGCAATCACTCTTTTCCAACAATTCTTCAGACTTTTCTATTTATCTTTTTACAATCTCGTATATTTGACCGGTATATGGATCAAATGAAAACGATTTGACTACATCGCCTATTTGTCCACTTATTTGATAAATTGTGTATATTTCATTAGTTTTGTTCTTTTGGGTATTGATTAACTTTGATGTATCATTAATAATATTTAAATTTTCCTTTTGTTTTACAAGTTTAAGAGCTTCTTCGTAAGTATACTTTGGTTTTTCGTAATTGTAGATAAACAAACAAGCGACAGCTAGTAACATTAAAATCCAATATAATATTACTATCTTTAAAGAGTCTTTTTTATAAAGTAAAAACAATATAGCTATTATTAATATAATAAGCGGATAAACAAAAAAATGATTTATTTCATTAATGTTTTTGTATAAACTTGCATCTTTATAAATATACACACTTATCATACTTGTAACTATAGCTATTAAGATAAATTTAATGTACTTATTATTAAAATACGTTTTCATAAACTTCCTCCCAACAGGGTCTTCTTAACTTAATATTTAACGCCATGAGAATTTTGATTTTGTAGGGGCGTTCCACGTAAGCCAGCAATATATCGGTATTGTTGGTAAGCTAAATCAGCTTCGTTTTTTTACTATATTCATTATACCAAAAAGCATATCTATCAGAGGAACAGTGTTTCCATTTAACTTTTACTGATAGCATGACCGATTGCTTCTGAAGCTTTTAGGGAACGCTAGAACGCTAGACTCATCTACGCGTTTTTTAACAAGCTAAATGTGGTCATTGTGATTTCTTTCTTTAAATCGATTAATTACTTTGTACATTCTCTCACCTTCTTTTAATCAATTAAAAAGCCGCTATCCAATCAAAGGAATAGTTTCCCTATTTCAACGTCACTCACTATAAATTATGAATAGCGGTATATCAATGATGGATGATATTTTTTGTATGATTACCTCTTTCATTACCACTCATTACTAGTGGGGGACTTGGGGGACTTTTTGGGGGACTCATGTAATTAAAAGGGTTGGTAAACACAGAACTGGCAGGCGCGTATACAACTCTAAAGAAATAACTAAAAAGAGCGTTAGCCACTATCGGCTAACGCTCTTTAAATTTCTATATATTCAACAGGCTCAGTCATCATACAACTTCACGCTCTCTTGTAATTACGGGAACAACTGCAAGAACATTATCTACAATGAAAGTACGTTTGTCATTCTTCATGAAGCAATAAGCTTGAAATGAATTTGCTGTCATCTTAATGATTTTCACACGCCTTTTAGTTACTTCTCCACCTTTCGACATATACATTAAATCAATTAACTGGTTACGCTGCATTATTTTGATTAGCTGTTCTCTCATAGTTGTTCACTCCTCTTCTTGTGTTTATCACATAGAACACTTGTTCTTATTTCAAGTAAAAAATAACCAAGCAGCTTAATAAATAGCTACCTGGTTATTTTTTATTGTTCGGTTTTGGCTTGTTCTTTTCAGTAATAAACCCATACCGAATTCGCCCGATGCTTGGATTAAAGTCCTTACGAACTGCCAAACGAATTATTGCTGGGATAGAGGCTATGCATATGATCAAAAAAGGACAGACTCTCCAAGGAGAGAAGTCTGTCCAAAATCAAAAGGAATTCATCCATCAACTGTTTGGATTAGTTGGTTAAGACCAGGGGTCACTAGAAATTATTCACTTTTTTATATTTTCTTCAAGTGTTTGCGCCAGAACCGTTGGTCTTATACTGTACGATGCACTATTCAAATTGTTAACTTTATAATCCGAGTCTGGCACCTACTTCTGCATACTCTATATCTTTTCTTTCTGCATTCCAATTATCCCCTGTTTGTCCGTCCCATATCTCTCCTGTTTCAACGAAACCGACAGACGCAAACAACTTCCGGACGGCTTCGTTTACCATCCAATATGATGTAGCAACTGCATCGGCTTTTCCTTGCGGAAACGACTTTATGTAATCAATAACTTTCATCATTGCTTGTTTGCCAAATCCTTTGCCTTGATGCTTTTTATCAATCATAAAGCGATTAAGTCCATAAGTAGATTTATCTCCATATTTTTCACATAAAAATGCACTTTCCGCCAGTTCGAAAAATCCAATATCGACATATCCTATGACTTCATCATTGTTGCATATAGCGAAGATCATAGGAGGTTTTTCGTCGTTGAGTATCTTTACATAGGCTTTAGCCAAACAATATATGCTGGAATCCACATTTCCTTTCTGCTCGTCTGTTATGCTTAACTTCAACACTGCCTCAAAATTATCGTGGGTAATTTTTCTTAATTCAATCATTTTTCTTCCCTACTTCCGAAAATATAAATTCGCTGCATCTGCCCGTAACGCCGTTCCCGTCCCCAAGGGCAAGGGCGAAGCGCAGCGCCGACAGGCGGCGCGTCCTGTCCGGCTGCTGCCCGCCTGATGCCATGCGGAACGTTAGGCGATGGGGCGGCTGCCGGACAGCGTTCCCCGTCCTCCGTGCCTTAACGGCACCAGTATAGTATAAAAACCCGGATGTTTCCACCTAAATATTCCAACCCCCTCTGCGGTCTGCTCGCCGCCGAGGGGCTTTTCATATAGAAAGCCAAAAATACAAAGGAGGTTTTTTCATGGCAGATGAATTGTCCCCTTTTATCGTTCGAGATATACGAATGGATAACGTTTTGTATGTTGGTCACAAGGATAACCACATTGGTCACTCTCCTACTGGATTAAGTTACAGCAGAGTTAAGACAAGAGTACATGAACAAGTGTTTACACCGATTACTAACCTTGCTTATGGATTAGATGTGCGTCCAGCACGTGTTGCTGCGTTATTAGTATTTGAAGCTCTGCATGATTTAACATTCGTTGATACATACATAAAAAAATATTTAGATGAAAATCTAGATGACCATCAAATATTAGAACTTAAAAAAGTAATTGATTATATAAAAAGAGATTACGATATAGACATTGGTTGGGCTTCTTTGCTATCATTTGTAATTGAGGATGTTAAAGAACCACTCACCACTTTAAAAGAAAAAGTAAATACATTCGTTATTAAAAGTTGGCAAGATAAATAAATCAAAAAAGAGCAATAGTCGATTATGACCGTTGCTCTTTTGTCTATGTTTTATAAATTAAAAATAATTGGAAATATAGTAATTAATATGTATAAATCTACTGACCAACACGCTATAACATGTTATAATTAATATATAGAAAGGAGGTGAACAAGTGGAATACTTAGGAATAATAATAGCCTCAGCGTTCTGTTTCCTAAAACTTCAATCAAAATGGCTCGACAACCAAAAGAAGAAATTGGAAAATGAACAACTAAGGCTACAAAACAAAAGAACAAGACGAGGGGGTTAGCCCTCTCCCTTGTTTCCTAAAGTATACCACAACGTTATGAAAATTCTAATCGGATTGCTTATCTTAGCTTTTATTGTTTGGGTAGCTTTATCCATTCAAGGGAAAATGCTTCAAAGAGAACAAAATAGGCTCATCAAAGAACGTGATGAATTGCTAAAAAGCAAAAAAAAGAAAGAGGAAAGTTAATGGATATTAATAATTATATGTCTCCCACTGAAGCTGCCTTTCGGTGGGGAATTCCTACACCAACAATGCAAGAACGCCTTAAAGGTCGAACCAATAAAATGACTAACGAATTACAACAAATGAAAGAAGAAGGTTTAATTAAGCATTTCAAACTTCCAGATGCTAAACGTGGTGAATGGATAATTTCAACTACAGCAATGGAGAAGTGGTACGGTAAGGAACTAGCACAAAAATAATAACTTTCCCGTCCTTATTAAATTTTGGGACGGGATTTTTTTATTCTTATTTCTCTATACATTATAGTTAAAAAAAGAGCAGCCATTTTCGGCTACTCTATGATTCATTATTGATTTTATTATTTTATAGTAACTTATCTTCTAATGCATTATAAGTTGCACTAAATTTAATAAAGCATGTACTGTCTATTAATTGCAATTCTATAGTTGTGTTTTTTAAAAACCATTCTAGAAAAATATCTTCTTCAGGTTCACTTCCAATTAAAGAATTCTTAGGTTCACCATATTTTTCAATTAAATATTCCTTCATGGTTTTAAAATCATTTTTTGTTACAACTTCTGTATATACGGCTTTATACAAGATTTTATCGTGAAATTCAAGATCTGTTCCAATATATTTATCTGATAAATCAGTGTAAGGCTTTAATTCATTTTTATACTTTTTTTGTAATTTTGTTTTGCGTTCCATTTTTTCATTATCTGTTAAATCAGCATTGCCAATAATCTTATAAATTTCATCCATATATTTTGGAGAGTATGTACCGGCACGTAAAACATATAAACTACTAATCTTATCTGCGAGCTCATAGTCCAAATCAAATTTTATACCATTTAACTCTATATCTTCATAGTGTAAAATTTCCTTTTCAAGTATTTCATTTGAATCTTCAACATAATTAGTGTTTCCATTTTTAGATTCATTTTCTATAACATCTTCTGCTAATACACCAACAAAAGGAAAAACAAAGATTTTGGTACTAAAAAAATATTATTGTTCGTTTCAGACGGTTTTTCGTTAAACAAAAAATCCCCATCCAATTAAGGACAGGGCAATTTTGATATATATTTGATTTATTAATCTAGAAGGCACTTTGCATGAGAGCATTCGAGATAACGTTTTATGGGTAGTTGTCCAACTCGAACACTCTCGTGTACTAAACCTTTTCTACACATTCCTTTTTCGCTGTGATGTACAGACCACTTATTGATTTATCAAATACTGTTTTATCATGAATAAAAAGCCCTATCACCAACCTGCATTAGACAAAAGAGCTAGAAAAAATAATATAATACATAAAACAACTCCCTATATTGAGTGTATCAGGGAACCATAGTTGAACGTTCGCACACAACTAGACTTTGTACAAAAACTCGATTATAACCATAACCTTCAGGTACATGGATAAACTCCGCGTCTGGGATAGGTAAAGGCTTAACCTCTCGAATATCTGTATCTGTTTCGAAATTCATTTTCTCGCCATTTTTAAACGTCACTTCCACATAATATTTCTTCATCTCCACCCCTCCATTTACCACTTTAATTCCACAAAAGTTAATTATTACCTTTATTAATCGTTCGACATTTTAGTGCAAAATAAAAAGCCCCTTACAATAAAGGACAGAGCTAATTTTGTTACATATTTGATTATATTTAATAGCTGAACCATTCCATGAGAGTGTTCGAGAATTGAGTTTGTGTATAGTCACTACTCATTTCAAATTGTCGGCAAGGTTTTCTCTGCCTTATATCTGTGTTTGTCTCGAAATCCATTTTAACCAACTCCATTTACTCAATTGGATTTTAGTATCTACAATTGGTAATTTTTCCTGTATATTATTAATTAGAATTTATTAAATTATACCGAAATATTTCCTAGAGGTGGGATAAAATGATGAATGAGTGGATTTACGATTAAGTTCGTTTTAAGGTAATCATTAATTAATTATACGAAAGAGGAAAATAACATGAAAAAAATATTAATCATCTTTTTAATTAGTTTCATAGTACTCTTTAATACAGAAGCTGAAGCTGCATCTAACAACAGATATGTTTCTTCAGGAGATTCTACTTTGAACATGAGAGCAAAAGCATCTACTGATTCTAATAAGCTATATTCATTAAAAAATGGAACTAAGGTTAAGTATTTAAAGAAAGTTAATTCAAATTGGATAAAAATAAAGTATAAAGATAAGACGGGGTATGTTGCTTCTAAATACTTAAAGAGTAAGTTACCTAGTTTTAAAAAAAATGTTAAGAAAAAGTATGTGTATTCAAATTCTATAAGCGGCAATCGTTTCACTTTTAAATTCGACAAGTCACGTGATAATTGGCATTTAATTGAAGATGAAGATGAAGTTTATTATGAGAGCCAATATAGTACAGCATACTATTGGATTTCAATGTATGATTTGCAAGGTAGTGCAGGTTTTGAATTAGATAGTTCAAGTTCGATTGTATTACCAAGAGATTCCTACAAAGGTCAAAAGGTTTACTTCAATACGGAAAGTTATTTTGGTAAAGTTATAACAGTAAATAAAAGAGTAAAAATTGATGCAGGTATATTTAATAATGTAATAGTGATCAAAAATAAAAATGGTGATAAATATTACTATGCACCGAAAGTTGGATTAATACTATCTACAGATAATGGAGGTATGTATTATGAAAAACTCGTAGATATATATTAGTTTTTATATAGTGGGAATGTTAATTGTCTCTATTTTATATACAGATAGCTTTTCTTTATTTGTTTTTTTGACGCTTTATACTAAAAAAAATAAAAACCCTATCCTCTTTGCAAAAGATAGGGATGAATTAATATATACCATAGTATGTGACGATTCGAGAATTGACTTTACGTATAACTTTCCGTCTCGAATCTGCTCACGAACTATACTTTTCAACAAATTCTTTTTTAGCTGTGATGTATAGACCACTCTTTGTTTTTAATCGAAAAGCACTACCAGACTTAACGATATCCACTATCGTAAATACATCACCTTTTTTCAAACTTTCCATCATTTTTGATTTACCAAATACTACTCCATCATATGCAGAACATGATTTTTTAACGCGGTATAAACCTGTTCCTTTTTTGTAGTATTCTTCGGTGTTGTTTGGTTTACTTGCAGGCTTAGAAGGTTTTGAGACTGTTGTAATTTCTTTCTTCTTGTATCCTAGCTCGACCGCAATAACTGAAGCTATAGCTTGGCAAATATCGTCAAACTTATCATAATAAATTTCTGCATCAGCTTTAGAGTCAACGAAACAAACTTCGATTAAAATTGCTGGCTTATTTGTGGAGTTAAGGACATATAACTCTTTTCGTTCTTTTGCTCCACGGTCTTTTAATCCAGAGACCTCACTAATAGCAGCACTCACTTTTGCAGATAATGATTTTGCATCGTAATACAGGCATTCTACACCGCGTGGATCATTTGTTTTTGATGCTGCGTTAAAATGGACACTAATATCTAAATCGCGTTTTTTGCAGTTGTGATATTTAACGATTGTATTCAAGTTCTGATTTTGAGTTATTGATGTATTGTCATGAAAAGTTAAACCCTCACCATTGTATTCTGTTGTTAAAATGGAATGCACACGGTTAACTACCTTACGAGCTTCGTTTACCTCATCCAAAATACCTGCGGCACCACGAACTATTAAGGAATGACCACTTGAGATTACATATTTTTTAGTCATATTATTTCAACCCCTTTTCTTTCAGCAATTGTTCTTGCTCTTTAGCCTGTTTGGTTACGATGTAGCTGTTTTTATAAACACCGTAAACAACCAAGATGAAAGGTACTGCAGTCAATAAAGCATTAATGAAAGTGTCGATTGTGTTGTCGTTAAACCACCATAAGTCCACTCCTAAAGAACCCAAAAATAAAAGGACCGCTGATAGCAGTCCTCCGAATAACCCGATATATTGTTTTAGTTTGTCTGTCATAAAATGACCTCCTATTTAGATAATATGTTAAATAAAGATTGCAAAAATAAATAAAGAACGCTTCCAGCTCCGCCGTATTTTAATAGTAGGTCTGCATTGCGTTCCATTTTTGTTTTTCTTAAATCATAAGTACGGATTTTTTCACTTTCAACTTCACTATCTCTCGACTTGATTAGTTCCCATTGTTTATCCATCGTAGATTGAAAAAAAGCACGGGTATCACGATTTTCTTGGAGGATAGTATTCTCTAATTTCATATAATTCTTTTCGATGGTCTGGATTCGCAGTTCTTTTTCCGTATCGCTTTTTTCTAGCGTAACAATACGCTCCTCATGATTTTCGAGGAGGCGCTCGTGATCTAATATTTTTCCCAATGGCATACACCTCTTTTTCTGCATAATAAAAACGCTAATTCGCAGTGAACCAGCGTTAAAATTTTGTATATAAAAAGCACACCCGAATGGTGAACTGCCCCGTAAAAGTTAGACACCAATCTAACTTTTACGGGGCAGTTCAGATGCTATTTCATTAATATATATTTTCCATTTTCATTTTTCTTAATAGTTTCCTTTTGCATAAGTTGATCAATTATAAATTGCAAAGTTAAATTTGATAAAGCTTCTGTTCCCTCATGCAAATCCAAAACTAGATGTCGAATACTTTCTTTGTCATATTCTTTCCCGATTTCCATTTCATTAAGTAATCTATTTGTATATATAATTGAGTTTTTTTTACATTTTTTCCGGAAATTATCTCCTGATATAACTTTATTATTTAAACTCTCTAAATCATTTACTATTTCATTTTTATCTTCCACACTAGTCTCATACTTTTTAATTAATTCAGTAATACTATCACTAATTTCAGTAGTACTATCGTTAATATCTTTCATTGAAATTAATAGTGAATCTTTTAAACTTTTAATTTCATCAATAGTCCCATTAGCGGTATTCAAATTATTTTGGAGGGTTTCAGCGGTTTCTTTTATATCTGAAATAGTGTTTCTTTGTCCAGCAGAATCTACAATTGTCATTATTATGGCTATTACTGATAGAATTAATGACGAAACCGTAGATGCTGTTCCTACTAAATTTCCTGCGTTTTCGCTTCCACCAAAAGCAATTACTAAAAAAAACGCTAATATAATAATCGCAATTATTCCTAGATATATTAAATGAACTATACTAACAGTTTTATCCTTCATTTTATTCACCCTAGTGTACCTTACAATAATAAAAGATAGAAGTATATTACATATTTGATATTCGATATATTTCACCCTCAAACAAACGAACGCCCTCCAATAAGGGGTTTTGGTCAGCAAGGCATTCGCTTGTGTCAGAGCAAAATTAAATAAGTTCTCAAAAAAGCCAGTAAACATAATAAAAATAGAAATTTTCTATATTTACTAAAAATATCAAAAAACTACCGTTTACATAAAAGTAAAATAGTGAAATAATACAGTGTCTAATAACACATTAAAGGGAGAAATATTTGTGAAAAAAGCACTAATATTTATGTTATCTTTTTTTGTTTTCATCACCTCATTATCATTAACCACTTCGGAAAATGCATCAGCAGCCTCCAAGCCAAAACTTTATACATGGGCGTTTGATACTGTGGATCCAAATACAAATCTCGTCTTAATCATGGTGAAAAATAACAGCGATAAAGACATAGTAATACAACCACAAGCTTATTTATTTGATGCTGAATACGAAGAATATGATAGAGATTTGCAGCTTATCAAAGTAAGTAAAAAAAATAAGATTACATCATTAAAAAAACAGACCATCAAGAAAAATAAACGCGCAAGTGTTTGGTTAAAAGTAAAAGGTGGAAACACATGGTATGACGGAGATTCTCGCATCTATTTTTATTACAAATACAACAATAAGCAATATAAAAAAATAATTAGTTCCCATAACAATAATCATAAATACTTTGATTAACAAATGTAGCCGTTCAAATATGAATGGCTACTTTTTTTATTATCAATCTTATAAATGGGCTATAGCCATTTGATCCCGTCACACTCATTCAAACGAACGTTTAGTCAGCCCATATCACTATGTTTTTAAAGTCTCTATGGCTCTAATCATTCGCTTGAATCAACGTAATTTAAAAATGGACAGAATCCAAAGTGAATCTAGTTACCTGTCGTGTACTCCATCTTAGCGAAGTATAAGTTTAGGAATTTATCTTCTTGGGTCGGTCGGTCTGTTTTTACATTCATTTTGGTATTAGGTTAAGTGAGGGAAAAACGGTAGGCGTGGTTTAAAGATGCACCCCCTATTATCCCCCTCATATATGCAGACTTCGTAAGGCAACGTAAGGCAAAAAAGTTTCATGAAACTTGCTCTTTCACCTTACTTCTCGCTCTCTTAATATACGATTGAATCGGCTACACTAAGTTGGACATAAAAAATAAGGGCTTGTACACTTAGATTGCCAACTTAAAGGAGCGTGCTACTATGTCACGTCAACGTCGAACTTTTACGTCCGAATTCAAATTGCAATTAGTGAAGCTTTATGAAAATGGAAAATCTCGTGCAGATATTGCCCGCGAATATGATATAACGCCTTCGGCTTTAGACCGTTGGATTAAAAACCATCAAGAAACTGGTTCATTCGCTGCGAAAGATAATCGAACAGAAGAAGAAAATGAGCTAGCTCGTTTACGCAAAGAAAACCAACGTTTATTGATGGAGAATGATATTTTAAAGCAAGCAGCGCTGATCATGGGACGAAAATAGATGTGATTCGAAATAACGTTCACAAATATTCGGTATCAGCAATGTGTGGAGTCCTCAATCTTCCAAAAAGCACGTATTACTATCACGCCAACCTGCGTGACAATGAGTTTACTAAAGCAGAAGAAACTGAACTCGCTACAGATATTGAACGTATTTTTAAAGAAAGCCGAAACAACTATGGTACACGTAAAATTAAAAGAGAACTAGCAAAATTAAACTTGAAAAAGATTGTGTCTCGTCGTCGGATTGGTCGTATTATGAACCAATTGGGTTTGGTATCGAACTACACCGTGGCACAATACAAGCCGTACAAAGAGATGTGTAATGAAGCACAAGTAAAGAACGAATTACAACGTCAGTTCAAACAAGAAGAAAAATTCGCCGTTGTAGTAAGTGATTTAACTTACGTTCGCGTATCGAAAAAATGGCACTATGTGTGTTTATTTGTCGACCTTTATAATCGTGAGATTATTGGCTACAGTGTTGGTGCAAATAAGACAGCAGAGTTGGTATATCAAGCATTAGCAAGTATTAAGGGGAACTTGAATGACATTAAAATATTTCATACAGACCGAGGCAAAGAGTTTGATAATAAGCTTATTTCAGAAGCCCTAGAAACATTTGGAATCCAGCGATCACTAAGCATGAAGGGATGCCCTTATGATAACGCCGTGTCTGAAGCGATGTTTAAGGTATTTAAAACAGAATTCGCTAATGGAGCACACTTCTCCTCACTTGAACAGCTCGCTCTTGAACTAGATGATTACGTTCATTGGTTTAACAATATTCGAATTCATGGAACACTAGGCTATTTAACACCGGTGGAATTCAAGCAACAGTCCTTATAAAAGTTGTCCAGTTTAGTGTTGACACACCAGATTGAACCTCACCCTTACTGACTTTCAACTCATCAGCAATCTTTTGAAAACTTTTTTTCTCAACTTCATGTGCAATGTAGCAAACTCTCTCTTTATGGCTCCAAGTAGCAAATATCTTAGCAAGCGCTTTTTTCTCTTCAGTCGTCATAAACAACTGCTTAGAATCGATATCATAAAGCTCGTCCGTAATATCTGGAATCACATCGATACTCTCAAAAAACTGTCTCTGATAGATAGCTCTCTTATCAATGCCTCTATAAGCATCAGGGTTTCTACCTGTCTCCATCCAGTCCATAGCAAACGTCATGCTCTCAATCATGCTGTTGATCTGTGTTTCATCCTCGAACTTATCTTCATGAAGTTGAGCTTTCATTTGGTGTAGTGCATTTCTACCTTCTTTATATTCTCCCCGTAATCTATCTGCCCAGTTATCCATGTATATCGCTCCTTTTAGATAAAATAAAAAAGGAGCACCGAATAAACGCAGTTAATGCGTAAACTCCGTGCTCCGAGTGGTTCTCGTAAGCCATTAGATAATATAAATATATAACATTATACTTTAACTGTAACAAATTAGCTACTTAACAAATATCTAAAAGAATATGAATTAGTCACATAATACTATTGTTGATTTTAATTACCAGTTATAATACCCTATAATTATACCAATAGAAAGGATTGAATTTATGTATATTTCCACATTAAGACAAAAACAAGGTGAACTTCGCGCCCTAGAGTTGTTAGAATCCTCCATTAAAGACGAAACCTTATTTATTCCTAACATTATTGTTAGAGACGCTACAAGAGAATCATTAGAACAAATAAAGGGCAAATTCGACTCTCTTGTTCTATTAGATACAAGAGAACTAGAACCTGAAGATATTGAACAACTAGAAGAATATGTTTTGTTAGATGAATACTCTAACTTTCACATCAATTATTCAGTTGAAAACTGCATAACAGGATGGCCAACAGAGAAATTCAATTATGTGAAAATTAGAAAAAGTCTTCTAAATGAGTTCTTTATCCAATGGGTTCAACAGAACAATTCTAACTTTCCTAACAATATAATGTTTGATTTTGAAAATGTTGAAGGACCTCTATCTGAAAGCGAACTAGATACGGTTACGAGAATTATTGAAGTATTAGGTAACCAAAATTTTATAATTTGTAGTGGAGGTATCCCAAATACATTACCCGTCAAATCTGATGAGAATTATGAAATACCTCGAATAGAAAAAACTATTTTTACTCAGATTTCTAATAGAGTAGGTAGCAATCTTATTTTTGGCGATTATTCTACAGTCAGTCCCCTTCTTTCAACAGGTGGACGAGCAATAGTACAAATAAAATATACATTGGATGATGTATATTGGTATGTTCGAAACGGGTTAAGACGTGGAAATTATGATTTTGTAAGTGTGTGTGATGAAATTGCAAATAATGCAATTTCATTTGATTCATCATCATGTTGGGCAGACCAATATATTCAAAATGTTGTAGATTCTAGACAAAATAGCGGAAACCCTTCTGTTTGGGCGTCAATTGGAATCAATAAGCATATTGTCATGTGCATTAATGAGAATAATTAACAAAAGGGGCTGTCCCAAAAGTCGGTGAAAACCGACTTTTGAGTGCAGCCCTATTTCTTTAAATTTAAATACAAAAAAATCGCCTTTTCTTGTAAAATGTAAGTGACAAAACAAACAATTACGGAAAGGGCGATTTTTTATGAGCAATCCAAAGACTACTAACGAAAATTATAACATGACTCAAACAACGCTTCCACTAGAAATTGGAGAAGAAACTCTCGTTTCTAGAAATCAAAATGAAAACCCTACATTCATTCCATATAATAACCAACAAAGTATATGCCTCTTCGATCTTCAAGACCTTATTCCAATTAATCATATTGCGCGAGTAGTGGATGAAATGATCGAAGGAATAGACGATGAATACTTCTTCGAACCATACAAAGGTGGTGGTCGCAGTGCATATCATCCTAAAATGATGGTAAAAGTCCTTCTCTATGCGTATTCGCAAAAAGTATATTCTTGCCGAGAAATCGCCAAATTACTGAATGAAAATCTCCCAGCAATGTGGCTAGCTGCGATGCAAAAACCAGATTATCGTACAATTAACCGTTTCAGAACATCGTTTATGGTTGAACGAATTCAACTATTATTTGAAAAAATGATTCATCAACTTATCGAACAAAAGTATATAACAATGGAAAACTACTTTTTAGATGGCACAAAGATTGAAGCTAACGCTAATAAGTATTCTTTTGTATGGAAAAAAGCAACAACTCGTTTTGAAGAAAAACTGAAAGAGAAAATTGATGAGACTTATCAATTTATTCAATCTGTCGTAAAAGGGGATGAATGCTCTATCGTGAGTGAGGACAACCAGTCCTCTATTACGCCAAAAGAGAAGCTAGAACAAGCAGAAGAGATTCTTACACGCCAAATCAGCAAGCAAACCAAAGAATTCCAAGATGAAACAGAACCAGAAGCCCGAAAGGAAAAACGTAGAAAGTTAAGCGAATCCAAGAAACTCAAAAAGCAAATTCGTGAAGATTTTCGTCCACGCCTTGAAAAGTATGAATACCAACAACAGTTATTCGGTGAGCGCAATAGCTATTCTAAAACGGATACCGACGCCACATTCATGCGGATGAAAGAAGATCACATGCAAAATGGACAATTAAAACCGGGTTACAATATACAAATGGCAACAGAAAATCAATTCATTCTTTTTTATACTCTGCATCAACGTCCAACTGATACACGATGCTTTATTCCACATTTGGAAGAATTGAAAAAATCATCCGTTCCGTTCCCAAAAAACGTCATAGCAGATGCCGGTTATGGAAGTGAAAGCAATTATCTCTATTCAATGGACCAAGAATTTCAGGCATTGATTCCTTATGGCACATTTTTAAGTGAACAAAAACGAAGTTATAAAAAAGACATTCGTCATGCAAGTAACTGGGTTTACAACGAACAAGATGATACATACATATGCCCTAACAATCGAAAAGTACTTTTTAAACGTTATTCTACACGTACAGATAAATATGGTTTTTCACGAGACTTCAAAATATATGAATGTGAAGATTGTACAGATTGCCCATTGAAAGCACAATGTTCAAAATCTAAAGGGAATCGACAGATTCACTACAATACCGTTTATGAAGAACTCAAAGCAAAAGCACAAACTAGCCTTTGGTCTGAACCAAACGCACAAATTTACGCTCGACGGAAAATCGAGGTAGAGAGTGTATTTGGTCATATCAAGGGCAATCGGTCGTTTCGTCGATTCTCACTTCGAGGTTTAGAAAAAGTGAGAACGGAGTACGGCATTGTGGCAATGGCCCACAATTTACTGAAAATAGCTGGAATCCTCCAGCTATTTTCACCAAAACAGAGAAAAACGAAAAAAGTTCCAAAGAAAAACAGTACGTTTTTCTTTGGAACTTTTATTTTAGGGACTTATTAGACAGCCCCTTTTGTTCTTCTAGATTTTAAATTATTTCTAACCAATTTCATGATTAACCTTTTCCTATTCAACGTAATATTTACATCTATAAGTTTTATTACATCTTGTTTAAATAAATTTCTAATTTGATTCTTACTATATGATTTCGTAATTATTGGTTCATTCATAGCTATTTTTTTTACTTCTTCTGAGGTTAGCAATGATATGAAACTCTCAAAAGAAATCTTGGGATTTAAATGAGCTTTACGTTGAAAGCTAAGATTTATATTTCCTAACCTATTCTTTTCAGCAAGTATTATACCCCAATAATCTGGAATGATTTCGTCTAGCTTATTGTATAATTTTCTTCCTATAACAATATAGTTCATCTCAAAATTCAAATCATATTCTTGAATTTGGGTTCCTAAACGTTTTAAAGAATCATAATCACTTTTTATTTCATAAGCTATAACATGACCATTTACCGCAACCACATCTGCTCTCGCTTTCCCAGAGGGAACTGTAAATTCTTCAAATACATAACAATTTTTATATTTACTTAATCGCTCTATAAGGGCTAGTCGCATCTCTTTTTCATCAACTTTATTCATGCTTTAACACTCCTTATGACGTATTTTAACCCTAATTACTTGTTTTTAAAAGAGTTTGAACAAAAGTCCTTAAATTTATAAAAATAAAAACCTAAACTATTTATATGAAGCATTCATTACTTTTATTTAACTAATTCCCTTCAAAACTTCCGCGTGTACTTAATCTCACTATGAGTAGGTTTCCCATTCTGCCAGCTAATTCCCTGTTTTCCGAACCTTGTTGGAAGCGCATCTGGGAGCCCCCTTTATAGACAAAAAAGAGCACCAAATCAACGCAGTTAATGCGTAAATTCAGTGCTCCGAGTTTTTCTCGTACGCGGTTATTCATTTATATTTATTTTAATTATTTATCTAGTTTCTTTTCAATCATTTTTAGTAACATATTTTCATTAATATCATCAAGCTGAATAAACTGATTTACTTCACTAGAAAACAGTTTTTCCCCAGTCGACTTATTAATTGTTTTTGCACCAAAATTATCTACTTCATAATAAACTTCATATTTTTGATTATATACATCCTTATACGTAACATAAAAGAAAGTCTTAAATTCTGGTGCAGCTATACTAAAAGCTTTACCTGTTTCATTTGCCTTTTGTTTAGAGTACGGTTTCACTATTTTTATGAATTTATGAGTAACATCAAACCGTTTTCTATTGTTCCCATCCGCATTTGAAAAATTAGCATATGTGATAATTTTTTTTTGAAAAGCACCGGTAGTAAATGCTGAATCATAATAGTCATCAATTGGAATTGTTATTTTTATTTCTACATCTTCTCTACTATAGTCTAAAACTTTAATTTCTAAATAAGTAATTTCCTTAGATTCAAAATCCTTCAGTATACCACCTTCATTGTGAATGGTGATTATCTCTCCTGCTGCAAAACCACTTTCCTCTTCCTGATAGGATGCTTTAAAATTTATTATAGGAAGCTTGTCTGCTTTTTCTACTTCAATCTGTGTTTCCATGATTTTATTTGTAGTCTTCATAATCTCATTAGTGGTTTCCATAATCTTATTAGTGGTTATCATAATATAAATTGTTACTATACTTAATACCAGTGAGGTTAATGATATTAAAAGTTCTTTTTTTGTCTTAATAAGTGTAAACATTCTCCTTAATCTCAATACAATATTCCCCTAACGTCCCCATAATTTTTTAATATATTTTTGATAATCCAACTAATCTATAAAATTTTTGCATCTTATATTTATTCCTTGCCTTTTACGTCTCGTTTTCTTCACAATCTGTAAAGTAATATTAGCATAAATATCCAATTTAAAAAATCACCTCTAAGAAAATAAAGAGGTGATCATTATCTTTTTTTACAAGTCAACATTAAAACCTTTGCGTATACTTAATCTCACTATGCGTAGGCTTCCCATTCTGCCAACTAATCTCCTGTTTTCCGAATCCTGTAGGCGGTGGGTATTTATCCCCCTTTATATAAACAAAAAAGAGCACCAAACAAACGCAGCTTGCGCGTAAATTCAGTGCTCTCTGCTTTTCAGATAAGCAAGTTAATAAATATCTGTCGTATCTCATAATAATATTACAATTGAATACATCTAAAAAAAGTGATACTCTTTACACTTCTTTTGTAACTCTAGATAATCTTTATTAGGAATAGTAAGCTCCAATAATTTATAAGTGTTTTTCAAGTGTGATTTTCTCGTAACATCTGCGGATACAATACCATGTTTATCAAAACCTCTTTCATTCAAAATACGAAAAAGCATTAGCTGAACATTGGCAAACTCTATTAATCCATGATGTTGATCGCCTTGAAAACTTTTAAAAGCCATACTTCGGTATAACTTTTGATTTAATATTTTTCCTGAAAAATATTCTAACGTGTTCACAAACGAACAATACCTGGTCTTTAAATTATTAAATATTTCTAAATTGTCATCATCTGCAATATATGCAGCTAAATCAAATTCCAGTTCTGATTTTAAATTAGAAATCTGCATTAAATTGTCATAAACTCTGTCATTATCCTTTTTTCGTGATTGACTTAGACCAATCATTGCTATAAAAAAAGCTAAAATAAATGAACCAATATTAGCGTAACTTGTGATATCACCTATCATTTTCCTTTAGGTTTTTTAGAATCTACTTGTTTCAATAACGACATTAGACTACTATTATCATGTTCTCTTAATGATTCATAGTTATTTAGACTTCGCTCTTCCCTAACGTAGCCCTTTTCTATCCTATCGCGTCTCTCTTGTCTTTCATGATTACTTACCTTTTTTTTATCACACACAATTATCTCCCCTTCAAATTAATTAATTATTTTTCTCTAATAATAAACTATATACTTTATAACCAATAATTTCAAAACCTCTGAGTATATTTAATCTCTCCATGAGTAGGTTTCCCATTCTGCCAGCTAATTTCCTGTTTTCCAAATCCCGTTGGCGGGGCATCTACTGGTGTCATCTGTCCGTCAGCTACAACGTATACAGCATTTTTATATAAGTCTACATGCGCAACCATATCATTTCGTATTTGTTTTTCACCCAATTTTAAGCCCCCACAACTATTTTAAGCCTATTCTCTGTAATCAGAAGTTAAGTCAACTTGATAAGATTACCTATAAGCGTATATTCATTACGCCTCTATCCAAAAAATACAAACCACAATCTGTTGAGACGTGGCACCGCACTTTTGTGGCAATGGTTAACGCTGCAGTAGATGCAGAAATATTACAACGGAATCGATTTACTAATATTTCTTTTAAAGAGGACGAAAAAGAGGTTGAAAATGTAATTAGTGCAAGTCAGCTCAATCAATTACTTGGATCTTCTAATTTCGGAAAGCCTATCCATTCATCAGCTATTAGAAAAGCATTTAGAGTTGCAAGCGACAAACTTGGATTTAAGGTAAAAGCTCATACTTTAAGACATACGTATGCAAGTTTGTTAATTAGTAGTGGAGTTGATGTTGTGACTGTTGCTAGCCGTTTAGGTGATACAGCAGCTATGGTGTTTAAAGTTTATGCCCATGCGGTAGACGAAAATAAAAACCAAACAATTGAAGTGTTCAAAAATGTGCTAGAAAACAACTGATTTTTTAATTTCCCGCTCTTTTTGGGGGACTTTTTGGGGGACCTTCCCCTATCAAGCCCTCTAAATACTGATAAATAAAGGTTTTTATAAAGTAATCGCTATCCAATTAAAGGAATAGCGACTACATCAGCAATACTGAATGCTCTTGCTAATTTTAGACGATGGTCAAAGTAAGTAGTAACAACGAATTGCTCGATACCTGTTTTAATGTCTTTATCACGCTCAAAAGTTTCACCGGTGTCATAGTTAAATTGAGAATATGAGAAATCACCTCTTGGGTCCTTATCCCAGCTGCAGCTATTTGTAATGTTAGTCATTCGAACTTGCATGCAGAAATTTAGTTCCTGATATTACGGGAATAGTCGTCACAACTATTGTGCAATGTTCTTGATTTAACAATGCTAAATAGGTACCAGTCATTCAAGAATTTAAGCTATCGTTAAATAATATTGATGGCAGATATTTCAATTTTGAGTGGTTAGATTTATTTCCTTATTATCACTGCCATAAATAATAATGTTGAATGCTTCTTGATTTGTAGCACTAACTTCTCCATGAGTTGTTATAAACAACCGGATAGACTTCTCAATTTTTAGAGCATCTTCTTTTGCAGTTGCATCTGTAGAATTAATAGACGTATTTATCAAAAAAGATGATTGTGGTTCGATTAAAGAATATCGTATATCTTTCATTTTCAATTCTTCTTTCCCAGTAAATTCCGTGTATATTTTATTTAAAATAGCTTGCCATTTTAGTGCTTTCTCTTCTTCAGATGCATCTATTTCATACGTTTTAATCTCGTAAGGTTCAAAATTATTTTCCTTTACAATGCTTTTCACTATTTGTTCCATTACGCCGGTTCTTGTTTCCTTATCTGATGCAACTAATATAATCATATTCTGAACACTGTTATTATTAACGAATACAGAAATTAGCTTATAATCTTGTAACCTTGAGTCCTTCTTTATATTATTTTCAAGTTGTTTTGCAATCAAGTTGTTTTCTTTATAAATCATCGAATTCACAGATACTTTTTGAAGATCTTGAACAACTTCGAATTGATAATCCGTTAGATCAAATGACCTTAGGAGTGAACTAACTTCCTTTTTTATGGCCTTTTCCACATCTAACGGATATTGTTCAGATTCAGCTATATTAATAACGATTTTTTTCTTAGGTGCAGCTATTGAAATATTTTCAAATGGATATTTTTTATCTATTAATCTTTCTGTAATCATTTTAACGATATCATTATTTAAAAGTGTTGGTTCAAATATTAAATTTAAGAAAGGTGTTTTAGCAAAAGCATTGTTTATCGTTGGTGAAATGGATGCTGAACTGAATAGTAATACACCAGCTAGAACTGTGCCGGTTATGTAAAATTTCACGGACCTTCTGTTTTTCTTTCCACTAGTTGTGAACTCAATTTTCAACTTATTTTCATTCTTGCTTTGGATAGATACAACCTCCCTCTTTAATAAAATATTGAGTTACTTACATATTTTGAGCTCTATTCGATTTCACCTAAGCTATACGCCTGTACTATCTAACATATGTTTTATTGTTTATAAATTTATATTGTAAGAAGGACAGATGAAATACCACTTTAACAAACCTAAAATGAGTACGAGCTTTTGTAATATACTGTAGTTTATGTACGAGTGCTTGTCCTTATCATATAAATTCAATTTACGTTACTAAACTTCTGCACAAAAAAGACTAGCCTATTAGCTAGTCGATTAATACAGACTTTTTACTGAGTAATATCATCTTCACTCAAAACATAACTTGGTATTCTCAATCCAACAGTTTTCTTTCACTTGCTTATTATCTTTTCTTTTTAAGTTAACCGTTACTTTATATTCTTTAGCTTTTATAAAGATTATTTCTTGTGAGGATTGTAAACCGATGTGTAGACTGTTATCTTTTATCAAAGCATCTTCAAAGACATTCTTTAACAGCTCAAAATCATTGTCTGAAAAACTACCATTTATCCTGATACTATTAATACCCTCAATATCATTTGTTGTTGCATTTGGCACCATATATTTTTCCATATAATCTCTTGTTTTTTGATTTTTCATTTGTTGAAATCCAATTTGCAATGGAACATTTTCAAAGAAGTTTAAATAGCTATTTGTCCATGGTAGTGTTTTTGAGAATAGATTGAAAAGAAACTTTATTTTAAGGCTTTCTGGTTTCGTGATGGGAATTCCTTTAGTCTTTAAGACTGAACATAATTTATCTATATCTGCTACATCAATCATTATACAAATCAGACCTCGCTCGCCTTTGTTAAAAGCATGGACCCATTCTTCCTTCCATCCACCTCCATCTTCCTGTAGCAAGTGGATCATTTCGAAATATTCTTTTCCTATCCAAATATTCGATGCTTTAAAACCTTTCGTTCCTTTGCCTTTTTTCGGGTCATAAGGTAAATTCATATTTCGAATTGCATTAACCTGTTTTCCCTCAGATTGATAGTAGCTTTCTACATTAAAAACTAAATGATCAATTTTCATCTAAATTCTCCTTTTCAAGAAAAATAATAAAAATAACATATCTCAGTCAAAACTAAATACTCAACGTTGACTATATAGGGATTTTTTACTCCCTCATAGTAGAGGGAGTACTTAATCATTTAGATGCTTTAAAATATTTTCAATTAATGCAATTTGTTGTTTTATTATTTTAACCATATGATCAGAAACTAATTGAATCATGGATGGTATTTCATCTTCGAAATATTTTTTTTTAACTTCTAGACCAATTTCTAGTGACTCCAAATCTGTAGATAATTTATGTAATTGTTGCTCTAAAGCTTCTCTTGATTGCTCAATAGATAATTTGTAAATAAAAGATAATCCTGAATATAAAGCTGTAGGATATGGTACTGCGGATGTTTGAATGGCTTTAATAATCAATTCTTGAAGATAGGACTGACCTTTTTCAGTTATTTTATATATAGCTTTTTGTCTAAGACCAGTATGCTCCATTCGTTCTATTTCAATATATTGATCTTTTTCAAGTTTTTTTAGTGCATGATAAATGGATCCAACAAGTACCCCCGACCAGCGTTCAACTTCATTTTCTTGAAGCATCATTTGGATATCATAACCAGACATAGGGCGTATATCTAACATACCCAAAACAAGTAATTGCGTCAAAATAGATACCTCCTTTAAACATACTCTATGTTGAGTATTTTACATTCAGTATATATATATGTCAATAAAAGTAAATCCTTATATTGTTTTATAAAATCATCTACTTGCCTATTGCTCAACAAAAAAAACTGCTCATTAGAATTCGAATGAGCAGTTGACTCTTTAAAATTCATTTTATTTACAGAATAAGTACTCCTATGCTCTAGCCAACATACGTTCAAGTGCTCTGATTGCGTCTTTCGCGGTATCTTCTTCAACCTGAATGATATTGACATCTTCTTTATTTACAATACTTTCTAAACTCCACAGTAAATGCGGTAGGTCAACTCGCTTCATAGTCAAACAAGGGCTCATACTCGAATTGAGTGAAACAATTAGTTTGTTCGGATGATTTTGGATAAGTCGATTAAAAGAACGCTCGAGTAGCGCTAAAGGGCTCGAGTAGCGCTAAAGACAACTCGAGTAGCGATAAAGACAGCTCGAGTAGCGATAAAGACCGCTCGAGTAGCGATAAAGACCGCTCGAGTAGCGATAAAGACCGCTCGAGTAGCGATAAAGACAGCTTGAGTAGCGCTAAAGGGCTCGAGTAGCGATAAAGACAACTCGAGTTGCGATAACGGCCGCTCGAGTAGCGATAAAGTTCGCTCGAGTAGCGATAAAGACCGCTTGAGTAGCGATAAAGACCGCTCGAGTAGCGATAAAGACCGCTCGAGTAGCGATAAAGTTCGCTCGAGTAGCGATAAAGACCGCTCGAGTAGCGATAAAGTTCGCTCGAGTAGCGATAAAGACCGCTCGAGTAGCGATAAAGACCGCTCGAGTAGCGATAAAGACAGCTCGAGTAGCGATAAAGACCGCTCGAGTAGCGATAAAGTTCGCTCGAGTAGCGATTAAGACAGCTTGAGTAGCGATAAAGACAGCTTGAGTAGCGCTAAATGGCTTGAGTAGCGCTAAATGGCTTGAGTAGCGCTAAATGGCTTGAGTAGCGATTAAGACCGCTCGAGTAGCGATAAATACCGCTCGAGTAGCGCTAACGGCCGCTCGAGTAGCGATAAAGACCACTCGAGTAGCGATAAAGACCGCTCGAGTAGCGATAAAGGCCGCTCGAGTAGCGATAAAGGCCGCTCGAGTAGCGATAAAGACCGCTCGAGTAGCGATAAAGACCGCTCGAGTAGCGATAAAGACCGCTCGAGTAGCGATAAAGGCCGCTCGAGTAGCGATAAAGACCGCTCGAGTAGCGATAAAGACCGCTCGAGTAGCGATAAAGACCGCTCGAGTAGCGATAAAGACCGCTCGGGTAGCGATAAAGACCGCTCGGGTAGCGCTAAAGTTCGCTCGAGTAGCGCAACACAGGAAATACAACATTCACTACCGTTCCCAATGAATTGGAATGGACAGTAATTTCTCCGTCCATTGCTTCAACAAGCTGCTTTGTAATCGCAAGTCCAAGTCCTGTTCCTGAAGCTTCTGAAGTTGTATTTGTTCCTCGGTAATAGCGATTAAATAAATTATCGAGTTCTTCTTTAGGAATGCCTTGTCCTTCATCACGAATTTGCAATTGCACCTTACTATTTAAATTACTCAATTGCAAATAAATCGGCGTTCCTTCAGAAGTGTGTTTTTCTGCGTTTCCTACAATATTATCTAGGATGCGTTTCAGTAAAATAGAATCAGCTAATATATGTATTTCACAATTCACTTGCTCTATTTTCACATTTTCAAAAGTTGTATTTTTTTCATACTCATGTAAAAAAGCTTTCAAATTCACGTCTTCTCTAGAAATAACAATTGCATTGTTTTTTAGTTGATACGTATACGTCAAATCTTCAATTAAAGCATCCATATATTTCGCTTTTTCTTGCATTGTATTAGCAAATTTCCGCACATCTTCTTGTGACCATTCATAATCTGTTGATGATAGCATTTTAGAATAACCAAAGATAGAGCTAAGCGGTGTTTTCAAATCATGAGAAAGTCCAGTAATCCATTCTTCGCGTAACTTTTCACTCTGTTGGATTTTGCATTCATTATCCGCTAAAGTAGTAGAAAGTTGTGTCAGTGACTGATCCACTTCATCAAAAATACGATATTTTCTCTTAAAACGTCCGTCACCTCTCCGCCTTAGCTTATGATCGCTTACAAAGCTAAAGTTTTGTCCTGCTAATTTCTCAATTCGCTTTAAAAAATGCAAAACAGGTCTTCCAAAACGATTGCCTATAAAAGCTGAAAAAATTACGATAAGGATTAACAAATAAACGTGGAAAATCGCAATCGCAATCAATCCCATTCTCAAACTATTCATAAAAATAGGTTCCATTGGATTGTAATATGGATTTTTCATACGGACGACAAGTAATGAGCCATTCGGTAATACTTCTGAAGCTACTAGCTCTTTCGTCTCTGTTAAATTCCCACTCCCCATCAAAATCTTTATTGGCTCAAGTTCTTTTGTTTCTTTACCAAATAGAATCTCCTCTCGATGACCATTTGCGCTATATTGTTCTACTATGGCATCCGATTTCAATAGATGTTGCATTGTTGTTCTAGAAATATGTTGAATACCCTTTGCTGAGATAACCTCAAGTAACTTTTCGGCTGTATTATTCTGTATAAACACAAGATATTGATCGTTTTTAATTTGCCAAATATGTCCCTGCTCATTCTTCTCAATTTCTACTAATTCCTTCATGGTGTAGGATACGGCTTGTTTTTCTGAACTGGCTAGCGATTGTCCTTTCTCATCAAGCAAATGGATAACTCCCCCACTTTTTTCTGCTGAATTGATTAACTTTTGAGATAATCTATAATTTCCATTCTTCTCTTCTATATCCATTTCAATATCCATTTTATCCATAGTCATTAAGTTTACATAACTCGACGCCTTGTCATTTTGATATATTGCATAAAAGATTAAAGACATGACTGATAAAAGCAATACTATATAAAATACTGCAAAATAGCTTATAAATCGAAAAGTCATCTTGCTCGATAAACGCATGACTTACTCCCCCCTTACTAATTTATAGCCAACACCTCTTACTGTTGTTAAATAAGCTGGGCGACCTGGGTCAACTTCAATTTTTTCACGCAGTTTTCGAATATGGACCATTATAGTATTGTCATCAATAAAATGATCCTCACCCCATACTTGCTCGTAAATCTGTTCCTTTGATAGAACCTGTCCAGGGTGCTGACAAAATAGTTGTAATAAATGAAAGAGCTTACCAGATAAAACTGTCCTCTCTCCGTCTATAATTAGCTCTGCAGCTGAAATATTAAGCTGAAAGCGCCCATAATCATATATATCTTCTAGATTTGTTACATTTCTTAATTCACTGTATCGCTTACTGTGTACTTTCACACGAGCGGCTAATTCTAATGGGTTAAACGGTTTTGTAATATAGTCATCTGCACCAGACATAAAGCCCCTTAAAATATCAGCATCTGAGACTTTCGCTGTTAAAAAGAAGATAGGAGCGCTATTTTCTTTACGAATCCTCTTCGCAAGCTCTAACCCTGTACCATCGGGTAGCATAATATCTAAAATAAAAAAATCGTATTTTTCATTTTCAACTTGTTTAGTTGCTTCCTCTACACTTCCACAAATGTCTACATGTGAGAAACCTTCCTTTCGTAAAATTATGTCTACCATATCTGCTATGGCTTGTTCATCATCTACGACTAATATTTTAGCATCCATTCTCATTGCACTCTCCAATTTAAGGTAATTTTAAGTTTGTTTTCAGTTCAACATAAGATTCTCTATTTATACTAACAAATAGAGAGTATTTAAGGAGGAATTTTTTTGGAACGACAGCGCGTCCAATTAGTTGATAGCTTAAGAGGATTTAGTTTATTTGGTATTTTACTTGCCAATTTGCTTATTTTTCAATATGGCATGTTTGGCAAAGATCAAATATCATTTTATAACCTATCCGATTTCAATTTCGGCTCTTATAAATTTATCCAAATTTTTGTAGAAGGTACATTTATGCCTATCTTCACTTTTTTGTTTGGCTATTCACTAATTAAATTAATCGAATCTTTAAGAGATAAAGGTAGAAAATCTCGTTGGTTTTTAGTAAGACGTTTTTTAATGCTTATAACTTTAGGTTTATTGCATAGTATTTTTATTTGGGAAGGTGATATCCTCACTTTTTACGGGGGTTTTGGTTTCTTTTTATTCTTCTTCATCAATCGTAAACCAAAGACGTTAATAATTTGGGGTGTTGTTTTACTGTTGTTAATTACTGCAACAAGCTACGGAAAAATTGAAGAAACTAAAAAGGAAAAAACTATAACTGCAAGCTATGTAGAAAAAACTACTACCATATATAAAAATGGTACGTATTTAGAAATCAAAGATCATCGTAATAACGGGGAAGATCCTCTGACTGTCATGTATGAAGAAGAACCATTTTCTTCATTATTCCTACTTTTTGTACTTCCAATTTTTATGGCTCCATTATTTTTGTTTGGTATGGCAGCGGCGAAATTAAACATATTCGCAAAACCTAAGGAAGAACGAAAATCATACTTTAAATACATGTTGATTTTCATACCACTTGGCCTTATTTTAAAGATAATAGGGCATTTAGCAGAGAAAAGTGATTGGGCTCCCCTTGGTGTAACGGGAGGTGGGCCAATTTTGGCTTTAGGCTATATGGCTGCTTTTGCTTATCTATTTTCTAGCCACTCACAAGCACTACCTTTCCGAGCATTTGAGAGCGTTGGAAAGTTATCTCTTACAAACTATATAATGCAATCTGTTATTTGTACGACTATTTTCTATGGCTATGGACTAGGCCTCTTCGGAAATTTAGGTACATTCAACAGTATTTTGGTTGGCTTCTTCATTTTTGCCACTCAATGCTTTATCAGCACGATATATTTAAAGAAATTTAAACGAGGTCCATTAGAATTATTGCTACGCATCGTGACAAATTTTTCTTGGAATGGTCGTGTAAAGTCAAAGGCCGTAAGATAAATGAAAAGAGCTATAATGGCATGCATATGTACAGTTCTTGCACTCTTGTTAATCTATAATATTACACAGCAACTACCTTCTCTATTTCAAACAACAACAGAGAAAAAGGAATATCTTTTTTTACTTTTACGTGTTACAGCAGTTTTATCACTTGCAGATACTGTGATTAGATTAGTAAGTCAAGAACGAGAACGAGAATCAGAATAATAAGTTGGAGGTAAAGGATGTTTAAAGTCCATCGTTTTTTAGCCTACTTTATATTTTATAAAACCAAAAAATTATTTTAGAAGCAAGCTATTACTGCAGTAAATATAAAAGGGACATCTTCATTTTAGTGATGTCCCTTTTACTTCGTTATGAATTTTGTGAATCAATTTAACTTTAGCGCTACCTTCTAAAACAAGACATCCCGGTGTACTTGCATTACTTGTAGAAAGGATTCATCATTTCCTTCAATGGCCTTTTTTATCGTTTCATTATCCATCATTCACCCCTCTAAATGTTAGACTCACTACGATTTATATTCGTTCAATCAAAACTAAATATTTCTTATTCATGTTAAAGAATAAAAGATGAATAACTAATACTTTCATCTCACATCAATATAATTTCCATTATATTCAAATATAGCGCTGTTTTTTCTATATGAATTTAAAAAGGAAATTTAGTATTATAATGGATATGTAGTTTTATAAAAAGGAGGGGTTTTTTGTTAAAGCAAGAAATATCTAAGAGAAAACTTGGTTTTTTTTCTATTTTCATGGTCTTATTCTGTTTAATAGCTGGGATTTTAGCTTACTTTTTCAATATTTATCCTGGTGGTTATTCAATGGAGGAGAATTCAGAAGAAGTAACAGTTATAAAAGAGAATTTTTTCGAAAAAGAGAAATTTACTATTGAGATTACAGAAGAAAACGAACTAAAAATTGCCTTATTAAAAAATGATGTAAAACAATTACTTAATATGTGGTTAGTGAGCTTTTTAAGTGTATCAGCATTGTTAATTAGTTTTGCAGGCCACCTACACAGAAAAGAAAACTACGCTTTTTATCTAGTTCCCATACTCCTAATAATCCTAATACCATTAATTATTTATGTTTATATCGGTAATTTGGAGCATATAGAGCAATTATTAAAAATTTAAAATATAATAACGAGACTTGACTGAATTCAAGTCTCGTTAAAGTGCCTTATAGACATATTTGTTATAAGCATTGAAGAAATGTTAGGTATATGTATAACTGTTTCTACTGGTCTTGCATTAAGGCAATTATTAACCTCTTAGCGTTCCTACATTCCTATAAAATTCAATGAAAAAATAGACACTAAAACCAATTAGTATTACCCCCGCAAGAACGGAAGCCCATTGAATATATCTAATGTTTAATACCTTCCTCGTACCAGCAATTATTGTCATTAAACCAATATCATGTATCAAGATCCCTATTAATATCCCAGCCCCTATTACAAGAAAATTAATCGTGTTTGAAGCATCAAACGAATTAATCAAAATCGGTCCGAAAATACTTATCCAAAACACTAAGTTCCCAGGTGAAACGGCTACAAGTAAGCCATTAAAATAAGATGATTTCAGTGATTTAGACGACTTCTCGCCTGACAGTGATATACCATGACCGGCATTTTTTATACTATCATAGCCGACATACAGTAAGAATAATGCACCGAGCAACCACAAGAAGGTTTGAATGAAAGGAACAGCTAGTACTGAAGCTAAACCAAAGTACAATAATAAAATAAGTACTAAATCTACTGTCATTCCACCTAGTCCAACAACCCAACCATGCATAAAGCCGTTTTTAAGCCCCTGCTTCGTCATCTCAATAGTAATTGTTCCAACAGGTAGTGCAATGGAAAGCCCTAGTAAAATATTCGTTAAAAATAATGTAACCAACTAATAACCCCCTTCACAATGCATTTATATACACTTAAACATATTAATATACAATTAATTATTATGCAACCGTATGAATATTAACAAAAATAGAAGTTAAAGATGCTACTCTCCAAGGAAAGTTGCAATAAGTGGCTGTCCAAAATTCTACTAAGTATATAGCTTTTCCCTTCACTTGTTAATATACTTAAACTTCTCTTTTTTTATCCTATCTTTTTTCTGCCCTTTTCAAATAACGAATTAACGTCATCTCGCTATTGATTTCTACTTCTTCTCCAGTCTTACAATAACCTAATTTTTCATATAAATAGCAATTCCACTTTTCTTGTTTTATCGTATCTAGTTCCCATTGTCTTGTTTTATTGTATTTCTGTTCTACTTGTTTAAAAACTTCTTGAACGATTCCTTTGCCTTGAAAAATAGGATAAATATGTATCGGGCTTATCCTTGTTCGGTTATTTTCCCTTGGAACAACTCTAATCCCTCCAGCTATGTCTTGTCCATAGTAAATTACATAGTAATCTGAATACGTTTCAGCTATTCTATTTGCTAACTTTTCGATTGGTTCATTCGCCGGATTCGTTTTAAGATCATTGTACTTTATTAATAGTGGCATAAAAGCGGCTACTTGTATTTTATGTAATGCTGCAAGGTCTTTATTTGTCGCTGCTCTTAAAATTATTTGCTTGGACATTTATAACACTCCTTATTTTGGAAATAACGTTATATGTATTGTCCCATATTTAATTGAAAATTCATCAGTCTTTTTATTCATTGCCTGGTTTCGTACATATGTAAACAGGAAAAGCAATTATACATCAATACCTTAACCATCATGCTACAAATTTCATTTGTCTTATTCAACATTAAAATACGTAACAAAAATTGTTAATTTTGGTAAAATTGTACGCAGGTTAGCTATACTATATTTATAGAAACAGATTTATGGTAATTATTCATATAGGTGCATTGTCGTACAGTAAATTAAGCAAGTACAATGCCAAACTAAATACCAAGACATTGTATAAATGCTGTGGTGGATTGATTACTAAACTTTCGAGGTGATTTTATGAAAATAAATATTTCTCAGTTGCACTCTGATAAACTATCAGACTCTCAACTCACAGATCTTCTATTCAAAAACCTAGCAGATGATTTTGAGAAGGGAGATGTAATTTTTGTTCCTGGTAGTAGTAAAGCTGTAATATACCGCTTACCAAAGGCCATACAACTATATAATGAAGGGAGAGCTAAGAAAATATTATTTTCTGGTGGAGTTATTTGGGAAGGGACAAATTTAACCGAGGCACAGTTATTAAAACAAAACGCAGTTGAACAAGGAGTTGCCGAAGAAGATATTTTAATAGAGAACAATTCACTTCATACTAAAGAAAATGTTCTTGCTTCCCTACTTATACTTGATCGTGCATTTGAATTACATAACATTAAGAGAATATTAGTTGTTACTAGCAGCTATCACATGAGAAGAACTCTTTTAAATCTTAAAACCTATTTGCCTGATTGGATCCAATTTTCAATATGTTCAGTAGATGATACAACTACAAAATTAGATAACTGGTTCCTAACTTCTTATGGTAGAGAGCGAGTAGAAATGGAAGTAAATAAAATAATTAACTATGTTAAGCAAGGAAGTATTATGGACGAAATAATAGAAATATCTGAAAGCTGATGATGAGATATTATTCCCAAGCTTTTTTCAGGAAAATCTTTAAAAAATGCAACTTTTCATACTTATTATGTTATCATTTATTTATAAATATTCCCATTTTTAGCAAACGCCCCTCTGCTAATATGGATTCGGTCTTCAAATTCAACAAAATAATTCTAAAATCATTTAAGGAGTGACGCCAATGTAGACAACAATCTTCTCTTGAACAATTAAATAAGAGGGGTTGTTTGCGTTGAAAAATAAATCATTTTATGCATTGCTAGCTGGAGAGTCTGTAGCCAATGCTGGCGATACATTTTACATTGTCGCTCTCATCACAACTGTTTTTAGTGTGACAGATTCTTTGTTTTATGTTTCTTTAGTTCCCGTCATTAATTTGTCTGGCGGATTTTTAGGTGGCTTGGTCGCTCCACTTCTAATTGATCGATTTAAATTAAAGTCAATTTTATTGAATTCTCAATTCGTGAAGACATGTATATTACTTGTGCTATCACTTTATGTATCACTATTCCTTTCAATTGATACGTTTATGATTATTTATATACTTATTTTCTGTATTAATTTTTTGGATGGTTTTGCCCATCCTACTAGTAGCGCGATTATTCCTGAGCTTATTGAAGAGGCTTACTTACTAAAAGCCAATAGTCTTATGTCTTCTGTTTACCAATTCATTAATATGGGTGGTTGGGCAGTTGGAGGGATGTTGGCAGTGCTTTTGCATTCAAATGGATTGCTAATCTTAACGTTTATTTTATATGCTATGTCCACATTTTTACTGACATTTATTAAAATCGAAGAGAAGAAACTGATTACACCATCATCTGAAAAAGAAAGTACTATGCATTCTTTTTTAGAGGGATGGAAATTAATAATGGTAGATAATAAACTTCGTATACTTCAAGTCATTCTGTTTTTAGGTTCATTTGCCGCTCCTGTTTGGGTGTCTTCTATCTTATACCCTTTTATAGAGTTACGATTGCATGAAGGTACTGAGTGGTGGGGGTATATTAATGCTTCTTTCTTTCTAGGGTTATTTTTTGGTGGTTTGTTCGGGTATACAAAATCTGATTTAGTTAACCGAAACATCCAACTTGTCATATTGATATGTGGATTTGTTGCTTCTATTATGACTTTTCTATTTGGGATCAACAGTTATCCATTACTCGCTCTTTTGGTTAGTAGTATTTATGGTTTATTCCATGAGTTGTACATGATAGCCATTAATACATTGATTCAAGGTAGGGTCAAAGAAAAAATTCTAGCCAAAGTATATGCTGCTCAAAGTTCTATTAATATGGTTACTTTTGGAGTCTCCACTCTGTTATTCGGGGTAATAGGAGAACGATTTAATATCGTCACTGTATTTATAATTTCTTCGATTGTTTTATTTTTGTCGTTTATCATTCTTTTGATAAATAAAAAACAGTTGTCGATATCAATTATTGATATGAATCAAAATGTTGATATTGAATAATCTAATAGTAGACATTTGAGCATTACTTAAAAAGATTAAAAAAAACGTCCATTCTAGTTCAGATATGAACTGAGTGGACGTTTCGTTTATAATGTATACTATTTTATATCGTTTAATTGTTCACCTATCAATTCATAAAATAACTTACTCCAATAACTATAGATTTAAAAATTGAAGTAGATGAAAAATGCTACAATTACAATCAAAATGATTGTTTCAATAAAACTATAATCTTGGTCTTTTTTATTGCGGATTTGTTCTCGATAAAGCCGTTGAATTTGTTTTTTATTCGCAAACTTCATCAATACTCCCCCCAATTAATTGTAATATTCATACGGTATTTACTTTTTCCTAGCAACCAAATGAACTATTTATATATTTATTACTTATAACACCATTTTATTAATTTCCGTCTATAATTTTATAGGAACTCCTTTTGTATTGTATGCCATGAAATGATTTCTTCTAAAGATATAGGCCCAAGTACTTTTTTCGCTAGCTTCTTCCAATCAGTTGTTCACGTTAAAAGAAAGATTCATAAGTATTTTGGCTAATCATTCATTACTAGATAAACGGTGTCTTAAAAGATTTAATTAATACTTAAGTCGCGTCGCCCAAGCTGCTACAAACATCACCCAAAAGTTTAAGCAACACCATACTAGAATAAAGACCCATTCATAATACGGAGCTATCATAAACGCTAGAACCATGTATAGTAATGCCACAGAAAAACTTGCCCACAAAATGCCTTTTTTGCTTACCGTTGCTTGAAGACAAATAAATCCCAAAGTAATAATTATTGGCAAATATAAACTCATAATTAACCTCCCTGTCTGAGCATTAGGTTAATATTACCAAAAATAGCAAATGTAATATATAGCAATAAAAAAAAGCTTATACTTTCAAGAAGTATAAGCTTTTGAAATCAAATCAATCTGTTTTCAATTTAGAATAGATACTAAGATCGCTAAACTTTCCTTTAGACTTTTCGGCCTGTCTTAGAGTTCCTTCGAATACAAAGTTTAACCTTTGCAAAACCTTTATAGAATTTATATTTTCAGGTTCTACTTTTGCTTCGATTCTATTTAACCCTAGATCAAAGAATGCATAATCTAGCAAAGTATTAATTGCTTCTGAAGCATATCCCTTACCCCAAAACTCTTTAGCAAAGTCATATCCAATTTCTGCTTTTTCATTTTCAAAATCAACTGTATTATACCCACAAGAACCTATAATCTCATGAGAATTAAATTCAATTATTGAGTAACGAGCAGCTTTGTTTTCTAGTGCCAATTCATTTAAATAATTTATCATATCTTTTGCTTGGTTTTCATCAGTAAAATTGCTAACATTCATAAATTTAGTAACATCTGGATCTGACCAAATTTTAAATAAACTAGATGAATCAGATTCTTTCATTTTTCTTAAAAATAATCTTTTTGTGTGTAGTTCTGTAATCAATACTTTTCCCTCCAATATGTTTTTTCGCTTGGGTTAAAGTTATTGATATCTGCGCATAGTTCAGTCCCTTCATTGTAAAATCTAATTTAAATATACAAAATATAATTGGTTAACACAAATAAAAAATTATATAATTTCCATTTTTTACGAATTTAGGGACTTTTCATCATACCCTATATCACAATTGAGGTTAGTTCAGTCATATGTTGGATAACAAAATCGGCTTGCTCTAATTCACTTGGCTGGGAAAAATCAAATTGGCATCCTACTGCAATCAATTGATTGTCCTTAGCTGCATTAATATCCGATATCCTGTCTCCTACAACATAACCTTGCGTAATATTACTTTCTTGTATAATACCTTTTACTAAATCTGATTTACTACCACTTTCAACTTGCTGAATGCTATATGTCTTTTTAATCCACCGATTTAATTGATACTTCCCTACTATTGCTTGCAAATATTCCACTTGTCCATTGCTGGCTATAAATAAGGTATAATGATTTGCTAATATTTCCAAAGTAGCCTCTACCCCTTCATATAGCTCGCCATTTCCCTTATTAATATGTTGAATTAATTGTTCATGAAAAATATCATTTGCTTCATTTCGTATCATTAGTGAATGTTGTGGTAATAACGTTTCCCACACTACGTTTAATGGTACCCCCATAATTTCTCTATATTGATCAATTGGTGTTTCCCTATCCCATAAACCTTTATTTCTGAGCTCGTTGAATGTCGTTTCTAATGCTGGTTCCAAAATTAGATTTGTTTGAAATAATGTGCCATCCATATCAAAGATTATTGTACTAGTCAAAATTCATATAACTCCCTTCTGATTTACAAGTCGTTTTTAACATCTCAATAAACACTCTCTATGTACATTACTTAATTTTATATATTTAAACGTATCATTCTGTAACTCTTCATAGATTGTATTGAAAGTAAAGAAAGCTAAATTATATTGTTCTTTTGTAATCCAACCTTCATCTAACGCTTCTTCAATTTCTTCTAAATCTTTTTTTATTATTTCTCCTGTAGGTAAGACAATTAAATCTAAAAACAGGTCTTCCATATAGGGCACACCATTCTCGGTACCATTATGAGTTGTAATATCTATATACCATTGAATAATTTCATTCGATTCGTTGAACATTGTAGTAATAGCAAAATGTTCATTCTCAGGGAGCTGTTGAAGCCAAGAATATCCATTATCGACAATACAAATCTTCTTGTTGCAATGAGATGTCCATAATGGTTCTTTTACTTTGTTTAAATTTAATAAGGCAATATATCCTGTATAATCTTTATCAGAAATATACAGTTGATTGAAATTCACGTTCAATGATTCTTGCCCAATCTTCTCTAGTAACAAATCGCTTTTTTAACAATGGTAGCTCCCTCAATTCTCCGCTTTTATTAAATATCCAAACACCATATAGCCCCTCGGCCCCTCGTACTAGAATTAATAGTTTATTACTTTTGTATTAAGCTAAACTAGTTTCTTGACGAAACCAGAGCTCTTTAAGCTATAACCCAGGTCTAAATAAAACTTATGAGCGTCTGTTCTTTCCACTCTATTTCCACTATTTAAAACAACGGCATTTCCTTCATTTTTAATAATTTGTTTCTCTGCTTCAGCCACTAGCTGTTGGCCTATACCCATTCTTCGAAATTTCCGATTTACTACCATGCAAAGGATTCTGCCGTAACAGCCACTAAATTCATAAGCTAATCCAATATGTAATCCAAGAAGTCCAACTACCTGATGATCGATTTCTGCTACAAATGTATGATAATCAGAATGACTACTCAATTTTTCAAGTCTTTCTTTCATTTCTAATTGAGTGGTTTTATATCCCAATTCATCCATTAAATAAGTTATATCAGCTAAATCCTTTTCATTTGCAAATCGAATAAAAGCCACTACAGCCACCCCTTAGTCTTCATTTACTCCCAAGATAGATTCTTTGAAAGGCATAATATATCCTCTATACTCTTCAGTTAAAGAATCTGGCATCTGATCGATATTAAAATATTTTAAATCGCCCGTTTCTTCTTGGTCTTTTTTCATTTCACCTGTAATATTTCTCGTTATATAAACTGCGGTTACTGGATATACTTCATCACTATTTACTACTTTACTATCATAACTTTCACCAGAAAATACACCTAACAATTGTAAATTATCAATAATAAATCCTGTATCCTTTAACACTTGTCTTTTCGCTGTTTCTTCTAAACTCTCACCTTGCTCCATTAAACCACCAGGCAACCCCCAGCCACCGTCCGATCTGTGCTGCAATAATAACTCATTCATTTCATTTACTATAAGTACAACAGACCCTGGTAAGATTAATGGACTATTTCCAACTAGCTTTCTAATTTCACTTACATAGCTCACACAATCCACTTCCTCTCATTTAATTTAGTTGCAATGCTTAAAGTTTATTTTTTCTTTGTTGGGAAGAACAAATAGGAGATGCTAATGACTCCGTCTATTAATAAGACAATCGACCAAATACGCCAAACTTGATAGAGTGCTATTGTCTGTTCGTCTTTTCCTAATATTAATAGCATGCCCCACAAAATTAATGATCCTATGATATAAGCAATAATATGTTTAACAAAACCTAGTGCCTCTCGCTTTCCTTTTTCTTTCCCATATAATTTTGTCGGTCGTTCACCTGTTTTTAATATAAAGCGTTTAAATTGTTGATCTGCCCACTCGATCATTTGCTTTCCATAGGCTATAGATACACCTATATAAATGGCTGATAAACCGTGAAAAGTATTTGCTGTCGCCCCGTTTTTTAAATCTAACGCCGTCAGTACAATGAGTACGAGATCAATTAGGGGTGTTGCTGCTAATACCCAAATGCTTATACGCCTTAATTTCAAAATATAGCGTAATACTAATCCAGCTATAATCAATAGCCAAAAAGCAATTTCTGCTCCAATAATAAAATATAAAATCATTCAAGTACCTACTTCCTTGCAAAATATATGCATTAAATTATTTCTTTTCGAAGAGCTTAAGCAAATTGAAAACTTCATCTAGTTTATCAATAACATACTTGGTTGTATATGACTCTAGCAGATGATCTCACTTCCAAATACCTACCATCCCCACATTAAAAGCTGCTTCTACATCATTAGTTGGGTTATCACCAATAAAAACCGCCTCGTTCGGCGACACTTGTAATTTAGTTAATGCGTATTCAAAAATGTCTTTATTCGGCTTTTTCATCCCGACCTCTTCAGAAACTACAATGACATCCATCATATCTGCTATTCCGAGACTTTGAATATTTGCTCGTTGAATGACAATTTTCCCATTCGTAATCATACCAAGTAGATAACCTTGTCTTTTTAATTCACCTAGAACTTCTTTGTATTTTGGAAAGCCTATTACAAAATAATGGAATCTATCTGTATAATCGTTTAATAATTCTTCAGCTGAGACTTCCAGCTGATATTCTTCAATTAGTAGAGCGTATACTTTATCTTTCCAAACATACCCCCTGGCATCTAGCTCAACTATTCTTTTAATCACTCTATCTTTTTCAATATGTCCCCATACATTGAAGTACCTTTCAAATTGATCATCTAAAAACGCAAGCAGCGACGCATCTCGATTTAAAATCGTCTCATCTAAATCAAAAAGTACGGCTTTCATATAATCCTCCTGGAAGATTTGGTTGATAAAAGAGTTCTCCTTTATCTGCCTTCTACTTTCCATGTTTAAATAAATCCATAGCACGTGAAAATGCAAAAGCAGATACAAAAAAGCTACTGATGATTCCCGACCAAAAGACCGGATTACTTAACTCAGGTATTAGTTTATCTCCTAGCGGTCCAGTTCGTGGCTGATAAATATACCAAAAGCGCCATACGATTGATAGGAATAAAATAATTGAAGCAAACATTAAAAAGTATTTCTTCATTCTATATATTCACCTACCTGTAATAATGCTAGTTGAACTTATTGTAAATTGCCTTTGTATACACTAAATCCATTGCACTTTTTAGCATATTAGCATGACTAATACTTTCGAATTTTGCTTCACTTGTCAAATAAATCGCCCCTTGTTTTAACGCATACTGCGCTCTTGCTTTAATAAGTGCTTTTTGTATTCCTTGACCTCGATATTCTGGCAGTGTTGTTGCCGCTGCTAAAGTAGCGACATCATCCTGGATATATAAAACAGCAATTCCTACCATCTTTTCATCTATAATTGCTTTAAAGAATTGCCAACCTTCAATTTCATATAAAATCTCATTATTTTGTTTAACACCATCTGCAATGAATTCAGGCAATCCAAATCCCTTTACATAGATATCCGCAAAATCATTAAACTCTTCTTTCTGTAATAACTGGATGTCGCAATCTGAATCGCATTTACCATTGGCAATTTCTCGAACATCACCATTAAAGGTTGCATGAAAATCTGTTTGAATAAAGTGCAGTCTATGTAATTCTCGAAACAAATCTTTACTCGCATTTTGTGGTGCCACCTCAATCTGAAAGTCCACGTTTTGTTGGTTATACCATTCTTCAATTTCTGGTAGATAGATAAGGTCTTCGTTATTGAGATTTCTGACAGTATTAAATGCGGTTCCAGATATACCCCGTACTTGAAAAGCAAGAGTTGAACCAAACTGTTTTATATGAGATCCCAATTCATTATCATTGTTAGACTTAAACGTATTTAATCTAGAAATTAGCGTATTATTCTCACTTTGCATGACAATGTTAGAAATTAATTGCATTATTTTCACCCTTTTTGTATAAATTTAAAACACTACCACATGATTTAATTTACTAAATTATGAATATTTTGTATAATAATTATAACAGAATACACTATCAACAAAAAATATAGGACGGTGAAAATATGATCGTTTCAGAAAAAATCAGTCGTTATTTTACTATATTTGCTGAGAAGGAATGCGCTGATTCTAGTCGTTTATATGAAAATTTATCTTATGAAATCGCTAAGGATGACTCTATATTAGAGTTAGCTAGTCACATCCCACAAGATCAGCCGAAACCGAATTTGCTTTTTGCTAGTGTACAATATTTACTAAATAGTTGTAATTCAACAGAGTTGCGCTCTTTCTATCCAAGTTTTGTATCGAACGCAAAAAATCCAGAAGAGGCATTTCCTCATTTTAAAGCTTTTTGCCTTGAGCATTGGGATACGTTAATTTCTTTATTTCAAACAAAACTGGTACAAACCAATGAAGTTAGAAGATGTGCTTACCTTTATCCCATTTTCACTGATATCTATGCAAAGCACAACAAACCTCTAACACTGATTGAAATAGGCACGAGTGCTGGACTCCAACTCGGATTAGATCAATATGCTTATCAATATAATGGAGACAACATTATCGGGAAATCAGATTCTAAAGTACTTATAGAATCTACTAATAAAGGTGATACTTTACCCGATTCCATTAAAACCCCTCCTATTATTAGTAAAAGAATTGGCATTGATTTACACACAAATAATGTGAAAAACAAAGACGATGTGGAGTGGTTAAACGCACTAATTTGGCCGGAACATGCAGATCGTCGCAAATTGTTTAATGCAGCGATAAATGTGATTCAAAATTTAGAAATCGAACTAATAGACGGCAATGCAGTGGAATTATTAGAAGACATAGTACAGCAAGTAGATCCTGATTCTATTATTTGCGTGTTTCACACTCATGTTGCAAATCAGATACCTTTAGAACAAAAGGAACGACTGGTGCAAAAACTGCAGACAATTAGTCAAAACAAAGAAGTTTACCATATCTACAACAATCTATTCGATGCCGATTTACATCGTGATTATTTCTATAAAGAAATATATGAAGAGCAAGTATTTGAACGTCCTGACGGTCACGCACGTTGGTTTACTTGGAAATAAATACAACACAAAGAGGAACTGTGATAGAACAGTTCCTCTTTGTCCTTAGCTATGAGTTCTATATTTTCAATCACAATAGGTGTGATTTTCTGATTACAATACCAACTTCACTTTATAACTCGTCACAGACTATTTCATATAAAAACTCTCCAAAATTATCTGCAATTGCTTCGTATTCTAGACCCATTCCTAAAGCTGGCATATAAGAAACAATCTCTGGTTCGCCTGCTTTTATTTGATTGAAATCCAAACAGAATAGTTCACCATTGCCTGGATTATAAATAACTAAAAGATTACTAGGTAAGCCAATTTCTTTTCTCAATGTTAATGTGTAATTAATACCATTTAACATTGAAGGGCTCTCGTAATCATCACTAGAAATACCTAAAATTTTAACACCAGCAAAGATTCCGGCACCAAATGTTTCTAGAAAACTTCTATATGATCCTATTATTTCTAATTCTAAAACTTTCTCTATTTGCTCAAGTATATTGCTTGGTTGAGGTCCTACAAAACTAGCTATTTCTTCTTCGGTTAATATTAACTCTTTAGCAGCTTCATACGATGATAATCTCATTTTCTATCATCCCCCACCAGTTCATAGTCTCACATTATTTTTTTCTTTAATATATTCTATGCAGCATTTAGTATATTCACTACTTGATTTATAATAATTTTTTTCATAAGAGACTTTACTTCCCTGTATTCTACAATCCACTTTTAATAACATGGAAATAAATACTCCTACTAGAAACTTTTTTTCGTGCTGATTATTTCCATCTTTCAAGAAAAGAATTGCTTCACTCGATTACCTAATTTTTAGTGAAGAAAATAGGTAACATTTCAGTCGTTACCAAACTAACTGAAATGATACCTATTATTTTTTATGCTACTTCAATTAAGACTAATTGTAATACCCGCACTTGCTGTACCTGTAATAGCAGTTACTACACTTAACCCTGTAGTAGCCACAGAGAATACCATAATTAAACGATCTCCTACATTTACTGGTACATTTAAATTTGCAAGAGCACCATTTAATGTAGTAAAAGCGGCTATGGCACCAGCTAAAGGTGTAAAGCTTATAAGAGTCGATGCTAAAGGTGCAAATACGTTAGATGATGGATTTTGTGATATCCATACTTGTGCCGTAATAGTAGCTGTACCTAAAATAGCTATATTAAGAGCAACCGTAACATTAAAGAATCCAGCAACATTTGTAATTACTCCAGCACGTGGAACGACAAATGCTTCATTACTAATATTTTGAAGATTTACTGTAGCATTACCAATCCCTACACTAGTAGTACTATTGCCAAATGCAATAATAGCTCCTGTATTAGGTGTCCCTGTTAATAGTGAATTTATTGTTACTGCGCCTCCTGATGCAAATGGGACTACTCCTCCTGTACCAGTTGGTCCGGTTGCTCCAGTCGGTCCTGTGATTCCCGCTGGTCCGGTTGCTCCGGTCGGTCCTGTGATTCCCGTTGGTCCGGTTGCTCCGGTCGGCCCTGTGATTCCCGTTGGTCCGGTTGCTCCTGTTGGCCCGGTGATTCCGATTGCTCCTGTTGCTCCAGTTATTCCGGTCGGTCCGGTGTTTCCGGTTGCTCCTGTTATTCCAGTCGGCCCGGTGTTTCCTGTCGCACCAGTTGCTCCAGTCGGTCCGGTTGGTCCGGTTGGTCCCGTTGCTCCAGTTGCACCAGTTGATCCCGTTGCTCCGGTCGGCCCAGTGATTCCTGTCGCACCAGTTGGTCCCGTTGCTCCAGTCGATCCTGTTGATCCCGTTGCTCCCGTTGCTCCCGTTGCTCCGGTTGACCCTGTTAGTCCTGTTGCTCCAGTTGCTCCGGTCGGCCCAGTGATTCCTGTCGCCCCAGTTGGTCCCGTTGCTCCGGTCGACCCAGTGATTCCTGTCGCACCAGTTGGTCCCGTTGCTCCGGTCGATCCGATTGCTCCGGTTGACCCCGTTGGTCCTGTTGCTCCGGTCGATCCGGTTGACCCTGTTGGTCCCGTTGGTCCTGTTGCTCCGGTTGACCCTGTTGGTCCGGTGACTCCTGTCGCTCCAGTTACTCCAGTCGGTCCGGTTGCTCCGGTTGGTCCGGTTTCTCCAGTCGATCCGGTTGACCCTGTTGCTCCCGTTGTTCCGGTTTCACCAGTTGCTCCAGTCGCTCCGGTTGGTCCGGATTCTCCAGTTAATCCCGCTGCTCCGGTTGACCCTGTTGCTCCAGTTAATCCTGCTGCTCCGGTTGATCCTGTTGATCCTGTTGCTCCTGTTGCTCCAGTTGATCCTGTTTCACCAGTCGCTCCAGTTGATCCTGTTTCACCAGTCGCTCCTGTTGCTCCGGTTGATCCTGCTGACCCTGTTGTTCCTGTTGCTCCTGTTGCACCAGTCGGTCCTGTTGCTCCTATTGATCCTGTTGCTCCGGTTGATCCTGTTGCTCCAGTCGGTCCTGTTGCTCCAGTCGGTCCTGTTGCTCCAGTCGGTCCTGTTGCTCCAGTTAATCCTGCTGCTCCGGTTGGTCCGGTTGGTCCTGTTGCTCCTGTTTCTCCTGTTGCTCCGGTTGCACCAGTCGGTCCTGTTGCTCCTATTGATCCTGTTGCTCCGGTTGATCCTGTTGCTCCAGTCGGTCCTGTTGCTCCAGTCGGCCCTGTTGCTCCAGTTAATCCTGCTGCTCCTGTTGGTCCTGTTGCTCCGGTTGATCCTGTTGCTCCAGTTGATCCTGTTGCTCCTGTTGCTCCAGTCGGTCCTGTTGCTCCAGTTAATCCTGGTGCTCCAGTCGGTCCTGTTGCTCCAGTCGGTCCTGTTGCTCCAGTTAATCCTGGTGCTCCAGTCGGTCCTGTTGCTCCGGTTGATCCCGTTGCTCCAGTTGATCCTGTTGCTCCAGTTGATCCTGTTACTCCGGTTGGTCCTGTTGCTCCAGTTCCACCTGTTGCTCCAGTTGCTCCTGTTACTCCAGTCGGTCCTGTTGCTCCAGTTAATCCTGCTGCTCCGGTTGGTCCTGTTGCTCCGGTTGATCCCGTTGCTCCAGTCGCTCCTGTTGCTCCAGTTGATCCTGTTGCTCCGGTTGGTCCTGTTGCTCCTGTTGCTCCGGTTGGTCCTGTTGCTCCGGTTGATCCCGTTGCTCCAGTTGATCCTGTTGCTCCAGTTGATCCCGTTGCACCAGTCGGTCCTGTTACTCCAGTTGATCCTGTTGCTCCAGTTAATCCTGTTGCTCCAGTTAATCCTGTTGCACCAGTCGGTCCTGTTGCTCCTGTTGCTCCGGTTGGTCCTGTTGCTCCGGTTGATCCCGTTGCTCCAGTTGATCCCGTTGCACCAGTCGGTCCTGTTACTCCAGTTGATCCTGGTGCTCCGGTTGATCCCGTTGCTCCAGTCGCTCCTGTTGCTCCAGTTGATCCTGGTGCTCCTGTTGGTCCTGTTGCTCCTGTTGCTCCGGTTGGTCCTGTTGCTCCGGTTGATCCCGGTGCTCCAGTTGATCCTGTTGCTCCGGTTGATCCCGTTGCTCCAGTCGCTCCTGTTGCTCCAGTTGATCCTGTTGCTCCGGTTGGTCCTGTTGCTCCTGTTGCTCCGGTTGGTCCTGTTGCTCCGGTTGATCCCGTTGCTCCAGTTGATCCTGTTGCTCCAGTTGATCCCGTTGCACCAGTCGGTCCTGTTACTCCAGTTGATCCTGTTGCTCCTATTGATCCTGTTGCTCCGGTTGCTCCTGTTGCTCCGGTTGCTCCGGTTGCTCCTGTTGCTCCTGTTGCTCCAGTCGATCCAGTTGCTCCGGTTGCTCCTGTTGCTCCGGTTGCTCCGGTTGCTCCAGTTGACCCTGTTGCTCCGGTTGGTCCTGTTGGTCCCGTTGTTCCAGTTGATCCTGTTGGTCCTGTTGCTCCAGTCGATCCTGTTGCTCCGGTTGCTCCTGTTGCTCCGGTTGCTCCGGTTGCTCCTGTTGCTCCGGTTGCTCCTGTTTCACCAGTTGCTCCAGTTACACCAGTTGCTCCAGTTACTCCAGTTGCTCCAGTTGATCCCGTTGACCCTGTTGACCCTGTTGCTCCAGTTGATCCTGTTGGTCCTGTTTCCCCAGTCGATCCGGTTGACCCTGTTGGTCCTGTTGCTCCTGTTTCACCAGTCGTTCCGGTCGATCCTGTTGGTCCGATTTCTCCAGTTAATCCCGTTGCTCCAGTAGGTCCTGTTGCTCCGGTTGGTCCTGTTGCTCCTGTTGCTCCAGTCGGTCCTGTTGCTCCAGTAGGTCCTGTTGCTCCAGTAGGTCCTGTTGCTCCAGTTGATCCCGTTGCTCCAGTAGGTCCTGTTGCTCCAGTAGGTCCCGTTGCTCCAGTAGGTCCTGTTGCTCCAGTTGATCCCGTTGCTCCAGTAGGTCCTGTTGCTCCAGTAGGTCCCGTTGCTCCAGTAGGTCCTGTTGCTCCAGTTGATCCAGTTGCTCCAGTAGGTCCCGTTGCTCCAGTAGGTCCTGTTGCTCCAGTTACACCAGTTGCTCCAGTTGCTCCAGTTACACCAGTTGCTCCAGTTACACCAGTTGCTCCAGTTACACCAGTTGCTCCAGTTACTCCAGTTGCTCCAGTTGCTCCAGTTGATCCCGTTGACCCTGTTGACCCTGTTGCTCCCGTTGCACCAGTAGATCCAGTTGACCCTGTTGCTCCAGTAGGTCCTGTTTCCCCAGTCGATCCTGTTGGTCCTGTTGCTCCAGTCGGCCCTGTGATTCCTGTCGCCCCAGTTGCTCCCGTTGGTCCGGTTGTACCAGTTGATCCTGTTGCTCCGGTTGGTCCCGTTTTACATCTATTATGACAATGATCTATTATAGAAATAGGTTCACATTGTTCACATTGATCTATATAATCTAAATATCTAATACATCTTGTAGGCCTTCTTTTTTTAGCGTTACAAGAACATTGATAATTATTACAAATAGGACACCTCGTTTTATTTGAGTCCATTAATATCACCTACCATCATATACATACTATTCTCGTGAAATAGATTAATATTAGGCGATTGTAGTGTGACAGAAAAAAAAAAAAAAATCGGATAATCATCTCATTCATGATAGTCTGATAATTATGTATTTCTCTAGTATGCTATTAAACTGTAAAGTGAAAATGGGATATGCTTATATCCAAAATATCCCTGCAATACAATATAGGTATCAGAATTAAAAATTTCTTAATCTATTAAAACCCTCAAGTAAAACTATTAACATTTTCGACAACAAAACAAAAAAACGGCTGAAGAATACTCTCCAATCGTTCTTTTAAATTTATCCAGAAAAATGAATCAGCAAAGGCTTTTATCTGTAATTTTCACTTTCTAAAATGTCTTTTCTTCCAAATTCACATTGTCCTCAAAATACTTTTTATTATTAATAATGGTTTGATTAGTCGGATTATATTTAAGCGCCATTTCATTATGTTCATATGATTTTTTTAATTGATTTAATCGATGATAAAGGACGCAAAGCTGTAAATGAGGCAGCCAAGTTGAGAAACTTTTATTTTGAAAACTAAGTTTTAATTCATTTTTATATGAAATCGCTTTTTCATACCAATGAATAGCTTCTTTGTTTTTGTTCTGATCCATAAAATAAAAGCCAATACGGCAGCAGACTTCTGGCCGTGGCACATCATATTGAAGAGATCTCAATGATGACTTAAATGCCATTTCTTTATCTTCCAAGAAACTATAACAATCTGCTAAGTTAAAACACGCGCGTATATTATCCTCAATCCAGCCCAATTTTGAATCAAGGAAAGTATCATATTGAATAATGGCTTCCCCATAACGAGCATGGTCTTTTAATTCATTTGCGAAGTAAAAAGTATCACGAGCCGAGAAAGGCTGTTCGTCCTTTAACATTTTTTCATAAATCCGTATATTACGATTGCTATCGTGACTAAGTGGCATATGCGATACAGCTACTTCACTATCAAATAAGTTACCAGAGACTGCTAGAAATTCATGGACAGACCCTACCCATTTAAAATTATTTTCTTTTTTCACCAAACGATATCTTCTTAATGAAGTAATGGCATTCCCCTCTGCATCATGTGATAAATTATAGTTCATTGAAACTGCATCAATTGCAGATTCTAAAGTTTCCTTTAATACTTTCAGTTTCTCACGATTTTCATCTGTAAAAATATCATCGGCATCTAGCCACAAAATGTAATCCGATGTTGCCTGTTCAAATGAATAATTTCTGGCAGCCGCAAAATCTCCAATCCATTCAAAATCGAAAATACGATCCGTATATTCTTTCACAATATCCTTTGTCTTATCTGTTGAACCTGTATCGATAATATTAATCTCATCTACAACATCCTTCACTGAAGCTAAGCATCTACCGATTACTTCTTCTTCATTTTTAACAATCATGCATAAACTTATTGTTACCAAACAGATCCCTCCAATTCCGTCCTATATGTATATGCTCAAAAGGCCGTCAAGGACATGAAAAGGTTCCTTCTTGTGTCAATTTTTTGTGTAAAAGAAAGAATTGTTACTCGCTTATACAAATTTGGTTTATACGCTCTTATTCATTAAATTATTTTATTAAAATTTCTGTTTTATAATATACAATTTAGAACAAATATTTAATATAGGAAGCAGCTATTTTCTCCTATGCTAAATCAATAAAGGAAATAAAAAATTCAAGATTTAACTTTCCTTAATACTATTACTTTATTGCATCTCATCCATTATTTTTTGACGACTAATTTACCAACCATGGCCAAGAAACACCATGGACATTATTTTAAAATAATGCTTACAAAAATAGTGTTCATGCTAGGGAAAGATAGATTAGAGACAGTATCAATAGTAGAAATAATACTTAAAGAAACTCCAACTACAGCACCAATACCTAAACCTTATAATTGATTGGGGTTCAAGGCTTCACTTAATCGAAGAATGTGTATCATTGCCACTCTTTCAAAGAAAACACATTATTTTTCTTGAAATCACTAATTATTTTTGGAGTTAATAATAATTCTGATTGTTCTTTTGTTGACCAGCGATGATCAATATGTTCCTTGGAAAGCACTACATTACAATCTTTACTTCTACATAAATAAGTTAAAATTACCACTTGTCTAGTTGGAGTGATCTTGAACGTGGTTGCATATAAAAGCTTCAGAACAGCAACATTTAGACCAGCTTCCTCTTTAAATTCTCGTACCAATGCCCCTTCTAAATCTTCCCCGAAATCTACTTCTCCCCCAACACATTCCCAAGTTCCACCACCAATGTCATCATCATGAGATCGTTGAACAATTAATATTTTTCCTTCATTAAAAACGATCCCTTTTACTGCGACAACAATTTTATTTACTTCTGTCATTTTTAACACCTTCCTTATATAAAAATAAAGGGGCTGTCTAATAAGTCCCTAAAATAAAAGTTCCAAAGAAAAACGTACTGTTTTTCTTTGGAACTTTTTTCGTTTTTCTCTGTTTTGGTGAAAATAGCTGGAGGATTCCAGCTATTTTCAGTAAATTGTGGGCCATTGCCACAATGCCGTACTCCGTTCTCACTTTTTCTAAACCTCGAAGTGAGAATCGACGAAACGACCGATTGCCCTTGATATGACCAAATACACTCTCTACCTCGATTTTCCGTCGAGCGTAAATTTGTGCGTTTGGTTCTGACCAAAGGCTAGTTTGTGCTTTTGCTTTGAGTTCTTCATAAACGGTATTGTAGTGAATCTGTCGATTCCCTTTAGATTTTGAACATTGTGCTTTCAATGGGCAATCTGTACAATCTTCACATTCATATATTTTGAAGTCTCGTGAAAAACCATATTCATCTGTACGTGTAGAATAACGTTTAAAAAGTACTTTTCGATTGTTAGGGCATATGTATGTATCATCTTGTTCGTTGTAAACCCAGTTACTTGCATGACGAATGTCTTTTTTATAACTTCGTTTTTGTTCACTTAAAAATGTGCCATAAGGAATCAATGCCTGAAATTCTTGGTCCATTGAATAGAGATAATTGCTTTCACTTCCATAACCGGCATCTGCTATGACGTTTTTTGGGAACGGAACGGATGATTTTTTCAATTCTTCCAAATGTGGAATAAAGCATCGTGTATCAGTTGGACGTTGATGCAGAGTATAAAAAAGAATGAATTGATTTTCTGTTGCCATTTGTATATTGTAACCCGGTTTTAATTGTCCATTTTGCATGTGATCTTCTTTCATCCGCATGAATGTGGCGTCGGTATCCGTTTTAGAATAGCTATTGCGCTCACCGAATAACTGTTGTTGGTATTCATACTTTTCAAGGCGTGGACGAAAATCTTCACGAATTTGCTTTTTGAGTTTCTTGGATTCGCTTAACTTTCTACGTTTTTCCTTTCGGGCTTCTGGTTCTGTTTCATCTTGGAATTCTTTGGTTTGCTTGCTGATTTGGCGTGTAAGAATCTCTTCTGCTTGTTCTAGCTTCTCTTTTGGCGTAATAGAGGACTGGTTGTCCTCACTCACGATAGAGCATTCATCCCCTTTTACGACAGATTGAATAAATTGATAAGTCTCATCAATTTTCTCTTTCAGTTTTTCTTCAAAACGAGTTGTTGCTTTTTTCCATACAAAAGAATACTTATTAGCGTTAGCTTCAATCTTTGTGCCATCTAAAAAGTAGTTTTCCATTGTTATATACTTTTGTTCGATAAGTTGATGAATCATTTTTTCAAATAATAGTTGAATTCGTTCAACCATAAACGATGTTCTGAAACGGTTAATTGTACGATAATCTGGTTTTTGCATCGCAGCTAGCCACATTGCTGGGAGATTTTCATTCAGTAATTTGGCGATTTCTCGGCAAGAATATACTTTTTGCGAATACGCATAGAGAAGGACTTTTACCATCATTTTAGGGTGATATGCACTGCGACCACCACCTTTGTATGGTTCGAAGAAGTATTCATCGTCTATTCCTTCGATCATTTCATCCACTACTCGCGCAATATGATTAATTGGAATAAGGTCTTGAAGATCGAAGAGGCATATACTTTGTTGGTTATTATATGGAATGAATGTAGGGTTTTCATTTTGATTTCTAGAAACGAGAGTTTCTTCCCCAATTTCTAGTGGAAGCGTTGTTTGAGTCATGTTATAATTTTCGTTAGTAGTCTTTGGATTGCTCATAAAAAATCGCCCTTTCCGTAATTGTTTGTTTTGTCACTTACATTTTACAAGAAAAGGCGATTTTTTTGTATTTAAATTTAAAGAAATAGGGCTGCACTCAAAAGTCGGTTTTCACCGACTTTTGGGACAGCCCCTTTGTACTTTGAACATAGGTACTTTTTAAACGACAGACTTCATAAAAGAAATAAGCTGATCTTCTTGAGCCGTGTTCACTGCAACTTTATTTTTACCCACCTTGCGACATTTCAAGCATTCATGAACTAACTGATACCCCTTTTTACTCGAGTATTCTATACCTATTGGTGCCATTAAACCCTTACATACACTTGCTCGGTCACCTGGTTTATCATCCATATGCTTAGAATATAAGCAATATGGACAATGATTACGGAAGCTCCCGTTTGTTAATGGTTTAATTTGCGAGCCACATTGCTCACATTGAAATGCTGTATTTTCTGTTTTTCTGCTCACGTGCCATTCCTCCAAGATGATATTTTCATCTATGGAGAAAGGGTTCCGTTCGTTTTTACTACACATTGTAGCTTCAGGCTTTTGTAAGAAATGGACCCATTCACCGTCTCGATTTACGAAGCGATTACTTCTAGTTCCTGCTTCACTTGAGCTTTTTTCATCTCAAGATCCGGACCTCGATTGACTTTATGAATTTGTATCAACCACTGTAGGACAGTCAATGCCACCCTCCACTAGTAGGTGTTCTCTTTCAATCACTGACTAAGGCATCGTCCCCTAAACAGCACGTTCACTTTTAATAATGGTTTTCAAAATACCCCTCCAACTTTCACTATGTTCAAAATGTTCTACTTAATTATAACAGAATTATGTTAAATTTTACCTCAACAACTTTATACTTTTCTTAATAAACTTAGTATAAGTGTGTATTTTTCCAACATCTACTCATTTAAAAAGGAACCAATTTTGGTTCCTTAGCTGCTCATATGTAAATTACCTTATATAATTAAATAGCATCAATTCTGTTTTCTTGTTCATAAACATATGTAATAAAATTTTCATATTGCTCATCAAAGACATATTTACTCGCACAACCAGTTAATTTTACAACTATTCTGTAGAACTAATTACTTGGGATTAAATTAGATTCTAACACTAACTTTGTTGAATTGCTGACGGGCGTTAAGCGATACCGTGTAATACTATGAATAATTTGTAAACAACAATCGCTAGCCCTCTCACCGAATAGCATTCTTATATTAGCCAATCATAAATATAAATACAAATTCATTGACGCTCTAACCACTCACTTATCCGTTGCTTCTGAAAAAAGATATGCCCATTCATTTCAATAATCGGTACCTCTGGATGTTCGTATACAAAATTACTTGTTGCTTCTTTTGGTACATTTAAATATACGTGTAATTCCTTTGCAGCTATTAGTTCAATTTCTTCTTCATCATTCAGTATGTCTAACAAGCTCTTTGCATCTGGATTGCCGAAGTTTTTCAAACCATTTCCTATTAGATAACCGGCCACTATAATACTTAATCCTAGCCAAATAAAATCATAACTCAACTTAAAGACTCCTTTAAAACCGTTAGCAATAACAGCTGCTAACGGTTTAATAAAATTAGATTTATCTATTTCACTAGCTTCATATCCTTAACCATTTTCAAGATTTCCTTAACGCTTAAATCAGGATCAGTAGGCATGATTGTGTAATTAAAACCTTTTTCTGACCAAGAGACGCTTCGGAAAGTATTCATTTCCATGACAGAACCTTTTTGTCCACGTACCTTCACATTTTTTTCACCTGGAATTTTCTCCATTTTTTCGCCATTATCTTTTGGTGTTGGCAAAACTGTAAGCGAGAAGTAAACAACTCCGTCCTTTTCATAGTCAATTTCTAATTCCTTATGACCAACTACATCCATTACTTCAATTTTAGCCATCTTTAATTTACTTTTTTCTGGAAAATAGAGAAATGTCTTTTTAAATACAGTTGGAAGTTCTTTAGATGTTATTTGTTCTGATTTCATTGTACTATCAATTTTTTGTATTTTCGCATCTTTTGGTAAATCAAGTGTAAATGTGCTATCAGGTATTTTTGCATCGAAATCGATTTTAGTGTACTCCGTTTGAGTATCACCACCTACAGTCGCAATGTTTGTTTTTAACACCATCCAGTTTTCTTTATCAACCCAAACTTCTATATCACCGAAAAGCGTTTTTTCTCCTTTTCCCTTAGCAACTAGATGATAAGTATCGCGATTTAAGATTTTTTCTTCCCCTTTTAGTGATATATCATGGGTATCCTTCACTACTTTTAACAATTGTTCTGCTTGTTCCTTTGGTGAAGGTTGTGAAACACCTTTTAATTCATCTGATAATGACATAACAATAGCTGTATTTTGAGCTTGATCATAGCTTGTCATATTTTCCCCATCATTTACTGAAAGAGATTGTTGTTTGCCTTTATCATCGCTAATTTCAATGCGTCGTTTGCTATCTTTGCCAACCCATTCTTTAACGTGCATCTTTTCTTTAGCTAGTGTCATATCATATTCACCGTAGTAAGAACCTACTGGTTTGGATTCTTTTAATGTATTTTGAATAACTTGCTCAGGAGAAAATTTACTTTCCTCCGAAGAGCAGCCAACTAAACCAATTGTCATGACGCCTACTAAACTAATCGTTTTGAATATTGTTTTCATTTCCATCACCTATTCCTTCTATTTTTGATAACTTACAGATGACACAAGTACCCATTGTTTTATGCGACAACATTTGCACCTTGCCACCGTGTTTCTCAATTATTTGTTTCGTAATACTAAGTCCAAGCCCTGTCCCACTTTCACCCTTTTTACTGCGCGCTATGTCTGCTTGGAATAAAGGCTCAAATACGTGTGCAAGTTCTTCTTTGTCAATTCCTTCACCACTATTTTGGACTATTAAAAGTGGTCCATCTAATTGTATTTCTTGTGTGACAAAAGGGAAAACCCACTTAGGTAAGTTGTCTGAAGACACCACCGCTAGCCAAATGCGCCCTTCTTTTGGTGTATGTTGAATGGCATTACTCATTAAATTATCTGTTACACGCATAAGTTGCTTTGGATTAACATTGAATATACCTTCGATTTCACTTTGCACTTCTAATGTAATATTTTTTTCATAGCAAAGTGGTTCATAATCGGACAGCAGCATATCAAAAAATTCACAGCCTTCTACTTGAACGAGCTCCATCTCATATGTCGACGATTGCAATAAGGTATACATTAGTAAATCATCTAACATATGCTGCATATAATTGGCTTTGTTAATGATGATTCCCCTATATTCCTCATACTCTCCTTCTGGTAAATTGCGTTCAGTTGACAATGACTCTGCATATGCTCGAATGGATGTTAATGGTGTTTTTAGATCATGTGAAATGGCCGCGATCATAAATTCCTTTTCTTTTTGCTCTTTAGCTATTTTCTCTCCTGCTTCTTCAATTTGCTCTCGCATACTGTAAAAACTCGCAGTTAGCTCACCAATCTCATCATTTGCTGTTTTCAAATCTTCAACTTTTTCTCTACTAGCAAAAGCCATCATTTGCTTCATCAATTGTGATAATCTTTTATTTAACCTACGATTAACTAACATCGAGACACTAATAAATATGATACTGAAAATGCCGATGAATAGTGCGAAGACATACCATGTACGATTATTCACACCATCAATCCACTCGTCCCTTGCTAAACTGACTTCAAAAAAACCAACTAATTTATTTCCAGAAAAAACAGGTTCTTTGTACGAGTAATTCCGATAGTTATTTTCAAATTGAAATAAGTTTTTATACAATGCGTCTTTAGACTGTAAATAACTCACCGAATTCACAAGTGGATCTGAATTATACAATGGAAGTCCGTCATTTCGGTACAATACAATAGCCGTTTCTGCATTCGATAATTCCTCTACTTGCGGTCTCTTAATTCCTGGTTCATACAGATTTGGTTCTTTTAAAACAGCAGATATTTTTTGAAGTTCTGTCCACTTTTCAAAATATTCTTCTACATTGCGATCTTCATGATAAGCGTTAACCCATGCAAAGAGCGCATAGGCTGCAGCTAATGGGAGGATCATGACGATAAAATAAGACAGCAATAACCAAGTTTTCAGCTTCATAATAATTCACCTATGAAACGATACCCTTTCCCCCACACCGTTTGAATAAAATGCGGATTTTTAACCGGGTCTTTTAGTTTTTCACGAAGGCCTTTGACGTGAACGGTGACGGTTTGTAAACCATCAGCATCTACTTGTTGCCATACATGCTGATATAATTCACTTTTCGTGAAAACTCGCTGCGGATTTTGAACCATTACATTGAATAACGCGAACTCTTTTTGTGTTAGATGGATTTCTTCGTTATGTCGGTAAACCTTTTCGTTATTTATATCGACTGTTAAACCGTTCGTAAAGGTTGTTTTAACATTTACTTCGGGAACCCCCTGATAGCGTCTCCAACGGCGAAGTTGGGATTCTACTCTCGCTTTTAACTCTGCCAGACTAAACGGTTTTGCTAAATAATCATCTGCTCCTAAATGTAGGCCCTCTACCTTATCTTCATCCTCTTTACGCGCACTAATAATGATGATTGGAACATCACTTTTCCAGCGTATATTTTGACACAGTGTTAGTCCGTCCATTTCCGGAAGCATTAGATCTACCAATACGATGTCATACGTATTGCTCTGAAAGTCTTCCCATCCTTCTAATCCAGTCGTCGCCAAAGTAACTCCGTAGCCTTCACGCAAAAATGTATCACGTACAACCCTTGCAATTTCAATGTCATCTTCCACAAGTAATAACTGCCATTTCATAAATGATTCCTCCTGAAAACAATGTATCATAATCAAATTCCATATCTTGAAACTTAATAAATTCTTTATAATTACAAAAACGCAACTATTTCCATTTTAAAGTGAAACATTCCATAATACAGTAAAAATCAGAAATTACTATAGGAAAATTATTTTATGAATAGGCTCTGTTATAAAGATGAAGCAAAATTAGAGGAAGATGTTACAAAAACATGGGGTTTATTATTTGGAGTATTCTTAAAAACTATAGGAAAAGCGACTATCCCAGGTGCAGTGGTTTCACCCGGACAAATTTACTTTTCATGTTCTCAAGCGATGAAAAAGAAATTCACTAGATCTATTAATTGTGATTAAATAACTACAAGGGATGTGAATCCTAATGCGATAACTAAAATATTATTCGCTACTTTCTTTTGTTGGTTATATTGTTTTTTTAATAAGTAATTATCTAATATATTCTGAATGGCAATGGGCAGATACTTTAATGCTAACTTTGATTATGACAGTGGTTTTAGCATACTATAATTGGTCAAGGGATTTTCCTAAAAATAGAAAAAATTAAATCGGCATAGAAAAGCATCCCTGAAAATTGATGCTTTTATGAATTTAATGCTTTCGAATAAATTCCTTTCAAGTGCACTGTCGAGAAATCACACCACCCATTCTTATTTCAAATAAAAAAATAACCAGATAGCTGTTGATAGCAATCTGGTCAATCTATGTATTATTTCTCTGCAGTTCTATTATAATCTTCTACGCTCGTAGTTTTAAATCTTTTTCTATTCATAACTGAATCTTAAGTTAAAAGTTTATTCTTAGATTTTTTCGTTTCGCAACTTGCTCCAATTTGTTTGTACAACTTACACAATGGAAGTTTTTTGCTTTCCTCTCTTTAAAAAGCTTGTAATGCTTAGTACCTTCCAGCAATTTATACTGGTCTTTACACAAGCCACAAATTACTTCATAGTAAATCGCCATAGTTTATTTCTCCTTTCATAATTATCTGCGTACGCATTACCACGCCTCGTTCTATATTAATTTCTACAAAAATGAACTATTACCTTTATTTGTATTTTAAAATAATTAGAAATAAGTCGTTTTGATGTATAAAAGCATCCTGAAGAGGTCAAAAATAAAAGGACCTCTGATAGCAGTCCTCCAAAAAGTGCGATATATTGTTTTAGTTTGTCTGTCATAATTAATCTTCCTCTCTTTTTTTAAATAAATGTTTTTCAATAAGATCAACAAGCCCTTCTAACTATTGCCCATACTGCTTGACTTGTAGCTACTTCTGCTGCAATTTCCGTTCATCCACCTACTTTCTCTAAAAAATACGCACCTGATAGAATTAAAAAAGGCATAAAAAAAGACGCCCTATTTGGACGACTTATACAAATGCCTTAATAAGAATGTAATAACAGCCATAGGAGCTGCAAAAATAAGACAGTAAGCTCCATAGGTAGTTAAAATATCAAATGCCCTTTCATCCTCCACCCCATATGCTACTGCTCCAGATAATATTGAATGAATGACACAAGTTAATAATAGTACCGTAATAACAATTGCTGTATGATAAGTTTCTCTTAATAACATAGTAACCCTCCTGAGTTTTATTTTAACATAAAATTAGGTATAAATAATTACTTTTAAATTAACTATATAATAAGCACTCAGAAAGGTGAACACCCAGTAAAAGTTAGACACCACTTTAACTTTTACGGTTTTTTTTATGGCGAAAGTAAGTGTTGAACAACGTTTTTAAAAAGTTCAACGATACTTAAATAGATATGAATCCATGCGTCAAATCGCGGAAGATACCGGCGTTACAAATCGAGTTGTCAGTCACTGGGTTCATCGTTCTTCATAAGCTTTTTTCTTTTTGCAAGTTGGACCAGTGCCATTTTCAATTGATTTCTTCGATTTTATAGGTCTGTTGCATCCTGTACATAGATTCATAGTTTGTCCTCGTGCTTGTTTTTGAAATGCGACTTACGTGATAACAAAATTGCATATTCTATTTCCAAATATCATATAATTTAGATAGGAGTGTGATTTTATATTGCTAGTTAAAATTAAAAAACAAGATATTGATTTGATAACATGTCCTGATCTTAGTCAAAAATGCTTTGAACCACTTATTGATTTTTATAAAAGTGGAATATCCAATGAAACTAATTTCACTCAATTCAAAGAACAATTTTACGAGCAACTTTCTGAAGGTCAAAAAGCTTTGTTTATTTTCCACACTTATTACAGTCATGCAAGTAAATCACTTCTTGAGTTTTATTGGTGGAGTGCCTATTATTATGCTCAACCTAAAAGCTGGTTAGCTCTTAAAGCCAGTACTAGCTATTTTAAGGATGAACCTCTGCTTTTACTCTTTGAAAAGATTGAACTAGCACTTAAACAAAGTAATCATCCGAATTCATTAGAAGACTTTACTGTCACGCGTGAGGACCTAGACAAAAACATAGAGCTCAAAGCTTCTATCTCAACTCTTCATGTCTTATTCGAAACTACAACTCCACTAACAATTAGACAAATAAATAATAACATTGAAAAAAACTTACATGAATTTGTTGAAATAATTGATTAGAATCATACAGCATCTTTAAAAAGGTGCTGTTTTTTTTAATACTAATACATAGTTTCTTTCAACTCCGTATCAGTATTGCAAATATATATGCCATACTGTACTAGGTACAACAATCACTTCATTGTTATCATTAATGAAATACTTTGGAGAATGATTCTTTATGTGACCTAGCAATTTAGCTAATTCAATTTCTATATGAGTAGAATTGAATCTTTTGTATTGAATTATCCTTATAGAACTAAAAGAAGAGAAAAAATTATTAGGAGGGGATGCGAATGGGAACGGTTATTTTATGTTTTATATTATTTATTCCAATATATGCAATATTAATATGGCAAATTTATAACCCTAAAGATGCAATTTTATGGGGAAAACGATGGATGTACAAAGAAGAGCCCGATGTTACTGAAACTGCTATTACCTACACTAAAATTGCTTCTGTTATATGTATTGTATTTTTAACAATCCTTTTTGTTATCCTTTTCATAAGCCAATTATAAAACTCGAATACGCTTATAATTTGAAAAAAAATCAACAATCAAGTTAAACAAATCCTATGAATAAAATGTCAAAATGAATATCTAATTTTTGTTCATTTAATTTTCATGACCAATACCAAACATATTTAAAACAAATATGTAATCTGCTTATTTCATTGTACGAAGACATCTTGATTAGAATTTTAATTTATAGTCACTTGCACACTCTCAAGTTTGTACTATATTTTTTGTAAAAAAACTAGTTGTCATCCCTACAACAAGTATCGTAATAATAGAAAGGAAAAATGTATCATAAGATAGTAATAGACCGCCCAAAATGATTACAACCGAATCTATTAAGATTATAAGTATACCAACATTAACACCCGTTTTATCACTTAAAAACTGAGCAATAAGATCTGTACCACCTGTACTTGTCTTAAACCGTAACATTATACCAATTCCAAGACCTATAAGAACTCCCCCTAATATCGAACTGTAAATTGGATTAATGTGAACAAGGGCATCAAAAGGTTCTAAGATATCAATAAAAAAGGAGGTAACAAGTAAACCATGTAAACTATTGTAGAAATAATCTCTATAGTAAATCCAAGCAATAATAAATACAGGGATACTTAAAAGTATTATGATGAATCCAGCCTGTAGTCCCCATATATAGTTAGATATTAAACCTAGACCTATAATACTTCCATCTAATACCTCGTATGGTGCTAAAAAGAGATTTACCCCTAAAGATACTAGTATACTACCAACGACTATAACAATACTTTTCTTTATAAAATACATATAGAATTCCCCCAAAAACTAAACATGTAAGTACTTTATGCGAAAATCTAGATAAAAATGTAAAACTGAAGATGTAGATAATTTCTAGAATGGTGGTTAAGACAAGAATTAGGGTAGATTACACCACTAAAATTGTTATAACCCCAATATTACCTACTCTATAGCAGTACATTTTGCAACATAGTTTTAAGGTCTCTTATTTGCAAAACAAAAAATCCATTTTGGAATAAACTAAACCAAAATGGATTTTTTCTGTTTTTATATTCAGTTTCTTAAATAAAATTGACCATTCTGCTCTCCAACATACGAGCAGAATCAATAACTACTAATAAGTTGGATTCATTAAGCAATAACTTCATTCTGTAATTTTAGTGATACTTGCAAAATTTGATGATTATCGCTTTTTGCGATTTTCCATTGTTGATTTTCACGATGAATAGGTACTTGCTTACCGTCTGCTAGTAGCATTTCTGTTTGTATCCATCCACCAATTGTATCAACATTATTCGTATTATCAAATGTGATATTAAATCGCTCTTCTTTGTCTGAAAGGACCCGCCCATTAATTAGATATTATTTCTACCATTCTCAAAAATATCTGGAATTTCATCGGTATCAATTTCATTATTGTATGAATCTAAACATATAAAAAAGAACCCTTTATAATTTGAATACAAAGGGTTCTAATCTTATATTAAGACTTTCTCAACTTTCTATATTCGAGAAGAAATTATTACATCCTCTTACAACAAACCAGCTTTCTCCAAAAACTCACGTGCTACTTCAGATGCTTTATTACCTTTTACATTTACTTTATAGTTCATTTCACGCATTTCATCATCAGTTATTTGATCAGCTAGTTTATTTAAGGCTTTTTCAATTTCAGGATACTTTTTAAGTGTTTCTTTTCTTAATAAAGGTGCACCTTGGTATGGAGGGAACAGTTTTTTGTCATCTTCTAAAACGACTAATTTGTGTTGCCTGATTTCACTATCAGTAGAATAGGCATCTAATAAATCAATATCTCCAGATTTTATAGCCTGATATCTAAGTTTTGGTTCCATCGTTGTAATATTAGATAAAGTAGTATCATAAAGCTGACGCATGCCTCGATAACCATCTTCCCGATCATTAAACTCCATTGTAAACCCTGCTTTTATTTTTCCTTGAGCAGCCTTTAAATCCGATATACTTTTCAATTCATATGTTTTTGCAGCCTCTTTTGATACTGCTAATGCATACGTATTGTTGTATTTCATGGGATTAAGCATTATCATGTCAAACTTCTTCAACATACCTTCTTGAGCTTGACGATAAACATCATCTTGGTTATTATTAATGGCTTTTTCTTTTAAAAACTCAGAAATTGCCGTACCAGTAAACTCAGGATAAATGTCGACACTACCTGATTTCAGTGCATTAAATACAAATGAAGTCTTACCTAAACCAGGCTTTATTTGAACACTCAAATCAGTCTCTTTTTCAATAAGTAATTTATACATATTGATAAGAATTTCAGGCTCTGCGCCAAGTTTACCGGCAATTACGATTTCTTCTTTTTTATTTATATTTATTAGGGGAAGAAGAATCATAATTAACGCTGCAACACTAATAGTACTTAATGCTGTTACTGTTTTTTTAAAGGAAAGTGATTCAAGTTTTTTTAGTAAAAAGTCAAAAGCAAGCGCTAATAGTGCAGCTGGTGCGGCTCCTAAAATAATTAATGATGTATTATTCCTGTCTATCCCTAGCAAAATAATATCTCCAAGTCCCCCAGCACCGATTAACGCAGCCAATGTAGCTGTACCTACTATTAAAACCATGGCAGTCCTTATTCCGACCATCATAACCGGCATAGCGAGAGGTAGCTCTACTTTCACTAACCTCTTTCGAGTATTCATCCCCATTGCCATTGCAGCTTCCTTTAAAGATGCATCTACTTCATTTATGCCAGTGTATGTATTTCGTAAGATTGGTAAAAGTGCATAAACAACTAATGCTATGATGGCTGGTATCTTTCCTATACCAAATAACGGAATTAACAAACCTAGTAATGCCAAAGAAGGAATCGTTTGAAGAACAGCACTAATACCAATAATACTTTCTGCTATTCTTTTTCTATTCGTCAAATAAATCCCTAAAGGTATTGCTATAACAACTGCGAAAAAGAGAGCAATAAACGAAATTTGGATATGTTCAAGTAAAGAGGCCACCAGCTGTCCTTTACGTTCGTTAAAAACATCTATTATATTTGTCATATGCTTAACCTCTTCCTAAAGAATCTTTTGCCAAATACTTAATAATCGATTCTCTCGTTATAATACCTAATATTTCATCACCTTGAACTACAGATAAAGCTTCATGATCTGCCAAACTATTTATGATTACTTGCAATGAATCTTTTACAGACACTTTGTGTAAAACTTGCAAATAGGCATTTTCTTTTGAAATGGGCTGGATGATATTTTTAATATTAAATGTATCGGACATATCCTGATTTAAACCAATAAATTCTCGAACAAAATCATTGGCTGGGTTTTGCATAATCTCTTGAGGTGTACCAAGTTGTACAATCTCCCCTTCCTTCATAACACATATTCTGTCTCCTAGTTTTAGAGCCTCTTGCATATCGTGTGAAACAAAGACAATTGTTTTTTTTATTGTTCGCTGTAGGTCTAGAAGGTCATCTTGTAACTTAGTACGACTAATGGGATCTAAAGCACTAAATGGCTCATCCATCAAAATAATTTCAGGATCTGCTGCTAAAGCACGAACAACACCAACTCTTTGTTGTTCTCCACCTGAAAGTTCAGCGGGTTTTCGTTGACTATACTTATCTGCTTCAAGTCCGACCATATTTAGCAACTCACGAATTCGCTTCTGAATCTGTTCCTTGCCCCACTTTTTTAGTTCTGGCACAATGGCAATATTCTCTTCAATCGTCATATGTGGAAAAAGTGCTATTTGTTGAAGGACATACCCAATATTCCAACGTAACTCATTGATGTCATAATCGCTTATTCTTTTTCCTTCAATTCGAATAGTTCCTTCAGTCAAATGAATTAATCGATTAATCATTTTCAGTAAAGTCGTTTTCCCACAACCACTTGGACCTATAATGACAAAGAATTCACCTTTTTTTATTTCCAAATTGAGAAAGTTTACTGCAGATTCATTGTTATCATACTTTTTAGATACATTCTCAAATACGATCATTTCATTACCCCTTATCTTTTCGTATTAATTTTAAATTCAACTTACTATTTTAAGTATGATTTCCGTCGTCCTATTAATAACTCAGTATTATTTAGCTTACTTAAATCACACATGTTATATTCTCACATTGATTGTACAAAATGCACAACAATTAAAGTTCTTTAAGCAAACTATTACATTTAAATTTTCCCCATTATTGTTATCCATCTCTAATAATTTTAAAACGCGTTATATGCATAAATGAATACCTCATTTGCATCTTCTTTAAACCTTTAATAAACTTCTATTTAATCATTTCTATATCAAATATTGATAACATCTTATGTTGTTTGATATTTTACTTGCATTTTTTATTTATTAGCGTATAATCTATATTTAGGTGCCAAACCTATGTAATGTTTGTTTTCGAACTTTCATTACAAACTAAGATTCCATAACGACTCGGATTGTCGGGAATCTTTTTCTTTTTTCTAGCAGGCAGATGAGCGCCTGCTTTTTTTATGCCCTTTTTTAAACAATCCCCTCTTTTTATTCTCCTATCTTATTAATACATAGCATTAAATTCCTTTAATATACGAAAATCAACTCTAATTTTGTAGTGCGGACTGTAGACAAACTCGAAAAAAGAAGAGTTTTCTACAGTCTTTTTTTATACAGGATAGATCAGGTTTTCCGAAGCTCACCGCTTGCTTTCCGCGGGCGAGCGCCGAGCCGCTTCGTCGCTACGCTCCTGCAGGGTCTCGTCTGTCTCGCTAATCCCGCAGGAGTCGAGCAGACGCTTCTCCAAACCAATAAAATGCTACCTCCTACTTTTCTATTGACTCGTTCATTTTAATAATTGAAAGTAATAATAATCTTGAGTTATGACAGAAAATGATGGACGAGTAATCAAAATCATGAACTCGACCAATTAGAGATAATTACAATTGAACAACTATTCTACGATTGCCTGCCTTATTCACGTACAAAAACACGCCTTTTCTATTCAACACCATAATTTCCATTAAATAACTTATACTGTTCACAAGCCAGCTGTATGAAATCTTCTAAATAAGAAAAAATATATTTATCCTTATGCCATGCAAGTTCAGTAAAAACAGGCTCCATTGTAATTGTATTTTCTAGTTCTATTAGTAGTCCATTTTCTAACTCTTTTTTAACTGCCATTTTAGGCAACAATGTCATACCTACTCCAGCAATTACGCACTGTTTTATTGCTTCAATACTAGAAAATTCTATCATTTGTTCAGGATAAAAACCTTCTAATTGACACTGATACTCAAATTGATTTCTATATGAGCAGCCTTCTTCAGTTAATAATATCGTTTCTTGAGCAACGTTCTGTATTGTTAAAGTTTTAATTTGTGTTAAATGATGCGTTGGTGCCACTACAAACACTAAATCTTCTTCGATTAATTCCTTTTTACAAAGCATTGTTGTTTCTTTATGTGTATCCGTAATAAAAGCCAAATCCAGATTTCCCGATTGCAATAAATCCTTGGCAACTTCAATAGTATGAACAGGCTTAAAGACTATTTTCACCTTCGGATAACGATTTTTATATACTTGCAATATTTTAGGTAAACGATAAGTACATTGACTTTCCTGCGCTCCAATTGTTAAAGTCACATTCGATTCATCTTGATTAGATAATGCTTTTCTCATGGTTTCATCAAGATCTATCATCTTTTGTGCATATTGTTTTAATTGCTTACCGGCATCTGTTAAATAGATTCGTTTACCTAAACGCTCAAATAAAGGAACCCCTAATTCACCTTCTAAAGACTTAATATGGGCTGTAATAGAAGATTGTGCGTAATCCAAAATTTCCGCTGTTTGCGTAAAATTTAATGTTTTAGCAGCAGTTAAAAATGTATGTAAGTGCTTAATATCCATACTTCACACTCCTAAATCGGTTTTACCGATTAATTTAATCGAATTATTCATCTTTATTAATAATGAATTTAAGTTTAAGCTTTTTAAAGAAGAAAGTATAGAGAGGATTGACATATATGAAGATTACAACAATTATTGGTAGTTCTAGAGAAGATAGTAACAGTGAGATACTGGCCGATTTGGTGACGAATGATTTAACTCATACTAAAATTGATTTAAAAAACTTATCCATTCAACCTATTAATGATTTACGTCATACGGATGGAGGCTTTCAATTTGTAGACGATGATTATGACACAATCATAAATGCTTTCTTAGAAAGTGACCTGATCATCTTTTCAACTCCAATTTATTGGTATACGATGTCAGGAATTATGAAAAACATGATTGATCGATTAAGTCACGCTATACGAGATGAACGTTTCCCACAATTTAAAGAAAAAATAAAATCTGTAGAGGCAATCGTAGTAGCAGTCGGTGGTGATGAACCGAAAATAAAAGGTCTACCCCTTATTCAGCAATTTAAATACACTTTTGATTTCTTAAATATGCAGTTCTCTTCTTATATTATAGGTGAAGGAAATAAACCAGGTGACATTTTGCAAGATCAGCAAGCAGTTGCTCAAGCTAACCTATTAAATAAACAGTTAAAAGAGTTATAAAAACCATCAGGAAGACCGTACATTTTTGAACGATCTTTTTTAACCTAATGACTCATTGTATATGTTTATTTTCATCCCTTCACTGCATTAGAATACCGTATTCCATTGCTTCATTATGCTGTTTCAAGTAATTCAGTACCGTTTACAAAACCACAGATTTAACTAATAAATTATTTCCTGGAAAATAAAAACGTTTATTAGGATAGCCTAATAAACGTTTTTGCATGTCATTTTATTTAGAGAATACTTCTTCAATTTGGTCTAGCATTAGGTTAGCAGCTAATACGCCACCTGCTGTATTCCAAATAACATCGTCCACTTTATGAGCGTTACCATCTTTAACCGCAGATAGTTTTTTCCATAGCGGATCTTCTGTCCATTCAGTTTCAGTTGCTAATGCAGAGTCATCACCTGTTGGCATATATGTGAAGTAGAATAGTACGTCTCCGTCCATTTCAGGAATTGCTTCTTTACCTACTTCAATTGCTAAATTACCTAATTTATTGTCTGCTGTAAATAATTTTTCTTGTTCCTTTACTCGTTTAAAGCCTAATTCATTGAAGATTACACCTGAGAATGAATCAGTGTAGTAAATACGTGCTTTACCAGTCATGAAACGTACAAATGATACTTCTTGATTTGTTTTGTCGCCTAAAGTTGTTTTTAGCGTAGCAACTTTTTCTTCATATTTATTTAAAATATCTTTACCTTCAGCTTCTTTGTTCACAGCTTTTGCGTATAACGCAAAGTTATCTTTCCAATCACCACGTAATGTTTCAGAAAAAACTGTTGGAGCAATTTTTGTTAATTTATCATAGACTTTTTCTTGTCTTAATTTATTACCGATGATTAAATCTGGTTTAAGTGCAGCAATTTTCTCGATATTCACTTCATGTTCAACACCGACAACTTCTGCATCTCCCATATCGTCTTTAATATGATCATACCAAGGATTTCCTACCCATGATTGTACTGCGCCTACTGGTTTAATACCTAGAGCAAGTAATGCTTCAGTTCCTTCATTCGTTAATACAACAATACGTTTTGGTGTGCCTTTAATTTTAGTAGTACCCATTGCATGCTCAACAGAATATGTTGTTTCTTTTTCTTTTGATGTATCTTTTTGTTTGTCATCTTCTTTTGTATTACCACAAGCAGCTAGTGCAAAAACAGCGATAACTGCAAATAATGCGACTATTTTGCGTAAAGTATTTTTCATCTCTTTAAATCCTCCAATGTATGTGATAGAATATGAAAGCAATAATAATGATAATCATTTTCATTTGATGCAAGATTAATATTATTCCACGATAAAACATAAGTCAATATATATATTTATATTACCTAGAAAACGTAATTTCATTCTAATTTAGAAAAGAGTTTTGAATACCACATGTTATTTCATAATAATCTCTCAAAAATTCTTGCACTAATAAGCAGTATCATTCTATTGCTCGTATGTATGGTCATTAGTATCGTTTACGGTTATGCAGATACATCCTTTCAGACGGCTTATCAAGCATTTACACAGTTTAATGACTCGAATGAACATTTAATCATTCAAAACGTACGACTTCCTCGTGCATTAATCGCAGCAAGCGTCGGAGCGTCATTAGCGATTGCTGGCGTTTTAATGCAAACGTTAACAAAAAACCCCCTCGCTTCTCCGGGTATCCTAGGGATCAATGCTGGAGCTGGATTCGCGGTAGTGTTTGCGATGGTCTTCTTCCAATCTACTAGCTTACAATCATTTGCATGGATTGCATTTGTAGGTGCAACAGTTGCAACGGCGGCAGTTTATGGGATTAGTTCTACGGGTCGAGATGCTATGTCTCCTATTAAAATTACGTTAGCTGGGGCAGCAATGAGCGCCCTCTTCTCTTCTTTCACTCAAGGATTATTAGCTACTAATGAGGCTGAATTAGATCAAGTGCTATTTTGGCTAGCAGGTTCCGTAGAAGGTCGTAAATTAGAATTATTAATTGCTGTTCTTCCTTATCTTATTATAGGTTGGATTGGTGCATTGCTAATTGCACCAAAGATGAATGTTCTAGCACTAGGTGATGATGTCGCAAAAGGGTTAGGTTTACCAGTTGGATTGATTCAATTAGCGGTTGGATTTATCGTTATTATGCTTGCAGGTGGATCTGTAGCTGTTGCCGGTCCAATCGGTTTTATCGGCATAGTTATTCCTCATTTAGCTAGCAAATGCGTTGGAAATGACCATAGGTGGTTAATTCCTATGGCAGCATTACTAGGTGGTATTCTACTATTATTAGCAGACGTTAGTGCTCGTTATATTATTATGCCTCAGGAAGTTCCTGTTGGTGTCATGACAGCGTTTATCGGAACACCATTCTTTATTTATATTGCTAGAAAGGGGTTCAGAAAAGCGTGAATCAATACCGAACTATACGACTATTACAACAAAAAATTTCGTTTTTACTTGATATAAAAGCAACTAGGAAAATCTCATTATTATTCTGCTTAGTATTGGCAATGTTTATACTAAGTGCATCAGTAGGCGATTCTTTTATTAATCCGTTAAACGTTTTCCAAATTCTATTTGGTGGTGGTAATGATTTTGATCGCCTTGTAGTAATTGATTTTAGATTACCTCGTGTACTAATTGCAGCTTTTGCTGGTATGGCTTTAGCCGTTGCTGGTGCTATTTTACAAGGGATGATTAAAAACCCCCTTGCTTCCCCTGATATTATTGGGATTTCTGCTGGTGGCGGTGCTGCAGTTGTCGCATTCTTAGCCATCTTTAGTGATCAAAATCACTCATTAACGGTTAGTATTCAGTGGCTCCCTATTGCAGGTTTTATAGGAGCTACGGTAATTGGCTTTGTCGTATACCTTTTAGCTTGGAAAGATGGTATTACACCTATTCGCCTTGTCCTTATTGGTATTGGGGTTTCAGCATTTATGCAAGCAATGACAACGATGCTCATGTTACTAGGTCCAATCTATAGAGCGAGTGAAGCGAATATTTGGATAACAGGTAGCGTTAGTGGAGCAAGTTGGGAGCAAGTAAAAATGGTCGTACCTTGGACTATTCTTTTACTTGTGATTTCCTTCTTCATCACAAGACATTTAAATGTACAAGAACTAGGTGATGATACGGCTTCAAATTTAGGACAACCTGTTCAGAAAATGCGTTTTCTTTTATTATTGCTTAGTACGTGTCTAGTTGCTGGCGCTATTGCATTTGCTGGTGCTATTGGCTTTGTCGGTTTAATGGCACCACATATCGCACGTCGCTTAGTTGGTTCATCTTTTGGCGTGTTAATCCCAACTGCTGCAAGTATAGGCGCATTACTAGTTATGGCAGCGGATGTCATTGGTAGAACGGCATTTAGTCCACTAGAAGTACCTGCTGGTGTTTTTACAGCAGCAATTGGTGCCCCTTATTTTATCTATTTATTATTTAGAAATCCGAAGAACTAAAGGAGTCGAAAACCTTTGACAGAAACGATTGAAACGAAATCACTTACTTTAGGTTATGGAGATTCCGTTATTATAAAAGATTTAAACATTACAATTCCAAAGGGTGAAATCACCGTGTTAATCGGTGGAAATGGTTGTGGTAAATCCACTCTTTTACGCTCTATTGCAAGATTATTAAAACCAACGCATGGCACTGTATTATTAGAAGCAGAAGATGTCTTTAAACTATCAACTAAGCAAGTGGCAAAAAAGCTATCTATTTTACCACAATCCCCTGCCGCACCAGAGGGATTAACTGTACTACAACTTGTGAAGCAAGGACGTTATCCCTACCAAAGCTGGCGTAAGCAATGGACAAAAGAAGATGAAGAAATCGTCATGAATGCACTAAAGGCTACAGGTGTTGCAGAATTGAAAGATAAACCTGTTGACGAACTTTCAGGTGGGCAACGACAACGTGCATGGATTGCTATGACATTGGCGCAAGATACGGATATTATATTATTAGATGAACCGACTACCTATTTAGATTTAACGCATCAAATCGAAATTCTCGATTTACTATATGAGTTGAATATTCAAGAAAACCGGACAATCATCATGGTCTTACACGACATTAATTTAGCTTGCCGTTATGCTCATCATATTATTACCGTAGCTAACCAAACCGTTTATAAAAAAGGCAAGCCTGAGGACATCATAAATGAAACCCTTATCAAAGATGTCTTTGATCTCGATTGTGAAATTACAGCTGACCCTATTTTCGGTACTCCGATGTGTATCCCTTTTGGTAAAGGAAGAAAAGTAAATCACATATAAAATTACAAAAGGACGATAGCATGTTTTAATTGCTATCGTCCCTTTTTATTTGTCTTATTTCTACTACTTTCTATACTCCATTAACCAGCAATCCCTTAGCTCGCCTTCATGAAGCTCTTGCTTTGGTAAATACTTCACCTTTTGAAATCCGCATTTCTCATAGCAATGGATGGCTCTTTCATTCCACGCTTGGGGATCCATAACAAGAATATCTGCTTGTTTCTCATTGACTAAATATTCCTTCATCGCTAATATAAGCTTGGTACCAATTCCTTTATTCCAATAGTTAGATTCACCAATAAATTGATCCAATCCATAAATAATATCAGTGTCGTCATTGTAATCAAAAGCAATTCTATCATCATCCTCTAAAGGATAAAACTGAATATAACCAATACTTACACCATCATATTCTATAATACATCTTGTTTCATCTTCATTAACATCGTAAAATTTTTCATTCACTTTTTCTAAATCAAATGGGTTATCTTTCCCTTCATAGTACGTTAAAATATTTGCGTCTGAAAGCCATTTCGCAAGAAAGATATCATCTTTTCTTTCTAGTTTTCGAACTATCAATTGATTTGCTTTTAATAACATATTATTTTCTCCATTCTATGTAAATAAACTTTACACCCATTTTCTTAAAAAATAATAGAATCGATTCATCTTCATTCCACATTTTTCATATATATTCGTTATTTTAGTATGAATTCAGCCAAACTAAGCATAAAAATACCATTTAAACAACCAATTCCTCTTCATTTAGGTTACAATTATATATATATTTCGTAACACTTGTAACAGTTTTATAACAAATCCTTTGATTTGTACCTATGCTTTCAATTTTCATGATTTAATTGAAAGAGTTAATGTGATTTGACATAGGAAATGAGCACTACTTTCATATTTCTACTCACAATTGATATAATAAAAGCTTTAATTTGGTTTTAAGCGTAAAAAGGAGATTATCATGTCTATATTTACTCAAAATGAAAATAAGGATCCCAGCACTCAAATTGCCCAATATATTTTAGCGCAAAATGAAGCTGTTCCTAACAACTCTGTCTATATTGATTTTGCCAAACAACTGAAACGTGATAAAAAAGTTGGCCAAGCAAAAAAATTATTAGAAGAAGGAGCAAAAATATATCCACTGAACCTGTCTATTCATACTGAATTGATGAAAATTTATGTTCGTCAAAAGAGTTGGAAAGATGTGGCGAAGCATTTACCGAGAATTTTAGTTAATATCCCACGAAAAACAGAATCTACACTTACTTATAAGTTATACAAATACTTGATTAGTAACAGACACTATTCTGAAGCCAGTGAAATACTTGAGCTGCTTGTGAAGGTAAACCCTACGGATGAAACACTTCAATATGAATACGTCCAGTTGGCATTTGATTCAAAGAATTGGGCTATTGCCATTCAAAGAGTTGAAGAACTCGTGCAATTTTTAGGTGAAAAGGTACCTGCTTCGGTGCTCGTTGACTTAAGTATTGCCTATCAAATAGTAGGAGAACATGAAAAAGCTAAATCATTATTCGCAGAATGTTTGACTAAGTATGCAGCTGAGTTGCCTGAACTATTTGTGGATGGATATCGTAAAGTCACTTTATTTGATAATGGTGAAAGTAGAATTGAATTCTATAAATTCATTGAACCAACAAACACTTTATTTGCAACCTTTGATTCCATTGATAAAACTTGGGAAAGAACACCATTTGCTTTCAACTTATTGAAGAAAAAGAGAGTCGATTTAGTATCTTTAAGACGAAGAACAACGAAAAACTATCACCAAGACATCTCTCGAGAAGAATATTACGAGACTGTTGCAAAATTGGCTGATGGATATGATAAAAAATTCGCATATGGTACTAGTTTAGGCGGATATAGCGCATTGTATTTTGGTTCAACTATTGATTGCAACATTTTGGCACTTAGTCCAAGAAACTCTGCCCATCCAAACCATGGGACTAAGATGCGAGTTGAAACTATCTTCCAACATGAGTTACAACATCCATATAATCCAACGATTACTCCGACGATTATTTACGACCCTAAAGATTCTGTTGATAGTAAATATATGAAAAAAATAATTAGTAAATCTTATCCAAATGCGAAATTTATTTACTTCCCTTATGCGGGACACCGTATTTCCATTTACTTATCTCAAATTGGTGTATTAAAAGATATTGTAGCTAAATTTATGGATGAAGAAGAGATTCCAACTTATGAACGTGCACTCCGTTCAAAATCAACTGAATATCATCGTATTTTAGCACTACATTGTGCAAAAACTAACAAAAAGAACTGGGCGCTTCAATTGGCTGAAGAATCCATCCGATTATCACCGACTTATGATCGACCACGCGTATTAAAGGTTGAGCTATTACGTGATTTATATCGTATGGATGAGGCATTTGAAGCTGCTTATGAAGGCCTAGAACTATTCCCTAAATACACAAGATTACATTTATTGCTAATCAGTCTATTTGAACAGCAAAATCTGTATAAAGAAGCATTTAACGCAGTTGAAGAAGCACTCAAAGTGAGCAAATCGCCAAAGCTAAAAGAAAAAAGGGAAGAATTATTAGCAAAAGTTGAAATGCTTGCTACTGAATAATCCTTATACAAAAAACATCGTAGTGCACTTCACTTCGGTGTTTTTTTGTATTAATCTTAGCTGAATTTATCTTATAATTTACTTAATCAGAATCAACTATCTGTTATACAATAAATACTTAGCATCTTAATTTTTTACTATAGTAGCGCCGTGTACTTTTCACGATAAATAAGCAAGGATGATTCTAACTGTTCAACGAATAAAATATCATTAAACCTTAACTATTGTGACATGAAATTAGAGAGAAAAAGACTACTATAGATTTCCATATATATTGACGAGCATAGATGTATTAAGTTCCACCAGTTCTTTCTTAATCGATGGTCCAAAGTTCTATTAGAAATCCTATTGATTCTCCTCTCTCTAATTATCAATATCAAACACTACCCATCACTATCAGTCTGTACTATACTGATAGAATATGTTAGGAGAGTGTAATATGAAGTATGGATTTATCGGCCTTGGTAGTATGGCTTCTGCCATTATTAAAGGCATGTACAATAGTAACCAATTTTCGTCTACAAGTATTCACGGTTATAATCGGTCAGTTGCTAAAACGAATCATCTTGCAGACAATTATGACCTAATCCAAAGTTATTCAGTAAAAGAAATCATGTCAAGAGCGGATGTTATTGTGTTAGCAGTGCATCCTCAATCATTACCTGAGATATTACCTGATGTACAAAAATATATTCAAAAAAATCATCTTATTATTTCAGTTGCAGCAGGAAAATCGATTGACTTTTTACAACAAAACATACAGGAAAACGCACCGATTATCCGCGTAATGCCAAACATTAATGCCATCGTAGGAGCTTCCACAACTTGCTACTCTATTTCATCCACTGTTAATGAACAGCACAAAGAAATCGTAGCATCTCTATTTGGAACAATTGGTTCTATTATAGAACTACCAGAGAACCTGTTTACTATCTTTTCAGCTATTGGTGGTGCATCCCCTGCCTTTACGTATTTATATATCGATTCATTAGCAAGAGCTGCAGTTCGTGAGGGCATGGATAAGAAGATGGCTTTAGAAATTGCCGCAAGTTCTGTACTAGGCAGTGCTAAGATGATTTTAGAATCTAATGAACACCCATGGGAGCTCGTCGATCAAGTTTGTTCACCTGGAGGTACTACAATTCAGGGTGTCACTTCCTTGCAAAACGACCATTTCGCTAGCACCATTTACGATGCGGTAACTGCCGTTATTAAAAAGGACGAAACTTTATCATAGAATCTTCGCAGACAGAATTTTTTTGCTACTTTGCATTCAATTCTGTCTGCTTTTTGTTACTTTAAAACAAATACCTACCTTTCTTATAGGAATAGTGTATAATAGTATTAATCTAACTTTGAAATTGAAAGGATGGTTTGATGAAAAATTTAATGTTTAACTTAACAAATACATCTAGACAATATATCGCTGACGCAAATAAATCACCCAAATATTATACTCTTCAACCCTCGGAGGTTCGAGCTGCAAGAGCTCTTAGCCCGAATCCTTTGATAGACTTACCATCTTTAAATCAAATTACGAATCGTAAAATACCTGTTCGAGACGGTAGTGAAATTAATGTACGGATATACACTCCAAACGGGCAAGGTCCTTTCCCTATGATTGTTTATTATCATGGAGGAGGATGGGTATTCGGTAATTTAGAAACGGCGAATGCAGGATGTCACTTGCTAGCCGCTGAAGCAAATGCCATCGTTATTTCCGTCGACTACCGATTAGCTCCCGAGTATAAATTCCCTACTCCTTTACATGACGCTTTTGATGCACTTCTATGGGTCTATGAGTTTGCCACAGAGTTAAAAGGAGATTCTTCGAATATTATTGTTGCTGGTGATAGTGCGGGCGGTAACCTAGCAACTGTTGTAACGCATATGGCCAAAGAACAAAATGGTCCACTCATCACTGCACAAGCACTAATCTATCCTGTGACGAATATGGATATGACTACCGCATCTTATGAAAACTATGCTAATGACCTTGGGTTAGATCGTGACGCTATGAAATGGTTTGGTGGGCACTATGTTAAGAATGAAGAGGATTATCAACATAGTGCAGTTTCCCCTCTCCGACAAAAGGATTTATATAATTTACCTAAGGCGCTTGTTATTGCAGCTGAATATGATGTTCTTTTTGACGAAGGATTGGACTATGCAAACCGATTAAAAGAAGCCGGAGTTCCAACAAAACATACGGTTATGTCCGGATTAATTCATAGCTACTTTAGTAAAATGGAGTTTTTTGAAGAAGAGACGAAAAAAACCGTTCAGCTAATCGCTGATTTTATAAAAAAATAGAAAAAACGCTTGGACAATCTATTTTCCAAGCGTTTTTTCTTAATTACTATTAAACTTAATTTTTTTGAAAACGTCCTTTATATACATAAGTTAGCGTTATAAAAATGTAGATTGCTAATGTAATACAAGTAACGATAATAGAAGTTGTGAAAATGATACCGATTAGGATTGCACTTAAAGCAATGATAGCAAACCAAGTTGTATACGGGAACCACTTAACAGCATAAGCACTCGTTTGCTCAGGCTGTTTTTTACGCGATTTCACATGAGCAACCGCGATGATTAACCAAATACATAATACTGTATACCCTAGGGAACCCATTAGAAAATCAAATGTCTTACTCCCTGCAAATAATGAAATTAACACGCCAATATATAAAACAGATGTACATAATAATATTGCATATACAGGAACTTTCTTTGTCGATAATTTTGAAAAGACTTTAGGAATACGTCCGTCCATAGCTTGAGTATACAGAACGCGTGATGAGCCATATAGTCCGGAATTCATCGATGAAATAATAGCAAGCAACACAACCGCATTCATAATATGGTCTGCGCCTGGAATACCAATCATTTTAAATACCATTACAAATGGACTTTCTGGTACCCCGTTAACTTCATTCCAAGGAATTAAGCTTACAATAATTAAGAATGGTATTAGATAGAAAGAAATAATTCGCACTAATGTACTACGAACTGCTTTTGGTACTACTTTTTCAGGATTTTTCGTTTCAGCTAAAGTGACACCAATAATTTCTGTTCCTCCGTATGAGTAAATTACTACAAGCATCGCTGTAATTAACCCTGTTGGGCCATTCGGGAAGAAACCACCATGACTCGTTAAATTAGAGAATCCAACCGCTGTATGTTCACCAAAAGTGACAAGTAATAATATGAACCCTGCTATGATAAACACCACAATAACGGTAATTTTAATTAACGCAAGCCAGTACTCTGTTTCAGCAAAAACTTTAACTGATAGTAAGTTTATGACTGTAACTAAGACTGACACGGATAATGCAAGTATCCAAATTGGATAATCTGGTAGCCAATATTGAATGAAAATCGCAGCAACGATAGATTCTGCTGTAATGTTTAATACCCACATCTTCCAATAAATCCAGTCTAGAAAATATGCTGGGTACTTTCCTAAAATCGATTGAACTAAATCTCTAAATGTTCTTGCATTACTATTGCGGACTGCCATTTCGGCTAATCCTTGCATGACGAATAATAGAATGACACCACCAATTAAGTACGCTAGTAGCACGGATGGACCTGCCATATCAATTGCTGCACTACTCCCTTTAAATAATCCTGCTCCAATTGCCCCACCTAATGCCATCATCGTAATATGTCGCGAGGTCATCGTTCTCTGTAACTTTTGTTTGTCACTTCCCATATACTTACCCCCAATAATTTAAAAAAGCATGTCGTCTCTTCCTTCATCATCAAATGAAAGAAGAGACGACATGCCTTAAGCAAACCGCGGTACCACTCTTATTGGTTCTTATTTACGAACCCTACTTTAAAAACCTGGTAACGAAGGTTAATCGTTAAAATAAAAAGAATAGTCTGTCTATTGTTTTCACTCTACCACTCCTAGGCAAGTTCAAAGTATTATTGGACTGCGTTGCACCAACCCGCAGCTCTCTATACCAAATAATGAGCTTTTACTACTCCTAATCATTGCGTTTCGAAAAATTATTTCTGAAAATTTTAAATCAATATCCCATACTATACGGTCTTGTTTCAGGTTTGTCAACATTTTATTTTAGAGTAATTATTAAGTTATATTGGTATATACATTTTGGACTAAGCTATTCAAAATGTCGGTTTAAAATACAATTCAAAAGTCCGTATGTTAAAGTACAACTATTAGTTTAGACCGTAAAGAGTCTTCGCACGAACACAGTCTATCACTGTATTTTGAGGAATATCTAAAAAATATTTCAGCTGCCACTCTTGTGTTTTTTTTGCTTGTTTGCTTGTAGGTTTGTCCCAAGGCGGATAAACGCGGATGGCACGTTTACCCCCTTCTCCCTTATTGGATATTATATCCCGCTCATTTAAAACAGCTTTCGGAAAAACAAACTGACCAAATCGATTACCTTTTCGAACACTAATTACAAAGAATTCAACTGTATCTGATATGTCATAAGGTTGAATTGGTCCATCCCCAATTCTCTTCCATAGCGTTACAAATTGTCCGATTTTAGTAGGTGTAATTTTAGCGACACGAAATCTAATCGAAAGATCATTCAAGTTATATACATAAGCCCCATATGCAGCATTTTGCGATTCAATTAGTGGTTTTGAACACGTAAAATTGCACAGATTGTAGACAAGTTCCTTGGTTTCTAGAAGATCATAATGAATTGTTTCATAGGCAGTCCAGGTATTTTGAAGCTTATTATTCATGAGTTAACCGATAGATAGATCTTAATGCTGCCGTCATGACAATAATGTTCAAAATCCGTTTTATAAGCTCTGTTAATATCACTTTGCCATATTTCTCCCCAAGCTTTATAAACACCTTTTGGATCACTAGGATCTACTTCTATTACAAGGTAATTATCTGCTGGAATTATAATACTATTATCATTAGTACTTTGCTCTTCAGTACCGATATATAGATCATAATCGTCTGTAAAATCACTTGCATAATTTGTATAAACAGCATAAATCTCACCTTTTAGATTTAGACCAAGAAACTCTTCCCACAGTCCCACTATAGCCTCTGTATTTTGATTATTTGTTCTAACACTTTTCCCATAAATTTGTTTTTCAGTAATTGCTGTATGCATGTTAATTCCTCCTACTAGTTGATATAAAAAGAATAGCATTCATAATATGACAACAGTTTGTCAGCTTTTATAAATAAATTGAATTTCTTTCATGTATTCATCTTTTAGCCATTGCGGTGATAGGATCTTTACACGGCTACCAAACATCAATATAAATGGTAGTATATTTTTATTTACTTCATAATGAAAGGCTACTTCAATACGTCCATCTTCAAGAATCGATATTTCATCATCAGTAAAAAAATCATATAATTTACCAAGTTCACTTTTGGCAAACTGTAAAATAATCTGCTCCATTCTCTTTTCGCTATTCCCTAGATTGGCATTGCTATGCTTATAAGCTGTTCTAGTCTTGTCCTTAATTACTTCCATACCTCTTATCCTAGTTAATTTGAATAACCTCAAAGCCTCTTTATCCTCACAAAACGCCTCTAAATACCAGCTACCATCCATAAAATTCAGTTTTAATGGTTGAATAATACGACTAGAAATATTCGCGGTTTGAGACACATAAGAAATAAAAATTTTATATCCTTCTTCAATAACAGTGAGTATATTTTTTACCTTCAATTTTGTTTCTTCTTCAATTGTTTTTCGGTGTAATGTGGATGATAACACCGTGATTGGCGAATGATACTCTTCATTATTTTCCTGCAAAAGTTCTATTTTCCTTTGTAAGATTGAAAATTGATGACTATCAAATAGTTCATTTTTCAATGATAACCCTTCCAATAAGAATTTCTTTTCTTCTTCATTAAAGGTAAATTTATCTAATTGATAAGTATCAATTAACGTAAAACCGCCATTTTTTCCTAGATACGAAATTATCGGAATACCAATTGATGATAATGCATCCATATCCCGATAGATCGTTCTTTTACTTACTTCAAATTCATTTGCTAACTCTTCAGCAGATACTTTCTTTTTCTGCAATAAATAAATCAATATCGAGAGCATTCTTTCTGTTTTCATATCTATGTATCCTCCAAATAGGTTCTAATCTAAATTTAATAGTAATAAGTACGATTTCCAATTACTTTCGACACTATTTTATCGAACAGTGTAACAATTTTCTATACATATGCCGTATGCTAGATAGTCGATTCAGATCGTTTTAATTTTCAAACAAAGACGGTATAACTTTAAACATTAAAGAATGTGAAGAATTTATTACTATTTTTGTGTCTAAAAAGTACTATCTAGGTGGAAAAATGCTCTGATTCACTGGAAGTTTTGCAGATTATAAGAGATACTATAAGATAGAGCTTAAAATGTATTATTATTTATGATTAATAGGAGAGAGGTTTACAATGCAAAGTGATGTAAAAGTTGATCAGAGTGTAGAATCATCGCCCGAAACGATGCCGAAGCAGCCTCTATCAAAAATATTATCCCAAACAGTTAAGACTGGAATCATCAAATCAAACTTAATCCCAATGATTGCAGGATTAACATTAGCTTTATATAAAAATCAAATAAGCCCATTTGATAAAACTTTAGAGATTATTTGTGCACTATTTGGTACTGCTCTAGTCATTGGTGCAGCCGGTGCATTTAATAATTTATATGACCGAGATATTGACGCTGTCATGCAAAGAACGAAAAACAGACCAACTGTAACAGGTACAATCAATGCTAAAACGGTCCTTATTTTAGCCATTGCAATGACGATTATTGGATTAGGTGCACTTGCTTACGCAACACCAATGGCTGCACTTATGGGATTCTTAGGTTTATTTGGATATGTAGTTCCATATACAATGTGGAGTAAACGCAGAACTATATATAATACGGAAATTGGAAGTATTTCAGGTGCAATGCCTCCACTAATTGGTTGGGCAGCGATATCTCAAGATATTTCACACCCAGCTATTATTGGCCTATTTGTCATAACAGTTATATGGCAAATGCCTCACTTCTATGCGATTGCCATACGTAAGCATGACGACTATAAAGCAGCAAATGTGCCAATGCTTCCCGTAGTAAAAGGCATGAAACGCACATATATTCAAACAAATGTCTATTTAGTCATATTAATTGGTGTTAGCCTTTTACTTGGAACATTAAGTATCGGCCTAATGCTAGTAGCACTTTTACTTAATATTATCTGGCTTATGCTCAGCATCTCAGGGACTAAAAAAGAAGACCCAGAAAAATGGGCGAAATCCATGTTCATTTATTCGCTATACCATATGACGATCTTATTCTCAACGATTATCATCTACTCACTAATCGGGATTTTCTTTAAACTATAAGATTTATAAAAAAACCAGCTAACGAGAATGAACTGCCCCGTAAAAGTTAGACACCACTCTAACTTTTACGGGGGTTTTTTATGACAAAAGTAAGTGCTGAACAACGTATTCAAGCAGTTCAACGATACTTAAATGGATATGAATCCATGAGTGAAATCGCGAAAGATATCGGAATCACAAAACGGGTTGTCAGTGAATGGGTTCGCCGTTATAAAGAAAATGGTGTAGAGACTTTCTTAAAGTCCTATACAAAATATTCCGCTGAATATAAAATGAATGTACTAAATTATATGAACGAAACAGGTACATCTTCAATTGACGCAGCTGCACTATTTAACATTTCATCTCCTGGCATGATTCGAAAATGGCGAAGGAAGTTTGAGTTTGGTGGTTATGATGCCCTTGTTTCTAAGAAAAAGGGGCGTCCATCCATGAAAAAAGAAACAAAAAGAACAACGAAACCAACATCAGCTAAAGGATCTGTCGGGGCATTAGAGGCACGTATAAAACAATTAGAAATGGAGAATGCGTACTTAAAAAAGTTGAATGCTTTAGTTCAAATGCAAGAAAAATTACCAATCAAATCAAAGCGCAAGTAATTTATGAACTAAAGGAAATCTATGAAGTAGTGGAATTAATCAAAGTCGCTGATATTCCACGTAGCACGTATTATTATTGGGAAAAGCGTTTGAATCGTACTGATAAATACGCGGATGTAAAAGTCGCAATTCATTCCATTTACCATGAACATAAGGGACGTTATGGTTATCGTCGGATTGCCAAAGAATTGAAAAAATACGGCTTTCATCATGATCCTAAAACGATTAACTGTTTGATGAATGCCCTTGGCATAAAATGTGCAGTCCGTATGAAGAAATATCGTTCGTATAAAGGAAATGTCGGGAAAACTGCCCCAAACATATTACAACGTGATTTTACAGCGGAGAAGATGAACGAGAAATGGGTAACAGACGTGACAGAGTTCCATCTATTTGGTGAGAAACGCTATTTATCACCGGTACTTGATTTGTGTAATGGTGAAATCATTGCCTACACGGTAATGAATCGTCCAGTGTATAAACTAGTCCATGATATGTTAGAACAAGCATTGGAGCGCCTTCAATCAGGTAATCAAGTCATCCTTCATTCGGACCAAGGTTGGCACTATCGAATGCAAAAGTATCAACGAACATTAAAGCAACATGGAATTACGCAGAGTATGTCCCGTAAGGGCAATTGTTTGGACAACGCAGTCATCGAAAACTTCTTTGGCTTATTAAAATCTGAACTCCTTTACCTACAAGAATTTGAATCCATGGCACATTTTGAACAGGAGCTCGCAGATTATATTCACTATTACAATCACAAACGAATGAAGGAAAAATTAAAAGACCTAAGCCCGGTGGAATACCGAACTCAGGTCTTAGAAGCTGCTTAACTAAATATGTCTAACTTTCTTGGGTCAGATCAGAATTTATTCTCGGAGCTGGTTTTTTTGTCTTATTTTTCTTTCGTGACATATTGGACTTCCACACCTTCATCCTGCACAAGACTAAAAAACGTTCTTTGTGCTTCAGCAACATGCCCATTCTCTTTAATAGTCAGCATTTGCCCATCTTTAAAATAGAACTCATAATAGGAAGCTTCTTTATCTTCAGTTTCCATTTCATAATAAATGAGCTTCTTGACTTCATCCCAACCGTATATATTATTCTCTTTTGCGAAAATACCACGAAATGAAATGTCGTCCGAAGTCATTTTAATATAGGATGTTGAACCACCGAATGATACAATTCCACTTGCAATTATACAAATAATAGATAAAACGATAGATAATTTCTTCACATCTAATAAAAATAAGAGTAAGAAAGCTAAAAAGACAAAAAACCAGCCTACTCCAATCACCCAATAATTGACGGACGGTGCATATACAAGGAAGACACCGTATTGAAAATGAATGGTATGTACTACTGTTAGAGGCGCTAACAGTACAAATAATGGTGAAATTAAGAATGTACATATTGCTAGCACCATGAAAATATGACGCGTTTCATATCTTTTATAGAGCATTTCAGACCCACCTCTCAGATTTTTTAATTTGCGTAATGATTGGACAAATTTTTGATCAGGTTCTAAATCTGGGCGCTCCATTAGTTTTTTCAACCATTTGTCATTTTGCATATAGCTCCCCTCCCCCTTCCTTTGCTAGCCTCTTCTTCAATTGAGCAATCGCCCTATGATAATCAACTCGCACTTTCAATTCTGTACAATCTAATATTTCAGCCGTTTCCTTAATCGTAAACTCCTTCAACCCTTTTAAAATGATTAAGCTACGGTAATGTGGTTTTATTGCGAGCAATGCTTCCTGCAAGATTTCCCATTCCTCCTTCAATAATAGCTGCTTTTCTGTATTATTTTCACTAGCTACTAAATTCGAACCAATCATTGAAGGAATCAATTGCCTTAACTTATATTTTCTATGTATATCTACCGCTGTATTGCGAGCAATTGATAAAATCCATGTCTTTTGCTTATCTAGATCTTTTAATTTATGTATATTTCTCATAACCTTAATAAATGTTTCCTGTGTGATGTCTTCTGCTTCTTGCTTATTATTCGTATAATACAATGCGAAATGATACACATCGCGGTAATACTCATCGTATAACTCTTCTATATTACCTTGTAATTTGCTCAAAACATCACCTCTTTTCGTTGCTTGCTAATAAGTCGTTTGAAATTGGTATTTGTTTCAAATTGGTTGAAATTAATTTATAAATATTAGCCTTACCGAATAATTCTTACCTCCACTACAAAACAGCTACTAACAATGTTAAAGTGGTATATGGAGGTTTTTATATGAAGAAAACAAGTATATTTATAGTTTTATTAATTGCTATTGGATTAATTTTTGAGCTTACTGACTCAAATGATTCAAACAAATCAACAGATCAGCCTTTTACAGGTAAAGCGTCAGATGTATTAGTACATATAATCGACATCGGCCAAGGAGATTCAATTTTAATACAGTCTGAAAATGAAAATATTTTAATAGACGCGGGTAATAAAGGGGCTGGCGATGAAGTCGTTTCTTATTTACAGAAGAATAATGTGACAACATTAGATGCTGTTATCTCTACTCACCCAGATGCTGACCATGTTGGCGGGCTTGCTGAAGTCATAGATTCTATAAAAGTAAAGAAAGTGTACGCACCTAAAGTAAGTCATACAACAATTGCTTACAAAAATTTCTTAACTGCTGTGAAAAACCAAGGTTTGGGAATTACACAAGCAAAAACTGGGGTAGAAATTCCGACTAATGAAGAAAATTTATCATTAAAATTTATCGCACCTGTTAATACATATAATCAAAGTGATTTAAATGACTGGAGTGCAGTTTTACTATTACAAAATGGTAATAACAAATTCTTATTTACCGGTGATGCTGAATTCCCTTCTGAAAATGATATGCTAGCCAAAGATTTAGTGCCACAAGTGGACGTTCTAAAAGTAAGTCACCATGGAGCTGAGGAAGCGACGTCTGAAGCGTTTTTAGCAAAAGCAAAACCAACATATGCAGCTATTAGTGTAAGTGCTACCAATGGCTATGGTCACCCTACAGCAGCTACATTAAATCGACTAAAAAAAGTGGGCGCAAAAGTATATAGAACCGATAAGCAAAGTAATATTATCTTCACATCAAATGGTTCAGAAATATCCGTAAAGGACAATCAATAATGAAAACTGGGATAATCGACCGTTTCGAAAATCAAATAGCCGTCATAGAGTTTGAAGAAGGTATGCAGGATATCACCATTTCTGGATTACCAAATGGTGCACAACCTGGTGATGTCTTAATCTTTCACCAAGGAAAAGTTACAATTGACCCTTCAGCTAGACATACACGAGATAAGGAAATCCATGAATTAATGGAAAACCTATTTGAAGATTAATTTCCGATTAGCCAGGCGAGTTTAATACGCCTGGTTTTTTTGATTAATTTCATTAATTCCAAAGTAACTTTCCTTACAGAGTTAGTTTATAAAACTTCACTTGAAAAGCAATGGATTCACGGCGATTTAGGCATTTGGAATACTCTTTTTAACAAAGAGTTATTTATAATCGATTTTGGTGAGGCTAGAATCGGGCATCCTTATTTTGATTTAGCGGCAATCCTCACATCAAACGCACCAGCACATTATAATGCAATTGAAATTAGACATTATATCAATCGTTTTATCTCACGCTATTCTAAAATTGAATTTATTAATATCTCTTTTTTAAAAGTCTTTATATCTTTGTGGTTTATTCGTGGCGTGCTCACAGCTTAAAAGCAAAAAACTTTTGATACAGCACTTTACTTCCTCAATATGTTTAACAAATTTAAAATTGCTTTTGCAAAAAAATAGAAAGCTACTGATGGAGAAAGTTTAATTTTAAACTCCAACAGTAGCTTTCTGATAAATCTATAGTGTAGACTCCACAAACCCAGCAAATTTCTCCTCTTCCTCAACAAATGGAAAGTGGTTACTTTCTTCAAATGTAAACAGCTTAGCATTAGGGACTAGTCCAGCCATTTCTTTTGAAAAATGATAAGGACATTGTGCATCATGAAGGCCACAGTAGATATACGTTGGGACAATGATTTTCGGAAGCTGGGGTCTTAAATCATAATTTATTAATTCTACATACGAGAAGTAATTGAGACGCGCATTTACTACTTTTCCGCTATTTGGCCGATTAAAGTACTCATCATAGCGGTCTCTATAGAAGATAGACATCTCAGTCCACTCACGAATTAACTTACGGCGCTCTTCCAATGGCTTTTTCGGATCATTTAATTGTTGCATAATTCCCCTAATACGTTCGTTGTTTTCATTTTCTTTACAGTATATGCTGTCTTTATGTTGCATATATTCTTTTGATGCTGAAGCTCCACCTACAATGATTTTAGTTAAAGCTTTTGGGGTTAAAATAGCGTATACGAGTGCCAACATCCCCCCTGTTGAATGGCCAGCAAACGCCCACTTTTCAAACTGAAGTGCTTCTCGAATGGCCTCTAAATCTTTCACTGATTTTGCCAAACTTAGATCATGCTCTGTAATGGAAGGTGCTGAATTACCTGCTCCTCTTAAATTTACTAAATAAACCGTATGATACTTAGTAAACTGGTTTGCGAAGGTATTACCATTTGCATTATATTCACTGTACAAATGCGTCACGCAAAGGGGTGGGCCACTCCCTTTCACAAAAAACTCAAACGTACCACTTGAAGTGTCAATTAACCTCTGTTCCCACATGATAATTCCTCCTTCATAAAGACAAGTTCATGGTGAACATCAAAGCCTGCAGATTGGTATAAATGGATTGCACCTAGTTCAGTCTTTTGTACAGTTAAGGAAATTTCCGTTATTGAATCGTATGTAAATAAAAAGTCTAATCCATGCATTAACAATTTTCTCCCTAATCCTTGCTTGCGAAATCGATCATCAACGGCAATATACTCAATCGTACCTTCTCCATTTTCGGCATCTGCTTCTACATAGACATATCCCTTTAATTCTTCATCATCACAATAACAAAAAACAATTCGATTTTCGTTCAAACGTGACAAGATTGATAGTGCGTCATAATACGTATTTGGAAATGCTATGTTATGCAGTTTTTGAAAGGCTTCTGCATTGGTTGAATCTAATTTATGGATACTTTCAGAGCTTGAAAATGCATGATTTTGACGTTCTTTATGTAATATATAGTGATGTCCTCTCATTTTTGCACCAACTTTTTCAGCAAAAGCTATCGCTTCTGCATTGTCAATATTAATGAAAAATTGAGGATGTTCCAAAGGGATTGGTAGTTGTTTACATAACTTCATCCACATTTCAAGTAAAAGTAATTCTGATACATCGTCCTTAATAAACGGTCCCCAAACTTCTGCAGACTGATCCTCCTCATCAAAGTCTAGCCCTAAAGAGGCAATAATCTGTTCATTTTCTATCGCGATTATCATAGAATTTTCAAAAGGTAAATCTGAAAATTCTTGTTTCAATGTAGACTCAATTTCCCGCTCATCTTGACCACAATAGCCAATATGATGTTTTGAAGTTGCATTGCAACTGGACAAAAAATGTGCAAGCTGCTCAATGTCTTGTTCTGTAGCCATTCTAATCATATGACCACCTCCTAAATAGATTAATTAGATGGGAATCGTAACTATTATATTAGCTCTAATTTTCGTTCTCTATTACTAATTGCAATTGGTAATAGCTCTGCAATGAGAAGTGATATACCATTTAAAAAACACCCCTGCGATAATGGAAAAAGCTCGTCTTGATAACATTGCAAATAAAATACCCCCGACAGAAAGAACAGTGAATATTACTATAACGAGCAGAAACTTCACTTTTGGCCCACGCAGTATAAAAAAAATAATAATATTTAAACTGAACATAACCATTGATAAAAGGTCAAATCCAAATTTATTTCGAAAAAAACACAAATAATACCATACTTAAACAGTAATTTACCCGTACTGGTAAAGTCAAGGTTATTTTACAATTTAAAACAATCACTTGTCATTTGGAAGCGCTTTCTTATATACTGTAAATAGGAGGGGATCGTTATGAATATGATTTCTGTTACTTCATCAAAATTGGTAAATGTAGGTTTTGACCCTAGTGCTATGATTTTAAGAATCGAGTTTAGAGATGGTGTATTTGAATATTTTGGCGTTCCTGAGCGAATTTATATCGAATTGATGGACGCCGACTCAAAAGGCATCTACTTTAAGCGTTATATAAAAGATCGTTTTAGATTTGTCCGTGTTTAAAAAGTAATGGCTAATTATTTTTAAAATAAAAACCCTGTAAAAGTTAGATTGGTGTCTAACTTTTACAGGGAAGTTCATTTCCATTGGCGGTACTTTTTCTTGTTACTTTAATATTTCATCAAGAAAAGAGTTATAACTTACATTTTTGTTGAACTCTTGTGTCATCTAAATGCATAAGAAAACCCGACAAGTGCTTTTCCACTCATCAGGTTTACCAACTATTAATAACTCCCTAATCGTTCGAGATGCTTTCTAGCTAACTCATCGCCCGCACTTACAGCACGTTCATACCAAACAAATGCGCGATTTATATCCATAGCTACGCCCATAGCAAATTCGTACATTTCTCCAATGCGTACCTTTGCACTTGCATCACCTTGCATAGCTGCACACTTATACCATATAAGTGCTAGATCATAATCTACAGTTGTTCCAATTCCATTCTGAAACATATATCCAACATTATATTCAGCATCTACATTACCTTCTTCTGCGGCTTTTTTATACCACTGAAAGGCAAGTTCCTTATTTTCCTTTACGCCTATCCCTTGATCATATATATTACCCATACGATATTGTGCTTCTGGATAACCATTTTCTGCTGAAGTCTTATATAATATCAGTGCTTGTCCCATATTCTCTTTTACACTTAGACCTTGTTCATACATTATACCTAATGTGAATTGAGCTTCTTTAACACCAGCATTTGATGCTATTGTAAACCATTTAAATGCTTCATCTAGATTTTCTTTAACATATTCACCATTAAAGTACATATCAGCTAGATTGTTGGCCGCATCAGCATGGCCTTGCAAAGCTGCTCGTTCATAAAGTTGAAAAGCTTTCTCTATATCTTCCTGAACACCTAGCCCTTCATAGTAATAATTGGCTAAACAAAATTGACCTTCTGCTACATTTAATTCAGTCGCTAAATTATACCATTGGACTGCTTTGTCATATTCTTTTATATTATCGTAAAAGTAGCCAATCCCCGTCGTAGCTGTTGCAAAGTCACCCAACAACCCTTCTTGCATATACGCTGCTATTTGAGTGGATACAGTGAAATCAATATTTTGTATATCCTCATTTAATACCGCCATTAATGCGATCATTCTTTTTGCCAATTGCTTTTCTATGCGAAACACCTCATCTATATTGAAAATCATTTACATCCTTTACAAACATATTTGCCAATAAACGTAATATGTATAACTGAAAACCAGTTTCTATTCATTTTCGATAGTAGATAAATTTAAGAGTCATTTAATTTAATCTTCTGATATCAATATGCAAAATCCTTTTCATTAAAACTACCACTTTAAGCTACTACCTTTACCTAGTTGAATATTCACTTTATCTACAATAACAACTACATTTCTACACTATTATACTTTAATAACCCCTTGCTATCATAGGATTTAGATGGAGAATATCCCTTCTATTATTAATAGATAAAAAAGGACAGTGTTTATAAAAAAAGCCACTAGCGATTTTTATTTCGCTAGTGGCTTTACTTATTAATAATTTACTTTTAATACGATGCTTTCAGAAATTCTTGGCTTTTTAACGGTAATATATACTTTACCGCCTTTGCTACTTAATGTTTTTACACTCATTGTAGCTTTTTTAGTAGTATTTACTGATGAAGCTAATAGTTTTTTCTTGCTAGCATCTGCATAAACCTTAACAGTCGATCCAACTGTTAAGTTTGAAACAATTACTTTATCGTTTTTAGTACCTTTTTTATTAATCACTTTTACAGCTGATTTTTTAAGCTTTGTTGTTTTTACTGAAGTTTTTAACGTATATGATACACGGTCATACATTGAATCCATCATATCTGCACTTACTTTTACATAATAAGTACCTTTTGGTACATATACAGATCCAGTATATTTTCTTTTAACTTTTGTTACTTTTAAGCCTTTAACCGTTTTCTTTTTATCATCTAATACTTTCATTCTAAACTTAGTACTACGTTTTTGATCTGCATGAACTTTCAAGAAACCAGCTTGTGGAACATTTACTTTGTAATAATCATCTGTATCAAAAAGATTAAATGATGCATTATATGATTTGTTTAAACTGATTGGTGTTGCTTTTGAAGTAGTATTGTTTGATTCTTTTTCATAGTTGCTGCCTGCTTTAAAAGATAATTTAGTACTGTAGTTTTTATTTTTTCCAAAGTCTAACTTATATGCTACAAGATAATATGTACCTTTCTTCAAACCAACAGAAATAGAATGCATTGTTGGATCATACCAAGTTAGTTCTGAATTTAAAACATAACCGAATAATTCAACATCATTAAATGTGCTTTCCAATTTTTCTAGTGCAGACACATCAAAATTTTCGATATCTTCTAATTTACTAGTATCAAAATCATTTAATAGTACAAGACCTACTCCACGTTCTTTAGGATTATTTAGTTTCATCGTAAATAAACCGTCCGATGGTATAGTAACTTTCATAACATCTGTTTGATCTTTGCCGAATTTTCTATCCAGCGTTTTTGATTTGTCTTTTGTTAAAGTAATCGTATCTACTTTAGTTGTTGTTGCTGCTTCCGTCTTATTAGTTGATGTACCAAATGCTAACGCGAAAGCTAGTACAAGTGCTAACATCATTTTAAAGAAATTCAATTGGTTTTTTTTCATAATTATCCCCCAAATTCATCTATCTACTAAAATTATATACATAAATTTTTGACAGGTATATGGTTATTTAGGTGGATAATTAACATTTTAGGCTGTCATTCATACTGAATCATAAGGAACACTATTTTTCATTAAATATCCAATTCATATAAAAAGAAGCTATCTATTAACTAGGTAGCTTCTTTTTATACAGGATAGATGGTTTTCCGAAGCTTACCGCTCGCTTTCCGCGGGCGAGAGCCGAGCCGCTTCGTCGCTATGCTCCTGCAGGGTCTCGTCTGTCTCGCTTTTCCCGCAGGAGTCAAGCGGACACTTCTCCAAACCAATAAAATGCTTCCTTCTATATTTTAGATTTAAACAGTGCTTGCATAGTTTCCTTGAGTTGCGTACAAGAGCTTCAGAAATATCAATCTCGTGACCAAGCTTTTGCATCGTTTCTCCTATTTTCACAATTGCTTCCTCTAACATTTCTACTGTTGTATTGCCATATGGCCAATGCGGAATGCTTTTCCTGCTAGGTGTGCGAGTGATCCCGCTACAATTACACCTTTTTCCGCAAGTGTTGCGCGAAATTCTGCATCGTTAATCCCCTCTGGATACAGAATACAACTTAATGCTGGAGCGGCAACCTCTTCTGAAGCAAGCGGTGTCATGTCATTTACTTTTTAGGCAGACCTTACTGCTTTTCCGTAAGACTTATGGCGAGTAATACGTGCTTCCATGCCTTCAGCTACAACATTTAGTTCCTAAATGTAATTTTAAATACAGCTCTACTAGGAAATATACTGTTACTTTTTTATAGAAAAAGAAAACAAACAGCAAAAAAGCAGGATACCTCCTGCTTCTGAAAAGACTATTGGAAAATAGCAGCTTCCCAAGATTTATTGGCCTATAAGTATCACAATATCTCTATAGTAACCATCAATTAAAATGATATCTCTTAGGTTGAACCGGACTTAAACTTTTTTCAAACTCGCTTCGTAATGAAAGTTCCGGCAGCTAACAGCAAAAACAATACCATTAGATAAACAAATAGCATCCAAACCTCGACTGTCTTTACATCCATTATAAATAACAAAATCAAAAATACTGAACTTCCAACTAGTACAAAATATAACGCAGCCACATAGAAAGTTTTCATATTCTGCAACGTACGTTCATCGACAGTAGGTACATTACCATGACGCTTTTTTTGAATGAGCCATGCAATGAAAGTCGTACCTGTACCAAGTAAAGTTCCAAATACAATTGGCAGAAACAAGCCCTCAGTTATCCCTGGCTCCTTCAATTCTATCAAATAAAAACCGAGCATTCCTCCCCCTGCTATACATAATCCAATGAATAACATTGAAAATACAGTTAACTTTTTCATTTCTCACTCTCCTCTAAAGTAAATAACTCTTCTATCGACAGATCAAAGTATTGCAACAATTTCAAAGCTAATTCAAGACTTGGATTGTATTTATGATTTTCAATTGCGGTAATCGTTTGACGCGTAATTTGTAAATCTTCAGCCATTTGTATTTGGGTAATGCCTTTTTGCTTACGAACTTCCTTTATACGATTATGAACCTTCATAACAATCCCTGCTCCCAAATGTAAATATATCTTTACATACATAATAAGGGAAATCCCCCTGATGTAAAGAGCTCTTTACACAAAAAAGTTACCCAACTTAATAGGAGGACACTGAAAAACTTACGTTTTTTATAACTCTTGGTTTTTTAGAAAAAAAGAAGGCACATTCCGTTCGATTTGAACAGAATGTGCCTTCTTTCCTTTCCTATTTCTTACTTTTACTCGTTTAGAAGTTTTAATATCCGTTTGAGATTCACCGCAAATATCGTTGTTGCACCTTGAATTTCCATACCAAATAGACCCACTGATTTTGCTGTTTTATAACCATGTGGGTTTTTAATTTCACTATTTTTTGCTTCAATTTTATAACGTTTTTTCGAAAGGGTTTTGAATTCATCTGTTTCTTGAAGACGAATTTGCTCCTTATGTTCCATAGATTTAACTCTGATAGAGTATGTTTTACTTTTTGATCCTTCTTTATAGCACCCTACGCGCATTGGGCATACTTTACATTTTTCTATATCAAATGAGTATGTTTCTGCTTGATTAGCTCCTTGATTTTTCTTTCCAGTTCGTGCTTTTCGAATAGCCATATGACCTGCTGGACATACATACATTCCTGCATCTTTATTAAATTCAAAGACTACTTTTCGATGGGAAGTTTCTCCGGTAATGTTTGGGTTTAATTTTGAAATCAATTGAAACTTTTCTGCTTGAGCATATTGTAAATTTTCTTTCCCAGAATAAGCTGTATCTCCAATGACAGTACCAATTTCCATACCCGTTTCTTTACTTTTCTTTACTAACTCTTTAAGGTAATGTCCATCACTTTTTTCACCCGTTGTCACAATCGAAGCTGTAATAATACGTTCATCACTCATCGCAATATGTGTTTTGAAGCCAAAAAAAGCTGAATCCGCTGATTTATGTCCAACACGTGCATCTGGATCAGTTGAATAGCTCAGTTGTACATTATAATCGTCTATCACTTCTTTCAATATATTTAACTTTTCTTTCACAGCTGGTATTTGTGCTACTTTTGATTGTGTTTCTACCACTTGAACGACCTGACGGCAGTAGTTTAATTCTTCACTTACCTCATTAGAGGTTGGTTTTATTGGAAATTTCCCTTTCATATCTTCATCCAGGTGATAGACCGCTTTTCGTACATTTTTCGATTTTTCTTGTAAAAATTCTTTCGGTGATTTTTGATTGTAACGAGCTTTTGTATGTGTCGCATCGACAATAATCGTTTTACTCGTAATAAGACCTTTCTCTAACGCAATTTCAACTGTCTTACCAATCAATAAATCTAATAAATTCATGTCTTGAAGACGAAGACGACGGAATTTTGTCAGGGAACTTGAATCTATGACATCTTCTTCAGGTGCCATATCTAAAAAATATTTGAAGGACATATCGTATTTTGAACGTTCAACTAGGTCGGCATCCGACAGATCATGTATCGCTTTTAACAGTAAATATTTGAACATACGAATAGGTGGAATAGCATTTCTACCATTATCCAAACAATACTTTGATTTTAGTTCATCTAAAATAAATGAAAAATCAACGAGTTCATTGATTTGGCGAAGCATATTATCTTTTGGAATGATTAACTCATACAATGCCATATATGGACTTAAATTTAATGTTTCTTGTTTGGAAATCATGGTCTCACCACCTCTAGTAAGTTTTTCTTATTATACTATAATGAGAGCAATGAAAGAAAAAGCGATTGTGAAAACGTAAATCCGTTTCTCACAATCGCTTTTGTTATCTTGTGGACTTTTTCAGTGTCCTCCTTAATAGCTGGATAACTTTTGATATAACTTCAAGTCTGAGCTAATCTTCTCATCTCAAACTCTGTATATTTTTTTAGATTTTGATCTGAGTAATCATAAAAGTCTTGTAAATGGTCACTCCATTGTTCATTTTCAATAGAGATTATTTTTTCTTTCAAAACTTGATCATTCCATATAGTCACTCGCAAAGTTACTGCTAAATCTAAAGCGTCCTTTGTTATATTTGAAGTCGATACTAATATAGATGAGTCGCAATCATAATAAACTTTTTCAACAGCAATTTTATGTACTTCATCCATATTGACTAAATTGACATTATTAATGCAACGGAACGCCACTTTACCATTTGGTCCATCAGCAAATATGTCCACTTTAAAGTCACTATCATCTCGAGCTAGACGAACATTTTCAAAATCAAGTTTTTGCAATAATTTCGCCAAATACAATTTGAAATCATACTGGCTCATTTGATGAATTTTACGTTGACTAAAGAAATTACTATCGTATTTCTTTTTAACATTTCGCACAAACTCATTCACTTGATTTATTTTAGTTGGTGTTTGGAATTTCTCATGCACCTCTGCTTCATTTGCAAAAGGTTTCAGTAATATAGCTTCCTCTTTTTTCAACGCTTTCAGACTTTTAATAGCAGCTATCCAAAAATACCCTCCAAGAGCTATAAAACCTATGGCAACGAGTTGAACAATAGGTTGGAATAAGAACTGACTATACAGATCTTTTACTCCCGATAAGTATTCGGATAAACTTTTAGGTGAATGAGTAAACAAAACAATGAATACTGGTAGGCATTCTAAGTAAAATGCTAACGCGATACTCTTCCAAACCTCATTCATTGCAATATACCGTCTTTTTCGTATATCTGCTAATTCATCAGATTTTAAAATTTTCTCTTCTTGTAAAACAATTTTATGTATATTAGCTTCAGCACATTTAGGGCAGTACACAACAATTTTCTCGTCTACTAATACCTCAGCTGATTTCACTTTATGTATGTAACAACGATTTTCAGACATGCTAAATCTTCTCACCAACCTAAATAAAGTAAATATATAGTCCTATTATTACAATAATGATTGTAACTATTACTTATTATATAATAAGTAAATGATTATTCAATGATATTAAAATACTACATTATTGGAACATGTTATACAAAAACGCTATACAAAACACCCATTATTTAGATTGATATATAAATTTCTTCACTCGTATCGCCAAATAATTTTCGATTCCATTAAAAAAAGCGTTCAGCAGATGCTAATATTCTGCCAAACGCACTTATAATTATTCTCAATTAGACAAATATTTTTCGAAAAGATCAAATTTAAATTTTTACATATACAGAAATCAATTCGGCGTTTTTTCATATATATTATTAGCTATTAAAGTACCTTTAATTACTAACTTTTCCATTCACACTGTCCATCAGCTCTGATATGGTGACAAATTTGTACCCTTGCTTTTGAAGTTCAGGTATTATTTTCTCAAGCGCTTTTAACGTTTGAGTCCTATTCCCGCCTCCATCGTGAAATAGAATCACATCACCAGGCTTAGAACCTTTCAATACTTTATTTATAATCTTTTGAGACCAAATTCCCTTCCAATCTTCAGTATCTTGATGCCAAGACCAAATTACTACTTTATATCCATTCTTCGTGGCAATATCGATCATTTTTTCATCATATTGCCCACCTACAGGACGAAACAGCACTGGAGAAAAGCCTGTAATACCGTATATAATTTCATTGGTCTCTTTTAGTTCTTTTTCAAATTGCTTAGGCGTTGTCTTATACGGATGTGTATATGTGTGGTTAGCTAATTCATGTCCTTCGTTATATTCCCGTAGAACTAAATCAGGGTGCTTTTCTGCATTTTCCCCAATAACAAAAAAAGTAGCTTTGGCTTTGTATTTAGCCAGTAAATCTAAAATTTGTCCAGTGTATCGTGGATGTGGTCCATCGTCAAATGTAATGGCGATAATCTTCTCTTCAGTATTAATATCCCAAAGCATTTGCCCTGTTCCCTCATAGTATCGCCGTCCCTTGTCAGCAGCGATACTGAAACCAGCGTAAAACACTGAGATGATTAATGCACAAACAGTTAGTATTAATATATGCTTACGTGTCAATACATCACCTACCAAGCTTAATAATTATTTCAAAAAACGCCGTTCCTTTAATATTTACTGAATGCAATAAATTATACTTTCTGATAAACCAACTTCCATAAAGAGCACTTAACTTAAGCTGTGTAAAAACTTTCCTTACGCAAAATAAATTCACGGTTTTTTTCGGGTATAATTATGTTGTCTAGAGGCAAAATTAACTTTTACAAACATTGTAATGTCATAAAGCGAATGATAATAAAATGAATATAATAATTCCTACTTCAAATTTTAAAATAAATAGCTTATTACTTTCGGAAATCTAAAATATTGAATTCAGACGTATAGGAGGATTATCGATGAACATCTCAATCGAATGGACGTACAAAACGCCAAGAGGAACGGAAACCACATTTCGCTCTGAGGAGATGCCTGCTGCAAAAGGACTGATAATTGCAGAAGACATTGAGCGAACAGATCGTGTTAAAAGTATTACATTTACCGATTCGTTCGACAGCACTTGGACAATTAAAGAATTGAAGCAATATATTAAAGAAATTGAAACCGAACCGCATAATATCACAGTTTATTTCGATGGCGGATTTGATCGCTCGACTAGCACATCAGGTTTAGGCTGTGTTATATATTTTGAACAAAGTGGGAAATCGTATAGGCTGAGGAAGAATGCTCCTTCTGAGATGCTGAAATCAAATAACGAGGCAGAATATGCAGCGCTTCATTTAAGTCTAAGGGAGCTAGAGCGATTAAATGTTCATCATCTGCCTGTCGTTTTCATTGGAGATTCTCAGGTTGTCATCAACCAGATGAGTGGAGAATGGGCTTTATTAGAAAAAGAATTATCGTCCTGGGCCGATCGAATTGATGAGAAATTAAAAGAACTTGGCATTCGTCCTAGCTACGAACTTATACCACGTAAAGCGAATTCCGAGGCAGATCGTCTTGCTACACAAGCACTTAATGGAATCGAAATCACTGCGCAACTTGAGCTGACAGTAGATACTGATTGATTCACACTAATAATACCTAAATTAATAGAATAGCTTACAAGGTTCATTATCAGATTCGTTAAAAATTAGAAAAAAACAATAATTCCCGTCATCTAACGGGTTATTTTTGTTGAGGAGAAATTGAATAAATGGCCGATTTTTTTTATAATAGACAAGTATTTCTGCTACGACTAAATCCGATAGCTTTTCCAGCACAACTATGGTAGCATTAACTACTATATAATAATGAGGACGTGAATTTTTTTGATCAAAATTGAAATGCCAAAACCAGACGTAGTAATTCGTCAACGTGAACAAAAAATTAAAGAAGGGGACGCGATTATACCTTCAATTTATGGATTTATTGATTTCCATGAAATCCCTCGTGATAAAGGCGGCTTTTTCATGTTCTTTAACAAAGAAAATGAGCTTTTATTCGTAGGTAAAGCACGTAAAATCCGTCAACGTGTAAAAAAACACTTTGAAGATAACGTTTCACCAATTAAAGATCACCGTAACGAAGTTCATAAAATTGAAGTATTCGTTGTTGAAGATCAAATGGAACGTGAAATTTATGAAACTTTTGCTATCAATCATTTCCGCGCGAAATACAATACTGAAAAAGTATTCTTTTAAAAACAATGAAGCGTTCAACCTGTGCTCTAGCACTTGTTGAACGCTTTTTTAATGCAATATAGTCCATTCCTTTCCTATCAAGTTAAAAAACTACTAAGAAGTTTTTCTTAATAATCCGCAAAAAAAATGTTACTAACTATTAGCACCAGGTGTTAATATAAAGAGGAATCTATTTATGATACGGAGGAAAACATATTGTTAGACACACAAAAAATACAAGAAATCATTAAACATCGCTACCCATTTCTATTAGTTGATCGAGTGCTAGAGTTAGAAGAAGGTAAAAGAGCAGTTGGGATTAAAAATGTAACTGCAAATGAAGAATTTTTTAATGGACACTTCCCTGGTTACCCAATTATGCCAGGTGTATTAATTGTAGAGGCATTAGCTCAAGTAAGTGCAATTGTAATGCTTACTAAAGAAGGAAATGAAGGACGTTTAGGACTTTTAGCCGGAATTGATAAATGCCGTTTTAAACGTCAAGTAAAACCGGGAGACCAACTTCGTCTAGAAGTGGAAATTACTCGAGTAATAGGTCCTATTGGGAAAGGTAAAGGAATCGCTACTGTAGATGGAGAAATTGTTTGCGAGACAGAATTAGTTTTTGCCTTTGGTGATTGATTGGATATTCAAATTACTACAAGAAGGAGAAATAGAGAAAGCAGCCGGAAATTAAAATCGGCTGCTTTCATGTTTTTACCCTGCTATATTCTTGTCCAACCATAGGTAAGTAACTCTAATTTTTTACCACCGATTTGTATTGTATTTGAATCGATGAATTCTGCACCCATCGCCTCATAAAAGCGACAAGATGAATTGTCTTCTAAAACTTTAACAATCGAAGAACTGTAATTCAATTTTTTAAACTCTGCAAATAGCTGATGTAACATAGCTTTGCCAATCCCTTTTCCCTGTTCTCCCTGAAATAAATAGATAGCTGTAACATCCGCATCATAGTTCGGGTATTCACCTTCTTGTGTTTTAGAACCAGAAGTAAACCCTACGATTTGTTCTTCTTCATTTACAGCTACAAGAATAATATTCCCTTCACTTTCGATATTACGCTGCCATAATGCTTCTCTACTGCTATATGTTAGATTGTCTAAGAAGTCTTGCCTCATAATGCCTTTGTAGGTAGTGCGCCAACTATCTACATGTACTTTTGCAATACCTACTACATCTAGAATTGTTGCCTGTCGGACAGAATAATTCATAGTCTAACCTCATTTTTTTGTAGAATTACTGTGTACATCATAGCTTCATTTAAAGATACTCGTCCATGATATACCCAGCTATTATAGTCCATTTTGCCACCTGGAATAATCTCTTCAATAGATAATGAAGTACTTGTTATCAGTTTTTCAAATTCTACTACATCATAGCAACGCAAGGATTGTTGCTTTTTTTCATCTGGATTTTCTGACAGCCACCAAGAATCTAACATTCTATTATTCTCTAAATCGTAGTCATATTGTCTATGAATCTTTTGAGATAACTTAACAAATTGACCTGCCGTTTTTCTCCAGTAATTAGGAGCATATACATCTATGAAAGCTTTACCACCAGGTTTTAACCAGTTATCTATATTACTGAGTAATAATTGCTGGTCTTCATCTGCTCCAACACCAAAACCATCCCAATAACAGATGGCATCGAATTTATCAGCAAATTGAATAGTATAGAAACCATCATGATGAACGTGCATTCGCTTGGTCACATTATTTTCTTTAGCAAGATGAATCATTTTCTGAATTGCTAGTTGGATTATATCTACAGTTGTAACCTGATGTTCTCGCAACGCTGCAGCAACTGCGAATTCACCGTTTCCACTACCTAATTCTAATAGATGCAACGGCCCTTGCTGACTATTTTTCTCTACTAATTCGACTAATTCATGATGATACTGGCCTATTGCCACTCCAGTGAATTTATTCATCCATTCGTATTGCTTATCATAAAATTGATCATTATTTTTCATTATTTAACACTCCTTTTTTAATAGCTGAAAGGGGTGTTATTTAATTAATGCTCGAATACCCATTTAAAATCATTCCTTTTATTTGATAAAAAATTGTAACATATTGGAAAAATGTTTTATACTGAATATTTAATTATTTCGTTAATTTTTACTGTTGATATTGATAAAAAAGGGACCTTCTAATTAGTAGGTACGAACTATATTAATGTAAATTTTTCAACAGCTGGTTTTATTCTTTTTAAAAGTCGTCATATATTTATTTATCAATGGTTCTTAGAAAATGCTGAAGCAGGCTTACTAATTCCCCATTCTGCTTCTAAACCATATTTTCAAATAATAATCCCATTAATGTTCAAGTAATTTTGAATGTCGGAATATAAAACTTTTTCATCAAAATAAATCCTTTTTCACAATGACCCTAGCGTCTTCTGCTTCAATAAATGCCAAATCACCTTCGAGATTTGGATACACAGGAATGTATGCGAGCTGATAATATCCTTCTAAATCATCAGCATATTCCTTACTCCATCGCAGCTCGACATCAAACAAGCTGGTGAACAGTCTTTATTTTATGCTACTATTTTTTCTTTTAAAGCTTCTTCAATTGTATGTTGACACTTGATTTGATAACACTTTTGACTTAATTTCTCGTAATTAAATCGACCAATTATTTGTCTAACATCTTTATCATGTACAATTAATCTCTTCAATTCGGCATCTTCCAATAAAGACAGATACCAATTTTGTTTTTTTAATGCTTCGATATTTTTTGAAATATCTTCTTCATCTGGTTTAAAAAATGGTAAATAAATTACTAAGTTTAATGCATCAAGAATAATGGACATCAATTGAACCCCCTATTATTTTACACTACAGTATTTTATTTACGTTGTAATTAAGCTAAAGTTTCACATTACTATATGTCAGTTTTAACATTGCCAGATGAATAAAGATTCCTTCGGTTTAAATAAGCTTTGTATAATATAACTAAGTAAATAAAAAAAGATACTCATGCCCATCTACTACTGGGATAAGTATCTTCTGCTTTATCATTCTGTTATTTCACTAAATATTGGTGGTTCTTCAATTTCTGATTTCATATCATCTATTGTCATTGTTAGCCGTTGCAATTTATATTGTGTAGCAATGTTGGATTGAGCTGTAGATATGTTGTCATTTTGATCTTCGATTTGTGTACTAGCAATTAGCGTTTGATGTGATAATCTTATGCTTTTAATCTTCACTAATGTTTCTATCAGTGAGAGACGTTCCTTTTTTGTCACTATAAGATCCTTTTGTTCAATGAGCTGTTCTACAAATGTCTCCACAAATTCTTTTGCTTCTAAAATATTATTAAAACTATTTAACTGTTTTATTGCTTTTTCCAACTGTTGTTTCTTTTTCTTTCGTTCTGTACTGATTAAACTGACCTTTTTTAAAATTCTAGCGAGATGGCTACTCGCAATATTGTTCAATTGCTGATTTATTTTTTCATATTCGTTGAAAAGCTGAGTTTCCAATTCAAGAATTTTGTTGTATTGTTGATCAATTGTCTTATGTAATGCCTGAAGTGGTTGAGTCAACTTACTCGATTGTTCACTTTGTTGCTCACTATTAAACTTTGTTTTCAACCCACGTTTACTCGTTATATGTCGCTGATGATTAGCGCTATGGTTAAACTCCTTCTTGTACCTTTGAAGCATTGTACGATATTCTCTAACAGCCTTTAGATAGTCGTTTGCATACTCGACAAAGACCATAACATCGAAAGTTTTAAAATGCTGATTGTTAGAAATCACTTGTAATAACTGATAAAGCGTTTGCACGTCTTTAAAGACAAGACTAGCTTGACGATACTCTCTTTCATACGTATTCAACTTTTGATATTCATCTTTTTCTCGAGCAGATTCCGTTTGTTTTCCTAATTGGTACTCTTCTAATAGGTTATAAGCAGATAGATAGGGTTCTCTTTGCGGAATTAACTCGACTTCTGTTTTGAACCTCTTTAGCCATTTTATAAAACGATCCATTATTAAATAAACATGGTCTGATTGGCTAGCATGTGATTTCTCGATTTCTTGTAATAGAATTTCGAACTGACTTTGTTGCCATTTCTCTTCATCGACCGAAACTGCCTCTTCAGCATTCTTCACAGAGATTCCTATCATCTTACGGAAATATTGTGACAACATTTCACTTTGTTCCGCAGTAAATTGATCGTACGCCGATTCATGAATATCAATTGCATTAATGATGGCAAGGGGTTTGTTTTTTCGCTCTTGTAATTTTCCAAGTAGTTTTAACTCGCTTTGTGTAGGCTTAGTATCACAGTGGAATATCCAATACAAATCATCCGCACGGTTTAAGATGGACTCTTTAACATATGCTGATTCCTCGTTATTAGGCTCTAGAGGTATTGTATCAATTAAGGTAACCTTTTTTAATAAATCGTTATTCACATAAACCTCTATATAATCTAGATTTTCACGTAGGATTTCCGCACTAAACGTATCAGATGTCGTAAATAGCTCCACTTTATCAAGGTCAAAACTAGCAATTTGACCATCAAGAAAATAAGCCTTAACTTCTTCTAATTGACCGTATCGAATCATTGTGTTGACAGCTGTAGCCCTTGCCATTTTCGACGGTAATACGGTTCTTTTAAGAAGTGCATTTACTAGACTTGTTTTGCCTGATCCAGTCATTCCTATAAGTAAAATAATTGTTTGATTTTGAGCATCTTCTATAATTCGCTCAAGCACTTTATTGGTTCCTTTAACATATGTATTCGTAGAAAGAATCCTATTCAAACTTTTTAGCTTAGCTATGAATTGTTGCAAAAACTCATTAGGTTCATTTTTGTTCCAACGAATAAGCGGTGATCCTTCTAGATGATGTATATTTTTTAGGTCCTTTTCCACATTAACCAAACCCCATTTCTAATAGTACTAATTATACAGCAAAATTATATCGTTATAATTAAAGAAAACAAAATCAATAAAAAATAGGGCAAAACATCGTCCACACACCGCTAAACCCAAGACTATTGAACAGAGAACCGAAGCATTTTATAGTATATTCATGACCTAAATATTAATTTTTAACTATTTTTATCAAAAATATCATATTATTCATTTACTCTATATAGAAAATGAATGATTATAGGTACTAATAACCATAATCATTCATTTCCACTCAAGATGATGTTGAGAGAATATCTAATTTCCTTTGTAATTCAGAATAAAATCCTTGTTGCTCTATGAATTCTTTATCGATTGCCACGCTCTATTATTTCTCCGTCTTTAATAACAAGTATTTTATCGGCATTTTCGATCGTTTTTAAACGGTGTGCTATAACAAAACTCGTCCGACCAATCATTAAATGTTTTAGCCTTTCTGAATTTGCACGTCAGTTTGTTTATTTCAATTGTCTCCTCTACTTTTGCTTGAAACGAAATAACTTTGTCCATTTGACATATACTTGCTTTTCCATTAATAGTGCTTTATAATTCTTTTCAACATATAGAAATACGCGTTGATGAGGAAAAGTAGAGTAAATTAAGTTGCCTAGAGAACTTCTGTCGGTGGGAATGAAGTGAACTTAACTATTCGAAAATGACCTCTGAGCTTCGTACCGAACGATTTATTTAGTAGGCTACGACGAGAAAGGCACTCGTTATAACAGCAGCTGTATCCCTTAAATGGTGTACTGATGAAGGCAAATAGTGTGAGCTATTTGCAAATGAAGGTGGTAACACGAGTATATATCCTCGTCCTGATCAATTAATTTGATTGGGGCGAGTTTTTTTATTTTAGGAGGGAAATTAAATGAGCATTGTTATTGGAGGAGCTTGGCCTTATGCTAATGGATCATTGCATTTAGGGCATATTGCTGCATTATTACCAGGAGATATTTTGGCTAGATATTATCGATTAAAGAAAGAAAAAGTCCTTTATGTATCTGGTAGCGATTGTAATGGGACACCTATTTCTATCCGAGCAAATCAAGAAGGTGTTACCGTAAAAGAAATTGCAAATCGATATCACGAAGAATTTACTACTTGTTTTAATAAACTCGGTTTCACTTACGATTTATATACGCGTACGGATGCTGAACATCATCATCAAACCGTTAAGAGTATCTTCCTGGACCTACTAGATTCCGACTTTTTGTATAAAAAGACAATTGAACAAACGTACTGTGAACATGATCAGCAATTTCTTCCGGACCGTTTTGTAGAAGGAATCTGTCCAGTTTGCGGTAGTAAGGCTCGCGGTGATCAATGTGATCATTGCTCAACTATATTAGATCCACTTGATTTAATCGATAGAAGATGTAAAATATGCGGAAATCAACCCATCGTAAAAGAAACTGAACATTTTTACTTTGCATTTAGCAAGTTGCAAAACGCTTTAGAACACTATGTTCAAAATGCAAAGGAACAAAAAGCATGGCGCCAAAATGCAATCGACTTATCTGAACGATACTTATCTGAGGGCGTACCCGATAGAGCCGTTACAAGAGATTTACCTAATGGAATCGATGTACCAATAGACGGGTTTGACGGCAAGAAAATATATGTATGGATTGAGGCAGTGTCGGGATATTATACAGCCAGTTTAGAATGGGCAAAACAACATCAGGAAAACGTTCAAAATTTCTGGAATAGTGACACCATCTCTTATTACGTTCACGGCAAAGATAATATTCCCTTTCACACAATTATTTGGCCTGGTATTTTGATAGGGCTTAATAGCCCAGCCCTCCCTACTCATATCGTGTCAAATGAATACTTAACACTTGAGAAACGAAAACTCTCTACAAGTCTAAACTGGGCAGTATGGATACCTTATATTATTGAAAAATATGATGCAGATACAATTCGTTATTTCTTGACAATTAATGCACCTGAAAACCGTGATACAGACTTTTCTTGGCGTGAATTTATTTATAGCCATAATAGCGAACTTTTAGGGGCGTATGGAAATTTTGTGAACAGAACATTAAAATTTATCGAAAAATCATTCGATAAACAAATTCCAAAAGGCATTCTTAATGATTCCATCAAACTTCACACGCAAAAGCTCTATAATGTGGTAGGTATTGCGATTGAACAAGGTCATTTTAAAGCACCTCTGGAAGACATCTTTTCTTACATCCGCTCGGCTAACAAATATTTTGATGAGCAGCAACCATGGTTACAGGTAAAGGATGATGACATCGGTTGTGCAAATACGCTTGCAACATGTGTCTATATCATTGCGAATTTATCGCAATTACTAGAACCATTCATACCATTTTCAACAAAGAAGATTCACAACATGCTTGGAATTACAGAAATCTCATGGCATGAAATAGTTGAATTGCCAACATCCGTTCAATCTGTAGAACCGTTATTTGAGCGATTGGACATTGCGCTAATCGATGAAGAATATCAACATCTTCTAAGCCAAAGCAACGCAGATAGATAAACGAAAAAGCTTTCGATAAATGGCTAATCCATTCGTTGAAAGCTTTTTACACTAAAAATAATTAAGATTCTTCTTTTTGTACCTTACCATACTTGCCACCACCACCAACTTCTATTAATAACTCCCCTTTACGGGACTGATCGATATAACGAACTAATTTATCGGGCACGACTGCTTTTAGTTCTTTGTAGCTAGCTTTATGCAGTATGTTCATTTCTGTCCCAACAGCAAGAAGCAATCGTTCTAGCGATTTCGGTCCGAGCCCTGGTATAAAATCTAGTGGAACTTGATGAATATATGGAGGCCTTTGTCGTACACTCTCCTCGCTCTCAGATAGTTCTTTAATTCTCGTGGCAACACCTTTAATAATATTATGTTTGTGACATAATGGGCATTCAGCTAAGCCCTCATCTACTTTTGCAGCACATCCAGCACAAACCGTTTGATAGTATTTACCAAGTAATGGATTTAAGCCGTAATTAGCGACGATAGCACGTCCATCTTTTTCTTGAAGCGCTTTTTGTAATTCAGCAAAACTTGCATGATCAAGTCTTACCTTTTGATATTCCCTTGCAATTTTACCTACTGAATGGGCATCTGAATTCGTTAAGAAGGTATATTGTTCTAACTCTTTAATGCCTCTTACCATATACGTATCGGAGCTTAAACCAAGCTCAATACCGTCGATTATCGCTGGATCAAACACCTCACTTAAACTAGACAAAACACCTTTACCATATAAGCTTTTAAAAGGGGTAAAAACATGTGCAGGAATAAATAAACCTCCAAGTGAACGCACTTTCTTTTGGAGTGTAATACCATCGCAGTAAATACGTTGAGAGCTTAAATTGATATTCTTCACATAGCCACTCATCCACATTGAAAAAGTTTTCATAATTTCAATAGTAGGAAAATAAGCAAGAACATGAATTGGTCCATGACAATTCTCGTCGTAAATTTCAATTTCAGAACCAAGTATCAAAGTAGATTGCCCGAACTGTAACCCTCCATCAACAAGTTCCACCATCTCGCCATTTTGTATCATCTCTTCAATTTCTTCGATAACCTCAGGTGAATGGCAATCTATAATACCTACTAGGTCAATGCCTTTCCGATCACTCGCTGCTTCTAAAATGCGTCTTAAAGTTAATCTCTTACTACCTGTAATTTTAACCGGCCTACCACTTTTGGTACGACCAATATGAATATGTAAATCTGCGTAAATTTCCTTCACTTTTTTCAACACCTTCATAATTATTTTTTTCAATTTGAAGTTGAAATAGTTCGATTGCAGAAGTTAAAAGAATGAATATATAAGATGTTTCACTATATCACTCTAATCTTATGTTTCACTTTTCTTCAAAGTATTATACCTAAACGTGTTGAAGCAATTATTAATGCTCTAAGCCTCGCAATATCAGTTTATGAGCTATCTAGTAAATGCACCATTGTTCGCCACACTATGGAAAATAAAAAAGACAATAAAAAACCGACTCTCAAAAGAGAGTCGGTTTTTCGACAGCTAGTTCAAATTAAGCTTTTTGAACGTTAGCAGCTTGAGCGCCACGAGCGCCTTGCTCAACGTCGAAAGTAACTTTTTGACCTTCGTCTAAAGATTTGAATCCTTCACTTTGGATTGCTGAGAAGTGTACGAATACGTCATCTCCGTTTTCGCGTTCGATAAATCCAAAACCTTTTTCTGCGTTAAACCATTTTACTGTACCTTGTTCCATTATTGTTGCCTCCTAGTGTGATATCCACACATTGTATTACTATCCTTGTCCAAAGTGATGGTCCAGACGACAAGTCAAACTTATACTGCCCTTTGCACCGAACAAAAATAACTAACTTCATAATACCATGCACTTACGAGATATGCAAGTGTTATGAAGAATAAAAAATAAAAGAACTGATTTCCACATTACATTTTTTCTCTCAAACAGCTCACAAACCTTGTCAAATAGGGTTTTTCATTCACATTCAATCTTTAAAATTATTTTGAAAATAATTAAAAAAATACCTTTATTATAAATTATTTACTATTGGTTATTATTTTATTTGATTAAATTGATGATCTTGCCCTTCTATTTAATGACGCCTAATTTGGAAACTTCTTCGAATTTATTTGGATCATCTTAAGTTCTTTCAATTTTAGTATGTCCATTTTTTATTTATTCAACCTCTTTTAGCGTTTTTTGTTGAACTTGTAGATTTTCACGCTCTATTTGCAATCTCTCATTTGAATGTTAATGGAGGCACTACTAACTGAAAGGACACCGATAATTTTCAATCGATGTGGATTAAACAAATATTCCAGAATAAACCTTTCTTTAGAAATAGAACCTCAAAAAGGTTTTATTTCACCCTTTTCGAGGTTCTATTATTAAAATTTACGCTTTGCTTCTATTAATCGTTGAAATTCACTTTCAAGTTCCTTTGTAGGTTCTATACTAAGTCGTCCTAATACTTCAGATATCTTCAAATTTAATATTAATAATTCATTTTCTTTATCATTGGGTGCATTCGTTTTCTTTATTTGCACACTCTCTTTCAAAGGTCCTTCAAATAATCTTATTTTTCCTTTTTCAATTTTCAGCTGACTGGTTGAAATATTTTCTATAAAGCGTCGATCATGAGAGACGAAGATAATTGTTCCTTCGTATTCTTTTAGGAGCGATTCAAATGCCTCAACTGCATCTATATCAAGAAAATTCGTCGGTTCATCTAATATCAACGTATTTACATCACTAACAAAAATTTTGGCAAGTGCTACTTTTACCCTCTCACCACCACTGAGCACCCCTACCTTTTTATACACATCATCTCTATAAAAATGGAGTCTTGCCAACACAGTTCTAATAAATGTCTCATCTTGTACCGATAGCTCGGTGACATTTTCTAAAATAGATTTCTCAACATTTAACACATTTAAGTTTTGACTAAAATAACCGATCTTCAATGCAGGGGAGATGGTAATACCTTTTTCTTGTTTATGGATTTTCTTTATTAAAGTCGTTTTTCCACTACCATTATTCCCGGTAATGGCGATTTTATCTCCTCCACGAATTTGGAAACTGCTTTTCTGCCACAGCAAACGCTCCCCTATTCGACCATCCACATCTTCTACTCGAATAATGATTTTACCTTTCACTGTTTCTGCGTTTGGTAAATCCATTTTAATCGCAACTGGATTTTTTACTTTCTCCACTTTTTCTAGTTGCCCTAATCTCGTTTCAATTGCTTTAACTGTTTTTTGTAGTTTCTTTTGTTTTTTCGCAAAATAGGGTTTTGTCTTGGATGCTTCCAATTGACTCACCGTTTTCGGAACTTTTGCAGCTCTTGCTGCTTTCTTTTCTTTTATAACTAACGCTTCTTCTAACTGTTTTTTCTTTGTTGTATATTTTTCGTAAGATGCTTCTTGTTGTTTTTTTTCTATTTTCTTTTGCTCAATATAGTCGGAATAGTTCCCGTTATATTCTTTTAGTCCACCGTTTTCTAGCTCCCAAATTTTTGTACAAACTACATCTAGAAATGCGCGGTCATGAGATACTATTAATAATGCGCCACCTCTTTTTATTAACTCTCCTTCAAGCCATTCCACATGATGCGTGTCTAAATGAGTTGTCGGTTCATCTGTTATTAGTAGACGGGCACCCTTTGCTAATGCATCTTGTATATATGCCTTTGTGACTTCCCCACCACTTTTTACGGGTGTCGATTCCTTTAACTGTGGTACAAGTTCTAGCGGACTGTAAGCTTTCACATAGCCGCTCTCTAGCTCTTTCAATGATGCTAACACTTCAAGCAACGTCGTTTTTCCAGAACCATTTTTACCGATTAAACCGATGCGGTCATAGTCATTGATTTGTAATTTCTCTATATTGAAAATTTCTCTATCCCTAATTGAATACTGCAATTTATGTGCTTCTAATAACATCATAACAATCTCTCCCCTCATGGATCAGGGCAAAAAAATGCCCCCTATTCAATCAGAATAGGAGGCATGGGTGCACTGAAAAAAGAGAGCGTCTCTTTTTTGTCCAACACATGAAAACAATTCCTATTCTGAAAACACTGGAATGAAGGCATTTTAAATAAACAGAGTATTTCATCTGAATTAAAATACGATTCATTCTAAGCTTTCGAAAAATAGGATTAGTACTTCATGTAATTGGGTCACCCTTTCGTTTTTAGTTACATTTAATATACAAAATCTCACTCGAAATGTCTATTCTACTAACTAAAAATAATCGATAAAACTTGGTACTGCGTTTGGCAGGATTGATTCGAGTAATACAACTGATGCAGTATCACCTTTTAATCTTTCTATACTATGCAAATAGGTTGGACGCTTATAACCAAGGAACATCGTCACAAACGTTTGAACCGTCATTTGTACAGCATTAGACTCAAGCTCATTGCAAACCTTCTCAACTGTCACTTCACCTGATTGGACAGTGATTTCAAAGGTACCGTGATTCCATTCAAGAAGTGAATCCGTGATAGCTAATCGAAAAAGGAAATTCGAACTTGCAAAAGGATATCGCTCGAGAAATTTTTGTACATCAATAATTCTCGCCATAAAATACGGGGAGACATTTTGCTTGATCTCACTATCCTCCATTAGAATAGTTGCCTTACTTCAACGTCACTCAAGTTAAATTATAAATAGCGATATATCAATGATGGATGATGTTTTCTGAATAACCATCTCTTTCATTACCACTCAATACTATTAGGGGACTTGGGGGACTTTTTGGGGGACTACTAAAATTATAAGGGTTGGTAAACACAGAACTGGCAGGCGCGCATACAACTCTAAAAATATATTTAAAAAGAGCGAAGCCTCTGGGCTATCGCTCTTTAAATTTCTTGTGTTCATTACATATAACACTTGTTCTTATTTCAAGTAAAAAATAACGCACCCCGCAAAAGGTAGCGCCACAAGATGAAAACATGAGGGATATCTGATTTACTCTATATTATGGTATTAAATAAAAAATGTTCTAATTTTAATTGGTTTTGTTTTGTTCTAGTTTTTTCCGGAATAAATAATTGTAAATAAAGTTATTTTTATACAGTAAAACTATTGACTTTCTATACTAGTACTAGTATAATTAAGATATAGAAAGGAGGTGAACAAGTGGAATACTTAGACATAGCTTCAATACTAACCGCACTACTTGGCTTAGCAAAGTTTCGAAAAATCTGGCACGATGGAACGAAATCTAAGCAAGAAGCCAAGAAAGTACAGTTAGAAAGCAAAAGAATAAGAAGAGGGGGTTAATCCCCTTCCTCTTTTCTAAGTATACCATTTGAGCTTATGAAAATCCTTATACTTGTTTTAATCATTGTTTTAGTCGCTCTAACGTTTGTTTATACAAGAAAAGTCTATTGGAAATCTAAACTTAATAAAGCTAAAAAGGAGCGTGACAACCTTGTCAAAAAACCCTCAAACAGAAGCAAATAAAAAATGGCAGGAGAAAAATAAAGAGCGAGCTAAATATACCAGCGCACGTGCTAGGGCACGGAGTTTCATTAAAAACCATGCAGAAGAAGAAGACTTAATTGAGTTCCTACAATTAATTCAAGAACGTAAAGCTTCTCTAAAAAATGAAGAATAACTTTTGAGGGCGTTTTGCCCTCTTTTTTTGTGCAAATAAAAAAGCACCTGGTTGGAGGTGCTTTTAAAAACTATTCAAAATAACACCATCAGTAATTTGATTGTTACATCCTTTTTCGTAAACTTTCTGCCAAGGTGAACCTTCTCGATGTGTAATCTCCACTAATTGCCACGCACTATTATATGCATTTTCTTCCAAAGTATCATGAATAGCATCAATAGAAGCTCTTCCGTTCTCCGAAGATAAAATTCTCATTAGAGATGGCTTGATTGTAACATCCTCAGAAATAATAATCTCGTTATCATCTTCTTCGTAAGGAATGGTACTGGAACCATACTGTCTAAACTCCTCGTACACTTCTCTTATAACTGGCCCGTGTTGCCACGCTAGTATCCGTTCTTTGAATAATTGTTTTCCATTGGTTTTCAATAATTTTTCATAAGAAAGATAAACTAATTTTTGTAACTTTAACTGAGTCACTGGCGCAATAGTTAAAATATATTTAGCAATATCTATAGCTGAAAGGTGTTGATCGTAACCAGCTATACGAATAAAATCTGTAGATTTAGGTATTAATATTACATCTTTAAAATAAGTGTCTGATTCCACAACAGAATCCCATTCAACTGAATTAGTTGAAATACGATGAATGCCTAATTGAAGGTCGCCATGTTTTTCTTTAAAACGTTTCAAAAAGTTTCTCATTACAGAGTTATCAAAATCCTCATCGCTATAATGCCATGCAATGCGGAGACCTCTTGAGTACACACTTGTAATTGCTACGAAATGTTTATACATGTTTTCCCTCCTTTACATTTTGAACTGTATGGTATATTTTAGGCCACTTTGTATATCCTTGTTTATATTCAGCATGAGATTTGATGTTTACATCATAATCCTTGATACTCCATATTTGGAGCTCCCACGGAAAGTATCTATTGTTGGAATTGCTAAAGTAAATATGCGTAGCCTTATACCTACCCTTACAAGAATTATGGACTTTAACATTGAATTTTTCAAGGATTATCTTTAAATGAGCTTCAACTTCATCAGTATGGTCAAAATCATGTATGAATAATCTTATTCCTAACAGGTCATTTAAACATTTATTTATATTTACTGCACCATTCTCACCCTTAGTATTTCTGTAATGTAGGATTTTTGACATTCGTGAATCAGGGTTTTTAACTCTGGAAGTAATATTAAAAATTTCACTTAATTCATCATATGCATCAGAAAGTTGAACTCCTGTTAGTTTGTCACAATAATTATTTATGTATTCATAAAAATTCGAATCAATTCCATTTTCATGGTTACTTATGTGTCTTATTTGTTTGGATTTCAAATTATATGTATCCTCTAATTCAACTATCCAAGATTCTGAAAATTCTTTATGCATATCGTTAATTCTATCTACCAACATAATTACATTATCTACTTCATTCAACACCAGCATATCACCAAATTAAACAACCCCTATTTATAAATAACTATTTTAATAATAACATTAACCTTAATTATTTTGAATGTGACTTGAAATCTTATCTGCCATATAACAAAAAAAGCCCTATCCAATAGAATAAGGCTTAAATTGATACATATTTGATATTTGAGTTATTTAAAAACATTGCATGAGAGCATTCGAGATAACGTTTTATGGGTTATGGTCCAACTCGAATACTCTCATATATTATACCTTTTCAATATATTTTTTATTAGCTGTCATAAAAGTACCGTTCTTCATTAATAGGCGTGGCGTACCATTCTTTGTCTTCTCGATTTTTACAACCGTATAAATACTTGGTCCTGCATCTACTTTTTGTTCACGCTGTTTTTTGCTGAAGCTTGTACTGTTATATTGCCAACAACCTTTTATTACTTTTATTTTCCCTGGATTAGTAGTGAAGTAAGTGTTTTTGTTTGATGTGGACGGTTTACTTACTGTTGTAATTTCTTTTTCTAATCCATTTTTAATATCATTTTTGAATTGTGCTTCTAAAATCCCCATACTTGCAATATAGCTGTAAGGGTCTATATGTGTTGTCCCACCTAAATTGTTTGTAATCCATTTGTGTGTTTTAATTCCTTTACCACTGTCATCTAAAGCCACTGGAATGCCTGCATCAATGGCAAGTTTACGCAATAACCAAATGTAAGCTGCGTAATCTTTTTTAAATTGTGCTTTATCAGATGTTCGAGCAAGCTCAACTTGGGCGTAACAATGCGGATTACCTTTAGGACCACAACCGTATTGTAATTTCCCTACTGGTGCAAGTTGAACTATACGTCCACCACCACCCACCCAGTGACTAACAAATGCGTTATTGCAATTTCGTTTCATGAAAGATAATTCATTATCTAAAGCTTTTGCACTTGTGTTATTTGGATTTCCGCTTTCATGTGCGATTACATAACTTTTAGATGTTAAAGCTATAGATGGTAAACCTGCAATGATTTGATTTTCAATTTTATATGTCATATTATTTCAGTCCTTTCTGTTTCAATAGTTCTTCTTGCTCCTTCGCCTGTTTGGTTACGATGTAACTGTTTTTATAAACACCGTAAACAACCAAGATGAAAGGCACTGCAGCTAATAACGCATTAATAAAAGTGTCGATTGTATTGTCGTTGAACCACCATAAATCCACTCCTAAAGAGCCCAAAAATAAAAGGACCGCTGATAGCAGTCCTCCGAATAAAGCGATATATTGTTTTAGTTTGTCTGTCATAATAATGACCTCCTATTTAGATAATATGTTGAATAAAGATTGCAAAAATAAATAAAGAACGCTTCCAGCTCCGCCGTATTTCAATAGCAGGTCTGCATTGCGTTCCATTTTTGTTTTTCTTAAATCATAAGTACGGATTTTTTCACTTTCAACCGCACTATCTCTCGACTTGATTAGTTCCCATTGTTTATCCATAGTAGATTGGAAGAAAGAACGGGTATCACGATTTTCTTGGAGTATAGTATTCTCTAATTTCATATAATTCTTTTCGATAGTCTGGATTCGCAGTTCTTTTTCTGTATCGCTTTTTTCTAGCGTAACAATGCGTTCCTCATGATTTTCGAGGAGGCGCTCGTGATCTAATATTTTTTCCAATGGCATACACCTCTTTTTCTGCATAATAAAAAGAGCATCCAAAGATACTCTCTGTGAATTACTCTTTGATTTGTGATGCAAGATGTTCTGCAACAGGAAATTGATATTGTTTAGGTAATGCAGTGATTTCACGCGAACCTGCTTTTACTAACAAAGCGTACACAGGAATCATATATGGGTATACCATTATGCTTTATCCCCTTTCAATTCTTCGATTTGTTCTTGCAGTTGCGTAATTTGCTCTTGCTGACCGGCTAAAGCTTCAAGTAGCATTAATACGGTCTCATCAATTTGCGTTGGGAATACTTCTTCTAATGGTCCAAGTGAACCGTCTGGTTGTCTAAGTCTAATCTTCACTAACTAAGCACCCCGCTTATCAAAGTAATAGAATCGCTAACCTCAGCTGATTCTCTACTTAAATTTAATTTAACGATAATGTTTTCTTTCAACTCTGCAGCTTCATATACAAACTGATCTTCAGTGATGAATGAATCAATCGGCGCTGAATTGGTCAGTGGCATTCCAATGAATTTCTCTTGCACCCCTGCCTCAGTCATACTAATTTCGGCATCGATATTTAAGCCTTTTTCTTTCTGAATCCAAAATAAAACGCCCTTTGCAGTCCCTGTGGGCGGTACGATTTTATACCGAGCCACAGAGTTCAATACGGGCGTTTTATTTACTGCTTTATTTAATTTAATCGTTTTCGACGTTTTGAAATTATGACTATCAATAACCTCTACAATGATGATATTTTCTCCTACTTTTAAGCTGCTAAATGCAACGTCAAACGTCCAGTCGCCACCCTTACCGCGATAAATCTCCGTAGCAAGACTTGTGTTGATTTTGTAAGAAACAATCACATCGTTTCCGTCTGGGTCGCTACAAGCTCCTGAGATTGGGAATTTATCAGAATCTATTACTCCTGTCGGTTTTTCGATTGGGTTAATCGTAATTACTGGCGCTCTGTTAGGAACTACAAAGAATGAGCGAGTTTGTTCTGCTGATTTTCCGCCTTGGTCATCTCCTGACCATACTTTAAGTTGATGAGCTACACCCTCAGATAATGCATCAGTGATTGCTGTATCTTCATAAAATAATTTTCCGGCCTTAAATGTCAGTTGCTCAGAAAATAAAATAGGCTTAGTACCATTTGAAATTTCAGTTGCTATTGCCCTTACTTGCCCACCATTAATTTGATATTTGACGTTTACGATGTTTCCTTTGTCTATCTCAATTGCGGAACCGTCAATTAAGAATGAATCATTTTCGTATAACGTTTTATTGTTTTCTGTGTTTAGTGTTAAAGTTGGTGCGTTGTTTGTTGAGAATGGTCCTTCGAATTTAACACTCGTTCCGGTTTGGTAAATATAGGGCGGTATTGAACCGAAAACACCACTAAATTGAGTATCATATAAAGCCGATGGGTATGGATAGTTGGTGCCTAATCCCGCTTGAGTTCCGTCAGTCCATTTAGCTCCGCCGTCTATTGATGTATTCATAACAATTGCACCATCTTGTCTGCCGGTTAACACAAAAAGTTTGCCTGTTTTATCAATTGTGATAGTCGCATTTGTATAATGACTATCGATGTTATATGGTGCTAACCTCGTAAAGGTATTCCATGTTACACCACCATCTGTTGATTTTGCAAAATATGATTTAAAATACGAAGGCGTTGAACTATCTTTACCATGCCACGCCGTATAAATCACTCCATCTTTATCCACGACTGCTGATGGAGAGGATTGGGCATAAGTTCCACCGTTATAAATAGTCTTTCTATAAAACCCTGATGATGTTGTAAATGAATTTGATTCAAGTCTATTGTCAGGCTTATAAACATGGATTCCGTTAACGCCCGCTTGAATAGCTTCCATAATGATAGTTGGTTTTCCATCATTTGTTATTACTATTGACGGATTTTCAAATCCGACACCACTTGTATTTGTAGCTGTTACTTGCGTTGGTGTACTCCATGTAGCACCTTCATCTGTACTTTTTGCGTACTGAATGTTAAACGAGTTTGGATGCGTCGCGTTTTTACTCGCCCATGCTGCGTGTAGGTGACCGTTTGATGGGTCGATTGCAAGCGAAACATTGCTGAGTGAAGTATAGGTACCTCCAATTGTTTTATCTAAAAGCCTATTTTCTGAAGAAACATCAATAATAGAGGAGTAAAGTAATGGTGTGCCATTCTTACCCGCACCATCCTTACCGTAGTACGTATATAGTACTGCTATTTTCGTACCTTTTAAAGGCACTAGTGCTACATCTAATAAATCGGAAGATAATACAGTACCTGTTATATTTTGGTTAAAAAATAAATTAAATGTTTTCCCATTATCCTTAGACACAAACAAGTAATAACCCGACATGTTTTTTACTGCAGCGATAAACCATCCATTTTCTAACCTCACTAACTTACGTCCACCATTCCCCTCCGTACTATAAGGCTGTGCAACGACTGTTCCTGGTGATGTTTCCGCCACTGCACCTCGAACATACCAATAGCCGTCTGCTGAGTATCGTCCGTTTGTTGGGTACGTTCCATCTTCTGCTATGATATTAGATTGAACGAGAGAACCTTTGGAGTAATCGGTGTATTGAGTACTACTATTACTATAAACATCAACTTGCAGTAGCTTGTCTGTTGAGCCGGCTTCCTTAGCAACCCATTTAGTAATGGAACTTTGTTCTCCAGTAATTGGATAAGCTGTGTCACCAATCGAAACAGTTCCACCACTTTGATAGCCCCAACTACCTTCGCTAAATTTACCTGTCCAAGAATCGAAGTAATAACCTCCTGACCTACTTGCAAAAAACTGGGTGTTAGCTCCTGTTTTTGTAAATCCAGTTTCTCTATATTGCACTTTATCTACCGTATTGTATTTATCGTAATAATACTTAACCATCCTTAAACCACCTCCACAACAGAAACGCTAAACGTCTCCCAATTTCCGATATCCATTTTTTTATTTACTGTATCAAGAGCCACTGTAGAGCGAGCTACCTTTGCACCTTTTTTATAACCATTTACAAGTGCTTGTACAGTTAAGGAGTTGTTATTAACTGCAGTGATTAATACGTCCTCGCTGTGTTCATCGTCAAAGACTGTGACCTGTGTAAATGCTGTAAAGCCTTCTGAGCTATCTACTGAGATAGTTGTCGCACCTGCAGTGATTGCTTTATTAATCGATGTTTGCTGACTTTGCAAAAATATTTTGTTCGAGAAACCGTCTAGGGTATCGAAGAATGTGCCGCCACTACCTGGTGCGCGTCCATCCATTTCTAGTTGTAGTTGTAAACGTCTAACTAAAGTGTGTAAATCTGAAATATAATTACGATTAGTTTCAATATTTTTATCTAGATAATTCATCGTTAAAGCCTTTAAGCGTGTTCCTTCTTGCAATGCTTCCCATTCTTTTTGTCCTGTAATTAGATTAACTTTCTGTTGGCCAGTCGACGGATCAATTAGAGGAATAAAATTACCTTTCTCGTCAATTCGTAAAATATGGTCCAAGAAATTTATACGCTCATATGATTGAATACTGCTCATACTGATACCATCCCTTCTACGACAACAGGTATATCAAATACATACATAAAGCCGTCATTTTCTTTATAAAAATTCGTTTGTCCACTAACTAAAATGACATTATCTCTATCTAATAGGGACACTTGTGTGACAGCCCCACTGTAATCATCCAAATAAAACATGACACGCATAATATCGCCTAATCGTTCTGTACGGAATATTTCAATATCACGCTCTGTCCCGTCAATTAAAAAGCGCCCTTTTCTCACATTTGTGAGCAGAGCGTTAAATAAGATATTCAATAGTCTTTCATGTACTTGCATTTAACCACTCCTTTAGTATGTGACAACCATATTTGTAATTGGATATATAATTTGATATCCCTGGCCTCTAACTGAGATATCGATATTCGTAGTACTACCAACTCCAACGCCATCGTTATTTGTAACAGCAACGTTTGTAATTGGATATATGACAGGATAAACATGTTCTCTTGCACTTACTTTAATTGCTGGCACTTTTATCGTATACATGTAATGTAACAATAAATTTAAAGGTATCATTTGTTCTAATGTATCCTTTAGCAACTGAACATCAGGTATTTTCGTGTAAAACTCAAAAAATAATTCTAATTCGTATGGATCTAGCAGCAAATTGTAGTTTCCCTTACCACACAATGAATTTAATAATTGTTCAAGCGTCCGCATTGTGTATGGTAACTTATTATTCATTTTCGCTAAGATGCGGAATTTACGCTCATCTAGCGTGTCTATGCTACGTCTTTTAAGTTTCAGCATCTTTTCCCAACGGCAGACACCTTGCTCAGTAGCTTCATGTACAAATCTGTCTTTAAAGATATTAATCAGATGCTGCCGTACAACGTTGAAATTCGTACTCTCAACACGCGTAATTTCTTTGAATTCTTTTAATTCATTGATCGTCGGAGGTAAAAAAGGAAATAAGTCAATTTCGTTATCTAAGTAATTATCCACTTACAACACCTCGAATAGGTATATCATCCTCACCTAAAATCAAGTTTTCAGCAGCACCATTAATCATCGTATCCTGTACATCCAAAACACCCGTGAGCTCCAATGCGCGTGATTCAAGTTGGATAATACGGACGATGAGCTGTGTGTTATCTTCCCATGTTTTCTTTAATTCAAGTAGGTAGTCATCCACGAGCTCTAACGCACCAATTTCTATATCTGCCCACGAGTAACCCGATTCATAAGTGATATTAAATGCTATATCTACTTGTAATCCGTTCACTCCAATTATTTTCACAACATGACCTATAGGGGCAAGGCCAACCCCTTCACCCTGATTTGATACAGGATCGATAGTTGTTTGTAATTCTTCTAACAAGGCCTCGCTTGGGGTTTTATACTGTGAATCCATCACAACAACCTTTACGTTGAAGTCATTTTCGCGAATCCTACGGGATTTTACTCCACCTACACCTTGTAACTCATGTATTTTTTCTTTGTAATCTTTACGGTTACCACCGTATGCGAGTGCTTCAAAACTATCTAAATAGCGTTTACGTAATGATTCTGTTTCTTCTTCATTTTCTCCTGGAATAAGTAATTCAGTAATATTTGCGGTCGTTAAACCATCGATGTATTCTATTGGGATTGACTGACCAAAAGAATTATTACCTTCAACACCAGTAGTTTCACACTGTAATTTAAACACGCCATAACTGATTTTTTCAGTAACAATATAATTGAGTGTATCAAGGCTAAAACGAGTTCCGATAGGTACATCAATATTAAATTCACCTTTCAAAATTGCATGGGTCGCTAAATAAGGTGTAATGCCTCTATCGAGACAGAGTTTAACTAAAAATTCACGAGAAGCTGTGTCGCCGTACATCTCTTGGATCATTCCATCCATCGCAAAATAAAGTTCATATAATTGGATTGAATGCGGTGCCAATGCATCATAAATAATGGCACCTTCTCGCTTGTCGACATCTGTTACTACTTCGTCCAGCGCATCATCAAGTAGTTGCTCTTGTGAAATATGTTCGAACATCTATACGTCCACCTCCTTCTGTGCTTCAATATCTCCGTAAATCGTATGAGCGGTAAATGTAACGGCCACTTTATTTCTTTTATGAGTAAAAGAAAAAGCATCAACACTATCGATTCTGTCATCGTGTGTTAACGCTTCTGTTATAAGTCTTTTCAATTCGCTGTATACGTATGGAATCGGTTGCCCAAATAACTTTGCAATTTCAGCTCCGTAATCCCATGTGTATATTAGATGGTCGTAACGTTCCGTTCCGATTGCCTTGTGAATAAACTGTTCAACTGCATCAAGACCATCTGTATATCCGGTTACTCGTTTACGTACCAGATCTAATTTGTATGTTCTACTGGTCTGTTGCTCTTCAATTTCAAGATCACTTTCGAAGTCATCAATATCATCTGTAATTTGAGGTATCATTTCGTATCACTCCTTATCAAAAACGACGTATTGCTGACCACCCTGCACTCGTAATAATTTCACTCTATCACCTACGACTAATCCGTTATGAATTAGAAATTTCTTTTTACCCTTATATTGATGGGTATGTGCTGCAGGCCCATAATCAGTTTCAGTAAGATGGTCTACAGTCATTTCAACCTCGTAATCCCGAACTGCTCTAGTTAATACTAATTGGTCTTCATCAAGTGGTAGTCGTTGCTCAACTAATATTTCTAGTGGAGATTGGCTAGTTACTTCGCCAAATAATACGAATACTGGATCAGCAGTGTTAATAACACCTTTGCTGCTCTTGTTCATCAAAGCCAATATATCATGCATGTTACGCAACGAAGTCACCGCCAATCAGTTTAAGGTCCATAACATGCTCACTCTCGTTAAAAGTATGTTTAACGCTATCTACAACCATATAATTTAATAGCTTTACATCATCTAAATTCATTTTAACAATAACGCTGCTACCACCACGGACACGTGTATCACCGAACAATTTATTCATGTTTAAATTACGTGATTTGCGATTGTGTAAAGCAAGTAAAGCATCTGCATTAGCTTTACCGTTTACGCCTTCTTGAATAGTTTCAAAGTGCTGTAGTACGCCCCAGTTATTCATATTCTTACTGTCTTGGGCAATAAAAATTTCTCTCTTGTTTGTTTTTTTATTTTCACGAATAAGTTTGATCTTGTTATACGTGTTTGAGTCGATAGAAGACGTGTAATCAAAGCTTTCACCTGTTTCTTCATCTATCATTAAGTTTAGTTTCATCGATTCTATATTCTTTAATGTAAGTGCACCGAAATCATCATACAGCACAAACATTTTTCTAGTGTTATCTAGGGTAAGATCTAATGCATTTTGCATCATACCAAATAACTCTTTATTGTCCTCAATACGTGACTTTATTTTGAACCCTGTATTTTCGACTTTCCCTATTTTCAGTCGATAATCGGCAGCCATCATTTTCAAAAATTCAGATGCAGTTTTATTTTTGTAAACGTAAGTATCTTTGTTTTTTAAGTAGCGTAATTGATCATAGCAAGTAACTTGAATACGTTCTTTATTTGATTTCTTCTTTGTAAAAACGAAACCAAAGAATATCTTTTTTCCTTTATATATAAATCTCACGGCATTGCCCTCTTCGAATTTCAGAGCCTTATCTTTGACTACAGAAAAAGTGAGCTTACCTGGAACACCTTTTCGTGCTGTTTCCCAAACTATCCCTTCTTCGACAACTGGTTCCATGATTGTTTTACCATTTTGTATGATTAACTGCGTTTTAGCCAAGTTTAATCACCTGCCCAGGATAGATCAAATGGGGATTCTTGATGTTGTTCTTTTTAGCAATTTCGGGATATTTCAAAGGATCTCCTAGATACTTTTTGCAAATAGCCCACAATGTATCACCCTTCACAACTGTATGTGTTTTCGGTGCTGGTTTTGTAGATGGTCGTTTTTTAGATGCGACAGCGACTTTCTTTTTACCTTTTTTCTTTGGTTTTTTAAGTTTAATTTTCTTGGTACCGTAATCCCGATATTGTTTAAGTTCAATCGACACATTTACATCAAAACCGTTTTCAGCATCTTCTTTGATTTCGTAACCTTCTAAGGACACTTTTATGTTCGTGTCAAAGAGCAAGTCACCATTGGGTTTTGAACGAGTAATAATAAATTGAAACGGTTTCTTTTTCAACTTCAATTTTTCGAGTTTTTCTAAGTAATAAGTTGCTGGTTTAAAGCCTTTCGGATATACCGCAAACGGATATTTTGCGTTAGGTAAAAGGACTTCAAATGAAAAATCAGTCAATCCAGCCTTTTTTAAAAGATTGACCTCACCCTCGTTGATTAGAGTGATAGTCTGATTTTTGTTATTAATTCTTGTATCTAGCTTTGCAGGCGCAATAGGAAATTGTACACCGTTTATAAAAAATCCATACATCTAGTGCGCCCCCTCTGCAGTCACAGTAATAGCTTCTTCTAGCTTTTCGCCAAATTTATCAATGATTCCGTCTAGGTCTAAATCAGACTTAATAGTATTTACGCTGCTAAAATCAACTTTCACTTTTGCTGTCGTGAATCGGTTGATTACTTCACGGTCAGCAAGGTCCCTCATGTATTTCAAATCATCAGTTGCACCTTCCATTGCCTTTGCCATTTTTGCAGTATTGCCGGCTGTTTTACCGCCGTTTCCAGCCGCTCTATTAGCTGCATCTGCTGCGTTATTTGCAGGAGGTTGTAAACCTTTTACACTATCTATTAGCGATTGCATATCGTTATCCGGTTTATCTTTTTTATCTTTTTCTTTTTTAACAGCATCTTTACTAAATAGATTTGATCCCCAATCGTAACCAGTGTCCCATGCGGCACCAAGTGATTTCATTTCCATCTTTGGTGCTTCCCAGTAGTCTTCAGGGGCCTTACCAACTGCGGCATTAATTCCTTTTTTAATACCTTTTAAGTCGCTTGTTATAGATGTTCTATATTCAAATTCCTCCCCCTTACCTAATCCTATAGAACTGGCAATATCACTAGGGAGCATATCTACAAACCAATTCCATGCCTTAATTGCACCATTTACTGCGCTAATCATGGCGTTAACAAAAGAAGTAGCAAAAGAATCCCAGCCGCTACTCATGGATATCGTTTGATCTAAGAAGTTATTTACTAAGTTCGCAAATAGTTTTTTAACTGAATATATTGGGTGTTGCCAAACATTTACGAAGAATTCTGCAATAGCGGCAAATATATTCCACAAAAATGCGATTTTATTATAAATGAATGTAACCAAAACCATGAAAGCTCCGGCGACAATACCTGTTGCGCTTATTGATGTTCCGGCAAAATAATTAACTGCTTCAACCGCTAAATAAAGTGCCCCAATTAAAATAATTATAGCCATCACAATAATAAATACTGGGTTTGCCATCAATGCTGTGTTTAACCCCCATTGTGCAGCTGTGAGAGCAATTGTAGCTTGAACACCTGCCCAACTTGAAGTGGTCATTAAGCCTATAGCTAATGTTTTTGCTCCTGTCCAAAATACGCTAACTATTTCAGCAGCCTTATTAATCACTAATGCTGTGGTATAAGCTCCTATTGCCATTGTCACTGTTCCTAAAACGGGTGCAATAAGCGACCAATTATTGTACATAAAACTACCTGCCGTTGTTAAAACATCAAAAGTTGTAACCGCTACAGTAGCCAATACATACAAAGAATTTATAAATCCATTTATCATAGCTTCAAATCTATCACTATTAGCGATATCATTTATTTTTTGAAGTATTGGTTCAAATGCCTTTATTGCTTGGTTTTGAAAACTTGTCCATAGTTGAGCGAAGGTTTTTGGCATAGATTCGAATTTTTCATTAACTGAATCTGTGGCAGCAAACATAGCAGCCTTTACAATATCTGCTGAAATTTCACCTTCACTTGCCATGTTTCTTATAGCACCTATCGGGACTTCTAAATAATCTGCAATGGCTTGTATTACGTTTGGTGCAGATTCGAATACTGCATTTAATTCTTCTCCTCGCAATACTCCTGATCCTAGTGCTTGTGTTAACTGTAACGTAGCTGAATACACATCATCTTGCGAAGCACCTGCAATTATAAACATTTTATTAAGTGTTTCTGCAAATGCAATAGTCTCTGCGTTAGTATTGAATGCATCTGATGCTCTTTGTCCTAAACTAGCAACGGCATCTGCAGTATTCAAATATGAACCCCTAGCCCGTTCGGCTGATTCAAAAATCATGTTTTGTAACTCTGCAGTCGTTTGCATTCCATCATTCATTAAATTTAGTCGAGCTGTTATATTTGTCATTTCATCAGATAAAGAAATCACGTTACCTGCCGTTTGAAACCCCATATACGCTGCTGCTACTCCTACAAGCTTTTGTAGCAATCCATCAGCTGAATTAGTACCTTCATTGATATTGTTATTAAATTGTTGTTGAGCTTCATCTGCGTTTCGAATTTCTTCTTCAATCTGACTAAATGCTTGTTCAGCTCTATTTAATTCGGCTCGTGCTGTTTCTATACTTGCGGTATCAATTGCAGTACTGGATGCAGATTGCAAAGATTCAAAACTGCTCAGAACCACATTCATTGCAGTGTTCATATGCTGAAAAGCACTAGACATACCATCCTGGATTTGTATGGCTGTACGAATTGTAGCTATTTTGTTCACCGCCTTTTAAGTAAAATAAAAAAGCACTCGTAATGAGTGCTTAGAACATTTTTTGATAAATGCCAACTCCTATTGGGTTATTGGCGCTTTAATAATATTTTAAGTTGTATGTTATTTTCGCTACTCCAAATGTATTGTCTTTAATTTCTTGAATCCATACATCCGCAACTTTCCCTGATACCGGGCTAAACCTTAATGCATAATTTGTATCTGCTATTTTTTTGAGATGATCATTAGGTTTAATGTTGAACATAGGGAATATATCCTGCTCATTTTGAAACTCAAATTTCGAATCATCATAGCCCATAAATTCTCCAGAATAAACATTTAACCTTGCAACGCTATCATCAAAAAGTATAAACTCGTACTTATTTTTTTTATAAACATAGACTTTTCCAACTATACCCTTTCCTGTCTTTGGAACAGACCACTTATAATCTTCAATAGATTCTGGTTTACCCAGAATTGAAATTAGTTTTTTACTAGAAATTCTACTGAATTTATTAGCATTTATGATAGGTTTAATTTCTTCTTTTACATTATCATTAGTATTACCACAACTAATTAACATAAAAACTGCTACTAATATTAATGAACATACTTTGAACTTATTTTTCACAAAACACACCTCCTTTTCAATATCCATTAGCATATAACAAAAGGGGTATATTTTACTATAACTATTTCTTTCGGCCCTTTTTCTTCATCTTCTTTTCTTCCTTTGCTTCAGCTTCCATCTTAATTTGCACTGCAGCTATTACTAATGCTTTTTCGTACTTAGGTAAGCTGTCAAATTCCGAAGGCCATTTATGAAATTTATGGAGGCAATAATAAGCTATGTTAGCTTCATAATCGCCTCCATCTATTAGTTTTTTGCTTCTTCTACAGCTTCCTCCATACCTACATCAAAGCCATTAACTGTCTGAACTACTTTTAAATAATCAGCGTATTCACCTGGTAACAACATTTTTTTGAGTAATGCTTCTGCACCCATGACTTTGTATGAATCTTGTAGATCTTTATCATGTAGATTTGGATCCAGTGTACATTTAACAGCTAAACTTGTTAAATATGCATCGTAGTCGGTAGTTGGCTGGAATACATTCTTTTTGCCCGGTACCGGCATACGTTTTGTATGACTTTTTCTTAACAGTTCATCTTCGTCAGAAGTAATTGCGCCTACTTCCCACTTAATCGGTTTTTTATCTTCATCGATAAATCGTTTAGAAACTACGTGCTTTTCACTTTCTGTTGTTAATGCGTTCTGTGCTAAAAATGCTGTTAAGTTACTCATATTATCACCTTATCCTTTTCTATTTGTTTGAATTATAAAAGGCCGCTAATGTAAGCGACCTCTGTTTTACTGCATACCAGGAAGTAATTTAAACTTCTCTGGCATTTCGAAGCCATCGAATGTACCATCAATTGGCTCATCTAAGTATTCACCATCTGCATCAAACTTTGATAATACACCTCCATCTAAGTTGCAGTTTTTATGAATAACCGTTTGACGGCCCACTGCTGAAGTGGGGTCCTCATTAGTAACTTGGATATCGAAATAAACATCTTCGCCAGTTTGGGCATAACGATACAGCAACTCACGGAAAATAGATTGGTTATAGTGAGCAGTTCCGGAGAATGTACCAGACCAACCAGTTGCTTTTGAGCCTTTACCTGTCTTTCCTAAAATCGGTACTTCTTTTTTCGTTTTTTCTATTTCTGATTCAAAGTCTATAATCTGCATAAAGTTATAGCGATTACCCTCAATCGTCACAAAACATTCAGCCAATGCCGCACTTACAGAATCTTTTGCATTCATTGTTTGAGCAAAAAATTGTAAATCTAGCTTTAATAATTTTTCCATATTGTCAGCTCCCTTCTTAAGAGACCATTACGGTCATATACAATTGGGCCATAGCGTTAGTTGGTTGTACGTAGTCAGTTACTACAACAGCCTTTTTTAAGTTACCTGGTTGTACTGTTACGTCTTCAGATTTAAAGTTTTCAATAGCGCGTAATGTTTGAAGTTCTTTGTGATGTGTAGTGATGTCATTCCATAGAGAAATACGACCAGCTGCATCGTTTTGTTCTTTTCCAAGATACTTTTTAGCGAATAGTCGAGCGATGTCATTTCCAATTTGATCAAGTACACGAATTGTTTGATTGCTCGAGAAATCTTCGTTCTTGTCATTTGTAAATGAAGTAAATGTATTAATATCTTCAAGAACACAAATATCGTCTCCGACTTTATGGAATACAAAATCACCATCGGATAAAGCCGTTTCTAATGTCTTATCGATTTTCGTTTTCACTTCATATTCACCGTCATACTTTTTATTAGTATTAGATCTATTAATTGCACATCCTGCAGTTGCTCCTGTTGACCAATAAGCAAGTGAAGCTTCGTTATCATCATCCGTAACATCATTCAACACACTTACTACGCCTTCATAATCAGCACCTTGCTTTTTGTGTACGACAGTTTGAAACTTCGCACCTACTTGATCACGTAAGCGTTGATTAAATGCAATATATAAATCTTTGATGGTTTCCACTGTAGATAAGCAACCCAGCGCGTTAAATGAATATGGTTCCAATTCAGCTAATGCTTCTTGATGTTCAGCACCTTCTACTGGTTCACCGTTAGAACCTGCAGTAAATGGTGTTCCTGCTGAAGCTTCTAATACCACACCTTTTTTCCACTTTACAAAATTATTATCCGCTAAATCGTCTGTTTTCGGACCAACGGCTAGTTGCTCATCCACTAATGATGAACCTAGATAGATTGAAACATCGAACTTTGTTACATCATCAACATTAGCGCTAATAACTAACTTTAAATCATTACCTCTAATACCCTTACATACCGCACTACCATAGGTATTCGTTGCCGCTACACCGTTTTTCATGAGTTTATAAATGTAAGCTGTGTGAATGTTTTTAAATAGATCACGCAAACCTTTTAGCTTTTCATTAGTGTAGTCATATCCAAAGATTTTACGTGAATTCTTTTGTAAATCTTCAGTAGTTACGGTCATTACCTTATTGTCAGCACCCCAATCAAGTTCTAACGGTAATGCAGCATAACCACGGTCAGCCAAAGAAGCTGTTGCACGAGCCACACTTACAAAGTTCATAAAAACCCCAGGTAGCTTCTTATTTTGCGTTAAGAACGTTCCTCCACCTAATGCCATTATTACTTCACCTCACCTTTCAGAAATACATTAATTTTCTTATCGACTTCTGCGAATGTATATCGTTCTTCATCATTTAGCAAAGCACTAATAACATCTCGATGCATTGCGTATCTACGACTCTTAACTAGCTGTTGTTTCGAAAAAGTTGGTTCAGCGGTTTTCGTAGTCTTTACTGTTGGCTTTTGTTCGGCCATCAAGCATCCTCTCCTTTTACATGACTTTGGATTGTTAACTCTTCCATCATTGGAATAGCTTCTTTTTCTTTGTATACGTGCATGTTGTAATTAACAAAAAAGTGCATTACATCATCGATAAAGTTAGCTCTCATTTTTGTACCACGCAGTAGATCACCATTTAAACACTGGATATATTCCATATCACACATAAGCTTGTCAGCGGTGATATGAGCGTCCATATTACCTTTACCGAAGTAATGTATATCAAATGGGATAGTCTTGTGATACCTGTTACCTATAACCTGTTTAAGATTCGGTTCTAAAAGAGCAATAAAAAAAGCAGGCTCCTGAAAGCCTTGCTCAATCGATTCTGTATAGATTGTGTAGTTATCTCCAAACGTATCGTGCAGCTTAATAGCAATAGCTGTTACTACGTCATTAATCTGCATCGAATACCTCCCCAAGAAACTTCATTAATTTCTTTTCTACAATCTGCGGTGCCTGAGCATCGACTTCATCAGCACTAATAGTCATCATAAATTGACCTTTTACCCATCCTTTGTGATTGGATGTACGGTGTCCGTACTCAACATAAGATGCATAATCAATTGGGTTAATGATTTCAATTTCGTATACGTCACCATGCCTAACGATATTTAACGATTCTGCATACTCTTTCACATTAGATTTGCCACCATTTTCAGCTTCAGCAGATGTTTTAGCTGTCCATCCACGCCTTAATGTACCACCGACTTGTCCATCGTCATAGTTACCAACTGGTGTACGCTTAATTACTTTTGCTAATAAACGTGCAGCTAATTCCTTTGCGGCAGCCTCACAGAACTTATTAAACTCACCCCGTTCAAGCTTTTCCATCTTCTTTGCGAGTCTTTGTAACTGTTGATAATCCACATTGCCCCATCTAGCCATTACGCATACCCCTTAAATAGCTCAAGCGCAATTTCTTGATGATCCATATATATGGCAGGCTCTCCACTTCGACTATACTCAATGGTACGGCCATTTTGAGTGACAATGATTTTTGAACCTGGCTTAACTTCTATCTCAGGTGCAATAAATAACTTTGTTGTTTGCGCAATGATGGCTGGTGCAGTTGTTTTGGTTGATGACGTTTGCTTTTCGTAGGATAGCTTACACTTTTGATTTTCGAGAACTGAAACTTCTTTGGTACTTGTTATGTGTGTAATAGGATCCTTAATGCTTTGTTTCTCTTTTACTGTGCATTCACCTTTGTACAGTGACTCAACAGCACGCCTTCTAGCATTCACCATTTAATCACCCTGTAAGCTATATAATCAAAACCCTCATGCCTTAAGTAACTTATGAATGCATCAAATTGAGCTTCCGCCGTCAAGTTATTATCATCAATTGCATAAGTAACCGTCGTATCTCCATCTTGAACAGTCTTTGCAATCAGTCCAAAATCAAGAGTTTCAATGATAAGTTGTCCCATACTCTTTTTCATAAGTAGAAATTCCCCTACACACATATCAATAGCTATATGGTGTAGTGGAACTGGGATATTACTAAGATTTGTTTGTGTATTTATATGGCTAGTCACTTTATCGATGATGAAACCTAATAAAAAATCTTCTTCCATCGTCACTGAAAGACCAATGGCTCTTAATCGCTCTTTAACCTCTTCTAACATAGCGATCACTCACTTTCTGTAGCAAGTTTCTCATTGATAGCGGCTTGTAATTCTTCAACCGTCATTTTGGTATAGCCTTTGATTTTTAATTCACTGGCTTTTTCTTTCAATGCTTCTAATTCATCATCGTGCCCATCATTACCACTATCTCCATTTTGATTTAACGGTGGATCTTGTGGCGTTTGAACTTCAAACACTTGAATGATTTCCATCACATTATTTGATAAGTCCTTTTCATCTACAATAAGCTCATCACCATTGTGGTAACGAGCTTCATTAATACGAATAGGGAAAATACTATTTTGAATTTTAACTTGTAATTGTTTCGTCATTTCGATTCACCCTTTCTTATGCAATCGGTTGAGCTTGGAATACGTTATTTGCTTCCGGGAATGACGGAATTGCGGTAGCTGCCGCTTTAGTCCAAGTAGAGATTGGATCTTTACCTTCCTCATAAACCATTGCAATTACTTTGTCTACATTCGATACTTCTGCACCTTCTCGTATCATCCGACTTTCTTCTGGTGTCGGGCCGTAAAGTGTTTCGCCAAGAGTGCTATCACCAAACATTACGAATTTATTTTCACCAAAATAACGGCTAGTCGTATAAGTACCATTTGCATTTTGCTTACGGTACTTAGAATCGTAAACTGCGATTGTTGGCAAGTCGTGTTGCAGCAAGAATGCGTTTAGATCCGCACGAGTTGGAATACGACCTGAATCTTTCCCAAATAAGTAGCCAATGATTTTTGAGTTACGTAAGATTTGAGTAAGAATTTTAGTTGATGTTAAAGCACGAGTAGCCTTTTCATCTAATGAGTCCTGCCAACGTTCTAAATCACCGATAACATCTGCCGTGTCGGCAGTCCATAAAGCTGTACCTGATAATGATTCCTGATGTTCAGTTGGTACATGATAATTAACAGACATATTTAAGTCGTTTTCATTTAATGTAACTTTTCCTGTAGTTAAAGCCTCCATACGCATTAATTCAACACGCGCTTTAACACCAGCAACTAAAGTATCGATATCATTAAATACTCGACCTGTCAGATATGTTTGTTCGCCGACATTACGTGGGAATTGTAATGCCATCAAATCCTTTTCAGTGATCTGCATTTTTCGTTTGACGTAAGCAGCTTCTAACGCTTGTTTTGAAGCTTCACGAGAGCCGATTTCAGCCTCTGTATCAAATGCATGCACAGATGCTACAACAGGCAATGAACTAGCCCCCACTAGGTAGCTAAAATCTAATGTGTCATGTTTTACTTCCGGGAATAATGTTTCACCTAGAAGTGGTTTTACTTGGCGTTCTTTTAAATAATTAAGAACTGTTTCTGATTTGAATAATTCTAATACATCTGGCATATTCAATTACCTCCTAATTTTCGCTATTAGCGAAATGTGATTTTTGTTAAAGCTGTTTTTGCTGCTGCAATAGGTGCAGTGTGTAGACGCGCTTCAAGAATGTATGCTTCTATAATTAAAGAACCTGGTTGTGGTCCATTTGTTACGTCTACATCTGTGTAAAGAATTCCTTTTGCAGTTGCATCATTCGCAGGAAGAATAGTACCCGCCTTTACAATCTTCTTACCATTTGCGTCTGCTGTTACACCTACATCACTAACTTGATAAGTGAATGCTTGTGCTTTTGAAGATGCTAAAAAATTAATACGATCTGCCGTTTTCGAAGCTGTTACATATGGCATAATAATTTCCTCCTTTTATCCCCACGGATTATTTTCGTTATTACTATTTGCAACTTTTTCGTTTGCCATTTTCGCGAAATTCGTACCAATATCAATATGGTTACTACCTCCACCAGTACCATCAGCAGGAGTAAAACCTTTAAAGCCTGGTGGTGATTCTTGCTTTTCGGAAACAAACAAAAACGGTTTAGAATCTTTCAGTGTTTTCAACTGATCGTCTAATCCGCCTTTGATAAAACCATTTTCATCTAGCTCAATTTTTGATTTATCTAAAATTCCTGCAACAATTTCAGCATCCTGAGCATTACCAGTCAGTGCTAATTTAATGGCGCTCGACAACTGTACATCCTTCAGTTGCTTTTCATACGCCTTTTTAGCTTCTGTATTAGCTGTTTGAAGCTCTGTGATTTTTACTTGTAGTCCTGCAGCATCAACTTTCTTCAATTCCTCAAGCTGTTGATCTCGTGAGGTTAAATCGGTTTCGAGTTGTTTTTTTGCAGTGTTTATTTCATCAAAGCGAGTTTTAGGAATCATTGCTCCGTAACCTGCAACTACTTTATCTGCTTGTTCTTCTGTTAAACCTAATGCGACTAAATCTTCTTTTTTCATATCTACATCCTCCTAATTCGTTTTTTGCGTGTAACGACACGATAGGTATTGCAACCCGTTCTTTAACGTCTGCGAGAGCGAAAAAGACGAAATTTGAGCATAATAAAAAGCACTCCCTACCAAATCGGTTGGAAGTGCTTAATCAAAAAACTGTTCTAAGTCTATTTCAGATTTCACATATACTGCATTCTCATAATAATCATTGCAGACTGTTACTAAAGAGGTACCAAGTTTATAATTTTGGATTTTACTGTTATCAACATCAACTACTAAATCTTGTTTAACTATCTCTGGAATGTTCTTTTCCAACGCTAGACATTGTTTTTCAAAGATATTTTCATCTGCTTGATTACATATGTTGTATTCAATCATGTTCATTCCTCCAATCCCAAAGATTTATTAACTTTCTTGTTTGTAGTTTGCGAGCTCCTAATTATATCCTTATATGCTTCCATTTCGCTAAGACCGTACTTGTTTTTCTTGTGAGCTAACAGTTCTTCTAGTGTTTGATTCGGGCGAGTTTCATTTAAGTTTTCAGCCCCTGCTCTATCACTCATCATCAAGCGTGCTTCAGTTCTATATTTGTTTCTCAATGAATGTGCTTGGATAGCTTGCTCTTTAATACTTTTAGTTTTGTCTAGTTTATTCACTATATTTTTATCATGTGATATATACCATTCTCTAACTTCTTTATTCCCGAAAATGCCATAAAAAGAATCGCGATAATCTAGTGAGTTTAAAGTAGTCTTCTTTTGTACTTTTAAAGCATCCCACTTATTACCATTAGTATACTTCAAATCTTGAAACTCAACAAAGCTTTTTGCACCCAACTCTTTACCGAAAATCTTTTTATATTTTTCATACTGATTTTTATCGCTTGATAAATTCGCGTCTTTCTTCTGCAAGACTTCCACATACTCTTGACCGTGCTTATCAACCACGAATTGTTTATACCACTGTTTATAAGTCATATTCGATGGTACATAATACGTCTTGCCGTCTAAACCTCTTGCTATACGAGAACCAAAATCATCATCAAAGTAAGGCACTGTTACAGTCCTACACCAAGGATGGAAAGGGGGCGCTGTTATACCTCCCTCATAATCTTTCATCAGAAACACCATACCATCAAGGTCCTGGCAAATAGAGCTTGTCTTGCCATCCAATGTTGCAACAATCTCATATTGTTCAACATCTAACTCTTTAAATGTGTCCTTTTGAGCTGCAGACGCAAAAAAAGCCGATTCAGTCATTACTAACCGCGCGGCGTTATCTTTTGATGATTTCATTTTCTTTTGAATGAATGAAATCATCCTATCTGGTGATTCTCCACGAACAATTGACCGTGTAAGTTCAGTTTGTAGTGTTTGCACTAGTTCATTTTTGTTTTTCCAAATCTTATCGCTAAAGGTTAATCCATCAGTAGTCCAAGGCTTTGATATGACTTGTTGTAATTGCCTGTTATCAAACGTTTGCATACTGAAACCAACATTAAATCCTCGCTGGATCTCGAATGCTGTTTGATAATAAGCGCCTTGATATGTTTCTTGCATCAAGCGTTCTACGCCTTCAATTTGCTGTCCATACAGTACTTCCACTTGTTGTTGTAGCTGAAGCTTTAAAGACTCTAAACGGCTTATGTGGACACGAGAAGATGCATTTTCAAGTTGCCTCATCCAAGAACCATTCACTGCATTCTGTTCTCCAATTTCGATGTACCTATTTACATCCCAATGAAACTCTCTTAACTCATCAGAACTAAGTAATCGTCTACCTTCAGCTAATGATATTTCATTGTTCTTAGCAAAGCGTGAATACCACTTAAGAACATCCTTTTCGATTTCATCCAAAATATAACGGTAGACTTCTTCAAGACCTTTTAAATAGTCTTCACTCTCGTCAAGTTGAGACTCTAACAATAGTTCGAACCGCTTTTGCCAGTACTCCCTACTCTTTGACATCTACAACACCACCCGATTGTCCAGGAAAGTTGCCATTATATGAGTCAAATTCTTTCTGTTCTTGCTCACGTTCCTTTTTCTTGCGATCAAGTTCAAGTTGAACGTTCTTAGTCCATGGATGCTGGGCCACTAGTGTTTCGTCAGACAGAATTGGCATTGATTTAACTACGTTATCTATTGCTTCTGTTTCATTGATGAGTATGTCGCGGTTGAAGATGATATCTACTTGCTCACCCTCATAATCACCTTTTTTTGTGTTCACAAGATGTTTATTGACGAACCACAACAAATCTTCAAAACTTGCCTGGTATTCGGTTTCAATCCCATTAGCATCAAGGTCAATATCCAAATACATAGACTGGATATTCATTTGATTTGGATTGTTACCCATACGATCGTCTTTAGCATCGTACCCACGACCATTTTGAATCAAAGCTTTCTTGAATAAAGTGAGTATGGATTCGTAATTAGTTGAATTAACTTCAACTGTCAGCGTATCAACTCCACCCTTACTTCCATCAGCTGAACGAACTTTAACTACACCAAGCTGTGAAAGGTTACGTCTAAACTCACCTAGATTAGTACCATCGTAATTATGAAGCACTAGAATAGTATTACGAGCATCTTCCTTCATGTTGTTATCGAAGTCTGAAAGGATTTCATTGACACCATCCTGTAAGCTCTTAACTCGTTTAATAAGTGGTATTTCTTTGTGATTATATTTGAAAGGTACTAGTGGTACGCGTTCCCAGTTAAGACTGATTGCATTCCCTTCGTTGTCTTCAGTAGTTACATATGCTGCGGTTTCACCTAGCTCAACATCAGGTATAAGTCGGTTATTTTCCCACACAAATCGTTCAATTCCTTCGACAGTGTAATGCTCAACCTTTTCGGTAATAACTTCTTTATCACCTTCATAGGAACTGACAATGTATATTCGCAAAACGGATTCTAATTCAGTATGATCAGCATCTTTCCAAATCGGTAATATTTCATTAGGAGGAAATCGTTTAAATGCCAACTCACTCCGCTCATTGTAATAGATATACAGCCATGCAATACCGCCGTTTAATGAGTCTAGACCTAAATTTCTTAAAGTACGGTGGAATCGTTTGTTCAATACTTCCTGTAGCATCTTTTGATATTGTTCATTTTTCGATTCAATAGTTAACGACTTAGCTAATAGATAGTTAACTTTTTGGTCAACTAAAATTGAATATTGATTGTCTAGCCGTTTGTTGTTAGGAAGGTTCGTGGCTTCCTCTAGTCTCCCACCATCACCTATCACCATGCGTCTGCGCTTTAAGATATCTTGCTCGCCTTCGTAATACTGTTCACCTGTTAACATCCATTGAAGCTTTGAAGATGCTTTAAACTTCTTAATTTCATTTTCTAGTATTTGCAGGTTACTAATTATCTTTTTAGCACCATCTGCAACGATTTCGTTGAGTCTGTCTGTTTCTGTTTTAGCCCCTTGAAATGGGAAATAGCTCATGTTATCACCTCTCTAATCAAAGCTGAATGTGTCTCCTTTGATGTCCTCTAACGCATAACGCATAGCATCCATCAAATGGTTAAAGTCATCAACTGGCTTATTTAATTTCTTACCGAATTTATCCTGTGCCCAAGTGTAGTTTGTAATCTCCGTTAAAAAGTTTACACATGATGGATGGATAATGATTTTGAAATCTTGAATTGTTTGGATTCCATTATTGATACTGTCAGGGCCTTTTCGAGCACGTCTAACATTCTGCAATCCAAAGTTATATAAATCGTCTATACTCTTTGGCTCCGCACTATCGGCACGTATTCGTTCCTTTTTGAACCCCTTACGTTCAACCTCGTTGTAAATCATTTGATTGCTCATGCCTTCTTTATAAATCTCATCGAATACATAAATTTCTTTTGCTACTTCATCAACAATACCGGCAAAGAATGCTGTTGGGTCATTTGTGTAACCGAAGTCGAGTCCGAATGCTGTTTTAGCAGTTGAACGTTGCAATATACTATTTTTATCAAATACTTTCTCTTCCCAATTTTCGAACACAAGACCGTCTACGATACCCCAATCACCTAGACCAGCTACTTGATAACGTCTTGGGTTGTCACGCTTCATACGTTCAAATACACGCTTATCCGCATCATCCAAGAACTCGTTACATAGGTAGTTGGTTGTCTTTGCTAAGATATCCCTGTCATTTTCAGCATCAAAAAAACGCTTCTTTATCCAGTGTTTTTCATTCCACGGGTTTAAAGTAAGCGTTATTTGTTTGAATAAACCTTCCGGCGCTGTACCACGTATTGATTCATCCAACATATTAAAGTCATCTTCACTAAGAATTTCGTATGCCTCTTCAATCCACATCCAACAAAGTACGCCATTTTTAACTGTAATGGACGTTACTTTTAACGGATCATCTAGACCACGGAAGTATATTTTCTGCCCTGTAGGTAAATAGGTCATTTCTAAAGGTGATTCTTTCACTTGCCAATGTTCTTCTACACCTAGCGCTGATACAGCCCATTGTAACTCAGCAAAACAAGAATCCTTTAGTGTCCGAAAAGTCTTGCGTATAATCAATAAGTTCGCTTTAGGATGTTTCATGAGTTGAGTAATGTAGTAAATTGCAGTTGTTTTAGACTTTTTAGAAGCACGAGAGCCTTTACACACTCGATAACGGCCTTTAAAATTCCAAAAATCTGCGTAACCTTTACCAATCGTTTTCTGAAGCGATATGCGTTTTACATTACTCACTTACATCATCCTCAATTACAATCGGAATAGCTCCTTCATGTTTCACTTTATCAGTCCACATGCTATAACGCTTACCAAGTAATTCAGCAGCCTTTGTTCGATTAGATGTATCTGCAACTTTATTGTGCTTTTCCACGCTAGAGCCGAAGTCACCATCACCAACAACTAACAACTGCTCGTCCTCTATTTCCCCACGCATAACGCTTGTTAGGTACTGCAACACTTCTGTCTGGTCTGCAATACGTTCCGACTGTAATTCTTCCATACGTTGCTCTATATACGTTTTAATGCCGACATTTGCCAACAGTGTGTAAGCTTTACCTCTCGCATAAGCTTTACTGTAACCAGCCTTTAATGCGGCTTCCTCAGCGTTTCCTAACTCAATATAATAATCCGCAAAGGCACGTTGCTTAGGATTTAACTTCTTCTCAATCAATGGCCTCACCTCATTATGCTAACTGCTTAATTTAATCAAAATAAAAAGCACCCATAAGGATGCTTAAAAATTATTTATACCATTTTATAGATTTCTTTAATATCAATTGAATAATCTTCACACCAATCAGCGTTTGAATCTTCAATATTATCAAATGTCAGTGATTCTCCATTGCCAAAAGATAGCACTAAATTTGTCTTTCTATATGAATGTTTGCTTATTATCAAATCTTTTTTCACTACTTCACCTTTAATTTCTTCGAATTTGTAGCCTTCTTCTGTTAAATCAACAGTTAATATACTAGTAGGCCAAAAAAAGATAAGCTGTTTTGGTTTATCAGTTGGATAGTTTCTGTAATATAAACCTTTCAATTGTTCAACGTCATACAGTTCTTCAAGAAAAGTCACTAGTTTATTGAATTGATTGAATTTATACATAGTGCGATCTTGGGCATTTTTTTTAAAATCTTCATAGCTAAATATCATCTTCTCACCTCCCACAACCACTATAAGCAATTACGAAAAGCAAGTATATTACATATTTGATAATCGATATATTTCACTCTCACGCAAACGAACGCCATCCAATAAGGGTTTTGGTTAGCTAGGCATTCGTTTGTGTCAGAGTAAAATAAAAAACATCCCGAAGGATGCTAAACAGACTATTGTAATCCTAATAAGTTTTTCACTTCTGATTTGGCGTAATCTTTTAATATACCAAATGATAACTCAGCAAGTTGTAAACCTTTTTCTTTTGTTTTCACTTTCACGTTATTCCATACTGTATCATTCCTGATTGCATCTAAGTAATCATGACCTTCCCAAGTCAATCCTGCATTTATCCAAAATGGTTCATCAGAAGCCCATCTAGTACGATTTTCTACTAATCCTGCTTGATCCATAATTTTCAAATGCCCCGCCACTGTTATTCTATCCATATTCCCAGGAACTATTAATTCTCCAGGATTTGTATTTTCTTCAATCAGGATTAACAGTTCTCTCACTAATTCCATATCTCTTTTCATAATACCCCTCCTTAGATATCTTAATATTACAATAAAAAGATAATCTAAAAAACCCACTCATTTAAGAATAGGTTTTAAAGGCAGAATGTACTCCATTTTAGCGAAGTATAAGTTTAAGAAATTGTCTTCTTGGGTCGGTCGGTCTTTTTACATCTTTCAGGGTGGTTTTTCGTACATGTCCCACATGCCCGATGTATTCCACCCGTCAAGAGAGATTCAACGCGCCGACCTACCTCCCAGTTTACACTACGTTTTTATCTAGTTGCAAAAAGTAGTCGTTTTGTGCGTTTTGTGCGTTTTGTGCTTTTCGTGCGCTTACAATTACATCAATAATATGGTGTTTACGCTCTTTCACATAAGTAACTCCTACATTCAATTCTTCAGCAATTGTTCTATAAGTCCATCCGTCAAGTAAACGATCATAAATTATATTTGTCGGTAAATCTGAAAAACTATCAGTATAACTTTCCAATATCGTTACTTGGGCTCGAAGTATCAAAAGTCGATTATGTTGCTTACGTTCACGAAGATCCATTTGCTTTAATTCGGCTTGACTCTTTCCACTTGAACCTTTAGGCATTGCTGCATCCATTCCGTATTGAGCAACCCCCCAGTTAATCATAGGTACGGAATAACCAAAAATTATTTGTTCTAATCTATCGACTTCTCTTTTCATCATCATATAATCTTTAATCATTTCATTTACTTTGTTTACAGTATCAGCAAGTAGCAAAGCTATCACTCCAATCTATTTTCGTATAAAAGGAAATTGTTCCTTGATGTAATTTTCAACTCGGTTAAGTAATGCGTTCTCTGAGACTAAATCTTGAGAGCTGGCACCTTCACGTTGCAGATAGTGTTGCATTGCATGTTTAATAATTTGCATATGTTTATATTCAAAAGCAAAATCTTTCTTGGCCATAAATTCCACCCCTACTTCTGTCGTATAACTCTACCGCGTTTTTCATAACGTGGTCCGTGTACACCCATCAATTCCTCTATCTCTTGCTTCGTGAGACGTTCTTTCTTCTTTTCATTAGTATTAATCCCCGTTCTTGCATTCTCGATTTCTGAAGCACGTGAGACCCATTTTATTTGAAGTTCACTTTGCATGTATATCGCCTCCTAGATAAATAAAAAAGAGGACAACAAATGACACGGATTTAACCGTTATCAAATGTTGTCCTCCAGTTTGCTGGTGGGACTAATTATTTTAATTTTTTAATTAGTTCTTCGTATTCCAAAGTATCTAATTGAGCATAATTTCTAATTGCAATCTTATTGACCTCTTTATGAATGTCGGGAGGGAGTAAATTAATTGAAAGAGTTTTAAATCTATGATATTCGTCTTCAACGTATTTTTTTAATTCCGAAATTTCCTTAGAGTTTATTATACGATATTTTTTATATTCTTCTAGACAGAGATATTCATTGTCAGTTTGAAATTCTGTCTTGTATTCATCGAAATAACCATTTTTCATCTCTTCAATAGCTTTTGATAATTCAGTACCATATTCCAATTTACGATTCATTGATTTTATATGATTTACAATTGATTCAAGGGAGTTCTTTATCTCATTTTTTTGGCGTAATAAATTGTTTACTTCAGCCTTATTAGCTTTTCTATTCGTCAACCACCACACTAAAGTTCCTGCAATGATTGGACTAATCAAAGATTGAATAATCGGCAATCCGTAGTCTTTCATAAATCCCTCTAAACTCAACATAATTTCTTCCAAATTCAAAACACTTCCCCCTCATCCCACTTAACTCGCTGTACTTTCCCTTGGTGCGTATAGATCTTTGTTTCAGCGAATGGAGGTAATTCAGCAAGTTTTGCTTTTCCTTCACAAACTACTATCACACAACTTTTAGGTATTTCCATTATATCAAGAATAAGGTTGTTTTCGCTATCAATTTCTAATTCTTTTAATCTCAAAAGTCATGCCCCCACAACTATTTTAGTATTTGGATTTACAAATGGTATGGATCCGTTCAATCCTCCAGTACGTGGTTTGATAGCACCTAACATTTCTCTATCCATTGCCAACAAAGCTATTTCTACTTTCTTTCTTTTGATTTTAAAGGCTATTGTTGCTACGGAGTGACCTTCCTGCCACATCTTATCAAATGTCTTCACTTGGGATAGTTTAAAATCTAAATTAACATCCTGTTCATCATCCGTAAAAAGAATGTAATAAGGTTCTTTAGCCATCATTTTCCCTCCAGTTCATTCAGTCGTTTTAATCGTTTATCTGCCTTCGTTTGCGCTCGTTGAAATCTTTTATTTAAATCATCAATTGTTTTTTGTTGAGAGTGAATCTTTTCGTTTTGTCGTGCGTATAATTTAGTAAGTTGTTTTATTAATGGGACAAGACGGTTTGTGCGAACCGTCTTTTGAGTTTCCACTATAGTTTTTAATAAGGTGACCACGTTTGAAGTGGTATTCATGCGTGTTTCACCTTTCTTTCTATTTCCATCTCCATCAAAGCTGCGTATGCTCCACTGTTGGAGTTCTCTGTTTTAATTTCTCCGAGTTGCTTCCACCCGTGGGTTTCATTGTCCTTTATTTTTTTCTTCAATCCGAACTCTGTATATGCTTTAACGACTTTTCGGCAACGTTTTTCATGCCATCCACTCATTTAATCACCCCTTTAAGGAATCTAAATAATCCAGTACATAACCATCTTTCGATTTTACTTGTCGGCATTGCTCTTTAATCCAGGCATATGGAATTGACTTTCTTGCACCTTTTTCAGCTCTATTCCACCACCAATATAAATCACTAAACCATAATAGGAATGTTTCATATTGTTTCTTAGAAAAACTGATTAGTATAAATGATTTTGCATCTTGTGAATGCCATGACTGTAACAATTCGTATTGATGTTTGTGTATATTTTTAAGTGGAAAACTCTCTAAAGCTGTTTCTTTAGCATCAAAAATGATAGTTTGTCCTTCATAAATCCCAACATAATCAACCCATTCAGCCTTTTGCTTAACACCATTCACTCGATTACCTTTAACACTCATTATTTTAATCGGCGTAGGTACTTTTCGAATATCAGCTTTATGTTGTCGTCTATATTGCATATTAGTCATATCAACTAATCTTTCAAGGTGTGCACCACGATTAGCGTGTGATTTGCTTTTTGGAGTAGTTCTGATTGCTCTTCTCAAACCACTACCCCCACTGTTCGGTTATATTCCTCTGTCAAACGCTCATCGCAAAAGTTTTCGTAAACACCCCGAGGATACTTTCCAAAAACTTCGAGCGTATCAATCATTCCTTCACGTTCGTCGTGCGTTAGTTCCATATCATCTCACCTCAGTAACCGTTTTGTTGACGTTGCTTATTGATCTCGTATTTTTCCCAGTAGGCTTGTTCGATTCGGGTTTCTGAGAAGCCTAGTTTGTGACCTAATTGCAAAATAGTTATTAAAGCTTTGCTATAATTGCCTACACTCCAATTATTTAACGAGAACACAGCAACAGCTTCATATACGTCAGTGAATTGTTTTAATACATCGACGTTTTCATCTGCAGAAAACTTATTGAAGAAATTTAAAGCTGTTGAAACTGCATTAAGGTCATTCCCAATACTCAAAATAAAATGAAGGCAATCGACGTATTCTTCTAAGAGTGGTTCTTTAACTACTACAAGTCTGCTTGTTCCGTATATTCTCCTTCTCGGCTCCTGGTCATTACTCCAAAATTTGAATCCTCTAAATTCATTAGCGCATTCGCCTAATTCAACTAACAGAGCTAGAATCTTTTTACTCAATCTGTCCTCGCCTGGTTGTACTGGATGTTGCTGTTCAATATAAGCATCAAGCTCTCTCTGTGCCTCGAATAATTTTTTTAGATTCATAGTTTGTCCTCCTGTTTTAGCTGTTCATTTATCTTTCGATTGTGGTCTTTTAACCAAGCTGTATTTTCTTTAATTTCAAGATTCCGTAATTTAATACGATCATTATCTTGCTTACCGCATTCCATATGGTAGAAGCCCCGTTCCAACGTAATGCCCTATTTTCATAAGAAGATGCCCCTGTTCATTTAATTTTTACAATGAGCCATCAAAGATTAGCACCGTTGCTTCATCACTTCTTAGCATTTCTAAAACTTCATCTATCGGCATAAGCTCTTGACCATCTTCACCTAACACACGACTAGTTCTTACAATCGCATAATCAGCAGGTACTTCTTTAATCTGTTCGAATGGATTTACGCCTTCAAAATCACTAACCGCTTTCACGTAAAAATTTTTTGCAACAACTTCATTTTCAGCTTTAATAAGTGCGTAATAAGGATCTCGTACCTCGAAATATTTGTTTGTCATTTTCATTCTCCTTTTCTGTTTCACTTAATGTTCGAATTGCAGTAACTTTAACTTTTCAATCCCTTTTCTATAAGGCTTCTTAAAACCTTTGATTGGTTAGATCCATCTTTAATTAAGTTTTCAATTTCACTCCAATCATCTTCAGTAAGAGTTAATGAAACTTTTTTAGTTATCCCAAACGCTTTACGCCCAGCACCAACTCTTTTACCACCACGTTGAGTTTGAATTTGGTTACTCTTTTCAATCTCTTTTTGAATTGAGTTACTTTTTTCTGAGTCTTCAAAACCCTTTTGATTTTGGTTACTTTTTTCATATTCTTGTTTTATTTTTTCAAGTACATCTATAAAAGACTGAAATTTTTCAATATCTAATGCGTAGTTCTCTTTTTTCATAGACTTATGACCAAAATCATTCGGATTTTTATGCGAACGACTTTCTAAGTAATTTGAGTTAAAGATGAGTTCAGTTGTTACTGGAATACTTTGCTCTTCTAGCGAGTACAATAGTGTCTCTATTTCATATAACTTTTGAATGTACATCTCTTTCAGCTTTGTTTTTGTCATTTTTAATAACGTCATACAATCTGCCCCTTTTTGATTAAAGTTACCTTAATCAAATGGTATCATTTTAAATGAAATAGTCAATTGATTTTGGTTACTCTTTTCAAAAAAATACTGCACGATATTCTTAAACAACACCCTACCTTAAAACGGCAAATCTGAATCATCAACCTCAATCGGCCCTGCATTATTAGCAAACGGATCTTCTTCAACTCGTGTTTGCTGTTGGTTATTCGTTCCATATTGCCCCTGTGACGAGTTTTGCTGTTGCGTTTGAGTATTTGCATTACTTTGTCCGTTTGAGCTGTCCTGCGACCCTCTAGGCTCTAAAAACTGAACGCTATCTGCAACAACCTCAGTTGTGTATACACGTCCATTTGTTCCTTCATAAGAACCTGTTTGTATCCTTCCTGTAACGCCAACTAATGAACCCTTGCTTAAATGTTTGGCAATGTTCTCAGCTTGTTTTCGCCAAGCAATACAGTTAATGAAATCAGCTTGTTGTTCGCCGTCCTGTGATTTAAATGGTCTGTTAACAGCTAAAGTAAATCTTGTTGTAGCTACACCAGTTGCAGTATGTCGTAACTCAACCTCTTTTGTTAGGCGTCCTATAAGATTTGAAGTATTCAAATTTAACTCTCCTTCTTTCTTTGAATTCAGCAGCATGGTTTCTCACGGTTTTCTCGTTGACTCCGAAAATCAATGCAACTTCTTTCCAAGTGTGATTCTTCTTTAACTCTATTATCTTCACTTGATCTTCTGTCTTAATTTTACGGTTTGTTTTATGATGTCCGTTTCTTACGCAATCCTTCATGTTATCTGATTGGGTGCCTATTTCTAGGTTTTCTATGCGATTGTCAGAAGGATTGTCATTCAAATGCCGAACTACCACTCCTTCTGGTATTTCTCCTTTAAACATTTGATAAATCAGTCTGTGCACCAAAATTCTCTTTTCATTTCTTCTGAAAGTGACACCTATATAACCTGACTTACTAACGGAACAACGTAATCTTTTGAAATCATCACCAATCACTAATCCGTTTTTCCCTTTGTTTATCCAACGTGAATAGATATTCCCTCGCTTATCTGCGTAGTACCCTTTTTGTTCAGGAATAGGATACTTTACAAAGTCTGATTCCATAACTCCACCCCTAACTAATTTGCGCTTCATAAATCGCCTGTTTCATTTCCCAAACCTCTTGTAATACCCATCCATCATTAAGAAGTTGCCTGCGATTCTTGAATGTATGAGGAGTTGAAGTCCAAGCAATCAATCCGTTCTCAAACTTTCTCCACGTTGAATACTTTTTATATTTTCGAACTTCTACTTGTTTCCGATGATTCACTCTTGTTCGTTTAACTCTCGCTGCAGGATTGTCGACTAAAATACCGTTTCTTTTCATGTTCATGGTTAGTCCTCCTCTTTGCTTTATGGTCGTGATGCACATTATTCTAAATAGTGTAATTTAGCTGAAATGCCATAGTATATTGAATCAATCAGCATTGAATTTGTATTAAACATAAAATACTTTTCTTTCTTGTTTTCCACTACTGGAACGTCATATGTTGTTTCTAAATGTTTAACGAACTGTAAAGCTTCACTACGATAATCGTAAGTATGCTTAAAGGTTCCACAAAAACTTTCTCCTAACAAAGTATTTATCATGCATGCACGTGCTTCATGTTCAATGTTTTTTGGTAATTCACCATGAATACGAATTAATGTATCTTTCATTGTTGTTGTTATTTCACCCACTATTATTTCCCCTTTCTTGTAGAACCTTCTATTTTCGCGACCTCTTGAACTAGAATCATTTTTTGTTTAATCGTGATAGGATAACCTGAAAGAACACGTTCTGAAATATCTTTAATCATTTCCTTTGCTCTGTTTTTACGTTTTTTATAAAGGCTAATATGTTTTAAGCAAATTTCAGCAAGTTCCTTTGATTCCATTTTTGAATATTTTATTTCACTTAATAAACGTTCTTCTGAGTACATAGAATTTGCCATATGTGTTTTGCACCATCCTTCTATTACACAACATTCTTCTACCATCAACTCTCCACCGCACGCTTAACCACCAAAGCGCTACGAATAACCTCGTAATCTAGCAACTCAATTGGATCGCCTTTGATTTCGATAATTCCTAATTTTCGCAATTCATTAATTACATGTTGGCGTTTGATTTGTTTTGTGGTCATATTTTTTCTACCTTCGGCAAAGGGAAATTGATTTCTTCAACATTTACTATTTGATAGAAATTAGTTTTCACTTTATGTTTTTCAATCCATTCTAAAAGAGTGTTATTCATCAAATTCTCCAAATCTCTTATTGCTGCACCACTAACATCATTCAAATAGCCTTCTGCATATTCTCCGCCATGATCGTATGCCTGTTCTTGTGCTACTTCGATAATGTCGTCTACTTGAACGCTAGGTGTAAAAACCTCAACTTGACCAACAAATATTACAGCTTGATATATACCTTCCTGGTCCCAACCTGTCTCTTCAATCATTTCTTCATAACGTTCTTTGCCATACTTAATTGCCTCTTCTTTAGATTCGAAAAATTCATTGTTGTTCCAAATCTCTTCATCAACTGAAACTGTCCATTTTTTCATCACGCCACACGCTCCTCAACATTAAAATATTGCACCGTATAACCGTCACGCTTACCGTATAAGCCGATTTTGTTGTGATACATAGCTAATACATCATTGTGTTCTTCTGCCTCATAACAAACCGTTTTATACTTAATCACACCATCTACAAACCATCCGATAACGCTGTATGGTGTTTGTCCGTCAAATCCCATGTATGTTGGTTTCATTGTTTTCTCGCTCATTTAGACACCTCATTTTTCAGTTCAAGTAAAGCATGGAATGTTTCTTGGCCACATAATCTAGCGATTTCTATTGCTTCATGAGGTGTTTTCATTTCATCCTCCACCAATGTAGCTAAACCAGTAATGATCATTTTCGCACCCAAACTTTTTGGGTAAAACTCATGAAATTCTGTTCGACTCATTTGTTTGCTCATTCTCATTTCCCTCCAAATATCTTCCGTGTCCGATGATTCAATCGAACATCTTTTTGTACATGCTCGGCATACCCTTCACACATTTCGAATAATCGACTACCTAGCGCTTCGTTGATTGTGACCAACTCACCAAAACCTAATTCACTACTGATCAGCATCGGTTTGTAATTTAAATACCGATGATTGATAATCTCGTACATCTTTTCTTGCTGCCAAGATGAAGGTGGTTTATTGCCAGACGGTTTAAATAAGTCGTCTATAAATAAAACAGCTACACTTTTTGCTCTCTCAGTTATTACGTGTTCTTTAGCAAGTTGATTAGCTTGCATTTCTTTAATCACATCAACATAAGGAAAATACATAACAGGAATCATTTTTCTCGTAATCAAGTTGTTAGCCACTGCCATTAGTAAATGCGTTTTACCGACACCAGGTTGACCGATTAAAGCAATGCTATTTTGACGACTTTCCCTAATATCATTAAAAGAGTCATAGTATTGATAGGCTGTATCTTTCATTTTCTGCACGACAACGTCTTTGCCATCAGTTTGATAATTACCAAAGCCCATCTTCTGAAACTCGTCTGTAATGGCAGATGAAGCGACTAATCGATTAATTTTCTTTTGCTTACTACATTCGCACTCTTGATAGATTTCTTCTTCTTGCTCAACACCTTTGATAAAGTAACCACGCTTCATTTTTACAATGTAGCTACCAACGTCATTGCACTTCTCACACTCATACTCAATTGGAGCTATACCCTGCGAACGGATCATTTCCGTTTTGGCTTGCAGATTGACCATTACTTCTCGCATGGAGATTGCCATTGTTTTCACCTCGTTTACGATAGTTGTTTAAGGTTTGTAAATCTGTAACACCTTGACGCTTCCATTTCAGCAAGATACTTTCGATGTATTTAATAGGCTTATTAACATCCTGAGCACTTAACATTTCCTTTGTAGCTTCAAGAGTTAGTTCATAACCATGTTCGTCATATACATAACCGAGTTCTTCTGACTTGTATGGAGTTAATGGCCCAAGGTCGCCTTGATAGAGATTTATAATTTCAGCGAATTTAGGATCTGGTAACCCACCACCGACCACTTTCTGTTGTTGTAGTTCTTTATCTACTTCTAGTTCTAAATCTATATCTAGTTCTAGTTCTTTATCTGTACCGTCATGTGACGTCACGCTAACGTTAGGTGTATCGTCATTCGTTTTTGGTCCAGGTAATTCCATCATTTTTTTACGTTCTCGATACTTTTTATTGCGCTCTGCATTAAGTTTTCTAACACGTTCCATGCCGTCGATATTTTGGTGATTCTCCCAGTTCTTAATGCGGAATGCATCGTTGTCTACCTCAATCATTCCGTAACGTTTAAAGGTCTGTAGAGCCAATCTGACGGTGTTTAATGGCCTGTTAAAAATAGTCGCCATTTCTTCCTCATTCATAGCAATACTTTCAGTTAGCATGATGTACCCATTCACATTTGCCTTCCCTGCGGCTGCTAATAATTTAACCCATATCACGATGATTGTGTCTGCGTCAGGAAGGGCTTCAATTAATTTAATTTTGTCGTTTTCAAACATATCTGTTTTGAGTTTGATCCATGTAATGTCTGCCATCGTGGACCTCCTTACGGTATAAAAATCATCTTTCCAGTAGCCTTTGCTACCTCGTTTCGTATAAGTTGTTCATCTGCATTGTTGTCTGATAGATGCAGCAAGTGAATTTCTTGTACTTTTGATAAGTCATTAGCTTTCATAAATTCCAATACATTTTCTAAGCTGAAATGAGATTTCATCACACGTTTTTTCATGAATGGATGAATCTTTCCGTTTTCGACATTTCCATCCAGTACAGATTGGCAATAGTTACACTCAATCATTAGATGAGTTAACCCCTGGAACTTGTATTTGATGTAATAGGTATCTGTGGCGAAAAGTAATTTATCGCCCTGTTGGTTTTGTAGTAAAAATCCGAATGGTTCATTTACATCGTGTTGGACATCGAAAGGTAATATGGTCCAGGTGCCGATTGTGAAAATCTTTTTGTTTTCTACAGTTTTGATACGGTGATGATCACTACCGATGCCAATACCCTCTTTTGTTCCTGCGCTCATATAGCAATCAATACTGGCAGTTAAAACCCCTTTAAGACCTTTGCAATGATCTTGATGTTCATGGCTGATTAAACATGCCTTAATATCTTTTGTGTCGTAATTAAGAGCCTTTTGAATAGCTTTAAATGTAATACCACATTCGATGAGTAGCTTGGTAACGCCGTCAGTGATGACGTATGCGTTACCTTTACTACCTGTCGCTAAAGTTTGAATCTCAATCATTAGAAACCTGGGCCATCTGCTGATGTTTGCATTCCTGCAGGTGGTTCACTAAAAATATCCTGCTGTTCAACAAACTCAGCTTCAATCGGCTCTGATTGATTTGTTTTTTCTTGGACTGTTGCTTGCGGTATATCAATCATTTCTTGGTTTGCTTTTTCGTTGATTTCTCGCTTAACTTCTTCAATGTCACCCATATCTTTTCGAGTTGGTTCAAATTCATTTTCTGTTGTTCGATTTACCGAATCTATTAAAAGGTCACTATCGTCTGATGTATTGATAAAGGCTTTAGCTGCACGATTGATAACAGTTCGTTTTGCCATTTCTTGTGGGAATTTTTTATGAACAGTTTGCGATGTTTTACTTTGCCCCCATGAAGCTTCAATTTCTTTTTTTGTCATAATCGTTAATATTTCTTCGTCATCTATTGTTTGAACAATTGCGTAAGCACCTAAAATATCTTTGTCACGGTTTTCAAACGCTGTTTTATGACTTATTAAACGTTCACGTCCATGGTAATTTTCATAGTCGAATACATCATCTTTATAAATAACGTTTGCCCAAATATCCTTCACGTTACTTAAGCGTTTAAGTACTGATTGAGTACCAAAATATGACCGAGTCATTTGTAACTGAGTGCCATACACAACGAAGTAACATTGTGTTTTAGCTGGACTTAACCCTTGTACTGTCATATCTAGTAATGAGTTAGCAATAGAATCCTTTGTACATACTTCTAAGGCTGGACGACCCGATTTATCTTTAACTTCTTGCAGTTTGAAAAATGCTGATTTTAAAGCATTACTAGCGTTATAGTTAGGAGGGATTGCTAACCCCTCTTTTTGTAATTCACCTATTTTACTGTTAACGCTGTCTGTGATGTCTTTTTGAATGATCGCTACTTGGTTTGTCATATTAGATAACCTCCATTGGTGGATTTAAGAATTTTTGTTTCAATACATCATCAAGTGCATTTCTTAAATTGAATGCATCAGCAATAGATAAATGGAAATTCGGTGTGTCTTCATGAAATGGGAATGCAAGTATTACGAGATTTTCGCTCGATTTGATTACGATACAATCTTCTCGGTAGAAAATACTATTTGGATCAAACGTCACTGTTTTTATGGTCATTTACATTGCCTCCTTATATTCAATCCCTGGTACTTCTACACGTAACTGTTTGTCCTTCTCTGATACAACTAAGCTGATTGTTTGTGAATCGCTATGAATTAACTGTGTAACGGCTTCTGCGTTATCAACGAATATCGGTGCTCTCATGCCGTAGTGTTCTGAAAGTGTATTAATGATGTCGATGCCGACATTAATCTTGGCAGCATTGTTTAGACCAGAGCTGTAAGGAACACCTTCGAACAATGTCTCGCATGTTTCTTCAAGGCCACCATTGACTTGTTCTTTAAATAATTTGAATCGTGCATATTTGAATTTGCTGTTGATACGATCTTCGAGCATACGAACTTTCTCACGAATGAACTCTTCAGTTAAGAACAAATGTCTTTCTAACTCTTGGAACTCTTTAGACAGCATTTCTTCACGTTGTTCTAAATCTGTGATACGGCTTTGAATAGTGCTGATATTTGCATGCTGTGATAGCCCTGCATTGATTGATTGCTTCTTACCTTGTAGTACATCAATTTCTTTTTGAACGTCTTGTACGGCTTGTGAAGCATGTTCTTTAAGCTGTTGAATTTCTTGTTGTAATGTTGATTTTTGAGATAGCTTTTGTTGGTATTCAGGTAGTTCTGAAACGTCTTTCACAGCTGATTCTTGCGCTTTTAGCTGTTCTTCGAGTTTCGCTATTAGTTCTTTCTTTTTGTCGCAATCGGCGTTCTTTGCAACGATTTCTTCATGCTTGTTTGCAATATCCGTTTCAATCTTTTCGATAGTTGCGATTAATTCATCTTTGCTTTGAACTAGTGATTTACCGCGTTGATTTATTTCACCTAAACGGTTAGATCTATTTAGGTTAAATGTTTGCTCTGCTTTATTACGGGCTTCCTCTACCTGTTCAACTGGTAATGATTGTTTACACGTTGGGCATTCGCATTTGTCTTCATATTGAAATTTACTTGCTTCAATAGATAGATACTCATTTCGCATCGTTTGTAGATTTTGTTCTGATGTAGCAATGCCTTGTTTGTTTTGCTCAAGCGTGTTCTGCATCATACTTAATTCGTATTCAGCTTGTTGCACTGGTTTATTCATGATTGCTAGATTTCCACGTTCTTCTTGTAAGCGAGCACCAAGCTTGTACACTTCCTCACGTGATGAAAATTCATAATCTCTCTTCGTTTGAGACATTTCATTTTCTAATTGCTGTAGATCACGTTCCTTTTCAGTGACCGCCTTGCCGTTTTGGATGTTAAAGATGATTTGCTTTTGACCATCAATTTCAGTTTCGATTGATACTAATTGCGACTTCAAACCTTCAACATCAATAGTTAGCTCGGGCATCATGTTGTGATTTTCTTTGATTTGTACTGGTATCATTTCAAGTTCATCATTGATAGCCTTGCGTTTACTAGCGACTATCTTTTTGTAGTCCTCAACTGACTTATTTTTAAGTATTGTCGGTAGTTCTCTGAGCGCTGGAGTTGATTCAAATACTTCTTCGTCTGCAATATCACCACATACCTCTAACAGCGTTCTTCTGCGGTCTTGCCACTTCAATTGTTCGTTAAAAAATGATGGTGAAGTAAGCAACTTGAATACATCCTCTTGAATGATTTCATTCACTTTGGCCGTGTACTCTTTTTTACTGACTGGCACTTCGTCAATAAAATGATCAGTAACATGACCACTAAATTCTTGTGTTGCCTGCCCATGCTTTTTAGTCCATTTCTCTTTGTAGACTTTGCGAAGAGTGATTGGTTCACTAGCTACCATTAATGTTGCTTCCACCGCATGTTCCAAGTTGTGAGCTTCTTTGCCCTTTACTAAAGTCTTGATAGCAAAGTCTTTCTTATTAGAAGAATCTTTGTCGAACAGTAACCAGTTAAATGCATCAAATACCGTTGTCTTACCTGTTGCGTTGTCTCCTAAGACCTTTGCATCTCTGCCGTTAACCTTTAAATCGAAACTTTGGATACCTTTGAAATTCATCATTTCTAATGATTGAAATTGTACTGTTTGCATTTGTATTGCCTCCCTATTTGTAATTGTTTGGGCTATGTAATAAAATGATGATAACTTGATTTATTCATAGCCCGATTCCACTGTTCGCGCAGTGGGATTTTTTTATGCGATTAATTGGTTTTCGAATGGATACTCGACACTCACGACGTAAAATCGCCCCAGGTCCGATAAAAATCCTTGTGCAATTAATTTTTCAGAGAGTGATAAAGATAAGTCATAAAGGAATAACTGTTTAATATGGTCTGCATTCAGTAGCTCAACTGCTATTTTCATGGCATCATACTTACCTTTATCCTTTTCAAAAACGTAGAAGTTTTGGTCGAAAAAGTTTTCTAATTCAATGTGAGACATTTCTTCTTGAGCACTAAAGAGTCCACGCTGTTCTAGAATATTGATTGCTGTACTGTAATCTAAATCAGAGAATGCTAGTTGGTTGTCCAAGGTTATTCCTCCTCTTTTGTGTTATAGATGATTAATGCGTCTCTTGATACATTTTCATCACCACCAGCGATACTAAATTTGATGTCGATAATTTCGAAATGTCGGTTATTTCGAATCCACATATTCACTTGTAAATCCGTATCGAATTCCGAAGAAATTAATTTCGTTTGAATCATACTTTCACCTCCAATTGATGGTTGAATCCCATCAAGAAGCGTACAAGTTGCTACTGGGCTCGAATTCAGTTATTAGCATATTTTTGTGCGCTTCTTGACGAGAGCCAATGCTCTCGTGGTATAATGTTGTTGGTGTATATCTTGTCAGTTAACTTCTCTAGAGTTAGCTGACTTTTTTGTTGTCTTTTTTGCAATCATTAGTCCTAGCAAGAAGGCGAATATCGGTCCGAATATTAGCCAAGCTTCAAGCATTCCGCGCCACCACCTTTAAATCAATCCCTCTTGCGCTCATCGAATTTACCACTGCTTTCAACTTGTCGTGATTTCGTTTGTAACTTTCTAACCTTTGCAATTCCTGTAGCGATGCAATTACATCCTTAGCTGTTCGTGCTGCTGCGCCATAATCACCTAGTGTTGTATGCACTTTTATTTCTACTAGCAAATCTTCGATACAATCGTGTTCTCTTTGTGCTGCTAATTGATCTTGCGGTCTAAAGTTTTCTTTTTTCATTGCAACCACCCTCTCGCTTTCCAACGTGGCTCATTCAAACGAATGCGCTTTTTCCTAGAAATTCCGTAATCATCTTCTAACTGCATTAATAAATTTTCTCCGAACATTACTGCTTCGAGCATTTCGTCGTATATGACATCAACTTCTTGCCTTTCATTCTTATCTACTTCTCCTGGCGGTTTGACTAATACCGAATTTTTTGCGGCTTCTGTAGCTTCTTTCATTTCCTTGACTGTGTTTGCAGCCAAGGATAATCGATGTCGCTCGATGTTTTTCCCGCGTAATACTGGTGTCGTTAATCCCCCAGTAAAAGCATTTATTAAATCTGTTCTGTACTCTGAGTTTTCATAAGCTTGTATTGATGCCTGCGCTATATCATTCTGCATAAGTCTGCGTCCATTTTTAAGATGACTTACCATTTGTGGACTTAAGTTAAAATCTATCGCCAACTGTTCATTTGTTACATTCTCGTTCTCGATTAAGTTTTGTATTGCTTTGCTTGCGTCTGCTGATTTTTCAAGCATAATAATTCCTCCTAATTTGTATTGGTATAAATTACATAAATACTAGTTAACTTGGTAAGATATATATAAGAAAAGACGAACTTGTCCAAACGCCTGCCAACGTTTTTTAGTTATTCTAATTCGTCGATGATTTCTAAGATTGCTTTTTCTACTGGTTCATAAATCCAGTAGCGTTTACCATGTTGTCCTACACGTCTTTCGTGTTGGCGAATACGTGGATCGTGAAGAATATATCTTTCCAAAGATGATAGAGACATACATGTAAGGCGCTTTAATTCATCTATGTCGCATAGAAGCAAGCGCGGTCTAGTGTAATCTCGAACCATATTATCTAGTGACCGTTGTACCATTTCTTTATCAACTGCAATTTCAATTTGTGCTAAGTTCAATTGATATCACCTCTAATCATGTCGTTTCAAAGCATTGCTAGCATGTTGGAGTACCGCTATAAGGTCATCAAGTTCGTCATATCCAAGGCAAATATCCAATGCTGCCTCTTCTTTGAAGCTGTCTTTCTTAGTTTCGATAACATTGCATAATTCAATGTGGCACATAGCGTTTTCTTCATGAGTGTTAGTTGTAATACTGTACTGATTGGTTAATAAATAGTTCTTTCTCATAAGCGTCATTAAGCACCCAACCCTTCTGCATTAACTTGATATTTGATAGCCATTTCTTTGATTATTGCTAAATATATTTCAGTTAAACGTGTATCATCAGCGATAACATCGAGCTTTGTAATCTTGCATGCTTTAGAATTTGAGACTCCATTCATCAAAAGATTTTTACGACGGTTTTCCAAACGTATTCCTAATTTGCAATGAGCTCGTTGTTCAAGTACTTCGTAGCTTTCGTTTCGTACATTTCGAAATTCGTTGAAACCGCCACGAGCTTGTCCAATGCGATTTAGAATTGTTGTTACCTTGCTGCGCCATTGAACTGGGTTTAGCGAAAGAATTTGAGTGATATTGTCTTGTTTCGCTTCTATTAATCCAACACGCTTTTCGGCTTCGTTAATACGACGTTCTTGCTCGACATTTACTTGAGCCATCATGGCAATTAGTTCAGCTTGTGATTTTGGTTTAGTAAGTTCAGCTTCCATAGCGTTGAATGCTTCGATATATTTTAGTTTGAATTGAAGAGCTTCCTTACCAGTGAAACCCATTGCCAGTACAGTAAATCCATCACGATTCATGTAGTACATGCGATAACTCTGTTTGTTTTGAGGATGAATATATGTTGCTTCTTGAAATAGGTCTCCCCAATTTTGGGTAACCCCCTTTATTTCATCAATATCACGTAAAACGTGATCGTGGCGTTTATTGAAATTTTCTGCCACTGATAAAGAAGTTGTTACTGCTTGTTGGTTGTTCATGATTACTAATTGATTCATTATTTTTCCTCCTTAGTAGGTATTTCCTCACCCTTTGTCGAATATTGACATTGGGAGGTGATAGTTATGACAAAAGAATTTCAAGAAAAAATATTTGTATTTTTAAAAAATCTGCATTCAGCACCTAAAGACATAAATTCTTGGCGGAATAGTTTAAATGATGTTGAATTACACGATTTAATTAAATTTTCAGTAGACCATAGTTTGGTTACAGGAATTTCAAGTGAGTTGAATGGTCATGGAGAAGTCGTTTTCTCCATTCCTTATCCACGATTAACTAATAGCGGAGTGCAATTTATAAACGATTACAAAGTAACGAGTAACTAAAAATGCTTGTTAGTGCTGGCCTTTATTTAATAATAGAGGTCAGTATTTCACTCCACTCTAATTTCCTTTTTCTCAAAAAGTGTTTCAATCTCTTCTTGAATAGTTTTCTTATAGCGTTCTACTTCATCTTTTTCTGAAGGTTTAGTATAAGAAATAGCTTTTTGTTCTTGCTCTTTGATCTCATAAACTACATTTTGCATTCTAACTGAACGTCGTACGATATCTAAGATAGTCTCAACTGTGAATATTGGTGTTTCATTTTCTGCTAAAACTTTTAATACTTGTGTTGCGATAAGAGTACAATCGATTACTTTTGCCATTTGTTTTCCTCCTTTTATTTCTCACACCCATCAATAAAGATTCGAGGTCATGGCGTTGGCTATTGCTGTCGCTCGGGATTTAATCGGTCCGTCGTGGCGTACTCCGCTCTTCGAATGTTTATTGCTGGGTGCGAGTTGAAGATTCTTGTATTAGCAATCTTTAAATTACCATTTCGGTAATTTTTTCTTCAAAAAAAAGTTCATTAATCGGTACTTGTAAAATTTTAGCTATTCCAGCAATGTCTTCAGCGCTCATTTTCCGAATGCCTCTTTCTTTATAATAGTAACCTTGGTATCCTTCGTATCCCAGAAACAGCGACATTTCTTCAATTGATACATCTTTATCGTTACGCAAGTTACGAATAAGTTCCAAGTTAACAACAGGGGTTTTCAATTAATTTCACCACCTTTCGATTACCAATTCGGTAACCTTAAACATACTATACCATTACCTTTTTGGTAATGTCAACACTTTGTTACCCTTTTGGTAATATTACTTTTTACCATATCGGTAAATGTTATTATTTATTATATTAATGAAGTTTACTAAGGAGGATTCAGCGTGGAATCTTTAGGTAGTCGTATTAAAAAACTACGTGAACAACAGAACATTAGTCAAAAAGATTTCGCTAAGAAATTAAATGTTTCAAATGTTGTATTATCACGTTATGAATCAGATGAAAGAAAACCTGATTATGAAACTTTACAACTAATTGCTGATTATTTCGAAGTTACTACAGACTATTTGCTTGGTCGTTCAGATTTAAAAAATACTCGGATGTTCGAAAATGCGGGTATTACTAATGAAGAATATAAAAGTCTAAATCCCTACCAAAGAGAAGTTATTGATTTCTTTTTAACAAGAGAAGATTTATTCTTCCATGATCGTCCAGAGAAGATGTTGGATGCACTTGAGCAATTTGAATTATTTTATGAATTACTGAAGAAACAACAAGAGAAGAAATAATCTAAGAGAATCGTTTGTTTCTCTTTTTTTATATTTATTTAATAGGTATTTTTTATTAAAAAAATTGAAAATTAAGTAACAACATTATATGTCGAGGTGATTAATTATGCTTGATAAAGAAAAATACGAACACTATTCAAATCTATTGGAGAGATACAAAAACATGAAACTTCCTAAATACGAAATTGTGGATTCAAATGATGAGAGGTGTTGTGAAAGTTGTTTGTCGCATAGAAATAAAGTTTACTCTATTTCTGAGGCTAAAATCGGCGTAAATTTCCCTCCACTCCATGAAGGATGCAGATGTACTCCCTACCCTATTTTCAAATAGTTATTTTGAACGGAGAGATAAAAATGAAAAAATTCACAGTATTATTAACAGGAGCACTACTAATGACAAGTTTTCTTACAGCATGCAGTAGTGATACCAAAGAAAAGTCTGGGAGTCAAGTTGCTGATACTAACACTAAAGAAGAAACTAATAATAAAAAAACGGTAAATAGTAGTGTTGATCCGAAAGAAGTTAAAGATGGCAAATTAACTGAGCCTGGTCAGTGGACAACTGAGGAAGACGGCACAAAAGTTACTTTAATTAAAATTAGCGAACCAAACAAAACTTTTGATTTAGGGAAAATTAAATACACTATTGATTCAATAAAATTAATAGAAAGATCCAATGTTCAACAAAATTACAAAGAAATGTTGAAAGAAAACCTTGATAAAGATATCGAAGATAAGCTTAATGTGATACAAATATCATATACTGTTGAAAATATTTCTAAAAAAGATATTATGTTTCATGCAATCGATACAGTAACAACAAATACTAAACTTCAGATTTTAGAATCAAGTAATTTAGCTTCTAGTAATGCTGATATTTCCACTTACATCGGTCAAGTAAAAGTTGAAGGGATTTCAATTTTACCTTATTTTGAAGATTCCTTTGATAATTTAGATACTATAAATATCTTAACAGGTACTGTTTGGGATAATAATGAGCCAATTGAATATCATAAACCAAAAAAATTACAAATTACATTATAGTTATCAAAAAAGGAAAATCCATCTATCCAAAGATGGATTTTATTGTTATTATAAAAGAACATACGTTCCTTAAAGGTGGGTTTTTAATGTATTGCTATACACATCTAGAAGATTACATTCATAATTTGTACATGAATATCGGGATTAAAAAAATAAATCAATTGAACATAAGAACTATCGCTTCAGCATTTAATTTAACCGTGATTTATGCACCCTTTAAATCCGTGTGCAACGGTAGAGTCATTATAATTGATAGTAGAATTTCTGAGGAACAACAGTGGCAAGAATTTGGACACGAACTATGCCATGCTTTATTACATAGTGGTAATCAACTTGGAGTATCTACATCATTTCGTGAGTATCAAGAATGGAAAGCGAATGGGTTCGCATATCACGTATGCATCCCTACCTTCATGTTAGATCAAATCATACTTGAACAAGATTATTACAAAGCAATTGAACAAATTCAGGCTCTATTTAAAGTAGATGAAGATTTCGCAAAGAAAAGGTTAATTCAATATACAGAGCGAAGAAAATTCGTTGCTAGCGTAGTATGACTTAATAAATATCATCAAGAAAGACAACGACATGAGAGGAAGATACATAATGAATAATGAGATTTTCGATAAAATAGAGGTAATTCAAGAAGCTTGTAGGAATGAAGATGGCGAACGCATAGCTGTCCCCTTACTCAAGCAAATTCAATCTATTGATGGCGAATTGTACGCTTATGTAGACGATTTTTTAAATGAATTTGGTGGAAAATTAGATAAGGATATTAAAGTATATATCGAAGAAAAATTTCTAGTGGTTCATTAATATTTCAAAAAGTATTTAACAGCTATTCATTGTATACAAGTAAGGATTTTCATTAAAGATTTCCTTCCTAAAAAAAGGGTAATTCAATACATAGAAAATCAAAGAAGTATTATATAAGGAATTTCAATATACAAAATTATATGTTGTTATTAATTAGAGGGGGTGTTGTTTATAGCCAACCCTGTCCGAACGCCTGCCAACGTTTGAAAGGACCAGACAAAATGGCTAAACCAAAATTAATAAAAACTGCTAAAGATAAAGATTTATACTGGTACAAAGATAACGATGGGAACAAAAAATACGCTTACCGTTATCGCTATTACAATACATTGGGTGAACGTAAAGAAAAGAGCAAACAAGGTTTTGAAACTGAAAAGAAAGCTTTGCAAGCACTCACTAAACTTAAAGCACAAGTGTTAGAAGGTAATTTGCAACAAGTCGAAAATGAAGATATGACTATTGCAAACTGGTGCGATATTTGGTTTGAATCTAAAAAAAGTGATTGGAAACCTACTACTTTAATACGAAACAAAGGCGCCGTGAAAAATCATATTAAGCCTATGCTCGGTAACCAGAAGTTAAATCAACTTGATAAGATTACCTATAAGCGTATATTCATTACGCCTCTATCCAAAAAATACAAACCACAATCTGTTGAGACGTGGCACCGCACTTTTGTGGCAATGGTTAACGCTGCAGTAGATGCAGAAATATTACCACGGAATCGATTTACTAATATTTCTTTTAAAGAGGACGAAAAAGAAGTTGAAAATGTAATTAGTGCGAATCAGCTCAACCAATTACTCGGATACGCAAAAACTAGGAATGAGTTACAATACACAATTATCTATTTATTAGCGTTTACTGGTATTCGGTGTGGCGAAGCATGTGGTCTAACCTGGAAGGATATTGATTTCAAAACTGGTGAAGTTAATATTAATAAAACAAGAGATTATCTTGGGGTGCGATCGCCAAAGACTCGCAATAGTTATAGAGTATTTAAAGTGGATGACGACGTGTTAGAAATACTAAAAAAGTATAAATTAACAGCCAAAAAAATACATTTAAGATTTGGACATAAATTCAATGAAGAATCTTTTATTTTTGTATCTGCTAATTATGGTCAGCCTATCAGTACGTCAGCTATTAGAAGAGCGTTTAGCACTGCGAGTGACAAACTTGGATTTAAAGTAAAAGCTCATACATTAAGGCATACGTATGCAAGTTTGTTAATTAGTAGTGGAGTTGATGTTGTGACTGTCGCTAGTCGATTAGGAGATACAACGGAAATGGTGTTTAAAGTTTATGCTCATGCGGTAGACGAAAATAAAAACCAAACAATTGAAGTGTTCAAAAATGTGCTCGAAAACAACTGATTTTTTATTTTTTTGCTCTTTTTGGGGGACTTTTTGGGGGACTTTCCCCTCTAAAGTCCTCTAAACACTGATAAATAAAGTGTTTCGTAAAGCACTCACTATCCTCCATTAAGAAAGCAATCGCATCATTGCCAGATGTTTTACCATACACATGATAAATCATTGAGCGATGCGCATGTACAAAGTTCCATAATGCTTTTCGCGCAACTTCCTTCAAATAGACAAGCTCATCAATATAGAAATCTTCCTCCATAATGCGGTAAAACATATATCCAAGCGCTAATCCGTCATCGTCATAGTACACTGCAGCCTGCAATTTTGTATCGCTACCTTCAAACTTCTCTTCCCAATAAGATTCCTGGAACTTCTCATTCCAAGCTATTGCGTTGCGTTTCATCGCACCATGCGAATTACGTGCATACCTATTGTATACGTCACGAAGATCTGAAAAGTCATCTTTCATACGTCTTACTTGTCCTGGAATATCTCTGTAAAAGGGCAATTGTGTATCTTTTACTTGATACTCTAGAATATCGCTCATAATTTCAAATCCTTTTTTGCGATAATAAGGAATTGAATACGGGAATAAATAAGCTATATGGCGCCCTTCTTTACGCATCCTTTTCATACTTTCAACCATTAGTGTATGCATCAAACCATGGCTTGAATACTCCGGATACGTACCAACAGCTGTCATTCCACTCATATCATAAATCGTCCCATGAATATTTACTTGAAATGGTAAATTTAAAATTTGTGCGACAAGTTGCTCTCGATCGAACCAACCAAGCGCTAACCCTTCATCGAACTGTTTACTTTTAGCATTTACAAATAATCGGTCCTTATTTATAGATAAAGAAATTTGAAACACATAGTTTAATAATTCAATTGACTGTCCGATTTCGGATTGTGGAATTTCCCGCATAACTAATTCTTTGGACCTTCCCATTCAAAAGCCCCCTTATCTCTTCAACTCTTATTTAAAATATAACCAAGTTTTCTTCATTTTGTTCTAATTCCAACATTATATTATGTTAAACTAGGTAAAATTCTTTAAGGAGGGATTTTCTTGAAATGGAAAAATAGCATTACTCTCTTTATTTTCTTTTGTTTAATGGCCTTAACTAATCATACTTCTGCTACTACATGGGTGTATTCACTCGTTACTTGGGATGGCTACGTTTATGAAGTAACTGATGAGCTTGTCACTGAAATAGACAAAGAAATTGGTCATGTCACGAGTTATTCAGATATGGAATCACTTGGTGGGAACTTTTCGAATACTTATAAAAAAGGAACTAAATACTACTCAATTAAAGGTATTAGTACGGAGCAAGCAATTGCCGTGCAAGTAAAGGATAGACAGTTTTTGAAGGCGGTTATGAGGCATGAACAACAATCCACTGTACTCAGCATGATACGGAGCAAGCACTTTTTCTCTGTCGGGGCTGGTATTATTGTTTTGATATTGATGATCATCGTTATTATTAGGCGCTTTAAATAAAAACACCAAAATTCATATATTGTAGTTACTTAGTTATTATAGTAAAACCTATATTATTATTTTTCAGCGTACTGATAATATGAAATAAGATAAAGAATATGTAGCTATGATAAAGGAGAGTATAATGTACACGATTGGACAGGTCGCTAAATTTTTAGGTGTATCTAAAGATACCTTGAAATTTTATGAAGAGAAGGAATTAGTAAAGCCTAAGCAAAATATTGAGAATGGGTATAGAAAATATAATCATTTTGATATATATGATATAACAACAGTAAACTTCTATAGAGAAATTGATATTGAAATTAAAAAAATCCAGGAATTAAGAAAAAGTAAAAGTATAGAGGGAATAAAATCATTATTAGAAGAAAAAGAACAAGATGTTTTAGAGGAAATAGAATATAAAAAGCTTCTTTTAAAAAAGCTTCAGATAGTAAAAAAAGATTGCGAAAAAATTAAACAATTCTTAGGAGAATACACAGTAAAAGAAATGAAGCCTTTAGAAATAAAGGGAGAAATAGAACATTTTACTGCGTATGATGAATATGAAACTCTTAAAAAGAACACAGACAGCTTAAAAAAAGCAGTTACTCTAACATCTTTAAGAAGAGTCATAAGTTTCAATGAAGAAGGTATTATAGAAGATAAGTTTATTATTGTAAATGTTGTAGAAGACTTTGATAAAGAAATAGAAGGTGAAATTCTATCTCATCCAAAATGCTTTTATACCGTTATTGAAGATGGAAGATGGTCAACCGGTGGAAAAAGTATTGATCATAATGTGGAAGCTAGTTTAAGAAAAGTAGCAATAGAAAAAGGGTATGAACTTTTGGGGCTAGTTTATATAAATCTATTACTTACCACTTATGAAGATGGACTTGAACGTATATTTTTAGAAATTTATGCACCTATAAAATAATGAATACAAGTATTGACCTGTGAGTAACCCCTAGGTTTAAGCTTAAGGTATTAGTAAATATGAGCGTTATTATATTTCCGAAATACTTAGTTTGAAATGGGGATTATGTATGAATAGAGAAAAGAAACTAAAAAAACCAGTAGCAAGTTTTATTCTACTAACCAATATCATTTTTTTGCCACTTTTTTGTCTTGTAGGAGCCATAAGTATGTTAGGATTTCCCGCATGGATTTTTGAGGTAATGCTCTGTGTATCAGCTTGGTCCTCAACCTTTGCTTTTGCAATCCTCTTTAAAAAAATCTATCCTGGGCAGAGTTTTATACAATTTGTAAAAGATAAATTCAAGAGTAAACTTAAATTTTCTGTGATTCTTATTGTAATTATGATTCAAACCTTCATATTTTTGATGGTAATGTTTTTCATATCTAATAACAGTGAAGCAGACTCAGCTTTTAAAATATCTTCATGGGGAATGCTGTTCTATTTCTTTATTAAAAACCTTCTTGCAGGGCCACTTGGAGAAGAAATAGGGTGGAGAGGTTTCGCTCAAATTGAGCTTCAAAAGAAGCATTCACCATTAACAGCTTCGATAATAATTGGATTTTGGTGGGGAATGTGGCATCTACCCATATGGTTTACAACAGGGCTTGTGGGTATTGATTTAATCAAGTATATACTATTCTTTATGATTGCAATGATGTCTACTAAGATCGTCATGACAGCATTTTATAACTTAAATCAGAATTTAATCATCCCAATCATCATCCACCAATTCTTTAATTTTTTTATTGGCATAATAAACGGAAACTTAATTGACTTAATCATGTATAACTCAATTTTTTATTTAGTAGTAGCAGTTTTAATCATCGTTATAAATCCAAAGAAAGCATTATATGGAAATCATTACATGATTTAGTAATAGTCTGTACAGCTATACACTTAAACTAACGAGAGCGTTAGTTTAATAAGGTTTAATAAAATTATCAATTTTTTTTATAAAGAAATGAATCGATTACATTAAATAAGAGCATGTTCTGATTAATCTTTTTCTAAAACATGCTCTTTATACTTGTCTTTATATCGAGGTTATAAGTAATAATTTAATCAAACTTTATTTTAAATCTACAATAAGACCTTTGATTTCCGCTACGATGGACGCTTTCCGCGGGCGGGCAACAAGCCGCTTTTCGCAACCTCCTCTCCAATCAACTAGTACCTCAAGAAACTCTTATAAGATTCCCCTAATTCAACACCAACATTAATCAGTATAGGTTACACTTCAATGCAGAAACAGATCTATACGTTTATACTACAACTACGGCTGATCCAGACGCATCCAAAACACCGTCAATCGGACAAACCATCAAAAATGTCGGTGAAATTAATGCTCAATTTAATTAAGAATGGCACTAAAGCCTAGAGAGCATTCTCTAGGCTCTAATGCCATTCTTAGCAATATTATTTTGTATAGCCATACATTCAGCTGCAGATTGTAGTCTTGGCATTAAATATATTCGGCAATAGAACTTAATTTGCTTGAAGGATATTTTTTCCTTTCTTATTAACTCGTCTCCAAAGGTAAACGGAGTACACTAATAAAACGAAGAAGATAATGTATGCCGATGTAATTGAGCTTTCACATTCCCCATTAAGTTGAAAAAGTTGTTAAAGCAGTGGAACAATATTGTAATGATAATCGAATGCCCATCCATTACAAGTAATGCGAGCACTAGCCCTACCACAAGTGCATATAAAATTTGAATAATCGTATCTTCAACTGATTGGCCTCCTATTAACTGTAAGGAGTGTGTCACGCCGAAAAGTATACTTGAAACCCAAACTGCCACAAGAGTGCCTTTTACCGATAAAATTCGAAGCATCATCCCTCTGAAAATCGTCTCTTCAATAAACGCAACGATTAAAAATTGCATGATAAACATAGCGAAAAGGTTAGGAACAGATTTGAAATTTAAGCCGTTGGTGCTATATATAATGATACATAATACAAGAAATAGCGGTACATAAAGCAATAGATTTCCTTTGTTAAGATGAACCTTTACAAAGAAATATTGACGCCATTTCTTTTTATAAGCTATATATAGGAAAAGAATGATTGCTAATGGAACTAACATAATAAATTGTAAATATGGGCTAGTAGGTTCCGTAAGCGTTGCAAAGGCACCATTTACCATATAAAAGACCATCAAAAGAAGTTCCAAACCAATAATCTTAAAGACAATTCTTTTGTTCATTCAGCTATTCCCCTTCTCGGCTAAATTTCTTGAATCCGTTCATCTTATGAAAGTTAAAGAGTATACATAACTAACACAAAGCCGCAATATTTTACCAGCTTTGTGTTAACGAAATATTCCCACTATTGAACTTGCATTTTTTCATTTATAAAGCGTTTAGTAATCAACTATTCTCTTTTCAAATCCACTTTATTTAATAACAAATACGTACAAGCCCATAAGATGATGGAAACAATCAATAACCAGCCAAAAGAAGCAAGAGCTTGTTGTCTATATACTTCTAGGAAGAAGTCAAATAAGTTGGAGCGAATAAAAGGTAATGACGCAGATAATATCATTACTACTGAGACGCTAATAGGCCCAGCTAATCCCCATTTATAATACAATGCACCACTCAGCAAAGCCGCACTACTAACTAATACACCTATACAAAAATCAATCCAAATATTAGTAACAATTAATGAGTGATCCGTAAAAATGCTACTCCAACTAAAGAGGTTAAAGTGTTCGATACTAAATGAAGTTTGCAATTGATCTACAATGACTAAAATGATGATATTGATTAGCACCATTAAAATGACATTTTGAATACGGCTCAAAATAGTTGCTTTTATAAATTCTCCCCGTGTTAAACCAAAATGAATGCAATAATTAAAGTGTTTTCGCATTAAAACATAACTAGATATTCCTAGAAAAATGTAAATAGCTACATTGTTCGTAAACTGCGTTGTAAAGTTATTGACGGTTACTGTGAGAATAAGGCTAAGTGTTAGAAATAATAATAAGATTCCCCAGAAAATACTTTGTGTTTTTATATTTCTTACTTCCAAAATCTTTTTAGCTGTAAGTACCCGATTCATAGAATTTGTTCCCCTTTCTCAGTTACATGAACAATGATGTCTTGCATATTCAGCACATTTTTCTTACAGTTTGGTGGCATTTCATTTTGTATATGTGATTGATCGAAGACGATGATTTCTCCATTCCCCATAAAATGTTTTTCTTCCAAAATGGTAAATTCATTCTTTATTTTCTCAAGTTCTTTCGTCGGTCCTGTAATCGCATAGACTTTCTCTTTCAGCTCATCCGTTTGGATATTTAAAAGCAATTTCCCTTTATTAATAATGTAAACTTTTTGAAATAAGGAACTTACTTCATCAATTAAGTGAGTTGAAAAAATAATCGTACGAGGAACCTCCATATAATCATTCAGAAGAAATTTATAAAATTTCTTTCGAGCATTCGCATCCATACCAATATAGGGCTCATCGAAAATTGTAATTTCGCTTCTACTTGAAATGCCTACCGTTACCCCAACCGCGGATTCCATCCCTTTAGATAATTCCTTAATTTTCTTTGAGCTATCTAAATCGAAAAGAGTTAGAAGTGATGTTGCAATCTCACTATTCCAGTTCGGATAGAAGTTTTTACTTAGTTTCAATAACTCAGAAATTTTCATATCTGGAGGGAAATTATTTCCTTCCTGAATAAAACAAACTTTACTTAGCACCTTTTGGTTATTAAATGGTTTTTGATCATTTACATATACTTGACCCGAAGTCGAAGCCCACTCACCTGCGATAATTTTCATTAGTGATGTTTTCCCAGAACCGTTTTTACCTAGAAATCCAACAATTTTATTTTCTTCAAATTCAAAATTTAAATTATCTAAAATCATATGACCTTTTATTTTCTTAGAAACATTTTCTATCTGAACAGCAGTCATGTTTATTCCCCCTGATTATCAATTAGTTTCTTAACCTCATCAATCGAAATCCCTAGACGATTCGCTTCTTCTAATAATGGCTTTAAGAAAACATCGGTAAATTCATTTTTTCTTTGTTGTAAAATCTTCCCTGTTGCTCCTTCTTTTACAAACATACCTATTCCCCTTCTCTTATATAAAATCTCATCCTCAACTAGTAAATTTAAGCCCTTCCTCGCTGTTGCTGGATTAATCTGATAAAATTCCGCTATTTCATTCGTGGAAGGTACTTGTTGCCCTTCGAGAATATTGTTATTCAAAATTTCATTCGAAATGATTTCTGAAACTTGTTGGAATATCGGTACTTCACTATTTACATCTAATTTCAAAGCCTCTCCCCCTTATACTAACCACCGTTAGTTAGTCGGTTAGTTACTTGTGTAACTAACTATATAACTATATGTAATTAATGTCAATAAACAAATTTAATTCCTTTTCATTTGAATTTATATTCATTATTCTTAACAAAAAAACTCAAAGTCCAATTTATGACTTTGAGTTAAAGATTTAGCAAGCATCCTTTTAGGACAATTCGCTTTCTAATTTATGTATTTAATGTTTTGTTGCTATTAATGGTTAATAAATCTAAGGGTACTTTGACAGTCATGAACATGTTCTCTGAGGTGAATATATCATCCGTTATATTACGAAGTAGTAATTAGTGTCTTTTTATTATATACAAGGTATTTGATAAACCTCTTTATGATCGTATTGCTAGACAGTGTCTGCAACTTCATTTTCAAGTCCAATTTTCCATCTTCCACTTATTACATTTTAAATTCAAAATTTATACAATTTAACGTTAATATGTATTATAATACATAGGGTTATATGATTGTCACATAGCTACATCATTCTACTTTTTCATTTGTTATGATGATATGTAAAATCACATTTAATTTTATTTCAAGGAGGATGGAGAGATTGTTCCCAATTTTAGAAACAGAAAGACTGATATTAAGAGAAATCACAGTAGATGATACCTCTGCAATCTTCGATTTATTCTCTAATAATGATGTCACTCGCTACTATGGTATGGACTCGTTTACAACTACTAACCAAGCTAAACAGCTAGTAGAAGTTTTTGAGAAAAACTATAAAGAAAATCGAGGGATTAGATGGGGGATTGAGGTTAAGCGTCATGAAGGGATTGTAGGAACAATCGGATTTAACGCATGGCACCAGAAGCATAAGAGAGCTGAGATTGGTTATGAACTTCATCCAAATAATTGGGGTAAAGGATATGCAAGAGAAGCTGTTTCTAAAGTAATAGAATATGGCTTTAATTTTCTTGATTTAGAACGTATTGGTGCTATTGTCTATTTAGAAAATGAAGCATCTAGTACATTATTAACAAAACTAGGATTCGAAAAAGAAGGTATCTTAAAAAAATATATGTATCAAAATGGCACTTCATATGACACGACTAGTTTTTCCTTATTGAAAAATAGATTTTAACTTTAGATGCTATCAACAATCATTTAAATAATTCGTCACAACAAAAAGGATTTCCTTCAACATAATAAGCTAGATATTTATAGGATTAATACATTGATGCTTGCACATATATAAAACAAAGTCCGAAAAGAAATTGATTTCTCCCTTCGGACTTTCAACTTTTCTTGCTCAGATTAATTAAATCTACAAAATCTCTCATATGAAAACTTTGAAAATTATATTTCCTCTTTAAATAATCCATATGCATTAATATTTCTTCAAGATATTGTAGGTTTTTTTCGATATTCTTTCCAAAATTATGTGGATGCCACCATAAATGATAATACTCATTGTTTTTAGCTGCTTTCGTTAGACTTTTTTTAATTCGTTGTAAACGAAGTCTCTCTAATATTCTTAACTTATTACTATATGGTCTTAAAAAGCGGCTAGATGGTACATTAATAATCGGGTGGGTATCTACTTTTTCCAATTTATAACTATGATGACCGGATATATTTATATAATTATCGGCTAATCGAAGTATTCGCTTTATTGTTGTATTCTTTTCTTTAATGTATGGTCCATATATCCAGCTATCTTCATTCCCACGATAAGCAGTTATTCCATATTCATTACATAACTTCAGATAATCATAATTAACTTGGTTCCTAGGAAATACTAAGGAAGTAACGTCCTCTTTTAAATTCACCACCGCTTGCAAATCCTTTTCAAAATGCTCAATTCGCTGTCCGGCTTCTAGGCAATAGTAGTGAGTGAACGTATGTGAGCCAATCTCTTGATTTGGAAATTCTTTAATTATTTTAACAAGTGACTTTCCATAATGATACGAATCATCTTGTTCATCTTCACCGACTTGAGAAAGGTTATATACTGCCGATAAAGATGGATTTTCATATGGAATATCTAAATTTTTCAAACAAGTTAAGAGTTCCCTTTTATCTTTGCAATAAAGCATTCCAACAATAGCCCAGGTGGCATGAATGTCGTACTTTTGAAATAACTGCAATATTCTAGGGATTGCTAAGCGAGAACCTAAAATATTTTCCCCGTAATTTTCAATAGTAAAAACATCATGTACTCCCCAATTCAACTCAAAATCTAATGAAATAATTAGAGCCCCCAGTTCTTCATCCTTTCCTCATTTTTTTTGCGCGTAACCAAAGAACGAATTGACCAATTCTTGAATTGGCTTTATATCCGGAATAAACATGAGCTATTTCCCCACCAAATTCCATTTTGAAATTACGAATATTTTGATTCGCTGTAAGCCCACCCATATCAAAAATCTTATGTTTTTGCTCTTTTAAAAAAAGTATGTTTTTCCAAATCAAATATCTATTTGCTTCACTTAATAACCTTTTTTCTTCAGTCTTTTCTTTCATCCGAAAGTGGGAAGCAGAATATAAGCAAAAAGCTATGCCCCCGTCTGTTATATATACTCGATAACAAAGTACTTCCATTGCTTCATTCATAACTTTTGTAATAATAAGAGCATTCTTATCCTTTAACTTATTCATCGTATTTACATGAAAGGAATTACAAGAATAAGTGTTTACAAATGCTGAGAAATGATTATAAAACTTTTGAAATGCTCTAATATCTCCCATCGACGGTTTTTCAAGTACTTCTATATATAAATTCTTGCATGCAGCTTTTTTTATTTGCTTTCTATTTGTACGATGCAAACTTTTATATAATTCTTCTTCACTTTTCGTTAAATCGATAAACAGTGTTTCCAATTGCTGAAGTTGCTTTTTAGGGACTAGGGAGTGTGAGAAACCCTCAATATCTGTTAGCTTTTCACTTGAAACATTCTCTCTCAAAAAATAATAGCTGTTCATTTTGATACTTAAAAACTTTCTCTCTAATAGAATAATAAAAGGCACCTTCTCTTTTAAATTTCTACTTCTTTTTTTATTTTTTTCTTCCCTAAAATTCTTGAGTATGAAAGCCTTTCAGTGATTTTAAAATCATATGACTCAAGTGTTTGAATACTCTTCTGATCACGTTTATTTACATGCACAAAAATGTACTTTGGTCGATATTTTAATTGGGCAAAAGAAAGAATCTGGTCTAAATTTTTATTTTCCCAATCCCTAATATAAATACTTTTTTTCTTTAGATTTTCTACTACTTCAATGTCGTCTATCCGAATTACATTTTCATTAACCCAAAATGCTTTACTCACATCAGTTGAATAATAACCTTTATAACCGTTATATATTTTTTGCAACATTTCTTTTCTATTCTGCTTTATTTCAAGAGCTATTTCAGGGGTTACTATTTCAAAGTGACTTTTTGTTTCTATTTCACTTACGGTTAATTTAGCTATTATATATTGTTTTCTCTCGTATACAAAAGGGCTCAACCTATTTTTCCAAATATCTTTCCATAAATGAAATTTCTCCTTATTTCGTAGATAGTATTTTAATTTACCAATCGTGTTTCTTCGAAAAATAACCACTGAATAATGCTTTCTAAGCTTAGAAAATATAGTTTCTTTTAGCCATAGGAAATTTCGAAACATCCTTGCTCGTATAGTATTGGTAGAAAAAACTGTTTTTCTCGTATAATCAAGATCCGTATTCCACTCTAGTTTATAAGGTTCATACCCTATGCTCATATCAAGTTTATGAAACCCATCGTCTATATTCCTTTTAATTTTCTCTTTAACTAAAATCCTGCCAGGACCGTAGACATCAAAATCGGAATCATGTCCTAAAACATACCCCAAATATCTTCCTCTACAAGCAAATCCATAAGTAAATGCAATCATTTCATTTCGTAATTTCAACGTGGTTAAACGTACACGTAACTTTCCACTATTCTGTTCTGCCAAGTATTTAAAAAAAGATTGCTTTCGATTACTAGAAAATCCGCTTGTATCATTTTTCTTTTGCCATCGTTTCTGATGCACTTTAAATACTTGATTTATCTCCGTTGGAGGAGATATCTGTAGTTCAACATCACCTAGTGTTCTCAACCTTTTTTCCCTTCGATCCAACCCATGCAACTTGTGGCGAGGTTTCAAATACTCTACATAAGAAATGTTTTTCAAATCAATATAAGGAGTGACAATTCGGTAATATCGTTCCTTCATATTTCTAGCTTTCAAATAATTAGAAAGTTTAAAATGTGTTTCTACACTTTCTAATAATCCATGCAAATAAAAGACTATACTTTTTTTCTCTTTTATTAACTCATCAAATACAAACATGATGACACAATCCAAATCTCTTTTCCTTGCAATTATATCCATATAATTAGCATCGCCAAGAGCTAAAAAATGCAGAATATATCCGTACCAGGTTTTTTCTGATTGAAATGGAAAAAATGCAATAATACGATCATTTTCTTTTACCGCATATATTTCCACTTTCTCATCCTCACAAAAAAACTTCCACCAATTATAAACAAATTCAAACTCTATAAATGGATTCGTATTCTCATTTTCTTCTAAAATAACCGACCATTCTTTCTCGTATCTCCCCAAGTCCATATACGTAGTAATCTTAATGAGCTCCAAATTATCCTCCGTTCGGTTTAGGTTTGTTATAGACGTATTCTATCTCGCAAGAAATTTACTAGTAACTTCGATTCTTGTACTTTTAACAGTGTAATAATCATGAAATAAATAATGCTTCCTAAAAGGATACTTATACTCATTTTTAAAAATATGCTCCAATCTGTGAATACATATTTGTTAAAAAAATATAAGAAAAACCCCATTACGCTGGACGCTACAGTTACTTTCATAAAGGTGATTAAATTCCCCTTCAAACCGAATGCACCTATTTTTTTTCGAAGCTTTATACCTAAAAGAGTAGAGCAAAAGAGTGCAGAAATACTTGTGGCTAATGCAATCCCACTGATTCCCATATATGAAGATAAAATAACACTTAAGATGATGTTCAAAATAACTGCCATAGAAGCATTATACATAGGGGTTTTCGTATCCTGGAGAGAATAAAAAGACCGATTTAATATCTCACGGATACCATACCCTATCATCCCTATTGAATAGAAGAAAAGTGCATGAGTTGTCATGTCTATTGCACGTTCATCAAAATGTCCATGTCCAAAAAGTAATCTTATTACAGGTTCTGCTAGAATCATTATGCCGATACTAGCAGGAACTACGATCAAAGTGACAACCGAAATTACTTCACTAATTGACCTTTTAAAGTCTTCTTTATTTTTTTGGACAGCCATATTAGAAATAAGAGGAAACATTACTGTAACAAATGAAAGAACAAAAATACCTTGTACAAAATCATTTAATCGACTAGCATACGTCAAAGCAGAAACTCCTCCTTCCACTAAAGTAGAAGCAAGAGTTTTATCAACCATCAAGTTGATTTGGTCAATGGATATACCAATCATTATTGGAAAAACGATAACTGCCATTTTCTTTATATTCTTGTCGTTAAACTGCACAATCGGGACATATCTATAATTTGTTTTCTTTAAGGAGGGGATTAAAAAAAGCAGTTGTATAAACGCTGCTATAACACTTCCAATTGCTAATGCAATGATATTCGTTTGAGTACTAACAATAATTGAAATGATAATAATAAAATTGAAAGGCAAACCAACCATAGCAGGTATTGTGAACTTTCCATACAACTGTAAATAACCTATAAAAAGCTGAGTAATGCTAGTAAAATATATACCTACTAACCCTATTCTTGTGAAGAGAACAGCAATCCTTAATGTTTCTCCATCGAATCCTAACGCAAACAGCTTTACTAACAAGTTAGAAAATAGAAGACCAATTAATATGACACCAGTAGTTACTATTACTACAATATTGATAAGATTATTCGTAAAATATGTGGCAGACTGATGTCCTTCTCCATGCTCGATTTGCTTAAACATTGGAATATAAGCAGTAGATATCCCTGAAATAATAAGACTAAACAATACGGATGTAATGGTAATGGAAATAATATATGCGTCACTCGTAGAAGTAGCACCGTAAAAAAAGGATAGTGTGATATCCCGTAGAAATCCAGAAACTTTTGATAGAACTGTAATAACCATCAAAAGAACGGCAGTCTTTTTTATAGTTTCTATGATTTGTCCTTCTTTTCTATTTATTTATGTTATAACGCTATACTTTTTAACGGTATTACTCTCTTTATGCATTCCTCATCAAATAATTATTTGATGAATCAAACTCTTGTAGGTTTTTTATTGCAAAAAGGAGTAAAAGGAAAAAACTTTCATTAGACATTGCATTTAGCGATAAATAACTAATTCCCATACAGATAATAGGTAGCCAACTTATGAAATCATTTTTTATATTCTTTCTTTTAGCACTTCCATATTTCAAAAGTGTTGCTACAAATGTCATAAAAACTAGGAATCCTATTAATCCCCAAACAACTAATAGTTCTAAAATAATATTATGTGCCTGAAGTTGAATGCCTGATCTAAGGTGATAATCTTGAATTCCTATTCCGAAAATCATATCTTTTGTATCTGACATTAATAATTGAATGTATTGTTCCGCGAGTACATTTCTATTACTTGTAAGAGCTGATGGATCACCAATGAAATCTGTAAACCTAGAAAGTAATACGTTAATTATTGACTTAAAATCCGCAATAAAGAAGATAGAAAACAGAAAGAGAATACTAAACACAGAAATAATAAAAAACAGTATTTTTTTATTTTTCTTCATTTTAAAAATGATTTTTATTAGTAATAACATCAATAATAATGAGATAACTAGTAAAAACATTCTCGACAAGCTTAGTACACCAAAAGCAACGAACAGAACAAATACTAATGGATAAATGAACTTAAGAAGTTTTTTTGTCTCACGATTTACGAGATACAGTAGTAAAAACAAAGAAATCATAATATACATTGAAAAATAATTGGGATCTCCTGCTCCACCTTTAAATCTAATAGTCGCATTATTTGTCATTAGTGTTCCGTATTTCTCAAGAAAATCTAATACACCGTATATTATTGAAATAAATACACCCGAGATAGAATGTATAATTACTATTTTATGATTATATGTTTTCAGAGAATAAAAAAAATAGAAAGAAACGTATAAAATAGCAACACTCCAACTAAAAAGCAAAATAATCGATTTTATATCATAATAAAAAATGTGACTCCATTCATAAGCAATATATAATCCAATAACTAAAAGAAAAATTTTATTAATGGGATTCTTAAAATTTGATATGCATACTTTAAATAAAGCAACTCCCATTAAAACATTTATTATTGGCACAGACATACCTGAAATAGGGATAAACATTACTGCTAAATTGGGAATTAACGAAATTAATATTGCAAAAGCATAGTTTGTTGATATGAATAATATACGGAATGCTAAATAAGTAGCTAGGCAATAAACCAAAATATTAATATTTAACAACTTGGCACTTAAAATACAAAATCCGATGATATATAAGTCTATATAACCTAAACTTTTACTGAATAATCTCCCTGTTTTTTTAGAGGTATAAGTCAAGTTTTCTTTTAGAAGTTTAGAGGACACTACAATACACCTGCTGCAATTGATTCTTATAATCTTCCATATTAAACATTTCTTTCGCTTTTTTAGAAGCCATTAAAGACATCTCTTCATATTCATTCTCTGAAAGTGAAAGTGTTATTATCGCATTGATAAACTCTTGATCGTCTTTACAAATAACCCCACAATTACTATTAACAATACTTTCTATTCCTTCAAGTTTAGGAACTACTATTGGCTTGCCCATGGATAACGCTTCAATCGCAACCATTGGTAACCCTTCAGATTTAGATGTCATTACTAGGAATTTTGAATTTTGTAATACTGGATATGGATTATTCATAAATCCTATTAAATCAATATTCTTCTCTAACTCTAATTTCTTTATTAAATCACTACATTGTCTTTCTAGACTTCCTTCCCCCATCATGACTACTGAAACGGTTGGAATCTCTTTTACCAATTGAGAGATAATATTAATAAACCGGAATGGATCTTTTACATCTTCTAATCTACCTACAAATGCTACGTCATATCTTTTATCAGTTGATAGTGATGCCCTCTCAGCTATCCATTTTACATCTACAATATTTTTTATAACGATTGATTTTTTGTTAAATATTCGTGATAAAAATGTCGATTCTTTGATTGCAGGTGTAACTACTATTATTTTTTTTATTTTAATACATGCTAGGAAAAATAGAATTGATAATTTATTTACACTTTTCAACCATTGTGGAAATTGATGAATATGTGATACTACAGGGATATTAAAGCTCGCTACTAAACTTAGAAGCGTTGCAGTAAAATCATGTGCATGAATAATATCAGGCTTCCATTCTTTAATTACTTTCCTTATTTGTATGATTGATAGTTTATTCATTGGAATATAAGTAATACCTCTATTAAACAGTATTTTTTCAATACTTCCCCTTGGTGATGCATAGGCCGATTCGGAGAGTTCAGATAAATTATTTATAATACACATAGCTACATTTTCAGCACCAGCTAGTCCATCAGTACTGAGAATATGTAAGACTTTTTTTTTCATCATCTTCTCCTTCCATTGCACAAAATTTTCTACTCTTTTTCCCCATAATATTGATAATAATAATGACCTTTTTCTAATTTAAAATTGTTAAGGATCGTACCTATAATATTTGCTTTGGAAGCTTGAAGTACTTCCTTAGCCTTAACAGCATACCTTTTCTCAGTTGTACCCGAACTGATAACAAGAATAGTACCATCACACTTTTCAGATAAAACTTGCGCATCTGCTACTGAAAGGACTGGAGGGGCATCGAAGATTATAATGTCATATTTAACTTTCGCCTCTCTTATAAATACGTCCATTGAAGTCGATCCAAGAAGTTCAGCCGGATTTGAGGGTATCGGACCACAAGTTATTAAATCTAATCCTTTAATACCGGATTCTTTAACTACATCATCGATTTTCCATTGGATCATTAGCAAGTTAGTAAATCCCGGCGAAATTAACGTATTAAACGTATGGTGCATAGTGGGTTTTCTCAAGTCTGCATCTACGAGAAGTACCTTTTTACCTTCTTGAGCAAATGCAATAGCAGTATTAGCTGCTACTGTTGACTTGCCCTCTCCTTTTGACGCTGAAGTAAAAAGTAATGTATTAAGTTGCTTATCGTGCATGGCGAATTTGATATTGGCTCGCACCATTCGAAATTGCTCTGAAACGATTGATCTTGGACCTGTACTTGTCACTAGCTTTCTTCTATGTTCCTTTCTTTTTTTCTTAAACATCCAACTCCCCTCTCTTCTTTTTACTTTTCTTTGTTTTTTTCGGTTTTTTTTGTGTGATCGGACTAACCAAACCTAGAATCTGTAACTCCATTATTTCACTAGCATCTTGTTCTGTTTTTATAGTTTTATCTAAATATTCAATGAGAAATGCTATTCCTACTCCAACCATTAATCCAATAAGTGCCGCAATAGCCATATTGAGAATTGGATTAGGACGAATTGGTTTTATATTTTTTGTAGCGACTGCAGGTGAAAGTATTTTAACGTTATCTACATTCATAAGCGTAGGTATGTCTTTTTGAAAAACTTCTGCAGTCATATTGGCTATTTCAACAGCATTGTCCAGATTTGGATCTTGAACACTGACATTAATAACTTGTGAATCTTGCTCACTGCTTACGTTTATATTATTATTGAGTACTTCTAAACTGATGTTCAGGTTAAGATTATCAATTACTTTGGATAAAATAACTGGGCTTTTTATAATGACACTATAGGTGTTAATAAGTTGTAGATTTGTTTGTACATCCTGAGCGATGAATTGCTTATTTTCAATTTCCTTTTGACTTATTAAAATTTGTGTCGATGCTTCATAAATTGGTGTTAACAAGAAGTAACTAACTCCACCTGCAATAGAGACCGCTAAAATAAAGGTACTAATGATGAGTAAGAGCCTTTTCTTTATTGTTTTAAATAGTTCCTGTAGACTTATCGTTTCTTCCATAAGAGTTGTCCCTCCTTTTGCGTTTCTTTGGTATGCATTCAATTCACTTATCTCGAGCTTTTTTAAAACTGATTGGTCGCTTTGGTTGAAAGTCAGTACCAAATACGACGTGTTTAGCATTTTCGCTATAATAAGTAACGTGATCCTCAGAAAACTTTTCTCGTACGTATTGATAGGCCGTTTTCAATAAAAAAGGTCGCCTAACAGGATGATGTGCATCTGAAGATATAAAGTGAACCAAATTATGTTTTATCAAATATTTTATGTATTTTTTTATTGCTCTACCATTTACACCAATCAAACTGGAGGCAGTGACTTGTACGAGAGAACCTTTATTCACTAGTTCATAAAGCTTCTGCTTGTCTTTTCTAAATACCATATTCCTTTCAGGATGCACTATTATAGGTATAAACCCTTTCAACTGGATTTGGAATAGGATATCAAATGTGAAGGTAGGAATGTGATTTATCGGTAATTCTATTAATATATATTTTCCACTATTCGCTAATGTTATTAGTTCCTTACTTAAATCAGCTATCATGCCATTATATAAATGTGTTTCTTGCCCCGGTAGAATTTGCAATGGAATTGCTTTATCATTTAATTCCTTATTGAAGTTGACCACAGCCTCTTCTACTACAGAGGATGGGTTCATATATTTTCCATCATGATGATGAGGAGTGGCAATAATATGCGTTATTCCATTTGCTACTGCATTGTTAGCAAGTAAAATTGCCTCTTCAATCGACTTTGGCCCATCGTCAAGTCCGGGTAATATATGATTATGAATATCTACAAGCAATCGCTCCGCTCCTCTATTATTGTAATGACTAAAGATGTCAATAAAATATTTCTTATTTGTAACGAACATTATATCTCCTTAAATACTCGTAGATATGAGCTCTATAAGTAAGTTTATTCACCTTTTATAGTAAAAAGAACTAAACAAATTTAACTTTTGAAAAGTGGCTGAATAGAAAAAAGCCGCCCTTTGATTTGAATCCAGGACAGCTACTGCAAAAATTTCTTTTATATACTTTTTTTCTTTGTAATAATTAAATCATTTGAAATAGCTTTTCAAATTTACTTCCTAAAACCATTTCTTTCGTAATGCATCTTTGTCCCAATCAACAGCCGAAATACCTGAAACTCTCACAACTATTAATGTAATAGAGAACTTCAGTTGTTTTTCGCTTTGTACGTAGGAGAATCTAGAATAGAATAAATTGTATTTGATACAAGCTTCACCTTTTTTGACCCTAGCTGTGCTCTTTGTATACTTGAAGCAGATTGAAAACCATTGGCATTTAATCTTTAAACACAACAATACTTCCTATACTAAGCATGTTTTTTGAATTTTCACGTAATATTTTGACCTTAAATGATTTACCTTGAAAATACTTAAATACCTAAAAGACGAAGGTTAAATAAATTCAATATCGCCTTTACTACAAACAGTTGAAGTACCATCGCCCTCAACTTTTCCCTAAAATACAAAAATGCTATTTTATATATAATTTTACATTTACGTCACTTTAATTTTAGTAGTTGGTTGTAGCGAACAGTATAAGACAGGTGAATTTCTTTTAGGGAATTTTGGTGTAAATTTCAAAGACAAAATGAATTTTTTGGAGCAGATCCATTAAAGAAATCTGGAATATATGGTGATTTAGATATAGGGGATATAAAAAGTATAAATAATTTAGAAATCAAAGGTGAAGGAAGAATTTTGCTCAAACTTTCAATGGAAGATGTAAAAGAAGAATATTTAACATCTTGTGATTGGATTTCAGGACATATAGAAATTTCCACATAAAAAAACATCCCAATTGTTAGGTTTAATATCTAACAATTAGGATGTAAATCCTTCTTAAATTTTTCTACAATATATTATTTTATATTAATATCAAAAACATAACTTATTTTTCCTTCTTTCCATCTTGCGATAACTTCATAAATATAAGTTCCCCCATCCGATGGAAGAGTTATTTCATTATCTTTGAGTTCAATAGTATCACTTGTACCATCTGCATTCAATTGATTCACGATTATTGAAGAAGGATTTTGTTCAATTTCAATTTTTAATTTATTACCTTTTTTAACTTCTAATGTATCAAACCCAACTGCTAAGTCATTTATATCGGAATTACTAATTTTTTTAGCTTCAAAATCATCTTCTTCCCATTCGAAATTACCTATCATCATTGTATAACCTTTATTATCCACAATAACTTTGCCCTGTGCTTGGTTATAAGTATTATTTAATGAAGATATCCCATTACAACCAGCTATAATAATAACAATTAACATTAAAAAAAATATTCTTTTCATTGCAATATTCACCTTCTAATCTCTTAAATTATATGATTCCACTTAGATTTAATAACATGTTACAGATTTAAGTTCACGATCCGCCAAAATAAGTAAAGCTAATAGGATGACGAAAGATCCTAACAAAGTAACAATGGTGAATTTGCTAATTCCACTTTTCTTTTTTTGATTCAATACATAAGATATTTATGTACTTATTTAAGCTATTTCTTATGATATTTTTTCGAATTACAATGTCGTTTTCTATTTGTAGAAACTCATAAAATCCAGGGGCACAATAGTGCAATTTAAAAATAGCTGATACCGAATATTAACAAAAAAGAATAGCAATAGTTAGAAATACTTCCTTTCACTTCAAAAGAATTACCACTCCGCACTTTGAATAGAAAATCACAAATTTAAAGTAACTACCAATGTTAAATAATCCTACAAATAGAGTTCGATATAAATATTTTAATTTTTACTTTGGGCAACTGCTGCTCCTATGATGTAGGATAACATGTGACCTACATAAATCGCTGTAATTAAGTAAAAAGCCAGTAAAGAATCAAAAATAAAAAGTGCTAAAAACCATACAATGACAATAATCCCTGTTGACGCAAACCATGCATATGAACGCCCTAAATGATGGATACGATTATACCGCTCATCAACAATTTTCTTCTTTTTTAAGTACATATGGTTTCCTACAGTTGTTAATAATATAATTGCCACTACAAAGGTAAAAATTCCAATTCCCATCCACATTCTTTCCATTCTTATTCCTCCTCATAAATAAAAACATCTTCAATTGAACAGTTGAATAATCGAGAAATCTTAAAGGCTAAAGTAATTGAAGGATTGTATCGTTCCTTTTCCAATGAAATAATTGTCTGTCTAGATACTTCTAACTTTTCTGCAAGATCATCTTGCGTGTAATGATTTTGTACCCGAAATGCTTTAATGTTATTTTTCATTTTATCTCCATCTTCTTAGTAAAGTTAACTTTACATTTATTTTAATTTACAATTTATCCAAAGTCAAGCTTACTTTACATCAAAAAGGAATATAAATGGAAAAATAATCTATATTACTGTGTTTAACAAAAAAAGGATACATTTAAAATGCATCCTTTCTTCATCAATTAGCTGTTGTTTTTCATTTATCCATACATCATAAATTTTTCAAGGTAACGCTTACGATATGCTTATACCTGCTCATCTGATTGAACGAACTTGTTCATATTCTGTTTCCATTAAGAATATCAGAGCACGACCATAACACTAAAAGAAGGCTGAAATGAATGTATATAAAATACTATTATTTCGGCCTCCATGATTCCTGCTTTAAACTGCTTTTTCTAGTTACTGCTGCATCTTGTCTTGCATTTCCTTTATCTTGATATCTATTTCATGTTTACGACGTTGATTTTTTTCCTGAAGATTTTCAAGCTCTTCTTCACCTGCAAATTCCATACTGATTTCAGCTTCATGAATATTCTTTTTCGTATTTTCAATCATGCTTTGAATTCTTGCTACACTGTCCGATCTGTCATTTGATTCATTAGAATTTGGATGATGTTGATCCGCCATTCATTGACCTCCTCATTCATTCATTTATAAATTACTTTATTAGTTTGTTTTTCTTTGTACACTTTATACGTTAATGAATAAAGAAAACCATCCTTTTAAAAATAACAAAACAAGGATAAAATCTCCTGTTAATTAGTATTTTAAGCCCCCAAAAGAGTCATAAAGCAAACGATATCAGTCATACTAACATGCCGATAAAAAGAAATTTCACATCTGTTAACTCGTATCGGAGGTAATGGGAGAATGAATACATTATTGAGCTTTATTCTATTAAGAATATCGTTATTTACTCCAGTTGGTTGTTGATTTAATAAACATTATTTTTTATTCACATTAACATAAATAGAATCGAAGAGTTTATTATCTAAGTAAACATCAAGTTTCCACATTCCACTTTTTTTGAACTCCATATTACTTGGAATACTAATGTCTGCACCATTATTAGGACTAATTTTCAATTCTCGTGTTGTCTCAGGTATTATGATAATTTCTTCTTCACTACCTTCATGAGTACCTAAAACTTTAAATTTTTTTTCCAGTTGATCTTTGTCTCCCCATAAGTGCCACATGAATTTATTTCCCCTCCCCTCCACAAGAGGCATCATATCTTTATCATAAATAAAACCTACACGTCCTTCGATACCGATCATTTTATAAGTACCTGACTCAAATATTTCACTTTCTTTCCAATCATGAGATATTTCATCTTTACCATTACATGCGGAAATAGTAACCAACAAAAATAAGATTGCAAATATACTCGCTTTTTTTATAATAACTAACCACCTCTTATTTTTTACAATTTCACCATTATATTAATACTGAAAACACCCACTCTAACAAAAAACAGAATATTCTTTCTTTGTTGAATTAGACCACTTAAGTGGGGTTTTATTCTTTCTTTATCTTGAGCTGCTGCAATCGATTAAATTGCTCTTCCTCTACCGCTGTTTTTAAAGCCTCGTTTGCGTAATTCAAGTGAAGATTTTCCCCAACAGTTCGGATTTGAATATCACTAAATTACTCACTCGTTCGATGCCATCCTATTACTTGTATTTCCCTCTTTTTAATAGCTGTTTTGCATAAGAATGGCCAACTTATGGATGCCTTTAAGTATTTGAATGGCATCAATTTGATTTAAATATTCCAATCGAAATGGAAACATCCTTTCTTAATGGTATTATGATATAGTTGTAAACTTAACATCTCCGTTACTCCATCATTAAAATACTAATCAAATTTTGAAGTAATTAAATATTAATATAATATTATTTATTGGTTTATTTAGATCCTTCAATTATAATGATGTAGGTATATCCAAAAGGTATTGACCAATCATAAATTAGGACTCCATCTAAGTTTGATGGAGTCCTTTTATTATTTAAAAAATTGCTTACTTCAAGTGAATATGACATAACGAATTACCATATAGAAACTGATATTCGTAATGTGGATACATTTTAGGACTAGCGCATATATTACTATTAGAACGGGAAAAATGACTTTATACAAATTCACTAAAAAATAAAAGCACAAAAGGATTTGATCTATAAGAATAAGAACCATTTTTGTGTTCCCAACTAGCATCATGATACCAGTTTGCCATGAAAGTTATCCAGTTTAGTGTTGACATACCATCACTTATATTTAGTGGTGTACTTTTTTTGTTATTAGACTTCTAAATGACCTCCTAGAATATCACAAATCCCTATTATCAAAGCAAGAACTTAGTATTATGTAAATATAAAAGTAAACAAAGCTTTCAATAAATATTGGATATTTTTTGAATCAGAAAAGATGTGACCTTCATTTTCAAATGAAACACTAACAATCCTCTTATCCAAATCTCTACCCTTAGATATAAAATCTTCTACGGATTTCACATTAATTTTAGAGTCCTGAGTTCCATATGCAATGAATGTAGGTGCTATAAGGTTATGAATGTATTGATTTGGAGAATTTGCAGTTAGATTTTCCAATACTTTCTGGTTACGTATATCTCCAACAATATCTACTAAAATATTTTGAGTTTCTTTAGGCATATTTATTATAAAATCAACTAAGTTCACTGGTCCAGACATAGAAATGACCTTACTAAAATTCAAGTTTAATTTAGAACCTGCAAGAAGGCTTAAATATCCACCATAACTATCACCAGCTATTATAATATTATTTTTATCAACCCAAGTTTGTTTTACTAGCCAAGAATATAATTCTTCGATATCCTTCAGTTCATGATTTCCCCAATTACCATATATACATTCTTCAAATTGTTTTCCAAAGCCAGAACTACCATGATAATTTAGAGAAACCCAAGAATAATTCTTATTAACAATATAATTTCTAAGCCAATTATATTCAGGAGTATCTTGTATATGTGGTCCACCATGTAAATAAATTAGTACTGGTTGAACTTCTTTTAAATTCTTATAATATATATTGAAAAATATATCGGAACCTAACTGTTCTGAATTATAAGATATGTTTGAAGGTTCTTCTACTGATTGGATTATAAATGTTTCATCGCTATTAGTTGTTAAATTAAAACACTTTAATATTAAAGGTGTATTTATAGTGCTTATAAAAGTTAACAAATGTTCACCATTATTAGATATAGCAATATGTTTAACTTTAGCATCAGGTATTTTAATTAATTGATTTATTTGCTTAAAATCACTTAATAATATCTCGTTTTTTGTTAGACGATTTGTTTTTAATAAATATAGATTATCATTTATCTTATTTACAGATTCAATATCGTATTCTAGCTTATAAATAGGTGAAAGTTGATATTGTACCCTATTTGATTGAATATCAGTTATCGAAATATGATATATAGAATTAAATTCATCAAATTCATTAGTAAGAATGTATAGCCCATCATTATTTTTCCATAATAATTTAGTTACTCTCATCGCATATATTTTATCTACAAATACCATCTTTGTAGATATATCTATATATCCAATATTCACACACACACCAATCTCACTTAAAATGAATGCGACGAAGTTTTCATTTGCAGATGAATCTTGAATAGATATTAGTCCATCATGTAAATAAAGTTCTTTTTCTAATAACGTTTCTAAGTTTATTAAACATAATTTACTTACACCTAAATTTTTATCTATCACGTTATAAAGTAAGGAATTCAAGTTTTTTACTAGTCTGAACTGTTTTAATTGTTCGGTTTTTTTAAATGTTATATCTTCGATATATGCTTTTGGCGAACTTTCATCTAATATTAAAATGCCATCTTTATTATTAGAATTATAATGAATAAGAATTCTATTAAACTGCAGAGTGAGATTTTTAAAAATATAATTTGTATTTAATCGAAATTCTTCTGAAACTTCTTTAGTTTTAATACAGTAAAAATATAATCTATCGACACTCTTATATGTTGCAATAAAGAAAAAACCACTAGAAGAACTATTGGAAATTAAATCACCTTTAATATTAGATAAAAAACTAATCTCAACCATTTTTTTCTCCTTTATTTGTAGTCGTAGTTTGTCTTATACCGTGAAATGATCGGAAACATAAAAATATAATAGAAGAAAGAATAAAAAATAACCCCAATATTCTAAATATATTTTCGATACCAATTAAACTAGAAAAAGATCCAGATGCTGTATAACCAATAGATAATGCAATCCCATTAAATGTTTGTATAGTAGAAAAAAAACGGCCTCTCAACTGTTCAGGAACTATTGTTGATTGAATATTGACAAAGGCAATGTTAGCTACTGAAATATTCATTCCAATAATCGCTAATAATAATAGAGAAAATAAAAGTATATGACTAAATGAAAAACCTAAAGTCACACAACCTGCACATAATAGACAGAAAAAGATAATACTTCTATAACTAAATTTCTTAGTTAAAAAGGCAGAAAATATACCCCCAAGCAACATACCAACCGGGAAGAAAATTTCCATTAAACTATATCCATAAGACCCAGCATTTAAAATTTCATCAGACCAAATATTTAGCATAATTAAAAATGGAGAAAAAGAGAAAAATAAAAATAAAATTAGTGGCGTAGATTGTAAAAGAACTTTCTCCTGATAAATAAACTTATAAGTTTCAAAAAAATCGCTTGTTAATTTTCTCTTAGAATTAATCTCGAGTTCTTTTCTTATTTGTTTGTCGTCGAATTTACGAAGATTAAATGCTATAACAACAATTAGCAAACTTAAAGAAAAAATAAGGAATAGTATAAGGAATGAAATTTCAAAACCAAGCGGAATTAGAATAGAACCTGCGAATAATGCTCCAATAATTAAAGCTACTTGTTCTATACTAAATAAATAACTATTTAATTTTGGAATTTCATTGTCTTTCACTCTATCTAGCAAATAAGTACGGAGGGCAGGTGAATAGAACTGATTAATCAAGGTAATAATTAATAATTGAAAACCTAGAGATACCCATGATAAGTCGGAATAAACAGACATTATTGGAATGAATAGAAAACTAAAAGTTCTTGAAATTTCAGAAATTAACATTAATTTCAATTTATTAAATCTATCAATTATAATTCCTGAGAACAACCCTGAAAATGAAGCTATACTAGTTAAACTACCTGTTAAACCAACAATTAATGGCGATTTAGTGATTTCCCATATATACCAATTAGTTACTAATATGTTAGCCATACTTCCGAATCTTGTAATAATATAGCAGATTAACATAGGTTCATTGATTAGATATTTAATAAATGATGTTTTTTTATTTACATTTAATTCTCTCAAGTATTTCCCACCCAAACCATTTTTCGGGATTTTTATAACATAATATTTCTAAATCATCCCAAATCAATTTAGTAGCATCTTCTATACTTGTTCTGTTTTTTTTCACGTTATTAGTAATCAGATCGAAGTCTATCCACAATTTACCCTCGCTTTCTTCCTCTAAGAAAGCTCTAAAAATCGGTGTTTCGCTATAGGCACTTAATGTGGCAGTACCTAATGGCATTACAATATTTTCGCCTAAAAATGTCTGAATAGATGTCTGCTTAGTTGAATTTAGTCCGTTCAATTCGGGTAAAATGCAAACTATATAGCCTTGATTAATAAATGATATACATTTATTAATCGATGTAAAATCTACAGGTAACGGTATTAATTGTTCTGTAAATTCTGGCATATATAAATCTATAAGTCTTTTTTGATAATCAACAGATTCTTTACTAGCATAAAGAACAATTGGTCTTTTGAAGATAGTTAGAATTATTGGAATCAAATTTTGAAATAGTCCCCAATGGTAGAAAGCTAAAGTAAATCCTTTATTTTCATTATCTAAATAAGTATTAATTTTCTCTAATCCTGTAATTTTAAGATTTTCTTCTCTCTTTGATGTTTTTCTCATTGTTAATAAATAGTACGCTATTAGAGAATTTTTTCTTAGTCCAAATTCCAAGTTTTTATCTGTGACTTTTTGGATATCGATATTCATTTCGTATAAATTAGTATTGTAACAATTCTGGTATACAACATTTTCATATTCAGAAATATATTCAGGGAGTAACTCATTTTCATTTTTGTTTATATCTTTAAATAACTTATATAACAATTTATCATCTAAAATATTAGAAAGTTCCATAAATTGTTCGGAGTTACTTATCAGGTTTTTAGTACCTAAAAAACCTGATAAATCTGATTTTTCAGTGTCGAATTTCTTCATTTTTAGGCCTCATTTCAAAGTTCTTCTTTTTACCGCACTTTTCACAAGTTGGTTCTCTCTTAAATCTGGTATAGGTAATTTCAAGAGTATTGAAATCTATTTCCCCTTTTTTTCCAAAAAGAATAGGCTTTTCAACTCCTGTTATTGATTTAATAATTTCAAATGTTTGTATGTTTGCAACAAAACTTGAAACCAAATTAAGTGAAGGTGCTTCAGATAATTCAGATGCTCGAACTAATTGCATTTGTCTCCATTCTGGTTCTTCTTTTACTGACATTTCATAACACTCCCAGCATGGAGTTTCAAATGGTATAATCGTAGGTCCTAACATTCCAAGATGTCCATTATAACCACCACCTACACTATGAGGTATATTTAGTTTCATACATTCTTTTGAAAGAATTCTTGCAATTGAAGCAACATTAGGTTCATCTGCACAACTTATGACAAAATCTACAGTTGATAGAATTTCATCTAAATTGGAATTGGGAACAATTTTTAAGTCATATTTATTTATTAATATATCAGGGTTAATTTTTTTAAGATTACATTCTGCTGCTTCTATTTTCGATTTCCCGATATCTTCAATTTGATATAACAATTGTCGATTTAAATTACTTAATGAAATTCTGTCAAAATCAATTAATGTTAATTCGCCAATTCCTAATTGTGCTAAATACATCGCAACCCAACTACCTGTCCCGCCAAGTCCCACAATACAAATGTGTGACTTATGTATTTTTGTTTGAATATCAAAACCATCTTTTGTACTTTTACTGAATTTCTTCCAAAAGGGTATTTGTCTACTCCAAGTAGTTTCTTCAAGTGAATTATTTACTTTATTCTCGTTACTGTCCAAAATTATTTTCTTTTGATGAGAAATCCGGATAACATTTAACAAGTCATCAAGTTCAATATTATTATAGATTTGTTTTAGTTCAGTATATAAATTTTCAATTGTTTTTTTACCATCAATTAATTTGAATAGTTCAATTACGCTTTTATCAGCAACAAAAGTGAAAATTTTGTCAGTTATTTTATCAATAAACATAATTTCATTTTCATTTGATCGTATTTCAATTGACTTGTTTACTACAGGGATTAGATTCAAATTAAACCTCTTCTTTCATCTTAGAGTCTATATATATATGTAAATCACCAATAGTTTTTATCATTTCCCAATTAATGTCTACCAAAGAAACTTCATAAATGTCTTCCAAACTCGCTACTAACTCAAAAATATCAAGAGAGTCTAGACCTAGATCATTATCTGCAGATACCAACAATGTAGTACTTTCTAATTTTTCAATATCCATGTCAAGTTGTAAAATGTCAATTATATTTTTTTTCAAATCTAACATATTTGTATGACTCATATAACACCCACCTTAAATGAATTTTAGAGGCATAACTTTTATGGTGAAAATTAATATTTAATAATTAATAATTGAGATTAGCAAGCAGTTTCTGAACTTTTTGAAGCTTCTAATGCAACTTCTTCTTTAAATTCAAATTTCATAATATCACCTTCTTTACCAAGTTATACCTCTTTTGATATTTTATATTTTTTTTTTATAAAATCAAGAATATTTTGAATTTTTTATAATTTTACAATTCCACATATAGTGAGATTATTTTTATCTGATACCTCTAGCAAATAATAAATTTTGAACAATTGCACAATTCATCATTAGTTCTGAAATCACTTTAGATATACATAGATATGTAAAATAATAGTTAGTTGCTTTTAAGAGCTTTTCTCAAGCAACAATTTTCACTTTTTTCAACAGCTATAGTCACTATTTACTTTTCTATTCAAAATATCTAATAAATACACAAAAATAACAATGCAATTATTATTACACCAAATACTACGAGAAACATAAGCGTAAAAATACTCTTTTTCATTGAGTAACCCATTTCCCTATTCTTGGTATATATGACTTTATTTTACATCAATTTAATAATATGTAATGAACTAGGTGCTCTTATCTCTGTTTTGTAGTTTCTATCAATTGTTTTTTATAAGGAGTGGATAAACACATGAGCAAAAACACAAAAATTTGGATTAGTTTTGGAATAGCTTTATTATTTGGGATTCCATTCAAGTGGATTTTTTATAAATCAGAGGTAATAGGTGTTAACCCTTATTATATTTGGAATTCTAACATTAATTGAAAAAACGTGGAATAAAACCCCTGTTAAATCAAATTGATAATTATAATAAGATCATCGAACAATCCCGTTTCTCATATACACCTCAATGTTATGATGCTCAAAGGAATTACTATAAACTGCACGAATTAAATAATCTTAAATAATCCATTCCTTTTTTTATTCCCTCTATCGAAATTTGTCATACTATATCCCATCTTTCTAAATTTTTTAATGTGACACATTCCAATCGTTTACCCACTATGCCCACAAATTAATTGCTCACGTTGAATCGCAGTTCCACTTTTAGTAAAAGAAGTGGCACGTAACAAAAATCTTGCTCCAAATCGATGAAGAACCCCTTATTGGTTTAGTTTTAATTACTCCAGACCGATAGTCACCCATTTGGGCCTCCTTTAATACAGTAATTAAGTATAGAAGGAGGCTTCTCAAGTGAAAGTACTTTTAGAAAAGAATTGGATAGATGAACAATTTGAAACACTTCCCCTATGGCAACAAATAGCTTATACATCCTTCTCATCCATGTTAGCAGATGACGACAATACGTTTCCGTGTGTCCCTGCAAGACATGGATTTTTATCGAATCATCTTAGGTTTAATTTCATAGGAGATCCAAGGGAACTAAGTTCTATAAATGATTTGGCAAATAGTTTAAGGATATTTGGAAAATGTTCACGTGATGCGGGAAAAAATACTTCATTAGCTATTTTCTTAGAAACACCAGAGGATATGATTAAGAGCTATAATTGGAAGGATTATCGAAAATTATTTTGGTCCATTTTAAATAAGCTGACGACATTTGATGAAAAGGATTGGCCAGAAGATATACCAACAGATCCCTCTCATCACAAATGGGAATTTTGCTTTGATGGAGAACCGTATTTTGTTTTCTGTGCCACACCTGCTCATACATTACGAAAAAGTCGTCATTTCCCATCTCTTTTCATTGCATTTCAGCCACGTTGGGTGTTCGAGGAAATTAACAACTCTACGGATTTTGGACGCAAAATGAAAAAATTGATACGTAAACGCCTTGTTGCTTATGATGGCATTCCAGGTCATCCCGATTTAAAATGGTATGGACAAGAAGATAATCATGAATGGAAGCAATATTTTTTAAGCGATGATGCTAGTAGTACATCCAAATGTCCTTTTATGAGATTAAAAAGCAAATTGTAATTTCGCGCGAAAAAGGGATCTTTTATCAAACACTACGCTTATTACTCCCCGATTTTTTCGCCATTATAAAAGTAACGATTCCTATAATGACTAAGAAGAGCAGGCTCACATATAATCCAAGTCTGCTTGTTTTTTCACCAAATGTACCTGATACAGTAATTACGATAAGTAACATACCTAAAGTTGTTTTGACTCGGTCCCATTTCGACAATTTCATCAGCTTTGTATACGTCACTAAAATAAACAGCCAATTATACAGTAGCATTAAACCTGCTGCAGTTATCATATATTCAAAAATCTTTTCTGGTAGTAAGAAGCCAATGATGCTGGTGATAAGTAAACTACCAGCTACAAAAAGAAATGCTGGTAAAGGGACTTTCATTTTCCCTTTTTTGACTAGAATAGCAGGCGCATCATGATCTTCAGCAAGAGAAATTAAAATAGTCAACACGCCATATAATGAAGCGACCATCGTTGAAAAACCAGCAATAATAAGAATACCATTAAAGATGTCCGTCACATACGGGACCTGAAAATTTTCAAGTGCGGTAATAAATGGACTTTCTTCTACTTTGATTTCCTGCCAAGAAACAAGTACCAAGGCAAGGGCGATGGACAAAACATAGATGATGGTCAGTACTAGCAGCATTATTTTCCCAGCTTTAGGTGCTTGTCTAGGTTTTTTCAAATCAATGATTAATAGGCCCATTACTTCTATTCCACCGTAAGCATAAAATGCATAGAGTAGCGCAAGCCAAAGTCCTCTATAGCCCTCTGAAAAGAAGTTCTTATAGTTATCAAACAATAAATGGACCTCACTCGGTTGACTATTCACCCCTCTACTAAATATGACCACAGCGACAATGATGAACATAACAATAGCTGCCATTTTCATCACACCAAAAATATTTTGGAATTTTTCAAACCCTTTAATACCTGTAAGAATTACAAGTAACCCTAGTACAGCGAAAATGGATGTTCCTATCCATAGCTGAAGCGAGGGAAACCAAAACTGCGTAAATAGCCCTAACGCCATGAGTTGACTACCCATAATCAGCATCTCTGATATTAAATATATCCATCCATTGCTAAATCCTGCCCACTTTCCAAATGCTTTCTTTGCATATGAACGGAAAGAACCTTTATCAGGATTGGCAACAGACACCTTCACTAATGCATCGTATACAATATATGTTCCGATTGCAGCTAAAAAAAAGGGAATCAAAACAGCTGGTCCACTTTTCTCAATGGCTATACTTGAACCAAGAAAAAAACCTGTTCCAATAGTACAACCCACGCCCAGTAGAGAAAACTGCCACCACGTCATACTGCCTTTACCCGTTTTTGATCCCATTAGGATCACTCCTATACCATTATTACGGTGTATTTTATATTAATGATTTCCTTCTAAGCGGCAGTGTCATACAGCGAATGCCACCTCCACCTTTCTCTAACTCCGTTACTTCAATTTCAATAATTTTCTTCTTTTGCAATTTAGGGTGATTTTTGAACATCTGCTTATGTGCTTGCTTACTTATTAATAATGTTTCTGGATCTATGTTAAGAAAGTTAATATCAGGAATAGTATTATAGTCATCTAACCAGTATGCTTCAAATCCATGGCGCTCTAAAAATTGCTCTGGCATTTCAAATCGAGAAGAATTCTCTGTCAAAACATGTACTGGTAAATAGCGTACGAAGCTCTTCGCAATAAGTAAATCCTCGTTTGCTACATTACAATTCATATCTAAATGAAGTGTATCTGGCCTACGTGGCAAATCAATTATTCCTATTTCTGAAAAACCAGCATGAAAAATCTTTTCCTTCACTCTCTCCACGCTTTCTTTACTTGTACGCATGCCAATATTTATTAATACAGCATCTCTATTTAGAATTAGTACATCCCCAAATTCTAGTGCTCTCACATTATCATTTTCATGTGATAAAAAGGTTTTTGGAAACCACTTTTCCATTAGAGAATGAGCTTGTACATACTCAGGACGCCTCATAGAAACCCCTGCTTCTCCTTGTAAAATGATATTCCCAAACACACAAGCAAGATCCCGTACAAAATAACGATTAAGCAGCTGATCACTTAAGTTTCGTTCATCTTGCGATAACTCTTCTGAATAATCGATGACCTTAATTCCTCTATTCTCCAATGTATATTTAAACTCCATGAAATTTTGTTGTGCTTTTGCATGATTAACAGAAGAGCTCCACCCTACATACTCAGCAATCTTTAATTTTGGCACCTCTAGCTTAGATGGTGCACAAAGCAAAACAACCTCAAGCTCTTCATGCTCTGACCAACAATTAGGTTGAAATGATAACATGATGGATCCGCTCCCTTTTGTACATATCTTCCTTATTGTTAGCACTCTGAATCGGATTATGCATATAGAATGGCGCAATTTTATATAAGTATAGATGCAAGCAAAACTTTTAAAGTGAACTTATTATTTGATGTAGTTTTAAAACACAGTTTTTTCATTAATAACTATTAATATATTGAATAATTATATATAATAGGTAAAATATAACTTACAAAAGGGTGATTAGATGAAGAAAATTATTATTGGTCTTTTAGTGGCAAGCGTATTAACATTCGGAGTAGTTACACCCATTTCAATTAACGGACAAGATGTAGCATACGCGAAATCAAAAGTAACAATAACAAAAAAAGAATTCAATAAAATTAAAAATGGTATGTCTTATAAGAGTGTAAAGAAAATCGTTGGTGGTAAAGGAGAATTAATTTCCGAGGTTGGCCAAAAAGGAGACCCGTATTATACTTATATGATAATGTATTATGGTAAAGATGGAATATCAAATGCTAACTTTACATTTCAAGGCGGGAAATTACAAATGAAAGCTCAATTTTTATTAAAATAATAGAATAATATATTAAAAAAACCCCTTCTCATAGGTTGGGGTTTTTTAATTGGGAAGATTCTCAACCCAATTGGTTATTCCGACGCCATTTGTTAGATTTAGTGTTAATTGATGTGTACTCTCTTTTAAATCCACCTCTTATAAGGCGGGATACTCTGAGGGAAATTAAATACATTGAATGCATCGTATTTTGTTTTCACTTCTCGAAGGCGCCTAAAATTATTTCCATAGTACGTTATCGGCCAATTTCTAATATATAGATCTGGAAAATTTACATAGTCGCCATCTGTAAAGGGAGATAATGTGTTTCTTACTTCTTCTACCCACCTAATATTTTGCTTTTCTTCTTCTGGATTTTCCCATGTAGTAAGGTACTCTTGAGCAATGATTGCATTCCTATAAAAATATGCCGTTTCATATGAAGCGATTTTGCCTACTGCCCCACCCAGTGATTGATGCCAAATGCTCGAATTTCTATTTGGAGCGTTTGCTAATAAATGCTTCATCCTATTGATTGCTTTACGCGGAAAAGGATTTTCGATAAATGATCCTGACCTCTTGCGAAGTGCTGGTTGGTTTCCACTTGGTACGTCAAAGAATTTGACCGCTTCAATATACGGAACTTCCTTTACCCATACTTTTGTTGGTGAGCCGACAGAAGTAATAGGCTTAAGTAATTTCTTTAACTTGGATGCAGAACCTACAAATATGCCTTGAGAAATGATTTCTCCTGCTTCTTTTGATTTTAATTCAATCTGCGAAGTTAATCTTTCATCCGTTTGAGGTGCCCAGTTTTGCCATGCATCAAATGCAACTTCAAGATCTTCCCACTTCCATGAAACAGAGAAGAGAGATACATTTGAAATAGCATGCAGCTTAAATGTAAGGGACGTGACGATACCAAAGTTACCTCCTCCTCCCCCACGACAAGCCCATAATAGATCCCTATTTTCATTTTGATTTGCTTTAATCAGTTCTGCGCCTTTATGTCCAACCGCTCTTACCATCTCGATTTCAATCAGATTATCACAAGTAAGTCCGAATGGGCGTGATAACATACCTATTCCTCCACCAAGTGTTAGACCAACTACCCCCACACTACCTTCTGTCCCTGCTGGAATGGTCATGCCATATTTCCATAATTTTTTATATACTTTTCCTAAATCAGCACCAGCTTCTATCTTTGCCGTCATTGCTTCCCGGTCAATCTTAATTTTATTCATTTCACTGACATCAATGATTAAGCCACCATTGACTAATGAAAAATTCTCATAGCTATGTCGACCGCTTCGTATCCGGAATAGTTCGTTTTTTTCCCTTACCCATTTCAAGGCATTTAATACGTCTTTCGTCTTTTGACAGAATACGATTATACTTGGGAATTTCGGAATACTTAAGTTATTATTTATCCTTGCCTGTTCGTAATCAGGATCATCTGGTGTAACAATTCTCCCTGTGAGCTTAGTATTAGCCAAATCATAACTCCTCTCTCAAATGAGATAGTGCACATGTAACATACTATGCAAAACCTTTGAGAAAAACATATCCTTTAGTAAGGCTCTTATTGGAACTGTGGCTTAAGGCTTAAGTTTTTTAAAGTCTTCTCCCCAAAAAGGACTCATATGAATGTAAACCGGCATTACACTAACGTTAAGTAAAATTCAGCACGAAAAAAGCCAAATTACAAATTTGGCTTTTGTTATAGTTTAAATTTTGTTTAACTTCTTTGTTGTCACAATAAAAAACAGCCATTTCATTAAAAATCCAACGATTCTTAACTTTAGCATAGCAATAAATGACATATGGGACATTGTTCTATATTTCTGATGTAATCATAAAATAATTTATATAACTCTACAGTTAGGAAATAAAATTTTAATATTAAGGAGATATTAGCAGATGTATAATGTTCATTTTTATGAAAACAAAACTTTATTATTAAATAAGTGTTTAAGAATCATTCCCTTAGTCGAAGAGAATATTAAAATTAAAGGCCGTAAAGGAAAAGTTGTTGATGTGATAACAATGGATAAAAACAATGTCCATGTCTATTTGATTTTTGAAAAAGAAAAGAAAATCCAACCTTTAACGAAAGATACTGGGAGAAAAAGAAAATAATCTTTCTCCACAAACAGTCTTCTTTTTTGTACACGATTAAAAATTCTAATGGACTCTACTTTCCTTTAATTATGTATGAGTTGGAGTAGAAATTGTTCGTACGCTTGGTACCACCGTCACTGATACAAATGATATTCCGCATTCTGTATCTTCTACAATCGTCCCATTAGCTCAAGAAGTAAATATTTTTTTTGCGGAATACCATTTAGAAGAAAGTTCTACATTTTTTACTGGAATATAAGTAGTTCCTACTCTTAATAATTTCCCGCACAGTCTATTGTCTTCTTTTTAAAAGACCCTATCATCAGCATTCAAGTCCTAAAAATAATGATTTGCAAATAAATAACGAACCCGAACATATTTCGGGCTCGTCCTATTTATACCTACCTAATCACTTCAAATAAAATAACCCACCATTTATAATTTCAATTTTAATTCTTGAATCGTATTGTTCTTCTAGTGCTTGCTTTTCCATTTTGTAATTTTCTGGCTTATCTTCTATCCCATCATAAAAATATTCTAATACTTGTTGTGCCTTTTGCCATCTTTTCTTTGCTTCTTCAGCCCAAGTATGATCATCTTGCCGTATGATATTTTCAATTGCTACATTTAATCGTTCTAACGCACGAATAGGCTTTATAATACACGGGAGTTCAAAAGCATTTTCTGGCATGGCTGTTACTAAATCCATTTCACTTAATGAATCTTGAAAGCCATCTAAAAGCTGCCCTGTCATTAAATTGAGTCCAAAGGAATACAGCATTTCTTTAGTTTGATCACTGTAATATGAAACTTTATAATTCACAGAAAGCCATGGAGTTAAAATGATTTTTGCTTCAAGATAATCTACTCTCTCAAACATTTGTACAAATGCTCCTAACTCTTTAGTCACTTGAAATAGTTGATTGAGCCGAGGAGAGCCAAAGTGTACAATTTCTCCTTTAATATTGCTATTAAGTTTTGTTTGATCTGTAATCAGAGTTAACTGTGCTGGACACGGCACGCCATCAGTACTTTCCAAGTACCTCCAATAGAAAGGGCGATTCATAATCCGCTTATCCATATCAATCGTTAATTGAACAGTGATGTAGTGGTCACTTTCATTTACAATATGGCAATTGTTCTCTAAAAAAAAATTTCGTAAATAACCATGAACTTGTTGTGGGAACATGTAAACCCTCCTCTGTATACTCCTGGCGCTTCTTTTTTGGGCAAATAACATTTACCACCGTTATCCCTTATATTAGATTGATTTTTTTAAAGCCGATAGAATGTCATCTAACTCTCCAACAACTTTTTCAAAGACATCAATTTTAACGTAAAGCATGTCCAATATATCTTTTTCAATTGTGTTGTCAGTCACTAGATTATAAATTTGAACGTCATGTTCTTGTCCTAAACGATGGACACGTCCAATTCGTTGCTCTAACTTCATCGGATTCCATGGTAAATCATAGTTTATGACATGGTGACAAAACTGCAGGTTAATCCCTTCCCCTCCTGCTTCCGTCGCAATCAAAACTTGGGCATGTTCCTTAAATAGGTGCTTCATGTAATCACGTTTGTTTTTCTTAAATTTCCCGTTAAAGAGGACGCTTGTAATGCCTTTTGAATTCAAATACCACTGTAAATAAGCTTGACTTGCTCGGTATTCAGTAAAAATAATGACTTTATCAGCTGTCTTGGAAATAATCTCGTAAGTTTTCTCTGCCTTCGAGTTTACCTCTAATGCCATTAATTTTTGGATAACCCCTTCAACATAATCTTCCTCTTCTTGTTCAATGCAATTTTGGCGCATATTATTTAAGGTCAAATAAGTAGCTTCTTTGCTACTACACATTTCCTTTTGCAAAGTAATCATTGAAAACGCTCCCGAAAAGGCAGACGAAACATCTTTTAAATTTAATATCAAATCGTAAACTTCTCTTTCCTCATCTGTAAATTGAATTGGGATAATTTGCACTTGTCTATTCGTCCATTCAATTCCTGTATCTTGCCTTCTATTTCTGACCATCACTTGGTTAACCAATTCTCTTAAATATTCATCGTGTTCCAAATTATGTTTGCTTGCAGAAAACGAGGTTTGGAACATTTCGTAATTACCTAGATGTCCAGGTTTTAGTAAAGAAATAAGATAAAATAGCTCAAATACATCGTTTTGAATTGGCGTTGCAGTTAATAATAAACAAAACTTTTTCTTCAAGCTTTGGACAAACTCGTAGATTTTCGTTTTATGATTTTTTAGTTTGTGTGCCTCATCAATAATAATCATGTCATAATTTTGAGCATATATCGCCTCTCTATGAGGACTCTTTTTTGCCGTATCCATACTCATAACTACTATATCGTATTGATCTAACGGAATATTTTTTTTATATGCAATTACTGGAATATAAAATTTATAGTTCAATTCTTCGACCCATTGATTGATAAGAGAAGCTGGGGCTAATATCAATGCTTTTTTTACTAACCCTCTAATTAGATATTCTTTCAATATTAAACCCGCTTCTATCGTTTTACCAAGACCAACTTCGTCTGCAAGAATCGCTTTCCCATTCATCCGTTCGATGACTGTTTTAGCCGCTTCTAATTGGTGGGTAAGGGGTGTTAGGTTGGGCAAGTATTTTGGAGATTGGAGACCAGCAAATTCAGTAATAAGGTTTGTTTTCAATACGTCATAGGTCATATTGTAGAGTTTCCAACTATCCCATTCACCATTATTCTCTAGTTTATTTATGAAGTCTTCTTCCCACTTAGACGACCTTTCAATAATCATGATCATCACCTCTTGAGATTTTTTCTTACTTATGTTGTCCCAAAAATAAATACCTATGATTATTTATTTAAAAATAAACTTTTTTTAGATTTTCACAACAACAAGAATAAAAGCTAATATTCAATGACTTTATAAAATTGAATTCTATTCAGAGTGCAGAAATACTTGAAAAAAATTAGTTTTTTATAGGATAAATTAGGTTTTACAAAGCTTACTGTTTACTTTCCGTGGACACTTCTCCAAATCAATAAAATGCTACATGCCGCGCTCTATTTCAGAAACCTTTTTCATTCTTTTGTATGAAATTATTTTATTTGTAAAGAATAGTAACAGTGTTATTTAAATAGGAGTGAATAATAATGATCAAACTACAATCACCGATTGAAGGTAGAAGAACTCATTTTGGATATATTCGAGATATTTTTGAAGCTAATGGTTGTAACTTTTGTATGAATTTCGATTACGATCAAGGACAATTTGACTCCATTTTATGGCGTGAAGCAGGAGAGACCATTTATTTAAGACTCCCCTTTATAGTTTTAGAAGGAGAGTTAGATCACTATGAAGCTCTAATATTATTTGGTCCCCCTTATATCATTAAACATGTAGTAAATATCGGTTTAGATCGTGATGAAAATTCATTAGCAACTGTAGCTGGGGTTAGTCAATTTCAAAAACCTTTAGATACAGACGGACACATTGAGGATAAAAGCAGATGGATACAAGTAGGAGAAGAAAAAATAGAGAAATTCTTATATTCTCTAGAGGAGCCATTAAGTTCCTAACCAATTTTGTGTACAGATAAACCCGCTTGAAGCAAGATAATTGTTCAAGCGGGTTTACTTTTCCTTTTATTTCTTTCTAAATAGTAAAAACCCCAATAAATCTCCTATAAACGTATTATAAACTTCATTATTATTGGCTAAACTAATAGATACCAATTGATGTAAGAAGGTGTAATGTGAAAAAGTTCGACACAATTAGTATATTGCACGTCATATTCCTATCGATGACAGTCATCGGATTAAAAAATCATGTAACTATTATTCCATCATTATTAAAAGTTGCAGGGAGAGATGGATGGGCTTCTGTAATATTGTCTACAGTAGCACTATTCCCTTGGCTGTTTCTTTTAGTTTATATTCATAAAAAATCAAAACAAGAACCTGTTAAAGATTGGTTAAAACGTAAAATAGGTAAAGTTGGATCTTCCATTGTGCTTTATATTATAGCCATTTATCTTATCGTCCTTGCTGCATTTACGATGAGAGAAACCTTGCAATGGATAACGACAACCTTTTTACCTAAAACACCGATGTTAATTATGTTAATAATTTATACAATTCTTTGTGTCTTACTCGTCACTTCGAACTTACAGACCATTGCAATGATAAATGTAATGGTACTTTTCGGAGTAGTTATTTTTGGCTTTTTTGTAGCATTTACAAATATCCAAGTTAAAGATCCTGATTTATTGCGTCCTTTTTTTGAACACGGTTTTTCACCAGTATTGAAAGGAATGGTGTACCCTGCATCTGGATTTATCGAGCTCGTGCTGTTTTTGTTCCTTCAACATAAAATCAAAGACAAAATTCGATGGTACCATTTCACGATTATGCTTTTAATTTTAATGGGATTAACACTAGGTCCACTAATTGGAGCAATCATTGAATTTGGGCCAGATGAGGCTACTAAGCAAACGTATCCTGCATATGAAGAGTGGGGACTCATTTCAATAGGGCGATATTTTGAACATCTAGATTTCTTTTCAATTTATCAATGGCTTACAGGTGCATTTATAAGAGTTGGGGTACTTTTGTACGTCGTCGTAGATATTTTCAATATGAATGGGAAGAAAAAGCGTATTTGGTTAACACTAACTCCAGCTTTCTTCTTTATTTCTTTAGCTTTATTCCTAGTGAGCGACACCAAGTTTCTTGAAGCTAAGGGGAGTTTTTTGTTGCCTACTACCTTCTTTTTCTTTTTGATACTATCCCTTTTTCTTGCAAGTGTAGCTTTCATTTCAGGAAGATCATCTAAAAAGGCCCAAAAAAATAATTACTCAGAAAGTAGTGAAGGAAGATGACATCGGCTAAAAAGCCAATAGATTTAAATACCTTGAGGCAGTTATTTCAGAAGTCTGCGGATGTTCATTTTCAAGCGTATACATTTAATCAGCATAAAGTGCAATTCATTACTTGTGATGCAATGATAGACCAACAATTGTTGCATGATGTTATTGTTCAAAGAGTTCAGCAACTTCTAGAAAACGTCGGGGATAATCCTTTAGAAGACGTAGTGCAAGCTGAATTATTAATTCCAGATTTAAAAAAAGTAGAAGATAAAGAAGACGCCATATCACTCATTTTTTCTGGACAATTACTTCTCTACTTTGAGAATGAACTTCTCCTCTTTTCAAGCAATATTGCTAAAAAGCCGAATCGAAAACCTGAAGAGACTCGAATGGAAATGGTTATTAAAGGACCAAGGGATAACTTTATTGAAGATATTTCAGTTAATATTGCGTTAATAAGAAAACGATTGCCTACAAATTCATTATGCGTAGAAAAATTCGTATTAGGAGAACGTTCAAAAACATCAGTAGCCATTCTCTATTTTGATGATATTGCCAATAAAGAGATATTAAGTGAAATCAAAAGTGAGTTAAATAAAATCGATACAGATATCATTTTTAGCGGAGATATATTAATGGAACGCATTATTAAAAGTGGAATGCTCTTTCCAAGAAATGATTATACAGGGAGACCAGATCATGCCATTCAATCTCTTATCAGAGGGCGTTTTCTTATTCTTGTTGAAGGGGTAGCCTATGCAGTCATCACGCCCGTAAATTTGTTTTTACTATTAAAGTCTGGCGAAGATAATGAAAATACAATCATTTTCAGTTCGTTCGAACGAATACTTCGTGTGTCTAGTATATTAATTGGCCTACTTCTACCCGCGTTTTGGCTCGCTTTAACTACTGTCCATCAAGACCAATTGCCACTGCAATTGCTAGCGACAGTTGTACAATTAAATACTGGCCTGCCACTTCCTTCTGCTGTTGAAATGCTTCTTATGCTCCTCATGTTTGAATTATTCCGCGAAGCGGGTTTACGGCTTCCCACTGCCATTGGTGGAACTATTAGTGTTGTTGGTGGATTAATTATTGGAGATGCCGCTATTCGAGCAGGTGTAACGAGCCCTGCAATGATTGTTATTATAGCAATTTCAACTATAGCATCGTCTACACTGGTCAATCAGTCACTTGTAAATGCAGTAAGTTTCTTACGTATTTGTTTTATCCTAGTTACTGCTTTTTTAGGACTATTTGGTTTTTTCATGTCGTTCTACTTTACCCTTTTTTACTTATCAAATATTCGAACTTTCGGAGTACCATATATGAATATTGCAGCAGACTTAAATTGGTCAACAATCAGAAAAACGTTATTCCGAGTTCCACAAAAATACTATAATGAGCGTCCTAATATGTTAGATCCTCTAGATAAAACACGGACAAAAGAGGACAAAAATGAATAAAAGAATATTGATTATAGTGCTTATTGTCTCGGCTTTACTCTCCGGTTGTTGGGATGCAGATGAACCTGAAAGAATGCTATATATTCATGGTGTCGGTGTGGATTTCAAAGATGGTGAGTACGAAGTATTTGCTCAGATTATTGATTTTTCTAACACTGCAAAAACGGATCAACCTGTTAATAATCCAGTACAATCCGAAGTAGGTTATGCTAAGGGAAAAACAATTGATGAAGCGATTTTCGAATTATACCATTCAATAGATCAAAAAGTTTTTTGGGGCTTTTTCTCCTTTATTATTTTCTCGGAAGAGGCATTAAAAGAAGGAAGAGCAAATCCTATTATCGACAATTTCCTCCGTTATAGAGAAACAAGATATCAAATCTGGATGTACGGTACAAATGACTCTGTAAAGGATTTATTGTTGACCACACCGACTATCAATAAAGCGCTTATATTATCAAAGTTAGGTGATCCAGAAAATTCATATAAACAAGAGTCCTTTATAAAACCCATCAATTTTCGAGAGTTAATTATTGGATTAAATGAACCTAGTCATGAAATGCCTATCCCATTCGTTTCTATCGACAAAAATTGGGAGACGGAACAAGGCCAAAAAAATTCCACTACTTTATCTGGAGTTGGTTTACTCTCTCCAAAAGAATTTAAAGGATTTATCCCTACTGAAAAAATACGCGGATTACAGTGGATGACAAAAGATACGGAACGCGGGGAAGTGACAGTCAAGATAGACTCGAATAATCCAGCTGAATTCACAGTAGTTGTAGATAACTTAAAAGTGAAAGTAAATCCAATTGTTAGAAAAAGTGAAGTGAAGTTTGATATCAATTTAAAAATGGACGTGACCATTAGTGAGTTTCATGGGGATGTAACATCTGATGAAATAAAAAAAGAGATAATTAAAGAAGTAAAAAAAGAAATAAAAGGTACCTATGAAGAAGCACTGAAAAACGATGCAGATATTTATCGTTTCTCTGAATACTTATATCGCAAAAACAATAAAGCGTGGAAAAAACTTCAGAAAGATGGAAAAGTGGAGTTAAAAGAGAACTCCATTCAAAACATTAATGTTAAAATAAGAAAATTAAAATCGCAAAGAAAAGACTTTAAAGAAACGATTGATAAATAATGATGAACAAGATAGTTGAAAAACTAATTTTACTTTAATGGATACTAGAATTTTAAAACAACAATTTTTAAGAGGCCCTTTTTATTGGATTATTGTGTAGTTAGTCAATCCTAGAAAAACGGGTCTCCCTTTTTTCTATCAATTCGTTAAGCTTAAAATTTTCAATTCTAAGTGAACATATTCTTATTTTATTTTGTTATGTAAAAAAGTTACTGAAATTCATCAGTAACTTAATGAAAAAACATTTAGTCATATTAAGTCTTAGCTATAGGGAAATAATAACCTGTTATCATAATTTATACTGAGAGGCTTAAAATAAATTACTAATCAGTTGTCCCCTTTACTAACTCGAGTATCGTGTTTTCAACTTCTTTTTGAATACATTCAACAATAGAAAAATCGACTGCTTCTTGATATATCTCTTCTAACTTATCATGCGATTTTTTGGCTTCTGCTAAACTCGATGTTCCCTCGTTCATTTTATTTCGATATCTTGTGGAAATCCCCAAAATTTGCTCTTCATAAATTTCATCCGTTCTAGGGAATACAGCAACATTATATAAATCGATTATTTCATCGCCTTCACGAGATGGAAAATACTCATGCGGTGCCGTACTATCGAAAATTGCAATTCCTAGTTCTCTAAGGATGACCATATCCAAGCTATTTGGATCAAACCCACAGTGGTATATTTCTACATCTAAACCCCTACCTTCAGCAGTAGAGGCTAATTTTTTTAAAAGGGTCGATTTTCCTGATCCAGGTCTGCCTTTTAAAAAGTAACGCTTACGAATGTTTTCAGTTAAATTTGGTACATAATCTACTGCTCCAATTGGCGTTGCTGCTCCTAAAAATCGATGACGGACATTCGCTTCCTTATTTAAATGAATTTCTCCAAAAAAGATTGTTTTTATTTCCTCTGTTAACGCATTTAACTTTTCAAAATCCATATTGGCAATATAAATTGCTTCCCACTCGTCATGAACTGCCAACGCTTCAGCATAAGAATGATAAGCTTGCCCATAGGCTTCCTCTTTCTCCTTATTCAACTTAAGAATGTCATCTTTTTTGATACTTAGGTGTTGTGAATTCCACGCATCCCCTAAATTCACATATTCCTCTACCGCCCCTGGAGCCTTTGGTTCTATGACGTGTGGCTCAGTCCCGTCAACTATCCCTATTTTTAATGATGGAAAAATAACACCGTCAACAGAATCCGAATCAGAAGCGCAATGAATGAATTCTACATCATATCCTTTTTCCTTCCAGTCATTTGCAATATTCTTCATCAAAGTCGATTTACCAGTCCCTGGACCACCTTTTAATATGAAGATCTTTTCTAAACCCGCAAAATTAGAATCATATAGGCTAAAGAAACCCCTTGCCGTATTTCCTCCAAAAAAATAATGTAACTCTTTTCCACTCACAAAAAAAATCTCCTCTCTAACTAGAAGTTTTTCTATAGAAGTAAGGTATGCGAATGTAAAGATATAGGTGAATGCCTAGTGACGATAGGATGAAATATCTAAGTTATAATTACCGCTGAAATTGCATGGCATGTAATATGTTAAGTTGGCCTACCTTATACGTACTTGTAGGTTTGGATTCGAGTTTGATTAACAGAATTAGCTAATCCTTCATTATCTGCAAACAAAAAGAATCCATTTATAAAAAGGATTGTTCAAAATGGACTCTTGATCTTAGATAAATTAAATTTTAATAATTATTTTAAAGCACTTTTAATATGAGCTATGTGATGATTACCATGCCATGCATAAATACCAATGTTTTTCTCGACCGAAACAATACCAGAATCGGGATGGATAAAAGTTCTTTTTAGTTGTTCATCCATTAAATTTTCAATTAGATACACCCATCGCTCATGTAAAGATTCAATGATTTTTAAAGAAGTAGTGATGGGTAACTTTGAATCGGGTAACTCAGCCCATTTATCTTCTTCATATGGTTTAATTGTTGGATTTTCTTCTGTTAATGCTAATTTGAAACGGATATAAGCATTCATATGACTATCTGCAATGTGATGAACAATTTGTCGAATGGTCCAGCTACCTTCTCTATAAGTATATTCTAGAGCTTCGTCACTCAGATGATTGACTACTTCTATTAATCTCATTGGGAACATCCGGATTTCTTTGATCCAAGCCTTTATTTCTTCTTTTGATATGTGTTCAGCACAATCGAATTCTCCTATTGGATATCTTTCATTCATCAACTATTCCTCACATTCTTTTCTTTGTTTCAAAAGACCATTATATAAATACGCTTCAGTATATTAATACAATAATAATTGTTAATTTACTCCAAATTCATGATAATATCCAGACCTGTTGGCTTTTCATTAATGAAATCACTGTATTCAGTAAACACTAAAGTCATTCCGGAAATATCGTCAGGTAATGGCGGAGAAACAATGAAGTTATGCATTGAGTTTCCTTTCGATCCTGCCCCACCATCACTCCGACAATCGTATGGTTTCCCTATAGATAATGCAATATTATTATGATTCAGCTGAAGGTCGATTAGTGTATCATTTCTGACATCCCAATCAATATTAAGATGGACAACACTAGCATTTTCGTACTGTCTTATATACGTTACAGTGTAAAATCTTTCATCTACTTCAACCGATTTTAAAACAGATAGGTGCTTTCTAAATCCATACGGTTCAACACGAGGTTTAAAGAAGTCATGCATTTTAATTGTTCCAAATAACGAACTTAAATAATCTTCATACAGATCGTACTTTTGTGCCCATTTTGAGAACACTTCATCAGTTGGAAAACCTAAATGATCGCTTGAAAGGTCTTTGCGTTGTTTTAATAAAGCACAGATTTGTTCATCAATCTCAAAAAGTTCTTTCTTATAAGATTGTGAAGATCGTTCAATAGCATCTTTTTTCATTTTAATCCTCCTTAATTTTTATTTCCTCAAAGTAATAACAACTTAATTTTAACTTATTATGAAAATAATAGGAATCTCACTTATTCAAAATGATTCCTAGAATATGCTTCAAAACTAGTTATTTAATCTAGAAATTTTATTTAATCTATAAAATGGTCCATTTTTTTGCGAGATATTATTATTTTGATTACACTTTGAAAAATCAAAAAAGTCGATTTCCCTTTAGTAAAGGAATCGACTTTTCCTCTGCACTCAAAGTACCTGATAATATAGAAAGATAGCTACTTTTTATGACCTTTAATAATAAAAACTATAAACATCAGTATTAGCACAATTATTATAAGAAAATATAATTGATTATTACTTGATAATGCCTCAGTAAGAGATTCTGTTCTCCTTTAATACTTGTAACTTGTTCTGTCGGTTTTTCACCTTTTCTTACAAGCACTAACTAATTCTTATTTTTTCATTCCCATTTCTTCTCTATATGTATCTACACACTTTTTACAAATACAGTGCTTTCCTTTACTTTCCTGGGGCACTAAATCAAATATCCCTTTCGGAAACCCTCCTTCCATATAACACCAGCAAGTACTTTTTCCTTCTCCCCCCACCATGCATTTATTTTCCTCACCACATAAAGGACAATGTTTTTCAGTCAATGTTCTCCCCCCTAACTACTTTATAAGATAGTTCAACAATTAAACATTTAAGGTAAAGATATATGGTCATATCACACTTTACATTATTTATATTGTATATCAATATGGTGGTTTATCACTTTTAGTAATTACCTAGTGTTATTAAAATTAAAAAAACAGGCTTATATTTGCATATAAATCCTGTTTTTTAGCTTATTTCTCATCCTCTTAGCAACCTGGGAATCCTGGTGGAGCGAACCTACACCAAGGCGGTCTTTGTGGCCTTGGTGGTCTCGGTGGATTTGGCGGTCTTGGTGGAAATGGAGGTTGCGTATTTCGGCATAATTGACCGGCTTGAGTAATGGTTTGTATATCTCTTGAATGTAGAGGTAGTTGTTGTGGAATGCCGTTAACAAATCTTGTAATTTGTACCCCACCAAAATTAGGATTTGTCATTGCATTACCCCAATCACTAACAGAATCTAATCTAACATTACAATACAGTTGTCCGTTGTTCATCTGGATATCCACCATAAAACCTACAAATCTTGTAAGTTGAACTGGATTCAAAAGTGGATTTATTGCCACTTTATTACCATAAGGATCATAATAAGGATCATAATAGAACATCTTCCTATCTCTCCTTTCTTCATTTAATATTGTAAAATATTCGTATATACATAATTAGGAAGTTGTCCTTATTCAATTGATTAATACACCTAGAGTAGTAACTTTTTGAGTTATTATTTTTTACCTCTAAAATATATACAAGCCCTAACGAAAAAAGCTATTCCCCTTTATCGAACCATCTAACTTCTCTATTTTTAACTTCTCTCAAGATGCCATAACAATCGCAATTATTGCATGTAATTGTTACCACCGGTGGAGAACTGATACTTGTTATGGCCTTCAGGACTTTATATTACGTTCTCAAGTATCTTTTTGTCACATTACTTAAGAAACAATTGCAATTCATTAGGCGAAAACCTCCTTTTTGAATAATGTATGTATGTCTATAAATTGCTGTGTCCTAGCGGATTAATTGTTATTGGATTATTTTCATACCAAATCTATCTATTTAAATCCAATGTTATAATCTTATAGTTAGATAATTTTAACAATGAAGGGGATTGGTGAGCATGTTTCATGAATCAAAGGGTTCATATTATGCAGTTATTTTTTCGAGTCAACGATCTGAAGGCGATAATGGCTATGGGAATATGGCAGAAAAAATGGATCGACTTGCTAGCCAACAGCCTGGTTACTTAGGAGTAGAAAGTGTTCGAGATGCATCGGGTGCTGGCATTACCATTTCGTATTGGGATAGCTTAGAAGCAATTAATAACTGGAAGCAAAATCAAGCGCATCAAGTTGCCCAGCAAAAAGGCATGAACGATTGGTACCAAAACTACAGTGTGAAAATTTGCAAAATAGAACGCGAGTATTCTAAGTAATACACCCACCTTTATAGCAGCTAAAATAAGAGTTTAGGAAAAGTCGATAATAATGAGTGAGTTTACACTTAAGGATCATCAAGGTTTTATACACATTGAGGCTTCAGGAGTTATTTGGATATCCATATATAACAAGACAATTTGGAGGCTATGACTTTAAAGGAAATGTGAAAAATTAAAGTGGTGACTTCTCTGTACTAAATCAAAATTGGCTTACAACTGGGGATGCGAACAACTCACTAAAAGCTAAAAGGTACTGCTGGTTGATTAAGTTGGCAGTAGATTTCACCTCTAGAGGCCATGTAATAACTTCTGGAAGCTATAAAATGTTGATAATGAATTACATTTTGAGTTTGATAATATTTTTTTTCACATATAAAAAAGCGCTAAATTTCAGCGCTTTTTTATATTGGACAAGGAGGAATTCTGCTAATTTACTCTTCTGGTAAAAGTACCGTAATATTTGCATCATTAAAGATGATGATAATTTTTTTTGAAAGGTCGTAGTATTTTAAGGCATCTGTATACGTTGGTTCTTTTTTGATAAAATGTCTTCTTGATAGTTGGATTTTCATGTTTCTTAGTTCATTAAACGTTGTAAATATTTCTCCATCTATTAAGTTATATTCCATTAATAGGCGAATGTCTTTATGTGAATATGTTACTTCATCATTTAACTGGTTGATACCAAGTCGGTGTACAGTAGATTGTAATTCGTTTTCAACAATTCCCCAAATCATTGGAATCGACTCTCCGGGTGATTCTTTTGCAACCCTGAGAATCTCACCATCCTTACTAAATAGGTCAGGAGGTTTGTTCTCTACTAGATGAGAATTGTTTAATTTCTTCTCTAAATCGTTAAGTTTTTCTCCAAAATCCAGCTCTATATTATTAAAAGAAAATCTGGTGATGTTCATTAATATAAAGCCTATTTGACTTCTAAATAATAAGATAGCCAGTATTATGACAATTGGCCAGATCATCTCATCGATTAATGAAGTAATAAATTCAGTTACCTTCATAGTATCCCTCCCATCGATAAATGCTGCGTCTATTATTAAAGGTATTATTACTTTAAAAGTTCAATTTCCTCCTCAGATTAATGTATTAAATAAATTTCGTTTTGTGTGGTCAACTTGTACCGAAACTTTTTTATTCATTTTTACTAATCATCACATTTCACTTTTGTATATCGTAGTGCTTGTTTACTATCATTTATGCCGTTCGTTGTCGGATCAATAACAGAATTATAGACAGCAACTGCCACCGAAAACAGAACAAAAGGATTTGAAACAGCTTGCAAGAAGACATCGTATAATTTTGGCCAAGTACTAACATCCTGACCAGTAATACCGAGATATCCCCCTATAGATGAAGCAATTGCCAAAAACATGTGGAACCAAAATTGCGGGTTTTTGAATCGAATTTTCCAGTTTATCCTCATTTCCATCCCCCTTTAGTTAACTATTCATATGTTCCCGTTGATGCTTTCTTGCTTGAAATAATGATAATTTTGGGAGTTAGGTTTTTTTATGGGGGAACGAGAGTGCTTTGATTGGATTTTGGCGCTACTCGCTCGGGCTTTAGCGCTACTCGCTCTTCCTTTTGCGCTACTCGCTCTTCCTTTAGCGCTACTCGCTCCCCTTTAGCGCTACTCGCGCTTCCTTTGGCGCTACTCGCTCTCCTTTAGCGCTACTCACGCTTTCTTTGGCGCTACTCGCTCGGGCTTTAGCGCTACTCGCGCCTCATTTAGCGCTACTCGCGCTTTCTTTGGCGCTACTCGCTCCCCTTTAGCGCTACTCGCTCTTCCTTTGGTGCTACTCGCTCTCCTTTAGCGCTACTCACGCTTTCTTTGGCGCTACTCGCTCGGGCTTTAGCGCTACTCGCGCTTTCTTTGGCACTACTCGCTCCCTTTAGCGCTACTCGCTCTTCCTTTGGCGCTACTCGCTCTTCCTTTGGCGCTACTCGCTCCCCTTTAGCGCTACTCGCTCTTCCTTTAGCGCTACTCACGCTTTCTTTGGCGCTACTCGCTCGGGCTTTAGCACTACTCGCTCTTTCTTTAGCGCTACTCGCTCTTCCTTTGGCGCTACTCGCTCCCTTTAGCGCTACTCGCTCTTCCTTTGGCGCTACTCGCTCTCCTTTAGCGCTACTCACGCTTTCTTTGGCGCTACTCGCTCGGGCTTTAGCGCTACTCGCTCCCCTTTAGCGCTACTCTCGCTCCCTTTAGCGCTACTCGCTCCCCTTTTAGCGCTACTCGCTCTCCCCATCACTTTTACAATTTCTTCTATATCAAAAACACTTTGACTAATTTATACTATAATTAATGTTTTTTGGTCTTTTTTTCTACATATGGGGGTGCTATGGTGAATCGACGACATGCTGGGATGATTGTTGGGGGAATTTTATTTTTAGTGGTGGCGATGGGGATTAGCCGCTTTGCTCTTACTCCGATTTTGCCATTTATGCGACAAGATGTTGGATTGTCTGTAGAAACTGCTGGTATGCTGGCTTCTGCAAATTATGTAGGGTATTTTATTGGAGCACTATGGGCTGGCTTTATTAGCCGTCATCCAAAAACCATTCTTGGCTGGTGCGCACTTTTTAATGTTCTTTCTGTTTTTGGGATGGGAATGCTTGATGGTTTGTGGATCTGGCTTATTTTGCGCTTGATTGCCGGTATCACTGGTGGCTTGATGTTTGTATTAACTTCTAGTATGTTAATGGATTATTTGGCTGGACATTTATTGACGAAATGGTCAGGTTATATTTTTAGCGGTATTGGTTTAGGAATTGCACTATCGGGAATTTTCGTACCTATTTTGGAATCGGCTTTTTCATGGCAAGGGGCCTGGATTGGACTTGGTGTATTATCCGTGTTGTTCGTGTTGACGACGATGTTCTTATGGCGTAAGCTCACAGCTCATGAACAGGATAAGAAGGCTGCTGTATCCGAGAAGGTATGGAAAGGTTTTATGCCTTGGATGGCACTTGCTTACGGATTAGAGGGGCTTGGCTATATTGTAACCGGGACATTTTTAGTTGATATTATTCATGAAATACCTAATTTAAGAGAATATGCGGCTTATAGCTGGGTTGTTGTCGGTATAGGTGCTATTCCATCTGCACCACTTTGGATTATGTTGATGTCAAAATATTCACCTGTTCGTATAATTTCAATTGCTTATATTTTGCAAGCCATCGGAATTATTCTTCCAATCATCTCACCGACTATTTTTGGTGTTATGACATCGGCATTTTTATTTGGTATGACGTTTGTTGGTATCGTGACGATGACCACATCTTACGCAAGACAATTATTTCCAACAAAGAGCGCGAGTGTTGTATCTGCGCTAACAACTCTCTATGCGCTTGGCCAAATTATTGGTCCACTAATTGCTGGCAAGCTTGCCTCTTTTTATAAGAGTTATAATGTTGCGCTTATTTTTGCTGGAAGTGTAGTAGCATTTGCACTTTGTCTCATGTTGTTCGGGAAATGGAGGACGGCTGAAAGAGTAGAGCCAGAAAACTATATGGCCGTAAAAAATATCGCCAAGTAATAATTCCATTTGAATTTTTGCTCGTCAATTTTAATAATCATCCTTAGCATGTTTTGAAAGAATTTTTTCAGAACATGCTTTTTTCTTTAAAGGATCCTCCAGCTAATAAAAGAAGGTTATTTGAGACTTAAATAGAATTACATCTATAAGACTTTAAAAATAGAGAAGTTTAAAGGAGATTATGAAATGAATCGATTAAATTTAATTACTTTGGGAGTAAGAGATATGATAAAGTCTTTACATTTTTATCGTGAGGGACTAGGGTTTGAAGTATTTGTATATGGCAACGATGCGAATCCAGATGTGATTTTCTTTAATAATCAAGGGACTAAAATTTCACTGTTTCCAATTGATCGCTTAGTCCAAGATATTAATGAAGACACCCCACCTGTGATTGGCAATGGCTTTAGTGGATTTACACTTGCTTATAATGGGAAGTCAAAAGAAGAGGTTGATGAAATATTTGTATTGGCTCAAAAAGCTGGTGCGAAAATAGTAAAAGAACCTGAAACAGTCTTTTGGGGCGGCTATAGTGGCTATTTTCAAGATCCAAACGGCTTTTATTGGGAAGTTGCATATGGTGAGAACTGGGAATTTGACGAAAATGATATGTTGATTATTACTGAGTCTTAACACGGGGCATTGATAAAGTTGAAACTATTAGACAGCTTAGTTGTCACTTTACTTAAAAAAGCTATCCAAAATTGGATAGCTCTTTCCATGCTTGTTACTGACTAAAAGGAGATAGCTTTTCTTGAAGCCACTCATATTCCTCTAAGTCTGCTACGATATAGGCGTTTTCAAACACTTCATGCACTTCTTGAAGCATGTTTTTAATATCTTGAGGGAAAAATCTTGCGCTTAAATGATTTAGAAGCAGATTTTTTGCTCCTGCTTTAATAGCAATATTTGCTGCATCCATATTTGTGGAGTGGCCATAATTGGCAGCTAGTGCTTCTGTTGCATGATCGAATGTTGATTCATGAACTACAATATCCGCATTTTCACTAAGTAAAACGGCATTTTCACAAGAACGTGTGTCTCCTAAAATCGTAACGATAAAGCCCAATTTAGGTAAATCTGTCACGTCACTACTTTTCACAATACGCCCGTCTGGCAATGTTACATTATTACCATTTTTCAGCTGACCTAAAAGTGGACCTTTAGGAACGCCAAACGCTATTGCTTTATCAATTTGTAATGCACCTGGTAGTGGTTTTTGTTCAATACGATAACCATAGCACGGCACGACATGCTGTAAAGGTTTTGCAGTAACGACAAAGTCATCATCTTCAAAAACAACACCTTCAGCCACCTCAACAAATTCAATAGGATAATTGAGATGTGTTTGTGAGATCTGTATTGTTAACTCAACCCAACTTTTTAATCCTGCTGGTCCATAGATGGTTAGCAATTCTTCTCCCCCTTGGAAAGAGCGAGAACTAAGTAAGCCAGGGAGTCCAAATATATGATCTCCGTGTAAATGTGTGATAAAGATTTTTTCTAATTTTCTTGGCTTTAATGTTGTATGTAAAATTTGGTGTTGCGTCGCTTCACCACAATCAAATAGCCAAAATGTGCCACGCTCTTCTAATAATTTAACTGCAAGCGCACTTGTATTCCGTGTTTTTGACGGCATTCCTGCGCCTGTACCTAAAAATTGTATATGCAAATGAAGTCCTCCTTACGGTAAACACGATGATCAACATATGAAGAATCCTCATAATGATTCCTTGCTATTTAAACTTCAGTGTTGCTAGTGTCCTATATCTAGTATAGCAAAAAAAGATGCTCATCAATCACCATATGGACATTGATACACGCCTTTTCTTTGCATTACTTATATTTTAGTTATGTAAAAAGCGATACTGATACTGTGATTTTTTATATAATTACTTCTACTCACTAACAGAAGAATAGATCAACTTACGATACTTCAATTAAAGAAGTTATTTCTTTTATCTTAGACTTTCTCCCAGCACTGCTGAAATTGTAAACATCACATAAAGCATAGCTCTGCTAGTTTACTAAAACTACAATACCATTAATTGATTCAGTACTCCCTGTCATCCTTTCGCTCCCCCTAATTGATTGAAAATATTTTCATCAATCCTTATGATCCTCCAAAAAGTCCTTACTAAAGCTCGTTTGCGATTCGTAATTGGCCTTTTTCTTTTCTTTCATGCCTTTTGAAATAATTTCTTTCCCGAATTTCTTTTGGAGCTGTTCCACTACTTGGATAATTGGCTCCTCTTTGGCATGCTTTTCAAAGTTGAAGATGGAAAGCTGCTCTGCTGTTTCTTTGCGATCAATCACATTACTCAATGTCACACCAAGTAAACGAACAGGTTCACCATGCCAATGTTTCTTTGCTAAATCAATAGCTATTTCAAAAATATCTGATTTCTTATAAATGGCATTGGAAAAGGTTTTACTCCGACTAGAGTTATGCCAATCAGCATCTCGAATTTGAATGGATACGGTATGTCCGGCTAGATTCTTAGCTGATAGTCGTTTAGCAACCTTTTCACAGAGTCCATCTATTGTTTTGCGAAGTTCATCCCATTCGACTAAATCTATAGGCAAAGTTGTGGAATTGCCAACGCTTTTCGTATCATAAATCGCATTAGGATCGACTTCCCTGTTATCAATACCATTTGCTCTGTCTTTTAACCTAGCTCCATTTTTACCTAAGTTGCTTTTTAAAAAGGCTTCAGAAGCTTGTGCTAAATCGCCGATTGTGTAGATTTTCAAATCGTTTAGTTTTTTCGCTGTGCTCTCTCCAACCCCATGCATTTCAATGACTGGTAAAGACCATAGAATGTTGGGCAGTTCACGTTTTCTTAAAACGGTAATGCCCATTGGCTTTTTCATATCAGAAGCTGTTTTAGCCAAAAACTTGTTCGGTGCAATCCCAATCGAAGAAGGCAAATCTAATTCATTTAAAATACGTTTTTGAATGCTTTCTGCGAATTCTATAGCTTCTTTTCCATGTACAAGTTCCGTAACATCTATATAGCCTTCATCGATTGACACGGGCTCCACAAGTTCTGTATATGTTCGTAGTATGTCAAATATCGCCTTTGAAGCAATACGATAGCGTTCAAAATTAGGTGGCAACAAGATGAGTTCCGGACATTTGCGCTTAGCTTCCCACACAGCCATCGTCGTGTATACCCCTTTTGCCCGTGCTTCATATGAACAAGTTACTAGGATGCCACGTCGCTCCTTTGGGTTGCCTGCAATGGCAATTGCTTTGCCCTTTAGTGTTGGATCATGTGATTGTTCCACAGAGGCATAGAAACAGTTCATATCGATATGAAAAATAATTCGCCCTTTTTGTTTCCGCTCCTCCATCTCACATCTCTCCTGCTTCTTTTATTATGTACAGTATAGCAAAAATAACGAACAGATGTTGGTATTCACTACTTGTAAAGTTGAATGAGACTTTCTTTTCTGTTACTAACCCGTTTGACATTTCAACTTTAATTCACACTTCATGATTAAAAAAACTAATTACATTCATAACCTTATTAGCCTCGCGCCCATCTTAATTTTTGTAATCAATCAAAAATACAATAATAAGATCGTGTAATGATAAAAATTTGTCATTACTTTTATTCTAACTCACCATTTATTATCATTTATTGAATTTATAACAAATATATACTTGTAAGAAGTATATATTTCTGTTAAATTCATCCTATGGACAGAACAAGTTTAATTAAAGGTCATTTAGAAATGTGTGTATTATCTATTTTGTCAAAGAAAAAAAGCTATGGTTATGAAATTATGAAAGAGTTAGAAGAACACAATTTAAAATTGAAAGGAGTAGGAAGCATCTATCCAATTTTAACTAAGTTAAAAGATCAAAATTGGGTTAGTGCTTATCGCGAAATAACAGAAAGTGGGAAGGTTAGAGTTTATTATGAAATCAATGAAATAGGAGAGATATTTCTTCAGAAAAAAATCAGTGAGTGGTTGGAGTTACAAAAGGATATAGAATCTTTACTACAAAGTCAGTTAGAAGGAGATCATTTAGAGTGAATATTGAATTGAGCCTAACAGAAAAACAATTTTTAAATGAAGTTCTTGACGAACTAAAGCTATATCAAATCAATTCAAAGGATAGAAAGTATATTGAACAACAGATTGTAGAACACTTTCAAGAATCCCGTGAACATGGAGGAGACGGGATAAATGAATTAGGAGATACAGAAACATTTGTCAAAGATTTTTTAGATATTAATGGAATAGACCTTCATACTAAAATAAAACAGATACGAAAACCTAACAGTAGAACGGGAATTTCTTTTGTGATTGGAAGCTTTACTTTAATCGTCAGCTATCTCATTTCACAGCTTCTCCTATCTATGTTCTTAACGGGATCATTTAATCCACAAAATAATAATTCATTTAATTACAATATTCTTTATCACATATCAGATAATTTTTGGTGGAATTCCATTCTAATGATTATCAGCTTTTCTATATCTTTACTACTTTGTACGTTAGTAGTGTTTTATATTCGAAGAATAAATTTTAGTAGGTGAAATTTTATATGAAACAATTAAAATATACTGGTATTTCTTTATGCTTATTATTTTATATGTGCGTTCTATTTCTCCCATTTTCAAAGGTTCTCGCGGGACAAGATATTAAACAAACTATCGACAACTATGTAGAAACATTTTTAAAAGACTATCGTATTCCAGGAGCTTCTATTGCCCTAGTGCATAATAATGAACTATTTTATTCTAAATCTTGGGGTGTAACGGGAGAATCCGAGGAAAAAGTAACTACACGAACCCCCTTTACTATTGGCTCGATAAGTAAATCATTAACAGGTTTAGCTATAATGAAATTAATTGAAGAGAACACCATTAACCTAGAGGATCCGGTGCAAAAGTATATCCCGTGGTTTACCCTTAAAGATAAACAAGCCGCTTCAAAAATTACGATAAAGCATTTACTTACCCATTCGAGTGGAATAAGTACTTATTCAGGATTATCCATTTCCGACAAGGCATCTAAAGATTTCAATGCTATAAAGCATTATGTAGAAAGTCTATCAAACATTGAGCTTACTGCTCCTCCTGGAAATAAACATCAATATAGTAATGCGAATTTCTTAATACTTGGTGCTCTCATAGAAGAAGTTACAAAGCAAACGTATTCAGAATACATGGAAAAGCAAATATTTATTCCATTAGGTATGATGAATGCTGCGGCAGACAACGATACTGCATATGAAAAAGGATATTTAGCTGGTTATGAATCCTGGCTAGGGTTCCCACGAAAAAGTTCCGTACCATACGATAATGCAGGAGCACCATATGGTTACATAACTGCAAGTGCTGAAGATATGGTCCATTACATCAAATTTCTTAATCAAGAAGATGACTCCAGTATTTTAAATAAAGAAACTATGAATCTCTATTTATCTCCACTCTTTAAAATATCCGAAAATCGATACTATGGAGCTGGATTAAGGATAACTAATCCATATTCCAACGATAAAATAATTTGGCATTCTGGATCAACTCCGGATTCCCATTCAGAAGTATTTTTAATACCTGGAACTGGTTGGGGCGGAGTAATTCTTACAAATAAAAATCATATTCTAGAAGAAGAAGGACTTCCATATCTGAAACAAGGGATTATCAATATATTAAATGGAGATAAACCGGAGACAATCCCTCCAAATTCACCAATTGTTCAGCTGCTTACAATAGGTTTTATTTGCTTACTCTCTGTGATGTTCGCTTATCTACTAATAAAGGTTAAATCAGGGGGAACTCTCAAAAAAAACGCATGGCGGGCCTCTGGAGTCTTACTATTGGCATTATCAACCGCGATAATACCTTTGCTCATTCATTTTGTAGATTCACCATGGGATTCAATAAAATTATTTGCTGCTGATATGGCTTTCCTAATCCAAATTGTAGTCTTCTTTTTAGCTTTAAACGGTTTATTATCACTTTATATTTCATATAAACAAATTGTTATTAAAGAGGGACAACTTCTACGTAAGTAGTTATTTCTACCCTAATTATGAGTATTGCTTTTCCCTATTCTCATAATTAAATAGGAATTGATCCATCCATGTAGATTATTCTGCTCATCTAAAATATATTTTTGAATGCTTTGAGCGAATCAATAGCTTCTTTTCCATGTACAATTTCTGTGATATCAATATAACCTTAACAATCTCTGTATATGTTAGTAGTATGACAAATATCGTTATTGAGTGTAATTCTAAAGCAAACAATATTGCTCTTATTTCAATAAACTACTTTCAACCATGCAGAAAAGTAGCATTCAACCTTTAACATTAAAGACAAGTAATTGTACATGATGGTTTACTTCATCATAACTTGTTTATAATGTTGCACATATTATAAAAATGTACATTACTAAATTCAATTTTAGTAGTGTACATTTTTTATTTTGGTAACATTTCTACTTGGATTCATTAAAGGTTTAGATGTTTACAGTTACAAGAAGGAAAGTTAATATAAAACAAATGTTCTTTTGTGAGATATTAGTAATTGTATTGCTATGAGTATGGTCCAAAACATATTGAAAGCAAATATGAAAAAACTTTTTATTTTTCACAAGAAAAAATTGAAAAGAGTGGAATTCTCATTCGTCGTTTATATTCACTTTCACTGCTAAATTCCCCAACTTTTGGAGTGCCTTCTCTAATATCTTTAATCTTGAATCCAACTAGCTTTAAAAGTTGATAATACTCTTCAAACGTCCGATGATATTTAACTACCTTTTTATCAATCCAAGGTTCTACTCTTTTACCACTATTAAAATAATCATCTACGATCCAATCTGCTTTTGAGGAGGAAACTGCTGCACTTTTTATTGATGAAGTTAATACAGGATGAAAGGCCAGATTGTTGAAGACCTCTTATGTTGTGTAGTAGACGTATACTGCGCAACAGGACTTTGAGGGAAAGATGTATGCTTGACAATTGACGCTACTCTGCATTACTATATACCGGTAGTCAGTATTGCTTAATACCTGTGATACAGACTACTGGGAAAAATACGAAATACAAATGGGTGATGAATTTGGAAAATATTACAGAAATGCTTAAAGGGGTACTTGAGGGGTGTGTACTTGAGATTATCGACCGTGGCGAAACTTACGGCTACGAAATCACACAGCAATTGCGAGAACTTGGTTTCACTGATGTGGTTGAAGGCACAGTTTATACGATTACCATGCGGCTTGAGAAAAACAATCTGGTGGACATCGAGAAAAAGCGATCCACTGTGGGACCGCCGAGAAAATTTTACACACTCAACGAAACAGGTCAAGAGCATCTTGAAATCTTTTGGAAAAAATGGGGTTTCATATCAAATAAAATGAACGAACTCAAAACGAAAGAAATAAAAAAGAGAACGTAAAATGAGTTTTATTGAAAAAATTATTGGAAGCCTGAATGACTAACGGGAATGAAAGGCGATAGTGGCGCGTGCGAAGGCACTTCCAAGTGAGTACCATAACGCTTCCAAAGCTCTCCAAACATATATGTAGACTGTTGCTGCTCCCATCGACTGGAAGGAAATGATCCGTATTTTGGATGCCATTCCCGATGTTTTTAAGGAAGTTGCAGCGGATGGTAAGTGCGTTAAAGAATATACTGGAAACAACGCAGCGATTAAATAATAGAACTTTTTTGAACAACTTAGTATCTAAAAGGAGGAGACTACAATGAACTTTTTTGAAAAAATAACCGGTAGCGATATGACTAAAGAAATGAAAGATTTTGAAGCAAGAGCAAAAGCCTTGCCGGCTGAATTTCAAACTGCTTGGGAAGAAATCACAAGTAATTTCTGGATTCACGGAAATTTCACCGGGCGTAATTTGATGCCGATTCTTGATAGTGCTCTTGAACTGCTTGAAGTTACATCAGCAGACGGCCAGAGCGTACATGAAGTACTAGGAGATGATATCGAAGGCTTCTGCGCAGCGCTTGTTGGTGATGAAGGTGCAAAAACATATAGAGATAAATGGCGTGACCAACTCAACAAGAACGTAGCAAGAAAATTAGGAGGGGTGAAATGAGTATCAAAAAAAACATCAATAAAATCATCGAAGAAAAAAAAGAATGGAGAGCCCATGTTTCCCGTATCAAAGCACTTCCACAAGATTACCAAATTGTCTATAATGAGATCCAAAAATATCTCTTTAAAGTCAGTCCTGTTGATTTTAAGGAAGGTATCGGACTACTCGTGGAAATTCTCAGCTTTTTTGAAGAAGGCGTAGCTGCTCGGAAAGGTGTGCTTGAAGTCACAGGTACAGACGTTGCTGCTTTCTGTGATGGTCTGATTGAAGAATCAGAAACTTATGCTGATCTCTATCAAGAATCGGTCAATCAAAAAATCAATAAGGACATGAAAAAATAGAAAGAACTTAGTACTTAGGCAAAATCCTATCGAATTTTTTCCTAAGTACTGCGCAGGTACAACAATAATATGTAATAGAAAAATGATCTTCTACAATCGGGTACTTTTCCAGAGTAACAAAAATCAAAATTTATTAATCTTAATATTGAGGAATCGGGTTTTTTATTTTGGAATTTCCTTAACGTTGTAAATTTGCATTTTCCTGACGCTACCCCAATAAGAAAAAAGAGCTGCCTAGTTGCTTATTTTTTGTGAAATAATGGCACTTAAATTTATATTGTTCGAGTTTTCTTTTTTTCTCCAAGGAGTTCTAATAGCAAGCATTCCTAAGTTTTTTTCTCTAATAGAAAAAACAGCGTTATTAACTCCATTACCTATAAATTTAATTTCTTCAATCTGCCATTCAAGAACGTTGTTTAAAACATTAGCAATGCTGACTCTTAAAATTTCGATTTTTTTATTTGTTAATCTCATAAGACCAACCCTCTTTTTAGTCAAACAAACAGTAATCAATATTTTATCTATTATCATAACATTCTTATTCCCTGTAGTGAAAAAGCAACTGTCCCTCTTCTGCAATCGCCCCCATTAGTACAAGAACCTTAAAAACTTTCTACCTTGTTTCTCTATCCTTGGAGTAAATCAGATGTTACTGAAATTATTTCTTATTATCTGTAACAATGGATGAATTTTCTCATTTTCTTTGTCATATCGCATATATAAATCAACAGTTGGTAATAAAAATAAATCAAAATGTAAACTCTTAAATTCTTTCTCTTTTAGACCATTGTAAATAATGAATTTTGGTAAAAATGCCATTCCAAGCCCATCTTTTACAAATCGCTTAATAATATGACTTTGTGTAATTTTCATTTTACGTAAGGTTGGAAACTGTGGATCTAACAATGTTCCGATTTGAATTGCTTCTTCCAGATGGCCAGTGAATAAGGGATATTTTTTAGTCAACTCTTGAAATTGATTATATGTAACTGTTTCATCATCTGAGTGGTTAAGTGGATAGATGAGTTGCAGTGTACTTGAACCAATTTTTTCTGAATGAATGTTAGCGTGATTACTTTTATCAATGCAAATAGCTAGATGGGATTTATCTGATAATAAAACATCGTCTATATATTTGGAGTCTTCGACAATAATTTCAATTTCATACTGTGGAAAATCCGTTGAAAATTGATAAATAAGATTTGGTAAATTCGTTTCTACAAGTAATGGAGATAGTGCGACTGTTAATAGTATTTTACTTTGTGTTGCAAATAACCTAATTTCTCTTTTACTTTCGTCAACCATATTTATAATAGTAGTCGCTGACTTATAAAACTGTTTCCCTTCTTTTGTTAATTGAATTTGAGTATGATTCCTTTTAAATAATTGAACACCTAAGACTTCTTCCAATTGTTGGATATGAACAGTGATACTCGGTTGTGAAATGAAGAGTTGTTCAGCAGCTATTCTAAAATTTTCAGTTTCAGCTGCAGTAATAAATGTTTTTAACCACTTTAATTCCATTTCTCCCGCCCCAATTTAATTAGTATTTTTAATCAAAAAGATTAAATTTAATTAATTTATCAAATCATTATACCAATGTATAGTTAAATTACAAAAAAAAGGAGGAATTAATTTGGAACGTTTAGCAAAAATCTTTCAAAACTTTTTAGTCAACGAAGCAAAAGGAAGTAGTACTTTATATAGTTTTTGGAGTGAAAAAATTGCTGATGATCAAGAGTTATTAAAACTTATCTCGGCTATTCCCTCTTCACAACCAAAACCTAATTTATTTTTTGCCTCTGTTCAATATTTAGCATTATCGAAAAATCATGATTTACAGCATTATCTTCTGAATCCAAATAAAAATGCATATTTCCTAGAAAATAGTTATAAGGCTTTAAAAGATTTTAGTAAAAAATATGAGTCTGAATTATTATTATGTTTCCAAACAAAGTTAGTGCAAACAAATGTAATAAATCGTGCAACTTACCTCTATCCGATTTTTAGTGAAATAGCGCAAGAAAGACAAATACCACTTTCTCTAATTGAAATTGGAACGAGTGCTGGGCTACTTTTAAACTTAGATTGTTATCATTATAAACTAACAGAACAAGGTATTTTTAAATCATTTGGCAATAGTACAAGCGAAGTGACATTATTCGCGGAGAATTTTGGTAAGCAAATGGATTTACCAAAGCCCTTTTCAATAGATAATAGAATCGGGATTGATTTAAATATAATAGATTTAAAAAACGATGAAGATTATCGATGGATGCAAGCATTAATTTGGCCAGAACATTTTAAAAGAAAAGAATTATTAGATCAAGCAAGAACTATTAACAACGATACACCTAAGGAGTTATTAGAAGGAGACTTCATTGAACATATCCCAAAAATTATAGAAAATATTTCTGGTTCATCTCAAGTTGTTATTTTCCATACACATGTAGCAAATCAATTTTCTGATCAACTCAAACTAGATTTATTAAAAATGCTTGATGAATTAAGTAACAAGAAGCCTATTTATCACATTTACAACAACATGGCAGATCGAAATTTACATGTGGATTTCATTAATAATAGACAAACTATAAAAATAAAGGAATTAAAAGATGTTCATGGTCATGGGAAACATTATAATTGGATCTAAATATACAAATAAGGAAGGGTTATATATATTCAACTAAAAATCATACGTTCAATCTTTTTTACAAAGCCACAGTAGTAATAACCTTAGACCACTATCCCAATGGCCTAATTAGAATAAAGAAAGCAAATTTAGAAATGTTAGGAAATTATAATTATTTTACGAGGTGAATTAAAAGAGACCAGTATAATCTACAAGCGGTTACCTGGTCTTTACTATTTTTTCGATTTATTGAACTAACCTGTCCCGTTAGTTCAATAAAAAAAAGAGCTGCATATGCAACTTTGTCTTCTTTTCGAACTAACAGCAATAATCCCAAATTATCACCAAATTTGTATGTATTAGCTGTATAATGATAATAAAGTTATTGAATTTTGATTATTAAAAGCAAGAGCCTTACTACATTCTACGTAGCAAGGCTCTGTAAAGTTGTTTACTTCTTATTGAACTAACGCATCTGTTCGTTAAGTGTAACTCTTCACAATTACTTGATATTATATAGGTAAATAGAAAGATAAATTAAAATTTAGTTTAGTAGTTGTAAAAGTAGGTTATTTATATTATTCTCTTGTAATTTTTCGAAAAGGAGAGTTTATGAAAAAGATTATTGTTTTTGTATTAACGATATTTATATTATTCTCAGGATTCGCAACACAAAGTTATGCGTTGTCAGACTCGAAATCTGCGGCAATACAAGCGTTGCTAGATGATGCCTCTCGTATATCAGGTGTACCGGGAATGTCAATCTCAATACTTGCTGATGATGAAGTGTTCTACTTTTCTTCAGGGTATGCAGACCGTGAAAAGGGGTTGTCTGCAAGTGAAAATACACTCTATGAGTTAGCCTCGGTCAGTAAAGCTTTTACCGGTATGGGTATTATGCTGTTGGAAGAGCAAGGGCTGCTCTCAATGACTGACCCTGTCCAAAAATATTTACCTTGGTTAACGTTAAAGTATCAAGGGAAACCTGTTGATATGCAAAGCCTTACACTAAATAACTTTCTTCACCATACCAGTGGTCTAACAAATATTAGGCATACTCAAAATATTCCACAAGGCAATACACCGGATATGTTGCAAAAGACTGTGGAAATGCTCGTAGATGCTGAATTGGCGTTCCCTCCCGGTGAACAGTATAACTATGGAACCGTTAATTATGATGTATTGGGTTTGGTTATTGAGATTGTGTCGCGAAAAAGCTATGAAGACTTTATGAGGGAACAGGTATTTCAGCCGTTAGGTCTTCACCAGACGTATGTTTATAAAGAAGATGCTCAAGCCACTGGACAGTTGGCACAGGGCTACCGTTCTTCCTTTTTTATGACAACTCCATTTAAAGCTCCGGATTATGCTGGGAATAAACCAGCAGGCTACATCATTTCTAATACAAAAGATATGGCGCTTTGGATGGGCATACAGTTGGGTATCGTGCAGGACATACCCAAAATATTTCACACGGTTATCGAAAAATCACATAGGGGTGATATGTCTGTTTCGGCTGTCAACGATATGTATTATGCGGCAGGCTGGTCGGTAAACGCCGACCAAACGATTATAGAACACACTGGGGGCAATCCAAATTTCCGAACCGAAGTAGCCATACTGCTAAATGAACGAACAGCCGTCTGCTTGCTGAGCAACGGCGCAAATACCAATACAAACCTGGTACTAAAAGTTAAAGATATATTAGACGGCAATCTAACTCAGTCATATGAAATAAGCGGCACACAGCTTTTGGATATCATTTTGTCGTCTATCACTATTATCCTTTGCCTATTGGCCGTTCTGCTATTTCTCTTAGGATTACGCAGAAGGAAAACGAATGAGCGGCAGCCAATGACAAAAAAGAGAAAAATCGTAACAGTTATTTTCCTGATCGCTACGATTGCCCTGGGTATACTGTGCTGTGCTTTCGATTGGTCAACGATGCTTATTTGGCAAACATATAGTGTTCTTACAGCTTTGATTTCGTCAGCATTATTAACAGCAAGCATTACATGGTTTGTATACACTCACCGATAAAATACCTCGCTCCCAAGATAAACATATAATGTTAAGTAATTAAAATTTCAATTTATCGGTATGCTAATTTGAAAAACATAAGACACTTCGGTGTCTTTTTTAATATCATCGACAATTTTCCCAGTCAAACCCAATTACATTTTCCTTCTTCAACTAACCGTTAGTAATAGGTAAGCATTTGAAGTTATCTCCAGCTTTTCCCCTACTCCACACGGAACGTGCCAGTTTCCAAGCATACCGCGTTCCATCTAGCGATGGTATTATTAATTATAAGTTTCAAGTTACTCTTGTTGATTTGGGTTATTTGATTATTTCTAGCTCACATTTTTCTCGATATTTATTGATTTTTTCTAACATCGATTCAGTGATGCCCAAAGTTTTTATGAGTGTATTCGCCTTAATTTTGTCGGTCATATGGATTAATTCATGTATCTCTCTTTGGAGAATACGTAGATTATTGAATTTGTCGCTTCCACCAAGATACTTAGGTATATAATGGTGACAGTAGACATTTTGTGCTTGTAGGAACATGCCAGTTATTTCACATTTTCCTTTTTTCATACTGTATCTACTAATCCGATTATCCATATATTCGACACTCCGTGTCGATATTTTTGATTCCATTAACAATACTATTTCCTGTCTTATATCTTTACTCAACCGTGTGGATATTTGCACTCGACCTTCTTCGGTAAATGGGGTTATACTTTGAGTAAAGCCAATCACATTTTTAGTTTTGATGATTCCGAGAGGAAAGAGGTATATCCCGGCGATTTTATAAGTTTTAGAGCCTAAGCCATAGAACTTTTTATACACAGGTGGAGGATTGTTAGGATGTTCATATTTACCAACGGGTTTAAGACGATTGTACATAGATGCACCTATTTCATAGGCAAGTCGTGAGAACGCTAAGTTGACGTGAGTAGCTCTGCTAAAATAATTGTGTAACCCTAAGACAAAACTATTAAAGCGCATAGCATTTTGAGTAGTTGGCGATGTTCGGAGTATTTCTATTCGTTTCTTTGCATCCGCCTTAATTTTCTGCATCTTTTCAGCTTTGACAAACGTATGTGCAACTCGCTTTATTCCTTTACGATTGGCACGTATTGTGAAACCAAGAAACGCAGACTCATTCTTGCGCAGATTAATAATCTTCGATTTTTCTGGTGAAATATCAAGTTTTAAACGTTCTTTTAAAAATAATTTAACTGCATGATACCACTTTTCGGCAGTTTTCCAGTCTCGACAGATGATTTTAAAGTCATCAGCATACCTAACTATGTAGCCTTCTTTTAAGTGAGTTCGATTCTTTGCAAGAAGTTGACCTCTAGTTTTAAGTGATTTATGGAGGGGAAATAGTTCCCATTGGTCCGCAATCCACTGGTCCAATTCATTTAGTACAATATTAGACAATAACGGTGAAAGTAGGCCACCTTGTGGAGAACCCTTTGTCGGAATACCTTCTCCATCCACTTCAGCCTTTAGCATTTTGGATATACAGGCAAGGACCTGTCTATCCCGAATACCTAAATTCCATAACTGCTTAATAAGCAAGGTATGATTGATATTATCAAAGAACCCTTTTATATCCACATCTACAACGTAGTGGAGTTTCGACCGATTAACTAGAAATTGAATTCTTGCCATCGCATGATGAGTAGACCGTAAAGGTCTAAACCCATAGCTATGATTATAGAAATGAGCCTCTGCAATAGGCTCTAACACTTGTTTAAAGCACAGTTGTATGATTCTATCCAGAATGCATGGAATACCTAATGGTCGCATCTTGCCATTATCTTTTTCGATTAGTTTACGTCTGACTTTCTTTGGACGATAATTTTTCAGCTTACTTTGTATTTCTTCTACTAAATCGTTCTCTGATCGTTTCTCTATGTCTACAATAGTTTTACCATCTGTTCCAGGGGTCTTCGACCCTTTATTTGACTTGATTGTTCGATACGCTAATAAAATATTGTTCCTCGACGTGATGATGTCGTATAGCAGATGGAATGATTCTTTATTTTTGGCTCGTTGATGTAAGTCTGTAAAGGTGTCTGTCATCCCGTAATAATCCCAATATCGTAGAGCTTGCACTGTGGCATCATTCCTCTTTGAAGTGATGTTCCCACGTTCTTACCCGACCGGTGCAATGCACAGTTGAAAAATAATTATTACTTATCGCTAGACTTGGGGCTGTTCCTCCAACTCCATTACAGAGGTCTCACTGGTCGTACCCCTACCCTCATAAGGACAAATGCATTTCGCCATATCGCTTATAGCAACCGTTTCGGGTGACAGCCCTTGAGACAACGTTCCTTATTTTCCAAGTCCCTTATAACCTAGCTATATTTCTTCTAAACTTAGGTGCTTCCTGTAAGCCTGTGAGCTGGATACCGCCATTGTTCGGTATAACGTGTTTCATAGAAGCAATTTTTACTCCACGTCACTCACTCCATCGTTGGATGGTACACAAGTTTCCTTATGCTCTAACTTTAGACCCGTACATCCGGAAGTTCGTCTGTTCTTTTCCACAAGAAAATTCTCACCATATTTAGTTTTTCAGCCATCCGGCATATCCATTGGCATACCTTTTCCGTGAGGAGTGGCTTCAGCCTTTGTTCTGCCGACTTCACCTGAGCTTCAGACCCCATAATCTGTCCCTTATGACGCATGCAGGAATCTTAATGGGATAGTTTCAAAATACATGGTTTTATCATTTCTATCCTCAGTTATAAAGTTAGGATTCCCCAAGGAATCCTTTGTTTTTTCACACATTAGTGCTTATAACAAAACTTGTCGCGCTGCTACGTTAGTTTAAGTGTAACAGTTCACACACTGAATCACCCAAATCAACTAAATGTTCTAGGCATAAAAATAGACCATCTTTACGATGATCTTGTTTAACTAAAGCACCCGTAAATTAGCATTGGTAAGTCATTTTCAGAAATTCAAAACTATCTCCATTTGTATCCTGCATAAAAGTATCAACTTCTTCAAATCCAATTTTTCTATATACTTTTACCGCCCTCTGATTGAAAGTTGCTACTGATAACATTATTTTTTGGGGTGCATATTTTGATTCAGCAAACTCTATACCTGCTTTTAAAAATTCCAATCCATTTCCATTACCAGTTAGATTTGGTCTCAACCCTAACCCTATATCGATAGTATTTATATCTACTTGATTAAAGCTAAAGAAACCTATAATATCATTGTCTTTAGTAACAACAAAGTTTGAGTCACCTCGTTTATTTGGGTCTAAGAACTCAACTAAATCTTCTTTATCTGCCTCCATATCGTAAAAAGAATACTCCGCATCATAGTGCCAATTAAATGCAATTTCTTCCGCTTGTTCTTGTGTCATAATTTCAAACTTATACCCCATAATTATCCTCCTTATATCACAATTACAATAACGACCATCTATATACCTACTTCAATTAACCTGCCCCGTTAGTTGCAGAAAAGAAGAGTTGTCTGAACAACTTAAAGATCTTCTACTAAATACCTTGTTAATAACAAGTTAATTTATATCTCCAAGATAAACTGGTAAATTTTCACCATTTAAATATCCAATTATATATTTTTTTAACTCCTTTGGGTATAGCCTGTAATTTAATAAATCCTCAATATGAATCCACTCAACACCTACCTGATGATTATCAGGATTTGTTGGTTTTATTGGAATTTCAGTTCTGCTTAGCTGACATAAAAAATAATATTCTATTTGATGAATATCAAAATCAAATTCAGCGTATTCATGATTTTTCCCTATATACTCCCTGATATGTAATAATTCTTGGATATCTATATTAAGTCCAATTTCTTCAATACACTCTCTTTTTAAAGTGGTATGGAATGTTTCACCATGATCTTGCCCTCCACCAGGACAAAGAAAAAAATACCCCTCGTCATCTTGGTTTTTAGTTAATAATATTTTTTTCCCATCCAAAATAATTGCCTTTACGGAGTTCCTAACTTGCATATCTTACCCTCCTTTCTTTTTTTATATCCAAATTATAGCATTTATTAATCAACTAATCTGCCCGTTAGTTCAATAAGAAAAAAGCCATTCTTTAACCCTTTACCTTTTTCCAAATTGCTTTAAGCTAGAAGTACAGTCGGTCAATAACTACCTGCCCTGTAATGATGATAGGCACATTAATAAATAATTAGAAAACAAAAAGACCACCCGTCACGGAGTGGTCTTTTCTTGTTTTGTATTTATACAATAAGAAAGGCTTCTTCAACTAAAGCACCCGTTTAGTTGAAGAAGTTCATGTTAATTGTATAGTTAAGTGAGTTCTTTTACAGTTATTTCAAGTGTATCTCCATCAAGTTCTAACTCTACATGTTTACTCCAATTAAGAAATTCATCGCATGTAATCAGTAATTTATTATTCGACCAATCATTAAATTTAACTGTATCCATTTTAATTGGACTTTCTAATGATATTTTATCATTTAGTGTTGATTCTATTTTTTCAATACCATAATAATCCGCAATTATGAAATCACCTAATGGTGCTACGGTTAAACATTGATATTGAGGTTGGGATTCATATTCAGTTATCTCTCCGCTAAAACAGTCAACTTGAAATAAATAATCAGAAGTGAGAACAAGAATTTTGTTATGTTTTTTTGAAAGTGCAACAGCCCTTGATAAACCTCTAAACTGACCACACCATTCATTGCAATCTTCTTCAAACTTTACCCAAGTCCAATTTGGGGAATTCCAAGGACTTGATATGTCATAAATCCTCTCCTTGAATTGTCCCGAATAAGGCTGGTTTATTATTTCTACTTTGGTTATCACTTTTTTATCCTCCCAAAAGTGGTTGTAAGTTCTCATAATCATAATAATGCCTTATCCTTCTTAAAGTAAACTGCCCCGTTAGTTTAATAACTTCTTTAAATCAATTCTTGTGTAGGTTTTATCATAAGAAGTACCATCATCATTAAAAAAAATTGCTTTTTTTAAATATGGTTCTGAAATAGCTTCGTAACCGAGTCTTTTAATTAACTTTATCATTTTGGGATTTTCTATTGGGTCAACACTCACAAATATCTCAGAATAACCTAGTTTTTTTGCAATATTCTCTCTATATCTTATTAAACCTGAACCTATACCATTACCACGATAGTTCTCTTTTACATAAAGGTCACTTAATTTAGGGAGCAAATTACCTTTTATTTTAAGAACCGCAAAACCTAATATTAGTGCGTCTTGTTCAGCAATTACCAAATATACTTCTTTTCTCGCAAATTGCTTTAAATAATTCGTGAATAAATCTTTATTATTTCTAATATTGCATAATCCCGTTAAGTCGTTTTCATTTGCCAATCTTATTGAGTGCTTCACTTTAACTCCTCCTATTTTTAATAGCTTGTTCCATTAAACTGCATCTTAAGAGAAAAGAGCCGCCTAAGCAGCTCAACGATTTTACACTAAAGGGGCAGTTTAGTTGAATAAGAAGTTTTATGTGTTACGTATAGTAACTTTCCCTTCTTTATTTTCCTCGTGGTTCCATTCAACTTGAATTTCAAATGTTCCATCTTTAAAAAACAAAGGAAATCTTCTCCGTATTGATGTCTGCATAGGAAGTTTAAATGCTTTCTCTATATCTACCCAAACTGCTTTCCCTTCTGGAGCATCTTCCAAGAGTTCGCCCTCGAATTCCTTTGTTATGTAATTAAATATCATATATCTATCTTTAGTGACTGGATTAACATATTCATAAAGCCCTTTATAAATTAGGTTTCTAACTTCTAACCCAGTTTCTTCTTTTACTTCTCTGATAGCACTCTCTACAACACTTTCAGGAAACTCAACTTTACCACCCGGTGGAATAAATCCTTTGAAATTGTCGTGTTGTCTGTCCAGAAGTAAAACCTTCTCTTCACTTTGAATCATACAAACAGTCCATATTTTACAATTAATAGAATTACTCATAATTCCCTCCATACTTTTCACATAAATATTACCATATAAATGTACTTCTTGTTCGACTAACCTGCTGCGTTAGTTCAATAAGATTTATTTTTTATTAACGAACTCATTAACCTCTTTGATTGAATCAGTTGAAAGACTGTAAATAGTGTGAGTGTCTTTTTATGTTCATAATTGTTCCACTGTCTTCTGAAATCCAAAGGGAATACGACTCTTCACCAAGGCTGAATGTATACTGTGGATTTGTCATATCGGCACTCTCTGTTCTCCTTTTTCCGCATATCATTAAAAAGTCAGATTTATTTCTTTAAATATATAAGCATTTCAACTATACTTATCAATAATGTAATGTTATAGAAAATATAGAATTATATTTAAAGATGACCGATATTATGAAGTCTGTAGATGGAGGTTTAGAGATGAGAAAATTTTTACAATCAGTAATTATTGTTTGCCTGGTACTAGCGTTAAGCGCTTGTGGTAACAACGAAAAAGCAGAGAAAGAGGAAAATCAATCTAAAACGAACAGTACAACTAAAGAAGTCGAAAATACAAAAAAAGAACTTTCCAATCTAGATAAATTATCAGGTAATTGGAAGTATACTTTGAACGGAAATGAAGAATTAGTAGCTATTTCCGTTAAAGATTCTAAATACATAACTTTAAAAATAACAGAGACTCAAGAGGTGGGTGTATTAACCTTGGAAGTGAAGAATGCAGAAGATACTGCGACATCTGCCTCATTAATCAAGGCCAATTCGAAACCGGTATCAGATGTAGAAGCTGTATTTAAAGTATCAGAAGATGGAAACGTATTGAATGTGACAATAGGTGAGGATTCAGAGGAATTCAACCGCACATCGGAAACATTAGTTGATTTTTTAGCAAAACGTGGGGTTGAACAGTAATTGATTTAATTAGAAAGTGCCTTTATTATTGTTAACTTTGGACATTTAAAGTGGTAAATGTTCCCCATGCGCTTGAATTTCTAACTGTTCAAATTACCAGAGATCTCGGATACGCAGCCAGAGTAAAATTAATCTAAAAGAGCCCTTTGTGTAAAAATAACGGGATCTGTTTCGAGGTGCAAAACAGCAAATAAATAATCATTTAGAGTCTGATTTCATCACTGAATCAGACTCTTTATTTTTACTGATATATCAGTGATTTAGCTGTTATATCCTTTCTTTTTGAATCTAAATTAAACACTGAATTAACAACCGTACAATGGCTTATGTACGGCTATTTTACAAAAAATAATTATTTTCTTTTGTTCTTCTTTATACGTTACTTTGGGAGAGACTTGCACCTATTTTAAGTGCTAAATTGCACTATACAACCCTTTTTGCTTTTTTATTTTTCTAAAAGGAGTCACCGTCAACATTACGGAAATTTTATACGCTAAGTGAATTTCAACCTAAAAAAGTCGAATTCCTGTACTCTATGGAATTCGACTTTTTTTATTTTCCTTGTTAACCTAAAGCTCCCGTTCGTTTTAAGCTAAACAGTTCACCCCCTACTTGCTTAAAGGCTGGTTGGGATCTAGATCTCGTATAACAAGCGAAGCTATGACAGTGCAAGAGGATTAGGGGTTACCGGTTAATAGAATTTTAGGAGGAGATTAATGATGAATCCAGTCATAGGTCTGGATGTAGCAAAAGGCGAAAGTCAGGTTCAAACATTTTTAGATAAAATGCAGCCATACAAAAAAATGCTTTAAAGTAGCACAAACTCTTGAAGGTTTAGCTAGTCTTTTAGATTTTATTAAAGAAGTAGAAGATGTCTCCGATGAACGGCCTCCCATTAGAAGAGTAAACAGATAATCAGTTATTTATATAATCCATTACTTCTTGTATATAGTTTTCCAATGGTTGTCCTGTATTCACAGTGATACACCTATAGTTGGAGGGTTTTTTGCTATTTTGAAACGTATGATTAAAAGCGGCTTCTGATTTTATCTCGCGATTTTTCAATCTATAATTTATCTCTTTGAAGTCATCAAGATAATACTCAATATATGTCTTGAGAAAAGCAAAATGCATAAATATAATCCTAAATCTTTGGACCGATTAAAAGCGAAGGATCAATAACTCCATTAAATATTTTTTCATTCACATCTTTCCCCCGACTAATTTTGGTTGGTCTTTAAATTATATATAAGTACGATCTTCTTATTGGACTAACCTGCTGCGTTAGTTGAATAAGATATAAATTAATATCTAACTTATACTATACTTCCATATTACTCCTTTTAGCACAAATAAAAGCTGAACTAATACAAAAATTAGTTCAGCTTTAAAATAACTTATTATAATGTTACACATTGTATAAAGAATACTGATACATTAAGTGCATCACTTAAAATCTTGACTTTTATTAAAACAAATGAATGCTACTTTTCTTTTTCACCTTATTCTCTTCTTGTTTTATAATATATCCATCCATACTTTTATTGCTGTTAAGAGAATAAGAACTGCTAACAGTCGTTGTAACAGTTTTGTATTCATTTTCTTGCTCACACGCGCGCCAATTGGAGCTGCGATAAGACCTGCAACAATCACAATCAATGCAGGTACATAGTCAATTTGACCAGTTGCAATTTTTCCGAAAGATCCTGCAATAGAAGATATAAATGTTACTGCTAAACTAGAGGCAATTGTCATTCGTGTTGGAATACGTAAGATAAGTAGCATGATAGGGATTAATAGAAATCCACCTCCAGCACCCACTACACCTGAGCCTATACCAACAATGAATGCTAGGGTAGCTGCTAGTGGAGCATTAAATTTAACTTCTTCAAGTGGAATATTATCAACTTTCTTCTTCGGGATGAACATCATAATCGCTGCAAGTAATGCTAGAATGCCATAGACAATATTCACCGTTCCTTCTGATAACTGTCCGGAACCGAAACTTCCGATTAATGTACCAAATAATACAGTCGTACCCATGATCGTAATTAGTTTTTTATTTAAAAAGCCTCCATTTCGGAAAGCAAGGACACCTGCTATGGATACAAATAATACATCTAACGCACTTATACCGGATACCTCATGTGCAGTAAAAGCTGTAAAACCAAAAATAGGCGGCACATATAGTAGGAGTGGGTATTTAACAATGGCTCCACCAATTCCCAACATACCTGAAATAAAGGATCCGATTAAGCCAATCGTAAATAAAGTAAGGATATACATTACATCCATTTTATTTCCTACTTTCTATTTAAAATGGCGAACATTCATTCATGAAAACCCGCCAACCTCTTATGCTTTTTGAATAAAGAATGTGAATACTCCATCAACTTCCGCTTGTTCTAGCATCGTATGACCACCTGAATTTGCCCATGCAGGCATATCTGCAAGTGCCCCCTTATCTGTTACGTGAATTTCTAGTACTTCACCTGAATTAAGTGTATCCATTGCTTTCTTTGTTCGAACGATTGGCATTGGACAAGCTAATCCTGTTGCATCTACTACTTTATTTGAATTCATTTAAATCTCTCCAATTCAATAGTGTTTTGATTTTCAAAGGATTGGATGAACTCCAATCCTTTATAAGTTTTTTCATTTTATTAACGTACTGCACAACGGTTTGGACCGATTTCCATTTCTGTTTGTTCATCATTTTCCGGAGTGATTCTCCCCATGTTTACTTGACGGATTTGTTGATATGCATTTGGTTGCGGTGGTAAGTTGTCTGTTACGATAGATCGGAATTCCGCTTTATCTTCTATATTTAAACCATGATTATCAGCAAAAAGATTCACTAAAGGCTTAGATACCGTACCGTCTTCATTTAATTCATCGATGATCATGAAGTGAGCTGGTAGCACGATTAAATCTTCAGCAAGTTCACGGTAGCGCTTATACAAAGTTTCACGAAGATCTTCTACCCAGTCCTCTGCAAGCCCTGCTAAGTCTGGGCGACCAATCGAATCGATAAATAAGATATCTCCTGTTAAAAGGTATTTTCCATCGACAACAAATGATGTCGAACCAATTGTGTGACCTGGTGAATAAAGTGCACCAACATCTATTTTTGAAGCACCCATTTGTACTGTTAAACCATCTTCAAGAGGTGTGTAAGCAAATACGACTTCTTCTGCGTCTTTAGGTGGTAAGTAGTAAGTGGCACCTGTATCATGTGCAATATGGCGACCGCCCGAAATATGGTCTGCATGTAAATGTGTATCAAACACGTGTTTTATTGTCACATTTTTCTCTCGAGCAAATTTTGTGAAAATCTCTGTAAATCGAACAGCGTCAATAATCGCAGCTTCCTCTCCAGAGATAATCATATAAGAGAGACACCCTTTGCCTAATCGAACAAATTGATATAGTTCTCCCCCATTTGCTAAATCCCCAACTTTAATCGGCTCTAAATACATACTCCAAGTTTTCATACCACCTTCTAAGTATCCAACGTCACGACCCGCGTCAGAAAGCATTTCTGCAATCATTATTGATGATCCCTCTTTTGCACAGACAACTAATACATCTTTGTCTGTAGGAATTTGAGGTAGAATTCCTTCGACCCCATCAAGAAGTTCAAAATAAGGAATGTTTAAATAATCGAATTTATGTCCTTCGATTTTCCAGTCTTCGAATGCGTCTTTATTTCGTACATCTAAGATGAATAACTCTTGATTTTCGATGACTTTACGAGCAACTTGTTTTGCTGTCCATTTATTCAATGTCATTTTCAATTACCCCCATAGGTATATTTAGAAGTTTTTTTATGAGAGGACTTACGCCCCCTCATTAGAAATTTCATTATTAGAAAGTTAGTGTTGGTGCTGCATCTTTTGCGAATTCAAGGAATGTCACAGCACCCCCTACATCAATACCATCTACAAAGTCTTCTGTAGTTAACCCCATTACGTCCATTGTCATTTGACAACCGATGAATTTTACACCTAACTCTTGTGCCATTTCGACTAATTGTGGAATACTTGGAACGTTGGCTTTTGCAAACCCTTCAGCCATAAACTCTTTACCTTCAGGCATAGGTAGTGCTTGCATAGCTTGTTTGTGGATTAAATTTAACCCTTCAAATGTGAAAAAAATTGTTACTTCCTTTTCTGAAGCTGCTGCTGCTGTTGCGATATTGAATACTTTATAGGCGTCGAACAGACCACCGTTACTTGCTATAATTGCTACTTTGTTTGACATTATAAATTCCTCCTAAAATTAAATTGTTTTTGTTAAATCGCCATTCCAGTTCGTCATACCTGGTAAGACGTTATACACTTTTGTAAAGCCTTCTTTTTCAAGCTTTTGTGCTGCCAAATCACTCCGTTTGCCTGTACGGCAAATGACATAGATTTCTTGATTTTTATCTAATTCATTCAGACGAGATTCTAACTCTCCCATCGGAATTGATATTGCCCCTTCAATATGACCAAACGCAAACTCAGCTTCCTCACGAACATCTAAGATAAGCCCACCTTTTGTAGCACGCATGATGATTTCTTCATTTGAAATTGTTTTTTCAAATATTTTTTCAACTACTGTATCATTTGAACATTTGCGAATGTAATGGAATAGCACATCGTCTTCTTCAGCTGTCCCAATATATTGATGTCCCACTGTTTCGACCCAAGCTGCTAAATCGGCTTTTGAACCTTTATCGGTTGCTTGCACTTCTAAAATTTGACCATCTACCAAGTTATTCATTGCCTTCTTCGTTTTAACAATCGGCAATGGGCAAGCTAACCCTTTTGCATTTAACTGTACATCTGCTTTTACTGCCAATACTATTCCCTCCTTATACCTACAGGGGTATGTTTTATTTTAAAAAAATGTAGATTATTGAACTTCTCCTTCCCAAGACATCATCCCTCCAACCATATTCGTTGCGTTGTATCCTTTAACTGTTAAAAATTCAGTTGCTCTTCCACTTCGTGCACTCGAACGACAAACCATAATATATTGTTTGTTTTTGTCAAGGTCTTGTAATTGAAACTCCAATAAATCTAACGGAATATTAACGATTCCTGCGATATGTTCTTCTTGTACTTCAGAAACTTCACGAACATCGATTAAATTCAATTCTTCGCCTTTTTCTAAATGTTGTTGTACTTCTTTTACTGTAATTTCTTTCATATTAATCATCCTCTCCAAGCGCTCATACCGCCTCGAACATTCGTGATGTTTTCATAACCAAATTTTTTAAGTTGTTTACATGCTTGACTGCTACGCATCCCACTTTGGCAAATGACAACAATTTCTTTATCCTTTGGTAACTTTGAAAAACTAGATCCAAGTGGGATATTTTTAAATTGACGAATATTTCTACCTTTGTATTCGCCAGGTGTTCGTACATCAATAAATACTTTATCTTCATCATTTACAATATCGCTCAATTGCTCTGTTGAAATTGATTTTATTCCCTTTGTAGGCATCATGCGCCAAGCAAGAAAAACTATAATCAAGACAACAATAATTGCTAATCCCATCATGCTCCTCCTTATTAAACTAAATTTGCGTTTCGTTCTCGTTCCACATCAACCAATTAGCTCCTATTCAGATTATTACATATACCAGTTATTTCACTGCCTCTTGAATCGATTCATTCGTTTGTGATTAATCACTTTCTGCTAAGTTCTCACTTTCAAATGCACAAACTACACAGGAACGTACTGCAGAAAGTTGTGGAATGACTCTCTTGAAATATTCACCATTATTCCATAGTTCATAAAATGCTTCTTAGTTGACCTGCTTACGTTTAATACTGTATGTCATAACTGCACTCCTATTACAACTCCCACTATATACCCCGTAGGGTATAAAGTCAACGAATAAATTCATATAAATATTTTTTGCTGAGCTAACAACACAGTAATGATTTCATTTCTACAATAAGAGTATAATTATTAATTTAGTCTATTAAAAAATTCGTGAGCCTATGTAGTAAGTATTTTACTGCAAATAAAAAAGACATCCTGATGTCATGAAATGACTCAGAATGTCCTTTATCTAAATGTTTGAAGCCTCTACTTCTTGCTCGTCTTTCTTTACTTTTTGCATATACGCTTTTAGTTCTTTAATTCCTTCTAACGAGTTTACGAGTACTGATGGTGATACTACTGTAATCATACGATTATCTAAATTCGCTACTGCGGTGAAATATTGTGTTTTGGCATAATTCACCAAACCCATTTGCTGTAAATGTTCAGTTGGAATATCGAGAATTTCTTTAGCCTCAACTACTAGTAAGCCAAATAAGAAATCATCTACTTGTAATACAACCACGCGTACTTGCTCTCCTATAGCTTGACCCTTGTATAAGATCTGCTCGAAATCTAATATTGGCAATAGCTCTCCGCGCATTCTCATTAAACCTGTTACATAGCTTGGTAAATGTGGAATGGGATTAACATGCTCCATTTTCTCAATTGATACGACATGATCAACAGGAACGGCGTATTCTTCTTGACCACAACGGAAAACGACTACTTTACTACTAGACATTGGCTTCTTCCTCTTCTTGTGATATGTGTTATTTTACTTCAGAAGCGCATTTTACTACTTCCACTAATAGGTCCGCAAGTTTTTCTAATTCTTCAACTGGGATACGTTCCTTTGTTGTGTGGATGTCTTCATAGCCAACAGCAAGATTGACTGTAGGGATGCCAAATCCAGCAATCACGTTTGCATCACTACCCCCACCACTTGTCATAATTACTGGTGTTCGATCAATTTTACGAACTGCTTCTTGGGCCACTTTCACGACTAAATCATCTTCTGTAAAATGGAAACCTGGGTACATGCGCTTAATAGTTATTTCGGCTTTTCCGCCCATTTTTTCAGCCGTTTGTTCGAAAACTTCTTTCATATGAATAGTTTGTACTTCTAATTTTGCTTCATTAATTGAACGAGCTTCAGCTAAAATATGCACTTCATCACAAACGATATTCGTTGCTTGTCCACCTTCGAAGCGACCAATGTTCGCTGTTGTTTCAGCATCTAGACGACCTAATTTCATGGCCGCAATTGATTTTGCTGCAATAGTAATGGCTGATATTCCTTTTTCAGGTGCAACACCAGCGTGAGCTGTTTTACCATAAATGACAGCTTCCACTTTTGCTTGGAATGGCGCTGCTGTTACGATGCCACCCACTTTACCATCACTATCTACTGCAAAGCCATATTTGGCAAAGATTTTCGATGGATCAAGCTCTTTTGCTCCAGCTAAACCACTCTCTTCACCAGCAGTAATGATGTACTGAATATCGCCATGCGCAATATTTTGTTCTTTTAAGCGTTTTGGTAATTCAAGAAGTGCTGCTAACCCAGCTTTATCATCTGCACCTAAAATCGTTGTGCCATCAGAATGGATATAACCGTCTTCTTTTATGATTGGTTTAACTCCTTTACCAGGCACTACTGTGTCCATATGCGAAGTAAAGTAAATTGGTTGGGCATCTGTATTACCGCGCAGTGTACAGATTAAGTTACCTGAAGCATGTCCATTACGGCTTGCTGCATCATCTTCTTCAACTTCAAAGCCCAATGCTTCGAATTTAGTTTTTAATACAGGTGAAATTTTCTCTTCATGGAATGTTTCAGAATCAATTTGTACGAGTTCCAAAAATTCTTCTACGATACGACTTGTCATTATGTAAGAGCTCCTTTGTTAAATAATTTCTTTATCTTTATATTCCCTTATTTTAGCATAGAATAACAATGAACTCTTGTAATTAACTTTAGCATTCCCTTATTTCTATTTTTGTTTTCAAGAATAAATTTATTAATTTCCTATTAACATAAGTTTTGACATTAATTTTCATTAAAGTAATACTAATAATAAACTATAGATTTCTATTATTTACAAAAAAATATTTTATTCAAACCTACAGCTAATCGTCATTTTTATCAGTTTGAAAGGAGTTCTTATGAACATTAGATTGTTAAAACCATTAGATGCAAAAAATTATTGGGAATTGAGATTAGAAGCATTAGAACATGATCCAGAGGCATTTGCATCGAGTTATGAAGAAGCGATTAAAAGAGAAAAACCTGTAGAGAGTGTTACTAAAAATTTATCGAACGAAGGAAATTTTACATTTGGAGCTTTCAATGGAGAGGAACTAATTGGTGTTGTGACTATGCTGCAAGAAACGTCATTAAAAGTCCGACATAGAGCAAATATTTTTGCTATGTATGTAAGTCCTAAAATGCGTGGTTTAGGTGTAGGAAAAGCGCTCTTATCAGAAGCGATCAATTATGCAAAATCCAGTGAAACAATAGAAAAACTTAATTTAGAAGTAGTAACTGCTAATGTAAATGCAAAGAATCTTTATACTACATTTGGATTCAAAAGTTATGGATTAGAAGAGCGTGCACTAAAAATTAATGACAAATATTATGATTCGGAACATATGGTGTTGTTCCTCTAAAAATAATGCACTTCCACAGATCAGTACTTTCAGAGGCATTTCTAGTCAAAAAGAGCACCTCCGGTTGTTAGTTTTTCATAACAATTGGAGGTGCTTTTCATATTTGTTGGTCTTTACTGTTTGTCTAGTGTTGATAAGCGTGCCTAACAATGCTTGTCGGAGGCCCACACGATGGGGGTTATGCAACCGTTGCGACAGGACGTCGCGAACTTAGGTTATATAAACGGGCGTCCTCAGCATTTACTTAGATATCCAGCTTCGGACGCCAGCTGCTTGGGTCACTTAGGCCCACAGGATGTGGGTCATGCAACTGTTGCGACAGGACGTCGCGAACTTAAGTTGCTTTCAGATATTCTCGGACAAAAGCTGAGGTTATGCTTTTGTTTCAGGCCAGCATGATGCTGGTCATGCAGTCGGTGCCACAGGACGTGGCGTTCTTAGACTGCTTTCCTTTCCCAGTGCCTGGCTATCTTCCTTTAAACGGGCGTCCTCAGCATTTAAAGTGGGATATTCCCATGTTTCTTAGCTGGTCTTGTTTCTTTTTTCGTTTTCATCATATCAAGTGCTTGGATTAGCTTGATACGAGTTTCGCGAGGGTCGATTACATCGTCTACTAAGCCGTGAGATGCTGCTACGTATGGGTTTGCGAATTTTTCGCGGTATTCTTCAATCTTCGCAGCACGTGTTGCCTCTGGATCTTCACTGTTATCAATTTCTCGAGCGAAGATGATGTTTGCAGCGCCATTTGGTCCCATAACAGCAATTTCAGCGTTTGGCCAAGCGTATACCATATCAGCACCGATAGCTTTAGAATTAAGCGCTACATATGCACCACCGTATGCTTTACGAAGGATGACAGTAATTTTAGGTACAGTTGCTTCTGAGTATGCATAAAGGATTTTTGCTCCATGACGGATGATACCGCCATGCTCTTGTTTAATCCCTGGGAAGAAGCCAGTAACATCTTCAAATGTGATGATTGGAATATTAAATGAGTCGCAGAAACGGATGAAGCGAGATGCTTTATCAGATGAGTCAATATCAAGCCCGCCAGCCATTACTTTAGGTTGGTTACAGACTAAACCTACAACGTCGCCTTTAATGCGTGCAAGTCCTACTACGACATTTTTTGCAAATTCTTTATGTACCTCTATAAACGAACTTGGATCAACGATTTCTTCAATAACTTTGCGAATATCGTATGGACGAGTCGCTTCTACTGGAACTAACTCAATAATATTTTCTAAATAATCGTCATTCTCTTGTGGTTCAATACTTGGTGGTTTTTGTTCGTTATTTTGAGGTAGGTAAGCAAGTAAATCACGTACTTGTTGTAATACCTCTTCTTCAGATGGTCCGCGGAAATGTGCAGCACCACTGATTGAGTTGTGGACTTTTGAGCCACCTAAATCTTCAGAAGAAATTTTCTCGCCTGTTACTGTTTCAATTACTTTTGGTCCTGTGATGAACATTTGGCTTGTCTTATCTACCATGAATACGAAGTCAGTAATTGCCGGTGAATATACTGCTCCCCCCGCACAAGGTCCCATGATAACTGAGATTTGTGGAATCACACCAGAATAGATAGAGTTACGGTAGAAGATATGACCATATCCATCAAGAGATACAACTCCTTCTTGGATACGAGCACCGCCAGAATCATTTAGGCCAATGAAAGGCGTACCGTTTTTAGCCGCTAAATCCATAACATTCGCAATTTTCATTGCATGCATTTCCCCAAGTGCACCGCCGAAAACTGTAAAGTCTTGTGAGAACAGGTAGATTGGACGACCGTTTACTTTACCGTAACCTGTAACAACGCCGTCTCCTGGTCCTTCTTTTGTATCCATACCAAAGTCTGTAGTTCGATGTTTTACGAAAGGATTAATCTCAACAAAAGTACCTTCGTCTAACAGTAAGTTAATACGTTCACGTGCAGTTAATTTACCTTTTTCATGTTGTTTTACGATGCGGTCATCACCGCCACCTAATTCAATCTCACGTTTTCTATCATATAACTCATTGATTTTATCGAACATATCCATAGATGATTACTCCCCCGACTCACTTTTATCGTATAACTCGTAAAGCACACCATTAGATGACTTTGGATGAATAAAGGCCATTTTTGAGCCGCCAGCGCCTGGACGTGGTTCATCTGATAGTAAGCGAACGCCTTGTTCGCGAAGGTCTGCCATCTTCCCTTCAATACCTTTAACCCCTAGAGCAACGTGATGAATACCTTCGCCTCTTTTTTCAATAAACTTAAAGATAGCGCTTTCTTCACTCATCGGTTCAAGCAATTCAATATGTGTATTCCCCGCATCTATAAATGCTACACGAACTTGCTCAGTCACTACTTCTTCTATTTTTAACAAAGGTAAGCCTAACACATCTGTGTAATATGTAATTTGTTCGTCAAGATTACGTACTGCAATACCGATATGGTCAACGTTCTCCACTTCTCCCCAACTCCTTCTTTGTTGTATAACACAATTGTACATAATTTATAAAAAAAACTCTAGCACTTGTGTAATTTTTCAAATTTGATAGAATATTTGTAGGAAAAGAAGGAGCGAACGAGAAATGAGTAATAAGAAATTTCAAAAAATCGTTGTTTATGCAATGATTGCTATTATGGTTATTTCTACATTAGCTTTCGGCTTAGCATTGCTATAATTTACTTAGCACGTCTGAATTGAGCGATTGTAAACAACACCATACAAACTAAAAAACAGCGTCATATAAGGCATCAAGCCTGTGTACGCTGTTTTTTTTATATACAATTATTAAGATTCTAGGTTCTTTCTTTTTCCCGTACTATCAATATAATTCATCTTCAATTCATTGTTTTGGGAACTTCTTGGGGGACATGAAGGACTTATCACTTTTTTGGGACTATAAAATTTTAAAGGACTGTAACAGAAAATAGTGCTGGCAGGAGCATATATTTCTAATAGAATAAAAATATTAAGAGCGATGGCAAATCAGCTATCGCTCTTTATTACCCTAGTCGCATTTCTACTTTCTCTTTTGCTTTGTACAAATACTCGTTTCTGTTGCAAGAAACAAAACAGGCGATTACTATTCTATTAACTAATCACACATGAATACACCTCACTAATACTAGTGACAATATACCCATTTTGTTTTATAGTAATATATATACATAAATAGGAGGATTTTATGAGTAACAATACATTAAATAAAATACTAGGTACATTACTTGTTCTACTACTAATCGCGGTAGTTGTTCTCGTTATTGACATGCGAGATGGTAATAATAATCAAAGTGCAAAAGTCACAACTACGACAACTGAAAAAGAAAATGAAAAAGAAGAAGACGCTACATCAAAAGGCACTGTTGAAAAGATTCTTAATTCAATTGGCAAAAAAGCTTCAGTTAATACTATTTTAAAACGATTCAAAAAAGATGGATTAGAAGTAGGCGAAGTGTCTGATTTAGCAAATAAAGAATTTGGAAATATACGTAAGGAAGGTAAACGTGTTTTAATTCCATCACTTGGAGAGGATGCTGGTGGTCGATTATTCGAATTTGAAAATGAAAAAGATTTAGAAAAAGCTAAATCTTATTATGATGAATTAAGTAATGGGGCTCCTATGTTTTATTCACACACTCATCAAAGTGGTTTATTTCTTTTGCAAATGAATGGTGAGATGAGCGATGAAGACTTTGAGGAATACACGAATTCAATGAATTCTGCTGTAAAATAAATAAAAAGAGCGATGGCAAATCTAAACTGTACCCTATAAGATAGACACTTTCCTTTATTCCTGAACATTTTTCGTGAGGTTGGTAGTGCAATTTATTTTTTTGCATATAGGGTTTTAGGGTTATGGAATTTAAAAGACCAGACCGCCTATGAAGGTAATCTAGTCAATAATTATTAATTTTTTTGTAGCTTATCAGCCTCTGCAGATTATATTGTCGTTTCCCTATCTTCAAATCATAAGATGTAAGTCACTTCAATTATCAAACATTTTTTTGAATTTCATTTATTTACAATCTTTACTTAGCTATTTTCCCTTTGCTTTATCATAACAGCATTTTTAACTTCCTCAGTTATAACAAACATTTTAGAATATATTCCTTTTATTATTTCCTCTTTCTCTTTTTTGGATGGATCTTGAGCAGTAATATTTAATTGCCACGTTTTCACATCCCCATTATTAGGGTAATAACCAAATGCGTATATTACACTGTCTGTGACTCTTTTAGCATAATCCTTGTAACTAATTTCATCTTCGACGAAGGGGAAATAATATGCTTTAGTTTCTATAAAAAAGAAAGGTATATCTGACTTTTTAAATGTATTACTATAAGGCCCATCTGCAGCACTTTCTAAAAATTCTTTCATAATGAATATAGCATCATACTCTTCAACTTTTTTTATACTTAAATCTTTTAATGATATTTCTTGAAATTCAATATTTTTTTCTCTTATTTCTGGTGCATTTCCTAAGACACCAATCTTCAAAGGTATTCCCTTATACTCATCCACTTGGGGATTCTTATTGGTAGTTACTTCATTTTTAATATTTGTTTTATCTTGTATGTTTTGAGTTTGAGATGTACAACCCGATATCATACTTAATGCAATTGTAGATAAAATAATACTTTTCATCGTTTTCATTTCAAAACCTCCTAAAAATACAAAAAGCTGTTAAATAAATCTTAACAGCTTTTTACACTTATTAATCATTTAATTTTTTAAACAGAATAATATCATCATCTTCATAAATATATGCGTAACTACTAGAAGAAGTACCATTAGTATATCCCACAGAAGCAAAACCCGAGTCAAGACCAGCAGTGCTAGTTATTGTAGTTGTTCCAGAATTATGGAAAACACTAAATAGTTATCGAAAAATACCTATTGATGAAACAGTTATATCCACACTGAAAAAATATGAAGTCTTTTGTAAAAAGTTAAAACTCTCGGTAGGTATCTCTTTTACAGAGGATAATCAGATTTTCATTTCTCACTTAAATTTAGATGGGAATGGTGTTTCATCAACAAGAACAAATTTTAACTCTGCCGGTAAACAATTAGGTTTTCACGTACAACCGCATACTTTACGACATACTCACGCGTCCATCTTAATTGCAAGTGGCACTGATGTCGTGACCGTTGCAAACCGTCTGGGGACTCCTCAGAAATGATTTTAAAAGTTTATGCACATGCATCTGAAGAAAACAAAAATGTACCACTTGAAGTATTCAAAAACGCGCTTCAAATGTGATGCATTTTCATTTTCAATAAAAAATGGGGGACTTTTTGGGGGACTAGTCTGTTTTTAGCATTATGCATTCTTCGTAGAATGCTTACGTGACACGCTTAGTCCCTTAAAACTTTGCTTAATAGCAAGGTAGTGATCCATCTCCTCTATGAATTGATATAGAGATGCCATCGCAAGAAAATTTTCATGTGTCGTTGGCAATGGTAATTTTGCAAAATCTACTTTAACCGCATCTAATTTTTCTCTATATTTACTAGCCGTATTCCCGGAATGAACATTTTGAGACAAATCTCCCATAAAATCAGCTACCAATTCTGCTTGCTCCACAATTACGGGAAGATTTGTGATTTTAGGTAAGACACGTTCAATAATTTCAAGTTGTTGTTCACGTATATCAAAATACATATAATATAAATTTTCTCGTCTAGTTAAGTGATTTTCTACATCTTTATAGGCTAAGGATTTCGCTCGGTTTAACACTTCCATAGCTTCTACTAGTTCTTTACCATCCCAACTCGTGTCACCATTGCGTAAATATTTCTCAATCTCTATAAAGATTGCACGATAAAGCTCTTCAATGCGTATCCGATATTTTTCCAGCCTATGTTTGATATCTGGCATATATAAGTTCATGGCTAAACCTGTTCCGAATCCAATTAACATTAATGATAATTCATTTATTAACAGTTCATTTGTAAAATTCTCGGTATGAAAAATATGTAAAACAATAACGATACTGGATACGAATGCCGGAGTTATTTTCAACATCACTAAAATCGGCAAAAAGAGTAGTATCATACAGCCCAGTACGATTGGTTCATATGCGACACCTTCAAAAAATAGAAAGGCCAGAGTTATCCCAATAATACTTCCCAATATACGTGTATAAACTTCATACAGTGACTTTTTTTTCGTTGGTTGAATACTTAAAATCGTTAGAATGCCTGCAGAGGTATAGAAATCTAATCCGAAGAGTTGTGCTAATCCAATTGAAATAGTTGCACCAATTGCCGTTTTTAGCGTACGATAGCCTATTGAAAATCCTTTCATTAAATACCCTCCTTGTCATCTTTAACAGGAAAAAAAGCCGTCTCTAGCCAAATATGACATTGGAGACAGCTTTTTTCTATTATTATACTTCTTCGCAGTATTCTTCAAATAGAGCTTGAATATTAGTAATGACTGACATTGGGTCATGTCCTTCGATTTCGTGACGTCCAATTTCAGCTACAACTTGGCCATCTTTTAGTAAAACGAATGATGGAGATGATGGTAAATGATCCTCACCAAAGTGCATACGCGCTTGAGCAGTTGCTTCTTTATCTTGTCCAGCAAAAACAGTTACTAAATGTGTTGGTCGTTTATCATAATGTACAGCATGCGACGCTGATGGACGTGCGATACCACCTGCACAACCACAAACTGAGTTCACCATTACTAAAGTTGTTCCTTGGCGTTTAAATGCCTCATCTACTGCCTCAGGTGTAGTTAACTCTTCATAGCCACTAGCGACCATTTCTCCACGCGCTTGGCGTAGCATATCTGTCATAAACAAATCATAATCCATATTCATGTTGTAACGCTCCTTTCAAATTCTCTTTAACTATAACAGGTGATTAGATGCATTTCAAAGCACTTGTTCAAAAACAAGATGATTTCACGTACTATTATAAGTTTTGATAGTATTCAGGGTCGCCAAAAATTATTCGTTAGTCAAATAAGCGTGCCATCATTTGTATCGTCTTTATAAATATATATTTCGCTAATACTTGCACAATCTCCTTTATCTTCAACAATTTCAAATCTAGAATTGGTATTTTTTTCGATTTTACCTTCAACTTAAATATATAATTTATTATCAATAATTGTCATCTTTTTAACTTCGTATGTATAAACGGCATTCTTTACAGAGCCACCGATATTTAACTGCGAATCATCAATTAAGCGAAAAATATTTGCTTGATGAATTTCAATAGCGGATGCAGGTAATGTTTTGTAATAAACAAAATAACCCCCTAGATAGAGCATACTAATAAGGAACCCTACATCAATTTTCTTTTCATGTATGTACCTACAAATATGCTATTTTTATGTATTGAATCGTTTTACCCATTAAAAAGCAAAAGGACCACCGATTTACTCAGATGGCCCTTCTCTTTATATCAAATTGATAATACCTATTTTTTATTAAATAATTGATCTACACCTTGAGTAACAGTTAACCGGCCTTGTAAAATTTTTTCTTCTAAGCTTTTTACTTGTTGCTTGCGTTCTGACACTCCGTAAAATGAATCGATTAAATGGTCCGTAATCATAGAGCGGAACCATTCAGTCGTTTGTTCACTACGCCTAATTGACCAGTAATTCGTTTCCTCGCCGATTTCTTTAAACTGTAAAATCGTTTCCCAAACTTTTTCTAAGCCTTTATTTTCATATGATGAAACCGCCATAGATTGCGTAGTCCAGCCAGGTGTAGCTTGTTGTAGGAAGTGAATAAATTGTTTATATTCAGCAACTGTTTTTTTAGCAGGTCGGACATTATCACCATCCGCTTTATGGACAACTATAGTGTCAGCAAGCTCCATGATGCCCTTTTTCATGCCTTGTAGCTCATCCCCCGCCCCTGTTAGAACGAGTAATAGAAAGAAGTCTACCATGCCACGAACAATCGTTTCACTTTGTCCAACACCAACTGTTTCAATCAAAATAATGTCATATCCTGCTGCCTCACATAACAACATTGTTTCTCGTGATTTTTTGTGCACTCCACCAAGAGTTCCAGCTGCTGGAGAAGGCCTGATAAAAGCACGTGGATTCCGCGTTAGCTCTTCCATTCTTGTTTTATCTCCGAGAATACTTCCACCAGTTAGACTCGAACTCGGATCGATGGCTAGAACAGCCACACGGTGCCCCATATTACATAATTCCCCTCCGAAGGCTTCGATAAAAGTACTTTTACCTGCTCCAGGGACCCCTGTAATACCAATACGAATACTGTTTCCAGTATGAGGCAATAGTTCTTGTAATAATTCTTGGCCCTTCTCTTTATGGTACTTATTCGTACTTTCTAAAAGAGTAATGGCTTTTGATAAATGGAGTCTAGAACCAGCCAGAACTTGCTTTGCGAGCTCTGCGATATTAATATCGTCGTTGTTCTTTTTACGGAATTTTTTTCGACCTGAGGGCACCATTCCATCATGAGATGCGGCGATACCATCCATTACAAATAGTGCACCATCGTCCATCTCTTTGTTGTGGTCCATTACTCTACCACTTCCTCGTAACCTAATTTTCTATAGATTTCTTCAATTACTTTTTGTGCACTAACAGGAATGACTGTACCCGGTCCGAAAATTGCACAAGCACCATTGTCATACAGGAATTGGTAATCTTGTGCTGGGATTACCCCACCAACAACGATTAAAATGTCTTCTCTCCCAATTTTCTTCAGTTCTTCACGCAATTCAGGTACTAAAGTTCTATGACCAGCTGCTAGTGAACTTACGCCTACAACGTGAACATCATTTTCTACAGCCATGGCTGCAGTTTCTGCAGGTGTTTGGAACAATGGACTAATGTCAACGTCAAAACCAAGGTCCGCAAATGCCGTAGCGATTACTTTCGCTCCTCGGTCATGACCATCTTGTCCCATTTTCGCGATTAAGATACGTGGACGACGACCTTCGTTCTCTAAGAAACCTTCAGCCATTTCTTGTACTTCAAGAATCTCTTCTTCATTTGAGAAGTTTGAGCTATAAACGCCACTAATTGAACGAATAATCGCTTTATGACGACCCGATACAACTTCAATTGCATCCGATATTTCACCTAGTGTTGCGCGAGCGCGTGCTGCATCTACTGCGCAAGCTAATAAGTTTTCCCCACCTGTTTCAGTTGCGTTAGTAATACGAGCCAGCAAGCGCTGTACTTCTTTATCATCACGTTTGTCACGCATGGCCTTAATACGGTCAATTTGTTTTTGACGGACGATTGTATTATCAATATTCAAGATGTCGATTGGTTCCTCTTCTGCGAGACGGAATTTGTTAACACCTACGATCGTTTCAGCTTTAGAATCAATTTTCGCTTGTCGTTTGGCAGCTGCTTCTTCAATTTTCATTTTCGGAAGACCTGTTTCAATCGCTTTCGCCATGCCGCCTAATTCTTCAATTTCTTCGATATGTTCCCATGCTTTTTTCATTAGTTCATCTGTTAATTTTTCAACGTAGAATGAACCGCCCCATGGATCAATTACTTTCGTCATTAACGTTTCTTCTTGTAAGAATAGTTGCGTATTACGCGCAATTCGAGCTGAGAAATCGGTAGGTAGTGCAATAGCTTCATCTAACGCATTTGTGTGTAATGATTGTGTATGTCCCATTGAAGAAGCATTCGCTTCAATCAATGTGCGTGTAACATTGTTGAATGGATCTTGTTCTGTTAATGACCAACCAGAAGTTTGTGAGTGTGTACGTAATGCTAATGTTTTTGGGTTTTTAGGGTCGAATGTGCTCATCATTTGGGCCCAAATACGACGACCAGCGCGCATTTTCGCAACTTCCATGTAATAATTCATACCGATTGCCCAGAAGAACGACAAACGCGGTGCGAATGAATCAATATCGATTCCTGCTTGTAAACCTGTACGAACATATTCAAGACCGTCTGCTAATGTATAACCAAGCTCGATATCTGCTGTGGCACCAGCTTCTTGTAGGTGGTAACCAGAAATAGAGATTGAGTTAAATTTAGGCATATAGTTTGAAGTGAATTCGAAAATATCTGCAATAATCTTCATAGAAACAGCTGGTGGATAAATATATGTATTACGTACCATATACTCTTTTAAAATATCATTTTGTATTGTGCCAGCAAGTTTTTCAGGTGTTACACCTTGTTCTTCAGCAGCTACAATATAGAAAGCTAAAATCGGTAATACAGCACCATTCATTGTCATCGATACTGACATTTGATCTAGTGGAATACCATCAAAAAGAATTTTCATATCTTCAATAGAGTCAATGGCAACGCCGGCTTTACCTACATCACCTGTTACACGAGGGTGATCTGAGTCATAACCACGGTGAGTTGCTAAGTCAAATGCGACTGACAGACCTTTTTGTCCCATCGCTAAGTTACGACGGTAAAAAGCATTACTCTCTTCTGCAGTAGAAAATCCTGCATATTGGCGAACTGTCCAAGGACGACCAACATACATCGTTGGATATGGTCCACGTGTATTTGGTGCAATACCAGGCCAGTCTTTTAAGTGTTTTAAATTATCCAAATCTTGTTCAGTATATGCTGACTTGATCTCGATGCCTTCATTTGTCATGAAATTTTTGTCATCTCTTACTGTTTGATCTGCTGTTAATACTGCTTGGATATTTATTTCTTTAAAATTCGGCTTACTCATCGTTGGACCTCCTGCACATTAGCTGCTAAGCTCGTCAATTTTTCGATAATATTTTGACCTGCGTAAATGAAGCCATTTAAGCCTGCTTTAGTCCATTCATCTTGTTCTTCTTTAAACTTACCTGCCACATCAAGTGAAATCTGTGCTGGTTTAGATTCAAGTAATGTTGGAATATATTCCTTCATCGCATCATCTTGCCCACAAACAACGACAAATTTCGCGTCTGTTGCAGATAACCAATTTTTTGCTTCATCCATTGATTGTATTTCAGGACTCTTCTCTGGCACAATACCAGCTGTTGCAAAGAAGCCAGAAACGAAATCTGCACGAGGTTTGAATTGTTTTAATTGACCAATAGTTAGCAGTGCAACTTTGGGTTGGTTTTTAGCGTAGTTTAAGCAAAGCTCTTCAAATGGTTTTGCTAAGCGATTGTAATCTGCAAATAACGGGTTATTGCGCTCATCAATTTCATCTGCTGGGTTTGCATAGATATTCGTACCGATTAGTGATTTTTTACGTGTTTCTACTTCTTTCATGCGCTGATCCATTGTTTCTTTTAATAGTGTATTTAGTTGTCCACTTGCTTTTACAGCATTATAACCGCCTGCTTCTTGTAGTTCATTGAATAATGCCCATGCGTCTTTAACTAACTCAGCTGTTAAAGTCTCGATGAAATATGAACCACCAGATGGATCAATAATATGCTCAACATGCGTTTCCTCTTTCACTACTAATTGAATGTTGCGTGCTATACGAATTGATTTGTCATTCGGTGCAGATAGAACATCATGTGGATGTACTGTACAAACGTCAGCACCACCAAGGATTGCTGAGAACGCTTCATTGCCTGCACGTAAAAGGTTAACGTACACATCTAATTTAGAGAAACTACGTAAAGATGTTTCAGTAACAATTGTTACTGGTAGGTTTTTTTCAGTATCATATGCCGATGTAAACGCTTTCCAAAGAACTCTGAAAGCACGGAGTTTAGCAATTTCAACAAAGAACTGAGTATCTAATGCAAAGGTTACAAAGAATTTCTTCGCAAATGCTTCGATATCTTCTTCTGTTTCCATGTACCTAGCAGCTTGTAGTAATGCGACTGCTAATTCCTGGACTGCGTGTGCACCTTCATAGTGGGCTTCTAATACATTCGCATTGATCGTGCGAACATGATGGAAACCATTTAAATTAATAGCATCTGTACAAGAAATGAAACCTCTAACAGCTTCTTTTTGTTCTTCTTTAACGTAGTTAAATACTTGTAATAAAGCATCTTGATTGTTTTGTAAATTCAGTTTGAATGAATTTTCAGTAAAAAGAACTGACAATTCTTTCAAAGTTTTTTCATCCCATGCAAAATTCACACGACTATCAATATTAATAATATCGTTTCCTTTTGCCAAAGCTTCTTTAACGCCTTGAAGTAAAGATTCCGGTGAATCTGCAAATGTTTGTTGTGCCGCTAGACATTCTTCACCTGTTTTTAATGAACGAATAGTCGAAACTTGTTCTGCTAATTTACCATCTAATTTTTCTACTAATTGGTCTTGTGTATAAATTGGTTCAAATGAAATACCCTCGATTGTTTTTGTAATTAAAGATTCGAATGGTTTACCCTTCAAAGCCTTAACAGCAGATTCTTGCCATTGTTCATAATTAGCTTGTGTGAAATCAATTTCTTTCATATTGTTCTTCATGTGGACGCTAACTAGCTTCCCCCCTTTGGTAATTCTATTCCTATTTTACACAAGAATATCAAATCACAAAAGCATAAAAAAATCTGAAAATCGCAATATTACGATTTTCAGATTACTTTCAATAGATAGAAGTGTTATCCTTTGTTGTGTTTTCGAGAATTTCTTTGACTCTAGCGAGAAATTTACCGCAAATCAGCCCATCTAAAACTCTATGATCTAAAGATAAACATAAATTTACTATATCTCTTGCAGCAAACATTCCACCATTCATAATTACTGGACGTTTGACAATTGATTCAACTTGAATAATCGCTGCTTGTGGGTAGTTAATAATCCCCATAGACTGCACCGAACCAAATGACCCCGTATTATTTACAGTAAATGTTCCACCTTGCATATCTTCAGACTTCAATTTACCAGCACGAACTTTTCCAGCAAGATCATTAATTTCTCTAGCGATGCCTTTAATTGATTTTTCATCAGCGTGTTTAATTACCGGAACAAAAAGGGCATCTTCTGTTGCAACAGCAATAGAAATATGAATATCCTTTTTCTGAATGATTTTATCGCCTGCCCACATAGAATTCATCATTGGGAATTCTTTTAATGCTTGCGCAATCGCTTTTATGAAAAAGGCAAAGTACGTAATGTTATAACCTTCAGATTGTTTAAATTCAGTTTTAATAGAATCACGGTAGTTAACCAAGTTTGTAACATCTGCTTCAACCATCATCCAAGCATGTGGCGCTTCGTGTTTACTACGTAACATGTTAGTCGCGATAGCTTTTCGAACGTTCGTTACAGGAATTTCAATATCACCTGTTGCAGTTTGCACTGCTGGAATTGGTTGTGATTTTTGTGGTTCTGGTACTTGCGTTACTTGTACAGTATTTGTCTCTTGTGATTGTGGCACTGTTGTACTACTAGTTGGGATATTTCCACTGTCTACTAGTTTTTGAATGTCTTTTCGTGTTATTCGACCTTCAGCACCTGTACCTTCAACTAATTGAAGGTCTATATTATGTTCTTGCGCTAACTTTAAAACAGCTGGTGAATAGCGAGCCTTACCTGCTTGATTTACTACTGGCGCCTTTACCATTTGCTGAGGAGCTGGTACGGATGCTTGCTGCGTAGCTTGCTCTACTTGTTGTGAAGCAGGTTGCTGTTCTATTTCTTCATTTGTTTCAATCGTACATACACTTTCACCAACAGCTAATGTATTGCCTTCCCCAACGATAAGTTCCTTAATAATGCCTGAGAAAGATGACGGCAAATCTGCAGTGACTTTATCTGTATTCACTTCCGCCAAAGAATCGTATTTCTGTACAGTATCACCAGGTTTTACTAGCCATTTCTCAATTGTACCTTCCGTAACACTTTCCCCAAGCTGAGGCATCTTAATTGTTTGAATTGCCATAAATTTCTCCCCCTTTACATCAGAACGCCGCTAATTCGCGCATTGCTTTTTCAACTTTTTCTGGATTTATCATGAAATATTTCTCCATTGTGGGTGCATATGGCATTGAAGGCACATCTGGTCCAGCAAGCCTTTTAATTGGGGCATCTAAATCGAATAAACAGTTTTCTGCAATGATTGCTGCCACTTCGCTAATAATACTACCTTCTTTGTTGTCTTCTGTGACAAGTAGCACTTTTCCTGTTTTAGATGCCGCTTCAATAATTGCCTCTTTATCTAGAGGATAGATCGTGCGCAAATCTAGAATGTGCGCTGAAATACCGTCTTGCGCCAAACGTTCAGCTGCTTGTAAAGCAAAATGAACAGCAAGACCATAAGTAATAACCGTAATATCTTCACCTTCACGTTTCACATCTGCTTTGCCGATTTCAATTGTATAATCTTCTTCTGGAACCGCACCTTTTATAAGACGATATGCTCGTTTATGTTCAAAAAACAACACCGGGTCCTCATCGCGAATAGCTGCTTTTAATAAACCTTTTGCATCGTAAGGTGTAGAAGGAATAACTATTTTCAAACCAGGCTGATTTGCAAATACAGCCTCTACGGATTGTGAATGATAAAGAGCGCCGTGAATCCCGCCTCCAAATGGTGCGCGAATTACTATCGGACAAGTCCAATCATTGTTTGAACGGTAACGGATACGTGATGCTTCTGAAATAATTTGATTGACTGCAGGCATGATAAAGTCCGCAAATTGCATTTCAGCGATAGGTCTTAAACCGTACATTGCAGCGCCGATTCCGACACCCGCAATCGCAGATTCTGCAAGTGGCGTATCTAATACTCTGTCCTCACCAAACTGATCATATAATCCTTGAGTTGCTTTAAAAACGCCACCTTTGCGGCCAACGTCTTCACCTAATATAAAAACACGCTCATCGCGTTCCATTTCTTCTTTCATCGCAAGAGTAATTGCATCAATATAGGATAAAACCGCCATTAGATACTCCCTCCATTTTCAGCATAGACGTATTTTAGCGAATCTTCTGGAGCAGCATATGGAGCTTGCTCTGCATAATCTGTCGCTTCATTTACTTCTGCCATAATACGTTCATTTATCTCTGTTTCGAGGGCATCTGTTAGAATCCCTTGCTCATGCAAGTATTTTGCAAATGTAATAATTGGATCTGTAGCACGACCCTCTGCTAAGTCTTCTGCCGTACGATATTGACGATCATCATCATCAGAAGAGTGAGCTGTTAGACGATAAGTTACCGTTTCAATTAAGCTAGGCCCTTCCCCATTGCGAGCACGGTCAGCTGCTTCCTTAACAACTTTATATACTTCAATTGGATCTTTACCATCTACAGTAACCCCAGGCATCCCGTATCCAATTGCACGGTCTGAAACGTTTTTGCATGCTAATTGTTTTTCAACTGGTACTGAAATCGCATATTTATTGTTTTCAACCATAATAATTACTGGTAATTTGTGTACTCCTGCAAAGTTTGCCCCTTCATGAAAATCTCCTTGGTTTGAAGAACCTTCACCAAGCGTTACAAAAGTGATGAAATCTTCCTTTTGCATTTTACCTGCAAGTGCAACCCCTACAGCATGAGGTACTTGTGTAGTAACAGGTGATGAACCTGTTAAAATACGATTTTTCTTTTGGCCGAAGTGGCCCGGCATTTGACGTCCACCTGAGTTTGGATCTTCCGCCTTTGCAAAGGCCGAAAGCATTAACTCTTTTGTCGTCATACCAAAATGAAGAACAATCCCCATATCACGATAATACGGAGCAATATAATCTTTTTTATTATCAAGAGCAAAGGCCGCACCTACTTGAGCAGCTTCTTGCCCTTGACAGGAAATTACGAATGGGATCTTACCCGCACGGTTTAATAGCCACATACGTTCATCGATTCTACGTGCAAGTAGCATTGTTTCATACATTTTCAGTACATCTTCGTTTGATAAACCGATTTTTCCATGACGATTTTCAACCTTCTCAACCATTTCTTCCAGCTCCTTCTTACATATGAATTGCATTGCCATCAACCGCTAATGCCGCTTCTCCAAGTACTTCGCTTAATGTCGGGTGTGGATGGACACTATGCGCAATTTCCCAAGGCGTTGCATCTAACACCATTGCAAGACCCGCTTCAGCAATCATATCCGTTACATGTGGTCCAATCATATGAACCCCTACAAGATCGTTAGTCTCACTGTTTGCTATTATCTTCACAAAACCATCTGACTCTCCATAAACAAGTGCTTTACCAATTGCTTTAAAAGGAAACTTACCAATTTTAATCGGAATTCCCTCTTTTGTTGCTTGTTCTTCAGTTATACCAACACTGGCTGCCTCTGGGCTTGAGTAAATACAACGGGATATCCATTTGTCATCTACTTTTTCAGTTGCTAATCCTGCAATATGCTCTACTGCGTGCATACCTTCATGGGAAGCAACATGTGCAAGTTGCAACCCGCCAATGACATCCCCAATGGCATAAATATGAGATTCCTTCGTTTGAAAATGATTATTTGTTTGGATAAAGCCATTATCTACAACTATCTCTGTATTTTCTAACCCTATTCCTTCTACATTTGCCTGTCTACCAACCGAAACAAGTATTTTATCTGCATTGTAACTTTGCTTTTCACCGGATACTTCTGCCTCAATTGAAACTTTATCATTTGCGATTGACAGTGTTTCTGCTAATACTTTCGCAGAAGTTACAAATTTAATTCCTTTATTCGTTAATAGCTTTTTCATTTCTTTTGAAATATCTTGATCTTCTGTTGGTAGAATGCGGTCTGCATATTCAATAACTGTTACCTCAACACCAAAATCATTTAACATTGATGCCCATTCAATTCCAATGACACCACCACCGACAATAAGAATGGATGATGGAAGCTCTTTTAACGCAAGTGCTTCATCAGAAGTAATAACAAATTCACCGTCAATTGTTAGACCTGGTAAAGTACGTGGTCTAGAACCTGTTGCCACAATAACATTTTGAGGAATAAGCATCTCATTTTCTTCTCCACTTGCCAGTTCAACTGAAATTGTCCCTGGCATTGGTGAGAAAATAGAAGGTCCAAGAATTCGACCAGTTCCTTCATAAACGTCGATCTTGCCTTTCTTCATTAATGCTTGCACACCTTGATGTAATTGGGCCACAATTGAATCTTTTCTTTCTTGCACTCTACTAAAATCAAGCGTTACTTCTCCTGTATTCACTCCAAATGAAGAAGCATGATTCTTTGTTGTCGCGAAGACTTCCGCACTTCTAAGTAATGCTTTACTTGGAATACAACCTTTATGTAAACATGTACCCCCTAGCTTTCCCTTTTCAACAACGGCTGTTTTCAACCCTAGCTTCGCTGCTCGAATTGCTGCTACGTAGCCACCTGTACCGCCACCTAAAATAACCACATCATAGTCCTTAGCCATTTAAACACTTCCTCTCATACCGCCATGTAAAACTTTACTCTAACAATATAACATTTTCGTAGTTGACATTCCCCAATGCCAGCCTATTAAACTCACAAACTTATTTGCAGTTCGTAAACTTTTCTCCCAATATAAATCCGTTCAGAAATGAAGTACCCCTACCTTATTTCTGAACGGCTCTTTAATTATCGATTAGATAAGATGTGCTTTCCATTTTGCAAAAATGTACTACGTGATTTCGCCATTTTCTCAATGCGTTCCTCCGCTAATCGGTTAGCGGCTAAATAAGTTGGAATCCCATCGCGTTTTGCTATATCTATTACTTTCGCTATATTATCATAAATTCCTTCTACACGCTTCATCGCACGATCACGGTTATAGCCATACAATTCATCCGCAACATTGATAACGCCACCAGCATTAATAACATAATCTGGTGCGTAAATGATGCCTTCGTTATGAATAATATCTCCGTGTCGTGAGTCTTTTAATTGATTATTAGCTGAACCTGCAATGACTTTAGCTCTTAGTTGTGGAATCGTTTCATCATTAATAATTGCACCAAGTGCACATGGTGCAAAAATATCTACATCTTGAGCATAGATATCTGATGGATCAACCGCTGTTGCACCAAAGTCTTCCACTACTCTATTTACAGCGCTTTCATTTATATCTGTTACGATTAATTGCGCGCCTGCTTCATGTAAGTATTTGCACAGTGTATATGCTACGTTACCTAAGCCCTGTACAGCAATTCTCTTACCTTCCAAGTGATCACTACCAAATGCCTCTTTAGCAGCAGCTTTCATACCCACAAATACACCATATGCAGTTACCGGTGAAGGGTTACCCGACGATCCAAATGCAGGAGAAATACCTGTTACATAATTAGTTTCTTCATGGATCAAATCCATATCTGCGACAGTCGTACCAACATCTTCAGCTGTAATATATCTACCATTCAAACCTTGTACAAATCTCCCCAGTGCACGGAACATTTCTTCATTTTTATCTTTTAAAGGATCTCCGATGATTACTGTTTTTCCTCCACCAAGATTTAGCCCTGCAGCCGCATTTTTATAAGTCATACCACGTGCTAGGCGCAGAGCATCTTCAATTGCATCTTCTTCTGAAGCATATGTCCACATACGTGTACCACCAAGCGCTGGCCCTATAGTTGTGTCGTGAATAGCAATTATAGCTTTTAGCCCTGAAGTCTTATCTTGACAAAATACTAGCTGTTCGTAATCATATTTCTCCATATATTTAAAAATCTCCATTGTAGTGCCCCCTTTGATATGTTGACCAAACTCTTTATAATTGATATTCATCATCTATTACCTTAGTTTTCTAGGTCACTATATTATTAGCAAGAAGCGTGCCAACATATAAAATGCTAAAATGCTATATTTAATAACATTTCGGCTTTTCCACCTACGCAAAATTTTGCACAGTATGCAGTTTTTTGCATGCAACATTATGCAAGATTGTATTTATCTAATTTATAATACAAACTACGGATAGATATCCCTAATTTTTTTGCAACTTGCATTTTGTTGTTTTGGTTTTCTATTAATACTTGTTGCAATATTTGTTTCTCCGTTTTTTCGAGCTGTTCCGCGAGAGTTCCCTCATAAAAAGGTTTTTCAACGATAATCTCCTGATGCAAGGAATGGAAAAGTGTTTTAGGCAAATGTCTTTCCTCTAAAACAGTTTCGTTTGATTGCATGAAAATCATTGCACGGCTTAAAACGTTTTCAAGTTCTCGTACATTCCCTGGCCAATCATGCCCTATTAATAGCATTAAAGCGTTTGAAGTTACTTTATGAATATTACGTCCATATTCTTGATTCAATTTAACAAGAAGACGTTCTACTAAAGGCGGTATATCTTCTTTTCGTTGGCGTAGAGGTGCTATATGAATGGGCATCCGATTTAATCGATAGTATAAATCCTCTCGAAAAGTACCATCTGTCAATGCTTTTTCCATATTCACATTCGTAGCGGCTATGATACGTACATTTATCGAAATCGGCTTCGTTCCACCAACTCTAACAATTTCACCCTCTTGAAAAATTCTCAATAGTTTAGCCTGCGTACTTAAGGACATTTCTCCAATTTCATCTAGAAAGATACTTCCTTGATCTGCTTCTTCAAATAGTCCACGCTTTCCTCCACGCTTCGCTCCCGTAAAGGCTCCTTCTTCATAACCAAATAACTCACTTTCTAGCAAATGCTCAGCAATTGCAGCACAGTTTACCCGTATGAATTTATTGTAAATACGATCACTCGCAGAATGAATGGCGTGAGCAAACAACTCTTTACCTGTACCTGACTCTCCGCGCAATAATACTGTAACGGGTGTTTTGGCAGCTAGTTTTGCTTGTTCAACTGAAATGCTCATTTCCTCAGAATCACCGATAATATCTTCAAATGTATATTTAGATTCTAGCTTTCGAATAATTGTGCGCGCTCGGTCTAACTCTTTCGTTAAAGACCGCATTTCCGTCATATCATGAATTACACCTACACTTCCTTTTAAGCTATCATTTACAACAACAGGTGCAACATTTACAATGACTTCACGTTTGTTTGGACCTAATCTCATGTTCACACCACGAATAGGCTTTTTCGTTTGCAATACTTTTAAATGCATACTCTCACCTTCAGAAATATCTATCGTTGCAGGTTTCCCTAAAATCTCTTCCGGTTTTAATCCTGTAATTCTAGTATATGCAGGGTTAACAAGTATCCCTCTACCTTCCTCATCCACTACAGAAATAGCATCATCGCTTGATTGAATAATCGCCTCTAACATCATTTGAATTTCTTTTAAATTTGTTATTTCTTCTGCTAAATTGACGACCTCTGATATATCTTTGAATACAGCAAATGCGCCAATTCGATTGCCATTACCATCAATCATCGGAAATCGTGAAGTAACAATTTTCTTTTCATTAGACAATTTCAGTTCTTGATTGATTTCTGCTAATCCTGTCTCAAATACACGCGGCAGAGCACTATCTATAATAATATCGTTAATATGTTTACCTATCGCTTGTTTGACAGTAACTTCTGTCATACGTGCAGCGCTTCTATTAAAGAAGATAATTTGACCTTGTGGATCGATGCCAATCATACCCTCTTCTATTGAATTGAAGATGATCTGCTGTTTATATGCCGCATGTTGGGTTTTTTTTATGTAAAAATCTTTTTCATTCAACAATTGAACAATTAAGTAAGCAATGGCTCCAGGAATAAGTGCTGTACGTTTCGGCAATGCCAGAAGCAGTTCTTCAAATACAGCAGGCTCCCCCGTGACATCAACCACCATATCAATCTTATCTGTTAAAATGGTTTGCCAATCCTGCTCCGTAGCAATACCCGCTTCTTTGGCTAGCGCAATTCCTGGTGCATCCTTACGTATATCTACAATCGCAACCGTGCGAAGTTGTTCCGATTTGGATAATAGTTGTAGTATAGCTGTTCCGCCAGCACCGGCACCTACAATTAGTATACTTTGCAAGGATTTTCACTTCCCTTCACAATATTGTGCAATTTATTGCATAATTCAATGTAGGTTCATCATATCTGAACTTTCTATCCTTGACAACGCTTCTCCAACAGGTAAAAATGAGTATAGATTAGAGGAGTGAAAGTATATGGCACGTTTTGCAGCGTTTATCGTATTACTTATACCTGGTTTAATGGCTGCAGGTGGAATTAAATTAATGCGCGACACATTATTTGCTAAGCTTGTGGATCCAATACCATTTCTTTGGTTGCAATTCATCATTGGCATTGCCCTTTTTGTCATTGGATTCGGCTTTTTTGCAGGTTTTTTATTGCATCGCGATCGAAAAAAAGGAAAAGTTTCAGCTAAATTTGCAAACCAAAAGAACGCTGACCGTTAATGGTCAGCGTTCTTTTTTTGTACTCCTCGTACTCTTTCAGGAAAATCCGTAATCCAGCCAACAACAGCTTTATGTGGATTTTCCAAAAATTTTTCATCACCCGTAATATTGTAGAAACGGCACTTTTTTTTAGCTAATAGACAAGCATCCAAATAATCAGGTCTATAATAGCGAGATTTGTTGGCATGAATAGCATCTATATATGAAAGGTTTTTTAGCTGATGCCAATTTAACTTTCTTGTGGCAATTAGTGCTGTTTCAATATGTTTGTTCATTTTTTTCGCTTGTTCTAAAACTTCCAAGAAAAAAGATGAAAAATGTACATTTGGTAGGTGGGCACATTTCTTTATCACAATTTCTAGCACAAAAGGATTGTCGATAAAGGATTCTTTTAATTCGATATTTAACGCGATTGGATTTTTTTCTACCCATGCGATCAGTTCATCTAACGTCATCATTTCTTGACCCGAGTATCTACGCGTAAAATGTCTACCTACTCGCAGTCTTTTTATTTCTGCTAAAGAAACATTTGTTACTAAACTGCGTTTTCCTGTAACTCGACGTAAATCTAAATCGTGCGTCACAACAGGAACATCATCCCTTGTTATTTGCAAATCTAACTCAATACCATCTGCATCCAACTCAATAGCCTTATTGAATGCTTTGAGTGTATTTTCCATCTCGCAAGCAGAGGCGCCCCGATGTGCAAACACTAGGGGTCTAGGCATTGATTTCGCCTTGCTCTAATTTAAAATTACCACAAGTCTGTGTGTTTAAAGTCGTTGATTTTTTACCAAGTTGAATAAACGTTCCAGGGTAAGCTTCTTTTGTAACTTGAATCTTTTCCGTTCCTATACTTTTTAATGATTGTAAAATAGTTTGCACCTCTTTATCAATCTTAGTTAACTCATTTTCTTTTTCTTGCAATTGTACTTTTGAATCCTCAAATGCTTTTCGCTGTGCACCATTCATCTTATCTACGAAATCTAACAATGGCGTGATGCGAGCTTTAACATTTAAAATATCCGCTTCTAAAGCTTTCATCTCTTCAGCTTTTTCTTTCACTATTTGCATACTTTCTTTTCGATCCGGCATTGTAATAACTAATTCTGTTTTACGCTCTAAACGATTACCGGAAATAGCAGTAGTAATAGTATTATTCGCTTCTGCACGCCCACCGATAATTTTACCTTTGTACTCATTAACTAGTATACTACTCGCTTTTAAATTGGATCCAAGAGCGTATGATCCAATATGTATATCACCTTTTGCAATTAACGTACTCTCATTTGTATGTTTAACAAAGATATTCCCACCTGCGCGCACTACAGATTCACCGTTACCAAAAATACCGCCACGAATATACACGTCTCCATATAAAGATTCGATTAATTTTGGACTTGTAACGCCTTCAGGACCATCAATTGAAATATCACCTGTGGCTACTACTGTATAACCAGAGAGTACCGTACCTCTAATGCTAATAGATCCATCGAAATTTAAATTTCCTGTTCCTACCCCGACATCCTTTGGAACCGGTAGATGTTTTTGAACTGACAAGAATCCATCTGAATCATCCAAAACCCCACCCTCAGTTGCATAGATTGTCACTTTTCCATCCTCATCAACTTTTTCATACACAGTTTTCTGATCATATTTTATCGGAAAGTCTTTACCTGGTAATGCAGGAATGCTTTCGCCAAACACATTCTTCCCTTGTTCGCCTGAATCTGCGGGAATTTTCTCTCCTAACCATTCATGAGCATCTATTTCAGAGATAAAATTCATATCAAAATAATCCGCTTTACCATCTTCGCGGATTGACGGTTTTCTCTCTGGCTGTTCTATATATGTAATTTTTGCATTTTTTCCTGGTTTAGCTGGTGTCCCAATTGCAACTACAGTTGGTTTTCCTGATAAAACTTTATCTAGTGTTAAATCCACAAAACCATGCACTATTCCCATATTATTAGCAAATTCTTTAATTTGTTCCTGCATTTTAGTACCATCTTTAAAAACTGTTGCTGGATCTTCATGGACATACATGGTTGCTGTCATACGATCCCGAGAAGTCACAATTTCAATTGGAGGTAACCAATTACCAATTTCCTCAAATTGTTCTGTCACTGTTGCAGTGACTTTTCTTAAAATAGCAAAGCTCGACAGTTTAATACGCGGATATTTCTTCAAAATACTATCGAATTCTTTTAAAGGAAATCCTTCCCCCACTGTCTTTAAATATACTTTTTCATTTTCTTCTTTTAAAACAATATAATCATTTTCAAAAATTAACACATTTTCTCCCCGTCCTTCAAAACGATAATACATATCTATACTTATTATCGTTTTCATATTGTTTTTTTACAGAAAAAAGCTTAATAATTCGCTTTCAAAACAATTTAATAACACAAAACTTATGTAATAAGCATACTCTCGTTAGGATCTATAAAATGTTTAAAAATAGATTCTGTTTATTTATTATATCAACAAAACAAATAGTCACATATACATTTAAACAATATCCATAATAATGTTGTAAAGCTTAATTAGTAGCTCGTCAATTTATAAAATACATATGTAGTGTTATCGTATCATGTTTTTCGAATATTCGTATATTAATTTACAAAATAAAACTATGTTTCCAATTATGCTTCTATCCAAAAGAAGACACACTATTTTTGCATCTCTGCTAGGGCCTGTCTTTTATTTTATGATTCTATTTTTTTGTAAACTGCTATCATTTTCAACTAAATTTAATAGCAGTATAAAATCGACTTATTCTTAACTTAGAAAGAGATTGAATCAATTTTTTAAAAGTAGAATTTAATTCAATTAAAAATAGTATGTCACTTGAAATATATTATAGTATAATATATTTATTATTTAGGAAATAATGAGTATATTACAAGGAGAAATGTCACTATGGATAAAGGAAGTTACAAAATCAGTGTAAACAATATAAAAAAAGAATTGGAAATGCAGATTGTGGGGAATTTCACCCCAGAGCAAGCAGATCGATTCATTAAAGACTACAATCGTAATGTTTCTTCAATTAACTGTTCCGATTTTATTTTGCGATTAGACTGTAAAGACTTGTCAGTTGTTACACCAGAGTTAGTTCCTGCGTTGGAAGATTGCTATAACTTATATAAGCAATCCGGATTCAAAAAGGTTGTTTTCGAAGTTAATAACAGTGTAGTTGTTAAAATGCAACTAAGTCGTATTACACGTAAAGTCGGTCTTAACAACGCTGAATTTATCTAACGTAAATTGCAAGATAGCTACTAAAAGACATCTTACTGGTGTCTTTTTATTTTCTTAACATAGTATTTATTACGTTTTTATAGATTCAAAAATATCTTACATATAAAAAATAAAGAAGTTTGAAATTGCATTATGAGAGAGGTTTTATTACTTATGACAAACATTAAAATTAAAGAAATTGCTATTTACCATCCCGAAAACAAAGTAGAAAACACCTATTATATCGAACACTTCAAAAAAATCCACGGAGAAGATTACACTCATTTCTTAGGTGATATTTTAGGGAGAAAATCACGCTATATCATAGATAATGATGAAGAAAATTCATTATCTATGGCTATTGAAGCTTCAAAAAGAGTTTTAGAAAGAGCTAATATGAAAGCACAAGGTTTAGATATGATTATCTTTGCATCACAAGTTCCTGAGTATCTTTTCCCTACAAATTCTGTTTTAGTCCATCGTGCTATTCAAGCCGGAACGAAGACAGGCACCATGGATATGAACACTAACTGTTCGGGAATGACGACTGCATTAGACCAAGCATCACGCTATTTGTTAGGGAATCCTCATATGGATCAAATTTTGCTAGTAGGATCTGATTATTTTTCTTTAGTTCCGAACCCTGAAGATAACATTACTTATCCAAACTTTGGAGATGTAGCAGTTGCTTTAATTTTAGAGAAAACAGATGAAGAGACTGGCTTTATGGATTCAATCTATTTCACGGATTCAAGCAATTTTGATAGAGTAACATTCCCTCGAAGTGGTTTATCTAAAAAGATCAAAGGACAAGATTCAAGTAATTATCTTCAATGGCTTCCGTTTGATGGAGATGTTTCTTTACCTAACGCTTATAAAATTATTGATACGCTATTAGAAAGAAATAATCTTAAACCGCAAGATATAGATGCTTACTGCTTATCACAATTTTCTATTACAAATATCAATAAAATGCAAAAACATTTCAATGTAAAAAAAGAACAAATGATATATGTGGGAGATAGATTTGGATATACAGGTACAACAAGTCCATTACTTGCGCTACATGAGGGGATTCAAGATGGTCGTATCAAACGTGGTGATACAGTATTATTTTGGACTGTAGGTGTAGGCTATCAATTGATTGCTGTACTCTTTAAATATTAAAATTCATTCAAAGACTTTTCCGTTTTATGGAGAAGTCTTTATTTTGTATTGTGCCAAAAACCGAAAAATACATATCGCTCTTTTTCGTTCTTTGTCTCTCTTTCTAAAATCGACTTAGAACGAAAATCAATGTCTTCAGGCACCAAACTACAGCATTCTCCTGCCCTGATTCCACTATCCAAAATTAATCGACACTGTAACCATGCTCTATCAGATTGTTACAAATATTGTATTTATTAAGACCCTATTGATGGTGTGATCAAGAACAAACGACTAACGCATAAAAAATACACCTCCTGGTCTAATGAGATATACTCAATAAACCTAGAGATGCATCTTTTATAGGAATATATTTAGTTAATTATTGGTCAGTAAAACCGACTTATTGGTCATTCTACCAGTGTAGAAATTATTACAAAATGGTTCTGAACGTTTTTATATCAATGTCCTAACCCTTTCAACTAGCAACCATTTCAATACGAATTTTATCAGCAATCATGGCGATGAATTCGCTATTAGTTGGTTTGCTCTTTAAGTGATGAACAGTGTAGCCGAACATTTTCGAAATAGATTCATAGTTTCCTCGGTTCCAAGCGACTTCAATGGCATGACGAATTGCACGCTCAACGCGTGATGACGTTGTATCGAATTTTTTCGCTATATCTGGATATAAAATTTTAGTGATCGAACCAAGTAACTCAACATCCATATATACCATTTGAATAGCTTCTCGTAAATATGCATAGCCTTTGATATGAGCTGGCACACCAATTTCTTTTATAATACCCGTAATCGTTGCATCAAGTTGGCGTTGATCCATTTGTTGTGGTTGTGATCCTTGCAGCACGCTTACACGTTTTGTTTTTTCTGTTTTATGCCCCGCACATTGTAAAACTTTTGAAACAAGACGATCAAATTCAAAAGGTTTTAACATGAAATAAGAAGCACCTAAGTCCACAGCTTGTTTCATAACATCCTCTTGTCCGAATGCAGTTAACATAATGACTTGAACATTATTATAAATTTCGTTTTCATGCATAACTTCCAAAACCGCTAAACCATCCAGGTGAGGCATGATAATATCTAATAATAGAACATCTGGTACTTGTTCCTCTAACATTTTCAAACAAAGTTTGCCGTTAGGGGCTGTTCCGATAACTTCAATTTCTGGGTTATTTTGTAGATACATCTCTAATGTACGAACTAGTTCCCGATTATCATCTGCAATTGCAACTTTTACTTTTCGCATTATTATTTCCTCCTTTGTGCTTGCGCTTCCGTTAAACACGATCAAAACCGACAAGATGAATTAAAGTAAACTCGTTTTTGATACAAAGTGGATAATTCGACTTTTTTGCATGAATACCTTTTATTCTTAAAAAAATAAGTATGTAGACATAGAGATACTATGTATTTCGACAGTATTCATTCACACTTAACAATTTGTCGATTATTTGTCACTTTTATTGTAACAAAAGTAACAGTGAAAAAGAATGCTTTTTATCACATATTCTTTTCAATATAAAAATTTCTATAAAAAAGTGCTGCACCAGCTTCTCTCGGTGCAGCGTATTTTTAATGGGGATTTATAAAAGCACTTTCCTTTAAGATGGTTGCTTTTTCAACATCTCTGTAAGAGGTATAGCTGCTCCCTTTTCCGGAGTTTCGATATACATATGTGTGACTGCTCCTACAAATCGCCCGTTTTGTATAATCGGACTTCCGCTCATACCTTGTAAGATGCCTCCCGTTTTCTTTTTCAACTGCGCATCTGTCACTTCAAATTGCAATGTTTTGTCATCTACTTTGGTAATTTTCACATCAAATGCCTCTACATTTTTCCCTTCAATAGTCGTGAGCAATTTTGCCTTACCGACTTTTATTTCAGAAGGTTGCATGATTTCCATAGGTTTAGGTAAACCTTGTTCTAAAGCATTCGACCATTTTCCAAATATACCGTATACATTATTTTCGGCTATACTACCTAATTGTCCAGCATTATGTTCAATCGAAGATATTTTATAACCTGGTTCACCAGGTACACTCTTTTTTATTTGTTCGATGGATGCATAGAAAATTGATCCGGACGAAAATTTAGGTGGTGCTGAAACAACCGAGTCGATAATTTGATGCCCCAATGCTCCGTATTCCTTTGTTTCTGGGTCAATAAAGGTTAATGTACCAATACCGTCAGTTTGATCTCTAAAGAAGGATAACATAGGTTCAAGCTCTTCCTTCTTTATCTTAATATGTTCTGTTTTTTGCTGACGTTTTAGCTTCACATCCATTAATTTACCTGAAGAACTAACAAATAGCGATTTTACTTCTTCAAGCGTTCTTACTTGTTGAGAATTGATCGCTTGAATAGTATCTCCAGCTTTCAACCAAGTACCGTTTTTTAGGAGTACATCATTTGTTAAATAGACATTTTGAAGCTGTAGTTCCACACCTATTGAATGTCCCATCGGAATTAAGCTTTTTTCGGCAGAAACACCAAATGGTAGTAGCAAAATGGCAAATAACAATGCGACAAACTGCATGACATAACGCATTTGATTTTTCATTTTTCACCTCCTCATCGTCCTTTTACTATGGCTTTGTTTTAGCATGTTATGTACGGTAAATATTTGAGGTGAATTGGATGATTGGAGAAGGTGGAAGGTTTTACATAGAAGTTTTTTTTAAAACAATACATATATAAAAAACTGCCCGCCCAATTGGTTGGGGCAGACAGTTTCCTAATTAAATGGTCATGGCTTTTTTGCGACCATTAGCTATTTCTACCAATTCTTTTGCATGTTGGAATGTTAACTCTGTCACTTCTGCGCCAGACATCATACGGCTTATTTCATCGATTCGCGCATTATCAAAAATTTCAGTTAGTGATGTCACTGTTCGATAAGCTTCTTCATGTTTCTTAATATAATAATGGTGATCAGCCATCGCCGCAACCTGTGGTAAATGAGAAATACAGAGCACTTGAGAATGCATCGAAATAGCTGAAATTTTTTCAGCTATTGCCTGAGCAACACGTCCGCTGACACCTGTATCCACTTCATCGAAAATAATTGATGTAATGCCATTGGTTGAAGAGAAGATGGTTTTTAATGCTAGCATCATACGGGATAATTCCCCGCCTGAAGCAATTTTCGTTAATGGTTTCGGTGGTTCACCAACATTAGTTGCAATATAAAATACAATACGATCTAACCCATTATGATCAAACTGATCTGCAGCTAGAGGTTCAAAATGAACACTAAAGTCTGCTTTTTCCATATATAACGCACGTAGCTGTTGCATAATGGCATCACTAAGTTTACGACCGGCTTTTTTACGAACAGCTGTTAATTTCTCTGCTGTTTGCAGTAAGCTTTCTTTCAATTCATTTAATTGTTGTTCGTTTTTTTGCATATTTTCGTCGCGATTGATTAGAGATTCCAGTTCTTCTCCAATTTTTTCACGATAAGTTAGGATGTCCTCAAGTGTAGCACCGTATTTACGTTTCATCGATTGGATTAAGGCTAAACGTTGTTCTACTTCGTTCAAACGCTCCGGGTTAAACTCAAGGTCATCTAGTATGTTTTTAATTTGAAAGGCTGCTTCTTGTAAAGAATAAAAGGCAGCAGATACATTATCAGAATGCTCTCTAAAGCCTTCATCTAATGTAGCAACTTCTTCTAAATCGGTCATAGCTTGTCCAATCCAGTCGAGTCCTCTAGATTCACCCAGAATGGCTTCATGCGCTGTATTGGACCGTTCATAGATCTTATTAAAGTTCATCAATCGACGACGTTCTTCTGCTAATTCCTCTTCTTCTCGTGCTCTAAATTGGCAAGCGTCAATTTCTTTAATCTGAAATGAAAAAAGATCAATTTTTTGAGCTACTTGCTGTTCACCAAGAGATATTGCAGCAAGTTCCTTTTTCAGTTCACGATAAGCTGAGTATTCTTCACTATAACGATCTTTCAATGAATCAATGTCTGGACCCGCAAACTGATCCAATAAAGAAATATGTCTCTTATCATCCATTAATTCTTGGCTTTCATGCTGGCCATGAACATCGATTAATGTTGCGCCTATTTCACGCAATAATGAAAGAGGAACGAGTTTTCCATTAACACGACAAACACTTTTTCCATTGTCATTTAAATCTCGACGTAAAATAACCATTCCCTCTTCAATTTCGATCCCAGCTTCTGCACATTTTTGATAAGCAGAGTGGTTTTCAGAGGATATCGCAAAGAGCCCTTCAAGTTCGGCTTTTTTAGCCCCATGTCGGATAAATTCCTGAGAACCACGACCACCAGCTAATAGCTGAACTGCATCAATAATAATTGATTTTCCGGCACCTGTTTCACCAGTTAAAACTGTTAACCCTTCAACAAAACCTACTGTTAAGTCTTCAATTATTGCAAAGTTTTTAATCGATAGCTCTCGTAACAAGACAACTCACCTCAGATTACAACATTTCAAGTAAGCGATTTTTTATTGATTCGCGTTGGGATTCCTCACGACATAAAATCATGATCGTGTCATCTCCACAAATAGTTCCTAATATTTCTGTCCAATCTAAATGGTCTAGTAATGATCCTATTGCATGTGCATTTCCTGGTAATGTCTTCATCACTAGGAAGTGACTTGCACCATCAATGCTTACAAACGCATCTGCTAACGCACGGTGTAGCTTTTGAATTGGATTGAAGCGTTGATCTGCTGGTAAGCTGTATTTATAGCGACCATCTTGAAGAGGAACTTTGATTAAATGTAACTCTTTAATATCCCTAGAAATTGTCGCTTGCGTTACATGATAACCTGCTTCTTTTAGTAAATCGACCAAATCATCCTGTGTTTCAATATCATTATTAGCGATCATGTCGCGGATTCGAATATGGCGTTGGCTTTTATTCAATTTTTTTCACCTCTATGAATAATAATGCTCTTCTTTTTATAACCGTAACATCGATTATATAAAATCACAAGAAAAAAAACACGGCCCAAAAGAATGGGCCGCGTCATTTAAGTTGTTGATGTGCCTCACTCACCAAGGTATTGAAGTCTGTAAATGATTGCAGCTCTTCTCCTTGGTGTGGGTTGTACAGATGGTATAAAAACTCTATATTCCCTTCTCCACCTGTAATTGGAGAATAGGAAGCATCTTTTACCACGAATCCAACTGATTCAGCGAATGTTGCAATAGATTCTAATACTTCTAAATGTATTTTCGGTTCACGAACGACACCTTTTTTTCCAACTTTGTCTTTCCCAGCTTCAAACTGTGGCTTCACTAGTGCAATAACATCTCCACCAGGTACTAACAACGTTTTCAACACAGGTAAGATTAGTTTTAGAGAGATGAAGGATACATCAATTGTTGCAAATTCAGGTAAACCTTCTTCCAAGTCAGGTGCTGTGACATAACGGAAATTTGTACGTTCCATTACAGTTACTCGCTCATCTTGACGGATTTTCCACGCCAGTTGATTGTAGCCTACATCAAGTGCGTAGCAATGCTTCGCACCATTTTGTAGGGCGCAATCAGTAAATCCGCCAGTAGATGAACCGATATCTAACATTAATTTATCTTGTACAGCAACATCAAAAATATCTAATGCTTTTTCTAGTTTTAAGCCTCCACGACTTACATAGCGTAACTGTGCCCCTTTAATAGTGAGCTCAGAATCGACCGGTATTTTCTCACCAGGCTTATCTAGGCGCACTTCATTTGAATACACTTGCCCTGCCATGATGGTACGTTTTGCTTTTTCACGTGTTTCGCATAGTCCTCTTTCAACAAGAAGAATATCGACACGCTCTTTTTGTATTTTTGTTGTCATTATGCTTTTAAACCTGCTTGCTCTTTATTGTCTTCATTAACTAATTGTTGAATGCGTAATACGGTTTCTTCAGCAGTTAAATTAATTTCTTGAAGTAACATATCGACGCTACCATGTTCAATGAACATATCAGGAATACCGATACGATCAATTTGTGTGGTTGAATAATGATTGTCATTCGCAAATTCTAATACTGCACTACCGAAGCCGCCTTGCAATACGCTTTCTTCAATAGTTAAGATTGGTTTTTTACTTTGCATTATGCGATGTAACATTACTTCATCCATTGGTTTGATAAAGCGTGCATTAACAATTTCAACTTGTATACCTTGTTCAGCTAAAACTTCAGCGGCTTCTTGTGCCATTGGAATGGTCGTACCAAACGTCAATATCGTTGCATCTTTACCTTCACGAAGTACTTCCCAACTACCAATTGGTAAAGCTGTAAGCTCAGTGTCCATTGGTACTCCTAAGCCATTACCACGTGGGTAACGAAGAGCGATAGGACCCTCATTATAATCAATAGCTGTTTTTACCATATGCTGACCTTCATTTTCGTCTTTTGGCATCATAATAACCATGTTTGGCATATGACGTAAAAAGGCAATGTCAAAGACGCCTTGATGAGTTTCGCCATCTGCACCTACTAATCCAGCACGATCAATTCCAATAAATACATTCAAATTTTGACGACAAATATCATGTAATACTTGGTCATAAGCTCGTTGTAGGAATGTCGAGTAGATTGCTAAAAATGGCTTCGTTCCATCTGCTGCCATACCAGCTGCCATTGTTGCGGCATGTTGCTCTGCGATACCAACATCAAACATACGATTTGGGAATTCACTAGCAAAGCCTTCTAATTTAGAACCAACCGGCATTGCAGGTGTAATTGCAACGATTCGTTCATCGACCCGAGCCAATTTACGAACTGTTTCTGCAACTAAACTAGACCACCCGGGAGCAGTTGTTTTTGGCTTTACAAGATCGCCAGTTTCCATTTTATAAGGGCCAGTTCCATGCCAAGTTCCAACTGTATCGTTTTCAGCTGGCAAATAACCTTTCCCTTTTTTTGTAATAACGTGGATTATTACAGGGCCTTGCATTCTTTTTGCGTTTTGTAATGTTTCTTCTAAAGTTTCAAAATTATGACCATCAATTGGACCAAGGTAAGTGAAACCTAGTTCTTCGAAAAACACACCCGACACGAGTAAATATTTTAAGCTATCTTTAACCCGTTCTGCTGTCGCAGCTAATTTACCACCAACTGCAGGGATTTTTTTCAATAGCTGTTCTAATTCATCTTTGGCTTTGTTGTAATTATTCGCAGTACGTAAACGTCCTAAAACATTGTGCAGTGCACCTACATTTGGTGCGATTGACATTTCATTATCATTTAAAATGACAATCATATTTGTTTTCTCATGACCAATATGATTTAGAGCCTCTAAAGCCATACCGCCTGTTAAAGCACCGTCACCAATAATAGGGACAACAAAGTTTTTATCACCTTTTATATCTCGAGCTGCTGCCATCCCCATCGCTGCTGAAAGGGATGTTGAACTATGTCCGGTTTCCCAAACATCATGTTCGCTTTCATTGCGTTTTGGGAATCCACATAACCCTTTATATTGACGTAGCGTATCGAATTGATCGGCACGACCTGTCAAAATTTTATGGACATATGCTTGATGTCCTACATCCCAAATAAATTTATCTTGTGGGCTATTGAACGCACGATGTAAAGCAATAGTTAACTCAACTACACCAAGATTCGGTCCAATATGACCACCTGTTATAGATAATTTTCCAATTAAAAACTTTCGAACATCTTCACTTAAATCTTGAAGTTGTTTTGTATTTAAGTCTTTCAAAAAGGATGGACTAGATATTTTGTTTAAATCCATCGCCATCACACACCTTTTCATTAAAATATTCATCGCACAATGTTTCACCTATTATAACAGTGTTAAACAATTGTACAAACTAAAACGGCCATTACTTGTTACGATGAACAATATAATCAGCTAAGTCTTTTAGTAGACTGCTTTCCGAAGGCAGTTTTTCAAGCGCTTTTATCGCAAGGTTGTAATGCTCATGCAACTTTTCTTTGGCGCCTGGTAATGTAAGGAGTGCGGGGTAAGTACTTTTATCACTTGCAACGTCTTTACCAGCTGTTTTCCCTAGCTGTTCTGTTGTACCTTCAATGTCTAAAATATCGTCTTGAATTTGGAATGCAAGACCGATATGATGCGCATATTCCACTAAGATTGCACGTTCTTCTTCTGTGGCATTTGCTATAATGGCACCTGACTCAATACTAAAACGAAGAAGAGCTCCTGTTTTGTTGACATGAACTTTTTCTAGTTCTGACAATGTTAATTGTTTTGTTTCGCCTTCGATATCTAGGATCTGTCCTCCGACCATACCTTCAGCTCCAGCTGCTTCACTTAATTTATCTACTAACAGTAAACGTGATACCGGCGGAATTTGTTGCATACGAGCAAGTATACCAAATGATAGTGTATTAAGAGCATCTCCAGCTAGTGTTGCAAATGCATCTCCATATACTTTATGGTTTGTTAATTTGCCTCTGCGGTAATCATCATTGTCCATGCTCGGTAGATCATCATGAATCAGTGAATACGTATGAATCATTTCAATGACAGCACCTACAGTAAACCCATCATCATTGCGAACATTGAAATGGTCCATAACAGCAAGTACAAAAAGTGGTCTTACTCTTTTACCACCTGCATTTAATGAATAAAGCATGGATTCTTTTAACACTGCTGGCGCTTCAATATTCTTAACCAGTTCTTGCATACGTTTTTCAACTGTTGGTATATTGGTTGCCATAAATTCTTTTAAAAGCTCTGTCATTTACTTTGTCCCTCTTCCCCTGTTGGTTTAAAAGGCTTTTCGTTGCCATTGTCATCCATAATCGAGATCAGTTGCTGCTCTGCATTTTGTAATTGGTCGTGGCAAAACTGGGATAATTTCATCCCTTTTTTATATAAATCTATTGCATCTTCTAAAGCTACTTCACCTTGTTCAAGTTGATGAACGATTTCTTCTAGTTGTTCGATTGACTTAGCAAAAGATTGTTTCTTTTCAGCCATTATTCTTCTCCCCTCGCTTTCATTGTTATGGACGTAATTTCAGCATTCGCCTGACCATCTGGAAAATGAATAGTCAAATTTTGTTTTTCTTCTATTTGCTGTACTGATTTTACTACTTTTCCGTCTTGATAAACGATGCTATATCCACGGTTCATGATTGTTAAAGGATTTAAAGCTTCTAAAGTACGAATGATGGACCTGAATGCATCTTGTTGCTTATTGATTGATTGCACCACACTTTTATCAAGCTGCGTGCTCAATCTTGCTACATGTTGCTGTTTATATCTCACTTCTTGTAGTGGCGTATTCATTTGTACACGATTTGCTAATTGTTGCAAAATTGCCTGCTTATCTTTGATATAGTTCGTCATTTGTGCTTGTAACTGCTCATCTGTACGACTTAACTTCTCTACAAACGGACGAAATAGACGGTCTGGATACGCAATCGGATAAGATTTCTGTAACCGCTCTAATTGACTTCTTTCATGTCGAATTCGCGATTGTGTCAGTTGAAATAGTTGTGACCTCCGTGTCAATAAATGCTTCACTAAATCTTCGCTATTCGGTACAGCCTTTTTTGCAGCGGCTGTAGGCGTCGCTGCCCGCCAGTCTGATACGTGGTCCGCAATCGTAGTATCTGTTTCGTGTCCGACACCACTAATGACAGGTATGTCACTTTCAAAAATGGCTCTAGCAACAATCTCTTCATTAAACGCCCAAAGGTCCTCAATTGAACCTCCACCACGTCCGACAATTAAAACATCGATTTCTTCCATAAGGTTAGCTTGCTTTATTGCTTTTACAATACTAGGTGCTGCTTGTTCTCCTTGCACGAGTGCAGGGAAAATCACAACATCTGCTAGAGCGTAATGTTGCGTAATCGTTGTACAAATATCTCGTATGGCTGCTCCAGTTGGCGCTGTAACAACACCAATTTTGCGTGGGAATGTTGGTATCGCTTTTTTATGACTTTCATCAAACAATCCCTCTTTTAAGAGTTTTGCTTGTAGTTGTTCAAAGGCGATATGTAAACTGCCTATACCGTCTGGTTCCATTGATACTGCATACAACTGATAACGTCCACTACCTTCATAGACATTTACATCTCCACGAATAAAAACCTTCATGCCATTTTCAGGTTCAAATTTCAGACGACTGGCACTTTTCGCAAACATCACAGCTGCAATTTGTGTTTTCTCATCTTTCAATGTGAAATAAATATGGCCAGATCCTGTATGTTTTTTAACATTTGATAGTTCTCCTTTTACAAAAACATCACGTAAGTGAGGATCAGCATCAAATTTCTTTTTAATATACTTTGTTAGTGCTTGGACAGATAAATAAGGTGTACTTGTCAACAGCCTCAGACTCCTTATCCGAACGTTTTATCAAAAATTTGATTTCATAAAAAAAGCTGTCTTTCATCAGAAAAACAGCTTCTGCGTTACTATTTTACCTGTTTTGAGCTCATTTGTCTTGAGTAAACTTCTTTTTCGCCGATTGCAATGTATTAAATAACAACATTGTAATCGTCATCGGGCCAACACCTTTAGGTACGGGTGTGATTGCTGATACTTTATCAATAACTGAATCAAAATCAACATCGCCGCAAAGTTTATTATTTTCGTCGCGGTTAATACCTACATCAATAACAACAGCGCCTTCTTTTACATGCTCAGCACCAATCATTTTCGCACGACCTGTGGCAACTACTAAAATATCAGCTTGTGTAGTCATTGCAGCTAGATTAGGAGTTTTAGAGTGACAATAAGTCACTGTTGCGTCTTTTTGTAGTAATAGTTGTCCCATTGGAACACCTACAATATGGCTTCGTCCAACGATGACAGCGTGTTTACCTGCAACGTCTATATTCGCATATTCTAATAACTTCATCACACCATACGGCGTACAAGGTAAATAAGTTGGTTGACCAAGCATCATTTTCCCTACGCTTTCTGGATGGAAGCCATCTACATCCTTCTCAGGAGAAATAGCTGCGATGATGTTTTGTTCATCAATGTGTTTTGGAAGTGGTAATTGTACTAAAATGCCGTCAATTGCTGAATCAGCATTTAGTCTGTCAATTTCGCTTAATAATGTTTCTTCTGAAATATCTGCTGATAACTCGATAAGTACTGAGTGAATACCCATTTGCTCGCATGATTTCTGTTTGTTTGAAACGTATGTTTTAGAAGCTGGATTGTCCCCTACTAATATAACTGCTAGACCTGGTGTAATACCTTGTTCTTTTAAATCATTCACTTCTTGTTGAATAGATCGTCGAATTGTATCTCCAATTTCTTTACCATTAATTAGCTTACCTGACATTATTAATAACACTCCCAAATTTAATTTAGAATTTATTATTTTGCGTATTTTGATAATACGCCGTTTACAAAGCGGCTAGATTTCTCATCGCCATATGTTTTACTTAACTCAATAGCTTCGTTTAAAACGACATTCTTCGGTGTTTCAGGTGTATATAAAATTTCATAAACCGCTAAGCGTAAAATTGTACGTTCAATTTTCGCTAAGCGAGGTAATGACCAATTTTCTAATTTTCCAACTAAAGATTCGTCGATTTCTTCCATGTGTAAAACAGTACCTTGTACTATTTGTTCGAAGAATGGCGAACTCTCTTCACCTACGATATGTTCAATCGCCTCTGTAACTGTTAACTCTGTATTTTCTAGTTGAAAAAGTACTTGTATCGCTTTTTCACGCGCTTCTCGTCGCTTCATTTATATAGTTCTCCTTTATACTACTACATTGGGGAGATTCTGACATATTGCCTATGCAAAACAGGGCAATATGTTCAAAATAAACCCGAAATGTGAAGTGTTTCATTAAATATGCATGTAGCATTATCTTATCACATTTTTCGATTCAATTCATTGATTCCATTAACTTTTGAATAGTCAGAAAAAGCACCACTCCCTAAGAAGTGGTGCTTTTTGACATTATTCAGTTTTTGCATCGTTCACTTGATCAAATTGAATGCCGGTAATATGTACATTTACCTCTTGTGTTGAAAGAGATGTCATATTAAAGATAGCTTCACGGATCTGGGTCTGAACTTGATGCGCAACTTTCGCAACAGATGCACCATATTGCACGAAGCAATAAACATCTACGATTAAGCCCGTCTCAGTCCATTCGGTTTTAATACCTTTCCCATGAACCTTTTTACCGAATTTTTCTACTACGCCTGTAGCAAAGTTTCCTCTTGTACCAGAAACGCCCTCTACTTCTGTAGTAGCAATTCCTGCAATAACTTCAATAACTTCAGGCGCTACTTCAATCTTACCTAACTCCTCTTTACCAGCGGGAGTACTTTGCGGTAATGATTGTATGACTTTTTCAGCCATAGAATTCGCCCCTTTCTTATGAATTCATGACGTCATTTTCTTCAAGGAATTTCGTATTGAAATCACCTTTTTTGAATACCTCATGATCCATTAATTTTGCGTGGAAAGGAATTGTTGTTTGAATTCCTGGTCCTTCAACAATGAACTCACCTAATGCGCGTTTCATCTTAGCAATTGCTTCTTCACGTGTATCTGCATGTACAATCAATTTTGCAACCATTGAATCGTAGAACGGAGGAATACTATATCCTGGATACATAGCAGAGTCGATACGGACTCCGTAACCACCTGGTGCTATATAGTCTTCTACTTTACCCGGTGAAGGCATAAAGTTTTTAGACGGATTTTCTGCATTGATACGACATTCCATCGCCCAACCATTCACTTTCACATCTTCTTGTTTATACACCAATTTCTCGCCTGAAGCAATCTTAAGTTGTTGTTGAACTAGGTCAATACCTGTAATCATTTCAGTTACTGGATGCTCTACTTGAATACGTGTATTCATTTCCATGAAGTAGAACTTGTCTTGATGATAATCAAAAATGAATTCTACCGTACCAGCACCGCGGTATCCACAAGCTAGTGCAGCTTTAACTGCAGCTTCACCCATCTCGGCACGACGTTCTTCAGAAAGTGCAGGAGACGGAGCTTCTTCAACAAGTTTTTGCATACGACGTTGAACTGTACAATCACGTTCACCTAGGTGAATTGTATTGCCATAGTTGTCCGCTAATATTTGAATTTCACAGTGACGGAAATCCTCAATGAATTTTTCTAAGTATACGCCTGGGTTACCGAATGCTGCAGCCGCTTCTTTTTGAGTGATTTGAACACCTTTAATCAATTCTTCTTCAGTGCGTGCTACACGGATCCCTTTACCACCACCACCGGCAGTTGCTTTAATGATAACTGGGTATCCAATACCTTTGGCAACTTCCGCTGCTTCAGTTGCATCTGCTACGATACCAGCTGAACCAGGAACTGTTGGTACACCCGCTTTAATCATTGAATCTTTTGCTATATCTTTAATACCCATCATCTTGATGGCGTCAGAAGTCGGTCCAATAAAAGTAATGCCTGCATCTTCACAAGCCTCTGCAAAACTAGCATTCTCTGCTAAGAAGCCATACCCTGGGTGAATTCCATCACAGCCAGTTTTTTGAGCAACACTTAAAATACTACTAATTTTCAAGTAACTGTCACTTGAAAGTTTTGGTCCGATGCAATATGCTTCGTCAGCTAATTGAACGTGAAGTGCATCACGATCCGCTTCTGAATACACCGCTACAGACTGAATATCTAATTCTTTACAAGCGCGAATAATACGTACCGCGATTTCTCCACGGTTTGCAATTAATACTTTTTTCATTTGGATAGGCCTCCCTTAGTTCTCTTTTACTAGGAACAGAGGTTGACCGTATTCAACTAAATCGCCGTCTTTAACAAGAATTTCAACGATTTCGCCATTCACTTCTGCTTCGATTTCATTAAATAATTTCATTGCTTCAACGATACATACTACTGCTTCCTCGCCGACTTTATCTCCAACTTTTACAAAAGCTGGTGATTCAGGGTTTGGAGCTTGATAGAAAGTTCCTACCATTGGTGAAGTGATTTTGTATAATGATGCATCAATAGCTACTACTGGCGCTGCTTCAGCAACTACAGTCGGCGCTGCTACTGGTGCTGTTGGAGCCACGACTGGTGTTGGCGTTGCTACTGGAGCTACTTTTACTACTGGCGCTTCAGTTACAACTGCCACACCGCCATTTTTTTTAAGTTTAACTTTTGTATCTGCTACCTCATAAACGAACTCGTCAATTGAAGATGAATCTACTAGTTTAATAATCTCTCGGATTTCCTGAATTTTCAACATACATTACTCCCCTTAATTTCGTGAAATATAATACACTATTTATTCTATCTTGTTTTGGGGTTTTTTTAAATAGATAATTGAAAATAGGAATTACTCAAGATTATATCGCCCTTTTTTCGTTAAAAAGACTCAGATTTAACATCAACTACTACTTCACCAGCTGTAGGTATCTCTTTTTTTACAGTGTAAATAATTTCATCAGCTTTAGATTTTGATAATTCGGCAGACTGTACTGTAACACGAATTCGATCATCTTCAGCTTTTACAAATGCATCTGAATAGCCTAAAGTTTTAATAAGCATTTCTAACATCGCTTCATTAGATTCCTTCTTTGTAATAACATCGATCTCATTATACGCTTCATTCTTTTCTTCAGCCGTATTCTTTTCAGAAGCTGCTTTTAGCGTTAGTGTTTTTTTCAATTGACTACGTTCATTTAGTAACTCCATACGCATTTCTTCAAATAAGTCACTCTGTGCTGTGACAGGTGTTTTATCATTACCTGTTAGTTTAGCAATATCATCAACTGCGGTATTAGTTAACGTTCTATCTGAGAATATTTTCAGTCCATTAAATGGTTGTGCTGGATTCATTAGGTAGTACACTGAAATTACAGCTGCTAAACTCAATAATGTTAAAAACCAAACCGCTCTCTTTTTTACTCTCATTTTATTTCCCCTCTCTTTTCCATAGGCATTACCACAATTCGGTGTGCTGGTATTTCCAGCACTTTTGTCAGCGTAATTACTAATTCATTCTTTACCTCGATGTCACTCGCTCCTTCCGCAACAACTAATACTCCAGTTATTTGACCACTTTCTTGTCCAGCTGTATTAGACCAGCTGAAATAATTCTCTAAGGATGTAGAATCTTTTTTTACATCTTGTGCCGTTTGTCCACCTGCATAAAAATAGAGCTCAACTTTTCCAACTTTGTCAATCCTAGATAAAATGGTCGCTAGCTGTTCCGCTTCATTAGTTGATACATTTTCTCCTTTAGACGATGTTTTCATAGGGTTTTCATTATTATATGAAAGCATGCCCACGATAATGATGACAATTGCCATCAATATTCCTACATAGTAAATTGACGTCTTTTTCATATTCTGCACCGCCCGAGCTAGTCATCCCCCTCTTCACATCTTTCCTGTTATCTACTTCATTGTATGAAGCACAACCCTAATCTATGAGATACTAACGCCAAAAATTAAAAACAAACTGTAAAACCCATATTGCAACGATTATTTTCAATAGAATAACCCACTCTTCCGGTTCTTCTAGTAGCAAACTTACAATTTTACCAACGAATATAATGACGACTAAACCAAGTAAAAATGCTTCCACAACCCCAATCCTATCCTTCTTGTATTTGTAGTTTCAGAAGTATAACTGCTAAAATTGCAGTGAAAAAGAAAGCAAATGCGATAATAAAAGATACTGCACACAAAACAAATAGTGTTTTACCTATATCATCTAAAAAACTTGCAATATCTTTATCCGAAAAAGGCTCCATTAATGCAGACAGGAACCGAAAACTTAGTCCTGTCATTAAAATTTTTAATGTTGGAATGATAGCAGCAGTAAATATACCTATCATTAAGCCTGTACTCGTTACCGTTGCGGTAGTAGATGAATATTTTCTAAAAGTACTTAAACTCTCAGTTATGAAAGAACCTATAAACGGAATATTTTGTTGGATCATCTTCTTTAAAGGTCCGAGTGCAGCTCCGGTAAAAGATACTGAAACTACACTATTCATTACTAAAAACATCGAATAGCACATGACCGTAGCTGAAACGACACTTAATACAAGTACTCGTATAAAATCAGCCATTCTTGCAAAAGATATCTCGGGCATAAAACGCGATAGAAAATCAAAAATCAAGGATGCCGTTAACAAAGGGATTAACCACCGCCCCGTCAAAAATACTGCAAATTGAATGAGTAATAATAGCATAGGATGCCACGCCATTAATGACATAGCACCAGCTGAAATGGCCATTGCAGACATTAATATTGGATAAAGGGCACTAAAGAATGCAATCATATTCTCAGATAATGCCTGCATCATAGTAAAGGATTGATAAACAGGCTTTAATGTAGTAGTAAGTATAGCGATAAAAAAGAACACCCTTGTCCACTCTTTAAATTGCGGCATTATAAAATTTAATATTAAAAAAAGTATTGCGTAAAAAAGCAATGAAACGAGTGCAAATAATGTGTCTTTGAAGGGAGCGACCAAAATCTCCTGTAACCAATCCAATCTTACCCTCCTATCTTTATTGACGTTTATCCAAAATTTCTTCATCTATTAAATTAAGTTTGTCCATAAAATTGACAATCTTCATCTGCTAAGGCTCTATTAAACGTTGCCAAATTGAAAATAATTCAATTATCTCTTTTAACCAAAGAGATAAAATAATCAGTTTTACCGCTGTATGTGATAATAAGGCAAGTGCTTCATAATCCTGGTCCGTTAAATGTTGTGACACGGCCGTTGAAACGAAATATATAAATGCACTGCCTAGAATGAGCGATAAATATGGAATCTCAATTGGAAATGCATGCAATAACCTTTGAAAAAACGGGATGAATAAACGCATTAATAAAAAGCTCATTAATAAGAAAAAAAACACCGTATATAAGACACGATGCAGTACAGGAATTGCCATTTGAATGAACATTAAAAGAATTAGCATAATCACAGCGTAAAATAATATCGTCATAAGCTTAGGTAGCCGTTAACCATTGGAAGAAGGTAAGAATTTCATCAAAGAACAAACGTAAAAAATGAAGTAATTCCGCTGCGATATACATATAGGCTAGAAAATAAAGAAAAAAAGAAAACTCCTTTTTGCCGGTTTGTTCAAAAAAGATATGTAAAAGCGCTATCACAAGTCCAATTCCGGCTATGCGAAGAATGTCCTGAAGTTCCGTAGCTGTCCCTCCTCTTGTATAACTTAATCTATGCAAGGTCAGAGGAAGATATGAGTTCTATTCATACAAACATTCGAAAACAAAAAAAGACCCTAATAGCATAAGCTATAAGGGTCTCTTATAAAAAAAGGCTAAATTAGCCACGAGATACATATGAACCTTCATCAGTGTTAATAACTAATTTGTCACCAACGTTAACGAAGAATGGTACTTGAACAACTAATCCAGTTTGAACTTTTGCTGGTTTAGAACCACCTGAAGCAGTATCACCTTTAATACCTGGTTCAGTTTCAATTACTTCTAGAACAACTGTATTCGGAAGATCTACACCAAGGATTTCTCCTTCGTAAGACATGATTGAAACTTCCATGTTCTCTAGTAAGAATTTTAATTCATCTTTAATTTGGTTTTCAGTTAATTCAATTTGGTCATAAGTTTCAGTGTTCATGAACACATAATTATCACCTGAAGCATATAGATATTGCATTTTATTGTTGTCAATTTGAGCTTTTTCTACTTTTTCACCTGCACGGAAAGTTTTTTCCATTACTGAACCGTTACGTAGGTTACGAAGTTTTGATCGTACAAATGCTGCACCTTTACCAGGTTTTACGTGTTGGAAATCAAGTACACGGAAAAGTCCACCGTCTACTACGATTGTTAGGCCTGTACGAAAATCGTTTACTGAAATCATGAATGTTCCTCCAATATTACTTTATAAAATGATTAATTCTTTTGTGGAATGAGTTAGTTTTTCATTACCTGTCTCTGTGATTAATGTATCGTCCTCAATACGGACACCACCGATTCCTGGTAGATAAATACCAGGTTCACATGTCACAACCATACCTGGTTCTAAAACAGTAGATGAACGGAATGATAATCCAGGACCTTCATGTACTTCTAAACCAATTCCATGACCTGTTGAGTGGCCAAATGCCTCACCATATCCATGTGCTTTAATATAATCACGTGTCACTGCATCAGCTTCAATACCTGTCATACCTGGTTTAAATTGGGCTAATCCAAGTAACTCAGCATTTAATACAATGTTGTAAATTTCCTTCAATTGATCTGAAGGCTCTCCAACTGCAACTGTACGTGTTGTATCAGAGATATAGCCATTATAGAGCGCACCAAAATCTAAAGTGACAAAATCACCATTTTCTATTATTTTATCAGTTGCAACGCCATGTGGCAATGCCGAGCGTACACCTGATGCAACAATTATATCAAAAGAAGATGAAGTCGCTCCTTGTTTTCGCATAAAGAATTCCAGTTCATTTGATACTTCTAACTCTGTTTTGCCTGCTTTAATAAATGTTAGTATATGCTCGAATGCCGCATCCGCTATTTCACAAGCGACCTTTATAATATTAATCTCTTGTTCGGTCTTAATCAAGCGGATTTTTTCTACTAAACCTGATACACCGACTAAATCGGTTTTTAGATGTTTCGAATATACTTCAAAAGTGCTATAACTAACGTCTTCTTTCTCAAATGCTAATGTTTTGATTCCCATCTCTTGTACTTGATTAGCAATTTCTTCAATGATTGTAGCTTGGTGTTGTACAATTCGATAATGTTGCACTTGTTTTGCAGCTTGTTCAGTGTATCGGAAATCTGTAATAAATACTGCATCATTTTGAGAAACAATTGCTACTCCAGAAGTTCCAGTAAAATCTGTCATGTAACGGCGATTATAGTCATTTGTAATAAGTATTGCATCAAGCCCCTGTTCTTGTAATGCTACTCTTAATTTTTTTAGTTTCTCCATAATAATCAAAGCCCCCCGTTATTTTTCTAAAAACATGCGTAATGCAAGTTGATAACCCTTAGTCCCTAATCCCGAAATTTGTCCCACACACTCTGGCGCTAGATATGAATGGTGACGGAATTCTTCACGTTTATGTATATTCGAGATATGCACCTCTATGACAGGTACATTTACAGCGGCAATGGCATCGCGTATTGCCACGCTTGTATGTGTATATGCACCTGGATTAAAGACAATGCCTGCAGTTTCAGTGTCTTCAGCGTCATGAATCCAGTCTATCAACTGTCCTTCATGATTCGATTGCTTTAACTCAATTGTGGCACCAAACTCGCCTGCTAGCTTTTGAAGGTCATTTTCTATTTCTTGAAGAGTTTCCGAGCCATATATACCTGGTTCTCTCTTGCCTAATCGATTTAAATTAGGTCCATTTAAACATAAGTACTTCATATCTCTCCTCCTTCCCAATGTGATGAATTTATTCTACCACATCAGTATTATAAGGCATTTTACTTCGGGAGTCTAAACTTTCTGCTTTTTTATGATACATAGCTGTTTCTACTATAAAACGTAAGTGCATAGCAATTATTGCGAAGATTGGAATCGATACTTTTTTTAACTCTACCGTACCGAACATCCACCACTGTAACCCAAAAATCACAATGATACTCAGCCCAATCGCCGCAATATCCGCTCGAATAGCTATACATAGTTGGCTTAAATAAAAAATTATTATTGCTAAAACAAACAACATGATTGCTAATGTAGTCCATTTAAATAATGGCGTATGTCCACTAAATAAATGCCATCGCTTAGACCAACCAATTGGACTCCAATGAATTATGGAAAATAGTTTTAGAAATCGCAGACAAACCGTGAATGAAATAGCACTTAAAACTGATGTCCAAAACAAGACATGAATTTTCAAAACACAACACTCCTTTTTCACAAGCATTGCCTCATTTTCAAAAGCTATTCTTTTCCTAGAGCTTTTTTATAATTTTTAGTACAATAGAAACAGTTGAATATACAAAAAGAGAGCGGTGGAGCAAGTGAAGGATCAACCTCAGACTCCGATTTACGGGGGGCAAGCACTGATTGAGGGCGTAATGATGGGCGGTAAAGAACATACTGTTTCCGCAATCCGCCGTAATGATGACTCAATTGAATATTTCCATGTTAAAAAAGAGAAAAAGCCAGCACTTCAACGGTTAAAGAAAATTCCATTTATTCGAGGAATAGTTGCTATTATTGAATCTGCTGCTAATGGCTCCAAGCACTTGCAATTTGCCGGTGATCGTTATGATGTAAATCCAGGCGAAGAAGTAGAAGAATCGACTGAAGAAGGTTCGAAGCTACAAATGATATTAGGTGTAGCTGCAATCGGCGTACTATCATTTCTTTTCGGTAAATTTATTTTCACATTAATCCCTGTATTTTTGGCACAACTACTTCATACTTGGTTTCCAGGAAAAGTAGCACAAATTTTGTTAGAGAGCGGTTTTAAATTAGTATTGCTACTTAGCTATATTTATTTTGTATCTCTGACTCCACTTATTAAACGTGTATTCCAATATCACGGCTCTGAACATAAGGTCATAAACTGTTATGAAAACGGTCTACCTTTAACTGTAGAAAATGTACAAGCGCAGTCTCGTTTACACTACCGTTGTGGTAGTAGTTTTATGTTATTTACAGTTATCGTAGGTATGTTCATCTACTTCCTAGTACCAACAGATCCGTTTTGGTTAAGAATTGTAGATCGTATTTTATTAATTCCAGTTGTACTTGGAGTGGCTTTTGAAGTTCTACAGTGGACAAATGCTTGTCGTAATGTACCAGTACTACGCTATTTAGGTTATCCTGGATTATGGCTACAACTACTTACAACAAAAGAACCGAAAGACGATCAAGTAGAAGTCGCTATCGCTTCATTTAATAAATTATTAGAAATCGAGAAAGACCCTAAGAATATAACAGTAAATTAACAAAAAACGCAGAAGAGCTCAGTGAGTTCTTCTGCGTTTCTATTTTTGCCCAAAAACAACATTTACATAAATGTATTTATTTGGTATATTTTAATAAAGGAGGTTCTTTAGATTGAAGAAAAGACTCTTTCTTATTTTTGCTGTGGTTTTATTTATTAGTAGTCTATCCTCTCTATATTTATTAGTTATTATAAAGGGCAATCCTTATACGAAACTTCTAGTACAATATCATATGAATAAACATATGGATAGAAATGAGATCACTAAAGATATGCTAATTCCAGATAACTCTGGTTACTTAGAACCCAAACAAGTAATTCACAAAGATTATTATCAAGGGTTATATCAATTGGAATTCAAAGATGAACCTCAAATTACTTATTATTACGGACTACATAAAGAAGATAAAACAATCATTCAATTTTGCAAAGAGAATCCACTAGTTGTTCGTCCCTTTAAAAAGGCAAAACATAGTGAAGAAATTTGCGCAAATGCCTATAAGAAATAAAATAAAACTGCGCACAATTCGCACAGTTTTATTTGTTTTTATTAGCGCGAAGCATTTTAATACCTTTTGTTCCAAAATAACCAATGACCCAAAACAAAAGAAAGTACACGCCGTATCCCCATGCAGAGCTGTTTAATACCGTGAATAGGATAATGATAAAAGCAAAATAAGAAACTGCCAATGCAATCCAAGGATTAATATTATTTAAAGCACATGATATTCCCTGCACTAGAAAAGTTAAAGGAAAAATAATGACTAAACTAAGAAGAAAATAGGATTTATTTGCCTCATCACTTCCAAAAGCTCCTGTCAAAGTCATCGCGATAACACCTAACATCGCAAACGCTGGGAAAAAAATACCCGCAATTTTATTACCCACATAATCACTCCTAACAAATTATCTTCATTTTATCATGAATATTTGCTTTTTAGAGAAATTATTAACAAAAATGTTTAGTTGTTTATTTTTATTATGTGTTACTTTGTCAAATTAAGTGCAACACTTGCTATGGCTACTGATATATTAAATCCTATAAAAATAAGGTCAACCAGTAAAAACTGGTTAACCTTATAATACGAAGCACCCGTCACAATAACAACGTCTAAAAACTTTATTATTCACTCCTATACTAAGCGCTCTTCCCCCCCATTTTATGATAAAGAGACATGATTACCCAAACAGCAGTTGGAAGTGCGATTGCTCCAATTACCATAGACGCTAAGGTGTAAACTGCACTGCCATCGACAAATAACAAAATAATAACAGCAATTAAGACGAGAAGAAATGGTATAGTTTTCAATAGAATAACTGATCCTTTTTTATCTTTTACCTCCCATTTGTTTTTGTATGTTGCGATTACAGTCCAAGCTGTTGGGATGGCTATTACAGTGAAAATAACAGCTATTACCTGAAGTGTTGATTTTAAGATACCAGAGCTTATCATTGCTCCAATCCATATGAGTACTGTTATTAAAACTAACGGAATTGCTAGACGTTTCATGGAACTATTTAAATTCTCATACTTTTCAACCGATGTGTCACGGTCACTATAAATCGGTTTTGTACTAGGATGTGCTCGAAATAAATGAATATCTCCTTCTGAGGCAATATGCGACCATCCAGAAGATGAAAAAAAATCAAAGTATTCACCTTCTTCATCCTCTTTTAATGAACGATAATCTACACTGTAGATATAATCTGAGCTTTTCCCTTTTTCAAGCGTATACCCCATAAACTTAAAATCACAGACATGCCAACCCCTCAAAGAAAATCGGCGTAATTTTTCCATGTCCTTATCCTCAGAAAAAGCTAACCCACCTGACGTAATATACTTTGTTTGTCTCATTCTTCAACCTCCTTCAATCCACTTTCCGCTAATTGAATCATCAGTTTTCTTAGCTTCACATCTTCTTCTAATACTTCTCTGCCTTTTTCAGTAAGAAGGTATGTTTTACGTCTTGAATCCGACCCATCATGCAAATAAATCCACTCTTGTTTTAATAACTTTTTAATAATCGTGTACATTGAAGCAGGACCTATAGTAATTGCCCCTTTTGTTGTTTCTTCAATTAAGTTCATAATAGCGTAACCATGCCTTGGTTTAGCTAAAGCAGCCATAATATAGAACATTGAATCTGTTAATTGCTCAGTTTTTTTCAACCAATCACCCTCTATATCTTTTTAGATGTATCATAAAATGATATATATATATATCTAAAAACAATATATCATTATGTGATACATATGTCTAGAGTTAATCATGATTGTTACATGATAAAAAAGTTATCGACTGAAACACCTTTATATAGAAATTGATCTATGCGTATAAAAAATTAATTTCTTATTCGTACTTATTCAACTAAAGCTTCTGCTAGTTTATATGCAACACTTTACAAGTTCATTTCCTTTAAAGCCATTTCGAATTGAGATCATGTTGAAGAACCATATAGCTCAATATCTAAAGAAAAACTTGATTGCAAATGACTTAGCTTGATCTGTAGAAATTAACTCTGTTCTATTATATTTCGCAAACCGAATATTCAAGAAAAGCACCCCGTTAGCCATCCATGCAGCACAAAATAGTCCTGCACCACAGAGAATGAAAATGGTTAGTGGAGTCAATACTAATAGTCTACCGAAAACAATAGTCTTATTAATGTCCACTCTCCTCTTTTTTTTAACGATTAGGCAAGGGTCTTCTTAAGTATTGTCATTTTTCTTTTCTTGAAGAAATTAATTTTCATGGTAGTTTAAGTACATCTTTTCACATTCTTTTCCTAATACAATCATTTATGATAATGTTCTAACTCCTCTACTGGATATGCATTTGTCCAATGGTACGGCTGTAATTCATTTAAGGTCACAAAATTTAACGAATTATCTGGAGTAGTAACACCTACCTTAACATCTACACCCCAAAAACGTAATCTTTCTTGACATACACCGCAAGGCGAAAGTACCTTAAAAGGACTATTTTCATCATCTCTTACAACACATAAACAGTGGGTTACACGTACATTCCATTTATGTGCCTCACACATTGCTCCTACTTCAATACATAAATCTACACTCGAATTTGCTGTTTCAATAGAAACACTAGTAAAATATTGTTCATCTTCTGAGTGAATTATTGCTACGCCACCCCAGCCTTTTGGGTATCTTTTAGGAAGAAATTCAATGGCTCTACGATACATTTCCTGTTCTATTATCCTCGACTGTTCCATATAGTCCCTCCTGTTATGCAGTGTAATTTGTTTAGCTCCATTTTTTATTAATTTAGATTGAATAACAGTTAAATTATACCAGTATAATTTAACTGTCGTTATGCAATAAATTTCTTTTATCATTAACCACATTATGGTAATCAATTTCTAAAAAATATGTTGCTTTACTTAGAACGTCATAAAAGAAAGGAACAAACTCCAAATCTTTAAAAACATAAACTTCTATTTGTTCATCATTATTTCTATATGCTTCAAATATACGATGGTTTCCATTGATACAATAAGGTTTGTTGTTGGTTAAATATCGACTCTGAAGTACCATTACAGGATTTTTATGATTGGGTTTTATTCGGTTTGGGTCTTTATTTATGTTACCTTGGTCAACAGCTTCAATTATATTCGATGGAGAAGTCTTTATGGGTTTAATGTTTTTTTCTTTTATAAATGTAGTAGCCCCGTCTATGTCTAAGGTAAACTCAAATACCCCAGTCGTGAACTCTGCATATAACGAGAATGTCTCCTGACCAATTGGATGTATCACTGGGTAAGTTTCATCTACAAGAGTTTGGTTTAAAATATCAGTCCATTTTGAGGCAACTTCAGCCCCATAGCTGTATTCTTTCCGCATTACTTGAATGCGTGAAGTAAAGTGTTTAAAAGGTTTGAATTCCTGAGACTCTTTTTCGTATAATTCTATTTTACTTACCATTTAATATCCCCTTTGCTACTTTTATATCAAAAAATCAAATTCACTTTTTTAGATTTCTAATAATAATCACCGTTTATACACCCCATTATTTTTTAAGACATTTTATTTACTTCTATGTAAAACAATTATTTTCCTTCTTCAATTAAACTGCCTCGTTAGTTGAATAAGGAATAGAGCTGTCTTTGGAGCTCAATAATCTTTTGCTAATGCCCCCGTTAGTTGAATGAAACTTAAAGATTATTCGATAAACTATTTATTTTAATCAACGCTTCACTTACTTCTTTTCTCAGTTGTTGTTCGGATATTTCAAAGGCAGTTTCTTGTCCAGGAAGACAATCATTATAATAACAATCAACTGCTTCAAAAACTCCGTTTAAGATTTCGAAAAACGCATCCATACTTTCTGTCTCGTTTTTAAATGTATTTAGATAGTCACGTTCAAAATTCTCAACACGAATTACCTCATTAACAAAATCCTCAATTAACCTTTTATATTTATAAACAAACATTGCTTCACCTCTTTTATGGTTTTTCATTCAATCCATTCTAACGATTTTCCTTCTTCAACTAACCTAATCTTTAGTTGAACAAGAATAAAGATCCGTCTATGAACTCAATAATCTTCAAGTAAAGCACCCGTAATTGAATAAGAACAGAGACGCTTATTAAACAATCGCGCCCGATTGCGGTATAGTTAAGCAATATTTTCACCAAAACTTTAAGTAATGAACAAGCGTGTTAATTCCTACAAACTTTACAGACATAATTGCAATTATAACTATAATACTTAATACTACCCCAGTAGCCTTTTTACCGGAATTAGCCATGTTATCACCCTTCCTTAAATCATATTTCTTCGTCAAACGATAAATTTACTGGCTCGTCCAGCAGTTCACCATGCACCTCTAAATTAGTTGTTGGAATACTTTCATTCACTTCTTCAAAAGTGAATTGATCTGCCCATACAGTTCCTTGTCCAGACAGAATGATACCAAACGAAATAACAGCACTTTGGGTTGGAACATCTAAAATAATAGAATAATGGTTCCAGTTTGTTGTTCCTTTAATGGGGCGATTACTCATATTATCAAATTGAAGAACATCTTCCATTGTGTCGTCTACTCGCATCCACATCCCAGCGTACGTATCTACCTCTTCCGTACGGATGAAACAAGAGAGTCTAATGCGCTTTCCAACAAACTGATTAGCCTTAAATGTTTGCATCATGGTAGCGAATTCAGTTGAATCTAACACTGTTTTGGATTTTAAATAACCTGATGCTTTCCCCTGATGAACAACTTCATGGTCAATTCCCATTTCGTAATTAAATGGATTTGATCCACTTAAAAACCAACCTTTCACCTTTGTATCCATATTTGTTTCCTCCTTAATTTTAATCACGTCTGACATCATTCTGCGATATTTGCCAGGTGGTAGCTTATAAATCTCTTTAAATGCTCTTGTAAATGATTCTTGTGATTCAAACTGATAATATAAAGCGATATCAAGAATGCGTTCACTTGTGTAAAGCAAGGCGGAAGAAGCATTAGCCAATCTTCTTAACCGAATATATTCAGTTACCGTCATGCCAACCGTGGATTGGAATATTCGATGAAAGTGATACTTCGAAAAATTTGATTGTGCTGCAATATTTTCCAAAGTAAGTGGTTCATGTAGGTTTTCTTCCACATACAAAATAATTTTCTTAATTATAATTTCATGGTTATACAACGAAGGCACCTCCTTTAAATATAGGATATCAAGGTTTTTCATTCGTTTTTTGATATATCTTGCGAAGTAATCGCTGCATCCTAAAAATCATTAAATGCAACAATATGGCCCAATTGTTGAACAAAAGTTAAACAATGCTCTTCAACTTATATGCCCCGTTAGTTTAAGTGTAACAGTTCACACACTGAATCACCCAAATCAACTAAATGTTCTAGGCATAAAAATAGACCATCTTTACGATGATCTTGTCTAACTAAAGCACCCCGTTCGTATTATAAGGTCAGCCAGAGAAATCTGGTTGACTATTTTTTATTCAATTTATAGATTGATAGTAGCCGGGGTAGAACGGAAGCACCCGTGGGACTTGATCCCGACAACTAAACTGTTCGCCCTCTACTTGTTAACACATGATTAGGCTGGTTGGGACATAGTGATCCCGTATAACAAGCGAAGATATGAATAACAAGCTAGATAGAGGTTACCGGTCAATACACTACATGAGGAGGAGATAAACTATGAATCCAGTAGTAGGTCTGGATGTCGCAAAAGGTGAAAGTCAGGTTCAAATGTTCTTGGATAAAAAAATTCCCTATAAAAGCAGTGTGAAAGTGGACCATACGGTGGAAGGATTGGAAGAGTTACACTCTTATTTATTAGATGTAGAGAATCAAACAGGGATGAAACCACCTATTGTTTTAGAAGCGACAGGTCACTATCATGCCCCAGTTGTACAGTTTTTAGAGGCAAGAGAGTACATTGTCATAATCGTAAATCCACTGGTATCTTATCGAGCAAAAAGCTCTAACTTACGAAAAACTAAAACAGATGCCATTGATGCCTATCACTTAGGTGAACTGTATTACAAAGAGGATTTAGAGCCTCAGAAAAAGCGTGGTATTCAGCTTTTAAACCTTCGGCATCTAACAAGGCAACACGAAAATATGACAGGAATTATGGTTCAAACAAAGCTTCAATTTCAAGCTGTATTAGATCAAGTATTTCCAGAGTATAAAGGCGTTTTTGGTGATTTATACGCTGAGATTTCATTAAGGACTTTACAGTCCTTCCCTACATCGGAGTCTGCCTTAAAAGCAGGTGTAGATAAGCTTGCACAATTTATTGATAAGCATTGTAAAGCGCGTTCATTTAATTGGGCGTATGAAAGAGCTGAGTTATTAATCGCCGCTGCGGAACGTAACCCATTTCAGTCAACGCTTTATCAAAGCCTTCTCGTCAGTCTGAATATGTATATTGATTTACTTCAAGCGTACCGACAACAGCTTTCTACGTTAGAGCGTGAGATTAATCAATTGGCGGCACAACTCGAAGAATATGAATTAATCCAATCGCTTCCCGGTATAGGTGAAAAAATCGCGTCCACGATACTTTCAGAAATTGGGGAGATTGACCGGTTTAATCATCCAAAAAAGTTAGTAGCCTTTGCGGGACTAGACCCAAGTGTGTTTGAATCAGGGCGCTTTAAAGGCACGAAAAATCACATTACCAAACGCGGCTCAGCTAGACTTCGCCACATGCTTTACACAGCCGTCCGTTGTTCAATTCGAGATAGCCGTAAAAAGAAAACAACAGATGAAACCCTTGCACGAAATAAACGATTACGAGCCTTCTACGATTTAAAACGCGAAGAAGGTAAACCGTATAAAGTAGCTATTATTGCCTGTGCTAATAAGCTTTTACACTGGATTTATGCGATTTTAAAAACGAAAACACCGTTCCAAGAAACTATTTAGTTACAGTATTTTAAAATAAAACAAAATCCTTCCAAATTAAATTCGGAGGGTTATTTATCTTGTGCTTTTTAGTATAACATGAAGTGTTTTTCGATTAAAAATGTTTTACTTGACATTCTATTAGCTGGTTTAGTTTAAGTACAATTTTTCACAATCTTATAAAACGACTGTACTTTTATGGCAATATGTCCCCTTTAAGAATTTCACCCGATATTATTTGTTTTCTCAATATTTCTTCTCTAATTGTTACGTTTCTGTTTTTGAAGCAATATGATTAATATTTACAATTGCTTGTACATCTCTTTTACTCTGAGTATAAAACTATCGAACGCTTCTTCCGCCTCAACTCGACGTCGTACTGTACCAATTACAGGATATGTAGGACAAAGTTGTAACAACTTCTCCTGTTCCATTTCAATAGGTAAATCACCATCTACCTTTACATCCCAAAATCCTTGCGTATTCTTATATGCAACTGCTTGAAAATCACTTCTCCAATCCCTGTTAAAAGTGATATGCCAATGACGTCCAGGTAAATGCTCCTCAATTTCCCTCGCATAATTGCTATAAGATGTTTTAATAAAAACAAGTTCCATCTCTTCCGTCACAAGATTAGTAGGAATGGGTGCCTGATTTGGTAAATCTTCATTATCATATAGAGCACCAGCTAACAAATAAGCTAAGGCCTTCTTTGCATTTTGAATGGCTTCCTTTTTCGATGGACCCGAGACTAAGTAATTCTCCCACCCGTAATCTGGAAGTAATGTTGGGAAATGAATGCCGAAAATTTCTTCTTCTTTCTTTATAAATGCTGGATAAACTACATTCTCAAATGCCATATCAACTACACCTGTCCTTTATATATTAGTGAAATTTCAAAATTCCAATGTAATCTTGTTCAACTAACCTGCTCCATTAGTTTAAGTACATTTCTTCACAATCTTTACAGTCATTAACATAAATATCCAACAAAAAAATCATCTCACCTCTAAAAATCTATAGAGGTGAGATGATTTTTTAATCAAACTTTATTTAAAACGGTACATCTTTTTTATAAACGGTACGACTTTATTTCAAATCTACAAGTAGCTAGAAGTCAGTATCTTAAAGGCCACATTTAAGCTGTGCACCGCAATTTGTACATGTGTTACAGCCGCCTAATTCTTCGACTGTTCCTTTGCGGCATACTGGGCATGTGTTACCGACTTCCGAACCGATTGTTACATTAGTTGAACGTAAGTCTTGAATTGTATCTATTAAAACAACTGGACGTTTATCAACTACTTGTTCTTCTTGTAGATTGTCCTCGTCCATAACGTTTTCTTCTGCTTTTAGAGTTAATACTTGTGAATCACGGCTACCATCTACATAAACTGTACCGCCTTTAGCGCCACCATTGTATAAGCGTTCGTACACTTTCTGTACTTGCTCTACAGTGTAACCGCGTGGTGCGTTTACTGTTTTAGAGATTGAGCTATCAATCCAGCGTTGGATAATACATTGTACATCTGCATGTGCTTCTGGAGCTAACTCCATAGCAGTAACAAACCATTCAGGAAGATTTGCTTCATCTGCACCTGGGTTAGCAGCTAAATATTCTTGTACAATATCAGCTTTTACTTCAATAAATTTACCAAGACGACCACTGCGGTAGTAAGTAAATGAGAAGTATGGCTCTAATCCAGTAGAAACGCCAACCATTGTTCCTGTTGAGCCTGTAGGAGCTACCGTTAGTAAGTGCGAGTTACGAATACCACCCTCAAGTACTGCCTCACGGATATGCTCAGGCATTTTTTGCATGAAACCTGTTTCTGTAAAGCGTTTGCGAAGAGCTAATGTTTCAGCTTCTGTTTCACCTGTTAAGAATGGGAAACTGCCACGTTCTTTTGCAAGTTCAGTAGAAGCTTCATATGCAGTTGTCGCAATCGTTTTGAAGATTTCATCGACAAGGATATTACCTTCTTCAGAGCCGTATTCTTTTTCACAGTAGATTAGCAAATCGGCCATTCCCATGACACCTAGTCCAACACGGCGTTCACCTAATGCTTGCACTTGGTTATCTTCAAGGAAATAAGGTGTTGCATCGATTACGTTATCTTGCATACGTACTCCGACACGAACTGTTTCCTTCAACGCTTCAAAGTCCACTGTTTTAGTGTCTTTTTGAGCGAATTGCGCTAAGTTTACAGCTGCTAAGTTACATACTGAATATGGTGCAAGTGGTTGTTCGCCACACGGATTAGTTGCTACAACTTTTTGACCGTATGCTTTTGCATTTGTCATGTCGTTTGCATTGTCGATGAAGAAAATACCTGGTTCTGCTGAGTAAGTAGCACAGATATTAATCAAGTTCCAAAGTTCACGTGCTTTTACTTTACGGTATGTGCGAACAGCATGTCCCATTTCAGCCCATTCACGAACATCACCGACTTCATGCCATGTATCGTTATAAACTTTCATTTCTTCTGCATTATATGATTCAACCGCTGGGAATCGTAAATCAAATTCAGCGTCAGCTTCTACAGCTTCCATGAATTCGTTTGTGATTGTAACAGATATATTTGCACCAGTTAGGAATTCAGAGTTATGCACGCTGTATGTTCCACCGTCGCGTAATTTCGTTTCAGCGTCGCGGATAATCGCTTCATTAAAACCACCGACACCTGGGATTGTTTTATAGTTAGTAATACCTTGATACATCGCTTCTTCTTGTTGTGTTAAAGGTTTAAATTTCAGTTTTTCTTGTGCTAAACGTTGGATTGTTTCATCCGTTGTATTTTCGATTAAGAAACGTAAAATACGAGGATTTTGCATTTTTGAAATAATAAATTCAATAATGTCTGGATGCCAATCAGCTAACATAATCATTTGTGCACCACGACGTGATCCACCTTGTTCAACAAGATGAGTTAGCTTTGCAATATCATCTAACCATGATACTGATCCTGATGATTTACCATTAACACCACGTGCTAGCGTATTTCGTGGACGTAATGTAGAACCATTTGTTCCTACACCACCACCGCGACTCATAATTTCCATTACTTGTTTACGGTGATCACTAATGCCTTCACGAGAATCTGCTACAAATGGCATTACGTAACAGTTAAAGTAAGTAACATCTGTTCCAGCGCCTGCTCCGTAAATAACACGTCCCGCTGGAATAAAGTTTAACTTCACTAATTGCTCGTAAAATTTCTCATACCATTCTTGGCGTTTCTCTGCTGTTTTTTCAACGGCTGCTAGGCCAGTTGCATTACGTTTTGCAATTTGCTCGTAATAGACTTCAAGAGGCTTTTCAATAACGTCTAAAGAACGTGTGACGATACCTGTTTGTTGTTCAGCATCATCATCAATAGCACTTCTATAATCTGCTTCAATTAGCACTTCTGCTGTTTTCTTTTCTGAGTTAATTGAAACGATATAACCAAGACCACGTGCTGGGAATTTAGGGTCAGCTTTGACCGTTAAAACAACAAAATCTCCTGCTTTTAGCGTTTTCTTTTCTGTATCTTTAAAAGAATAACGGTCGATCATGACTAAGCGAGACACACCTTTATGTGTTATATGCATGTCCTCTGTGATAGCATGAACTTGTGGAAATTGTTGAATATCATTGTTTAGTTGTTGTACATTAATCGTCTGATTATGATGCTGTGAAGCAAGTACCATTATCATTCGCCTCCCTATTTAAATCGCGCATTAAACACTACATATAGTGTTCTTTCAAGACATTACAATACTATATATTGATAAGAAAAGCAAATAGGGTGATTCTGCGCAAAATGTTGATTTAACAACATTGGAAGCGATTTTTCGATTTCCGCCAAACTAAAATAAGTCAAAAAGACTACTATTTTCTAAAATTCCATTCATCACTTTCATAGCGCGTTTTAGCTAAATTATTAACAAAATCCAATTGTTCATCAGTCAATGTATAAGGTACAAGTTCAATGTCTAATCCATCCTCAAATCCTTTGTGGAAAGCAGATATACACGTTTCAACATCGACAGGTTTTTGAGCTAGCTGATTAATAGCCACCGCTTTTTGTGGTAAATGTTTGCGCATGCGTTCTTTTGAAGCTTCTGATGGGAATTTAAAAAGGGAGATCAATTTTTCATCATCGAGATCGATTAAGATTGCTCCATGTTGTAAAATGACACCTTCTTGTCGCGTCTGCGCACTACCTGCTACCTTTTTACCTTCTACCACTAATTCATACCAACTTGGTGCATCAAAACAAACTGCACTCTTCGGTGTTTTCAAGTCTGCTCGTTTTTCTTCAGAATCAGGGATAGAAAAATAAGCATCTAACCCTAAGTTTCTGAAGCCTAGTAATAAGCCTTCGCTTAATACTCGGTAAGCTTCTGTCACTGTTCTAGGCATGTCTGGGTAGTCTTCATTAACGATAATGCTATATGTTAATTCATGCTCATGTAAGACTGCACGCCCTCCAGTCGGACGACGAACAAATCCTAAATTTAATTTATGTAGTTGTTCAAAATCAATATCTTTTTCAGCACGTTGAAAATAACCAATAGAAAGTGTTGCTGGATTCCATTCGTAAAATCGTATTACTGGTGGAATTAAACCTTTACTATGCCAATGTAGGAGCGCTTCATCTAATGCCATATTGAATGCAGGGCTACACGGACCTGAATTAATAAAATACCATGTTGTTTTCATTTGGTCTCCTCCTTATAATCAACTTATCTATTTTAACAAACTCATTGGACTATCGCTAGATGTTCTTTTATAATATTACTGTAGATAGAAAGGGGTAAGACGATTTGAGTTGGTTATATACATTAGCAATTGTTTTATTTGTGGTAATTGTATACGCTTTAGTGAACGCTCTTCGTTTCAAAAAAGCAGTTACAACTTTAACACAAGAAGAATTTATTGAGGGTTATCGTAAAGCACAATTAATAGATGTGCGTGAGCCTAAAGAATTTGACAGTGGTCATATTCTAGGCGCTCGTAACGTCCCAACCTCACAACTTCGTCAACGTCATAAAGAAATTCGCCCAGACAAACCTGTTTACTTGTATTGCCAAAATGCAGGCCGTAGTGCACGTGCCGCTATGTTATTAAAGAAAAAAGGCTATGATCAAGTATACCAATTACAAGGTGGATATAAAAATTGGACAGGCAAAATCAAAGTGAAATAAGTTGATTACGTTGCAAATAAAAAGAGTCATTTCTATATTATACAGAAATGGCTCTCTTTTTTCTTATTATACATGCTTATAACTGTTAGCTATTAACGTCTATAAAGGAGGATATAATGACAAAATTCTTATATACTTTTCACGAAGATTTACGCCCCGACATCCCTAACTATGCTGATGTATCAGAGGTTTTTGAACGCATCTCAAAAAAATTAAATGAAGTACATCCATGCAATTTTCGTGGTGTGACTGTCGAACTAAATAATTCACAATTTCATCATCATTTACTTGAAATGATGGACAAGGAATTAATCCGCTACGAAAATTTGAGTTATATATATGCTGCATTACCTAGTATTGTCTTAAATTCTGTCGCAGAAGATCAATTAGATAATAAGTTGCAATCAATCAAGACCTTTAGTAATTCTTTAATCTACTTCCCTGATTATGAAGTAGCTATTACCCATATTCCTATATTCCGCTCCGATTCAGAATGGCCTGAGTTTTTCTATTTCACAACGAGTGCTGAGAAAATGATGGAATTTATCGAAGCTATTCAAGAACAGTTACGTCAAATGTTAATGGAAACCGTCACCTACTTAGTTGATGTTCAGACTGGTATAAAACGGCGGAGCTACGGCGAAGGAAAGCAAATCACAAGAGATGATGTATTCTTAGAACCTTCGCTTAAACGAGAGATTTTCCGTTCGATTGATGAATTTTTTAAGGGAGATGGCGATTTCTTCAAACATTATGGTCTTCCTTATAAAAGAGGAATCCTATTATATGGCTCACCAGGAAACGGTAAGACTACGCTTGTAAAGTCCATCACAGGCTCTGTAACAGCCCCTGTAGTGTATTGGCAAATTACAGAGCATACATCAAGTGAATCGATAGAAGAGGTCTTCCGTATGGTAACAAGTCTAGCTCCTGCAATACTAGTTATTGAAGATATTGACTCGATGCCAGAATATACACGCTCATTATTTTTAAATACTCTAGATGGCGCACAATCGCGTGAGGGTATCTTCTTAATTGGTACAACCAACTATCCTGACCGCATCGATCCCGCTTTAATCAATCGTGCAGGTCGATTTGATAGAGCTTACGAAATTATGAATCCAACAGCTGCAATACGTGCTACATATTTACGCAAATTAGATATTCAGCATATTTTCACAGAAGACGAGCTAATGGATGCTGCTAAACTATCAAAAGGTCTTTCTATTTCACAACTCAATGAACTATATATGTCGGTCGCTCTAAATTGGCATTATGACAAAAAACTCGATTACGAGAAATGTATTAAAGATTTACAAAAACAACGTAAAAATGCCTTAAGTAATGATTGGGAAAGAAATGAAGTAAATATAGGATTCTAAGAAAACACCCCCCTAGAGAAAGGTTCAATCAATCTCTAGGAGGGTGTTTTTTACGAATAGGGTCTAATAACAGGTTTGATTACTAAACTTACTGTATTAATCAATAACCGTTTTTTGCTTATTAATTTCTTGCAAAATTTGTCGATTCGTTAAACCATGTTTATGTAACAAATCATAGATAATTTTCTTTTCGTACTCCATCAACGCTTTTGTATGCGCATCTGGAGTGAAATAGATTAATGTACTTTGTTCTTTTTGTTGCTTTATGTACAATTCAGAAATTAATTCGTCAACCGTATATTCCTTATAATCCTCTTCTAAGGATTTTAGCAAGTCATTTTGATCATTAGTTGTATCATTAATACTTTTAAAGTAAGCCATGAAAACTCCCCTTTTTTCACACATTGATTCATACTGCATCTATGTTAGCATAGCAATTTTAAAGTCATCTGTCTATGTCCAAGCGATTTTTTCCATAACTAACATGATCTTTTCATTAAGCTATTTATATACAAATCATGAGAAAACCCCTAGCAAAGTGCTAGAGGTTTTCAATATATGAATATATTATACTTCTACTGTTTCTCTTTCGTATCGTAACACTGGATTACGAGCTGCTCTTGTTTCATCAAGACGGCCAATAACAGTTGTATGTGGTGCATTTTGTACTACTTCTGGTGTTTCTTCCACTTCTTTCGCAATTTGAATCATTGCGTCACAGAAAGCGTCTAGAGTTTCTTTTGATTCTGTTTCAGTTGGTTCAATCATTAAACCTTCTTCCACATTTAATGGGAAGTAAGTTGTTGGTGGATGATAGCCAAAATCTAACAGTCGTTTTGCCATATCAAGTGTACGAGCCCCAAGTTTTTTCTGACGGCTACCACTTAATACGAATTCATGCTTACAATGACGGTTGTAAGGTAGATCAAAGTATGGCTCTAATCTTCTCATCATATAGTTCGCATTAATTACTGCATTTTCAGTAACTGCTTTAAGACCATCTGGACCCATTGAACGGATATAAGTATATGCACGAACATTGATACCAAAGTTACCGTAGAATGGCTTTACGCGACCAATTGATTGTGGACGATCGTAATCGAAGTGATATCCTTCTTCTGTTTTCACTAAAACTGGTTTTGGAAGGTATGGAATCAAGTCAGCTTTTACACCAACTGGACCTGAACCAGGACCACCACCACCGTGAGGACCAGTGAAAGTTTTGTGTAAGTTTAAGTGAACACAGTCAAACCCCATGTCGCCAGGACGTGCTTTTGACATAACTGCATTTAAGTTTGCACCATCATAATATACTTTACCGCCAACCGAGTGGACGATTTCAGCGATATCTAGAATATGCTCTTCAAAAAGACCTAATGTATTCGGGTTAGTCAACATAAGTGCTGCTGTATCGTCCCCAACCAGACGACGTAAGTCTTCTAAATCTACAAGACCGTTTTCATCAGATTTCACAGTTACTGTATCAAAGCCTGCAACTGTTGCTGATGCTGGGTTTGTACCGTGAGCTGAGTCTGGAACAAGTACTTTCGTACGTTGGAAGTCACCGTTTGCTTCATGGAAAGCACGAATCATCATTAATGCTGTCCATTCCCCATGAGCACCAGCCGCTGGTTGAAGCGTTACTTCATCCATACCAGTGATCTCAATTAAATGCTCTTGTAAATCGTACATTAACTCGAGTGCACCTTGTACAGTAGACTCATCTTGTAATGGGTGAATATTAGCAAAGCCTGCAAAACGTGCAACTGATTCATTAATTTTCGGATTATATTTCATTGTACATGAACCAAGTGGATAGAATCCTGAATCCACACCGTGGTTACGGCGAGAAAGCGCTGTATAATGACGCATAATATCAAGTTCTGATACTTCAGGAAGTTCCGCTTCTTCTGTACGAATAAATTGGCTTGGTAAAATGGCAGCTAAATCTACTGCTGGTACATCAAGTTCTGATAAGCTGTAGCCTACGCGACCTTCTGTAGTTAGTTCAAAAATTAGTGGTTGATTGTCGTTATGCATGGAGAGCCCCCATTTCTTGCACAAGTGCATCGATTTCTTCTTTTGTACGTTGTTCAGTAACAGCGATTAGTGCATGATTTTCAAGTGCTGCATCTACTTTACCTAAATCAAAGCCACCAATAATGCCTTTTTCAAAAAGTCCCTTATTTATAGTAGAAACAGATGTATTACACTTCACAACGATTTCGTTGAAATGTGCTCCTTTATACGCTACAGTGAAACCTGCTTTTTCAAAAGCTTCTTTTGCGTAGTGTGTTTTTAAAATATTTTGTGTAGCTATTTCTTGTACACCTTTTTTGCCAAGAGCTGTCATTGCAACTGAAGCTGCAAGTGCATTTAATGCTTGGTTTGAACAGATATTTGAAGTTGCTTTTTCACGACGGATATGTTGCTCACGTGCTTGTAATGTTAATACATAACCGCGACGACCTTCATCATCGATAGTTTCGCCAATTAAACGGCCCGGAACTTTACGCATTAGTTTTTTTGTAACAGCGAAGTAACCACAGTGTGGTCCGCCAAAACTTTCTGGAATACCGAATGGTTGAGCATCCCCAACTGTAATATCCGCACCCATCTTACCTGGAGGTGTTAGAATACCAAGCGCTAATGGATTAGAAGATACGATACATAAGCCTTTTGCTTCATGGATTACATCTGCAATTGCTTGTACGTTCTCTACTTGACCATAGAAGTTAGGATATTGAACCATCACAGCAGCTGTATCTGCATCGATTAATTCTCTTAAAGCATCTAGATCAGTGACACCATCTTTTAAAGGAACATTCACGACTTCAATTGATTGGCCAAGTGCATATGTTTTAACTACATCATGTGAGATTGGATGTACTGCACCAGAAACTAATAGCTTTTTGCGACGAGTATGTGCCGCTGCAAGCATACCGGCTTCAGCAAGAGCTGTTCCACCATCATACATAGAAGAGTTTGCTAAATCCATGCCAGTTAGCTCTGCAATCATAGTTTGGAATTCGAAAATAGCTTGTAATTCACCTTGTGAAATTTCTGGTTGGTAAGGTGTATAAGCTGTATAGAATTCTGAACGTGAAATAACGTGGTCAACAATAACTGGTTTATAGTGATCATAAACTCCAGCACCTAAGAACGATGCATATTCATCACTATTTGCATTTTGTTTAGAAAGTTGAGCTAATTCTTTTAACAATGCTGATTCAGATTTTGCAGGTTTAATGTTGTAGTTTCCTTTAAAACGAACTTTTTCTGGGATGTCTGAGAATAATTCATCAACAGTAGAAACGCCAATTACATTTAGCATATCTTTTTGATCCTGCTCAGTCATAGGTAAGTACCGATGCTTCATTCGAAAAAAACCTCTCTTCATGAAAATTATTTTTGGCGTTTATAAAATGGTGTTGCCGTAGTAACCACTTTTAAGCGACGGTTACGAATTTCAATCTCAAGCTCTTGCCCAAGCTCCGCATACTCACTATCGATTAATGCTAAACCGATATTACGTTTCGTTAATGGTGATTGTGTACCAGTTGTTACTTCACCGATTTGAGTATCACCTTTAAACACTGGGTAGCCGTGACGTGGAATACCTTTATCAATCATTTCGATACCGATACTCTTACGTGGTACCCCATTTTCCTTTTGAGCTTGTAATGCAGTTTTACCAACAAAATCTTCTTCTTTATTTAATTTCACAACGAAATTAATACCTGCTTCAAGTGGTGAAATATCTTTTGATAATTCTTGACCGTAAAGAGGTAAGCAAGATTCAAAGCGTAATGTGTCACGTGAACCTAAACCACATGGTACAACACCATCAGCTTCGCCTGCTGTTAAAATTTCTCCCCATAAAGCAATAATTGCTTTAGGTGCTGCATAAATTTCAAAGCCGTCTTCACCTGTGTAACCTGTACGTGAAATAATTGTTTCATAGCCCGCAATCGTTACATTTTGTTCTAAACGGAATGGTCTGATGTCTTGTAATGGTGTTTCAGTTAATGTTTGTAATACTTTTTCTGCAAGTGGACCTTGTAATGCTAATTGACCATAATCATTTGACGCATTCGTTAGTTTCACATCACCTGAAACTAGGGTCTTCATCCACTCAAAGTCTTTTTCAATATTAGACGCATTAACGATTAATAAATAACGCTCTTCTGTTAATTTATAAACGAGTAAGTCATCTACAACGCCACCATTTTCATAGCACATCGCAGTATACTGCGTTTGATTAATGGCAATTTTCGATACATCATTAGTAACAAGCTTTTGCAAGTATGCTAAACTTTCTGAACCTTCAACGAAGATTTCTCCCATATGAGATACATCAAATAGTCCAGCTTTTGTGCGCACCGCCTCATGCTCGGCTTTAATAGAAGAAAATTGAACAGGCAATTCCCAACCACCAAAATCAATTGTTTTCCCACCATACTTCGAATACTCTTCGAATAACGGCGTTCTTTTTAATTCATTAGCCACTAATCTTCCTCCTCATTTGTTTAGGACATAAAAAAATGGACAGAGAAATCCTGTAATTAGGATTCTCTGTCCATGCACCTGAAAGTTTTACCATTACGGCTGTCCTCTTTGGTGGCTGTACTCAATACAGCTCTCTCCAGAGTTGCGTCCCGTACGAGTCTTTTTGCCTGAGAGATTCATAACCTTTGTTATTTGCTCCTTCGGCGACGTCTCAAGACGTTCTCTCCCCGTACAATCATCCGCCCAAGATGGAATCTTGGTAATATTCCCATGTCATTGTTCTATAACAATACGTCTCGTCTATATCCTAACATTGAATAGGGGTATCATGCAATAACTTTTATAAAATAGTTTATAAACGAACATTAATTAGGGTTACTTTATATTTCATTCGCCTTTTAGTCGTTTTATTTGAAAAGCTGTATATTCAACAATTTGTTTTAGTGAACGATTTTCTGTCCGAATTGTGATATGGGTTGCTTCTCTATAAAATTTTCGGCGTTTATAAAATAACTCTTCTAATTCCTGTTTTGTAGAACGTTGGACGATTGGACGGTTTTTATCTTTATGGATTCTCTTCCAAATATCTGAAAATGTCGCATCTAAAAAGAGGACAAGTCCCGTCTGACGCATTATTCTACGATTTTGAGGATTCATCGCTACACCACCACCAGTAGAAATGATGCAAAATTCATCTCGGAAATTCCGTAAAAAATCCGTCTCCAGTTGACGAAAGTGCTCTTCTCCGTACTTTTCAAATATTTCAGGAATCGTCATTTTCTCTCTTCTTACAATTTCTTGGTCCATATCATAGTAGGGCATTTTCAGATAGTAGCTTAAACGTCTACCAATTGCGCTTTTACCACAACCCATAAACCCTACTAAATATACTTTTCTCATTTTTTCACCTTCTCATCAACGACGACTGTTACTCTGTGCTATTTTCAATTTCTTGTATTTTATTTATAGTAGCACGAACATACGCTGATTCCAATGAATTATACGTTCGAAAATGAGATTCATAAGACATTACAGTTCCCAAAAGGTAGCTCGTACAAAAAAACAACAGAATCATCGCTACCGGAAGGAGCATACCTTTCTCACTCTTTAACATACGTAATAGCAAAGTCTTTCTCCTTCCTCAAGCCATTTGTAAACAAAACTTTAGTTGTTAAAGTTGTACGATTTGCATCAATAAAAAACTGAATTTCATATACATTCATTAGCATTGGCTCATTTCCTTGCCCTTCCTTTTGCATGCGCACGACAGCACTAGATCTATTAATAGCAATACTTCGATTATTTTTCCCTAAGTATAAGTTAGCATTTGAACCTATACCAATGGTTTTTATATCTAATAAATACGATTGAAAGTCATACGTAAACAGTTCCCACTCAATTTCTTGCCGTTGATGGAAAGTTCTATATGACTCCTCATACCACGGATAGAAGAGCATGAATAACTGCGAAAACAACAAAAGGACCATCAGTTGCAGAAGGGCATCCACTAATGTATAACCAGAGCAATTTTTCGGTAGACGTTTTATGGTCGAAAACATTTTTGCTGTTGTCCTTTTAAGTTATCATAAATTACACATATTTCATTATCTGTGAAATACCATTGATAGTTAACATTTTCTATAGTTCGATTACCTTGAAGTTGCTCACCCTGATCGACACGCAAAGTAGCTTTGTATGCCGTTTCAGCCGCATGCATCGCCATTTTCTTATCATTCAAAGTAGCCTTCATCATTTGCAATGCCGGTAAAAGAGTTCCGAATAACGTCAAAATTATAACTAAAGTAAGTAATGTTTCTGGTAATGCGTTCCCTTTATCATTCCACAATTTTCATCCTTCCTTTAACAATATTAATAATAAGTGATTTAATTCCGGTTGGTGTTACAAAAACCAATGTGCCAAAACTCGAGAATGTACCTTTGGGATCAATTTTAATCTGACGTAAAGGACTACTGTAACTATAAGTAACTCCCTCTGGTAGTTCACGTGTAAAATAAATGCGTCTTTTATTAAGATGCGAATATTCTCCATCTTCAGAACTAACCAGCGTATATGCCCTGTATTTCTTTCCATCTTCAATAAACTCCAGATATGAAAAAACCCCACTACCAATCGACTCGCTTTGCACCTGTTCAATATCAAGCATTAATTGATATAAAAACTGATTAACCATTCGTTCATCCAACTTTGCTTTACCCAGAGCAATGCTTAAAGAACAAATTATCATCATTATCGTTAACACTAGTAACAATTCGATGAAAGTAAACCCAGCTTCTTTGTTAGTCATTTATTGTAGTGACTTCTCCATCCGAAATTCGAATCTTTTTTCCTGTACATGCATTTGTATCTCGTTTTAAATACTTTGCGTCCTCCAACATTTCAATTGAAGTTGGGTACTTTTTTTCGTCAATACGATACGCTTCAACTTGTCCCTGCACCATACTGACATATGCTTTACATCCTTTATCATCTACTGTACTAAAATGCTTTGTCACATTTGGTATTGCAATCAAAATCAACACTGTAATGATGAACAAAACAATGAGCATTTCAATTAGAGTAAATCCCTTCTGTTGTTTTAATAAATGCATGTTAGTTCTCCTTTCTTAAACCATCTCCATCATTTCGTACATTGGTAATAAAATTGCTAAATAAGCTCCAAGTATACAAACAGCGATAATACAGAAAAGTAATGGTTGAATAATAGCGAGCAATCTAGTCATATTCGCTTCGGTTTTATCCGTTAAAAAATCACTATAGATTTGAAGTTCTCTACCAAGATTCCCACCTTCTTCTCCATGTAAGATATGTGTGTTAAAACCTTTTTGAAAAATCTCCATATGGTTTACTGCTGTAGAAAGTGAATCACCAAAAGTAACACGTTCACGTATTTCACCTGCTATTCTCGACATAAATGGTTGTAAATCTTGTTGCTGTAATATGACTAAACTTGCTTGCATAGAAAGACCACTTTCTAAAAGCCCTCCCAATTCATAAGCAAATTGGCGTGTCAATTGTAGACGAAACCATCGACAAAGAATTGGGATTTTCAAATACACAATCATTTGATGACCAATCTCTTTTTTGCTTATTTTCCTCCATGCTATAAATGCAAGAAAGACACTTACACATACTGAGATAATCAAGGCATCTGGAATATGCAAGAAAAAAGAGGATAATGTTAATTTAGATACACTTGCATCGCCTTCTCTAGAGAGCATCATCGAAGTCATATTTGGCAAAAAATAGGTTCGAAACCCTAAAAAGAGTAGAACTAAAAAGACAAACAAAATAGCAGGATAGACCAATAGCTTTTGTAGTCTTTTTTGAGTTTCTTCTTTCGTTATCATTTGACTTGCTATAGAATCAAGGGCTCTTACAACTCTTCCCTGTTGCTCAGCTACATGAATGGTCATTAAATAGCTTTTCTGAAAGCCAAGCAATTGCAGAATTTCGCTCATATTAGACCCATTTCGAAATTTTTCTTCTACCAAAGATTCAACTTCTGAAAGTTCTTCAACATGATGCGGCAATAACATCGATAAGGAATCTCGAAATATATACTCTTCCCCTAGCAATACACTCAACTTTTTCAAAAAGCTTGCCTTATCTTTCATCTTCGGTAAAGTTTTACTCTTTCTACTAAACCAGTAAAGGTTGAGCCGTAATTGCACCTAAACCCACCCCTTTTTTCATCTGTCCTTCTAAAGAGAGTTCTATTGGTAATCTGAATTTTTTATCGTTCTTAACGTGTATTATAGCTTCTGCTAAATTATCTTCAGATAATATTTCATAAATAGCTGATAATTTTTCTTCATTTTGAGATTTTACTTTCTTTACTAAACGCTGTGCTACTACTCCAATTAAGGTTTGCCTCAACTCTTCTAAGGACACACCTAAATCTAGTAAACGGAATAAACAGCCGACTGTATCCATTGAATGAATAGTTGTTAACACAAGATGCCCTGTTAATGCAGCTTCAATAGCAATTTTAGCTGTTTCTTGATCGCGAATCTCTCCAATCATAATAATATCTGGCGAATGTCTTAAAATAGCTTTCAATCCGGTTGCATATGTAACACCGGCTCTTTCATTTACTTGAATTTGCAATAAATTAGATTGACTGTTTTCCACTGGATCTTCTAAGGATATGACGTGCTTTTTTAGTTCATTAGAGCAATAATGTAGAAGTGAGTATAATGATGTAGACTTACCACATCCAGTTGGCCCAGTGAGGAATAAGATACCTTGTCTCTTTTTCACTAATTGCAACAAATGTTTTGCTGATTCAGTGAATAAACATAGGTCAGATATTGGAATAGCATGATCTTGTAGCATTATACGAATGACCAAGCTTTCCTTTGAAAAATTGGAAGGTAAAGTGGAGACGCGAAAAGCAATTGGCTGTTCATTTAAAACTTGCTGAAACGAACCACTTTGGGGTCTACGCTTATCACTAATATCTAAAGAGGAGAGAAATTTAAAGTAGGAAATCATACGATCACCCAATTCTAGGGGAAGTTGTCCAGCAGACACGAGCTGGCCATATTTTCGAAAGTATAGTAAATAATCGTTTTCACTAGGCATTAGATGTAAGTCAGATGCGCCAAAATGTATTGCCTTCAACAATAGATGCTCACTTTTTCGCTCCACAACTGTCTCAGTAAATGACATATTGCCCCCTTTCTACCACGACGAATAACGACCGCTCCTTATCCGTTAGCGAAATTATACACCGCAAAAATAAGAAAATATATACAATTACGTAAATTAATATTGTGCACTGTTGAAAGCGTTCAAAATTCAACTTTAAAGCTTTTCTACTAGCTAAAAATGAAATAAAAGTGAAATAAGACTAATAATCTTTCACTAATTTACATTATTCCACTTATTTTTTTATTTTTATCAATTTTTATACTGGTGGATATTTCATATTGTTTTATAATAAAGATAACTATACAGGAGGTGGAACCTTTTCATGTTACATCCATTAAAAATAACAAGTACACTAGCAGATGAAACAAGATTTTCAATTTATCAATATATGTTACAAGAAAAAGATTCTTTCTCAGTACAAAACATCGCCGACCACTTTCAAATTCACCCAAACGTAGCACGTCTTCATTTAACGAAATTAAACGAAATAGATGTCATTACGTCTGAATACGAAAAAACTGGAAGAGGCGGGCGTCCGGGAAGAAAATATAAAGCAGTTTCTAATGGTGTCGCTCTAACTTTCCCCCAACGAAATTATGAAGAATTGTTAGGTTGGGTTCTAGAAATAATTATAGAACTAGGTGAAGATGCTAATACTATTGGTAAAAGGATTTGCTACAAAAAAGGTGGCGAACAAATTCAAACAATTTTATCTAAACACCAAAGGGACAAATCGCTTCTGTCATTTGATGAACGAGTAGAAATTATTACAGAAGCAGCCTCATTAATTGGTTATGTTCCAGTAATTCTTGATAAGCCAAATGGAAAAACAATCAATTTTGCAGTATATAATTGTCCTTTCCATAGCCAAATCGAGAAACACGCAACACTAGTTTGTGACTTGCATGAATCATTCTTAAAAGGCCAATTTGAATACTTATTTGATGTACAAGAATTCGGTCAAATTGATAGCATGGTCGAAAGCTGTAAATACTGTACATATCGAATTGATATTTAAATTTTTACACTGCTTTGTCACAAAGTTAACCTAAGTTGCGGTTTACATGTTGGTTTCAAATCATTTATAATGGATAAGAGATTATTGTGTCGTCGCAAAAGGAGGGAATCATACATGGATAATATGTATAAAGTAATGGGCTTCTGGACAGGGATTTTCGCAGTTATGTTTTATTTAGGTGGTATGACAGAAGCTTCACTATTATTCTTAGCTAACACAGGGTTTTTCCTTCTATTAGGATATTTAAACCTAACAGAACGTATGTATATGTACATCTTCGGTGCTTACTTAACAGTTTTCTTCGCAGGCTTCTCGTACTATACTACATTCATTTATGTTGCAGGCGCTGGACATTAATAGTAAATAGAAAAGACAGTCTTAAGGCTGTCTTTTTTATTTTGTGCACTTTCCACTATTGACACCTTGTTAATGATTGTTATAATTATAGTTGTAGCTTAACTTTAACCCTCTCCATTATATATGGTGAGAAACATCCCCTAGATGAAGAAGATTAATATCTTCTATTTAAGAGGCCTCCATAGCCTCTTTTTTTTATGCACTTAAATGCTGAAGCGGGCCCATCAATAGGTGAAAAATCTAAGTTTGTTGCACTAACCCGGTTGTCTGTTGCGCTAATTTGGTTGTTTGTTGCACTAACCCGGTTGTTTGTTGCGCTAATTTGGTTGTTTGTTGCACTAACTCAATCATTTGTTATTTAGCAGAATATTCACGTCTTTATATTCGATATTTTACTGGTTTAAGCAGTACCCTATATTGTGAAAACAATTTTTAGCAATTAATGATGCATGACTTTTCTCCATTAATTAATAAACTCATCTATCTCCCTTATAAGCATCCATTTGCTGACACAATAATTCGTAAAATACCCCAGGTGCCTTCAAACTTTTCTTCTTTCCTTTTAACTGTAAAACAAATTATTCCACAACACCTGATGCATGATTTTTATTAAAAAGAACCTACTGATCATTAGCTTCCTTTTAGAATAATGCATGAAACTTTCTTCGCCATTCTTTCTACATTACTCGTATTTGGAGCCTTACCCTCTTCTTTCCAAAAAGCAATAAATCGATCATGCAATTCTGAAAAATCCACAATCATAATACTCAACCTTCCTTTTAATATAATAAACACACATTGAACTTTGTTTTATTTATTATCAAACAGATGGATTTTCATTTATTTTTAACAGTAATCACAAATGCTTTTCATTTATTGATATTAATTACTGTACTAAAAAACGCAAAAAAACCGACTAGTAAGGTTTTTACTTACAAATCGGTTTCTTCTTTATTTCAGTACTTAGGCTTTTACAAAAAACCATTCAAAAATGGATTTTGCTCCATCTCAGTTCCAACAGTAGTCGCGTCACCGTGGCCTGGATACACGATTAAATCCTCATCTAACGATAACAATTTATCATGAATAGACTTTAATAACAATTTTTCATTACCACCTAATAAATCTGTGCGACCTACACTCCCTTGGAATAATGTATCGCCAACAATTGCAAATCCTTCATTTTCGAATATAAATGATATACTGCCTGGAGAATGACCTGGAGTGTGCACAATTTCAAATTTAAAAGGTCCTATAGTCAATTCTTGCGGTTGATCAATCACATGATCTGCAGGATGCGCTGTGATATTTGGCAATTCAGCATAACGGCCAGAACCATTTTTCATTGGATCAAGTAACCAATCAGTTTCCGCCTTATGTACATAAACAGGTACTTTAAAAGCATCTCTTACAGCATCCACAGCACCAATATGATCAAAATGAGCATGTGTTAACAAAATAGCCAACGGACGTAAATTCAACGCTCTTAATTGCTGTACAAGTCGCTCGCCTTCACTACCTGGATCAATCACAAGACACTCTTTCTGTTTATTTGAAATAATAAAGCAATTCGTCTGCACTGGTCCTAATGTATATGTTCGAATATTTAACATTCATTTCACCTCCACTATATTATACAGATTTCGCTACGAAATGATATACATACACTAACATAGTTCGTTCAAATATCCGTCACTTTTTAACCTCGACAAACGTACCAATTAGCTTTACAATAGAAGAGGAATATTGTTTGCGGCATTCATTTTCGGATGTCGAAAGGAGTGTCTATATTGAACTTATTAATGGTTATTTTTGGCCTAGTCGCAATTCTAGGTCTAGTTGGCACTGTACAAGCTATCAAAGAAAAAAGCATTCTAGGAATTGCTTTTAACTTTGCTGCATTTGCAGTGTTCGGATGGTTCGTATTTATGACTGTCTTAGATCAAGGTTTCCCACCATCTCTTCACTAATACAAAGTGGGACAACAAAAGCTGTGGTTTTTATACCACAGCTTTTTTTTGTCTTCTATTCAAGGGTTAACCATTTTTTCTTCTTATAAGGTTCAAATGACATAACTTGTTCTAAATCGTTGCCATATAAACAAAGGGAGCCTTTTGGAGAGCAACTTATCATTGCATACTCATCAAGCGTTATTAGCTCTTCTACTTTCTCTCCAGAAACTTTCATTAACTTAAATTTTCCTGAATAATTATCCAGCAAACCACCTTCAGTTGGTACAATAGATATCATTGATTGATCTTTTAACCAAACTAGATCTGGTACAAACCATTGTGAATAATTACTTAATGCAGGTGCTTTCCAAGTAATTTCCTTATTTTTGTTTTTTAGTAAATAAGAAAACTGTTCTGTTTCAAAATCAATTTGAACTGTTAATCTAGCATCCTTGTCCGTATCTAAATAGACTACTTTTTTCAAATCAGTCGGTTGTTCCTGGCCAGTCTTCCAATTCAATTCCACTATTTTACCACCATTAAGCTGACGAGCTGTCCAACGGTTATACAGTAAAATATCATCGGATTGCCAAACTAAAAACGGATTAGTTGGATCAATCTCATGCAACTTTTCCTGTTCACCATCAAAGACATAACATTGGTACGAGAAATCTCCTTGAAATGCTGTAAAGGCGACTAATTGAGGGTTGTTAGGATTCCACATAATTGACAACTCAGAGGATAGAATATCGACACTGTGAAGGATGTCCCCTTTTAACGAAATCATCTTAACTGTTGCAGATGAGGAATTTGCAGAAGATTGAACAATAATTCGCTTTTTAGAAGGGTGGATCATCACTTGAATAATTTGGTCCTTTTCTGAATAAATCGTCTCTTTTTCACCTGTAATTAAATTATAAGTTACTAGATGGAAATTGTCTGATTCGTAAGCAACATATAAAATCGTTGTTTCAGATAGAAACCCAACAATACTATGTAAGTCTTCTGTTTTCATAGAATAATCAAGAACTTCTGTTGCAACTCTTTTTTGCTCAACCGCTTCAGGGTTATTTAAATCCGTATCTGAATTTGGTTGTGAATCTTCTTTTTTATTACACCCAACTAGGAAAATGGCACAAGCGAGGACTAGATATATAATAATTTTTTTCATATTGTGCCTCCTCTTCACCTACATCTATTATACGATTATAAACTAAAAAGGTTTCGTCATATGTAGAAAAATATGGATTTAATGAAAAAACCTACATGAATAGATTCATGTAGGTTTTCAAATAGAATTTATTTAGTTACTTCTGATTTTGATTTAAGAGCTCCAGTTTTTTCATCATAAAAGCGAAGTAAATCACCATTAATAATACGGTCGGAGTATTCTAATTTCTTATTTGCTCTTTCGATAAACGGTTCACATTTTGCTTGATCCGTTTTCTCTCCAGTTTCTTTATCGTAACAAACTTCACCAGCATAAACCAATTTATCAGTTACAAAACGACCATCACGGAATGTGACGAAATCTTCATGGTCTTTCGAGAATAAATCTGCACCTAATTGTAAGTCATTAGATGTATCAACACCTAATAAGTGTAATATTGTTGGTCGAATATCCATTTGACCCGATACTTCATGCATTACTTTACCAACCCCTGAGTTAGGAATATGCACGAAGAATGGTACTTGTTGTAATTGTGCTGTTTCAAGTGGTGTGATTTCTTTATCTAAATATTTTTCCATCGCTTTGTTATGGTTTTCTGAAATACCATAGTGATCACCATACATTACGATAATTGAATTATCATATAAACCTTTTTCCTTTAAATCATTAAACAGCTTTTTAATTGCTTCGTCTGTGTAACGTACTGTTTGGAAATAACGGTCAACTGTACCATCTCCAGATGTATAAGGTTCAATCAATTGATCCTCTTCATCAGAAGTGAATGGGAAATGGTTAGTTAAAGTTAACATACGTGTGTAAAAAGGTTGTGGCATTGTTTTCATAATATCTACTGACTGTTCCATAAACGGAATATCTTTTAATCCCCAGTTAACGGAATTATCGTCATTTACATCAAATGAATCAATGTCATAGAACTTTTTAATATCAAATGCATGATACATCATATCACGGTTCCAGAAGCTCTTGTTATTTGAGTGAAGTACTGAAGTATGATAGCCTTCACCGTTTAAACGTTCAGCCATTGAGTTGAATGTGTTCCCACTGTTTGTAAAGAAGACAGCACCTCGGCCTGTTCCGAATAATGAGTTTTCAACAATAAATTCAGCATCCGATGTTTTTCCAAGACCAGTTTGGTGATAGAAATTATCGAAGTAGAATGTATCTTTATCTTTTGTTAAAGAGTTTAAGAATGGTGTAATTTCTTGACCATTCATTTTATTATTAATAACAAAATTTTGAGTTGATTCAACTGAAATAATAATGACGTTTCGTTTTTTTGCAATACCAAACATTTTATCGTCTGCTTTAGCTGGATTTGATTTTACGTAGTTTGTTACTTCTGTTAACGAACTACCATCAGCTAATGCACGTTGGGCATGTGATTTTGATTGGATGTAAATATCATATAGATGGTAATTGTAAGTACCAATATTCTTTACTAAAATTTCACGGTCAAAGCTACGTGTTAATAACTGCGGACGTTCTGTTTCAGCTAAACCTAGGTTTAAGAATAACATTGCACATGATAAGACAAAATACGTACGACGTATTTTTGGTTTAACTTCGAAAAATTCTTTAGCAACAGGTAAAAACTTAACTGCTAATATTAACAAAACAACATCAGTAAAGTAGAAAACATCGGTAAAGTACATTGAAGATAATGCAGAGTTTCCTAAATCACCAAAATTATTAGTTTGGAACAGCATTGGTAATGTTATAAAATCATCAAAGAATCGATACACAGCAACGTTAGCATATAAAATAATTGCTAGTATACTACTTGTAATTATTATATAACGATTACGTGCTTTTGCAGTTTTGAAGAATAAAGATAACCCAAATATAAATAGCAAGAAGCTAAGTGGGTTGATAAACAAAATTAGTTGTTGCATTGTATTTTCAATTTTCATATCAAAACTTGTTTGATAGGTTATATACGTTTTAATCCAAGTGGCCAGAATCGCTAAAGCCAAAATTGAATGTTTAGGTGCTTTTTTAAAATTCATTCCTAACATCCTCCTACTTTCGTTCTTTACAATTTAGTTTCATATATGAAAGAAACAAAATATATCATAATCCTTTTTTTACAACAACGCAACAAAAATGTTACATCTAATATTGCATCCAATATTATATAGCCAATTTCTCGCTTTTATTACCGACTCTTTATTAGACGGATGAGTCATGTAAAAGTTTCATTAACTTTAGATAAAGTAGTAGAAAATAAATTCTACCACTTTATTACAGTTATTGTCTATTCCTTTTCTCTTTCGAAATTTCTTGGCGCAAAATGACCAAAGCCATTTGGTAATCCTTTATGTCTATTAAATGTGAAGAGTAGAGTTCTCGAATCTCATCCTCCATTAGTTCTAAATCCGCAATTCGATCTTTTGTATAAATAAATGTACCAAAGCGTTTCAAAAATTGCATCACATCATATACTGTTTTCATCAACTGATTGTGACTCCTTTCGATTTTCAAGACAATTAATAATGCTTGTCTCAGTAATTATTTTATGTACCGGTAAATCAAATTGATCTGTCGGTACTTTATGTATGAGCTGCAATGCAAATGCTAAAGTGATTCGTTCACCGTTGTAATCGGTTAAATATCGATCATAGTAACCGCCACCAAAGCCTACACGATAACCAAATGGATCAAATACAACACCCGGAACAATCAAACAATCGATTACTTCCTTTGACACCCCATTTGTTAAAGCAGGAATTGGCTCTTTCAGTTGCATATAAACCGTCTCTAATTGGTCGAATGATGTAATTTCATAGAATATCATAGCACGTGTTTTAGGTTCACATTTAGGAACCGCTACTCGTTTACCTTGTGACCAGAGTTTTTCAATTAACGGCATTGTATTCACTTCAGGAAAGGCAGATATGGTTAACCCAATTATATTTGCATTTTTAATAGAAGATTCTTTTAATAATTGCTCGTGAATTTGCAAAGAGTTTGTATTATATTGTGCTCCAGACATTTGAGCAAGCTGTGCTTTCATATCTTGACGTAGTGCTTTTTTATCCAAGGGGTTCACTCCTTTTTAGTCCATAGAAAGGAAAAAGCCAAAACCACTCGTGGTTTTGGCAACAGTTATTACTTCGTTTCACGGTGAAGAGTGTTCTTCTTATCACGAGAGCAATATTTTTTCAATTCAAGACGTTCTGGATTGTTACGCTTGTTTTTCTTAGAAATGTAGTTACGTTCGCCACATTCAGTGCAAGCTAATGTAATATTAACGCGCATCTTTACCCCTCCCACTCTATATCAAGAATAAAATGTCTTTAGTGAGCATGATTTATACGACTAACTTATTATATCATAACTTCGAAAAAAATCTACTGTCATTTCTTTTGGAAATTTCGTCTAATCCATAGCTAAACGTGGGATACTGTTTGATGAGCGGGAGTATTATGGACTACTTTATGATAAAATAGAATCACAACTATTTAAACCTATTGAGGTGAAGGATTTTGGAATTATCATCTATATTAATGATTATTGGGATTATCGTAATAATCGCTTCGTTTTTCATCAAAGATCGTTCGACACAAATCGAGGGAGATGTTGAAGAACTTTCACTTAATTTTTATCAAGAAACACATCAATTAAAGCGTCGCTTAAAAGTAATTGAGGAAGAATTATTATTAGAGCCCAAATTGATAGGAAAACCTAAAAAAACAGCGTCTCCGGTAGTTACACCCACTAAAGGTATTCACCAAATTATTATCAGTCAAGTGCAGACGCTACATAAGCAGGGCTATACTATCCCAGAAATTAGTCAGCGCTCTTCTTTATCAATAGAGCAGGTTCAAGAAGTCCTTCAAAGTGGAGGCAGTCGCGTATGAGAAAATCATCCATCCGAGCATTTGGAATCGCTTTTTTTGTAGCGGGTGCTAGCTTTGCTTTCGCGGATTTCATAACACGAGATGCTGACACGGAAGCTGCGAATATTAATGTCCCTAAAGGTACTATCCTTATCAAAAAAGAAGAACTAAAGTCAATAAATAAAGAAGCTGCTGAAGCAAAAGAACAACTTGCTAAAATCCAAACAGATTACAGTGCATTAAAAAATAATACCGTAGCTGTAAATGCTTCAGCTAAGAAATCAATTAAGTCTTATACACTCGTTATTAAAAAAGGCATGGGTACTTCAGAAGTGAGTTCAGCTCTAGAGAAAGCTGGTATGATCAAAGACGCTGGTGACTTTGAGCTTTACGTCATCAATAACAACAAGGCTTCTAGTCTTCAAATTGGCTCTTACGATATAAACATCAAAATGACTACTGCTGAAATCGTCAAGAAAATTACCCGTAGGAAATAACAGCATGTATAGTAATTACTAAAATCATCTAAATAAAAGAATGCCCATTAAGTGTAAAACTAACTTAATGGGCATTCTTTCATTTAAAGGCTCATTTCATTATGTTCGGAAATTAAAAGAGAAATAGGAAAATATGAATAACATTGAAATTGCACTTTCTTATAAATATTAAAGGACATTATCCATACTATTCAAATGCAATTGAAGTGGAGAAGTATAGTATGGATAGGCTGATAAAAAGGCTCTCTTTATTTTTCATTATGTTAGTTCTTCTAGTTCCGCTAACGACCAAAAGTTAAAAAGGTCGAATTTTATCCAATTGAGCTTTCATAATAGAAGTACTTTTAGAATAAACATATCAAAAAGCAAGCAGACAAGTTAGTCAGCTTGCTTTTTGATATGAACTGGCTATTGATTCAACTCATAATGTTTACCCTTCACTAGGTAAAATAACAGCTCTGCTAAATTAGTGGCATGGTCTGCCGAACGCTCTAAATAACGACAAACAAATGATAGCTGCGCAACTTGGCCAATATCTTTCATATTTTCTGTCGGCGTATTAAGGATTTCAACAATTGCCTCTCCATATAAAGCATCGATTTGATCATCTAAGAGCGCAATTTCCTTTGCTTTATTCATATCTTCTTCGATAAATGCTTGTACCATATTTTTTAACATAGAAATTGCTTGATCACGCATTTGAGCAATCTTCTCAGTAGGATAAACCACTTTCGTATCGCCAAGACGAATTGTTTCTTTGGCAATATTAACAGCGTAATCCCCAATCCTCTCCATATCAGAAGCGGCTTTAATCATGACGATTAAGCGACGTAAATCAGTCGCGACAGGTTGTTGTTTGGCGATTAATAAAATGACTTCATCATTTAAATGTTCCTCTAACCTATTAATAAAACGATCTTGATCTATTAATAGTAATGCTGCATCTATATCTTGGTCAAAAAGAGCCTCAACTGATTTCTCCAGGGCATGAATGGACATGTGGCATAAATCTAACATGAGACCTTGCACTCGCTTTAAATCATTTTCAAATTTCTCACGAACCGTCATCTATACTATTCCTCCTTAACCGAATCGACCGGAAATATAATCTTCAGTTCTTTTATCCGTTGGTGTAGAGAAGATATGGTTCGTAGCCGCATATTCAATAACTTCTCCATTTAAGAAGAATGCCGTTTTATCAGAAATACGCGCTGCTTGTTGCATATTATGTGTCACAATAATAATCGAATAGTTTTCTTTTAATTCCTGCACTAGCTCTTCTACTTTTAAAGTAGAAATCGGATCTAGTGCTGACGTTGGCTCATCCATTAAAATGACATCTGGTTCAATTGCAAGACATCTTGCGATACAAATACGTTGTTGTTGCCCACCTGATAACCCATATGCATTTTGATTCAGACGATCTTTAACTTCGTCCCATATCGCTGCACCACGTAAACTTTTTTCCACAATCTCATCAAGGATTTTCTTATTTTTTATACCATGTATTCGAGGACCATAAGCAATATTATCGTAAATAGATTTTGGAAATGGATTCGGTTTTTGGAATACCATACCAACTTTAGTGCGTAACTCTTCAACTTGGTATTTGTTATCTAGAATATTACGCTCACGATATATAATCTCACCTTCTGTACGAACAGATGGAATAAGCTCTACCATACGATTTAACGTTTTTATATACGTTGATTTACCACAACCAGATGGCCCAATAATGGCAGTTACTTCATTTTCTTTCATTTCTAAATTTATATCTTTTAAGGCATGGTGATCGCCGTACCATAAATTCAAGTTTTTAGAATGATACACTGTTCGTTTGTCATCGTTTGATATTACTTTAAAGTTTTGTCCTTTTGTTTCATATACTTCATTTACTGGAAGTTTAACCATCATTGAAGCCCCCTAGTTTTTAATAACGACGCTGAAATTTATTTCGAATAAAGACGGCAATGGAATTTAAGATGACCAAGAATGTCATCAAGACTAGAATACCGGCCGCTGCTACATATTGAAATTCCTCTTGCGGGCGTTTTGCCCAGTCAAAGATTTGCATTGGTAAAGCTGTGAATTCGCTCAAAATGCCATTAGGTAAGAAATGTACAATCACTGGAATACCCAACACAACAAGAGGTGCAGTTTCACCTATAGCTCGTGACAGCGCCAAAATACTTCCTGTTAAAATTCCCGGCACCGCAGATGGTAAGACTACTTTTAAAATGGTTTGCCATTTTGTCGCACCCATACCATATGATGCTTCCCGTAATTCCTTTGGTACAGCTCGAATCGCTTCTTGTGAAGCTACGATAATGACCGGTAAGATAAGCAAACTCATCGTAAGTCCTGCTGCTAATACACTTTTTCCTAAAGCGAGCGAGCGAACAAAAATCGTTAAGCCGAGTAACCCAAATACAATAGAAGGAACTCCTGCTAAATTTGAGATATTCATGCGGATGAAAGCATTTATTTTATTTTGCTTCGCGTATTCTTCTAAATAAATAGCCGTCCCTACCCCAAGAAATAAGGAAACTGGTGCGACAACTAACATTAGAAAGATGGAACCAACAAGTGCAGCTTTTATCCCTGCTTTTTCTGGGAACCTAGAAGCAAAGTTTGAAATAAAATCTGCCGTTAAATAACCCCAACCTTGATCAAACATACGGTAAACTAAAACACCAAGCGTTGCTAAGGCAAAAAGTGTTGCTAGGAGGAAGACTGTTTTCAAAAGCTTGTTTACAACTAGTCGTCCATTCATGCGTTTCACAACTTGCGTATGATCAACATATTTCACCATCAGTATTCCTCCCTAAAGCGTTTTGAAATGAAATGTGCGAGTAGATTCATTAGCAACGTGAAGATGAATAATGTAAAGCCTACTGAGTAAATTGAGTAGTAAATAGTTGTTCCATACCCTGCATCACCTGTCGAAACTTGAACAATATATGCAGTCATCGTTTGGATTGAATCCGTCACGCTAAAGTCAAATGTAGGTGTTGCACCTCCAGCAAGAGACACGATCATTGTTTCACCAATTGCACGAGACACCGCAAGTACTACTGAGGCTAATATCCCTGATAACGCTGATGGTAAAACAATTTTTAATGCTACTTCTAGTTTTGTTGAACCAAGTGCTAGAGCACCTTCTCGCATCGCATTCGGTACAGATGTCATTGCATCTTCAGAAAGCGAAGCGATCATCGGTAAAATCATGATACCTACGACAATTCCCGGACTTAGTGCATTGAAGATTTTCAGTCCTGGAATCAGTTCTTGTAACATAGGTGTAACAAATGTCAGAGCAAAGAATCCATAAACAATTGTCGGAACTCCTGCTAATACTTCTAGTACTGGTTTAATCATGCGTCGTGTACGATCACTTGCATATTCACTAAGGTAGATTGCTGCTGCAATACCTAGCGGAACAGCTACTAACACTGCAATAACTGTTACCTTTAACGTCCCTATGATAAGTGGCAAAATACCGTACATTGGCTCCTTGCCAGAGAATGGTAGCCATTCCGTTCCAAATAGGAAATCAAGGATAGGTACTTCCTTAAAGAATTCAAACGTTTCAAAAATGAGCGTAAAGACTATTCCAAACGTTGTTAAAACTGAGATTAGAGCAGTGATGAATAATAAGTTTGGCATTACTTTCTCTATCACTTTTTTTGATCCTTTACCGCGTGATTGTGCGATTAAATCTTGAACAGACAGTTTCTCCGTCGATTCTTTTAAAGCCAAGTTGAAGTCCCCCTTCAGTAAAAGGGGAGCAGGTAGCGTTTTGCTACTCGCTCCCCTAGCTTTCAATGATTATTTCAAGCCTTCTAATGCATCTAAGTCTTTTTTGTAATCTTCGTCTGGTGTTCTAACATAGCCTACAGCTTCTGCCATATCACCAGCATTTTCAAGAGCGTATTTCATAAAGTTATAGAATGTTGCATTTTCTTTTACTGCGCTATTCTTCACATAAGTGAATAGTGGTCTAGATAGCGGTGAGTATTCACCAGATTTGATTGTTTCATTTGTTGGCTCAATTCCGCCTACTTTTACGACTTTAAGATTATCTTTATTCGCTAAGTAATAAGCGTAACCGAAGTATCCGATAGCGTTTTTATCGCCCGTAACACCTTTTACTAGTACGTTATCATCCTCTGATAGAGTTGCTTTTTTCGCTAAATCTTTTCCGTCTAAAATAACTTCATCGAAGTAGTCATATGTTCCTGAGTCAGTACCTGGTGAGTAGTAGACGATTTTCTCTTTAGGCCAAGATGGATTGATATCAGACCATTTCTTTTCTTTACCATCTTCAGTCCAAATTTGTTTTAATTGATCAACCGTTAAATCTTCTATCCAATCATTCTCTTTATTTACTACGATAGATAAACCATCATAGCCAATTTTCATTTCTGTATAGTCAATGCCTGCTTCTTTTAACTTAGCAGCCTCTTCTTCTTTAATTTCACGAGATGCATTTGAAAAATCAGTTTCACCTGCTATGAATTTTTCAAATCCTCCACCAGTTCCAGAGACACCTACTGAAACTTGTACTTTAGGTTGAACAGCTGTATACTCCTCTACGATTGCTTCCATGATTGGTGCTACAGTTGAAGAACCGTCTCCTGCGATTTTTCCTTCTAGTTGCTCACTTGCACCAGCATTTGTTTCTTGGCTAGTAGCACCACTGTTTGACGTTTTGCTTCCTTCTTCTTTGTCACTGCTACATGCTCCTAACAAAAGTGCCGAGCCTACGATTGATGTCATCATGAAGTACTTCCAGTTTTTCATCTGTTTGTTCCCCCTAAGGTTTTTGTGTTTGTTTACTACACTGTTAACTATAAAGTAGACATGTTGAGGACATATAAATGGAATGTAAGGTTATATAAAGGTATTGTAAATGCTTTGTAAATCGCTGTCGTTTCTTGTAATAATATAAACAAAAAACGCCTCCCATTGTCATTTATACAATGGGAGGCGTTAGACTATATTATATAGAAGGAAGTCAAATTATTGTGCATCCATTTTTTGCGAATCTTCTTCATCGATTTGCTCTTTTGTAATAGGCTTTTGAATTTTTCCGCCTACTTTTTGCTTCGCTTTTTTCGAATTTTTCTTTTGGATTTCAAAATACTTATCTACAGCTTGGCGAGCAATTTTGTTATTGATAGCTTCATATTGATTTTGATTCGTGGAAATCCATGGTATTACTACTGCATATGCAATCTCCGGATTTTCATAAGGCGCAAAGCCGATATGTGTAACAGACAAAGTTTCTGTACCATAAGCACTTTTCTTCGGTCCGTAATAAACTGCTTGAGCCGTACCTGTCTTACCTGCTGCAGTAAATTTCGCATCACGGAAGGAGCTAGCCCCTGAACCTTGGCTACCAAAGTATACACGTCTCATACCTTCTTTTACATGATCAATCTCTACTTTAGAATTGTTAATTGTATTTAATACAGTTGGTGCTAATTCTTTTACAACTGGTCCTAATGTTTTACCATCAACTGATGGTTCACGAATTTCTTTCGCTAAATGAGGTTGTATACGTGTTCCACCATTTGCAATAGTAGATACATATTGTGCTAATTGCATTGGTGTAAAAGTATCATACTGACCTATTACTAAGTCGAGTAATTTACCTGATAGTGTTTCAGTCCCTTTAACACCTTCAACTTCACCCGGTAAATCAATACCCGTTTTTACACCTAAACCAAATTGAGCATAAGAGTTACGAATTGCAGTAAAGTCTTTTTGTTGAACAGCTAAACCTGCTCCTGGCACATAGTTAACTCCCGCAATACGAAAAGCCGTTCTAAACATATAAACATTGGATGATCGTTCAATTGCAGTCAAATCATTTAAAGCAATTGAACCACCTCGATTGAAAATAGATGATTTTATTGTGCCCGCGATATTAATCGGTGTATCGATCAACGTCTCTCCCATTTTGATAGCATTTAGAGAATATCCCGTTAAAAGTGTTGCAGGTTTTACAACTGATCCTGCCTCATAAGCAGATGTAAATGTACCAATGGCGTAGTCATTAACAGTCATCTTCCCATTATCATCTGTCTCAAGTTTCTTACCAACCATGGATAAGATTTCACCCGTGTTTGGATTCATCATGACAAGAAATGCACGATCTAATAATGAAGATGCTCCATGCGCTTTTGCAAATAATAATTGTTCTTCTACAATCTTATCAAGACTTTCTTGTAACTCACTATCAATGGTAAGCATTAATTCTTGTCCTGGTGATCCTTCTGATGCAGTTACTGTATCTACGACTTGCCCTTTACCGTTTGTAGCGTTTTTAACAACGGCCTTTTGACCTTGTAATAGTTCTTCATACTGTTGTTCAATATAACTTTTACCAACTCGATCATTTCGAGAATAACCACGTGCCAAATAATAATCGACCAGATTCTTTGGAATACCTTCTCTAGGGGTTGTCGTTGACCCTAAAATACTTAGTGAAGATTTTTTCACACGAGCCCAGTCTGTTGTAGTATTTACACCCGGTAGTTTTGATAAATTCTCTGATACAATAGCAAATTCTTTATTCGTTACATTATCACTTTTAATAATTTGTGGTGATAAATAATAGCCTGAAGCCATTAATCGATAAATCGCTAACACTTGTAAATCTTTCTTTGTTAATTCTCTTAATTCATCGTTAGTAATTCGCTCACGCACTAGTTGATCTAACTTCGCTTGTTTTTCTTTTTGTTCGAGTTCTGAATCGCTATTAATTTCTTTCTTTTCTTTTTCGCTTACTTTTGCATAAGCCTTTTCTTTGTTAAGTGTTATCCAAAAGTCTCTTTTATCTCGATCTGTGATAGGTTTCGTATCCATTTTAATGAGTTTTGCGAGTTTATTTGCAATTTTCAACATGTCTTTTATTGTTGTAGATTGTAGTTTCGTAAAAGTAATCGCATTCTTTGGTTCATTATCAACTAAAACTCGACCCTGTCTATCATATATACGGCCACGAGGAACGCTAGAATTTATCGTTACTTCATCAGTTCGCGCTAATTCTCTCACATAATCTTCACCTTTAACGATTTGCATATACCCTAAACGCAAGATTAAAAGAGAAAACAAAAGGAAAATTGAAAAGAAAAGTATATTCATTCGAAACGAAAGATTTGCACGCTGTTTAGCTTTAACACTAGATGCACGTTTCTTTTTAGATGTATTTTTTTGGCGCATGCAATGTCCCCCCTTCCGCTTAATTCACAATTAGTAGTATATCATTTTCAACACAAAAACACACCGTCGTCATGTCGAAAATAGTCTAATTGCTTTTAATTTTGCATGAGATTAATGGAGTGCTCTATTATTTTTTTGAAAAGATAATAAAAGTACAAATTACAAACTTTCTAGATTACCCTATGTATTCTTTTACCATAAAAAAAGCACGTACCTTTTTGACGTCAAAGGTACGTGCTTTGTTGCATTTATATTAGATTATTTTGCAGCTGCGAAACGTTCTGCAACTTTATCCCAGTTTACTACATTCCAGAAAGCACCAATGTAGTCAGGACGACGATTTTGGTAGTTTAAGTAGTAAGCATGTTCCCAAACATCAAGACCTAATAATGGAGTTTTTCCTTCCATGATTGGTGAATCTTGGTTTGGAGTTGAAGAGATTTCTAATTCGCCAGTAGCAACTGATAACCAAGCCCAGCCAGAACCGAAGCGAGTTTTAGCAGCATTATCGAATTGTTCTTTGAAAGCATCAAAGCTACCGAATTTAGCGTCAATTGCAGCTGCTAATTCGCCAGTTGGTGCTCCACCTGCATTTGCAGCTAAAGATTCCCAGAATAATGAGTGGTTAGAGTGACCGCCACCATGGTTACGTACAGCTGTACGAATTGCTTCAGGAACAGCATCTAAATTAGCAATAATTTCTTCAACTGATTTCCCTTCGAATTCTGATTTGCCTTCTAAAGCAGCGTTTATGCCTTGAACATAAGTATTGTGATGTTTAGTGTGGTGAATTTCCATTGTTGTTGCGTCGATATGTGGTTCTAGTGCATCATATGCATAAGGTAATTTTGGTAATTCAAAAGCCATGATTAAATTTCCTCCTCAGGATTAATAAGTATTAATTACATTCTTAGATTATCAAAATACAGGCTTGCGTTCAAACATTATTCACTAAAACGCTCGATTTCAGCCTTTTGACTGAAAGTCTATTAATTTATCATACAATTTATATCACGATAACAAATATTATAATCATGATTATTTGGATGATTCCCTTCGTAATAATAGAAGTTAAGAATCCAACGAGTGAACCAATCCCCGTTAGTATCGCCTGTTTCAAACTGCTTCTATTAACGATTAATTCGGCTAAAATAGCTCCTAAAAAAGGGCCGATTAGTATTCCTGCAATAGGAATGACAAATGGACCGATTAATAAACCAATCGTGCTCCCCCACATGCCAGCATTTGAGCCACCAAATTTTTTTACTCCAAAAGCATTTGCTAATGTATCTGCTCCAAATAATAATGCAACAAACAGAATTTGAATTACCCAGAACCACCAAGGTAAATCTCCAAAGCTATAAAATACTCCATATAAGATAAACCCTAATAATATAAAGAGTACTGATGGAATAATTGGATATACAAGTCCTGCAAAAGCAATAATGAAACTTATAATAATGAGTATCCAAGCGATTATATCCATAGAACCCCTCCTTAATGTTTTTGTAAAATAGCTTCTGCTATATTGACAGCGTGATCTCCTATACGTTCCAAGTTACCTACAATATCTGTAAAGACTATACCTGAGTGTGCCGAACATTGCCCAAGATTTAATCGATGAATATGTTTTTTTCTAAAAGTTCGCTCCATTTGATCAATGAGCTCTTCTTTTTTTATCACTTCAATTGCCAATCCATGGTCAGTTGTATCCAAAGCCAGAGTTGCCTTTCGAACCGTTTCAATTGTTAATGAGAACATTTCTATTAAATCGTTTGTAGCAGGTTCACTCAACTGTACCCCGTTCACAGTTTTATAGTCAATTAATTCTACGATATTCTCAAAATGATCTCCAATACGTTCAATATCACGGACATTTTCTAGTAAAATATGGTGTCTAGTGGAATCTGTATCTGACAGTGGTTGTACAGAAACTTTCACTAGATAATCAGTGATTTTCTGATCTAGACTATTGATTGCTTCTTCATATCGTAAAACGGTTGAAGCATGTTTTTTATCATTTGTTTTCAAATATTCAAAGGTCTCTTCTAACCCTCTAATACTATATTCACCCATACGTAAAATTTCTTCTTTTGCTTGTCCTATAGCTATGGCGGGTGATGCCTCAATAAAATGCGGATCTAAACTTCTTGGTTTATATTCAATAGTAGAATCTTCACCAGGTATGAGTTTCGTTACAACATATGCCCAAAAACCTAATAACGGCAATTGTATCATTGTATTCACTACATTAAATGTGCCATGTGCAAATGCAATCTGCATTTTTGGTTCTAATCCTGCAACGCCTGCTAGCCATTCAATATATAGAGTAAATTGAGGTAATATCAAAAGGAAAATAATCGTTCCGATGACATTAAATAATACATGCATAGCTGCAGCTCGTCGAGCGGCTACTGATGCTCCAATAGATGCTAATACAGCCGTTATTGTCGTTCCTATATTATCACCGAACAAAATTGGTAACGCACCATGAAGAGGCATTAATCCTTCTCCATACAATCCTTGTAGAATACCGACAGTAGCACTAGAACTCTGTATGAATATAGTTATCAATGCTCCTAGAGTAACTCCTAGTATAGAATGCTCACTAAGACTTAACGCCATATCGATAAATGATGGTAGCTCTTGTAAAGGCTTCATCCCTTTACTCATTAGTTCCAGTCCTACAAATAATCCTCCAAGGCCAAAGACAATTTGTCCAATATTTTGTATGCTATTTTTCTTAAAGAAAAACAATAGAAATGCACCAATCGCTAAAACTGGATATGCAAATTGACCAATATCAAAGCCAATGATAAATGCCGTAAAAGTCGTTCCTATATTGGCCCCCATTATGACCCCAATCGCTTGACGTAGTGTCATAAAGCCAGCACTTACAAGTCCTACAATAATGACCGTGGTACCCGAGCTCGATTGAATAAGTACAGTTACTAAAATACCGACTAATACACCCATCACCGGATTTGTTGTATAGCGATCTAATATATCTCGAAGGCGATCTCCTGCTGATTTTTGTAAGCCATCACCCATGTATTTAATAGAAAATAAAAATAGTCCTAATCCTCCAAAGAACTGGAAAAGCATATCTTGCCAATTCAGACTCACCTGCTGTCAACTCCCTGCGCTTCTATTAAGCTATGTGCTTTATTATGAAGAAAACGTAATCAAATTGTAAGTTATTCTCGAAAAAATTTACAATCGTTTAATATTTTTACTTTTAATATAGTGGAATTGTTCACAATGACGACAATTACTAAGTATTATGAACTCATGGTAATATAACATAGAAGGAGAATATCATATTATGAAAATTAAACATTATCAATTATTTGTAGACAGTATATTACACCCAAAAAAGCTCGCAGCATACCGAATGCTACCAATTGGCAAATTGATTCAATACGTTTTTATATTAATCACTTTTATCACCATAATTTCTTTTATCCAGTTCTTAACGGGTGTTGGCTCAAGCGTAGACACTTCACAGCTTGAAGGGCTAAAAGAGTACTTGGAGGATATTAAATGGTTAATCTATCCGTTTGCTTTCATCTTTCTATTCACCATGGCTACGTTTTTAACTTTTGTACGAATAAGTATTTATGGATTTATAGGCTCTTTATTGTTGAAAATGATGGGACATCGTGGTGAATACCGCCATATTTGGCGTACAACTGCTCTTGCTACAACTCTATCTACTATTCTCTCCAGTTTACTATCTTTTACTTCATTAAACGGAACGCTAATGACCATTTTTTCTATGGTGATTACAGTAGCTTATATTGCAAGTGCTATTACAAAATACCCGAAAATAAAAAAATAATAGAATTGCAACGAATGAATCTCTCTCTTGTTCATATATTGAACGAAGGGGGAGATTTTTTTGAAGATATTCTTTTCTGCACTTGGTATTCTGTTTATTGCTTTTATCCTAAAAATTGATCTTCTAGAGGGTACAATCCCACTAGCAGCTTTTTATAAAGAATCAGTTGTTGAAGAAACTTGTGTTGACGTACCTGATATTCAGACAATCACCGTTCGTACAATACCAGGTGATAGCCTACAATCATTATTTGCGCTCTACCCATCTGAAGATTCAATGAGCTTCCCAGAACGCCTGGAGCTTTTTTATGAACTGAATCCACATTTACTAAAACAGTCCTTTAAGCCTGGTGAGTTAATTCAATTACCTTTCAGTACAAAAAATGCTCACTCATGTACAAATTAAACAATTAATGTTTCTTCCTTGTCATTTTCTTTAGAACACTGCTAAAATAGTGTACAGTGAAGGCTCTATTTTTGAGCCTATGAAGGAGAGAGTTTTCATGAATGAAATCGTTCACCGTACTAACACGCGGAAAGTTCGCGTAGGTGACTTAACAATTGGCGGAAGTAATGAAGTAATTATACAAAGTATGACAACAACTAAAACACATGATGTGGAAGCAACTGTGGCAGAAATTCTTCGTTTAGAAGAGGCTGGCTGTCAAATCGTGCGTGTTGCTTGCCCAGATGAGCGTGCAGCTGATGCATTAGCTGAAATTAAAAAACGTATCCATATCCCACTAGTAGCGGATATTCACTTTGACTACAAATTAGCCTTAAAAGCAATTGACGCTGGTGTTGATAAAATTCGTATTAATCCTGGTAACATCGGTCGTAAAGAAAAAGTAGAGGCTGTTGTAAATGCGGCTAAAGCTAAAGGCGTACCAATTCGCATCGGTGTAAACGCTGGTTCATTAGAACGTAAAATTCTTGAAAAATATGGCTACCCTACTGCAGACGGTATGGTTGAAAGTGCCTTACACCATATTAAAATCTTAGAAGACTTAGATTTCCATGATATTATCGTTTCTATGAAAGCATCTGACGTAAACCTAGCAATTGAAGCGTATGAAAAAGCATCTCGTGCATTTGACTACCCACTTCACTTAGGTATTACTGAATCAGGTACATTATTCTCAGGTACGATTAAATCTGCAGCTGGTTTAGGTGCAATATTAAGCATGGGTATAGGAAATACAATGCGTATTTCATTAAGTGCGGATCCTGTTGAAGAAATTAAAGTAGCACGTGAACTATTAAAAACATTTGGTTTAGCTTCTGACATTCCGACACTTATTTCATGCCCAACTTGTGGTCGTATTGAAATTGACTTAATTTCAATTGCTAATGAAGTAGAAGAATATCTTCAAACAATTAAAGCTCCACTTAAAGTTTCTGTACTAGGATGCGCAGTAAATGGCCCGGGTGAAGCTCGCGAAGCTGATATCGGTATCGCTGGTGCTCGCGGAGAGGGTTTACTATTTATGAAAGGTAAAACTGTTCGTAAAGTACCTGAAGAAACAATGGTTGAAGAGCTGAAAATCGAAATTGATAAATTAGCCGAAGAATATTATAAAAAAAGAGATGCTGAAAAAGCTGAAAATGCAAAAGCATAGTATACAGGGGGCAATGAAATGAAGAAAAACTACCGTTTTGGCATCGATATTGACGGTACCGTAACAAGTCCAGAATCACTTCTGCCTCATATCAATAAAGCTTTTAACGTCAACTTAGCTTTAACAGATATAACGCAATATGATTTAACTGCTGCGTTCCCTGTTGATAGTGTTGAGTTTTTTAAGTGGTTTAGAGAAAATGAACCTGAAATTTATATGGCTTCACCTATTCAACAAGATGCACAAGCGATTTTAACTGCTTGGCAAAAAGATGTGGAGCTTTATTACATTACAGCTCGTGAAGACAACTCAACAGAAGTCACATATGAATGGTTTAAACAATTCAATGTACCATTTGATAAAATTGACATCGTTGGACCAGTCAATAAAGCTTTTAAAGCCCGTGAATACGATGTACATGCCTTTTTCGAAGACAAGCATTCAAATGCCGTACAACTTCATGAGGAATTAGACATTCCAGTACTATTATTCGATGCACCTTATAATCGCGAACCCATTCCAAATGGCGTGATTCGTGTAAGTAACTGGCAAGAAGCTAATCACTGGATCAAAAAAGAATTCGGTATTTAAGGAAAACGCTAGACAAAAGACATTCAGAATGCTCACATTCTGAATGTCTTTTGTTATTTACATATATTTTGGTTATTTAAGCTCCTCTTTTGTAGATAAAATACTCTTTGAGTGTTAACTTGTATTCCATTTTTGAACTTCGCCAATTACAATTGGCGAAGTTCTTTAAATTCACAGCAGAAAAGGTAAGCATTTCCTGCATAGACACTTTTTTAAGACCGCTTACGGTATTTTTTATTGATTGTTATTATTCCCCATAATCTCAGAAGATTTGTTTATATTATATGTGTAGTTGATTGGAGCGAAGGTGGTGACTCCTGCGGGAAAAGCGAGACAGTCCAAGACCCTGCAGGAGCGTAGCGACGAAGCGGCTTAGCACCCGCCCGCGGAAAGCGTCCATCGTAGCGGAAATCAACGGTCTTATCTATTTAAAAAAAAAGATAAAAGACCGTTGATAAATTCGAATTTCTTCGACTTTGTCTACAGTCTGAAATGATTTCGCTATCATTTTCCACCAACTCAAAAGATTTTTTTATATTACATGTGTAGTTGATTGGAGCGAAGGTGGTGACTCCTGCGGGAAAAGCGGGAAGTCCAAGACCCTGCAGGAGCATAGCGACGAAGCGGCTTGGCGCCCGCCCGCGGAAAGCGTCCACCATAGCGGAAATCAACGGTCTTATCTTTTTTCAAAAAAATAGACCGTAGATAAATTCGAATTTCTTCGAGTTTGTCTACAATCTGAAAGGATCTCGTCATCATTTTTCATCGCCTCAAGAGATTTGTTTTTATTACATATGTAGTTGATTGGAGCGAAGGTGGCGACTCCTGCGGGAAAAGCGGGAAGTCCAAGACCCTGCAGGAGCGTAGCGACGAAGCGGCTTGGCGCCCGCCCGCGGAAAGCGCCCACCGTAGCGGAAATCAACGGTCTTATCTGTTTATTTTTAGTACGTAAATTGGGCACTAGCTTTTTTTGTTACCAATTGTTAAAATTCAATACCTAATAGTTCTTTCACTTCTTTATAGAGAGCAGTATTTTTCTTTGCTGATATATAAGTCATTTCTTTTTTTACTGGATCTTGGAAAAACACAGTACCATCTTTTAATACATATAATTTATACGTTTTACCAGTGACATCTGCTGACTTAGAAAGTGCAATAATATAGTTCCCTTCGTTATGAAGTTCTTTTACACTTGCAGTATCCTTATATGATTTCGGCTTGATTACTTCCATTAGATTCACTTTTTGTATAAATGATTGGATTACCTTCTTGTCTGTAATTGTCTTTCTAGTAGTATCCGTACCAACGCCCTCTTCATTTACACCTTGTACATATAGTGACTGATAATCCTCAGTATCTGGAATTTTTATTTCCTTCGTTTTACTCGCCTTATCTTCTTTTCCACAAGCACTTACAATCATTATCGTCATCAATATCATTAAGACTATCTTCCATGTCTTCAAGTATTTTCTCCTCCTCTAGTTGCAACAATATTTCAAGATCATATTGCCATTATTATACTACGGATATATAGCACTGTCATAAAGTCGCAGAAGTTGTAACAAGATTGGCAAACGTTTCTCCGGTTAATGTTATTTTTGAATCTATAGAACATATTAAATCCTTAAAATGCTTTTTATAGAAATTTATTGGAACCTTTTAAATTAGTGACCGTTCTAAATTCTACATATTAAGGAAAAGAGGTGGAAATAATTAATTTTCAAATGGATCGACAATTAAATTTATATTTATGTATGCTAGCATTTATCAGTTGCTTATTTATCTATTCAAGTAATGCTAATTCCGGGCAATATAGCGGTTCTTTTATAGTTAAACAAATGGTCTTCTTTTGCATAGGCTTTGCCATCATGTACATAATTGCAAGGCTAGATTTCAATCAATTAAAGAAAATTTCTTGGTATTTTTATACGCTGATTGTACTTTTATTAATAGTGCTAATTTTCGCCCCTGAAAGTATTGCTGAACCTATCAATAAAGCAAAAGCTTGGTATCAAATCAAATATATTGGTACCTTCCAACCCTCTGAGTTTTTAAAGTTTGCATTTTTACTCGTTGTTGCCCAAGTTATTGTAAAACATAACACAAAGACATTTAAACAAACTTACATAACTGACTTATGGCTATTACTCAAAATCGGTTTTATTGTCATTCCCCCAATGTTAATCGTTTACAAACAACCTGATACAGGAATGATTATGCTTTATATGGCTATGCTAATCCCGATGATTTATTTTTCTGGTATTAAATATCAACTGTTAGTACTCATGACACTAATTCCTACAATCGTCATTAGTGCTATCGTGATTATATACTTTAGATTTAATAGTTTCTATACAGAAAAAATTTTAGGTAGCCTGTCACCTCACCAAGTTTCTCGTATTAATGGCTGGCTTCATCCATTTGAATTTAGCGATTCTGCCTTTCAAACCAAGCAAGGATTGTTAGCAATTGGCTCTGGATTACTTGGTGGGAAAGGATACTTAGAGAATAATGTCTATGTCCCTGAAAAACATACAGATTTTATATTTTCTACTATTGCTGAAGAAACGGGATTCATCGGCGGATGCATTGTAATTGTCTTGTTCTTTTTATTAATCTATCGCATGGTTTTTCATGCTTTACATGCTAAAAAACAATATACCTTCCTATTAGCTTCCGGTATCATCGGCTTATTCACGTTTCAAATATTTCAAAATATCGGCATGACAATTGGCTTGTTGCCTGTGACAGGTGTTACATTACCATTCCTTAGTTATGGTGGTAGTTCGTTATTATCTAATATGATGCTGCTTGGGCTAATTCATGTTATAAAAAATTCGTATAACGGTTATTTGTTCCAAAATACAAATGAAGTGGATGTGCAATTTGATGCAAAATTCCCCCGACAAAAGGATACTCGTACTATTTAGTTTAGTAAGTTTCTTTTTATTAATACTAATTGTTCGCTTAGCATATATAATGATTTTCTAACAAATAAAGAGTATCTACCATAAAAAATGTGCAAGATACTACACTAACTATTTCCCAGAAAATAATAAAAGCATTTCCATTGAGATATTGATCTCTTTGGAAATGCTTTTTGTCATTCTATTGTTTCTTATTAACCATTAGATAAGACGCGTTTTGCATCTTCACGAATAGCTTCTAGACGTTTTTTATCTTCTACACGTTGTACTGCTTGTTCTTCTTTAACTGCTTTATATTCATCAATTCCTGTAACAATGGTATCCCACATATTCTCAATCGTTTCCATTTTAATACTTGAGCTCCCAGAGCGGCGGGCGATATCTACACTTTGTTGCATGATGTCGCTTGTTACATCTTGAAGCATTTGGTTAGCACGATCTTCAAACGCATTTAAAGAGTCCGCATGTAGCTTTTGGCGTCGTGCATTGACTGCATTTATAATCCCCATTTTAAAGACTGGGATCGTTGTTACAAACGCACTGTTAATTTTGGCAACCAAATCATTATTACCTCGTTGCATTGTTTTGATTTGTGGTGCAGCAATCACCGCAACCATACGTGCTTTTTCAAGGTCATCTACTTTACGTTCTAGTAATTCCTGTACTGTTCTTAAGTTTTCAAGCTCGATACGCGCCATTTGGTTTCCACCACTTACACGAGCTTCACATTCAGGCACTAACAACGTTTTCACTTCATCTAGCTTCATTTCTGCTGCGACAATATACTTCTCTAATTCGAAGTAATATTCAATATCCTCTTGATATAACCCTTCTAAATCACGGTTATTACTTTTCAATTCTTCTTCAATAATCATAAACTGTGCATGGATTTTCTCAATTTCTTTACCAAGCGTATTGTATTTATTGAAAAGAGCTTCTACCTTTTGCTTAGCCCGTTTGAAAATTTTATCCAACATACCAGGCTCTTTTGTTAGTTCATTTTTGTCAAATTTATTCATTAACTTTTCTAATTGATTTAACAGTTCACTTGATTGATCTAATTTAGATACTGTCATTGTATCTAGAATTCGGTCAGAGAAACGTGACAGTTTGATTGCTGGCTCTTTACCTAATGATAGTAAATCGATTTGATTTCTAATGTCTATCATCTTCACGATTTTTTGGACTTCAGGTTCCTGGCGTAACTGCAATTTCATTTCATTTGCTGTTTGTTCGTTTAATCCATCTTTTTCAATTGCAACTAAATCTGACATCTGGACACTCCCTACTCATAAGCTATAAAAACTTATGGATGAATTTTTTTATAATTGAATTTGGTTTTGCTTTTGGCTCTTGATATGGTTGGTCAAAAACCATATGTTCGAGTAAGTGAACGTCAAATATATCTTTTTCCATATACAATTCCATATCTAATTTACCTGTCGGGTTGTATAGAATGATATCTACACCAAATCTGTTTAAAAAGACTAATAATGCTGCATCTTCACGGGATAGTTCCCCATCCATTTGAGAATGGTATAAAATGAGTTTGGGTATTTCCTGTGAGTAATCAAAGTTCTGCAACAAACGTAACAACTCAACAGGAATCATCGTTGCTGTTTTAAACATAAAGAGCTGTAGATCAATCTCTTTCTCATGTCCAAGAGGTATGAGTGAAGGGTTTTCACAGCAATCTTTGATAGTATGTGCAATGGCCTTCTGAATGGATTCCTGCAATTGACCATATTGCCACCAATCGCTTGCTATCATTTTAGCAGGTGATAATTCATTATTCTCTAAACAATGATTAAAGTGGAATTGGAAATTGGCTTTGCTACTTTTCATATACGGGAACGCTTTTACAAATAGGCTATTCGATCCTTGTGTAAGCTTGTGCATATTCTCCCAATATTCTTCACGATCCGCTGAAATACCTGCAATTTTCGCAAAAATAACCGGAATATATATTTGCTCTCCTACAACTTTGAACTCCGGTCTCACCATCGCTTTTTCATTGCCATAGATGAAAATATCATCATATGTTGTCCGCAATGTAATGGAACGTGGTAAGTGTTCTTTGAACTGCCAAGGCTTGTATACACCTGATTGTTGGTCATGCATTAATTTGTCAAAATGTTTGCTAGAGCGATAACCAACAGTCGCTTGTCGCTCCCGTAATTTATCTGGAAAAGGTTGTAATGTCGTCGTCGTTGCATAACGATAAACAACAGACAGCTGCTCCTTAGTATCTAATGCAGAAAACTCATCTGTCCCAGTTGGAGAAAAAATTAATACATCACATCCAAGTTCCATTAACAATAACAAAAAGTAGCGCTGGCTAATGGTCGACTCTCCGTACCAAACTACTTTAGGAAATTCATCACCGATATCTATTGTCTGTGACCATTTTGCCCAATGGTTTTTAAGCCATTTGATCATATCAATTAAGAAGCGTCTAAATTCGTTTGATAGTAAACCCGCTGCTTGCTGTTCTTTAAATAATTCGATGATGTTAATCATAGTTAGCTGTAAATGCTTATTTATGAAAGCATTAGGGTGTTGTGGGATTAATTGATGTCCATACATCATGGCAACCAAACGATTAATAGACAATCCTTTAGGCGTCTCTTGATGTGCTTTTAAAATAGATTGCACAGCTTGAAAGTCCTTTGGATCGATATATTTATCCAATTCTTCGCTTAACACATGTACTGATTCATTTTTCCCCATATCATATAGAGCGTTATAATAATCATCTTCCTCTACAGGAACACCTAATACACGTACAGCAATCCGGCTAAAATTGAATTTAGCATCATCCAATTCATAAAGCGCTCTATCTTTGCTAGACGCTAAAAACTGCGCTTGCCAATCTGTTGTATCCTTATGTAATATAGGCTCAATTTGCATATTACGCATACAAACTCCTCCTTCCTTAAAGAGTGTGTTTGAACTTATAGTATTTCATTTTCTCTTATAGTGTAACACGATTTACATGCTCTAGAACATCTTGTAGTAGTTCTTTCGTAAAGGCTGTACCATTTTCGATTGAATAGTGAGTTTGTGTTAGTTTTTTCGGCTCTTTATCCTTCATATCACCGTGTAGTGGTGTGTACGAGCGGTCTGCCATTGCTAGCATATTATAGTCCAATATAGAATCGCCAGCCGAAAAATGATAATCGAAGCTGTATTTATTCTTGATGTACGAAACAGCTGCTTCTTTTGTTAGAACATTAGGCATCATATAAAGCTTTTTCTTTTGTAATAACAAATGCCAGCCAAATTCATGTAATTCATCTTTTAATTGCTGTAAAGCATCCTCTTGGACGTTCTCTAGATGAACATGATTGACATAAAATAAGTCATCTACATAAAACGATTGATCCATCCAATTTGAATATTTTATATTTTTCATGATATTCAACATTTGATCGTCTGGAATCGAAGAATCTTCAATAGATTGTCGCAAATGCTTTGCCCAAACTAAATCTGGCTTGCCTTTTTCTAATATAGTACCTCCGTTACTTGTAACTGCAACAACAGGATGTATATCTTGTATGAAATGAATCCGCTCATATTGATGTCGTGAACGAGTGGTAACCGGAACAAATATTGTCTTCTTTTTCACTTCTTTTAATAACTCAATCGTATTGTCACACATCCAACTAGTCTCTACACCGCCTTTACGTTCAACTGCTGTTTTTGGTGCGTTCGTGGGATAAAGTGACATCATATGATTTGAATAGATGAGGGTACGATCTAAATCAGATGTAAATAGTATCTTCATATTAACTCCTCTATACTTTTTTAATGAGTCCACAGCAAGAATAGGACATATTAGGGTATTCTTCAATTGGAATGTTTTTGTCTTTTGCTAATAATAAGACATGTTCTAATTCATCAATACATGCGGGGTTTATCAAAATTTTCCATGGCACACGTCTTAGTAATACTCGAGTTGTTTCCCCGATTCCAGGTTTTACGAGATTGGCGTCAGGTATTTCCATTTCTTTTTGAATAGCTTCAACAGCTTTTATCCCTAGCCAGGTTGGAGCTGTATCTTCTAAGAGACGCTTAACCAAAACACCTCGCGTCTCCTTAGCTATATCCTGGAAATAATTCGAGATTTTATCAACATATAAATTTGATACATCGTCGTCTCGTAACTCTTTATAAAATTTTGCTCCGTGAAAATCCCCTTTTTTCAAAAGAATTTCATTAAATATAGTACGACTTACAAGGCCTGAAACCGTGGAATTTAAACAAGCAGATGGAATTAAAAAGTCCTCTCTTGTCCCGTATAACGAAGAACAATGACCTGGGTCTGCTAAAACCGCTAAATCACTATCAATTTGTGTACCGTAATTTTCGTTATATTTTACACATGATTGCTCTAGCTGTTTTGTAATTGCTCCTTTTCCAGTCCAGCCGTCGATAAATTGAATATTAGCATCAGGATGTTTTTCGAAAATGTAACTAATGGCTGTCTCATCAAAACCTTTACCACGTATGATTGAAATCGAATAATGCGGGATGTCCACACTATAGTGTTCTTTTAAGTAACGCTTAATTAATACGCCGATAGGAGTACCCGCTCTCGCTAAACTGACAAGTACTAAATTCTCAAGGCTCTTTTGTATATTAATTTGCTCTGCTACGACGCCTACTGCAATAGCAATACGCTTTGCATATGCTGTTAAGGTTTTATGAAATAAGGTTAAATATTCTTCAGAAGGCTGATATTCAATGGGTAGCATTTCTGAATAGTGTGTGCCTGATTGAATTAGGCGTTCACGCGCCTCATTGCTCATTTCAAGCGATTGCATACTTAAATCTCGTAACAAAAAGACGCAGTCATCCGATTGATAGCTTCCCATTGGATCTGGTTCATATTTCATTTTACTCATTCATTTCCCTCCCCGTAATTCAGTACGAGGATATATATTTGCTCTATATTCACAGTTTCCAATTGCTCAATAAGCTCTGTTAAAGCCGCTTTATTTGCTATTCTTTCTACCACAAGAAAAAGTTCAGTGTATGGGTGGGTATTTAAATTATATAAGAAGTTCACAACTCCATTATTCTCTGGACTATCAAATGACCATTTCTGCGAAATAGTATATCCTTCTTCTAGAGAAGGATATATTGGGCTACGTGTCGTTGATTGGAAATAGACATCTGATCCCATAAATGATGCTATCCGCATTGGGAGATACATAAATTCTCCGGTCCCTACTACAAGAGCTGGACCTGTTGTACGTAATGTAGTGAGTTGTTCTGCCATTTGCAGTAGTTGTCCGTCAAGCTCATGATGCATTTCAGCAGTTAAGCCAAATCGGCCCGTACCTTGTAAATAGGATGCATTATTCACTTTTTTTTGCTCGTCTGTTGATGTATATTGGAGGATATTATTTGATTTAGCATCAAGTACTTGAATACATGCTTTATTTTGTGATGCATTCTCCAACTTTTGTTCCACTAGTTCCGGTACACCATGCAGTTCAAAGAAACCTTGCACAATAGATATAAAGTGAATAGTAATACCCCACTCTTGCTCTAACTGTTTAAAAATGGCTTGTTTCTCTTGTGGACGCCAATCTAGAATAGACATAATCGTGTAATGCTTAATATGTGGAAAGCGCTCATTTAACGTCTTAATAATATTAATCACTGTATTACCTGTCGTAATTTCATCATCCACTAAAACAATACGTTGTGCTTCCTCAAAAACGGCTTTATTTGTTGAATAAACACGGTGACTTGTCGCATGCGAGTGTTCCTCTTCAAAGCAAACAATTGGCTCAAGTCTATTGATCAATTCTCGCGTTGTATGAATATAAGTGGCATTTGAATCAAAGTTACGGAAAACGGCATGTCCTAAAGCAGTTGCAGTTTCAGCAAAGCCGATAAAAAGTGTCTGATGTTGTAAGTTTACGGGCTGTTTTGTCACTTGCTCATGCGTTTCTTGTAAATTTACTTCACGTCGCAATGCACGAACTACTAGATTTTCTAGTTCATTCATTTCACCGTATGTCTCTCTCATAAAACGCATACTTAATAAAGTACCTACTAATAAAGGTATTTGTGGCTCAATTGCCAAATGCTTTCCGAGTACTTTGCTAACAAAAAGAAATCCTCTCTTTTTATTAATACGCGTCGCCATTTGAAATAAATCCTCAATGTTAAATTGATATGGATTGTCATTTATAGTTACGGTAATTTCATAATCACCTAAAATCGGTAATCGTTGCTCATATTGATTCTTTATCAATTCATTCACCATCCATACTTAATAAAAACGTTGCAAAATCAGCTGATTCATTTAAAACACCAAAAAATTTTGCTCGCATAAGAATTTGTTCTGCCCAAAAGCTATGTGGTTTCATCTCGTTCATCTTATTTGCATATTGACTCTTCAAAACACCTTTAGAACCGTCATTATGCTGCTTGATACTAAGTGCATCCATATACTCTTCATGCGTCACAGCATAAAGCGCATGGACATAACGAATATGTGAGGGATGGATAATCGTCTTTCCTACTATGCCATTTTGTTTATCTAACAATACCTCTTTTACTAAACCATCTATATATTTATCTAGAATTGCCTGACGTTCATTAACGGCTCCATTTTTGATAAACGGGGTTTGTCTTAACGTTGGTTTTAACACACGCTCGTGACTAAAGTATTCCCATACAGGGCCTGAAATTACATAGGCATTCGGTTGTCTTTTAAACACATTGATGATGTCAGCCATACAATCTCTTATTATAGAAACATCATAGATCGTCGAATCTGCACTGCGACGAATACCATATATACCACAGAAATCAGTTGCGCCAATACGGACATTTAAAACAAGTTCACGATACTGATCTAGTAAATGTTTTATTGCCAAAAGTTTTTCTAAGCGTAGCTCTTTGTATATAATATCTGGTGTTTCTAAAATTGGCATACCATAGATTGTTAGATTAAATTGTTGTTTCGCTTTTGTTAATAAAGAAAAAAATTCATGTCCTACTTCGGCAGTAAATTTCGGAAATACATATCCCGTTAGCACCACTTGCTTACGGCCCATTGCTTGCATTAAACGATGTAATTGCTCAGGATCTCTAACACGAATAAATACAAGTGGGATATTTTCTATTACTGAGGCATCTTGTACATACTTTTCATAAAGTCTGTCCATTGCCTTTACAACTAACTTTTCAGCTTTATCAACATCATGATCACCAACTGCGTCCTCTAAATCTATTACTAGAGAAGTTAGATCATTGTATTTACGATTTTGAATTACTTCATCTAACTTCGGCAAGGTGCCGGGCATATATAAGGTTGCACCTAATGAATAGGCTAATTCTTGTGGATTATCCCATTTCGTAAAATGTTCTGGTGCTTTATAGAAAATTGTATCTAACATATTTTCAAAATGTCTCATATTGTTCTCTCCAAAGCTTTAAAATGGCATTACAAGTTCATAGAAAAAGGCATTCTATGAGTCTAAATTTAGTCGACTAATAGAACGCCTTCATGCTTGGTGTTACATATTTTCAAGGTTTTTCTTATTTCTGAAATGTACAATGAATGTACCTAAGAAAGCAACAATTAAGATAAGGAAGAAAGTTGTATTCTCCATGTGGAAACCGAATACACCTGCAAACATTTTAATCGCAATAATAGCGATTAATATAAAGGCTGTCGTCTCCATCTCTGGAACTCTTTCGATTAATGTAAGGAATACACCTGCAATTGTTCTCATCATAATAATTCCAAGAATTCCACCTAATAATAGGACCCATACTTGGTCAGAAATTGCAAAAGCAGCTAAAATAGAGTCAACGGAAAAAGCAATATCCATTAATTCTACAGAAATAACTGTTGCCCAGAATAAGCCAAATACACGTACAGTCCAGGATCCTTTTTTAAACTCTTTTGCTTCGTCATCTTCTCCCCCCTTATTCTTGAAGTGAGAATAGACAATCCAGCCTAAATAAGCGGCACCTAGAACTTTAACAAGTGAGAATTTGACAAGGTAAACACCAATTCCTATAAATATAAATCGGAAAATGTAAGCACCGAACATTCCGTAAAGAAGTGCTTTTTTTCTTTGTTCTGGTGGTAAGTGTTTTACTAATACAGCTAATACAAGTGCATTATCTGCAGATAAAAGTCCCTCCATTACAACAAGAGAGCCGATTAAACCCCAAGCTTCAGGGCTTTTTAATACCTCTCCCCACATTTCCCAATTGAAGAATTGAGCGTATGTACCAAATATTTCGTTTAGTATTTCCAAGTGACTTTCCTCCGTTAAATACATATTAAATTGTATGATTACTACTAAATCTTATTGAAGTCCATATGCGTTTACTAAAGCTCCTAAGCCACCTTGGTAACCTGAACCTACCGCAGCAAACTTCCAATCATTATTGTGACGGTATAATTCACAGAATACAACTGCTGTCTCAATGCTGAAGTCTTCACCTAAATCATATCGTAGTACTTCACTTTGCGAATCTTCATTTAATAAACGGACATATGCATTTGACACTTGTCCAAAGTTTTGGCGACGAGTATCGGCTTCATGAATCGTAACAGTTACTACAACTTTTTCGATTTGCGGAGAGATTTTGCTTAAATCCACAAGAATTTTCTCATCGTCTCCGTCACCTGCACCCGTACGGTTATCACCTGTATGTGTAATAGATTGATCTGCACTAACTAGGTTGTTGTAGAAGATAAAATCTTGTTCGTTACGGCATTTCCCCGATGCATCTAATAAAAATACAGATGCATCTAAATCAAAATCTTGACCGCCATCAAACTGTTTTACATCCCAACCTAAACCGATTCCGATATTTTTTAAACTAGGATCATTTTTTGTTAAATCGATTCGTTGTCCTTTACTAAGCTGAATTGCCATATACAGACACCCTTTCTAAAGTTAATAATAGAAAATTAGTTCACATCTAAGCCGTAATCATTACAAAGTGCAGCTAATCCACCTTGGTATCCAGCACCAATCGCATTGAATTTCCACTCTGCTCCGTGACGATAGATTTCACCAACAACAACTGCTGTTTCAATACTGAAATCTTCACCTAAATCATAACGTACGATTTCTTCATTTGTATTAGCATTCACTACACGAATAAATGCATTTGAAACCATACCGAAGTTTTGACGACGCGCTTCTGCATCGTGAATTGTTACTGTAAACGCAACACGTTCAATAGATGCTGGAATTTGGTTCAGTGATACTTTTGATGTCTCGTCATCTCCATCTCCAGCACCTGTTAAGTTATCACCAGAATGCTCAACAGCACCGCCAGCACCTTTTGTATTATTATAGAAGACAAAATCTTCTGGAGCAGTCACTTTGCCGTTTGCACCTAATAAGAATACCGAAGAATCTAAGTCAAAATCTCCGCCACCATCATATTTGTTTGTATCCCAACCTAATCCAACTATTAGATTAGTTAATCCAGGGTTTGATTTTGTTAAATCTACTTTTTGTCCTTTTTGCAATGAAATTGAAGCCATTTGAAATTCCTCCTAAATATTAATGTGCTATTTTATTGAAATCTATTACAAACTTCGCCTAATTTAGCATCTGTTGTACCATCACCAATGGCACCAAATTTCCATTCGCCGTTATGACGGTAAATTTCACCCGCTACCAACGTTGTTAAATCAGCATAGTTTTCAGATAAGTTATAACGAATTAATTCATTTCCAGTATTGGGCTCAAACACACGAATATATGCATTTTGTATCAAACCGAAATGTTGTTTACGCTTGACACAATCATAAATATTAACAACAAACACAAGCTTGTCATAATCTGCTGGTACAGCTTTTAAATCGATAGAAATGACTTCATCATCGCCGTCTCCATCACCCGTTAAGTTATCTCCAGAGTGCTGAACAGATTCACATTTACTTTTTAATTTACCGAAATATACGACATCTTTACCATCTTTTAAATGACCATCTTTTAACATTAATACAGAGGCGTCACAGTCAATATTACTACTGCTTCCTCCACCACCAAATAGTCCGCCTAGAAGACCTCCACTTTTCCCTTGGCTAACAGGGTCCCATCCTAATCCAACCATTACACGATTTAAATCTGCTTTACCCTTTGTTAAATCGACTCTTTGACCTTTTTGTAAATTAATGCCCATAGTCATTCACTCCTTATTATTAAAAAATCCGCACATATTTCAAAATTAATTTGAAAAGAAAATCATCATTGAACCTAAACACTTCATCATTGTAAGTATATAACAAATGTTAAGGTTATTAGTAACATTCTCTTTGAATCAAATTATATTATATACCCAATAATAGATTCATTATTGGTCTATTGCTTCTGCTGCATTTCCACCTTTTTATGTAAGAATTACTTCGTGTAGCAACTAGCTTATACGGCTTAATACTATATACGATTATAACATTAAATGGTTTCATTTTATTTTTCAAATCTTAGACAAATAAAAAGGGAAATTTCTTAATCTATTGTCGATTAAGAAATCTCCCTTTTTTTATTATTTTATTCATAATTTCTATTTATTCATGCAATTTCCCAGGAAATAGTTGCAAGAAAAACTGTTCAATATACGAAAATAAATTACCAGAATCCTTTTTCTGAGCCTCTTCTACAATTCCCTCCAAATTAAGCATTTGCTCTTTTCCATCACCTGTATAGTAGAGTGTATGATCATAAACTCTTAAATCACTCGACTCTTGTTCATTAATCTTCATTTTTTTTGAACCATCCATATGAATTCTAGTTAAATAACCATTCTTATCTTTATTACTAAAATACAACCAGTCTCCAGCTTTCACTAAGTACTTTGCATTTGTATTTGATATTTCCTTCTCATTACTTGTCGTTGTATCTCGCGTATAAATACCTCTACTACCGTTTGCCTTTGTATAGTAAACCTGGTCTCCAGATTTCACAAAGTCTTCGGTATCTCTAATAAAATTATACGATGAATCTGACGCTGCTTTATAATCTTTTGTCACCCATCTATGATCTTCAGCCAATACTGAATCAGATAACAAGAAATATTTGCTACTTACTATACCTTCACGATCTGGTGTAGGGTCATTAAAGGTAGAATCGACATGATACCACTTACCATCTACCTTTACTAAATTCCATGAATGAGCTACTTGATCGACATACCCTATAACATATCTCACATCAATTCCTGCTGCTTGATATAATTTATAGGCTGCTAGTGTATAGCCTTGACAAACTGCTTCTCCTTCTTTAAAAACAGCATAAGCCGAGTGAGCGCTTGCTTTAGTATCCGATCCGTACTTTGTATTTAATACGATATAATTATTAATCGCTTTTACTTTGTCAAAATCACTCATCTTTTCAGATATCTCTTCTTTTATGAAACGCTTTACTTGTGCATCTACATACTGTTCTTGACTCTTGGACGTATGATATGAAAACGTATAGTTTATAATAGCTGAACTTGAATTGTATTGATAATGAATTTTACTCTCTTTAAAACTACCTGAGAGATAATCATCTGCAGCTAAAAGTTTTTCCACAACTCCATTTATTTGCTCCATCTTTGGTGTAATATCTCCCTTATAAGAGATTATTAACTTTCCTTCATAATTGTGCATAGCCTTAGATACAGCTGATTTAAGACCTTTAACAGAGGAAACAGTGACGGCATCTTTTGCAGCTGATACTTCCAAAATCCCGTCCCTACTACTTGATAAAGCCAATATCAATATTAAACTGAAAATCGATAGGTACCAATTTACCTTTCTCACGTCATTATCACATCCTCTACATCATCAGTCTACATTCAATATACACCATATTCAAATTTTTTATTAGATAAATAAAAAGAAGGACAGTACAGAAAGTCCCCTTTCCTATTATACGTTTTAGAGTCCTAAGTATTCCCAAAAAAGAACTCTAAACAGACTATTTTGATTCTTCGTTTGTAGTTTTTTATTTTAAACTCGAAATAAATTTACCTACATTCTTTATTATTTCAAGTTCACTTTAAGAAATGGCAAATTTATTTTTGGATACCACTTAAGCTTGGTCGACAAGATAAACTGAATTTAGAAGTCTTATTATTTCATTTGAATGCAAGCTATAGAAAACGAGTATTTGAATTGGCACGAAATTGTTACTTTATGTACTCCTTCCCATTATAATTACTCCTTTTCAAGTTAGTACAAGCAAGTCTTCAAGCTATTTGATATGATAATAACAGAATGAAGAATGTACTGAGGTGGTTTTGTGCAAGACATAATACAAAAAATGCAATCGCTTGGCTTTAACCAATATGAAGCCAAAGCATATTTGGCATTAGTGCGACTTGGCTCTGCCAGTGCTTATCAAGTAAGCAAGGACTCAGGTATACCACGTGCACGCATATACGAAATATTAAACGGACTTGAAAAACAAGGGCTTGTCTTGAAAGAAGAAATTAATGAAGCTGCGCAATATTCTCCGCTCCCTGTAGATGTTTTTTTAGAATCAATGCAGTCAAATTGGCGCACTAATTTTGAATCCATTAGCGAGTCGTTAAAGGAGCTTGAAAAAACTGAACTGACACCCGATAATCGCGTAGCAACATTAAAAGGTGCCGAACATATTCTCTCCTTCTGTCGCACTCTGCTGAAAAAGGCTGAGAAAAAAGTGGTGATTTCATTTTGGGGAGATATGTATGAAGAATTACTTGTAGATTTACAGTCAACCTCCAAAACCTGTGCTTTAAAAGGCATCGTCTTTGAAATTGAACAACCATTACTTGGTTTAGATCATCATCGCACAACTACTTATACAGAGAATATTGGTCATCAAAAGTGGTTTATCTTATCTATTGATGGGAAAGAAATGATTTATGGTCCCTCCATCTTGGAAAGAGAAACCGCTTTTTATACCGACGATCCAATCCATATTTATTTATTAGAAAACTATATCTGGCACGATATTCTTGTCAATCGTTTAGTCAAAAAACAAAATGATACAGTAGAAAAATGGATTGCAACTGAAAGAGAGAAATTTTTTTCAATATAAACTGAAAATCACCTTCGCATTTTATCTTGCGAAGGTGATTTTTTTTATAAAATATGTAAATAATCAAGTACGTTTTTAAGGATTAGAATAACCGTGACAAAAATAAATAACAATCGCACATAACGTGCTCCCTTTTTGATTGCAAATCTCGAACCTACAATAGCACCTACAATCATTGCAAGCCCCATTGGTATCCCATATGAGAAATTAACAGCTCCGAGAAATAAGAACATTATGAGCGCAGCAATATTACTAGCAAAATTCAAAAACTTCGCACTTCCTGCGGCTTGTAAAAAATCAAACCCAATCATTAAAAATGCGAAGATAAAAAACGAACCGGTCCCGGGTCCTAAAAAGCCATCGTAGAATCCGATAATTGTCATTACCGCTGTAAAAATCAGCGCTTTCTTTTTATCTAATTTCGCATAAGTGGACTTTTGACCCCAATTTTTTTTGAAGATTGTATATGTTGCCACAGCAATTAAAAGTATTAACACAAGCGGCTTCAGCACTTCTGGTGATATAAAATGTACAAACCATGCACCGAACATCGAACCAAAGAACACGAGTGGGAAGTATTTACCGACTATTTTAAAATCGATTTTTCCGGAGCGAAAAAATGAAATAGTACTTGTAAGGGACCCCATTGACCCTGCTAGCTTATTCGTCGCAATCGCAGTAGAAGGTGATAAACCAGTAAACATTAATGCAGGAATTGAAATCAAACCGCCCCCTCCAACGACTGAATCAATAAATGCTGCTAAAAATCCAAATGCAATTAACAATAAAAGTGTATATAAGTCTAAATCCATCATGCAAACCATCTCCCTAACTTTCTAATACAGCAAATAACGTTACTACTTTAATAGTAACTATAGTTTGTTGCATTGTAAATAGAAAAAATGTGCATTTTCTAAATTATATAACTATTCTTCAATATGTTTCGTATACTAATTTATAGAGAGGAATAATTCAATGATCAATATCATTTTCACTATCGGAGTTATAGCCCTTCTCGTTGCAGGACTTCTAATAGGGGCATGGCAAACTGACCGAAGATCAGTTCAAAATATTACATCAGAAGATCGTGATATAAGGATGAGAATAAGTACATATAGTTTAGCAGTTGGCGTAATTTGTTTAATAATCGTTTGGGTACTTTGGTATTTTGGCATTAAATAAGGTAGTAAAAGCAATTGCTTTTACTACCTTATTTGTTTAGATAATCACGTTGTAATCCATTTTACTTAACATTTTATAATAATTTTTAAAATATGATGTTGAATTCAATTCAGCACAATTATTTAAAGTAGAAAAAGCACTTTCTATAAGAAATGCTCTTGGTTCTTCCTTATTCAACAATTCTTGTTGAATAAAAGAAAGAAGATTTAAATAAGTATCTCTTTTTGAGTTCTCATTAACAAATACTTTTTCAATTTCCCTTCTTAAAGCAAGAGTTGTAAAGGATAATTCATTATCAAAGAAATCATCGTTATTAACCTGTGGGAAAAGTTTATTTACTTGTTCCGGCGTGAAAATTCGATCCCCTTTTCTACTTATATCATCTAAAATATTCATAATACGATCCATACAATACTTAGCTATCTCCTTATCTGAAATACTTTCATGTAAAATTTTCGTCGTTTGAAGAAAACTTTGCATAATACCATTGAACATAATAGCACAGTCAAATGAATAAGGTTGTTTATCATTTGGAAGTATATTCAAAAACCGACCATGTACCCACTGTAAAAACATAAATTTGAAATTTTTAATGAATTTAATTAGATCAGGATCATTTGAAACAATCACATCATTTAATAGCTGATGTAATTTATTTTTTCGATTTTCCCTAATCATTAAACTCACTTGTTCTATAAACACATTAACATCAGAGATATCTTTTCCAATCATTAATTTATCTCTTTTCTCTTTTAGCTCATCTAACATTAATTTAAAGACGGATTTAAAAAGATCAGCCTTAGAAGGAAAGTAATTATAAAATGATCCTTTAGAAATACCACAGTGATTAAGAATATCTTGTATCGATGTAGAATGATAACCCTTATCTATAAATAACTCATGAGTTTTTTCAATAACTTGCTTTTTTCGTTTATTCATCTAAATACCCCTTTGAACAATGGCTGTTTATACTCTTATGTACATCTTACCACAATGACTTAATTAGGAATTTTTAGAATTTCAATTTAAATGATAACAGCAAACACATTTACCATTTTTCTGTCAGAATAATGTGGTACATCGATTGTTAGGAAATTTAAAAATAAAAAAACTCATCAATCAAATAAGGGACTGGCGAGTTTTACATCATGACATCTCGCTCAAAAACACAATTACAACTCATTAACTATCATCCTTATTCTCTTATTAGTTTTTGTATAGTATCTATAATTGTAACATCAGCCGTAACCAATCTTATTACCCTACTTTTTTCATCATCAATCACCCGTTTACTCTGTCATACATTTTCACCTAGCTCACTATTATCAAGTGGCATCAATTTTATAGTTTTTTCTAATGAAATATATGGTAAGGTAAGTACTGTTATATATACACTATGGAGGTATTACAATGAAAAGAATCATTCTTACAACATTTGCATCAACATTACTACTAGGATTATCTGTTCCCCCTTTAGAAACAGATGCTGCTGCTAAATCGTTTAAAAACTGTACAGAGCTTAACAAAGCTTACAAGGGTGGCATTGCTAAAGATAACAAAGTAAAAAACAAAGGCGGTAAAACTAAATATAAACCTACAGTATCTGCCAAACTTTACGCGGCTAATAAGTCGAAAGACCGTGATAAAGATGGCATTACTTGTGAAAGATAAAACCTCCTCATAATAAAACAAGCATCTTCCTATAGTAGAAGATGCTTATTTTTATTTACTTTTACTTTATAATTGCTGATATTTTTTACAATCTGGACACTTGCCATAGATTTCAAATTTGTGATCATCAATTTCGTATGAAGGTAGTTGCTCTTGTAGGAGGTCCATTGGGCAAAGATGAATTTCTTTAATATTGCCACACGCCATACAAATGAAATGGTGATGATGATGTTCCGTTTCACATTGCATGCGGAAGTGACGCTCGCTGGAAAGTTCGGTTTCTTCAAGTATTCCTAGCTGTACAAAAGTAGCAAGATTACGATAGATTGTGTCGTAACTCATACCTGGGTAATCTTTTTTCATAACAAGTAATAGGTCACGTGCGGTTAAGTATTTTTCTGTAGCCGCGAACATATCTAAAATTTGCTCTCGTTTGTCCGTTTTTTTATAGCCATTCTCTTTTAAAATTTCCAATGCTCTAGAAATATTCATACCCAAACTCCTCCTTGTAAATTAAGCGCGTACGCTCATCGCAATCTTCTTGCCTACAATAACGATTAATAAAATCAAAATAGAGATTACAACGATTGTTCCACCAGGTGCTAAGTCTAAGTAAAAGGCTGATACAAGACCTGCAATAACAGCTATTTCCCCAAAAATAATTGCATATAATATAGCTTGTTTAAAGCCTCTCGCAATACGAATACTTGCTGCTACTGGTAACGTCATTAATGATGAAACTAGTAAAATCCCAACAATTCGCATACTAGCAGCAATAACTAGAGCTGTCACAATCATAAATAATAAGTGAATCCATTTTGCAGGCAAACCACTCGCCTTTGCATATTCATCATCAAATGATAAAACGAATAATTCTTTATAAAATAAATATATAAATGCTATCACTAACAAAGCTATTGCCACAACTATAAATAAATCCTGTCTACTAACAGCTGATACTGAACCAAATAAATAACTAAATAAATCAGTGCTAAAGCCCTTTGCAAGTGAGATGAAAATTGCACTAATCCCAATCCCACCAGACATAATAATTGGAATTGCTAACTCCTCATAATGCTTATAAAGTCGACGTAATCGTTCAATAAGTACAGAGCCACTGACAGATGCCACAATCCCCAAATAAAGCGGATTAAGTAATGCTAGACCTGTGAACGTTTGGCTTAGATAAAGACTACCAGCTATCCCTGCAAGGGTTACATGGCTTAGAGCATCCGCAATTAACGATAATCTTCTTACGACGATAAAAACACCAAGTAACGGAGCAATGATTCCTATAATAATGCCAGATAAAAATGCGTTTTGTAAAAATTCATAATGTAGTATAGATGAAATCATTGCGTCTTCTCCTCTTTAGTATGGTGAATTTTACGTACTGTGTGACCATACCAAGCATTCAATTGATCATTAGATAACGAATCATAATCGTTTTTGAAGCCGTGAAAATGAATTGTTTGATTTAAACAAGCAACATGACTTATATGATTTGAAACGGTATCGACATCATGTGTTACTAAAATCATTGTCATTTTATGGTGCTCATTTAAGTTTGCGAGCATATCATAAAATGACTGCACATTTTCGTGGTCAATACCGACTGTCGGCTCATCTAAGATTAATAACTTCGGCTCTGCGACAAGCGCTCTTGCTATAAAGACACGTTGCTGTTGCCCGCCTGACAACTCACCGATATTCCGATTCGCAAAGCCATCCATTCCGACGTCTTGTAATGCTTGCATCACTTTATCATTTTGATCAGCTAAGTGGCGCTTGAAAAGACCAATCTTTTTTGTTAAGCCACTTGCAACAACTTCCTTTACTGTTGCTGGAAACCCTGAGTTAAACGAGTTTGATTTTTGTGAAACATAACCAATCAACTCACGCTTTTTAAATGTGTTTGCTGGCTGTCCAAATAATTCAATTTGACCGGAAGTTGTTTTCATCAACCCTAAGATTAGTTTTAACATTGTTGATTTCCCCGAGCCATTTGGTCCGAGTAATGCGAGAAAATCGCCTTGCTCCACTTTTAAAGAAATATTTGATAACACTTGAGTATAGTCATATTGGAATGAAACATTTTTAAGTTCGATTAAAGGCACTTGCGCCATATTCTTCGCTTCTTTCTAATTCAGAATCATTACGATTTACAAAGAATTAGTATAAGTGAAAGATAGGACTTTGTAAAGAACGAATACTTGAAAGGGTGAAAGTATGGATTATATGTCATTAATACAGGAATTCCAAGGCAAATCGGATGAGGAGCTTGCCCTCTATGCAAAAAATTACAAGATTCCATTATCGAAAAAAGAAATTCAAAAGTTGCGCCCACTATTATCGTCCTTTTCCATTCAATGGGTGCTAATGGGGATACCAGATCAAGTAATGCGAGATATTGAGAAAGCCATTGGCAAACAGAAAACAGCAGATTTACTAAAACAGTTTGGCCGCTAAAATTCTTGCAACATTATGATAACAGTACAAAAAAGACTTCTCACCTTTTTAGGAGAGAAGTCTTCATCATTTAAAACTTTTAAAATTATTCCCCTTTTAATGCATCTATTTTCTCAGGCATAAAAGATTGGTTACGGAACATTTCAATTTCATATTTGTATGGTGCTTTTTTATTTTTTGCATCTGTACCAACAAATGGTGTTTCTAAAATTTTCGGTACATCTTGGAATGCTTCATGATGAACAATACGGTTTAGGGCTTCAAAGCCAATATGACCGAAGCCAATATTCTCGTGACGGTCCTTCGCTGCACCACAAACATTTTTACTATCATTGATATGGAGCACTTTGATACGATCGATACCAATCGTTTTATCAAAGTTTTCAAGAACTCCATCAAAATCATTGATAATATCATAGCCTGCATCATGTGTGTGACAAGTGTCAAAGCATACAGAAAGACGTTCGTTATTTTTTACACCATCGAAAATCTGAGCAAGTTCTTCAAAAGTGCGACCACATTCAGAGCCTTTACCAGCCATCGTTTCAAGAGCGATTTGTACCGGATAATCTTGTGATAGTACTTCGTTAAGTCCTTCAATGATTCTTGCAATACCAACCTCAGTACCTGCACCAACATGAGCACCTGGATGTAAAACAATTTGTTTTGCACCTATTGCCGCTGTTCGCTCAATCTCTTTTTGCAAGAAGTCGACGCCTAGTGCAAATACTTCAGGTTTTGTTGTATTGGCAATGTTAATAATATACGGTGCATGGACAACAATGTTCGAAAGTCCATGCTCCTGCATATGCAATAATCCTGCGTCAATATTTAACTCTTCAATTGGTTTTCTGCGTGTGTTTTGAGGAGCACCAGTATAGATCATGAAAGTGGATGCCCCGTAGGATGCTGCTTCTTCACTTGAAGCTAGCAGCATTTTCTTGCCGCTCATAGATACGTGTGAGCCAATAAGCATGGTCTGTGGTCCTCCTTAACTATTTCTGACGGTTTTTCAAACGACGCTCACGTTTTTTAACTTTATCCATTTCCCATTTCATATTACGTTTATAGCCAGGTTTAACCTTCTTGGGTTTACGGACAAGAGCTTTCGCTTTTTTGTCAATTTCGTTTTCTTTTTTCTCACGGTTTTGACGTGCATTACGCTCTTTCATGTCAATTAGTTCGCCGTTTTTAATGTCCTTTGGTTGGAATGGAATACCCATTTTCTCAACGCGTACGATTGCATCTTCTTCTGATGGTTCGAAAATTGTGATAGCCGTTCCTTTGTTACCAGCACGAGCTGTACGACCTACACGGTGAATGAAGAACTCTAAATCCGAAGGTAATTCGTAGTTAATAACATGGCTGACTCCTGGAATATCGATTCCACGTGCAGCAAGGTCTGTTGCAACAATATATTGGAATTCCAATTCACGTACTTGTTTCATCACTTTTTTACGATCACGTGGTGATAGGTCTCCGTGGATACGTCCAGCTTTGACGCCGTTATTTGCTAAGAAATCAGCAACATAATTCGCTTGTGAACGCGTGTTAGTGAATATAATAGCTAAATACGGATTGATTGTCTTCATCACTTCAAGTAAACGACTGTTTTTTGATTTACTACGAGTTGATACTAAATAGAAATCTAAATTTTCCGCTACTGGTCGCTTATCATCCATTTTGATATGGACTGGTGAAGACATATATTTTTTCAAGAAAGGTTGTAATTTCTCAGGAACTGTTGCTGAGAAAACGAACATTTCAAGAGTTTCAGGCATTTGAGAAGCAAATTTATCGATATCCTCGATGAAGCCCATGTCGAATGCAAGGTCTGCTTCATCTACCACAAGCATTGGCGCCGTATATACTAACAAAGCTTTTTCATCAACTAAATCACGGATTCGTCCTGGTGTACCGACAACAATTTGCGGTTGTGTTTTTAGTTTATCGATTGAGCGTTGTTTGTCTGTACCCCCGATGAACAATTTGGCTTGGATCGATGTTTCTTCGATTAGTTTTTGCAACTCTGCAAAAATTTGTGTTGCAAGCTCGCGAGTTGGTGCAGCAATAACCGCTTGCACTTCCTCTTTATCTGCACGGATTCGCTCTACGATTGGAATAAGGAAACTATGTGTTTTCCCTGTACCTGTATGTGCTTGACCGATAGCACTTTTCCCTTTTAACACCAAAGGAATTATTTCCTTTTGGATAGGTGTCGGTTCTGTGAAACCTAATTTCTTAATTGCATCTTGCAAAAAAGGTTGAAAATTGTAATCTGTATATTTGGACATAATTGTCCCTCCTAACTTACTTACCTCATTGTAACATGATTCGTACATTTAGTAGACCATTTGCATATGATATCTATTAATAGAACGTACGTCAATTCAAGGCGACCATTATTTTTTAAAAATAGTGGCTATTCTTGATAAAAATGTGCAAATACCAAGTAGAAAGGAGATCATTAATGCGCTATTCATCATTTTATCCATTTGCGCAAGGTTTATCGCGAGCTGGAGGTGCTGCTGCAGCCGGGCCTAGTGCTGCCGGTATGTTTGGTAGAGCCGCTGCTGGGCCTAGTGCTGCTGGCATGTTTGGTAGAGCTGCTGCATCTGCTGGTCCTGAAGCTGCTGGTATGTTTGGTAGGGCCGCTGCCGCTGCTGGACCTGGAGCTGCTGGTATGTTTGGTAGAGCCGCTGCTGCTGCTGGACCTGGGGCTGCTGGCATGCTAGGTAGAGCCGCTGCTGCTGCTGGACCTGGGGCTGCTGGTGTTGCAAACGCTGCTGGTGCAGTTGGTGGTTTGGCAAGGATGGATCAATATTTGGCAACTGCTGATAAGTTTATGTCTACAGCGCAACAGTTCACGCCTATTTTCAAACAAATTTCGCCCATGTTCCAAAACTTGCCTGCACTTTATAGATTATATAAAGGTTTTAAATCAATTCCTTCAACAGGTGGGGAAGGGGCTAGTTTAGAAGGAGCTACCCCTCGCCAAGAATCACGCTCTCAAGGAAGTGATCTAGGAAGGAGTAATTCTGCACCAGAACAAAGTACTTCCATCCCTAGTACACCTAGACCTTCCACTCCTCGCATATTCCAACCACCATTTTAAAGTAAAATAGTGACCGATTCTTTGTATATAGTCGGGCTGTCCGTTATAATGGTATTTAACGAGCAATGAAGGGAGTTCGGATCATGCAAGTAACTAAAATTACGCCACGAGGATATTGCTATGGTGTTGTTGATGCTATGGTCATCGCACGTAACGCTGCATTAGACAAAACATTACCTAGGCCTATCTATATTCTCGGAATGATCGTTCATAATAAACATGTAACGGACGCATTTGAACAAGATGGAATTATTACTCTTGACGGTGAAAACCGCAAAGACATTTTAGACAAAGTTGATAAAGGGACAGTCATTTTCACAGCTCACGGTGTTTCGCCTGAAATTCGTGAAATTGCACGTCAAAAAGGCTTAGTGTCAATTGATGCTACATGCCCTGACGTAACTGTAACCCATGATTTAATAGCCGAAAAATCACAAGAAGGCTATGACATTATCTATATCGGGAAAAAAGGACACCCTGAGCCAGAAGGTGCCATTGGTGTTGCTCCTGATCATGTACATTTAGTGCAATCTATTGAAGATATTGATCAATTACAATTACATCGCGAAAAATTACTTGTAACAAACCAAACGACAATGAGTCAATGGGATGTTGCACATTTAATGAAACGTTTGGAAGAAAAATTTCCAAATATCGAAGTCCATAAAGAAATTTGTCTTGCGACTCAAGTTCGCCAAGAAGCTGTTGCTAAGCAAGCCGGTGCAACTGATTTATTAATAGTAGTTGGAGATCCAAAAAGTAATAACTCTAACCGCCTAACGCAAGTTTCAGAAGAAATTGCGCATACAAAATCTTATCGTATCGCAGATCTTTCTGAATTGAAATTAGAGTGGTTGAAAGGAGTTAATACTGTAGGTGTTACAGCCGGTGCCTCTACACCAACACCAATTGTCAAAGAAGTAATCAAATTCTTAGACCAATTCGACCCTGCGGATCCAGAGACTCACAATATAGAGCGCTCTGTTACACTTGATAAAATCTTACCCAAAATTAAAACGCCGAAACCGGTTGTTAAAATCGCTCCATATCCAACTTCGAAATAATTTTGATGAGTCCCTTGATGTTGAAAGTTTGCATCAGGGGCTTTTTTATTGTGTGCTGTAGTCTGGCGTTTGTTGTGGGGATTTTGGCTACTTCAAGGGTTTGTTGCTTTGGCGCTTCTCACAGCCTCTTTAATGATACTCAAGCGACTTTTCTCTCTGCAACCCTCTCTTAATCCGACGCAACAAAAAAACTCCTACCAAAACTACTTTTGGCAGAAGTCACTTTTCATTTTTTATCTAGAATCAAACGAATTTGAATGGTTCAGTTGAGATTTTAGATGGGATAAATTCACAAGCTAGTTTTTGTTGTTGGCATAGGTTTTGCATTTTATCGGCTACGCCTACCTTCATAACGCTTTCAACATGGTGGCCTGGATCTACAATTTGAAGCCCGATTGCTTCTGCGTCTTGTGCAACATGGAAATACATATCACCAGTTACATATACATCTGCTCCAGCACGTTTTGCTGAGTGGATATATTTGTTACCATCTCCGCCAAGTACTGCAATTTTTGAAACACTTGATGTAAGATCGCCTACTACGCGTACAGCAGGAACTTGTAAGGATACTTTCACATGCTCTGCAAATTGTTTAAGTGTCATTGATGATGGTAGTTTACCAATACGACCAAGTCCCATTTCTTTTGCTGGTGTCTCTAGCGGAATAACATCATAAGCCGGTTCTTCATATGGATGGCTGTTTAGCATTGCGCGAAGCACTTTATTTTTGATTGATTTAGGGACAACGACTTCAATTTTAATTTCTTGTTCAATGTGTAATTCGCCTACTTCACCGGTGAAAGGTGTTGCTCCTGAAAGTGCTCGGAAACGTCCTTCTCCTTGCATTGTGTAGCTACATGAGTCGTAGTTTCCAATTTGTCCTGCTCCAGCTTTAGCAAGTGTCTCTCGAAGTTGATCTGCATGTTCGACTGGTATAAAGACTGCTAACTTAAACATTTCTTCACTATATGTTGGTACTAGTACCTCATAATTTTGTAAGCCCAGCGCTTCAGCAAGTAAATCGTTTACACCGCCTTCAGCAACATCCAAATTTGTGTGGGCAACATACACTGCGATATCATTTTTAATTAATTTTTCGAATAGCTTTCCTTGTGGTGTATCTGTTCGGAGTGTTGAGAGCTTTCGGAAAATAGGTGGGTGATGAGCGATGATAAGTTCACAACCAGCTGCAATTGCTTCATCCACAACCATATCATTGACATCAAGTGTGACTAGAACTTTTGTGACAGGTTTGTTTAGGTTACCGACGTGAAGACCGATTGGATCATTGTCCATTGCAGCTAATTTTTTGGGAGACCAACTTTCGAACAGCTGAATGATTTCTTGACCATTGGTTTTTTTCATCGCTTCAGTACCTCCCCAACTGCTTCAATTAGATGTGCTAACTCAGCTGATTTCTCTAAGATTTCGGGTGTTTGCTCGGCTTTTTGTAAGGCTTCGCGAACATGTCCCCATTGTTCAACTTCTCTTGTCCATTTACTATGGAAGACTTCTGAGTGTTGTTGTATTAATACTGGACCTAATAGCTTTTCAAGTTCGCTTAAATTCATTTCTCCTCGTTCTAATACAAGGATTTCATAAATTTTTTCGTCCTCTAAAATGATAACTTCATCGATAATTTTCCAACTATTTTGTAATGCCCATTCACGAATGACTTTTGCGTGTATATTTGGCTGTAGAATTAGACGCTCGACACCTTCTAGTGCCAAGGGATGTTTTTCTAAAATTGACGTGATTAGTGGCCCACCCATTCCAGCAATTGTGATGGCTGTAACGCCGTCCCCTGGTTCGATGGCTGCGAGGCCGTCTGCAAGTCTTACAGTGATTTTAGTTGTTAGTTGTTCTTTTTGGACTTCATGACATGCTGATTCATAAGGGCCCTTTACTACTTCGCCTGCAATAGCGCTCTTGGCGATATTGTTATGTACAAGGTAGCATGGTAAATAAGCATGGTCACTACCAATATCAGCTACTATAGCGTCTTGTGGAACGAATTTTGCAACGGTTTCTAGACGTTTTGATAGTTTTTGTGCGTTCATGGCAGAAGCCTCCTTTCAAGTTGTATTGTAACGAAAATATGCATTTTTGCATAGAAAAACCCTTATCCTCTAAGGAGAATAAGGGCTCTTGCATATATAGTGATTTAATTATTTCAAATCAGCGATATATTTAGCCATAGCATCAAGGTTTTCTGCTGGTACTAAACCACCAGGCATAGCGCCTTTACCGTTTTGAAGAATACCTTTAACATCATCAGCTGATAAACCAGTACCATGTAGGTTTGGTCCCATACTGCCTTCTAGGTTTTCACCGTGGCAAGAGATACATTTGCTTGCAGCGAATGCTTCAGGGTCAAATTCACCTGCTGCTTCTTCACCTTTAGCAGATTCTTCAGTTTTAGTTTCATCGCCTTTTGCGATTTCTTCTTTTTTGTCTGCTCCATCAAGAGACATGAAGAAAATCAAACCGATACCAAAAGCCATAATTAAGATGTACGGAATAATCGGATTCTTTTTCATCAAATAACCCTCCTCATAAGTTCAGTCTTACTTCTAATTAAATAGAATCAGTCAACACTTAATATTGTACTTCATTCTATTGAAAACGAAAAGACCTAAAGGGTAGTTTTTCGGCCGAATGTGACAAAATTGCCATATTCGTCACATTAACATCCAATTTGACGAGCTATTACCATTCTTTGTACTTCAGAGGTTCCTTCTCCAATTTCTAGCAGTTTTGCATCCCTCATATAGCGCTCAACTTCATATTCTTTCATGTAGCCGTAGCCACCGTGAATCTGAATCGCTTGATTAGTAATTTCCATAGCTACTTCCGACGCATATAACTTTGCCATAGCTGCCTCTTTTGTAAAAGGTTTACCCTCGTCTTTTAACCAAGATGCCTTATATACCATATTTCTAGCCAATTCTATTTTCATCGCCATATCTGCAAGTTTAAATTGTGTCACTTGGAAAGAAGATAACGTTTGACCAAATTGCTTGCGTTCTTTTGAGTAACTGAGCGCTCGCTCGAAAGCAGCCTGAGCGATTCCCACTGCCATAGCTGCAATACCAATTCGTCCACCGTCTAGTGTGACAAGGAATTGACGGAAGCCATTACCTTTTTTACCAAGTAAGTTTTCTTGCGGTACACGTACATTTTCAAGAATTAGTTCTGTTGTATTTGATGCATTTAAGCCCATTTTTTCGTAACGATCTAAAACGGTAAAACCCTCCGCATCTGTCGGAACAATAATGGCGCTAATTTCTTTTTTTCCATCTTTTATATCTGTAATAGCAGTTAAGGCTAAATGTTTGGCATAGCTAGCGTTAGTAATATACACTTTGCTACCATTTATAACGAAATCTTGCCCTTCTTCTTTTGCTTGTGTTTCAGTACCTCCGGCATCAGATCCAGCATTTGGTTCTGTTAATCCGAATGCCCCTAATGATTCTCCTGTGCAAATAGGTGCTAAATATTTTTCCTTTTGCTCTTTTGTACCAAATAAGTGCAGTGGAGCTCCACCTAGTGAAATATGAGCGGAATATGTAATACCTGTAGAGGCACATGCTCGGCTCAATTCTTCAGTCACAATGGCAAAGCTCGTTGTGTCTGCTCCTGCTCCTCCGTACTCTTCTTCAAACGGCAAACCCATCATCCCCATGTCAGCAAGCTGTTTGAAAATCTCCTTTGGAAAAACTTTCGTGCGATCGCGTTCAATTGCTCCCGGTGCTACCACTTCATCAGCAAACTCCTTCATTGTTTTGCGAATCATTTGCTGTTCTGATGTAAGATCAAAATTCATACAATCACTCCCCTTTGTGAATACGCTTACACATTAGATTATACAGAAGTAAAATGTATATTCATAGAATAAAACGCATTTAACGAGAAAATATGAAAATATTAGAAGAAAAATATGTATGTAAAAATAATTAATAATCCACCTGCTCCAGATATTAAAAAGTAGATTAGTTTCATCCATTTACCTGAAATTAGCCATAACACACAATTTGATATAAGCGCCATATGCATTGCTTGTGGGCTATCTGGTAAGTAGACTTCCACAATTCTAACTGAGGTTCCGAGTAATAATAGCGCTGCCGCGGCAAATGCGAATGTGGATAAAACACCTTTTTGTGATGCAAATTTAAAAACGTAAACTAGTAAACTAACGATTGCAATAGATACAATAGTAATAGGTAAAATGACAAATTTCGCGCTCATTAAAAATAAAAGAACAAGTAAGGAGATTGTACTTACTCCTAATAAACCCATTACCAATAGTTTGTTAGAACGCTCTTTTGAAAGAATAGCATTTTTGGAGCCAATTTTGAGTTCAGTAGAAGCTAACTCTTCCCCTTCCGCATATAAGGTGGATAAAAAATCGCAATAATGTTCCGGTAATAAGTTATTTTCTTTCCAAAATAAGATTTCATTAAGGATTGTTTCTTTTCGTTGATTCTTCATCTAGTATTCCCCCAACTAAAAAACCAATTTCATCCATAATTTTACCCTATTTATATAAAAAAGACACCCCTGGAAAGGAGTGCCTTAAGGACTATTCTAAGAAGTCTTTTAAACGTTTGCTTCTAGAAGGATGGCGCAATTTTCTTAGTGCCTTCGCTTCGATTTGACGAATACGTTCACGTGTAACGCCAAATACTTTCCCTACTTCTTCAAGTGTACGAGTACGCCCGTCGTCTAAACCAAAACGTAAACGTAATACATTTTCTTCACGATCAGTTAATGTATCAAGTACATCTTCTAATTGTTCTTTTAGTAATTCATAAGCTGCATGATCAGATGGTGATTGCGCTTCTGAGTCTTCGATAAAGTCTCCTAAGTGTGAATCATCTTCTTCACCGATTGGCGTTTCAAGTGAAACTGGTTCTTGTGCGATTTTCAGGATTTCACGAACCTTTTCAGGAGTTAAGTCCATTTCTTCTCCGATTTCTTCAGGAGATGGTTCACGACCTAAATCTTGTAAAAGTTGTCGTTGTACACGAATTAGTTTATTAATTGTTTCTACCATGTGCACTGGAATACGGATTGTTCTTGCTTGGTCAGCAATTGCACGTGTAATAGCTTGGCGAATCCACCAAGTTGCATACGTACTAAATTTGAATCCTTTGCGATAGTCAAATTTTTCAACCGCTTTGATAAGACCCATATTACCTTCTTGTATTAAATCAAGGAATAGCATACCACGACCAACATAACGTTTAGCGATACTTACTACAAGTCGTAAGTTGGCTTCAGCTAATCTCTTACGTGCTTCGTCATCACCTTGCTCTATGCGTTCAGCAAGTGCAATTTCTTCTTTAGCACTTAATAAATCTACGCGACCAATTTCTTTTAGGTACATTCTTACAGGGTCATTGATTTTAACACCTGGAGGTACGCTTAAATCATTTAAGTCAAACGTCTCTTCAGCTGCACTACCTTTTAATAGACGATCAAGATTTTCCTCATCACCGTCTTTACCACCAAGTTCAATACCTTTAGATTCTAATTGCTCGATAAATTCTTCTACCTGATCCGCTTCCATTTCGTAGGATTGTAGTTTATCTGCAATTTCTAGGTAAGTTAATTCACCATTCTTTTTACCCGAATCTACTAAAAGTTTTTTTGCTTCTTCTAGTGTATGTTCATGTTCAACCACTGGTTTAATATTTTTAGACTTGTCTGCCATAGGTATTTCCTCCTTCAACAACCGAATCCGCATCACATTGCCGATAACGATTTTCTTAAATCAATTACTTCTTGTGAAAGCTTTAATGCATTTCCGAAATCATGCATCTTCTCCGCTTCTTTTAATGCGTGATTCTTATCTTGAATCTGCTGCTCAATTTTATACTTTTGAACTTGTTTCAAGCAATCCGCGATCTCTTCTTCGAGATGCTCTGGATCACGATCTGCTAAAGCTGCTTCCATTGCAATTTTTCGTAATTCACTATCTTCTAGAACTTCAGCGAATCGCTGATAATCTGATTTCTGATGGTTTTCATAGAAACCAATGAGATGTACATAGACCGCTAAATAATCATCTCTTACAAATGGTTCTTGCTCCGCTAAACGTACACGATCAACAACGTCAATGTTATGTAACATGTGTGCTAGGAGTAATCTTTCAGCACGGTCTATCGCTGTGATTTTCTTTTTAGGGAGCTTCATTTGCGGCAAAGGGGACTGTTGTTGTTGCTGCTCTTGTCTTTTTGAGTTTTGAGCAATCTGTCCTTCCTTTTGGCGGAGTTGCATGTTTAGCGTGTCTTCTGAAATATTCGTTTCTGTTGATATTTGCTTTATATATAATTCTTTCTCAATTGGTGATATTCCTCCAACTAAATAGTTCAAGGCTTCATCCACATATTGCAATATATCATTATTAAATTGGAAGTTTTTATTTCTTCTAGCAAACATTAGCATAAATGCTATATAACTTAGCGGTTCTTCAATAATCTTAGATTTAAAAGAGTCTTCTCCAAACTGCTTTATATAGTCATCCGGGTCAAGTCCTGTTGGGAGTACTGCCACATCTACTTTCAACTTTTCTGCGTGTAACATTTCCGCAGCTCGCTTAGCAGCCTCCCAGCCAGCTTTATCACCGTCATAACAAACAATGATACGTTCAGCTAGACGTTTTATCTTGTTCAAATGTTGCATCGTAAGTGCTGTTCCCATTGTAGCAACAGAATTATGAACATTTGCCTTTTTACCTGATAGAACATCCATAAAGCCTTCAAATAATACAATCTTTCGCTCTTTACGAATAATCGGTCGAGCCTGATCTAAATTATATAGGATTTGCCCTTTATGGAAAATGGGTGATTCTGGACTATTCAAATACTTGGCGTCTTCTCCAGTATTGTCTATTATCCGTCCTGAGAAAGCGATTATTCTCCCGCTCTCATCTTTTATAGGAAACATTATTCTTTCCCGAAAGCGGTCAAACCATCCTGAACCATCTTCCTTTTGAATGATGAGTCCACATTGTTCCATTTCTGCTAATTCGAAACCTTTTCGTTTTAACAGCTGAGTAAGCGAATCCCAATGCGGCAAGGACCAGCCAATGCCATAAGATTCTATAAGTTCCTTTGTAAATCCTCTTTGTTGCAAATATATAAGAGCTTTTTCTCCTTCCTCAGTATTGAGGAGGAGGTGCTGATAATATTCAGCAGCAAAAGCATGAGCTTCTTTCATCCGCCCTTCTTCTTTAGAAATAGGGTGCGTTTGTTCCTCAGTAGTTGATACCTCTACATGAACGCCCACACGATCACCTAGCTTAGCGACCGCCTCTTGGAATGGAATATGATCGATATCCATCAAGAATGTAATGGCGTTCCCTCCAGCTCCGCAACCAAAGCAATGGAATATTTGTTTATCTGTTGAAACAGAAAAAGAAGGTGTTGATTCACCATGAAACGGACATAAACCAAACCAGTTTCTGCCTCGCTTCGTCAACTGCACATAATCATTGATGACATCAACTATATCTGCCTGTGAACGAATTTGTTCAATAATTTCTTCAGGTATTCTTTGAGCCATTCCATCACCATCTTTACTTGCTAATAACTGAATTCGAGATAATCATTAAAAGTCCTGCATATTTCGACATAAAATTTTATATTTTATTATGGCAAGGTAAAAATACTTACATACATTTTTACCACAATTCTTTATTATAAAACATTTCACTTGAAAAATCTATCACTTTTTTGTATATACAAACAAAAAAACCTCCCCAGATACGGGGCGGCTTGCATACTTATATCACTTTTTCGATAATTGAATGCGATGAAGTATATCATTTGCAGTCTCTTCTACAGCGCGGTTTGTCACATCAATGACATGACACCCGATGCGATCGACTACTTTTCGGAAATGTACAATTTCTTCATTAATTCGATCAAGTTTTGCGTAATTCGCACCGTCGTTCAATCCAAGTGCAATCAAACGCTCTTTTCTTATATTATTCAACTTTTCAGGCGAAATTACAAGCCCAAAACATTTTTGAGAATCCACTAAGAATAATTCTTCGGGTGGCTCAACTTCGGGAACGAGTGGTACGTTTGCAACTTTAAAACGCTTATGGGCTAAATACTGAGATAATGGAGTTTTTGATGTACGTGAAACTCCTACAAGCACTATATCCGCTAGTAATAAGCCTCTAGGATCCCTACCATCATCGTATTTAACTGCAAATTCAATTGCTTCAATCTTTTTAAAATAATCATCATCTAATTTTCGTACTAATCCCGGCTCTTCTACAGGCTCAATTTTCAAAGTTTCTTCCAATTTCCCCATTAGTGGTCCCATTAAATCAATCGCCGGAACAAACATGTTGTCACTTAGATGTTGTACATAAGAACGCATTTCTTCTTTTACAAGTGTATAGACGATTATGGCACCCTGTTCAGTAGCTAAATGAACGATTTCTTTTAACTGTTCCAAACTCTCTACATGAGGGAAACGCTTCAAAAAAGTATCCTGCATACCAGGTCTGAATTGGCTGATTGCAGCTTTTGTGACAAGTTCTCCTGTCTCTCCAACTGAATCAGAAACGATAAATACGGCTAATTTATTCATTGAACGCATCACCTCACAAATCATGATTATCAGCAAGCGATAAAAATGCTCGCGTAATATTTGTTTTTGTTAGCCGACCTATGACTTCGTAGCCATCTGGATGTTCAAGGACGACAGGTAACGCATCAATTTGTCTTTCAATAAGCTTATTGGCAGCTTGAATCAATCCATCTGACTTCATACAAAATGCAATATTAGGCATTCTTGTCATTATAATATGTACTGGAATGTTATTTAAGTCCTGATTTCCAATACTTGTGCGAAGTAAGTCTTTCCTTGATAGGACACCTGTCAAGAATGCGTTTTTGTCTACAACAAAAAGAGTTCCAACGTCTTCTAGAAACATCTGACAGATGGCATCATATACTGAAATATTCTCAGATACTACAATTGGAATCGACTGGAAATCTTTCACTTTCATATTCATCATGCTATCTATAACAGCTTGACCTGTTTTTTTACCAGAATAAAAATAACCCACACGTGGTCTAGCATCTAAATAACCTGCCATTGTTAGTATGGCTAGATCTGGTCTTAGTGTCGCTCTAGTCAGTGAAAGCCGCTCAGCAATTTGTTCTCCCGTTATAGGGCCGTTTCCTTTAACAATTTCTAAGATCTCATCCTGACGTTTGTTGAGTTCTATTGGACTCACCGCCTCAAAAAGTGTTATACTCAATACTTAATAATTATATACTATTTCAATGTATATTGCTAAGAAAAGAAACGCATGTTACAATGTGTTCAAATCATATAGGCGATGAACGGAAAATAAGTATCATTTCAAAACATAGAGAGTAGGGATCGTGAAAGCCTACACGAAATGAGAAACGGCAGCCGGGAGCTAATTTTTTTAAAGAGGACTAAGTTTGGTCTTAGTCAATCGGGGTGGAACCGCGGGTCATTACGCACTCGTCCCCGGGCATTGTGCCCGGAGACGGGTGCTTTCTTATTTTAAATTACTTTATGGAGGGATTTTCATGGCAAAATCAATGGAAAATATCGTTAGCTTAGCAAAACATCGTGGATTCGTATTCCCTGGATCTGAAATCTACGGCGGATTAGCAAACACTTGGGATTACGGCCCACTTGGTGTAGAACTAAAAAACAACGTAAAAAAAGCATGGTGGCTAAAATTCGTACAAGAATCACAATATAATGTTGGTCTTGACGCCGCTATCCTAATGAATCCAAAAACTTGGGTAGCATCTGGTCATGTTGGTAACTTCAATGACCCAATGGTTGACTGTAAAAAATGTAAATCTCGCCACCGTGCAGATAAATTAATCGAAGATGCTGCATTAGCACAAGGTCAAGAAATTATCGTAGATGGTTTACCATTAGATAAAATGGCTGAAGTAATGAGTGAATATGACGTGAAATGTCCAGATTGTGGCGAACAAGATTTTACTGACATCCGTCAATTCAACTTGATGTTCAAAACATTCCAAGGTGTAACTGAATCTTCAACAAACGAAATTTTCCTACGTCCTGAAACAGCACAAGGTATTTTCGTGAATTTCAAAAACGTTCAACGTTCAATGCGTAAACGTACACCATTCGGTATTGCACAAGTAGGTAAATCTTTCCGTAACGAAATTACACCAGGGAACTTTACTTTCCGTACCCGTGAATTCGAACAAATGGAACTTGAATTCTTCTGTAAACCAGGTTCTGAATTAGAGTGGCATGCTTACTGGAAAGACTTCTGTAAAAACTGGTTATTAAACTTAAGTATGTCTGAAAGCAGCATGCGCCTACGTGATCACGCAGACGATGAACTTTCTCACTACTCAAATGCAACAACGGACATCGAATTCCAATTCCCATTCGGTTGGGGCGAACTTTGGGGTGTAGCATCTCGTACAGACTTTGATTTAAAACGTCATATGGAACATTCAGGTGAAGATTTCACTTATATCGATCCAGTTACGAACGAACGCTATGTACCATATTGTATCGAACCATCATTAGGAGCAGACCGTGTAACACTTGCATTCTTATGTGATGCATATGATGAGGAAGAATTAGAAAACGACGACAAACGTACAGTTCTTCGTTTCCACCCTGCTTTAGCACCATTCAAAGCAGCTGTCTTACCACTTTCAAAAAAATTAGCAGAGCAAGCTAATGACGTTTGGGCTGATCTTCGTAAAGAATTCCCAGTGGATTATGACGAATCTCAATCAATCGGTAAACGCTACCGTCGCCAAGATGAAATTGGTACACCATTCTGTATCACATACGACTTCGACTCAGTAGATGACGGTCAAGTAACAGTACGTCACCGCGATTCTATGGAACAAGTTCGTATGCCGATTACCGATGTTAAAGGTTATATCGCAAAACATCTTGAATTTTAATCTTAAATGCTGAAGGCGCTCGTTCAGACTCGACAAGCACTGGAACTTTCGAATCAAAAGCGTCTTTTCAGCTTTTGTCCGAGAAAGTGAAAGTGACCTCGAGAGTCTAGCGCCTGAAGCTGGATATCTTACTTAAATGCTGAAGGCGCGATAAATGATTATTGCACTAACTCAATTGATTGTTGTACTATCTTTCATGATTGTTGCACTAACCCAGTTGATTGTTGTACTAACGGCAATGATTGTTGCACTAACTCAGTTGATTGTTATTTAGCAGAATATTCAAGTCCTTAGAAAATCATTTTATCGTCTAAAACAAACAAAAACCCACAAGCTGACTAATCCTCGTTAGCTTGTGGGTTTTCTATTTCTTCGGATGCTTCTTTTTTAGATTCAAAATTTGCTCCGAATAGTTGAGGGGTTCTTTCAAGCTGCTCAATGAATGCTTTTGATTTTAAGCGCAGACCTGTTTGTTCCTCATAAATTGTTGTGATAATTTTTTTAATAAATTTCTTTGTTTCTTTTTTTAACGTCAGTTTCCCTATCTTTTCAATAGGTACACTGTAAAACATTCGAATAAGCTTTAACTGAGTTGGTGAAAGGCGTATTATATACGGATCTTGGTGGAAGCAACGATGACAAAGGAAGCCCCCTTGTGTAAATGAAAATGCAAATTCTCCATCAACAGCACTACAACTTGCACATTCATGCAATATTGGTTGCACACCAGTAAAGGGGAGCATTTTCCATTCCACAAACAAAGAGATGGCTTCTGGGTCGTAACCTTCTTCAATGGCACGCAATGCTTGCACTAATACTTCAAAAGCATAAGGTTCAGCTTTTTCTGATTCAATCAAACGGTCGACAAGTTCAACTGCATAACTAGCATAGGCGGTCGCTACAATATCTTCACGAATATGACGCATTGATTCAATAGGTTCACCTTGTTGCACTGTCCCCATCCCACGTCCTTGTTGTATTAAAAAGGAACCATATGTAAAAGGTTGTGTAACTGAGGCTAAACGGCTTGATGGTTTTTTCGCACCGCGAGCCATAGCCGTCACCTTTCCAGCTTCTCGCGTCATAAACGTGACTATTTTATTGGTCTCGCCATATGGTTGTGTTTTTAAGACAATGCCTTCCCATTTATTCAGCAATTGTCTTCACATCCCCAACTTAATATTCGTCTTCTCGGAAACCAAAATCACGTAATTGAGAAGATTTGTTACGCCAGTCTTTTTGTACTTTGACCCAAAGTTCTAAGTACACTTTACTGCCTAAAAGCATTTCTATGTCTTTACGTGCACGGATTCCGACTTCTTTCAAAAGAGCACCTCGTTTACCAATGACAATCCCTTTTTGCGAATCGCGTTCTACAATAATTGTAGCCATTACACGTATCATATCTTTTTCTTCATCTTTTGCAATTTTATCCACTTGCACTGCGATTGAATGTGGAATCTCTTCACGTGTTAAGTGCAATACTTTTTCACGTACTAATTCTGAAATGATAAAGCGCTCTGGATGGTCTGTTACTTGATCAGCTGGGTAATATTGAGGTCCTTCTGGTAAATATTTTGTGATTGTTTCAAGCAAACGATCAACATTATTACCATCTAGCGCAGAAATTGGAATAATCTCAGCAAAATCATATTCAGCTTTATAATCTTCAATTGTGTGCAATAAGTTATCAGGGTGCACTTGGTCGATTTTATTGATTACTAAAAAGACAGGTGTTTCGTTACCTTCAAGCATTTCTAAAATGAACTGATCCCCTTTACCTAACTTTTGAGTTGCGTTGACCATGAACATAATGACATCAACTTCTCGCAAAGTGTTTTTAGACACTTTTAACATGAATTCTCCCAATTTATGTTTTGGTTTATGAATCCCTGGTGTATCAATGAATACCATTTGGCTATCATCTTGTGTTAAAACACCTTGTACTTTGTTTCGTGTTGTTTGTGGTTTATCACTCATAATGGCGATTTTCTGACCTATAACACGATTTAGAAACGTTGATTTCCCTACGTTTGGTCTACCAATAATTGAAATAAAGCCTGATTTGAATTGATTATTTTCCTGCATTCCTTAAATCCTCCGGTGTAAAGGCACCTGGTAAAAGTTCGCGAACTGTGGTTTCTTGAACATCGCCTTTTAAATTTGTTAAGTAAACTGGCATATCTGGTGTACAAAATTCAGCAATAACTTGGCGACAAGCCCCACATGGTGAGCATGGTCCTTCTGTATCTGCAACAACAGCTAGCGCAGTGAATTCATTTTCGCCTTCTGAAATAGCCTTAAAAATAGCAGTACGTTCTGCACAATTTGTCATACTGTAACTTGCATTTTCAATATTGCATCCACGGTAAACTTTACCGTCTTTTGTTAGTAGAGATGCACCGACTTTAAATTTTGAATAAGGGACATGGGCATATTCGCGTCCTAGTTTTGACTCTTCTATTAATTGATGTTTGTCCATAAGAATCACCTCATGTAAAATAATTCATCCACTTAGGCAAAAAGATGAGTATCCCGATTATAGCACTTGCACAAGCAAATACAAGTACAGCACCTGCAGCAAGATCTTTCGACTGTTTGGCAAGAGGGTGTATTTCTGTTGTAGTAAGATCGACTACTCGCTCAATAGCCGTATTAATCATTTCAAGGGTAAGCATAATAGCAATAACAATAATTATCACAAACCACTCCATTTGAGATAGTCCTGTTAGCAAACCTACGCTAATAACAACGATGGCTGCTAACACGTGGAAGCGAAAATTCTGTTCTTTAAATGCATACAATATCCCCTGAAGTGCATACTGAAATGATTTCAGAAATTTACTGACGTTCATTAGCATCACGGCTTAAGCCGTAAGATTCAAGAATTTCATCTTGTTTGCCAAACATTACTATTTCATCTTCAGGCTCCATATGATCATAGCCAAGTAAATGTAAAAAGCCATGAACAGCTAAAAAGCCTAATTCTCGTTCAAATGAATGTCCGTATTCATTCGCTTGTTCTTGTGTACGATCGATTGAAATAATAATATCACCTAAAATACGTGTCATGCCTTCAGCAATAATTTCCACTTCTCCTTCTCCCATTTCTTCAAGGGCAAAGGAGATAACATCTGTTGGTGCATCTTTTTGGCGATATTGACGGTTAATTTCATGGATTGCTTCATTCGTAACAAATGTCACGGATAACTCTGTTTCATCTTCAATATGTTCAACTGTAGCAGCGTGTTGTAGTAATTTCTCTACTAGCTCGATATCAGAATCCTTTATTTTTGATGTTTCATCTAAAAAATCAATATTCAAACTCATATAATTTGCCTCCTAGGCTTATTTTGGCTTCGGATATTCGATACGTGAATGGAAGATACCATTTAGCGTTTCACAAAAAACTGCTTCAATCTTTTTTAATTCCCGGACGGAAAGATCACATTCATCAAATTGTCCATCCAGTAATTTGTCTTGCGCAATGGCATGAACCAGCTTCTGAATTTTTTCAGCATTTGGTTCTTTCATCGAACGAACAGCAGCCTCTACACTATCCGCTACACTTATTATAGCAATTTCTTTCGTTTGTGGCTTCGGTCCAGGGTAACGATAATTAGATTCAATTACAGCAGGATTTTTTTCCTTCTCTTTGTAATAAAAGAACTTCAAAAGGCTTGTCCCATGATGTTGTCTTGCAATGTCGATAATTTCTTTTGGCATTTTATGAGCTTCTAACATCTTGGCTCCATCTTCAGCATGCGCGATAATAATATCTCGACTCGTTTCTGATGGCAAGCTATCATGAGGATTTATCGCTCCTATTTGGTTTTCAACGAAAAAACCTGGCCTTTTTGTCTTTCCAATATCATGATAATAGCAACCTACTCTTGCAAGCAAGCCATCCGCTCCAATGGCTTCACAGGCAGCATCGGCAAGATTCGCTACCATTACACTGTGATGATAAGTACCAGGTGTTTCTACTAAAATCTTTTTTAATAATGGATGATTTGGACTTGATAACTCTATTAATCTAAAGGATGATAGAATACCGAATGCCGATTCGATAAATGGTAATAATCCTAAAGTAAGTGCTCCCGACAATAAGGCAGAAACGATGGAAGCAACTAAATAATATGCAAGTTCCGTCATTCCATATGTAGATTGCGTTAATAATAAATAAAAGCCGATAAAAGTCGCATTTACTATAGCAATACCTGTACTCGTCTGTAAAATACGTGAACGTTTTTCAATTCCTTTATTGAAAAACAAGCTACTTAATCCACCAAAAATAATATATAAAGATACTTCCATTTGAATTACTGTAGCATAACCTTCCTGGAATATGACGCCTGCTGCAACTGCCGTCATAATCGTTATAATAATTGCGATCCGCTCATTAACTAGTAATCTAATAAGCATTGGTGCCATCGCAACCGGGTAAAGGAACCCTATCATAACTTCAAATTCGTCCTTAATAAGACTCAACAACTCCATCACGACAATTGATAGCAAATAAATTGTTACTGTAATGATTAGATCACGGACTTTTGTCTTTTTATCCGCCTTCCAATTACTGAACAGTGCAAAGAAGAAAGCCATTTGTAATATGATTAGTAAGAATAGGCCAATTATCGGTTTAGTTGATGTATGATCAGCTAGCATACCCGTTAACTCTAATTCTCGGAAAACATCACGATCAATCACTTGTCCTTCTTGTACAATAATTTGCCCTTGTAATATACGTGTTGGATCAACATTTGCCTTTGCTTGTTCAACTTGTTCCCTTGTTAAATCTGAATTTTCCTTTTCTGTTTCTGTTATAGAAAATCGTCCAATTGACACAAGTGTTGCACGAATTTTTTCTGGAAATTCAGGTTTTTCCCGAATTTCTTTATCAATTTTTGCTTTTGTCTCTACTATTTGCTCAGTTCGAACAGGTTCTGACAAATGCTTTTTTACAAGTAAAGTTAATTCATCACGTGTTAATCGCAAAGAATCATTATCTTGTTCAAGCAAAGCTGTCAATTCTTGATCGGTGAACCGTAGACCTTGACCATCTGTTTTTAATGCAACTAATTTTTCTCGTAGTTCTGCTACACGGCTTTGCATAACAGCTTCTTTTTCTTTTTTAGTTTTTCCATCTTCAATCGACGTTTTCACTTCTAGAACATAGTCAAAAATCGACTTAATCATCGATGCACGATTTTTCGCAATTTCCTCAGAATAATGATAGATAGGCTTTACCTCGCTAGCTGCCTGCTCTCTATCTTCCTCCGTTTTTACAGTGTCCTCTACTGTCTTCGTCGAACGTATCGTATCCGGCGATAATTGAAAAAGTTTTAAGTCGAAATGTTCGCCCTTAACATTCCCAAGCATTAGTGAAAATTGCAAAATGCCCGTGATTGTTAAAATAATGGCAAGTAATACCGGAAAACGAAAGTACTGCATTAACTTTTTTATAAAAGTATCCATACAGCCACCTCCTATCTATAGACTATCATATCAACAATTGACATTTTTTTCACAAAAAATATAATCTATTTCGCTATAAATAATAATAAAATTATAAATAATTAATAATACCTACACTAAATCGACAAGATAAATTTCTTATAAAAAAAAAAAAACGCAACACCCATAAATTGAGTGTTGCGCAGTTTATTACATTACTGTTCTTCTTCATAAGCTTGAATAATTTTAGCTACAAGTGGATGACGAACGACATCCGCTTGCTCAAGAATTTGAAAATGGATATCCTTCACATTCTGTAAAGTATTTTCAGCATTTGTTAACCCTGATATTGCACCTTTTGGTAAGTCAATTTGGGTTTTATCGCCTGTAATAACCATTTTCGACCCGAAACCAAGTCGTGTTAAGAACATCTTCATTTGTGCTTTTGTTGTATTTTGCGCTTCGTCTAAAATGACAAATGCATCATCTAGCGTACGTCCACGCATATAAGCTAGTGGCGCAATTTCAATCGTGCCTCGGTCAATTAATCTCGTCGTTTGTTCTGCGCCCAATATATCGTGAAGTGCATCATATAAAGGACGTAAATACGGATCGACTTTTTCCTTTAAATCTCCTGGTAAGAAACCTAAGCTTTCTCCAGCTTCTACAGCAGGACGCGTTAAAATAATTCGTTTCACATTGCCGTTTTTTAGTGCTTGCGTTGCCATTACTACTGCTAAATATGTCTTTCCTGTTCCAGCAGGTCCGATACAAAAAGTTAAATCTCGGTGTCTAATTGCTTGAATATATTCACGCTGACCAATCGTTTTTGCACGAATCATTTTCCCTTTTGTGTTACGGGCAATGACTTCATCATAGAGCTCCGCAAAATATTCAATTGTACCATTTTTAGCCATTTCAACTGCTGTGGCGACATCTCGCTGATTGATATTAATCCCTTTACGAATAACCTTTAATAATTGTTCTAGTAACTTCGTTGCATCGTCTTTTTGGCTTTCATTACCGACAATATGAATTGTTTCGCCACGCGTAATGATTTGCACATTAAAAGCCGTTTCAATCAATTTCATATTTACATCTGATATACCTAAAAGCATTACTGCTTCGTTAGGATCTTGCACGTTTAATTGGGTAGGTTGTTGTTCTAGCATGCTCAATCTCCTTGATAAATCGCTTGTTTAACTGCAATGTTCTCATTTACCAAAAACAATACTTTCCCTTTTACTGTATCATTATCAATAGCAACCTGCAAAAGTTTTTCCTTTTTCATAACCGATTTAGATGGCAATTCATTGATATATTTTTGATGAAGCAGTGGTAGCAATACTTTTTCAACTGATTTTTCATCTAATACAAGTTCTCTTGTTATACTTTGTTGAGTGACAGATAAGTCAACATACTTGGCTAACCATTTTGGTAGTTGTACCGTTTTCCAGTCACCGTCCTTTTTTTTCTTGTCCTTTTTCCACTTTAACTCGTAATGTCGTTCACCCGTTACCTCATACTCTATCTTTTTTGGTAGTGAGAACGACGCCTCAATCCAGTAGTCCGCAAATACCTCTCCTTCAGCCCCGTAGACGATTTCTTTCTCACCTTGTTTCAATATACCAGTGACGAGCAAATCACCCGTATAAACGGCTTTATTTTCCTCTACAACGCGTTCACCTTTCGTTAAATTAAAATGCGTTATAACACCACTCTTTTTTGCTATTAAGTGGCTAGGTTGTTCTTTTTTTTCAATTTCAGTATCTAACTTAGGAGAAGGGATTGGTGAAAAGGTGAGATGACTTCCTTGCTGATTAATATGCACCCAAGATAAATCTCGCTGGTCTTGCAAAATTTGCTGTCTAATCACTGTTTCGTCTTGTAATTTACGCTTTAAAAATGGCGGTGAAATTTGCAATATATATAAACTCTTTTGCAGCTCTTCCTCCTGCTCTGGAGTGGATGCATCGATATCCACAGACCAAATAAATTGTGAAGCGCATAATGGTACGAGAAATAATAATAATAAACCTATATGCACAATCCACTCATTACGTAAAATAACTTCTTCATCTAGCCAGTCTATTGCAATTTTCATATGATATTTACGTCTTAGTTTACGAATCATCGGCAAATGTTTACGCGTTGTTTGAAATGTTACATATTGTTTAGTCGTTTTAACTTTTTTAAGAGGTATGTTCGCCTTTGCTAAAGCCCTAAGAAATCCAGGTAGACGATCATTTTGCGTAACTTCTAACTCCAGTTTACGATTATTCCATCCATGCCTTTGCAAGTTAACTCTCCTGCCATTTTTCGATTGTCATTCTTTCTAATTGATTCAATTTCAAAACAACGAGCTCGTCCTTTAGCACTTGGATTTGCAGCTCTTTCGCTCCGATATGAATAATAAACCCTTCATGCACAAATTCCACTTGCTGTTCAGAAATCTTTTGAATTGTAATTTTCCCTCTTAACTGGATCGTTTGGAAGTTTTCAATTTCGATAAGAGGCAGTAGCTGAAATAGCCGTTTCGACATACAAAAACCCCCTTCTCTATAGCATATGCAAAGAGAGCGGGGGTCATGTATTAGCGTTTCGATTTTGGTGGACCTAAAATTTCAGCCATTATAATTGATTGCGCTAATCGATTCTTTGTTTTTGGAAAATTAAACATGCTTTTATCAGTTTGTTTCACTTTTTTCTGCGTTTCTGTTCCGCGAGACATCGCAGGACGAGTCGATCTTGAGTTTTCAAAATTCCTTGTACCTTCTGAAAGAGTGTCTCGCTCATAAGTAGGCGCAACTGTTTCTTTGATAATTTCTTTTGCTTTTTCAACTTCAACTTTTGGTTGCTCACCGAATTTACTTTCAAGATCACGGAAAACTTCTTTTGCATAATCTTCTAGACTTCTCGATTGACCTGTTTTCCGAGGCATAGGTTGACGGTGTTCCGAATTTTGGTGTCTTTGAATAGGCCCTTTATTCGGCGCTTCCTTATTGCCTTGTTTTTTATCCTTAAAAAAAGCACTTATAATAGCTGATATTATGAACAGGATGATTACTTCCAATGGAAGTGCCTCCCTCCTAATGGTTGACGATTACTTATTGATTGTCATTGGTATTATCATGTGAATCTTGATTGATCTTGCTAATTGAATCACGCATGCTTGTATCAGCCTGCACATTTTTGTAGTTCATATAATCCATAATACCAATATTACCTGTACGAAGAGCTTCTGCCATAGCTAAAGGTACCTCAGCTTCTGCTTCTACTACTTTCGCTTTCATCTCTTGCACTTTTGCAACCATTTCTTGTTCGTTGGCTACAGCCATTGCACGACGTTCTTCAGCTTTTGCTTGTGCGATATTTTTGTCAGCTTGCGCTTGCTCAATTTGAAGTTCTGCTCCGATATTTTTGCCGACATCAACGTCCGCGATATCAATCGATAGAATTTCGAATGCTGTACCTGAGTCCAGTCCTTTTGACAATACAGTTTGAGAAATTGAATCTGGATTTTCTAATACTGTCGAATGATTTTTAGAGCTACCAATTGTACTTACAATCCCTTCACCTACACGGGCAACGATTGTTTCTTCACCAGCACCACCAACAAGACGTTCAATGTTAGCACGCACTGTAATACGAGCTTTTGCTTTAACTTCGATACCATTCATTGCCACACCAGCGATAAATGGTGTTTCAATTACTTTAGGATTAACCGACATTTGAACTGCTTCTAATACATCACGACCTGCAAGATCGATTGCTGCACAGCGTTCGAAAGTCAACTCGATATTCGCACGATGCGCTGCGATTAACGCATTGACAACGCGATCTACGTTACCTCCTGCAAGATAATGACTTTCTAATTGGTTAATCGTTACGGGTAAACCTGCTTTATGAGCTTTAATTAACGGATTGACGATACGTGATGGAATAACTCGACGTAATCGCATACCTATTAATGTGAAAATACTAACCTTTACCCCAGCTGCTAATGCAGAAATCCACAATGCTACAGGGACAAATGTAAATAGAACTGCCAATACTATAAATACTAATACAATAGCGATAATGGCTGTAATTGCACTACCTGTTAATGCCATTTAAAACTTCCTCCTTTTGTTTAAAGTACCTCTCTTACAACGATACGAGATCCCTCAACTTTAATAATTATAACCGTTTTTCTTGCATCAATGTAACCGCCTTCAGAGACGACATCGATTCTTTCTCCATCTAGCATAATCGCGCCAGCAGGTCTTAAAGGTGTTGAAGTTACTGCCTCTTTACCAAGAAGCTCTAGACGATTTATATTCGATACATAACCACTCTCTGTATCTGTTGCGTCTTTCAACACCATTTTGTTAAGCATCGTCATTTTTTTACCAAAAAATTTCATTAAGATCACCATTCCTATTACTGCTACTAATAGAGCCGTAAGAATTGAATAAGCCATATAGGTCACATTAGCACCAGCTAATAATAGACTTAAAACTATTGCGCCAAAACCAATAATGCCACTAATACCACCAGGCAAGAAAAATTCAGCCACTATTAGTATAATCCCGACAATCAATAATATGATGGATTCATATCCGGCAAATCCAGCAACTAGATGACCAAAGAAAAATAGAATGATGGCTATTATACTCATAGTCCCTGCTACACCAAAGCCAGGTGAATATAACTCTATTACTAATCCTAAACTAGCGATTGATAAAAGTATAGGGATAATAATTGGGTTGGTAATAAACCTTGCGATTTGCTCTGCAAAGGATTCTTTTACTTTTACAACTTCTGCACCATCTAAATCTGTTTTTACAAGTAGTTCTTGAAGCGTCGAAATAGTTCCTTCAGAATAACCAACTTTAAACGCTTCACTTGCTGTTAACGTTAATAATTCCCCTTCTGTTGCTCTGAATTCTGGTAATGCATAGGATACATCTGCCATAGCTAAAGCATAATCCGGGTTACGATTTGAGGTTTCTGCTGCTGCTTTCATTTGTGCTAACCATGCACTATTGGCTTTTTGATCAGCCATATTTCCCGCAGAATCAATAACTGCTGCTGCTCCAATTGTTCCATTAGGTACCATATAAATTTCATCGGCATGCAATGCTATAAATGCGCCAGCTGAATGAGCATCTTTATTTATAAATGCAATTGTTCTAACTGGTGCTTCATCCATCAGCTTCGCGATATCACCCGCTGCATTGACAAATCCACCTGGTGTATTAATTTCTAGAACAACTGCTTTCGCACCACTTTCTTCTGCTTCTTTAAACGCTCTTTGTAAGAACACATATAAGCCTTTTTCAACTTCTTTTTCAACTGGCACATGATACACTTCTGTTTTTGCGAAAACAGAAGCTAGTGGTAAAAGTAACATTAATGACATGAGCATCAAAAACAATAAGCTAACCTTTTTAGATCGCTGCAATTCCTCCCCACCCTTCTACTATGTAGTATGCCTAAATAATCTACGGTTGAACTACAAAAAAGTTTCAAATTTAATTAAAATAAAATCCGCCTTCAAATCGAAGACGGATTACATACTTCTTATAATGCTCTCTTTGAATTTCTAATCGCTTGAACTGATAATCTGACAAGTAATACTGCACTTAAAAATAAACCTAAGAAAGACACCGTATTTAAATAAACTGCATACGCGGTATTTATAAATTGTGAAATGGCTAAAAGTGCAACTGAAATAATACCAAACGTAATACCGACCATTAATAATATAAAAAGTGAGAACCATTGCGAGATAAACAAAGTATTCTCCTTACCTGAGAACATATCCAGCTTGACCTTCATCTCACCTTTTTCTAATCTTGTTGTAATATGGTCTATTTTTTTAGGCATTTGTTTGAGCATTGGTAACATCATAATCAGTTCTTGTTGTAAATGATCTTTTAGTTCTGTAGGACTTGAAATAGTCACAAAAGATCGTTTGTTTTTTGCTGTAAAGCGTTTTGCTTCTGAGAATAAATCAAAATTTGAATCTATGCCATTTAGCGTACCTTCTAAAGTTATTAAAGCACGCAAAGCTACTCCTACCATTGGATAGAGCTTCAACTCATAATGCTGGATAATAGTAAATAGGGTTTGAACAAGTTCTTCAGTTGATACTTTATCTAAATATTGTAATTGAATGAGCAACTGGCTTAATGCTTGTAATAAACCTTCTTCATCCATTCCGTTAGGACCTACATGTAGATGCTTCAAGCCTTCTAACACAACTTCAGGATCATTTCGTTCAATACCAATAAATAGCGTTCTCAAACCTTTTTGTTGTAAAGGCCCTAGTCTACCAACTGCTCCAAAATCTAAAAATGCTGCCGTGCCATCATTCATGACAAATATATTTCCTGGATGGGGATCAGCATGAAATACCCCCGCTACTAATAACTGCTCTAAAAAGCTATCATAAATCGAACTTAGTAATTTATACCTTTTTTCATTTGTTTTTTCAAACTCATTTTGGTAGTTATAAATGCTGACACCCTGAATGTATTCTAAAACGAGTAAATATTCATTGCTATATTCTTTATAAACATGTGGAATCTTAATTTTATTTTTGCTTTTAGAGAGCGCATTCGAAACTTGTTCCATATTGCGAACTTCCATTTCGAAATTAATCTCTTCAAGTAAACTATTAGCAAAGCCAATTGCAAGCTGATGGAACCCTAAATTTTCAGCCCAAGATGACTCTTCAACTAACCAATTTGAAAAGTGCAATAATATATCTAAGTCTTTTTGCATGACCGTCGTTATATTTGGCCTTAATAATTTTATAACAACCTCTTTGCCATTCTCTCTCAAGATAGCCTTATGTACTTGACCTATAGAACCCGAAGCAATAGGCTGCATATTAAAACTCCGAAACACTTCCGACATCGGTTTTGATAAATCTTTTTCCAGTCTCTTCTTTACTTGCTCAGCCGTCATGGGTTTAACATTTTGTTGCAATGTAGATAATTCTTCTATAAAAACGGCAGGGAAAATATCTTTCCGAGCTGATAAAACCTGTCCGAATTTAATGAAAATACCTCCGCACTCTTCTAACATATTACGAAGTGCTATTGCTAAATAGCGATCATTTTCGTACGTACGCTTATACTTCAACGCTTTACCTATACCATGTTTAAAGGCGATTTGAAATACTTCCACAAGTCTCTTTTGCCGATGAAACCGTCCACGAAATCTTGTGATAATATTTTTTTGTCCTGTTAATCTTTCTCCTTTTGCACCTAGTTGAATAGGATCAAACAGCTCTAAAATTAAATAAAATAACATTGCAATTAATAACATACTGCCGATCCACACAAGTGTACTGACATTCGTTACTGCTTGCACCATGTCTTCGCTTTTATAATCGGTATGACGTAAATACGAATACCAATAGACAAAAGTTGTGAAAGTCAAACTAAATACCGCTGATAATATTCGCTTCATAAAATTCAATTTCGTACCGATTAACCGACCACTGACAAAATAAATAATAAAACCAACCAATAAAAGTTGTAATACAGTCCAAATATAATGCATCGCTTCACCTACATATCCTGTATGATGTCTATAATTAAATCACAAATTGCCATACGATTGCTTGTAAAGTACATCAAAAATAAAAAACTAGCACATTCTTTTTTTGAATGAAACTAACTTGTGAATGCTGCTACTCCACCATACATCCTGTTGTTTTTGCCATTTTCTGGAGACTTGCCCTGGTAGGTGTATCATTTTTACTTCTCCTTACTACATAAAGCAGACAGTTTATATGCTATGTATCTATTACCGTTATTTCATTAAGTACCTTTTGTAGTGGATTTCTCTAAACTAGCGCTCAAAGTGTGTAGCTATATTAAATACATGTCTTCACTTTACTAACTACTAAACCATATTAAACTCTTAAAAAAATGCACAAAAATAAACCGAGAAATCACAAGGATTTCTCGGTTTAGGTCATTTGCAATTTTAATCAATCATGATGTTGCGTGTTTTGAACGTAGGGATTGTCTAGGAAATTAAATTACCACTTACGTTTACGTGCAGCTTCTGATTTCTTTTTGCGTTTTACGCTAGGCTTTTCATAGAATTCGCGTTTTCTAACCTCTTGAATTGTACCACTTTTAGAAACAGTACGTTTGAAGCGGCGAAGAGCATCTTCAAGCGATTCGTTTTTTCTAACGACAGTTTTTGACATCTCTCTTTCCCTCCCTCCGAACACACATCAAATACGAACATTAGCATAAGAGAACATGTTAATGCTGTGTACTAAAAAATTATACCTTATTGATACAAATTGGTCAATACTCATGCTCGAATTAATATTCAGAATCTGATTTTAATCCGTTCATAATTTTTACACCAGAGCTTGCACCGATTCTAGTAGCCCCGGCTTCAACCATAGCTTCTAGATCTTCTAAACTGCGAACACCACCCGAAGCTTTTACACCCATCTCTGGTCCAACTGTTTTGCGCATTAACGCTATATCGGCTGCAGTTGCGCCACCAGTTGAAAAGCCAGTAGAAGTTTTCACAAAATCAGCACCTACTTCTTTAGACAGTTGGCAAGCTACCACTTTTTCTTCTTCAGTTAGCAAACAAGTTTCAATAATAACTTTAACTAAAGTACCATTCGCTGCATCAACAACAGCTTGAATATCAGATTTAACAACATCAAGTTGACCTGATTTAAGGGCACCTATATTAATCACCATATCGATTTCACTAGCACCATTTGCAATTGCATCTTTTGTTTCAAATGCTTTTGTTGCACTTGTTTGAGCTCCTAATGGAAAACCAATAACAGTACAAACAACTGATTTTGCCCCTTCAAGATGTTTTGCTGCTTCTGCTACCCATGTCGGATTAACACAAACCGAAGCAAAGTCATATTTTTTAGCTTCTTGACAAAGAGTTGCAATTTGTTCTTTTGTAGCTTCAGGTTTTAATAATGTATGATCGATTAATAACGCGTAGTTTTTAGTCATGAATGAAAACTCCTTTGATTAAATAGATGTACGTACCTCTTCATATTACCATGATTTATAGTTCACTTACCACTATTATGCTATATACAAACCCACTACTGTAAAAATATTGATTCTGTTAGAAAAAAGTCATTATATCTATTATCCCCACAAGTACAGTTTTATTCTATACCGCCTAAACCTAGCACTAGTAAAGAAAACATCGTTACTGATTTTAACATCCACCATTTTAAAACTATTTTTGTCCAGCTACTCAAGCATTTGCATCTTCAATTGTTGAATTAGCAATGTAATGCCCACATTATAATCTAACGTCATATATTTTAGCGCTATAATATTTAAAATTAAAATATTATAGCGTTTCATCTCCTTATTATTCCAAAGCAAAACTTTACTACCCTTGATAGATTAATAAATAGATGTGGTTTTGAAATAAAGTTTAACCGTTTTAACGAGTCGATACTGACAGAACTAGGTCGACTTTTTTTATATCATTTATTATATTAAGAAATGGAAGGTTTCACACTAAGGAAGGATTCTGTGAAACAAGGATAGTAGACATATTAATTTCAGTATTTAGTCCAATGTTTTTTTCAAGGTAGCCCGTTATTCTGTACTTGAGGTGATTAGATGGAGAATGTTAATCTTCAAGCGATAATGGAGTCAAATACAAAATTCGAAAAAGTATGGGAAAGTATAGACCGAAACCATCGTATATTGTATTTTCAAATTGATGAGGACGATGAGGGTATTCCGGCTCATTTTCACCCTTATGGCGAAGATAGCGCTATCATACTACAGGGTGAGCTTACTTATGATATAAGTTTTAAACATCAAGTAAAAGCTATTGAAAATGAGATTGTATTTGGATGGACGAATTATGTACATGGTTATCACAATAACAGCCATAATCCGTTACATATACTTATATTCGCAACACCTGAACAAAATCCGTGTGTATATGAACAAAACGAATTTATGATATATAAAGATAAGAGCGTTCGAAAGACAAAACTTACTCAACATTTTAAAAAAACCTCTTCCAGTCGTATGATCTTTTCTGTAGGAGTCATTGAAAAATACAAGCCTAATATTTTCGTTTATAATTGGGATACAAAGGAATTAAGAGAAATACAGCCCTGGGAACACTATCCCTTACTGAATCAAGGTTGTTTATATATTTGCTTTCAATAAATAAGTAATAAACGTTTTAAGACTATTTCTAATCAAACTTTTTTAAATCAACGACTGAAATTTTCACATTCATTTGCTACTCTCAAAAGTAAAACCCCGAAAACGAAAATACATTCGTTTTCAGGGTTTATAAATTTGTTGTCAGCTAAATAGTTTAGTTTACTTGTACTTCTTCTAGTACACGTACAAATTGACCTTCAGACTGTGGATAACCAGCTTTCGTTACTTTCACTTTCACTAGTTTACCGATCATCTCTTCGTTGCCCTCAAAGATAACTTTTAAATAGTTGTCTGAATAACCAGCGTAAAGCCCTGCATCTTTTCCTTCTTTAATATGTTCTTCAGGAATGATTTCTAATACTTCGTTTTCGAATTGAGAAGCGTATTCTTTAGCCAGTTGATCATTTAGTGTTAATAAGCGGTGTACGCGTTCGTTTTTCACTTCTTCGTCAACCTGATCTTCCATACGAGCTGCTGGTGTTCCAGTACGTTTAGAGTATGGGAATACATGCAATTCAGCAAATTTGTGATTGTTGATGAAGTTATATGTCTCCATGAATTCTTCTTCTGTTTCACCAGGGAATCCAACGATTACATCAGAAGTAACAGCTAGATGCGGTAACACTTCACGTAATCGATCTAAACGCTCACCGAAGAATTCCATAGTGTATTTACGACGCATACGTTTAAGTACAGTATCAGAGCCCGATTGAATTGGAATATGTAAATGATTTACGACGATATTAGAATCGCGTAAAACTTCTATCACTTCATCGGTTAATTGACTAGCTTCTATAGAACTAATACGTAAACGTTTTAAACCTTTTACATTCTCTTCTAAGTCACGTAATAGTTGGGCTAGATTATAGTCTTTTAAATCTTGCCCATAACCACCTGTGTGGATACCTGTTAAAACAATTTCTAAATAACCAGCATCTACAAGTTGTTGTGCTTGATGCACGACCTCATGCGGATCACGAGAACGCATTAAACCACGTGCCCATGGGATTATACAGAATGTACAGAAGTTATTACAACCTTCTTGGATTTTCAATGACGCACGAGTGCGGTCAGTGAAATAAGGAACATCTAGTTCTTCATAAACTCGGTTTTTCATAATGTTTCGTACAGCATTGATAGGCTGACGTTCATTTTTGTATTGTTCAATATAGCCAATCATTTTTGTACGGTCTTGCGTCCCAACTACAATATCTACACCGGGAATCGCCATAATTTCTGCTGGAGAAGTTTGAGCATAACATCCTGTTACGCAAATAACAGCATCAGGGTTTTGTCTAATTGCACGGCGAATAACTTGTCGACTTTTCTTATCTCCTGTATTCGTAACTGTACAAGTATTAATAACATAGACATCTGCATGATGGTCAAATTCTTTGCGTTCATAACCTTCATCTTGAAACAGTTGCCAAATCGCCTCTGTTTCATAGTGATTTACTTTACATCCTAATGTATGAAAAGCCACTGAAGACAAGGCTCGTCACCTCTTTCATTCAAATTCATAAGAAATTGCGGAAAGAACATATAATGGCGCCGTTTCCGCACGTAAAATTCTTGGTCCTAGTGAAATACATTGACATCCTAATCCTTGTAAAGCGGTAGCCTCTTTTCGAGATATACCGCCTTCAGGACCAAATATGACAAGGATTGATTTATAATCATTCACTTTTTTTAATTGCTCAGCAAACCGAGTTCGTTCTAGTTGTTTAGCATCCTCTTCATCGGCTAAAAAGACAACATCAAATTCAGAGACTTTTTTAAGTAATTGTGAGAAGTTCACTGGTTCTTCAATCGTCGGGATATGCGTACGATGAGATTGCTCCGCTGCTTCCTTAGCAATTTTCTGTAAGCGCTCTTGCTTCTTTTTACCTTTTTTCCCATCCCATTTGACAATTGATCGCTCAGCTTCAAAAGGAAGTAATGCATGCATACCTAACTCAGTTGACTTTTGGACAATTAAATCTAACTTATCGCCCTTTGGTAAACCACAAGCTATTGTTACTCGAATAGGTAGTTCGGGTGATGGCATTACATCGTCAGTCTTTTCTACATGTACGCCCTCTTCAGTAAAGTCCGATATACGACTGATTGTTGCTTCACCATTATGAACAACTATGATTTCATCGCCTACACGCATACGCATCACTTTTGTTATATGATGTGCATCTTCGCCACTAATTATGGCTAATTGATTATCAAAGGATTCGTTTATAAAATATCGTTGCATAGTAACACTCCATCAATTTACTGATTTTCGTGAAATAATTGCTACCCAATCTTCCATCATCATTACTTCTTCGATTATAAAGCCTGCTTTTTCAAGAGATACTTTCACATCGTCCTTCTTTGCTTCAATAATACCCGAAGTAATAAATAGGCCGCCAGGTTTTACGATTGTATAAGCATCATCTGTGAAGGTCATAATGACTTCAGCTAGGATATTAGCAACTACAACGTCTGCAGGCTCTTTAACAGTATCTAAAAGATTTCCTTGCATAACATCAATAACTTCTTCAACCTTATTTAGCTGAACATTTTCAATTGCTGAGCGTACGGCTACTTCATCCAAGTCAAGTGCATGAATATGTTTTGCTCCTAGCAACGCCGCACCGATAGATAAAACACCTGATCCTGTACCAACGTCTACAACTGAGTCGGTAGCTTTAATTGTTTTTTCTAATGCTTGTAAACATAAAACAGTTGTAGGGTGGGTTCCTGTACCAAAAGCCATACCCGGATCAAGTTCAATGATTAGCTCATCACTGTTTACAGGTTCATAGTCTTCCCAAGTTGGCACAATCGTGAAACGGTTAGAAATCTTCACAGGATGATAATACTTTTTCCATGCAGTTGCCCAATCTTCCTCATTCACTTCATTCAATGTCACTTTATTGTGACCAATATTAATGTCATAATTCACAAGATTATTGATGGCAACTTTAATTTCTTCAACAGTTTCACCTAAAAAACTTGTTTCAGCCAAATAAGCTTTTACAATGACACCATCCTTAGGAAAATCTTTAGGATTTAAATCATAAATCTCTCCAAATTGATCTGCACGTTCTTTACCATAATCCTCTGAATCCTCTATCACGACACCGCTTGCTCCAGCTTCGTGAAGAATATTCGAAATCGCTTCAACCGCTTCACTTGTTGTATGGATGGATAGCTCCGACCATTTCACTTGTAGCCAACTCCCTTATTCACCTTTAAATTTGTTTTTAATTTTATCAAACAATGTGCTACCTTGCTCTTCTGGGATATCTCCTGAAATACTAGCAAATTCGCGCAATAATTGTTTTTGTTTTTCAGTTAATTTCTTCGGTGTTACAACGCTTACGATAACATGTTGATCGCCTGTTCCATAACCATGAACGTTCTTGACGCCTTTTCCTTTTAAGCGGAATCTATCTCCAGATTGTGTACCTGTAGGAATTTTCATTTTCACTTTACCATGGACTGTTGATACTTCGATATCATCACCAAGAGCCGCTTGAGCAAATGTAATTGGTAGCTCTAGATAAATATCGTCGCCATCACGTTCGAATTTATCATGTGCACGAACATGGAATACGATGTAAAGGTCACCTGCTGGGCCACCATTCGTACCCGCTTCACCTTGACCACTTACGCGCAATTGTTGACCATCATCAACACCTGCTGGAATTGTAACTTTGATTTTTTTACGTTTTTTAACTGTCCCTGCACCGTGACAAGTTGAACACTTATCCTTGATAATTTGACCGCTACCTTTACAATAACCACAAGTACGGCGGTTTACCATTTGACCAAATGGTGTAGTCACTGTCTCATTGATTTGACCTTGGCCATTACAGTGAGAACATGTGTCTTTTGATGTACCTGGTTTTGCACCAGAGCCATGACAAGTTTCACAATTTTCATCACGAGGAATTTCGATTTCAGTTTCTTTACCGAATACCGCTTCTTCAAAACTAATCGTCATGCGATATTGCAGATCATCACCTTTTGTTGGTGCATTTGGATCACGACGACGGCTTCCGCCACCTCCGCCAAAGAATGAACTGAAAATGTCTTCAAAGCCGAAGCCATCTCCGCCACCGCCACCAAATCCTTGATTAGGATCTTGATGTCCAAACTGGTCATAGCGTGCTTTTTTTTGGTCATCGCTTAACACTTCATAAGCTTCAGCAATTTCTTTAAATTTTTCTTCTGCCCCTGCCTCTTTGTTCAAATCAGGGTGGTATTGTTTTGATAGTTTACGATAAGCTTTTTTAATTTCGTCTTTTGACGCTGATTTTTGAAGACCTAAGACTTCATAATAATCTCGTTTATTCATTTTTCACACTCCGCTCCGTTTGCATAAAATATATTGTAACATGGAAAGAACAAATGGCAAAAAACATTGAAAAAAGCCAAAGCCCGAGGCGGTCTTTGGCTTCTTTCAAAACAACAATGCATAAAATTAATTTGCACCGTTCAAGCGCACTAAAAATGCGCTCTATTTTTTAGCATTATTTGTTATCGTCAACTTCAGTGAAGTCTGCATCGACTACGCCGTCATCTTTTTTATCAGCTGTTGGGCCTTGTTCGCCTTGTGCTGCTTGTTGTTGAGCTGCTTGCTCATATACTTTCATTACTAAAGGCTGAAGAATGCCTTCTAATTTTTCTTTAGAAGTTTTGATGCCTTCGATTTCGCCAAGTTCAATTGCTTTTGTTAGCTCTTCTTTAGCATCTTCTACTGATTTTTTCTCATCTTCAGTGATTTGTTCGCCAAGGTCTGTGATTGTTTTATCTACTTGGAAAACAAGTTGGTCTGCTTCGTTACGAAGTTCAGCTTCTTCTTTACGTGTTTTATCTTCTTCAGCGTGTAATTCCGCTTCTTTTACCATGCGTTCGATATCTTCATCAGATAATGAGCTATCAGACTGAATAGTAATAGTTTGTTCTTTTTGAGTTCCAAGGTCTTTAGCTTTAACGTTTACGATACCGTTTTTATCAATATCGAATGTAACTTCGATTTGAGGTATGCCACGTGGTGCAGCAGGGATATCTGAAAGTTGGAAACGACCTAAAGTTTTGTTATCAGCAGCCATTGGACGTTCACCTTGTAATACGTGAATATCTACAGCAGGTTGGTTATCTGCGGCTGTTGAGAATGTTTGTGATTTAGAAGTTGGGATCGTTGTATTACGATCGATTAATTTAGTGAAAACGCCACCCATTGTTTCGATACCAAGTGAAAGTGGAGTTACGTCAAGAAGTACAACGTCTTTTACATCACCAGTTAATACGCCACCTTGTACAGCAGCACCCATAGCTACTACTTCATCAGGGTTAACACCTTTATGAGGCTCTTTACCAGTTTCTTTTTTCACTGCGTCTTGTACTGCAGGAATACGAGTTGAACCACCAACAAGGATTACTTGATCGATTTCAGAAGCAGATAGTCCAGCATCCTTTAATGCTTGACGAGTTGGAATCATTGTACGTTCAACTAAATCAGCTGTGATTTCATTGAATTTCGCACGAGATAAAGAAACTTCTAAGTGTAATGGACCTGCTTCACCAGCAGTGATGAAAGGTAGTGAAATTTGAGCTGTTGTTACACCTGATAATTCTTTTTTCGCTTTTTCAGCAGCGTCTTTCAAACGTTGTAACGCCATTTTATCTTTAGCTAAATCAATGCCGTTTTCTTTTTTGAATTCAGCAACTAAGAAATCGATAATTTTTTGGTCAAAGTCATCTCCACCAAGAGCGTTATCACCAGCTGTTGCTTTTACTTCGAATACACCGTCACCTAGTTCAAGGATCGATACGTCAAATGTACCACCACCAAGGTCAAATACTAGAACAGTTTGATCTACATCTGTTTTTTCTAAGCCGTAAGCAAGTGCTGCTGCTGTTGGTTCATTGATAATACGTTCAACTTCAAGACCAGCAATTTTACCAGCGTCTTTTGTAGCTTGACGTTGTGCATCGTTGAAGTAAGCAGGAACTGTAATAACAGCTTGTGTTACTTTTTCTCCTAAGTAGTCTTCAGCGAAGTCTTTTAAATGTTGTAAAATCATTGCTGATACCTGTTGAGGAGTATATTCTGTACCTTCTACAGTTATTTTGTAGTCAGTACCCATATGACGCTTAATAGACATGATTGTGTTTGGATTTGTAATTGATTGGCGTTTAGCAACTTCACCAACTTGGCGTTCGCCGTTTTTGAATGCTACAACTGATGGTGTTGTACGTGCGCCTTCTTTGTTAGCGATTACGATTGGTTCTCCGCCTTCTAATACTGATACACATGAGTTTGTAGTCCCTAAGTCAATACCGATAATTTTGCTCATTACATAGTCCTCCTAGATTTTCATTCATTTTTTCTTTTTAGAATTTATTCATTAACTTTAACCATTGCTGGTCGTAGTACACGGTCTTTTAGCTTATACCCCTTTTGTAGCTCTTGTAAAACGATTCCTTGCTCTTTAGAATCATCCTGTTCTTGCATAACAGCGTGGTGAATGTTTGGATCAAACGCTTCTCCTTCAGATGCTACCGGTTCTAAGCCTTCTTTTGTTGTTGCTTCTATTAATGAACGGTATACCATTTCAATCCCTTTTTTCATGGATTCGGCATCTTCCGTTGTAGCTTCAACTTGTAAAGCTCGTTCGAAATTGTCTAATACCGGAAGCAAATCCGTTAACAAATTTTGCGAGCGATACTTCTCTTGTGCCACGCGTTCAGTTTGAGAGCGGCGTTTTAAATTATCGTAGTCCGCACGTAATCGAAGGAAACGACTTTCTGCTTCGTCCAATTTTTGCTCTAGCGCTGTAATTTCTGCTTGATGCTGCTCCTCAACAGTTAGTTCAGGTGTAGCTTCTACAGCTTCAGAATCTACTACGTTTTCATCTTGTTCATTTAATTGTTCTTCAACTACTGCATTTTCTTCTACTGTTTGCTCTTTAGTTTCATTTGTTTTAGACACTTTCCATCCTCCTATAATGTCGCTCTCTACCTCGGTTTTTGTGTCAGTTGGCGCGTTAAATCGCCACTCATAAAGTCGAGTAATGCAACGACACGTCGATAATCCATCCTTGTTGGGCCGATAATGGCTATTGAACCACTTTGTCCCTCACCTACTGAGTAAGATGCTGTGATAACACTGCAATTTTCCATCGCTAAATGATTGTTTTCAGAGCCAATACGAATGTGTATTCCTGATTGGTTCAAAGGGAAAATGGATTGGATTTGAGTAGTTTTTTCCATTAGTTCCATAAGCATTCGAACTTTGTTTATGTCATGAAACTCAGGTTGATTGAACATATTCGTTTTGCCACCATAGAAGATTTTACCTTCTGATTGATGTGCTGTCACGTCTATTAATGACGAAAGTAATCCGTCATAAGTCCCGAGATGTTGTTTTATAACCGCTGCCGTTTCAAGTTCGAGCTTTCTTTGAAGATGCTCTAACGGAACGCCAATTAGTCGTTCGTTTAAAATATTTATGACCTTCTCTATATCCGACGGTGAAAAATCCGACGGTAAAGAGAAAATGCGATTTTCAACATGCCCATTATCTGTAACGATAATAGCGACTGCAGAATCAGTTGTTAAAGGTACAATTGAAAATCGTTTAACTTTATGCAACTGCACATCCGGCCCTAATAATATAGATGTGTATGACGTCAATTCAGATAAAATCGTAGCTGACTTCCGAATTACTTGTTCAGTTTCCATAATCCGATCTTGGAAAACAGATTGGATTTTGTGAATCTCTTTTGTTGTAATTACTTGAGGTTTAAGCAAATGATCCACATAAAATCTGTAACCTTTTTCAGACGGAACTCGCCCCGATGAAGTATGCGTTTTTTCTAGGTAACCTAGTTCTTCTAAATCCGCCATTTCGTTACGAATGGTTGCTGGACTAAAAGTAATACCTTCCTTCTTCGAGATCTGTCGAGAGCCAACTGGTTGCGCTGACATAATGAAGTCATCTACGATTACTTGCAATACTTGTAACTGCCGATTTGTTAGCATGATCATCACCTCTGTTAGCACTCACTAAAGAAGAGTGCTAATACTATATTTAACTTATCAAATCTATTATTTTATGTCAACGGAAACGCATGTGTTTATAGTAAAAATTCTTCAAAAACTTCATTTCCCACAAAACGTCCTTTTTTCGTTAACTTTACAGCGTCTTTATCATTAGATAAAAGCCCCACTGAAACGAGTGATTTTAGCTTTTCATCATATACGCTTTCAATCGTACAGCCAAACTTCTCTTCAAAATGAGATTTAGATATTCCTGCTGTTTTTCGTAAACCTAGAAAAAGTTCTTCTTCAATTTTTTCATTTTGTGTTACTTCATGCGTTTTTAGTATGGGTCTTTCTCCGGATTCTAATGTACTGATATATTTTTTTAATGGAGCATGGTTTGAGTAACGAATGCCATTGACATAACCATGAGCTCCTGCACCAAAGCCAGCGTATTCATCATTGTCCCAATAAATACGATTATGAATAGAAGAATGTCCATCTTTGGCGAAATTACTTATTTCGTATTGATGCCAACCATGTGACTCCATTTGTTGCATCAATTCCTCATACATATCTGCCTCTTTGTCTTCACCAGGCAAGCTCAATTTCCCTTTGTTCATTAAGTTATAGAAAATCGTCTTGGACTCTACAATAAGCGAATATGCTGAGTAATGCGGGAGATTTAAGTCAAAAGCCATTTTTAGCGTTGCTTTCCATTCGTCCATCGTTTGACCAGGTAGTCCATACATTAAATCAATGCTAATGTTCTCAAATCCTATTTTTTTTGCTTCCTTAATCGTTTCAAAAACATCTTCATTGGAATGTGTACGCCCTAGTTTTTTCAATAGTTCTGGTTGAAAAGCTTGTACACCTAAACTTAAACGATTTACTCCACCGTTAAAAAGTACTTTTAATTTTTCTTTTGTTAATTCATCTGGATTTGCCTCTGATGTAAATTCTGTAACATGTTCCATTGGAATATACGTTTTAATCAAAGTTAATAATCTTGAGAGTTGAGCTGGGGATAAAGATGTTGGTGTTCCTCCACCTAAAAAAATGGTTTCTATATGACTAAAAGCCTCTTTGTCTTCAGTCCATAATTTCATTTCCATACCTAATGCTTCTATATATTCATCGACCGGCTGGTTTTTGAAAAACACTTTATTAAAATCGCAATAATTGCAAATTTGATGGCAAAATGGAATGTGTATATAAACGCCTCTAGCCAATCTGATTCCTTCTTTCTTGTCGAAATTTATCTGTTCTTATATAAATTCACTCTTTCAAACACGTAGCTTCATTCTATAGTATTTAAGCTGAAACGCAAAACAATGGAATTATCGTCACTTTAAAACGAAAAAAAGTTACAGCGATAATAATACCCACTGTAACTTCTTTACACTGCTTTTTTATATTCAACAATTTCATGCTGTATATTTGCTTCTTCTTGTTTAATTTCATTTAATTTTTCCTGCATATGAGCCACACGTGCCTCAAAAGCTAAAAGTTCAGCTTCTAGCGTTGCCATTAAGCGATCCAAACGGTCGTTTCCATCACGATAGTCGATTTGAACTCACTCCTTACATTCATTAATCCATAAATTCACTATACATATAGTGTTTAATAAGCTTATCAAAACTTTTGTATTTTGAATACCTCAAATCTCACTTTTTAGCGAAAAATGTCGAAAACTTCCCTGTTTTTATATGATTTTACCTCGTAATAAGTTTTTACCCTGTTTATTCCTGCGTTAAACCTAAAAATAAGGTACAAAGTCAAAAAAATTTTAAAACCCTTTAATCTCTATAAAAAAACAAAAAGCGGTGGTAATATGGTGGCTTCAAACCTCCATATCACACAACCGCTTAGTTATAATGATTTATCATGTGGTAAATCATTATTATTTTTTAGGTGCATCGTCGTCCATTTTAAGTACAGCCATGAATGCTTCTTGAGGTACTTCAACTGAACCGACTTGTTTCATACGTTTCTTACCTTCTTTTTGTTTATCTAAAAGTTTACGTTTACGAGAGATATCTCCACCGTAACATTTAGCTAAAACGTTTTTACGCATCGCTTTAATTGTTGAACGAGCAACGATTTTTTGACCGATTGCTGCTTGAATCGGTACTTCAAATTGTTGACGTGGAATTAGATTTTTAAGTTTTTCAACGATGACTTTACCACGTTCATAAGCAAAATCGTTATGCACGATGAAGCTTAGTGCATCGACTTGTTCACCATTTAAAAGGATATCCATTTTCATCAATTTAGATGGATGATAGCCAATTAATTCATAATCGAAAGAAGCGTAGCCCTTCGTACTTGATTTTAATTGGTCAAAGAAATCATAGACAATTTCTGAAAGTGGAATCTCATAGTAAATACTTACACGAGTCGAGTCAATATAGTCCATCGTCATAAAGTTACCACGTTTACGTTGGCAAATTTCCATAACTGCTCCAACATAATCGTTAGGTACCATAATTGTTGCTTTTACATATGGTTCTTCAATACGATCAATTTTTTGAGGGTCCGGCATCATAGACGGGTTGTCCACTTGAACTTCAGAACCGTCTGTCATCTGCACATGGTAGATTACGCTTGGTGCAGTAGTGATTAAATCGATTTTGAATTCACGTTCAATACGCTCTTGAATGATTTCCATATGAAGTAAACCTAAGAAACCACATCTGAATCCGAAACCTAAAGCTTGTGAAGTTTCAGGTTCATATTGTAATGCAGAGTCATTTAGCTCTAGCTTTTCTAATGCATCACGAAGATCATTATACTTAGCAGTATCGATTGGATATAAACCACAATAAACCATAGGATTTAACTTACGGTAACCAGCTAATGGCTCGGTAGCAGGATTGTTGGCTAAGGTAATAGTATCACCTACGCGCGTATCACCTACGTTTTTGATAGATGCTGTTAAGAAACCTACATCACCGACAGTTAATTCTTTACATAGTGTTGGCTTAGGTGTTGATACCCCTACTTCAACAACTTCAAATTCTTTACCTGTCGCCATCATACGAATTTTATCGCCAGCCTTAACTGTTCCTTCTACAACCCGGATGTAAGTAATTACACCACGATATGAATCATATAAAGAATCGAAAATTAATGCTTTTAGTGGCGCATCAGGATCTCCTGTTGGCGCAGGTACCTTTTCAACAATTTGTTCTAAAATATCTTCAATACCGATACCTGCTTTAGCAGAGGCAAGTACTGCTTCAGATGCATCTAAACCGATGACATCTTCTACTTCTTGACGTACGCGTTCTGGATCTGCTGAAGGTAAATCGATTTTATTAATAACAGGAAGAATTTCAAGGTCATTGTCTAATGCTAAATATACGTTCGCAAGTGTCTGCGCTTCAATACCTTGAGCAGCATCGACAACTAAAATAGCACCTTCACAAGCTGCAAGACTACGAGATACTTCGTAAGTGAAATCGACGTGTCCAGGAGTATCGATTAAATGGAAGGTATAAATCTCTCCATCCCTAGCTTGATATTGTAATTGAACTGCATTTAATTTGATGGTAATGCCACGTTCTCTTTCTAAATCCATAGAATCTAGAAGCTGATTTTTCATCTCGCGGGAAGATAAACTTTTTGTAGTTTCCAATATACGATCTGCTAATGTTGATTTCCCGTGGTCAATATGAGCAATAATGGAGAAATTTCTAATATTTTCTTGTCGTTTCAAACGTTCTTCTCTGTTCATGCGTGTCCACTCCTATATAAACTATTTTGAATTATAGCAGTGAACAGCTATTTTATGCAATATTATGATGAAGTTTGATTTGAAAATGCTTCCGAAATTGCTCTTGCCAAAATGGCAATGGTACGGTTTAATTCGTCTTCCGTATTATCTACTCCACCTAATTCAACTACTAGAAGTTTTTTTGAAAGATCTTGGTTATATATACCGTTTACGCCCGAACCTTCTTTTTTCATAACACCTCTAGAGATATTAGGAACGAGCTGGTTTAAATGAGAGGATAGCTGATTAGCATAAGCTTCATTCCATTTAGAGTGTTTATTTTCACCACCAACTACAACAGCAATTCGCGCGTACTTTTCACCATTAAAGGTTGTTGTTGTGGCTTTTTTATTTGCTGAATCACGATGGATATCTAGCACCAAATCATATTCTTTTTTCTCTAATTGTTTTTCCACATATGGCCTTACAGCATCATACGCTTTAAAAAGCGCTATATTTTTCTTCTGCATTTCTGTCATCGTATCAACTTCTAAAATATCAGTTGAAAGATCATTTTGTTTAAAATGGGCTTCGATAACTGAACCTAGTTGCAAAACATTAGTAGCATTATGATAGGCTGTTATTTTTTGATTTCGGCTTTTCAAAATAGGATAGTAAGCTTCATGGGAATGCGTGAAATATATTAGTGTATTAAATGAAGCGTCCTTATTATTTGTCAAAGCATTTTTTTCAGTGGCAGTATTGGCAGCATAGACTATTTTCGTATCTTGTTTTGCTGATGGTGTTGTTGTTGTTGCCTCTTGCTGTGGCCAGATTGGTAACTTTACAGTAATAATTGGCAGCATAAAGAAAAAACATAGAAGACCAATCCACATTTGCATTTTCCGTCGCATCTAACATCCCCCTCCTCCTATCAATGTATGGAGGAGGGGAGTTAATTAGAACAGTTTACGTACTTTCAATCCATTCCGTTAACGTATCGGAAATCAGATAAGCATAGTTGTGTACCCATTCATCTATGTTTTTCGGTGTTACAAACAATCGGTCATGCCCAACAAGAGACTCTTCAAACAGCTGTAAACGCTCCTCTTTTGGCCAAGTCGACCATTCGCCAAATATCGGTTTTATTACCTCTAGATCTACCTTAGACGAGTCTGATGGTCTCCAGGGTGTTACAGACAAAGCGGAGGACGGACTATTTTTTTCCTGTATTTTAGCTGCAATAGATTGGAAAAGTGTATCGACAGCATCTGCGATAAGTACTGGTCCGTCGACAACTGTAGGTAAGCCAATTGCAGTTACAGGACAACCAATTGTTTCTTTTGAAATTTCTTTACGCATATTACCTACGCCAGACCCGGGATGAATCCCCGTGTCTGTCATTTGAATGGTTTTACAAAGTCGATTACTAGCTCTTGTAGCAAGTGCGTCTACTACAATAACTAGTGCCGGTTTTATTTGTTCAGCTAAAGCTTTTATAAAAGAACTCGTTTCGTAGCCTGTCTGTCCTGTTACTCCTGGTGCATAAATAATACAACGCTCTTGAATCGATGTGGCACTATTTTGCAGTTCATCAATTGCTAGTGGCCCTACTGCATCAGGGGTAATGGTCTTATTCCCCAGCCCAATAATAAGTACTTTGCTGTCATTTTTGTCTTTAATAAAAGGATGAAGTGTTGTTAATTCTTTTGCTAAAACTTCCCCGAGTTGCTTGAATCCTTCTTCATCATCTGTGGTTAATGTCGGGATGGTAAAAGTAAAATAAGTCCCTTCCTTCTTTCCTATTTTTTCTGCGCCACTCGAATCGACATCTACGCGCGTAATTTTAACGCGCCCGCGATCTTCCTCTAACACCTTAATACCTGTAGAATCACGCAATGTTTCGCGCTCTTCCTTTGTCCTATGATTAATAAATTCTTCCGTCTCATCTACTAAATCTGTTCGATACCATTTATTCTTTTCCAAACTAATCACCTCTCTTTTTATTTTGGTCCAACTGTCAAGTAAATATTCTTTGCATTTGATGCTTGATTTTTATACTGTGATTTGCTAAAATGATGTCTGTTGTATAGACACTTGAAACAGTTGAGAATTTACTCATCTCGATCCTTTTTAGGAGGTGAAAGTTAATGCCAAATATTAAATCTGCTATCAAACGCGTAAAAACTAACGCAAAAGTTAATGCACAAAATTCGCAAGTGAAATCTGCTATGCGTACTGCTGTGAAAAAAGCTGAAACTGCTTTAGTTGCTAAAGAAGATAACGCAAAAGAACTTTTAAGCGTAGCTGTTAAATCATTAGATAAAGCAGCATCTAAAGGCTTAATCCACAAAAACGCAGCTTCTCGTCAAAAAGCTCGTTTAATGAAAAAAGCTTAATCCATAATGGATTCAAAGGGACTAGAGATATATCTCTAGTCTTTTTTTGTGTTTAAAATTTAAATATTTTTTAAGTATTGCATTAAAACAATACGAACAACTAACAACTTCGTAGAAAATGACTACTTAAAGCGCTCTCATATTAGTATCACGAAAGATTTTCAACATCTTAATCTATATGTTACGATTCGGATTCATACAGTCACCTTCGTTTTTTTATTCAAATAATCCCTCATTAACATTTCATCACAAATATTTAAATAATAGGAAATATCGTTATAATTAGATATATCATCTCTACTCAGTCATTACCCTAAGGTACTTAGTACAGTTTTACGAACTTATTTGAAAAGAAGGTGTGAATGTATGGGAATAACATTTATATTCATTAGTTTTTACTTTACTCCAATTTTATGCATTATTTTTTGTCTAAATCTCGTAGCAATCCTAAAAAAAATAAAGAACGATGAAAAAACAGCTAAAAATACATTTTGGCTTACAACATCATTTCTTTTAATTGTATGGAGTATTGCAGTAACAGCTATATTAGATACATAAGTTAGTAATTAAGACTTATTTAACAATCCAGGATGCAGATTTTTTTTATTACATGTTTAGTTGATTGGAGCGAAGGTGGCGACTCCTGCGGGAAAAGCGGGACAGTCCAAGACCCTGCAGGAGCATAGCGACGAAGCGACTTGGCGCCCGCCCGCGGAATGCGTCCACCGTAGCAGAAATCAACGGTCTTATTTGTTTATTTATTAGTTTATTTATTAGTTTATTTATTTGTTTATATTACATGTTTAGTTGATTGGAGCGAAGGTGGCGACTCCTGCGGGAAAAGCGGGACAGTCCAAGACCCTGCAGGAGCATAGCGACGAAGCGACTTGGCGCCCGCCCGCGGAAAGCGCCAACCGTAGCGGAAATCAACGGTCTCATTAAAATAAAAAAGACTGTATAGAAACTCAAGTTTCTATACAGTCTGACGCACTCACACCAGAGAGTGCATTCCTCTTTAAATTGGTTTCATCATAAATAATTCTAAATAGCGTTCTCTTCTTCCGCTCATTGTTTTTAACTGATAATCAACTTCGCTTAATCCAAATAATGCTTTTAGTAAACTATCCTCTGAAATTTTCCGACGATCTTCAACAATTCGTTTAACACGATAAGGATTGACCTTTAGTTGTTTTGCAATTTGTTGCGAATGGTATCCCTTTTTTAGTAAATAATAAACATTCGACATTAAACGAATTTGGGATGCAAGTAATGCTACAAGTGCGATGGGCTCCTGTTTTTGACGAATAAGATCATGGTAAATAGTTAGTGCACTAGAAACATCTCTGTGTAAAAAAGCATTAAGCATCTTAAAGGCATCTTGCTCAAGCGTTTTCGCAACCATTTCCTCTACCAGGGCTTGCGTAATTGTATTCTCGTCACCTAAATATAAGCTTAGTTTTTCAATCTCTGACTGTAAATGAAGCATATCCATACCTACTAGCTCGATTAATTTACTAGCGGCATCTTGGTCAATTGTTTTTTTTTGCTGACTTACTTCATTTTGTACCCAAACCATTAAATCATTTTCTTTCGGCGTTTCAGCAAGTAAATAAACAGCTCTATCTTTCATTAACTTTGTTACTTTTTTACGCTCATCAAGCTTTTCATAAGGTGCAATAAAAATTGTTATCGATGTATCTGAAGGATAGTCTAACCATTTTTCTAATCGTTTTAAGTCATGATCAATTTTCTCTTTGCCTTTTTCGGTTGCTTTTAAAAACGATGCATTTTTTGCAATGATAAGTTTTTGACTTGAGAAGAATGGGATTGTATCTGATTCATCAATCACATAATCGACTGGCTGCTCATCCAAATCAATTGAGATTGTCTCAATTTCTCCAGCTTCTTCAAGTTGCGTTTTAATACGTCTTATTGTTTCATCTATAAAATAAGACTCTAAGCCCGCAAGTAAGTAGACAGGCTGTAAATCTCCCTTTTTAATATTTTTCCATAATGTTGAAAACATAGTCTCACCTCTAATTGACATTGATTACAGTATACCGTAAATTTCTCATTCTGTGAGTTTGAACAAATTGTGTCATTCTAGCGCAGTCATCTATTTTTGCCTTTTCAATATAGCTTTTTTAATATGCATACCGTATAATTAATGAGAATTAGGAGGGGTAGCAATGAATCCATTTGAAGAAAACGTACAATCAAAGCGTAACGACGCAATCGATTCAGGAGTAGGTTTTGGCGTATCATTCGTGTTTTTCGCACTTATTTTCATCATTGCGACTGTCATCGATTACGCAGCTCTATAAGATACAGTTAAAAAGACATTATCAATTTGATAATGTCTTTTTCTGTTTTTGCAGCTCTTTTGTTTTAAACACTGTAAATCCACTCTTAGAGATGATTACTTCAATTGTTCCCACTTCTGCCGTATTTAAAGTCGGTAGCTGCATTTCTTTGAACCTTGCAACAACATCCTTATTCGGATGACCGTAACGATTATTTAAACCGCTAGAAAATATCGATAGTCGAGGCTGCACTAATTTTAAGAAAGGGTCTGTTGAAGACGTCTTACTGCCATGATGCCCCACTTTCAAAATATCTATTTTAGAAATAGTTTCTTGATAATTTTCTACCAAGATTTTTTCCCCCGTTTGTTCTAAATCACCAGTAAATAACGCCTTAAAACTTGCATGCTGTAACATTAAAACAAGAGAATCATCATTGCCCTCATAAATCAAATCATCTGGGGATAAATAAGATAATGTAGTTTCTCCTTGCATCCAACTCCTCCCTGCCATCTGCTCACGAATTGGAATACCGTCCTTATGTGCGATGTCTACCACATCTTTCATAACTGATTTTTGCCATGAGTTTGGCGACACATGAATTTCCTTAACACTAATCTCTTCCATTACCTCCTCAGCACCTTCAGCATGATCTGCGTCAGCATGTGTCAATATAAGCGTATCTACAGTCCGTATACCACTTCCTTTTAAATAAGGAACCACAATCCCTCTACCGACTTCATACGGCTTTTTAGGCTGCTTCCATGCCTCCTGATCAAATCTTAGTACTCCTCCGGTATCTATGACATAAATTTTCTTTCGAAATGGTAATTCAATAATCGCACAATCACCCTGACCTACACTTAAAAATATAATTTTTAAGTCTTCATCCCAAGCAGGACTTTCATGAATCAAAAATGCAGGAAATAATAGTGTAGAAGCAATAAGGAACCAATGTTTTCTTTGTTCTATTTGCATTAGCACGAAAATTACACTAGCAAACGCTAAAAGCAGAAGACAGACAGAAGGTCTTCCTGGCGTCCACATTTGGTATGGGATCGTCTGTAACCACATGATAATCGTAGACAATAACTCACGAGCAGGTTCATATATAAAAAAACAAACCCCAGCTAATGGATTTGACACGTAGGTGAACATTAACAACATTAAATTTGTTGGTAATACAACAAACGAAAATAGCGGAACAAAAAAGATATTGGCAATAAACGAAGACAAACTAATTTCAAAAAAATGATACAAAAGCAAAGGATAGACGAGTAGCTGACACACAAAAGTAATCGCAAATGATTGTTGCCAGGTATTTCTCGCTAATGAGAAGATCTTTCCCGAAAATATTAACGATACAGTCGCCAAGTAAGATAATTGAAAACCGATTTGAAACACTACGCTCGGCTGTAATAATACAAATCCGATAAAACTCAATGCTAGCGCATCATCAATTGATAAGCGATTCGAAACAATTCTGCTTAGCATTACAAGCTCAACAACTGATACAGCCCGCCAAACGGACGGTGCACCTCCTGCGATACAAGCATATATAGGAAGTCCTATAATAAGAGCCCATGTTGCATGTTCTCTGCGTATATGTAACCTCAGTAACAATTCATACACAAGCATCGAAACGAGCCCAACATGCAAACCTGAGATAGCAAATAGATGTGTTATACCTAGTTTTTGATATGCACGTTCAACATCCATATCGACATTTTCACGTTCACCTATTATAAGTGACTGCGCTTCAGCTACTAAACTTTCTGGGAATGTATTTTCTATATGCTTTTTCACTCTAAATCGTTGCTCTGCAAAGAACACAGATAACGATCTTTCTTTTGATACAAAGTGGAAACTCTTTGCTTCAAAAATACCTTGTGCACCATTACTTTCAATATAATTAGCCATCGAAAAAGCGTAACGATGAGCAGGTATTGCAGGTTCAACCAATTCACCAGATACCCGAAAAACTGAACCGCATAAAGATTGCTCTTCAAATTTTTTCTTTTGCTGTTCTGATTGTAGAGTGAAAATAATATATACTTTTTGACCATTTTGCAATTTGGCAAAACCTCTTAGCTTCTGTCCATTTACCTTATATTGATCGGTCCAAGTAATATTTATGTCATTTGGGATAGGGGTAACTCTAGTAGTTATAATATGTGAGAAATAACTATATGCGGAGAGAGTGACAAGGATAATACATAGCATCATGATTATTTTTTCTTTTTTTAAATAAAGCCAAATACTATAGGGGATTAATATAAAAAGTAGCTTTGCCGATTCATGAGCAGCAACCGTTGCTAGTAAGATCGACAAAGCAAAGAAAATTATTTTATGTTGGATATTTGCAAGCCAAATAGTTCTTTCACCTTCTCTTCAAAAGGAGCTAATTCCTCATTTGAAGCACCGCTGTCACGCAGTTTATTTAATAGTTCAACGTACAGCGCCATTTTTTCATCGCTTAAAAAGTCAACTTTTCGTTCATCAAAAGGAACATACACAACATTTACTCCAGCTTGCTTAAACAATTCGATAGCATATTCATTGTTTTTATAATCTGTTGCGTAATATAAATTATGAATACCTGATTGAATAATAGATTTAGTACAAGGGAGACAAGGGAAATGTGTCACATATAAATCTGCTCCGTTTGTTGATGTCCCGTATTTTGCACATTGTAATAATGCGTTTGTTTCTGCATGCACTGTACGCACACAATGGTTGTCCACAACGTAACATCCTTTGTCGATACAATGATCATCTCCAGAAATCGAACCATTATAGCCACCTGCAATAATACGTTTATCACGTACAATTGTTGCACCAACAGCTAATCGGGTACATGTACTTCTTAATGCTAATAAATGGCTTTGTGCCATGAAAAATTGATCCCAAGTAATACGCTCCATATGAATGCCTCCTGAATAAATCGTTCTAGTATAAATTTAGCCACAACCAACTTAAACCGTCAATGCATCATTTATTGAACGGTAATAAAGTCGCGTAAATTTTCGAACGTTTTATCGCCAATTCCTGTTACATTTTTTAAATCTTCTATCGTTTTGAACGGACCGCTGTCATCACGATAACTTAAAATCGCTTTTGCCTTTGAAGGACCGATTCCATTTAAAGTCATAAGTGCTACTTCATCAGCTGTATTTAAATTGATTTTATCTGACTGATTACCAGTTTGACTACTACCCGATTGAGTAGATGGTGGTACCGTCGATTGTTGAATACCAGCAATTGCTTGTACTTCCGTCGGCTCTTCACCTATTTTAGGTACATAAATGACCATTTCATCCAGTAGTCTCTGGGCATGGTTAATACCTACTGAATCAGCATTTTTTGCGTAGCCACCAGCTAGTAAAATAGCATCAATCACCCTACTTTCTGCTGATAATGAGTAAACCCCAGGGTTTTTGACCGCCCCCTTGACATCTACAATAATGGATGTATCCGCAATAATACCTTGTGATTCTTGCTGTTCAGTAATTGATGGTTTTTCCGTTTTTGTTTCTTCTGGGATTGTTTCGAAAATGTCGGTTTGGGGAGTGTCCGACTGGTTGTTGGAGAAGTAGAAATAAAAAAAGCACGACAAAATCATGATCCCTGGGAGGAGATACTTTTTGCCATACTGCTTCAAAAAAGAAGGAATTAGTTCGCACCATCCTTTCTTTTCAGAAGGCATAACACACGAAGCTAATTCCATATTATAGTATATTTTAAGAATTGAAAAGAGTTTATTTTACAGCGTGGAAGAATAATCGTTCAGATTCTGCTACTGGAGCTTCTTCCTTATAATCTGCTGTAATTGATACTTTAGAAAATCCTGCATCATTAAGCCATTTAACGTATTGCTCAGCCGAGAATGTACGTTGATAATGATACTCTTCAAATCGCTCGAAAAGCTGCTCATTTGCATGGACATAAAATGTCATATCATGGTGTACAGAATGTGGAGCTTCTCCCGCCTCCGTATCCCAAATATAGGTGATTTCTCCGTTGTCATACGTAAATGGTCCATCTAGGAAGATAGCATCCATTTTGAATAATGAGTGAACATCAAAGAATAAATGACCACCATCACAAAGTGCCGCATGTATGTGCTCAAATGTAGCAACAACCGCCTCTTCATCCGCTAAATAATTAAGGGAATCAATTGGAATCGTAACAACATTTAAATCAGAAAAACCATCAAGCTCGTCCATTGATTGACAAAATAATGGGATAGCGAGTTTTTCGTTCATAAAGCGTTCACTTGCAATTGCTAGCATTTCTTCCGATAAATCAACACCACTCACATCATATCCTTGTCGTGCAAATTTTGCAGCCATCACGCCCGTCCCACAACCAACATCTAATAACTTAGGTGCAGTTATGCTCGGTGCATGTTTCACTACCCAATCTACATACTGATCATATGGGATATCCGTCATTAATGTATCATATACTTCGGCAAAACGCTGGTAGCTACTCATAGTTCTTCAACATTTACGAACGGAGCATCTCCCCATAAGCGTTCCAAATTATAAAAAGTACGTTCATCGCGGTGGAATACATGTGCCACAACATCGCCCATATCTACTAGTACCCAGCGAGCTGCGTCAAAACCTTCTAAGCGTTTCACTTCAAAACCTTCTTTTTGTGCTACATCTACCATTTCACGTGCAATTGCTTGCACTTGACGATCAGAATTGGCATGACAAACGATAAAATGATCTGCTAATGGTGAAATTCCTTGCATATTCAATACGACGATATCCTCCGCACGTTTGTCGTCTGCCGCTTTATATGCAAGTTGTAATAAAGTTTTAGTCATTCTTTCACTTGTCCTCTCTTTAACATCAAATCGTTATAACATTTGAATGAATCCGGATACACCGGTTGATTTTTATTTATTAAAAATGCGATGGAATGGCGTATGCACGCAATCATCACTTCGTTTAAATCGTCACCCTTTGCAGCAGTTCGTAAGTCTTCTACGCCAGGGTATCGACGATTCGGTTCAATCATATCTGCAATATAGACAATCTTTTCTAAATCGCTCATACCTTTACGTCCTGTAGTATGGTAGCAGATGGCGTTTAGTATGTCTTGATCTTCAATATTAAATTCTTTTTTCGCAACATAAGCGCCCATTGGTGCATGCCAAAGTTCATGATGGTATTTTAGTAGGGTCGAATCCATCTCTTTGTCGATAATTTTCGATTTCATCCAATCTCTATCAGCATACTTGCATGAATCATGTAGAATTGCTGCAGCTTCTGCTTTTTTGGGATTGCTCCCAAAGCGTTCTGCCAATGCAATTGCCGTTTCAGTAACACCAATTGTATGGATATAACGTTTTTCAGGCATACGGTCTTTCATCGCTAATAATAATTCATCGCGTTCCATATAACCCTTCCTCTCGTATAAACTGTTCAACTTCTGTTGGTACTAAAAAAGTAATTGTGCGATTTGACTGCACCCGCTCGCGAATTAAAGTGGATGATAACTCAATGAGTGGTGCATCTATTATTTGCACAGGATATGTTGTTTCTGCTTTCGAATGTGGACGATTAACACCAACGAATTTCACAAGTTCCATTAGTTCATCAATTTTATACCAGTGATCAAGCATATCAATCATATCACCACCGATAATAAAAAAAAATTCACAGTCAGGTTCACTTGCAGTTAGTCTCTTCATCGTTTCATACGTATAAGAAATGCCACCACTCTCTATTTCAAATGGCTCTATTTTAAAGTGCTCATATGAAGCAATAGACAATTCCGTCATTCTCATACGATCTTCAGCTGTAGCATCGTGAGTCGTCTGCTTATGAGGTGGAATGGCATTGGGCATGAACCTAACTTCATCAAGCCCAAGTGCATCATATACTTCATTTGCCATTATTAAATGACCGATATGAGGTGGATTAAACGTACCACCTAATAAACCAATTCGTCGCATAAAACCAAATCCTTATTTAGATTTTGGTAATTCAATACGTTTGTTATCACGAGATTCTTTATATAATACAACTGTTAATCCAATTAGCTGCACAAGTTCTGCACGAGCACCTTTTGCTAATGCTTCTGCTACTTCATGCTTATCTTCTTCACAGTTATCTAAAATACGAACTTTCATTAATTCGCGTACTTCAATTGCTTCTTTAATATGTTTGATTAATGCGTCATTTACCCCGCCTTTACCTACTTGGAAAATTGGATTTAAATGATGTGCTTCCGCACGTAAAAAACGTTTTTGTTTACCTGTTAACATTATTTCCTCCTAATTGTTCCGTTAACGAATCTTTCATAGAAGTCGTATTTGGGAACTGTCCTAACCAATAATTAAATGCTAAAGCCCCTTGATGAACGAACATTCCTAATCCTGTCACCACAGTTGCTCCGCGTTGTTCTGCCACCTGTAAAAAAGGCGTCATTAAAGGATTATACACAATATCCGCAACAATTGCTTTAGTTGTGAGCTGATCTAGTTCAAATGGCAGTTGTAAAGTACCATTTTTTAGACCAGCTGGTGTTGTTTGAATTAATATATCATAGTCACCTAAAGTTGCTTCTGCCTCTTTCAGTGATACTGCTTTAGCTTGATCGCCAAGTTCTGTACAAATTTGTTCTGCATTCGCTACAGTACGGTTTGCAATCGTAATGGAACGATATCCAGTATGCTGTAGAGCAAAAGCAATCCCTCTAGCTGCTCCACCAGCACCGATTAACAATACATTGCCATCTCGGTGTGTGGTGCCAATTGCTTCCTCAAGAGAGCGTACAAATCCAAGACCATCTGTATTATAGCCTTTTAACTTGCCATCCGCTTGTCTTACAACTGTATTCACAGCCCCCATTTTTTCCGCCATAACATCTAGCTCATCCAGAAATGGGATAATAGTAGTTTTATGTGGAATCGTCACATTCCATCCACTTGCTCCAAGTAATTTTAAAGACTTGATAGCGTCTTCTAATTTCTCGGGTAATACATGGATTGGTAAGTAAGTTGCATCTAAATTTTCTTCTGTGAACCACTGATTGTGCATTGCTGGGGACATTGAATGCTCAATAGGATCTCCAATAACTGCAAACCATTTTTTCATAGCAAAATCCTCCTAAATAAGCGATGGGCGAATTTGAACTTCGACACCTTTAGGGGCATATGCCGCAATGACAACATTTGCATTTTGAACGGTAATCCAACCTAAACCAGAAAAGACGATATCTGTTTTCGCTTCTTTAATCGAGAATTCATAACGCACTAACTCTGGCAATTGATCGATATACTTTTCAGAAGGTGGAGCTAATAACTCACCTCTGTGAGTTTCATATAAGTCATCTGCTTTTTCTAATTTTGTACGATGAATTTGTAAGTCATTTGCAATATGAACAGTGAATGCAGCACGAGCACCTTGTATGAAATCAAAGCGTGCTAATGCACCAACAAATAATGATTGGCCTTCGTTCAATTGGAATACTTTTGGTTTAATTTCTTTTTTCGGCATAATATATTTAAGTTCAGACGGGTCTAGATAATGTGCCATTTGATGATGATTAATAATTCCTGGAGTATCAAAGATTGCTTTACCATCCTCTAAAGGAATTTCAATCATATCTAGAGTTGTTCCAGGGAAATAAGATGTCGTAATAACTTCTTTTTCACCTGTTGCTTGTTTAATAATACGGTTGATAAAAGTTGATTTACCAACATTCGTACAACCAACAACATATACATCTTGTCCACGACGATATTCATCGATAGCGGCCATTGCTTCTTGCATGCCCATACCTTTATGAGCGCTAGCAAGCCTAACGTCAATTGGTTTTAACCCTAATTTTTTCGCTTCTTGCTTTAACCAGTTAACAACTTTTTGTTTTTTCACTGACTTTGGTAGTAAATCTGCTTTATTGGCAATTAAAAGTACTGGGTTATTGCCCACAAAGCGGTGTAAGCCAGGTAACCAGCTTCCATTGAAATCAAAGATATCAACGATTTTAACAATTAAGCCTTTTTGCTGACCTAAACCATTTAAAATACGCAAGAAATCATCATCCGTTAATGCTACCGGTTGTAATTCATTATAATTTTTCAAACGGAAGCATCGTTGACAGATGATACTTTCCTTTTCAAGAGATGAAGCCGGTGCATAACCTGGCGCTTTTGAATCGTCTGTTTGAATAATTGTTCCACAGCCGATACAATTTGGCATTTCATTCATTTATTTATTCCTCCCAAGTTTTGACACCATGTTTTTTCAAATAATTAAAGACACGTCTTTCGACCATACGATTAAAGCGTGTGACGAAGCCATCAGATTGAGCAACTGGCTTCACTAGAATAGTGTGAATGTGTAAACGATTTCCACCGAGTACATCCGTCAGCATTTGATCGCCTACCATGACAACTTCATGTGGCTGCATATTCAGTTTCGTTAAAGCTTGTTTAAACGCATTACCCAAAGGCTTACGGGCTTTAAAGATATATGGTAGCTCTAACGGATCTGCGAATGCTTTAACACGAAGCTCGCCGTTATTTGAAACGATCATCACTTGAATATCTGCTTCGCGAATTGTTTTCAACCAATCGATTAGCTTTTCAGTCGCATCTGGACGATCCCATTCGACAAGCGTATTATCCAAATCTGTAATAATTCCGCGAACACCAAGTTGCTTTAGTTTGTCAGGTGTAATTTGATAAATCGATGTGACAAATTCTTTTGGCATTAAAAAGTTATACAAATCATGTTCCCCTTATCTATCATAGTCAACGTTATTTAGTGTTTGCTCACTAAACTAGACGTATTCTCTTTAATTCACTTTATCGATTATAACATATGTGCGAACGCTTCTCCCACACGAATCCGTCCATCTTTCACAACATTTTCAAGGAATGCTGCACGATTCTTTTCGAAAATCATGACGACTGTCGAACCGAATGTGAAAAAACCAACTTCCTCGCCCTTTTCCCAAGTGTCTGACGTATTCGTTAATTGAATTGAATTCACGAACATCGCGCCAACTTTTATCACTTCACAATGCGCACCACTATTCGTTTTTAGCTCTGTAACACTACGATAATTGCCTGAAATCGGCTTATCACCATATGTAAGACCTGTGCCGTTAACTGGATACGACTTCGCACCAAGTATATATTGACGAACAACTTTCCCATCAATCGGACTATGGATACGGTGATAATCTCTAGGGCTTAAGTAAAAGACTATATATTGGCCATTTTCAAATGTTTTAGCATGCTCTTTTTTACCTAGTAGGTCTACTAAATCGTAGGTTTTCCCTTTTACCAAAAACGATGTATTGTTTTCAATCGTTCCAAACGATTCAATTTTTGCATCAACAGGACTTACATACATTTCTGGATTATGATCAATAGGTCTTGCTTCTATGACGAGCTTACGTGTGAAGAAATCATGTAAACTAGTAAAAGATTGCATGTTTTTTGAAACCTCGTCCGTTTTAATATCGTATATATCAATATAGGACGGTATTATCTTCTTACTTATAGACGATGTGGTAAAGCGTTTTAAAAGCACCGAAGACCATTTACCATTCGTTAGTTCAATCGCTTTTTGATAAAATTTTTCTTTCATCTTGCATTGTCCTCCATTTCAAAAAAGATTTACGGAACCTTATAAAAGAAGTATAATGTTCTAATACTGAATAACAAAGGAGTGTTGTCCATTGTTTTTACTTCACATGGTGGATACCACAGTTAAAAAAATGAAATCACATTTAGCAAACTTAATCACTATTGGAAATCTATCTTTTGGTGGTGCCTCTATTATGGCTACCATCAATGAATCATACGAATACAGTGTGTTATTTATTTTTATAGCTGCCTTGCTAGATCGCTACGATGGAAAAGTAGCAAGAAAATATAACCAGGAATCGGCGTTAGGTAAACAACTTGACTCGATGAGTGATATTATATCATTCGGCGTTGCCCCTGCGTTATTAATGTACGAAGTGGTGTTAAGTCAATTTGGTACCGTTGGAATGGTAGTGACTGTCATGTATATGGCTTGCGGTGCATTTAGACTAGCCCGTTTCAACATTACAGAATCAAACGGCTTTTTCACAGGCCTGCCAATTACAGCTGCAGGTGCAATCTTAACTGCCTCATTCTTTTTTATATCTATACTTTCAACGGCATTTTACATGTTTTTGTTCCCGATTTTATCTATTTTAATGATTAGTACTTTTTCTTTGAAAAAAGTTTAAAAAAGAATGTCTGAAGCGTCCAATAAAATTGGGCGCTTTTTTACGTACTTAGACAACCACAAGCTGTCATATATTGATGAACGATGACAGAAAGGATGTCTGAAATGAGTACTCTAATAACTACCATCATCCAACTTTGGATGGAGCTTCCCTCAATCGTCGGCTATTTAAAAGGTCAGGCGTTCCCTCAACCATTCTCTAAGGAAGAAGAGGCCATTTGTTTGGAGCGCTATTTAGCAGGCGATGAACAAGCGAAACTCGAGCTTGTCGAAAGAAATATGCGTCTTGTCGCCCATGTCGTGAAAAAATTCCACCCGAAACACGAGCAACTTGATGATTACATTTCCATCGGTACCATTGGTTTAATGAAAGCTGTTAGTAGCTTTACACCAGATAAGAAGACACGTTTAGCAACTTACGCCGCACGCTGTATTGAAAATGAAATTTTAATGTTCTTAAGAGCTCAGAAAAAAGTACAGAAGGATGTTTCTTTATATGAACCAATAGGAACAGATAAAGACGGGAACGCATTAGAAATTACAGATTTACTACAAAGTGATGAACGACCAACTGATGTGCAGATTGAGCAACAGGAGGAGGAACAGCATTTATACAGACATCTCGATAAATTGGATGAACGAGAACTCGAAATTATTCAAAATCGATATGGACTTGGCGCGTTTGAACCGCTGACTCAAAAAGAAATCGCAAAAAAATTAAGTATTTCCAGAAGTTACGTTTCTCGCATTGAAAAACGCGCATTGATAAAGCTTTATCAATATTTCAAACATGAAAAAAACTCCCTCTGAGAGGCATCTCAGAGAGAGCTTACTAGTTATAAAGTTAGTCAGTTGTTTCACCTGTAATAATTAAACTTGCAATTGCTGTAATCGCCATTGCTCCTGCCATTAAAAATACCATGTCAAATCCTCCTAACATCCCTAGAATAATGTGTAGCTTCCCTACATCTATTTTACCATTAGGACGTTTTTTAGATTAGATGATATATGAACATCTTCTGTCAAATAATAGGCAGAATTGTGAACATTACAGTTTCTCAATAACGCGTAACACAATTTCAGTTGAATGTTTTGCAGCCACTGGTAAAAATTCATCAAAACTAATATTCGATTCTTTTCCTGCAATATCAGATAACGCTCGAATAACGACGAACGGTGTGCCGAATTGATGACAAACTTGCGCTACCGCTGCCGCTTCCATTTCAGCAGCCTTCATTTGTGGGAAATGACTTCTAACAAGCGCTACACGTTCAGGATCGTTCATAAACGAATCCCCTGTCGAAATGAGACCTGTTGCAAATTGATGCTCTCCAAGCTCTGCTACGGCTTCCTCAGCTACTTTACGTAGCATCTCATCCGATTTAAAAGCAGCAGGCATTTGTGGTACTTGACCCATTTCGTAACCAAAAATAGTAGCATCTACATCATGGTGACGTACTTCATCAGAGATAACAACTGCTCCTACTTCTAAATTCTCATCAAAACCACCTGCTGAACCTGTGTTAATGACAACATCAGGTTTGAATTGATGTAACAGAATAGTCGTTGACATTCCAGCATTAACTTTACCAATTCCACTTTTAAGTAAAATAACATCATTCCCTTTATATGTACCTGTTGTATATTCACTTTTTGCGATTGTTGTTGAAGTTGTATTTTCTAGTGTTGCACGTAGAAGTTCTACTTCTTCTTCCATTGCACCAATAACTGCGATTTTCATATTTCTCCGCCTTTCTTTTTTCGACACTTCTCTAAACATAAAACAAAAGGCGTGCATCCGTCAAGAACGAGGATGACGCCTTTTCAATTTCATAAAAGAGATTATTGATTTGCACTGGGTAAAGTATTTAGAACTTCCATTTTAGTTGGTTTCCATCCTTTGTTTTTAACCCATTTCATATATACACGGTATTTATCTTTTTTATCTTTTGAAGAAACTGTCCCAATTGCTGTATCAGGACTGCCACCATTTTTCACGTACCATACAATCATATTCTCTTCATTTAGGCCGGTTGTTGAAGCAAGAGTAGTAACCTTCTCTTTCCAGTCTGTTGACTCTGTATCGTAACTAGAATTATGCGGTGCATCTGACTCCTTTTGAGAAGTAGCCGTTGGTTTCCAGTTAGAGTCTTTAATGACCTCTTTAACATTAGCATCTTCTGAATCCTCTTTTTTCGCTGTTGAACTGTTTGTTTTATCTTCTGATGAATTTGAGTTATTATTTGATTCTTTCTCTGTAGAAGTATTACTATCGGTTTGTGTTTGGTCTACCGAGTTATCATTCTCTGTATCTTCTTCGGTATTAGTAGTGCTATCAGTGCTATCTACATCATTATTCTCTTCATCATTGTCTTCTGTTACAGGTTCTTCTTCTGGCTCGTCTGTCTCTTCTTTTTCTTCTGCAGGTTGTTTAGTAACAGGTTCTTTTTGTTGTACTTTATCATCCTCTTTTGCAATGTCTTTGTCATCAGACTTGTCGCCCAGTATAATCATTGTCGCTACTACTAGTATAAGAAGTACAACGACACCTATTAGTCCATTCAATAATTTATCCATTTTTTTCTTTTTATCTTGCGGTCCATTTGGTTGTGGGTTGTATCGACGTTTCGTCTCAGCCATTTTGATTCCCCCTGTGTAAAATCTCTCTTATATCGTAACACGAATTGTTTCATTGTCCCAAGCAAAAAAAGCCTATTCATTTAGAATAAGCCTTTTTGCATAATCATTTTATTTGATTGTGATGATACGTACGTCCATGTCTCCACCCGGTGTAGAGACTTTTAACTCTTCTCCGACTTTACGGCCTAGAAGACCTTTAGCGATTGGTGAGTCATTTGAAATAAGACCTTCGATTGGGTCTGCTTCTGCAGAACCTACGATTGTGTAAGTTTCTTCATCACCATCTGGAAGTTCTAAAAATGTAACCGTTTTACCAATTGCTACAAAATCATTACTTAATTGGTCTTCTGTAATAATAACAGCATTACGGACCATTGCTTCAAGAATCGTAATACGACCTTCAACAAATCCTTGCTCATCCTTCGCTGCGTCATACTCAGAGTTCTCAGAAAGATCTCCGAAGCTACGAGCTATTTTAATTCGCTCTACTACTTCTTTACGTTTCGTTGTGATTAAGTACTCTAATTCATCTTGTAATTTCTGTTTACCCGCTGTTGTCATTGGGTATTGTTTTTCATTTGACAAAGTATTCCACTCCTTAGATAATTCACTACTTAATAAAAATACTATGCCGCTTCTATGGAAAGAATGCGACATAGTTTTTATGAAAATATTGCCAATCCATAAATATCATATTACACTATAGTTTCAGATTCAAGAATTGTTTTAATTTTTGTAACCATTAAATCGATTGCTACTTCATTTTGACCACCCTCAGGGATGATAATATCAGCATATCGCTTTGTCGGTTCTATGAACTGATTGTGCATTGGACGGACAACAGATAAGTATTGGTCAACTACAGAATCGATTGAGCGGCCACGTTCATTAATATCACGAACAATACGACGGATAATACGTAAGTCGGAATCTGTATCAACGAATAATTTAATATCCATTAAATCACGTAGACGTTCATCTTCTAAAACTAAAATTCCCTCTAAAATAATTACATCTTGAGGCTCGATGTGAATTGTTTCTTTTGCACGTGTATGTAGGGCATAGTCATACACTGGTTTTTCTATGGCTTGTCTATTTAAAAGACTTTTTATATCTTCAATTAATAAATCTGTATCAAATGCATTTGGGTGATCATAGTTTGTAGCTAAACGTTGTTCAAACTCCAAATGACTCTGATCTTTATAATAATAGTCTTGTTCGATAACTACAACTGAGTGCTCTTTAAATACATCATGGATAGCATGTGTCACACTCGTTTTACCTGAACCCGAACCACCGGCAATCCCAATTACAACAGGACGTTTTTTACTCATTAACGGGTCTCCTTACGCATCATATTATGTGGGAATAATTCTTTTTCGCATTTGAAGCGAACAATTTGTAATGGATGGCGTGCTGCGTCTAGTGTATTGCCATCCTCATCCCACACCTCATCTAGTGTTACACGGAAATTTTCAATTTCAGGACCGAAAAATTCTACTTCTTCACCTGGTTTAAAGAAGTTACGTTGTTGCAAAGTAACCATTTTAGTTTCCTTATCATAATCAAGCACCATACCTACGAAATCATATTTCGTTTGTTTGCCGTGCTCTCCAAACATTTGTTGCTCGTAACTTGGCTCACCTTCAAAGAAAGATGATGCCGCTTCACGATTTGCACATTTATCTAGTTCTTCTAACCAAGCTTTATCGATTTTGAAGTTTTCTGGGTCTGCACAGTATGCATCCATTACTTTGCGATATACGCTTACAACTGTTGCTACGTAGTGAATGGACTTCATACGACCTTCTACTTTTAATGAATCGATACCTAGCTCTATAATTTTCGGAATAGATTCGATTAGTTTTAAATCTTTGGGACTCATAGCAAACGCTTCATCATTTTCAGTAAATAATGGTTTTTCAACGCCATCTTCTACTTCGTATAAATCATAATCCCATCGGCATGATTGACAACATCCACCGCGGTTAGAGTCACGTGCTGTCATATGGTTAGATAGCACACAACGTCCACTATAAGCGATACACATTGCACCATGTACGAAAGATTCAATTTCGATATCTACTTTTTCTTTCATTAGCTTGATTTCCTCAGCACTTGTTTCACGAGCTAAAACTACTCGGTGTAAACCTTCTTCTTTCCAATACTGTACTGCTTTCCAGTTGGATAGAGATTGCTGTGTGCTTAAATGGATTTCAATTTTCGGTGCCACTTCACGGCATGTTTCAATGATAAGTGGGTCTGCCACGATAATACCTGTAATACCTGCTGATTCTAGGTCACGCAAATAATCTTCAAGACCGTCCATGTTATCATTATGAGCAAAGATATTCGTTGTGACATAGATTTTAGCGCCATATTTTTTTGCAAATTCAACACCTTCACGCATTTCGTCAATGGAGAAGTTGCCTGCATTTGAACGTAAACCAAATTCGCGTCCGCCGATAAAAACAGCATCTGCACCGTAGTGTACAGCTATTTTTAATTTTTCTAAGCTACCTGCTGGTGCCAATAATTCAGGTTTTCGCACGATGACTCTTTTGCCATCAATGATTTCGCTAATACGATCATTTTGTAATGTTGTCAAAGTGAACCTCTCCCTTCTTAATAGACTGTTTCTTTAAAGAAGAATCCAGTATCTAATGGACGAATTGCTGGTTGAATTTCTTCAATTTTTGCTAATAAGTCATTTTTAATTTCAAAATAGCTATCAGTTGATTCCGCATATGCATCGATTGCTTTACGATAACATTCAGTCACAGTAACTACATATTCAGGTGATTGCAGTACACCTTCAATTTTAAATGAATCAATACCTGCTTCAAATAACTCATCTAATTCATCAATAATACATAAGTCATTTGGACTGAAAATGTGTGTACCATTTAAATCTTCATAAATTGGATATTTGTTATTACGTTCGTCATCATGTAAGAACATATTACGATTTTCTTTACGGTTTTCAACTTCCATTGCTTTATCTTGGTATAAGAAATAGTTACCAAGTAATGAACGTTTTGATTGGAACATACAAGTCATACCATGCACTTGTACTTGGATTTCAAAATCAGTATTTTCTTTAATTTCAACCACTTCATCCATACTTAACTCACGAGCTAAAACCGTACGAGTTGCACCGCGTTTACCCCAGTAGTCTGCTTGGAACCAGTTAGTTGCAATAGTTTCCGGATTCCAATGTAGTGGAATCGTCACTTCTGCTTCGCGACGTGCAACGATCATAGCAGGGTCACCGAAAACGATTGCATCTACGCCAATTTCCGCTAATTTTCGCATATATGGCGCAAGTGAGTCTACTCGGTCATTATGGAAAATAGCATTCATCGCTACGTATACTTTTTTACCTGCTGCATGAATTTTCTCAGTTGCTGCAGCTACTTGTTCTATTGAAAATTCACCTGCTAAACGTAGACCGAATTGTTGTTCACCTATTAAAAAAGCATCCGCTCCAGCTTGGATGAGTGCTTCAACATGCTCAACAGATTGTGGTGTAACGAGTAATTCAGGTTTCTTCATGATTGGTCACCTCTTTATACATATCAATAAACCGTCCCCTACTGGAAAGAATGTGGATTTGTAATCAGGATGATTAATAATCCAATCTGCAAAATGATGTAGGTTACGGATCATCGTTCTTTTTCTTCTCGGCACATCTTTCATATCTAGATCTGATAGGCCATGCATATACATATTATCGATATATAGAATACCGCCTGAACGAACTAGCGGACTATATTTATCAAAAAAGCGTTGGTACTGACCTTTTGCCGCATCAATAAAAACAGCATCAAAAGTTGGATGATTCCTCTCCACATCCACTTCTAACGCATCTCCTTCAAGTAACTCAATATTCTCTTTAGCAACCGATTGTGCGATAAATTGTTTTGCGTGTTGAATACGTAGGGCATCACGTTCAATCGTCACGACCTGGCATTGTGGTAATGTCTCTGCCATACGAATAGCGGAATAGCCAATGGCTGACCCTATTTCTAAAATAGATGATGGCTGTTGTATACGCAGCATTTGAAGTAATATCTCGATTGCAGGTAATTGCATAATTGGTACATGGTTTTCTTCTGCGAAGCGTTCCATTTCCATTAGCAATTCTGATCTTGGTTGGATGAAGGTTTGAATATATGAATCCGAAATGTTCATACTTTCATAGCTCCTTAAGTATCAAAAATACACTTTATATTATCATGAAAATAGAAGAAAAGCGAGTGGTGCTTTTCTTCTACAGTTTGTTACTTAATATATTTGTCAACATTTCTCAAATGTTCTTCGTACTTTTCTGCGAAATGATTGATACCATTTTTATCCGCTAGGAAGTACAAATATGGCGTTTCAGCCGGGCTAATCGTCGCATCTAATGATTCTTTTCCTGCATTGGCAATCGGCCCAGGTGGTAAACCTTTCACTTTATAAGTGTTATAAGGATTATCTACTTCTAGGTCTTTATATAAGACACGGTCCTTATGCTCACCTAATGCATATAAAACTGTTGGGTCTGTTTGTAATGGCATACCAGCTTCAATACGGTTATTGAAAACACTTGCGATTGTTTCTCGGTCGGTTTTAGCTGTTGCTTCACGTTCAAGTAATGATGCAAATGTTAAAAATTCATGAACTGACATATCCTTTTCTTTTAACTGTGCACTATACTGCGTTACCACTGTATTTGTTTGAGCAATCATTTGATCTACAATTTCTTCTAAAGAAGGTTCTTCTTCAAAGAATGCGTAAGTAGCTGGATATAAATAACCTTCTAACGCATAACGAATGTTTTTATTACTCACTTTTTTAGTAATCAGTTCAGGATATTTCGCTTTCATCTTCTTAACGAAAGATTTACTTGTAACAAGCTTCATAAATTCATCCGAGGAATACTTCGTACTCTTCGCCACGCGATTTCCAATTTGATCGATTGTCAATCCTTCTGGAATGATAAGAGAGAAAGTTGGCTGACGATAAAGTTTACCTGTTTTTAAACTTTCAATAATTTCATCGATAGTCATTGATTTTGTTAATTTATATGAGCCTGCTTGGAACTCTGATTCATTTTTAAATTTTGTATAATATTTAAAAACCTTGGCGTTTTTAATGATGTTCTTCTTCTCAAGTGTGGCAGCAATTGAATTGAGAGTAGAGCCAATTGGCACTTCGACCTTCACTGATTTGTTAGAATCAGGGTCAACAGGTTTTAATGCACTAGATACATAAAAATACATGCTTGTACCGATTATGGCAGTAACAATAATAACGATTAAAGCAATGATGAAAACAATTTTACGGACGGTTTTAACTTCTTTTTTGTGTTCCTTCATTTTGTCTAACATTGCTTTTTTTTGAGATTCCTGGTCCACTAGCTGTCCTCCTATTACCTATCTAAACTATTATCATAAGAAAAAGCGGAATGAAAAAACCATTCCGCTTTCATAAAGGCTTACAGATTACTCTTCACCGAATTCAGCGTCAAGCGTGTTCAATACTTCTTCAACCATATCCCACTCTTCATCTGTTTCGATTTCTTCAAGTGATTCAAGTTCACCGTCTTCTGATAGTATTGTTTTAGCAGCGAAAACTTCTACTTGTTCACCCTCTTCAAGGCCCTCTTCATAATAAAGTACATATGATTGTTCAGTAGCATCTACTGTAAATTCATAAAGCACAGCATATGTGTGTTCATTGCCTTCTTCATCGATTAGATGGATATGTTTATGATCGTGTTCTTGTTCATTTGACATGCTTTTCACCTCTTATTTAAATTAAAAATTATTCAGCGTCGATATCTTCATCAAGCTCATTTACAACTTGCTCAATTAAATCCCATTCAGCTTCTGTCTCGATTGGTGCTAATTCACCGTCTTGACCATCTTCAGATGGAGTGAATGCTGATGCAAAGATTTCTACTTCGCCTTCTTCATCTTCAGTACCGATTACGTAGTAAAGTACGTAAGATTTACCGAATTCTTCTGAGTCAAATGTGTGTAATACTTCACATAATTGTTCGTTGCCTTCTTCATCTACCACTGTGATGTTGCGTTGTTCTTGTTCTTGTTCGTTTGTCATAATATATTCACCTCATAATTGTTTTCGGTCTAAAAATCCTTGAAGGATCATAACCGCAGCCATTTTATCAATAACCTTTTTTCGATCTTTGCGACGGACATCTGCTTCAATGAGCAAACGCTCCGCAGCCATCGTTGTTAGACGCTCGTCCCATAACGTTACCTTTAAAGAGAAGGTCTCTTCTAATAGCTCTTTATAGCGTTGAGAAGCTTCTCCTCTAGGTCCAACAGTATTGTTCATATTTTTGGGGAATCCAACAACGAATTCCGTTACTCCATATGATTGGACAAGTTCACGAATTCGGTCAATACCAAATTCTTCGTTTTCTTCGTCGATTTTTACAGTTTCAATTCCTTGAGCAGTCCAACCTAGTGCATCACTGATTGCTACTCCCACTGTTTTAGAACCAACATCTAAACCCATTATTCTCATCATTATGCCTCGTTATTCTTTTTAATGTAGAACTTCACAAGTTCTTCTAGTATTTCGTCACGCTCAAGCTTGCGAATTTTGTTACGAGCCTCTTGATGACGAGGAATATATGCTGGATCACCTGACAGCAGGTAACCAACAATCTGATTAATCGGATTATACCCTTTTTCTTCTAGTGCCGCATGAACATGAAGCATAGTTTGCTTTACTTCTTGTTCCATAGATTCTTCCGGAAAATTAAATTTCATCGTTTGATCGAACGAACTCATGCTCAGCACCTCACTTTAAGTTTTTGAAAGTATAAAAAATCTTCTATTCACAGTAAGTATACCGTATTAGAGCTACCATTTAAATAGATTTTACATAATCATAAACAGATTCAAGCGCTTCTGCAAGTTTAGAGCCATCTTTTGCTCCAGCCATCGCCATATCTGGGCGACCGCCACCTTTACCACCGCATTGTTCTGCTACTTGTTTTACGATATTTCCAGCGTGATAGTTCCCACCAGCTATGTCTTTTGTAACACCTGCGATAAGCATTACTTTGTCACCTTCAGTTGCACCTAAAACAATAACGCTGTTCGACATTTTCTCTTTTAAATCATCCATTAATTGACGTAATTGATTATTGTCTTTTGCGTCTACTTTTGTTGCAAGAACTGTCACTTCACCGATTTCTTTTGCCGCAGATAAAATGTTAGATGCTTGGGCATTCGCAATTTTAGAAGATAGTGCAGCATTTTCGCGTTGTTGTTCTTTGTAATCGTTTTGTAAACCTTCAACACGAGCAACTAAATCTTTTGGATTTGCTTTTAATAATGCTGCTGCATGTTCTAAAATGTGTTGCTCTTCTTTTGCTGCTAAGAAAGCTGCTTTACCTGTTACAGCTTCAAGACGACGAGTACCTGCTCCAATTCCGCTTTCAGATACAATTTTAAAGAAACCGATTTGTGATGTACGTTCTACGTGAATACCACCACAAAGTTCCAACGAGTAGTCACCTACTTGTACAACACGAACTACATCACCATATTTTTCACCGAATAGAGCCATTGCTCCCATCGCTTTTGCTTCATCGATTGCTTTGTTTTCAATAATAACAGCAATATCATCCCAAACTTTATCGTTCACAATTTGCTCAATTGTTTCTAACTCTTCTTTTGTAACTTGGCCGAAGTGAGAGAAATCAAAACGTAAACGATCTGGCCCTACATAAGAACCTGCTTGGTTTACATGATCACCTAATGTATCTTTTAATGCACGTTGTAAAAGGTGAGTTGCTGTATGGTTTTTAATCGTTTGATTGCGAGCATCGCGATCAACAACTGCTTGAACGGCATCTTCAATATGCATTTCTCCAGTTTCTACGATAACTGTATGCAAGTTTTGACCATTCGGTGCTTTTTGTACGTCTTTAATTGACGCAGAAAATGAGTCATTCGAGATTGTACCAAGATCAGCAATTTGACCACCTGATTCTGCATAAAATGGCGTTTCCGAAAGAATAACTAAGACTTCTTCACCTTCAGAAGCTTTTTTCACTTCTTGTCCATTTGCTACGATCGCAACTACTGTTGTTTCAGTTGCTAATGTTTCGTAACCCACAAATATACTTTCTTGATTTAAGTTAGCTAATACTTCAGATTGAACATGCATAGAATCAACGTCTTGACGAGCTGCACGAGCACGGTTACGTTGTGCTTCCATCTCTTTTTCAAAACCTTCGTGATCTACAGTCATATTCACTTCTTCAGCATATTCTTCTGTTAATTCAACAGGGAAACCATAAGTATCGTAAAGGCGGAATGCATCCTTACCTGGTACGATAGTTGAATTTGCTGCCTTTTGCGTTTCAACCACTTCATTGAAAATAGCTAAACCACCGTCTAATGTTTCGTGGAAACGTACTTCTTCGTTTTTAATTACACGTTGGATGAAATCTTGTTTCTCTTTTACTTCTGGATAGAAATCCATCATAATTTCACCCACAGTTGGTACTAGTTCATACATAAATGGTTTTTCAATACCTAATTGTTTTGCATAACGTACTGCACGTCGTAGTAAACGACGTAATACATAACCGCGTCCTTCGTTTGATGGAAGTGCTCCATCACCGATTGCAAATGCTACTGTACGAATATGGTCTGCGATAACTTTGAATGCTTCATCTTTGTTTGCATCAAAGTGATATTTTTCTCCAGAAATACGTTCAGTATGCGCGATAATAGGCATAAATAAATCCGTATCAAAGTTTGTTGGTACGTTTTGTACAACTGAAGCCATACGTTCTAGACCCATACCAGTATCAATGTTTTGTTTTGGCAGTGGTGTATATGTTCCATCAGGGTTATGGTTAAACTCTGAGAATACAAGATTCCAGATTTCTAAGTAACGTTCATTTTCTCCACCTGGATATAGTTCAGGATCTGATTCGTCAGCACCGTAAGATTCTCCACGGTCATAGAAAATTTCTGAGTTTGGACCACTTGGACCTTCACCGATATCCCAGAAGTTCCCTTCAAGACGGATTAAACGTTCTTCAGGAATGCCAATTTCGTCTTTCCAGATTGTATATGCTTCTGTATCTTCAGGGTGTATCGTAATTGAAAGTTTTTCAGAATCGAAGCCCATCCATTTTGCATCCGTTAAGAATTCCCAAGCATAGTGAATTGCTTCTTTTTTGAAGTAATCACCTATAGAGAAGTTTCCTAACATTTCAAAGAATGTATGGTGGCGAGCTGTTTTACCTACATTTTCAATATCATTTGTACGAATAGACTTTTGCGCATTAACGATACGTGGATTGTCTGGAATAACTCGTCCATCAAAGTATTTCTTTAATGTTGCTACTCCTGAGTTGATCCATAGTAATGATGGGTCATTAATTGGCACAAGTGGTGCACTTGGCTCTTGTTGATGTCCTTTTTCTTCAAAGAACTCGATAAATTTACGACGAATTTCTGCTGCTGTTTGCATTTGTTAATTCCTCCTTTAGACAATAAAAAACCTTCATCCACTATAAAAGGGACGAAGGTTGAAAATTCGCGGTACCACCCTAGTTACAATAGACCGGTCTTGCGTCTATTGTCTCTTCATTAAGCCTTAACGTGGCAAACGACAGGGATTAGCTGTACTCAGGATGAGCTTTCCAAAATGATTTGTGAAGGTTCTCGCAGCCTAGGAACCTCTTTCTGTGCACATTGCATAATGTACTTTTATCCTTCGTAGTTTTAAGCGATATATATATTGTTAGTTACAAATATTCGAAAATAAGATTGTTTTCAAATATCAACTCAATCTTATTTTAAAAAAGGTCTTTGTATCTGTCAAATCTCTTCTTCAAGAAAATCATAAGGACTAATACCTTTCATACCGATTAAAGGGTGAATATCCAAATAATTTTTGGCATTTAAGGACTGTGTTTCGAGAGATAATTGCTCAACTTCCACTTCGTCAGTTGTTGTTTCAGTGGTTTCGGATACTTGCGACAATTCAGGTTCTGCTGATTCCATAACGACTTCTAGCACTTCCTCTATTTGCAAGCGCTGTGCTAAAGTCGTATTTCTTTGCAGATCATCCGTTCTAAGCATGCCGTATTTAAACACATCAATTTCACCACAAAGTATAAGGAAGTTTTTTGCCCTCGTAATTCCTGTATATAGCAAGTTTTTACGTAACATTTTAGAATAACCACGTACTACTGGCATAATAACTGTTTGAAATTCACTGCCTTGTGATTTATGAATTGAACAACAATAAGCCAGGGTAATCTGATTCAAATCACCACGCTGATACGTCACTTCAATACCATCATAGGAAGCTACAAGTAAGTCCTGCTTCTCTATTGTCTCATTTGCTTTGATAATGCTAATTACTTCTCCCATATCACCGTTAAAAACATTACTATTTGGTTGATTGACAAGCTGTAATATTTTATCACCAATCCGATACGTCACATCACCGAATGTTATTTCCTTACTCTTTTCGGATTTTTTTGGATTAACAAGTTCTTGAATCATTTTATTAATAGCGTCAATGCCAGCCGGTCCTCTGTACATTGGAGCTAATATTTGCACATCATGAATGGAAAAGCCTTTCTTCACAGCACTTGATACGACTTGTTTAATGACATCAGCTACTTGGTCGGAGCTCGCTTGGATAAAAGAGCGATCAGATGTTTTTACGAGCATGTTTTGTGGCATCTCGCCTTTTTTCATTTGATGGGCAAGTTCAATAATAGATGACCCGTCTGCTTGTCTATACACATCTGTTAACTCGACAGTTGGAATTGCTTTAGAAGCGAGTAAATCTTTTAACACTTGTCCAGGACCTACAGGTGGCAATTGATCTTGGTCACCAACAAAAATAACTTGGCAATCATCATTTAATGATTTCAATAGTTGATGAGCGAGCCAAGTATCAACCATCGACATTTCGTCGACGATGATAAGTCGCCCTCCAACTTCCTTCTCCGTTTCCTCTTCCTTTTCTTGCCCAGTGAAGCCGAGCAAACGATGAATTGTCATTGCTGGTAATTCGGTCGATTCACTAAGACGTTTAGCTGCTCTCCCTGTTGGAGCCACTAATACAATAGGAAAAGGCTCTTCTTTTTCTGCATACTCTTTTGGATTCAAAGTTAGACCATGAAGCTCTGCATAAACGTCTACAATCCCTCTAACTACCGTCGTCTTCCCTGTACCAGGCCCACCTGTTAAAATCATAACAGCTGAGTTAATCGCCTTCTCAATTGCGTCCACTTGCGTTTCTGCGTATGAAACACCAAAACGCTCCTCAGCATCACCGATAAATTTCCGGATTTCAGATGTAGGGAACGCGGAGTGCTCAGCATTTTTTTGTACTAACTCTGTTATTTTAGAAGCGATACCAATTTCAGAAAAATACAGAGATGGCATATAGAGCCTAGTTTCTTCACCACAAATTTTACTTTCCTCACGAAGTTCGATACAAGCTTTTGAAATTGCTTCAAACGGAATTTCATATGCTTGACTCATTTCAAGTAGACTTTTCGCTTGTGGCAAAATATCCTGAGCATCCATATACACATGTCCTTCTGACAAAGCACCAGCATTTAAAAGGTGTAATACCGCTGCTTTAATACGGTCGGGATGGTCGCCTGTAATATGTAGTTTAGCTCCTAATTCATCTGCTCGTTGAAAACCTACACCTTCAACTTCTTCAATTAGTCTATAAGGATTTTCGGTTAACAGTTGAATAGTATCATTTTCATACACTTGGTAAATACGGACTGCAAGTTGTGGACCAAAACCCCAGTCATTTAATTGGATCATAATACGATCCAACCCCAAATTTTGTTCAAGTACGGAGCGTAATGTCTCTTTTTTATCTTCCGTAAGTCTTGGAATCTCATCAAGTGCATCCGGATTATTAATAATAATTTTGATAGCATCTTTCCCTAACTTTTTAACGATTGTCTCAGCCGTTTTATGACCTATTCCTGGAAATAAATCACTCGACAAATAATGAACGACCCCTTGTTCAGTGCCAGGGATCTCTTTGACAAAAGTATTTGCTTGAAATTGTATGCCGTATTTTGGATGTTGTTTCAATTGCCCTGTAAAACGATACAACGTCTCTTGAACGACAGAAGGAAAAAAACCTGTCACGATTATTTCCTTTTCTTGATACGTTGTATTCGTTTCTTGGATTTTCAACTTAATGATGGAAAATAAATTCTGAGGATTATGGAAGATAGAGACGACAGGCCGACCGACGATAAATAGCTGTTCTTCTTGAAACAATGATACATTTTCAGTCAACTCTGTCCCCTCCTTTTTATTGGTTCTTCATAGCAATCATATCGTGGATATAACGCGCTTGTTCAAACTCAGGCTGTAATGTAAATGCTTGTTTTAAATGATATAAGGCATCTTCAGTACGCTCAGTTGACACTGCATATAGAACGCCTAAATTATAGTGAGCATCTGCATTATTCCAGTCTTGATCGATAACATATTGCAATTCTTTTTGTGCCACATCAAACATTTCTAATGAGCATAGTAAAATTCCATACGCAAGACGAACTTGCACGTCTTCTGGAGCTAATTCCGCTGCTCTTTGTAAATAAGGTAACGCTAATTTTGTTTCACCAGCGCGTTCAAAGCTCTTACCAAGCATATAAAATGCATCTTCACCTTCAATACCAAGGCGAATAGAGATTTCATATAATTTAGCAGCTTCCATAAAACGTTCGCTGTTGTAATATAAATTAGCTAACCCGTAATAGGCTGTTGCTGCTTTTTCATCTAAAGTAATTGCTTTTTGGAAAAAGCGCTCCGCTCTTTCTGTTTCATCCATAGATGCTAGTAGGTTACCAAAGTTGATGTAACCTACTGTGTTATTTGGTTCTTCTTCTATTGCTTGTGTAAAAGCTTTCACTGCATCCTCGTAACGCTTTTCTTGAATAGCTTTTATACCTTGTTCGTTAAAATCCACTAATTCCACTCCTATTAACCAACATAAGTTAGTTTTTTACCGTCTTTAAATACTTCATCAATTGTTGCGCCACCTAAACATTCATCACCATCATAAAATACGACAGATTGTCCTGGTGTGATGGCACGTATTGGTTCTTCAAAAGTAACACGAACTTTATCCTCACCCAACATTTCAACTTCAACAGGTGTATCTTGTTGGCGATAACGGAATTTAGCTGTACAACTAAATTTCTCTTGTTTTTGCTTATTTGAAGTAAAACCTAATTTCACAGCTGTTAAGCTATGAGAATACAGTTTGTCATTATGGAAGTTTTGTCCGACTAATAATACGTTCTTTTCTAAATCTTTACCAAGTACAAACCAAGGTTCACCATCGCCACCAATACCTAAGCCGTGGCGTTGTCCAATTGTATAGTACATTAAACCATCGTGTTTACCCATAACTTTGCCATCCATTGTTTCCATATTGCCAGGTTGAGCGGGTAAATATTGGCTTAAAAATTGTTTGAAATTACGTTCACCAATGAAGCAAATACCTGTTGAGTCTTTTTTCGCAGCAGTTGCTAGTCCTGCCTCAAGTGCTATTTCACGTACTTTTGGTTTTTCCAAATGACCAATTGGGAACATTACTTTAGACAGTTGTTCTTGTGATAGTTGGTTCAAGAAATACGTTTGGTCTTTATTATCATCTTTTCCCCGTAGCATGACTGTTTCACCATTTCGTTCTGCTACTTGTGCATAGTGACCTGTTGCTAAATAGTCAGCACCTAGTTTTAATGCGTGCTCAAGGAATGCTTTGAATTTGATTTCTTTGTTACACATTACGTCTGGGTTTGGTGTACGACCTGCTTTGTATTCATCTAAGAAGTATGTGAAAACTTTATCCCAATACTGCTTTTCAAAGTTTACAGCATAATAAGGGATTCCGATTTGGTTACATACTTTAATAACATCATCATAATCTTCCGTTGCAGTACAAACACCAAATTCATCTGTATCGTCCCAGTTTTTCATGAAGATGCCAATTACATCATAGCCTTGTTTTTTCAATAAATACGCAGCAACTGAAGAATCGACTCCTCCAGACATGCCGACAACAACGCGTGTTTTTGAAGGGTCTTTTGTTGCGTTCATAACATTCACCTTTTTTCTTTTATTTCGCTAAGCGTTCTACAATTTCAACCGTTTTAGTAGCAGCTAATTGAACATCCTCTAAAGTGAGCCCAAGTCCGAAGCTAAAACGAATTGAATTACGCAGTTCTGGTGCACCTTTTCCGTACATTGCAACTAACACATGCGATGGATCGATTAATCCAGCCGTACATGCAGAACCACTTGAAGCTGCGATACCTGCCATATCTAAATTTACTAGGAAGGATTCCACATCCATACCTTTAAAACTAATGTTCAATACATGTGGTAAATAGTTATTTCCATCACCATTAACATGATAAGCAACTTTAGCTTGATCTAATGTATTTAAAAATAGTTCTTTGAATTTAATAAATTCTTGCTGTTTCACTTCAAAATTTGCTTGTGCAATTCGTACTGCTTCTGCAAAGGCACCAATAGCAGGAATACTTTCTGTTCCTGCTCGACGTTTACGCTCTTGTTCCCCACCAAGCAATGTGGATTGTAATGGTGTATTTTCACGCTGATATAGGAAGCCTATTCCTTTTGGTCCGTTCAATTTATGAGCAGAAACCGAAAGTAAATCGACTTGCAAATCTTCCACGTCAAATTTCTCTATACCATAAGCTTGTACTGCATCAGTATGGAATGTTGCCTTGTGACCTTTTAATAAAGAGCCAATTTCTTTAATCGGCTGTATAGATCCTACTTCATTATTACCATACATAATTGTTACTAATATCGTTTCATCTGTTAATGCTTGTTGTACGTCTTGAACAGAAATAACGCCCTGTTCATTGACAGGTAAATACGTTACTTTAAAGCCTTGTTTTTCAAGACGTTCGCAAGTATGCAATACTGCATGATGTTCGATTTGAGACGTAATAATGTGATGACCTTCGTTACGGCGCGCATATGCCGTACCGAAAATAGCTAAATTATCTGCTTCAGAACCTCCACTTGTCATAACGATTTCGTGGTCTTTTGCACCGATTGACTGTGCTAATATCGTTTTTGCATCGTCCAAATATTTTCTTGCATGACGTCCAATACTATGAATACTAGAAGCATTGCCGTACACAGAACCCATAAGGTCAGTCATTTTCGCAATAACGTCTGGATGCATAGGTGAAGTGGCTGCATGGTCTAGATAAATTTCTTTCATCGTAAAAAACTCCTATCAAATTCGCCTTGGCATATTTGTTCCTACCGCTTTGCTTTCATCGCAGAAAACAATGCTCACAGATTAATATCGGACTTACCCAATATTAATCTGCGGCATTTGCCTAAGGCTTTAACTTAATTCAGCCGGGGTTTGACCTCCACTGAATTATATACATCTGTTGCATGCATCTCATCAATTAATAAAATGATAAGATAAATTCATTTAAATATAAAACATATAGCCTTCATCAGAATCTTGTTCTTTATAAGCAGCTAAATCCTCTAATGATGTTGTATCTAATACATTTTTCACTGCATCACGAATACTCATCCATAGCTGTCGCTGAGGTGGTGCTTCATTTTCAATTCCTTCAACTGGTTGAATCGGTCCTTCAAGTACACGAATGACATCAGCCGCTGAAATTAAATGCGGTGGTTTGGATAACATATAGCCACCATAAGCTCCGCGAACACTCTTCACTAAACCTGAGTTTCTAAGGGGTGAAACAAGCTGTTCTAAATAAGCTTCTGACAAATCATTGTCCGCTGCAATTTGTCGCAAAGGAATTGGACCTTGCCCGTATTGTTTAGCTAATTCGATCATAATTGTTAGACCATAACGGCCTTTAGTTGAGATTTTCAAAGTATACACCTCTATATAGTAGCTTACATTTATACGTTAAAGTATAGCATATTTCCTTCCATTCTACTCGGGAATGCTTTATCATAAATGTTACAAGCTGTAAAATAGAACAAATGTACGAGAGGAGGTAATTGTTTTGCCAAATGAACCACTCGCATTCCGCATGCGACCACGTAACTTAGATGAAGTCGTCGGTCAAAAAACCATCATTGGAAAAGATACTACTTTATATAAAATGATTTCAAACGGGCATGTTCCTTCCATATTACTATACGGCGAACCCGGAATCGGAAAAACATCAATTGCCTATGCTATTGCCGGTACTTCTCATCTGCCATTCTTTGCCCTTAATGCCACACGCGCAGGAAAGAAAGATGTTGAGGACGTCGTCGCAGAATCACAGTTAACAGGTAAAGTACTACTGTTTTTAGATGAAATACATCGTTTCAACAAATTACAACAAGACACATTATTACCTCATGTAGAAAATGGCTCTATCGTGTTAATAGGTGCGACAACCGAAAATCCCTTTCATGATGTGAACCCAGCCATTCGCTCACGCTGTGGTGAAATTAAGCAGCTTAAGAGATTAACATATGAAGATATTGATGCACTAGTGTTACGCACTTTAGAAGATAAAGAACGTGGACTTGGTCGCTATACAATACGATTAAGCGATTCACAACGTGACAAAATAGTGGTCGCAGCACACGGTGATGCACGAAAAGCATTAACATTATTGGAGTCTATTTATTTCGCTTCTGATGAAGTGAATAATGAAACGATTGTACAGGATGATACAGTCAAAAATCTAGCAGAACGTATCGGGGTATTTGGAGACAAAAAAGGTTCACATTTTTATAATTTACTATCCGCTTTACAAAAGTCAGTCAGAGGTAGTGATACAAACGCAGCACTCTACTATTTAGCGCATTGTCTAGAAAATGGGGACTTAGTGGCCGTTTCACGTCGATTACTCGTTATGGGCTTTGAAGATATCGGCCTTGCAAATCCAGAGGTAGGTGGGCATGTATTGGCCGCTGTACAAGCAGCTGAGCGCCTTGGCTTACCTGAAGCACGTATCCCATTAGCACAAGCTGTTATTGAAATGTGCTTAGCATCCAAATCAAATTCAACGATATCAGCAATTGATGCTGCCATCGCTGATATTCGCGCCGGGAAAACAGGAGATATTCCTATGCATTTACGTGACGCTCACTATGCAGGCGCAAAAACATTAGGTGTAGAAGGTTATCAATACCCACATAACACCCCTATCGGTACATTTGGTGGCTGGGTCAATCAAGAATACTTGCCTGACGAACTTGTCGGCACCGAGTATTATAAACCTGTCATTGCCGGCGAAGAAAAACGCATGGCTGGAATTTATGACAAGCTGAAATCGTTTAAAAAATAGAAAAAGGGCTACCTGTAAGTCCTAACATTGTATGGTAAATTCTTTTGACGTAAATCTAATGTTTCGAATTTAATTAAATTATTATTTTTCATCGGAATTAATGATTACAAAATAGTGAAAACCCTCCATAACAAGTTAAGGACAAGCCACAGTTTAATACAGACGTAGGGGATGAATTAGATGACCATTAAAGCACTAGCAGAAAAAATATTACTTCAATTTTCTACACGCACATATAAAAACCGCCCTCTAATTGTGATCTGACCCAAGAAAGTTAGACATATTTAGTTAAGCAGCTTCTAAGACCTGAGTTCGGTATTCCACCGGGCTTAGGTCTTTTAATTTTTCCTTCATTCGTTTGTGATTGTAATAGTGAATATAATCTGCGAGCTCCTGTTCAAAATGTGCCATGGATTCAAATTCTTGTAGGTAAAGGAGTTCAGATTTTAATAAGCCAAAGAAGTTTTCGATGACTGCGTTGTCCAAACAATTGCCCTTACGGGACATACTCTGCGTAATTCCATGTTGCTTTAATGTTCGTTGATACTTTTGCATTCGATAGTGCCAACCTTGGTCCGAATGAAGGATGACTTGATTACCTGATTGAAGGCGCTCCAATGCTTGTTCTAACATATCATGGACTAGTTTATACACTGGACGATTCATTACCGTGTAGGCAATGATTTCACCATTACACAAATCAAGTACCGGTGATAAATAGCGTTTCTCACCAAATAGATGGAACTCTGTCACGTCTGTTACCCATTTCTCGTTCATCTTCTCCGCTGTAAAATCACGTTGTAATATGTTTGGGGCAGTTTTCCCGACATTTCCTTTATACGAACGATATTTCTTCATACGGACTGCACATTTTATGCCAAGGGCATTCATCAAACAGTTAATCGTTTTAGGATCATGATGAAAGCCGTATTTTTTCAATTCTTTGGCAATCCGACGATAACCATAACGTCCCTTATGTTCATGGTAAATGGAATGAATTGCGACTTTTACATCCGCGTATTTATCAGTACGATTCAAACGCTTTTCCCAATAATAATACGTGCTACGTGGAATATCAGCGACTTTGATTAATTCCACTACTTCATAGATTTCCTTTAGTTCATAAATTACTTGCGCTTTGATTTGATTGGTAATTTTTCTTGCATTTGAACTAAAGCATTCAACTTTTTTAAGTACGCATTCTCCATTTCTAATTGTTTTATACGTGCCTCTAATGCCCCGACAGATCCTTTAGCTGATGTTGGTTTCGTTGTTCTTTTTGTTTCTTTTTTCATGGATGGACGCCCCTTTTTCTTAGAAACAAGGGCATCATAACCACCAAACTCAAACTTCCTTCGCCATTTTCGAATCATGCCAGGAGATGAAATGTTAAATAGTGCAGCTGCGTCAATTGAAGATGTACCTGTTTCGTTCATATAATTTAGTACATTCATTTTATATTCAGCGGAATATTTTGTATAGGACTTTAAGAAAGTCTCTACACCATTTTCTTTATAACGGCGAACCCATTCACTGACAACCCGTTTTGTGATTCCGATATCTTTCGCGATTTCACTCATGGATTCATATCCATTTAAGTATCGTTGAACTGCTTGAATACGTTGTTCAGCACTTACTTTTGTCATAAAAAACCCCCGTAAAAGTTAGAGTGGTGTCTAACTTTTACGGGGCAGTTCATTGTTGCAATAGATGGTTTAAGTGGTGCAGGTAAAACCACATTAGTAAAAAAGATCGAGCAAGAATTAAATATCAATAATAAGGTGGTCATTTTACATATTGATGATCATATTGTGAAAAAAAATAAAAGATACCAAACCGGATACGAGGAATGGTATGAATATTACTATTTACAATGGGACATTAAATTGTTAACAACAAAATTATTCGAAGTATTAAAAAATAGTAAAAATGATATCAATTTACCTTTCTACAATAAATCTGCTGATACAATCACCACTAAACAAATTTCTGTAACATCTGATAGTATTATTCTTATAGAGGGTATATTTCTACAAAGAAAAGAATGGAGAAAGTTTTACGACTTTATTATATTTTTAGACTGTCCTCGCGAAGTAAGGTATGAAAGAATTTTAAATCGTGATTCGTATATCGGAGATGAACAAGCAATACTTTTAAAGTATAAAAGAAGATACTGGTTAGGAGAAGAACATTACCTGGATAAAGAAAATCCCATTAGAAATGCAGATATAATATATAACGTATGTATTTAAACAAAGGAACCCCTTGCTTTAGTAATTAAAGCAAGGGGTTCTCCTTTATATTATTATTGCTCATATATACTATCTAAACACAACAACACTTTATCATGTCGTTACTTTTAAAACCGTTTTGATCTTTTGGATAATACCACCCGCGCTATACGTTAGTACGCTACGTTTATAGAACGATAGACTAAGCATGAATAATAAAACTACAGTCGCAATAAGTATACCCAGTGAGATCATCGGCTCTGTTGCTGCAATATCAGTAGCCCCAATCCGTAGTGGCATAATCATTCCTGATGTAAATGGAATGTAAGAGAATACTTTTACAAGAATTGTATCTGGGCTATACATACCAGACATTAAAACGTAAAACCCAATCATTCCAAGCATCATTGCTGGCATTATCGCTTGACTTGATTCTTCTACTTTAGACACAAGCGAACCAAGTAAAGCTCCCATAATTAAGAACAACATGATTGATAATAATAAAAACGCAAGCGCATAACCAACATAGCCTGCAGACAACCCTTCTACCACTTCAATGACAGTATCCCATTTCGAACCGCCATCAGCTACGATAAATAGCAGCGATAGTGCCCCAAGTAAAATGACAATTTGTGTTAATGCTAATAAAAATGTACCCGCTAGTTTCGCCAAAAAATGTGTAACCGGTTTGATACTTGCAAGTAGTACTTCTAAAACACGTGATCCCTTCTCGGATGCAACATCCGTCGTAATCATCGATAAGAATGACATTACAAATGAGTAGATCATAATCCCTACTAAAAATGAAGCTCCAATACCAGCTGATTTCTCTTCCTCACTTTTCCCACCAGCTGTATCTTCGTTCAAATTTTTCATTGAAATTGTTGTTTCAGATTGCAAAATTTTATCCGCTTGCTCTGCTGATAAATTAAGTTGCTGTACTTCATAAATCTTCCCTGCATATTGAATACTAGAAGATACCGTTTGTTGGTCATTAAACGTTAGCGGAGTAAATGTCGCAATTTCCGCTACTAACGATCCGCCCTCGTCTTTAATAAAAATTGCAGCATCTAATTCTTCCTCTTTAACCTTTTTCTCAACTGCAGCTCTATCTTCTTTTGGGAATGAAAATTCCATCTCTGGGTTTGAAGTAAATAGCGCTTTTAAATCTGCATCTGTATCATTTAACAAAGCAATCTTCAAAGGCTCCTCTGCAAACAGTGCATCTTTAATATTTGACCAGAACATAACACAACTGATGATTACAATATATAATAGAATAGAGAAAATAAATGACTTCGCTTTAATCTTTTGTGTATATAATTGCTTCACTAACAGCCAAAACTTAGACATTGACGCCACCTACCTTATCTTTGAAAATTTCATCTAATGATAAATAATCAAGGCTGAATTTTTCAATATAACCACCATTCGAGACGATATCGAAAATCCCTTTTGCATACGATTCATCCTCTAAAGTAATTGTGTATTGCTCTTTTCCTATGGCTACATCTTTAACACCTGGTAAAACACTAAGTTCCGCAACCGTCTTTTCAGTTCTTACAGTTAACTTTGTTTTGCCATACTGTTTTTTCAAATCTAATAAACTACCAGAAAACAATGATACCCCTCGTTTTAACAAGCATAAATGATCACATAACTCTTCTACATTTTCCATCTGATGACTTGAAAATAGAATTGTCGTACCATTATTCTTTAAGAACAATATCGCTTCTTTTAATAAATCTTTGTTCACAGGGTCTAACCCACTAAATGGTTCATCTAAAATCAAAAACTCCGGCTTATGTATGAAACTTGCAATAAGCTGAACTTTCTGTTGATTCCCTTTAGAAAGTGTCTCTGCCTTGGCTTTGCGCTTATCTTCTAGTTCAAAACGCTCAATCCAATAATTCACATCCTCTTTTAAATCTTTTTTCTTGCGACCTCTTAGTTCTCCAAAGAAATACAGCTGATCTTCCACTGTCATAGTCGGGAAAATACCTCGTTCCTCAGGCAAATAACCAAGCAAATCACGATCTATCGAGTGTATTGACTGCCCGTTCCACGAGATCGTCCCCGCAGTTGTTTCTTGTAAATCTAAAATCATGCGGAAAGTCGTCGTTTTTCCAGCACCATTTTGACCAATCAGACCGAAAATCTCCCCTTGCTCAATCGTAAAAGAAAGATTATCTACTGCCACAAAATCTTGATATCTCTTTGTCACTTCTTGAATTACTAAAGCCATTGAAAGTCTCCTTTTATTCTAATTTTTCAATATATTACTATACGTATGTACATCAGATATGTATTCAATTTAATTATGGAAAATTTCTTTCTCTTTTTGTAAGGACCGTATTCTTGTATACACTTGTACCATTGCGATCAACAATATTAGCGATGCACTAACATTTATTAGCCCACCCCATACACTAGTCGATACAATAATATTTAAAATCGAACTAGATACATTTAAAATTAATACAAAACTATAGAGAAATAAAATTTTACACAAATAAGCGATTTTAGATGTACTATCCGAATACAATTCAAATGAACGCTCTTCTTCTTTTTTTCGGACATATGCCCAAAACATGAAAACCGCTACTATCTCCACTCCAGTAGAGGCTAAAAATTCTAAATACTCCTTACGCCCCTTTGGTAATAATACCAAGCGATAAGTGTATTTCTCTGGAACGCCTTCTTCAAATTGGTAGTAGCAGGGAATTGCTTTTTTTAAATGTAGTCCTTTTTGACTTTGAGCATCGAGCCATTTTTCCTCCTTTTCATAATCGATAAAAAAGCGAAGCGCTTTTATCATAAAGGCCCCTCCTGATTTAGTATATTTTGCCCATTCATATATAATTCTTTTAATCGTCTCATCTCCTCTTCGACAACTTCTTTGCCAAGAGCTGTGATGACATATTCCTTTTTCCTCCCATCTTCTTCATAGGGTACAATCCACTTTTTAGTCACTAAAGACTTTATAGCCCCGTATAATGTACCTGGCCCAAGCTGGACCCGTCCATTACTTAATGACTCCACCAATTGCATAATGCCATATCCATGTCTTGGCTCATACAAGGCTAGCAAAATATAATAAACACCCTCTGTTAAAGGAGCATTTTGCTGCATAAACCCCACCTCTTTACATCGCTGGAAGATATATCAGCAGACGATATAAAAAATATATCAGTAGACGGATATATTTGTCAATACATTTATGTCCATTTAATAACTACAATGGTATCTATTACATAAAAAATAGTGCAAAAGCATATTTGCTTCTGCACTATTTTCACTACATGAAAGAGAAATTTCTAAGCTTAGTCTCTTACCGTTTTTATTTCAATATCACTCAAAATATCTCGCACTACCCAGCTAGCAGCGATTAGACCAACAGATGATGGTACAAATGCATTTGAAGATGGTGGCAATTGCGCTTTACGAATTTCCGCTTCTGGTTTACCGACTGTTTGTACAACATCTGGACGAACAACAATCGGGCTCTCATCAGAGAAAATTACAGGTATTCCTTTTTTAATGCCTTCTTTACGCAATTTCACACGAATCACTTTTGCAAGAGGATCGGTATGTGTTTTAGAAATATCAGCAATTTGGAAACGCGTTGGATCCATTTTGTTTGCTGCACCCATACTCGCAATGATTTTCACACCACGTTTTAAACATTCTTTCATAATATGAATTTTATAAATAACTGTATCTGATGCATCAATTACATAGTCAGGTTCATAACTGAAGAATTTTTCGTACGTTTCTTCAGTATAGAACATATGCAAATCGATGACTTCGCAATCAGGATTAATATCAGCAATTCGTTCTTTCATAACAGCTGATTTTGAGCGACCGATTGTAGACATATAAGCAACTAGTTGACGGTTAATATTCGTAATATCTACATCGTCTTTGTCCACTAAAATAATGCGACCAACACCACTTCTTGCACAAGCTTCGGCAGCGAATGATCCAACACCGCCTATACCTAAAATTGCTACTGTTGTATTTTTTAGTTTATCTATTCCATCTGTTCCAATGGCTAATTCATTACGTGAAAATTGATGTAACATATGCCTTTCACTCCGTTTTATTTAAATTTTGTAAGTAATCCTATCCTATTACTAAGAAAATAGGTATCGTGAAAAATATATACAAAAAGCAAGAGGATTGCAAGGATTGACTTGAGAAATATGTATGTCAAGATGAATTAAGTTTAAATTAAGATTTCTTGAGTTACTACTTGCCCCAAAGTAATCATTTCGATTTGAACTTTTAAAAAATATATAGATAGGACCGTTGTTTTCCGCTACAGTGGACGCTTTCCGCGGGCGGGCGCCAAGCCGCTTCGTCGCTATGCTCCTGCAGGGTCTTGGTCTGTCCCGCTTTTCCCGCAGGAGTCGCCACTTCCGCTCCAATCAACTAAACATGTAATATAAATAATTTTTTTGAGACGATGGAAATTATGACGAGAAAAAATAAACATGAAATAGATAATAGCAACATTGCAGTATACTTTACACTTCACTACCTGATGCCAACATTTGTTCATTAAAAGTCTCGACAAACCTTTGATCAACATATTGCCCACATTTTCTTAGTGCTCCTACAACTGCTCCACCAATTGGTGACATAAGAGCAGGCTGAAACTTTATCTCTACAACTTCATTACTTGCTAACTTTTGAAGAATCGGAATGAAAAGTTCTACATTTGAGAACACACCTCCTGCTAATACAACAGGAATCGTCTCTTTTGACCAAGTCATTTGACCTAAACATGCTTTGATTGATTGGAAGTATTTTTCGCAAGCTTTTTGAATAATGATTCTTGCGACAATATCCCCTTTCAAAGCTTCTTCACTCACATACAAACTTAGTGGAGAAATAATAGCTCTTGGATGCCCTTCTCCATAGATATGATCTATTATTTGCGGAACCGCGTCTACTTGAAAGTGTTGGTATAACCTTGCTGTTAAATTGGTTTGATAACCTCGACCATCAAAAGCTTTAAATACTGCTTTTAAAACTTGTGTTCCTAAATCATAGCCACTTCCTTCATCATCAAATAAATATCCCCAACCGGAAGTTCGTACAATGCGATGTTGTTCATCTAACCCCAATGTAATTGCTCCAGTTCCCGCTATTTGTACAATTCCTTCAGAACCCAAAGTACCTGCATACAATGCATTTGTCGCATCATTTGCTATCTCAATCGTTGCCTCTTTTGGTAAGTGATTATGTAAAACATTCATTAGAATTGAATCATATTGTTTTTCTTTCACTCCAGCCATACCCGCAAAGCATCTTACAATTTGTGTAAAGGCAGTTGTGTTTTGTGATTTCAGTAGCATTAATACTTGCTCAATTACCTGTTCAAATTCTATTTTACTCATAGTCGTCGGATTACTTTTACCGACTGTTACCATTGCATGGATATGCCCGCGTTCGTCACAAATAACAGCACATGTTTTGGTGCCGCCGCCATCAATCGCTAATACAAACATCTTCATCCCCCTAGATACTTACTTCATCCAATATAGCAAAAAGGTTGAGAACTATAGATCATAGCACTCAACCTTTTTACTCATCCTACCTTTTTTTCTCTACCATTTTAAAACCAAATGATTCCCATGGCCGAATTTTCTCAAGTAAATAAATTTCTTCAGGTACTACTTTCGCTACAATATTCGTACTTCCTGAATTCGGTATATTCTTTAGCACTAATTGTAACTCACCTTTGTAGCGGATATCCTCGTCATTATCGATTGTAATGTCACCTGTTTGAATATTTAATACATCATGCGGTTTGAATTGCACTGCTTTGTATTTAACGCGTGATTGCGTACTGCGAATCACATATTCAGAGACATCACCCCGATTAAAGTGAGGTTCATCAAAAATAATTTTATTTTCCACTTCTGAATTTTCCGCTGATGGTACAATATCAAGTTCTAATTTTTGGCGATTCAGTTTTCCTAATGCTTGTAGCTCTTCTTCCGATGCATACATATTCCCAATGATCAAATCATCTATTAAACCCGTATGCCATAAATCCTTTGCTTGAACTGTAATTGGTAAACCGCGATGCTCCTCTAATGTAGGTAAGCCATGCAGTGTTTCCTCCCATGGTCCAAACTTTGCATGATTCGAAGAAATCATCGCCGCAGTACGGATATGATTATCTTTGAATAACTTTGAAGATTTAATAAAATGCGCTCTCGAAAGACCTGTATACTTTCTTGGATAGAAATTATGGCAGCCGATAATATTTTCAAGATTTGGTTGATAAGACAAAATATTTTCTACATACTTTGTACCATTACTAATATTAAGTTCGACTTTTAAGTTAGAAGCGTCCAATGACATGAACGCCTCCTCGTGTCCAGAGAATCCCATATCTAAGCGTAATGCAGCTAAATGATACTGTTCTTTCAAGGTGCCAATATCACGATAAGTTAAGCCTAATTCCTCAAAAACTTGCGGAGCGATGTCAGCGGAAATATCAAAGCCAAGCTGTTGCGCAAACTGATTGATTTGTTGTAACTTTTCTTTTTCCTCAGTATTTTTCACAGACATTAGACAAGTAAAAATGCGACTAAAACCATGATCATGCGCTAGTTGGATATAGTTTTGCATTTCTTCTAACGTACTATGTTGAGGATAAATTGAAATTCCTAATCTTCTCATTTGAATACCTCCGCTTACCATCTATTAAACGTTCACTTTTTCTGCTTCTGGTTTTTTCATTAGTTCTGATTGATTTGTTGTAGATTGTTTTTTTCCTTCTGTTTTATCTACTTTAGTTCTCGATGCTGCCACTATAAACGGTAAGTAGATACAAACTGAAATAGCGATTAAAACGACACTTAAAACTCCACCTGTCCATGATTGCGTTGTTAACCACCCATTGATGACTGGTGGAACCATCCAAGGCGTCGCAACAGTTGCTGCTGGAACCCATCCCCATTTCGTTACGAAATAAGCAATTGATACATTGATCATTGGTGTTAGAACAAACGGAATAACTAAGCTTGGATTTAAAATGATTGGTAAACCAAACATCAATGGCTCATTAATATTGAATAACGAAGGTGCGGCACCAACTTTACCTACCGTAGTGTACTGCTTATTCCTTCTAGCGAATAGGAATATAGCAATAACTAAAGCAATTGTTGTACCAGATCCACCCATATTTACGAAAGCATCAAAGAATGGTTTGTTAATAATATATGGTGCAACTTCACCAGCATTAAGTGCTTGAACGTTTTTAGCAATTGCATCAGCATTAATAGTTTGCATAAATGGATCGATAATATTTGCACCGTGAATACCAAATGACCAGAAGAATACAGGAACAAACGCTAAGATCAAAGCTGCAACCCACGTGTTTGTTAAACCCATAAATGGTTCTTGAACTGCTGAATAGAATGATGCAATAATATCAGACATATTAAAACTTGTTGAAATGATTGTTCTTACTAAAGCAAATAATGAAATTGTTATAATAGCGGGTAATAATGCCGCAAATGATTTTGTAACTGCCGGTGGAACACCATCAGGCATTTTAATCAATAAACGCTTGTTACCAGATAATCGTGAAAACAGTTCCGAAGATACGAGTGCAGCTATTAATGCAACGAATATACCACCGGTTCCTGTGGTTAGACCACTTAAGCCGCCTTCACCGAATGTTCCGAATGTCAGATAACAAGATAAACCAATTGCTCCCGCAGATAAGCCATCTTTACCATAGCTTTTAGCTAAATGGTACGAAACTGTAAAGGCAAGAAGTAAAGACATAATGGCGAATGTCGCACTCCACACGTTCCCCCCCCATTGCGTCCATGTTCCATGTGCCCAAATTGAATCCATTAATTTTTGATAACCTTTAATCGGTAAGTTATTGATTATTACTGCTAACGAACCTGCAATAGTTAACGGCATGATTGTAATAAAGCCGTCACGAATTGCAACTAAGTGCCTTTGATTCCCAATCCTCGCTGCTGCTGGAACGAACTTCTCCTCAAAAAAACGAAACATCCCTCTCCACTCTCCTTTGTGTTATAGATTATTTCTATGGTAAACACCAAAATTGATGTTAAGCCCCTTATAGACGGTCATATAAATCTATAATTTCTATTGCTAAATCTTTAAAAGTTATGGCATTCATCAAGTGATCCTGTGCATGAATCAACATTATAGAAACTTCTACCTTTTCCCCTCTAGCTTCTTGTGTTAATAACGCCGTTTGAGAATGATGTGCTTCTACTAAAGATTTATTAGCTAAGATTATTTTCTCTTTAGCAGCGCTTACATTTCCTTGTTTAGCAAGTTGAAGCGCTTCCATACAATCACTTTTTACGTTTCCACTATGCAAAATCAGCCCCATAATTGACTGTAACAAATCCGTTTCTTGCATGACCGTAAACCTCCTTGACTATCCAATTAAATTAAGTGCGTGTTGCAATACTTTTTCGCCATTCATCATGCCATAATCACTCATATTGATGACTTCGATTGGGAAGTTTTTAGCTTTATATTTTGCTTCAAATGGTCCTTTCAAATAACGCACTTGAGGCCCCAATAATAAGACATCGATATTTTTTGTTTCTAATGTTGAATCAACTTCACTTTCTGAAATTGCGAAAATATCTGCAGCTAAATTTTGTCCCTCAGCAGCTTTTTGCATTTTAGTTACTAGTAAACTAGTACTCATACCTGCCGCACAAACGAGCATAATATTTTTCATGAAGAGCACCCCTTTTTTGTAATATAACTCCTAAATTGAGAATAGCAGAAATTGGTCTATACCACAATACCCTTAAAGTGCATTATTTTCCTTTTTTCCGCATTTTTTAATTGGCATATTGTTAAACGGCTTGAATTTACTGATTCTTCTAACAACTGGTATAGTCCAAAATTTTCATCGAAAAAATTTTTTATATAAGATATAAATGTTTAAATACATATTAAAAATACTCATAAAATGACGGTTTTTCTGATCTTAAAGCTTTAATCCAGAGATTTAAGGCTTTTTCATCTAGTTGATGGTTAGCATAGAGCAAGGCTTCTGTAACAGTTAAATACCCTACTATCAGAGCTGAAAAAATATTAATCGACAATGATAAAACTTGATCATTCTCAATTATATCCGTTTCAACTACTTCAATATGTCCCCCACTAGTAATACAGTAAAGCTTCTCATTCCACTGGGCAAACGGGTCTTGAATACGTAAATACAAGTTTTCCGTTAATTCCGCCCAATTGTATTTTTTTAAAAACGCTGCAACATCTACAATTCTCACCATGCAGTCTTGAACAACCTCTTTTTTAAACTGTGGCTGGTTAAAATGGAATCCAAAATGACTCGTTGCTGCAGTAGTACCAGTAATATGATAAACACTTGCACTATGAGACGAAATATAACGCCAAATTGCCTGCTCAGCAAAATGATCCTTTACGACAAAGTCTTTAATAATAAAAGTGAGATTTTGAATTTGATAGCGTACAAAGCCATGGATTTTATCGTCTTTATAATAAATCGCAAAATGACTATCAGGCTCTCTGCGCTGAATTCTTTTCCACCAAGCAGTATCACGCTTCATAAAGCCATTAACATCATCTGCATTGTCATTATAAAAAGTATAGATGTCTTCAAAAAGTTGTTCATCAAGCCATTCAAAACTAAATCTTTTTATATCATCTAACTGGTTACCGAAATTAGGGAAGGCTGCACTAGGTATTGAATAATTCAGCTTATCAAAAAATAACTCCCATCCGAAATAACGATAAAAAGAGACAGAAAATGGAGCTAATACAGAAACGCATTGGCCATTTTCTCGCATTTCTTCCAAAGCACGAATCATAAGTTTTTTCATAATCCCTCTATTTCGATACTCTGGATAAGTACATACAAATCCAATGCCTCCCATCTTGTACGAGATTTGATGAATAGTCATATTCAAAGGGAGTACGAGCAATTGACCAACTAATTTTCTTCCATCATATGCTCCAATCGTTGTACTATATTCTACCCAATGTTGGAAATCTTCTCTTTTTTCTCCAATATATTTATTCGAAAAACTATAATCTCGCAAACGATGAACTTGTTCACTATCCTCTAGTGGTACTAATTGAATCATCGGTATCTCCCCCTTAATAGTACAACCGTGTTATATCTTCTAATTATGGGAATTATAATGGTTTTATTGATATTTTTTGTATAAAAAATGTCGACAATTCCAATCTTCAGGGGTTGCCGACATTCCATTGACGCATGAAAAATTCCTTTATAGTAATAATCAAATTAGTTGCTCATATTTAATAGTTTTTTCATATATTGTTCTACTTCCATTGATGTAGCTAATGATAAAATTTTTTCTAAATGTTGCGTTAATTCTTCTTTCGAGAGGTCTGAAATTTGCGCACGCGCACGTAATATAGAAGATGCACTCATTGAAAATTCATCCAATCCTAAAGCAAGAAGAATAGGTATAGCTATCTCATCTCCAGCCATTTCTCCACACATCCCTACCCATTTACCATTAGCATGAGCAGCATCAATCACCATTTTCACTAGGCGCAGAATGGCAGGATGAAATGGTTGATACAAGTAAGCAACTTTTTCATTCATACGATCTGCCGCTAAAGTATATTGGATTAAATCATTTGTACCAATAGATAAAAAATCAGCTTCTTTAGCAAATAAATCTGCAATGAGAGCCGCTGAAGGTATTTCTACCATCATTCCTACTTCAATATCTCTTGAAACTTCAATTCCTTCTACTAATAACTTTTCTTGTTCCTCTTCTAATAATGCCTTCGCTTTGCGGAATTCATCGAGTGTTGCAATCATAGGGAACATGATCTTTAAATTACCGAATATACTTGCACGAAGAAGTGCACGTAACTGAGTACGGAATATATCCTGTTGCTCCAAACAAAGCCTCACAGCTCTATGCCCTAAGAAAGGATTCATCTCATGCTCTAATTTCAAATATGGTAATTCTTTGTCTCCACCTATATCTAATGTTCTAACAACAGTAGGTTTATTCCCCATCTTTTCCAGTACTGTTTTGTAAGCAGTAAATTGCTCTTCTTCTGTTGGTAATTCTTGACGATCCATATATAAAAACTCTGTGCGGAATAAGCCAATGCCATCACCGCCGTTAGCTAAAACATTATCTACATCCTCTGGCTTACCAATATTGCCTGCTAACTCTATATGGTGTCCATCTGCACTTACACTTTCAGATGTCACAAAGTGTTGGAACATTGCACTCTCTGCTACAAATGCTTCTTGGGCTAATAAATACTCCGCAACTATTTCTTCTGTGGCATCTAATATTACAGTTCCTTTTGTACCATCTAATATAAGATTTGCTCCATGAGGTATAATAGTTGTTGCCAATTTCGTTCCTACAACTGCAGGTATCTCCATTGTTCTCGCAAGAATGGCTGAGTGAGACGTACGCCCTCCAATATTTGTTACAAAGCCCTTTACATGCGTTTTATCAAGCTGAGCAGTCATCGATGGTGTCAAATCGTCAGCAACGATAATTACATCATTTGATAGACGACTATAATCAGGCAATTCAATGCCCAATAAATTTGCTAATAAACGCTTTGCTACATCGCGTATATCAGCTGCGCGTTCTTGCATGTATTCATTATCCATAGATTCAAATAAATTGATAAACATAGTTGATGTTTCTTGTAAGGCAAATTCGGCATTTACACCTTCACTAATCTGGACTTCAATTGCATTTAACATCTCTGGGTCTTGTAATACTAGTAAGTGTGCAGAGAAGATTTCTGCTTTATCGTGACCAAATTTCTTCTCCGCAGCTTCACGAATCGCTTCTAGTTCCATTTTGGTCTTAGAAACAATTGCATTAAAGCGTAATTTCTCCGCTTCTATATTAGTAATAGTCAATTTGTCAAAGGAAAGATCCGGTTCTACTAAGCAGTACGCATTCGCTATAGCTATACCATTTGAGACTGCAATGCCTTTAATCTCTAACATTCTTGTCCTAGGCCTTCTGAAATCATCAATTCTGAAACTTTTGCGATTGCTGCTTCTGCATCAGAACCATCTGCTTTAATAGTTACCACTTCACCGGTTGGAACTCCTAATGACATAACGCCCAAAATAGATTTTAAATTGACTGTTTTACCTTTGTACTCGAGCTGTATATCTGATGCAAAAGGTGTTACACCCGCAACTAATACTGTTGATGGACGTGCATGTAATCCTACTGAACTAGTAATTTTAAATGTTTTCTCCATATTGATCTCCCCCGTACTTATATTTACTCGAAGTTTATTCGTCTACTATACTTTGCTATCATATAATCATTTTTCTCTTTACTACCATCTAGATTTGCACTTTCAAATACAGGTGGCTCTTCACCTTCTCTAGCAAGAATTTCAATCACTTGAGATAGCGTCGTATTCAATATGGCTGAACCGATTGTAGTAGAAGCAGGGCCATACTGTACGCTATCCTGCCATAACAATCCATCACCTATTGGAATATGTGTATCTAAAACGAAGTCTACTGTTTCCTCTAGGCGTTTCCGTGTACTATGTTTTGATACTTGCTCTTTATAATGAAGAGACTGTAATGAAATAACACGCACCCCAGATTCTTTTGCTAGTAGTGCTACATCAATGGGTACAACATTTCTACCTGACGTAGAAACAATAATTAATACATCATTTGAGTTAAACTCAAATTGATGACGATGTTGTGCTATGAAATTAGGATCCTTTTCATTAGAAGAAGAAGTTAGTGCACCCTTATGTAGCATCAAAGGCTCTATGAATATGGGACGAACAGGTACTAAACCACCTGCCCGGTAAAAACCTTCTTGAGCTAATATATGAGAGTGACCACAACCGAATAGTTGTAAAATCCCTCCGTTTTGAATACGTTCTGCAATCAATTCGGCAGCTTTTGTCATATTAGATTGTTCTTCTTCTACAATAACGTTTAATAATTGTTGAACCTCTTGAAAATATTGATGCATGTTATCACCTCTGAATTTCACTGATAAATTTATAGCGATCTGCACGATATGTACTTCGCACTAATTCAAATGGTACTCCAGTGTTTAAATAACTTTTTCGTTCAATAACTAATACAGCTGATGGTTGCTCAATATTCAGCAGTTTGCTATCTTCTTTTGATACAAGTGCTGCTTCCATTAATTGAGAAGCATGACCAATCTTTTGATGATTTCGCTCTTCAATTAGTGAGTATAACGAACCCAAAACCATACTCTTATCTAAATCGGGAATAATTTCTACAGGTATATATGTTCTTTCAATGGCCATTGGTAGCTGATCCGCGTTACGAATTCGAACAACCGAAAATACTTCATCACCTGTTTTCATTTGCAATGCTTTGGCAATGTCGATTGGAGGTATAATCTTTTCGAAACGAATAAGCTTATTGCTAGGTTCATAGCCTCTTGAACGCATATCTTCCGTAAAACTAGTCAGTCCACTTAATGGCTGCTCTAATTTTGGATTCGCTACGTAAGTACCTCGACCTTTTTCTCGATAAAGTAAACCGCTATTAACTAAATTTGTGATAGCATGCCTTACAGTCATACGACTTACGCCTAACTGTTCGGAAAACTCTCTCTCAGAAGGAATATTTTCACCTACTTTATATTCCTCTTCAAAAATTTTACCTTTTAAAAACTCTTCAATTTGTATATACATTGGAACTGGTGAATTTTTATCTAACAAGCATTTCTCCACCTTTCATGTAGTCAATTATAAACTACAGCTTGTTATTCTTTCTCAAATACAACTTTACCGTGGCATATAGTCTTTTGTACATTTAAATTTGTATCTAAAATAACTAAATCTGCATCCATCCCTGGATTAATATACCCTTTAAAAGGTAAATTCAGTTGTTTAGCAGCATTATTGGAAGACATAGATACTAATTCCTGTAATGAACATTTCGTGACAGCATACATGTTTTTGACGGCTTGCGCCATCGTTAATACACTACCAGCTAACGTACCATCAGATAAGTGTGCACCAGTTTCTGTTACCTCTACTGCCTGACCACCTAAATCATACACTCCGTATTCGAGTCCTTTAGCTCTCATTGCATCAGTAATTAATATAATTCGTGAGGCTTGCTTTAACCTATAAGCAAATTCCACTGATTTTGGATGACTATGTATGAAATCTGCTATTATTTCTACTTTTAAGTCATCTTCTAGTAGAACACCACCGACAACTCCTGGTTCTCTATGGTGAAAAGGACGCATTTGGTTATATAGATGAGTTGCTTGCTTTGCACCGAGCAGAACGGCACGCTCTACTTCATCTGACATAGCATCTGAATGCCCTATTGACACGACGATTCCTACTTTACTAGCGGCTTCGATAAATTCAAAACCGTTATTCACTTCGGGAGCTACTGTAATTTGTTTAATACGACCTTTACTAATATCTTGCCATTGAAGAAACTGTTGAATTGAAGGTTCAATAATATATTGTAGTGGTTGTGCGCCAGCTCTTTCCTTAGAAATATACGGGCCTTCAACATGTATCCCTAACATTTCTGCTTCATCTAAACCACCTTTATATGCAGCAGCATTTTGAAGAGTTTTCTCAATAGCATCTATAGACTGCGTCATAGTAGTAGCAAGAAAACTTGTTGTGCCCTCTTTAGGTAATGAACGAGCAATGCCTTGCAACGCTTCTTCCGTTGCATCCATTACATCAAAACCGTCTGAACCGTGTATATGCATATCAATATATCCAGGGAAAACAATCCAACCTTTAGAAGTTCCGTCAATAGTATGTTGTGCTTGAACTCTTAATCCCTTACCAACTTTAGCGATTTTACCACCTACAAGGTAAAGGTCACCTATAAATGCATCTTGGTCATAGTTTACAATCGTTACGTTTGAAATTAAAATTGTTCCACTCATATACTGTCTCTCCTAAGTAAAATCAGCATTAAATTTGTATATTCTGATTTTTATTATCCTAACTTACCTCAGCTAAATTGCTTACAAGTATAAAAACGTGGATAGTTCTCGTTCTCTATTGTATGCACATTAATATTTGAAAACTCTATCCTACTCTCTTATCCTATCTTCAATGCATCATTGTCATGATTGTGAATTTCAAAGATTTAATCATCTTTAAAGACACTTATTTAAAATCTCTTATTTAATATATCCATAATCACCTTTTGGTATAGTTGTCTATACCAATTATAAAACGTTTCCAAATAAATGAAAAGAAAAAACTCAATATTTCTTTATTTTTTTACAAAATAACTAGAATAGTAAGTCTATTTCAACTTATAACAGTTAGTTTAAAAGCTTCTTTTCTCAGTTTCGAGTTCATACTTTATTTCGCAAAAATGCTTCTCCTATATCTAAACTATATTCTCCCTCATAAGCATTTACTACTCTCACCAATATTTTTTCCATCTTTGGTATACAAAGAAATCTTTCAAGTTGCTTGGGATAGACAATACCCATTCACCTGAAAGATGTGTAAACAATCTATTTAGATCACCAAATCTGTTAACACAATTACATTCGGATGTTTTTTCAAGATCGTTACTGGTATTTCCTCTGTTACTTCACCTTTTAACAATGCTTCTAAAGCAGGACGTTTCTTCTCACCAACCGCAATTAATAAAATTTGTTCAGCACGCATGATTGAAGAAATCCCCATTGTAATTGCTTTTGCAGGTACTTCATCTAAAGAATTGAAAAATCGTGCATTTGCTATTCTTGTTGATTCTTCAAGTTCCACAACATGTGTTTCGCTATCAAACGGTGTACCTGGTTCATTAAAACCAATATGTCCGTTCTCCCCAATACCAAGTAATTGGAAATCCAAAGTCATTTGTTGTAGAAGCGTTTCATAACGAGCGGCTTCTACGTGTGGATCTACTGCTTCACCATTAGGTAAATTAGATTTTTTAAATGGTTTATCATTGAACAGCTGTTGTTTCATAAATGCTATGTAACTCTCAGGATGAGCTTTTGGTAGTCCAACATATTCATCTAAGTTAACACTTTCACACTGAGTAAAATCAAGGTCACTATTACGAATTCGGTCATAAAGCGGTAACATTGTACCACCTGTAGCCAAGCCAAAGTTTTTAGAACCCTTATCTAAGGCGTTTTTTACAACAATAAACGCTCGGTCATATAATGCTCCTAAATCATTAATTGTTTCAATCTTCAATTCGGTTTTTATGTGATTGCTCAACTCCATTAATACACCTTCTCATTTCAATTTATTTACTTACACTTTAAACCATTATTTCCATGGAAGCCAACAAAAAAATAAAAAAGTGTTTATTTCCCCAATGATATACCCATATTTTTAAAAAAACTATTGATTCCAATTTTTTATATAAGAACTAGTAAAAAGTAGCAAATGTACTAAAAAAGTTACAATTTACAAGTTACCAGTAAGTTAAATTAAATCCACATCATTAATCAGAGAATTTCAAATATACAAGACATATAAAAAACCTCCCAATTTTCATTGAGGGCACTGAAAAAGTCCATAAAATGCATTTTAGCCATGGCTTTTTCTTCGATGCCGTTAATTTCCGTTCCGGCGGACGCTTTCCTGGGGACGAACCTTGAGCCTCCTCGTCACTAACGTTCCTGCGGGGTCTCAAGATGTTCGCTAGTTCCCCAAGGAGTCGCCGCCTGCACTCCAATCAACTAGTTTATCTTTTTTCTGAGTTTTTCTTTCTTTCCGATTCACTAATTCAAGGTGGTACTATCCATGATTTCCAAACAAGAAACATTCAATCTAAGCCTTTATATCGTTACTATTCAGAAAAAAGGTAATTTACAGTATGCACAAACTGAAAAGATTCAACTGATATCAAAATTAAATCCGGTGATAACAAATGGAAGCGATTCGAAAATCGCTAACGAATAAAAAAGACGTAGATAAAAATCAAAAACAAACGTATTACTTTGACATAGAAAAATGTAAGGTTTGTCCAATACAAGATGGCTGTTATTAAGACGGTGCCAAAATTAAAACGTATTCAGTTTCCATAAAATCAACCGAACATGAAGAGCAAGGAGCTTTTCATGAAACGGAAAGGTTTAAAGACTTTGCGAAAAAGTACTATAAAATTGAAGCGAAGAATAGTGAGTTGAAAAATCCGCATGGCTACAATCGACAAAATCGGTGGTCTATTTGGCCTGGAAGAGACCAAGGAGCTACAACAATATTTGCGGTGAATTTGAATCTTATCTTAAAGCTATTAAATGAAGAATAAGAGAAATACCAAAAAACACCTGCACTTTCTGTTCAAAATCAAACAAAAAGTGCAGGTGTTTACTATTGAAGAACATTACATTTTAAATACGCAAGTTTTTCTGTGCCCTCAATTTCATTGAGAGGGTGTTATTTAATAATTAACGAATCCCGATTGTGCCGTCTTAAAATCTAATCGTTTTGAACCCGCAATAAGCAGGTGGGTGTTCTCTTCAAAACTTTAAACGTCCCATTACAGGCATGTTCGCCATTTCAAAATGTGAACTCCCAACGATAAAATGTTCGGTCAAAACTGATAAGCTTATAACGAACACATCAGGATTCGCGTTAAATATATATTAACACATTAATTCTGATAATTCAAAAGATTTATTATTCGTCCGCCAAAGTTTTTGTGCGGATATTTAGCTCGTCTAACTGCGCTAATGATACCGTGCTAGGAGCGTTTGTTAAGACGCAGCTCGCACTTGCAGTTTTAGGGAATGCAATAGTATCACGTAAGTTGTCACGGCCAGCAAGTAGCATGATGAAACGGTCAAGACCAAATGCTAAACCACCATGTGGAGGCGTTCCATATTCAAATGCATTCATTAAGAAACCAAATTGTTCTTTTGCTTCTTCATCTGTGAACCCAAGTGTTTTGAACATTTTTTCTTGTAAATCTTTTTCGTGAATACGTAATGATCCGCCACCAAGTTCATAACCATTTAATACGATATCGTAAGCTTGTGCTTTAACTGCACCCGGTTCATTCTCCATTTTCTCAAGATCTTCATCGAATGGACGAGTGAATGGGTGATGCGCTGCATAATAACGGTCATCTTCTTCGCTATATTCAAGTAATGGCCACTCTGTAATCCATAGGAATGCAAAGCGAGATTCATCAATTAAACCAAGGTCTTTTCCTAGTTTTTTACGTAAAGCACCTAGTGAATCAGCAACAACTGATTTTTTATCAGCTACAAATACTAATGTATCACCTGGTTCAGCTTGCATACGTTCAACAAGTTTTTCGCCGAATTCGTCATCAAAGAATTTACCGATTGGACCAGTTAATCCTTCTTCAGTTACTTTAATCCACGCAAGACCTTTCGCACCGTAACGGCCAACAAATTTCGTTAATTCGTCAAGATCTTTACGAGAGTATTTATCATTTGCACCTTTAATGTTAAGACCTTTTACTTGTCCACCGTTTTCAACAGTACTAGCGAATACTTTGAAGTTACAACCTGCAACAACATCGCTTAATTCAATAAGTTCTAGATCAAAACGAACGTCTGGTTTATCAGATCCATAACGAGACATTGCATCGTTATACGTCATACGTTGGAAAGGAGCTGGAATATCAATTCCTTTTACTTCTTTCATCACTTTTTGAATTAGTTTTTCATTTAATTCAATGATTTCATCTTGTGACATGAAGCTCATTTCCATATCGATTTGAGTGAATTCAGGTTGACGGTCAGCACGTAAATCTTCATCACGGAAACAACGAGCGATTTGGAAGTAACGCTCAAAACCACCAACCATTAGTAATTGTTTGAACAATTGTGGAGATTGTGGTAATGCGTAAAATTCGCCTTCATGTACACGTGAAGGAACTAGATAATCACGTGCGCCTTCTGGAGTTGATTTTGTTAAAATTGGCGTTTCAACTTCTAAGAAACCTTCATCTTGTAAAAAGTTACGAATTACTTTTGTCACGTCAGAGCGAAGTTTGAATGTATCAAACATTACTGGACGACGTAAGTCTAAGTAACGGTATTTTAAACGCAAGTCTTCGTTTACTTCCGTACGATCTTCAATTGCAAACGGTGGTGTTTTTGCTTTGTTAATGATTGTTACTTGATCGATTAAAACTTCAACCATACCTGTTTCCATGTTTGGATTGATCATTTCTGGATCACGTAATGCAACAGCACCTTCAACTTCTACAACGAATTCGCTACGAAGAGAATCTGCAATATCTAATGCCTCTTGTGAATTTTCAGGGTTGAAAACGATTTGTACAAGTCCTGTACGGTCACGTAGGTCAACGAAAATTAGTCCACCAAAATCGCGACGACGTTGTACCCATCCTTTTAATACGACGCGTTCACCTTCATGAGTGCCGCGTAAAATACCACATTCATGTGTTCTTTTTGCCATGATTATTTCCTCCAATTATTGTTCCTGTTGTTTTGTTAAGTAGTTCACTAAATCATGGAATTGTACTTTTTCTTGGCTACCCAATTCCATATTTTTCACATTAGCAGCTTGTTCATCCAATTCAGACTCACCAAGCACGATAACCCATTTAGCACCTAAACGATCTGCTGATTTCATCTGTGCTTTTACTTTGCGACTTCCATAATCAAGCTCAGTTGAAATACCTTTCGCTCTAAATGAGCTCGCTAATTCTACTGCTTTTAACTTCGCTTGGTCATCCATTGCAACGATGTACATGTCAAGTGCACTATTAGTATCAAGTGAACGTCCCTCAGCTTCTAGAGCAAGCAATAGGCGTTCAATACTCATTGCAAAACCGATACCAGGTGATTCTGGACCACCAATTTGTTCAACTAGCCCATTATAACGACCACCACCACATAAAGTAGTGATTGCGCCCAGGTCCGCTGCCGTGCTCATAATTTCAAAAGTCGTATGGTTATAATAATCCAAGCCACGTACTAAGTTCGGATCTACTACATACGTAATACCTAACACATCTAAGTATTTTTTAACAGCTTCGAAGTAAGCAGCCGATTCCTCATTTAAGTAATCTGTTAATGCTGGTGCAGTAGCCATTAACGGATTTTCGCGATCCACTTTACAATCTAAAATACGTAACGGATTTTTTTCTAGACGATTTTGACAATCTGAACAGAAATCTCCGATATGTGGTTCAAAATGTTTGATTAAAGCATCACGGTGCGCTGCACGAACATCTGCATCACCTAAAGAATTAATCACTAGTTTTAAGTTTTTCAATCCAGCAGTTTCATACACATCCATTGCAAGCGCAATGACTTCGGCATCAATTGCAGGATCTTTACTGCCTATTGCTTCTACTCCGAATTGTACGAACTGGCGGTAACGCCCAGCTTGCTGACGCTCATAACGGAACATTGGACCGATATACGATAATTTTACTGGTTGATCAGGTTGACCGAACATTTTGTGCTCAACGTAAGATCGTACAACAGCTGCTGTACCTTCTGGACGAAGTGTTAAGGAACGGTCTCCTCTATCTTTAAATGTGTACATTTCTTTTTGTACGATATCCGTCGTATCTCCAACACTACGTTGGAATAATTCCGTTTGTTCGAAGATTGGAGTGCGAATTTCTTGATATCTATATACTTGGCAAAGCTGACGAATGATTTCCTCAACCTTTTGCCATTTCTCAGACTGTCCAGGTAAAATATCTTGAGTGCCTCGAGGTACTTTATAATTCATCACATTAACTCCTTTCAAAAATTCAGATTAATTGTAGACTTACAATATCCTTTATTTCACGATTCTCTATGATGAAACTAAAAAAGCCCCCGCCCCTTGCATTAAATGCAAGGGACGAGAGCTGTATAAGCTTCCGCGGTTCCACCCTAGTTGATCTAGTATAACTAAATCCTCTCATGTCGGATAACGGCCGATTCCGTTTTCCCCTAATAAGCATAATATATGCCTTTCGAAGAAAAACCTCTCGAGTGTTATTCACCATACTGTACTGTAGAAAAGATTTCAGCCACGTCTTTTCCTCTCTTTATCAGCCTCATAAATATAGTTACTTGCTCGGTCATAGGTGATCTTAAATAAATTCAGATTACTAAATATCTTACCCACTATAAAGAAATATGTCAACTTTTTTGAAAAACTATAGATTTTTCATGTCACTTCCTTTTACAATAGATAAAAAGGAGGATTAACATGAAAACAAAAATAGTAAAAACGTTTAGTACTTTTTTGATATTAACCACACTTATATGCTCATATTTTTACCAACCAATACATACGGAGGCATCTTCTTCAATATCTTATAAGGTAACAGCAAGTCAGCTTACTTTACGTGAAGGTCCTAGTACAAGCACTAAAAAACTTACGTTAATTCCAAAAAGCACAAAATTAACAAAAATTTCATCTAAAGGATCTTGGATTAAAGTAAAATATAGTGGGAAAACAGGTTGGGTTTCTTCCCAGTACTTATCTAAAGTAAATACAAACGTTGTAACTGCTGCTGCATCGAAAACAGCTGTTGCAAAAATAGGCAACCTAAATATTCGCACCGGTGCTGCAGTTAGCTATAAAAGTCTTGGTAAATTAGCAAAAGGAACAAAAGGGACTGTGTTAGACGAAAAAAATGGTTGGGTGAATATTAAAACATCGAAATATACAGGCTGGGTCTCTAAAAGTTATGTAACGATTAACTCAACTACTTCTTCCAATACAACTACTTTGGCTAGTAATGTTGGTAAATATTACTACATAACAATTGCTGATTTGAATGTGCGAGAAAAAGCTTCTTCATCAGCTGACTCAGCTATTATTGGTAGTGTAGTAAAAGGCAATGAATTTAAAATTTTAAAGGAATCTGGTACTTGGGTACAAATTCAATATACGACAACTAAAAAAGGTTGGGTTTCTTCCAAATCAGCATATGGGAAGATAAGTTCTAAAAAACATACGAGCCAAACATCTAACCCAAACGGACCAGATGAGGAGACAGATTTAGAAACGGACCCGTCAGAACCTGAAAATCCAACACCAGAAGAACCGACTGACACGCCTGAAGATAATGTCGTTTATACGAAGCCTTCAAAAACAGAATATATCTTTATACAATCTGGTTACTTAAATATCCGTTCAAAACCGAATACAACTGGAAAAATACTTTCTGAAGCTAATGCAGGAAGTTACTATACAGTACTGCAATATGCGACTTACCCATCAAATGAATGGGTTAAAGTAATGTATGCTTCTGGACAAGAAGGTTGGATTTCAAATAATACATCAAATAGTTATATAACATTATCGAATCCAGCTACAAACCCACCTGCTTCAAAGAAAAAAACGATTATATTAGATGCAGGGCATGGTGGTTCTGACCCAGGTTCAGGTGGTGGTGGTTATAACGAAGCCGCTCTTACTTATACATTTACAATGAAAACAAAAAACCAACTTGAAAGTATGGGGTACACTGTATACACTACTCGCGGCCAATCAACCGCTTGCTCAGTCTCTACAAATAAAAAAGTAGATTTACAATGTCGTGTTAACCTTGCAAAAACAAAAAAAGCAGATATTTTCGTTAGTATTCATATGAACTCAGCAAGCCCTACTGCAAAAGGGACTGAAACTTATTATGCTTTAGGTAACCCGTATCCAACTAAAAGTAGACAATTAGCAAATGCGGTACACAATTCATATCAACCAGTTATGGGTAGTCTTGACAGAAAAGTTAAACCCTATTACTTCTTTGTAAACCTTTGGGCTCCTGTTCCCTCTATCCTTCTAGAGGTTGGCTTTATTTCAAATGTTGAGGATCGCAGTAAACTTATTAATGCGACTCATCAAAATAATGTAAGTAGAAGTATTGCACAAGGTATTCACAATTACTTCAAAGCGCAATAACCACATTTAATAACTAATAGCCTTACTAGTTCTTCTACAAGAAAACTATGGTAAGGCTATTTTTATAGCTTCTTCTATGCACGCATACTTAAATCCCAGAAAAAACATCTAAAACTTTTTTTACATCTAATAAACAATTATCTTGATGTTATTAACTTCTCGCTTGTTTAGCTTGTAACAACTTCTAAGTGGCTGTTATTGCATTGGCATTACTGATCCTGATAGAACAAAAAAACCTCGGGAACTTCCATACAAAATTGTATGAAAGAGTCCAAGGCTTTATGATTTTCAAAATTGTAATATAGGCGATTGTTATACATTTATCCTTATATTCATATATGAATATTTGCTAAAGTAATGACTATTATCATTTTGATTCAATGACTATTGTGACAGGTCCATCGTTTGTTAATTGGACATCCATCATGGCGCCAAAAATTCCTGTTTCAACACTTAAACCTAGGTTTCGAAGTGTTTCATTGAAATACTCCCATAAAGGCTCTGCTTCCTCGGGTCGTGCGGCTTCAATAAAGCTCGGACGATTTCCTTTGCGTATATCAGCATATAAAGTAAATTGTGAAACAGATAAAATAGCGCCACCGTGATCTAAAATAGAGTGATTCATTTTGCCATCAGCATCTTCCCATAGACGCATCTTCGCAATTTTATTTGCGATATACTCAGCATCTGCTTTTGTATCACCATGTGTAAGTCCAACTAACAATACATACCCTTGATCAATCGCACCTGTAACTTGTCCATCTACAGTCACTGATGCCTTTCTACTACGTTGCAGTACTACTTTCAAAATGAAAACTCCTATCTTAGTTTGTTACACGCTGTACAGAATAAATGTCAGGAATTTGTTTAATACGATCAACAACTTTATATAAATGAGCAATGTCACGAATACGAATTGTTAAGTTAATAGTAGCTAATTTATCTCTATCCGCTCTTCCACTTACAGCACTAATATTCGTTTTAGCTTCATTCACAACTTGCATTACTTCATTCAGTAAACCCGGACGATCATAGCCTGAAACTTCGATGTCAACAGAATACTCTTTTTTCTCATGAGCAAAAGCAGAATCCCATTCAACATCGATTAAGCGTTCTTGTTCTTCATTGGATTGCACATTTGGACAATCTGCACGGTGAACAGAAACACCTCGACCTTTTGTGATAAAACCAACAATATCATCCCCTGGTACTGGACTACAACAGCGCGAAAGACGAATTAGTAGATTCTCTAACCCTTTTACGACGACGCCGGACTCCGTTGACTTTCTCTTTTCAGGTGAATTCATTTCTTTATTGATTTTCACTAACGCTTCTTCATGATCTCGTTGTTTACGAATTTTTTCTGCAAGACGATTAACGACTTGTTGTGCCGTCATGCCATTAAAGCCAACAGCCGCTACTAAATCGTCTTCGCTTGCAAAATTCATCTTCTCACATACTCTTTTAAAGTTTTCAGGAGTTAAAACTTCTTTAGGATCGAAGTTTTGCTCTTTAATTTCTTTATCAATTAATTCGCGACCTTTTACAACGTTGTCTTCACGTAATTGCTTTTTAAAGAATTGTTTGATCTTGTGCTTGGCTTGTGAAGACTGTGCAATTTTCAGCCAATCACGACTTGGTCCAAATGATTGCTTAGACGTCATAATCTCAATAATATCACCTGTTTTTAAAGGTGTATCGAGTGGCACCATTTTGCCATTTACTTTTGCTCCAATAGTTTTATTACCAATTTCAGAGTGTACGCGATATGCAAAGTCAATCGGTACAGATCCTGCAGGTAATTCCATGACATCGCCTTTTGGAGAAAAAACATAGACCATATCAGAGAACAAATCAAATTTTAAAGATTCCATAAACTCTTCTGCATCAGAAGATTCATTTTGGAACTCTAAGATTTCACGGAACCATGTTAGTTTACTATCGATATTTGAGTTACTCATATCGATATTTTTGCCTTCTTTATAAGCCCAGTGTGCGGCAACCCCGTATTCTGCTATATTATGCATGTCCATCGTACGTATCTGCACTTCTAATGGGTCACCGTACGGTCCAATTACTGTCGTATGCAACGATTGGTATAAGTTTTGTTTTGGCATTGCAATATAGTCCTTAAAACGGCCTGGCATCGGTTTCCAAAGAGTATGCACTATTCCTAACACAGCATAACAGTCTTTAATACTATCGACGATTACACGTACGGCAAGTAAATCATAAATTTCACTAAATTGTTTATTTTGCATAACCATTTTGCGGTAAATGCTATATATATGTTTTGGACGACCTGATAAATCTGCCTTAATTTCAATATCATCTAGCTGTGTATTAATCTCACCCATTACAGACGATAAATAAGCTTCGCGTTCTACACGCTTTTTCTTCATCAAATTAACGATACGGTAATATTGCTGTGGGTTTAAATAACGAAGTGCTGTATCCTCTAACTCCCATTTAATCGCCGAAATACCTAAGCGATGAGCTAGTGGGGCAAAAATTTCAAGCGTTTCCTTCGCAATACGTCGTTGCTTTTCAACAGGTAAATGTTTTAATGTACGCATATTATGTAAGCGATCCGCTAATTTGATTAAAATTACACGGATGTCTTGCGCCATAGCAACAAACATTTTACGATGATTCTCAGCCTGCTGTTCTGCTTTCGATTTATATTTAATCTTACCTAGCTTTGTAACACCATCCACAAGCATAGCAACATCTTCACTGAACGCTTCTACTAGATCCTCGCGTGTTACTGGAGTATCTTCTACAACGTCATGTAGAAAGCCTGCTGATACTGTTTCTGGATCCATTTGAAGTTCAGCTAAAATACCTGCTACTTGAATGGGATGTAAAATATAAGGCTCCCCCGAGCTTCGAAACTGTTCTTTATGCGCTTCTCTCGCAACCTCATATGCTTTTTGTACAAAAGCAACATGTTCGGTATTCATATAAGAAGAAAGAGTTGCAAAAACGTCTTCTACTGTCATCACTTGATCCTTCGCCATGTTAGCCACCCTATTCCGTAAATTTTCCGATTAGATTTAACTTTTATTGTATAAAAAAAATAGCCTTGTTGTAAAGGCTATTTGCGTCAAAAGCGGTTGGCAATCATAATAACTCTATTTATACGATAAAAACCCCCTTGTTAAAAACAAGGGCACTGAAAAAGTCCATAAAATGAATTTTAGCCATGGCTTTTTCTTCGATGCCGTTAATTTCCGTTCCGGCGGACGCTTTCCTGGGGGCGAACCTTGAGCCTCCTCGTCGCTAACGCTCCTGCGGGGTCTCAAGATATTCGCTGGTCCCAGAGGAGTCGCCGCCTGCACTCCAATCAACTAGTTTATCTTTTTTCTGAGTTTTTCATTTTTTCCGATTCACACCTAACTCTTTATAATGAAAGGACTAATTCAAGGTGGTACTATCTATGATTTCCCCAAAAAAACATTCACTCTAAGTCCTCATTTTAGGGCATAAACAGGCGGATTCTTCTCCCTTTGGATTTAAAACGCACATTGCGATGAGTGATGAACGAATTATTACAGCGGCAGTTGTGACAACAGGTGAAAAAAGTGACTGACATTGGCAAAATCGGTGGATTTATTTGGCCTGGAAGTCCAAGTATCTACAACAATACTTGTGTGAATTTGAAACGTATTTTGATGCTATTAAATGAAGAATAAGGGAAATACAAAAAACACCGGCACTTTCTGTTCAAAATCGAACAAAAAGTGTCAGTGTTTACTAGTAAAGAACATTACATTTTATAAACGTAAATTTTACAGTGCCCTCGTTAAAAGCAAGGAGGTTAATTTATTAATATTGCATTAATGTAAAGATATCATGCCCTTTAATCTTATCACGGCCGTTAAGCTCTTCTAACTCGATTAAGAATGCACACCCTACTACTTCTCCACCTAATTCTTCAATAAGTTGGATTGCTGCTGCTACAGTTCCACCAGTTGCAAGTAAATCATCAACGATTAATACTTTTTGACCAGGTTTAACAGCATCTTTGTGCATTGTTAATGTGTCTTTACCATATTCCAAACCGTAATCAGCACTGATTACTTCACGTGGTAATTTACCTGGTTTACGAACAGGGGCAAAACCGATTTCTAAAGCATAAGCAACCGGGCATCCTGTAATGAACCCACGAGCCTCAGGACCAACGATTAATTCGGCCCCTACTTTTTTTGCATATTCCACGATTTGATCTGTTGCGTATTTATATGCTGTTCCATTATCCATAATTGTCGTGATATCCTTGAAAGAAATACCTTCTTTTGGCCAGTCTTCAACGACCGTCACGTATTTTTTTAAATCCATTACTGTTCCTCCTCAGAAACTGTTTGAGCGAATAATCTCGCATCAAACCACTCTCTTAAATCTTTATATGGTGCATACAACAAAGTCTGTTCTAAATCCATTTGTTGGGCACGTGTTTTATAAACGGTTGCACTTGATAATTGTTTTTTGGGAGCACCTTCTACAATTTTTGCAAGTCCGTTCTCTATTGTAACAAAACCGAGTTCAAAAAACACCTGGGTCATGAAAATTAACATATCACGACTCCACCCTTTATGTTTAGCCAAATCGTTTAAATGTTGTCTTAAATGGAATTCACGACGTTTATTTAAAAACGTATAGTACCAACCGAACTGTTCTCTCGTTGGCATACCATCAAAATAATGCGAATCTGGAATATAGAAGTGAGCATAAATTCGAGTTGGTTTTACTTTTGTTAATAGTTCTTCTAACATTTGAACATCTTGTGGCATATCTAATAAGACGATAAAAGGACTAACATTTTCTAATAATAGCTCTTCACTATAGGGCATTATCTTTTTTGGGATTAAAGATTCATAATATTGCATTGTATCAGGCTTAAATGCTATAAATGTAGATTCCTCTAAAGGTACCGTTTGTAACCATCTAGCAACTTGTCTAATTCCTCGTAAGTCAAATAACTGCCATTCATCTGTACGTACATCTGAGATCATAAACTGTGGCTTCTTTCGGCCATTCCATTCATTAATTTGCAAATCACCTGCAAAAGAAACATTTATACCATAAGTGAGCTCATCTGCAAGATACCCTTTGTGGAATCCAACTGCATCAATGGTGGCATCCGGTTGGCCTATTTCCATCTTCAAATGATCTTCATTGGCACCAATTTTCCGCATAGATTGTATATGTTCATCTTCAATACCATACATGGGTTTTGGAAAACTCATTCCAAAAGGGGCTAATTCTCTTACTTCCGCAATTGAATCCGTATCAATCTCATCTATTTTCAGAGGAATATCTACTTGAAGAATAGGAATTAAGTCTTCTTCAGTTAAACATTCTCTTCCTTGTATATCTAAGCGTTCACGCAATTCATCTACATCTTCCATCGCTAGTGTCATACCTGCTGCCATTGGATGTCCACCGAATGCTGGTAAAATGTCTCGATTTTTTGCAAGCTCTTGATACATATTAAAACCTTCAATGCTTCGCGCTGAGCCCTTTGCGATACCTTTTTCAATATCAATGCATAAGATAATCGTCGGTTTATAGTATTTTTCAACAAGTCTTGAGGCCACAATTCCTACGACACCTGGATTCCAGCCTTCTTCTGCTATAACTAGTACTTGTGAATTGCGAATTTCATCGATATTTTCAACCATTGCAACAGCTTGCTCAGTAATATCAGAAACAATTCCTTGGCGCTCTTTGTTTTTATCATTTAAGAGACTAGCCATTGTCGCAGCACTCGCCTCATCTTCTTCAAGCAAGAAGTCTACGCCAGGGTTGGCATCACCAAGTCGTCCTAATGCATTTAACCTTGGACCAAATCCAAAACCAATGGTCTCTTCTGTAATGTCATTTTGTTTCGTACCAGCTACTGTGCATAATGCCTTTATCGAAGGTCTTGTTGACTTTTGCAAGGCTAGAATACCTTGCTTTACTAAATAACGGTTTTCATCCAATAAAGGTACTAAATCAGCTATTGTTCCAATAGCTACAAATTCTAGCAAATGTTTTGGAAGTTCACCGTATAAAGCATGTGCCACTTTAAATGCCACACCAACACCCGCAAGCTCTCCGAAAGGATAGTCCCCCTTTGGATGTCTTGGGTGAATAATGACATCGGCTGGTGGCAATTCCTCTCCAATTTCATGGTGATCTGTCACAATGACATCCATCCCAAGCTCTTTTGCCACTTGTACTTCATGATTGCCTGAAATACCATTATCAACCGTGATGATTAATTTGAACCCTTGCTCATTTGCTTCCCGGAATAACTGTTCACTTGGACCATAACCATCAGTAAATCGATTAGGAATTTTGTGTTCTACTTTCGCATCCAAGTCTCTTAAAACGGTCATCATAACAGCTGTACTCGTTATGCCATCAGCATCGTAATCACCATAAACAAGTATCTTCTCATCATCATTAATTGCTTGATGAATACGATCTACTGCCTGTTGCATTCCGTACATTTGGAATGGATCATTTACAGATTGATGATCTATATTTAAAAAAGCACGTGCAGATTCGACTGTATCAAAACCACGTGCTGCTAATATTTTTGCAGAAATTGCAGGTATATCGAGTTCCTTTTGAAATGTTTTTACAAGCATTTCATCTGGTCTTTCTATTCGCCATCTTTTATTTGTCATTACCATTCTGTCACTTCCTCACGCGTTTCATTATACCTAATTTTGCTTACGAAAAAAACCTTTAGACATGGTAACTTAAAGGTTAGTCTTTGAAAAAAGATTATACCTATATGCCCTAATCGTTTACTTTCGATATTAATAAATCAAACTTTATCTAAAGCTATTCATAATCTAATAAATCCATAAAAAAACTACCCTACACTTTAAAAGTGCAGAGTAGTCTAAATGAGCTGAACACTTTCGTATTTAATTATACGACTGGTTCGTCAGTGCCCCATTGTTTTTTCTTTTTACCGACATCTAAGTTGCCTTGTTTTTTCATTTGGCGTTTTTTCAGTGAGAACCAAACTTGTGCTGCGATAAAGATTGAAGAATACATACCTGTAATTAACCCAATTAATAATGCAATCGAGAAGTTTTGGATTGAAGGTGCACCTAAGAACAACAATGCAACAACAACAATAATTACTGTTAATACTGTATTTACAGATCGCCCTAAAGTTTGACGAAGCGATTTGTTAACAATATTAGCAAGGTCTTCAGAGTCTTTCACTTTACCAACACGATGTAAGTTTTCACGAATACGGTCAAACGTTACAATTGTATCGTTTATTGAATAACCAACGATCGTTAATACGGCAGCGATAAATGTAATATCCACTTCAAGGCGGAAGAAACTAAATAACGCGACCATAAAGAATACGTCATGTAGTAATGATACAATCGCTCCAACACCCATGCGCCATTCGAAACGGAAGGCTACATAAATGATGATTCCAAGAGCTGCAATTGCTAATGCTTTAATTGCAGATTTCACTAACTCTTTTCCTACTGTAGGAGATACTGTACTAATACTTGGATCATGACCAAATTCTTTTTTGAATTCTGTTTTAACTTTTTTCACTTCATCTTTTGTTAAATCATCTTTATAACGAATAACACCGACGTTACTTTTATCACCAGAAATGACAATATCTTCAGATTCAAAGCCGATTTTAGTGATGAAATTAGATACTTCTTCTTTAGTTAACTTATGCTCAGATTGAACTTCCACTCGTGTACCACTTGAGAAATCAATCCCTAAGTTAAGCTTGAAGATTCCTAAAATAGTAAACCCAGCAATAATAAATATTACTGAAGCTGTGTAGAATTTTCTACGATTATGAACAAAGTCTAATTTATCAAAGCGAGTTGATAAATCTAGTGTGTCCAGGCCTTCTTCAATTTTGTGTACTCTCTTTTTGCTTACACCAAACCAAGCAGGCTTATTATCAAAGAATCCGCTGTTTACAAGTAAGCCTAGTAAAATACGAGTTCCCCAAACTGCAGTGATAAAGCTGACTAAAATACTAATTATTAATGTAGTTGCAAAACCTTTAACAGAGCTTGTCCCAAATATAAATAATACAGCAGCTGCAAGAAGCGTTGTAATATTAGCATCGAAAATCGCTGTGAATGACGATTTTGCACCTGAGTTATATGCCGTCTTAATGGACTTACCTACACGTAATTCTTCACGAATACGCTCGTACATTAAGATATTGGCATCTACGGCCATCCCTACCCCCAGTACGATAGCTGCAATACCTGGTAGTGTAAGCACTGCATTAATCCAGTCAAAGATAACAAGGACTAAGAATGTGAAAACAACTAATGTTAAATTCGCTACTAAGCCAGGTAAACGGTAATATACAAGCATAAAAATAAAGATTAATCCAATACCTACAAGACTTGCAAAAATGGTACTTTTCAGCGCTTGGTCACCAAATTGCGCTCCTACTGAAGTAGAATATTTCTCAACTAATTTAACCGGCAAAGCACCAGCATTTAAAATGCCCGATAAATCTTTTGTTTGTTGTACAGTAAAAGCACCTGAAATTTGAACGTCTGGTGAATTGATGACTTGCGTTACACGTGGATCAGAAACAAATTTCGGGTTTGCCTTTTTAACTTCTTCTGCGTATGAGTCTTTACCTTCTTCAAAGTCTAACCAAATGACTAATAAGTTATTTGGTTCTCCCATAGCAGCAATTTTCGATGTTACTTCAGCAAATTTCGATGGGTCTTTTAATTTCAAAGTAACTATCGGACGATTTTGATCATCAAAGGAATCTTTTGCTCCACCCTGTTTTAAATCGTTCCCGTCTAACAAAACTTTGTCATTAACGTCACGGAATGTAAGGTTAGCCTCAGTAGCAAGTAGTTCACGAGCAGTTTCTTGATCTTCAACACCTGCTAATTGAACTCGAATACGGTTGCCACCTTCAATTTGAATACTTGGTTCACTAACACCCATTGCATCTACACGTCGTGACAATGCTTGAGCCGTATCCTTTACATCATTTTCCGTTATTTTCGGACCACCATTTAATTCTTTTACTTGATAAAGAACTTCAAAACCACCTTGTAAATCAAGGCCTAGTTTAATATTGTTCAAGACTCCCTGAACAGTCGTACTCATCGTTGCACCTAAAACAACAACCAGTAGTAAAAAAGCAACGATACGGCTTCTTAATTTCATTCAAACTTCCTCCTCAAACAAATACAACGGTATGACTATAAAAACATTTTACTCAATAATCTATATTATGACACGAATTTATTCATAAAGCTTGTAAAAACTTCGAGACTAAATACTCATAATCTATGAGAAGTGATATAAAAAGTACCGAAAAATGTTTTTTAGTATAAAAACTGTTTTATTCGTACTACATTGAACTTTATAACTTAACAGGTCTATTATGAAACACGTTGACCCTACTGTCAAATTGACCCTTTTTTCGTTTATATAAAACTTTTATCATTATTTCTTTTTAGTGTTCCTCACTACCATTCCCGTGTAATAGCAGTTGTAATTCATCTTGATTTAACTCCGAGAACCAATTAGATGTCCTGGATTCTTCGATTTGAGTATAAGTCATATATTGCGCTGCGCTTAGAGAAAATAAATCCTCAACCAATTCGTAGGCATGCAACGTCTGAACATTTCGCTTTTTCCACTTCTTTTTCACACACACTCCCCAGATGTCCTCCACTGTAACAGTGTTATACCCTTGCATAATAAATTCATTTCTTTTACTAATTAAAGCTGGTAAAAACTTTTGAAATAAAGCTTCGTACTCAATCGCCATCATTTCACTTCCTTTATGGTAGTTTTATCCGCTTCTGTTCGTGCATAGGATAATTGTATACGAATTTTCTTGAATTGAGAAGGAAGGGATAATATTGACTTCTTTTTTTCATGGCACTTTTTTATTAATGGGTGCTGTGTTCTTATCTAAGCTCTTGGGTTTCTTGTTTCGAATGCAATTTATGAGGGTTGCGGGCGAAGAGGCTGTAGGTACATATATGGCGGCATATCCGGCTTTTATTTTCTTCCTATCCCTAGTCCAACTCGGCATTCCAATTGCAGTAGCGAAAATTATTGCTGAACTGCATGCGAAAAAAAAGAAAGATCAATTAAGTGCTGTTATGAGAACAGCTACTTTACTGACCTTTCTTGCTGGTATTATCTTATTTCCTTTGATAATGCTTTTCATTCCGTATTTGTCCAACAATTTACTTCATGACGGACAAACCAAGCTTATTTTATATGTTGGCCTGGCAACGGTTCCAGTTGCCGCTGCATCTGCCCTACTCAAATCTTTCTTTCAAGGGCTAGCACGTATTGCAGAAACGGCTTGGTCTCAAACGATGGAACAAGTTATCCGTATTATTCTTATTACTTTTTTATTACCTTATGGTGTAAATGTAGAAGAACCAGCTTTAACTGCAGGGTTTGCTATGGTCATTACAGCAATTGCTGAAGCCGTCGCTTTCCTCTATCTGTATTGGCATTATCGAAAAGCAAATCGTTCAGGAATTCTACAGCCATCGAAAGATTATTATCCACCTAATCCAATATTAAAAGTAGCTCTTCCCTCAACTGGTAGTAAAATTTTTGGTACATTCACATGGTTTTTAGAGCCCATTGTCTTTTTAAAAGCGCTAACCTTAGCTGGTATGACAACCGTCGTTGCGACAAAATTATACGGGGTCATTTCTGGAGTGCTTGTTCCATTATTGTTATTCCCAGCTTTTGTACCATTTGCTCTATCAGTTGTACTTATACCCGCTGTAAGTGATGCTGTTGCTCGTGGAAATCACAAGTTATTAAAAGATCGTGTCCAAATTTCACTTCGATTATCGACGCTTGTAGGCTGTTTTACGGCTACATATTTTTTCATTCACGGTGATGAACTTGCGATGAAACTTTTTCATCTACAAGAAAATCGTGGTTATGTGAAATTATTATCGCCTGTCTTTTTCTTTTATTATATTCAAAGTCCACTAAATTCAATTTTACAGGCAGTAGATGAGGCAAATGCAGCTATGATGAATGCAGTGTATGGCGGTATTGGTAAATTGTTTATCATGTTCGTCCTTGCTTCTCAGTCAGGTTTACAAGAAAAAGGTGCGGTCATTGCGATTGGTTTCGGCGTACTCGTCACATCCTTCTTACATATCGCAACTATTCGTCAGAAGAAATACTTGCATACTGGCTTCCGGTTATTTGTCGTCCCTTATGGCTTATTCATTTTCGTAATCGTATTACGAACCATCCTAATGCCTACTGCAGGTCTTTCTGTTATCTGGAATAGTGCTATAACCTTAGGTATACTTTCTGTGCTTTTAATACTTTTCAATCAAATTAGATGGCGTGACTTTATGTATTTAACAAGAACAATGAGGAAACGGCTATGATGCCGCTTCCTTTTTTTGTACGTACAATTCATTTTTCTCAAAACAGCAATAGAATACTTCGGTAATATCATTAATATCTCGTTGCAATAGCTTTTCCAATAACCATTCTTCTGTTTTTTGTGTTAGCTTGAGATTACGATGTTGTACATCTCCATCAATAATTAAAGGTAATGTGGGTGGATCTTCATCTTTTACAAAAACAGAAAGATTGCCAGATGGTTCTAAAAAAGCATAAGCAACTTGCTGAACAGATCCCACCTGCTGTTCTCTTAACTGCTGACATAAATCATTTAAGTTATAACGCTGCTTCCTCATTTCACTTTCCATAATTACCCCATCCCGAATAATCGTAACCGGGTCACCATCAATTAAATCGCGAATCTTTTTACTTTTTAAAGTTATAAATGACAAGACAACTTGAATAAGGAGTAGCATAAGCATTGGCAAAACAGATTCAAATAACTTGCGCTGTGGATCATCAATCGCAAATGCCGCCACTTCTGCGATGAGTACGAATATGACAAGGTCAATCATACTCAGCTCGCCAACCTCTCGTTTCCCCATGAGCCGAAAAATAATCAAAATAAGAAAATATAAAAAGAAGGTACGAAATGCAATGATCATTAAATCGTTCATAGACGACTCCTTTTTTAAATAGAATGTGGAATATTGAACGATTTATACGAAAAAACATCGGTTTCAAAATAACTATTGTCTACCTATTTTAAAAATAGAATTGTTTGACACTTTAATTAATGTTCTACTTATAAATTATGGTTATATACTTTCTTAAATTATTGTTAAAAAAAAGACTACTCCACAACTTAAGTGTGGAATAGTCTTTTGGTTCGCTTTTAATTAGTTAGTTGCATCTTCAACAACACGACCTATTGCTGCGCGCTCGAAACGTAGTTTTGTGCCATCAGCAACTTTGATGACAACTGTTGTATCGTCAATCGCGTCAACTTCACCGTGTAATCCACCGATTGTCACGATTTGATTGCCACGTGATAAACTATTTTGCATTTGAGACGTTTTCTTACGTTGTTTTTGTGCTGGACGAATTAATAGTAAATACATCACACCAAACATAAGAATAATCGGGCCAATACCTTGTAAAATATCCATTGTATAAAATCCCCCTTTCTATATCTTTCAATAGTATACAAGAATCAGAAATTTTTTGCATTTGGTTTGTTGAAACCATATGCTTCAAAAAATTCTTCTCGGAAGTCACCAAGTCGATCCTCACGAATCGCTTGTCTTACTTTTCTCATTAGATCTTGTAAGAAATATAAATTATGATAAGAAGTTAATCGGATTCCAAATGTTTCTTCCGCTTTCAACAAGTGACGAATATACGCACGTGAATAGTTGCGACAAGTATAACAATCACAGTTCGGATCAAGCGGACCAAAGTCTCTTGCGAATTTCGCATTTTTGATTACTAAACGACCTTCGCTTGTCATGCATGTACCATTACGAGCAATACGTGTTGGTAATACGCAGTCAAACATGTCAATACCGCGAATTGCACCATCGATTAATGAGTCAGGAGAGCCTACTCCCATTAAATAACGTGGTTTTTCTGCTGGTAATAACGGTGTTGTATATTCAAGCATACGGTTCATAATATCTTTTGGTTCCCCTACAGATAGACCACCGATAGCGTAGCCTGGGAAATCCATTGATACAAGATCCTTGGCAGATTGCTTACGTAACTCTTCAAATTCTCCACCCTGCACGATACCAAATAGACCTTGGTCTTGTGGACGAGCATGAGCCTCTAGACAACGTTCTGCCCAACGAGAAGTACGTTCTACACTAGCTTTCATATATTCAAAAGTAGCTGGAAACGGAGGACATTCATCAAATGCCATCATAATATCTGCTCCAAGTGCATTTTGAATTTCCATCGCTTTTTCAGGACTTAAGAATAGTTTATCACCATTTAAGTGATTACGGAAATGAACGCCTTCTTCTTCAATTTTACGGATGTGGCTTAAGCTAAATACTTGAAAGCCACCCGAATCTGTTAAAATCGGACGATCCCAGTTCATAAATTTGTGGAGACCACCTGCTTCACGAACAATTTCGTGACCTGGGCGTAACCATAGGTGGTAAGTATTACTTAAGATAATTCCTGCTCCCATATCTTTTACTTCTTCTGGAGACATTGTTTTAACAGATGCTTGAGTACCTACTGGCATAAATGCTGGTGTCTCGAAAGAACCGTGCGGAGTATGCACGATACCAAGGCGTGCGCCTGTTTGCTTATCTGTTTTAATTAGCTCATATCTGATTGCTTGAGACATTGATTAATTTCCTTTCTGTGCTTTTGGACGGATAAACATCGCATCGCCAAAGCTAAAGAAGCGATAGCGTTCTTGTACTGCGATATTGTAAGCATTTAATATTATTTCACGAGTTGTTAATGCACTTACTAACATAACTAGTGTTGATTTTGGTAAATGGAAGTTTGTGATTAAACCATCAATTGCTTTGTATTCAAAACCTGGGTAGATGAAAATTGAAGTCCAACCACTATCAGCTACAACCTTACCATCATGGCGCTCTGCTATAGTTTCAAGTGTACGAGTAGATGTTGTACCCACTGCAATTACACGACCGCCATTTTGTTTCGTATCATTAATAATAGCTGCTGTTTCTTCTGTTAGATTATAAAATTCAGAGTGCATTGCATGTGTTTCAATTGTTTCGACATTAACAGGACGGAATGTTCCTAAACCAACATGTAATGTTAAGAAAGCTATTTTAACACCTTTCGCACGAATTTCATCTAATAAGTCTGATGTGAAGTGTAAACCTGCAGTAGGAGCCGCAGCTGAACCACGTTCTTTCGCAAAAACAGTTTGATAACGATCTTGATCATCTAGCTTTTCACGAATGTATGGTGGTAGAGGCATTTCTCCAAGTTGATCTAAAATTTCATAGAAGATTCCTTCGTAGTTGAATTTGAATAGTCTTCCACCATGATCTAACTCACCTGTACATGTTGCTTTTAGTAGTCCTTCACCGAAAGTTATTTCAGTACCTACTTTCACACGTTTTGCAGGTTTCACCAGTGTTTCCCATTCATCTTCATTTGACGTTTGTTTTAATAATAATACTTCGACATGTGCGCCTGTTTCTTCCTTCACACCCATCAAGCGTGCAGGCAATACACGTGTATCATTTAATACAAGGCAATCACCATCGCGTAGTTCTTCGATAATATCACGGAAAGTATGATGTGTCACTTCACCTGAATCACGATCTACTACCATTAAACGGCTTGATGTACGGTCTTTCAGTGGTGTTTGTGCAATTAACTCTTCTGGTAGTTCAAAATCAAAGTCTTCTAATTTCATTATTAACTTCCTTTTGTTTTATGTTTGTGATGGCAATGGATAGCCAAAATGCTCATAAGCTAGCGTAGTAGCTAAGCGACCTCTTGGCGTTCGCTGAACGAAACCAATTTGCATTAAATAAGGCTCATAGACATCTTCAATTGTCATCGATTCTTCGCCAATACTTGCTGCAATCGTATCTAAACCAACAGGACCACCTCTAAAACGTTCAATCATCGTTGTGATTAGTTTGTGATCGATATGATCTAAACCTAACGGATCAACTTGTAGTAACTCAAGTGCAGCTTGTGCCATCTCTAGTGTAATATCCCCGTCTCCAATAACTTGTGCATAGTCTCTAACCCTTTTTAATAATCGGTTTGCGATACGAGGTGTTCCACGGGACCTTCTAGCAATTTCTCCTGCTGCTATTTTATCAATATTGACATCAAAAAGCTCAGCACTTCTACATACAATTTCTGTTAATGATAGCTCGTCATAATAATCAAGTCGTAACAATACACCAAAGCGATCTCGAAGCGGAGCTGATAATGCACCTGCTCTTGTAGTTGCTCCTACTAATGTAAAAGGAGGTAAGTCAAGACGAACAGAGCGTGCCGCAGGACCTTTCCCAACGACGATATCTAAACAAAAGTCTTCCATCGCAGGATACAGTACTTCCTCAATTGCTCGAGGTAGACGATGAATTTCATCGATAAATAAGACATCTCCAGGCTCAAGAGAACTAACGATTGCTGCCAAATCTCCTGGTCGCTCAATAGCGGGTCCGCTAGTCATACGAATTTGGACATTCATCTCATTAGCAATAACTGCAGCTAAGGTTGTTTTACCTAGCCCTGGAGGTCCATATAGAAGTACATGATCCAGACTTTCTTCGCGCATTCTCGCCGCTTCGATAAATATCTTCAAATTATCTTTAACTTTTTGTTGGCCAATATATTGTGCTAGGTTCTGAGGTCTTAGTGATTGCTCAAATTGTTCATCAAAGTTAGATGCTTCACTCGATACAACGCGCTCGTCCATGAACTATTCCTCCTTTCTTTTATTTTTGTTTTAATAATAGTTGTAAAGCTTTCTTCATATATGCTTCAGTTGAAGTAAGTAGATTATCTTCATCAAGTAGCGGTCGAATTTTTGTTAACTCACGTTCAGAATACCCTAAAGCCGTTAACGCTAGTAAAGCTTCATCTAATTCATGTTTGTTTGGATTCACTCCAAATAGAGGCAATTCATCTTCTCCACTTGGTAACTCAACATTATCAAGTAATGCATCTAGTTTTCCTTTTAAATCTAAAATCATTTGGCGAGCTGTTTTTTTTCCGACACCAGGGAACTTTACAAGGAATACTTCATCTTCTTGTTCAATTGCTTGTATAACTTGAGACGGATTGCCACTTGCTAAAATAGCCATTGCTCCTTTAGGTCCAATACCCGATACTTGTATTAGTTTACGGAATAATTCGCGTTGCTCTAATGATTTAAAAGCAAATAATAGATGTGCATCTTCTCTTACGTGATGATGCGTATAGACTTGTAGTGATTCTTTTTGAACATGAAACGCAAATGGATTTGGCGTATACAATTGCCAACCAATTCCTTGCTGCTCCATGACGATATATTCTGGAGTAACTCTTGTTACTTGTCCAATTATGTAGTCATACATAGCAATTCCCCTTATATTCAACGCTATGATTATAGCATATTATTTGTTTCATTAGGATGTCAGACCTTTGTCAGATGACAGTAGAAAAAGATAGATCGCCTAAACGACCTATCTGAAGCTTATCTGTCATATCCTTTTCTCAAAAAAAGACAAACATCTATTCTATTTAAGACTTCCACTATCATACCATAATTTCGGCCAAGATGAGAGCGCCACATTTGTAAATGCCACAAGTTCTTCGATGAAAGCCGCTTTGCGCTGCGTAGCAATGACATCAACATAGAGCCATTCTCTTAACAGCTCATTAGGATAACGAATCGCCAGTAATTGCTCTTTCGGAAATCCTTGCAAAAGTGGCTGCTCCTCTAAAAGTTTAGGCAAATTGTAATCGACATGAGGAAGTACACGATGCATCCACATGATGATTTCATCCTCAGCATAACCAATAGCTGCTAAATCAAAATCAATCAAATACACCTTGCCTTTCTCTGTCATTAAAAAATTATGATGCACAACATCTCCATGCAAAATTGTTGTTTTTTTGTTTTTTACAGGTGGCATACTTTTTAGCGCTTGTTCTGCATAAATAATAAGCTGTTCTACAGCCGGAAAACCTAAAAACTGCGCTATCTGCTCTTTTTTAGCCTTGAATTTTAACAAACGATCGTGCCACTTCAACTGTAAATCATATTGTGGCAAAAACACCCCGAACTCAGGCCAATTGATATCACTATTTGTTGCATGTAGCCTATACAACAATTCTAATGTTTTTGTTCGCTCTTCAATACGGTTAAATTTCACTGATCGCACATTAGATGCCCATGGTTGCACTATAGCAGCAGGGTCATCACTTGCAATAACCGGTAATATATTCGGAAATTCAGCCTTTTTTAATTGGTGATGAACAATACGAACCTTGTCAGCCGTTCCTTTATTCCCGTACCGTTTAATCGAATAATTATGCCCATTAATAGTCCATTGCCAAACGTTCGGCTTAACCCTTCTGAAAATACCGCTCTGATTCACTTCAATTATAATCTACAGAAGTTCTAGGTTGTGGGTACGGTTGGGGCTGTTGACAACCACCCGGAGATGTCGGCCAATTTGGCATTGGCATACTTGGCATCGGCATATTCGGCATTGGCATCGGCATTGGCATTGGCATCATATTGTTAGGTTGCTGCCATTGTTGTCCTTGAACTGGCCATTGCGGTGGCATTGGTTGCTGCCATTGCGGTGGCATTGGTTGTTGCCATTGCGGTGGCATTGGTTGCTGCCATTGCGGTGGCATTGGTTGTTGCGGACCATGGTGATGTCCAAAACCTAAAGACTCATCAAATCCACAATCTCTAGTTGATTCAGGCATTTGCCAACCTGATGGCGGCATTGGTGGCATTGGTTGTTGATTTTGCCAACTTGGTTCTTGTGGCATTGGCATTGGTGATACTCCACCCCATGGCGACATTTCATTTGGCGGACTTGCTGGCATGCCTGTTGGTGGCCATGGTTGTTGATTTTGCCAATTCGGTTCTTGTGCCATTGGCATTGGCATTGGCATTGGTGATACTCCACCCCATGGCGGCATTTCATTCGGTGACCATGGTTGTTGATTTTGCCAATTCGGTTCTTGCGGCATCGGCATTGGCATTGGCATCGGCATTGGTGATACTCCACCCCATGGCGGCATTTCATTCGGCGGACATGGTGGCATGCCTGTTGATGGACATTGTTGCTTCATTGGTGGCGGACATGGCGGCATCATTGTTGGCGGACATGGCGGCATCATTGGCGGCGGGCATGGTGGCGGCATTGGCGGCGGCATTGGTGGCAGACTAGGCTGTATCGGCTTTATCGGCGGCGGCGGTGGTGTAGGCTTATGTTCTCTTATCGGTTGAATAATTATTTCCTCTTCACGTTGTTCAACAAACTCTATACGTGTTTTGACTGGACGATGATGTTCATGTGGATGTATATGTGGAACAGGTACTGGCTCCACAATTGGTGCTTCTTTTACTGGGTGATGTATTGGCGCCTCTTTCACCGGACGATGGTGATGTATTGGTGCCTCTTTCACCGGATGATGGTGATGTATCGGTGCCTCTTTCACCGGATGATGGTGATGCTTTGGTGCCTCTTTCTCATGATGGTGGTGATGCATCGGTGCTTCCTTCTCATGATGATGGTGATGCATCGGTGCTTCCTTCTCATGATGATGGTGATGCATTGGTGCTTGTTTTACCGGTTGGTGCATTGGTGCTTCTCTTACTGGATGATGTATTGGTGCTTCTTTTACTGGGTGCTCCTTATGTGAGTGAGTCGGCGCGTCCTTTTTAGGTACAGCAGGCAAGAAAATCTCCATACCCGGTACGATATAATCGGGATTCGCCAAATGGGCATTTAAGCGTTTCAAATCTTCAAAAGAAATGCCATACTGTCTTGCGATTTTCCATAAAGTATCGCCTTTTTGGACCGTATGAGTGCGCATTTTATTCCTCCTTCCGTCTTTACATCATATGAAAAGCTTTCACAATTGGTCACCCGATTTTATATTTCAGTGAGGGCCTTTCATGTTACACTATGAGTTGAGAAGGGCAATTTATGCTTGCATTAGAGGTGATTTAGATGAAAAAATTATTAGGAGAAGAACGTAGAGAGATACTTCTGGATATGCTAAAGCGAGAAGGACAACCAATTACCGGTACTGAACTCGCAAAACGCACCAGTGTATCGAGACAAGTTATTGTCAGCGATATAGCCTTACTAAAAGCACGTAATGCACCGATTATTGCGACTAGCCAAGGTTATGTATTATTTACTGCTAATGCAGATACAACGCTCTATGAACGTCAAATTGCATGTCGTCACACATCTACCGATACTGAAGAAGAATTAAATATAATCGTTGATGCCGGAGTCACGGTGAAAAACGTTACTGTAGAACATGCCGTATATGGGGAAATTACAGCTTCCATCATGGTCTCAAGTCGTCACGACGTACAACAATTTATGCAAAAGCTGACCGACACAAAATCAAATCTTTTATTGGAGCTAACAGAAGGAATTCATATCCACCTTATTTCTGCTTCCTCTGAAGATAAATTAAATTTTGCTGTACAGCAATTACAACAAAAGGGCTTTTTAATTGCGACAAATTAATTTTCTGTATATAAAAACCTCTTAGCAAAAAGGCACTGACCTAAAAATATGAGACAAATAAAAACACCTTTCGTTGAAAAAATGGGTATCCTACCTTTAAAAACCAACGTGGAGGTGTTTTTTCTATGGGGACAAGAGTCAGTTATCCAGTAGAAATTAAAATGAAGGCAATTGAGATGAGGTTAGCTGGGATTCCTGTAAAGCAAGTATTAGAAGAGTTGAATATTCGTAATCACAGTCAATTAAAAACATGGTTGAAATGGTATCGAAATGGTGAATTACATCGGATTGAACAGCCAGTGGGTAAACAATATACCTTCGGTAAAGGCCCTGAATATGGAAGTGAAACCGCAAAGTTACAAGCTGAAAATCGTTATCTAAAACAACAGATTGAAGTATTAAAAAAGTACGCAGAGTTGGAGAGGAAGTGGTCTCAAGAGTCGTAGTTCAATTAGTGGAGGAGTTAAAAGGAAGAATGTCAATTGGTGAAATCTGTCTTCATTTAGGAGTTGCCCGTTCGTCTTACTATCGTTGGAAAGCAAAAGTTCATACGCAAACACCAAAGGAGCTTCGAGACCAACAAATTGGTAACTTGTGCAAGCTACACAAATTTAGATACGGTTATCGAAAAATCACAAAATCATTAACAGGTATTAGTGAGAAAACAGTGCAACGTGTGATGCAAAAATATAACTGGCAGTGCCGTGTAAAAGTAAAGAAACGTAAACGTACGGGCCAACCAGCTTACATCGCTCCCAATTTATTAGCCCGCAATTTTAGTGCAACAAAACCATTAGAGAAGCTCGTAACAGATATTACCTACTTGCCTTTTGGACAAACCATGATGTATCTTTCAAGTATATTAGATCTGTTTAATGGCGAGATTATTGCACAAACTATTGGGTCTAAGCAAGATACAGCCTTTGTTTTAGATACGCTCAATCAATTACCTAATTTACCAGAGGGCTGCATTCTGCATAGTGATCAAGGATCTGTATATACATCTTATGTATATCAAAAAACAATCAAAGAAAAGGGAATTACCATGAGCATGTCTTGTAAAGGCACGCCCGTTGATAATTCCCCAATCGAAACGTTTCACTCCTCGCTAAAGTCTGAAACGTTCTACCTCGACGAAATTTACCGCACGACAAATGCGCGCGTAATAAATATGGTCGAAGAATACATTTATTATTATAACAATATCCGGATTAAAACGAAATTAAACAGCCAGTCGCCGGTACAATATCGTCAACTGGCTGCAAAATAAGGTGTTTTCTTATTGTCTCAAAAATGATACTCAGTGCCAAAATGCTAAGAGGTTTTTATATTTGTTTTTCAACCTTGACTATTTTTATATGTATAATACGTGCCGAGTGATTTTACCGAACATCCTAATGCAGATAGCTCATCAATCGCACCTCTCATCATCGGTGCATTTTCATCTTCTAGCACATCAACAATAAAGAAATAGTCGCCTAAACCAGTTTTCAACGGTCTTGACTCGATTTTACTTAAGTTAATTTGGCGCCATGCAAATACAGATAGTACTTGATGTAATGCTCCTGAACGGTCATTAGGTAACGTAATCATTACCGTTGTTTTGATTTGTTCCTCGCGCTGCTCTTTTTCAATCCGTTTATTAGTTCTTGATAGAACGAAAAACCGTGTATGATTAAAATGGAAATCATGAATATTATCTTGAACAATGTTTAAGCCATAAGTCTCTGCTGCAGAAATATTACCAATTGCAGCAATACATTGATCAGGGTTTTCAGCTATATATTGAGCTGCTGCTGCCGTCGATGTGGTTTGATTTAACGGAGTCCCTCTAAATCTGTAATATAAATATTTGTGACATTGAGCAAGAGCATGAGGGTGTGAATAGATGCCCTCAATACCTTCCCAATGATCAGCGTATTTTGGATTTACCATTAAATGTTGTGCAATTGGGGATAATACTTCTCCAACTACATATAAATCCGCTTCATGATATAAATAGTCAATTGTTAACGGTACAGATCCTTCAAGCGCATTTTCTACAGGTACTACTGCTAAATCCACTTGACTGGATGCGACTGCTTCAATGCACTCCGGAATTGTTTTGTAAGGAATAAGCCATTCGTTTGGAAATAACTCTTGCGTAGCTAAATACGTAAACGTGCCTGCTGGGCCTAAATAAGCCACTCTATTTTCCCACTCTTTTGATGTCAATTCAAAAAAGCCCCCTTATAATGCGCCTGAACTAATTACCTCTGCTGACTCTACAAAATCTAATTTTTTTAGTTGCTGTATTAAATCATCTAACTCTATATCCATAGCTGTCACATCTAACGATAAAGTCACGTTCGCTCTTCCTTGAATTGGAATCGTTTGGTGAATGGTCAAAATATTACAATGCGTTTCAGTGACAGTCGATAATAGACGTGCTAATGTTCCTTTACGATCTTCAAGCTGTAAAAAAACAGTTAAAATACGCTCTTGAACAATAGAGTGAAAGGGGAAAACAGCATCTCGGTATTTATAAAATGCACTACGAGATAAATCTACTTGCTTAACAGCATCCCATATTGAAGAAACGGCACCCGTTTGTAATAGATACTTCGCATCAAGTGTCTTTTGCATGGCATCTGTCAGAACATCTTCGCGTACTAAATAATAGCGTTGATCTGCTACATTTTTCATCTCTTTCCCCCCTAAATACTTACTCTATAAATTCAAATTCAAATTCAAGTAATCGAACAATATCGCCGTTTTCAGCGCCACGTTCTCTTAATGCTTCATCAACACCCATACCGCGTAATTGACGTGCAAAACGTCGAATTGAATCTTCACGACTGAAGTCAGTCATTTTGAATAATCTTTCGATAGAAGAGCCACTTAATACGTACGAACCATCATCGTCACGTGAAATTTCGAAGTCAGGACCTTGTGATTCATGTTTGTATAAAACAGTAGCATCTGTTTCTTCTTCTTCTACATCATTCAATGCAAATTCAGGTGTTACTTCTAATAAGTCTGCTACAGCGAATAGTAATTCTTTCAACCCTTTACGAGAAACAGCAGAAATCGGGAAAATTTTCGCATCTTCTCCTACTTTTTCACGGAAAGCTTGTAAGTTTTCTTCCGCATCAGGCATGTCCATTTTATTGGCAACAATAATTTGTGGACGTTCTGTTAAACGTAGATTATATTGTTCTAATTCTTTGTTAATTGTTAAGTAATCTTCATAAGGTTCGCGGCCTTCCATACCAGACATATCAATAACATGCACGATTACGCGTGTACGCTCAATATGACGTAGGAATTGATGTCCTAGTCCAACACCTTGGTGTGCACCTTCAATCAACCCTGGTAAATCTGCCATTGCGAAACTACGGCCATCTTCTGTTTCAACCATACCTAAATTTGGCACGATTGTTGTGAAATGATAAGCACCGATCTTTGGTTTTGCTGCAGTAACAACTGATAGTAATGTTGATTTACCTACACTTGGGAAACCGACTAAGCCTACATCAGCTAATACCTTTAACTCTAATATAACATTAAGCTCTTGTCCTGGCTCGCCTTTTTCAGAAAGTTCTGGCGCAGGATTTGATGGTGTTGCAAAACGAGAGTTTCCTCGTCCTCCACGTCCACCGCGAGCAATAATAGCCGTTTGACCGTGTTCTACTAAATCAGCAATAACTCGTCCATCTTCTTCAGAAGTTACGATAGTACCAGGTGGCACTTTTACATAATAATCTTCTGCATTTTTACCATGTTGGTTTTTACTCATACCATGATTACCGCGTTCTGCTTTGAAATGACGTTTATAACGGAAATCCATTAATGTACGTAGACCTTCTTCAACGATAAAGATTAAGTCCCCACCGTTACCACCATCGCCACCTGCTGGGCCACCATTTGGTATAAATTTTTCGCGACGGAAAGCTACCATACCATCTCCGCCGTCTCCACCTTTAACAAAGACCTTTACGTGATCAACAAACATTTAAATACCCTCCTTGCTTACTTCTATGCAATAACACCAATCTTCATTTGTATAATGATTATTTTTAATCATTATTGATTGATGCTCTAATTTTTCTTCGAATGGCTTCATATCCCATGAGCCCTTTAAATGAAATGAAATTTCTAATTTTTCTTGCGTTGAGTTGATGTGAAGTGATAGATTTTGCTCTATATATGGGTTTAATGAAGAATATACATAGGAGACAGTCCGCTCTAAATGATCTTTGATCGGTCTATCTAATGCTATATCCACCTCAGAGTCAACGTTACTTAGAATTGTTACTTGATAGGACGGATAACGCCATTTCAATGTGTGTAACCATTCAATCGTTTTTGGTAATCCTAATTGATTAATATTGAAGAAAATACGGCATTGTTCTGCCACTCCAGAAACAACTTCCTTTGAGCCCTCAACACGTCCCATATCCAAATTAATCTTTATTAGTTGAAGCTGATTTAAAAAATCATGGTGTGCAAAGCGTAGCACTTCATTTACGGTGAGAGGCTTTTCAGTCATTGTACACACTCCTCCAATAAGATGTTCAGTCTTCAGTATACCAATTTTTCATCGGTTTTTCTCGCATTAGAAAAACAAGGCCTCCGCTAACTTGAGCGAAAGCCGATTTAGAACAGGAACTGGTTACTAAAAACATACTTTTTACCAGTGCATGAAAAAGGACTGCAATAAATGCAGTCCTTAGCTTTTGAAATTAAGCTTCTTGAGCGACAGGGTATACACTTACTTTTTTCTTGTCGCGACCGTAGCGTTCAAATTTAACTACGCCGTCAACTTTTGCAAAAAGTGTATCGTCTCCACCGCGGCCAACGTTTTCACCTGGATAAATTTTAGTACCGCGTTGACGGTAAAGAATTGATCCACCAGAAACGAATTGACCATCAGCACGTTTAGCTCCAAGGCGTTTTGACTCAGAGTCACGACCGTTCTTAGTAGAACCTACCCCTTTTTTCGAAGCGAAAAACTGAAGATCTAAAGTTAATAACATCATCTGTTCCACCTCCTACATTTGGGAATATGATATCTGAATATATTGTCCGTAACTCCCACGACTTTCCACAATTGATTCCAATTGTGTAATCATTGTTCGAACAATAAGTTGTAATTGACTGTCTAATTCTTCATCTAAATCGGCTGGCAATGTGACGTGGAGATATCCACCTTCACCATTTTGCTGAATAGTCGGCTCAACTTTTAGTATTTTGTACATGGCATTAACACCGCCAAAGGCAACTGTTGATGCTGATGCGCATACTAAATCTTTACCGTGTTCATCAAATTCTGCGTGACCTTTCATTTCAAATGAAGATACATGTCTGTTTTCATCGTGATTAATCGTTACTTGGATCATTTAATCACCCTCACTATTAAGCGTTGATAGCTTCAACTACTAATTTAGTGTAAGGTTGACGGTGACCTTGTTTACGACGGTAGTTTTTCTTAGCTTTAAGTTTGAAAACAACGATTTTCTTTTGACGACCGTGTTTTTCAACTTTAGCTGTTACAGTAGCGCCTGCCACGAATGGAGCACCAACTTTAACTGCTTCGCCACCTACGAATAAAACTTTGTCAAAAGTAACCACTTCACCATCTTCTGCGTTTAATTTCTCAACGTAGATTTCTTGGCCAGCTTCAACTTTGATTTGTTTACCACCAGTTTCGATAATTGCGTACATATCTGCACCTCCTCTTATAACTCAGACTCGCCCTCAATCAGGTGATCCCGAAAGATACTTAAAACCTTTTCAGCGCGGTTGTAGTAGCACGGGTGCTACAAACAATAACATTAAAATACTACCACATAGAATCTACTAAGTCAATATATTCAACGCATACTTTTCAAATGCTTTAGTATATTTTCGATATCGCCACTCTTTTATATTTTGAAATAAAATAAATAGAAATAAAAAGAGCAAAAAAACGGATTTTGGTAAAAATAAAATACAGCATACCAGAACCGCTAAACAAGTGATTATTGAATACTTTAAAAAAAACTCATGTATTTCATACATTGGTTCTTTTCCACTTATTAAAATTTCAACTATACGACCGCCATCTAATGGCCAAATCGGCAATAAATTGATAAATAAAATAAAGCACTGTATGTATATTAACGGTTCTTGAAGAGGCCCTGGCATGAATAGAGCCATAATTAAGAGAAAAAGTGTAGCAATAGGTCCAGCAGCCGCAACTACCAACCTATGCCTTTTACGAATCTTCTGCGTTTTCGAAAGTCTAATTTCCCCACCATAAGGCATGATCGTACAACCTTCAATTATAAGTTTATATTTACTTGCAGATATTAAATGACCACACTCATGCCAAAGCAATGAGCCGAGAATCATGGCATAATGAGCTACATTACCTGACAACAACAATATAATTATTATCGGTATCATTGTTGGATGTATACGAAATTTCTGTAACTTTATCTTCATCCTTACTTCATCCACTCTTTTATCGCAGTTGAATCAAGCATAGTACCCTTTTTCTCAACTTGTAAATAAAATCGACCTGACGTTAAATTCGAAATTGTTTCTCCTTCTTTAATAGAGGTATATGGTAGTATTGTCAACTCATCTAGAAAACCATACGTAACATTTTCTCCATTTTCATAAATGACAGTCATCGTCTTCCCTAACGATTGCGTATGTCCAGTAAAAATGACAATTCCATCTTGTCTTGCTCGGATACTAATATTCTCTTTATAAGAAAGAAGAGCACCGTTCGAAAACGGCTGTAAAGTTGAAAACGCAGCGAGCTCTCCCTCATACAGAGGGGCTGTTACAGTAATTGACTCACCTTGTTTACCATCCGGATTAAGCAAACCCTTTGTCCAATTTCGTAGCATAACAAAGTCTTCACCAGAACTTGTAATTTGCTTAATGTTCGTCTGCATCGTGCCATTTTTTTCAAGCAACGAAACCGTGACTACACTAAGTGTAATGAGGAATGCCAAAATCCACTTCATTTTATTTTTCAAAATCTTCACCTCATAGTATTCTTTATTGCAATATATGAGAAGAGTCAATATTTCATTACAGACTGTAGACAAACTCGAAAATACCGAGTTTTCTGCAGTCTTTTTATTCTTATACAAGATAGATCTGGTTTTCCGAAGCTTACCGCTCGCTTTCCACGGGCGAGCGCCGAGCCGCTTCGTCGCTACGCTCCTGCAGGGTCTCGTCTGTCTCGCTTTTTCCGCAGGAGTCGAACAGACGCTTCTCCAAACCAAAAAACGCCAACTCCCGCTTCCCCATTATTTACATGTTACATATAAACTTTATAGCAAATTATTTATGATTTTTGAGAGAAATGAATAATTAAACTCGTTTTTTCGGTACTGAGTTTAATTTCCTTATTCCCATATTTACCTTTAATATTACTTTCAAACAAAAAGACTACTCCACACATTTTAAATGTGGAGTAGTCCAACTAAAAGAGAACAATATTTACCTCATCCATGCTTGTCCAATTACGGAAGAGTTTATTTAGAGAATAGTGATTTGAGTTTAGCAAACATGCCTTTACTCTCACCTTCCAATGTCATAAGCGGCACCGATTCACCTAGGATTCGTCGTACGATATTGCGATATGCTAAAGCCGCTTGTGTAGTCGGCTCCATCACAATCGGCTCACCCTTATTGGATGAGCTAATCACATTTTCATCATCTGGAATGATTCCTACCAAATCAATTGATAAGTGTGTAGTAATTTCGTTCACATCTAATGTATCGCCGCGATTCATTAAATGTGGACGAATCCGATTAATTATTAATTTAGGTGGTTCTATTTCTTCTTGTTCTAACAAACCAATAATACGATCAGCATCACGTACCGCTGAAATTTCAGGTGTTGTTACAACTATTGCTTTATCTGCACCAGCAACAGCGTTTTTATAACCTTGTTCAATTCCTGCTGGACAGTCAATTAAGACAAAATCATAATCTCTTTTTAATTCACCAATTAACTGTTTCATTTGTTGTGGTGTTACTGCTGTCTTGTCTGTCGTTTGAGCAGCAGGTAATAAAAATAGTAATTCATCAAAGCGTTTATCTTTTACAAGTGCTTGATGAATTTTACATCGACCTTCAATAGCATCTACTAAATCATAAATAATGCGGTTCTCTAATCCAAGGATAACATCAAGGTTGCGTAAACCGATGTCTGTATCAACTAAGCATACTTTTTTTCCTTGAAGGGCCAATGCAGTTCCTAGATTTGCAGTAGTCGTTGTTTTACCAACGCCTCCCTTACCAGAAGTTATTACAATTGCTTCTCCCACATTAGCTTCCTCCTTTAAATGTAGACAGATTTGGTCTAAATAAACGCAAATCTTGCAAGCGGTCAATCGTAATATGACCATTTGAATGTATGTACGCACATTCCATTTCAGGTGTTTCAGATAAAACGGCTAATTCATTTGTCATAAGTTCCATCAAGTCTGCAATCAGTAGATGGGTGGCTTCAAGCCAAGACGCTGCTATAACTGCTTCACGGTTACCTTTTGCTCCTGCATGAGCAATTCCCTTTAAACGTCCTAAGACGAAAATACTACCGCCAGCTTCAACTCTAGCATTAGGATTTACATCTCCAACAACTACTAAGTCACCTTCCGCACGAATAGTTTGTCCCGATCGTACGATACCCACATAAGTAGCTGATCTGCTTTCTACCACTCTACGATTACTTTCCTCTACAGAAATTACATCGCTCTTAATCTTTGAAACTTTTAAATGCTCGGATTGCTGAACAATATGCAATATTTCTTTTAATTGTTCTTCATCACAATATCGATTTCCTAATTGAATCTGTACTTCAGCTTGACCTTCCATACCTTCTTCGGACACCTTACGCTTAAGTTCATCGATTAACTCTGAGTAAGCGCATTGATCGTCTAGTCGAAGCACAAGTCCATCCTTCGTACCTTTAATATAGACTAGCTGCTTTGTCGACAAATGCGTCACCTCACGATTTTTTATAAAATGGATTGATTTGCTTTTTGCAATACGCGCGCTTGTATTAAATATCTAAACGTCCAACCAAGCATAATGAGGAAAATGGAGTTCGCAATCATTGTTGGTATTAGACGCTGATTTAAAAATTCTGAAAATGGAATAGTCGTAAATCCAATTATTAAGAAAAATTGATGTAAGATTATCTCTAGTAATGCGACTAATAGTAACGATAATGTTGTTGTTACAAACAAATGCTGATGGATATATTTTACTGTAGAACCTGCTATAAAACAAATAAATGGGTACAAGAATGAATATAATCCAATAATATCAATGTAAAAGATATCATACAAGAGTCCAAAAATTAATCCATATAGCATAGCTCGTTTCCGATTATAATAAATCGAAAGAAATATCAAATATAGTATCAAAAATCTCGGTACTAAATAGGCTAACTCACCATTCCACTCAATCGGTGAAAATAGAGCGAATTCAGTTTCCAAAAAGAACAGCACAACAGCGACTAGAGGAATTAGAAAACGTGCCATCATTTTCCATCCCCAGTCGTGTTAGTAGTAGTTTTATTTGTTTCGTCATTGTTTGTTTTATTACCATCAGAACCATCGATATTAATAGATTCTCTTTTCGCAATAATAACATGATCAAGCATTGAAAAATTAGCAGCTGGTTTCACATAAGCAAGTTTTGTTAAACCATAATCATCTGTAGTAACTTTCGTTACTTCCCCAATCAGAATACCTTTCGGGAAAATACCGCCCAAACCAGATGTCATAACTTTATCGCCTTTTTTCACATTCAAACTAGAGTCAATACGTTTTAGTATTAATTCGTTACGTTTTTCATCGAATCCTTCTATTAAGCCAAATACTTGTTTTTTATTTGCAACAACCGCGGAAACACGATAGTTCGGATTATTTGTAGTCAATAACTCTACTTCGGATGTATACGGTGTAGTTTGCACAATTTTACCGATTAAGCCTTCAGATGTTCTAACAGCCATGTTGACTTTTATACCATCCATCGTACCTTGATCCAGGATCAACTTTTCTTCCCATTGATCAGGATTACGCGCAATAACCGTTGCTTGAATTGGGTTGAATTTCTTCAAATCCGCTTTTTTATCAATTATAGCTCTTAGCTTGTCATTTTCAATCTTTAAATCATTGACTTCGCCCTGCAGTACTGCAAATTCTTCCAAACGCGATTTTAATCTTTTGTTTTCATCATACGTGTTTAATAATGCATCGACATTATTAAAGATTCCTGTTATATAGTGCGCCGGCTTGGACACTATAGATTGTCCAAAACCGACCGTATCTTTAATAATTTGTTCAGGAAGCGAGGCGTTTTGACGATCGCGTAAGGAGAAGCTAATCAATGCCACGAGGAAAATTACGCCGACAAGCAGCAAAATTAATCGCTTATTCGAGAAAAACTGTGGCATTGCCTAAACCTCCTTAACCTTTCGTTTGTTGACGACGTACTAAATCGATATGATCTAGCGCCATACCAGTACCAATTGCAACACAATCAAGAGGGTTTTCAGCAATAAATACCGGCATATTTGTTTCGCTACTAATAACTTTATCTAAGCTTTTCAGTAAAGCTCCACCACCAGTTAATACAATACCGCGTTCCATAACATCAGCAGAAAGCTCTGGAGGAGTTTGTTCTAATGTTTTCTTCACGCCATCGATAATAGCAGAGATAGATTCACGTAATGCTTCAGCAATTTCGATAGAAGAAATTTCAATTGTTTTTGGTAAACCAGTTACTAAATCACGACCGCGAATTTCCATGCGCTCTTCTGGACCTTCAGTGCTAGCAGAACCAATTTCCATTTTAATAGATTCAGAAGTACGTTCACCAATTGTTAAATTATATGATTTACGAATATAAGCTGTGATAGCTTGATCCATTGCGTCACCTGCAACACGTACAGATTCACTTGTCACAATACCACCTAATGAAATAACAGCAACTTCAGTAGTACCACCACCGATATCAACAACCATACTACCTGTTGGTTCCCAAACTGGTAAGTTAGCACCAATTGCTGCAGCAAATGGCTCTTCAATTGTGAAAGCATCTTTTGCGCCCGCTTGACGAGATGCATCTATAACAGCACGTTGTTCAACAGATGTAATACCATAAGGTACACAAATCATCACATTCGGCTTCTTCCAGTTACCACCTGAAGATTTCATAGCCTCACGTAAATAATATTGAATCATAGTAGTAGTAATATCAAAATCAGCAATAACGCCGTCTTTCATTGGACGGATTGCTACGATTGAACCTGGAGTACGTCCAATCATATTTTTCGCATCGTTACCTACTGCTACGATTTCACCTGTTTTTGTATTTTTCGCAACTACAGAAGGTTCTCTGAGTACGATTCCTTTTCCTTTAATAAATACCAATGTATTTGCTGTGCCGAGGTCAATCCCGACATCTTTCCCACCTAATCCAAACACTATTATGTTCTTCCTTTCTCTATAGCCATAACTTTCTTAGCTGTCATTAAATCATAAGTTTTATTATAACGGAAAGGAATGAAAAATTACAGTGTTACATGTACCCTTTCTCCTTTAAACTTATAAATTGGTGATCCCCAATTATGACATGATCTAAAAGCTCTATACCTATTATATAGCCGGCTTCTTGAATTCGTTTTGTCACTTCAATATCTTCTGGTGAAGGAGCGGGGTTGCCAGAGGGATGATTATGCGCACAAACAAGCGAAGCAGCAGATCGTTTAACAGCTTCACGAAAAATTTCGCGTGGGTGGACGATACTCGCATTTAAACTACCAATGAAGATTGTTTGCTTATGAATAATTTGGTTTTTTACATTCAAAAACAACACTACGAAATGCTCTTGTAGTAAAGCAGTCATATCAGCCATTAAGTATGTAGCAGCATCTTGAGGAGAACGGATAGTATAGCGGTCTTCTATTCGCTGTTGCGACATCCTTCTACCAAGTTCGATAGCAGCAAGTAATTGAATTGCTTTTGCCTCTCCAATTCCTTTTACAGACATGATTTCCTCAATGGCTGCATGCTTTAATTCGTGAAGCTGTTCGAAAGAGGTTAACACTCGATTTGCAATATGTAAAACAGATTCTTCTTTTGTTCCTGTCCGTAATAATATTGCGATAAGCTCTTGGTTCGATAAACTCTCTGCGCCTTGTCGTTTTAAACGTTCCCTAGGGCGGTCATCTTGATGTACATCACGGATCATAATCGATTTAATAGTGTCAGTAGACATCGACTACCTCCTCTTCCTTTGCAACAAGAATCTTTTTGCTAATTAAATGCTCTTGCAAAGCGTTGATTGGTAATCCCGCGACATTATCAAAATCACCTTCAATAGATTGCGATAAATTTGCCCCTAATCCTTGTATATTATAACCAATATCATGTTCAAAAGGTTCCCCCGTTTCAACATAATGTTCAATTATTTTTTTAGAGAGCTTTTTCATCCTTACTTTAGACTCCACCACAAGCATTGTTACCTGCCCATGATATCTAACAGCAACCGCAGTCGTTACAATATGTTGACAATTTGATAATTTAGCTAAATAACGATATGCTGCCCGTCTAGTAGTAGGGGGGCATAAAATTTCCCCATCGATACTAATGGTCCTTTTCACCGAAATATATGCCTTATTATGATCCACCATAAACTGTCGCCACAAAGTCACAAAAGAACAATACACAGTAAAATCCAAAGGCGATGCAGCCGAAGGATAATCAATGGCTACATGATGATACTCAACCTCATAAGGTACCTGAATACTAGAAAAAATATCCTCTGCGTTGCCCCTTGGGCTCACTAAGACAATAGTCGTAACTGGATTTAAAGTCATTCCAATTCCCTCCTTTTTTTGACATCATAATCGAAACGACATTTTTTTCAAAAGTGTTAAAATCAAGATTTGACCGTTATTAACACCTTAAAATCCAATTTTGAGACATTTGTTTTGAGCTGTATAATGGCTAATTAGCTGTAATCTAATCACTAGAATATCATCAGAAACCTTTGACACCGCTTCAATGTTAGAAGCCCATTTAGAAGGTGGTTCTATCTTTTTCTTAGAGCTATCAAAAGTAAACTTTGACACTTTTGAAGCACTCAGCACTTTCGGCATTTCGACAAGTGCAGGATTTTCACACTTAGCACCGCTAAAGCTAATCTCTTTTACGAAAGAATCTTTATCTACCCTTTCTTTAATTTCTTTTTCTTTTGTTCCAACAGCAGACCATACAAAATATTGACCACCAAATGAAACGATAGCACTGTTATATAGCTTTGGATTAGTACCTAGAAATTCCGTTGCGGATTGCTCACTTGAAAAAACACCATATTGCTGCACATAAAAAGTATATGCTTTGTCATCAACCTTAGCAGTTGTTGTCGTTTTTGTTGCAGTTTTCTTATTACTAACTTGTTCATCTGCTTGTCCATCAAAAAAATGCAATGCAATGAAAAATAGAAATACTCCTGCCACACCAATAATCACACCATGGACCATAGACAAGAGCAGCATTTTTTTATTATTTCTAGATTCAAATTTCATCTCATCACCCCTCTATTAACCGTAGCATGATGACCATAAAAAAAGACAAGACTCTTGTCGTCTTGTCTACAAAATTTATCTTGTTAAAATAACAAATTCATATACCATTCGAGGATTTGTTCACCATAGAAATACGCAAGTATACTTGCAACTGCAATCGATGGACCAAAAGGAATCGGCGTTTTACGTCCCTGCTTTCGGTAGATTAATAGTATAGCACCCGCTATTAAACCAATGACCGAAGCCAAGAATAACGCAAGTAATGTCGAAAAAATACCTAACACTAGTCCTATAATGAAAAATAATTTAATATCCCCGCCCCCTATACCACCTTTCGACAGGATAGACACAAGTAATAATATTAAAAAACCTCCAATTGCACCAACAATACTATTCCACCACGGATCCGTCTGGATGAATATACGTCCCACCGCTAATAACACACCAAAAAACAATAAAATCCTATTAGGTATCAACATATACGCAATATCTGAAACAGTAATAATGATTAACATCGAAATAAACAATAGTGCGATAATTAATTCCGGCTTCAATCCCAATTCCAAATATGCCAATGCAAAAAAAACACCTGTTAAGAGTTCCATTAACGGATATATCCAGCGAATTTTTTCATCGCAACTTCTGCACTTACCTTTCAAAAACAAAAAAGATAAAACAGGCACTAAGTCCTGATATGTTAGACGCCTTTGACAATTTGTACAATGTGAAGGCGGTCGAACAATCGACTCTCCTTTAGGTACCCTTAACCCAACGACATTAAAAAACGAACCAAAAACTAAACCAAATATAAAAAAGAATAGTGCATAAACAGTTATCATTTATATCCCTCTTATTATAGTTTTATTTTTCTAGTGGGCCCTCATAATAGAATACCGTAAGTTGTACGGTTGCCTCAAGACCTTCCACTGTCTCTGAACTTTGTACATCTATATTTGGCACCTCATACTCAACAGAGTCAATACGCATAATACGAGGCAATACTTCTACCTCTTTTAAGAACGCTCTTATTTCCTCCTTATCTTGTGCGCTAATTGATAGTTTCATAGTCATTAACTTTAAAGTTTCAGGTAAACTGCTAGAAGTAATAGGGGAGACAGGCGTAACAACCTCTTCATTATCACTATTTTTTGCATCAGTACTAGGTGATTGATTTTGAGTTTCAACACCAGTAGAAGAAGTCACCGGTTGTTCGGCAGTTTGAATACTTTCTTTTACAGCAGTATCATAGTTATTAAAAGTAACGTCAAGCACCTTCGTTTCACTTACTAATTCAACCTGTTCAATCGAATTTAGTATATTACTTAGCTCTCGAGTTAAAGGTACTTTTGTTTTTAACTCATTAATACTTTTCTTATTAGCCTGCTGTTCTTTCTTTATCACACCAAGTTGCTTTGCTAAAGTAGCTTCCTTATCCCTCGCATCAGCTATTTGATATTTCAATAAATTACTTTCCTCCATTTTCGGATAGATAACGTAATAAAAGATAGAAAATAACAAGGCAAAAACAAGTACCCCGATTAGAATATATGCTGATTTCCTATTGTTTGCTAATGAAGTCATGGATGTTCTACCTCCGCAAGTAAATCTGAATTACTAATAGCCAATTTTATCTCTGCTGTATAACGGGGTACTAAGTCCTCATCTGAATCGGCATTATTATACTCATTTTTTTCTGGTTTAAAAGCCGTAACTTTATCAATTTGGACATCTGTATATAAATTGTCCTCTAATAACTTTTGAACATATATAGAGACATCATTAAGCGTTTCAAAATCGATATTCACCGTGATACCCTCATCATTAAAGTTCATCTTTGTAAATTTTTCGTAAGGTTCAAGATGTCTCTCTACACTATCTATTATCGGTGTAACCGGATAAGAAACTGATTCAACAAATTGTACTGATTGTTCAAGAGAGCCTTGTGATTGTTGCTCAAAATTAGAGATTTGATCATTATAGTCATCAATTTTAGCCGATATCTCTTGCTCCTCTGCAGTCAGTGTTTCAATCTCACTTTTTAATGCAAAATATTTCACCCCAGCAGCAATAAGCAACAAACAAACGACAGCCACAAATAACCATAAAAGTAGACTGCTTGTCTTTTTCCTTTCTATCTTAGGTAAGAGATTAATATCTGGAATCATATCCTACTCTACCTCCTTTAAGGCTAATCCAATTAAACTCGATTGTGATGTCTTAAAGTTAGGGAACTTACTAGTAATCACTGAATCTGTTAAAGTATGTATCGGCAAAGCTAATTGACTTTCTAGCATGTCAATTATATAAGGCAACTCTGGAGAATCTCCTATAACAACAATATCTTCAACACTTTTTTCACCCTTATTCAAAGAATAATGATAGAAGTTTAAAATACGGTCAATTTCAGATAACGGCTCCATCAATGCTGTTTTATAATTCATCACATTATCACTGTAACTGAAATAAAAGGCATCTTCTGTATGTTTAGGAAACCATTTACTACGCTCTGTATTAATCGTTTGATAACGTAAAAATTCGACTTCCCCCTGCGAATAAATCGTTAATGAGAGCTCGTTAATAGACCAATCTGTGATTAGCGTGATGCTATTATGTATATTCGGCATAACCATCTCAAGCAAACGTAGATTAGAAATAGCTTTAATATCTGCAACAATAGGCGTTAAACTAGCATCAGCTAAAAGCCCCGTCAACTTCTGTACCTCATCTGTACTCGTAGCAAACAAAGTCGCCTTGCCATCCCCAGACTGTGCATCATAAATATCAATAAGCGCATCTTCAAAAGGTAGATGAATAGAACGGCCTAGCTCCATCTCCACATACTCTTCAATCTCTTCTTCTCCTTTTAATTCCTGCGGATGGTCAATCATCTTCATCATGACTGTGCTATCCGGCACAAAAAAACGTACATCCTGGCCTTTCAAACTCCACTTCTTCACTTGTTCCTTTAATATCTCAAAAAAGGAAAGCTCGTCCTCAATAATTCCATCAACAACGATTCCCTCTTCTAATGGCTTACTTTCTATTTTAGATAGTGTTAAATCATTTAAACTGACTATTAACATATGCATTGCGTAGTCATTATAAACTAGCGACAACTGCCGCTTCTTCTTCTTAAATATCATCAGAGGACCTCCTAGATGCAAGCTTTAATACTTCGGTGGAGAAAGCAGAGAATGCAAAAGAAATGCTATGACTTTCTTCAACGAAAGATTAAAGGGAATACAGCAGCGAAGGGCTACTGTATTCTGTTTTTATTCTTTTGTTCCTTCTTTCTTATTACCCATTAATTCTGCCAGTTTATCACTTGTTATGGTACCTTCTACTTTGCCCTTTAATTTCCCTTTCATATTAGCTAGTTCAGGATAAGTTAAAGTGTAAATATTTTTATCGCGTGTCACACTAACACCCGTTAAATCAGTTCCATCTTTACTAACAAATTCCTTCAAATTCTCTGCAGTGCATGACGTTTCACTCTCACATTCACCATCCGTAAATGCAATTTTTGCACCAGAAATAATACTTGAAGCATCAGCTAGGATTGCTTTATCATGAGAGTTATTAATAATATTCCCAATTGCAGGAATAGCAATTAATGCGATAATCGCGATAATTACGATTACTGCTAATAGTTCGATTAGTGTCATACCTTTTTCATTTTTCATTAATTTCATTAGTTTGTTCATGATAAATCCTCCCTCATTTTTGTATGTAAGCTCTTCACTAGATGTCAGTTCTATTCGGTCGTTCGTCATCTACTTTTCACCTCCCTTCAATTAGAATTCACTAAACTTGTTCATATAAACTAAACATCGGCAGCATAATCGCAGCTACTATAAATCCTACAATTGCCGCTAAAAGTAAAATCATTAATGGCTCGATTAAGGACTTCAATGAATCTACTGTACGATCCACATCATCCTCATAAAACTCTGCAACTTTTTCTAACATATAGTCTAGCGAACCCGTTTGCTCCCCAATGGATACCATCTGAGTTACTAGCGGCGGAAATACCCAACTTTGCTCCAATGGTTTCGCAAGCGGACTTCCTTTTTCTAACGAACTCTTCGATTCACTAATTACTTCTTCAATAATTGGGTTACCGATAACTTTCTCAACAATGGCTAATGCATTTAATATAGGTACAGAGCTACTAAAAAGAGTTGCTAAAGTTCTTGTCATACGAGCAATCGCAGATTTTTGAAGTACTTTACCGAAAATAGGCATTTTCAATAGTACATAGTGTGTAGAAAAATAGAATTTTTCATTTTTTTTATATAGAAATATAAATCCTACAATTATAGCTAAAGTTATGAGTAAAAAAGCCCACCAAAAGTTTCTCAATGCATCGCTAAACGCTAAAACAATCAATGTAATTGCAGGAAGCTCTGCTCCGAAACTAGCAAAAGATTCAGTGAATCTTGGCACAAGCCATAGAAGCATAAAGAATGCTACAAAAATAATTAATATAATAAGAACAACCGGATAGGTCATAGCAGATTGAATCTTCTTCTTTAACTTAAACGATTTCTCATAGCTAAAAGCCATTCGATCTAATGTATCGTCCAAATTACCCGTCGCTTCTCCAGCCTTCATCATGTTTATAAAGAGCATTGGGAAGACCTTAGGATTTTTTGCTGCAGAAGCAGAAAAGGCAATACCAGAACGAATATCTTCTTCCACATCTTGTAATGCTTTTTTTAGCGCTTTACTAGAAGTCTGGGTACTTAGAATTCGCGTAGCTTCTACGATTGAAATTCCTGCACGAATTAGCGTTGCGAATTGACGACAATATATAACAAAGTCTTCTTTCTTCACACCACCACCAAACTTTAAATCTTTGTGCAAAATACTTTTAGACTCTTCAATTTGCCTCGGGTTAATGCCTTTATCTCGTAATTTTTTTACGGCTATTTGTTTTGAACTCGCTTCTATAATCCCTTTCTCAGCAACACCTTTAGAAGATCTACCACTATAGCGGTATACTGTCATGCAAACTCACCTGCACTCAAATATGTCTTGGCAATTTCAAAACCAATTTTTTTCTGAGCTATAAGCTGTTGAATAGAACTATCAATCGTATGCATACCAATCGCTCGGTTTGTTTGCATAACATTAGGTATTTGATGTACTTTATCGTTCCGTATTAGATTTGAAATTGATGAAGTCTGTACTAAAATCTCCGTTGCCGCTACTCTCCCTGGCTTGTCTATACGTTTAAATAGCCTCTGCGAAATGATCCCTTGTAACACATTGGCAAGTTGAATACGAATTTGACTTTGTTGATGAGGTGGAAAGACATCGATTATGCGGTCAATCGTAGTTGGAGCACTACTTGTATGTAGTGTCGCCATTACTAAGTGACCTGTTTCAGCAGCAGTAATTGCTGTTGAAATCGTTTCATGATCACGCATTTCTCCCACTAAAATAATATCCGGATCTTGCCGAAGAGCTGCTCGTAAACCATTTGCAAAACTCAAAGTATCAGTACCTACTTCTCTTTGATTAACTATCGACACCTTATGTTTATGCAAATATTCGATTGGATCTTCGAGGGTGATAATATGTTTAGCATTATTCGTATTAATATAATCTATCATTGCCGCTAAAGTAGTTGACTTACCAGAACCTGTTGGACCGGTTACAAGTATTAGCCCTTGAGGTTTATTACATAAGGTTTTTAATACTTCAGGCATGCCCAATTGCTCGATAGTCGGTATTTCAGATGTGATTTTACGTGCAGCTATTGTACAGCTATTTCGTTGATGATAAGCATTTATACGAAACCTGCACCTTCCAGGTAGCGAGTAATTAAAATCGGCTTCACCTTTTATTTCATAATCTTCTTGCCGATGCGTGGGTAGAATTTCTTTAATCATTAACTCTAGGTCATCAGGAGTCAGCTTCTCTTCTCCATAAGGTTGCAATTGACCGTTTATACGATAATACGGGGGAACACCAACAGTTGCATGTAAATCCGAAGCATCGCTATCGTCCGCATAAGTTAGTAATTCTATAATAGATTTTGTCATAATCCTCACATCCTAATTATCAGTTGCTACACGTAGTATTTCTTCTGTAGTTGTAACACCCTCTGCCACCTTTAACAGTCCATCTTCTAACAATGTCCGGTAATTTTGGGTATACATATACTTTTTAATTTCTGCAATCGCAGCTTTATTTAGTATCATTTCTTTTATGTGATCATTGACTTCAAGTATTTCATGAATTGCTAGTCGCCCTCTATAACCAGTCTTATTACATGATGGGCAACCTTTCCCACGTTTCACTTTGTCAATTTGAATATTGTATTTTAGGAAGATATCATGCTCCTGCACTGATAAGTTATGATATTCACCACAATCTCGACAGACACGTCGAACGAGACGTTGCGCCACGACTCCTACAACTGATGATGAGATCAAGAAAGGCTCGATTCCCATATCAAACAACCTAGAAATTGATTCAACTGCACTATTTGTATGTAACGTACTCAATACTAAATGACCTGTTAAAGATGCACGTGTCGCAATTTGAGCTGTTTCTAAATCTCGTATTTCACCTATCATAATGATGTCCGGATCCTGACGTAAAATGGATCTTAAGCCGTTAGCAAACGTCAAACCTATTTCCTCACGAACTTGAATTTGATTTACACCATCCATCTGATATTCGACTGGATCTTCAACTGTAATAATGTTTACATCATCACTATTTAAATGTTGGAGGGTCGCGGATAGTGTAGAAGATTTACCAGAACCCGTCGGACCTGTAATAAGTACAATTCCATTAGGTTTTGAAATCATTCCTTTAAAAAGCGTTAAGTTATTATCCGAAAAACCCAATTTTCTTATATCTCCATGCGAGTTATTCAAATCTAATACGCGCATAACAACTTTTTCACCGTAAAGAGTAGGTAACGTAGATAACCGAATATCGACCGGATGAAGATTAATATTCGCCTTTATTCTTCCATCTTGCGGTAAACGATTTTCAGTAATATTCAAATTCCCCATAATCTTAATACGAGCAATAATCATATTTTGCATATGCTTCGGAAGTGCACGTTCATTTTTCAAAACACCATCAATACGAAAACGAATACTAAGTTCTGTTTCTTGAGGATCAAAATGTATATCACTAGCTCTTTGGACAACAGCACTTGAAATAATTTGGTTAACTAACTTAACAATGGGAGAATCATCGTCAAGAATTTCGTTTTCTTCATCCTTTTCTAATGGTATAAAATCATTTAATGCCGCATCCATCGTTTCCTGTAAATCGTAGTATTTAGAAATAGAACGGTATAAATCATCCTTCATCGCGATACTCGTTTCTATTTGGCAGCCCGTCACCATTCGTACTTCTTCAATCGCGAAATAATCCATAGGATCCGCCATAGCAATGAGTAATTTATTCTTTTCTCGCGTCAAAGGCATTAATAATGAGCGTTTAGCTAATTCTCTTGGTACTAGTTGGATGAGCTCCGGCTCAATTGCATATTGACTGATACTAATATGAGGTACACCTAATTGGAATTCCAGTACTTCAATTAATAGTTGTTCCGTTAGTAAATTTTCTCGAATTAGAAAATCTCCAAGCCTTTCATTTGTATTTCTACTTTTCAGAGCATAATCTAACTGTTCTTGAGTGATTGCGTTTGCCTCGACCAATAAATCCCCTAGTCTTTTTCTTTTCACCCTGCTCATTGTTCATTCACCTCTTTACCACCTTATTTTGTATCACCAGGCGTAACAATATCTCCTGATTTGGTATAATAACTCCCCTCTGGAACAGGGCTACCATTTTTACTTTTGGTTGCTGTTTTACGTTTAGTAATTGTTTGTTTACAAACATTTGAAGAGGTAGATGTATCATCTCCATTACATTCATCTAAAGCTGTTTCTTCACTTGAATTCGTTTCAACAAGTGTTTGTATAGATGACAACTCAATGATTTCATTTAATGGAGCGTAGTAATTTTGACTGATCAACTCGGTTTTTTCTTCCTCGGCATCGTTAGTAATCGTCCGATAAATTAATAGTTGTAAACCAGATTTTGAATGTTGAGCTATCTCTTTTTCACCTTCTTCAATATAAGAAGAATATCTATATATAGTACGTGGCTTAACACTCTTTTTGCCATTGTCAAAGACGGACACTTTTGGATTCCCCGGAAGTGAATATAGTTCAATTTTTAATTTACCTGATTTTACTTTGGCTACAATTTTCGCAGGAACTTTACTATGAGATACAAATCGAAAGTCCCTCTTTAACAATGGATTAACAACCGCTTCATAACCTGCATTCACATAGGTTGGAACTTCATTAGCTTGATGCCTTTCCAATATTTCAAAGCTACTTTGCAGCACTGCACTATGTAAAGCTGAGGCTACAATCGTCATTGTATTTTCATTGTTGGAAGTAGTAGCAATTAGATCATTAAATGAAACTTCAATTTCCGGCTCGATCATGTAGTCATTTAATTTATTGGCAATTTCCGATATTTCCGCAAATTGGTTGTCATTTATTGCTATGGTTTCAAACGAGATTCGTTCGGCGTTTTCAATAGATAAACTTTTTACTTCAACCTTTATAGGACCGTTCTTTAAATAAGATGCTGCTTCAAGAACTTGAGTAGTTAGATTTTCATCTTTTAAATTTGTTTGATATTCAATTTTCTCTTTTAAACTAGCATTTCCTTCTACTATCAAAGGTTCATTTACAATACGTTTCTTTTCCCAAAAAGCATACCAAGGTCTCTCTACACTAAGTTCATATTGCTTAATAGAGGCATTTATATCGAAAACAAAATCTTCTCCAGGTAATGTGACTTCTTTTTCTCCAATAGTTATATATATTTCACTACCTTGCCATTCAACTATAGCTGCATTTAATTTTTTCTTCATTTCTCCTTTAGACAAATCCTCGATAGGTATATTACCAATAGTAGATCCTTTAGAAGCAGCTAATACTTTATCCCCAACATATTCAAATGAAACAAGAAAACTGAATACCAGTAGGGCAATTGTGATTTTCGTAAATAACCTCATATTCCAATTCTCCTATTATAAATATTTTTATATACACATATATTTCTAACTATAAAATAGATTATAAATAAAATTTTTCCAAAAAGATACGACTTTTATCACACTTTAAAATTTATTTAGGAATTTTATCTAAAAACGTATGCTATATATCACAGAAGGAGTTATGATTAAAGTGTATATTTAAATATATTAAACTATGATATTTGATTTTTTTATATTTATTGACATTTATTATGCTATTTTTTATATGGCAGCCCATATTGTTGAAAAGATATATTCTATCAATCTTACGAAAGAGGTTTTAAATAATGATTTTTAAACAGGTTCATTCAAATGAAAAAGGGTTCACACTTGTCGAAGTCATGGCATCGTTCGTAATATTAGCAATTCTATTAACTGCATTTTTCACCTTCTTTATTCAAACAGCGAAAACAGGAAAGAGCTCTGAAAATATTGTAGATGCGACTTATATCGCGCAAAGTGAAATGGAAAAAGCTTTCGCAGTTAGTAAAAAGGCTACCAACCGAGAAGAAGCGATTAAAAGCTTAGGTTATAAAAAAGAGGATAGCAGTTCCGATTTCACTAAAAAAGATTCTAAAATCACTATTAAATTAAAGCTAAAAGGAAACAACAGTGCTCCGAATTTGACAAATATCATTATTGAAGTCTACGAAAATAACGAAAATAACTTGAAAGCAAAAATGGAAAATGTATTCGTATGGAAATGAGGTGAACCATGAGAAATATATTAAATAATGAAAAAGGGTTAACATTGGTAGAAATACTAGCTGTTGTCGTCTTAACCGCTCTTGCGGCTATTCTAATATTTAAAGTTCAACTAACTAGCTCTGAACAATATGACAAACAATTAAAACAAAACCAACAACTCAATGAAATGTCTTATGTACTTAAAGTCATTACAAAAGAAATGCGGAAAACGACTGATATTACCTCTATTAATGATGGGATAAAAATAAACAATGTAGAATATAAATTCGATAAGAACACAATGAGCATCAGTAAAGACAATGAAAACTTTGCTACGAATATTAGGGAATTTAATGTCAAATATAAAGACAATGGGTGGAATATTATTATTGAAAATCTTGATGGGAAAAAAGCAGAAACAAAAATAGTCGTTAGGAGTGGGAGCTAATGAGAAAAATAATAAAAAACCACACTTTTATTAATGAAAAAGGCTATACCCTTGTCATTGTTTTAATGGTACTAATCGTCATGTCAGTACTTGGTGTTGCATTAATGAGCGTTACAGCCACAACAATGAAGCAATCTTCAAACGAGCGCACTGACCAATCTGTTTACTATATTGCAGAAGCAGGTCTTGTACAAAAAAGAGAAGAACTAAATGATAGGGTTAATGATGCTTTTATTACTACTAAAAACCACTATGCAACTTTAAGTAATAAAGACAAATTAAAGTTCAAATTCAAAGACTATTTCTACCAAGTGGCAGAAAGGAATATTGCAAGTTCAACAGTTAATCAGTTTAGTAATTATGAAGAACATTTTGGTAAAAAACCCAAATCGACTATAACATTAACTAAAGATAAAGATGATTCTAACAAATACAATATAAAATCACTTGGTGAAATTGGTGATAAAAAAAGGGTAGTTACCCAAGTGTATATGGTTTCTCTAATTGTCCAAACAACTCCCACACCGGAAACATATACACCTAAATATGCAGTCCATGTTAATAATAAAATTTCATTATCCGGAAGTGCTAATATTTATGGAGCAGATATCGCAACCGAATCATCTAATCCCGGTAGTATAGATATTCCTTCTTATTATGACCATAAACCTAAAGCTGATCTTAGCACACCTATCGATATCGAGTTACCTTCTTTTCCTGAGGATGATTATAAAAATCTTGAGCTTTTAGGATATCCTAAAAATGAAATAGTCAAGATAGACAATTCCGAACAAGCAAACGTTATACATGACGGGGATTTATTAATTAATCACAACCTTACTGATAAATATACACTTAACATGACAGATAATATGAAATTCAAAAACATCATACTATCAAGTAATTATTCTTTAACAATCAATGTTGGGAATACTGATAAAGCAATCCTAATTGATCACTTAAATATTGAAAATGGACATATAAACATAGTAGGCTCCGGAAAACTATCTATTTATGTGAAAGACAAAATAACAACAAATTCCTCAAGTTCAGTAAATAACAATGGGGATATATCCCAATTAAAAGTATATTACAAAGGAAATAATGCAATAAACATGAGTGGTGATCAAAAAATATTTGGTTCACTTTATGCGAAAAATGCCAATATTAAATTCAGAGGTAGCGGCGGATTCCAAGGCGATATTTATTCTGGCGGAAGTAAAGTTGAATTAGATGGAGATTCATCAGCTATTACCAGGGTATTTTTTACACCTAATGCAGATGTCACTTTATCTGGTAGTGGAAAAATTACAGGAGCAGTCATTGCAAAATCTTTTACTGCTTCTGGTGGATCGTTTGTTCAATTTGCTTCCTCTAACCCTATACCTATTGAAACAATTCCGACTTATGATGATGCTAAACAATTATCCAGTCAAGGAGCTTTAATAGAAGAATAGAATTATATTGTTATACTATTGCAAAAGAGGCGTTTCAAAGTCAGATCAAGACTTTGAAACGCCTCTTTATTTTTTACATTTTCTTCAAAAAGAATATCCACTAATACGTCTTATCCTTATAGTAGAAAGTCGTGAGCTGCAGTGTCGTTTGAATGGTTTCTTTTAAACCATTTAAAACTGCATCTCCGTTTGGTACAGAAAAACTTATTTTATCTATACGAACTATGCGCTCTAATCTTTCTACTTCTTTAATAAAATCATAAACATCATCATAATTTGGAGAGGTTAGTAATGCATCAAATGTTATACACTCAGGCTTAATTGAGCTCGCTTCAGATGCATTTGTAAATACGGGAGTTTCAGACTGCATTTCCTCAACTTGTTGTTTAGCTGACGGAAGATTAAGGGGTTTTGTTTCTTCAGTAGTTATTGATTCGTTATTATGATTAGTTATTCCTTCAAATAATTCTTTTTTAGACAAATTAGTTACAATTATGGTCTCATCATTTTTTATTACAACGCGATTAATCTTGGTGATAGTTAATTGTTCAATATTCTGGAGTGCTCGAATGACCTTTTCTAACTGTCTTTTTCCAGGATCTTTGCTTAGATATTCAAGTTGATTGATTTTAAGTACATCCTTTCTTTTAAATTCCACGTTTTCTCTACGCATTTTCTACAGTATATCAATAGTAGTGCTGGCATTCATAATCAATTATGCCTCGGCATAATTGCGTCCGGAATTGGCTTTGTGCTTGCACAAAGAACTCCTTTCCGATTCCGTGACATCCACCGGAGGCTTTAACTTCTTTCAGCGGGCGTTTGGACACCCGCTGAAAAGTAGCTTAAATCCGCATTCATCTCACCACCTATAGAGGTGGGAGACTTCTGCTGAAAGAAGTTAAAAAAAAATGTTTAACTGATATGTATACTGCTATTAATTATATGTTGCAATAGCTAAGAGAATTCTAGAATCCCCTTAGCTTTTGTTTAGGTTTTTAGATACTCCGCTACGCGATTTCGACCTTTTTGTTTAGCTCCTACATACAAAGCCCTATCAGCATTTCGTAATAGCGCCATAGGATTATCACAATCCTCAGGAGCAGTTGAAACACCAACACTAGTCGTGATTGTAACATGTTCTCTTATATGATTCACACTCAAATCCGATTCGATTTCAAATGATTTAAATTGCACTTTCATACGAATTTCTTCCGCTAAGTGAAGAGCCTCACTTTTAGATACGTTAGGCAGTAGAATTACGAACTCCTCACCACCAAATCTAGCTAGTATCCCTCTATCTCCCACTTCTTCCTCTAATGTTCGAGCAAAGTCACATAAGATATCATTGCCGCTTTGGTGACCATATGAATCATTAATAAGTTTAAAATGATCAATATCGAGCATGATTAACGATAGCTGACGCATTTCTCCATCTAGCAATTCTTGCATTTTAAATGTAAGTTGTTCCTCAAAATACCTGTAATTATATAACCCAGTTAGGCCACAACGTTCACTTTTGTTTAATGTTACCTCAAGATATCGTGAGCGCTCCAACGAAACTGCAAAATAAGAACATAGTAAGTCCAATATACGAATTTGATATTCTTCAAAGGATTTCTTCTTATTAGAAGCTAGCAATAAAATTGCTACCATTTTTTGATTTATCGAAATTGGCATCATGACTATACTTTGCGTGTCAAAGGGTAAAAAACCAGCCCCCATACTTATCCATTCGGACTGTTGGTTATACACTATTGCTTGCTCTGTATTCATTATTTCTTTGATTGGAGTTTTTAAAATATTTTCGTGAGAAACATTAACATCTGTATCTACACCATTTTCATGTGACCTGTCGAATTGTAGTTGACCATTCACTATATCGATAATGTAAGCATGATCTACAGGCATGATTTCAATTGTTTTACCCATAAATAAATCCACAACTTCATCACTCGTTAAGCTATCCCCTAACTGATGACCAAAATGCGCTGCCATCGATAAGTATTCATTTACTCTTTCTGAAGTACTATACATTCTTAAAATCTGAGTCACTATCAAAAATGGCATACCTAGTAAAACAAATGCTATAGGCCCTACATATTCTGACAGTAGATATAGTGTTAATCCCATAGGAAAAGTGAATAGCATACTATTATAATCCCAATAATCATCTTTTGTTAGAAATGGAGCTCTTTTCTTCATAAAGATTAAACTTAATTTCAGTAATACATGATTTATAAAAGTATTCACTAATAAATAAATCATTCCGAATACGACAATATGAGGTATACTAAGCGAACCAAATTTTCCACCAATTAAGATAAAAAATAAACCACTAATAAATGATACGAGGAAAAACATAATCGAATTCCAAGGAATACGGTATAAGTCTGGCTTTAGTAGTTTAGCTCGATATAAAAATGGAATTAGTGCAATTTGGAATACAATTAATTCTATAAATAATCCATATTTCAAAAAAATCGCTAAGTTTACCCATTGCATAAAAAATAAAGATACTCCGTTTATAACAATAGGAAAAATGGTTGTAATGATTGCCAACACTATGAAACCTATAAACTCAGACCAATCAATATTTGTTGGCGGAGGGAAATAGAGATATACCACATATAAACTAATTGGTACAGTGGCCAACCATACTGCAAAGACGGTCCATTTGAACTTTAGTGACAAATTCACTTCTCACACCCCTCACCGTGAGTATTTATGCCTACTTTTAAGCAATTATAGCAAATCGTTTTACCAAAGTCATCCATTTAATGCAATTCAATTAAATGTTTCATGCAATATTTTTCGCCATTTTGCTAACAAATATAAGGAACCAGTCATGAAAATTACTTCATTCAACAGCAACTTTTGTTGAATAGTAGTCAAAATGTCATATGTTGTCGATTTATTTTCTGCATTACTCATTTTCACAATTTCATCTGCAGCCATTGCACGTTCATTCGCAACCTCTACGAAACTAAAAGTTGTACCCACTTTTTCTAATTCCTCAAGAACTCCTCGGACATCCTTGTCCGCTAACATACCAACGATAAAATGGATGGGTTCATTAGGAAATTGCTCACGGATCGCGTCTACTAAACTTTTTGCACTAGCTGGATTATGCGCTCCATCAATGTAGAGCTTTGGCGCAAGTTGTTCAAAGCGACACGATAACTGAGCTCCTTGAACCCCACTGTGAATTGCATCGACACTTATTTTCACTTCATTTATTTGTGCAACGATTTTAAATGCCGTAATTGCAAGCGCCATATTACTACGCTGGTGTAACCCCAGCATTGTACGTGTTAAATTCGTTATTCGTATATCATTAGCAATATATGTTTCCGTCGCATTTTCCTCAATAACATTGAAATCTTCAGTATAGATAAGTAATTGTGCGTGATGTTTCTTCGCTTCTTGTATAAAAATATCCATTGCTTCAACTGGTAGAACACCTGTCACTACTGGTTTTCCACCCTTAATAATACCTGCTTTATGGATTGCAATACTTTCAAGGGTTGAGCCTAAAAAATTCGTATGTTCTAATGCAATACTCGGTATAACTGACACAATAGGCATCACAACATTTGTGCTATCAAAACGCCCCCCCATGCCACATTCAATAATAGTAATGTCAGGTGCAAATCGCTCGAATGCCAGAAAAGCTGCTACTGTTAGAAGTTCAAAATCTGTTAACTTACCGTCTAACCCTGCATCCGCCATAATGCGAAATACTACATCCATCTCTGCTGGCGAAATCGGTTGTTCATTTAACCTAATTTGATCATGTACATCTTCTATACACGGTGACATAAAAGTAGCAGTCGAAAGTCCGTGAGCCTTACTTATATGCTCTAAAAAGGTAATGGTTGAACCTTTCCCATTAGTACCCGCCACATGGACAACGGATAAGTTCTTATGTGGATTTCCTACTAATTGCAATGCTTCAGTAATTGCTGTTAACCCTGGTTTTATCGAGGCATCACTACGTACTCCCCATCTTTCTTTATAACGATCTAATTTTGGAATCATGTCAGCACCTCATTTATTGCTTCACTTTATTGTTTAAAAACGCACGTACTTCAGAAATAAAATACAGAGATCCTGTTATGACTAATACATGCTCTTCCTCTTTTTCCTCGGCTGCCCGTTTCACTACACGTTCCCATTCTGCATCAAAATGAGTATGGTGGTGCTGTGATAGTGCAGCTAATTCAGCGGCTGGTGCGGCATTAGGCATACTTATTTGCGTAAATGTCATAGAGGATGCTACTTCCTCCATCATTTGAATACTTTTCAGATGATCCTTATCCTGCATAGCAGCATAGATAAAATCGTATTCCCTTGTTGGATATTTCGCTTTTAAAGTAGCGATTAATGCCTCTGTACCTTCAGGATTATGGGCACCATCAATTATGATATGATGGGCATATTCTTCAAAGCGACCAGCCCATTTTGCTTCTTTTAAGGCTTTTCGAACGGCTTCTTCTGTTATATCAAAGTATCCAGCATCTCTTAATAATAATGCCGTCGTAATAGCTAATGAAGCATTGTTAATTTGATGAGGTCCTGCCATACGTAATTCAACATCATTTATTACGTAATCCCCTTTAGCATAATTAAAAATCTGCGTATGTTCCTTTTGAGTGACTTTTGTAACCACAAAGTCCTCATTGATAATTGCTATAGATGCGTGCTTCTCTTCAGCTATTTTCCGCAGAACTTTTAACGCTTCCTTATTTTCTACCGTTGTTACAACAGGTCTATTTTCTTTAATAATGCCACCTTTTTGATAGGCAATTCCCTCAAAAGTGTCACCCAATATTGCTGTGTGCTCTAAAGAAATCGTTGTAATAATTGAAACGAGGGGATTAATAACATTAGTTGAATCTAATCTGCCCCCAATGCCAGTTTCAATTAGAGCCACATCTACTTTTTCATCCGCAAAATATAAGAATGCTACAATCGTCATAATTTCAAAAAAGCTAGGGTAAACCCCGTCCTTTTCATCTATAGCTACAAATACTTTATTGATGTAAGAAAGGAATTGCTCATCCGATATTTGCTTGTCACTTATAGTAATACGCTCATTTATACGCTCTAAGTGCGGAGAAACAAAGCAGCCTATTTTTTCAACTTGGCTGTACTTTAATATTTCCTTTAGTGCATTTAAAGTAGAGCCTTTGCCGTTTGATCCTGCTAAATGGATTGTCTTAAATGTATGTTGAGGGTCGCCAAACTCATGTAAAAGTGATTTAACGACTTCTAACGGAATCGAAGTACTACTACCTTTTTTTAATGAGGATAAAAACTCGACGCACTGTTCTATATTAGTAAACACTATTCAACACTCCTGGTATGTATATTGTGCTTGTTTTCTTCTTATTTACTTTCCTATTATAAGCCATTTTAAAGACTAATAACTACAATACATTTTGGTTATAATTACCGCTTGATTTTTACTACTATACCGTTTTAAATTGGCCTAAAATATTTATCAACATATATCCAGAGGGTTTTACTTAGTAAATGATTTCGCTTAATTTATCGGATGTTGTTTATTTTAGTTAACAGAAAAAATCGCTCAAGCAAAATACTTGAGCGATTTTTTTGATTACATATTTTTTAATTCGTTAATACGTTTCTCTACTGTTGCGTATTTTTCAATATAGTCTGCTTCTTTTGCACGTTCAGCAGCTACTACATCATCTGGAGCTTTAGATACGAAACGCTCATTGTTCAATTTACCTTGAACACGTTTCACTTCTTTACCCCATTTCTCAAGTTCATTTGATAAGCGCTCAACTTCAGCCGCTACATCGATTAACCCTTCAAGAGGTAAGAATAGTTCAGCACCAGATACTACAGCTGACATATATTGACCAGGAGCTTCAATGCCTTCACCAAGCGTTAACGGCTCTGGGTTACAGAATTTTTCTAGATAAGATTTGTTATCTTCTAGCACTGCAAGTGTTACAGCATCTTTAGCTGAAACATAAAGAGGTACTTTTTTACTCATTGGCGTCTGTACTTCAGCACGAATGTTACGAACAGCACGAATAATGTCCATTAATAATTTCATGTTATCCGATTGCGTTTGTGAAGTTAATGATTCATCAACTTTCGGCCAAGCTGCTACTGTGATCGATTCACCTTGATGAGGTAGGTTTTGCCAAATTTCTTCAGTGATAAATGGCATAAATGGATGTAACAGGCGCATTGTATTATCTAAAACATATGCTAGTACAGAGCGCGTTGTTTTCTTCGCTGCTTCATCTTCACCGTATAATGGCAATTTCGCCATTTCGATGTACCAGTCACAGAAATCATCCCAGATGAAGTTGTATAATTGACGACCTACTTCACCAAATTCAAACTTCTCAGCTAAAGTTGTTACTTGTTCGATTGTTTCGTTCAGACGAGTTAGAATCCATTGATCTGCCACTGATTTTTTACCAGTTAAATCGATTTCATCGAAAGCCATGCCTTCCATGTTCATCAAAGCAAAGCGTGAAGCGTTCCAAATTTTGTTTGAGAAGTTCCAAACAGCTTCTACTTTTTCATTTGAATAACGTAAATCTTGACCTGGAGAAGAACCAGTTGCTAAGAAGTAACGTAATGAGTCAGCACCGTATTTTTCGATAACATCCATTGGATCAACGCCGTTACCTAGAGACTTAGACATTTTGCGACCTTGTTCGTCGCGAACTAGACCGTGAATTAATACGTCTTCAAATGGACGTGAACCAGTAAATTCAATACCTTGGAATATCATACGAGAAACCCAGAAGAATATAATATCATAACCCGTTACTAAAGTATTGGTTGGGTAATAACGTTTAAATTCTTCGTTCTCTTCATCTGGCCAGCCCATTGTTGAAAAAGGCCATAACGCAGATGAGAACCAAGTATCTAGTACATCCGTATCTTGATTCCAGTTTTCAGCATCAGCTGGTGCATCCGTACCTACGTAAACTTCACCTGTTTCTTTATGGTACCAAGCCGGAATTCGGTGTCCCCACCAAAGTTGACGAGAAATACACCAATCACGGATATTCTCCATCCAACGAGAATACGTATTTTCAAAACGTGAAGGTACAAAGTTTACTTTGCCTTCTTCATCTTTTTGAAGCTCTAGTGATTTATCAGCAAGAGGTTGCATTTTTACGAACCATTGTGTTGAAAGATATGGCTCAACAACTGCATCAGAACGTTCTGAGTGTCCTACTGAGTGCACATGCTCTTCAATTTTGAAGCAAACATCCATGTCTTGTAAGTCTTTAACGATTGCTTTTCGGCATTCAAAGCGATCCATACCTTTATATTTACCAGCATTATCATTCATTGAACCATCTTCGTTCATTACAAGAATACGTGGTAAGTCATGACGGTTACCTACTTCAAAGTCATTCGGGTCATGAGCTGGGGTAATTTTCACAACTCCCGTACCAAATTCCATTTCAACGTAATCATCTGCTATGATTGGAATTTCACGACCTACAATTGGTAATGTTACTGTTTTACCGATTAAATGTTGGTAACGTTCATCCTTAGGGTGAACAGCGATTGCAGTATCACCTAACATTGTTTCAGGGCGAGTAGTTGCAATCTCAATTGTTCCAGTTCCATCAGTTAAAGGATATTTGAAGTGATAAAAAGCACCTGGAATGTCTTTGTAAATAACTTCAATATCAGATAACGCAGTTTTAGTTGCTGGATCCCAGTTGATGATATATTCACCGCGATAGATTAAACCTTTTTCGTAAAGTTTTACGAATACTTCTTTTACTGCATCAGAAAGTCCTTCATCTAATGTGAAGCGTTCACGAGAATAATCTAGCGCTAAACCCATTTTCGCCCATTGCTCACGAATATGACCTGCATACTCTTCTTTCCATTCCCATGTTTTTGCTACGAACTTTTCACGGCCTAAGTCATAACGAGTAACGCCTTCTTCACGAAGTTTCGCTTCAACCTTTGCTTGTGTTGCAATACCTGCATGGTCCATACCTGGTAACCAAAGTGCATCGTACCCTTGCATACGTTTCATACGAATTAGGATATCTTGTAATGTTGTATCCCAAGCGTGACCTAAGTGTAGTTTACCTGTTACGTTTGGCGGTGGAATTACGATTGAATACGGCTCTTTGCCACTTTCAGGTTGTGCTTTAAAGAAATCTCCCTTTAGCCACCATTCATAACGTCCTTGCTCGATAGACTGTGGATCATATTTCGTTGGCATTGATGTCGTTTGTTGTTCTGTCAAATTGACGACCTCCTTTTAATTTTTTTGTTAACAACGAAGTATCTTGTAGTTTTTTGCAAATAAAAAACTCCTATCGCCTAAAAAGGACGAAGGAGTTGAATTCGCGGTACCACCTTTATTTCAACACAAAAAGACGTGCTGACACTTCATTGTATAACGGCTTCTAACCGGCTTCTGCTAAGCTTTATCAGGTTCACAGAAACTGCTCCAGGGCGACCTTCAAATGTGTGTATGCGGAAACTTTCACCATACGTTTCCTCTCTTTGGCAAACACAATGCATTTTACTCTTCCCTATCTATGCATCTATATTAAGATGACCTAATTGTATCGGAAAAAAGATGCATTTTCAAGTTTTTTAGAAAGGAGGGCTACATTTCATGTCACGTAGAAAATATAATCCTTATTTCCTGCCACCTTGGCTACGGAAAACAAGATTTTACTGTAGACATATTATCGTTCCTATTTGTCTCTTCCAAGGTATACGTGTAATTATTATCCCGACAACAGGGGACATTATCTTACTTTTTATTTTAGCGTTATTGTGGTGGTTACTGTTTACGGATTTCCTTTAAATGATAAGTTTTAATCGTATACGCTTCTGCTAAATCCCATAAGAATGCATTGGATTCTGGTTTTTCTTCCGCGCTTGCCTCTGCAGTTGTAGTAGATGGACTTTCTACTACCTCTGCTTCTACTTGCGCAGTAGCAACTTGCGGCTCTTCATACTGACATGTTGCCCGCCAGTTAAAATGACAGCTACCATCCTCTTGGAATGTTGTCGTTATATGCTCTACTTTGATTTCCACAGGGACGTCTTTATTCACTCGTTCTCGTGGTAAATTTACATGTAATGGCACAGCATATTCAAAATAACCTGATTCACCTTGCATGTCTAGATCTTCTATTGTTGTCCAAGTTGAAGTCCCATGATGTGGTGTTTCGCCTTCCGCAAATGCTACATTGGCAGAAATATGATATATACCTGTTAAGAATAATGATTCACCTGACTCTTCCTGTGTCCAACGAGGTGTAATTTTCACATTTGATGTATCTTGCGGTTTACCAAAACTTTCAGGAAAGTTAAATCCTTCTGCAATTTCCCAGGAAATATGTTGCATAGCTTGACCTCCTTCATATATCTAATAGATTATATGCTAGGTAGTATAATGATTATGCATTATGTTATGTTGATGGTTTGAAAGGTTTTAATTAGTCAGTCGTTTGTCGAGTCTGAAATTAAAGAAGATACTCTAAATGAAAAGATTAGCTATTTCATGTACATTATCAATGTATTTATATGCATTGAAAAGGGCTTTCTCAAAATAGAGAAAGCCCTTTTCTTATAGTAGTATAAAATTATCGAGCAAGTTGTTTGAATACTTTTTGGAAAGCTTGAACTGTTTTTGCAATGTGTTCTTCAGTATGCTCTGTAGAAACAAATACACCTTCAAATTGTGACGGCGGTAAGAAGATTCCTTCATTCGCCATTAAACCGTAGTATTCAGCAAACAATTGTAAATCAGAAGTTTTTGCTGTTTCAAAGTTAATAACATTTTCATTCGTTAAGAAATAACCAATCATCGAACCCGCACGATTTACTGTGTGGGGGATGTTATACGTTTCTGCAGCTTCACGGAAACCTGCTTCTAATTGATCACCTAACTTTGTAAAGTAATCATATGTTTCAGGTTTTAAATGACTAATTGTCGCTAAGCCAGCAGACATTGCAAGTGGGTTACCTGATAATGTACCCGCTTGATAGATTGGACCTGCTGGAGCAATTTTCTCCATAATCTCACGCTTACCACCAAATGCACCTACAGGCAGACCACCACCGATTACTTTACCAAGACAAGTTAAATCAGGTGTTACACCGAAGTGTCCTTGAGCACTATGATACCCTACACGGAAACCAGTCATTACTTCATCAAAGATCAATAGTGAACCAGCGTTTGATGTTAATTCACGTAATCCTTCAAGGAAGCCTGGAAGCGGAGGAACGACACCCATATTACCGCAAACTGGCTCAACGATTACAGCAGCAATTTCTTCTCCAAATTTTTCGAAGACTAGTTTAGCCGATTCTAAATCATTATAAGGAACAGTTAATGTGTTTTGAGCGATTCCCATTGGTACGCCTGGGCTGTCTGGTAAACCAAGTGTTGCTACACCTGAACCAGCTTTAATTAGTAAACTATCACCATGTCCGTGATAACTTCCTTCAAATTTTAAAATTTTGTCTCTACCTGTAAAGCCACGGGCTGCACGTATTGCACTCATCGTCGCTTCCGTACCTGAAGATACCATACGAATCATTTCGATTGAAGGAATACGATCAATTACTACTTTTGCTAGTTCATTTTCTACTAGTGAAGAAGCTCCAAAACTCGTACCTGTTTCAGCTACCTTTTGAATAGCAGCTACTACATCAGGATGTGTGTGACCAATAATTAGTGGACCCCACGATAATACATAGTCAATATAATCATTGCCATCAATATCAGTAATGATTGCACCTTTACCACTAGCCATGAAAATTGGATCCATATCCACTGCTTTAAACGCACGAACTGGGCTATTTACGCCGCCCGGCATTAAGTTCACAGCTTCTTTAAAAGCTTGTTTTGATTTTTCATATGAACGTGTCATAAATTATTTTCCCTCCATCCAACGAACTGCATCTTTCGCATGATAAGTAATGATTAAGTCTGCTCCAGCACGTTTCATACCTAGTAGTGTTTCTAGAACAGTTTGTTTTTCGTCAATCCAGCCATTAATAGATGCTGCTTTAACCATTGCATATTCTCCACTTACATTGTAAGCAACAATCGGTAAATCGTAATTATTACGTACATCACGTACGATATCTAAGTAAGCTAATGCTGGTTTAACGATTAGGAAATCTGCCCCTTCTTCCACGTCTGAAGTGGCTTCACGCATTGCTTCCATACGATTTGCAGGATCCATTTGATATGTTTTACGGTCGCCAAATTTAGGCGCGCCATCAGCAGCATCACGGAATGGACCATAGTATGCTGAAGCATATTTTACTGCATAAGACATAATTGGAACATCTTCAAATCCAGCATCATCTAAGCCTTTACGAATCGCAGTTACAAAACCATCCATCATATTAGAAGGCGCAATAATGTCTGCTCCCGCTTCTGCTTGTGAAACTGCTGTTTTTGCTAATAAATCTAGTGAAGGGTCATTTAAAATTTGTTCTTTGTCATTCACAACACCACAGTGACCGTGAGAAGTAAATTCACATAGGCATGTGTCCGCTATAACAACAATTTCCGGATAATTCTTTTTCACAAAACGAGTTGCCTCTTGAACTATCCCGTGATTATGGAATGCTTGAGTACCAACCTCATCTTTTTCAGCTGGTAAGCCAAAAAGAATAACTGAAGGAATACCTAGTGATACTACTTCATCCATCTCTTCTCCTAAACGGTCAATTGAAAATTGGAAAACACCTGGCATTGAAGATACTTCATTTTTAATATTTTCGCCTTCCATGACAAAAATTGGATAGATGAAATCTTCTTTATGCAAGTATGTTTCTTTTACCATTGAACGCATAGTAGCAGATTGACGTAAACGTCTATGTCTTTTAAATGTTAAATCTTTCATTTTAGATGTTCCTTTCTATTAGCTAACTCTTGAATTAATGCCTTCATTGTATAAGTGGATGGCATTATATCAACTTTAGATCCTGCCTTAATTAACGCTTGCTCAGTAATATGTCCTATGGATAGAACTTTAAATGAATCCCAACCAATTACCTTCGCAATATACTCTGTAAAAACCTCTACTGCAGATGGACTGGCAAAGGTAATACTTACATTTGACGATGCTTTTAAAAGAGTTAGCAGTTCTGTGATATGTTCTGTCGTTTGAACCGTTTCATAGATAGTCCATTCATCGACACGATAAGATAAACCTTTTACTATAGTATCCTTTGCCATCGAGCCTTTAAAAAACTGACAAGATACGCCGTCTCCTGCAACAGCAGGAAACTCTTGTACAAATATATCTGCACTAAAAGTTGATGGCATGAAGTTTATCTCAAAGCCTATCGTCTCAAGAGCTTCCGCTGTTTTTGCACCTACAGCAGCTACTTTACATGACCATTCAGATGCATTGAAATGAAAACGCTGTATTTTACTTTTAAAAGCAAGGACCGCATTTTGGCTTGTGAAAATAAGCCAATCATACTGCTTACTTTTTTCAAGACGCTGTCGGTCCATATCACTTTTAATCTCATTAATAGTAATAAGCGGTAGGTGTATAGCCTGACCGCCTAATTGTTCGATTTGCTTTTCCACGGATGCTGTAACATGCGTGCCTGTTAAAACTATTTTCTCTCCTCTAAGAGGTAAATCATTTAGCATCTTGCTCAGCCTTAACTTTTTGAATTAAATCAAAGGCTCCTTGCTCTGTCAAAATACGAGCAACTTCTTCACCAACTGCTTTAGCATCTTCCATCGTTACCGTTTCTTTATAAATAACAGAGGCATCTGGAGCAGCTACTAAACCAGTTAATTCAATTTGTTTTCCGTCATATTTTGCGTAACCCGCGATTGGTACTTGGCAACCGCCATCCATCGCTGCAAGATATGCTCGCTCCGCATGTGCTTCTTCCCAAGTTGCTTTGTCTGTTAATTTTGCAAGCTCAGCTAATAATTCAGCATCATCACTACGACACTCAATACCTAGAGAACCTTGTCCAACAGCTGGGATACACATTTCGGCAGATAAGTATTCTGTTACGACATCTTGACTCCAGCCAAGTCGTTTTAGACCCGCTGCTGCTAAAATAATCGCATCATATTCACCTGTTTCAAGTTTCGCCAAACGTGTATCTACGTTTCCACGAATCCATTTAATCTCGATATCTGGACGTTGAACTAATAATTGTGCACTACGGCGTAAGCTACTTGTTCCAACAACCGCACCTTTTGGAAGGTCCGCAAATTTCACATGGCCTTTTGAAATGAAAGCATCACGTGCATCTTCACGCGGAGGTATACAGCCGATTACAAGACCTTCTGGTAGAACAGCAGGCATGTCTTTCATACTGTGCACGGCAAAATCAATTCCTTTATCGAAAAGTTCTTGTTCGATTTCTTTTACAAATAGACCTTTACCGCCCACTTTAGAAAGTTGTACATCTAAAATTTGATCACCCTTAGTCACGATTTCTTTGACTTCAAATTCAAACGGAGCCCCCGCCTGTTTCATTTGATTGATAAACCAATTAGTTTGCGTTAAAGCAAGTTTACTTCTTCTTGAACCTACTACTATTTTCCTCACAATAATCCAACCTCTCTATTAATACCAAAGATGAAAATCAGACAACCTGCTTCCTAAAAAGAAATTGATAATCACGAATAGAAATGCATACACATGAGCCCATGCATAATTCGTTGAATATAATTTTCCTTTTCGATTTCCATATATGATGAAACAATATATTAACAATGAAATAAATGAGCCCATAATTTTCACATCAAATACAGATATGTTATCTAATGTTAAATATGCCCATTGTAAGCCTAAAATTAAACTTATTAATAATAACGGTATACCCGTTAATAATGAAGCCGTCATCCCTTGCTCAGTTTGCTGTAATGATGGAAGTCTCGACCATTGTTTCGTCCATTTCTTTTTCTTTAATACATTATATAGAATCAAATATAATGTCGAAAAAACAAATGATAACGAGAATGCCACATACGAAAGTATTGCAAACGTGATATGGATAAATAAAAGTTCAGAACTTAAAGCTTCTCCTACTGGTGACTGTCCAATTTGCGCTGGTGCAAATGTATGAATCGTCATGAAGATGAACCCAATTACGTTGATAAAGAACACAGGTAAATCTACTCGATACACACAATGTAAAAGAATCGAAATAGTAATTAATAACCATGCGTAGAAATATATCCCTTCAAACAATGATAGTATAGGGAAACGATGCGTCTCCACTATATACATTACTAAAAACACTGATTGTAAAACCCATACGATGGAAAGTAGCCAAAATGCAACACGGTGAGCTTTTGCATCCTTATTTAAATAATCTATAAAATAGAATACAAGACTGATTGCATATAAGACGACCATCGCTTCATGTAGTCTTGTCATCGTCAAATCAGCCATAACTTACTCCTTTATATTTAACTTTCGTCCGAAAAAAAAGACGATTTCGCATCTATTAGTTTACCATACAGATACGAAAACGCCTCCTAAAAAAATTTCATTAATATGATAATCCAGGACTAGAAGATTGTGCTTCTTCTGCTATTTTTTGCATTCGATTTTTTTCTTCAAGTTGGTGCTTTTCCACCTCATCTTGCACAGCATCTTCGATTCCGAAAATTTGTTGGAATAGCTGTAATTGTTCATTGGCTTTTGATGAACTCGCCATTTCCTTAGCTTGCAAAATTGGTTCTTTCAATAGTTGATTAATGATTGACTTCGTATGCTTACTTAATACTTTTTTCTCTCGATCAGTTAAATCAGGCATTTTATTTTCAATACTTTGCATTGTTTCCTCTTGAATTGTTGCCGCTTTTTTACGAAGTGCAGCAATTACAGGGACAACACCGAGCGTTGTTAACCAATCTTGGAAGTCACCGATTTCTGTGTCAATCATTGACGAAATTTGCTTAGCAGCACGTTCACGCTCAGCAAGATTTGCCTCAACTATACCTTGCAAATCATCGATATCATATAAAAAGACATTTGGTAAATCGCCAATACTTGGATCTAAATCACGCGGCACAGCAATATCTACCATAAACAATGGCTTTCCTTTTCTTAAACGTTCTACAAATTGCATTAGTTCTGAGTCAATCACATAGTTTGTCGCACCAGTTGAACTGATTAAAATATCAGCTTCAAGAAGTGTACATTGGAGCTCTTGCATTGATTTTGCTGTTCCTTCAAATTTAGAAGCAAGTAATTCTGCCTTTTCAAATGTACGATTAACGACTGTAACTTTACCAACACCGCTACCATACAAGTTTTGAATCGCTAGCTCACCCATTTTACCTGCGCCTAAAATAGCCACATGCTTCTGTTCTAGTGAGCCAAAGATTTTCTTAGCCAGCTCTACAGCTGCATAAGAAACAGACACTGCATTTTCGCCAATGGCTGTTTCACCATGTGCACGTTTTGCAAATGTAATTGCTTGTTTAAATAACTTATTGTATACCGTACCAGTTGTACCGATTTCTTGACTACTTAAGAAGCTTGTACGAACTTGTCCAAGGATTTGTGTCTCTCCAAGTACCATTGAATCTATTCCTGCAGTTACACGGAACAAATGCTCCATCGACTGTTCATCTTCACGAATATATAAATGAGCAGAAAAAGTTTCAACAGGTACTTTAAACCAATCTGCAAGGAATTGTTTTATATAGTGGCGTCCGGTATGCAATTGATCGACAACAGCATACACTTCTGTTCGGTTACATGTAGATACAATTACGTTTTCTAATATGCTTTTTTGATTTTGAAGAGCTCTCATAGCATTCGGTATTTCACTCTCAATAAATGAAAATTTTTCACGAATTTCTACGGGCGCTGTTTTATAATTCAAGCCTACTACGATGGTATGCATGAAATCATACACCTCTCACGTTCATCTAATTCACGATTTCTATTATAGCATAAATGTCTGTCACGGCTAGGTTTAATTGTGAACAGCGTATGAATGATAATAGATAGTATCTTATTTAGAATAATTATAATGTAAGTGTATCAAAAATATTGTCGAACAACAACTATATTGCTTTAAAATTATTTTCCCCAAACGAACACATAACTATTCAATACATAATAAAAGAGCACAAGAAAATATCCTTGCGCTCTTTATATGAAACTCTTACATTCTTTTTTCTATCTCTGCCCAAGCTTGGTCCATTCCCATACTTTTTTCAGAAGAGAATAAAATAAGAGGATCATTCGGATCCATATCTAAAACTTCTTTAACAACTTTTTTATGCTTATCCCACTTACCTTTTACAATTTTATCTGCTTTCGTTGCAACAACGATAACCGGAATATTATAATGCTTCAAGAAATCATACATCATACAGTCATCAACTGTTGGCTTATGACGAATATCTACAATTAACACAACCGCCTTTAAAATCGGGCGACTTGTGAAATATTGTTCAATCATTTTGCCCCAAGCTTCACGCTCAGATTTCGAAACCTTCGCATACCCATAACCTGGAACATCCACAAAAAATAGCTGCTCTTCAATTTTATAAAAGTTTAGCGTTTGCGTCTTCCCTGGTTTAGATGAAATACGCGCCATGCTTTTACGTCCAATCATTCGATTGATAAAAGATGACTTCCCTACATTTGAACGTCCTGCCAAAGCGAACTCTGGCAGACCGTCCTCTGGATATTGTGCTGGTCGAACTGCACTAATGACCATTTCTACATTATTAACTTTCATATTTCTCCTCCGTCTAACGCTATTTCCAGTACTTCATCTGCGTTTGACACTATCTTAAATGAAAGCTGTTCACGAACACTATCTGGTATATCATCAATATCGCGTTCATTGTCTTTCGGTAAAATAATTGTCGTTAAGCCTGCACGATGCGCCCCTAACGTTTTTTCTTTCAAACCACCAATTGGTAATACTCTTCCTCGCAACGTCACTTCTCCTGTCATACCAACTTCTCGTCGGATTGGACGTTTCGTAATAGCAGATGTAATGGCTGTTACCATTGTAATACCCGCTGATGGGCCATCTTTTGGTACGGCTCCTTCTGGCACGTGAATGTGAATATCATGTTTGTCGAAGAATTCTGGGTCAATATTCAGATCCTCCGATTTTGAACGTACATAAGATAATGCCGTTTGAGCAGATTCCTTCATCACGTCACCAAGTTTACCAGTTAACTGTAATTTACCTTTACCAGGAGTTAATGATACTTCAATTTGCAAAGTATCACCACCAACTGTTGTATAAGCTAATCCAGTCGCCACACCTATTTGGTTTTCTGTTTCAGCTTGTCCGTAATGGAAACGGTGTTTTCCAAGAATATCTTCAAGGTTTTTAGCCGCCATTACAACACGCTTTTTATCACCTGCAACTATTTGCATCGCTGCTTTACGGCAAAGTGTTGCAATTTGACGCTCTAAGCCCCTAACACCTGCTTCGCGAGTGTAAAATCTGATTAAATCAATAATAGCATCATCACGAATTTGCAATTGAGTTTTCGTTAAACCATGCTCTTTCAGTTGCTTCGGAATGAGATGTTTTTTCGAGATTTCATGCTTTTCTTGTTCTGTATATCCCGCAATTGTAATGATTTCCATACGATCAAGCAATGGGCCAGGAATCGTACTTAAATCATTTGCTGTCGCAACAAATAATACATTTGATAAATCATAAGTTTCTTCAATGTAATGATCACTAAATGTATTGTTTTGCTCTGGGTCTAACACTTCAAGCATAGCAGCCGAAGGATCTCCTCGGAAATCATTTGACATCTTATCTATTTCATCTAGTAGAAATACAGGGTTTACTGTACCGGCTTTTTTCATACCTTGTATGATACGGCCAGGCATTGCGCCCACATATGTTCTTCTATGGCCTCGAACCTCAGATTCATCTCGTACACCACCAAGTGAAATACGGACAAACTTACGATTTAAGGCTTCAGAAATCGATTTAGCTAAAGAGGTTTTACCTACTCCAGGAGGCCCCGCTAAACATAGAATTGGACCACGTAAAGATTGTTTTAATTGTCGAACTGATAAGTATTCAAGAATACGTTCTTTTACTTTATCAAGCCCTTCATGATCACGATTCAAAACTTTTTCTGCCATTTTAATATCGTGTCTATCTTCCGTCTTTTCCTTCCATGGTAAAGCAACAAGCCAATCAATATAACTACGAATAACGCCACTTTCAGCTGCTGCTGCAGGCAATTTTTCGTATCGATCTAATTCTTTATACGCTGCTTTTAATGTAGATTCAGGCATTCCTGATTCTTGAATTTTCTTTTTTAGCTCAGAAACTTCACCGGTTTTGCCTTCACGATCACCTAGCTCTGTTTGAATCGCCTTCATTTGTTCGCGTAAGTAGAATTCTTTTTGCGCTTTTTCCATTGCACGTTTTACTTTAGAGCTGATCTTTTTCTCAAGATTCAATACTTCTTGCTCATCATGTAAACGTTGGATTAATATCTCCAATCGTTCCTTTACGTCGATGATTTTAAGAATCTCTTGTTTACCATTAATTTTTAACGGCAAATAAGAAGCAACCATATCTGCAAAGCGGCCTGGTTCTTCAATATCAGCAACAGTATCATATGTTTCTGTTGTTACTTTACTCGAAGCTTTTGAGTACTTTTCAAAATAGGTAAGAAGAGTGCGCATTAAGGCTTCTGTTTCAGGATCTACAGTGTTGGAATCTTCGAAGTTTTCTATTTCTACAACTGCAAATTCTTCAGCATCGCGATAATCAATGACTTTCGCGCGATTTAGCCCTTCAACTAGGACACGAATTGTTCCATTTGGTAACTTTAGCATTTGTTTTACATATGCGACTGTACCGACTGAATATAAATCATCCGGCGTTGGGTTTTCAATGCTCATCTCTTTTTGAGTGACTAAGAAGATAAGATTATCTTCCAGCATTGCATGTTCAAGAGCTGCAACAGAACGCTCACGACCTACATCGATATGTAATACCATTGTGGGATAAACGAGTAAACCTCTTAAAGGCAATAATGGGATATTTTTCGTTTTTTTCACTTCAGTCATGCGGGTGATCACCTCCATTAGATTTTGTCCGATTTACCCGCAAATCAAACATTATTAATTGCAGAAATGATTACCATTTCAATTTTACTCTTCATAATTGTTTATCGACTGAGTTTTATCTAAAAAAAGCCGGCTTTCGAGTAGTGCTGATTGGCACTTATTCGAAGCCAGCTTTTCAATCAGTGATTAAGCAGATGTTTTTTCGCTGTCTGATTTTAACTCAGTTCCATCTTCAAGTAGAAGTTTTGGACGAGCTTTTTCTGTAATCGTTTCTTTCGTAATGATACATTTTGAAATATCATCACGAGAAGGTAGTTCAAACATAACATCTAACATAATGTTTTCGATAATCGAGCGTAAACCACGAGCACCTGTTTTGCGTTCGATTGCTTCTTTAGCAATTTCCAATAATGCATCTTGATCGAACTCAAGTTCAACATCATCAAGAGCTAGCATTTTTTGATATTGCTTAGAAAGCGCGTTTTTAGGCTCAGTTAAAATTTGAACAAGCGTTTCAGCATCAAGCTGTTCAAGACTTGCTAATACCGGAAGACGACCAATAAATTCAGGGATTAATCCAAATTTCAATAGATCTTCTGGGATTAAATATTTCATCAAGTTATTATCTTCTGGTTCGTTTTTCTTACCATTCGAACCGAAACCAATTACTTTTTGGCCTAAACGTCGTTTAATGATAGATTCAATTCCGTCGAATGCTCCACCAACGATGAAGAGAATATTTGTTGTATCAATTTGGATAAATTCTTGATGTGGATGTTTACGTCCACCTTGTGGAGGAACACTAGCAACTGTGCCTTCTAAAATTTTCAGAAGAGCTTGTTGTACACCTTCACCAGATACATCACGAGTGATCGATGGATTTTCTGATTTACGGGCTACTTTATCGATTTCATCAATATAGATAATCCCTTTTTCAGCACGCTCGATATCGTAATCTGCAGATTGGATTAGTTTAAGCAGAATGTTCTCAACATCCTCACCAACATAACCAGCTTCAGTTAAAGATGTAGCATCCGCAATAGCAAATGGTACATCAATAATACGTGCCAACGTTTGAGCTAGTAATGTTTTACCACTACCAGTTGGTCCGATTAATACGATGTTCGATTTTGAAAGTTCTACATCGTCAATTACACTATTTGAGTTCACACGTTTATAGTGATTATATACCGCAACAGATAGGGCCTTTTTCGCACGCTCTTGACCGATGACATAATCATCCAAAATTGCAAGGATCTCTTTTGGTTTCGGAATATCTTTTAGTTCTACTTCTTCTTCTGTACCTAGTTCTTCAACTACGATTTCAGAACACAACTCGATACATTCATCACAAATATATACACCTGGTCCTGCAACCAGTTTACGAACTTGTTCTTGTGGCTTGCCACAGAATGAGCATTTTAAATTGCCTTTTTCGTCATTAAATTTGAACAATTATTTCACCCCTATTCAAGCAATAATGTTACAAGATTACGTTAACATTATCAAATATAATGATTTCGTTCCTCATGTTACACTTCGCTTTATTATTCTCTCTATGTATTACAAAGTATTAATTATGTATGTGATAAAACAAGGTACGCTAAAAACCACGTACCTTGTCCTATCAATTCATGGTGCTATTTAAATATTACTCAGTAATTTTTGCGTTATTAGCTAAGAACTCAACTGTTTTTTGGATTTTGATATCGTGTTCTAAAACATGAGTACCACCTAAAGCAGTTTTAATTTGTTCTGCGTCCATACCGAATTGAGCAGACATTTTTTCTAACTCAGCAGTTAAATCTTCTTCAGTTACTTCGATTTTTTCTGCTTCAGCAATTGCTTCTAAAACTAATGATACACGTACGCGGCTTTCAGCGTCAGTTTTCATTTGTCCACGAAGAGCTGCTTCGTCTTGACCTGAGAATTGGTAGTAAAGATCAAGATTCATACCTTGCATTTGAAGGCGTTGAGTGAATTCTTGCATCATACGATCAATTTCAGTGTTAATCATAGCTTCAGGAATATCCATTGAAGCATTAGCTGCTGCTTTTTCTACTAGTTCATCACGTAAAGCTGTTTCAGAAGCAGTTAATTTTTCAGCTGCAGTTTTTTCTTTTAGTTTAGTACGTAGAGCATCTAAACCTTCAACTTCGCTATCGATTTCTTTTGCAAGATCATCGTTTAGCTCAGGAAGTTCTTTACCTTTAACTTCGTTAATAGTTACTTTGAAAGTTGCTTGTTTACCAGCTAACTCAGCTGCATGGTATTCTTCTGGGAATGTTACTTCAACTTCTTTTGCTTCACCAGTTTTTGCACCTACTAATTGTTCTTCAAATCCTGGGATGAATGAACCAGAACCGATTTCAAGAGAGTAGTTATCGCCTTTTCCGCCTTCGAATGCTTCGCCATTAACGAATCCTTCGAAATCGATTACAGCAGTATCGCCATTTACGATTGCTTCATCTTCTTTAACAACTAGCTCAGCAAGACGTTGTTGTTGTTCTGTTAATTGAGCTTCGATTTCTTCATCAGTTACAGCTGTGTCTTGTTTAGTCGCTTCTAAACCTTTGTAGTCACCAAGAGTTACTTCTGGACGAACAGTAACTTTCGCTGTAAATGTGAAAGCTTCGTTTTTATTGATAGCTTCGAAGTCAATTTCTGGTTGATCAACTGGTTCTACTCCAGCTTCATCAAGAGCTAATGGATAGTTACCATTTACTAAGATTTCTAATGCATCTTGGTATAATGATTCAACACCAAAGCGTTGTTCGAACATTTGACGAGGCATTTTACCTTTACGGAAGCCCGGTACGTTAATTTGTTTTACTACTTTTTTGAAAGCTTGATCTAAAGCTTCGTTTACTTTTTCAGCAGATACTTCTACTGTTAATAATCCAGTATTACCTTCTTGTTTTTCCCATTTCACTGACATTTATTCTACCTCCAAAAATAATTTCAAATGTTAGACATTCATTCGTTTTTACGATTTTGACAACCATTTTAGTATATCATAGATAGCTATACTTTCAACTTATTTCATACATCAGGCAGTTCAGAAAGTTGCTCAAGCTTGTGGAAAAAGTCCATCAAGTCATAGTCGGTTTCTTTTACTTCTCCGAACATTGCATGTACAAAATCTATGTAGCCATCCGCTATTTCCCGTGCATCATAATCGAACCATTCGAATGGATAAGTTACGACAATATGTCGTTGTATTAAATATTGTACCATATCTAGTGCCGATGGTTCCTGCTGTAGGTCATCTTCAACAACTGCCATTACTGTTTTTGTTACTGGTAAAGTAGTTGGTTCTGCTAACTCAGCGGGATTAACCGTACACTGAACATTGAATTTAGTAACCGTTACAGTTGTATCTACCTGTTGATTTACTAATAATAGCAATGCCTCACTTTGAAGTAATGGATGAATCCGCTCATCTTCGATAATAGCTACTATTTCCTCTTTTATATGACGAATATTCACTTGCCGAATACTCTGTAACAATTGAAATTGTTTCATATAAGATAAAGAGAAAAAGCGCTCCGGTTGCAACTCTGTATTATCAATCTTCATATCGACAATAGGGTCATCTATCTGGATAAGATTTTCTGCTATGCGGGCGTTTAGTTCTTGTAAGCGAATAAACTTAGGAATTGAATCCTCAGGAATCACATTTTCTTCAAGTAACGATCTGATTAACTCTTCTACCTGATTGAACTCTTTCAATTCCATGCAGACAGTGAGATATAATTCCATCGCTTCTATGTATTTATGAGGACCTATTGCGAGCAATTCCTCACATGCCTCTTTCGCTTTTTCAAAATTTCGTATTTCATATAAGGAGAAAGCATATACACTAAGCGTACTTTCATCACCTTCAGTATACTGCAATGCTTCACTAAGAGCTTGCACAGCTAAGTCGTATTGATAATGCTCAGCAAAGTGATGCCCATCAGCTATTAGTTTGTTAATAGTTCCAGGAAACACAATGATATTATCTTGTTTTTGAATATTGTGTCGTTTTTTTCGCAAGTGAGCTCACTCTCCCATTCTATTTTATCATATGTTGTATATACAGAAAAACATTTTATACCTCTATATTATTCCTTATTAGACAATAGATTATTGAAATAAAAAGGATTTTACTTCCATTATTATATAGGTAGAAACTCTGCCTATCTCTTTCTAAAATAGGCGTCTTCCACCCATTATAACCGTCTTCTTTGCTATATAATCGATGACTCCTTGTTAAATATACTACAAGGGTTTATTTGTTGAAAAATGTTCCTCAACTGATTGCAAGAATTGTTGTATTGCTACTGGTAGATGGCGATTTTTCATATATGCTAGATAGACAGTTCTTTCAAGGAAGGGGTGATCGATCGGTCTTCGAATAACCGTCTTGTCAATTGGCTCCATAACATAATTTTCAGGGACAATTGTAACTCCTAAGTGATTTCTCACTAAGGAAACTGCTGTTTCAAAACGTTCTATCTCAAATAGAATATTCAACTTTAATTGCTCTTCTTTAAAAGCGTTAATAATATCTATTCGTGTTTGAAAACCTTCCGTGCTAATAATGAAGGACTCCTGCTCTAAATCAACTAAGCTTATAGTCGTTTTTTTTGACAGTGGATGCTCTTGCGGCAATACGGCTACTAATCGTTCTTTATAGAGTGGAATCGATTCTATATCCTCCTCATAAATCAATTGATTCGTAATGATTGCATGTGATTTATATGTTTGAAGAGTTTGTTTAACATGCTCTACACTTAATACATCAAAAAGCTTAAATACCATCGCAGGGTAGCTTTGTTTATAGTTATAAATCAACTTAGGTAGCCAAGTCTTAAGTGATTCAATAATACCTAATACAATTTCACCTTTTCCTCCAACAATTACTTCTTTCATTTCTTTATTCATAATATCCATTTGAGATAGCATGATTGTTGCTCTCGTATAGAGCAGTTCACCGGCATCCGTTAATGCAAATTTCCGAGTACTTCTTTCAAGCAAAGGTGCTCCAACTTCATATTCAAGCTTCTTCACCGCATTGCTTAAGGAAGGTTGCGAAATATGTAATTTTTCAGCTGCTTTTGAATAGCTTTTGTTATTCACAATTGTGATGAAATAATTTAATCGTTTTAAATCCATTCTAATTATCTCTCTCCACTTATAGTTTTTAACTATTATTTTATAATAATTATATATTAGAAATTATAATTTTTGAAATATATAATGAATTTACAATCAAGTTTCATTATTCTAAACGTTGAGGTGAAATATATGTATACAACGATTACAAAAGAACAATGGCAAGGACGTACAGACCATCCGACTAACAGAGTGAGTTTTAGATATCACCAAGTGGTCGAACCAATTAATATTCAAGAGATTGAGGTAAGTACAACGCCCACTTCAACTATTATTGGCTTTGAATGCGAAGAAGGCGTTAGAAGAAATCAAGGGCGTCTTGGCGCAGCTGCTGCTCCTAATGCTATAAGATCCTCATTATCAAGTTTGCCTTGGGTACTATCAACTGAACATCGGTTACAGGATGCTGGCAATATAGCTTGTAAAGCGACAAATCTTGAAGAAGCTCAAATAGAGTTAGGTAATGCTGTTACAAACATTGTGAAGTCTAAGTCTAAGTGTATCGTACTCGGAGGAGGTCATGAAACTCTATACGGTCATTACTTAGGCATTAGAGAAGCAATTGGAGCAAATAAAAAACTTGGCATTATCAATATAGATGCGCATTTCGATTTACGATCATATGAAGTTGAACCGTCTTCTGGCACGATGTTCCGACAAATTTTAGAACAAGATACGAATGCTAGCTATTTTGTACTTGGTATTCAACGGTATGGCAATACAATGGAATTATTCGAAAAAGCTGATGAACTTGGTGTTCACTACATCTATGAAGATGAGCTAATTACTGATACATCTCAATTTTATAATAACGAGATACAAGAATTTATCGATAATCATGACGCAGTGTTGCTGACACTATGTACCGATGTATTAAACGCTGCATTTGCTCCTGGTGTTAGTGCACCTTCTCCATTTGGTTTATCTCCCCAAATTGTGCGTTCTATTATTCAATTTGTTACAGGTCATGAAAAAACACTATCATTTGATATTTGCGAAGTAAATCCATCGCTAGACGAAGGGGGAAGAACTACTAAATTAGGTGCTTATTTCGTCAACGAAGCGATAGTTTCATTTAAAAAGGGGTATGGTAGATGTTAGAAATTAATCAAATTACAACCGTCTTTCTAGCGGTTGCGCTATTAACGCTAGGTAGTTTCTTCATAAAAAAAATAGGTATATTACAGCGTTTTTGTATACCTGCACCAGTTGTTGGAGGCTTAATATTCGCAGCACTTACAACTACATTACAAGCAACAGGTACTTTAGAAATTTCATTAGATACTTCTTTACAAAGTTTATTTATGATTACTTTTTTTACGACAGTTGGCTTAGGTGCAAGCTTTAGATTAGTAAAGCTTGGTGGGAAAATTTTAATCATTTATTGGCTAGCTTGTGGCTTTTTAGCGCTTATGCAAAATGTAATTGGTGTCTCACTCGCATCATTATTTGGCATCGACCCTTTAATAGGAATGATGGCAGGCGCTGTATCAATGGAAGGCGGGCATGGTTCTGCCGCCGCATTTGGACAAACATTAGAGGATCTAGGGATCTCCTCAGCTATGACTATTGGCGCTGCAGCTGCAACATGTGGTCTTGTAGCAGGTGGCCTTATCGGTGGTCCGATTGTAAAATATTTAATTACTAAACATGACTTAAAACCTGCAGAAGAAGAGGAAATTGCAAGCCATGAGGATGATGACTATCCGATTACCTCTGAGTCTTTCTTATTCCAAGTGTTTATCATTACATTCTGTATGGCTGTTGGTACATATTTAGGTACACTATTCTCTGAAGCTACAGGATTTGTTCTTCCTGGGTATGTTGGAGCTATGTTCACTGCTGTCATTGTACGAAATGTGTTGGACAAAATCAAACCACATTCTGTTCATATGAAGAGTGTAAACTTAATTGGTGATGTGACATTAGGCATCTTCCTTTCAATGGCATTAATGAGTATTAAACTTTGGGAAATTGCAGATTTAGCATTACCATTATTTGTTATTGTATTTGTTCAAGTATTATTTATCGTTGTATTTAGTATCTTTGTATTATTCCGTATACTTGGAAAAAACTACGACGCCGCTGTTATGGTTGCAGGATTTGCCGGACATGGACTAGGTGCGACACCAAATGCAATGGCCAATATGTCTGCCGTTGTAAACCGTTTTGGTCCATCTCGCAAAGCATTTTTAATTGTACCGATTGTTGGCGCATTCTTAATTGATGTCTTTGCAATTCCAATCATTATCACGACCATTAATCTATTCAAATAAAAACTGGACCGTTATCCACTTGGGTGACGGTCCTTTTGTCTTTTCCTACCGAATCCTATAGCTATCTTGTTATGCCCCAAAACTGCTCTTGTTGCTGTTGGAATTATCAAAAGATAACTATTCTAAAAAAGACATCTAGGCACCCCATTTTTCGCCCTTGTTAATTTCACTTTTTTTCGATATCGTCCTTTATTTATTGTATTTACGAAAGAATTCTTGATCTTATACATGAGCAACATGCAAAGGATGATCAATGTCCTCCCCCGTAATAATAAGGATTCTGTACCGCATTATAATATGGATGATAATTTATAATTGGGGTACTTGGTTGTTCTATGTTCGTATTTCTAGGTTGTTTTACACAATTGTCCGTTGGTCCAATAAGAATTGATTCGTTATTTAATGGTGCAAGTGTTTTTTTCAATTGATTGGGATCTAAACAATAAGCATACGCCAGCACTTCAGTTGGTGTTTTTGTTAGGAGATCTGACCCTAATATAGATTCTGGATAAGGGGCATCAAATATCGCCAGTAAATGTGTATTCTCTTTAGTAGCTATTTCCCAATGCCACCAACCCTGTGGAACATTCGCAACTTGACCAGGAGTTATAGGTATATGTGACACTTTATTAGTAAATGGATTAATCAAAGAAACGACAGCTGATCCTGAAATACAATTTACTAGCTCCGCAGCATTTTGGTGGTAATGCGGTTCTATTATACGATCTTTGCTTAAAAATATATCAAAGAGCGACACGTCACCAAGCGTGTTTAAATTATTTCTCCCTAAACTATTAATAAAATTTTCATTGTTACGTGTAAATAATCTGTTTTTATTAAGATCAAAAAAGAATTCTACATTTGGCTGTGTAAAATCCATGTAAGAAATAGACATTAAGCAAAAACCTCTTTTCCTTAAATAATTCGTTTCATCGTATTTTATGCGAATGGCAACAATGCGTGACAAATGCCTATACGAAAAAAGGAAACCCTTTAATTTAAGGATTCCCTGGATTCTTACACTATTAATTTCATACACGTTGCCAGAAACGTTGAATCGTCATCGCTTCTATAAATTCCTTTGCGAATGTTTGCGAATTTTCATCTACTAATACACCTGGCTTCCCTAAAATTCCTAGCGACTCTAAAATTGGTTCAGCCGCTTTTGAAGCACCAATTGGTTTAAAATGATTATACGTATCTATTAAAAATGACTTAGTTTTCCACAGGAAGTTTTCATTTGCATTTGGACTCACTCCTACATACAATCCATCATAAAGTAAAGGCGAACCCGTTAAAAAACTTTGATTTACTTTCAATTCACTTCCATCACTACCTTTCACTACACCTAATTCCTCGTGAACAATGACAGGTTGGAGTCCAACTTTTTTCCACTGCTCCAATAAATAATTTGTTTCCCTACCATTAAATCCACTCTCTAAAATAACACCCACTTTTAGAGTTTTTGGAGAAAGTTTAGTATTAAAAAGACTTAAGGCTGGTGACGACTTTTTCACCTGTGATTCTTGCACTTTTGGAACCTCTAATCCTAATGAATTAGCTACAACAGTAGCTAATTCTGTACTAATATGCCCTAGCATATTTACAACTTGTTGCCTTACAGAGACACTTTGTACTTTACCTAACTCAAAGCTAAATGCTTGCATAATATGGTCTTTTTCCACTGGAGTCATACTATTCCAAAACAAACGTGCTTGCGAGAAGTGATCTTCAAAACTTTCCGCTGTTTCTCTGACTTTTTTTCCATTTACCAAAGAAGGATAAGTGACAAATCCTCCTTTTGCTCCAGGTACTGTGTATGGTGTATTATCCGCTAATGAGTTTTTATGGTAAGCTATTCGATCTTTATCGATAATATAGCGTGAAGCACCATCTCGCTGGTTATTATGGAAAGGACAGATAGGACGATTAATCGGTAACTCTTGATGATTCGTTCCTACACGATAAAACTGTGTATCAGAATAAGAAAATAATCGACCTTGTAGTAATGGATCATCTGTAAAATCAATACCACGCACAATATTTCCAGGATGCAATGCCACCTGTTCCGTCTCAGCAAATACATTATCTACATTTCGATTCAAAGTAATTTTCCCAATCATTCTAACTGGTATATCTTCTTCTGGCCATAATTTAGTGGAGTCCAATATATCAAAGTCAAACTTAAATTCATCTGCTTCTTCCAACACTTGAATACCTAGTTCATACTCTGCATAATTACCATGTTCTATATTTTCCCATAGATCTCTTCTATGGTAATCTGCATCAGCCCCACCTAACTTTTGGGCCTCATCCCAAATGAGTGACCGTAAGCCAAGTACTGGCTTTATATGAAATTTCACAAAGCGAGATTTACCATGCTTATTAACGAAACGGAATGCATGAACACCAAAGCCTTGCATCATGCGGAAACTTCTTGGAATAGTTCTATCTGACATGATCCACATTGCCATATGGGCAGATTCCTGATTATTTGCTATGAAATCCCAGAATGTATCATGCGCAGTTTGCCCTTGAGGCATTTCATTATTCGGCTCAGGCTTAACTGCGTGGATTAGATCCGGGAACTTAATACTATCTTGTATAAAAAATACGGGAATGTTGTTTCCTACTAAATCAAAATTACCTTCTTCTGTATAAAATTTTGTTGCAAAGCCGCGAACATCTCGGTTCGTTTCATTTACCCCTTTAGAACCTGCTACTTGCGAAAAGCGAATAAATAATGGTGTTTTAACAGCAGTATCATTAAGGAATTTAGCCATCGTCAACTCTTCTAGTGACTCATACAATTCAAATTCACCATACGCTCCGTATCCACGGGCATGCACAACTCTTTCAGGAATTCTTTCTCGATCAAAATGTGCCATCTTTTCACGGAAAAGAAAATCTTCAAATAGGGTCGGACCTCGGTCCCCTGCCTTTAAAGAATCTTCATCGTTGGAGATTTTAGCTCCTTCATTCGACGTCATGATTTTCCCTTCATTTTGGCGTACAAATTGCTGTAGTTGCTGTTCCTTTTTATCCATCTTATCGTTATTATTTTTCAAAATACCACCTCATTCATACTCTATGCACGTGTTGATTTCATTAGTAGTAAAAACTGGATAAAATATAAATACACACAAAAGCACCTTTTAATGAGGAATAGAAGGTGCTAAGTCCAGTTATAATTCTTTTGCCATAGTGGATACTATTTTGTCGATAGTTGGAATGGTGTCTTCTTTATTCTGCACAAGTACACTAAAAATGTACCACTCCCCACTATCAGCTTGCACATATCCGCTTAATGTATTAACGCCATTTAGTGATCCTGTTTTCGCAATAACCTTACCTGCTGTTAAAGGCTCTTTAAAACGATTACGTAACGAACCCCCGACCATGCGTTCAGCATTTGCTGCTACGGGAAGACTATTATAAAATGTTTTGTACCAATTTTTTTCATTTTGAACTTTGTAAAGCAGATCCGTTAATGCCTTACTTGAGACACTATTCTTATGAGACATACCTGAACCATCTTCAAAATTCCATGAGCGCATATCAAGCTTTAATGATTTACCGTATGATTTTACAACTTTTAAACCAGCTTTTGTGCTGCCATTATGCTTTTTAACTCTCCCCATTGTTTTCACTAAAATATCAGCAATTCCATTATTACTGAGTTTCATATATGGAATCATAATTTCTTTTAACGGCATTGATCTTTTTTCAACCAATAAAGTAGTCTTTTTAGGCGTCTTCATTACTTTTAGTGTATGACTGCTTTTTAACTGGATTCCAGCTTCTTCTAAAACCAATTGGAACAATGATAGTGTGTGTATAGTCGGGTGTTTCACCGTAATCCACTCTCGACCAGTTTTACCTATTGGTAGGTTTCCGCTAATTGCAATCTGATTGGAATTATATAATCTCGTAATATCTAATGTATTCTTTTCATTTTCTTTTACTGTTTTTGCATTATTAATGACTTCCATTTCCCCAATATATGGTGTGACTTTGATCGTAGGTGCTGTATCAATTGACTCTGCCGATACATCTACAATAACAGTTCCTGTATCATAGTCAGTATTAGGTGAAGTTGTTAATGCTGTAATCGGCGCAGCATAATAGTACGGTTCATCATCCCATACAATGCCTGGCGTAAGTAATTCACTATCAAACCAAGTGTCATCACCGATAAGATCCCCTTCCACTGAATGCACACCTTTTGACTTCAACTTCTCTGCAAACTGTTCCAAATCTTCTTTCATTAATGTAGGGTCCCCTTCTCCCCTTATGTACAAATTTCCTTTTAAAAGACCATCAATAATCTTACCGTCAGTAAACAATTGTGTTTTAAATCGATAATTATTGCCTAATACATCTAAAGCGGCTGCTGAGGTTAGCAATTTCATATTAGATGCTGGTTTGATTTCTTGACCGCCTTGGTATGAATAGATCAAACGCCCAGAATTTTTTTGCCGAATGGAAATACTCACTGCTGCTCCGTCAAGCTGCTCTTTTACAACCGTTTCGATATCGTCTCTTAAATGATTTAGATCTTGGGTACCAGCATCAATTGTTTGGCCAAACAACAAAAAACTGACCATGAGCATGAATACTTTCAATAATAAGGAAAACCTGCACCGCATACTTATCCCCCTTTTCTAATTTGTTAAAGTTATGTAAATTAAACTTTGGTCCAGTAGTATATGCTATGTTTTCCCTCTCAATTCCCATTTACTATTATTGATACATGCCCTTTTCAGAAGTGATAAATAGTGTGATTGGTATTACGTCTCATTGAACCGCTTGAATACGTTGTTCAACACTTACTTTTGCCATAAAAAAACACTGTAATAGTTGAGATCACTGAAAAAGTCCATAAAATGAATTTTAGCCATGGTGGAAACGATTAATTCGTTTCTGCCATGGCTTTTTCTTCGATGCCGTTAATTTCCGTTCCGGCGGACGCTTTCCTGGGGACGAACCTTGAGCCTCCTCGTCGCTAACGCTCCTGCGGAGTCTCAAGATGTTCGCTAGTTCCCCAAGGAGTCGCCGCCTGCACTCCAATCAACTAGTTTATCTTTTTTTGAGTTTTTCATTCTCTACGATTCACACCTAACCATTTATAATGAAAGGACTAATTCAAGACCGTGCCAAAAGCAAAACGTATTCAGTTTCCATAAAATCAACCGAACATGAAGAGCAAGCAGCTTTTCAAGAAACGGAAAGATTCAAAGACTGGCGAAAAAGCGCTATAAAATTGAAGCGAAGAATAGTGAGTTGAAAAATTCGCATGGCTACAATACTGCAAAATCGGCGGGTTTATTTGGCTTGGGAGTCCAAGGAGCTACAACAATATTTGCGGTGAATTTGAAAAGTATCTTGAAGCTATTAAATGAAGAATAAGGGAAATACAAAAAAACAGCGGCACTTTCTGTTCAAAATCGAACAAAAAGTGCCGCTGTTACTATTGGAGAACATTACATTTTAAAAACATAAGTTTTTCAGTGCCCTCAAAAGATAGATTGGTATCTACTTTTACGGGGCAATTCATTTTAGGTGTGCTTCAACTTAATTACTTTTTGCATTTCAAAACGACAAGCGTCAATAATTGCGTCTTCTAATTTGATATTCCTTACCTCATACCATGGTATAGCTACATTTTTCCCACTAGTTGTACATTCCATCCTTACTAAAATGCTGTCTTTTTTATCTACAATATAAACATCCCAAATCCAAGTATCAACACTTTTGCCAGATGAGACATATGGTACATCATAATTCATCTCTAAAATTCGATGTTTTACCGTATAGAATTTCCCTTCCAACTCAACACCTCCCTCTACGTTAAAGTATTGAACAGATAAGAGGTGTATATACACAAATCAAAGTTACGACTAGAGGATTAGTTTAATTAATTTTTAATTCTAACAAATAATTAAATTGTCTTTAGTATTCTTGCCACTCAATCAAATTAGGATTTCCGTCTAATATTGAGGTATATTGCCTAATATCCCCATACTTAGCTCCGGGATCTAAAGTTTTATACCTTTCAAATTTTTGCAAACGCTCTTGCTCGTTCGCCCAACCTAGATGTTTTAAACGTAACTGACTAATACTGTTTGGTAAATTAAATATATTTTGCGGATAACGACCACAGTGCTGAAGTGTATCTTTCCAAGTGTAGTCAAAATCTTTGCGATATCTAAGTAAGAACGGTCGATAATATAGATGAGCCTGCCAATATTCATCTTCTCTATATTGGGTCAAATTCCAGAAGTCATATAACCGAAAACTATAAAGATCGAATTCATCCTGCTCCAGTAATTTATGCACTTCATCAGCGAACTTATCCTCAAAAATTTCATCAGCATCTAAGTTTAAAATCCAATCAGGATTCGTACTTATCGTCTCTTCCCACTGCTGTTTTCTAAGCTCTACTTCATTTCCAAATTTAGATTCTTTGTTTTGTACCATCCGAATAGGAATATCTTTTAATACTTCCAAACACACTGCTACACTATCATCAGTACTAGCATCGTCAATAATAACTGCTTCATCAATAAACTTCCGATGCGCTTCGAGTGCCTTTTTAAGATAACGACCACTTTCATTTTTCACTACCATAGAAAGAGTTAGTTTTGGCTTTCCCTTAGTAATGACCTGTACTTGGCTATTTGGTGTTTCCCAACTTTTTTTATATGCCTCTACTTGTTCCAAATCTGATGCGCGGTACAAATGTAATGGGGGGACATGCGTATCTACATGCATGGATAATCCTAGTGCACCAGCTCTAATACAGAAGTGACGGTCTTCTCCCCAGAACGAGAGATTTTTAATCTGTTTAAAATTCACACCTGCTAGAAGGGCTTTCCTACTGATTAATGTACAAGCCCCTAATCCACCAACCTCATAAACTCCAGGTATCCGTAACTTTGAGAGAAATTGCATATAACGCGCCGCTTTTTCTTGCTCAGTCAAATGCTCTCCTCTTTGTTGATCAAATTGCGTATACTCATTTGATACCCACACTTGTGGCTGTGCATGTGCCTCTGGTTGCCACTTCGTCCAGAAAATCTCCGAAATAATATCCTTATCCGCCTTGAGAAGCCAGTCAATTGTATCCGGATGAAGGATTAAGTCCGAATCAACTAAAAATAAATAATCATAATTTTCATCAATAGCCATGTCAATGATCTGATTTTTGTAATCCGCTACTTTCCAAATAAGCTGTTCATTCCAATAATGTGTATGGTCGTTACGAGCATACACATCAGATACTTCCACTTGTTCGATTCGTGTATTATTATTCTGCTCTTTAAATTCTAGCAGCATGTCGGTCGAGAGGGATTCTTCATTATTTTCAAGAAAAAAAATATCGAGATTAAATTGATCTTTTGGCAAATTAGATACCGATGACAAAAACTCTTTAAGAACCTCAGGACTTTGACGAACAGGACTTCCCAACAGAATATTAGGTTTACTTGCTATCAAATGACCATCCTCCTTCAATAGTACTTAACAATCCATTGTAGTATAGAAATTCTACCGGTCTATCAGTCGATGATTAAAATCCTGCTTTTTTTATACACTTAAATACATATGTTTAATTTGATTAACTCGCCATAACAGGTTAGTCCTTCTTTTTTTCAATTAAACACAGGCTAATTATGCTAAAGGGAGAGCATATTTTAGAAACAACCTTTTTTTAATCAGACTACAATTTATCTCTAAAATCCCTTTTTCAAAAAACTAATTACGGTTCATCTAAACCTTATATACAATATATGTCGAGTTATTGAATCGTACCAGGCTTTGTGACTTACTCAATTTGGGAGAGCAACATTTAAGGTTTTGGCTTATTCAAAAGTTTTTTCAGAAAAAATGTCCATATTTATTTCAATGCCTGAGAGAAGCAATAATTATTTTATATTGAGGAATTATTCTAAGTTAAAAAACAAAAATACTCACTGCGATTGCAGTGAGCATCATAAAATTCTTCATTATGTTCATAATTCATTTTTCACCTACACCACCGCCAATAACAACGATTTCATTTAGACATCCACTCAGTTATGGATTGGATACATAAATACAAGTAATTGTTTTATACGACCCTCATGATTATCTAGAAGATGATCAACCTCTTCAATTTTCTCCAATTTTTCCACTCACCTTTCCTGAGTAGGTAAAAAGCACATCCAATTGGATGTGCTTTTTATGACATTTTTTTGCTATTTCACTCTTAAAATTTGTCCTACATAAATTGTATAGTTGCTATCAAGACCATTCCACGATTTGATTTGATCGACTGTGCTGCCATATTGCACACTCAGTGAATAAACTGTATCACCTGAAATAACAGTATGATACGTTGCAGAGTCTTTTTTTGGAAGATTGAAGCAGTTTACTAAGCCGTTTACATGCCCACGCGCTACACTCGTAATCCACGTATCATTCTTCATCTTTGTAGCATCGCTTGCAGTATCGATAAAGCCGTTTTCAGTTAAAAGTGCAGGCATGTTCGACTCTCTTAAAACATGTAAATCGGATTGTTTTTTGCCACGGTCCGTTAACTGATTCACTTTCATAATTTCCGAGTGAATATTGGTTTGATATGTTGTAGAGGGTACCCCAACCCCTGGATACACATAACTTTCAAAACCAGTTCCCCCACCAGCATTGATGTGGACTGAGAGGAAGAAATCCGCACCCCATGCATTTGCTGCATTAGTACGTTCCGTGAGACTTGGAAACGAGTCACTTGTTCGAGACATTAAAATAGTTACATTATTATATTCCGCTGTGAGAATATCTCGAATCTTTGTCCCAATTTTTAGCGTAATGTCCTTTTCTTGAATTCCGTTTCCTAAAGCCCCCGAATCGCTCCCACCGTGTCCTGGATCAATAAAGATTTTTACCATACTAACATCCCCTTCGTTTGTTATTAGTAAGTACTTACAACTCAATAATATACGAACAAACGTTCTAAATCAAATACTTATTTCATATTATTGTAAAAATAGATAATAATACCTAATATTCTCATGAAGAACTGTTTAATAAAGAATAAGGGAAATACAAAAAAACACCGGTACTTTCTGTTCAAAATTGAACAAAAAGTGCCGGTGTGTATTATTTAAGAACATAACATTTAAAAACGTAAGTTTCTCGGCTGCTTTGCATTAAATCACTTCGAAATATCTACAATTCTACCTTCTGTTGTTGGTTTAATTTCTTTTAGTGATGTTAAATGCTCCGCTAGATTTTCCCAATCTGATAGGCCTAGATCTGTTACGCGGCCTTCTGCATATGCTTTGGCAAAGATATCGTAGCCGTCTCCACCTTTTGCTGTGAAGGCGTTAGTTGCTACTGTGTAGTTTTCGGCGTCTTGGATCGCAGTGTAATTGCCACTTGCATCTTTGTATTTAATCGAAACTACACGTTGGCCTGCTGGTTTGCTTGAGTCAAATTCTACTTTGGCACCAGATACGTGAAGGAAGCCACCGCTTTCTGCCGGGTACTCTTTAAAACTTGTTTCGAATCCTAGCTTTAAATCGGCACCTGTTAGTGTCATTGTTGCTAATGTATTACCAAATGGTAGTACTGTAATCACTTCGCCTACAGTGATTTCACCCGCGTTAATACCTGCTCGAATGCCACCGCCATTTTGAAGCGCCATAATAACATTTTTATTTTTAGACTTTGCTTTATTAAGCATACCGTCAGTTATAATGTTTCCAAGTGCTGTTTCATTACTGCGTACACTAATACTGCCCGCTTCTGAATTTGTTTTTCTCGGATTTGTCAGTTCTCCTTTTGCTTCTGCGCCAATAGGTTTACTATTTACTTCAACGAGTTTATCAGAATATGTTTTTAATATTGCCGCTGCTTCTGGATCAGCTGCTACAGGTTCTAAATCGATGAGCTTACCATTTGATTTGACTACTGTGCCTTTATCATCAAACTCTACATCTAACGTGCCTAAAAAATCGCTATATTGGTAGGCTTGAACAATTACAGTTGGATCTTTTTTCTGTTTCTTGATATCTTGATCTACAATAACAGGTTCAGCTAATTTTGTATGGCTATGTCCACCAACGATGACGTCAATGCCTTTTACCGTTGCTGCTAATGTTAAATCATTATCTACTTCCGCATTGTCATCAAAACCAATATGTGTGAGCGCAATAATTTTATCGACGCCTTGACCTTCAAAGGCTTTTACTGCTTTTTCGGCCTCTGCAATATAATTTTCGAAGACTATGCTACCAGGACTCGCAATATCTGCTGTTTCTTCAGTTGTTAATCCGAAAATCCCTACTTTTTCTCCATTAATTTCTTTAACAATACCATTATAAATCTTTCCTTTTTCAGGTTCACTTGAAATTAAATCTGTAAATAGACCTGTAAAACGCTTATCCGCTGAGAAATTCACGTTTGCGCTAATGAATGGGAAGTTTGCTCCTTTAATGAAGTCTGCTAAAGCTTGATGCCCTTCTGGACTTGAACCTAAATCGAACTCATGATTACCAAAAGTCATGGCATCATAACCCATTAAATTCATCAACTTCAGGTCTGCTTGTCCTTTAAATTCATTGAAATACAACGTTCCACTGAATACATCACCTGCATCAAGTAGTAATGCATTTGGGTTTTCGGCTCTAATATTTTTGATTGCAGCTGCTCTTTTTGCCGCTTTGTCTAAATGAGCATGCGTGTCATTTGTATGCATGATTGATAATGAGTAGTTCTTTTCTACGCCATTAACTACTGTAATTTCTTTGCCATCAGGTGTTTTGATTTTGCCGTTCGCAATCGTAGAATCTTTATACCAGATGTCTTTGTATTTAATGACACCTGTATTCGGCTTGTCACCGTTATATAATTTTTCTTTATATAGAGCTAAGCCTACATTTAACTTACCTTTGACAAAGTAACGTCCAGTTTTTTCTGAGACCCCTGTTAATGGCTTGCCCTGCACATAATAAGTGCGTTTGGCTCCGTCACCATACCAACCTGTACTTAATTTACCTTTTTTAAAATATCGGCCCGTACCGGCAGCTATTCCTGTTAGCGGTTTGCCCTTCACATAATAGGTGCGAGCTTCGCCTTTACCATACCAGCCTGTCGCCACTTTGCCCTCTTTATAGTAAGTGTTGTTTTTCAATCCTGTATAAGCTCGTCCTTTTGAGTAATACACTCCTTTGTATTTAGCAGTACCCTTTTTGCCACCTTTATAATAAATGCCACCTTTTAATCCTGTATATAGCTTGCCGTCTTTGTAAAGTTTACTGTTATATTGCTTATAACCTTTTACAGATTTACCCGTTTTTTTAACTACTAATTTACTATTAGAAACTTGATATTTTGAAGAGGCAGCATCCGCTGATTCCGTCGTTGCAAGAGAACCTATTAAAACGGTTGCTCCTAATATTAATGATGCAGCTGGTTTTACAAATTTATAATTATGTTTCGCCATTTAAACATCCTCCTAAATTATCCTTCTATTGGTTTTGTACAATCCAAAATCGATGACTCTACCTTTATCATTATATAACTCTTTGAATATAATTACATAATATTCTTAATTTTTTATGAAACTGACATTTTACTACCAAATACGATATAGTTGTATAGTGCCTATATTTAAAAGATACGAAAAAAAGAGTAGCATTGCTACTCTTTTCAGACTATAGATAAACCCGAAGAAATTCGAGTTTATCTCGGTCTTTTTTCTTTTTAAAAAATCGAAAAGACCGTTGATTTCCGCTACGGTGGACGCTTTCCGCGGGCGGACGCCAAGTCGCTTCGTCGCTATGCTCCTGCAGGGTCTTGGACTGTCTCGCTTTTCCCGCAGGAGTCGCCACCTTCGCTCCAATCAACTACACATGTAATATACAAATCTTTTGAGGTGATAGAAAATAATAATAAAATCCTGACAGAGATCAAATTGAAATGATTGCTTTGGATTCAATAGTTTCTCAAGAACATCTTTTGGGAAAAATGAAGATGCGGTGGAAACTTTAAAAGGTCTAAAGAGTGTCCTTACAGAGATGCTTACTGGCTGTGAATTTAAAGAAACTCGGCAATTGTACTTGGCAAAGTTCAAAAATAGAGGACAAGTTAACACTCAAAGAGTATTTTATCTATAACAGAGGGCCTCCAATACTTAAAATATATAAAAATAACAAAAGACATTCAGGATGTGAACACTCTGAATGCCTTTTGTCGACATACTGAAAAGAGGAGCACTGCTACTCTTTTTTATTTTTATAGAAGAATCTTTTTATGCAAACTTAATCTAATCAAAAATGACACGAATAGCACCTTTGATCATATCAAAATCATTACAAATTTTTTCAAATGCACTTCTTGTTAATTAGCATGATTAAATTCGATTTCAACAAGACAAGCTTATTTTACTCTTTACACTTGACGACTAAGAGACTATTTAAAGTTATTTTTCTTGCAGACAAAATAATTCAACACCATATATCAGAGCGGTTAATTTCATATACTGATCATCATAATTTTCGAATGTATAATCTGAAAAAATTGAAAGAAAAGCATCTTCTGTGATCTGTATACTCGCACTATCAAGTCCAAAGTAATAATTGATTACCTGCGGCTGATAGGTCTCTTTATACATATAAAGCTGTTGTATTCTGTTTACAATTTCACTCAGCCTTTCTTTAGTTAAGGTATCTTGTTGATTGTTAACAGTTTTTGAAGGAATATAAGGTGCCTTTTCATACACACCGCATATTTCATATACATCTGGAATCGGGTCTCTCTCCCAACCAAGGACATCTCTTTCAATTCCTTCTTCATCAAAATACACTCCCCCATCTTCATACCCACCTGACTTGAACACTTTATACAATTTCCCGTTTATTGTATTTACTTTAAACTCATCTGAACGGTGTAGGTTATGGAAACGAATGTAGTCGCCAACTTTAGCTTTACGAAATACTTTGCATAATAGTTTACCTTTAAGATGGATTACTTCATCCTCTTCTTGCGCATCATTTTCTATAAAATCCATCTTTTCTAAGCGATTAAATTGCTTCATGCTACTACCTCCCAAATGTAATTTGTTAAAAATGTGTATGATAATTTGCCAAGTACGAATAGAGTAGCTACATCTATTATTCCTGTAAGGAACTGATTGTATTCTTCTATCAATTCACTATTTCTATGTAGTTGTATATTATCCGATTTTTCTCGGAATGTAAAACGATTATTTTCGAATTATCTATATTATTTCCGATTATTCCCGGAATTTTAATTGCACATAAAAGTGTAATCGATTATGATTAATTTAACTATTTTAGGTAATTGGAGGAAATAATATGTTAGACAGAGATTTACCTCTTAAAAAGGAGATTGCCAAAAATATTAAAGATCTCCTTAAAAAGAACGGTTTAAATCAAATCAAGCTTAGTGAGCTATCTGGTATTTCAAAAAGTACGCTTTCTGATTATTTAAATTGCAAAACGCTCATTAATATTAGCAATGTAGAGAAGATGGCCGCTGCCTTAAACGTAGAAAAGTCAAGAATTGACCCATCATTTGCAACTCATAAAGAATTATCATTAAAAGAAAAAACGATAGAGACCATTGCAGCACATATAGATGATGATGTAACTGAGGAAGAAATGGAGGTTATCAAAAACTACATAGATTTTATTAAATCACAACGTAAATAGTGAGGTGAATTAATGTTATACGAATCACTTATGTCGCAATATAGACATTTAACATTCAAAGAATCCTTGTTAATGCCGACAGGGCTATCCGGACTCTATATAGATAAACAAATCATAATAAATAACCGACTAAGCCTTTACGAAAAACATTGTGTTTTAGCAGAAGAGATTGGACATTATGAAACAACTTATGGAGACATTACGAATTTAGAAAGTGTCAGCAATCAAAAATTAGAACTTACAGCTAGAAGATGGGGTTATGAAAAGATAGTTTCCTTGGATAAATTAATTGAATGCTATGTAGCTGATCACAGAACCGAAGAAGACATTTGCACTTATCTAGAAATAACCCCACAATACTTATATAGCGCTATAGATAGATATCGACAGCGCTTTGGCTTATCTACAGTATATAATGGCTATCTTTTATTTTTTGATCCTTTGAATATTGAAAAGGATTTTTTCAGCAACGAATAGAACATACGTTTATTTTTACGACAATTAAATTTGACGTGTATTTATAAGGGATCAGGATCCCAGTAATTCAAATGGCAAGTGCAGTGTGTAGAATAGAAGATGAAAAAATTTAAGAGTATTGGATTCAGATTGATAGGTCTGGAATCCAAAGGCAATTAGAGTGCAATAAAAATATTACGTAGTTTTCATCTCATTTACAATTAGTTTTACATTATTTAAATACATTGATGTTAGACCGTTCAATTTGAACGGTCTTTTTATTTATCTTCCGAAATTTCAAAAGAATTTGGCTAAAAGTAAGCAAAAGTGGGTATTCATAGAAGGTTCATTTGTCTTATTTTCCATTTCATCAAATTGTTATGGAACAACAGATATAAAAAAAGAGTTGCAATAGGAACAACAACTACGCAGGCAAAATATATTAATGTGAAAACAACTTCGTTAGCGCATCCAATCATCAAACAGAGTTACTTCTTACGTAAAAGGTACTCTTCAAAAAAACACATACGATATTGTCTAAACAAAGCATAGATGGACAGGATTTAGCTAAGCAGGGCTGTTATTATTCGATTAAAGGGTGAGAGGTATGGATTGTGTTGAGTCATTAAAGTAAGCAATTGAGTGTATGGAAAAACATTGGTCAACTAAAATCTTATTATCGCTTAGTAATCCAAGTTAGTCAGAAAGGAGTAACACATGAAAAATAAAATTGTTAAAAATGAAGAAAACATTAATGGTATCCTTGATTTCGAGGATGAAGTTAATGTAAGTGAAATAGATGGTTTATTATTCGAATCGAACAATGGAGAAAAAAAAGTTCATGGTGAATGTGTAAACAGTAGAGTTATACAACCTGAAGTTAAAATGAATTATTGGAAAGCCAGAGTATATTTTAGAAACTGCTATTAGTGGTCAAAAATAGCCTAGCATCATTGCATAACTAGTCAAAGCTTGAGCAATAAAACAAAGCCACTTCATTATGAGTGGCTTTGTTTTTTACTGTGAGAACCAATAAAGTGCTAATACAAATCAACATAGTTCAATTGTAGACACTATAAACTGTACGGTGCATTTACAGTCCCTATTAGCCTTATCCTTTGTAACGTTTATGTAGTTTTTCTTGATGAGCATTAAAAACTTCTTCGAGGGGTATATCATATTTATTTGCGATAACAATAATATTCCCTAAGACATCGCCAAGCTCTTCCACTAATTCTTGTTTTTTTTCCTCGTAGGAACTTATTACTTCATCCGGGCGATCTCGTCCAATTTCAATTGCTCTAATTGCACGTGCTACTTCACCTGTTTCTTCCGCTAAGAAGCCTATTCTTGTAAAAATATTGAGATCAGACCAACCTCGTTCTTTATAGTAATCCTTCACCCATTGCTGAAATACATTTAACTCCATTCATTTAAACCCCGTTTCATTTAAAAAACTTAATATACTAATCTAGTATAATAGAAAATAGTGGGAAGTGAAAAAGAGCGATGACCACTAAAGTCTATCACTCTTTAACACTTACTATATTTCAACCCATTTCTAGCCTTACCTTCTTTATTCTTTTAACCTGTATATAATAGTATATAATGAATTGCTTCCTAGATTGGACTTGTTATTTTATCTCTTCTTTCCGTATGTCATATAGCGCCATACTTTCTCCAATGGTCCCATAGGAAAGAACTTGAACCAGATATTACTGAAAATAATTTGGATAACATAAATCATGATTGCGATATAAACAGCATCCTTTGGCGAAACGACTTCGAGGCCAATTAGTGAAATGATTATCGTCCCTATAATGCTTTGTGCAATATAATTTGTAAATGCCATTTGTCCCACACGTGCAATTGGTTTCAATACTTTTTCGATACGTTTATTTTCTAACATTAAAAATAAAGTTGATAAGTAAAACAGTGTTGTTGGAATTACTCCTAATTCAACAAATAATTTCATATTATTATAACCGCTTTGCTCAGCATACCAAATGCATATAGAGGAAATAATGAACAATACGAAAGTTATCATTTGAATTAGTCTAATCTGTTTTGACAATTCTTTTATCTGTACTAGCCATCCTGATTTAGCGGTTAAAAACCCAGCTAAAAACATGATAAAGATTAGTATAAAATCATTAGAAAAGAAATCTAGTATAGGTGAGACTATTTTAATAGTTGGAAAGAAAACCTTCACTATCAAAGAAAATACGTAAATAGTTACAATACCAACAAACCACTTTTTCACTGTAGCAACCTTCGTGGCATAAAATGGAATTAATATTAACCCTACGATTGAGTATATCGGTAATATTGTGCCCCAAAAGATAAAAAAGTGGACAATTCCAAGAAGTAAGAGGGCTAGTAAACGTCGTACCATTCGCAATGTAGGTTTATCTCCACGACTTTCCGCTCTTGAAGCGAAAATATATAGACCAACTCCAAATAGAAAAGAAAAAATAGAAAAGAATTTTTTTTCAACTAGGATTGTTATCAATGTACTAATAATTCCATTAACGCCACTGTAGTCTGGCAAGGCGCCACCTTCTGTAATAACTATAAACGCTCCAACATTAATAAGTAGTATGCCAAAAAGAGCAAGTCCACGTATAATGTCCAATGAAATAATTCTTTCTTTTTGTGTAATGGATGGATTCATGTATATCTCCTTTAAAATTCTTTATTTTGTATAATAACCAGTATAGCTTGCTAATCTTACGTCATATTAATGCTAACCTTACAGGAACCTTAAAACATTATCCGTACTCAACTTAAGATCACCTCAGAACTTATCCTATTTCCAAAAAACTCCATTGACTTAAAAATCATTATAAAAAGCCCAATCCTCCATGTGTATATGGAAGACAGAGCTAGTAAAATTGAATTCATTTAAAAATAAAAAAGAACAGCTACTTGTTAATGTAACTGTTCTCTAGTTAGATACATCTATTATTATTGGTTTTCTGAATTTCCTTTCACCCGGAGCTAGAGTCCATTCTTTAATAAATGCACTTTAGAACTCGTAGTTTAAAGCTTTCGATTTAATCAATAACAATTTTATTTCCTATTATTGTTGAGATAATTTACCGAATTCTTCTACAAGCTCACTGAATATCTTCAATGCATTTTCAATTGGTTCTGGTTTCGTGAGATCCACGCCAGTTTTCTTCAATAATTCAAGTGGATACTCGGAACTACCGCTTTTTAAGAAGTTTAAGTAGTTTTCAAGTGTACCTTCTTCTCCAGATAGAATTCGATCAGCAATATCGATTGCAGATGCATAACCTGTCGCGTATTTATATACGTAGAAAGGACGATAGAAATGAGGAATGCGTGACCAGCCATACTTCACTTCTTTATCTAAAACAAGATCTACACCATTATATTCGCGGAAAATCTTTTCAAAAACGTTATTAAAGGTTTCTGCGTTTAATGGTTCATCATTTTCAGCTTTTTCATGTGTGATTTTTTCGAACTCACCAAACATAACTTGCGTGAAAAACGTGCGTTTAAAACTATCTATGAAGTGATTCAGAAGATACTTTTTCTTATTTTCATCGGTTGTAGTCTTTAATAGATAACGAATTAGGAGAATTTCATTAACAGTTGAAGCCACTTCGGCAACGAAAATTGAATATCCCGCACTGATTTGCGGTTGGTATTTTGAGCTATAATAGGAATGCATCGCATGGCCTGATTCATGAGCTAGCGTAAACAAACTGTCTAAATCATCATGATGATTTAGTAGAACGAACGGATGAACACCATACAACCCCATATTATAAGCCCCCGAGCGTTTTCCAGGTGTTTCTCTTACATCGTAATAACGATTTTTCTTAAAATCTGCAAGTGTTGACACATATTCATCCCCGAGTGGTTTAAGCGCTTCAAGCATGATAGAAAATGCATCCTCGTAGGAAATTTCTTCTTTCGCCTCGTGAACGAGTGGCACGTTTAAATCATAAGCACGTAACTCTTCAACACCTAAAATCTTCTTACGTAATTTTATATAGTCATACATCGGTTGGATATTCGCTTTCGTAGCTGCGATTAAATTCTCATAAACCGTTGTCGGTACTTCATCAGAGAACAGTGATTTCTCAAGAGCTGATGGATAGTTTCTAGTCTTTGCAAGTGTCACATTGTTTTTAATAGCAGATGACAGTGTACTAGCAATCGTATTTTGTAATTGCAAATATGGCTGATAATACGCTTTATAGGCTTCTTTTCGTTTATCGCGATTCAAATCTTCCGTTAATTTGCTGTACATCCCCCGAGTAAGCTCCACTTTTTCTCCTTCATCGTTTGTAACCATACCAAACTTGATATCGGCATTATTGATCATACCAAATGTTTTTTGCGGAGAAGAAAGTGCTTCTCCGAGTTTGGATAGAATCGCTTCTTGATCCTTATTTAGTACATGTACCTTATATCTGTATGAATCCAGTAAATCATCCTCGAAGTAGCGAAGCCCCTGAATCTCTTCTATGTATGATTTCAATCTATCTTCCTCAAGGCTTAATAAAAACGGCATGAAAAACGAAGTGGCACTGCTTATTTTTTGCCCTAATTGACTCGAACGATCTACTAAAGCCTGTGATGCTGGTACCCTTGTGTCAAGGTCTGACTGAAGCATAGCGTATACATAGAGCTTCTTATACTTGTAGCCAAGTTCCTCACTTAGAGTTAAATAATCGTAAAGTGACTGAGCACTATTAATTTCCCCATCGTATTGCTTTAATTTTTCAGTCTCCTTTAAAACTGATTGATAATCCCGCTCCCATGTCTCCATACTCGGATAAATATGTTGGAGATTCCATGTTTCTTCAACCTTAACATCTGCTCTTGAATGATATTGTGTCATTGTTAGTCCCCTTTTCATAAGTATTATCTCCATTATATAGAAAAAACGCCAAACAGTATAACTGGAAAACACTTTCCCTTCAATGCTTGATGAATATAACTTTTAGAGAAATAATAGTAAAAAAATAAAAAGGCCAACCAGAAATTTCTGGCTGGACTTTTGAATTGTTCACACCTATCATCAAATACAAATTGTAACAGTATTTAACAAAGCTAATTAAATAAATAGACCAACTATTGTAGCAGATAAGATAGATGCAAGCGTTGATCCGAAGAGTAATTTCAGACCAAATGATGCAACTTCTGATCCTCGTTTATCATTTAGGGCTTTAACTGCACCTGTAATAATCCCAATTGAACTAAAGTTTGCAAAACTTACTAAGAATACAGATACCATTGCTTCTGTTTTATCTGATAAGTTCGCTTCAATATCTTGGAAACTAAGAATCGCTACGAATTCATTCGTTACAAGTTTAGTCGCCATAATACCACCTGCTGTAACAGCCTCAGACCAAGGAATACCCATGATGAAAGCAATTGGAGCAAACACATAACCAAGGATATCTTGGAATGAAATGTGGAATACTAGATCAAATAGATTGTTAATCATTGCCATTAATGCAATAAATCCAATCAACATAGCACCTACAATAACCGCTACTTTAAATCCATCCATAATTGCTTCACTGATCATTTGGAAGAAAGATTCTTTTTCTTTGTGTTCAGCTTCATCACTGATTACCGTATAATCTTCCTCTGGTTTTAACTCATAAGGATTCAATAAGTTCGCAACAATCAATGCTGAGAAAATATTGATGATAATCCCTACTACAACATATTTAGGTTCTAACATAGTCATGTATGCGCCGATTACGGAAACGCTTACAGCACTCATCGCAGAAGTACACAACGTATACAAACGTCGTTTAGAAATTTTGTTTAACTGTTCTTTCGTAGTTAAAAATACCTCTGATTGTCCAAACAATGCAGATGATACAGCTATATAGTTTTCTAACTTACCCATACCGTTTAGTTTACTCATAGCAATCCCTACATATTTAATAAAGATTGGAAGTACCTTAATGAAATTTAATATTCCAATAAGGACAGAGATGAAAACGATTGGTAATAGTACGTTTAAGAAAAATACAGCTCCTGGCTGATTTTCCATACCACCAAATACAAAGTTTACACCTTCTACACCGTATCCCATTAAAGTATCAAATAATTTTGATACAGCGCCAATAATGCTCAAACCAATTGTTGTGTTAAGTATAAAGAAACTTAGCGCTAACTGCGCTATTATCATCATTGCAATCGGACGTACTCGTATATCTTTTCGGTTATAACTAAATATATAACCCATCAAAAATATAAAAAGTAAACCTGTAACTAAAAAAACAAAGTTCATATTTATCCTCCTACATATTTAAAATTTTTTTAGTTAAAGTAAGAACTAATTCTAAATGAACTAACTCAATTTAAGTCATTTATCTCAAATTTTTCTCTACAGATATTATCAAAATAAACTTGATATGTAAAGTATCTCCCACTGCATTATAACATTATACTCAAAAAACGAATATTCATTAGTTATTAATTTATTTTTTTGAATATTCACTTTATACATACCTAATAATGTAATATTTAGTTGAAATTAAACTAATTCATCAATAATTATACCAAAACAATAAATTATTTAAATATAATAATTTATTGTTTTCATTAGACATTGGTTGCAAAAAAATACGCGGTAAACAATACCACACTTTATACTTTTTCATAATCTTGGTGTATATAAAACAAAATATTTATATCTTTAAAACTTGTTAATAAAGCCTCTAACAAAAAAGCATCACATTAAATAGGGACTGACCCTATTTAATGTGATGCGAATGTTCAAGTGACGTTTTTGGCGAATATTAACTGTGAAATATTTAAGTTCAACAACTCTACAATCACTTCACGTGAATTTTTTAACATAAGTCCTGATACTACTTTATTGGCATCAAATAGTAATCTCCTAAGAAGTTTAAGAACTGGACTAATTTTTCCGCATTGTTTGTTTAGTATACCAACTATGGTTTTATTTTAATAACTGGTCAATCCAATTTTGCACCTTTAAACCTTCTGCAAATGAAACTGTCTGTGCCTCTCCGCCATTTAACAAGCTATGACAAGCATCTAGTAGTGTAATAGGCTCTATAGCTGGTATCATTTGGACAGCCTCTTCATTTATCCTGCTTACCCATAGCTCCGACCAATTTCGAAGTGTAATTACTTTTTTCGTACCGAAAATCTTGAAATCTATACGTTCTTGCTGTCCGATTCCTGATAAGCCATTCAGCACAATAGGGATACCACTTTCTGTTTTAGCTAAAGCTGATATTCCTGTTTCACATAATTCTAAATCTTGTGGATAGGTAGTCTCGTGAGAAAGAATCGTTAAATCGCCAAATAAGTGATTCATCACTTGAAGATAATGTGGGAAAATTTCTCTTATAAAACCACCTTGCTCTCTCGAAGCAATCCACGGATTTTGCTGCCATTTTCGTGGCCACTCTGGAAAATACGTATGTAGTTCAATTCGAACAATTTCACCAAGTGAAGCTGTCATAATTTCTTGTTTTAAACTATGTACTGACGGACTGTACATTAGCGGAAAATGCATCGCTGTATGCACATTTGCATTAGCTGCTGCTGTTACCATCTTCATTCCGTCTTCCATATCATGAGCAAGTGGCTTTTCGGAAAGAATATTCAAACCAAGCTCAGCTATTTTTTCAGCTAAAGATGCATGACTGACAGGAGGAGTCCCGATATAAACCCAAGTTGGTTTTGTTGCCAAAAGCTCGTCTAAGTTTTGGGCAACTGGAAGATGATACTTTGTTGCAATTTCCTGTAACCTTATTTTGTTCTCATCGAATACAGACACAATTTCACAATTAGAATTAGCCAAAATCTGATTAATGATTCGCTCTCCAACAACGCCTGTTCCTATTAATGCGAAGGTTGTTTTTGTCATAAAAGTATTCCTCCCTATATGTACTTAGTATCATTTTAAAAAACTAAATTTTCCAACAAAACCTATCGTAGCATAGCCGAAGTAGAATAGAAATATCACATATCCATAATTAACAACAAATTCTCTGTATTAGAAATATTAAATCCAAAACATCCATAACTAAAGAAAGAGTGACAGCTTATAATACAGCTTGCCACTCTTTAAATCCCTCTATATTCCAAACATAATTATTAGTTCTTAGCTTATTCCACTTTCAGCAAAGCTCTCATGTACAGAAGTTGTAAAGGAATGTTTTCTAAGACTTTATTTATCAATCGTCTCTTTAAATGATTTTCTTTGGGTTTTGAATTTATTGATTTTTACACTGAGCTTCATGGAATCCTCATTTAACTCCACTTTTCCGTTCTTCTGAAACTTTTTCCACGCCCTTACATTTTCCCGATATAAGTACTCTGATAATCGATAGATGTCTGCATCATTTTCCAACGCCTCTTTATAAGTATCTTTAATTTCTTTTTCAACTTCTTTTATTACCTCTTTGCGAATTTGATCGATTGGTACTTTTTTCTGGAACTCACCAATGTTCGCATTGAGTTTTATATCTATATCAAACTTCACTTTATCTTCACTAACGATGGGTTTCACTTTTACCTTTACTTTATCAATTACCACTGTGAAGTGTTGTTCATTATTCGAACCTACTGTGGTCGTAACTTCTCCTCTCTTTGTATCTTCCGACATCCATTGTAATCCTCGTGCCTGTTTTGCTGGGATAAAACCTTTAAACTCATGAGGAGAAAGCACACCAACTCCCGATAATACAGCCTCATTTTTGACCTCTTGTTCCGTCTCCCATTCTTTGATAGAAACGAAAGGTATACTTACTTCATGATTTGGCTCATTCAGTCCAATTATCAATGTTCGAAAATCGATTGGTTTAATAAAGGATTCTTGTTCATAAGAATTCTTTGGATTTCCTAACTCTGATAATATAAGGGATTTATTGAGGTTCGGTGTGGTTAACAGTACATCTTTTACAGACCCCATAGTACCGTACATCCAAATTTGATATCTCGTTTCTCTATATCGAATAAAAGTGTCAATAATTTGATTGGCTCTTTCGTTTTTCAAAGCTTCTTCAGAGAAAATGATATACGAAAAAAAGCCCCAAAGAACCTTAGAATCCAAAGAATGATATAATTTAAAAACCGCTTCATTAACGGTTTTACCTGTGGCATACCCAACTTCAGACTGCGTAGGCTTATTAACTGTTTGTTCATTTTTAGCAGTATTAGAAAAATCAATAATTTGAGCATATACTTCATACTGTCCGTCCTTGAAATCAACACCCATACCATGAATATATAACATCTGTTCAGGATCGTTTACATCCCAACAACCCGTGAGAAGAGTCGAGAGTATGATTACTATTATCAATAGTCCCTTATTCATTTTTGTCCTCTTTTGTCCGCGATTTATCTTGAGGATCTAACATATTTGGACGTTTATTATAATATTTTTGTGGCAGTCGAAATAGGGATTTTGTGATTGTTGACCAACTTAAATCTGTTGCAATATTCATGTAGGGTACACCAAATGTTCGTATACTTGATAAATAAAAGAGCGTAAAGAAAAGTGACATAAAAAAACCAAAAAAACCTAAAAACGCAGTAGCTACGATGAAACAAATACGTAAGACACTTATTGCAGTAACAAGTGACTCATTTATTAACGTAAATGTTGAAATGGTTGAAATAGCTATAACCACAATAATTGCTGGACTTGTTACCCCTGCTCGAATGGCAGCATCTCCTATAATTAGCCCACCAACCACACTAATTGTTCCACCTATGGCTGTTGGAAGGCGCATGCCAGCTTCACGGAACAACTCAAACATGAGTAGCATAAGTAGCATTTCGATTGCGGTTGGAAGTGGTAAACCTGTATTTAATTGGACTATTGTCGCTAGCAATTGGAGTGGTAACTGATTTTGATGAAAGGTCGTTAAAGCGAGAAAAAAGGACGGTAGAAGTAATCCAATTAATAAACTTAATACACGCAATACCCGTTCAAATGAACTAAAGACGGTGGTATTCTCGTTATCCTCACCCGACTTTAAGAGTAACAACATATTGACTGGCGTGATGACAGCATAAGCTGTCCCGTCTACTAGAATAATAAAACGTCCTCTGACAAGAGATTGAATAGCATGATCTGGTCTACCTGTATAATCTATCCTTGGAAGGAGCATCCCACTTGTAATAATACGTTCCATTAACAAATTCCCGCTCCAAACGATATCTGTATCGACTTTTTTTAATTCATTTTTGATTTCATGCAATATTTGTTTATTGGCAATATCATCAAAATAAAGGACGGCTACTGACGTTTTTGAACGATCTCCCAATTCGAATTTTTCTACGCTCAATGAATTTGTAGGTAATCTCTTCCTTATAATAGCTATATTAACTGATATATCTTCAATGAAGTTATCTCTTGGTCCTTTTATTACCATCTCCATACGTGTCTCTTCAGGTTTCCTATTCGGCTTTTTAGCAATATTGCTAGAAAATAAGAGGAATTCATCCTCAAAATAAATTAGTAGATGGCCGGTAAACACACGTAATATGGCGTCTTCTTTATCTTCTACTTTTAATATACTTGGTATATATAATTTAGCTAATACTGCATCTTCCAAAGATTCCTCAGCTAAGTTTGCTATGACATTTTGAACTCTTTGGACAATAACTTCATTTAATAGCTGTTGATCAATCATTGCATCACATGTAATGAAATGCACTCTATGTTGATGGAATGTATACGATTGAAAATGAACATCCGCAGACTTTTGAAATAATTCCCTCAAGGTTTTTATATCTATTGGTTTTTTAGCCGATTCCATACCATTCCACTACTTTCTACATAATTATTTTGTTTTGGGCTTTTTAAATGCTCTTCCTGAAAAGAAAGCTACAATCGCAATAATATAGAACACAATGGAAGAAGCAACTTTAGCTATTCTCCTTTTTAACTAATTTTTAATCGGCTCTTGTTCTGATTTATCATGTATATAAACTAAAGTAAAAAGCCAAGGAATGTAGCTACAGTGGCTATTATGACAGAGGCCACTCTGCAACTTTTAATAATAATTGAAAATTAGTTACATGTTTTTTAAACTGATGACATTCATCGGCAAAAAAAATAACATTATACTAGTTGCATATCATTTTTTATTGGTACTTTTTAGTTTTGCCAATAATGTTTAATATTATAAGTAACTTTATGTGGTTGAAAAAAGTTAACACTTGTAATGGTGATGGTAACTTATCCAATGGAGCTTGTAGGTTAATATTATTACTTTAGAAATAATAAAGTTATTAAATTTTGCCGTAAAAAATCAAAGGGAGATACTACTTGTGAATGTAGTATCTCCTTTAAAGTTCTTTTAATATATGCGTATCTAATATAAATTTAGCGAATCAAACGAATAATATAGTTGTTTAATTCGAACTCGCACATTTAAGTTAAGTCCCCAAATTTTAATTAGCTTTTTTAGCAACTGTTGATTATGCAAATAAATCGCACAGGACAATAAAATAACTACATAACTTAAACCTCTCCATTCGATAGAATTTTCTGTCATTAATAAGTAAAGAAATGCAAAGAAATTTATTAATCGAAAGCGTTTTAATTCGTATTTATATTTTTAGCTGATATGGGAATAATAAATATTAAAGGAGGTTTAACATGTTTAGTTTTATTTGGTTTCTTATTATCGGCGGTATTTTAGGATGGGTAGCGAGCCTGATTATTGGTAAGGATATCCCAGGTGGAATTATTGGTAATATTATTGCAGGTATTATTGGTGCTTGGATAGGTGGGAAATTATTAGGTAAGTGGGGGCCTACACTAAGTGACTTCTATATTATCCCGGCTTTAATTGGTTCCATCGTGTTGATCTTTGTTGTAAGTTTCATTTTAAAATTAATGCATAAGGATTAATTTAGACCTGGGCGATTTGCTCAGGTTTTTTAATTTACTTAGAAATTAATAAGACCTATGCAATTTAAGATTGGGCTATTTTTTTATATTTCACAGTTTATAGTATAACTAGAATACTCTCATTTACTACACTTTTTCTTCAAATTTCTGTTTCAGTGCAATTTACATACTACTTATTGTTATTAAATGATATGCATTGCCCTCTTTAAAGCTATCTACAATCGGCTTTTTCATTAACTTTTAAGCATGTACTTTTATAATCACCAATGTTAACCTTTTTTAATCTATTGACTTTTGTGATTTTTTTTGCAAACTTCAGCCGACCTAGTAAATTATGGAATCACACTCAACCTAATAATAAGAAGAATCCGCTTCTAGCATTCATAGATATATTAGCCAAATTAGCCAAATATAAAAAATAATTTTGATATTATTGAATTGTGTAGATTATTGTCGAAATATAACTATATATAGTTGTGGGGGAAAGCAAATGAAGAAGATAAATTTACAGTTACGAAGCATCTCAGGGAAGTTAATGCTACTAATCACAGCTATTATACTTGTGACAGTTGTGATTATTGGCTCAACAAGTTATTTTGTTGCCAAAAGTCAGCTCTTAGACTCAGGTGAAAGAGAACTACAAAGCATTGTCGAGGGGGCCTATACTTCATTAGAATTGATTAATAAAGAAGTGGAAATTGGCAAAATAACACTAGAAGAAGGAAAAGAACAAGCGAGAATTATTCTAAATGGACCAGTAAATGAAAATGGAGAGTACGATTATCAAAAGTCCCGTTTTACTTACAAAGAAAATGGTTATATTTTAGCTTTTGACGAGGATTTAGTGTTACAACTCCATCCTTCTAAAATAGGTGGAGCTCCTGCCGATGAACTAAACAGAAGTAATCGAGAAAAGATAGTTGCAGGCGGCAAGTCCAAAAATGAATCAGATCGCTATGTCGTTTATAATGACAAACAGCCAGATGGTTCTTTTAAAGATAAAACAGCCTATACAGAATATTTTGAGCCTTGGGGTTGGACTATTGGAATTGCTGTTTTTCAAGATGAATTTTATGGAGAATTAAACATTTTACGATATATTATCTTTGGTGCAACAGTTGTACTCATTATTTTAAGTTCACTTGTTTTTTATTTAGTTATTCGGAGGAAGGTAAATACATTAAAAGAGGTAGCTGAAGCATCTACAAAAATTGCTGATGGTCATATAATTGTTACCCACCTACCTGAATCAAGTGATGAAATTGGACAACTTGCGATTGCTTTTAATAAAATGTCACAGCAATTAAGCACGCTCGTTGAAAAGACTAAAAATACTAGTGAGCAATTATTGGATTCAGCTACTAGCTTATCAGCAATTTCAGAAGAAACATCTGCTAGTAGTGATGAAGTTGGTAGAGCAATTACCGAAATTGCTACTGGTACACAAGAACAAGCCCATGATTTGGACAAGATAAACCGAACAGTAGAGCTATTATCAAGTTCTATAGAAACCATGGAAAAACAAAGTAAAGTTATGTACGACATTACAAAACATGCAGAAAAAATATCATCCGAGGGAATTGAAATAGTTCATCAATTACAACAATCAAATACTGATTCGTTAGCAGCATCACAAGAAGTCAGTTATGAAATTAAAAATTTAAATGGTAAAATAAATCAAATTACACAGGTAATGGAAACAATTGTAACGATCGCCGAACAGACAAATTTACTAGCTTTAAATGCGAGTATTGAAGCAGCAAGAGCAGGTGAGTATGGTAAAGGATTTTCAGTTGTTGCCGATGAAATAAGGAAATTAGCAGAACAATCAAAAAATGCAACTCACCAAGTACAAGGAGTGGTTTCATCCATTGTTTCAGAAACTACTAAAACAGTTGAAACTGTAGAAGGAACAATGAAGACTGCTAAAAAGTTAAATGATGATGTAGTTCTAACACAAAGTAAATTCAATCAGATGTCTGATTCTGTTAAACAAATTGTAGAATCAATATTAGCAGTTAGTAAAGAAATGGACGTTATGACATCCTATAATAACTTGATGAGTGAAGGAATCGAAAGTGCGTCCAGCGTATCAGAACAGAATGCCGCTTCAGTGCAGGAAATTGCTTCTTCCATAGATGAGCAAATTAAAGCAATTGCTGATGTTGCTAATGCTGCTGAAAAACTAACGGATTTAAATCGTGAATTAAATTCCTTAATGGAACGATATACTTTATAAAAGACTAGTGATGTTATTAACATAGTCTAAAACGGCTACAAAAGATAATCGTTTTATTAATGAAGGTATTCCAGAGCGTTTGGAACTTTTGATGAAACATACAATAGATTATAAAACAAATGCATCGAATCAAAAGATTCGATGCATTTGTTCTTTTTAGTAGGTTGACTATTCAATTTCCCCTTAAATCCCCCAAAAATTGATATCCAAATTTTTTGGTGTTGTTCAACAATATGGCCCTTTTGTTGAATACAAGTTAAACAATACTCTATACTCTTCAACTAACCTGCTCGTTAGTTGAATAAAAAAGCTGTTTGAACAGCTCAAAGATTTTCTACTAAAGCACCTGTTCGTGAAATAAACTAAGACATTCTTACTTTCAAAAAACTCTTTTAGCCTAAATTAAGAAATTTCATTCTAACTCTACCTATTATATATTAGTCCGACTTATGCGAATAATTAACAACTTCCCATTTTCTCTATTTCATGTCGTGAGTTTTCATTTTATCCAGTTCCTTTTTTCTTTTCTCGTGAAGATACTTTCTACCTCCATTCCATTCTGCACATAGGAAAAGTATCCCTAATAATAGGTAGAGGAAAAAGCCCATATTACTTTCAATATGATTCGTTACAAACAGCCATGTCAAAAATACAAAATATGCTACTGGTAAAATCGCTCCCCAATAGATATTGTTCCTAGTTGAAAAGAAGAATTGAACAGCTAAAATACCAGCAATAATAAAAACCCCATAAATCCCTAATGACATTACTTCTCATCTCTTTCTTGTTTATATTTTTCAATAATTAATTTTGCATCTGCTACACTTATGCGATCATCAATCGACATGCTCTTGATAAATTTAATAAATTCCTCGTTTTCTACGGCATCATTCATTTTTATTTTATTGATTAATCTATCAAGTTTAAGTCTTACTGTTGGATAAGATACCTCATAAACCTTTGCAATCTCTTTTAAAGAACCTGAATGAAGTACTAAGTTTTTAACAAACTCTAAATCCTCATTTTCCAAGACTAAAATCCAGTTTGGAATATTGTTAATATCCACGGATATGCCCTCCTTTTACTTTTGATAATATCACTTTAACATAATTATTAATAATGTTAAAGTGTTTTTTAACTTAGTTAAAAATAATATGTTATTTTTATTTAATTATTTATAAAATAAAAGAATCCATTTGAATTAAACTCCTCAAATGAACTCTTTCCTTATCAATTCAACTATGCTTTTTTTAAAATTTAAATTACTTTTTTTGTGTGTGAAGCATCCGATTAGGGAAGATAGCTATTTATGAATAACTGGCTCTATCCTTACTGTAAATTTCATAAGCAAAATATCCAAATAATAACCCTACTCCAGCACCTAAACTAATGGAAGTTGGCAGAGCTGTATGGAAAAACATGCTAAGAATCACACCGAAAGCACTACCAAAAAGCATTCCTAATGGAATTAAACTATCTAAGAAATTCTGAGCATTTTTTGACTCTTTCTTACCAAGGGAACCTTTTTTATATTTAAGTTCAAGTCTTTTAATTACAAAAACCACAATCGCTCCGACTATAGCAAGTGGTAGTAAAAGACGTATGATCTCCACAACTAACACCAAGTTAGAACCTCCCTTCAATTTTAACAATCTGGCACGATTGTTGAACACAAGTTCAACAACACTTTTCAACTATCCTGCCCCGTTAGTTCAATAAGAAAAAGGCTCTACTTCTTATTGAAGCAAAGCACCTCATTAGTTGAATAAAAAATATATCCTTTCTACAACTTCTTTAGGTCTAACATCTATTGATAAAAGGCTTTCTATGTCTACCCACATCGGCTGATATGTACCTCTATTTCTATTTTCATCTGTGTATTCTTTACCTTGCCCAGTACCAAAAGAACCTTCAATAATTTTAGCTAAGAAAAAGTATTGTATACCGTTAAATTCAACTTTAGAAATGCACTCGTTAACATTGACTTTAACACCTAATTCTTCAAAAGCCTCTCTTTTTGTGGCTGATTCAGGAGTTTCACCTTTTTCAATTCCACCACCAGGAAAGACAAAGTAAACTGAACCTTCTCTAACTCTTTTAATTAGTGCTACCTTATTATTTTCTATAAGAACTACAGAGCCTCTATCTCTCAAAATGGTTCCCCTAATCCATATTTTTTTATTTCTATTTTCCTCCGTTAGTGGGATAAAAATAGAGCTGTCTGAACAGCTCAACGATCTTCTACTTAAGCACCCGTTAATCCAATAAGAAGCCCTGTATAGGAACGAAGAATTTAAACAAGGAGACAATAATGCACATGTATCCTTCAAATCTCTTTCTATCTTTTTGAAGTTCTTCTAATCCCATTACCAACATAAACGCAATCGGATTGTTTTAGAATTACTAGGTAGAAAATGATCAAACTTTATTCCAAACCAACTGCTTATCAGTTATTGTTATTGCATTAGCAGGTTATAGTCTAATTACCAAAAACTTTGAGTTTATGTCATATTGGTATAAATATTATATTTTTGCTAAGACCGAGTTAACAAAATCGTTTTTTTCTTCTGGATATTTGTGTTTATTATGGGTCAAGACGTTGATAGCTTACATTTCTTTGGATCCTATTCTACTAAGGATTCTGTTATTTTCCCATCTAGATTTTTAATCGCATGCACCGAATTATCCTGAATGATGCCTGTTTCTACAAAACCAAATGAAGCGTATAATTCTTTAGCTATGATATTACTTTTATGATAAAAGAGGTCTACATATTGTGCTTCCATATGGGATATTTTCAATATCCGCCAACATTTTTTCAAAGGCAAGCTTGCCATATCCTTTCCCCTGACAACTCTTATCATCATAAAATGCCAAATGAAATAGGTCTTCTTCCCGTAATAAACTTCATTTTGAAATGATTCATGATCCGTCGTATCATAAATATACATCAAAAATCCGACCGCAACTCCATCGGCATAAATGGCAATGGGAGTCGCTGGTATCCCGTCTGCGTTCAACATATGAGCGTCTGCAAAGCTTCTGAGGTTAGTAGTTTCTATAAAGTCTTTCTGGTTTTCTCCAACTTCTAGTGCTATTACTTCATCTATGTTATCCCCGGTTATTTTTCATAATTCAATCATTTTTTTATCCCCTCTCCTAAGACAAGCCACCTTTCACAAAATGGCCCGTTTGTTGAATTGTCATAATCCATCTTATCAATGCAATTGCATTATATCTTTTACAAATTATAGGATTATATTACAAATTATAGGGCTTCATTGCAAATGATCAATCTTTATTTTAAATCTACATCAGTATCTTTAAATTCACGAATAATCAATTTATATTTTCCCCTACTAAAGAATCGTATTTACTTATGATATAATTCTCCATCCTTTTTCTATATAGGGCTCCCGTCAAAATGCCAGAATAAGATACCTCCTATTATGGTATAATTGTTATATGTTTACATTTCGTTATCTATGTTCTACGTAACGGGGGTGGATATGACAATTCATTCCCTTACTGACGAAAACTAATTTTTTTGAGGAGGATGTTCTTATGAAAAAGATAATTGGATTAAGTTCTATTCTATTTGCTGGAATCATATTATCCGGATGTTCAGATACAATAGAAGAAACTAAACGAGAAATAGAAGATTCTTTAGATTCAAGTGATAGAGCCGGTATTGAAATTGTTACTAAAGGAGAAACTGGAAACGGAAGTATTGAATTATTAACACCAAAGATTACAACAAAAGATGATCAATTAGAATTTATGACTGAGGGAATTGATGAAAATAAAGTGACCTTTATTTTTGTTGCCAATAAAAAAGTATTTGAACAAAAAATAAAAAATGATGAATCCTACAAACTTGACATTAATGGTATCAAAGATGCTCATAGGACTGACTACAAGCCAAAAGTTCAACTTTTGCAAACTATAGATGATATTGAAGATGGAGACATAGTAACCTTTAAACAAGTTAGATATACAGTTAAAAAAGATTAGTTTTATAATTATTTAATTCCCATCCTAATGAAAAATTATCGGAACATATTTCTCCATTAGGATGGGAACACATTGATTGTCCTACTCCTTATTGTAGTAAAGCCTCCTTTAGTTTAAGTGCAATCATTCACATACTAAAGGGATCGTTAGTCAAATCGTTGAATTAACCTTAGAATTGATTCCAGTCTCTTTTTAACAAAGAAAAAGAGTAGTGGTCATAATACTTACCTCTAAATAAATGCTTATCTCTGTAAATCCCTTCATTCTTAAATCCTAGCTTTTCTAATAATTTTATAGAATTGATATTTTCCAAAGCTACAAATGCGTTAATTCTATTCAGTGCCATATTATTAAAGCCACTTTCGATAGCAACTATCAATCCCTCTTTCATATATCCCTGTCCCCAATATTCGTGCCATAAATCATAGCCTATCTCCGCTATATGGTTCGTTCTATCCCAAGAATCATATCCACACGTTCCAATTTGTTGCTGATTATTTTTTTCGACTAATATCCACCGATTAAATCCTTTTTCTTCAGGATTTGAATTCCATTCAACAAACTCTGTAGCTTCATTTCTAGTCGTATACCATTCTTCATCATATAAAAATTCACATACTTTTTCGTTGCTGAAGTGTCGATAAATAAAGTCAATATCCTCATTTCCCACATTCCGCAAAATCAATCTCTCAGTTTCTAAATTAGGGAATTTACTATGTACAGTCAATTTAAGCACTCCTTATGATAACTAAATTAGGAACGTTTATTCTTAGATGAACAACGTCAAATCTTTACATCTTAAATATTTCGACAGTCTTAAAAAAATACCTTCTTATTCAACTATCCTGCCCCTTTAGTTCAATAAGAAAAAAGAGCTACCTAAGCAGCTCAATGTTCTTCAAATAAAGTACCCGTTAGCCATCCATGAAGCGCAAAATCAGCGCTTCACCACAGAGAATGAAAATGGTGAAAAACCGTCCATACTGATTCTACGGCTGGGAGAGGAAGGTCGATGAACTATGGTGCGTTAGAGCCCATCCGTTAGTCTGACTCCAACGACCACGGTGCACCACTGACTGTCGCTCCCTTACGGGAAGCACACATGGTAGATTAATCCTATTCTGATTGTTGCACCAGCCTCCAATAATAATTAGAGCCGTAGAAAGGATGTTTTTCAATGGATGTTGTCATTGAAAGAGCATGTGGAATGGATGTGCATAAGGACAATATAACCGCATGCATTATCACACCAGAAGGAAAGGAGATTAAAACGTTTTCAACTAAAACTATTTTTTTAATACAGTTGGTCGACTGGATTAAGGAGAATAACTGTACGCATGTTGCCATGGAAAGCACAAGTGTTTACTGGAAACCTATTGTGAATTTATTAGAAGCTGAAGATATTGAGTTTCTAGTTGTGAATGCCCAACACATGAAGGCGGTCCCTGGACGTAAAACAGATGTGAAGGACGCAGAATGGATTGCTAAACTCCTTAGTCATGGGCTTTTAAAAGCTAGTTATATTCCCGACAGAAATCAGCGAGAACTCCGAGAACTAGTTCGATACCGTCGAAGTATTATTGAAGAACGCGCTAGACAACATAATCGCATACAGAAAGTATTAGAGGGTGCAAATATCAAACTTGGTTCTGTTGTTTCAGATGTCATGGGTGTTTCTTCACGAGATATGCTTAACGCTATCGCCAACGGCGAAGCAGATCCTGAAATTCTATCAAACTTCGCTCGACGTACTATGAAAAAGAAAAAAGAAGAACTGGAGCTAGCCCTAAGGGGATATATTAATTCTCATCAACGCTTAATGTTAAAGACTATTTTAAAACATATAGACTTTTTAACTGAGCAAATCGAGATGTTAGATCAAGAAGTAGCTGAAAGAGTAAGCACACATCAAGATGATATTGACCGACTAGATTCTATTCCTGGAATAGCTACAAGAATGGCGGAACAAATTTTATCTGAAATTGGTACTGATGTGAAAAAGCAATTTCCTAGTGCAGCTCATATGTGTTCTTGGGCAGGATTAGTTCCTGGTCATAACGAAAGTGCTGGAAAAAGAAAATCAGCTAAAACCAAGAAAGGAAACAAATATCTGAGATCAGCATTAACAGAAGCAGCTCATTCTGTAAGAGGATCTAAAAACTATCTCGGCGCACTGTATAGGCGTACAGCAGCTCGAAAAGGCAAAAAACGAGCAGGAATTGTAGTAGCACATGCCATGTTGCGAATATCTTACTACCTATTAACACGAAAAGAAATGTATGTAGACTTAGGTGAAGACTACTTTGATAGAAAGAGACAACAATCCATTGTTCGGCATTCCTTACGAAGACTTGAGGGTTTAGGATACACAGTTACATTACAAGAACCTGAAGCATCTTAATCCATTCCATCTACCTACAATATTCCATTGAATTAGACGCTCTCCCCTTTTTTAAAGACGAATGAGCTGCGTCTTCTTAAGTATTGCCTTTTCCCCTAAATTACAGAAGTTTATTTTCATGGTAGTTGAAGAAAAGTTAAGAATTAATAAATGTTAGTACAATTTTTTACCTCTCCAAAAGTAATTTTCATACTTGGTGTGTATACTAAAGATGAATCGAAACTAAATACTTGTGAAAACAGTTGCTCGACTTCATACTGTTCCTGAGCATCCTTCAATGTGACCCCACGATTTTTCAAACCTTCAATAAAGGCTTGTCTATTAGTAAGTTCTTCACCCAAGCCTTCTTCTTTTAAAGAATTATACAATTTTTGTTTATCTATTTGATTCATATTGGGATTGAGGAAATTAACTTTATCACTAATTCTGCACTCAATGTTCTCCACACCCAATTCTGTTAAATATAACGGAATTTTTGCTCCTATATTTCCATCTTTTCCTTTTTGTTTTACATCCTCTTCAAATAGTTTTTGAAGAATGCCAAGTTTGATAATTTGCGTTTGTTCATACCCACTTACATAGTATGATGACATATTTGAAATCCAGTGTGGTTCAAAACAAATTATTTTGCCTGTGTTAACAACAGATTTGACCATTTTTTGAAGCATTCTTTTGGGTTCGGACATATGTAAAAGAAAAGCATGGCAAACAGCAATATCATACTTACACTCAATCTCTATCTCATTTGTATCAGCTACAATGAATTCAGTTTCATATTTCAGATTATGAAAAAGCTCTCTCGCCTTATTAATAAGCTGTTGCCCTTTATCTATTCCTGTATATTTTGAACCAGTTGGTAATAGAGGTAATAATTTAAGTCCTAAATAACCATATCCACAACCAAAATCAACAATATTTACAGGTTTAGAAAGCTTCCAAACGTATTTCACTAAAAACTCTAAATAGTCATCGTTATAATATAAATCTCTTGTTCTTTTGAGGTATTCAAGTTTGGTATCCCAATAATACTCTTCCAATTAATGTCCTCCTTTATCTAAATAGGCTATTGTATATTGTTCGACAGATTATAGAGTTTCCCCTGTTCTTATTGAACAAAAATGTACTTTAGTGGAATAAGAAAAAGGGCTGCCGTTGCATGCTTGCTCATATGTCTCCCTCATCCAGCCAACTACCTAATAACTCTTGGAAAAAGAGTCCCGGTGCAGATTGCTGGTCATTTCGTAGCTGGCTTTTTGCCACAGCCATAATATTTAACTTCGGAACAATAAATATATATTGTCCAAATATGCCATTAGCATAGTAATAATCAATCGGGGTGTTAGTATTAGTATATTCATAAGTCCATAGCTGATATCCATATCCATATGTTCCTTCTTTTGTGGTTTTAATTTGTTTATATGGTCTTTTTGCCTGAATGAGCCAGTTGGATGAAATCACCTGATTTGAATTAAATCGCCCTTCGTTTAAAAACAACAATCCAATCTTCACCATATCATCTAAATTTAACGAAATACTAAAACCACCCCCGTGAATTCCTTGTGGGTCCTTTTGCCAAGTGTATTTATTTATCCCTAATGGACGGAATAGATATTTTTCAGCAAATGAAGCGGTGGGAATTCCAGAAATTTTTTGTATTATCGCACTTAGTAAATGAGAGTCTCCTGAATTATACTGAAAAGTTGAACCTGGTTTATGTATAATTGGTTGTCCTAGTATGAATTTAACCCAATTTTTCGATCCTTGGAAATTCCCTACTTTTAAACCCGAAGTCATGGTCAGTAAATGAAATATTGTAATTTCTTTCTTTTGCGGATCATCAGACTCTAATATTTCTGGAAAATAGTTTTGTATGGGTTCTTGAATATTTTTAATTAAACCTTTATCTACCATAATTCCAATTAATATAGAAACAATGCTTTTTGTAATGGAATAAACCTTTGACGGCTTTTCTATAACCTTTTTATTCTTCAAGTATTCGAATATCCGTGTATTCCCTTTATAAATGACAAATGCTTCAATTCTAATACTTTTAAGTTTCTTTTCTAACTCAAAAAAAGATATTTTACTCATATCTCTAACCCCTTTCAAAAACTATACTAATATATTCTCCTTTTATAACTTATTTCCTTCTTTATTATGCTAACCTGTCCCGTTAGTTGAATAAAAAAAAGCTGTCTGAACAGCTCAAAGAATTTCTATTAAAGATGAAGTTTGATCATTTTTGAGATCCATCTTCCATTAAAGCGCCCGAAACTTGAATAAACATTTTGTTATTTTAGCTGGAACATGCTTGTTTTCTAATTTATACTTCATCTTTACTATTAATATAAGAATGTCTAAAAAACAAAAATAAAGGTAGGGCTAAAGATAATCCAACTGTAAACAGAGATAAAAGACAAATCCATTTTTCTTTCATGTTATACTTTCGTGATTCATTGAACATAAATACCAAGAAAACAACACATGAGATTAAAAAATCAACTGCAAAAAATGCTGATATCTTGTTAGTAAATAATAATTCCATTAATAAACCTAAATCAAGTCCGTTATCCCTAAGGAACTGAATAAAAAAATAATACGGAAAAACAGTACCAATTAGCCCTAAAATTAAATATAAATTTTTCACTGGATAATTCCCCCTTCTTTACAAAGTTGCTATTAGATTACCATAACTAGTTCTAAGGTCATTCAAAATATATATATTATTGGAAATCCTTTACTGAACAATCTGACCCTTTAATTGAATACTACAGATGGAGTTTAAAAGCCAAAAGAAAAACAAAACTATATCTGTCTGAACAGCTCTACGATCTTGTACTAAAGCAGTGTTAGTGACCAGTAAATCTTTTTATTTACATTAAACAATTTTAATTCCACTTCCTTTATATACTATTCAACTATTAATTCTACGAAAGGGGGTATAACTCCTTCCTGAAGTAAACTGCCCCGTTAGTAATCTATTAGTTATAAACCCGAATTGTTTAGAAAAGAATAATTTTTTTAGACCAAATTATCAAATATTAAAAATAGAGACAAAGATTATTTATTTAGCCGTCATTCTTCCAAAATGGATGAATGACGTTTTTTATATTCGATAAAAAGCAAATAAATTTACCTTAAATAGAAAAAAATATAATTTATTGAGAGGAATTAGAGATTTGTTCGTTATAGTAGTAGGGAGGTGAATCGGATGGAAATGGATGAAGTGATTGTGCGTGTAAAGAACGGAGAAGATCATTACTTTGCACACGTAATCAAACATTATGAACAGATAGTATTTACCACTGTTCTACGAATTGTCCGTAATCGTATTGTTGCAGAAGATATCGTTCAGGATATTTTTATAAAGGTGTACTATAGCCTACATAAGTATGAAAAAACAGGGTCATTTAATGCATGGCTTTATCGAATTGTGGTCAATAATTGTTTTGATCATTTACGAAAAAACAAGTATCAAACTAAACCAGCCGATATCGAAGTAACGGATAGTCGATATCCTGAAAAAATATTGTTATTATGTGAAAAAAATGAGCAAGTAGAGCAGCTTCTTCAGCAGTTAGATGAAACCGAATATTTTGTATTGTTATTGAAATATGTGAATGGGCTTAGCTACGATGAAATTGGGCAAGTGCTACAAATTTCTTTAAACGACGTTCGTAACAAACTGCACCGTAGTAAAAGAAAACTAAGGTCAATCGGAACTACAAAGGGAGGTTATTTTTATGAAATGTGATTCGCTACTGTTAGAAGATTATGTGGAAGGCTTTTTAGAGGCTAACAAGCTACAGAAACTTGAAGCTCATTTGCAATACTGTAAAAATTGTCAAAATGAATATGAGCAATTAGTAAATGAACAAAAAACATTATTTGCACAGCTCAATAAGCCAATGATGACACATAGTCAAGCTGATTTCATAATGCAACGTATTCAAACAAATACTAAGCGTAAGAAATTGTGGCATAGCTTAAAAATTAGTGTAATTAGTGCTGCAGTTCTGGTCTTAAGTTTCGCACTTTATTATTGGAATCGAATGCCGAGTGATGAACCAACGGCATTAATCGAACCTAACAGTGGTAAACAGGAGGGGCTTGCAACTGGTGAACAAAATCGTAGCTTAGATGCACCGTTTTTGGATGTTTCAATCGAGCAAGTGGTTGATGATGGAGATAACATTGAAATTCAATTTCGCGTAAAATTCAATGATGAAAATCAGCGTTATTATGAAAATTTATACAGTCAAATTCTAACTCGATATGAATATGATGAATTTCTAAATCCACCATATGATAAAATGGAAGATTACTTTTTCGGTCAAGTTTTGACAAAGGTCTATTTTGCCCTTAGAAATGAAGCGGGTAAATTGATTGCAGGGCAGGGATTAAATGAAAAACCGTTAGTCGACATTTCTTTTAGTGGGAAGGGAACTAATGTATTAGGTGAAATGATTTATTCGGTTTCTGTTCCAAGTAACACAAAGCCAACTATATTTGAAGTGTATGCTATGGAAAAAAATGTACACAATTTAAATGAGACGCAAGTAAATCCTCAACAGCCGCAACCATTTCAATTTGAAAACACAGAATATACAGTAGATTCAGTGGGAATTAAAAATAATTCATTGCACATTCAAATTTCTACGGAAGGTGAACCGAAGATAAGGCCGACTGGATGGAATATTGTACTCGATAATCGCTTATCTGTTGCTAATAAAAGTTCTAGTCAATTTAATGGAAAACGTACCAATAATCGTACCGTTTATAAACTACAATTTGATGGTCACGAACAAATTCCAAGTAAATTCAAATTAGTGCCGGATACTGTAAAAATAAACAAACAAATTGAACCAATCGTATTAGAATTAAACTGATTACAAGACTCTCACTTAGTAAATAATTGCAGTGAGAGTCTTTTAGTGATGAAAAATATTTTAGTTGTTTAGCATTTTAAAATTGATAATAATCTTTAATCATCAATAGCAAAATTTCTAGCGAAAAGAATATTAAAATTTTTTTTAATATCAATAAAAGGTATCCCAATTGAATCAAGTACCATTGTGAAGTACAGCCATTGCAAAATCATGGTATAAAAGGATTTACTCCTTCTTGATGTAAAGCATCCGTTCGTATTATAAGGTCAGCCAGAGAAATCTGGTTGACTATTTTTTATTCAATTTATAGATTGATAGTAGCCGGGGTAGAACGGAAGCACCCGTGGGACTTGATCCCGACAACTAAACTGTTCGCCCTCTACTTGTTAACACATGATTAGGCTGGTTGGGACATAGTGATCCCGTATAACAAGCGAAGATATGAATAACAAGCTAGATAGAGGTTACCGGTCAATACACTACATGAGGAGGAGATAAACTATGAATCCAGTAGTAGGTCTGGATGTCGCAAAAGGTGAAAGTCAGGTTCAAATGTTCTTGGATAAAAAAATTCCCTATAAAAGCAGTGTGAAAGTGGACCATACGGTGGAAGGATTGGAAGAGTTACACTCTTATTTATTAGATGTAGAGAATCAAACAGGGATGAAACCACCTATTGTTTTAGAAGCGACAGGTCACTATCATGCCCCAGTTGTACAGTTTTTAGAGGCAAGAGAGTACATTGTCATAATCGTAAATCCACTGGTATCTTATCGAGCAAAAAGCTCTAACTTACGAAAAACTAAAACAGATGCCATTGATGCCTATCACTTAGGTGAACTGTATTACAAAGAGGATTTAGAGCCTCAGAAAAAGCGTGGTATTCAGCTTTTAAACCTTCGGCATCTAACAAGGCAACACGAAAATATGACAGGAATTATGGTTCAAACAAAGCTTCAATTTCAAGCTGTATTAGATCAAGTATTTCCAGAGTATAAAGGCGTTTTTGGTGATTTATACGCTGAGATTTCATTAAGGACTTTACAGTCCTTCCCTACATCGGAGTCTGCCTTAAAAGCAGGTGTAGATAAGCTTGCACAATTTATTGATAAGCATTGTAAAGCGCGTTCATTTAATTGGGCGTATGAAAGAGCTGAGTTATTAATCGCCGCTGCGGAACGTAACCCATTTCAGTCAACGCTTTATCAAAGCCTTCTCGTCAGTCTGAATATGTATATTGATTTACTTCAAGCGTACCGACAACAGCTTTCTACGTTAGAGCGTGAGATTAATCAATTGGCGGCACAACTCGAAGAATATGAATTAATCCAATCGCTTCCCGGTATAGGTGAAAAAATCGCGTCCACGATACTTTCAGAAATTGGGGAGATTGACCGGTTTAATCATCCAAAAAAGTTAGTAGCCTTTGCGGGACTAGACCCAAGTGTGTTTGAATCAGGGCGCTTTAAAGGCACGAAAAATCACATTACCAAACGCGGCTCAGCTAGACTTCGCCACATGCTTTACACAGCCGTCCGTTGTTCAATTCGAGATAGCCGTAAAAAGAAAACAACAGATGAAACCCTTGCACGAAATAAACGATTACGAGCCTTCTACGATTTAAAACGCGAAGAAGGTAAACCGTATAAAGTAGCTATTATTGCCTGTGCTAATAAGCTTTTACACTGGATTTATGCGATTTTAAAAACGAAAACACCGTTCCAAGAAACTATTTAGTTACAGTATTTTAAAATAAAACAAAATCCTTCCAAATTAAATTCGGAGGGTTATTTATCTTGTGCTTTTTAGTATAACATGAAGTGTTTTTCGATTAAAAATGTTTTACTTGACATTCTATTAGCTGGTTTAGTTGAACAACATTTTTTTATGATAGTACGCTTTTTAGGACTCGCTTAAACTTGAACTCTTCTTCTAAAAATGGATAATGGTTACTTTGTTCAAATATATGTAATGCAGCATTCGGAATTAAATCATTCATTTCGATTGAAAAATCCACTGGGCATTGAACATCATGCCTACCGCAAAGAATGATAGTTTTTGTTTTAATAGCTGATAATTGGCGGGTAACATCAAAAATCAGTTGTTCTCTACTAAAAAAATTCAATCTATTTGCAGACATTTTTTTCATTATATTTCCCGAAAAATATAGGTCATAATTTTCAGGTTTAAATAAAGATAATTGAGTTCTTTCCTTAGACAATCTATTCCTGTCATCACCGACTGTACGTTGAAGCTTTAAAAGTTCCATTAATTCTTGCATCCTTTTAAATTTAGGATGTCCATCATTATATATACACTTACTTGATGATGAGCTATATTCTCTTGCAGAAGAGCCTACAAGAATGAGGGAATTTAAAGAGGCTGAAAAATGAATACCATATAAAACTCCAATCATTCCACCTGTAGAATGTCCAGCAAATATCCATGATGAGTAACCCTTCGCTTTTCGAATCTCTTCAAGGTCAAGTACTGCGTCCACCATGCTTAATTCATAGGCATTCTTTGCTTTATCTGACCTTCCTGCGTCTTTTAAATTAACTAAAAAAACTTTATTATTGTCTATAAATGTTTCAGCAAAGTAGTCCCCAGACTCATTAAATTCCGAATAATGATGAGTTATACACACAGGTTCACCCACTCCTTTTTGAAACACCTCAAAGCACCCACGAGAAGTTTCAATCATCTCTCTTTTCCATTTGGACATAATAAGCTTCCTCCTTTCTAAACCTACTACTCATGTTCACTAAACTGCCCCTGTAGTTAAATAAGAACAATTATTAGGCTTATTTCGTTAGAGAGAACACTTGAATAATACCCTCATAATTCCTTCATTTTTATTACTTAGACTGTTTCATCCTTATGTATCCTGTGAGGATATCCATTATAAAAGCTTAAAATCTTTCATACTTTCTCCAAGAATCCACCCCTGCGGTGTTTTAACAACTCTTTAATTGTCAGTTGATTGCACCAATCAAACCATTCATCTCTTACCTGCCAGTTGTATTAAAGAATTTAATCATTGTAAGCAATCCAATCTAGCTTATTACATTATATTTCGATGTAGATGCAACTATTTCCTTCTTCAACTAACCTGTCCCGTTAGCCATCCATGCAGCACAAAATAGTCCTGCACCACAGAGAATGAAAATGGTTAGTGGAGTCAATACTAATAGTCTACCGAAAACAATAGTCTTATTAATGTCCGCTCTCCTCTTTTTTTAACGATTAGGCAGGGTCTTCTTAAGTATTGTCATTTTTCTTTTCTTGAAGAAATTAATTTTCATGGTAGTTGAAGAAGAAAAAAAGAGCCATCTGAACAGGGCACTGAGTATCATTTTTGAGACAATAAAAAAACACCTTATTTTGCAGCCAGTTGACGGTATTGTACCGGCGACTGGCTGTTTAATTTCGTTTTAATCCGGATATTGTTATAATAATAAATGTATTCTTCGACCATATTTATTACGCGCGCATTTGTCGTGCGGTAAATTTCGTCGAGGTAGAACGTTTCAGACTTTAGCGAGGAGTGAAACGTTTCGATTGGGGAATTATCAACGGGCGTGCCTTTACAAGACATGCTCATGGTAATTCCCTTTTCTTTGATTGTTTTTTGATATACATAAGATGTATAGACAGATCCTTGATCACTATGCAGAATGCAGCCCTCTGGTAAATTAGGTAATTGATTGAGCGTATCTAAAACAAAGGCTGTATCTTGCTTAGACCCAATAGTTTGTGCAATAATCTCGCCATTAAACAGATCTAAGATACTTGAAAGATACATCATGGTTTGTCCAAAAGGCAAGTAGGTAATATCTGTTACGAGCTTCTCTAATGGTTTTGTTGCACTAAAATCGCGGGCTAATAAATTGGGAGCGATGTAAGCTGGTTGGCCCGTACGTTTACGTTTCTTTACTTTTACACGGCACTGCCAGTTATATTTTTGCATCACACGTTGCACTGTTTTCTCACTAATACCTGTTAATGATTTTGTGATTTTTCGATAACCGTATCTAAATTTGTGTAGCTTGCACAAGTTACCAATTTGTTTGTCTCGAAGCTCCTTTGATGTTTGCGTATGAACTTTTGCTTTCCAACGATAGTAAGACGAACGGCCAACTCCTAAATGAAGACAGATTTCACTAATTGACATACTTCCTTTTAATTCCTCCACTAATTGAACTACAACTCTTGAAACCACTTCCTCTCCAATTCTACGTACTTTTTTAATACTTCAATCTGTTGCTTTAGATAACGATTTTCAGCTTGTAACTTTGCGGTTTCACTTTCATATTCAGGTCCTTTACCAAAGGTATATTGTTTACCCACTGGCTGTTCAAGCCGATGTAATTCGCCATTTCGATACCATTTCAACCATGTTTTTAATTGACTGTGATTACGAATATTCAACTCTTCTAATACTTGCTTTACAGGAATCCCAGCTAATCTCATCTCAATTGCCTTCATTTTAATTTCTACTGGATAACTGACTCTTGTCCCCATAGAAAAAACACCTCCACGTTGGTTTTTAAAGGTAGGATACCCATTTTTTCAACGAAAGGTGTTTTTATTTGTCTCATATTTTTAGGTCAGTGCCACAGCTCCAAGACCTTCTACTAAAGTTACCGTTAAATGAAGAGCATAAAATCCTTACTTTTAATTAAAGTGGAACATATTCTCTATTTCTTCGCTAGCTTTGGGCAAATCCATTCCTTTTTTCCAAATCAAAATATTATCCTTTGGGCTTCCATAATACAACGCATTTATCCCCTCACCACGAACTATTTCTTGTTCCTTAATGTCAATAAAGTCATATCCCTTTTCCAAAACACTTAGTGGTCGTACCGTCTCTTGTTTAATAATTGGTCGTAAAGGATTGATATATAAGTTACCTTCTTCATCCATATCGTATTTTAAGCTATTCAAACTATAACCATCATTTATCTCGGCATAATAGACAATTTTGCCATCTGCCATTTCACTAATGTTCTTTATCTCTACCCTATCAGTTGGAACGCTTGTGATGTTCCAATGAAATAAACCAAAATATCCAAGTATGATAAGAGAAATAAATAATGCACTAATTATTCCCCCTTTAATAAATGATTTGGCTCTTGAACGGTTCCAGGAAGAAGATATATTTTTTATAACATTACCATCATTTTTATTTCTTTCAATTTCTTCTTTTGATAGTTTAAAATCAACTTGTATTCTGTCTAATTCTATTTTACAAATTTCACACTCGACAAGGTGTTCTTCTACCATTCTTTTACTAGCATCACTGCATACGTTGTCATAATACAATGGAAGCAAATCTTTAACTATTTCGCATGATACTTTACACAATTCTATTCCTCCCTCAGCAAGTCTTGAATTTTACGTTTAGCTCGGTGAAATGTGACTCTCGCCCAACTTTCTGTTCTCTCGAAAAGTTCACTTATTTGTTTAAAGGAAAGTTCTCCAAATACTCTTAACGTGAAAACTTCCTTATAAGGCTCTTCTAAGCAACGTAAGACTTTATGAATACGGAAAGTCTCTTCTTTATTTAGTATCATTTCTTCAATACTATATTCATTTTCTTCAGGTATATCCTCTGTATCTAACCGCTTTTGTTTGTCGAGATAGGTAAAGTATGTGTTTTTGGCTATTTGACAAAGCCAAACATTGAGTTTACATTTCCCGTTGAATTTATCAATGTTTTTTAATGCTTTAAAAAATGTTTCTTGTGTTATTTCTTCGGCTATCTTTTCGTTACGACTTAAAAATAGTACAAACGAGTAAACCTCTCGAAAATATTGATTGTAAATGCTCTCAAATTCGGTCACATTTCAACCTCCTTTCATAAGTAAGACTAAGTTAAGAGGGTTTCGTTACAAAAAAATAAAAAATTGGCAGACTCATACGTCTGCCATTAAGTCATATTCTATTTGCAAAATGGAATAATTGACCCTATAATATGTATTCTGTTAATTTTATTTTTCATACTACCTCTATACATTTCAAGTTATCTCCTCATCTCTAATCTGCCCCTTTAGTTGAATAAGAAAAAAGAGCCGTTTGAACAGCTCAACGATCATCTACTATAGCACCGGTTTGCTTAATAAACTTTCTTATCTAACCTTTGGTCTCCCAGCATATATACAATGATTTTTATCAAAAATAAACGATTCTTTTTCTTTAGTGAAACCAATTTTATCTGCTACACGTATAGATGGAACATTTCTAGGATCAATTATACTTATCAATTTATTCAAACCTAATTGATAAAAGCCATATTCTTTACAACCTTTAGCTGCTTCAGTTGCGAAGCCATTTGACCAATAGTTTTTATTGATATGATAGCCGATTTCTACCTCCGTTCTTCCATCTACTTTCTGTTTAACAAGTCCGCAATCACCTATTAATTCTTCGGTTTCCTTCAGACAAACTCCCCATAATCCATAGCCATCTTCTTCGTATCTTTCTTGGTTTTTCTTTACCCAATTTTGGGTTTGTTCTAAGTTAAATGGGGCTGGATAATATTCCATTGTTTCTGCATCTGAAAAAATAGAAAAAAGGGTATGTATGTCCTCTTTTCTATATTGTCTCAAGTACAACCTTTCAGTTTCTAAAATAATCATTTCTTTAGCTCTCTCCTATCTTTTTAAAAGTGTATTACCATATAATTCTGTGTTGTATCTTATCTTTCCTTTATTGACCTAACTTGCCCCGTTAGTTCCATATTACTTCTATTTAATTAATCATAATGCCTTAACCGCAGAGAATAAAATGTATAACGAAGTGCATAAAATGAAGATACCCCACAATAAACCCTGAGTTCTTTTATATTCTCGTAACCCCATTATAAGTATCGTTATACCCAGAAGTATGAGCATCAATGGTAGTAAGTTGTAGTTTTCCGTAACCTTACTGTAAATACTAATTAACATAACAAGGATTGCAAAAATTATTTGAAATAACATTAAAATATCAAACTTTTTTTCTTCCATTTATTTATTCCTCCCACTGATAACCTGTCACTTTCAAAAGATACCTTTTCAAACTAAACTGCCCTTTAGTTGAATAAGAAAAAGAGCTGCCTATGGGCACCCCCATTCAGTTAGCAACTAATGGAGATGAACTTGATTATTCTTTCATTCATTTTGAATCACCCGATTGTTGGTTAAAGCAAAAACAAAGAAATGACGTGAAAAATCTAAAAAAGAGTGAACCTTTGCCTTTTTAACTTACTTGATAAGGCTGTTATTTTATATAATCATTTTTATTGAACTAACCTGTTCCTTTAGTTGAACAGCTTTATTTGTCTTAATGCTTCATTAACTGCCCAACTTTGATGTTCGTGGAATAAGTTTACTATCGCTTGGATTGGTTCAATCCATTTAAGGAAATTGTGTTCTTCTGTAGGTTCACTTATTTGCCTACCCGTGTTGCATAAATAAAAATACCCTTCGCTAAGGTAATATTTATATTCATTTGTAGAATAAAAGTACCTTCGGGCACACCCTACAAAATGACCTACCTCAATATCCATCCCCATTTCCTCAAGAGATTCTCTTTTTAAACACTCTTCGTGTGTCTCATTTTTTTCTATTCCCCCACCTGGAAGAAAATACTTACCATCACTTGTTTGAATAATTGCTATTTTATTTTTCTGACTATCGAACATTAAACAATAAACAGCGGGTCTCAATATGTATTCCTTACCATCCTCTTTTTCACCGAAATTGATAATATCCATAATTAAACCACCTATTCCTTTTATTAACTATTATTAATTCTATCATTTCTTCTTCAACTAAACTGCCCCACTAGTACAATAAGTTCAAAAAAAAAGGGGCTGTCTAATAAGTCCCTAAAATAAAAGTTCCAAAGAAAAACGTACTGTTTTTCTTTGGAACTTTTTTCGTTTTTCTCTGTTTTGGTGAAAATAGCTGGAGGATTCCAGCTATTTTCAGTAAATTGTGGGCCATTGCCACAATGCCGTACTCCGTTCTCACTTTTTCTAAACCTCGAAGTGAGAATCGACGAAACGACCGATTGCCCTTGATATGACCAAATACACTCTCTACCTCGATTTTCCGTCGAGCGTAAATTTGTGCGTTTGGTTCAGACCAAAGGCTAGTTTGTGCTTTTGCTTTGAGTTCTTCATAAACGGTATTGTAGTGAATCTGTCGATTCCCTTTAGATTTTGAACATTGTGCTTTCAATGGGCAATCTGTACAATCTTCACATTCATATATTTTGAAGTCTCGTGAAAAACCATATTTATCTGTACGTGTAGAATAACGTTTAAAAGGTACTTTTCGATTGTTAGGGCATATGTATGTATCATCTTGTTCGTTGTAAACCCAGTTACTTGCATGACGAATGTCTTTTTTATAACTTCGTTTTTGTTCACTTAAAAATGTGCCATAAGGAATCAATGCCTGAAATTCTTGGTCCATTGAATAGAGATAATTGCTTTCACTTCCATAACCGGCATCTGCTATGACGTTTTTTGGGAACGGAACGGATGATTTTTTCAATTCTTCCAAATGTGGAATAAAGCATCGTGTATCAGTTGGACGTTGATGCAGAGTATAAAAAAGAATGAATTGATTTTCTGTTGCCATTTGTATATTGTAACCCGGTTTTAATTGTCCATTTTGCATGTGATCTTCTTTCATCCGCATGAATGTGGCGTCGGTATCCGTTTTAGAATAGCTATTGCGCTCACCGAATAACTGTTGTTGGTATTCATACTTTTCAAGGCGTGGACGAAAATCTTCACGAATTTGCTTTTTGAGTTTCTTGGATTCGCTTAACTTTCTACGTTTTTCCTTTCGGGCTTCTGGTTCTGTTTCATCTTGGAATTCTTTGGTTTGCTTGCTGATTTGGCGTGTAAGAATCTCTTCTGCTTGTTCTAGCTTCTCTTTTGGCGTAATAGAGGACTGGTTGTCCTCACTCACGATAGAGCATTCATCCCCTTTTACGACAGATTGAATAAATTGATAAGTCTCATCAATTTTCTCTTTCAGTTTTTCTTCAAAACGAGTTGTTGCTTTTTTCCATACAAAAGAATACTTATTAGCGTTAGCTTCAATCTTTGTGCCATCTAAAAAGTAGTTTTCCATTGTTATATACTTTTGTTCGATAAGTTGATGAATCATTTTTTCAAATAATAGTTGAATTCGTTCAACCATAAACGATGTTCTGAAACGGTTAATTGTACGATAATCTGGTTTTTGCATCGCAGCTAGCCACATTGCTGGGAGATTTTCATTCAGTAATTTGGCGATTTCTCGGCAAGAATATACTTTTTGCGAATACGCATAGAGAAGGACTTTTACCATCATTTTAGGATGATATGCACTGCGACCACCACCTTTGTATGGTTCGAAGAAGTATTCATCGTCTATTCCTTCGATCATTTCATCCACTACTCGCGCAATATGATTAATTGGAATAAGGTCTTGAAGATCGAAGAGGCATATACTTTGTTGGTTATTATATGGAATGAATGTAGGGTTTTCATTTTGATTTCTAGAAACGAGAGTTTCTTCCCCAATTTCTAGTGGAAGCGTTGTTTGAGTCATGTTATAATTTTCGTTAGTAGTCTTTGGATTGCTCATAAAAAATCGCCCTTTCCGTAATTGTTTGTTTTGTCACTTACATTTTACAAGAAAAGGCGATTTTTTTGTATTTAAATTTAAAGAAATAGGGCTGCACTCAAAAGTCGGTTTTCACCGACTTTTGGGACAGCCCCACCCGTTTATTGAATAAGGATTTACTGTTAGGAAATGAATAGTACATCGCACGACTTTTACCTTATCACCAACTTGAAATGTTTCGTCAGGATTCTTCGCCAGATTTACAGCAATTATTCCATAAACTGCATTACCTTCATCTTCAGATACATAAATTGCGGCACTCTGTCCAATACAGGAACATATTCTCCAGTTAAGTTTTCATTAGAATACACTAATTTAATTGAGAAATATCCTAAAGGTGTGCTTAAAATTATTACGATGAGCCCCAATAAGAAATACCACACTTGATTCTTCACAAACTATTCCCTCTTTTATAGTGACTTATTGAAGCAAAGCACTCATTAGCTCAAAAAGTATAAATGGCGACAAAAAAACCAAATGCTGCAGCAAGTATAGAAAGTATTGCACTTGTTTTCCGTTTTGCTTTTAGTTCCAAAAACCCCGTAACCAAAGAAGACACACCTAAGAACAACAGCATATATGGCATAAACTCAAAGTTTTTAGTAATAAGGCTATAACCTGCTAATGCAAAAGCTATAACTAACGAGATATCTCTTAATATTTTTAACATTACTTCTCCCCTATTTAAATCACATCATTGTGAATTCTATTTTTTGTTATGAAAATCGAATTCTTTCTTCCACTAAACTGGCCCGTTAGTTCAATAAGAAAAAGGCTCTACTTCTTATTGAAGTAAAGCACCCCGTTCGTATTATAAGGTCAGCCAGAGAAATCTGGTTGACTATTTTTTATTCAATTTATAGATTGATAGTAGCCGGGGTAGAACGGAAGCACCCGTGGGACTTGATCCCGACAACTAAACTGTTCGCCCTCTACTTGTTAACACATGATTAGGCTGGTTGGGACATAGTGATCCCGTATAACAAGCGAAGATATGAATAACAAGCTAGATAGAGGTTACCGGTCAATACACTACATGAGGAGGAGATAAACTATGAATCCAGTAGTTGGTCTGGATGTCGCAAAAGGTGAAAGTCAGGTTCAAATGTTTTTGGATAAAAAAATGCCCTATAAAAGCAGTGTGAAGATTGAACATACGGTGGGAGGACTTGAAGAGTTACACTCTTATTTACTAGATTTAGAGCGTCAAACAGGGTTAAAACCACCTGTTGTATTGGAATCAACAGGTCACTATCATGCTCCAGTTGTACAATTTTTAGAAGCTAGAGAATATATTGTCATTATCGTCAATCCGCTCGTTTCATACCGAGCTAAAAGCTCTAGTTTACGAAAAACTAAAACAGATGTAATTGATGCCTATCACTTAGGCGAACTGTATTACAAAGAGGATTTAGAGCCTCAGAAAAAACGTGGTATTCGCCTTTTAAACCTTCGGCATCTGACAAGGCATCACGAAAATATGACGGGGATTATGGTTCAAACAAAGCTACAATTTCAAGCTGTATTAGATCAAGTTTTCCCTGAGTATAAAGGAGTTTTTGGTAATTTGTACGCAGAGATTTCATTAAGGACTTTACAGTCCTACCCTACATCTGAATTAGTACTAGACGCAGGTGTAGAAGAGATTGCACAATTTATTGATAAGCATTGTAAAGCACGTTCATTTAATTGGGCGCATGAAAGAGCTGAAGTATTAATAGTAGCTGCAGAATGCAACCCATTTCAGTCAACGCTTTATCAAAGCCTTCTCGTCAGTCTGAATATGTATATTGATTTACTTCAAGCTTACCGCCAACAACTTTCTACGTTAGAGCGTGAGATTGATCAATTGGCGGCACAACTCGAAGAATATGAATTAATCCAATCACTTCCCGGTGTAGGTGAAAAAATCGCGGCCACGATACTTTCAGAAATTGGGGAAATTGAGCGGTTTAATCATCCGAAAAAGTTAGTAGCTTTTGCGGGATTAGATCCCAGTGTGTTTGAATCAGGTCGCTTTAAAGGCACGAAAAATCACATTACCAAACGCGGCTCAGCTAGGCTTCGCCACATGCTTTATACAGCCGTTCGCTGTTCCATTCGAGATAGCCGTAAAAAGAAAACAACAGATGAAACTATTGCCCGAAACAAACGATTACGAGCCTTCTACGATTTAAAACGTGAGGAAGGAAAGCCGTATAAAGTAGCCGTTATTGCTTGTGCTAATAAGCTTTTACACTGGATTTATGCGATTTTAAAAACGAAAGCACCATTCCAAGAAACTATTTAATAACAGCATTTTCAAATAAAACAAAAACCTTCCACACTGAATGAGGAGGGTTATTTGTCTTGCGCATTTTTAGTATAACATGAAGTGTTTTTTGATTATCAATGTTTTTCTTGACATTCTATTAGCTGGTTTAGTTGAACACGGTTTTGTGGTTTCCGCCTAAAAATCCAATTATTTAGTGAAGTTCCTCTACCTTTACTTTTAGTTTTATATCCATAGGAAACCCTTCTTCTACTACTAGGTAAGATATGACATAAGCACCTTCAGGGAATCCGTCAAATACCTTCTCATAACTTTCATTACTTTTTAAAACACCATTTGCTACAGTTGTTTCTTTATCTAGATTTTGAATTTTGTATAAAAAGCTTTCAGTACCAGTATTTAATAAGGTTATTTTAAATGGACTATCACCAGAATGAGTAAAATAAGATTTACTTTCACCTATAGGAGACGCTATCTCTTCATCAATCGCATGAGGATAAAAACCTCTTATTGGTTCTTCTTTCTCCATATCCGTAACATCTAAAATAACAGGTTCCTTTTTTACAACTTTTGTTATTTCTTCTGACGCTACTTTTAAGGATGGTTCTTCTGAAGCTACTTTTAAAGATGGTTCTTCTGTTTGAGAGGAAAATGCATTACACCCTGATAAAAGTATAATACAAGTACTTATACAAGCTATTTTATAATTTCTCATAACTTCTCCTATTCGAATGGTTAATTGTTATAATTATACCATAAATTACAGGTTGTTATTAAGTTTAAATTCGACATCTCCCACTTGATTTAACTACGGATAATTAATGTGAATTACATCAACTATCCTGCCCATTAGTCCAATAAAGAAAAAAGAGCTGCCTATGCAACTCAATGATCTTCAAGTAAACCACATTAGTTTAAGAAGTTCTAAAGTAAAAAGGGAACAATTTCATTCTCTTTCACTTTAATTTATGCTTTCAACTATTGTCATAAAGCTTTTAGTATTTTAAGACAAACACCTTTGACAGATTATTACCATGATTGTTTTTTGGGGAAATGCTAAGAGTTCGGTAAACCTCTTCGTAAAGATAATGCGTAAATACAAACAAAACCAGCAAAACACCTTTTCGGTGTCGTACTGGTTTTTTTGACGTACATCTTAAATTGTAGTTAGTTCAACGTAATTGCAAATTCCGAGTTCGGCGCGCCAGCAAATACAACCGTTCCGTTCTTCGGCAGTTTTACTTTGTTATTGCCGCTCACAAAGGTAAAGTTGACACTTACTCCATTCTCATCATACACCGCGAACGAACTCTTCGATGGCAACGCCACGGTCATCGTTTTCCCTGCTACCGCTTGCGGGATCGTAAACCATCCCGCATGCCCATTTGCTTGTAGCGTAACTTTGGATGATTGGCTTGCATCAAGCGGTTTCACGTTGGTTCCACTTACGTATAACAATCCGGACATTTCCATATATTCATTACCGCCTTCTGTATAGAAACGAGATTCCGTCGTATCACGGCCTGTCATCACGGGGATCTGGAGCTGATGCGCAGCCGTGTTTGGGCCTGTAATTTTTCTGCCGTCCCAATAGCCCTCTAGACCTTCATTGCGATTAATTTGTGTTGTAAGCAACATTGGTAAGAGATATTGAGCAGAACTATATTTCTCGTTTACGAGATAGAACTTAACGCCTTCCCGCTTCGCCCATGCGGCAGTGGTTTCCTTCGATAGCACATTGTCATCTAGTTTCTCGGCTATATATTGAGTAGCCGCTGTTTGCCCTAAACCTGGCAACGATATAAATGTGCTCTCCCTCAAATATGTTCGTCTATTCTTCTCTGTGACGAAGTTGAGCTTGGAGGTACCTGTCTCATTAATAAAGCTTCCATTCGCAGTATATACATATTTTTCTTCTGGATTAGCTGGTAAGATCAGTTCTCCATTCTTCGTAATTTTTATTTTGAAATGACTGAAACTATTGCCGTAAAAACCTGCTTTCTTTGCTATGTCTTGAGGCATCTTGGCCTTAACCGGCTTACCAAAGGATTTGTTCGGCTTGATATCCTTAATTGTGCCCTTCTCTTTTAGCGCAGCGAGCAGTATTTCTGTCGCCATCAGTTGATTTGTAGAGCTGCTACCGCCGGATGACAACACAGCCACTGCCATCTTCTGTTCAGGAAGTACGACCAGTGTAGCATGTTGCAGTCCCGTGTCGCCGCCTTTAGCCAAGCCCTTTATCCCATATTCACTGAATGGATATAGTTTCACGCTATCCCAACCAAGACCATAATTTACAATGTTATATCCATCCCCTGGCCACATTCCTTTTTTATATTCCTCTTGCTCCATCGCCTTGACTGCCTTATCAGAGAGGATTCCTTTTCCCCGTCCCATAAATATTTGTGAGAATCGCACCATATCTTCTGCCGTGGAAGAGATCCCTCCCGTACCAATCACATTCACCGATTCAGTAGGAAGCTGTCCTTGGTACGTTGGAAAATAAAGTCCAGCCCGCTTATCGTTTTCCCATTTGTCCTGCGGCGTTTTCGTATGATTTAGCTTTAAGGGTTCTGTAAACCGTTGATGTATAAATTCGGTAAAGCTCATACCGCTTACTTTTTCCACCATAATCTCAGCCAGCGTAAAGCCGTCGTTACAGTATACCGAGAACGCGCCAGGGTCCGCCTTCAAGCTCTGGCTGGACAATTGTTGCAACAAGTTATCATGGGCATAGGTATCATTATCTTTAAATAAAAAATTATTGCTATACTCAGTACCTTGCAAACCGGAGGAGTGGTTTAACAGCATACGTGGCGTAATGCGTTTGTAACGCTCGTCTTTCATCTGGAAATCAGGAACATAGTGGACGACAGGAGCATCCAAATCGACCTTTCCTTCGTCGACCAATTTCATCACAGCCGCCGCTGCATACATTTTACTGACTGAACCAATCCCGTATAGAGTATCTTTGGTCAGCGGCTGTTTCCCTTTCATATCGTTCTTGCCTGTCTGACCCGACAAAATAAGTTTGCCATTATCAATTAGCGCATACTGCACGCTAGTCGTCTCATAGGACTTCGTGAGTAGAGTAGCCTTCTCTGCCGCAATCTTTTTCAGTTCTTGGCTAGCAACTTCTTGGCTAACTACAACCATAGTCTGACTGCTAGAAAACGCCATCGCTCCTGTTGGTAGGTTCATCGTTAACGCTAATGTAGCAGCTAACACCCCAGATAATTTATTTTTCATAAAAGAATTGCCTCCTTAGATAAGTGATCGATTTTATTGCTTATTTCGAACAAAGATAACTCCTTGTTGTCCTTATTTAGCAGTAGACATAAACAAAACTAAAAAAGTAAACAAATGGTAAAATATATAAAAGCTGCCTTCCGTAAATACCATATGATATTAGTGGAGCTCAACTTATTTTTATCTCTTGTAATACTTATGTTTATAAACTTTTTGTAGACGCAGTATTGATTTCGTCGCTTTTCTATAAAGAATGGATTTAAGGCTATCATATAAGAGTATTGCAAAACTCCGCACTGTTTATATCTTGCCTACTTTCCTGCTTGTTTGTTGTCCGCTCTAACTTAACCAAGTTATCAAGTAATTTCTCAAAATTGATTGCAAGAGATTCAATTTTTTTCATTCATTTCTGTGTATAAGGAAAAGAAGCCTAAATCAATTAAACGTACAGTCTTTTCAAGCTCCAAATTTGTCGATTCTAGCTTGTTTTTAGTGCCAACATGCATGTGAAGCAAGGTGAAATTTATACATACCGTAGCACAAAAATGATGAAAGATTGAAAATAGCTCCCTTCAAAGACTTTTGTCAGCTGATTTGTTTTTAATATAAGTCATTTAATACCCCCTTTTATCTTGTACTTTTATTGTAAGAATCGATTTTTTCTTTTTTCTTACTCATTCCTTACAAATTTATTAATTTTAAAAAGGATCGTCTCATATGGCTTTTGGGGGAATCCTTCGCTATTTATGTAGCTTGAGAAGAAGGAATTATATGATGTAATGCTACAGCCCAATCCAATCTTTCTTTTTGCCATACATAACACAACCTGATTTTCACAATCCAAAAAATCCTATTAAATGTAATAATCACCTTAATTAGGGCGCGACAAGTTCAACATAATCCCCATCCCCGTAATGCGCTTTATCTAGATAGTTAATCGTATCTATTTTTTACTTTTCACCGAGAGTGCTGATTAGCCAAAATATTTTTTATAAAGTGCTCGTTTAGTCGTCCATTATTGCAATTGTCTACAAAATATAAGAAAAAACAAAAAAATTCAATATTTAGTGAAACCTTTTCATCTAAAATGTTACTCTAACAGTAATAGGAGGTATTTAAATGGAACAATTAGTAAGAGCAGCTATCGACGGTCAGCAAGATGCATTTGAGCAGCTAGTAGAAGCTGAAAAGCCTAAGCTTCTCGCAAAAGCTTACTCCTATGTTGGTAACAGAGAAGACGCATCAGACATTGTACAAGAAACATTGCTGCAAGCTTTCAAATCTATGCATCAATTAAAAGAACCAAAATATTTCTCTACATGGCTGTTTAAGATATTAATACGACACTGTTTTGCTTTTCTACGACAAAAAAAGCGTACACTAGTAGTGGAAACCGAGCTTATACAGCAACGGCTAATTGAACAAGAACAATCAATGAACTACGAATTTGTCCATGAGGCATTGTCTTTACTTCGAAAAGATTATCAAACCGTACTTATATTATTTTATTTTTATGATTTTAAAGTACAAGAAATCTCCTATCTCCTAGATAAGCCAATCAATACAATCAAAATGTATTTACATCGTGGTCGTATCCAATTAAAAAAGCAACTAGAACAACGCATGAACAAACCAATTAAGCAGAAAGAAGTGATACATATGCTAAAGGAACAACTAGCGAAATTAGCGTTAAACTTTGTGTCAGTTCCCGATAACTATCAATTACTAGTAGAGGATTATTCAAACGAACAAGCTACATTTATGTGGTCGACAGACGATTTAGAAGATGGAATTGAAGTGTCACTTGATCCGAACGGAAAATTATTAGATTTAACTAGACCTCCTTCGACAACAGGTACACTTGTCACAACGCAGCAGCAGCAAGCCATTGCAGAACAATTTTTAACAGAGCAATACACTGAAGCATTAGATTATTTAACTGTGTCTACTATCATTGAAAAAGAGGATGAAACAAAGTTTTTATATGAACAATTTGTGGGAGGCTATCCTCTTGAAAGCTATTACACAAAAATAATCGTTTCCAAGTACGGAGAAATCATTGATTTTAAGTACAATGGCTACACGAAAGCTCCACCAAAATTCCCAACGCAGCTTGTCAGCAAAGACAGGATTTTACAACAAGTATTTAAAGCCCCATGGACTTTATCGATGAAGTATTTAGTTAGTGACCATTATTCTGTTGCACAGTCTGACCTGTACCCGATTTACGAGAGTCCAATTGTATACCAGTCATTTAATGCAATTGATGGAAAAGCATTATTTGAAGAGGAAGTTGAGGAAGATGTAGCTTCCTTCACCAAGTTTCCATACGTACAACCACTCGAAAAGCAGACGACACTTGAAAATATTATAGGTGTAACAGATTGTATGGAAAAGCTACGGGAAGTCGAAATGGATGAAAATACACTCGGCATTGTATGGCGAAAAAAGGATTGGAAAGCTCCGAAAGATAAATCGATGGAAAATTTCCTGCTTGAACGTATGGAGGATACGGTGAAGGCTATGGTTGATAAGCATTCAAGGAAATTAAAGGAGTTCATGTGGTTTAAAGAGCGTACAGGTGAACTGGATCTTTCGTTTGAAGCTTGTTGCGATATTGCTTGTACATTTATTGCGACATATTTTAAAAAATATGTTCCTTATGTACAATTGCAAATCAAGAAACCATCCTTTAATGAGGTGAACCGTGCATTTTTCACTTTTCCGCTGCACGTAGCTCATGGCTTACAAATAGAGGGTGAACATTTTTACGTTGGCGTAGACAAAACGACAGGTTTCATCGATACATTTAGGTCTCCTCGTATTGACCTAGAACTTCTTTACTCCTATGATTCTCCAACTATTCAACCTATAGAGAACGTAATACCTGTCTTAAAAGAGGCCGATGCCTTTTTACAATGGTCTAGACAGTATGATGAAAATAAAAACGATGACGTATTACAATATCGATTGGGACAATCGGAAACAAAACAGCGGATTGTTGGTATAGATGCAACGACAGGACAACTTATCGTCAGTAAACTTTAAATAAAGCGGAGTAAAATAGCCCCGAGAATATATAACTTTTAAAAGCCTACAAATGAAACAAAGAGACCCAGAACAAGTTATCTTTTCATACCAAATTTAATCTAATTTATATTGAGGTTAGTGTTATCAAACTAAAAACTCTCCTATTCATTCTATAGAGAAAACCACCTAAAACATTATTAATCAATGTTCTAGGTGGTTCTTCTTATAAACCGCACTTACTTATGATACGGTTCACCGAAACTAATATTAAAGTGTATGGCTTCTTTTTCTTCTTCCATCTATTTCTATTGTTAAATGATATAACAAGCACCTTATTGAACTAACCTTCCCCGTTAGTACAATAAGTTCAACAAAAAAAGCGTTAATCCTTCTTGGATCAACGCACTCGTTTATTGAATAAGGATTTACTGTTAGGAAATGAATAGTACATCGCACAACTTTTCTATAAGATATTACTGAACTAATTCTACAGTAAGAGTAGTAATACTAAGTGGTGCTGTGTCTCGTATTGTCCCATTGTAACCGACTTTTACCTTATCACCAACTTGAAATGTTTCGTCAGGATTCTTCGCCAGATTTACAGCAATTATTCCATAAACTGCATTACCTTCATCTTCAAATACATAAACTGCGGCACTCTGTCCATTTATCTCTTCAATCACTCCTGTAAAAGTTGCCTTTACTTCACTCTCCGACCATACAAATAATAAACCGCCGCATAGTAGAAACGTAAATATCAAAATAACTTTCTTTTTCAAAATACAGTCATCCTTCAAAATAATATTTTTTTCAATCTTCACTGATTAATTCTATATAAAAAATCTTTCGTACATTAATATATATTCATTTTTATCTGTTTCTTCAAGTAAAGCACCCGTTAGTGACTTATATACAAAGCTAAATAATATTCACTTTTGAATTTCTGTTACTGAAACTCCTTCTGTTGTTACATGAAAGGTTAATGTGACAGGACCTTCAGGTGGATTTAAAGGACCTGTATACGTATCGTATTTTATTTTAACAATAAAATCATATTGAGAAAATCCACCCGTTAATCGTTTCACTTCTAATATTTCTGCATCCCAAAGTGCATAACTGCGATTAGGATATTGCTTTTCAATTACTTTGTTTGCATAAGGGTCTAATAACGCTAATAATAAGTCGTAGAAATCAGAATGGGAATTCTTTACGTGCTTTTCTTCAGCTCTGACTTCCTCAGTTTCAGCTGTACCTTTGTCCGACAACATCACTACCGTAGAAAATAACGTTAACACCAAAACAAACAAAGTCAAATTAAAGGTAAATTGTTTGCATTTCATATTTTTAATTACCACCTTACTTTATCAGCTATGGTAGTTTGCCCAGTTCAAATAAATTATGATGAGTTTGCCTAAACTGCTTCGTTAGTTCAAATAAAGAAAAAAAGAGCTGCATATGCAACTCTATGATATTTAAGTAAAGCACCCCGTTCGTATTATAAGGTCAGCCAGAGAAATCTGGTTGACTATTTTTTATTCAATTTATAGATTGATAGTAGCCGGGGTAGAACGGAAGCACCCGTGGGACTTGATCCCGACAACTAAACTGTTCGCCCTCTACTTGTTAACACATGATTAGGCTGGTTGGGACATAGTGATCCCGTATAATAAGCGAAGATATGAATAACAAGCTAGATAGAGGTTACCGGTCAATACACTACATGAGGAGGAGATAAACTATGAATCCAGTAGTAGGTCTGGATGTCGCAAAAGGTGAAAGTCAGGTTCAAATGTTCTTGGATAAAAAAATGCCCTATAAAAGCAGTGTGAAGATTGAACATACGGTGGGAGGACTTGAAGAGTTACACTCTTATTTACTAGATTTAGAGCGTCAAACAGGGTTAAAACCACCTGTTGTATTGGAATCAACAGGTCACTATCATGCTCCAGTTGTACAATTTTTAGAAGCTAGAGAATATATTGTCATTATCGTCAATCCGCTCGTTTCATACCGAGCTAAAAGCTCTAGTTTACGAAAAACTAAAACAGATGTAATTGATGCCTATCACTTAGGCGAACTGTATTACAAAGAGGATTTAGAGCCTCAGAAAAAACGTGGTATTCGCCTTTTAAACCTTCGGCATCTGACAAGGCATCACGAAAATATGACGGGGATTATGGTTCAAACAAAGCTACAATTTCAAGCTGTATTAGATCAAGTTTTCCCTGAGTATAAAGGAGTTTTTGGTGATTTGTACGCAGAGATTTCATTAAGGACTTTACAGTCCTACCCTACATCTGAATTAGTACTAGACGCAGGTGTAGAAGAGATTGCACAATTTATTGATAAGCATTGTAAAGCACGTTCATTTAATTGGGCGCATGAAAGAGCTGAAGTATTAATAGTAGCTGCAGAATGCAACCCATTTCAGTCAACGCTTTATCAAAGCCTTCTCGTCAGTCTGAATATGTATATTGATTTACTTCAAGCTTACCGCCAACAACTTTCTACGTTAGAGCGTGAGATTGATCAATTGGCGGCACAACTCGAAGAATATGAATTAATCCAATCACTTCCCGGTGTAGGTGAAAAAATCGCGGCCACGATACTTTCAGAAATTGGGGAAATTGAGCGGTTTAATCATCCGAAAAAGTTAGTAGCTTTTGCGGGATTAGATCCCAGTGTGTTTGAATCAGGTCGCTTTAAAGGCACGAAAAATCACATTACCAAACGCGGCTCAGCTAGGCTTCGCCATATGCTTTATACAGCCGTTCGCTGTTCCATTCGAGATAGCCGTAAAAAGAAAACAACAGATGAAACTATTGCCCGAAACAAACGATTACGAGCCTTCTACGATTTAAAACGTGAGGAAGGAAAGCCGTATAAAGTAGCCGTTATTGCTTGTGCTAATAAGCTTTTACACTGGATTTATGCGATTTTAAAAACGAAAGCACCATTCCAAGAAACTATTTAATAACAGCATTTTCAAATAAAACAAAAACCTTCCACACTGAATGAGGAGGGTTATTTGTCTTGCGCATTTTTAGTATAACATGAAGTGTTTTTTGATTATCAATGTTTTTCTTGACATTCTATTAGCTGGTTTAGTTGAATAAGAAAAAAGAAACGCACATTAAACAATCGCGCCCTTTAATGGACTAACGAACTAGCTTCTATTAGCTGATTTTTGTTAAACTAAGGGTAGAATATTAATAGAAGGAGAAGAACGATGAATAAGTTATTACAAGAAATCATAGATTGGGTCAAAATGACTGATGAACAGATTGTTATTGGCATTTCAGGACATGGTGCTGCTGGAAAAACAACATTTGCTAATAGACTCGTAAACCTATTAAATCAAAATGAAGTGAATTATATTAATACAGATCCATATATTGTTAGTTCAAACATACGTAAGCATGCAATTATCGACTATACATTTCAAAATGAAAATCATCGTTTTAAAATGACGGCTTGCCATCCATCAGCGCATCACTTGCCTTCTTTAGAAAGAGATGTTCAAATGGTTAGAGCTGGTTTAAATTTATATACCATAGATACACATTATATGAAAAGCGAGTTAATTTCTTCGAATAACAAAGTAACAATTGTAGAAGGTATGAGTGTCGCGTTTATTAATCCAGATTTATTTGATTTAAAAATTTACTTCTATACAGATGGTGAAACCGAATTAATGAGAAGATCGAGCCGTGATATTGTTGAAAGAGGGACCGATATCAATTATTTAAAACAGTCTCATGAAGAACGTAGGATTCAATATGAAGTATTTATGCATCCCTACAGTCAGCATTTTGATTTTATTATTAATACTTCTAATGAAGCAATATATCTAGAAAAAAATACATTTGAATTTAAATACAAGTAATCAAATGTTTAGTTTGTGAATAGCTTTTGCAGTTCAATAGATAGAAGAATAGCCCTTACACTGGAAATCCTTTTATCCAATTTCTTTGAAATTGATCTTCAAGAATATGGCCCGATTGTGTCACAAGTAGTCAGTTGGAAATATAGACGTACCTACAATAGATAATTATGCTATCTATATATTAGGGTGAAAACTTATCTGCTCTGGGTTCGCAAATAATTGTAATTAAACCAATTATAGAAAACATTTTTTCTTCGTGGTTTTTGAGAAGTTGTGCTATATTCAAAGTGTCAGGAGTGAGTTGATGAAAAAGTTTTTAACAATTACCGCAATAATTCTTGTTTTACTCGGAGCAGCTGGCTATGCTGTGTGGCATTTTGGGACAAATATCGCTTCCGAAATAATAATCGAAAAAGTGGAATCTACTTTAGATGACGAAAATCTAGAAGAAGTAAAATCCTATATCGAGCACGATTCGAAGGTTCAAGAAATTGTAAGCGAGGCAGCAACTATAAATCCGGATACTCTTCCCTTCCAAACTAAGGGAGAAGCAACACGTGTGTTAATAAAAAAAGTGGGCGTTAATCGTTTACTTGATATTCAGGAACAAGCGCAAAATGGTTCAATTAGTAAGGATGAAGTATTATCCGAAATTGAAGGTAAACTGTCTGAAGATGAAATTTCTGCTTTAAAATATGTTTTATATAAGGAATTGAATAAATAAAACTAGCCATTTAAAAGTTTAAATTAAAAAAGCAGAGAGGCTGAGATTCACATAAGGATTTTCAACATAGCTATTTTTTATTTACACTAACTCCAACCACTCGACAGCCTCGCAATGGGTCGAGTGTATGTGGCAACACATTGGTGCTGGTAGGTTTAATTATATAGGCTCGATTCCTATTTAGAGGAATCGAGTCCTTTTTTTCTTATCATTCTTCTACTGTTGCTTTATTAATCTAAAGCGCCGATTGTAGAACAACGAGTACCTATTGGTAATTCATACTAGTTCCTATCTTGAGGCTAATCCGTATGCTATTGCATAATTCAGCTAACTTCTCTAATATACAAATCGCAATTTTAGATGTCGTAGTGTACATCCTTAAACGTGCAGCTTCTAATAGATATTTGTCAGCTCTTCTTAAGTTCCTACAAATCCCTTGAATTTTGGCTTCATCACTAGAGGAAATAACAAACAATAAAGTTGGTAGCTCAACACCTAAATCAGAAGTATCTAATCTTTCGTTAATTAGTTCATTAACTCTATCTAAAAAGTCTCCTATTATCCCCGTACTTTTAATATCCTCTAATTCTTGGTCCTCTTCAGCAAACTCATCCAAAGCTTCCCCACTTAAAGTCATTAAATCAGATAAAACGGTCATATATCAGTCTTCTTTTAATCCTTCTAAGTCCCATAATAGGTTTGTCCCTAGTGCTTAAGTTAACTTGGTCTGTACCAACTGATCCAATCTGACACAATCTTCACCGTCAGGATGCGTTGGAAGGTATTGTTTTTTTTTCCAAAATAGGTTATTCTATAGACAGCTTAGCGATAAGCAAGTTCCTGACACGAAAGGAGATGTATTTTAATGGCAAATTCTACTTATATGGTGGTTTGGTCTTAAAACTGAATAGTAGGCATACGTGAAAAAAGCGGGAAAAAGCCCGTATTATTTGGTATGCCATTCAAAGTAACCTTTCGAAAATATTGCTGTTTGCAAGATACGATGAAGGTCGTATCTTTTTTGCGTCCTGATGCCGCGCGACAGCAGCTTCTTTAGAGGCTGCTTGTCCGTGGCATTTTTGCGTCCAAAAAACAACATTAAAGGAGCTAACAAAAAAACATGATGAATTTGAAAACCTATGGCTACACGGAAATAGAAGCAATTCCCGACGGATTATTGCCCGGCAGGGTAACGGAGCTTCGGCGCGAACGCTTCACGGTCGTGACCGAGCGCGGCGAAGTAACGGCGGTACTCAAAGGAGCGTTCTATCACAGCACGGAAACGCATGTAGACTTTCCGTGTGTCGGTGACTTTGTTTTGCTGCACTACAACGAGAGCGGAGATTCTCTCATCGTTAAGGTACTGCCCCGCCGCTCTAAATTCTCACGCGCAGATTACTCAGGGCATGCCGCAGGCTATGCCAAAACCATACTGGAACAGGTCGTTGCAACCAACTTTGACTATGTATTTATCCTTTCTTCTCTGAATTGGGATTTCAAGGTTTCCCGCATCATGCGATACCTGACACAAGCCAGGCAGAGCAATGCCCAGCCAGTCATCATTCTGACCAAGGCTGATCTCGTTGAAGATTATAGCCTCCCACTAGCAGAAGTTACACAAAGCATCCCTGATGTGGCGGTTCACGCAATCTGCAGTCATACAGGGCTGGGGCTGAACGAACTCGCCCCCTACTTGATGCCTGGTAAAACAGTCGTCTTTCTCGGCATGTCCGGCGTCGGTAAATCGTCTCTGCTCAATTCGTTGATGGAACAGGACGTAATGAAGGTTCAGGCGATCCGGGAGGTCGACAGCCGGGGGCGGCATACGACAACGCACCGTCAGCTGTTCATGCTCCCCTCCGGTACGATGGTCATCGATACGCCGGGTATGCGTGAGCTTGGGCTATTTGATGCCGATGAAGGCATACGCGCAAGCTTTACCGATGTGGAGGAATGGTTCCAGAAATGCCGATTTAGGGATTGCCGCCATCAGGCCGAGCCGGGCTGTGCCGTTCTCGCCGCGCTTGCCGACGGTTCGTTGCCGCTTGAACGGTGGGAGCAATATGTTGCCCAGCAGCATGAGAACAAGTTTGTCCAGGACAAGACCAGTTACCTCATCGACAAGAGGGCTCGAAACAAAACGAACGCCATGTGGAGCAAGCAAACGAAGAAAAACGGAGGACAGAAGAAATGATTATTAAATTAGAAACGCTAATCTATGCCTTAAGCCGACGGTTCAAGAAGGATATCATCTCTGCCGACTGCCAAACCATGCCGTTACAGGGAGGAACTGTGGGAAGTGTGTACCTAGTAACAGGGATCGCCGAAACCGTAGATGGTGAAGAATTGCCGTACCGTATCGTGCTGAAAATCCAGAAGAAATGGGAGCGTTACGGCGATCCGGGTTCATGGCGCCGGGAATATGATCTCTATGCGTCCGACTTGGGAGCGACGTTCTCAGATGCCTTCCGCTGGCCAACATGTTATCTCGCCGAGATCAATGCCGAAGAAAATGAATTCCAGCTGTGGCTGGAATATATCGATGGCGTAACCGGTTTAGACTTGACCGGTGACATGTTTGAACAGGCCGCGCTGGAGTTAGGACGCTACCAAGGAAAACTGTATACGGAGCAGCCCGCTGTGCTGCAGAGCCTGAACAACCTGAGCCATGCAGATCTCATGAAGAATACGTATCTGCATTACCGGTCATGGCCGGTCGTCTACAATTATATACGCTCGGAAGACTGCGAATTGCCGCAGCACGTGCGGCAAATGCTCATCGACATCGATAAGCACGCAGCCGAGATACTCGCCCGTATCGAAAGACTGCCCCTCGTGCTATGCCACCGGGACTTCTGGGTGACCAACCTAATCTATGCCGACGGGAAAATCGCGCTCATCGATTGGGACACATCCGGATGGGGTTACTTGGGAGAGGATCTCGCAAGCCTGATTGCGGATGAAACGGATATCAATCACATGGTCGAATACTACCAGCGATGCGTCCCCGCGTATTATAAAGGCTTTTCGGAGTATGCGGATGTATCCCATATCGCTGATCATTGCGTCTACGAGATGATCCTTCTCGTATTCGGTTACAGGCTTGTGGAGTCGTACCTCCACACAGAGGACGGTGACGAGAAGACAAAGCATGTCCTTACGCTCAAAAAAATCTATGAAATGAAGACCATCCCTGTGCAGGGTTGACTCTAAAAAAAGAAACTCCAAAAACCCTAGAATGTAGTGGGTTTTTGGAGTTTCTTTCATTACTCCCACTCGATCGTCACCGGCGGCTTGCTCGTGATGTCGTAGACGCCGTAGGGCATTCCAGTCGGTGAATCAACAGAGGAATTGACATACGTTTGCGGCGTCACATCGGACGATACATGCGATGAGTAACCAAACAATTTAAGCCCAAGAGGGATTCGAACCCCCGAAGTTCTTTAAACGTAAATTTATAGATACTCTTAGCACATCAATAATCCTTTTTGCACCATTGGCATAGCTGGAAGTGCACTCTTTGTACATCGGAAATCCAACTACGACAAATTGTCTCAGTTGAACTGTGAAGAAAATTCACAGTTGGGAGCAACCCCAATTTTTGGAACGCTTGATGTGGTGAAGGGAGGCTCGTTTCGGGCCCCCTTTGGAATAATACTTCACGAAAGGACTCCTGATTTAAGGCTCCCTTTTAAGGAATGCTTCACGAAAGGTGTCGTGAAACACGACACCCTTGGCGGAAAGGCTATAACCTGAGGTTATACCTTTAATGGAGTCAAAGTTGACTCCATTAAATATCCATTGAACCTTGTCTCAATCTTCTGTTATTATTATCATAATTACACAATATTAACCAATACATAATTACTTAATGATAAAAAATTACTGAGGGGTAATAACATGAAAAGAAAAACAAAATCGGTTATCAGTATCATTTTAATTTTAATCATTTTCGGTGGAGCATTTAGTTACTTCAAATTCACCGAACAAATAGAAAAACCTGTTCCTGAAAAAGAAAAAGCAATTGTTGAAAATGATGGAGAAATTCTTGAAAGTAAACCTATTACAAAAGAAGAACTGCTTTATCCTGACAACTTAATAGAACACAAAGTGAACGAAGCCATTCACAGCATGTCCCATCAAAAGGTTGAAACTAAAGTAAAATGGGGTCACGAGCAAATAACACAAGAAAAAATTGATCGATTGCTGGCTGTATGCAAAATGAACGATTATAAATTTAACGAACTTTACATTCCAATATTGGAAAGATGGTCAAAGGGTGATTTCTCTCATGCTGTAGAAGATCATAACGTAATTTGGGAAATGCAAGGTGGCGAAGATTCAAGAAACGCAGGGAGAGCAACTCGCTTATTAACTGCCGAGGAAGAAAAGCAATATATAGAACACAATTTAAAATTTGACTTATATGATGGCACTCATTAAATTTTTCATTGCTACAACATAAAGATATTTCAATAGGCACCAAACGTCATTTACTTAACCGTATTGACGTTTTTTGTTTAGGCGGATAAATCCATATGTAAAATTGTTTTCGATTAATAGTCGTTGTAATTTCGCCTTTAGCTTTGTTATTCTCAGATGTGCAGCTTGGCGACTGATTTTTAATTCTTTACTCAAGTGAGTTGAATTGTATAGCTTAGGGTTTAGGACATATTTGAGTACATTCAGTTCACGTCATTGTCTGTATCGCCACTGAATCTCGTAAACCAATAAATGTTGTAATATCCAAGAGTGAAAGCAAGACGTCTAAATCGTTTGAAGCTGCACCCTTCTTCACCTTTTTATCAACTTTGATTTGAATGTTTAACCAAAACTTAATCGGCAACCAACCATTATTATGGCATTTACCCAATACTGCCTTTAGACATTTTAATCGAGTTAATTTTGTAGAATCTGTTACGTTCATGCTTTCTAACCATTTGTAAATTGTATTCACATTGATTTCTTCAATGTATTTAATTCCTGCTGTTTCAACGAATTGATTAAAAATTAATTTGTAATCTTTTAATGTACGTTCACGATAACCATTCAACTCCATTTGACGAGCAACAATTTCAAGAGCATTTTCCGTAGTCATTCCTTTTGGTTCTGGTGCTACTTCTTTCGGTTTTAAATCATCAACTGCGATAGAAACATCAAATATACCTTTTTTCTTTGTCAAAACAAAAAACCTCCAATAATTATATTGGAAGTTGATTGCAACGATTTATCGGTGAGTTTTACGTTAGGTTCGAATACCTTTAGTAATACCTACGCCCGACAAACCATTGGTACTATTGAGTTTTCTCAAAAGTTTTTAGACGTCCCAGGAGGGATTCGAACCCCCGACCGACGGCTTAGAAGGCCGTTGCTCTATCCTGCTGAGCTACTGAGACAAATGTGCAATCCCGCGTTCCAACGGGAAAGACAATACTTAGTATATATCAGATATTTAAAAGTGTCAACATTATTTTTTTAATATAGAAAAATTCTCTTGTGTAATGATTTCATTTGTTTCTGTTTTGAATGTGACTTGCCACTTTTCACCGTCAAAATCGATGATTGCGTAGCTCTTTTCTTTACGCCCTCTAGGCAATTGAAGGCTTCCTGGGTTAACAAACAGTGTATCACCTATTAACTCCGCTCCTAGCAAGTGTGAGTGGCCAAATAACACGAGGTTAGCGCCTACTTCTGCTGCGCGGTATGAAAGTGGTAATAAAGTCAGTTTGACGTTGTATAAATGGCCGTGTGTCATATAGATTTTTTGACCATTTATTTCTTCAATGACGTCGTCTGGAAATTGTTTATCGTAATCGCAATTTCCTCTTACTTTGTACATATCACGTAATTCATCAGCTTCAAAGGATAATTCACTATCGCCGCAATGGAACACTGCATCGATATCCTGAACATTAGAAATGACTTGTTTTATAACGGCAGCATCACTGTGGGTGTCACTCATTACTAGAATTCTCATCATTTATCACTCCACTTCTGAGACCCAAGTTGGTAGTTGATCCGCTAATAAGCGAATGGCATTACCACGGTGGGAAATGGCTCCTTTTTCAGCAGGCGTTAGCTCTGCCATAGCTTTGTTAAGTTGTGGAACAAAGAAAATCGGGTCGTATCCGAAACCATTTGTACCGCGTTTTTCTGTTAAGATTAGACCTTCGCAAGTACCAAAAACAGTTGTTGTTTCTTGATTTGGTCCAGCTATGGCTAGTGCACAACAGAAGCGTGCTGTACGGTCTTCTTCTTTTATGCCTTCAAGGTTTTTCAATGCTTTTTGCATATTTGCCTCATCATCATGATCACCTGCATAACGTGCTGAGTAAACGCCTGGCTCACCGTTTAATGCATCAATTTGAAGGCCACTATCATCAGCAATGACGATTTTGCCAAGCATGTTAGCAACTGTTTCTGCTTTTAGAATGGCATTCTCTTCGAAAGTTGTTCCAGTTTCTTCGATATCTAAGTCAGGTGCTACATCAAATAATGTAACTACTTCAAAACCTAAAGGGCCAAAAATTGCTTCAAAATCCATCGCTTTTCCTTTGTTTTTCGTTGCGATTACGACTTGTTTCATTTTCCCGCCTCCAAATTACGTTCTATTCGAAGTGCTATTTCACCTAAAACTTCTTTTTGTGCATTGATTAATTGTTGAACACCTAATTCTCCTAATGCCAAAAGCTCATTTAACTGTTCACGTGAAAATGTAGATTCTTCACCTGTACCTTGTAGCTCAACAAATTGACCTTTGCCTGTTTGAACGATATTCATATCCACTTCTGCTGCAGAGTCTTCAAGATAGTTTAAATCTAAAATAGCGCCCTCTTCAGCAGCGATTCCTACACTTGTTGCCGCTAGGAAGTCTTTTAATGGGTAGTTGGTGATTTTACCAGCGTCTTGTAGTTTTGCCACTGCGTCTGCCATTGCTACAAACGCACCTGTAATAGAAGCTGTACGAGTACCTCCGTCTGCTTGGATGACATCACAGTCAATCCAAATTGTTCTTTCCCCAAGTTTCTCTAAATCCACTACTGCACGTAAAGCTCGTCCAATTAAACGTTGGATTTCCATTGTACGACCACCGATTTTACCAGCAGATGCTTCGCGGCGTGTTCTTGATGCAGTTGCTCTTGGTAGCATTGAATACTCAGCTGTTACCCAACCTTTGCCTTCTCCGCGCATAAATGGTGGTACTTTTTCTTCAATAGTAGCATTACAAATAACTTTTGTATTTCCTACTGTTATTAATACAGATCCTTCTGGGTGCATTAAATAATCCTTGTCCATTTGAATAGGTCTTAGTTCGTCTTTATTACGTCCATCATTTCTTGTCATGATGTACCTCCAATTAAGTTGTTTTAATTCATAGGAAAACCCCGAAATGTCCATCATTTCGGGCTTTTTCTATCCTTTTATTAACGCTATTACTTTTTTAAAGTAATTCTTTTCACTTGTATCTTCTGAAGTGGTAACCATTTGCTCGCAATTAATTGGAACATCGGCACCGAGCCCGTCGTAAAGAAACGGTGCTCTGGTGCTAATTGTTCCATTCTTGCGATATGATGATAACTCAGTAGATCTTGGACGTCCTTTGCAGTTTCTTCTGCTGAAGAAACAACATGAACGTGTTCACCTACTATTTGTTCAATATTTCGCTGAATAAGTGGATAATGTGTACAGCCTAAAATAACCGTATCAAAACTTGTTTTTTGTAATGATTGTAAACTTTCTTTTACTAACTGGTCAGCAAATTCCCCTTCGTACTCGCCACTTTCCACTAAAGGAACAAATGACGGGCAAGCAAGTGATGTTACCTTACTAGATGAAGAAAGTGAATAGAGCGCCTCTTCATATGCACCACTTTTCACTGTGCCCTCTGTACCAAGGACTACAATGTCGTGGCTTTTCGTCGCTTTAATCGCTGCTCTAGCACCTGCGTTAATAACACCGATAACTGGGAAAGGACATTTCTTTTGCAAACTTTCTAAAGCAACTGCTGTTGCGGTGTTGCAAGCAATGACAAGCATTTTGATATTCATTTTGGACAATGTATCCGCCATTTGCCATGTAAAGGTTCTCACTTGTTCTTGTGAACGTGGTCCATACGGGCATCTTGCTGTATCACCAATATAATATATGGATTCGTTCGGTAGTAATCGTAGCATTTCTTTTACAACGGTTAGTCCACCAACACCCGAATCAATCACTCCGATGGGAGCATTCACGTTAACCGCCTCAATCCTGGTTCATTTCATTATATAGTTTGTGTAATAATCTTGATAATTCTAGTACTTCTGTTTCGCTAAAATCTGTTACGATATCATTCAAGTATTTTTGACGTTTTACAATTACTTCTGCAATTATACGTTCGCCCTCTTCTAATAAATGAATTCGAACAACTCGACGATCTTCATTATCACGAATACGTTTAACTAGTGCATTTTTTTCCATGCGATCGACTAAGTCTGTAGTTGTGCTAAACGCTAAATACATTTTATTTGATAAATCTCCAATTGTCATGTCACCAATCTCATGAAGCCATTGTAACGCAACAAATTGCGGAGGTGTAATTGTATAGTTACTTAAAATTTCTCGACCCTTCTGCTTAATTAATGCCGAAATATGTCGAAGTTCTTTTTCCAAAAACGCTACTTGTTCAGCATTATGTGTGGACTGTGAATCTTGATTTGTCATGTGAACCTTCACTCCTCAAAAGGATTACTTATCCCTATATTGTGAAGTGTTTTGGCAAAAATGGCAAGGGCACATTCATCCTAAAGACAATTCTCCTAGTCGAAGAAGCTCTATCATTGCTTGTGCACGGCCTGACACACCGAGTTTCTGGATAGTATTGGAAATATGGTTGCGAACAGTTTTTTCACTTATGTGAAGTTGTGTCGCTATTTCCTTTGTCGAAAAGTCCTTTACAAGTAATTGAAAAATTTCACGTTCACGCTTAGTTAACAATGAACGATGATGTGAATGACTCATCACACGCGGCCCTCCAATCCCCTCTTCCATGTAGCGTATGTTGGAAGGAGCAAAGCGGTGACGGCTATTCAAATATTATGCTTCAACTCTTTCTAATTGTGTTTCAGTCCAACGTATAGACTTCCCTGTGACGCGGTTCATTTGTACAATTGTTCCGCGCCCAGTAAAGCACATCTCTTCCTTATTATTCATCGCTAAATAGTGTATATCTAATGATGAGTTGCCGATACTCTCTATTTTCACATAAATATTTAATTGTTCTTCAAAGTACACTTGCTTCACATAATCGCATTGAATATCTGCCACAACCGGTATAGCTTCACTATCTTCATGCATCCATTTACCCATAAAACCAAGATGCTTTAAAAATTCGATTCGTGCATATTCAAAATATGTAATTGGTACTGTATTATTCATATGTCCAAACATATCAGTTTCTGAAAATCTTACTTGCACAGGTACTGAATATGAAAACCCCTTTTTCCATTCTTCCATATTACTAATGTATGACGATTGCATCCGCTTTCCCCCTTCGAAAAATGAACAATGATTCATTTTATTATAACAGAAAACCCCAGAGACAAAAACGGATAACTATTTTTTATAAGACGCAAAAACAGCTCCACACTTATGTGTGAAGCTGTTTTATAAGTTTCTAATCTGTTACTTTTCAATAATAGATTAGTCAACCATATGGTCAGAACCAAAGAAGTTTTTGAACATTTGTACTGTAGTAGCACGGTTCAAAGATGCGATAGAAGTAGTCAAAGGAATACCTTTTGGACATGCAACTACACAGTTTTGAGAGTTACCACAGTTTGCAAGACCGCCTTCGCCCATGATTGATGCTAGACGTTCGTCTTTGTTCATTGCACCTGTTGGATGAGCATTGAATAGACGTACTTGTGAAAGTGGAGCAGGTCCCATGAAATCAGAGTGAGTATTCACGTTTGGACATGCTTCAAGACAAACACCACAAGTCATACATTTAGATAATTCATAAGCCCATTCACGTTTACGCTCAGGCATACGTGGACCTTCACCAAGATCATAAGATCCATCGATTGGAACCCAAGCTTTCACTTTTTTAAGTGAATCAAACATGCGGCTACGGTCTACTTGTAAGTCACGAACGACAGGGAAAGTGCTCATTGGTTGTAATTTAATAGGTTGTTCTAATTGGTCAACTAATGCTGAACATGATTGACGAGGACGACCATTAATAACCATTGAACATGCACCACAAACTTCTTCAAGACAGCTCATATCCCATGAAACTGGAGCAGTGTTTTTACCATCTGCAGTTACTGGGTTACGTTGAATTTCCATTAATATAGAAATTACATTCATTCCATGACGGTAAGGTACTTTGAATTTTTCCGTATATGGCTGTGCATCTGTAGCAGCTTGACGTTGAATTTCTACATCAATATATTTCGTTTCAACTGCTTGTCCCATGTTTATTTATCCCCTTTCTTAGAAGAATAGTCACGTTTACGTGGTGGGATTAACGAAACATCTACTTCTTCATAGCTTAATTTAGGCTCAGTTGAAGGAGTGAATTCCGCAATAGTTGTTTTCAAGAAGTTTTCATCATCACGTTCTGGGAAGTCTGGTTTATAGTGCGCTCCACGACTTTCATCACGATTTAATGCACCTAAAGTAATAACGCGAGCAAGAGCCATCATGTTTTTCAACTGACGAGTGAATTGTACACCTTGGTTACTCCATTTAGCTGTATCGTTAATATTGATGTTGTTATAACGTTCTTGTAATTCCATAATTTTATCATCTGTTGCTCTTAATTTATCATTGTAACGTACAACAGTAGCGTTTGCTGTCATCCATTCACCAAGTTCTTTGTGAAGTAAATAAGCATTTTCGTTACCATCTAATTTCAATGTATCATCCCATTTTTGCTGTTCTTCAGCAATTGCGGAATCGTAGATTGAAGAAGGAAGATCTTCAACATGTTTTTCAAGTCCTTTGATGTAATTTACAGCATTTGGACCTGCAATACTACCACCGTAGATAGCAGAAAGTAATGAGTTAGCTCCTAGACGGTTACCACCATGTTGAGAGTAATCACATTCTCCAGCAGCAAATACACCTGGAATAGTTGTATGTTGATCGTAATCTACCCATAGACCACCCATAGAATAGTGAACAGCTGGGAAGATTTTCATCGGTACTTTATGTGGATCATCACCAACGAATTTTTGGTAGATTTCAATAATACCACCTAGTTTAATGTCTAGTTCATGCGGATCTTTATGTGAAAGATCTAGATAAACAACATTTTCACCGTTAACACCTAGTTTTTGGTTAATACAAACATCGAAGATTTCACGCGTTGCAATATCACGAGGTACTAAGTTACCATAAGCAGGGTATTTTTCTTCTAAGAAATACCAAGGCTTGCCGTCTTTATAAGTCCAAATACGGCCACCTTCACCACGAGCAGATTCTGACATTAGACGAAGTTTATCGTCACCAGGAATTGCTGTTGGGTGAATTTGGATGAACTCACCATTCGCATATTTAGCACCTTGTTGATAAACAATAGATGCTGCAGAACCAGTGTTGATCATTGAGTTAGTAGATTTACCGAAGATAATACCAGGACCACCACTTGCCATGATCACTGCGTCAGAACGGAATGCTTTGATTTCGTGTGTAGTAAGGTTTTGTGCTTTAATACCTTTACATACGCCAGATTCATCAAGAACTAGTCCTAAGAATTCCCATCCTTCATACTTTGTTACTAAACCTTCTACTTCCCATTTACGAACTTGTTCGTCTAGAGCGTATAGAAGTTGTTGACCTGTTGTCGCACCAGCAAATGCTGTACGGTGCATTAATGTACCACCGAAACGACGGAAGTCTAGTAAACCTTCTGGTGTACGGTTGAACATAACACCCATACGGTCGAATAAATGAATGATACCAGGTGCTGCATCAGCCATAGCTTTTACTGGTGGTTGGTTCGCTAAGAAGTCTCCACCATAAACTGTATCATCAAAGTGGATCCATGGAGAATCCCCTTCACCTTTTGTATTAACGGCACCGTTAATTCCGCCCTGTGCACATACAGAGTGTGAGCGTTTTACTGGTACCAATGAGAATAATTCAACTTCTGTGCCCATCTCGGCTGCTTTCATAGTAGCCATTAAACCAGCAAGACCGCCGCCAACGACTATCAATTTACTTTTAGCCATGTTTTTTCTCACTCCTCTTTCAAATAGTAATCAAGCGCTTACATGATGTTAAGTGCATTCTTTTAAACGAATGCAAGTAATGCACTTACGCCGACTACTGATAACACTAAGAAAATTAAAACAGTAATGTAAGTTGCAATTTTTTGAGATTTTGGAGATTGAGTAATTCCCCAGCTTACTAAGAATGCCCAAACACCATTTGCTAAGTGGAAAGTTGCTGAAATAATACCTGCAACATAGAATGCTAACATCCATGGGTTAGATAGAACATCTGCCATCATGTTGTAGTCAACTTCTGTTCCAAGTGCTTTTTGGATACGAGTTTGGAAAATATGCCAAGCGATAAAGACAACTAGGAATACTCCAGTGAAACGTTGTAATACGAACATCCAGTTACGGAAAGTGCTAAAACGTTTAGTATTTGGTTGTGCAGTGAAGGCTATGTACACACCATAAAAAGCATGGAACATTAATGGAATGTAAATTACAATCCATTCTAGAGCCCATAAGAATGGGAGATTACCCATAAATTCACTCGCAGAGTTAAATGATTCTGCACCTTTTGTTGCTGTAAAGTTAATAAACAAGTGTTGCGTCAAGAACAGTCCAACTGGAATAATTCCAAGAAGTGAATGCAGACGACGCAATAAAAACTCTCGATCTTTCGACAAAACTGTTACCCCCCTTAATACTGAAAATAGACAGACGAACAACTACCGATGCTTTTCAACATGGTATCCATTGACTGCATATTTCATCATGGTACAATATTATGACAAGTTCATTGTACTCTCATCATGGCAGAGCGTCAAGGTAACCAACACTATTTCTAACTACCTTTAATATACGATTTCTTCTCGTAAATACATAAATATTCTACTAGAAAACGTTATTTTCTAACTCTGACAAAAATTAGACAAAATTAAATGAAAGAAGGCAAATCATGTCATCTACTAATACTCAACACTTCCCATTATTTGGTTACGAACTAATAAGAGATCACGTACTCTCATCTGTTCTTGGAAAAAACGAAGAGGATATCTTATATTGGTGCGGAAAAGAGTTAGCACGCAAGTTTCCTTTATACAGTATGGAAGAAGCTATTTCATTTTTCCACGAAGCTGGATGGGGCGATCTTTCTATAGAGAAACAATCTAAAGATGAAACGTTTTATACTTTAACTGGGGACCCTGAAGCATTACAATTTGAAAAACGCTGTTTCCGTCTTGAAAGTGGCTTCCTAGCAGCACAACAAGAAAAAATCAGTGGTTTCTTAACAGAATGTTACGACGAAAAGAAAGTAAAACGAGGGGTTGTCCGATTCCAGGTCAAATGGGATTTAAAAGATCAACTATAAAAAGCAGCTGACTAAACATCTATCAAGATGCCTAGTCAGTTTTTTTAATTTATATTTTTAAACTTGAATTGCGAGACTAGCTGCTAACTCAAATTCATCATGTAATGCATTTGCAGCCAAAAACATTGAATCCTGAGGTATGATAACAGAAATTTTAATTTCAGAAGTACTTACCATTTTTAGTGTAATATTTTCTCTATGTAAGCGATCGAACATTTTTGCAGCTACGCCAGGATTAGATACTATACCCGATCCAACAATTGACACTTTAGCTACGTCTTCTTCATAATTCACATGACGAAAACCAATTACAGATTTATTTGCTTCCAATACACGAGCGGTGTCTGCTAAATTTTCTTTTTTAATAGTAAAAGATACCGAAGGCTCTACACCTTCAATAAGAGTTTGGACGATTATATCTACGTTAATATGATTGTCTGCTAAAACTGTAAAAATATTTACTAAAGAACCATTATAATTCCCTTCATACCCTACGGTTACACGAATAATATCTGACATAAATGCAACCCCGCGTACTACTAAACCTTTTTCCACTTCTACTTCCTCCTTCATAATTGTTCCTTCATCATCTACATAACTAGAGCGAACTGCTAATGGAATATTATAGTTTTTCGCAAACTCTACAGCACGTGGATGCAAAACACCTGCTCCTAAATTCGCCAATTCCAGCATTTCATCATATGACAGTCCTTGCAGCTTGCGAGCTTTAGGAACATAACGAGGATCTGAAGTATACACACCATCAACATCTGTATAAATATCACAGCGTTCAGCACCTAATACTGCAGCTAAAGCAACTGCTGTCGTATCTGAACCACCACGACCTAGAGTTGTAATATTATTATTACTATCGATTCCTTGGAAACCTGCAACTACAGCTACACAGTCTCTATCCAATGCTTTCTGTATATTTGCCGTTTGGATTTCCACAATGCGCGAATCACTTGGAACGCCTTCTGTTAATATTCCAGCTTGCCAACCAGTGAAGGACTGAGCTTTTAAACCTATGCTTTGCAAAGCAATCGATAATAATGAGATAGTCACCTGCTCACCTGTTGTTAAGAGCGTATCCATTTCTCGCTTCGATGGATTTGGCATAATTTCATGCGCCATATCTACAAGTGTATCTGTCGTTTTACCCATTGCCGAAACAACAACGACAATATTATTGCCCTTTTCTTTCTCTTTCTGAATGCGTCTTGCTACATGCATTACGCGTTCAATCGTTGCAACTGATGTACCACCAAATTTAAAGACTAAACAACTCACCCATAACCTCTCCTTTACTTGTTATGACGACCGTATTCACAATGACATCTTATGAAAAAAGCAGCCTTTCACACGTTTCCATGTGAAAAGCCGCCTCCGTAGAATGCACGTTTAAAAGAACATTCATGTGAGATAGCCCTCCAGAACCGAAACGGATCTGACAATTCTACACTTGTTAAATGTAGAACCAGAAATAAATTGGAAATAGTCAATTTATCACTTCGGCGGCCTCCCCTTTCATCAACAGTCTTAGGATCTATTCATCCTCTTGCTGATTACTCTTGAAATCCGCGCCTCTATCATCACTAAATAGTGATTATTTAAATAGTAATGTTACCTTAACACAATTTTCTGATTACTACAATTTATTTTTCAGAAAAATAAGTAAATATTGTATAAGCTAGTTTTTTTGGTACATTCGCAGCAATTAACTCTTCATAGGATGCCTCACTAATCTTTTTTACCGAACCAAATTGTTTGAGAAGTTGCTGCTTCCGTTTCGGACCAATTCCTTCAATTTCATCGAGGACAGATGTGATGGCATTCTTCTCATGTAATTGGCGATGGAAGGTAATAGCAAAACGATGCACTTCATCTTGAATTCGCTGTAATAGATAAAATGCTTCACTCGTTCTCTTTAATGGAATAATTTCTGGCGGCGAGCCATACAGCAGTTGAGAAGTTTGGTGTTTATCGTCTTTTGCTAAACCAGCAATAGGGATATCTAAACCAAGCTCATCTTCTAATATTTCTCTTGCCACTTCCATTTGCCCTTTCCCACCATCGATAACGATTAAATCAGGTAAAGGCAAGCCATCTCTTAATACACGAGTATATCTTCGGCGAATGACTTCTCGCATTGCACCGTAATCGTCATGCTTTGCAGCCACTTGAATTTTATATTTACGATAATCCTTTTTGCTTGGCTTTCCGTCAATAAAAACAACCATTGCTGAAACGGCGTCAGCTCCGAAAATATGGGAGTTATCAAATGATTCTATGCGAAGCGGTGTAGCGATATTCATCGCATTTCCTAATTCTTCGCATGCACCTATTGTCCTTTTTTCTTGACGCTCAAGTAACTGGAATTTCTCAGAGATAGCGATTTGAGCATTTTTACTGGCTAAATCAACAAGTTCTTTTTTCTTTCCCCTTTGTGGGATTGTCACTTTTATATCAAGCACAGTCGCTAAAAGCTCTCCTTCAATATTCGAAGGTATGAAGATTTCCTTTGGCTTAATATGTTCTGCTTGTTCATAAAAGCGCCCGACAAACGTTAAGAATTCTTCCTCAGGATCTCTATAAATCGGGAATAACGAAACATCTCTTTCAATTAACTTACCTTGTCGAACAAAGAATACTTGGATACACATCCAGCCTTTATCTACCGCATAACCAAAAACGTCACGGTTCGTAAAATCAGTAAGGGTGATTTTCTGACGTTCCATGACCGTTTCTATATGGGCAATTTGATCTCGGTATTCTTTCGCTCTTTCGAAATCTAATTTTTCAGCTGCATCGAGCATTTTTGCATTTAAATCTTCTTTAACTTCTCCGTAACCACCATTTAGGAAACTCGTTATACCTTGAATGATTTCTTGATATTGGTCTTTCTCAACTTCTTTTACACAAGGAGCTAGACATTGACCTAAATGATAATATAAACAAACTCGGTTTGGTAAATTCGTACATTTCCGAAGAGGATACAGGCGATCAAGTAATTTTTTCGTTTCATTTGCAGCAAAACTATTTGGATAAGGTCCAAAGTATTTACCATTGTCCTTCTTCACTTTGCGAACGATAAGAAGTCGCGGGTGCTTCTCATTTGTGATTTTAATATATGGGTACGTCTTGTCATCCTTCAGCATAATGTTGTATTTCGGATCATGAGTTTTAATGAGGTTTAATTCTAAAATAAAAGCCTCTATATCCGAAGATGTCACTATGTATTCGAAATCTTCTATTTCACTTACAAGTCGTTGCGTTTTACCATCGTGACTGCCTGTGAAATAAGAGCGTACGCGATTTTTTAGCACCTTTGCTTTGCCGACATAAATAATTGTACCTTGTCGATCTTTCATCAAGTAACAACCTGGTTGGTCAGGTAGAATGGCTAATTTTTGCTTTATTAATTCGTTCATCTTATCACCTTCTTAGAAAAGTGCAAGCGCCTTGTTCATTCCCGATATGCATAAGACGAATTGGCATGGAGGTAGCTCTTTAACCTCATTTCGAATTTGGGTTATGACCTCGAGGGGCTAGGCGCTGGAACTAGATCATGTACAGAATAGTTTTATACTTCATTATTTCTAAAAAAAACCGGGTACCATTGTAGGAACCCGGTTTTATATTTATTTTTTCAAAGATTAAGCGTGTTTTTGAATGAATTCAACTAATGCTTCTTTCGGTTGGAAACCAACTGTTTTATCAACTGGCTCTCCGTCTTTAAATAACAATAGAGTTGGAATTGACATAATGCCAAATTTACTTGCTGTTTCTTGGTTTTGGTCTACATCAACTTTAACAATTTTAGCTGCACCGTTTAGTTCAGAATCTAGTTCTTCTAAAACTGGAGCGATCATTTTACAAGGTCCGCACCAAGTTGCCCAAAAATCAACTAGTACTAAACCTTCTGCGATATCATTTGAAAAGCTTGCATCTGTTGCGTGTACAATTGCCATATTAAATATCCTCCTTCAACTTGCGTATAACGGTAGTATAGCACGGATAAAAAGCACGAGCGACTGTTATGCTTATAACAGCATTATTTTGCAATAACGATAGTAAAATACGTATTTCACATGTCTATTTGTATACTTGTATGAAAAAAACCCTGTAAATAGTGTATCCATTTACAGGGTTTAGAAGCGTCAATTACGCGTTTACTAATAATTTTTTGAACTCTTCGGTAAGCATTGGGATAACTTCAAAGAGGTCTCCAACGATGCCGTAGTCAGCTACTTTAAAAATATTAGCTTCTGGATCTTTGTTAATCGCAACGATTACTTTTGAGTTAGACATACCAGCTAAATGTTGGATTGCACCTGAAATACCTGCTGCAATATAAAGATCAGGTGTAACAACTTTACCAGTTTGACCGATTTGCAATGAATAATCGCAGTAATCAGCGTCACAAGCACCTCGTGAAGCACCAACAGCGCCACCAAGTACGTTAGCAAGCTCTTTTAATGGAGCAAAACCATCTTCACTTTTCACGCCACGACCACCAGCTACTACAACTTTTGCCTCTGACAAATCAACGCCATCTGTTGATTTGCGAACGACCTCTTTAATAATAGTACGTAGATTCGTAATATCTACTGACATTGATGTCACGTCACCTGAGCGAGATTCGTCTTTTGTGAGAGGTGCAATGTTATTTGGACGGATTGTCACAAACACAAGACCCTCTTTCACTTGTACTTTTTCAAATGCTTTACCAGAATAGATTGGGCGGATGAAAACTGCTTTTTCATCTTCTCCTTCAATATCTGTAACATCTGATACTAAACCGCTTTGTAATTTACTAGCTACTTTAGGAGAAAGGTCTTTACCTAGAGCAGTATGACCGAAAACGATTGCTTCTGGTTGCTCTTGCTCAGTAACAGCCATAAATGCTTGGCTAAATCCATCAGAAGTATACTGTTTTAAATGTGGGTGTTCAACAGTCACTACACGGTCTGCACCGTTTTGAATAAGTTCCTCGGCAAGATTCGCTACAGCGTCTCCGATTAGAACGCCTACAACTTCTCCGCTACCAGACACTTTTTTTGCAGCTGCAATAGCTTCGAATGATACATTTCTTAAGCTTCCTTCGCGTACTTCACCTAATACTAATACTTTTTTAGACATGTTATGTCCCTCCCATACAATTTAAAATCAGCTTATACTACTTTTGCTTCTGAATGTAATAGACTAACAAGCTCTTTCACCTGATCAGATAAATCGCCTTCTAATACACGTCCAGCTACTTTTTGAGCTGGTAAGTAAATTTCAACTGTTGTTGTTTTTGCTTGAACATCATCTTCATCAATATCTAAATCATCTAATTCTAGCTCTTCAAGAGGCTTTTTCTTCGCTTTCATAATACCAGGTAAAGATGGATAACGAGGCTCGTTTAAACCTTGTTGTGCTGTAACTAGAAGTGGTAATTCAGCTTCAAGAACTTCTGAATCTCCTTCTACATCACGAATGATTTTAGCTGTTTTGCCATCGATTTCAAGTTTTGTAATTGTAGTTACATAGTTCATACCTAGTAATTCCGCAACACGTGGACCTACTTGACCTGAACCACCATCAATAGCAACGTTACCACCTAATATAAGGTCTGCCTCTTTATCTTTTAAGTATTCAGCTAAAATATATGCTGCTGAGAATTGATCAAGCTCATCTAAATCATCTTCAGTGTTGATTAAGACTGCTTTATCAGCACCCATAGCTAAAGCCGTACGGAGTTGTTTTTCTGCATCTTCACCGCCGATAGTAACAACTGTTACTTCTCCGCCTTGTGCATCACGAACTTGAATAGCTTCTTCGATTGCGTATTCATCGTATGGGTTGATGATGAATTCTGCTCCATCTTCTTGAATTGCTCCACCAGTTACAACAATCTTTTCTTCTGTGTCAAAAGTACGTTTTACTAATACAAAAATGTTCATTCAACAAACCTCCTAATACTATTTTTTATTTACCTGTGAAAGTAGGTTCACGTTTTTCGATGAATGCTTGAATACCTTCTTTGGCATCTTCAGACATGAAAACGGTTCCAAAAGCTTTTGCCTCAGCTTCAATGCCTTCATAGAATGAAGTGTGCTTAGCATATTGCAACATATCAATTGCAGCTTTTAGAGCAACTGAACTTTTCTTCGCAATACGTTTGGCTGTTGCAATCGTTTGAGGTAGCAATTCCTCATCAGAAAAGGCAGCGTTGGCTAAGCCCCACTTTACAGCCTCCGTGCCAGAAATAGGCTCACTAGTGAACAACATTTCTGCCGCTTTTGCTACCCCTACATAACGAGGTAGGCGCTGTGTACCTCCAAAACCAGGAATTAGCCCCAATTGTAATTCAGGTAATCCTAATTTCGCATTTTCAGTCACATAGCGGAAATGACAACTCATCGCTAGCTCAAGTCCCCCACCTAAAGCTGCGCCGTGAATGCCAGCAATAACTGGCTTAGGGAATTTCTCTAAACGTTCAAAAACATCTTGCCCGTTCGCAGATAATTTTACAAATTCAGCACCTGAAGCAACATCTGTAAATTCTTTAATATCTGCTCCTGCTGAGAAGAATCTTCCTTCCCCATGTAAAACGATAACTCGAACTGTTTCATCATGCTCTACAGCACTTAAAAGTTCGTTTACTTCTAAAATTAGACCCCGCGATAAGGCATTTGCGGGTGGGCGCTGAATCGTTGCAATTGCAACTCCATCTTCTACTGTCCAACGTAAAAACTCCATACTCCCATTTCCCCCTTTGCATTTTGGCTATGTAAGTAGTTTACTAGATGAATTGAAGTAATGGATTGGCTACTATCAATTCAGCTGTTGTTTACAGATGCCTATGCTTTTATTCCATTTAATATTAAATGTTGTACTTTCGGTGCTAGCGCAGTTAAGTCATATTTATGATCATTCATGACCCATGATGTCGTTACTTCATCAATCGTCCCAAAAATGAGCTGGCGCGCGAGTCGCAGATCCATTTCTGAATTAAATTCTTTCGTCTCCATACCTTCTACTAATATTTCATCAAGTAATATTAAATACTCTCTTAATACCGCATTAATTTTGAGACGAACATCTTTATTAGACTGACGAAGCTCTAATTGTGTAACTGTAGCCAAATGATGATCCCCTGCTAGAACCTGGAAATGATTCTCAATCATCGCCTTTAACTTTTCAGACGATGACTTTCCATCTCTAATTATACACTGTAAATTTTCTACAAACACAGACATTTTTTCCTTAAATACCGAAATTAATATGTCTTCTTTGTTTTTAAAGTATAAATAGATTGTTCCATCGGCGACGCCTGCCTGTTTAGCAATTTTGGAAACTTGTGCATGGTGATAACCATTTTCCGCAATTACAATAACGGCCGCATCGATAATTTGTCTATACTTCGGTTTGTCTTTCTTCAATACGATCACCACCATATAAAAAATGAAAATATGAATGACTATTCATTCATATTTTCATCTTATAATTTCATTTTACACTTGTCAAGCAGACTTGTCATTATTTTCACATAATTTTCAGTGTTCTTTCTTTATCTTCTTCTTGTAAAGTACGGCGCAGTATTTTACCGACAGCTGTTTTTGGTAGTTCATCACGGAATTCATAAATACGCGGAACTTTAAATGCGGCTAAGTTTTCTCGACAATACGTATTGAACTCTTCTTCTGTTACTTTCATGCCTTCTTTTAATACGATAAAAGCTTTCACTGTTTCACCCCGATATGGATCAGGAACACCGAGTGCTACACATTCCTGTACAGCCTCATGCTCATATAACACTTCTTCAATTTCCCTTGGATAAATATTGAAACCACCAGCAATAATAATGTCTTTTTTACGATCAACAACATAAAAGTAGCCTTTCTCATCCATATAACCAAGATCTCCTGTTAAAAACCAACCATCCCTCATGGTCATCTCAGTATCTTCAGGACGATTCCAGTAACCTTTCATAACTTGAGGACCTTTAATAGCAATTTCACCAACCTCACCAACTGGTAATCGTTCAGTTGAATCCATTTTGAAGATAGCAGAATCTGTATCAGGCCAAGGAACTCCGACAGAACCTCTCATCCGTTCACCATGCCAAATGAAATTCGAATGTGATACTGGTGACGTTTCTGTTAAGCCGTACCCTTCTACAAGCTTACCACCAGTAATTTTCTCGAATTTCTCTTGCACTTCTATAGGTAACGGTGCAGAACCACTTAAACACGCCTTAATGGAAGATAAGTTGTATTTCGCAATATCTGGGTGATTTAATAGACCAATATAGAGCGTAGGCGCTCCAGGGAAAAGCGTTGTCTTTTGTTTTTGAATCGTTTTTAACGTCGTTTCAACATCAAACTTAGGTAATAGTACCATTTTGTCTCCGCGCATAACCGATAATAATAATACTGTAGTCATCCCATAAACATGGAAAAATGGCAACACACCCATAATCACTTCTTCACCAGATATACACTCAGGCATCCATGCACTACACATTTGTACGTTCGCTACTAAGTTTTTATGTGTCAACATAACTCCTTTTGGATAGCCTGTCGTACCACCTGTATATTGCAACAGTGCAATATCCTCTTCAATGTCAAAGTTTAAAGCGATTGGTTCAGTTGTAGCTACCCTCAATATTTCAGTAAATAAATGATTGCTACCACTATGCTCAACTGTAACTTTAAAGCCATATTGCTTCTTTTGTATAAATGGATAAATTAAATTTTTCGGGAAAGGTAAGTAGTCTTTAATCTCTGTAATAATGACATGTTCTAAATGTGTATTCTTCATAACTTTTGCAATACGTGGATACAAAATATCCATGGATAAAATTACTTTTGCACCGGAATCCTTCATCTGGTATTCAATTTCTCTTTCTGTATAAAGCGGGTTCGTTTGAACGACAATACCTCCGGCATATAGCACCCCAAAGTAACCTATAACGCCTTGAGGACAGTTTGGTAGCATTATGGCTACGCGATCACCTTTCTCAATACCAAGAGATACTAAATAATTAGCAAATTTCAATGAGTCTTCATACAATTCTTTGTACGTAATATCCCTCCCCATAAAATGAATTGCAATTTTGGAAGGTGTTTTACTACTCGCTCGTGTCAAATACTCCTGCAACGGAATTTCTTCATACTCCATAGACTTAGGTATATTATCCGGATAATTTGACAGCCAAATCTTTTCAGTCATGTTCCATTCCCCCTTCGTCATTAAATTGTAAGAATACTTCTACAATTAAGTATAAATAAAAATGGTAACGCTTTCAAATTTTACCTCAATTTATTGAAAACCATCTTTCTTTTTATTTGTAATTGTAAAGATCTCAAAGTTCGTCCCCAGAAAAGCGTCCGCCGGAACGGAAATTAACGGCATTGAAGAAAAAGCCACGACAGAAACGATTTATCGTTTCCGCCATGGCTAAAATTCATTTATGGACTTTTTCAGTGCCCTCATTTATTCTTGAAATCATGTTTTTGTACTTGGAATACATTTACTTATTTATTTAATTCACGAACGAGATAGATACTGGATACATAGCCTAGTTTTCCATTCGGTAATTTTACTTTATACCAAGTGCCACTCATAATCGGCTTATTATCTTTATCTATTACGAGTTCAACAAATTGATAATTCAATAATTCACCAATTTTAGAACTGGATGCATTTCCTTCAGAGCGAACATTTAATGCTATTCCATTAGCTGAAGAAGTATTAACACGAGCTAAGTTCTTCACAGTAAAAAATTTATTGTAAGTGCTGAACTTTTGAACATTTGTATAATACTTTTTCCCTTTATATGATACCGTTAGCCAGTAATCATTGGACTTCTCTAGCAAGTTGAACGTTTCACCTTTTGCAATAGTTGATGAAACACTATCTGTACTTCCCTTTTTGCTGTATAAATTCAAATTACTATTCGCAATTGCTACCGTTCCAGTTGGGAACACATCTTTAAGATCAGGATAACTTGGTTCAGAAGGAACGTCTGTATTAGGGGTTTTTGAAACTGCTCCTTCTTTATCATATGCAAGAATAGCGTTCATATGATTAGCGATTGCGTTTCCCCAATTAGTATCACTTGCATAATAGAAATTCATCCCTTTACTTAAAGTATCAATGCGAACGCCATTAATGTCTTTAACAGAGTATCCTAAATAGGCACCACCATTATATTTCCAATTTAAAGGATTTAAATAGGTTGCTTTCATCGATTGTGCCACAAATTCCAAATTATCTCCAACTGAATCGAATTTAACAGCCCCTATGAATGGGGTGATATCATATGCTCCAAAGCCAAATAAGTTATTTCTTCCAAACGAAATGTCGGAAGTTCCAAATTTGCTCTCATGAATTGCATGTGCTGCAAAGTACAGAGCGTTTATCCCATACTTATCCGCTGCCTTAATAATAGCTTGTCCTTGACCTGTTAAAACACTAGTTTTTCCAACAGTCTTACTAGCAATATATTTATTAATTTGATCTGCTGCCACAGATGAATTGGTACGAAGATCCATGAACAGATAGCTATTTTGATTGGATTCTAGACTAGCGATTTTTAACTTCGTTGTTTCATCTATTAAATATGAACCTGATACAAAGCCTGTCATGCCTTCGTAGCTCACTTGGTACCAGCCATTATTCGTCTTATACGTTGTTTTCAACTGTGTATTTGCAGGAATCATCTTTAACAAATCTGATGATGTAGAATTCGATTGACGTAGTTTCAAATCAGCAATATTATAAATGTTCATCTGACTTATTGATGAACCACTTGGTAATGTTGGAGTGCTGTCGTCTGTACCATTAGCTGTCGTATCCACACTTGGCGTATAGACACTAAATTTAGTACTGTCTATATACCCCTCCTCACCTTCGTATGATACCTTTAACCAATTACCTATTCGATCAATCGATGTCACTTTTGTATTTTTAGGAATGCTTGTAATTTTAGTATGCGATACTCCCGCTTCCGCATATAAAGAGGTTGCTGAATCAGCTGTAAAATCCGTATTTTTTACTTTTGTAGGAATTACTTTACTAACTACAGTAGATTGCACAAAATAATACTTACCCTTATAGGATACACGATACCAAGTTTCTCCCTTACTATTAACAACTAATTGTGTTGACTTGAAGATATTATTTGTTGAAATTGAGTATACTTGTGCTTTCTTGGTGTTAGGTGTTATACGAAGTGTAGCTGTTTTCTCTGTTAGGTAATAAGTGGTTGCCGTCTTTTTATAGGCGTCATACTCTTTAACATATGAACTACTTACCCAACCAGTTTTACCTCCGTATGTTACTTTATACCAACCTCCAGATTTCCCAGTAGCTTTCACCGTCTTTCCTTTTGGTATCGATAATAGAATTTTCCCTTTTGTTGAACCGCTAGACCTTAATTTAACCTTTTCAATTGTTTGATAATTTGTTGCAGCAAAAGTGGAAACCGCCGTCATTTTAGTTGTTACTTTAATAGAGTTTGTACTGACATAGCCGATTTTCGCGCCATATTTCACCTTATACCAACCGCCAGTTTTAGAAACATATGTAACAGATTTTCCTTTTGGTATTGATAAAAGAATTTTTCCTTTTGCCGAGGCCTTAGATCGTAAATTAACCTTTGCAGTTACTGTATATGTTTTTACGGCAGCCGCCTCAACTTTTTTTGGTGATATCGGTGTTTCAAACGGATTCACACTTGAAGCGAAAAGAATTCCTATTGATACAAATGTACAATTTGTTAAATATAAAAATGTTTTTTTATTATTAAAACTCATATTGAACCCTCCTATATATTCGAAAAATTAATTCTACGAAAACATATACTTCCATAGAATATTGCTAAACTATTAATATTATATCTCTCTTGCTATTAAAATAGAATCATAACATATACACTATTTAACATATTTCGAATCATATTCTTTTTTCTGTAACGCTTTATGCGGGAATAGCGAGACAGTCGAGACCTGCAGAAGCGTAGCGACGAAGCGGCTCGGCGCTCGCCCGCGGTAAGCTTTGGTAAACCTTATCTATCTTGTATACATATAAAAGAAAGTAAAAGGTAGTATTTTATTGGTTTGGAGAAGCGTCCGCTCGACTCCTGCGGGAATAGCGAGACAGTCGAGACCCTGCAGGAGCATAGCGACGAAGCGGCTCGGCGCTCGCCCGCGGTAAGCTTCGGAAAACCTTATCTATCTTGTATACATATAAAAGAAAGTAGAAGGTAGCATTTTATTGGTTTGGAGAAGCGTCCGCTCGACTCCTGCGGGAATAGCGAGACAGTCGAGACCTGCAGAAGCGTAGCGACGAAGCGGCTCGGCGCTCGCCCGCGGTAAGCTTTGGTAAACCTTATCTATCTTGTATACATATAAAAGAAAGTAAAAGGTAGTATTTTATTGGTTTGGAGAAGCGTCCACTCGACTCCTGCGGGAATAGCAAGGCAGTCGAGACCCTGCAGGAGCATAGCGACGAAGCGGCTCGGCGCTCGCCCGCGGAAAGCAAGCGGTAAGCTTCGGTAAACCTGATCTATCTTGTATACATATAAAAGAAAGTAGAAGGTAGCATTTTATTGGTTTGGAGAAGCGTCCGCTCGACTCCTGCGGGAATAGCGAGGCAGTCGAGACCCTGCAGGAGCATAGCGACGAAGCGGCTCGGCTCTCGCCCGCGGAAAGCGAGCGGTAAGCTTCGGAAAATCTGATCTATCTATCTATCTATCTATCCTGTATACAAATAAAAAGACTGTAGAAAACTCGTTTTTTTCGAGTTTATCTACAGTCTGAGGAGCCCTATTACGGACTTCAAGATTAGTTCATTATTAAATAGACAATTCCTACTAAAATGAACGCAATACATACGCCAATTAGTATCTTCGATAAAGTTTCCATATACTCTCCCCTAAGAAATACTTGCACCAATAACAAATGACAGACCTACTGAAATCGTAAACGAAATAAAACCAACTGATCGATTATCCTTTTCAATTTCTTCATCTACCTTAAATGTCGGCGTCATAAATTCAAATAAAACATATGCAAATATTAGTAAGATAAAACCAAACAATCCCCAACCCATCATTTCTACGAGCGAGTTATGCTTCTCAATGGAGTAACGGAAAATATTACATACCCCTAATATCTTCCCACCTGTTGCAAGTGCAACAGCTACATTTCCTTTTTTTATTTCCACCCAATTTTTGTATTTTGTTACGATTTCAAATATCACCATTGATAGGATTAAGCAAAGGACAACAACACTGAAGTTACCAGCAGCCTCGACAGCAGGATATCGCCAAAATTCATTTAACAACTTTAACATCCCCCTTTCAGTGTCAAATTTTTTCTCTATTTTTGATTACTTTAAAAGGTTATTTTAGCTCGGCTACTGTTACGCCATAGCCGCCCTCTCCTGCTTCACCAAAACGATAAGATTTTACACGCGGATGTTTTTTTAGTAAGGCTTGAATTCCTTGGCGTAATGCCCCAGTTCCTTTACCGTGAATAATTGAAATGCGTTGATAATTTGACAGTAATGCATCATCAATATATTTTTCCGTGCGTACAATCGCATCTTCATAACGTTCTCCGCGAAGATCTAGTTCTAGCTTAACATTTGAGTCTCGATTACGAACGCTTGAAACATTTACAGTTTGCTTTTCTTTTTCAGGTTTCACGTACTCTAAATCTGATTCATTAAGCTTCATCTTCAGTATACCAATTTGCACGATCCATTCAGAATTTGATACTTTTTCTAGTAACACACCTTTTTGACCATAGCTTAATACTTTTACTTCGTCACCCTTAGATAATTCTTGAGCTCGTGCTTTTAATTGCTGTTGCTTTTTCAATACTTTATTTTCCGGTGCAGCTTTTTCTAGCCGTTTACGAGCATCAATGATTTCATGCTCTTTGACAATCTTGTTTGCATTTAAGCGCATTTTATGAAGTTCTGAAATAACCTCTTCAGCTTCTTTTTTTGCTTCATCCACAATTTTACGCGCTTTGTCTTTAGCTTTTTGTTCTAATGATTCTTTTTTATCATCATAAGCTTTAAGCTTTTCATCTAACTCTGCTTGAAGTGCTTCTGCTTGCTGGCGTAATACAAGTGTTCTTTCAGCATCTTCTTCTGATTGACGACGACTTTCCTCTAAAGACGCAATCATCGATTCTACTTCATGACGATCAGTACCTGTGAATGTTTTAGCACGATCAATAATAGCATCTGGCAAACCAAGACGTGTAGAAATTTCAAAGGCATTACTACGCCCTGGAACTCCAATTAATAGGCGATAGGTTGGGCTCAACGTCTCAACATCAAATTCTACACTTGCATTGACAACACCTGGGCGATTATAGCCGTATGCTTTTAACTCAGGATAGTGAGTCGTTGCCATTACTCGCGCTCCACGACCATGTACCTCATCTAAAATAGAAATAGCCAGTGCTGCACCTTCTTGAGGGTCAGTTCCTGCTCCAAGCTCATCAAAAAGAATCAGGGAACGGTCATCAAATTGATTTAAAATATCAACAATATTCACCATATGTGATGAGAATGTACTTAAGCTTTGCTCAATAGATTGTTCATCTCCAATATCAGCAAATAACTGATCAAATACTGCAAGATGAGAGCCATCAAGAGCAGGGACTGGAATACCAGACTGCGCCATTAGTGTACATAGTCCCACTGTTTTTAACGTAACCGTTTTACCACCTGTGTTAGGCCCAGTAATTACGATTGCGGTGAAATCTTTTCCAAATTCAATATCATTTGCTACTGCTTCATCGATTGGTAGTAAAGGATGACGCGCTTTTCCTAATTTAATATATCCATCATTATTCATAATTGGCTTTGAACATTTATTGGCTTGGCCGTATTTTGCTTTTGCCAAAATAACGTCAATTTCGCCAAGTAATTGCACAGTGATAAAGATGTCGTGTGCTACCTCTTGTACTTTTAGAGATAACATTAATAAAATGCGCGCGATTTCAACTTGCTCTTTCGATTTTAATTGATGAATTTCGTTATTCGCTTGTACGACTGCATCCGGTTCAATATATAATGTTTGACCAGATGAAGATTGGTCATGTACAACACCACCGTAATGACTGCGGTATTCTGATTTAACAGGAATAACAAAACGATCATTACGAATTGTAACTATTGCATCAGAAAGCATTTTCGTAGCATTAGTACCGCGTGTTAAGCTCGCTAACTTTTCACGAACACGCCCTTCTTGTGCTCGTAATTGCTGACGTATTGAACGAAGCTCAGAGCTAGCAGAATCTAAAATAGCACCGTTATCATCAATACAAGCATTAATCTCATGCTGCAAGCCTGCTAATGTCGGGATACTTTCTTTCTTCTGAATGAAGTAAGGAATTTGTATATCCTCTTCTACTTCAATTCCTTCAATAAACTGACGAAGTATACGACTTGCACGAATTGTGCTCGAAATCTCCATCAGTTCAACTGGGCTGAGAACTCCTCCAATTTGTGCACGTCTTGCATGCGGACGCACTTCGAAAATGCCACCCATTGGCACATTTCCTTTAACTCGAAGAATGGATAAACCTTCATCCATTTCGTCTAATAGTTGCGTTACTTTTTCAAAATCAGTTTCAGGGACAAGTTCATCTATTACAGTTTTCCCTAAAGAGCATGTACAATATGAAGCTACTTGAGCACGTACTTTATCAAATTCTAGTGTTTTCAATGCGCGTTCTGCGATCATTCAAAACACCTCCCCTTCATTTGTTCTGTATAAAACGGACAAAATCTTCAAATGTCCACGTATTCACGATATTATTTTTCTTTAACCATGCTTTTTGAGCGTATTTCGTTCCAACTTCCATGAAGCGAAGTTGGTCAATTGCATGTGCATCTGTATTTATAGCGATCGGTACACCAGCAGCTGCTGCCATTTCTAAATGTTCTTCACATAAATCAAGACGATATGGATTAGCATTTAACTCTAAAATTTTACCATATTCTCTCGCCCATTCAATCAATTGTGGGACATCTGGGTTATATCCTTCTCGATCACTGATAATACGACCTGTAGGATGTGCAATCATATGGACATATGGATTTCGCAGAGCATTATGTAATCTGTCCATAATTTTCTCTTGAGGCTGTGAAAAGCTAGAGTGAATTGATGCAATGACAAAGTCTAATTTCTTTAGTACATCATCTTCAAAATCAAGCGATCCATCTGGTAAAATATCCATCTCAGTTCCTGCAAGTAAGCGGAAGTCTGGATGCTTTTCATTGAATGCCCAAATTTCTTTGCGCTGTTCAATTAAACGTTCAGGGGTTAATCCATTAGCAACCTTCAAATATTGCGAGTGATCTGTGATGACAGCATATTCATAACCTCTAGCAATGAGTGCTTCACCCATTTCATGTACTGCATACGCGCCATCAGACCATGTTGTATGCATATGCAAATCAGAACGAATATCTTCTAATTGAACAAGCTCTTTGATGTCCTCTAAACGGTCAAATTCTTTATTACCTACTCTTATACTAGGTGGGATAAACGGTAAGTCAAAATGAGCAAAAAAGTCAGTTTCAGAAGCAAATGTTGTGACAGATCCATCCGCCTGCTCCACACCATATTCACTAATTTTCTTACCTAAATCCTTAGCCAATTGACGCATTCTTACATTATGTTCTTTTGAGCCAGTAAAGTGATGAAGGGCCGTTGCATATTCATTTTGTGTCACTAGACGGAAGTCGACGCTAACTGGATCTTCAGCGGCCAAAGTTACGGAAATTTTAGTATCACCTGCTGCAATAGTCTCAGATATGACAAGCGCCTCTAAAAGTTGCTCTTTCACAGATTCTCGGTTTGCCGTAGCAATGATAAAATCGACATCCTTACTAGACTCTTTAACACGTCTAAAGCTACCTGCAACTGAAAACTGTTGCACTTCAACAATTCCACTTAAAATACCTTCTATTTCTTGTACGACTTTTTCTAGTTGCCAAATAGGTAATCGCTCTGAACGAGTTCCAAATGCCTCTAGTTCTTTTAATATCTTCTCTTCAGTTTTTTTACCAAAGCCTGCTAACTCAGACACTTTTCCTTCATTACACGCTGCCTTTAGTGCCTCTGCCGAATCTACACCTAACTCTTGATATAGCTTTGCGATTTTTTTCCCACCAAGGCCTGGTAATTTTAATAATGGCGGTAATCCTTTAGGTACTTCCTCTTCTAACTCTTTTAGAACAGAAGATTCTCCAGTTGTAAGTAAATCTTCAATAACTGCAGCGGTTCCCTTACCAATGCCTTTTATCGCTGTAATATCTTCAATTTCACTTAAACTTCTAGTATCTGCTTCAAGTGCTGCCGCAGCTTTACGAAATGCTGAAATTTTAAACGGGTTGACTCCCTGTAACTCTAGATATAATGCTATTTTTTCAAATGTACGGATGATTGTTTTTTTATTCAAAAAATGACCTCCTTATTCGTGAAAAAACTGCTCTCGGTTGAGAGCAGTTATTTCATGTAGACAAACCACATATTTTTGAACATGCTGGAAATAATCGGTGTGTATTCAAGCATTAATTTTGTTAGGATTGAATTATCCACAGATTTTTGGATACCATCTAATGGTAATAGAGCTAAAATATAAAGTAAAATAAATACTAATATATAAGCTTCTATAAATCCTAATATTCCACCTAAAAAGCGATTGAACGGACCTATAATAGGCACATATTTTAAGAAATCAAAAATTGACGCGACAATCTGCATTGCAAATTTGACGACAAAGAAAATAATTGCAAAGGCTAGTAGCTGATAAAATGTTTGGCTAAGATCTAGTTGTTCCATCGCATAAGTTAACGTAGTATTCCCATCAACTGCTGGATATGGAATCCAAAGCACAAATTTTTCAGCTAAAGGTTTATAATAAAAATAAGCGACAATCATCGCGATTAAAAATCCAATGATATGTATCAACTGGACTACTAAACCTCTTCTTCCACCAGTGATAATGCCGGCAAGTAATAAAATAATTATAAGTATATCAATCATTTACTTCAATCCTTTAGTTTTTTCAGTTCTTCTTCTAATAATACAAGTTGCTCTTTCAATTTCAAACTATCATTTACAGAATTTACAGCTGTTAGGACGGCCAGTTTAGTGCTGTCAAGGCTCGGGTTTGCCTGTTTAATCTCTCTCATAGTATTGTCAACTGTTGACGCGACTAAACGCATATGTGATGTTGACTCTGTACCAAGCATAGTATATGTTTGACCATATATATCAACTGAAATTCGATTTTTTGGTTGCTCTGACACAGCTGCCCCTCCTTAAAATCCTATTTCTAATCATACCATGAAATTGTTTGTCATGTGAATAACGAGAGTAGAAAGGACTATAAAATGTCTAATATTGTAATTTTATTAACAACCGAAAAGCAAGGAGAACTTGCTTCTTATTATGCCTCATCTAGAGTAGAACGCAATGCGCCAGGAGTCATATTTGCCGCAAAATTAAGCGATACTTCTATCACTTCATATAAATCTGGCAAAGTGATGTTCCAAGGAAACGGAGCCGAGCGGGAGTCTAGTCGATGGGGAAAACCTAATGATCCTACTACTAAAAAGACGTCATCGAAGGGTGATAAGTTGCCTTCCAATTTTGAACAACTCTCCGTAATGGGGTCTGATGAAACAGGAACAGGTGATTATTTCGGACCTGTAACGGTAGCCGCAGTATATGTATCTTCTGATAAAATCGAACTCGTTCGTGAACTCGGTGTTAAAGACTCTAAAATGTTGACGGATGACTTTATGCGACAAATCGCGCCTGACTTAATGCGGGCACTACCTCATAGCATTCTAACCGTACGGAACGACAAATATAACACTATTCAAGCTAGAGGCTGGTCACAAGGGAAAATTAAAGCAATGATGCACAACCAAGCACTACATAACGTGCTAGGTAAAATTGCACCAAAAAAACCAGCACATATTTTAATTGACCAATTTGCGGAGCGTGGCATTTATTATAACCACCTAAAAAATGAAAAGACTATCGTTAAAGAGAATGTATTATTCGCTACAAAAGCAGAACAATTACATGTCTCAGTAGCAGCTGCCTCTATTCTAGCACGATATGCCTTCTTAAAAGAAATGGACCGCCTTGGCGATTTAGTTGGCTTTGATTTACAAAAAGGCGCAAGTAATAAAGTAGATGAAATGGCAGCACGTATTTTACTATCAAAAGGCGAAGAGACATTAAAATCAATGACAAAATGGCATTTTGCAAATACCCAAAAAGCACATGCCATTGCCACCAAAAAACGTTCCAAATAAAACAAGCTATTCCTCTCTTTCACGAAGAGAAGGAATAGCTTGTTTTTTATATTTTTACATTCTCCATATTCTTTTTTGCACCGAACACACCGATAACCATCAACACCAATATAACAATGATTGTTGTGGCTACCGATAACCAAAAGTCACCGCTGTCTGGTTTTGAACCAAGCCAAGTTACAGCGTACGTACCCAACTTCCAAGGTGACACTGTCCAAAACTGCCCGATAATACCATCGATTAACTGTAGAAAAAAAGTTAGAAAAATTGCTAGCGTACCGGCAACACCCGTAGAGAACAATGCACTTGATGTAATTGTGACAGTCACTACGAACACTACCCATAGACTATACGTGCCAATGAGGGCTGCTATCCGCCAAACATCTACCTCATCATATAAAATCACTGTATAATAGCAACTTGCTAATAAGCCTATTATTGTACTAAAGAGCGCAACAAGTGTTGCTCCAGACCACTTACTGAAGTAATACGAAGAAAAAGAAATTGGTCGTACATACAGTAGCGCGGCTGTTCGATTTTTTCTTTCCTTACTAATACTCCCCATAAAGCTTAAAACAAATATAAGTGCAACAATGAGATGGAACTGACCAACTGTAGATGCTATTACTTCAAGTGATGTCATATCTGTCATACCCATATCAAAACCCTCAGGCATATTGCCAACAGCCTTCATAATATCTTCCATGTAATATAGTGTTACTGGCTGCATAATGCCATATAACATAAACACAAGTGGAATCCATAAAATCTTTAAGCTACGTACATGATCACGCCATTCTTTTTGTAAAAGCACACACCATTGCATCATAGTTTCGCCACCTTCATGAAGATTTCCTCTAAGCTAGCAGATTGCTGCTCGACTTTGCGAATTGCAAAGTATCCTTTTGCTAACTCCTGAATAACTTGTTGCATTTCATCTGTTTGCAAAATTACGATGTTGCCTTGTTGCTCTGTACTGAATGAACTATTCACTACAAATTGAGCAGCCGCTTCAGCCTCTTTAAATTCCACTATAATTTGACGATGTTCATATTTTGCTTTTACATCATTTAGTGAACCTTGCTCAACTAACTTGCCAGCTTTCAAGAATAATAACTGATCTGTCATTTGCTCAGCATCATTCAAAATATGAGTTGAATATAAAATCGTCATTTCTTTTTGTAGCGATTTCATCAAATTCATCATATCTAGGCGTCCAGCTGGGTCAAGTGCGGATACTGGCTCATCCAATAAAAGCAATTTAGGTTTATGTATAATTGCTTGAACTAGACCTAGTCTTTGTTTCATACCGCCCGAGAACGTGCCAATTTTCTTATTTGCTGCATCTTTTAAGCCAACGAACTGAAGCATTTTCTCTGACTCTTCTTTCGCAACTTGTGCAGTCAACCCACTTAATCGTGCAGCCATAATTAGAAATTCACTCGCTGTGAGCCAAGTATTAAACTGTGGATACTGTGGCAAAAAACCAATAGATGCTCTTGGGTCTCCCGCCATTCCATCGAATTGAATGTGTCCACTTGTCGGTTTTAATAACCCAGCAAGCATCGATAATATCGTTGTTTTACCTGCTCCATTGGGTCCAATCAAAGCAGTTGCCGTGCCTTTTGTTAACTCAAAAGATATATTTTTAATCACTTCATGCTGTCCATAATTCTTTTGCAACGCTGAAACTTGTAATAACTGGCTCATACTTGTTTCCTCCCGAAGATAAAGTAAATAATCGAACCAATAATATTTCCACAGACAATAACAATAGCCCACAGCCATTTTGGACCATTTGTTTGCGGGATTTTCACTAGATCGATTAAAGCAACAATCATCAAAATAAACTGAATAATTATAATTGGTAAAAGCATCATTAATAATGAACTCATCCTGCTCACCTCTTTTTGTTATACAATAAATATAACAGATTGAAACTTCCATGAAAAGGATAATATAAAAAACACCTGATCAAGACAGTTCGTCTGATCAGGTATTTAGTATGGAAATCTATTTATTAACGAATTTGCGCATTCGCTTCTGCTAATGCTTTTAACACTTCTTCATGTGCTGCTACTACTTCTTCATCTGTTAAAGTACGCTCAGGTTCAAAGTATTGTAATGAGAAGGCTACTGATTTCTTGCCTTCTTCCATTTTGTCTCCTTCATATAAATCGAAGACACGAACATCTTTCAATAATGTGCCACCTGCTTGACGGATGATTGCTTCAAGATCAGCTGCTGCTGTGCTTCTATCAACAACTAGTGCAATATCACGTGACATCGATGGGAAACGTGGAACTGGAACGTAAACTAGCGCTTCAATAGATGCGTCTAAAATAGCTGCTAAGTTCATCTCCATTACGTATGTTTCTTTTAAGCCACTAGCTTTTTGTTCAGTCGGGTGCAATTGACCGATTAAACCGATGCGGTTGCCATTTAATAATACGCTAGCAGTACGTCCTGGGTGTAAGCCATCTACAGTTGCACGTTCATATGTTACTGCATCTGCTAAACCTAGGCGATCAAATAACCCTTCCACGATTCCTTTTAATACGAAGAAATCTACTTGTTTATGCTCACCTTGCCAAGCATGATCTACCCATTTTCCTGTGATAACAGCTGCTACATGCTCTTCTTCAAGTGGCAGCCCTTCCTCAGTTAAACCTAAGAATACAGAATCCACTTCATAAAGTGCTACAGTATCCGCTTGACGAGCGATATTATAAGAAGCTGCTTCCACTAAATGTGGAATCAAACTTTGACGTAATGTGCTACGTTCTTCACTCATTGGCATTAACAATTTTGTAACTGAAGCTGTTTCTATAGCATATTTTTGTGAAAGTGCTTCAGATGTTAATGAATAAGTAAGTGCTTGGTAAAGACCCGCACTTTCTAAGTAAGAACGCACGATACGACGTTTTGCTTGATAAGTTGTTAAACCGCCTGGTGTCGATTCGCCAATTGGCATTGTTGCTGGAATTTCATCATAGCCGTAAAGGCGTGCGATTTCCTCCACAATATCTTCTTCAATTTTAATATCTTGACGGCGAGTTGGTGCATCTACATAAAGCATGCCATTCGCAGTTTCAACATCAAATTTTAAACGTTTTAAAATTGATACCATATCATCTAAAGAAATCTTCATACCAAGACGAGCATTGATAAAGTCAGGAGACACGATTACTTTTGAAGGTGTTTTATCCAATTCATCAAAAACAACTGATCCAGCTAATACTTCTCCACCAGCTAATTCTGCTAATAATTTTGCTGCACGTTCTGCTGCAGGAATAACACGGTTTGGATCAAGTCCTTTTTCGAAACGTGCACTTGCATCACTACGTAAGCCTAAGTCTTTTGATGTATAACGTACTGATAAACCTTCGAAGTATGCAGATTCAATGACAACTGTTGTTGTTCCATCATGTACTTCTGAGTTTAAACCACCCATAACACCAGCTACTGCGACAGGTTCTTTTCCATTTGTAATAACAAGGTTTTTTGCATTTAATGTACGTTCTTTATCATCAAGAGTCGTAATTTTTTCGCCTTCATTTGCAAGACGAACAACAATTTCACCTGTTCCTAAACGGTCATAGTCAAATGCATGAAGCGGTTGACCATATTCCATTAAAATGTAATTTGTTACGTCAACTACATTGTTATGTGGGCGAACACCAGCTGCCATTAGACGTTGTTGTAACCATAATGGAGACTCAGTAACTTTGACGTTTTTCACAACTTTTGCTACATACATAGGGTTTTCTGCTGGTGCATCTACACGAAGATTTAAATAATCAGCAGCTTTTTCAGCTGATTCTGTATAATCTAATTCCGGTAATTTAATATCCTCTGAAAGAATTGCACCCACTTCATAAGCAACACCTAACATACTCATAGCATCAGAACGGTTTGGTGTTAAACCAAGTTCAAGCACTGTGTCATATAGACCAAGCACTTCAAGTGGGTCAGCCCCTACTGGCGTTTCTGCAGGTAATACAAAAATACCTTCACTGTAAGCTTTCGGTACTAATTTACCTTCGATACCCAGTTCTTGTAATGAACAAATCATACCGTTTGATACTTCACCACGAAGTTTGGCTTTTTTGATTTTACCACCTGGTAAATGAGCACCTGGACGAGCAACGATAACTTTTTGGCCAACTGCTACGTTTGGAGCTCCACATACGATTTGTGATAATTCCTCTTCACCAAAATCAACTTGGCAAATATTTAATTTATCCGCTTCTGGATGTTTTACTTTTTCTTTTACTTCGCCGACCATTAGCTTTTTCATGCCTTCTGCTAAGTCTGCTATACCGTCAACTTCAATACCAGCGCGTGTAATTTTTTCTGCTAAAACTGCTGGCTCAAGGCCTTGTAAATCTACATATTGTTCTAACCACTTTAATGATACTAGCATGATTTCCCCTCCTTACTGTTCTGTGCGATGGAATTGCGATAAGAATCTAATGTCATTTGTGTAGAAATGACGGATATCATCCACCCCATATTTCAACATTGCAATACGTTCTTGTCCCATACCAAATGCAAAGCCTGAAACTTTCTTAGGATCATAACCTGCCATTTCTAGGACGTTTGGATGTACCATACCAGCACCTAAAATTTCAATCCAACCTGTTTTTTTACATAAGCTACAACCATCTCCACCACATTTGAAACAAGAGATATCCATCTCTACTGAAGGTTCAGTGAATGGGAAGAAACTTGGACGTAAACGAATTTCACGTTCTTGACCAAACATTTTTTTAGCGAAAAGATCCAAAGTACCTTTTAGGTCACTCATTGTAATGTTCTCACTTATTACAAGTCCTTCAATCTGATTGAATTGATGCGAGTGAGTAGCATCGTCATTATCACGGCGGAACACTTTACCTGGACAGATTATTTTCACTGCGGCACCTTGTTTTTTTTCCATTGTACGTGCTTGAACAGGAGAAGTCTGTGTACGAAGTAAAATTTCTTCAGAAATATAGAATGTATCTTGCATATCACGAGCAGGGTGACCTTTTGGTAAGTTCAATGCTTCAAAGTTATAATAGTCTTTTTCAACTTCTGGACCTTCTGCAATTTCATAACCCATGCTGATGAATAAGTCTTCAATTTCTTCAACTACCTTTGTCAGCGGGTGTTTATTACCTACTTTTAAAGATCTCCCTGGTAAAGTTACATCGATAGATTCTTTTTCAAGTTGTTCTTGGATTGCTTTTTCTTCTAGTAATTGTGCACGTGCTTCAAGCACCTCAGTCACTTCTTGACGTACCACGTTTACTAATGCACCCATTTTAGGACGTTCCTCTGCTGGAAGTTTACCCATCCCTTTTAATAAATCCGTAATCGGACCTTTTTTTCCTAAATAAGCAACACGCACATCATTCAACTCTTTAGAGTTTGATGCCGCTGCAATTTTCGCTAAAGCTTCTTCTTTTAGCTGATTTAATTGTTCTTCCATTGCCATTTAAATTCCTCCTTTCAATATCGAAAAGTAAAAACAGGTTGTTTTTACTTTTCATGCAAACCTTCTTTTCAAGTAGCTAAAAAAATTCGCACAAAAAAACTCGCCCCCTAAAAAGGGACGAGGACATAGTTCGCGGTACCACCCTAGTTATTGTACATAAGTACAATCACTTCATTGAAATAACGGCTCTAAACCGGCCAACCTTTACAGCAATTGCTGGTCCCGGTGGCTGCTAACGGAGTGAACTTCCATGTAACACAACTTTATGCACGCTTGCAGTCTTTGGCGGGCACTCCCTAAAAAGTGTAGAAACATATACTTTTTCCGATCGAAGCATTTAAAATATTATTAATTATTGTATGCAATAATAATCATTATACGCAACTAAATTGTTTTCTTCAAGGTCACTTTGCTGAAACTGAGAAGTTATATAACAAAATCCCAGAAGCTACTGCTACGTTTAAAGATTCAGCTTGCCCTAAAATCGGAATGATAACATTTGCATCAGTTTTTGCCAGTAAGTCTGGGTGAATACCATTACCTTCATTGCCCATAATAAGTGCAAATTTATCGCCTTTTTTTACTTCAGAATATACTACTGCATTATCTAAAGCTGTCCCAATTACAGGAATTAGACGATTTTGTAAACTGTCAATCCAGTCTCCCAATTCCCCTTTTACAACTGGTATATGGAAATGTGAACCTTGAGCAGAGCGTACTGTTTTTGGATTAAAAGCATCAGCTGAGCCTTTGCCAAGAATAACAGCATCAATACCAGCAGCATCTGCAGTACGAATCATTGTACCTACGTTACCTGGATCTTGAACTGCATCGATTAATAATAATTTTGTCCAGCCTGCTTGTTCTTCTTCCGTTACCTCACGTTGTTTACATTGTGCGAATATACCTTGAGGGTGTTCTGTTTCAGACAATTCTTTTGCGATTGGTTGTGTTACTTCTACAACAAAAATGTCATCGATATTCCAAGAGTGTGGAATGTCCACACCTTCACGAACAATAATTGTTAGTACCTCACCATTGTTTTTAATTGCTTCTTCAACTAAATGGAAACCTTCAACGATAAATTCCCCAGAACGTTCACGTTCTTTTCTAGTTGTCACTAGCTTTTTCCAATACTTAACTAGTGAATTTTGTGGTGATTCTATTCTTTTCATAAAATGTATACCGCCTTTAATTTTTAAATCGTTATAGTTATTTTGCCAAACTGATGGTTTTCTTTTAAATATTCAAGCGCTTGTTCTGCTTCATCTAACGAGAAAGTACGGTCCATCACTGGATGCGTGTTAAATTCCGTTAAATGCTTAAGGCATGCACGGAATTCATCGCGACTTCCCATTGTAGTCCCATACAATGTATATTGTCCATAGAAAAATTTTCGTAAGTCAAAATCAACAACGTCTTCTGTTGTCGCACCGAACAACACTATTTTACCACCCTTTTTCAAAACATCCAAAGAGCGATTAAAAGTTGCACGTCCAACACTCTCAATGACAATGTCGATTTGTTCTCCATTTAATAATTCTACCCAGTCTCCGTTCGTATCAATCGCTACGTCAGCACCGATTTCAAGCGCTGCATTACGTTTTTCTTCACTTCGAGATGAGACTATGACTCTTGCTCCAACGTTTTTAGCCATTTGGATTAAAAACGTCGCGACACCACTACCTGCTCCGGGGATAAATATTGTATTCCCTGCTTCTATTTGCCCTTTTGTAATTAATGCACGATAACCTGTTAATGGTGAAATACCAATGACAGAAGCCTCTTCAAATGAAAGGTGCGAAGGCTTTCGCTCTAATTGTTCGACTGAAATGGCAATTTTCTCGGCGAAAGTTCCGTTATCAGGGAAGCTTAAAATATCAAAATCGGCTGGAGGGACATCCGAATTTTCGTACCAACGCAACGAAGGATTAATAATTACTTCATCGCCAACTTGCCAATCAGTCACTCCCTCACCGACTTCTTCAATAACGCCTGCTGCATCAGAACCTAAAATCAGCGCCTCGCTATCATTTCCTAAACGTCCTGATGTATACAAATCTCGACGGTTTAACCCCGCAGCTTTAACCGCTACAACTGCTTCTAAAGTGCCCGCTTGCGGATTAGGTAATTCAGTTACTTTAAAAGAACCTTTTTCAAAAACAAATGCTCTCATGATAAAACAACCCCTTAGTTATGTAATTTTTTTCAAAAAATTCTCAATAGTAAATAATATCAACCATTCTAATTTTAACAAATGAATGTATAACTATCGAGCCTAACGGCAAAAATGATAATAGGAGGGATGAAGTATGAATTTTCAAATACGAGAAGCCGTTAAAACTAATGTTCAAGGTCAAAGTGCCGACGAACTGAAGAATGTTGTTGAAGATGCGATTACACGCGGTGAGGAGCATTTACTCCCAGGACTCGGTGTCTTTCTAGAAGCATGGTGGAACAATGCAGATCAACAAAAACAACAAAACTTTATGCAAGATTTAGCCAAAGCCATGGCCTAATAAAAAACTGTCCAAGCGGTGAAATGCGCTCGGACAGTTTTTTCTTTTTAAGAAAATTCAGAAACTTCCTCTTTATCTTCTTTTACATATTTACGGATTTCAAAATAATACATGAGGTTTTGTATAATAGCGATTAATAAAATGATTAGAATATACCAAAAATGATTCAGGGGGATTAAGAATATTAGCACTGCTAACGGTAGTGCATAAGAAATGAAAGTATACACCTTTTGCGTTGCACGCTGTGTAACAGCACGCATCATTTCATCCTCTTCTAAGTACTCAGGAGGTTGGATACTAAACATAGATACTTTATGTTGTGGATTCAATTTGTTATGTTGCCTAAATTTATAAGCATAAGCAGGCAAATAAATTAGACTGAACAACATAGCGGAAATTAGTTGCCAATTAATATTGTTTGTTATATAAATTTCAATCACCCCGTCTTTCCCTTTGCTCCACTCAATAGGGAAAGAATGTGTAACACCATATGCCGCTATAACTAAAATAACAATCCCTAAAATATTCCACAATGGGCTCTGTACACGTAAATCCTTTTTCATTCCTCTTCCTTCCCTTCTAACCAAAATAGTTCATCTACTTTAATTTGTAACTCTGTTGCAAGTTTTAGAGCTAATGTGATTGACGGTGAGAACTCCCCTTTTTCTATAAAGCCAATAGTTTGCCTTGTTACACCGACACGATTTCCTAATTCAGATTGTGAAAAGCTATGTCTTGCTCGAAGCTCCTTCACCCGATTTCTGAGCATTCTACAACCTCCAAAAGTTAAGTTTTATATGCATATTGTAATCTAAACATAACATTATGTAAATTTTTTCAAATTATTTTATAAAAAAACCACAAAAAAGAGAGCTCATTGGCTCTCTTTTATTTGAATATTAATTATCGTACTCGCGCTGCACTCGAGAACATAGATGGGTTGTATGATGCGATTTTCACGACATCACCCGTTTGTGGTGCATGTAGCCATTGTCCATTTCCGATATACATACCAACGTGATACGCTGGGCTACCAAAGAACACTAAGTCACCAGCTTGTACATCATTTGGTGAAATACGAGTACCTGCATTTTGTTGTTGACTAGACGTTCTTGGAAGACTAATACCTTCAGAACGGTAAACATATTGCATTAAACCAGAGCAATCAAAGCCTGATGGTGAAGTTCCACCCCATACATACGGTACACCAAGAAAATTCTTCGCGTAACCAATGAGACCTGATGCATCTCCGCCAGAAGGTTTTTGATTTATTAAATTTAGAACATCATCATTTTTGTTCGATGTTTTTGTGATATTCACTACTGGTGATAAACTTACTTGCTTGTCATCATCTTTTGATGCTGTTTTCACTGCTTCTCTTGCAGCTTTCTCAGCACGCTTTTGAGCGGCCTTTGCAGCTTTTTTAGCGGCTTTTTCTTCTTTAATTGTTTTTTTCGTAGCTTTTAGTTTTGATTCAACTTTCTTTTTATCTTTTTTGATTTGCTTCATTTCTTTAGCTAAATCTTTTTTATCTTCTTTCAACTCTGTATTCACTTTTTTAAGAGATGTTTTAGAAGCAATTAGTTTGTCTTCTTTATCATTTAACTCTGTCATTAAAGATTGATCACTATCTAAAATTTGAGTAACAGCTGTTGTACGGTCGATGAAATCAGACATACCCTCAGATGATAGGAAGACATCTGCATATAACATAAATGTACTTTTGCTTTCACCTTGGATATCTCTTAGTCGTTCTTCATATAATGTTTTGCGCAATTCATATTCTGTTTGCGTTTGTTTAATGTCTTTTTTTGTTTGAGTAATTTTCTCGTTTGAGTTTTTAATTTTCTTGTTTAGTCGATCAACCTTATCCATTGCTTCAATAATACTGTTATCAAGCTTTTGAATTTTTTGCTCTAGCTTTAAGGCTTTTTGTTCAGCTTTTGTTGGAGCTGAGTCATTTGAAGGACTAGCGTAAGAAGGGGATACTTGTAATAGAGCAGCCGCTAAAACGGTTATTGCTAAAACGTTTTTTAATATCTTCTTCATTAATTATCATCTACTTTTCTATGTAATATTATGGATGTTTTGCTATGTTTTTTTACTTGACTAATTTCCAGTTTATACTTCTACTATTTGAAAAACAATATTTCGACATGCACTGTAATATAATTGTAATCTTTGGAGGAGATAATTTAGTCATTCTAAACTTAAAGTTTTATCAAATTAGTACTATCCAAATTTTAGCTTGCGTAATATGGTGACAATATTATAATAAATTCTATTACATTATTAATTTTCCGAAAATAACAACATTTCGGATTGTTCTAAAAATATAAAGTGAGGCGATTTAAAATGACAGTAACAGTCGACACCATTACAGAAGCGTTAAAACAATTCCTTGACGAAGATCAAGTTTCTGTCAACGAGACAGTTAGAGAACTGCACGGACAAGACGAATCTTATCATGAGGCTTGCCTTCCAGATATCGTTGTATTTCCTAAAACGAAGGAGCAAGTAAGTGAGATTATGAAACTTGCCAACGAGCTAGTAGTTCCGGTTGTTCCTTTTGGTCGCGGCTCTAGTTTAGAGGGCCATGTAATTCCTTATGAAAACGGAATTACAATCGACTTTTCTTTAATGGATAAAATTTTAGAAATTCGCCAAGATGATTTGCTTGTAAAAGTACAGCCTGGCGTTACTAGATTGCAATTAAATAAAGAATTAAAAAAACATGGCCTCTTTTTCTCTGTTGACCCGGGTGCCGACGCCACTTTAGGCGGAATGGCTGCGACAAATGCGAGTGGCACAACTGCTGTACGATATGGCGTCATGCGCGACCAAGTACGTGACTTAGAAGTTGTTTTAGCTGACGGTAGAATTATCCACACTGGAAATTTAGCTGCAAAATCATCATCTGGTTACCATTTAAATGGTTTATTTGTTGGCTCTGAAGGTACCCTTGGCTGTTTCACAGAACTTACATTAAAAGTTTATGGTATTCCAGAATTTGAAACGGCTGCCCGCGCTGTCTTTCGAACTGTCGAGAATGCAATTGCTGCTGTTACTTCTATTTTACAAGTCGGCATTCCAATTGCTCGAGTTGAATTAGTAGACGAAGAGTCTATTCGCCAAGTAAATCATTACAGCGACACCGTTTATCCTGAAAAACCAACCCTATTTATCGAATTCCATGGTAATGAAGCAGGCTTAGCACAAGATGTTTCATTTACACGTGAAATTATGGAGGATCATGGTTGCGTAGAAGTGCAGTTCGAATCGGATAACACTGCTCGCACCAAACTGTGGGATGCCCGTCACAACTTAGCATACGCTTATACACACGGTCATCCAGGTAAAAGACAGATGGTAACGGATGTGTGCGTAGCCATCTCAGATTTAGCAGATGCTGTACGTTTTGCACGTCAGCAACTAAATGCTGCTAATCTTCCAGGTGGCGTATTAGGTCATGTCGGTGATGGTAACTTCCACGCAATAGTTATGATTGATTTGAAGAATGCAGAAGCAGTTAAAAGAGCCGATGCCTTCAATGAAGCTATTGTACAATTTGCATTAGATCGCAACGGTACTTGCACAGGAGAACACGGCGTGGGAGTTGGTAAACAAAAATACCAGGCTAAAGAACATGGCGAATCGTATAATGTCATGAAAGCTATTAAAATCTCACTTGATCCAAAGAACATTTTGAATCCAGGTAAAATTGTTCGAATTGAAGAATAATATTAAAATCTGATATTCCGCTTCTAATTTTTATTAGGAGCGGAATTTTTAATTGATTTTCATAATCTTCTTGAAAAATCCTTAATCATCATTATAATAAATATATTATTATAAATATTCAGAATAATATATTTATTTCTTTTCGCAGAGTAGTACTTACTTTCAATAGTTTTTACTTACCCTATTTTAAAAATTTTCAAGCAAGATAAAGAAAGGATGTTGTACAAATGAAAACTCTTGAAACGTTTAGTACTTTTATCGGAAAATACTTTGCTGTATGGGTAATGCTTATTGCCGTAGTAGCTTATTTAGCACCCACACCCTTTTTAGGATTAGGACAATATATCACAATACTACTTGGGGTTGTCATGTTTGGAATGGGACTTACACTAAAAGCCAGTGATTTTAAATTAGTTTTGACAAAGCCGTTACCAGTATTCATCGGAATCGTAGCACAGTTTACGATTATGCCTCTTACTGCACTTGCAATCGCTTATATATTGCAATTACCTTCAGAATTAGCTGCAGGTCTTGTATTACTAGGTTCTGTTCCAGGTGGGACTGCTTCCAATGTTATGGTGTATTTAGCAAAAGGAAACGTGCCCCTATCTATTACAATGACTTCTGTTTCTACATTACTTGCACCAATTTTGACACCACTATTATTATTGCTATTAGCTGGTCAATGGATGCCTGTAGATGCAAAATCAATGTTTATGTCTATTATTCAAGTTATTATCGTTCCAATCGCTCTTGGCATACTTGTTCGCAAATTCTTGCCAACTGTCGTTGATAAAAGTATTTCCATTGTGCCTTTAATTTCCGTTTTCGCAATTATTGTCATAGTATCAGCCGTAGTTTCAGGGAACCAAGATAAAATCGCTTCTGCAGGCTCACTAGTATTCTTTGCAGTATTTTTACACAACGGTGCAGGGTTATTATTAGGATACTACGCAGGCAAATTATGTGGGCTTTCTTTACAAGATCAACGAGCTATTTCTATAGAAGTAGGTATGCAAAACTCTGGATTAGGTGTCGCACTTGCTGCAGCACACTTTGGTCCCCTAGCTGCTTTACCAAGTACATTTGGAGCTGTATGGCATAATATCTCTGGACCAATCCTTGCAACATATTGGTCAAAACGCCCAGTAGGTAATGTTGAGGTTGATAAGATTACTTCTACTGTTACACAGAAGGCCTAAAACGATATAAGATTGCTTCTCAAAAATAAAAAAATCCCCACTAGTTATTGAGGGCACTGAAAAAGTCCATAAAATGAATTTAGCCATGGCGGAAACGATTAATCGTTTCTACCATGGCTTTTTCTTCGATCCGTTAACTTCCGTTCCGGCTGACGCTTTCCTGAGGGCGAACTTTGAGCCTCCTCGTCACTAACGCTCCTGCGGGGTCTCAGCTAGTTTCCCAAGGGGTCGTCGCCTGCATTCCAATTAAGCAGCTTTTCAAGAAACGATGGGTATTTAGTATGTTTATGATTAGTAACAATACAATCTATTTTACGCTTACTTTTTTGGTGTATAAATGGATTTATCCTTTCCATCAATTATTAATACTGATTTCCCGGGTATTTTTTCTCCTTGAGCGATGGTTTCATCTTCAGAGAAATTGGCTATTACACTCAAAGCTTCTCCATATTCAGTCATCTGAACTAATCTGTCATCTGAGAGAATTTTATAATCTGTCATTTCTTCCTTTATTGCTTTTTTGCTGAAATTTGTCCACACTTTAGAATGGTTCATTATTGTTTCTTTGTACTTTTCCCACTCGTGTTTATCAATATGATAAAGAGGGGGTACATTGTAAAGTATTTCATACAGCATTCTATTTTCAATTTCATCTTCTATTTTTAGAGTTCCCCATCCCCACCAATATGTCGTAATTACTGAATCGTTGTAAACTAACTTATATAATGGAATGGTGTAGTTTGAATCCAAAAATAGTTTCTTGTACTTATCCTTTACAGGTATTTGTTTAGAAAATAGTTCTGGAACTCCGCCAGTACTCGAATAGTATCTTCCTACATAATAATTACTCTCTTTATTTTTGCCCATATCCTCATCCATCCAGGAAAATGAGGGGGTTTCTATTCCATGTGCAAAAGCAATCGTTTTGTTAGCAAAATCATTTCCGCCCTCAGTTCCGACTACCATTCCCCATTCTTTTTGTAGATACTCCATTCTCTTAATTCGAGCTTGGACATCTTCTGCTTCAGTAGTAGTATGTTCTGGTGAATAGTCATCAAAGATTTCTCCAGTACCATCTGTATCTAAAAACCATGAGTTAAATGGTAAACCAGTATTTAAGATCGACGTTACTCTTTCTTTCACACTTGGCATTGCTAATGTCGGATTCAACTTTCTACCTACACCTTGGAATCCTTCAATTTTACTTCCATCTTTTTTAGTGACGGTTGCGTTTTCAAAAAGTGAAGTGTCCTTAAATTTAGCCGTTTCCCACTGCTCTTTACCTGGTTCATGGATTGAATGATACGAATCGTAAGTACCGATTAAATATCCCTGATTTTCTGCTTCTTTTACTAACTCTGGTTTAATAAAGCCTTCTTGCCAGTCATCTAAACCGATCCATAAATTTGCTAACCCTGAATGCTTCATATCCTTTATGACATCTATTGTATTAGCATCTGCCCACTTTTCTATTGGATCCACTACGTTACCAAGCTCGCTTTTTAATAATCTCTTATTAAGTTCAATTAATTCTACTGGATTTAATTTGTCTATTTTCTTATTTATTAACTTTTGAATTTCTTTATCCTCTTTAGTAAATACTTCCGGATTGTAAAATTCTTTTAGTTGCATGACAGCACTTAAGCTTTTTACTATTCTATTTTTTGTATATTTGTCTACGTAATCGTAAGTATTTAAATCATCATACGCAGCTGCAAGCTCTGCCCCATCTTCAACTTTAGTAGTTAATAACTCCTGAATCCATAATTTCAGCTTATCAGGGAAACTACTTCTCAACCTTGCCCATTGTATATTTTCTTCTGAAATTACAATTCTGTCCCAAAAATAAACATGAGGAGCACCATAAAGTTTTTCAATATTATTATTTTCTTTAGCCTTCTCATTCAAGGATTTAAAGTCACCTTGCTCAATCAAATAATTTTTATAAGTTTTGGCAACATGTACTGGATTTTTTTTCGTTAAATATATTCTAAAACCATATTCCTTCTGTTGATTGATAGACGGAAACTCATGATTAAAAGTAAACTCTATATTTTTCTTTGTATCAAAAGAAATTTCATTATTGTAGGGATTTTTAATAATATATACTAATGAATATTCATCTTTATCGACCGCAAAAAACTGCATGGAGAAAGATTCAACCAATTTCATTTTTTCTTCATTTAGATGGTCTTTCCAAACTGGATCATCGCTTGGAATGTACTTACCTTGATTTAATGGGAGTAGGTATCCATTACCTTTCACTTTCGGCCAAGCAAACGTATTTTCATTGTCTTTACTGGATTTGATGGTTACATCTACAAACTTTTCTTTCTTTTCGATATCAATATCAAGATCCTGTTCTGCATAGGTCCAGCTAATATTATCTTTACTGTCTTTTAAATTTGAAACTTTCATTTTCTCCAATGGTTCTGATACCTTTTCCTTAGTTCCATTGGATTCCACCTCAAGCGTAAAGGTTTCCGGATCTACACTAAAGTTAAAATCTAAATTATCTTTTTGCGTGTAGACCACTTTGTTTGGCCTTTTTTCTTTGCTAGCGCATCCTATAAGAAAACTAATAGCAAAGACTACAATTAACATGATAGATATTATTTTTTTCATGTATCGCACCTCCTAGTCTTAGACTAACTCGGGCTTGTTACACGAATGTGACAAAAAACTCTAACTTATTATTTTTTAATTCAAATCCATAATCCACATTGTGATTATCTAAAATGGTCTTAATAATAGGCAAACCCAATCCTGTTCCAGAAAGCTCCTTACTTCTTGATTTTTCTAGTACATAGAAAGGTCTCCAAATATTTTCTAAATCATTTTCATTCATTTCACCTATCCCGTTAGCAATCGTCAGCTTCACGGCATTATTGGTTTTCTTTAAAGCAATTTCAATATTCTTGTCATAGGAATATTTAATGGCATTCGTAATTAAATTATCGAGGACAATATCGATTCCTTCTTTTTCAGCTTGAATCAAATATTCTTTGCTCGCATCTACATTTAGTGATAAATTAATATCGTATTCCTGCAGAATCAGCTTGTACTTCTTTGTCATTTCAATAATTCTTTTACCTATATCAAAAGTAGATTTGTTTAATGCACCATTCTCTAGTGCTGTCCAAAACAATAGCTTCTCTATTAGAGCATTCATTTTCTCAATTTGTTCTTCAATGGTGTCTCTGTAAGTACCGTCATCCAGACCGTCCGATATTCCTTGTTCATATACTTTCACTAATGATAGTGGTGTTTTCAACTCATGGGATATATCTGCCATTAGCTCTTTCAAACGCTTATTTTGACTATTAATTTCTTCATGAGCTTTTTCTAATTTTCCACTCATAATGTTTATACTTTTTGCTAGCTCTCCTACTTCATCATTTGTCATTATCTCTTCTTTCCTAAAATTTAAGTTGGCTATATCATGAGATAAATTTTCCAAGGATTCTAATGGTCTTGTAATTTTGTTGGATATAATCACTACTAAAAAGACAATTAACATGACAGAAATGGACATCAAAACAATATTAAATCTATTTATTATGGAAATAGTATCTTCCATATGCGGCAAAGGTAATCCAATTGCGATTATATAATTATCTATTTTCATAAATTTAGTCAAAACTTTATATTTACTCATCCCTTGGTCGTATATCTTATTTACGCTTTTTTCTTGCAACTTATCCAACGTCTGTTCAGTAAGCCAAAATTTGTTTAGCTTTATTTTTTTCTTGTCAAATTCCATAATTATTCTTTCATTAATTTGATCCAAACTTCCACTTACTTCTGAATAGACAATAGTAATAGCGTATTTCTCTTCTATCTTTTTCAAATCATTTAAAAGGTTTTTCTTAGGCTCCTTGAGTATATCGCTAGACGCCTTATCCAAAACCTTTCTTTGCTCATGAATGTAATATCTGTCTACCAAAAATATATTTGCTAGTATCGAGAATATATAGATGCAAATTACTACTGATGATATACCAATAGAAAATTTATTTCTTATTTTAATCTTCCTTCACCTCCAGGCAGTATCCAATGCCTCTATAGGTTTTAATTAGGTCATCTCCAATTTTAGTTCTTAATCTTCTGATATGAGTATCTACAGTTCTATGATCCCCCTCATAATCCAAGCCCCAAACTAAATCAATCAACTTATCCCTTGATAAAATCACGCCTTTATTTTTTATGAAGAAAAGCAATAAATCATATTCTATCTTTGTTAGTTGGATAGGTTCTTCTTGTTTATATACTTTCTTTTCACTCTCTTTGATGAGAATATCTTTCACTTTTATTTCTTCACTCATATTCAATAGCTTTTTTACTCTTAAAATTAAAATACGCGGATCAAATGGCTTTTTAATATATTCATCAGCTCCACCATGTAAGGCGTGTATTTCATCTTCATTTTGCCCTTTTGCTGTTAATATTAGAACTTTAGTTTGACTGTTTTCCTTAATATATTTGCATACTTCTATTCCATCAATTTTAGGCATCATCCAGTCTAAAATTGCTAGCTCAATCTTAGTTGTTTCAAAAATATCTAACGCTTCCTGTCCATCTCCAGCTTCTAGAATATTAAATCCTTCATCTTTTAAATAGGCTGAAAGTATTTTAACCATATGCTGTTCATCATCTGCAATTAGAATATTCATTTTCTGCTCTCCTTTCCGATTTCATATATAGGTAAGCGTCAAATGATTCCCACCTAGCGCAAAGAGGGTATTATTTGACGCTTATCTTTTAAAAGTCATTTTATAAAGTTATGTTAAACACCGATACTTCTGCAGGGTTCCAAAATCGAACTGGTATCCTTGTAGTACCAATCCCGCTATTTACATATAGATACTTATGGATTCCAAGTTGATATAACCCTTTGGTATATTTCTCTGCAAGTGGGGGCGTATATATAGCACCAATTACTGGGACATCAACTTGTCCACCGTGACTATGCCCTGCAAGTGCGACATCAATATTATCATCTTCTACCTGGTCTATAAGGTCCGGCTGATGTAATATAAGAAGGTTTATCCCCTCACCATTTGTACCAGCATATGCTTTTTGAACATCAGGATTTCCAAGCATCCCTTCATCCAATCCTATAACATTTATTACTTTTCCATTTTCAAGATCTATAACGCTACTTTCATTAGTCAGTAATTTAAATCCAGATGAGCTCATTATCTCTTCATAAAACCTAACTCCACCGCCTCCACGGTCATGGTTTCCCCATACTGCATAATTCCCATATTTACTACGTAGTTTGCCCAATATTGCACTTATTTTTGACCTATCTTCAAATTTAGAAGGTACATCCATTAAATCTCCTGTAAAAGCTATTACATCAGGTTTAAGTCCGTTAATTTTTTCTACAAGCTTCTCAAGTTGCTCTAGCGAATAATTCGGGCCTAAATGCACATCTGAAAATTGCACTACCTTTAATGAACTTTCTCCTCCCTCTACGAGTTCCAGTTCATATTCCTTTGTGATCAGGCGTTTCGGCTCAATCTTAAATGCATATATGACGATTCCCGCTACAATTATACTTAATACAATTAGGCATTTTATAATATTAAAAATTAATCTTTTCATACTTTCACTACCATTCTAACGTATTATTAATAACTTTATCTAAGGTCAATTCCATAGTTATTTGTGTCACAAGCCAGACAAGGCCCCCAATCTTCACCCTTTATAGTTAACAACTTTTGAATCAACACCAAAACCAAAATCTATATTTTCTACTTTCGAAAAGACCTCGTGGATTAGACTAAACCAAATCTGTTACGCGAATGTTACATACTCAAATCTATTCCGGATAGTTCCTTTGGGTTTGGAGAAGCGTTCGCTCGACGCCTGCGGGATTAGCGAGACAGTCGAGACCCTTCAGGAGCGTAGCGACGAAGCGGCTCGGCGCTCGCCTGCGGAAAGCGAGCGGTAAGCTCCGGAAAACCTGATCTATCCTGTATAAGAATACAAAGACTGTAGAAAACTCTTTTTTTTCGAGTTTGTCTACAGTCTAACATCTATTAAAATGAATGAGTAAATAGAAAAGTAGAGGGTAGCACTTTATTGGTTTGGAGAAGCGTCCGCTCGACTCCTGCGGGATTAGCGAGACAGTCGAGACCCTTCAGGAGCGTAGCGACGAAGCGGCTCGGCGCTCGCCTGCGGAAAGCGAGCGGTAAGCTCCGGAAAACCTGATCTATCCTGTATAAGAATACAAAGACTGTAGAAAACTCTTTTTTTCGAGTTTATCTACAGTCTAACATCTATTAAAATGAATGAGTAAATAGAAAAGTAGACGGTAGCACTTTATTGGTTTGGAGAAGCGTCCGCTCGACTCCTGCGGGATTAGCGAGACAGTCGAGACCCTTCAGGAGCGTAGCGACGAAGCGGCTCGGCGCTCGCCCGCGGAAAGCGAGCGGTAAGCTTCGGAAAACCTGATCTATCCTGTATAAGAATACAAAGACTGTAGAAAACTCTTTTTTTCGAGTTTGTCTACAGTCTAACATCTATTAAAATGAATGAGTAAATAGAAAAGTAGACGGTAGCACTTTATTGGTTTGGAGAAGCGTCCGCTCGACTCCTGCGGGATTAGCGAGACAGTCGAGACCCTACAGGAGCGTAGCGACGAAGCGGCTCGGCACTTGCCCGCGGAAAGCGAGCGATAAGCTTCGGAAAACCTGATTTATCCTATATAAAATAAAAAGACTGTAGAAAACACTTTTTTTCGAGTTTGTCTACAGTCTAAGTACATCACTGTTAGTAGTGATGTACTTTTTTAAATATATGAAACATGTAACCTTATACACTTTTTGTTAATGACAGCATCGTTTTCAATTAGTATCTACCCTAAGATAGAAGCTAAAACTGCTTTTTGAGCATGAAGACGATTTTCCGCTTGTTCGAAGATAAATGAGTTCGGTCCATCAATAACAGATGTCGCTACTTCTTCTTCACGGTGGGCTGGCAAGCAGTGCAAGAACATATAATTTGCTTTTGCATTCGCTACTAATGCATCGTTAATTTGATAGTCTTTAAAGTCTGCTAAACGTTTTGCAGCTTCCTCTTCTTGCCCCATAGAAGTCCATACATCTGTATAAATCACATCTGCATCTTTTGCTGCTTCAGCAGGATCATATGTGAATAATACAGTACTACCATTTACAGCTGCAATTTCCGTTGCTTTTCTCATGACTGCCTCACTTGGTTCATACGCTTTAGGTGTTGCTACAACAACATTCATTCCAACATGTGCAGCAGCTACTACTAATGAATGGGCTACATTATTTCCATCACCAATATATGCTAGTTTTAAGCCCTTCACATAACCTTTTTCTTCTGCAATTGTTTCAAGGTCAGCAAGTGCTTGGCATGGATGAGCAAGATCTGTTAGCCCGTTAATAACAGGAATAGATGCGTGTTCAGCGAGTTCTTTTACCATTTCATGTGAATTTGCACGGATCATAATTCCGTCTAAATAACCTGATAATACATGCCCAGTATCATAAATAGATTCTCCACGTCCTATTTGCAAATCGCGAGCATGCATAAACATACCTTTTCCACCCAGTTGATTCATACCTACTTCAAATGAAATACGAGTACGTGTAGAATGCTTTTCGAAAATCATCCCTAACGTTTTCCCTTCTAATAACGGAGGGCATTTCCCTTCTTTAGTAATAGTTTTCAATTGAATGGATAAGTCTAGTAAGCTCTGTACCTCTTCACTTGTATAGTCTACAAGTGAAATTAAATCTTTGCCTTTTAAGCTTTCTACTAATTTTAGCTGCACTAATTCTAAAAGTTTCATATATGATCACTCCCAATTGTTTTATTGTTAATGACCATTATACATATGCATAAATATTAAATCAATTGCATTTTTATGTTTTTTTCTAAAAAATTAAAATCCTTTACTCACGTGAGCAAAGGATTTTAATATAAACCTTATTCAAAGATGATTTTATTTACTGTTTCACGGTCTAATTTCTTAATTACTTCAATGATTAATTTGACCGTGTTTTCAAAGTCATCACGATGTAAAATACCTGCATGTGAATGAATATAACGTGTTGCAATACCGATTGATACAGATGGTACACCATTAGCAGTTATGTGAATTGCACCTGCGTCTGTACCGCCTCCTGGAATGCTTTCATATTGGAACGGGATGCCATTTTCATTTGCAGTATCCACAACAAGATCACGTATACCTTTATGTGCAATCATCGAAGCATCATAAATAATAATTTGTGGACCAGCACCGATCTTGCTTGTCGATTCTTTTGATGTAATTCCTGGTGTGTCACCAGCAATACCTACATCAACTGCAAAACCTATGTCAGGTTGTATTTTATGCGTCGCTACTTTAGCTCCACGTAAACCAACCTCTTCTTGGACAACACCACATCCGTAAACAATGTTCGGATGTTTTTCGTCTTTTAGCCCTTTTAATACTTCAATTGCAATCGCACAGCCGATACGGTTATCCCATGCTTTAGCAAGTAAATGTTTTTCGTTTTTCATCACTGTAAATTCAAAATAAGGTACGACCATATCACCAGGAGTGATCCCCCACTCTTCCGCTTCTTCTTTTGAAGTAGCGCCAACATCAATGAACATATCTTTGATTTGGAAAGGTTTGTTGCGTACTTCTGCTGGTAAAATATGCGGTGGTTTAGAACCAATTACACCAATAATCGTTTCACCTTTACGCGTAATGATTTGCACGCGTTGTGCTAGCATTACTTGTGACCACCAGCCACCGATTGTTTGGAATTTCAAGAAGCCTTTATCGTCAATTTGAGTGACCATGAAGCCAACCTCATCTAAATGGCCGGCTATCATAACTTTAGGTCCGTTTGCATCACCCACTTTTTCAGCGATTACTCCACCTAAATTATCACTATCCATTCTGTCAGCAAAAGGTGCGATGTACTTTTTCATTACCTCGCGTGCTTCACGTTCATTACCTGAAGCAGCACGTGCGTCAGTTAGTTCTTTTAACATTGTCAAAGTCTCATCCAATTGTTGCATTATTTCGACCTCCTAAATATTCGAATCTTCAACTATTATAATTCAATAATAGTCAATTTTCAAAAAATATTCTAGTATCCATTGCGCTGACGTTCATAATTTTTTTCATTTTTTTCAATATACGCTTGCACGATATCATCAGCTGTAAAATCTAATGCATTTGCCAGTGCCCCATATAAAATCCACGCATCTTCATATTGCGCTCTCTCGGGCTTAAGAATGAAGTTTAGAACTGCCCCCTCCGTCTGGATGAAGAGATCTGTCAAATCTCCTTCACGACATGCTATTGGCCACTCTACTAAATCATCGAAACCCTTCATAATACCTAATGATAATAAAAAGTGAATAGAATCTACAAACTCTTCTAAAATCACTGAACGCTCAGAAGGTCCCTTTGTGCTCCAAAATTTAAAGCAACGTGTTTCATTTGCAAGCTCACCTAGCTCAACAAGTAACGCTAACCCTTTTTCACGGAATACATCCTTTGTAATTTGTTGTGTTTCTTCAATAAATGCATCAAGTTGTTGCTGCATTGTAAAAAGTTTTTGTAAATTCATTATAATTCCCCTAACATTTTTGAAACTTTTCTATCTCTTCTATCGTATAGGAAAGAATAATGTTTGTACAAGGGGGAACTGTAGATGCTTGTTCTCATTCGTGTTTTATTAGTTGTGCTCATTTTATATGTCATGTATAAAGTCATTCGCTACTTTTTTAATCCAAAGCGAAAATTTGATGATGCGGTACAACGTAGAAGCTACTACTTCTATGATGATTCAAAAAACGCACGAAAGAACTTTTTTATTTCTTATAAAGGCGCTATGTTCGAGGGTGAAAAGTATCTAGGATCAGCTAATGATACATTAGATGTTGTATCCATCTTCATTGATACAAAAAATGTAATGGAACTCCAAGGTTTAAAGAAAGATGATTTTCTATTTTTAGAAAGCGAAATCCGTTGCCACTATCCAAATGCGACAATTAGTTGGAAAAATCCAATTGAACAATTGATGAAGTAAAAAAGTACTATCTTTTTAAGACGGTACCTCAGACTGCAAACAAACTTGAAGAAATTCGGTTTGTCTACAGTCTTTTTTATTTTATAAAATATATAGAAATAGATAAGACTGTTGATTTCCGCTACGGTGGACGCTTTCCGCGGGCGGGCGCCAAGTCGCTTCGTCGCTATGCTCCTGCAGGGTCTTGGACTGTCCCGCTTTTCCCGCAGGAGTCGCCACCTTCGCTCCAATCAACTACACATGTAATATAAACAAAACAGTTAATGAAAAATAATAATAATAAACCCTAAAAGAAAAAGAGTATCTTAACTAACCAAAATATATAAAAATAACAAAAGACATTCAGGATAGTACCATTCTGAATGCCTTTCGTCGACAAGCTGAGGTACCGTCTATTTATGACGGTACTTTTTTTATTAATAAATAGCTAGCGAAATGACAGCATAAATTACCGCAATCGCCGGTAAGCCAAATACAAAGGAGGTATGTTGCGTTTTATGACGAAAAATTCGCATACCGATATACGAACCTATTCCCCCTCCAAAAAGCGCAACGAGCCATAAAGTCCTTTCTCTAATACGCCATTCATGATTGATAGCCTTTCTTTTATCATAACCCATTAAACTAAAACCAATGGCAGACATAAGTAGTATCCAATAAAGTATAATTGCACTCATCTTATTCTCCTTCCAGAGACATATTTTTGTTATAAAAAACACACAATCTAATTGCTGTGTTTTTTTACTGATTATTACAATTATATATACTTATACGAATACTATACTAATTATTTTGCTGTTACATAGGTTTTCTTCGCTGTAATATAATAACCATTCGTTAATTTTAATCGTGGGGTACCATTCGTTCCGTATGCAATACTACTTACTTTGATAGTAGATCCTACAGCAATTGCTTGTCCTCTATTGGCTGCCGTAAAAGAAGTACTTTTATATTGATATACTTTCTTAGTAACTTTTACTTGGCCAGGGTTACTTGTCAAATAGTCATAATAGTTAGTTGGTAGCTTTAATACGTAGTCTTTATTTGCAGTGATATATGAGCCCGATGTCGTTATTAATCTCGGAGTACCATTCTTCGTATACGCAATGTCTTTAATACTTAAAATCGTATTCTTTTTGACACCTGAAATTTTATTACTAGATGTAAGATTTACGCTCTTGTATGCATTTAATCCTTTTTTCACAACAATATTTTTTGGCACTGTAGTGTAGTACTGATCAATATTACTTGTTACTTTTAAAACAAATTTTTTGTTCGCGGAAATATATTTACCATTCGTTAATTTTAGTCGCGGAGTACCGTTTGCAGTTTTAACAATACCTGAAACTGATACTATAGAATTCTTACTTAATGCCGCACCTTTATTTGCAGTTGTAAAACTTGTGGAACTATATTGATAGACCGTTTTCTTCACTACTACTTTTTTAGGGTTAGTTGTATAATACTCATCTTTCCCTGCTGTGTCAGTTTCAGCTTCTTCTGTAAAGAAATGCAGTGGTGTATTTGGATTTAAACGATTTAAATCCACGTAAGTTGGAATACCAGGAACAACTCCCTTATCTGTATATTGCCATAGGTTATAATTATAAGCTGGAACAGTATTTGTATTGTTGTAACGCGGAATCCAAACAAAATCAAATTTTGACGTATCAATATTTAAATTTTCATATAAATGGTGCGCAATGTAGACACCTATTTTTTTATCTGTTTTAGTACGCAGTTGCTTCACGTATGCGTTGATAATTGTACGCATACTTTCACCAGATTTACTCGTATTTTCTTCAACATCTAATACATAAAATTTAGCATCTTTACTAGCACGGTTGTAAAAAGAATTTGCCTCTGCTTTCGCATCTTCTGTAGATTCCGCTAGGCTATATGAATATACACCAAAAGGTACGCCGTATTTGAGAGCACCAGCTTCATATTCCTTGTGTTTTATATCTTCTAAAATTGAACCATATTGGGTGCGGATAATAACCAGATCTAAATTCTTACTTGCTGTCGCCCAATCAATAGTTCCTTGCCATTTCGAAATATCCGCAATAACCGGTTCCGCCGTAGCACGTAATTTCAAATTAGATTTTGCCTTCACTTCAGGTTCGGTTTCCCACTTTGTTTTGCTATCTGGATTAGCAGGTCCTAATTCATTTGCCGAAGTGGTTTGCACGGCAAAAAAACTTACAGCGACTAAACAGAATAGCATTGTTATAAAACGTAGTTTTTTCATATTTTGTAGCTCCTTATGTATTTTCTTGCTATTTCAATATGTGAACAATCTAGAAATAGCCAGCTTAAGCATAACAAAGTCTATATAACAAATTGAACACAACTCTAAATCATTTCCTTTACGAACTTTAAATTCCTCTAACAGTTGTATATCATAACAGTTGCAAAATGTTATATTTCACAAACAAAAAATGAAACTAAAAGAAAAACAATGAAAGGGAACTACACTCCCCCCATTGTTTTATTTTCCCCTATCAACTATTACTGCACATAGCTTTTATTTGCAGTAATAGTTGATAGTTTAAGTCTTGGCGTACCGCCTTTTGTATAGACAATTGCAGATACTTTTAGCATTTTACCTTTCGCTATTGCCAAATCTCTATTTGCCGAAGTTAAAGAAGTACTTTTATATTGATATATTTTCTTTACTGCCTTTACTTCTCTAGGTTTAAATTCATATGACTTTATTAATACCTCTTCGTTTGCTACATAAAAATGCCATTAATAGATTTTACACTACTAACGGCATTTGAGGTTCTTATGCTTTTATCTCTAATTGCATGGCTGGTCCGAAAAATTCATAATGTACTTGCGATTCTTTGAAACCTAAAGTATATAAGTCATTGATAACCGCTTCCATAAAACTAGCTGGACCACATACATAAACGTTGCTACCTTCAGCTACATGTTGCTGTATAAAAGCACTATTGATAATACCATTGTGTTCATCAGAATTTAATTTTAAATACTTCGCATTTGGCATTTCCGCTAATAATATATCAATTTCTTTTTCAAATGCATGGTAGTTTTCTGAACGAGCGCAATGGATAAAAGTTGTCTTGCGATCAGCATCTGTAGTTTTAATTGTTTCAAACATACTCATTAAAGGTGTAATACCTACGCCACCACTAATGAATGCAACCGGTGCTGTTGAAGACATATCTAATTGGAAATCACCAGCTGGAGCACTTACTTGTAATGTATCTCCCTCTTTTAACTGTTCATGTAAATAAACTGATACGACTCCATTTGGATGTCCTTCATCTTCACGCTTAACTGAAATTCGGTATGCATCTTCACCAGCTGCTTGCGATAAGCTATATTGGCGATTATGCAAGTACTTTTCGCCTGGAATTTCAATTTGTACTGTAATATACTGACCTGGTTTATATGCAGGTAATTTTTTACCATCAGCTGGTTTTAAGTAAAAAGAAACGATTTTTTCGTTTTCCTTTACTTTTTTTGCTACCACGAATTCTTTAAAGTAGCGCCAACCACCTTCTTGAGCTTCTGCTTCTTTGTACATCACTTCTTCTGTTTTGATAAATGCATCAGCAATTACGCCGTATGCTTCTCCCCATGCTTGGATAATTTCATCTGTTGCCGCATCTCCAAGAACTTCTTTAATAGCTTTCAATAAAAATTCTCCAACAATTGGATAATGCTCTGCTTTTATGCCTAAGCTACGGTGTTTATGAGCAATTTGTTTTACAACAGGTAAAATGGCTTCTAAGTTTTCAATATGCACTGCGGCTGCATAAACAGTGTTTGCTAAAGCAGTTTGTTGACGCCCTTTTGCTTGATTTGCATGATTAAATATATTCAATAGTTCAGGATGTACTTCAAATAGATTACGGTAGAACACTGTTGTAATGGCCTTACCATGGACTTCCAATACTGGTGCTGTCGATTTTACAATTTCCATTGTTGATTTAGATAACATATCAAACACTCCTTTTCTTAACTGTCTATAATTTACGCCTATTTCTAATTTAAAGCAATATCTAAAATACATCTTTAACACAAAAGACACATTTGAAATACATCTTTTAATTTTTTTAGACACAATTCAATGCCATGTTATAATATAAAAGAAATGGTGGTGAACCAAATGCGTTTAACTTTGTATACAGATTATTCTCTACGTGTCCTATTGTATCTAGGCGCAAGAAACATTGAAGATCTCTCTACAATTAAAGAAATTTCGGATGCTTATGGTATTTCTAAAAACCATTTGATGAAGGTAACGCACGAACTCGGAAAACTTGGTTATATTGAAACTGTTAGAGGTAGAGGTGGGGGTATCAAATTAGCGTTAAAGCCAGAAGATATTGTCATCGGAAAATTAGTCCGACAAACCGAGGAGGACTTTTACCTTGTAGATTGTTTTAATCCAGAATCGGTGGGCTGTATTATTTCACCTGTCTGCAGTTTAAAGGGTGCCCTAAATAAAGCATTACATGCATATATTGCAGTTCTTGATGAATATACTTTAGCTGATTTTCTGCACTCAAAAGAGGAATTAGCTGCACTGTTATTTCCTGACCAAAAATAAAAAGAGATAATCTCCTTAATCAAAAAGCGATTAAAGATTATCTCTTTTTTATTTGAAAAAAATGCACACAATTGCACATGCTATACTTAAGTTTATTTTCCTCTAATAAAAAACTCATGAATCATAGATTCATGAGTTTTTATAAATCACGCTAGAAAGCATGAATTATTTTGCGATTGCTTGTTTAGCAGCATCTGCTAATTGAGCAAATGCTTGTGCATCAGTTACTGCTAAATCAGCTAACATTTTACGGTTAACTTCGATTTCAGCAAGTTTTAAACCGTGCATTAAACGGCTGTATGAAAGACCGTTTACACGAGCTGCTGCATTGATACGAGTGATCCATAATTTACGGAAATCACGTTTCTTTTGACGACGGTCACGATATGCATATTGACCTGACTTCATTACTGCTTGGTTAGCTACTTTATAAAGAGTATGTTTAGAACCGTAGTACCCTTTAGCTAATTTTAAAACTTTTTTACGACGCTTGCGCGTTACTGTACCGCCTTTTACGCGTGGCATAGTGATTACCTCCTGCTATTCATATAGAATGAATTTGTATGTTTTCGAATCGAATTATTTCATGTAAGCAAGTAGAGACTTGATACGTTTGTAGTCTCCTGAAGAAACTAATTGACCTTTACGTAGGTGACGTTTCGCTTTAGTAGATTTGTTTGCGAATAAGTGGCTACCAAATGCGCGGTCACGTTTTAATTTACCAGTACCCGTTCTTTTAAAACGTTTCGCAGCACCACGGTGAGTTTTCATTTTTGGCATGTCGAATTCCTCCTAAACTGTTCGTGTAACTATAAAATTACTCTTTTTCGTTCTTTGGTTGTAAAACTAAGAACATGCTACGGCCTTCCATCTTCGGTTTAGATTCAACCGTAGATACTTCGGCACAAGCTGCAGCAAAGCGGTCTAATACACGTTGGCCAATTTCTTTGTGCGTAATTGCACGACCTTTAAAGCGAATAGATGCTTTAACTTTGTCTCCTTTTTCAAGGAACTTAATGCCGTTACGTAATTTCGTTTGGAAATCGTGTTCATCGATAGATGGGCTCAAGCGAACCTCTTTCATCACGATAACTTTTTGATTTTTACGTACTTCACGGTCTTTCTTTTGTTGCTCGAATTTAAATTTACCATGGTCCATAATACGAGCGACTGGCGGTTTGGCCTGAGGAGCCACAAGGACAAGATCCAGATTGGCGCGTTCGGCAATCTCCAAAGCTTCGTTACGTGTCTTAACTCCTAGCTGATCACCGTTATGGTCGATAACACGAAGTTCACGTGCGCGAATACCTTCGTTTACATACATGTCTTTGCTAATAACAATCCACCTCCAAATAGTGTCGCGAATACATGGTTTGGGCTAGTTGCCCGATGATCGGTACGAATATTTCGATGTCCACAAAAAAACGAGCGGACATAGTCGAAATGTCCGCCCGCCGATATATGTACACGCCTTAATGCGTGATCCGTTCTATCATGTAACCTGTAAACATCAACTGATGAGTCAAACAGGTGAGAAGCGGGCAGCCTCTTCTTCAACCACAAACTTTGTATTCATTAACCTTTATAACTTTATCATGTCTATTTGATGTTGTCAATGGTTCACTCAACATTTTTGAAAGGAAAAGTATCTACGCTTAAAATGAACGTAGATACTTCTAATTTGGTTATATTAAATATTCATTAAAACCTGCTCTTTAACCGGGAATTTGCATGCATTACGAATAATTTCTTGAACTTGGTCTACTGTTGGTTTACGTGGATTCGATGCGGCACAAACATCTAGCATCGCATTTTTTGCTAATATTTCAATGTCTTCATCCTTCGCACCAAGTTCCGCAAAACCAGCTGGAATTCCTAAGTCTTTTGATAAACGCTCAATCGCAGCAATAGCAAGATCGGCTGCATCACGTTGGCTTAATCCTTCTACATTTTCACCTAAGTGTTTAGCAATTTCCGCAAAACGATCTACTTTTGCCACTAGGTTGAAACGACATACATGCGGTAATAAAATCGCATTACATACACCATGTGGTAGATCATAAAAACCTCCGAATTGGTGTGCAATTGCATGGACATAGCCAAGTAAGCCATTATTAAATGCCATACCTGCTAAAAATTGTGCATATACCATTTGTTCACGAGCTTCCATATCTTCACCGTTCGCTACAGCACGAGGTAAGTATTCTACTACTAACTGCATCGTCTTTACTGCACACGCATCTGTAATTGGTGTAGCTGCAGTAGATACAAAAGATTCAATCGCATGTGTTAATGCATCCAGACCGGTAGCCGCCGTTAATTGTGGAGGCATACCAACCATTAACTCAGGATCATTAATCGATGCAAGTGGAGTAACATGCTTATCGACAATCGCCATTTTCACTTTTCTTGTTGTATCAGTAATAATAGTGAACTTCGTCATTTCGCTTGCCGTTCCAGCAGTTGTATTAACAGCAATAAATGTAGGTAATGGATTGCTTGTTAAATTGACACCTTCATAATCCGCAATTTTACCACCATTCGTTGCTACAATACCAATGCCTTTTGCCGCATCATGCGCACTACCGCCACCTAATGACACAATCGCATCACAGCGTTCGTTTTGGTATACTTCTAATCCTTCTGCTACATTATCCGTAGGGTTTGGGACAACTTTAGGGAAAATTGCTACTTCCACACCAGCGTCACGAATAATTGTTGCTAGTGTTTCGGATAAACCTAGTTTGTGTAATCCCTCATCTGTTACAAGAAGTGCTTTTTTTACTTTGTAGCCCTTTAAACGACTACCTACTTCTTGAATTGTCCCAGCTCCAAATAAATTAATAGACGGCATATTAAATTCGCTTTGTACACCCATGGATAATTTCCTCCTCAGACTCAAATGGTTTGTAATTACATGCAATAACTACTTTTCAAGTATCATCCATAATTTCAGTATTCTCAACTTCTAATTTTGGCAGTTGTTGTCTTTAAAAACAGAAATAATGTAATTCAAAGCAAATGTTTTATCAAAAAATAGCAGATGATATTATTTGAATTATACGCATATAAAAAAGTTGACTGAACATTTCTGCACCAGTCAACTTTTGCTTATTAGATATTATTTATTCAAAAGAAACGTCAGCTTTTAAATTCGCTAAGAAATCTTCAATCGCAATGCTTTCAGAATCTTGAGAGCCGTAGCGACGTACATTTACACTACCGGCTTCTAATTCTTTATCACCTAGTACTAGCATGTAAGGAATTTTCTTCATTTGTGCTTCACGGATTTTATAGCCAAGTTTTTCTTCACGGTCATCCATTTCAACACGGAAGCCTGCTGCTTGAAGTTTTTCTTCTACTTGTTTTGCATAGTCGAAGTGAACTTCGTTTGATACAGGAATGATTTCCACTTGTACTGGCGCTAACCAAGTTGGGAACGCACCTTTGTATTCTTCGATTAAGAAGGCTACAAAACGCTCCATTGTTGATACAACACCACGGTGGATTACAACCGGACGATGTGGTTTACCATCTTCACCAACATAGCTTAAGTCGAAGCGTTCTGGTAATAAGAAATCAAGTTGAACAGTTGATAAAGTCTCTTCTTTACCGATTGCAGTTTTTACTTGTACATCAAGTTTTGGACCGTAGAACGCTGCTTCACCTTCAGCTTCGAAGTAATCTAAGCCTAGCTCATCCATTGCTTCTTTTAGCATGCTTTGCGCTTTTTCCCACATTGCATCGTCATCGAAGTATTTTTCAGTATCAGCTGGGTCACGGTAAGACAGACGGAATGAGTAATCATTTAAGTCGAAGTCTTTATAAACACCAAGTACTAATTCTACTACACGTTTAAATTCTTCTTTAATTTGGTCTGGACGAACGAAAATGTGCGCATCATTTAGAGTCATACCACGAACACGTTGAAGTCCTGATACAGCACCTGACATTTCGTAACGGTGCATTGTACCAAGTTCAGCGATACGTAATGGTAGGTTACGGTATGAGTGCATTGACGATTTGTAAACCATCATATGGTGAGGACAGTTCATTGGACGTAATACAAATGTTTCGTTATCCACTTCCATTGGTGGGAACATGTCATCTTGATAGTGTGCCCAGTGTCCTGAAGTTTCATATAGCTCTTTAGAACCTAATACTGGAGTGTATACATGTTTATAACCAAGAGACAATTCTTTATCTACAATATAACGTTCGATTGTACGACGGATTGTAGCACCATTTGGTAACCATAATGGTAGACCTTGACCTACTTTTTGAGATGTAGTGAATAATTCAAGTTCTTTACCAATTTTACGGTGATCACGCTCTTTTGCTTCTTCTAACATTTGAAGATGCGCTTTTAAATCGTCCTTTGTGAAGAATGCTGTTCCATAGATACGTTGTAGCATTTTGTTATCTGAGTTACCTCTCCAGTATGCACCAGCGATTGATAACAATTTAAATTCTTTAATTTTACCTGTAGATGGAACGTGTACGCCACGGCAAAGGTCGAAGAAGTCACCTTGTTCGTAAATAGATACTTGCTCATCAACCGGTATAGCTTCAATTAGCTCTAATTTATATTCATCATCAATTGCAGTGAAGCGTTCGATAGCTTCATCACGTGAAATGTCTTGGCGAGTAATAATGATGTTTTCAGATATAATTTTTTTCATTTCTTTTTCGATTTTAGGAAGATCATCAGCAGTGATTGGTTCCGGTGAGTCGATATCGTAGTAGAAACCACCTTCAATTACTGGACCTACTCCAAGTTTTACACCCGGGAACATACGTTTAACAGCTTGTGCTAAAAGGTGAGCTGTAGAGTGACGCATTACTTCTAATGCTTCTGCATCTGAAGGAGTTACGATTGCAATGTCACCGTCTTCTTCTAAAGGTGTTGTTAAATCTACTAGTTGTCCGTTGAATTTACCAACGATTGCTTTTTTACGAAGTCCCGGACTAATTGATTGAGCAATTTCTTCAGTTGTTGTACCTTTTGCATATTCCTTAACTGCGCCGTCTGGGAATTTTAAATTAATCATGTCTGCCATTTTGTAATCTCCTTTTAATTTTATTTATTTTTTTATTTACGAGAGGTTTAGGGCCCGCACGATGCGGGTCACGCAGTCGTTGCCACAAGATGTGGCGTTTTTAGACTGTGTCCCTTTAAACGAGCCACTACAGCATTTAGGCATAAAAAAGCCCCATCCCAAAAAGGGACGAGGCTGTATTCTCGTGGTTCCACCCTTCTTCCTTCTACTGCCTACAATTAAAGAATGCAGGTATAGACGAAGCTCTCGATCGGCTAACAGGCCGTTACCGTCGACAATTACTACTACTTTCACTGTCGCAGCTCCAAGGGGGTAAATAATTTGCCGTACTAAGAAGCTTCCAGCCTAGGCTTCTCTCTCTAAAAGTCGTACAAAAAATTGTTGTCCTTTTCAAAGCATTTTTTATATTATGACTGAAAGTATACGCTCGATTAAGTTGAAAATCAAGTAGGAAAAAGAGCCATCAGCAAAGATATAACTATTTCTGATCTCTTCTATTTTGACCACTCATTCGAATTGGTGTCGTCAATGCTTTAATACGCTCCATAATTCGAGAGGCTTTTAACATATCACGATCACCTTTTTGGTTATATGCTAAATGGTCCTCTAATTCATCATATCCAAGATTCGATGTGATGAATGTTGGCAATTGTTCCGCCATTCGGAAATGCAAAATAGTTCCTAGAATTTCGTCACGTGTCCAACTCGACAACGTTTCTGCTCCTAAATCATCTAGCATTAAGACAGGTGCCTTTTTCACAAAATCGATTTTCTCTTGTAAAGATTGATCTTGGATTGAACCTTTCATTTCACGTAAAAATTCGGGTACAAATACTACAACCGATTTAATTTGTAAAGTCGCCAGTTCATTTGCAATAGCGCCTAACACAAAAGATTTACCTACACCAAATTCACCGTATAAATAAAACCCTTTATGAGGCAGTTCACCGGTTTCTTTAAATTCACGCACAAAATCAGCTGCTCTATTAGCGATATTCACGCGTGAATGATCATCAATCATCAAGTCTTTGATTGTAGCCTTTAATACTTCCTTCGGCATATGCATACTTGCAATCATTGAAGCCGTTTTACGACGCTCGTCATCTATACGTTTTTGTTGACATGGCGTATATTCGACTTCGATTGAATCGCGGATAATTGATAATATTGGCACAAATCCTTTTAATACATTTTGACATTTTGCAACGGATACACATTCATCACAATCATGTTTTTTGTCTGTGTATTCATATAATTTACCTAGACCACGGTCTACCATGTCTTTGTTTACTTCTTGATCATTGTCAGCTAAAAATTGCTGGACACCTTTATTTTCAAGAATTTCCCGCTTCATTTGCTCGTACCGTTCTTGAAAAGTTTGTGAATCCATCACTTTTCTAAGTTGATTATTAATCGGTTCCATGTGAATCCACCTGCCCTTCTTCTATTCCTAGTTTTTCGAGAATTTTACGTCGTTCCTCTTCAAAATCGGTATTGCTTTTAACTGCTTCTTTTGATGTTTCTTTTACAGTAACTTCTTTTTTCTGTTTCTTTTCTTTATTTTTATTAAACCAGTCAGGTACTTTTTCTTCTCGCCCACCGCTATAGCGTTTTTTCGCCACTGGTTTTTGCTCAGCTGTTTTCCATTCCATATACTGCTTATGCTCTTTACGCGCTAAATCCATTGCTTCTTTCGCCGTTTTCACACCTTTTCGCATCCAATGCGATGCAATCTTTTCGACATAATTTTTTGTTAACTTCATATCTGTGCGTAAAAGAACATACTGAAGTAAGGCATTTACAACACCTATAGGCATTTGATATTGGAGGACAAGGTTTTGGGCAAGCTGAATGTCAGCAGGGATTGGTTCTTTTCCATCGGCAATATCACGTAAGACATCAATTGGAGCAGTTGTTTCTAAATAATGAATCAATAACTCTTCCTTCGACTGTACAGCTTGCTCTTTTTCACTCTTTTTCTCTACTTCTTTAACTGCTGATTGGAAAGCATGTTGCATAGCAGGTGGTTCTGTAGAAACAGTCAATTTATAATAATCAGCTGCTGTTTTCTTTAGTCTTGACTCGGATAATATCATATGATCATCTAAAGCGAGCATAACAACTTTCTGCATATCTAATGGTGTTAAATGATATAAAAAAGCTAGCTTCGCAATCGTTGCATTCGCTTCAGCAGTAAGTGCTGAAGATGGTACGAGTTGTTCCGACAATCCAGCTCTAAGTAGAGAAAAGTCAAAATCCTCATAGTTAAATGGTAATTCTTTAGGCTTCTCTTTTTCCTCAACTGTTTGCTCATTCGCAAAGGATGGTAAATGATGCTGAACAGGACGATAAACATCTGTAAATGTTCGTGACACTTCCTGATAGCCATCATTTGATGGACCTTTTTGAACAAAACGTTGGCGCAATTGTCTATAGGCTTGTTCACCAATTTTGCTAAATAAAAACATTGATAATAATGGATCATTAAAAAAAGCTGATGCTTCTAAAGGGGGCAATACGTCGTACATAAACGAGCGTACATCCTCGGAATCCTTACGCCAAGTGCGCATTAAACCAATAGCTTCTAACGCGATGCGTGACTCGAAAATTTTAGCGATCGGCATGTCAAGCGAATTCATTAAATGGTAATGTGATATTTCGGCTTCAGTCGCACTTTCCCCTTCAGCCCAAAGCATGAAATATAAACTAATGGGTTCAGCACCTATTAACGGCTGATATAGCAGTGTAATAAGCTGGCGATCATAGCTCGATACAGGAAATGGCATTCGAATGGATAATCGATCAACAGGCTGTATTTCTTTATATAAATGCACCACGATCACCATCCTCCATATCGCATTTATTTGTCATCGGATTGTCTTTCTATTAATTCTTTTAATTCGTCAATAAAGACATTGATATCTTTAAATTGTCGATATACAGAAGCAAATCTTACATAAGATACTTCGTCAATTTTCGCTAGGCGATCCATAATCATTTCACCGACGTCTTCTGTCTTCACTTCAGAATTACCAATTCTACGTAGATCTTGTTCTATAGCAAATACTAATTCCTCTAATTCATTAAGGGCTACCGGGCGTTTTTCACACGCTCGAATAAGGCCTCGCAAAACTTTTTCACGGCTAAATTCCTCACGTGAACCATCTTTTTTCACGACAATTAATGGCATTTCTTCAACTTTTTCAAACGTAGTAAAGCGATATGCACATGACTCACATTCTCGACGCCTACGGATTGCCTTATTGTCATCTACCGGTCTTGAGTCAATAACTTTTGTTCCATTAAACTGACATGCTGGACATTTCATATTTTTTCTCTCCTGATTGCAAAACATTTTAGTTTATCTATTATATCAAATAATGCCTTAAAAAATCGAAAAAATGCAGTGGAAATTCTCTAATGCATGATAAAAATACTGTTTTAGGACAATATAGGGTCGATAAAAACAGAAAAAACAGTCATATATTCATCACTTATATGATATTTTGTCTAAATTTAAATCAAAAAACCCTTTCTAGTACACACTAGAAAGGGCCATATTATATTAAATTTAAGCGTTTACAGACGTCTTAAGAGCAGTTGCAACTTTTTTCGTTAAATCTACTACGCGAGTTGAATAACCCCATTCGTTATCGTACCAAGCAAGTACTTTTACTTTACGGGTACCCATTACCATTGTAGTTAAACCATCAATCGTAGCTGATGCTGGGTTTGTATTGTAATCTACTGATACCAGTGGTTCCATTGTGAAATCTAAAATCCCTTTAAGTGAACCAGCTGAAGCTGCTTTAAACGCTTCATTCACTTCTTCAACCGTGACGTCTCTGTTTAAATCTACCACTAAGTCTACTAATGAGACGTTTGGAGTTGGAACGCGAAGTGCCATACCATGTAACTTACCTTCTAGTTCTGGTAATACTAGAGTTAGAGCTTTAGCAGCTCCCGTTGAAGTAGGAATAATTGACGCAGCACACGCACGAGCACGACGTAAGTCTTTATGTGGGTTATCAATATTTTTTTGATCATTTGTATATGAATGTACAGTTGTCATTAAGCCATTGTCAATTCCAAAAGTATCATTTAATACCTTAGCAACTGGCGCAAGACAGTTTGTAGTACAGCTTGCATTTGAAATTACATCATGTTTTGTAAGGTCTAACTTTTCGTCATTAACACCCATTACAATTGTTACATCTTCATTTTTCCCAGGTGCTGTTAAAATAACTTTTTTAGCTCCTGCTTCTAGATGCAATGCTGCTTTTTCACGAGCATTGAATTTACCTGTTGCTTCGATAACGATATCAACATTCATTTCTTTCCAAGGTAAGTTCAACGGATCACGTTCACTAATAAGTTCAACACGTTTACCATTTATGATTAGGGCTTTTTCTTCAAATTGTACGTCCCCATCAAATTTTCCGTGATTTGTGTCATACTTAATCAAATGTGCTAACGTTTCAGCCGGGTAACTAGCATTAATTGCAACAATATTTAAATCATCTTGAAGTATCGCTTGACGGAACACCATGCGGCCAATACGGCCAAATCCGTTAATAGCAATAGAAACTGTCATGAATAATATCCTCCTGTAACTGCGTTATACTTATTTTATTAATTCGATAATTAGTATAACACATTTTCGAGAAAGTAAAACCTATTATGATGAACATTTAAAAGTTCGTGAATTCTGATTTTTCCGAAACACCTTATTCAATCACATTCCACTTACGTAATATTTTATGCAATTGCTCACTCGTTGACTCGAGCGATTCATTATTATATATAACTGCATCAGCACCTTTTTCCTTTTCAGATAACGGTAGTTGAGAACTAATTCTCGCCTTAGCTTCTTTTTCAGACAAATTATTACGTTCCATTAAGCGCCTTAATTGTGTTTCTTCTGTGACAGATACAACTAAAATTTTCTCAACGAAATGTTGAAGGTGACTTTCAAACAATAATGGAATATCCATTACAACAAAACGTGCACCATGTTTTAATAGTTCATCACGTTGGCGAAGCATTTCACGGCGAATAGCTGGATGTATAATATCGTTTAACGTTTTACGTGCTGCAGGTTCATGAAAGATAATATTCCCTAGTTTAGGACGATCAAGCGTACCATCATCTAGCAGAACGTTCTCGCCAAATGCTTCTACTATATTTTTTAGCGTTTCCGTCCCAGGTTCTACTACTACACGTGCTACTAAATCAGCATCAACAATCGGCAATTGTAACACTTTTAGCATTTCTGCAACTGTACTTTTACCACTCGCAATACTTCCTGTTAATCCAATAATCATCTAAATCACACCTTTAACGTTGGCAATTAGAGCAATAAAATGAGTTCCTGCCACCAATTGTCTTTTGTTTAGTATTTCCATTACAAACTGGACAAGTCTTTTTTCCATACATTTTCAAACGATGTTGCATACTGCCCGCTTCCCCATTTATATTCCGATAATCCGAAATAGTTGAGCCGCCAACATCAATACTCTCTTGCAAAATATGAACAATTGTTTCAAAAAGTTCAATTTTACGTTGTTTACTAATTCGCGACAATTTACGTGCTGGATGCATGTTCATCTTAAATAACGCTTCTGTCGCATATATATTGCCGCAACCAGCAATTACATGCCCGTCCATAATGACCTCTTTAACTGCCTTATTTGCATATTTTGTCAGATTTGCTTTTTCCAGAAAATGAGATAGTGCTTCACCTGAAAAAGGCTCAGGCGCCATTTCAAGTAGTGGCGGATGCTCTGCTAGATCATGCAAAAAGCGCATTTCACCAAAACGACGAATATCAGAATAGACAAGCCACTCGTCATCATCGAACTGGATTAAAACATGCGCATGCTTTTGAAACTTCTCTTCTGTAATCTCACTAAGTTGCGATACATGGAACCATGCGCCCGTCATACCTAAATGGTTGACGAGCACATACGAATTCCCCTCTTTTTCCAAGTGAAAAAAGATATATTTTGAGCGACGTTCAATGCTTTTAATAGTCATGCCTTCAATCGCGTGTTGAAATGAATCAGGATCAACTGCTTTAATAATGCACTCTTTTCCTTGTTCTTTCGCCTGTTTAATAACTTTTGAAATCGTCACATGATGAATCGTTTTTCCCGTAACAACCGGCTGTAATGAACGCACAACACCTTCTACTTCTGGTAATTCTGGCATGCGATCACTCCTTTATTTTGTATCATACCAAGTTGGACCAAATGCGAAATCTGCTCTTAGCGGTACATTTAGTTCAAATGCATTCCCCATTACTTCTGGTACTAATTTTTCAAGAATTGCAATTTCTTCTTTCGGTGCTTCAAAAATTAACTCATCGTGTACTTGCAAAAGCATTTTCGTTTGTAAATTTTGCTCTTTTAATGCTGCTGCCATATCAATCATTGCTTTTTTTATAATGTCAGCTGCACTACCTTGAATTGGCGTATTCATAGCAGTTCGCTCTGCAAAGCTACGCAAATTGAAGTTTGAACTTTTCAGGTCTGGCAAATAGCGTCGTCGATTTAAAATAGTAGTCACATAGCCATGTTGCTTCGCTTCTTCAACGATATTTTTCATATAGTCTTGTACACCTGGGAAGCTCACGAAATAGCGTTCAATGAAATCTGCCGCCTCTTTTCGTGTAATATCTAAGTTTTGAGATAACCCGTAATCACTAATACCATATACTATTCCGAAATTAACCGCTTTGGCTGCACGACGCATATCTGACGTTACTTCCTCTTCTGCCACATGAAATACATTCATCGCAGTATTCGTATGAATATCTGAACCATTTTGGAATGCACTAATTAGATTTTCGTCACCACACATATGAGCTAATACACGTAACTCAATTTGCGAATAATCAGCCGCGAAAAGGAGCCAATCTGGATTTGAGGGAACGAATGCTTGACGTATTTTACGTCCCTCTTCAAGTCTTACTGGTATGTTTTGTAAATTTGGATCTGTCGAACTTAAGCGACCTGTAGACGTTAATGCTTGCTGGAACCTTGTATGAATTTTTTGATCTTCTACGTGAATTTCTTTCAATAATCCTTCTATATACGTTGATTGCAATTTCCCAAGCTGACGATACTGTAAAATATGACGAATTATTTCGTGTTCTGGCTCTAGTTTTTCTAATACATCTGCTGCAGTAGAATAACCTGTTTTTGTTTTCTTAATAACAGGTAACCCCAATTTTTCAAACAAAATAACACCTAACTGTTTCGGTGAATTAATGTTGAAAGATTGACCAGCGATTGAATAAATATCTTCCTCAATCGCTTTTAGTTTCGTTGTTAAATCATGTCCCATTTCAACAAGTCGTTCACGATCAACCGTGATACCTTCACTTTCCATTTCACTTAATATTCCAGCTAGTGGCAGCTCTAATTGTTTATACAATTCAAATTGTTCATTTTCTCGAAGAAGTTGCTCCAGCTTTGGTTGTAAAATGTATACCGCATTTGCTTTACGACAAGCATGCTCCGCAACAGCTTCTATTGCCGGAGTAGCTTTTTTTGCACCTTTACCATATACATTGTCATTTGATAGGACATCAGTATAACCAAATTCTCTCGAAATGGTTGCGACATCATCAGAAGGGATTGCGGGATTCACAATATATGTAGCTAATAGCATATCGAATTCCACGCCCGCTAATTTAACACCATCACGTAATAATGCGGCTTGCGCTGCTTTTGAATCGACCATATACTTCTTCTTTGAAGAATCTTCTAACCATTTTTTTAACGTTGAAGAAGCGATTGCTTTGTCATAAGGAATATAATATGCTTGCTTGTCATCTACTAACGCTATTCCAAATCTGTCACAAGTATGATAGTGCTCATCAGCAAGTTCAATATGTACAGCCATCGCATCTTGTAATTGCTCTGCTGATACATCATCTAATATAGAAAAAATTAATTCCTTCGTTGTTGTCGCTTCTGATTCAAATTCACTTTTTTCGATTAATGATTTAAAAGATAAATCTTGCCACAATGAAAACAGCTCATCTACATTTGGGCCATCATATACTAAGTCATCAAGTGTAATAGAAATGGGTGATTGACGATCAATCGTTGCTAGCTGTTTGCTCATTTTCGCTTGTTCTTCATTGGTCGTAAGTTTTTCTTTTAACTTTGCACCACTCACTTGTTCTACATTTTCATATAGTTCTTCAATAGTTGGATATTGCTTTAATAATTTGATAGCTGTTTTTTCACCCACACCAGGTACGCCAGGTATATTGTCTGATGCATCCCCCATTAGACCTTTCATATCAATAATTTGCTGCGGCGTTAAACCATATTTTTCTTGAATATGATCTGGTGTATATTTTTCAATATCTGTCATACCTTTACGCGTAATATAAACAGTTGTGTTCTTTGACGCCAGCTGCGTTAAGTCTTTATCTCCTGTAACAACGATAACTTGTAGCTTTTGGTCTTCAGCTTGTTTACTCAAAGTACCGATAATATCATCTGCCTCGTACATCTCCAGCTCATACTGTTTAATGCGATATGCGTCTAATAATTTTCGTAAATACGGGAATTGCTCTGATAATTCAGGTGGTGTTTTCTGGCGTCCTCCTTTATATTCTCCGTATGTAGAATGACGGAATGTTGTTTTACCAGCGTCAAATGCTACAAGCATCTTCGTTGGTTTTTCCTCTTCTAATATTTTCTGTAACATCGTAGTAAAGCCATAAACCGCATTTGTGTGAATACCGCTATCATTTGTTAATAGTGGTAAAGCAAAAAATGCTCTATAAGCTAAGCTATTTCCATCTAAAAGTAGTAGCTTTTCCTTTGTCATGTGTACACTCTCCTCATTCTTCTTACTCATTTAAGTTGTTTGGTTTATATGTTATTATGCACGGAATTTCTTTTTTCCTAAACGTCAAAAAGCCGTCTCTCTTTTCTATTTTACCACGCGTGTAAGTAGAAAGGAAAATGACGGCTAATGAAAATACGAAAAAATGTTCGCATTTTATTGTTTCTGTATTCTGCTATTAAAAACCTAAAAAAGAATCTAGGAAATCCTAGATTCTCGCTTCCATAAACACTGGTTGAAGGGGGCTTCGAATATTATATTAACAAAGGATTATGAAGGGTATATATATATATTGTAAAGGGTGTGTTAATTTGGTTGTTTTTCCGGCAAAATAACACGCATTGTCGTCCCTTTACCAACTTCACTCTCCACTTGTATTTTACCGTGGTGCGCCTCAATTAAATGCTTTACAATTGCAAGACCTAGGCCTGTTCCACCCGAGTTACGACTACGAGCTCGATCAACACGATAAAAGCGCTCAAAAATTCTTGGAATTTCAGGTTTCTCAATCCCAATCCCTTCATCAACGATTTCAATAATGCCATTTTTATTTTGCTCATATAACTTCACTTTAATTTTAGTATTCTCTGGAGAGTAAGTAATCGAATTCGTCATTAAATTCATAACAACTTGAATTAGTCGATTTGAATCACCTTCAACTACAACATCCTGCTCAATTTCAGCTTCGAATGATATGTTTTTTTCCTCAATACGTGGCACTGTCATTTCAGTGGCTCTTACAATAACATCCTTTAAACTTGTCTGTTCAATATTGACTGTAAAACCATGCTTTTCAATTTTTGATAACTCAAGCAAATCTATAATAAGCATTTGCAGGCGATTACTCTCTTTATTAATAATTTCTAAAAAGGACAATAATGTACCTTGATCCTTGTATGCGCCGTCTAATAACGTTTCTGAAAAGCCTTTAATCGATGTAATAGGGGTGCGTAATTCATGTGATACATTTGCTACAAAGTCCTTACGTATTTGCTCTAGCTTTTTCAATTCCGTAATATCATGCATGATAATCACAATTCCTAGCCAGTGACCATGCTCACCTATAACTGGAGCACCATATACTTCCATATGTCGAAACTCTTGTTGAATTTCTATTTGCATTTGCTTACGATATGTTATTTCTGTCATAAAGACATGGTCTACGAATTGTTCTAACTCATTCGGTAAACCTAACTCGCGGAAAACCTGTTTATAGACTGTATTGTAGGGCACATCGAATAATTCCAAAAACACTTTATTAACAATAGATATATGCCCTTCCTTCCCAATCATTATAAGTGCACTACCCATATTCTCAATCAGCGTTTTGAGGCGCTCTTGCTCGATCTCTCTAATCATCATAATATCTTGCAAGTTACGAGCAAGGACATTAACTGCATTACTTAGTTGGATCGTGGGTGATTCGGCATTTTCATATGCCCTTGCACGATAGTTCCCTTTCGCTAACTCTAGCGCTGTATTTGTTACATTGTCTATAGGCTGAGCTAAATTCTTTATCAAGCGCGAAGTAATAATCATCAGTAATATAAAGGTAATTATTAAAGCGATAATAAGCATAATCCATAGACGAATTCTTATATCCGCTAATTCACTTCCGCCAAAATCAAGTGGCAAGGCATCTATTATTGCACGTTCTTGCTCTACAGTTAAATCGATCCTTTGTTTTTCAATTGCACGTAAAATATTCTCATGTGATCGAAGGGAATTAGAACGTATCGAATCTTCTACATATACAGGAAAAAGCTGGCCTAGTATAAAACCAAGACCAGCTAGTGCTGTACCATACAGAAATCCAAAAGCAATGAGCAGCCTAGCTCTAAGAGATTTCATCATAGCTTCGGCTCCTCAAATTTATAACCTAAACCTCTTATCGTTTTTATGAATTTTGGTTTGCGACTATTTTCTTCAATTTGTTCGCGTAAGTGGCTAATATGCACATCAACAATCCGCGTATCTCCCGCAAAATCATAATGCCATACAGCACTTAGTAGCTGGTCGCGTGTTAACACACGATTTTTATTTTCCAATAAATAAACAAGCAGCTCAAATTCTTTCGGAGTGAATTCTAACACTTCCTCTCCTAAGAAAGCTTCAAAGCGATCAGGAAATACTTGCAGTTGCCCAAATGAATAAGTTTGTTCAACACGCTCTTCTTCTTTCACTACCTCAGTCACTTTAGAACGGCGTAATACAGCCTTAACCCTAGCCATTACTTCACGTGGACTAAAGGGTTTTGTCATATAATCATCTGCACCAAGTTCAAGACCCAGTACTTTATCGAACTCATCGTCTTTTGCTGTTAACATGATAATCGGTGTATTGATTTTCTTAATACGTAACTCCTTGCAAACTTCCATGCCATCCATTTTAGGTAACATTAAGTCTAGTAATAGCAAATCCGGCTTTTCCAAAATCGCTTTGTGTAATCCGTCTTTCCCGTCATTCGCAATTACTACATCGTATCCAGCCTGTTGAAGATTGTATTGTAATAATGTTGCAATTGAAATCTCGTCTTCTACTACAAGTATTTTATTTGTCATGTTTGTTATCCTCCGCAATTGATTTGAAACCCCCATTTCAAACCTTTGCTACTAGATTTCTTCATTCTTATTTGCAGACTCGTCTTGTTCACGATTCGGCGGATTTACTGTCACTTTACCTTGCATGACTAGAATACTGTCATCATTGTGCCCTTTAATATTCACGGTTACTTCATTTAGCTCTTTATTTACTTCAGTTACTTCAAGTAAAATTTGAATTGTATCATTATGATATACCGGATGTGGATATTCAAATTGCTGAGAAGTAATATAAGAACCAGGGCCCGGAATATATTTTGATATAGCTGATGTTACAACACCATTCAACATGATCGTAGGCACTACAGGTTTTTGAAAACTAGTCTGCGAGGTAAAGTCATGTTGTATGTATAGAGGATTACTGTCATTGGTTAAGCCGAGATATAATAGTAAGTCTTTATCTTCGATTTTCTCTGTTAGTTGTAATGATTCGCCAACAGATATCTCTTCAATTTTTTTACCTAACTTTCTCTTCTTGCCAAGTAACACAATATTCCCCCTTAAATAATTTGTTAATTCAATAGTATCAATAATCAGTAAAAAAAGACAGTATGATTGCATACATATAATATATTGTCTGAATTTTTTTGACACTACAAAAAAACGAGAAGGTAAAAACCTACTCGTTTTAAAAAATATATAAATTAAGCTAGAACTTTCATAACATTTTTAACTGCTTCTGCAGAGTTATCTAAAGCTGCTTTTTCTTCTGTTGTTAAATCTAATTCAATAATCGATTCGATACCGTTAGCACCTAAGATTGTTGGTACACCTAGGTATATATCATTGTAACCATATTCACCTTCTAGGTAAGCGATAGATGGTAATACACGACGTTGGTCTTTAATAATTGCTTCAGCCATTTCAACTAATGCTGCAGCTGGAGCGTAATAAGCAGAACCGTTACCAAGAAGATTTACGATTTCAGCACCACCGTTACGAGTACGATCAACAATTTCTTCTAAACGCTCAGCAGGTATTAGTTTTTCTAGTGGAATACCGCCAGCGAATGAGTAGCGAGTAAGTGGTACCATTGTGTCACCGTGGCCACCAAGTACAACGCCAGTAATATCTTTGACTGAGATGTTTAACTCTTCAGCGATGAATGAACGGAAACGAGCTGAATCAAGAACACCTGATTGACCAATTACGCGGTTTTTAGGAAATCCAGATTCTTTATAAACTGTGTAAGTCATTGCATCAACTGGGTTTGTTAAAACGATAATTGTTGCTTCAGGAGAGTGTTTTATAATTTCTTTTGTTACGGCTTTCATCACACCTTGGTTAATTTGAACTAAATCATCACGGCTCATTCCTGGTTTACGCGCAACACCAGCAGTAATAATTACTACGTCTGAATTAGCAGTATCAGCATAATTAGAAGTACCCATTACACGTGCATCAAACCCTTGTACTGGAGAAGCTTCGAACATGTCAAGAGCTTTACCTTTTGTTGGGTTTTCAGCTTGTGGAATGTCTACTAATACAACATCACCAAGTTCTTTTTGTGCAGCTAAAAAAGCAGATGTAGCGCCTGTGAAACCGCCACCGATTACAGAAATTTTACTACGTTTCAAAGTCATTTGAATACGCCCCTTTTATTATATATGTAAAGAGGGAAAAGGGATAAGCACCCGATTCCCTCTTTCATCTAGTCTAATATTACAGGTTTTTAATTAATTCATCGGCAAATGCAGAACATTTAACTTCTGTAGCGCCGTCCATTAGACGTGCAAAGTCGTAAGTTACAACTTTAGAAGCAATTGTTTTTTCTACTGATGCAGTTACTAAATCTGCAGCTTCTTTCCAGCCTAGGTGTTCAAGCATAAGAACGCCAGAAAGTAATACTGAAGATGGGTTTACTTTATCAAGACCTGCATATTTTGGTGCTGTACCGTGAGTAGCTTCGAAGATCGCATGTCCACTTACATAGTTAATGTTAGCTCCTGGAGCGATACCGATACCACCAACTTGAGCAGCTAATGCGTCAGAGATGTAGTCACCGTTTAAGTTCATTGTTGCAACAACGTCAAACTCTTTTGGACGAGTTAAGATTTGTTGTAAGAAGATATCAGCAATAGAATCTTTAACTAAGATTTTACCAGCAGCAAGTGCTTCTGCTTGTGCTTTATCAGCAGCTTCAGCGCCTTCAGCTTCTTTGATTGCATCATATTGGTTCCAAGTGAACGTTTGATCAGCAAATTCTGTTTCAGCTAGTTCGTAACCCCAAGTTTTGAATCCACCCTCAGTGAACTTCATGATGTTACCTTTGTGTACTAAAGTTAAAGATTCGCGCTTTTCTTTAATAGCATAGTTAATAGCAGCACGAACTAAACGTTGTGTACCTTCTTTAGATACTGGTTTAATACCGATACCTGAAGTTTCTGGGAAGCGGATTTTGTTAACGCCCATTTCAGTTTGAAGGAAATTGATTAGCTTTTTAACTTCATCTGAACCTTCAGCATATTCGATACCAGCATAGATATCTTCTGTGTTTTCACGGAAAATAACCATATCAGTGTCTTCAGGACGTTTAACTGGAGAAGGAACACCTTCAAAGTAACGTACAGGACGTAAACAAACATAAAGGTCAAGTTGTTGACGTAATGCTACGTTTAGAGAACGGATACCGCCACCGATTGGTGTAGTAAGAGGTCCTTTAATTGCGATTAAGTATTCATTGATAGCATCAAGAGTTGCTTGTGGTAACCATTCGCCAGTTTGGTCGAATGCTTTTTGTCCAGCAAGTACTTCTTTCCACTCGATAGATTTTTCGCCATTGTAAGCTTGTTTTACTGCTGCATCGATTACACGAGATGCTGCTACCCAAATATCTGGACCGATTCCGTCACCTTCGATGAATGGAATGATTGGATTGTTTGGTACGTTAAGTACGCCATTTTCAACTACAATTTTACCGTTAGACATAAACAAATTGCCTCCTAATATTCATAATCAAAGGGCAGGTGCCAAAACTTAGCACCGCCCTCGACTTTTTTATTATACCAATTATCTTTCGTTTACAGGTACATATTTTTGCATTCCTGGTCCAACATACTCAGCACGTGGACGGATTAAACGGTTATTAGCATATTGTTCAAAAATGTGAGCTACCCATCCAGATACACGTGAAACCGCGAAGATTGGTGTGAATAAATCGTGATCGATACCTAAAGAATGGTATACAGATGCTGAATAGAAATCTACGTTTGGTGGTAGATTTTTTTGTCCAGTCACCATTTCGTGGATTTTCACTGACATTTCATAATACTCAGGTTGTCCTGTTAGTTTAGTTAACTTTTCAGACATAACTTTTAAGTGTGGAGCACGTGGGTCACCTTTACGGTATACACGGTGTCCGAAGCCCATGATTTTAACTTTGTTAGCTAATTTATCGTTGATATAATCTTCAACGTTTTCAACTGAACCAATTTCAGAAAGCATTTTCATAACTTGTTCGTTAGCGCCACCGTGTAATGGACCTTTAAGTGCGCCAATTGCAGAAGTAACACCTGAATATACATCAGATAATGTAGCTACACATACACGAGCAGTAAATGTAGATGCATTTAATTCGTGGTCAGCATGTAGTACTAATGCTTTGTTGAATGCTTCAACAGCGATTGCTTCTGGTTCTTTACCAGATAACATATAAAGGAAGTTTGCAGCATAGCTTAATTCACTCTTAGGTGCTACTGGTTCTAAACCTGCACGAATACGAGAGAACGCAGTTACAACAGTAGAAATTCTAGCTTGTAATTTGATTGCTTTACGATAGTTTGCTTCGTCAGACATATCCTCAGCATCTTCATCATATAAAGCTAGTAAAGAAACTGCTGTGCGTAATGCAGCCATTGGGTGAACAGATTTGATGTCATAAGTTTTGAAGTGATCTAATACCGCTTGTGGCACTTCCATATTGTCAGCTAATTGTTGTTTCAATTCAGCTAATTCGTCTGCTTTAGGAAGACGTGTGTGCCATAGTAGGTAAACTACCTCTTCAAAAGATGCATTTTCTGCTAAGTCATCAATGTTGTAGCCAACATATGTAAGAGTATCATCAATTATAGAACTGATTTTAGTCTCTGCTGCTACGACACCTTCTAATCCGCGTGTTGCTGTCATAATATATCGCTCCTTCTTAAAATGTATTAGATTGCATTTACAAAATTACACAAATGCAACCTACGTATTTTCGATATGAACCTATAAGTAAATCGCTTACATTGATATTATAATAAATTTTGACGGCTTTGTGAATGAAAAGCCTTCATTTCATATGAAAAACAAAATTTAAACAGAAATATCGCATTTTGTAGAAAAAAATCGACATTAACAAGGATGGAAAAATCACATTTATTAAAGGATGATGTTTTGTTACAAGAAAAAATCAAGAAATCCACCATGTATCGAATCCAACTATTCGTACTAATTGCTCTAATTTTAGTATTATGTTGGTTAGTTTTACCTGTATCTCTTGCAATTTTAACAGCTTACTTCGCACAACCATTACTAAAGTATTTAATTTCGACATTAAAATTGCCTCGATGGCTCGCTGCATTAACTACCGAGGCTATTATTTTATCCATTTTCATCGCAACTATACTATTTTTAACTTCTGTTTTAATCGAAACTTTACCAGAGATTAAACGCATAATTACCCAAGTTCAGTTTTTCTCTGATATGCAATCAATGTTACTTCTTAATCTGCAGGAAAAATTCATTTCCCTAGTGGACATGGCTATGGAATCGCTCATAAATATCGTACAATCCACCTTCCAAAACCTAATTAATTTTACTTTTTATTTAGTAGCTTTATATTTTGCTTTATATGAAACAAGCAGGAATAGATTATGGTTCTTTATCTATTTTCCTGCTCGTTTTAGAAAACCTATTCAACGTGTCTATGAAGAGGCTTCTCAATTATTTGGTTATTTTCTATCAGTAGAATTACGTTTATTATTGATGACATTCGCGCTTTTATCTGTCGGCTTAATGGCACTTGGATTTTCATTTCCTGTTGGAAAAGCATTGCTCATCTCTGTTGCAGATAGTCTTCCCTTTTTAGGTATCGGTATTTTCCTTATCCCTATGTGTATATACTTCTTTGTAACAGGCAATGAGATGCTTTGTATTTATTTACTGGTCCTCTATGCCGTGATTCAGCTTTCAAGACAGTTCGCTGAATCGTATATGTGGGCTTCAACTTTACATATCCGTTCCGTGCACGCATTTATGATAAGTGCCATTAGCTTATTACTCTTTGGCATTGCAGGTATTTTAATTAGCCCATTCTTATTACTACTTGCTGTAAAATTAAAAAAACACCCTATTTTTGCATCAAAATAACTTGACCGTTTTTCATCTTTTTTCGTAACCAGTAATATAGCAAAGGTTTAAAGAGGTTCCTTGTTGGACCAAAGACTAAAAGAAGTCCAATAATATCAGATACAAAACCCGGTAATACTAAAAATATCCCACCGATAAAAATAAGTAAACCATTAATCATGGCATGACCCGGTGGTTGTCCATTTTGTATAGTCTGTTGGATATCCCGAAAAGCTTTAACTCCTTGCGTTTTGGCTAAATAGATCCCTAAAATACCTGTTACGACAATTAATATTAGTGTATACATGGCACCTATTAGTTTGCCAGATATTAAAACAACGGCAATTTCTATAATAGGAATTAATATAAGAAAAAGTAAAATTTTTTTCAATTTATTCACCTCTTTTAAAAAACAACCTCAGCCAAATACGCTGAGGTTGTTTTTATATTACAAAATACTTGAACGTCCGTAGTAAATGACACCAGATACTGCGTCAATTGATAACTCTTGTCCATCACTTATCATCGTTGTAGCGTCTTTCACGCCCACAATAACAGGTATACCTAGACTCAAACCAACAACTGCTGCATGACTCGTAAGTCCACCTTCTTCCGTGATTAACCCCGCGCATTTAGAAATAGCAGGCATCATATCACGATCCGAACCAATCGTTACAATGATTTTCCCTTCAGTATCTTGAGCTAGTGCTTGCTCTGCATTTCTGACGACTAATGCTTTACCAATAGCAGCAGATTTACCAATACCTTGACCTTTAGTTAGCATATCGCCGATTACATGAACTTTCATCAAGTTTGTTGTACCCGCTTCACCTACTGGCACACCAGCTGTAATTACAACTAGATCTCCGTGGTGAACGTAGCCTTTGTTCAAACTTTCTTGGACAGTTAGCTCTAAAATTTCATCAGTTGAACTTACTTTAGGCCCAACGATAGGGAATACACCCCATACAAGCGCTAATTTACGACATGTTTGTTCAGACGATGTGACTGAAATAATCGGTACACCTGGACGATACTTGGCAATCATTTTTGCTGTATGGCCACTCTCAGTAGGTGCTAAAATAGCTGAAACTTGCAAGTTAAGAGAAGTATAAGCAACTGCTTGGCTAATTGCCTCTGTCATGCTAGCACCTTTCTCACGGCTACGTTTACTAACGATTGCACGGTGATCCAATGAATCCTCTATACGGTTCGCAATTTTATACATTGTTTTTACAGATTCCACCGGGTAAAGTCCAGCTGCTGTTTCACCTGAAAGCATGATTGCATCTGTACCATCAAGAATAGCATTCGCTACGTCACTTGCCTCTGCTCGAGTAGGACGAGGATTACGCTGCATTGAATCAAGCATTTGTGTAGCTGTAATAACCGGCTTTCCTACTGTGTTACATTTTTGGATAAGACTTTTTTGGACAATCGGTACTTCTTCTGCCGGAATTTCAACACCAAGATCACCACGAGCAACCATTAAACCGTCGGAAACTTGGATGATTTCATCGATATTATCGACGCCTTCTTGGTTTTCGATTTTAGGAATAATTTGGATGTATCCACCGTTATTATTTTCTAAAAGCTCACGGATTTCTAATACATCTGATGCACGACGTACAAATGAAGCAGCGATAAAATCTACACCTTGCTCGATACCAAATAGAATATCTTGTGCATCCTTTTCCGTAATACCAGGCAATTGAACTGAAACGCCCGGTACATTCACGCCTTTTTTGTTTTTAAGTAGACCAGCATTTTCAACCACAGTATGAATTAATCCGGCCTCAGTATCTTTACCAGTTACACGTAATTCAATTAAGCCATCATCTAGTAAAATGATTGAACTTTCTTCAACATCGTCGATTAATTTTTCGTAAGTAATAGAAAAAATTTCTTTATTTCCAAGTACTTCAGTCATTGAAATATCAATTGTTTGACCTGTTTCTAATTCAACAGCGTCATTTTCCATTGAATGAGTGCGAATTTCAGGACCTTTTGTATCAAGTAAAATAGCTACAACTTGTCCAGTTTTTTTCGCTGCTTCACGAATGTTTTCGATTCTTGCTGCGTGTTCTTCATGACTACCATGCGAAAAATTTAAACGAGCTACGTTCATTCCAGCTTCAATTAATTGAACTAAAATTTCTTGCGATTCACTAGCGGGACCAATAGTACATACAATTTTTGTTTTTCTCATCTGCTTGACCACTCCAATTTATTTAAATCGATAATTCTTTCGATAAAGTATACATCGACAAATCTGTATTACGTTCTTTCATAAATGCCTCTGCTAAGTCATAGTCTACCACCACATGATTCCTCATGCCAACTGCAAGGCCACCACGGTTCTCGATTAATAATTCTACTGCTCTTGCAGCAAAAGTACTTGCCAGTACACGATCGCGTGCTGTCGGCGATCCACCACGTTGGATATGACCTAAAACCGAGACTCTTGTTTCAATATTTTTTTCTAAAAGTTTTTTCGCCAAATCACTAGCTGACATAACACCTTCGGCAACTATTATAATACTATGCTTTTTCCCACGCTCATAACCTTGTTCTAAACGTGTGACTAGTTCATCTAAATCATGTGGTACTTCAGGAATCAATATAGTTTCAGCTCCACCCGCAAGACCAGCCCATAAAGCTAAATCCCCCGCATCACGCCCCATTACTTCAATGATAAATGTACGTTCATGAGATGTTGCTGTATCACGAATTTTATCAATACTTTCAATTACCGTATTCAAAGCTGTATCAAAACCTATTGTATAATCTGTTCCTGGAATATCATTATCAATGGTTCCCGGCACACCTACGCAAGGGAAACCACGCTTCGTTAACTCTAAGGCCCCTCGATATGAACCATCTCCGCCGATTATAACTAACCCTTCGATACCATGCTTTTTCAACTGTTCAATTGCTTTTAGTTGTCCTTCTTCTGTTTTGAATTCAAGACAACGCGCAGAGTGTAATTTCGTACCCCCTCGTTGAATAATATCCCCTACAGAACCGCGATCTAAACTTTCAATTTGACCTTCTATCAAACCTTGATAACCATAGTAAATACCTGCAACTTCTAAATCATGATATAAAGCTTTCCTGACAACTGCACGGACAGCTGCATTCATGCCTGGTGCATCCCCGCCACTTGTTAAAACACCAATCTTTTTCATATGATTCATTCCTCCTACAAGCGTCACTATTAAAACATTAACATGAAACTGTATTCTGTGTCAGTATTGCGTCGAAAGAAATAGGCTGTTTCATGTATCAAATTTATCGATACAGAATCAGCCTACCCCTAAAATTGTAGTTATTCGGCAAAAACACCAATTTCTCTAAATTTATCATAACGATTTTGAATAAGTTCGTCGCCCGATAAAGTTTGTAGTTGTACTAATGAATTGCTTAAAACAGACTTCATATTAAGTGCTTGTTGCACTACATCATTATGCGCGCCACCTAATACTTCTGGAATAATCTCATCTATAATTCCTATCTCTTTTAAGTTAGGTGCAGTAATACGCATAGCTTCAGCTGCTTTTTGCGCTAAAGTCGCATCTTTCCATAAAATTGAAGCTGCACCTTCTGGTGAAATAACAGAAAGAGTTGCATTCTCTAACATATGGATTTGGTTTGCTACACCTAAAGCAAGAGCACCACCACTACCACCTTCACCTATAACAATACTAATAACAGGAACTTTTAAACCTGCCATTTCGAATAGGTTGCGAGCTATAGCTTCACTTTGTCCACGTTGTTCAGCTGCTTTACCAGGATACGCACCTTTTGTATCAATCATACATATAATTGGTCTTGAAAATTTCTCGGCTTGCTTCATTAAGCGCATAGCCTTTCTATAACCTTCAGGATGAGGCATACCGAAGTTACGACGAATATTCTCTTTTGTATCCTTACCTCTTTGGTGGCCAATAATTGTAATTGGTTGTCCTTCAAAAGAAGCAATACCACCTACAATCGCCTCATCATCACCAAAGTTACGATCTCCATGAAACTCGATAAAATCTTCGAAAATAGCATTTATATAATCTTTTGTCGTTGGACGCTCAGGATGTCTAGCAATCTGTACACGATCCCAAGGTTGAATGTTGTTATAAATTTCTTTTGCTAATTTACTAAAACGGTCCTCAAGTTGCTTAATTTCTTTAGACATATCTACATCTGCATTGGCAGTGAATTCTTTTAGTTCATTAATTTTTTCACGAAGCTGCATAAGGGGTGCCTCGAACGGTAAGTATTTCACCATTATTATTGCGCCTCCTTTACGTGAAGTTTAACAATTGTTGAAACTGTTTTGCGCATGTCTTTGCGATTTACTACGGCATCTAACTGACCATGTGCCAATAGAAATTCAGCAGTTTGAAAATCTTCTGGTAATTTTTCACGCACGGTCTGTTCAATAACACGACGACCGGCAAAGCCAATCAACGCTTTTGGTTCAGCTAAATTGATATCACCAAGAGAAGCAAAGCTTGCAGATACACCACCAGTTGTTGGGTGTGTCATTATGGAAATAAATAGATAACCTTCTGCACTATGACGTTGTAAAGCAACACTCGTTTTCGCCATTTGCATAAGAGATAACACACCTTCTTGCATACGAGCTCCACCGCTCGCAGTGAAAATGATGAATGGTACACCTAGTTCAGTAGCCTTTTCAATTGCACGGGTGATCTTCTCACCTACAACAGACCCCATTGAACCCATACGGAAGTGCGAATCCATAATCGCTACAACAATTTGTTTGCCATCTAACTCACCAATACCTGTTAATACTGCTTCATTTAACCCTGTTTTCTTTATATCTGATTGGATCTTCTCAATATAACTAGGAAACTCTAATGGATTAACCGATTGTAAGTGATCATCCAAAGATGTAAATGTACCTTCATCAAAGAAAATATCAACACGCTCTTGAGCTGTCATTTTGTAGTGATGATCGCACTTTGAACAAACTTTTAATCCTTTCACTAAATCCTTTGTTAACTCTACATGACGGCATTCAGGACATTTAGTCATGATCCCTTCTGGCACATCATTTTCTTCGCGCTTTAAAGAATTACGCGCTTTATTTTTAATTTTATTGGTTTTAAATAAATCTTTAATACTCATAAAATATCTCTCCCCTTATGTAGCAACTCGGTCCATTTCTCAAACCAGCTTATTGCTTCAGCAGTATTTCCTATCATTAATTCACTTATAAAGGCTTGTAACATAGGCTGTTCATGCTCGGTAGAAAGTCCACTATACATCTCTTTTCCATATTGCTTTAACAGGATCCACATTTTCAGTACTAGGCGATTTTCTGATACGATAACGATTTCTCGCATAATATCCTCGCGTGCAATTACACCTTCAGTTTCAAGGTTACGCCACAAACTTTCCCATACCGGTAATTTACGTAATGTTTCATTTGAAGACACGATACGAATAGCATCTCTTTCAAGAATTTTTCGTGTTTCATTCACATTCTCTAGATCTGTTCCCTCCTGCAAAATGAAGGTAGACAATACTTCTACTAGTTTATGATTTCGAAAATCGGTTAAGAATGTCCCTTCGCCTCTACGCGTTTCAATGAGTCCAAGTAGCTCTAAACTACGTAGTGCTTCTCTTACAGATGACCTACCAACATTCAAACGCTCAGCTAGTACGCGCTCTGATGGGATTTTACCACCTGCCGGAATATTTTCATCACGTATTAATGCTCGTAGCTCACTGACAATTTGTAGAAACATTTTAGAAGTTGGTTTTTCTGCACTCATTGAATTTCTCCTTGGACAATATAAGTTTGAAATAGTGGTCTGACCACTTTTGATAATAGCATACAGAAAATCCCTCAAAGAGTAAAGTAAAAATAAAAAAACCGTGTGAAAATCACACAGTTTTAGTCTTTTATTCTATTTTTCGGTTAGATTCGTCATTAATTTCTTTACAATCATTTGTGGTTTACCGTTACGCTGCTCTACAAAACCTTCTGCTAAAACAACTTGTTCCTCTTGTAACCATTCTTGAATATGGGTATATTCACGAGGAAAGATTGTTATTGAAAGCATTCCAGATTCATCTTCAAGATCAATAAACGCCATTTGCTCGCCTTTTTTCGTACGAATTTGCTTAATCCCTGAAACGATGCCGAGTATTTTCGCATATTTTCGACTTTGATAATTTGAAATATCAGTAGCTGATATTGAATCAAACTGCAATTCTTTCTTTAATTTCATAATTGGATGCTCTGACATATAAAATCCCAGCACTTCTTTTTCATATTGCAATAACAACTTTTCTGGCATTAAACTGGCATCTGCATATTTTGGTTTACCAAATAAAAAATCACCATCACTTAATAAACTCTCTTCATCGCTTGGTCGATATAAATTTGCATGCTTGACTACCGCTTCTATAGAAGCTAAAAGTTGCCCACGATCTCGTCCGAAGTCATCTAATGCTCCTGCTTTTATTAAAGGTTCTAATGCTTTTCTCGTAAAATGAACACCTGTCATATCAAGAGCAAAATCAAATAAATCTGACCAGTTGGAATGACCATTTTTTCGTAAGGTCAGAAGTTTTGTTAAAAATGATTGTGGTACACCCTTTATTGCCGAGAGTGCAAAACGAATAGCTCCGCTTTCCACCCGGAACGTGCTACCGCTGTGGTGAATGGATGGTGACAATACGATTATTCCTTTTTGCTTCACTTCTTGCAACAAACGCATAAGACGATCTTGATTTCCTATTGCACTAGTTAAAAGTGCCGCATAAAAATACGCAGGGAAATTCGCTTTTAAATACGCCATATGGTAAGAAATGATACTATATGCCACAGCATGACTTTTCGGAAAACCGTAATTTGCAAAACGAACAATTAAATCGTAAACTTCCTTCGCTACTTGCTCAGTAAATCCTTTTGCTACAGAGTTATTCACGAAATGTTGTTGTTCTGCATCTAATATTTCTTTTTTCTTTTTACTAACTGCTCGTCGTAAAATATCTGCTTCTCCCATTGTAAATCCTGCCATCACTGCTGCAATTTGCATGATTTGTTCCTGGTACACGATGACACCATAAGTCTCACTTAAAATAGGTTCAAGTACGGCATGTGGCATGCTTATTACTTCTCCACCATGTTTTCTTTTGCTATACACAGGAATAAAATCCATTGGACCAGGACGATATAATGCGTTGACTGCCACAATATCTTGAAAGACAGTTGGTTTTATATCACGTAATGCTTGACGCATACCGTCGGACTCTAATTGGAAAACACCTGTTGTATCACCTTGTTGCAATAATCTGAATGTCGCTGCATCGTGTAGGGGGATTTTTTCGAAATCAAGAAATTTCCTTGTATCATAATAAATCATTGAACGGATACGCTCTAAAATAGTTAGATTACGCAATCCAAGGAAATCCATTTTTAATAGGCCTATAGATTCTACTTCTTGCATCGGCCACTGCGTTATATAAAGCCCTTCGTTACCTGGCTCAATAGGGACTATATTTACTAAAGGTTCTGGACAAAGTACAACACCTGCAGCGTGCGTTGATGCATTTCTTGGCAGCCCCTCTAAATTTAATGAGACTTCAAACCATTTTCGTCTTATATCTACAGCTGCAATCCAATCACGCAATGCTGCAGATTCCGCTAAAGCTTCTCTTAATGTAATGCCCACTTTATTTGGTATAAGGGATGAAATTGTCGACATCTCTTCACTAGTGAAGCCAAATACACGTGCAACATCTCTAGCAACTGCTTTAGCAGATAATGTACCGAATGTAATGATTTGCGATGTATATGTCTTACCATATTTATCTGCAACATATTGAATAACTTCTTGCCGGCGATGATCTGCAAAATCCACATCTATATCCGGCATCGTAATTCGCTCAGGATTTAAGAAACGTTCGAATAATAAACCATATTGTAACGGGTCGACATCTGTAATACGTAATGTATAAGCAACAAGTGAACTCGCTGACGAGCCACGTCCAGGACCCGTTAAAATTTGCTTACTTTTCGCATACTGAATATAATCCGAGACGATTAAAAAATAATCTGCATAGCCCATTTCCTTGATAATCCCTAGCTCATAATGCAATCGGTCTATATAAGTTGCATTTGCATTTGGCACGCGCTCATGTAAACCTCTCAAGCTATTTATTTCAAGTAAAGAAGTAGCTGTCTCACCTTCTGGAGTTGGAAATTTAGGCATCAAAAATTTATCGAATGCTAGATCAACCTGACAATCAAGCAACATTTGCTCGGTTGTCACAAGCCACTCAGGATAATCTGCAAACCACTCCTGCCATTGGTTATGACTAGGTACAAATTGTTGACGTTCCCGTGCGGTTAACTGATCACTATTGTTCATCTTCATACCTTGTTCAATCGCTCTTGCTACTTCAAATGAAAATGCATGCTCCTCACGAATAAAAGTACTGAGATGTGTAGCACAAATAGACAGTTCTTGTTCACGGCAATAACTGATAATGCTCTGCTCTAAATCAGACTTCATACCACCTGGTCGGTCAATCCCTACATATAATCTCCCTTTACCAAAAATAGCTTGAAGTGCTTGTACATCTTCAAAAGAACCGTCAGCTGTCCAGTCTGGTGAAGTCATAGGTATCATCATAATGCAGCCCTCATGGTAGCCCTCAAGCCAGCGTAATGGTAATACCTCTCCTTCACGAACTGAAATAGCAGAAGTCACTTTCAGTAAATGTTGATATCCTTGCTGAGTTGCCGCATATAAAACGACTGAACGTACTCGCTGTTTTCCAAACTGTACACGAACAGTTAAACCAATAACTGGATGAATCTCAGCTGTTTTTAAAGCACGCCAAAAAGGCAACAAACCGTACAATTTAGAATTGACGATTGCTGCTGCCTTCGCATGTTCTTGTTGTAAGAAAGAAATGAGCTCATCAATGCGAATCGTACTTTTTAACATATCCGCAGCCGTCACAATTTGTGGATATACATTTTGCAACTTCATCTCTTCCTTTCTATAGTCAGTATTTCGCACAAAGTTCTTTTAATTTTGAGATAACCTCTTCAGATTCTTCCCATTTATAAATTGTTGCACCAGATGCCAATGGATGACCTCCCCCATTGTATTGCTTTGCCAGAGTATTAATAATAGGTCCTTTTGAACGTAAGCGAACACGAATTTGATCAGCTTCTTCAACGAAAATTGCCCAAGCTTTAATCCCCTTCACATTACCTAATGACCCTACTAATAAAGAGGTATCAGAAGCCGTAACGCCAAACTCCTGTAATACTTCACTCGTTAATTTAATATAAGCTGCACCATTATCATCCATCACAAAATTTTGGAATATATAACCTTGCATATGCAGCAATTCTCGGTCCAATTCATACATACCATCAAATAATTCTGTACGATCAAAATTGTATTTGATTAATTCTCCAACAGTGTAAAATGTCATTTCTGTTGTACTCGGATAGATAAAGCGGCCCGTATCTCCAACGATTCCAGCAAATAAGAAGCGAGCTGCTTTAGCGTCCATTTTCCAATCCGCTACTTCTTTTCCTTCAGTGAATAAATCATAAATCATTTCACTACAAGAACTTGCATTTGTGTTGATCCAAAGTAAATCCCCATATGCATCATCATTTGGATGATGGTCGATTTTAATTACCAACTTCCCTTGTTTGTAACGTTGATCATCGATACGCTCTGTATTGGCCGTATCAGTAACAATGACAAGCGCATTTTCAAACTCATTATCTGCAACAACTTGAGGCTCCCCAAGAAATGAAAGTGATTCTTCATGTTCCCCTGTTGTGTATACTGTTTTTTCCGGATATGTCGCTTGTAAAATAGCTTGTAAACCCATTTGCGAGCCATAAGCATCTGGATCTGGTCTAACATGTCGATGAATAATAATTTTGTCATATTGTTTGATTGTATCAATAATTTGTCGTTTCATTAAGATTCTCCTTTAAACTATAGTGGATTCCTAAATACTTTCAGTACAAAGGGTATCATATTAATATTTATCAATGTATTTCTATAGAAAGATTTAAACTATCATAGCATTTATATTACAAGTTTCCTTTGGATTTCTACTCGCTTTTTCTTGTATTTATCGTTAAACTAGAATCAGCTTTGCTTTTATAGGAGGAACACCATGTCTAATATTTTGAATATTGTTCTAGCAATATTGATTGCTATTACAGTTGCTTTTTATTTTTACCTTAAGACTAAACAATTCCGTTCTGATTTACCTATTCACAAAAAATGGTATTCAAGTCGTGCTGGTGTAGCTTTAGGCGGCTTATTAGTTATTTTCGGTATTAACCAAATGATTATGTACCACACCAATTTAACGTATATTATATGTGCAGTTTTAGTTCTTTTCGGTCTATTTACTGCATTTAATTATAATAAACGAGTTCGCCACTATGGACAATTTGTTGAAGAAGAATATCGTTTGAATAAAAAGTGATGCACAGTACTGTGCATCACTTTTTTGTAGAATTCAATACGTTTAGCGCTCTAATAATTGGAAAGTCATCATTGCTTTTCCTACTAAAACGGCTTCACTATATACTTCGAAATCCATTTTCACAAATTTACGACTCATATCTAAAATGCGTGGTTTTACGACTAATGATGTCTCCATTTGAACTGGTTTCATATGATAAATTGTCATATTTTCTACGACACTTTCACCACGCTTAAATTTTTTAAGTGCACTAGAACCTGCTTCGACTAATAACGTAGTAAATGCTCCGTATGAAATGGCACCAAATTGGTTTGTCATTTGAGGTGTAACAGTAAATTCTACTGTAGTTTCCTCATCATCTCGCGCCATTTTGATTTCATTTTTTACTAGGTCATCAATTGTTTCACCGTGTTGGGGCTGTCTTTGAGCCATTTGTAACGCTTTTAAGACATCCTGACGACTAATTACACCTTGTAACAATCCATGATCATCGACTACTGGCAGTAAATCAATGCCTTCCCAGATCATACGATGCCCTGCAGTTGCAACACTTGTTTTCATCGACACAGTAATAGGGTTACGTGTCATTAATCGATCTATCGGGTCGTCATCTTGTTTACCGATCACATCACGTGATGTCACGATTCCAACAATTTTATGATGCTTATCCACTACTGGGAATCCACCATGAGTCGTTGAGGCATTTAATAAATTGTACTCACGAACCGAATCAGTCGATTTTAAGAAGGCAGTATCTTTCATTGAGACGAAAATATCTTCAATTAATAAAATCTCTTTCTTAATCAGTTGGTCATAAATAGCACGGTTAATCATTGTTGCAACCGTAAAAGTATCGTAGCTTGTTGAAATAATTGGCAGTTCTAATTGATCAGCGAGCTTTTTCGTTTCATCCGCTGCATCAAAGCCCCCTGTTATTAAAACAGCTGCTCCTTCTCTTAAAGCATTCTCATGCGTACGACTACGGTTCCCAACAATTAAAAGACAGCCTGCATCGGTATAACGCATCATATCCTCAAGCTTCATCGCACCGATGACAAATTTCGTAAGTGTTTTATGCAACCCGTCTTTACCACCTAGCACTTGTCCATCCACTATATTAACGATTTCAGCAAAAGTAAGTCTTTCAATATTTTCTTTTTTCTTCTTCTCAATTCGAATCGTTCCTACACGTTCAATCGTGCTTACGAGTCGTCTTGTTTCTGCTTCCTTAATTGCACGATAAGCAGTACCCTCACTCACGGAAATATCCTTTGCGATTTGTCGCACAGAAATTTTATCTCCTACAGGAAGTGATTCTATATATTGAAGAATTTTCTCATGTTTTGTTGCCATAAAATCACCTATTTTCCAACATCATTATCGTTTAAGTGTACCACATTCCAGTCATTTTCATTAAATTTTCATTAATTGAAAAACCAATAAGGACATAACCTTTCTTTCTTTTATCTAAATATCCATTTCTTCTCCCGGATTTAGTACTTTCACTTCAGTTATCGAGACCATTTCAGCAAAATCATGTGGATCTTGTTCGATCACAGGGAACGTATTATAATGCACCGGAACAACAACTTTCGGTTTTAAAAGAGCCACCGCATACGCTGCATCCTCAGGTCCCATTGTAAAGTTATCTCCAATTGGCAAAAACGCTACATCAATCGGATGACGTTCGCCTATTAATTTCATATCACTAAACAGAGCTGTATCACCGGCATGATAAATCGTCTTTCCATCTGCAAAAAATAAAATACCAGCTGGCATACCTGTATAAATAATTTCACGATTTTCTGTCGTATAAGACGAACCATGGAATGCTTGTGTTAATTTTACTTTACCAAAATCAAATACATGAGAACCGCCTATATGTAATGGATGCGTTCTAACGCCCTGCCATGACAAATAATTTGCTAGCTCGTCAGGTGCTACGACTAAAGCATTAGAGGCTTTTGCAATCTCTACTGTATCCCCGACATGATCATTATGACCATGTGTCAACAATATCACATCTGGCTTTTGGTCCTTTACGTTTAAATCAGTTAATTTGTTTCCATTAATAAAAGGATCGAATAAAATAGTATAACCATTCACCTGAATTTTCACAATTGAATGCCCATGGTAAGAAATCTTCATAATTAAATCCTCCTAATATTTCGACTTACTAAAAAATATTCGTTATCAATACGTTTTCTCCTTCTTTTTTGGTATTCTTATACTATAATACTGAAGGCGCCAGTTTAGTTTCAGCCTGTTAAAACAATCCGAGGGGGATTAATAGTGAGTAAAATACAAACGATTTCAAACTATTTAAAAGAGCAAAGTATTGATGCTGCATTCATAACAACACCTGATAATGTGTTTTATGTATCTGGATTTAAAAGTGATCCACACGAGAGACTTCTGGGCGTAATGATTTTCCAAGATGCAGAACCATTTTTAATTTGCCCTAAAATGGAAGTACCTGATGCCAAATCTGCAGGCTGGTCACATGAAGTAGTCGGTCATGAAGACACTGATAATGCATGGGAACTATTACATCAAGCAGCAGAAGCACGTGGACTTTCATTACAAAACATTGCAATCGAAAAATCACATTTAACTGTTGAACGTTTAGAAGCACTTAATGCCTTCTTCCCAGCAACAAAATTTGTTGGCTTTGATGACCAATTAAATAATATGCGTTTAGTGAAATCAGAAGAAGAACTTGAAAACTTACGTCAAGCAGCTGCTCTAGCAGATTACGCTATAGAAGTAGGTTGCAGTGAAGTTGCTGAGGGTAAAACGGAACTTGAAATTTTATCTGCCATTGAACTAGCCATGAAGAAAAAAGGCGTTTATATGTCATTCGACACAATGGTTTTAAGTGGTAAGAAAACAGCTTCTCCTCATGGTAATCCTGGTGAACGTAAAATTGAAAAAGGGGATTTCATCTTATTTGACCTTGGTGTTGTCTATAACGGCTATTGCTCCGATATTACACGTACAGTGTCATTTGGCGAACCAACATCAGCTCAAAAAGAAATTTACGAGGCTGTTCGCAAAGCCAATGAATCTGCAATTACAGCTGTTAAACCTGGCGTACGTGCGATGGATTTAGATAAAATTTCTCGTGACGTTATTACAGAGGCTGGTTATGGTGAATATTTCACACACCGTCTAGGGCATGGCCTAGGTATTTCCGTACATGAATACCCATCTGTTCACGGTGCTAACAAAATGCCCCTTCAAGAAGGAATGGTCTTCACAATTGAACCTGGAATTTATAAAGGGGATGTTACTGGCGTCCGAATTGAAGACGACGTGTATGTAACTAAAGATGGCGTAGAAGTTCTAACGAAATATCCAAAAGAATTAATCATTCTTTAATAATAAAAAGGACTACGCTTCAATTGAGTAGTCCTTTTTATTTTGAAGACAAAAGACAGTTAATTGGCTCATTCCAAATTCCTATTAAATTTTTCTCAATAAATTTATTATTATAGAGAGTAATACACTAAGAGCAGCGAAGAAGCGGCTCGACGTTCGCCCGAGGAAAGTGAGCGGTAAGCTTCGGGGGAACCTGATCTATCCTGTATAGCATGGAAAACAGAAGGTAGCACTTTATTGGTTTGGAGAAGCGTCCACTCGACTCCTGCGGGAAAAGCGAGACAGACGAGACCCTGCAGAAGCGTAGCGACGAAGCGGCTCGGCTCTCGCCCGCGGAAAGCGAGCGGTAAGCTTCGGAAAACCGGATCTATCCTGTATATATAGGAAACAGAAGGTAGCACTTTATTGGTTTGGAGAAGCGTCCACTCGACTCCTGTGGGAAAAGCGAGACAGTCGAGACCCTGCAGAAGCGTAGCGACGAAGCGGCTCGGCTCTCGCCCGCGGAAAGTGAGCGGTAAGCTTCGGGGGAACCTGATCTATCCTGTATAGCATGGAAAACAGAAGGTAGCACTTTATTGGTTTGGAGAAGCGTCCACTCGACTCCTGCGGGAAAAGCGAGACAGACGAGACCCTGCAGAAGCGTAGCGACGAAGCGGCTCGGCTCTCGCCCGCGGAAAGCGAGCGGTAAGCTTCGGAAAACCGGATCTATCCTGTATACAAATACTGTAGTAAACTCATTTTTTCCGAGTTTGTCTACAATTTGAAAGGACTACTCTTCAATTGAGTAGTCCTTTTTTATACAAAAAGCCACTTAGTAATTTTACTAAGTGGCTCTCTCTATCATTATCTTAACAATGTATCCGCATCTATATAAGGATGATTTAATGCTTCAGCAACAGCTGCAAAAGTAACGTGACCATCTAAAGTATTTAATCCCTTTTTCAACGCTTCATTGTCTAAGCAAGCTTGTTGATAGCCTTTGTTAGCAATTTGTAAAGCGTAAGGAACAGTGTTATTTGTAAGTGCCATTGTTGAAGTACGTGGCACAGCCCCTGGCATATTTGCTACAGCATAATGTACTACTCCATGTTTCACATAAGTAGGATTGTCATGAGTTGTAATACGATCAGAAGTTTCGAAAATACCACCTTGATCAATTGCAATATCTACTACTACAGAACCAGGAGACATTGATTTAATCATTTCTTCTGTTACAAGTTTAGGCGCTTTTGCTCCTGGAATTAATACTGCTCCAATAACTAAATCTGAATTTTTTACAGACTCAGCAATATTGAATGGGTTTGAAATAAGCGTTTGTACATCGCTTCCAAATTGGTCGTCTAATACGCGTAATCGTTCTGGGCTTAGGTCGATAATTGTTACGTCAGCACCCATTCCAATAGCAATTTGCGCTGCGTTTGCACCAGCCATTCCTCCACCAATAATAGTAACTTTACCACGTGGCACACCTGGTACACCACCTAGAAGAATACCTTTACCACCTTCCATTTTCTCAAGATACTGAGCACCAATTTGAGTTGCCATACGTCCTGCAACTTCACTCATAGGTGTTAATAACGGTAATGATCTGTTTGGAAGTTGTACTGTTTCATAAGCAATACCTACAACTTTTTTATCTAGCAATGCTTGTGTTAACTCTGCCTCTGGTGCTAAGTGTAAATATGTAAACAGAATTAGACCTTCATGGAAATAACCATATTCAGAAGCAATTGGTTCCTTTACCTTCATTACCATTTCTTGAGACCAAGCTTCTTCAGCTGTCGCTACAATATGTGCTCCAGCAGCTACATAATCTTCATCTCCAAAACCAGATCCTAGACCTGCTCCAGTTTCGATGAATACTTCATGTCGGAAAACTGTTAAGTTGACAACCCCAGCAGGTGTCATAGCAACACGATTTTCATTGTTTTTAATCTCTTTCGGAATACCAATCTTCATAATCCATCCTCCTAAATGTGAAAAGCTATTAACTCTTGTTGTATTGATAATATTAACAAGGATTGCTATTTAAAAACATGTTCATTTTAACAGATTTTAACACTCATTTGTGTATAAATTTAGAAAATTATATTTTTTTATTATTCTATCAATATAAGTCTTTTATAAAATGCAATCTTTAGCATATATTTTTTATTGATTTACATGGAATTGTTCACACTTTTATTGGAAAACTTTCATAATTACTTCAATATTGTGGGGTTTATTTGTTTCTTTTGGGTGGTATAATATTATTAACTATAGAGGAGGAATTACATATGACATTATCCTATAACAATATCATTGTGGCTGTAGACGGTTCTGAAGAAGCAAAGTGGGCATTCAAAAAAGCTGTTGCAATTGCAAAACGTAACAATGCAACGTTAAATTTAGTAAACGTAATCGACACTCGTTCATTTGCTGCTGTTGAAGCATACGATCGTTCAATTGCTGAACGTGCACAGGGCTTTGCAGAAGAATTACTTAGTGGATATAAAAAAGAAGCTGAAACAGCTGGCGTAGAAAATGTTAAAGTTTTAATCGAATACGGTTCCCCGAAAACAATTATTACAAAAGAAATTTCAAAAAAATACGAAGTGGATTTAATCATCTGTGGTGCAACTGGTCTAAACGCTGTTGAACGTTTCCTAATCGGTAGTGTTTCTGAAAACATCGTTCGTTCTGCAAAATGTGATGTACTTGTAGTACGTACACCAGAACCTGCTGCTGAATAATTATTAAATAAAAAGAGGCTACTAATAATAATTAGGAGCCTCTTTTTCACGCACTATTTTTGCTCTTTTTTCCAAATTTGAACTTTTGTAAAGAACATTTCTAATGCTTGCTTATTAGTCATACTTGGTACTTTAGCAAGCAATACTTCCTTCACAGGTTTTCCATCAGCACTTTTCTTTTGTAAGATAAATAAACTTTTCGAATGTGTTTTATTCGAGAAAAGTGAACTTGGTAATTGAATTACTGCTTGAATCCATGCCGTTTTTTGTAGATATTTATACAAACCTTGCGCTTGTTCTGATTCGAAAATATTCTCTGGTACTAAGAAGAATAAATAACCGCCATCCTTCGAATATTTTAATGATTGCTCGATAAATAAGTGATGCGCATATGTCATGCCTTCAGTAGCCTTCAGCTCAAATTCCTTTGCAACCTCATCATTTGGATAGTAACCTACTGGTAAATCACAAACTACAGCATCAGCAGGGTCAATCATTAAATTTTGTAATGCGTCTTGACGGAAAAGCGCAACAGGCTGCTCCGTTAAATCGGCAGCTGCAGCCGCTAATTGGATAAGTAGCTCGTCAATTTCTACTCCGATCCCATCCACTCGGTCTTGTAGTAAGTTCATTACTGTTAATAGTAAATTCCCTGTACCAACTGCTGGGTCTAGAAGTTTGATTTTACCGTCTGCCTCCTCTTTACTACCCAAAAATTGTTCCACGAAATACCCAACTAACAATCCTAGTGCATCTGGAGTCATTTGGTGATTAGGTTGTGCATTTTCACGCATCCCTTTTAAAATTGCCAGCTGAATTGCCTTACGGATTTCTTCTTTTGAAGCGACTTTACCAGCAGGTATACTATCGCCATCCAACCACGCATTCAAAACTTCTAAAACACTATCTAAATATGATAATTCTTGTTCCTTTTCTATCTTCTGAGCATTGTCATTAATAAAAGAAAAGAGATTTTCAATTGTTTCCATATATACTCCTTCAAACGTGAAACCCACTCAAAAGGCAGAGTGGGTTTCATGTTGTAATAATCATTAGAATTCTTATTATACTAGTTCTTTAACAGCTGCTAATGCACCTTCGTAATCCGGGTGTGTTGTACCTTCAGATACATACTCAGCATAAACAACTTTTCCAGTTTGGTCTACAACGAATACAGAACGCGCTAATAAACGAAGTTCTTTCATATGTACACCATAAGCATCACCGAATGACATACTGCGGTGATCTGATAATGTATAGACATTTTCGATACCGTTCGCGCCGCACCAGCGTTTTTGAGCGAAAGGTAAGTCACATGAGATTGTTAAAATGGCTACATCTTCACCTAAATCAGAAGCAGCTTCATTGAAACGACGTGTTTGTGCATCACAAACACCTGTGTCTATTGAAGGTACTACACTTATTAGACGAATTTTACCTTCAAAATCTTGTAATGTTTTGTCAGAAAGATCTGGAGCTACCACTGTAAAGTTAGGTGCTTGATCCCCTACTTTTACTTCGTTACCTACTAATGTTACAGGGTTATTTTTAAATGTTACTTGTACCATTTCAACGCCTCCTTGTATTTAATCTTACTCGAAACTTTTAGGCTCTTGCAACTGAGAAACCTCAGAATCAGTTGCTTCTTTATCAACAGATAAATTTCTCTCTTCTTTTGATTCGGCGATAGTAGGTTCTTTTTGTTCCACTCGTACCATCTTATCATGTTTTTCATAAGTATTTTCATGAACTACAATTGTATCCGCAATATAATCATGCAAACCTTTTTTATTTGGTGTGAAAGCTACCATCCAATAGATAACTGGTAAAGTAGCTGAAAAGAATCTTCCAATCCACTCTCGGAATATTACTGTACCCCACTTTAACTTTTCCTCTTTTTCATGGATTACTTTAAGTCCTAGCACCATTTTCCCAACTGTTTGATTCCAAAACTTTGTCATGATTACAAAGTATAAATAAAAGATAACACTAGAAACAATCGTTACCGGTGCATACCATGGCGCATTCGCAGTATCAATTCCGAGTATAGTTACAATCGGATTCACTGTTAAGCCTGAAATCGCGCTAATGATAGCTAAGTCCAATAAGTAAGCCCAAAATCGAACCCAAAACCCTGCTGGTTTTAATTGATATTGTTCTATTTTTCTAACCTGTACCGGCTCTTGACTAATCGTGTTTACCTCAACAAATCCTGTCAATTTTCATCGCCCCTTACTCATCACCGTACATATACATCATACGTGGTGCAGAATTGTAGTTAGAAAGAATTTTACTAATTGCTTGTGTTTCAGCAGAAGCGCCGCCGAATAGATTATTCATTTTCACAGAGAATAATGAAGTCCAATCTTCAGTTGCTGTATATTCAAATACTTCTGCACCTTTTAGATTATGATCCTTCTTCATCGCTTCAATCGTATCTTCTGCATAGCCGATTTCGTCTGCTAAGCCAGCTTTAATCGCTTGAGTACCATTTAATATTCGGCCATCTGCAACTTTCTTAACTTCTTTTTCACTCATGCCACGACCATCCTCAATAACATCCACGAAACGTTCATAGGAATCATTAATCATTTCTTGTAGCATAGAACGCTCATCAGACGTCATTTCACGTGTAGGGCTCATAATATCTTTGTACTTACCTGTTTTGATTGTTTGAAATTCAATTCCATACTTTTCTGCTAATTTGCCATAATTCATACCTTGCATAATTACACCGATTGACCCAGTCATCGTTTCTTCATCTAAAAAGATCTTATCAGCTGGTGCTGAAATATAATAACCACCTGAAGCAGCCATTGATCCCATAGATACATAAAACGGAATTTTACGTTCCTGTTGAAGTTCTTTAATCTTGTCATAAATTTGTTTTGACTCAATAACAGTACCACCTGGTGAGTTCACTTTTAAAACTACACCTTTAATAGACTTATCATTTATAATCGACTCTAATTGATTCATAAAGAACTTATGATTGTAACTTGGTGACCCTCCTAATAAAGAACCAGAACCTCCATTATCTTGAATTGTACCGTTTACGGATAATACAGCAATTCGCTTATTAAAATCACCTGATTCAATTGGTATTTCGCTATATGTAGTACCGCCAGACATATTAAGCATGTTATCAAATTTTGATGTAAAGTCTGTTGTAGCAAGCTTTAATACAGTATTTACGCCAATTGAAGCAACTAATAAAAAAGTAGCTGCGCCTAAAGCGATCCATCTTTTTGCATTCATCTTTTTTTCCTCCTTTTACCTTCTATTAACTTACGAATCAAACTTGATAATGTTTCGTTTTTTTGAAATTACTAATTTTTTGTTTTTCTTACCTCTATAATCTTAGTAATTGAAAATAATATTAATGCTACCCAAATGAAAGTAAATGATAATAAATCTATACCACTAAATGATTCACCGTATACAATTACACCTAAAAACAACATAATAGTTGGTGATACATACTGGATAAATCCAACTAAATATAAAGGAATATTCTGTGCACCAGTCGCAAATAATATTAATGGTACCGCTGTTACTATACCCGTCCCCAAAATAAGTAAATCTGTTTTCATATCGATATGTAAAAATGAAATATTTCCGTGGAAATAAACATAGACATAATATGCGACTGCAACAGGTAATATAAAGAATGTCTCTAATACTAATCCTCTTGTTGCATCCACTAGTACTTTCTTTTTCAGTAAACCATATACCCCAAATGATAATGCTAAACCAAATGACAGCCAAGGAATTTGACCGTATGAAATAGTTAATATTAACACTCCGATAGCAGCGATTATGAAAGATAGCACTTGTGCCTTAGATAGTTTTTCCTTTAAAAAGAAAATCCCTAATAATACAGACACTAATGGATTCATATAATAACCTAAGCTAGATTCTACGATATGATTATTATTAACAGCCCATATGTATAAAAACCAATTGAATGAAATTAAATAAGCTGCAGCAACTAGTAACCAAAATGATTTTGGTTGCTGCCAAAGTTGTTTAAAATCTGCTATTAATGTTTTTCCTTGTTTTAAGATGCATACAAATATTAATGTTAAAATGAATGACCAAATTACACGCCCTGCTAATACCTCTTCGCTTGAAACATGCTGTAACCCTTTCCAATAGAAAGGAAAGAACCCCCACATTATATACGCCCCTAAGGCAAAAAGTATGCCTTTCTTTTCGTTCTGCAAAGAAACACCTCATTCTATATTCAATTTATAGATTATCGCTACAATTATATGATTTTAGTGTACGAAAGTAAACGTAACATAAAAAAGAAGACCTATTCCGCCGCCATGTTGCAGTGACTATAGGCCTTCTACTTATCTATTATTATGCTTTATTTAATTCTAGATTCCTTAACTCAACTCGGCGAATTTTACCGGAGGTTGTCTTTGGTAATTCATCTATAAACTCAATCGCTCTCGGATATTTATAAGGTGCCGTTAGCTGTTTCACATGGTCTTGTAACTCTTGTATAAGCGTAATTGAACCTTTATCTTCTATATTTTTTAAGACGACAAATGCTTTTACGATATTACCACGAATCTCATCTGGACTTGCGATAACAGCGCACTCTTGTACTGCAGGGTGTTTGACTAAAGCATCCTCCACTTCAAATGGTCCAATTGTATAGCCTGAACTAATGATAATATCATCAGATCGCCCTTCGAACCAGAAGTAACCATCTTTATCCTTTTTAGCTTGGTCGCCTGTAATGTAATAATCACCACGGAATTGCATACTCGTTCTTTCTGGATCTTTTAAATATTCTTTAAAAAGAGCAGGTGTCGTTACATGTACTGCAATATCGCCAACTTCACCAGCTGGGCATGGTTTGCCGTATTCATCAACAACATCAACGATATTACCTGGTGTTGGTTTCCCCATTGACCCCGGTCTTGCTTCCATACCTTTCATTGTGCCGACTAATAGTGTATTTTCTGTTTGCCCATAGCCATCACGGACTTCTAAGTCAAATAATCTTGCAAATACATCGATTACCTCACGATTTAACGGTTCACCTGCAGAAACTGCACTGTGTAATGCAGATAGATTATATTCTCCTAAACCGTCAACCTTCGCCATAATGCGATATTCTGTTGGCGTACAGCACAATGCATTAATTTTATAGCTTTCCAATAATTGCAAGTATTTTGTTGCCTCAAATTTGCCATTATAAACAAAACCAGTTGCTCCACTACCTAATACCGATAAGAAAGGACTCCAAATCCATTTTTGCCAACCTGGACTTGCCGTTGCCCATACAAGATCACCATCTTTAATACCAAGCCAATGAGCTGCCGCTGTTTTTAAATGTGCATAAGCCCAACCATGCGTATGGACAACGCCCTTAGGATTTCCTGTTGTGCCACTTGTATATGATAAAAATGCCATATCTGTATTTTTTGTCGGTGCCATTTCAAATTGTTCAGATGCTGTTTCTGCTTCTTGAATAATTTCAATCCAAGGTTTATGTGCTTGACCAATAACAAAAAGTTTTAAGCCTTCTAAATGTTTTACTTCATCAAATTGTTCAATATATGGCTCGTAAGAAACGATGGCCTTGGCTTCACTATGTACAAGGCGATAATCAATATCCTTTGCACGTAACAGCTCAGAACTAGGAATAACGACTAGTCCAGCTTTCAGAGCAGCTACATACGTAACATATGCATCGATTAAGCGAGGTACCATTATAAGGACTACATCACCTTTTTTCAAGCCATGATTGGTAAATACATTTGCCACTTTATTTGCCTTTTTTATTAATCCAGCATATGTGATTTCATCTGTATTACCACTTTCGTTTTCATAAACAATGGCTTTCCTTGCCTCATCATGAATATACCTTTCAAATTCCTCAACTAAATTATAGTCTTCTGGCGCAAGTAAATCTTCGCGTTTCATGAAAAAACCCCCCTTAAGATGCTCACATTAAGAATATTTATATTATACAGAAAATTCTAACTTCTAACAACTTTTTATGCACTATCACCTATTAGTACTAGGTAATAAAACTTATACAAAAAGAAGCCGGTGACAAATTTGCCACCGACTTCTGCTTTGGTTACTTAATCATTTGATTATTTGTTGTAACCTTTTAATTGTTGCTCAGCCATTTGCACTAATCGCTTAGTAATTTCTCCGCCAACGGAACCGTTAGCACGCGATGATGCGTCTGGACCAAGTTGCACTCCGAATTCTTGTGCGATTTCGTATTTCATTTGGTCGATCGCTTGTTTAGCACCTGCTACTTCAAGTGGATTTGAATTTGAATTTGCCATGTGTATCACCTCCTTGTGAATATAGAATGCGCCGAAGGAGGAATTTCATACAGGCAAATTACAGGAAATTCTTTCTTGTATTAGAGTAAATCTGCAAATTCATCTTGCTTCTGCTTCGGAAACGTATGAATTTCGCGGTTTTGCACTGCTTTTTGAATCATTTCATCGAAGTCAGTAAAGCTTTCATAATACACAACTTTCTCTAATTTCGGTTTTGTTTTTGGACTTGCAGGTGTAAATACCGTACAGCAGTCCTCATATGGACGTATTGAAATATCATAAGTGTCAATTTTTCTTGCTACATCAATAATTTCTAATTTATCGTATGTGATTAATGGGCGTAAAATAGGCGTTGAAGTTACTTCATTAATAGCAGCTAAGCTTTCTAAGGTCTGGCTTGCTACTTGTCCTAAGTTTTCGCCGGTTACAATTGCTGTTGCACCAATTTCTTGTCTTACGGCACCTGAAATCTTCATCATCATACGTCGTGTTGAAGTCATAGTTACGTTTTCTGGCACTTGTTGTTGGATTACTTGTTGAATTTCAGTAAATGGAATGATATGAAGACGCACATTTGCGCCAAAGCGACTCATTCTTTCCGCTAAATCTTTAACTTTTTCAAGTGAACGATCGCTTGTAAATGGCGGACTGAAGAAATGAATTGCTTCTATTCGTACACCGCGTTTCATCATATAATAGCCTGCAACTGGACTGTCGATACCACCAGACAATAATAACAATGCTTTTCCGTTGGCACCTACTGGTAAACCACCAGCACCAGGAATTACTTCTACCATCATATATACTGCATGTTCACGTACTTCAATACGAAGTTCAATTTCAGGTTCTTTCATTTGAACATGTAAATTCGGAATGTTGCTTAATACATGTCCACCCATTTCAAGTTGTAACTCATATGTGTCTAACGGAAATCTTTTATCTGAACGCTTTGCATTTACTTTAAACGATTTACCATCAGTATCGATTGATTTCATAATATTAATTGCAAGTTCTTTCATTGCATCTAAAGTGGGTTCGCATTTTGCAACAGGACTAAAAGAATGGATACCAAAAACTGTTGGTAAACGTTTAATCAGTTCATCCATATCATCGTCGTTATCACTGCTAATATACATACGATCTCGTTCTGCACGAATTTTCATATCTGGTATATCTGCAAATGAGAAGCGTAAATTTTCTCTTAATCGTGTGATAAATTGTTTTCGATTACGTCCTTTAGTCGTTAATTCACCGTAACGTATTAGTATTTCATGCCATTTCATAGTTGAATTGTCTCTCCTTTTAATTGTTTCATCATTTTAGCAAATACTACTTTAAATTGTTCGATATCTGAATTTGTTAAGCCATTACCAAGACTTATTCGTATAACACCTTTTTCAAAACTTTCTTCTATATGAAGTGCTTCTATAACATGACTAATACTGGAATCTTTTGAAGAACACGCACTAGATGTTGATACGATAAACCCTTCACTTTGCAATGCATTGACAACTACTTCACCTTTTAAGCCTCTTACACTGCAACTTATAATATGCGGAGCACCATCATTACTTGAAATAACGTGAACATGATAAAAGTTATTAAAAAATGCATGTAAATCATCGCGCCACTTTGCAAATTTCGCTGTACTTTCTGCCATTTGCTCCATAATTAAGCGCATAGCTTTTGCTAAAGCAACATTTTGTGGTACAGCAACAGTTCCGCTACGGTAACCTAGTTCTTGGCCACCACCATGTAAAATCGGTTGGATTTTAATGCGCTTAGAAAAGGCTAATAATCCTGTTCCTTTTAAGCCATGTATTTTATGACCAGATATAGTTAAAGCATCAGGCCCGCTATCTCCGTGAAATTGCACTGGTAATTTACCGAAGCTTTGCACTGCATCCACATGGAAAAATGCACGACTATTTGCACGGATTATCTTTGCCATTTCCGGAATTGGTTGAATAGCTCCCATTTCATTATTTACGTGCATAATACTAACAAGAACAGTATCTTTACGAATTTTACTTTGCAGGTCGGAAAGCATAATTCTTCCATTCCCATCAACTTCGATGAATTCTAATTCAAAACCTTCTTTTGTTAAATGACGAGCACTTTCGATGACAGATGGATGTTCGATAGCGGAGATTAGAATATGCTTGCCACGATGTTGGTTTGCTCTAGCAAGACCTTTAATAGCAAAGTTATTTGATTCTGTTCCACCCGACGTAAAAATGATATGCTCAGGCTCTGTTTTCAGAATTTGTCCGATTTGTTCCCTTGCTTTCATTAATAATGTATTGGCTTCTGTACCCATTTGATGAAGCGAAGCTGGATTTGCATAGTATCTTTCATTCGCTTGAATAAATGTTTGCAAAACAGCAGAATCTGGTTTTGTCGTCGCGCTATGATCAAGATAAATCAATTGTGTAACCTTCCTTCCAAAAGAAAGCCACCTGCACTCTACCGTGCGGTGGCTTTATGCTTCTCTTATTATGAACGTCAATTGTCGTCTTTGGCAAGTACTTGAATTTTTTTCATGGCACCTGGTTCTGCTTCTTCTACAGCTGTAGCCGCGTTTTCTAGCGCTTTCGCATAACGGAATTCACGGAATGCCTGCTCTGCTTCTAATAAACGTTGGTGCATTGTCGGATTAGATGCACGGTAACGGTTACCGTATTGAATAATTCTTTCGATCAAAAGTACGTTTTCAAGCATTTCTGTTGCTGTATTATGTACATCTTGAATACATTTTTCAGCGGTATCCAAATTCTTATGTACGACTATCATATTCAACGGCACTTCTTTTAAACTTTGAACAACTACAAATAATTGTTCTTCAGCTTCTTCTAAGCGTATATCCATTTCTTCTGGAATCCCTGGAATATTCGCCTTATTTAACATACGATCTGTTTCATGCAATAACTGCTTTAGATTTCCAAGTGTAGCTCTTGCTTTATTTTCATCAATTCTTAAACTCTTTAAGCGATCAGCAAATCGATCTTGCTCTTCAAATAGACGTTCTGTTTCTTCTTTAACTCCCTTTAACTCCTCTTGTAAGCTAGAATAGGCAGATTGTTCTTCTTTTACTTGTACCGATAACAATTCATAACGCTGACGAACTGACATCAATTGTTGTTTACAATTGGTAGGAAGTGCAGCGTCTTTTTCTGATAAATGATATCCTTTTTGAACTTCTTCTGCTTCTCTCGCTGTTTCAACAGTTGATAAAATGACGTCCTCTAATCGATTACCAATTTGTTCAAAGTTTTCATCGACAAATCGCTTAGCCATTACTTCTTTTTCTAATGCATCGTAAAATGAATCGATTTCATCTTTGATTTCATTTACACGATGCTGTACTGAAATTATGTTCAGATCAGCAATTTGTTGTTTAAACTCAGCGATACTCTCTTCAATCACATCTAACTTTTCATTCATTTCTAGATGCTTTAGGAAGAAAGATTGTTCTTCCATTTCACGTTGACCGTTTCGCAGTTCGTGAATATGAGATGGAATTTTGTGTTGAATATCCGTTAATAACGCTGGAATTTCATTTATCAATTTGAAAATTTGTTGACCCTCTTCATCTAACGTAATAACAATTTCTCTTGCTTGCAAATAGTTACCTGATTCCGTTAGTACTTCATATTCTTCAAATTTCGGATTAAATGCCTCCATACGTTTTTCTAATGGATCTGCTGCAGGACCGTAAGAATATTGATGCGCTAACAACGTCTTTCTTGCTGAACGGTACTGATCCTTCAGCTGTTCAATCTCGATTTTGTTTTTCTCTTCACTACCGATTAATTCACCAAGCTCTTTTAAAATTTGGTTCATCTCTTGATCGTACTCATTAATACGTGATTCAATTTCTTTTTCAATGTCTGTCGCTTTGCCAAATTGAAATTTATCCACATGCTCTTCGGCATCAAATAATAGCACGTCGATTTTGGGCATTTCAACGTCCATAAGCTCCGTCCATTTATTACGCCAACGCTCAAACATTTCTTCTGTTTGACCATTCATATTCAGAGCTTTCACTTTTGTTAACTCCTCCAAAACAGGTTTGTTTTGAATTTGAAGCTTTTTCTGTTCCAACCTCTGAATTTCGTTATTATGTTTTCGACGCAAAATGAAAATAAATACTACTATAATACATAGTACGATGATGACGGGAATGATATACTGCATCGTAAGACCCCCTGTTCCTAAATCACTATTTCAGCCAATTAATTAACCTTAATATTACCATGTTTTCGGTGAATTTGTTTACCGTTTACACGTATTTTAAAAAAATATCTACCATATCACTATATTATACAAGTTGGAGGAATATTTTATGAAACGAGATGCTCATATTCACTCACCTTTTTGCCCTCATGGAACGCTGGATGATTTTGAAGACTACATCAAAAAAGCAATCAATTTTGGATTTACTGACATTACGTTTACAGAACACGCACCTCTTCCCAACAATTTTACTGACCCAACGCCTATGAAGGATAGTGGTATGAAAACCGAACAATTAACGACATACATAGAAAAATTAAAAGAACTAAAAAAACAATATGCATCAGAAATTCGTATCCGCATTGGTTTAGAAGTCGATTATATTACCGATTATGAACGACAAACACGGGACTTTTTAAATCACATCGGTCCACAGTTGGACGATGCTATTTTATCAGTTCACTTTTTAAAACATGACAATGCCTACACATGTGTAGACTATTCAAGCGAGACTTTCCTGGAGTTTGCCGAAAAAGTTGGAACAGTAAAGGAAGTTTACAATCTATATTATGAAACAGTAAAAGAATCTATTTCTGCTGATTTAGGTCCTTTCAAACCAAAACGAATCGGCCACCCGACACTCGTTCATAAATTTCAATTAGCTCATCAAGAAAAAATAGACGATCACAAACAAATCGAGGAGATTTTACAACTGATGGCCAACATGGACTATGAACTAGATGTTAATGGAGCAGGTTTATCAAAAAAAGATTGTAAAGAACCTTATCCTCCATTACAATATGTTAAACTTGCTGATACTCTAAAGATTCCGCTTGTTTTTGGGTCTGACGCTCATCAAGTTACAGATTTACACCAACATTATGATAAAATTTTCCCTTTAAGATAATTTAGAATGGAGAGATAAAATGTTTACACAATCCTCTTATAGTGGCAGCTCAACAGAGCAATATGCTTTATTAGCTAAGCAATTAGATGCATTATTAGAAGGCGAAACGGATGCCATTGCTAATTTAAGCAATGCCTCGGCATTACTAAATCAATTTTTAGATACAATTAACTGGTGTGGATTTTACTTACATAAAAACGATGAATTATTGTTAGGACCATTCCAAGGTTTACCTGCCTGTGTTCATATTGTAATTGGACGTGGAGTTTGTGGTACCGCAGCTGCTAAACAAGAAACAATCGTCGTTAAAGATGTTCATGCATTTCCAGGTCATATTGCTTGTGATGCAGCTTCTCAATCAGAGATTGTTGTTCCAATCATCATTGATGGTAAGCTTTTTGGTGTACTTGATATCGATAGTCCTATTCAAAATCGCTTTTCTGATGATGATCGTAAAGGTATTGAACATTTTGTACAAGTGTTAACAAAACATCTTTCATCTTAAAATACCAAAAGAGTTACGCCCCAATTATATTGGACGTAACTCTTTTTTAACATCTTAATATGTGACATCGTCCATTTCAAACAAACGAAATTGATTTTTGCCGTTATTTTTCGCTTCATATAATGCAATATCTGCATTTTGAAAAACGCTATGAAAATTGTGTTTAACATTTTTTTGCCAAGCAGCTACACCGGAAGATACAGTCACTGATGGTACCGTTACTTCTGGAATAGATGCAACAATTTTATCGACTAGATCAATTGATGCCAATAATGTTTGATTAGGTAAATAGATAGCAATTTCTTCGCCACCCCATCTAGCACAAATCCCTTGGCCTTGCACCGTATCTGTCAAATGTTGTGCTATCGTTACTAAAATCGTATCACCTTTTTGGTGCCCATATGTATCATTTATCATTTTAAAATCATCGATATCTAATAGAATAAAGACTCCGCTTTCATCCTTATCCATCGAGACTTCAACATACCGGTCCAAATATTTTCTAGCAAACAATTTAGTCAAATGATCTCGATCTACCATTTCCTGAAGTTGCTCACGTAAAATTGTATTCGAAATCGCCAATGAAGAATGACGTATTAAAGATTGCATTAATTTAAAACTATCAAAAGAAAAGAAATAAGGATCATTATGTAAGACGATGCTAAAACCATGTACTTTTTCACGAATAATGATAGGTATAGCCATCATGGACATAAGCGATACTTTATCAGTCACTAAACTGCTGAAATCTGCTACAAATAGCGGATCTGTCGATTTATCAAAATGATCAATAACATATTTCAAATATGGCTTAGATACAATTTCAAAGAAAAAAGCTGTACTCCCAGTTGTTACTTGATAATCATCATTTTCCTTTAAAACAAAACAAATCTCATTAGGATTAAACGACTTTGTTAACTGTTTTGCTAGAAACAATAGCATTTCTTCTTGATTCAATTTCATGTTTAATCGGTGGGACGTTTCATTTATAAGTTGAAGATCTGAAACTAATCGATGGGATTGATGATATAATTTTGCATTCTCTAACGCATTCCCTGATATTTCAGCTATATGCATAATAAGGTCTTGCTCTTGTTGACTAAAAACATACTTAAGCGGTGCGAAAATTTGTAGCACCCCATAAATTCCTTGACGGCCTTTAATTGGTGCATTTAATACACACCATTCGATGTCTATTGCCTGCTCAATTTTCATATCGCCAGAGACAAAGGCTTCTATAGTAGAAGAACGTTCAGACATATAATCAAATGTATGCGTATCAACAGTTAAATGCCGATCTTGGTCATTTGATAAAATAAGTTTTGATTCAAACTTTGGGAGAGCGCTTTTGACACCATGAAGAAGTGCTTTCAGTATTCGATCTATATCCATCGATGAATGGAAAATACCAGTCATTCTAACTAATTCAGTGTTCATCTTTTGTTCATATGTGGTTCTTTTATTTTTTTGTATTATTTGAATAACACGCGAGATTAGCATTTCAAAATCATGTATATACTTTGACTTCGTAAATTCTTTCCAATACCCAGTTTCTTGCACAATAATAATGCCAAATGGTTTCTGATTTACTTCCCGTAAAACTATTGCGTCATCAGCAAAATCATATTTCTTTTCCAAAATATCAACAAATGCGCTTGGGAATGGATACTGTTGATGAAAATACGGCTCTAATAATGCACTCGGAATACCATGTATTTTATTCTCTTGTTCTACATCAATAGAGACAGGGGAGAACATATCTTTCTTTAAATGTAAGTATTCACTTTTTGAAATACCGAAGTATTTTAAGAGGATTCCTTTTAATAGTCCGAAATATTCACTACTATTAAGTTTTTCATCTATTAAATCTGTCCACAAGTCTAGGATCTGACATTTTACATTTTGCATTGTTTGTTGATAATCTGCCATGCAATCACCTTTTCCTTCAAAACATGCTATATATGATCTTGTCTAACTCTATTATACATAAAATAAGCCTTTTCAACTATAGTTCTTTTGGAAAAAACTTCTTAATTTAAATAAACTATATCAAAACTCCTTGAATTATCCTTAATCCACTTGTTTTATCATTTCTGCAATCTCTCATTTTTCTTGACACATTACTATGTAAAAGTTACAATTGGCTTTGTGTAAAATAAACGCAGCAGTTGTATGGTTTTATTGCTTTCATTTTATTCCTCCAGAAATGGATGGTGTAACACGTAACCCTTTGGCTGCATGGGCGAAGTTACATGAAAATAAAATGACATTAATTCTGGATACATCTGGTTTTTATTTTACAACAAAATAAAACCAATTGAAGGAGGAGACTCTCTATGTCTCGTTATACAGGTCCATCATGGAAACTGTCTCGTCGCCTTGGTATTTCACTAAGCGGCACAGGTAAAGAAATCGAAAAACGCCCTTACGCACCAGGACAACACGGTCCTAACCAACGTAAAAAATTATCAGAATACGGTTTACAATTACAAGAAAAACAAAAACTTCGTCATATGTATGGTATGAACGAACGTCAATTCCGTACTCTATTCGACAAAGCTGGTAAAATGCAAGGTATCCACGGTGAAAACTTCATGATCCTTCTTGAAACTCGCCTTGATAACTTAGTATACCGTTTAGGTCTTTCACGCACTCGTCGTGGATCTCGTCAATTAGTAAACCACGGCCACATTATGGTTGATGGCAAACGCGTTGATATCCCTTCATTCCGCGTAAAACCAGGTCAAGTGATTTCTCTTCGTGAAAAATCTCAAAACCTTGATGTAGTTAATGAAGCAATCGAAGTAAACAACTTCGTACCAGAATACCTATCATTCGATGCAGACAAAAAAGAAGGTACTTTTGTACGTCTTCCAGAACGCAGCGAATTATCAGCTGAAATCAACGAAGCTTACATCGTAGAGTACTACTCTCGTTAATCTTCTTGCTTTCCAAAAGCAGATTATCTCAAAACCTTGGAACTGTTATATCAACAGTTTCAAGGTTTTTTCTTTTTCTCCAAGTATCCAAAGTTACTCAAAACAACTTTATTATCTGTGGGACTTACTCGAGGAAAGTTCAAAGAGGTGGTTTTCTTCGTGCTAAAATTTTGTGGGGAAACACTTAAACCCTTGGTACCTTTGCTGGGTGAACTTATTTATTTTTAGGAATAACATGCAGGCAGACATGTTTAACTTATCAGACAGCAAAAAGAGCAAAAGCCATCATCAGCTATTGCTCTTTATCATATTTTAACTTTAGTCGCATTTTTACTTTTTCATTCATCTTATTACGTAAAGCTACTTTTAAATAGTGTTTTTTCTTATGATCCCCTCGAGTTTTAATAGAATATGCAACGAAGTATTCATCAATATCTTTAATGTTTTTCCAATACCTTCAGTCCACGCTTACCTATTGTTATGTATTTAAAATTTTTACTATGAGATAAAACTTAGTGAGGATAGACAGATATCAAAACTACATGTTTTTTATTATATATTTATTACCAAAAATATACTAGAGTAGTAATCATAAGGAGGATGAAATTTAATGAAAAAAATAATGTTTATATTTTTATTAAGTCTACCATTTTTTATTTTCTCTAGTACTGCACAAGCAGAGACTACAGTTTCTGAAAGTTTAATTCCAAAAATGACATCGAATGATGCACCATCTGGTAAAGTAACAAGTAGTTCCAAAGTATTAGAACCATTTTTAGCTTTTGACGGAGTACCACACTATTCAGTTAGTAATAACTTCAAAGCTTGGGGAACTAATACACAAACGGGTTGGCTAGGATATGAATTTGATACACCGAAGATATTAACTAAGTATATTTTATTTTATGGGCAACACCAAAGTAGTAATCCTGGTTATATGTCTAATTTACCGAATTCTTGGACTTTTGAAGGATCTAACGATGGGGTTAATTGGACAAAGCTTGATAGTGTTAGCAATTATGCTATATGGCAAGATGGTGAAAATGCCTTTGAAATAGATAATAAACAACCATTTACGCATTTTAGAATTAATATTACCAAAAATAATGGAAGTACAACCAATGTAGTTAATCTTACTATTCATGAATTAGAACTTTGGGGGTATGACGCTACTATTAAACCTGAACCTAACGTTGAAACAATCTCATTAGATAAATACAAATTAGAATTAGTTGAAGATAGCCACGATAAACTTACAGCAACCGTATTGCCCGAAAACGCTGCAAATAAAAAAATCATTTGGACAAGCAGTGATGAATCAATTGCGACTGTTGACCAAGAAGGTAATGTAACAGCTCTTCGTGAAGGAGAAGCAATTATCACTGCAAAGATAGAAAACACAGATTTAGCAGCTAGTTGTACAGTTATCGTCAAGAAACAAAACACTGAACATTCGAGTGCTATTCTAAGTATCACTTTAGTAAATGGCATAACAAAAGAATATGATGTGACTAATAAAGTTTTAAATAATTACTTAATTTGGTTTGAAAGTTCTCAGGGTACTTCAACATTCAAATTTTCAAAAACACTTTCGCCTTATAAAAAAGTAACGGAATATATAGTACATGACAAGATTGCCTCATTTGAAGTTAGGGAATATTAAGATAAAGAACGTGTATCAATAATTTAACGAAGTTTTAGAATCAAACTTTGATGTAACTGTATAGAACATTAAAAGACCAGGACTCAATTATATTGCGAGTACCTGGTCTTTATTATTTTTGTACACATTTAATTTCCATCATATGCAGAACATGGTTTTAAAATGCGGTATAACCCTGTTCCTTTCTTATAGTATTCTTCTGTATCGTTTGATTTGCTAATTGTAGTAATTTCAATATCTAATCCATTCTTAATATCTTTTTTGAATCGAGCTCTCGCTAATCCAGTTCATAACAGCTTTAAAACCTTTAGAAATGTTGAATTATCAACAATTTCTAAGGTTTTTTTATTACAAAAAAGCCCTTCCGATTTAACGAAAGAGCAAAAAATTTATACTTGAATAGCCAATATGAGTCCCACAATAGCAGCTATTATAGCAATAAGGATAATAATAAAAATAATACCAGGAATTAAGATAGTTAATACAGCACGCCATATTGAGAATCGATGTACCTCAGATACAATAGCTACGTTAATAACTATTGACCAAACTCCAATAATGATTGATGCAATTGATGCTACTATAGCAATAATCGTAAATGAAACATTTCCAGGAACTATATCAATTTTAAAATAAGTCGCTGGCGAGAAAGCCATCCATATAAACATAAATGGAAATAACCAAAGTTCCGGAATTCCGACGATACTTAGCCCTTTGAACATTTCTCTATAAGTTGCCTGACCACCAAACAGTTTACCAAACAGCCATACTACAAGGCTAGAAACGGAAACTGATAGTAAACCTAAAATTGGACCTAACAGCGTACATAGTATGATAATTCCCCAAATAGGCATAGTTGGATATATTTCCGAGTCTGACGTTGCAATTATAGTACCCGCAATGCCGCTAAGTATAATAAACATAATGGCATAACCAATTGATTTTTCTTCCAATACAAATCTAGCTGTCTTTTTCGGATTAAGCCAAATAGAAAAAAACGGTTGTATTTGATCTTTTTCTTTCATTTCATCAATAGAATTCATTTTACAAAAAAACACTCCTCATTAAATAAAAACACTTCTTTTAATAGAATAACAGAAAAAACAAAAAAAATTAGCATTTTCTTTAAAACGATCCAAGTTCAGTTGATTATGACTGAAATGTACATTATAAAAAAGAGTATGTAAATCACATACTCTTTAATACGGAACTTATAGCTGAATCTTATTCAATTATTCAACATTGCCAGCCCAAGCTAACATGCCGCCATCCATATTCGCTACATTAAAGCCTTGATTTCCTAAAAACATTGTTGCGTTGCCACTACGCCCACCAGAGCGACAAACCATAATGTACTCTTTTGATTTATCCAGTTCATTCATACGAAATTCGATTAAACCTAAAGGAATATTAGTAGCTGTTGGAATTATGCCCGTTGCTACTTCATCCACTTCACGAACATCTATCAAGTTCAATTTTTTACCAGATTCTAATAATTGTTGTACTTCTTCTACTGAAATTGATTTCATTTTCATTATCTCCTTACCCCACCGGGTATATAGTATGTTAAAATAAGGAAGAGACGATTATCGGCTCTTCACTAATAGATCAACAGCTTCTTTAATTAAAGTTTCTTTATCTTTTCCTTTAAGCTCATTTTCATCTTCCATGCAACGTACTAAGTTAGTACTTACAATAAGTCCAATTGCACGATCAATTGCTGATCGAGAAGCAGATAGCTGTGTGATGACATCTTTACACTCTTTCTCTTCTTCAATCATACGAATAATACCTTTTAACTGCCCTTCTATTCGTTTCAATCGATTTTTAATTTGATCGTTATACTCCATTATCATCACCTCAATTCAAGCATATCGAGTAACAGTTAGATATTATACCCCTAAAGGTATTGTGTCAAGTAAATATACTATAAACAAAACATTTGAAAATTAATACCCCTGGTAGTATATTGAAAATACCTATTAGTATATATAAAAGGAGGGAATACGAAATGACATATGACGTAACTGTTTATTCGTCTTCAAATTGTGGTTATTGCGTGTTAATGAAAAATTTTCTAAACGAACAAAACATTCCTTATAAGGAAGTAAATATTCAAGAAAAGCCTGAAATTGCACAAGAATTAATGTCTGCAACTGGTCATCTCGGTGTACCACAAACGAATATAAATGGCAATTGGGTACTTGGTTATGATCCCAATTCTGCTATGAAGATTATTCAACAATCAACAACAGTTAATGGAAACGAAGAATTAAGCTAATGGAATATCATACTGCTACTTGTAATCGCTGTATCCAAAAATAGCCAACCGTTATGGTATAATGACGCTTAACGAATGGCTTTTTTATTTAACAAGGAGGTCTTTTATAGATGAAAATCATATCAATTTGCCCTAGCAATACTGAACTACTAACCTATTTACAGCTTGAACATCAGTTGATTGCTATCGATGATTTTTCTGATTGGCCATCTGCTATTCAGCATTTACCACGCCTTGGTCCTGATCTTTCCATTAATATGGATTTGCTTGAAAGCATGGAGCCTGAGCTCGTTCTCGCTTCACTTAGCGTTCCTGGAATGGAGAAAAACATTGAAGAACTTGAAAATCGTAAAATTCCTCATATCGTTCTAAACCCTAATAGTCTACAAGAAATTGCTGAAGATTTACGTATACTAGGTAAAGCATGTGGCGTACTCGAGCACGCTGAAACAAGAGCTGCTGAATTTGAAGGCTTTGTTGCTAATATGAAGAAAATCGGCGAAAGTTGTGAAATTAAACCTTCATTATATTGGGAATGGTGGCCGAACCCTATATTCACGCCAGGTGGTATCAACTGGCTGACTGAAGTAAGTGAAATCGCAGGTGGTCTAAATCTCTTTGCTGATGTTGAATTAGCTAGTGTACAAACTGATTGGAACGATGTACTAAATCGAAATCCTGATTATGCATTTTTAGCATGGGTCGGTGTGCAGCATCACCGAATTAAGCCTGGGCACCTACTGAAAAGACCTGGTGCTTTAGAGATGACTGCCATAAAGTTAGACCGCCTTCATGTAATGGAAGAATGGCTCTATTGCCGACCTTCTCCTAGATTACTAGAAGGAGCATTGAAGTTAGCTAACTTGTTGCATCCAAAAGAGTATGGAGATTTAGTTTTACCTGAATGGATACTTGAAAAATAATCTGAATAAAAAATAGTAAAAGACTTTTCACATTTAGTGGGAAGTCTTTTTGTAATCCTTCTTATTTTTCAATATTTTAAGATTAATTAGGGTTAATTTTGCACAAAAGAGCCTACTCTATATAAAGAATAGTTTTGTTTGATTATCATAATATTTATATGTTCTATGCTCCTTCACAAAGATAAAAAAAGACTGCCACTCACTTTAAAGTGAGTAGTAGTCTTTGTGCACTAGCATATTTTTCTCGGACAAAAGCTGAAATGACGCTTTTGTTTCGAGAGCTCCAGTGCTTGTCGAGGGCCCACACGATGTGGGTCACGTAACCGTTGCGGCAGGACGCCGCGTACTTAGGTTACGTTCCTTAAAACGAGCGTCTTGGGCTAACAGGATGTTAGTCATGCAACCGTTGCGACAGGACGTCGCGTACTTAGGTTGCCTTCCTTAAGTAGCATATCCAGCTTCGGACGCCAGCTTCTCGGGTCACTTCGGTCTCTCGGTCAAAAGCTGAAGTAATGCTTTTGATTCGAGACCTCCAGTGCCTGTCGAGGGCCCACACGATGTGGGTCACGTAACCGTTGCGGCAGGACGCCGTGTACTTAGGTTACGTTCCTTAAAACGAGCGTCCTCAGCATTTAGTCAGATATCCAGCTTCAGCGGCCAATCCCTCGAGGTCACTTCCGCTCTCTCGGACAAAAGCTGAAATGACGCTTTTGTTTCGAGAGCTTCAGTGCTTGTCGGGATTAAACGGGCCGCTTCAGCATTTAGTTGAACTGTACCATGTGGTATTTCTTTTTGCCTCTTCTTACGATTGCGAATGCATCCTCTAGGCGGTCTTTAGCGTCTACAGTGTATGCTAAATCTGTAATTTTTTCACCGTTAATTGAGATGGCGCCGTTTGTTACATCTTCACGAGCTTGACGTTTTGAAGATGAAATTTTAGCTTCGACTATTAGATCTACGATGTTTTGATCTTCTTTTGAGATTTCAACAGAAGGTACACCGCTAAATGCTACTTTCATTTCTTCTACTGAAAGTGCTTTTAAATCACCTGAGAATAAAGCTCCTGTGATGCGGATTGCTTGTTCTAATCCTTCTTCACCGTGAATTAGTTTTGTCATTTCAGCAGCTAATGCTTTTTGCGCTTTACGTAAATGTGGCTCAGTTTCTACAGCAGCTTCTAATACTTCGATTTCTTCACGGGATAGGAATGTGAAGATTTTCAAATATTTAACGACATCAGAGTCAGCTGTATTGATCCAGAATTGGTAAAACTCATATGGTGATGTTTTTTCAGCATCTAACCAAACTGCTCCGCCAGCAGTTTTACCGAATTTTGTACCATCTGCTTTTGTTACTAATGGAATTGTAATACCAAATGCTTTTGTTTCTTCTTCATGTGTTTTACGAATGACTTCAAGGCCAGTTGTAATATTACCCCACTGGTCAGAACCACCAACTTGGATACGGCAGTTCATATTGTCGTATAAGTGGTTGAAGTCAATACCTTGAATAATTGTGTATGCAAATTCCGTAAATGAAAGGCCAGTATCAAGGCGAGATGAAATTGTATCTTTACCAAGCATGTAGTTAACATTGATTAATTTACCATAGTCACGAAGGAACTCGATTGTATCCATTGAACCAATCCAGTCACGGTTGTTTGCCAATTTTGCACCGTTTTCAGAATTGAAATCGAAAATACGCTCTAATTGTTTTTTAATAGCTTGAACATTTTTCTCTACTTGTTCTACTGTTTGTAATTGGCGCTCTTCAGAACGACCTGATGGGTCACCTATCATACCAGTAGCACCACCGACTAATAGAATTGGTTCGTGACCTGCCATTTGGAATCTTCTTAAAGTAAGTAGTGGAACAATATGTCCGATATGCATACTATCAGCAGTTGGGTCAACACCACAATACAAAGAAACAGATTCCTCGTTTAATAATTTTTCCATGCCTTCAGCATCTGTTTGTTGGTACAGTAGGCCACGCCACTGTAAATCTTCCAATAATGGATTTGTCATATTCCTTACCTCCTAATATAAATAAAAAAGTCCCTGCATATAAATATGCAGGGACGTTAATCACAATTTAACGCGGTACCACCCAGCTTGAAGAAAAAATGATTCTTCCGGCTCATACGTCTTAACGCGACGCATACGTTCTCGCTCCAAATGTGTAATTCGTGTCCATATTGTGACTAGCTTTCACCAACCGCTAGCTCTCTATACAGGGAATATGTTCACTACTGCGCACTTTTCAACGCTCGAAAAACTATTAATGACTATTGTACTTCATTTAGATTCATTGTCAATAAATATTATTAGTCATAATTCAATTATGGTATAATTAACGAGATTTTAGGAGGTCGATTTAGTGATAGAACAATTTAAAAAATGGGTTGAAAAAATAGACAATCGCATTCAAGAAATGACTTCTGTGAGATGGATGAAAACCATACGTATAACATCAAGCGTAATCTGGAATTTATGTTTATTATTTATCATATTAGCAGTTGTAGGTTTTGTATTCGTAGGGTCTATTGGCGCTGGATATTTTGCCTCCCTCGTAAAAGAAGAGCCTTTACGAGCGAAGGCTGAAATGCGTAGTGATATTTTAACTTACGATGAAACGAGTGATCTCTACTTCGCAGGTGGAAAATATTTAGGTAAAATGCGTTCGGACTTAGAACGACGTGAAACAACTCTAGATAAGATCTCGCCTTTTGTAATTAACGCGGTTCTGGCTACAGAGGATGAGTACTTCTACGAACATAACGGAATTGTGCCAAAAGCAGTTTTCCGTGGATTGTTACAAGATGTAACGAACTCTGCTACACAAACTGGTGGTTCAACATTAACGCAACAATTAATCAAAAACCAAATTTTAACGAATGAAGTTTCATATGAACGTAAAGCGAAGGAATTATTACTAGCAATGCGTCTTGAGAGTTTCATGGAAAAGGATGAAATTTTAGAAGCTTATTTAAATATTATTCCATATGGTAGAAATTCATCTGGACGTAATATTGCTGGAATCGAAACAGCAGCTGAAGGAATTTTCAACAAAAAAGCTAACGATCTTAACCTTGCACAAGCTGCTTATATTGCAGGTATTCCACAATCACCATATGCCTATACGCCATTTACACAGCAAGGACAACTTAAAGATAAAAAAGCATTAGCACTTGGTGTTAATCGTATGAAAACTGTTTTGTATCGTATGCATGAAACTGGTTATATTACGGACAAGCAATATAAAAAAGCATTGAAATACAAAATAAAAAAAGATTTCCGTAAATCTGAACTTCGCCCGGAAGAAAAGTATCCATATGTAACGTATGAAATTGAAAGCCGTGCAAAAGATATAATGGCTACAATTTTAGCTAAAAAAGATGGCTTAGATCCAAAACGTTTAAAAAATGAAAAGAAATTAAAAGAAAAGTATACAATCTTAGCAGATCGTGAATTGCGATCAAAAGGTTACAAGATATACTCTACGATTGACAAGAAAATGTATGACAATATGCAAAATGTAAAAGACAACTTTGCCTATTACGGTGCTACATTTAAAAAGACAGTTACAGATTCAGAGACTGGAAAAAGTAAACAAGTTGATGTACCTGTACAAGTTGGTAGTATCGTCATGGAAAACAAAACAGGTAAAATTTTAAGCTTTATCGGTGGCCGTGACTTTAAATTGATAGAGTTAAACCACGCGACACAAGCAAAACGTTCAAATGGTTCTACTATGAAACCACTGTTAGTATACGCACCAGCAATTGAATACGGCTTAATTGGTGCAGGTAGTCCAGTAGTCGATGTGGAATTTAGCATCCCTGGATGGTCTCCGAAAAACTATACTGTAAGTGATAACCGGGGTATTATTTCGGCACGTGAAGCATTACAAGATTCGCAAAACTTACCAGCCATTCGACTATATAGCCAAATCATGAATCGTAGACCAGCTGATTTACTTGCCAAAAATGGCTTCTCAAATTTAGATGCAAGTGATTATACAAACTACGCAACTTCAATCGGTGCACTTAAATACGGTGTAACAGTTGAAGAAAATACAAATGCATTTGCGACTTTCGCAAATGGCGGTAAATTCGTAGATGGATATATGATTTCAAAAATTGTTGATTCAGACGGTAAAACTGTATATAAACACAAATCTAAAGCGAAACAAGTATACAGTCCACAAACTTCATATATCATTACGGATATGATGCGTGATGTATTGAAACAAGGAACTGGAACTACAGCAAATGCTGGACTGAAATTTAGTGCAGACTTCGCAGCTAAAACAGGTACAGCTCAAGATTATAATGACGTTTGGTTGGTTGGGTACAATCCAGACATTTCACTAGGTGTATGGATGGGTTATGATACTCCTCAAACACTTAATCAATACAATGAGACCTACTTGCAACCAAGTACTCGTATAAATATGTTATGGGCTAAACTGATGAACTCTGTTTATGATTCTAATCCTAAATTAGCTACAGCATCTGGTAAACGCTTCTCTGCTCCTGCAGGTGTAGTAAGCCAAACATTCTGTGGTTTGTCTGGACGAGCATTATCATCAGCGTGTTCAAAAGCGGGCTTCTCACGTACTGACTTATTTAACTCGCAAGTAATGCTACCTACTAGTCCAGATGATAGTTTCAATTCAAGTGGTGGCTTAAATCCTGACTTTATCTCTCGTATGTTGGGTATCTTTGGCGGTGATCCTTCAGGTATTCTATCGTCGAAAGAGAAAGAAAAACTTAATCCTACTATCAAAGATGAAAAAGATAAAGACACGGATAAAGATAAAAATAAAGACAAAGATACACAGCCAAATAACAATTCTTCGAATTCAAATCCGAATTCAAATCCGAATTCGAATACCGATAAAGACAAAAACAAAGACCAAAATGAGAAACCTAGTACAGACAATAAAAAGCCGACAACAGATAAAGACAATTCAACTGAGCAAGATAAAGACAAAAACCCAAGCACCGATAAAGGTAAGGATAAAGACAAAAATACTGGCACTGAAAATAATGGCACTGGTAACAACAATTAATCCTTCAAAAAGAGCATTCTACATATATGTAGAATGCTCTTTTCTTATACCATCCAGTTATACTTAAACTTCCTTGTTCATCTTTTTAAAGCTACACAAACTTACGACACTAGACATATAATTTTCTCATTTGTGTGATTATTCTCTTTTTCATTCATGTATAATTGAAATACAATATCTTTGTAAGGCGGTGAAATAATGGAATATATCAAAACTTATTATGACGTTAATATGGATACGAAATCAGGTGAAATTGTAGTTGAAGGTCCTATCCCTCCTGAACAATTAGAAAAACTAAAGTTCCATGAGGATTTAACAGCTTTTCGTGTTGCTAAACAACAATTTAAAGCGCTAATAGGAATAGCAAAATTACCGGAAGGACGTATTATTATTGCTCGTAATGAGGATACCATCGTCGGTTATGCAACCTTTTTATATCCTGATCCATTAGAACGTTGGTCTGAAGGGAAAATGGAAAATTTAATTGAACTAGGAGCAATCGAAGTCATACCAGAATTTCGCGGAACAGGCGTAGGCAAACAAATACTTCGCGTATCTATGATGGATGATGCGATGGAAGACTATATCATTATTACGACCGAATATTATTGGCACTGGGATTTAAAAAGAACAGGACTAAATGTCTGGGAATATCGTAAGATTATGGAGAAAATGATGAATGCAGGAGGTCTAGAGAACTTCGCCACTGACGAACCTGAAATCTCTTCACACCCTGCAAATTGCCTAATGGCACGAATTGGTAGTAGAGTTGATAATGAATCAATTCAAAAATTTGATCAGTTACGTTTTAAAAGCCGTTTCATGTACTAAACAACTAAACAAAGGGGATTTTGTCTATGATTGTTGAAGAAATCATGAATACAACTGTGTTTTCCTTACAACCATCCAGCACTATTAAGGAGGCAGTTCAGTTACTTAAAAAAGAACGGATTCGTCATTTACCTATTACAAACGCAGCTAACGAAGTTGTTGGCTTGGTGACAGAAAGAGATATAAAAAACGCTCTTCCCTCTTCACTGCACAAAATATCCGACGGAGATATCTATAACCAACCGTTAGAAAATATTATGAAAAAAAATATTATTGTCGGGCACCCACTTGATTTCGTCGAAGAAATCGCTATTATTTTTTATGAACAACGCATTGGCTGTTTACCTATCATTAGTGGAGGAAAGTTAGTAGGAATTGTAACAGGAACAGACTTACTATATAACTACATTGAATTAACAGGAGCAAATAAACCAAGCTCACATATTGAAATTCGTGTACCAGATATCGTTGGCATATTATTTGAAGTAACAAAAGTATTCCATAAGCACCACGCGAGTGTATTGAGTGTATTAGTATATCCAGATAAAAAGTTTGATGATATGAAAATACTATCTATCCGAGTAAAAATCATGAATCCTCTATCCATCATTGAGGACTTACGAAAAGAAGGGTTTGATGTTCTATGGCCAAATATGCCGGGCATGAAACTGTAGCAAAGAACGCAGTATTCATCTACTCGGATAACCAACTTGGATATAAATTTTCTGACACTCATCCTTTTAATCAAAAAAGACTAACTTTAACAGTAGATTTACTAAATGAACTTGGTGCCTTAAATAAAGCAGATATTATTGAACCGCGTATCGCAACAGATGAAGAAATTCTCCTTGGTCACGAAGAAAAATATGTAGATATTGTAAAAAAAGCTAGCCGTGGTGAAATAACAAATGAACAGGGTGAACAGTATGGTATTGGCACAGAGGATACACCAATCTTCCCTTATATGCATGAAGCGAGTGCTCATATCGTCGGTGGCACCCTAACGGCATGTGATTATGTGATGCAAGGAAAAGCTAAGCATGCTGCTAATCTAGGTGGTGGACTTCATCACGGTTTTAAAAGTCGTGCATCGGGATTTTGTATTTATAATGACAGTACTGTAGCCATTAAGTATATGCAACAAAAATACAATGCTAGAGTACTCTATATCGATACAGATGCACATCATGGTGACGGTGTTCAGTGGAGCTTCTACGATGATCCAAATGTGTGCACTATTTCTATTCATGAAACAGGTCGTTACCTATTCCCTGGTACTGGAAACGTTACAGAAAGAGGAACTGGCGAAGGTCATGGTACATCCTTCAATTTACCGATTGATGCTTTCACAGAAGATGAGTCATTTTTGGATATATATGAAACTGCCTTTAGAGAGATTGTCGCTCATTTCAAGCCAGATGTAATATTGACACAAAATGGTGCTGATGCACATTATTTTGACCCCTTAACTCACCTGTATTGTTCAATGAAGATTTATAAAGAAATTCCACGGATTGCTCATGAGTTAGCGCATAAATATTGCGATGGTCGGTGGATAGCAGTCGGTGGTGGAGGCTATGATATCTGGCGTGTTGTTCCAAGAGCATGGTCACTTATTTGGACAGAAATGACTGACCAAAAAGCTCCTGATGGACCGCTCCCGTCTACTTGGTTAGAGAAGTGGCAACCTGAATCGCCTGTCACCCTTATACCTACTTGGATGGATTCAGATAATATGTATAATGAAGTGCCACGAAAAGCAGAAATCGCAGAAAAAAATCATCAAATATTAGAAAAAGCATTATACATGATTCGTTCTATTCAAAGCTAATTCTACACAAAAAGGATCGCTACTGACGTCTTTTTCAAGACGTTAGAGGCAATCCTTTTTTTATTGAAGCACTTATTTATTTTACTGAATCTCGTTCTTCAATACGGTGTGGAAGTATAACGATTCCATCTTCCACTGTTTCTTTGTTCATAAACTTAGTTAATAGGCGCATTGAAACCGCACCAATATCATACAACGGTAATACAACACTTGTTAATTGAGGTCGTACCATACGTGCTAGCTTAGAGTTTTCAAAACTAATCACTTCAATTTCCTCAGGGACTTTTTTGCCTGTATCTTGTGCGCCATGAATAATACCGATCGCTAGCTCATCGCTACCTGCAAAGAAAGCTGTTGGTGCATTTTCAAGCTGGCTTAACTCTGACCAATCTTCGATACCACTATCATAAGAATCTTCATTAGCAACAACTAGTTTGTCATCAAATTCAATGTCAGCTTCTTCTAACGCCCTCTTATATCCAGCAAATTTATATTCTCGGTTAATCGTAGAAGTGAATGGTCCTGATACGAAAGCAATTCGTTTATGGCCATTATCTATTAGTCGGCTAACCGCTTCATAAGCCGCTTGTAAATAATCGATATTTACTGATGGTATTTCTTTTGTTTCATCAATTGAACCTGCCAAAACAATTGGTACGGGTGAATGACCCATTTTATCTAATAGCTCTTTTGTAACTTGTTCGCTCATTAAAACAATTCCATCAACTTGCTTACCATACATATTATCTAATAATTGTAGTTCCTTATCTTCTCGTTGATCAGAATTCGATAAAATAATATTATAGCGATACATTGTCGCGATATCCTCAATACCTCTCGCAAGTTCAGCATAGAAAATATTAGATATATCCGGAATGATAACGCCTACTGTCGTCGTTTTTTTACTTGCTAAGCCACGAGCAACCGCATTTGGTCTATATTCTAAGCGTTCAATTACATCAAGAACTTTTTTTCTAGTTGACGGCTTAACGTTTGGGTTGCCGTTGACGACACGCGAAACTGTCGCCATAGAAACATTTGCTTCACGTGCAACATCATAAATTGTAACGGTCACTTGATGACCTCCTTTTCTTTTCTTCTTTTTATGATACGACAGTTCGTAAAGATTTTTCAACAAAAGAAAAGTGACGATTCAAGTAATTTGAATCGTCACCCTCTATTATGCTTGAATTTCGTAAGATTTCATGAACTTTTGAAGTGTTTCGTAAAATTCGTCGAATTGTGGAATGCTCATTTGTTGTTGAGCATCCGATAATGCTACTGCTGGATCTGGGTGAACTTCTGCCATGACACCGTCTGCTCCAATAGCAATGGCTGCTTTAGCACATGGTAATAGTAAATCGCGACGACCAGTTGAGTGTGTTACATCAACAAACACTGGTAAATGCGTTTCTTGTTTTAAAATCGGAACTGCTGAAATGTCTAATGTGTTACGTGTCGCTTTTTCGTATGTGCGAATACCACGTTCACAAAGAATAATTTGATCATTACCTTTTGAGATAATGTATTCTGCAGCATTGATGAATTCATCAATTGTTGCTGCTAAACCTCGTTTTAACAGTACAGGTTTATTTGTCGCTCCTGCTGCTTTTAATAATTCAAAGTTTTGCATATTACGTGCACCGATTTGGATAACATCGATGTAATCTAGTGCTTCATCCAAATGTGAAGGTGTAACAATTTCAGAAACTACAGCTAAACCATATTCTTTTGAAATCTGTTTTAAAATTTTCAAACCTTCAAGACCTAAACCTTGGAAGTCGTATGGAGATGTACGCGGTTTGTAAGCTCCTCCACGAATCATTTTTAAGCCTTTAGATTGAATCGATTCAGCAACTGCTGCTACTTGCTCATACGATTCGACCGCACATGGCCCAAATACGAATGTTGGTTCTCCAGTTCCAATTGCTTCTCCGTTAATATTAACAATTGTATCCTCTGGCTTACGTTTACGAGATACTAGTAATTCTTTTTTATGATCTGTTTCTTGTAATTTTAATGCTGATTTAAAAATCTCTTTGAAAATATGTTCAATCGTACCTTGACTAAGTGGACCTTTATGATTTTCTTTTAATAGGTTCAACATATGTCTCTCACGAAGAGGATCATAACGATTAACACCTTGTTTTTCTTTAATCTTACCAATTTCTTGTACGATTTCTGCACGTTCGTTAATTAAACTTAAAATTTCAAGGTTTAATGCGTCTACGCGGTCACGTAAGTGATCTAAATTTTGATGACTCATTGCGTTTCTCCTCGCTTTCTCGTATCAGGCACTTTCAGTAGACTGAAAACTGTGATACATTTTTAAATAATATGACTATTATAATCAATATATTTTAAAAAGTCACGAATTATTTCTTTAGCGCTTCAACGCGCCGAAGTAAATTACTTTAAATGAACATGAAAGGACGTGGCAAATCGCAATGTCTAAGCTATTTGCATTAGATATAGGTACACGCTCTGTAGTCGGAATAATTATAGAAGAACAAGATGAAAATTTCCACGTTGTCGATTTAATGATTGAAGAACACAAGGAACGTGCCATGGTAGATGGCCAAATACATAATGTGTTACATGTAGCTACTTTAATAGAGAAAATTAAAACACAACTTGAAGAGAAACATGGACCTCTTCATAAAGTAAGTGTTGCTGCTGCTGGTAGAGCTTTAAAAACTGAACAAGCTACTGTCACAATTAATATAAAAAACCGACTTGCTTTCACTGAAGATGACATTAGTCGTTTAGAACTTGCTGCTGTTCAACAAGCTCAGCAACAACTATTACAACATAAAGAAGAAAAAAATAGTAGTAGTCATTATTATTGTGTTGGTTACTCGGTATTATACTATCGTTTAGACAATGAAGAAATTGGCAGTTTAATTGACCAACAAGGCGAAGAAGCTTCAGTGGAAGTAATTGCTACCTTCTTGCCTAGAGTCGTCGTAGAATCTCTGTTAGCGGCCCTTAAACGTGCAAATTTAGAGATGGAAGCATTAACCCTTGAACCAATCGCAGCTATCAATGCGTTAATTCCTCCTTCGATGCGACGTTTAAATGTTGCACTAGTGGATATAGGTGCAGGTACGTCAGATATAGCCATTACAGATAAGAGTACAGTTGTAGCATATGGGATGGTACCTACAGCTGGTGATGAGATCACAGAGGCATTAAGTGATCATTATTTGCTAGACTTCCCTGTTGCTGAAAAAGCAAAAAGAGAAATAGCTACACAAGAAGAAATTAATATCCAAGATATATTAGGTTTCGATCAATTCTACCCACGCTCTGAAATTATGGAAAAATTACGTCCGGCAGTCGTACAACTTGCTACAGCGATAGGCACTGAAATTTTACGATTAAATAATCGAATTGCACCAAAAGCTGTTTTACTAGTAGGTGGGGGCAGTTTAACACCTGATTTACCTGTAGAAATCTGTAAAATATTGGGATTACCTGAAAATCGGGTTGCTGTTCGAAATATAGATGCCATTCAACAACTCACAAGAGAAGATCATGTTCCCGCTTCGCCAGAGCTTGTAACACCAATTGGTATTGCCATAGCAGCAAAACGAGCACCAATAAAATATATGACAGTGGAAGTAAACAAACAAATCATCCGTTTATTTGAATTAAAAGAGATGACGGTTTCAGACGCATTACTTGCAGCCAATGTGTTAGCTACTAAATTATACGGTAAACCAGGATTAGCTCTTTCAATTAAAGTAAACGATCAGGATATCTATATACCTGGTGGTCATGGCAGTCCAACTGAAATTTTCGTCAACGGTAAAAAAGCAAACACCAAACATCTTATCCAAAATGGTGATATCATCGAGTTAAAAGAAGGCGAAAACGGAGCACCTGCTCAAGCTTCGGTGAAAGATATACTAGATGACGCTAGTATAAAAAAAGTTTATATTCAAGATCTACCCTACGAAATACAGCCGAAAATCATGGTAAACGGTCAAACAGTCTCATTGGATACGCAATTGAATGATCGTGATATTGTGTCTATTAAAACAGCCGATACCATTGAAGAAATTTTGCATTGGACTAACAATCAAGTTCTAACAAAACGACTAACACCATTTACAATCTATGTTGATAACAAGCCTGTAAATTTACCAGAATTCGCGTGTAGTTTATCACTTAATAGTCTGCCAACAAAACTACACTATTCTATAAAAAGTAATGACCGCATAACACTTCAATTGACCGAATTGCCGACAGTTGAATTAATCACTAAGTGTCTTAACATGCAATTAGAGGACCGTATAATCGTTACATTCCAAGATGAAACATTAGAGATGTTTAAAACTTGTATGACAGTTTATATAAATGGAGAAATTGCTCGTAAATCAGATGTTATATCAAACGGTGCTAAAATTCAATTTGTCACAAAAGATACTAGTAATTGGATTTATCAAGATGTATTCCGTTTTTCAAATTGGCAATTACCAACAGACTTCAAGGGATCTTTTTCAATATTACGTAATGAAAAACCTTCAAAATTCGACGCAGAAATTTTCGGTGGTGATCGACTTTCTATTACATTAAGTAAAGTAAAGCAACAAATCTTATAAATAACGAAAAAAAGCTATCTCAAATGTTCTTCTAACGAACTTTGAGATAGCTTTTACTATTAGTACATTATCTATTTTTTTGTTGTTTCAGCTTCTGCTTCTTGCTTTTCAGCTTCGACTACTTCAACTGCTTCTTCAAGAGCCAAACTAACAGCTGTTGGCTCATTAGTTTCAGCTTCATATTCTGCAATCGTTTTTTCCATTGTTTCCATGATATCTAATGGCTCTTCACCTTCAAAAGAAACCGTTCCATCATCCAATGGCTGAGTTGTTTTAGTTTTAATTGATTTTACTTTATCAACTAGTTGACCTGATTGTTCTTGAAGCGTTTTTGAAATTTGAGCTGATTTTTCCTTTGCAGTGGTAGAAAGCTCAATACTTTTTTCTTTGATTTGGCTCGCTTGTGTTGCCACATCTTCACGCAATTCTTTACCTGTTTTAGGAGCTAAAAATAACGCTGTAGCAGCCCCAACAATACCACCTACAAATGCACCGATCACAAAATCTTTTACGTTTACATTTGATTCGTCGTAGAGAGATTCAGCTTTATGTTCATAAGGTTGTGGTAAGTAAGCATTCACTTCCGAACCCTCAATTCCTTGGTTACCATAAACATCATAATTATTTCTCACATCATTGTAATTCGGTTTTTGTTCTGACATACCTAGCGCCTCCCAAAATCTTATTTTCTTCTTTGTCTTTTAACAGTTGCATCTGGTGTATTCACCGTGACTGTCTCACTGTTTGCTTTACGCTCTTTCATCTTACCACGTATTCCCATAAAAGCGTTACTCCATTGAATAACTTGTGCGATTTGATCGCTGTTTTTCGAAACGTTAGAATAAATAGAAGATGTTACTTGTTGCACTGAATTATTCAATCCATTTACTGAATCTCCAAAACCTTTTACGGCTTGTACTACCGTATTCAGTTGCTTAGATTTGTCTTGAATATCCTCTGCCAAACTATTCGTTTTTTCTAATAAACCTGTTGTCTCACGTGTAATCCCTTGCATTTGGCCTTCAATTCCAGCCATTGTATTCGCTACATTATTTAATGTCGTTTTCAACGAATTTAATGTCATCGCTAAACCAATACATAAAACAAGGAACCCAATCGCTGCAACTAATGCTGCTATATACAAAATAACTATCATCTTACACCCTCCTAACTATATACATTTAAGTTCCCACAAAATGAATGTATTTAAACATTACATATTACAATACATTCAACAAAACATTGCTAAATCCTGCTAATCATCATCACTATACTACAAAAATAAAGAATTTTCCATAAAAAAAAACAGCTTAGCCTCTACTAGAGATTAAACTGTTTTCTAATATATTTGCGCTTGTATTATGCGTTTCCTTCTAATAAAAGTACTTCAAATGCTTCTTGGAATTTATGAACATCTCCTGCGCCCATAAACAAGAATACCGAATCTTTATGCTCAACTAAAGAAGGAATATTTTCTAACTTCAATAAATCGCTGCCTTCAATTAGATCTACTAAATCTTGTATAGACAGTGCACCTGATTTTTCACGCGCAGAGCTGAAAATATCACAAAGATAAACACTATCTGCTTCACTTAAACTATCCGCAAAATCTTGTAAAAATGCTTGCGTACGTGTAAATGTATGTGGTTGGAAAATAGCTACAACTTCGCGATCCGGGTATTTTTGGCGTGCAGATTGAATCGTCGCTCTAATCTCTGTTGGATGATGAGCATAATCATCAATTAATGTGCGTGCGCCAATTGCTGTCTCTGTAAAACGACGTTTAACACCATCGTAAGTACTTAAACGAGCTTGAATCGTTTCAGCAGGAACTCCTTCATAATGGCACAAAGAAATCACAGCAAGTGTATTTAGTACATTATGATCTCCAAACATCGGAATATGGAACTTACTATAGAATTCGTTACGTACGAAAACATCGAAGGTAGAACCTTCAGTCGTTTTTTCTACATTACGTGCTTCAAAATCATTTTCAGAACCTAAACCGTAAAATACGACTGGTACATTGGCTTGAATTTTTTGTAAGTGTTCATCGTCACCGCAAGCAATAATAGCTTTTTTCACTTGTAATGCCATTGATTGAAACGCATCAAACACATCATCTATGTCTTTATAATAGTCAGGGTGATCAAAATCAATATTCGTCATCACTGCATAATCTGGATGATAAGCTAAGAAATGTCGACGATATTCGCATGCTTCCATTACGAAGTTTTGAGCGCCTACTGCTCCGCCACCAGTACCATCACCAATTAAAAAAGAAGTCGGCTTGTCTCCTTCTAACACATGAGACATTAAACCTGTTGTTGAAGTTTTACCATGGGCTCCTGTAATAGCGACTGATGTATATTGTTCTAAATATTCCCCTAGGAATGTATGATAACGAATTACTTCTACACCGATTTCACGGGCTTTTACTAACTCTGGGTGCTCGTCCGTAAAAGCATTACCCGCAATTACAATCATTCCTGTTTGAATGTTGTTCTCATCAAAAGGCAAGATGGTAATATTGCGCTTTCTTAGTGGATCTTCAGTAAAAAAGTATGTTTCGATATCGGAACCTTGAACCGTCTCACCTGAATCAAATAGAATTTGTGCAAGTGAACTCATTCCTGATCCTTTAATTCCTGTAAAATGATAAACTGTCATGTTGAAACCTCCCGGGAAAGTTTCCTTACCCTTGATTAATCAAATCTTTAAAACATATTACATTATAACATGGATTACTACACTTCTAAAATAAACGATAATTCCCACTCTTTCACTTTTATTATTCACAAATAATAAGTCATTAGTCATGAATAATTTACATTTCGTCATATCCGTTATTAAAGAGATTCTCCAAATCTTGTGTTTTCAAAAAGACATCACGTGGTTTTGTACCCTTTGACTCGGAGATAAATCCTTGAGCCTCCATCATGTCTACTAATCTGGCCGCTCGATTATAGCCGATATGGAATTTTCTTTGTAAAGAAGACGTCGAGACCGTACCTTGCTCACAAATATGACGGCATGCCTCTTCAAATAATTCATCTTGTTCCTCAACAGCCTCAGCTTTTCTTAACAATTCTTCTTGTTCAAAAATATATTCCGGTTCACCCAAGGAACGCATATAGTCTGTTACTGCTTCTATCTCTTCATCCGTTACAAAGGTACCTTGCACGCGAATAGGAGCAGACATGCCATTTCCTAAATACAACATATCACCTCGACCTAACAACCGTTCCGCACCTTGGCTATCCAATATTGTACGTGAATCAATTTGCGATGATACAGAGAAAGCAATACGTGTTGGTATATTAGACTTAATAAGCCCTGTAATAACATCTACAGATGGGCGTTGAGTTGCAAGTACTAAATGAATACCACAAGCTCTTGCTTTTTGAGCAATTCGACAAATAGCCTCTTCTACATCAGTAGGAGCCATCATCATTAAATCTGCTAATTCATCAATGACAATAACTAGATACGGCATTTTCAATGAAAATTTACGTTCTTCTTCAACCATTACATTGTATCTCTTAATATCTCTTGCTCCAACATGTGCAAATAATTGATAACGTCTTTCCATTTCCTCTACAGCCCATTTTAAAGCTGCAGTAGCTGCTTTGACATCGGTAATCACTGGACTCACTAAATGAGGAATATGATTAAATGCAGCCAATTCCACCATTTTAGGGTCAATTAATAGCAGCTTTACATCTTGAGGGCTTGCTTTTAATAATAGACTAACCAAAATTGAGTTAATACAAACAGATTTACCAGACCCTGTTGCGCCTGCAATCAATCCATGAGGCATTTTACGAAGATCAAGTGTCACCGGTTTTCCTGTTAAATCTAAACCTAAAGCCGCTTCGAGAGGTGAATCTGAATCAATAAATAACTGGTCACCAACTATCTCAGAAATACGTACTGGTCGTGATTTTTGGTTTGGAATTTCTATTCCGATTGAGCTCTTCCCTGGTATCGGTGCTTGAATACGTATGTCCCTCGCAGCAAGAGCAAGTTTCAAATCATCTGCTAAGTTACGAATTTTGCTCACTTTAGTACCGTGACCAACTGTGATTTCAAATTGCGTTACTGCAGGCCCTTGCACAATTTGAACAATCTCCCCTTTTACTTGAAAATAAGAGAGTGCTTCAATTAGTTTCTCACCTTGCATATCCATCCATTCAAAATCCTCTGTTTTTTCTTCTGGTGACTCTAAATACCTTAGAGATTCATCAAGGTTTTCGTTAATCCGTGATGGCATAGGCTCTTCAATTACATGTTCATTTACTGATTCAACTGTTGTTGTCGCAATTTCTTGATAGTCAGGCGCCGTATTTGCTTCTAATATAGGTTGTTGTACAGGGATTTCTGTAATAATCGTTTCCAAAGGTTGCTCTTTTGCGACCGAAGGAAGTACAGTCTCATCTACGCTCGTTTTTAAGAATTGCTTAGTAGTTGCTTCTTTCAGTGCCCACTTCTCTTTATCTGTTTTTAACATGAGAACATTAAATGGAAGTTTACTTTGTTCTTTTTTTATTGACTCTGCCACCGGCTGTAGGTACTCTCCCTCTTCGGAAGATAATGATTCCTCAATCTGATTTACATTTTCAGATGGCTTTATAGATGCTTCTACAATTTCACCATCTGTTCTTGAATACTCATCTTCAGGCTCTTCCGCTCGGTGAAGAAGTTCTTCGACAATGGTTGGTTTTTCTTCTATAGTAATCTCTTCTATGGAAGTTTGTGCCTGCCCAACTAAATTTACTTCTAAATTTTGTTCTACAATTTCATCTCGCTCTTTTATTGCAACAGATATTGACTGTTGCTGGAATGGCGCTTCCACATAATGCATAGTGACCGGAGAGGGATTTTCATCACAATCAGTAGCTGAACTATTTGATTCTGCCATTTTTAAAGCGGATGCAGTCATGCCTGAGTCAATTGCAACTTTTAAAGGTTGTACTTCCATACCTTTTGTTTCATTAATAGCTTGCGCTTCTATCATTTCTGCCACAGTAATTGCTTGGTCAACATTCACTTCTGTCTCAACGATAGCTTGGGCCTCTTCCACTTCTGTCTCAACGATAACTTGAGTTTCTTCCACTTCTGTCTCAATGATAGCTTGGGTTTCTTCCACTTCTGTCTCAACGATAGCTTGGGTTTCTTCCACTTCTGTTTCAATGATAGCTTGGGTTTCTTCCACTTCTGTCTCATCGATAACTTGGGTTTCTTCCACTTCTGTCTCAACGATAGCTTGGGCTTCTTCCACTTCTGTCTCAACGATAGCTTGGGTTTCTTCCACTTCTGTCTCAACGATAGCTTGGGCTTCTTCCACTTCTGTTTCAACGATACCTTGGGCTTCTTCCACTTCTGTCTCATCGATAACTTGGGTTTCTTCCACTTCTGTCTCAACGATAGCTTGGGCTTCTTCCACTTCTGTCTCAACGATAGCTTGGGTTTCTTCCACTTCTGTCTCAACGATATCTTGGGCTTCTTCCACTTCTGTTTCAACGATACCTTGGGCTTCTTCCACTTCTGTTTCAACGATACCTTGGACTTTATTCACTTCTGTATCTACAACAGCTTGTACTATTGAAGCAGGGTGAGATAGTGACTCCATTATTTCTGCAGAATTTTGTTGTGTTACTGCTAAATTATCATCCGACTCATTTATCTCATTTGATACTTGGTTCGCTAGCTGATTATGCACCGAGCGCCCAGGTGGCTTTTGGAAACCGTAAACGGGTGACGGAACATTTGTGGGTTTGAATTTTTGCTTTTTCACCTGCTCTGGCACTGTAGTAGCTGCAGTTTGACTTTCACTCTCAATCAATCTACGGCTAGGCGAAGAACTTGGACGTTCCTTATAAGGTGCGGTTGTATCATAACTTGGCGTTGGATTAAATGGATTAATACGCTCTTGCTTTTTTGGCACCTCGTTATAGCGATTCCTAGACGTAGGTCTTGGTTGCTCACGCGTTTCGAAAGGAGTAGGCTCCTGACTTTGCTGTGCCTGACCTTGAAATGGTGACCTTCTATTTTGCGATGTTACTTGGTTATTAGATGATGGTTGGAAACGATCCTGTTGTTGCTTTTGTCGCTGTTTCTGCCATTGATCTTGTTGAAGTGGTTGCGCTTTTGGTCTAACTTGTTTATTTGATTGTGGTGGCACTTGCTTGCTTGGATTTTCTTTTTGTATCATTTGCGAACGCTCAGCATCAGAAATTAACGGGAAACGAAAAGCATCTCTTTTTCGTAAAAACGCAGGAATATGATCTTCTTGTTGTATTGTTTCAAATTCATGTTCTATATATTCTTCTTTATATGTATCTTTTGTTTCTATTCTCTCATCATTAAACTTTTTTTCATTATCATATTCTTCGACTTCGTCACCCATAATACGAGCAACTACATTTTTAAACCATTTCATAAGAATCACTCTTTTCCAAATCGATGCATTCATTTTATCAGTAATAACGCTGACTATGCAATGAGAAGAGAAAGAATGCACTAGAAAATTACCATTTTTCTCAATTTATTTTTTATATTAAAATAATTATTTCTTTTTTGTTACAAAATTAAAAATCGACACCCCTGTAATCAAGGGATGTCGATTTAACAAATATTTACGCTTGGAAAGGTGTACCTGCAACTGTATCATTATCAAGTACTAAAATCCCTTTTACTTGGGGAGCGTTTGGTATTGCTAATTCGCGCGCTGAACAAATCATCCCTGAAGAAGGTACGCCGCGTAGTTCAGCATCTTTGATTAACATACCTGAAGGCATAACTGCCCCTACTTTTGCTACAACTACTTTTTGTCCTGCTTCAACGTTTGGAGCGCCACAAACTATTTGTAATGTTTCATCTCCAACATTTACTTTACAAATATTTAATTTATCTGCATTTGGGTGTTTTTCTTTTTCTTCTACTAAACCAACAACAAATTTTGGTGTTAAGTCAACATCTAAATTTACTACTGCACCATTTTTAGCAATAGCTGCATCAATTGCTGCTACTAGCTCTTCCGTAATTTCAACATTACCTTGCTGTTCAATTGGCATATGTTCGCTCGCGTTAAAAAGGTTAAATCCTTTTACTTCGCCAGTAGATTCTTCTTTTAATAGAACTAAATCTCCGTGTTTTTCTAAAATAGTTTTTACGATTGATTCTGTTGATAATTGAACGAGTAATACGTCTCCAACGTGTGCTTTGTTGTATGATACAATCATTTTTTCTCTTGCTCCTTTTTCACTCTGTTTTTAGCTAATATAAAGATTGGCTCTAAATCGCCATCTTCATATATAAATGACAGCGATGTAATTGGCACTGTACCTACAGTAAAGAAATGCATCGTCATTTGGGCTAGTACATCATAACCTGCTTCATTACGAATATCACCTATGATTAACACATCTTGATGAGGTACTGACACTGTCATATCCCCTTCAATTTTACCACGCATTTCTTTTAAAAAGGCATCATTTAAAATACGGCTGGCATCATAACCATCATTTTCATTTAAAAAATAGAAAATATTCTCCGCTACTACGTCTTTTTTCACTTTCGTATTCAGCTTTCTTATTTGAAAACGTGCAGCTTCTTTTAATTGATCTGCTGATATATGTAACTTGACCAACATATCAACATCAACTAGGCGATACGTATTACCTAGGTCAAGTGCATAGTAAATACGTGTTTCTGCTGTATGATCGCTTGTAACGAAAGCATGCCCTTCTTTTGACTTTTTCGGAAAAGATGTAGAACGAATGATTGGGAAGATATTATCTAAATTCTTAAATCCTTCTCCATATTCTTTTTCCATCGCTGTAAATGTCTCTTTAATTGTGTATATCACTTCATCAATTGCAAGTTCTTTTTTCGTTTCATATTTAGAAAGGATACCTGGTAATGATATGTCCATCCCTTTACCTAGCTCTTTATGATCCAATCTTACTTTGTTGTGTTTTTCATCAAATTGCCATTCAAAGTGAGTATCACTCAATCGTTCTTGTAGCCTTTTGATTAGCTCTTTAGATTTCAACTGCTTCAACTCCCTTTTATTTTTACATAAACAAACGGTTCACTTTTTGTGAACCGTATCAGATAGCTTTGCTTACACTATCATCAATATTTTATAACGACTCTAAAAACTCTTCAATTTCACCTTGTGTTTTACGATCTTTACTTACGAAACGACCAATTTCTTCACCATTCTCGAATGCGACGAAGCTAGGGATTCCAAATATATCTAAGTCTCCACATAAATCGATAAAATCATCACGATTAACTGATACAAATTGAATATCGTTAAATTTCCCTTCTATTTGTGGCATAAACGGATCGATAAAATGACAATCTGGGCACCAGCCTGCTGTAAATAGATAGACTGTTTTCCCTTGTGCATTTAAGTCAGAAAATTGTTCAATAGCTTGTAGAATTTGCATATCCTTGACCTCACTTATTAGTAAACTTCACTGAGCGAACAATTTGCATCATTTGCTCTATTAGTTCATCTATATTTTCACCATTTGTAAGGGTTGTTAATTTAACTCCTCCATTACTTACAATGACCTCATACTGTTTGTCTTCTTTCTTTAATACACTTGCAAAGCCAAATTGATTCTTCTTTTTAAAGGTTTGTTCTTTTACTATATTAGCTTTTTTATCAGCTTTCAAAGCATTATAAAATCTTTCACTATCATTACTTTCTTTTGGATTAATAAATAGAACAAATGCATTATCATCTTTTGACAATATGATATTCGTATCATCAGATGAAGTTTCTAAAGTAAATTCGGAAGGTAGATAGAATTTGATTTTATTTGCTTCTACTGTGCTTTTCTCAGGTTTATCTTCAAATACACTTTTGGCATTCTCCATTCCCTGATCCATTTGTTCTTCAATAGTTTGTCCACAACCTACTAGACTTCCCAGTACAGAAATAATTAGTACCAATAAAATGGTGTATCTTGACATGCCATCCTCCATCTTTGCCTGAACTCCATTCTATTTTAAAGATGTTACAGAGTCCATGCAACTTTAGTGCTTTCCCCCTAAACTTCTAATAAAGAGGGGGAAAGTCATTCTTTTTTGAAGAAGTATTGCCCAATTAACAATTTTATAACATGTTCAAACATTTCTTTTCTATCAATTAAGTCATGAGTGAAAATGCCGATGGCTCCAGAATGTTGTCGGATATCATGTTGTTGTGTGTATTCATCCATAACTGGCCCGAGCTCTCTACCACTTTTCACCTGTTGCGCAACGGTTTCAGGTAGTGGTATTTGTGCTCCAGCCGCTGTTATGACATGGCCGTCTTTTAAAACGAGTGCGCCCCAATTACAAACATACATTATCCCATCAATTAATTTTACTCCACCTTCTAATCCAAATGAAAATTCTGCATTGGATACATTACGTGTATTTTTTGCACGATTGATTGCGCCTTCCCTTGTTTCAGAATCTGACATGGGTTGTGCAGATACGCCAGATGCAACTGCAATATGTTGGAATTCTAATTCATCATCTATAAATTGTTTTACAACCGCTTCTACAGCACCTGTTTTTGCTTTATTTTCTGTTCCAATTGCTATTAACATTTTTCATACTCCTTCAGTAAATCATCTATGTATAGAAAAAGAGGGCCCTTGACGGAACCCCCTTACTAGTATAACAAATTAACCGTTTGCACGGATTGTTTCTAAAGTTGTACGGTCTGCATTTTTGACAAGCTTCACTATTAATTCCTTAGCTGCATCTAAATCATCCGTATGAATGATCGAAGCATGTGTATGAATATAGCGTGAACAAATACCAATAACAGAACTTGGTACACCATCATTAGAAATATGTACATTTCCAGCATCTGTACCACCTGGTGAGACGAAGTATTGGTATGGAATATTATTAGATTCAGCTGTATCTAATATATATTCACGCATTCCTCTATGAGTAATCATTGTACGATCCAAAATACGAAGTAAAGGTCCTTTACCAAGTTGACCAAATTGTGTTTTATCACCTGAAGTATCATTAGCTGGACTAGCATCTAATGCAAAGAAAAGGTCTGGTTTAATCATATTAGCTGACACTTTAGCTCCACGTAATCCAACCTCTTCCATCACATTCGCACCTGAATATAATGTATTCGGTAATTTTTCGTCCTTCAGTTCTTTTAATAATTCAATTGCCAGTCCACAACCATAACGATTATCCCATGCTTTTGCCATTATTTTTTTCGGGTTTGCCATCGGTGTAAATGGACAAATCGGAATAATTGATTGTCCTGGAATGATGCCCATCTTTTCAGCATCCTCTTTGTCATCAGCTCCAACATCAATCAACATATTACTGATTTCCATTGGTTTTGACTGCATTTCAGGTGTTAATAAATGTTTTGGCACAGAAGCAATTACACCTGGAATTGCACCGTTAGTTGCATACACTTCAACACGTTGCGCAAGCATAACTTGACTCCACCAACCACCAAGTGGCTGGAAACGAAGCATGCCATTTTCAGTAATAGACGTTACCATAAATGCCACTTCATCCATATGGCCTGCAACTAAAATACGTGGGCCATTTTCATCACCTTTTTTTAGTCCGAAAATGCCACCTAAATTGTCTTGCACAATTTCATCAGCATACTTAGATAACTCCTGTCGCATAAAAGCACGTACAGCACGTTCATCTCCCGGCGCTCCCGGTAATTCAGTTAATGTTTTAAACATATCCAAAGTTTCTTGATTCAATTGAAAAGCCTCCTTTAGTAAGCCACTATATCTTTTATTTTATCCAAAAACTGCATTTATTACTAGCACTTTATTTCGGCACCCGAAATTTGGCGACGAATGTTTCGTTGATAGCGGTATCTTCATTTATTAATTTACTCCGAACTTGCATTAGCATTCCTAAAAGAATTACCCCTCACATTTTCACTCCATATAATGGATGTGGTACACTAGCTTCATATGAAATTTGGGGAGGCAATGATTTATGAAATTACGTGATTTCCTATTTGGTGTTGCAACAGGACTTGCTGCAGCTTATTTAATTAAAGAAGCTAGTGAAAAAATTTATCCAAACAAACCAGCAAATTCAGTATTGACTGATATTAAAAACTTATTTAAACAAGAAGGACCTATCGATGGCTCATGGATATTCATGGAGCCAGAAGTTTTCAAAAAGGAAAACATTGAAATCCCTGTGTATAAAGGCGGTATTTCTCGCGTCCATAATGGTGAAACGCAAAGCTTCGAATTCGCTGCTGATGCGAAAACAGGCTCAATTGTTGACTTAGTGCGCGTCTAACCCATACTCTCTTCTAAAACTCCTCAATCATGAGGAGTTTTTTTCATAAATGAAATGTAATTTGACCTTCAACAGTGGACTAAGCTCTACTATTTCATATAAAAAAGGTATCTTATGAGCCAACCTTACAACTCAGAGATACCCTACTATTATAAATGCATAAGAAAAAATTATCCTTTAGGGACAGCTCCTTCTTTCATTTCTTCTCTTGTACGCTTCAATTCCCCTATTACTTCTTTACCAGTCTCATTCCATTTAATTAAGCGATAGTGTGCATCATGATAGAAGCTAAACCAATAACCGTTTTCTAATGCTTCCTTCATTAACTTTTCTTTCGCGAAAACAGATGTCATTGGGTAGTCATCATACGCAAGCACCCATAGCGGGTTTTGATGCGCATGTGTCGGCATAATGTCCGCCATATGTAGTATAGTCTCACCATTTTGTGTTAGTTTTATAATACTATGTCCATTACTATGACCACCTGTATGAATCATTTCGATACCAGGAAATACGTCTAATTTATCTGTGAATGGAGTTACTAAATGTTGTACTGGTTCCCAATTTTCTTTCCAATACGTATTAGCTGAACGAACATTAGGTTCGCGCATCTCATCCCACTCAACTTGCGATACGAAAATTTTAGCATTCGGAAAAGTAGGTACAAGCTTGTCCTGTTCCCATTTAGTTAAGCCACAAGCATGGTCAAAATGTAAATGTGTCATTAGTATATAATCGATATCTTCAGATAGTAATCCCATTTCCACTAAACCATCATCGATAAATGATTGCTCTGTCACTCCGAAATTTCTTAACTGCTTTTCTGTAAATTTATTGTTTCCAACACCTGTATCAATTAACATATTCTTGCCTTGATACTGAATAAGAATTGGATCTGTCGGTAGTTCGATTTGGTTGTTTTCATTGACCGGATATTTGCGTGACCAAAGCGGTTTTGGCACTACTCCGAACATTGCTCCACCATCTAAAAAAGTGGTTCCCCCTTTGAGCCATGTTAATGTCATATCATGAAATTTATATTGATCCATTTCCTTTTCCCCCTTGTTTTGAAAATTAGAGTTATCCATTAGTTATCCATTTCAACATTTAGATAAAAAATGAATACCACCACATATAAATTGTAACATGTCTAAAATGGTTGTTCTATTTTTTCTATCCTTTTTCCTTTTCCATTTTCACAAACAAAAAAAGCAGTAGCTTTATATTAGCTACCGCAATTTCTAAAGTCTATTATTTTTCTTCTGGTAATTGGAATTGTGCTTCTACACGATAAATAGGCTGACCTTTTGCAGAGAATTTCTCTTCGTATTCAGTCATAATATTATCTTCAGGCATTTCTTTGTGTAAGTCTAAAGAGACATAAACAAGTTTCATACCATATTGTGACATGCTCACTAAAGAGTACTCAAAAAGTCCGCGGTTATCTGTTTTGAAGTGTACTTCACCAAAATCAGGTAAGATATTCTCATAAATGTTTAAGAAACCTTCGTGTGTTAACCTTCTTTTAGCATGACGTGTTTTTGGCCATGGATCCGAGAAATTTAAGTATAAGCGATCTACATCATTTTTCTCAAAAAACTTCTCTAAGTCCGAACCGTTAACTTTTAATAATCGTAAATTAGTTGGCTGTCCTGCAGCTTGTACTTTTTCAACCGCCTTTACGATTACACTGTCAAAAAGTTCAATACCGATATAGTTAATCTCTGGATTAGCAAGCGCCATTCCAGTGATAAATTGTCCTTTACCTGTTCCTACTTCAATATGCAATGGATTGTCGTTTTGGAATACTTCATTCCATTTACCTTTTTGTTCTTCAGGATTTTGAACGACGATGTCTGGGTGACTAGCGATAAATTCTTCAGCCCATGGTTTATGTCGAAGTCTCAATTGTTCTCCTCATTTCTGTTATTTCTACTGTTCAACTTCTCATTATTCAAGAAAGCTTTACATTCGTCAAGAAGACTTTCTTGCCAATCGCCACCCTTTATGGATTACCCCAAAGTGAATTGACTCATTTTTCTTCGTCTTACCCGCGAATTCTCCATCTGTATGAGCAATAACCTCGTCACAAATTTTCACTTCAAATCTTTCACTTGCATACTGCTGGACTGCTTTTAAACGGGTATGTTTTCCAAAAAAGACCGTACTAAATAGGAATAATAATTTCAAACGTGAAATTTCATAAACAATGGTCAATTCGATATTTTGATCATTAGGGATTGAACATGGGGAAATTTTCATTCCTCCGCCAAAGTATGGCTGATTACTTGCTACGACAAGCCATACTTTTTCAAAAACTTTTTCTTGCCCATTATGTACAACTTTAGCTGAAAACGTTTTAAAGTTTATTAATGCCTTCAGTAAAAAATAAATATATGTCAGTTTCCCTAAACGCAGAATATTGAAGTATTGCTTAAGCTTCGACTCATTTGCCACTTTAGCTATATATGCATCGATGCCAATTCCTGCGTTATTGACATAATAATATGTATCACCATTGCTTTGCATAGTACCGATATCCATTAATATACCATTTCTATGTTGTTTGACAAATGCTTCGATTTCTGTCGCCGTTTTAAATGTCTCATATCCTCTTCCGAAGTCATTTCCAGAACCTGCACCAATCGCTCCAATCCATACTTCTTCACCCTCTAAAATACCCTGTACAACTTCATGAACCGTTCCATCTCCACCAATCGCAATTAATAAATACTTTTCAGATTGCTCTGTTGCTTCATTTGCGTAACGCTTTGCAATTTCTGTTGCATGACCTGGGTAAGCGGTAAATTCTAGTTGGTATGGTATTGTCAAAGATTCTTCAAGATATCTCCATTTCCTTTTAGCAGCACCATTTCCCGCTTTTTCATTCATAATAAAAACAACTTTCACTGATCCGTATCCTTTTTTTCGATCTTTGAATCCCAATTTGTACGATGGAATGATGTTGTTTGTACTGTATTTAATATAGATTGCGCTGCTTTAAATTGCATATGCTTCATAGGTGATGGGTTCTTTTTCAAAAGTGAAAACCATTCTGGAAATTTGCGTTTATCAATAAATTGAACACCATATGCAGAACCAGGATAATCGATAAAACCATTACGAGATAGGACTATTTTATGGATTGGTATATCAATTTGGTCTTGTGTAAACAATTGTTTTAATATGGATTCCATACGATTTAAGCTAATTAATGGGCTTAACACTTTTTTGTCTGTTGTACCTACCTTTTTCAACCAAAAGCGATCTCCGCTACCGATAAACGAAGCGCGATCTTCCTCCTCAAGTACTTGAATACAAAGACAATTTGTTGGTGTTAATAAAATAACCCCCATTTCAATTGGTGCTTTTTTCAATTGTAAAATTGGATTATAGAATAACAAGTAACTATCTGGAAGGTTTTGCGTCAATGCTCTTAATAAAGAATCGCGTTGATATCTTGGCTCAACATATGATTTTTCTCTTAAAGTTGAACTAGCCCATTTTAATTGAAATTGAAATAGTTGATCCATATACATACGCTTTAACTCCTCAGCAGTTTGAGGTCTAAACAGTATATTTGGTTCAAAATCCAAAGTCATTATTTCTTCAGGTAATTCATCCTCATCTGTTGCGCCATGACGTAGAATTGCTTCACCTTGTAATTCGTCATTTTGCTCAAGCTCCTCTTGCTCAAAAGCTTCTTCTTTCTTTTTAAGTGAAAAAGAGAATACCTTTTTAAAAAAAGGATTGCGCTTTTCTTCTAATTCTTCAGACTCATGTTCCCATTGCTCTATTTCAGCGCCAGTTTCCCATTCCTTTTTCATACGTTCCCACTGAATTTGTTTTAATCTTACAAATTGCGATGGATAACGTTTTAAATTAATTTGATAACGTGAAATATAATCTTGTAGCTTAACTAATTGTGCCATTATAAGCATCCCTTCTAAAATAAATTCGTTCAAAAGTAGGGCTATTTCTATTACATTATGTTTTCATTTTACATGAGGTAATGAAAAAAAAATAGAGAAGGCATCGAATTTGCCTCCTCTATCGCTATATTCTGTAAAATTATAAGGATCCTAATTGCTGTACACGCGCATCAAAAGCAGCTTGTAATTTCTTAGTCCATTCACCTGGTTTGCCATTACCGATTATGTTGTCATCGATTTGAATAATAGGCGTTATTTCTGAACTTGTTGAGGACATGAAGAATTCATCCATGTCAATTGCTTGATCTGTTGTGAAAGCTTCTTCTACACAGGGTAGAGCAATTTCCTCACAAAGTGACATAATAACTCTTCTTGTAATCCCATTCAAAATTAAATTGTTAGTTGGATGTGTATACATTACTCCGTCTTTAATACCATACATATTTGATGAAGAGCCCTCAGTTACGATTTTGCCACGATGTTGGATTGCTTCATAACAATTTGCTTTTTGAGCAGCTTCTTTTGCTAACACATTACCCAGTAAGTTTAAGCTTTTAATATCACAGCGTAACCAACGAATATCTTCTATAAATTTTGCTTTTACACCCTTTTCATACTTCTCAATTGAACGCTCGCCTTTCATTGTATAAGCGATGAAAACAGGTTCTACCGGAGTAACGGGGAATGCATGCGCACGTGGTGAAGAACCACGGGTAATTTGAAAATAGACATATCCATTATCAATTTCATTGTCTTCAATCAGATCATATAACATTTTATGAAGAACGTCCTTCGTATACGGAATCACTATACTAATTTTTTCAGCACTTTCATAAAAGCGATCAATATGCTCAGTTACTGTGAACATTGAACCTTTATAAATTTTAATGACCTCATAAACGCCGTCACCAAATTGATAGCCACGGTCTTCTACAGAAAGTTGGATTTCTTCCCCTCTCACTAAACGGTTATTCCAAAGCATTGTTGTCATTCAAGCATCTCCTCATGTTGTTTCTAAACAATTATTCTTAGTTATCTGCCTCATTTTTATCATAATCATCAAAAAAGCGCAATGAATAAATATACTTCATTGCACTTTTAGTATCAAAAATAATTGGATTTATTATTTTTTTATATATATTTTTTCAGGTTTCAAGTAATTTTTAAACTCATCATTGGATATGCGGATAAAATCTTCTTTCATGTTATATCCCTTGTTCATAGCTAATGCTTTTTTATTCTTTTCACTTAAATCATTAAAAATAGGCTCATATTCTTCCCCTGGTCCATTATTCTGCCAAACAATAAATTGCATTGCACGGCTAACATCAGTGAATACATTATTTTGAAAAGTTGGATTTACTGCACCACTTGCTAAAATACCACGTAAATTCCCTTCATTTACATTTGTGATGGTATTATTTTCAATAACTGAATTTGACCAATTCATTACGCGAATTGCATCTGCACGCATATTGGTAATTTCATTGTTTCTAATAATAATACGATCATGGTATTTCCCGCCTGAATATTTATGCGTTCCAATTGCTCGGTCAAGTAGATTAAATTTATTGTTTTCAATGACGACATTGAAATTTGGCTGAGCGTCGAATTTACTCCAGATTTGGCTCCAACCACTTGTTTTTGCATCTGGTGTATCAATGTTAATGGCTTCTTTATTATAGCCTAGATAGTTTCTAGAGCCGTCAAATGTACAATTTTTCACAACTACATTTTTTGAAGCATCCATTTCAATAAAATGTCCTGAGTACATATTTAAAAAAGTAATATTATCTACAACTATATTTTGGTTATGCCCCATAATAATAGCGATAGCAGCAAGATCAAAATCCATATCAATCGTTACTTCCCCATGGCCAATTAAAGAAATATTCTTTTCTCCTTTAAATTTGCCATATGCGTCATCTTCTTTTGCTTTCGATGGTCTCACAAATTGGAATACAGATTTGGATGGCTTCATACTAGTGCCCGTGTCTGTTGCTTTAATAATTTTAACACCATCTTCAAATTCAATCGTTACATTAGATGGTACATACAATGCATTTGTAACTATATATGTACCCTCATTCAAAATCAGTGTACCGCCACCCGTATTTTCTAGTTTTTCGAGATATGAACGTAACATATAATATTGCATTGTTTCATTAGTATATGTTGAATAGTTCATATAATTTTCATTGATTGGTTCTGATAAAGGGGTAACCGTGTAAACAGGCTTATCATCTTCATCTGTGGCATTTGCTGCATCTGTTGATATGTATACTAGTAGACTAAAGAATAGAAATGTGGCTCCAAATAAAATACTTATTCTCTTAAAATTAAGCATTGATCTAAAATCTCCTTTATCTTGAGTATCTTATATAATAAACCCCCATCCAAAATTTAGAAAGGGGGTTAATAATTAGTGTACTATACTTTTCTACTTCAAAAAAGGTAAATCTTATTTAGTTGCGAGTTCGACAATGGCATCTGCATAAATGGCAGCAGCCTTTACTAAGTTTTCTACTACGACAAATTCATCTGCCTGATGTGCGATATCAGGCTCACCTGGGAACAACATGCCAAACGCTACACCTGTTTTTAATTCCCGTGCGTAAGTACCTCCACCAATTGATAATAGCTCGGCTTTTTCACCCGTATTACGCTCATAAACTTTAATTAGCTTCTGGATTAACTCTTCTTTCTCATCTACATAATGCGGCGCTGAATTTTCGACGATATCTAAAGCATATCCGATTTTAGCAAGCTGTTGTTGAACTGCGTTTATTTTTTCATCATATGGATATGTTACAGAATAACGTAAACTTACTTGTACTTCTCCACCTTTACCTGCTTCAAATGATACTACCCCTGCGTTAAGTGTAGTATCACCAGACATGTCATCATTGAAAGCTAGTCCTAAAGCATGTCCACGAGTTTCCTCACCAAATGCAGTAACTAAAAACTGTACAAATTCTTTTGACCCAGGTGTAGATAATTGTGTATTCAAAAAGGCTGCTAATTTTACTGCTGCATTAACGCCATCATTTGGCTCCATTGCATGAGCAGACTTACCTTTAATCGAAATAGTAAATAAATCAGATGCCTTTTCAATAGTGCCTTGTAAGCTATTATTTTCTAAATATGCTTGGAATGATTCATCAATATCAGCAGATACAGATTGAACTTTGGCTTCGGCAAAATCAGGTACCATATTCGTACGATGACCTGCTTTGAAAGAAATTAATTGTTCGTTTTCAGCCACTTTTTGCTGTTGGCTAAATACCAATACTGCTATTCCTTTTTCAGCATTAATAATTGGAAAATCCGCATCAGGTGCAAACCCTAATGCTGGCATTTCTTCTTTTTCAAAATAGCGATTTACACATCTGAATCCAGTCTCTTCATCAGAACCTATAATTAATCGTACTCTGCGATCTAATTGAATACCTGCATCCTTCACCATTTTCATAGCGAGCCAAGCAGCCATTGTTGGACCTTTATCATCAATTGCACCTCGTCCAAATAATTTGCCGTCCTCTATTACACCACCAAATGGAGGATGCTGCCAATCACTACCTGCAGGCACAACATCAACATGACAAAGGATTCCGACTAATTCTTCACCTTGACCCATTTCAATATGCCCTGCCATATTATCGATATTTTTTGTCAATAACCCTTGCTCTTCACCTTTTTGTAATAACCATTCCATAGCTTTTAATGGACCTTCACCAAAAGGTGCATTTGCTGAAATTGTTGTTTCATCTAAAACGCTTTCAATTTGTACTAATTCCTGTAATTCTTTAATCAATTCGTCTTGTCTTTCATGAGCTTGTTTTAACCAATTCATATTCTTTCCTCCTTACACTTTTCATAAATCCATTTTACACGGTTACTTTCTTCGAAGATAGAAATAACATAGAGTTTGTCAATACACGAACATTATTCCAATACAACCATATAATTATTCGCATATAACCATGAACATACTGTTACAACTTTGTGAATCCAAACAAAACGTTGGAAAAGTATAAGATTTTTCGTTATAATTGAATTGTCAGACAATCATATTCTGACGATCAACTAAGAGAAGGGGATGTCTAAGGCAAAAGAAAAAAAGCCTGAAATACCTCGCATATATTGTCGTCCGCTAGTCTTTGCCATGAGAATTAAGATGAAGGAGTGGTTCAACTTTGAAACCAACTACTGATCGGATGCTCAATCGTATTAAAGATGTGTATATGTACATTCTTAGCAATGGGACTGTAACTACACAAGATTTAGTCGATGAATTCGGCATCACTCCTCGCACCATTCAAAGAGATTTGAATGTGTTAGCCTTTAATGACTTGGTGGAAAGCCCAAGTCGAGGTAACTGGACAACGACGCGTAAAAAAGTGAAAATGACATCATAGAACCATTCGACGAGTTAGATCTCACGCTTTTCGTTGAGCAAGACGTTAACATTTGCCTTTATTAGATTTATCATGCTGATTGCAAAAACGTCTTTTCAAATTTACTTTTAAACTCATAACATGTAAAAAGAAGAATGACCATGCTGCGTCGCTTGGTCATTCTTTTTATTTTAAGATTTTAAACTATTCAATTCATCCTCAGTTAACTCGCGATATTCACCAAGTTCTAATTGCTCATCTAATTTTAATGATCCCATCGATAAACGTTTTAAATACGTCACCTTTTTACCAACGGACTCAAACATACGCTTCACCTGATGGAACTTTCCTTCTGAAATCGTCAATTCGATTTCAGATGTAGGGCCTGCGTTTAAAATAACTAGTTCGCCAGGCTTTGTCATATAGCCGTCTTCTAGCATTACACCTCTTGAAAATGCTTCAATATCCGCTCCTGTTACTTCACCATCAATTTGCGCATAATATACTTTCGGAACATGCTTTTTCGGTGACAATAAGTTATGTGTTAATCCACCGTCATTTGTGATCAACAGTAACCCTTCTGTATCTTTATCTAAACGTCCTACAGGGAACGGTTCAAAATGTGCGTGAAAAGGATCCAGTAAATCAATAACCGTCTGATCGTGCAAGTCTTCTGTTGCTGAAATAACACCTGGTGGCTTATGCATCATCAAGTAAATGAATTCTTGATAATGCACTCGCTCACCTAATACAGATACATTTTGTTTTACAGGGTCTACATGTTTTGAAACATCTTTTGCTACTTCTCCATCAACAGTTACTGCTTTCATTTTCAGTAACTGTTTTACTTCTTTACGAGAGCCGTAGCCCATATTGGATAATAATTTATCTAAGCGCATTTTTTCCTCCTACATGCCAAGCTTTCGTGAAATTCTTGTGATTCGTTCTCCTAATAATTTTTGGGCTAAGCCGATTCGTAGTGAAAGGAAAGCATAAACAACTCCCCCTACACATGAACAAATCACTACATTTATTAGCGCTAGCCCTTTAGAAGGATCTGGTACAATCAATGTTAACCCTTTATGCACTACAATAACAAATGCGGCCATAACAACAGTTAATACAATGATTAATATTGAACGTCTAATGACCAGTTTTGATCTATAATCTAGCGCTTTTTTTAATACAAGCATATTAATTGTGATCGAAACCGCATAACCAATCGCAGTTGCTAATATAGCACCTTTTGTTTGCATCGCTTCTATCAAGGGGATATTAATCGCCAGTTTAATCAAAATACCTGTTAATAAACTAAAAACAATCCATTTTTGATAATCAATGCCTTGTAGTAATGCCGCTGTTACTTGGAAGAAAGCAAATAAAATAGCTACTGGTGCATAGGCAGCTAAAATACTCGCTCCTGCTGCACTATTTGAATAAAGCACATGGTACAAATCAGTAGATAAAAGCGAAATACCAACTACAGCTGGTAACGTGATAAACAATAATATTTGATATGTTTTATCCATTGCATTTATCAATGCACCATGTTGTTTTTTCGTGTAATATTGCGTAATCGTTGGTACTAAAGCCATTGAAAAACCTGTAGCAAGCATAACAGGAATAATGACAATTTTATGTGTATTGAAATTTAACATGCCAAGATAAATATCCGTTACTTTAGAAAGTCCAATATTCGCCATCGCTGTATTGAATGTCAGCATATCCACCAATTGGAACAGTGGATTAGCCACCCCTACAAAAACAAATGGAATGGAATAACGAATAACTTCTGAATAGATTTCTTTATATGATAACTTTCCTGAAGAAACACTTTGCGCTAGCTTCAAATCAAACTCCGGCTTCAATCGTTTCCAATAATAATAGAGAATCACTAATCCTCCAAGTGCTCCGATAAATGCTGAGAACACAGCAAATGACACAGCTGTCTCTGCTAAACCACCAAATACTTTTATTATTAAAAACGAACCTACTAATAGCGCTATAATACGCACAATTTGCTCGATTAATTGAGAAATAGCAGTTGGTTTCATATGGTCATAACCTTGGAAGAAACCACGAGCTAAACTCATAAATGGTACAACAATAAGCGCGAAACTAACCCAGCGAATAACTGAAGCTATTTGAGCAACAGAAAAAATTTGCTCTTCATCTTTAATAACTAAATGTGCAATCGGCGTTGCCAGTAAATAAAGGATTAAAAATGATAAAAAACCAGTGAGTGTCATAATAAGCAAACCAGACTTCACCAGTTTTCGTCCTGACTCATAATCGCCTATACTATTGTATTTTGATACAAATTTTGAAACTGCAATTGGTGCGCCTGAAATCGCCACCGATAGCATAATCGTATATGGAATGTAGGCATACGAATATAACGCCACATTTTCTTGCCCTATAATGGCGTAAAACGGGAATATGTAGACGAGGCCAAGTACTTTCGATAAAAACATGCCAATAGTTAAAATGGCAGTGCCTTTCATTAATGATGACATACAACCCTTCCATTCTTCGTAAATCTAATGAACCTAAATGATAGTTTACAACTCAAAGAACAATTACTCAAATAGTTTATTTAAATCATGTATAATAAATAAAAAAAGAAAGTGAGTTCACATATATGTATGACGTCATAATAATCGGTGGGGGTCCCTCGGGCCTAATGGCCGCAATCGCTGCTGGCACTGAAAAAAAGAAAGTATTACTGCTTGAAAAGGGCACTAAATTAGGTAAGAAATTAGCTATCTCAGGTGGCGGTCGCTGTAATGTTACAAATCGTCTACCTGTCGAAGAAATCGTCAAACATATCCCAGGAAATGGTCGATTCTTATACAGTCCATTTACTGTTTATAACAACGAAGACATCATTGCCTTTTTTGAAGGCTTAGGTGTTGCTCTAAAAGAAGAAGACCATGGGCGTATGTTCCCTGTCTCCAATCGTGCTCAAGACGTTGTAGATGCCATGATAAACGAATTACATCGCTTAAAAGTAGATGTTCGATTAAGTACAACCGTAAGTAAATTATTAATGGATGATGACAAGATTCTAGGCGTACGCCTAGCAAATGGCGAAGAAATACGCTCAAATGCAGTCGTAGTCGCAGTGGGTGGTAAAGCAGTACCTCAAACAGGCTCTACTGGAGATGGCTATCCTTGGGCTGAGAAGGCCGGTCATACTGTAACAGATCTCTATCCAACAGAAGTTCCCCTACTATCTAATGAGAACTTCATCCGCCTTCGTGAACTACAAGGATTAGCACTACGTGATGTAGATGTTTCCGTACTAAACAAAAAAGGGAAACCATTAATATCTCACCAAATGGACATGCTTTTTACTCATTTTGGTTTAAGTGGGCCTGCCATTCTACGCTGTAGCCAATTTGTCGTAAAAGAAATGAAGAAAAACGGTGGTAACCCAGTTACAGTTCGCATCCAATCATTAATGGATTACAACGAAGAATCTGCATTCCAAATGCTCTTTAAACTGGCAAAAGATGAGCCGAAAAAAGCTTTAAAAAACGTTTGGAAAGGCATTGTACTTGAACGTTGGCTATTATTCTTACTTGAACGTGCTGGTATTGATCCACAGTCTATAGGTGCTGATCTCGCTGCCGATAAAACACGTTTATTTGCAAAAGAATTGGTAGCATTTGAGATGACCGTTAATGGTACACAACCTCTAGAAAAAGCTTTCGTTACTGGTGGTGGTGTTTCAGTAAAAGAAATAGAACCTAAAACAATGGCTTCTAAAAAGAAACCTGGGCTATTTTTCTGCGGTGAAATTTTAGACGTACATGGTTATACAGGTGGTTACAATATTACCTCTGCTTTAGTTACTGGGAGAATTGCTGGGATGAGTGCGGCTCAATCTGTTGAATCTTAATATCTCTTGTGTATGTAGTTTTTGTGCTTAAACCTTTTCAAAAAAAGAGTTCATAAAACCGAATTTGATGGACTCTCTTTGTTTAAAGAGATAATGTATTCACACTTGAATAAACTGCTGTATGTATAATCCGGAATATATTACTTAGTTAATTTGCAATATAATCCATAACTAAAAGATAGGGAAAGCATTGATTAGATGCTTTCCCTATCTTTTTATTAGTTAATCTCTATCTATTATATTTTTCAAATGGTAAATGAGTTTTAATAGTTCCGTAAATAGGTTGATAAAGTCTAAATATAGATTTAATGCAACGAGCGGCACTTCTTCATCACTAATATAACTTCGAGCGATTTGATTCATATCGTATAATGTATAGCCGACAAATAGTAGAACACCCACCGCACTTGCAAAGACCATTACAATATCGCTAAAACCGACGAAAATCGTAATGATAGAAAAGACGATGACACCAATTAACACGATAAATAAAAATTTACCCCAATTACCTAAATTACGTTTTGTGTTATAGCCAATAATACCTGCTACGATGAAGATTGCTGCAGTTGTGCCGAAGATGACTAGTACAAGACTTCCACCAAGTGCTCCAATATAAAATTGAAGCAAGCTATATAAGGTCACACCCGTTAAAAAAGCAAAAAGAATGGAAATCGATTTGCTCGCTTTCCGCGCGGCTCGACTGAACATAACGATTAACAGTAAGACAACTGTTGCTATACTAATAGGCATTACTAGTGATACTGGAACGAATATCCCAGCAAATAATCCTAATGCTGTAATTACCCACAGCAAGGTAAAGAAACGAAGAACTTTTGGAAATTGTGATTCCATTAATTTAATCTCTCCTATTTATTAAAGCTACTTCTAGCATAAAGTTTATAAGAATTGTTTGATGGTAAAGATATTACTCTATTATTCGTCGTATTTAAAGAATTATGATTTTCTTATTGAACTGAATTAGAGAAACACCATAATATAGAATAATCACCTCTCTTATATAGTTATTTAAAACTATATCGTTTTCTAATTTATTTGCACTCCATACTTCGATAAGAGTTGAAATATTCAGCGTTTATAATTGCTATAGATTAGTCATTATAATATGTAGGGAGATTGAATATGAATACTTTCAAGTTTATTCCGTTAATACTTTTAACGACATTTTTAATGGGTTCTTCTTTTCTTTTGCAGTAGTTAAAATTGGTTTGCCCTATTCATCGCCATTGTTACTAGCATCATTAGTAATGAAGTGGTATTTACCTTAAAATTTATACCACTCTATCTTTACACTGGTATTCATACACACTAATATTGTATGTCTTTAATTTTTTCATTAAATTACTTTGGAACTATTGTTGTTTTCAAACGTATATAGGGTATCATATCTAAACAGGAGGTCATAAATATGTTCTTAATCCCTACAATTATTGCTTTTCTATATGAGTTATTATTAGCTATCCCCATTTTAGGCGGAGCTATTATGATTGGTTCAGGATATTCAGCTTTAACGACCGCGCTCGTTATTCACGTAATCGTTCTTGTCCTACGTTTTGTTACTGGTCACTCAAAAGTTGTACCAATTTTAGCGATTATTTTAACTTTACTGACTTGGATTCCTATCCTTGGTTGGGTCATTCATATATTAATCGCTGTTGCTTACTTCATTGATTTTTTTATTGGTTTAGGCAGAGGTTCGATACAGAGAGATTCCTAAAATGAACAACAATAATAGACAGTCTTTTTAGAAATAGAAGATGTGTATTTTTTTGAATTGAATATGAAAAACCAGTTTCCTAACTTTTATCTAAGAATTTAAAAACCACATCTTCTCTCATACATTAAAGAGAAGATGTGGTTTATTTTCTATATACCAGAAATCTCACCACCTATAGAGGTGGGAGATTTCTGCTGAAAGAAGTTAAAAATGGACTTAAATCGCTACAATATTCACAAGTTTCCCAGGAACAGCGATAATTTTTTTAATTTCTTTACCGGCAATTTGTTCAGCAATTTTTTCATCTGCAAGCGCAATTTCTTGTAACTCTTCACGAGAAGCATCTTTTGATACTAAAATTTTGGCTTTTACTTTACCGTTTACTTGCACTACTACTTCAATTTCGTCGTCAGTTAGTTTTGACTCATCAAACGTTGGCCACGCAGCGTAAGTTAATGTTTCTTCTTGGCCAAATTTCGCCCATAACTCTTCGGCAATATGTGGAGCTATTGGCGCTAACATTTTAACAAAGCCCTCAGCATAAGCTGTCGGCACGACGTCAGCTTTGTAGCAATCATTGATGAATACCATCATTTGTGAAATAGCTGTGTTGAAACGGATATGCTCGTAGTTTTCAGTTACTTTTTTCACTGTTTGGTTATACACTTTTTCTAAAGTTGTATCATCTGAAGCTTGGATTTTATCTGATATTGTTCCATCTTCGTCGATAAATAGACGCCATATACGATCTAAGAAGCGTCGAGCTCCATCAAGGCCGTTTTCAGACCATGGAATAGATGCTTCAAGTGGGCCCATGAACATTTCGTAAAGACGAAGTGTATCTGCACCGTGACTCGCAATGATATCGTCAGGGTTTACTACATTCCCTTTTGATTTAGACATTTTCTCGTTACCTTCTCCTAGAATCATCCCTTGGTTGAATAATTTTTGGAAAGGTTCTTTAGTTGGTACAACACCTAGATCATATAATACTTTATGCCAGAAACGTGCATATAGTAAGTGCAGAACAGCGTGTTCTTGACCACCAATGTAAATATCAACAGGTAACCAGCGTTTTAATAACTCTGGATCTGCCAGCATTTCATCATTCGTTGGATCAATGTAACGTAGGAAGTACCAGCTTGAGCCAGCCCATTGTGGCATAGTATTTGTTTCACGACGACCTTTTTTGCCTGTTACAGGGTCAACTACATTTACCCACTCTGCAATATTCGCAAGTGGTGATTCACCTGTTCCACTTGGGCGGATATCGTCTGTTTTAGGTAAAATTAGTGGTAGCTCTGATTCATCAAGCGTTGTTACTTCGCCATCTTCCCAATGGATAACTGGGATTGGCTCACCCCAATAACGTTGGCGGCTAAATAACCAGTCGCGTAGACGATAAGAAATTTTCTTTTCACCGACACCTTTTTCTTCTAACCATTCAATCGCTTTTGCAATAGCTTCTTCTTTGTCTAAACCATCAAGGAATCCAGAGTTAATATGTTTTCCTTCTCCAGCGTAAGCTTCTTTTTCGATATTTCCACCAGCTACAACTTCAACGATTGGTAAATCGAATTGTTTCGCAAATTCATAATCACGTTCGTCATGAGCAGGAACAGCCATAATTGCACCTGTACCGTATGTTGCAAGTACATAGTCAGCAATCCAAATTGGCATCTTTTCGCCATTAATCGGATTAATAGCATAAGCTCCTGTGAAGACACCTGTTTTTTCTTTTGCAAGGTCAGTACGTTCAAGATCTGATTTCATTTTCACTTCGTCTAAGTATGCTTCAACTGCTGCTTTTTGTGCACCTGTTGTAATTTCTGCTACTAGTTTGTGTTCCGGAGCAAGTACTGCATAAGTAGCACCAAATAATGTATCCGGACGTGTTGTGAACACTCGGAACGTTTGCTTTGTACCATCTACTGTGAATGCCACTTCTGCACCTTCAGAGCGACCAATCCAATGACGTTGCATATCTTTAATATTTTCTGGCCAGTCAACTTCTTCTAAATCGTCAACTAAACGGTCAGCATAAGCAGTAATTTTCAGCATCCATTGTTTCATAGGACGACGTTCAACAGGGTGCCCGCCACGTTCTGATTTACCATCAATTACTTCTTCATTGGCAAGTACTGTACCAAGTGCTGGGCACCAGTTTACAGCTACTTCATCAATATAAGCTAAGCCTTTTTTATATAGTTGAACAAAAATCCATTGAGTCCATTTATAGTAACTCGGATCTGTTGTATTGATTTCGCGATCCCAGTCATATGAGAAGCCAAGTTCTTGAATTTGACGTTTAAATGTCGCAATATTTTTTGCAGTAAATTCAGCTGGGTCATTACCTGTGTCTAGAGCATATTGTTCAGCTGGTAGTCCGAATGCATCCCAACCAATTGGATGAAGGACATTAAAACCTTGCATACGTTTGAAACGACTTAAAATATCTGTTGCTGTATATCCTTCTGGGTGTCCAACATGTAGACCTGCTCCTGATGGATAAGGGAACATATCTAGTGCATAAAATTTTGGCTTTGACTCGTCATTGACAGTTTTAAATGTATTATTTTCTTCCCAATACGATTGCCATTTCTTCTCGATTTCTTGATGATTAAAATTCAATGATTTCTCCTCCTTAAACTAATAAAACAAGTTTCACCAATTGCGTTGTCATAATATTCCTATACTTTAGACAAAACAAAAACTCCCGTCCCTAGAAAAAGGGACGAGAGCTTAAAAAGGTTCCCGCGGTACCACCCAAATTAGTGTATGACACTCAACTTGACTCCTTAACGCGGAAAACGGCTTTGGTTACACTTGTATTCACCATTGCAGACTCCAAGGCGAGTTCAATTTATCCATTTACTAGCTTACACCACCCGCTAGCTCTCTTGAAAATCAAATAAATTTACTATTCCTTTTCATAGTCATGTTATATTGAATTTAATTCTAATCGAATTGAGCGAAAATGACAAGCAATTTAAAAATCATTGGAAATAATATGATTATTTTTTACAAAATGAAATGAATTACATTATATGTAAAGAGTTGATTTCCCCTATTTAGGTGTTAAGTATATGATACCAATTATATAGTTATGAGCTACCAACATCTTACCAAATCTAAACGCGCTAAAATAGAATCATACTTACTTCAGGTTTCCTTTATTCGAGCGATTGCCAAACAAATTAAGCGAAGTCCATCCACTGTGTCTCGCGAAATCAATTATGCCTCGGCATAATTGCGTCCGGAATCGACTTTGTGCTTGCACAAAGAACTCCTTTCCGATTCCGTGACATCCGCCGGAGGCTTTAACTTCTTTCAGCGGGTGTTTGGACACCCGCTGAAAGGCAGCTTAAATCCGCATTCATCTCACCACCTATAGAGGTGGGAGACTTCCCCTGAAAGAAGTTAAAACGTTTTTAATTGCTCAGTAGAAGTTGCACAAAAGCGCTATAAAGTTAATAAATCTAACTGTACCTTAGATAACAAATAAATTGTGGTTGAACAAAAAGTACAAATAAGAAGGATATTTAGAATTTGGGTCGAATATTTTTTTACATAGTATCCAAAGAAATGTTTGGAGGTCGCAATTTTGTTACTTTACTTTTGATATATATCATCTGCCTAAAATTTCAAAAAAATTTAGGAGTTGATATATGATGATATACAAAAATTCTCTTGATGGCATTTCGTCTGATATGTTGAAAGGCTTTTTTGTGAATTGGCTTAATCCACCAAACCCACAAACTCACTTGAAGTTGTTAAAAAATAGCAGTAAAGTGGTCATTGCATTAGATGAAAATACCAATCAAGTAGTTGGATTTATAACAGCAATTAGTGATGGGGTTTTATCTGCCTACATTCCGTTCCTTGAAGTTTTGCCAGAGTATAAAAATAAAGGCATTGGCAAGGAATTAGTAAAACGAATGTTTGAAGAACTTGATGATATTTATATGGTTGATTTGTGTTGTGATGATGACTTAGTTCCTTATTATAAGAAGTTTGGAATGATAAAATCAAACGGAATGTTCATAAGAAATTACGAAATGCAGTCTGGAATTTCAAACAAATAAATATAAAGAAAAACGCTTGGATATTTTCCAAGCGTTTTTCTGTGCTAAATTATTCTCTAATTTCATTATAATTTTACTGCGATTTCGTTTGTGATATGGTCTGCCTTTTTACTCTTCTCAATATTATCTGAGCTACTTAATTTCATAAGCCTTTCTTTTTATCCAGAAATCCCTTATCTAACAACTACATTTTCTTGCACATTTTCAACGTTTAAATCGGCTCCAGTAGCTGCGACAACTTCTTCTACTGTATATCCTTCATATACTTCTCTTAGTACCAGTCCTGAAGGTGTTACATCAATGACAGCGCGTTCAGTAATGATCTTGTCGACAACGGACTTTCCTGTCAAAGGTAGCTCACAAGCCTTTTTAATCTTAGGCGAGCCATCTTTTGCTACATGTTCCATGATTACAATAATTTTCTTGGCACCATGTACTAAGTCCATCGCTCCGCCCATACCTTTAATCATTTTCCCTGGAATCATCCAATTGGCTAAGTCACCAGTTTCAGACACTTCCATTCCACCTAAAATAGCGACATCAATATGTCCCCCGCGGATCATCGCAAAGGATTCGGCATTGCTAAAGAAAGCTGAGCCATGGATTGTTGTCACCGTTTCTTTCCCTGCATTAATCAGATCAGGATCTACCTCATCCTCTGTCGGATAAGGTCCTATTCCTAGTAATCCATTTTCTGATTGTAAAATAACCTCTTTATTTGGAGCTATATAATTAGCCACTAACGTTGGCATACCAATTCCTAAATTAACATAATTCCCATCAGCAATTTCCTGCTCCGCACGGCGTGCAATTATTTCTCTTACATTCATATCTCAAAGTCCCCTTTCTTTAAGAACGAATCATTAAGCGTTCAATTCTTTTTTCCTGCTTTGCCTGTACTATACCTTGGACGTAAATACTCGGTGTTTGCACTTGGTTAGGATCAATATCCCCTGGCTCCACTAGTTCCTCTACCTCAGCAATTGTAAAACGACCAGCAGCAGCCATGATTGGATTAAAGTTTTGTGCTGTTTTGTTATAAATTAAATTACCAAAACGATCTGCTTTAGCTGCTCTTATTAAGGAAAAGTCTGCACGTAAGGCTTCCTCTAAGACATATTCCTTACCATTGAATATGCGCGTTTCCTTCCCTTCCGCAACAGGAGTCCCCACTCCCGCAGGTGTATAAAATGCTGGAATCCCAGCTCCTCCTGCACGGATTTTCTCGGCTAGAGTACCTTGAGGTGTAAGTTCTACCTCAATTTCACCAGACAGCACTTGACGCTCGAACTCCTTATTTTCCCCTACATAAGAGCCGATCATTTTCTTTATTTGTTTTTTATGTAGCAAAAGTCCAAGTCCCCAATCATCCACGCCACAATTGTTTGAAATGATGGTTAAGTCTTTCACTTCTTTTTCAACTAAAGCTATAATGAGTTGCTCTGGAATACCTACTAAGCCAAATCCACCAACCATAAGCGTCATACCATCTTGAATGTCAGCAATCGCTTCACTTGCAGAAGTATATATAGGCTTCATCTTCCTTACCCCTTTCTTTATTTGAAATTTCTCCCTCTTCTATTTTCTCAAACAAGTATCAAATATTCAAATTCTAGCAAATATATGTATTTATTTAGTATTTTATACAAACAAAAAGGGGCTGTCCCAAAAGTCGGTGAAAACCGACTTTTGAGTGCAGCCCTATTTCTTTAAATTTAAATACAAAAAAATCGCCTTTTCTTGTAAAATGTAAGTGACAAAACAAACAATTACGGAAAGGGCGATTTTTTATGAGCAATCCAAAGACTACTAACGAAAATTATAACATGACTCAAACAACGCTTCCACTAGAAATTGGAGAAGAAACTCTCGTTTCTAGAAATCAAAATGAAAACCCTACATTCATTCCATATAATAACCAACAAAGTATATGCCTCTTCGATCTTCAAGACCTTATTCCAATTAATCATATTGCGCGAGTAGTGGATGAAATGATCGAAGGAATAGACGATGAATACTTCTTCGAACCATACAAAGGTGGTGGTCGCAGTGCATATCATCCTAAAATGATGGTAAAAGTCCTTCTCTATGCGTATTCGCAAAAAGTATATTCTTGCCGAGAAATCGCCAAATTACTGAATGAAAATCTCCCAGCAATGTGGCTAGCTGCGATGCAAAAACCAGATTATCGTACAATTAACCGTTTCAGAACATCGTTTATGGTTGAACGAATTCAACTATTATTTGAAAAAATGATTCATCAACTTATCGAACAAAAGTATATAACAATGGAAAACTACTTTTTAGATGGCACAAAGATTGAAGCTAACGCTAATAAGTATTCTTTTGTATGGAAAAAAGCAACAACTCGTTTTGAAGAAAAACTGAAAGAGAAAATTGATGAGACTTATCAATTTATTCAATCTGTCGTAAAAGGGGATGAATGCTCTATCGTGAGTGAGGACAACCAGTCCTCTATTACGCCAAAAGAGAAGCTAGAACAAGCAGAAGAGATTCTTACACGCCAAATCAGCAAGCAAACCAAAGAATTCCAAGATGAAACAGAACCAGAAGCCCGAAAGGAAAAACGTAGAAAGTTAAGCGAATCCAAGAAACTCAAAAAGCAAATTCGTGAAGATTTTCGTCCACGCCTTGAAAAGTATGAATACCAACAACAGTTATTCGGTGAGCGCAATAGCTATTCTAAAACGGATACCGACGCCACATTCATGCGGATGAAAGAAGATCACATGCAAAATGGACAATTAAAACCGGGTTACAATATACAAATGGCAACAGAAAATCAATTCATTCTTTTTTATACTCTGCATCAACGTCCAACTGATACACGATGCTTTATTCCACATTTGGAAGAATTGAAAAAATCATCCGTTCCGTTCCCAAAAAACGTCATAGCAGATGCCGGTTATGGAAGTGAAAGCAATTATCTCTATTCAATGGACCAAGAATTTCAGGCATTGATTCCTTATGGCACATTTTTAAGTGAACAAAAACGAAGTTATAAAAAAGACATTCGTCATGCAAGTAACTGGGTTTACAACGAACAAGATGATACATACATATGCCCTAACAATCGAAAAGTACTTTTTAAACGTTATTCTACACGTACAGATAAATATGGTTTTTCACGAGACTTCAAAATATATGAATGTGAAGATTGTACAGATTGCCCATTGAAAGCACAATGTTCAAAATCTAAAGGGAATCGACAGATTCACTACAATACCGTTTATGAAGAACTCAAAGCAAAAGCACAAACTAGCCTTTGGTCAGAACCAAACGCACAAATTTACGCTCGACGGAAAATCGAGGTAGAGAGTGTATTTGGTCATATCAAGGGCAATAGGTCGTTTCGTCGATTCTCACTTCGAGGTTTAGAAAAAGTGAGAACGGAGTACGGCATTGTGGCAATGGCCCACAATTTACTGAAAATAGCTGGAATCCTCCAGCTATTTTCAGTAAAACAGAGAAAAACGAAAAAAGTTCCAAAGAAAAACAGTACGTTTTTCTTTGGAACTTTTATTTTAGGGACTTATTAGACAGCCCCTTTTTTATCTTGCAACGGTCGGTCATACATGATGTAAGGTATTATTGCAATCGCAAGGAAAATCGTTAAAACGATAAACATGATATGCATTCCTAGTTGATCAGCCAATACTCCCCCTATGAAGGGGCCGACCATACGACCTATCATCGCTGCACTGTTTACAATCCCTTGATAAAATCCATCCCGTCCTTTTGGCGCTAATGCGCTAGCAATTGTAGGAATTGCTGGCCATACGAACATTTCACCAAAAGTTAAAATGATAATCGCGACCATGAACATTTGGAATGATTCTGCAAAGCTCACTACAATAAAGGATACGATGTAAATGGCAATCCCTAACACTAGCTGCGCTTTCATGAGATGTTCCAATTTCTTTACAATCGGATTAATCAAAGGTTGCCCAATTACAATCAGTAAACCATTTACAGTCCAAAGCAAACTATATTGCTTCAATGAAATACCTAAATCTTGTGTATAGGATGAAATTGTTGTCGTCCATTGTGAATAGGCAATCCAACTGAATAGGAAACCTGATGACAATATTAATAGTGCTATAAAAGAGGATTTATCCTTCACGCGTTTACTTTCACTGACAACAGATGTTGGCCCCATTGATTGTTCACCCATTGAACGAAATCCATAAAATGCAATAAAGAAAAATACAATATACATCAATAAATTGGCACTAAATAAATAGTCAAAACTATACGATGCGACGACTCCTGCAAGAGCTGGCCCAATCGCTACTCCTAAGTTTTGAGCTAAGTAAATCGCATTAAATCCACGTCGACCGCCTTCAGGCCAAGCAGTACCTACCATTGCGAACATACTTGGGAATACTACTCCACCGCTAAAACCAATAAGTGTTAAAAACCACACATAATGTGGCCAACCATGCCAAATTGTTAAGCAGATTAGACCTAAAATCGTCACAATTATGCCGAACATGATTGCCTTATAACCGCCATATCGGTCAAATAAATAACCACCTAGTAAATTACCAACAACACCTGCAGCGCTATTTGCCATTAACACAAGCCCTGCCACAGATAGAGATTGCCCTAGGTGATCATGCATATAAATTGTATTTAACGGCCATAAAAACGAACTACCTGTAACATTTACAAGCATCCCAATAATTAATAACCAGACACTTTTCGGCATCCCCATACCTCCATTGTTTCGTGTAACTAAATAATCTTATTTCATTTCCACTATTTCAACAACCCCAATAACCATTTTTCTATTAATTTTTTTCACTTGAAACAAAATGATTCGATGAATAGGCCATTCCCATGTTAAAATAGTTCGTTAGAGGAGTGAAAATGCATGACTGAAAATTTATTTCCGTTCCCTTCTGATGGGAAGCGTTATTATACATGGAATCGATATTTACGTGACGAGTTTGGTCACAAAGTATATAAAGTAGCTTTGGATGCAGGTTTTGACTGCCCAAACCGTGATGGTACTGTAGCATTTGGTGGATGTACATTTTGTAGTGCAGCTGGCTCGGGTGACTTCGCTGGTGATCGCGTTGACCCAATTCCAGTTCAATTCGAAAAGATCAAACATAAGATGGAGCAAAAATGGAAAAACGGCAAAACGATGGCTTATTTCCAAGCGTATACAAATACACATGCTCCATTACCAATCTTAAAAGAGAAATTTGAGGCAGCCTTAGCTCAAGAAGGTGTTATGGGGATTAGTATTGCTACCCGACCTGATTGCTTACCTGATGATGTCGTTGAATATTTAGCTGAACTTAACGAAAGAACTTATTTATGGGTGGAACTAGGTTTACAAACTGTCCATGAAAAAACAGCGACAATGATTAACCGTGCACATGATTTTGCGACTTACGTTGAAGGCGTCGAAAAATTACGCAAGCATAATATTCGAGTATGTAGTCATATCATTAACGGGTTACCTCTAGAAACAAATGAAATGATGATGGAGACTGCACGAGCTGTAGCTAATCTTGATGTACAAGGGATTAAAATTCATCTACTTCATTTATTAAAAGGTACACCTATGGTTAAACAATACGAAAAAGGCATCCTTGAATTTCTGGATAAGGATGAATATATTAAGCTGGTAGCTGACCAACTAGAAATCATTCCCCCTGAAATGATCGTGCACCGAATTACTGGTGACGGACCTATCGACTTAATGATCGGTCCGATGTGGAGTGTTAACAAGTGGGAAGTTTTAAATGGCATTGATGCCGAACTAGAAAGACGAGGTAGCTGGCAAGGGAAGCTTTACAATGCGGAAGTGACAACTAAATGAAGCTTCAACGCGTTCTACAATACACAAAAGCTTTACTAGCAGATACAGTAGTAGTTGGTGATTCTGTTGTTGATGCGACAGCTGGTAATGGTCATGATACAGCCTTTTTAGCAGAGCTTGTAGGTGATACAGGTCATGTCTATGCTTTTGATGTGCAGCAGCAAGCTGTTGACGCAACAAAGTCACGCCTTGCTGAAAGCCAATTAGACAAGCAAGCCACTGTTATTTTAGATGGACATCAAAACGTAAAACAATATGTTTCAGAGCCTATTAGAGCAGCTATTTTTAATCTCGGTTATTTACCTGGCAGTGAGCACTCAATTGTCACAAAGCCTGGTACTACAATCGAAGCTGTTTCTGACTTACTAGACCTACTACATGTAGGTGGTATGATTATTCTCGTTGTGTATCATGGTCATGAAGGTGGCAAGGATGAGCGAGACAAATTATTAGCCTTTGTTAGTGACCTTCCACAAAAATACGTCCATGTATTACGCTATGAATTTATTAATCAAAAGAATGACCCTCCATTTATTATCGCTCTAGAGAAAATGAAGGACCTATCATAGCAGACTTGCTACAAATTTATTACTTCTATTACCGTTCATTCAGGTAATAGAAGTCTTTTTTTACCTTTTTCACCTCATTTCCTTAAAAAAATACATGAATAAAAGGTATTACACATAGTGATACTAATAACATTCTATATTAATAAGGAGAATCATTATGCCAAAAATCCATGCAGTTAGTACATATAATCCTCCATTTACATTAGTACAAACTCAAGCTGAGCATTTTGTTCGCACTCTTTTTTCACAAAAAATAACTCAACTCGAGCGCTATCTAAAAGTTTTTGAGAATGGTGAAATTCTTAATCGCCATCTTACTATGCCAATTGATTGGTATAAACAAGATCATGATTTCGCTGAACGTAATCGACTTTACATTGAGCATGCTGTCTCTTTTGGCGTTACTGCTATTGAGCGATGTTTAGAAAAAGCTGGTGGGGTAAATACGAAGGATATTGATGCGATTGTATTTATCTCTAGTACTGGCATTTCTACGCCAAGTATTGATGCTCGAATTATGAACAAACTCCCTTTTTCTGAGCATGTTGTACGGATTCCTATTTGGGGGTTAGGTTGTGGCGGTGGTGCTGCAGGAATTAGTCGGGCTAATGACTACTGTATTGCCCATCCTGCAGCAAAAGTTTTAGTACTATGTGTTGAGCTATGTAGCCTTACCTTCCAGGCTAATGATTTTACTAAAAGTAACCTTATTGGCACATCCCTTTTTGGAGATGGTGTCGCTTGTGCACTCGTTTGTGGCGATGCTGTCATGGCGCCTTCTCGCCAACCACTACCCGCTATTCAAGCTACCGCTTCCAAATGGCTTCCAGACTCAGAAGATGTCATGGGATGGGCTGTTGAAAATACAGGCTTTCACGTCATTTTCGCTAAAAGCATTCCAAGCGTTATTGAAAACTGGCTAGCACCCTTTGTAGAAGAATTTTTGCAAGCTAATAAAACCGGACTGTCAAACCTCAATCATTTCGTAGCACATCCAGGTGGGAAAAAAGTATTGGCGGCTTATGAAATAGCTTTACGAATAGATTCGCAATTACTCATACCATGTAAGAATATTTTGCAGGAACATGGCAATATGTCCTCACCTACTGTTTTATATGTACTAGAAAAAACAATGACAGAGTATGCTAATAAAGGAGATATCGGTTTAATGGCCGCTCTTGGTCCTGGCTTTAGTGGTGAATTATTACTCTTAGAATGGAAGTGATGACTTGCTATTTACGATTGTCTTTACCCTAATTTGTATACAGCGCTTGGGTGAATTAATGGTTGCACGGTCAAATGAGCGCTATCAAAAAGACAAAGGAGCTATTGAAGCTGGGCAGGGACACTACCCTCTTATCGTGATATTGCATACTCTCTTTTTATGTAGCCTACTCGTTGAATATTTATGGTTCAAACCTTCACTGAGCCCGCTCTGGCCTTATCTACTAATAGCCTTTTTAACACTACAATTTGCACGTGTTTGGGCTATTCAATCACTTGGTCGTTTTTGGAATACGAAAATTATTATTTTACCTGGAGCCAAACTTGTAAAACAAGGACCGTATAAATGGATGCCACATCCAAATTACGCCATTGTTGCACTCGAAATCGCCATCATACCTCTTATTTTCCAGGAATATTTCACGGCTATTCTTTTTACGTTGCTTAATTATGGCATGATGCTTATACGTATTCCGGTAGAAGAAGAGGCACTATCACAATATAGCAATCACCCTTCCAATGAATCTGATAAGATTTCTAGTTAAAAAAATAACCTCTACATAGCTAAATTGGCTATGTAGTGGTTATTTTTATAGTATTTCCTTTGCAATTAATTCAAAGGATTTTAATTTGTCTTCAAAATTGTAAGCAATCGTTACAAGCATTACTTCTTCTGCTTGGTATACTTCTGCTAAGTTTTCAATTTGTTCTTTCACTTGTTGAGGATTTCCTACAATTAATCTTTTACGGAACTCTTCAATGCTTTGCAAATCATAGATTGTATATGGATAATTCATAGCTGTTTCAATAGACGGCGTTCCAGCAGATGGCTTACCATGTGCTAAACGGAGCATAGATAGTTCCTTTGATGACGCAATTCTCTTAGCATCTTCTTCATTTTCTGCACAAACAACAAAAACTGCAACTGCTTGTTTTGGCTGTTGCAAATATTTAGATGGCCTAAAGCTATCTCTATATGCCTTTGCATACGATTCACCACCATCACCATTTATAAATTGGGCAAACATATATGGTAGGCCCTTTTCCGCAGCTAGATATGCTGAATTAGCACTTGAACCAAGCATCCAAACAGGTGGTGTATTGTTGGTTACTGGCGTAGCTTTTAAGCCTTGGAATGGATGACCTTCTGGTACTGCATCATGCAAATACATAAGTAAATCATCAATCTGTGTAGGGAACTGATTGACATCACGAAAATTTCCATCATGTAAAGCATGGGTTGCACGTGGCATACCACCTGGCGCTCTGCCCATCCCTGCATCAATGCGCCCTGGGTATAAGGCTTCTAATAACTTAAAATTCTCAGCAACTTTATACGCTGAATAATGAGGTAGCATGACACCACCTGATCCAATGCGAATACTTTTTGTTACTGACGCTATATGAGCTATTAGTATTTCAGGCGATGAACCCGCTAAAGTTGTTGTGTCATGATGTTCTGAAACCCAGAATCTTGAATATCCCCATTCTTCTGCTTTCTGCGCTAAAAACGTTGTTTGTTGCAACGCCTCCATAGCATTGGAACCTTCAGAAATGGGTGACTGGTCTAAAATACTTAATCGAATGTCCAAAAGATCGCCTCCTAGCTAAAGAGTAACGAAACTTATAATATAACACCAATAAAAAGTACTAAGGGTATATGAAATCCCCTTAGCACTTAAAATGTTATTCTGATCTTTTATTTTTATTGTATTTAACCCAGAAGTCTGCATTCTTTATGCCTAATGGTTCTGGATTAAACACAGGATCTTTTCCTTGTTTTTTCTGAGCTTCATAGTCTTTTAATGCAAGTAGAGCCGGCTTCATAACGAATAGAATCCCTATGACGTTTACCCAAACCATTAATCCTAACCCTACATCACCTAGAGCCCATGCTATTGTAGACGTTTTCACGGTACCATAGAACACTGCAGCTAAAAATACAAATTTCATTATCCAAATCCATATCTTCTCGGTCTTTCCTTTAAATAGATAGGATATATTGGTTTCCGCGATATAGTAATATGCCATAACGGTTGTAAAAGCAAAGAAGAATAACGCAATGGCTACAAATCCTGAACCGAAGCCCGGTAAAGCAGAGTCCACTGCGTATTGTGTATACGACGCCCCAGCCTCAATAGTAGATGCCACGATCCCTTTACCGAAGTCACCTTGATGAAGGAATGTTGCATTCGCTTCATCATAAACATTAAAGGTTCCTGTAAATAAAATCATAAATGCTGTTGCTGAACATACTAGTAACGTATCAATGTAGACAGAAGCCGCTTGCACAATACCTTGTTTAGCTGGGTGAGATACTTCTGCTGCTGCTGCAGGATGGGCTCCTGTACCTTGGCCCGCTTCATTTGAGTAAATACCACGTTTTACCCCCCAGGCAATCGCTGCCCCAATAATACCACCAAAGGTAGAATCCAAAGCAAAGGCATTCGCAAAGATTAGCTTAAACACTGCCGGTACTTCAGAAATATTCATAAAAATAATCACGATTGCCATTAAGATATAAGCAATCGCCATAAAAGGAACGACATATTGCGCTACTTTTGCAATTGATTTAATACCACCAATAATAATAATTGCTAATAAAACAACGATAATAAGTCCTGAAACCCACATTTTAATACCAAAAGCACTTTCCATTGCACCTGCAATTGCATTAGTTTGTACACCTGGCATTAAAATCGCCATTGCTATTAATGCACTAATCGCGAAAATTACACCAAAACTTTTTTTACCTAAGCCTTTTTCAATATAGAAAGCTGGGCCTCCACGATATTGATCATCTTTTTCTTCTTTATAAATTTGAGCGAGTGTCGATTCAACGTAAGCTGTCGCAGCTCCAATAAAAGCAATAGCCCACATCCAGAATACTGCACCTGGACCACCAAATGCGATAGCTGTAGCTGTACCTGCAATATTACCTGTACCTACTCTACCTGATAACGCAATCGACATAGCTTGGAATGAGGATATACCTTTTTCCGATTTTTCACCTTTGAACATAAGAACACACATATCTTTTATCAATCTAACTTGTAAAAAACGTGTAATGATTGAGAAAAATAAACCTACAGCGAGTATGCCGTAAATCATCCATGGTCCCCATAAAAAGTCATTTAGAAACGAAACTAAACTCTCCATACATTCTCCTCCTTTGTTTTATTTTTTAGCAATGCTGTTTGTCCCTCTATTAGTTGAATGGAATATGAAATTCCCCCAAATAACACTAGTGGAAGACATTTGTCACGTTCTGTTATACAGCTAAATTTCATAAACCGTAAACCATTATATGTGTTATGTATCAGAAAAATCCGAATTATCTGTATTATTATTTAAGTAAAGAGCTTTTCCTTTTAATCATAAAATCTATATTTTTCAATAAAGCATAATGTGATGATTATTACATATATCGTATCTTTAGCTAATACAACATTTCCCAACAAAAGAAGCGCCCCTTAGTCGTTTTCAGACTAAGAGACGCTCCTATAATAGATATTATTTAATGATAATCTTCATTAAACATAAAAATCACTCAAATGTTAGATGAACAATTATGTTCTTTCCTTATTTCTTTGTTCCCAGAAATCAGCATTTTTGATACCTAATTTGATAGGATCAAATTGAGGATCAATCCCCTGTTTTTTCTGCTCTTCGTAATCTTTTAATGCAATAAGAGATGGTTTCACCAAGAACAATAGCGCGATAATGTTCACCCAAACCATTAGACCAAGACCAATGTCACCTAACACCCAAGCTAAATCAGATGTTCGAACGGCCCCATAAAAAGTCGTGGCAATGATAATAATTTGTACTACGCGTATACCTACTTTCTGTCGCTTCCCTTCAAACATATAAGCAACATTCGTTTCAGCAATGTAGTAGTAGGCCATTGTAGTTGTAAAAGCAAAGAAGAATAATGCAATGGCTACAAAGCCAGAGCCTACTCCAACACCGGGGAATGCATTATCCACCGCAGCTTGAGTATAAGCTGTCCCCGCGATAATCCCTGGCGCATTTTCAACTAAATATTCACCTTTCCCATCATCAAGTTGAACATTGTACATACCTGAGAATAGGATCATGAATGCTGTAGCTGTACAAACTAAAAATACTGCTAAGTATACAGACGCTGTTTGAACTAGACCTTGTTTTACTGGGTGAGATATTTCCGCGGCTGCAGCTGGATGAGGACCCGTACCTTGTCCCGCTTCACTTGCATAGACACCACGTTTTACTCCCCATGCTATTGCAGCACCAATCATACCGCCAAAAGTCGAGTCGAGACCAAAAGCACTTCGAATAATTAAAGAAAGCACTTCGGGTACTTTTTCAATATTTACAACAATGACAATAGCCGCTACAAGAAGATATCCTAACGCCATAAACGGTACGATAAAAGAAGCTACTGAGGCTATACGTTTTACACCACCGAAAATAATAGCACCTAAAATAACACATACGACTAAACCTGAAATCCAGTGCTTTATGCCAAATGCAGTATACATCGAGTCAGCAATGGCATTTGATTGCACAGTTGGTTGTAGAAACGACATTGCCACAACTGCTGCTACAGCAAAAATCATTCCTAACCAACGTTTCCCTGTACTTTTCTCAATGTAAAATGCAGGTCCACCTCGGTAAACACCATTTCTTTTCTCTTTATATATTTGTGCTAATGTTGATTCTACATAAGCTGTTGCAGATCCGATGAAGGCAATTACCCACATCCAGAAAATCGCACCCGGTCCACCAAAAGCTATTGCTGTTGCAGTACCCGCGATATTCCCTGTCCCAACACGACCAGATAACGCCATAGACAGTGCTTGGAAAGAGGACACTCCTGCTTCAGATTCTTTTCCACTGAAGATTTGTTTAAACATATCTTTCAATAAACGAACTTGTACACCTTTTGTTAATATAGTAAATAATAATCCAACTATCAGAATACCGTAAATCATCCACGGTCCCCACAAAATTCCATAAACACGGGTAATAATGGCTTCCATTTATTGTCCCCCATTGATCATAATAAATTATTCTTCGAATAAATATATTGCCAGTTTCTAATAAAGGAAAAATTTATTCTATCGAAATAGCAATTGTTATGTATTATATATCAAAACCATCAAATTTGAAATATCCCTAATGTGTTATAAGACAATTGAAATCGGTTACAATAAAAAAAAGACGGAATTCCGTAAAATTCCGTCAAACTTTATATGATGTAACCAACTGATTTTAATGCATTAAAGATAAAACTTTCCATATATGCATAAATATCCTCACGTTCAGGTTCTTGGTATAAATCATGATAACAGGCTTTCCATTCTTTATATTGATATTCTGATAGACTTTGTTGCGAAAGCCATTTTTTGCTATATGTCACATCCGCTATTTTATCGTTGCCACCATTCATTAATAAAATAGGAATATTCGGGAATACTGTTTGTTGTGATATTCCCTTCATGAAACCATGAAGTTCGCGATACCAATTGACAGTAATAACATCATTATAATAAATATCGTCTTTTTCCTCTTTATAAAATTCATAACTTCTTGTTAAGTGCTTTATATTAATTTCATGATTGATTTTTAGATTGCCAGTTAGTTTACTTAAACCTGTTAATGCATTTGATAATTTTGATGGTTGGTGTTTTAAATGCATCCATGGTGATGTTAATATAATCCCTGTACATTCATACTTGAATTTTTCAACAACATGGATTCCTAAAATAGCGCCTAAACCATGTCCTACTACAAATACAGGTAAGTTATACGTTAAAGCCGCTTGCATTAGTTGTTTAACAAATGTTTCGTAACTTTTAAACTCTTCACTATGCATACTTTTATGTCTACTATCCTCGCCATGTCCAGGTAAATCTCCTGAAATAACATGGATACCAGATGTTCTTAAGTTTTCAATTAGCCATGCATATCGACGATGATGTTCGTATGCACTGTGTATAATTACAGCGACAGCTCTTGCTTGGCCGTCAGTTTCCCATTTCCACATTACTATCTCACCTCATAAATTCCTATGTATATATTTTAACGTATTCTGGCTATTACTGTTCCATTCATTGCTTCCTTTTGTTACGATAATAATACATAATAACTTGAAATGAGGCGTTTTTCGATGATTTATCCATTCAGAGACAAAAAACCATCTATTGACCCATCCGTTTTTGTCGGCGATAACGTTATTATCACTGGCGATGTTACTATAGGACCTGATTCTTCTATTTTTTATAATACGGTTATCCGTGGAGATGTTTCTCCTACGATTATAGGGCGCAAAGTAAATGTCCAAGATTTATGTTGTTTACATCAAAGTCCTGCATATCCACTTATCTTAGAAGACGATGTGACAATTGGGCATCAAGTAACATTACATAGCTGTACTGTAAAAAAAGGCGCTCTTGTTGGGATGGCTTCAATTATCCTAGATGGTGCTGAAATTGGTGAAGGTGCATTTATTGGTGCTGGCAGTCTCGTTTCACAAGGTAAGAAAATTCCTCCAAACACATTAGCATTTGGACGCCCTGCAAAGGTTATTCGCGAGTTAACTGAAGAAGATAAAAAAGATATGGATCGCATTGTGAATGAGTATTATGAAAAAGGACAATATTATAAATCACTACAAAAATAGCTAAATCTAGAAGCCTGAGTATCTTTTTTCATACGATTTCTCAGGTTTTTTAATTTCTTATTGTGAGTTTCTTCTATATAAAAACAAAAAATATCCCAAGCTACATTTGATTACTAAAATAATCAATATGTAACTCGGGATATTTAGTATTATTGGGATTTTCCAGAATGAATTACAGTCCGGCTTTATCTTTTAAAACGGCAGCTTTATCTGTAGCTTCCCACGGAACATTCAAATCTGTACGGCCGAAATGACCATAAGCAGCTGTTTGTTTGTAGATAGGACGTCGTAAATCAAGCATTTTAATAATGCCTGCTGGGCGTAAATCAAATAATTCACGAACCCACTCAACTAAATCTACTTCTTTCACTTTACCAGTACCGAAAGTATCGATTGCAATTGAAACTGGTTGTGCAACACCAATCGCATAAGCAAGTTGTACTTCACAACGCTCAGCAAGTTCAGCTGCTACAATATTTTTTGCAACATAACGTGCTGCATAAGCTGCAGAACGGTCAACCTTAGTTGCATCCTTACCAGAGAATGCACCGCCACCATGACGAGCGTATCCACCGTAAGTATCTACGATAATTTTGCGTCCTGTTAACCCTGCATCACCTTTTGGTCCACCAATTACAAAGCGACCAGTTGGGTTGATAAAGTATTTTGTGTTCTCATCAAGTAATTCAGTAGGAACAACCGGAGCAATTACGTGCGTTTGTAAATCTTCTTTAATTTGCTCTAATGTCACTTCTGGATCATGTTGAGTTGAAATAACGATTGTGTCAACGCGAACAGGATGATTATTTTCATCATATTCAATTGTCACTTGAGTTTTACCATCCGGACGTAAATAAGCCAACTCTTGTGTTTTACGAACTTCTGATAATCGACGAGCTAATTTATGTGCCAAGCTAATAGGTAAAGGCATTAACTCAGGTGTTTCATTACAAGCGAATCCAAACATTAAACCTTGGTCACCTGCACCAATTGCTTCAATGTCTTCATCAGTCATTGAACCTTCACGTGCTTCAAGAGCTTGGTCAACTCCCAATGCGATATCAGCTGACTGCTCACCGATTGCTGTTAAAACAGCAACGTTTTCACCATCAAAGCCATATTTACCACGCGTATAGCCGATTTCCATTACCGTTTCACGAACGATTTTAGGAATATCAACATAAGTTGATGTTGTAATCTCTCCTGCTACTAATACAAGACCAGTTGTTACTGTAGTTTCACACGCAACACGTGCATTCGGGTCTTTTGAAACGATTTCATCTAAAATGGCATCCGAAATTTGATCACAAATTTTATCTGGATGTCCTTCTGTTACACTCTCTGATGTAAACAGTCGACGGTTTGTCATTTGGTTTCCTCCTATTATCTGCGAGATTGCCTCGGAAATGATACGGTACTCATTACCCATGTTAGTTCTTTCCAGTAGGATTGAACGCCAAGCCGTTGCTGCTTTTAACACGAGGATTCTAGAAAGTGCCACTATATATAAATAGAACCGCATAAATTACATATACTTATCAAAAATTTAGGAATTGGTCTATTTTAAATAAAAAAACCCTTCCACCCATTATTACTAATGAGTGGAAGGGAATAATTCATAAGCACCTTTCACTCTTATCGTTCAAGGATCAAATCCTTGCATCAGATTAAGCACCAGCGCATCACATAAAAACACAATGCAGGTTGCCGGGTTTCATAGGGCCTGACCCTCCACCAGCTCGGGATAAGAGTATCCGTTCAATACCACATATTAGAACATTATAGCTTAGTTGTCAACACCTTTTTTATTTCTTAAAAAAAAGTACAATTTTCATAAAAATTATATTGCAATTAGTATAGATTATTTAACTAAATGTGTTATACTAATTTCGAAAATGAAATATAAATCCCCTCTAACAAGAGAAATAATATAAAAAGGATGGTACGTAAAACGATGAATTCAGTAGAAATTACGAATGAACTGAAGGAATTATTGAAAGGTGAAAATATTCTGGAACAACTTTCAGTACCACAATTAACAGAAAAAGCTACTTCACGCGGTGAAGCTATCCTAACTGTTGATGGTGCTGTAAGAGCAGTCACAGGAAAATATACAGGTCGTTCTCCTAAAGATAAATATATGGTCGAAGAAGAAAGTTCGAAAGACAAAATTGATTGGGGTAAAGTAAATAGACCAATCTCATCAGACATCTTCGATTCATTGTACACTAAAGTAGTTAACTACTTGAAAGAAAAAGAAGAATTATTTGTATTTAACGGTTTTGCAGGTGCAGATACATCATCTCGTTTAGCTATTCGAGTAGTAAATGAATACGCTTGGCATAACCTATTTGCACATCAATTATTCATTCGTCCTACTGAAGCAGAGCTAGAAACACATGAAGCTGACTTCACAATCGTTTCTGCTCCAACTTTCAAAGCGGACCCAGCAGTAGATGGAACTGATTCTGAAACTTTCATTATCGTTTCTCTTGAAAAACGCATCATCCTAATTGGTGGAACTGAATACGCTGGTGAGATGAAAAAATCGATTTTCAGTATAATGAACTACTTATTACCACAACAAGGTATTCTTTCAATGCACTGTTCAGCAAACGTTGGTGAAGCAGGCGATGTAGCACTATTCTTCGGTTTATCTGGAACAGGTAAAACGACTTTATCTGCAGATGCAGATCGTAAATTAATCGGTGATGATGAGCATGGTTGGTCTGACAACGGTGTATTCAATATCGAAGGTGGATGCTATGCAAAAACTATCAACCTTTCTAAAGAGAAAGAACCTGAGATTTACAATGCTATCAGTTTTGGTACTGTGTTAGAAAACGTAGTAGTTGATGAAGAAACACGTATTCCTGACTACGACGATGGTTCACTAACAGAAAATACTCGTGTTGCTTACCCAATTCAAAATATCGAAAACATTGTTGATCCATCTGTTGCAGGTCATACAAAAACAATCATCTTCTTAACTGCAGATGCATTTGGCGTATTGCCTCCAATCAGTAAATTAACAAAAGAGCAAGCAATGTATCACTTCTTAAGTGGTTTCACATCTAAATTGGCAGGTACTGAACGCGGTGTTACTTCACCTGAACCAGTATTCTCAACATGCTTCGGTTCTCCATTCCTACCACTTCCAGCAACAGTTTATGCTGAAATGTTAGGTAACAAAATCGATGAACACCAAGTAAATGTATTCTTAGTAAACACTGGTTGGACTGGTGGAGAATATGGCGTTGGTAACCGTATGAAACTTTCTTATACTCGTTCAATGGTTCGTGCCGCAATCGATGGCAAATTAAATAACGTCTTCACTGAAAAAGACGCTATCTTTGGCCTAGAAATACCTGTAGCTATTGAAGGTGTTCCAACTGAAGTATTAAATCCACGTAACGCTTGGGAAGATAAAAAAGCTTATGATCAAAAAGCTTCTGCTCTTGCTGACATGTTCCGAGAAAACTTCAAAAAATTCGGTGTTGTATCAGAAGATATCATGAAAAACGGCGGTCCTATCGCTTAATACAACTGAATTAAATTAGGAAAGACCACTCTCTGGGTGGTCTGCAGTAGTCGACAAAAGGCATTCAGAATGCTCACAACCTGAATGTCTTTTGTTATTTTTATATATTTTGGTTATTTGATCCTCTTATAGAGATAAAATGCGCTTTAAGTGTTAACTTGTATTTCGTTTATGAACTTTGCCAAGTACAATTTGCGAATTTCTTTAAAGTAGCATAAGGCCTTTTAGGTTGTCCACCACATCCTCAATTTTTCTCACAAGATGTTCTTTAGGTACTAATTGATCCAAAGCAATAATTTCAATTTGATCTCTTTCAGAATTTTTCTATTGTTATTATTTCCTATCATTCAGAAGATTTGTTTATATTACATGCGTAGTTGATTGGAGCGAAGGTGGCGACTCCTGCGGGACAAGCGGGACAGTCCAAGACCCTGCAGGAGCGTAGCGACGAAGCGGCTTGGCGCTCGCCCGCGGAAAGCGCCCACCGTAGCGGAAATCAACGGTCTTATATATTTAAAATAAAAAAGACTATAGAAAAACCCAAATTTCTTCGAGTTTGTCAACAAAAGTAACGTGGTGGTAAATCTCAATTTAGAGGAATTAGTCACGAACAAGTTTGTGCATTAGTTTGCGGTGGAAAGTTGCTTACACTCAATAAACGAAAACGCAACGATTCCATTAAGAAAAATGATACCATAACAATGCCTCCGTAAATATTTGTAGAGTAATAGCTATAATGAAATAATGAAGCCGTTTTAGCTAAGAAAAGGGAAGGTGTTTTTGAAAAGTTGACTATTTTCAAATTTGTTTATTTATCATTTAATTTAATTTATTTAATAGGATTAATTGTTTTATGGATATTTTATTTGCGATACAAAGATAAAGAAGTAAATGTTCTTACAGTGCATCGTATCATTACTATTATTATAATTTTTATTATTTTGAATATGGTGTTAGGGCTAATTAATGCTTTTGTGTAATTTTGGGGGCCATTATTAATTATTCGCTACTCAAAACAAGAAATGTATTCGATTTATATTTCGAATACGCTTATAATTTGAATGAAATCAACAATCAAGTTAGACATAGAATAAAGATAAAATACTCTTCGAATATTATCTTTTAAGGTTGTCCACCACATCCTCAATTTTTCTCACTCACAAGATGTTCTTGAGGTACTAGTTAATCCAAAGCAATCATTTCAAATTGACCTCTTTCAGAATTTTTCTATTGTTATTATTTCCTATCATTCAGAAGATTTGTTTATATTACATGCGTAGTTGATTGGAGCGAAGGTGGCGACTCCTGCGGGAAAAGCGGGACAGTTCAAGATCCTGCAGGAGCGTAGCGACGAAGCGGCTTGGCGCCCGCCCGCGGAAAGCGTCCACCGTAGCGGAAATCAACGGTCTTATCAATTTATATATTTAAAATAAAAAGACTGTAGATAAACCCAAATTTCTCCAAGTTTATCTACAGTCTGAAGACCACTCTCTGAGGGGCTTTTTTTCCATATTATTCAACGTCATCATCATAAAATACCGCTTCTGTATAAGGATCGGAAAACTGTTGTATCATTTCTTCAGAATGTGCTCCAGTGACTTTATTAAACCGCAACTCAAGGCCGTAATCCCTAACCTCTATTCTGCCATTTCCATCTTCATCATAATAGCGCATAGAGAACCATTTCAATTTACCTTCTTTACTAGCCGCATGATTTTTGAAAAATGCACGATTCTCATCTGTTAGAGGAATTCTTTGAATTTTTATAAGACCTTCATCTTTAGAGATATCGGATATTTTTTCTAATTCTTCAATAACGTCATGTTCTTCTTGCCAACATTGAATCTCCACATCTACACACTCTTTTGTGAATTCATCGCAAAGAGTTGACCAAAACGCAAATTTTTCCTCAAAACTTGCGCCAAATTTCACTTTTTCCGGGTCGACTGTTATTTTTACATAACCTAGCATAAGTTCACCCCTTTTGGAGTTTCATCCAATTACATGCGCTCTTAACTATCTTGTGATTGACTGCACTAGGGAAAAAATGCGTATAGTCATTAAAATACCATGTTTCTACATGCTTATTAAATACCTTTAAGCTTTCTTCAAGTAATAAAGCATGATGCATTCCAACGTTTTCATCTTTTTTACCGTGAATAATTAATACTGGTGCATTTAATTTCTTTATCTCCGCAATTGGTGAACGTTCATCATAAGCCTCAGGTACCTTAGTAGGTGATCCACCTATTACCCTTTTCATCATTTTGCGCATATCTACTCGTTCTTCATACGTAAATTTAGGATTAGAAACGCCTGCCCAAGTCACAATCGAGGTAATATCATCTCGCAAAACCCCAGTCCAAAGAGCCATTAAACCGCCTCTAGAAAATGCGAAAATATGAATGCGCTGTGTACGACAAAATTGTTTTAATACATCAACACCATTTACTGCATCATAACGGTCATTTCCACCAAATTCATCTCGGCCTTCTCCCCCACGATTGCCACGGTAATACGGCGCAAAAACAACTAATCCTTGTGATGCGAATTGCGCAATACGAGCAGGTCGCACCATACCAATTCCCTGCATGCCACCACGCAGATAAAGTAGTCCTTCATAAATACCCTTAACGGCTGGCTCTGCAAGTAATCCTTTCACTCGTAAACCTTCTGACCAATATGTAATTTCAGATAGACGAACTTTTGGATTTGGGGACGGATAATCACGACGACTTTCAACGAAGCCATTTATCTTCACGTTCACTCACCTTCTCCAGCATTTTTTTCATCCCTGCATCTTTCATGTAGAAGCTTAGTCGATCACTATTATGTAACTCTTCATCCGATAGCAATACAGCTCCATTCGTTTCAAATTGTTGCTGAATGTCATCGATTTTCAATACATTTGCCACATATACTGCTTTACTAAATGGACGTTCATCATGAACATAATATGTTGCTAACCATTCTATCTCATGAATGATAGCACCTGTTTCTTCATATACTTCCCTTTCAGCAGCTTGTTCTAACGTCTCTTCACCTTCTACTTTGCCACCTGGGAATTCAAGGCCTCGTTTTGGATGATCTGTTAATAACCACTGTTTTTGATATTTAGCCAAGACTAATACATGCTTTGGCTCCCTATTAAAAGCATTTTTTTTAAAAGATAATTCAACACCATTACCGTTTAAATCCGTAAATGTAAACATACCTTCAATCACTCCTTATTGCTCTAAGTGTATCGAAGGTATGTTTTTCAATCAACTATAATACGGCATTTGTTCAATTAGTTGCTTTGTTTCAGTATCGCCGAATTCATGCACAAGCGCATACAGCTTTTTCAAGCGTAAATCCACTTCATCATTTTCCTGATCTAAATGATATGGAATGTAAGGTAATTGTGCTCTCCATATACTCTTTCCATCAAAGTGATCTGCTTGGCTAAAAAGCTGGTCAAAAATTTTTATATACTGAGGCTCTATTTGAAGTTTGAATTCCCACGGTGATTCGTAAGGGGAAGTATAGTAACGCTGATTTGCTATCGAAACGTAAAGTGTAATGGGTTTAGTCATCATATCATCCTTTTTTAATAATAGGATAACCTTCTTTTGAATAAACATACTCCCAAAATATTGTAGTCATGGATTTTCTTTATTTTCGAAGCTATCTTCTGATACATATATAATTTTCAAAATAAAGAAAGTACAAAAAGGCTACTCTAAGTTTGACCTTTTTAAGATCCTTTAGAGCAACCTTCTTTTTTATAAATAATTAAACGTATTTATTTTTTATTCAAAACTATTTTCTATTAAATCTTGCTGATAATCTACCAGTTCGTTATACACACTAGAATAAGCTTTTTCTAATTTACTTAATTGTTCGTCAATATTTTCAATTCCACTCTTTTCAATGGAGCTTTTAATGACATTCTTCGCCTGTAATAAAGTACAAACTTTAGCTGTTACTTGTGACAGCATCACCATCGATTTTAACTGTAATTTAAACTCTTCAATATTCATTCATATTCCCCTTATCTGTTCAATAAAAAAACACCTTTTATCAATTAATAAAAGATGTTTTTATGATTAATTAATATGTTCCCTGTTTCGACAATACATACTAGAATAAACGTTTCTAAACTGAGAAACAGAAGTTTTAATCACTTCTAAATCCTCATAAGTCCAAACGCTTTCTCTAATACGCTGTCGTACAGTGATCATATAAATAGGGTTTCTATTCATTATCACATAACACCTCCTATCCACGTAGGGTTTTGGTGTGTACTAAACTAGGCAGGTCTCCTGGCTTGTCATCATCGCTCACTTTTTCCTTCCCATTACAGTTCTAACAGTGGATCTAAAAGTTTGCTCCTACATACAGTTGCGGGACAGCATCGGATTCTAACCGATTTCCCTTTTAAGCAGCTATCTATTGAAAATAGTGCACCCAATTCTACACGTTATTCAGTTGTATCACCATCTTACCATAGTGTAATACAAATATTCATAATATTATTTACATGTAATATAAAAAAGGGTTACATTGGATACAAATTAAATTTAATGAAGTGAATTCTCGATAGAATATTAGTTTTTCTGTCTACTAATAGCAAGGTGTATGCTTTTTTTATTGTTATAAATGAATTATTCAATGGAGGGTGTGACAAGGAGGGATTCTATATTCAACTACTATTTCAAAAAAGTTGATATTGTTTAGACAAGCCATATTAATATGCCAAATTTTATTCAATAAAGAACTAGCAACTGTTCTTAATTTCAAACAGTTGCCTTTGTTAATACAATGTCCTTTTGTTTATCTTATTAAAGTTTTGGACAATACTGCGAAAAGTTTATATCCAACACCAAATATATTAAGCTTCCGCACTCTCATGGCTAAACTGCCATTCAATACCAAACTTGTCCTTTAAACTGCCATAGCATTTGCTCCAAAAAGTTTCTTGTAACTCCATAGCAACTTTACCACCAACTTTTAATGCTTCATAAGCGGCTCTAAGTTTTTCTTCATCGTCACTAACAACGGCTAGGCTAATGTTATTTCCTTCTACAAAAGGTGAACCAGGAAAAACATCAGAAAACATAACATTACTACCAAAAATGTTTAATCGAGTATGCATTACTAAATCTTTAGCTTCGTCTGGTAAAGTATATTCGGGACTTTGAGGTGATTCTCCAAAAGTCATAATTTCTGGTTTTTCTGCATTAAAAACCTCCGCATAAAACTCAGCTGCTTCGCGGCAATTCCCATTAAAATTTAGGTATACATTAATAGCCATATTTAGCACACTCCTCTTTCCCAATTCATATTTTTCCAAAGCGTATTACATATTAATTTTATAGCTCCAAAATATAGTAGTCAAATTTTTCAGATACTAATACCAATAAAAAAAACCATGCACTACAAAGTAGATGTGCATGGCTTTAGTAAATCAAACTTGAACGTCAATAGTTGCCCCTTTATAAGGGTGAGCCGCTTGGGCTGGTTCTGGCATTGCTTCTAATAATTGTACAGCTGCTGTTGTTTGCATATTCATCGCATTTTGCAAAACGCTCATCTGTACAGTTTGTTGAAGCTGAGCAAGATCCATTGACATCATAGAGTTAATATCCATTTGTATCACTCCCTTATCTTTCATAATATCGGAAGTTCCAAATGAATATTAAATGTATGTACTATTTTAAGGTTTTTCAACTAACGAAGATGGATATTAAATATCTTCCTATGAGCTTAAGATGACAAAATGTTCATTACACTTCCATGTGCAAGAGACTATATTTCATCTTATTTTGTAGAAAGCTCCACACTCTCAATGGTAACCTTGCAATCTGCTTCACCATATTTTCCATAAGCCGCATGATAAGTAGGTCCAACACCTTGTTTAAAGCCAAATGAATGACGGGGCACTGAAAAAGTCCATAAAATGAATTTTGCCATGGCGGAAATGATTAATCGTTTCTACGATGGCTTTTTCTTCGATGACGTTAATTTCCGTTCCGGCGGACGCTTTCCTGGGGACGAACCTTGAGCCTCCTCGTCGCAAACGCTCCTGCGGGGTCTCAAGATGTTCGTTGTTTCCCCAAGGAGTCGCCGCCTGCACTCCAATCAACTAGTTTTATCGTTTTTCTTAGTTTTTCATTCTTTCCGATTCAAACTTAAACCTTTAAATGAAAAGTATACCTGCGCAGGTCTTTTATCGTACATTTTTGACGAAGTCATGTTATGTTGAATGAACAGCTGAGGAATCCTATGCTTGGCGCAATTTTTTAGAATTCAAGTTACAATAATATGTTAAGTTCCAGAATCTTAAATCAACTACTTTATCTACGTCCAGCTTGGAAAGATGGATATAAGGTCATCCCACCTTTACTAGCTGTATAGTGCACAAACAATGGCCATGGAATTTTCTCGTGAACACTAGACATGTTGATAACAGTAACTTTAAATTCATACTCTACAAAATATTTGATTGCTTCTCGACTTTCTATAAGCAAAAGAAAAAGCCAATAGCAAAAGCTACTGACTTTAATATTTTTTTGATTAACCTAAGAATGCTTTTAACATCCAAACATGTTTCTCAAGGCTTTGATAGATGGCATTTAATAAATCTTCCGTCATATCATCCTCTTCTTTTGCCGCTTCATCCATACCTGATTTTAATGACTTCATGACGATTTCAAAATCACTAATTACCACGACAACCATTTCATTTGTAGATTCGTTACCAGTCGCTTCTTTTACATTCGACAGTTCCAAATGCTCTTTTAACGTTGCGACAGGTTGTCCACCTAAGGTTAGTATACGTTCTGCAATTTCATCTAAATGAGTTGCTGCTTCATTGTATAATTCCTCAAATTTCTCATGTAGAGTAAAGAATGATGGGCCTTTAACATACCAATGGTAGTTATGTAACTTTGTATAAAGCACTGACCATGAAGCTACAAGTTGATTTAATTCGTTTTGTAAAGCTGACATAAAACTTTCACACTCCTCTTTCTGTTTTAAGCACTATACTGTTAATATACCGCTATTTTAAGTAAAATAAACATGATGAGATTATTGAGGTGAAACAAATGTCGATTGCTTGGATTGCCATAATGCCTGTTGTCGTTTTGACAGTAGCTTTAGCAAGTTATTTAATTTACTATATCGCAAAAAATAATCAAAAAGATTCTCATAAAACGATTGATCCTAAACCAACGCAGCCTCTTTATACTGCCGAGAAAGAAGATAAGTAAATGAAGTATATTTTCAAATTTCTTATTCGCGTTTATCAAAAAGTGATTTCGCCTTTGACTCCGCCAACTTGTCGCTTTTACCCAACATGCTCAAATTACGGGTTGGAAGCGATTGAAAAACACGGTGCTTTTAAGGGAGCTTACTTAGCAATCCGTCGCATTTTACGCTGTAATCCACTTCATCCAGGTGGATATGACCCTGTACCAGAAGAATGGCCTCCGAAAAAAGATTAATTTCGGGGCTTTTTTTATTGTGTTTTTTTATAAACTCTTGTATGATAAAACATGTCAAACAAACAAATCGTAATGATTACTATTTAAGAGGTGCTATTATGAAAAAGGCTTTATCTATATTTTTAATTGCCATATTTGCTTTATTTACCGCTGCTTGTAATGCAGATGATCAAGTAAATCAAGATAAAAGTAAAAAAGACGTACTTTCTATTTATACAACGGTTTATCCTTTAACTTACTTCGCAGAACGTATTGGTGGTGAGCATGTTGAAGTTAATTCAATTTATCCTCCTGGATCAAATGAACATTCATTTGACCCAACACAAAAAGATATGATGAATTTAGCTGACGCGGATTTATTTTTCTATGTTGGCTTAGGTCTTGAAGGCTTTGTAAACAATGCCCAAAAAACATTAAAAAATGAAAATGTAGACTTTGTTGAAACTGCGGCAAACGTATCTGAAGAAAAGCTAGACGTTAGCACAAGTACTGCTCATGAACATGAAGCGGAAGAAGAAGATCACGATCATGCTCATGGTGATATTGACCCTCATGTATGGCTATCTCCTATCATTAGCCAAGATTTAGCACTTTCTATTAAAGATGCTCTAGTAAAAACTCAACCAAGTCATAAAGACGAATTTGAGCAAAATTACGAGACTTTAATATCAGAACTAAAAAAATTAGATAAAGATTTTAAAGAAATGGCAGATACTTCGCCTTCTAAAACATTTTTCGTATCCCATTCTGCTTTTGGCTACATTGCAGGGACATACGGGTTAACTCAAATTTCAGTAGCAGGATTGAATTCACAAGATGAACCATCACAAAAAGAGTTAACTAAAATTGTTGATCAAGCAAAAGAGAATCATATACGCTATATTCTATTTGAACAAAACGTTTCGTCTAAATTAGCAGAAGTAATCCAAAAAGAAGTAGGTGCTGAGCCACTTACTCTTCATAATTTAAGTGTTCTTACAGATGAGGATATTAAAAATAAAGAAACATACTTTACTTTGATGAAAAAAGATATCGAGACATTGAAAAAGGCTCTAAATAAATCGAAATAACATGAACTAATCACAAACTAAACCCGTACAAAGAGTCATATCGGCTCTAAGCACGGGTTTTTAATTTTATTCAAAGTTAACGTGAAAACTTTGTTAATCCACCATTCGCTTTTTAAATGTTACAACTGTAGCAATAGCTGCTATAACAACCCATCCAATAATCACTACAAATGGTTTAACTAGATCCCCAAAAGTAAAACTATTTTCAAGTATCTCCCCTAAAATTATGATTTGCGAACTTGGAAGCCATGCGAGAATTTTCAAAATAGGATAACTTTCAACAAGGTTCATAGCAATTGGACCTAATGAAAATATGCCTAGTACAGGTAACACAATGACTGAGGATTCCATAACAGACTTAGCAAAAAGACCAAGAAATGACCCGATTGCAATGTAAAAGAATGCTGATAATATAAGTGCTAATGCCATCAATGCTAGATTTCCTGGCATATACCCTGATAAATACATGCATCCCGCTACAATTAACATAGTCGATATAAATGTAAGTGCACTTTTACCAATTAAAATTTCAGAAATAGATGCGGGAGATAGCATTAAACTGCGCAATGTATTCTTCTCTTTCTCTTCAGCAATCAGACAACATTGTACATATGTACATACAATTGAAAATGTAATATTAATCGACATAAAATATCCTGGAATCGTATCAACACCCATTCGAGCATAAAAAGCTGCTAAAATAAGCGGTAAAAAGATCATTGATGATACCGCGATATTTCGTGAAAACTCCTTGTAGTCCTTAACTAAAATTGCTTGAATTCTTCTAACTGATGTATTCATAGTAGTTCCCTCCCTGTTACTTGTACGAAAATATCTCCTAAACTAGGTTCATTAGTCGCTATCCGCTCTACTTGATTATTTTGCATCCACTCAAACATCTGTTTTGCATCCTCTGGACCTTTGCTAATAATCTCCTTACGCCCATCCATTAGTTCAACTGTTATCGAATCATCTCCAAACTGGCGCTTTAACTCGTTTGGTGAACCAATTGCACGTATTGTCCCTTTATCTAAAAAAGCAACTCGATTACAAAGTGTTTCAGCTTCTGCCATATCATGAGTTGTTAAGAAAATTGTCGTTCCCATCTCATTTAATTTACGTAATCCTGCATAAATATGATTTGTATTCACAGGGTCAAGCGCTGAAGTTGGCTCATCTAGAAAAAGTAATTCTGGTTTGTGCAAAATTGCACGTGCCAATGTAACTCGTTGAATCATTCCTTTTGATAAAACACTGACTTTCTTTTTACGCTCTTCATATAAGTTAACAAACGTCAGTGCTTCTTTGACAGATAATTCAGATAAATTATATAATTTACTATATAGTAGGAGATTTTCTTCAATTGAAAGTCTTGTATATAAACCACTATTATCTGTTAAGATACCAAAACGTTTACGTGCGGCTGGTTGCTGTAATGCTCTAGCATCACTATTAAAGACTCTTACATCTCCGCCAGTAGCCGTAAGTTGCCCTGTTAAGATTTTAATCGTCGTTGTTTTACCCGATCCACTCGGTCCTAGAAAACCGAATATTTCTCCTTTTTTAATTTCAAAAGAAACATCGCGAATTGCTTTCTCCTTTTGAAAGGTCTTTTCTAAATGACTTACTTCAATTATTGTTTCCATCATTATTCCTCCTGTATTCGTTCTTGACCTAAGAATACAAGAGGCTACAAAACCGTGCATTATTAATTGGATGAATGGAGCTATATGATGGTGAATGATATCAGATTATGTGTGAATGGAGCACAATTATTTCCTGAGAAATAATTTATATTCCGACTATTTTCTTTAATTCGACTAACTTACTTTTAGATAAGGGAATGTGTGTTCTGTCGTTTCCGGATAAAATTAAGCTATAGCTGTTTTTAGTCCATGTAACAATTTCTCTAACCTTTTGTAGGTTAACAATATATGACCTATGACAACGGAAGAAACCGAATGGAACTAGACGCTGTTCGAGATCATTAAGTGTTAATGTACACGGAAATGAATCTCCACTGACATATACATTCACTAAACCGTCTACACTTTCAATATAATCAATCTCCGGTGGATTAAATAAAATGAATTTATCATTCAGCTTTGTAGGGATCTTCTCTAATTTGATCAGCTGATTTTCTATTTCCGATATTTTCTCAGATTCTTTCCTTTCTTCTTGTAAATCCAGTGACTCTAAACCTTTAGAATCCAATCGGTATAATTGATCTGAGGAACCAATCAGGTCTTCTAAATTGTTCGCCAAAAGATATACAATACAACCTCTCTCTTTTAATGTTGTAATGACAATATCGACAATACGCTTTGTTTCAATATCAAGATTTTGAAAAGGCTCTTCTAAAATATGTATAGGATGCTCGTGAATTAATAGTTTGGCAAATCGAACTCTTTGTATTTGTACATCATTTAGATTCTTGATTTTCACATTTTTTTTATCCATTAACCCGGTTATTTTGATAATATCTTCAAGTACTGCTTTGGAATTATATAGTGCACGTTCATATTTCAAGCTTTCTATAACTGTTAGCCGTTCATAGCACCCCTCTTTTCTAAAGTGAAGATTTATTTGATTATTATGTTGGAGTTGCTCTACTATATAGCTTATTTGTTCTACATCTGAGTATATACCTGCCACAGCACCAGTATTAAATGGTAGTTCGAATGAAGGACAAATAGTGACACCACCAATAACCGACTCTGGAATTGTAATTTGTATATGTTCTTCTGTCATAAGTTTTAACTTCCTCTCTCAAATAATAAAATTATACAATATAATGGTAATTAATTCATTTAAACCAAATAAATACATATACAAAGTGCTGAATTTAAATAAATTTTACTGTCTTAAAAAATAAACCACCTATGATATTAATCATCATAGATGGTTTGAGTAATTCTACTATCTCAATCTTAAGCTTAAGATTATTCTTTATTTAATAAATCTTTTAATTTTCTTCGCAACAACTTATTTGAACCATTTCGAGGTAGCTCATTAACAATATGAATTTTATGAGGTACTTTATACTTGGCTAATTGTTCTCTGCAATATCCGAGCAATTCCTTTACATTCACTTCTTTCTTCAGAACAACAAATGCATTAGGTACTTGCCCCCACTGGTCATCATCTACTCCACAAACACCAGCTTCACGCACAGCTTCATGTGATATTAGCACATTTTCAATCTCAGCAGGGTAAATATTCTCACCACCAGAGATGATTAAATCTGAACGGCGGTCAACTACATATAAATAACCTTCATCATCTAAATAACCAATATCTCCAGAATGCAACCATCCATTTACCTGAGAAGGTTTATCTGCAAAGCGTCCAATATATCCAGGAGTTACATGAGAACCACGTATTAATATCTCACCTTGATCGAAGGCTTTTTCTGCACCCTCAATACGTATTTGATTGAAAAAGAGCGCTTTACCTGCAGATCCTAATTTACGTAATGCATCTGCACTTGATAAAGTTGCTGTTTGAGAAGATGTTTCTGTCATACCATATGTTTGAGCGACCTTTAGATTAAGTTGTATTGCCCTCTTCAAATAATCGATAGGAACCGGCCCGCCTCCTGCAAGCATCGTTAAAAATTTTGGAGAAACTTTTGCATTTCGAGCTTCTAACTCCGATATAATTCTTTCTAATGTTACAGAAACTACAGACATTCTTGTAACTGTACCTGCTACTAGCTCATTTACGATTTCCTTGACATTAAATTTAGGGAACAGCTTAATCTCTACACCGTGTAATAATGACTTGGCTAGCATTGAATATCCACTGATATGAAATAATGGCATTGTGCAAAGCCAACAATCACCTACTACTAAGCCCATATTATAGACGGAAGATGTAGCACTTGAAACGTGATTTCCTACCGTTTGCCTTACGCCTTTTGGAAAACCAGTTGTTCCAGACGTATACATTATCGTCATCGTTTGATCTTCATCCCACTCTGCAACAAGGGTGAAATCAAGTCCACTACTTGCATTTATTGCATTAAAACGTAATACAGGTACCTCTGTAACCGGTAAATTCCCTACCAATGCATCTTCTACTAAAAGAAAATCGACTTCAGCATCTTCGATTTGATATGCCAATTCTTTTTCTGTTAAACGTAAATTTAATAGAACCATTTCACATTGTAGATGCATACAAGCATACATCATCCATATTATTTCCGGATTAGAAGATGCATAAATTGCTACACGTGATTGCTGCTTCACCCCATTTTCCGTTAACTTTTTAGCAAGGATGAGTGCTTTATCATTCACTTCTTTAAATGTCCATCTCTCACTTTCAAAGCTAAGTGCAATTCGTTCAGGTGTTAACATACTGCGTTGTAAAAGCCAGTTTGGAACCATCTTTTTCACCCCTTTATTAAATATTTTGATAAAAAAAGCTGCCCTAGATGGACAGCTTAAAACAAATGACAACTATATTGAGCCGCCTTGTGCCAACAGGATGTTGGTCAGGCAACCGTTGCGACAGGATGTCGTGAACTTAGGTTGTCTTCCTTAACTTTAATTAGATATCCAGTTTCAGCAGTCAATCCCTCGAGGTCACTTGCATCTTCTCGGTCGAAAGCTGAAATGATGCTTTCGATTCGAAGATTCCAGTGCTTGTCGGGATTGAACGGGCTGCTTCAACATTTAATTAAATATCCAGCTTCGGTCGCCAGCCTCTCGAGGTCACTTCCACTCTCTCGGACAAAAGCAAAGTGACGCTTTTGTTTCGAGAGTTACAGTGCTTGTCGAGGCTTAACGGGCGCCCTTAGCACTTAAGGGAATCTTGGGAATTGGCCGAAGTCTGGTTCGCGTTTTTCTTTGAATGCGTCGCGACCTTCTTTTGCTTCGTCTGTTGTGTAGTAAAGTAAAGTTGCGTCTCCAGCAAATTGTTGAAGACCTGCTAAACCATCTGTATCTGCGTTGAATGAAGCTTTTAGGAAGCGTAATGCAGTAGGTGATTTAGAAAGCATTTCTTCACACCATTGAACAGTTTCGTCTTCTAATTTTTCTAGAGGAACAACTGTATTTACTAAGCCCATATCCAATGCTTCTTGTGCATTGTATTGACGGCATAGGTACCAAATTTCACGCGCTTTTTTATGACCAACGATACGTGCTAAATAACCTGCACCGTAGCCAGCGTCAAATGAACCTACTTTAGGTCCAGTTTGTCCGAAGCGAGCGTTTTCTGCTGCGATTGTTAAATCACAAACGATGTGTAACACATGTCCTCCACCAATTGCGTAGCCAGCAACCATTGCTACTACAGGTTTTGGAGTGATACGGATTAAATGTTGTAAGTCTAATACGTTTAGACGAGGAATGTTATCATCACCAACATAGCCACCGTTTCCACGAACTTTTTGGTCTCCACCTGCGCAGAATGCTTGGTCGCCTTCACCAGTTAAAATAATTACACCGATATTAGCATTATCACGTGCACGTGTAAATGCATCGATTAGTTCCGCTGTTGTTTTTGGACGGAATGCATTGCGCACTTCCGGACGATTAATTGTAATTTTCGCGATACCATTGTAAGATTCATACTTAATATCTTCGTATGTACGCTCTGTTACCCATTGACGAGTCATATATATGATCCTCCTATTTGTGAATTTTTATATTTGTTCCTCTATTATTGTAGCAAAAGTTTCTGGATTTTCCACATGAATTGCATGTCCAGCTTTTGGCACGACTATACACTTACAATTTTGGAATAGATTATTCATATCAATAGCTTTTTGATTGAACTTTTTATCTAACTCCCCTGTTACTAAGACTACCGGCTTAGTAAAGCTTGCCAACTCATCCCAATATGAATTCTGCTGTCCTGTGCCAACGCCTCTTAAGCTATTTGCTAATCCTATTTCATTTTGCAATAAGCGCTCTGCACGAATCTGCTCTTGAATGTCTAAAGATAAGTCTTTTTGTGATTCGAATAAGGATATATTCTCCCAATAGTCTACAAAAGCTTGGATACCCTCTGCTTCAAGACGCTCAGCTAAAATATTATCTGCTTTTACTCTTGATGTACGCTCTTCAGCCGTTTGTAAACCTGGTGAAGCACTTTCTAAAATAAGCTGTTCTATTGTTTCAGGATATTGCAAAGCATAAGCTAATGCGATGCGTCCCCCCATAGAGTAACCTACTAATGAGAACAAATTGACTCCACGATGCACTAATAATTCATGTAAGACTTCAACTTGCTTCTCCATGGAATAATGTTCTACAATTTTCGGACTATCTGTGTAACCATGTCCGATTAAATCAATTGCAATGATACGCACTTGATTCCCCATTAAACTTATTACTTTATCCCAAGTAGCAGAACTTCCAGTAAATCCATGTAATAATACTACGGTTTTTTCGATACGTGGATTAATAATTTCATAATGCACGTTTAAACCGTTTACTGTCATCATTACGCTTGCCATTTTGTATCTAACTCCTCACCAATCGCTCTCCATAATTTACGGTGTGTAGCTACGTTTACTTGACGATTTGTAAATACTTCAATCAAGCGTAGCGGTTTTTGTTTTGGTGTTTGTAACACTTCTACAAATGCCTCTTTTGTTTCAACAGCCTGATATTCAGCTCCATACATTATCGCGATTTCTTTAAAGTTAAGCCCTGAAGGTGTTCCGAACAATTCTTCATAATGTGCTTCTTCTGTAGCTTGTGCTAAATAAGAGAAAATACCACCGCCATCATTATTCATCACAACGATTGTCATATTACACTCTTGATATCGTGTCGTGATTAAACCATTCACATCATGCAAAAATGCTAAATCGCCTATCAATAAATACGTTTCACGCTGTCTAGCAAGTTGCACACCAAAAGCAGTAGATACTACACCGTCAATACCATTCGCACCGCGATTCGCAAAAACTTTCACATCTTTCTCCGTTTTATTGAAAAATGTATCTACATCTCGGATCGGCATACTACTACTAGCAAATAAATCGCTCGATTCAGGTAAATTAGTAAATAGTGTTGCTGCCATCGCACCCTCGTCAGATTCAGCTTCCAAATAAAGCTCAATATATTTTGTTGCAATGTCATTTGCAGTAATCCATTTCTCTCTATAAGTAGCATCAATTGTAGGTTCAACAACGACATCTTCTAACCAGTCACTGATACTAGCATGCACATGATGTGTTGCAATTGCTAAAGAATCACGGAACATCGGATCCTCATCTACTACAATAAATATTGCAGGTTTGACCTTTGTTAAAAATAAAGAAAGCGGTTTTGATACTAGCTGTGCACCAAATCGAATCACGGTATCAGGTGCCATCGAATCTTTAAAAGCTTCGTTTTTCAAAATAGCATCATACTGATCAATAATATAATCCATACAATCAGCAGGAATATTCGAACGTAAATGAGATAAGCTCTCTACAAGAACAGGCCATTTCACCTTACGAATAAAATTCCAAACAGTTTCTAAGTCCGCTCCTGGATTCATCTCACCAATGATTAACAATCCTTTTTTAGTTTCATTAATTACCTCTTCTAGCATGTTAAATGCTTTTTTCGAAGGACGTAATTCAGCTCTATAGCTTTCCACAAAAGTCCCGACTGGTAACGTTTCTTGGAAATTAATCAGTAAAGGTTCGCGGAACGGTACATTAATTTGTACTGGTCCAGCAGGTGCAGTAGTCGCAATCGACATCGCACGTGCTATATGACGTTCGATAAATGACATTGTCCCTGTTGATGTTTCTGGTAATGGAAAATCCACAGACCATTTCACATGTGAACCGTATAAATGTACTTGATCAATCGCTTGTGGTGCTCCAACTTCACGTAACTCATGGGGACGGTCAGCCGTTAATATGATTAAAGGTACACGCGCATAGCTTGCTTCTACAATTGCAGGAAAGTAATTCGCTGCCGCGGTTCCTGATGTACAAACTAGCACAACTGGCCGGACACTTGCCTTCGCAATACCTAATGCCAAGAATGCTGCAGAACGCTCATCTACTTGACGATATAAATTAAATTCCTTTGAAGAAGCAAAGGCATAAGCAAGTGGCGTCGAACGTGAGCCTGGACTCACAACTACATCTCGTGCTCCCGCTTCATATAAAGACGCCACAAGCTTATAAACATAGCTCGTTAAAGTCTCTTTCTCACTCATGTAATTGTCCTCCTAAAGCTCGTAACATCGGACGGAATTTCACTAAAGTCTCATCATACTCACTGCTTGGCTTTGAATCAGCCACAATGCCACCACCAGCATATAAAAATGCTTGGTCTTTAGCTAAAAGAGCCGAACGGATTGCTACAGCAAATTCCCCGTTACCCTGAGCATCTAGCCATCCAATTGGAGCTGCATACAGACCACGATTCATCGGTTCATATTCACGAATGACTTCCATCGCCTTCATACGAGGTACGCCTCCTAGAGCTGGTGTTGGGTGCAACGTTTTAACCAACTGTAAAATAGTAGCCTCTTTTTTCATAGGCCCTTCAACTGGTGTAAACAAATGCTGTATATCTCTAATTTTCAACAACTCAGGTGCATGAGGTATTTCATAACTTGCACAATTTTCTTTAAATGTTTGTAGAATCATATCTACAACATATTGATGCTCCGAGCGATTCTTTGCATCATTTAATAAGCCTTGTCCAAGCAATTCATCTTCTTCCACCGTTTTCCCACGCTTCACAGAACCTGCGACACATGAAGAATACGCATACATATCCGAAACCTTTACTAAGCGCTCAGGAGATGCTCCGAAAAATAATTTCCCTTGCTCCTCTAAGCCAAATAAATAACTCTCAGGCTGCTCCATAATAACTTGTGACAATACATTTGGAGATGATACTTGCTCCTCAAATTGCAGTGCAAGTGAGCGTGCTATGACAACTTTATCAGCTTCTTTTAGGCGAATTAAAGAAGTAACCTTACTAATAGATGCCAAATATTCTTCTTTATATGGCTCATAGCTACTCTTAATTTGTGGCTTCGCATATGTTTTTAATGCTTTTACCTGCGCTGTATGAATTAGCTCATCACGCTCTTTACGTAAAGCTGCAAGCGCGTCCACAGTATTTTCTTCCTCTGTAATTAAATGAATGCTCACATAAGCTTGATCATTTCGCATCACAAGCTGGTATGTTGCCACAGCAAAAAAAGCTTCTGGGAAGCCTGTCCATTCACCCGATACTTTATTTTCCGTATCAAATGTAAAGCCACCAAACAAAATTGGTTGTAAATTATGATCATCATTAACCACATTTTGCGTTAACTTTTTCCATTGTTGTTCCACGTCATCAAATCTGTGTTCTTTTGCATTGCTTGTAATGGTATGAGCATGTCCCAGACCTACAAGCGTAAATGTTTTTTCACGATTTTGCCAAAAAAATCGTTGTCCAGCAAATGATTGCTCACCTGCTTCAAAAAAAGCGAGCGCTGACAATCGACTTACTTCTATTGTTTCTGTATGAAAATGTAATATCGATTGATCCGTTTCAATTCGGTCGCCGGTTGTTGCTGACAACTTCCGATTCATGAAAATTCCCTCCGTCAACGGATTCCACCAATTACTGGAATCCACTCGTACATACTTAAATATCCTATACTATCATACATCTTTCTCGCCGATTCGGCACTTCATTTGCAATGTTCTATCGCAATTTTTACGCACTTTCGCCACCAATTTACTAAAATTCCAGTACTACAAAAATATAAACGTCAATATAGCTTGTGTCATGCCGGTTTATCTATTAACATATATTGTATATATACACTAACATGCTTGTATGATGAATTTTGAAATCGACATGAATACGAGAGTTAAAACACTAGAAGAAAAGGGGTTATCACTATGGGGAAACACTTTGATAATAAGCCACTAAAGACAGGATTTATTAAATTAAAACGAAAACTTTTGAAAAAGCCACTTATCACCGCGAGCCTTGCAATTGCCTTCTTTTGCTTTTTAGTAAGTAGTCCCACTATTTCCCCTGCAATGGCTAATGGTATAAAAAAATTAGCTCCTATTCAATTGGATTTGAATGGCACTAGCTTGACAACGGAAATTTTTGAAACCCTAGGTAAACTCGGTTATTCAGTTGACAGTGCAGGATACATGACGAATCCTTATACGATAATTGTTTCTCTTAATTCAACTAAAGAAGGATTTAATAAAGAAAAACTAAACGTCACAAAACAAATAGAAAAGATTCTTGCGAAACGACACATTGATAATTATAAAATCAAAATTGAGCAATCCAGAAAATTCCATCCCGATGAGGCGTCTAAAGAAATCACTAAAAAAATGATGATCATATCCCCTGTCATTTCAAAAACCATGAAAAAATTCGGTTATGATACGTCGGGCTTTGGATATAATAATGATGTAATCAGTATAGATTTACCTAATACTGAGAAGAGAAAAAAGGCTATTAAGCAAGCTGTAGAAAAAGCGTTAATGAAGGAAAAATTTGAGTTTAAAAAAGTTGAATTTAACCTGTATAACGAATTAAAAAGATTACAAGAATCGAGATGGAGTCCAATTATAAGCACTATTTTTGATAATCTTATTGGAAAAAGTGATTACAAACTAGAAGGCGTAGGCTATAGAGTGAAGGATGGAAAAACTTACATTTCTTTAAATACGGGGTTAGACAACTCTGAGGATCTAGCTGAAAATGTCACTTATTTAAAAGAAACTTTCGAGAAATTTTTCGCCTTAAGTTCAACTAAAGTACAGATAAAAAAAGACCGCTATGAACTTATTATTTATGGTGAAAATAAACAGGGTCTAGTGAAAATAGAAAAGAATTAAATAATATTTTGTAAACAGTTTTCTATAGTAAAAAAACGTCATGATAACTTCATGACGTTTCTTTATGCTTACTTTTGTATACTTTTTACGTAAGATAAAAAGTTCTTACTCGCTATACCTTTCACTTCATCTTCAGTAAAATGTTCTTGCAACTTCTTTATTAAATTTTGAGTCTGTGAAGCATTGCTTAAATTCTCTACAGAATAGTAAATACCATCAAAATCAGAGCCCAGCCCTAAATTCTCTACACCTACAACATTTGCTAAATGAACGAAATGTTGAACAAATGCATCCATTGCTACTGATTTATCATGATTTTCAATAAATCCAGGATAATAAACTAAATGGATATGACCACCATGTTCTATAAGAGCCTTAGCTTGCTCATCTGTTAAATTTCGGGGATGATCACATAATGCACGTGCATTCGAATGACTAGCGATAATATGCTTAGCTATCGGTAGCAAATCCCAAAATCCTTGCATATTTAAATGTGAAACATCTATAAGAATATCACGCTCATTTAATAATGCAACTACCTCTTTTGCAAAATTTTTCAAACCTAAATTAGGGTCATTTTGTGCACCATAAGCAACTGCATTCTCATTATTCCAAGTGAGTCCAACTAGTTTCACGCCAGCGTCCAATATCGCTTGTAATTTGAACAGATCCGCTCCGATGGTATCACAACCTTCTAAAGTTAAAACCGCTCCAATTTCACCTTCTCGAAGCGTCTCTATTTGACGCCAATCTGTAATATGTACCATCTCAGGATTAGGTGCAAGAACTTGCGTTTGAAATAATTCTATTTGGCGGAGTGCCTCTAAATACTTTCTACTTTGAGGTACATCCTCGTCAACGAAAATCGCAAAAAACTGTACTTTTACTTTTCCTTTTTTTAAGCGTTCTAAATTTGCTTGTAATTGTGGTGCATTGCTAAAATTAATTGGTTCTTCAGCAATAGATAATTTCCACAGCACATCACAATGTAAATCGATAATATTCATCTCTCGGTCCCCCATTAGCTTTCTTACTGCACATATTATACATGGTTACGATGTTTCAGCATAATATCTCTGATTAGGCTTTTGAAATACTTGAGTACACAATATTAACGACAATAGGACTGCAATTGCAGAAAATCCTATCGTCACTATTTGTAAAGAGAACCATTCAGCTAGAGCACCAATGATAAAAGTAAATGAAATTTGTAAAATACTTAAGAACATCGCCGTTACACTACCGAACCGCCCCATAATTTCTGTTGGCACATTTTTTTGATAGAACGTATCATACCCTGAGTTGGCGAATGACATAAAGAATCCTAAAAAGATAAACGCTGCAGTTGCAGACCAAAATCCTATAGAACTATAAAATAATAAATAACCAACTGTTGTCATTAACATTCCTATTGCAAAGTAGGTTTGTAATGATATTTTTTTCACTAGCATTGCTGATACAGATGCTCCAATAATTGAGCCTATTCCTGTAATACTGACAATCATTCCGTACATTTTATTAGATAATCCCAAGTTCTGTTTAATAAACGTTACCTCCTGTGAATCTAGAGAAAAAGCAATCATTAAGGCAACCTGAAATAATAAATATATTTTTATAAAATAATGATCTTGTTTTATATATAGCTTAACCACTTGCCAATCCGCCATTATCATTTTCAACGTAATTGGTTCTCGCTTTATTGTAGTTTCAATTTCGACATTTGGTAATAGATAAATACAAACCGCACACAAGAAGAATGTAATTGCATTAATCACAACACATATGGTCGTACCAACTGTTGCAATTAGTATTCCTGCAAGAGCTGGCCCTATTAAAAAAGAACCTGAATTCAACATACTCATGATTGAATTAAATCGTCGACGATCTTTTTCCTCTACAAATTTAGTAATATAAAAGGTCGAACTTGGCCCAAAAAACGAACTTGCCATATTCGCTATAAACAATATGGCATAGACAGTCCATATTGATCCCATAAAAGGAACAAGTAATACAAGTAAGCCACGTATCACATCTGAAAGTATCATTAATCTTCTCTTATTCTGCCTATCAATAATGGAGCCTGCAAAGAAATTAGTCAGTAATTTTGCAACAGGCCCCACAATATAAATACCTGCGACTGCTGCAGCTGAGTTCGTCATATCAAGCACTAATACATTCAAGGCGATTAAATAAATCCAATTACCGAAGAATGAAACGCCAATACCGCTAAGTAATAGAGAATATTTTTTCCACATCCCTATATCAACACCCCTTTGTTGTTAATCAAATGATGAAACTGCCTTCTTTCTGTATTTACTTTATTCACTATAAAAAACTATTTATTTCCATTTTACATTTTATATTACCAATTATGTATATATAATATTAATAAACTGCTCCGAAATTTTTCTGATATCCATATTTCTGTCAAATCCCTAAGTACAAAAAAAAGAACTGTATCACTACAGTTCCATCATAACTTTATTCAATTTGATCAGCTGGTGAATCTGAGGAACCATAAGACTCTACTTCTTGGAAGCTGTCTTCATAATCAACGATTGCTCTTGATTCATTAACAGGCTGTTCCGTAGAAGCGTTCAGTACCTCTTCTTCAACGGGTCTATCTTTCGGCACCTTATTTTCTGGTGCATGATCTACACATGTTAGAGCTGTAGGCATAACTTCTAATCGACCGTGTGGAATATTTTCTCCACATACAGTACATTTCCCATAAGAGCCATCTTCTATTGACTGTAACGCTGCTTGAAGCTTTTCAATTTGTTCATCGTTATGGTCTTCTATTGCCATTTCAGTTACTTGATCTGTTAATTCTGTTGCTTGGTCTGCAGGATGATTATCATAATTGGATAACTCCGTTGATTCTGGAAGCTCATGTGTATATTTTCTTCCCTGCAACACATATAATTCATCTACCATTTGATTTTTTAAACTTTCATATTTTGTGTTTGTCATTTAATTCCTCCATTGATATAACCTATTTATTATTATTTCCTATATTTTTTAAATCAAACATAAAAAAAGAGTGCTGCTTTTTGCAGCACCCTAATTATTCATTTTGAGTATATATTAATATAGCATCTCTTAAGAGTTGCGCTGTTCCTGTTTGCTCTTTGTCATAATAGCTCGTAAATCGTTCATCTGCTATATACATTTCTGCAAGTCCTGCATGTGCCTCTTTACTATACTTTGGCCAATAATACATTAACCATCGCTTATGTGTCTCGGCAGCACGCTGAGCTACATTACTATCAGGTCGACCAGTTTGCATTGCTTGTTTTAGTAAATTCATCACTTCTTGCTCTAATGCTTGCACTTCTTCATATTGCTGTTCCGTCATATGCTTCACTTTTTTATTTGAAGCATCAACTGTAGTATCTCCATAATTTCGCCGTATCTCTTGGCCATATTGTTTTTCATTATCTATAATCATCTTTTCCTTTAAACCTTCAAATTTTTCTTCATTTGACATTTGAATTCCTCCATTCATTGCACTGATCGTTTTAGTTACTGTTGTAATCATGACATCCAATTGTTGGCGCTTCTCCATTAATGCTTTGTAATGCTCCATTAAAGCGTTCTTATAGTCAAAGTCCTTGGCAGTTACCATCTCTTTTATTACTTCTAATTTAAAACCTAATTCACGATAAAATAAAATCTGCTGTAACAAATCAATCTCTTCTTGACCATATATACGATAGCCTGAAGAATTTATACGAGCAGGCTTTAACAATCCAATATCATCATAATAACGCAAAGTTCTAGTACTCACTCCAGAAAGCTGAGCAAGTTTTTGAATCGTCATTTCCATCTCAATTCCCCCCATATCTTTACTATATAGTTTGACGTAACGTTAAGGTCAACAGTTACTAAATAAAAAAATCTAAGTATCAGCAAACAGCGATTACTTAGATTTTCTCTTCATATATTTATGAAATTTTTCATTTTATCCAATTGTAAATTTACTGCTATTTTCTTTTTCGTAGTTTACAACAATTGCATTATTTCATTCTTAAATTGCTCAATCAATTATGCCTCGGCATAATTGCGTCCGGAATCGGCTGTGCTTGCACAAAGAACTCCTTTCCGATTCCATGACATCCGCCGGAGGCTTTAACTTCTTTCAGCGGGTGTTTGGACACCCGCTGAAAAGCAGCTTAAATCCGCATTCATCTCACCACCTATAGAGGTGGGAGACTTCTGCTGAAAGATGTTAAATAATATATAACTAACGCCTATTAATCTTACTTCTAAACACAAAAAAACCTTTAGAATCAAATATGATTCTAAAGGTTTTTCAAAGTATGACCCCTACGGGATTCGAACCCGTGTTACCGCCGTGAAAGGGCGGTGTCTTAACCGCTTGACCAAGGGGCCTATATGGCGGAGAAGGAGGGATTTGAACCCTCGCGCCGCTTACGCGACCTACACCCTTAGCAGGGGCGCCTCTTCAGCCACTTGAGTACTTCCCCATATATGGCTCCGAAGGTAGGACTCGAACCTACGACCGTCCGGTTAACAGCCGGATGCTCTACCACTGAGCTACTTCGGAATAATTTTAATGGTGGGCCTAAATGGACTCGAACCATCGACCTCACGCTTATCAGGCGTGCGCTCTAACCAGCTGAGCTATAGGCCCATAAAATTGGAGCGGGTGAAGAGAATCGAACTCTCGACAACAGCTTGGAAGGCTGTGGTTTTACCACTAAACTACACCCGCATCATGGTGGGTCAGGACGGAATCGAACCGCCGACACTTAGAGCTTCAATCTAATGCTCTACCAACTGAGCTACTGACCCATGATGATTAATGAAATATTTTTTTAAAAAATGGCGGTCCGGACGGGACTCGAACCCGCGACCTCCTGCGTGACAGGCAGGCATTCTAACCAACTGAACTACCGGACCATTTGGTTGCGGGGACAGGATTTGAACCTGTGACCTTCGGGTTATGAGCCCGACGAGCTACCGAACTGCTCCACCCCGCGATAATGATATTATGAAATTAATTTTTAAAAATGGAGGAGGAAGAGGGATTCGAACCCCCGCGCGGTATGACCCGCCTGTCGGTTTTCAAGACCGATCCCTTCAGCCAGACTTGGGTATTCCTCCAAAAAAATATGATGTTGTGTAGATGGTGGACCTTGCAGGACTCGAACCTGCGACCGGACGGTTATGAGCCGTCTGCTCTAACCAACTGAGCTAAAGGTCCTTTAGTTTGGTTAGTATGGCGGCAGAGGGGATCGAACCCCCGACCTCACGGGTATGAACCGTACGCTCTAGCCAGCTGAGCTACGCCGCCATGATGATATTTAATTTATTGATTGTAATAATAAATTGGTGGAGCCTAGCGGGATCGAACCGCTGACCTCCTGCGTGCAAGGCAGGCGCTCTCCCAGCTGAGCTAAGGCCCCATAGGGTTAAAGTATTAATGGTCGGGAAGACAGGATTCGAACCTGCGACCCCTTGGTCCCAAACCAAGTGCTCTACCAAGCTGAGCTACTTCCCGTTAATGGCGCGCCCGGCAGAAGTCGAATCCACAACCTTCTGATCCGTAGTCAGACGCTCTATCCAATTGAGCTACGGGCGCATTTATATCACGTGCATTATGTTAAAAGATGGTGCCGAGGACCGGAATCGAACCGGTACGGTAGTCACCTACCGCAGGATTTTAAGTCCTGTGCGTCTGCCAGTTCCGCCACCCCGGCATATTTTGGAGCGGAAGACGAGGTTCGAACTCGCGACCCCCACCTTGGCAAGGTGGTGTTCTACCACTGAACTACTTCCGCAATATGCTGATAAACTTAAATATTATGGTGCGGGTGAAGGGAGTCGAACCCCCACGCCTTGCGGCGCTAGATCCTAAGTCTAGTGCGTCTGCCAGTTCCGCCACACCCGCATATAATTTTCTTGAAAAATGGTGAGCCATGTAGGATTCGAACCTACGACCCTCTGATTAAAAGTCAGATGCTCTACCAACTGAGCTAATGGCTCATATGAAATGAATGGTGCCGGCGAAAGGAGTCGAACCCTCGACCTACTGATTACAAGTCAGTTGCTCTACCAACTGAGCTACACCGGCATGATTTATTAAAAATGGTGGAGGATGACGGGATCGAACCGCCGACCCCCTGCTTGTAAGGCAGGTGCTCTCCCAGCTGAGCTAATCCTCCATATTGTCCGCCTAGCAACGTCCTACTCTCACAGGGGGAAACCCCCAACTACCATCGGCGCTAAAGAGCTTAACTTCCGTGTTCGGCATGGGAACGGGTGTGACCTCTTTGCCATCGTCACTAGACTATTTTCTTAAGGACAAGAATTATTATATCATCTTTTTTAAAGATTAGCAAGTGTTTTTTTGCTATTTTAGAAAAGTTTTTTTCTTGTTCTCTCAAAACTGGATAAATTACATTGAAGTTTGTTAAGTAAATTTGGTTAAGTCCTCGATCTATTAGTATTCGTCAGCTCCGTATGTCGCCACACTTCCACCTCGAACCTATCTACCTCATCGTCTTTGAGGGATCTTACTTACTTGCGTAATGGGAAATCTCATCTTGAGGGGGGCTTCATGCTTAGATGCTTTCAGCACTTATCCCGTCCACACATAGCTACCCAGCGATGCCCTTGGCAGAACAACTGGTACACCAGCGGTGTGTCCATCCCGGTCCTCTCGTACTAAGGACAGCTCCTCTCAAATTTCCTACGCCCACGACGGATAGGGACCGAACTGTCTCACGACGTTCTGAACCCAGCTCGCGTACCGCTTTAATGGGCGAACAGCCCAACCCTTGGGACCGACTACAGCCCCAGGATGCGATGAGCCGACATCGAGGTGCCAAACCTCCCCGTCGATGTGGACTCTTGGGGGAGATAAGCCTGTTATCCCCGGGGTAGCTTTTATCCGTTGAGCGATGGCCCTTCCATGCGGAACCACCGGATCACTAAGCCCGTCTTTCGACCCTGCTCGACTTGTAGGTCTCGCAGTCAAGCTCCCTTATGCCTTTACACTCTACGAATGATTTCCAACCATTCTGAGGGAACCTTTGGGCGCCTCCGTTACTCTTTAGGAGGCGACCGCCCCAGTCAAACTGCCCGCCTGACACTGTCTCCTACCCCGCTAAGGGGCATGGGTTAGAAGTTCAATACAGCTAGGGTAGTATCCCACCAACGCCTCCTCCGAAGCTAGCGCTCCGGAATCTCTGGCTCCTACCTATCCTGTACAAGCTGTATCAAAATTCAATATCAGGCTACAGTAAAGCTCCACGGGGTCTTTCCGTCCTGTCGCGGGTAACCTGCATCTTCACAGGTACTATAATTTCACCGAGTCTCTCGTTGAGACAGTGCCCAGATCGTTACGCCTTTCGTGCGGGTCGGAACTTACCCGACAAGGAATTTCGCTACCTTAGGACCGTTATAGTTACGGCCGCCGTTTACTGGGGCTTCAATTCGCACCTTCGCTTGCGCTAAGCACTCCTCTTAACCTTCCAGCACCGGGCAGGCGTCAGCCCCTATACGTCACCTTACGGTTTTGCAGAGACCTGTGTTTTTGCTAAACAGTCGCCTGGGCCTATTCACTGCGGCTCTCTCGGGCTTTCACCCTACTAGAGCACCCCTTCTCCCGAAGTTACGGGGTCATTTTGCCGAGTTCCTTAACGAGAGTTCTCTCGCACACCTTAGGATTCTCTCCTCGACTACCTGTGTCGGTTTGCGGTACGGGCACCTTTTACCTCGCTAGAGGCTTTTCTTGGCAGTGTGAAATCAGGAACTCCGGACATACGTCCTCGTCATCACAGCTCAACGTTATAGAAATGGGATTTGCCTCATTTCACGCCTCACTGCTTGAACATGCATAACCAACAGCATGCTTACCCTATCCTACTGCGTCCCCCCATTGCTCAAATGGTAAATAGGTGGTACAGGAATATCAACCTGTTGTCCATCGCCTACGCCTATCGGCCTCGGCTTAGGTCCCGACTAACCCTGAGCGGACGAGCCTTCCTCAGGAAACCTTAGTCATTCGGTGGACGGGATTCTCACCCGTCTTTCGCTACTCATACCGGCATTCTCACTTCTAAGCGCTCCACCAGTCCTTCCGGTCTGACTTCACAGCACTTAGAACGCTCTCCTACCACGGACATCTAAGATGTCCATCCACAGCTTCGGTGAATTGTTTAGCCCCGATACATTTTCGGCGCAGCGTCACTCGACCAGTGAGCTATTACGCACTCTTTAAATGATGGCTGCTTCTGAGCCAACATCCTGGTTGTCTAAGCAACGTCACATCCTTTTCCACTTAACAATTACTTTGGGACCTTAGCTGGTGGTCTGGGCTGTTTCCCTTTTGACTACGGATCTTATCACTCGCAGTCTGACTCCCGTGCATAAATCACTGGCATTCGGAGTTTGTCTGAATTCGGTAATCCGGGATGGACCCCTAGTTCAAACAGTGCTCTACCTCCAGGATTCTCTATCACGAGGCTAGCCCTAAAGCTATTTCGGAGAGAACCAGCTATCTCCAGGTTCGATTGGAATTTCTCCGCTACCCACACCTCATCCCCGCACTTTTCAACGTACGTGGGTTCGGGCCTCCAGTAAGTGTTACCTTACCTTCACCCTGGACATGGGTAGATCACCTGGTTTCGGGTCTACAACCACATACTCATTCGCCCTATTCAGACTCGCTTTCGCTACGGCTCCGTCTTCTAAAACTTAACCTCGCATGTAATCGTAACTCGCCGGTTCATTCTACAAAAGGCACGCTATCACCCATTAACGGGCTCTAACTACTTGTAGGCACATGGTTTCAGGATCTATTTCACTCCCCTTCCGGGGTGCTTTTCACCTTTCCCTCACGGTACTGGTTCACTATCGGTCACTAGGTAGTATTTAGCCTTGGGAGATGGTCCTCCCAGATTCCGACGGAATTTCACGTGTTCCGCCGTACTCAGGATACACTCAAGAGAGAATGAACTTTCAACTACAGGGCTGTTACCTGCTCTGGCGGGCCTTTCCAGACCGCTTCGTTTAACTCATTCCTTTGTAACTCCATATAGAGTGTCCTACAACCCCAAGAGGCAAGCCTCTTGGTTTGGGCTATTCCCGTTTCGCTCGCCGCTACTCAGGGAATCGATTTTTCTTTCTCTTCCTCCAGGTACTTAGATGTTTCAGTTCCCTGGGTCTGCCATCAAGACGCTATGTATTCACGTCAAGATACTGCTCCATTACGAACAGTGGGTTCCCCCATTCGGAAATCTCCGGATCAAAGCTCACTTACAGCTCCCCGAAGCATATCGGTGTTAGTGCCGTCCTTCTTCGGCTCCTAGTGCCAAGGCATCCGCCATGCGCCCTTAATAACTTAACCTAAAAGTTAGTTATTAAGCCTAAAAAACTTAATAATAAAAAATGTGTTACTTAATTTGCTTCAATGTCGTTTTATCCAGTTTTCAAAGAACAAGGTTTTGAAGATCATTTTACAATGAGCCTTCAAAACTGAACGCAAGACGTTAATCGACAGATCCAAGATCTGTTTCCGTAATTATCCTTAGAAAGGAGGTGATCCAGCCGCACCTTCCGATACGGCTACCTTGTTACGACTTCACCCCAATCATCTATCCCACCTTCGGCGGCTGGCTCCATAAAGGTTACCTCACCGACTTCGGGTGTTACAAACTCTCGTGGTGTGACGGGCGGTGTGTACAAGGCCCGGGAACGTATTCACCGTGGCATGCTGATCCACGATTACTAGCGATTCCGGCTTCATGTAGGCGAGTTGCAGCCTACAATCCGAACTGAGAACGATTTTATGAGATTAGCATACCCTCGCGAGTTAGCGACTCTTTGTATCGTCCATTGTAGCACGTGTGTAGCCCAGGTCATAAGGGGCATGATGATTTGACGTCATCCCCACCTTCCTCCGGTTTGTCACCGGCAGTCACCTTAGAGTGCCCAACTAAATGATGGCAACTAAGATCAAGGGTTGCGCTCGTTGCGGGACTTAACCCAACATCTCACGACACGAGCTGACGACAACCATGCACCACCTGTCACCAATGTCCCCGAAGGGAAAACTCTATCTCTAGAGCGGTCATTGGGATGTCAAGACCTGGTAAGGTTCTTCGCGTTGCTTCGAATTAAACCACATGCTCCACCGCTTGTGCGGGCCCCCGTCAATTCCTTTGAGTTTCAACCTTGCGGCCGTACTCCCCAGGCGGAGTGCTTAATGCGTTAGCTGCAGCACTAAGGGGCGGAAACCCCCTAACACTTAGCACTCATCGTTTACGGCGTGGACTACCAGGGTATCTAATCCTGTTTGCTCCCCACGCTTTCGCGCCTCAGTGTCAGTTACAGACCAGAAAGTCGCCTTCGCCACTGGTGTTCCTCCAAATCTCTACGCATTTCACCGCTACACTTGGAATTCCACTTTCCTCTTCTGCACTCAAGTCTCCCAGTTTCCAATGACCCTCCACGGTTGAGCCGTGGGCTTTCACATCAGACTTAAGAAACCACCTGCGCGCGCTTTACGCCCAATAAATCCGGACAACGCTTGCCACCTACGTATTACCGCGGCTGCTGGCACGTAGTTAGCCGTGGCTTTCTAATAAGGTACCGTCAAGGTACGTTCAGTTACTAACGTACTTGTTCTTCCCTTACAACAGAGTTTTACGATCCGAAAACCTTCATCACTCACGCGGCGTTGCTCCATCAGACTTTCGTCCATTGTGGAAGATTCCCTACTGCTGCCTCCCGTAGGAGTTTGGGCCGTGTCTCAGTCCCAATGTGGCCGATCACCCTCTCAGGTCGGCTATGCATCGTTGCCTTGGTAGGCCGTTACCCCACCAACTAGCTAATGCACCGCGGGCCCATCTAGTAGTGACAGCCGAAACCGCCTTTCAGCATTTTGCCATGTGACAAAATGGATTATTCGGTATTAGCCCCGGTTTCCCGGAGTTATCCCAATCTACTAGGTAGGTTGCCCACGTGTTACTCACCCGTCCGCCGCTAAATCAGAAGAAGCAAGCTTCTTCATCATTCGCTCGACTTGCATGTATTAGGCACGCCGCCAGCGTTCGTCCTGAGCCAGGATCAAACTCTCCATAAAAGTAGTTTGAAAGCTCATTAGCTTTGCTAGCGTATCATCCGAAGATGATATCTATTTTTGTTTTGATCCACCAACAGAGTTGATGTCCAAAAACATTTATTGATTAACGTCTTGCATGTTCAGTTTTCAAGGTTCATTTTGTCGTCGTTTCTTAGGCGACTTCAATATCTTATCATCATCTGTTTTCTTTGTCAATTACTTTTTTGAAAAAGTTTTTTGAGATGTTGTATTCATATTTTGTAGCACGTCTTAACGACATTTATTACTATACAACATCTTATTTTAAAAATCAATAGTTTTTTCGAAATAACTTTATTACCTTTTTTTCATCAATTACAAACAGCATAATACCAGCTATTACAATCACTCCTCCTATTACTTGAGTAACCATTAGTTTTTCATCAAATATAATGTAGGCTAAGATTGCCGCTCCGATTGGTTCAAATAGAATCGCTATTGAAAGTCCATTTATGCTCACCCATTTTAAGGACCAATTGAAAAGATTATGTCCTAACAAATTAGGTACCACAGCTAATAATACAAACCAAAACCAATCAATTGCCGGATACGGACCAAATGATCCCCCTTTTATAAGAACATAGATGAATAAAGTAATCGTACTAGCCGAATAGACAATCATTGTATAGGTCATTAAAGATAATCTTTGTCGGATATCTTGTCCGAATAATAAATACCCGGTCACTAACACACAAGCAACAAGCGCAAGCATATCACCAAAAAAAGCTGAACCACTTACCTTTAAATCCCCCCAACCAATTAATACGCAACCCATTATTGCAATAAAACCAGATGACAGCGTTTTTAAAGAAGTTTTTTCTTTAAAGAAGAAATACGTTCCGGCAAAAGCAAAGATAGGTTGTAAAGCAACAAGAACTGTCGAACTTGCTACCGAGGTGTAACGTAATGATTCAAACCATAGAATAAAATGAAACGCTAAAAAAATACCCGCAATAATTGAATATAGCCAATCTCTTCTTTTTAATTGGCGTATTTCATGCGTATATTTCATAAAGAATAATGGAGACATTAATAAAATAGAGAAAAGCATTCGATAAAATGCTATGACACCAGAATCTGCATCAGCTACAAGCTTAACTAAAATAGCAGAGGCAGAAACAGAAATGACACCTATGATGATCGGGATGTACGGATGAATAATAGGTTTTTCCAATTAGCCCACTCCTATAAAAAGTAAATTTCTCCACCTACATAGTGTACAATACGAATACTAGATGTGCCGCATTTTAATACGAGTGATTGCTACGGTATATAAAAACTAAATTAGAGGAGGATTCTTAAATGGATTTTTTATTGGAGAATAATTTAACTCATGAAATGTTTATCAAGTTGATTGTTGCTGCAACTTTAAGTTTAGTGATAGGGATTGAAAGAGAGTTGAAAAGGAAACCCGTTGGACTTAAAACGAGCTTAGTAATTGCTACATTTAGTTGTTTACTAACAATCATTTCAATGGAATCTGTTTATAACGCTAAACCTGTACCAGGCATAAATGTCACAATGGATCCACTCCGCTTAGCCGCACAAATAGTTAGTGGAATTGGTTTTTTGGGTGCTGGAGTCATTTTACGTAGAGGTAATGACAATATTAGTGGCTTAACAACTGCAGCTATGATTTGGGGAGCAGCAGGAATTGGTATCGCTGTTGGAGCCGGATTTTATGGGCAAGCCATTATTGCAGTAGTTATTATTATGATTGGCGTAGAAATCCTTGCTCCTATTTTTATGAAGTTTGGACCAAAGCGTCTTCGTATGCGTGAAGTATCATTGAAAATAAGAGTAAAAAATATACAAGATATCAATGATATATTACTATTTTTACAGAAGAATGATATGGATGTAGATAATATGCGTATTAAAGATATTCGTCTAGAGAATAATGAATTTAAGCATGAAGTTGATTTACGTTTTTCATCTCTTCCAAAAAAAGATACTATTTCATTATATAACAGCATTCGCGAACAACCTTATATAGAAGAAATAGAAATAGAAATCCTGTCTTAGAGGAGGCATTTTATGGGGAATATTTGGAGTTTATTAAAGAAAGGAAATAAACCTTCGCTATTAGCGGCAATAGTCAATTTGTTTTTAGGTGTTTTAAAAGGAGTCGCTTTCTTCTTTACCGGAAACGTTGCAATGTTCGCAGAAATGATGCATTCATTAGGTGACTCTGCCAACCAATTCTTTGTATTTATCGGCTCTGCTTTATCTAAAAAAGCACCCACTCGACAATTCCCAACAGGCTTTGGTCGCGTTGTTAACTTAGTGTGTTTAGGAGCCGTAATTATAGTAGGAATATTATCTTACGAAACGATAAAAGAAGGTTGGCATCAAATTACACATCCAACTACTTCAAATGGGATGTGGATCAGTTTAAGCGTTTTGGCAATCGGGATTGTATTAGAAGGTATTGTATTAATGAAGGCTGCAAAGGAAATCCTTCATGATTCCAATGAGACAGCTACAATTTTTTCAACCCTGCCGAAAGCCTTTTCCAATTTAAAAAGAGCGAAACCTGCAACAAAACTTGTCTTTATGGAAGATTTAGTTGCAACATTAGGTGGCATTTTAGCTTTTGTAGCTGTAGTATTCGCACATTTCACTGGATTCTTACAAGTAGAAGGTATTGCGTCAATTCTAATTGGTCTTATGATGTTCTACGTTGTCGGCGTTGTATTCTTAGAAAATGCACGTGGAGTTATTGGTGAAACGGATGAAGAAATGTTAAATCACATCGCTCATTTACTATGGGATGATAAAAATGTTCGAGATATACAAAAGTTAGAAGTTGTAAAGGAAGGCGAGTTTTTACACGTAGAATGTCTTGCTGAGATTGACCCTACTCTCACTTTTGCTGAGGTGGATGATATTCGTGATCATTTGATGAAGATTTTATTATCTCAAAGCAAAGTTTCAAAAGTGACAATTGCCTTTGATGAAGATGATGGTATTACAAATTGGAATCACATTGATGATCACCCTGATATACTGAAGTAAACGAAAAGATTGGGACGTATTGTTACTTGCACGTCAATAACATACTTCCCTTTGCTTCCCTTTATACTTAATCCATCGAAAAGAGTGTTAAAAATGCAAAAAACAATTCTAATTAGCGATATACACGGCGAACTTAAGAAGTTTCAAGACCTTTTAACGCTTGCAAATTATTCGCCAGATGAAGATCGATTAGTTTTACTTGGCGACTATATTGATCGAGGGCCTGATTCTGCTGGTGTATTAGATTTAGTCATGAAATTACAACGAAATGGTGCGATTGTTTTAATTGGTAATCACGAAAGTTTAATGGAAAAAGCATTTACAGAACAAACAGAATACGCATGGAAGCATTGGACAGAACGATGTGGTGGGAAAGAAACCTTACTTAGTTATGGCTTTTCTGAAGAAGAGGTGCAAGGGATCAGTGAAGGTGAACATTTCATTGTTCCACAATTACAATCTGCCAAGCTTGATGAGCATTTGGCATTCATAAAAAATTTACATACTTATATAGAAGATGAAGATTATATATTTGTACATGCAGGTATTGATCCTAATATCCCTGTAAATGAAACGGAAAAAGAAACACTTATTTGGATTCGCGAAGAATTTCATAACGGATACACTGGCAATAAAACAATAGTATTTGGACATACACCGACCTCTAATTTACATCAAAATGAAAATAATCATAATGTTTATTTTGGTCAAAATAATATTATCGGAATTGATGGAGGCGCAGTTTATGGCGGTCAATTAAATTGTCTAGAATTACCTAGTAAGAGCATTTACTTTATTAAATAAAAACTCGTATGATTTTCAACATCACAACACACTCTAGCTGTAGGAGGAGGTGTAATGATGAGCGTTTTACAAAGAACGGCCTTATTCTTCACTATTATCGGTGCTTTAAATTGGGGTGTACTTGGCTTATTTCAATTTGATGTTGTCGCAAGTCTTTTTGGAGGACAAGCAAGCGTTGTCTCTAGAATCGTCTATACTATCGTTGGAATTGCTGGACTTGTGAATTTAGGATTAATCTTCAGACCATCAGAAGAAATAGAGCGTTCTGAACCTCAAGTTGTTCGTACTATGTGATGATTAATATACACAAAAAAACCCCAAGAACATTTACATGCTCTTGGGGTTTACTTCTTAAGTCAACTATTATACCCAACCTCTGAAACGAGAAGCCTCAGCTGTTTTACGTACACCTACCATATAAGCTGCTAAACGCATATCGATACCACGTGTTGTTGCAACTGTATAGACATTATCAAATGCCTCAACCATTTTTTTAAGAAGTTTTTCATTCACTTCTTCTTCTGACCAGTAATAGCCTTGGTTGTTTTGAACCCATTCAAAGTAAGAAACTGTAACACCGCCAGCACTTGCAAGTACGTCTGGTACAAGTAAAATGCCACGGTCATTTAAAATTTTAGTTGCTTCCGATGTTGTCGGGCCATTTGCTGCTTCTACTACAATACTTGCACGTATATTATGTGCATTGTCCGAAGTGATTTGATTTTCAATCGCAGCAGGGACTAGAATATCACAATCTAGTTCAAGTAGTTCTTTATTTGAGATTGTATTTTCAAAAAGAGTTGTAACAGTACCAAAACTGTCACGACGATCTAATAAATAATCAATATCCAGACCTTCAGGGTCATGCAAAGCTCCGTGAGCATCAGAAATACCAATAACTTTAGCACCTAAATCACTCATGAATTTAGCTAGGAAACTACCTGCGTTACCAAAACCTTGGATAACAACACGTGCACCTTTAATGTCAATGTTACGACGTTTAGCTGCTTCTTCAATCACAATTGTAACACCTTGTGCAGTTGCGCGGTCACGACCTTGTGAACCACCTAAAACAATAGGTTTACCTGTGATGAAACCTGGAGAGTTGAATTCATCAATACGACTGTATTCATCCATCATCCATGCCATGATTTGTGAGTTTGTGAAAACGTCTGGAGCAGGAATATCTTTTGTCGGTCCAACGAATTGACTAATAGCACGAACATAGCCACGGCTTAGTCTTTCAATTTCCCCCATAGACATTTGACGTGGGTCACAGATGATACCACCTTTACCACCGCCATAAGGTAAATCAACAATACCTGCTTTTAAAGTCATCCACATTGAAAGCGCTTTAACTTCATCTTCAGAAACTTGTGGATGGAAGCGCACTCCACCTTTTGTAGGACCTACTGCATCGTTATGTTGTGCACGATAGCCTGTGAATACCTTCACTTTACCATCATCCATTTTAATAGGTATACGTACTTCTAACATGCGTAATGGTTCTTTTAAAAGTTCATACATTCCTTCATCATAGCCTAGCTTGTGAAGAGCTTCGTGAATAACCGCCTGTGTTGATGTAAACAGGTTAAGATTTTCTGCCATTTGATTTTCTCGCCTCTTTATTCATAATGTTTTTTATACTGTATAACGCAAACATTGTAACACAGTTCAAGTGTTTGTGGGATATATTTCAGCTTATTTTGTAAAGACTTTTTTAATTTTTTCAATTGCCCAATCTAATTCTTCTTTGGAAATAATTAAAGGTGGTGCAAAACGAATCACTGTATCATGTGTCTCTTTGCATAATAAACCTAGTGTCATCAACTTCTCACAGTAAGGACGTGCTAATTCATTTAACTCCATTCCAATGAATAAACCGCGACCTCTTACTTCTTTTATCGCATCATTATCAATTTTTTTCAGCTCATCCATGAAATAATTTCCTAACTCTAAAGAACGATCAGCAAGCTTTTCTTCTTTTAATACGTTTAATGCTGCAATCGAAACAGCACAAGCAATTGGATTACCACCAAAAGTAGAGCCGTGTGAGCCTGGGTTGTAGACACCTAAAATCTCTTTACTTGCGACAACACATGAAATCGGGAAAACTCCACCACCTAGCGCTTTACCTAAAATGTACATATCAGGATTTACATCTTCCCACTCACATGCGAACATTTTCCCTGTACGCGCTAGGCCAGCTTGAATTTCATCTGCAATAAATAATACGTTATTTTCACGACACAACTCACGCGCAGCTTTTAAGTAACCTGCTGGCGGAATAACAATTCCCGCTTCGCCTTGTATCGGTTCAACTAAAAATGCAGCAGTATTTGGAGTAATAGCAGCCTTTAAAGCTTCTAAATCACCGTAATCTACTAATTTAATACCAGGAAGCATTGGTCCAAAACCTCTTTTATACTCTGCTTCTGAAGAAAGAGATACTGCCGTCATTGTACGGCCATGGAAGTTCCCATTGCATGCGATGATTTCTGCTTGACCTTCTGCTACTCCTTTTACATCATAAGCCCAACGTCTTGCTGCTTTAAATGCAGTCTCTACCGCTTCTGCACCTGTATTCATTGGCAATGCCATTTCTTTTCCTGTTACTTCACAAACTAACTCATACCATGGCCCAAGTTGATCACTATGGAAAGCACGAGATGTTAATGTCACGCGGTCAGCTTGATCTTTTAAAGCTTGAATAATTTTAGGATGGCGATGTCCTTGGTTTACGGCTGAATAAGCTGACAACATATCCATAAATTTATTTCCTTCTGGATCCTTCACCCATACGCCTTCTGCTTCTGAAATAACGATTGGCAGTGGCAAATAGTTTGGTGCACCAAATGTTTCTGTTTGCTTAATAATCTCATGCGTCTTTGTCATTATTTTTCCCCCTAAAATGTAAATGCAGGCTTTCTAACAGCCAATGCCCTCTTTAAATAAGGCAGACATTTGTAATATAGTCTGCCTTTTTTATCTTTTTATCTAAATCAATTCGGTACAGATTGATTAAAGTGTCTCTGAAGTTGTTTTTGCTTGCATATGCAATTGTAAGTAATCCGGTCCGCCTGCTTTAGAATCTGTTCCAGACATATTGAAGCCTCCGAATGGTTGGTAGCCTACGATTGCTCCTGTACAACCACGGTTAAAGTATAAATTCCCTACATGGAAATCTTCACGTGCTTTTTCTTGATGCATACGATTCTTTGTAATGACTGCACCTGTTAAGCCATATTCAGTATTATTGGCAATCGCTAATGCTTCATCGAAGTCTTTTGCTTTTGCAATAGCTACTACTGGTCCAAAGATTTCTTCCTTCATCACACGCGCTTCTGGTGTCACATCAGCGATTACTGTTGGATTGACGAAGAAGCCTTTTGAGTCATCTGCTGTGCCTCCAGCAACAATACGACCTTCTTCTTTACCAATTTCAATGTAACCAGTAATTTTTTTGAATGCAGCAGCATCGATTACTGGTCCAGTAAAGTTTGATAAATCTGTTGGATCTCCAACTGACAATTCTTTTGTCAATTCTTCAACACGAGCTAACACTTCGTCGTATACATCTTCTACGATTACTGCTCTTGAGCATGCTGAACATTTTTGACCACTAAAGCCAAATGCTGATTTTACGATTGATTGTGCAGCCAGTTCTAAATCTGCTTCTTTATCAACTACGATAGTATCTTTACCGCCCATTTCAGCAATTACACGTTTTATCCAAATTTGACCTTCGTTTAATTTCGAAGCACGTTCGTTAATACGTAAGCCCACATCACGAGAACCAGTGAAGCTAATGAAGCGTGTTTTCGGATGATCTACTAAATAATCTCCTACTTCTGCCCCTGATCCTGGAATGTAGTTAACAACACCTGCAGGTAATCCTGCTTCTTCAAGAATTTCTACGAATTTGGAAGCAACTACTGGAGTCGTAGAAGCTGGTTTTAATAGTACTGTGTTCCCTGTTACTACGGCAGCCACTGTTGTACCTGCCATTATTGCAAATGGGAAATTCCAAGGCGAAATGATTACTCCTACCCCTAATGGAATATAATCATAACGGTTGAATTCACCCGGTCGACTTTCAACTGGTTGACCGTCTTTTAGTCGTAACATTTGTCGACCATAATATTCTAAGAAGTCAATTGCTTCTGCTGTATCTGCATCTGCCTCATTCCAAGGCTTACCTGCTTCTTTTGTTAATAGAGCTGAAATCTCATGCTTACGGCGACGAATAATCGCGGCTGCTTTGAATAAAACATCTGCACGGATTTCAGGTTTTACTTTCTTCCATGTATGAAAAGCTTCATCTGCTACTTGCATTGCTTTTTCAGCTAATTCTTTGTTAGCCTTTGAAACTGCGCCGATGACTTCTTCTTTATTTGCTGGATTATATGAAACGATTTGATCATAAGTTGTAATACGTTCTCCACCGATGATTAACGGATATTCTTCCCCAAGATATCCTTCCACCTTTTTCAAAGCCTCTAAATACGCTATGTTGTTCTCTTCTTTAGAGAAATCTGTAAATGGTTCATGTTTGTACGGAATCATTTGTAATCCTCCTTTGTGATGTAGGTGCAAAAATTATTTGCATTTATATTTTGTTTACACTTATAATAATGCAAAATATTGTTGCGTTTTTCAAGTAAAAAATATTTAAAATTATGAAAAAATTTTAAGGTGATAACATATGAAACCAATTAACAACGATTTAACGCCCTTTTACCGCCATGCAACAGAACACGCTTCTGTTGGCATTCATGCAGTAAATGCCAATGGGCAAACGATTATTTATAACGAAAAAATGAAAGATATTGAGGGCCTAAACTTAAAAGATGTTCAAGATCGGACTATTTTAGAGCTCTTTCAATTTGAGCAAGAAGAAAGTACATTACTTCAAGTACTTCAAACTGGAGAAAAAGTACTTAATGTCAAACAAACTTATTGGAATCATAATGGTCAAGAAATAACGACTATTAATGATACATTTCCTGTCTTTGAAAATGATGCATTGATTGGTGCTATCGAGTTTGCTCGTGATATTACTACACTTGAAAAGCTCGTTTACCAACCATTAAGACGTTACGGAGAACCCATTACGTTTTCGACTATAACCGCTGTTTCTCCGCCTATGAAATTAGTTGTTCAAACAGCTGAAAAAGCTGCAACAGCAAGACTCCCAGTACTTTTAATCGGTGAATCTGGCACTGGCAAGGATTTAATTGCCGAAGGCATTCATCATAATCTGGATCCTGTTAATCAACACTTCATCACTATTTTTTGTCAGCGTTCAGATTCAGTCATCTTAGAAAAACTATATGAAAGTACAAATTCACTCCAAAATTGCACGATATTCTGTGAACGTATTGAATTTTTATCTTTGGCATTACAGGAAAAGTTATTACGGTTATTAGAAGAAAACCATATGGGAAATCATATGTTTATCGCTAGTATCGGTGGTGACCCTGTAGATTTAATCGCCTCTGGACAACTGCTAAAAGAACTCTATTACTTTTTCGCAGCCGTCACGATTAATGTGCCACCATTACATTCAAGAAGGGAAGATATTAAGCCATTTATTGAGAATTCCCTGAAACGTCATCGCCAACGTTTCGGCTCTAATATTCAAGGCTTGTCTAATGAGGTAAATGAACTTTTTCATCTCTATGATTGGCCGGGGAATTTAAAGGAATTAGAGATTTTGCTTGAGGAAATTGTCTCAATGGTAACGACAGAAGAATTGATTACATTTGAAATGCTACCGCTTCACTTTAAATGGAAAGTGCAAGCATTGCGTGACTCTTCACACGATGCATCCTATTTTGTCGTACAAAATGCAAAGGAACTACTACCACTTGATGAGTATTTACGTGAGGCGGAAGAATACTATTTGCAAAAAGCATTGAATATGTATGAAGGAAATATTACAAAAACAGCTAATGCCCTTGGAATGAGTAGACAAAATTTACAATACCGAATTCGAAAAATGAAGAAATAAAAAAGAGTCCACATTTAAGTGAACTCTTCAGACTGTAGACAAACTAGAAGAAATCCGAGTTTGTTTACGGTCTTTTTATTTTATAATATAGATAGATAAGACCGTTGATTTCCGCTACGGTGGACGCTTTCCGTGGGCGGGTGCCAAGCTGCTTCGTCACTACGTTCCTGCAGGGTTTTGGACTGTCTCGCTTTTCCCGCAGGAGTCACCACCTCTGCTAATCGACTACACATGTAATAAAAACAATTCTTTTGAAGCGATGGAAAATCTAAAAGAAATTAAATAACTAAAATAACAAGAGACTTACGGGATAAGACCATTTTGAATGCCTTTTGTCGACAAATTGAAGAGAGTTCACATTTTAGTGAACTCTCTTTTCAATTAACCTTTTATACCTGATTGGTCTATCCAATCCTGTAACTTTTCTTTTAATGAATTGAAACCAACTGCATCTTTTTCGTCAACACGCGCTTGTAACGATTTTCTTGGTGCATTTTCTTTGCGTTTCATTGGTGGGCGTTCCTGCAGTGCACGAATAGATAAGCTGATTTTACTTGCATGTTCATCGATTTCAAGTACCTTTACTTGTACTTCCTGTCCAACCGATAAAAGTTCTGCAATGTTTTTTACGAAGCCGTACGTAATTTCAGAAATATGCACAAGTCCTTGGGTATTTTCGTCAAGAGCGACGAATGCACCATAGGGCTGTATTCCTGTTACCTTACCAGTTAACACATCTCCTACTACATATTTGTCTGCCATAAGCCCTTCCTACCTTCTGTAGCTATATATACACTATATTCATGTTAAATTATAACATAGTGGTATAGTACGGGCAAAAAATCACTTTGTTGGATTTAATGGTATACGCCATCCATTTTCTTCTTTCACTAATTGAAGGTCCAGTGTCTTTTCTCCATGTCTCTCTTCTCCTGATTGGAAAGTCCAAGTTACTAAACCTACTTTTCCATCTTCATAATCTGTGTCTTGTATAAATAATACACTTTTAAATTCTTCACTTAGTTTCATATTATTAGTTATAGTAGATTCCATTAGATTTTTACTCTGCCAAATTTGGTCTTTGATTAACTGTTTATTTAGTTGCCCATACGCCTCATTTTTGGCCAGTAATTTGTAAAATGATTCAAAATCATCCATTTGGATTGTATAAAAGTATAAGCCTGCAATTTCAATAGCCTTTGCATTTTTTAAGATGGCTTGCTCGTGTTTCTTGGAAAAAAGACGATACAAACTTTGAACATGATTTTCAAATTCTACAGTGACATCTGTCGGCATTTCAAAATATGGACCTTCAAATCGGCTATCAGGTACTGAATTAACTTGATCGACATAAAGCGCGTTATTTAAAGCTGATTCAACATCAGAAAAATCGAAATACTCCCATTTTGTAGACGAGTTCCATTTCGACGCTTCAAATTCCTTAACGATGGGGTATAGATAAGATTTCGATGGCGTAGTGTATGTTCCATTCTCCATTAATATATTCCAAGCTTTACGATATACCTCTTCTACTTTCCCATTAGCGTCAAATACCGGAAATTGATCTGACCCTTTTACTAAATAGTATGCCATATTGATGTAGTAACCTTTATATACATCTAATAATCCTGTTTCTTCATCCTTGTAACTCATTGTGTTTTCAAATTGGACTAATATTTTTGCTGTTTCTTCTGGAGAAAACGCTAAAGATCCACCTACAGTATAAGGCTCTCCATTCATCATCTCTAAATAGCCAAGCATCCTTTTTGTTATAACATTCTCTAATTGAGAAATAACTGGCTTAGTATCAAATCCAAATATCAATTCTGATTGAACTGATCTCAACACTATATTTTGTTCCTCTGCCATTTGTAAGGCTTTTTGAAATTCTTCAGGTAATTGCTCTTTTTCAGCTAAAATATCTTGAACATCTATCGCTCCACCTTTTTGTAAAGCTTTTAACTCATCATAATATTCGATTAGAAGGCTATTTAAATAATCTTTTAATACTATCATCTTCGAGCGATAGTTGGGTACGGTATATTCACCTCTATCTGGAAATTCCTCTTTAGATTGTTTAACCAACGTTGAGATAAGATACGTTGGTGGCATTATTTCTCTGATTAGTTGCTTGTATTCAAATTTTGCATTCTTCTTATCTAAAGTTACCTCTGTGTATTTATTATCCACAAGTATATCTTTATAAAATCTAAATTGGGCATCAGCTGATTGTACGAACTTCAATTCTTTAAAACGCTTTTCTGTCATATGCAACGATTCACGTGATTGCTCCCTATATTTTGGATAACCTTCTATTAACTCTTTATAACTGGCCTCAAACGGCTGTATTTGTGGTGTTGGTGTTTGTCCTTGTTTTAATTGATGGTCATTACCGTAGAGCATAATTATACTGATTATCCCGATGACAAAAAGACTTGCTACTTCAACAAGCCAAGTTGGTAGATTGCTCGACTTACTAAATGCAGGTTTTTCTATTATCATGTTTTGTTGCTCTATCTTGATTTGTTCCAAAACTTCTTGTTGTTGAAATTTTGATGGCACCTTGTCATACGATTTTTTCAGTAACTTCATACGGTCTTCGAATTTTTTATCGTCCACTTTTGACACCCCCGTTCTTTGATAGCACTTTTTTGAGTTGCTCTTTAGCACGTAGAAGCCGTGTTTTGACTGTTGATAATGGTGTATTTAACACTTCCGCAATTTGTTCGTATGTTAGTTCATGAAAGTAATAGAGTACGATAGGATACCGGTATTTTTCATCAAGTTGCAAAATAGCTTGATGTAGTTCTTGATCCTCTTCAAAGACTAGAATTTGTTCTTCAGCTGAAGGTATATATGTATGGTTCGAACTGTTTTGTGTAAATTTATGTTCCTTCGCCACTTCTCGAGATTCCTTACGATAATAGTCTCGTGTTGCATTTAAGGTGATTTTATATAGCCAAGTTGTAAATTTCTCATGATTAAATTGGTGTAAAAAGCGATATAGCTTTATAAATACTTCTTGGGTGACATCTGGTATGTCGTGCGTATGAACACCACATTGAAAAGCAAACTTTTCAATAGTCCGATGATGTAATTGCATAAGTATGCCATATGACACCAAATCACCACTTTGCGCTTTGGTGATTAGTTCTTTATCTGTCATTGTTCCCCCTCACTCTCTGTTGTTCTGTATGTGATACGACCAAACTTTCAATTTTGTTTCATAAAAATTCTATACTTTTTCTAATTGACTGATGTAGAATAGAACAATCCTTACTAAAAGGAGGACATAATAAGTGTCAAACAGGGATCAATTTGCGTCAAAGATAGGATTTATTTTAGCGGCAGCTGGTAGCGCTATCGGTTTAGGGGCTATTTGGAAGTTTCCGTATATGGCTGGAACTAATGGCGGTAGTGTCTTTATATTGCTATTTATTTTATGTACATTAATTATTGGCCTGCCTATATTAGTGGCTGAGTTTATGATTGGACGACGTGGTCAAACGGATGCTGTTTCCTCATTTAAAAAACAAGCTCCAGGTACACGTTGGTTTTTAACAGGTTGGGCAGGTTTTATATTTTCTGCTATCATCTTATCCTTCTACAGTGTTGTTGGAGGATGGATATTAAGTTATATTATTCGTGCAATTTCTTTTGAATTATCTGGTAGTGGAGAAGATTATTATGCTGAGCTATTTGGCTCTATTACATCTAATCCATGGGAAGTTGTCATTGCCCAAGGTGTATTCTTATTCCTAACAGTCTGGATTGTTCAAGGTGGCGTGAAAAACGGGATTGAAAAAGCAAGTAAATGGATGATGCCATTACTATTTATCTTCTTTATCGTATTAGTTGGACGTTCTCTAACATTAGACGGTGCAATTGAAGGCATCAAATTTATGTTCGTACCTGACTGGTCCTTTTTCACAGGTAAAACATTATTGATGGCTTTAGGACAAGCATTTTTCTCATTAAGTGTTGGGGTTGCGGCTATGCTTACCTATGCTTCTTACTTATCAAAAGAAACTAAAATAGGTAGCTCTGCAATGAATGTTGCTTGGATGAATATTGGTATTTCACTATTAGCAGGCTTAGTAATATTCCCTGCAGTGTTTGCATTAGGTTACTCACCTGATCAAGGGCCAGGCCTTGTCTTTATCATTATACCTGCTGTATTTCAGCAAATTCCTTTTGGTTCAGTGTTTATGATTATTTTCTTTATCTTACTATTATTTGCGACAGTGACATCTGCAATTGCTATGTTAGAAATTGTTGTAGCAACTGCGATGGGTTCAAAATATGATAAACGTAAGCAATATTCATGGTTATGCGGCTTGGGGATTTTCATCGTGGGCATTCCTAGTGCGTTGTCTTTTGGTGTATTGTCCGATATTAAAATTTTCGGTCTATCGATTTTCGATTCAGCTGATTTCCTTACGAATAATATTGGTATGCCAATTGGAGCGTTACTTGTTGCAATCTTCGCAGGTTATAAAATTTCGAAAGCAGACGCTGCTGCTGAATTGAACACAAAAGATTGGATATTCAAAACTTGGCGTATTCTCGTTCGATTCGTCGCTCCAATTGCTATTATTATTGTCTTTATACAAAGCGTATTCTTTAGATAAACGTCATTTTTTTGTCACTTACGATAGAAATTCCTTCGCTCAAGCCGTGTTATAATTTTATTACAATTATTGTAGACGATTTGAAAGGAGTGCTTTATTTATTATGATGAATCAAGATTTTCATACTCAACTTCGCCAACTTCGTGGTGAACGTAATATTTCACTCGAGGAATTATCTTTACAAGTTCGTGTTAGTGCAGAGAAACTAGGGCGCTATGAATCTGGAGAAGATGTCCCTTCAATTGAGACAATTTTCAAACTTTCAAATGCATTGGAAGTACCGTTATCTAACTTAACGGACGGTTTGCAATTTCATTAAGTAAAAAAGCCTAATTGCTCGATTTTCATCGATCAATTAGGCTTTTTCGTTTTATACGATGCATTTTGCTTCGAACTTTACGGCTAATAACTTATAAGAAATTTCGATACATTTTTCGATAGGAATCCATCTTTCGAATGATTGCTCATAAATTTCTTGAATTCTCTTACCTAGAACAGTTGGATCATCGATATGCTGTAATTCCGCTACGACATCGGCTGCTTCCGTATCATAAGTGAAATCACCCATTTCAAACGGATCCCACTCTTCAAGGATGTGTACAGCCTTTCTATTCATTGCAATATTCTCCATATTTTTTCACCTAATTACTTTTCATCTTTAATGGTTATGATAACATAGAAATAAAAAAAGAAAAGAGAGATATGCTTGAATAGATTTGATCAGAAGATTAATAGGCGAGATACAAACTCATTAAAATGGGACATGATGGAGACAATTTACCAAATTGAAGATGCTTCAACTATTCTACCAATGTGGGTTGCAGATATGGATTTTGCTGCTCCTGAAGTTGTAATTAAAGCGATTCGTGGGCGTTTGGAAAACCCAGTACTAGGTTATGCTGTCGCAGATGATTCTGCAACAGCGACGTTCGTCAATTGGGTTGCAAAACGACATAATTGGACAATTGAAAAAGATTGGGTGCTCTATCATAGTGGTGTTGTCCCTGCTATTGGATCAATTATTGAAACTTATACAAAACCAAAAGACAAGATTTTAATTACACCTCCTGTTTATCCGCCATTTACTAATGTCCCTATTGCATTAAAACGTGAAATGGAAGAGTGTATAATGATAGAGAAAGATGGTCATTATTCATTAGATTTTGAAGCCTTTGAAAAAAGTGCATCAAAAGACGACGTAAAGTTATTCATTTTATGTAACCCACATAATCCAGGAGGGATTGTTTGGAGTGAAAATGAACTAAGAGAAATGCTGAGAATATGTACAAAATACGATGTACTCATTTTGTCAGACGAAATTCACGCTGATTTAATACTGGATGGACATAAGCATATTCCTCTCGCAAAAATTGCTGGTGAAGAGGCTGCTCGTGTCATTACTTGTATGGCACCAACGAAAACATTCAACTTAGCTGGTGTACAAGTTGCTATGATGATTGTTTCTGACGATGCTATGCGTGATAAACTTGCTCAAAACGCTTTTTCTCATGGTCAAATGGGACCTAATATCTTTGCCATTGATGCTATGAAAGCTGTATATACTGAAGGTGAAGAATGGTTAACTGACTTATTGGATTATATTTCAGGTAATATGGATCTTGTCATTGAGCAGATTCCAGTTGCTGTTCCTGGTATTAAAATCGCAAAACCTCAAGGTACATACTTGTTATGGATTGATTATCGTGAAACGGGGTTAGAAGAAGAAGAGGTAATGGAACGATTATTACATACAGGTAAGCTTGCTTTGGATCCAGGCTCTAAATACGGAGATTCAGGTCGAGGATTCCTTCGTATGAATGTAGCTTGTTCAAGAACTACACTACAAGATGGTATTGAAAGATTTATAAAATCATTTAAGTAGATAAAGAAAAACCAGTCGAAACTAATTCGACTGGTTTTGTTTTGCGTCTTGTTGACGCTGTTGAAGAATTTCTTCCTCTAGCATTTTTGTTTTAAGCTCTTGTTTTTTTGCCATTTTCTTTACTGTGTAAAAAACAGCTATACATAGAACTAAAATAATTGCAAATTCAATTGCTGCAGGTAGATACTCCGATTTGTCTTCAGGAAAATAGAGAAACTCATTTAATACCCAAGTTTTCATCTGAGAACACTCCAATTATTATTTTTGAAGAACTTCAATTGATTGAATTGAAATATCTTCAAGTGGTTTGTCACGCATATCTTTTTCTACATCAGCCATTTTGTCAATGATGTCCATACCTTCTACAACTTGACCAAATACAGTATGTTTGTGATCTAACCAAGGTGTACCGCCGTTCTCTGTATACGCAGCGATAATTTCTTCTGGATATCCAGCATCTTTCATTTGTCCGATCATGTTAGCAGGAACTGATGGCATTTGAACGATGAAGAATTGGCTTCCATTTGTACCCGGACCAGCATTTGCCATTGATAAAGCACCACGAATATTGAATAAGTCATTTGAGAATTCATCTTCAAAAGTTGATCCATAAATGCTTTCTCCGCCCATACCTGTACCAGTTGGGTCTCCACCTTGAATCATGAAATCTTTAATAATACGGTGGAAAATGATGCCGTCATAATAACCATTTTCAGCGTGAGTTAGAAAGTTTTGAACCGTTTTAGGTGCATGCTCTGGGAATAATTTAATCTTGATTGAACCTAGAGTAGTTTTCATTTCTACTAATGCTTCGTTAGCTTGTACTTCAGTTGTTAATTGTGGATACATAATATACTCTCCTTTAAAATCGTGAATGTTTAGTTACCCGTGTTATGGGGAAAATGATAGTAATTTGCAAAGTGGGTTTACCCCACCATCGCAACCTTAGTAGTTTCAACATGTTGAGGTTACGAATAATTACTTAAATACCTCGTCATAGTCTATCATAATTTACACTATTTTTCAGTTAAAAACACTACCTATTGAAATTGAAGAGCTTCATTCAACATTCATAATGCTTTATACTACGAATAGACCAAATAATACAGCGAAAGAAAGTGCTCATATGAACCCACAACAAAAACGCAATTTTATTATTATCTGGTTTGCAAACTTATTAGTTGCAGGAACAACTACTATGATTATGCCCTTTCTTTCATTATACATCGAAACGATGGGCAATTTCACCGAAAGTTATGTCCAAAAATGGGCAGGTTTAATCTTCGGTGCTACATTTGTCTCTGCTTTTTTAATGTCACCTATTTGGGGACGAGTAGCAGATAAATATGGCTATAAACCAATTTTAATTATTAATGGCTTTGGCATATCTATAAGTATTTTCTTCATGGGGCATGTACAAAGTGTAGAACAGTTTTTCTTATTACGGTTATTCATGGGCATTGTAACAGGATTCATCCCGACATCCCTTGCTTTTATTAGTAGACAAACACCAAAGGAAATCGCAGGGAAAACACTTGGAACACTACAAATGGGCAGTGTAACAGGTACACTTTTTGGGCCTGTAGTAGGCGGTTTGTTAGCAGATAACTTCGGGTTTCAATATACGTTTATTATTACCGCTATCACCATTTCAGTTGCTGCCTTACTTATCCTATTCGGCGTCCATGAAATTAAAAGAGTGAAAAAGAAAAGTGCGATTACATACTCTCGAATCGCAGTATTAAAAGGTATATTCCATCATCGCTTATTATTCAACGTCATGATGATTACTTGCCTTATTCAAATCGGAAATTTTAGCATCCAGCCTTTACTTTCACTTTATGTATCCGATTTAACAACTAGTGGACAAGTGGCCTTTTTAGCAGGATTGACCTTTAGTGCTGCTGGTGTAGGGAATTTATTATTCGCGAGATTCTGGGGGAGGCTAGGAGATCAAATTGGTTATGAAAAAGTATTAACAATTCTATTAGCAATAGCTGTTATTTTCATCATTCCACAAGCTTTTGTCACATCTCTTTGGCAATTGATGGGGCTGAGATTGTTATTTGGTATTGCAGTAGGCGGTTTAATTCCTACTACTACTGCTCTAATACGTCGCGAAGCACCTATAGACATTCAGGGTGAAGTCATGGGTTATAATACTAGCTTCCGTTTCCTAGGGAATATTATCGGTCCAACATTTGGAGGAATCGTCAGTGGGTTTATTGGAATTTCTTCCGTTTTCTACGTCACAGGCACATTATTTTTTATAGCTTTCATTATTTTAAAATGGACACGTAAATATCCAAAACAACATTTAGAAGACATTTTGGAATCGTAAATTCGGATAGCATATTTTTATCAGAAAACGGTTGGAAATTCATATATTTTTTGACAGCCTTCTTGTAAAATGTGCTATTCTTTTTTATGGGAGTTTTCATTTCTTTAACCTTACTATACATACAGAAACCTTGAATTGAGGGGGGTATCATTGAGAAAATTAGTTGGTAGTCTTATTATTATCCTTTGTGTTCCTCTGCTATTTTTCCTATTCAATCTAATTTCTATAGAGAAAAATACAGCAAATACTTTGGATAAAAAATTCACATCATCCATTCAACTAGATGCGATAAACACACTCATTCCAACTGTCTTAAGAGATCAAAATAAAGATACCTTTTCAGAGGAATATACGGAATGGCGCAAACCGATGAAGCTTGCCGACATTCCAGTGTTTGTTCAAGAACTATTCTTATATAGTGAAGATGAACATTTTTATGAACATATTGGCTTTGATTTAAGTGCCATTGCACGTGCAATTGTTGCAAACTCATCAAGTGGCGCCTCTTCGCAAGGTGGCAGTACCATCACGCAACAACTTGTTCGTATGCGTTATTTATCAGAAGAAAAGTCATACGAGCGAAAAGTACTCGAAATTTTCTATTCATACGAGTTAGAAAGAAAAGCTTCTAAAGATGAAATTTTAAATATGTATTTAAATGAAATGTACTTTAGCAATGGCGTTTACGGTATTGCTGGCGCATCAACTTACTACTTTCAGCGTCCTGTAAGTAAATTAACAAAAGCTGAGATGGCCTTTCTAGCTGCAATTCCAAATAATCCTTCTTTATATGATCCTGTCAAACATTTCGATAATACGAAAAAAAGACAAGAACGCCTTATTAACAAACTAGTGGATAAGGAAATTCTAACAGCTAAACAGGGAAAGAAAATTAAAAAAGAAAAAATAACACTTACTATCAAGCAGAAAAAACAACTTTATCCTGCCTATAGTACGTATGTATTACATGAATTACGATCATTAATCGCTGACAAAGAAGGATTTACAAAACAACTTAAAGCAGCTAAAACAATTACTGAAGAAAGAAACATTAATAAGAAACTTACAAAAAGAGTTAATACTTTGCTCAATGATGGTCTGATTATCGATACTGCTCTTTCTCCTGATAAGCAAACAGCAGATCAAATTGCCATCGATCAAGCCATTTCCTATACTCAAGATTTACAAGCAGCCTCCGTCGTTATCGATAATAACAGTCGCGAAATTGTTAGTATTTATGGCGGTAAGGGATATGAGAAGTTTGATTATAATCGTGCATTCCAGGGAGTACGTCAGCCAGGCTCTGCATTTAAGCCATTAATTGATTATGCACCTTATTTTGAACTAACATCGGCAACACCTAATACAATTGTCAGCGGTCAGCCTTTCTGTATTGGCTCTTACTGCCCTCAAAACTACGGAGGCCAAGTGGTTGACAATGTAACTCTTCAACAAGGTTTCCGAAATAGTTACAATACTGTTGCTATGCGACTGTTTCATCAAATTGGTGCTAAAAAAGCATTTTCCTTCTTGAAGCCGTTCCAATTTAATTCACTTTCAAATGCTGATCACGTTTACCCTGCTGCTATCGGTGGATTAACACATGGCGTTACTACTTTAGAATTAGCGGATGCTTATACTAGCTTTATCAACGGAGATTACGAGCCTGTTCATGCTATTCGCCAAGTTCAAAGTCGAGATGGCAAACTCCAATATAAATGGGAGCAAAAGCAAAAACAGATTTGGTCACCTAGTACGATCCAGCATATGCGCACATTATTAACAGACGTTGTTCAAAATGGTACCGGAGCTGGCATTCATATTAACGCCCCCTATGTAGGGGCGAAAACAGGTACTACCAATGATTATCGTGATTATTGGCTTGCCGGTTTAACTGATCGATATACTTCTGCTGTATGGATTGGATTTGACCGACCAAGAAATATGTACTGGCTTGAAAATGCTAAGATTCATCATCGTATATTCTCTAACATTATGCAATAAAACCAAAAGCTGTCATGGGCGAGTATCGCCCATGACAGCTTTTTGTCTTCCGACATTTAAATTGGTAAACTTGCTAAAATTCCGTTATACAATTTAAAAACGACATAAACAATTAATGTTATCAAGATGGTCCAAAGTGTAATATCGAATATTAAAACACCTATTGTTGAACTTAACGTCATGTGACTACTAATTTTATAAATGACATAAATAAAATATGTAAGGACCGTTAGTAGGAAAACAACCATTAGCAATATGAACGATTGAATGCCAAAAGCAGAGGCTAGGGCTCCAAAAAAGAAAATAACATTTCCTCCTCGTGCTTCAGCTACTGTTTTACCATCTATATCTTTTGAAAAGAAAAGCATTGCTAATTCATGAATTGTTTCTCCAATCAACTTTAACGCAGAAAACAACATAAAAAAACAAAGTGCAAAAACAATTAATAAAAATACACGCAACTGTATTTCTGATAAAAACTCGCGCATACCAGTGTATACACCTATAGATTTGGAGACTTCTATGGATTCTGATACTGTATACAATCCAAACGTTAAACTAAATAGTATGATCGTAATCAGTGGTAAATATCCATAAACATAAGGGTTTTTCATCTAAATTCCTCGATTATTTTATTATTTACTTCCTATTTATAATATCGAACAAATACCTATACTATCAAGGGGAAGAATAAAGATTATGCCATGCAAATGTAAGTATTATGAGCTATAATATGATTTGTTGACTGCATCTTAAGATTTTTCTGAAAGGAGGATTTACTTGGTACAAGTATTATTTATATTCATACCAATTATTGCTGCAATCTTTATACCTGTACTTTTTAAAAAGGTAAGAGGAATCCATACTGGTTGGTTTGTATTAATTGTTCCAGTTGTGCTAGCAGCTATTTATGCCTCATATATTTCGCAAGTAATGCATGGGGAAACAATTGTATCAAAGATCAATTGGGTTCCATCACTTGATATCTCATTTATCTCCTATATTGATGGCTTAAGCCTGTTATTTTCGCTTCTTATTACGGGCATAGGTGCATTGGTCGTTTTGTATTCTATCTTCTACTTAGACCGTAATCGCGAACAATTACATAATTTTTATGTATATCTATTAATGTTCATGAGTGCCATGCTTGGCGTTGTACAATCAGACCATTTAATTAGTTTATATCTATTTTGGGAACTAACATCTATTTCTTCCTTTTTATTGATTGGTTATTGGTATGACCGCGATCGCTCTAGATTTGGTGCATTGAAATCAATGATGATTACTGTATTTGGTGGCCTAATGATGCTAGGAGGATTTATTCTTTTATCCATCATGGGTGAAACGTACTCAATTCGGGAACTCATCGCACAAGCTCCTACACTTGCTTCACATGAATGGTTCACCCTATCACTAGTACTTATTCTTTTAGGGGCATTTACAAAGTCTGCACAGTTCCCATTCTACATTTGGTTACCTGATGCAATGGAAGCGCCTACACCCGTTAGTGCATATCTTCATTCGGCAACAATGGTCAAAGCAGGCATTTATTTAGTAGCACGTTTAACACCTATTTATGCTAGCTCTGAAACTTGGGTGTGGCTCGTTTTGGGAGTCGGTTTATTTACATTATTCTGGGGTTCTTTCTTTGCTGTGAAGCAAACCGATTTAAAAGGCATATTAGCTTTTTCAACTGTCAGTCAATTAGGACTAATTATGTCTTTGCTTGGTGCAGGAGCCGTTGCATTCCATGTTGACCAAGCGCAGGATACTGTATTTAAATTTGCTGCCTTTGCAGCTATATTTCACCTAATAAATCACGCAACATTTAAAGGTAGCCTATTTATGATCGCAGGTATCGTGGATCACGAAACAGGTACGCGTGATATTCGCAAGCTCGGTGGGCTTATGAGTCTTATGCCAATCAGCTTTACAATAGCAGCCATCGGTAGTTTCTCAATGGCTGGTATACCTCCATTTAATGGATTCTTAAGTAAAGAGATGTTCTTAACATCTATGCTTGCCATAAAAGATTTCAATCTTTTTGCAATGGATACTTGGGGGGCTATCTTCCCTATCGTCGCATGGATAGCAAGCGTCTTTACATTCGTTTATAGCTTTTATTTCGTATTTAAAACATTTACCGGCAAATATAAACCTGAATTATTACCGAAAAAAGCCCATGAAGCACCAATTGGTATGCTTATTTCACCAATAATATTAGCTTCACTAGTGGTGATTATATTCTTTATCCCAAATGTAATAGGAGACGTCTTTGTAAAACCAGCAGTTCTAGCCATTCAACCGTTCTTATATGACTCCGCTAGTACTATTCCTATTCATGTATCTGCATGGCATGGCTTTACACCTGAGTTATTTATGACAATTGGTATTTTCGTTGTTGGCTTCTTGCTTTTCTTAACAATTCCAAAATGGCAAAAGTTATACAAAGTCATTCCCGATTGGATGTCACTAAATCGTTTATATGATCGCTTAATGACATTTTTAGAAAAGGACTTAAACTTTATTTCAAGACTATATATGACGGGTTCTATTCGTAATTACTTAATCTATATGTTCTCTTTCATCGTTGTGATTACGATTAGTACTTTATTTACTAAAGATGCTTTTAGTTTCTCAATGGAGGGTACAGCCCCAGTTCATCTGTATGAGATTATTTTAATTCTTGTATTGATCATTAGCACTGTGACTGTCTTATTCTCAAAATCGCGCTTGACAGCCATCATTGCATTAGGAGCTGTAGGTTATACAGTAGCATTGTTCTTCGTCATCTTTAACGCACCTGATTTAGCTTTGACACAACTAGTAATTGAAACAGTGTCAGTAGCACTATTCTTACTTGCATTTTATCATTTACCGAAACTTAGTCGACATGAAGAGCGACTTCGATTCCGCTTAAACAACTTTATCATCTCATTAGGCGTTGGTGTAATGGTGACACTCGTTGCTTTGTCGGCACAATCTCAAAAGCTTGTGCCTTCTATTACTGAGTACTACAAAGAAACCGTCAATACGTTAGCTGGTGGCGGTAATATTGTAAACGTAATCTTAGTAGACTACCGTGGATTCGATACATTATTTGAAATTACGGTGTTATCTATTGCGGGTATGGCTATCTTAGGTATGATTAAACTCCGCCTAAGTAGAAAGGAGAATGAGAATGAAAACAAATGATGTCATTTTAAAAACGACGTCTCATGTCGTATTTTTTATCATCTTTCTCTTTTCAATTCACCTCTTTTTAGCTGGACACTTTGCACCTGGTGGCGGTTTTGTTGGAGGGTTACTTACTTCAAGTGCTCTCGTACTTTTACTTTTAGTTTACGATTTAAAAACAGTACAAACATTGTTACCAATCAACTATACAATCATGACCGCAAGTGGTTTAGTGTTAGCACTAGGGACTGCTTCAATCGGTATGTTTTTGGGTAAACCTTTCTTCAAGCATTACTTTGATCATTTCTATCTCCCGTTAATTGGTGATACAGAATTACATACGGCAATGATTTTTGATACAGGTGTTTACCTTGTAGTTGTTGGAGTTACTATGACAATCATTCAATCGATTGGAGGGGATGATTAATGGAAGTCATAATGGCCTTCGCCATAGGTTTTCTATTTATGGCAGCTGTCTATTTAATGCTATCAAAAAGTTTATTGCGCATTATTATAGGTACTGGTCTTCTCAGCCACGGTGCGCACTTACTCATTTTAACAATGGGAGGTTTAAGTGGTAGTGCACCCCCAGTTCTATCAGAGGGTGTTACGAATATGGCTGATGCCATCCCACAAGCATTAATCTTAACAGCTATTGTTATTAGCTTTGGTGTTACTGCTTTCTTCTTAGTACTAGCATATAGAGCTTATCAAGAGCTTGGCACGGATGATATGAATTTAATGAGAGGAACTGATGAAGATGATGAGTAATTTCTTATTATTGCCAATCATCATCCCGTTCTTCTTTGGAATGTTGTTGATGTTTGCGCCAAAAAATATTCGTTATCAACGAATTGGAGCAATGACTGGTTTATCAATTGCAGTAGTTGCTGCTATTGTACTGTTGTTTAAAGTAAAAAACGAAGGCCCACAAGTTGTAACATTTGGGGACTGGCCTGTTCCATTTGGGATTACAATGGTTTCTGATATGGTATCAGCGTTGCTTGTCCTGACATCTGTTATACTCGCCTTCTTTACTGTCTGGTATAGCATTGCAGCCATAGGTAAAGAACGTGAATCGTTCTTCTACTATCCCGGTATTTTATTTATGCTGACTGGTGTGAATGGTGCCTTTACTACAGGTGATATTTTCAACTTATTCGTTTTCTTCGAAGTGTTGTTAATGTCTTCATACCTATTAATCGTTCTTGGGGGAGAGAAGGCACAATTACGTGAGTCTATTAAGTATATTTTAGTCAATGTTATTTCATCTGCTCTTTTCGTTATAACTGTAGCCTATCTATACTCGGTTGTAGGAACACTTAATATGGCTGATATCGCAGTGAAAATTGCGGATATTCAGCAGCCTGGTATTATTACCGTTATAGCTGTTTTATTCTTAATTGTATTTGGTTTAAAAGCAGCCATTTTCCCAATGTTTTTCTGGTTACCATCCTCTTATGCCGCTCCACCAATTCCAGTGCTTGCACTATTTGGAGCGTTGCTAACAAAGGTTGGAGTTTATGCTATTACTCGTACATATACGTTATTCTTCGTACATGATATGGGCTTTACACATGAACTACTAATGATTTTATCCGTACTAACGATTCTAGCCGGCTGTATCGGTGCTTTAGCATACTTCGATGTGAAGAAAATCATTATCTATAACATTATTATTGCTGTTGGTGTCATTTTATTTGGAGTATCTCAAATGAATGACAATTCATTAATGGGGGCAATGTTCTATTTAATCCATGATATGCTGATAAAAGCAGCACTATTTTTCTTAGTCGGTATAATCATTGCTGTTACAGGTACTTCAGATTTACGGAAGATGGGCGGTCTTATGAAAACGCACCCTGCCTTAGGTTGGTTTTACTTAATCGCAGCATTTGGACTCGCTGGTATCCCGCCATTAAGCGGTTTTATCGGTAAACTTCTAATCGTTCGTGGAGGTTTTGAAACAGGTAATCTATGGGGGAGCTTATGGATTTTATTATCCAGCTTAGTCGTCTTACTTTCTGTAATTCGTATTTTCATCTATGCGTTTTGGGGCAAAGAAAAAAATCCACTACAACCTGTGGATAAAGGTTACTATCGTATGATGTTTATCCCTACTGTTATTCTAGTAATGCTGACAGTATTTTATGGTGTTGGATCGGAATGGATTACACCATTTATGCAAGATGCAGCAAATATTTTAAATAATCCATCTGTGTATACAGATGCTGTGTTAAAGGAGTAGATGACGATGGCATTTCAAATCTTGTTAAACTTCTTTATCGCATTTATATGGATGTTTTTATCTACTAACTTCGCATCAAGTAACTTTGTGGTGGGCTTCATCTTAGGTATGATTATGATTTATATCATGCGGAATTTCTTCTCAAGCCGCCTTTATATTAGCCGATTCTGGGCAGTTATTAAACTGTCTGTATTGTTTATGAAGGAGCTTATTCTCGCTAATATTCAAGTTTTTATGGTCATCATTAAGCCTAAGCTTGATATGAGTCCAGCATTTTTCGCTTTGCAAACTGAACTGGAACAAGACTGGGAAATCACATTGTTATCCAGTTTGATAACATTGACTCCTGGTACGATTGTTGTCCATGTGTCAGATGATTCGAAAACACTTTATATTCATGCAATTGATATTGATGATGTCGATTCAGCAGTTGACTCTATCAAAAACTCCTTTGAAAAGGCCATCATGGAGGTGAGCCGCTCATGACGTACTTTATTTGGGCTATTATTGTTATTGTGACACTATCGCTGATTGGCTTAGTTTATCGGCTTGTAAAAGGTCCTTCTGTTCCGGATCGTGTAATAGCACTAGATTCAATAGGTGTATCTATCATTTCACTTGTCGGCTTGTTTTCCATTTTCATCAAAACAAGTTTCTATTTAGATATTATTTTACTGTTAGCGATTTTATCCTTTATCGGAACTGTAGCTTTCTCTAAGTTTATAGAGAAAGGAGAGATCATAGAACGTGACAATTCTCGCTAATATATTAATCGTTTTAACAATCTCTTTTGGGGCTATTTTCATCTTGGTTACAGCGATTGGCCTAATTAGACTACCCGATGTATATTCTCGTTCTCATGCGGCTTCTAAGAGCGCTACATTAGGAGTAATGAGTATTTTAATCGGAGTTTCCTTACACTTTTGGTTAAAAGAAGATCATTTTAACCCTCGTATTTTACTCGGCATCTTGTTTTTATTTATCACAGGACCTGTTGGTGGTCATGTCATAGCACGCGCAGCATACTTTTCAGGTGTAAAAGCCTGGAAAGGTACTGTGAAAGATGAATTAAAACCAGAATATGAACGCAAAGTAAAAGAAGCTTCTTTAAAAATAAAGGAATGAAAAAAGGCTTTTGTCTCCACAATAAGTGGGACAAAAGCTTTTTATTTTACCAATAAGGTATACCACATGGAGGTCCAAACGGTGGTCCGCACTGTGGTCCGTAAATTGGTCCAAAATTTGGCCCGAAGCTTGGTCCGAAGCTTGGTCCGAAATTTGGTCCGAAGCTCGGTCCAAAGTTTGGTCCATAAAATTGATTGTGAAAATGACGTGGTCTAATGGATGACCCGACTAAGCCACCAAGAAAGCCACCAAAAAATGGGCCGCCGAAAAATCCGCCGCGAAATGGAAACATAAGCCTCCTCCTCTCTGCTCTATACTATGTGTCATAGTAAGGAACAACTAGGTCTTGGCCTATTACACTACTTTTCTTCCTCTGCTAAACGTTCGATGAATGTTGCAATGGTACGTACCATTACGCCTGTACCACCTTTAGGACCTAAATCATATGCACCGTGAGCGTCAGATGTTCCAGCAATATCTAGATGAATCCAAGGTATATCACCTACGAATTCACCTACAAAGCCACCACCGAAAATCATATGTCCATCCGAACCTGGCGAGTTATTTAAATCTGCTACATCGCTTTTACGGATTCGTTTCTTATCATTTTCTGTTAATGGTAATTGCCATACGAATTCTCCTGCTTCTTCAGACGCTTCTAAGAAAGACCCGAAAAATGACTCATCATTTGTTAAAGCTCCTGTTTTATCGTAGCCAAGAGCTGTAATGACGCCTCCGGTTAACGTTGCCACATCGATGATAAAGCTTGCACCCTGTTGTTTCGCATAAGTTACAGCATCAGCTAATACAAGACGACCTTCGGCATCAGTATTTAATATTTCAACTGTTTTACCACTATAGGTCGTAATTACATCATCTGGTTTAAAAGCTTCACCTGAGATCATATTATCTGTTGAACCTATGACTGCGATAACATTTTTGTTTGGACGTAATTCGCCTATTATTCTCATTGCACCAAGAACAGCTGCAGCTCCGCCCATATCGCCTTTCATACCAACTAATCCTGTTTTAGGTTTAATCGAATAGCCACCTGTATCATATGTAACACCTTTACCAACTAGACCAATAACATCTTCCCATTTATCAGTTGCTTGGTATTTAATCGTAATAACGCGTGGTTCTTCTACCGAGCCTTTATTGACCGCTAAAATAGCACCCATTCCTAGCTCTTCTAATTCGGCTTTGTTTAAAATTTCAATTTCGAAATCATATTGCTTAGCAAGCTCTTCAGCATAATCTGCTAATTTTGTAGACGTTAATACATTACTTGGTAAATTCACTAAAGTACGTGCTTCGTTAACAGACTCAGCATATACTCGTCCTACTTCAAAACCAGCAACTATTTCTTGCATATCGGTTGTAGTAATGAAGCTAACTTCATCTATTGTCACATCAATAGCATTAGATGTTGTTTTATAATTTTGTACATTATAGTAACCTAATCCCACACCTTCAGCTGCAATAATTGCTACTTCTGTCGGCTCAATATTAGATGTTACAAATGAATCTGCCCATAATGTAACAGCTGTAGCATTTACTTTTTGTAGTTCTTTTCCAACTAAACCGAATGCTTCACGTAATTCATCTATGCTTAGAGTTTTACGGTCTCCAAGTCCGACAAATAAAATACGTTTCACTTGTGTTGATGGTACAAATGTTGGGATTTTCGTTAGTTTCTTTAAGCCTGTAGCAATGTCACCCTCTTTGATCCATTCTGTAATTGGATTGCCAAAGACTTCTACGAAATCTAACCAACCTTCTAGCTGCTCTTGATGCTTAGATACACCAACAACTAATACATCTGCTTGTGCAGATTGAAATGTTTGACCTTCTTTAATTATGTTCATTGGAATCCTCCATTTCTATATTTACAACTCTATTATACCAAATATTACACCATGCGAAATGTTCGGAATCCGAATTTCTTTAGAGTTTTTTCAATGTTCTGTCCTATGTTATAGTATTACTAACTTATTCTAGGTTTAGAAAGGTGCTGGTTTAATGGAGCTTCTCCACAATATCCCCCTACTCTCCTCACTCTTTGCAATCATTTTCGCACAATTTGTTAAAATCCCTATACATTTCATTGCAACTAAAAAGATTGATTGGTCACTTTTCACGTCTACAGGAGGAATGCCGAGTTCGCATTCTGCAGCTGTATCAGCTCTGACAACTGCTATTGGCTTTGAAAATGGTTTGGATTCTCCTTTGTTTGCCGCCTCTACAGTATTTGCTATTATCGTTATGTTTGATGCAACAGGTATACGTTATCAAGCCGGGCAACAAGCCGTCATTATTAATCAACTGCGCAAAGATTTTCAAGTTTTCGTAAATGAGGCAAAAGGATGGAACAATAAAAAAGAAGAAGAAAAAATGCAAGAACTTAAAACGCTATTAGGTCATAGACCGAGCGAAGTATTCTTCGGTTGCTTAACTGGTATACTTATTTCTGTTATCGTCTATACAACCTTTTAAAATGTAAAAAAGCAGTGTCCGATTAAAATCGTGACACTGCTTTTTTACAAATTGATTCTTCGAGTTAGAACATACGATAGCCATTTCTTCTTAGTGCTTTCATTACTAAACCTGCAATAATAGCACCTGCAAGTCCACTTGCTAGAATGAGAATATCAACTATTTGTAATGATACTAGTTTATCTCCTAATGCAGGAAATGCTGTTCCTGGCTTAAAGAAATAATCTAAAAAACCTACATCATCAACAATGAAGATGACAACTATCGGATAGACAATCGCCATGAACCAAGTAGCACGGAGTAACATATTAAGTAAGAATCCGATACCAAAGAACATAACGAGGAATAATATCATTGATAATACCAATTGTACAATTGAAAATGAACCAGCCATATATTCGAAACCTCCATTTTTCCTCTCATAAGTGTACATGATTGGACCAATGCTTTCAACGACTAGTAACTAATTTCAAAGCTTTGTCATAATTCAAAAACTACTAGAAGAATAATTTATATGAGGTGTAACCAAAAACATTATCTGGTTCTAGATTTTCTAACGCACTTTTACGTGCATTTATTTCTGTTTCTAATAATTCTAAAATCATTAACGAAGTACGCTCGTCCTTTTTTAACGCTAATGGAGTCATCCAACATGCTTCATATAATTCATCTAATTGCGCAATTACATGCTGTAAAGGATCGTTCGCGATTAAATGGAAAACTGCCATGTTATCACTAATATCATTTTTTAACACGCCTGTCCGCAGACCTATTAAACCTAAAATGGTAGCGTCAATTCCTGTTTCTTCTTTTATTTCTCTAACGACAGCTTGATCTGCCGTTTCTGCAGGCTGAACAAATCCAGCCGGTAATGACCATTTCCCATCAAGACCACCATAGCGTTTCATAACTACAAGCCATTCACCATTATTATTCTCAACTAAACCTGATACGCCTAACCAAACTTTCATATGGTCCTGTTTATTCAATGACATTACCTCCCAATAAAAAAACTCCCTACAGTTATAATAACTGAAGGGAGTGTGAAAGGTACAATTATAGTACGTTGAATTTACCTTTTTTAAGTACTAAGCCAGCGCCACCAACCATGTAAAGTGCACGGTTATCGATGACTTTCTTCATAAATGAAGCTGATTTACCAGTGATTTCTTTACCGAATACTTCACCGATCGCATCAGAATCACCAAGAGAACATACAGTACCTTTTAGTTCTGGAACGAATTCTTTAGTGTCTTTTTCTTCGATTAAAGCAATAAGGTTTTCAGCAACTGTAATTGCTTGTTGCATTGCGATTTGAGCTGTTGTTGGGTAAGGACGACCAGCTTCTTCATTCATTAAGAATGCGCAGTCACCAACGATGAATACTTCAGGGAATCCAGGAACGCGTAAGTCTTTTTCAACTGCAACGCGAGCACGTTTTGATGGGATATCTGATTCTTCAACAATGCGAGAACCACGAACACCAGCTGCCCATACTACAGTACCAGCTTTGATGAACTCGAATTCATCTTCACCTTTTTTAATTTTAACGCCTTCTGGAGTAGCTTGAACTACTGGAGTACCAATTGAGAATTCGATACCTTTTTTAGTTAAGTAACCAACAGCATATTCTACTAATTCACGAGAGAACATAGGTAATACAGTTGGAGCTGCTTCTACACAGATAACGCGTACTTTTTCTTGTGGTGCATCGTATTCTTTGCAAAGTTCTGGAATACGGTTAGCTAATTCACCAAGGAATTCGATACCAGTAAACCCTGCTCCACCAACTACGATTGTTAATAATGTATCATCTTTTTCTGCAGGAGCTTGTGAAGCCCATTCAGCAAATTGAGAGTTAATATGATCACGTAGTTTACGAGCTTCGTTTACATCCGAAATACCGAATGCAAATTTATCTAAACCTTCGATACCGAAAGTTTCACCTTCAAAACCAAGACCTACTACTAGGTAATCGTATGTCATTTCACCAGCATCAGTAATTACTTTTTTATTAGTAGCGTCAATAGATTCAACAGCTGCTTGGACAAAGTTAACTTTGTTATTTAGCACACTTTGAATGTCATAACGTACTTTCTCTGGAGATAGAGTACCTGCTGAAGCTTCGTGTAACCAAGTTGACTCATAGTGGTATGAGTTTTTGTTTACAATTGTAATATCGGCTACGTTAACACCAATTTTCTTTTGCAAGTTAACAGCAGTTGTTAAGCCACCATATCCAGCACCCAATATTAATATTTTCGGTCTATTCACTAGAATCGAAACCACCTTTAGTTATTTTATTCTTCTGACCAATAAAAAAGAAGTATTTAACATACTTCGTCTCCACCATCAGTTTGTCTATTTTTCGACAAATTACCTACATACTATATTAGCCCTTTTGTTAACTGATTTCAATAGAATAATATTGAGGATATAAGCGAATTGAGTTACTATTTTAGGGGTATATTTTTATCTTTTTTAGTACCATTTAATTACTTTTTCAATTAATCATTATGATTTAGAAAAGCATAATATATGTTCATAAGCAACTAATTTGTTCTTAAATCTTATTTTATTTATTCCCCTAAAAAATTAAAGTATCCACGAAAAAATAAAAACCTTCTCAAATTATCGAAATGAGAAGGTTTTTTATATAGTTTTCTTAATTTAACAGCTTTCAGGAGTACCTTCTGTTTTGGCTGTTCTAAACGAAGTTCCACAACCACATGATGCAATAGCATTTGGATTATCAATGGTAAATCCGAAGGCTCTTGTTCAACAATGCAGAAGGCTGTTATATCAACGTTTAGTCGTGTTTTTATGGGTTATAAATTACAAGCATGATTATAAATTGCATATCTCTATGATTGTAAATGTCGTTAATTTAAAAGTGTTGAATTCCATTATATTGGAAGGTTATAGTAGTTGTCCACTATTATCAAGTTAATTTAAAAATCAACAATCCTGTACGAGTTTTGTCTACACCTTTGATTGTTAATTTAGTACCTTTGAAATTAACTTCAGTATTTATTTTATATGTTTTGCTCACTTTTTCATTATCTTGAATTGTAATGTAGATAATATCATCTATTGTGTTTACAACAGTATTTTGAGCATTCTTATATGAAAGGTGTTCTACAATGCACGAATAATCACGATCAGGTACTACTGTAGTTTCATAAATTGGACGACCTAACCTGTCATAACCAACGATAACTTTTATCGTTTCACCTTCTGTTGGCAATATAAAGTTACAATATTGAACCTTTGTTTTATACTTGTTATTTCGCATCGTGGTATTTTCAGATACATTCAGATAAGTTTCTTCATTAATTGTTATGTATGCACCTTGTGGTACTGATTCAAGAGTATGTATATGTCGACATTCTACTTCACCTATTTCTGCATTAGTTACAATTGCAATCTTCTTAACATCATCAATTATTATTCTTTGCCCTACTGTATCCATAATAAATTGAATATCTTGCTCATTAGTTGTATTTTTAAACATTCATCTCACCTCAATTTCCATATAACATGAAGATACCAGACCCACTTGTATCTACTTCATCTGTACGCAAGTTATCAATTTTATTTTGTAACTGATCAATACGTGACATAAGGTTTTCGTGGAACTGGCTTACCGTCATATCGTCCAGAGAATAACTTTTCATCCCAACTGGATCATTTGCCAAACTCTCTAATACGCTCAAGGCAGATAAATAGAGTTTCTTCTTATTAAGAATAGAACTTGCATCATACGCTTCAATAGGAGTTAATCCATTCTCTAATAGATAAACATTCCACTCATCATCAGTTAATGTTATTGAACGTACTTCCATTTTCAATCTCTCGATATTTAACATTTCATCATTCCTTTCTAATTTTTTCATAAAAAAAGGGCAACCGATTTTTCGGCTACCCCAACTTACAGACTGTATTAATTTAATTCCATTCTTAAATGTTCATTAGCATTAATCTTTTTTATTAACCTTCTATTTTTTTCCATCAATACTCATAAAAACTCTTCCTATTTATTTTCTTTTTTCTTATCTTTTTCATATTTAGCCTTCAACTTCTTTACATCAGCAGGTAAAGTAATTAATAATTCTTCTTGTTGTTGTTCAAATTGACTATATAATTCGTTTGTTTTTCTATTAAAGTCTATTAGTGAACCAGTAGGTGATAAACTTTGTTCTAGCATTTTAGAATAATTACCATACATTTGCTTTAATACTATGTATGAATCTGTATATTCCTTAGGCGGATTTTGTAACAATTTCATATTTTCACGTATTTTATCCTGTGCCTTTTCTCTTTCATCTAAAGTTCCCTCATTTGATAAATTATCACGAAAAGTTGCCAATACAGTATTAAAATCTTTTTGATTGTCTATTGCTTTACGCCAAACATCTGAATATGAAGCAACAACAACACTTGAAAATACAAATTCCATATACATATCAACAGAAGTCTGCGCTAAAATAGTTGCATATTCTTCTTTTTGATTTTGCTGATATTTTAACCACCCTATAATAGTTCCTGCAATTAGTAATATAACTATTATCAAAAAAATCATTAACTTGGTACGCCTTTTGCCTTTTTTAACTGGCAAATTATTAACTTCTAATACTTCTTCCACTAACTCCACCCCACCAATACAGCATTAAAACTATCATACTACACAAAAGGATATATTTGTATATAATATAAGCATTTTGTTTAAACTTTTCTTGATTCCTTCCACTTTACTTCAAGATGCTTCTTATATGGAATTCCTCTTTCTGATTTAGCGCCGTATATCTCTAAGAACTTTTTTACTTCTGGTCTCACGTCGCTATAAAGCCCAGTTACTTTAGCATTAATTAAATTATATGATTGATCTATAATATCATTGTAAATCTCCCAATCCTTGTGTAATAAATTCAGATCATTTATTAAATCACTTTTTTTATATAGACTCAATTTATTAATATCATATAACTCCATGAATCTTTTTAACATTTCAGGTTTTTGATATTTAATATAATAATATTCCTGATATTGTTTAGACAAAATTATTATTCTAGCATTATTAAAATCTACTTTATCAATTTTTTTCTCTAACACATCAATTTTCTCACCGACAGTATTGCGTTTATCCAGAAGTTCTATTATTAATAACTCTGCTTCTTCAATAAATTTCAATCTATCCATTTACATCACCTCAAAAAAAGAATCCCCTTAGTTATAGGTTTTTATTCCAGAAACATCGTGAAATCAATATTTTTTCGTGGGTGTGTAAAATGATATGCTATCTGACAATTTAACAAATTAGGGTGATTGACTATTAAAACTAACCTCTAACATCGTATTTCACGACCTTACACTGATCACATGCCTACTAAACATTCCTTAGTGAGTCTACATGGTAATACTGTTACTATCCCTTCTAACTTCTCAAAATGGAATTTATGATCTCATAACGATACAATCCCAATTCAGGACTCCATTATAATTTACAAAGGTGTCATATGTTTTAATATTTGACACCACTATACTTCTATTGGTATCATTGACTTATAAAGGTGTCATATATAAGTGTCAACAACTAAGGAGGATATTATATGAAATATGGGTACGCTAGGGTTTCAACTGTACAACAAGATTTAGAATCACAACTACAAACACTTACTAGTGAAGGTTGCGATAAGATTTATTCAGAAAAATATACTGGCACTAAAACAAATAGACCACAATTTAATGAACTCTTATCAAAACTAGAAACTGGTGACACTATTGTTGTAACTAAACTGGATAGATTAGCACGAAATACAAAAGGTGCAATTTCAATTGTAGAATCCTTATTTGAAAAAGGAATTAAAATTCACATACTCAATATGGGATTAGTAGAAAATACACCAACAGGCAATCTAATTTTCAATGTACTATCAGCATTTGCACAATTTGAACGAGATATGATTGTTGAACGTACTCAAGAAGGTAGAGAGTTAGCAAGACAGAATCCTGATTATAAAGATGGCAGAAAACCTAAATACACTAAATCACAATTGGATCATGCAATTTCACAATTAGATACTCAATCATATAATCAAGTTGCAGATATTACAGGAATAAGTAAATCTACACTAATTAGAGAAGTTAAAAGACGTAGAGCCAACTCAAATTAATGAGAAGGTTCTTTTTTTATGTATATTTTTAAAAGGTGACATGTTGTCCCACTTTAGTACGCTAAAATTTTCAAATTCGATAATCCAGCCGTGAACTGTATCACTTATATAATTATTATTGAATAGGACAGTAAAGCAGGATTTTTATAACAGGAGCGTGTAGATTAACATTACACTAATACTAATCTGCCTTGATATAACAACATTCTTGTTAAACTTACTGCTCACCTACTAACTCATATCCACTACACTACTTCATTGACTGTTACAACATCACTGACACCTGTATTAACATTTGATTTAGATAACCGTTGTAACTCCATTGAGGTATCATTTGTATAAGGTGATTTCTCTAATAAACTCTCCAAACTCACACCACCAATATCATTTAACGTTTTAAGATTGTTAATGATTTCAGTATCATTGCTTGGTAAATTATATTGGAATGTCATATTAAGAGTTTCAAAATCATCATCTGTAAATGTCTTACCTTGTAATGCTAACAACTTTCTAAACTTATTTAACCTCTCCTCAAAACCATCTCTCATATAAACTTCATTCATCTTCGCTTTAACATCACCCAGATAGAATAGGATTTTAATACTCGTTTCAGAAATGTTGCTTACTTCTGCTCTATTCATACTTACAGCAGGAGTTGAACTAATATCAAGTAAACTTGAAAGTAACTTCTCATACAACGTATTGAACGCTTCCACATCTAAATCAACGCTGGCATATTTGAAATCCGCCCCATCTTCTAAACGTAATCCTTGTCCAACGATATTTGATTGCAAAGGTTCATCTTTTAAGTCCATTCCAATCGCTATAGGTAGTGGGTTCATATTTTTGTATACAGTATCAGTAAATTTACTAATTAGATTTTCCATTTCATCTAACTTATGAATCCAACTATCTAATTCAGATTTCCCCTTCGTTTCACTCATATCATTATCAGTTCTATAGATTACTGGTAAGCCACTCAAGTTAGGATATGATGCTACAAAGTGAATCTCACCACCTTCGTTATTGTATTCAGTAACAGTATCCTTGTCGTAAATAATATAATAGCCAATACCATCATTCACATAATGTTGAACAAACGCTAATTGCTCATTATTGTGATCGTACAATGGATAACCCTCTGAAGTATCTATAACCTTAGATTTAATCTTGTCATCTTGAATATAGATGTACTCATAAACCTCACCAAACTTAAGTAACTTGTCCATTAGTTTTATGTTCAAACGGTCAAACTTACCCTTTCGATTGATATTATTGACTGCCTTCACAACTTCCTCATTACCTGTATATGTGACAGGGTTAGCCAATAAGAAAGCCTTTTGAAAGTCTAACAACGTATTAGCATATTGGAGTACAATACGTCTCGGATTGTATATAACCCCCTTGTATTCATATGAAGGGGTATTTAAAATTGCATGATTTCCATTTAAGTACTCTTTTTTAGCCAATACATCGTTAATTCTCATTTGATTAGACGGCTCATTCACTAACTCAACAAACCAATGAGGTTCATTATTATATTTTGCTTTTATGTATTCTTGTAAATTCATTTTATTCCTCCTATGTATCTAATACGCTGAATTGACGTTCTAGTTATCCGAAGTATCATTTCAATACATTAGATTATTATTTACTAAAAATTAAGTACCCAAATTGAGTACGCAGGTAAAGGTAAACAATGTTTACCCCTGAGATGGTGATTTGCCACCCTAGATTATCACCAAAGTTGGGGAATCATATATTCACGTAATAACGATTCATCTTCATTGCTTGCACAGCAATAGCAACTGATATCGCGTTGTCATCATGATTATTTTTACCTCGTTTATTCCCCATCTTACCGCTGTCTTCTTGATAGATTTTCATTTCATCTAAAGTTTCTAAACAATGAATATTGATAAGTCCAACTTCAAAGTGCTCTTTCATATCATTAATCAAATTAGTTTTAGTTACAGTTGTTGTCATGAAGCCTAATTGTCGGATTTTCTTACCCTTTTCATTGAATGTTTTCTGCTTTAATAAATTTATGTATTTGTACTCTTTTCTCAACTTTTCAAGTAATGGCAAGCCATATGAGTTACGCTCTACACATAAAAAGGCATAATTAAAGTACCTCCCCAATGAATCAACTATTTTAGCCAGTTCATAGACAGGTACTTTATTTGAGTAGAATGATACACATTGCTCAAATTTTTCCTCAAAGTGTGCAGTAACTTTACATTTATTTAAATGTTTAATCATGTAACCCAATATCTTTAAAAATATAACATCAAAAATGAACGATTTAATTTATAGTAAGATTGTTAGCCAATTGCCCACTCCATTTTTTGAATGAATAATATATTACAAATGGAGGTGGAAAAATGGATAACTGTAATAACTGTAATAAACAATCCTGCTTATGTGAAAGACAAAAAGGCCCTTTCAGAGCTGTTGAACTCTGTGGAATTACTGGTGTGTCTCCTATACCAATAACAACAACATGTAGTGGTTTATGTGAATACGGATATATATATAATCTAGGTGCTGAGGTTGTAGCTATAGATGCTGATATTATTTTTGATTCAACAGGCATAGTTACACCTGGAATTACCCATGTTCCAGGAACCTCTCAAATTATTGTTACCACACCGGGAATCTACGAGATTAATTTCGTCGTATCAGGTGTTGAGCCTAACCAATTCACACTATTTTTAAATGGCGCACCGGTTACGGGAACAACCTATGGTTCAGGGGCTGGCACTCAACAAAACACTGGTCAGGCAATAATTTCTTTAGCGTCCGGCAGTAGTCTTACACTTAGAAATCATTCTTCTGCTGCAGCAGTTACTCTGCAGACTTTAGCAGGAGGCACACAAATAAACGTAAATGCTTCTATTGTACTTAAATTGTTAAGTCCAATTGTCTAGAGATAAAATACTCGGTATGATTTTCTTCATTTCAAAACTTCAAAAGAATAGATTCTCCATTAGTTAGGAGTGATAAACCTTTAGCGCAGGAATTACTCCTCTCCTTTTTTCTTTTCAGATTTATTCACCCTTCCTGAACAATATCTTTCAGATATTCATTCAATATAGTGATGAAATTTAAAATTCAACTTTGGTATACCTGTCCCTGTTTAAAATAACCTTCCACTTATTCAACTAAACTACCCCGTTAGTTGAATAGCAACAATCTTTAAGAAAAGAGCGCCACCCCCTGTCATATCTCCGTAATACTTCAAACGTTTATTCATTTACGTACCTCTTACTTCTTCTCCGTTGCACGAAAGGAAAATCCGCTTAGCGTGCGGGAAGTGCGTTCGATTCTCGTCTATTAATTCAAATAGCAATTTCAAAGTTTCCGGTGAAAGCGGTATGACTCGATAACTTCGATTCTTATTAAACTCCGCTGCTAAGTGTAAACTGCGTGATTTAACGTCTATAGACTCGGCTGAAATTGAAAGCAACTCGTTCATACGCATTCCAGTATCCAATAAGCATATTTGAAATACATAGTCACGGAAGCCTACATATGTACGCTGATCACATGAATTTAATAACGCCTCAATTTGCTCATCCGTGAAAGATTCGATTTTATTTATATCATCTTTTTGACATTTGATATTATCCATTGGACTAACACGCACCATATTCCACCTTTGAAGCACGTATACGCATGTTTATAGTGGCCGTAGATAATCCAACACCATAATCACCACTCATATACTTATGGCCCTTATAACGAGGCGCTTTAGTTGTTAAATAGTGAATATATTCACAGCATATAGTCGTTGTTATATGGCTGACATACTTTGCTTTGTAATCGCCTTTAAGAAGCCAATCAGTAAAATAGCACCAGGTATTCGAATAATCATCTTGCGTTCGTTGGCGTATGCCCTCGCCCACTTTCGCAGTAATAAAGATATTCCACGCATCTGTTAATCCAATCGTGTGTATTCGTTCGGCGGAAGTTGCACGATCGCTTACCTTTCCTCTACGCTTTTTAATCGATCTATTTTCTTCCAAAACAAAAAACGCCCCTTACGTATCGTTAAATACGTAAAGAAGCGTCTATAATTAGCGCTGATATTCAAATAATCGCTGATAGTCGACTAACAACTATCGAAAGTAAATACGTAAGCATAGCGGTACACTGTCCGAACACTTAACGGATTAACAGCTTTCAGGAGTACCTTCTGTTTTTGCTGTTCTAAACGAAGTTCCACAACCACATGATGCAATAGCATTCGGATTATCAATGGTAAATCCGCCACCCATTAATGATTCTTTGTAATCGATTTTAGTCCCTTTTAAGATTGATGCATCTTCACGGGAAACAAGGATTTGTAAACCATGTTCTTCTTGTATAAAATCAACTTCTGTTTTTTCTTTTTCAAAACCCATACCGTATGACAGACCACTACAGCCGCCACCTTTTACAGCAATGCGTAAAAAAGAGCCTTCTTCTTCATTGTGCTGCATCATTTCTTTTACATGGATAGCAGCAGCTTCAGTAATTTCAATTACTTGCGTCATCTGTGTCACCTTCTTTCATATTTCTATCATAACAATAATTTATGTTGTAGTAAAACATCTCATACTCGAAAAATAGACACTTTTACAGATCTTTTATCTGGTATAATTGATTCATATATTAGAATAGGAAATGAGGGCTATGTTATGGAAATTTCACCTTATTACGAGAAGCAAATAGACTGCATTCATTGTAAAAAGAAATTTAAAACTACAAAAGTGCGTTCAAAATTTATCAAGGTCAGTAATAATGAAAGTGATTTTCATCCACTATACGAAAATGATGTTAACCCTCTATTATATAATGCATTTGTTTGTGAGCACTGTGGGTTTTCTTTCACGGAAGACTTTACAAAATATTTTGGACCAGGCGTATCAGAAGAGATTGATCAGAAAATCAGCTCTCATTGGAAAAAACATTCATTTGATAAAGAGCGAACAATTAATGATGCACTTCAAGTTTATCAATTGGCACTTGTTTGTGGACAAATGAAAAAAGAAAAGCATATTACACTAGCTGGACTCGCACTAAGAACAGCTTGGTTATACCGTACACTTGAGAACAAAGAACAAGAAAAACGATTTATGCACATTGCTCGTGATCAATATATAGATGCTTTCTCTAATGGCGATCATAACGGTACATCTATGTCAGAAGTTCGTGTAATCTACTTAATAGGCGAATTATCAAGAAGATTAGGAGAACGTGAAGAAGCCATTCGCTACTTTTCTCGTGTTATAGAAAAACAACGCTCTTCAAATGAAACTAAAATCATTGAAATGGCTAAAGAACAATGGCAAATAATGCGACATGAAAAGGAAATTGCTGAACGTACCGAAGTTTAATGATTCTTTTTATGAATTACACTTATCTATAAGAAAAAAAGAACCTTCTTTAAAAGGAAGGCACTGAAAAAGTCCAAAAAATGAATTTTAGCCATGGCGGAACGATTAATCGTTTCTGCCATGGCTTTTTCTTCGATGCCGTTAATCCGTTCCGGCGGTCGCTTTCCTGGGGACGAACCTTGTGCCTCCTCGTCGCTGGTGCTCCTGCAGGGTCTCGAGATGTTCGCTAGTTCCCCAAGGAGTCGCCACCTGCACTCCAATCAACTAGTTTTATCTTTCTCCTAAGTTTTCTATTCTTTCCGATTCACACCTAACCCTTTAAAATAAAAGGACTAATTCAAGATGGTACTGTCCATGATTTCCAGACAAGAAGCATTCACTCTAAGCCCCTATACGGCGAGGTTTGTCCATTACAAGGGTGGCTGTTATAAAGACAGTGCCAAAAGAAAAACATATTCAGTTTCCATACAATCAACCGAACATGAAGAGCAAGCAGCTTTTCAAGAAACGGAAAAATTCAAAAACTTAGCGAAAAAGCGCTATAAAATTGAAGCGAAGAATAGTGAGTTGAAAAATCCGCATGGCTACAATACGGCAAAATCGGCGGGTTTATTTGGCCCGGAAGTCCAAGGAGCTACAACAATATTTGCGGTGAATTTGAAACATATCTTGAAGCTATTAAATGAAGAATAAGGGAAATACAAAAAAACACCGGCACTTTCTGTTCAAAATCGAACAAAAAGTGCCGGTGTTTACTATTGAAGAACATTACATTTTAAAAATGTAAGTTTTTCAGTGCCCTCTTAAAAGAGGGCTCTTTTTCAACTCTATACAGTTGTTGCTTAGAATACTTGTTCTACCTCAATAATACCTGGTACTTCTTCTAATAACGCACGTTCAATCCCTGCTTTTAAAGTGATTGTAGAACTTGGGCAGCTTCCGCATGCGCCTAGTAAACGTAATTTTACGATACCATCTTCTATATCAACTAATTCACAGTCTCCTCCATCACGAAGAAGGAATGGGCGTAATTTATCTAAAACTTCTTGTACTTGTTCTTGTACTTGTTCTTGCATTTACAATCGACTCCTTTCCTTATAATTATTATAATATCAGACGAACGCAAAGGAAAGTATTTAAAACGCTCAATTAACGGTATAACAATATTTTAATTAAAATCCATTCAAAAAACACTATTCTCCCTGCGTTTAATAAGGTTGTAACTTATATATATCTATTTAACTTTTTTAGACTAAACTAATGAACGATTTTTAGCATCTTTTTATTAAAAGATATTTTTTAATAGTTTAAAATTGTCAGTGACAATCTTACTGTTTAACTTTATATTTATATGTGAGTACATATGGAAAAATTTTAGTATTTTAAACGAGAGGATGAATTGTAAGTGGCAGAAAAGACAATTGCAATTGAAATATTCGGAGCTAGTGTTATGTGTGCAAGCTGTGTTAATGCGCCTTCTTCAAAGGATACTTATGAGTGGCTACAAGCTGCGATTGACCGCAAATATCCGGAACAACCTTATCAAATCACATATATCGATATTGAACATCCTATTGAAGATGAACGCCATAACCAATGGGCAGAACGAGTAAGAGATGATGAATTTTTCTATCCATTAGTATTAATTAATAATGAAATTATTGGAGAAGGCTATATTCAGTTAAAGCCTGTTTTCAAAGAGCTTGAGAAATTAGGCTTTGAACCGATCGATAATTAAATATAATAAGCTGTCTCACCGCACAATTCTATCATTGTACATGAGACAGCTTTTTTTAACCATTTTGACGTTTGTACATCCAAAGTAAGCCTGATTTCATCAAGCGAGCAATTCTACCTGTTACAGTCTTATCTGCTAAATAGACGAAGCCTTGTTTCTTTCCTAAAGAACCCATAAAGCCTTTCAGCTTAATTTCAGGCATTTTCTCCGGAAGGGCTTCATTTTTCCAACGCAATTTTAATATACGAACAATATGTTCAGCTTGCTCTTCAGCTAATTGTGCACTTGGACCAAACTGTGAGGATGCACAGTCCCCAACCACATAGACATGTTCATCATTAGGTATATTCATATATTGAGTTATAACTACTCGCCCAGTACGATCAGACTCTAGACCTAAATCACGGACCACTTTTACTGGTTGAATTCCTGCTGTCCAAACAACTGCATCTACCGGAATTTGCTCTTCATGATTATGAAGCATATGTTGTTCTACTTTTGTAATATTCGAGTTTGCAATAACTTCAACATCATTATTATCGAACCATTTTTTAACATAATTACTTAAACGTTCTGGGAAATCTTTTAAAATACGAGAGCCACGATCAAATAATTTAATTTTAAGATCAGAGCGACTTTCTCGTAATTCACTTGCTAATTCAATGCCACTTAAACCTGCGCCTACGATTCCTACAACAGAACCAGATGGAAGGCCACAAAGAGCGTTATAAGCTTCACGTGATTTAGCCATTGTTTGGATGCTGTACGAGAATTCATCCGCACCAGGTACACCGTGATACTTATCTTCACAACCTAGACCAATGACTAAATCGTCATATGCTACGCTATTGCCACCTTCTAATAGTACAGCCTTGTTAACTGTATCAATATTTTCAATTTCTCCATAAACGATCGATAACCGTTCGTTATCCGGGAAATTTACACGAATCTGTTTCTCAGGTGTTGTACCTGCAGCTAAAGCATAAAAATCGGTTTTCAAGCTATGGAATGGTGCGCGGTCTACTAGAGTGATTTGTACATCTTCTGGTAAATTATTCGGTAATAAACGCAAAAGTATACGCATATTACCGTAGCCGCCGCCTAATAAGACTAATTTTCTCATAGTAATCTCCTTCTTCTTACAATATTACATGCCGTTTCATTTCAAAACTGTCCACTAAGAGTATAAACGATTGTGAGAAGTTTCACAATATAGACTCGAAAATTGACGAATGAAAAAAAAAATAGTAGCATTTCGAGTAGTGAGGTGAGGTGCACATGAATCCGCTTGTTGAGTTTTGTGTTAGTAATTTAGCAAATGGCTCCCAAGATACATTTGAAGTGCTAGAAATGGATCCGAATATAGATGTTTTAGAATATGGCTGTTTGAGCTATTGTACGAAATGCTCTAATTCTTTATATGCATTAGTAAATGGCGAAATAGTTGTAGCTGAAACGCCGGAAGAATTAACAAAAAAAATCTATCAATTTATAGAAGAGAATCCTTTATTTTAACCAAAAAAGTCGCAAGCTATGTGAATAAACTACATAGTTTGCGACTTTTATTTTATAATTGCCAATCGAGTAAGCTATTCATACTATACGTTGGTTGGATATCCTTTTTCAAAACAGATTCAGTAGGTGTTACTCCAGTATTCACATGTAATGTATCGATACCGAAGTGGATACCTGCTAATATATCCGTATCATAATTATCACCAATCATAAGCATATCTTCTTTTTCAAACCCATTCAATTGCTGTAAAATCGCTAGCATATGAGGCTGTGGTTTTCCGATATACGTAGGTTTCACACCTGTCACTTTATGAATTAACTCCGCAATCGCACCATTTCCTGGTGCAAATCCTTTTTCATTTGGAAATTTAATATCACCATTTGTAGCTACAAACTCAGCTCCATTTTGTATAGCATAGCAAGCATTTTCTATTTTAGAATAATTAATTTCTAAATCAATACCTTGCACTAACACATCCGGCTGGTCGGAAGTGAATGTTATATTTTCAGCAAGTAGAGCTTCTCTCAAGCCATCTCCACCTATCATTTGTACTGTTGCATTTGGATAGTGATTGCTGATATATTTTGCAGTTGCTATTGCTGAAGTTAAAATGTGAGCTTCTGGAGCAAAAATCCCCATTTTCAATAGTTTCTGCTGAACTTGTTGTTGCGTCATACGTGCGTTATTCGTGATATAGAAAGGTTCTATCCCATTCTTTTGCAATGCATGTATAAAAGCAACTGCAGACGGAATCGGTTCAGTCCCCTTGTACACAGTACCATCTAAATCTAAACAATAGGCTTTGTAAGCTTTCATTAGTGTACCTCTGGAATAAACGCAGATACTGGACCTAATTCATTCACTAAATAATGCTCTACTTTCGGTGCAAATGCTTTAATAGCACCTAAATTATTATTTAATACAGCTACTAGCTCTTCATCATTTACCTCTAAAATATCACGCACAAGTGCACGGCGTAAGCCAATTAACTCTTTTAATGGTTGATCCATTTCAGCAGTAATGACTTTTTCATCGACTAAAATATCGATTATATCCTCATAACTTCCAGGGTCACGCATAATAAAACCATCAATCATGGAGTTACCCACATCAATTATCGCTTCGATTAATGTATTCGCAATACGTTCCACAGCCAGTTTACGGATATCATCTGATAGCCAATCTTTTTGGCCTTCAAAAACCACTATTAATGAATTCATATATTCAAGATTTTTTATTATTTTTTTACGATCAACGAAATACACAGTACTTCCTCCATTCAAATTATAAAAGTTGATAGTCTTCTCCTTTCTATAGTACCATATCTTTAGAATCGGAAGGAGCTGCACGCGCAATGGAAAGATTTTTCTTATACGACGATGTCGAAGATACAAAGACTCGTTTTGTTAGCTTCACAGGCGAATCACAACGCTATGATTTAGCTATTTTACAAAGCGGACGCTTTTTTGGTAAAGTGCTCGTTTTAGATATGCAACTCGGCCGCTTCGCTATTCTCGGCTCAGACGACCTAGAAGAGCCAGGATACTTAGAACAAGTATACAATCGTCCCGAAGACGAAGCACAAGAACTACGAGAATACCTACATGAATTAATTGGGTAACCCTAAATGCTGAAGGCGCTCGTCCAGCTGCGAGGTCGTTGGAAGGCGGAAGACAAAGTCGCTCTTTGACTTTGAGCGCCCGACTGAAACGACCCGAGCAGCTAGCGCCTGAAGCTGGATAATTTTAAATGCTGAAGCGGCCCGTTTCGAGGAAGATACCCTAAGAACGCCACGTCCTGTGGCAACGGCTATCTGACCCACATCCTGTGGGCCTCCTACAAGCACTGTACAAAGGAACACAGTCTAAGAACGCCACGTCCTGTGGCAACGACTGCGTGACCCGCATCGTGCGGGCCTGAATCAAAGGCGCTTTTTGCCTTTGACCGAGGGACTGAAGTGACCTCGAGGGGCTGGCCGCTGAAGCTGGATATGCTAAATGCTGATGGCGCTCGTTTAGACTCGACAAGCACTGGAACCTTCGAATCGAAAACGTCTTTTCAGTTTTCGACCGAGAAGGTGGAAGTGACCTCGAGAGTCTAGCGCCTGAAGCTGGATATCTAACTAAATGCCCAAGGCGCTCTTCCAGCTGTGAGGTCGTTGGAAGGCGGAAGCCAAAGTCGCTCTTTGACTTTGAGCGCCCGACTGAAACGACCCGAGCAGCTAGCGCCTGAAGCTGGATATCTTTCTTTAGGTCCACAACCTAAGTCCGCGACGTCGTGTCGCAACAATTGACTGACCAACATCCTGTTGGCAAAAAAAAACATCGATCCAAGCTTCTAAAGCTCTGAATCGATGTTTTTTTGTTCTTCTTGATATATTTCATTGATAATGATTTCAGGCTCATCTAAATCCTCAGATACTACCTCTTCGGGCGCATCTTCTTTTACAGGAATAGGTGCCTTTCCTGTTTTCTTCAGTACGAAATAAGAACATCCAAAATTACAATATTCGTATAGATAATCTTGTAATGTGCTAAATTTCGTATCGAAAGAAGCCTTTTGATTTTTGTCATCAAAAAAGCCTTTCAAACGTAATTGGCCGTAACCCCAATCACCAACAATATAATCATATTTCGTTAAAATATCGCTAAATCGTCCAAGAAATGCTTCTTCTTGGAAACCTTCACGATAATCTGTTAATACATCATACGCCATTCGTTCTGCAATGACCATGTTACCACCATCCGTTAGTTATTCGTGATAGCGCCTTTTTCTTCGCCTAGCAGTTGTTTTTGTTTCGCTGCGGCATTTACTTGTTCATCGGCATGATAACTACTACGCACAAGTGGACCAGCTTCACAGTGAGAGAAGCCTTTACTCATAGCGATTTTACGCAGTTTACCGAATTCTAATGGTGAGTAGTATTTTTTCACCGGTAAATGTTTTTTCGACGGTTGTAAATATTGACCTATCGTCATTATATCTACATTATTTGCGCGTAAATCGTCCATTACTTCAATTATTTCCTCTTCTGTTTCTCCAAGGCCAAGCATTAATGATGACTTTGTTGGAATGTCAGGTTGCATTTCTTTTGCACGACGTAAAAACTCTAATGAGCGATCGTATTTTGCACGAGCGCGAACTCTTGGTGTTAAGCGTTTTACAGTTTCTATATTATGGTTTAAAATATCTGGTTTTGTATCCATTAATATACGTAAATTTTCTTCAATTCCACCCATATCTGAAGGTAATACTTCAATTGATGTGAACGGGCTTTTGCGACGAATTGCACGAACGGTTTCTGCGAAAACCTCTGCTCCTCCATCTTTTAAGTCATCACGTGCTACTGCAGTTACAACGACATGCTTTAAGTTCATAATTTCAACTGAATCTGCTACACGTTCTGGTTCTGCTGTATCTAATTCATTTGGAAGACCTGTTTTAACAGCACAGAAGCGACATGCACGTGTACATACAGCCCCTAAAATCATAAATGTAGCTGTACGTCTTTCTCCCCAGCATTCATGAATATTCGGGCATCTGGCTTCCTCACAAACTGTATGTAAATTCTTTTCTCGCATCAGTTTCTTTAGGCCTTTATAGTCGTCGTTCGTATTTAGCTTTATTTTTAGCCAATCTGGTTTTCTTATATGTTCTTCTTTAGTTGGTTTACATGATGTCATTGAAGATTCGTCTCCCATCATAAGGCTGATTTATTTATTGTATTACTTTTGTCAATGTAACATAATAAATAGTTTCAAACAACCTTCGATTACTAATATTGTCAAAATATTTTGCTATACCACACATTATTATAGATAATTAATTTTAATGAAATAAAAAGGGAAATTATTCTCTCTCTTACTTCAATTTAATTGGCACTTCTACTGATGGTGTCGTACCTCCACCATTAGTATAGATATTAGGTACAGTCCCTTTAAGCATGCCAAAGGCAACTGGAATACGTTGTTCCACAGTTGTTGATTTGGTTGCAAATGGAACAATAACTTGAACATTTACAGATAAATGAATACGTACTTCAACTACTGCATTATTAATACCAAATTCTTTAATTTCCGTCTCTACATTTGTATTTATTTTACCGATGACATGAAAACGTATAGGAATTTTAGGTCCTAAATTCCCTAATAACGGTAAATTTGTTGCCTGCCCTAGTGGAACAAAAAACACAATACCACCATCTTCTTGCATTGCATTGGCATCATATTCGATATTATCGTATTTTGGCAAACCACTTAAATTTCCAGATTCTGCTTCTTCAAGGTGGTTTTGTACAAGTGTATACGTTTCTGTCATGACACGATTAATAATTTCAGCATTAAATTTCGTCATTTTAGTATCTTCGCCTGGTACTTCTTCTATTATATCATTCACATCGAGGACATTTGAAGTTCTTGCGTTAATAGCCTTACTAATAACTTCAGATGCTATTCTATTCGTTTGAACTTCCGCATATTGCAGATATGTTGGCATCAGTCTTACATTCACTATATAAAATAAGAGCGCAATCGTACCAAAGAAACATACGATAATAATAGGCAATAATCGAGAGCGTTTTTGTCGTTTTTGCATTAATAACCTACGTCTTCTTTTTGGTAAACGCAAAAAAATTCCCCCTAATCATATGCTATGACTAAGGGGTGTTATTTATTCACTATGTACGAGGTATTCCACTTCAACCTGATGGATATGAACAGCTGGTTCGTCTTCCAAACAACATTCATAGGTTGCTGGCAATATTTCACCATTCTCCTCAAAAATGCGAATCCAAGGTTTATCTGTAGCGCTATGATTTTGTCTTGAGACAATTCCTCGTCGATCATCAGATAGTAAAACAACTGTCCCATTAGGATATATCGCTATACATTTCTGAAATGCCTTCACTACTTTTTCATCGTATAACGTACCGATTCCTTGTTTAATAATTTCCATTCCATGAGAAGGTAACATTTTCTTGCGATACACTCGATTAGATGTCACTGCATCAAATACGTCAGCAACAGCAATAATTTTAGCATATGGATGAATTTCAAAATCAACCAATCCGCGTGGATATCCGCTGCCATCAAGTCTTTCGTGATGTTGGAAAGCACAATGTGCTGATAATAAAGAAATAGTATGTAAGTTTCTTAATAAATCAAAGCCATACTTTGTATGAAGTTTCATTATATCGTATTCTTCATTTGTTAAGAGCCCCGGTTTATTTAATATGTCTTGTGGAATTAGCATTTTACCCACGTCATGTAACATGGCACCAATTCCAATTTGGCGTATTTCATCAGATGTATATTTCATCTCTCTTGCAATCGCAATAGAATAGATGGCCACTTGTAATGAGTGTTGATAGATATATTCGTCATATATAAATGCATCACTCAAAACTGTGATCATTTCTTCACTTTTTACAATACTTTCAAGTAACTGTTCTATAATACATCCAAAATGCTTTGACTCTTGATCTAAACAATAAGTTAAATCAGCATTTTTTTGATTTTTTAATATGCTGAAGGAATCTGTAATTTTTTCTACAGCTTTTCTTCTTACAAGCATTGGCACAGCTTCAACTATATTAATATCATGAGAAATTTCATCGTTAATATATACATATTGAACATTTAATTGTAAAAGTCGGTCGGCTATTTGATTTGATGCTACGACCCCTTCATGTAGTAAAGGTCTTCCAGCCTCATTCCAAATTGTCCTGCCGATCACCATACCAGGTTGCAACACTTTAGTTGAAATCAGCCTCATACTATTTCCCCATTCATAAACATAATCTATTCTCTATATTTTGACTCCTACAGAACTTTTATCAGGTCTTAATTTTCCCCTTTGAAAAATTCAAGTCCATACTGAATTAGAATATCACGTAAAAATTGAGGTAACAAGTATGATTTTGGTGTATTTTTGAAATCAGGAAAGAAATAACCAAAAGTATACATATCTAAAGTCACAAGTCTGTAGTTTTCTTTCAAGTTTGCTATACGTCCTCCTACTACTAACTGCCCCGTTCCATTGACTTCAAATTGATAGTTTAGCATCTTCCCCATCACGACACCTCTGAACCCTAAGCCCTTCACTTCTTTTCTTGGCCAATCTACATTTTGCGCTTCCATATAAACTTCTTTCAAACGCTCGCCTGTAAGTTCGATTACACAAGCATTGATTGGGTGTGGGAGCATACTGTGAATATCGTTAGCTGTCACTCTACCTTTTGGAAGTCCAGTTAAAAAAATCCCTGCATTGAATAAAGCACAATCAGCATTTGAAAATTGCAATAATGCTTTAGCAAATAGCCGTGAAAGATTTGAATGATGATACCATTCCTTATTGTAATAGCGATCTGTATAAAATACGGGTACATCGAGTAGTTCACGTCCTAATTGTTCAAGACCAGCTACTTGTTCTTTTTCTTTTTCTACAGATGCAAGGTCAATCGCTCTGTGAAGCATCGTTTTTTTCGTCACAACTTTTTTTGTATCGGTATCAAATAATATTTCAGTATGCCCTACAAATAAGCCAAATTTCCCTCCACCTGTTAACAGCACACCATTTACTTTTTTACCTTCATGTAAAATATGATGCGTATGTGCTCCGAAAATAACATCTATTTCAGGACACTGCTCAGCTAACAGCGTATCATCCGACAAACCTAGATGTGACATACAAACGATTATATCCACTTGGTTACGTAGTTCAATTACTTGTCTTTGCAATACTTCGAGTGGTTCTAGTACCTGCCAATCAAGTTGCTCATAAAATAGATAAAAAGGAGCAGTAGCTGCAATAACCCCAACCTTTATACCAGTTGCTGTATTATAAATCTTATATGGTTTGGCCCACTGAGGAATGTCACCATTATTATTCTGCAAATTAGCTACTATGATATCGAAATTTGCGTCATCATATAATGTATTCAATTCATTATTAGATAAAGTAATACCTTCATTATTCCCTATCGTTACAGCATCGTAATTTGCCTTATTTAATAATTCTACATTTCCTTTTCCAAGCGTTGCCTCAGTAAAAACATTTGAACGATCCATATAGTCTCCTATATCAAGAACAAAGCAACTATCGCCTACTTCTATATGCCACTTCTTTCGTGTCACAAGAAATTCGTGAGTACGTGGCCAATGCTCAAAATGACTATGGACATCATTTGTATGATAGAAATGGATTGTCTCAACCATAATATCCCCTCCTTACTTTCAAATTAACGCATCAACGATTGAACGAATTCCGAGAAGTAATAATATAATTCGTAAAACAAGCACTAATGTATCTGATCTAATACGTTTATTTAGCGCTGCTCCCATTTTCGCCCCAATATAAGCCCCTGGAATGACCGGAATTGTATACATCCAAGGTACATTCCCTAGGTAAATATGGCTTGCTGAGTTAACGATAGATGATAGAAATACCATGAACATGGATGTAGCAACTGCCACATGAGGTGGGAACAAGAATAATAAAATCATCGCAGGAACAATCATTGATCCCCCACCAATTCCAAACAAACCCGAAGCAAAACCAATTGCAAATGTCAGTAATAATGCAAACCATACCGGATAGCCATAAACAAAGGCTTGACCATCTTCACCGATAAATGTTCTTTTTGTTCCATGATCTACAAACCATTTAACTGGCTTTAATTTGTCTCGAACAATTAAGATCGTTGCTAAAATAATTAATAAAATACCGAAATATAAATTAAATGATGGCAAATCTAATCCTTTATTCACCCACGCACCAAAAATTGTTCCAGGTACGCTCCCAGCAAAGAAAATCACGCCACTCTTATAGTCAACTGTTTTCGATTTCATATAAGACAATGTGGATGCTAATCCAGTAAATATCATCATAACTACAGATATACCTACTACTTTTTGTGGTGTTATATCCGGAATTAAGCCAAGTGTGAGGCCTACAAACAATGTAGCTGGTACTAATATTACGCCCCCACCTAGGCCTACTAAAGCGCCAATTAGGCCTGAACATAACCCAATTACAGCAATTAATATATATTCCATTATGATTCTCCTTCAAAAAAATCTAATTGTTTTGGAGATAATCCTTCATATTGTACTCCCAGCATTTTTTGCAACTGTTTTGCATTTTTTGCTGCATCATTTCCAGAGTTATTATTAAATAACACAAACACATCGTTTACTTGCTGTTGTAACGCTACAATATGTTGTTGTAATCCTTTTAATTCTTCATCATTATAATTGTAAAGAAAACGAATTTTACGCCATTCTTCATTATTGCCAGGATTTCGCCAACCATGTACATTACGACCATGAATCCGTACAAGGACACGTTCACTTGTCGCTTTTGGTACAAGTGGTACTGAACCTTCACCTGCCTGTGGCTCATCACAAATTGTATGTATTAAACCCTCTTGACGTAAAAAATCCAATGTACCATCCATAAATTTTTCGCTATACCAAGTTCGATTCCGAAACTCAATCGCTACAGGGAAATTCTTTAATTGTTGCTTCACATAGCGAATATACGTAACATTTTTTGCTTGGCAGTCAAACCAGGGTGGGAACTGTACTAAGATCATTGCAAGCTTTCCCGCTTGTTGAAAAGGTTTTATCGCAGTTTTAAAAGCCTCAAACATTTCTTCTCTTGTTTCATACGGATTATCTTGCCTCAAATGACCTGTCATGCCTTGGTATGCTTTTACGACAAACTGAAAATGTTCGGGTACTTCTGCAATCCACTTCCGGACATTTGATTCAGAGGGAATGGAATAGAATGAAGTATCCACTTCAACAACTGGAAAATGCCCACTATAATCAAATAATTTATCCCGTGCTGTAGACAACGGACTATAAAGATCAGGATGATCTCCCCATCCAGTTAAACCAATATATATCATCTCATATCCCCCATTTTCAGCTTATAGTTTATGATAGCATAAGCCTCTTCTGTGTTAGAACAGATTAACCCTAGCACTTTTTCAACTAAAGAAGACATTCTAGTTATACGAAAAAAGCTTCGGCATCAATTTGGGAATCCAAATTGAGTTGCCGAAGCTTAAAAGTTAGCTCTGATTAACCAATAGAGCCTTCCATTTCGAATTTGATAAGACGGTTCATCTCTACTGCATATTCCATTGGAAGTTCTTTTGTGAATGGCTCGATGAAGCCCATTACGATCATTTCTGTAGCTTCTTGCTCAGAAACACCACGGCTCATTAAGTAGAACAATTGCTCTTCAGATACTTTTGAAACTTTTGCTTCATGCTCTAAAGAGATTTGATCATTCATAACTTCGTTGTATGGAATTGTATCAGACGTCGATTCGTTATCCATGATTAATGTATCACATTCGATATTTGCACGAGCGTTGATTGCTTTTTTACCAAAGCGAACAATACCGCGATATGTTACGTTACCACCATGTTTAGAAATTGATTTTGATACGATTGTAGAAGATGTGTTTGGTGCTAAGTGAATCATTTTCGCACCAGTATCTTGGTTTTGTCCACGCCCTGCAATGGCAATTGATAATGTCATACCACGAGCGCCTTCACCTTTAAGGACACAAGCTGGATATTTCATTGTTAATTTAGAACCGATGTTACCATCAATCCATTCCATCGTAGCGTTAGCATCACATACTGCACGTTTCGTAACTAGGTTATAAACGTTGTTAGCCCAGTTTTGAATTGTTGTATAACGGCAATATGCATCTTTTTTGATGATAATTTCTACAACAGCACTATGAAGAGAGCTTGTTGTATAAACAGGAGCAGTACATCCTTCTACGTAGTGTACACTTGCACCTTCATCAACAATAATTAATGTACGTTCGAATTGACCCATATTTTCAGAGTTAATACGGAAGTACGCTTGTAGAGGTGTTTCTAGTTTCACACCTTTTGGTACGTAGATGAACGAACCACCTGACCATACTGCAGAGTTTAATGCAGAGAATTTGTTGTCTTGTGGTGGAATTGTTTTACCGAAGTACTCTTTGAAAAGTTCTTCATTTTCACGAAGTGCTGAGTCTGTGTCTTTGAACACAACACCCATATCTTCAAGTTCTTCCTTCATGTTATGGTAAACAACTTCAGATTCATATTGTGCAGAAACACCAGCTAGGTATTTTTGTTCTGCTTCAGGGATACCAAGCTTATCAAATGTTTCTTTGATTTCAGCTGGTACTTCATCCCAAGATTTTTGAGTTGCTTCTGAAGGTTTTACATAATACGTAATCTCATCAAAGTTTAACTCAGAAAGGTCGCCACCCCATTGAGGCATTGGTTTTTCATAGAAAATCTCAAGTGATTTTAGACGGAAATCTAACATCCATTGAGGCTCGTTTTTCATTTTAGAAATTTCTTTAACGATATCAGCAGTTAGTCCACGTTTTGAACGGAAAATAGATACGTCCTTGTCATGGAATCCATACTTGTAATCGCCAATTTCAGGCATTTTTTTAGCCATCGTTTCTCCTCCGTTCAGAGTTCAATAATTTATTTATTTTCAGATTCGTTTTGCACGCCTTTTTCCATTGCTTTCCAAGCCAAAGTTGCGCATTTAATACGAGCCGGGAATTTCGAAACACCTGAAAGTGCTTCTACATCACCTAAATCGATCGAATCATCATAGTCTTTTCCAAGCATCATATCAGAGAAAATATGTGCTAGGTTTTGAGCTTCCTCTACTGTTTTCCCTTTGACTGTTTGCGTCATCATGGAAGCAGAGGACATTGAGATGGAACAACCTTCTCCATCAAATTTAGCATCTTCAACGATGCCATTATTTACTTGTAAAGTTAAACGGATACGGTCGCCACACGTAGGGTTGTTCATATCGATAGTGACATTACTACCTTCAAGAGCCCCTTTGTTTCTTGGCTTTTTATAGTGATCCATAATAACTGAGCGATAAAGTTGATCTAAATTATTCAAAGACATCAGCAAAATACTCCTTCGCAGTGCGCAACCCTGCAACAAGACGGTCAATATCTTCCTCATTGTTATAAACATAGAAGCTAGCTCGTGCAGTTGCAGTACATTGTAACCATTTCATCAGTGGCTGTGCACAATGATGTCCAGCACGTACAGCAATGCCGTTCATATCTAGAACTGTTGCTACATCATGTGGATGAACATCATCTAAATTAAATGTTACAAGACCTGAACGTTTTGCAGGGTCAAGTGGTCCATAAATTGATAAACCATTAATTGTTTGCATTTTGTCTATAGCATAACGCGATATATCATGTTCGTGTTTTTCAATCGTGTCTAGACCGATTTCTTGAAGGAAATCAATAGCTGCACCTAATCCAATAGCTCCAGCAATGATTGGAGTACCACCTTCAAATTTCCAAGGTAGCTCCTTCCATGTAGATTCATGAAGTCCTACAAAATCGATCATTTCGCCACCAAATTCAACCGGCTCCATGTTTTCGAGAAGCGCTTTTTTACCATATAATACACCAATACCAGTTGGTCCGCACATTTTGTGTCCAGAGAATGCTAAGAAATCACAATCTAAATCTTGCACATCTGTTTTAAAATGAGGTACACCTTGCGCTCCATCAACAACCATAACAGCTCCATGCTCATGAGCTATAGCTGCGATTTCTTTGATCGGATTGATCGTCCCTAAAACATTTGAAGCATATGCCATTGAGACGATCTTTGTTTTGTCAGTAATTGTTGCACGCACTTTATCTAATGATAAAGTACCATCTGACTCTAAATCGATATATTTTAATGTTGCACCTTTTTCCTTCGCAAGTTGTTGCCAAGGTATTAAGTTAGAATGGTGTTCCATATAAGTGATGATGATTTCATCGCCTTCACCTACATTTGTACGCCCATAACTTTGTGCAACTATATTTAATGCAGTAGTAGTCCCTCTTGTGAAGATAATTTCTTCAGTCGAGTTTGCATTGATAAATTTACGAACTTTTTCACGAGCACCTTCATAAGAATCTGTTGCTCTGTTCCCAAGTGTATGAACTCCACGGTGAACATTGGAATTTTCGAATTCGTAATAGTTTTTGATTGCTTCAATTACTTGAATTGGCTTTTGAGAAGTTGCAGCACTATCAAGATAAACAAGCGGATGCCCGTTAATCTCTTGATTTAATATCGGGAAATAGCTTCGAATGTCATCTTTGATCATTAGCGAACTTTCCTTTCGATAACCTCCGTCAGTTGCTTTTTAACGCCCTCGATAGGCAATTTGTTTACAACTGGCGCAAGGAATCCGTGAATAACTAAACGTTCAGCTTCTTCTTTCGCAATACCACGACTCATTAAATAATACAATTGAATTGGGTCAACGCGTCCAACAGATGCTGCGTGTCCAGCAGTTACATCATCTTCTTCGATTAATAGAATCGGGTTAGCATCACCACGAGCATTTTCGCTAAACATTAACACACGTGATTCTTGTACAGCGTCTGCTTTCGTAGCACCATGTTCGATTTTACCAATACCGTTGAAAATAGCTCGAGAAGAATCTTTCATTACGCCGTGTGTAAGGATGTAACCAGTAGATGCTTTACCCCAATGGCGAACTTCAGTTGTGAAGTTTTGACTTTGCTCTCCGCGACCAACAACAACTGATTTACTATCAGCATTTGAACCGTCTCCGATTAAATGTGAAATGTTTTCAGAAATAGTATCACAGTCATTCATTAAACCAGTAGCCCATTCGATAGTTGCGTCACGATGTAGAATACCACGACGGTTAACATATGTCGTTAAACCTTTTGCAAGTACATCTACAGCACCGAAAATTACTTTTGCATTATCATTTACGATAACTTCAGCAATAATATTCGCTTGTCCAGTTGCTTCTTCAACAGTAGAAAGATAGTTTTCTACATAAGTAACTGAACTGTTTGCTTCAGCAACAACTAATACATGGTTGAATAATGATGCTTCTGCGTTGTCATGTAAGAACACAACTTGTAGAGGTTCTTCAATAATTACGTTTTTAGGAACATAAACGAAGACGCCACCGTTAACTAATGCAGCATGTAATGCAGCTAGTTTGTGAGCATCAGCTTTTACGCCTTCAGTCATATAATATTTCTTCACTAAGTCACTGTGTTCGCGACTTGCAGTGATAATGTCTGTCATAATAACACCCTGTGCTTTTAGCTCTTCAGAAAGTTCTAAATATGCAGGTGTATTATTGTGTTGGATATAGATGTTATGTTGGTTTTCAACATCTACGATTGATTTCACTTCTTCTGGAAGTTCTTCTAGTGATGCATATGTTGTACTTTCTACAACATGTGTTGGAAATTCTGTGAAATTCCATTTTGTAATATTAGTTTTATCTGGTTTTGGCAATGGTAGCGTTTCTACGTTCGCTAGTGCACTTTCACGAAGCTCAGTTAACCAGCTTGGTTCATTGTTCGCTTCAGAGAAGGAGCGTACGTCTTGAGCGGTTACCGCCAATTTTGTTTCAACCGTCATTCTGCTCGTCCTCCTTCTTATGCTTCTTGTTCAGCAGTTTCTTCGTCTTCAATGCCTAATTCTTGTTTAATCCAGTCATAACCTTCAGCTTCAAGTTTATGAGCTAATTCAGCACCACCAGATTTCACAACTTTACCTTGCATCATAACGTGTACTTTATCTGGAGTGATGTAGTTAAGTAGACGTTGATAGTGAGTGATCATTAAGCAGCCGAAGCCTTCGCCACGCATTTCGTTGATTCCTTTAGAAACAACTTTTAATGCATCGATATCAAGACCAGAGTCAATTTCATCTAAAATAGCGAATTTTGGTTTAATCATCATTAATTGTAGAATTTCGTTACGTTTTTTCTCACCGCCAGAGAAACCTTCGTTTAAGTAGCGTTGAGCCATATCTAAATCCATTTCAAGGAATTCCATTTTCTTATCTAATTCACGGATAAATTTCATCAGTGAAATTTCGTCACCTTCTTCACGACGTGCGTTAATAGCAGAACGTAAGAAGTCAGCGTTTGTTACGCCAGAAATTTCTGATGGGTATTGCATACCAAGGAAAAGACCAGCTTTAGCGCGTTCGTCTACTTCCATTTCAAGAACATCTTCACCATCTAAAGTGATTGTCCCTGAAGTTACTTCATATTTTGGATGACCCATAATAGCAGAAGCTAAAGTAGATTTACCCGTACCATTTGGTCCCATGATTGCATGGATTTCGTTTGTATTGAGTGATAGATTTACACCCTTTAAAATTTCTTTCCCGTCAATTTCAACGTGAAGATCTTTGATTACTAATGTTGACATTCGATTACCTCCATTTGAGTTCAATGAATGGTTTCCCATTTCTAATTTAATATCATTCTAATCTTAACTTAAAAAGAAGTGGCTTGCAAATCTTTTGAAAATTATTCTCACTTCCCCTGTAAACAGTAGGTATTCACTAGCTTTACATCAAGTATACTAGCAATTCTTTGCTATTTATTAAAATTATATTCATTTTCATTCCTGATACTCTAATTGAGAATCGATTTCACTCTCAGTGTAGTGATAACCTTATTTTTCTGTGAATTTATGTATTTTCATATAACTTCTTTCGACAAATATTATCGTTTACAGCCTATTAATTTACTATACATCGCTATTTTTCGCAAAAAAGCCTTATAAATATAACGGGTTCTGTTTTGAAGTACAAAAAGCAAAATCGCAGGTTAAAAAGACAATTAATTAGCACACTAAAAGGTACTGCAATTCGCAGTACCTTTTTTTGTACAACTTGGTTTGATATTTCGTGAATCAAAATTTAACAAAAGCACACTATAGTTGAACAAGATAAAGTATGTTATTCATTATTTTGTTTTATCATTGGTTTTCCATCCTTATCCAACAAAGGGGTTATTCCCCCTGAATATCCACTCCAACTAAATAAATAATGAATTCCTGTTTCGTTATCTACTATTATTCTGTTTCCATTAGCCACACCATTTTCTGTAAAGATTTCTTCAAATCTCTTCTTTGACCCTTTATTCTTCTCTGTGTCTTTATTAAACATTTTTTCGCCCCCATATTGTTAACGATATTACTGAAATTTCAAATAACCCCTTTTTATACTACGCTCTTACCAGGTGATTATTACAAAAGTAGTAAAAAGGCAACAATTTTCTTGAAAACTACCTATTGTATTAACCTGCTCAGTTAGTTCAATAAGAAAAAGGCTCTACTCCTACAGCATTCATACCTTTAACGACTTTCCAGAATTTAAGATGAAAAATCATCAACAATTTCTACCACTTCAATTTTTCCATCTATCAAAAGTTCAGTAAGCTCGTGTTTAACGTTACCCTTCCAATATTCTCTAGCTTGTTCAATTTTTTGAGAGAAAGGAACCCCATCCTCCTTTGGTAAAAGGTTTGCATCACCTTCAAAATAATTCCCAATAACTCGAAGTTTAACAATCTGCAAAACATTACGATTGTATGAATCAAATATTTCTTTCCATTTCAAAGCGTCTTCATAGCTTTTAGCAGCGTATAAGCACGACAATCTTGAAGGATAATCAGGATGTTCTTGTAGTCTAACCATTTCTACTAGCACTTCTCTAATAGCTCTGATGGTTTGTCCCACATACTTAATAGCTACTTCGGCATTCTCTTTACTAATGTTCAAGCCCTCATTTGTATAATGACCGTATAAAATCTTGATAAAGTCTTCACCTTTAGCGTTCAATTGTTCCCTTTCAAAAAAGAAGCTATATAAGGTATTTTTCTGGTTCTTGTCAAAGTTAATTATCTGCCCCATGCTCATTTTATTCCTAGTAACGATATGATAAACATAAAATTCGTTCTCGTTCATGATCCGCCCCCTGTGATCTTCATAATTAACTCTTATTTTACCAGAATAAGGGAGTATATATTAAACTAACCTGCACCGTTAGTTGAACAAAAAATGAAATTTTTATTACGCTAAACAACTATGAGAAATAAAAACACATTCAGGTTAGAATAGCCATCGCTAAAACGGGTATCAATATAAAAAGGAGATGAATGGATGAAAGAACGAATATTCAAGTGGTTGTTGGTTACGGGGTTTTTATTTTGTTTGCATATAACAGATATCATGATTGTTTATGCTAATGAGGGACCCTTGGCAGATGTATCGAAGCAATGGTTAAAAACGGACTTACGAGATGATCCGGAAGAAGATTTACCTGACCTTAAAGGAGGATCTGAAAATTCCGGGCGGGATCCTCTGCAGCCTGTTGACCTAAGAATTTTACAACAACGGTATCCAGAAATATTTTTCTTAAAAGGTCCTACTGATCAAAAACGAGTTGCTTTAACTTTTGATGATGGTCCTGATCCACGTTTTTCAAATGATGTATTAGATGTATTAAAACAGTACAATGTACCAGCAACATTCTTCGTGTTAGGTTCAAAAGCCGTTGCAAACCCTGAAATTGTCAAGCGAATGCAAAACGAGGGTCATGTAATCGGAAACCATACCTACACCCATCCTAACCTTGTCAAAGAATCCGACCTCGGAACCCTAGAGCGGGAAGTAACTAGAACGGAAGATGCTCTTAACGACATTATTGGTTACCGGACAAAATTATTTAGACCACCATATGGCTTCTTATACAATGAATTAGTCGAGAAGCTTAGGGAAATGAACTATTACGTGATTGCCTGGTCGGTTGATTCGTTGGATTGGCAGGAAGACCCGCCGGAAGTTATTGCTTCGAATGTAGTAGACAACATTCATCCAGGCGCGATTATTCTCATGCACGATGGGGCAGAATCGGGTGGAGATCGAACGAATACGATCGAATCACTTCACCAAATTATCCCAAAACTACAAGAGCAAGGTTATGAATTTGTCACAGTTCCAGAATTGTTGAATATCTCCTTTAAGAAATAGAATGCATCTCTTACATTTACCTTTAATATTTTTTCTTGAAGGCTTTTTTTGTATTACTAAATGGGGTACCACCAACATGTTTACAAAAAGCACATCTATTGCATTAAAAAAGACAAAGAAGACATATTCCCCGCGCTAAAGGGAATATGTCTTCTTTTTTAAGACACTCAAACTCTCATTAATTAATAACCATATTTTCTTCCCCATATCACTACCCCAATCACTGATTACTGACACACTATATAGTCGCTATTATTATTTTTCTTGTTCTACTAACCTCCCATTTAGTTGAACAAGAAAAAATGAGCTGTATGAACAGCTCAATAATCTTTTGCTAAAGCCTCCGTTAGTTGAATAGCAATGTTCTATTTGTTCCTAATCATAATTTTTTCAATTGCATCCAAAATATCCCTCTTCATAATTGGATATTCAGTAACTGTCCATAACGTAAACAATTTAGCAATTATTTCAACTTCACTAATTTGACCTAAAACAAATATCGCAGCAATTTTTTCATCGTCTTCTTCAGAATCCAATGCTTTTAATGCTGCTTCATTTGCAAATCTATCATTTAAATTAAATAGATGAATAATAGCCCAGCCTCTTTTAATATTATTTTCATCTATACTTATTTCACGAATTTCTGAAATATCTAAAGTGGGATCGAAGCGGTTGGAAATACTCTTGAAATTATTTAATGGACGATATTCAAAAGTTGGAATTTCACCTTTTAATTTTTGAATTGTAAAGTCACTAAAAATAATATCGATATAGCCTCCACAAGCAATTTGCATTCTTAAATGATAATTCGAATTGTCGCTTTCTTTATTGAAAAGTTCTAACTTAGCACTATTCTTAAATCTCCCATTTAAATATTCAATTGGGAAATCATTTATCTCCATGTTTAAATGAATACAATTCTTAAAATAAACATTATAATGGAAAACTTCGTTTACATAATGATCTATCCAATTACCTTTACAAGACTGCTCTCCCCACTCTCTTTCGCAGGAGAACTTCATTCTTACGGAATTTTCACCAATACAATCTATGGAAAGAATGAATCCATCATGAAAGTAGTCATTACCAAAAAAATCGTCTAATTGTTTATTTTTTATTTGTTTAATTTCATTTTCAAAGTTATACATCTACATACCTCAATTATTATTTATTCGATTTATGATTCAAATAGCCTTTCCTTCTTCAACTAACCTGCCTCGTTAGTTTAATAAAGAAAAAAGAGCTGCCAAAGCAACTCAATGATTTTTAATTAGCGCCCCCGCTAGTGAAAAGGTGTACCCAGCTGGATGCCCCATAATTAGGATTAAGCCATTATATAAATTTACTTTAAGCTGCTAATCTCGCTGTAATAATGCGCCATTTTGTTTATCGTATATTTTATAATGTATACCAAAATCAGAACCTTCATAATAGGTAACTTCGCAATACGCCTTTGTTAATGAACCTTTGTCCCAATGATTTGGAGGTACACTAAAAAACAAATCCTCCGAAAACGTAATATCTAAATAAGAACTTTTTGTAGTGCTCCAGTATTCAACTGCACACGCACCCTTTACTATGTCGTGATCTCCCTTTAAAATCTTAGGCATCACCGTTAGGGCATCCCAAAATACGACGAGAGATAATAGGGCACTTAATAAGAGTCCAAGCTGGATTCCATAGTATTTAATATGTGGTAAAGGTTTCTTTTTTCGATTCTTTCTCATATACACAATACCTGCTATACATAAAACAAAGCCTAAAATCGTTAATGAAAATGCGCCTATTAGTTCCATCATTTTACTTTCACCTGCTCTGTCTATCGTATTGATTCATTTTACATCAATTTTAGTAGTGTTTTAATTTCCTGCAATAGTTGAATAGCAACAATCTTTGAGAAAACAGCCTATTTATAAGAACTATTTATTATAAATGAGATTGATTATTTAACTCTACTTATTCTACTAAAGATCCCGTTAGCTTAAGTACATTAGTTCACATAGACTTCTTATAAGTAACAAGAAAAGGTGCCAACAAAGAACCAATTATAAAAATAGCTATGCCAAGTGTCACAAGACCATTGCTAAAAGGGGACAGGGAATACGCGAAGATGAGCATTGGAAGAATAGTAAAAGAGACAAAAATAAATCTGCTTGGTACTGTTATCTTATGTGTTGTATCGCATACGTTATATTTAATCGGTTTATAATTCCGCCAAAAGAATGCACCCGTTAGCCATCCATGCAGCACAAAATAGTCCTGCACCACAGAGAATGAAAATGGTTAGTGGAGTCAATACTAATAATCTGCCGAAAACAATAGTCTTATTAATGTCCGCTCTCCTCTTTTTTAACGATTAGGCAGGGTCTTTTTAAGTGTTGTCATTTTTCTTTTCTTGAAGAAATTAATTTTCATGGTAGTTGAAGAAGAAAAATCACACATTTTGGAATTCATAGACTCTTTGAAAACCGCATTAGTTAGTTTCAAATTCTAATATCTTCCTGAAATTAATATAAATAAGAATAAACTTGACCAAAGTAAACCAAATAAAAATATTAATATTCTTTTAAACCGAGTTGAAGATAAACTAAAAACTAAACTAACTACTACCAAAATTAAATCTGTTACCCCGTAAGCAGATAACATTTCAATATCTTTATCTTTTGTGTAGATTGCACAATACATTAATGCAAATCCAACCAATATCATCAATGAAATCATTATTATTGCAGTCAAGTTTTTCAGTCCATTCCTTGTTTATTACATAAACAATATTAACAGAAAGCAGATAATAAAATAACTGGATAAAAGTCAACTTAACTAAGCATACATACTCTTTATTGAAGACGGAAAATCAAAGTTAATATTCAACTATGCTGCCCTGTTAGTTGAATATAGTTCCTTGCCATTTAAATTAACAATTTAACTAATTCGAGCGGAAAAAAGATTATGTATTCGCATCGTTATAGGACTTTCTATAATGTAACTTTAATAATGAGATTTGATATACCCAATTGTTAAAAAGCCGCTTTATATCAATTAAAAAAGGATATCCAAATCATTTCGATTTGATATCCTTTTTATAGTGTTTTTTTAGTTTTGTACTCTAAAACATAACCCATTATTATAATTAGCATTTTTAGATATTCTACTATTGTATAGCAGCGCATTTCGATAAATATGCATCAACACTTACTGCTACACCACGGCCTTCTTTAATCGCCCAAACAATTAGACTTTGACCTTTACGTGCATCACCTGCAGTAAAAACACCATCTACATTAGTAGCATATTTTTCCCGAACTGACGCAATTTTGTTGTTCGTTACTTTAACACCAAATTGTTCTGGTAAAGCGTGCTCCACACCTTCAAAGCCGATTGCAACGAATACGTGTTGTGCAGGCCATATTTTCTCAGTTCCAGGTACTTCTTCAAAATAAACGTAACCTTCATCATTAATAACTTTATTCATATGGATTGTGTGTAATTCTTTCACATGACCTTTTTTATCCGCTACAATTTTCTTTGTTTGTATGCAATACTCTCTTGGGTCTTTACCATACTTCCCATCCGCTTCAGCATAGGCATAATCTAATTTATAAATATGAGGGTCAGTTGGCCATAAATTATCGTCAGCACGATTAACAGGTAACCGAGGATGCTTACCAAACTGTACGACGCTATTACAATTTTGACGAATTGCTGTAGCTACGCAGTCAGCCCCTGTATCACCACCACCAATAACGATAACATCCTTTCCATTTGTATTAATAAACTTTCCATCTTCAAAATTAGAATCCAGCAAACTTTTTGTTGTTGAAGTTAAATAGTCCATCGCTAAATGGACCCCTTCTGATTCGCTTCCTTTCATATGAAGCGCGCGTTGCTTTGTTGCACCAGTACACAAAATGATAGCGTCATTCCCAGCTTTTAACTGTTCAGCCGTAATATCCTTACCTACTTCGGTATTTAAGACAAACTCTATGCCTTCTTCCATTAATAATTGAATACGACGTTCCACAATATCTTTTTCGAGCTTCATATTCGGAATACCGTACATTAACAAGCCACCAGCTCTGTCAGCTCGCTCATAAATAGTAACCGAGTGTCCGAATTGATTTAATTGATCCGCTGCAGCAAGTCCTGCTGGTCCCGAACCGATGATGGCAATTTTTTTACCTGTACGTAGCTTAGGCATACGTGGTTGAATCCAACCATTTTCAAACCCTTTATCTATAATAGTAAGTTCAATGCTTTTAATAGCAACTGCAGGGTCTGTGATTGCTAGTGTACATGATCCTTCACAAGGCGCCGGACACACGCGCCCTGTGAATTCCGGGAAATTATTTGTAAGTAATAAACGCTCTAATGCTTCCTTCCATTTACCTTTATACACTAAATCGTTCCACTCAGGGATAACATTATTAATCGGACAGCCCGCAGCTGTACCGCGAATCTCAATTCCCATATGACAAAATGGTGTCCCACAATCCATACATCTAGCACCTTGGATTTGAAGAGCTTCATCGGTTAATCTCGAAGCATATTCCTTCCAATTCTTAATGCGCTCTAGTGGTGGCTGTTCCTTTCCTATTTCTCGACGATATTCCATAAATCCAGTTGGTTTCCCCATCTAGAACCCCTCCTCCATTATTTATTGGAAAGCACTACTTCCTCTTTTTTAGACGTAGCTAAAAATGCTTTCATTGCCGCATCATCGGCAGATAAACCTTCAGCCTTTAAATCACTAATGCGATTAATCATTTTCTTATAGTCTGTAGGGACAACTTTTAAGAATTTAACCACAGACTGAGACCAATCAGTTAAGATTGTTTTGGCTTTTGAACTATCTGTATTCAAAATATGTTCTTCAATTAATGTACGAACAAATTTTATCTCTTCCTCATTTTCTAAATCCTCAAAGCCTATCATTTCTGTATTGCACTTTTCTTTGAAAGTTTTTTCATCTTCTACTAAAACGTACGCAATACCACCGGACATACCAGCTCCAAAGTTCTTGCCGACGTCACCTAAAATAACAACATGGCCCCCAGTCATGTACTCACAACCATGATCCCCTATTCCTTCAACAACAATATCCGCCCCACTGTTACGTACTGCAAAACGTTCTCCAGCTCGACCATTGATAAATGCTTTACCACTCGTAGCACCGTATAAACAAACGTTTCCGGCAATGACATTTTTCTCAACATCGCCTTTTATTGGTGCAGAAACGACAACTTTACCTCCTGATAGTCCTTTACCGAAGTAATCATTTGCATCTCCATCTACATGCATAGACATCCCTCTAGGAATAAACGCACCAAAACTTTGCCCAGCTGATCCTGTGAAATGGAGTGAAATTGTATCGTCCACTAAACCTCTTTCACCATAACGTTTCGATATTTCACTACCGATAATAGTACCAACAACTCGGTCTGTGTTTTTAATCGGATAATGCAGTTTAATAGGACTTCCATCTATTATCGCTTTCTCAACCGAGCTAAGAATTTCACGCATATCAAGAGAATCTTCGATTTTATGATTTTGTATCACTTGTTGAGTACGAGGTCCTTTAGATTGATACAATAAAGCCGAAAGATCTAATTGACCAGCTTTCCAATGATTTTTAGCCCTATCACTAATTTCTAAAACATCTGTGCGGCCAATCATTTCATCCATTGAACGGAAACCAAGCATAGACATATGCTCTCGTACTTCTTCAGCAACAAATTGCATGAAGTTTACGACGTGATCCGCATTTCCCATAAATTTCGCTCTTAGCTCTGGATTTTGAGTAGCTACCCCAACTGGACATGTATCTAAATGACAAGCTCTCATCATTACACAACCAAGGACGATTAATGGCGCTGTTGCAAAACCATACTCTTCAGCTCCAAGTAAAGCCGCCATAACGACATCTTTTCCTGTCATCAATTTACCATCCGTTTCTAAAATGACACGATTACGTAGACCATTTAACATGAGTGTTTGATGCGCCTCAGCAAGACCAAGCTCCCACGGTAATCCAGTATGCTTAATACTCGTTTTCGGCGAGGCTCCTGTTCCACCGTCATATCCACTAACAACAATTACGTCAGCAGCACCTTTCGCAACACCAGATGCGATTGTACCGACCCCTGCTTTTGAGACCAGTTTTACACTAATACGCGCATGACGATTAGCGTTTTTCAAATCATGAATCAGTTCAGCCATATCTTCAATAGAATAAATATCATGATGCGGTGGAGGTGAGATCAATCCTACACCTGTAGTTGAACCACGAACATCCGCTACCCATGGATATACTTTATTGCCAGGTAACTGGCCACCCTCACCAGGCTTTGCCCCTTGTGCCATTTTTATTTGCAACTCATCTGCATTCACTAAGTAATGGCTCTTTACACCGAAACGACCTGAAGCAATTTGTTTAATTGCACTTCGACGATTATCTCCATTAGCATCGATTTCATAACGGCTCGGGTGTTCCCCACCTTCACCACTATTACTTCTACCACCTAGTTTGTTCATAGCGATTGCTAACGTTTCATGCGCTTCCTGACTTAATGATCCAAATGACATGGCACCTGTTTTAAAGCGTTTGACGATTGATGCAACAGATTCTACTTCTTCTAGCGGAATACGACGCTTTGCTTTTTTGAATGCAAATAAATTACGTAAGAAGCCAATTCGCTCTTCATTTGCCATTTCAGCATATTGTCTGTAAAGACCGATATCCCCTTTACGCGCAGCCCATTGCAATGTATGAATTGTTTTTGGATTAAAGGCATGGTGTTCACCCGTGCTTCTCCATTGGAAATCACTACCCGATTGCAATACTTGCTCAGTAGACTTTACCGCTTCTGCATGTTTACGTAGTGCCTCTTTCCCGATTGTTTCTAAATCAATGCCACTTAATTGTGAAGCTGTCCCAGTGAAATATTTTGCAATCACATCTTTGCTAATACCCACAGCTTCAAAAACTTGTGCACCACGATAACTTTGTACTGTTGAAATACCCATTTTAGACATGACTTTGACAACTCCATCTGCAATGGCTTTCGTATATTTGGTAACTGCCCTATCATATGTTTGTGTCAAATGACCATCTTTTATTGCTTGATAAATTGAAGCAAATGCTAAATAGGGGTTAATCGCATCTACACCGTAACCGATTAAAGCTGCAAAGTGATGCACTTCACGTACTTCAGCAGACTCTACAATAATGCTCACTTTCGTACGGTTTCCTGTTCTCACTAAATGTTGATGAATACAGCTAGCAGCAAGTAATACTGGAATCGTCGGTGTCTCTACATGTAAAAGGCGGTCAGATAAGACAAGTAATTGAGCACCTTTCGCAATCGCCCGATCCGCTTCTTTCATTAGTCTATTTAAGTCATTTTCTAATTCTTCTGAAAAATCAAGGTGCAATAATGCACTTTTGAAATTTTCATCATTTACTATTATTTGCTGTAGTTGACTATTTGTAAGAACCGGCGTCTCTAGGTAAATACGGCGACTATTTTTTGCCGTTGGATGTAGTAAATTACCTTCTGCACCTAGAACTGTCATAGTCGACGTAACAATATGCTCACGAATCGAATCGATTGGTGGATTAGTCACTTGTGCAAAAAGCTGTTTAAAATAATTGAATAATGATTGTGGGCGGTCAGATAATACCGCTAGCGGTGTATCATTTCCCATTGAGCCGAGGGGGTCTTTCCCCTCAGCTACCATTGGTACAATATATTTGTGAATATCTTCGTAAGTATAACCATTGACCTTTTGACGGAATAGCAAATCCATTATGTCCTCTGGTTGATCTTCTGTCGTCTTCACAGTCACAAGGTTTTCTTCTAACCATTGTGCGTATGGCTCTTCCCCTGCCATATCTGATTTTAGTTCTTCATCTGAAACAATCCGTCCTTGTTCTAAATCAACAAGCAACATTTTCCCCGGGCTTAAACGTTCTTTATAAGCGACATTTTCTTCCTCTACATCAACTACACCAACTTCAGATGAGAAAATGATGTAGTCATCCTTTGTGACATAATAGCGAGCTGGTCGTAAACCATTACGATCCAAAATTGCACCAATTTGCTTACCATCAGTAAAGCAAATCGCTGTTGGCCCATCCCAAGGTTCCATTAAACAGCTATGATACGCATAAAACGCTTTTTTCTCTTCTGAAATATGTGGATTCTCAGTCCACGGTTCCGGTATCATCATCATTGCTGTAAGAGCAGGCGAACGGCCGGCTAAAACGAAAAACTCAAAGGCGTTATCAAGCATTGACGAATCACTACCACTCTGGTCAATAATCGGTAGAAGCTTCTCTAAATCATCCCCAAATGCTTCTGAAACAAATTGTTGTTCACGTGCTTTCATCCAGTTAATATTGCCACGTAATGTATTGATTTCCCCGTTGTGAATAATGTAGCGATTTGGATGTGCACGTTCCCAGCTCGGAAATGTGTTTGTGCTATAACGCGAGTGAACTAATGAAAATGCTGATGCAAATCGCTCATCTTGCAAATCCGTATAAAATTCATCCACTTCTTGTGGTGTTAGTAAACCTTTGAAAACCATTGTTTGGCTCGAAAAACTTGCACAATAAAACTTCTTGTCATTTTTTGTTGCCCAGTGCTCTGTTTGCTTACGAACTAGATACAACTTACGCTCAAAGGCGAGGGAATCACTGACATTAGCAGCTTTTATAAACACTTGACGAACAACTGGAGCCGTTTTCTTAGCAGTGTCACTTAAAGGGGCTATGTTGATTGGTACTGTTCTCCAACCTAATAACTCTTGGCCTTCTTCAGCAATCAATTCATTCATCTTATTCTCTATATCTTGTCGTTCTGTATCGTCTTGAGTGAAAAATAACATACCTACACCGTAGCGTCCCTGTTCGGGTAAAATCCACTCTGTACAAATCGCTCTGAAAAACGCATCCGGAATTTGAACCATTAACCCAGCACCATCACCCGTTTTGCCGTCACTACCTCGCCCTGCGCGATGATCCAGACGACACAGCATTTCTAACCCTTTCATAACGATGTCATGCGTGGCTTTTCCTTTTAAATGAGCATATAAACCAATACCACAGGCATCATGCTCGAATTGTGGGGAGTATAATCCCTGTGCTGTTGGAAGTTGATGAAATGTCATGCAATCCCTCCCTCTTCACTTAAAAGTGACTTAAATTTATTTTAGATTTCCAAACCGATATAAACAATATATAATTTATATATTATTAATCTAAAAAACAGATGAATGGGAGATGACATACAATGGAACTACGCCAATTACGCTATTTTGTTGCAGTTGCGGAGCTTGAACATATTTCTGAAGCTGCCGAAAATTTACATATTGCCCAATCTGCTATAAGTCGCCAAATAGCCAATTTAGAAGAAGAACTTGGTACAAAGCTATTTGAACGAGTTGGACGAAATGTAAAACTGACACCAATCGGTAAAACATTTCTTGAACATAGTATCGCTGCCTTACAAGCAATCGATTTTGCAAAAAAACAAATCGATGAATACTTAGATCCTGAAAAAGGGACAATTAAAATCGGCTTTCCTACAAGTTTAGCAAGTTTCTTGTTGCCAACTGTCATTTCAGCATTTAAAAAAGAGCACCCCAATGTATCCTTCCATTTACGCCAAGGCTCTTACCGATATTTAATAAGTGCAGTGAAAAATAGAGAATTAAACTTAGCATTCCTTGGCCCCCTTCCCCAAAAAGATGATTCCATTAATACGAATATCTTATTTACTGAAAACATGGCAGCCTTATTGCCCGCGACTCATCCTTTAGCACAAAAAGAATCTATTCATTTGACTGATTTACGAAATGAAGATTTTGTTCTTTTCCCTGAAGGTTATATTCTCAACAAAGTAGCCGTTGAAGCTTGTAAATCTGTTGGTTTCACACCTAAAATTACATCAGAAGGAGAAGATATGGATGCTTTAAAAGGTTTAGTTGCCGCAGGAATCGGTATAAGCTTGTTACCTGAAAGTGCCTTTTATGACTCCACTCCTAGAAGAACTGTAAAGTTACCGATAGTATCACCAGAATTCACCAGAACAGTCGGTATCATTTCACCTACCAATCGTGACCTAGCTCCTTCTGAACAAGTTTTCTTAAGTTTTGTAAATAACTTCTTTTCATTGTTAACTCAATTTAAATAACAAAAAGGCCTTGGAATTATTCCAAAGGCACTGAAAAGGTTCATAAAATGAATTTTAGCCATGGAGGAAACGATTAATTCGTTTCTGCCACGGCTTTTTCTTTGATGCCGTTAATTTCCGTTCCGGCGGACGCTTTCCTGGGGGCGAACCTTGAGCCTCCTCGTCGCTAACGCTCCTGCGGGGTCTCAAAATGTTCGCTGGTTCCCCGAGGAGTCGCCGCCTGCACTCCAATCAACTAGTTTTATCGTTTTTCTTAGTTTCCCTTCTTTCCGATTCAAATCCATACCTAACCCTTTACCCTTTATTTCAGCTTCCATAAAATCAACCGAACATGAAGAGCAAACAGCTTTTCAAAAAGCGGAAAGATTCAAGATTTAGAGGAAAAGCGCTATAAAATTGAAGCTAAGAAGAATAGTAGTAGAAAAATCCTCATGGCTACAATACGGCGAAATCGGCGGGTTTATTTGTCCTGAAATTCCAAGGAGCTTTAACAATATTTGCGGTGAATTTGAAACGTATCTTAAAGCTATTAAATGAATAATAAGGGGAATACAAAAAAACACCGGCACTTTCTGTTCAAAATCGAACAAAAAGTGCCGGTGTTTACTATTGAAGAACATTACATTTTAAAACGTAATTTTTTCAGAACCCCCGATTATTCCGAAGGCCTTTTTATAGAGCTTGTTTATTTTCTATCTATGCTTGCTTTTTAGTACTAAAGCGGTCAACAATCATTGAAAGTGCACCGTCACCTGTTACGTTTGTTGCAGTACCAAAACTATCTTGTGCAAGATATAGAGCAATCATTAACGCAATCATAGTTTCATCAAAACCTAACATTGATTGAAGAACTCCTGTAGCTGCCATTACTGCCCCTCCCGGCACACCAGGTGCTGCAACCATCACAACACCTAACATGAAGATGAAAGGTATCATCTCAGTTAAAGTATAGGCTTGATTATTTAACATCATTACGGCAATTGAACATGTTGTTAGTGTTATTGTACTACCTGATAAGTGAATTGTTGCAAATAACGGAACTGTGAATCCTGTTACTCGTTCTGAAGCACCTGCTTTACGTGCTTGCTTTAATGTTACCGGAATCGTCGCAGCTGATGACTGTGTTCCAAGAGCTGTGAAGTATGCAGGTGCCATTGTTTTTAATAAATAGAACGGATTTTTTTTATTAACAGCGCCTGCCACTACATATTGTAAAACTAAAATACATATATGCATTAAAATGATTAATAAAAATACTAGTGCAAATACTGAAAGAATTTTTGCCACTTGACCAGCGAAAGTCATGTTTAAGAAAATGCCAAAAATATGGACTGGTAATAGTGGTATAATAATTTTCGAAATTACTTTATCAATAATCAAATTAAATTCATCAAAGAATTTTTTCATAACTTCACTATTAATAGCTGCCATACCGATACCAAGGATGAAAGCTAGTAATAACGCCGTCATAACACCCATCAATGGAGGCATATCAATTACTACGAATGTTTTCGCCAAAGATTCCTCTGGGTTAGCAAATTGCTCACTACCCGAAGTTGAAATTAACTTAGGTAGAATATTTGACGCTATGAAGAATGCAAAGAATCCAGCGATTAAAGTAGAGAAGTACGCAAAGAACGTTGCTAGTCCTAATAACTTTCCTGAACCTTTACCTAATTGTGCAATTCCAGGTGCAATAAACGCGACGATCAATAACGGTACGACGAAGTTTAAAAAATTCCCGAATAAGCCATTGAATGTTGCAAATATGCGAACGCCATCTTTCGGCATGATAGTCCCAAGTAAAGCCGCCAATATTATCGCTACAATAATTTGCGGGAGTAAACCAAACTTGATTTTCATAAATTGTCCTCCTCATAAATACATATGTCTTTTCTAAAAGCATAAGCACACTTTATCACACCCACTTATTAAAGTGAATAGTTTATTAATTATCCAAAAAATTAAGTATTTTCTGATAATTATAATTAGAACGTAATAATTAAGTAATTACGAGGTTTACGCACTATTTATTCTATAGAATCCCTTAAGTATTAAAAAAAATACCAAAGCAAATTCCGAGTGCACTGAAAAAGTCCATAAAATAAATTTTAGCCATGGCTTTTTCTTCGATGCCGTTAATTTCCGTTCCGGCGGACGCTTTCCTGGGGGCGAACCTTGAGCCTCCTCGTCGCTAACGCTCCTGCGGGGTCTCAAGATGTTCGCTAGTTCCCCAAGGAGTCGCCGCCTGCACTCCAATCAACTAGTTTTATCGTTTATCTGAGTTTTTCATTCTTTCGATTCAAACCTAACTATTTATAATGAAAGGACTATTCAAGGTGGAACTGTCCATGATTTCTAAACAAGAAACATTCACTCTAAGCCCTTATATGGCGCTTTACGATTTAAATGTGCCTAAAGAGAATATGCTTCGTCAAATCAAGAGATTCAAAGACTTAGCGAAAAGGCGCCATATAATTGAAGCGAAGAATAGTGAGTTGAAAAATCAGCATGGCTACAATATGGGAAAATCGGCGGGTTTATTTGGCCTGGAAGTTCAAGGAGCTACAATAATATTTGCGGTGGATTTGAAACGTATCTTGAAGCTATTAAATAAAGATTAAGGGAAATACAAAAAAACACCGGTACATTCTGTTCAAAATCGAACAAAAAGTGCCGGTGTTTACTATTGAAGAACATTACATTTAAAAACGTAAGTTTTCAGTGCCCTCGCAAATTCAGCTGGGGCGTTTCAATTAGTTCTTATTCAGAAACAGGAACGATATCCCCATTCCATTCTTTTAAGATATAGTCTTGCATTTCTTTTGAATGAAGAACTTTAACTAGTTTTTTAATCTTTTCGTTGTTCTCATCTTCTTTACGAACAGCAATTATATTAATGTATTGAGACTTTTTATCTTCTAATGCAATTGCATCTTTTCCTGGGCTAATACCTGCATCAATAGCGAAGTTAGAATTAATTAATACTGCGTCACCTTCGTTATTTTTGTACATTTGTACAAGCATTTCAGGTGCAGTGTTTGCATCAAATTTAAAGTTTTTCGGGTTCTTTGTAACGTCTTTAATTTCAGCTGCAGTTTTATCTATGCCTTCTTTTAATGTGATAAGACCTTTCGCTTCAAGTAAAGATAACATACGTCCATGGTCAGCTACAGAGTTACTTAAAAGAATTGTTGCTCCTTCTGGAAGATCTTCGAGTTTTTTATATTTTTTAGAATAGATACCGATTGGTTCGATGTGCACTCCACCAACATTAACGAAATCATAGTTTTTCTTCTTGTTTTCAAGGTCTAAATAAGGTATATGTTGGAAATAATTTGCATCTAAATCGCCGTTTTTTAGATCTTGGTTCGGCAAAACAAAGTCTTGATATGTTTCGATTTTTAGCTCAACACCTTCTTTTTCAAGAAGTGGTGCTGCTTTTTCTAAAATTTTAGAATGCGGTACATTAGCTGCACCAATTACTAATTTCTCATCTGATTTACCACCACAAGCTGCTAGGCTTAGTGCTAGTACTCCCGTTAGGATTCCTGCTACAAGTTTCTTCATGTTGTTAACTCTCCTTTTTAACTGATTAGTTATATATGATCGGTTATACCGTTAAACCCAAATTATCTTTTATCTATTTTCGTTGTCATAAGGTCGCCTATAAATTGAATTACAAATACGACAACTAATATGAGAATTGTTGCAACAAACGTTACATCACTTTGACTTCTTTGGAAACCGTCCAAGAACGCTAAGGTCCCTAGACCACCTGCCCCAATAACACCTGCCATTGCTGTATAACCAACAAGCGCGATAGCAGTTACAGTAATACCCGAAACTAAAGCTGGTAAAGATTCTGGTATTAGTACTTTACCGATAATTGTAGACGTCTTTGCACCCATTGAACGTGCCGCTTCAATGACCCCTTTATCAATTTCTTTCAATGCTATTAAAACCATACGCGCATAAAATGGAGCTGCTCCAATGATTAATGCTGGTAAACCTGCATTTGGACCACGAATTGAGCCTAGCAAAAGCTTTGTAAATGGAATTAATAAAATTACTAAAATAATGAAAGGAATCGAGCGGAAAATATTCACTAGCGAACCTGTTAACCAACTGACTAATTTATTTGCCCATAATTGTTGGGGGCTTGTCAAAAATAGCAAAATACCTAAAGCTAAACCAATTACGAATGTGAAAACTGTAGCAATACTTGTCATATATAGTGTTTCTAATGTTGCTTCCCACATTTTCACCCAATCTACATTCGGAAAGAGATCATTAAGCATTTTCGATCACCTCCGTTTTTACTCCATGTTCATTCATATATGTCACTGCTTTTTGTACATTATCCTTGTTACCATCTAGCTGTACGATGAGCGTACCATATGGACCACTCTTCGTTTGCGATATATTCCCATGGACAATATTCACATCCAGATTAAGTTCACGACTCAAATGTGAAATAACTGGCTGGCCAGTTGAAGAACCTACAAAAGTTAATTTCACAAGTGTTCCTGATGGGTAGTTTTCAATAATTTGTCCAATTGATTCTTTACGCTCGTTTGTGTCAGTAATTTGAGATACAAAGCGTTTTGTAACATCTGCTTGCGGTGATTGGAATACTTCTAGAACATCACCGTTTTCTACGACTTGCCCTGCTTCCATCACAGCCACACGATGACAAATTTTACGGATTACATGCATCTCATGCGTGATAAGTACAATTGTTAAGCCTAACTTTTCATTGATATCTACTAGTAAATCTAAAATTGAATCCGTTGTTTCAGGATCAAGCGCTGAAGTCGCTTCATCACAAAGCAATACTTCTGGATTATTAGCTAATGCTCTTGCAATACCAACACGTTGCTTTTGACCACCTGATAGTTGAGAAGGATATGCTTTCTCTCTTCCTTTTAAACCAACTAATTCAATAAGCTCTAATACCTTCTTTTGACTCTCAGCTTTAGATAAACCTGCAATTTCTAATGGAAATGCTATATTTTCTTCTACAGTGCGTGACCAAAGTAAATTGAAATGTTGGAAGATCATGCTGATTTTTTGACGTGCATTACGTAACGCAATTCCTTTAATCGATGAAACTTCCTGTCCATTTACAACAACTTTACCGGATGTCGGTTGCTCCAAACCATTTAATAAACGAATGAGCGTACTCTTACCCGCTCCACTGTATCCAATAATGCCGAATATTTCTCCGTTTTCAACAGATAAATTCACATCTTTGACAGCAGTTAACTCTCCGTTAGCGGTTTTATATTTTTTCATTACATTTTCTAACTTAATCACTGTCATACCACCTTTATTTTAAAACTAAAAAGTATGCACTTTCTAATGGCATCTTTTTGAAATTAAAAAAACCCTTCTGCAGATAAGCAGAAGGGTTCAACGCAATACTATATACGTAAAACCGTTCTCTCATCTTCCAAAGTAAATACTTTGTGTGATTTGGCACCGTGTCATATAAATATGACGGTTGCCGGGCTTCATCGGGCACTTCCCTCCACCTCTCTAAATAAGAGTAACGACAATATTTAATTAGTTATGATTGCTACTTTATCACGCTATTACTTTAACGTCAATCATTTAATTGTAATTTCTCAAATAAATAAGGTACTGATTGAAATGCGTAGATTTTATCGCGGATTTTACCATTTTTTGAAATAATTAAACAAGGGACACTTTCAATTTCATAATCAAATGCTACGTCTTGTATATAATTTAAGTTCGCTTTACCAATCGGAATATCATTTACGACATGCTTTACAACATCCATCATTTTCGACGCAACTGCACATGTACCACATAATGGTGTATACAAATAAAAAGCCGAAAGCGATGATGTTTTCATCATCTCTTCCCATTGTTCACGTGACCATTCTTCCATGTTTGTCATTCCTATACTATAAGATATTCTTTATGAACTTTAAAATCTGCAGCTAATAATATTCTAGCTAAATGTCTTCTTGGAGTAGCTTCTACTTGTTTATAAGTAGGGGAGGTGTGTAAATAACGAGCATTTGGGAACTCTCTCTTAAAAAGAGCACGGAGTTTATCACCAGATGAATCAGCATCAAAAAACGCATACATCTCGTAATCATCATAGAGTGCCAAGATCTCTTCTAATCGACTTGCACTAACGGTTCCATTCGTACATATTATCGGAATATTTTCTGCTAGTATTGGCGCAATTTTCAATTTATCTTGGCGCCCTTCCACGATAATCAGCTTGTTAAAAGTCATATATACCCTCCTAACAAATACTTTTTGCCGCTTACTAAGTTTAAAAAAACGCCGAGCAAATGCACGGCGTTTCTGAATCTTATTCTTCGATAATTGCTTCGTATTGTTCAGCAGTTAATAGTGCATCAACTTGAGCTTTATCTGCTGGTTCAACAACAACCATCCATGCTTTTTCATATGGAGATTCGTTAACGAACTCTGGGCTTTCTTCTAGCTCTTCGTTAATTTCAACTACTTTACCAGAAATTGGTGCGTAAAGTTCAGATACAGTTTTTACAGATTCAACACTGCCGAATGGCTGGTCTGCTACTAATTCATCTCCAACTTGTGGAAGTTCAACGAAAACGATATCGCCTAGTTCTGATTGTGCGAAATGTGTAATACCGATACGTACTTTTCCGTCTTCAGTTTTTACCCATTCATGTTCTTCAGAATAGCGTAAGTCTTTTGGTGTGCTCATGAATACCCCTCCAAATATGTAATTACATTCACTTTAAGTTTGACATATTCCCAGTGTAAAAACAAGCATATGTCTGTATTATTTCCACGTCTCTTCAAAGTCTGTTTCTTTAAATCCTAACGTTACTTTTTTACCATCTGTAACAATCGGACGCTTAATTAACATACCATCTGAAGCAAGCAATTCTAATTGCTCATCTTCCGACATTTCAGCAAGACGATCTTTCAATTGTAACTCTCTATACTTTATCCCTGAAGTATTAAAAAATTTCTTCAACGGTAAACCACTAGCATCTAAATACTGTTTTAATTCTTCTTTAGTAGGCGTTTCTTCAACGATATGCTTCGCTGTATAGTTTACCCCATTTTCTTCTAACCATGCTTTTGCTTTACGACAAGTTGTACATTTTGGATATTGAATCAATAAAATAGACATATACATGCTCCTTTTTCCAAACTATTTAATTCTATTGTAGTGGGAGTATAGTCTACAAGCAAGAAATCCGAACACAATTTTGTGTTCGGATTCTCATCTAGCTTATTTTAGACAACAAATTTTTCTGCTTCAATAAGTTTAACTGAAGCTTCACGTTTTTTCGCAATAACATTGTAAGGGTTATTACGCGTTAGTTTACGAAGAGCAGAAAGCATCATTCGAGCGTTGTCGCCGTCTACAGCTGTAATGATTGTTTCTTTTGCTTCTTTTTCGATTTCTTCAAATGCTTCCTGGCAGAAGATTTGAGTGTATAGTAGTTTTTGACTTGCTTTATCTAATCCATCACGCGCAATAGCTTTTTCTGTACGTAATACAGTAGACTCCATTGCAAATAATTGGTTAGCAATATTCGCAATATTCACTAGCAATTCTTGCTCAGCATCTAATTTAGGACCGTATTTTTGTGCAGCAAGACCGGCTGCTAATAAGGCGATTTTCTTCGCATTTTTTACAAGATATTTTTCTTGTGCTAATGGTTCATCGCTGATTTCTTCAGGCATTAGCATTAATAATTCTTGTTGTAGGCTCGTTGCTTGTTGCAATAATGGTAGCTCACCTTTCATAGCTTTCTTCAAGAATGTACCTGGAATGATGAAGCGGTTAATTTCGTTCGTTCCTTCGAAAATTCGGTTAATACGTGAGTCACGATAAATGCGCTCTACTTCATACTCCTGCATGAAACCATATCCACCATGTAATTGCACCGCTTCATCGGCGATGTAGTCAAGTGTTTCTGAACCAAAAACCTTATTGATAGAACATTCAATTGCATATTCTGCAATTGAAGCTGCAATTGCTTTACCATCTTTTTGTTCTTCTTCACTTAATTGACCCATACGATCTTCAAAATATCCTACTGTACGGTAGATTAAACTTTCAGTAGCGTAAAGCTTAGAAGCCATTGTTGATAATTTCTCTTTTGTTAAATTGAAAGATGAAATCGGTGTTTTAAATTGTTGACGTTGGTTTGTATACGAAATTGCTAATTCTAGTGCACGTTTTGATGCACCAATTGAACCAACACCTAACTTGTAACGACCAATGTTCAAAATGTTAAATGCAATGATATGACCGCGCCCTACTTCTCCAAGTAAGTTTTCTACTGGCACTTGTGCGTCTTCTAAAATTAGCGTGCGAGTTGAAGAAGATTTAATACCCATTTTCTTCTCTTCTGCACCTACAGATACACCTGGGTATTCGCGTTCTACTATGAATGCTGAGAATTTATCGCCATCAATTTTCGCATATACGACGAATACATCCGCAAAACCAGCGTTTGTAATCCATTGCTTTTCGCCATTTAATACATAATGTGTGCCTTCTGCGTTTAATTTAGCAACTGTTTTAGCACCTAACGCATCTGAACCTGAACCCGGTTCTGTTAATGCATAAGCAGCGATTAACTCACCTGATGCAAGCTTAGGTAAGTACTTTTGCTTTTGCTCTTCATTACCGAATAATACGATTGGTAATGAACCTATCCCAACATGTGCACCGTGTGTAATAGAGAAACCGCCCGCAACTGACATTTTCTCTGCGATTAATGCAGATGTTACTTTATCTAAACCAAGTCCTTCATATTCTTCAGGTACATCTGCAGCTAAAAGTCCAAGTTCACCAGCTTTTTTCAATAATCGTACTGAATGCTCAAACTCATGGTTTTCTAAATTCTCAACGACTGGTAATACCTCGTTTTGGACATAGTCTTCTGCCGTTTTAGCAATCATTTTATGTTCTTCAGTGAAATCTTCTGGTGTAAATACTCGATCTAGTTCCACATCTTCAGTTAAAAAGCTACCACCTTTAATGATATTCATTGTTTTTTCTGTCATACTAATACATCCCCTTTTGTATGTTATTTATAAAACTTCAAATACGCCAGCAGCTCCCATACCGCCACCAATACACATTGTTACTACACCGTACTTTTTACCTTGTCGTTTTAACTCATGGATTAACTTTAGCGTTAAGATGGAACCTGTAGCGCCAAGCGGATGCCCTAATGCAATAGCACCACCGTTGACATTTACTTTTTCAAGGTCTATATCAAGTTCGCGAACCACTTGGATTGATTGTGAAGCAAATGCTTCGTTAATTTCCCAAAGATCAATATCTTCAATAGATAGTCCTGCAATTTTCAGCGCCTTTGGTACAGCAACTGTTGGACCAATACCCATAATTTCAGGAGGAACTCCCCCTACAGCAAATGATAAAAATTTTGCCATCGGCTTTAAGCCTTGTTCTTCAGCCTCTGCACGATCCATAACAAGCACTGCGGCTGCACCATCTGAAGTTTGCGATGCATTTCCTGCTGTCACACTTCCAGTTATTGAAAACGCAGGGCGTAATTTCGCAAGTGTTTCTTGAGATGTACCAACACGTACACCCTCATCCATATCAAAAGTGAATTTTCTCTCTTGTAAATTGTTCCCTGCGTCAACGTATCGTTGCACGACTTCCACCGGCACGATTTCATCGACGAATTTACCCTCTTGAATTGCTTTTGCAGCCAGTTCATGGGAACGTACAGCAAAAGCATCTTGATCTTCACGACTTACATTATATTTCTTCGCCACTTCTTCAGCTGTGTGTCCCATCCCCATATAGTATTGTGGGGCAGTTTCTGCCAAAGTCGCATTAGGTCTAATCACGTTACCCATCATAGGCACTAAACTCATCGACTCAATACCACCTGCAATAATAGCTTTTGAATGACCAAGCATAATACGTTCTGCAGCATAAGCAATTGATTGTAAACCAGATGAACAGAAGCGATTTACTGTTACAGCTGGAGTAGTATCTGGTAACCCAGCAAGCGCTCCGATATTACGCGCGATATTCATCCCTTGTTCTGCTTCAGGCATAGCGCATCCAAGAATTAAATCATCTATGTCCCCTTCATATCCAGCTCTTTGCAATGTCTCTTTCACAACTAATGCTCCAAGATCATCAGGACGTATAGTTGCTAAAGATCCTTTTTTCGCTTTTCCAATAGGTGTTCTTGCACCTGCTACAATAACAGCTTCACGCATAGTAGATTCCCCCTTAATCACTTCTCTAAAATTAGTTGCGAAGTGGTTTTCCTTTCACTAACATATGTTGCATTCTAGCTTGCGATTTCGGTTCTGCAACAAGGCTTAAGAATGCTTCACGCTCTAAATCTAGTAAGTATTGTTCATCCACTAATGTGCCATATGGAACTTTGCCACCTGCTATAACATAGGCAAGCTTTTTTGCGATTTTCAAATCATGTTCACTAATGAACCCTGATTGGTACATCCCTTGGGCACCTGATAATAATGTTGCATAGCCTGTTTCACCTACAACTGGCACCTTCGTTCTAATTGGTGCAGTATAGCCACCTTCATAAAGTGCCAATGCTGCTAGTTTTGCATCATACAGTTGGTGATCAGGGTTAACACTAATACCATCTGCAAAGTTTAAGAAGTTATTTTCTCTTGCTTCCTCAGCAGATGTTGAAACTTTCGCCATTGCGATAGATTCGAATACTTTGTTTGCGATATTTTGATAATCAACTTGTACTCCATTTGGTAACCCTTTTAAATGCTTCATGTACAACTCTTTATTACCGCCACCGCCAGGAATTAGACCTACGCCTACTTCCACAAGCCCCATATATGTTTCCATAGTTGCTTGAATATGCGCTGTTGGTAAACATACTTCAGAACCGCCACCAAGCGTCATCGCAAATGGTGCTGCTACTACTGGCTTTGAACTATACTTAATTTTAGTCATCGCATCTTGGAAACCACGTATCGTGAAATCTAATTCGAAAATATTGTCATCTTGGGCTTCCATAAGAATCATTCCTAAGTTAGCACCAACGCAGAAGTTCTTCCCTTGGTTACCAATAACAAGCCCTTTGTAATTAGCTTCTACCTCATCAATAGCGTAGTTAATCATTTGTATAACATCTAATCCAATGGCATTCGCTTGCGAATGGAATTCAAGTAACGCAATACCATCACCCATATCGATTAAACTCGCACCTGAATTCGATTTAATAACACCGTGTTTTTTCTTATAACGCTTTAAATCGATTGCTTTTTCATTGACTGGTACAAGCTTGTAATCTTCCCCGTCGAAGTAAGCTAACCCATCCTCTAGTTCTTTATAAAAAGTTTCATAGCCTTTTGCTAGTAATCCTTCTACAAAACTAGGAATCTCTTTACCTTCAGCAGTCATCTTCTCAACTGATTTCTTGACTCCTATTGCATCCCAAATTTCGAATGGACCTTGTGCCCAACCGAAGCCCCATTTCATGGCATTATCAATTGAAACAATATCATCGGCAATTTCACCGTGAAGTTGCGCTGAGTAAAGTAAAGTTGGTGCTAGCACACTCCACAATAACTCACCTGTACGGTCATCAGCATAAGTTAACAATTTCACTTTCGCTGCTAAACCTTTTTGCTGCTTTGCCATTTCAGTTGAAGGTGTGCGGAGTTTCTTCACTGGTTCATATTCAAATGTATCTGTATTTAACTCTAATATTTCTTTTCCTTTTTTAATGAAGAATCCTTGACCAGACTTTGCTCCAATCCATCCATTATCAACCATTTTCTGAACATACGCTGGTACTTCAAATACTTGCTGCTCTTCACCTGTTGTTTGGTCATATACATTTTTTGCTACGTGGACGAAAGTATCTAAGCCCACAACATCTAATGTACGAAGTGTTGCTGATTTTGGACGACCTATTAAAGGACCCGTCACAGAATCTACTTCGCCAACTGAGTAACCGCGCTCTTGCATTTCGCGCAGAGTTACGAGCAAGCCATATGTACCAATTCGATTAGCGATAAAATTAGGTGTGTCTTTAGCTAGAACGACACCCTTTCCTAGTTTATCTTCTCCAAATTCTTTCATAAATGCCACTACATTAGGGCAAGTGTTCTTCGCCGGAATTACTTCAAGCAGTTTCAAATAACGTGGTGGATTGAAGAAATGAGTGCCTAGGAAATGCTTTTGGAAGTCCTCAGAACGATCCTCAGCCATTGCATCAATACTAATACCAGATGTGTTTGAACTAATAATTGTACCCGGCTTCCGTACTGTATCAATTTTTTCATATAAATTCTTTTTAATTGCCAAATTTTCTACAACAACTTCTATGATCCAATCCACTTCTTTTAGCTTCTCAAGATCATCTTCAAAATTCCCTACTGATAATAACGCTAAGTTCTTCTTAGCAGTTAACGGTGCAGGTTTTTGTTTTAAAAGCTTTTGTAATGCAGTTGTTGCAAATCGATTACGAACGACCGGACTGTCTAAAGTAAGCCCCTTCACTTCTTCATCTTTCGTTAATTCCTTTGGCACGATATCAAGCAAAATTGTTGGAATACCGATATTTGCTAAATGGGCTGCGATCCCCGAACCCATTACCCCCGAACCTAAAACAGCTGCCTTCTTAATTTGATAAGCCATGAGCAAATCCTCCCTTTCCCCATTTTTGAATGAACACTCATTCATTTTATGAGTAAAAAAAATAAAACTTCCTTATCTGCTTATAAGTTTAGACCATTTTCTATATTTTCGCAATAATCAAATTCGCAAAAATACAAAAATATGGATTTAATTTTAAATATATTCCTTTTTACAGGCGTGCCTCACTTTTTTAAAGCAAGTTGCTTTCAGGGCCAACAAAAAACGTGTACACTATTTCAATAGGAGGGATTTACTTATGAAACCAATTACAACTATCGAACAATTTAATGAAACGACTGCGACAACAAAACCTGTGATCGTAAAATTCCACGCTGGATGGTGCCCTGACTGCACACGCATGGATATGTTCATCGATCCTATTATCGAAGAATACAATCAATATGATTGGTATGAATTAAATCGCGATGAGCTTCCAGAGCTTGCTGAAAAGTATGATGTTATGGGTATTCCTAGCTTACTGATCTTCAAAGAGGGCGAAAAATTAGCTCACCTTCACAGTGCAAATGCTAAATCACCAGCTCAAGTAACTGAGTTTTTAGAAGCTCAAAAGTTAAAAGCGTAACATTGTTTAACGGATAGACTGTAGACAAACTCGAAGGGATTCGAATTTATCTACGGTCTTTTTTCTTTTTAATAAGGCCGTTGATTTCCGCTACGGTTGGCGCTTTCCGCGGGCGGGCGCCAAGCCGCTTCGTCGCTACGCTCCTGCAGGGTCTTGGACTGTCCCGCTTTTCCCGCAGGAGTCGCCACCTTCGCTCCAATCAACTATACATGTGATATAAACAATCTTTTAAGATGATGCGAAATAAAAAATTTGGAAAGAAATCAAATTGAAATGATTGCTTTGTATCAACTATTACCCAAGAACATCTTAAATGGGAAGCAAGTTAGTGTCTATACGTTTTTTCTTGTTCATCTTGTAATATACTATGTATTCTATTCATGAAAAGTTCTAACATTTACATACTTACGTTGCAATAATAATGTAAAAAAAACAAATCAAATTTAAATATTTTGTTGTCCGGAAATGCTTGTATCTTAAATCTTTTTCAAATAGTAACTATGAGTTGAATCCTAACTCATTTATATTCATACATTCTTTTTATGGAGGCGATTTATATGCGCATTCAGTTACCTGTAAATGGGCAATCCCAACACGCCGATAATGTGCTTAAAAAATTTCGGAATTCTGCATGTGGACCAACAACCGCCGCAGTCATGTTGGACTACCTATTACCTCATGAAACAACAAAAAGCATCAATCAGCTTTATAAACAGCTCGGAACGACACCAATCGGCCTTTTTAAGTACCGCTTCATTCGTAATATGCGGAAATTAGTTGGGCCAGATTGGTCTATTCAAAGCTGTAGCTTACATGATGCTTTGTTTGAATTGCGCGAGGGAAGACCCGTTGCAATGAAGTTTGATAAATATTTTTCATTTCATTTTTGCTTAAATCCCACATATGCCTATCACTGGGTACCACTCATCGGTTTTGAAGAGGTTGAGAATGATGTCATTCTTATTGTTCATGATAATGGTGGACAAAATCGCAATAGCCAAATACGCGAAATTTCATATAAAGCCAATCAAAAAGTGCTTAGCTTTGTAAAAATGACACCTTTAGCCAATTGGGAATAATGATTTTGCATGGCGTGAAATAAGTGAATAACCATCCAACGTTAATCGATCAAGCTTTTCTTGCGTTAGTATTGGCAAAGATAAATCATCGATTGTCGCATGAATTGGCACTTCCGTATGAATTTTTGCTAGTTGATGTGAAAGCTTTAACATCTCTTCATATTCCGTGATTTTAGAACGTTGAGCTGGTTTAAGTTCGTCAATAGCAGCTAATACGCCATCAACTGAACCATATGTTTGAATAAGGTTCAACGCGGTTTTCGGACCTATACCTTTAACACCAGGATAGCCATCACTTGAGTCACCCATAAATGCTTTGACATCAGCAAATAATGCAGGTGCAATCGCGTATTCTTCTTCGAAGCGTTGTACGTCATAGACATTATATTCTGTATAGCCTTTTTTCGTTAAGGCAATTGTCGTTGAAGGGTTTAATAACTGTAGTAAATCCTTATCTCCACTTACAACAGTTATCTTCGCATCGTTCTTCCATTTTTCAACCATTGAGCCAATTGTATCGTCCGCTTCCATTCCTACTTCACCAAAGTTTTTCCAACCAATCATTTCCGAAACGTCCTTCGCCATATCAAATTGTGGTTTCAATTCATCTGGTGGACTCGGGCGATTTGCTTTATAGCCATCAAACAAATCGTTACGGAATGTATGCATTCCCATATCCCAGCATACGGCTATATGTGTTGGTTTCATCATCGATTGCGCAGTCAAAATATGACGTGCAAAACCTTGTACTCCATTTGTCGGGGTACCGTCTTCTTTTCTAAAAAACTGGTTCATCGGAGCTGTTGCAAAAAAAGAACGGAATAACAGGGCCATTCCATCTACTACTAAAATATGTGGTTGTTCATTCATTATATATATCCTCTCAATCTATTAACTGTTATCTATTAAGCATTCATTATAACAAATATCTAGAGAGAATGATTATGTTGTGCATTCAATAGGTAAAAAAGAAGAGATAACTAAAGAGGATGCTCAGCTCTAAAAATTTTTATGACTTGATAAAAAGTCGTGAAAACAAAAATGCCGATCTCGTCACTTTAGATCGACATGATGCTGTTATTTGATTTATCTATCAGCGCGTCTATTATTGGCAGATCCCTCTAAATAGACGCGTTTTTATAGTTCTTTAATGACTAGTTGGTGATAACAACTGAGCCAGCTTTTCTACATCTTCGCTAAAAATTCGATCTTCATTGATTGTAGGTACAACTGTGCGTACTTCTTGCCATTTAGTATAAAGTTCTTTAGACATTTTCTCTACGCCCCTATATTCAACTGCTTGTGTTGCACAAATGGCTTCTATTGCTAATACCCTTCTAGCATTTTCAATTATTTGATATGCGTGTCTCGAACCTATTGTTCCCATACTAACATGATCTTCTTGATTGGCTGAAGATGGAATAGAATCGACTGATGCCGGATGAGCCAACGTTTTATTCTCTGATACAAGGCTTGCTGCTGCATATTGTAATATCATGGCTCCAGATTGCAGACCTGGTTGTGCGCTTAAAAAAGCCGGTAACCCTTCACTTAATTGAGGATTTACGAGACGTTCAATTCGACGCTCCGAAATGTTTGCTAATTCAGCCATACCAATCTTCAAGAAATCCATAGCAAAAGCGATTGGTTGACCATGAAAATTCCCACCTGATATAACCTTACCACCATCATCAAAAATAAGTGGATTATCAGTAGCAGCATTTATCTCAATTTCAAGTTTCTCTTTCACATAATTGAGTACTTGCCAGCTAGCTCCATGAATTTGGGGAATACAGCGAAGGGAATAAGCGTCTTGCACTCGTTTCTCCCCTTGTTTAGTTGCTAATTGACTTCCAGCTAACCAATTACGCATACGTTCCGCTACGTCCATTTGCTCTTTATAGCCACGTGCTTCATGAACTGCCGGATGGAAGGCATCGACAATTCCGAATAACGACTCCATTGTCATTGCTGCAATCCATTCGCTGTCATACGCTAGTTTTTCAGCTTCTAAATAATTTATAACACCTTGAGCTGTCATTGCTTGGGTTCCATTTATTAGCGCTAAGCCCTCTTTCGCCTCTAATGTAATCGCTTTCAAATTATGCACTTGCCATACTTCAGCTGCTGGCACTTGTTCATTCTTTTGCCAGACAAAACCTTCACCAATTAATACTAAAGCTAAATGTGATAATGGTGCCAAATCACCTGATGCACCGAGTGATCCTTGCTGAGGAATAACTGGATGAATTCGATTATTTACCATATATGCAAGGCGTTCTAACACTTCTATCCGAATGCCAGAAAAACCTTTTAATAAAGCATTTAAACGTAGAACAATCATTGCTCTAGAAACGACTTCAGCAAAAGGAGCACCTATACCACAAGCATGTGAACGAATTAAATGAAGTTGTAATTGTCGCGTATCCTCTTCTGCAATTTTCACATCACTAAATTTTCCAAAACCCGTATTGATACCATAAACAGTTTGATCTTCACGGACAATTTTCTCAACAGCTAAACGGCTTTTCTTAACAAGTTCTATCGCATTTTCGTCTAATTTAACTTTGACGTCATCATTTAGAATAATATTTAGATCCGCCAATGATAGGTTCTTTCCGTCTAATGTAATCATTTAACAGTCACATCCTTATTATCATTTTGAAAATACTCTATAGCAATTCGCCGAATATGAACGATCCAAAAGGCGATTTGAATGAGAAATTCTCCTAAAACACTACTTTCATTCTACATAAAATCTAATTGAAATTAAGTACTTTTTGTAAAAAAGTAAAAATTTCTCATGTGCTATCAGTGCAGTATTTTAGCATGATAAAGTAATTGACATGGTTTTGAATAACTTCAAACACGATTACTTTACTTAAATTATTCTTCTTCCATCGTAAAAGGTTCTATAACTCTTTTTTCATAGGACGATAACACAATATTTGTTGATGGTGTGCCATATTGCATAGAGTCATCAATAAATCGTTCTAGACTTTCTACAGAATGCGTTGCTATCTTAACAATATAACTAATCTCGCCTGCCACTCGGTAACACTCAAGTACATCCGGATGATTATGACAAAAATTCGTTAATGCTTTACAGTCTTTTGATTCAAACAAAATAATCGCACGCATTAAACGATTCATCTTCTTCAATGCAACTTGTGCATGATAACCTTCAATAATTTGCTGTTCTTCAAGCTTTCTAACACGCTCTGTAACTGCTGGAGACGATAAATGAACGATTTCTGCTAATTCCTTCATAGTAATTTTGGCATTTAACTGTAGTTCCCTTACTATTTTCTTATCTACCTGATCCATATTTCCACGCACCTTTTTTTATTAAATAGAATAACCTAAAATCTTAATAATTTAAATTCAATTGAATAAATATCCTTTTTTAACTTATGTAATATACCTTTTTAGTCAATTAAAATAAAAGGTATCGGAGGAGGGATTAAGAAATGAAAAAAATATTACTGTTATTAGCTGATGGCTTTGAAGCCGTAGAGGCTAGCGTATTTACAGATGTGCTTGGTTGGAACAAATGGGAAGGAGACGGTTCGACTGAGGTTGTGACAGTTGGTCTTCGAGATAAATTAACTTGCACTTGGAATTTCAACGTTGTACCTGAAAAAACAGTTGATGACATTCAATTAGATGAATTTGATGCATTGGCTATTCCCGGGGGATTTGAAGAGGCGGGCTTTTATGAAGACGCATTTAGTGAATCATTTTTGAAAGTAATCAGGCATTTTGATGCAAAACAAAAACCTATTGCTAGCATTTGTGTTGCATCATTAGCCCTTGGTAAAAGTGGCATTCTTGCAAATAGAAAAGCAACGACTTACGCTCACCCTACAAGTATAAGAAAAGAACAGTTAAAGAATTTTGGCGTAAACGTACAAAATGAGAGAATTGTTCAAGATGGCAATATCATTACATCTTCAAATCCCGGTACTGCTTTTGATGTCGCATTCCTATTACTTGAAATGCTAACGACAAAAGAAAATACACATCATGTGAAAGACCTTATGGGATTTGCCTAAAAAAGTACAATCAATCCTATTGTCAATTATTTAAAAAAACTGCTAATCAATCGACTTTGATTAGCAGTTCAACTTACTCTTCTATTATTAATTGCACTTGCAATTCAAGTGCTACATTTCCTTGAATTGCTTTACTGATCATGCATGTTTTTTCAGCTTTTTCTGCAAGTTTTTGCGTTAGACTAGCATCTCGTGCCGTTGAACCGTTTGATAAAATAATTTCTGGTTTATGGATGATCTTTTTATAAGTAAAGACTCCATTCGTTACATCAACGACTCCTTCAGATTGCATCGATAAACTCACTACATTGATACTTGAGCGCTCAAGCATAGCAGCTAACGTAATAATATAACAAGTCGCAGCAGCTCCTAACAACATCTCATCTGGATTTGTACCAATACCAGGCCCATCCATTTCAGATGGAATTGATACTTTTGTTTGTAGTTGACCAGATGCGATTGTACCTACCTCATTACGACCTCCTGGCCAATTCGCGGTCAAATGAAAACTGTGTTCTGCCATGATTAAACCTCATTTCTAATCCGCAAATGAATAGTATTTTTCTGTATATGGATCGAATGCATAACGCGAAACTACTTTATTCTTTTCAAGCGTAATAATGTACATTTCTAGCCCCGAATAGTCGACAATTGTCCCGCTAAATTTGCGGTCTTTCACAACTTTTCCGCCCTCGGTACGCGAAATAATTTGCGCTGCATCTTCTACATTAAAACTCGGTACATGCTTTTGAAAATAGAATGGAGCTATTATTAAAAGTACATATGCAATTATGATAAGTATATTCTTTTTTCTTATATTACTTTTTTCAACCAATATAAAGTAAGCGACGAACAATAATACATTACCGCCAATAATATAAACTGGCATATCTCCTAGACCATTAATAAACAGGTATTTTTTTCCTATAAAATAATAATACAGCATCTGTAATGTTGAAATTACAAGTATACCTTGTAAAAGTCGTTTTCTCTTATACATCTATGTTTCACCTCAAAAATTTTATAAATCCTATGTTCAATAAAAGCATTCGAAGCCCACGACAAATTATGCCATAATAGAATGAAGATTGATAGAAGGAAAACCGGTCACTCAATTGAAGAAGCATCGGACAAGCATTTTTCGTTTTCACAACTACTCTTTTCGCCTCACCCCATAGCTTTTCTAATGAAAAAGATGTTTGATGGTGGCGTTGCAGTTTAGCCTGAAAAATATAATGCCATGGAGAAAAAAACAAATAGCTTGAATACTATCGATTATGAATTATAAATATAAAGACGGTTACCTTAATATCATTGTTCCCAAAGACAGGTCAGAACATGTAAACGTAATGATCAATTATGCCTCGGCATAATTGCGTCCGGAATCGGAAAGGATTTATAACTATGCTTTTAGGCCAAAGAATTATTATTACAAGTATAAGCTTCTATTCACTTTTCGTGATAATACTTTTATTGTACAAATTAAGAACTAGTAAATATGAATATTTCGAAGAAAACAATTTAATTAAATTAGAAAAAATTATGACAGCTCTTTGTATTCTAAACTTCCTATGTATAATAGTTAATCCTTCTCTCCTGATTATTAATATTGGATTGAAAGCAATGTTACTAACACTATCATGCAAAATAGGAATTAGATTTATAAATGATAAATCCAATAAAATTTATAAAATTATCTTAGCTATACTCTTTTTTATCTATCTAGTTATGCAGTTTATTACTCCAATAATAAGTAATGAATTTAATTGAAAGAATAATAGCTGATATTTTATTAGATGCGTGCCTTGCCATCGCTCCCTAATAGCAAAAAGCCTAGCTTTCTCTATAAGAGTGAGCTAGGCTTTTTGTTTATTTGATTTGGATGGATGTGTTTCCTTTTAAATAATTTGGATATGCATTGAAGTACACTTTAACTGGATTAACTATTTTCTGTGGTTCAAGCCCTACTTGCCAATGGGTAGAATCATTATCCGACCATCTAGACCATGAATCTGTGTCTAGTTCTCTGCCAGATGCATCTTCTAATCCAGAGAATAATTGATAGGGTAAATCTTCATGTTTTCCTTTCATTTCCGCCTGAATTAAAAGCTTCGAAACATCAGTAATTTTAACTTTATCCTGATAAGGACTTTTTAATACTTTTTCTCTGTTCAAGTCTACGACTATATAGGCATCTTCTTTCGGCAATGCTTGAACTTTATCAAATTTTAAAAATAAATTTTTAGGCTGTTTAAAGAAATTACTTTGCAAGAAAAATGTTCTTTGGTGATCGTCATTTCCTCCGAAACTTGAAATTCCATTCCTAATACTACTCCAAACTTCCCCATGCTCATCTTCAATTCGGATATCCTCAAAATTTAATATTCTCATCTTATTGCGCTGATCAAAGGCGATATTAACAGCAACTCGCAATGGATATAGCGTAATATCTTCTATCACGATTTTTTGACCATCCATTATTATTTCTTTATTTATTGTGAATACTTTACCTTTCTGAATATCCTTTTTAAGCGTAAACGGAATAATAAAGCTCGTTTTTTGCTCGTTCCTTAAATTTATTTTGAGTTCAAACTCTTTAGAAATATATTTTTGCTGTTCAGCAAATGTGAAGGTTATTTCATCTTTTCGATATTTTTTATTCTCGTGATCTGGATTACTATACTCTGTTGAACCTACGAGACTTTTACCATTATGGAAAATTTCAATCTCCCCATAATCTCCTGAACTTAGTTTTGTAGGTGATTCAGTTGTATAAAATATAACCATACCTGATTCATCCACAATGACCCCATCTATAGTGACAGTAATATTATCTATTGTTTGCGATACTCCTACAGTTTCATAATATTCATTTTCAACAATTGCTTGAATGCCTTTATCATACTGGATTAAATCAACTAAATGTTCTAGCCCTGGAATGCTCGCAACGGTTTTCGCAAAGGCCGGTGACACTCGAATGGATGCAACGAGTGTGATAAAAAGAAGAGCTGCAATAGAAATGGTCCAAGCAACACGTTTGAGGGAACGCTTCTTTCTACGTTTCGAAGATTGTGCAATTTGCATTCCTTGTTGGATAGCTTGATCAAGTGCTACATCAGGAATCGGTAATTTTTCTAAGCCCTTTTGCATGTCATGTAATTTAGCTTCTTCCTTTTCATACATCTGCGTCCTCTCCTCCCTTTGACCAAAACGTCCGCAATGATTGTAATGCTTTATGTAATCTCGATTTAACTGTGCCTTCTGGTATATTTTCAAGTACTGCAATTTCTTTTATCTTCGTATTTTGCAAGTATTTCAATGTAATAAGTTGTTGGTCTTTTTTAGATAAGGATGCCATTGCTTCATTCAATTCTAAAAAACGTGTGTCATCCATGACTGCAATTTCTTGTAACTTATCATTTGAAGTAAAGCGCTTGTTCTTTGCTATTTGATCCTGGCAAAAGTTCATCATGATACGGATGAGCCACGTTTTTATGTAGGCAGGTTCCTTTAGTGTATGTATTTTTTGATAGGCACGGACTGTTACTTCCTGAACAGCTTCTACCGCATCATGTTCGTTCTTTAGAAAGGCAAAAGCAGTACGATATAAATCATTCTTATACAACTGCATGATAGCTAAAAAGGCAGGGTCATCCCCTTTAATCGCTTGTTGCGCTAGCTCTAGTGGTTCCATCCTGTCACCTCGCTTTGGGCTTTGTATGTATTAGACCTGGTAGTAAGGAAAAAGTTCATTTATTTTTAACTTTAACAAAAAAACGCCAATCGATTTTTCCGATTGACGTTTTACAATTATAATTCGTCGGCAAGACCGAGGATGACGATACCAATCATTATAATCGCAATTACTAAGTATTGTTTCTTTGTTAGTTTTTCTTTTAAGAAAATACGAGATAGTATAATTGAGAAAATACAGTATGACGAAATAATTGGTGCAGAGATAAACGCATATGACGAAATTGCGTATACATAGAAGAACTGACCAATTGTTTCTAAAATTGCTGCGTAAGTACGATCACGCTCTTTAAATACATTGAATTTCACTTTTTTATAGAAGCGAAGATAGATAAAGCATACAACCGCTACGATAAAGAATGTATATTCATATGCTAGTAGCGCTGCATCTTCAGTCATAATTGTTAACTCATCTAAGTAGATACCATCAGCGAAGGTTCCTACACCATCTATTAATGCGTATAAAATCGGGAATAACAATGCGAAAAATCCAAATTGATATTTACGTTCAATTTTAACTTTTTGAGAACGTAATAATGCATCGTCCTGTTGCTTTTCAATAACAGCAATCCAAATAACACCGGCTGTAATAGCAATGATACCTGCAAAATGTATCCAAGTAACTTCTTGTGGAAAGAACATATATAGTAAAATCGTTGTAACCGCACCTGAAGCATTTTGCACTGGTGCTGCAATGGATAATTCTAAATAACGTAACCCAACATAACCAAAAACCATTGACACAATGTACAATGTTGAAACGGGTAAATACGTTAACATATCTTGCGGGTGGAATTCTAAACCTTTTACGATCATATAAATCGTAGCGTGAACCCCCATAACAAGACCAACCATAATAGTAATTTTCGTATGACTATTTTTGTCGTTTGTGTCCGAGCCCTTTTTATAAAATAAGTTCGCTGCTCCCCATGCGAGCCATGTTAATATTGCAAATAAAAACCACATAATCTAAATAAACTCCTTTTTAATGGTAACCTAATAATTTTGAATGAATAGTAAGGTAAATAACCATTAAAATTATGGAGAGTAGTGCATTGTGAAAGCTTCAGTTACTTCTTGCTCGGTAGTGGAAATTACACCATTCTGTATAATAAGTCCATTGACAAATAGATTGCCTAAACTGGACAGACCGTTGGCTAAATAAGCTTTTTTCATGTAGAAATACCTCCGTTCTGTCTAATTGTATGTATTTTTTCATTCATTGACAATAAGTATTTTAATAAGAGCGCTTTCAATTACTCAAGAACTTTAAGCCCTCTATACAATAGAATGAGAACGTTGATTTCCGCTACGTGCGGACGCTTTCCGCTCCAATCAACTGAAATATGTAACTATTACAGCAGACTATAAACGATATTCTTGAGGTGACGGAAAAAAATAAAGCTCATCACTTAGACATGGCGAGCAGCTTAATAGTGGGAAGTTGATTGAAAAGTACGCTTAATTAAATGAATTATCCTATTGTTTAAACCTAAAAAAGAATGTAAAAATGACAAAAGGCATCGAGAATGCACTTCCCGATGCCTTTGTCGACACTCTGAGCCTTCTTAAAAGAATTAATTTAAGAGGGTTGTTTATTTAGCAGATATATTTTAAATATAAAAAACATACTGTCCCAGATTTAAGCTATTCGATTAAATAATTCTTTGTACTTCTTCAATGTTCGGTATTCCTTTTTCTAAATTATACTCTGCCCATTTCTTTACTTCACTTTCTATCGCTCTATTCTGCCATTCAAAACAGCCACATTCCCTGCAATGACTTTCCATATACGTGTTATTACTTCGTCTTTTTTGATACACCGTCTCTTCTTTGCAATAGTAGCAATACAATTTTTTCTCCAATTCCATCAGTAGCCACCTAACCTTTCTTTTCATCGGTTTTAATTGTGGCTACAGCTTTCTCTATTTATGCTCTATTTAATCTCTAATGGAGACTTTTTTATTTTCTCCATATCATTTTAAAACCTACAATAAGAGGTATTATCACGAACAACTATATAGACACAAAAATAATTAATTGACATTTGTTAAACCTGTAACTATAATAGTTACAACAGAGAAGTTAAATTAGTAGTCGATTTTTAATTGCTGTTCATATTTTATTTCTCTAAAATAGAAACATCACTAGTATATGCTTATTTATGATTTCTATATTTTTTTGAATGCGTTGTAACTTAGACAGTTACACCTTTGTGCTATTACTACTAAAAAGAAAGGTGACTTTAAGATGACTTTAAAAATTAAAGCTTATTCGGATTTTATATGCCCATTTTGTTTTTTAGGTAAAGGTCCTTTAGATGAAATTGTAAAGGAAAAAGACGTTGAAGTAGAATGGATGCCATTTGAATTACGCCCAAGTCCACATTCTAAAATTGATCCATGGAATGAACCTGATAAATTAGGTTCATGGGATTCCTTTATCCTACCTACTGCAAAAAAACTAGGAGTTGACATGCGTTTACCACGTGTTTCTCCACACCCATATACCAACTTGGCATTTGAAGGGTGTCATTTCGCAAAAGAACATGGAAAAGGAAATGAATTTCACCATAGAGTATTTACTGCGTTTTTCCAAGAGGAACAAAACATCGAGGACGTAGAAGTATTAACAAATTTAGCAGGTGAAGTTGGTTTGTCTATGGATGATTTTAAGGACGCTTTAGTATCACGCAAATATCGTGAGGTTCATCAAAAAGCTCTAAATCACGCTTATGAAGAAGCGCAAATTATGGCTGTTCCGACATTCATTATTGGTGATGAAGTGATTCAAGGATTAGCCAGCAAAGAAAGATTAGCACAAGTCATTGATAAGGAATTAGAAAAAAAGAAAACAAATGACTTTGATGGCATGCAATGCGATATAAATGGGTATTGCTAATACTAGATTTAAACTACAGTAGAGTTTTGTAAGTATATACTTACTTTAAATAACAGCTTGCTCTGTCAGAAAAATCTAATGTGTTTTTATATTATTTTAAAATTAAACTTATTTGGAGGAATTAAAATGTCATTAACTACAACCAACTTAAAAGAAGCAATTATTAACCGTCGATCTATTCGTAAGGTAAAAAAAAATGAAAACATTACAAAAGAAAGAATCAGTGAACTATTAAAAACAGCTTTACATGCTCCGACATCATTTAATATGCAAAGTGGACGTATCGTCGTAGTAATGGAAAATGAACATGATAAATTTTGGGATATTGTAAAAGAAACATTACGCTCTCGTGTACCGGCAGAGAATTTTGAAGCAACTGTAGAAAGATTACAAGGTTTCCGTGATGGAGTAGGAACAGTACTATTTTTCGAAAACCAACAAACAATAACAACGATGCAAGAAAATGCACCATCTTATAAAGAACAATTCCCATTTTGGTCTCATCAAGGTAATGCAATGTTGCAATACGCAACATGGATGTCTTTAACGGCTGAAGGAATCGGCGCATCACTGCAGCACTATAACCCAATTATAGATGAAGAAGTAAAACAAACTTGGGATATCCCAGCAGAATGGAGCCTAGTTGCGCAAATGCCATTTGGTGAGCCAAACGAACAACCAGGTGAAAGAACATTCTTACCTTTTGAAGATGTTGTGAAGTTTTATTAAGATAAACGGGTCACAAGCATATGGTTGATAGTAAAGTGAAACTAAATCAAATAAATACTGGTACTTTTTTTACTAATTTAACTCTTATCCTGACTAACAGACAAATAAAAAGAATCCATTTTGAAATAGTTTTTTCAAAATGGATTTTTTGTTTTTAAAGAAAGAACAGTTTTTTTAATAAGTTTGCTCAATTTTTTTAATAAACAATTGTATTTCATATCAAACTTAATATACAAAACTACATTAGCTATCAATTAATCCTCGGCATAATTGTGTCCGAAATCGGCTTTAACTTCTTTCAGCGGGTGTTTGGACACCCGCTGTAAAAATAGCTTAAATCCGCATTCATCTCACCACCTATAGAGGTGGGAGACTTCTGCTGAAAGAAGTTAAAAATTCCTACCAATTAATATAGGATATTACACTAAAGTAAAGTCTAAAGTTCATCACCTCTCCATATTCCTTACTTCTTTCATATGGAAGCTCATTGTCTTTACGGTAAGATTGACAATTCTTCAGTTTATGTATCTCTCATTGAAAAGGCTAGTTCATTCACTACTAATCCTGTAGTTTGAACCGGTAAGGATTTTGGTCAAAATTTGGTGATGTATCATGAGAAAATTAAACTCCAGAAATTATTGAAATGGCAATTAATATGTTCTAGTTTCATATTCCCTTTTGAATCTATGCTGTCGTTTTTTTTGCTTCTTCATTATATAATTTTCTGATATCAACCACATATGGATAACCTACTTTTTTCCCTGATTTATGGCAAATAGAAAGTTTATAATTTTTATCAAAAACTAATTCATTTAACTCAAAATTATTATCTTTTTCAATCGTTACAGGGGAATTTTTCAATAAAACAGTAAACGAATCGAGCTCTCTTGAAAGCCCTTCTCCTATAGCTTTTAAATAGCTTTCTTTTAAAGTCCACAGTCTATAGAAAACTTCATTTCGAAGTTTATTGGGGACTTTAAAAAATGTCTTTTGTTCTTCCAATGAGAAAAATGAGTTAACCACTTCCGAGTAATCAAACTTTTCCATAAATTCAACATCTATTCCAACTTCATCTGAATCTATTGCTAATACAACCCAGTCTCCAGAGTGGGAAATATTATAGTGAAACTTATCAAATTCTTTAAAATAAGGCTTGCCCCACTCATTTTTATCGATTTCCAAATTTTTTATTTCACAGTCTAAATAGTTACTGGCTAGAATAAAAAGTGCAGCATATCCAATCAATGACCTTCTATAGTCTTTTTTACACTTATATTTCCCTACCTCTCTAATAACTGAGGTAGGAAGTATTCTTTCTAATTCCCAATTTTCAGTAAAACTACTATTGAGATTTAACGCATATATTTCCATACTCCCTTCTCCATTCTAAAATTATTTTTCTAGAGCGAGGCCACTTGAAAAAGATTGTAAAAATCGCCTTTTGACGATACTAGTTTGTTAAAGTTTCCTCTTTCAGATATCTCTCCATTCTTAATATATAAAATTTCATCATACTTACTAAGTAAAGATTCATCCAATTTATGAGTAATAATTAGTGATGTAAGATCTTTTACGTTTAAAATTGAATTTTCAACTTCATAAGTTGTTTTTTTATCTAGTGATGATGTAGCTTCATCCATTAATAGTATTGGTGTTTTTCTTATTAGTGAACGTGCAATTGATAAGCGTTGTTTTTGCCCTCCAGAAAGTAAAGAGCCATTTTCACCACAAGGAGCTTCAATTCCTAAAGGGTTTTCCTTTACAAATTCACCTAGACCAGCTAGCTCTATCGCTTCTAATACCTTTTCATCAGAAAACTCTTCATTTAATGTGATATTAGCTTTCAAAGAGTTATCAAAGACATATACATTTTGCTGAACAATTGTCATCATTTTATAAATACTATCTAAAGATAAATCATTAACATTTACTCCATCTAAAAGAAGCTTTCCATTCTTTTTTCCAAGCTCAAAAAATCTTAGCATTAAATTCATAATTGTTGATTTCCCACTTCCAGACATTCCAACTAAAGCATATTTTTTCCCTTTTTCTAGTTTCAAATTTAAATTATTTAAAATCAACTCTTCTTTTGCGGATCCAGGATAAGTGAAATTAACGTTTTCAAATTCAATTAAGGATTCAAAGCCACTTTTATCAATACCATTTCCTACAACTTCTTCATCAGATAATTGAATAGAATTAAGTGCTTCCTTTCCAGCCTTGTAGCGATTCACACTTATTCCAATCTCATTTAAAGGCATTACAACGAAGTTAACTAGTTGGACAATTGCGGTGACACTGCCGATTGTAGTATGACCGTTTAAAGCCATATACATCCCACCACCGAAGGCTACAAGAAAAACCAACATTCCTGATAATTCTGAAATAGCTCGTGCAGCCGCATCTAAACGTTTTTGCTTTTTTTGAATATTTGATAATTTACTATTCTCTTCCATGTATTCTTTAGTTACTGTTTTTTCAACATGGAAACTCTTAATAACCAAAAATCCTAAAAGCATATCTTTAATTTTTGTCGTATACTTTTGCTCCTGAGAAATCGCTTCAACTTGTGTTTTTGTTACATTTTTTCCGATAATCCCTGTAATCATCATTGGAATCATACAAGCAAACAAAATCAGTAAAGCAAGTTCCCAATTCCCAACAAACATTGCGATTAATGAGAAAATCATCAATGATACATTTTTTACAATATTGAAATACTGTGTTAAATAATCTTCTTCAATTTTTTTCATATTATTTGTCAAGATAGAAATATAGCTTCCAGAATTTTTTTCTGAAAAGTTCGTATAGCTTTTATTAATGACTGATGAAAATACTTTATTTTTATAGTTATCCATTACTTTTTTGATGTAGCTATCTCTTGAAATCATAGTTACATAATTAATAACTGCGTATAGGAAAATCACTGCAGCTCCAATCAATATGGCTATTTTTAGCGCCGCACTATCCTGTGCTATACCAGCATCAATAATTATTTTAATTGAATATGCAAAAGCCACATTGATTAATGGAGAGAGCATGGTTATTACTAAAACTAAAATAAATGGAAGTTTAAAACTCTTTAAAATAGCATTACTTTTTCCCAACTAAATCTCTCCTTAATAATTCAGATTCACGGTTTGTGATGATTTAAAATGTGTCATAAAATACGATTCTAAATCAATTTGTTGTTCTTTAAGCGATTCCATCGATACTTGTTCAATCATTCGACCATTTCTAATTACACCAATTGTATCTGCGATGTGTTCGATTTCTGATAGGATATGGCTAGAAATAAGAATTGTCATTCCTTTTTCCTTAGACAACATACTCAATACATCTCGAATATGTTGTACTCCCATTGGATCCAATCCATTAATAGGCTCATCAAGAATCAATAACTTTGGCTTTGTTAAAAGAGCTCTTGCTAATCCTAGACGTTGCTTCATACCTAATGAAAATTCATTTACCTTTTTATCAACAGTAGATTCCAATCCTACTAACTTCAACACCTCAGGAATAGATGCTTTTGCATCTATCCCCATGTAATTAGAGTGAATCTCTAAAATTTCACTTGCGGTACAGTTATCATAGAAAATAGGTACTTCAATAATGCTACCAATTTCTTTTAAAATTTCTTCTCGATTGCTACTTAGGTCTTTTCCAAAAATTTCAATACTACCCGAAGAAGATGAAGAAATTGTTAAAATAGTTTTCATTACCGTTGTTTTACCTGCTCCGTTTGGTCCTAAAAAACCATAAATTTCACCTTGCTTCACTTGCATACTGATATCTTCTAAAATAGTTTTTCCATTTACTACTTTAGTCAAACCATTGATATTAATAACATTATTCATTTGGGCACTCTCCCTATTTCGCAAAAGCGATTTTTTTTTCACTACTAAATTCTTTCAGCAATTTAGTCTTAATCAGATCTGCTACCTCTTTACTTACAAACATTCTGAGATGGATTATTTTCTCAGATAATGCAATAATCAATGCCTTACTATTTGTCTCTTCTTGTATTCTTTTGATTTCTATTGAATCACAATTACTTTCAGTATTTATAAAATCATATAATCCTAAAAAATTTAATACTGGCACCTTTTCAATCATTGAAATTGTAAAATTACCTAATGATTTGGATTTTAAATACTCTAAAATATTTATACTTCCCTCTTTTTTTATTTCTTTATATTTTTCTAAAATAGAGGTGAATTCTACTTCTAAATCATCAACATTTGAATTAGAAAGCCTGATAGGTACTAATTCTAAGAAAAGACCCAAAGTGTTTTTATATTTTCCAACTTTACCTTCCCTTGCATGGTGTAAAATCAACAAAGGGATACTCGAATTTGTATCTCGAATCGCAAATAAATCATCAGTACTCTTTATAATATTACCTAGTATTCCCCATGTATTAGATAACACTTTATTTTGATAGTAATCAGACAAAGGAATTGGAATGGTTGCTAAACTGTCCGCATAATTTTCTCTATTAGTTTGAGTATAAAGTTTTATGTTTTCGATGAAACTTTCAATTTCCATTTTTTCACCATAAACGTCTAGTAAATTTTCATTCAAACTATGAGCATTTACCATTTCCACGTACTCGCTGTAAGGGTATATTGAAGAGTACCGCTTTTTATCACCTGAAAGGTATGCTTGTACTTGTGATTCAAATAATTCAGCTGACATTCCGTCCCAAAACATGTGATGAATTCTTAAAAAGATTTTATACTCACTTTTATCTGTTTTGTAAACATGTAATTCAGAAGCTAATTTACCATCTTTAAAGATACTATTTTCGTCAAAACGTTGACTTTCTAAATTTAAGATTGATTCTTTTTCATCTTTACCAAAATATTCAATATTAGTAAACGGTATTTTCCAATTTTTTGTCATCGGATACTCACTGATAAATAATTGGTTCGAGTAAAACCTGTAGGAGCTTCTTAAAACAGCTTGTTCAGAAATAATACATCTCAATGCACTTTCAATTTTCCCGAAATTATAATCACCATAAATAGTGAATTCATGACCCGAAACAATCCCAGGTTGGTGAGATATCCACTTTTGCATCTCTGTGCCCTTATATGCTTTTGAATTTACACAATTTATAATATTTTCTTTATATGCACTAGCTTTAAGTTCAATATTATTCGACTGATTGAATCGATTCGACTTATCAAAATGTAAGGTTAACTTTTCATCCATTTTTGGTTTGATAGTAATCTCTTCACATTTTTTAGCAAGAGTTTTGATAGATAAGCCGTCTAATAAATCCTTGACTTTAATCGGGAAATTTAGTTTCTTTGACTTAAAAGTTACTCTTATAGCACTAATAGAATCACCACCTATATCCATAAAGCTTTTATTTGGGTTTTGATTGGTTGTTCCTAGTACTTCATTAAAGATTTGTATAATGCTTTTTTCATTGTTTGTAAGCTCATATTCCGTTTCCGTTATAGGTGATATCAAGTTTTTTAAAGACTTTTTATCAGTTTTTCCATTTTGAGTTAATGGAATGAATTCAATCTGATGAAATCTTTCAGGAATCATATAATTTGGTAGTGTTTTTTTCAACCCTTCTTTTAAATCCGATAAGTCTATCAATGAATCGCTCACAATATATGCAGCTACATAATTTATATTAATATTGTTTTTTTCTACTACAGCTACTACATCCTTAACAAAATCGAATGATTTAAGTGATTTTTCAATTTCGTTAAGTTCAATACGATGCCCTCTAATTTTCACTTGATTATCAATTCTACCTAGATATTCAAGTTCTCCAGATTCGCTTCTTCTGACCAAGTCACCAGTTCGATAAAGCTTATTTTGAGAGATGTCTTTTAGATCAACAAACATTTGATTTGTTGTTTCAGGTCGATTCAAATAACCTCTTGATAAACTGACTCCTCCAATACACAATTCTCCAGGCATTCCATCTCCAACTAAATGTCCACCATTTAAAATATATGTTTCAATATTCTGAATCGGTTTGCCAATAGGATTCTTAGTAGGCAGCTCACTAAGTTGTGAAGCTTTCCAGGCAGTAGTTAAAATACTGGCCTCGCTTGGACCATAAGCATTAATATAATTAGTGTACTGACTCCATTGATAAGATACATCTGGATCTGCTTCTTCTCCTCCATTTATTAAATATTTAAGTAATTTTAGTGAGCCAGCTTTTATAAAACTCATTAGAGCTGGAGGCAATACCGCAAATGTAATTTCTTCATCGTTCATAAAGTTTACTAATTCATCAGGATTTTTTCTAATGTTCTCAGAAGCAATAACTAGTTTTGCTCCGTTCACCAATGCTCCAAATATCTCTAGAACTGACGCATCAAAAGATAAACTGGCAAATTGTAAAACATTATCACTTGAATTAATTTCAAATTCATTATTCATGTAGTCAAACAAATTCATTAGACCTTTATATTCAATTAGTGAACCTTTTGGATTACCAGTCGATCCAGAAGTATACATAATATAAGCTAAATGCGACGAATTAATCGGTATATTCGGATTACCTATAAGGTCTTCAAAATCTAATTTATTGATATTTATAATTAGTGCTTCGCTATCAGTAATATCATTATCAGAAATAACAACCTTAGCATTGCTATCTTTTATCAAGTAATCAATTCGCTCTGTAGGATTTCCTGGATCTATTGTTAAACAAACTGCCCCAGCTTTCATTACTCCGAGCATCGATACAATTGATAAATGTGACTTTTCCATCAAAATCGCTACTGTTTCTTCTAACTTAACTCCCCTTTTAATTAGATAATCAGCAACTACATTGCTCATTTGATTCAATTTAGAATAAGTTAGTTCCTTTTTTTCGAAACTTACAGCAATATTATTCGGAAATAACTCTGCATTCTTCTCAATTGCTTGTGGAATTGTTTGTTTTGCAATTTCCTTATATTCTCCTAAACCTACTTTAATTTCCTCTTTTTTTTGTATTTCGTTTAGAATTTGAATTTCACTAATCTTTCTTTCTGGATTAGAAACAATTTGATCAAGAATATTTTCTGTAACTGACAGAACTAATTTAACAGCTTGTTTGCTGAATTTGTACTGATTGTAAATCAACTGTATGTTTATCTCTTGTCCTAAATCTGAAATTGAACAGACTAAGTCATAATTAGTTTTATCTCTTCCTGATACAATTGTTAATGATGTTTCATCATTTAAAGGAATTTCCTCTTCATTTGAAAAGAAATTTGAGTATGAAATCAAAGTTTGAACCAGATTAGTAGGACTTTTAAGATTTCTTTGAATTGAAGATAAACTACTATAACTATACTTATTACTCTCAAAGGATTGCTTTTGTACCATGTTAGTTACATCTTTAATAATTTCATTTCCACTTACTTTTACTCTTACAGGAATAGTATTTATCAATAAGCCGGCTATTTCTTCAATATTCTGGACAGGGTACCCTCTTCCAGATACTACCTTTCCAAAGACCACATCATCTGAAAAATTATATTTTTGAAGAACTAAACCCCATACTGTCTCTAGTACATTATTCTTTGTAATATTAAACTTTTTACTAAATTGATTTAACTTTTTAACAATTTCAGGGGAAATCATAATATTTTCTTCAGCTTCCGACTCCGGTTCCTCTAAATCAAGTACTCCTTCTTTTAAAATCAAATCAAAGTTTGTAGCTTCTTCGTAACCATCAAGTAAGTTTCTCCAATACGCTACCCCTTCATCTTTATTAATTCCCCCTATATATTTCATATATTCTCTAAAATTATCTCTTTTTTTAATATCTTTTTTTACTCCATCGATATCTCCATATATCAAAAATCGATAATTTTTCTGAACACTATTTAATAAATTTGGAAGTGACCAACCATCAAGTATAATATGATGGAAATTTATAAGTATATAATTTTCATCATTTTTAAGCTTAATAAAGTGAACTTTAAACAAATCCCCATTTTCTAGATCGAATTTCTTATTTAGTTCTGTTAACTTAATTCTTTCAAGTAATACTTCAGCTGATTCATTGCTACAAGTATAATCATACTCTTCGATTATTAATTCTTTTGGCTCATTAATAACTTGCATAAATTTATCTACTTTAGTATTTTTAAATCTTATATTTAATCCATGATGTTTTAAAGGAAGTATAGAAAATGCTTTTTTTAGTACTTCAAAATTCGTATTTATTCCATTCACTTTGAATAGGGTTTGCGTCGAATAATTTGTAGAGTTTTCATCTGATAATTTATGAAACAACATCCCTTCCTGAAGGGGTGTTAAAGAAAATTCACTCGGATTTTCTAATTCATTTTCGCGAAATTCTACGTCGTTGTAAGATTTGTTATTATCCGTGCTAGGGTTTATCAATTCAATAAAACTATTTTTAATTTGTTTTGCAATTTCATTTGCAAGATTTACTGGGAATAACTCTAAATTATAATCAATAACAAATTTTAGTTTTCCATTCAATATGACACTATTTAGATTAAAATCAGACCATAATGTATTTTTTTCACTAATTGTAGGTCCAAAATCAAAATCACTTATTCTTATCGAATCATCTTCAGCATCCATAACACCCATATAATTAAAAGCAACATTAGGATTACTGTTATTATTAAAATATCCAGAAATAAACTTCAACACGCTAAATCCTATTCCATTTTTAGGAACATTTCTTAGTGTTTTTCTTGTTGCATTCAAAACTTCATTAATACCACTCATGTTCGAATCTAAAATTACAGGATAAACTGTTGTAAACCAACCTATGGTTCTATCTACCTTAATGTTTTTATTAATTAATTCCCGACCATGACCTTCCATATTAATAGACAATTTTGTTTGACCAGTAACTTTTTTAATTCCATTTATTAAGGCAGTTAATAAAATGTCATTAATTTGAATATCATATTTAGAGTTACATAATGAAGTAATCATTTTTGTCACTTTTTGATCAAACTCAAATTCAATATTAGAAAAACCATTTTCATTTTGATTTGGTACGCCTTGAAGTCTGGATTTTTGAATATGATTAGAAATTCCCTCCCAATAAGGAAGTTCACTTTTTAAATCTTCCGAGTCCGAGTATTCTGAAAGACCAATAAGCCATTTATCAAATGTACTTGTTCCTGGTGGTAATTTTAATGAATGGTTTTCTTTGATTTGCTGCTTTAATTGCTGGAAATCATCCAATAGTATTCTCCAAGATACTCCATCAATTACAAGATGGTGTGCACATAAGAAAAGTACCATTGAATTTTCTAAATTAAATGCAGCTACTTTAAATAAGGGACCATTTGTAATATCAAAACTACGTTGAATTTCAGAACACTTTTTAGTAATAAATTCTGGTGTATTAGATGGATCTACTTCGAATAGCATCGCTTCGAAACGTGGTCCATAATTTTCTACAAATCTATTATTAGTATTAAAAGGACTAAAGTTTTTAGAAAAAATTGTATGTTCATGTGTAATCTTGTCAAATATCATATTGATTTCATTCAGTGAAAGTTTATCTTCAAATTCAATCATGTTTGCTTGATTGAAATAATTTCTATCACCTATTGATGATTGACTGAAGAATGTTTCAATAATCGGAGAAATTAAAAGTTTCTTTGAATTAGCTACTTCTCTATCCTCAGAATTATTTAACAAGATATTACTAGATAGCATTTTATCTAGACTGATCTGGATAGTTTTTTCTTGCAAAAATTCCCCAGCTTCTATCTCAAATCCAACTTCTCGAAATTTTGAACATAGACGAATTGCTTTAATAGAATCTCCGCCTTGTTCTAAGAAACTTTTCTCGCAATTAATATCTTCTACTTTCAATATTTCTTTTACAAGTTCAACAAGAATTGCTGATTTTTCACAAGAAGAACCCTCTTCTGATTTGATAACAAGACCTACTTTATTATTAGTTACTTCCTCTTCAATTAGGAATTTCAAACTATTAGCTTGCAAAATCATTTGTGCATCCACATTAACTCCTAGTTCGTTTAATTTAGAAGAAGCTCTAATCGCTTTAATTGAGTCTCCACCTTGTTCTAAAAAGCTTTTTTCCAAACTAACTAAATCCTTACCTAACAACTTGCTTAGCACTTCTTTTATTTGATTTTCACTCACATTATCTTCACTAAATTTTGAGACATGCTCAATATTTTTTGGTAAGAATTCTTTAATTGATTTTGATTGAAGAATTGTTTGTGCATCTAATTCTACGTTGACGTCTCTTAATTTTGAAACAAGACGAATTGCTTTGATTGAATCTCCACCTTGTTCTAAAAAACTCTTTTGAAAATCTATTTCATTTCCCAAAAATTCAGATATTACTGAAATAATTTGTTCCTGTTGAGTTTTTTCTTGAACACTAACATTGTTTTCTGTTAATGAAAATTGGCCAATATTAGTTTTATCTTCAACTAAAATTTGTTGCATCAGATACTTGAACTCGATATTCATCTCTTTAATCGTATTTCTATTAAAGATGGCTGATTTATACTCCCAGCGTAATGTAATCTCATCATCTACATGCAAAATATCTAACGTTAATTCAAATGGAGAAGTTTGAGTCGGAAACTGAATTTTCTTGAATTCTAAGTCTTCTGATGCTGCTGAATCTGTGTTGTAACTATTAAAGGCAAGCATAACATCAAATAAAGGATTTCGTTTATAATCATCGTTAGAGTCATTAAGAGCAATGATTTTTTCAAGAGGACAAGATTGATTCAGGAAAGCTTGAATAGTTTGTTCCTTCATCTCATTTGTTAACTCTTTAAAAGTTTTAGCTGCTTCAATATTCGCTCGTAATGGAAGTGTATTAACAAACATCCCCACTGTTTTTTCTGATTTTTCAGTATCCCTTGCATTAATTGGAGTACCAATAACAATGTCACTTTGTTTTGTTTTTTTACCTAAATACAGCATAAATACAGATAAGAAAAACATATATAATGTAAGATTATTTTTTTTACAGTAACTTTTAATTGAAAGCTGCATCTCTTTATCCATTTTGCTCAGTAAATCTTGACCTTTAAAATCATTTCTTGATGTACGCTCACTATCAAGAGGTAAATTTAATGGTTTAGGATTAATTTCATAAAGTTTTTTCCAGTAATCAATTGAACCATTATTTTCATTTTTGTTTTGAATATCAGAGAATTCTAGTAAATTCATCTCAACCTGAGGTAAAACTTGACCGTTATAGTAATTTAAAATTTCGTTGACAATTAATTCGAAAGAGTTACCATCGCAAACAACATGATGGATATCAACAAACAAATAGTTATTCTCATTGTTATTAATTACTTTCACTCTAAATGGTAATTCATCTTTTAAATTGAATGGTTTTATTGATTTCCTATATAGTTCTTCTAATTCTGAATCATCGATTACACTTTCAACAATAGGTTTTACATTAGCTCTAACATTTATCAATACATCACAATCTGTCAAAATGAAATTAGCTCTCATCGCTTCATGTCGAGAAACAACCTCTGATACCGCTTGCTGTAATTTTGTTTGATCTAAAATACCTTTAATTTCATATAAGGCCGGAATATTATAAGCAGTTGTCCCTGTTGAAATTTCTTGTAAAGTAAACAATCTTTTTTGAGTAGAAGTGGCACTATGGCTCAAGGATGTTTCAGTTTGGGCATTTTTAGACTTAGACTTTTTAATGATTCTTTCGGTTAAGTTTACTTCTTCCCTTTTAATTAAATTATAGAGCTCATCAATTGATGGATTATCAAAAAATACTTTTAAAGGCAACTCAATTTTAAATTCCGCATTAATCATATTAACTACTTTAGCTGCTCTAATTGAATGTCCTCCAATATTAAAGAAGTTTTCATAGAGTTCTACTTTTTGTTTATTCAGTACTGATTTAAAAATATTGATTAGTTTTTTCTGAATCTCATCTACTTCTTTTATTTCGATTTTAGATGACTTTTCACTTAAAACATTAGGGTCTGGTAATTTTGTCCTGTCGACTTTACCGCTAGAACTTTGAGGTAGTTTGTCTAACACTACAATATATGATGGTACCATGTAAGAAGGTAAATTCTTCGATAACTCATTCTTAACTGTAGTTACATCAATAGTGCTATTAGCTGTCACATATGCGCAAATTGTTTTTTCATTTTGAATATCGGTTGCTACCACAACCGCATCTTTAATACTTGGATTACTTCGCAAGTGACTGGCAATTTCACCAAGCTCAACTCTATTACCTCTGATTTTGACCTGTCCATCTTTCCGACCCATGAATTCAATGTTTCCATCATCCATCCACCTTGCATAATCTCCAGTTCGATACAAACGGCCTCCGTTAGTAAAAGGATTAGATTGGAATTTTTCTCTAGTTAAAGCTTCTCTATTCAAATATTCTTTTCCGATTCCCGCTCCACCAATACATAATTCACCCGGTACGCCAATTCCACACAATTTATCTTCTTGTAAAACATAGCATTGAACATTTGGAGCTGGCTTACCAATAGGAACCGAATGAGATTTCGAATGAGATTTCGAATGACTCTGATTTGCGAACCATGTAGTAGACCATACAGTTGCTTCAGTAGGACCATATCCATTTGCATAATTTACTTTATTGCTCCATTTATCAACCATTTCCCAATTCGATTCTTCACCAGCCGTTTTTAAGCTTCTCAAAGTTTTAACATTCTTATCATTGATTTCAGCTACAAAAATTGGTGGCAAAACAGCCCAAGTCACTTTTTCTTGATTCCATAATTCAACTACACTATCTGGATTTAATTTCATTCTTTCAGGAACTACAACCAATGTTAATCCATTTAGGAACGCGGATAACATTTCTAAAATTGATGCATCAAAAGCAAGACTTGCAAATTGTTGCAGAACATCATCGAATTCAAACTTAAATTCTTTTTTCATTCCTCTTGCCATGTTAACGGCACTATGGTGCTCAATAACTACTCCTTTTGGTTTACCTGTGGATCCTGATGTATAAATGATATAAGCCGAGTCAGATGGTTTCACTTCATTAACGTATTGGTTTACTTCAAATGTATCGTTTAAATTAATGCTGTTAAACAAAATTTTATTTAAAGAAGTATTTCTTAAGCAACTTTCTTTTTCTTGAACTAGCTTACTTGTAGTAACAATATAGTCAGCTTTACAATCATTAATAATGTAATTTATTCGATCGTCTGGATTGGTAGGATCAATTGGTAAATATATTGCACCAACTTTTAAAATTCCAAGAAAAACTTCAATCGCTTGACTACCCCTACTCATCATGGAAATTACAATTGATTTTTCTTTTACCCCACTACTTAACAATAATTGAGCTACTTTATCTATCTTCTGATTTAACTCAGAATATGAGATAGAAGTGTTTTCATGTTTAATAGCTATCTTATTAGGATTAAAAGCTACCTGTTCTTCAAAAGCTTCAATAATTGTACGATTGTTTAATGAATCTTGAACCATTTCTGAGTTAAATTTGGTCAATATCATTTTCTCTTCATCTGATGTTGCAATTTCTAAATTTTTCATTTTTATATTTATTTGTGAAACGCATTGTTTAAGAATACAAATAAATCTATCTAACATACTGTTCATAACGAATTTGTCGTACTTACTTGAGTTATAGATTAGACTAAAATTCAATTCTTTGCCGTGAGTAATTGCAAAATTAAGATCATAATTTGTTTGTTCAAAAGTTTTTATATGTTTTAAAGATAATCCTCCACCGGTTTCTTCAGAATCGAAAACATCATAACTAATTAAACTTTGAACAGCTCCTCTATTAAATGAATTTATCTCTGAGAGAGAAACTGGATTATTCTGCTCACTTTGCCTGTTCTGTTTTTGGATATTATTGATTAATTGTTTAAAAGTTAGTTCTGGGTTTATCTTAATTCTTATTGGAATTGTATTAATGAATAAACCAACCATCTTTTCAATTCCTTTTATTTGATAGTTTCTCCCAGAAACAACCTTTCCAATAACAATATCATTGGTAAGATTATATTTTTGTAAAAGAATACCCCATGCCGTTTCTAAAATAGTACCTACTGAAATATTATTAGAAGCACTGACCGAATTAATTAACTTTAATAATTCTTTATCAGTATTAACTGAAGTATTATCATAGCTATTTTTGTTACTTTGATTATTTTTTTCTGGAATCATCAAAGGTTCAGAAATGTAGTCTTCTAATAATTTTTTCCAATAACTAATAACTTGAACTCTATTTTGGTTGTTAACTAGTTCTACAAACTCTTCATAACTTCCTTTGCTACTTATCAGTTCTTCTTTACTACACTCAACATCATCTAAATACAACGCCTTAAAAGCTTCCATTAAAACATCTAAGCACCACCCATCCATTAGAATATGATGGAATGACCACAATAATAGTGTTTTCTCAGAAGTGAGATGGACAACATGTAATCTTAGTAATGAATCATTTTCTAAATCAATTCCTTCTTGTCTATCGAGCTTGAGAATTTCTTTTAAACAATCCTTTTGTTCGTTTGAATTCATTAGCGATAAATCATGAAATTGAACAGGAATCTTTCTTTCTATATATTGAACTGTTCGAGGTTCTGAAAGTCCTTTATAGTAAATAGATGTTCTGAGTGGCTCATATATCTCAGTAAGTAAATTGATAACTTGTAAAGTCTTATCTTCGTCTAATCGAGTGTTGGCTTCAGTTACTACCTGAACAAAATAATTGTCCTCAACGTCATTCATTTTATTAAACAAAAAGTTTTCTTGCATAGGTGATAATGGATAAATTTTTTCTAATTTTAAACCATTGAATTTAACATTTTCTAATACTTTGCTAAACTCTTCCTGGCTCCATTGATTTTCTCCAAAACTCTTCGGATGTTTTAACTCATCATCTAACTCTTTGCATATAGAAATTGTCTTTTGAATTTCTAATTCAAATTTTGTCATAGCTTCATGTACTATATCGTTTGAATAAAATTTTGTATCAAATGTAAAATCAAAAATAATTTGTTCATCTACATATTTACCAGTTATTGTAAGTGGAAACCACAACGTATTAGCTTCTGAATTCCTTTTTCCGGTATCTAATTCAACTACTTCAAACTTATTGGTTATATTTTTCATATCACCAAGATAATTGAATATCATGTTAGGTTCCGAGATAAAATTGCCCTTTTTTCTTTGTCCTTTTTTAAATGATAAATAATTAAACCCTTTTAATGGTACTTTATTAAACTCTTCAACTGCGTAAGAAATATTTTTCAAGGTATCCCCTTGATCTTCTAATACCATCGGATACATGGTAGTAAACCAACCTACAGTTCTGTCAACAGAAACATCTGAAAACACTTCTTCTCTGCCGTGACTTTCCATCATCAAAATTAGGTCATCAGAATCAATACCTTTTAAAGCCGGTACAAGACTTGCAGTAAATAATTCGTTGATTGATGCATTGGCTTTCCTACCGATACCTAACACTAAGTCTTTGCTTAAATTTGAATCTAACTTTAACGATTTAGTCAAAATATCAGTAGATTTTGTTTTTTTATCTTTGTCACTTTTTTCTGCAACTTCTGAAGTAACCTTGATCCAATAATTTTCCTCCTCAGTATTCAAATCATTACTAAATTCTTCAACTTTATAAGCCCATTCGTCAAATCCCGAGGTTTGTTTAGGAAGCTTAACTCTTTGGCTTAATTCAAGCTGCTCATATGCCGTTTCAAAATCTTCTAAAATTATTCTCCAAGATACTCCATCTACAATTAAGTGATGTGCAACGATAAACAGGTACGCTCCATCATTTGTATTCACTAAAGCAACATTCGTTAAAGGCTTTGTTTCTATATCAAAAGATTCATGACAATATTGACAAATATTTCTGAAATAAGCACTGAAATCTCCATCTAATAATGGATCATATTCATAACTATTAAAGATAAATGGTTTGGTATTTTCGTTCATAAACGGTTTATGTTCAAAATTAAAATTAATTTTCATCTGTGCGTGATGATTTACTACATTCGAGTACGCCTTTTTAACAATTTCTTCATTAAAACCATTTTTACAATATAACGTAATAGATTGGTTAAAGTGATTTTCAACAAACATTTGTTTTTCAAAAAACACTTCTTGAATTGGACTTAACTTTTTAGTTCCTAAATAGCCATCACTTAAATTCACAACTGGATTAATTGTATTTTCATCTTTTGTTAAATGAGCTACTAACTTAGTAATTGATTTTGTTTCTAAAATTGTTTTAGAATCCACCTTAAATCCATATTCTCTTAGTTTTGAGACAATTCTAATTGCTTTAATTGAATCTCCCCCTAAAGAATAAAAATCAATGTTTGTTGATGGAATAGGGGTTTTTAAAACTTCTTCGTAAACTCCACTTATTAATTCTTCTGTAGTATTATTCTTTGCTGTTTTATGATGTATAGCTAGTTTTGGTTTAGGCAATTTTGAAGAATCTACTTTACCATTAAGAGTCATAGGTAACTTTTCCACTTCAATAATATGATGTGGGTACATATAATCCGGAAGTGCTCGCTTTAAATTGTTTTTAAATTCTGTCATTTTAAAATGTACATCAGTCGAAATGTAGAGAACAATTTCTTTATCCCCATCATCATTTTCAATAATGTTTGTATATGCTTCTTCAATATTGTTTTGAATCATTACTTTGTTGTTAATTTCTCCAAGTTCTATTCGATGTCCTCTAACTTTAACTTGACTATCATTTCTTCCGATAAAATCTAAATCACCATTACTCAACCAAACAGCTAGATCCCCTGTCTTATATGCTATACCTTCAATATTGGGTAAATGAACGAATGATTTCTGAGTTAATGCTATATCATTTAAGTATCCTTCTGCTAAACTTACTCCAGAAATATATAATTCCCCTGGAATTCCAACACCACACAACTTCCCATCTTGAACGACATGACATTGGACATTATCCATTGTTTGACCAATAGGAACCCTACCAATATCCGAATATTCTTTATTAGATAGCCAACTGGTTGTCCAAACAGTCCCTTCACTAGGACCATATGCATTGATGTAAGTCAATTTGTCACTCCACTTTTTAACAAAACTCCATTGTGCCTCTTCTCCAGCAGTCATTAAGTATTTTAATGGTGTCTCTCGTTCATGATCTAAATTAGTCATATAAACAGGTGGAATGATTGCGAAAGTTACTTTTTCTGCGTCCCATAAATCTTGTAAAGCCTGAGGATCTTGTTTTGTATTATCATCAACAAAAATCACTTTACTTCCATTTAATAAACCTCCAAAAATCTCCAAAATGGAAGCATCGAATGAGTGACTTGCAAATTGTTGCACCGTATCCTCTTCACTGATGTTCAAAAGATTTTTAAAGTATGAACACATATTAACAACTCCAAGATGCTTAACAACAACACCTTTAGGTTTTCCTGTCGAACCTGAAGTATAAATAATATATGCAGAATCTTCTGCCTTGCATTGATTCTCTAATCTAGTGCTTGAAATTTCTAAATTATGATGATTAAGTTCCAAATCTAAAATAGGTAAATCATTTTTTATTTTCGATAAAATAGTCTTTTTCTCTTCAATTAATAATTTCGTTTTACTATTTACCAAGATATATTCTAATCGGTCAGAGGGATAATTTTTATCAAGTGGTAAATATATTGCATTAATTTTTAGTATCCCCATAATAGCTATTAATGCATTGATTCCAGTTAATGAGGTTGCAATAATATCCCCTGTATTGCCTCCTGCTTTTCTCAGATCTAATGCAAAACTTGTTGATTTTTGGTCTAAGGTTTTAAAAGAGATAGATTCTCCTAAATATTTTGCTGCTATATTTTCAGGGGATTTTTCAACTTGATGATAAAACATTTCGAGAATGTTATTATATTTTAATTCAAACTTATTGCTAGTTCCCTCCAATAAGTGTTTATCTTTTTTTGTAATAAATGAAATATCACTTAGTTTTTTATTTTTTTTCATTACAAATTGGCTGAATAAGTGAACTAATAACTCATGAATTTCACTCACTTTATTTTGACTAAATTTCATTTTTTGAAACTCATATTTTAATATAGCCTTTTCACTGAAGTTATTTCCGTCAACTGTGATTGTTAATGGATTATGTTTTACTCCAGAAGAAATTGTTTCATATTCATAACCCTTTTCTAGATATCTTTGACTTAATGATTTTGGCTTTTCAATACAAGATATCTCAACTAGACTATTAAGATTATCATTTGAACTTTCGGCTAAAATATCAACCATTGAGCAGTTCTCATTCTCATAAACTTCTTGAATTTTCCCAACAACTAGTCTGAAATAATTTTCAATATCAGTATCTTCATTAAATCCATGAATTAATGGCAATACTTTAGTCAATGGTCCTAAAACTTTTTCAGAAGCATTCACATCCCGACCAACAGCAATCCCAATGCTACTAGAATTATTCATCGTAATTACTTTTTTAAGATAAAGCATATTTGCTAAATGGAAATCATAAAAATTCAGACTATTACTATTACAATAAGATTTAATTTTCTCCCAAACATGCCCTTCTATAGTAAACTCAATTTCATCAGTCAAATCACTATTGTCACTGTTGTTGACTTGATGGAATGCCTCAGATCCCTCAAATTCATTTGTTAATTCTCTCCAAAAATTCTTTTCTTTTTTATTATCAATAGAAATATCAAGCTGCTTTATAACGTCAGTATAACCAGTTGTATTTTCATTTTCTAATAAGGAAATTAGCTTTTCTGCTAATTCAGACATCGTGTATAGATCAGTAATTAAATGGTTTAGTTTCATCATTATTTCAATTTTATTCATTGGGTTTATAACAATATTAAAACTACATAGCATAGAATCATAAGCAAATAGAGATATCTTTTTCCACTCAGAAACCCATTTTTGATATTCATGGCCCTTATCTTTGAAGTTGTAAGTCTCTACTTCAACTGCTGAAGTATCTACTATGTACTGTGTTCCGTCTTCGCTAACTTGTACTCTTAAAATGTCTATTTCTTTAATCAATAAGTTGATTGCTTCTTCAAGTTTATTCAAACTAAAGCTTTTGTTAACACTTAAAATACCAGTAATGTTGTTGACAGCTTTATTAGCCGCCAACAATTCTACATTATATAAATTCATTTGTGTTCTAGTAAATTCAAAATTTTGTAGTTTTTGTAGTTTCATTATCTCTTACCTTTCCTAATTTATTTTGCCAATACATCTTTCTTTGTAATGTTAATAATCGTTAGTGCTGCTACAACAAAACCAATAACACCTAAAATCATCATAAAAGGAATACTGTTCATCAAATTTCCTGCTAAAGTTCCTGGAAATGCGTTGCAGATAACTACTACTACTCCTAAAGAAGTTAAAAGTGTAGCTATAGTAGAATATTTAATTAGACCAACTGCCATTGGTATTAATCCAATAAAACAAGCCCCTAGTGAACCAATAAGAATTTTGACTAATACACCTGGAGTAATCACATATGCATAACCTGTATATATAGCGAGTAATTTAATACTACCCACCATTGCTACCTGAGCTGCTACTTGGAACAGCAATGATAGTACTATTACTAAAATTACTTTGCTCCATAAAAGACGCGTTTTTTTCACTGGATAAGAAAATAACTGATGGATGGTTTTATTTTTAAATTCATCAATGATAATCTTTGAAATTAACGCTCCTTCAAAAATAAGGAAGGCGGCTTTAGTAAATAAACTTCCAAAAGTAGCTGCAACCATCGGCCACCCAAACCATTTATCCGCAGTTGCTGATTCATTGGCATCAAAAAGGCCATTTTGTTGAAGAATGGAAACGATTTTTCCTTCCGTACCAATTCCCATAACAATGATCCCTGTAACAAAGAAAACTGCAGCAAGTGTCAATAGCCAAGTAATTCCTAGCTTTCCTTTTGAGATCTTTTTTAATTCATCCTCAATTAATCGCAACATTTTATTCCTCCTAAAAAGTATTTTGTTTTACTAACTAATTGCTTAATTTAATTATATATTCTCTAAAGCTCTATCTACGTTTTCTTCCTAACTCGTAAAGATACGTACATTCATGAACTTAAAATAGATTATTTTTACAGATAGGATAGTTTTTTTAACAGCTATTTAGAAATTTAATCAAATTCTCTATGAATACATTAAAGAAAAAAGGACACTCCAATCACTATGGGCATCCTGTTTCTCTACTATTTTTGACTTTAAATTTCGACTATATTGCTTGAATTATATCGAGGAATAGATAGGGGAAATTACGATTATCGAATTAAAAAGAAAAAGAAAAAAGAACCGCTTACTCCAGCTATCAACTGAAAAGTAAGAGATTCCTATTTCGCCAAACCTGATTCCCTATAAATGGATGTTATTTTAGATAGATTTGGATGCTAATTCTTAGTTAACAATCCTTTCAAAGCCCTGACAGATGCGTAACACTCTTCGCCGTTTCTCATAGTAATTATTTTTTCCTTTTTATCAATCTCAACAATGTTGTCTTTATTTACAACATAAGAATTATGACATCGATAAAAATTTTCATCAAGTTCTTCGAATTCCTTTAATTTACCGTAAAACTCCATCTGTCTATTATCACAATGCATAATGATTTTATGTAGATTTGAACTGGATTCAATAAACATGATGTCATCATAATAAACATTAACTACTTTATCACCAAATTGTTGTTGTAGCCTCTTTCTACTAATTGTTTTTGGAGTGCTATTTCTATTTCTAACAATATTAATACATTCAATAATTCTACTTTTGATATTGTTAACTTCATCTTTGAAAATATAATCTAAAGCTTCAACTTTGTAAATAAATGTTAAATAGGATAATTCCACATGGGTGGTAATAAATACAATAGTGGCCTGCGGATCAAGCTTTCTAATTTCACTACCTAAAACAATACCTGTAATGTCAGCGTTTAAATCAACATCTAAAAAATAAAGGCCTTCACCCTTGAATTTCTCACCTTTTATGTAATTTAATAATTCTTCTGGACTATCAGTTGATAACGACAAATTCATATCTAAATTTTCTATCATTAAATAATTATTAATATAAGTATTCACTTTTTCTCTTTGAACAGCGTTGTCTTCGCAAACAAATATTTCATTCATTTTTGTCTTCCCTTTCCTAATATACCTTTGTTAACTATTAAATATCTCTATTTCTTGGATAAATAAATTATTTTCAATTCTTGTATCTAAATTAACATTATCACAAGCTGAAATCATTTCTTTCAAATTACTTAAACCTAGTCCCCTATTTTCGCCTTTTGTTGAATAGTTTTCTTTAAATAATTGAAATAATTTTTCTTCTATATCGCGACAAGTATTTACTACAACAAATATAAGCGAATTTTCTTTTTTAATAAAAGCTACCTGCATCTTTCCTTTACCTAATAAATCTAACTCTTCTATAGAATTATCGATAATTATTCCTATTGAACGGCATAATATCAAAGTGTCCATATTAATCATATCGATTTCTTCAGTATTTTCAAAACTAACATTTATACCCTTCTCTTGAGCCTTTATTAGTTTTGAAGATAGTATTCCTTTTACTTCTTTGACTTTTATATTTTTTAAAGAACTTAATTTTAAATTATTAGAGTCCATAACTTTGCTAACATCCATTATTTTTTCTTCATAATATTTTCTTAGGGCTTCCATATTTTCATCTTTAATATATTCTGACATTGAGCTTAAAATATTTACATAATCATGCCTAAACTTTCTCATGTCACTGTATAAGAGTTCTAACTTTTCAGTGTATTCCATCAATTGTTCATGTTCTTTAGTTTTAGACTCACTTTTCATCTTATTAATTACACTTTTAATTAAAATTAGCACTAATAATATTGTAAATAAAAGGTATAGACCAAAAAAAATTAGATTGATTTTCACAAAGGAATGTACTTCCGAAGAAGTATCTGTACTAACTATATTAAAATAGAACAGAATCATTGTTATTGAAAACATTCCAATAATAGTAAAAATTATTTTATTGGATAATTTAAAACCAACTCTATACCTTTGAACTACTTTGCTTAATATTTTTATTGAAAAAAAGGCTACTACGATTGGTACAGAATTTTGTAAGATTTGATCAAAAGGTCTTGGCGATATTGACATATCATATTCCCAAAGGGTTGACACTATTAATATCAATGCATAGTTATAAATAATAGATAATAGTAATAGCAACATTGGTAAAAGTACACTAGCCAATATTTTTTTGGAAAAATAGTAATTGATTATCGACAAAAATATTATTACTATTATTCCAGCACTTGGACCTATCAAAGTTACTAAAAAAATTGATACTGAATTAAAAGCCGCCAATATTAAAATAAACTTAGGTTTCTTAGTATCATAATGAAAGAACTTAAAATTCAAAATAAAAAACAAGCTAAACTGAATTAACAAGGAAATATAATACATATGCACTAACAACTCCTATTTCTTACAACAGCTAATAAGTATTATAGCACGTTGAGGCGAGTGCACACCTAATATTCCCAATTTTTTATTCATCTTTTTTAGGTTCAAAAAGAATACCCGTACATGAAACGTTGCCTATATTAGCAAAAATAAGAGCCACAGAAAATACTAATCTTAACAAGTTATGAAACAATATTCTTTTCATTTTATACCACCATTCCCGTCATTTTTTTTACTTTTGGAATTAGAACTACTATTGAAGATATTATTCCTATAAAAATTGATTTCGAAACAAGTGCAAAAGAAAAACTGCAACAAAATAGCAATAAGGCTGTGAATAATATTGAACTCATTAAACTGTTCTCCTTCTTAATTGAATATTTAAGAATCACGCTAACTCCAGTTACAAAGACTAATAAAAATAATTCTAAACTTATTTTAATATTGGAAGGAGTTAGCCCAACAATTATAACTAAAGCTATTGTCCAAAACGTACACCCCAAACTAGTTTTTGAATGAGTAGAACCCACAAATATTCTCATGATAAAAAAAGTAATATGAAATACAATTGTTTCTATAAATGAATGCAAAATAAGTGCTGTTGAGTATATAAATGATAATTTCACAATTAATTGAAACAACACCTCTAATCCATACTTTACTTCTATAGTACTTACTTTTCCTAATCCATATTCTTCAGATATCCTTAATGCTATAGCTCTTGCTAACCTTGCTTCAAAACATTGGTTCATTAATCTACAACACTCCATAAATAATTATTTAGTACATATATCATACATCTACATTTCATAAAATACCAAATCTTTACATAGATTACCATTTTATACTCATTATTGATTGATCCACTATATTTTATCTACAGATATGTATACTTTTTTAACAGTTAGGATAATTCTTTGATAAACTTTCTCCTTAATTAGACAACAGAATCCAAATCTCTTATGGATAAAAAAAGAGAAAGAACGCCCGTTTATCGGCATCCTTCTCTTTTTATAAACCATGCTAGTATCAAAATATACGGTTAAATGAAATCCCGCACTGCTAAGCCTTCTTCTTATTTTTCGCCTGTTGTCAGCATCCTTCTCAGTTGGTACCGCAAAATCGTCATGCTTCCGACCTCCGATGTCATACAAAAAACCTCCTAATTTTATAATTAGAAGGTCACCGAAACAATATGTAAAATCAGTAGAATAATATGTAAAATCAGTAGAATAATATGGTGAAAATGTCATTTTCAAAACTAGCACTGTTTAAAGATAATGTCTGATGTAGAGGCAGTGCATTCATTAATGCTTTTTGTAGTCTAAATACATATATTTCAATAAAAGCTACTAGATGTATTATAGATGCATAGACATACCCTGGTTAAAACACTAGAGTTGAGGATAGGAGAGGGCTTGTCTAACCATGTGTCAAAGAAAAACACCTTTCATTGAATAACGGGTATTGAAACCTGAAAAAATCAATGAGGAGGTGTTTTTCTATGGGAGTTTGTCCTGTTAGTCCTCACCTTTTAAAGCCTTTTCCATTCCAACATTAAACCCAACACCATGACCAGTTTTATAAGCTAATTTCATTATCTCAATTTCTTCCTCTGATAGATTCCTGTCTAAGTAATCCTCAATATAATTCTTTGTCGCTAAATTCATATCTTCAATGGGCTGTCCTGAATTGAAATGGTTATTAGAAAGATATTCTAAAAATAAAAGCCTTTCCCCATTCTCCATATTCTTCATATATGAAATCATTTGTTCAGCAATCATTTGATTATTTTCTGTCATGGCAGCGGTCACCCCAAATCCTCTTCGGCATTGGCGTCCACCAACCGCACACCACCACCACATCCCCAATTATATTTCTCTACTAAATCAATGAATTCGTCAAGAAACTTATCCATTTCATTCTCTGTAATACTTTCATCATCATTATGTGTAATGAAGTACGCTAATTTGATACCCATTTGTTTAGATTCAGTCATTACAATCACTCCTAATATGTTTTAAAAATACCCCGATAAATTTTCCGTCTGAAACGCTTATTCAATTTTAGCATATTAGCAAGGTACCTTTACTTAAAGTAAGGCCTTCGCTAGCACAATAAGGATTTATTCTTTAAACATCTTTTCAATATTGTTAAGTTCTATTTTTTCTTCTTCTTTTCTATAATCGATATACTCATTTTCCTCCATTATCTTTATCAGTCCTTTTTGAAAAAAAGACACTAATCGCATTGCCTCATTTATAATCTTAGGTTTAATACTATTTAGTATTTCTCTTTTACTATCAAATTCGTTTTCATCCCATTCATCTTTTTCTTGTAGCTTAGGAAAAGCATCAATTCCAGTAATATAAGCAATCCCTAAATATCCTAGAAATGAGTATCCACTGCAATAATCATCATATAATTGCTCTAATATCTCTACTATGTCACCTTTTTCATATATTATGTTTTCCAAAAGTGAAATAATCCGTGTCTGTTCAAATTCATCAAATGGAATTTTCATCTCAATAAGTTTCTCTAATTCATTTTTTATATGTTTCTTTCTATAATCCAAATCAAGTAAGTTGAAGTAAAAATCATTGCCATAAACACTTTCAATTTCTTGTGTTTTATAAAGCCATTCTTCAAATTCTGAAATACTAATCATTCCTTTATAAATTTTAAAAAACTGTTTTTGAATGTTAGTTTTACTATTCATTCTCTAACTTCAACTCCCTTAACTGACAATTACCTCTTCTGCAACTATCCTGCTACTTTAGTCTAATAATAGAATAATAGCCCACGAAGTAAAAGTTAATTCACTTAGAAGCTTCCTCACAGATACTATTGACTGTAAAAAGGTTTTAAAACGACGATGTATACTTTGCAGAAAACAAGCTGTAGTCCATCCTTGTCTCGTCCTACGTCCTGTGGTCACTTGTATTTCTTCAATAGCATAAACGCCCTGCTTCCTATTTTTAGACAATAAAAAAAAGCCTACTCCATTTGGAATCAGAAGGTTTATAAACAGATTTCATATAAATAATGTAATTTCCCTTAGCAAAAAAAGGGTAATTCAATAAGAGTTTAACTCCAAATCACCCTAACTTTGTTTAAACGTTGATCTAACAGCATTTTTACCGCTAAATTCAAATATGGAGACGGCAGGAGCGAACCCGCACCTCTTATAAATCTTATAATAACAGTATTTAAAAGGGTTTTTAGCACCTTATTTAAATTGCCAAATGCCAAATTAAATGCCATTACTAATAACTAGCGTTGTCGGGGGGCAAGTCTAATTTTATTGTTGAGTTTATAAAAATTATCATCTAATAACTTAGTCATAATAAAAGCTAGAAAAGGCAGATTTTCTCCGCTTGTTTTTGGGTAAGATACAAGCCTCTCTTACTGATCTATTTTCTTTAATTTGTCCTATTAGTAATTCCGATTAATTTTATTGCTAGATTAACTCGTAAATTAAAAATATCTTCTTTTTTAATACTACCAATATCGGTACTATATTCATTTTCTACATTACGAACAAACACTAAGCGGCCAGCTAGACGGCTACGATCTCCATAAGAACTTATAATTTCAAACACGGGATTCAATGATTTTTCAAAACCTCGATCATCTACTAGAATAACAATTTCATCACTATAATCATAAAAATCATATCCTTCTGCATTCAATATCTTCCTCAATTCCTGTTCAAGAATATCCTCCGTTTCATTATGTAATTGCAGAACTTCCGCTTGGACCTTCATAATTTGCGGATCAAAATATAATAAATATACCTGTAGCATAGTTCACCTCATTAATATTATTTCAGTAAATCTTAATACTTTTAAAACTTTTTGTCCCCATTTCCCCTAAAAAAGTAGTAATATAGATTATAGCATATAGGTATGCAAGAACTTTTGTTCGTTTTTTGAACGTCAGTTCTTAATATAGGAGATGATAAAATGATTTTTAGAAAAGGAGAATTGTTTAACGGCCCAGGTGGTTTGAGTCTAGCTGCTAAGAATGCCATCGTTATACATCCTGAAACTAAGGAAGAATTCCGAATTGAACATACATGGTCAAATGATTATGATCAAAATGCTTGTAATACATTTTCTTTAAACATTTGTGGTGAAGAAGGACACCATAGCGTTATTTGTGGTCCTGTTGAAAAACTACCAATTGGAGACCGTTCATTAATGCCTGATATAGATTGCTTTTCATTCGGTTTCCCATGTAATGATTACAGCCAGGTTGGGGAAAAGAAAGGCTTAGGAGGTACATTTGGTCCTCTCTATAGCTACGGTGTAAAGGTATTGAATGAATATAAACCTAAATTCTTTGTCGCTGAAAATGTTGGTGGCTTGCAAAGTGCTAATGAGGGACGAGCTTTCATCAAAATCCTAGAAGAAATTTCTAATCCTGGAGATGTTGAATACGTCGTTACACCTCATTACTACAAATTTGAAGAATATGGCGTACCACAAGCACGACACCGTATCATTATTGTAGGGATTCGTAAAGATTTTGCTGAACAAGGTGTGGAATTTAAAGTTCCTGCACCAACAACACCAAATTCTGCAGATTATAAAACAAGTAAAGAGGCGATTGAAAACCCGCCGATTTCGGAAAATGCACCTAACCATGAAATGCCTCGTCATTCAGCGAAGGTCAAAGAAATGTTAAGCTATATTCCACCTGGTGAAAATGCTTGGTATATTGGGATTCCAGAAGAGTTGCAACTGAATGTAAAAGGCGCACGCTTAAGCTCTATTTACAAGCGCCTTGATCCAACACGTCCGGCCTATACCGTAACAGGTAGTGGCGGTGGCGGTACGCATATGTACCATTGGGAAGAGGAACGTGCCCTTACAAACCGCGAAAGAGCACGTCTACAAACGTTCCCAGATGATTTCGTGTTTACTGGTAGTAAAGAAGCTGCACGTAAACAAATTGGGATGGCTGTACCTCCTGCTGGGGCTCAAATTGTGTTTGAAGCAATTTTAAAATCTTTTGCAGGAATTCCATATGATTTCGTTGAAGCAACGCAAAAATTTCAATTAGAAAATTTACAAAAGGAAAAATCTAGAAAAGTTGCAAAAAAAATCAATGAAGATGAACGTCAATTGGCGTTTAGTACTATTTAAATATCCATATACGGGCATAGAAAAAGATATTTTCTATGCCCTTTTCTTTTACCAGATACTTAGTCCAATAAAAAAATTAAAAACCTAACTTGGAAGTTAGGTTTTACTTTCATGAACTTTGATTACTTCTTGAATCCTTAGCACTTAGGACAAAGCATTGTTCAACCACTCCAACATCATTTGTCCGATTACACACTAAAATCCATATAATAAGTTTCATCATCAATCTTATAAATTCGCACACTATTTCTTCCGTAACGAACTAAATCATCAGTAACAACAAATGCTCCATCTGGTAATCCTAAACGTCTTCGGAAATATGCTCCCATGATACTATTATTCTCACGCGTATGTATGGCTTTACGGTTTGCTTGCGCCATTACACAAACTAGATCTTCTCCATCATCCGTTATCATTATAAATGGTGCTTTTAATGGTGGGAAGAAATCTGGTCTTTCACCGTGTACACCCTTTACTGATAAATATGCTTGATTATGGTTTCTACCTTCACGTTGCCCCCAATTTAATCCAGATTTAGTAGGCACTTGGCCAGTTTTTTTATCAACTAAAGAAATATCAACATACTCATTATAAGTATGTGTAGGTGTACTTAAAGCTTCAACATCTGCAGGTTCAAATACAACTTCACGTGGATGCTCGCCTGTTGTAGTAGGAGAAGCTTGGGCTACTACACGCCGAGGTAAAACATTATACAAGCTCACTTGTTCTTCTACATCTGCATTATCGCATCTGATAACATCTAAATCAGAAAAAATCTCATCGATATTGTCGTATGTAGACTCCACTAATATTTCTCGTTGTCTACCAAACCCATTTTTCGTAAAGTTAGCAGACCCTACAAATACCTTTGTTTCTAAAACAGAGTCTTGCCAATTATATACTTTTCGATGATTTCCTGGAAGACTCACTTGATAAAAGATACTTAAACGGTCAGCAAATAGATTTATCAATCGCAAAAATGCCCGGTGTTGCCAAGTAGATAACCCATCATTTGGTACCATACCTACCGTTACTTCTAAATTCAACTCACTATATGTTTCTAAAACATGTTCAATAAATACAGGACTCACATATCCGGATAAAACCCTTAAATGACGATAACCCTCACTATAAGGCATTTCTAAAACACGACTCTCTAAATCTTGTATTAAATACATAAATCCACCTCCTAATACGACTTAAATCTCATTAAATACTCTCTAGCACTAGTAAACGCTTATTCACATACTTCCACAGTTTCTCCACGGCTTCTTCATGGGTTAAACTATCCCAAATTGTGATAGCACCAATGAAGTTTACTTGCTTCATTAAATCACGAGTAAATTCACGTTTACCTCTAATTTTTTCGATTTCACCGTTTTCCTCTAATGTATCAATACGTTGAATGATTTCTAGTGTTGCCTTTAAAGCTTTGAAATTTCGAGAAACAGTTGTTGTTTCTAAAATTAATCCTGCTTGATCCTGATTTTTCATCATGATTCTCGTATAAAAGTAGGGATCTTTAGCATTGCTTTGGTCATACGTTAACGATGCGTATAACCATAATCGCGACAAACCATTACGATAATATCTTTTGTTTTTCGTATTGAACATATAACGTGTTTGAATAAAAGAAAGTACGTCTTTTTGAGCAGCTTCTATTGGCCAACGATTTCGCATGTAGTCCCAATAAACCGTATGTGTTAAAAACGTCCAATAGTTTTCATTTGTGACTACTGTATAAGGTAAATCCTTCAATGCTTCATATAATAAAATGGCGTTTTCTAAATCATGTTCCCCTTTGTCGCCCTCTATTATTTTCAATTCTGCTGGCTTATCCAATTCATCCAATTCAACTTCTAATATCTCTTCACACCAAGGAGTAGGTTGTTTATAAAAGTACATATTGTTTTCGATTCCATTTTTCATATCTTCTAAAATTTTGTCATCAATGTAATAGAGTTTGCTCATGTTTCAAGCTCTCCTTCTTCATCTTCAATTCCGAATATACGTGCAATAGATACTAAGGCCCGTTCGTTTACGTTATCGAGTATCTGAATAGCTAAATTAGGTAGATTATCTTCTTGATCGATTTGCTCAATATTTTTCCCCAGTGTTTCTATACGTTTTGCAATAGATAGATACCAAACTGTATTTTCGATGAAATGAATTTCATCTGAATCTATTAAATCTTGAATATAATATAGACTTTCAATTAACGCTGGCATATAGTACATGGAGATAAGTAATTGATCGATATCTGCTCCAATTAAGCCTCGTAAGTTTGTAATTTCTTCGTAAGCATGCTTTGGTATAGAAATAACTATTTTTTCTTGGAAATCTGTCGCAATTAATGGTGCTGTTTCAAGAGGGTTGACTGCTAATTCGAAAATACTATTTGTTTTAGCAATCGGCTCTTTTGTAATATTCATCTTCACTGTTTCAGTAAATGCAAGCTGGTCACCTTTTTGAATATTGAACAGAGCTCCTTCAAAGTCTTGATGAAAACTCGTATTATGGTACGCATATATATCTTCGTTTGCGACTATAAAGAAATTAATCTCCACCGCATTATTTAATAATTTTTGATCAATTGTAAAGTCAAATGTCGGCTGTACTGACCTTTCGTAGAAACGTTTCATCGTTGAGCTACATTCTAAATGAACAGCATACACTGCTTGCCCAGTTTCAATTAATTGGCGTAATGTTTCATTTTCTAATTGAAATGTAACCTTGAATTGCAAATCATCATCGATTGCCTGTGCTTCAATTTCAGCTTTTAATGGGTCTCCAACAATATCGTCGCTAAATGGCGATAAAACAGGATACGGGAAATGTCTATGCTTGATCTTCATACACTCACCTCTAACGAATAGCGCTCATTCTCCATAAATTTCACTTCAAATACAAGGCGTTCTTTATCATCAACTGTCACAGGTCCAATGATGTTGTTACTGTATGGTACAGCTTCACCTGTTGTTATGTTTTTCACTTCTTTAATTTCAATCGGTGTTTTTGACCCGTCTTCACCAGAGATATGAACGTTGAAAGAGAGCTCACCTGTTCCTTTGGGTGTGATGATAAAGCGGTATAGTCCGTGTTCTTCATTCAAGCAAAATGAACGTGCATTACTAAGATCTGCTTTTTTGGTTTTTTTTGGTTTATCTACTTGTGGTTTCGTCGTTTTTTCTTTTTTCGGCTTATCATCAGGTAATAAAGTGTTTTTCTTTTTCTTCGTTTTCGATTTAATCTTTTTCGGCTTAGAGACAGTTTGCTTCATTGCAAATGAAGTGATTTTTTCACTTAAAGCTTGATCATTCACTTCTTTTAATGGGGCTTCTTCTTTTGTTACGTCAGGTAAAATACCTTCTAATCCACGTAGCTCTATTTTTTCAGTTGCTTGAGATTTAGCTAGTTCTCTCGCCTGACTGTTGAGCCAGTCGTAGATTTGTTTTAATAAATAGAGCGCATATTGTTGATCATCTTTGTATAAACCAGCAGCCCAACGATCGTGAGTGGGTGGCTCCATTTTGCGTAAAGCAGCATTTAATTTTGCACCTTCTACTACCATGACACCTGCAAAATCGATAGGGGCACGGAATCGATCTTTATCAAAAATTTTCATCCCTGTTCCTCGGTACATCGAAACTCGACGATTAAACCCTTCTTTAACAAGCAATGATACATTGATTGGTTCAAAATCGCCGTCGTATGTTTTGAAGTACTTCGTTACTTTTACACTGTCTGGAGATGTATAAGCCTCATAGTATTGTGATGCTTTACTATTTTTATATTTGCCCATAATGTATTTCACAATAGAAGGCATTGTTTGTTTATTAATTTTAAGTCCTGCAATATGTACTTCTAGCTTCTCTTCCATTACAGCAACTAAATAACTCAAAATGATTGTTTCAATCACTTCATCTGCCCAGCCATCTTTTGCCGTGAAGCCCATAATAAATTTGTCTGTTCCATAGCCTGATCGCATGAACATAGGATGATACGTTGTTAAATCCTTTATGGGCTCTAATACACCCTTAACACCGTAGTAACCTGTACCTTGTGTGTAATTACCGTCGCCCATGTCATAACTTGCTAATTTTGATACACCCTGTAAGGCATACACGTTTTGGCGATTATATGTACCATAAAACATCGTGCGAATAGAGGAAGCTGCAAATGGAGCGTGTTTCCCAATCCCAAAAGAGCCACTTGCTGAGGCGTCTTTAAATGTAACCCCCACTGATTTAACTAGACTAGCAAAGCTTCCGTTTATTTTTTTGTCAACATTCTCTAAACCTGTTGTATTAAAGTCACGAATTGCGAGTACGGGTATAGTTTGTTGTTGAAGTACTTGAAGGCCTTCTTCAAAAAACTTTGATGCATCTCCATGAGATATCCAAGTATCTTTTCCTCGTTGAAAAACTTGTTTAAGTTCAGCCACCTCTGGTAGTGCTTGTTGTGGTAACTGATGTAGCTCAAACTTTACAATAACCGGCTGAGTTGAGGCCGATGCGTCGAGTGAATCCTGCAATACTTCTCGTGTCATAGATACTATAGGTGCTTCTGTGAAGTGGTGAATTCCAGAATCATTTAATCCATCAATACGTCCATTATTATTCGAAGGAAAGTCCCAACCAATATTCATTTATATCCCCCTAAAAACATTCTTATCCAATACTATTTTACTATATATTAAAGGACAATCAATATCCTCTGTCTTCCAATAAAGATATTTTAAATATCTATATATGTTAGATATTTAATGATGAATGGAGCCGTTAATTAAAATAAGTTCTGAGCTAACAAAATCTTTATATGAATTTATACTATGGAGGAGATTTATAGTGACACTATTGAATTTATATGCGGTACATCAAAATACTCTAGATGAACTAAAGCAAGGGAATAAAGATGTATTACAAGGTATGGACGCTACTATGAAAGTAACTTACGGACTTGTCCTACAGAAAGAATTTGGGATTGCTGACACTTCATCAATTAACTACGAAGTCGTTGGGCAAGCCTTTCAAGAACGTTTAAAGTATCAGCGTAAGACGGAAGAAAATCGTGAACGCCTTCGTCAAGAACATATCTCCCGAGAAGCAAATGAATGGGCACGCAAAATGGCAGTAGTACGTTCTATTCAATACTAATTAAATATTATCAGACCGTTACGTTTGCAGCATTGCAGATTGTAGCGGTCTTTTTTCATTTATATCAAAACTACAGGGGAAATTATAATGTCATTACTATTACAACAAACATAGAACTTGTTTCTGACAAGCTGAATGTGGCCAGTCATTACGTATATATAATCGAAAATGACCTCTACAACCCTTGTCATAAAGATTGAATAGGGCAAATTCCCACTAACTCGTATTTCAATCATTCACACACACTTTTTTCTCAATTATCACTTTAAGAGTCTACTAAAAATACTAGTAAGAACATTTATATCAGACGCATCTTCTGCTAATCTATATCTACTATCTTCATCTAACAACTTCCATTCGTCTGAATTAAAATAGTCATCATCGAATCCCTTAAATTTTAATAGTTGTTCCGGCGTAATCTCTACAATTTTAATATTTACTTTAGAAATAGCTGTCGATGTATCCAAAGTTATTTTCATATTTTCTATGAAACTTTGGCTAACAATCTTCATCATTATATTGAATAAAATATCTGAAATTTGATTATAAATATATGCACATGTTGTATTTTCAGTAAAAGGATATAAAACTTTTTTCCCCTCTTCATTAACTTCTAAATTGTATTTAGAAAGTTGGGCATGAGTAAAGATATTCCTTAAACTTCTAATACTATTCTTACCTTGATTTAGAAACTTTCCCTCTCGGTTAGTGATATAATTTCGTGATTCTAACTCTTTAATCACTTCATATAATTTCGTTTTATTATCAAAATCACCTATAACATTTCTCATTACATTTTCAGTGATGTTTAACAAAAAAATTAAAGCAGGTAAACTATTACTACTCTCTTCGTCCATTAAACCCTCACAGAATATCAGAAGATTACCATGATACTTCGAATATTGATAAATGTAATCAATGGCTTTACCTTTAGGATACAAAATGTTTTCCATACTATCCCTCATCCCAGTATTTTAAATTGACATATTTAACATATATAGTACAATCTTTTTTGCTTCTTGCATATAACATTTAAACTTATATTGTGCATGAAAAGGTTCAAAAATGGTGCGTATATTTTGCAAGTGTCAGACAGCCCATAGGGGTTTGGAACGTGAAGGATTTAAAGCTATGCTAAAAGCTATGCGATCAGGTGATACTATTTATATAAAATCTATTGACCGTTTAGGTCGGAATAAAGAACTTATTAAACAGTACCTACAGTACTTCAAAGATAAAGGTATACGTGTAAAAATTATTGATTTACCTACTACAATGCAAGATGTACCTCAAGGGCAAGAATGGGTTATTGATATGATTAATAATATTATTATTGAAGTATATACGGCGATGGCAGAACAAGAAAGATTAACGTCTAAACAACGTCAAGCTGAAGGAATTGCAGTTGCTAAAGCTAAAGGTACGCACTTAGGTCGTCCTATTATGAAACTGCCAAACGAGTGGGGAAAGCTATATAATCAGTGGAAAAATGGAAAAATTAAAGCCGTGGAGTTCATGGCAGCAATGGATATGAAGAAAGCTACGTTCTACAAAAAAGTAAAAGAATATGAAGCAACATTGTAAGGATGCCTTATGACATTCTTTGTTTTTGACTTTGTCTTATTTGGCGAGTTATTAATTACACCCATGTGTGTCCTTGAATCAGTGTCCTTAAAGCTGTGACTTTGCAACAGAAAAATACGAAATTACTAGTCAAATTAGAATCATAACGGGGTTTGACATAGGTTAATCACTAATTTGTTACCTTTGGAGAAATCCAATCATATCAATACTTTGGGCAATGTCCCTAAAGTGTTACCTTTACTTTACCCATCTTTTTGGCTGGTTTCAAACACTATAAAGCAAAGGGGTCTTATAACGGTGAACTAAACTTACTAAACCTTTTCTAATAACAATAACCTGGCTAAAGCCACTACTTAACTAACGTTCGTAGGAATAACAACTAACACAAATAATATCTGTTCTACTATTTGCTAGCATAGATAAAGATAATGTTACTTGTTTAAAAATCCTTAATGAACTAATGTGAATTAAGTGCTTTAGCATAACCACTTTATTCTTTAGTAAATCTAGTAAATAGCAATAGCATAATAAACACATTCCCAATAGCACATAGATCAGGCACTAATGTAACCAATGTACTTCACTGTATGTTAGTGCCCTTTTTTGCGTTTATTATAATAAGTTTTAATGAACTTGATTAGGTAATAAATTTCTAATTCTTATTGTGCATCTGTACATAACTTTTTTTACTTCCACTCTCCCACTACTCAAAACAAAAGTGGCGGACAAATTAGTCACCCCAAGCATTGTGCAAAAATTTCACAAATGGTTTGTATCGGCAACAAACAAGCGTTTATTTTGCATTCTAATAGCACAATAATTGGGTACATTCAAAATTACATCATATGCAATCATTCCTAGTTCATTTTTAGCTTTATTAGAAGGCATTTTAAGCATTCCAAAACTTTCGGATAAACTTATGGCTTTAGCAATTCAGACAAGCCAAATGCCTTCTCTATAAAGGGTTTTAAAAAATAAAATAGAATTATATTTATACAACTGACTTTAGGGGGCATTGCATGAAAACATTAAAAGAAGAGTATTTTAATTTATTATTTGCTACTGAAGAAGTACCTTTACATCTTGCAGAACTAACACTTTTAAAGCTAAACATTCTCCCACAAAAATTATATCGATATCGACCTATAAATGATTTTTTAGAAGATACTTTAAGGAATGATATTGCCTTTTTAAGCCCTGCAAACAGTTTTAACGACCCATATGATAGTGGATTAACTGTGGATTATAACGAAACACATTTAAATAAAGTCAAAGAAAGTGTACTATTGGAGTTTTGTAAAGAATTCCAACATTTGATACCAGATCAAACTTTGGAAAGCTTTTTTTCAGAGGTACATACTTTAACGAAAGATGTGCCCTTAAAATACCTTGGCTATTTATTAGGAAAAACATTGAGTCAAGATGAGAAAGTAATTGAAGATATTAATTCGAAAATCAACTTTTACATAGAACAAACCTATGACATCTATGAGAATTACGTAAAAGAACTAAATGATAATTACCAATCCACAGTCTATGCAGCTTGTTTTAGTGAAACTAATGATAATATTCTAATGTGGAGTCATTATGCACAATTTCACGAAGGTATTTGTATTGAATATGACTTCTCAAATATTGATTATAGAAGTAGGTTGTTACTTACACTCTCGCCCGTTAAATATAGTAATGAATTATTTGATATGAATAAATATCCGAAGAGAAGCCCTATTGATAGAATTCAACTTGCTACATTGAGTAAGTACGATTGTTGGAAGTATGAGAATGAATGGAGACTGATTTCTTTTCTAAAAGAAGAACAAAAGTTTAATTTAGAAAAGCCTACCGCAGTCATTCTTGGTACAAAAATTTCAGAAGAAAATAAAGTTTGGATTTCAGAATTATGTGCTGAACGTGATATACCTGTGAAGCAAGCCGAATTAGACCGTACCCAATATAAATTACACATTAAATAAAAAAGCCGATAGCTGCCGTAATTTACGGTATGCTATCGACTCTTCCTTAACTTGATTCCGCTATTTAGTTTTCTTCGTTCTTCCCATTACTAATGCAGCCTTATGTGCTTCACTAATCTTTCGTTTTGGCTTTAAAAAGCTATTATTAGAAAGTGTTTCTGGAACTACTAACTCAATGGTGGTGGATTTACCTTCCCACTCTGTTAATACCTTAAAATCTACATTCATAGAAGTAGCATAATTGATATATTGTCGGATATATTTAGGCGTTGCAGAATACACATACCACATTCTAACTACCGAATCTAAGCGGATTATTGTTTCTTGTTCTTCTTTACTAAATTTCATTTGTTGAATATTAGACATTGTTTAATCCCCCTTCAAATCCGCCATTAACAGCGAGATGTGACATTAGATATTCAACCTTCCATTTTAATTCTGCCTGAACTTCTTCTTCTTCAAAAATGCTAACAAGTAAATTAAATAATTCATGACGCTTTAATCGCAATTCTTTACATAAAGAATCAACTTCATAGGTAAGATTATCTCCAAATAAACTAACTCCGTCCATCTTAATCAAATCAATTAATAACGTAGCTATAAATTGTATCAATCGTAATTCCCTCTACATAGTGAATTTTGTTCGATTCACAATATCCCCGAAAAATATAATCATAACTACCAATGGTACACGTGGTCTATTGCCAGCAATTTTCATTTGCTTAACCACAATTTCTAATCCGTAATCAATTGGTATCCATTGATTATTACTAGCTTTAGGATTAACGTGACGTGCATTTCCCATCGAGAATACAACATGCTTTCCGCTTTTATCCAAACAAAAACCCCCTATTCATCGTGTGAATTAGAAGGTTTATAAACGCAAGTATTCAATTAAATGTACCCTAAAAAACGAAAAAAGTTAGGGAGTCTTTTTTGAAAGTTAACACCTTCATCAAGACACCCTAACTCTTATAAACGTTGATTTAACAGCATTTCTACTGCTAATTTAAATATGGAGACGGCGGGAGTCGAACCCGCGTCCAGAAACTCCAATACTCAAGCTTCTACGCGTGTATCTTGCCTATTTAGGATTCACGCAGCAATAGCCAGCAAGCAGGCATCATGAGCGCTAACTTGGGAAGCTCTTGTTACTAGCTCAAGTGGCACTAGTAACCGTATCCCACTATAAGTGAGCCTGACTATTCTACATGGGCGATAGAGTAGACAGGCAGTTTCATCAGCTTACGCTGCGAAAGCTAAGTTGTTTTGTTGTTTGCCAGTTATTATATAACTTCCGTTGATGACGAAGCCGAGACCTCCGACGCGCAACTCAAGCTCAGACCATCCCTGTCGAATCCGTAACGTCCCCTTAATAGCGGCTAAATCTCTACAAGGTATTTCTACTACTTGTAGTTAAATGCCTTAGGGAACCTTATGACAATAAATGTCTTAAGGCCGTTCGGAAATACTTTAGAAAAAGTATTTATACTGGCTTGTTTACTTTTTAAATTATAAGGCAAGATTGGTTAAACTTCAAGTTTGAGCAACTCAATTAGATTTGGTTTTTTGCCTTGAATGTACGTTCCATATCACGTTTTGCTTCTTTTTTACGTAGGTCATCACGTTTATCGTAGTTTTTCTTACCTTTACCGACACCGATTAATAATTTTGCATAACCGTCTTTTATGTACATTTTCAGCGGTACGATAGTATAACCGTCTCGTTTAACTCTTCCAATTAGCTCTGCAATTTGTCTTTTATGAAGCAATAATTTACGTGAACGTAATGGATCATGATTAAAACGATTTCCTTGTTCATATGGACTAACGTGCATGTTTGAAATCCAAGCTTCATTACCACTGACGCGGACGTATGAGTCTCTCAATTGCACTCTACCGTTACGAATTGACTTAATCTCTGTTCCTTGTAATACCATTCCTGCTTCAATCGTTTCCTCTATAAAGAAATCATGTCCTGCCTTTTTATTTTGTGCCAGAACCTTACCTGACCCTTTAGCCATTATCAATCACCTCATTGAATAGAGGAGAAGCGACTAGCGCTTCTCTTTATTTTTCTTTTTACCATTGCTACCTTTTTTCTTTTTAGCAATACCTTCGTAGAACTTTTTCCTTTGGCTACCGCTTTTACCGGAAGCTTTACGTTCTTCCTTGCGTGTTTTACCATTCACTTTTGCACCACTTGGTTTTCGAGTTCCGCTTCCGCTTCCGCTTCCACTTCCACTTTCGCTTCTGCCTTTCCCTCTACCACCTCGAGAGCCTTCTTTTTTCTTCGCGTGAATGACACGTGGCGCTTCTTTTCGAGTACGACTGAATTCGCGTTTCATGCCGACAATTTCAAAGTCCACTGAAGACTCTTCAACGTTGACAGCTTTAACTCGAATTTCTACCCCATCACCAATACGGAAAATACGACCTGTACGTTCGCCAATCATTAACATTTGGCGGTCGTCAAAACGGTAGTAATCATCTGTCATATTGCTAATATGCACTAGGCCTTCAATTGTATTTTCTAATTCGATAAACATACCAAAGTTTGTAATTGAACTAATGATACCTTCGAATTCGTCACCAATTTTATCAGCCATGTATTGTGCTTTTTTCAGTGCATCTGTATCGCGCTCTGCATCAACTGCACGACGTTCTCTCTCAGACGTATGCTGTGCAATTTCGTCCATTATAGCATTCCAGTGTGCAACTGTGGCTTGTGAAACGTCGCCGTTAATTAAGTACGTACGGATTAATCTGTGAACAATTAAGTCCGGGTAACGACGAATTGGAGATGTAAAGTGTGTATAAAACTCTGTTGATAAACCAAAGTGTCCTAAACATTCTGCACTATACTTTGCTTGTTGCATAGAACGAAGCATCATAGTTGAAATAACAGGCTCTTCAGGTAATCCTTCAACTGATTCTAAAATCTCTTGTAATGCACGTGGGTGAACTGTGTTACCAGTACCTTTTATAACTAACCCAAAGTTTGTTACAAATTCAAAGAATCGTTGGAGTTTTTCTGGCTTAGGGTCTTCGTGAATACGATAAATGAAAGGTACATCCATCCATTTGAAATGTTCTGCAACAGTTTCATTCGCTGCTAACATAAACTCTTCAATAAGACGCTCAGCAACTGTACGTTCACGTAAAACAACATCTGTTGGCCAACCATTTTCATCTACAAGCACTTGAGATTCTTTAAAGTCAAAATCTACAGCACCGCGATCCATACGCTTATTTCGTAGGATTTGAGCTAATTCGCCCATATCCTTAAACATAGGAACAAGATTTGCGTAGCGTTCTTTTAACTCTTCGTCGTCTTCTTCTAAAATTTTATATACATCTGTATACGTCATACGTTCAGTTGTGTTAATAACACTTTGGAAAATTTCGTGTCCTATTACTTCACCACTACCAGTAATCGTCATCTCACAAGATAATGTTAGACGGTCAACTTGTGGATTTAAAGAACATATACCATTTGAAAGTCGATGTGGAATCATCGGAATTACACGGTCTGTTAAATATACACTTGTCGCACGATCATATGCTTCTCTATCTAAATCTGATCCCTCAGTTACATAGTAGCTAACATCAGCTATATGGACGCCTAGCTTATACGTACCATCATCATTTTTTGTCACTGTTACAGCATCATCTAAATCCTTAGCAGTTTCACCGTCAATTGTAACAATCATTTGATCACGTAAATCGATACGGCCTTCTAAATCTGCTTGTGTTACCTCATCTGGAATTGCTGATGCAGCATCAATTACCTCTTTTGGGAAGTCGATGGCGATACCATGTTTATAAATAATCGATAAGATATCGACACCAGGGTCATTTTTGTGACCTAAAATTTGTGTTACAATTCCCGTTGCTGAGCGGTTATCCTCAGGCCATCCAGTAATTTCAATGACTACTTTGTGACCATCCATCGCACCAAGAGTATCCCCTTTTGCGATAAAGAAATCGATTGATAATTTCTTATCATCTGGAACGACAAAGCCAAAGCCACGATTTGCTTGAAAGACCCCGACAACCTTCGTTGTTCCTCGTTCTACAATTTGTATAATTCTACCTTCACGTCTATCTCCTGAAGTTGTTTGAGATACACGGATTAATACTGTATCTCCATTTAATGCGCCATTAAGCGCATCTGGTGGAATGAACACATCATCCATTCCTGCTTCTTCAGGTGCAACAAAGCCAAAGCCTTTTGCATGACCGATAAAGCGACCCTTTAATAAATTCATACGTTCTGGTGTACCATAACGATTCGTATTGGAACGCAATACCTGCCCTTGCTGTTCCATTCTTACTAGTGTTTTTACTAGTTCTTTAAATTCATCCGCGTCTTTAAAACCAAATTGTTGTTCCAATTCAGCTACAGTAAGTGGTTTATATTGTTCTTCTTTCATGAAAGTTAATAATCGTTCTTGCAATGTTAAATCTTGATTGTTCATCTTTCTTCCCTCCTTCTATTAGCGTTTGCGAAGATTGCCCTTTTTACTCATGCCAGTCGAGTTTTTCTAAAAAAGCATATAAATCTTCATGTAATTGTTTTTTCTCTTTGTCAAGAGTAATAACGTGTCCAGACTCTTTATACCATTTTATATCCTTGTCATTGGACTCCACTTGATCATAAATGATTTGCGCCGAATTTATATCAATCACGTCATCTAATAATCCTTGTGCAACGAATACTGGAGCATATATAAGATCAATCTGGTCACGAACATGATAAATAAGCTCACGTAATTCTGAAAGCGAAGGCATCCCTTGTTTCTTTAGCTCCATTATCCCTTGCTCGATTTCATCTGGTTTTTTACCAATAAATTTTTTAAAGTCACGTGCATATTTCAACACACCCTCGAACATTAAATCCGTAGTGCGCATTGACATTGGTGCACACATTGTCGCAATCCCCTTAACAGGTAGTGTATACCCTAAACGCAATGAAAATACACCACCTAAAGATAAACCTGCAACCGCAATTTCCTCATATCCGGCTTCTTTTAAAGTATTATATCCCTCTAGAACGTCTTTCCACCAATCTGATGGTCCTGTATGGATTAATTCCTCTGGTGGTACACCGTGGCCTTTATAATGAGGAGCATACGTAGTATAGCCCTTTTTCTCCAAAAATCTTCCTAACATTCGTACATCAGATGAATTTCCAGTAAAGCCATGCAACAGTAAAACTGCGCGTGGACCAGCTTTAAAAAAGAAAGGCTGTGACATTAATACTTCCATGAAGCAAACCTCCATTAATAATACAATTCATGTATGTAAGTGTTCTATTATTAATTATATGCTTTTATAAAAGAAAACGCCTAACCATAAGGTGGTCAGGCGGTTCAAATATCGCTCATTAAATTTTAGCAATAGCTATAGCTAGTACAAAAAATAAAATTGATAATACTACCGTAATGCGGTGCAAAATAAGGTCCATGCCTCGAGCTTTTTGCTTACCAAAAAGTTGCTCAGCTCCACCAGAGATGGCTCCCGAAAGACCTGCACTTTTACTTGATTGTAATAATACTAAGACAACTAATGCAAGAGAAACAATGATTAATAAAGTCATAATCACAGTATGCATATGTTCCACCTCCTGATTCGAAACATCACAACAGTCTTATCTTACCAAAAACTGTACGTAATGACAACGTTGTTCTAATTCAATCATGCTATGTAGTCTTTATATAGACTAGCTCTTAAGTTATATTCTAACATTTCCATACAATTTTGACGACTATCAATTGAAAAAATAGAGCTATTTCTACCGTCTTTTTGCGACAGTGAAATAGCTCTACGTTATTCAGAGCTTAAGTAAATTTTCTAACTTATTTATTTAAGTTGTAGAAAGATTTTAAGCCATTATATCTTGCTGTAGTGTGTAGTTGATCTTCGATGCGAAGTAATTGGTTATATTTCGCAACGCGGTCAGTACGTGAAGGTGCACCTGTTTTGATTTGGCCAGCATTTACAGCTACTGCGATATCAGCAATTGTTGCATCTTCAGATTCACCTGAGCGGTGAGAGATAACAGCTGTGTAGCCTGCTTGTTTAGCCATTTCAATAGCATCTAAAGTTTCAGTTAAAGTACCGATTTGGTTTACTTTAATTAGGATTGAGTTACCAACGCCTTCTTCGATACCACGAGATAATTTATTTGTATTTGTTACGAATAAGTCATCACCAACAAGTTGTACTTTATTACCAATACGTTCTGTTAATAATTTATGACCAGCCCAGTCATTTTCATCTAAGCCATCTTCAATTGAGATGATTGGATATTTAGTAGTCATCTCTTCGTACCAAGCAACCATTTCTTCAGAAGTTTTCACAACGCCTTCACCATCTAAATGGTATTTACCGTCTTCTTTACTATAAAGTTCAGAAGATGCAACGTCCATTGCTAAGAATACTTCTTCGCCTGGTTTGTATCCAGCACGTTCGATTGCTGTCATAATTGTAGAAAGTGCTTCCTCGTTAGAAGAAAGGTTTGGCGCAAAGCCACCTTCATCACCAACTGCAGTATTATGTCCAGATTCTTTTAATACAGCTTTTAAGCTGTGGAAGATTTCAGTACCCATACGTAATGCGTGGCGGAAAGATTCAGCGCCTACTGGCATTACCATAAATTCTTGAATATCTACGTTGTTATCAGCGTGTTCGCCACCATTTACAATGTTCATCATCGGTACTGGTAATTGTTTAGCATTTACTCCACCGATATATTGATAAAGAGGAACTCCTAAATAGTCTGCTGCTGCATGTGCAACTGCTAAAGATACTCCAAGAATAGCATTTGCTCCAAGTTTACCTTTGTTTTCAGTGCCATCTAATGCGATCATGCTGTTATCAATTGATACTTGATCAAGTACAGCATAGTTACCGATTAACTCAGGTGCAATGACGTTGTTTACATTATCAACTGCTTTTAAAACACCTTTTCCAAGGTAGCGACCTTTATCGCCATCGCGCAATTCTACTGCTTCATATTCCCCTGTAGATGCACCAGATGGTACGATTGCACGACCAAATGCACCGCTTTCTGTGAATACTTCTACTTCTACTGTTGGGTTACCGCGTGAATCTAATACTTCACGAGCTTGTACGTCTGTAATAATTGGCATTGTTTTAACTCTCCTCAGTTTTAAAATAATGGTTTTCCTGTCATTTCAAGTGGTTGTTCCACTCCAAGTAATTTTAACATGGTTGGAGCCAAATCGGCTAAAATTCCACCATTTTGTAAAATGATATTTTCTTTTGTGATGATTACCGGTACAGGATTCGTTGTATGAGCTGTCATCGGTTGTCCTTCTAAAGTAGTAACCTCATCAGAATTACCGTGATCCGCAGTTACAATTGCTGCCCCACCTTTTGCAATGATAGCATCGACAATTTTACCTAAACACTCATCAACAACTTCAATTGCTTTAATCGTTGGTTCTAACATACCGCTATGTCCAACCATATCTGGATTTGCAAAGTTTAAGATGATACCATCAAACGTATCAGATTCAATTGCTTCTAACAAAGCTTCTGTTACTTCATAAGCACTCATTTCAGGTTTTAAATCATATGTTGCTACTTTAGGTGAGTTAATCAAAATACGCTCTTCGCCTGCAAATTTCTCTTCACGTCCACCACTCATAAAGAATGTAACATGAGGATATTTCTCAGTTTCAGCAATGCGTAGTTGAGTTAATCCTTCATTTGCTAATACTTCGCCGATAGTATTAACTAAGTTGTCGTTTTCAAACGCAACCTCAGCAGTTACTTCATCACTATAATGCTTGAACGTTACATATTTGATATTTGTAGGGTGTTTTTTGCTTAATTCAAAGCTATTAAATGCAGGATTCGTAAAGGCTTTTGAAAGTTCAATTGCTCGATCAGGACGGAAGTTAAAGAAAATAACCGCATCATTTGAATCGATTGTTGCTACAGGTTTGCCGTCTTCTTTTACTACAAACGGTACAACAAATTCATCTGTAATATCTTTTGCATATGAGTTTTGTACGCCTGATTTTGCAGAAGTTGCTTCTTCACCTTTAGCATCGACAAGTGCATCGTACACTTTTTCAATACGATCCCAACGATTGTCGCGATCCATTGCATAATAGCGTCCACTAATTGATGCGAATTTCCCTACACCAATTTCAGCAATTTGTTTTTCAGTTTCTTCAATATAAGAAACAGCTGATTTTGGTGCTACATCACGGCCATCTAAGAAACCATGTATATAAACTTCATCTAATTCATATTTCTTAGCTAGTGTTAATAGAGCGAATAAGTGCTCATAATGACTATGTACACCGCCATCAGAAAGTAAGCCCATTAAATGTAATTTTGTATTATTCTCTTTTGCATATTTTACTGCTTGCACTAGTGCATCGTTTTCGAAGAAGTCACCATCTTTAATAGACTTTTGAATTCTCGTTAAACTTTGATACACAATACGTCCGGCACCAATATTCAAGTGACCTACCTCTGAATTACCCATTTGTCCATCTGGCAGGCCTACTGCTTCACCTGAAGCGAGCAGTGTTGAATGAGGATACGTATTCCATAAACGATCAAATGTTGGTTTTTTCGCTTGAGCCACGGCATTTCCGAACACTTCATTACGTAAACCTAAACCGTCTAAAATAATAAGTGCTACTGGTTTTTTAGGCATTTGCGCCCGCCTCCAAGAGTTTTAAATATGAATCTGATTGTAGGCTTGCTCCACCGACAAGAGCTCCGTCAATGTGCTCCATTGTCAATAATTCTACAATATTTTCAGGCTTCACACTTCCACCATACTGAATTCGAATCGCTGCAGCAGCTTCTGCACCTGCAATTTCTTCCACTGTGGCACGAATCGCTCCACAAACTTCATTTGCATCTTCTGCAGTTGCCGTTTTACCTGTACCGATTGCCCAAATAGGTTCGTAAGCAATGACAGATTGTTGTACTTGCTCTGTTGATAATCCTTGAAGCGCTGCACGCACTTGACCATCTACTTTTGCAACTGTATTTCCAGCTTCGCGCTCTTCTAAAGTTTCACCAACACATACGATTGGGATTAAGTTATAGTCAAAAGCAGCATGTGCTTTTTTATTGACTGCTTCATCTGTTTCGTTGAAATACTCACGACGCTCTGAGTGACCTAATACTACGTATGAAACAGCAATGTCCGCTAGTTGAGAAGGACTTACTTCACCTGTAAAGGCACCTTCTTTTTCAAAGTGCATTGTTTGTGCACCAATTGCTAAATTAGAGCCTTTAGCTTGTTCTACAAGTGTTGGCAAAAATAATGCTGGAGCACAGATGACTGAGTCAACTTGAGCTTTGTTTGGGATTGATGACTTTACCGCTTCTACGAATTCTACTGCTTCATTTAAGTGCTTATACATTTTCCAGTTACCTGCAATAATTGGTTTACGCATGTGAATCATCCTCCATTACTATTTATCGTTTAGTGCGACAACGCCTGGTAAAGCTTTGCCTTCCATAAATTCAAGGGATGCACCGCCACCTGTTGAGATGTGGTTCATCTTATCTGCTACATGGAATTTTTCGACTGCAGCGGCTGAATCGCCTCCGCCAATGATAGTGTAGGCATCAGTTTCTGCCATTGCTTGTGCAACACCTTTTGTTCCGTTAGCAAAAGCATCCATTTCAAATACACCCATCGGTCCATTCCAAATGACTAATTTTGAGTTTTTAATAACATCTGCATATTCTGCAGTTGTTTTAGGTCCAATATCAAGCCCCATCCAATCAGAAGGAATTTGATCGATATCAACAACTTTTGTATTAGCATCTTTAGAAAAAGTATCTGCCACAATAACATCAACAGGCATATGCAATTTCACACCTTTAGCTTCTGCTTTTTCAATAAATGATTTCGCTAATTCAATTTTATCTTCCTCTAATAAAGATTGGCCAATATCGTAGCCTTGCGCTTTAGAGAATGTGTATGACAGACCGCCACCAATGATTAAGTGATCTACTTTATCTAGAAGATTTTCGATTACGCCAATCTTGTCTTTTACTTTTGCTCCACCAATAATCGCTGTGAATGGACGTTCTGGAGTCGATAAAGCTTTGCCTAGTACATCAAGCTCTTTCTCCATTAATAGACCTGAAACAGCTGGGATATATTCAGCAATGCCCGCTGTCGTTGCGTGTGCACGGTGAGCTGCTCCAAATGCATCGTTAACATAAACATCTGCTAATTTAGCAAAGCTTGCTGCAAGGTCAGCATCATTTTTTTCTTCGCCAGCATGGAAACGAACGTTTTCAAGTAATACAACATCACCGTTTTTCATGTTTGCTGCTACTTTTTCAACCGTTTCACCGATTGATTCGTCTAATTTTGTTACAGGTTGTCCTAGTAATTCAACTAGGTGTTTACCTACTGCTGTTAAACGTAACTCTTCTTTCACTTCACCTTTTGGACGTCCAAGATGACTTGCTAAAATTACTTTAGCGCCTTTTTCAACTAAGCTAGAAATTGTAGGAAGTGCTGCTCTGATACGAGTGTCGTCGGTGATTTTACCGTCTTCCATAGGTACATTAAAATCTACGCGTACAAATACGCGCTTTCCGTTTACTTCTACATCATTCATCGTCTTCTTCTGATACATGAAGAGAGCCTCCTCCAATTGTTTATATTGCTTTTTCAACCTCGCGAAATAAGCATCGTATTAATAATTTTCTATAATAAAACAGCCCTTCGACTATATATTCGAAAAGCTTGTTCCAATACTACTAGAAAGCAAGCGCTTTCTCTTTGTAGTAATAAAAGAAGGAGAAGAGTAATCCCTTCTCCTTTTACCCTAATACATTATAAACGCTCGGGTTCATAAAGGCTATGGTTTTTCTATTACAAACCTTGATCGTACATGTAAAGCGCTAAGTCGATACAACGAGCAGAATATCCTGATTCGTTGTCATACCAAGAAAGTACTTTTACTAGGTTATCTTCAAGGACCATTGTTGATAAGCTATCGATTGTTGATGATGCTTTATTACCATTATAATCAATTGAAACTAGTGGTAAATCTGTGTAATTTAAAATACCTTTTAGCTCGTTTTCTGAAGCGTCTTTTAGCACTGCATTGATTTCTTCTACTGATACCGATTTGTCTAATTCAGCAACTAGGTCTACTAAAGATACATTAGGTGTTGGTACACGTACTGCCATCCCATCTAGTTTGCCTTTTAAATTCGGTAAAACTTTTGCTACCGCTACTGCAGCACCTGTAGTTGTTGGAATCATTGATTCGCCAGCTGCACGTGCACGACGATAATCAGAATGCGGTAAGTCTAAAATACGTTGGTCATTTGTATATGAGTGAATTGTAGTCATCATGCCACGTTTAATACCAAATTTCTCATCTAAAACTTTTGCTACTGGTGCTAAACAGTTTGTAGTACAAGATGCATTTGAAACAACATCATGCTCTGCAGAATTGTATTCTTTATGATTCACACCCATAACAAATGTCGGCATATTACCTTTACCTGGTGCTGAAACAATTACCTTTTTAGCACCTGCTTCAAGGTGTTTACTTGCTAGTTCTGTTTTAACAAAATGTCCTGTAGACTCGACGACAATATCGACTCCAAGGTCTTTCCAAGGTAAAACTGCTGGATCTTTTTCAGCATAAACACGTACTCTTTTACCATTAACAATTAGATACTCGCCTTCAGAAGATACTTCTGCATCTAAAATACCGTGTACGGAATCATATTTTAACAAATGAGCCAGCATTGCTGCGTCTGTTAAATCGTTTACTGCTACTACCTCAATATTCTCATGCTGCACTGCATTTCGAAATACTAATCGTCCAATACGTCCAAATCCGTTAATCGCTAATTTTAAAGTCATGTTATATTCCTCCATTTGTTTGTAATCACTTAAGTAATAGAATCATTTCTTCTGCCGCACCTAAATCTGTTATAAGAATAGTTTGCTCAGCAGGGTTTTTAATATACGAGAGAATTGCCTTAGCTTTCGAAGTTCCTCCTGCCACCGCTAAAATGGAAGGGCATTTATGAACTTGTTCCAGCTGGATACCAACAGTACGAATTCTATGTACTGCCTTACCCGTTTCATCAAAATAATAACCAAATGCTTCACCGACTGCTCCAAAACTTTGTAGCGCTTGTAAATCTTCAGTTGATGATTTTCTGCGAACGGCCATTTCCTCTGCAGAACCGATACCATGTAAAACAATATCAGTCTGTTCATATAGATCCATCATTTCTCTCACAATAGGTTCTTTTATCATTGTAGAATAAGCATTTTCACTTAAATATTCTGGTAAATACAACGTACGATAACTACCACCTGTTTTACTAGCAAAAACGGATGCAATGGTATTTGCTTGTAGCTGCATTTCTTCACCAATGCCGCCCCTAGCTGCTATAAACTGTAGTTGTGAAAGTTTATTTGTTGGAGTCAAACTTTCAGCAATTGCACTAATTGTACTTCCTCCGGTGACAGCTACGGTTTTCTTACTATTTGCTAGATGTTCTAGCTCATTTGCAGCCTCCGCACCCATTAAAATTTTGACAGAAGGCTCAAAATCGTTATTGCCCGGAACAATGATTACTTTTTGAATATTAAAATGTCTTGTGAGTCTAGTTTCTAATGACGATATTCCTGACCATTCATGTACGAGAGACTTTAGTTTACTGAGTACATGATGCCCACTATCCGAAATACTCATACCTAAACGGCTGGTAATTATCAATCCTTGCTCATTTAATAAATCAGTTTCCTTACGTACTTCACGCTCAGTTACTGATAGTTGCTCTGCTAATACTCTACGGCCAATCGGACCCATCATCTGAATCGTTTGAAGTAGTCGATATCTGATTTGAAGGATGTCAGACATTTCGGGTAGTAATTTTAATTGCGCCTCCGATAATGTATACATATTATTGCGTCCTCCATCAGTCGTGGGTTACTTTCCGTCCCACTAGTTTCATTTTTGTCCCACTAGGGGTAAAAAAATTTATTTCCTGCATTCAGTATACAATTGCTATTCAAATTTCGCAACTAATAAGTGAACTGTAATTCATCTATTTACATTTATCTGAATATAGAAAAAGAGGGTGACTCTCCCTCTTAACCAGCTAACCCCTCTAACAAAGTCACATAATCCAGTGCACCGTATTGTATAATTTCCCCGTTCTTTTCAACGACTGGGATCATTAACATGAAGCGCTCATGCAATAAATCATCCGTTTCAATATTAATTTCTTCTATTGTAAAGGGAACATCTTCTTGTACTAGCTTTAACAGTACTATTCCTTCTTCACAAAGCCCACAACCTGGACGACTATAATATTTAATGTTCATTTATTCACCTCATTACTCAAATCTTTTTCGTTTCGTCGAAGCAAGTATGCCCAATTGCTCCCGATATTTCGCTATGACTCGTCTTGATAATACTAAACCTTGTTGATCAAGCAAACTTTTTAATGCTTGATCAGATAACGGTTTTGTCTTATCTTCAGCTTGAATTAATTGTTGTAATTGAGTTTTAACACGGTCTACAGAAATATCTTCGTCTTTTATCATCGTTGAACGCTGTGAAAAAAATCTCCGTAATGGCAAAGTGCCCAATGCAGAATGGATATATTTATCTTTGACTGTCCTACTAATCGTGGACTCATGTAATTCTAATTTTGTAGCTAATTCTGTCATTGTATAAGGAACAATAGCATCAAAACCTTTCGAAAAAAATGCTGATTGCTTTTTAACAATTTCTTGAATAACTAGGCGTAATGTTTCTTTTCTCTGCAATAATTGCTTTTCAATAATACGTACCTGTTCCTTCATTACATTAATATAAGCAAGTGATTCTTGATCCACTTGGATTTGTTTAACATACTCTTCATCTAACTCGACCGAAGGGAATGCCTCTTTTGCATATCGAATCAACAGTTTACCATTTTCCATAAAAACATCTGCTTCTGTATTTACATATTCTGTTTTTGATGTTCTTAAATAATCAATAGGAGATGGATTCAACGTACTAATTGCATCAGCTGCTTGTTGGATTTGCTTTAAAGAATATTTAGATATACGCCCTAGCTCTTGCCATCTTTTTTCAATAAATAATGTATAATAACTGGACAAAATATTACAAACAACTTCATCCATTTGCCTTTTTTCTGCTTGTAATAGTAAACAATGTGACATTGAGTAAGCGCCAATGCCAATTGGTTCACATTGTAATATGTATTGTCTCGCTTGTTTTATCGTCAGAATATCCAAATCTATCCACTCGGAATATTCTTCATCTGTACTTGTTAAGAAGCCAAAATCATCAAAGTCATTAATTAACCAAGAGATGGCTCTTTTACATTCAGGAGATAAGCTTTGATTTAGTAACTGATCCATAATAGAACTTTGAATCGAATCTGTTACTGTTGAAGCTGTCCATTCTACCCAATCTTTAGTTAGTTGATTCTTTGATGATTTTACTTTTATTTTTAAAAAGGGATTTTCCACTTGTTTTTCTTGTAGAAAAGCGTGCAGTTCTTCAGAAGAATATTGCAGTAAATCTAATGATTGCCGCATTTCTTGCGTTAGCGCTAGTTTTTGAACTTGTGTTTGCGATTGCTCTAAGCGAAATGACATTTCTTTACACCCCCACTTCAATTATAAAGTTTTTGCGATGAGCATGCCAAATGAAAACACATTAACTAAAAAACGGTTCCGTAAATTTTACGAAACCGCCTCTTCTACCATTTACGACCTGCTCCCCCACCAGCAGATGAACCTCCGCCACCATTGAATCCCCCAAAACTTCCTCCACTGGATTTACCTCGACCACCGGAATTAAAACTCCCCCAGCCTCCACCATAATCATACATACCTCTTCGGCGACCTCGTGAACCACCAGATCCGCCCCCACCTTTTGAAAATATGCTATATATGATTAAAAAGAGGATAACGAGGATGATAATCGTTAGTGGTGATAAACCATCTTCTTCAGGTTTTACAGGATTATCTACTGTCCCATCCCAGTTATATTCCTCTGCTACGATATTGTATATAAGCTTATATGCGGAACTAAAGGCAGCATTATAATTCCCAGCCTTTAAATTCGGCACCATATATTCATCTAAAATCCGACCAATTTTAGCATCAGGTAGAGCGCCTTCAAGACCTTGACCAACAGTAATATGTAAATCCCGATCGTCTTCAGCGTCACCAAAGCTCGCTAAAATAAGAACACCATTATTTTTTTCCTTACTTCCTATTCCCCATGAACGAACAATTTTCATACCGTATGTGGCGGCATCCATACCACCTAAACTATCTACGGTTAGAATATAAATCTGTGCACCAGTTGCAATCTCTAATTTTTTGGATAGCTCATTCAATTCTTCCTTTGTGTCATTTGATACAACATGTGCGAAATCCTGCACGTAACCATCCTGAACAGGCTGTGGCAAAGTTGCCGCTTGAGTCGTTGCAGAAGTTATAAAAAATAGCGTCCAAGTAAATAATACACCTAGCACCAGTTTGAATTTTTTCATTTTGAATCATTTCCGCCAAAATCTACTGGCGGAGCAACACTAGCATTAGGATTTGCTTTAAAGTATTCTCTTTTCTCAAAATTGAACATTCCCGCAATAAGATTACCAGGAAATGATCTTCTTATTTTATTATAGCCTTTTACTTCTTCATTATAATCTTCACGTGCAACAGCAATACGATTTTCCGTTCCAGATAGTTCATCCATCAACTGGCGGAAATTCGCGTCTGCTTTTAAATCAGGGTATTTCTCTACAACGACCAATAATCGATTCAGCGCTCCTGTTAATTCATCATTTGCGATAGCCTTATCTTGCGGTGTATTTGCTCCAGCTAATTTTGATCGTGAGTCAGCGATGCTCGTCATAATCTCTTTCTCATGATTTGCATAGCCCTTTACAGTATTCACTAAATTAGGTATTAAATCTAAACGTCTTTGTAATTGATTTTCAATTTGAGCAAACTTCGAATCAACTTGCTCATCTGCATTTACTAAATTGTTGTAGCGTGGCACAATCATCATCGCTAAAACACCAATAATTACAGCTATTATTATTAATGGTGTGACCAACTTTTTCAAATGAATAACCTCCTCATTTTTATCATTCTTTTTTAAATCATTCTTACCTTACTTCCTTATGAAAAAACATACGACTTATTATACGCTCCAAACATTTGGATGTTTCATTTTCATCGTATAATGTTTTGCATTAAATCCATACTACTGTTGCGGAAACGCTATTTTATTAAGGAGGCCAAATCAATTGACTAATAACCAATTTGGACAAACACCACAACAGGGTAATATGTATCAACCACAATCTGCGATGATGAATCATGGTGGCCATGAAGTTTTAGATATGAAAGAAACATTATCTGAATCTGTTGCTATGCTTAATCAAGCTGTGATTTTGCGTCAACACGTACAAGACCCTGAATTACTCGATATTTTGGACCGTCAGTACAATTTCAGCTTAGATGAGTACAACATTACAGTTGAATCATTTAGAACAGGACGTGACCCATCACATCCTACAGGAAGTTATCAGATGAAACTTAGCCATGATTTCATCTATGGTCTAGAACCATCTCAACCCAAAAAACCAATGACCAATGCTTCTGAGCTAAATGACGAAATGATTTCAGGTTACTTACTCGGTGGCCATAAACAGCTTGCCGCATGTAAAGCAATGACTGCCGTCGAAGTAACTAACCCAGTCGTAAGACGTGTGCTAGCAGACTCCATACCGAACTGCATCGAAATGGCTTACGAATTATCCCTTTATCAAAACAAACATAAGTATTATCAAGTGCCACAATTAGATGGTAAGGATATGCAGGCATTGTTAGACGCCTTTGCCCCCGCTCCAAACTCCCGTTTACAATAACAAAAACGCCTAATCATGACCCCACATCATGATTAGGCGTTTTCTTTTTTCAATTATTTAAGCTTTAATTTCTTCATTTTGGTCTTGCGTGTTTTCTGTTGGTTTCATTGAATTCCCACTAACCGGAACACGTTTAACAAATAACGCTAAGATAAAAGCGACGATTGTAACACCCATCGCTACTAAGAATGAGAAGTTAATACCATCAATCAACGCTTGTTCACCAATTTGCGCTTTCATTTGAGCAATCTCTGTAGCACTTGGTACTTTACCAGATTGCGCAGCTGAAGCCATTTTTTCTTTCATTTCTAAACCAAGTTCTTTTGCACGAGTTGCTGTATGTTTAGTCATAATTGTGATTAATACAGCTGAACCAATCGCACCAGAAACTTGTTGTAAGGTATTATTCGTGGCAGTACCATGCGGATTCATCTTCATTGGTAATTGGTTTAAACCATTTGTCATAATTGGCATCATAACCATCGACATACCAAACATACGAATTGTGTATGCAAACATTAAGTAACCATAACTTGTATCAGCAGTTAACTTTGTTAACTCATATGTCGCAAGAGTCGTAATTGTTAATCCAGTAAGAGCTAATGCTTTAGGACCGAATTTATCAAATAGTTTACCTGTAATTGGTGACATAATCCCCATCACAACTGCACCTGGTAACATTAGTAATCCAGCATCTAATGGTGAGATACCACGAACTGATTGAACATAAATAGGTGTAATAATCATTCCCGAGAACATTGCCATTGAAACGGCAATTGAAATCGCTGAAGATAGCGCAAACATCGGGTGCTTGTAGATTCTAACATCTAGCAATGGTTGTTCTAAGCGTAGCTGTCTAATAACAAATGCACAAACACCTAAGACACCGACAATAATTGTGCCGTAGACGATTGGACTATCCCAACCTTTGTCTCCAGCTGAACTGAAGCCATAAAGTAATGAACCAAATCCAATTGTAGACAAGATTAAAGATAAGACATCTAGATTTACTTTTCTTGTCTCCATAACATTCCCTAACTTAAAGATCGCTAGTAATAATACAAAAATTGCGAAAGGCAAGATGATTTCAAATAACATACGCCAGTCATAGTGCTCTACAATCCAGCCTGATAATGTTGGTCCGATAGCTGGAGCAGAAATCATTACTAGACCAAAGATCCCCATAACAGATCCACGTTTTTCAATTGGAAAACTTGTTAACATGACATTCATTAATAATGGTCCTAATACAGCTGCACCTGCTGCTTGAATCATACGAGCTGCAATAAGTACCCAGAATTCAGGAGCTAAGATAGCTAATGCTGTACCTATAGAAAATAAAGTCATTGATGTAATAAATAAATGACGGTTTTTAAATCGAGTGATAAAGAAAGCACTTGCTGGAACTAAAATCCCACCGACAAGCATATAACCTGTTGATAACCATTGAACTTTAGAAGGCCCTACTTCAAACTCCTTCATGATCGTTGGTAATGCCACATTTAATAATGTGTTGTTAAGAAAAGAAACAAAAGCACCTATAAACAAGATTACTATCATTGCGTAAGGTGGCTTTTTCTGTAATTCGTTACTATTCATATTTTATCCACTCTACTTTCATTATATTTCGTATATAGAAGTTTACTTGATTTATTTTATACTCACGGTACAAATTTTTCAAGAAAAAAATATTATCATTTTATAAACATTGATATTAAAGCGTTTTCAAGTTAGAATGATAGTACACTAATTGAAAAACAGGTGAATTTATGAACAATCGTAAACGTCAAGTTATCGTTGCCTCTCAAAAGCTTTTCGTCGAAAAAGGTTTTCAAAATACATCCATTCAAGACATTCTAGATGAATCGCATATTTCTAAAGGTACTTTCTATAATTATTTTGCTTCAAAAAACGAATGTTTAATCGCTATATTAGCTAAAGGCCGCGAGGAAGCAGATGTTCGCAAACACGAAATGCTTATAGGACAGGACCCAAAAGATAAAGACCTATTAGCTAAACAAATAGCTGTATTGATGCAAGTGAACCGTGATCAAAATTTAATCCCTATTTTTGAATCGATTTTCCACTCTGGTGACCCTGAACTCAAAAAAGTCATGATGAGGTTCCATTTGAATGAGTTAAATTGGCTTTCAATGCGTATTGTTGATGTTTATGGCGAAGCATCAAAGCCACACTGTTATGATGCTGCCATTCTAACATTCGGGATGATTCAACACATGGTACATCTTTGGAAGATAACGCGTGAAGATGCAATAGACACAGTACAAGTAGTAAAATACGCTATCAATCAACTAGACGCCATTTTACCTGCTCAAATCGAAAAGGGTGAAAATTTCCTTGGATGCGATTTAGCAAAGTACTTACATCAAAATTTCAAACATAAATTTGTAACGAAAGAATATTTAACCGAACAGCTAGGTGGATTTTCAAAAGGTCTTATTGAAGATGATTTACAAGCTGGTAAAGAATATACAACTTGCCTAATAAAAGCGTTACAAGAAGAAAACATCCCATTTTATATCATCGAAGCAATAGTATTGCCCTTTAACAGTAGTTTTAAAGGCACTATACATGCTGCAGAAGCTCAAGAAATCGCTAATCTGTTATGGCTATTTATACGCCAGAACAACAGCTTAGACACATTAAACAGTAATTAGCTGGACACAAAAAGCCGCTTTTCAATATAAAAGCGACTCAGTTTGTCGACGAAAGGCATTCAGAATGCTCACATCCTGAATGTCTTTTGTTATTTTTTATACTACGGTTATTATAATCCTCTTTTTGTGTGGTTAACTTGTATTCCATTTCTTATTTCTACAAGTATGATTGGCGAGTGTCTTTATATTCACAGCAACAAAAGTAAGCACCGTATGCATAGAAACTATTTTAAAACCATTAAGGTTGTCCACCGCATTTTCAGTAATATTACATGTGTAGTTGATTGGAGCGAAGGTGGCGACTCCTGCGGGGAAAGCGGGACAGTCCAAGACCCTGCAGGAGCATAGCGACGAAGCGGCTTGACGCCCGACCGCGGAAAGCGTCCACCGTAACGGAAATCAACGGGCTTATTTGTTTATATTACATGTGGAGTTGATTGGAGCGGAGGTGGCGACTCCTGCGGGAAAAGTGGGACAGTCCAAGACCCTGCAGGAGCGCAGCGACGAAGCGGCTTGGCGCCCACCCGCGGAAAGCGCCCATCGTAGCGGAAATCAACGGGCTTATTAAAAAGAAAAAGACCGTTGATAAATTCGGATTTCTTCGAGTTTGTCTACAGTCTGAAAAGATCTCGTCATTTTTTTCATCGCATCAAAAGATTTCGTTTTGTTACATGTATAGTTGATTGGAGCGGAGGTGGCGACTCCTGCGGAAAAAGCGGGACAGTCCAAGACCCTGCAGGAGCATAGCGACGAAGCGGCTTGGCACCCGCCCGCGGAAAGCGCCCACCGTAGCGGAAATCAACGGTCTTATCTATTTTTCAAAAGAAAAAAGACCGTGATAAATTCGAATTTCTTCGAGTTTGTTTACAGTCTAAAAGGAGCTCGCCATCATTTTTAATCGCCTTAAAAGATTATTCTAATTACATGTGCAGTTGATTGGAGCTGAGGTGGCGACTCCTGCGGGAAAAGTGGGACAGTCCAAGACCCTGCAGGAGCGCAGCGACGAAGCGACTTGGCGCCCGCCCGCGGAAAGCGTCCACCGTAGCGGAAATCAACAGTCTTATCTATTTTCCAAAAGGAAAAATACCGTTGATAAATTCGAATTTCTTCGCTTTGTCTACAGTCTGAAAGAATCTCGCTATCAATTTCCATCCTCCGGGAAAAGCAGGACAGTCCAAGACCCTGCAGGAGCATAGCGACGAAGCGGCTTGGCTCCCGCCCGCGGAAAGCGTCCACCGTAGCGGAAATCAACGGTCTCATCTATTTTTCAAAAGAAAAGAACCGTAGCTAAATTTGAATTTCTTCGACTTTATCTACAGTCTAAAAGGGTCTCGCCATCATTTTTCATCGCCTCAAAGATTATTCTTATTACATGTGGAGTTGATTGGAGCGGAGGTGGCGACTCCTGCGGGAAAAGTGGGACAGTCCAAGACCCTGCAGGAGCGCAGCGACGAAGCGACTTGGCGCCCACCCGCGGAAAGCGCCCACCGTAGCGGAAATCAACGGGCTTATTTGTTTATATTAAATGTGTAGTTGATTGGAGAGAAGGTGGCGACTCCTGCGGGAAAAGCGGGAAGTCCAAGACCCTGCAGGAGCGCAGCGACGAAGCGGCTTGGCGCCCGCCCGCGGAAAGCGTCCACCGTAGCGGAAATCAACGGGCTCATCTATTTATATATATTTTAAAATAAGAAAGCGACTTTTTTTATATAACAGTTTATTATTCTATTGATTTGGGCATATTATCATTAATGGAGCCCATCATACAAAAACATCTATGTCGCTATTTAAATAACGACATAGATGTTAAAAGTGCATTTTATTTACGCCCTCGGAGGGAATCGAACCCCCAGCCTAAGAACCGGAATCTTATATGTTATCCATTACACTACGAGGGCAATTCATCAACTGCGACTTTACTATTATACAAAGGAAACTAAAACAATTCAACCATTGGAATATTGGATTCGAATTATTTGACCTTCCTTGACCATAATGTGTATGATAAAGAGACAATAGAAGCAAATTGCTTTTATACAGGAAAATTGAATTTACCTTTTAAGGAGGATATTCTTATGAACTTAATCCCTACAGTTATTGAACAGACAAACCGCGGTGAACGTGCTTATGACATTTACTCACGCTTATTGAAAGACCGTATTATTTTATTAGGTAGTGCTATCGATGACAACGTTGCAAACGCAATTGTTGCTCAACTACTATTCCTTGAAGCTGAAGATCCAGAGAAAGATATTTCTCTATACATCAACAGCCCTGGTGGTAGCATTACAGCTGGTATGGCAATCTACGATACTATGCAATTTATCAAACCAAATGTACAAACAATTTGTATCGGTATGGCTGCATCTATGGGTGCTTTCTTACTTGCTGCTGGTGAAAAAGGTAAACGCTTCGCATTACCAAACGCAGAAGTTATGATTCACCAACCACTTGGTGGTGCACAAGGTCAAGCGACTGAAATTGAAATTGCTGCAAAACGCATTTTATTCCTTCGCGAAAAACTAAACGGTATTTTAGCTGAACGTACAGGTCAACCAATTGAAGTTTTAGCAAGAGATACAGATCGCGATAATTTCATGACAGCTGAGCGTGCGAAAGAATACGGTTTAATCGATCAAATTTTTGAACGTAACGAAATTAAATAAACACCTAAAAACCGCCATTCTCACAAGTGATCTGACCCAAGAAAGTTAGACATATTTAGTTAAGCAGCTTCTAAGACCTGAGTTCGGTATTCCACCGGGCTTAGGTCTTTTAATTTTTCCTTCATTCGTTTGTGATTGTAATAGTGAATATAATCTGCGAGCTCCTGTTCAAAATGTGCCATGGATTCAAATTCTTGTAGGTAAAGGAGTTCAGATTTTAATAAGCCAAAGAAGTTTTCGATGACTGCGTTGTCCAAACAATTGCCCTTACGGGACATACTCTGCGTAATTCCATGTTGCTTTAATGTTCGTTGATACTTTTGCATTCGATAGTGCCAACCTTGGTCCGAATGAAGGATGACTTGATTACCTGATTGAAGGCGCTCCAATGCTTGTTCTAACATATCATGGACTAGTTTATACACTGGACGATTCATTACCGTGTAGGCAATGATTTCACCATTACACAAATCAAGTACCGGTGATAAATAGCGTTTCTCACCAAATAGATGGAACTCTGTCACGTCTGTTACCCATTTCTCGTTCATCTTCTCCGCTGTAAAATCACGTTGTAATATGTTTGGGGCAGTTTTCCCGACATTTCCTTTATACGAACGATATTTCTTCATACGGACTGCACATTTTATGCCAAGGGCATTCATCAAACAGTTAATCGTTTTAGGATCATGATGAAAGCCGTATTTTTTCAATTCTTTGGCAATCCGACGATAACCATAACGTCCCTTATGTTCATGGTAAATGGAATGAATTGCGACTTTTACATCCGCGTATTTATCAGTACGATTCAAACGCTTTTCCCAATAATAATACGTGCTACGTGGAATATCAGCGACTTTGATTAATTCCACTACTTCATAGATTTCCTTTAGTTCATAAATTACTTGCGCTTTGATTTGATTGGTAATTTTTCTTGCATTTGAACTAAAGCATTCAACTTTTTTAAGTACGCATTCTCCATTTCTAATTGTTTTATACGTGCCTCTAATGCCCCGACAGATCCTTTAGCTGATGTTGGTTTCGTTGTTCTTTTTGTTTCTTTTTTCATGGATGGACGCCCCTTTTTCTTAGAAACAAGGGCATCATAACCACCAAACTCAAACTTCCTTCGCCATTTTCGAATCATGCCAGGAGATGAAATGTTAAATAGTGCAGCTGCGTCAATTGAAGATGTACCTGTTTCGTTCATATAATTTAGTACATTCATTTTATATTCAGCGGAATATTTTGTATAGGACTTTAAGAAAGTCTCTACACCATTTTCTTTATAACGGCGAACCCATTCACTGACAACCCGTTTTGTGATTCCGATATCTTTCGCGATTTCACTCATGGATTCATATCCATTTAAGTATCGTTGAACTGCTTGAATACGTTGTTCAGCACTTACTTTTGTCATAAAAAACCCCCGTAAAAGTTAGAGTGGTGTCTAACTTTTACGGGGCAGTTCAAAGATGAGAATAGCGGTTTTTATATTTTATTCATTTAATCCGCAGATTGAATTAGTTTTACTAAGCCTTCTAATGCAAGTGCTTCATCAGCACCATCTGCAGTTAAAATAACTTTAGATCCTTTTGCAACAGCTAAACTCATAATACCCATAATACTTTTCGCATTTACTTTTTTATTATCTTTTGTCAAAAATACATCCGCAGAGTAGCGATTTGCTTCTTGTACAAACAGGGCTGCTTGCCTTGCCTGTAATCCTGATTTAAGTTTTACTTCTACTTGTTGTTCTGCCATTCGTTTTACTCCTCCTACTAATTACTTGTATATTCATGATCCGTGCATTTTCATTCCATTAAAGCTTCACTGCTTCACCTCGACGTAATGCTTCAGCAATATCGTCAATTTTACGAAGGCGATGATTGACACCTGATTTACTAACGCTACCTGCTGATACCATTTCACCAAGTTCTTTTAATGTTACTTCTTGATATTCCACACGTAATCGTGCAATCTCTCTAAGCTTCTCAGGTAGTTGATCAATACCAATACTATGATCGATATATCGGATATTTTCTACTTGGCGCACAGCTGCACCAATCGTTTTGTTTAAGTTGGCCGTTTCACAGTTCACAAGTCGATTCACACTATTTCTCATGTCACGTACAATGCGCACATCTTCAAACTTCATCATGGCCTGATGTGCACCTACTAAACTTAAAAAGTCCGAAATTTTCTCAGCCTCTTTTAAGTATGTGACAAATCCTTTTTTTCTTTCGATTGTTTTTGCATTTAAATCGAAATTATTCATTAAATCAGCAAGTGCCTCACCGTGCTCTTTGTACAATGAATACACCTCTAAGTGATACGCAGATGTTTCCGGATTATTAACGGAGCCACCAGCTAAAAATGCACCTCTTAAATATGAACGTTTACTATTTGTTGTATCTACTAACTCATCTGAGATTGTATGATTGAACAAAAAATTTCCAGAGACAATCTCTAAATCCTCCAAAATTTCTTTTGCACCTTCTCTAACACGACAGATATAAACATTATTCTTCTTTAAACGCATTTTCTTTCGAACAAGAAGCTCTACTCTATAACTATAAAACTTCTTCATAACTGTATAGATTCTTCGTGCAATTGCTGCATTTTCAGTTTGAATATCAAGACTAAGTTGACGATTTGCAAATGACAGAGAACCATTCATTCGAATGAGGGCAGATAATTCTGCTTTTAAGCCTGTATCGCCTGCTTCAACTTGCGTTAATTCTTTTTTTGTTTCTGAAGCAAATGACATATTAATCCCCCTCTCTATCATAATTTATATAAAATAACGGATTTTATATCATTTTTATATCATTATTTAAAGAATGTGCGTACTCAACTAACCATTCAGCAACCTTTGAGGCTTCATGTCGTACAACACCATCATGAATTGTAGCAATTTCTTTTTTCACGACTTGGATGCCCATTTGTTCTAATGCTTCAACATCAAAATAAACCGGCTCTGCTTCTTCTTCTTTATAAGCCGCTCGTACAGATGCAGGAACCTCTTCTTTATTAATTAGAATCGTTTCGATAAAAGGTTGCCCTACATGATCATTTAATGCTTGTACATGGTCCGATGCCGTGAAATTTTGTGTTTCCCCTGCTTGCGTCATGAGATTGCAAATATAGACTTTCTTTCCCTTAGCACTAATAATGGCCTTATGGATATCATCTACTAACAAGTTCGGTAAGATACTTGTGTATAAGCTTCCAGGACCTATAATAATAATATCTGCTTTTTTGATTGCGCTTACAGATTCTGGTAGCGGCTTCACATCCTCAGGCGACAAAAAGATCCTTTTGATGCCCGTATTGAATGTCGGGATTTTAGATTCACCTTTTACAATTGTACCATCAATTAGCTCAGCAAAAAGGGTAATTCTTTGATTTGCTGCTGGCAATACTTTACCATGCACATTTAAGACACGGCTCATTTCTCGTATCGCATGGGAAAAATCCCCTGTGATCTCCGTTAATGCAGTTAACATTAAATTTCCAAGTGAATGACCACTTAAATCATCCGATGCTGAAAATCGATATTGGAACATTTCTTCTACCAGAGGTTCAACTCCAGATAGTGCAGCAATGACATTACGAACATCACCTGGTGGCGGTATTTCATAGTCATCTCTTAATCTACCAGAGCTCCCTCCATCATCCGCTACCGTCACAATGGCGGTTATATCAATCGGAAACTTTTTCAAACCTCGTAAAAGAGTTGATAATCCAGTTCCTCCTCCAAGAATGACGACTCGCGCATTTCTTTTCCCCATAGAATTAGCCCTTTCTTTTCGCAATATCGCGATGCGTAATAACCGTTGGCACATCTTTATTCAAATAATCACCAAAATATTCGGCTAAAGTAACAGAGCGATGCTGCCCACCCGTGCAACCAAATGCAATAATGAGTTGTGTTTTACCCTCTTTTTTATAAAGAGGCACCATAAATTCAAATAAATCCGTCAGTTTTTTTATTAACGTCTGCGCTTCTTCATATTTTAGAACATACGATGATACGTCCTTCTCTAGTCCTGTTTTAGCCCGTAAACTTTCCACATAATAAGGATTTGGTAAAAAACGCACATCAAATACTAAGTCTGCGTCAATTGGGAGGCCATGCTTAAAGCCAAATGACATAACATTCACTGTAAATCTTCGAGAATTTACACCTGAAAATTGCGCAATAATTCGCTCACGCAACTCTCGAGGTTTCATACTTGATGTATTATATATAAATTGTGCTTTCTGTTTCACTTCAGCAAGTAATTCTCTTTCATGATGAATCCCTTCTAACGGCAATCCACCAGCAGGAGCAAGTGGATGTGAGCGACGTGTTTCTTTATAACGTCTCACCAGTGTTTCGTTATCTGCATCTAAAAACAAAATTTTTGTCGCTACTAAATCTTGTTTCTCGATTTGCTCTAATGCATCAATTAGTGACGAAAAGAAATCACCACCTCTTAAATCCATCACAGCTGCAATACGAGAAAATTCTTTTTTTGATTCTTTCATTAGAGTTAAAAAAGTGGGTAGTAATGCAGGAGGTAAGTTATCGATGCAGTAGAAACCTAAGTCTTCAAAACTTTGGATTACGACCGTTTTACCTGCTCCTGACATCCCTGTAATAATGATCAATTCATTAACCTGTTGAGTACTAGGCATCATACGCCATCTCCTTCAGTTGAAATTTGAATTGTTTCATTTAATAGTTCAAAGTCTTCTGTATAAGTAAAAGTACCATATTGCATGCCTTTTTCGTATACTGCAAACAATAGATTAGTACGATCTCCTTCAGCCATAGGCAAATGGTGCAAACTTTCAATTGGATGCCATTCTAGGACACCTTCAACTGTATCTTCATAAGGCGTGCCTTCTAAGCCCTCTGCAACAAAAGTAAAGAGCATCCACTCATTTACAATATCTTGATCATTCTTTATCACCATTGTATATATACCTTTTAGATGCGGGTTTAAAGGAGTTGTCCCCGTTTCTTCCCGGAATTCACGGTTAGCAGCTATATAGATAGACTCTCCACTCTCTATTTTACCACCCGGCGCAACATACCAGCCTCGTCGTGGTTTTTTCAGTAAAAGAATTTTGTTATCTTTTTTAACAATTAAATTTGCTATTCTCTGCACTCACGACACTCCAAATCATTGTAAACTTTTAATCATTATTATACATTGTAATCCATTAGCGTACAAAAATATGTACGCAAGGACAGTGATTTCACATGTTTTCACTAGACTAGTCCCTTTTTCAAAACTATATATCCATTATGTATAAAAAAAGAGGCTGCTTCTAACGGCAAAATACCGCGAAACAGCCTTACCAATATATCTATCTTAATAGGGGGTTATTGCACTTACAACTATACCCTTATTATATTGCAAATGAGTTACAGCTATGTTAAGAAGACGTTAAAATTAGCAATTAATTACTAATTTTTTCTTTCAACATTTCAATATAATGTTGTACTGCTTGAGCTGCAATACTACCATCACCAGTTGCAGTTACGATTTGACGTAATGTTTTTTCACGTACGTCACCAGCAGCGAAGATACCAGGAACAGTTGTTTCCATCTCTTCATTTGTTGGGATATATCCAGCTTCATTTAAGATTCCTAAGCCCTCAAATGGTTTTGTTAATGGTAACATTCCGATATAAATGAATACACCATCAGCAGCAAATTCTTGTTCAGTACCATCCACTGTAGAAACAAGCGTTACACTACCTACTTTACCGTTTTCTTCATTCACTTGTTTAACAGTATTGTTCCAGATAAAATCAATTTTATCATTTGCAAATGCACGATCTTGAATGATTTTTTGGGCACGTAATTTATCACGACGGTGAACAATTGTTACTTTTTCTGCAAAGCGCGTTAAGTAAATTCCTTCTTCAACAGCAGAGTCTCCTCCACCGACAACAACTAAGTTTTTATTTTTAAAGAATGCTCCGTCACATACTGCACAATAACTTACGCCACGGCCACCAAGTTCTTTTTCACCAGGTACGCCCATTTTTTTGTACTCAGCACCTGTAGTAATGATGATAGCACGAGTTTTAAATTCTTTTGAGCCTGCTTTAATTTTTTTATAATCTTCGCCATCTATAATTTCGGTAACATCGCCATAAGCGTATTCAGCACCAAATTTTTTCGCATGGTCGAACATTTTAGTAGATAATTCAGGTCCTAAAATAGAATCGAAACCTGGATAGTTTTCAACTTCTTCAGTATTAGCCATTTGTCCGCCTGGAATACCGCGTTCTAGCATTAATGTAGACAGGTTGGCACGAGATGTATAAACGGCAGCTGTCATTCCAGCTGGACCTGCTCCAATAATAACTACATCATAAATTTTTTCTTCTGACATATCTGTTCCTCCTAGATCTTATAAAGCATTTCATTATATTTAATATCCATGGTAGAGGATAACTGGTGTACGTTCAATAATTCTGCTTACCATTTCGACATTTACGCGTCAAACACAGGTAAAAAACGTATTAATTCGTTCACATATTTCGTTAAAGTAGCCGCTGTTACTCCATATGCTTCTGCAATTGATTTTTTAGTTACACTTTTCATACGTGAAGATTTATACATATAATCCGTTGCTGCTGCAAGTGCTTTTGGATTTTTAAAATGATAATTATCATCTAATGCTCTTTCGCATAATACGAACCACATTTGGAACAAAAATGTGGAAGGCATTGTAATAGGCATGGATTGCCTATATAAAATATCAGATGCTTCCATTGCTCTTAAAAACGGTACGATACTTTTATCCTGCGCATCAAATTCATGATCGAGTGCATAGGCTAGGAAGAGCTTTTCCATAGAAGAATATTCATCGACATCTATCCAACTAGGATGTGCAATAATTTCTTGTTTATGAATTGTTTTCCCTAATAAATAAAGACCAAACAATCGATCACTTCGATATTTACTTTCAAGCTTTTCAACGATATATTCGCGATTTTGCTCGATGGCATTTGGATTTGTCACACGGCTTTCATGTGCCCATGGTTCAAAGCCATCCTTATCAGGATCGATTTCTAATAATTTTTTCCAAGCACTTTTCCCAACAGCTTTTCTGCCTGAAAAATAAGCCGCATGCGATAACCAAAAGTAAAATCCAGGATCGCCTTCAAACCCACGTTTTTGCAAGCTACGTAGCCATTTATAAGCTTCCTCATAACGCCCAACAAGAGCCAGTGTAGCGCCTAATTTATATCGATGGTCAAATGAGTATGGCTGGATTTTCACTAACAACTCAAGAAGCTCGTCCAATTCTTCTTTATTTTTTTCGTAATAAGCCATAACCGTTAAATTACATAGCGCATGTAAATTACCAAAATTCCCTTTTAACACTTGATGTAATAAAGCTCTTGCTTGTTCAGCCTCTCCTAGATAAAAATAAGCAAGGGATAAATTATTATATGCTGCCCAGAAATCTGGGTTAGCTTGAATGATCTCTTCAAATTGCTCGATGGCCTCTTTAAAATTTCCCTCTTCCATCATACGGCGAGCCTTTTCTTGTAAATACACAACCTCTGAGTCTTGTGGTTCCTCAGCTGTTGGTTGCTCTTTCATTTGCTCAGAGAAGTCGATAATTTCAAGCGCTTCTTCAGCATAGACACCTTGTTGATCTAATTCTAGATAAAGCTTTGCGTATTTTCCAGCTTCATCTGACATACCAAGATGAGCAGAAACTTCAGCTAAAAACAATACAATCTCCGGCTCATCAGGGTCAATTACATGTGCTTTTCTTAATAGCTCTAAAGCATGATCATGCTGTTCGAGCTCCATTTTAATGACGCCATATTGCATTAATATAAGTGAATCATCAGGACTAAGTTCTGCTGCTCTTTGTAAGTATTTATGCGCCTTATCAAATTGCTCTCGATCTAACGCTTGTAATGCTTTATTATAATAAAAATTTCCATCTGGAATAAAAGATACGACATTTTCTCGCGGTTTTAGTTTACGTTTTTTTTCCAAAAAAATTCCTCCGAAAAAAATAAGGAACGTATAGAACGTCCCTTATACTCTAGTATCCTTCATTATAACATATTTAATGTTGCTCATGGCGCTTTTGAAGTACACCTAAAACTTCAAAGAAATCTAGTTTTTGCTCTTGTAATAGTACCAATAGATGATACATTAAATCCGCTGTCTCCCATTTTAACTCTTCCATATCGCGGTTTTTTGAAGCAATAACAACCTCTGTTGCTTCCTCACCGACTTTTTTACAAATTTTATCGACACCTTCATTAAATAGGTAAGTTGTATATGCACCCTCAGGCATTTCTTTTTCACGGTTTTGAATGACACTACGAAGTTCCGTAATAATATCTAAAGAACCCACATTTGCTGATTTTTCTTTAAGGATTTCCGTAAAGCAACTGGTCGTACCGATATGACATGCGGGTCCTACCGGTAAAACTTCTACAATTAGTGCATCTTGATCACAATCGGCACGAATAGCTATCACTTTTTGTGTGTTTCCACTTGTTTCTCCTTTATGCCATAACTCTTGACGAGAACGACTATAAAACCATGTTTCTCCTGTTGTTAAAGTTCTTTTTAAAGATTCTTTGTTCATGTATGCAACTGTTAATATTTCTTTCGTTTGTGCATCTTGTACTACCGTAGTAATCAAACCTTTTTCGTCAAATTGAAGGTTTTCTATCATCTCACGAACACTCCCTTTTGTCGCAATTCATTTTTCACTTCTGCGACACTTGTTTCTTTATAGTGAAATATAGAAGCCGCTAATGCAGCATCTGCATCTACTTGTTGTAAAACATCGTAAAAGTGTTCTGCATTTCCTGCACCACCACTAGCAATTAATGGTACATTGACTGCTTCACGGATTGCTTTTGTTAAGGGTAGATCAAAACCATTTTTCTCTCCATCTTGATCCATGCTTGTGACAAGTAATTCACCCGCGCCAAGTCTTACTGCTTCTTTCGCCCAAGCCACTGCTTGCCATTCTGTTTTGTTTCGACCTCCGTGCGTGTATACCATCCAAGTGCCTTCTTCTTCACTCCACTTAGCATCAATTGCCACAACGATACATTGTGCTCCGAAGTAATCTGAACCTTCTTTAATAAGCTCTGGACGTTGCAATGCAGACGAATTAACTGACACTTTATCTGCACCTGCACGCAGAAGTCGTTTCATATCTTCAAGTGTTCGAATACCGCCTCCAACTGTAAAAGGAATCGCTAAAGTAGATGCTGTTTGTCGTACCACATCAACCATCGTTTCACAACCTTCATGCGAAGCCGAAATATCTAAAAAAACAAGTTCATCTGCACCTTGTTCATTATAAAACTTAGCAAGCTCTACAGGATCACCAGCATCTCGTAATGAGACGAATTGGACACCTTTTACAACGCGACCTTCCTTAACATCAAGACATGGAATAATTCGTTTCGTAAGCATTATTCCGCCTCCTTAAGTGCCTCTGTTAATGTAAATCGACCTGCGTAAAGGGCTTTGCCAATAATAACGCCACTTACTGTTGAATGTTGTGCCGCCTCTTTCACTTGCTGAATATCTTCAAGTGAACTAATCCCACCAGATACGATAATTACAGCTTTTGTCGCTTCAGCAAGTTTTACATTAGCAGCAATGTTTGGACCGGCTAAAGTACCATCTGTTGCAATATCAGTGAAGATAAAATACTTTGCGCCAGCCTGTGCAAAGTATTGACCTACTTCAATAGCGGATTTGTTAGACGTTTCAAGCCAACCGTGTGTTGCTACCATGCCATCCTTTGCATCTAGCCCAATGACAATGCGTTCTGCCCCAAACTCTTTTATAAAGCTTGCGACTAGCTCCGGTTCACGAATTGCTAGACTACCAATTATCACGCGATCCACACCATTTTCAAGATAGAATCGGATATCCTCCTCAGAACGAATACCACCACCAATTTGTACTTTCAAAGGTAATTCTTTTGCAACACGTATTACTTCAGCTGCATGTGTACGCTCACCATCTTTTGCCCCGTCTAAATCGACCATATGTATAAAGCTTGCACCTGCATCTGCAAAGCTTTTTGCCATTTCAAATGGTGAGTTAGCATATACTATTTCTTGTGCGTAATCACCTTTAAATAAGCGTACGCATTTGCCACCTCTCATATCGATTGCTGGGAAAACTTGAATAGAACCCATTACACGACAACTCCTTTTTTCACACCATCTAACCATTGTTTCAATAATAGTACTCCGAATTCACTTGATTTTTCAGGATGAAATTGCATACCTGTAATTGAGCCTTTTTGTACAATACCGGGCACTTGTTCATCGCCATAATGAGCAAATGCAACTAAGTCTGCTTGATTCATATTAGTTGCGAAATATGAATGAACAAAATATACGAAACGATCACCTGTCATTTCATTTTCTTGTAACCATTCTGGACGTCTAGCAAATTGTAGTCCGTTCCATCCCATATGTGGTACTCGATAAGGTCTACCATCATCATTAATCCCACCAAAGCGCGCAATTTTCCCTGTGAAAATACCTAGTCCTTTGCCACCGCCATTTTCTGCGCTTTCTTGAAATAATAATTGCATACCTAAGCAAATACCTAGTAAAGGTTTATTACTTTTTTCTGACTCATTTATTAGTGAAACCAAATTCGTTTCTTGTAGTCTTTTCATAGCATCTTGGAAAGCACCAACCCCCGGTAAAATAAGGGCATCTGTTGCTAGTAGCTCTTCTTTATTAGTAGATACTAAAACCTCATAGCCTAAGCGCTTAATAGCCTGTTCAACGCTAAATAAATTCCCCATACCATAATCGATTATGCCAATTTTCATGTTAACAGCCCCTTAGTGGACGGTATACCTTTCACGCGTGGATCAATCGATACCGCATCATCAAGCGCTCTAGCTAATGCTTTGAAGATCGCTTCTATAATATGATGAGCATTGTGCCCATAAGGAACGATGACATGAACATTCATACGTGCCTCTAATGCAAATTTCCACAAAAATTCATGCACTAGCTCGGTATCAAAAGTACCAACTTTGTCTGTTGGGATTTCTACTCGGAATTCTAAGTGTGGACGGTTTGAACAATCAATGACAACTTGCGCTAATGCATCATCCATTGGCACAAATGCGTTACCGTAGCGCTTAATACCTTTTTTATCACCTAACGCTTCTTTAATTGCTTGACCTAAAACAATACCTAAATCCTCGGTTGTATGGTGGTCATCAATATATATATCACCATTTGCAGTAATAGAACCGTCAAATAAACCATGTTTCATAAACAGATCTAACATATGGTCCATAAAAGGAACACCAGTTGAAATAGTCGATTTCCCCTCACCATCTAAATTAATTTCTACTGCAATCTGAGTTTCATTTGTTTTTCGTTCAATTTTTGCAAAACGCTTGTTAGTCGCCTCCACTTGATTCATCTCCTTTATCCCAACCTCTAGACTCTACTGCTCTGGCATGAGCTTCTAATCCTTCTAGTCTTGCAAGTCTAGCTATTTTCGCCGAATTTTGTGCCCAAGTTTCTTTTGTATAATAAACAACGCTTGTTTTTTTTATAAAGTCATCAACATTTAAACCACTAGCAAAACGTGCTGTACTATTAGTCGGTAACACGTGATTTGTGCCTGCAAAATAATCTCCTACTGGCTCTGAACTATAGCGCCCGATAAAAATAGCGCCCGCATTTCGTATTTGCTCAGCAACAGCTTCAGCGTTGTTAGTAACAATTTCTAAATGCTCTGGTGCTAATTGATTGATAGCTTGCACAGCATCAGCGAGTGTCTCAGCTATATAAATACAGCCAAAGTTTTCGATTGCTTTACGTGCAATTGCTTTTCGCGGTAATGATGTTAACTGATTTTCAACTTCCTCCGCTACTTCTTTAGCAAGTCTTTTACTCGTTGTAATTAAAATCGCACTTGCCATCGGGTCATGCTCCGCTTGAGATAATAAGTCTGCTGCTATCTCATCTGCATATGCATTTTCATCTGCAATGATAGCAATTTCACTTGGTCCAGCAATCATATCAATAGCTACGTCCCCAAACACTTCACGTTTTGCTAATGCAACAAAAATATTGCCTGGTCCTGTAATTTTATCAACTGCATGAATAGATTCTGTACCGTAAGCAAGGGCACCAATTGCTTGTGCGCCGCCAATTTTATAAATTTCTGTTATTCCTAAAATAGACGCTGCGGTTAAAACAGCAGCTGGTAGCTTACCGTCTTTTCCTGGAGGTGATACTAAAACGATGCGTTCAACACCAGCTACTTGTGCTGGAATAACATTCATTAAAACAGATGAGGGATAAGCAGCTGAACCACCTGGTACATAAAGTCCAACAGCCGCTAACGCGGTAATACGTTGACCTAACCAAGAATTGTTTTCTAATTCTAGACGAAAACCTTGCCGTTTTTGCTTGTCATGGTATGCTCGAATATTCGTAGCAGCGTCTTTCAGATCTCCAATTAATTGGGCATCCATACTGCTAACTGCTTCAGTTATTTCTTCCGGCGACACGCGCAGTTCATTAAGCAAGACGCCGTCCCATTTGGCACTATATTCTTTGACAGCAGCATCACCATTTTGACGAACATTGACAAGTACTTCCCTAACTGTTTGTAATTGCTCCTCGTTGCCTCTCTCTAAAGGGCGTTGTAAGGATATATTATTTGTTAAGTCTTGAATCTTCATCGTTTGAACCTTCTCTCATTTCACACATTTTTTTAAACGTTTTACGAGATCTTGAATACGCTCATTCTTCATTCGATAGCTCACCGGATTTGCGATTAATCGAGATGACACATCCGTAATGTATTCATATTCTATGAGTCCATTTTCTTTTAACGTTTGGCCAGTTGAAACAATATCCACAATACGATCAGCAAGTCCAATCATTGGAGCCAATTCAATCGAACCATTTAGCCCAATAATTTCAACTTGTTCCCCTTTTTCACGGTAATAGTTAGAAGCAACTGTTGGATATTTCGTCGCAATACGTGGTGCGATATCATTTAACATTGTATTTGGCAGTCCTGCAGAAGCGATATAACATTTACTAATTTTCAAATCAAGTAATTCATGTACCGCTCTTCCTTGTTCTAACAGAACATCTTTGCCCGCTATACCAATATCAGCTACACCGTGTTCGACATATGTAGGTACATCCATTGGTTTTGCTAAGATAAACCGAATTTTTTCAGATGGAATCTCGATCATTAGTTTACGTGATATTTCGACATCTTCAGGCAAGTCAAAGCCCGCTTGAATGAGCATTTCATATGCTTCTTCGAAAATGCGCCCTTTAGGCATCGCGATTGTCAACTCAGTCATGGCTTTTTCCCCCTTGCTCAATACGTACGACTTGAGAAAATAGTTGCTCGAACACCTCTTTATTCTCTAATCCATCAATCGATTGCAAAGTTGTACGTTTGCCTTCCTTACGGAGAGAAGCCGCCTTGGCTACTGCTCTAAGAAACTCAGTCTGTTCAAATAATACGAGTACCTCTTCTTTGTCCGTTTGAAGCGAAGGCATAGCTTCTAACAATTGGTCCACGCGTAGTCCAAAGCCAATAGCTCCAACTTGAGATCCAAATTCATCAAGTAACCCGTCATACCGACCACCATTTCCTAAAGGGAAACCTGCCCCTGTTGCAAATACTTCAAATAGCATTCCAGTGTAGTAATTCATATGACTTGCTAATGTAAAATCAAAATAGATGTACTTTTCTGCTTCGGAGATCGCTAATATCTTTTGCAATCTTTCCATATATATAAAATCATCTTTTTCTACTAAATATTTTTCAATTTGGTTAATGCTTTTTAAGTTTGTCGCTTCTTCAATAAAAGTTAACAATGTTTTTTTGCTTTTCTGAGGTAATTCGAAAAGTTTAACTGCTTCTTCAAAACCTACAATATTCTTTTTCACAAGCAGTTTATTCAATTTTTCGAATTGCTCTTCTGTTCTTACATTTTGAGTTAGAATTGTATTTAAAATCCCTGCGTTTCCGATTGTTAACTTAAATTGCTTTACTTCTAATGCTTTTAATAAGTCAATTACTGTTAATATACATTCAGCGTCTGCATAGACTGAGGAGTCTCCAATAATTTCAATACCCATTTGTTCAAATTCTGCTGGGCGTCCACCTTCTGTTTCTTGAGCACGGAACACGTTTGCGAAATAAGCTAAACGTAGTGGGATTTTTTCTTTTAACAGCTTTGATGAAGCAACACGTGCGATTGGTGCTGTCATATCTGGGCGGAGGACTAATGTATTACCTTGACTATCCACTAGCTTAAATAAAGATGACTCGACGATTGCAGAGGCTTTACCAACTGTATCGTAATATTCAAGCGTCGGTGTTTTTATAAAGTCAAAGCCCCTCAATTGTAGAAAGTCTCTGCCGGTCTGTCTAACAACTTCTTTTTTCTCAAAAATCTTCGGAAACGTATCGCGCATTCCAAGCGGTTTTTCAAACTTTCGAATTGGTGACATAGGGACACTTCCTAATCTTTATACTTTACTTCACTAGAGTGGTAGAGTGGTGATGTATGAAAGTATTTTATCTTAATTATTATTTGTCGTCAATAGAAAAAACTCATAAAGCATACAAGCTTCATGAGTTTTTTGAATTAACTGTCTTTTTCATATCCATTTGTTCTTTCGTGTAAATGATTTGCATCGGATTACCTCCGACAAATGCGCCAGCTGGAACATCTCGATTAACTAATGTTGCTGCAGAGACAATTGCATCATCTCCTATGATAACACCAGGTAATATTGTTGAATTTGCACCTATCATTACACGATTTCCGATAATTACATCGCCTAATCTATATTCTTCTATTAAATATTCATGTGCCAATATCGTCGTATTATAACCAATTATAGTATTACTACCTACTTGAATACGTTCAGGAAACATCGTATCCGGCATCACCATTAAGGCAAAAGCCGTCTTGTCTCCTATTTTCATGTTCAAAAATGTACGATATAGCCAGTTTTTCATCGATAAAAACGGCGTATAACGCGCCGTTTGTATAACGATGAATGTTTTTGCTACTTTCCAAAATGAAACTGTTTTATAAATTTGCCAAAGCGAACTAGCACCTTTAACTGGGTATCTCTCAGTTCTTCTCATTGGCAACTTCCTCAACGATCTTTAGTAAATCACTTATATGATGCAACATATAATCTGGATTAAACTGTGCTAAGAAAGCTTCACCTTTTAATGACCATGCAACACCAGCTGTTTTTACACCAGCGTTTTTACCACCTTCAATGTCGTGAGAGTTATCACCAATCATTATTACTTCGTTTTTTTGCAGGTTCATTTTTTCTAAAGCTAATAAAATCGGTTCAGGATCTGGTTTAACATTTTTCACATCATCTGATCCAATAATAACTTCAAATAATTCCTCTGCTTTTAATGCATGAAGTCCTCTTGCTAGCATATCTTGTCGTTTTGTTGAAACAATCGCAAGTCGAATCCCGGCAGCTTTCAATGCATGTAATGTTTCTAAAATACCATCAAATTCTGTTACAAGCTCATCATGATGAGCAGTGTTCCATTTACGATAATCTTGCACTAATTCATCTACATGCTCTAAATCGACAATTGAAAAGGTTTCTTTTAAAGAAGGTCCTAAAAAAGGTAGAACATCTTCTCTGCTATATTTCCCGGGGAATTTCGTATCTAATACATGTAAAAAAGTTTGAATGATAAGTTCATTTGTATCTAGTAAAGTACCGTCAAAGTCGAATAATAGTGCTTTAATTTTTCTAGTTGTCATACGAATGCAGCTCCTTTTTCTTTCTTTTCTTCAGCTTGTCGTCAAAGTGTCGGTACAACAATGGTTAAAGCGGATGCTGTCATAACACAGATTAAAAACAACGGCAGTATCGAAATTCCTAACAGCTCAAAGATGGGTGTATCTTCGACTTCTGTATGACATGCAATTAGAAAACAAATACTAGTGTCATATCATTTCGACTTGTCCTCTTGAACCGCCCGAATCAGAAGCAAGTTCAATTACTAAATCTGTCACATCACTTTTTCTGATATTCTATTTATCTAAATACTTCACAACTGGTTTTACCATCATTCTTCTATAAATGAAAAGTACAACACCTATTAATAAACCGACTAATGACATAATTTGTGCCATACGTAAATCACCTATTAATAAACTATCTGTACGTAATCCTTCTACAAAGAAACGACCAAAAGAATACCAAATAATATAAGTTAAAAATATTTCGCCACGGCGTAAGTTCACTTTACGTAAAGCAAGTAACAATACTAGACCTACTATATTCCATAGCGATTCATATAAGAAAGTGGGATGATGATAAATACCGTTCACATTCATCTGTTCAATGATCCAGTTTGGCAAATACAACCCTTCTAAGAAATCTCTAGTTACTGCACCGCCAAAAGCCTCTTGGTTCATAAAATTACCCCAACGGCCAATAATTTGACCGACAATTAGGCTTGGAGCTAAGATATCTGCAATTTTCCAAAAGCTAACCCCTCGGTTTTTAGCAAAAATATATGTAGTAATAAATGCACCAATTAATGCACCGTGTATGGCAATTCCACCATGCCAAATCTGAATAATCTCACCTGGATTTGCACTATAATAATCCCATTTAAAAATCACATAGTAAATGCGTGCAGAAATAATAGAAATTGGTACTGCCCAAATTAATAAATCCGTTAAAAAATCAACATGAAACCCACGTTTCACCATTTCACGTTGTCCGATTAAAAAGGCAATAATAATGCCTGTTGCAATAATAACCCCGTACCATCTAACTGAAATTGGTCCTAACTCAAGCGCTACAGGATTAATCGTCAATAATATTGAATCCATACTTTTCTCCTTCCAAATCACGAAGTTTTTTTACATTAATTCCCTTCCAACTCAATCACACTATCCAGTCTTCTTGAAAATTCTTCAGCTGCATTGACACCAAGCTTTTTCAATCGATAATTCATCGCTGCTACTTCGATGATAACGGATAGATTTCGACCTGGCTTTACGGGAATTGTTAACTTTTGTAATTCCGTATCAATGATTTTCATCGTTTCAGTTTCTAAACCTAAACGATCATATGTTTTATCAGAATCCCATACTTCTAAATCAATGACAAGTGAAATGCGCTTATGCCTTCTAACTGCACTTGCACCAAATAATGTCATTATATCGATAATACCAATGCCACGAATTTCAAGTAAATGTTGTATTAAAGCAGGAGCATTACCTATTAATGTATTTTCTCCTTCTTGACGAATTTCTACACAGTCATCAGCAACAAGACGATGTCCTTTTTTAACAAGTTCAAGCGCGGTTTCACTTTTACCTACACCACTTTTACCTGTAATCAAAACACCAATACCATATATATCTACTAATACACCATGGACAGCTGTCGTTGGTGCTAACTGACTTTCTAGATAATTCGTTAACATACTAGAAAAACGAGTTGTAGCCATTTTCGTCGATAATACCGGAACATGGTGTTCATTAGAAGCAACAAACAATGCTTCAGGAACTTCCATATCATGCGAAATTATAATAGCAGGCGTATCTTGTGAACATAGTTTGTTCATTCGATCAAACTGCACATCTTTTGGCAACATATCAAAAAATGATAACTCCGTTTTTCCTAATAACTGAACACGTTGAGCAGGATAATGCGTAAAATACCCTGCCATCTCAAGTCCTGGTCTAGATATATCACTTGTTAATATATGTCGGCCAATTCCCTCATGGCCACTGATAAGTTTCAAATCAAACATCTTGATAACATCTTTTGTACAGACTTGATCCAAAATCAACACTTCCTCCCATAAAACTACCCATTCAAATCAACAACACTTGCAATATATATTAACATAAATTTCAATGCTGAGCGCGTTTGCCCAGCTACGTCAGGCACTGGAAGAATCCAAACAAAGGCGCTTTTTGCCTATGTTTTAGAGACTGAAAAATCATAATTAGACAAACACGCATCCATACACTACCTAGATTGCTCATATTAGGTCATTTTTTCTCCACAAAAAAACTAGCTTCCCCCTCAGAAAGCTAGTTTTGATATAGAACTTACTTTTGCTCAGATAACCATTTAGCAACTGCATCCGCTTCATCATCTGAAATATCAGTTATTTTCGGCATGTTACCTTTACCATTTTTAATTACGTTTAAAATTTCATCTTTTGAAAGTTTCGCACCGATTTTTGAGATGTTAGGGAAGTTACCTTGACCTTGAAGATTTTCACCGTGACAAGAAATACACTTAGACTGAATAATTTGTTGCACATCAACAGCAGCAGTTTCAGAAGTTTCAGTAGTTTTTACATTTTCTTCTTTTACTTTTTCTTTACCACCACATGCGCCAAGTACAAGAGCTGAACCGAATAAAATAGCAAGTAGAGTTTTTTTCATTTGTCTTTCCCTCCCGAAAAATTTGTATTACTTCATAAATAATTATACCAAATTTAGGTATCTTTAAAACCTTGCACTGTCAGGTGTTTCAGTTAAAAAACGCTGTAAATACAGGCACATCAACGCTTCATCTAGTTGTTTCAACTTTGTGAATTTTACTTTTTCAGTATTCCCAAAAATGAAGGGCTTATTCTACTGTTTTAGTCTTTAGGTACATCGTTTTAGCACTATAACTATAGTACAAATTAAAGCATATCATCTGACCATTTATTTGCTTCTTGGTATATAGCAAATAAATCTTTTCCGCTTATCCCTATCTCAACCGCTAGTTCTGCAACTTTATCCCAGTTCAACTTGTCCAAAGCAATTGCCATTTGTAAATACGGCGTCATCTCTGTTTCTCTCCCTAAAATTGTTTCGATAATATTATCTGCTAAAGGCAATTGCGATAATATATTGTCCATCGACCTCTGTAAAATCGTATCAATTAATGAAAACATTCCTACTAAGAAATATTCGGGGTAATTCTCTTTATATTTATAACGTGCTAACATCTCACAAATTTTAGCTCTACATAATGAAGCCTTCATCAATTCATCATACATTTCTGCTTGTTCATCATTTTGTGATTCATGATACGCTAATATATAGATCCATTTACGTAAATCCTCTATGCCCAATAACAAGATAGCTTGTTTAATTGAACGAATTTTAGATTTTCTACGTTTAGACGATGAATTAATCAGTTTCAATAATTTGAACGACATCGCGACGTCATGTTCAATTTGCTTAGTAATGGCATCAATATCCGGATCTTTCCCACGTAATAATGAAATAACACGATAATATTGTAATACATTAATTGGTATATCATTACCTCGGATAATTTGTGGTTGTTTAAAGAAATAACCTTGAAAAAGTTGATACCCGATTTCTTTAGCAATGTGAAATTGTGAACGCGTCTCTACCTTTTCAGCTAATAAAATAATTTGTGGAAATTCATTTCTTACACGATTCTCAATTTCTTTTCTATCATCTTCTGAAGAAAGAAGAAAATCTACTTTTATAAAATCGGTATATGTAAATAATTCATTATAAAGTGTCACATCATTTTGCAATTCAAAATCATCGAGAGCAATTTTATAACCTTGGCTTTTTAATTGTTTGATTCTCTTCACGAGTTTTGCCGTAATGGGAACGTCTTCTAAAATTTCAATTACTACTTGATCAGGTTGTAAATGATCAAATATGTTACTCATTAATAGGTTTTCAGTAAAGTTTATAAAGCAAGGTTTACCATTTGCAAGCTCATCAAAACCAATTGAAAATAGTGAATTGATCAAAACTTCAACAGTTGCTTTATCTGAATCAATAGCTGGAAACTCGTTCATGACAGCTCCGTCTCGATACAATAACTCATAAGCGAAAACTTGTTTATGTTTATTAAATATAGGTTGTCGACCAATAAATACTTCCATATGGTTTCTCCTTTAAAATCTATTTCCATTTCATTATATCGGTAATTTTACTTAAAATATTTAGTTTATTCTATTACATTAACCCTTTTATTTTACCTATAATTTCAATTTGATACACATTTTATATAAATATTGTTTGTAATTTGAAATCTCCGGATAGTTTTCAGAGGTGAATAACTGGAAGTGATTATTTAAAGATGACGAAAAATCATAGTCATGCTATCGTTAATTTGGGAGTAATTTTTTTACAATAAGGGGGAAATTCTATTGGAAACACTAATTTATAAACAACAAGAACATTTGGCATTTGTTACGTTAAATAGGCCGCTTGCGATGAATGCATTCAATTATGATTTATTAGCTGAACTAGGACAAGTTGTTGAATCTATTCGTATTAATCCTGATATTCGTGTTGTCATCTTTACAGGTGCAGGTGACAAATCGTTTAGTGTTGGTGCTGACTTAAAAGAAAGAAAAACTTTAACAGAACAACGAGTAAAGCGTAATCTTTATAAAATTGGTGAAGTTTTTTCAGCTATTGAAAACTTGCCCCAGCCGACTATTGCAATGATCAATGGCTATGCTTTTGGTGGGGGTACCGAATTAGCATTAGCATGTGACTTCCGTTTTGCAGCCGATGATGTTACTCTCGGTTTAACAGAGACGAGTCTTGGCATTATTCCTGGGGCTGGTGGAACACAACGACTTCCTAGACTCATAGGAGAAGCGAAAGCACTTGAACTGATTTTAACTGCAAAAAGATTAAATGCTGATGAAGCTTTAACCTATGGTCTGCTGACTAAAATCGAAAAACGTGATGAACTTCTTGCAAAAACAGTCGCTTTCGCAGAGTTGATGCTTGCTAATGGTCCAATTGCTTTACAGCAAGCAAAATTTGCTATCAAACATGGTATGAATACCGACTTGCAAACAGGCCTTCACATAGAACGTAAAGCATATGAAATCACCATCCCTACAGAGGATCGTATTGAAGCACTTAATGCATTCTCTGAGAAACGAAAACCAAACTTTACAGGAAGATAATAATAAAGAGGCTGCTAGTATACGCAGCCTCTTTGCTGTTTATTCTTCTATAAAGATTTGTTTCCACTCATCACGCTTTGCAAGCATTTCTGTTGCAAGCTCCTTTGCACCTTCTAAACTATGACTCGCAGCCCAACCACATTGTACTTCGTTGCACGCTGGTACTTCCGTTGCAGCCAAAACATCTTCAAAAGTTTTTTCTAAAATATCGAGAACTTCATCAAAGTTATCATGATTAATCATTGATAAATAGAAACCCGTTTGACATCCCATTGGACTAAGGTCGATGACATGGTCCGTATGATTACGAATATTCTCAGCCATTAGATGCTCAATTGAATGTAGAGCAGGCATTTCCATATGCTCTTTGTTTGGTTGTTTAAAGCGAATATCATATTTATAAACTTCATCACCATTTACACCTTTTTTAAGGCCTGCTAAACGGACAAACGGCGCAACGACCTTAGTGTGATCTAAATTAAAGCTTTCAACATTCATTTTCCCCATGATATCAAACTCCTTTAATTAATTTTTTCTTATATAACTTCAATACTAACATTCTTCACTAAATATTCCAACAATTCTTATTAGTTAAATAGGATATAAAAAAAAGAAAACACTTTAGCCAAATAACTAAAGTGTTTTTGAATCTATTTTTTCTTTACTCTGGATTTCATAAAACCAATAATCGCTGGTAATACTGAAACGAAAATAATAATTAAGATAACTTTTGAGAAATTATCTTTAATTACTGGAATATTACCAAAGTAATATCCTGCTAATGTACAAATCGTAACCCATAAAAATGCGCCTATAATGTTATACATAATAAATTGACGATAATGCATCCGGCTCGCCCCCGCTACAAACGGGATAAAGGTTCGAATAAATGGCATAAAGCGAGCAAAAATAATCGTTTTTCCACCATGCTTATTAAAGAAGTCCTGTGCTTTTTGCATACGATCTTGATTAATAATACGCCCTAAAAAGCTCTTCGGTGAAATAGCAGTTCCAACTTTTTGTCCAATCTCATAGTTTACTGAATCTCCAAATACAGCTGCTACGAAAAACACTAAAAGAAGAATCGGTAAATTAAATGCCCCAAGTGCTGCAAACGCACCGCTAGCAAATAGCAAAGAATCACCTGGTAAGAACGGGAATATTACAACACCCGTTTCTACAAAAACAATGGAAAAGATTATGCCATATGACCAAACACCAAATTGTTGAATTATTTCAACTAGATGCTGATCAATATGCATTATAAAGCTAAATAAGTTCTGTATTAGTCCAATCATTCAATTCACTCGCAATCTTTTTTTGTCACTTGTTCATCATACTGTTTTCTCACTATACTGTCACGGATTTATAAATATGTATGTCTTTTAATTAACGTAGTGAAAAGTGAAAGGTTCCGTATGTTATACGGAACCTTTTGTTAATTTATTCGCAATCAGATATCACCATGGCTGTACGATGGAGACCGTTGATTTCCGCTACAGTAGGCGCTTTCCGCGGGCGGGCGCCAAGTCGCTTCGTCGCTATGCTCCTGCAGGGTCTTGGACTGTCCCGCTTTTACCGCAGGAGTCGCCACCTCCGCTACAATCAACTGCGCATGTAATATATACTGACCTTTTGAGACGATGAAAGATGATGACGAGATCCTTTCTGACTGTAGACAAACTCGAAGAAATTCGAATTTATCTACGGTCTTTTTTCTTTTGGAAAATAGATAAGACCGTTGATTTCCACTACGGTAGGCGCTTTCCTCGGGCGGGCGCCAAGCCGCTTCGTCGCTATGCTCCTGCAGGGTCTTGGACTGTCCCGCTTTTTCCGCAGGAGTCGCCACCTTCGCTCCAATCAACTACACATGTAATAGAAACAAACCTTGTGAGGCGATACTTATTATTAATTTGTACTACATGGAATTCCAGTTGGATTATAAATACTTCTCAAACCAACCTGTAATTTGTGTAAGTCTTTCTATACGTAAATTTGGTAAACCTGTTCGAGATAAGTTATGGTCTGCATCTGGGAATCTCACAAACTGTGTTTCTTTGCCCATAGATTTCAATGTAATATATAGTTGTTCAGCTTGTTCTATTGGACAACGGAAATCTTTTTCGCTATGCAAGATTAGTAATGGCGTTTCCACATTTCCTGCATATTTCAAAGGAGAATGTTGCCATAGCTTTTCTACATCCTTCATATCTGTACCCATTTGCCAGTCACTGAAATAGTACCCAATATCTGATACACCAAAGAAGCTAATCCAGTTCGAGATTGAGCGCTGAGTAACTGCAGCCTTGAAACGATTTGTATGACCGACAATCCAGTTTGTCATAAATCCACCGTAGCTTCCACCAGTAACACCCAATCGATCTGTATCAATCCAATCTTGCTCTGCAAGCACAGCATCTAATCCAGCCATAATGTCTTCATAATCACCACCGCCATAATCACCACGTACTGCATCTACAAATTCTTGACTATATCCGTGACTTCCTCTCGGGTTAACATATAAAACACCATACCCCTGTGCTGCTAGTAACTGCAACTCATGGAAAAAAGAATTAGCATACATAGCATGAGGCCCACCATGAATTTCAACGATTAACGGATATTTTGTACCTTCTTCATATTGAGCTGGCTTCATCAACCAACCATATACATCTAATCCATCTGAACTTTTAAAAGATATTTCTTTAGGTTGAACAAGTTCAACTTCGCCCACAAAGGCATCATTGAAATGAGTCATTTGTTCTCGTTCACCAGTAGTTACATCGTATTTGAAAAGTTCACCTGGAACTACAGGGTTACTAACTGCTAACAGCGCAAACGAACCATTACGCTCAACATCATAACCATAGACATGCTCACCTTCAGGACTCGCTGGATAAATTGCTCCATCCAATGTTGCATAATATAATCGTATATCTCCCATTGTAGACACTTGGAAATAAAGGTCATTTGCTTTCGTCCATACAACAGTTGGTGCAGTAGCTCCTTGTTGATGATCTGCTACAGCAACATCTCCTACTGGTGCATCCAAACCCTCAGTCAAGTTTCTGTAATATTGCTCTTCTGTATCGTAAATATAAACTGCTCCGTGAGTCGCATTTTTATATGTTTGATTACTGCCATAGAACGCTATATAACGGTCATCGTATGAAAAATAAGCATCTTCATAATGACCTTCTTCACGAAGAATGGTCGTCTCTTCCTTTGTTTCAATATCAACTAATAGCAGTTGCTGACTGAAATCAAAGTCTTTATTTTCTGCACGATTTACTGATAACACTAACTTTTCACCATTATGTGATACTGCTTCTAGACTATAATTATGATTGCCTTCTGAAAACAATTCGATATCACCCGTTGCTACATCAATTTTTCCAATTTGATTGTAACTATCTTGAGGTAATAATCCTTTGCTATCGGCTTTATATTTCATACCTTCTACTATATACGCAGTTGGCTTTTTCTTTTCTTCTTTTTCGATAGCATCAGTGAAGTTTTTACCTTCTTTAAGGCGACCACTAAACCAAATACTCTGACCGCATGGTGACCATTTGAATTGCGAAACGCCATTGGCTAATGTTGTAAGAGGGCGAGCCTCTCCACCACTTTTTGCAATAATGTAAATTTGATTTTGTTCTTCACGATTCGATAAAAAAGCGACGCTTTTCCCATCTACTGACCAAGTTGGAGATGAGATACGATCTTCTCCAAATGACCATTGTGTAACTGCGCCACTTTTAATATCTAGATGGAATAAGTGTGCTATATATTTATTTTTTTCTTCATCAATAATTGTACGAACAAATACTGCCTCTTCTCCACTCGGAGATAATTGTGGATTTGTGATTGAATGTAAGGCATATAAATCCTCTGCTTTTAACAAACGCTTAGACATAGAAAAACTCCCCTTCCTTTTATATGAGAATCTCTTTAATTTTCAATATATTTTCATTAGTCAAACATATATATGTATTGTAACCATAAATTACATAGAAAAACAAAGAGTTTACATGTTTTTTCTGTTTGATCTGGCGTGCGGATTCTTATTTATCAAATTTTGTGATAATATAGGGGAGTTATCATTAGCTTCGAAGGAGTCTTACATTATGAACAAGAAACCAGAGCTTCAACGCGGATTGGAGCAACGACATATTACGTTGATGTCGCTTGGTGCTGCCATAGGAGTCGGTCTATTTTTAGGTTCTGCAGGAGCTATAAAATTAGCTGGACCAGCTATTTTAATAGCTTATGCACTTGGTGGTGCTGTTATTTTCATTATTATGCGTTCACTTGGCGAAATGGCCGTAAACAATCCAGTTGCGGGTTCATTTAGTCGCTATGCTAGAGATTATTTAGGTCCACTAGCCGGATTTATTACAGGCTGGAACTATTGGTTCTTGTGGATTGTTACTTGTATGGCTGAAATTACGGCTGTTGGCGTGTACATGCAACTTTGGTTCCCCGATTCCCCAAAATGGTTATGGGCATTAGCCGCATTAATTGTCATGGTTATGGTGAATTTAATTGCTGTAAAAGCTTATGGTGAATTTGAATTTTGGTTTGCACTTATTAAAATCCTTGCAATTATTTCGATGATTGTACTTGGCTTAGGTGTTATTTTATTTGGTATTGGTAACGGTGGTATTGCTGTTGGCTTTAGTAATTTATGGAGTCATGGTGGATTTTTCCCTAATGGAATACAAGGTGTTTTCATGTCCTTACCAATAGTAATGTTCGCATACCTAGGTATCGAAATGATCGGGATTACAGCTGGTGAAGCTAAAAATCCTGAAAAAGTTATTCCTAAAGCAATTGATACTGTACTTTGGCGTATTTTATTATTCTATGTAGGTGCATTACTTGTAATCATGTCGATTTATCCTTGGAATGAAGTTGGCTCTACAGGTAGTCCTTTCGTTTTAATGTTTGATAAAATCGGTTTACGTTATGCTGCAGGAATTATTAACTTTGTTGTTTTAACAGCCGCATTATCTAGCTGTAATGGCGGTATTTTCAGTACTGGCCGTATGCTCTTTAACTTGGCTGAACAAAAACAAGCACCAAAAGTATTTGCGAAAATTAGTAAAGGTGGAGTACCCGCCACAGCCATTATGGCATCTGCTTTTGTATTACTAATCGGCGTGGCACTGAACTATTTTGTCGCTGAAAAGGTATTCGTATGGGTAACTAGTATATCTACTTTTGGAGCAATTTGGACATGGGGAATTATTTTAATTACTCAATTAAAATTCCGTAAAACATTGTCAAAAACGCAAGTATCTAAGTTAAAATATAAAGCATTTATGTATCCGTTCGGATCATATTTAGCTCTTGCCTTTCTATCACTTGTCATGATTTTAATGGCATACTTCCCAGATACTCGAATCGCGCTTATTGTCGGTCCAATATGGATTTTATTTGTATTTATTATGTATCAATTAATTTATAAAAAACCATAAAAAAAGGAGATTCCAAAACGGAATCTCCTTTTTATTATTTATTTAGAGCATGTTCTTTCAATGAACGACGCAAAATTTTTCCAGTCGTATTTTTAGGTAGCTCTTCAATAATTTCAATTTGCTTAGGTATTTTATATTTCACTAACTTTTCTTTACAATATTCATAAATATCTTCAGTAGTTAGATTAGGATCTTTTAACACCACATACGCAAAGACTTCTTCACCAAAATTGAGATCAGGTAATCCAATTACTGCCGCTTCCATGATACCTGGGTGTGCGTATAGTACTTCTTCCACCTCACGAGGATACACATTGAAGCCACCTACTATGATCATATCTTTCTTTCGATCAACAATATAAAAGTAACCTTCTTCATCCATTTTCGCAAGATCACCTGTATATAACCAACCATCACGAATGGTTGCAGCGGTCTCTTCTGGCATTTTATAATAGCCTTTCATCACATTAGGCCCTTTGACAACAAGCTCTCCTACTTCACCAACAGATACTTCCTCACCAAATTGGTTGAATACTTTGTTTTCTACATTGACGATATTCGTACCAATTGAACCTGGCTTGCGCTCACGATCAAGCGGATTAAAGCTGGTTACTGGCGATGCCTCAGATAAGCCATACCCTTCAGAAATACGTACATTAAACTTATCCTCAAAATTATGTAGCAATGCAACTGGAAGAGAAGAACCTCCAGAAATAGCTAAACGTAGAGACGAGAAATCTTCTGGATTACCTTCAGGGAATTGATATAAGAAATTGTACATCGTAGGTACACCTGCAAAAACGGTAGCCTTTTGCTCTTTGGCAATGTCAAATACGTCTTTCGGACTGAATCTAGGTACAATTAATAATGTTGCTGCATTTAATAGAGGTGCATTTACTACTACTGTAAGAGCAAACACATGAAAGACCGGTAAAGCCGTAATCACACGATCTTCAGGTGAAATAGTTAAATACTCTGCTACATCACGCGCATTTGAATATAAGTTTTTATGTGTTAACATAGCCCCCTTGGGTTGTCCTGTCGTTCCTGACGTATACAAAATAATAGCTGTATCTTCTGGATCTAATTCAGTAGGCTCAAAATCTGCAGAAGATGAAGCAAGTAACATTGAAAATGATCTTACTTTTTCTTTCACAGGACTTTCTAACTCTGAAAGCTTAGCTGCTGTTTCAGGAGCAGTTTCACATACAATAAATGCCTCTACATTCGGAAAGGCATTAACTCCTACTTTCACTACTGGTAATAATGCATCTAATGCAATAACTACTTTAGCATCCCCATTACGTACTATATACGTAATCTCATCTTGTGTATAAATTGGATTAATCGGAATTGCAGTTGCCCCTACGCGCATTGTTGCATATAAAGAAATTAAAAAATGAGGTGTATTGCCAAGTAACAAAGCAACATGATCCCCATTCCCTACCCCTAATCCCTTTAATGCTGAAGCAAAGCGTGCAACCGATTCTTCAAATTCACCATAATTCGTATCTTTCCCCATAAAATGATACGCAATCTTTTCCGGTTGCTCTATTGATGTTTTATGAACTGCCGAAACTAAATTCATATACTCATCTCCCCCTTTGTCAGAATAGAATGAATAGCCATTCATTTCTGTCTACATTATATAAAAATTTACAAAATAAAACAATAGACAGCCATTTATTACATAAAGAAGTATCGCCAAACTACTTTTAGTACACTAGATCGACTATTTACATCTACCTCACAACGCATCAATCAAATTCCGCACTTAATACCATCAAAAAAAAGCCTATCAACCACCATCGGTAATTGATAGACTTACTTAACCCTATAGCATTAGCGAATGTGGGATAAATATCGCCAGCGAATTAAATAGAAATATAAAAATTGAACACAAGTAATTGCTCCTAGAACGATTAATATTTCCCTCAATATTGAAAGCTCTGCAATACCTATCCAAAATGCCTGTAATGACATAAATGCAAATGTACTGTGCAACATTGCAAGACCCCACGGTAAAAAGAACTGTGGTATTAACTGTCTATTAACAATTTTCCGTAGTTCTCTTTCTGTAATCCCCATTCTCCTTAACGCATTAAATTGTTGCTTGTCACGCTCTAAACCGGTATATAATTTAAAGTAAATAAAACTACCCGATGCTAAGAAAAACACTGAAGCTGCTAATAATCCTATAAACAGCAACAAAGCAAACGTCGAACGAATGAATGAATAATCTAAACCCGAATTCTCAAAATAAAACGGTAATTCTTCTTGATGATTATTCAGGTAAGCATCAGTCACCATCGAATCTAACTCCAATCCAATAGTCTTTGTAGCTGTCCATTGTGGCACATGAAATACATACAAGTGATTCGTGGACTGTGCAGCATTTGCTCCAACCATTGCCTCATCGATTAAATTGAAATCATCATCATTTATAACAACGACATTCGTTCCAAGCTCAGTAGGAGAAAAAAGAACACGTGGATAAACTGAATTGATGAAGAGTGGAATACTATTTTCTTGTAATACTGTCCTGACTTTCTTATTCCTTAATTCCTCCAAGGACTTCTCAGAGTAAGCTAAAAAAATGGCCTCTCCTTGATCCAAATTAACAACAGGATAACCAAATACAAGTGCCAGTCGATTAATATCTGATTGTTGAATAATCTTTACCGGCTGTTGAGTATTTGAAGATGTTTGACGTTTAACCGTAAACTTATTTAAATGATAAGAAAGCCCTTTAGCTTCTAATTCTTTTGTCAAACTATTAATATGTGCTTCTTCATAAGGATTGTCTATTTTACTTGAATAGACGAGGCCTAATGGATTTAGCCGATGAAACTGATGAGTAAATGTCGACATGGAAATCAGAGTACCCATAGCTAAAAAAGCCAAGGTTGAGACCATTGAAGAGATAAAAAACATACGCGCATTTTCACGCATAATAATTGACACTTCTGAAACGGTTATTAACCGATATTTGTGCCAATACATCTTCTTACGCGAACGTACAAATGACATCAACCACTGCAATGAATCGGTGAAAAACAAATACGTACCCAAACTCGCTAAAGGTGGTAATATAGCTAATAAAATTATTAAGCGTTCTTGTGTCGTAAATGAACCCAAAACATAAGAAGTTATTAGCAGTAATAGCCCTAAAATAGCTCGCCATTTCGAATAAGAGGCAGTCTCTTCATTGCGCCAATAACCTTTTAACAAATCGATAACATCACGATCTCTTATGAACATCACACTAACAAACGAAATGATTACAAATAAACTTGTAAATGTTCCAATTGTTAAAGCAAATGGCTCCCATGAAAAATACAATGGTAAGCTATCAATTAGCAAAATTTCACGAACAATCATAAAAAAGAATTTGGCAAAGGCATAGCCAAAAACAATCCCCACAACAATCGAAGTTACTCCAATAATTACCGTCTCAAGTAATACCAGCTTATTTAACTGACGTTTTTCCATTCCAAGATGCATTAGTAAACCAAATTCCTTGGAACGAGCCTGAAGAAACGCACGCATTGAGTAAAATAAGAAGAACATCATAAATAACACCAATATGACTTCTGCGATAAACATTCCTTGGAACGCAATTTCTCTTAGAAACTCATCCTCTACCTTAGGGTGAAACATGAGCATCGAGTATATAAAAAACACCATAACGGAGGATACGCTCGACATAAAAAATGCTGCATAAACTCGGTAATTTCTTATTACATTACGGTAGGCGAACTGTCGAAAAGTCACCGACATGACCTCCCAATAGACTGAGCACATTCAAAATTCCTTGGAAAAATGTCTGACGGTGATCATCTTTATATATTTCATTGAAATACTCACCATCTTTGATAAATAGCACACGATCGCAATAACTTGCTGCAATCGGATCATGTGTCACCATTACAATTGTCGTACCCTCTTTTTTATTAATGCGGCCTAACAGCTCTAACACATCTCTTGAGGAATTAGAGTCTAAGTTTCCGGTTGGTTCATCTGCTAAAATTAGAGATGGTTTATGGATAAGAGCCCGTCCAATTGCTGTCTTTTGAGCTTGCCCGCCTGAAATTTCGTTTGGACGTTTCTCTAATATTGACTGGATGCCTAATTGCTTGGATACATTATGCACCCGCTCCTCCATTAGCTCAACATTCATATTATCCAATGTTAAAGGTAACACCATATTTTCCTCAACCGTTAGCATTTGTAATAAATTGAAATCTTGAAACACGAAGCCAAGTTGACGGCGTCGAAAATAAGCCAGTTCATTCTTTTTCAACTCATGAGGCTTAATGCCATCTAAGGTAATTTCACCTGACGTAGGCGTATCTATTGTCGAGACAACATTTAGCAACGTAGTTTTACCACTGCCAGATGGACCCATGACAGCCAAAAACTCGCCTTTCTCAACTTCAAAACTCAGCTGATTAAGCGCTCTGTGCGTCACTTTTCCTTCATAAACTTTTGTAACTTCATCAATTTTCAAGATAGACACAAATGCCACCTCACTTTCTTTGAAATGCTGAAAGCGCCCGTTCAGCCCTGACAAGCACTGGAACCTTCGAATCAAAAACGTCTTTTCAGTTTTTGACCGAGAATAAAGGAAGGCAACCTAAGTTCGCGACATCGTGCCGCAACGGTTGCATGACCCACATCCTGTGGGCCTAAGTGACCTCGAAGGGCTGGCGCTTGAAGCTGGACACTTTGAAATGCTGAGGACGCCCGTTTAGCTGCGACAAGCACTGGAGGGCTCGAAACAAAAGCATCTCTTCAGCTTTTGTCCGAGAGACCGAAGTGACCCGAGCAGCTGGCGTCCGAAGCTGGACACTTTGAAATGCTGAGGACGCCCGTTTCAAGGAACGTAACCTAAGTTCGCGACGTCCTATCGCAACAGTTGCATGACCCACATCCTGTGGGCCTCTACGACCGATTAAACAAAATTGTCATCTCTGTCCCTTTCCCAACTTCAGATTCAATTAGTAACGGGTGACCTAATTTATCACAAACCTCTTGTGCTAAATATAAACCCATTCCCGTTGATTCACCTATTTTACGACCATTCTCACCTGTGAAAAATGCACGTGTTACACGCTTCAAATCTGATGCAGGTATGCCTATACCTTCATCTCTTATTGACAGTGCAATATGATCCTTCGTTAAGTCTGCCGATAAATATACTTTCTTACCTTCCTCAAAAGTATATTTCACTGCATTTGTGATAAATTGCCCAATAATAAACTTCATCCATTTTGAATCAGTTGGTACCATAAGATTTTCCTCTATAGCAATATCAGGATAAACACGATGGGCAATAAATAATCGTTTATGCTCATTTACTGCCTCAACAACCATTTGACGAAGCTCAACTTGTTCAATTTTCATATCTTCTTCAAACGTATCAATTCTCGCATTCATCAATACAGTCTCAAGACCACATTTCATACGATCCACTTCTTCTTGCACACTTTTCTTATCCAATTCGCCCTCTTCTTGTAATAATAACTCTAATACAGCAAGAGGTGTTTTCATTTGATGTACCCATTGATTCATGAATTGTAAATGTCGATTTTGCTTTGCATATAATGCTTGTACTTCTAGTTGATATATTTTATAAAGCGTATGGATGAATACCTCTGTTTGCATATGCTCCGGCGTTTTTGCATTTTTTTGTAATGCATCTTCCATTGCTTTAGGCTTTACAGATATCTTTTTATAAAACGATTGACGCATAATATAACGTGTAGCTAAATATGTGAACGTTAATATTAACGTAATCACTATAGAATATACTGCCGTATCCACATTTTTGAAGCCGTCTAGCCAAAATAACACTAAAATGAACAGCACTAATAACACTTCAAAAAAGACTAATGTAATATTATCCTTCAGAAACAATCTGACATTCGGCATCATTAAGACTCCTCTGAGTGTAATACAAAGCGATAACCAGCGCCTCTAACAGTTTCAATCGTCGACTGTATTTCATAGTCTGACAGCTTTTTTCGTACACGTGTCATATTGACATTTAACGTATTTTCATCTACAAATGCTTGATCATCCCACAGCTCTTCTAGTAATTTCTCTCGCGAAACAACTTTAGGTGCTTGCCCCATCAACAATTCCAAAATTACACATTCTTTCCTTTGAAGAGGAATTTGGTCCTGTTTCGTATGCAATTCCATACGTTCTAAGTACAAATTAAGCTGACCTAGCTTTACATTTCTCTCTTCTTGCTTCGTTGCATATTCTCCATATGAACGACGTAAATGGCTCTTTATTTTTGCAAGCACGATTTCATAATGAAATGGTTTCGTAATGAAATCATCTCCACCATTTTCCAGAGCAAAAATTTGGTCCATTTCGCCAGAACGAGCTGATATGAAAATAATTGGACAAGTCGTCAATTGTCTTAGCTGACGGCACCAATAGTATCCATCATAGGAAGGTAAGTTAATATCAAGCAAAACAAGATGAGGATTGAACGCCGTAAACTCTTCAAGGATGTTATCAAAGGATTCAACCGTTTTTACTTCATAATGATATTTGCGTAAAGTATCAGCAAGTAACGAAGCAATTTTCAAATCATCCTCTACGATTAATATACGATGTGTATTCATTCCACTCTCCCCTTCATCTTGACCGCAATTCCAAACATTATGCTGTCAAATTTTTTAATAAATCAATTGTATAAATTGTTCTTTCGTAACACCACCAAAGTATGTTGGTATATCGATTGTATTTAATGCTTCTTCAATAACATTGCGTTCATATTTTTTCCCAACTAATGCTTGTTCTACATCTACCATATCACCAACGCCAAAGAAATCGCCGAAAATATGTACTTCTTCCATAACTCCTTTTTTAACTTCTAATCGAACATCAATGCTTCCTGACTGGAATCGATGAGAGCGTTGTACGTTAAATTTTGGTGATTGGCCATAGTTCCAATCCCATTGTTGATAACGTTCTTCAGATAATTTGTGAATATTTGCCCAGTCCTCATCTGTTAACTCATAATATTGAATATTCTCTTCGCCACCGAATATCGATTTTAAGATTTCCAAACGAAATTCTTCTACTGTCATTGGCTCTTTCATAAATTCTACAATATTCGCAACACGTGATCGAATCGATTTGATTCCTTTTGATTCAATTTTTTCTTTTTTCACTTTTAATGCAGAGACAACTGCATCAATTTCTGTATCAAACAGCAAAGTACCGTGACTGAACATACGACCTTTTGTAGAGAATTGTGCGTTACCTGAAATTTTACGACCTTCAGCCATAATATCGTTACGACCTGACAATTCCGAGTTAACGCCCATATTTTGTAACGCATCAACAACTGGTTGCGTGAACTTTTTAAAGTTTTGGAAGCTATCTCCATCATCTTTTGTTAAGAAGCTGAAGTTTAAGTTTCCTAAATCATGATACACAGCGCCACCACCAGATAATCGGCGTACAACGATAATACCATTTTCTTCAACATAATCTGTATTTATCTCTTCTACTGTATTTTGATTTCGCCCAATAATGATTGAAGGTTGATTGATATAGAACAGTAAGAAAGAATCTTTTTCTACATCCATCGTTTTTAACGCATACTCCTCAATTGCTAAGTTAATACGTGGATCTGTAATACCCTTATTATCTATAAAAAACATTCATTTCACTCCTCTTTAGTATCTCCACAATTATTTTAACTTAAAATTAGGTTTTTGTATTGACATAAATATCTGTATTATAATACAATACATTATAACAAATCAGTAATATAACAGATTGCTTAGGAGGCGGAACACAATGTTAGAAAATGTCGTTGAATTTTTCAAGAATTTGCCTGCAAAACAATGCACTGTATGCGGTGAGAAAATAGAAGAACAAAGCGAGTGCTATTCAAACACTTGTGAACATTGCAATTCTCTTTAATCGTTAATTATTGATCATCCGAATTCCCCTATTCGATTGAAAGCTCATGTTCATCACTATTTGAACCATAGAGATGAACCTATATTAAATCACTTACTTTTGAAAAAGCGAAGAGAGCCTGAACCACTCTTTTCGTTTTTTTCTTTTTATAAAAAATTTCAACAAAAAAGGTTAAAGAGCTCATTTCGCTCTTTAACCTTTTTAAATATTATTCTGCTATAGCGTCACTATTCGAATGACGTTTTTTAAAGATTAATGCAAAGTATCCGAATGTAATAGCTAAACAGCCTACCATAAAGCCGCATAGGATACCGCTATTTGTCCAGAAGAAACTCATTTCTCCAGTAGAAATCGCAGCTTTAAATCCTTGAACAGAGTATGTCATTGGTAATAACGTATTAAAGATGTGCAATGGTTTAGGTACTAATTCCAATGGGAATGTACCTGCACTTGTTGTCAATTGTAGAATCAAGATTAGGATAGCTACAAAACGACCTGGATCAGAGAAAATTGATACTAACATTTGAGTCAATGCTAGGAATGTATAACTTGTTACTATCGCCATTAAGACGAAAGCACCCATATTCATAGGCTCAAGATCTAGTCCCCAAACAACTATCGCCACTGCAGCCAATGATTGAACTAATCCAACAACTGCCAAGACAGCAACTTTACTAGCGAACCATGAGATACCATTAATTGGTTTAATAGCTGGTTCCACTAATGGGAAGACAATTGTAATTAATAGCGCACCTACAAATAGACCAAGTGCTAAGAAGTATGGCGCGAAACCTGTACCGTAGTTAGGTACCGCGTTAATTTCGTGTTTCTCTACCGCAACTGGTTCGCCAACCATGTCATAAGTTTTTTGGGTTGCTTTTACTTCAGAAGCTGTTTCATTCGCTTCTTTTAATTTCCCTTGTAATGTGTTAGTTCCATCTTTTAGTTCAGATGTACCGTCTTTTAATTTACCTGAACCATCTTGTAGCTTATCTAGGCCTGTAATAAGTGATGTTGTACCACCACTTAATGTAACTAAACCAGTTGTTAGTTTACCAGAACCATCTTGTAATTGACCCATACCACTTGTTAATGATTGTGTACCATTAGCAAGTTGTGATGAACCGTCGGCTAATTGTGATGAACCTGATTGTAATTTATCCATACCACCAGCTAGGTCTGTTAAACCGCCTTGTAATTGACCTGCTCCAGCATCTAATTTTTTAGCGCCTGCAATTGATGTACTCCAATTAGAAGCTAATTGATCAGTACCTCCAGCTAATTTTTTTGTACCAGGTGCCAATTCTCCACTAACAGTTTTATTCATTTTATCTAAACCAGCTGCAACTGTTGCTGCACCTTGTTTTAGTGAAGTTGCTTCTTCAGGTTTTGGTACTGGAATAGCAGAAACTTGTTCGTTTAATTTTGCTGTACCGGCATTTAATCTACCTGCGCCTGCACTTAAATTATCAACTGATGTATCAATTGCTCCTGCTGTTTTTAGTAAAGCTTGTTTTTGTGCTTCTGGAATATCCATAGCATTAATTTGAGCAATTAGTTGTTTCGTACCCATTGCTAATTTTTTTGTGTTTGCACTTAATTCTGTAACTCCATCATTTGTATCCTTAACGCCCTGTTGCAAGGCTGGCACTTTTGCAGTCATAGCACCCAGACCATCTACAAGTTTTGTAACTCCTGCAGAAACATTTTGTGCACCTGGTGCTAATTGACCTAAACCAGCACTTAAAGTGCCAACGCCTGTATTCACTTTTTGTGCACCATCATTTAAAGCGTTAATGTTTGATGTATTGCCTTCTAAACCTTTTACTAAAGTAGCGGTACCTTTTTTCAATTCTGTTGAACCAGATTGTAATTGGCTTGAACCGTTTTTAGCAGTAAGAATACCAGTGTTTAATTCTGTTGATCCTTTTGCTAAAGATAAAGCACCCTCGTTCAATTTAACTGCACCTTCTGCAGCTGAATCAATACCAGTTTTTAAATCTGATGATCCTTTTGCAGCTGTTTTAGCGCCATCATTTAGCTGAGTAGCACCATCTGTAGCAGTTCCGATACCATCATTTAATTGGCTAGCACCGTCTTTTAATTTTTTCGAGCCATTTTCAAGTTTACCAGCACCATCTGCTGCATCCCCGAAACCGTCTCCTAATTTTGCAATATTATCAAATAGTGTTTCAGCATAAGTAGCAGAAACTTTTTTATTTACTTCAGCACGCACAAGCTCCATTGCTGTATTACCGATTTGCCCACCTAAGAAGTTGTATCCTTCATTTGGTCGGTAAATAATTTTCATTTGTTCAGGAGTATCTTCTAATAAAGTACCAGCATTTTTTGAGAAGTCTTCAGGAATTTCAATTAAAATATAATAATCGCGATCTTTTAATCCTTCCTCTCCTTTTGCCTTAGATACTTCAACAAATTCAAATTCTTTACTATCTTTTAAATTATCTACTAAATCGTTACCTAATTGCTTTTCTGTTCCTTCTATTTCGGCACCTTTATCATTGTTGACAAGAGCTACCGGTAAATCCTGTAAATTTGCGTATGGATCCCAGAAAGCCCATAGGAACATACCTGCATATAGTACAGGAACGAAAAGAACTGCAATAATAGCAATTAGCATTTTTTTCGTGCGGAGAATTTTCGCAAACTCTGCCTTAATCATTCTTCATTCCTCCTATAAAACTAAGTGACTATATCTCTCAACCAGTCGTTTTTATTCAAAAAAAGAGTCTCAAGGTAAGAGACCTCGAAAAATGGTATCTCGAAACATTGAAGCTATTTTCTCTTCTGATAGTTCAAAATCATGCGTTTCTCCCCAGTCAGCTACAAAGCCGAAATACGCTTTTAGTAAAAGATATGCAACTAGATCTGGTTCACATTCCCGAATTTCCCCTTTGATAATGGCTGTTTTAATTTTATCACCAACAAAGTTAATAACCTCTTGTTCAATTCGAATGAGCACATGTTTCACAGCAGGTGTTCTAAGTTCCTTTTCTTCTTCAATCAATTTCGCATACAGAAGGTGTACTTCTCGAAACTCTAAAACTTTCATTAACACCGCATGTGCATTTTGCTGGAATGTCTGTTCAGCTGAGATTGCTTCATCCGCTGCCGTTTTCATTTCTTGAATCATTTTCACGACAATCTCTTGAAAAAGGATTTCTTTATTACTAAAAAAAGTATAAATAGTTCCTTTCCCTACGTTCGCGATTTTCGCTACTTGATCCATTGTTGTAGCTTTATATCCAAAAAGAGAAAATGACTTCGAAGCCGCTTCTAGTATTTCTTGTCTGCGGTCCATTTTGTTTCTCACCCACTTCCGTATTAAATAAAAATGACCAGAAAACTATTTTAGTCATCTGGTCATTTATTCTACACGCAACAAATGAAAGTTGCAAGTGTTTTTCATACAAATTAGTTCGCTATTTTATTTTGATGAATGATCAGATGTTTTTTCATCTTTTTTATCATGCATATCCATATGATTCATACCTTTTGAGCCTTCTTTTGATTCTTCTTTCACTTTACTCATATCTGGATTACCCACAATTAATTTTTGTTTTGGCATGACATGAAGGCCTCGAGCATTCGTATGAGCAAACATATAGTAAACACCATCATGGTCTAGAGTAATACTCGCTTTATATTCGCCTTTTTGATCGAGTTTACCTTCAATCATTTGTCCATCTTCACGCATACCTGATTCCCATACTTCAAATTTCACATCATCTGCATCATTCACATCTTCTCCACCTTGTGTTACATGTGCAGCTAATTCAATTTCTTTATTTGCATCCACTTTTTCAGGTGTTAAGATATCAACTTTTACTTCTACAGTTGTTCCTTCATTGTGTGACACATGGTCTTCTTGCTTTTTATCATTACACCCTGCTAGTAAACCTGTTATTACTAATAAACCAATTATCCATTTCTTCATCATTAAAACTCCTCTACCATTGGTATTTGTATTGTAATCGTTGTCCCTTCTCCAAACTCACTATCGATTTGCCAAGTACCATCATGCAATTTGACAAGCTGATCAACAATTGAAAGACCTAATCCACTTCCGCCATCACTACGGCTTCTCGCTTTATTTACTCTATAAAACCTCTCTGTTACATGAGGTAGATCTTCAGCTGGAATACCAATTCCATGATCTTCTATTTGAATATTAGCCAATTTCCCATTAGCTTTTGCAGTGATTTCAATCGATGTGTTCTTATTAGAATACCGTAATGCATTTTCAATTAAGTTGATGAAAATTTGCTTTAACTTTTCTTCATCTGCATTGACGATGATTTCATCACTAACATTAACATTCACCTGCATGTCCTTTTTATGTGCTTGTTGCTCTGTTAATAACACTACCTCACGAACAGTTTCAGCAAGCGGCAACGGATATAATGCAATAGGTTCAGATAAGTTAGTTGCTCGTGATAATTGTAACAATTCATTTGTCAGCTTCTCCATACGATTAGCTTCTCGAACGATTAAGGAAATCGTCTCATGCTGTTCTTGTTCAGGAATTATCCCTTCTTTAATAGCTTCTCCATATCCTTTTACATAACTAATAGGAGTTCGCAATTCATGTGATACAGTAGCTAAAAAACTTCTTTTCGCTTCATCCTCTTGTTGAATAGCGGTCGCCATTTTATTAAAGGTTTCTGATAACCGGCCTATTTCGTCCTTAGATGTAACTCGTACTCTCGTTTCATAATTCCCGTCAGCCATCTTCTCTGCCGCATTTTGCAAAGCATTAAGCGGCTTCATAATATGCCCTATTCCTTTATAAATACCAAAACCTACTATTATTAAAAATACCGCTGCACTTCCTAATAAAAAAATAACTTCTTTAGATGCCAATTCCGATATTTTCGCTAATGGAAAATAGATATAAATAATGCCTTCTAAACGATTTTGATCTGTTAGCGGTATTATGACAGAAATAATTTGCCGGTCAAAGCGCTCCTCATATCCCATCTTAGTAACAGCTTGTTCTTGTAGAAGCTGTTGTCGCTCGTCTGCACCAATCAATGTTTTATAATCAATATCAAATGGTACACAAGCACTTAGTTCACGTGGATTTCTTACGGCAAATACAGAGATATCTGAATAGTTGTTATAATTATCAATTTGCTCGATTAAATCGTCGGTTACTTTACCACCCTCATAAATTGTTGCCAATTTCTCCCCAACTTCAATCATCGACTGTTCCGTATCTTTGACATACAATCGTTCATATAAAAAATGGGTTAGTATGTACATAAAAAGAACCGTTAGTGTTAAGAAAATTAAAATCATTGCCCAAATGCGCGATGATAGCTTTTTCATATTCCTACCTCAAAACGATACCCTAGCCCCCATACAGTATGAATAAATTTACCAGCTTCTTTTCCTAGTTTTAATCGAAGTGTTTTAATATGTGTATCTACTGTTCTGGTTCCCCCTGCATATTCTATGCCCCATAAACTCTCTAATAATTGTTCCCGTGTATAAACCGTATTTTCATTTGTCATAAATAAATGTAGTAAATCAAATTCTTTTAGCGTTAGTGGAATTACATTTCCAGCTACAAATACTTTTCTCGATACCTCGTCCAAATCAATTGTACCTTTGCATAAATGCTTTACGTCCATTTCCACAGGAGTATTTCCCATGCGTCGCAATACAGCTGCGATTCGAGCTACTAGCTCAGTGGAAGTAAATGGTTTTACTATATAATCATCGGCACCAATCGTTAAACCTTTTACTTTGTCCTCATTCGCATCCTTTGCAGTCAGGAAAATAATCGGTACATTCGAAGTCTTACGGATTTCTTCGCATACTTGAAAACCATCTATACCCGGCATCATAACATCAAGCAACACTAAATCGACATTCTCTTGAGAGAGGATATTAATAGCAACGTGGCCATTTTCAGCTTGTAGCGTTTGAAATCTTGACTTTTTCAACATTATATCGATTAAATTTCTCATATCTTGTTCATCATCTACAATTAGAATAGATGTCATTCGCTCATCTCCCTTACAATCAATTGAAATGGACCTTTATCAACTTTAATTTTCTTTGTAACGTTATTATTTTTCATAAAGTATAACGTTTGATCATCGTACCCTGCCACTACGACATATTGTTCAAAAAGTTGTACCGCAAAAGGATTCGCACCAATTTCTTGTTTATTCATTATATGTCCTTCACCATTTACTTCATATAATTGACTTTGCCCATGACTGACGACAAATATTCGGTCATTATCTACCGCAAAACCGATTGGCATCATAGGTAGTGAAATCTCACGATTCTTCTTGCCATTATCTATATCAAAAATATCGACTGTAGTATTCGGCTTCATCCCTGCACCGTGTCCACCAAGCCATAGTTCTCTTCTTTTATCTAAAGCTGCCATTCCGTGAGAGGATTTTGGAATCTGCCACTTATCCTTTGTTTCAAGAGACTTTGCATCAAGGACCGAAAGTTTTGTATCTTTATAATTAACTACATACAAATTTTGTCCATGGATTAGCATAGACATAGGATAATTCCCAACCTTCTGCTCAGCGACTTGCTCTCCTTGAGCAGTGAAAGATGTAACACGATTTGTTTTACCATTTGCAATATAGAACATTTTCTTATCCTGTGCATAAATCGCATTCGTCACTCCAACTCCAGTTTCAATGGAATACGTAATTTCTCCGGTAGTTAAATTAAAAACATCTGCACTCTCTAATTGATTACCATAAAGTAATATATATTGTTGACCAATCAAAGTAGCTCCTGTGTAAGCTTTCTCTAATTGCCAAGTAGCAAAAATCTTAAGATTTTTATTCACAAAAGTTATTGAAGGCTGCTGTATATTGACTGCTGCAATAAAGGAAGTATCTGCTGGAATCGCAGGGTACGCATCCTTTCCACACCCAAAAAGAAACAGTAAAACAAATAATATGATGACCGTAACACTCTTTCTCAATCCCATCACCCCTCCCCTTTTTATCATACTGTATAAATGTGAAATAATAATGAAAGAAAGCAAAGCAATTTGTGAACAAAATGAAAAGCTGAAATCGCCCGTTCAGCCCTGACAAGCACTGGAACCTTCGAATCAAAAACATCTTTTCAGTTTTTGACCGAAAATAAAGGAAGGCAACCTAAGTTCGCGACATCGTGCCGCAACGGTTGCATGACCCACTTCCTGTGGGCCTAAGTGACCTCGAAGGGCTGGCGATTGAAGCTGGACACTCTGAAATGCTGAAATCGCCCTTCTAAAGGAACATAACCTAAGTTCACGGCGTCCTGCCGCAACGGTTATGTGACCCACATCCTGTGGGCCCCCGACAAGCGCTGGAGGGCTCGAACACAAGACGAACTTTCAGTCTTGTGCCGAGAGACCGAAGCGACCTCGAGCAGCTAGCGCTTGGAACTGGACTCTGAAAAGCTGAGGACGCCCGTTTAAAGGAACATAACCTAAGTTCGCGACTTCGTGTCGCAACGGTTATGTGACCCACATCCTGTGGGCTCCCGACAGGCACTGGAGGACTCGAAACAAAAGCATCTTTCCAGCTTTTGTGCCAAAAATAAAGGAAGGCAACCTAAGTTCGCGACATCCTGTCGCAACGGTTGCATGACCCACATCCTGTGGGCCTAAAGTCAAAAAAAAATCGCTCTTTTGTAGGCTATATGTAAACCAACGAAAAGAACGACTTTATTATTCAAATAATTTTATTAATAGCTCATCCACTGCGCTTCGAGCGTTGTCAACACAATTTGGTAAGCTTGTACCCTCATACGAACTTCCTGCCAACTTCACTGTTGGAAAGTGTTCAATTAAATCTTGTTTGGCTAATTCCACGCGCTGAGCGTGCCCAACTGTATATTGAGGCATAGTTTCTTTCCATCTTGAAACAACTGTAAACAAAGGACTTCCTTTTATCAGGGTCACTCTATTTAAATCTTGTAATACAATCTTCTCAATCTCACTATCCGATAAATCTACTATTGCTTCATCTCCAGAACGTCCTACAGAGACTTCCAACAACGCATAGCCATCTGGAACAAATGACGGCCATTTTCGATGTGTCAATAAACACGATGTAATTGAAAAATCACTATTACGCGGAACAGCGAATCTAGAACCAGCAAAATTTTCATCTATTGCTTCAATGGGAAATGCCATCGAAACAGTAGCGACAGTGGATAGGGGAATTTCTTGCAATCCTTGTAATAAACCTTGATTGGCAAACATTTTTTGGGTTATCAGATGTGGTGTAGCTAATATTACTGCATCCGCTGCAATTGAGGTCTTATTATTCAGAGATAATGTTACCTGTTGCGCTGTCTTTGCAATCGATTCCACTTTGACACTTTTCAAAATAGTCGTATCTATTAGCCGAGCTTCTAATGCCTCAATCAACGTTTCAAGACCATTTTCAAAAGTTTGGAAAGGACGCTTTTTATTACCTTGCGATTCATTAATAATAATATCAGAAGGTGCATTTTTCATCCCTATTATTAAACTTCTATATTCCTCTTCCATTTCGATAAGCTTTGGAAAATTCGCTTGTAGACTAAGTTGATCTATATCTCCAGCAGAAACACCTAATAAAAGTGGTTCGATAATATTCTCAACAGTCTCCTTACCAAACCTTCTTCGCATAAATTTCCCTAATGGCTGATCTTCTTGTATTCTGGACCGTGGAAGCCATAGGTCACATGTAGCACGTACTTTACCACTCCATGACACAATATCAGAAGCTAAAAAGGAAGATAACTTTGTGGGAATCCCTAAAATTGATTCTGCTGGTACTGGATATAGTTTTTCGTTGGCTGTAATGTAAGTTTGACCTGCTTCACTTCGAATAAGTTGGTCTTCGATACCTAAGTCTTTTACTAATTTGGACATGCAATTATTATTATCAACAAATGAGTTTGGACCACGTTCAATGATAAATTTGTCCTTACGTACAGTTTGAATCTTGCCACCTAAACGATGAGAAGATTCAATCAGTACTATTTCTAATGGAAGTTTTTTCTCTTTAGCCTCTTGTTGCAAATAGAACGCAGCAGCTAAGCCTGTAATCCCACCACCGATAACGGCTACTCTTTGCTTTTGTTCAGTCACATCAATCATCACTTTCTATTAGGCTTGAGATAACGTTTTATTAATAACATCAACCATAGCATCGATGAATAATGGATGATCGTTTGGCATAGCTGGACGACGGTAGTTAGCACCTAATTCTTCACAAACAACACGACATTCGTAGTCATTGTCATACAATACTTCTAAATGTTCCGCAGTAAAACCAACTGGTGTATAAACAAATGAACGGAAGCCTTTTTCATTGTATAGTTCGCGAGTTAAATCTTGAACATCTGGTCCAAGCCAAGGCTCGGGTGTTTGACCAGCACTTTGCCAGCCTACTTCCATATGTTCTACCCCTGTTTCTTTTTGAAGAATATTAGCTGTCTCATGTAATTGATCCGCATACGGGTCACCCATTTTAACAATCTTTTCCGGTAATGAATGGTTAGAAACAATTAGGCAAGCTGTTTTACGTTCTTCTGCTGACATTTCAGCAAACGCTTCGTTAATTTTTTCTGTCCAATATTGGATGAATTTCGGCTCTTTGTACCAGCTTTCAACTGAAGTGATTGTTAAACCACCTAATTCTTCAGCTTTTTCTTTCGCACGTCCATTGTACGATTTAATAGAGAATGTTGAAAAGTGTGGTGCGAGTACGATGGAAACTGCTTCAGTAATTCCATCTTTATGCATTGCTTCAACTGCATCCTCTACGAATGGTGCAATATGTTTTAGACCAATATATAATTTGTACTCTACTTCATCTTGTACTTCATTTAAACGTGCACATAAAGCTGCTGCTTGATTACGAGTTGTTTCAGCAAGAGGCGAAATACCACCGATAGCTTGATAACGACTACGTAAATCTTCGATTAACTCTTCGCTAGGTTTGCGACCATGGCGAATATGTGTATAATATGCTTCAATTTCATCTTCGTTGTTTGGTGTACCATAAGCCATAACTAATAAGCCCATTGTTTTTCTCATTGTAATTTCACCTCAAAAAGTTATTTGCTACTTATTAAAAACGTACTTTTACTTGTTCTGCACTATATTCATGGATAAGTGTTGTTAAACGTTTTAAGACATCTGGATCTACTGAAGGGAAAACACCATGTCCAAGGTTAAAAATATGACCTGGTACTTCTAAGCCTTGGTCAATAATTGCTTTTGTTCTTTCTTCAATGATAGACCAATCAGCTAATAATAATGTTGGATCTAAGTTACCTTGTACCGGTTTAGTCATACCCATAGCACGCGCTTCTTTAATTGGTAAACGCCAATCTAAGCCAATAACATCTACTGGTAAGTCATGCCATTCCATCGCTAAGTGACTTGCACCTACTCCAAATGTAATCATTGGGACATCTAACTCTTTTAGTTCACTAAAAATTCTTGTCATAACTGGTTTAATGAAGATACGGTAATCTTCTTTACTTAGTGCACCAACCCATGAGTCGAAAATTTGGAACGCTTTAGCTCCTGCTCCAACTTGCGCTTTAATATCCACTATTATCATATCTGCTAACTTGTCCATTAGCATGAACCAAGCTTGTGGCTCTGATACCATGAATGATTTTGTTAAGCTGTAGCTTTTAGAAGGACCGCCTTCAATCATATAGCTTGCAAGTGTAAATGGAGCGCCTGCAAAACCAATTAAGGGTACATCTAGTTGTTCTTCCGTTAAAAGTTTTATTGTATCAAGCACGAATGGTACATGTTCTTCAGGATTAAATTCGCGTAAAGCTTCTACATCCTTTACAGAGCGAATTGGATTTGAAATCACTGGACCAATACCTGCTTTAATTTTCACATCAACACCCATACCTGGTAGTGGTGTTACGATATCTTTATATAAAATAGCTGCATCAACATTATAATTTTGCACTGGTAAATGTGTTACATATGCACACAATTCCGGTTGATGTGTAATTTCCTCAAGTGAGTATTTTTCTTTAATCTTACGGTATTCAGGCTGTGAACGTCCTGCTTGACGCATATACCAAACAGGTGTATAGGCTGTCCTCTCTCCACGTGCTGCGCGTAAAAGCGTATCATTAATCGTTCTCATGAACAGATTCATTCCCTTCATATATATAAGTTAATCATTTCGACTTTCGTATCCGTTTTCACTATAGTCGTTTCCTATGTTATTGTATAGTTTTCAGACCGAAATGTCATAAAAATGTTTGTAATGTTGACATCTTTTTGACAAAGATGTCTGACAATCTAAAAATACTTAAATCCTTTTAATATATTTTGCTTTTTATCGATATATCAAACATACAATTATTAATTATGTACACTATAATGTTTAATTAATATAAGCTACGTCAAAATATATTATACAAAAGAATGCTAAAAGCTTTCGATTTCAGTAAGGTAATCTGAGTACACGACAGTTATGTGACCCACATCCTATGACCTTAAGTGACCTCGAAGTACACTCGCTTGAAGCTTGAAACACTACGGAAAACGTACAGCTCAAGGCTAAAGCAACTTACTACCGAAACTGAAAATAGTCCAAGAACACTCAAACTGAACAGGAGGCGTTATTATTGAATATTTATTTAACATCTGGAACACCAGAATTTATGAAGAGCTTACGAAACAAATACCCAAATGAAAAAATGATTGTATTACATGGCTCAGGTAACTCTATGTTACTACATGAGACAGAGGGAAAATCAGTATTTCAAACCCCTCGAAGCTACGAAGTAATCGATTCAATTAATCAATTAGAAGATCAAGGTTTTTTTGTACTGAATCATCTTCCTATTTCTGATGAAGGTCGTCCACTATTTGAACATCGCTTTTTAAGTCGGTCTCATATAATTGAATCAGACCCTGGTCTCAAAGCATACCGCTTACTTAAACCACTAAATTCCGAAACTTATATTGCCTTAACTGAATGGACTGGTCCAAACTCATTTGAAGCTTGGAAAGCATCGAATGCCTATAAAGACGCTTTTGAAAATCGTGTTGCTTTTGAAGGTATTGAAAATCGTAATATTTTCACAAGTAAGGCATATGCAACAACCTATACCACTGCTAAAAATGAAGAAACTAAAGATTAATTACTAAAGTCGAGTCAGGCACTCGGCTTTTTTTGCTATAATAGAAGTTAAGCAAAAAACTATCTATGAGCGGGGTATAGCAAATGAAAATACAACTTTTTGATAAACTAGATGCTTCTTATAAAGATATGGTGCAAATTCGTCGCCATTTACATATGCATCCTGAAGTATCTTTTGAAGAGACTGAAACAGCTAAATATATACAAAAGTTTTACGATGAGCTCGGTGTAGTTTATGAAGCAAATGTTGGTGGTAACGGCGTTGTTGCACGCATTAAAGGCGGAAAAACTGGTAAAACAATTGCACTGCGAGCAGATTTTGATGCACTTCCTATTCAAGAATTAAACGATGTTCCCTATAAATCAACTGTCGCTGGTGTTATGCATGCTTGTGGTCATGATGGTCATACTGCCTCATTACTACAACTTGCAAAAGCACTTCATGAAATGCGCAATCAGCTAGCTGGTGAATATGTCATCATTCATCAACATGCTGAAGAAATAGCACCTGGTGGGGCAAAACCTATGGTGGAAGCGGGCTGCTTGGATGGTGTCGATGCTGTTTTTGGCACACATCTATGGTCACAAACACCGTTTGGCACTATTGAACATCGCTCAGGACCTATGATGGCTTCAGCAGATCGCTTCGAAATTTCTATACAAGGCCGCGGTGGACATGGTGCAATGCCACAAGATACGATTGATACAGTAACAATTGGTGCACAACTTGTTACAAATTTACAGCAAATCGTCTCTCGCAGAGTTGACCCTATTAAATCGGCTGTAGTAACAATTGGTTCCTTCCACGCTGGAGATACTTTTAATGTTATTGCGGGGGAAGCTAAAATGTCAGGTACTGTTCGTACATTTTTACCTGAAGTCCGTGATTTAGTGGAAGCTGAAATTGAACGTATTATTAAAGGTACTTGCCTTGCAGCTGATTGTGCCTACACGTTCGAATACATTAGGGGCTATCCAGCTGTTGTCAATCATGAGAAAGAGTCTGCTTTCCTTTTTGACATCGCGAAGGATATTCCTGGTGTTAATGAAGTACTTGAATGCGCTCCACTTATGGTTGGGGAAGATTTTTCTTACTATCTAGAAAAAGTACCTGGTGTATTCTTCTTTACAGGTGCAATGCCTGAAGGTACTGCATATGCTCATCATCATGCAAAATTCGATTTCCGTGAAGAAGCGATGTTAATTGCTGCTAAAACGTTAGGTGCAGCTGTACTGGATTATCAAAATCTATAACAAAAAATCCTGAGATATTTTTACTATCTCAGGATTTTCTTTATTTTGTCATTCTTAAAGTAAGCTCGCTAACGATTAACATAATAATTGGTCCTACATAAAATAATGGATTACCTATGCCACTAATTAACACGATAATCGCTTGCACAATACTTACTACACGAACAATTTTATGAACTGCTAGTTTACGATAAACCGCTGGTATTGGATATAACATATACATAGTGAAATCTGTTGAAGAAATTAATGCTTGCTTCAACTGAATTGTCGTTGCAAAGGCAAGCGCTGCTAAAAAGACTCCAACAGGAACAGGCATATTAATGAAAAAGGCACCTAGGGCAGCTATTGCCGTTAAACGTACCCATAAATAGAAATGGTCATCTGTACGGACGAAAGTACGGAACACCAAATAAGCTTGTGTGTTTTCCTTTTTAAACGGCACCATTTTATACAGCGCATCCAACCACTGTCGTCTTTTAATGCTACCGTGTATATGCGGCACGTCTGTAAAATAATTAGCAAAACGGTAAAGACGCAACATACGATTTTGCTCTAGTTTTACGAAATGCTCATATGGGAAGGGATGCATTGTCTTTTGTTTTATCCAAGTAAAACCATAATAGATTACTGGAATAGCAACGATAATCATCATCCATACGTTCATCAATAACACTGATGCTAGAACTATAATAGAAATGAATACTCGTAGGAGACGATCTCCCCATACTGCTTGTCCTCGATTAGCCCAACGAAATGCAAAATCGACTTGTACATTCCACCACTTCATCAACACCACAACTACAAATGTGAAGCCAATCGTTCCACTAGATACTTGTCCTATTTGTTTTAGCATAGGTAGAGCTACGATAAACGGTATAACAACGACAAGAATCTGTGACCAAAATGTCCAATTTAGAGCCTTTCTAAAATAAATCGGAAGCTTTGTCTCAAGTGGCAATAAGTATACTTGGTCAGGCTCGCGGATTAAAGTCGTAGGACTACTAAATGCTAAGAGAAAACCTATGACAATTGCAGTTACTAATATAGAAGGAAAATCAGTCGGATTTGTTTTTAACCACTCACTATATTGATAACCACCTGCACCGATGATGAATACAAGTACGATTGCCATATGCCCTGTAAAGACATACTTCATATACTTTTGCACTTCATTTATATAATGAAAGAAGCGTGTACGCCACACATCATGCAAGTTATTCATGATCTTGCTCCTTTGTCATTGCGATATATAAGTCGTCCAAAGTCGCACCTGGCATATTGAAAGCTTGGCGTAAGTCATTCATCGTCCCTTGCGCGCGAAGTCGGCCATTATGTAACAATAAAATACGGTCACAATGCTTTTCAGCCGTCGATAAAATATGTGTAGACATCAAAATAGATGCCCCGTCTTTTTTCTTTTCATCCATATGATCTAATAATGATTGAATACCTAGTGGATCTAGTCCTAAAAACGGCTCATCAATAATATATAATGATGGATTAACTAAGAATGCACACATAATCATTACTTTTTGACGCATCCCTTTTGAGAAATGCGACGGGAACCAGTTTAAGCGTTTTTCCATACGGAATTCTTTTAATAATGGTTCAGAGCGTTCTTTCAATGTCTGTTCATCTAACCCATATGCCATTGCAGTTAATTCTAAATGTTCCTTTAACGTTAACTCATCATATAGTACCGGCGTTTCTGGAATATATGAAAATGATGAACGATATTGATCCATATTTTCCTTTATTGTGATCCCGTTTAGAAGAATGTCCCCACTTTTTTGAGTCATTAATCCGATAATGTGTTTAATTGTTGTACTTTTCCCTGCCCCATTAAGCCCAATTAGCCCCACTAGTTCTCCAGGTTGAATGGTAAATGATAAATCATGAATAACAGGCTTTCTCGTATAACCACCTGTTACGGACTGCAATTCTAATACTGTCATCCCTCGTCACTCCTATTCTTCTTACAGTTTATCAAAATTTTCGCAAACTAGCAGTTATCAATATGGTAAAATGAAAAGCAAAATGATGAAAGGTGTGTTTTTTATGAGCGATTGTTTATTTTGTAAAATTATCGATGGTTCAATCCCTAGCAAGAAAATTTATGAAGACGAATTTGTCTACGCCTTTATGGATATCGGTCCCTTATCAAAAGGTCATACATTATTAATTCCAAAAGAGCATGTTGCTAACGTTTTTGAAATGTCTTCTGAAGTAGCTGCTAATCTATTTGCAATTGCACCAAAAATTGCTAACGCTATCAAAGATACTTTCAATCCAGCTGGCATGAACTTAGTAAATAATAATGGTGAAGCGGCTGGGCAAACTGTTTTCCACTTCCATTTACACTTCATACCAAGATATGATGAAACAGACGGATTTAAACCTACTTGGATCACAAAACAAGATGAATATACACCAGTAATTTTAGCAGATTTAGCAGAACAAATTATCGTAAATCTAAATAAATAGGAATAAATTTCTTATTATCACTATTATATAATAGTGTTGATTTTCAGATAACTTACCTGTAAAATCATGTGTAAGTTTCGCTTTCGATCACGAGGATACGGAAGGAAATAACAAAAGTTGAGCTCAGTGTAGCTATAGGAGAGATGAGAAATGAATACGAAGAATTTAGTTTTAATGGCACTTTTAGTTGGTGTAGGTGCGGCATTATATGTCGTGATTCCAGGAATTAATGGTGGTATGAAGCCAGACTTCATGCTAACGATGATGTTTATCGGCATCTTATTATTCCCTGGCATTAAGGAAGTTTTCTTACTTGCGATAACAACAGGCGTGATTTCAGGCTTATTTTCAACATTTCCAGCTGGTTTTGTACCAAACATTATCGACAAATTTGTAACAGCATTTATTTTCTATGCAGCAGTTGTATTATTACGAAAGTTTGCTCAGAAAATTGCAGTATCAGCTGTTCTTGCTGGTGTAGGTACGATTGTTTCAGGAAGTGTTTTCTTAGGTTCTGCCATACTGGTTGTTGGAGCGAAAATTCCATTTACAGCATTATTAATAACAGTTGTACTACCTGCTGTTGCCATTAACGTCGTAGCATTTATTATTATTTACCCCATCATCATTAATTTGGTTAAACGTTCGAAATTTAATACAGCTTTAACACATGCCTAAATATCAAAATGAATGATAATATAATCAGAAGGTCACTATCTACAGTTATAGATAATGACCTTCTTTTTAATAGCTACAAAGAATAAATAGTTTTTGTTTTACTTTCTTTTATTAATTATCATGTTTTATTATAGTAAAAGAAGGATATACATAGTTAAAAGTAGGAAGGAGAAACGATATTATGAAAACATCTACATTTTTATTTGGATTAACAACTGGAGCAATTGGTGGTATGGTAGCAGTCCTTTTATCTACACCGCAATCAGGCAAAGAATTTAGAGCATCATTACAAACTACTAAAGAGGACCTGCAGAATAGAATAGCAGATATTAAAGGGGCTATTGAAAACATAAAAAACGAAGCGCAACAAACTATCCCTAAGGTTATTGAAGAATCTAAAGAATCCTTTGCTACTTGGCAGGCTGAGGCAGCGCCTATTCAAGAGAATCTCCAACAAGAGATCGATTCTTTGCAAAACTCTGTTGAAGAAATTGAAAAGCATTTAGCAGATTTTCAAAATCGCAAAATAAAAAAAGATAATGCATAAAACCATCTGAAAAAAAGTATATTTTTCGAGAAAAATAATTAAACTAATAAAAAATATCTTTTTTGTACTATTTTATATTGGAAAACGATTGTTTATTATTTACAAATAATGTTATAATGTTAGAAAATTGCGAAAGTTGGTGATAGCTATGTCTGAAGACTTATATTCGGTTCGTGAAGCTATGCTTTACAGCCAAAGAATCGCCCAGCTATCGAAGGCCCTATGGAAAGCTGCTGAAAAAGATTGGCAAGCATGGATAAAACCATATGATTTAAATATCAATGAGCACCATGTATTATGGATTGCTTCTAATCTTGAAGGCGCATCGATTTCTGATATAGCAAAATTTGGTGTAATGCACGTATCAACCGCATTCAATTTCTCTAAAAATTTAGAGGAGCGTGGATTGCTTGCATTTTCTAAACGTAATGACGATAAGCGAAATACATATGTCGAGCTCACCGAAAAAGGTAAGTCATTACTCGTTGAATTAACAGAAAATTACAACCAATCTAAACACAGTGTTCTCGAAGGATCTCTTCCATTAAAGGAGATGTACGGTAAATTCCCTGAGTTATTAGACCTAATGGCTATTATTCGTAATATTTACGGTGATGATTTCATGGATATTTTCGAAGGGTCATTACGCAATATTGAATAATATTCGAAACGAGTTCAACCTGAGAATTGCTCCGATTGAGCAATTCTCAGGGATGAAAACGCTATCTTTTTTTTAATATAAAATGACTTGATTTTCCTTATGAAAAGCATTAATGTTAGGTTTCGAAGATTATCATATTTTGAAATTGGAGATGCTATACCTTGCATTGCTGGAAAACAATTAATGTACAGAAACAATACGGCCACGATCGTATTTTTTTATTGTCTACTATTATCGTCATTAGCGTATTTTCTGTTTTTTATATACTATTAAATATATTTAAAGAAGATCCGTTATCAGATCACTTATTCCCGCTCTTTTTAATTGTCTTTTTTATGATTTACCCTATTCATAAGGTGCTGCATTTTATGCCACTTTTTAATTATCGTAAAAGTTTGCGCTATTCTATTGAGAAACAATATGGTTTTTTACCTGTATTGTCGATGCGTATCCATGAGCCGATTTTAAAAAGTCGTTATATTTTTGCATTGCTTGTACCATTTGTTCTGCTTAACCTAGCTTTAGTAATTGGAGCAATTTTGTTCCCATCCTTTAGACATTACTTTTCGATTTTGTTGGCTTATCACTGCGGACTTTGCTTAATTGATCTATTGTATGTCAAACATCTTATTCATTCACCTAAAACGGCTCTAATTGAAGAAACAGATAAGGGTTTTGAAATTTTAGTTCCATCTTCTAACCAATGATGATTAACTTGTCATTTCTGTTCTTCTTTTGTTATGCTTGTGGTGTAGATAGAGAGGAGGAAAAGACTTGATGATTGCTATTGTCGTCCTATTCTCGGTGTTTTATTTATTTCAAATCAACCGGATGACGTATGCTCTTTGTGTGCAAAAAGAAATTCCTGAAGAGAAACAACCAAAAATATATCGAACAATAAATGTGTTGATTACCATTTTGTTAATCTCCTTTTACTTGGAGATTCTGTTTACCGTGTAAGCAACATTCATTTTTAGCATCGAAAACAGCTTGTTGGATAAGATCTATCGATATTAAGTTAGTTCATCCATCCTCAAATTAGTGAAATGAAATTTATAAATAAAAAAGTCCATTCGCATTACTGCAAATGGACTTTCTTATGCCCTAAAACTTAGCACATAAATGCCGTGCCTACAATAATTAACAAAATAAAGAGCACGACAATTAAAGCGAAGCCTGAACCGTTAGAGTATCCTCCACCATTACTCATAACCTGCACCCCCTTCTAATTGCTATTTTATGCAAGGGTGTTTTTCTGTTTTAGGCTAATGAATATGGAACCTTTTTCTTTTTTTATCGTTTTGTGTTATAGTTACAAATACATTAGTTATAAGTGACTAAAGTTGGGAGAGATTTTAAAGATGAAGAAAACCGTATTATCACTTACACTAGCAGCATCTGTTCTTGCTCTTGCTGCATGTGGAAATAATTCAAGTGACGAAGTAGTAGCAGAATCAAAAGCTGGAAATATCACAAAAGAACAACTGTACCAAGAAATGAAGAGCTCGGCTGGTACACAAACGCTTCAAACATTAGTTATCAAAAGTGTTTTAGAAGATAAATACAAAATAACTGATAAAGAAGTAGACGCAGAGTTCAAAAAACAAAAAGAAGCAATGGGTGAAAGCTACGAACAAACTCTAGCTGCTCAAAACTTAACTGAAAAAGAATTTAAAGAAAATTACGTCCGTATTCTTTTATTACAAGAAAAAGCTATGGATATTTCTGAAAAAGAAATCGAAGCTTTCTACGAACGTATGAAAACAGAAGTGAAAGCAAGCCATATCTTAGTTGCTGATGAAGCAACAGCAAAAGAAGTAAAATCTAAACTTGATAAAGGTGAAGGTTTCGCTAAACTTGCTAAAAAATATTCTACAGATCCAGGTTCTAAAGAAGCTGGCGGTGAATTAGGATGGTTCGGCCCAGATAAAATGGTTGCTGAATTTACAGACGCTTCATATGCTCTTAAAAAAGGTGAAATTAGCGAGCCAGTTAAAACTAGTCACGGCTATCACATCATCAAATTAGAGGACAAGCGTGATGTTAAAGACCTTCCTTCATTAGAAGCTAGCAAAAATGAAATTAAACAAAAAATTGCTGCTACTGAAGCGGCTCAAAATAAATTCCTTGAAACAACTACTAAGTTAATCAAAGAAGCTGACGTGAAGATTAAAGACAAAGATCTTAAAGACGCACTAAGCCAATTTTTAAATGAAGATAAGGCTACTGGAAAATAACTAGCCTCATAAAAGTACTTGATCCATTCCGATGGGTCAGGTATTTTTTATTTATACGGGCCTCTGTCCTCTTAACATTTTGATTTATAGCATGTTATAGAGTAACAAGTTAGAACGGAGGTGATTCCTTTGACACGTCACAACCACCATCACTGCCACGGTTTCGGCCACGGTCATCACCATGGTCATGGTCACTGTCACGGCCAAGTAAAGCCGGTCGTCTGCCCTACACAATATCAGTTCAATGATTGCTTTGTTGAGAGAGAAGTTCCAGTTATTCACCCTGTAGTTACAGTAAACAGAAAACACATTGTTGATGTTCCACGTCATTATTACACACATGCAACTGAAAACGTAGTAGTTGACCCAGGCGACCCAGGCAGAAACAAAATGTTTTGTCATCCGCATAAACCGTGCCACAAACCATTCCATGGTTTGTTCCGTAACTACTAAAATCTCCCATTAGTAAACAAAAAGGACCTTTCAGTTTGTCTGAAAGATCCTTTTCTTTATTCTGTTAGTCAATTGTTGGGTTATAAAATGAGCGATTATCTAAAGGGAATAATCTTTCTGTGAATTCACCTGGTGCAGTTTTGCTTAATGCACGTTTTAGCATATTCATTTTGGCATCGATATTATCGATGTAGTGAAGCATTTCTGCTTCTTGCAACATTGGCTTTTTAGGACTTCCCCATTCTTCTTTACCATGGTGAGATAACACCATATGTTGCAATAACATGACTTCTTCACCTTCAATTTGAAGTGTATCTGCAGCTTTCGCAATTTCTGTCACCATAATCGAGATGTGCCCTAGCATATTACCTGTGACAGTATATGATGTTGCAACTGGTCCTGATAACTCAACTACTTTGCCGATATCATGTAAAATAATTCCTGCATATAGTAAATCCTTATTTAGAGTCGGATATAAATCAGCTATTGCTCGACCTAATTTTAACATCGATACAACGTGATCTATTAAACCAGATGCATAATCATGGTGATTTTTTGTCGCTGCGGGGAATGTCATAACCGCATCTTGGTTTTCTTTTAATATATGTCTAGTAATACGTGATATTTGTGGATTTTTTATTTCGAAGAAGAATTGCATCAATTGCTCAAACAATTCCTCTTTCGGTGTTTCAGCAGATGGTACTAAATCCACTACAGAAACTCCCTCATCATTCGTTACTGGACGAATTGCTTTTATACGCAGTTGAGCTTTACCACGATAATCATGGATTTCTCCACCGACACGTACAATACCCTCAGATTGATATAGTTTTTCATGCTCTTCGCCTGTATCCCATAATTTTGCTTCAATACTACCACTCTGGTCTTGTAAAATAAGCGTCATAAATGGCTTCCCCATTGTTGTAACACCTTTTGTAGCTTGCTTAATTAATAGATAATGATCGACTGGCTCTCCGACTTGAAGTGATGCTATACCATTCATATGGAAGTCAATCTCCTTTCACTTTTTAAATTTGAAACATGAATGACGAATGATTTTGTCCATTGATCAATCATATTTTCATGGCATGTAAAATAGAGTACCTGGTGTTTCATTTGAATACTATCAACTAATTGTACCATGTTCCCAATGCGCAAACGATCAAAATGGACAAAAGGATCATCCATAATAATCGGAAATGGTGCAGATTGTTGTAATGAATCCGCCAATGCAAATCGTAATGCTACATAGGCTTGCTCCTTAGTTGCTTGGCTTAGTTCAGCTATTGTATAGCGCATACCATCTTCAGCAACTGCTTCGAAAATACTTTCTGAGTTAATCTCTAAAGCCTCATATCGTCCACCTGTTAACTGTTTAAAATATCGTTCTGCATCTCGCAAAACTGCTGGCAGCCTTTTTTCTTTTAAGTTTCGCATTGTTTCTTGTATTGCAGTTGAGATTGCTTGATTAATAGCCCATTCACGCGCTTGCTCTGCTAGAGCTGCTTTTTGCTCTTCAAACCTTTGAATCTGAATACCATATTTCTCGTCTTTCAATAACCCTGTTGTTTTGGCTTGTAAATCAGCTTGTTCAGCGAGTAAATTATCTTTCTTTTCTTTTAAAGATAGCAGTGTAGCTGATATGTGCTCAAGAAGATTTTGAGACTCTGTATCATTTAATTGAATGTTAACAGCGGACTCATCAAACATTGCCAATTGTTCTTCTACTTGTTTTAATGAAAGGCAATTGTCCTTATAAAGCTGAAATTGTTCTGCAGCCTTATAGAAATCCTCTGCCGTTTCAACATCAGCTTCTTCAAATAAACTTAAAATTTCAGTTGTATAAGATTTATGCAAATTTGTCTTCTCATCAATAATACTTTCTAGTTGTTGTAGTTTTTCTTTAGCAGTTACTACAAACTGTTGTTGCTCAGTCATTTTGAAAAAGACAGCTTGAATGGTAGCGGATAAGTTTTCTCTCGTACAAATCATTTCACAAGCTTCTGAGGCATCCCTTATACGCCCATCTAGTTGAGCAGAAAGACTTTCTAATTGATATTCTTTCATCATTATACTTGTACTTTTTTGCTGAAGCTCACGTACTTGTCTAAATAACTCTGTTAAAAGTTCCGGCTGTAATGATCCGCTTATGTGAAACCGTTTCAAAAATAATTGAAGTTGCTCTTCACTTTGTTCGATAAATATATTAAATTTAGACACGGCTTGCTTTGCCTCTTTCAATTGCGCTTGCTTATCATCAAACTGTTCTTGTAACAGAGTAATACGATCTTCAAATTGGCGAATTTTCGTTAAAAGTTGTTCCATATCAGATTGCTGGGATTCAAAATCATGAATCTCGCGCATGAGAGCTTCTTTATCTATTGGGTTGTCTTCCTTTGGAACTGTACCATTATCTAAAATAAACCATAGTGCAACAGCTATAATAATGCCTATTGCACTCACAAGCCAATTAGATTGACTAATGCCAATTAGAATAGCTAATACTGCAATCGCTATACTGAAGAGTTTTACTGACTTTGCGCTTTTAGCTGGTTTTACACCTTGATTTAAAGTTGCCTTCGCTTCAGCTGCTCTTAGTATTTTTGCTGACCAATTGGCTGCTCGTTCTATCTCGTAGTCAGATGGTTGCTGTTCAAAAACGGTATCTAGTTTTTGTTCAACTGCAACTGACTCCTGTTGAAGTTGGTCCACAGTACGCTGACTAAATCGGTATTGCTCTTCATTTTCTTCCAATTGCTTTACTAATTGACGAAAATAATCTTCCTGTTCAAGGGAAACTTCCGTTTGCTCTAAAGCTTGTTGTTGTTCATAATCCGTAATGCCCAATAAACGGTATTGAGCCATTTTTTCTTGTTGCAGTATTTCTATATCATTTTCAATACTTTTCACTTTAGAGAGCCACTCGCGCCATTCACTATCTTGGTCACTGAGGTTCTTTAGTCGTTGATATCGTTCATCATTAAAATCTGCTTGGAGCTGTTTTTGGAGTACTTCTTTTTCTTGCTGAACTTGGTTTAACATTGCTTGTACTTCAAGTTTTTTGTCTTTGTACAGTTCATAACGATGCATTCCGTTTGTCGGAAATCCTCTCTGTAAAATAGAGTTGAGCCCTTGCTCTATCTGCTCTTTCTTTTGTAATAGAGGATAGAGTTGACGGAAAATATGTAACTTCTGCTGCTCTTGCAATTGCATAGATTCAGCTGATTTAATGTCATCTAATTCTGCTGTAATTTGCTGTAACCTCAAAATAGTAGGCTCATATTCCTCAAGTTTTTTACGCTCTTCTTTTAGAATTTGATCACTTTCACGAAGTTCCTCAATTTGTCTATTTATTGTTGGGTTTTTACCTGATTTCTTAAAGAGCTCTCCAATCTTTCTTTCAAGTTCCTTTTCCAATTTAGTTAGCTGGTCAACGCCTGTTGTACCTGAAGCTAATAATACTTTACTCAGTTCGTCTTCAGACATACGCCCTAGCTGTTGTAATTGATGGACAGAAAAAGAAAAAATGGCTTCAAAACCTTCGCGATTATAGCCGTGAACTATTTTCTCTAACGCCTCTTCATGCCCTCTTGTACCATCTTCAAAATAAACCGTAACATCACCTATTGCTTTCCCCTTTACTCGTTCAATAACACAGTCTCCAAATTCATCGTCTATTATATGCACTTGGCCCCCATATTTACCTCCTGATTTCGGTTCGTAGCGGAGCTGTTGCGCATTCTTCTGAGGAAAACCAAATAATATATGGAGTATAAATTGCTGAATCGTCGTTTTCCCTGCTTCATTATGCCCATAGAGTACATTGATGCCATTTTTCAAATTAATTGTGACATTCTCATGTTGGCCAAATCCAAAGATAACCAGTTTGTGGATATACATATTGTTCACTCCCTTCTTTTACTTCAAAGATCAATTATGCCTCGGCATAATTGTGTCCGGAATCGGCTTTTTACTTGCACAAAGAACTCCTTTCCGATTCCGTGACATCCGCCGGAGGCTTTAACTTCTTGAAACTAAGTTTTTAAATAAGTCCTTTGTTTGTACTGAAATTTGCTCCAAATCTACTTCAGATAGCGGCTCTAAATAACGTCCTCCCCTAGGATGCTGGTAAAGGTCTTTTAGTTTTTCTTTCCATTGCATATCGTCCCAACTGTCAATAACATGAAGTACTGCCTCTGTTGCTACAGTAGGATCATACTCCGTAAAATCTTGCCAATTGACGTGAACAGACTGCACCCAGATAGTGGGTGATTTCAATTCTTCTCTCTCGCGTATCAATTCAAGCCATTCTTCTATAGTAGTATCTTCAAATAACATTTTAGCGCTAGGTTCTATTTGCTCAAGTTTTAGTTCAACAACGCCCGCGCCAGATATATCTCGAAATTGTTGTAACGTACTTTCGCATGCTTGTAAAATTTCATTGGCGTGAATGAGGCCATCACAATTAACTTCGAGCTGCTCATAAACAATTACTGATGTCGGTATAAAGTCTAGGTTAGCGCAATGCTGGTCCATTTCTACATCATAAAACCCTTTTATCCCACGCTCTTTGCGATGGCGACTTTGAATATTACCTGAATAAACAATAGGTGGGTACTCATTTACTATTTGACGTAAGTGGATGTGACCAAGCGCCCAATAATTATATTGTTTTGAAAGTAAAGCTTCTTTTGTAAATGGTGCATAGACATCATGCGTTGTATTACCCATTAAACTACCATGAAGCATACCAATGTGAAGTGCATTCTTATTATTTGTAGCAACTGGATATGTATTAATCATGGGCTCTGTCACATGCCGATCAGGATAACTAAAACCATATATATGAACAGTAGTCTCACGGATTTGCAATGTCACTTGCTTCGTTTCTTTTGGTAGTACATGGACATTAGGAGGCAATTCAAAACGTGTCCACTTTCCATTTAGATGATCATGATTTCCATAACTTAAGATGACTGGAATACCTTTGGCATACAATTGTTCCATCCCTTTTTGGAAATGAGCTTGTGCACGTAAACTACGCTCTTCTCCATCATATATATCACCCACAATTACAATAAAATCTGGCCGTTCTTTTACTGCATATTGGATTAAGCGATCATACGCAGCAAATGTACTATTACGAAGCTCCTGTAAACGCTCCTTTGGGAGTGCAGACATCCCTTTAAATGGGCTATCTAAATGTAAGTCAGCAGTATGAAAAAATCGAATGGTTGACATGATTTCCTCCTATAACGGATACGAATATTTGTTCTTATTTTATCATAAAATTCCAGTAGTTTAAAGATAAATCAGGTTTTCCGAAGCTTACCGCTCGCTTTCCGCTGGCGAGAGCCGAGCCGCTTCGTCGCTACGCTCCTGCAGGGTCTCATCTGTCTCGCTATTCCAGCAGGAGTCGAGCGGACGCCTCTCCAAACCAATAAAATGCTACCTTCTACTTTTCTATTTACTCATTCATTTTAATAGATGTTAGACTAGCATAATCTAGCTTAACTAATAGACTACTATCATAATCTCATTGATGAGTTGTATGTTTTTTCTGACTTTTCTAGTATAATGAATACACATTCATAAAAAAGGGTGATGACTATGAAGGCATACCGATTTACGGCATTCGAAAAATCAGGGAAAACACTTTTTGACGAAGCATGGGAATTTGCAGACGATGAAACTGCTAAAAATCAAGGGCAACAACAAATTGAAGAAAAAGGGTTGGCAGACCAAACATATCGCTTAGTAAATTCTGCTGGCAAATTAATTTTGTTCCATTCATAATGAAAATGCCTTTCACAAAGTTACATTGTGAAAGGCATTTTTTTACTGTCCGTTGAAAACGGGTGTACGCTTCTGTACGAATGCTTGAATACCTTCTAAATGATCTACTGTTTTGCGCATTTTAGATTGCGCAACTGCTTCCATTTTGAGAACATTCGATAGCTCTGCACATTTTTGCGTATGCAATATCTCCTTTGATGCAATCATTGCAGCAACTGGTGATTGTAATAATTTTTTTGCTAATAAATCTGCCTGTTCGGAAGCCTTCCCATCAGGTACTACTTCATCCACCAAGCCTAGTTTTTTTGCTTCAGAACCCGTTAATACGTCACCTGACCAAATCATCTGTTTTGCAAGAGGCGTACCTAAACGCTCCTTCATGAAGAAATGCCCTGCTCCATCTGGTATTAGACCAATTCCAATGAAATTCATCGCAAGTTTACTATTTTCTTCTGCAATAATAATGTCACTAGCTAGCGTTAAACTAAAGCCTAATCCTGCAGATGCTCCATGAACTGCTGTAATTGTTATCATCGGTAACATATACATTGCTTTCACGAAGCGAGTAATATCAATCATAACTTCGTCAATATCCATTGGACTTTCTTCATGAAGCATCGCTTTAATATCTCCACCAGCTGAAAATACTTTCCCTTCCCCTTTAATAATGAGTACTTGTATAACCCCATCATCATTTAATGCTTCAAAGCAATCGGCTAATTCTCTCATCATTACTTCATTCATCGAGTTCATCGCAGCCGGTCTGTTTAAAGTCAACGTCGCCAGTCTACCACTTTTCTCTAATTTTAATGTTTCAAATGTCATTAAAAACACCCCTTTGTTTAAAAATGAACAGTTATTCATATAGTAATATTCTCTACTTTCTCCAGAACCCCTTTATTTTTTTGAAAAATTATTATTCTTTATATCTTTTAAAACACCACGCCCTGCCTGCCTACCGCTAAATAAAACCCCTCCTAAAAACGTTCCTTCCAATGCTCTATAACCATGAACTCCTCCGCCACCAAATCCAGCAAACTCTCGAGCAGCATACAAACCTTTAATCGTCTACATAGATTCATCTAATACTCGGCCATCTAAATTTGTCTGTAAACCTCCTAAAGTTTTGCGGGTCAATATATTTAATCGAACTGCAATCAATGACCCTTTGCTTGCATCTAAGTTTATGCGGTATTCCTTTTGAATGATTTCCCCATTGTTCTTCTAATAGAATCTTATCGTCCCACACAATTATTCCTAATGTCTTTGCTATAGGATACATTAACTTCCCCCCTAAATTCTCTATATTCTCTAAAACAACTTTCTAATCTTCATTCTATACGAATAGAGAAATGACATTCATTTGTAAGTATTTTTATCAATTTGCTGATTTTAACCCATTTTATAACTTTATTTATTCCCTATACTTAATGTTATTTCCGAACGATAGACTGTTTAAACGAAAAAATATCAAACTATTATTTTTTATTTACTTACAATAATTTGATATAATAGACCATTTTATAAAAGCGTTTCACTTCATCGTACTAATGTTAGAAAGCTTCTGGAATATACACTTTCCATTCATATATTATAAAAGATGGACACCATATTAAAAGTCATATTTTTTGATAATTAGTTCTTAAAACACGAAAATACACTAAAAACTGTCCTCCTCATTAACACGAATTATAATTATGTTTTTTGATATATTCGTTCGGTTTTATGTTAATTTAGAGCTCATTTAAACCTCATTTATATAATTTTTTCAAATCATTGTTGACATTACCCGAATATAGCATTAATATTGATTTAAATTTAAAACACAGCAAAAATATGATGACGGAGACATGCTTCCCGAATTTGAAATCTTTAGAGAGCTAATGGTTGGTGAAAATTAGCGGTTTCAGCGGCAAGTTCCACTCCCGAATAGATAGGTTGAACATTCCAAAGTATGCCTATACGGATCATGCACGTTACGCATATAGCAAAGACTGTCCAATATATACGGACAGTAATTCAAGGGTGGTACCGCGACTGTTAATTTAGCCTTTCGCCCCTTACATAATCTTATGTAAGGGACGGAAGGCTTTTTATATTTTCAAATACTTTAATTGTTTTTCAAATAAGAGAGGAGATTTAACATGTTACAAGATTATCAATTATTAAGAATTCCAGGTCCAACTCCAATTCCACCAAGCGTAGAGCGCGCTATGGCACAGCCAATGATTGGCCACCGAGGTTCAGAAACTTCTAAAATGATCCAAAACATTAAACCTGGCTTGAAAAAAGTATTCGGTACAGAACAAGATGTTCTTATGATTACGGGTAGCGGTACATCAGGTTTAGAAGCTGCTATCGTTAATGTTGTAAAACCTGGCGATAAAGTGTTAGTTGTAGCAACTGGTGTATTCGGTCAACGTTTCACGAAAATTTGCCAAGCGTATCAAATTGACGTTGAAGAATTTGACGTTGAATGGGGTACATCGTTAAATCCAACAGAGGTAAAAGACTACTTAAAAGAACACCAAGACATTACGGCTGTATTCTCTACTTATTGCGAAACTTCAACTGGAGTTATTAACCCAATTGGTGAACTAGCAAAAGCAGTTCATGAAGTATCTGAAGCACTAGTAATCGTTGATGGTGTATCTTGCATGGGCGGTATTGAAACAAAAATGGACGAGTGGGGCATCGATGTTCTTGTAACTGGTTCTCAAAAAGCATTCATGCTTCCTGCAGGCTTAAACTTTATCGGTGTGAGCGATCGCGCTTGGAAAGTCATCGAAGCTAATCCTAAAAAGGGCTTCTACTTAGACTTAACAAAATACCGTGACAACTTAGAAAAAGATACGACACCATTTACACCTGCTTTATCTTTACTGTTTGGTCTTGAACAAGTACTAAAAAACCTTGAAGCTGAAGGACTTGAAGAAGTATACAAACGCCACGCTTTAATGCGTGATATGACACGAGCAGCATTTAAAGCACTAGATATTCCATTGTTTACAACAGATGCTGATGGTTCTCCAACAGTAACAGCTGTTAAACCAGTTGATTTTGATGTTGAAGCATTCCGTAAATTACTAAAAACTGATTTCAATCTATCTGTTGCAGGTGGTCAACAGCACTTAAAAGGTCAGATCTTCCGTGTTGGTCATATGGGCTACTGCGCACCAACTGACGTGTTACAAACATTAGCAGCAATCGAAATTGCGCTTGTTAAAATCGGCAAGGAAATTGAGCTTGGTAAAGGTATAGCTGCAGCACAAAAAGTTTATCTTGAAGGAGCGAACAACTAATCATGGCTATTAACATTTTAATCAGTGATCCACTAAGCGAAGATGGTATCTACCCTCTTCGCCAAGAAAAAAATTTAGATTTAAATATTGTTATTGATACAGGCTTATCTCCAGATGAATTAAAAGCTAAAATCAAAGACTTCGATGTCTTATTAGTTCGTAGCCAAACAAAGGTTACCCGTGACATTATTGAAGCTGCAGATAATTTAAAATTAATTGGTCGTGCTGGTGTTGGTGTTGATAACATCGACCTTGAAGCTGCTACTGAAAAAGGAATTATCGTAGTAAATGCACCAGACGGTAATACAAACTCTGCTGCTGAACATACGACTGCAATGATTATGGCCCTTGCTCGTCATATTCCACACGCACATATGTCATTACAAGAAGGTCGTTGGGATCGTAAAAAATTCGTAGGTGTTGAATTAAAAAATAAAACATTAGGTGTTATCGGTTTTGGACGTATTGGTCAAGAAGTGGCACATCGTGCAAAAGGTAACCGCATGGATGTTATTGCATATGATCCGTTCCTAACTGCTGAAAAAGCTGAAAAACTAGGCGTAGACTTCGGATCAGTTGAAGATGTAGTTAAAGTAGCTGACTTTATCACAGTTCATACACCTCTATTAAAAGAAACAAAGCATATGATCAACAAAGAAATCTTCGCATTAATGAAAGACGGCGTTCGTATCATCAACTGTGCTCGTGGTGGAATCATTGATGAAGAAGCACTTTATGATGCAATCGTTGCAGGTAAAGTAGCTGGTGCTGCTCTTGACGTAATGGAGGAGGAACCTTTTGTAGGAAACCGTCTGTTAGAATTACCGCAAGTCATTGCAACACCACACTTAGGCGCTTCTACTATTGAAGCACAAGAATCAGTTGCTGTTGACGTAAGTCATGACATCCTTAGCTACTTCAATATTGGTACTGTTCGTAACCCAGTAAACATGCCTTCTATTCCAAAAGACATTATCGCGAAAATCGAGCCATTCTTCGATCTTGGCGAAAAATTAGGTGCTTTCGTTTCTCGTTTATCTGATGCAGCAGTTGAAGAAATCAACCTTTACTTTGCTGGAGAACTAGCTAACTTTGACGTTCGTCCATTAACAAATAACACTGTTAAAGGATTATTAAAACGTAATTTAGGTAACCACGTAAACAACGTAAATGCACGTTACTTAGCTGAACGTAACACAATTAAAATTAACGAACATAAAACTACTACAGCAAAAGGTTTCTTAAACTCAATCACTGTTGAATTAGTTACTGCGACTGGAACTCATAAAGTAACAGGTACTCTATTAAACGGCCTAGGTGCTCGTATCGTAAAAGTAGATGATTATGTAATCGATGTTGTACCAGAAGGCCACTTATTATTTATCAAACATACTGATAAACCAGGTGCAATTGGTCGTGTTGGTACTCTATTAGCAGAAAAAGGTATTAACATCGCAACAATGCAAGTTGGTCGTTCAAACCAAGGTGGAGATGCCATCATGATGTTATCAGTAGATAACCACATCGAAAACGTCGACTTCCTAAAAGCACAAGACAACATCTTTGACGCGAAAACTATTGATTTATAATAAATGCTGAAGCGGCCACTCTAGCCCCGACAAGCACTGGAAGGCTCGAATCAAAGGCTCTTTTTGCCTTTGACCGAGAGACTGAAGTGACCTCGAGGGGCTGGCCGCTGAAGCTGGATATCTCTCTTAATGCTGAACACGCCCGTATAGCTGCGACTGCCACTGGAGGGCTCGAATCAAAAGCATCATTCCAGCTTTTGTCCGAGAGACCGAAGTGACCAAAGCAGCTGGCGTGTGAAGCTGAATATGCTGATTAAGGAAGGCAACCTAAATGCGCGACAATCGTGTCGCAACGGTTGCATGACCAACATCCTGTTGGCCCATGGCGCTCGTTTAAAGGAACACAGTCTAAGAACGCCACGTCCTGTGGCAACGACTGCGTGACCCGCATCTTGCGGGCCTCAGGAGCGTTAGCGACGAGGAGGCTCAAGGTTCGTCCCCAGGAAAGCGTCCGTCGGAACGGAAATTAACGGCATCGAAGAAAAAGCCATGGCGGAAACGATTAATCGTTTCCGCCATGGCTAAAATTCATTTTATGGACTTTTTCAGTGCCATCTATTCTATAGATAGCTTTTTAAAGTATTAAATTGTTTTTAGAAGCGGTAATAATTCACGTAATGATTCAATTTCATAAGTTGGTGTAACGCCTTCAACAGGTGCTTTATCTTCACGATTAATCCAAGCAGAGCGCATATTAACACGTGATGACCCTAAAATATCAGTCATCAAATTATCCCCGACCATAATAGCTTCATCCGCTTGAATGTTAGCTGTTTTTAAGACATGTTCGAAAATAGAAGCATCCGGTTTGCCACGACCAAAATCGCCTGAAATGACGATATGTTCGAAGTAAGGAGCGATTTCGGGCGTGATCTCCAATTTTGTTTGTTGTAGACTTGGTGAACCATTTGTTAATAGAATCAATTTAAAGTCCCCTATTAATGCATCCAGTACTTCAAATGTTTCTTCATAAACAAAAGGACTTTGCTTACGCGCCTCGATAAAATATTCTCCTAGTTCTGCACCTAGCTTAGTATTATCTATTCCTAATTTTGCTAAACCTACTGTCCAAGAATCTTTACGATAAGTTGGAACAACTTGTTTTAATTGTTGAAACTCATCGGTTGGATCATCAAATGTTCCCCAAAGACCTTCAAATGGGTTAATGCCGATCATTTGTGTATATTCATAGGTAGGGTAAGACGCATAGAAATTACGTGCTGCTTCTCTCACTGTTTCTTCAAGCTCAAAGGGATCTACTGCCACCTGCTCTGCTGCCCTTTTACAAGTCAGCTCAAAAGCAGCCGTAATACTTTTTTTATCCCAAAGCAAAGTATCATCTAAGTCAAAAATCACCGTTCGAATTGTCAAAATAATCGTCTCCTTCATCAAAAGAAAAGTTTATGTATTATCATTATCCTAGCATATTTCAAGTTATATATTATGAAAATCCATCAAATTAAATCAACAATTTCATCATAATAAAACAAAAAGATCATTAGCTTAAGATTTTTAGCTAATGACCTAATATAAAGCGTTTCAATTATCTTCACCGATTTCATCCAATCCATCTGGATAAATTGTTTCACTGAATATTTTACCGTTTTTAGCATCTTTCATTTTGACAGTAACCTTCAGATCTTCCTCTGCAGTTCCGTCAAAGACTTGATAGAACATACCTGCAATACCAAGAGAGAATACCGCAAAACCATCAAAGCTATTTTCAAACTCTTTTTTATCAACTGTTACTGTAAACTCAGAGAAATTACTATTAAAGCTGATTTTAAGAACTGAAGGTATTTCTGAATCAGTTTCAATTTCTTTTACATTAGAAGCTGTACTCTCCTTCATTTCCTTCATAAGAGCATTGTGTTTCTCGCGTGACATAATGTAGGTTACAGAACCATCATTATTTTTTTCAACTTTTATATATTTATTTTTTTCCTTTGCATCCTTGATAATTGCATCTATATCTTCACCTTCATAAAATGAGGCTGGGACTTTTATTTCGATATTCTTTAAGTCTTTCTCTACTGTAAAGTCACTTTTTTTATTTTCTGCTTTCTCTTCAGATGAGCAGCCTGAAATCACTAATGCACTAGCGATTATTCCGCCTGCTAGTAAACCTTTGAAATCCATATTTCCCTACCTTCCGAACCTATAGTTCTCAATATTGTACCATATTAAAGGTAGTCATTTTAGGTTAATTATATTAATTTTGATCGTATTCGCTTACTTAAGGGCATTTTATCTTAAATTCTAAAAATTCTAATGCAATATATTAGTTTCCTGTTCAATCTATTTATGGAGCTTAGGTTTTATTTTACTTGAAAAACTTCAAACTATGCTATGGAAAATTATTCAACTAATTTCTTTCAAACAGCGTACAATCTTTCTCTCAATAAAAGCATACTTTTTATCCGTAGACGCTATATAATAGAAGCTTTTTAAAAATTTCTTACAGTTCGCTTGTAGAATAACAAATTTTTTAGTAGACGCCTTCTCTTTTTGCTTGGCCAAAAAAGGCGGAATCCTTTCAAAAAGTCCTTTGGCTATATCAATAGATAATCCATTTTCAAGCATCGTAAATATCGGCATTATTACTCGCTCATCCTCATCCGAAATATAAACTGCTTTCGATGTAAAAATTTTATTCACTAATGATTGAAAGATTTCGTCATAATCGGCTACTTTTAAAGTTGGATTCTTTACTAGTTCATCAACGGCATACGCAGTATTTGCAACACTATGAGCCCACCCTTTATTTGTAACATAGCCCCTTATATCTTCCTCTAAATCTAAATATGTAACTAACTTGTCCTTAACTTTTCCAATCATTTCTTCAGTCAAAAATGGATGCTGTAAGTCTTGATTTAATAGTAGAGCTATTAATAATGCTGTGTAAGAACGTTTAAAAACACTGTCCACGCCATTTTCACCAATTTCATCAAATAAATAAATGTCGCTAAGCGCAGTATTTAACATATCTATCATTAGCTCATCAGATAGATGTCTGTTATGAATTAGTTTCCAAAATGCTTGATAAATCAATTCATCTCGAAAATCAGCATCAGTTGACCCAATATGCTCCATCATCGAAAATACAAAACGATGCTCAGCTATATCTGCCCAATTCTTCTGACCATTTTGCAACTCTAATAGTAGACTCTTTACTTCTTTCTCATTCATAGCTACACCACCTTTAGTGATAATTCTCTTTTATTAACATATTCACTGGTAAAGCTATTCATGAATAATCTTTTACATCCTAATATTCTCAAAAAATAAATTTGATAGTATATTCCCTTAGCCGGATTAATTAAACTTCTTCATAAAAATAGAAAAAGCCCTTAAGCATTATATTTGGCTTTTGCTTAAGAGCTTTTATAAATTTTCATTTATTTCACAGCTACACATCTATTTCCGTACCGATCTTTTGTTTTTTGGCCTTTTTAAATACACCTTTTGCAACGGCCAAATCGTAGTAAGCAGCACCAACTGATTTGAAAATTGTTATCTCATAATTATTCTCTCTGCCCTTTTTATCATGTGTAACGAGTTTACCAAGTTCACAATGAATTTCATCAAAAGACCATACACCATTTTCAGCTGCATGCATAAATTCGCCTGCTTCACCTTTTACGCCATCTAAGTCGTCTACTACAATTTTACTGGCTTTTAAAATCGAAGCTTCATCAATTTCTCGCATATGAGGTAAATATGACCCTATTCCATTAATATGTACACCTGACTTCAAGTCTTCACCATCTAAGACTGCTTCATTTGATCTTGTAGCACAGCAAATGATATCTGCTTGTTTCACAGCATCAGACACAGTTTCAACGATTTCATAAGGAATTGTAATACCATGAGCTTGCAACTTTTCACCAAACTGATGTGCTTTTAATATAGTTTTATTGACTAGTAATATTTTCGTTATAGACCTTACAGCAGTCACTCCAAGCACTTGCTCAAATGCCATTCCACCCGTACCAATTACAGTTAACACAGTGGCATCTTTTTTCGCTAAATAGTCTGTTGCAATACCACTTAAGGCTCCCGTTCTTAGTCGTGTTAAGTATGAGGCATTCATCATAGCAATATGTGAACCATTTTCCGCATCTGTTAGTAAAATAACACCTTGGGTCGTTGGTATTCCTTTTGATGGATTTTGTGGAAAAATAGTTACCACCTTCATTGCAGCTACTTCACTAATCAAATCGGCACTTGGCATATATAATGCCGAAGCATCTTGCTCCGGAAATTCAATAACCGTACGGTGAGGGCTAGCGATTTTATGTTCTTCCTTTGCTTTTAATACTGCTGCTACATCTTCAATAGCATCTTTTATACTGTAGCTATTCATAATTTGTTCTTCATTTAATATCAACACTTTAATTCCCCTCCAAAAGAGAGCCGCATCATTGCGGCTCTATAGTTCCTAAAGGAATTTCCTTCGAATCTTCTTTCGAATCCCTTTGAATCTCATCATCTAAATTTTCTTTACTACGATCTTTCACAGCCCAAATGGCCAATAATGAAATAATTGCTGTAATGATAATATATAATGCTACTGGCACATAAGAGTTATTAAAATTAACTAGTAAGGCTGTTGCTACTAATGGAGCTGTTCCTCCAGCTACAGCCGCACCTATTTGATAACCTAAAGTGATACCTGTATAACGAACTTTTGCATCGAAAATTTCTGAGAACATTGTTCCTAGAACTGCCGTAATAGGTGCCCAAATAACACCTAGACCAATGATTGTTGCTATTACAAGCAATGCGACAGATTGTTGCTGTAACATCCAGAAATAAGGAAAGGCATAAAGCATCATTCCAACAGTTCCTGCTACATATAGTTTTTTTCGGCCATATTTATCCGATAGGCTTCCCATAATCGGAATTAAAATAGTCGTAATAACTGTTGCTACCATTACTGAATTTAAAACAGCAGTTCTTGAAAATCCTAAATTTGAAGTTGCATAAGATACAACGAATGTACCGAAAATGTAAAATGGTGCAGTTTCAACAACCTTAGCTCCGATAGCGATTAATACTTCACGCCAATAGTTTTTTAGTGTTTCTACAATCGGTAATTTTGGAATATCACCTGATTCTTGCACCTTTTTAAACGAAGGCGTTTCATCGATACCTTTACGAACCCATAAACCAAATAAAACTAAAACAGCGCTTATTAAAAATGGGACACGCCAACCCCAAGTCATGAACGAGCCTTCTGGAAGTAAAGACATAAGAGATAAGGCAATTGTTCCTAATACCATCCCAATTGTTACACCCATTTGTGGAATAGCACCGTATAAGCCCCTTTTCTCTTTAGGTGCATACTCGACAGCAAGTAATAATGCGCCTCCCCATTCTCCACCAATGCCTAAGCCTTGCACTAACCGAAGTGTAATCAGTAGAATCGGAGCCCAAACCCCAATTGCTTGATAAGTTGGTAATAACCCCATCCCAAAGGTTGCAGCTCCCATCAAGCTTAACGTTATCACAAGTGTTTTTTACGTCCTATTCTATCTCCAATATGGCTGAAGATTACTCCACCGAACGGTCTAATAAAAAATGCTAAAGCAAATGATGCATAGGATAGTAATAATCCTATCGTTGGGTCCTCATTCACAAAAAATACCTGATTAAAAACTAAAGCGGCAACTGTTCCGTACAAAAAGTAATCAAACCATTCAATAGAACTACCTACCAAACTAGCAATCCAAATCTTTCTCATCTGTTTTGCATCCATACATTTTCCCCCTTGCAAAATTGAAGTGTGACTTTAATTTTATATTTAACTTAATTTTCTGTCAATATTGTAAATTTTTATTTTTCAGAAGATTTTATTATTTATTTTGTATAATATGTACTAAGTACTAATACATAACTTAAAGGAGTTTTGCATGATGACAATTGATTTTCTTGGAGCGACACTAAAACAGTTACGTAAAGAACGAAAATATACTTTAAAAGAACTTGCATCTCAAACTGGGGTATCTATTAGTTTCTTATCACAAGTTGAGAGAGGAAAATCAAATGTAACATTGGAATCTTTAAAAAGGATTTCGGACGCTTTAGGCGTAAATCCAAGTATTTTTTTCGCTGGTAACAACGAAGTGATTGATGATAAGCATTGGCAATTCCATTATTCCGATTTATCAAATAGCATAGTCGGTGCATCTTATCTTCCAATGCTCGTTACTTTAAATCCTGGAGAAAATGAAGGTAATGCGTTTTCACACGAAGGTCATGAATTTATATTTGTTGTAGAAGGTGAACTGACAGTTAGTGTTGAAGGTCACGAATTTGTCTTAAAGCAAAATGAGTCTACAATGTTTGATGCTAAAAAAAGTCACTATTGGTATAACTATAATAATCAAACAGTTAAATTCTTGCTTATATCATCTAGATAACTAAAAACCACGCTATGAATATAGTGTTAAACATAGCGTGGCCTCATTTTATCTACTTTTCAGACACTAAGTTACACCTTTAGAAATAACATGTATTACGCCTTATACTTTTCTAAGATCATTTGCACCGTTTCATAAGTTCTATTTCTTAAATGGATGGCTGCGTGTTGGATTGATTCTTGCTGGGTAATTGATTGATTTGCAACACTTGCTATTGTTAAGAAATAGTTCGATAACTGCGCGAGACTATCCTCGTCTACATATCCTGAAATTAATATCACTGGTATTTGCATTTTTTTTGCTACTTTTGCGATACCAATTGGCGCTTTTCCCGAAAGGGTTTGAAAATCCGATTTTCCTTCCCCGGTTAAAATCATTGATGCTCCTTGTATTTGACCATGAAAATCAATTGCTGTCATAACGACCTCAATCCCTGGTCTTAATTCTACAGGGAAAAATGCTAAAAATGCTCCACCTATACCACCAGCAGCGCCCGCGCCTGGTTCATTATGCAATGCAACACCTGTCATAGCTTCGATCTTATCTGCTAAAATTGTTAAATTACAGTCTATTTGTCGCACCATTTCTGGCATTACCCCTTTTTGCGAACCAAAAACCTCCGTCGCCCCATTAGCCCCAACAAATGGATTATCAACATCACATGCGATAACAAACTCAGATACTTTAATACGTTCATCGAAAGACGAATCGTCAATTTTATAAAGCGTACTTAGTGCGCTTGCACCAAGTTTTAACTCCTGTCCGTCAGTATTTAAAAACTTCATACCAAGTGCATTTAGCATACCTGTACCACCGTCGTTCGTAGCACTTCCCCCAATACCAATGACGAATTTACGAAATCCAGCATCTAATGCATGACGGATTAACTCTCCAGTTCCATAAGTGGAAGCAATAAGTGGATTTCTCTCGTCATTCGCCAAGAGCGTTAAACCAGACGCTTTTGCCATTTCAATAACACAAGTTTCTCCATCCCCTAAAACGCCGTATTCAGCTTCAACAAGTCGACCTATCGGATCTTGTACCTTTACAGTAATAATTTGACCATTTGTAGCTTGCACTATTGGCTCTAGTGTACCTTCCCCTCCATCGGCTACAGGTAATAGTACCGTTTCAATGTCTGAATTTATTTCATGAATAGCAGCTGCCATTGCATTTGCCGCTTCGCTAGCTGTAAGCGAACCTTTAAAAGAATCTGGACTGACTACGATTTTCACCATAGCACCTCCTATAATTAGAACATTTACTATAATTATAGTGATAAATCCAATACTTTACATTATACTTAAAGTATATATTCCATGTGTTCTAACAACTAGTTTTTATACATCTCGGAGGAAAATTTATGATTTCAAAACAATTAGCAAACCAAATAGTGGAACAGACCATGCTACGATTACACCGTAATATAAACGTTGTGCATACAAATGGGAGAATTTTGGCTTCAGGGGATCGCCTACGTGTAGAAAGTATTCATGGAGGGGCACGAATTGTTGCAGAAACAGAAAAGGTGCTCATTATTACGGAGGAAAACAACCATCTTTTCAAAAATGCAAAGCCCGGTATTAACTTACCCATCTTCTTTCAAAATGAACTTGTAGGTGTAATTGGCATTACAGGAAATCCAGATGATATTGCCGAATGGGCTCCTCTCGTTCAGTTAACAACTGAAATGATGGTACACCAAGCACTTATAGCTTCGCAAAGCGAATCGAAACGTAAAATGCGTGAAACTATTTTCGAAGATTTGATGAATCAGCAACCATTGCAAAAAGTAAAAGAACGATTATCTAAACTTGGTTTCTTTCATGCACCACCTTTTTATGCGATTACATTGGATGTCGATGCAACATTGATGGCTTACCAATCTTTTGTAGAGCATATGGAAGACTTTTTTATTCATGAATCAGTCATCTTTGGTAGATACCAATTAAACGAACATTTTATCTTAGTATCAGGTATGGATGCAAAAGCGATTATAGATAAACTAACGCTGCTGTTAACTCAAGTGAGAAAATATTTTACCGTCAGAATCGGTATCGGTCAGCCCGTCCAAACATTAGAAAAAGTAGCTCACTCTTATGAAACGGCGAAAAATGCAATTGAATATGGTGATAAGGCAAAAACGATTAACTTTTTTGAAGAAGTCGAAGTTTTTTCCTTACTAAAAAAAAGCGACTCCCCGGAAGCTTTGCTCTTTACTAACCGGACTTTAAAAAATTTAAATAGTAAACTTATACATACGTTGGTTGTATATTTTTTAAATAATCAACAGCTCGCAATCTGTTCAGAAGAACTTGATATTCATCGACATACATTAACTTATCGCTTAAATCAAATACATGAATTGACCGGTTATAATCCGACCATATTCCAAGATGCAACCATTCTTCAAATCGCCATTTGGTTAAAAAACAAAGAAAAATAGGTGAACATCTCTTGATTAGAGATGCTCACCTATTTTTTATATTAATTCGGGTTCTTCTTTATAAAGTTCATCAAGAATTTCAATCTTTTTATCTATAGCATCTTCAAAAGTCATAATATAAGCCGCAGGGTCTTTAGGATTATGGAATTGCGTAATCTTGCCGGTTTCAGCGTTGACAAATTTACTTGAAGCACCACAACCAAGTCCAATAATTGTTTGAACTTCTTCCATAATAACGATGTTATAAATACTCTCTTCTCCTTTTTTAGAATATCCGACGTTTTCAAGATTCCCTAAAATGTTCTTTTGACGATATAGATAATAAGGGTCGTAGTTATTGTCAGCAGTCCATTCATGTGCACGATGCATCATTTTCTCTGCTGTTTCACGGTCCGCGACTTTATACTTTTGTTTATTATGAGTCATTTCTGAAGCACGTTTAAATGATAATGTATGAACCGTTAATGACTCTGGTTGCATTTTTTCTGTTTCAGCTAATGAGTGCTCAAATTCCTCGAGCCCTTCGTTTGGTAAGCCGATGATTAAATCCATATTAATATTATTCATTCCCATATCACGAGAAAGCCAGAACTTATCAATAGTCTCCTTGACTGTGTGATGACGTCCAATTGCTTTTAACGTTTCATCTGTATAGGATTGTGGATTAACACTAATGCGATCAATACCCCATTTTTTTAAGACTTCTAATTTTGCTGGAGTAATTGTATCTGGGCGCCCAGCCTCCACAGTCACTTCACGAATCGATTCAGCATGTGGGAATGATTCATACATCGTCTGATATAATGCATCCATTTCATCTGCTTCTATAGATGTTGGTGTACCCCCACCCCAATAAATCGATGTAATTTTCATATCACGGTCCTTCAACCATTTACCCATCTCACGAATTTCAATATGTAGCCCATCCAAGAATGATTCTACGCGGCCATTTTTTCGGTGAATAGCATATGCTGGGAATGTACAATAGGCACATTTTGTTGGACAAAATGGAATTCCAATATAAATACTCACTTCTTCACCAATTGTATCTAAGTCCGGAATAGTCATGAGCTGGCGATCTACAATTTTTTTCATAAGAGTAATTTTTTCATCCGATAATCTAAATTCTTCTTTTAACTTATTATGAATTTCGCGGTCCGTTAATCCACTTTTTCTAAATTTATGATACAACTTTGTAGGACGAATCCCCGTTAAGATACCCCACTTTTGGTGGATACCCGTAAGTTGTTCAAGTGTATCAAGGAGTACATGAGATAAGGCTCTCTTCAATCGGATATTTTGTTCCTTTTCATCGCCTTCCTCAGTGTACTCTTGTACAAATTCACTTGTATATTTTTCACCCTCTGAATGTAGTTCAGCAGTTGTTATTACTTTAAAGTTTGCATCTACATGCCAATCAAAATACACATTTAAATCTGTGTCTTTACCCGTTTTCGATACTTTCGAATCCTCAAAAAACAAATTCGTAATATGATTGAAGACTCTAATCCAATCTTGAGGGAAGTCACCATTAATTCCAAGAACTTTCATATCATTTATTCACTTCTTTCGTTTTTACTTTCATATAAAATGGTGAAACTTTCTACTATCCTTACTATAATGTTAAAGGAGTGAGTATATTGCCTCTACTCTCAAAGAAGTCAAAACACATGAATCCATCTCTAGAAATGTTAGTTTCTCAAGAACTTAAAACATTCATCATGTAACCTATTCTAGTCAAAAACATTGAATCCATTGTAGCAAAGTTTTATGAAAATCTCGACTATCCATAATGCAACTGAAAATCTAGTTTCTATGTAACAAGAAAACCTCGCACTGACAATTGTCAGTGCGAGGTTTTAATTACATATTAGTTCTGCTTCCCTTTATATAATACAGCTAAAACTTCACTTGCGGTATCCGTCACTTAATATTGCTTGCATTTTATGCTTTAGATGCAAATTGAAGAAAAATGATTTCTGAACAACGGAGAAATCATTTCTTCCTCCAAATAATTAATGTACTGCCATAACAAAGGATACATAAATGCCTATACGCCTCTTATTTGACTGAGCAGTAGTACTTAAGAAGCTAAGTTGGCTGCGCTTATTTTGCTGTTGCTTTGCGTTCCCCAAATGAGCTTTACCCATTCAGGATGATCGATGAATGGATTACGGTTGCCTTGCCATTCTTGAATGACATTGTTTCGGTTTATTTCAAACTCATCGACTGGATCTTGTAAATGCCATTGTAATAATACTGATAGCTTACCGTGATATGGGGCAGTTCCATTATTCAATTTTTCATTCAACTCAAGATCTACTTTATCACCTTTTTCATAACGTGTTGCCATATAAAACAGAATTCTTGCCACATCACCTTTTACATTATTAGGTGGTTCGAATGAATTAGAAGTTTTAAAACAACCCTTACACCCTGCAACTGGACTACCACCGTTATCAAAATCCAAATTGCCACGGCTACTGTTCACTTGAACATCGGTAGGACGTAAATGGTGGATATCTGTACCTGGACCTTTAGTAGTACCAAAGTTTCCATGTGATTTTGCCCAAGTATGTTCTCGGTTCCAGTCACCTACGTTTCCTCCGTTACGCGTTTTAGAACGTGATTCTCCCGAATAAAACAAAATCACATTATTTGAGTTATTTGGGTCTTCATCTGTTTCACGCAATGCTTCCCATGCTTGGTCGTAAGATAGTTGTTTATGATCATCTATAATGTCATGTAATGCAGTTTTTAAAGCTTGACCAGTTTTTCCAAATGCGTCTTTATAGTAGTCGCCAGCTGGAACGTCGGCTGCAGTAACGGTTACAGAGAAGCTAGTCGTTACTTCCTTTTTACCATCAGTAGCCGTAACACCAATAATATAGCTTCCTTCTTCAAGTGAAAGTGTTAGGGTAGAAGTCGCTTGGTTAACAGTTCCTTTTGTAGCTGTAAATGTTAGTTTATCACCATCTGGATCAGAGAAGTGGTTTGTAAGTAACACGGAAACCTTCTCCCCAGTCTTTATTGTTTTGTTTGGAATTGCACTCGATACGACTGGTGCTTTATTTTCTGATGGCAAAGAAGGAACCTCAATGGGTTCCCCTTTCGTATTCGTAAATTTAATTTGTTTTGCGTTGGCACCGTTAGTAAACTCAATGCTTTGAATATTTTCAGCACCTCTTATTTCCTTAACATTTGATCCGTCAATAATGATTTCCTTCATTTTAGTACCTTTTAAGTCGATAATCGCGCCTTCTTTGTTAGGATTAATCATGACTTTTGTCGTTTCAAATCCAGCACCATACAGTTCTGCATAATTACTTTTTAATAAGACACCTTCTGTGATGATAGATGCACCATCTAAATGTACTGCAACACTTGGTTTCGTAATAGTTAATTTCTTTGTTTTAAAATTCACAAAATCATACGTTTTTTCTGGTTTCAATGGTTCAACTTCTGTATCTTCATCGAAATCGACTTGTACCAAGACAGGGTCATGATCACTCGCCCGGCCAGCCATATCTGTAAAATCAGCATTAATGTGAAGGATATCAATTGCTGTTTTATTCGCTAAGTTATTAGAAACTAGAATATGGTCTAGCACTTGGGAATTCCCTTGATAAAGATATGTGTAACGATCGGTTTTTTCTACTTTATTAATCATATTGGTCATATGCTTACCTTCATGAATTTTTAGAGATTCAGTAAATTGGTAATCATTGAAATCCCCAAGAGAAATAATATTTTCCTTTGGATTTTTTGCCTTAATATCATTTATAAAATTTGAAACAATTTGCGCAATTTTCTTGCGTTGTATTTCACTCTTATAGACAGGTGGTTGCTTAGAACCAAATAATGGTGTATCACCTGATTTAGAGTTCCAGTGGTTCGCAATGACGATGACACTTTCACCTTGGAAATCAAATTGTGCTGTTAATGGTTTTCGGCTGCTGCTAAAGGCTTCATTTGTTGGTTCGATACGACCTGGATTAAGAGTGAGCTTACCATCTTTATACCCCACTGCAGTCGTTGCATCACCTGGTTGCATACCATCCGTTAATGTTACACGTTTTGGATTATATAAGAAGCCCACACGGATATTTGCATTTGGTGCTCCACCATCTTGATTGTTTACTGGATCAATGTTTACATATTTGTATTCCACACCACTTGCAGCTTTAATAGCTGTAATCAATCTTGCATAACTTTGGTCTGCCTTACTATCCCCTGCACTTTCACCATTATTATCTTGTACCTCTGTCACACCAACGATATCAGGACTTTGCATGTCAATACCAATTGCTCTTGCTAATTTACTAGCTTTGCTATCAGAAGTTGATGTCTTATTATTAGAGAAGTTTTCTAAGTTATATGAAGCAACTGTTAACTTATCATCTGCTTTGACAATCGTTGTTTTTTCAGGTGTTGCAGTTCCTTTTTTATGAGCTGTTTTCATCTCATCTAAAGAAGCATAAATTTTAAAGTTTTGATATGAATAACCTACTATCCCTGTAATTGGGCCATTAAATATATCGCCTGTTGCTACTTCAAAATCACGAGCAGGTCCATTTGGCTCTAAACGGAATTGGATACGATTTGGATTTTGGTTATTTTCTTCAAATAAAACGCCGCCATGAAGTGAATTCGTTGATGCACTTTCTAGAACGGTTACTAAATCTCCGTTATCTTGTGGCGCTACAGCTTTCACATTTCCGACTTGTACTCGCATACCTTCAATGCTTTCCCAGAAATCAATTGCATCTACTGTTGGATTAAAAACGGATAAATTATCACTATCGATTTTCTTTAACGACATTTTTTCTTCATCAATATTGATTGGTTTTGGCAATTTAACATCGCTTTTAATGACAGTAACCTTTCCACCTTGATCATCACGAATATTGATTTGAGTTGTTTTCAAGTCTGTATCTTGACGATCGCTATATCCATCGTATGCGTATTCACTTACTTTACCGGTGACAGATACTAAATCGCCCACTTTGATTGGCCAAGCTTTGTTACCGCTATAAAGTAAAATAGCTTCGGATGTATTTGGATTGTTATCTATCAAATCATCTGGCGTTTGGATCGTATAATAATTTGCAGTGCCTAGCTTAAATGAATAGGTTACAACACCTTCAATCCCCTCCACAGTTTGATTATCAAATGGAGTAACATGTTTGTCTCCTTGTATATCATGAATTTCAAATCGATCTGCGATTGTATAATTGAATGTTGAAACTTCACTCAATTTACCATCTTGAGCTTTAACAATTGCCTTGAGTGTTGCAGTTTTAGTAATTTGGATTGGCTTTTCATATTTAGTACTAGCATTAGTTGGCTCAGTACCATCTAGCGTATAATATATTTCTGCATTTGCACTAGTTGTAGATAACGTGACAGCTGTATCTTTAACATATGTCCCACTCCCTGGAGTAGCCACTGCAGGAGCTAATGCTGTGCTATCAAAAACAATGTCTGTTGTAGAACGAGGGATGATTTGATAGTCATTATCAAATTGTTGAACAATCCCTGTAATGGACTCATATTTCGCGTTTACTGTTAAACCTAGAGCATTCGTTTCATCCCGTATGATGAAATCAGTTCCATCATTTGCAGTAAAATTTGCCCAGCTACCCCCATCTTGCACTTTCGTCAGTGTAACCTTTTTCACTGTCACAAGTTTTGATTCGTTTTCTTCCTTAACATCAGCACCTGTAATTACTTTCGGCTGAGGTTCACCTACATTTTCCTTTTTCCCTACAATCGTCGCTCCATCTAATTGAAGCAATCCACGATAGTCTACTAAAGTCCCTGTTAAAGTTACTTCATCGCCAACTCTAGTGTTTAAACTTGTTGGACGTACTGCAATGCCTCCTGTCGCATCTTGAACTGAAATTGTATTCTTTAACTTTGCAGCTACTACACCTTTAATTGTTACGGCTTCTCCAATAGATTTAGTTCTAGCATCTGCAATTGTTTGTGTTGTAGATTCACCTACAACTGTATAAGTGAATTCAGAAATAGAGCTGTTCTCTAAACCATCTTTTACTGCAAAAGCTTTAATAATCATATTTTCATTAATCACAATTGGTTCTGAAAATACTGCACTAGAAGATGTTGGATCACTTCCGTCTAATGTATAGTGGATTGTTGCGCCCAAAGTGTTTGTTGATAATGTAATTGCTGTACCAACCGGAACACTTGATGACGGTGTAGAAACAGATACACTTTTTACTTTAGTTTCTACAGGCGGCGTACTATCATCAACTATTGTATGGGAACCTAAATTAGAAGAATCATCTTTGGGTAAAGCATCCCACTCTATCGTTTTATCAAATGCATCATCAATTACTGTGTCTCCAACTGTAACGTTACTTTTACGTATTAATGTGACATCAGCACCCCAATTATCCCTTGAGCCAACTTGTCCAATAGAATCTACGACTACATCAGACCTTTTTAATACAACCGGATCATCACCATTGAAGTTAATGACCGTACTATTTGCAACATCTCCTTTGCTCTTTATCTCTGCAGTTGCCGAATTATTATACAAAACATAGGTTTTTTTATTTTCCAATGTTCCCGATAATTTTAACGATGCAGTTGCAGCAGTTGCGCCATTAGAGTAAAGCTCTAATGTATAATTACTTAAATCGATTGCAGATCCTGTACCGTTAAAAAGCTCTATTGCCTTATTACTACCACTTCCTTCAATATACTCAGAAATAATTAAATCTGTCCCAGTCGTTGCCGCTTTTGCAGGTGTTGACAGTGAAGGCAATATGAAACTTGTCACTAAGCTTGCCGACAACAAAGTATTAAATGCCTTTTTCCAGTTCCCTTTTCTCATAGAGTCAGTCTCCTTCTACACTAATAGAGTTTTTTGTAGCGCTACATGATATTAATTGGGAAAGCCAACCGTTCATTCGCTGAAGACTCCGTTAAAAAATCATAAGATTGTTTCACCAGTTACTTCGATATTCTCAAAACTGTCATTACTATCCCCTTCAACAGCGGTTAAATCTAAATTACCTTCAACTTTAATATTAGAAATAGTAATTCCTTTAGATATAGTACCTTTGATAAATAAGTTACCTTTAATAACTGCATTGGACAAAGAAGCAACATCTGTTATATCAACGGTCACATTCCCGTTGTGAACTTTTGGAGATTCAGTTGTACCAGAGAATTCTGCACCTGGAATTTCAATATTTTGATTTCCACCCTTTTTCACGTCTACAATACGTCCGTCTAGTGTAGGTTTGATTGTTCCAAGAGATTTTAAATGGTCAGCTAAATTTTCCCAATCTGACAATCCTAAGTCTGTTACACGACCTTCTTCATAGGCCTTTTTAAAGACATCATAACCATCTCCACCTTTTGCAGTGAAGGCGTTAGTTGCTACTGTATAGCTCTCTTTGTCCTTTATATCCACGTAAGTTCCATTTGTATCTTTGTACTTTATTGAAATAACACGTTGTCCGGCAGGTTTACTTGAATCAAATTCAACTTTTGCGCCAGATACGTGAAGGAAGCCTCCGTTTTCTTTTGGGAATTCCTTAAAGCTTATTTCAAATGCTTGCTTTAATTCAGCTCCTGTAAGAGTCATTGTTGCTAATGTGTTGCCAAATGGTAGTACTGTGATGACTTCTCCAACAGTGATTTCACCTGCATTAATGCCTGATCGAATACCTCCACCATTTTGTAGTGCCATAATGACTTTATCGTTGTAAGTTTTTGCTTTTGCTAGCATTCCATCCGTAATGATGTTACCAAGTGCTGTTTCATTATTTCGTACACTTGTACCGTCATTTCCTGGATCTGTTGTTCTAGGATTAATCAATTCACTTATTGCATTTGCCCCGATTGGTTTACTTGATACTGCTTTAATCTTATCAGCGTATTTATTAAGTAAACTAGCCGCTTCTGCGTCGTCTGCAAGACTGCTAAGTTTAATCAGTTCACCATTTGCTGTAATAACTTTACCTTTACTATCAAACTCAACATCAACAGTTCCTAGATAATCACTATATTGATACGCCTGAACAATGATTGTTGGATCTTTTACATTGTTGTTATTATCTTTATTTATAATAACTGGCTTATTGAGTTGTGTATGACTATGTCCACCAACAATCACGTCAATGCCCTTAACTGCTGCAGCTAATGTTAAATCATTATCGATTGCGGCATTGTCATCATACCCGATATGTGTTATGGCAATAATTTTATCGACACCTTGTCCTTCAAACGCTTTAACTGCTTTTTCAGCCTCTTCAATATAATTTTCAAAAACTATACTACCAGGGCTTGAAATATCCTTCGTTTCAGCAGTTGTTAAGCCAAAGATTCCTACCTTTTCTCCATTGATTTCTTTAATGATTCCATTATAAATTTTACCCTTTTCAGGTTTACTTGAAATTAGATCTGAAAACAGACCCTTAAAGTGATCATCTGCAGAAAAGCCTACATTGGCACTAACAAATGGGAAATTTGCACCTTTGATAAATTCAGCTAAAGCTTTATTCCCTTCAGAACTTGATCCTAAGTCGAACTCATGATTGCCAAAGGTCATTGCATCGTAGCGTAATAAATTCATGAATTCCAAATCTGCTTTTCCTTGAAATTCATTGAAATATAGCGTTCCACTAAAAACATCACCTGCATCCAGTAATAATGCACTCGGCTTTTTAGCTCTAACATTTTTGATGGCAGTTGTTCTTTTCGCAATATTATCTAAATGTGCATGTGTGTCGTTCGTATGCATTAATGACAAAGTAAAGTTTTCTTCGCTATTCCCGTCTTATACCACATTTCGTGGATTTCGGTTCGGGCCTACACCGTACAGGCGACTTTCATCGCATACGGCGTGCTATCAGTAGAATGATTATCTTTTTATTTATTTCCCTGCCTCATTTAAATACTTATATTAACTAAATATTATGAATTTTCATAAGGGAGAGAAGCAATTTAGAGAATACTCTACTGACTGGGTTCCTTCGCTCCAACTGGTTTTATCCTTTTCGTATGTTACCATACAAATCCAAACGGCCAGCAATCATCACTACTACGAACCCGCTGCCGTTCTTCTTGCTTCTTTGGTGCTGATTCACCTCTTCAAGAAGAACTTCAAACGTTCCGTTAAATCCATCCCTTATTTTTACAGCCTTAGGTCTCCACTATTCAGGTATGAGAATGGTTAGTTTAACAGTCAATTCTACTAACCCCCATTACACCATTACATCTATAAGGATGAATGTTGAACTCCTAGCAATTCGCAACATTCACTACCTCACCCTGCCTACATGGATTCGTCTGCCTAACCATAGCTGTCTTTTAAAGAGCCCCGCCTCGTTTTTCGAGTACGACTTCACCTGACTTAACCCCTTCCGCTGATCAGCGCATCACTGGGTCCAGGAGGATTAGGCACTTGCTTTAAAAGACTGTTGAGCAAGAGTAGGAATTACACCTACCAATTGGAAAATAACAGTTAGAAACATTCATTATGAAGGTTTTTTTCTTATAAAATATTTTATTCATGAATGATTATTTCCACTTATTTCACTAGATATTTCTCTAGCTTATAAAGTAACGTTTCGTTTAATTTTATTGAGGAGTTACTACCACAGTTGGTAAAGTTGATGTTACGGCATTTCCTATCGCTTTATCATTTTTAGGTGTTACTTGCACAGAGATTACTTTGCCTACTTGGTCTGTTGTCAGTTTAAATGTTGATGTAGTTGCACCCGTAATTGCTTTTCCATCCGCATACCACTGGAATGTTGTACCCTTTTCTACATCTTTTTCTACATCTGTATAAGTATAAATTACTTCTAACGTTACACCTACTTTTGCAGTTCCTACAATCTTGAAATTTGATGCGATTGGAGCATGATCACTTGTTCCGCCATTGTTACCTGACGATGATCCATTACCTGGTGAACTTTCAACACCATTCTCAACCTGTATTTTTTTTCCGTCCGGGGTTGTAATAGTGCCTGACGCTAAGCTAGAGCCGCTGTACCATTTACCTCCATATTGTACGATGCCTACATTTAACGCTGTACCGCTATATAGTTTACTTTCAAATAGTGTTAAACCTTGATTTAATGCCGTGCCATTATATAGTTTACCTTCAAACAATATAAGACCTTGATTTAATGCTGCACCACTGTATAGTTTGTCTCTATATAGCGTTAGACCTTTGTTTAAAACTGCACCGTCGTATAATTTATCTTTGAATAAATACTTTCCAGTGTTTAAAACACCTTTAACGTATAAATCCCCTGTATTTTTACTTAGTCCAGTTAATGCTTTACCGTTTTCATACCATTTACCTTTATACCAATTACCCATTGCGAGCTTTCCATTAATATATAATTTACTAGTGTTTTTACCGAATCCAGTTAATGCTTTACCTTTTTCGTACCATTTGCTTTTATACCACCCAGTCGATTTAACACCTTTTTTGTAATAAACCCCTGATTTTAACCCTGTTAGTAACTTACCATCTTTGTAAACTTTTCCTTTGTAAGTTTTAGTGCCTTTTACAATTTTACTAGTTAATTTTGAAACTAGCTTCCCTTTGGTTACTTTGTAGCTAGAAGAACCTGCTGCCTCCGCGTTGTTTATCGGAGCTATGATGGCGCTTGTTAATAAAGTTGCCCCCAACACTAATGATGTTAACGGTTTTACAAATTTATAACTGTAATTCCTCACAATCTCACACCTCTCTATACGTTTTGGTTGCATCTACCTAACAGAAAATCTATTAAGTTTAATTTCGATTATATGGTATGCTTCACATAGATTCTAGACCACTTTGGTAACATTTACATATTTTACAATACCCATCCATTAGGGGTGATAAATTCACAAATTATGTATAATATCTTAATATTCCAGGACTCTCATTCTATTAATTGATTAATAAATCAAGCTATATAAATTCATATAATTACACCTGATAACTTAGACCTATAAAATATGCAGTTATATATTTTTTTGAACACTATCCATATGTAATCCCTTCAATTTAGGACCAAATTATTTATGTATATTCCTTGTTTCATCTATAGAAAAACATTGACCATTATTGGTTTTGCTGTATTGTTGGGAGTTTATAGATCATGAGATGAGATAGCAAAATTGTATGTAAATGGATTGTAATTGGACGTAAAAAAATGTTTGCATATTATGATGAATCCAAGCAAATTTCGTCGCTTTTTAGGCGTGATAGATTGAAATTGTTAGTGCGATTAAATTTACTAAAAAATAAAAAGGAGGTACTACAAAAATTGTAGTATCTCCTCTTCAAGTTCCTTTATTATTTTTACTTGGCCTAATCTATTTGAGTATATCTTACAGATTATATTCGTGATTAGATTTCTGCGTAAAGCTCTTGAACTGGTTTGATTAGAATGCGATTTACTTCTTCAATTAAACCACTTAACGCCATTTCAGCTTGAAGCATTTTTTCTATTTTTCCATTTTGTTGAGCAAGTTGCGCTGTTTTACCAGCATATGTTAACTCATCTTCTTGAATTTGCTCACCTTTTGCTTGTTTTTCTTGAAGATTCAATTGGACTTTACGGAAATTTTGAAACAAAGCAAGCGCCTCTGAATCATTTTTCACTTCCGCAACAGCAGCTTTTAATGCGTCAAACTCTGCTGTTTGACGGAATGTTGCTTCTAATTTGTTAATGTCATTATAAATATTAATCATTTTAATACCCTACTTTCAATTTTATTTAATCAATGTCATGATAATACCTTGAACAACCCCAATGATACCACCAAGTACGAAACCTAAAACTGTAATCATTTTAAATTCTCGTTTCGATATACCCAATACTAAATCTTCAAGTACTTCAACAGGGAAAGTATCCACTTGTTCCCGTACTACTTCTTCTAAATTTAATCGTTTTAAAACATCTTCCAATTTTGCTTCTGCTTGTACAAAAGCATTATCAATTACCTGGGGTACAACATGTTGTTGCATCCATTCAGCTCCACTTGCCCAATAATGTACAATTGGCTGGTCTAGACGATTTTCAATTCGCAATTCACTCTTCACATAACTTTGAATCGCATTTGTCGTAGAATTGAAATCTAAATCACCAACGAGCTGAGTAATCGTTTGATCTTGTAACTTACTCCACTCATTCGTTAACATATTCGAAACGAGCACAAATGTACCATCTGCATTAAGAAATTTTTTAATTTCCTTTTGAGCTTTGTTAACTATTGATGATGAATCGCCTAAGAACATTTGAATCATACCACCAAGCGTTCCTTTTGTATCAAGAAAATCGTCAATTAATCGTTTGACTGTCTGATAGCCTTCTTCTGATTCAAAATAAACATCGCCTTTATTTAAAATATAACGTGCGATATCAGGAATTTTTGTATTCGCCTTCTCTTGCCATCTTTCGGGTACAAGTTCGCGTACCGTTTTAGTAGATAGCACATTTTGTACTTTATCTACTTGATCAATGATTAAAGCATCAACTTTGTCTTCAATCGCTAAGTGGATATTTTCAACACCCGCTTGCTTAAGCCAATCATTGATTGTTTTATCATCTGTAAATAAAGTTGTTTCTATTTTTTCATTTAACCATTGTTCAATTTTCAAACGAATATCATTTGAAAAGAACTTTTTGCGAAATGTTTCAGGTGTGAGAAGATAATTCACTACTGTTTTCCCTAATTGTTTTGCTAAATCATCTCGGCGTTTCGGAATTAACCCTGGTGTAAAAGGAACACGCCAAGAACCAATATAAATTGCTTTATGTGGCCTAAAGAGCATTTTAATCGCTAAATGATTCGTAAAACCACCAATGACTGCTCCAATTACTGCCATAAATAGTATTGTTACGAACACACCCATATACTTCACCCATTTCTTCAAAAACTCTCCTACATTATAACAGACAGTCTAGTAGGTGAGAATTAATAGCTATTGAAGTTAGGGATTTCAAGCTATTTATAGAGCATTGTAAATTGTTGAAAAGCGAATCGCGTGCTCCATCTCATCTTGCATAGCGATAAAAAATGGATATTGTCCTTGTTGAAGTGGTGTATTTAAGAACATTTCTTTATATAAATCCGTCGCCTCCAACCTTTCGCCAATTGCTTCTTTAGCACAAGCTTTAAGGTTTTTACACGGTGGTCTTTTCGTTAAATTTTGTACATATCCTTCAGTCATCATATAATAAAGCTGTTGGAACATTTCATAATGACTCTTCTCGTCAGTCATTGCATGCTCGATATAAGATCTCCATGTCGGATCCTTTGTCAGCTCGAGCATCGATTTGTACCAAAAATAAGTCTGATATTCATCTTGAATCGCTTTCTTTAGCTGTTCTTCAAACATACCGCCATCTCCCATACGCTTTTTCACACTATATGCGAACGGGACCGACACTATGAAAAGAGGTATACATATGATTCAACATTTCAGCTTCAAACCACTATTCGAAAATACCAAATTACCAGGCTGGCAAATCGCCTTTTTCTACAAACACCAACGATACGAAGGCGAATACCAAAAAGACGGCTCCATCATCTGGACAGGACCAACACCTCCAAATGATGAAACTGTTAAGAAAATGATACATGAACTAATGCTTTATCATGTGTATGACTAACTAAATGCTGAAGGCGCTCGTTTAGACTCGACAAGCACTGGAACCTTCGAATCGAAAACGTCTTTTCAGTTTTCGACCGAGAAGGTGGAAGTGACCTCGAGAGTCTAGCGCCTGAAGCTGGATATCTAACTTAATGCTGAAGCGGCCCGTTTAGCCCTGACTAGCACTGGAAGGCTCGAATCAAAAGCATCACTCCAGCTTTTGTCCGAGAGACCGAAGTGACCAAAGCTGCTGGCGTGTGAAGCTGGATATGCTGATTAAGGAAGGCAACCTAAATGCGCGACATCGTGTCGCAACGGTTGCATGACCAACATCCTGTTGGCCCATGGCGCTCGTTTAGCTGCGAGGTCGTTGGAAGACGGAAGCCAAAGTCGCTCGGTTTAAGGAACGTAACCTAAGTTCGCGACGTCCTGTCGCAACGGTTACGTGACCCACATCCTGTGGGCCCTCAGAAAATGAACAGCGTACAAAATAGACAGCAGGATACTTCGACGTTTTTTCTGCTAATTCATTAGGGTTATTATATAAATCCCAATCACCAATAGAAATATCTTGATCTTGCTTAGAATAAATCACTTGTGCTAACACCATATCTTGCTCTACCTTTACTTTTTCTGAAACAATATTTGCTGAACCAGAAGAACCTGTTTTTGGCAGTTTGATATTACCTTCACTAGAATAAATTGCTTTATCATCTATTAAAGCGACTCTAACAATGGCGTTAGGTTTTCCATTTGGAAGTCTCTTGAAACTTACGACAAACTTACCCTCTTCTTCAATTCCCACGCTAATAGCTACTGCTTCCTTTTCTTTTAGTTGACCAAATTCATATTTCTCTACCCATAATTTTGCTGACTTCCACTTCTCACCAACTTTAAATTCATGTAAAAATGTTGGATTATCACCATCACCTGCGACGGCCTGAATTAAACTTTTCTCTCGTTTTGAAAGCTCTAAATGTTGAATATAGCTTTCGCTTATTTCCTTATCTACTTTCTCATTACACCCCACTAATACAAAAACAGACAAACAAGCAGCCAATAGTATCTGTTTCATTAATATAACCCCCAGTTCATTGAATAGCCCCCTTCATTATCCATCAAACAACATAAAAGGTAAATATTTCATTTAGTTTATCGGTATTTAAATAAGCTCATAAAATCATCGTTACTTAACTACAATTGCCACAAAATAAAAAAGCATTATTAAAAGTCCACTCCTTCAAAGAGCCCCTAATAATAATGCCTTCTTTAATAATATGTTCTAGTTATACCTTTAAATACTCTTCTCTCCACTTAACAACTTCTTTTTCAATTAGCAACTTCTCCAACTTTTCATCCCATTGAGATAATAATGTATTCCAAACTCGGACGAAAAGAAGGTCTTGTTCTCGGTTGTATAAAATGAACTCCAGACAAGGTATATCATTAATTTGCTGTGCTTCTTTTGATAAAACTTCAGTAATAACCGTTTGTTCTTCTCCTTCTTCTTCTGATTCTCGGCTATTTTGCAGAACTTCTATCAATTCGTCCTCTACAAATTTTAACGTCTCCTCAGGTTCCTCTGAAGCATATCGAAATAGATCTGGTAACTCGTCATACTCATTCATCTGATCTATTTCAACAGGCAAAAATGCCTCATGGCAAGCGCTATAAAGTAACTGTTGGGTTTCTATTTCTTGCTCTTCTTCAAATACACCGTTTTCGAGTTGGATTTTACCTTTAGATGTAAGAAGATAGTATTCCTCTCCTTTTTCAATCAGCCCTGTCTTCGTTAAACTGCTTAGTAGGTCTTGAATGAAGAGATCCTCAACTAACAGTAGTTCAGCTAATTCGGTAGCATTTGAAATTTCTGCTTGTTGGAAAGTCAGTAGTGTCATTTTCATTAAAATATCCATTTTTAAGCGTTTCACTGGTTGGTAGGTGACGTCAATTGTTTGCACGGGTACGCACCAGCTGGAATTTTTTAAAATCTCCACTTTTCCATTTTGTAATACTTCTCGTTGTAATCTTTTTTCAAGAGCTTTCAAACTCGGTCCTCCTTTTCCTTTTACTCTTTTACATTACCGTCTTGGTCTCGGAGGCCATTTTGTTCTTTCACTGTTTCTAATAATTGACTATACATATCTCTCGCATGTCTCTGTTTCGCCCTTTGTGTAAACATTTCAGTACTCCCTACAAGAATGAGCATTTCTCTCGCTCTCGATAGAGCCACATTTAATCGACGATAATCATTAGCAAAGCCGATATCGCCACCTTTATGTTGTGTATTACGAACCATACTTACGATAATAACGTCCATTTCCATCCCTTGGAACTTATCAACAGTTCCCGTGCGTAGATGTAAATGTTGTAGATTTAACTCTTGTTGGATAAGACGGTCAATTTTTTTAACTTGCTCTCCGTAAAAACTGATAACACCAATACTTTTACGTTCATTTTGCATTATCTTCCCTGCCGCTTTAGCCATCTCTGTTGCTTGGTCTAAATCTTGCAGCATATGACGAATTGTATCCAATTCACCTTGGTTAAAACGGCTTTTACCATTTTTCATTTGTTCTTCAAAATACGGCGCTTCATTTGGCATATCGATCCATAATAAGTGATCTGCTCGCTTTACATAATGCCCTTCTAGGAAATGGTCTCGAACATTATCTGAATCAATTAGACCACATTGCAATTGGTCATCTTCATTTTCATAAAAAGGCGTAATTGTTTTCATAATATTCTCGTGCATACGATATTGAATGGCTAGCATTTGTTTATTATCTCGAGGGAGGTTTTTAAATAGTCGTTCGAATAGAGATTCTTTTAATAATTTTTTTAGCTCTGCACTTTCTTCTAGTGCATCACTTTCATCTATAATAGCCTTTAATGTTTCTTCTAACGTATCGTCCCCAACTAATGGGGGTAGCTGATGATGATCCCCTACTAGTATGATTTTCTTTCCTTTTAACATTGGCAGCAACAATTCTGGTGGTGTTGCTTTTGATACCTCATCGATAATAACGACATCAAATGTTGGGTAATTATCCATAAATTCTTTACGAGCTGAAGCTACACATGTTGTCCCAATAACATTTGCATGTCGTACATACATTTTGCGAATTTCATCTAAATCATGCTCATTGGCTTCTTGTAATAATGTATACCATTGTTTTTGTAGCGCTTGTTTAATAGGTAACTGCGCTTTGTTATGCAGTAGTTTTGTTATTTTCTCTGTAAGCATTTTAATAGCATAATCTGTTTGTAATTGTTGGTCTTCATAATCTTGGTCAAGGATTTCTTCTAAAGCTTTTAAATTCTTTTCTTGTTGTAAGCCTTGAGAATTGATCTCTTGAATTACTTGTTTCTTTTCTTCGAGTTCACTAGCTATCGAAGTTCTTTCTTCCATTAACTTTTGATGTTGTTGCTGCATTTGTTCTAACTGAGGCATTGTTTGCAAAACTGCTTGATAGGTTGTTTTAACATGCTGTACTTCTAATTCTAGCTTGTGTAACAGTGCTGTTAGTTGCTCTGTATTGCTAGAGATAGGTACGTCCGACAAGTTTAATTTTATTTGGTCATATCGTTTTTGAAGCTGGGCTTGTTTATCCTTTAGTAGCATCCCTTTATTCGTTAAAGTACTTTTCTTTTGCTGTGCGTTAGTTAATACTTCAGTTGTTTGTTTAATCACTTCTCTTTTAATCATCTCAAACAATCTAATAGCTTCTTGTTTTAATTGTTGTAGGATGACACCTTGTTCCCAAACAAATTTCCTTCTTAAATAAAGTCGCTCTAAATGCATCTTTAACTGTGCTGGATTCACAACTTTTTCTGTTATTAAAAACTGCTTCATATAATCTATCGCTTCATGCACTTCTCGGATAGAATAGGATGAATAGCTATCTTCTGAACGTGCGTTAACTTGTTGCAAAATAATTTGAGCAGCCTGCCCCATTTGCTTCTCTACATAGTCAATCGCTGCTTTCAACTTATTATTTACAGCCATCCAATCGTGATAACTAACCATTTGACTTTTAATTTTTTCTAATGCATTAATCTGGCGTTCAATGATGAATCCCATTGGAATATCATACTGTTGCATAAAATTAATTAGTTCATCAACTTTCGTAAAGTCTTTTAACGCATGTTGCAATTGATGTAGTTCTAAAATATTTTTTTGCCAGTTCATATATTCTGTACGAGAAACATTTAGTTCTACATTAACAGTATTCAATTCCTCTTTAGCCTGAAGGTATAGCAATTGATTTCTTGTTTGTTCAATTTCATTTGCTAACCGATTAGTCTGCTCAAGTAATTTTTCACTGGATTCATTTGTTTCAAGAAAATGCTCTAGCTCTTCTACCTTTGCTAAGACTTGCTCGTATTTATTGGCTACTTCTCCAAAATGTTCTTCAAGGTCCCGAAGCTCTCTTCTTAAAGTTCCTAGTGTTTTCTTTAGTTTTTGAATTTCTTCAGTAATAGCTTCAGACTCGATTTTTGCTTGTTGTTGTTCTACTATTTTTTCCTTGATAACTAATAAACGGGATTCTAATGTTGGAAGTTCTTCTTCACATGCCGCTAATGTAGAAGTAAGTTCAGATTCATGAGTAGCGTGCAACGTTAGCTCCCGCTCAATATCTTGTAACGTTTGCGCTCTCCAATACTCTGCTACATTTTCTTCAATAAATTTCTTACCTTCTTCTTCAATACTTTCTGTTCGACCAAAGCGTAAAATGCGAATGTCTTTATTTGAAAGTAGTCGACTTAATGCATTATCTACAGCTAAGTTAGACTGAGATGCCACTAATGTACGCAAACCTGCCTTCGCATTTTGTTGGCAAATTTCTGAAATAACTGTTGTTTTACCAGTTCCAGGAGGTCCTTGAATAACATATAAGTCTTCAGCAGACATGGCACCAATCACTGCCTCCTGCTGAAATTCATTTAAACGGTTATGAAACTCTAGTTTTGCTCGTTTCTTTGGTGCTTGGATTCGAGGTCGATCTTCAAATAAAATCTTTTCTAGATTGGCATTTGCTGCTAAGCCTTTTTCTAAATCAGCAAACCCCTTACGTAACCTTCGAATCTGGCTTAAAGTAGCGAAATTACTAAAGATGACTTCTTTTATCTTTGGTTTTAGCTGATTTTTGCGAAGTTTCTCCCTTATATAAGGACGTAGTTCAATTTCTACCGTTCTGTTCGCACGATTTACTTTTAATACTTCACCAAGTTCATCTCTAGAGTCTTTAAATTTAGCACTTAAACCCTTTGCTTTATTCCATTCATTATCCTTTAAGCCACTACAATTTAGAGTTATTCTACTGAAATCTTCATTAACCGAAAGCTTTGAAAATGATGCTGTCATATCTTCTATCGTGGCATCACGCTCTTGAATTTTCAAATAACCTTCCCAGCTAGAAATGCGTTTTCTAACATATTCTGAACGCTCTTCAGCTATTGGTAACTGACGAATTTTAGAATGGAGTTCAATTGGCAATCCTACTGTATTTTTAGGAGTTGTCACGAATTCTAACTGAGTGGCAAATCTTCTATTTGTCCGTACAGGAACCCTAGAACTAATAACACGGAAATTTGTGGCCAGTAGCCCTTCATATTTCACAATACAATTCATCACTGCAACTTGACTATCTAGCTTCTCAGCAAGGTTCGTATTTGCTACATTGTCAAAATAAATTGTAATTGCTGTCTCTCCTTGTGCAGAATTACTCATTCTTTCAATATGTACTAAAAACGATTTTTGAATATGAAAAAAAGCATGCTCATCTTTTGACCATGCTAAAATTCCTTCACGTGCTTTGTTTGTCATGATTAGGTTTGTGCGCACTGTTTCAATTTTAGCTACTACTTGTCCCATGAACATATCTTCCTCTCTTCGAAATTGGTTAATTTTTAAAAACACTAATTTCTATAATAGCAGTTTTGCTATCGTATTTGAATTTTCGAACGTTAGAAAGGCGATGGTAATTGATGTATTATGGAATAATTATTGATCTAACTATAAAAAACATCTAAATGTTGATTTATATCTATCACAACATGTAGGGCACTGAAAAAGTCCATAAAATGAATTTTAGCCATGACGGAAAAGTTAATTTGTTTCTGCCATAGCTTCTTCTTCGATGCCGTTAATTTCCGTTCCGGCGGACGCTTTCCTGGGGGCGAACCTTGAGCCTCGTCGTCCGCTAATGCTCCTGCGGGGTCTCAAGATGTTCGTTAGTTCCCCAAGGAGTCGCCGCCTGCACTCCAATCAACTCGTTTTTCTGAGTTTTTCATTCTTTCCGATTCACACCTAACCCTTTATTATGAAAGGACTAATTCAAAGTGGTGCTGTCTATGATTTCCAAACAAGAAACATTCACTCTAAGCCCTTATATGGCGCTTTACGATTAAATTGTGCCTAAATATGCTTCGTCAACTCAAGGAACTCGTTATGTATTACTTTGACATAGAAAAATGTAAGGTTTGTCCATTTATAAGTTAGCTGTTATAAAGACGATGCCAAAAGAAAAACGTATTCCGTTTCCATAAAATCAATCGAACATGAAGAGCAAGCAGCTTTTCAAGAAACGGCAAGATTTAAAACCTTAGTGAAAAAGCGCTATAAAATTGAAGTGAAGAATGGTGAGTTGAAAAATCCGCATGGCTGCAATACGGCAAAATCGGCGGGTTTATTTGGCCTGTAAGTCCACGGAACTACAACAATATTGCGGTGAAATTGAAACGTATCTTGAAGCTATTAAATGAACAATAAGGGAAATACAAAAAAACACCGGCACTTTCTGTTCAAAATCGAACAAAAAGTGCCGGTGTTTACTATTGAAGAACATTACATTTTAAACCGTAAGTTTTTCAGTACCCTCTACAACATGTAGATGTTTTTTATTCATATGTTTTTCATGCCTCAGCCAGTTTTTTATTCCGTCCAAACACCAGATAAAAATAAGTCGATGCAATTAAGTACAATATCCCTGTAATCGTAAACGTATAGGCATAGCCCCAGTAGTGCCCAAACCTCGTAACAAAGAAGGCAGCTGGTAGCCCCATGGATGCCCAGCCAACTTGGAATACCATTTGATTAACTGAGTTTCCTAAACCTTTATATTTATCATGCACAATTTCCATAGCAATAGCCGATTGGATTGGATTTGCCGCATTCATCAATGCTTGGCGGAATAAAAAACCAATAGATGCTACAAATAAAGAATTCGTAAATGCGGTTAAAAATAGAAATGGAATGGACAAAAACTGAAATATAATAATAGCTCGTACTTCACCTACACGTTTAACTAGTGCAGGTCCTATCAGCATTGCAACAGCTGTCATTGCTGATCCTAGTGCCAAAATAAGTCCGATATATGCGTTGGATGCATTAAAGCGATTGGCAAAATACAAATTTAAATATGGAATGACCAGCCCAGAACCTATTCCAATAATCAATTGTGCTAAACCAAATAGTACAATAATTTTTATATTTTCTTTAAAGCTCATACTTTTTTTCGATTCTTTTACTACATCTTTGATAGAAGCTACTGAATCTATTGCAACTTTCTTTTCCACCTTCAAGCGGAACAATGGGATTAATCCAATGAGAAAGAATGCGACTCCACTATATAGTGATATTCGAATTCCTTCGACAGCAGACAATTTCAATAGAAAACTTGCACTGTCGGCTACAACTCCACCAAGTAAATTCCCGATAAAGCCTGCAATTGTCATGATTGAAAAGTGTATACTAAATAACTTCATTCTTTCGGAAGCCTTTGAGTTTTCAGCTAAAAATGGTACCCCTGAAACTTGAGCTACAGCCCATACAATTCCAGTTGCGAATGCTGCCCAAAGCATCGGTTGCTCAACAGTGACAATACTTCTATAGAAAAGTGTGATGGCTGTTAATGCTGTTCCTATAATAAGCGCCCACTTACGTCCAAAGCGATCACTTAGTAGACCCGCTGGAATTAGTATTATTGCGGTTGCTAATGCAGTCATTGCAATAACATTTCCATTAACAGCTTCCTTCATGCCTAATTCCCGAATATATAAATTATACATAACACTGAATACGCCCATTCCTATTTGAATAAGTATATTCCCAATCATGAACAATTTTATATTTCGATTAAAAGATTTGATACTATGTAACCAATCCTGCCACCAATTCAGAAGATACACCAACTTTCCACCAACTAATTAATTCGTTACCCTAAATATACGAGTATCGTCATAAATTTGCAATAGCTACTTGCATCAAATACACTAACCTTAATAAATATTTCATTATATTTCTCAAATCGGAGGATACATTGGTATGCCAGTAGTAATCTATTATTTAATCTTCTCCTTCTTTGTATCACTACTAATTAGTGGCATATTAAATGTCTTTTTGGAAACCACTTCAAAAATGAACTGGCTTACCTCTATTACCTTTTGTGCAGTTCTTTCTATTTTAATCGCCACTATATTGAACTAATTATTCCATTAAAAGAGACCCTTCATTGCATAAGCAATTGAAGGGTCTTCATATTAACTGATATTTTTTTCACCTGATTGGAGTTTATACATTTGTTCATAACGCCCGCCTTGTTTCAGTAGCTCGTCATGTGTACCCTGTTCTACAATTTCACCACGATCTAATACTAAAATACGATCTGCATTTTTAATAGTAGAAAGTCTGTGCGCGATGATAAATGTTGTACGTCCTTTTTTCAATACATCCATTGCGTGCTGTATGATTTCTTCGGTTTCTGTATCAATATTCGAAGTTGCTTCATCAAGGATTAAAATTGCAGGATCAAAGGCAAGCGCTCTAGCGAATGAAATCAACTGTCGTTGACCAGAAGATAATGTACTACCTTTCTCAATCACTGGCTCATCTAGGCCCTTCGGCAAATTTTTCAAAACGCGTTCACCACCGACTGCATCCAATGCTTTCTGCACGGTGTCACGTGTAATCCTAGGATCTCCTAAACTAACATTCGATTCAATTGTACCAGTAAATAAATAAGGATCTTGCAATACAATTCCCATATGCTCTCGAATGGTTTGACGAGAGTGCTCTTTAATGTTGATACCGTCGATTTTAATTGCACCTTTTGAAACATCGTAAAAACTGAAAAGTAAATTCATAATAGAACTTTTCCCAGAGCCAGTATGACCAACAAGAGCGACCGTCTCTCCTTGCTTTGCTTCAAAATCAATATCCTTCAGCACATATTCTTGCTCCTTATAAGCAAACCACACATGCTCAAAGCGAACATTCCCTTTATATCGAGGAATGCGTTTATCTACTACGGGTTCCCCTGGCTGATCTAATAACTCAAAGACACGCTCTGCTGCAACGTTCGCTCTTTCTAAGCGAGCCAACTGATTAACAATTCCAGTTACAGGATTAAATAAACGTGTAATATAATCAACAAAAGCATATAGCATACCGACTGAGATAGCAGCTGCTCCATCTAATTCAGCACTGCCAAAATACCATATAAAGAGGACAAATGTAAGCGAGCGAATAACACCTACTAAATTGTGAGATGTAGCTGCATCTAATATAAGCAACTTATTTTGATAGCGGTAATGTTCTTCATTTAATGCCGCAAATTCATCTTCAATTTGTTTTTCACGACCAAAAGCTTGAATGATTGTCATCCCATTAATCGATTCATTGATCATACCATTCATATCCGATACTTTTCCTCGCACGATATGATTATATTTGGAAGCATACTTACGATAGATAATCGTCCAAACAATCAAAATTGGTATTACAAATAAGGCGATTAACGCCATCTTCCAATCAAGGAAGAATAACGCGATATAAATACCGAAAATCGTCATGAAGCTCGCAGCGAATTGTGAGACAACTGTTACAAACAAATCACGAATGGCTTCCGTATCATTTGTAACACGTGCAACTACTTTTCCAGCCGGCAAATTATCGAAATAACGAATCGGCAATGTTTGGATATGTTCATATACTTCATTTCGCATTTTTTGGATTATACGATTTGCACCCATTTGAAGCAAAAGATATTGACCATAGCGGAAAATAGCTGCTACAACTGCTAATCCAAAGAATACAGCCAATAAAATGGCAATCGGTTGAAAATCAATTCCTGCAACTTCTGCTTTTGCAATATGCTCATCAATAATTTTCTTTGCTACTAATGGTCCCGCTAAATCTGCAGCAACAGCAATAGCTAATAATAACAGGCCTGAAATAAGTAGCTTTTTATACATCAAAGCATATTGAAATAATCGTTTACCAGTACCCATTATTTCACCCCCTCAACTTGCTGACGGTCATGCTGTTCTTTGTACCAGCCCTCTTCTTCAAGCAATGTTTGATGTGTACCTTCTTCAACGATACGACCATCCTCTAATACTATGACCCAATCAGCATGTTGAATTGCCGATAAGCGATGTGTCACAATAATGGTCGTTTTATCGCTTCTAGCTGTTTGGATATTTTGAATAATGGTTGCTTCTGTTTTAGCATCAACAGCAGACAAGGAATCATCCAATATTAATATCTCTGGATCACGAATTAATGCGCGAGCAATCGAAATACGTTGTTTTTGCCCTCCGGATAATGAAACCCCTTTTTCTCCAACTAGTGTTTGCAAACCGAGTGGTAGCATTTCTAAATCACGCTCAAAGTTTGCTAAACGAATTGCTTCATGTAATTCGTCATTTGTTGCATTCGATTTACCGAACAAAATATTCTCTTTCACTGTTCTTGAAAATAATACGTGGTCTTGAGGTACATAACCTATCCAGTTACGAACCTGCTCCTTCGTTTGATCATGTATCGGACTATTTGAGACAAATAGATCGCCTTCACCGTTTGGATATTCACGTAATAGCTGTTTAACGACTGTCGTCTTTCCACTACCTGTTTTCCCAACAATTCCAAGCGTTTGCCCTTTTTTCAAAGAAACTTCAAGGTTTGCCAGGTTAATAGAAGCTGATTGTGGATATTGGAATGTCACATCTTTGAAAACAATAGACTCTGGATTTTGAATAATTGTTGGAGTTTTTGGATCAACAACATCTTCTTTCTCGTCTAATGTTTCCTGTACACGATCAAGCGACGCATTCCCTCGTTGCATAACATTGATGAGTTCTCCAATTGCAAACATTGGCCAGACAATCATGCCTAGATACACATTAAACGTAACTAGTTCACCTAAAGTCATTTCCTGCTTAGACACTAAATAAGCACCGAAGCCAAGACCAATCATGTAGCTAAGACCTGTTAAAACCTTTGTGATTGGGTTAAATAATGCATCGATTTTCTCAACATGCATATTTTTTTTGTAAACGTCTTCTGTCATTTCACTAAACTGCTGCTCTGTAGCACGTTCTTGAACGTATGCACGAACAACACGTACACCCTCTACTGCTTCAAGGACGCTATCGTTCATTTCGCCAAATACATCTTGAGCTTTCATGTAGCGCTCATGAATTCTCTTACCAAGAATTTGCATAACAATTGCTAAAATCGGTAATGGCAATATAGCAGCTATTGTTAGCTTCCACGAAACAAGGAATCCCATTGTTAGTAAAATTGTTAATAAGTATAATGTCGAATCAATTAGCGTCATAATTCCAAAACCAGCTGTTTCAGAGACAGCTCGTAAATCATTTGTAGATCTCGCCATCAAATCTCCTGTGCGATTTCGTTCATAAAAAGGTGGTGACATTTTCAAAAACTTTGTCATGAGCTTTGACCGTAGTTTTCGCTCGATTACATTCGCTCCACCAAATAATTGATGTTGCCACACAAAGTTGACGATATACGCCAATATCAAAATAACTAGCATCGCAGCAATATAAAGCATAAGAGACTGACTAGTTATTGTTTCTGAGTGGATTGCATCAATCGATTGACCAATAATCCACGGCGGTGTCACTTCAATAGCGTTAGCCACTAATAATAAGGCAATAGCTATTGTATAACGCTTTCGGTTTTCTTTAAAAAACCATTTTAATTTAAATAATACATCAAACATTTAATATTCCTACTTTCTTATTTGGTTTTACACTAACCGTCTTCAATCGAATCCTTGTTAAATTTCTTTCTCCGCTTTTGAATATACATATTCAGCTCTCCTCATTGAATTTTGCACTCGTAATTCACTTAAAAAGGCAACAAAAAAAAGCGTATACTCCTTTCAGAGCATACGCTTTTGAAAAAAGATATAGGCACCTACACCTATACCGATTATTTACATAAGTTAAATTACAGACTTATTTCTGAATAGGTAGGCGTGGATTCATTATTTAGTTGTACAATTAAACTTCTTAACTTTTTCATAATCCATACCTCCATTTCCATAAATTATTTAGTGCCTCTTAATATTAGCACTCCGAATTTTGAATTGTCAATACTTTTAGAAAAGAATGAGTAATTTAATTTTATTCTTACTTTTGACAACATTTCATTCTTTAACAACCAATTATTATTAATAGGCAAAATAAAACATGTAGATAATTTGTTTTTTAGCGCTACTTGTCTTATCATTATATTACTTAACTATTTTTAATATCACAGGAGGTGTACACTTTGTTCTCTCCCCTCATTTGGGTCTGGAACAAAGGAAGTCTTTGGACATAGCCATACGGTTGACAGCATTTGCTGTCTTGATCGCATGTTCGGCTTTTTTCGTAGCAACTGAATTTTCTATCGTTAAAGTCAGAACAACTCGAATTGATCAGCTTATAGCTGAAGGTAACAAAAAAGCTTTAAAAGCAAAAAAAGTAGTATCTAATTTGGATGAATATTTATCCGCTTGTCAGTTGGGAATTACGATTACTTCTTTAGGACTTGGTTGGCTCGGTGAAGAGACAGTATCGATCTTATTAAGACCGATATTTGATTTGTTCGCACTCGAAGGAAATGTGACATCTGTTCTATCCTTTGTGCTATCATTCTCTATTGTGACATTTGTTCACGTTGTAGTTGGTGAATTAGCACCTAAAACGCTTGCCATTCAAAAGGCAGAGTCTGTAGCATTAGCAACAGCTGGTCCCTTGATTACGTTCCACAACGTCATGTATCCATTTATTAAAGCATTAAACTTCTCCGCACGCTCATTATCATCACTTTTCGGTTTAAAGGATGTTTCTGAATCGGAAGTAGCAATGACTGAAGAAGAGTTACGCATGATATTATCGGATAGCTTGAAAAGCGGTGAAATAAATCAGTCTGAATATAAATATGTGAATAGCATTTTTGAATTCGACGATCGTATTGCCAAAGAAATTATGGTACCTCGTACTGAAATCATTAGTATTGAAAAAGAATTGACACTTAAAGAAGTTTTCGAAGTGATGGGCGTCGAGCAATATACACGCTACCCTATTATTGATGGAGACAAAGACCATATTATTGGTCTCGTTAATATGAAGCATCTATTAACTGCTTACATTAAAGACCCCGCTAATGGATCTAAATCGGTGTTGGAATATATGCAGCCTATCATTCGAGTCATCGAAACAATCCCAGTTAGTGACTTATTGTTGAAAATTCAACGAGAACGTATTCATATGGCCATCTTAATGGATGAATACGGTGGTACTTCTGGCCTTGTAACAATCGAAGATATTATCGAGGAAATTGTCGGTGATATTCGAGACGAGTTTGATGCAGACGAGATTCCTGAAGTCCGTAAAGTAGATGAGCACCATTTTATCTTCGATGCCAAAATGTTAATTGAAAACGTAAATGATTTCCTTAACATTGACATTAATGAAGATGATATCGATACTATTGGCGGTTGGTTTATGACCAAAAACTTTGATGCCGTTAAAGGCGAAGTAATCACTGAACAGGGTTATGAATTTATCGTAAAAGAAGTAGATGGTCATCATATCTTATACTTAGAAGTTATTAAGTTACCAGATGAAACCAGCAACGATACATTAAACAATGAAAGTTCATCTTTAGAACATTAATAATGAAAATTTAACAAAGAACGACGCACACTCCTAATAGTGTGCGTCGTTTTATATTGCCCAGAAATCTTGCAGGGAGGAAACATTGTGGAGTTATATACAAATTTAAGACAAGGGGAAAAAGGCGCTTGGCTAAGCATAGCCACTTATCTTATGCTCAGCACTGCCAAGCTCACAATTGGTTTTATTGGTGCATCCACTGCATTAAAAGCTGATGGACTAAATAATACAACAGATATTATCGCTTCTGTAGCAGTTCTAATCGGGTTGCGCATTTCACAAAAGCCACCAGATGGAGATCACCACTATGGTCATTTAAGAGCTGAAACGGTAGCTTCTCTAATAGCATCATTCATTATGGCAGTCGTTGGTTTACAAGTTTTGTTCAGTTCAGGTAAAAGCTTTATCGATAACAACCACTCATCCCCTTCCCTGTTAACTGCAGTTGTTGCTATTATTAGTGGTATTATTATGTATGGTGTTTATCGCTATAATTTAAAGTTATCTAAAAGGACTAAGAGTTCTGCTGTTAAAGCTGCTGCACTTGATAATCGTTCAGATGCATTAGTCAGCTTTGGTACTGCCATTGGTATTTTAGGTGCAATTGTCGGTTTTCCAATAATTGATTCCGTTACTGCAATCATTGTTGGTATTATCATTATTAAAACTGCTTACGAAATATTTTTTGAAGCTGTCCATACATTAACTGATGGCTTTGACGAAGAAGAGGTTGAAACATTATCAACACTTGTCCGTAATGTAGATGGTGTTATTCAACTCGTAGATTTTAAAGGACGTAATCACGGGAATATGGTGTTTGTAGATTTAACTGTCACCGTTAACCCTGAGCTAAATGTTTGGAAAAGTCATCAAATTACCGAGGATATTGAAAATACGATTCGTCTAGCTAAACCGTTGACAGTTGTACTTGTCCATATTGAACCGGATGGTTTAATACATGAGAATAATTCCGCTTTAATGTAATTTTTTGATAATAATTGAATATTTATGTTGACATTATATTTCCATTTTGATAATCTAATAACAACTTTAAGGAAAGCAGGTGAGGTTTTATGACAAATTTAATGAGCATTGCATCAACGCAAATCGGTTTGTTACAAAATACTCGCCATCAGTATGCTTTTTAAGGATACTTTCCTTTATTGTGCGTGTATAAACTGTAGCTGCCGATTTGCAGCTACAGTTTTTTTATTTTAAATGCTTCAGGCGCTCGTTCAGCGGCGAGGTCGTCAAAGTCGCTCTTTGACTTTGAGTGCCCGGTTGAAACGACCCGAGCCGTTAGCGCCTGAAGCTGGATATGCTTAAATGCTGAACATGCCCGTTTAGCTACGACAGGCACTGGAGGGCTCGAACACAAGACGCTTTTTGTCTTGTGCCGAGAGATCGAAGTGACCCGAGGAGCTGGCGTGTGAAGCTGGATATCTTAATATGCTGAGGACCCTTTCAAGAAATATAGTCGCCTCAGCTCAATATCTCTACACACACAATAGGAGGATTTACAAATGACAAAATTACAAGATTTCGGCTGGAATACAACTTGGGAAGAAAAATATAGAATTGCCCAAGTTTCAAATAAATTAGCAAAAACAATTCCCGGACGTGTATTACTAGAGCATAAGCATTCTTACCGAGTCATTACTGAACAAGGAGAATGGCTTTCTAGTCCCTCTGGAAACTTCCAACATACCGCTTTTGAACGACGTGATTTCCCTGCAGTTGGTGATTGGGTATTAGTTGAACAAATGCCTGGTGAAGAAAAAGCGATTATTCACGCTGTATTGCCTCGCACTTCTTTGTTCTCGCGTAAAGTCGCAGGGGCTACTACTGCAGAGCAATTAATCGCAGTCAACGTTGACATCGTTTTTTTAATTATGAGTTTGAACTTAGACTTTAATCTACGGAGATTAGAGCGATATTTAATCGCTGCCTGGGACTCAGGTGCGACTCCAATCATCGTATTAACGAAAAAAGATTTATGTGATGATGTAGAGCCATTTATTCAAGAAGCAGAATCCGTTGCTTTTGGTGTCCCCATCTATACAGTAAGTAGTTTTACTGGTGAAGGTATTAATGAACTTCAACAATTACTAGTGGATGGCAAGACAGCTGCACTTCTAGGTTCATCTGGTGTTGGAAAATCTTCTTTAACCAATGCATTATGCGGCACTGAAGTAATGTTCGTCCAAGAAGTTCGTGAGGATGATGATAAAGGTCGCCATACCACTACTCACCGAGAATTATTTAAAATTCCAGGCGGTGGTTTATTAATTGATACCCCCGGAATGCGTGAGTTTCAATTGTGGGATCAAGGTGAAAGCTTAGATAGCAGTTTTAAAGATATAGAAGAATTATCAACTCAGTGTCGTTTTAGAGATTGTGAACATAAGCGTGAACCTGGATGCGCCGTACAAAATGCTATTCATGAAGGAACGCTGACAAACGAACGATACAACAGCTATATAAAGCTAAAACGTGAATTAGCTTATATCGAAAGAAAGACTAACGCTCAAGCACAAATTGCTGAACGTAATAAATGGAAACAGGTTTCAAAAACCATACGCCAAAAACCACAGAAAAAACGTTAAAAAAAGCTGTCTTATTAGTCATATCGATGACTATAAGACAGCTTTTCTTCTATTATTGTTCACTCGATTCAGTTAAGCCATGCTTTACTGCATAAAGTGCCGCTTGCGTGCGATCTTGTACTTCTAACTTAGAGAAAATATTCGAAATATGTGTCTTTACTGTTTTCTCTGTAACAAATAGTGAGGATGCAATTTCTCTATTACTCTTACCTTTAGTTAATTCAGCTAGTACATCACGTTCTCGAGGTGTCAAAGTATGCTTCATATGTGGCAAATCTTCTTGCATTTCACGACTTTTAATAAGTTGTGTTGTCGCTTGTGGATGCAATGTATTTTCCCCTGCCATTATTCTACGAATTGATGTCACCAATTCATCTGGTTCAATATCTTTCAACTGGTACCCTGCAGCACCAGCTTCAATCGCTGGGATGACATGATCACTATCGGAAAAACTTGTTAGCATTAATACTTGCGTGTTAGGGAATTTTTCCTTAATACGCTTTGTAGCTTGGATACCATCTAACTCTGGCATGACCAAGTCCATTAAAACGATATCCGGCTTTAATTCTGATGTTAATGCCACTGCTTCCTTACCGTTTTTAGCTTCACCAATAACCTCTATATCCTTTTGCGTTTTCAGAAAAAATAATAATCCTCTTCTTACAACATGGTGATCGTCTGCGATTAATACTCTAATCATCGAAATCCCCCTTAATATGGTAGACGAATTAAAATTTCCGTTCCCCTTCCAATATTGCTCACCCAATCAACCTTACCGCCTAACGCCTTCGCACGATCTCTCATACTTTGCAAACCAATTGATGGCAAATTCACATGTAAGTCTACTTGGAATCCTCTACCTTCATCTTTAATTACTAACAACACATCTGTCTGTGTAATAATGACAAAAATTTCTGCATCCTTTACTCCCGAATGCTTGCGTACGTTATTTAGTCCTTCCTGTGTAATACGAAATAACGTTTCCTCTACACGAGAAGGCAATTGTAAAACACCTGATACATTCACAGATAGGTTAAGGCCTAACATTTCTGCATAACCTTTAATTGCCTCCATTAAGCCACTTTCTAATCCTTTAGGACGTAACTGCCAGATTAAAGCACGCATTTCTGTTAAGGCTTCCTGTGTTAAATTTTGAATTTCCTTAAACGTTTCCTTCAATTCTGATTGCTCAGCCATTTCAATTCCTGCACGAGATGTTAACGTAACAGAGAATAATAATTGATTCACTGAATCATGTAAATCTCTCGCCAATCGATTTCTCTCTTCTACTAGTGCCATCTGCTGTTCTTGTTTTGTTAGTAAAATTCGTTTAATCGCGGATCCCATTTGAAAGGCAACTGATTCTAACAGAGCAAGCTCATCATCAGAAAAACTGATGGTGTTTGGCGTAGCTACATTTAATAGTCCAAAGCGCTCTTGTCCTGATTGCAAGGGGACTGTAGCATGATGAGTAATGCCTCCATCACCCTCTAGTTCAGCTGCGTTGGCACTTTCAATACGTTGACATTCAATTATATTAGATGCTTTTTTTAATTCATTGTTCCGATATCGTGATACGCACCAGCAGCCACCCTTTTCTAAAAAATGACACTTATTATGCTTTAAAGCTTGTGGCAAATTATCATGTGCAATGAGCTCATGTTTACCTTTTTTATTTATAAAAAATACCCAACCTGTTTCAAAATTCGTACCTGCTAAAAACTTTCGCAAAGCGCCTTGCAACATTGCTTGAATTTCAGTTTCTTCATTTAGAAGTTCGGCAATTTCCTTGAGTAAACTGATGTTAGAATGATCATTTGGCTGCATGTAATTGCCTCCTTCCTTTTTCCATCCATAAATATATTGTACCTACTATGATAACACTGCCTGTCATACCTTCGCATGAAATAGCTCTCATCCTTTTGACTGAGAAAATAGAAAAAATCACCTTATCTATTCATAAAACAAGATATGACGACGATCTTTTAAATAAGCAACAATAACACTTATCGTTGGCTCCTAAAACTTCAAATCAACATCATCAATGAATACTTCACGAAGTGATTATGATAGATTGGAATACGTTCCCCTAAATAATAGATTTCGAATGAATTGACGAGCCAAATCTATTCATGCATCATAAAGACATTGCCCCACTTTCATTCATTGATAATTTGAGTCTTCTATGATTTCGATTCCGTATAAATTATAGCTATCTAGATTATGCTTGATAATATACCCATTATCCGTTACATCTGAACACCTATAACGAACATCATTAGTTATTCAGACATTACACCTTCATAAGAAAGCTCTTTAAAAGATTTTTTTATCAAGGATAAATATTTTACATATATTCTCATTCCCTATATAATTCAAAGGGAAATACTCTAATACTAGGAGATTTATATATGACAAAAAAAGTTGAAAATAGTTTACTATTCATATGGGTTGTCTCATTGGTCGCAATGCTTGGCTCCCTGTTTTTTTCAGAAATCCAACAATACGAACCTTGTAAACTTTGTTGGTATCAACGTATTTTAATGTACCCAATTGTCATCATTACAACTGTGGCTTATATTCAAAAAAATGCACGTATTGCGGTAACCTTAGCTGTTTTCTCCATAATCGGGGGCTGTATTTCTATCTATCATTATGGCATTCAAAAGTTCGAATTTTTATCCAGCTCTGCAATTACATGTGGTCGTGTGCCTTGTACAGGGCAATATATTAACTGGTTTGGCTTCATCACCATCCCATTCCTTGCATTAACAGCATTTGTCTTAATCGCTGGAGCAAGCTTTTACTTGTTAAAAGTATCGAAGGAGGAAAAGTAATTGAAAAAACTATTGATCATTGCCGGCGTGATTGTAATCTTATTTGGACTAATCATCTTCTTGAACAATCAAGGAAATGAAGAAAAATTAAAAGCTAGCGTATATGACAAAGACGATTTAAAACAATCTACAATTGATTTACTTAGTGATAAAAACTATCAAAACATCATCACACCGACAGAACTTGAGAAAAAGCTATCTAAAGGCGACCCAACAGTGGTATACTTCTTCAGTCCAGAGTGTACACATTGTAGAGCTGCAACACCTAAATTAATGCCATTAGCAAAAAAATTAGGTGTACACATCGATCAATTGAACTTACTGGAGTATGATTTATTTAAGCAGTACAAAATCGAAGGAACGCCAACACTTTCTTACTTTAAAGATGGTAAAGAGATTCAACGTATGGAAGGCGATGCTGATAAGGCTACTTTCGAAGCATTCCTAAAACAAACTGATCTCGTGAAGTAATACAACTAATAAGGATTATGTTGTACAAACAACGTAATCCTTATTTTAATGGAGGAATAATAATGAACCAATCTTGGACTTTTACGATTTTACAAGATAACCAAACAATTGAAGAGCTACTCCGTGCGCAGTGGAGGCTTGGTAAAAAGACTGTACATGAATTACGTATGACAAAAGCCATTTCAGATACAAATGGTGAACTTTTACAATGGAAGGACCCTCGTCCAAAAGGTATGGAAATCGTCATCACTATGGATGTCCCTGAATCTTCATATGAAGCAACTCGTGAATGCGAAGTTAAAGTAGTGTACGAAGATCCACATTGCTTAATCGTTTCTAAACCAAAAGGTATGGCTACCCATCCAAATGATCTTTGGGATCGCTTTACATGCATGAATCATGTTATGAAATATATACAAGACCAAGGTGGCGTGTACGCAGAACATGTACATCGTCTGGACCAAGGTACAGCTGGACTTTTACTCGTTGCTAAACATCCAATCGCAAAATCTATTTTCGACCGTTTGTTAGAAGAGAAGAAAATCCTTCGCGTTTACGAAGCTGAAGTTCAAGGTCATATGAAAGAGCGCAAAGGCACAATTCGCGAAGCAATTGCTAAAGATCGTCACCATGGTACTCGACGTCGTGTTGCACCCGAAGGACAAATGGCTATTACAAATTTTGAAGTTGTTCGTCATCTGCAATATTCAACAATTGTCAACCTTGTATTAGAAACAGGACGTACGCATCAAATTCGTGTCCACCTTTCGCATATCGGTCACCCAATTGTTGGAGATACTTTATATGACGCAAGAGAAACAGCATCTGGCGATTATTCTCTACACGCAAGAAAACTCCAATTTACTCATCCATTCACAGATAAAAAAATGGAGATTATTGATCAATAAATATTAATATAGTATCTCCGAGCAGTTTATTGCTCGGAGATATTTTTCTATTTATGGGCAGGTGCTACTCTCTTTGGCTCTGGCTTTGGCGCTTCTCGCTCCGGCTTTAGCGCTTCTCGCTCCGACTTTAGCGCTTCTCGCTCCTGCTTTAGCGCTACTCACTGGCTTTAGCGCTACTCGCTCTGGCTTTGGCGCTACTCACTCCTGCTTTGGCGCTACTCACTGGCTTTAGCGCTTCTCGCTCCTGCTTTGGCGCTACTCGCTCCCGCTTTAGCGCTACTCACTCTGACTTTAGCGCTTCTCGCTCCTGCTTTGGCGCTACTCACTCCGGCTTTAGCGCTACTCGCTCTGGCTTTAGCGCTACTCACTGACTTTGGCGCTACTCACTCCGGCTTTGGCGCTACTCGCTCTGGCTTTGGCGCTACTCACTCTGGCTTTAGCGCTACTCGCTCCGGCTTTGGCGCTACTCACTCCGGCTTTAGCGCTTCTCACTCCGGCTTTGGCGCTACTCGCTCTGGCTTTAGCGCTACTCACTGGCTTTAGCGCTACTCGCTCTGGCTTTGGCGCTACTCACTGGCTTTAGCGCTTCTCGCTCTGGCTTTGGCGCTACTCACTCCGGCTTTAGCGCTTCTCACTCTGGCTTTAGCGCTTCTCACTCCGGCTTTGGCGCTACTCGCTCTGGCTTTAGCGCTACTCACTGGCTTTAGCGCTTCTCACTCCGGCTTTGGCGCTTCTCACTCCGGCTTTAGCGCTACTCACTGGCTTTAACGCTACTCACTCCTGCTTTGGCGCTACTCACTCCTGCTTTAGCGCTACTCGCTCCTGCTTTAGCGCTACTCGCTCCTGCTTTAGCGCTACTCGCTCCTGCTTTGGCGCTACTCACTGGCTTTAGCGCTACTCGCTCTGGCTTTGACGCTACTCACTTCCGCTTTGATTTAACTGAAGCAATAAAAAAAAACGCAAGAAGAAAACACAATATTTTTCTTCTCGCGCTTTTTATTTTTTTCGCTTTTGGCACATCCCTGAAAGCGTACCTCTTTAGAATTTATTCTAGATACCAAGCTTCAGGTGCTAGCCGCTCGTTACGTTTCAACAGTTCTCTCGAAGTCAAAGAACAAATCTAGCTTCTATCGCTTTTCAACATTAAAACTTAAAACTAAAGTTATCAGGATGTGCGCCGGTTCTTTCGTCTTTGTTTAATGCACTTATCAATTGCATGTCTTCATTTGTCAGTTCAAAATCGAATACTTCAGCGTTTGCTTTTATACGACTCGGTGTTACAGATTTCGGAATAACAATATTACCCAGCTGTAAATGCCAACGAATTATAACTTGCGCTGCAGATTTTCCGTATTTTTGGCCAATACTAGAGATAGCTGAATCTTCTACAATTTTGCCTCTTGCTAATGGAGACCATGCAGTAACGGCGATATCATTTGCTGCACAGAAGTTACGCACTTCTACTTGTGTTAAGTATGGGTGTACTTCGATTTGATTGACCATCGGTTTGACATTAGCTTTAGCAAAGATTTCTTCTAGATGGTGAATTTGGTGGTTAGAAACACCTGTTGCACGGAGTAGTTTTTCATCATAAAGGCGTTCAATCGCACGATATGTGTCTTTATATTTTTCAGGTACTGCCCAATGTGTTAAATATAAATCTAAATAGTCCATATCTAATTTCTTTAATGATACTTCAAAAGCACGTAAAGTTTCATCATAGCCTTGATCTGTGTTCCAAACTTTTGATGTAATGAATAAATCTTCACGTTTTACATTAGAAGCTCTGACTGCTTCCCCAACCTCTACCTCATTGTTATAAAGTGAAGCCGTATCAATTGCGATATAACCTGTATCAATTGCAGTAGTCATCGCTTGAATCGCCTCTTCACGATCCGTCATTTTGTACACGCCAAGTCCAAAACGTGGCATTTCCACGCCGTTATGTAGTGTTTTCGTAGATGCAATATTCAACACATAGCACAACTCCTTCTAATTGATTAATTTTATTATACAAATATAATCAAATTATTTCGAGAATAACGACTTTGAGGAAAATAATTGATTTTTCGAATAGGGGAAATTATTAAAATTGCGTCTGATTTCTCCAATAAGAACGAATATAGTACTTCGTGTCACAAAAATTGTTCACCACCAAGAGAGAGGGTATTAGGATGTTTCGTTTAAAGGAAAATGGAACGAATGTTAAGACTGAACTAATAGCAGGCATGACTACATTCTTTACAATGATATACATCGTTGTTGTGAATCCAAGTATGTTGTCTGCATCTGGGGTTCCACTTGATCAAGTTTTCATAGCGACAATTATTGCTATCGTTATAGGAACTTTATGGATGTCTCTTTTTGCGAATTATCCACTCGTTATCGGGCCAAGTATTGGGTTAAATGCATATTTTACTTATTCAATCGTCGTATCATCAGAAGGCAACATTGATTATTTAACCGGTTTTGCTGCTGTTTTTGTATCAGGTATTATTTTCGTTCTTCTATCACTAACACCACTACGTGAAAAACTAATTTTAGCAATACCTGAAAATTTAAAACGTGCAATTGCTGCCGGTATTGGTTTATTTATTGCTTTCCTAGGCTTGCGTATGGGGAATATTATTGTCGATAGTGAAAGTAACTTAGTGATGCTAGGTGATTTAACTTCCCCCGGTGTGCTACTAACATTATTCGGATTATTTGTTACTGTAATTTTAATGGTACGGAATGTCAGTGGTGCCCTATTTATCGGTATGTTTATTACTGGCATTGTTGCAACTTTAACAAATCAATTGCATATTGAAAAAGTGGTTGCAGTTCCTCATCTTCCTGAAGGCATATTAGTCTGGAATCCGATTGAAGCAATCGGCCAGGTTATTTCTTATGGATTATACGGCGTAGTCTTTTCGTTCATTTTAGTTACACTATTTGATACGACTGGTACTATGATTGGGGTTGCGAAACAAGCTGGTTTAATGAAAGATGGTAAATTACCACGCGCACGTAAAGCATTGTTAGCTGACTCAGTTGCTACAACTTTTGGTGCTATGTTCGGGACAAGTCCAACTACAGCATTTATTGAATCTTCTGCCGGGGTTGCTGCTGGTGGCCGTACAGGTTTAACGAGTTTAACTGTCGCTATTCTATTCGTCGCTGCTTCCTTCTTTGGACCATTAGTTAGTGCTATATCAGGGGTTTCTGCGATTACTTCACCCATATTAATTATCGTTGGTACGTTGATGATTGGTTCTATTAAAGAAATTGAATGGGAGAAATTCGAAGAGGCTTTTCCTGCATTTTTAATTATTTTAATCATGCCACTTACTTCAAGTATCGCGACAGGAATTGCCTTCGGATTTATCTCTTACCCTATTTTAAAAATAGCGAAAGGCGAGGCAAAAAAAGTACACCCTTTGCTTTATGTATTTGCTATTTTGTTTGCATTCCAATTAACTTTCTTAGCTTAATCATGCACAAAAATACCCACTGCAGGGGTGCTGCAGTGGGCGTTTTTTAATCCTCACGTTGATGAATTAGTGGTGCTTTATCTGACTGTACCGGATCTTGTATGCGACCAGCACGTTCAAGTTCCTCACCATCACGCATTCTATCCATTTGCTTGCCTAATTGTTTAAGCTCCTCCATTGAAGTTGCCATTGAGCCATTTACTGGTTGCTTTTCATGCTTATCCATATTATCCGCTCCTTTAACAAAAATGCATTACTTAGGAATTATTAGCACCTTTTATTCATCCTATGCAATTAGTAAGAACAATACTAATAATAAAGAACGATTTCTGCCATAATTTTATAACTTGGGAATATTTCATTTTAATACAAAGTAGGCTATACTTGATAAAGAACTTTTTATAAACATGAGGAGGGTACTTCCATGAAATTAATTTTAATTCTTGGTGTTTGTGTAGCATTCTTAACTGCAATTTTCACTGCAGGTTATGAAGACAAACAAGGAACTTCTGAAAAATAATCCATTATATAAAAAGAGGACAACCTACTTCATAGGCTGTCCTCTTTTTATTTTAAGCCTGGGAAATTTTGTTGGCGTAGTGCTTCAAAAATTAAAATAGCTGCAGTATTTGAAAGATTTAACGAGCGTATATTATCACTTTGTGGAATACGCAAGCATCGATCCTGTTGTCCCTCTATTAACTCCATTGGGATTCCTGTCGTTTCCTTCCCAAAAATAAAGAAAATCTCTTCATCTTGGTTACTAAAGTTAAAATCTGAATAGGCTTTATCACCATATGTTTCAATATAATAAAATGATCCACCATCATTTTTTTCGAAAAATTCTTCCGCTGAATCATAATACGTAATATCGACACTATGCCAATAATCTAATCCAGCTCTTTTCAACATTTTATCATCCGTTGAAAATCCCAAAGGACGGATTAAATGTAAGCTTGTATTCGTACCAGCACAAGTTCTGGCGATATTACCAGTGTTGGCCGGTATTTCTGGTTGATATAAAACGATATGCAAAGACACTTTGACACTTCCTTTATTTTTCTGCTAAAAAGGCTAATCCTTTTTCTATTTCTATTATAACCTCAGGATCTTGTTCTTTTTGTAGTGCTGTTTGTAAAATTTGTTCTGCTTCTACTACACCTATTTTACCAATAGCCCATGCAGCTGTTCCACGGATTACTGGACGTTCATCATTCTGTAAAACTTCGATTAGTTTGGGCATGGCTGACTCTTCTTTGAAATGAGCGAGTGCAATTATAGCATTACGCTGAATTGGTTTCTTTCCTCTCCATGAGCCAGATATATAGCCGAATTTTGCCTTAAACTCCTTATTTGAAATTGTTAATAATGGCTCTAGTAGAGGTTTCGCAATTTCAGGATCTGGTTTAAAGGCATCGTGTAGCCAATTGATTTTGCCTTTGTTTTTTGGACAAACCGTTTGACAAGTATCACAACCATAAATTCGATTACCGATTTTCGTTCGAAATTCATCAGGCAAAAACCCTTTTGTCTGTGTCAAAAACGCTACACAGCGGCTTGAGTTTAATTGGCCTCCTTGTACGATAGCACCTGTCGGACAAACATCGATACAAAGTGTACAATCCCCACATTGGTCAGTCATTGGTTCATCAGGTGCGAAAGGAATATTCGTAATCATTTCTCCTAAATAAACGTAAGATCCAAATTCAGGGGTAATGATTGAACAGTTTTTTGCACTCCAACCAATGCCCGCTCGTTCAGCTACAGCACGGTCAGACAACTCTCCTGTATCGACCATCGAACGCATTTTAGCGTGCGGGATTTTCTCCTGTAAAAATGCTTCAAGTAATGCTAATTTTTCGCGTAGCACTGTATGATAATCCATTCCCCAAGATGCTCGACAGAAAACACCTCTGCGCTCACCACGTTTACCTTTAGGTGCATTTTCCATTCGTGAAGGATAAGCAATCGCGATGGCAATAATACTTTGTGCTTCTTCTAGCAAAAGGGTTGGTTCAGTGCGTTTTTCAATATCAGATTCTTCAAAGCCAGATTGGAAGTTGAGCTCTTGCTGGCGACGCAATAAGTTCTTTAACTCCAAAAATGGTGTAGCGGATGTAAAACCAATTTTATCTATGCCAATGGTTTTTGCGTACTCAATCAGCTCTTCTTGCAAGTCGTTGACAATCACTTGGTTCTACTCCTCTCTATATGTTACACTTGTGAAAATACAAGATTTAGGTGATGTTCATGATAAAAGTTGCATTAGATTCTACTTTATTAAACAAAGTACCAGACTTTAAAATCGGCATTATCCATTATACCAAAATTGTCGTGTCTGAATCTCCTCAAATGATTAAGGGACGTACTCAGTTATATCAAGAGAACTTATTTCTAGAATTACAGGATAAACCTGTAATTGAGCGTGTTGGTATTTCTGAATGGCGTAAGCTTTGGAAATCACTTGGTGCAGATCCAAACCGCTATCGTCACTCAGCTGAAAGTTTGATGCGTCGTATTGCCAAGCAAAACTACATAACGCCATTTCATTCGGCAGTAGACTTAAATAATTTCTTTTCATTACAATACGAAATGCCAGTTGGTATTTATGATATTAACAATTTAGATGGTGACATAACAGTATCACTTGGTAATGAGGAAACGGAATATGAAGGGTTAAATGGCCGCCTCAACTCGCTAAATAATATTATTGTCACTTCAGATACAAAAGGACCATTTGGTAGCCCCTTTGTCGATTCAAAACGGACAGCTGTAACAGAGAATACGACCGAAGCGCTTCACGTATTCTATTTACGTCCTTCTTTATCTCCTGAAGAGAGCACTGAATTATTAGCAGCTGCAGGCAAAATGTTCACGCAAGTGCATGGTGGCGACTTCACGACTGGTCTACTATTTAAAGATCAACAATCGCTTGAAATTTAACGGGGTTCTATATCGGGTACTTTTACATTTTGCCGTTACGAAAAAACACGCTTCTCCATTAAGGAGAGCGCGTTTTTTATATGCTCTTTAGTGGGCAAATGTCTCAACCTGCTCCATCGCAAGCACTTCTTCATCATATAAATGGCAAGCTACATAATGCCCTTCGCTTTTTTCTAGCCATTTTGGTTGTAGTTGGGAACAAACTTCCTGCGCCTTTGGACAGCGGGTGTGGAAAACACATCCTGTTGGTGGATTAATCGGGCTTGGTAATTCTCCTTCAAGAATAATACGTTCTCTTTTCTCCTCAATATCCGGATCTGGTATCGGAATAGCTGATAATAAAGCTTGTGTATATGGATGAAGAGGCTCATGATAAAGTTGTTTACTTGTCGTCAGTTCTACCATTTGCCCTAAATACATAACGCCAATTCGTTTTGAAATATATTTTACCATTGATAAATCATGTGCGATAAATAAATACGTTAAACCTTTTTCCTTTTGGAGCTTCTGCAACAGCTTTACTACAGATGCTTGAACAGATACATCTAAAGCTGAAATCGGCTCATCGGCAATTATAAACTTCGGCTCAAGCGCAAGGGCCCTGGCAATTCCTATTCTTTGACGCTGGCCACCTGAAAATTCATGAGGATAGCGATTTGCATGATCTCGGTTCAAACCAACATCCTCTAATAATTCATATACTCTTTCTTTTAGCTCTTCTTTCGATTTATTTAAATGATGAATTTCTATTGGCTCTGCAATAATTTCAAAAACAGTAGAGCGCGGATTTAATGACGCATATGGATCTTGGAAAATCATTTGCATCTTTTTCAAGAAGCTGTTGCGCTCCTTCTCAGTCATTGAATGGACATCTTGATCTTCGAATAACACTTTACCATCTGTACGATTATACAAACCTAAAATTGTCCTGCCTGCTGTAGATTTGCCACATCCCGACTCGCCAACTAATCCAAACGTTTCACCTTCCATCACGTCAAAGCTTATCCCATTCACCGCTTTTAATGTTGCACCTTGTCCTAGATCAAAATGTTTTTTTAGTTGTTGTACGGATAATATTGTCTTCTCTGTCATGCTGTTTTCACTCCCGGTCCATAGCGTCTAACTGCACATATTTCTTCCTCGAATATTGTGCCTGCAAGTTTTATCAGTTCAACTGTTTTACCTGTTTGTGGCGAATGAAGCATTTGGCCCTCACCGTAGTAAAGACCTACATGCCTCACAGATTTTGTACCCTTTTCATCTGCAAAGAATAATAAATCTCCGACTTGCCATTCCTCTTCATTGTTCTTTGTTATAGCCATCCCATATGTAGCTTGATCTCCCGCGTCTCGCGGAATTCGTATGCCGCAAGCCTTGGCCATATTATAAGTAAAGCCGGAGCAGTCATAACCATACGATGACATACCTCCCCAAATATAAGGTAAGTCCAAATAATTCAATCCAAACTGCACAGCCTTATCCATCGCCTGAACAATGTCGCCGGTATATTTTACTGCACTCAATTTTAATACTCTTCCTCTTCCTATTGGTGTATCAACAATATAATACTGTCCTTTCTCGTCTAATACAGGCAATACCGTATTAAAAGATAAAACGATTTGTGGTATACCATCTTCTGACCATAATTGTGTTTTATCTACATTCACAATGATGTTTTCCATTGAATCTGAAAGTTGTTGCTTAGTTAGTTGCACTAAAGGAACCCAGCCAGGATAACCTCTTTCATCCTTATGAGTAGGTTGCAAAATGGCAATAACTTTCGCCCATTCTCCGTGAATCTCCTCTACTATTACAGGTTCTCCAAATAACAATTGCGTTTGAATTCTATTGCTATCACATAAATCTAATCGTTCTTTATAAGGGAGTGCTTCTAACCATTTTACGAGCTGTACAGGGTTTGTAATAGCCGGTTGATCAATATCACGAACTAATTCTGGCTTCGTCCAAACCGAGGCTACTGCTACAGAGCAATGCCAAATATTATGTAATGCTGCCATCTAGTTTTCCCCCTTAAATACTTCCTCAATGCCTAGCCCACTACGTTCTGAGAAACAAATCTTTCTTTCTTTATATGTAATGCCTCCCTTGATTGTTTCAAATTTCAACATTAGAGGAGCATCAAAGTCGTAATATTGTATATTTGGCTGACTTGCTGCAAAATGGGCTGCAGCAGTAATACCAATTTTGGTTTCTATCATACTCCCTGTCATACATTGCACTCCACAGCTTTCGGCTAGTGCATTGATTTTCAAGGCTTGATAAATTCCTCCTGCTTTCATCAACTTAATATTGATTAAATCTGCTGCACGCATCTCTAAAATAAATTTTGCATCATGCACCGAAAAGACACTCTCGTCAGCCATAATTGGTGTTAATGTATGATCCGTTACAAATTTCAAACCATGTACATCATGTGCTAATACGGGTTGTTCAATCAATTCTATTTCTAGACCTAGATCTTCCATTTTAGAAATGGCATACACAGCTTCCTTTGCATTCCAACCTTGATTGGCATCTAGTCGAAGTTTTGTTGTATAACCAATTTCATCTCGAATTGCTTTTATCCGAGCGATATCTTCAGAAATTTCTCCAATACCGACCTTTACTTTCAATACATGAAATCCATTAGCAATATATTTTGCTGCATCGGCTGACATTTCTTCTGGAGAATTTACGCTTACTGTATAATCCGTTTCTATCGCCTTTTTATGCCCACCCAAAAACTGATAAAGTGGGAGTTCTGCTCGTTGTGCAATCAAATCATACAATGCCATATCTATTGCTGCTTTTGCACTTGTATTACCCACTATTGCGGTATGCAACTTTTGAAAAACTTGCTCATAAAAGCGGAGATCTTGCCCACTTAATAATGGTGCAAATACTTTTTCAACAGCATATTGAATACTTCCTAATGTTTCACCTGTTATCACATGTGTTGGAGGCGCTTCTCCCCAACCTACTCGCCCATCCTCTACTGTTACACGTACATAAATGGACTCTGCGACTATTACCGTACGTAATGCTGTTTTAAATGGCTTTTGTAAAGGTACAGCAACTTTAAATGCTTCTATGGATTGGATGATCATGACTTGTCACTCCTTAATTTATTGGACCCCTGGTAAAATGGTCAATGTTTTATCATTAGCATTTAGAATAGCCTCTGCTCCTAAAGGTATTGCGAAATGGGGCTCACAATGTCCAATTTTAAACCCCTTTACTACTGGCACATTTAAGGCGCCTAAATAATGAGTTAACACTTCCTCTAGCGTCAATGATACTTTGCGCTTTTTCGGTTCTGTATTACTAAAATCGCCTACAATGAAACCTGCTGCATCTTGTAATTTGCCCGCTTGTCGTAGTTGGTTTAGCATACAATCTATTCTATAAGGCTCTTCATCTACATCCTCAATTAATAGAATTTTCCCTCTCGTATCGACATCAAATTCTGTTCCAAGTCCATTGGATAAGAGACTTAAGTTACCTCCTGTGATTTCTCCTTTTGTTACTCCCGCAACCATTGTCTCCAAGGGTGAGTAATCCTCTGTATACTGTAACTCCATTGGTTGGAAAAGTTGTTTAAACATTTGACCTGACTTTTCACGGAATGTTGGCCTCCCAACATCAGAAGCTAGCATTGGTCCATGAAAGGTGATGAAATTAGAGTACTTTCCTATCGCTGTATGTAGAAATGTAATATCTGAATAACCCCAAAAGATTTTAGGATTATTAGCAAGGAGCTGAAAATCAATTTTATCTGTAAAACGTGCTGAGCCGTATCCACCACCAGCGCAAATGATACCTGCAATTGTAGGATCTGCAAACATTGTATGTAAATCATTTAGTCGTTCTTCATCAGTACCTGCTAAATAGCCCTCTATATTCTCCACGGATAGACCAAATTTATAATGCAATCCAAGCTCTTCAAGAAACGCTAGTGAATGTTGTAAACTTTCAAGGTTTGGCGGACTTGATGGAGCTACAATCCCAATCGTGTCACCCTTTTGAAGTCTCATAGGTCTATTTTTCATCATCGTTTCCTCCCTTTCTAAAATAAATCAAAGAACGTGGCATAGACATTCCCTCATTTATTGAAGAAAGTGCAGTGCCTATAAAAGGCACCGCTTCTTTTTAGTTTTTATCTGCCCACTTCAGTTCCGTATAACCAACTGGGTGACGGACAATACCTGATACATTAGGTTTCTCTAATGAAACTTGATTATAGAAGTATAATGGTACAATTGGTGCTTCATCAATTAGCACACGCTCAGACTCTTGTAATGCTTCCCAGCGTTTTGTTGCATCTGTTTCTTGTTTAGCCGTTTTAATCAAGCTATCAAATTTTTTGTTTGACCATGCTGTACGGTTCATTGGAGAACCTGTAATAAAACTTTCAAGTGCATTGATTGGATCTGCATAATCATATAAGAATGATGAACGAGATGTTTGATGCTTCAATTCTTTTTGTTCAGCTAAGAATACACTAGCTTCTACGTTCTGAAGTTTTGCATCTACACCTAATGCCTCTTTAATTTGGCTCTGTAAGGCTACAGCGATATTTTGATGTTCTGGGCTTGTTGAATAAGTTAATGTCACTTTCGGAAGCTTAGACCAACCTTCTTCTTTCATACCTTCTTTTAACAATTTCTTTGCTTCTTCTTTATCTAAAGAAACTAAATCTCCAACTGATTCGCGGAATTCTTTACCATCTGGACCTTTGAAGCCATATGTTACGAAACCATGTGCTGGTTTCTCACCATTTTTTGTTACATATTGCACGATATTTTCTTGGTCTATTGCTTTAGCAAAAGCTTGGCGTATTTTTTTATTTGTAAATGGCTTTTTCTCTACATTAAATCGATAGAAGTATATGCCTGCTTGATCTTCTACATGTAATTCTTTATCATCCTTTAACTGTTCTGCTAGTTCAGCAGGAACGCCTGATACATCTAGCTCATTTGATTTGTACATTTGATATTCAGTATTCGTATCATTCACCATTGCCCAATCGACTTTATCAAGCTTTACAGAGTCTTTATCCCAATACTGATCATTCTTTTTGAAGACAAATTTCACATCATGCTCCCATTCTGATAAATTGAATGGCCCATTACCGACGAATGAATCTGCTTCTGCAAACCATTTCGGATTTTCCTTCGCAACTTTCTCATTCACAGGAAAGAAACTAGGATTTGTAATGATGCTCAAGAACGCATCAGTCGGTGCATTCAATTTCACTTCAAATGTCTTAGCATCTGTTGCTTTGATTGCTACTTCCTCTGCCTTACCTTTACCAGTGTTATAAGCTTCAGCGCCATCAATTGAATAAGCTAAGAATGCTGCTGGTGAAGCCGTTTCTGGATTAAGCATATGTAGCCATCCAAAAACAAAATCTCCTGCCGTTACTGCATCACCATTTGACCATTTAGCACCATCTCGAATTGTAAAAGTATAAGTTAATCCATCATCAGAAACAGCAATTTTGTCAGCTGTTGCTTCTACAGGTTGATCTTTGTCATTAAAGCGAACTAAACCTTCCATCAAGTTATTTAATGCATTCCAAGATACTGCATTAAAACCAACAGATGGATCAAAAGAAGTTGGTTCACTACCATTATTTAAGTAAAGAACTTTTTCTTTAGCATCTCCCTCACCCTTTCCGGACGATGGTTCTTTGCCTGCGTCTTTACTTGCCGTACAAGCGGATAAAACAATTGCAAATACTGCTACAAATAAAACTGTTAACCACTTTTTCATGAATAATCCCCCTTTAACTCTTTTGTGAAATATACTAAGCACAATGTGCCTCTCACCATTTTCAGTTAAATAATCCTTTTGCACGTTCATCTTGTAACCAACAATCTACCTTATGCTTCTCAGATAGAGATGTTGCAACTGGATATACATGACTACATACTTCCATCGCATAAGGACATCTCGCTGTAAAAGCACAGCCATCTGGTGGAGCAAATAAATCTGGTGGTGTGCCTTCAATTGGCTCTAATTCTTCCTCTACTAAATCTAGTCGAGGTACAGAATTCAACAGTCCCTTTGTGTAAGGATGTGTGGGTTCATAAAAGATTTCTCGCTTCGTACCTATTTCAATAATCTTACCTGCATACATAACTGCAATCCGATCAGCTATTTTAGCAACTACTCCCAGGTCATGTGTGATTAAGATAATGGAGACGCCTGTTTTCTTTTGAATTTCATCAAACAGTTCTAAAATTTGAGCTTGAATCGTAACATCCAGTGCAGTTGTTGGCTCATCCGCAATTAATAAGGCTGGTTCACATATTAAAGCGATTGCTATAACAATCCTTTGTCGCATACCACCGGAAAACTGATGAGGATACTGTTTTAAACGTTCACTAGGATTTGATATTCCTACAAGTAGTAGCATTTCAATAGCCTTAGTTTTAGCTTCTGCCTTACTTATCTTATGATGCGTACGTAGTCCCTCAGTCAACTGTTCTCCAATTGTCATCGTTGGGTTTAATGCCGTCATTGGATCCTGGAAAATCATCGACACATCGAGACCTTGAATTTTACGAAGGTCTGACTTCTTATAAGAAGTCAAATCTTTTCCTTTAAAGATTACTTTACCGTTTGTAATTTTCCCTGGAGGTTGTGGGATTAATCCCATAATTGCATTTGATGTAACACTTTTACCGCAACCAGATTCCCCTACAATGGCAAGTGTCTCACCTTTATGCAAATCGAATGTAACGCCCCTTACAGCTTGAACTACACCTCCAAATGTAGTAAATGCCACCTGTAGATTTTCCACTTGTAAGATTTTCTCACTCATCTTCTCTTTTTCTTCGACTGTAGATTGCCCCGTAAATTTGTTGTCTATCGCTTGTTCACGTACCATCCCACTCACCCCCTTAGTTTTGGATCAAGCGCATCTTGTAGTCCATCTCCAAGAACATTAAATGCAAACATCGTTAAGGAAATAAATAGTGCTGGGAAGAATAAGCGCCACCAATCTCCCGATAAGATAACCGGTAAAGCATCATTTGCCATAACACCCCAGCTAGCAAATGGTGCTTGAATTCCTAAGCCTAAAAAGCTTAAAAAGGCTTCAGCAAAAATTGCACTTGGTACTGTCAGGGTCATCTGTACAATAATAGTACCCATTGTATTTGGTAACAGATTTTTTCGTATGATGCGTGAAGTCTTAGCCCCAAAAGACTTAGATGCTGTTACAAATTCATAATTCTTGATTTGCAATACTTGACCACGAACAATTCGTGCCATACCAACCCATCCTGTAATTGTTAAGGCAACGATAATTGTCGTTAAGCTAGGTCCCATTACGACCATTAACAAAATAACTACAAGTAAATGAGGTAGACCATATAAAACTTCAATGATTCGCATCATGATTAAATCAGTTTTGCCACCCTTATAACCACTAAAACCTCCATAAATAATACCTATAAAGAAATCTATAAATGCAGCCATCAAACCCACAAATAGAGAAATTCTAGCACCGTACCAAGTTCTCGTAAAAACATCTCGCCCCGCTTCGTCCGTTCCAAACCAATAAGTCATAGAAGGTGCTTTGTTTTGATTTGGATAATCCGTTGCAGTTACTGAATAAGGCGATAATATAGGGACAAATATAGCCATCAAAGCAAGAAATATTAAAAAAAATAGCCCTAACATTGCTAGCTTATTCTTTCTTAACTTACGCCAACCATCTGCCCAATAAGATAATGATGGCCTAACTACCATTTCAGCTTTTTCCAAGTTCTTCGATTTAGATTTAAACCACTCGTCTTTTATTTCAACGTCTTTTATATTGGTCATGATGATTCACCTTCTTTTTTGTGCAATTTAATACGTGGATCTAAAATGCCATATACAATATCGACTAGGAATAACATGAATACTAAAAATGCACTATAGAAAACAGTAGCGCCCATTATAACGGGATAGTCACGATTATTAATACTTTCAACGAAGTATTTTCCCATACCTGGAATTGCGAAAATACGTTCAATTACGAACGTACCGGTTAAAATACCCGCTAGCATCGTCCCCATAATTGTTACAATCGGCATCATTGCATTTCGGAGTGCATGCCGAATAATAATTCTAGACGGCTTCAAACCTTTCGCTTTCGCCATCTTTATATAATCCTGAGTAAGTATTTCTAACATGCTAGAGCGAGTGAGCCTGGCAATAATCGCCATTGGCCCTGTTGCTAATGCTAAAGTTGGCAAAATCATATGTAGTGGACTCTGCCAAGTTGCTGCTGGTAACCACCCCAATTCACCGGCAAAAATTTGAATGAGTAATGTTGCTAAAATAAAGTTAGGGACTGAAATACCTACAACTGCAAAAGTCATCGCTAGATAATCAATTATCCCGTTATGCCGGAGTGCTGCTAATGTGCCTAATGCTACACCTGATAAAACGGCCACTAGTATTGTCACAATCCCTAGCTCAAACGAAATAGGAAACCCCCTTGCGAGTAAACTATTAACTGAGTCATTTGGTTTCTTAATCGAAGGGCCAAAATCAAATGTTACAATTGCCTTCAAATAATTCATATATTGCACCGGCAATGGCTCATCTAGCTTATAGTATTTTTCAAGATTTTCTTGAATTGTAGGATTTGAAGTACGATCATTATCGAATGGCGAGCCGGGAACTGCATGCATTAAAAAAAACGTTAATGTTGCAATAAGCAATACTGTTACAATCATCATGAAGAAGCGCTTTATAATATATTGAATCATTCAAACCCTCCCTCTCTTCTTTATTAGCAATATCGCGTTTGATAAGCCAACTCCGCCATTACGAGCATTGCTCTATATGCTTCTAAAATATCTCTTGCCTTAAACTCCACCATTGTTGTACCTTCAATAATTCTCGTTCCTGGCATTAATGCAGCCCATTCGGCTTGCCCGTAATTTGTAAATTCAATACGTAAAGTCGGTGTAGCTGGTGGTACAAGTGGTTTAATCGAATCCTTTTTCGCAATCGCCTCAGCCGTTTTTTCAGCTAATAACGCACGTGCTTTTTTAGGATGTAATGTCTTCACGGCCGATCTCGAAATTGATTCTTTTACCGTTGCAGTTACAACACCAGGAATAAGTGCTTCAATCTCGCGACATGCACAATCATCACCTGCTAGGAAAATAACTGGAACTCCAAAATAGCCAGCCACATATGAATTAAAACCAATTTCACCGATTTCCACATCATCAATGAACATTGTTCGAATACTAAATGTCATTGAATGGCTCATTACCCCAGGTTGCCCCGCCCTCGCATGATAACCAGCGAACATAACGCCATCAAATGTTTCATCTACGTTTTGAACCATTGAGAGAGGCTTTAAATCTCCCGTGATCAAATCTGCATCCTCATGTAAATCCTCGACCAATAAATTATTCATTTTGGAATGGCTGTCGTTTACTAACACTTCCTTAGCCCCGCTTTTAAAAGCAGCACTTATTATTGCATTAGCCTCATCTGTCATAATCTTCCTAGAGTGTTCATAATTATTTTCTGATTGAGATACAAACGTATAATCCGGTAACCCCGTAATTCCTTCCATGTCTACTGATAAAAAATACTTCACAATACCACCCCTATTATTTTTATAATATTCTGATAATATTATAAAAATACATTAGCAGAAATTTACTTTAATATCAATTATTTATAAATTAATACATTTACTTTTTAATTACCGAGATATACTACTAGATATAAAAAAACTCACCTCGTAGAGAGATGAGTTTCATAGTAAAAGTTTTGTAGTTTTAAGCCAATTTTATTAAAAGAAGCTATTGTATTTTAAAATAATGTCTGGAGAATTATGATAAATAGTATTGAGTATTGTACCTTCAGCTAATATCTAATTTTAAAAATTTTTATTGAATACTACAGTAAGGCATTATTGAACACCAGGTAAAATAGCCAAACGCTTACGATCTGCATCTAAAATAGCATCCACGCCTAATGGAATAGCTACATTTGGTTCGCAATGTCCTATTTTAAAACCGCTCACAACGGGTTTGCCTAGATTACCAAAATAATGATCAAATACTTCATCTAGTGTAAGTGACTCTACATACTCTTTTGGCTCTGCGTTTGTAAACTCTCCAATAATAACACCTGCTACTTCATCTAGTTTGCGTGACAGCTTTAACTGATTGAGAAGACCATCAATTTGAACTGGCTCTAAACCAATATCCTCAATAAGCAAAATCTTACCTTTAGTATCGATTTCATACTTGGTCCCAATACTGCTGACAATTAGCGATAAATTACCCCCTGCAAGTTCTCCTCTTACAGCACCGCCTGACACGGTTGTAAGCTTGGAGATATCTTCTTCATAATGAATCTCAGCAGGTTCAAATAATTGCTTAAACATATGTTTAGAACGTTCAGTAACATCTTCCCTACCTATACTAGATAAAGTTGGACCATGGAAAGTTACAATATCTGAATACAAACCAAAAGCGGTATGTAAATACGTAATATCTGAGAAGCCCCAGAAAATTTTAGGATTCTCCTCTAGTAATTGATAATCGATGCGTTCTGCAATACGTGCAGCACCATAGCCACCACTAGCACAGAAAATCGCTGCAATGCTAGGATCTTTAATCATATCGTGTAAATCCGATAAACGCTCCTCATCTGTTCCTGCTAAATAACCATTCTTCATTTGTACAGAGTTGCCAATAACATATTTCAAGCCAAGCTCCTCCAAAAAAGCAAATGACTTTGTTAACGTTTCTATATTTGGTGGACTAGCAGGTGCAATAATTCCAACTGTATCTCCGACTTGCAATCTCTTTGGACGTATTTTCATATCTAAAAACTCCTAGTCATATATTCTCTTTCTTATTTCTACTTTAACAAACTATATGTAAGAAAAGCGAATAAAGGTGCATTCTTTGATATTCTTATTCATAATGTATCTTAAGTCAGCTGTGAGTACAGTTTAAAATAGGTTTCCTCATGAAACTTTAATTACATTGTAAATTATTAGAACTGAACCTCTACCACCAATAATCAATCCTTTTTACTGGAATCTGATGAAAAATAGCTTCCAATTGTTTTAAACTTGTATTTTCTTCTAGAACCAGTTTAAATTCTTTTCCATCAACTAATTTTAAAGTTAAAGTACCACTGTTACCATGTATGGTATGCAGTGATTGCAATTCGTTGATGGTCACTTCTGCGAGATCATCGAAACTGATAATACGGTTTCCTTTTCTAATTAAAAATTCTCTTGATGATAAAATTGCATCTGATGCTTGTTCCCGTTTTTTCCCTCTTGGTACAATGCACCAACGTCTGAGACTACTAAAAACTAATTCCAATATAATTGAATTCCCTCCCAATTGCTGCATACCATATAGTTGTCGCCCTATTTGTCCAAACCATAGCTCTTTCTGTTTAATATACACTTTATAATAGCGATCTCTAGCGAAAGAATTACCTTTTATTGCATAAAAAAAATTCATGTTGTCACTCCAAATAGTATTGTTAGATCTATTATATACTCATCTTTTATAGAATAAATCTTGACTTTAATTTATTACTAACTAAAAAATAAAAAAACTATATGCTCCAATTTTTATGAACTAATACGGTGGCCGGGGGCGAAAACCGACGCTCCCGAAAGAATACAATTTTGAGTATTCATCAAAATAGGAGTTCCTATTGTTATATATACCTTAATGCTTGATGCGTGCTTTATGTTGAAGATAATGTCATGTTTGGTCCTACCTTGACACTCACAAAATATGGTTGTCCAATCACACCAACGCTTCGAAATAATCGCTCACATTTACAATTCAACTCAGATATTCATATTGGGGAAAGTTTTTGGTTTGATGCTGGGGTCATAGTAATGCCAGGTGTGACAATTGGAGATAATTCGGTTAATGGTGCGGGAAGTATCGTGACAAAATGATACTTCGGCAAACGTGATGGAGTAGGAAACCCTTGTAAAGTGCTTCGTGAAATTAGAGAGTGATAAGGTGTGCTATTTTAAAAATCCGAAAATAGATTTTGAATTTTAAGGTGCAAATGTTTAATGTCCGTCAGTACAAAGGGAGCAATCTTTATTTTGCTCCCTTTTATTTCTTCAAGTAATCTACCCTTTTTATTGAACAAGAAAAAAGAGCGGTCTACGCAGCTCATTGATCTTCGAGTATAGCCTCCGCTAGTTCAATAACAATTTTTTTAATTAACCTAATATTGTATACAGTCCAGATAAAATCTCTTTTTAAAATTAGCCTTCTCAAATAGTAAAGGCAGTTACATTTCTCTAAACCTCAATTCGAAGACAAGTTCTTGTTATTAAGGGCTAAATATTTGGCGTAATGAATCGTATTTCTTGCTACGTCTAATTCACTATTAAATATTATTGGGATTCCAGGCCGCCAATTTACTTCAAATAACCACAGCCTCTGGTTCTCATCGATTCCAACGTCGATTCCTAATTCATCGAGTGGGGAATCATCGTATAATGAATCAAAATGGTTAGAAAAGCTTAATGAAAAATACTCAAGTGATCTTTTGACATTGAACCAGTCATCATTAAACTCTTTTTGTAAAAAATTATCAAGATAAGCAGTGTAACCGCCACTACCTAAATTAGATGTAATACTGCCCAATGGTCCTATACGGGGATATATTGATGTTATGACCCATTTGCCTTCTCCATTTTTTTGTACATGCAAACGGAAGTCGGATACATGGCCTGATTTTATCTGACATGAAATAAACCTTTGAACTATATATTCTTGTTCCTGAATTCTAAGTAACACCAAGTCAAACAACTCTTTTTTCGTATAAATTGAGATTTTGCCTGCGTCATTAATTTTGAATTCATCATCTTCTTTTTCAATGAAAAGGATGCCCTCACCTTGGTGGCCAGAAATAGGTTTCATAATGATTTTTGGATATTGATTAATCATGTTCAGTAAATCTTCGAAATTAGTTAGCTCGATTGTTGGAATCAGGTATTGTTTAAAATCCTTACCTTCCTTAATCCTTTTATAGACACTCAATTTATCTCCGATTGAATGACTAGTAAAAGTAATTCTCTCAGATAAATAGTCGAAGGTTTGCTCTGCTTTTTCACCTAAGGGATAACTTGCATTATAAATGACATCTGGAAATGGATATTCCTTGTCAATCCACACACCATTTTCATAATATTTCCCGATAATTTTCTGGTTTTCAATATCAACTTTTCCAGGTGTAAAGTAAAAAAACTCCACACCTTCAGCTTTAGCCACAACAGAATAGGCATAGGCCTTCTTTACGTTCTCGGGTTCTGCCCTATGATGCAGCATTCCAATTAAGATCATATTTTTCCACCTCTCCTTATAAAAGATGACATTCTAAGAAAACCATTAGAGAAGGCTATCCAGTACTCCCCTTTTTATGAACACCTAGATTCTATATAATTAATGTACAATGACTAAGATACGTGCATAATATATCCAAAAGCCTAGCAGTCCAACTTCCCATCAAGTTTGAGATGCTTAGTAAAACCGATGAACCAACGATTCGAAAATGCTAATCCGTCTTTTGTTCCTAACACTTTTGTTCAACAATGATACTTTGACGATCTATTAATTTAGGACTGATACACTGAATACCGGAAAATTCTTGTATGGATACAGTCACTTTAATATTCGTTTTTTCTAATCGATAAAGATTGTATACAGTATCTAAACAATTTCCTTCTATATCAATTGGACGTAATAATGATAGGGAGACATTCGAGTCAATTAAATCCTCAATACGGAAAAAACAAGTTCTAAATAGGGATTGTGAGGTCGTGGTAGTACCAAAGGTAAAATAAGGTTCAGAAGTTGCAGCGGAATATAAAATAAATGGGATGGTTTCCTGAAGTATACCTTGAAAGATTGGTAATTGCGCCTTGTTCTGGGTTTCATAAATCATTTTCAAAGTAGATTTCAGATTACAAACGGACTCGTATTCCTCATGTCGGCCATCTATCATTTTTTATCCACTCCAATTAAATAGGTTCAATATAAAAACGGATTTCTTTTGCTGCTTCCTTAGCAGTCCTGATTGCTTCTTCTTTATTTTCTGAAGATGCCAACACATATCCATAGCGATCGCCCATGGATAAAGGCGGATGTAATACCTTCCCTTTTTTAGGCTTAATAAATACTTCCTCTACCCCATCTATCCGAGAACAGCGATTTTTTCCTGTCACCTTTATTAAAGTACCCGTAGATTCACTTGTTAAATATTGTGCATATACAAATCTTTTGTATTTTTTTTCGAGATTAGGCTCTTGCCCCAAAAAAATCTTTATGGTTTCTTCAACTAAATTAATTCCATAGGCCGTTTCAATTATTCGATTCATTGCTCCCCCTGATATCCGAGGGTTTATTTCAATTAGTTTCCATTCATCATTAATTAATCGCATTTCTAAATGGCAAGATCCATTATTCAAATTAAACCGTCCCAGTACCAAACAAACGGTTTCATAGATTTTATTGTAAAGGACTATGTCCATATCTCCCAACAAACAATAACCAGTAACAATAAAACGATCTGAAAACGTTATTTCCTGTTCAAGAACTGCAATAATATGAACTTTTCCTTTGTAAACACATGCTTCAATCAAATATTGAGGCCCCTCTAAATATTCCTCAATTAATACCTCTCTGTTCCCTTTTTTTAATAACGTATTAATGGATTGTTCTAATTGCTTGTCATCTTTGACAAATAACACATCTTTAGAACCAGTTGAAATAGGGGTTTTTACAATGAGAGGAAATAACCCTTTTTGGTTATTGATAAAGTCTTCTAAGGAATCATCTTTATCAAACTTTGCAAAATAGGGGGATACAGGAAGATTTTTTAAAAGTTCACGTGTTGAAAGCTTATCTTCCATTTTTTCTAAAGGTTCAGGGGATACAGCAGTCAAACCTAATTCTTTTGACAGTTTTGCAGCTACATGGACATAAGGATCAATAAAGCTCAATATAGCTTCTATTTTTTTTCCTTGTGCTTGTATTGCTCTTATATTTTCTTTTAACATATCGTGGTTCCCCAATTCAGTAAGAACCATTTGGTGAACTTCAGGGAAATCGAGTCTGTTTACAAGGAACCTTTTCCTATCGGTTAATAGTATAGTAAAAAAACCTAGCTTTTCAGCAGCCTTTATTGCTTCCCTACTTGAACCAGATTTATTACTACCTATAAAAATAATTGTTTTCATAAATTAGTTTATCAACCTTTCTGGTGCCTATGTTGGCATTTTTAGTCTGTGAAAATAGTTTATTCAATGGCGACTTGATTTGTTTAGGTCAACTTAACTATTAATTAATAATATATAATTGAGATAATTTAATTTAAACTCTACTTTTTCAAAGCGAAATCGGCAAATAACCCTTCCGTATGTCCTAATATCGTCATTATGATAAAGGTATCTATACCTGCTGCTACCATGCGTCTTGCCAAAGTAGCCTAAATATATGTGGGCTAACTCGCTTTAGTTCCTGCTAGGCTAGCGTATTTCGTAAAACGATATTGAATGGTATTTACTCGTATCTAAATCTCCTCTCCCAAAATACTGTAGCAGAACCCATAGAACTTTTAGCGATTTTGGCACAAACATAGGGGAAATATTTATTACTTTCTCTCAATACGTCTGGATCTAAACGATTTGTTTTAATTAATCTAATAATTTTTTGATATGATACACTATATAGATTTGCTATATCTTGATATATCATTTTATTTTTAGATAGTCAAAGTTCTAACAAAACTATTCACCTCAACAATTGTCTTTTGCAAAATAAAAGTACATATTGGCTATGGCAAACTGAAAATTGTGATGTGATTTATTCAGAACATTTTACAGGTACAATTAAAAGAACATACGGAATTTCAAAAGGTATTTGGAGTGGTTAAACACGGGGATACATTTCAAGAAGGTAAAGCAATATAATGATATAATGAGATTATTTTAATAAGGGCTTTGAGGAGTTTGAAACGATGAAACGATTTCTAAATATAAAATTCAATTTAAGAATGAAAATGATTCTGCTTATTAGCTTATTGATTATTAGTATTTGGATAATCTTCTCAGTATTCCTAGAGCGTTTTATATCGGATATGGCGGAGGATCAAATCGGCAAAAGAGCATTGAGTCTTGCCCATAGTGTAGCAAATATACCAGAAATTAAGGAAGCATTTGCATTGGAGGATCCTTCTTCAGTAATCCAGGGCATCGTTCAACCGATTCAGCAGGAGTCAGGCGCAGAATTTATTGTTGTTGGAAATAAGGAAGGAATAAGATACTCTCATACCAATCCAGACTGAACTGTCAACACTAAACTAGACAACTATTATAAGGTCTGTTGTTTAAATTCAACGGGCGTTTTATAGTCCAAAGTTTGATGAATTCGAATATTGTTAAACCAATTCACATAGTCTCGAAGTTCAAGTTCAAGTTGTTCAAGAGAAGTAAAAGAGCGTTGGTAAATAAATTCCGTTTTGAAGCTCCTAAATGTTCTTTCAGCCACGGCATTGTCATAAGGACATCCTTTTGTACTTAACGAACGTGTCATTCCAAAAGCTTCAACAGCTTCTGAAATCAGGTGATTATCAAATTCTTTCCCACGATCACTATGAAACATTTGTACATTTGTTAAGTTTCCTTTAATCCGACTTAAAGCTTGGTAAACAAGAACGGCGTTCTTATGTGAACCAGCACTATATCCGACCAGTTCACGATTAAATAAGTCGACAAATAGACAGACGTAGTGCCATTTATTAAGAACACGAACGTACGTTAAATCACTAACTAGGACGGCAAGTTCTTGTTCTTGCTGAAATTCACGGGCAAGCACATTTCCAATAGGTGCTTCATTACATGTTTCCTTATAAGGTTTAAATTGCGCTACTGTATAGTTTGAGGTAAGACCTAGTTGCTTCATGATACGACCAATCCGACGTCGAGAAACGATTTTCTCTTGCTTCTCAAGTTCCTTCTTAATTTTACGTGTACCGTAATTACTACGGCTTGCTTTGAAGATAGTCAAAATACACTCCGTTAACTCGATTTCATCGGCTGCTTTTTGTTCATCTTCACGTAAACTTGCGTAGTAATAATATGTACTACGTGGAATTTCAAGGACGTCGCACATTGCTGATACCGAATATTTGTGAGTGTTGTTTCGAATCACATCTATTTTCGTCCCATGATCAGCGCGGCTTGCTTTAAAATATCATTCTCCATCCGTAAACGTTGAAGTTCTTTACGCATTTCTATCAGTTCGTTTTCTTCAGGCGAACGATTATCTTTTGCTTTAAAGGAACCGGTATTTTGATGCTTTTTAATCCAACTATCTAGAGCCGAAGGCGTTAAGTCGTATTCACGTACAATATCTGCACGTGATTTTCCGTTCTCATAAAGCTGCACCATTTGTAATTTAAATTCAGCAGTAAACGTTCGGCGTTTTTGTCTCATCGGATAGCACGCTCCTTTTTGATTGTTAGAGTAAGTGTACTAGCCCTTATTTTATTTGTCTAACTTAGAGTAACCTGTCCACTCCACTTGTATACTCTGCATTGGGACTAATCATAATCCAAGTACATGTTGCTCTCTGCTAATTCTTGCTGACCATTTATTAATAGAACGCAAACCATCATAAGTGCTAATCAAGTGATGCCATACTCTTTCAATCTCTTTATCAGTTATATCTCCTTTAATTTTTAGGACAACCTGTTCCATGTATTCGCTCGATTTAGGATCCATCTGATATTTAAAGTGTAGTCCTTGCTGTGTAGGTGACAACGATAATATTTCCTGAATATTTTCTTTTCTTAATATTTTATTATTTATCAAGTAAACAATCCTTTTATTTTGTAGTGAATTTCAGTTAGATCGACTGTAATTATTGCTTCAGTAGATGTTCTTCACGCCCAAAATTTAAATTCCATAGTTATTGCGCTTTGGATTAATTTGATTTAATATACAAATTATGACTATCTAACTATTAACTTACAAGGAAAATCATGAAAATTATTATGCTATTGCGGATTGTCTCTGATCCTATCTGTACCTTATAGTAAGGGAAGAAGGGTACGGGAAGAAGCCGTATAGTCAGTAGAAACCCTTGAAAAAGTTAGTTCAGAAAATTTCTAGTAGGAGCGTGTAAAATGAATTTAAAAGAAAAGTTGATATTAATAAAAGAAAATGGGTACCAAGCACCCCCCGATACATTCCAGTTGATACTAGAAATGATAAATAACATCGGTTCTTTGGATGCCCAACTACGTGATGAGCTAATTTATACAACCTTATCACATTGGATTCCTGATAATTCTCTAACAGCAAACGAACTAGAACAACTTCTACCGGTTGTTTTGGATAAAAACCATTTGCTTTTTAAGCTTGGTGAAACAAATACAGACTCTGTCTTCACTCGATCTTTCTCCATGCTAGTCATACCGCTCTTCTTCATAAGGCATAGAGAATCACCATTTCTCTCAAGAGAGCAAATTCATCAGATAAAAGAGAAAGTATTTTACAATGTACAAGAAGAACGAGATTACCGTGGGTATGACGAAGAAAAAGGCTGGGCTCATGCTATAGCCCATGCAGCAGATGCTTTAGAAGATTTGGCTCAATGTTCCGAACTGGATAAAAATGACCTCTTAACTATCCTCGATTTGGTTTACGAAAAGATGACCATAACAGATCGAATTTACTCCGATGGGGAAGATGAGAGAATGGTAAAATCCATAATTAGTGTTTTAAATAGAAAAATACTTAGTCAGACTTATGTAGAGCAATGGATTCAAAGTTTTGGTGATGTGGAGAAAAATTCAGAATTTCTCCCTGCCTTTAAGCAAAAAAATAATATAAAGAACTTTTTGAAAAGTTTATACTTTCGAGTTAAATTTTACAAAGTGGATGCCGTTCTCTGCTCGACTATCGAGCAGACATTATATAAAGTAGAAAAAGTATACTATTCCTAATTAAAAAAATTGAGGGGAAAGCACCCGCACTTGTCCGTCTCCACTTCAAATGTGGTAACAGGCAAATAATAGCCCTCAGGGGACATTTTCACTTCACACTTTTCAGAGAAAATTTGATTTGCGGGGATTCAGATGGATCTCCGTTCTACATGGCAAAACAGACTATTCAACTAATTGTTTTACCATATTTTAGTATTAATTCACCTATTACTTTGAAGTTTCTTATTGAACTAACCTGCCTCGTTAGCTTAAGTACACTGTTTCACAAACTCACATCAAGACTAACATAAAATCCTATTTTTAATTTAGAAGTGTTATTCAATTAAATGGCCCGATTGTTGAACAAAGCGTTAGTGAAGTGTACTAAACATTGAACTTCTTGATTTTCAACAGCTTCTTTCATATTTACCATGATACTACCATCTCCCTTTAAATAGAAACGATAACAGTTTAAAAATATTTTATATCAACTATAATGTTCTTTCTACAAATTTTCTACAAAAAAAAGAAACCCCTGATATATCAAGGGTTTCAAGTTACTTTAGATACCGGTGGTCGGGGTCGAACCGACACTCTCGAAAGAACACGATTTTGAGTCGTGCGCGTCTGCCAATTCCGCCACACCGGCATAATATTATTATATGCAATATGTAGATATTTTAAAAATAATTGGAGGCGGCAACCGGATTTGAACCGGTGGTAGAGGTGTTGCAGACCTGTGCCTTACCACTTGGCTATGCCGCCGTAAATAAAAAATGGAGCGGAAGACGAGGTTCGAACTCGCGACCCCCACCTTGGCAAGGTGGTGTTCTACCACTGAACTACTTCCGCAAATTTAACTGGGGTACCTGGATTCGAACCAGGGCATGACGGAATCAAAATCCGTTGCCTTACCGCTTGGCTATACCCCAATAATATGGGGCGACTGATGGGAATCGAACCCACGAATGCCTGAACCACAATCAGGTGCGTTAACCACTTCGCCACAACCGCCATAATATTATTATTATATTTCAATCATTTTATTGTCAAAAATTAAATGGGGCGACTGATGGGAATCGAACCCACGAATGCCTGAACCACAATCAGGTGCGTTAACCACTTCGCCACAACCGCCATTATAAAATTAAATTGGCAGGGGCAGTAGGAATCGAACCCACATCAAAGGTTTTGGAGACCTCTATTCTACCGTTAAACTATGCCCCTAAAATAAAAAAATGGTGGAGGGGGACGGATTCGAACCGCCGAACCCGAAGGAGCGGATTTACAGTCCGCCGCGTTTAGCCTCTTCGCTACCCCTCCAGAAAAACATGGTGCCGGCGAAAGGAGTCGAACCCTCGACCTACTGATTACAAGTCAGTTGCTCTACCAACTGAGCTACACCGGCATTATTATGGTGGGTCAGGACGGAATCGAACCGCCGACACTTAGAGCTTCAATCTAATGCTCTACCAACTGAGCTACTGACCCATAATAATTTAATATTCTTTTTTAAAAAATGGCGGTCCGGACGGGACTCGAACCCGCGACCTCCTGCGTGACAGGCAGGCATTCTAACCAACTGAACTACCGGACCATTTGGTTGCGGGGACAGGATTTGAACCTGTGACCTTCGGGTTATGAGCCCGACGAGCTACCGAACTGCTCCACCCCGCGATAATGGTATTATTAATTTAAATGGTGGAGGATGACGGGATCGAACCGCCGACCCCCTGCTTGTAAGGCAGGTGCTCTCCCAGCTGAGCTAATCCTCCGTATAATGTTATAAATGGTGACCCCTACGGGATTCGAACCCGTGTTACCGCCGTGAAAGGGCGGTGTCTTAACCGCTTGACCAAGGGGCCATTTAATAAATGAGAATGTGTATGGCGGAGAGCAAGGGATTTGAACCCTTGAGACAAGGTTACTCGCCTACACGGTTTCCAACCGTGCTCCTTCGGCCACTCGGACAGCTCTCCAAAAATGGCTCCGAAGGTAGGACTCGAACCTACGACCGTCCGGTTAACAGCCGGATGCTCTACCACTGAGCTACTTCGGAATAATATGATCGCCTAGCAACGTCCTACTCTCACAGGGGGAGACCCCCAACTACCATCGGCGCTAAAGAGCTTAACTTCTGTGTTCGACATGGGAACAGGTGTGACCTCTTTGCCATCGCCACTAGACTATTGTATTACCTAAGGACAAGAATAATTATATCATCTTTTTTAAATTTTAGCAAGTGTTTTTTGCTATTTTAGAAAAGTTTTTTATTATTCTCTCAAAACTGGATAAATTACATTGAAGTTTGTTAAGTAAAATTTGGTTAAGTCCTCGATCTATTAGTATTCGTCAGCTCCGTATGTCGCCACACTTCCACCTCGAACCTATCTACCTCATCGTCTTTGAGGGATCTTACTTACTTGCGTAATGGGAAATCTCATCTTGAGGGGGGCTTCATGCTTAGATGCTTTCAGCACTTATCCCGTCCACACATAGCTACCCAGCGATGCCCTTGGCAGAACAACTGGTACACCAGCGGTGTGTCCATCCCGGTCCTCTCGTACTAAGGACAGCTCCTCTCAAATTTCCTACGCCCACGACGGATAGGGACCGAACTGTCTCACGACGTTCTGAACCCAGCTCGCGTACCGCTTTAATGGGCGAACAGCCCAACCCTTGGGACCGACTACAGCCCCAGGATGCGATGAGCCGACATCGAGGTGCCAAACCTCCCCGTCGATGTGGACTCTTGGGGGAGATAAGCCTGTTATCCCCGGGGTAGCTTTTATCCGTTGAGCGATGGCCCTTCCATGCGGAACCACCGGATCACTAAGCCCGTCTTTCGACCCTGCTCGACTTGTAGGTCTCGCAGTCAAGCTCCCTTATGCCTTTACACTCTACGAATGATTTCCAACCATTCTGAGGGAACCTTTGGGCGCCTCCGTTACTCTTTAGGAGGCGACCGCCCCAGTCAAACTGCCCGCCTGACACTGTCTCCTACCCCGCTAAGGGGCATGGGTTAGAAGTTCAATACAGCTAGGGTAGTATCCCACCAACGCCTCCTCCGAAGCTGGCGCTCCGGAATCTCTGGCTCCTACCTATCCTGTACAAGCTGTATCAAAATTCAATATCAGGCTACAGTAAAGCTCCACGGGGTCTTTCCGTCCTGTCGCGGGTAACCTGCATCTTCACAGGTACTATAATTTCACCGAGTCTCTCGTTGAGACAGTGCCCAGATCGTTACGCCTTTCGTGCGGGTCGGAACTTACCCGACAAGGAATTTCGCTACCTTAGGACCGTTATAGTTACGGCCGCCGTTTACTGGGGCTTCAATTCGCACCTTCGCTTGCGCTAAGCACTCCTCTTAACCTTCCAGCACCGGGCAGGCGTCAGCCCCTATACGTCACCTTACGGTTTTGCAGAGACCTGTGTTTTTGCTAAACAGTCGCCTGGGCCTATTCACTGCGGCTCTCTCGGGCTTTCACCCTACTAGAGCACCCCTTCTCCCGAAGTTACGGGGTCATTTTGCCGAGTTCCTTAACGAGAGTTCTCTCGCACACCTTAGGATTCTCTCCTCGACTACCTGTGTCGGTTTGCGGTACGGGCACCTTTTACCTCGCTAGAGGCTTTTCTTGGCAGTGTGAAATCAGGAACTCCGGACATACGTCCTCGTCATCACAGCTCAACGTTATAGAAATGGGATTTGCCTCATTTCACGCCTCACTGCTTGAACATGCATAACCAACAGCATGCTTACCCTATCCTACTGCGTCCCCCCATTGCTCAAATGGTAAATAGGTGGTACAGGAATATCAACCTGTTGTCCATCGCCTACGCCTATCGGCCTCGGCTTAGGTCCCGACTAACCCTGAGCGGACGAGCCTTCCTCAGGAAACCTTAGTCATTCGGTGGACGGGATTCTCACCCGTCTTTCGCTACTCATACCGGCATTCTCACTTCTAAGCGCTCCACCAGTCCTTCCGGTCTGACTTCACAGCACTTAGAACGCTCTCCTACCACGGACATCTAAGATGTCCATCCACAGCTTCGGTGAATTGTTTAGCCCCGATACATTTTCGGCGCAGCGTCACTCGACCAGTGAGCTATTACGCACTCTTTAAATGATGGCTGCTTCTGAGCCAACATCCTGGTTGTCTAAGCAACGTCACATCCTTTTCCACTTAACAATTACTTTGGGACCTTAGCTGGTGGTCTGGGCTGTTTCCCTTTTGACTACGGATCTTATCACTCGCAGTCTGACTCCCGTGCATAAATCACTGGCATTCGGAGTTTGTCTGAATTCGGTAATCCGGGATGGACCCCTAGTTCAAACAGTGCTCTACCTCCAGGATTCTCTATCACGAGGCTAGCCCTAAAGCTATTTCGGAGAGAACCAGCTATCTCCAGGTTCGATTGGAATTTCTCCGCTACCCACACCTCATCCCCGCACTTTTCAACGTACGTGGGTTCGGGCCTCCAGTAAGTGTTACCTTACCTTCACCCTGGACATGGGTAGATCACCTGGTTTCGGGTCTACAACCACATACTCATTCGCCCTATTCAGACTCGCTTTCGCTACGGCTCCGTCTTCTAAAACTTAACCTCGCATGTAATCGTAACTCGCCGGTTCATTCTACAAAAGGCACGCTATCACCCATTAACGGGCTCTAACTACTTGTAGGCACATGGTTTCAGGATCTATTTCACTCCCCTTCCGGGGTGCTTTTCACCTTTCCCTCACGGTACTGGTTCACTATCGGTCACTAGGTAGTATTTAGCCTTGGGAGATGGTCCTCCCAGATTCCAACGGAATTTCACGTGTTCCGCCGTACTCAGGATACACTCAAGAGAGAATGAACTTTCAACTACAGGGCTGTTACCTGCTCTGGCGGGCCTTTCCAGACCGCTTCGTTTAACTCATTCCTTTGTAACTCCATATAGAGTGTCCTACAACCCCAAGAGGCAAGCCTCTTGGTTTGGGCTATTCCCGTTTCGCTCGCCGCTACTCAGGGAATCGATTTTTCTTTCTCTTCCTCCAGGTACTTAGATGTTTCAGTTCCCTGGGTCTGCCATCAAGACGCTATGTATTCACGTCAAGATACTGCTCCATTACGAACAGTGGGTTCCCCCATTCGGAAATCTCCGGATCAAAGCTCACTTACAGCTCCCCGAAGCATATCGGTGTTAGTGCCGTCCTTCTTCGGCTCCTAGTGCCAAGGCATCCGCCATGCGCCCTTAATAACTTAACCTAAAAGTTAGTTATTAAGCCTAAAAAACTTAATAATAAAAAATGTGTTACTTAATTTGCTTCAATGTCGTTTTATCCAGTTTTCAAAGAACAATATTGGTGGAGCCTAGCGGGATCGAACCGCTGACCTCCTGCGTGCAAGGCAGGCGCTCTCCCAGCTGAGCTAAGGCCCCGAAAAGAAAATATGGTGGGCCTAAATGGACTCGAACCATCGACCTCACGCTTATCAGGCGTGCGCTCTAACCAGCTGAGCTATAGGCCCCTTTTGGGAAAATATATAATTGAAGTATGAACCTTCAAAACTGAACGCAAGACGTTAATCGACAGATCCAAGATCTGTTTCCGTAATTATCCTTAGAAAGGAGGTGATCCAGCCGCACCTTCCGATACGGCTACCTTGTTACGACTTCACCCCAATCATCTATCCCACCTTCGGCGGCTGGCTCCATAAAGGTTACCTCACCGACTTCGGGTGTTACAAACTCTCGTGGTGTGACGGGCGGTGTGTACAAGGCCCGGGAACGTATTCACCGTGGCATGCTGATCCACGATTACTAGCGATTCCGGCTTCATGTAGGCGAGTTGCAGCCTACAATCCGAACTGAGAACGATTTTATGAGATTAGCATACCCTCGCGAGTTAGCGACTCTTTGTATCGTCCATTGTAGCACGTGTGTAGCCCAGGTCATAAGGGGCATGATGATTTGACGTCATCCCCACCTTCCTCCGGTTTGTCACCGGCAGTCACCTTAGAGTGCCCAACTAAATGATGGCAACTAAGATCAAGGGTTGCGCTCGTTGCGGGACTTAACCCAACATCTCACGACACGAGCTGACGACAACCATGCACCACCTGTCACCAATGTCCCCGAAGGGAAAACTCTATCTCTAGAGCGGTCATTGGGATGTCAAGACCTGGTAAGGTTCTTCGCGTTGCTTCGAATTAAACCACATGCTCCACCGCTTGTGCGGGCCCCCGTCAATTCCTTTGAGTTTCAACCTTGCGGCCGTACTCCCCAGGCGGAGTGCTTAATGCGTTAGCTGCAGCACTAAGGGGCGGAAACCCCCTAACACTTAGCACTCATCGTTTACGGCGTGGACTACCAGGGTATCTAATCCTGTTTGCTCCCCACGCTTTCGCGCCTCAGTGTCAGTTACAGACCAGAAAGTCGCCTTCGCCACTGGTGTTCCTCCAAATCTCTACGCATTTCACCGCTACACTTGGAATTCCACTTTCCTCTTCTGCACTCAAGTCTCCCAGTTTCCAATGACCCTCCACGGTTGAGCCGTGGGCTTTCACATCAGACTTAAGAAACCACCTGCGCGCGCTTTACGCCCAATAAATCCGGACAACGCTTGCCACCTACGTATTACCGCGGCTGCTGGCACGTAGTTAGCCGTGGCTTTCTAATAAGGTACCGTCAAGGTACGTTCAGTTACTAACGTACTTGTTCTTCCCTTACAACAGAGTTTTACGATCCGAAAACCTTCATCACTCACGCGGCGTTGCTCCATCAGACTTTCGTCCATTGTGGAAGATTCCCTACTGCTGCCTCCCGTAGGAGTTTGGGCCGTGTCTCAGTCCCAATGTGGCCGATCACCCTCTCAGGTCGGCTATGCATCGTTGCCTTGGTAGGCCATTACCCCACCAACTAGCTAATGCACCGCGGGCCCATCTAGTAGTGACAGCCGAAACCGCCTTTCAGCATTTTACCATGTGACAAAATGGATTATTCGGTATTAGCCCCGGTTTCCCGGAGTTATCCCAATCTACTAGGTAGGTTGCCCACGTGTTACTCACCCGTCCGCCGCTAAATCAGAAGAAGCAAGCTTCTTCATCATTCGCTCGACTTGCATGTATTAGGCACGCCGCCAGCGTTCGTCCTGAGCCAGGATCAAACTCTCCATAAAAGTAGTTTGAAAGCTCATTAGCTTTGCTAGCGTATCATCCGAAGATGATATCTATTTTTGTTTTGATCCACCAACGGAGTTGGTGTCCAAAAACATTTATTGATTAACGTCTTGCATGTTCAGTTTTCAAGGTTCATTTTGTTGTTGACGTCGTTGCTTGCGGCAGCGACTTTAATATCTTAACATCATTCACTTTCTGTGTCAATAACTTTTTTGAAAAAGTTATTTGAGTGAAAGTTTTAAGTTTTAACAACATGTCTTAGCGACAATTAATATAATACAATAGTATCGATACATATGTCAACACTTTTTCAAAAAGAATTTTGAGGCGTTTTGAACGCCTCAATTACTATACAACTAATCAGCAATTTCTTCAACCTTATAATCTCTATGATATATGTTATTCCCCTTAGTTTCTACACGCTCTACAGAGATATATCCTTTGTCTATTAAATATTCGATGAAAACTTCAAGGTTAACTGAATAGTTTTTGAGCTCCTCTTGTTCATGCAATTCTTGTATTGTCCAGAAGTCTTTCTGAGACATTACTTCTATAACATGCGTTGCTCCATCTGCAGTACGGGAATGAATGAAGAACTCACTTGCTAAAAATAATAGCTCTAATCGTTTATCCAATGATTCTTCACTCGTAATAAGTTCTTCATATAATTTATAAATGGCTGGATCAATTTGTTTTACTTGCGACCATACTGTAACCTCAGGGTACAGTCCTCTATCCATTACAGCAAGACGCGCTAAATGATGCAATGATTCAACAACATGATTATATGCATCTAAGTAATTTTTCTCTTCGAAGCATACTTTGCCTTCTAAGTATCTGCGAATTAACTTTGCAAACTCAATACCCATTTTGATTTTCCGACCATAGAAAGGGAACTCTTTCAGTTCCTTTTTTAAATTAGAAAGATACTCATTACGATCAAATAATACTTTTCCAAAGAATAGCCAATCTACTATCTTCTTATTAGTTCCTACTAATAACCATTTATTTAACTGCTTCTCAGAAATAATATGCATAGCAGCCTTCTTATCTTTAAATGTATAGTGTTTTGTAAAGACAGGTCGCTCACTTTGTTTTGTTATAATAAGAAGAATCGTATCAAATGTATCTGTTATCGGGCTAACTTCTTCCCTTTTTTCTATTAAAATTACACCTATTGTATTTGGGTGACTTGCTCGTTCTTGGTATATGGGTCGTAGTAACTGCTCCATAATGATCCTCCTATAGTCAATAGTCAATTTACTCTGTCTTAAACTTTCGACAGCAATAATAAGATTCCTGCATAAAACTTTCACTTCATATTACGATATCATTTTGTGTTATAGTATGTTGTAGATTAGGAGGCTTACAAATGAAACCATATAAAAACAAGATAAATAAAATCCGTTCATTTGCTTTATCTCTCATATTTATTGGGTTTATCATCATGTACGGTGCCATTTTCTTCAGAGAACACCAATGGTTAGTTATTATCTTCATGACGCTAGGTATCCTCTGTGTTCTTGGAAGTACTTTTGTTTATGGATGGATTGGATTCCTTTCAACTCGAGCAGTATTAGTAGAATGTCCGGGTTGCCATAAACACACGAAAGTTCTTGGCCGTGTAGATATGTGTATGTATTGCAATGAACCACTTACTTTAGATCCTTCATTAGAGGGACAAGAATTTGATCAATCACTAAACAATCGCACAAAGCATAAAGATTAATGCCTTCGCCTCGTTACTAAATTGTAACGAGGTTTTTTTATAAAAAAAGCATTACATAGTTTACCATAAAAAGAAGCTACCTATGTGTCATTGTTGACAGTTAAGTAGCTCCCTTTCTTATTGAACTTTCGTAGCTTGTTCAGTACATGTTGGACAAGTTCCGTAAATCTCCATACGGTGTGAATTGATTTTGAAACCAGTGACATGAGCGGCGAAATGTTCAACCTCATCAAGCCCTGGGTAATGGAAGTCTACGATTTTTCCACAGCCTTCACAAATAATGTGATAATGCTTATTTGTAACAAAATCAAAACGACTTGCGCTATCCCCGTAAGTTAATTCTTTTACTAACCCTGATTCTCGGAATACACGTAGATTATTATAAACCGTTGCTACACTCATATTAGGGAATTTCCCTTCAAGTGCTTTGTATATTTCATCAGCTGTTGGATGTGACATTGATTCGATTAAGTACTCTAAAATAGCATGACGTTGGGGAGTAATCCTTACGCCAGTTGTCTTTAGCGTGTCTAGAGCGCTTTTTAATTGCACCTCAGTCATCGCCATGCACCTCAATTCATAAAAATTATTAGTTTATAATTGTTATAATTAGTTTACTTAACAACTAGGGCAAATGTCAACATATCCATCCACAAGTCACTTCTTTGTTCGTGTATTAATAAGGTGTTGTTTATTATCAATCGAAAATTAGTATAAATTAGCATAAATTTATCATTTTATCCCTAATAGCATTCTCAATTGCTTTACATGAATGATACTTTCTCCATTAACTATAAAAGTTCTTGATTAGTACCCCTTAGTAATATCCATTTTGTTAATGAGCTCTGACTCTCCCTCTAACCATTTTTTTAAGTTAGGTTTGAAAATTTCTAAACTACGCTCCAAATATCTTGAAGAGTGGCTTGAGACATGAGGTGAAACAGTTACATTAGTCATCTGCCAAAAAAGATGATCTGATGGTAGAGGTTCTTCTTCATATACGTCCAATATCGCATGTGCGATTCTTCCTTCATTTAACGCATCCATCAAAACATCCGTTGACACTAAGTCTCCGCGGCCAAAGTTCATGAATAAAGCACTGTCTTTCATCGCTTCGAAATGTTCGCTTTGTAATAAATGACGTGTATCGGGTGTACTTGGCAAAACAGAAATAACTATATCCGCACTCGGTAAAGCCTTTTGCAAAGTACTAAAAGAAATCATATCATCCATGTAATCTGCCTTATGTCCTGAACGATTACACCCTATTGTATGTACACCAAAAGCTTGCAACAATCGTCCAATCTCTGAACCAATTGCGCCAGGTCCTAAAATGAGTGCCGTTGAACCATGAAGCTCTGTAGCTTTCGACTTGCGGCTCCATTCTGCTTTCTTCTCTTGTTCATATATCCATGCTAGACCACGTTTATATGATAGAATATGTGCTAGAACAGATTCTGCCATTGGAATTTTATGAATACCACGCACATTTGAAACAACAATACCACGCTCAGCGATTTCCTTTTGAGGCATCTTCTCGATCCCTGCAGAAGCGACCATGATCCATTTTAACTTCTCTGCTATACTGATGTGCTGTTCTCCAAGATCTTCGCCATAAGTGACAACAACTTCTGCCTCTTTTAAAACAGCATAATCTATTTTTTCATGAAAGATAAACTCAATAGTAGGAAAATCTTGTAGGAGTCCCTCTTTTAAATCTGGCCTCGGATCAAATGTAAAATATACCTTCATCTATTACTCTCCCTTCTCACGTATATAAGTTAGGACTGCTTCAATATGTCCCTTCACCCGAACTTTTCGCCACTCTTTAATAACTACCCCATTTTCATCTATTATAAAAGTAGTGCGTTCAATCCCCATATATTCACGACCATACATTTTCTTCAATTTCCAAACGCCGTATTCTTCCGCAACAGCATGATCCTCATCCACTAATAACGAAAATGGTAAGCCATGCTTTTCTATAAATTTCTCATGTCGTTTTTCATTATCAGGGCTTACACCTAAAATAACAGTATTTAAATCCGAAAAATCACCGTAATAATCTCTAAAATCACACGCTTCTGTAGTGCAGCCTGGTGTCATATCTTTTGGATAGAAATATAGCACAACTGATTTTTTTCCATTGTAATCTGCAAGTGATACCAGTTCACCTTGCTCATTTTTTAATGTGAAATTTGGTGCTTGTTGACCTTCTAGTACTGTCATATTTTTTCCTCCTGTTCACTTTTACAATAATTGTATCAATTTTTTGAAGAAACGTCGTTTTTTTGTCTACACTATAGGTTATCAGCATAAGTTAATTAAGCTCATGGATAATCCGTTGTTGACCATTTTTAGGTAATCAGTTAAAGTAGCGGAATACTAGTATACAGAAAGAGAGGTTACCCATTTCAAATGAAATTAGGTGCCCGTATTTTAAAAACAGGTGTAGCAATTGTATTTGCACTGTATATTGCAAATTTGCTTAACTTGCCATCGCCCGTCTTTGCTGGCATTGCTGCTATTTTCGCAATCCAACCATCAATTTATCGCTCTTATTTAACAATTTTAGAACAAGTACAATCGAATTTAATTGGCGCTGCAATCGCTGTATCATTTGGTTTATTATTCGGCCATCAATATGTAGCTGTTGGTTTAGCTGCCATCATAACTATTTCTATCGTCATTCGACTTGGTTTGGAAAATTGTATTTCCTTATCTCTTGTAACCGTCATTGCGATTTTAGAAGTCCAAGGTGATGATTTTCTTACTTTCGGTTTGATTCGATTTGTTACAGTACTCATCGGGGTACTTGCAGCTTTTGTCGTAAACCTTGTCTTTTTACCACCTCGTTATGAAACAAAATTATTTCATTCAATCCATCTATTGCAGGATGAAATTATTCGCTGGACACGTCTTGCTGTTCGTCAAGCATCTGAACATACATCAACGAAACAATCTTTGAGAAAGTTAAAAGAGCATTATTTAAAGCTCAACCAATTGTATTCATTTTATAAGGAAGAACGTAGATATATAAAAAATGAAAGACATGTAAAAGCAAGAAAGCTCGTCGTTTACAGACAAATGATTACAACATCCAAAAAAAGTTTAGAAGTTTTGCAAAGACTTCATCTACATGAAAACGAGTTGTCAAAACTTCCTGAGCAGTTTCATATTATGATTCAAGAACGTTTAGATTTCCTACTCACCTATCACGAACAGCTCTTTTTGAAGTATTCAGGGAAACTTAAACCAGAACATAAGGCATGGATTGGCCAAGAGGAGTATTTACAAAGAAACGAAGTAATGGATATTTTCGCAGAACAAATTGCAATTGCACGCGAAAATGATGAGGACGAAGAATTTTCAAGTTATCACTTACTGCATATACTCTCTCGTATTTTAGATTACGAGGAAAACTTAGAGCATCTAGATACCCTTATAATGTCGTATCAAAATCATCACGGTGATGAAATCAAACTTGAAATTGAAGACAGCATATTCTAAAAAAAGCATCCAATGTATCGATTTAATCGACACATTGGATGCTTTATCATTTAGTTTTTCATTTTAGGATCAAGTGCGTCTCTTAACCCATCACCCATTAAGTTAAACCCTAGAACAGTTAGCATAATCGCTAAACCCGGGAAAATCATAGTCCACGGGGCATTGATTAAATAGATACGTGCATCTGCTAGCATTTTACCCCACTCTGGAGTAGGTGCTTCTGCTCCAAGTCCAAGGAAGCCAAGTGCAGCCGCTTCAATAATTGCAGAAGCAATTGCAAGTGTTCCTTGCACAATAACCGGCGTCATGGAATTCGGTAAAATATGCGAAAAGAGAATACGCCCATCCTTCATTCCAATCGCTTTTGCAGATATTATATATTCTTCCTGTTTAATGCTAAGCACCTTCGAACGAATAAGTCTTCCAAAGTTCGGAACATTAATAATTGCAATGGCAATTAAAGCATTTTGCAAAGATGGCCCAAGTATTGATACAACAGCAATAGCTAGTAATATACTTGGGAACGCCAACATAATATCAAAAATTCGTGAGATGATTGTATCAATCCATCGGCCATAATAACCAGCAATAATCCCCAACATACTTCCTACTACAACTGAACCAATAACCGAGAAAAAACCAACCCAAAGTGATATTCTAGCGCCGTGAACGACTCGTGAAAAAATGTCTCGCCCAAAATCATCTGTACCAAACCAATGATCAGCTGAGGGTGGCTGTAAACGATCCTTTAACACTTGTTCATTAATTCCTTCTGGAACAAACAATGGACCAACTATAGCTAGAAGGATGAAGAACACAACAATTACTGCCCCTACTAGCGCAGCTTTACTTTTCTTAAAGCTACGCCACGCTTCTTTCCATGGACCAACCGATTGATCTTGTTTAATCACTACATCTATAGTTGCATTCGGTGCCATTTCAGACATATCGGACTCCCCCCTTCTTAGTCATATTTAATCCTCGGATCTATAAAACTATATAAAATATCTACAATTAAATTGATCATTACAAAAACAAAAGCGATCACTAAAATACCAGATTGTATAACTGGATAATCGCGGTATCCAATAGCATCGTAAATGTAGCGACCAATACCAGGCCAACTAAAGATAGTCTCTGTTAAGATAGCCCCACCTAATAGTAGTCCCATTTGCAAACCAATTACTGTTAATACAGGAATGATAGCATTTTTGAGAGCATGTTTATAAACAACCCAGAACATATTTTGCCCTTTAGCTCGTGCTGTTCGAACATAATCTGAACGCATCACTTCGAGCATACTTGACCGAGTCATTCTTGCAATAATTGCCATTGGGATAGTCGCTAATGCAACTGCAGGTAATATTAAATGTTTTACTACATCCCAAAGCTGATCATATCGACCATGAATTATTGTATCTACAACATACAAGTATGTAATAGGATCGACAGGATTCCTGGCATCCTCTCTACCTGATGTCGGGAGTAAATCCATTTGAACACCAAATACCCACTGCCCCATTAAACCTAACCAGAAAATAGGCATAGATACACCGATAAGCGCTAAAATCATTGCAAAATAATCAAACCAAGAATTTTGGAACCACGCTGAAACAATTCCTGCATTTACTCCAATGATTACTGCTAAAATCATTGCAAAAAGAGCCAATTCAAAAGTAGCGCCTAAATAAGGCCACAATTCGCTTGATACTGTTGCTTTCGTACGCATCGACTCGCCTAAATCACCTGTCAATAGATTACCTAAATAATTAAAGTACTGAATATACCAAGGGTTATCTAATCCTAGGCTTGCTCGCAATGCCTCTCTCGCTTCTTTTGTAGCATGCTGTCCTAAAATTACTTGAGCAGGATCACCTGGAATTGCACGTATTATTAAAAATACAATAAAGGTCATTCCGAGCAAAACCGGGATTAACTGCAATAGCCTTTTTCCAATATATTGAAGCACTCTCTTCACCTCTCCATCTCATCATGTTGAATAACTCTTGTTTGAAAAAACTCGCCTTCCGCCAAGTAAGCGAAAGGCGTAGTTTAGTTGTCTAGCTTATTTAAAATCTACTTTTTCTAATCTGTCAGAACCAGTTGGGTGTGGTAATAAGTTAATGACATCTGACTTACTAGCTAAAAGTGGTGTAGAGTGAGCAAGTGGAACCCAAGGTGCTTCTTCATTAAAGATTTCTTGGACTTCTTTGTATAACGCATTACGTTTCTCTTCATCTACTTCTGCTTGAGCTTTAATTAATAATTTGTGAGTTTTAGGATTTTTGTAGTAAGTGTAGTTATTACTACCGATGCTATCCTCATCAAGAAGCGCATATAAGAAGTTATCCGCATCTCCGTTATCACCAGTCCAGCCAAGTAAGAATGCATCTGCTTCCCCTTTTTCAGCTTTTTCTAAATATACGCCCCATTCATATGAAACAATTTTACTCTTCATACCAACGTCAGCTAAGTTCTTTTGAATTGCTTCAGCAATTTTTTGGCCATCTGGCATATACGGACGTGGTACAGGCATTGCCCACAACTCGATTTCCTTACCATCATAGCCAGCTTCTTTTAATAGAGCTTTAGCTTTTTCTGGATCATATTCATAGCCTTTAACATCGTCATTGTAGCCACTGATTAATGACGGCATTTGGTTTTTCGCAACTTCAGCTTGACCTTCGAAGAAAGCATCAACAATTGCTTGCTTATCGATTGCATAGTTCATCGCTTGACGAACTTTTACATTATCAAAAGGTGGTCGCGTTACGGTCAAACCAAGATAACCAATGTTCATTGATGGACGTTTAAGTAATTGTAAATCTGCATTACTTTCAATCGATGCTGCATCCGACGGACTAATACCATCTGCTAAATCGATTTCACCTTTAATTAAAGCATTTAAACGAGCAGAGTTGTCTTTCATAGAACGGAATACTACTTTATCTAGTTTCGGTAAGCCTTCTTGCCAGTAATTAGGATTCTTCTCGATTGTTATTGAATCGTTGCGTTTCCAAGAGACAAATTTGAATGGTCCAGTACCTACAGGATTATCACCAAATTTATCACCAAACTTTTCGAATGCCGTCGGGCTCGCAATAGCGAATGGGCTCATTGCAAGGTTTTTCAAGAATGGAGCTTGAGGTTGTTTTAAAGTGATAACCACTTTTAAATCGCCGTCAGCTTTCACAGATTTGATTACTAGACCCTTTTCATCTTTGAATCCGCCAAATACTGATTTAAAGTAAGGGAATTTTTCTGCATCACCGTTCATCCAACGCTCAAAATTTTTCACTACTGCATCAGCGTTGAAGTCTGTTCCATCATGGAATTTTACGCCTTCTTGTAAGTCAAATGTGTAACTTAAACCATCTTTAGCTGCCTTCCAAGACTTAGCTAAACCTGGATTTAATGTTGTATCTTGATCACCAAAGTTGATTAGTTTTTCATATAAGTTCTCTGTTACTTTGTAAGTCTCTCCCTCTGTAGTACCAATAGGATCAAGTGTTACAGAATCTCCCCCACGACCAAAGACTAACGTTTTTTCTTTTTGCTCTCCGCCGCCTTTCTCGCCACCCTTAACATCATCCTTTTTATCGGATGAACATGCTGCTAATGCTGTAGACAATACTAGCAATAACATCAAGCCTAAAGCTAACCATCTCTTTTTCCTCATATACATAACCCCTCCACACTTTGCTCTATTATCATTGTTGACCTTGATCATTATATAAATGACAAGCAACAGAATGACCTTTCTCAACTTCCTTTAATACAGGTACTGTTTCAGCACAAGTATCCATTTTAAATGGGCATCTTGTATGGAAAGTACATCCCGCAGGAGGATTTGATGGGCTTGGAATATCGCCTGTTATCAATATTTGCTCCCGCGTAAAGTTTGGATCTGGTACCGGAACTGCTGATAATAAAGCCTGAGTATATGGATGCAATGGCTTACCATATAACGATTCACTATCTGCCAACTCAACCATCTTCCCTAAATACATTACCCCTACACGGTCACTAATATGACGAACAACCCCTAAATCATGCGCTATGAATATATAAGTAAGCTTTAAATCTTTTTGCAGATCTTGCATTAAATTTAAAACTTGAGCTTGAATCGAAACGTCTAAAGCTGATACAGGTTCATCTGCAATAATCAATTTTGGATTTGTCATTAATGCTCTTGCTATACCAATACGTTGCCTCTGTCCCCCACTAAATTGGTGTGGATATCGTCTTGCATGGTAGCTACTGAGCCCTACAATTTCAAGGAACTCATTGACCTTTTTCTTACGTTCCTTTGCATCTCCAATACCATGAACAACTAGAGGTTCCTCTAGAATTTTACCTATTGAGTGCCTAGGATTTAGTGAAGCATAAGGATCTTGGAAAACCATTTGAATTTCACGACGAGCCTTACGCATTTCCTCTTTCGATAAGTCGGATAGTAACTTACCATCAAATTCAATGCTTCCTTCTGTTGGCTCTAGCAATCTCATAAGCATACGTCCTGTAGTAGATTTCCCGCAGCCAGACTCTCCCACAATCCCAAGTGTTTCACCTTCATTCACATAAAAGGAAACATCATCAACTGCCTTTACTTGACCAGATACTTTTCCAAGCATCCCTTGACGAATTGGAAAGTATTTCTTCAATCCTTTAACTTTCAACAACGGCTCTGTCAACTGCAGACACCTCCTTTCTTTCGTGCAAGAAGCATCTCGTCTTATGTTCTGGGCTTGTTTGATATAGATTCGGATTTTCTACATTACATTGCTCAAATGCAAACTCACAACGAGCAGCAAAACGACAACCAGTACGAACAGATCCCGGTTTCGGCACGTTTCCGGGTATAGAATATAACCGCTCTTTTTTAAAGCGCATATCAGGTACAGATTGAATAAGTCCTTTTGTATATGGATGTTGTGGATCATTGAATATTAATTTGACAGGCCCCTCCTCTACTACTTGCCCGCCATACATAACAACAACTCGCTCACAAGTTTCTGCCACAACGCCTAAATCATGTGTAATCATCATAACGGCTGTATTCAACCGTTCATTTAAGTCTTTCATCAATTGTAAAATTTGTGCTTGAATCGTTACGTCTAACGCTGTTGTTGGTTCATCTGCTATGAGCACCTTCGGATCACAGACAAGTGCCATTGCTATCATCACACGCTGACGCATACCACCAGATAATTGATGAGGATATTCTTTAATCAATTCTTCTGCTCTTGGTAAACCTACTAACTTCATCATTTCAATCGCACGATTTCTAGCCTGTTTTTTTGACCAATCTTTTTGATGGATTAATATCGCCTCCATCAACTGATTCCCTATTGTAAAAAGCGGATTTAATGAAGTCATTGGTTCTTGGAAAATCATCGCAATATCTTTGCCACGTACTTTACGCATTTCTTTTTGAGAAAGCTTAGTTAAATCCTTGCCATTAAACTCAATTTGGCCACCTGTAATTTTTCCTGGCGGAGATGGGACAAGCCCCATAATTGATAGAGCACTTACACTCTTACCACAACCCGACTCTCCAACAATGCCAAGTATTTCACCTTCTCTTATTGAAAAATCAATATTATCTACTGCAGGGATTTCACCATCATCTGTGAAAAATGTCGTCTGGAGTCCTCTCACTCGTAGTAATTCTTTACGATCACTCATATAGTCCCTCCCAAAATTCAATAATTCGATATTTTCTAAATATTCAAATCTTTTTATCTATTTTATACTGTTAATTTAAAAAAATGCAATACTTTTCATTGTTAAGTATTTTTATGACAAAAAAATAAAGACTCCCCATAAACGAGAAGTCTTTATTTTATGCTATTTCACAGTCCTATTATGCATCTAGCCTTTGCATATGGAACAAATTGTGATAAATGCCCTGTTGCTTTATCAACTGCTCATGTGTACCTTGTTCTTTTAGTTCACCATGGTCTATAACTAAAATTCGATCTGCATGTGTGATTGTTGATAAACGATGAGCTACGACGATTGTTGTTCTATCATGTGCTAACTTGTCTAATGATTCTTGAATTAATGATTCACTTTCTAAATCTAGAGCTGATGTTGCTTCATCCAAGATAAGGATTGGTGGGTTTTTCAAAAAGACTCTGGCAATAGCAACTCGTTGTTTTTGTCCACCAGATAATTTAACACCACGTTCTCCAACCTTAGTATCATAACCTTCTGGTAATGACATGATGAAATCATGAGCATTAGCGGCTTTGGCTGCTGTTATTACTTCCTCATCTGACGCATTTGGACGCCCCATTAAAATATTCGATTTAACTGAATCACTAAATAGAATGTTATCTTGAAGTACGATTCCGATTTGTGAACGTAGCGAATGAATTGTCGCCTTTTTAATATCAATTCCATCAACTTTTATAGCGCCTTCCACCACATCGTAAAATCGAGGTATTAATCCAACTATCGTGGATTTACCACCACCACTCATTCCGACCAGCGCAATCGTTTGACCTGATTGAATGTTAAAACTCACATTGTTCAATACATTTTGCTCATCATCAGTATAACGGAATGATACATTTTCAAATTTCACATCTCCTTGTAGTGGAGGTAGTGTAGTTGCATTTGGCTGATCTTCTACATCATACTTTTCATCTATTAACTCAAATACGCGGTCCATAGAGGCAATTGATTGCGTAAGTGTTGTTGACGAAGTTACAAGCCTACGTAACGGTCCATAAAGGCGATCGATATAAGCAACAAACGCTACCATCGCACCAACAGAAAGTGGTCCTTGAATAACCATATATCCTGCAAAACCAATAACAAGTAACGGCGCTACTTCAGTAATCGTATTGATTACAGCAAAAGCTTTAGCATTCCACTTAGTTTGATCAAGTGCCTTATCCAAAAATTCTCCGTTTGTCTCATCGAAAATTTTCTGTTCATGCTTCTCTAAAGTGAAGCTTTTAATAATACTCATTCCTTGAACACGTTCATGTAAATAGCTTTGCACTCCTGCTAATGCTTGTGAACGTTTACGTGTTAAATCACGCAGTCTACCAAAGAAATATTTTACACAAAACGCATATAACGGAAAGACAATTAGCGTTACTAATGTCAGCTTCACATCTAATGTTAGCATTATCCCAATAGCGATTAGAATCGTTGCTAAGTCCAGCCAAACATTCATCAGACCAGTCATAATAAAGTTCTTTGTTTGTTCTACATCATTGATGACACGTGAAATGATTTCTCCAGCACGTGAATTTGCGTAATAGTTCATGCTTAGTTTTTGAAGATGTCCATACAATTCCTTGCGAATATCATATAATATCTTATTACTTACATGCTGAGCAAAATATTGTCGATAATATTCTATTGGTGGTCGTAAAATGAAAAATACAACTGCTGTCCCACCTAGCCAATAAAATAGCTGTATTGTTTTTTCATCACTTGTCAAATCTTTAGCCATCACGATATCATCAATTACAATTTTGATTAATATCGGAATAAATAATGGAATTGCAAATTTAACAATTCCTATAACTAGTGTTAATAAAATCTCCCAATTATAAGGCTTTACGAAGCGCATATAACGTTTAATACTGTCCAAAAAGTCACTCCCTTTTCAAGCGAAAAGCCTGCTGGTTTTCACCAACAGGCATTTATTAGTCATTATCATGAAGCTTTCTTTGAAATTGATAACGGCTAGTCCAAGCATCTATAAAGTCAGGCGCAAATGGTCCACGTCTTTGTTGAATCCAACTAAGTAATTTATCAACATTTGATTTTAATATTTGATCAATTACAGATGGATAACTCATTTCCTGCTTGTGTTGTTCATACTCATCTTCATCAAGTAAAGTATAAGACATATCGGGAAACACCTTTACATCTAAATCATAGTCAATATACTTAATAGCGTTATTATCAAAAACAAATGGAGAGCTCATATTACAGTAGTAATATACTCCATCTTCTCTCAACATACAAATAATATTAAACCAGTGCTCCGCATGAAAGTAGCAAATGGATGGTTCACGTGTTAACCATGTTCGACCATCTGCTTCCGTTACGAGTGTGCGTTCATTCGCTCCGATGACTATATTTTTTGTGCCTTTCAATACCATCGTTTCTTGCCAGACACGGTGGATACGGCCATTGTGTTTATAACTATGTATTTGTATTGTTTCACCTTCTAATGGAATCGCCATGTTAATGCCCACCTTTTCGATAAACACTTATTGGAAAAGCGCTCTTTGCTTAACATTATAACAATCATGAATAAAAACTTGTAGCAAAAAATAAGCGAAGGCCAAAAGCCTTCGCTCATTAGAGAGTAACCCATGATTAGTTCGAGTTGTTTTGATTATTCTTAGCATATTTACCCGAAGCTTTTTGCTTGTTTTGCTCAGCTTTATTATTTTGCTTCGCTACTTCGTTGAAATCAGTTTCAGCTCCAAACTCCTCAAACATGTTTTGTGCATTGTTTTGCGCATTGTTTTGCGGGTTGTTTGCACCATTTTGATTCTTTTTCATGGAAATCACCTCCGTGCTATCTAATTTGCGTAGCTTGGAGAATTTTATTCTTGGTAATATTTCCTTTATAAATTGGACATTTCGATTTGATAACTTTGCCACACTTTTTGCATTGGAACTGGCATTGGTAACACACCCATCTCTTCAACCGTGAACCATTGACAATTATCAGGTATAACCTGTTGCACTTCACAACCAACAAAGTAACTTTCAATATGCCAAGTTAAATGAGAAAAAATATGTTTGAATGAAGTTAATTTTTCGCGTGATAATAAACTTAAGCTATATTGTTCAGCTAATGTCGTTTCGTTTGTAGTATCGTTATCTGCAATCTGTTCAATCATTGGAAATTGCCACATATTTGCTAGCAGGCCTTTTTCAGGACGCTTTTCAATTAAAAATTGGCCTTTAGTATTTCTCACAACAAACACATCATAAGGCATATGTTTCATCTTTATTTTTTTCGTTTTAATAGGTAGCTTCTCCGGATTCCCCTCATTAAAGGCTGTACAAAATTCGCGTACTGGGCATAATAAGCACTTAGGAGAAGTTGGAGTACAGATCATAGCACCTAACTCCATCAACCCTTGATTAAATTCGGATGGATGAATTGGATCAATGAGTTCCATAACTGCATTTTCAAACGTTTTCTTCGTCTTTGGCAGTGCAATATCTTCTTCTATTAGTAAAACTCGGCTAAGAACACGCATAACATTGCCATCAACAGCATGCTCTGCTTTATTATAGGCAATACTAAGTACCGCTCCTGCAGTATATGGTCCAACGCCTTTTAATTTTGAAATTTCTGGGCGATTATCGGGCACTTTACTATTGTAATTTTCAACTACTTCTCGAACGCCTGCTTGTAAATTACGCGCACGTGAATAGTACCCTAGCCCTTCCCATTGCTTCAACAACTTCTCCTCTGGGGCTTCCGCCAAATGTCGAATTGTTGGAAATTCACTAAGGAATCGTTCATAATATGGGATAACCGTGTCGACTCTTGTCTGTTGAAGCATTACTTCTGATACCCAAATTTTATAAGGGTCATTTGTTCTTCTCCACGGTAAATCTCGTTTTTCTTTTTTAAACCACTCGACTAATGCTTGTTGGAATTGATGTTTATATTGATAGTACACTTTTTCCTCCTAGGTATTTTCGATTTATTTTAAAAATGTATAAAGCTATAAAATGTAAACCAACCGATAATTTCAACTTGTAAATTTGAAACAATTTCTCTCCCAATATTTAAGGAGCTGATTATTTTTGGATTCAGGTACACATTTAGTAATGGGTATTGCACTAGGTGGTTTAGCATTAGCTGACCCAGTTGTAGCAGGTAGTTCCATGACAACAGCTGCAGTTATTACAGCAACAATCATTGGATCACAAGCACCCGATATCGATACAGTTTTAAAACTGCGCAATAATGCAGTCTATATACGAAACCACCGTGGGATTACACATTCTATTCCCGCAATTATATTATGGCCTATTTTGATTACAGGGGTATTTTCTTTGTTATTTCAAGGCGCCAATATATTACATCTATGGCTTTGGACATTTTTGGCCGTTTTTCTTCACGTTTTTGTAGATATTTTTAATGCTTATGGAACACAGGCACTACGGCCAATATCAAAAAAGTGGATTGCACTCGGTGTTATTAACACGTTCGATCCTATAATTTTCAGCTTACATGTATTAGCACTTATGCTATGGGCGTTTGGCTTCAATCCCGTTTGGACGATGGCCAGTTTATATTGCATTATTGTGGTTTACTATTTAATCCGCTTTACCTTACAGCAAGCCGTTAAGCATGCTGTCAAAAAGACCATACCAGGTGCCGAAAAAATAATACTCTCACCTACAATGCGCTTTTTCCAATGGCGTGTTGCAGCCAACTCAAGCTCGACTCACTACGTCGGACGAGCATATGGGCGCTCTATCACCATATACGATAAATTTCCAATCGAACCACTACCAGACACTCCATTATTCCACGCAGCATTAGAAGATTCCAATTTAGCTGCATTTGTGTCATTCTCACCCCTTTACCGTTGGGAAGTAAGTGAGCTTGAAAATAATTATCATGAAGTACGATTAATCGACCTACGTTATCGAAGCGAAAATCACTATCCATTCGTAGCCGTCGCCCTACTAAACGACAATCACGAAGTAGTCCAATCCTACACAGGCTGGATCTTCAGTGAAGATAAACTACAAAAGAAACTGATTGTGGAATAACTTAAATGCTGAAGACGCTCGTTCAACTGCGAGGTCGTTGGAAGGCGGAAGCCAAAGTCGCTCTTTGACTTTGAGCGCCCGACTGAAACGACCCGAGCAGCTAGCGCCTGAAGCTGGATAGCTTAAATGCTGAAGGCGCTCGTCCAACTGTTGCACTAACTCAGGTGATTGTTGCATTGTCATTGCTGATTGTTGCACTATATCCATTGATTGTTGCACTAACTTGATTGATTGTTGCACTAACTCACTCCATTGTTATTTAGCAGAATATTCACGTCCTAAGACCGCTATATTTCTGACTCTGATGGAGTTGCTCAATTTAGATTATGAACCAGTCTCCATTTGTAATGAATTATCTCATTTTAAGAATGTTATCAATAAAAAAACAACCTCAATAAACTGACCGCTACATATTGAATGTAGCGGTCAGTTTATTATAATCAGTTGTCAGTTGCTTCTAATAAGTGAGCGTATTTTGGATTACGTCCTGCAAATTCATGTAGCTGATGACCATAACCTTGGATCCATTGGCGAATAATCTTCTCAGTCATTTCAGCTCCTTGATAATCATAACCAGCTTTTGCGTATGTCGCTTCAAAATCAGACCACAATAATTCAATCCACACGCGAGCGCGTTCTTCAGTTAATAATTCATTGCTATCTTTTAACTCTAATACAAGTTGATCTATTATAGCTTCCAATTACATGCCCCCCTTTAAAGGTGTTAACATTGAAATTGGTAAAGCTTCTTCATAATGATCGCCGCCAAGTCGATATCCCCATCCAAAGCGCCCTTTTAAGTATTCCAATTGGAAGAACACTCCGGGATCACCTTCTATACGATACATTTCACCTGGTTTAAAATCGTCTGGATTCAACAAAAATGCTTGAGCCATCAATGCTTTACGTTCATAAACGGCAAATTCATTAAGAATACCTAGTTGCTCTGCTTTTCTCGCTTTTTCTTTTAATGTTGCGACCTCTTCGCGTAATTCTGATGGTGTCATATCGCTATATTTTTTATCCATGATCTTGCTCCTTCTCTTCTATGAAAGTTTCTATAATATCAGCTGGGAACCCTTTTTGATATAGTGTTTGCTTTACACGCATATGCAGATCATAACCACTATATTTCGTAGCATATTTACGCCACGCTTTATCACCTTGTACCTGAACCATTTGTTGCCATTCATCAACTTCTCGTGAAAATTCGATTTGTTCGAGTACTTGCTCTATTATCGCAAACGAATATCCTTTACGCATTAAGTTATCTTGAATTTTCTGCTTTACTTGAGTCGGTGTTTTACGTCGTTCAGAAAAAGCTACTTTTTCGCCTAACTTTAATGCAATACTAAGTTGCTCTTCCTCGGAAAAAGTTTCAAGCACTTCTTCTTGTAATTTCTTATCTATACCCTTTTTCTGCATATCTTGTCTAATTGCCCGAGGACCTTTTTTAGCAGTCTTCTTCTTTGTTTCAAGTAGTGCCATTGTATATGTTGCATCATTTAAAAAGCCATGTTTATTTAGTTTTTGAATAGCCTCTTGAATAACAGCCTCTCCAAATTCTAAGTCAAGAAGCTTCTTCCTCACTTCATATTCACTACGCATTTGATAACTCAGAAAGCTCAGTGCACGATTGTACGCTCTTTGAATTTCATCATCAAAGGCAATCTCGTCTAGTTCAAGCCCTTCTATCACTTTACCCTTTGTCAGACCAAACTGAATTAGAATGGTTTCATCGACACTAAAAGCATATTCTTCATTTAAAAAAATATTATAGCGCTCTTGATTTTTCTTTTGGCGCGTAATTTTTGTGATTACTCGAGTCATTGAAACACTCCTTCACTAAAATATAGTATACAACTTTTCTCTGTTACCTTCATTTCATCTATACTTACATACAATGAAAGCATACATATAGATAGAAAGCCATTACACTTTATTTAATTGGAGCTTTCTAACTGAAGTAGTTCATGTTTATTTACAAAACTTACATGGAGGGACGGCGAGATTATGAAAATTGCAATTACAGGTGGTACAGGTTTTGTAGGAAGTGAGCTTACAAAACTTTTACAACAACAAGGTCATGAAATTTTTATTTTAACACGAAAAAAAAGCCACAAAACTAATGGCATTTACTTTATACAATGGCTTACCGAAGATGCAATGCCTGAAGCACATTTGCAAAGTATAGATGCCTTTATTAATCTAGCTGGTACTTCTTTAAATGAAGGTCGATGGACAGATAAGCGTAAAAAGGACATCTACGACAGTCGTATCTCTGCCACTAAAGAAGTCCTACGTATTATTGAAACACTTGATGTGAAACCTAAAGTACTAATTAATGCCAGTGCCATTGGTATCTATCCATCTTCAAAAGCTGCAACTTACACAGAAGGCTCCATTCAAGTGGCAAAAGACTTTTTAGGTAAAACCGTCAGACACTGGGAACAAGAAGCGCAAAAAGCAGAAAACTTTGGGGTTAGAGTAGCAATGGCACGTTTCGGTGTTATTTTAGGTAAGAATTCTGGTGCACTATCTCTAATGGTTTTACCATATAAACTTTTTGTAGGTGGTACAGTTGGTTCTGGCTCACAATGGGTTTCTTGGATTCATGTCAAAGATGTCGCATCTGCAATAAGTTTCGTATTAGAAAATGATCATGTAGTTGGACCATTTAATGTAACATCACCTAATCCAGTTCGGATGAAGCAAATAGGCGAAATAATTGCTTCAGTTCTTGGGCGACCTCATTGGTTTCCAACTCCATCATTTTTACTAAAAATTGCATTAGGTGAAAAAAGCAATCTCGTTTTAGAAGGACAGCATGTTTTACCTAAAGTTTTACTAACAGAAAACTTTCAATTTGAATTTCCCACTTTAAAAGCCGCATTAGAAAATTTGCACGCATAAAGAGCGTTCCTTGGCGCAACCTACTATTAAAAATAGAAAGGTTGCGTTTTTATGTGGAAAAACCATTTGCTCGGAATTGTCATTGCAAGTGCAATCGTTTTTGTTGGTGCCATCGTCAATCCATTTAGCGCTTTTGCAGATGAACTTCATTGGGGTTTTAAAAAGGCTCAAAACGAACAACAAGCAGAAGCTGGTGCAGCATTTGATCAAACCTTAGAAAAGTACGGCGCCCTTTATAAAGGAAGTCCAGATGAAAAGGTTATTTATCTAACTTTCGATAATGGTTACGAAAATGGCTATACAGCAAGCATACTAGATACTTTAAAAAAGGAAAAAATTCAAGCAACATTTTTCCTAACAGGTCATTATTTAACGAGCGCTACCCCTCTTGTTAAACGTATGATTGACGAAGGTCATGATATTGGAAATCACTCGTATGGTCACCCGAATATGGCAAGAATAAGTGAAGACGAAATGTTAAAAGAATGGAAGAAATTTGATGATAAGCTAAGAGAGATTACAAAAGTTGAACGAACTATATTCGCAAGACCACCGGAAGGTTCGTTTAATGAAAAATTACTTCAAGTAGGTAACGATGCTGGCTACAGACACATTTTCTGGTCAGTTGCCTTTAAAGACTGGCTTGCTGACAAACCTCAAGGCTGGCAATATGCATATGACAACCTTATGTCACAGCTACACCCTGGGGCCATCGTCCTCATGCATACAGTGTCACCTGATAATGCGGAAGCTTTACCAAAATTCATCGAAGCGGCACGCAAGAAAGGTTATCGATTTGACTCCATCAATAATCTTGTAAACGAAAAAGCTGGCTTAGCTGGTTCTTTCAATCCACACGACCGTTCGTTATAATGAAGGAAGATAGCGAAAAAGGACGTGTAATTTTTGACGCAACAATCAATCATGGAAATGGGACAAAAACTCAATATAACAATTAAAAGGCTTGGTATTAATGGTGAAGGCATCGGCTACTATAAACGTAATGTCGTTTTCGTCAAAGGCGCGCTTCCTGGTGAAGACGTCATTGCACAAGTGACGAAAGTAAATCGCAACTTTGCAGAAGCTGACGTTGTGAAAATTCACAAAAAATCACCAATACGCCAAACACCACCATGTCCAGTTTATGAGGAATGTGGTGGTTGCCAACTACAACATATAACATACAAAGGACAATTAGCAGCAAAACGAGATGTCATCGTACAAGCTCTAACAAAGTATGTAAAATCACAAGCAAATAAAATCAATGTTCGACCTACTATTGGCATGGAAGATCCTTGGCATTATCGAAATAAGAGCCAATTCCAAGTACGTAAGCCTGGCAATAAAGTACTTGCTGGCTTATATTCTGCCAATAGCCACAAGCTGTTGAACATTGAAGAGTGCTCTGTACAACACCCAGCAACAACGAAGATCACGACAGCGACAAAACATATTTTAGATGAGCTAAACATTCCAATCTACGATGGTCGCTCAAAAGGAATCGTCCGTACAATTGTTGTTCGTACAGGAATAAAAACAGGTGAAATACAACTAGTGCTTATTACGACACGAAAAAACTTCCCTAAAAAAGAAATACTCGTTGAACGTCTAAAACAAATTAATCCAAGTGTCGTATCCATCGTACAAAATATTAATGCTGAAAAAACCTCATTAATATTTGGTGACGAGACATATACACTAGCTGGAAAAGAAACAATTCACGAAGAACTTGGAGAACTGGCTTTTGATTTATCAGCTCGTGCATTCTTCCAGCTTAACCCTACACAAACTGTCCATCTCTATAATGAGATTAAAAAAGCGGCTGCACTTACAGGGAAAGAGACTGTTGTCGATGCTTATTGTGGCGTTGGTACAATCGGTCTTTGGTTGGCAAAAGACGCAAAAGAAGTGCGTGGGATGGATATTATTCCTGAAAGTATTCACGATGCTAAGCTTAATGCGAAAAAACATGGCTTTGAGCATGTTAAATACGTGAAAGGCTCTGCTGAAGAATGGTTAGCGAAATGGCGAAAAGAAAAATTCGTACCTGACGTACTAACAGTAGATCCTCCTAGAACTGGTCTTGCGCCAAGTCTGCTAAATACAATTGTACAAGTTAAACCTAAGCGCTTTGTCTATACTTCTTGTAACCCTTCAACTTTAGCTAAGGACTTACAGGAGCTTACAAAAGTATATGACATTCAATATATTCAACCGATTGACATGTTCCCCCAAACTGCACATGTTGAGTCAGTCACTTTATTAACGTTAAAATAATGTATAAAAAGATTGAAGTTCTTATGAGCTTCAGTCTTTTTTATTGTTCTTCTTTGCCTCTTCTATAGACTTAAATCCCTAAATACTAATGACAAATAAAGGACAAATCCCTACAAATAACATAATGTATTTTTCTAAAATAAAACATTTCCCCCTTATTAGTGATAAAATATTACAATTTTCTATGAATTTTCTCATTGCTTATCATAGTTCGCGAATTCATAATAGAATTAACATATTTTCTACAATGAAGGAGGGGTCTCAATGCAAAGGATACGTAACTCAATTCAATGGAAGCTCATGCTAAGTTCGTTTCTTCTTGTCGCAATACCTTGTATTATTATTGGCTTTTTCAGTTATCAAAGTGCAAAATCTAATATGGATAAACTAGGTGAAACGATTGTTAAAAATAGTGTACAGACGACAATGCAACTAATCGCTTCACTTGATGCTGAAGTACAAAAAGGACACTTGTCATTAGAAGATGCACAAGAAGCTGTGAAGGTTCAAATCATTGGTGAAAAGACAGAGGATGGACACCGAGAGATTACATACCCTGGTGACTTAGGAAAAAGTGGTTATATCTTCATTTTGCAAGAAGATGGCTTAATGCTTGCCCACCCCAATATAGAAGATCAACAATCTTGGGAGCTAAAAGATAGTAGTGGACAATATTTTATCCAAAAAATTATAAAAAATGCACAAGCCGGTGGCGGATTTGTCGAATATCCATTCCACCTGCCTGATAATGAAAAGAAGCTTGCTAAAAAAATTACATATGCAGAAATTGATCCGCACTGGGGTTGGGTTGTAAGCGCCGGAAGCTACAAAAAAGACTTCAACTCATCCTCACAACAACTACTTGTCGTCATGGGTATTGCATTAATTGTATCATTTATCATCGCTACTATTGTTATGTTCTTTTTAGCAAAACATTTCGGCAATCCAATTTTAAAACTAACAAATAAAGTAAATAAAATTTCTACTGGCGACTTAACAGTTCAATTACATGAACTAAAACGCGGAGATGAGTTAGGTCAATTAAATGGCCATTTTGACGTGATGGTAACACAATTAAAAACATTAATAAGCGAAGTCGATACGACAATAAATGATATTCAAGATGCCTCTACAACTTTAACAGCCGTATCAGAAGAGGCTACTGCTTCTACTACAGAAATCACACGTGCTGTATCGGATGTCTCTGCAGGCTCATTACAGCAAGCAAAAGATGCAGAGGAAACTAAGCTAGTTATCGTAGGAATATCTGAACAAATAAAAAATCTATATCAAAAAAATGAGTATATGCAACAATCTTCAGAACAGATGCAAAACTCTAATGAACAAGGGCTTAGCAATTTAACATTATTAAAAGAGAAATCGATAAAATCAGCTGACCTAGTAGATCATGTTCAGAAAGTATTCCAATCCCTTTCTTCAAAAATGAAAGACATAGAAAATATTATTCAAACGATTAATCAAATATCAGCTCAAACAAATTTACTGGCTCTTAATGCAAGCATTGAGGCCGCTAGAGCTGGTGAACATGGTAAAGGGTTCGCCGTTGTTGCGAACGAAGTAAGAAAACTAGCTGAGCAAACTGCATCTTCAACAGAAAGCGTTCAACAAACACTACGTGGTATTGAACATGAAACCTTACTAGCAAATCAAGAAATTGACAAAACATCTGCAATTGTCAAAGAACAAAACGAGGCTGTTTCGAATACAGAAACTTCTTTTGAAGATATAAAGTTGAATGTAGGTACCATTATTACCTCTATAGAGGATGTAACAGAGAGCGTCAACATTTTAATGGCTTCTACGGAAATGTTCACTTTTGCAATTGAAAGTATTGCTGAGGTAAGTGATCAAAATGCCAAAGCTTCTACAGAAGTATTTGCTTCGGTTGATGAACAACAAGATGTCATCGATATTGTAGCTAAATCTGCCACGCTATTATCAGATGAAATTAGTAAGTTAAAATCGTCGATTGCACAATTCAAACTAAAATAAGCAGACAAAAGGCATTCAGAATACTCACATCCTGAATGTCTTTTGTTTATATATATTGGTTATTGTAGATCCTCTTTTATGCCATTATTGGACTTTGCCAAGTCCAATTGGCGAGTTTCTTTAAATTTGCAGCAACAAAAGTAAGCATCGCCTGCTTGGACACCCCCAAATCAATTCTTTCGAGTTTCCCTACAGTCTTTAGCCTTTTAATGAGGACAGCTTTCTATTTTATAAGCTATTAGGTCTCCAATACAAAATGGCAGCTTTAAATTGATGTTTATATATATATTGACCTTCTTTGTATTCAACATATCTCTGCACGGCTTCCTCAACTTGCGACCGTTCTACATTTGGCGTCAATAGCTTCACACTATTAGCTTCAATCATTTCATCATAAGAATCATACGTATACGTTTTCTCCAAGTCTACTATCTGACAATTAGTATGGATATCAAGCTCATAAAGAATATTCATCAAATCTATATAATCTCTTCTAGGATACTTTAACGAGTAGCCGAAGTTATTATGTAAATCAATATAATGCGGACGCATCGGAGCAAAAGTCACACCAATGATGGCTAACTTCCTGGCACTATTATGTATTTGTTGAAGAGCTCTTTTTATTTCATATATACGATAAAAACAATTCATCCCAAAAACAATATCGTATTGCTCAGGTCTCTGATAATCCTCCCACTTTTCATGAATGAAGGAAATATTACTATAACGATCGGTATCACATTTATTTTGCAAATAATTTATCATACTTGCAGAACTATCAACACAAGTTAACTTCTCTACATGCTTCGCAAGTGGGAACGTATAATTCCCCCAACCAGGTCCGATTTCTAGAACGGTATCAGTTTGGTCAATAAACTTACAAAGTTCTTTAAAGACATCTTCTGCATAAGGATCTTTCTCCTTACCTTCATTTTTTTCAATATATCGTGCCCAAAACTGCTCTTCTAAGTCATCATTAATCATACGCTCGGGCATCTTCCCAGACCAATCTTTCATCCCTTCTTGCCAAACCTTTTCGAAATCCACTTTATTTCTCGTTTCAGTAATCATTGCACACTTCCTTTTCCACTATATTCAAGTGCCTTATTGTCTTTATCATATATTGACAATATCACTCTCGCAACGATAAAAGGATTGCACTCACAAGTACAATCCTTATTATTAGAATGGTTGATTATAAACCGTAATAGCATCCGTCATATGAAACTGCTCCGTATTATGATTTCCAGGTGCTCCCGTTGTAATGAATATATACTGCTTGCCATCTTTTTCAGCTAAACTTGCCAAACAAAGACCTGCTTTATCTGTATAGCCTGTTTTGCCACCTAAAATCGTGCCGCCTTTAATAGAAGTAGATGGCAGTCTTTCAAACATTGAACTGTTAAAAGTAATTCCATCTGGATGTACATTTGTTGCAGAAGTTGTATAACGCTTTGCGGTAAACACTTCATAGAATTTTTCATTCTGTAAGGCATAACGTAATAACTTCGATAAATCCTTAACAGTCGAAAAGTGCTTACTATCTTGTAAACCTGTCGCATTCATAAAATGTGTATCATTCATACCAAGCTTTTTAGCCTTATCATTCATTATCTTTACAAAGTCTTTCTCTGAGCCAGAAACAGCAATAGCTAAGCTAATGGATGCCTCCGCTCCAGATGGTAAAATATTGCCGTATAATAAATCGCGTACACTAACCTGTTCCTGTGCGGCAAATCCTGCTACTGAAGCATTTTCAGCGCGGATTTTATCAAACATCTCATCAGGAATTGTGATTCGTTGATCTAAATCAGGTAAGTTCTCTATTGCTAAAATAGCGGTCATCATTTTGGTTAGAGATGCAGGATAAATCTCCACCTCACTTTGTTTATCAATGTAAATTGTCAATTCAAGTCGAACATGGCAGATAACTCATGAATATCTCAAAAGGCGTATTGAAATTAAGAACTTTTCTAGGTACTTGATTGAAATTCAAAAGAAACGTCATGATTTCATTTCGAGTTAACTTGTTAAAGTCGGTTCCTTTTGGATATGTGCGTCGGATTCGACCATTTGTATTTTCATTAGTTCCACGTTGACCTGGGACGCCAGGATCTGAAAAGTAGAATGGGATTTCCAGTCCTTTTTCAATTTCGATCCACATGTGAAATTCCTTTCCCCTATCGGCTGTTATTGATTTCACTAGTTTTTTGGGGAGGTTTTTCAGAAGAGATATAATTTCTTTAGCTGTTTCGTAGGCAGTTTTAGATGCTAATTTTTGAACGATTGTAAATCTGCTCATACGTTCTGTAAGTGTGAGAATCTGGCTTTTGTGACCTTTACCAATTATTGTGTCTACTTCCCAGTGTCCTATTTCGCTTCGTGGAGCCTGTCGTGCATGAATTTTTTTCAACTGTGGCATTTTTCCACGTGTTTCTTCTTGGTTGTTTTTCAGTTTCTTTCCTTTACGGATGAGGAGCTTTTGAGACAATTGGAATAGTCCTGCTGCTGCGTATCGGTAAATACTTGAAACGCTTATAGCGAATGGTTTTTTGTGTTCTTTTTCATATCGTCCAACAATCATTTCAGGCGACCAGCCTTTCTTTAAATGGACAAGAATATACTTGATATCATCTAAATCAACCATGGGCTTACAACCACAGTTTTCACGCTTATTTTCATAATCCATTTGCGCTTGAAGTGCATTGTAAGGGCAGACACGGTCCAATTCGTATTTAATCGTGCTTTTGCTTCTTTTTAGTTGTTTTGCGATATAGGAAATAGATTTATTAACCAGTCTATATTCTTCGATTAAAACACGTTCCCATGGTAAAATGTGTGTATAGCTCATCGGGAGCACTCCTTTATTAGTTGATTGGCGTTAACTAATGTGTACCCGATTGAGCTATTTTTTATTTATCTTTCGTTCGACTTAATATGATAATCTACACAAACAAAACTTTCCCACTATTTAAATCAACCAGAATAGCATTTTCACTAAATAACCCCTGTTCTCCCTCAATTATTTGTTGCTTATCATTTATAAATAAATTAGCAGTCCATAGTACACCTAATACTAATAGTACAATCACTATTTTAGCTCTTCTTTTCAACTTTCTTGCCTTCACATGAAACAACTCCTTTCAATTCTATTAAACCAAACAGAAATGAAGGAAGTTTAAAGGAAATCTGATTTTTTTCTTAATTTTCCAATATAAAAGGCCTTCGTCACTTTAATAAGTGACAAAGACCCTACATTATATTATTTGCTTTACAGTTCTTCCTCCAATTAAAGAGATGAAAAAGACAATTAGCAACATGATTGATACAAGTAATAGGAAGCTATACTCGGTGACAAATTGTAAATAGAGTCCGCCTAAAAATGGCCCGCTCAAGCTACCTAAGCTAAAAAATATTCCACATAATAAATTGCCAGTTGGCAGTAATTCTTTAGGAGTTAAATCTGTCATATATGTAATCCCTAATGAGAAGAGTGAACCTGCAAAAAGCCCTGCACATAAAAAGACTATAGCTACTATAATTTCAGATCCCTCGAGGAAACTGCCTATACCGAACATCGCTCCCCCACCTGCTAAAGCAATTAATAGAATTTTACGACGTCCAATCTTATCCCCCAGCATCCCCAATGGTACTTGTGAGATAATCCCACCTACCGAGAAAGCTGACAAAATAATAGATAACATGGCTACATCAAATGAAAGTCGTAGTGCATAAACCGGGAACAATGCATTTAATGAGGACTCTAAAAAGCCGTAACAAAAAGGTGGTAAAAATGCTACCCATGCATATTTTAATGTCGATACATAACGTCCCCATGCTTTTTCGTCTCCTTTGGACATTTGAATCGACTCTGGACGCTCATTTTTCAATAAGAAAATAAGCGACCATGCTACTATACAAAGAAGAGACGAGACGATAAATGGTAACGCTTCGAAAATTTTCATCAATGGGACAAATAAAGGTCCCAATGCAAAACCTAGACCAAATGATAAACCATAAATTGCAATGCTTTTACCCATGCGATGTGCTGGTGCTGTACTAGTAATCCAAGTTTGGGTAGCATAATGCAATGCGTGATCTCCTATACCAATCAGCAAGCGTAACACAAACCAAAACGTGATACTTTTCCATAATGGAAACATTAATAATGATAAAAAAACAAGCGCTCCGCCAACCACAATAATTGGCTTATAGCCAAACTTACGTAATGGTTGTTCGATAAAAGGAGATATTAATAATGTCCCAATATATAAACCTGTTGCATTCAAACCATTTAAAGCAGAAGAAACCCCATCCTGCTCGAAAATTACCGACACAAGCGGCAATAACATACCTTGAGAGAAGCCTGAAATGGAGACCATAATTACCAAAATCCAAAATCTTCTCTTTTCAAAATTAGTACTATGTCCCATTTCTTCCCCCTTATGATTATAAAACAATTGAAGTATTACTTAATTCTTGTACAATATTACCATAACTATGTTGGAAGCCGATATAATTTTTCCCATAAAAAATGAAGGCCCAGTTCACATTAATAACATGTGTACTGAGCCCTCTAACAATAACTATTATTCATTTTAATTTGCAGTTGCTTTTAAATCCTTAGCGGTAGTTCGCCGTTGACTGCTAAATCCCTCCCTCTACTACAGGATTTTCATATTTACTTTTCTTAGTATCCTCCTTCCCCTTTCTTATATATACCTTATCACAATGTTTAAATAATGTAAATTTTCTAAATATAAAAAATGTTAAAACATTAAATAAGTCCTAGTATTTCCTTATTTCAATTGAAAAAACTATATAAATCAGCTACTATTGGGTAGAAGAAATGAGGTGTAATAATGGGTAAATCAATTACAGATAAAGATCAACAAGTGACCTACCTAAAAGAACGTCTTCAAATCTTTTTAGAAGTGCTAGACGCAATCGACCCTGAAACTACTGAATTAGAAGATATCGATCGCCTTATTCAGATGATGGACGATTTAGAAGATAAAATGGATCAATTCAATGACAGACCTGAAAACCAATAAGTAAAATGAATGATTTCTTTCATTTTCATCAGTTTCTAAAAGAGCGAGAATTCACGCTCTTTTTTTCATATTTTGAAAAGAGTATAATAAGTATGGAATTAATATATTTCCTTATTTGAGGGGGCAATTTACATGAATTTAGAAAAGCTTGAACAAAGCATTTATGATTTAGTAACTGAAACATCGACAAACTTACCAAAAGATGTACGCCGCGCGATAAAAAAAGCAAAAGATGCTGAAAATGCTGGTACTCGTGCTGCTATGAGTTTAGATACAATCTCTACTAATATCCATATGGCTGACGATAACATTTCGCCAATCTGTCAAGATACTGGTCTTCCAACATTTAAATTAAAAACTCCAGTTGGTGTAAACCAAATGGAAATCAAAAAGGTTATAAAAAAAGCAATTGCTCGAGCTACTGCTGATGCGAAGTTACGTCCAAACTCAGTAGACTCATTAACTGGTGCAAACAGTGGTGATAACTTAGGTGAAGGTCTACCTGTTATGAAATTTGAACAATGGGAAAATGACTTCATCGAAATCAAGTTAATCTTAAAAGGTGGTGGCTGTGAAAACAAAAATATTCAATACAGCCTACCAACTGAATTAGAAGGACTTGGACGAGCTGGTCGTGACCTAGATGGTATCCGCAAATGTGTTCTTCACTCTGTCTACCAAGCACAAGGACAAGGCTGTTCTGCTGGATTCATCGGTGTTGGAATTGGTGGAGACCGCTCATCGGGATATGACCTAGCAAAAGAACAATTATTCCGTAACGTTGATGATACAAACCCAAATCCTGATTTAGCCAAATTAGAAGATTATATACTTGAAAAGGCTAATACATTAGGTATCGGTACTATGGGCTTCGGTGGTGAAGCAACTTTACTTGGCTGTAAGGTTGGCGTTATGAACCGTATTCCGGCATCATTCTATGTATCTGTAGCATATAACTGTTGGGCTTACCGTCGTATGGCAATCGATGTTGATGCTACTACTGGCGAAATCAAAAACTGGCATTACCAAGACGGCGAGAAAATCTCGTTCAAAGATGAACCCCAAACAGAAGAACCAAAATCAGAGAAAAAAGTCGTTGAGCTAACAGCACCAATCTCTGAAGAACAAATTCGTTCATTAAACGTTGGTGATGTAGTTAAAATCACTGGTCGTATGTATACTGGCCGTGACGCTATCCACCATCACTTAATGAGTCATGATGCTCCAGTTGATCTAAACGGCCAAATCATTTATCACTGTGGTCCAGTAATGGCAAAAGATGAAAATGACAATTGGACAGTAAAAGCTGCTGGTCCTACAACTTCTATCCGTGAAGAACCGTATCAAGGCGATATTATGAAAAAATTCGGTATCCGCGCTGTTATGGGTAAAGGCGGTATGGGACCAAAAACACTTGCTGCTTTAGCTGAACACGGTGGCGTTTACTTAAATGCAATCGGTGGGGCTGCACAATATTATGCTGACTGTATCAAATCAGTTGATGGCGTTGACTTAATGGAATTTGGTATTCCAGAAGCAATGTGGCATTTATCAGTTGAAGGCTTCACAGCTGTTGTAACAATGGACTCTCACGGTAACTCTTTACACGCAGACGTTCAAAAATCATCTCTTGATAAATTAGCTCTACATGCTGAACGCGTATTTTAATAGAATATAAATGTTACTCTCGAAGACTACTGACAGTTTTCGAGAGTTTTTTTATTATCTAGATGCACAATTTCTCATAAATTAACATTTATTAAACAATACTCTTCCACAATTCTCACCTCTATGTTATAATGATTCTAAATTAAAAATAATTGTAAAAATTACTGGTAAACCCTTGTGGTTAGCCAGTTTTATTCATTAATAAAGATTTTGATATTGATATTCATTATCAGGAGGTATGACAATGGAAACTGTAAAACAGCAAAATCACTCTCTAATTGAGAAACTAAAAGAACATGCTGAACTAATTGCTGCATTAACTTCAGGTGTCATCATTTTAATAGCCTGGCTACTAGAAAAAAGTGATTTGAACACTTTATCCATACCATTTTTCGTCCTTGCCTTTGTAATCGGAGGCTTTGCAAAAGCTAAAGAAGGTGTTGAAGAGACAATTGCTAACAAGGAACTAAATGTAGAATTCCTTATGATTTTAGCGGCAATCGGCTCTGCAATCATTGGTTATTGGACTGAAGGTGCAATTTTAATCTTCATCTTCGCAGTAAGCGGTGCACTTGAAACGTATGCAATGAATAAAAGCCACAAGGAAATATCAGCACTTATGAATTTACAGCCTGAAGAAGCCTGGTTAGTAGATGATCAAGGTGAACTAACTCGCGTCTCTGTTCCTACTTTGCAAAAAGGTGACCATCTTTTTATTAAACCAGGTGAGCGTGTTCCTGCCGATGGAGTAATTATCGAAGGAACTACCGCTATCGACGAGGCCGCTATTAGCGGTGAGGCTTTACCAGTAACTAAACTTGAAGGTGATGAAGTATTCGCGGGAACTGTTAATATGAGTGGTGCAGTGACTATGGAAATGACGAAACCAAATTCCGAATCACTATTCCAGAAAATCATTGACCTTGTACAATCTGCTCAAGATGAGAAATCACCTTCTCAGCAATTTATTGAACGATTTGAAGGTACTTATGTAAAATTTGTTTTAATTACTGTTGTCCTAATGATGTTCATCCCCCACTTTTTACTTGATTGGGATTGGACAACTACTTTCTATCGTGCAATGGTGCTACTTGTTGTTGCATCACCTTGTGCTCTCGTTGCATCTATTATGCCAGCAACACTCTCAGCCATTTCTAATGGTGCAAAAAGCGGTATTTTATTTAAAGGTGGCGTTCACTTAGAAAATTTAAGTGTATTAAACGCAATTGCATTTGATAAAACAGGAACACTAACAAAAGGGAAACCAGTTGTCACGGAGTTTATAGTTCGTGATGGTTTGGATCAACAACAAATGCTCTCAATTGTTGCTGGTATTGAATCACAATCAAATCACCCACTTGCTCAATCGATTACCACTTTTGCGAAACAACAAGGAATAAAAACCTTTCATAAAGCGCAAATTGAAGACGTACCTGGCTGGGGTCTAAAAGCAGTTGTCGATGACATTGGTTATAAAGTAGGGAAAGCCGATTTCGTAGGTCATGAAGATGCGATGAGTTTTGCAAATGGTATTGCACCTTCCTTAGCAGATGAAGGTAAAACGGTTATTTTCGTTCGTGATGAAAAAGGAATTGTTGCCATTGCTGCGATGAAAGATACCGTTCGTGAAGAAGCAAAACGCGCAATTGCTCTTCTTAAAGAGCTAGGTATTCACACAGTTATGTTAACCGGTGATAATGAAAATACGGCGAAAGTGATAGCAAATGAAGCAGGTGTTGATGCTTATATTGCAGAGTGCTTACCTGAAACAAAAGTACAACATATGAAGGATTTAATGGCTAAGTACAAACATGTCGGAATGGTCGGCGATGGTATTAACGATGCCCCTGCCCTAGCAACAGCTACGACAGGTATTGCAATGGGTGAAGGAACAGACATTGCTTTAGAGACAGCTGATGTTGTATTAATGAAAAATGACCTTTCTAAAATTGCTTATGCGGTTAAACTTTCACGTAAAATGCAAAAAACAGTCAAGCAGAATATTGCATTTTCCATTTCAGTTATCGCATTGCTTATTATCTCAAACTTCCTACAAACAATAGATTTACCTTTAGGCGTTGTCGGGCATGAAGGTAGTACAATTTTAGTGATTTTAAACGGTTTAAGACTTTTAAATAAAAACATCTAAAAAAAGAGTGACCTCTCAAATGAACTGCACCTCGAATTTTAGACTATGTCTAAAATTTAGGGTGCAGTTCAAAATGGTCACTCTCTTTTTTGTGCTTCTAGTCTAATCTGCATAATGGCATTAATCTGTCCACTGGCCATTAAAATCATTCCTGTGAAATATAGCCATAACATTAAAATGATAATTCCACCGATACTACCATATGTAGCAGAGTAATTTGCAAAATTACTAACATAATATGAAAATCCATAAGATAGAACAAGCCACGCAATCGTTGCAACAGCCGAACCCAATAATACACTTCTTAAATATAATTTCATGTTAGGTAATATCCAGTACATTACCGTTAATACTGTGAAAATCAACAATGGAGGAATAAGCGAGCGAATACTATTCCACACATTTAAAAATTCTACAGCTATTCCAAAGTGAGAAAATAATACAACACCAATTTGTCTACCAAAGACAGATAATAACAGTGCAATAATTATTAATCCTACTAATAAAAATGTGAAAATAACAGACACTAATCTCGCAATGATAAAAGGTCTTGTTTCGTCTTTATCATAGGATCGGTTTATGGATTTGATTAGTGCATCTACTCCTTTAGATGCTGACCAAATCGTAGCGATAAAACCGATGGACAATAATCCACTATTTCTATTTTCTAGTACCTCACTAATTGTCCCACTTATTAATGAATATACTTGGTCAGGTAAAATTGCATTCAAAAACAAATAAACTTGATCTGGATCTATATTTAAGAACGGTAGTAATGTCATTAAGAAAATGAGTAAAGGAAAAAAGGATAACAGGAAGAAATAAGCTAACTGCGCACTAAACCCTGAAATGTCCGCATCTTTTAGTCGTTGTATAAACTCCATCATAAATCCTTTTGATGTCGTTACATCATTAACCTCCCCATTCTTTCCCTTTTTCTCTATACCCATCATCTTCATCTTATCAAATACTTCTGAAGACCTTGAATCGTAACGATTGTTTCTACTCATTTCCCTCCTCCCCTTTGTTCAGATCAAAGATGAATTATATTTGGATCTTCTTCTGTTTCTTTTGGAGATACAAATGCATTTTTAGTATCTGCTAAAAGGTTTTTCACTTGTGGCGTATAAGTTCGAATCTCATCGATTTTTTCCATTAAGAAATCTTTTTCTGATGAAAATGAATCGTATAGCGTTTGATACTTTTCTACTTTATTTTGTACCTTTTCAACAAACTCATCGCGATTTTTTGCATAGTACTTTACATCCTTTGAGATGCTTTTAGCTTTATTGCATGTGCTTTCACGTGTACTACGATCCAACATACTAATTGCTGCTCCTGCAATTGCTCCAATTGTAATTCCTACAAATAACTTATTCGACATTATAAATTCCTCCTTGCAAATTTCTTTGAAATAGTATGCCCTTATACTTTAACAATAAAACTAAAGTGATGGCTATTCAATGTAATCTCTCAAAAAAATATTTCTTGACTTATAGACAGAATTTTTAGAATAATAGAATATAATGGAGAAAAAAATAGAAATAGGAGGAATATTTCACAAAAATCAACGTACAAGGGGGAAATATTAAATGGATAAGTTAAATGAGATTTTAAGTTCGATATCAGGCGTATTATGGGGAATCCCATTAATTGTCTTAATCGTTGGTTCAGGGATTTATCTCACTATTCGAGTGGGTGTATTACAACTCAGACTATTACCAACAGCTCTTAGACTAGTATTCTCTAAAAAACATGCTTCAGATGCTGAAGGCGATATTTCACAATTTCAGGCACTGACAACAGCTCTTGCTGCTACAGTTGGTACAGGGAATATCGTTGGAGTTGCAACAGCTGTTATTTTAGGGGGACCTGGTGCTATATTCTGGATGTGGTTCTCTGCATTCTTCGGTATGGCAACGAAGTATAGTGAGGCCATTTTAGCAGTTCGCTTCCGAGTAAAAGATTCAAAGGGTCAAATGGCTGGTGGACCAATGTACTATCTTGAACATGGTCTTAAACAGAAATGGCTAGCTGTATTATTCGCATTATTTGGCGTTTTAGCTTCATTTGGTATCGGGAACGGTACACAATCTAACTCAGTTGCTGGGGTTGTAAATTCTACTTTTAAAATTGATCCATGGATTACTGGTATTATTTTAACTCTTTTCGTAGGCCTTGTTATTTTAGGGGGAATTCAATCTATCGGTAAAGTAACAGCCGTTTTTGTTCCAGTTATGGCTGTTTTCTATTTAGCTTCTGGTTTAATCATTATTGTCATGAATATTACTGCAGTACCTGAAGCATTCATAACAATTATTAAAATGGCATTCTCAGGAGAAGCTGCGGCAGGTGGTGCAATTGGTGCTGCAATTCGCTATGGTGTTGCTCGTGGGGTATTCTCCAATGAAGCTGGTCTTGGTTCTGCTCCAATCGCAGCAGCTGCTGCGAAAACAGATTTACCGGGAAGACAAGCACTTATATCAATGACACAAGTTTTCTTCGATACTTTTTTAATCTGTTCGATCACTGGCTTAACAATCGTTATGTCTGGTGTTTATACAAATCCAAATCTAGAAGCAAATGCAATAACAACACAAGCATTTGGTCACTTTTTAGGTAGCTGGGGACCAATTGTTGTAGCGATTGGATTGATATTCTTCGCTTCTTCAACTATTTTAGGTTGGGCTTATTATGGAGAAAAGTGCTTCCAATACTTATTTAAAAATCCGTATGCTCTTTTAGCTTACCGTCTTATTTTCGTTGCTTTCGTATATATCGGTGCGACAATTCCACTTAATATTGTTTGGACATTCTCTGATGTTGCAAACGGCTTAATGGCAATACCAAACTTAATTGGTCTTATCGGCTTATCAGGTATTGTCGTTATAGAAACAAAACGTATTAAAGAAAAGCTAAAAGAAGAAAAAGAAGAAAAATTAAATAAAGAAGCTGAGCAAACTGTAAAGGCATAATCAATTTGTAATTGACATTCATTTCATTGCATGAAATGATACTATGTATTGAACGAAAGGTAGGGAATCCTATGAATCTAACTGAACCCTCTACTGAGAATGTCATCTATATGATTGATATGATCAAAGATAAACTTCGTATGGTAAACGCAGATGCAATGAAACCAGAGCATTTTGATACCGCACAATACGAAGACCTTGTCTATCTTTATGAAATGGTTATGAAACGCGATGCGTTTAGCCCAAGTGAAATGCAAGCAATCGTAACTGAACTAGGCTCACTTCGTAAATCATAAAAAAGCTAGGAACAGCCATACTTTTATGGCTTTGTTCCTAGCTTTTTTATCTGATTATTTATTTAAAGCTACAGCAATTTTAGAACCAACTACTGCATTGTATTTTACTAATGCAATATTAGCTACTAAGCTCTTACCTTCTGTTAATTCTTTTACTTTACCTAATAAGAATGGTGTTACTTGTTTACCATTAATACCATTCTCTTTAGCTTCTTGTAGTGCTGTTTCAATGATGTTAGTGATGAAATCGTGATCCATCGCATCTGCTTCTGGAATTGGGTTAGCTATTACTGCTCCACCTGTAAGTCCTAGATCCCATTTTGTACGTAACATTTCAGCTACTGTTTCAGGATTATCTGCACGGAAGTTTACAGAGAAATCACTTTCACGTGTGTAGAATGCTGGTACTAAGTCTGTTTCATACCCGATTACTGGAACACCTTTTGTTTCAAGATACTCTAGAGTCAAACCGATATCTAGAATAGATTTTGCACCAGCACATACTACTGCAACATTAGTTTGTGCTAGCTCTTCTAAGTCTGCTGAAATATCCATTGTTGTTTCAGCGCCACGGTGAACACCACCGATACCACCTGTTACGAACATTTCAATGCCAGCTAATTCTGCACAAATCATTGTTGCAGCTACTGTTGTAGCACCTTTTTGTTTTGTTGCTAGTAAATAAGCAAGATCACGACGAGATGTTTTTGCAACATCTGGTGAGTTACCTAGTACTTCTAATTCATCATCAGAAAGACCGATTTTGATTTTACCATCTAAAATAGCAATTGTAGCTGGAACTGCACCGTTATCGCGGATGATTTGTTCTACTTCACGTGCAGTTATAACGTTTTGCGGGTACGGCATACCATGTGAAATGATTGTAGATTCTAACGCTACGATTGGTAGCCCTTTTTCTTGTGCAGCTTTTACTTCTTCTGAGAATGATAGATATTGTTTCATGAATTATTCCTCCAGCTCATTTTTTAGTTTATTTGCGGATAAATCTGGTCTTACTGTAAATGCGCATTGTAAAGTTTTCGCTGCATTCATCAAACCATTTTGAATATTTTCTACGAAAGGCTCTTGTAGGATCCAGCTATGTAGCAATGCCCCTACAAAAGCATCACCAGCACCTGTAACATCTTCAACATGATCAATTTGTATAGCAACATAATTCTCCGCCGCCAGGTCTTTAGATGCGGCATAGACCCCTTTACTACCTGCTGTTATAACAACATTTTCTGCACCTTTATCTAACAATGCTTGTACTGCATTTTTCCAGTCTTCCTCTGAAGAAATTGTAATATCCAAATACGTTTCTGCTTCATCTCGATTACAGATAAACCATGTTACGCCGATTAAATCTTTTGGCATACGATCCATCTTCGGTGACGATACTGGAATTAATGCAAATGGAATATGTCTTAGCATTGCAAGCTCTTTAATGCTTTCAACTGTTTCTTTAGGACAATTTAAATCCATTACGATACATGTTGCATTTGACATCGCTGCCTCGTGCTTCATTAGCAACTCTGGCTTTAATAAATCATAAACTTCCATGTTCGCTACAGCTAATAGCATTTCTCCTTGCTCATCTAAAACAGCCGTATACGAGCCCGTCGATGCGTTTTGAAATAGTTCTACATTAGAAACATTCATATAACTTGTTGAAGCTTCTTTAATCGCATTCCAATCTGAATCCTTACCTGCACCTGTTAAAAGTGATACATGGTGTCCTAGACGCCCTAAATTTTCTGCAATATTTCGAGTTACACCACCGATACTTTGTGTAACGGCTGCAGGATTAGAAGTACCTAACTGAGCTTTACCTTTAATATGAAATTTACGGTCCATATTGGCTCCACCAATACAAATCACTTCATTTTCTTCCGGCAATATATAAGCCCTCCCGACAATTTTACCTTGACGAGTTAAACCTGAAATAATATTCGCTAAAGCGGGCCTAGACATCTTTAATTCTTCAGCCATTTCTTGTTGAGACAAAAATGGATCTTGGCGAATAAGCTTTAGGATCATTAACTCTTTATCATTCATGTCATCACCCTCATTACATTTGTTTAAATTATAAACTTTTGTTTTTTAAATGTCAAAAAAAAAAAAAAACGATTTGTGAAATACATGTCGTTTCAGTATGTCGACAAAATGCATTCAGATCACATCTTGAATGTCTTTTGTTATTTTCATATATTTTGGTTATTTTTGATCCTCTATTATAGATGAAGTGCTCTTCGAATATTAGCTTTTATAACATTTTTGGACTTTGCCAAGTCCAATTGGAAAGTTTCTTTAAATTCATAGCAGCAAAAGTAAACATCGCCTTGCATGGACACTTTTTTAAGACCCTTTAAGGTTGTCTGATGTAGCGGAAATCAACGGTCTTATCTGTTTATTTTTAGAAGAAAAAAGACTGTAGATAAACCCGAATTTCTTCGAGTTTGTTTACAGTCAGCCTGAAACGATTTGTGAAATACATATCGTTTTTTCTTATTCTGATTTTTTTGATGCTTTTTGTTCGTTTGTATTTGTACCGTCCTTTTTCACTAAAGGTTGAATAAGTACTTCTACACGTCTGTTTTTTGAACGACCTTCATCCGTATCATTTGTAGCAACAGGTTCATTTTCTCCGTACCCTTTTGCACTAAAGAACGCAGTGTCTAGATTAGCATTGTCGTCTACAACTAATTTCAAGAAATTAACTGCACGCATAACACTCAGCTCCCAGTTTGAAGCAAACTCTGCATTATTCATAGGTACTGTATCTGTATAACCTGTGATTATGACATGACGTGGTGGATCAAATACAAGTAACTTGGACAATTCTTTTGCAAGGCTTTGATACTCTTTTTTAACATCTGCTTTACCCGGATCAAAAAGAATACTATCTCGGATTGTTACGAGCAATCCTTCATCTGTGAGCTTTGTTGCAAATTGCTTTTCAAGCTCATTGACAGCTATAAACTCATCTACATTCCCTTTAATTTTTGATAAAGCTTCTTGATCTTCTAAATAAGCTGCGTCTGCATTGCTATCTTTTTCAGTACTTTTTGGCTTTAGTGGTTCAACTGGTGATGGCTGCTCAAAAACACCATCACCTGAATCGAAGATAGAACTAAAAACAGTAGAAAGCTGTTGCATTTTTTGTACATCAACAGTACTTGATGCAAATAGTACGATAAAGAGCGCTAATAATAATGTTAAAATATCGGCATATGGAATTAGCCAAGATTCATCTGTATGCTCTTCATGCTTTTTCCTTCTTCTAGATTTCTTTGCCAAGGCCACTCGCCCCGCTTTCGTCCATTATTTGAGAGCGATCTTCTTTAGTTAAGTAAGACGCTAATTTCTGTTCGATTACGCGAGGGGCTTCACCTTCTAGAACCGATAAAATACCTTCAATCATCATTGTTTTTTGACGAATTTCTTGGCTAGATTTACGTTTTAACTTATTTGCAAATGGATGCCATAGTACATAACCCGTGAAAATACCTAGAAGTGTCGCTACGAACGCTGCTGAAATAGCATGTCCTAATTTTTCAATATCGTTTAAATCTCTTAGTGCTGCAATCAGACCAATTACTGCACCAAGCACCCCTAAAGTTGGGGCATATGTACCTGCTTGTGAAAAAATTAAAGCTCCGCTTGCATGGCGATCTTCCATCGCTTCCACTTCTTCGTTTAATACGTCGCGGATATAATCTGCATTTTGACCATCAATAGCCAAAGTCAATCCATTTTTCAAAAATGGATCATCAATTTCGGATACTTTGCTTTCAAGTGCAAGTAGCCCTTCTCGACGAGCTAAATCTGCCCATTGCGAAAACATTTTAATAATTTCTACATCACTTACTAACTTTTGCTCCTTGAAGATAAGACCAAACAGCTTAGGTATACGTTTTAGTTCACTCTTAGGAAATGCGATCGTAATCGCTGCGATCGTACCGAAGATGATAATAAGTATCGCTGCTGGATTCAGTAATGCATCAGGAGTAACACCTTTAAAATACATCCCTGCTAATAGCGAAACAAAAGCTATTATTAAACCAATAATCGATGATAAATCCATTTTAGTACCCCCAAAATCGTCATTCTTTTTTTTATTTCGGTTTATATTTCATTATCTTAATAATCTATTACAAACAATAGGAGATATTTGCCGAAATTTCGTGAAATGGATAAAAATATGGTCTTTTACTTTTTCTTTTCTAATCTTTCAAAAATTGTTACAATTAACTTAATTTAAGGAGGAATGTCGTCATGATTTCATTCAATGAGAAATTAAATCGTTATGCTGAACTTGCTATTAAAATTGGTGTCAACATCCAACCCAATCAATTTCTATATATTAGCACTTCTGTTGATAATGTAGAGTTAGTCCGATTAATTACTAAAAAGGCTTATGAAGCTGGTGCCAAACAAGTATTTGTTGATTTTGCGGATGATCAAATTAGTCGTCTACGTTACGAGCTAGCTCCTGCAGACTCATTCGACTTTTATCCACATTGGAAAACGGAAGAACGTAATTGGTTAGCAGAACAAGGTGCTGCCTTTATAAGCATTGTTTCTCAAAGTCCAGATTTACTAGCCGGGATTGAATCTAGCCGTATCGCCTCTTTCCAAAAAGCGACAGGTAAAGCATTGAGCAAGTATAGAGAATATGCACAATCTGACAAAATTAGTTGGAACGTTATTGCAGCATCTTCAAAAGATTGGGCTGCCAAAGTTTTCCCTGAACTGCCTCAAGAGCAACAAGTTGAGCATCTTTGGGAAGCTATTTTTAAAGCTGTAAGAGCTGATGTAGCAGATCCGATTAACGCTTGGAAAACACTCGATGAATCGTTGCATGACAAAGTATCCTATTTAAACGAAAAAAAATATCATAAATTGCACTATCGTGCTCCTGGAACAGATCTTACAATTGAACTTCCTAAAAACCATATTTGGTGCGGTGGCGGTAGTGTCAATGTGAACGGCAAAGAATTTATGGCTAATATGCCTACAGAAGAAGTATTTACTGCACCATTTAAAACCGGTGTTAACGGTTATGTATCTAGTACTAAACCATTAAGCTATGGTGGTAATATTATTGATAATTTTAAAATTACTTTTGAAAATGGTCGAATCATAGACGTATCTGCAGAACAAGGAGAGGAAGTACTTAAACAACTTGTGGCTACTGACGAAGGTTCACATTATCTAGGTGAGGTTGCTCTAGTTCCTCACAATTCACCTATTTCACAATCGGGCCTATTATTCTATAACACACTGTTCGACGAAAATGCTTCTAACCATTTGGCTATTGGTAGTGCTTACGCTTTCAACATAGAAGGTGGTAAAACCATGTCTCGTGAAGAGATTGCAGAGAACGGCTTAAACCAAAGTCTAACCCATGTAGATTTTATGATTGGTTCTGACAAGATGGATATAGACGGTATTTCGGAAGATAACAATGTAGAACCAATATTCCGCCAAGGAAATTGGGCATTTTAATATCCCAGCATGTATTCTATTAAAATAACAATATAATTCTTATATCATATCTTATTTTTATTAAAATTTGCAATTTAAACCAGTAAAAAGCATGAGTAAATAGTTTATCCATAAATTAGACTTATCTTCAAACAAAATATCATGTATACTGGTAGATAATGAATCTTTAATAATGGTAGAGAGGAGTTTTATAATGTTTACATTTATTTTAACAGTTTTAGGATATTCAGCACTTATCCTAATCACTGGTGGGATCCTTATTCACTATTTACTAGTAGGATTAGATACATCAACTGCAACTCTTGTTGATCCAAAACCTAAAAACTAATAATCCAAAACAGTTACTTATAAAGTAACTGTTTTTTTATTTTTTCCTCACAATTTCATAACAAACTCGTGACATTTTAAACCTATTTACCCTTAAATTTCCCAATAACTGATTATTTATAAATACTATTTCCACACTTATTTCCTAAACAACTTACAACTTCCAATATGTAACATAGGGGTTTTGCTGTTTTTCCTCTATACTTATGAGGCAATGTTATAAAGGAGGAAATATACAATGTTTTCAACAACTGCAATTGGAATCGATCTTGGCACTGCCAATACGTTAGTATATACAAAAAACAAAGGAATTTTATTAAATGAACCATCAGTTATTTCAGTAAATACAACTACAAATGAAGTAATCGCAATCGGTACAGAAGCAAAGAGTATGATTGGGAAAACGCCCGCGAATATTCAAGCAATCCGTCCCCTTCGTGATGGTGTCATTGCCGACTTTGATATGACTACCGCAATGATTAAAGCCATTATGCAAAAGGTAGGAAAAGTTATTGGTGGCTCAATCCGTAAACCGAGTGTAATCGTTTGCACTCCATCCGGTGCTACTTCAGTTGAGCGTTTAGCTATAAGAGATGCTGTTAAACAATGTGGAGCTAAAGAAGTCTTTTTAATTGAAGAACCTGTTGCTGCAGCAATCGGTGCTGATCTTCCTGTTAGTGAACCAATCGCAAGTGTCATCGTTGATATCGGCGGAGGTACAACAGAGGTTGGAATCATATCATTTGGCGGCGTTGTAACTTCAAACACTATGAAACTGGGTGGCGACCGAATGAATGAAGAAATCATTCATTTCGCACGTAAAGAATACAGCGTACTAATTGGTGAGCATACTGCTGAGAATATAAAGAAAGAAATTGGTTATGCTTTAATCCAACACGAAAAAGAGTACATGGAAGTGCGCGGTAGAGATATTGTAACTGGTTTGCCAAAAACGATTACGGTAAATTCAGAAGAAATTCAAAGTTGTCTTAAAGAATCTCTTCTTTCAATTTTAGAGGTTATCCGTAGAACTTTAGAAAGCTGTCCACCTGAGTTATCTGGAGATATCGTAGACCGTGGCGTTGTTTTAACAGGTGGCGGCTCTCTATTAAAAGGTATGCCTGAATGGCTTTCAGATGAACTACTTGTTCCTGTTATTCTAGCTCCATCACCATTAGAATCTGTTGCAATCGGTACAGGCCGCTCGTTAGATACAATGAATCTTTTACAAAAATTAAATTCATAATTTCTTTAAAACTTATTCTCTTTTCTGAATAGTTATTCTAAAATAAGTATGTAAGGAAAGGGGAAAGTCTATGTCAATAATAAAAGATATTCTTACATTCAATGAAACCTTCGTAGAAGAAAAGCAATATGAGCCTTTTATTACAAGCAAATTCCCGGATAAGCATTTTGTAATTTTAACATGTATGGATACTCGCCTTGTAGAACTATTACCAAAAGCTATGAATTTACGTAATGGCGATGTCAAAATCGTTAAAAGTGCAGGTGCCACTTTAAATCATCCGTTCGGTGGTATTATGCGTAGTCTACTTGTAGCAATCTATGAATTACAAGCAGATGAGATTTTTGTCATTGGGCACTACGATTGTGGTATGAGCGCAGTTAACCCTGACAAAATGCTAGCTAAAATGGTTGACCGTGGGGTCTCTCAAGAAGCAATTGATCTATTAAATTATTCTGGTGTAAACTTACATGATTGGTTACGTGGCTTTGACGATGTAACAGAAAACGTACGACATAGCGTCGAAGTAATTCGAAATCACCCACTAGTTATCGACTCTATTCCCGTTCATGGTTTAGTAATCGACCCAAGTACAGGTCGTCTTGATATAGTTGAAGACGGTTCTAAATAATCGAAATTACAAAAAGCGAGAGTCACCTTAAAGGTGCCCCTCGCTTCTTCTTTTTCAAACAGAAATCGACGCATTTCCCAGGAAATGATTCGCTAATTATTTCATTCCGTAAAGCATTCCTCTGACAGTACTTTTCCATCTCCGCCAGACGGCCTTACCCTTTCAAAAATCATCATCTATATAAGAATACAAATAATGATCTTCCCAATTTCCATTAATGTACAATAGTTTTCTTAATAACCCTTCACGTTGGAATCCAGTTTTCTCTAAAACGCGAACAGAGCCAATGTTTTTTGGGGATACATACGCTTCCATCCGATGCAGCGACAAATCTTCAAACCCAAATTTCACTACTAGTTCTAACGCCTCAGATGCAATTCCTTGACCAATATAACGTTTATCTACTGAATAACCGACAAAAGCACTTGCAAATGGTAATCTCTTGATAGAATAAATCGATATATGTCCTACAAGATCCGACGTTCCCATTGCAAATATTGCAAAACTATACTCACGGTTTAGTCTCATACGCTGAATAGACTCAATAATTTTCTTTCTTTGAGTATGTTCTGTATAAAACTCATCTTCATGTAATGGCTCATAAATCGACCAATAACGCTTATTCCGCTTTACTAGATTTGTAAATGCCGAAACATCGGCTTCTTCTAACGTTCGCAAATAACAGCGATTTCCTTCAAGAAACACCATGTCTGATCACCCTTTTTGAGTGGTTAATTCTAAAAACTGTTCTACATCCTGTTCACAAATACGAATCCCCTTTTCCCAGAATGACTTTTCTGTAATATCCTCACCTAAATGTTTCATCGCTAAGTCTTCTACAGTCATAACAGCTGTATCTTGCAATAAAGCGATATATTTATCTTCAAAGCTACTACCTTCTTCTTTAGCCTTGACATAAATGCTTAATGAGAACAAATAGCCAAATGTGTATGGGAAATTGTAAAATGGCACACTTGTCATATAGAAGTGCAATTTTGAAGCCCAAAAATGAGGATGAGTTACATTTAGTGCACCCGCATAAGCTTCTTTCTGTGCTTCTTCCATTATTTCGTTCAACCTATGAGCTGGTACAATTCCTACCTTACGTTCTTCATAAAAACGAGTTTCGAACAGGAAGCGCGCATGAATATTCATGAAGAATGCGACACTACGCTGAATTTTATCTTCAAGTAATGCTATTTTTTCATCTACTGATTTTGCTTCTTGAACAGCTGCATCTGCAACAATCATTTCAGCAAATGTAGAGGCTGTTTCTGCCACACCCATTGCATAGCCAGTATTCAATGTATGAATCGGACGTAAAGCATACGAATGAAATGCATGCCCCAGTTCATGCGCTAATGTTGCTACATTAGACATAGTACCACTATAAGTCATGAAAATACGTGACTCCTTCGTTAATGGCACACTGGTACAAAATCCACCTGGACGTTTATTTGGGCGATTTTCAGCTTCAATCCAGCCGTTTTCAATTGCACTTGCCGCAAAGGCCTCTAGCTTCTTGCCGAATTGCCCGAAATTTTTTATGACGAAAGCAGCACCTTCTTGATAAGAAATCGTTTCAGTGGATGCTGTAATTGGTGCATCTAAATTAAACCAATCCATTGTACTTGTGTTTAGTAGCTCCGCTTTACGTTTTAAATATTCAACGAAAGGTGCTTTATGGTCTGCAATTGCACCCCACATTGCATCAATTGTTTCAGGTTGCATACGGTTAGTTTGTAGTGGCTCTTGTAATATCGAATCCCAACCACGTTTTTTATATGTTTCTAATCGGAACCCTGCTATATGATTCAACGTTTTTGCAAAGAATTCCTCTTTTTCAGTCCACGTTTTTTCAAGTGCTTCATAAGCAGCTTGACGTACTGCAGCATCCGGATGTGAACTTAAGTTATTTGCTTGACCTACAGATAATTCTTTTTCTTCACCATCAATTGTAAAAGGGATTTTAATATCACTAATCAATAGATCATACATTTCGCCCCAAGCATTATAACCATCAACCTTTAATGCAGAAATTATATTCTCTTCTTGCTCAGAAAGTTTTAATTTAGTTTCATCTCGCCATTCATTTAAGGTGAATTTGAATTGTGATAGCTCCTCAGTAGCTAGTAGCTCTGTCCATATTCTTTCTTCTATGCCACTTAGCTCTTGCTGAAATTGCAATTTAATTGGTGCAAAACTTGCAGCTAGTGATGAAATTTCACCTCGCAATAAGGAAGCTTTTTTGTCCGTCATATCTTGTGCTTCTAGACACGAGATAAATGAACCAATTTGCCCCATATTAACATATACTTCTTTCATTAATTCTAGAACATCTAAAATGGATCTGGCATCTTCTACTATAATACTTGAAACGGCTTTTTGTAATATTTCTAATTCAACTGGAATTCTGTCTAACTGTACCCTTAGCTCTTTTGAATCGCTACCCCCAGCAAATATAGACTCTAAATCCCATACTTCTGGATATTGTTGTTTTGTCATATTCAAGCCCCCATTACTAAAATAGATTACATATTTAGTATAATGCTTCTAGACACGAAATAGTTATACTTCTTCGCTAATAGTTTCTAATGGATCAGTAATTTGTAAACCTCTAAGTTCACATTCCTTTGTAACATGCGCGATTACCTCTTTTAGAACTTGAATGCGTGCATATTTTTTATCATCACCTGATATTAAAATCCATGGTGCTTGTGGTTTATCAGTCTTCTCAAACATATCATTTGCTGCCTCAACATAAATTGGCCATTTGTCACGATTTCGCCAATCTTCATCCGTTAGCTTCCATTTTTTATAAGGATCTTCTTGTCGTTCTTTAAATCGATTTAATTGTTCTTCATTTGACACTTGAATCCAGAATTTTGCTACGATATAGTTATCATCTGTAAGTAGTTTTTCAAATTGGTTAATTTCTTCGTAGGCTCGTTGCCATTCTTCTTTTTTAGCAAAGCCTTCAATACGTTCTACTAGTACACGTCCGTACCATGTACGATCAAAAATACCAATTTGGCCTTTGTAAGGCAGGCGCGTCCAAAAGCGATGTAGATAGTTATATTTCAGCTCGAAGGGTTGCGGTGCAGCAATTGGATGAACGATATATCCACGAGGATCCAGTCGTTGTGTTAGACGTTTAATGGCGCCACCTTTACCAGCTGCGTCCATTCCTTCAAATGCTAATACGAGCCCAATATCATGATTGAACAAGAACTGTTGAATATTTAACAATTCAAATTGTAGTTTTTTTAGTTCCTTTTTGTAGGAAGGCTTATCGTTTAGATGTTTGTCTAACTTCATATCTTCAATGCGTTTACTCACTTTAAACACTCCTTTTACTTTTATACTAGTATTTTACAGCAAATTGTTCTGAAATGATATTTGTTGTTCTAACTAATCAAATGTATACTTTATACATACGCACTATAATTGGTAGTGATTATTTGTATATTTACGCAATTACTAACAAGATATTTTTCTACTTCAGACTGCAAAGAAATTTAGGATTTTATACTAATCTCAACATGAAGGAGGAGATTTTATTGGGGAGATTACTAATTATTACTATTGCTTATATTGCAATGGTAACAGTAAACTTAGCTGCTAATATTCTTCCACTAAACGGTCAAACTACTGGCGACATCTCCGACAGTTATACGGTTCTTTTCACTCCAGCACGATATGTTTTTAGTATTTGGGGCTTTATATACATAATTTTAGCTTACTGGATTTACAAACATTGGTACAATTACCAGAGAGAGAACACGATTTCTATTCAGCAAACGCTGTTATTTACAGCCAGTTCATTACTTAATATTTTGTGGATTTTCCTGTGGCATTATAACTACTTCCAAATTACAGTTATCGTAATCCTATTATTATTAGCTTGTTTAGCACTTCTATATTTCTCATATAGTAATGATGAACAATCATGGTCAAAACGCATACCTTTCTCTATTTACTTTGCTTGGATTTGCGTAGCAACAATAACAAATATCGCTTTCGTACTAACGTCTAATCATTGGAATGGTTTAGGATTAAGCGATCCTTTATGGGCTGTTATTATGCTCACTCTAGGTACCGCTATTGCACTTCATATGCGTTTCCACCATTTCGATATTTACTTTCCTATCGTCTTCATTTGGGCTTATATAGGGGTCGCGATAAAAAATGGATTTGAGGAATTACTCGTAACGACTGCTGCACTTTTTTTAAGTGGTGTTTTATTGGCGGGAATATTATTTATTAAAAAACAAAAGCCTTCTAAATAACTGTATAAAACAAAAAGGCCTTCCTTGACGAAAATTCAAGGGAGGCCTTTTCATTATTTTAATCTAATTTAGTTGTAATAATCGGTTCACCATCTGTTACGATGATTGTATGTTCATATTGTGCAACTAGTGATTTATCAGGCGTTATAAATGTCCAACCATCACCTGACTCAACGATATGTTCTGCTTTTTGTGAGATGAACGGTTCAACAGCTAAAACCATTCCTTCTTTTAAAATTGTACGATCCCATGCATCAAAATAGTTCAATACATGTTGTGGATCTTCATGAAGTGAACGCCCAATGCCATGCCCAGTTAAGTTCATAATAACCGCTAAACCATTTGCTTTGGCTTCACGTTCTACAGCTTTACCGATCTGATTTAAACGGGCACCTGTTTTTACTTTCGTCATCGCACGATCAAATGCACTTTCTGCAACTTGACAAAGTTTATCGATTTCTGGATAGGATCCACCACCTACAACAAATGACACACCTGTATCTGCAAAGTAACCGTCAACATGACCTGATACATCGATATTAATAAGGTCTCCCTCTTTTAATGTAAGGTTCCCTGGAATGCCGTGTGCAACTTGTTCGTTCACACTTATACATGTATATCCGGGAAAATCATATTCACTTTTAGGTCCTGAAACGGCTCCATTTTCTTCAAACAAACGGCCACCAATTTCATCTAATTCTTTTGTTGTAATTCCTGGTTTTGTTGCAGCCTTCATCGCTTCACGGATTTGGGCCATTACACGTCCAGCTTTTTTCAATGCTGCAATTTCCTCTTGAGTTATAGCTATCATTTTATACGGTCCCTTCTTCTCATATGTCTACTCTCTACTATAACACTTTTTTCGCAAAATGAAGAACATGAAATTCGAGTATCTCTCCATTTCAAATGTCTATATATTTAGAAAATTTTTGTTTAGTTCTTATATTAAATATATGAAATTGTGTTACTGAAAGTACTAAAAGAGGACTCCATCTATAAGGAATCCTCTTTTTTTGCATCAATTTTTTTGTTGTAATAAACGAGGTGCTGAAGTAAATAAAAGTACAGCTACAACTGCTGTTAGTATAGTAGCTGGTAGCATATACGTACCATTATAACTGATAGAATACCAGTAAACATTTTGGTCACCTGCATATTCACTAAAGAAGACAACTCCTGCAGTAGTGTGAGCAATGTATCTCAATAAACCACCAAGAGTTGTACCAAGCACAATATACAAAGTCATTGTTTTTTTGTTTAATTGTTTACTTGCTGCAAACACTAGATGTCTCACAACACCAGCGAGACCGACTACAGTAAATGCTATAAAGTAATCGATAAATCCTTGAACAGGTGTAAAAATTGAGGCACCCATCATCACTTGCAATAAACCAACTAAAAATCCGGTAATCAAACCACCCAATACACCCCAACGGAATGCCATTAAAACAATCGGCACCATAACAAGACTTATAGAACCACCTTGAGCCCACAGCTTAAATGACAGCTGATCCAAAATCAAACCGATTGCAGCAAAAATTGCAATCTCGATTAAAAACAATAATCTCTTCTTATTCACAATAAATATCCTCCCGTTGTTCTGATGTAGAACACACAAGACCTAAACGTATCTCATTTATAAATGAGCTCTAGATAGTAAAACTGTCGGCAACAAAAAAAACGACATCAGGACAGGTCCTGACATCGGTTATATGTCGGTTTCTATCCACATTCCTACGCAAGCATTAACTTACAGGTTCAAAGGGTTAGAACTTTGGGTTCACTCTCAGCCGACCATTTCGGCTCCCCTTGTGGTAAATACATCATTTAATTGTAGTTTTCGAACAACTCTATTGTACTCAAACAATTCTTATATTTCAATAGATTACTGAAATGTTAAAGAACTCTCTGCCAAAAACAATTATAATGAACAAAATGGAATTTAATGAAGGGAATGACAATTAGATGATTGATTTACTAAAAAAACTTATTACATACAAAAGTGATACACCTATAGGCGCCAATGAAACTTTACAATTTTGTGCTAATTGGCTTAAACAACAAGGTATAGATGTTAACCTTCATCATAATAATGGACTTGATATTTTAACAGCTGAGGTTGGGCAGGGCCAAGATTGCCTTATCTGGAACGGTCATGTGGATGTTGTACCAGCAGCAATTGAACAATTCACTCCCACTGTTGATGGTGACCTTTTATACGGGCGTGGAGCTGCTGATATGAAGGCCGGAGTCGCTGCGATGATGTTCAGCTTTGTAGAGCTATCTAAATCAGCTTATAAGCTTCCTAGACGCCTCCAACTCCATCTGGTGACAGACGAAGAAACTGGTGGTGAAAATACATCAGGATGGCTTGCTCGTAATGGGTATAATGGCCAATTTGTTATTTGCGGCGAACCGACACATCTGCAAATTGGATTACAAGCAAAAGGCATTTTACAATTCGAACTTCAATTCAAAGGTCAAGCATCACATGGTAGTCGCCCTTGGGAGGGGGTGAATGCTATTTTACAAGCCATGCAATTCCACTCAAAACTGCTAGAATCACCAATAACAAATGCTCGTAATGCATTTTATGATTCTCCATCGATTAATTTGGCTACAATACAAGCAGGTGAACGTTTTAATGTTGTCCCAGATCAGTGCAATGTACGTTACGATATCCGATACGTCCCAGGGCAATTAGCAGAAGATATTCTAAAAGATATTCAAAAAATTCTAGATGACGGAAAAATCCAAGCTGAAATCATTATTCACAGTATTGCTCCTGCAGTTACAACAAATGCTGACGATCCATTTGTTTTATCATTATTAAAAACAACTGCTGAGGTTTGTGACAAGCAAGCCATGCTATTTGGACAACACGGTTCTGCTGATACTCGATTTTATGCAGCAGATGGCGTAGCAGCAATCGAATTCGGACCAGATGGAGCAGATTGGCATGGTCCTGCTGAATATGTCAGTATTTCATCTATATACCATTTTGCAGATATAATAAAAAGACATGCGTTGAGTTGAATCTTTTTGGGCGCTGTAGCGTAAATAATAATATGAATGGAGGTGCTTGTGCTGGATAATAATAGAGTATTATCTGCATTATGTTATTTCAGTATCTTTTTTGCGGGATTTCTTTTGCCAGTGATTGTTTATTTTGTAAGTACTGATTCGGATGTAAAACACCATGCTAAACGAGCATTCATATCACACTTATTACTTATAATCCCATCAATATTTGGTTTCGTTATTTTCTTTTTCGTGTTTGGTTTTTATGGAAACAGTTCTGATAATGTGTTGAGTGCAGGGCCTATTTTAATTATCACGTTTATTATTGTAGAAATACTATTGTCTGCGGCAGTGATCATTTGGAATATCATACAAGGTGTTCGTGTACTACGCGTTTAAGATGAAGCATCTAGGGAATAAAAATAATATTAGCTTTTAAGAAATGGAGTGCTACTGAATGAAGGTAAGAAACGTAGTAAAAACTGCAATAAAATTAGCACCACTTGTTTACCCAATTATTATTAAAGTTATTGATTCTCGTAAAGCCAAATCGAAACAAATCCCAATGAAAAGATATAGACCATAGTATTAAGTACTCTTATGCGGATAAATTCATGCATAGGGGTTTTTTTATGGGTTTTTGATTGTTATGGTAAGTGAGATGATTGTTGTGGTAACTCCTTTGATTGTTGCGCTAACTTCTTTGATTGTTGCACTAACTTCTTTGATTGTTGCACTAACTGAGACGTTTGTTGCGCTAACTCACTCGTTTGTTATTTAGCAGAATATTCACGTCTTCTCTACCTCGATTTAAGGATAACTATACTCAATCTACATTCTTCTATAACAATAAAAAAACTGGTACGTCCCAAGGGAGCGTACCAGTTTTTCCTTATTTAATTAAAATGCCCAACTTCCGTTGCGGAAGATTGGTTCTACTGTACCATCTGTTAAAACACCGTCGATATTCATGTCGGCACTACCAATCATGAAATCTTCATGTGTAATAGAAGTATTAATACCATGCTCTTCTAATTGTTCGTGAGATAGAGCACTACCACCTTCGTAACATGTTGGATAGGCTTCACCAATAGCTAAGTGATTAGAAGCATTTTCATCAAATAATGTGTTGTAGTAAAGAATATTTGATGCAGAGATTGGTGATTCATGTGGTACTAATGCTACTTCACCAAGATATTTTGAACCTTCATCAGCTTTAATTAATTCTTGTAGTAAATCGTTCCCAACGCCAGCTTCTGCTTTGATGATTTTGCCATTTTCAAATGTTAGCTTGAAATCATCAATGATATTGCCTTGGAAGACAAGTGGTTTTGTATTCGATACAACTCCGTTTACTCCATACTTAGATGGCATTGTATATACTTCTTCCGTCGGCATATTAGCTACAAATGAAGTTTTCTCTGGCGTTTTACTAGCACCAGTTTGCCAAATATGTTTGTTAGGTAATTCAATTGTCAAATCAGTTCCTGATGCTGTGTAGTGAAGTTTTGCATAGCGTTTAGCATTCAGTATTTCCGCGCGTGTGTATAGATTTACTAAATGGCCTTGCCAGTTTTCAACAGCATCTCCTTCACCAATACGAACCGTTTTGAAAATTGCTTCCCATAAAGCTTCTACTTGCATATCAACTTCTACATCTGGGAAAACTTTAGCTGCCCATTGCTTTGATGGTACAGCAATAATTGCCCATGCAATTTTGTCATTCATCACAGCTTTACGGTAATTCGTTAATGCTTTACCTGCTGCTTTTTGCTGTGCAGATAGCTTGAATACAGGGACACCTGATAATAAATCTGGATCCGCGGCATCAATCCATAATAATGCACCTTTGCGTTCAATTAGCTCGTTACGTTGTTCGCTAATCCAACGAGGGTATTTTGCAAATTCATCCTCAGGAGCATTGTCAAAAAAAGCGCGGTCAATTTCTCCATCAGAGAAATTGACTGTAACGCGGCCTGCTCCTGCTGCATATGCTTCTTTTACAACTAAGCGTGTGAACTCAATTGTATCCGTAGTCGTGTTAATTAGAAGTGTTTGACCTTTTTGAATATTGACGCCTACTTTTACAGTAAGCTCAGCATATTGTGCTAATTTCTCCTGGAATGTCATACTTATTTGCCCCTTTTCACAGTAGGTTTGGTTGTTCCTTCGATTAATTTACCAGCTGTCCACGTTTTTCCAACGGGTTTTGATGGTAGCTCACGAGTCCATTTACGATACGTATGCTCTTCATGGTGTGCAAGTAATGTTAATACTTCACCATCTGCTCCTGCACGTCCTGTACGGCCTGAACGATGTAAGTATTGCTCCATTGTATGCGGTACGTCCACATGTATTACATGTGTTAGGCCTTCAATGTCTAATCCACGTGCAGCTACATCTGTCGCGATTAAAATACGTGCTTCCCCTTTACGGAATGAATCAAGTGCTTTTTTACGCTCTTCTTTTTTCATTTCTGAGTGTAAAACAACAATTGGTGCAGCACGGTATGAAAGCTTTGTTTCTTTCATTAATAATTGGTCTAAATTATTTACGAATGCTAAACCACGTAAACCACTTACATTTGAAAGTTTGCGTAACATCTCTGTTTTATTTCTTTCTTCAATTTTCATAAATGAGTGAGTTACTAATCCTTGGTTTGGCATTTCATCTAAGCTAACTTTGAAGCGTACAGGCTCATTCATCATACGTGCAGCAACTAGCTCGATTTCTTCAGTAATCGTTGCAGAAACAACGGCTACTTGACGGCCATGGCTTGCTCCGTCGATAAATGATTTTACTAATACGCGATAGTCACGACTAAGAAGTTGATCCCCTTCATCAAGGATAATTTTCGTTAGTTCATGAAGCTTTAGTTTTTTCGCTTTCACTAATTCATTTAAACGTCCTGGTGTACCGACAACGATTGTTGGTTTTTTCTTTAGTTTATCAATTTGACGTTGTGGATTTGCACCACCTATTAACGGAACAACTGTAATGTTCGTTCCTGCAACCCACGTACGGATAACTTCAACAATTTGCATACATAACTCTTGTGATGGAGCGATAATTAGTGCTTGTGTCGCTTTTTTAGAACCATCAACTGTTTGTAAAATTGGTAATAGATATGCAAGTGTTTTACCCGTTCCTGTTGGAGATTCCGCTACTACGTCCTTGCCCTCAAGTAATGCAGGAATCATTTCATCTTGGATTGGCATCGTATGTTCGAAAGTCCATTTTTTTTGTAAATCTTCGTTTAATAAAGTTAAAAAAGACATTGCTGTTCCACCTTCTCTCATTCACATATTCATAATGTGAAATATAGTTTTTATATAAAAACCTGCCCTTTAATTAAGATGAAGGACAGGTTTTTCCGCTCTAATCTAGTAATTCATATCCACAACTAACAATAGCACAATCAGCAAGTACAAGTAACGAATCAATATAAGAATCGTCAAGAGCTAGCTCACGGTTTACAATCGAAAGCTCAGTACATCCTAAAACTATACGATCGCAACCTTCTGCTTTTATCGCTTCTTCGATTACATTCCATTCATCGCTTGTAACAGCCTTACCTGCTTTTACGCTATCATAAATGATAGACATGACTTGCTTTTGCAGTTGTTCATTTGGAATAACTGGTTCTAAACCAACCTCTTCTAATGCTTGTTGATAAACGCCTGAGGTAAGCGTACCAATCGTTGCTAATACTCCAACGCGTTTAGCACCGAGTTGTTTCGCTTTAATTGCTGTTTCTCGAATCATATGCAGTACTGGTACTGGAGAGTTTTCTTGTAGCTCATCATAAAATGTATGTGCTGTGTTACAAGGGATTGCAATTAGCTCTGCTCCAGCAGTTGCTAGCTTATGCGTATCCTCAACCATTAAGGGTACTGGACTTGGTTCAGATGGATTCAGAATATGAGCCGTTCTGTCAGGAATACGAGTATCATTATCTATAATAAAATGCACATGTTCCTGATCTTTGATAGCTTTCGTTCTGCGAACAATCATTTCTCCTACAAGCATTGTCGCAAGTGGTCCTACTCCGCCAATAATACCTAACGTTTTTTTATTCATGACTTAAGACAAACCTTTGTTATTAAAATATTTTTTGTATTTGCGGTAATAATTCAAATTGTTTAGCGTTAATTTAAACCAACGTTTAATGTTAAAATCTTTTTTATAAAATAACGAATTCGTCATTTTACCGGCTCTGATTAAACGTTTTGCTTCTGCTTTTAGTTCCTCATTTTGAGCGTATTTGAATAGAACTCCTTTAGGGATGATCATCCATAAATGCTTTTCTTTCGCATACGTTAAACCTAAATCTTTGCCTAACATACGGTCATCTGCTACGTACTTCATCAAGTTATGCCCACTTGCTGTTACGTAGTAGCTACTACGACCGTTACGTAAATTGATTTCGAATAATTTATATTCGCCATCACGAGAATCGTACTTCATATCGAAGTTAGCAAAGCCTGTGTAACCGATATCTTCTAGGAAAACACGTACTCGGTCCATGATTTCTTTATCATATGTGTTAATGATTGCTGCATAACTACCAATACCTTCTGGTGAATGTTCTTCAAGGATTGGATTACCAAGAGACATCAATTTCACTTTACCATCTTGTCCAACATAGGCGTTCAATACACGCATATACGAATCGTCACCAGGGATGAATTCTTGGATAATTAGATGGTCTTTATATGATGAGCTATAAATAGCTTTTAAAATTGCTGTTTTCTCTGCTTCATCATGCGCCACGAATACTTTTTTCTTACCTGGGAAGCTACATGCCCAGTATTCAACCGAGTTAGAGGCTTTAATAATAATAGGGTATTTAAATTTTACGTCAAAGCTTTCATATGTTTCGTACGTGCATGTATCAGTTTTTGGATAGCTGAAATTATATTTCTCACACATTTTGTAGAAGTTTTCTTTCAACAAAATTTGGTCCATTAATGATTCATCAATATACGGCACTGTGAAGTATTTGATTAACTCAGGTTTGTTTTTAATAATTAGCTTTGCATAATCATCGCCACAAGCTAATAGCAATAATTTTTTATGAGAATATTTCTTTGCCACTTTCACCAATTCATCTACAAAATTTTCCTGTTTGTTTATATTGGGTACTTGTACAAAGTGAAGAATACTACTATTTTGTGTTGCTGTTAAATGTGAACGACCGATAACGATTGGTTTAATACCGTATGCTTCATAAAATGAACGAGCCATTCCATATGCATTCATATCGGATCCGATTAATATTGGTAAAAATGGTTGTTCTGCCATTGTATATCATCTCACTTATAATCTATTGTTTTGCCATTAGTGTACCATATTTCGCAAATTCTTTTCGAATCTTCATATACGACTTATGTACCCTTATCAAAAAATCACAGAGGACAATCCCCCTGTGATGATTACTTCCGAATTGCAACAGCTTGTGATCCGAGTTTCTTGTAGCTTTTGAAGAAGCTAGTTTCATCGTGAGAAACATAGCCATGTAACGGATCCATCACAATTACTTTATCATCTATATGCCCAATTAGGACTACAGCATGAAGATTACGATACATATCCAGCTTGTTATTTGTTCCCTTAATCCACCAGCCCTCTTTGAAAGTAGGCTTGGATAAATCAAGTGTAACCCAAACTACAACAGGTATTCCCTCTTGTACGAGCGAAATTATTTCCTTTGAACTTTGACCGCTTACATTTTCTACTTGCAATGATACGTCTTTATCTTTGGCTATTTTCTTAGCTGCCTTTTCAATAACTGGTGCAAAGACATATGTACCTGTATGTTTGTTAAATGGGTCACCCGCATATGCTTTCGCTGGATCGGGACCTATTCGTTTATTACCTTTTTTAACAATCTCTTGTTTTGGTAAGTAGTTTTTAGCCATATCTGTTTTTGATAGATTTAGCCCATAATAATTAAGTGCTGCTGTTAAAGCTGTAATTTCACAGCCATGGGGTAGTTCAGGATTTTGCATTATAATCGGCACATCTAATTGCTGTGCCTCACGCTCAAAATATGTCTCCAAAACTACATAGCCCATATCTTTTTCAATTGTTACAACTTTACCGACGCTTTTTGTTTCTTCACTTTCATCTGTATAAATCGATGAAGTGACAAACAAATATTGATGCCCTTCTTGTAAGTCAGAAACGATAGCTTCACCTTCTATGTCCCCAGTTGCTGTCGTTACATCCTCATCCGTCTCCATATCTCGGACGGTCACTTTCATATCTGGTACCGGTGTGCGGCTACCGAATTCAACAATGAGTACTTTTATGCCCTCATTTTGCTGCTTTTCTTTTGCTGGGGAAATGCTACTGCAACCGCTCACCGCTACCAGCATTACAAAGCAAAAGAGGAGCAGCCTCATTGGCATTTTACCTCTCTTATCCAATGCTGATGATCCCTTCTACTTGTCACTTGTTTTTAGCTAAAATATTTTTTGTACCAAACTAAGAACATATAAATTGTCCAGATTTTACGTTGATTTTTCGCTTTGCCTTCATAGTGGTCTGTTAATAATTTTACGATTGCTTGTTGGTCAAAGAATTGTGCTGCTTCTGGAGATTCAAATGATTCTTTAATCTTGTTGAAGTATTTCTCTTCTTGTATCCATAAACGAATTGGTACTGGGAAACCGATTTTTTTACGGTTAGCCCATGCTTCTGGCAATGCACGTTTAGAAGCTACTCGGAATGCATACTTCGTATCTTTATCATTAATACGGTAGCGAGCCGGTACTTTCGAAGCAACTTTCATTACTTCTTTATCAAGGAATGGTACGCGCAATTCAATTGAGTGCGCCATACTCATTTTATCCGCTTTTAATAAAATATCGTCGACTAACCATAAGTTTAAGTCTAAGATTTGTTTTTTCGTTAAATCGTCTTCACCAGCAGCTTTTTTATAAATAGGCATAACGATATCTTTGACTGTCGGTGCATCGTTATATTTAGCTGTTAAAATATCAGTTGCCTCTTGCTCTTCGAAAATATGAGCTTGTCCAATAAACGTTTCTTCTACTGGTAAGCCACCTTTCATCAAGAAGTGTTTACCTCTTACTTCTGGAAGCTTTTTGGCTATTCCTGATACTGGACGACGGATGAAGCCCGGTACTTTTTTATATTTTTTCATAGATGCTGATTCATCGTACTCTTCATAACCACCGAATAATTCATCGGCACCTTCACCAGATAACACAACTGTTACATGTTTACGTGCAAGTTCTGCCAAGAAGTAAAGTGGTACAATAGATGGGTTTGAATGAGGTTCATCCATGATATATTGAATATCCTCAATTTTGTTAAAGCATTCATCTGGATCAAGCACTTCATTGATATTTTCAATACCAAGCTCTTTAGAAAGTTCTTTTGCATTGTCAATCTCAGAGAAGTTTTGAGCGCTAAAGCCAACTGAGAATGTTTTATCTGGTTTTAACACAGAAGCTACATAACTTGAGTCAACACCACTAGATAGGAATGAACCCACTTTAACATCCGAGATTTTATGAGCTTTAATCGAATCACGTACAACACTATCGATTTCTTCAACGATTTCATCAAGTGGACGCTCTTCAGGGTTGAATTTTGGTTCCCAGTAGCGAGTAGTAGTCACTTTACCGTTTTCGTACGTCATATAGTGAGCAGCTGGCAATTTGAATACACCTTTAAAGAATGTTTCATTTAACACTGGGAATTGGAATGTTAAATAAGGTTTCAACGCTTTTTCATTTAATACTTTATCGAAATGTGGATGTGGTAAGAATGTTTTAATTTCTGAACCGAACATTAAAGTACCGTTCATATGACCATAATAGAAAGGTTTAATACCGAACATATCGCGCGCGGCAAATAATCGTTTTTTGTTGCGATCCCAAATAACGAATGCGAACATACCACGTAGTTTTGTTACTAATTTAGTACCGTATTCTTCATAACCATGAATTAAAACTTCACTATCTGTTTCAGTTTTAAATGTATGACCTTTTTCTACTAAATCTTTACGGATATCTTGATAGTTATAAATTTCACCATTAAAGATCAATACTAACGATTGGTCTTCATTATATAAAGGCTGGCTACCATTTTCTAAGTCAATGATACTTAAACGACGGAAACCAAGTGCAGCCTCGCCATCTGTATAAGTACCTGCAGAGTCTGGTCCACGGTGAATAATTTGGTTCATCATATTCTCTAACACTACGTCAGGGTTTGAAACCTCACCTATAAATCCTGTAAATCCACACATATATTTAAACTCTCCTATCTCGTTACATTCAGTCTTATATTTTTACATACTTTAGTTTGCTTAATAAATTAAAAATCACATAGTAATTATACGCTATTTTCTCAATTTCTCCAATGTTTGTCCCTAATGACAAAGTCATTTTATCGCCTAACATTCGTGATTATTGTACTATTTCCTCACAAAATTGAAAAAAGACTGCCACAAAGTAGCAATCTTTTATTGACAATGCTTTTGATATTCTTCCACAAGCTCCTCAATAGATACTTGATAAAGCTGTTTATCATTTACTTTAAAAACACCTAAAGCCATTAAATCATCTATGATATGCATCTTTTTACTATCTTCCAATAATTGTTCTCTTTGTTCAATCATTTAAAAAACCCCTTACATAAATTGCTTTATTACCCATACCCGAAAGTTCGTAAATCAAACAATTTGTTTACATTTTGACCCGATAAGTGGCATCCACTTTTTAATCCCTTTGTATACAAGATAGCCTAATACCGCGCCCAATGTATTTAACCAAAGATCATCTACATCAGTACTACGCATTTGTGGTAGTTGCATTGTTTCGATAAAGAAAGATAAGCTCAATGCTGTGATAAAAACATATGGGAACATCTCCATCTTGCGCCATAACAAGGGTAGTAAAAATCCAATTGGCATGAAGATGGCTATATTACCTAGAAAGTTAATGAAAAATGGTTGCCATAAATCTAAATAATGAATGGCGTTATACACGTCAGTAAACACTTGGAACAACTTTAAATTCACACCTAAAATTATATCCTCTTGAAAACGCATTTGAAAATTCTGTAGACTCATGCCATTTCTAGGTGCGATTGTTTCATAGAACAGACCAATTACATACACAGAAAAGAATAATAATCCTATTTCATGCCACCTATTGGTCGGTGGATTCCCTTTTCTTTTGCGAGACTTAAATCGTAAATAAACAACAAAAGGAATCGCTATAATCATAACAGGGATCATTTCAAGTAGGTAATACAGTATATCTGACAACCTTTTCACTCATTTCATACTTTCTATTTAACAGGACAAATTATAAAGGATTAGGTTGCAAGGAAATATTAAAATTCGATTACAATCTTATATCACAATAACTTAATATAAAATTTGCTCATTACAAGACAGGGGAATCACCATATACAAATACCATATTTAAACAATCGTGATTAGCCTAACTATAGCATATAATCCATTCTTTTTGTGAACAAAAACGTTAAATTTAAGAGACTTTAATTTCTCTACTAATTCAGTACTGACAGGGATATGTAAGATTCCATTTTAGAAAAAATCGAACATTCTATCTATGGAATTGTCTATTTTTTTAACGCTATTTTTCTGCCTACTATTCAATTAATTAAGTCCATTCACACCATAATAATTTTAATAATTTGCTTTTCCCAAACTAATCCCTTGAATATAATGTCCAATTAGTTTTACTAAAAGAAAAGCATTCCAATAGATTACTTCTTACTAACAAGTTGCTAGAAAGTAAAAAAGCCGATTAAATTAACTCTTCATTAGAGATTAACTTAATCAGCCCTCATATTGTTAATGAATATATTGCTTTTTACTGTTCACTATTATTTGTTTTAGCGTTGTTAGTTTACCAATGACTATTTGTGAAAGTTCAGTCAGTTCTATTAAGTATTCTTCAGCAAGTGCTTGGTTACCATTGTTATATGCATGTACTGCTTTTTTGGCAACTTCATGTACTAGCGCATGAGGCTTTTCCAACTCTTTATAAGCAGGTTCTGTACCTAACAATTCTTTCCCTTTGCCGTGATACCATACGCCAAGACGAGAATCATTGTGTGATGAAATATCATTTTCACTCATTTGTTCAAAGCCGAGCATTAAATTATAAATTCTCCAACGCCATAGTAAATGGTCTGTAATAGTTAATTCAATTATGTCTTCTTGACTAATAATAAAGTTTTTTGAAATGGTTTCTGTACGATATCGATTAATCATTTTGCTTAACTCGTATATTTCCTGACCAGTTTTATAAGAAATATCTTTACTACGGCTTGAATTTTCGGCAATGTTCTTATTACGAATTGTAATATCATTTGCAGCGGATGCCTGTTGATGTGTAGTACTTGCAATTTCCTTAAAATGCATCCCCTGTTGTTGTAATGCAACGTTTAAATCTGCTAAAGCCGTAGAGATATTCGCTGTATCATTTACACCACGGTGCAGATCCTCTGCTGACTTCTTCGTAAGTGTATCAATATTATTCGTGATTTCTAAGAGCTTCTGAATATCATTATGAATCGATAGAACAGACGATTTAGTATTGTCTGCTAGTTTACGAACCTCTTCTGCAACAACAGCAAAACCTTTGCCGGATTCTCCAGCACGAGCAGCTTCAATTGACGCATTTAACGCTAATAAATTTGTTTGTTCTGCAATCCCTTTAATGAATTCCATTAATTGAGAGACACTTTTCACACGATCAACTAGCTCAGTAACATTATCCTGCACCTGATGCTGCCCTTCGTCTGTCGTTTTCAATAATTGCGTTACATTTTGTAAGGCATCAATACCATTATGTAATTCTTCCAATGAAGATTGAGTATGCATTGAAACTTCTCCTACGGATGCTGCAATTTCATCAACACTCGCATCTAATTGCTCCATAGAAGCGTTCGCCGACAAAACGTCTAACTCCTGTCTTTCTTGGAATTGAATTAAGTTTTTAATCTGATCTAATTGCACATTATATTTAATAATTTCACCCAACCCATTTACAATGGATCCAGCTTGTATTTCTATATAAGTTTCAACAATAAGCTGTTGATCAATCGTAACAATACTATCGTAAGCAAGTAACACATCTAGCATTTTCTTACGGTCTTTTGGGAATGCCTCAACAATTAGAGGAATAATAAATTGATTGATAAGTGTGTATGCTGAAATCATCCAGTTAGGTAATACACCTATTTTGGCATGGGTATAAGCAATTTTCCTTCTACGGAAAATATAATTCAAATCCAATTCATCTTGGAAAATGCTCATAAAATGCTTATGAATTAATTTTTTCAGTTTATCTACAGATGAATATTGGTCGATTACTTCTTTAAACTCATCAATTTGCATTAAACGATTGTAAAACTTGTCTAAAATCATTTCGTGGTTCTTCTCGTATATATCCTTTAACTCAGCGACAGATCCCCTACCCACTTGTGATAATCCTAAAAAGTTCAGTTTTTCCTGAAAACGTTCATTGGAAATAATATCTGAACCAGGTGTAGATGAAAAATATTGATAATGACCTTTCGTTTTACCAAACATATATATCCCCTTTGTACTTAATGTTTTCACAATCTACAGCGACATTTCGATTAATAAAATCTTATTCACATTTATAATGCATTTTCTACTATTCCCACGAATTAAACGAGTAGTATATTAATACTACTCATTTCTAATTCCATGGTCTATACCGCTCATGATTAACATATAGCAAAAAGTACCAAATAATCAATGGTTCATTAAAATGTTCACAAATTATTCTTTTCTCAAGATAATTAGGTCACTATTTTCATAAAAAAATCGAGCCACTTAGAGAGGCTCGATTTAATATGTAAATACACTATCGTATTCATGTTAGATATCTACTTGCCTATCGATTCCACTTCCACTTAGTCGTTATCGACATTCTTTTTTCAAAAAAAATAACCGTCCCCTCCACAAAAGGTTTGACGGTTATCTCTGACCTCGGACCAACCACTTTTTCTGTGGTTACTAGTCAATAAACTGAACGTTCGCAGCGTTCGGTCTTTTTATGTTATGCTTTTCTATCCCTATTATACAATTCTGTCAATTAATTTTCAAGAAATGGGTTGTATTGCCTTATTTATATAATAGTAATGTTCTATTATTTAGGAGACAATACTTTGTTATCAAAAGTTACAATCACAATCTCAGCATTTGTGATTCCTGGTAACGATTTCGTCATTAATGGTGAATGGTATGCAGAAATTTTCATACCTGGCTTTAATTCCGTTTCCCCACCCAACATCGGGATTACTTTTGTATCTTTCAAGATGTTCAGAATTACATCGTTGTCTGTGGATTGATCAGATCCAACATTGACATACACTTGCCCTTTCGTCGTCCTATTCGATTCAACAATTGTACCCTCAACTTTATTGTATTCTATTTCTTTCACAACAATTTTATCGGCATGTGTTTGAGCTGGGTAGATCATTGTCATTATTTCACCGTAATAGGCATCCACACGAACATCAGCCTTCAACGCTTCTAACGTTAGTACGTTACCTGATTGGTTGACAATTTGGGTATTCTCATCCACCGATAGCATTACATGATTTACTCCGCCCTTTTTCATCGGATCCCCGATTACGGTGAACTTGTTATTTGCTACATTCGTAATAATGCCGTTTGTTCCTACAGCTTCCTTTTGAACCTCTTCTTCAGTTGCCAAGTTAACCACGACATAGTCAGTTGTTGATTGAGCCGGAATACTCATCGTAACAGCTGGACCATAGAATGCTTTGACAGTCATGCCTGGTTGGATGGCACTTACTTTGATTGCTTTTCCATTCTGGTCTAAAATCTGAGCTTTATCAGCGAAATGTAAAACAATCGTATCTTTGTTCGAAGTATAGATATCTGTCCCCTCAACGACAATCCCACTTTTTTTCACTTCAGATACTGTGCCGTTAATTCCTGTAAAGTTCTGATCTTGAATGACAAGCTTTAGTGCTTTTCCACGCGCTGGAAGGCTCTTCGTAATTTTAGGATCATAAAATGCCTTAACAGTTTTCTTTTCATCGATAATCTTTTTTAATGATACTTTTTTGCCTTTGGAATCAGTGATTTTTGTACTTTTGGTAATTGATAGAATTATTTCACTTTGATCAGTCGTAGCAAGCCCATGACCTTTTACTGTAATAAATTTACCAGTCTTATCATGTACGAAATTTGTTATTTGACCTATTGTACCTGGAGCAGCTTTTACTTTATTCTGGGCAATCCCTTGACCATATTGAATTGGCTTGGCTAGAATGCTTTGTGCACTTGTTGATGCCGGGAGCGTAGCCATCAATAATATAGATGCTGTTACTAACACTTTTTTCATTTTATATCCCTCCATTTAAAGAAGTAGAATTTTAACTCAGTAACCTTTTATACCTATTTTGAATGATTTATTTGCTCGTTCGTATAAAACATAGATAAATTCTAATTTATTTACATCATTTAGTTTCACTTGTCATTCATTTTATATATCTTAAGAAATCATCTGTCACATTAGAATTGTAAATTCGCTGCACCTATACACCTAAATTATACCATCGCATATATATTTAAGGGAAATATTAGAACACAAATTCCTTATCTGGTAAAATAAAGATAACTAGTTATGCAGGTCGGGCGGTTGGTCACTTCCAATGAATTGGAGGTGATACTATTGACTACTTACGAAATAATGAGTCTATTAATTCAACTCTCTGTTGGATGGATAGCTTTCATTTCCGTTTTGTTGTCGATACTCTTTTTTCTTTTAAAAAAGAAATAACCGTCCCCTCCACATAAGGTTTGACGGTTATTTCTGACCTCGGACCAACCGCTTTTTCTGCGGTCACTAGTCATTAGACTGAACGTTCGCAGCGTTCAGTCTTTTTATATTATGTTTTACTATCTTAATAATACAAATGTATTGTTAAAATCCCCACAAATGCAATTACTTCTGCAAAGTCTTACATCATACCATTGCCGCTAAATATCTATTCCTTTATAAATCCTTTAATTGTCTCAACTAATACTGTAGATAGTGGAAGTGTAGGATCTGAATAAGTAGCCATATTCCCTTTTATGTCCTCTGGTGCATCTTTTAGAACATGATTCATCTTATCCACAATCACTATTTTAGCCTTTTCTTTATGCGCCTTTAATATTCTCGCATCATTTACTGACACTTGAATATCATGAGCTCCTTGTAGGATTAAAACAGGTGCTGTTACTTTTTGAATGCTCTTCGCTGGGTCATATTTAAACCATGACATAAGGTATGGCTGAACAGAAGGTCTAAATAATGATTGTAATTCTGATGATATCGTTGACACAGGTTTTCCTTCTTTTAATGATGCTAAGATTTCGATGGTTTCTTTTTTTAAATCCGATGTTAATTTACCCTCTAATTGTTCTAACAGTATTACATCAGCTGGCCGTCCTGCACCTGCTAGCGAAGTAAATGAAGCAATGTCACTATCCTGTGCTGCTAACATGCCTATTAAAGAACCCTCACTATGCCCAATAATATGAATGCTTTTAAATTTTTTTTCTGATCTTGCGTATTTAATAACCTGGCTAACATCTTCTACAAATTGTTCTATTGATACATCTTCTTCTTTTGTAGCTAATGATGTATTATCGCCAATTCCCCTTTTATCATAACGAATAGATGCAATCCCCTGTTTAGCTAGGTCTTCAGCTAGCATTTTCAAACTATTATTTTTACCAGCACCAATAGTATTTCCATCTTTATCAGTTGGACCAGAACCTGCTATTATAATTGCCAACGGATATATACCTTCCTTTTCAGGGCGTTGCAAGGCAACTTTTAGATTACCATCATTGACTGGGATTGTAATAGGTGTATAACTTACCTTCTCTTCTTTGTATCGGGATAATTCAAAAGGTATTGCATTACCATTTTGCTTAAACGTACCTTTTATTAATTTATCTTGTAACTTACCTTCTATTACGATATTCGAGCCTTGTAAATTGATTGTAACCAAAACTTTATCGCCATCATATGAAACTTCTTTAAATGGATAGTCCTTTAACCCTTGTGCAGGCACAGATAATGTACCACTTTTCTCTTTGAGAGATAAAATAATTTCTAATGGTGCTTGCGGAATTTCAATATTTCCTCGCCATTGTCCTAACATGTCATCATTCACACCCGTCTTAGCCGCTGGATTTTCTTGCTTGGAACAAGCTACTAAAAAAACTAACAAACAAAGCCACATTACAAATTTCTTCATTAATTAACCCCTTTTCTACCAATTAATCAAGAGATAAACTAAAACCCATTTAATTGTTCTATTATAAGTATTACAGATTAAAGGTGGAATTCCAAATATTTTATGGTAATATTATGTAAAATTTAATTATCCCGGCGTAATTTGAGTTATACATTGCAATACCTTATCAAAATGAATAAAACAAACATATCGTAACTTCACAAAAGAGCAACTACGTTTACATTATTATTAATTATGAAAAGGGGTTTTTTAGTGAAAATGAAATGGATTCCTATTGTATTAGGGGCAGTATTACTAGCAAGTTGTGGAAATGATACAGAAGCTTTAGAAAAGAAAGTCGATGCACTACAAAAAGAAAATCAAACGCTTAAACAACAACTTGAAACACTTGAAAAAGAAATGGCATCTGTACCTGCAAATCCTAACTTAGAAAATTCTTCAAAACCTTTGGAAAATGAAAGCGACCTTTCAAAGTTAGATTCTGCTGTTACAAAATTAATTACTTCATATGAGGATGCAATCAATACCAAAGATGTAGATGCTTTGCAAAAACTATTTACAGATGACGTTTCTTTCGAAAAAAATGACAACCAAATTGAATTACATAAAGATGGTCAAAATCCTATACCAATCGTTTCAACAAGAAATTCAAACGTTCCAAATCGCTTTCAAATCGAATGGTTTAATTATGACGGCAAGGGAAAATACTGGATCCGTACGTTGCGAATCGCTGAAAACGAAGATTCTGGTGCTGAAACATATTTCACAGTTGTCAAAACAAGCAAGGGATATAAAATATCTGCTGTTGAAAGTTAACCCATAATTCAAATTAAGAAGGATGTTTATACTTTCGGGGATAGACATCTTTTTTATGTTTTCATTTATTCAGTTCTACACAGTTTATGGAATTGACTTCCGCACTATTCATCTTAGCCACTTCATTCCGTTACAAAAAAAAGCCTTCCAATCGGAAGACTTTGAAATAAATTATGAGTTCGGTAAAACTAAAAAAATTGATGGTATGAAAGAAATGCCAAAAAATAAAATATACCATAAAGACATACGTCGTAACGAAAATTGACGTTGTTTCTTCTGTGCATAGAAAATGTCCGTAAAAATAGCAACGACGAGCGGAATACTCATACATGCAATAGCGATTAAAATCACATCTGAAAAGTTCATTGTGCATCCCCCAATTTACAAATGTCTTAATTTAAATTGTGACGAAAATGTGTCTTAATTTATTGTACACAATTTCGTCACAAATTGTCAATGGTTTTTTGCCATACTTTTCTAGCTATATTTTTGGGGGAAGATAAAAAAGAAGGTAGAACCAGGTCTTTTTCCTGAGGTTCTACCTTCTTTTATTTGGCTAATAACATTCTTGTTTCATTTATAAAACAGATGCTAGTCTTTTAATACCTTCTTCAATTGTTTCTGGATCTGAATTTGTATAATTAAGGCGTAAAGTTCTAACATCTTTGATATTCGTATAGAATGGATCACCAGGAACAAAGGCTACTTTCTTCTCAGTTGCTCGTTTAAAGACTTCAACTGAAGAAACTCCTTCACCTAAATCTACCCATAAAAACATACCGCCCTCTGGTTTTGTGAACTTAACATGAGCTGGTAAATATTTTTCCATCGCCGCTATCATTGCTTCACATTGTAGTTTATATAACGCTTTAATATTGTTAATGTGTGCATCGTAATCATTATTCATTAAATAATCATAGATAGCATATTGAGCAAGTACATTCGTATGTAAATCAGAAGCTTGTTTTGCACTCGTTAAATGGCCCATTAGTTCTTTATTTTTTGTACATAAAAAACCAATACGCATACCTGGTGATAACGTTTTAGAGAAAGAACCAAATAGGACACTATTCGTCGTTTTTCCACCTGCGATGTAAGGCAATGATTCTCCTTCAAAGCGTAGTTCACCATAAGGATCATCTTCAATTAAAACTGTATTAGTCTTCTTAATGATTTCAAAAATAGCCTCACGTTTCTCTTTTGAATAAGTTAAACCTGTAGGATTTTGGAAATTTGGCACAGTATATAATAATTTCACATCATTATTTTGTAAAGTTGCTTCAAGCTCTTCTAAATTTAAGCCATCATCTTCAAGGCTAATAGGTAAAAATTCAGGTTCAAAAAGTGAAAACGTTTGGATAGCAGCAAGATAACATGGACTTTCAACTGCCACTTTATCTCCCTTATTAATCAAAGCTTTCCCCATCAAATCTAGTCCTTGTTGAGAACCCGTTGTAATTAAAATATCGTCCGCTGTAACATCCATACCAAATCGTTTTTTATAACGATCTGCAATCCATTGTCTTAATGGTAAATAGCCTTGAGTTCCAGAATACTGGAATATCTTGTCACCAGATTCTTGTAAAACACGATTAATTGATTCTTGAAACTCACTCTTTGGGAAAGAAATAGGATTAGGTAAACCTCCTGCAAATGAAATAATATCTTCTACATCAGTCAAATTCAAAATTTCCTTTATAAACGAGCTATCTGTTTGTAATACTCTATCTGAAAAAATTTGCGTCATAATCAATTCTCCTTCTAAACTACTTCTTCTATATTCCGTTTATTTTTTTATATTATTATAGCAAATCACATAACATTAGGAATTGTCAATATTTTCTCGAAAATAGAAAGTGATTGTAACTATCCAGATTCGATGTTTAATATATATAAATGAACCAGACGTAAATCTCTCTTACTAGTCTTACAACACGACTTATTCGTTATAGCATTTAGTCTACTCGGGCTTTCATTTGACTCACTCGGGCTCTCATTTGACCTATTCAGCGGGGCTTTTAACTCATTCGCTTTCTTTTAATCTACTCAGGCTTTCTTTTGACTCACTCGGGCTCTCATTTAACCTATTCAGCGGGGCTTTTAACTCATTCGAGTGTCTTTTTGACTTACTCAGCCTAGATTCCAAACAAAAAGCACCTCACAAGGAGATGCTAGAACTACTAACACGATATTAACATAAACTTCGTTAGAACTAATTACTTCTACATCCCAAATTTCTGTCTAAAACCGCACTTTCTGCATAATTCCTCAACCGCTTCTCTTCTAGTAAATCCGTCAAAGAGATTATTGGCTCTCTCGCCCTCTACGATTTCAGAGAATGAAGTGTTATTTATATTTCCTAGATTAATGACGCCTTCTCCATCTAGGCAACATGGAACAACAGTACCGTCAACAAGAATCGCTGCTTGACTACGAAGGGCATGACAAAAGCCTTTTCCTTCATCCTCAGGTGCTAGCAAACTCGGCCATTGGAATTCATGATCTTGGTTAAGATAAACACGATCCGTAATTTTAACGCCTTTTCCTGGCTGTACTTTTTCTTCAATCATAAAGTCTAAGTTGTATTCCTTCTCTAAAATGTCTAGTGTTTCACGGTTTCTTCTCTTTTCCAAATCTGTAACCTGATCTTTTTGTAGATTCCATAATCGGTACGATATGATGATATTTTGCTCCGCAGCATCACGCACAAATTCTAGAATATCCCCTAAGTATTTTTCACGATTCTCTGATCCCTCATGTCCGTCAAAGCTATGTAATGAGAAGTTGATTTGGCGTAGCGCAGGCTTTCCTAATAATTTCTCTCGATTCTTTTTGATCAGTGTTCCGTTTGTTGTGATATTCACCTTAAATCCTTTTGCATGAGCGGCATCAAGTAATTGGTCGACCTTATTATGTAAAAGAGGTTCTCCTTTCACATGTAGGTAAATATATTTCGTATGTGGTCTAATCTGATCGAGTATATTATTAAACGCATCTAGCTTAATAATATTCGCCTTACGACTCGTTGGCGGACAAAAGCTACACGCAAGGTTGCATACGCTTGTAATTTCGATATAGACTTTTTTAAATGTTTTCAAGGCTCGTTCACCATTCCAGTTCTATATATATTCAATGACTATACTTATTGTAATCAAATCTAATGATACTGAACAGTCTTTCGAATTTTCAATACATATGGCTGACTTAATGCCTAGCATATAGCCTTTTTTCATTCGTAGAAAGTAATTTTTAGTGGATAGAAAAAGGCAACAATTCTCTCAGAGTGAAATATCGCCTTTCTTTATCAGTTGGCTAGCTTCATCGAATTTTTAGGGATAGCATCAGATAACTAAAGAACAATATGAAAGTTGGCAAGCATCTGTCAAAACCCTCTAGTAATGAAAAAAGGTGACTTCAAAAAGCCGTTGAATAACGACTTTTTGATTCACCTTTTCCTTTTTTACTTTACTTTCAATGATAATGTATACGGATCAATTGAAGCATGACCTTCGCTATCTCGAACTTTCACATAGTATGTTCCTTTTGTCATTTTTAAGAATAGAATTTCCTTATCACCTTTTCCATATATATCGGATTTTGCTACTCTTTTGCCATTACGATAGACTTCAATAGCTCCATCTATTTCTTGGCTTGTATCAAGTGTCAACGTCACTTGCTCTGTTTTCTTTGGTTCATAAATAAACCAATCTTCATCGCCATTTTCGTACCCTGAATTAAAATAGGCTTGCGAAGTAAATAATTTGTTACTCTTCTTCTGTAGCTTGATTGGCTTAGATGGTTTGTTATTTTTTACTTTGGAGTTTGCATCCTCATCTTTTTTATTCACAGAGTCCAACTTTAGTTGATATGGCCACAGTGATAATCCTGATGCTGATTGAACAGAACTAGTTACAGTAACAAAATACGATTTTCCTTTTTTCGCAGCAAAGGAGCCTGTTGTCGTACCATCTTCCGTATTTTTTAATAGGTATGATTTGTATTCCATTTCCTCCTCATCTATTTTGTGATTTTTATTGATATCCTCGGTAATTTCCATGTACCCATAATAAGGGCTCAGTAACTCTTTTGGATACTTCGCTTTAAGCGAGGAAGTAAGTGGCGTACGAGAGAATTTCCCTCCATATACCGCGTTCTCTTTTGCAGTAAAATAGTACATATCAATATCATTTGCTGTAGAGAAGTTTGCCGTAACACCAGTATCAGGTAGTTTTTTTGCTTGCTCTGGTCGGTCATTTTCTTCATAGCTATCAGCAGGGTTCTCAACAAGAACTTTAGATGTCACCTTATATCCATCATACGGAATTTGGAACGTATCGTAGTTTGGTTTAATGGCAAGATAATACGTTTTATTTGCTTTTAAACTCGCTACAAATTCACCTTTTATCCATTCCTCTGAAAACCAATCCACATTAGCTGAAATATTAGATAATATTTGCTGTGGCTTGCCATTTTCATCTTCTTCCTTCACTACCTCATATATTTCTACAATTGGAATATTTTCCGTTGGAGTAGGTAATTGGAATTGATAAATACCAGCGCTAGAAGAATCTAATTTATACCAATCGTCATCCATCGTATTTTGAAGGTATCCCTGAATAGTTCCACCTAATTCGTAAGGGAGAGCTACTGAATCTAATAAGGCGATTCGTTCTGAATCATCCTGTGTTTGTTCATTCTGTGTTTGTTCATTTTGCCCTGACTCTTCGTTCAGAGTAATATTCATAAATAGTTGATTAACCCCTGACGATTCTTTCATACTAGTATAGTTATCTTCATCCGCTGGAATCGTCTTTCCTACAAGACTAACACTATACGGAAGAGCTGACTCAGCAGGTTTACTTTCTTTTATGCCTCCCATTAAACTAAACAACATTTGAAGTATATTACCATTAAATAATGAGCTTTTATTAGTCACTTTTAGATAATATTCTTTGTCAGGTTCAGTTTGAAACGATAGTGTTTCACCTTCTCCAAAACCGTTCGTATTACTTGTATATAATGCTGGCATTTCTTCTGCGGGAAGTTCTATTCCTGCTTCCTCAGATGGTGCAGGGAATAGCTGTTCCTTATTATAAACAGAGGCGCTTATATCCACTCCCGGTATCCCCGTAACTTCAAACTTCATAAATTGTGCTTCTTTTGATGTGAAGTGGAAGTAGTCATCATCACCATTTTCCCCTGTCATATAAAGCTTTTCTTGATTAAATGGCCATTTTTCTATTTTAATTGGTTTTTCTAATGTTGACTCATCTTTAGGAAGTTGAGCAATCTTGTCTACTTGTAATGTAAAGGTTGACTGCTTCTGACCCGAAACATCGAAACTACCATTCACATCTTTTACACCAATTGCCACTGTTCCACTAAACGGTGCTTGGATTAGCTTTCCTTCTGTTTTTCCTTCTGTCACATCATTGACATCCGTTAATTGCTTTTGACCATTCCCATAGAAATGAATACTCATTTTATAATCATACTGAGCTGCACTAACCAATGACGTTTGGATGTACTCACCCTTTTCTACAGGAATTTTAACCCACTTCTGTTCTGAAGGTTTTGTAAATGAATGCTTTACTTGCGCAGGAATCGTAAGCTGCTCCGCGTTCTTTAAAATTTCTTTTTCTCCCCACGTTTCTTTCACTAAAGAAGGGATCTTTTTAACATCATATTTCATCACAGCAACTGGGTCAATGAGACCATTCCCGTACTTATGATCAAATCCTTTTGCGCCTAAATCTTTCGCTGTTTTTTCTAAAATATACTCCACTTCAACCGGTTTTAGGTTTGGATGCTTGGATAACAGCAAGGCTACTGTTCCAGCAACTACTGGTGAAGCCATAGATGTCCCACTTAACTTTGCAAAACTCGATCCTTTTTGTGTGTCATAATATGGAGCATACACACTATCTCCAGGGGCTACCACGTCAGTAGAGGCACCATATGATGAGAATTCACTTAACTTTTTATCGCTATTTACAGAACCTACACTAATTACACCTTCATACTTAGCTGGATAAACTGGCATATCGGACCCTTGATTTCCTGCTGCTGCAACGACAACAACACCACTACTAATCGCCTTTTCTACAGCTGCTTCTAGAACACTAGAGGGAACACCCCCACCTAAGCTCATGTTAATAACATTCGCTCCTTGATCCACCGCTTTTAAAATTGCATTTGCAATCGTATAATCTAATGTAAATTGATCTCCGTCAAAGACATCATAAGATAGAATCTTTGCATTTGGATTTAAGCCGTAACCACCGATACCGTTATCTTTTTTTGCAGCGATAATCCCAGCAACATGCGTTCCATGTATGTCAGCCGTCGTTGGATTCATTGGGTTTATAGTGTTTGTACTTGAAAGAATGGATCCTTTTAATTCAGGATGATTACGATCAATCCCCGTATCGATAACCGCTACCTTTACCTGATTCTTCCCAGTTAGCTTTTGGGCATCCGCCGTTTTTAATAAGTTATGCATATACTGCTCACTTATTTTTGGATCTATTGTACCCGTAGACTTATACTTTGGACTGAGACCTACAGAAACAACTTTGCTATTTTTTTGATAATTTCGAATTGTTTGTTGTAGCTTTTTCTTATTATTGACCTTTATAGCCACATATTTAAGTCCGCTGATTTGATTCACAACCGTTCCACCAGCTTTGCGATGATCGCTTGTGCTTAACGGACTCGAGTATTTAACAATAATTGTGTCCTCACTATAATTTGCCGTCTTTTCAATCTTAGGTGTTTGGTAATTTTTACTAAGCGAGTGTAATTTAGCAGTGATAGATTTAGTATTTGCTTCTACTTTTAAACTACTAACTAGAGAAAAAGATAATGCACAACTTACTCCAACTGCTACTACTTTTTTTGTAATTAGATTCACAATATTCCCCCTAAATAACATTTCATCCTTCTCATCTTATTGTATTCCAAATTTACCATATTTTATACATAATATTAAATTATATTTTTTTTAATAGTAACTGTGTCTCCTTAATTTTCCGATAATTTATCTTTAAAGACCTGATTTCCACTAGAAGTTGAATAAAATTCTATCTAATTTTATCGACAGCGAGATTCACAAAATTGTCACATATAGCAAAATTAGGATTTGATAATGGATTTTTTTCTACTATGTCAGCCACAGACTCTTTTATAGTTTCAGTTTCTATTAACATTTTAAGTATTTCCGAATCTGTGAAAATACTTAAAATGTATATTCAGCAATTGGTAAAATTACCTTCACGTTGTTTCGTAGTGTTTTCCTTATATCAGCAATTTTAATAATCCAAGTATATTTTTTTGATAAGACATTTAATATTTATCGATAGAAATTGCTTTTATGTCTTTCACTTCATACGCATTCTGATACTTTCTAAATAATCCTACACGCAAAAAAGGACCATTGAATATTTTCATATCTATGATCCATCCTTTCATTATATTAAGCTGTTCTGAATTCACCGTTTTGCAAAGATCAAGTATTTGTTTTGTGGTTATGTAATGAAAGCTACTTCATAGTCATCCCTCTGACCTTCCAGATGCTCGCATAACACTTTAGGTTGCCGTACATTCACATGAAGATCGATCCATTATTGTAGATGCATGGCCAAAAAATGCATTCCTAAATTAAAAGAAGTGAACCTCTACTAATATAGAAAAACCTGCAAGTTATCATTTTTGTCAATTGTCGCTAATAATACACCTTTAATATCTATGTTATACGTTGAAGTGACTTCGCTTTTTAGCCAATCCTCACTAATATCCTTTTTATTTAACTCATAATAATCAATTTTACCCTCTTTAATAAGTACAGTAGGCAGAGAAAATGATTCAGGTGCTATCTTCATGTCCGCCCTGGTTAGTGTTTGATATTGAGGATATAAAAAGCTTGAAATCGATCCATCCGGCTCCCATAAAGCAAGGGCAACTTTTTGAACATCTTCTATTTTTTCTTTCCTTAGTTCAGATAAAAGTAAATCGACGGAAATCTTGGCCTTTGTTAAGTTCTTCGAAATAATTTGTCCATTCTTTATGAGTAGGATTGGGGAAGAATCTATAATATGTCGAAATGGGACCCATTTAAGGCTCAAGTATACGCATACTGAATATAGAATAACTAAAGATGACATGGTGATCATGGAACCCTTCATCCCTAATCCTTCATCAGACAAGGGATGGGCAATGATATTACCTATAGTGATTGCCATAGCAAAATCGAGTAATCTTAACTGAGAAATAGAACGTTGCCCCATAACTTTTGCTGCAATGAGTAAAAAAAGAAAAGCAACAATTGCTCGAAGAATCCATTGAATTGCTGTAAGCGTTTCTTGTGCATGAAAAAAGTCCACAATAATACATCCTTTCAATCTTTTCGCTTTCATATTATTGTTTCCTGTAACTCCATTATTATGAGGAAAGCTTGCAGCAATGACTTGCCATATAAAAATAAAAGATCAACCTCCTATTACTTTACGTAATGGAGATTGACCCTTTAGCTCAATTATTATAATGTTTTCTAGCTTAACTAAAGATCATTACTACTATTCATTTCTTAGTGTTAGCAGCATTTAAGTCATTTTTAACAATGCATCTGCCCCAATCATTCCTTTAACAATGCCAAATTGCTCTGCTTCAAGGGTAACGGACTCAAGTGGCGCGTTTAACAATTGTTCTATTGTTTTCACACCAACCGCTCGACCAGCAATTATTTTACGATCGGCTAATTTAGTATTCAAAAGTCCAACATCTAACGCACCACACATAATATAACCTACGTCATTCGAAATCGTTAACAACGTCGTTTTAGGTAAACTTACAGTAACAGCCTTGAACATAGAACCTTCAATATTAATTGTTTCAGTTGAAACCATCTAATTCGCCCCTTCCTCTATATACATATGAAACTGGGCAGAAAGGTGTTCGAGATATTTCAATTTCAAGAGCTCTTTAATTTCATATTTAATTTCACAAAAATCTCCGGGAATTCTTTTTCCCGTCAAATGAATAGAGAACCGTCCTTTCTTCACTATACGTTTCTACATGAGCAGGGCGCCCCCACAGCTGATAAATATACTGTAGTACATTTTCTAAATAGCGTGTATCTAGTTCCATTCCTTCATACCCATGAACTAGATATAATTCTCCATTTCGTAAGTAATCTCCATCCTTCACAACAATATATGGGAATCCACCGTTCACACGCATGGATACGAGTTGATCGCGTACATGCTCATAATCTTTATCTGTAATTTTATATTCATTGCCCTTTTTTTCAAATAAATAAAGATCCTCTTTCTTCGCTAAGTCCTTGGTTAAATAGTTTCGGATAAAGGATATGTCCGATTCGACTTCCCGTACTTCAAACATTTTCTCTCGACCAGAGTGTTTTTTGATCCCTAATTTCTGCATCTCTTCAGTTGGATTATCATATCTCTTCTCAATATCTTCAAAAATTTTTAAACCAAGATAATATGGATTAATCGTCGTTTTAGACGGTTGGACAACTCCTGCATTTAACTTCGCATATTCAATCGATTCATCCGTTGTTAAATTTAGCTCTCTCATAATACGTTGATGCCAGTAAGAAGCCCAACCTTCGTTCATTATTTTCGTTTCTAATTGTGGCCAAAAATAGAGCATTTCTTCGCGCATCATCGTTAATATATCTCGTTGCCATTCTTCTAGTTCACGACTATGTTGCTCGATGAATAGCAATAAATCTTTTTCTGGATATGGCGGAAACTGTTTCTTTTTTTGTCGTATTGTCTTCTGTTCATTTACTATTTCATCAATTCTCCAAAGATCATCATAAGGCGTTTTACGGGCAACATCCTCATCTTCATCTATATCGTTTTCATATGTTAACAGCTTAGGTCGTTGTATAGATGGATCAATATGCTCTTGAATAGCTAAAACAGCATCTAAAAACTGTTCTACTTCATCCTTTCCGTAGAGCATTTCATAGTTGGCAATACGTTCAGCCGTAGCTGTCATACTTTCGACCATATCTCTCCTTGTATTTGAGAAGCGAACGTTATTCTTAAAAAAGTCACAATGAGCCAATACATGCGCGATAATCAGCTTATTTTGAGTTAATTTATTCGTATCGAGCAAGAATGCATAACAAGGATTAGAGTTAATAACAAGCTCGTAAATCTGGCTTAAACCTAAATCGTATTGTAGCTTCATTTTGTGAAACTGTTTACCGAAACTCCAATGTGAAAAACGAGTAGGCATACCGTATGCTCCAAATGTATAAATAATATCCGCAGGACATATTTCATAACGCATTGGGTAAAAGTCTAGACCAAACCCGGTCGCAATTTCCGTAATTTCATCAATCGCTTGGTGAAGCTCTTTTTCCATTTATCTAAATCCCCCCGTGTGTGTTATTAGGGAATGAGCGCTTAGCACCATCCGTTTCTAACTTAAGACTCCACTTTTTGGAAAAAGCTTTTTAACGCTTCATAAACGTCACTTTTATGTCTCAATATATAGTAACGAAATTTCTGATCCTCGATTTTTTTATAGTTATACATTAATGTAGAAAAACGATTATGTTGATTCACTTCTCCGTACCCGAACATACTGGATAATTTCATTAATTCCTGGACCAAATTCAAACACTTTTCATTATCCGTTGACATGTTTTCTCCATCCGAAAAATGTACAGGATAAATATTATATCTAGCTGGATTATATTTTTGCTTAATAAGTTCCAATGCTTTTAAATAGGCGGAAGAACAAAGTGTTCCCCCACTTTCCCCTTTAGAGAAGAAATCTTCTTCGGATACTACCTTTGCTTCTGTATGATGAGCAATAAATTCAATTTCAACCGTTTCATACTTAGAGCGCAAGAATCTTGTCATCCAAAAGAAAAAGCTCCTTGCACAATACTTCTCAAAATTACCCATCGAGGCACTTGTATCCATCATCGCAAGGACTACTGCCTTTGATTCAGGTTTTGTCACTTCATCCCACGTCTTAAATCTTAAATCGTCATTATGGATAGGTGTAATCTCTGCTTTTCCATTAATAGCATTACGTTTAATCGCATTTAAGATTGTACGCTTCTTATCGATATTACCCATAAGTCCTTTTCTTCGAATATCGTTAAATTCAATTTTTTCGGTTGTGATATCTGCCATTTCTTTTTGTTTTAAGTTGGGTAGCTCTAACTCTTTAAATAAGGCATTCTCTATCTCTTCTAGACTAACTTCTGCCTCATAGTAATCTTCACCAGGTTTGTCACCTGCTTCTTTACCATTTCCTGCACCTTTACCTTTATCCCCTTGTTTAGGACCTCGTGCTACTACATCACCTACCTGACTATCTCCCTGTCCTTGACCAACATGTTTTGATTTATCGTAGTTATAGCGAATTTTATATTCATCCAGAGATCGTATAGGAATTTTAATAACCTCACGACCGTTTGACATAACTATACTTTCTTCGCTTATTAAATCTGGTAAATTATTTTTTATTGCATCTTTTACTTTTTCCATATGGCGCTGTTGATCTTGGTGCCCTTTGCGATGGAGGGACCAATTTTCCTGAGAGATGACAAAGCGTTTATCCTGATTTCCGCTCATTTTTATCCTCACCCATCTATAAAGTCAATTTCTCTGAAGCGTATTAGCAACTGACGTTCCACCATAGTCGAAAAGAACATTGATTCTTAATATAGAATCACTAAGTATTTCTTTCTGAAAGCTTTACATATTACCTGAGATTTCTTAAAAGAGGAAGTCACTTTTCTTATAATATGTTAGTTTTTAGAATTGTTTGACTTCTTTTGATAAATAAAAAAGAGTGCCCTAAAATTAACCTGGACACCCCCTATTAAATCATTAACGATTCAGTAAGCTACCTACATATTGTAATAATTCATTTGCAGAAGTTGAATTATAGCCATGCTCATCTATAAGCCTTGCGACAACTTCGTTAATCTTTTTAAGCTGAGATTCATCAGGCATTTTTGAGGACGTTGTAATTTTCACAACGTCTTTTAAATCAGCAAACAATTTCTTTTGAATTGCTTCTCTTAATCTTTCATGAGAATGATATTCGAACCTCTTCCCATTTCTTGCATAAGCCGAAATGCGAATCAAAATCTCCTCTCGGAATCCTCTTTTCGCATTTTCCGAAATTCCAATTTGTTCTTCTATGGACCGCATTAGTTTTTCATCTGGATTCATTTCTTCTCCAGTAAGGAAATCTCGAATTTTATTTTTATTACAATAAGCCTCAACATTATCGAGATAATTGTTCATTAAAGTTTTTGCAGATTCTTCATACGAGTAGACAAATGCTTTTTGAACTTCATTCTTCGCAATGTCATCGTATTCTCTTCTTGCAACTGCAATATAATTTATAAATTTTTCCCGATCTTCTTGGGAAATCGAAGCATGTTGGTCAAGCCCATCTTTAAGTGAACGCAAAACGTCTAATGCATTAATTGACGGCACTTCTTTTCGAATAATGGCAGATGAAATTCGATTTATAATATAACGTGGATCAATACCATTCATACCTTCATTTGGATACTCTTTTTTCAATTCCTCTACATCAACTGAATTGTAGCCTTCCACGCTTTCTCCGTCATACATACGCATCTTTTTCACAAGGTCAATACTTTGCTTTTTAGGTGCTTCTAGTCTTGTTAAGACGGAAAAAATTGCAGCGACTTTTAATGCATGAGGAGCAATATGAACATGTGCCATATCGCTTTCGTTAATCATTTTCTCGTAAATCCGTTCTTCCTGACTTACTTTTAAATTATAAGGAATAGGCATCACAATAATTCTTGAGTGAAGTGCCTCGTTCTTTTTATTTGAAATAAACGATCGATATTCAGTTTCGTTCGTATGGGCAACTATTAATTCGTCGGCACTAATTAATGCAAATCTGCCCGCTTTAAAATTTCCTTCTTGCGTTAATGATAATAAGTTCCATAAAAACTTTTCATCTAATTTAAGCATTTCTTGAAACTCCATCATGCCTCGGTTTGCCTTGTTTAGTTCCCCGTCAAATCGATATGCACGAGGATCTGATTCAGAACCAAATTCCGCAATCGTTGAAAAATCGATACTACCAGTTAAATCAGCGATGTCCTGTGATTTCGGATCAGAAGGTGTAAATGTCCCAATTCCAACACGTTTATCTTCTGAAAAGGTAATGCGTTCAATCATAACATTTTCAATAAGTCCATCATATTCTTTTTCAAGCCTCATCGTGTTTAAAGGCGATAAATTACCTTCTATACGTAAACCATACTCTTCATAAAAATCTTTTCGCAAATGATGTGGAATTAGGTGGAGTGGATCCTCATGCATCGGGCATCCTTTTATGGCATATACTGCACCTTCATCCGTTCGTGAATATTGCTCAAGCCCCCGCTTTAGCAATGTCACAATGGTCGATTTCCCTCCACTCACGGGACCCATTAATAATAAAATCCGCTTACGAACATCCAATCTTCTTGCTGCAGGATGAAAATATTCTTCTACCAATCGTTCAATTGCTGTTTCGAGCCCAAAAATTTCTTGTCCAAAAAAGCTAAATAATTTATGTCCGTCTCGTTCCTCTAATCCAGAGCTTTTAATCATATTGTACACACGTGAATGGGCTGTTTGAGCAACTTCCGGCCTTTTCTTCACAATACTTAAGTAATCCGCAAACGTGCCTTCCCACTTCAGTCTGTTCTCTTCTTCACGGTAAATCTTAAACTTACTTAAAATGTCTATAGCCTTCCCTCCATTCTTAGCCTGATTTATAACATAGTATGAAATTAGAGAAATAATGATACCCAATAATGATTCATTCCCGAAAGCAATTTGTTTAGTTAATTTAATTACAGCATGTCGCCTACTACAGATTAAGGATTTTTACTTAGATGATTTATCGGTGATGTTTATTTGAAGAAACAAAAAGTATGCGAAGAAAAAAGGCTAATATTAGATACTGTTATGGCGATACAGGAGTATGTAAAAAAGTATTACTTGCAGGCTGAAGATTATTTAATTGGTAGCATCCTTAAACTCGTTTCAATATGCATGAGCGTGGCGCAGATTTAGCGACAGTAGCCAAACAAACAGGTCATAAGTCGATTAAGACAATCAATGATCACTACTTGAAGGTATTAAATAGAACTGTTGATAAATTTCTACCTTAAATTAAATAAAGAGAGTGACGAATAGAACACTCCCTCATTCTCTTTTTGTTGCTGCTGAAATAAATTTTTAATTATAGGTTTGAAAATGCCCCTAATAATAAAATCTCAATCATTAATGCTAATCCTATTTATATAAACCGTGAAATTAATAACTTTTTAATGAATTTAAGAATTACTTCATTTTTTCTAAAACAATTGCCTTATATCCTTACAAACCAATCACCTGACCTTCAAATATACTCGGTATATACAAAACGTATTTATATCCTCTTATCCCCGTTCTTTGCCCTATCTTTAAAACGTCCTCTTTTTCTCTACCCATTGTCTCTGTTCCTCTGGCCGATGGCTGCATACCTATAGTCGCTCGTGAAATAGAAGAATTTTAAAGGGTTAAAAGACTATTTTTTTGCCTTCGGGGAAAGCAGTCGATGGTAGTACTCTATAAATACAAATGGGATAGTATTATTCATGAACGCATGTCTGAATAATACAGAATAATACATCTGAAATAAAACATTAACATCGACAAGCACGCCAATTTTTCTTTGTCTTATCAGTTATAGCAATCATGAAGGTAGATGGGAAAGAAAATCACAGAACCATTAAAACCAATATTAAATTATATTAAATGTAAAATTATGTTACAATACCCAGGTTGTAACTTCATAGTTTTCTAATTGAATATAAAGGAGGTAATTACCAAATTTAAAATAGCATTATGGATTATTGTAGGTGTAGTAACTTCATTAGTTTTAATAAGAGGAATTGTAACTTTGATATCTCGGAGGGGAAAGAAAAAGCCAGATCCTAAATACATCACACGTTTTATCAAAGAAAAATTAGAAAGTGGAAATGTTTCATTATCTATAAGACACAATGATCAAAATTGGATAGATATTAACACGAACCAGCTACTTCCTCTAGCAAGTACTGTTAAAATTATAATAGCAATTGAATATGCCCAACAAGCAGCAGAAGGGAAAATTGATCCAAACAAAAAAGTAAGATTAAAAGAATTGGATAAATTTTATATTCCAAAAACAGATGGTGGGGCACATTAAGAATGGATTAAGCAATGGAAAAGAGTTGATATAGATAGTGTTCCATTATGTGAAGTAGCAAATGGAATGATTGCTTATAGCTCTAATGCAAATACAGAGTACATGATTGAGGTACTTGGTCTTCAAAATATCAATCAGGTTCCAAAGAGTTTAGGAATCTTAAATCATGACCTTTTGTATCCAACTGCAAGTGCATTATACATACCTACTCAATTGATGATTGAAAAGAATTTATCGAAACAAGAAATACTAGAATTAATGAAAGACATGGATATGTCTGAATATCGTAGCAGAGCAATAGATATTCATAATAGATGGATAAATCAACCACTCTCTGATCAAAAAAAAAACAATTAATAAAAAATTTAGATATGGATTTCCAAAAAAATTGGTCTAACCGTTTGCCTAGATCTACTACAAGAGATTATGTATCGATGATGAATAAACTGAATCGTAAAACCTATTTAAAAGAAAATGTGTATAGATATCTTGATCCTGTAATGGAGCAATTAATGAAAAATCAAAAAAATCGTGAATGGCTTGTTCATGCGGGACAAAAAGGAGGTTCTACTGCATTTGTTCTTACAATTGCAATGTATGCAACAGATAAAGAACAAAATAAGACGGAGATTGTATTCTTTGCAAATGATCTAACTATATTAGAGCAAAAAAAGCTCTCACGCAATATTAATGAGTTTCAATTAAAATTTTTAAAAGATGAAAAATTTCGAGCACAAGTCAAAGAGAGTATCTAATCTAGTTGGATAAGATGAAGAAAAGTCTGATTCTACTGAAATAACTGGTTTGTTAGTAAAGCTTTTTTTCTATGATATTGATATTTTTTAACCCAAAATTGAAGTTTACTATAATGAACTCCAATGTCTTTTGCAATAGTTGAATAACCTTCACTTCCATTTAAGTAGCGTGTTATGTTATTGCATTAACTTTTTCTTCAATTGTAAATTTAACCAAAATAATAGCACCTCAAATTTTAGATTATGTCTAAAATTTGGGGTACAGTTCAGAATAGATAACACTCCCCTACCCTCTCTTTGCAGTTTTAGAATAAAGTTTGATTAAAATAGCTTATCCGTACTATCCAATCACAAATCGGAAAGCTTTTCTCCTGTTAATATTTCAAATAAATCAGTTGATTCTTCCTCGTTTAGTTGAACATATTCACTTCCTACTACAACATCCACTTTATCTTTATTTGGACTTATCCAAATTTCATATAACGCTGCTTTTGCTGACATTTTATCACTTTTATATTGAAACACAAAATTGTAATCAGCAGGACGTTCCATATCTACTTCGCTGTTTTTCCAATCATCCCTATCTAATATAATATCTCTTACCTTTTGAACTTGTTTATTATCAGTAATTTTTTTGAAGACTTCATATTTATTTTCATCACCAATACGTTTTTCTACTTCTATATATTTTTCTGTGTCAACTTTTCCATTAGAACACCCTGTAATAACAAATAAAATCATTGCCAATGAAACAAATAAGGTCTTTGTAAATTTCATATTAACTCCCCTTTATTTATCATTTCAAGTACATTACCCCACAACTGTAACATAAATCACCAATTTGTTGTTCAAATAGTATATCCTTAAAAACCTATTAAACTAGCGATGTATTTACAGAACATATTTTAAGTGACTAATATTTAAAAGGAAATAATGATAAAATCACTGTTTCTAAAGTACGGAAAAACGATGTAGTGGCAGTCTATAGTCTGCTTTATACTGTTAAGGCTAAAGGCTCTACAGTAATCCTTTCTAACATAAAGCTAAATAAGAATAGCGGTACAATTTTCGTATTATGAAACTATATATATAACAAACATATAATGTACTGTAACAACTTTGGAGGTGATCACACTGATTCATACGGTTAAACAAGGTGAAACACTCTTTCAACTTTCTAGAGATTATCGTACTCCACTATCCGCAATTATTAGCGCGAATCCATCTATAAATCCAAATGTACTTTATATTGGTCAACCTATTGTTATTCCAGGTTTTCCTGACCCTAATACGATTCCATATCAAATTGATGTTTCACTCAACAATCGTTGGCTTAGATTATATAAAGATGGTGTTTTACAAAAGCAATATCCCATTGCGGTTGGAAAAATGTTAACCAATACACCTTTAGGGCAATTTATTATTATTAATAAAGCACCTAACCCCGGAGGCCCATTCGGAACGATGTGGATGAGCTTATCAAGAGATACGTATGGAATTCACGGAACAGATGATCCAAGTTCAATTGGCAAAGCAGTATCACACGGTTGTATTCGCATGCATAATGAGGATGTAGAGGAATTGGCTAGTATTATTCCTATAGGAACAGCGGTATTTATACATCCTTAATGGTAAAAAGGACCCCGACCCCCGCAATATATCAGTAAACTTTTTCACTAATTCATCTGGATCAAATCCCTGTTCTTTTAGTTTATCTCGGAAAACATCACTGAACAAAGCTCCCCAGCTTGTATCATCTAATAGGCGACCGCTACTATACGCATAATAAAACAATGCCAGGTCGATACTAGACCTGGCATTGTTTTTAATGTAGATTAAGTTTTTCTTCTACTTTTTGACAGACCTCATTTGCTGATAGGCCAGCCGCTTCGATAATTGAACCTTGAATGGACGTATCGTGGATACCTAGTGCATTATTGTCCAACCCTGTAATGACACAACAATCTACACCCGTTGCATCCGCTTCATGTTTCAATTCAACGACTTCATAACCCTTTGCAAGTAAAGCCTCAGATACATTCGTTAACGATTGCTCTACACCGATTATCGACATAGTAGGGTCCACCTCCTTGTTGATAAGATGTCCGTTTCTACTTATATTTATGTATGCAATTTCAACTAAAACAAAGACTAAACCCATAATAAGGTATCTAGTATAAGCAGTGTAAGTGACTATGGGCCATAAAATTAAAGAAACACACATCTTAAAAGATGTGTGTTTCTTCTGCTATCTATAATTACCCTCTTCGTCCGCCTCTTCCACCGCGTTTAGACTCGGTGCTGCGTTTTAAAGTGGATAAGTTATCTTCACTTGATTTTAAGAATTTAGCCATCTTATCTTCAAAGGTTTCCTTCGGTTGGAAATTACCTCGTGGACGATTATCCTTCTGGCGATATGGGCGCTTCGTATAAGAAGACGTATTTTCAACAGGTTTATCAATCGCTTTTTTTATAGATAAAGCAATTTTTCCTTCTTTTTCGCTTAGGACCTTCACTTCTACTTGATCCCCAACTTTAAGATGTTCATTAATATCTTTTACGTAAGCTTCTGCAACTTCACTAATGTGCACAAGTCCTGTCACCTTATCTGGCAACTCAACAAACGCACCAAAATTTGTGATTCCTGTAACCTTACCTTGTACCTTGCTACCAATTTCTACTGACAATCCATTTCCTCCTAATAAAGACGATACTCTATTATATCAAATTTAATTTTTGACGCCAATCATCCGTTCGATTACTTGTGCATTTAATTTATAATATGTTTTCTTTAATTCAGCAAGTAGGTGAAACAATGGGTAAATACCAATTGAAATGCTTTTCTTTTTCCATACTTTCCGTATTTGCCGCGAATGAGTACCACCACTTCACTAGTCAAAGATGCTGTTAAAATCTAATCTAATTCTACTATACTAACTTAAGTAGTATTGGTGATTCGCACCGTTCGCTATATTTTTAATTCAACAATACTATTCAAAATTCCTTTGATAAAAAACTTTCTTGAATTTTATTTTATTTTTTGGCATCATTCAATTTAACCTATTCAGACTCTTATTTAATCTACTCAGGCTTTCATTTAACCTACTCATGCTCGGATTTAACCTACTCGTGCTTTCATTTAATCTACTCAGACGCTCATTTTTCTACTCACGCTTTCATTTAACCTATTCAGACGCTCATTTGATCTACTCACGTTCCAATTTAACCTATTTAGGCTCATTTTAATCTGCTCACGCTTTCATTTAATCAATTCCTCCTAATGTTGGTGCCAATCAGAAGTTCGTTCGTATGAAAATACCAGGCTTCTGATAAAATGAGTTTATCTGAGAGCCTGGTATTTAGATTTATTTATTGATTGGAAAGCTTTTTACTTTTTCGACTGCTTGTAATAGTTTGACCGTAACAATTTCTGATTCGTCTATATGATTCATTAATACTTTATTCGTTTCATCAAATAAGGATGTTGTCGTTTTGAAATTATTAATTACTTCTTCATTAGAGGTTTTTTGATTTTTTATATTGTTTAGTAATTCATTAACTTCACCTTGAACATTTGTAATGATTTTTAGTAATAAATTAATTTGTTCAGATGTTTCGGAACTCGTTTTTATGCCTTCATTGACTAGATGCATATTCGTTTGGTTATCTTTGACTGCTTCCAAAATTTGTTCTTGTATTTTATTAGTAAGATTTGCTATATCTGCAGTACTAGCCTTCGTACTCTCGGCTAGCTTTCGCACTTCATCTGCTACAACAGAGAATCCTTTGCCATGTTCTCCTGCTCTTGCCGCCTCAATCGAAGCATTTAAAGCTAATAAATTTGTTTGATTGGAAATATCACTAATTACGTTGACAATTTCTGCGATTTGTTTAGAGCGCTCACTGAGTTGATCCATGCTAGAAGAAGTTTTTCTAGACTGCTCGCCTAAGTTATCGATTAATTTTTCTACTCCATCAACTGCCTCTTTACTCTTTTCGGATAAAGTAACCATTTTGTCAGATGAAGTAATTAAAGAAGTACCTTTAACTAATGCGTTATCCGATATATCGTTTGATTTAATCGTGCTTTCTTCTACATTATTAAACTCCTCTAATATTTCTCCCACCATTTTACCTAAAATCATATGTTGGTCATTTACTAGGTCATGTTGTTCAATTGTAGAAACTAATTCTTTATGTAATTCATTTAAGAAAATTTGAAATGCGTTATCCTTTACATCTAGCTTGGAATTTAATTCGTCAATTTTTTGATTAAACTTTTCTATATCTTCTTTTCTAGATTTAAATGCACTTAACATCGTTTATTCACTCACCATTCTAATTCATATATTTAGAGAAAGTAATAAAAGATCCATTTTAGATACTTCTTTATACCATTTTATCATACGAAGTAAAAAGTACAATTTAACTACTTTTCTTTCGAAGATATTAAACAAAAAGAACTAGACTCTGTAAAGCTCGCATTGATTGCCCTTTAGTTTTATAAAAATCATTACGCCTCCATTCGGTTTTACAGAATAAAATTTTTTTTTAATTGCTATATTTTCATTTCAAAAACACAATTTAAAATTCCTTTAATCAAAAGCTTCGTTAAAATTTTTTTGTTTTTTTGAAGATGATTCAAAGAGGCGTTTATATTGCTGTAGCAGCCTAAAACAATTTGTAGGATGAACTTTCCACCTCTTCACTAAATGTATTAAAATCAAATCCTTGTCCATTCTAATATCACGAGGAGGTGAAAGTTATGGCTAACCGAAGTTCAAATAAACTCGAAGTACCAGGTGTTCAACAAGCGGTTGATCAAATGAAATATGAAATTGCACAAGAGTTCGGTGTACAACTTGGAGGAGAAGCTTCTTCTCGCGCAAACGGTTCAGTTGGTGGGGAAATCACTAAACGCCTCGTAGAAATGGCTGAAAAACGTACAAAAGGTTTATTATAATAATAAATTTCAGAAAGAACGAATCCCTTTTTTAACTGGAATTCGTTCTTTCATGTTTTAACTATTTAATTTCAACTACGATAATCCATTCTTACGATCCTCCAGTTTCTTGTTAGTTGCAATAGTATTTCTGGATTCCTTATGACATCACCTACATATTTGCCATAAAAATAACATATAGAAAGGCTAAGACAATGCCTACTAATATTGGGATAAAGATATGATTGTCATCTTCTTTATCAACCTCTGAAAAAGGGATTTAAATATAATCATATAAAGGCATCAAATGACATTCAAGATGAAGAAATTTTAGTCTTTGGAAAGATTAAATATGGCTAACGTGCTCGCACTATCCAAAGTTGTAAATTATGTTTGATACGATGGTGTAGCTATGTTAATGTTAAAGGTAATAATATCCTTTTAAAACAGTTTTTGTTAACAAGAAATTGAAGTCAAAAGGAAAAATTTATTAAGGGGAAGTCGCATACCTAGCCTTTTTACCTGCGAAATCTCCTACTGAGGGGGATTATTTTGAACCAATCATCAACAGAGATTTTCATACGTAACTTTGAAAATGAAGACATGCCTTTACTTGGCGAGTTGTACCGAACCGTAACAGCAAAAGAAAATGCAATATTTTGGTGGGTCGGGGACGAAGATAATTGGAGTAACGTTTATTGCGCATTTGAAGATGGGAAAATGGTCGCTAAGGGGCAAGTTAGCATCATTAACGTTGTACCTCCTGGTCGTTCAAAAGAGAACAATCACTCCATATACGTTAATCTTAAAACCATTTCTGAAAGAGAAAATGACATTGCTCTGCTCGACAAAGTCTATCAATATCTTTTCACAAGAGCACTTCAATTAAAAGAAACTTTGCCTAAAGAATATGGAACAATACTTTGTGTTGGTAACGATTCGGAAGAAACGGCAAACAATCAGTTTTTTATCCAAAAAGGATACCTCCCTCTGAATAGTTTGTATAGCATGAATCGAGATTTGAATGAACCGATTCCTGAGTTAAAACTTCAAGAGGAGTTTCAATTCTCACACTGGAACATGGAGACATCTAGCGAGGAAAGAGATTACCTCGATATAGAAGCTGAAATTTGGCCTGACACTCCACTTGGTCTAAATAGGTTATCTGAATACAAGAATAACAAACTTTGGACATCCATGGTCATACGTCAAACAGACGCTATTGTTGGCGGATTAATGGCATGGCAAGAAGATGACCATGGTGTAATAGAGGATGTTTTTGTTCGTGAATCATGGAGGAAGCGCGGTATTGCCAAGTATTTGCTTACACAAGGTTTGAGATATCTTAAATCTCATAAGCTACAAAAAGCTACTCTCATGGTATTAACTACAAATAATTCAGCCTTATCTCTATACGAATCTGTTGGCTTTTATACGGATAAAGAAGAGATAAGGTACTTTACAAAACTAAATTAGGCAACAAAAAAGAGGGGCTCATCGCCCCTCTTTTCTATTTTCGCCAATACATTCTTATTTAATTGTCCTTTAGTACTAACAGTGAACAGCACTCTACATACGCAGAGTGTATGTGGCAACACCAGGATAAGTCCACATGAGTTGATGTGATTCATTTTCTCTCTAACTTTTTAAGAGGTACACCATTTCACTGTTCCCGCCCCATCAACATTCTTTTCCAAAGTTATCAAGCAATGCACGCACTTCATCTGTTGATTTCGTGTTCATCAATTGATTTCTTAATTCAGCAGCTCCAGGGAATCCTTTGACATAAATTTTGAAAAAGCGATGAAGCCCTGTGATTGAACGTGGTAGTACTTCCGCATATTGATCTTGAAGATCAAGCTGCAGTCTTAAAAGATCAAGGTACTCTTTACTGCTATGCTCTTTTGGCTCTTTTTCAAAAGCAAAAGGATTTTTAAAAATACCTCGCCCGATCATGACACCATCAATACCATATTGTTCAGCAAGCTGCATTCCAGTTTGACGGTCAGGAATGTCTCCATTGATTGTTAGTAGCGTATTTGGTGCGATACGGTCACGTAATTTCTTTACTTCTGGAATTAGCTCCCAATGCGCATCTACTTGGCTCATTTCCTTTCTTGAACGTAAATGAATAGAAAGGTTCGCAATATCCTGTTTTAAAATATGCGTTAGCCACTCCTCCCACTCATTTACATCGTTATAGCCAAGTCGTGTTTTCACGCTGACAGGTAGTCCGCCCGCTTTTGCTGCTTGAATAAGTTCTGCCGCAACACCTGGACGCAGAATAAGGCCACTACCTTTCCCTCTTGATGCCACATTCGGTACTGGGCAGCCCATATTAATATCGATGCCTTTAAATCCTAGCTCTGCCATGCCAATACTCATTTGACGGAAATATTCGGGATTATCCCCCCAAATATGCGCCACTATTGGCTGTTCATCTTCTGTAAAAACCAAACGGCCTTGCACACTTTTCATGCCCTCTGGATGACAATAGCTATCCGAGTTTGTAAACTCTGTGAAAAATACATCCGGTCGACCTGCTTCACTTACTACGTGACGAAAAACAACATCTGTCACATCTTCCATTGGTGCAAGTACAAAAAATGGTCGTGGTAAATCACGCCAAAAATTATCTATCATTTCAAACTCAAATCCTCTCACTATGGATACAACATCAATCTCTCGGTCAAAAAACATAAAGCCAAATGTTCCACTTCTTTTACACTTATATCATGCTTAATAACTTATTATCAAACACAAGTACATTTGGACATTTATTATTTGTGAAAGTCGGCAATGTTTATTTTAACGAAAATCGGTCCTGAATGGTATTTTTATAAACAAAAAAGCAGATGGTATAGATTTTTTCTATATCAACTGCTTTTCTATTATACCAACTTCATCCACGCGACCGCTTCGCAATGCGGTGAGTGCTGAGGGTGGTTAAAAATAAAAATATGTAGTAGAAATTCACCGAAAGCTATACTCAATTAAATACAAATCTCCAAAAAATCTTAATTATCTAAAACTAATAGATCCCATTTCTCAGATAAATAATCGACAATTCCCTCTTCATTTTGCTCTAATTTTCAAGTTAATAAATTTTTAATATCATTATCATCGAAAAATAAGATATACTTCCTATCTCTCAGGGATCTAAGATTTAATTCAAGATGCTAAAGATAAAAAGTTTGATGTCGTACTCGCGAAAGAGTTATCTCGTATTTCGAGAAACGGAGAGTTCTCATACGAGTTTAAAAATGTATTAATCATAAACCAAATTCATTTCATCACATTAGACGGAGCAATTAATACGCTAGAGGATAATTCTATGAATTTCGGATTATTCGCATGGCTTTCAGAAACGGAAGCTACACGTACTAGTAAGCGTGTTAAAGCTTCTTATGAAGTCCGTGCTAAATCTGGACGATTTGACGAAGCACCATATGGCAACACTTTAGAAAATGGCAAGCAATATGTATTTACTAGTGGCAGAGCGGAAGTTGTTCAACGAATTTTTGAAGAATATATTTATATTAAGGGGAAAAGCTTTGATGCAATCGGACGCTCTTTGTTTAATGAGGGCATTCCTAGGCCTGCTCAAGAAAAGGGACATAAAAATGCCAATGTATTTTGGCATGGCTCTACAATACGCCAAATCCTTGAACGAGAGGCCTATACAGGCTGTTTGGTAGCAAAGAAAACCTCTACCATCTCTCCTACAACAACGAAGCGTATTATTAATAAAGAGCAAGACTGGATTGTACGTGAAAATACACATGAGCCAATTATCAGTAAAGAGGACTTTGCATTAGTACAGCAATTAATCAAATCCCGAAAACGTATTCGCTCACAACAGCAATCACACCTCTTCACAGGCTTACTCATTTGTGGAAATTGTGGTGCTGGTCTGCATTTCAAACGTGATCGGTACGTGTGTGGACACCAGAATAAATACGGAAAGAAAGCCCGTCCTGACAATTTCTGTACTATTGAGAAAGAGCTAATTCAAGCATTATTAGAAGACATTAATACATTGTACTTTTCAAATATTTCGGTTGCTTCTATGGAGAAGCTATTAGACAACCATTTGGAGAAATTAAAATCAAAACCAGTGAATGATACTGAAAAGTTTCAAAAGCAGCTAACTAGCCTCCGTACTAAGAAACAAAAGGCACTTGATATGTTATTAGACGATAAGATTGATCAAGACGCTTATGACGGTGTTGTGGCAACTTTAAATCCTCAAATAGAAAAGATAGTTCAACAGTTTAATATGCTGCAATATGAAGAAAATAATACGACTGTAGAGGTTGCGGAATTAAAAGCATATATTCTTCGACAATTAAACCCAAAAGAACCATTAAAGGAGCTAACCCCAACAATATTAGCTCGCTTCATTCATAAAATAACAGTAAAAGCAGACGGCCAATTAGAGGTGCATTATCGCACTTCTAAACCGTCTGCTTTTTTATATCTCAACGAATATTAAATTAGATATACCTAAGACACATCCTAACAAAAGCTTTTGTTGGAAAGTACAGTTAAAGTTAGGGTTATTCTTTTAACTCCAACCACGCCACAGCTTCACAATGTGTCGTATGTGGGAACATACCCACAAATGAAAGAAATTTAACTAAACATAATTAATCATACATTTTTAAAAAATCACCTTTAATATTCGTGATTTTATTGTTAAAGTATAATCAATAAAATACAAAAAGCCCTTTCCAAAGAAAGAGACTTTTTATAATAAATTGAATATACTATTCCCTTACGCTCTATATCTTACTGCCAAGCCTTTTAAAAATTTTCGTGCAAAATTATCTCCACAATCTTTATGTTTTCTTAAATTAGCGCCCAATTCGCCTTTTGATACAGCTATCCCCTATCATCAAGGAATTAGTGTCGTTGAAAGGCACTGTTATATTTACATATTCACTTATTGCTTATTTTATATAATAGAGTTTCCAATCCTCACTAGGCGTAAACCGTAGCATATTAATACCTTTCTTTGTGCCGATATAAAAATGTATATCGCCTTTATAAGTTTCATAGGCTACATAATATTTACCAGCTTTATAAGCTCTTTTCGCTACTGGTTTTCCAAAATATCTCTTCAATTGTTTAGCTATTTCTTGTTCTGATTGATTTATAGATAATCCTTTAGTGATCACAACAACCTTTTGTTTTGAATAAATTTTTTCATATACTTTCCCATATCCAAAAAGGAAACCATAACTCTCTTTTGTTGTCGTATGCCAAAGGAAAGATTCAGATAGGCCATATGTGCCTTCATTTTTCTTTTTTAAAGATCTATAAGTCATTCCTACATTACCTGGAGCAGCTCTCAATTCCCCATTTTTCGCTAAAGTAGCAAATTCCTTATCAATATAAGAAGTTTTAGTCATCTTTCCATCTTGCGTTAGCTTATAAAATTTATGGTTACCCTTTTTTCCATAACTAGTTAATTGGACATGATTGCTCGATATAAACTCAATTCCTGCATATTTATCGTCTTTAAATACTTTCTTAAAAATAACCTTACCTTTTTTGTTAATACCGACTATTTCACCAAAATACGAAGATTTTGTTCTGGTAGAAAAGTTGATAAAAACATCGCCATTTTTTGCGTAAGTATATTGCATAATCACACCCTCTGAATCAATAATATTTGAAGCAGACCAGATTATCTTACTTCCTTTTTTGACAGCGGGTACCCTAAAATCACCCCAATACGGATCATACCTCACAGCCGCCATTGTTAATCCATTGGAAAGCTTTTTAGGAAATCCCTTTTTAAATTCCTTTTGATTAGAAATCAGCCATTCTTTCGATACAAATGTTTTATACCTTGCTGCATCAGATTTAGCTGGCACCGCAAATAAAACAGTAAGCACGACAATAATACTCATAAGTGATGCTATTATCCTTTTCACAATAATTCCTCTCTCTTTCACTTCTAAAGATTCAGGTCTATTATACTATATAAAATTTTAAAAGTACTCTTTCTCTTCCCTTAAGTATTTGGTGCCAGTCACCCGCTCGATTAAAACAAAAAGCCCTTTCCAAAGAAAGAGGCTTTTTTTAAAAATTAAGTATACTATTCCCTTACGCTCTATATCTTACAGCCAAACCTTTTAAGAATTTACGTGCGAAATTATCTCCACAATCCTTATAATTTCTATGCCCTGGTTTTCTTAATATAGCTCCTAATTCACCTTTTGAAACAGCTATACCGCCATCGTCAAGGATATCCAACATATCTTCCGTTGTTAATTGTAGTGCTACTTTCAATTTTTTAAGAAGCATATTATTCACATGATCCTTATGCGGTTCAGGAGCTTTTGGTTGTCCTGGTTTTGAATCTTGTTTTCCTCTTTTAAAAGTAATGAAGCCATTTAAAAATGACTCTAACATCTTATAATCACATTTTATCTGATCGTCATTTTCTTCTATATTAACTTCATCTTCGAACTCATCTTTTGATTTTGTAAGTATTTTTGGTACTTCTTCTCTTGTTACTTCCATACCACCAAGTTTAAATATCTCTACCATATCTCTATTTTTTATATCTAGAGCGTATCTTGTTCTGATTAAAATATCATTGTTATCCATTTATAAACCTCCTAATATTTTTGCCTAAATAATTGTCATTTCATTATTTTATGGACCTTTTAATAACCCATACTTAGCATTACAAACTAAAGAGCACACTGCTATAAAGGAAAATCCGAGAATCTTTGTTAGATTCTCGGGCTCTTTATTCTCCTAATTCCAACCACGCTACTGCTTCACAATGAGCTGTATGAGGGAACATATCTACAGGTTGTACTTCTTGTGTTTTATAGCCACCATCTTCTAAGATTCTTAAATCTCTTGCCAATGTAGCTGGATTACATGATACATACACAACACGTTTTGGTCGTTGCTCTAAGATTGTATTTAACAGTGCTTCGTCGCAACCTTTGCGTGGAGGATCGACGACTAAAACGTCTGCTGTTTTGCCTTCTTTGTACCAGCGTGGAATGACTTCTTCTGCTGGACCTGCTTCGAAATACGTATTTGTAAAACCATTCAGTTCAGCGTTACGTTTCGCATCTTCAATTGCTTGCGGTACGATTTCTACACCCATTACAGATTTCGCTTTTTGTGCTAGGAATAATGAGATTGAACCAATGCCACAGTAGGCATCGATAACTGTTTCGTTCCCTTTAAGATCTGCGTAATCTAATGCTTGCTTATAAAGCACTTCCGTTTGCTCTGGGTTTACTTGATAAAATGAACGCGCTGAAATTTCGAAGCGTACGTCACCAATTGTATCTTCAATAGTGTCATTGCCCCAAAGTTTTAACGTTTCATTGCCGAAAATAACATTTGTTTTTTCACCGTTAATATTTTGCATAATCGATGTGACATTTGGTACGAGTTGTTTGATTAGTTCCACTGCTGCTTCAGCTTGCGGGAATTTACGCTTTTTCGTAACAAGTACTACCATTACTTCGTTTGTTGCACGACCTGTACGTACAACGACATGACGTAGCATACCTTGTCCTGTTTGCTCATCATATGGTTTGATGCCTAACTTCCAAAGGCGTGGCTTTAAGCCTTCTAAAATGGCGTCTGCCTCTGCTGTTTGGATTAGACAACGATCTGTGTCGACGATGTCATGCGATTTTGTTTTGTAAAAGCCTGCAATCGGTGCTTCACCATTTAAGCCAAATGGAATTTGTGCTTTATTACGATAGTTCCATGGATTGTCCATACCTTTAACAGGCAATACTGGCGCATCAATCTTACCGATACGTGTCATGACATTACGGACCATTTTTTCTTTCCACTTCAATTGACCTTCATATGATAAGTGTTGTAGCTGACATCCGCCACACTGCGCAAATACAGGGCATGGTGCTGCTACGAGGTCAGGTGAAGGTTCTGTAATATTGATAATTTTTGCGAAGCCGTAGTTTTTTAATGTTTTTAATACATGGACTTCAGCTGTTTCATTAGGTAGGCCACCTTGGATGAAAAGTGGGTAGCCGTCGATTTTCGCAACCCCTGCTCCGTCATGCGTTAAGTCTTCTATATAAACCGTCAAGCGGTCATTCTTCTTTACTGGTGCTGTCATTATCGTACTTCCTCCATTTCAGTTCTTCTATTGTACCATGACCTTTCAGAAGAAAAAAATCCAAGTGCCAGAATCGACACTCGGATTTAACAGTCAATTATTCACTTTTTGTAACAGGCCCATCTTTTAATGCAACAAAGAAGGCTACTGCTATGGATGCCGCTAAAATAATAAATGGTGCATAGAAAATTAGAAAATTAACCATTCTGAAAATCCTCCCTTATGCATGATGGTCTTTTTTTCCACGAATATAATCTTTGTTGAATAAAAATAACTTCAAGAGCAAATATATTGATGGGATTAACAGTAAAAGTCCTAGAACGAAGACGAATACTAAAGAGATTGCCATCGCTGGATTTGTAAAGCCATCGTATATTGTCAAATACGGGTAAAGTAGGTATGGATAGTGTGAAATACCATAGGCAAAGAATGCTAATGCAAATTGACCAAATAGTAAACCTAACGCCCAGTTATAATGCTGTTGCTTCCAAACAAACCATACTGTAATGACAAACATGATTGCTGATAAACCGAATAGCCAGCCCAGATCGACCATACGATTAAAATGCTCCACATTATGCTTACTTAGTTCAAACATAATACCAATAACAGAAATTGCTAATGGACCTGCCCAAATTAGCGCATATTTTCTTAGAAGCTTTGTAGCGGTTTTATCTCCAGCTTTATCTGCATACCAAGTTAAAAATACCGCTGATATATATAGAACAGCCGCTATTGCTAAAACGACAATACTCCAAGTTAATGGACTTGTAAATAATGCACGATAATCCAACACTGGATTATCATTCACCATCGATACAAAGCCACCTTCAGAAATCGTTAACACTACTGATAATGAGGCTGGAATTAGTAAACCTGCCGCCCCGTACATAAACGAATAACCTTTATGTCCCCTAGAACCATACGATTCAAACGCGTAGTAACTACCACGAATGGCTAGGAGGATAATCGCAATACTTGCTGGTACAAGTAATGTTGTTCCATAATAAAATGCTGTTTTTGGGAAGAAACCAATAACTCCCACAAAAAAGAATACTAAAAATACATTCGTTACTTCCCATACTGGTGATAAATAACGTTGAATAATATTCGTTAAAATATGTTGTCGCCCCGTTAATACACCATATGCATTGAAAAATCCTGCGCCAAAGTCAATCGAACCGATAATTAAATAGCCTAATAAAAACAGCCATAATACGGAAATTCCCAAAATTTCTAATGTCATGAGAAGTCACCGCCTTTTTCAGCTTTGCGATCTTCAATCTCTTGTTCAATTGGATTGTGACGGAACATGCGACGAAGTACAACGACACTACCAATTCCTAAAACGATATATAAGCCGCAGAATAATATCAACATAATGTCCACATGATCACTTGTTGTAGCAGCTTCTGCTACCTTCATATACTTCCGTAAAATCCACGGTTGGCGTCCAACTTCTGCAAGCCACCAGCCAGCTTCAATGGCAATAATGGATAATGGTCCACCTGCAACAATGACCCAACGGAACCATCTTGAACTAACAAATGACCAGCTTCGAATTTTACCTAATACATACAATGCTGATACTAGTACCATGAAAATACCGATCATGACCATCGTATCGAACAAATAGTGAATGTAAAGTGGTGGTGTTTCATCTTCCGGAAATTCATTTAGTCCAACAACCTCAGCTGTAGGATTTGAATGCGCTAAAAAACTTAAAGCATAAGGCACTTTAATGGCATATTTCACTTCTTCACCATCGGTTACGCCAAATAGAACAAGTGGCGCATTTTTTCCAGTTTCAAAATGCCATTCCGCTGCAGCTAATTTTTCTGGTTGATATTCTACTAAATATTTTGCAGAGAAATCTCCAATGATTGCTGCAGCAATGGCAAATACTAAACCAACTTTCATTAATAAGAACAATGCCTTTTTGTGATAAATATGATTTGAACCTTTAAGCATTTTAAATGCTGCAATAGCTGCTAAAACAAAAGCTGCTGTCATGTAGGCTGTTACGACAACATGTGCTACTTTAGTCGGCATTGCGGGGTTTAACATTGCTAAAATTGGTTGAATATTAACGAGCTGACCCTCTACAATATCAAACCCTTGTGGTGCGTTCATAAATGCATTCACTATTGTAATAAAAACGGCAGACATCGATGCACCAATTGCAACAGGAATTAATAATAGTAAATGTTTCTTTTGATTTTCAAAACGGTCCCACGTGTATAAATAAATACCTAAGAAGATTGCTTCAAAGAAAAACGCAAATGTCTCCATAAAAAGTGGTAATGCAATAACATTACCTGCTAACTGCATGAAGTTCGGCCATAGTAGCGATAACTGCAAACCGATAGCAGTACCAGTTACTACACCAACTGCAACGGTTATAACGAATCCACGTGCCCAACGTCTTGCAAGTAAAATATAGTGCTCATCATTCTTCTTAATCCCTACCCATTGTGCAATCATAATCATTAACGGGACACCTACGCCAATCGTAGCGTAAATGATATGGAAAGATAATGTAAGCTCCGTTAAGATACGGCTAAAAAATACTGCACTTTCATTTTCCATGATCGTTCCTCCTCAGCTTCCGAAAATTCGTCCGACGAGTGACAACAGCATAATACCTGCAACGATAAAGCTTAACCAGATTAATTTCTTCTCATGTGTTTTATACATAGCGCACTCTCCCTTACTTACTATTATACCCATTGCAACCAATATTCTAACTTCCGAACGTGACAGATTTATCACGTATTCATGTTCAAAATATGAAAAAAGATTGTTCAAAATGTGAATTGATATTTATCGTGAGCAAAGAATTTGCATTTCAAGTACTGAATAAAAAAAGACTAGAAAGCAGTTTAGCTTCTAGTCTTAAGTCATTCATTATATTATGGTCTATCTTGTTCTCGAATATCATCAATTGGTACAAAAACTTCAATATGTCTTTTTAAATTTCTAAATTCAGCAGGAATATCTCCACCGTATTCACCATCTAAATTTAACTGTACTACTTCATCCGAAGTCACTTTTACATGACTAGCCTTTGCATGGATAATATGCGGGTCTTTAAAATGTTCTCCTCGAACTGCAAGTGATACAAGCTTAATAAAATCAGCAATATTACATTTTTTTAAAATGAACATTGAAAAGTAGCCATCATTAATACTTGAATTTGGTGATAATTTTTCGAAGCCACCTACAGAGTTTGTTAAACCAATTAAAAACATCATCGCTTCATCATCAAAAACTTCTCCGTCGTATTCAATGCGCATTTTAGAAGCCTTTATTGACGGCAGCATTTCGATGCCTTTTAAATAATAAGCTAGTTGTCCAATCATTGTTTTAAGCTTACTCGGTACTTCGTAAGTCAGTTCAGTGATACGACCACCACCAGCGATATTAATAAAATGACGATCATTAACTAGTCCTACATCTACAGGAATAGTATCGCCTTTAATAATAATATCTACAGCTTTGCTAATATCTCGGGGAATATGTACCGCACGCGCAAAGTCATTTGTTGTTCCCATCGGTATTAATCCAATTTGAGGTCTCTCTTCAAAACCACTAACCCCAGCGACAACTTCATTTAATGTACCATCTCCACCTACAGCAATGATAACATCAAATTTACGCTCAACCGCAGCCTTTGCAGCAGTGGTTGCATCTCCTGCACAGGTAGTAGCATGACAAGAGGCTTCATAGCCGGCGACTTCTAATTTTTCTAATACTTCAGGTAGATGCTTTTTGAAAATTTCCCTACCCGATGTGGGGTTATAAATGATTCGTGCTCGTTTCATATCATTACCTTCTTTGCTCTACAATTTTCTAATTATATTAACGGAAAAATTCTAAGGAATGTTCCCAAAAGTACTAAACGCTCAAAATAGGCTGTCTAAACGTTTATGTTAAATACGTTTAGGCAGCCCTTTATTTCTTGTAATGTCATATCTAAGATTTAAAGTTTGAAGCCGTCCAAACTTGAAAAGCTTCCAATCTCATTATACAGAATCATACTTATTATGCAAATGACGGTTTTAAAGTATCTGTTACAACTTTGCGGAAGTCATCATATACCCAGCCCCAGAATTCTTCATTTGAAGCATTCTCTTCAGTAATTCCTGCAAAAAGTTCCTTTTGCTTCTCTGTAAATGTCGGATCATCTTGTGCAGGTAGTGTGGCTTTTTTAGCTAATACATATTCTTGTAGTTGTGGTGCACGTGGTCCCCATTTTCCAATTACTTTTCCTGCTTCACTTAAAATAATATATACAGGAATAGAACGACCACCATTTGTCAAATATTGATCCATAAGCTCTAAATTTTGGTCACGATAGACACAGCGCATTTCAAGATTAGCTGCCTCTGCAATTTTACGAATGATGGGATTATTCATCATCGCATCACCACACCAGTCTTCTGTGATTGTTAAAATATGTGGTTTTTTTGATGCTAGTAAAGAAATAAATGCTTCATCCTCAGGTAGTTGATAATTGTTATAGACTTTGAAGCTATTATCCTTCTGCGTTGTCATGCTATCCATATAATCTTGAATTGAAATCGCTTCTTCAAAGTATTGTTGTTCAGTTTTCATATGTAAAACCTCCTTGAAAATAGTGTAAATCTTTTATTAATTTTTGGCAAAGTTCTAAACTTACTTATCACAAATAAGATGCTGTTACTAAGCTATTTTAAATTAACTTTGCATTTAATTGGGTTAGAATTGATTTTGGTAATACGAAGCGCACAGTCATTAGTGGATCGACCATCTGGCAAATTTCAATTTGACCAGCTGCGCTCAATAACATAGTGACTTCAGCTATTGATCGCCCAGTTTTTTGTACAATCCTATTAGCCATTAGCTCCGTTGCAAGCTTGCCTGCTTCATCTAATGTTTTGGCAGAAGCAATTTGTGTAAACACTTCTTCATTTTCTAGTAAAGGTTGTTCAATTGCCTCTCCTTTTAAAACCTCTAATGTAACTGTTGCTGCGCCTTCAATTTCAACACCAGTAACACCAACTTCCCCATCGCCCATTGTTGCATGGAAATCACCAAGACCAAATAATGCACCTTCCACGAAAACAGGGAGGTATAATATTGCTCCCTCTGTAATCATTTTATTGTCCATATTCCCTCCATGTGGACCAGGTGTGCCACAATTAATTGCTTCTTCTTTAGGTGCGACTCCGATAACTCCAATCATCTTATTAATGGGTACTTTAATATCATTTAAGAGCATATGGTCATCTTTGATCGGCAAAATTTTAATCGTTGTTTCAGTAAAGCGGTGCCCTAATATGCCTTCATTTGGCAAGGTCATCATTACACCCTGTGAACCAATTTCGATTTTGTTAATCTTGACTTTTAGAATATCTCCAGGTTTCGCTTCTTCAATATAAATAGGCCCAGTTACAGGATTTGTTTGATCCCAATTTAATTGCTCTAACTTATCTGTTTCAGCTGTTACTTGATTTTGAAAGCAATCAAAAGTTTCCATACGAATCGTTGTACCTGATGAAATGGTTATAACCGGCATGTGGTTTTTATCAAAAGTGTAAATGATACCTGCAGAGCGACTAAGTGTTTCCATATGAATACCCCTCCTTTTTTCTCTACTATAGCAAAAAAGACTACTTGAAGCACGGATGCTCAAGCAGTCTTTGAAAGTGTTAAATTAGCGTTTGTTGATTTCTTCAAGAAGGATTTTGTTAACCATTGGTGGGTTAGCTTGTCCTTTAGTAGCTTTCATGATTTGACCTACTAAGAAGCCGATTGCACGATCTTTACCATTTTTGAAGTCTTCAATTGATTGTTGGTTGTTGTCTAATGTTTCTGTAACAATTTTAAGTAAAGCTGTTGGATCAGAAAGTTGAACAAGACCTTTATCTTTAACGATTTTTTCTGCGTCGCCACCGTTTTCAACTAACTCTTTGAAAACTTTTTTAGCGATTTTAGAAGAAATTGTACCTGCAGAGATTAATTTTACCATACCTGCTAGACCTTCAGGAGTTAAAGCAGTATCTTTTAACTCTTTTTGTTCTGCGTTTAAATAAGCAGAAACTTCACCCATTAACCAGTTAGAAGCAAGTTTTGCGTCTGCTCCAGCTGCTACTGTTGCTTCAAAGAAATCTGCGATGTCTTTTTGCAATGTTAATACGCCTGCATCGTATGCTGTTAAGCCTAGTTCTTCAACATAGCGAACTTTACGAGCTGCTGGTAATTCAGGGATTTCATCTTTTACGCGTTGTAACCATGCGTCGTCGATAACGATATCAACTAAGTCTGGCTCTGGGAAGTAACGGTAATCGTCCGCGCCTTCCTTTACACGCATTAGGATTGTTTTACCTGTTTTCTCATCGAAACGACGAGTTTCTTGCTCGATAACACCGCCTGCATTTAATACAGCTGCTTGGCGTTTTTCTTCAAACTCAAGACCACGACGAACGAAGTTAAATGAGTTTAAGTTTTTTAATTCAGTTTTTGTACCGAATTCATCTCGGCCGTATGGACGGATTGAGATGTTGGCATCACAACGAAGTGAGCCCTCTTCCATTTTACAGTCAGATACGCCTGTATATTGGATGATTGATTTGATTTGCTCTAGGTAAGCATAAGCTTCTTCTGGAGTGCGGATATCTGGTTCAGATACGATTTCCACAAGTGGTGTACCTTGACGGTTAAAGTCAACTAGAGAGCTGTTTTTACCGTGTGTAAGTTTACCAGCATCTTCTTCCATATGAAGACGAGTAATACCAATACGTTTTTTCTCTCCGTTTACTTCAATATCAACCCAGCCGTTTTTACCGATTGGTTTATCAAATTGTGAAATTTGGTAAGCTTTCGGATTATCAGGATAGAAATAGTTTTTACGGTCGAATTTAGTGTGTTGTTCGATTTCCATATTAAGTGCTAGAGACGCACGAATTGCGTAATCTACAACGTTTTTATTTACAACTGGTAAAACACCTGGGTAACCAAGGTCAATTACTGTTGTATTTGTATTCGGTTCAGCACCAAAGTGGTTTGGTGAACCAGAGAAGATTTTAGAGTTTGTTTTTAACTCTACGTGTACTTCTAAACCAATGACTGTTTCAAAGTTCATGTTATTTTACCTCCCAAATTTGAGGAGTTTCTTTGTGGAATTCAGTTGCTTTTTCGAAAGCATCTGCCACACGGTAAATTGTAGCTTCATCGAAGTATTTACCGATAATTTGTAAACCTAATGGTAGACCATCTTCGAATCCACATGGAACTGAGATAGCTGGTACACCTGCTAAGTTAATAGGAATTGTTAAAATATCGTTAGCGTACATTGTCATTGGATCTTCAACGTTTTCCCCAATCTTGAATGCTGGTGTTGGCGTTGTAGGTCCAAGAATTACATCAAATTCTTCGAAAACTTTATCGAAATCTTCTTTGATTAATGTACGTGCTTGTTGTGCTTTTTTGTAGTAAGCATCATAAGTACCTGCACTTAGTGAGTAAGTTCCAAGCATAATACGACGTTTTACTTCATCACCGAAGCCTTGAGCACGAGTTTCTTTGTAAAGTTCTTCTAAGTTTGTAACGTTTTCAGCGCGGAAGCCGTAACGGATACCGTCGAAACGAGATAAGTTTGAAGATGCTTCAGAAGAAGAAAGGATGTAATATGCTGCTAAAGCATATTTAGAATGAGGAAGTGAAACTTCTTCCCAAGTTGCGCCTTGAGCTTCTAATACTTTAAGTGCATCTAGAACTGATTGACGTGCAGCTTCTCCAACACCCTCGCCTAAATATTCTTTAGGTACAGCGATACGAAGACCTTTCACATCACCAGTAAGAGCTTCTACAAAGCTTGGTACTTCAACGTTTGCTGAAGTTGAATCGTTAGCATCTACACCTGAGATTGCTTCAAGTAATAATGCATTGTCTCGTACGTTACGAGTAATTGGTCCGATTTGGTCAAGTGAAGAAGCAAATGCTACTAAACCGAAACGAGAAACACGACCATAAGTTGGTTTCATTCCAACAACACCACAGAATGATGCTGGTTGACGAATCGAACCACCTGTATCAGAACCTAATGAGAATGGTACTTCTCCTGCTGCTACAGCCGCTGCTGAACCACCTGAAGATCCACCAGGTACGCGGTCAAGACTCCAAGGATTACGAACTGGTTTGATACCTGAGTTTTCATTTGAAGAACCCATTGCAAATTCATCCATGTTCAATTTACCGATTGTTACCATTCCAGCTTCGCGTAATTTATTGACAACTGTTGCGTCATAAATAGGGTTAAAGCCTTCTAGAATTTTACTTGCACAAGTTGTTTCTAAACCTTCAGTGACGATATTATCTTTAACACCGATAGGTAGACCGAATAATGGTCCTCTTTCTTCAAATGGGACTGCATCCATTTCTTTTGCTTGTGCTGTTGCTTTTTCTTCATCTAATGCTAAAAACGCGCCTACTTCTCCATCAAGTGCACCTACACGTTTGTAAGCTTCTTCTGTTAAGTCAGCGATTGAGATTTCTTTTGTTTTTAAAAGTTCTTGTAACTCTTGCGCTGATTTTGTAAACAATGTCATATGTGGCCCTCCTTACTGACTATTATTCTGTAATGATTGGTGGTACTTTAACTAAGCCGTCTACTTGTTCTTTTACGTTTAACATCATAACTTCACGATCTAAACCTTTCACTGCAACGTCTTCACGTAAAACGTTTACAAGTGGTAAGACATGTGTTGTAGGTTCAACATTAGTAGTATCTAACTCATTAAGTTGCTCTGCAAATTTAGTAATCGCACCTAATTGTTGTGCAAACTTTTCAGCTTCAGCTTCTGTAATAGCTAGACGAGCTAAGTTAGCAACGTGCTTCACTTCTTCTTTTGAAATATTCGCCATTCTTCACACCTCCGAATTCAATAACCATACCGATAATAATATCATTTTTAGTAATATTTATGCAAGGCGATACTTTTCGCTAAAGTATCGCCAAACGCTTGAAAATAAAGGCTTTTCTTTCCTCTATTAACGACCTCAATATAATCCCAATCCATTATAACGGAAATGAATAGAGATAATTGACTACCTTCAGATTATACAATTTATCGACACAAATAAGTATGGTTTTCATATTTTCTACAAAAGTAAAAGAGTGGGACAGATTCGTCGCACTCTCAGTTTTTCGACAAAAGGCATTCGAAATGGTCATATCCTTGGTTACATATGTAGTTGATTGGAGCGGAGGTGGCGACTCCTGCGGGAAAAGCGGGACAGTCCAAGACCCTGCAGCGGCTTGGCGCCCGCCCGCGGAAAGCTTCCACCATAGCGGAAATCAACGGTCTTATCTAGAACGCCATCTTTTGCACCGTAATTAGTGATAGATAGTATTTGTTATTATTGGAATCAGCATTGCAAAAATGACATTTGCAATGCATTTCTTTGTAATTAAGAGAACGGGGATTAATGGTGTGTATTATTATTGTTCTAAAGAGGAGGTTTTTATTTGAAAAGAATATATATAGCTTTTTCACTCTTATTTTTTTTATTTGGTTGTTCAGAAAATCAGGTAGATGGAGGAGTATTAAGCAAGGAGCAAGTCTTAAAGGCTGATAAGAACGCTGACATATTTGAATTTGATGAAGGAGTCTATAAATACGGTATTGATTGGGTTAATAAAGAAAAGCTAACAAAATCAGAGGAATTAGGGAGTATAAAAGAAGGTATGGCAACAAAGCTACCAATAGGTGCTAAAATCTATAGTGTCAAAGAACATAACGTTATTCTTCTTGTTGAATATGATAATACTTCCAAACCGTATCTTTTAATGACTGGTGAATAGTTAGTATTGGAAACGGACTTAATATCGTCTTTTTTAACGTAATTTTGCACAAGGTTGCGTTATAGAAAATCAACAGTAAAGGTAAAAAGAGCCTAAAAAAAGACCATAGATAAACTCAAATTTCTTGGAGTCTATCTTCAGTCAGAAAGGATCTCGTCACTATCTTTCATCGTCTCAAAAGGTCTGTTTTTATTACATGTTTAGTTGATTGGAGCGGAGGTGGCGACTCCTGCGGGAAAAGCGGGGCAGTCCAAGACCCTGCAGGAGCATAGCGACGAAGCGGCTTGGCGACCGCCCGCGGAAAGCGTCCACCGTAGCGGAAATCAACGGTCTTATATATTTTAAAATAAAAAGACCATAGATAAACTCGAATTTCTTCGAGTTTATCTACAGTCTGAGAGTGCGACAGATTCGTCGGACTTTTTCTTTAAAAACTAATCATTATAAATATGAACATCTGGCTCACTTGAATTAGCCTCTTTTACTACTAATGCCTCTGGTCCATTAACTGAAGTAACATTGACCTCAACCTTTAAGCCTTTAGGGAATTGATCAATTACTGCCCCAGCCATGAATTGGGTGAAACCAACAATTTCAGAAGTACTATAAAATTTAATCGGAATATCTATCTTTAACTTTTTAATTTCATTATTTTGATAGAATCCTGTTCCAATAACATTTGTATAGTTAGAAAAGTACTTTTCAATATCTTGTTTAAATTTTTTAAAATACTGATTCATTTCACGATAGTTTTCTTTTTCTTTAGTATCATTTGTTGGGAATAACACGTATTCCTCTTTAAGCGGTTTCCATTCTGACACTTTATTAGATCCCTCATCTACAATTCCGTAAGAGATATATGTGCCTGGAACGATGGCGCTACGACTTTGCTGTTTAAATAGCCCAACAACCATTGGAACGTTTTCTAGTCCCTCTTTTTGACGTAATCGTTGGATGACTTGAGCAGCAATTTTTTTCCCTTGTTCTGTTAAAGCCGGTTCAGGTATTGGTTCTTCATAAGTTGCACCATAATCTTCTTTTTGATAATAGTAAATAGAGTTTAGTGCCAAACCGATTGAAACACCTGCAAGCTTCACTTTATTTTTGCCTGCTTTTTCAAGATAATTTTGTTCTACGATATGTGCCAAATAGATAGGTGCATTTTTAGCACGTTCTGTTGGTGACATTTTGTTGTTAGTAGCAGGATTTAAACCATCATCTTCTTGAGAACTACGCATAAGCCATGAAGTGGCTGTTTTCTTATCTAAATATTGACCCTCTTGGAAAAAGTACTTACTTGGGTCAAATGCATTTTGTGATAAACGTAATAATCCACTTTCTGCTTCTGTTATATCGTATTTAGAATAAATATTTGAAACAATCAAACCTCTACTTGCACTTTCTTTGTAAGGTAAAAGAGTACGGTAGTATTGGTCATCAAGTTGCAAATTAGGAATGATCGTTGCTTCTTCCTTGTCTTTAGCATCGCTTTGTACTACTTCCGTGTCATTCTTTAATGATGGAACGCAACCTGCAAGCATGGTAACAACAATCATCGCCGGTATCCAGCGAAGTCGTTTCATGATCTTGATCTCCTTTACACAGTTAATTCTTGAAGAAGGCGATTTTCATCCCAAACTTCTATGCCAAGTTGTTCAGCTTTAGCTAGTTTTGAGCCTGCTTCTTCTCCAGCAATTACTAGGTCTGTTTTCTTACTAACACTGCCAGTAACTGTACCACCTAACTGTTCTATTTTCTCTTTTGCATCTTGTCGTGTCAATTGTTCTAATTTACCGGTTAAAACAACTGTCTTGCCAGAAAATATACTTTCTATGTCAGCCACATTTACTTTTTTACCTTTAAAGTCCATGTTGACACCTGTATCAGAAAGCCTTTGTATTAATGCTTGAACTTCTTCATTTTCAAAATATGAAAGTAATGATTCAGCCATTTTCTCACCAATATCACTTACATTTACAAGTTCGTTCGTTGTAGCCTTCATTAAGTTTTGAATAGAACCAAATTCTTCAGATAATACGCGTGCTGCTTTTGCTCCAACATGACGAATACCTAAGCCGAATAATAAGCGCTCCATTGAATTTCCTTTCGAATTTTCAATAGCTTGGACTAAATTATTTGCTGATTTTTCGCCCATACGCTCTAACTGGACTAGTTCCTCTACATTTAATTTATATAGGTCTGATACATCTTTGACAAGATCAGATTTTAATAATTGCTCTACAACTTTTTCCCCGCACCCATCAATATTCATCGCATTTCGTGATACAAAATGGGCCATGCCTTCTGAAATTTGTGCGAAGCATTGTGGATTCACGCAACGAAGTGCGACCTCGCCTTCTATACGTATAAGCTCGCTGTCACAAGCAGGACAATGTGTCGGCATTTCATAAGGAACCGAATCTTCACTACGTTGGTCAAACAATACTGAAACAACTTCAGGGATGATGTCTCCTGCTTTACGAATGATAACTTGGTCTCCGATTCGGATATCCTTTTCACGGATAATATCCTCATTGTGCAATGTTGCGCGTCCAACTGTTGTCCCTGCTACAAGAACTGGTTCAAGTATAGCTGTAGGGGTAACAACACCTGTACGACCAACAGTCAGGTCAACATCTAGAACTTTAGTGACTACTTCTTCAGCTGGGAATTTATACGCGATAGACCAACGAGGACTTTTCGCTGTAAAACCTAACTCCTCTTGCTGATCATAACGATTTACTTTAATGACAATACCATCAATTTCATACGGCAATTCTGGACGTTTTTCTGTCCATTCTTCAATATAAGCCATTACTTCTTTAATATCTTTACATGCACGGCGCTCATTATTAGTGTGGAAACCTAACTTATCCATATAATCTAATGCTTCACTATGACTGTCTAAATTATAAGCCTCACCACTACCTCCTATAGCATAAATGAAGGTAGATAAATTACGACTTGCTGCAATTTTAGGGTCTAGTTGACGAAGCGATCCAGCCGCTGCATTACGAGGATTTGCGAATAATTCCTCGCCTTTTTCTGCACGTGCCTGATTTAGATTTGTGAAAGATCGTTTTGGCATATAACATTCTCCACGAGCTTCAATGGAAACCGACTCTTTTAAACGTAGCGGTATAGAACGAACTGTTTTTAAGTTTTCTGTAATATCTTCACCAATTTGACCATCACCGCGTGTTGATCCCACTACAAAAACGCCATTTTCATAGCGCAGTGAAATCGCTAAACCATCAATTTTTAATTCACAAATATAATTAAAATTGTCACCGATAATGGCACGTGCTCTTCTGTCGAAGTCATTCAAATCCGCTTCGTTAAACGCATTAGAAAGACTAAGCATTGGATAGTCATGTGTAACCTTTCGGAATCCTTGTAATATGTCCCCTCCTACGCGTTGTGTAGGAGAATCCGGGTATATTAAATCAGGGTTTTCTTTTTCAATTACGATTAACTCATTTAATAATTGATCGTAAATTGCATCTGAAACAATCGGTTTATCCAGTACATAATAGGCATGTCCATATTCATGAAGAAGCTCATTTAGTTCAGCTACACGCTTTTCCAGTTGAATTTTGTCCATTCATTTTCCTCCGCAACTACGCCTATACTTTATCGATAGGCGCAAATTTTGCTAATAATCGTTTGATACCTGTCGGGCTCGGGAAAGCAATATCTAACTCAACATTATCCCCTTCACCGCGGACGCTAACAACTGTACCGACACCCCATTTTTTATGAGATGCTTTGTCACCAGAAGCCCATCCAAGTTTTTCACCACCAGATTGTGTATAAGCTGGTTTTGTCACTACTGTACGAGTTGTCTGTGCTTTTGATGTAGCAAAACCTGACTGACGCGGTGAACGTCCAACACTAGCACTGTTACTGTTAGCCGAAATATCTTCAATAATCTCATTATCAATTTCCTGTAGGAATCTTGATGGATTATTATAACTACTACGACCAAAAATAGTACGTGTTTGTGCACAAGTTAAGAATAGTTTCTCCTCTGCACGCGTGATACCAACATAGGCTAGACGACGCTCCTCTTCCATTTCATCCTCATCTTGCAATGAACGTGAGTGTGGGAATATATTTTCTTCCATACCAATGACGAAAACGACTGGGAACTCTAATCCTTTTGCAGAGTGCATTGTCATTAAGACAACGCTACCTTTAGACTCATCCTCTTTATCAAGAGAATCAATGTCTGCTATAAGTGCTAAATCTGTTAAGAAGGCAACGAGCGTCTTATCATCACTTTGCGCCTCAAATGCTTTTGTAACTGTCAAAAATTCATCGATATTCTCTAAGCGGCTTTCTGCTTCAATCGTTTTTTCAGTTTTCAACATCTCACGATAGCCTGATTTTTCGAGTACTTGCTCAACTAGTTCTGTTACAGACAAAAATTCCTGCATTCGTGTAAAATCTGAAATCATCGCATGGAATTTTGCTGCTGCATTAGCTGCTCTTGCAGGCAAGCCCATAAAATCAACTTCTCTTAATGCATCAAAAATAGAACGATCTTGTTCGAATGCGAATTGCGCCATACGATCAAAAGAAGTTGCACCAATACTACGTTTTGGTTCGTTAATAATTCGTGCTAAAGATAGATCATCGTCATTATTAGCAATTAAACGTAAGTATGCTAGTAAATCCTTTATCTCTTTACGATCATAGAACTTCGTGCCTCCAACAATTGTATAAGCCATGTTCGACTTTACAAGTACTTCTTCCATTGCACGTGATTGTGCGTTTGTGCGGTAAAGTATGGCGAAATCATCAAGTGAACGATTGTCTTTTAACATTAATTCTTGAATTGTTTGTATGACAAATTGCGCTTCTTGTTTCTCATCATAAGAACGTGAAATAGCAATTTTCTCACCTTCAGCATTTTCCGTACGAAGTTCTTTTGGATAGCGACTAGTGTTATTTTTTATGACGTCATTCGCCGCTTGAAGGATGCGTGCAGATGAGCGGTAATTCTGTTCTAGCATGATCGCTTTTGCCTTAGGATAGTCTTTTTCAAAAGATAAAATATTTTGGATATCTGCTCCGCGCCAACGATATATTGATTGATCAGAGTCACCAACAACACAGATGTTTTGGAATTTCTTCGCAAGCATTTGGACTAATTGATATTGAGAGTGGTTCGTATCTTGATATTCATCCACATGAATGTACTGGAATCTATTTTGATAATATTCAAGTACTTCAGGCACTTGTTGGAATAAACGAATAGTAATCATGATTAAATCATCAAAATCTAGTGATTGGTTTTTTCGCAAACGTCTTTGATAACTTTCATAGACATCTGCAACTGTTTTTTCGTATGGGTTTGTTGCACTCACTTGCGCTTTATATGTTTCAACATCGATACATTCGTTTTTCGCAGAACTAATCGCATTTAACATAGAACGTGGGTCATGACGTTTAGGATCAATATTTAACTCTTTCAAAACGTTTTTAATTACCGTTAATTGATCAGTTGTATCTAGAATGGAAAAGTTTTTGTTGTAGCCAATACGGTCGATATCCCGACGTAAAATTCGTACACACATAGAGTGGAATGTCGATACCCACATTTGTGCACCAGTACCGTTACCTAATAGTCCGTCAATACGATCTCTCATTTCACGTGCTGCTTTATTCGTGAAAGTGATGGCTAATATCTTCGAAGGATAAACCTTTTTTTCAATTACTAAATACGCGATACGATGAGTTAGTACACGCGTTTTTCCTGATCCTGCTCCTGCCATTATTAGCAATGGACCTTCTGTTGTTTTCACGGCTTCTGCCTGTTCAGGGTTCATTCCCTTTAATAAATTATTCGTTAGCTGCTCCATAACGCACCACCTTTTTACAATACAAACATTTGTTCCTGATTATACTATAGTTTTATATTTCTTTCACAGCTTTTACTGTACTAAGCGCTGCTTTTAAATCTTCATAAATAATATTGCCAATTACAACGGTATTTGCTGATTGAGCCATTTCCTTTGCCTGTTCAGCGTTAGAAATGCCTCCACCATAAAATAATCGTGTATTTACTAAAACATCTTGAACATCTTTTACTATATTAGGATCCCCGTAAGTACCACTATATTCTAAATAAAAAATGGGTAAATTAAAAAGATTTTCAGCCATTCTAGCGTAAGCAACTACGTCATCTATATCTAACTCAGTATTTGCTTCCGTCACTTTTGCAGCCTTACAATCAGCATTTAATATGCAATAGCCTTCTGCAAATAGTTCATCCCACACCATAATATCCCCGTATTCTTTAATCGCTTGATGATGCAAATCTTTTACCCAAGTTGTTTCCTTGCTATTTAACACTGTCGGTATAAAGTAATAATCGAAACCTGGTGTAACAGATTCTAAATTAGAAATTTCCAAAACAACGGGTACAGTAAAACGTCGAATCCTTACCAATAAATCCAATACATTATCGATTGTCACATCATCCGTACCACCAACTATTACTGCATCTGTGCCTGATTCACACAATTGTTCTAGTACCTCATCCGTCATTGGTTTTGCTGGATCAACTTTAAATACATGACGCCAATTTTGAAACTCCATTTTAACCCACCTATCTGTAATATTAATATCTATTAGACTTAGCCAAGGAACAACCAAGTTTTTCTCTAATTACCAGTATACATTAGTCAAACATGCCCTCAATTGTAAAATCGGCATAGCTAGAAAGAATTGATCAAAATTTTATTTCACAAGAAAAAAACTGAACAGACATCTGCTCAGTCGGTTTCTTTATATTTGCTATACAGCTTCTCAGTCTTTAGGAGCTAGAAAAGGTTTTTCCTCTGGATAAAGGCGGCCAAGCATTTCATCATACGTATCATTTCCATAATCAAAACAACGACGCACGCGAGAAATAGTTGCTGTAGAAGCACCTGTTTCCTTTTTAATTGTCTCATACGTTTTTTTCAGGCGTAATAAATGTGCTACTTCAAAACGTTGTGCTAAAGATTGGATTTCGCTTATTGTACATAAATCATCAAAGAATTTATAGCATTCTTCTATATCATTTAACTCCAAAACAGCTTTAAAGAGTTGTTCTGTTTGATGACCTCTAATTTTTTCTATTTGCATGCTTCATTCCCCCTTTCCTTCATTAAGGTTCATATGTGACCGCTTTTGCTAATCCAGGATTGGAAGGTACGAGATGAATCCACGACTTACCAGGCACTAGTTTAATAGGTTGATCATCTGCATATGGTGCCAGTACACCATCTACATTTCGCCATTTAACATCTAGCTTTTGCCCAGCTTGAAAGACATAACCACTTCCACCTGAAGTCAAATCAAGCGATTGACGTCCCTTTTGATCAACAGTACTTTGATTCACTTCAAAAAATAACACATTGGCAACTTGTACAGATTTATCATTTAATAAATCCTTTGTGACAATACCGCCAGATTGACGTTCGTATAATTTACTGTCTTCATTATAATTATAAGTGTTATGGAATTGCTCATCAACACCATAACGAATATCTATTTTCGATATAACTTTTTCTATTTTAACATCTTCAGCGGACTCATAAAAAGAGAAAGGTATTTTTTTATTCATTTTTTGTGAGGCTCCCACCTTTTCAAACCCCAACTTTACATTATCTTCCGAGATATAGGAGTTGTGAGGTGCTACACGATCCGTTGAACGTTTAAATAAAGAACCATCATATTGCATACCATTAATATTATCCACTACACCGCTACTCAACATACTTTTTGCCTCTGGACTATAGCCATGTGCGATATAAAATGCGTCTAAACCTTTTGCTAGATCAACAAAATAATCTCTAGCACTTCTAACAGGTCCCATATTCTCTGGTAGCTCACTTTGGAATACTGCTAGTAAACGAGTAATATTGCCTTCTGCTACCATTTCATAAACAAGGTCAGCCGAAGTTAGACCAGATTGAGGACGAGCTTGCGGATGATTATTAATAGTCACCATTACGGGACGCATCTTTGGTTTCTGCTCTACTTCTAATCCAGTAAACGGTGTAATAAAAGTCTTTTTCTCTACTTCTGCTTGCACTGCCGTTTTTTCTGGTTCCTTCTTTTCTTCCTTCACTTCTTTCTCTTTAGAGCATCCGACTATTAAAACCCCAAGTACTAGTAGCCCTACCATCAACTTCTTTTTCAAAAGATTTCCTCCTATCTCATAACGGACGGGAATAGAACGGTTTTCTTCATCACATCGAAAATACCGCGTTGAGTAATCCGAATATAAGGTAAATGTGTAGATTGTAAAAACAGTAAAGTATAAATAGCATCACCAAGATTATAGCCACGCTCACGCAAAGCCTTCTTGAGTGTTAATTCTTGTTCTATTAATAGTTCAACAGGCTCGGCGGATAATCCTCCTCCAATTGAAAGTGGTAAGTTTTCTACAACTCTTCCATCTTCAACGATTACGATACCGCCTTTCATTTTTTTCATTTCGTTGAAAGCTATTAACATATCTTTTGTATTTTTTCCTATTAAAATTATATCTCCTGTACTTGAATACGAGGATGCAAAACCTTGGAGATGTGTCGCGAATCCTTTTATCAAAGTATTCACACGCCATTTTCCATTTTTATCAACTAACATTAAGTAGCATTCATCATGGTCTGTGTGAAGTTTGCCTTCATTCGTATGAACGGATATGCTATATGGTTTTGTTATTACATCATTTACTAATTGAATCCCAAATGGCATCGAAAATTGGAAGTCATCATCTGATAATTCAAATTTCAAATCGAATGTATCCATTGCTGACCAATCGATTGATGGTAGGGTGAATTCCTTTTTATTTTCTCGTTTTAACCAAACACCTTTTGATAATACACTGACAGGCACTGGATTAAATTCATTTTCTAAAAAGTTTAATGTTGCATAACGTCCTGTAGCAATAAGCCCGTGTAAATTACTCATATCATAATAGCGTGCGACATTATAAGACGCCATTTGATAGGCATCAATTGGATCTACACCAGCATCAAGGGCAACTTGAATACATTTGTCCATTACACCATCTCTATGGAATGAAGGTGTAGCACCATCTGTTGTCATCATTAAATGATCGAAAATATTCAACTTTTTCTCAAGGATATCTTTCAAAAGTATAGGTAAATCTGGTCGGATGGATGAATGACGTAATGTCACGGCATATCCATGCAAAATACGATTTTCGACTTCCTCTAAAGTCATGGATTCATGGTCCCCGTCTGCACCAAATAATTTCATACGAGTTAATGTTCTTTCAGATGCCCCCGGTAAATGTGCTTCGACTTTTTTGCCATGGGATTTTGCAAGTTTTAACCAATAAAGCATTTGGTCATCGCCTGCTAATAATCTTGGCCAGCCTGTTAACTCTCCACCTAACATGACATCTGTTCGTTCAAGCCAATCATTAATTGCTTTTGTAGTAAAGAGATCATGCTCATTTTCAAGCTCTGTTTGCGAATCAAATCGCGCCCACCAGTAAAATGAAAAAGGAAGCTTCTTTAATTGGTCTAAAATTGAAAACGCTTTCTTGTTTTTTATTGCTAAAAATAGCATTAAGTTATCGGATAGGAATGTCGTTGTTCCAAGTTGAGCTGCATAATCCGCAAAGGATTGGGGATTATAAAGCTGAAATGGATGAACATGTGGTTCAATGTATCCTGGAACAATTGTCTGTCCCTCAGCATCAACAATCTCAGTTGTCGCTGTATTTGTTGGCATATTAGGCCCTGCGTATATAATACGATCTTTTTCAATCCAAATATTCCCCTGGATCCATTGTTTATATACTCCATGTAAATAACGCGCGTTTTTAATTACAATGTTAGGTGCTTCTTTACCATCAATGATGGCTATTTGTTGACGGATTTGACTGATTTTCCACAAGGGTTCTTGCATTACATCCATCTCCTTTCTCTTTTCTTTATTATTTTTATGCTCGTTAAAGCGATTATTTAATTTATGTCAAAAATAGGATTTAATACTGTTTTGCCATTATTGAATTATCGTATCACAGCAATTTAGGAAAACAAAGTTTTTAGTAACACTTTTGTGGGAAAATTTGTATAGGAGGGTGAATTAATTGACACAATCAGAAAACTTAAGTACGAAAAATGCTTTTATGCGGTTAACTTGTGGTATAACTATGACTGCATTTGGTATTGGTAAAATTTCGCGCGATTCTAATTGTACTGGTGGCCGATTGATGATTATTTTCGGTGCTATGAAAACAGCGGAAGGTATCTTAAAGTATTGTCCAACAAAAGCTATGATGAGCACCACTATGAAATCCGTTGTGGATAGCTCTATGACGAGTGCTTTTGGCGGTCAAGCTGGAAGTATCATTCCGAATATTGATCAATTGATGAAGGATTTTGCTGGTGGAAATTCGAATACTAATACAAATAGTAGTTCCAATAGTAATTCGAATACTAATGGTGAAAAGAATAACGCCCAAAACAGCAATTCTAAAAACCAGTCTAATGATCAAAAAAAGAACAATATCTAACTCAACTACTTCATAACTCCCATACTGTACAAAAAGCTGTCCGACCTTTTAATCGGACAGCTTTTCGTATTACTTCATCGTACGCCAACCAATATCTGAACGGTGGTAAAAGCCTTCCCACGTTTCTTTAGATAAACCTTCATATACTTTTTGTTGTGCTTCTTTCAATGATACAGCCTTTGTAGTAACTAGTAGAACACGACCACCGTTCCCAACAAAGCGCTCTCCTTCTAGCTTAGTACCTGCATGGAATACATCGAAATTGGCTGATAGTTTTTCAAGTGGAGGTAACTTGGCACCTTTTTTTACATCGCCAGGATATCCTTCAGAAGCGATTACTACACCTAGCATTGCATCGTCCGACCATTCCAATGTGTAAGGTTCTTCATTCATTAACGCCATTATAAATTCACCAAAGTCAGAAGCCATACGTGGTAATACAACTTGTGTCTCAGGATCACCGAAACGTGCATTAAATTCAATTACCTTTGGACCTTCAGCAGTTAAAATAAGCCCTGCATATAAAATCCCAGTGAATGTTGCACCCTCAGTTGTCATTGCTTGAACAGTCGGTACCACTACTTCTTCATATGCACGTTTAACAACGGCATCAGAAATTTGAGGTACAGGAGAGTAGGCACCCATTCCACCTGTATTTGGACCTTTATCGCCGTCATAAGCACGTTTATGATCTTGTGCAATAACCATCGGATAAATTTGGCCATTATGTACAAATGACATGTAAGAAAACTCTTCTCCATCAAGGAATTCTTCTATTACAACGCGAGAAGAAGAATCGCCAAAGCGTTGATTACCAATCATGTCTTTGATGCCTTCAATCGCTTCCTCCTCAGTTAAAGCAACGATTACACCTTTTCCAGCAGCTAGACCATCTGCTTTGACAACAATTGGAGCACCCATTTTTTGCACGTGTGCAATTGCAGCTTCTGCTTCAGTAAAAGTTGCGGAAGCGGCTGTTGGGATATTGTATTTTTGCATTAGTTCTTTGGCAAAGGATTTACTTCCTTCGATTTTAGCCGCTGCCTTAGTTGGACCAAAAATGAGTAAACCCTCTTCTTGGAAAGCATCTACGATACCAGCTACTAAAGGTTGTTCTGGTCCAACAAATGTTAAGTCAATTGACTGCTCTTTAGCAAAAGCTATAAGCTCCGCAAAGTTGAAAACGTCGATTGCAACACACTCTGCATCATTTTTCATACCATCATTACCTGGAGCTACAAATACTTTCTCAACAGATGCTGCATTTGCAAATTGTTTGGCAATTGCATGTTCGCGACCGCCACTACCAATGACTAATACTTTCATTAAATTTTCCTCCTATAAATTAATGGAACACGCCGATGGTTAATCGGTGTGTTCCTTAACTATCATATCCAGCTTCAGCGGCCAGACTCTCGAGGTCACTTCCACTTTCTCGGCCGAAAACTGAAAGATGTTTTCGATTCGAAAGTTCCAGTGCTTGTCGAATCTTGACGGGCCGCTTCAGCATTTAAGTGTATCCAGCTTCAGCGGCCAGACTCTCGAGGTCACTTCCACTTTCTCGCTCGAAAACTGAAAGATGTTTTCGATTCGAAAGTTCCAGTGCTTGTCGCCGATGAACGAGCGCCTTGGGCCAACAGGATGTTGGTCATGCAACCGTTGCGACACGATGTCGCGCATTTAGGTTGCCTTCCTTAATCAGCATATCCAGCCTCAGCGGCCAGACTCTCGAGGTCACTTCCACTTTCTCGCTCGAAAACTGAAAGATGTTTTCGATTCGAAAGTTCCAGTGCTTGTCGCCGATGAACGAGCGCCTTGGGCCAACAGGACGTTGGTCATGCAACCGTTGCGACACGACGTCGCGCATTTAGGTTGCCTTCCTTACTTAGCATATCCAGCTTCAGGCGCTAGCTACTCGGGTCGTTTCAGTCGGGCGCTCAAAGTCTAAGAGCGACTTTGGCTTCCGCCTTCCAACGACCTCGCAGCTGGGCAAGCGCCTGAAGCATTTAATGTTTAAAGTGTCTTACTCCGGTAAATACCATTGTGATGCCGTATTCGTTTGCTTTGTCGATTGAGTCTTGGTCTTTGATTGAGCCGCCTGTTTGGATGATTGCTGTAATGCCCGCTTTTGCAGCAGTTTCTACAGTATCATTCATTGGGAAGAATGCATCTGATGCAAGTGCAGCACCTTTTGCTTTTTCACCAGCTTGCTCTAATGCGATTCTTGCTGATCCTACACGATTCATTTGACCAGCACCAACGCCTAATGTCATTTTGTCATCTGTTACAACGATTGCATTTGATTTAACGTGTTTTACAACTGACCAGCCAAGCTTCATTGCTGCCCATTCTGCTTCAGTCGGTTCGCGATCTGTTACTACTTTTACTTCTCCATCTTTTAAGCCAAAATGATCTGGCTCTTGAACAAGTAAACCACCTTCAACAGAAACTGTGTTGAATGCATCGCGTTTTTCTTGTGCGAATGAGATTGTTAGTAAGCGAATATTTTTCTTCGCTGATAACTTTTCAAGTGCTTCAGCAGTGAATGCAGGTGCAATGATAATTTCTAAGAAAATTTCAGCTAGTTGTTCTGCTGTTGCTATATCTACTTCACGATTCAAAGCAATGATACCACCGAAGATAGAAGTTGAATCTGCTTCATATGCTTTCGCAAATGCTTGAGAGATTGTTTCAGCTGTACCAACACCACATGGATTCATATGTTTTACTGCTACTGCAGCTGGTGCATCAAATTCTTTGATAATTTGAAGTGCGGCATTTGCATCTTGAATATTATTGTAAGAAAGTTCTTTACCATGTAATTGCTCCGCTGATGCGATTGAGAAATCTGAGCCTAAATGCTTCTGGTAAAAAGCTGCTTTTTGGTGTGGATTTTCACCGTAACGAAGTGGTTGTTTTAATTCGTATGTTAAAGTCATTTGCTCTGGGAATTCTTCTCCAGTGTATTCTGTTAAGTAGTTAGAAATATACGAGTCGTATGCAGCTGTATGACGGAATACCTTTGCACCTAGACGACGACGTGTTTCAAGTGTTGTTTGATCATCTGTTTTTAGCTCTGCTAACACTGTTGCGTAATCATTTGAATCGACGATGACAGTTACATATTTTTGGTTTTTAGCGGCTGAACGAAGCATTGTCGGGCCACCAATATCAATGTTTTCAATAGCATCAACAATTGTTACATCAGGCTTTGAAATTGTTTCAACGAATGGGTATAGATTGACACAAACGATTTCAATTGGTTGAATACCATGCTCTTCCATTTGAGCTTGGTGTTCTGGATCGTCATGTTTTGCAAGTAATCCACCATGAATAAGCGGGTTCAATGTTTTAACACGTCCACCTAAAATTTCTGGGAAGTTTGTTACTTGGTCAACAGCAGTTACTGCTACACCATTTTCTTGTAAATGTTTTTTTGTACCGCCAGTTGATAAAATTTCATAGCCTAATGCCTCTAACTCTTTAGCAAACTCTAAAACACCTGATTTATCAGAGACACTAATTAACGCACGTTTTGTCACAATTATTTCCTCCTTAAATTTGAAAGCGAGTTGTAATTCTATGTATTAGAACCAAAGCTCAAAGCTCTGGTTCCAATTATTTAATTATTTTAAAGTTGCCTTTAACGCTTCTGTATAAAGCTCATGCTCAATAGCATGAATTGCTTGCTCAGTTGCCACGCGATCACCATCAGTAACTGTTACAGCACGCTGAGCAATAATTGGGCCTGTATCCATTCCAGCATCTACAAAGTGAACAGTTACACCCGTTACTTTCACCCGATGTGCCATTGCCTGTCCAATAGCATCCTTACCAGGGAACGAAGGTAATAGAGAAGGGTGAATATTGACAATTTTCGAAGTATACGAATCTAATAATGTTTTACCGATTAAACGCATATATCCCGCAAGAACAATCCATTTTACTTCATATTCATAAAGCTTAGCTAAAATGGCTTGCTCATAAGCTACCTTTGAATCAAAATCCTTCGGGCTTAGTGCTAATACAGGAATACTTTTTGCTTTAGCACGTTCAACGACATAAGCACCTGGCTTATCCGTCACAACAAGCTCAATTTTCGCATTCAATTCATCGCGTTCAATAGCCTCTTCAATAGCTTGGAAATTAGAACCGCTGCCTGATGCGAATACTGCAATGGAAACGATATTACTCATTAGTTAGGCTCCCATCATGATTACCATTGAATAGAACACCTTCACCTTTCACAACACGGCCGATTTCGTACGCCTTTTCACCATGCTGTTTCGCAATCTCAATAATGCGAGTTGCTTCAGAAGCCGGTACTGAAAGCACGTAACCAATGCCCATATTGAAGACATTATATAAATCACGCTCTTGTAGATTACCTTTCTCTTTTAAGAATTCAAAGACAGGTAATACAGGCCAAGTGCCTAAATCAATCTCAGTTGCTAGTCCTTCAGGCATCATACGCGGTAGGTTTTCGTAGAAACCACCACCTGTAACGTGTGCCATGCCATGAACTTCACACTCTTTTAACATTGCTAAAACAGGTTTGGCATAAATTTTCGTTGGTACTAATAAAGCTTCACCAATTGGACCTAAGTTTTCATAGCCATCAACAATTGTTTCGGGTGTGAAATCATTATCAGCAAAAACGACTTTACGAACTAGAGAATAACCATTTGAGTGAATACCGCTAGAAGCTAGTCCAACAAGAACATCACCTTCTGAAATTTTCTCGCCTGTTACGATGTTCGCTTTTTCAGTAGCACCTACTGCAAAGCCCGCTAAATCATATTCGTCCTCTTCATAAAGACCTGGCATTTCAGCTGTTTCTCCGCCGATTAATGCTGCGCCTGCTTGAACACAACCATCAGCAACACCTTTAACAATTTGCTCGATTTTAGCAGGTTCAGCTTTACCAACTGCTACGTAATCTAAAAAGTATAATGGCTCTGCGCCTTGTGCAACGATATCGTTGACACACATTGCTACACAGTCTACGCCGATTGTATCGTGCTTATCTGTCATAAATGCTAGTTTTAGTTTTGTCCCAACACCATCTGTTCCAGAAATAAGAACGGGTTCCTTCAAATTTAATTCGGACAAATCGAACATGCCACCAAAGCCACCAAACGAACCCATGATGCCTTTTCTAGCTGTACGTTCAACGTGTGATTTCATTCTTTGGACTGCTTCATAGCCTGCTTCTATATTAACGCCTGCTTGTTCATATGCTTTCGACATGTAGATCGTCTCCTTAACGTAAAAGTTCTTTTTCGTGTGGCAAGATAGTATCAGGGAAAATTTCTGTTGGATATTTTCCAGTAAAACATGCTAAGCATAGACCACGTTCTGGACCTTCATGTTGACGGCCAATAGATTCTACCATGCCTTCAACAGATAAAAACGTTACCGTATCAGCACCAATTGCATCACGGATTTCTTCAACATTATGACTAGAAGCTATAAGTTCTTCGGACGAAGATGTATCAATACCGTAGTAACATGGGTCTGTCATTGGAGGGGAACTAATGACAACATGTACTTCTGCCGCTCCAGCTTCCTTCAACATTTTGACGATACGTCTTGAAGTTGTACCACGAACAATTGAATCATCTACCATTACAACACGTTTTCCTTGAACAACTTGACGTACTGGTGATAATTTCATCTTCACACCACGTTCACGTAACTCTTGTGTCGGTTGAATAAAAGTACGGCCAACATAACGATTTTTAATAAGACCTAATTCGTAAGGAATACCACTCTCTTCAGCAAAACCAATTGCTGCGGAAATACTTGAATCAGGAACACCAGTTACAACATCTGCCTCTATATGAGCACATTCTTTTGCGAGTGTTTTCCCCATACGTTTGCGTGCCATATGCACGTTAATACCACCAATTTCTGAATCAGGTCGTGCTAAATATACATATTCCATCGCACACATTGCACGATTAGCTGTTTCTACAAAACGATCGCACTTCACTCCAGAATCATTAATAACAAGTAATTCTCCTGGTTCTACTGAACGAACGAATTCTGCGCCAATTAAATCGAACGCACAAGTTTCAGAAGCAACAACCCAGCTGTCACCTAATTTACCAAGTGCTAACGGACGTAAACCATGTTGATCACGAGCTACGATTAAACCTTCTTCAGATAACATCAAGATTGAAAATGCACCTTTTAACAGGGAAAGAGCATTTTTCACTTTTGACAGGAATGTAGGATGTGTACTTTTCTTAATCAAGTGGGCAAGTACTTCCGTATCAGAAGTTGAGTTAAAGATGCTACCTTGACGTTCTAAATGTTGTTTTAAGTGATTTGCATTAACTAAATTTCCATTATGTGCAATTGATAAACTGCCTGTTGATGAGCGGAACAGCAGCGGCTGAACATTCTCAATTCCGCCGCCTCCTGCTGTCGTATAACGTGCATGAGCTATTGCTGCTTGTCCTTTTAAGCCTTCCAATTTACCTTCACTAAATACGTCGTTCACAAGGCCCTCGCCTTTTACAGCGCGAAGTTGCTTGCCATCTTGGACAACAATTCCAGCCCCTTCTTGACCACGATGTTGTAGTGCGTGTAAACCATAATAACTAAGCTGCGCTGGGTTTTCATTACCCCAAATCCCAAACACGCCACATTCTTCATTTAAGCCTCTGAGTTCACCAAACATGGTATTGCCCCTTTCCAAGCATCTTGGAATTCTGCAACTGAACCTTCGATTAATGTAGAACCATTTTCACCGCGAACACTCAAAGTGGCATCTGCTGAAACAACACCAATTTTTCGAGCATCTTTTACAGCTGCTTCAAATGCTTGTGCATTCTCAGCTTTAACTGTCACTAAGAAACGAGATTGCGATTCACTAAATAAAGCAGTTACTGCCGAACCTTCTAAGATGATTTCTGCTCCAAATTTTGTTCCGAATGTTTTTTCCGCTAATGCAACAGCTACGCCACCTTCAGCAACATCATGTGCTGATGCAACTAACCCTTGTTGAATAGCTTTTAATAACGAATCTTGACGTGTTGCTTCTACAGTTAAATCGATTTCTGGTGCTAGACCGAAAATACGGCCTTCATTTTGCATTTTTTGAAGCTCTGATCCACCAAATTCAGTTTTTGTATCACCGATTAAGTAGATATAGTCTCCTGCATCTTTTACTTGTTGTGTTGTAACATGAGCTAGGTCTTCTACTAAACCAACCATACCGATTGTTGGTGTTGGATAAACAGCTACACCACTACGCTCATTGTAAAGAGAAACGTTACCACCGATTACTGGGGATTCAAGTGCTATGCAAGCCTCTGAAATACCGTCAGCTGATTTTTCGATTTGCCAGAAAATTTCTGGTTTCTCTGGGTTACCAAAGTTCAAACAGTCTGTAATTGCAAGTGGCTTACCGCCTGAACAAACGATGTTACGAGCTGCTTCTGCTACGGCAATTTTACCGCCCACTTCTGGATCTAAGTAAATATAACGAGAGTTACAGTCAGTTGTCATTGCAAGACCTTTATTCGTACCACGTACGCGAACAACTGCTGCATCAGATCCTGGTGCTACAACTGTTGATGTACGTACTTGATAATCATACTGATCATAAACCCACTCTTTAGAAGCAATTGTAGATTGTTTTAATAGTGAAATTAAAGTTTCTTTATAGTCGTCAACTGTTGGCTCTACATTTTCCATCGCTTGGAATTCATTGTAGTAAGCTGGTACTGCTGAAGGTTTATAATAGACAGGCGCTTCTTCTGCAAGTGCATCTGCAGGAACATCTGCTACAACTTCTCCTTTATGTATAAGGCGAAGCATCTTATCGTCAGTTACATGACCGATTGTTACAGCATCTAAACCATACTTCTCGAATAACGTAACGATCTCAGCTTCATGCCCTTTTTTCACAACGATCAACATACGCTCTTGGGATTCTGAAAGCATCATTTCATAAGCTGTCATACCTGTTTCACGTTGAGGTACTAGATCTAAGTTCATTTCAATACCGTAACCTGCTTTAGAAGCCATTTCGGCAGATGATGAAGTTAGGCCTGCAGCACCCATATCTTGAATTCCAACTAGTGAATCAAATTTCACTAATTCTAAACATGCTTCAAGAAGTAATTTCTCCATGAATGGATCTCCAACTTGTACAGCAGGACGTTTTTCTTCTGATGATTCACTTAATTCTTCAGAAGCAAACGTTGCTCCGTGAATACCATCTCGACCCGTTTTAGCTCCAACGTACATTACTGGGTTACCTACACCTGAAGCAATTCCTTTTTGAATGTCTTTATGATCGATTAAACCGACACACATAGCATTTACTAGTGGATTCCCTTCGTAACAATCATCAAATTGAATTTCGCCACCAACTGTTGGAATACCTATACAGTTACCGTAGCCTGCAATTCCTGCCACTACTTCTTCAAATAAATATTTTACACGTGGTGTTTTCAACTCACCAAAGCGTAGAGAATTTAACATAGCAATCGGGCGTGCACCCATTGAGAACACATCACGGATAATACCGCCAACACCTGTTGCTGCACCTTGGTAAGGTTCAATTGCAGACGGGTGATTATGTGATTCCATTTTGAACACAACGGCTTGGTCATCGCCGATATCGACAATTCCTGCACCTTCACCAGGGCCTTGTAATACACGAGGTCCTTTAGTTGGGAATTTACGTAGCACTGGTTTAGAGTTTTTATATGAGCAGTGCTCTGACCACATTACTGAAAACAGACCAGTTTCAGTCCAGTTCGGTTGACGTCCTAGAATACTTTCAACTAGCGCAAATTCTTCATCTGACAAGCCCATTTGTGCATAGAGTTTTTGCTCTTTAATTTGCTCTTGTGTTGGTTCAAGCTTGATTGACATGTGTTTCCCTCCACTGTTTGACGATTGATTTGAATACTGCAAGGCCATCTGAGCCACCAATTAATTCATTCACTGCTCGCTCTGGGTGAGGCATCATACCAAGTACATTACCGCGTTCATTGACGATTCCTGCAATATCTTCTAAACTACCATTTGGATTTTCGCTAGAATAAGTGAAAACAATTTGGTTATTGTCCTTTAATGATTGCAAAGTATCCTCATCACAGTAGTAATTTCCTTCACCATGAGCGATAGGTACTTTTATTACTTCATCTTTTGCATATTGATTTGTAAATTGTGTATTGTTGTTAACTACTTTTAAATCAACAGTACGACACATGAATTTTAAGTTTTTATTACGGAGAAGAGCACCTGGAAGTAAACCTGCCTCCGTTAAAATTTGAAAACCATTACAAACGCCAAGTATCGGCTTCCCTGCTTCAGCAGCTTTTACTACTTCAGTCATAACGTTTGAAGAGCGAGCAATCGCTCCACAACGTAAGTAATCTCCGTAAGAGAATCCACCTGGTAGTAAAATACCGTCATAACTACTTAAATCTTTTGTATCGTGCCATACGTATTCTGCTTCTTCACCAAGTTCGTCCTTAATTGCGTGATACATGTCTAAATCACAGTTCGATCCTGGGAAAACGAGTACTGCGAACTTCATAGTTAGTTAGCCTCCTCGACTTCAAAACGGTAGTCTTCAATAACAGTATTTGTGAGTAATTTTTCGCACATTTCTTTTACCACTACATTTAAGTCACGGTCAGAAGGTTCGATTTGTAATTCAAGATATTTACCAATACGAACGTCTGCAACTTCTTTGTAGCCCATTGTGTGCAATGAACCTTTCACTGCAGAACCTTGTGGATCTAATACACTTTCACGTAATGTTACATAAACTTTTACCTTTTTCATTTTGATAGTCCTCCTAGGCGTTCTAATATGATTGTATAAACATCTGTTAAATTGCCAAGATCACGGCGAAAAACGTCTTTATCAAGTTTTTGATTTGTTTCTACGTCCCAAAGACGGCAAGTATCTGGTGAAATTTCATCTGCTAATAGTACTTGATTATTAGCATCACGCCCAAACTCTAGTTTGAAGTCTACTAGAGTAACACCTATTTCCAGGAATAATGGACGGAGAACTTCATTCACCTTTAAGCCATTGTCATAAAGAGCTTGCACTTCTTCTGGTGTAGCGATATTCAATATTTCAATATGCTCTGTTGTGATGAGCGGATCTCCGAGATCATCGTTTTTGTAATAAAATTCAACGATTGGACGACGAAGAGTTGTACCCTCTTCGTATCCAAGTCGTTTTGCAAGGCTACCTGCTGCAATATTGCGGACAACCAATTCAATTGGAATAATGTCGACATTTTTTACAAGCTGTTCGTGTTCTGAAATTTGTTCAACGAAGTGAGATTCGATTCCTGCTGACTTTAATTTATCGAAAATTAAAGTTGTAATGCTATTATTTAAAATACCTTTACCTGCAATTTCTTCTTTTTTCTCTCCATTGAATGCTGTAGCACTATCTTTGTACTCAACAAACAAAATATTTTCTTCTGCTGTTGAGTACAATCTTTTAGCTTTTCCTTCATACAAAAGTTGACCTTTTTCCACTGTTAATTCCCCCGGTTTAGTTTAATCCAAGACGTTCAAAAATTGTATCTACATGTTGTAGGTGATAATTGTAATCGAAGCAATCATCTAATTCTTCTTTTGATAAATGAGCAGTGATTTTCTCACTTGCATCAACTAGTCCACGGAACTGAACTTGTTCGTCCCAAGCTTTTGCAGTTAGGGGCTGTACTGTATCGTACGCTTCTTCACGTGCTAGACCTTTGTCGATCAAAGCAAGTAATACACGTTGTGAATAAATAAGGCCAAATGTGCGATCCATATTGCGTTTCATATTGTCAGGGAATACTGTTAAGTTTTTCACGATATTCGCGAAACGATTTAACATATAGTTAAGAGTGATTGTACCGTCTGGTAAAATTACTCGTTCAGCTGATGAATGTGAGATATCACGTTCATGCCATAGTGACACGTTCTCATAAGCTGTCATCATGTAACCGCGAAGTAAACGAGCCATACCAACCATATTCTCAGAACCAATTGGATTACGTTTATGAGGCATTGCTGATGAACCTTTTTGACCTTTTGCGAAGAATTCCTCCACTTCACGTGTTTCTGATTTTTGTAAACCACGAATTTCAGTCGCAAATTTCTCAATTGAAGATCCAATCAAAGCTAAAGTCGCCATGTATTGTGCGTGACGGTCACGTTGTAAAGTTTGTGTTGAAATTGGTGATGCTTGTAATCCTAATTTTTCGCAAACGTATTTTTCAACAAACGGGTCGATGTTAGCATAAGTACCAACCGCACCCGAAATTTTACCTGTTTCAATTACTTCAGCAGATGCTTCGAAGCGTTCTAAATTTCGTTTCATTTCTTCTAACCATAAAGCCAGTTTTAAACCAAATGTAGTTGGTTCAGCATGAACACCATGTGTACGGCCCATCATTACTGTGTATTTATGTTCTTTCGCTTTATTCTCTAAAATTTCGATAAAGTTTTTAATATCTTTACGTAAAATTTCATTAGCTTGTTTAATTAAATAAGAAAGAGCAGTATCTACAACATCCGTAGAAGTTAAACCGTAATGTACCCATTTACGTTCTTCTCCTAGAGTTTCAGAAACAGCACGCGTGAATGCAACTACATCATGACGAGTCTCTTTTTCAATTTCTAAAATACGATTGATATCAAACCCTGCATTTTCACGGATTTTTGCAACATCCGCTTTTGGAATATCACCCAGTTCAGCCCAAGCCTCACATGATAAGATTTCAACCTCCAACCAAGCTTGATATTTGTTTTCTTCTGTCCAAATTGCGCCCATTTCGGGACGAGTATAGCGTTCTATCATATTGTTCTCCTTCTATTCCTACCAAACGTGGGAATCCTTAATTTCTGTTAACGTTTTTTCAATGTCGCTTGTCATAATTGTGACATGGCCCATTTTACGGTTATGTTTTGCTTCTTGCTTACCATATAAATGAATAGACCAATCAGAGTATTTTGAAATAGAGTTGCTCAGTGGTACGACATGTTGTCCAAGCACATTAATCATAATCGAAGGCGACCATAATTGTGGTTCGCGTAATGGCCAACCACATACAGCACGAATATGCTGATGGAATTGTGAAATGTTACAAGCCTCAATTGAATAATGTCCTGAGTTATGTGGACGAGGTGCTAACTCATTAATAATAACGTGTCCGTCCTCTAAAACAAATAGTTCAATAGCTAGTGTACCCACTAATTTAAGATGATTCGCAATTTTTTCTGCTTCTTCCGTAGCTTTATTAGCAGTTTTCTCTGAAATACGTGCTGGTACGATCGTTTTGTGTAAAATATGATTCACATGAATATTTTCTCCAATAGGAAGACAAAACGTTTCTCCTTGAACATTACGTTGTACGATGACAGAAATTTCTTTCTCAAATGGTACAAACGCTTCTGCTACACAAGCAGAATGTTCAAATAGAGATTTCGTTAATGGCAGATCATTTTTTGATCGTAGTGTCTGTTGGCCTTTTCCATCGTAACCACCTCGTGCAGTTTTTACGACGCAAGGGTAACCAACAGTTTCGATTTTACTTTGAAGCTCCTCGAAGCTTTCAGCAGCTATGTATGTTGCAACTGGACAACCGGCTTTATTAATAGCAGCTTTTTCAAGAATACGATCTTGTGTAATACGTACGAGTTCCGCACCTTGAGGTACATAGGCAATTTCAGATAATCGTTTCAAACCTGCATAATCAATATTTTCAAATTCAAATGTTATAACATCACTGACCTCCGCAAGCTCTTCTAATGCCGCTTCGTCGTTATATGGGGCGACGATCCGTATATCTGCAATTTGGCCACATGGTGAATCCATTGTAGGCTCAAGTACAGCAATTTTAAAACCTGCTTCCTTTGCAGCCATTGCCATCATACGCCCAAGTTGACCGCCACCAATTATACCGATAGTTTGACCAGGATAAATTTTCGTCACTCTAACTCACCTGAACTTTCTAGAGCTTTCATTTTCATTGCTTGGCGTCGCGCTTCAATTTTTTCTGTAATTTCAAAATCGGTTGTTGATAGAATTTGAGCTGCTAGAAGTCCTGCGTTAGTCGCACCCGCTTTACCAATAGCTACAGTTGCTACTGGAACACCACCAGGCATTTGAACGATAGATAATAAAGAATCAAGGCCATTTAATGCTTTTGATTGAACAGGTACACCAATGACCGGTAAAGTTGTTTTTGCTGCTACCATACCTGGTAAATGCGCTGCACCACCTGCTCCTGCAATAATGACATGAAGCCCTCTTGTACGAGCTTCCTGTGCATATTCAAACATCAAATCTGGTGTTCTATGTGCCGATACCACTTTTTTCTCATATGGAATCTGCAATTCATCTAATACCTCACACGCATGTTTCATTGTTTCCCAATCACTCGAACTTCCCATGATCACGCCGATTTTTGAACTCATACATTCCGCTCCTTTAAACAAATAAAAGTCCCCAAATAAAATACTTCACACAACCATGCGTGAAAGCAATTTACTTGAGGACATAACAAAAGAGGCAGGCTTAGATACATTAGCGGTACGCAATTGTGTCACACCTTTCACTCTCATTCCAAAAGTTGCTTTCCCGCATAGTCCGACATTTACGGTGTCGGGTAGAGACACTAAGGCCAATTCCTTAGCATATATGGGGATTCGATGTTTTCCTTCTCACATTTTAACAATTGAATGAGTACAAGTCAATGTAAATATACGAACAATATATTTTAGTTAAAAGAAATCGTTCGTATTTAGATTAATTTTCTAGTTAATCTTCACATAACATACCTTTAAATCGTATTATTTGACGAACTGGAACTGGATTTCCTTCTTTCATTTCAAAAAGAGGTTCCTCTTTTCGTGCAATCGGCATATACCCTGCCTTATTCATGCGTTGCAAACACGCATCAATCGTTTCGTTTTCTTCCACTTCAAACCACACTTGCTTTTTACTCACACTTTCACTTCCTTTAATAACATTATTCTTATTATAGCTTGCTTTCTTCATTTCTTACTCGTAAATTTTCATGAAATTATGTTCTCTTCTATTTAAATGTAAGAAAAAGGGCTGCCATTTCAAAAGTCATTTTTATCGACTTTTTTAGGACAACCCTTTACTTTAATTATTTTCGATAACTTTAGTTTTTTTTCTAACACCTGTGCTGATTGCAGCTTCACTAACAGCTTTTGCTACTATTGGAGCTACACCATCCTGAATAATCACACTTTGTGCTATATCATTATCATCAATTAATGATGCAATTGCAAAAACAGCTTCCTTTTTCGCGACCTTCATAGATGATACCTGTTGAATCACAGATAATAATGTGTTCATAGCTAATTTGTTTCAATATCTTTATAATAGCTACACCTGAAGCTCCTACACCATTTATAACAACGCGTACAGTGCTCTTATCCTTATCAAGGATCTTTAGGGCATATTTTTAGACCAACACCAACTACTATCGCTGTACCAGGCTAATCATCATGAAATACAAGTATGGAACATTCTTTGCGTAATCCTTCCTCGATTTCAAAACATCTAGGAGCTGCTATAAAACAGTTGCTGGATCTTTCACTATCTCCAATACAAGGTTCAACACCCCCTGAAGAATAAGCTAAGCTTAAAACGTCTACAGTATTAATTTCCATCATTTTTTAATTCACTCATATCGAAAATAAAAAAGACACAACTGATAAAATCAGTTGTGCCTTAGTATGCCTAGCAACGTCCTACTCTCACAGGGGGAAACCCCCAACTACCATCGGCGCTAAAGAGCTTAACTTCCGTGTTCGGCATGGGAACGGGTGTGACCTCTTTGCCATCATCACTAGACTATATTCGACTTCCAATACATGTTGTATTGAAACTCTTTTATAGAGAACTTGTTCTCTCAAAACTGGATAAATTACATTGAAGTTCGCTAAGTAAAATTTGGTTAAGTCCTCGATCTATTAGTATTCGTCAGCTCCGTATGTCGCCACACTTCCACCTCGAACCTATCTACCTCATCGTCTTTGAGGGATCTTACTTACTTGCGTAATGGGAAATCTCATCTTGAGGGGGGCTTCATGCTTAGATGCTTTCAGCACTTATCCCGTCCACACATAGCTACCCAGCGATGCCCTTGGCAGAACAACTGGTACACCAGCGGTGTGTCCATCCCGGTCCTCTCGTACTAAGGACAGCTCCTCTCAAATTTCCTACGCCCACGACGGATAGGGACCGAACTGTCTCACGACGTTCTGAACCCAGCTCGCGTACCGCTTTAATGGGCGAACAGCCCAACCCTTGGGACCGACTACAGCCCCAGGATGCGATGAGCCGACATCGAGGTGCCAAACCTCCCCGTCGATGTGGACTCTTGGGGGAGATAAGCCTGTTATCCCCGGGGTAGCTTTTATCCGTTGAGCGATGGCCCTTCCATGCGGAACCACCGGATCACTAAGCCCGTCTTTCGACCCTGCTCGACTTGTAGGTCTCGCAGTCAAGCTCCCTTATGCCTTTACACTCTACGAATGATTTCCAACCATTCTGAGGGAACCTTTGGGCGCCTCCGTTACTCTTTAGGAGGCGACCGCCCCAGTCAAACTGCCCGCCTGACACTGTCTCCTACCCCGCTAAGGGGCATGGGTTAGAAGTTCAATACAGCTAGGGTAGTATCCCACCAACGCCTCCTCCGAAGCTGGCGCTCCGGAATCTCTGGCTCCTACCTATCCTGTACAAGCTGTATCAAAATTCAATATCAGGCTACAGTAAAGCTCCACGGGGTCTTTCCGTCCTGTCGCGGGTAACCTGCATCTTCACAGGTACTATAATTTCACCGAGTCTCTCGTTGAGACAGTGCCCAGATCGTTACGCCTTTCGTGCGGGTCGGAACTTACCCGACAAGGAATTTCGCTACCTTAGGACCGTTATAGTTACGGCCGCCGTTTACTGGGGCTTCAATTCGCACCTTCGCTTGCGCTAAGCACTCCTCTTAACCTTCCAGCACCGGGCAGGCGTCAGCCCCTATACGTCACCTTACGGTTTTGCAGAGACCTGTGTTTTTGCTAAACAGTCGCCTGGGCCTATTCACTGCGGCTCTCTCGGGCTTTCACCCTACTAGAGCACCCCTTCTCCCGAAGTTACGGGGTCATTTTGCCGAGTTCCTTAACGAGAGTTCTCTCGCACACCTTAGGATTCTCTCCTCGACTACCTGTGTCGGTTTGCGGTACGGGCACCTTTTACCTCGCTAGAGGCTTTTCTTGGCAGTGTGAAATCAGGAACTCCGGACATACGTCCTCGTCATCACAGCTCAACGTTATAGAAATGGGATTTGCCTCATTTCACGCCTCACTGCTTGAACATGCATAACCAACAGCATGCTTACCCTATCCTACTGCGTCCCCCCATTGCTCAAATGGTAAATAGGTGGTACAGGAATATCAACCTGTTGTCCATCGCCTACGCCTATCGGCCTCGGCTTAGGTCCCGACTAACCCTGAGCGGACGAGCCTTCCTCAGGAAACCTTAGTCATTCGGTGGACGGGATTCTCACCCGTCTTTCGCTACTCATACCGGCATTCTCACTTCTAAGCGCTCCACCAGTCCTTCCGGTCTGACTTCACAGCACTTAGAACGCTCTCCTACCACGGACATCTAAGATGTCCATCCACAGCTTCGGTGAATTGTTTAGCCCCGATACATTTTCGGCGCAGCGTCACTCGACCAGTGAGCTATTACGCACTCTTTAAATGATGGCTGCTTCTGAGCCAACATCCTGGTTGTCTAAGCAACGTCACATCCTTTTCCACTTAACAATTACTTTGGGACCTTAGCTGGTGGTCTGGGCTGTTTCCCTTTTGACTACGGATCTTATCACTCGCAGTCTGACTCCCGTGCATAAATCACTGGCATTCGGAGTTTGTCTGAATTCGGTAATCCGGGATGGACCCCTAGTTCAAACAGTGCTCTACCTCCAGGATTCTCTATCACGAGGCTAGCCCTAAAGCTATTTCGGAGAGAACCAGCTATCTCCAGGTTCGATTGGAATTTCTCCGCTACCCACACCTCATCCCCGCACTTTTCAACGTACGTGGGTTCGGGCCTCCAGTAAGTGTTACCTTACCTTCACCCTGGACATGGGTAGATCACCTGGTTTCGGGTCTACAACCACATACTCATTCGCCCTATTCAGACTCGCTTTCGCTACGGCTCCGTCTTCTAAAACTTAACCTCGCATGTAATCGTAACTCGCCGGTTCATTCTACAAAAGGCACGCTATCACCCATTAACGGGCTCTAACTACTTGTAGGCACATGGTTTCAGGATCTATTTCACTCCCCTTCCGGGGTGCTTTTCACCTTTCCCTCACGGTACTGGTTCACTATCGGTCACTAGGTAGTATTTAGCCTTGGGAGATGGTCCTCCCAGATTCCGACGGAATTTCACGTGTTCCGCCGTACTCAGGATACACTCAAGAGAGAATGAACTTTCAACTACAGGGCTGTTACCTGCTCTGGCGGGCCTTTCCAGACCGCTTCGTTTAACTCATTCCTTTGTAACTCCATATAGAGTGTCCTACAACCCCAAGAGGCAAGCCTCTTGGTTTGGGCTATTCCCGTTTCGCTCGCCGCTACTCAGGGAATCGATTTTTCTTTCTCTTCCTCCAGGTACTTAGATGTTTCAGTTCCCTGGGTCTGCCATCAAGACGCTATGTATTCACGTCAAGATACTGCTCCATTACGAACAGTGGGTTCCCCCATTCGGAAATCTCCGGATCAAAGCTCACTTACAGCTCCCCGAAGCATATCGGTGTTAGTGCCGTCCTTCTTCGGCTCCTAGTGCCAAGGCATCCGCCATGCGCCCTTAATAACTTAACCTAAAAGTTAGTTATTAAGCCTAAAAAACTTAATAATAAAAAATGTGTTACTTAATTTGCTTCAATGTCGTTTTATCCAGTTTTCAAAGAACAAGGTTTTGAAGATCATTTTACAATGAGCCTTCAAAACTGAACGCAAGACGTTAATCGACAGATCCAAGATCTGTTTCCGTAATTATCCTTAGAAAGGAGGTGATCCAGCCGCACCTTCCGATACGGCTACCTTGTTACGACTTCACCCCAATCATCTATCCCACCTTCGGCGGCTGGCTCCATAAAGGTTACCTCACCGACTTCGGGTGTTACAAACTCTCGTGGTGTGACGGGCGGTGTGTACAAGGCCCGGGAACGTATTCACCGTGGCATGCTGATCCACGATTACTAGCGATTCCGGCTTCATGTAGGCGAGTTGCAGCCTACAATCCGAACTGAGAACGATTTTATGAGATTAGCATACCCTCGCGAGTTAGCGACTCTTTGTATCGTCCATTGTAGCACGTGTGTAGCCCAGGTCATAAGGGGCATGATGATTTGACGTCATCCCCACCTTCCTCCGGTTTGTCACCGGCAGTCACCTTAGAGTGCCCAACTAAATGATGGCAACTAAGATCAAGGGTTGCGCTCGTTGCGGGACTTAACCCAACATCTCACGACACGAGCTGACGACAACCATGCACCACCTGTCACCAATGTCCCCGAAGGGAAAACTCTATCTCTAGAGCGGTCATTGGGATGTCAAGACCTGGTAAGGTTCTTCGCGTTGCTTCGAATTAAACCACATGCTCCACCGCTTGTGCGGGCCCCCGTCAATTCCTTTGAGTTTCAACCTTGCGGCCGTACTCCCCAGGCGGAGTGCTTAATGCGTTAGCTGCAGCACTAAGGGGCGGAAACCCCCTAACACTTAGCACTCATCGTTTACGGCGTGGACTACCAGGGTATCTAATCCTGTTTGCTCCCCACGCTTTCGCGCCTCAGTGTCAGTTACAGACCAGAAAGTCGCCTTCGCCACTGGTGTTCCTCCAAATCTCTACGCATTTCACCGCTACACTTGGAATTCCACTTTCCTCTTCTGCACTCAAGTCTCCCAGTTTCCAATGACCCTCCACGGTTGAGCCGTGGGCTTTCACATCAGACTTAAGAAACCACCTGCGCGCGCTTTACGCCCAATAAATCCGGACAACGCTTGCCACCTACGTATTACCGCGGCTGCTGGCACGTAGTTAGCCGTGGCTTTCTAATAAGGTACCGTCAAGGTACGTTCAGTTACTAACGTACTTGTTCTTCCCTTACAACAGAGTTTTACGATCCGAAAACCTTCATCACTCACGCGGCGTTGCTCCATCAGACTTTCGTCCATTGTGGAAGATTCCCTACTGCTGCCTCCCGTAGGAGTTTGGGCCGTGTCTCAGTCCCAATGTGGCCGATCACCCTCTCAGGTCGGCTATGCATCGTTGCCTTGGTAGGCCATTACCCCACCAACTAGCTAATGCACCGCGGGCCCATCTAGTAGTGACAGCCGAAACCGCCTTTCAGCATTTTGCCATGTGACAAAATGGATTATTCGGTATTAGCCCCGGTTTCCCGGAGTTATCCCAATCTACTAGGTAGGTTGCCCACGTGTTACTCACCCGTCCGCCGCTAAATCAGAAGAAGCAAGCTTCTTCATCATTCGCTCGACTTGCATGTATTAGGCACGCCGCCAGCGTTCGTCCTGAGCCAGGATCAAACTCTCCATAAAAGTAGTTTGAAAGCTCATTAGCTTTGCTAGCGTATCATCCGAAGATGATATCTATTTCGTTTTGATTCACCAACAGAGTTGATGTCCAAAAACATTTATTGATTAACGTCTTGCTTGTTCAGTTTTCAAGGTTCATTATGTTTACCGCTTCTTTAGCAGCTCACTTATTATATCAGGATAACTTTTCGTTGTCAACAACTATTTTAGAATTTCTTTTTAAGTTGTTTACCTGAATACAACAGCGTTGCTCAATCAGCAACTTTTATATCATAACAACTTAATAGCTTGTTGTCAACACCTTTGTATAAAATGTTTTAACTAAGTGTTTAAGTTGTAATTTCATTGTCTCTGTGACAACGTTACTTACTATATCACCTAAAGTGATATGTTGCAATAGTTTTCTATTAAAAAGTTTCATTAATTAGTAAAAGATTCTACAACTCTCTTTATATATAGAAGAAGCTCCCTACCATTTGGAGGGAGCTTCTTCTATATAATACTGTTTTATTTATCGTACCCAGATGAAGTAAGCAAGGAAAACAAAGAATAGTACATACATTAATGGATGAATTTCTTTCTTTCTACCTGCTAATAACATTGTAATCGGGTAGAAGATAAAACCTACTGCAATACCTGTTGCGATACTATAACCTAACGGCATCATGATCATTGTTAAGAATGCCGGTACTGCAATTTCGAATTTATTCCACTCGATTAGGCGTAATGATGAAACCATCAACACTCCAACAATCACTAGCGCTGGCGCAGTTACTGCTGATGTAATTACATCCAATAGCGGGAAGAAGAACATTGCTAGTAAGAATAGTACTGCTGTTACAACTGCCGAGAAACCTGAACGCGCTCCAGCAGCAACACCTGATGAAGATTCAACATAAGCTGTTGTTGTAGATGTACCAAATAAAGAACCGATTGTTGTTGCAATAGCATCTGCCATTAAAGCACGACCTGCACGTGGTAATTTATCATCTTTAACTAAACCTGCTTGGTTTGCTACAGCCATTAGTGTTCCCGCTGTATCAAAGAAATCCACGAATAAAAATGTTAGTACAACGATTAAGAATTGAACATTGATTAATTCTTTGAATCCATTTGAGAATCCATCAAAAATAGGATCTAACGCTACCCCGAATGTTGAAGACACATCAGGAATACTTGATACAACAGCAGTTGGTGTATCAATTAAGTTGAAGATCATACCAACGATTGCTGTAATGATAATACCTAAGAAAATTGACCCTTTAATATTTCTAGCCATAAAGATGACTGTTAAAACGATACCGAATACCGCTAATAATGTTGCCCCTTTAAACTCCCCTAAGGTAACAAGTGTTGCTTCATTAGCAACAATAATTCCTGCTCCCTTTAAACCAACAAAAGTTACGAATAAACCAATACCTGCTGATACTGCATATTTTAATTGTGTCGGAATAGCATTAATAACGGTTTCACGAACACCTGTTAAAGATAAGATAATGAAAATAATGCCTGAGAAGAATACACCAGTTAAACCTGTTTGCCATGGAATACCATATGTTAATACTACTGTGTAAGCGAAGAATGCGTTAAGCCCCATACCTGGCGCTAATGCAATCGGGAACTTAGCAAAAATCCCCATCACCAATGAACCAGCAGCTGCTGCTAATGCTGTAGCTACGAACACAGCACCTTTATCCATACCAGCGTCCCCTAAAATCCCTGGGTTCACCGCCAAAATATACGCCATTGCTAAGAATGTTGTGATACCACCTATAATCTCGCGGCGGTAATTTGTTCCAAGTTCTTCAAATTGGAAATACTTTTTCATGATAATCCTCCGTATGTCGTCTCATACATTTTTGAGAATAAAAAAGACATGCAACTAGTTTAAAATAGTCGAATGTCTACGATTCCTTGCTAAGTATTCATACTCACAAGTTAATAAAAGTATCGGCAAAGCCAATTCTTTTAATCGTAGTCAAGTTTTTTAAGGTAACTTGGTAGATACTCTCGGGCCATATTCCCGTGATTATACGACGACGTTATTTATTTATAGTAGTTAATATATCACTCCCACTCATTACTTTCAATACCTTTTCCGAACATTTTTATATTTTCCCTCATTATAGTTCGTGTATGGGGTGTTTTATCCCTAATCACTTTATTTTTACATTACATATTCCAGCAGTTTATTATGTGTTTATCTAGAGTATTATTGATAAAATGATACAAAGTGGATTGGAGAGGATTTATAACATGCCTAAAATAATAGAACCTTCGCAACATTATTTATCAACTATCGAAAATGAAGAGATAATGCTAGAAGAAATTGAAGCGAACTCATTACTAAAAGGATGTCAAATTGATTGTCGGTTTGGTACTCGCCAATTAAACGAAGTTAAATTCGAGAACTGCGTGTTCCTTACAGATGATTTCACTAAAATGGAATTTTTAGATGTCATTTTCTCAAAATGCGATTTATCAAATTGTAATTTCGCCGAATCTGTTTTTTATCGAGTCAAGTTTGATACTTGCAAACTAATTGGTTCTAGCTTCTTCCGTACACAGCTCAAAAATGTTGAATTACTCGATTGTCTTTTAAATTACGGCACATTTTCCGAATCGAAAATGAATGCCGTTGCTTTTAAAGATGGCCAATTAAACGAAAGTACTTTACAAGATGTAAATTTAACTCAAGTAACGTTCCAAGGAATGGAACTAAACGCAGCTGACTTTTCTGATACACATTTAAAAGGAATCGATTTATCTTCTTGTTATTTCGAACAAATCAATTTAGACCCAACATTAGCAAAGGGTTTATCTATTCGCCATGATCAAGCTACTGCTATCGTCGCTATTCTTGGGATTAATATTCAATAGAAACTGTAAAATAGCCGTACCTCCTTCGATTAGGAGGTACGGCTATTTTTTTCTTACACTACTCTATAATATTGCTTTGATTTAATCTCTTTTACCGAAACATGGAGCTTCCACAATTCAAATACAATTTGCAAAGCCTCTTCACTATCATCATTTTGAAGCGCTACATCTCTTGCCTTTAACAACGCATTTGCTTCAAGCGGTAAATCAGTTAATCCAGGTACCCATTTCTTAAATTGTTCCTTATATGGGTTTCCATCCTTAAAAAGATAACCCCATTCACCAAGTTCTTCTTTTATTATTTTAGTGCTAAGTTCTTTTTCATACCTAAAAAGTTCATAACCATCATGCCCAATTACAACTAAATCTTTGTGATCTACATAAATATAGCTAATATCATCTTTGTCATAACTCATATCAATTTTCCCAATTTTAAAAGCTAATGTATCTTCGCTAATATAAATATTCAATATTTCATTATAAATGAATAGAGTCAATATTATGCCCGCGGCTAATCCAAATGCCATCGTAGCAAAAATAACCCACCCCTCATTGAGACTAGCGACCAAATTAAACGGCCCTTGAAACGGAATCCACTCTAACTTACTTACCCATTCTGATATTGGAGGCAAAAAATAACCTATTACTAAACCAATGAGCGGTAAAATCAACCAAAGAAATAATTTATCCACTTTAGAAAAATTCAAATGCACGGTTGAACGATTCATCCCTTCACACTCCTCTTACTTCATTACATCTGTAATTGTTTGACTCCAAATAGCCGATTCCTCTATTTGCATATCTAGCATTTTATAATTCAAAAGGTTATCTAGCATTAAAGCTAAGACTCCAGCTTTTGCTTGAAGGTTGTTTTCCTCCATTAAGCCAAACTCTGTAGCTTTCTTTAATACATGAACAAAGCCATCAATAAACATTTTCTGTACTTCTTTTATTTTTTGAATATAAGTCTCGTCTACTTCTTTATTACGATTTGCATACAAAGTATATTCACTTAATAAGTTCAACAATACTTCCTGCTCTTGAATCTCATTTAAATAAGTCATACCACCTGTATATAGCTGATCCATTAAATTATCTTTTGTCATATCTTCCACTTTAAAATAATTCTCAAATGCATAGTCTTCAAAAATATAAACAAAAACCTTTTTAATCAGTTCATCCTTCGATTCAACATAATAATAAAGTGACGGCTTTGTCATCCCCACCTCTTTAGCAATCATTGCAAAACTTGTTTTATGTATTCCTTCTTTCGCAAATAGATAAATAGCAGTATCGATTACTCTTTGATAAGTTTCTTGACCTTTATTCATATCGCACCTCTTTTTTACCTTCCGTAAGGTAGATTAAACATTAAAATGCGATTATTGTCAACTTTATATTAGGTTGAGTCTTCAGTGAATGCGTAAAACACCCTTTGCATAGACACATTGCCATCGATTGTAATAAAATTCAATACTCCTTAATGCTGATACCGCTGAATATACCGTTTGATGTAAATATGTTTTACCACTTCAACATCAGCTATCCCAAATTCCTAAACGTAGATGTACCATCTATTTAACCTGTATATGGATTGGTAAATCAACGTACCATGTCTTAATAATGGTTCTACTGGATTCAGATGTATCTTTATACTAATTATTCCTTTTTATCTTGTCAATCACTATATAGATTTTTTCGTATATGTAACAAAAATACATATACATTAAATATTGACATATATACTGCGCGGTACGATATACTATGTAAGAGGCAGGTGAGAATGTGACCATTATTGAATGGAAATCACAATTAAAAAGGGGTATCTTAGAATATTGTATTTTATTATTAATAAATAAAAAGCCTCGTTATGGATATGAAATCATTCATGAAATTAGCCATTGGAATATTATAGCGGCGAAAGAGAGTACTGTATATCCACTGTTAAGAAGATTGCAAAAGGAAGATTATCTTGAGTCATTTTGGAAAGATTCATTAGAAGGATTACCTTCAAGAAAGTATTATGAACTTACAGATAAAGGGAAATCGCATTTAGATTTGATGTCTAATGAATGGTTTGATTTAGTATCAGTTATTTCTGAACTTCAATTAAGAGAGGGAGAGTAGCGTGGAGCAAAAAATAGAGAAGTATTTACAGACAGTTTTTAATTACCTAAAACCACTGTCACTGTCTGAAAAAACAGATATTATCAATGAAATAAAAAGCCATATAAAGGAAATCCAAATAGACCAACAGCTAGATATAGATACTATATTGAAAAACATGGGTGACCCTGTTAACTTAGCTAAATCTTATGTAGGTGAAACATTGGCTAAAAACACAACATTTAATTTAATGCAGATATTTCGCTTAATAGCTTTTTATAGTATCACTGGTTTTTCCGGTATGATTGTTATCCCATTTCTCTCAATATTATCAGCAAGCTTATATGTATGTGCCTTTATCACGCCAATCGCGGCAATCATTAAAACAGTCGGTACATGGTTAGGATTCAATGTTCCTTTCGCTATAATTAACCTTGGATTTTGGGAAGTTCCTGCTGCTCTTAGCATTCCTGCTGCTCTCCCATTTACTCTTCTGTTTTATATTGCAAGTAAAAAATTATGGATGATTTTGAAGAAGTATTTAGCTAACGTTTCAAAAAATTATCAAACACTACATTAGTCTTGAATGCACAATTCTTATAAAAACCATTCTCTCTTATGTAAGAAAGATAGGAGCTATCTATATAGAAAAAGCTATAAACCTTATAAATTAAAGGTTTATAGCTCTTTTTCATTATTCCCACTCAATCGTAGCAGGTGGCTTACTCGTAATATCATACAGTACGCGGTTAACCATTGATATATAAAGGTTTTACCCTTTTTATCAAAACAGAAAAATCCGTTCAAATCAAGTAATTCTTGTCCTCAATTGTAGCTGGTGAACCCCCTATTTACAACGTTATCATTTTGAATGATGGCTATGTCGTTTCAATGTCAAAATCAATTAGTGAGGAATGGATATCTGATGCCGAGTTTTTTGTCACCGAATCTAAAATTTAGTAGAATAATAAACTCTATCATCAATTGAAAAAAGAACCTCGAATAAGAAAAACATAGGGAGATTTTAGTCTTCCTATGTTTTCATTCATATTATTTATCTGTTTGTTTTTGCTTTTTTTTCAAATACTCCGCACGTATTTTTTCAAGTTGCTGCTTTTTATCAAATTTGGCAGGCGTGTGTTTTTCATGATACTTTGCCACAGCCACCTTACCTTTGGTATCCAATTGATATTTCCCCACTTTGTTCACCTACTTTTCTTGTCTTTAAAGAGAATCTATTCAACAAATATAATATACCTTATTTTACTGAAGTAAACCTTTTTACTTTATTAGTGTACTGCCTAACCTTGCATATATCAGTAAAAACTTAGTGAAATAATTCATAGCCAAATGGTATTCATTATACTTATCTTTACGACCTTAAATTTGCTGATTCATTTTAAAGTCATCAATCAAGTCGCTAATTTTAACTATAACAAAAAACCTCTTCCAGTTATTTGTTATAAATAACTAAAAGAGAGTTTATTTTTTGAAATATAAATAGTTGTACGTTAATCATTGATTTAGTTCTTAACAAGCTACGTTAGACATTGATATGACTGCGTTTATAACCTGTTTAGTTTATATTGCTGAACAGTCCTATTCCCACTCGATAGTTGCTGGTGGCTTAGACGTAATGTCATACAGTACGCGGTTGATGTGATCAACTTCGTTTACTAGACGTACTGAGATTTTTTCTAGGACATCCCAAGGGATACGTGCCCAGTCAGAAGTCATTCCGTCAATTGACGTTACAGCACGGATACCGATTGCGTAATCGTACGTACGTTGGTCTCCCATTACGCCTACGCTTTTTAGGTCAGGAAGCACTGTGAAGTATTGCCAAATGTCGCGATCAAGGCCGTGCTTGGCGATTTCTTCGCGTAAGATTGCATCTGATTCACGTACAATATTTAATTTTTCTTCTGTTACTTCGCCAAGTACACGGATTGCAAGACCCGGACCTGGGAATGGTTGACGCCATACGATTGCATCAGATAGTCCAAGTTCTGAACCTAGCGCACGTACTTCATCTTTGAATAATGTTTTTAATGGTTCGATAAGTTCGAACTGCATATCTTCAGGTAATCCACCTACGTTATGGTGAGATTTAATTGTTTGAGCAGTTGATGTACCAGATTCAATAATATCAGTGTAAAGAGTTCCTTGTGCAAGGAAATCCATACCTTCTAATTTTGAAGCTTCTTCATCGAATACATAGATAAATTCGTTACCGATAATTTTACGTTTTTTCTCAGGATCAGAAACGCCAGCTAATTTACTCATGAAGCGTTCACGAGCATCAATTTTGATAACGTTCATGTTGAAACCTTCTGTGAAAGTTTTCATAACTTGTTCAACTTCACCTTTACGGTTTAAGTTGTGGTCAACGAACATACAAGTTAATTGGTCACCAATAGCTTTGTGGATAAGAACAGCAACAACTGATGAATCTACACCGCCAGAAAGTGCACAAAGAACTTTCTTGTCGCCAACTTGTTCGCGAATTTTTTGAATTTCAATTTCTACGAAACTTTCCATTGACCAATTGCCTTTAGCTTTACATACGTCGAATACGAATTGACGTAATAAGTCATTTCCGTAAACTGAGTGACGTACTTCAGGGTGGAATTGAACTGCGTAGAATTTACGTTCAGCATTTGCCATTGCAGCGATTGGACATGAAGCGCTTGTTGCAATTGTTTCAAAGCCTTTTGGAGTTACAGTTACTAAATCACCGTGACTCATCCAAACAACTTGCTCTTTCGGTAATTCGCCGAATAAAGCATTGTCATTCAATACTTGAATTTCCGCTTTTCCATACTCACGGTGTGCAGCTTTTTCAACTTTTCCACCTAAAGCATGTGTCATTAATTGCATACCGTAACAAATCCCTAAAATAGGAAGACCTAAATTGAAGATTTCTTCATCGATATGGAATGCATTTTCATCATATACAGAGTTAGGACCACCAGAGAAAATAATTCCTGTAGCGTTCATTGCTTTTAATTCTTCTGCAGTAATAGTATGCGCATGCAATTCGCTGTAAACTCCGAATTCACGAATACGACGAGTAATTAGCTGATTATATTGGCTACCAAAGTCAAGAACGATAATCTTTTCTTGATCTTGTAAAATTGAACTAGCTGACAATGTTTCCACCTCTTCTTTATTAATAACTGTTTACCTACTCATTTTAACATTAATATACGCAAAGAACGCGTCTGAAATAATATCCAACGCGTCCTTATGCTCTATATCAAAAAAGGTGAATGCTAGCATACGGGTATCCGCGCTGTCATTCACCTTCATAGTCAAGTCATTTACGGTAACTTGGTAGAGACATCCGAACCTTATCTTCGAACATATATGAGGGTAATCAGTATATATAATTTTTCTCAATTTTACATGTTGTACCGCCTAAAATCAACTGCTTGTACGATTGATTAAATATTCCCAACTTTCTTTAATATCTAACCAATCTAATTGAGTATAATTATTACTATAAATTTGTCGCTCATATAAAGTAGTTATTTTACTCATATGTGACGTACCTAAGCGTTTATCTACATAACTAGCAAAGTCTTGCAATGTCTGCCCATTCCCTTTTTTCAGACCAGCATGCTCTAATTGCTTCAACAACTGATGATAAGCATGGTCTATTGAAATACTCTCCGGCTTCTTCATACGATAATAACCAATCATTGCTTTAGGTATCCATTTTCTACGTAATAATATTACAATTAAGGATAGTATTATTACAGCACCTATTATTGTTGCTATCATAATTGCAGACTTCTTACTCATTACTGGTTCTTCCGTTTTTTCTTTTTGGCCTTGTTTTTTCTCTTTTTCTTGTTTCTGTTTCTTTTCTTTTGGCTGTTCTTTCTTCTTCTCAGCTTCCTGTTGTTTTTGCTTTTCTTCTTTGTCTTCTTTTTTAGGATTGATCGGTAAAGGTTGTTGTTGGTTTTTTACATCATCTAACACATTATCAAAACCTTCAAAGCCTATTGTAGGTTCAAAAGACATCCAGCCTATTCCAGGTAAATATGCTTCTACCCATGAATGAGCATTATTATTTGTAATGACAAATCCCTTCTGTTTACCAGCAACATTCTGTACTTCTTCACCTTCAGAAAAACCTTTTACCCAACGTGCAGGAATACCAATAGAACGCAGCATAACAACCATCGAGCTTGAGAAGTTATCACAATATCCCATTTTTGTATCAAACAAAAATTGATCAACATAATCGTCATTTTTCCCCGGAATCGCCACTTCGTCACGACTATAGACATAATTGTTATATTTAAAATAATCTACAATTGCATTTGCCTTACCATATAAGCTCTTTTCATCTTTCGTAATGTCTTTTGTAAGGTTTCTCACTCGTTTTGGTAATGTTTTAGGTAATTGTAAATAAGTATTATAATCCTTCGATAACTTGTCTAAATCGTTTGGGCGTGTTTTCTTGAGGGACTGTAAACTATATTTTGGTGAACTATAGGTTATCGTATACGCTTCTAATGCAATTTCATCTTCGTCCTTTAAAGGTCGAATTTTTTCCCCATCTATTTCTCGGTAGAAAGATACTCCTGATTCTACATCTCCAACTGACATCAAACCATATGGCTGCATGATAAATTTAAAATCTTTCTTCATTTCAATTTCCGCAGTAGTTTGATCTTTCTTACTTCCTGGTTTTATAGTGAGAGGGATGTTCGCATTTTGATTAAAAGCTTCAACATAAACGTCCCCTTTTTTACGTTCCCATCCTTTAGAGGTATAAATATCTTTTGTTTCTACTCTCCAATATTGTTTACTATCTGCTGTTGCATTAAAGACGATACGATCATCCATTTTAAATGGACCACCTAACTTTTTATCATCCTCAACATAACCGATTCTCCCAATAGCAGAATTGCCTTTACCCTGTTGTTCCATTAGTGCAGAAATTGATTTTGGTATAGTTACCATAGGGCCTTTTTTGGGCATCGCATACGCAAATATAGTGCTTGCAATAAGCATAACTGCTAATGGAATTAGAACAGCAATATACTTCATTCCTTTTCTCTCTATATCATTTGTCTCAAATAAATGACTAGCATATAAAGTGCCAAGTAAAAGTAGTCCTAAAAACATAACTCTTATAATCGCAAACTTAGCATTATAATCACTAAAAGTATCTAACAAAGCTAAAAAAACAATCGTTACGAATAAGAAATGGATAATAGTATGCTTCACCGTTACCCAATAATGAATCAGATAAATTGTCATCCAAAGTAAGATAAAGAATAAGATACTTCGGAACGAATTCGTCACACCATTCCAATCTCTTTGCATCAATGCTAACCAACTATTTTGAATTTCACTACTTAATGTTAGTACACTCTCAATTGAAAATACTTTCGTACCTGTATATACGTACATTAAAAACCATAATACATAGGCAAATTTAATAATAGTCGATAGCCATCCATTTAAATGGACTATATTCGCCAGTAGACAGATAGCTACGAATAATAAGAATAAGTTTAGATGACCTGTATTAGTCAAAACAACTACAGGCAGAAGCCATTCTCTTAACATGAAGAAAATCACTATATATAGAGCCACTAATCCAATCATTCTCTTAATAGGGTGATTTGTCATTTCAACACCCCCATAAAGGCTTCTGTAAATTGTTCTTTACCAATCGTAATAACTCTTATACCACGTGTGCGAGCCAATTTCTCCATAGCCTGTTCCTGGGTAGACATGACTTGTCCTTTACTTCGTATAACAAAACAAAGACAGGCACGAGATGACATTGTTGCCTTTGTTAAAATATCAAGCCACTCTGTTGTAAGCTTACTTGTTACAAAAAGAAGTTGAGCTGCATTCGCTAACGTACGATCTTGTCCATACAAACGATTGACTGAATCTACTAAATCATCTTGTACACTCGCTAAATGGAACATCGCTTGCTGCAATTGGCTTTCTGTTTGAACTGCTTCAAAATATATGCGCTCTCTACCCGCAGATAAAAATGCCATCGCTATTTGCTGACGAACACTGGCATTCAAAATAGAGGCAACAAATTCAACCTGATCTTCAAATAATGCTGATGGCGTACAATCTAGCACTAGGCATAAATCTTGTGATTGTTGATCTTCAAATTCTTTCGAACGAAGCTCTCCCGTTTTCGCAAATGTCTTCCAGTGAACCCAAGACATGCGATCTCCTGCTTGATACTCGCGCAACCCTGACACCATCGTCGTATCTCGTACAATTGCGGAAGATACCGGTCCATTTCCTGTTTGCTTGCTCATATTAAGTGGTCTAAAAATCATTTTAGTCACATTCGGATACACTACGACCGTACGCTTTGCAGAAATGAATTGCGTTTTTTTATTCCAACCAAAGAAATCACTTACTGTTATTTCAACACCATGTAAATAGTGCTCCCCGCGCGGTATTTCTTCAACTTCATATGTCCACTTAACTTGCTTTTTAAATCCAATTAACAATAACCTTTGCATTGGTTCCGTTGTTGCATTTACCAAGACTTCACTTGGCATCGCTTCACGAATTACTGCATATACAATAGGCCATCTATTATTGCGCTTTAGAGTCATTGTCATCTTCAATGAATCACCATTTCTCATATGTTCCTGTTCAATACTGCGCTCTACCTTCATCTTTTTTAAAGGTGTAAAAACCAACAACAATGAATACATTGAGAAAGGAAGTAACATGAAAAAGATAAACCAAATTACAAAACCGCCTGCTATGAAGCCAAATGCTAGTGTAGTAAGCAGTAGCAAAACGACTAGCATCAGGCGCATAATTCTTCCTGAAACGTATCGTAATCTACTTATTGTCATTGATTTGCAGACCTTTTTATGGGCACAGCTGTATTAATTAAAATGCGTCCAATAATTTCTTCTGGTGAAACACCGTCATAACGAGCTTCAGGACGTAGCATTATACGATGTGAGAATACAAATGGTGCTAAAAACTGTACATCATCCGGTGTGACGAAGCTACGACCTCGTAGTAATGCATAAGCTTGCGCGGCTTTCATTAGTGCAATAGAGCCTCGTGGACTAACTCCCAAATACACATATTGGTTTTCTCTCGTTGCACGAGATAAATCTACAATATAACCTTTCACAACTTCATCAACAAACACATCTTTCACTTGTTGCTGCAAAGTGATTAACTCTTCTAAGGTAATGACAGATGTTAATAAATCGATTGGCTTACCTTGTTCAGCACGGCGCAGTACTTCAATTTCATCATCATAAGATGGATATCCCATTTTCATCTTCAACAAAAATCGATCGAGTTGTGCTTCTGGCAACGGATAAGTTCCCTCATACTCAATTGGATTTTGTGTTGCCATTACAAAAAAAGGTTTTGGGATACTATAAGTTTCGCCATCAATCGTTACAGCAGCCTCTTCCATGCCTTCAAGTAAAGCAGCCTGCGTCTTCGGAGAAGTACGATTAATTTCATCAGCCAATACGATATTGCCCATGATTGGCCCCGGTCGAAAATGGAATTCCATATCTTTTGGGTTATAAATAGATACACCTAGAACATCGGAAGGCAATAAATCCGGTGTAAATTGAATACGCTTAAATTGTGCTCCTACTGATTTTGCTAAAGCTCGTACCATCATCGTTTTACCAACGCCAGGTACATCTTCTAGTAAAACATGCCCTTGAGCAAGCAATGATACTACACTCAATTCTGCTATATGCTTTTTACCTATCATAACTTTTTCAATATTACGTACGACCTCTTGAAGCTTTTCTTGTGTTTCCATCAATTGAACCTCCACTTTACAAAGTCTATAATTTTAGCCATTAGACAATAAGTAAGTCTTATGAACTGAAATATTCCATACAATTGGACTTATTATACCATGCACATGTACTCTCTTTCGTTTACAACCCTTTTACAAAATTTAAAAGCATGACTATAATAAGCCATGCTTTCATTAGTATTACACTTATCTTCGATTTGCTAACCCTACTTTCTTTATAAACATCTCCTCTAAATGAGTGCATTTTGATTCTTTTAAAACTTTATGAATGGGACCTTGCATTAGCACCTTCCCCTCATGTAATAACAGTACATCTTCCGCTAGCTCTTCAGCAAAGGACAATAAATGAGTGGAGAACAATATTGTTTTACCCAATTGTTTTTGTTCTTGTAAAATCATTTTCAACTCTGCAATCCATAGTAAATCTAGTCCATTTGTTGGCTCATCTAAGATAATTAACCGCTCATCACCAAGCAAACTCTGAGCTAAATTTAAACGTTGACGCATCCCCTTTGAAAATTGACTTACTCTTTGTTTACGAAATTCCCATAAACCAACACGCTTCAACACCTTTTCACGTTCACCTACCGACACCTTTTTCAGCCCGGCTAATAACTGCAAGATTTCTTCTGCTGTAAGTGCAGATGGAAAATTAATATCATCTGGCATATAACTAATCGAACTTTCGCCTGAGAAAAAAATTTCCCCGCTCGATTGCTGTTCTTGGCCAATCAATAGTCTGATAAGCGTACTTTTCCCTGCCCCATTACCACCAGCGAGTGCGATAATCCGACCTTCATTTAAAGAAAAGGATACATCTTGCAATCCTTGATGCTCGGAATATTTCTTCACAAGTTCTTTTCCTTCAACAATCACACTTGACGCCCCCTTCTATTCAATAAAAATTGAGCAAACACTAATGGTAAGGCAATCCAGAACATAGTTACAACAGCATACACGATAAATCCTGACACTGAACTATAGAAGTTCGTAAAGCCATAAAATGACGGCCCTAAAACAGATGATTGACCTGAGAATATAAAATAGCCGAAGCGAATCCACTCAGCAGGATTTAAATGAATCATAACAATCGTTAACTTTTGCAATATATGCCCTGCAACAAGAGTCCCTACAGCCATTAACACATAGGATAGTAACAATAATGCAAAAGCCCAGACAACCAATGACAAAGCCAATGCATGCAAGCGACTTTTCGCCATGACACCACAAAGTACTGCAAGCGCCGCGAAAATAATCACCGTCAGAAAAGCTACACCTACAAAAACAGGAGGTAAACTCAATTGCCCTGCAAATCCACTCATCGTTAATACAACACTAAATGCTAATATCAAAATCATAAAGAAAGATAATAGTAATGCCACATATTTACCAACAATGTATTGTGTTACTGTCATCGGATACGTTTTCAACAGCGAGAACCAGCCCGACTCTAGATCACTAGCTACCCCCATACTACCAATCGTTAATATAAACAGAGGCAATAGTAACAATAGTAAATTTAAATAACTTGCCGTTTGTCTAGTAAAACTTTCTACATCTGGTAGAGCAATTTGCTGAATCATTGAAATTGCTGCGAAAATCAGTACAAATAAAGCGGCAACTAACTGCATCCAACGACTTCTTAGCATTTGCTTCCACTCAAGCCTTATAAATAGCGCATTCATCACTTATGAACTCCCCACTTAAAATCTTCTAAATCATTGAACCTTAGTAGAGTGCCACCCTTGTTCTTAGTCATCCAGTCTTTTGCCACCGCTTCAGATTTAAATGCGATAACCCCATAAGACATCGGCGTCCAGATTTCTTTATCATAGACATAGTTAGCTGACTTCACATCGACCCAGTTCTTACCACCTTCATCTTTGATAAAGGCTTTTCCTAAATCGCCATCATCCATCTCCTTCATATACTCAATTAAGCAACCTAAATCATCAAACATTCTATAATCTCCATTTTCCAACGCAATTTGCCCTGCATAATCCTCGTGGACAATACTCATATTGCAAACTTCACATACATCCGTTTCACTGACGATTTCTTTAGGTTTATATTCTTTATCAGCACATGCTTGTAGTATGGCGACCACCATCACCACTAATATTATCAACTTCACTTTCAAATCGTCACTTCCCTTCTCCATAGCCATAATCCACATAATATAATTGCAACGCCCATTACAATCCGCCCTATATTCTGTTTGCGAGGTTGCTCTACACTTTGCAAACTCACCATTCTCGGTTTTTCGTCGACTAATTGATCTGTTTCTATCTTATTCGTTTGTTTATCTATTTCATTTAATAAAACGACACTTGGCGATTCGATAAAATATTGATAAACCGGCTGTCTGACCATCCATTGGCCGAAACTCTGCAACGCTACGTAAGAACGATCTCCAATACCATCACCATCTACATCGATACCATCATAATCATCGTAATAATTATGTTGAACCGTCGTTTCCGAACCATCTGAACGTAAATTGACGATATTGCCAATAAAATCATTCTCGATGACGCTATTATCAGTATTAGAACGAATAAGTTCAACAGCATTTTGATTCATCTGAAATCTATTTTCTTTCAAAGTAGATTGTTGTAGCTTTTGTGCTGAAATAGCCGTTCTATTATTTTTAAAAATATTACCATTTACATCAATATTTTGTGCATCAAACAATACAATACCAAAACCATTTAAACCGTTTTGCTCGTTTATTTCATTAAGATGCAAATCAGTCTGTTTTGTCATCATCAGCATTATACCTGTAACATTTTTATTAAATGTATTTTCAATAGCTTTGGCACCTTCCGTATACATAAAATGAATGCCATACCGACTATTACTTACTATGTTATTTTGCAACTCAATTTGCGAGACGTTTTCAATATAAACGCCATCTTGTACTTGATTAATTTTGAGACCATTCATCTGTAGTCGCTTGCTATTAAAAATCGCTACACCATTACCTTTTTTAGAATAATGTCCTTCTACCCCTTGAATTTCTGTCTTCTCAATCTTGGCACCCTCTGCATAGTAAAACTGGATACCACTATAAATTGATGTTAACTTTAATCCACTCAAATATAAACGTTTTACCTTCTTCACAGAGATACCAGTTTTAGCCTTTTTTAGCTGGAGATTTTCAAGTATCACATCATTAGTATTTTCGATTCTTAACAATGTTTCTTTCGTAGTTCCTTGTAAAATCGTATTTTCTGAACCAATTATTTTTATTGGTTTATTTATTAAAAAAGAGCCTTTATAGATACCATCCTGCAGATGTAGCTCGCCTCCAGCTGGTGTAGCGTCGATTAAGTGCTGTAAGTCTACCGCTTCCGCTTTCGTAGGGGGTGCTACTAACAGGAACAATACACTTACTAACAACCACTTTTTCATCAAGAATCATCCACCTCCATTGAAACGACAAAAAGGCTAGAGCTTTCCCTAGCCTTTGACGTATTATTAATGGTTATGTTTATCGGAATCCGTCTCAGATTTATCATGTCCGTGAGAACCCATATCCATTTTACTTTCAGAATCCTTATTTTTCATTTTTTCCATTTTCTTTTTATAACGCACGTGTGCTATTTCATCAATTACTGATACATCAACAACCTTTGCACCTTTGTTATCAGTGATAAATGCATCAGCACCTTCTTGATCTTTAAAGAAAGCAAAGCCATAACTCATCGGTGTTTTTATATCCCCTTGGACGATGACAGCATCATCTAATTTCAACCAATCTTTTGATGTAAAATCTCGTACGAATTTATCCATCTTAGCACCATCTACGCGCTCTTGGTTTAACATACAACCAATGTCATCATAAAATGCAGTTGCACCGTCTTTTTTTATACCTTGCACACTAAATGCACCGTAATCATGTGTAGCTTCATATACTTTCATATTGCAGTATTCACAAAGTGAATCCTCAGTTGGTTCTTTCAAACGCTTATCTACTGCATTACTTGCTGTGACCGTAATTTCTTTGTCACTTGTTTCTGTTTCTACAGCTTCTTTCTGTTTCCCTGAATCTGAATTAGATTCCTTGTCACTCTGTCCACATGCAGTCAACACTGCAACAACCAATAATAATAATAACCATGATAGCTTTTTCACTTAACTCTCCCCCTCAATATACCTATGCCTATAACTATATCTAACAAATGTGATGAAAGATAAAAGTTACTGTGAAAATTCCGTAGAATAAGTGTGACAATTTTAATACAATCGTCCATATTTCGGAGAATTTATCAAACAAAAAACCGAATGCACACTCAGGCATTCGGCTCATTCAATCTATTCAATTACTTCCAAAAATCATCATAAACCGTAATCGGTAAATGGCGTTTATGTTGTGAACGTAAATAATGTGCTTCTAATACTTTACGTGCATCTTCAGGAATTTCTTTACCTTCCAAATAATCATCGATTTGGTCATATGTTACACCTAGTGCAACCTCATCAGGTAATGACGGGCGGTCTTCTTCTAAATCCGCTGTTGGTGTTTTTTCGTACAGATGTTTTGGGCATCCAAGTTCTGCAAGTAACGCTCTACCTTGGCGCTTGTTTAAACGGAATATTGGTACAACATCCGCTCCACCATCACCGAATTTAGTGTAAAATCCTGTAATGGCTTCTGCAGCATGGTCTGTCCCTATGACAATACCAGCATTTTTTGCAGCAATTGCAAATTGAACTTTCATACGTTCGCGCGCTTTTTCATTCCCTTTTACAAAATCAGAAAGTACTACTCCCGCATTAGCTAATGCTTGTACACCAGCATCTACAGCTGCTTTAACATTCACAGTATAAACTTTTGTCGGTTGGATAAAATCAATCGCGTCCTGGCAATCCTGTTCATCAGCTTGTATTCCGTATGGAAGACGCACTGCCCAAAAAGAGTATTGCTCTTTACCTACTTGTGCATTCAGTTCATCTACAGCAATTTGTGCCAATTTACCACTCAAAGTGGAATCCTGACCACCAGATATACCTAATACAAAACCTTTTACGAAAGAGTGCTTAAGTGCGTATGCTTTTAGGAAATCTACTGAACGACGAATTTCTTGTTGCACATCAATTATTGGTAATACTTGTAGCTCTTCAATAATTTGTGGTTGTAAATTTGCCATACTACTTATCTCCTTAACCAAGCTGGATTTCTTCGACCATATCTTTAACTTCTTGAATGTTTCGCATTTTATTATCCCAGCATTTTTGGCTTAAATCTACAGGGTATTCCTCTGGATTTAAAGAACGCTTATATTCATCCCATAGTAAGTCTAAATTATTGCTTGCATATTCACGCATTTCTTGGACAGAAGGACTTTCGTAGATTACTTGTCCATTTTCTACTACTTTCGTGTGTAAATTTTTAGCTTCAAAATTAGTGACGAATTTGGAGATGAATGTATGAACCGGATGGAACATTTTAATACGTTCCTCCAATTGCGGCTCTTCATCAACCATCGTAATGTAATCACCTTCAGCTTTACCGTTCTCTCGATCGATGATGCGGTATAACTTTTTCATACCAGGCGTAGACACTTTTTCAGCGTTAGCAGAAATTTTAATAGTATCCTCCATTTGTCCATTTTCTTTTTCAATGGATACTATTTTGTACACTGCACCTAAAGCGGGTTGATCATATGCCGTAATTAATTTTGTACCGATTCCCCATATATCAACCATTGCATTTTGAGCTTTTAAATTCAGTATTGTATATTCATCTAAATCATTTGATACAACGATTTTGACATTCGGGAATCCAGCGTCATCTAACATTTTACGTGCCGCTTTTGATAAAAATGCAATATCACCACTATCTAAACGGATACCCAAAAAGTTAATTTTATCACCAAGTTCTTTTGCTACTTTGATAGCTGTTGGAACTCCTGATTTTAATGTATTATACGTATCAACTAAAAATACACAGTCTTTATGACGTCTTGCATAAGCATGAAATGCCTCGTAATCGTTTTTATAAGCTTGAACAAGTGAGTGAGCATGTGTTCCTGCAACTGGCAAATTAAATAATTTACCTGCACGCACGTTACTTGTCGATTCCAATCCACCTATAATTGCTGCACGTGTACCCCAAATGGCTGCATCCATCTCTTGCGCACGACGTGTACCAAATTCCATAACCACATCATCTTTTACAATTTGCTTAATACGACTAGCTTTTGTTGCAATCAATGTTTGGTAATTGACAATGTTCAGGAGCGCAGTTTCAACTAATTGTGCTTCTACTAAAGGTGCTTCAATTCGAACAATAGGTTCATTACCAAAGACTAATTCACCTTCTAGCATCGAATACACATCTCCGGTAAAACGTATATCACTTAAATACTCAATGAAATCTTCGCTATAACCCAATTCATTTTGCAAGTACGCTAAATCACTTTCACTAAAACGGAAATCACGTAAATAGTCCAGCATTCTTTCTAGACCAGCAAAAATTGCAAAACCGTTACCAAATGGTAATTTTCTAAAATACAGCTCAAACACTGATTTTCTATTATGTATACCATCTGCCCAATAAGATTCTGCCATGTTGATCTGATATAAGTCTGTATGCAGCGCTAAGCTATCATCTGGATATTTCGATTTCATACTTAGTCCCTTCTTCCACCATCGTAATTAGTCATAGTATACACTATTTACCTTCAAACATGTTTTGAAAACGCTATTCTATCTCGTAAACCTTGTATTTTTTCATTAATTCCACTGCAAATTTCTCAATTTTCCCAGTAATCCATAAATTATTAGTTTGAACAATAGTTTTAAAGGTGTTAACATTGTTTTTAAATCGAACAATCCCGTATACTTCCAGTAATGTGTATTGAAAGTATCTAGATAGTCATCTGAATTGCTATATTAAGGAATGTGTCACGTAATTTTTTTGATGATGCGCATTATTACGATTTAAATTATCTGAAAATGCAAAGACTATTAGAGACCTATTTTTATAAGCCATCGGGTATTTTTTGAATTTGTCTCATTAGTCATTTTAAATCGGAGGATTTTATGCAATGAAAAATTATGAATTACATGTCGTAGGTTTAAAGCGCCATTTGCCCATTATTCAAATTAAAGAAAATCTATCCATAGCTAGCTTTGTTTTATTAGGCGATATAGAAATGGTAGATGCAGCAGCTACTGCCCTTGCACAAAAGCTACCTGATGTAGATCTACTCATTACGACAGAAGCAAAAGGAATTCCTTTAGTTTATGAGCTTTCAAAGCGTTTGAAATTACCACGTTATGTCGTAGCACGTAAATCAGTAAAATCCTATATGCTAGAACCACTTATCCATGAAGTGAAATCAATTACGACAGAAGAAAAACAAATCTTATGTCTAGATTTCCAAGACTCAGCTTTTATAAAATATAAACGCGTTGCAATCATTGATGACGTTATTAACACAGGTGAATCTATCAAGATCTTAGAAGAGCTTGTGACAAAAGCCGGTGGTCGAGTAGTTGCAAAAGCTGCTATTTTAGCAGAAGGCGATGCTACTCAACGAAATGACATTATTTTCTTAGAGGAATTGCCACTCTTTCCTCATCCCTTATAAATTTACAATCCGCAGGCCAATTCAATCAATTTTTGGATTGGCTTTTTATTTTATCAAAATAAAATAAGCGCTAATAAAATATTCGATTCTCATTCTAAATTAAATAAAGATTTCAAACTTCCATAGATGACATTTTATTATCCGAAACAATTTAAAACAGACGGAGATTATTAGGAAAATAACTATGATTACCTACAAAATGATGTAAGAGCCTCGCAGGTATTATTATTCTATTTTATGATTAATATATTTATATAGGAAGAAACTCAATTTTTTTGCATCAATTTGGTAATATTTTTTTACATTCTCATTTCCCATATATTTTATTGTTCTAATGCAAGTAGCGCCATTTTCATAGGAATACCGCTACGGAAACCAGTAAGTTTTCCATCCTTCCCGATAACACGATGACATGGTACGATTATCAAAATTGGATTTGCACCAATTGCGGTACCTACAGCTCGAACTGCCTTTGGATTTTTAATTTGATTGGCGATTGCTGAATATGTTGTTGTTTGGCCATAAGGAATTCCCTGTAATGCTTGCCAAACAGATTGTTGAAACTCTGTACCGCCTGTATCAAGAGACATCGTAAATTCCTTATTCTCACCTTTTAAATAATCTATCAACTCTTTTTTATAAGCCTCTAACTTTTCATCCGCCTCTATTAAACTATACTTTTTAAACCTTTTTGCAGTCATAGTCTTTAACTCACCCATACTAATACCTACATAACTAAGTCCATGGTCAGTAGTAGCTATATAAATTTCCCAATCTTCATATTGAAAAGATGTCCAATATATTTCTTTTATCATGCTAACATTGCTCCTTTTTCTTCGACAATAGAGTTTTTATCATTATGCGTAAGAACTTGCCTTTGCTCTTTAGTTGGACATAGTATATTATTTCTCATCATCACATCAACCCTTACTTTTTAGTGTAATTATAATATACCCAATATTTCTGGATTAAAGGACAAATTGGGTATGTAAAAGAGCAACATATAGAAAATCTATTACGAGACCGACAAATAAAGGGATTTAAGATTACGCAAAGCGCTGCTCGGAATGAGAATCATATATTCAATTTTCTATTTTAGGCCTTTATTATATTAATAAATCCCCCCGGAACTAATATAGAGGATTACTCTAGAACTATGGTACATTTATAGTAAAGACTTATATTCAGGAGGCTTACAAATGGATAATGTATATGAGCCGGCCATACATTTTAGCCATGTTGATTTCCAAACTGGTGATACTAAAATAATTAAAGGCGTTACCGGCTCTTTCCCTAGAGGGAAAATCACAACACTCGTTGGCCCGTCTGGTGCAGGTAAAACTACTTTACTAAAAATGTGCAATGGCTTAATCTCACCTACTGCAGGTGAAATTTTTATTCATAACAAACTCATTACTACTTATGATCCAATTGATTTACGCAGAAATGTTGGGATGGCTTTGCAAGCTGCTCCTATGATTAAAGGCACAGTTTTTGAAAATTTGGAGCTTCCGTTAGCATTGCAAAATAAGAAACTACTTGAAGAAGATGCTATCTCATATTTAGAAGATGTGGGTCTGGAACGTTCTTTTTTACATAAAGATGCAGATGAATTATCAGGAGGGCAACGTCAAAAAGTATCAATTGCTAGAACCCTCGTCAATCAATCAGAAATATTGTTATTAGATGAAATTACCTCTGCACTCGACCGCGCTTCAGTCAAGGAAATCGAAGATCTAGTCGACAAAATCAACAAAAAATATAACGTTACGATGATTTGGATTACACATAACCTGGATCAAGCATTGAAAATCGGTCACTTCACTTGGGTTTTAATGGAGGGTAAACTTATTGAGTCCGGTGAAAGTAAGCTATTAGAAGATCCCCAAAATGAACTTGTAAGGCGCTTTGTACAAGGGGTGATTAAATGAGTTATTTAGCGTTATCCTTAACATTGATTTTCGTACTTATTCCTTTAATTTTATCAAAAACTTTAAAACTCGGATTAGAAAAAGATACATTTATTGCAACGATACGCTCCATTATTCAGTTACTTGCTATCGGCTATGTATTAAAATTTGTTTTTGATTCCAATCATTTCATCTATATTTTCTTAATGATTGCTTTGATGATTGGAACTGCTACACTAAATGCGCGTAAAAAAGGGAAGTCCATTGACGGCATTACATGGAAAATCGCCGTCACGTTACTAACTGTTGAAGCATTGACGCAAGCTATTTTACTAGGCTTTCAAATAGTACCTGCAACTGCACAATATATTATTCCAATTAGCGGTATGATAATAGGAAACTCCATGGTATTATCTATTTTATTTTTAAATCGTTTCACAGCTGAAATGCACGCTCATCGCGATCAAGTAGAGCTTATTTTATCATTAGGTGGTACACCAAAACAGGCCATTCACCATCAATTAATTAATGCCATTAAAGCAAGTATGATTCCAACAATAGAGAGTCAAAAAACTATTGGGCTTGTCCAGCTACCAGGCATGATGAGTGGTCAAATCATCGCTGGTGCTGATCCTATTCAGGCAGTACAATTTCAATTACTAATTGTTTTCATCCTGCTTACAACAGCAGCTGTATCGAGCATTTTCCTTGGATTTTTGTCTTATCCAACGTTGTTTAATAGTCGTATGCAAATGTTAAAAGGAAAATTTTAATTAAAAAGCTTCTTCTCTATACGTCCTAGAGAAGAAGCTTTTTTGGCATAATAATGTACTGGGGAGCTATATATTTATTTAGTGTGTTTATCGTAAAAAGAGATGAAGTTATCTACTACTGTATCAAGGAACGCAACTGTACTTTCATCTGTTAATTCACCAGCATCGTCTAATTTCGTGTGGACTGCTCCAATATATACTTCATTACCGGGTAGTAATACTGGCCCTAAAGCTGGGTTGGATAAGATTTCACGTAGATGAATTTGTGCTCGTACACTGCCTAGTACACCCATTGATGAACCTACAATGAATCCCGGTTTATCTTTGATTGTGTAATCACCACCACGTGATAACCAGTCAATTGCATTTTTCAATGCACCTGGAATTGAGTAGTTGTATTCAGGAACAGCAAATAATACAGCATCAGAATCTTTAACATTTGTTTTGAAAGCTGTTGCTCCAACAGGTGGATTATTTTCAATATCAATTGAGAACATTTCAACGTCATTAATTAATACTGGTGTAATATCCAGTTTGTCTGCGTAGCGTTTTTTCATGAAATTTACAAGTTTTAAATTATTTGAAGTTGAGCTAGTTGAACCTATTATTGCTTTTACTTTAATAGTCATTTAATGTCTACTTCCTTTTCTATTTTAAAATTTTGTAACAAGTAAAGCATATACCCTAGGAATAGGAAATTCTAACAATTTGACTCAGTGACAAGAAAACACCTTCCATAGCATGTACAATTCTTTATTAAAGTATTAAAGAATCTTCGGTAATTTTTTTTTTGGGAAGAGGAAAATAGTAAAAAACATGAGATTTGTAAACCTCACGTTTCTTTTTTAATATGGTTCTGCGTCTTGCCCCATATCATTGGCCTTATCAGGTGCTTTATCTCCATCAATATTCGCTAGTGGTCTGTGCGTAGACGAGTGCTTTTTCGAATTTTGTAGCCCTTCTTTTAATCTACGTCCGTAGTCTTCATCAGCTTCCTCTGCCAATGCAATCATTGCCTTTTGAATCTTTTCATCACAACTTGATAAATCACCGATAAGATTTTCTAGAAGCTCATCTTTTTCCCAGTCCTCAAAATTACGATACGTTTCTCCTGCTTGTTTTGTATTACTTTGTCGATCAATGGATTCGTGTACAAGATTACCTTCAATAAATGGAGTATACTCTTTTGCATTTTGCTTAGCTTCTTGCAAGCCACCAAGCATGGATGGCTCATAGTTAACATGCGGATTCTGTCCTGGAGCTAAATCGCGCTTATACAACATTTGACCACCATTTTGGTTTGTAGCTACGCGTTTCTTTGGTGCATTAATTGGGAGTTGTAAATAGTTTGCTCCGACACGATGGCGCTGTGTATCGGAATAAGAAAATGTTCTACCTTGTAACATTTTATCATCAGAGAAATCGAGGCCATCGACTAATACGCCCGTTCCGAATGATACTTGCTCTACTTCCGCAAAGAAATCTTCAGGATTTTTATTTAACACCATTCTTCCTATAGGATGCCAAGGGAATTTATCTTCAGGCCATAGTTTCGTATCGTCTAACGGATCAAAATCGAGTTCTGGATGTTCTCCATCAGACATAATCTGAACATTCAATTCCCACTCAGGATAATCGCCATTTTCAATCGCATCATATAGATCCTGTGTTGCATGGTTAAAATTCTTGGCTTGGATTTCTTCAGCTTCTACTTGCGTCAAATTCTTTATTCCTTGTTTTGGTTCCCAATGATATTTGACCAAAACAGCTTCTCCATCACTATTTACCCATTTATACGTATTCACTCCAGATCCTTGCATCATTCGATAATTTGCAGGGATTCCCCATGGTGAATAGATAAAAGTGACCATATGGAATGTTTCTGGCGAGCTTGCACAAAAATCAAAAAAGCGTTCAACATCTTGTATATTTGTAATTGGATCCGGCTTAAATGCATGAATCATATCAGGAAATTTCATAGCATCGCGAATAAAGAAGATTTTAATATTATTCCCTACTAAATCCCAGTTACCATCTTCGGTATAAAATTTCACTGCAAAACCTCGGGGATCCCGCAAAGTTTCAGGTGAATGATTACCATGAATTACAGTTGAGAATCGAACAAAAACGGGTGTTTGCTTTCCCTTGTCTTGAAAAACTTTTGCTCTTGTATATTTAGAAACAGGATCATTACCTACTGTTCCATACGTTTCAAAATAGCCATGTGCTCCAGCACCACGAGCATGTACTACACGTTCTGGTGTACGCTCCCTATCAAAATGACTCATCTTCTCTAAGAAATCATAATTTTCTAAGGTAGCTGGCCCACGATTACTAACCGTTCTCAAATTTTGATTGTTCGTAATTGGATGCCCTTGTCTGTTGGTAAGAGTGTCTTCCTCTTCAATATGATTATCATTATGCGTCATAAAATAGCCTCCTTGAGTATCTTCTCAATCCATTTTGTCCTGTATTTTATGGAATTAAACATATGTGAGGGATTCTTAATTTCTTATTTGATTTACAAGTTACTCGGGCTCTCATTTGATCTACTCAGCATTTCTTTTATCTCACTCGGGCTCTCATTTAATCTACTCAGCCCTTCTTTTATCTCACTCGAGCTCCCATTTGATCTACTCGCTCCTTTTAATTCACTCGAGCTCTCATTTGATCTACTCACTCTTTCTTTTATCTCACTCAAGCTCCCATTTGATCTACTCAGCATTTCTTTTATCTCACTCGAGCTCTCATTTAACCTACTCGCTCCTTTTAATTCACTCGAGCTCTCATTTGATCTACTCGCTCTTTCTTTTATCTCACTCGGGCTCTCATTTAACCTACTCGCTCCTTTTAATTCACTCGAGCTCTCATTTAACCTACTCGCTCCTTTTAATTCACTCGAGCTCTCATTTGATCTACTCAGCCTTTCTTTTAATTCACTCGAGCTCTCATTTGATCTACTCGCTCTTTCTTTTATCTCACTCGAGCTCTCATTTGATCTACTCAGCCTCGCTCGAGCTCTTATTCGACCTCTTCAACTCTCCTACCCCCACAATTTTTCCAACAAAAAAGCACCTCACAAGGAGATGCTAATAAAATTACAATATAGAAATCATTTAGCCATTTTCATAGCTCTATTTATTCCATCCTTTTTCCTTAAAACGAGCGATTGCTTCAATTCGATTGCTTACTTCTAGTTTGTCTAAGATTGTTGAAATATAGTTTCGCACGGTACCGGGCGAAAGAAAAAGCTCCCCCGCTATTTCCTTCGTCGTTTTACCCTCCGCTACTAGCTCAAGTACTTCGCTTTCGCGTTCTGTGAGCGGATTTTCAATGGCCTCTTCATAGACAATATCGATTAACTCTGGTGCATATAAGCGTCTGCCTTCCATAATTACACGGATAGAATCTACAAGTTCTTCAATAGGGCTGTCTTTTAATAGATAACCACGCACGCCAGCTTTACGTGCACGCTCAAAATATCCAGGACGAGCAAAAGTTGTTAGGATGATAATCTTACAAGGATGATTTTGTAATTCTTCAGCGGCATCTAATCCAGTTTTCAAGGGCATTTCAATATCCATAATACAAATATCAGGATTATGCTCCTCGACAAGCGTGACAGCTTCTGCGCCATTTTTGCCAATGCCGACTACTTCCATATCATCTTCCATATTGAGTAAAGATTTCATAGCACCAAGAAGCATACCTTGGTCTTCAGCTATGACGATTTTAATCATGTTGGTCACTTCCCTTTTGATGTGTGATGACGACTGGTACAGTAATATTAAGCACTGTGCCATTTTGTTCAGTAATTTGCAGATTGCCGTTGACGAATTCTAATCGTTCTCGCATACCATTTAGGCCATTACCGTCTGATTTTACTTTTTTTGTTGATAGACCCACGCCATTATCTGCAATGATAATCTGTAATTCATTTTTATTTTGGACGAAAGTAATTTCACATCTCGTTCCATCACTATGTTTTACTATATTATTAACAGCTTCCTTTAAACACATGCTTAGTACATTTTCTACAATTGTTGGAATCTTATCGAAGCTAGGATTTCCTACAATAGTTAACTCCATTTCGGCAGCATCTATTATTTGCTGAATGCGGATAAGTTCATCTCGTAACTTCACAGTACGCATATCTGCGACAAGTTCACGTACTTCCTTCAAAGCAATGCTTGCTGTTTGGCGAATATCTTTTAATTCTATCACTGCTGCTTGCGGATCTTTTTCCACTAAACGTGCTGCCAAATCACTTTTCAAACCAATCATTGAAAGCTTTTGTCCAAGCGTATCATGCAAATCGCGCGCAATACGCTGGCGCTCTTCATAAACGCTAAGTTCAGAAATACGTTCTTTTGCAGACTCTAGTTGTCCTTCAAGCTTTTCACGCCTATTCCAGTTATATAAATTAAACGGTAATAGGACCGTTCCAATAACCGAAATAATGACAAAGTGAATTTGAGGAAGAAACAAATCAATTTCAATGAAAAATCCTGCTACTATCGCGCCAATTGTAAAAGCGATATGTAATCCATACATAATGTAAAACCCTACCGTATTACGGATATTCCCGATAAAAAACGCAGTAAATAATGACAGATACACATAACCAAAAAGTAATGTCATAGCAACATTGATTAGCATTTCAAAGGAAACCCACATATACACGAGTCCATTTTGTGATTTATGTGAAAAACGATACGAAATAAAATATAATAATAAAATTGAAATTCCTATCGCTATTTCTAAAAACGAAGATGAGCTAAATATGAAAAAGAACGGTAGCAAACAGAAAATGACCCAAGCATAAATACTTAGCCAAGGGCTTTTAGGGAAAATACTAAACCAACTCAGCATAAATTCATTCACCGTCCCATCTATTTGCCCCTATTATATCAAATGTCATCCAAACAAAAACAGTCATCTCCGTTTAAAGAAATGACCGTTTTCATACTTAGCTTGCTTTTTTCATAGTAACATCTGGATCTTTTGACAAGCGATCATGTTCATCTACTAACCTTTGTACAGATTTAAAAGTCACAAAGGCTTTATGTGATGGATCATATAATTTATAACGCAATGATTCAAAACTCGTTTTGATAGTTATTGTTGTTGCTCTTTGAAGTGGTGGCACTTTTTCATGCGCTTCTTCTAACAAGTAATTAGGTACTCGTGGTGCTAAATGATGCACGTGATGGAAACCAATATTGCCCGTTACCCATTGTAAAACAAGTGGCAATTTATAATATGAACTTCCTTCAATTGCAGCTTTTACATAATCCCACTCAGACTCTTCTTCAAAATATGAGTCTTCAAATGTATGTTGAATGTAGAACAACCAAATTCCTAGTGAACCTGCTACAAACATCGTAGTACCTTGGACGGCTAAAAATGCAGCCCATCCGACAGTCATTACAAGCGTAGTTGCTAATGCTAAGATAATAATATTTGATAGATACGTATTCATACGTTCTTTTCGTTTTGCATCCTTGCGATTAAAACGACTTGAAATTAAAACTAAATAAAGTGGTCCCAATCCGAACATTACAAGCGGGTTACGGTAAGCACGATATTTGAAACGTTCCATTTTTGATGCTGCAATGTATTCATCGATTGTCATTACCCAAACGTCGCCAACACCACGTTTGTCTAAGTTTGAGCTTGTTGCATGGTGAATAGCATGTTCACGTTTCCATTTTTCATAAGAAAACAATGTTAATACTCCTGTCAATGTACCAACAATATCTGTTGCTTTTTTATTTTTAAAAAATGAACCGTGAGTACAATCATGGAATATAATGAATGTACGAACTACAAATCCTGCTGCGATAACACTCAATCCAACTGATGCCCATACAGATACAGGGAATAACAGATAGGCTGCTGTCCATAAACTGATTAGTGGCAATAAAGTATTAACCAATTGCATAATACTTTTCTTCAAATGAGACTTAGCGAACGGTGCAACGTCCTTACGTAATTGCTTCGTCTTTTCTATATTATTCATGTGATGTCCCTCACTTTTCTTCGCTTTAGATATTCTCATCTTAAAACTTATTGAAAAGTGATAGTAGATATAGTTGTCATGATTAACATATGACATCTGTCATATAGCAAGTCTTAATACTTGGTAATAAATCTAATATACATTTGATAATACTTACTTTGTTGAACATCTATCATTAAACCAAAGTAATGGATTTTCTTTATTACACTTTAAATGACACATAAATTTATCTAAAATAAATGCAGAAAGCGAGACGGTATAAAACCATCACGCTTTTTCTTATTCTACATTGAAATATCGTGCATCAGGATGCGCAAAAACAATTGCTGAAACGGATGCTTCTGGCGACATCATAAATTCCTCTGTAAGATGTACACCTATATCTTCTGGCTTGATCAAACCAAATAGCTTCGATTGATCTTCTAAATTTGGACACGCTGGATAGCCAAATGAGAAACGCTGTCCTTGATATTTTGCCGCAAAACGATCGCGCATTGTGAAATCGGTGGCATCTGGGAATCCCCATTGGTCCCTTATTTCTTGGTGGATACGTTCTGCAAAACCTTCAGCTAACTCGAGAGCTGTCGCTTGTAATGCATGACTTTCAAGGAATTTCCCTTGCTCCTTCAAACGTGCCGCTGCTTCACGTACGCCATGACCCGCCGTTACTTGCATGAAAGCAACATAATCCATTTCACCACTATCAACTGTTTTCAAGAAATCAGCTAGACATAAGTATGGTGTCTTATTTTGACGTGGGAAAGTAAAGCGCTCAATAATGGTTTTACTATCTGCTGGATCATAAATGATAACATCATCGCCGTCTGCTTGTGCAGGGAAAAACTGATACATACCTGATGGATTCAACATACCTGATTCCAAAAATTCTGTAACTAATTCGTATAATTCAACTGCTCGGGATTCGCCTTTTTCAAGCATTTCATCGCTATAACCTCTTAAACCCAAGTGATGGCCAATTAATGTTCGCATATTCACATATGGATACAGATGTGATACAGAATAGTCCTTTAAAACGTGGCGTCGTAAATCAGCTGGTACAAAAACAGGTGCATCTGAACGCACTGTTTTAACAGGTTTTTCAGCTATAGCAATAGCTGGTCTTGCAGCACGTTTTGCCTCCGAAGCTATACGTTTTTCAATTGCGTTTTCTAATTCATCTAGTAATTCACCTTTATCGACACTTTGCAGTCTATTAGCTAGCTCAAGCCCATGCATCGCATCTTTTGCATACATAACTGGACCATCATATTCTGCTGCAATTTTTGTTTCTGTAAAACGTCTTGATAACGCCGCTCCACCTACGAGCATCGGTGTAATGATACCCGCATCCTTGAAATCTTGCGCCGTAATAACCATTTGCTGAGCTGATTTTACGAGTAATCCAGATAAACCAACGATATCTGGATGTTCTTTTTTAATAACTTCAATCAGTGCTTGTGGTGTAACTTTAATACCGACATCAATTACCTTATAACCATTATTACTTAGAATAATATCGACAAGGTTTTTTCCGATATCATGTACATCTCCTTTAACAGTTGCTAAAATAACTTTCCCTTTACCAGTGTCATTTTCATTTTTCTCCATGAACTGTTCTAGGAAAGAGACAGATGCTTTCATAACCCCTGCACTTTGTAATACTTCTGCTACAATTAACTGGTTATCATTGAATAGACGTCCAACCTCAGCCATCCCCGTCATCAATGGTCCATTAATAATTTCTAACGGTGAATCGTACATATTCATAGCAGCTTCTAAGTCAGGAATTAGTCCTTCTTTTGTACCTTCAATAATGTAATAAGCCAGTCGCTCTGGTACTGTTTTCGGAATATCATCTTCGGTCTTTTCTTTCTTTTTGTCACGGTAGAAATCGGTGAAATCAGCAAGTGTTTTATCATTTGTTTTATAGATTAAATCATTTGCTAAGTTAATTTCGGCCTCTGGAATTGAAGCATAGCGCTCCAATTTCTCGGTATTTACAATTGCGTAATCTAATCCAGCTTGTGTACAGTGGTATAAATACACAGCATTTAATACTTCACGCCCAACAGGAGGTAAACCAAACGATACATTACTAACACCTAAAATAGTTAGTACACGTGGCATTTTTTCCTTAATTAAGCGAATACCTTCAATCGTTTCTTCAGCTGCACCTATATATTGTTCATCTCCAGTGCCTACTGGGAATACAAGAGGATCGAAAATTATATCTTCTGGTGCAATTCCCCATTTGTTAACTAGTAAATCATATGAACGTTCAGCAACTTTCAATTTACTATGGCGGTCAACAGCCATCCCTTTTTCATCGATTGTTCCGATGACGATAGATGCACCGTATTTCTTTACGATGGGCAAAACCGCATCATAACGTTCTTCACCGTCCTCTAAATTGATAGAGTTAATGATTGCTTTACCTTGGGAATATTTCAGTGCTTCTTCTATTACTTTTTCATCCGTCGAATCGATTACAAGAGGAACTTTAACTTTCTTCACTACCTCTGTCATGAAGTTTTTCATATCGTCAAGTTCATCACGGTCTGGGTTTGCTAAGCAAATATCCATGACGTGCGCACCATTTTTTACTTGGGCACGTGCAATTTCAGCCGCTTCTTCAAATTTACCTTCTATAATTAGACGCTTAAATTTGCGTGAACCAATAACATTTGTACGTTCTCCTACAAACAACGGGCGCATTGAATCATCATAAACAAGCGGTTCAATTCCTGCGACGACATGCCCATGTTCCGTTTCGGGCATTTGGCGAGGCTGCTTATTTTCCACCACTTTACGAATTGCTTTAATATGATTTGGTGTCGTACCACAACAACCCCCTACGATATTTAACCAACCTTTATCTGCAAAACCTTCAAGCTTTTTAGACAGTGATTCCGGAGTCTCATGATAATGCCCTTCTTCATCTGGTAAACCAGCATTCGGATAACAACTTACATAGCTTGTTGCTAATTCTGAAAGCGAACGTAAATGATCCGTCATAAATTCAGGTCCTGTTGCACAGTTCAACCCAACTGATAAAGGATTAATATGTTCAATTGAAATATAAAACGCCTCAATACTTTGCCCTGCCAGAGTTGTTCCCATCGGTTCGATTGTCCCTGAAATCATCACTGGAAGTTCCTTATCTAGTTCTTCAAATGCTTGTTTAATACCTAAAGTGCCCGCCTTAACATTCAGCATATCTTGACTTGTTTCAAGTAATAATAAGTCCGCTCCACCTTCGATTAATGCCTTTGCTTGCACATAAAAGTCATGCAATAGCTCATCAAAAGTAATACCCCCAGTCACTGAAAGGGTTTTAGTCGTCGGTCCCATTGCGCCAGCAACATAACGTGGCCATTCAGGGGTTGATAATTCATCTGCTACTTTTTTAGCGATCTGTACTGCTAATAAGTTGATTTCATCTGCTTGATCACCAAGTGCATATTCATTTAATACAACAGGTGTTCCACCAAATGTATTTGTACTAATAATATCTGAACCGGCCTCTAAATAAGCACGGTGTACATTTTCAATCACGTCAGGTCGTGTAATATTCAAATATTCATTACAGCCATCATATTCATCTCCACCAAAATCCTCAGGTGTTAAATTAGCGTTTTGGAGCATAGTTCCCATCGCACCGTCTAAAATAAGAATATGTTGTTGGAGTCGTTCTTTAATTGGTTGTTTTAGCATAGTTGTGATCTCCTACTTTCTGTTTGTCTAGCTCTTGAATATAATGAATCAATTCCACCGACATGTCGTAACGAGTGAATGGTGTAATAATATAAATGCCGTTGAATAACTCTGCAGCTGTATCGATTAATTCCTTAGCAATCGCAATACCTTCTGCAGTTGCAAGGTTTTTATCGTCACCTGTTGCACGCATTCTCTCAAGTACTTCATCAGAGAGCTTAATACCTGGAACTTCATGATGTAAAAACTCTGAATTTCGGATACCGGTTAATGGCATGATTCCTAAGAAAATAGGGGTTTCTAAATGTTTCGTAGCTTCATAGATTTCTATTATTTTTTCTTTTGTATATACAGGTTGTGTGATGAAATAATCTGCTCCGCACTCAATTTTCTTTTCTAATCGTTTTACAGCTCTGTCAAGCACTCGAACGTTAGGATTAAATGCAGCTGCAATAGAAAAATTAGCCTTTTTGCGAAGGGGTTTACCAGAAAATGATATCCCTTCATTCAATTGTTTAATTAACTGAAGTAACTCTAAGCTTGAAACATCATAAACACTAGTTGCACCTGGGAAATCACCTACTTTCGTAGGGTCTCCAGTAACTGCAAGAATCTCATTAATGCCCAATGCATCTAGGCCCATTAAATGTGATTGTAAGCCGATTAGATTACGATCACGACAAGTAATATGGGCGAGGGAACGAATATTATTTTGCATTTTCAAAATAGAGCCCATTGCCATGTTGCTAATACGAGGTGATGCTAACGAATTATCAGCCATAGTGACAGCATCAACCCCTGTTGCATTGAGTATTTGCGCACCTTCTATAAAGGCAGCAGTATCAAGATGGCGAGGTGTATCAAGCTCTACGATAATTGTACGTTCCTTTTTCGCCTTTTCATGAAGTGGCACATGATGATCTGGTGTCGCCTCTTTAATCTCAATTACTTTTTTCTTTTTTACAATTTTATTTTCAATTGGTGGTAGGTCAGCAATACGTTTTTTAACCGCTTCAATATGCTTCGGCGTCGTACCACAGCACCCACCGATTAAGCGAACACCTTGGTCACGTAGTAAAACACCTGCACGACCAAAATAATCAGCCTCTGATTCATAAACAATTTTGCCATCTTCTACATCTAGTAGACTTGCATTTGGATACGCAGATAAGAGTGCCTTTGATGGTAATTCAACATCTTCAAACGCTTGGATTGTATGGTGGGGGCCTAAACGGCAGTTTACTCCAATAATATCTGCACCCAAAGCTTCTAATTGGTGTAGTGCATCATTTAATAGTAAGCCATTTTGTAAAATTCCTGGCTCGTGCATGGATACTTGCGAGATGATTGGTATATCTGTTACTTTGCGCAAATGCTTCACTACTGATGAAAGCTCTTCAAAATCATAGTATGTCTCAAGTAATAAACCGTCTGGATTACCCGATAGTAGATACCCAACCTGCTCATCAAGTGCAGCTATAATCTCATCTAGTGTCGCTTCACTTTTACGAATACCGCGAATACCACCAATTGTCCCTAAGACGAATTGTCCTCCAGGTGCCGCAGCACGTTTTGCAATTGCGATTGCCGATTCATTAAACTCTTTTACTGAACTCTCTAAACCATAACGTTCTAATTTAATGGCATTCGCTGTATATGTATTAGTCTGAATAATGTCAGCGCCAGCTTTAATATATTGTTGGTGAATATTTTCAATCACTTCAGGTTTAGTGATATTCAATTCCTCATAACAATAATCGATTCCGTAAGAATATAATAGAGTGCCCATCGCACCGTCAGCCGTTAAAACTTGTGTTTGCAGTTTTTCAAGTAATCCCATTAAAATCTCTTCCTTTCTACATAAAAAAGCCTTCTTATAAATAAGAAGGCTTGACGATAACGATGTTCGCTCCTTCTTATCTTTTCGGACAATCAGTAAATCCGCTGGAGTTAGCACCTGACCAAATGGCTGGTTGCTGAAGCTTCAAAGGGCCAGTCCCTCAGCTTCTCTTGATAAGAAATATTTATTTAATTGTTAGAATAATTAAAAGAATCATAACCCTTGAAATGAATATCGTCAAGTGGATTTTCGCAATTGTAGAAAAAATCAGTATTATACGTATATATTAGCTTCAAAACAAAAAAAGAGGACTTTTGAAGACCTAATATTAAAAGATTGATCTTTCTTTCATTGCTATTTATTTGCAAAAATTTCATTACTTTCTGCTTTATCATAATCCTTCGTTTCAACCAGTTTACCTTGAATGATCATGCGTTTAGAGCCATCATAATTACATGTGACAAGAGTGATCATTTTGTCATTTGTATCATCAATAACATCAATTTGCTCCGGTTGTACAATATGCATTTTTTCAATTTTATATTCATAGATTTTTTTAAAGTCAGTCAAATAAACTTGCATACCTTCCTCTGCATTTGTAAGAGGGCTAAAAAGTGCCTTCCCATTATTCATATTATGTCCAGCTAGCGCATAGTTAGCCTTCCCCATCTTTTGATCTGGTTTCATCGTACCTGCACCAACTGCTAGGTTTGTATTCGACACACCATATAAAACGGGCAATCGCATATTCACTTGAGGTACACTAATAGCTCCAATGGCATTTAGTTTCTTTTGATTGAATTGTGCCTTTACAACATCTTTGACATTTAAATCAGCTACTTGCTCAAAATCAAATGACGTATCTGGATTTTTCATAGCCATCTCTATGTCTTGTTGTTCAATCGTTGCTTTTGACATATTCGAGATGAAATAACCCATGATAGGTCGATAGAAAATAAATACTAAACCGATTACTAGGAAGAGAATACCTAAAATCAAACTTCCCTTTTTCCTCATGTTATCCACCTTCTTTTTACTCATTCATTTTATAGTAACAATTCATTTAGTATTTTCAAGCAGTTTTCCAGTTTGTCATAAACTTATAATTTGTGCAAAAAGAAAGAGCTAAAGAAATTGTTATTTCTAATAGCTCTTTCCCACTAAACTGATTATTCTTTACTGTATTTTATTTAGTATCGATTCTGCTGTTTCTTTTCCATTTTTAATACAAGAGCCAATACCTACACCGTAATAAGAGCAACCTGCAAGTACTACATTTTCATATGAAGAAGCCATTTTAGTTGATAAAGTTTCTACTGTTTTTGCATGTCCAAGATGGTAAACTGGCATTAAATCATTCCACTTTGTCACCTCTACAACATTAGGCTCTGCTTCTATTTTCAGGCTTTTTGCAATATCCTCTAATGCAATTTTAGTTAATTCTTCTTTACTTAAATGCTTCATCTCTGCAAAAGCTGGGTTTGAATTTTTATAAAATAATCGTACAAGTAATTTGCCGTCTTTTGAAGTATGACTCCATTTACGACTTGTCCATGTACAAGCATTACATTTTACATTACTATTTTCAGACACGATAAATCCTGTACCGTCTGCAGGTAATTGGCTATCAGGAATGTTAAAACCTAAATAAATGGTAATTAGTGATGCATTGCTAAATTCGTTGAAGTCCTCGTCCAATTTTGGATCCTGTAATAGCTTTTGAGTTACATCATGGGGTGTTGTTAACACGACAAAATCAGCTTCAATTGCTTCATGATTATCAAATGTCAGTCTATATTTATCGCCATTTTTTTTGATATGATTTGTTGAAATGCCTTTTAGTATTGTAACGTCTGTTAACTTCTCCTCAAAACGATTAAATAATGAAGATAAACCATTTTTAAAAGAGATAAATTTTTTATTTGCCGCTTTTTGAAATTCCTCTTTATGTGCGCCAAACCCCTTAATAATACTTCCATACTGCTCTTTATAATCGAGTAGATAAGGTAATGTCGATGCCATTGTCAACGTATCTAATTTCCCTGAATAGACCCCCGATAACACTGGAGCAATTTGCTTTTCAACAAGCTCTTTTCCTAAGAAATACTCTAAAAAAGAACCAATTGAACTGTCCTTTGTAAAATGCTCATTCGACAATTCTAAATCTTTTAGCGCCTCTTGCTTTCCTTCTGCCGAAACTAACGTACTACTTTCAAGAGACTCTACACTTGTAGGAATGCCAAAAACGCTGTCTGCCGGAATCGCGTGCAATGTATTATTTGTGTAAATATACGAAATTCCTGTACCATTATATACAAGGTCATCTTGTAACCCTAAGTCTTCTACTAAAGGCATAACACTTGCATGGCGAGCAACAATGGAATCTGCCCCCGTCTCCAAAATAAAGCCCTCACGTTCTACTGAAAGCATTTTACCGCCTAAGTAATCATTCTTTTCAACTAACACTAAATTTATATCTAAGCCTTTATTTACTTTTTCCTTTTGCAAATAAAGCATAGTAGAAAGGCCTGTTATACCGCCACCGACTACAGCAACTGTTTTCAATATCTTCACTCCTCACAAAGGATTCTGTCTTATTTAAAATGTTTGTAGCTCTAGTATAAACTTTCATTTTCAAAACTGTCATGATATCCATCACATATTCATGTACATATTTTGAACGTTTACAGCTTTGTCAAATTTAACATGAACTTTTCATTCATAATCATGATATTTTATACAACACATTTATTTCTGTAAAAGAGCAATGAATAAATACTTACTTTTATATCGATACTTTTTTTGAAGGGAGCTTATTATGGATTTATTAATTACAATACTTCTACTATTAGTTTGCTTATTGTTGTCGAATGTAATTGGACATTATATTCCATTTATACCTACAGCACTAATTCAAATAGCACTTGGTGTTCTACTAGCTATATTCGCTAATGAGATGACACTTCAGCTTGAATCCGAATGGTTTTTATTACTTTTTGTTGCTCCACTTTTGTATAATGATGGGCGTAATTTCCCTAGAGAAGAACTATGGAAAATGCGTGCTCCAATTCTCGGGAATGCTATTATATTAGTTCTTCTAACGACGCTCGGTGGCGGCTACTTTATTCATTGGTTAATTCCAGAGATACCACTTGCTGCTGCATTTGCACTTGCAGCTATTTTATCACCAACTGATCCTGTAGCAGTAAACGGTATTGCAAAGCGTATTCAAATACCGGAGAAGATTTTAAATCTTGTTCGTGGTGAATCACTTATCAATGATGCTTCTGGTTTAGTTGCTTTCAAATTCGCTGTGGCAGCTGTTGTGACAGGTTATTTTTCAATTAAGGAAGCTTTTTTTGAGTTTTCGTATACATTTCTAGCTGGAGCTATTCTTGGTCTAATTTTAGGTATCATTATTACACAACTGCGCTTTACACTTAGAAAAAAGGGCATTCATGATGTCGTTTTTCATTCACTATTACAACTATTAACACCTTTTATCATTTATTTCATTGCAGAGGATGTCTTCCATGCATCCGGAGTTATTGCTGTTGTTGTAGGAGGAATTGTACACGCACTTGTAAAAGATCATACGGAGACTTTAATTGCAGAGGAACAACTAATTACTGAAAATACTTGGTCTATAGTACTGTTCATTTTAAACGGGGTCGTCTTCCTATTACTTGGATTGAATATTCCACTTTCTATGACAGAAACGCTAGAAAATCCATCTATGAATAACTGGCAAATTATCGGCTACTCTATTGCGATTGGTTTCGTTATTTTAGGTATTCGCTTCATTTGGTCTTATGCCTTTTCTCACTACGAGTATAAAAAAGACTCTATTCAAGAAATTGAAAAGCCTAGTCTGAAAACGAGTCTACTGACGAGCTTAACAGGTGTACGCGGTGCTGTAACGATGGCAGGGGTCTTATCCCTTCCTTTACTAGTTGATAATGGCGATTTATTTCCAGAGCGCTCGTTGATTTTATTTTTAGCATCTAGTGTTATTTTATTTACTTTGCTGATTGCTACAATTTTCTTACCGCTATTAATTGATGAAGAAGAAATTCTAGAAATGCGAGAAGGTAAACTTACATTCAATGAAGCCAAAAGACGTTTGCTGCTTACTTCAGTGCGCAAAATCAATACAGTGATGACTGAAGAAAATCAAACTGTCGCTTTTGAATTAATAGACGAATATAAAATGATGTTTAATCAAATTGATGTAGAGCTTAATGCGGAAAAGTTAGCTTCTAAAGAACGAAAGAATCAAATAAAGAAACTGCGTTTAATTGGTTTAAGAGCAGAAAAGGACTATATAGAAAAGACTCAAAAGGAGCAAAACTTAGACCCTGATATTTACTCTGCATGCCAAGCTGCTTTTAAAGAACGCGAAAAGAATATTAATAATCCAAATCGTCCTAAAGTAATCTCCATTCTCTATAGAATTTTACTTCACTGGCGAAGTACCCGGAAAAGATATAGTCTAAATAAAGAAAGACGCTTTGAGTATTTCCGTCAAAAGAAAGAATTACGTATGCGTGCTCTTGGAGCAGGTATGGATGCTTTAGAACAACAAGCTGAATCAGAAGAAAATCCTGATCTTGCAAATACTATTATTTACGAATATCGCAAAATTATGGACAGAATGAAGCAATCCGTCACTCATAATTCTGAACGCCATGATGAAATTAAAGAAGAATTACGAGCTCTTTTAATTGAAACTGAACGTTTAGAAATCCAAAAGATGTACGAAGCCGGTGAGATTGACCGAGCAGAAGAAAAAGAACTACGCCGCTTTGTAAATTATATTGAGAGCATATCGTTGTATGAAGTAGTGGAATAGAAAAATGCTCCTTTTTTATAGGAGCGTTTTAGACGTGAACAATTAGATAAGACCGTTGATTTCCGCTACGGGGGGCGCTTTCCGCGGGCGGGCGTCAAGTCGCTTCGTCGCTATGCTCCTGCAGGGTCTTGGACTGTTCCGCTTTTCCCGCAGGAGTCGCCACCTCCGCTCCAATCAACTTTACACGCAATATACAAATCTTTTGAGGTGATAGAAAATAATAATAATAATAAAATCCTCACAGAGATTAAATTGAAATGATTGCTTTGGATTCAATAGTTTCTCAAGAACATCTTATGGGAAAAATGAGGATGCGGTGGAAACTTTAAGAGGTCTAAAAAAAGTGTCCTTACAGAGATGCTTACTGGCTGTGAATTTAAAGAAACTTGGCAATTGTACTTGGAAAAGTTCAAAATCGGAGTACAAGGTAACACTCAAAGAGTATTTTATCTATAACAGAGGATCTTCAATACTTAAAATATATAAAAATAACAAAAGACATTCAGGATGTGAACATTCTGAATGTCTTTTGTTGACATACTGAAACGCTCCTTTTTTAAAAGGGGCGTTTTTCATTATTATTGATTGTTCACAGAATTCGCTATAGCTTCACGTACAAGTGTAGCATAAAATTTTCCGCCCTTTTCATTTGGGTGAATCTTGTCAGGATAAAAAATGTCTTTATTATTATTTGTTTCACTATACCAATCTACTAATGTTACATTACTATTTTTTTCGGCAGCTTTACTTAATTTTTTATTAACCCCGTCTTGCCAATCCCTTGGCAACCTTGTATTCATTAAGTAAATTGTACGGTCCTTGCCAATAGCTTTTAATAATGTATCTAATTGTGCTGTACTAAAATCACCATTAGAGCCAAGACCTATTACAACAACATGTCCAAGTTTTCCTTGGCCTTTCAAGTTAGCAACAACCTTCGAAGCATCATATACTTGACGCCCTATTTGTGCGTCAACGACTATCTGAGGTATCTTCTTCTGTAACTCCGTAGCAGCACTTAACATAACCGAATCACCAATTGCACTAACCGTTACTTCGTTTGGTATTCCATGAGCCTTATTAGCCTTTTCCTTTTCTAAAGCTTCAACGTGTTCTTTTGCAGCTTCAGTTTTCGCCTTCGCTTCTTCACGTCGCTCTTCTTCCTCTTGCATCATTTTCTCTTCATTAGCTTTCTCTGCTGCTCTATTCTGTTCTTGCTGTACTTTTTCTAGTTTTTTTTGTTCTGCTATTAAATGGTTTTCCAATTGTTGGCTCGCAGACTGCTTATCTGGCGTGAAAATCATCCCCATGATGAAAATAATCATTACACATCCAGCTATTGCTGAGCCTATACGATAAGGTATATCCCACTGAGTCCACGCCCAAGACCATTCTTTTGATTGAAATTTATTTAGCCAAACTCGCCATTGTCCTCTACGAATTGGGTCCTCCACATATCGCCAAGATAAACCAGCAAAAAGAAACGTTAGGACAATAATTATCAACAATTTAGTAAAACCAATTGCCTCATTTCCAACCCCTGCCCCCATTAAAACAATGATTGGGAAATGCCAAATATAGATACCGTAAGAGCGAGCTCCTATCCAAATAAGTGGCTTAAAGCTAAATAGATTACCTATATAACTTGCCGGGTGTACTATAACTGCGATTAAAATAGCAGTCACAACTGAAGCTAGTAACATACCGCCCATATATAAAAATGAACCTGTCTCATCCATCGTCATCATCATCAATACTAATAAAGCTACGCTAATGCTTCCTACAATATTTAGAAGTTTTTCAGCATCCTTCGTGACATTTTTAGCAAGTTTCCTACTAGGCCACACAAACGCCAACGCGGCCCCTATTAAAACCGAAAATGCACGAGTATCCGTACCATAATAAACACGACTTGGATCGACACCCGGTTCATACATTACGAACATTAAAATAGCAGATACAAGCGCCGCTATGAAAATACCTAACGCAAGGGTTCCTCTATTCTTAACTAACTTTAAACCCATCATAATAATAATTGGCCAAACTATGTAAAATTGCTCCTCGACTGCCAGTGACCACATATGTTGCAATGGTGATGGCGGAGCAAACGACGTAAAATACGAATGATCCTGCGCTATGTAAAACCAATTGCTAAAATATAATGCAGCAGCTACAATTTCTGAACGTAACCCTATTAATAGTTCCCCTTGGAAAAGAGTAATCCATGTTCCGACTAAGATTAACATTATAAGCAATGCGGGAATTAACCGTCTAAATCGCCGAATCCAAAACCCTTTCAAATCAATCTTACCTGTCTTATCCCATTCGCTCACTAGTAAATCTGTTATTAAATAACCTGACAAAACAAAGAAAATGGTTACACCTAAGTATCCACCATCTACTGATTTAAAATGTAGATGATATAAAATGACCGCCAACACCGACAAAGCCCTTAGTCCGTCCAAACCACTTATATATCTGCGATTACCTTTCACTGGCTTTGGCATTACACTACCCCCTAATACGCAACACTTTTATCTATTTATATTTGACGAATTAATCAAAAGAATAGTTTTTAAAATATAGTTTTTTCTTCAAAAAAAATAAAAATTATTTATTAATTAAATGATGTTACTTCTATACTGCTTCTAGCATTTTATAGTAAACTCTCTATTTATTCATAAATATAACTACTTAATTTTTAAAAGTACTTTCTCCTATTTATTTTCAAATTATAACCAACGAAAACACTTCCCCTATACTATTTCAACGTAAATCTAAATAGCAACTATTTTTATAGTTTTAGACCGAGTTTTGGTACGCTCTTTTAAGTGTTTTTTCATTTCAAAACATGTATGATTTTCACAGCCAGAATAATTTACCAATAATAATATAGTGTTATTTTTTTTGTAATGTAGTATGTTAAAAAATAAAGTATGTAATCAGTATGTTAATAAGAATTCACTATTATATATTGTCTATAAAACAAATATATCTTCCATATTTCACTAGCAATACCAATGAGTCACTGCACTTTGGCCCCTAGAGTATAACGATTAAAACATTTCCTTTTTTCGTTATAGTACAGCCGCGATTTTGACTCTTGTCCATATACCTATCCTCTTTTCGTGTATTGCACTGTAGCCTATTTTGCACAGATAGAGACAGTGCACATCCTACATTTATACACTGAAATCATCTGTTTCTAGACATCTTCAAATGTACTTTTTATTACATCAAAAAGCCTCTTAAACCTACTACACCATTTCAAAAAATAAATATTTCCATATAAAAAGTTTAAATCCAATGATTCTATTTACTTACCAAAAGACTATAACCACAACCAATACTTTAGTCATGATTATATATTCACTTGGTTATATATATCCATTTTCCCATACCACTTTTCAGTACAACTTCATAGTAATATATCGATTAATTTTATTAAATATTCGTTGCATTTTTGTAACAAATAATAAAAAAATCTCACGTTTCATTTAAAATACGCCTTTTTTACTAAATAACCATTAATATAGCTAATGAGGAGGTATAGAATGAAAAATAATAGATTTAAATTCATGTTTTTACTTCTCCTATGTTGCATAATAATCATTCCTTCCTTTGCCGGTACAAAGCAAGCAAGCGCTGCATCTACCGTTACTATGAAAGTGAATGCTGAAACACTCAATATGCGCTCAGGTCCAAGTACAAACTACAAAGTTGTTAAAGTTTTAAAAAAGGGTAATAAGGTTACAAAGATTTCTACAAAGGGTACTTGGACCAAAGTGAAATCTAGTAATACAACGGGCTGGGTCTCTTCTAAGTATGTTAACAAAGTCTCAACTACAGCCACTTCAAGTAATACGAAAAAAGCCGTCGCTACAGTTAGTAATTTGAATATCCGTAACGGAGCCGGTACATCGTATAAAAGTCTTGGTAAGTTATCTAAAGGAACAATAGGTACAGTCCTTGCCGAAAAAAATGGCTGGGTACAAATCAAAACGAGCAAGTATACAGGGTGGGTTAGTAAATCGTATGTCACTATTACGACTAAACCAAGCACATCTACTAGCAGTTCGAATGCTTCAACAGTAAAACCTGCTGCAACTTCAACTGCTAATGTTGGTAAATACTTTACTGTAAAAGTTGATTCGTTAAATGTTCGAAAAAGCACTTCAGCTAGTTCCGCAAAATTAGCAGTAATTAATAAAAATAGCTCGTTTAAAATTCTTGCTCAATCTAGCAATAATTGGGTTAATATTACATACGCTAAAGGCAAAACAGGTTGGGTTTCTGCAAGTACTAGCTATGGCAAAATCACTAAAACAAAACCAACAACCACTTCAGCTAATGGTAATTCGAATACTGGGTCAGTAGTACCTTCAACTGACATTGGAAAATACTTTACTATTACAGCTGATTCTTTAAATGTTCGTACAAGCGCTTCTGCAACTGCTACAAAATTGAGTGCTGTTAAATACGGTAACTCATTTAAAATTTTAGATAAGTCGAGCAATAACTGGATTAAAATTACATACGCTTCAGGTAAAACAGGTTGGGTTTCTGGTAGCTACGGTAAAATTACGCAATCTAAACCAACAAAGCCGGTATCAAATGATGGCTCAGATACATCTGGTGGTTCTTTATATGGTAAAGTTATTGTCGTTGATGCAGGTCATGGAGGATCAGATTCAGGTGCAGTCTCAAATGGCGTACTTGAGAAAGATCTAAATCTCCAAGCTGCATTGGCTTTGCGATCAAAATTACAAGCTGCTGGTGCTATAGTGAAAATGACACGAACTACGGACATTTTCCCAACATTATATGACCGTGTTGCCTTTTCAAATATGATGAAGCCCGATGCTTTTATTAGTATTCATCATGATTCAGCTACAGCTTCAGCTCGCGGTTTCAGCGTTCTATACACAAAAGGTAAAGAAAGTACTCTTGCCTCGTATATCAAACAAGGAATGGGCGACTCTCTACCGAACATGATTAATCGTGGACAAAAATATCAAAATCTATATGTATTAAGAGAAAATCCACAAATCGGGGTCCTTGTTGAATTAGGATTTATCACGAATCTACAAGAAGTACAAACTTTAAAAACTGCTACATTCCGTAATTCTGCTGCAAATGGAATTACAAATGGTCTAATTAATTATTTTAATTAGAAAAAGAAAAAAGGAAATACCTCTTTAATTTAGAGGTATTTCCTTTCAGACTGTAGACAAACCCGAAAAAACGGATTAACTACAGTCTTTTTTTTTAAAACAGGATAGATTAGGTATTCCGAAGCTTACCACTCGCTTTCCGCGGGCTAGCGTCGAGCCGCTTAGTCGCTATGCTCCTGCAGGGTCTCGTCTATCTCGCTTTTTCCGCAGGAGTCGAGTGGACGCTTCTCCAAATCATAAAATACTACCTTTTACTTTTCTATTTACTCATTCAATTAAATAGACTTCAGACTGTAGGCAAACTTGAAAAAACCGAGTTTTCTACAGTCTTTTTATTTGTATACAGGATAGATCAGGTATTCCGAAACCTACCACTCGCTTTCCGCGGGCGAGCGCCGAGCCGCTTCGTCGCTATGCTCCTGCAGGGTCTCGTCTATATCGCTTTTTCCGCAGGAGTCGAGTGGACGCTTCTCCAAATCATAAAATACAAAGACATTTAAAGAAATATATGCCGTGATAAAATTGAATTCAACTGCTTTTTCACTTTAAATCGTTAATTTTTCTGTTTAAATGGTGATGTTTTATATATAAAGTAAGTAATTCCAGCAATAATTAATACGATGATAAAATATTTATAAAATAGAAGTGTGACAAACAATTTCATAATTGACATACCAAACTTCAAAATAATAAATAGAAAAACAATAATGCTCAGTAACTTTAAGATAGGATTCATAGCTAACACCCTCCGTATCAGCTTTTAATGCGCCGACTTTTTGTTAGCTATTATAACATGTCCCCTTAACTAAAATTCTATTTCTTAACGATACTTCCCTTGCTTAATGGTTACTATCTCCATATAAGTATTTTCAGTTATTCATCTTAAAAATTACACATTCATTTATCTATTATGCCTCGGCATAATTGCGTCCGGAATCGGCTTTGTGCTTGCGCAAAGAACTCCTTTTCGATTCCGTGACATCCGCCGGAGGCTTTAACTTCTTTCAGCGGGTGTTTGGACACCCGCTGAAAGAAGTTAAACTAATAACCAAAAGACTGTCTCATCGTTCAGTTACCGTCGATGATGCAGTCTTTTGGTTATTTATATATACTTATTTACTTGAGGCATAATTTTAGTCGCTAGTAATTCAATAGATCTTGCTATTTCTTTATATGGAAGAGCACCAACATCTAGCTGAGCTAAGAATCGAGTATGGCCCAGCAATTCATGTTGCTTTAATATTTTTTCAACAATTTCATCTGGTTCTCCAACAAACAGTGAACCTGCGGGAGATGTCATAAATTCATAATCATCACGATCTAAATAAAAAAGCATATTACGCTGCTGATTAACATATGTCCCATAATTATTAAAATACGGATAGAACGCATCCCTCGCTTGCTGACCATCTTCAGCAAAATACCCATGACCAGTTACAGCTATTTGACACTGTTCTTTTGGATGGCCCGAAGCATTAAATGCGGATCGATATTTTTCTACTAATGGTACAAAGATACTTGGATCATCTCCAAGTATAACGATTGCCATACCTACTCCGTAACGTCCCGCTCTAGTGGCACTTTCTGGAGTACCACCAACACCAACCCATGTAGGAATGGTATTAATCGCCCGTGGTGAAATCATTACGTTATTTAGCTCAGGTCGGTGATTTCCTTGCCAGGTAATACATGCCTCTTTGTTTATCTTCAAAAATAATTCTAGATTTTCTTCAAATAATTCGTTATATTCCTTAATATCATAACCGAACAATTCAAATGAATCTAAAAAGGCTCCACGCCCTGCCATAATTTCTGCACGGCCATCAGATAATAAATCCAACGTTGCAAAATCTTCATATAATCGCACTGGATCTACAGTACTGAGAACTGTTGTTGCACTTGTTAAGCGAATATTTTTTGTCTGCTGAGAAATTGCACTTAATACAACAGGCACCGAAGAAACTGCATAATCCGGCCTATGATGTTCACCTACACCGAATAAATGAAGTCCAGCTTCATCCGCAAGTTTCGCTGCTTGTAGTATCTCTTGCAAGCGCTCCTTTGCATTGCTTATCTTTCCCGTTTGAGGATCAACCCCTAAATCTGCTAAGGTATATACTCCAAACTCCATTTTGCCACCTCCACATTGTGAGATTAGAATATGATTGCCGGACGAATCTGTTACTTTAAAACCATTTATTATTTAAGAAATAGAAACACTAAAATTTGGTAGATCCTTAAAATTTGCTTATCACTATCACGTAACAACTTGGTGAAATGCCAAGAGTAATCATTTCAATTGTTTTATATCTAACATCATATTCGTAATTTTAGTTTTTTTAAGTTGAAGCTCTTGCTCAGCTTTTAGAACGAGTTCTAGTTCTCTATCTAAGCTATTTATAAATCCTTGGATTAACTGATCTGAACCACATCCATTTGACTGCTTCAAATTGAATATCTCCTGTATATCCTTTAGTGTAAATCCGACTAATTGCATTTCTTTAATTGCATGAAAATCGCTAATATCTTTTACTGAATAATCCCTCACTCCGTTGATCCAATTCGGTTTAACTAAATCTAATTCCTCATAGTGCCGAACCGTATCCTTCGTTGTATTCACCTGTTTTATGAATTCACTAATTTTCAATGCTTCAACTCCTAAAAAAGTAATTGGTTGACATGGGGTTAACCCCATACTTTATCCTTCAGTAAACATGAAAGGATGGATGAAATTGGTTAGTAGTTTAATAATATTATTATATTCTATGGTATGCATTATTGGTGCATTTGCCTTGATTATTAGAAATTTAAAACAGGGCATAATGTTAAGCTTTTCGAAAAAGATTTCACTGACTTTTTTCGTAATCAGTCACTTCTTATTTTTAGCATTAGGCATCGCAACTTTATTTAGCGCACTATCTTTCATCTGGTTAGTAGCTACTGGATGCTTAATTATTGGGTCAAGAATACTTAACGGTTTAACTCTTTATGGTAAGAATAATTGGCGACATTATATAGTCACTGGAACTCTTTTATTTTCAATTATTTCGCTTTATTTAATGGGCATCTAATTCTTTTTTTAAAATATATTAGTTTTCCTCAACTAGAATTCAAATGAAATCATAAAAAAGTTGCCCTAAATCAAATTAGATTTAGGGCATTCTTGTAGTCAATTGACCATCTCGAATATCCCAATACAGATAAGTAGTAGACCTGAGAGTACTGTGGAATATTTGCTGATAAATGTATTGGTCAATAGAGAGCCACAATGGTTGCCTACTCCAATCGTAATTATTGAAAATAAACCTATTGAAATAACTGTCCATATAGCGGAAATACCATTGGCACCAATCGCTATACCTCCTGCCAGGCAGTTTGCAGATAGAGCCAGACCTAGTGGCACCGCTTCTTTCACAGAAATAATTCGGTTCATATCTCTATCCATTATTTCAGGATTTTTCAAAGACTCCTGATTATTGAATCTTCTAGAAAATAGAGTCCATAGTCCAATACCGCACAACAAAAGACTCCCTATAAAGCTTGCGTTATGGGGTGATATATATCTAGTCACCTCAGAGCCTGCGACTACCGCAACATACGTTATGACCATCGCCACAAACGCAATAGTAATGTTCGATATCATAGGAATTTTTGTTTGTTTAACCCCATAAGCTAGACCAATTCCTAGGTTGTCTAAATTAGCTGCAACCCCTATAAGTATAATGGTAACCCAATGCATAATGACCTCCTTGTAACGATACACTCATTCTCTAAATGATATGCGTAAATAATCAAAGGGTGCATTCAAATGATTTGAATGCACCCCTTTTAGTTCGAACCAAACCTTACGTAAATTCGTCCAGTTATTGGGTGATTATATGGAGAAGTTATTAAAATTTACATACTTACAGGCGGTGTCATGCATTTTCCCCGTCATTATCTTTGCAACACTGGCTTTATCGAATTTGTTGAGAATTCCACATTTACCACGCTATGATTTTATATTAATCATTTGTCTAGCCGCACAAGTTTTTATGCTCCTCTTAAAATTAGAAACTTGGGATGAATTCAAGGTAATCTGCTTGTTTCATATCATTGGTCTTGGGCTTGAATTATTCAAAGTACATATGGGGTCTTGGTCATATCCCGAGGACGCGTACAGCAAAGTTTTAGGAGTACCACTATATAGTGGCTTTATGTATGCAAGTGTAGCGAGTTATATCTGTCAAAGCTGGAGGCGTTTAGATTTACATATCCTAAACTGGCCTACACCTTTTTTTGCTTACAGTATTAGCTTACTCATTTATATGAATTTTTTTACGCATCATTATCTATATGATTTACGTTGGATTTTAAAAGCATTGTTGTTTGTGATCTTTTTTCGTACAGCAGTCACATATAAACTAAATGAGAAAGTCTTTAAAATGCCCCTGATTCTATCCTTTTTCCTAATAGGTTTCTTTATCTGGATTGCTGAAAATATCGTGACATTCTTCGGTGCATGGCAATATCCAAATCAAGAACAAACTTGGTCACTCGTCCCAATCGGGAAAATTAGCTCATGGTTTTTGCTAGTCATCATTAGCATTATTATCGTAGCGCAATTGAAGCAAGTGAAGAGCCGAATTAAATGATGAACATGATAAAATGAAAGAACAAATTAAAAGAGACTTAGAATTCTGTTTAAATCACATGGGAATGTAGTTAAGAATCCTTAAAGTAGAATGCTTAGTGCAAATTAAAAAGGATATAGACCTCTTCTATAAAAAGAGTCTATATCCTTTTTGTGTTCCCCAATTCAACTCACCTATATTATTTATTCAAGTAACATAAATGACATCTATCCAATTATTTCTCCATTACAAATGCAGTTTTACCACGCTGATCATCACTAAGATAACCCTCAGCTTCTAGCTTATCATGCCATAACTTTTCAATGACAGCAGCTTTTGAAGCATCGTCTTCTTTGGTAGATAGTTCGACCATAATTTCATCTTGATAATTCCAAACTTCAATATCCGCTTCATATCCCGCATAACTACCCTTATATGTTATTGCCTTTGCAGGTCCATAAACAACAGCTTGTGATAGTGTGTTATTATACCAAACTTCAGAATCCCAATTTTGAAGTTTTTTCGGTGCATTATCTAAAATTAATTTCTTTGCTGCATCAGTATCAACAGAATTGAAGGAAACTTTTGATGTTTCTTTTAATGACTCTTTTCTGCTTACCGCAAAAGTATGATTACCTCCCTTAATATCTAACTCAAATTTGTAATTAGACTCACCTCCAGTGAAACCATGATCTTGTGTTATCGCAATTGCTTCATCAAGTGGCGTGTTTAAGAATCGCTTTTTGTAAGTAATATCTATCTTATTGCTATCTTTATATACACGTAAACGATGGTTATAATCTGCTCCTAAAAACGCCTTATTTACTGTATCGAAGTAGTAAATTTTCACTTCATCCTTTTTCGTAGCTGAAAAAACACTTATTATCTTAGGTTCTATAAAAATATCTGATTTAATATTATATTTGATTTCATTCCCAGGATTAATCGCCGCTCTTACCTGAACAGAACCAAATCCACTAATACAAAGAAGAACAAGACTAGCCATAATTAATCGTAGTGCCATTTTCTTTACACTTTTCATCATATTATTTCCTCCTCATTTTCAACTATTATTGAGAGATTAGTTTCGCTATTCGTTAGCTGACTATGAAAATATATAGTCTTAGGAGCATTTATCTTTTTTGAGACCCCTAAGATATCTGAATAATCTAAATGCGTTTTATAAAAAAACTGTTTTGATTGAGCTTCATTTTCAGCTAGCCTCTTTAAATATCCATCTTTTTTCATGTAGCCTGTAAAGACCACTATTGCAGTTGGATATACCTGTAGCAATTCTTCAACTTTCCACTCATTAGCCTCTGGGACAAAATAGATTGCATCTTTGCTTTCTATCCTCTCTCTAAAACAGTCCCTCTTAAATGGTTTCAAGATCTTTTCATATCTTGATGCCCGAACATTTTCGGGTGAATTATAATAATCCTCAAAAAAAGAAAAGAATTCTTTATCAATGTGCATTTTTCTTTCAGTATGTTGAAAAAGATACGTAGCAATATCAGCTGTTTTACCTGACAAAGAAGTCGGAAAAATAATAGGACGACTTGGTTGTTCATTAATGTAGTTCTTAATCTGTTGCAATACTTCCAAATTATTAATCTGCTTCTCAATATGCCCACTATCAATTAATGCTAGATCGTACTTGGTATCTTCTTTTGGTAAAGTAGCATTCAACAAATAGGAATCCATGACATAGTCGCCTGAGAAAAATATCACCTCCTCAAAGAATCGAATCTTGTACCAAACACTCCCTACTATATGGCCGCTATAACCCCATTGAAATTCAAGATAGTCATTAACTCTAAGCCATTTTCCTATCGTATCTGGTTGAAAAATCTTCGTATTTTTGAAGGATCGTTTTAATTGTCTAGCTGTCATTTTACTCATGAAGATTTCACCTTTATAGTTCCATGTTCCAAGCATCGGCAATGCACCTGTATGATCAATATGCGAATGTGAGATAAACACAGCATCAAGCTTTTCTACATGAGCTTTTGTTAAATCAGGAGTCGTTTTTTCAGCGTTATTCATAATGCCACAATCGAGTAAAATAGCCTGTCCTGCATTTTCAATAAAAAAGCAATTACGCCCATACTCGCCAACTCCCCCTAAAACTTCGACCTTAAGCACCTGCATGTCCTCCTCTTTTTTGTAACCAATCTAATAGGAACATGAAAACAATAGTCATAGCTACTGTAATAACCGCAACGGCCATTCCTAAACCAACATTACCTTGTTCAAACTGGCTATAAATAAATGTTGCTCCTGTCTCAACTGAAGGTGGCAAAATGAGTAATCCAGCTACAAGTTCACGCATCGAAATAATAAAGGTCATCATCATACCAGCTAATATTCCCTGCATTAATAGTGGAATTAAGATGTAACGATACACATCCCAACTGTTCCGTCCAAAAATAGCAGCTGATTGCAAAATGGATTGATCTAGTTGAGATAAAGAAGATTTAGTATATTGAACTGAGTACGGTAAGAAAAGTACACAATAGGTCACAACCACCATTGCCTTCGTATTGTATATCGTTGTGGGTAGCAGCGGTGAATTCCAGAACATGATTAAACCTACTACAAACACAATTCCTGGAATGATATTTGGCATTAGACTAAAGAAATCTAATACTTGCTGTTTTTTCGTCTCACCTTTTTTAATATAAAGTGCAATGAATAATCCTATAACAGCAGTTACACCTGCTGTTATCAATGAAAATAAGATACTATTCAGAAATGCTGATAGTCCGGCACTACCACTAGTGAATACTGCTTGATAAGAAGCAAAACTAAAATTCCCTGCACTTAGGCCATCTCCACGTACTTTTTGTAGTGATGTCACAATAATTGAGAAGTAAGGAATGCCGATTGAAAGCAGGAGTACAATCCCTACAAATAGCCATGCACCTAGCCTTAAATACCACTTATCTTTCATTTCACGAATAGCTGGTGTTTTTCCAGATAACACGCTATATGTATTTTTTCGTCCGATTAAATTTTGGAAATACCAAATGATTAGACATACAGAAAGTAAGAATAAAGAAAGCGATGTAGCCATACTAATGTCTACAGGCCATCTTGATAAATAAGAATGGATTTCTGTAGTAAAAACTTGAAAGCCAATTCGACTTCCGAAAGTTGCAGGAGTACCAAATTCGGCCAAGGTTTTTATGAAAATTAGTAATACCCCTAGTACATAACTCGAAACTAGTAAAGGTAAAATAATTTTAGCCCAGTTTCTCCAAGGATTTCGTCCGAATATCAATGCCGCATCTAGAAATGATCCATTAATTCTTAGCAATGTATTTCTCAACATTAAATATAGAAAAGGAAATAGATGCAAGCTCATCACCATTACCATTCCAAATAAAGAAAAGAAATAATCTGACATCCATGCTGCACTTGGTATTAGTTGTTGCAAGAAACCATTATTCTGCATAAACAATATCCAGCCCATTGATCCAATATATGGCGGTGTCATAAAGGGAATCGTTAGAATAATGTCTAACCAATCAAATTTAATTAAGCTAGTTTTCGTACGAATTAACGCCATTGGTAAAGCTATAATCGTAGTACCCAAAATTACTAATACACCTAATAATAAAGAATTGCCTAACGTATGCCACATTCTATCATTTTCAAACATTCTACTAATCTGGGAAAAATCTAATTGCCCACTATTAACAAATGTATAATATAGAATTGCTAATAATGGTGCGATAGCAAACGTTCCAACAATGGTTAGTAATACTCCAAAAGTTCGTCTACCTTCCATAATCATCGAAATTCATTCCTTCCTTAGAAAACAAAAGCTGAGAAACATGTCTCAGCTCATAAATTATTATTGGAAAATATCATTAAATTTCGTTAATATATCGATTTGTTTTGTCTCAGCGCCTTTCCAATTAACCGTTAGTTGAGGAATCTCATCCAATGTTGCGCGATCTTTCACTGGAATTCCCTTGTTGCCTGGAAGTAGGTAAGCATCTGTCACTAACTTTTGACCTTCATCTGAAAGTAAGAAATTAACGTAAGCTTGAGCACCCTCGACGTTTTTAGCATCCTTCATAATTCCAACTGCTCGAGGGCTTACAACTGTTCCACTTTTCGGATAAACAATTTCTACAGGCTCGCCGTCTGCTTTTGCTTTATAAGCCATGTAATCTACTCCAGAGATTGTTGCATCTTTATCTCCTGTAATAACTGAATCCAATGCTTCCTTATTTGCACCATTTACTTGTAAACCATTTGTCTTCCACGATTGGATAATGTCCCAACCAGTTTTTTCTGCTTCCGTATAACCGTAGATGAAGTCAACAGCAGATCCTGATAGACTTGGATCTGGAATATTGATTTTATCTTTCCATTCAGATTTTGCTAGATCTGCCCATTCGCTTGGAGCAACTTTTGCATTTTTTGTATTGTAAGCAATTCCTAAAGCCGATGCACTATAACCATAGTAGTAGCCTTCTGCATCTGACCAATTGCTATTAATTTTATCTGCATTTTTTGCACCTTTATAACTCTGAAGTTGATCGGCTTCTTTCATTCCATCCATTGAAGCTACTGAAGCTAATACCACAACATCAGCAACCGGGTTAGTTTTTTCTGCTTCTAAGCGAGATAAGATTTTCCCTGTTGTTCCTTGGAACATTTCTACCTTCATTCCGGTTTTTTCTTCAAATGCTTGTTGAACATTTGCTGCCAAACCATCTGGCCCTGCAGAATAAACTGTTAATGTTTTATTTTCTTTAGTTTCTGCACTTGCTTCACCATCTTTTTTGGATGTGTCGCTATTTCCACACCCTGCTAACACTAATGTCAAAAGTGTTCCAACTGTTGCTATCATTTTCAAACTACGTTTCTTCAATGTAATCCCTCCAATTGATAAATTTGTTTTTCATCTATGAAAACTTTAAGTTGCTTTCCTTTTTCGAGTGGAGCATTTTCGTAAAAGCTCCATTGATTACCTTCTACTTCTGCCTGAACTAAATAACGATCTCCAATAAATGTACTTTTTAATATTTTTGCTTGTTTCGCAATTCCACCTAATTGTGAATGTCTAGAAACACCTTCAGGTCGAACAATACGGCTACCTTTATCAACCCAATTTACTTTTCCGATAAAGTCTGCCACATAAGGTGTCGCTGGTGAATGATAGATTTCTTGTGGTGAACCAACCTGCGCAATTCTCCCTGCCTCCATCACAATTATTTGATCTGACATTGTCATAGCCTCTGTTTGGTCATGTGTTACAAAAATAGCTTGGCAGTCTAGTTCGTGAATAATATGCATAATTTCTTCTTGCATTTTTTCTCGTAGAACTGCATCTAACGCTGATAAGGGTTCATCAAATAAAATTAGCTTAGGATTTGTTGCAAGTGCCCTCGCGAGTGCCACACGTTGCTGCTGACCACCTGATAATTCTCCAGGTTTACGTTTCTCAAATCCCTCCATTTTTACCAATCTCATAACATGATCGACACGTTCTTTAATATCTTGCTTGGGCAATATCCCCTTTAAAGCAAAAGCGATGTTCTGAAAAATAGTCATATGAGGCCAAAGTGCAAAGTCCTGAAAAACCATTGCAATATTTCGTTTGTTCGGTTTAACATTCTTGCGTATTTCTGATGAATAGATAACCGTATCATCAAATCTGATTTCACCATTTGTTGGTTTTTCTAATCCAGCTATTATTTTCAATAACGTCGTCTTACCGCAACCCGATTGACCTAAAATCGTTACAAACTTACTGTTTAGTTCTACATTAATCGGCCAGAGTGCTTGAGATTTCCCATACTTCTTTTCTATATTCGTAATCGAGATTTTCATAATGCCCTCCTCGTCTATAACAACTATAAAGTCCTGATATTTAGGAACTATTAACCTAGTATTAACAATTCGTTAAAAAAACTCTAATATACTATAGCTAATGCAATAGTTTATCTAATTTACTTCAGGGGGATAAAATGAAGAATCTTAAATTACAGGCATTCTGCTTGCTCGTGAATTATAAAAAACTAGCACCTGTCGCTAAAGAGCTAGGTATTACTGCGCCTACAGTATCCTTTCATATTCGTTCAATTGAAGAAGAATATGGTGTACGATTATTTCGTACGAATGCTGGAGGCTATCGTTTAACTGAGGCAGGAGAAGGACTCTATCACTATGCGCGTCAAATCGTCCAGTTACAAAAAGATATGCACCAATTTTTTGAAAACCTAATAGTGGGTAATATTGGCTCAATTCGTTTAGGCGCCAGCGGTTTACCCGCACATATTTTCATGCCTGATATTATCGATCAAATTTCAACAGCTTATCCAGATATACGAATCTCTCTGGAAGTAAAAACAGCTCCAGAAATCGAAAAGCAGTTAATACTTCAAGAACTAGATTTCGGGCTTATAATGGAAACAAAGCAAGAAGATCCCGCACTAATTTATGAAACTATTGGTGAAGATTCTCTCGTTCTTGCATTAAGTCCCGCTCATGAACTTGCAACAAAAAAAGACATCTCAAAATCAGATGTCCTTCAAAACAAAATACTTTTGCACACCTCTTCAAGTTCAACCAATCATTTCATTGAAAAATGGTTGGATCCTTACGCACCATCCATCTATATAATTGAACTAGATTCAGTGAGTACCATTAAAAAGATGTTAACTTACGGTAAAACATTAGCATTTCTATCTGTTGCTCTTATGGATGAAGAATTAAAATCAGGAACATTACTCAAAAAAGAATTGAATGATATTACGCTAGACCGAAAGATTCAGCTCGTATACCCTAAGTCTCGATTAGACAGTAAAGTTGATGAGTTTGTAAAGAAAGTAATTCACAATTTAGCATGTGTTCACAAAGCTACTAATTAATATATCTTACACCGGTAAACAACGGACTATAAAGCAAAATAATATACTTTTTCATTTGGTAAAGGTAACATATATGAATACTAAATTATTTAATTGTACGATTTTAGAAAATGGTAGGGAGAGATTCACATGCAAAATATTAATGGTAAAACAGCTCTTATTACTGGTGGAGGACGTGGAATTGGGCGTTCTACTGCAATTGCTTTTGCAAAAGAAGGCATTAACATCGGCTTAATTGGACGCACTCTTGAAAATTTAGAGAATGTAGTAGCTGAACTAAAAGAATACGGAGTGAAAGTAGCCATTGCAACTGGTGATGTATCGAATATCAATGAAGCGAATGCAGCCGTCGAAAAAATTCGCGGAGAGCTTGGCGCTATCGATATTTTAGTGAATAGTGCTGGTATTTCTAAATTCGGAAACTTCCTTGAACTCGATCCAGAAGAATGGGCGAAAATCATTCAAGTAAATGTAATGGGTGTATACTACATTACACGTGCTGTGCTTCCAGAAATGATTGAACGTCAAACTGGAGATATCATTAATATTTCTTCAACAGCTGGTCAAAAAGGCGCACCTGTTACTAGTGCATACAGTGCTTCAAAAGCTGCTGTTATTGCCCTAAGTGAATCATTAATGCTTGAAGTAAGAAAACACAATATTCGTGTTAGCACTCTAACACCAAGTACAGTTGCTACTGATATGGCTGTTGAACTGAATTTAACTGATGGTAACCCAGATAAAGTAATGCAACCAGAGGATATCGCAGACTTCATGGTTGCCCAGCTTAAATTGCATCCAAGAGTCCTTCTAAAATCAGCTGGTTTATGGTCAACAAATCCATAAGTATTAAAAGTAAAAAAGAGACTAGCGCTTTAAAATGCTAGTCTCTTTTTTTTATAATATAACTAATTATTATGCGGACTTACTGATTGAAAAGCTCCTAACCTTTTTTTATAAGGTGAGGGGGTTAAATAAATTTTCTGCTTCAATTTTTAAGAATGAACCCTTACCCTTGAAGAATGGGATAATTCTATTACTAGGATGGATTTATTTCAGTAGAAGCCGTATTCAAGGATGTTGACATATTAGTTGGAGATGCAGATGAATCATAGGCAATCAATGTGACGCCTAGTTTCTCTTCCATTTCATTAAGTTCTTTCAATTGTTTATGGTCAAGCTGGGCAAATTTGTTTTCTTCCATCTAATCACTCATCCTTTCTGTAATTTTAGTCTATCCAAGGGAAAATGGATTATGCGATAAAACATTTCAACAATCCCTAAGCTTAAAGATAAATTTTATGAACTCATTTTTAACTTAGAAAAACCCTTTTCCTAATTAAGAAATCCTCCTTTGCTAACTGTGTTATTAACTAAGGGTACGATTAGAATTTTGGAATTATAGGTATTGTTATAATTACTATTACGAAGTTTCTTTGTGTGGTTAAATATTATTTCTACATAACAATATTTTATCTAATAAGGAATTACGAGAAGATGAATAAAGAAGTAACCTTGCAGCAATAGCTGGGTTTCTTCCAATTTCTTTATACTATTAATATAATCCTCCTTGTTTCGGATATTCCTTTCCATGCATTTAACCAATATTTAAACTATTATTTTAAAGTAATATTAAAACCTATACATAACTTATAAATTGATACGGGACTTGATCAAAAATCATCTGCTATTACAAAGCAAATTAACACCTCTAGATCAGTCGGATTGATGGTTTATTCACATGAGATAAATAAAAAAGGCGTGCTATATTATCTTAAAATTATAAGTTGACAGTTTATTTTTTTACTGCTATGCTTCTAGTCATATTAGAAAACAAAAGATATTCCTCGTTAGGTGAGGCTCCTATATGAAGATATGCTGCTGCCCAGAAACGTCCAAAGACGCCAATGGGTCAACAGGAACCATCGAATTAAGGTGGTTTTTAATGTAGCTGGATTGATATTTCTATCCTATGTCATACAGTGCTAAAGCTCTACGAAAGAGGCTTATTCAATCATGTATAAATGTATTGAGCACCCTTCTTCGTTGAGGGTGCTTTTTATTATTTTAAGGAGGTGATGAGAAATGGACAGCAATCCTGATTCCGGTGAGCGAACATCGGACATATGTAAAAAAAGAAACTGGATAGCCGATTTCTTATCGCCTTATGGGAAATCGAATTCGTGAAAGGTGCATAATGATGACAACCTTGCAAATCATAAAACTACGTTTTAATTTGGTGGTTTGAAAGGTACTGGAGTCACGCCGAATCTGTTGTTTTGCCCGCACAAAACAGCGGGGCTAAATATGAATGCCCTTACTTACACATCGATCCATGTCCTTAGGTAATAAAATACGAGGAGAATTTATGATGATAAAAACATATCTTTACAAACACGGGAATAAAGAGATAGAGCATAATTTTGATTTTACAAAGATTGACGATCACTTAACTAATCAAGACGATTTATTATGGATTGATGTATATGATTATCAGAACAACGAGCTACATGAAGTAGCTGAAATATTTAAATTCCACCCACTAGCTATTGAAGATTGTATGCATGGGGATTCACGGCCAAAGATGGATAGTTACGGAGATTATAAATTTTTCGTTTTTCATGCCCCTCTATATAATGAAAAAGGCGAAAATGAGATTTCAACCGTAGAGTTAAATATTTTTGTAGGCTCCAACTATGTTGTCACGATTCATAATCAAAAATTAAAATGGCTAAAACAAATGGAAACCATTTGTTCAGAAAGTCCGAGGTTTATGAGTAAGGGTGCTGATTTATTGCTACACACAATAATTGATGGAATTACGGATGAATATTTTCCTGTTTTAGATCGAATTAGAACCCGTATAGATGAACTAGAAGATGAAATGTATGACCACAAGCCAAAGAAAGTTACAGAAGAGTTTCTTGCACTTAAAAGAGCTATCATTTTAATTCGCCAAGGTATTATGCCACAAAGAAGAATCTTTTCGAAAGTGAATGGGAAGTGGCAATTTGATATTCAAGCGGAAAACATACCTTTTTATAAAGACTTAAATGATCATTTAGAACAAATTGTAGAATCTACAGAAACTTACAGAGACTTAGTTAACAGTGCCTTAGATACGTATTATTCTATAATTAGTGCAAAGTCAATTGAACAGCTAAATCTGCTTACGGTTATATCCACCATTATGTTACCTTTATCAGTTATTACAGGCTTTTTTGGTATGAATGTGCCTTTACCATTTCAGGATACATGGTTTACTACAGTAGTTATTTTTGTATTTTTAATAACCTTTACGTGGGGCATGTGGGTATTTTTCAAGAAAATTATTAGTTAAAGTATTATTACATTTCAACTAATAATAATGAAACTAGAGGCTGATTCCATACCTCTACCATACTCCGGTTGTCTTGGGATGGCTGGGTTGAAGGCTGTTTCATAAGTTATTAATAGTAATTTTCCGCTCATATAAAAACCCCGTCATTAATTCAGGACCGAACTGATGACGGGGTTGTTTTACGCTGGGAAACTGGCACCTATTATCTATTGATTTATTGTTTTTTCAGTTTCTTCTTTACCCGATACTCCAGCGCTTTCGAATGTAGCCATTTCATTTATCATATGGACTGCAGACTGTAAAATTGGATAAGCGATGGCTGCACCAGTTCCTTCACCTAGGCGCAGATTCAATTGTACCAAGGATTTTTTCTGTAAATATTTAATCGCCGTTTGATGTCCAGGCTCTACTGATTCATGCGATAAAATCATATAATCCGCAACTGTAGGAGCAATCAATTTTGCGAGACATGCAGAGACGGTACAGATAAAACCATCCAACAAAATAGGGACACGTCTTTCTGCTGCTGCAAGCATTGCCCCTGCCATTGCAGCCATTTCAAGTCCTCCCACTTTTGACAGAATATCAATGGCATTTGCTGAATTGGGCTGATGCAGGCTGATAGCATCACGTACAACTGCAATTTTTCGTTTATGCTGTTCAGTGGAAATTCCAGATCCTACCCCCACAATTGTTGCAATATCTGCACCAGTTATGGCAGCAAGTACCGCACTGCTTGATGTTGTGTTGCCAATACCCACCTCACCAACAATTAGACACTTCACACCCTTTTCGATTAATTGAAGTGTTTCTTCATAACCGATTAGAATAGCTTTTTCTGCTTCTGCCTTTGTCATAGCTAATTCAGTGAGAAAGTTGCCAGTACCTTTTCGAATTTTTCTATGAATCACTTTCTCCTCTGTTACATCTCCATTTACACCAACGTCAACCGCTTTAATAGTGGCACCGATTTGTCTACCGAATACACTAATCGCTGCACCACCTTGCACAATATTTGACACCATCTGAATCGTCACTTCCTGTGGAAATGCGGATACACCTTCTTTCGCAACTCCGTGATCAGCAGCAAATACGATGATGCCGGGCGGTGTTATGTCCAACGTTAGATTCCCTGTTATTTCAGCAAGGTGAATTGCAATATCCTCCAGTCTACCTAAGCTTCCTAGTGGTTTTGTTAATGTTGCTATGTACTTCTCTGCCTTTTCTCCAGCTTCTTTATTCAGTAAAGGTATGTCCACTTCGATCATTATTTCTCCCAACTTTCTGTTTAATTGACTTGGATAAGGCTCATGTATCCATTGGAAACAAACTCATAGTCATTATCACACTATAATTATTCCATATATTAACAACAAACACAATGAAGGTCTCTATATATGGGGGGGTTCTTATGAAAAGTACATACCTCTGCAGCAACCAATTAAAGTTACAAAATGTACTATAAAAGGGCTAAAACCTAACCCTTGTAAAAAAACTAGATAGGTCGAGGACATTTCTCTAAGAGTTACTTACATGGCTAGTAAGTGTGTACAAGATTGAAGTTTACATAAACTAATCCAATAGAAATGTGTTTATATATGAAGAAAAGCAATACTAATTAGCAAAAAACATTTAAGTATATTAAGCTACTCTTGAAAGATTGGTTCGTATACAACATAAAATTATCGTTCTTTATGACTTTAATATTATTCTATGAGTCAAAAAGTCAAGTCGTATGCAACAGCACTTATTTTCCTTTTTAAGTTGATTGTTTATTAAATAATGTTATAAACTTAGAGGTATGCAATAAAGGAGGCAGGTAAATGGAGTGGATCGGTAATATAGTTGATGAAACAAATAATGTTTTATGGAAATATATATTAATCGTATTATTACTAGGTGCTGGATTGTATTTTACACTTGGGACTAAGTTTGTACAATTTCGTATGTTTGGCGAAATGTTCCGTTTGATAATGGAGAAAAAGGAAAAAGACGAGGGCGTTTCCGCGTTTCAGGCTTTTACTATTAGTACAGCTTCTCGTGTAGGTACAGGGAATATAACAGGAGTTGCACTAGCTATCGGTGTAGGTGGACCTGGAGCTATATTCTGGATGTGGATAATTGCCATTATCGGAATGGCAACTGCATTTATTGAAAGTACACTTGCACAGGTTTACAAAGTAAGAGATGGTAACTCTTTCCGTGGTGGACCTGCTTATTACATGGAAAAAGCGTTAGGTCAACGTAAACTGGCAATCGTTTTTAGTATTCTTTTAACATTAAGTTTTGGCTTTATCTTTAATGCAGTGCAGTCCAATACGATTGCTACTTCTGTAGGTGAAGCATTTAATATCCCTCCTTATATCATTGGGATAATATTAGTCGTGTTAACTGCTATGATTATTTTTGGTGGCGTACATAGAATTGTGAAAGTTACACAAGTAATTGTACCCGTAATGGCCATCTTCTATCTACTCATTGCTCTTTACGTTGTCGGGACTAATTTGTCCGAAATACCAGGAGTCTTTAACCTGATTTTATCACAGGCATTCGGCTTTAAAGAAGCAGCTGGAGGAGCTATTGGTGTTGCAATTATGCAAGGTGTACGCCGAGGTTTATTCTCAAATGAAGCTGGTATGGGGAGTGTACCAAATGCAGCAGCCACTGCAAGTACTTCACATCCTGCAAAACAAGGGCTTGTTCAAAGTCTAGGCGTATTTTTTGATACAATTGTTATTTGTTCTGCCACTGCCTTCATTATTATTTTGGCGGGTCTTTATTCAACTGGTGCAAATGACGGGATCGTCCTAACTCAAAATTCTTTCGCTGTACATGTAGGGAGTTGGGCTCCATACTTTATAGCAATTGCGATTATTTTCTTCGCATTTAGTTCAATTGTGGGTAATTACTATTACGGTGAAACAAATATCGAATTTATGAACGCACATAAAGGGTGGTTAACTGGTTACCGTTTAGTAGTTCTAGGCATGGTTATGTTCGGTTCTGTAGCACATGTATCACTTGTTTGGAACTTAGCCGATTTATTTATGGGGCTAATGGCCATGTTAAATATTATCATCATTATCTTACTAGGAAGAGTAGCTTTCCGTGTGTTAGATGACTTTACGAAGCAACGTAAAAAAGGTGAAAACCCATCATTCTATGCAAAATCAATTCCGGGATTAAAAAATACGGAATGTTGGGAAGAAGAAGATAGATAAAGATGAAAACGTGCAGCATTTGCTTGCACGTTTTTTTAAATGCAAAAACATAATTTATTATTTTTGTGCAAATGAATGAAAATCTCTGGAGATTTTGAATTACCCTTGCGACTTCCAGAACCTGCAACGAAAGTACTTATGCACAAAAAACTGCACCTTCAATTGTCAGTTTGCATCTAACAATTGAGTGCAGTTCTATTTACTCCCCATTTTATGGCCTTGTTATTCAGCCAAAGCAAGTGTTTGCCCCATTTCTCTTTTTAATGTACAAGAGATAGATTAATGGAAGTTATACTATGCTTGTGAAATAGTGTAATTGTTTATAGTAAGGTAGAATTTGTTTTACCAGAAAAATGCCGAAACTAATGCAATCCCAGCAATTGCACCAAGAGCTATACCGAATCCAAAACCAAATCCACGTCTAAATCCAAATCCACGGTTGAATCCAAATCCACCATCTCCAAAGAATCCCTGACCAAATCCACCTAACCCACCAGCAGGTTGGATCCAGACCATATCTCTATCAACTCTAGTAATTCTACCAACATGGACTTTACCATCGTGACAATTAATTCTCACTGTTTTCCCATGAAAACTACAACATTGATTATATACTCGACTCATTTCAATCCCCCTCTCCCTACTATTTACATACACGTATGCTCTGCTAGTATATGGGAGTAATAAATCCTCGCAATGGACAATCGTCTAAAGAAAAACAGATTAGTAACAATTTATATTTATTAAAAACAATGAGGCGTCCAATACATATACTAAAAGACATCAAAACTAAAAGGATGAGATAGATGTCAGTAATAAAAACGCAACCTTGGCTTTATGAATTTATTGAACTATGTGAAGAGAAGTCTGGTAAAGGGGCATCTTACATACAATGTGAGACACTATGCGGACCACTCGAGGGATTAAAACCTAAAGCCAATAAAGAAGTCTGGCAATATGAACTTCAGAATTATGGACTTTTTGAGCCATATGAATGGACTGACTTAAAAAGCACCGTAAAGAAATTAGAAGAACAAAAAGTTTGGCGAATAGTCGAGGATGAATATCAGTATTTACGGAGGCTATGGAAGGGTCCAAAGGTTTCAATCTATATTTTCCCTATAAAAAACGCAAATATGGAATCACGAAAACAAACCCCCATTAAAAACGGTGTAGCATATAGTGGAGCATTATTTTTATTCGTATCAGTAGATCTTCCGACTAAAGAGCTAAAAGCATTATTGGCCCATGAATATAATCATGTTTGTCGACTAAAATATTTAGATTTGCCTTCGGATAAAATCACGTTGAAAGATTCAATCATAATTGAAGGGCTTGGAGAATATGCAGTAAAAGATTTGTATGGTGAAAAGTGGCTAGGTCCTTGGGTCAATCTCTACTCATTTGAAGATGCTTCTGCTATATGGAAACGACGCTTTGTACCTTCTTTAAACGTTCAAGACATAAAAAATCACTACCCTTTTTTATATGGTAAAACTAGAAGTCCACTCCCAAAATGGATTGGGTATCATCTAGGCTTTCAAATCGTCGATAGCTATCAAAAGAATCACGGCCCTTTTCAAAAAGGGGAATTATACTATAAATCCTCTGACGAAATAATTGCCGGTTCCAAATTTGCAATTGAAGAGTAACTGTAAGAACACCATTTCAATTTTATAATTTCAGTTAGAAATAGCATTTAAAAGCACGGTAACCGATGATATGACGGTAAAGAGGGATTAATTCGTTATGCTCTTCCCATAAATCATAGAGCTCTTTTTTTATGTTATCCGATTGATTGATATCTTCTATTTCACTTGGGCTAATTTCAGATGGTGTATCGATTATTTCAATACGAGTAAATCCAGCTTGCTGTATCTTTATCCGCCATTCTTCTTCACTTATAATTTCTTTGATGCCATATAAGTTGCATACTTTTCTCTGTAATTCTTCCGATAGGTTCTGTTCAGCTGTCATTTCAAGAAGGATTAACCTTCCACCACTTTTCAAAACTCTAGCAAGTTCATGTAATGTCTTCTCAATATCCGTAAACACTATAACGGACTCAGCTATGATGAAATCAAAGGAGTCATCCTTAAAGTTTAAATATTGAGCGTCTCCTTCCATTACATTAACTTTGGCAGGATCATTCTTAAATCGTTCCATTGCTTTTTCTATCATAATTGGATGTTTATCTATTGCAGTCACATGGCAATGATATCGTTTCGCCAAGAAAGCTGACGTCTGCCCTGTACCGCAACCTACATCCAGCGCCAATTCATTCGGTTGAATGCTTTCATTATCTAATATAGATTGGGTTAGATTAAACCCGCCAGGATGTGCACCACCAATTCCAAAGTAAGCCAATAAGTCTAAGTAAGCGTTAGACACTTGATATCCCTCCTATTTTTTATAAGATTATAGTATGCACGCTCTTTAGATATGTAGATGTATAGAGTAAGCACTTACTGAAATTATTACATCGTAGTAAATAATTTTTGATATGCAAAAAGCAACCTCGCAATGATGATTGCAGGGTTGCTTTTTCTTTCATAAGAAACCGACGCTAAAAATTTAGAGTATTAAACTTTTGGTACGGATTATATTTTATCTGCTTTGCTATTTTTCTGTAATTTAGAATCCTTAAAAATGTAATACATCCATTCTTTATCGAATAATCGGAAACCTGGATAAGGATTGTTGATTGCAGGGTTGCTTTTTCTTTCATAAGAAACCGACGCTAAAAATTTAGAGTATTAAACTTTTGGTACGGATTATATTTTATCTGCTTTGCTATTTTTCTGTAATTTAGAATCCTTAAAAATGTAATACATCCATTCTTTATTGAATAATCGGAAACCTGGATAAGGATTGTTGATGGTGAATATATAGAAGAGTTGAAGCAGTATTCCACTGCTTATTTGTTCTAGGAATTCCTGCCTTTTTCAAAAAGGTATTTTTTTTGAGTGAGGTTCACATTTTTGAATAAATGATAAGCTCTTGTAGGAAGATAATATGGAATCCAAATGAAAGGATGAGTTAAAATTATGAGTCAACCGTATTTATGCCCACAATGTCGAACTAACCGTACTCGCTTTGCTATTATTGAACAGACCCCTGTTTATGTAAAATTAGATCCAAAGAGCGGGGAGATTATCCAACAATACGATAATTCGGAGCAACTGCAAATACAATACAATGGGAGTGGATTGCGTGTTCATTGTGGAGCATGTGGTTTAATAGAAGATGAGCAAAGCTTTATCGCTACTGCTAAACACTTAAAATTCGGAGAGGTAACTTCACCGTCACAAACAGCAGTCAATCCTAATGGACAGTTTGCACAAAATCAGTTCGGTCAGCCTTAGATTTTGAAATACATTTTAATTGAATTCCTCTTTTCACAATTCAACCATATACCCTTCAAATTTAAAATAAACTAGCAAAAATATCCCGCCTTTCTAAAAAGCAAAAGAAACCCCTCACCAATTCACTTAAGAATTGCACTGACCTAAAAATATGAGACAAATAAAAACACCTTTCGTTGAAAAAATGGGTATCCTACCTTTAAAACCAACGCGGAGGTGTTTTTTCTATGGGGACAAGAGTCAGTTATTCAGTAGAAATTAAAATGAAGGCAATTGAGATGAGATTAGCTGGGATTCCTGTAAAGCAAGTATTAGAAGAGTTGAATATTCGTAATCACAGTCAATTAAAAACATGGTTGAAATGGTATCGAAATGGCGAATTACATCGGCTTGAACAGCCAGTGGGTAAACAATATACCTTCGGTAAAGGACCTGAATATGGAAGTGAAACCGCAAAGTTACAAGCTGAAAATCGTTATCTAAAACAACAGATTGAAGTATTAAAAAAGTACACAGAGTTGGAGAGGAAGTGGTCTCAAGAGTCGTAGTTCAATTAGTGGAGGAGTTAAAAGGAAGTATGTCAATTGGTGAAATCTGTCTTCATTTAGGAGTTGCCCGTTCGTCTTACTATCGTTGGAAAGCAAAAGTTCATACGCAAACACCAAAGGAGCTTAGAGACCAACAAATTGGTAACTTGTGCAAGCTACACAAATTTAGATACGGTTATCGAAAAATCACAAAATCATTAATAGGTATTAGTGAGAAAACGGTGCAACGTGTGATGCAAAAATATAACTGGCAGTGCCGTGTAAAAGTAAAGAAACGTAAACGTACGGGCCAACCAGCTTACATCGCTCCAAATTTATTAGCTCGCGATTTTAGTGCAACAAAACCATTAGAGAAGCTCGTAACAGATATTACCTACTTGCCTTTTGGACAAACCATGATGTATCTTTCAAGTATATTAGATCTGTTTAATGGCGAGATTATTGCACAAACCATTGGGTCTAAGCAAGATACAGCCTTTGTTTTAGATACGCTCAATCAATTACCTAATTTACCAGAGGGCTGCATTCTGCATAGTGATCAAGGATCTGTATATACATCTTATGTATATCAAAAAACAATCAAAGAAAAGGGAATTACCATGAGCATGTCTTGTAAAGGCACGCCCGTTGATAATTCCCCAATCGAAACGTTTCACTCCTCGCTAAAGTCTGAAACGTTCTACCTCGACGAAATTTACCGCACGACAAATGCACGCGTAATAAATATGGTCGAAGAATACATTTATTATTATAACAATATCCGGATTAAAACGAAATTAAACAGCCAGTCGCCGGTACAATACCGTCAACTGGCTGCAAAATAAGGTGTTTTCTTATTGTCTCAAAAACGATACTCAGTGCCAATCAATGAGGGGGTTTCTTTTTAGTAGATGAGTACTCTAATGCTAGGGTCTTACAAACACAAGGTTAGATAGTGCCTTGTGTTTTTTACTTTGAAAAGCGCATTTAGCGCAGTGAAAGCGTACGTGATGTCTTACCACAATGGTAAGGAGGAACGTAACCTAAGTTCGCGACGTCCTGTCGCAACGGTTACGTGATTCGCATCGTGCGAACCCTACATCATGCCACCCATGCCGCCCATACCGCCCATATCAGGCATAGCAGGAGCTGCTGGTTCTTTAATGTTTGCTACTACTGCTTCTGTAGTTAAGAATAGAGCTGCTACAGATGCTGCGTTTTGTAGTGCTGAGCGAGTTACTTTAGTTGGGTCTACGATTCCAGCTTCGATCATGTTAACCCATTCGCCGTTTGCTGCGTTGAAACCAATGCCGTTTTCTTCGCGTTTTAGGCGGTCTACGATGATTGAACCTTCAAGACCTGCGTTGTTAGCGATTTGACGAACTGGTTCTTCAAGAGCGCGAAGAACGATTTTAACACCAGTTGCTACGTCGCCTTCGTTTGCTGTAGCTACTTCAGCTACTTTATTGTAGATGCTTACTAGTGCAACACCACCACCAGCTACAATACCTTCTTGTACCGCTGCGCGAGTTGAGTTTAGAGCATCTTCAATGCGTAGTTTGCGTTCTTTAAGTTCTGTTTCAGTTGCAGCACCAACTTTAATAACTGCTACACCACCAGCTAATTTAGCAAGGCGCTCTTGCAATTTCTCTTTATCAAATTCAGAAGTAGATTCTTCGTATTGTGCACGAATTTGGCCTACGCGAGCTTCGATTGAACCGATTTCGCCAGCGCCCTCTACTACTGTAGTATGGTCTTTAGTTACAACAACTTTCGCTGCGCGACCAAGCATATCGATTGAAGTTTGTTTAAGGTCTAAACCGATATCTTCAGTGATTACTTGTCCACCAGTTAAGATTGCGATATCTTCTAATAATGCTTTACGACGGTCACCGAATCCAGGAGCTTTAACTGCTACTGCATTGAATGTACCACGAAGTTTGTTTACTACTAATGTAGCAAGTGCTTCGCCTTCTACGTCTTCAGCAATGATTAAAAGTGGTTTACCTTGTTGAACAACTTGTTCAAGTACTGGTAAGATTTCTTGAATGTTAGCGATTTTCTTGTCAGTGATTAAGATGTATGGGTTGTCTAGAATAGCTTCCATTTTATCTGTATCAGTCACCATGTAGTGAGATGCATAACCACGATCGAATTGCATACCTTCTACTACGTCAAGTTCAGTAGTGAAGCCTTTTGATTCTTCGATTGTGATAACGCCGTCATTACCAACGCGTTCCATAGCTTCTGCGATTAATTCGCCAACTTCTTCATCAGCTGCAGAGATAGCTGCTACTTGAGCAATCGCTTCTTTGTTTTCAACTGGTTTAGAAATAGTTTGTAGTTCTGTAATAGCTGTAGCAACTGCTTTGTCGATACCTTTACGGATGCCGACTGGGTTAGCACCAGCTGTAACGTTTTTCAATCCTTCACGGATCATTGCTTGCGCAAGAACTGTTGCAGTGGTAGTACCGTCACCAGCGATTTCGTTAGTTTTAGAAGCTACTTCAGATACAAGTTTTGCACCCATATTTTCGTATGGATCTTCTAACTCGATCTCTTTTGCGATTGTCACACCATCGTTTGTGATTAGTGGTGAACCGAAAGATTTTTCTAGAACAACGTTACGTCCTTTAGGTCCTAATGTTACTTTAACAGCGTCTGCTAATTTATCTACACCGCGAAGCATTAAGCTGCGTGCTTCTTCACTAAATTTAATATCTTTTGCCATTGATGCGTACCCCCTAAATAGTTTTTAGTTTCAGTTATTAGCCGATAATAGCCAAAATATCGCTTTCGCGTAAAATTAAATATTCTTTACCTTCGTATTTTACTTCTGTACCAGCGTATTGAGAGTAGATAACGCGGTCTCCTTCTTTTACGTTAAGTGGAACTGTTGTACCACTGTCAGTCAAGAAGCCAGTACCTACTGCGATAACGTTACCTTCCTGAGGTTTCTCTTTTGCAGAGTCTGGAAGAACGATGCCGAATGCTGTTTTTTCTTCTACTTCGACTAATTCGATAATAATGCGATCACCTAATGGTCTTAACAAGTGAAACAACCTCCTAGAAATGTGGAATTTATATTTTATTAGCACTCTTAAGCAATGAGTGCTAACACAATTCTTATAATAAAGAATTCCATCTTTTTTTGCAAGTAAGAAGCATAAATTATTTTGTTTTCGAAAGCGAGTATTCTACAATAGAGGTAGTATCTTTTTTAAGAGAGGATTTTAAATTTGAAATCAAAGAAAACCGCATTTTTCGTTTTGATTGTCTACATTATTATGCAACTGTCATCTATTCTTTTTTTGAAACCGCTTCTTAGGTTAATACAGAAAATGAATCCTGACCTTAGTTTAAAAACAGCTGTTCTGATGACCCAGGGTTGGTGGATTTTCATCAGTATGGGTACCGCTCTAATTATTTCACTCATTCTTGTAGGGCGTGACAAAGGTTTTTGGCAAGTCTTTAAAGGGGAAAAAGCATCTATTCCTATGTCAATTGGTTGGGGTCTAATCGGATTCTTCCTCGTATTCTTTGGGCAAACAGTTGGTGCTCTTATCGAACAAAGTTTAGGTATTAAAACTGGCTCAGAAAATACAGCCAATTTAATTGAAATTGCAGATGTGGCTCCAGTAGCTATTATAGGTATCGTACTGTTTGGACCGATTTTAGAGGAATTTATCTTCCGTCGTGTTATTTTCGGTTCAATTTTCCAAAAAACTAATTTCTTTATCGCTGCCGCTGTAAGTGCAATTGTCTTTGCTGTTATCCACTTCGACTTTTCACACATAATACTGTATGCAATTTCGGGCTTTATATTCGCGTTTTTATACCATAAGACACAACGTATTATTACATCAATTATTGCTCATATGATGTTAAATGGCTTTGTGACATTAGTACAGCTATATCAAGATGACCTTATGAAGTTTTTAGGACAATAAGATTGCAAGCCTACTCGTTTGAGTAGGCTTTTCTTATATTCAGTTCTATCTATAACTCATTTTTTTATAAAAAAATCCCTCTACTGATTATTCATCAGCCGAAGGATTGTTTGCTAATTCAATTTGACGTTGCTGTTCCGCTTTTAAATACTTGCGGTAGCCTGCACGAGAAATAAGGATACTAATTTCATATAAAACACAAAGTGGTAATGTTACAAACATATGAGACATAATATCTGGCGGTGTAATGATAGCAGCAATGACTAGTAAGATAAAGTACGCAAACTTCCGTACTTTAGCCAACATCATTGGTGTGATTATACCTAAACGTGTAAGGAATAAAACCACTATTGGCAATTGGAAGATGACTCCAAATGGCAATGTTATATGCATTAAAAACTGGAAATATTCATTGATTCCTATAGTTTGCTGAACATCTAATTCCATAGACATTTGCATCATAAACTTAATAATATAAGGGAATAATACCTCATAAGAAAAGACTACGCCACCTAAGAAGAGTAATACACTGTAAGGAATATAGCTCAATGTTACTCTACGTTCTTTTTCATATAAACCTGGACTGATAAATGACCAAATCTGATATAAAATAACAGGTGATGTCATGACAACAGATAGAATGAAAATAACTTGAAAATAGACCTTTACCGGATCTGTTACTTTAAATGAATGTAATTGTAGCTGTTGTGCTTCTTCACTATTAAATTGTAAAAAGTGGATTAACGGTTCCGCTAAAAAGAAGCTACCGATAACACTAATAACAAAGAAAACGGCAACAATGTATAACCGTTTTCTTAATTCTTCTATATGTTCGATAATCGTTAGTTCATTATTGTTCATCCAACTAACATCCTAACTTATTTTTCTTCTACTTTTTTAGTTTCGATGACTTTTTTTGAATCATCTTCGTCATCTGCTAAACCTTTAGTAGCGTTTTTGAATTCGCGGAGAGTAGAACCCATTGCTTTTCCAAGCTCAGGCAATTTCTTCGGTCCGAAAATAAGTAGGGCTACGATCCCAATGATAATAGCACTCCCTGGGCCAATTCCCATACCAGACACCTCCTCATAATATGCTCTTATTTTAACTCATTTCGCTCAATTATGCTATTTTATAAATGTGAATATTTCGAGTTATTCTTCATCATTTCGCATGAAGTATATTAGCGTTTGTAACTCGATAGATAAGTCAATCGTATGCACCCGGATTGAATCTGGTACTGCTATTCTAATCGGTGTAAAGTTTAATATACCTCGTACATTCATCTTCACTAGACGATCCGTCATCATCTGAGCAGAACGTGATGGGACTGTTAAAATAGGAAGCTCTGCTCCGTATTCAACAAACTTGTCCTCCAACGCATCAGGATGGTAAACAGGTATACCACTTATAATTTTACCTTCTATTGGCGCTTTTGTATCAAATGCAACGACAATTTTTGTATTATGGTTTTTTTGAAAATTATATTTCAAAAAGGCGTTTCCTAAATTCCCTACCCCTATAAGGGCTACATTCATTCTCTCATCTTGATCTAAAATATTTCTAAAAAACGCTAGCATTTTTTGAACATCGTAACCGTAACCTTTTTTTCCTAGTGCTCCAAAATGAGAAAAATCTCTACGAATGGTCGCAGAATCAATTTTCATCGCTTCACTTAATTCTCTTGAAGAAACGCGTTCCTGCCCTGCTTTAGCGAAATTTTGAATAAATCGATAATAGAGAGGAAGCCTTTTTGTCGTAGCTTGTGGAATTTTAGTTGATTCTTGTTTCACACAGTTTCCTCCTGCAATCAATCCGAAATCGTTTCAATATTACATGACGATTGAACTCCTGTAAAGTTATCTCATTGCACCCTTCTGCGCAATCCGATAAACTAAGATTGAACTGAGGTGTCTAAAATGATTGTTTTACAAGTCAATCAATTATATAAATCTTACATTGCGGATGAAATTTTAAGTGGCGTTAAGCTAGAAGTACAGCATCGAGATCGTGTTGCACTTGTTGGCCGTAACGGCGCTGGTAAATCTACATTACTGAAAATTATAGCGGGTCAGCTTTCTTATGATTCTGGCGATATCATTATGCCAAAGGATGTTCGTCTAGGATATTTAGAACAGCATGCTGGTTTAGAATCTTCTCTTACTATATGGGAAGAAATGATGACTATTTTCGAACCAATAAAAAAACAAGAACAGCAGTTACGGAACTTAGAGCATAAAATGGCTGATCCAGCAGTTTATGAGGATGCAGAAAATTATGCCAAGGTGATGGCTGAGTACGATCAGTTGCAGCATGATTTTAAAGAGCAAGGTGGCTATCAATACGAAGCAGATACACGCTCCGTATTGCATGGTATGCAATTCTACCCAGCTGATTATGATAAGTATATTTCAGCTCTTTCTGGTGGACAGCGTACGCGCCTTGCACTTGCAAAGCTTCTTTTAACTAAGCCTGATTTGCTAATTTTGGATGAACCGACAAACCATTTAGATATCGAAACATTAAGCTGGCTTGAAAACTATTTAAAAAATTATGACGGCGCTATTTTAATCGTATCACATGACCGCTATTTCTTGGACCAAGTTGTATCTATTGTGTACGAAGTTTCTCGTCATCATGTCACAAAGTTCACAGGTAACTACAGTCGCTATTTAGATGAGAAGGCGAAAAACTATGAACGTGATATGAAAATATTCGAAAAACAACAAGATGAAAAGGCAAAATTAGAAGTCTTTATCCAAAAAAACATCGCTCGTGCTTCAACGACTAAAATGGCTCAAAGCCGTCGTAAAGTGCTGGAGAAAACGGATTGGATGGATTCACCTGATGGCGATGAAAAATCAGCTACATTTACTTTTGGCATCGACCGACAAAGTGGGAATGATGTCATGGCAGTAAATGATGTGGCAGTTGGATATGACGGGAAATTAGTATCGCAACATATTAATATGCGTATTTTCCGTGAAGATCGTATCGCACTTGTTGGACCAAATGGAGTTGGTAAATCTACTCTACTTAAAACTATTGTGAAGGACAAACCATTGCTAGCGGGGGACATTCATTATGGTACGAATATTCAAATCGGTTATTATGATCAAGAACAAGCCAAGCTCACTAGCAATAAAACCGTTCTAAAAGAGCTCTGGGATGAATGGCCATTGATGAATGAAAAAGACATTCGCACAGTACTGGGCCGCTTCCTATTCACTGGTGATGACGTTGGTAAAATCGTACAAGATTTATCAGGTGGTGAAAAAGCACGACTAGCACTTGCCAAACTAATGCTTCAAAAATGTAATTTCCTTATTCTTGATGAACCTACGAACCATTTAGACTTAGATAGTAAAGAAATATTAGAAAATGCGCTCATCGATTATCCAGGCACATTACTATTCGTATCACACGACCGTTATTTCATTAATCGTATAGCGACAAAGGTTATTGATTTAGCAGCTGATGGAAGCTTTGAATATTTGGGGGATTATGATTATTTTTTAGAGAAGAAAAAAGAATTAGAAGAATTAGCAGCTGAAAAGCTTGCCGCAATGCCTCTTCCTAAAGAACAAGCTCCAGTAAAAGTGACTACAGGGGGTAAAATTGATAAGGAAGCGAAAAAGAAAGAACGTCAAATTCGTCGTCGAATCGAAGAAATTGAAGGCAGCATGGCGAACTATGAAGAGCAAATCCGTGTTATAGAAGAGCAGCTGTGTGATCCAGAAATCTTCCCAGATCATGAGAAAGTGATGGCCCTTCAACATCAGCTTGATGAAACCAAAGAGGGACACGAAACAGCTGAAATGGAATGGCTTGAACTAAACGAACAACTTGAAATATTTTAAGAGGAAACCGCGTGTCGATGAGCACGCGGTTTTTGTCGTTTAAGAACAATTCATGTCCCATATATAGGTCAAGTAGAAATTTCACCGATATTTTCTCCACAGGGTTATACACATTATAACTCCTTTATTTTCAATAGATTCATATAGTTATACACATTATTAACAATACAAATTTATTTTACACACATTTATATGTGCAAAAGACAATACTATATGTTGAAAACACACATATTATCCACAACTTATCCACAAATTGTGCATAAGTACGGATGTTCGCATTTTTCATCCTGTGTTCCCATTTTATGAAAAAAAGATCACTTTCTGACGAAAGTAATCTTTTCTTATACACAATTTAGTTTTAATAAATAGAAGTAAAATTATTCATGCCACGATACTAGTTCCATACCCGGGCGCCCATTCATTCCCATATCGCTACGCTTTCCAGCTTCAAACATAAATGTACCTGCAGCAGCAATCATCGCTGCGTTATCTGTACATAGTTTAAGTGGTGGCACGTAAAAAGGAATACCTTCATTTGTAAATGTTTCTTCTAATGATTTGCGCAGACCTTTATTAGCTGAAACGCCACCAGCTGCAATTACTTGCTTCACATTAAACTGACGCGCCGCACGTAATGTTTTTGCTGTTAACACTTCTACAACACTATCTTGGAACCCTTTTGCAACATGTAATGGATTCACCTCGATACCTCGTTGCTCTGCGTTATGTTTATAGTTAATCACTGCAGACTTCAAACCACTAAAACTAAAATCATATGAATCCTCTTCCAACCAAACTCGAGGGAATTTAACTGCTTCATCACTCTCATGCGCCATACGGTCAATATGAGGACCACCTGGATATTGAATATTCAATACGCGAGCCACCTTATCATAAGCCTCTCCTGCAGCATCATCACGTGTTTCTCCAATCAATTCAAATGAGCCATGCTCCTTCATTAAAACAAGTTCAGTGTGTCCACCAGATACGACTAGAGCAAGTAAAGGAAATTCCATCGGTTGCATTAAAGCATTCGCATATATATGCCCTGCAATATGATGTACACCTATTAATGGTAGGCCATTGGCAAATGCAAAAGCCTTCGCTGCATTAATGCCGATTAAAAGTGCTCCAACTAATCCAGGACCTTCAGTTACAGCAACCGCATCCAAATCCTCTGGTTGCATATTTGCTTGCGCTAATGCCTCTTCAATCACTAGTGTCACTTGCTCTACATGATGTCTTGAAGCGATTTCCGGTACCACACCACCAAAACGTTTATGACTCTCAATTTGAGATGCCACTACGTTCGATACAATTTCACATCCATTTTTGACAATAGAAGCTGCCGTTTCATCACAGCTACTTTCGATTCCTAATATATATCGATTTTCCATTATAAATTCACCCACATGACAAGAGCGTCCTCTTGATTATCTGTATAGTAGCCTTTACGGATACCACCATTTTGAAAGCCAAGTTTACGATAAAGATTTTGGGCAACTGTGTTTGTAACACGTACTTCTAAACTCATGACCACAACTGCCCGTTCACGAGCAATACGAATTGCTTCACGCATTAGCCCTTCACCTATTCCTAAACCTCTAGCAGATGCCGTTACTGCCACATTTGTAATCTGACTTTCATCTAATACAATCCACATGCCACAAAACCCTACAATTTGCTCTGTGTCGTCCACAGCAACAACATAGGTAGCTTGTGTATTTGTAGTCATTTCATGATAAAAAGAATCCATCGTCCACGGTGATGGGAATACTTCGACTTCAATTGCATGCACTGCTGGTACATCCGCCACTGTCATCTCTCGATAAGTAATCATCGTTTCACCTATTACTGACCTTTCTGCTCTTTTATCCAATTTGCCTCAGCCTCAGCTATACGACGATACTGAGGTACAAATGAATGTACTGCTTCAATATCAGGTAATTCCTGTTGTGAAGCTAATCGGATTAGCTGACTAGCACTAGGCAGATCCAGTGTAAAAGGAGCACGTACTGCATGATCTCCTAGTTGAACTTGAATTGACTCCCAAAATAAATCCACATCATGTCCAACGAACATCACAGGTACATTTAGGTCCTTTAATTTTTCAAGTAATCCCTGCAAGCTATAATGCCCATCCTCAACTACTGACGTAAGACTTGCTGACGTATTATAAGCACCTGCATAGACATTTTGCCTTCTCGCGTCAATAATAGAGCATACAACTCCATTATAAAGTACTGCATTTGCCGCTAAGAGCTTTAAGCTAGAAATACCAACTAGTGGTTTTTTCAACGTCCAAGCAAGTGTCTTAGCAATCGTAACACCAATGCGCACACCTGTATAAGAACCTGGACCCTCACCAACTGCAATTGCATCAACTTCAGCCGGTTTTATCTTCGTTCTTTCAAACAATCGCTCAATTGCAGGCATCGCCCCAATTGAATGATTTAATTTAATATTCGCTACTTCCTCCGCAACAACTTGACCATCTTTTACAATTGCTACAGCTAGCGGGGAATTCGATGTATCTAATCCTAACCAAATCATTTCATTAACTCCTCACACAATCGTTCATAACGCTTACCGATTGGTTTCAATAAAAATCGTCTTTTATTCTCATCTATTCGATGGATTTCAATCCCTAGACGTTCAGCAGGCAGATCTTGTTCAATAAGGTGAGCCCATTCTATTACAGATACAGCATCACCGAAAAATAGCTCATCCCAGCCTAAATCCTCATCGCTATCAGCTAGTCGATAGACATCTAAATGATTGAATGGCAACCTACCTTCATATTGCTTTAAAATCGTAAAGGTTGGACTATTTACTGTACGTGTAATTCCCAATCCTTTAGCCAAAGACTGTGTAAAAGTCGTCTTACCTGCGCCAAGATCTCCTTCGAGTGTAATTGCATCTTGTGCTTCCAGCAAAGCAGCCAGTTTCAAAGCAAGACTTTTTGTTTCTTCTAATGAATTAACCAATATCTCAATTGTCATTCAACCTTATCCTCTCAAACTTACATTAACTATAGTTTACCTAAAGCACCGCAAATGTTCAAAGTGAACGGGCAAAAAATTTTAGACATAAAAAAATAACACAGCTACATTAGCTGTGTTTACATTTGAATTTAAAAGTAAATGGCGGTCCGGACGGGACTCGAACCCGCGACCTCCTGCGTGACAGGCAGGCATTCTAACCAACTGAACTACCGGACCATTTCTTTAAGACAAGATTTATTATATCAGGTAATCTAGCCTTTGACAATAGAATTTAATAAAAAAAATTACTTTTACATAAAATATTTTTACTTTTTCTAGCTAATATGGCTCTATTCAAGCATTTCTACTACTTAAAACTGTCTGTTATTTTTAACTATGATCCAAAATAAATCAAAAATTAGTAATCTACAATCATTAATAGACACGATAATGACATTACATAAACTCTCCATAAAGGGTATTATTTAAAACTTGTAAATTTCCGTCTGTCTTAAATAACGAAATTCCATCCAAGTAATACTTTTGAAACTCTTTAATAACATTTCAGCATTTAGATTAGCCTTTAAATAGATAGACATGATTCTACTATTCCAAATCCCTGTGATCGTACAAAAATCTTTGCTATTCATGACTTTCACGTAATTTATATATTTAAGACAAATAAAAAAATACAACTGATTAAATCAGTTGTGCTTTAGTGTGCCTAGCAACGTCCTACTCTCACAGGGGGAAACCCCCAACTACCATTGGCGCTAAAGAGCTTAACTTCCGTGTTCGGCATGGGAACGGGTGTGACCTCTTTGCCATCATCACTAGACTATATTCGACTTCCAATACACATCGCATTACTTCGTCAATTTTACTCATTCAAATCCTCATGTACAAAAGTACATTCCGGTTTTCATTCGTTCATTTCCTCGTACTGCTCGTGTCTTGAAACTCTTATTTGAGAACTTGTTCTCTCAAAACTGGATAAATTACATTGAAGTTTGTTAAGTAAAATTTGGTTAAGTCCTCGATCTATTAGTATTCGTCAGCTCCGTATGTCGCCACACTTCCACCTCGAACCTATCTACCTCATCGTCTTTGAGGGATCTTACTTACTTGCGTAATGGGAAATCTCATCTTGAGGGGGGCTTCATGCTTAGATGCTTTCAGCACTTATCCCGTCCACACATAGCTACCCAGCGATGCCCTTGGCAGAACAACTGGTACACCAGCGGTGTGTCCATCCCGGTCCTCTCGTACTAAGGACAGCTCCTCTCAAATTTCCTACGCCCACGACGGATAGGGACCGAACTGTCTCACGACGTTCTGAACCCAGCTCGCGTACCGCTTTAATGGGCGAACAGCCCAACCCTTGGGACCGACTACAGCCCCAGGATGCGATGAGCCGACATCGAGGTGCCAAACCTCCCCGTCGATGTGGACTCTTGGGGGAGATAAGCCTGTTATCCCCGGGGTAGCTTTTATCCGTTGAGCGATGGCCCTTCCATGCGGAACCACCGGATCACTAAGCCCGTCTTTCGACCCTGCTCGACTTGTAGGTCTCGCAGTCAAGCTCCCTTATGCCTTTACACTCTACGAATGATTTCCAACCATTCTGAGGGAACCTTTGGGCGCCTCCGTTACTCTTTAGGAGGCGACCGCCCCAGTCAAACTGCCCGCCTGACACTGTCTCCTACCCCGCTAAGGGGCATGGGTTAGAAGTTCAATACAGCTAGGGTAGTATCCCACCAACGCCTCCTCCGAAGCTGGCGCTCCGGAATCTCTGGCTCCTACCTATCCTGTACAAGCTGTATCAAAATTCAATATCAGGCTACAGTAAAGCTCCACGGGGTCTTTCCGTCCTGTCGCGGGTAACCTGCATCTTCACAGGTACTATAATTTCACCGAGTCTCTCGTTGAGACAGTGCCCAGATCGTTACGCCTTTCGTGCGGGTCGGAACTTACCCGACAAGGAATTTCGCTACCTTAGGACCGTTATAGTTACGGCCGCCGTTTACTGGGGCTTCAATTCGCACCTTCGCTTGCGCTAAGCACTCCTCTTAACCTTCCAGCACCGGGCAGGCGTCAGCCCCTATACGTCACCTTACGGTTTTGCAGAGACCTGTGTTTTTGCTAAACAGTCGCCTGGGCCTATTCACTGCGGCTCTCTCGGGCTTTCACCCTACTAGAGCACCCCTTCTCCCGAAGTTACGGGGTCATTTTGCCGAGTTCCTTAACGAGAGTTCTCTCGCACACCTTAGGATTCTCTCCTCGACTACCTGTGTCGGTTTGCGGTACGGGCACCTTTTACCTCGCTAGAGGCTTTTCTTGGCAGTGTGAAATCAGGAACTCCGGACATACGTCCTCGTCATCACAGCTCAACGTTATAGAAATGGGATTTGCCTCATTTCACGCCTCACTGCTTGAACATGCATAACCAACAGCATGCTTACCCTATCCTACTGCGTCCCCCCATTGCTCAAATGGTAAATAGGTGGTACAGGAATATCAACCTGTTGTCCATCGCCTACGCCTATCGGCCTCGGCTTAGGTCCCGACTAACCCTGAGCGGACGAGCCTTCCTCAGGAAACCTTAGTCATTCGGTGGACGGGATTCTCACCCGTCTTTCGCTACTCATACCGGCATTCTCACTTCTAAGCGCTCCACCAGTCCTTCCGGTCTGACTTCACAGCACTTAGAACGCTCTCCTACCACGGACATCTAAGATGTCCATCCACAGCTTCGGTGAATTGTTTAGCCCCGATACATTTTCGGCGCAGCGTCACTCGACCAGTGAGCTATTACGCACTCTTTAAATGATGGCTGCTTCTGAGCCAACATCCTGGTTGTCTAAGCAACGTCACATCCTTTTCCACTTAACAATTACTTTGGGACCTTAGCTGGTGGTCTGGGCTGTTTCCCTTTTGACTACGGATCTTATCACTCGCAGTCTGACTCCCGTGCATAAATCACTGGCATTCGGAGTTTGTCTGAATTCGGTAATCCGGGATGGACCCCTAGTTCAAACAGTGCTCTACCTCCAGGATTCTCTATCACGAGGCTAGCCCTAAAGCTATTTCGGAGAGAACCAGCTATCTCCAGGTTCGATTGGAATTTCTCCGCTACCCACACCTCATCCCCGCACTTTTCAACGTACGTGGGTTCGGGCCTCCAGTAAGTGTTACCTTACCTTCACCCTGGACATGGGTAGATCACCTGGTTTCGGGTCTACAACCACATACTCATTCGCCCTATTCAGACTCGCTTTCGCTACGGCTCCGTCTTCTAAAACTTAACCTCGCATGTAATCGTAACTCGCCGGTTCATTCTACAAAAGGCACGCTATCACCCATTAACGGGCTCTAACTACTTGTAGGCACATGGTTTCAGGATCTATTTCACTCCCCTTCCGGGGTGCTTTTCACCTTTCCCTCACGGTACTGGTTCACTATCGGTCACTAGGTAGTATTTAGCCTTGGGAGATGGTCCTCCCAGATTCCGACGGAATTTCACGTGTTCCGCCGTACTCAGGATACACTCAAGAGAGAATGAACTTTCAACTACAGGGCTGTTACCTGCTCTGGCGGGCCTTTCCAGACCGCTTCGTTTAACTCATTCCTTTGTAACTCCATATAGAGTGTCCTACAACCCCAAGAGGCAAGCCTCTTGGTTTGGGCTATTCCCGTTTCGCTCGCCGCTACTCAGGGAATCGATTTTTCTTTCTCTTCCTCCAGGTACTTAGATGTTTCAGTTCCCTGGGTCTGCCATCAAGACGCTATGTATTCACGTCAAGATACTGCTCCATTACGAACAGTGGGTTCCCCCATTCGGAAATCTCCGGATCAAAGCTCACTTACAGCTCCCCGAAGCATATCGGTGTTAGTGCCGTCCTTCTTCGGCTCCTAGTGCCAAGGCATCCGCCATGCGCCCTTAATAACTTAACCTAAAAGTTAGTTATTAAGCCTAAAAAACTTAATAATAAAAAATGTGTTACTTAATTTGCTTCAATGTCGTTTTATCCAGTTTTCAAAGAACAAGGTTTTGAAGATCATTTTACAATGAGCCTTCAAAACTGAACGCAAGACGTTAATCGACAGATCCAAGATCTGTTTCCGTAATTATCCTTAGAAAGGAGGTGATCCAGCCGCACCTTCCGATACGGCTACCTTGTTACGACTTCACCCCAATCATCTATCCCACCTTCGGCGGCTGGCTCCATAAAGGTTACCTCACCGACTTCGGGTGTTACAAACTCTCGTGGTGTGACGGGCGGTGTGTACAAGGCCCGGGAACGTATTCACCGTGGCATGCTGATCCACGATTACTAGCGATTCCGGCTTCATGTAGGCGAGTTGCAGCCTACAATCCGAACTGAGAACGATTTTATGAGATTAGCATACCCTCGCGAGTTAGCGACTCTTTGTATCGTCCATTGTAGCACGTGTGTAGCCCAGGTCATAAGGGGCATGATGATTTGACGTCATCCCCACCTTCCTCCGGTTTGTCACCGGCAGTCACCTTAGAGTGCCCAACTAAATGATGGCAACTAAGATCAAGGGTTGCGCTCGTTGCGGGACTTAACCCAACATCTCACGACACGAGCTGACGACAACCATGCACCACCTGTCACCAATGTCCCCGAAGGGAAAACTCTATCTCTAGAGCGGTCATTGGGATGTCAAGACCTGGTAAGGTTCTTCGCGTTGCTTCGAATTAAACCACATGCTCCACCGCTTGTGCGGGCCCCCGTCAATTCCTTTGAGTTTCAACCTTGCGGCCGTACTCCCCAGGCGGAGTGCTTAATGCGTTAGCTGCAGCACTAAGGGGCGGAAACCCCCTAACACTTAGCACTCATCGTTTACGGCGTGGACTACCAGGGTATCTAATCCTGTTTGCTCCCCACGCTTTCGCGCCTCAGTGTCAGTTACAGACCAGAAAGTCGCCTTCGCCACTGGTGTTCCTCCAAATCTCTACGCATTTCACCGCTACACTTGGAATTCCACTTTCCTCTTCTGCACTCAAGTCTCCCAGTTTCCAATGACCCTCCACGGTTGAGCCGTGGGCTTTCACATCAGACTTAAGAAACCACCTGCGCGCGCTTTACGCCCAATAAATCCGGACAACGCTTGCCACCTACGTATTACCGCGGCTGCTGGCACGTAGTTAGCCGTGGCTTTCTAATAAGGTACCGTCAAGGTACGTTCAGTTACTAACGTACTTGTTCTTCCCTTACAACAGAGTTTTACGATCCGAAAACCTTCATCACTCACGCGGCGTTGCTCCATCAGACTTTCGTCCATTGTGGAAGATTCCCTACTGCTGCCTCCCGTAGGAGTTTGGGCCGTGTCTCAGTCCCAATGTGGCCGATCACCCTCTCAGGTCGGCTATGCATCGTTGCCTTGGTAGGCCGTTACCCCACCAACTAGCTAATGCACCGCGGGCCCATCTAGTAGTGACAGCCGAAACCGCCTTTCAGCATTTTGCCATGTGACAAAATGGATTATTCGGTATTAGCCCCGGTTTCCCGGAGTTATCCCAATCTACTAGGTAGGTTGCCCACGTGTTACTCACCCGTCCGCCGCTAAATCAGAAGAAGCAAGCTTCTTCATCATTCGCTCGACTTGCATGTATTAGGCACGCCGCCAGCGTTCGTCCTGAGCCAGGATCAAACTCTCCATAAAAGTAGTTTGAAAGCTCATTAGCTTTGCTAGCGTATCATCCGAAGATGATATCTATTTCGTTTTGATCCATCAACAGAGTTGATGTCCAAAAACATTTATTGATTAACGTCTTGCATGTTCAGTTTTCAAGGTTCATAAATTATATTGGAGCGGGTGAAGAGAATCGAACTCTCGACAACAGCTTGGAAGGCTGTGGTTTTACCACTAAACTACACCCGCATTGATATTATAATTTTTAAAAAATATGGCGCGCCCGGCAGAAGTCGAATCCACAACCTTCTGATCCGTAGTCAGACGCTCTATCCAATTGAGCTACGGGCGCATATCGTATATTATATATTGTAAACTTTTTGGTGCGGTCGAGAGGACTTGAACCTCCACCGAGTCAACCTCGACTAGGCCCTCAACCTAGCGCGTCTGCCATTCCGCCACGGCCGCATTTCAATTGAAACATGATAGGTTTCTATTATATCACCTAAAAACATAATGTCAAGTTAAAATGGTGAGTCATGCAGGATTCGAACCTGCGACCCTCTGATTAAAAGTCAGATGCTCTACCAACTGAGCTAATGACTCGTAGCTAAAAGAATGAAAATGGCTGGGGTACCTGGATTCGAACCAGGGCATGACGGAATCAAAATCCGTTGCCTTACCGCTTGGCTATACCCCAAAAAGTAAATGGCGGTCCGGACGGGACTCGAACCCGCGACCTCCTGCGTGACAGGCAGGCATTCTAACCAACTGAACTACCGGACCATATAAAACTTGGTGACCCCTACGGGATTCGAACCCGTGTTACCGCCGTGAAAGGGCGGTGTCTTAACCGCTTGACCAAGGGGCCATATGGCTCCGAAGGTAGGACTCGAACCTACGACCGTCCGGTTAACAGCCGGATGCTCTACCACTGAGCTACTTCGGAAAAATTTGTTGCATTTTGTCGTCATCACCTTGTCGACTTTTATTATTATAGACAGGTATTTAGAAAAGGTCAAGCGTTTTTCTAAAAAAACTTTTAACCAATTTGCTTAATGTGCCCTGAACACTTGCTACAACGGTATTTGGAAGGGTTCATTCTTATCTTCCTAACATAGTTTGTACCGCATTTTATACATATATAAGTATAACTTTTATTAGCGTTCTTCCCCTTTTTCTCAGTTAAGTTAGAACAGTATCTAGGAGCATTGGCGTTCTTTAATAGGAGGCGGAAATCCGCATCACGATGTTTATAACCCTTTCCTTCTATATGAAGATGATAATGACATAACTCATGACGAACAATTCCTTCTACTTCTTGAATACCGAACTTTTCAAAGGCTTTCGGGTTAATCTCGATATTATGTGATTGCAATAAGTATCTACCACCTGTAGAGCGTAGTCGCTTATTAAAATAAGCTTGATGCCTAAACGGTTTATGGAATACGTTCTCTGAGATTTCTATTACAAGGTTTTGCAACTCTTCATCTGTCATCTTATTCTCCCCTTTCTTCTATAAAATAAACCCCGCTTTATGGCGAGGTTTATTCTTTCTACTATATTAATCGATTTGTTTTGCCGGTGGAAGCATTGTTAACGCAATTCTTCCTTTATCTTTTTCAATCTTTTCCACCCACACAGTTACGATATCCCCGAGTGCTACTACATCTAGAGGGTGCTTTACAAAGCCATTTCTCAATTTAGAAATATGCACAAGGCCATCTTGCTTCACACCGATATCAACAAATGCACCGAAATCGACTACGTTGCGCACTGTCCCTTGCATCTCCATTCCCGTCTGCAAATCTTCCATTTTCAAAATATCTTTCTTCAATAATGGTTGAGGGAATGCATCACGTGGATCACGAGACGGTTTCATCAATGTATCGATGACATCTTTTAACGTTACTTCTCCTATATCCCACTGTGCGCTTAAAGTTGCAATGTCCAGGTTAGCTAGCGCTTGTTCAGCTTCTGCTGTCCCTAGCTGTTCCTTCTTAATAGAAGCAGCTTCAAGCAATTGATTGGCAAGATCATAACTTTCTGGGTGAATACCTGTAGCGTCTAACGGATTTTTCGCTTCAGAAATTCGTAGAAAACCGATTGCTTGTTCATAAGTCTTAGCCCCTAAGCGTGGAATCTTCTTCAACTGGGTACGAGCTATGAATTTCCCGTTTTCACCACGGACTTTAACAATGTTCTCTGCAACTGTTTTTGAAAGCCCTGAAACATATTGTAAAAGTGAAGATGATGCAGTATTCACATCTACACCAACTTGGTTAACAGCTGTTTCAACGATGAAAGTTAAAGAATCTGCTAGCTTTTTCTGAGATACATCATGCTGATATTGCCCTACGCCGACTGCTTTCGGTTCAATTTTTACAAGCTCAGCAAGTGGATCTTGTAATCTTCTTGCAATTGAAACAGCACTACGTTGTTCAACTTGTAAATCCGGAAACTCTTCACGCGCCACTTCTGACGCTGAATACACACTTGCCCCAGCTTCATTGACAATAACGTAAGCTGTCTCGCTAATTAACTCTTTCAAGCATTCTGCTACAAACTGTTCTGACTCACGAGAAGCTGTCCCATTACCAATAGCAATAATAGATATTGGGTACCTTTGCAATATGTCCTTGAATACCTTTTTGGATTGTACAGGATCTGCTTTAGGCGGATGTGGGTAGATAACTGAGATTTCAAGCATTTTACCTGTATCGTCCACAACAGCCAACTTACAACCCGTTCGATACGCTGGATCTAGTCCCAATACATAGCGATCTTTTAATGGCGGTTGCAAGAGTAGGTTTCGTAAATTTTCAGAGAAAATATGAATCGCTTGAGCTTCTGCCTTTTCCGTTAGCTCTCCACGTAATTCTCTTTCAATAGAAGGTTGAATTAATCGTTTGTATGAATCTTCTATCGCTAACTCCACTTGTTTAGCTGCGGGTGAGTATGTACGTGGTATCCATTCCGTACACATTAATTGATGTACTCGTTCTACCGGTACAGCAATATTGATTTTCAAAACATCTTCCTTTTCACCACGATTGATGGCTAATATACGGTGAGGAACAATTTTATTAATCGGTTCTTCGTATTCATAGTACATTTCATAAACAGATTTTTCGTCTAAATTTTGATCTTTTACCGCTGAAAGAATCTTGCTATTTTGCCATGATAGCTTACGGATTTTCTCACGAATAGTCGCATCATCTGCAAAACGCTCTGCTAAAATATCGCTAGCACCTTGTAACGCTTCCTCAACTGATTTCACATTTTCATTGATATAAGGTGCAGCTAAATCTTCAAGTACCGTTGACTTAAATTTCATCAACTCATCCGCTAAAGGCTCTAACCCTTTTTCTTTAGCGATTGTAGCTTTTGTTCTACGTTTTTGCTTATAAGGACGATATAAATCTTCAACCCGCTTTAGGACAGTTGCCGCTTCTATATCTTTTTTCAATTCTTCGGTTAACTTTCCTTGCTCATCAATAAGGCGAAGCACTTCTTCTTTTCGTTGTTGTAGTTGTTGTAAATAATGATAACGGTCTTCGATTGCTTTAATTTGGACTTCATCAAGTGAACCAGTCACTTCTTTACGATAGCGCGCTATAAATGGCACCGTATTTGAACCTTCTAACAATTCGATAACTGATTCTACTTGTTTTGGTCGGATGCTAAGTTCTTTCGAAATTAATTGCTGCATTTTTTTGTTGTCCATTCAGTCACAACCTTTCTCTATCTTATTTATATTATCATATAGGTAAGTCCAAATACTCTTGTCGCCCAGCAATGCATCACCTTTGCATTATTTTACAATAAATAAAAAGCCTACTCCAAAAGAGCAGACTCCTAACATCAAAGTTTCTATTGTTATTTTGGCTCTCGCCAACCAACACCGCTTTAATAAGGTGTCCATTCTTCCAACTGTAATTTGTTATTCCTTCTAGTAAGTCATAGATGTAAATTATAAAATCATTATTCTATTTTAATACGAATGCCGCTGGTAGCACCAATTGCCTCTTGTAGTTTTTTAATCGCTCTCCTCTGCAACCTAGAAACATGCATTTGAGAAATACCGAGACTTTCTCCTGCTTCTTTCTGACTTAATTGTTCCAAATATGTAAGCTGGATAATGCGTGTTTCTTTTTCTGATAAAACTGCCATAGCTTCAGCAACAATCATGCGGCGGTTTGTTTTTTCATAACCTTCATCTTCATCTCCAACAATATCGAAAAGCGTCATAGAACTACCATCTGAATCGGACTCCATTGTATAATCCATCGATAACGCTTGGTAACTCTGCCCCATTTCCATTGCTTCTAACACTTCTTCTTCCTCAACCCCCATGTACTCTGCAATTTCATTTACATGCGGGGAACGTTGGAATTCTGTCGTCAGTTGCTCTACTGCAGACTTGATACGCGGTCCAAGTTCTTTTATACGTCTTGGTACATGGACATCCCATGATTTATCACGTAAAAAACGCTTAATCTCTCCGATTATTGTAGGAACTGCAAATGCTTCAAAATTACGACCAAAAGATACATCAAACCTTCTAATAGCACCCAGTAGTCCAAGCATACCTACTTGGACAATATCATCGTGATAAGAACCACCTTTTGAATACTTTCTTGCAAGTGACTCAACTAAATATTTATATTGTACAACTAAATTTGTTTGCGCTTCATCATCTTCGTATTTCTGGTAGTTATTAATCCATTCTAAAATTTGCTCTTTTGAAGCGGACTTAGTAGGTGATTTTTTCCACATGGTCTGTCACCTGCTCTCTGGCGACATATTTTGTCATTAAAACAGTAACGCCATTGTCGTTAAGCACTTTTACCTCATCCATTAGAGTTTCAATTAAATATAGACCCAAACCACCTTCTCGAATAAATTGAACATCTTCACCTTCTTGATATGGCCCAACTCTTTTTTTCACATCCTCAAAATCAAAGCTATAACCATAATCCGCGACCATAATTTCAATTTTATCTTTATATAACGCACATCCTACTATAACTTCACCTTCCACATCATCTTCATAAGCATGTTGAATAGCGTTAGTAATCGCTTCACTTGAAGCAATTTTCAAATCTTCAATATCATCATAAGAAAAGCCAATTCGATTTGCTAAACCTGAAATGGTTAATCTTATAACCCCTACATATTGAGGTTTTGCTGGCACTCTCATTTCAAAGTAATCAAATTTCTTCATGGTTGGTAGTCGCCTTCCCCTCTTCTTCGATATTCATTATGTCACTTAGACCAGTTATATTAAATAAGCGATGTAAACGTGGCGACAGCCTTCTTAATTTCATATCTCCGCCGGCACTTATTACGTTTTTATAAAAAGCAACAATAACACCCAATCCTGTACTATCCATATATACTACATCATGAAAGTCTAATTCAATCTGGACACTTTCAGTTAATTTAATGTTAGTTAGTCGCTCACGAAGCTTAGGTGCAGTGAAAGCATCTATTTCTCCGCTAACATAACCAATACTTTTTTGTGCATCTACAGTTTCTAGGTTGAAATCCATATTAAAATCTCCTTCCATCTACTAATCTAGCTCGATTACTCATATAATTACCCTATTATAATAGCTTTAAACCTTAGCGTTTATTTTTTGAAATACCATACATTAAACGTCCTTAATAGTAATTTTATCATCATTATTTTTTTAATATATACAGTACCTACGTTTTCAACAGAGTTTTAATAACACATCTCCCAATAAAAAAGCACTAAAGTGAACTTCACTTCAGTGCTTAACATTTATGTATACCATTAAAATTTCAAAAGTCCCAAGCTAATTTCTAATGCTTCTTCTACTTTTTCCATTAAGGGATCATCAAGTTGTGTTATTTTATCAGTCAATCGTGATTTATCTATCGTACGCAATTGTTCAAGTAAGATAACTGAATCTCTTTCGAAGCCATACTGCTTAGCATCAATTTCGACATGAGTTGGTAGTTTGGCCTTTTGAATTTGCGCAGTAATAGCCGCAATAATTACTGTTGGGCTGAAACGATTTCCTATGTCATTTTGAATAACCAGAACGGGTCTTGTACCACCTTGCTCAGACCCGATAACTGGTGATAAATCAGCAAAAAAAACGTCACCACGTTTTACGATCAAGTTTTCATCCTCCGCTTACGAGACGCTCCACCATATGTTCGGCTTCATACTCTAAATGTAGACATTCACTACATATGGATAAGTTAATTTGTGACATCTCTATATAACCTTTAACCATTGCTTCTCGTATTTGATTTTGTTTGTATTCTCTTTTGTATCTCTTTGTTGGTGTATAAACGAATTCATCGCATTCTGTCGTAATTTGTCTATAAGCTTGTTCAATATTCTCAGCTATCTTATGCTTAGGGAGCTCTAAGATAACTTCACTTATCCTCTTCTTATTCACGGCCAGCACCTCCGACAAAACATTCCATCTTTTTCAATTCAACTTTCAACTTATCCCTATCTTAACATTGAAATTAATTGTTGAATAGACAAGAAAGGTAAGAATTTGACATTGTGGGTGGAAATGTTTTTATTTGTCGGCTGCAATCATTGTTATTAAAGACTTAAAGTTATTGAAATCATTTATAAATCCTTGGAATTCTTGATGTTAACATACATGGTATTTCATATACAATTGTCTGAAGTCTATCTGACCATTCTTTTATCTGAATTTCCTCTTGCTGTTGTTGACCAATTAAAACGACCTTTTCTCCAACCGGCATTTCATATGGTAGCTTGATCATACATTGATCCATACAGATACGTCCAATGATCGGAACGCGATTCCCTTGAATCAATACCTCTTGACCAGTAAGCCCTCGTAAAAGACCATCCGCATAACCAATCGGCATTGTACCAATCCACTCTTCTTCCGATGCTACATACTTGCCACCATAGCTCACTGTATCACCTTGTTCAATTTTCTTCACATGAACAAGTTCGCTTTCAAGTGACATAGCAGGTTTCAAAGGAAATGGTAGATGCTTTTCCACATACGGTGATGGTGCTAGTCCATACATAGAAACACCGAATCTTACGGCATTGAATTGTACATTTTCTTTATTTAATGTCGCAGCCGTATTGGCAGCATGTACAAGTCGTGGTTTCTCGGGTAAACTCTCTACAAATGAATTAAACTTTACTAGTTGTTCGTTGTATTGCATAGCCTCTTCTTCATCTGCAGTTGCAAAATGAGTGAAAATGCCATCGATTAAAAAGTGCTCGTTCGCTTCGATGGCATTATAAAGCGCTGTTAACTCAGTTTGTTTTCTAACACCAATCCGCCCCATACCACTATCAACTTTAATATGTAGCTTCAAAGGTTTTTCAAAGTTCTTTGCTTGTTTCGCAACTTCATTTACCCAATCTAACGAGAATACCGTTAGAGATATATCGTATTGTGCTGCAAAACTTGCAAAACATACCGGGGTTGCTCCTAAAATTAAAATTGGGGCTTCTTTTATAAACTCTCGTAAATGAAGTGCTTCTTCAGGCGTTGCTACAGCTAGCATTGAAGCCCCCGCTTGCAACGCTGCACTTGCTATTTGTAAATCACCATGACCGTATGCATTCGCTTTAACAACTGCAATAATTTCTGTCGTGGCATGTAAGTGTTCACGCAGTTGTTTGATGTTATATTCAATGTTTTCTAATTCAATGACTGCCTTAGTAGGGCGGAAATTCTGATGCTGATACATAGATGATCCCTCATTAAAAATGGATTTTTTTCTATTATCCGCCCTGAAAAAGGTTAGGTCAAATGTTTCATCATTTTACTTCACCATTTACCATAGATGATGCAACTTCCACCATCTCTTCACGAGTTAAAGAATCTGTCGCTATAAAGAAAGATACCCCATTTTTCTCCCAACTAATCGAATTATCTGTAATTGCTCCAATAGTAAATCCTAAATCAGCAGGATCTCCTGGTGCAAACACCGGAATAGAGAGTGGGTTTGTATCTGCAGACTGTTCAATCACGGTGAATGGCTTGTCACCCTCGTATGTCAAAATTCTTCTTTCACCATTTGCACTTGCAACTGTTTTATCATCCTTAAGTTTGACATCCCATTTAAGGACTGGATAATGTGTTTGGAATGTAGGATTTTCAATATCAGCCCCTGCTTGTGCATCGCCTGTTAAACTTTTAGTTGCTTCTTTATCTTCTCCTGTTGTATTCTCAGATGTTTTTCCAGAATCATCTTTCGCATTTTCTTTTTCAGTTGTACTTCCTTCAGCTTTATCACCTGATGCATTTTCTTTTGTTGCAGTTTCATCAGTTGTCCCTTTATCATTCGTGCCTTTTTTAGAGAAATCTTCTACTGCATAGTCTGTACCTTTTCTTGACGTTCCAAGCGAAATTTTCTTAAATGTAATAACAATTTGCTCTTCTTTCGCTTCATTTAATACCGAAACCTTAGTCGGAAGCAAAGTCTTTTTATCGATGAAAATTTGCTGAGTTGGCAACATCTTTGAATGATTGTTACGCGTCTTAACTTCAAAGACATAAGCCTTGTCTGATTCAGTCATTTTCGCATTCTCATCTGCTTTTAAATCTTCCGCAAGTGCACCAATTAAATAAGCCTGACTATTTTGTTTTGGCCAATCACTTTGGAATTTATACGTCTTTTTCATTGAAGGAGTGACAACAAATACACCATCTTCATTACGTATAATCATTTGTGAATCTTTTTCCCCTTGTTGTGCAACGGCTACACGATAAAAATCGGGTTTTGTATGCCATACATTAACATCATAAGTACGGGGTTCTGCACCTGATTTAATTTCCATTTGTGCAGTTAAATCATACCCCTTTGTTTCTGTCCATTTATTACTCGTTTTTTTCAAAACTGCTTCCTTCGAATTTGAACCACAAGCTCCCAAAACCAGCGCTACAATCATAAGTAAAGTTAACACTATAAAACGTTTTCGCAATTTCCCATCCCTTCTCAATTCTATCCGTTAAGATATCTTATGAAACAAGCCAGGCGTTTATGCTAGAAGGATAACTTGAGCTGCAGCATATTCTTTTGAGTGGGTTATACTTACATAACCATCTACAGTCTCCCCTTTAAAGTATAGTATTGGTTGACCCATCGGATTCGGCAAAACCTCGATGTCTAGAAAGCCACAACTCTTACCAATACCCGTTCCATTTGCTTTTGAGTAAGCCTCCTTAGCAGAAAATCTCCCAGCTAAGAACTCCATTTGGCGACGTGCTTTTAATGTATCAAAAATAGCGAGCTCCTTATTTGTTAAAATACGTTGTCTAAATTTCTCACTGAGATCATTGGATCGTTTTACACGTTTGATTTCGACGATATCTAATCCGATTCCTTTTATCATATAAGGTTCTCCTTTCATTCATTAGCTAAAACAATGTATAATAATTATACAAAATTGAGGTGAATAGATGTTTATTCGTAGAGAAAATTTTTCACAGTACATAAAATACTACCCCGTCGTTTCTTTATTAATTGCTCTGAATACGCTAATTTATGTGATGAGTATTTTCCCAATCATAGGTGATAACTTATTTATCTTAGGTACCGGTGCAAACTTTTTAATTGCCGACGGGGAATATTGGCGACTAGTGACACCAATCTTCCTCCATGCAGGTTTTCCACACTTACTATTTAATATGTTTTCGCTTTATTTATTTGGCCCTGAGCTTGAAAAGATTGCAGGGAAGTTGAGATTCTTCACCATTTATTTCATCGCTGGACTTTTAGGCAATGTTGCTACTTATTTATTACAACCAATAAACTATAACAGTGTTGGTGCTAGTGGCGCTATATTTGGTATTTTCGGTGCATTTGCTGCCCTTGTCTATTATACGAGAAATACCCTACCACAATTAAAGCAGACAATTATGCCGATTATTATCGTTAGTTTAATAATGACATTCTTACAGTCAAACGTTAATGCAACTGCTCATATCGCCGGTCTGTTAACTGGTTTCGTTATCGGCCTAATAGACTTCCATCCACGCAGAATTTTAAATTGGCGGATAAAAAAGAAAAGATAAGAAAAGCTGTTGAGTTTTCGTACTCAACAGCTTTTTCTTATAGTTCATTTACCTGCTTTTCATCATGAGTAGATTTCACATTCGGTTTGTACCACTCCATTAATCTATCCATGTCTGTTTTTTCAAAATGGGCAACTGTGGTTGCAAAGCCCGCTGAACCCGATATAATAGTCGCACCAATTGATGCAATATCTTTTCTTTTCCTAAAATACGTTTGCTTTAAACTCATTTGCTGTATACGCTTTTTCTCCATAAAGACAGTTATTTTACTAAATGTACGGTAAACAATTGTTAATTGGTTACCTTCTACTGCATAACCCGCAGTCTTATGTTGCCAAACACCATTCAAAATTGCTAACGGTATTATGAAGAATGACAATAAACCAAATGGGAAGAAGAAGTAACTCACAAGCGCTACGATAAGCAAACTCCATAAGATTTCGATACGATAATAATACGGGCGTGCCCTTTTAGGCGAACGCTTTAACATTGGTTGCCAATTGATATCCGGAAATAATTGTTGTAAAGGCCCCATGGCATGAAGTTTCTTTACAAGCGGCATAAGGACAATTTTCCTCTCATCATCCTGTGCCGACCCCCCAGCACTCTCAACAACAACTGTCGCGTAGCCAAACATTTGGCGTAATGGGTTTTCCACAATTTTAATACCTTGAATGCGATTAATAGGTATCGTAATTCGTTTTTTTTCTATTAACCCTCTAGTAATGATCAACTTGTCACTTTCACGCTCAACTATAAAATCATAATAATTGAACAATGTTAAAACGAGCGATAACCCCCAGGCGATAAGTAATACAAGGAAAATACCTAGTAACACAAGCAAAATACCTATTTTTACAAACGCACGAAACTCATCATACAAATAATCGTACGGAATAATGTTACCAAATTGCGATGCAAAGGCTGCTATCCCTGAAAATACGACACCGACACCACCTGATGTTGTTGCTAAGATAAGTAAATCTTTGATAGACATACGATGCACTATCTCTTTATGCGCAACTTCTTCCTCAGGAAGCTGCTCGTACTGATTTGAAACAGGCACATCCTCCGACACATTGTCCCGATTAACTTCATATTGATCCGCTACTTGTTTTCCTTGTCGCTTCTCTTTTTTAGCTCGTTTCATCTCAAACTCAATCGTATCAGCAGCTTCTCGCGTAATGGCAGTTAACTCTGCTTCCGCTTTCCCGTTATTGCTACCAGCTGTTTCTACGCTAACTTTGACAAGACCAAACGGTCGATGGAAAATTCCCTCTTTATAATTTAAACTTTGAATACGTTCAAAAGGAATGTAACGTTTCTTTTTAACGAAAAGTCCATACTCTACTCGCAGTTCACCTTCTTCAAACCAGTAAACAAAACGTCTCCATTTCACAATCCCACCAATTAGATTTAATATTACTAAAAATGCACCAATCGCTAATGGCACGAGATCTTCCCAGAATTCTTCATTATTAGGATTTAAATTAATCTTTAAACCATTACTAACGAAAATAAGAACAAACGGGAATATTAAATCTTTTAATCCTTTAATGAAATTAATAATAGCTGAAATTGGGTGTAATCTAAATTTCGTATCAGACATCATCTTCCGCCACCCTTGCTAACTCAGATATGCGTGCTCGTAAATCATCTGCTTCAGCCATAACAAGGGCCGGAATCGTATGCGTAGTTGCTGCTGTTGAAATTTTCATTTCAGCTAATCCATACCGCTTTAATATCGGACCTTGAGAAGTATCAACATGCTGTACACGTACCATCGGCACTAATGTCCTAACAACAATAAACAATCCATGTTGCACTTCGATTTCTTGTTCACGTACTTCGTAACGCCAATGATCCCAACGTATTTTAGGAAATAAGAAAATAAATAAAAATGCAAAAATAAACGGCACTACTGCGCAAATTATGTATATCCACCAATACCATTCAAAAAACCACGTTAATACACCGCCGCCCACCGCTACTAATAAAACAATTAGTGATTGAATAATTCCGTAAACGCGCCAAACGGATAACCCTTTTCTTGATATTTGATATTTCGGTTCTATACTCATTTTGTCCACCTCTTTTCTTTTATATCTCTTTTACGTTTGAAAAGTAGGAAACGTTTCATTTATTTTCAGTCTACAAAGAGACAGTTAAAATGACCATTTGTTAAGTCCAGCAATCACGCTTTACTAATATCAAAGTAAACAAAAAAGCTACCCCACCGAAATGGGATAGCTTTATTAGATGAATTTTAGTCTTCGCTACGTTTGCGTGGTGCACGAGTGCGTCCGCCTTGGCTAGCGCCGCCTTCACGACGACCGCCACCTTCACGACGACTACGATCTCCACCACGTTCTCCACGGCTTCCACCGCGTCCTCCGCGATCTCCACCTCGGCTGCTGCTGCCGCCGCCACTTGAGCGACCACCACGGTAACCGCCACCGCCGCCACTTGAGCGACCGCCACGACTACTACCGCCTGAACGTCCACCACGTTGTGGTAATGGGCGTTCTTCAGTGATTTTGATTGGCGTATCATCTGGCTCTTTAGTCATTGATTTAATAGCAGCTGCTACTAAATCAACAGCTTCGTGTTTAGCTAACAAATCTTCTGCCATTGAACGGTAATCACTTAAGTGATTTTTTTCAACTAGTTCAGTTAATTGTTCTACTGCAAGAGCTTGTTGGCCAACTAAAGCTTCATCCGCTGTTGGTGGACGAAGAGCAGTCATACGTTTTTTAGTTGTTTCTTCAACAATACGTAAGTAACCCATTTCACGTGGTGTTACAAATGTAATTGCCATACCTGATTTACCAGCACGACCTGTACGTCCAATACGGTGAACGTAAGATTCTGGATCTTGTGGGATATCGAAGTTATAAACGTGAGTTACACCTGAAATATCAAGACCACGAGCTGCTACGTCAGTTGCAACTAATACATCAATTTTATTTTCTTTGAATTGACGTAATACTGAAATACGTTTTGCTTGGCTTAAATCTCCATGAATACCTTCAGCAAGGTAACCGCGAATGCTTAAAGCGTGAGCTAATTCATCAACACGGCGTTTAGTACGACCAAATACGATCGCTAATTCTGGTTGGTGAACATTTAATAGACGAGAAAGGATATCGAATTTTTCGCGTTCTTGAGACTTAACGAAAAATTGCTCAATGTTTTCTACTGTCATTTCTTTAGATTTAATTTTAACTACTTCAGGGTCTTTCATGAATTTCTCAGCAATTTTACGAATTGGTCCAGGCATAGTAGCCGAGAACAGTAATGTTTGGCGCTCAGCTGGAACGCTTTCTAAAATTGTATTGATATCTTCAATGAATCCCATGTTTAACATTTCATCAGCTTCGTCTAACACAAGTGTTTGAACGTTATCTAATTTCAATGTACGACGGTTGATATGGTCAAGAATACGACCAGGAGTACCAACAATAATTTGTGGTTTGTTTTTAAGAGCACGGATTTGACGACTAATGTCCTGTCCACCGTATACTGATAAAATTCGTGCACGTGTATCATAACCAATTTTATGAAGTTCTTCAGAAACTTGGATTGCTAATTCGCGAGTTGGGGCAATAATTAAGCCTTGGATTGCAGGATTATTGATATCAATTTTCTCGATAAGCGGAATACCAAACGCTGCAGTTTTACCAGTACCAGTTTGTGCTTGGCCGATAATGTCGCGTCCTTCTTTCGCAAATGAAATTGTACCTTCTTGGATTGGGGTTGCTTCTTCAAAGCCCATACGTTGTAGGGATTTTTGGATAGAAGCGCTAACGTTTAATTCTGAAAAATTTGTCAAAGTTTCATTCTCCTTTTTGCTCATGCATTTGACAAATGGTTACATTTTCAGATGAAAATAGGGCAAATCGAGCCTTGTGAGAGGAACGTTTCCGTCTCTTAATATATCTCTGTTTTAGTTCCAGAGGAATTTTATATATATAAAGTAAAGCCCGGTCTTTGCCGAGCGGTTCAATTCTCGGGGAATTCTAACCCAAAAAAGAATAAACCGTAATGTTCAAAAAAAAGCACTCTCCATCATCTCGGAGAGTCTTCACACAAAATGTATCCATTGCTTTCAATAGTCTAACACGAGTAACCATACTATGCAATCAATATCCATCAGTCGAAATTATCAGTTTCTTTCACTCTAACAAAAAGCTCAATACAGATTGAAACCATTCATCCCTATCATCACTATAGCAAATATGATGTTTACCATTTGGTGAAAGTATTAATTGCTTTTTCGTTGATCCTAATCGGTCATATAAAAATTGAGCGGTTATCGCTGGCACTATTCCATCTACCTCTCCTTGAACTAAACAAATGGGTACTTTAATTTTCTCATAATAAGGTTCCACTTTTTTTACTAAACGAAGAAATTCAAACGTCGATGACATAGGTACATTACTAATTTTACTGTCATAGCGATGGAATAGCTCATTTTGCTCGAGCTCTCCATGAAACAAATCATTGGTCAACTCTTTTATATCTTTTAGCAATTGACGGACACTGATATATTTTGCTGCGGCACTTAGTAATACTAATTTTTCCACCTCATAACGCAATGCTAGATAAAGGGCTATTAGTCCTCCCATGGAAAACCCTACAACAATGACTACGTCTACTTCTTTAGCTAATTTTTTATAAGCCAGTTCAGCATCCATTAGCCAATGCTCAGCTTTATAATTATCTAAATGCAATTCTTCACCATGTCCTGAAAGAGTTGGCACTAGAACAATCCAATCTGTTTTCTGCTTTAGAAAATCCACGAACGGTTTTAATTCTTGTGGTCCACCTGTAAAACCATGAATACAAAGCACGCCTGTTGTCATCATGTTATCCTCCGCCCATAGTGTACCCATTATTTTATAAAAAAAGCATCAAAAAGGAACTCAACCTTTTTAGATGCTTTACAAAAAATTACTATTTAAATGCTTTTAACACATTTTCAAGAGCCATTCCACGTGAACCTTTTAATAAGACAATAGAATTTGCACCCGCATTCTCTTGAAGATGTTGAATAATTGTTTCATATTCTTCTGCAGTCCATAATAGACGATCTGCTGGTAAAATATTTTGCAACTTATTGTATAACCACTTCATACGTGGTCCAAATAGACATACTCGGTGGATGCTCTCTGCATCAATTACCTCTGCAATTTCCTCATGAAACTGTTGCTCTAGCTCACCTAACTCTAACATGTCTCCAAGCACTACCCATTTATCTAAACGAATATCTGTCGTTTGTAAAAATTGCAGCGCTGCCTTCACAGAAGTTGGTGCTGCGTTGTAAGCATCATTAATAAATAAGATATCTTGTGCTCCGGTTACTAATTGCATACGCATATTAGTTAATGAAACTTCTTTTAAGGCTTCGCGAATTTGTTTGGCTGATAGACCTACTTCACGTGCAATCAAAATCGCTACCAATGTATTTTTCACTTGGTGACTTCCTAAAACTGAGATGAAGAAATCTTCATTCAACAAGCCCTCAACAGTAAACACACTACCGTTTTCAGTTGTCTTAATGTTTGTCGCAGTTATATCTGCTGAGTCCTCAAGTCCAAATGATATGGCTTGTAAATCTGTTTGTTCCGAAACAAGCGGCATAAGTAACGGCTCATCACCGTCATAGAACAACTTACCACCAGGTTGTAAACCTTCAACGATTTCAAATTTTGCTTTTGCAATTCCCGCTCTTGAACCGAGATCTTGCATATGCGCTTCTCCAATGTTCGTGATGGCTGTAAAATGCGGTTTAGCTAGTTTAGTCAAAAATTCAATTTCACCAAAACCACTCATCCCCATCTCGAGAACAGCAAAATCTGTATCTTCATCAAGAGATAAAATTGTTAATGGTAAACCTAACTCATTATTAAAGTTTCCCTCTGTTTTTTGCACTTTGTAGTAAGGAGATAATACTCCCGCTACTAAGTCTTTTGTAGAAGTCTTCCCATTAGATCCCGTAATACCTATAAACGTAGCACTGTGTTCTTGTCGATAAGCTGATGCCATTTGTTGAAGCGCCTCTTCTGCATCGTCTACAAAAAGTAATGGCAGACCTACAGGCGGATTAGGTTCATCCTTTAGCCAAAATGACGCGGCAGCACCGTTTTCAAATGCTTGCTCTACATAACGATGACCATTTGTTTTTTCACCACGGAAAGGTATAAAAAGATCTCCCGCTTGCAATGTACGTGTATTAATAGAGATTCCTGTAACTACAACGTTTTCAAATAGTTGTTGATCGCTATTTAACCAGTTTGCAATTTGCTTTAATGTTTTTCTCATTATCTCATCACACTCGAGTCTTATTGATATTGAAGCTGTTGTTTTTCGTCATGTCTTTCAATTGCCAAGTCAATCAATTGTTCAATTAAATTTGAATAAGTAACACCTGTATTTTGCCATAAAATTGGATACATGCTGACAGGCGTAAATCCTGGCATCGTGTTTACTTCGTTAATAACAATGTCATCTTCAGCTGTTACAAAGAAATCTGCTCGCACAAGACCTGAACAATCTAATACTTTAAATGCACGAATCGCCATATCTGTCATACGCTCTACAACATCTGTTGATACTGGAGCAGGAATAATTAGACCTGTATTATTATCGTTATATTTTGAATCGTAATCATAAAAATCTGTTACTGGTTTGATTTCACCAGGTACAGATACTTTTGGTGAATCGTTTCCTAATACACCCATTTCTACTTCACGTGCAACGATCCCAGTTTCAACAATAATTTTGCGGTCATATTTTGACGCAAGATCAATTGCATTAATAAGTTCTTCACGGTTAGATGCTTTGCTAATCCCAACACTTGATCCCAAGTTTGCAGGTTTAACGAACATCGGCCAAGTTAGCTCTTCTTCCATTTTAGCAATTAATTCATCTTGGTTTTTGCTCCATTCTTTACGGATGAAGTATACATAAGGAACTTGTTTTAACCCAGCATGTTCGAACAGTTGCTTCATGACCACTTTATCCATACCTGCAGAAGAAGCCAATACGCCATTGCCGACATACGGTAAGTTCAATACTTCTAATAAACCTTGCACTGTGCCATCTTCTCCGTTTGTACCATGTAGTAGTGGGAAAATAACATCAAATTCTTTTTCGTCTTTATCTAATAAGAAGCTTGATACATCATTTGGAATGCTGTCTTGTGTACCTTTGCCTAGTTGTAATTGTTCAACTGACTCTGCAGGCTCTGTTAACTGTTCTCCTTTTCTCCATTCGCCTTCGCGTGTAATAAAAATAGGGAATACATCAAATTTATCAAAGTTTAACGCTTGAGTGACTGCTCTTGCTGTTGATAAAGAAACATCATGCTCAGCTGATTTACCACCATATAATAAGCCTAATTTTTTTTTCATTTTATAAATGTCCTCCAGTTTGTTGTACTTTTAGTTTATCATGAACCGAAAAGATTCATGAAATGATTTCATCATAAAGAGTCTAAGGTCCTTCAATCTTTTTTCTTACTTAAAATATCTTTTCTTATAATAGCACTCTAGAAAATTTATGCATGCAAATATGAAAAAATTCTCCACAGAATTATCCGTGGAGAACCTTATAAGCAGTTGCACTCAATGAACTTCCATTATTTGTTCTGCTTTTTTCTTTAATATTGTATTTAACTCATCCCAAATTTCATCCGGGAAAGTTAAATCAGAAATATTGCGCAGTTCTAAGACATATGCAAGGTCCGGCTTTTCAATTTTGTACATTGAAAATAATACGCCATCCTTCACTTCTTCACGAAAGCCCTCAAACATCTCTTTCTTAAAGGTCGGAATACTGTCTTTCGCTTTTCTTCTCCAAAATGTCGCAGGCTTTTCTTTTTCTTGAATAATGGCATTAAACAAATTAACTAATAATTCTTCGACGTCTTGTAAATCCCTGAAGTAAATTTTAGACATCTTCTCATCTTCATTGGCCAAATATACGTATTTATTTTGTAGTTGGTGATAAAATGGCGTACGGACAGGCTCTTTTTTATGACCAATATATAATAGCTCTGCCTGTTCTTGTGGCGTTAAAAGATTTAATCGTTTTTCGTCTGAGAAATCAATCCAACAAAGCTCTTTTTTTGAATCTGAAGCTTTCTTTATAAACTTGCGGATACTTCCTTCTTCTACGAATTCTAACTGTGTATGCATATTAAATGAACCGTCTTCGTATTCATTTTTCAAGAGTAAAATATTTTGAAGCGGACCGACTGAAGAAACGAATTCTTGAAACGTTAAACCACTAAAAATGACAAATTGATTAATCTCATTCATATGTACATATAAGTGGTGCAAAAAATCATCAGCAGCTCGCATTTTTTTTGCCAAGTCGATCACCTCATTTCCAACTCTCATTATAAGATGAATTATCATAATTTGAAACATTTGTGATTCGATTTCGTCACATCTTTATTATGAAGCGTGATACAATTATTTACGCTATAATGAAATGAGAAATGAAACTAAATAATTTAGGTGACGTAAATGAATACAAATAAAAAATTCTCCGATCGTTTTGACTGGACGCTCGCTTTTATATTGCTCTTATTTTGTATTATCAGTGTAATAGCTATTGCTTCAGCTCAAACTTCTGGTCAATACGCAGCAAACTATGTAAATAAGCAATTATTTTGGTATTTTATCTGCGCATGTATTATGAGTGCGATGATGTATTTTGAACCCGACCAGTACAAGAAAATGTCCTGGTTTTTATATGGAGCTGGGATTTTCCTATTAGCTCTATTATTAATTGCCCCTGATGGAGTAGGTCAAATTGCCGAACGACGAAATGGTGCAAAAAGTTGGTTCCATTTACCTGTAGGTGATATTCAGCCTTCCGAATTTATGAAAACTTTTTTCATACTCGCACTCGCCCGAATGGTTAGTAAGCATCATGAAAAGTACTCTACGAAATCCTTAAAAACGGATTTCATGTTATTAGGTAAAATTTTCGGCGTATTATTAATTCCATTAGCATTTATTATGCAACAGCCTGATTTAGGTTCAGCACTCGTTTTCTTTGCTATTACTGCAGCAACTGTAATCGTAGCAGGGATTTCTTGGAAAATTATTTTACCTATCATAGGTAGCGCCGCAGCTTTAGGGGCTGGTTTATTGTGGATGGCCCTTTACATGCAAGACTTCCTACAACACAAATTAGGTTTCAGCCCTTATCAATTTGCTCGAATCTATTCTTGGTTAGACCCTTATTCCTATGCATCTGGTGATGGCTATCACTTAATTTCATCCTTAAACGCCATTGGCTCAGGTGAAATATTTGGGAAAGGCTTCCAAGGTCGTGAAGTATATGTTCCTGAAAACCATACAGACTTTGTCTTTAGTGTAATCGGTGAAGAGTACGGCTTTATAGGAGCAAGCGTCGTTATTTGTTTATTCTTTATCCTAATCTTCCATCTGACAAAGTTGACTTTGCAAATGAAAGACCCATTCTGTACATATGTTTGTGCTGGGATTATCGCCATGATAACATTCCATGTCTTAGAAAACATCGGTATGACAATTCAATTACTACCTATAACAGGCATTCCATTACCATTCATCAGTTACGGTGGTAGCTCGATGATGGGCAATGCACTAGCATTAGGTTTAGTATTCAGTATGAAATTCCATCACCGTACATATATGTTCGGCAACCATGATGAAGATGACGAATTTTAATAAAAATAGAAAAAGCCCAGAGAATAATTAATTTCTCTGGGCTTTCTCTTTATAAATAAAAAAACTTCGACATCTTATAGTCGAAGCGGAGCATTTTAGTTTTGTGTTTGTGGTGATTGTTTTGGTGGTGCTATTGCTTTAAGTAATTCCAAGCGCGATTTTGTAGTCGTTGCTTTAACGCCAAGCTTTGATAAGTTAGAAACAATTTTAGTCAAATCTACTTCTCTTCCCATACTTTCCACCTCTTCTTTTCTTTAAATTTAAGACGTAGTGTCCCATAAAAGGTTTCAACTACATCATACCCACTAATTAAGTATTTCATGCTTATTATTATAACATTTTTTCACCATCTGATACGTTTCAATATTGTTACATATATTAAGCGGAAGTAAATCATACTACATGATAAGCCTTATTGACAATGGTATTTTCAAAATATTCGTGCTATTCATCACTCTTTAGTTTTCTTTAACAGTAATGCTTATACCAAATATTTAAAACATTAATTTTGAATACCCCCCTATAGTATGATATTATGAATTCATCAAACGTAGGAGGAACAAAATGACGAAAGAATGTCACGATAACTCTTGTCGTAAAAGTCACCACCCAGAGCAAATAAAAAAAGATTTAATCACTCGATTAAATCGCGCCGAAGGTCAAATCCGCGGTATTAAAGGCATGGTCGAAAAAGATGTTTACTGTGATGATATCATCACACAACTATCTGCAACACAATCGGCTTTAAATAGCGTCGCAAAAGTTCTCCTAGACGGACACTTAAAAGGTTGTGTAAAGGACAGACTAGCTGAAGGTGATGACGAAGTATTAGACGAGCTAGTCACAACTATACAAAAACTAATGAGAAAATAAGGAGTGTTCGAAATGGCAGAAACAATTCAATTAAAAGTAGAAGGTATGTCTTGCGGTCACTGTGTAAACGCTATAGAAACTGGCGTTAGTACACTTGCAGGTGTAGATACCGTATCAGTAAACCTTCAACAAAGTACAGTAAATGTAGAATATGATAATTCAAAATTGAATAAAACAGACATTTCACAAGCAATTGAAGAGGCTGGATATGCAGTAAAAGGTTTAGCCGATCCTTCATAACAGAAATTTTATGCTTATTAAACAACACACAAAAGACATTCAGAATGCTCATATCCTGAATGTCTTTTGTTATTTTCATATATTTAGGTTTTAAGATCCTCTCTTACAGGATTTTTTCATTGTTATATTTCCTATTATCTCAGCAGATTTGTTTATATTGCATGTGTAGTTATTGAAGCGAAGGTGGCGACTCCTACGGGAAATGTGGCTTGGCGCCCGCCCCGGGAAAGCGTCCACCGATTAACGGTCTTATCTACAGTCTTAAACAACTGTGGCCTAACAGTTGTTTTTTTATGTTCATGGAGAATTTTTTATTGATACACCAACCAGTTGTCACAAATTCTTTAGTTCTAACACATTATGATAAAAAGGAAATCACATGCCTAAAATTATCATCTTACAGAGGTTATCAGAATAAACACTTTATACTTTCTCAAGAAAAACTGAGACTTAGTATAATGAGTATTCGATTTAATGCAATCAAACACTCCTTTATTTTTTCTCTGATAGTTGTTTCTATATTTATACAGCGTTAAAATGAACATACTTATGTTTATAGAAAGCAGGGATTATATGAAAAAATCCATCCTATTATTAATGTCCGTACAGTTCTTTGTTTATTTAGGATTTGGTTTAATCATTCCTATTTTGCCTGAAGTTGTTATTCAACAAGGCTTTAACAAAATGCATGTAGGTGGATTATTAACAGTCTATTCTCTAGCAAGCTTCTTCACAGCACCTCTTTGGGGTATGTTATCAGATAAAATGGGTCGTAAAAAATTAATTTTAGTTGGTCTTCTAGGCTTCTGCACAAGTTTCTTATTAATTTCACTCTTTATCGATTCTCTTACAATGCTCTATATTTCGCGCATTGTTGGCGGCCTATTCTCTGGAGCACTTTATACTGCTGTAACAGGTTTTATAGGTGATATGTCTACAGAAGAAAATCGTAATAAGTACATGGGCTTCATGGGGATGTCAATCGGTTTAGGCTTCATCTTCGGTCCAGGAATTGGCGGATTACTTGGTCATTATAGCTTAAGCTTGCCATTTACAGCTTCAGCCATTTTAATCTTCCTATTATTCATTTATGCAAGTATTGTGTTGGTAGAGCCTGAACGTCTTGGCGAAGCTAATAAACGTGCACTTGTTCCAAAAGGGGCTTCTACTCTTTTCAAATATCGCGTGCGATACTTATTCCTATTTTCATTCGTTGTAACATTTTTGCTTGCAGGTGTCGAGTCAACTCTACAATTATTCCAAATGGATAAAATCAACATCACTCCAGCACAACTTGGATCACTATTCTTATTCAGTGGATTCGTTGATTTCCTAGTCCAAGGTGGCCTTGTTCGTCGCATTAAAGATGGTTCTGAAGCTAAATGGTTAATGATCGCTCAAATCATCACAGCAGGTGGTTTATTACTGTTCCCATTCACAACAAGCCTTGCTTTCGCAGGATTTGCGCTATGTGTCTTCACTGCAGGTAACGCTCTAGCCAGAACATTAACAGTTTCGTTAACAACTAAAGAATCTGGTGGTAAATACGGTACAGCAGCTGGCTTAACATATTCAATGGATAATATGGGACGTATTATCGGCCCTCTATTCTTCACTTGGGTATTCACTATGCAAGCAAACTCAACATACTTTATTTCTGCTTCACTAGCGATAGTAAGTATTCTAATCATCCTATTATTCAAGTCAACTAAAAAAACATTACGTGTTTCAGAATAAAAGTGAAAATCCAGCAGCCATTATGGTTGCTGGATTTTTTCTGTCAATTTAAATGACTTTGTTTCTTTTGCTAATTCCGGATAAGCCTCTTTTAGTACGGAGGATCTTAGCATATAAAGCGTTATGATAATAAGGAAACCACTTGAGCCGAGCAAGATCCACTGTGCGGGGAACTTATCAAATAATAACCCAAACAGCAGCGTTCCAAGTGGCATCATCGCCCCCGCCATTGTTTCTAGAATACCGAACGCTCTCCCACGATATTCTTCCTCTACTTCCGTTTGCATCATGACGCCAATTGGTGTATTCGTAAATACACCAAATACAGAAAAGCTTATAAAAATAATTATATAAAAAATAACTATCCAAATATACGGGAAATCTATCCACAGTGGAACAGTCATTAAACCTAATGATATGGCCAATAACAATATAGATCGTTTTGAAAATAATAACGGATATTTCACTTGCTTTCTTGTCGCGAAATAAATAGACGCTACAAGCATCCCAACTGCACCTGATGCCTCAATAATTCCGATATGTCGTGAATTCACATGTAACAATTGAACTAACACATAAGTTCCACCCACACTCAAAGCCGAAAAGAAAAAGTTAATCCAAAGCGCAGCCCATATAATAATTAAGACGACACGCTTTGTTTTTAAATATCTAAATCCTTCTTTAAAGTTTTGTAAAAAGCTTTCTTTATCTCCTTCACTTTTATCTTCTTTTTTTGAATACAATTTAAAATCCATTGTTGCTTCGAGTAAAAAAGCTGTAGCGTATGCAGCCATATGAATCATTAAGAATACTTCTATCGAAACGAAACCATACATCATCCCACCTAGGGCAGGACCACCAATTGCCGCTACAGACAATGAAGCTTGATTAAATGAGGTAGCCTTTTGCAAACGTTCTCCATCGACTAAATTTGCTATAGAAGAAGAAAACGTAATGCCAGTAAATGTTGATGTAATTGAATAAATTGCTGTAGTAATATAGATTGCTGTTACTGACATCCCGAATATAGATGCATACGTAAGGAGTCCACCCATAGTTAATACGGTACATGCTTGAGCGATTAATATGATGTGTTTCTTCGAATATTTATCAGCCATCATACCTGCTACTGGTGCTAACAAAGTCCTTGGAATAATGGAACAAATCATATTCACGGCAAAAGAAGTCGCTGATCCCGTCATCGCCAAAATGTATAAACTAATACCAAACGCTAATACATTGGAACCCAATGTAGAAATCATTTTACTAATCGTAAAAGTCCATAAATGATAAGTCGCTTTCTTTAACTTTAAAGCTTCGTTCACTTGGCATCTCCACCTTTAGTTTAATTTAATTTAAATGTTTAATATGATTAAACAAATAATAACATGCACTTGACTTCCATTGCAAGCTAAAGTTTAATATAATTAAACAAATTAAAAAATAGTGAGGTGTCTGTATGGAGACTCTTGGAATGCGTATACGTAAACTCCGCAAAGAGCGAAAGCTTACATTAGCAGAACTAGCAGGCGACCGCTTAACAAAAGGTATGCTTAGTCTAATTGAAAACGATAAAGCCAATCCTTCCATGGATAGCTTAGCATATATTGCAGAACAGCTCGGAATTGAAGTAAGTGAATTATTGGAGGAAGTTAGCGCATCAGAATTACGTGAGTTACTTGAGAAAGTAAAAAGTATCAAGGTCCCTAAGCTGTTAAAAACCATTGATTCCCAACGTGAAAGAATACAACTAATCGAGCCTTATGTAGATCGACTCCCCGTTAGCTACGAAGCAGGACAACTCCTAGTGTTATACGCTGAAGCTAAATACGGTGTAGAAAAGACACATTGGGAAGAGCCATTAGATCGAGCTATTCAAATCTTCAAAAAGATGAATTTAATGAACGATTGGCTTCGTGCCTATTTTTTAAAATCAACTTCTGAGTTCATTGATTATAATTACGAAGAGTCGCTAAATATATTGCTAGTAGTGAAAAAAGAAATGGAAATGAATCACTATGTAATAGATGAACTACCAAATCTCGATTTACTTTATATGGTAGCTATTAGATACTTGGCAATAGGGCTGGATGAAGAAGGTCTTGGGGTCATGAACGAAGCAATCAAACTATCGAAGGAGGCACGTATTTTCTATCGCATCGATGACCTTTATCGATTAGCTGCGTTCAAAGAAATGATGAGTGGTAACGATCAAGACGTACAATATTATTTGAACAAGCTCTCTCAATATGCTGACTTTACAGATGATATTGAAACAAAGGGCTTTATCCTATTCGCGAAAGCCCATTACTATAATAGTTTTGTAAAAGACTATGAAAAAGGAAGTGAATTTGCTGAGCAATTCTACGACTTTGACGCCTTTTACTATATTGAAAAAGGTAAATCATTATTTGGGATGAAGCGGTATGAAGAGGCGCTAGAAGCATTTGAGAAAATAGACGGATTTCCTGATTGCGATCATCACCCATATGATTTATCTATGCAAAATGAATTATATGCTTATAAAGCCTTATGCTATGAGCAACAAGGTCAATTATCAAAAGCATTAGAAGAAGCTAAAATCGGTGTAGATTTAGTCGAACCTTTTATCAATACACCTTATAAGCAATTTATTAATGACACATATGAAAAGCTAAAAAAGAAAGCAGATGGGCGTTAGCACCATCTGCTTTTTCGTTGAGCTCTAGTCATAGTAGTTATACAAGCTTATTCAACATTTAAGTTTTCTGTATTCCTTATATTTACTATACCATTTCTTAAAACGTCCCCACGCTTCATCAAAGTCCGGTTGGATGATTGAAATTTGTACCCATCCACGTTCTTTTAAATACGCACTTTCATAGTGTAAATGGAAACCATTTATCGCTGCAGCGTCAGCCATATTTGTTAAAGATTCATCCGCCTTCAACGTGACGATCATTGGATAGCCCTCAGTTGTTAAGAAAGTGAAGTCACCATCAGTAGCTGCCTGTTGTAATTTTTCATATCGTGCTTGCAATAAATCGTAGCGATTTCCTTCAGTATAAGCTAGTAGCGCGTTGTTAAAACTCTCCATCAACTGCGCTGGATAGGTAAATGGAATATGATGATTAGAATAATTGCCTAAATCAATATACGATGGAAGTTGCTCACTTTTTGCAATAACATGATTTGAAAATACTACGGCTATACCACTCATTGTGCCAACTGCCTTACCACTAACCGCTGTTGCTATAAATACCTTCTCCAGTGAAAAACGGTATGTTCCAAAAGAACTTACACAATCCATGCAAAGCTTTACATTATATGTCTCGCATAGATTTTGTACCATCTCTAGATTATTTAACATTCCAGTAGATGTTTCACCATGAGCAATTAACAGCCACTCAAAATCTGACTGTTTTAAAATAAGTGCTAATTCTGCTTCGTTAAAAGATTGGCCCCAATCATAACGTAACCAATCATGTTTTAAATGCCAACGCTCTGCTTGCTGTTGCAAGCGCTCACCAAAGGCACCGTTTGTAACAATTAACCCTCTTCCAGGGAGTTTAGTAAGCTGAGCAATCATTGCTTCATTCGCCAATGTACCGCTTCCTAACAGCAAATGAGCATAACTTGCTCCACTTAGTACTTCCAGTTTACTACGCACCTGATCGATTGTTCTAGAAAAAGAATAGGAACGATGAGATACTGGCGTCTTTAGTAAAGGCGCTTGAATATCCTCTGTTAGTTGAACTGGTCCTGGATAAAAGGAGTAACGTCGTTGCTTAAAACGACCTGCTAACGATTTTTCATAACGCTCCGCCGTTAACACCATCGGAATGAATTTTGCATCATCTGCCCCAACCGGCTCTGAAAATGCCTCAAATCCCATTTGCATATACAATTTTTCTTCGCGTACAGTACCAGAGATAACTGCAGCGCCATAGCCATTTTCGTAAGCATAATCAATTAACGCTCGAGTTAGCATAAAAAATACACGACCGTTACGATGCTCCTTTTTAACAGCTAGCAATCGCACCTCACAAAGCCTACCTAATAACGCGTCTGCAGGTAATAACTTCTCCACCTGACCAATCTTTTTATCCAAAGAGAAAGGTCGATGATCACGAAAAGCAACCATACCAACGAGCTCTTCATCCTTCAGTACAACTAAGTACATATTTTCGTGATGAAAAGCATCGACACGTCGCCCACTAGGGTCTGGCTCATGCTGAGGAATTTCTTCTACAAATGTTTCGTAGTTAAGCTTGGCGATTTCATCAAATTCTTGTTCTGTTTGCGCAATTTTACACCAATACATAGAAGAGCCCCTTTAACGTTTTACTATAATAACGAAATGTTTAAATAGAAGTTTCCATATTAATACTATTAGTTACAAAACAGGAATATTTTCTACTACTTTCATTTTATAGCTAAATGGCTACGAAAAAAAGGAGGTAATTTCCCATTTTCTATTATTGTGCAATTAATTCAAAATCACCTGAGTTTGTTCGAGATTTGATAATCGGGTTTCCGTTACCGATTTCGCCCACAATTCTATGATCTTTATTCTCTTTAAAAGTCATACCAGAATGTATTACTGTTCCATCACCTGAATCACTTATATAATCTACACCTAAATTATCTGCCTTGTTTTTCAATATTACCGCTGTTTCTCCACTTGTGGTATTAAGTGTTATATCGTCCTTCACTGAATCTAATAACAATTCTATATCACCTGAACTAGTTTTCGCTATAATTTCTCCAGCTATATAATCCGCTGCTATATCACCTGAAGTCGCATCCATTATTATGTTCTTTGCTTTAAAATTCTGAGATGCGATCTCTCCACTTGAAGTAGTTAATTTTGCTTCACCATCTACAGTAATACTCTGACTGGTAACATCCCCAGAAGTTGCATCCATAACGATGTTCTTCATCTGCATATCTCGGACATTTATATCTCCACTTGAAGTAGTTAATTCTACGTCACCATCTACAACGATATTTTCCCCAGCTATATCACCTGAAGATGCTCGAATAGCTAATTCTTTCGTAGAAACATCTACATAAGCTACATCACCCGACGAAGTATTCACGGTTATTTTCTCATACATAGCTTTCGGCAATGCTACTTTTAAGCTAACTGAACCTCTGTAAAAATTAATAAATGAGAATAATTTTTTAAATTTTGCTTCAGCAACGATAGAGCGACCACTTTTTTTCACATCTAAAGATATTTTCCTCGCTAAATTAGGATTTACCTTTCCGGATATAGTGAAAACTGCCTTATCCCCTTTGCCTTCAACGACTTCAATATCAATCGATGAACTTAACACCTCAATTGCATCTACATCTGTTATCTTAATCTCCTTCTCGATAGACGCATCTTTCATCTTCATTCCTGTAAAATAATAAAAGCCACAAACTATAATTATCGCTACTAAAAATATACTAACCAATACTTTTTTCACTCCAGCACCTCTTTCCTTATATTTACTATACCAAAAAGCAAGATATACCATATCAGACCTGAGACGTATTTAAAAAAGGCGCTTGAAAAGAGGGCAGCACTTTATTGGTTCGGAGAAGCGTCCCTCGGCTCCTGCGGGATTAGCGAGACAGACGAGACCCTGCAGGAGTGTAGCGACGAAGCGGCTCGGCGGCTCGCCCGCGGTAAGCGAGCGGCTCGCCCGCGGTAAGCGAGCGGTAAGCTTCGGAAAACCTGATCTATCCTGTATACACAGAAATCAGAGGGCAGCATTTTATTGGTTTGGAGAAGCGTCCCTCGACTCCTGCGGGATTAGCGAGACAGACGAGACCCTGCAGGAGTGTAGCGACGAAGCAGCTCGGCGGCTCGCCCGCGGAAAGCGAGCGGTAAGCTTCGGAAAACCTGATCTATCCTATATACACAGAAATCAGAAGGGAGCACTTTATTGGTTCGGAGAAGCGTCCCTCGACTCCTGCGGGATTAGCGAGACAGACGAGACCCTGCAGGAGTGTAGCGACGAAGCGGCTCGGCGGCTCGCCCGCGGTAAGCGAGCGGTAAGCTTCGGAAAACCTGATCTATCCTATATACAAATAAAAAGACTGTAGAAAACTCTTTTTTTCGAGTTTGTCTACAGTCAATTGCTCTAAGTTAGACTAGAGCTTGCTTTCAATAAATACATTAAATTTCGGTTAATTCTTGAGATGTTTCAGTGTCAAAGATATCTTTATCTAATTCACCCGTCACACGTGCAGTTACGACACCTGCAGTCATTGAACCATTTACATTTAACGCTGTACGCCCCATGTCAATTAAAGGTTCAACAGAAATCAAAACACCTGCAAGGGCTACTGGTAAATTCATCGCTGATAATACAAGGATTGCCGCGAATGTTGCACCACCGCCAACACCTGCCACACCGAAAGAGCTAATTGCTACTACAGCAATCAACGTGAAAATAAATGATGGTTCTAATGGGTTAATTCCAACACTTGGCGCAATCATAACAGCAAGCATAGCTGGATAAATACCTGCACACCCATTTTGACCAATTGATAAACCAAATGAACCAGAGAAATTTGCTACGCCCTCTGAAACACCTAAACGATTTGTTTGTGTTTGAATATTAAGTGGTAATGCACCTGCACTAGAACGTGAAGTGAAGGCAAATAATAATGTTGGTGCCACTTTTTTCACATAAGTGATTGGATTTAAACCTGATGCAGTCACAATCAATAAGTGAACGATGAACATAAAGATTAATGCTACATATGAGGCAACAACGAATTTACCCATATTGTAGATTGCACTAAAATCTGATGTTGCAACCGTTGACGCCATAATTGCCAAAATACCGAATGGTGTTAAACGTAAAACGATTTTCACAACACCCATTACTAAAGCATAGATTGCATCAATTCCTACTTTTATTGTATCTGCTGTCTTTTCGTCTTTACGTTTAACTGCTAAATAAGCAAATCCTAGGAATGCTGCGAAAATAACAACTGCAATTGTTGAAGTAGAACGAGCGCCTGTTAAATCTAAAAATGGATTAGCTGGGAGCAAATCAATAATTTGTTGTGGTAATGTTTTTTCACCAATATCTGCTGATTTTGCAGCAATATCTTCACCACGTTGCATCTCTGCATCACCTTGGACGATTTGTGATGCATCCAATTGAAAGCCTACAGCTGAAGCAATACCCACCGCAGCGGCGACTGCCGTTGTACCAACTAAGATAAATAAAATAAGTGTAGCCATTTTCCCAAAGTTTTTACCGATAATGACTTTCGTAAACGCTGAAAGTATAGAGATAAATACTAATGGCATTACAACCATTTGAAGTAATTTTACATATCCCGATCCAATGATGCTAAACCATCCAACTGAATCTGCTAATACTTGTGCATCAACGCCATACGCAAAGTGCAAGATTAACCCGTATATAATTCCTAAACCTAGACCAGCAAATACCCTTTTCGAAAAAGATATATGTTTGCGGTGCATAATAATTAATAAACCAATGAGCAGTAAAAGTACTACAACATTGAGTGATGTCAATAAAATACTCATAGTAAATCCTCCTAGTAAAGAAAAACATAAATGATAATTATATAGAATACATTAAATCATTAATCCCTATTGGTCAAGTAGGTTTTAAGAAAAATTTAGAAAATTGGTACCTCCTTCTTTCTTATAGACATATACGATATACTAAAGGAAAGAAATAATGGAAGAAGGTGTAACGTTTGATTGTAACGTTTTTTTCATTTATAGTGCCCCTTACCTTATCGTTGAACATCTTATTAGCAATCCCCATTATATTTTTAGAAAGACGTGAACCTTCCTCGACATGGGCTTGGATATTGGTCCTATTCTTCTTCCCAGTTGGCGGATTCATATTATATTTACTATTAGGTCGTAAATTACGTAAAAAGCATCTTTTCCGATGGGAAGGTCGCAAGAAAATTGGGATTGAAAAACTAATTGATTATCAGATGGAAGCTATTGAAGATGGGACATTCGAATATCGATTAGATGATGCAGCACATTATAAAGACCTCATCTATATGCACCTAAGTACAAATCACGCTGTTTTAACACAAGATAACGCAGTGAAAATCTATTCTGATGGTGCTGAGAAATTCAAATCTCTACTAAAGGATATTGAAGCAGCGAAAGACCATATCCATATTCAATACTATATTTTCAAGATGGATAACTTAGGAACTCATATCTTAAATGGGTTAATTAAAAAAGCGAAGCAAGGGATACAAGTAAGGGTATTGTATGATGAAATGGGTTCAAGGGGTGTTCACAAGAGACACTTCAAGCAATTAATAGAAGCTGGCGGTGAGGTAGAGGTATTTTTCCCTTCAATTTTACCGCTCATTAATCCTCGTTTGAATTATCGAAACCACCGTAAACTTGTTATCGTAGACGGTCGAACAGGATATATTGGTGGATTCAATGTCGGCGACGAATATCTTGGATTAAACAAAAAATTTGGCTACTGGCGCGATACACATTTACGTATTGAAGGAAGCTCTGTACATCCACTTCAAACTCGCTTCATTTTAGACTGGAATCAAGCATCTGATAACCAGGATATTGAATATTCTGATCGATACTTCCCTACTTTTTCTCGTAAAGGTGAAGTTGGTTTGCAAATAGTTTCTAGTGGCCCTGATTCAGAATGGGAACAAATTAAAATCGGTTATTTAAAATTAATAGGAATGGCAACAAAATACGTTTATATTCAAACACCTTATTTTATCCCAGATGATAGTTTTATGGATGCAGTGAGAATCGCATGCTTATCTGGGATTGATGTACGTATTATGATACCTAACAAACCTGATCATATGTTTGTTTACTGGGCAACTTATTCTTATATTGGTCAGCTCATTAAAGCAGGAGCTAAAATATATATTTATGAAAATGGTTTCTTGCATACGAAGATGATCGTCATTGATGATGAAGCTTCTACAGTTGGCACTGCTAATATCGATTTCCGTAGCTTCAAATTGAATTTCGAAGTAAATGCATTTATATATGATCGGGAAACTTCCCATCAATTAGCAGAGCTTTTTGAACAAGATATGCAGTTATGCACAGAATTGACTCCTGAAAAATATGCTAACCGTTCTCGCATTATTAAAATAAAAGAATCAATATCTCGTTTACTATCCCCTATATTATAAACAAAAAAGCCTTCTGAATGGATATTCAGAAGGCTTTCCTATTATATAGCAATTTACTTTCCTATTTCTAAGTATTCTTCTAATGTGCTTTTATTGCTATAGATATCTTTAGCAATATCTTTTCCTACGTAACGGAAATGCCATGCTTCATGCATGTAACCTGTAACTTTTTCTTTTCCTTCCGGATAGCGCATGATAAATCCATACTTATGGGCATTTTTTGCAAGCCATTTACCCGCTTCAGTTGCACCAAAACCTTCATCTGCAAAAAATTGTTCATTTCCTACTTCACCAATATCAAAAGCTAATCCTGTTTGATGTTCAGAATAACCAGGACGGGCACTATACGTATCTGCTGCTTCTTTGCCATCTCTATTTACATAATTAGCATACAACTCAACTTGGCGGTCATAAGAACGATAAGTACTAAATGCATTAAAAGTATAGCCCTCTAGTAAAGCTGCAGCATTTAATTCTTCATAAGCTGCACGCGCTTCAGGATTTTCACCTGGAGCAAAGTCGGCAGGTAATGGATACCTTTTACTAGCAATTAATATTGCATTTATATAAGTGGCTTTTTTAGGAAGCTCTTGACCTACAATATAGCCTCCAGCGTCACGCACTTCTTCTTGTTCATTCTTTTTTGAATCTTGTGTTTCTATATCTTCATGAAATGTTTCAGTTGTTTTTGATGATTGTTCTTCTTTATTTTCAGTACCTTCATTCCCACATCCTGACATCATTAACGCAAAAACCGCAAATGAAGCCATCATCTTAAATGGAAATTCGATATGATTATTTTTACTCATGTTTATTCGATACCTGTCCTTCTTTTGTATATTTTATGCTGATTTTACGTGAATACATAGAACCATCGACTACCAAATCTCTTTTATATAGACGTTCTCTATATGGTAATGTTTCATCAAACAATAAAAACGATATCTAGTAACCGCCAGATATCGTTTCATATTACGGTTACATGAAGTTAACTACTAATATCGCTAAAGTAGCTATCCCGAAGAAAATAGACATTCCCCGCATCCATTTAGCCTCTTTTTCAAAACCTTTTTCTTTAAAATCTTTTGCTCTAAAAGCATTCGTTACCGTGAACATTAATGTGATGAATAGTATAGCTACATTAAAGTTCTGTTTAATGATGAAATATAGCGCCAGTAAACTCGTGATGACAACTAATACACCTGTAATATTTTTTATTTTCAAAGTATTTTCCTCCAAAAAAATCGGGACACTATCTGCCCCGATCATTGTATTACTATTTTGCTGCCTTTTCCGGATGTTCTGAATAGAACTTGCGACCAAGATATGTTTGGAATATTAAAATCGCACCGCTGACAGACCAGTAAAGTGGTAAAGCTGCCATACTTGAGAATGAGATGAACATAATCATAATCGGCGAAATATACATCATTAATTTCATTTGCGATTTTTGTTGCTCAGGTACAGTCCATAACGACACTTGTGCTTGAACGAAGTAAATCGCACCAGCAACCAATGTCATAATAATATCTGGTTTACCTAGACTAAACCATAAGAATTGATGGGCTTGAACCTCAGTTGAATAAAGGATTGCATAATAAAGACCCATGATGATTGGCATTTGTATCACTACTGGTAAACAACCCATATTCAATGGATTGACTCCATGTTTACGATATAGACCCATCATTTCTTGTTGCAATGCCATTTGTTCTTCTTTTGTTTTTGCTGCTTTTAATTTCTTTTGGATATCATCCATTTCAGGTTTTAACTTATCCATCTTCGTCTTCATACCTTGTTGATGCTTATAGTTTTTAAGCATAAACGGCATTAAGATAAGGCGAATAAGAACCGTAATTAAGATGATGGCTAATCCGTAACTATCTGTAAATAACGTATTTCCAAAGAAATTCAAAACAAATTCCATTGGCTTTACGAACAAACTATAAAAAAAGCCTTCTTGGTTTTTCACTGAATCACAACCAGCTAGCACAAACGGCGCTAAACCAAGCATTGAGAGTAACCCAAGTTTCTTCTTCAATTTTCTCACCTACAATTTCTCAAACTATAGTGAAGTATACCTTAAATATATAGTACATTTCAAATCAAAGAAGAAGTAAACTATCAATATTTTCAAATATTTCGGTCTGGTAGTTGGAAACGAAAGTACTCATGATTTGGTTGGTCTCTAAAATGCTTAGGTGTTAACCCTACATACTTTTTGAAAATACGTGTATAGTAGCTCTGATTACAGAAGTGGAATTGCTCTGAAATATCTGAAATACTTTTATTTGTATGCCTTAAATAATACTGCGATTCCTCTACACGCCTCACGTTCAAATACTCTACTAATGTAATTCCCACATGTTCCTTGAAGATACGTGACAGATGACTTGTACTGATCGTAAAGTACTGTGCAATATCTTCTACAGATAAGTCTGTCTCTACCTCATCATCAATAAACATAATGACTTTATTGACGGTTTGATGCTTGTAAGAAGGCTGCTTTCTTTCAGAAATCACATAAATATAGAATTCTATTAAATCATCCGCAAACTGTAAAAACTCTGCGTCATTCATACGTTGATCAATCATCTCAACGCAAGCGGCGTTAAAGGCAAATGCCTTTTTAGATGGTGCCTGGTTCTCAATAAGTTTTCTCGTAACAACTGATGAAAGTACAACAAAATAATGCCTGATCGCCCTGAAAAAGTGCTTCCCAGAACGCTCAGATAAAATATCAATTAGAAGACGCAAAGATTCCTTTGAAGCTTCAGCCTCTAATTGATAAATCTCTCTTAACAGTTGGGATTCAATTTCAAAAAATTTTTCAATACCTTCATAGCGGTTCATCGTTTCAATCTCTTGGAAATACCTCTTTGAAATAGCTTCTGAAATAGAATATTGGTGTTGTAGCATATACTCCCCATCTTTCTACAATATGCGCATGTTTTATAATAGACTTTAATTAACTATATAACGAAATTGGTAATATGAAAATAGTTTTATTCCTTTCTAAGCAAAATTTGTAAAAAACGATATTATAGGACGTTGTTCTCACTAATTTTACAGGCGATATATATATATTATACAATATTTATCCATTAATATTAATTAAAGGGGATGAAATTTATTTATTTTGCAAAGCATGCTACAATTCCTTACAAACTCTTATGACAAAACTATAGTATGAAAGAAGCAAATTATGTATCTTTTGTTTCATCCTGATTCCACTAAATAATTTTTTATTATTCCAATGATTCTCTTTACTTAAATTCGTCTTTAAACTATAGTAAAATGTTAGAAAAGTACTTAAGAATGGAAAGAAACGAGGTATGGATTTATGGATCCACGATCTATCGAGGAATTGATACAAATTATTAAGGAATTTTTCCCTGATAACACTTCAATCGTTATTTCAGATACTGAAGAATACTTATATTATCAGCCAAGTAAAAAAGTTGATTTAAAAATCAAACCGGGTGATCTAATCCCTGAAGGTTCAGCAACACACCAAGCTCTTCGTTACGGACAAAAAATCAATTCATTTATCGAACCTGAAGTATTCGGCGTTCCTTACTATGGAATGAGTATTCCGTTAATGGAAGAAGGGGAAACCAAAGGGGCTATTACAGCTATTTTCCCACAAAAGCCATCTCCTTTCCTTACAAACTACATTACGATTAAAATCGATGACTGTTGGTACCCTGTCAAACATAAAGAAGTTATCTATTTAGAAACTCAACTTCGCAAAACTTTTGTGAAAACAATGTATAAAGAAGGCTATCATCGTTTGAATTTAAGTGATTTAGAGCTTTTCTTATCTCCGGACTCTTTCATCCGTTGCCATCGTTCATACATTGTTAATATCGATTATATTGAAGAAATTCAACCGGATTCTCATTCAACCTTCTTATTGATTATGAAGGACGGAACAAGAATTCCTGTCAGTCAACGTTACGCAAGCTATTTCCGTCGTTCACTGGGATTCTAAGTAAACATAAGAAAAAGCTGTCTTTTAAGACAGCTTTTTCTCGTTTACGCGTTTTTTTTCTCTTTCGAACTAGTTTTAAGCCTTTTCATGCTTTTTTCGAGCAAATGTGACAATTCGGTGATAATATAAAAATAGGTATAATCTTCATACAAGGCTAATTTATAAGAATTTTGTGTAATAATGATAGAAAAGTATTCATCAAGCAGAGAGGATGATAGTAATGACAGTAAAAATCGAAGAAAGACTTCGTCATGCAGAACTTGCGAAAAAGGTAATTACAGCTGAGGAGGCTGCATCTTTAATTCAAGATGGTATGGCACTTGGTCTAAGTGGCTTCACACGCTCAGGGGATGCGAAAGCAGTACCAATGGCTTTAGTAGAGCGCTCTAAAAACGAGAAGTTCAAAGTCGATGTATATACAGGTGCATCTCTAGGTTCTGATATCGATACGATCATGTCTGATGCAGGCATTATTGGCAAACGCGTACCTTTCCAATCTGATAGCGCAATGCGTGGTCACATTAACAATGGCGACATGTACTATATCGACCAACATTTATCTATTACTGCTGAATACTTACGCCAAGGAGCTATGAAAGGCGTAGACGTAGCTATTATCGAAGCAGTAGCAATCACTGAAGACGGCATGTTAATTCCAACAACTTCTGTTGGTAACTCACCAATCTTCATTAAAACTGCCGATAAAGTTATTATCGAGTTAAACCTTGCTTCTTACCCAGCTCTTGAAGGTATGCATGATATCTATGTTCCAGATAACCAAGGTGAACGTGGTCCAATTCCATTGTTAAACGCTTCTGATCGTATTGGTACTATCGGTATTCCTTTAGATTTAGATAAAGTTGCTGGTATTGTCATTACAAATCAAGAAGACTCTGAATCTGCAATCGTTCCACCAGATGCTGAAACAGATCAAATCGCTTCTCATTTACTTGGTTTCTTACGTAACGAGATCAAAGAGGGACGTTTAACGGAAGAACTTGCTCCAATGCAATCTGGTGTTGGTTCAGTTGCAAATGCTGTACTTCACGGTATGTTAGATTCTGAATTCAAAGATTTAGAAGTTTACTCTGAAGTTTTACAAGATGCTGTATTCGACTTAATCGATGCTGGTAAAGTTAAATTTGCTAGTGGTTGCTCTACAACACTTTCTCAAGAGAAAATGGAATCTGTTTATTACAATTTAGAAAAATACAAAGACAAAGTATTATTACGTCCACAGGAAATCTCTAACCACCCAGAACTAATCCGTCGTATGGGCTTAATCGCTATTAATACTGCACTTGAGCTTGATATCTACGGAAACGTAAACTCAACTCACGTAAGCGGTACTAAAATGATGAATGGTATCGGTGGATCAGGAGACTTTACACGTAATTCTCGTGTATCTATCTTCGTTACTAAATCATACGCTAAAGGCGGCAAAATCTCTTCAGTAGTACCATTTGTATCTCACGTTGACCATACAGAGCATGACGTAGATGTAATTGTAACTGAACAAGGTTATGCTGATTTACGTGGACTTGCTCCTCGTGAACGTGCTGCACTAATTATCGAACACTGTGCTCACCCTAAATTCAAAGGTGCTTTAAATGCATATGTAGAAGAAGCTAATGCACGTGGTGGACAAACTCCACACGTATTAGAAAAAGCTTTTGAGTTCCATACAAACCTTGCTAAATACGGTCAAATGCTAACTCCAGAGCCTGAAGAAGTAAAATAACTCAGTTCTAAATAGCTTAATTATAAGAGGTTGTTCAAATCTTTGATATTTCAAAGATTTGGGCTCCTCTTTTTTGTATTCGTTAATAAAAAAATAGAGCTAACTGTAGATTTACTACAATTAGCTTTTACTTTATTATTATTTTTTATCTTCTGCAGGCTGTTCTGGATCATCAAATGAATTATCTTGTCCATCATCCTGAACTTCAGCGTTGTAATATCGAACACTTGTTAGCGCACCTTCATCTACCATTCTAGAATCACCCTCATCATAAGGGTTTGGGTGCCCTGCTTCAGTTAAATCAGAACAATTGTGTTTTTGCGCTTCAATAAATGAATTAACTTTAACCTTCGTATTATTAAATGCAACTACAGCTTTATCACGGTTTTCTTTTTTGCGGAAGTATGCATATGCACCTGCTGCGATACCTGCGATTACTAAAGATTTACCTTTTGCCATTGAACATCATTCCTTCCAATATTTTGTTCCATCATACTATGTTATTTACCTTATTTCCAAATAACTAAACATGACATTTAATTTCACTTTGTAAAAATACTATTTTTTTCGCTTGAACACCATATCAATATGAGGTAAACATTCCATAATATATTCCTCAGAAACAGCTTCAAATCCAAAAGCACCATAGAATTTTTGCAAATAGGCTTGAGCTTCTATAAAAATATCTGCTTCAGGCCAATTACGTTCTAAAATCACCATTACTCTTTTAATAAGTTCTTGTGCTAGTCCTGTTCCTCTGGCTTCTGGTAAAACGATTACACGGCCAAATGAAGCCTTTTCGAATTTTTCACCTGAAGGGACAACACGTGCATAAGCAATTAGTTTTCCATCTTGCTCATACGTTACATGTATACAATTTTGATCATGGTCATCCAGATCTGCATAGTAAGCCTTCTGCTCAACTACAAATACATTTATGCGTAATTGTAGTATGCGATAAAGCTCTGTCGTTGTTAACTCTTCAAATGTCCGTTCTTTCCATGCCATTATCTATCACTCCTTAGTATTCATTATTTCACATTTTCTATACCTTTTCGACTTAATTACTGCTAAGCAAATAAAAAAATCGGACAATTTTGAAATATATTCACTAATAGTTCACAAGGAACTTTTTCGCCTTAGGTATAGAACAACAAATTCATTTATGCGGAAACGATTAATAGTTTCTGCCATGGCTTTTTCTTCGATGCCGTTAATTTCCGTTCCGGCGGACGCTTTCCTGGGGACGAACCTTGAGCCTCCTCGTCGCTAACGCTCCTGCGGGGTCTCAAGATGTTCGTTAGTTCCCCAAGGAGTCGCCGCCTGCACTCCAATCAACTAGTTTTATCGTTTTTCTAGGCTTAGAGAAAAAGCGCTATAAAATTGAAGAAAAGAAGAATAGTGAGTAGAAAAATCCGCATGGCTACAATACGGCAAAATCGGCGGGTTTATTTGGTCTAAAAATCCAAGAAGCTTCAACAATATTTGCGGTGAATTTGAAACGTATCTTAAAGCTATTAAATGAATAATAAGGGGAATACAAAAAAACACCGGCACTTTCTGTTCAAAATCAAACAAAAAGTGCCGGTGTTTACTATTGAAGAACATTACATTTTAAAAACATAAGTTTTACAGTACCCTCAGTTTTTTACTCAGAGCTCTTTTGTTTTATTCGTTTACATAAAAAGTATCTATTTCTTCAACTTTTGGCTTCCTTACAAAGCTCATGATCGCTGCAATATAAAATAAAATTGCAGTTACCGAGATAATTCCAGCGAATACCCCTGCTAATATAAAGAAGGTACCTGCTACATTTTGTTTATCACTTTTTCTAATATATACAACACCTAAAATGCCAAGTGCAAGTGATACTACTAATAATGCAACACCAAACCATCCAAATGCATTTATATAAGTTGGCATATTATCGATAAAAGCAGTTAGCGCTTCTATCTCACCAGAACTTAAAGTTGGATCATTCTGCACATCTGACAATACCTCATCTGTGAATGTTGAATCATTCGCAAATGTTGAGATACCGATTATCATTACTGTAAGTAAAATAATTACAAGTACGTTAATAACAGAACCTATAATACCTAAAGCCATTTCTCCCGTTCTCTTCATCTAATCACCTCTAATTTATCATTTCTATTTACTTTACGTACAACCTTTAATTTGGTTTCACTTTTATTAAAAACAGCCCACTAAATATTTAGTGAGCTGCTTCGTTAAACCTACTGTTCAATTGTATGAAAGTAATTATACTTTAATGTCATCATATGCATTTGATTTTTCAAAAGCGGCTACTACATACGTGCAAACAGCTTCAATCTTGAAATCTTTTTCTCTAGCATAATCAGCTGCACGATCTAATAGTTTTTTTGCAACACCTTGTCCACGTAATTTTTCGGATACAAATGTATGGTCAACAACCATAATATCCCCTAATTTTGTCCAACTAATTTCCGCTAATAATTCATCTTTTTCTTTGTACTCAAAAGCGAATTCTTCGTTGCCACGATTATTTAATTGAAATTCCATATTACACACCCCTTTTTTAATTTAGTGTAGCACAATTTATTCTGACAGTGTTAATGGTCGCAATTTCGCTTCAATTTTATCACGTTGAGGCTCTAAGAATGGTGGTAATGCTAATTGTTCTCCTAAAGTTTCAAGTGGTTCATCCGATGTAAAACCTGGTTCATCTGTTGCTAGTTCGAATAATAACCGTTTGGTTCACGGAAATAAATTGACCGGAAATAAAAGCGATCTACTTTTCCTGAAGTATGGAAACCCTGTTGTCGCAGGTGCTTTTCCCAAAGATTATACTCTTCAAAAGTATTTACTCGGAATGCGACATGGTGCACGCTTCCTCTACCTGGGCGTTCTTTAGGAAGGTCTGGACGTTCTTCTATGTGCACTTCAGCTCCAGCGCCACCTTCACCTGTTGTATAAACAATGATATCTGGCATATTGGGTATTGCCGAAGGATATGTTCCCGCTTTTTCAAATCCCAAAACTTTCGACAATACAGTTTCAGTAGGAGCTGCTAAATGGACGGTTAATGTTATAGGACCTAATCCAACTATCCCATATTCTATTGGTATATCCGTTTTTGTCCATGCTTCTCCGTAAGGCACCCCTTCTCCATCATCTACAACAAGCATTAAACGTGAGCCTTCAAAATCACGAAATGTTAGTGTTTGGCGTCCGAAGCGCTCCATAACCTCATCATGCTCTATTTCTAATTTTTTAAAGCGATTTTTCCAATATTGTAGTGCTTCATTAGATTTTATTCGGAAAGCTGTGTTGTTAATACTTGAAACTCCCGGGTAGGTTCGACCAGCTATGGGAATATCAAAAAACGTCATATCTGATCCAGGTGTACCAACTGCATCCGCGTAAAATAGATGATACGAAGATGTATTGTCTTGATTCACAGTTTTTTTCACAAGACGCATTCCTAAAATTTTCGTAAAAAAATGATGGTTTTTTTCTGCATTAGCTGTAATTGCTGAAACGTGATGGATTCCTGCTAAATGTAATGACATATTAAACGCCTCCTAAAAACAACTTTACATATCTCGAATTCGAGATAATTTATTAAACATATAATATCACTCTAATATTTCTATTGCAATTACAATGCTCAAAAGCTTTTTCACAATAGAAAAGACTACTCCATACCTATAGTGTGGAGTAGTCTCTTAAATGGTATTTTAAGCTATTAGCTAAAAAGGCCGCTAATACCGTCCGCTATTTTTTGGAAAAAGTTTTTAACACTTGCCCAAAAGCCAGAATCGCTTTTAATATCTTCTGAAATGCTACCTAGTTTATCTTTTAACGTACTACTTAAGTCTTCTAATTGACTGCCCCATTTACTAAAATCGATATCTAATTTACTGATTTTATTCATTAAATCAATTAACAGTTGGCGGTCTTTATCGCTCAAATTAATCTCTAATTTGCTAAGTTGTTCGTTTACAATTTTTTCAACGTCTTCTTTTGTTGCAGGTTTTTGTTCTGCAATTTGCTTTTTGATTTCCGTTAATAGTTGACTTACTTTTTCATCGTCAACGCCTGCTTTTTGTGCTAAATCTGTTGCGACAGAAAGTTCTTCATTCGCTACATCAGTACGTTCTGTGTCTAGCTTTTCACCAGTTGTTACTTCATATGCTTTATAAATACCTACAAGTGCAGAGTGTCCTGTAACTGCTTTAGGAGCTGCTACTTCTACTACAGCGTCCTCAATACCAGCTGTTAACATAGCATTTGCATACATATCTGATGTTACTTGTGTAATATTTTGTGGTGTTACAATATTAATGACTAATCCTGCTCCAGCATCTTTACGCGTAATCTTCGCTGAAGAATACATACGAGAACGTGCATCACCATCTGAGATATACTTTACTAAATCCGCACCTGTTACTGTAACCTCTTCTACTTCTGCTTCACTTGCTACATTTAAACTTTTCTTCACGCTTTCTTTTTCTGTATCTGATAAATTGCCACCGTAAACAACGATTGGCACACCTAATTTTTCGTTAATACCTTTTGTTGCTGAAGTATCAGTTGTGCTTGCAAAGCTAATCGAGGGTGCTACAACTGAAGTTGCTAAAAACATTGCCGTTAAGACGGCTAAAAATTTCTTTTTCATTTCTATTTCCTCCTTCATTTAAAAGTGTTTCATATACGTTAGTATAGTAGACTATTTCATAAAGTTGCATTCTTAAGCAACGAATAGTATGACTTCCATCAAACTGATTGTATTAAGGAAAACTAACCAAATAACTAAATCAAAAAAATTTGTTGATAACAATTGCTACATACTATGATTTTACTTATTTTCTCACCACTATGTATTATTACGAAAAAAAGGAGCAAAAAGTTTCTGAAAGTATGGAAACTTTCTACTTTTGCTCCATCAATTTTATTCTTTAATTTCAGTCCAACCATCTACTTGTGTTATTCGTCCGGCTTTCATTAATGTTCCTAAAGCGCGTTTAAACGAAGCCTTACTCATATGGAACATCTCTTTGATTTCATCAGGAGACGATTTATCTCCGAAAGGCATTTTGCCGCCAATTTCTTGTAAGTAAGCAAAGATTTTCTCAGCGTCATCCGATAGACGTTCGTATTTACGTGGTAACATTGAAGCGTTAATCGTACCGTCTTCTTTCACTTCAATTACACGTACTGAGATATCTGCACCAAGGCGAGGCTCTGCATTACGTTCTGATTCATGTACAAAGATACGATAAGGTGTATCTACACCAATTAGGAATGTTCCAACTGGTAGTAAACGGTATGGACGAGCGATGATATTTTGGTTGAAAAGTTCAGGTTCTGCATCTTCATACATTTCCAATACTTTTTCCTCTGTAGCAAGGCGTCCGAATAAACCTCCATCACGGTCTGTACGCAGCGTGATAAATAAATGGTTGCCAGGCTCTGGCCATAGTGGTTTAAGCTTTGGTAAATCCTCCGCTGGTACTAATACCTCTCTCGAAGTACCGATATCAACATAAGCACCGTCACGATCTTTCACATGTAATACGCGTGCCCAGCCGTATTCGTCTTTATTAATATGAGGTATAGCTGTTGTAGCGGATAGATTTCCTCTACGGTCAGCAAATAAAAACACCTCAATTTTACTATTCAGTTCTAAAGGCTCCGTTACTTCCGAAATATTAAGTGGAATATCAACAAAATCATTGGTTAGAATATACTTTGATTCTTGTTTTTCTTTCACAAATAATTTAACGATATCGCCTGATTGTAATTCTGCCATACATCTAGCTCCCTTCATATGACATATCATTCACTTTGTTGAGTTTTTAACTCCTCAAGCTTTTGAATAAATGTAGGATTTTCTTCCATCACTTGTATAAGATCTGCTATGCGGTCTATAGAATTCCAACTCAAATGATGCTCAATTCCTTCAACATCATTGTAAATTCGTTCTTCATCTACACCAATTAGTCTTAAAAAATTCTCTAGTAGATCATGTCGTTCTACTAAACGCTTGCCTAGTTTGGAGCCTTTAGGGGTCAACATGAGGCCTCTATAACGTTCGTACACTAAGTAACCATCTTTATCAAGCTTCTGAACCATTTTGGTAACAGAGGAAGGAAGAACTGACAATGCTTCAGCGATATCCGATACGCGTGCATAACCCTTTTGATCAATTAATAAGTATATTTGTTCGATGTGGTCTTCCATACTCGGTGTCGGCATCTCATGTCCCTCTCTTTCCATATCCTACTGTATAGTTTACTACAAGCACTAATAAAACGTAACCTAAAACAGTAAATGAGCGTACCTATTACAGGGAATAGTTCTTTAATGTGTCGATTTCTGACTGACGATGTGAATCGCATGTATGATTTGTTTATTAATTTTCTCGATGCTCTCGGGTGTCTTTAAAACAGTGTAGGCTCTTTCACGAGCTTCTTTTGTTGTCACAAAATGATTATCTAAATGATTTAACGTAATAGCACAAATATCTAATTCACATTTTTGGCAGCGACAAAATGTTGGATAGTCAGGACCATGAATAGCGAAAGTCACAAGTCCTCGCACGATTTCCTCAGTTACGTTCAACAATTTCACTTCTTTGGTAACTGTCGAGGTTTTCATTTGTTCCGTCATAATCTCTCTCCTTCAAGTACTTCCGACAATTCCCTTATGTTTAAGTTTTTCGAAAAAGGGAATTATTTATACATAACAACAAAAGGGGTGTGCCTAATGGGGAAACTGCTATGGTGGATTGTCTGTATTTTAATCGTATTCTGGTTACTTGGCTTACTTTTTAAAATCGGTGGCGGTCTCATCCACATTATTTTAGTCATTGCAGGTATTATATTCTTCGTTCAATTACTGGCAGGAAAAAAATCATTATAACATTCGAATGCCAATGCGTAAACGCATTGGCATTCGATTTTTTCATTGTGTTTTGGCATATATACAAGTATCTCTCAATACTTTTCCGTTAGCAGAAAGTGAATCATTTTTAAGGATTCCCTCTAATTCATATTGCGCACGTTCAGCAACAGCTCTACTACGAATATTCTCAACATCGCAACGAATTTCTATACGTGCTGCATATAACTCTTCAAAAGCAAATTGTGTAATACGTTCAACTGCCTCTGTCATATAGCCTTTACCTTCATGACGTGCATCTAACCAATAGCCAATTTCAAACTTTGGAATATCCCAATCGATTTTGTGTAAACCAGAGCTGCCTATAAATTCTCCTGTCCCCTTTAAAAATATATGCAATCTCAAGTCTTTTCTCGCCAAAAAATCTGCAATAGCTTGTCGAATATTCTCTCTTGTCTCTTCAGATTTAGGTAATGTCTGAGCCCACGGCATGTATTGTTTTAATGACGTTGCTGATTCAACAATCGAATCCCAAACTGCTTCAGCATCTTCCATTAGCGGCATACGTATAATCAATCTTTCAGAATTAAACGTATTAGGGAAATCCCAGTTTTTTTGAAAACGAACTTCCTCTTTTACTTTCTCATCGTCCCAACTAACAGGCGTTGTTTTTCCTTCTAAAAAATCTTCACGGGTGATGCCATATGTGACAGCATCATAGTATGCATACTCTTTTGGTACGAACCAAGCTTGTCTTAAATGTGCCTCTTTTAAGAAGCCAGCACGCTCAAAGGTTTTGCGCATCGGGAAGTTATCCTGTCGTGTATGCCCTTCAAGACGAATCTTCTTCTCAGGCAAACTGAATACATAATTTGAGACCAGCCTTAATGCAGCAGTGCCATGCCCTAACCCACGCCATTTTTCCGCAATACGTAGATCAAAAAGAGGTATTTCATCTTGCAGATCATAAATCTTCACCAAACCTACCTTTTCGCCTTCATCGCTTTCTAACCAGAAAGTCTTCACCTCTTCTGACTCGTAGCCACCCTCATCAATCGCCTTTTCGACTAGTTCACGACCTGGATGAGAATTGACGTGATATGGCCACGTATTCATCGTCATAAAATGTATTAACTGTTCCTGTTCTTCCATTGTCCACTCTATTAGTTTCACATTACTCGACCTCCGATTACACAATACAGTTATTTCTGCATGCGCATTAAACGTAACGAATTTAATACTACTAGTAGGGTTGCACCCATATCTGCAAAGATAGCAATCCAGAGTGTCAACCATCCTGGAATAATTAGAAGTAACGCTATCAATTTTAGCCCTAATGCAAACATAATATTTTCTTTAACAATTCGCAACGTTTTTCGACTAAGTCTTATCGTATATGGCAATTTTTCTAGGTCATCTGCCATTAATGCAACATCCGCTGTCTCTAATGCTGTATCCGTACCAGCACCACCCATCGCAATGCCAACTGTTGCATTCGCTAAAGCAGGTGCATCGTTTATACCATCCCCAACCATGGCAACCGAACCATACTGCGACTGTAGTTCTTTCATAGCCTGTAATTTATCTTCTGGTAATAACCCAGCACGTATATCTGTTAACTGAAGTTCCTGCGCTATAGCTCGAGCTGTTGGCTCAGCATCACCAGTTAGCATAACCGTATGTGCAATACCATTGTCACGAAGTTTTTGAATGACACTTACACTATTACTTCGAACTTTATCTGCAATCGCTATAGAACCAAGGAAAGTTTCTCCTGACATAGCGGCAATAACAGATTTTCCTTCTTTTTGAAAGTTGCTAATAGTAGATTGCATAGCTTTAGGTATACTTACTGTCTCTTGAATCCATGTTATACTCCCTACGGAAATACGAGCACCATCTATTTCAGCATATGCACCCTTACCTGTCACCGATTGAAATTGTTCAGCAATAGCTGGTAGTACCTTATTTTTTTTTGCATATTGTAAAATTGCACGAGCTAATGGATGCTGAGATGACTGTTCCACTGCAGCTACTAAACGAATCAAAGTTTCTTCCGTAATATAATCTGCTACTAATACATTTGTTACTTCAGGAACGCCATTTGTTAATGTACCTGTTTTATCAAATGCAATTGCTTTTATACGCCCAAGTTGTTCTAGATGAACTCCACCTTTAATGAGAACTCCTTGTCTTGCTGCGTTTCCAATTGCTGTAACAATTGCCACTGGGGTTGAAATAACAAGTGCACATGGGCAGCCGACTACTAATACTGCCAATCCTTGATATATCCAGTGATTCCAATCGCCCAAAAATAGTGGCGTTATAAATGACACTAATATAGCTATTAAAATAATTAGTGGTGTGTAATATTTTGCAAACTGATCTACAAATTTTTGGGCAGGAGCTTTTTCTGCCTGGGCTTCTTCTACTAAATGAATGATTTTCGCAATCGTTGTATCTTTTACATGTTTCGTAACTAAGATTTCCAACGCGCCCTCTTCATTCAATGTTCCAGCAAATACTTCGTCCCCCATTTCTTTCCTTACTGGAATTGACTCACCCGTAATTGGAGCTTGATTTACACTTGAAATACCGCTTTGCACTTTACCGTCCATAGCAATCTTTTGCCCCGGTTTTACAATTAATATATCACCAATTAGAATATCCTCTGTTGCAAGTTCTACTAATTGATCTCCTCTACGTACCATTGCATTTGCTGGTGCAATATCCATCAAACTACTAATTGACTGTCTTGCCTTATTCATCGAATAAGCTTCTAACGCTTCGCTAACAGCAAATAAAAAGACGACAACTGCCCCTTCTTGCCATTCACCTATTATTGCTGCTCCAATAATGGCAATCGTCATTAGCGTTTTCATATCAAATTCTAATCGAAGTAAATTTTTAAATCCTGTTTTGAAAATATCATATCCGCCAATGACTATGGCTAATAAAAACAGAGTTATCGCTGGTAAATAATCATCACCTTTAAACGATGCCACTAGATAACCTGCTAAAACGAATATTAAAGAAATGGCCGCTAAAATATTTTCTTTCTTCTTAAAAAATGGGGTATTCTTTTCAATCCTTCTATCATCTGCATGTTTAACCTTTATGCCATCAAAGGCACCTGCTTCTTCAAGTTGTTCAATTGATGCTTCTCCTATAACTGTGAGCTTTGCTGCTCCAAAATTTATTTGCACTTCATCTACTGTAGAGATATTTTGAATGTTCTTTTCAAATTTCTTTGCACAACTCGCACAAGATAAATTCTGCAATCTATACTCTTGCTGCTCAGTTTGCTTCAATGCAATCCCCTTCTTTCAAATGTTCATAGGCAATTTTCACAAGTTGTTCAACATGATTATCTGCAAGTTCATAATAAATGAGTTTCCCCTTACGATGCGATTTTGCTAAAGCATTATCGCGTAAATACCTTAAATGATGCGATGCTGTTGCCGTTGATGAACCTATAATCGCTGCTACATCACAGACACATAATGCTTTTTCAATTGTTAATGCATATAAAATCTTTAAGCGCGTTTCATCTGAAAATGCTTTAAAGAATTGAGCTAACTTTTGCAATTCGGGAATTTGACTTTGTACTCGCTCTACCGATTCTTCATGTACTTTAGTTACTTCACACATTTCTTTTTGCATTCTGCACCTCCTCATTCAAACATTCATTTGATTGTTAATATCAGTATACATTTTTTACATATTTTATTCAAATGGTTGTTTGATTGTTCAGGACAATTTTCTCCATTGTTTATATTTTGAATTTTCAATATAATTAATCAAAAAGATAATTAGGAGAGATTAGTTATGAATAAAGGGAGATGGAATGCTATAACAGACGTCCCAAATGTACGAGTTGGGCATGTAACATTACACAAAAAGTTAGATGAAGAAGACACAATTTGTACGGGTGTAACAGCGATCTTATCCCATAACCAAAATCCATTTGAACAAAAAGTACCTGCTGCAAGCTTTGTATTGAACGGCTTTGGTAAAACAGCCGGTCTTATACAAATAGAAGAATTAGGGGTACTAGAATCGCCTATTATGCTAACAAACACATTTAGTGTCGGAGCAGTTTTAGAAGGTACTTTGCAGCATATGTTGCAAGAAAATCCGGCAATTGGAGATTCTACTAGCTCACTTAATATTGTTGTTGGTGAATGTAACGATAGTCATTTAAATAGCATGCGTTTAATGGCTGTTAGACCCGAGCACGCACAAAATGCAATCCAAAATGCTGGTGGTGGACCTGTTCAACAAGGAGCAGTGGGCGCTGGTAAAGGTATGATTTGTTACGGCGTCAAAGGAGGAATTGGTTCCTCTTCTAGAATTGTGGATAGCGGAGATCAATCTTATACAGTTGGAGTATTATCTTTAACGAACTTTGGCAATGCCCATGAATGCAAATTTGCGAACTGGCAACAAAAACAAATCGACAAGCCAGATGGTTCAGTCATTATCGTTGTCGCTACCGATGCTCCAGTTGATGCACGTCAACTAAAGCGCTTGGCTAAACGCGCTTCCATTGGCTTAGGTAGAACAGGAACACATATCCATAATGGTAGTGGTGATATTATTATCAGCTTTTCAAATGCCTATACAATTCCACACACTTCAAATTCCTTAACTGCAGAATATTCAATATTACGTGATGATACAGACGTAATGAATAACCTTTTTCAAGCGGTTATAGAAGCGACTGAAGAATCTATATACCAGTCCTTACTACATGCTGAAACGACAACTGGACGGAAAGGTCGCATGATTAGCAAAGGGCAATTATAAGAAAAAAAAGAAGCCTGGCATTATTGCCAAGCTTCCTTTTTGCATTAGGCTAATATTTGCCAACCTAGCGTTACTAAAACAAGACCTACAAATAATGTGAGTACCGGATACAATAACACCGCACGATAATCACGTTCTTCTATTAATTTTACAACGTCAAAAGCAAATGTAGAAAATGTAGTGAATCCTCCTAAAAAGCCAATTGTGAAAATTGAGGTAATCGTCGCTTGCTCCGCCCCTAAATGTAAAGCCATCCCTATCAATAGTGAACCAACACTATTTACAAGAAATGTAGAGATAAAAAAGGGTTGTTCCTTTCGCTTCATCCACTCTATCACACCATAACGGGCTACGGCACCGAGGCCACCACCTACAGCAACTAAAAGCCAGGTCATAATCGTTCACCTGCTTTTACTTTCGGTACTGTGCATAAGTAACCAAAAGAAGCTAACGCAACACATACACCTGTCATCATAATTGCGTATACTATGGCTAATAACGCACTAGTCTGCATAAGTGCAAGCCAACTAGCAGAAAAAGTGGAGAATGTCGTAAATGCGCCTAACATACCTGTTGTTAAAAAAAGTCGTAATGAATTGGCTGGTTTATAGCGAACAAATAGCCCGTTTAATACTCCTAATATAGCACTCCCTATTCCATTAACAACCCACAACATCCATTCTGACGGTACTGTTATTGTTACACCATAGCGAAGCATTGCTCCTATCATACCGCCAATAGCGACCGATATTATTTCTACCATTTACAAAACACCTTCTATAGTTATTGAGCCTTTAATAATAATTTCTTACCATTGGGCACATCACCTGTAATAATGGTTTCATGATACTTACCATTCGCCCAATCGTCAACTTGATCGTTATACCACTCAGACTTCATATGTCCACTTTGTCCAGGTCCAACAATATGGTACCCCTTCGATAAGTCACTTAAATCTGCAACAAAGCGCCATGATGCACCATGATTTACATTACCTTTCCCATCATTTGCCGCTGCTTGTACGGTAAATTTAGAGCCTCCGATAGGTACTGGCTTTGGATTTAGTAATTTCGCCAGAATTGGTGAAGCAGCTGATAACGGATGGTTAAATGTTAACTGATGATAATCTCCCCATTGCCATTTCTCAGCATTTTTTCCGTATTTATCTTCAATATCTTTTATAGTCTTTTTAAAGGAATTGTACATGAGCTGGTCAATGCCACCTGCTTTGGTCACCCATGCACCTTGTTTTCCTGCAAAGGCTTGGCGCATAATTTCATCCGTAATATTATATTTTCCAGGCATCATTGCATACACATCTTCTGGTAAATTATCTTCAAACAATTCCTTCTGAACATTAACTATCCACAAGTTGAAAACTAGGGGGGCACCAGATTCTTTTGAATCGACTTGATCCCAGTCCTCCATCATTTTCAAAATGTCCTTATATTCATTTCTACTATCCGATCGTTTTACAGAGCCTAGCATATCCTTCAAAAACTCACCTGCGTATAAGTCCTTCTGATCCATTTGCAAGTTTTGCATATCTTTTACTGTCAGCTTGTTATTGCTCGCTAGCACTTCATATATTCGTTCATAACGATATGGCTGTGCCCAGAAGTCCGTAATATGATATGGATATTCTTCACCGACTACTTCATTATTTGCTGTCGCTATAAAGCCTTTATCAGGATTTACGACTTTTGGCAATTTGTCGTAATCGATGTAACCTTTCCAGCCATACTCCTTTGAATCCCCCGGCACCGGTAGCTGACCGTCTCCTTTTTTACGAATTGGAATACGACCATTTGCTTTATAAGCAATCGTCCCGTCCTCTGAAGCAAAAACAAAATTTTGGGCAGGTGCTTGGAAATCTTCTAAAGCTGTTTCAAACTGCTCCCAATTTTCTGCACGGTTAATATTTAGTATCGCTTGTAATTCCAATGTTGGTTCTAAAGCAGTCCATTGCATAGAAAATACCGCAGTCGGCTTTTCTTTATTAAATGCTAAATCTGAAATAATCGGACCATGTCTCGTTTCTACCACTTCAAAGTCTACAGTTTCTCCACCTTTGATTTTAATGGGTTCATCTCGTACTGTAGCCTTCTCCCACTTACCTTCATATTTATATTCAGTTGCATTACTTGGATTTGGTGTTTCGATATATAAATCCTGCACATCAGGGCTTACATTCGTTACACCCCACGCTACTTTTTCGTTATGCCCTAAAATAATTCCAGGTACTCCTGCAAAAATAACTCCACTCACATTCTGCGTAGGGCTCTCCAAATGCATTTGATACCAAATAGATGGCGTACTTAAACCTAAATGTGGATCATCCGCTAGTAAAGGCTTTCCTGACTCTGTTTTACTGCCCGATACAACCCAGTTATTACTGCCATTAAATTCATGCGGTAATAGCGACGCATCGAATTGTCCTGCAACCTTTACAGGCGTTTTTTTATTTGCTGCAATAATCGATTTCGCATTGTCTGGATACTTAATGATTAGCTCTTTTGCCTCTTCATCTGGTAAATTGTTTAATGCCCAGTGCCTAAACGCTAACATATCCCAATTTCCACCTAAATCATAGGCCATATATTTACCGATCGTTAATGAATCAACTGGTGTCCAAGGCTCAGGTTCATAGCCAAGCAAACGAAATTCATACGATAATTTACCCTCTTTCTTTGCTTGTTCCATAAATGCGTTTACACCTTCAGCATACCAAGCTAAAACTTGCTTAGCCTCTTGTGAATAGCCCGCTTCAGACTTTTCAGCAGCTGAGCGCAAACTAAATGTACGGAAGAATTTATCCGTATCTACTGCAGATTCACCAACGACCTCTGCCAGTCTACCGCTTGCCTGTCTTCTCGCTAAATCCATTTGGAATAGTCGATCCTGAGCTTGAACAAAACCTTGCGCTCGATATAAATCTGCATCTGTTTTAGCTGTGAGATGCGGAACGCCTTTGTCATCACGTACAACTTTCACATTTTCATCCAATACTGCTACTTGCATTTCACCATCTATTTTCGGTTTAGATTTACCTATGTAACCGTTAACAAAAATAAGTGCTCCACATGCAATAAGTATTAACCCCCCTATAGTCCAGCTCAGCCATTTCCATAATCGACCGCGCTTTTTCTCATTGGCCATAATTTCGCCCCCCTTGCTCCTACTATATTCGGCTCCCGAAGAATTTTTTCCTTTTATATAAAATAAAAAAACCCCGCTTTTTCGACAAAAAGTGGGGTTTCTCTATTAAAACAAATCATTTTAATGTTAATACTATTGGACAATGGTCACTTCCTAGAATATTAGCATGTACTTCTGCACCTTCAATTTCACCTTGTAAACAATCTGAAACGATGAAGTAATCAATCCGCCATCCAATATTCCGTTCTCTTACTTTATTCATATAAGACCACCATGTATAAGTATCGGTTTGTGTTGGAAATAAGTAACGATAGGTGTCTGTAAATCCAGAACCTAACAACGTTGTCATTCTGCCACGCTCTTCTGCTGTAAAACCTGAATTACCGATATTCGACTTAGCATTTTTTATATCTATTTCTTCATGTGCAACATTCAAATCACCACAGTAAATAACAGGCTTTACTTGGTCTAAGGATAATAAGTAAGCTCTCAGCTCATCCTCCCATTCAATTCGATAATCGAGACGCGCTAAGTCACGTTTTGAATTTGGTGTATACACATTTACTAAATAGAAATTTTCATATTCTAATGTAATGATACGGCCCTCTTCTTGCGTCGATTGGTCACCTACACCATATTTAACGGACAATGGTGTATGTTTTGTAAATATAGCTGTTCCAGAATAACCTTTGCGCTCTGCGTAATTCCAATATTGTTCATAGCCTGGTAAATCTAATTCAACTTGTCCAGCTTGGCATTTTGACTCTTGAATACTGAAAAAATCTGCATCTATTTCATTAAAATATTCTAAAAAACCCTTTTTCAAGCATGCTCGAATTCCATTGACATTCCAAGATATAAATTTCATAGTATACTCCCTTTTAAATATAAATACGCCTTCCGCATGAAATACGAAAGGCGTTCTCTGTAGTTTTTAGTTTCATAAAGGTTGCACTAATTAGTTTTTAGAAGGTTCTTCTCCAACAATTTTCACTTCTAATTCTAACTCAATATCAAATTTTTCTTTAACAGTGGCTTGCACCATTTTAATTGTGTTGATGTAATCGGTAGCTGTAGCGCCACCTTTATTTACGATAAAGCCAGCATGTTTTGTAGAAACCTCTGCACCACCTACACCTTTACCTTGCAGCTCGCTGTCTTGAATCAATTTACCAGCAAAGTAACCTGGAGGGCGTTTGAAAACACTTCCTGCTGAAGGGTATTCAAGCGGTTGTTTCGATTCACGTAAAAATGTTAACTCAGCAATTTTCGCATCAATTTCTTGTTGATTACCTTGTTGTAATTCAAACTCAGAAGATAATACGTAGTAACCTTTTTTAGAGATGATACTTTTACGATAGCTTAGATCAAGTTGTTCTTTGTTTAGAACTAATTTTTCGCCAGTTGGTGTTAGTACCGTTGAATGTAAAATAACGTCGTTTATTTCCCCGCCGTATGCGCCTGCATTCATAGCCATTGCGCCACCAATAGATCCTGGAATACCACATGAGAATTCTAGACCTGTTAAAGTTGCCTCTGCCGCTGCTATTGATACGTCTTTAATCAATGCACCTGCTTGTGCATAAACAGTTGTACCTTCAATACGGATGTCGTCCAATTTCGAAAAGTTCAGGACAATCCCTCTAACTCCTCCATCACGTACAACCATATTTGAGCCATTCCCTAATAGCAAAATTGGGATGTTGTTGTTATTTGCATATTTTACAATTGCTATTGCTTCTTCTTCAGTAGAAGGCATGACAAAAACATCCGCGCTACCGCCTAGCTTTGTCATCGTGTATTGATCTAGTGGTTCATCTATTTTAACGTTTTCAGGATTTACTATAGTAGATAATTTTGCTGCCCATTGTTGTTTCATTATTGAAAGACCTTTCCTTTCTAAACTTCTATTCCTTCATAGTATGAATAGACAACTGCATTTTTACAAGTGATATTCACTTAAAGCCATTTTTTAGACCAATTTTCAATCTCACTGATTGCCGCTTTTAAACCTTGGCCTTTTTCTGTCAAAGTATATTCTACGCGAACTGGTACTTCAGTATACACATGGCGTTCAACAAGACCTTCTTTTTCAAGCTCTTTTAGACGCTCAGATAATAGTCGCCCGCTAATTGGCATCGATGATTCAATTTCATTAAAGCGCTGCGGTCCATCTAATAATTGATATAAGATCAAGCCCATCCAGCGTTTACCTATCAAATCCATAGATTTTGCTAAACGAGGGCATAATGCTGATTCTTTCATTTTTTTCACCTCTATATATGTTATTGTAGCGGGATTATTTTAAAAAGTAAACTTAGGGTAACTTATTTACTTGACGTAACTAATTTATTATTTTATAGTTAGTTACGAAAAGTAAGTATATAAAAATTAATTACGAGGAGGAACTTCTTTGTCTTTCAAATTAGATCCCAAAATGACATTAGGATATGTACATTTACGTGTACAATCTCTCGAAAAACAGAAAGCATTTTATCAAACGTTAGGGTTCCATATTATTCAGGAAACAGCGACCGAAGTTACATTTGGTGCTGGTAGTACCGAACCAATTCTTATATTAACTACATCTCAGGATGTTGTTCCTAGACCAACACGTACTACAGGTCTTTTTCACTTCGCTATATTAGTACCAAGCAGAGAGGATTTAGCTCATGTTATCAAAAATTTATTGGAAGTTGGTGCCCCAATTTCTGGAGCAAGTGACCACCTTTACTCTGAAGCATTCTATCTAAGTGATCCAGAAGGCAATGGTATTGAAATATACCGCGATTTACCAAGAAGTGAGTGGACGATTGAACCAAACGGTCAAGTGAAAGCAGCAACTGAACCAATTGATTTCCAGGGAATTATGGCTTTGTACAATCCAGAGCGTCCATGGGCGGGATTCCCTGAAGGTACAATTTTAGGGCATATGCATTTAAATGTTACTAACTTAAATGACTCCACAAGCCACTTCTATTTAAAAGCGCTAGGCTTAGACTTAATGACCAACTTTATGGATTCGGCATTCTTTATGTCTGCTGGTGGTTACCATCACCATATTGCAACAAATATTTGGCAAGGTGTGGGCGCCCCACTTCCACCGAAAAATGCTACTGGATTAATGGGTTACTCTCTTAAGCTGTCTTCAAAAGATGAATTAAACAAACTGAAAGAAAGCTTGCAAACTTACAATGTTTCATTCTCTGAAATTGAGGGGAAAATAATTATAAAGGATTTAAATAATAGTGACATGATTTTCTATACACAAGCATAAAATTCATGTATAACATAACTGCAAATTATCTCAAATTCAAAACTCTTGATTTCGAGACAAAATTATATTATGATAGATATACTAAATAACAAACATTTTTTAGGAGGATTTTAAAATGACAAAATATAATGTAGACCAAGCTCACTCAAATTTAGGTTTCCAAGTTAAGCATATGATGATTTCAAAAGTTAAAGGTAACTTTGGTTCTTTCACTGCAGATATCGATGCTAATCCGGAAGATTTAACGGGTGCTTCAATTAAATTTGAAATTGATGTAGCAAGTGTAAACTCGAACAATGAAGATCGTGATAACCACCTAAAATCAGCTGAGTTCTTTGATGCTGAACAGTTCCCTAAAATGACTTTTGTAGCAACAAACATTAAATCTAATGGTGGTGGCGAGTACGAAATTACTGGCGACTTCACAATTAAAGATGTAACAAAATCTGTAACTTTTGAAGCTGAATATGGTGGTAAAGGTACTAACCCATGGGGACAAGAAGTTGTAGGTTTTGAAGCTGAAACTAAAATTAACCGTAAAGACTTCGGTTTAACTTGGAATGCAGCACTTGAAACTGGCGGCGTACTAGTTGGCGATGATATCAAAATTAATATCGAACTTGAAGCTAACCCTGCTTAAGTCAGTAAAAGACTTATGTTTAGCTTAACCATCCTAACCAGTCACATTTCTGTGACTGGTTTTTTGTTATAAAATCACTCAAAGCAAATGTAGAAACATGGAAAGATACTCGGAAATGATTTAAATAAATCGAACGAGCTTTTACAGCAATGTCGGAACACTCTGAACTGTTGCTGTGATGATAACAAATAAAACATCTGCAAATAATACGATTTCGCCCGGAGGTAGTTCCTGGTGGTCTAAGATTACTAAAATTAGAGAAGAAGAAACCATGACGGAAACAAAGAAAGCTACATAGGAGAATAGTGAATGTTGATAAAATTCTAGTTTGAATTTGCTAAACCAAAGACAAATATTGATGAGTATAAAAACTGAATGGAAAATTAAAAGTTGAAAAATTTTCATACTTATTAATTCTTCTAGTAGTGTCCAGTAAAAAATTTGGGCTATACAAACAATAATGATATTTGTAAAAGCTACTACAATGGATGAATGTTTATTTGTTTGATGCATAATCCTCCCCTTTTTTCGGATTTTCTTGATTTACCATTACAGTTTGGCGAACACCCATTTTTTTAAAAATGAGGGTGTTAATGAGAGTTGGATGGTCCTTTATATAGTGTCTATCCTATTGGTATATCAACGAATCATTCCTTTAAAGTTGCTCACCCAACTTTTAAAAACATTTAAACAGTGAATTTGAAACTATTTTAATCGCATTTTCGTAAATGGTAATATATATATTATAGGGGGTGTTTTTCCTGGAAAATGGAGTATATGAAGGAGACTCATTTTTTTCTACAGGTGGCTTTTTTAATGGGGCTGGATTTGGCGGTATATTTATTTCGATTATTTTTATTATAGTTTTTTTGGGTATCATTTTTACAATTGTCAAAAGTATAGCTCAGTGGTCTCAAAATAATGCTTCCCCTATTTTAACTGTACCCGCAGAGGTTGTTACAAAGCGGTCAAGAACGTCTGGTGGCTCTGGCGATACATCAGCTAGTACTCGGTATTATTCGACCTTTGAGGTACAAAGTGGCGACCGAATTGAGCTATCCGTAAGCGGTAGCGAATATGGTATACTCGTTGAAGGCGACCGTGGTTTACTAACATTTCAAGGAACTCGGTATAAAGGTTTTGAACGCAATGGAAAAGAGGGAAGCACCATTTAATGGGCCTCCCTCTTTCTTTATGAATAGCCCAACTAAGATTAGACGTTCATTAGTATTTAAAATTAAGCGTGAACAACTGTTAATGATTTTGCTGCTACTTTAACGCGCTCCATACCTTCAGCAATAATTGCTTCTGCTTTGTCTGGCATTGCATTATGACCTTCGATAATAACTTCTTCTACTGACATACCAAATATGCCACCGAAAACGTTACGCATATAGTTTACAGCCATTTCCATTGGTGCTGTTTCTGGAGTTGAATAAACACCACCACGAGCGTTTAAAAGGATAGCCTTTTTCTCTGGCATTAAGTTAATCATGTTACCTTCTGCATCATATTTGAAAGCAAAACCTGCTTGGAATACGTAATCAACGAAAGTTTGTAATTTAGCTGGAATTGTTAAGTTCCATAATGGGAATGCAAATACCACTACGTCAGCAGCAGTTAAAGCATCCATTGCTTTTTGTTTAGCAGCTAAAAGACGCCCTTCTAAATCTGTAAGCTTCTCACCGTTTTGTACTTTACCAAATGCATTAAATAAATCTTGACCGAAGTAAGGTAGATCCTCAGCGAATACATCAAATGTAGTCACGTTTAAATCTTGGGCTCCTTTTACCTCTTCCATAAATACTTCATACATTTTACTAGAAACGCCTTCAGTAGAAGGACGGTTATTTGCTTTAACAACTAATACATTTGTCAATTTAATCTCTCACTCTCTTAATAAAAATTGTTATTCTACAAAACATCTCAAATTCGAGATAATTTTATTTTATAAAAAGACAGATACACTGTCAATGTATCTGCTCTCAGACTTTTGACTGAAGATTAAAGTTCACACTGGCCATCTTCACAAATGCCTGTACCTTTAGCTCCAACCATTTTAAGCGTAGGTTGAATCCCTTCTTCAGCTGCAACTTTACGAATAGTTTCTTCGAATAATTCTTGTGGTTGCGCACCTGAAATCGCATATTTACGATTTAATACAAAGAATGGGACACCTCTAACACCTAATTGAGAAGCCTCTTGAATATCAGCCAATACCTCTGAAGCATACTCATCTGAATTTAGTACATCTAGTACTCTCTCACGATTTAAACCAACTTCTACTGCCAACTCTACTAATACTTCACTCGAGCCAATTTGTTTTGCTTCAACAAAGTGTGCACGAAGCAAACGCTCAGTAATTTCAGCAGCCTTACCTTCTGCTTCGGCATATTTTGCTAAACGATGTGATTTAAAAGTATTTGCAGGTTTCATATGATCGAAATCATAATCTAATCCCACTTCTTTTGCACGGCCAGCAACACCAACTGTTTGGGCTTTTGCCGCTTCAATTGAAGAACCGAATTTTTTTGCTAAAGCTTCATACATTGATTCATCCGAAATAGCTGGGGTATTTGGATCTAATTGATAGCTTTTAAATATTACTTCTGTTTGTTCACTGAATCCTGTATCTTGCAAAGCTTTTTCTAATTGTCTTTTACCAATATAACAAAATGGACATACATAGTCTGACCAAATTTCAATTTTCATCAATGTTCACCTCTTGCAGACATTGTATATGTGAACATCTAAAACGGCAATTTATTTGCTTATACATAATTTCTCAAATACTCCACATGCTAAAAAAAACTGTACTTGGAGGCATTTTATGGAATCTTCAATTTGGCTAGGTAAACAGACACCTTTTGCGAGACCTTCACTCGAACAATCAATTGAAACTGATATCTGTATTATTGGTGGCGGTATTTCTGGCATACTTGCAGCTTACCTACTCTCAAAGGTTGGTAGGAAAGTTACTTTATTAGAGGGCAATACTTTATTTTCAGGTGCTACCGGTCATTCCACTGGTAAGGTAACTGCACAACAAGGTCTATTATATAGCCAACTCATTACTAAATTTGGTGTTGAAGCGGCACAGCAATATTATGAGCTTAGCCAGCAAGCTGTGGAATTATCATTTAATTTAGCAGAATCCGATTGTGTCCACCATGCTGATTCCTTCTTATATACAGAGAAAGCTGACGGTAGAAAGGACTTAGAAAATGAATGGGAGGCTTATCAGACACTTGGTATTCCGGGAGAATGGAATGCCGATTGTGAAATTCCATATGACATTGTCGCCTCCCTAAAGATGCCAAAACAAGCGCAAATTCATCCTGTACGCTTTGGACGGTCTATCGCAGAAAAAGCATTGCAAGCCGGAGCTGAGATTTATGAACAGTCTCGCGTACAAAAGGTCAATATATTGAAACCATGTGTAGAGTTAGAAAATGGCCATACAGTTTGTTATAAAGAGCTAATTTTATGCTCCCATTACCCTCTAGAAGCTATTATTGGTATGCAAATTTTCAAACTTGAAGTAACTCGTTCTTATATCGTGACTTTTGAGGCAAGCGAATTGTATAAAGGGCAGTATTTATCAATCGATAAACCTGGTCGCTCTATTCGAACAACTTTGATTGATGACAAACCCTTTATATTATTAGCGGGCGATAGTCACCCTGCAGGTACTATTTCCAATACATCTATGTATTATGAAGCGTTAAAACAGGAGGCTAAAGATAAATTCGCAGCCCAGAACTGTAACTACCACTGGTCAGCTCAGGACCCAGAAACAGTAGATTTAATTCCTTATGTAGGTCAAATCAGTTCACGTTTACCAAATATTTGGATGGCCTCTGGTTTCAGAAAATGGGGGTTAGCTAATTCAATCGTAGCTGCGCAACTTCTGCGTGATGGGATTGTTGGTAAACCGAATGTAGGAATCTCTCTTTACTCTCCTAAACATACGAAATTTGGAGATGCGGTTTTCCAAGCGTTGAAACTAGGGGGGAAAGTAACAAAAGACTTTGTCGGCGGTCATGTCACACGTCGTTCTATGCCACGCTGTACGCATTTAGGTTGTAAGACTAGATGGAACGAAGCAGATGAAACATGGGATTGCCCTTGTCACGGCTCACGTTTTTCGAAGGATGGTGCAGTACTTGAGGGACCTGCCGTATATCCACTTGACCTAAGTGGATTATAAAGTGGCCGTAAATAGGATTTTATTTTCACATAATCCTCGAACGTTTCCTGCAATAAAAAAAACCGCCTATTCCATTTGAAATAGGCAGTTCATCCTCAAATGAGGATTATTTTAATGCATCAGTTAATGCTGGGACAATTTGTTTTTTACGAGAAACTACGCCTTTTAATAGCGCTCTATTATTATCAGCGGCAACGTTAAATGCTGCATAAGCTTTTTCTGCCTGTGCTCCTATTGCAACAGCAACAGAATCATTGTTTATGATATCTGTTACAACGAAGAAGAATAGATCTAGACCTTTTTCTGTTACAGTATTGTTCAATAAAATTTCTAAATCCGCTTGACGATTTAAAACGTCATTTACATCAACAGCATTTACTTGAGCGATGACAACTCTGTGGTCTCCCATGCTGAATTCTTTTGCATCAAGAGAAAGTAAATCTTCTAATGATTTATCACTTAAATCAGCACCTGCTTTTAACAATGCAAGACCATACTCAGCAGCGTCAACATCTGCAATTGCAGCTAACTCATTAGCTGCTTTAACATCTTGCTCTGTGCATGTTGGTGATTTGAATAATAATGTATCAGAGATGATAGCAGACAACATAAGACCAGCATAGTTAGCTGGAATCTCAACATCATTTTCTTTAAAAATTTTATTTAGGATTGTTGCTGTACAGCCAACAGGTTCCGCACGGTAGTACAACGGGTCAGCTGTTTCAAAGTTAGCAATACGGTGATGATCAATAACTTCAGTCACTTGAACTTCAGCGATATCATCAGCACTTTGTTGACGTTCGTTATGATCAACTAAGATTACTTGAGCAGCTTCTCCTGCAACTTTTTCCACTAAGCGTGGTGCTTCAAATCCGAATTTTTCTAAAGCGTAAGCTGTTTCGTTATTCAATTCGCCAAGGCGAACAGCCTCAGCATCAACGCCTAGTTGTTTTTTTAAATATGCATATACTAACGCAGATGTGATTGTATCAGTATCTGGGTTTTTGTGTCCGAATACAAGTACTTTACTCATTTAAATTTTACCTCCTAGATTTCTCTAATTTCCGAATATATTTTATCACACATATCACTGAAAAAGAACGCCAGCGCATTTGATAGTAATTGTTAAATCTTATTATGGTCTTTTTTAAAAGGCATAATATTCTTGTATTCTGTTTTATAATTTAAGAATAAAAAACATCATAATTAGTTCTAAAAACCCTTATATTTATAGTATTTTTTATCCACTAAATTAATTATCGGTCATAAAAATCATGTAATTAGTCTTAATACTATGTTACTATTTCTAATATAGTATATACATATAATAAAGAGGGGTAATAATGGAAAATAAGATCGAAAAGAAATACATACCACTAGCTGAATATTTCAGCTCCGCAAAAGACGATAAAATTCGACTTTCCTTCACAGAAATCGAAACGATTATGGGACATTCATTACCTAACTCCTCCTATTTAAATAAGAGTTGGTGGAAAAAAACAAAACCTCCTCTAAAACACTATCTTGCTTGGGTGGAACAAGGTTATTATGTTACAACTATACAACCTGGTTATCATGTGACATTTGAAAAACCTTCTAGTAGCGATAACTCCGATATGGACAGCTCTGATAAGACAATGAGCACTTATATCATCCGTTCAATTGAAACAGATGATGCACGTGATTTAATCAAGTTATTTTCTACATTAGACGCAGAGACAGACTTTATGCTCTATGGTGAAAACGAACGTGACCCATCTTTACAAAGTTTACGCAAAAAGATTACTAGTTTACGTAAAAACAATTCTAATTCTATTTTGGTAGCTATTGTTGAGGGACAAATTGGAGGAATGCTCTCTATTTCAGGTAATAAAGCCCCGCGTGCTAAACACCGTGCATCCATTTATCTCGGTGTTATGCAAAAATTCAATAACCAAGGCATCGGTACAGCACTTTTAAAAGAAGCTGAAAAATGGGCTTTGTCAAACGCTATTCATAGACTTGAATTAAGTGTTTGTAAATCCAATACAATTGCAATCAATATGTACAACAAAATGGGCTTTGAAATAGATGGTGAGCGTCAACGATCTTTAAAAATAAATGATCAATATGAAGATGAATTTTATATGAGTAAACTATTAGATATATGATCACAAAAAAGCTATGCAATTTTCGCATAGCTTTTTTTGTTTATCTATAAACCTTTTGACTTATAGTAAGTTGATCCATTAATTCCATATTTGGTTCATACCCAATTCCATAACTTTCTGGCACTGAAATATACCCGTCTTCTACAAATACTTCAGGTGAAATAATATCTTGTTCCCAATAATGACTAGAGCCTGCAGTATCTCCTGGTAACACAAAGTTTTCTAGTGTTGTTAGTGCCACATTATGCGCTCTACCAATGCCGGATTCTAACATGCCGCCACACCAAACTTTAATACCATGTTGCTGGCATAAATCATGAATTCGTTTTGCTTCAGTTAAGCCACCCACTCGCCCGAACTTGATGTTTATGATTCCACAGCTACCTAGCTCAATCGCCGTACGTGCATCTTCATAAGAACAAATACTCTCATCTAAACAAATTGGCGTTTTCAAATGCTTTTGTAGCTTTGCATGGTTGATAATGTCATCCGATGCAAGCGGCTGCTCTATCATCATTAAATTGTATTCATCTAGTTTTTTTAACAACTCGATGTCATCTAAAGTATAAGCTGAGTTGGCATCAGCCATTAACGGAACTTGTGGAAACACTTCTCGGATTGCTTGAATAACTTCGATGTCCTTGCCAGGCTTAATCTTCACCTTCATACGTTTATAGCCAGCAGTAATATAATTTTCAATGTACTGCAATAGCTGCTCAATTGTCGGTTGAATACCTATACTTATACCAACTTCAATTTTCTTTTTCGTTCCACCTAATGCATGCGCAAGTGACTGTTTAGTACATTTCGCGTATAAATCCCATACCGCGCATTCAAGAGTCGCCTTTGCCATTTTATTTTGGCGAATTGCTTTGAATATATCACTTATCTCATCTGGATGCTGAATATCTTTATTAAGCACTAATGGAATAAGGAAATCCTCAAGCATATGCCAACTCGTTTTAACTGTCTCCTCTGTATACCAAGGGATTTCAAAAGCAACCCCTTCTCCCCAACCAGATAGTCCATTATCATCTTTAGCTTCTAATATTAAAAATTGCTTATCTTGCAATGTACCAAAGCTTGTTGAAAATGGTGATTTCATCCGCATACTTAGTTGCCGAATTTTAATTTCTGTTATCTTCACACTACCGCACCCTTCACTATCCAATCTAGATTAACATTTTAATAAAACATACGCTAATCTAAGATTTTCAGCAAGAGAGGGCTTCCTTTTCCGCTTGTGCAAATGCACCTAAAACAGTTCGTGCTAAAATTTCTACTCCGACGATTAGTTGGGCTTTATTAAATGTCATTTTTGGATGGTGCAGTCCCGGAGTTAATCCGCAACCGAGTCCTAACATTGCTGCCTTTACATTCGCCCTTTTAACCGTATAAAAGTGAAAGTCCTCTCCTCCTGGCGTAATAATGGGGGGACGTAAGCACTCTTCACCTACTGATTCGATAATTGCTTGCTCGATTATTTCCTTTGCCTCATCATCCACTTCAGCCGCAGCAACTCGAACTTGTTCTTGTAGATCAATTGACACTTCATAAAGCGATTCAATTGCCCGTATTGTACGTTCGATACCTTCATGTAACTGCTCAATTCCTTCATTTGTTTGAGCACGTACATCGATTGAGAAGTAGGCTTTCGCTGGGATTATATTCCCTGATTCTCCACCTGCTTGAAATTTAGTGAACTTCACCGAAAATGGAATCATAGTATCTATATGAATCGTTTTTAGTGCTTCAATTAAGCTTGCACCAATTTCGATTGCATTTTTACCTAAATGGGGTCTTGCCGCATGTGATTCAACACCGTTAATTTGGCCACATAATAACCTAGATGCACCGTGATATAATGCCGGGCAAAAAGTGCCGTCACTTAGCTCTTGTACCGGGCGGACGTGCACGCCAAATAAATAATCCATATCGTCGACCAATCCACGATCAACAAAGGACAATGCTCCCTGCCCTTTTTCTTCAGCTGGTTGAAATAATACCCTAATGGTACCTCTCGATGTTCTTTTCAAACGTTTTAATAACAACAAAACTCCAATTACCATTGTCATATGCGCATCATGTCCACAAGAATGATGGGCTTGAAATTCTCCATCAACCTCTTGCCACAAGGCATCGATATCAGTTCGTAGCCCTACTACTGGTCTACCCTTACCGATTTCAACATATAAGCCCGTACTATCTGCGAATGTATGCACCTCGTACCCTTCTTGTTCTAATATTCCTTTTATATATTCAGTCGTTCGCCTCTCTTTCCAGCTAATTTCAGGATTCTCATGCAAATACTTAAAAATACTCTGTAATTGTGGTTCAAGTAACGTTAACTGCTCCTTCATCATAAGCGTCTCCTATCTATTTATTTTTGATATATATCTCTTTTTCCTTATTATATTTAACACAATTTTTCTCTCTTATAGGTATATATATGTAACATTCAGTTTGGTTATCGTGAATAATGTTTATTATTCATCAAAAAAAACCCGTTTTTCAAAAAACGGGTTTTAGACCGTAGACAAACTCGCAGAAATTCGATTTTATCTATGGTCTTTTTTCTTTTAAAATATATAGAGATAAGACCGTGGATTTCCGCTACGGTGGGCGCTTTCCGCGGGCGGGCGCCAAGTCGCTTCGTCGCTATGCTCCTGCAGGGTCTTGGACGTTCCCGCTTTTCCCGTAGGAGTCGCCACCTCCGCTCCAATCAACTACACATGTAATAAAAATAAATCTTTAGAGATGATAGGAAATTACACCAATAAAAAATAACCCTGAAATAGATCAAATTGAAATGATTGCTTTGGATGCACGAGTCGCGATGCTACTTTTACTGCTGTGAATTTAAAGAAACTCGCTAATTGAACTTGGCAAAGTTCAAAAATGAAATACAAGTTAACACTCAAAAGAGAATCCAAAATAACAAAAGACACTCAGGATCATTCTGAATGCCTTTTGTTGAAATACTGAACCTGTTTTTCGAAAAACGGGTTTTAGTATTTCTTACATTAAATTTAGTTTTTTCGCTTCAAATATTAGTTCTTCTTTAAATTTAGGATGCGCAATCTCAATTAATGCCTTTGCTCTAGCAGATATCGATTTGCCTTTTAGCTCTGCTATACCATACTCGGTTACTACTTTATCTACTTCATTTTTTGATGTTGTAACAACAGACCCATTTGTTAATAATACTTTTATTCTCGATATGGTATCGTTTTTAGTCGTCGAATGCATGCATATAAAACCTCGACCATTTTCCGCAAAATTTGCTCCACGAGCAAAATCAAATTGCCCACCAGTGGAAGAATAATACTTACCTGCAACTGTTTCAGAAGCACATTGACCATATATGTCCACTTCCGTCGTGGCATTGATTGAAACAATATTATCCTCTTTCGCAATTAAACGTGGATCGTTCGTTACATCAACCGTTTGGAATTCCACAATAGGGTTATTATGTAGGAATTTATATAACTTGTCCGTCCCTAACGCAAACGTTCCAACTATTTTTCCTTTATTGGTTTTCTTCTGCGAACCATCTACTACACCTTTCTCTACTAACCCTACTACCCCGTCCGTTATTAGTTCTGTATGAATACCTAAATGTCGATGATCATTTAGTAAACTAATAACCGCATTTGGAATCGAACCTATCCCAGCTTGCAATGTGTCACCATTTTTAATATATTCTGCAACATATTCTGCAATCCGTATATCCTTTTCTTCGATTACTGGATCTGGATTTTTCACAAGTGGTGTATGATGCTCTATAAAGCCCTCGATTTGGCTAATATGTATTAAATTTTGACCAAACGTTCTTGGCATATGCTCATTGACTTCCAAGAAAAAGGGCGCATTACCAATAAAGCACGCTGCATAATCTGCTTGAGTTCCAAGCGTAAAATATCCATGCTCATCCATTGGAGATGCTACAGCCATTATAAGAGATGCTTTCGTATAATTCTTCATAATACGAGGTACCTCATGAAAATAGTTTGGCACCAATTCACAGTGCCCATTATGATACGCTTTACGTGTTGCACCACTCAAAAAGTATGAGACATGTGATAAGTGTCCTTTAAAAGCTCCATCTATATATTTACGTGGATGCATCGTTAACATTTGATGAATACGCACATTATTTAAGCGTTCCGCGTTCTCTTCCAAAATATCTAGTAGTTTTACTGGTTCTCCATTTGAAATCGGTACAATAATATCTGCCCCGTCCTCTACATATGCGAGAACATCTTCTGGTTTTTTTAACTTCTCCTTGTACTGCCCATGAAAAACATCTACCATTTAAAATCCTTCTCCATTTCTGCATTACACATGAATTTCACTTAAAAATATCACCTTTCTCTTAGAATAACACAACACCCTATTTCCAAGATATTTTCATACAAAGAGAAAGGGAATTTATATGGTACCCTTTCTTAGAAAAAGTATTCTCACTAAAATTATCAACAATATCCTTAGAGATATCCACATTCTTTTAAAAAACACTGAAAAATCCTATTAGTTATCCATATATCGCTACATTAATTTAAATAAAGTTTAATTTTTTATCCACTATTCACATTTTTATCCCCACTATACACAAAATACTATAGAAAAAAGCAGTTCACCTTTGAAAGGGAACTGCTACTTGTGTATAACTATTATTTAAACGCTTGGGCTGCATGTACAGCCTTTTTCCAACCTTTGTATAAGTTTTCACGTCTATCTTCTTCCATATTCGGACAGAATTGCGTGTCTAAATTCCAGTACTTCGAAATCTCATCTTGATCCTTCCAAAATCCAACCGCTAAGCCGGCTAAGTACGCTGCACCTAGTGCTGTTGTTTCATTAATTGACGGTCGTTCTACTGGCACATCCAGTAAATCTGCTTGGAATTGCATTAACAGATTGTTCATAACAGCTCCGCCATCAACACGTAATGTTTTTAACGAGATGCCGGAATCTGCTTCCATTGCACCTAGCACATCTTTTGTTTGATATGCTAATGATTCAAGTGTCGCGCGTATGAAATGTTCTTTTTCTGTACCTCGTGTTAAACCAAATACAGCTCCACGTACATCACTATCCCAATATGGTGTACCTAACCCAACAAATGCAGGGACAACATATACACCTTCAGTTGAGTCAACCTTTTCTGCATAGCGCTCACTTTCTTTTGAATCATGGAACATCCGTAAACCATCTCGTAACCATTGAATAGCTGAGCCGGCTACGAAAATGCTACCCTCTAGTGCATATTCCACTTTCCCATTAATTCCCCAGGCAATCGTTGTTAACAAACCATTATCTGATTTAACAGCTTTTTCACCTGTGTTCATAAGCATAAAGCAACCTGTACCGTAAGTGTTTTTCACCATACCACTTTCAAAACACGCTTGGCCGAATAACGCTGCTTGTTGGTCACCTGCAATACCAGCAATAGGTACCTCTTGACCAAAGAAGTGGTTGCCATCCGTTAAACCATAAACTTCAGAAGAAGGGCGAACTTCCGGTAGCATAGATGATGGAACACCTAAAATCTCTAGTAGCTCTTCATCCCATTTCAAGTCGTAAATATTATACATTAAGGTTCTAGAAGCATTCGAATAGTCGGTTACATGTACTTTCCCATCGGTTAATTTCCAAATCAGCCATGTATCAATAGTACCGAATAATAAATCACCATTCTCCGCTTTTTCTCTTGCTCCTTCAACATTATCTAATATCCACTTCACTTTTGTGCCTGAGAAGTATGCATCAATGAGTAATCCTGTTTTATCTCTAAATAAATCATTATAGCCTTTCTCTTTCAACTCTTCACAAATGCCCGCTGTTTGGCGTGATTGCCATACAATAGCATTATGAACTGGTACTCCCGTATTTTTATCCCATACAACTGTTGTTTCACGTTGATTGGTGATACCAATTCCTTGAACTTGATTTGCATGGACGTTTTTCTCTGAAAGGACACCTGCTATGACAGATGAAATTGAGCTCCAAATTTGTTCTGCATTATGCTCTACCCAACCTGATTGTGGGAAGTATTGTGGAAATTCCTGTTGAGCACTATTAAAAACATTGCCTTCTTCGTCAAATAAAATTGCACGTGAGCTTGTAGTACCTTGATCTAATGCCAGAATATACTTTTTTGTCATATGATGACCTCCAGATATTAATTTATTTTACAACTTTATTCACTGTAGCTTGTGCTCCTATGAAAATTGCTATAACAATTAACCCAACTATCCAAAATGCAATACTATTTTCACCTTCAAATACTTGCTTATAGAACAACGCTCCAAATAGCCCTCCAATAATTGGACCAACTACTGGTACCCATGAATAACTCCAGTTAGAATCTCTTTTCCCTGGAATCGGTAGCAAGAAATGTGCTATACGAGGTCCTAAATCACGCGCAGGATTAATAGCATATCCTGTTGGTCCACCAAGTGCCATACCAATTACGATAATCAAAGCACCCACGATTAATGGATTTAAACCGTCTGTAATATTATTAGTGCCTATAGCTAAAATACCAAGAACTAAGATGAATGTGCCAATCATCTCCGTAGTTAAATTCGATAACGGATGATTATATGCTGGAGCTGTACAAAATACACTTAGTTTCGCATCTGGATCTTCAGTTGGTTTCCAATGCGCTAAATAAGTTAAATAAACTAATATCGCTCCGATGATCGCTCCAATCATTTGAGCAAGTATGAACATCGGAACATCGGACCATTCGAATTTCCCAATCGTTGCTAATGCAATTGTCAGTGCAGGATTCAAATGTGCACCACTTATCCCCCCAACTGCAAATGCAGCCATTGCTACTGCAAGACCCCAGGCAACAGTAATAACGATCCAACCACCATCTTTTCCTTTAGAACCTTTCAAAGAAACAGCCGCAACAACGCCGCCCCCAAACAATATCAAAATCATTGTTCCTACCACTTCTGCCATAAAAGTTGACATACCGAACTCCCCCTTCTTAAAAACAATATTATGAAAGCGTAAACAATAAAATATATTCCTATAGAAATCAAGTTATGCTCACTTAATATTAATAATAATATGGCTAAAGGTAAAGTATGTAAAAAAATAAAAGTATGCTTAAAGCGTATTAAATTAATATGCAAATGAAAAGCCCCCCAGATAATCCGGTTATCTGAAGGGTCATCTAGCGGTACAATCTATTCACTAATTGCAGTCTTTAACAGTTGTTTACGCTCAAGTTATTATTAAATTAAAAAATTCCGGTGTATACACTCATAAAAATAAAAAAGCAGCCTCATTTGAGACTACTTTTCCCTTTTTTACAATTTCCCAACCATTTTTTTAGCTGTGACGGAGAAGAAAAAATAATACTGTTCACATTAGATTGCACCATAATATTCATAATCCCTGGTCTACCATCAGTAGGGAAGCGCCAAACCCATCTCAAAAACTCTTTATCAACTTTTTCAAGACACCCCTCCCCCATATCAGGCCTTGTCCTACCCCGATATTGAATAGTACGTTTTAATACTCGATAAGTGCAAAGCTTATTAGAAAAATCGAGAAAGATAATAAGATCTGCATATTTCGCGCGCATTTCTAGTGACGAATCAAAATTCCCATCAATAATCCAAGCAGGCTTTTCCAACTCTAATTGAAGTCTTTCTATAAAATCTGCTTTATTAGATTTCTGCCAACCAGTTTTCCAATACATAGTATCTAAATGAACGAGGGGTAATTCCCACAATTCACTTAATGTACGAGACAATGTGGATTTCCCCGCTCCTCCAGATCCAATAATTAAAACCCTTTGATGCTTTGCTGGATACTTCACTTAATATCCCCCTAGCTTTTTTACTCTTTGATAATATATTCATCTAACGCTTTTGCTACGCTATTAATAAAGCTATTACCCACTCCCCAATCAAAACGGAAAATGGCACCTTCTCCACCACCAGAAGCGACTGCATGAATTTTCGTTTTACCTTCCAAATTGTCAACTGTTACTGTTAAGCTTGCACGATTACTAGTACGCATATAATATTTTTCAAGTATACACACTACTATTTGTTGATCCCCTACAACACGTTCATATTGATCAATAAGCTTTCCAGAAATACTGCCCTCCACAATGTTTGTTTTAATACGTTCTAATACATCATGTGGTTCAATTGATACGTAAAATTCTGTTACATCCATAGCGCTCACTCCTTTTATGTATAACTTTATTACGTTATGGATTTACCGATAGTTTCAAATCAGGGTAAAATTATCTTAATTTTAAGATTAATCTCGAGCAAGAATTAATTGAACATTTGTATCGTTAAACTGATTTACAATATGTTGGTCTAATTTTGAATCAGTAATAATTGAATCAATTTGCTCAAGTGGCGCTATCCCAATCATGACATCTTTTTCAAACTTGGTGCTGTCTGCTGCAATATAAAGATCAAAAAACGATCTTCTCTCTGCTAAATAGTGAGAAAAGATCGTTTTTATTAAAACTTCAAAAGAGTATTACCTCTTATATATTTCTAATCTAATTCAGTTTGTTTAGTCTCTGTACCTAGTGCAACAATTGCAACTACACCTATTATTATCGAGATACAAAAGATACCGAAGATCACATTCAATTCATAACCTTTTGCAACAAGTGAACCTACAAGCAACGGTCCAAAGATTCCACCTAACCGTCCAACAGAAGCAGCCATACCTGCACCTGTACCACGGATAACCGTTGGATACTGCTCTGGCGTATAAGCATACAAAGCACCCCAAGCACCTAGATTAAAGAATGATAAAAACATCCCCGCTACAAGTAAAAGACCGATTGTTTCAGCATTACCAAAAACAAACGCACTTACTGCAGTTCCTAGCAAATAGGTAGCTAAGACAAATTTTCTGCCTGCTCTTTCAATTAGCCAAGCAGCTGTAAAATAACCTGGTAATTGTGCCAGCGTCATTATCAGTACATATTTAAAGCTTGCTATTAAACTAAAACCCTTCATAACCATAACACTAGGTAACCACAAAAACATGCCATAATAAGAAAAGACAACTGTAAACCAAACAATCCAAAGCATTAATGTACGACGAGCATATTCTTTCGACCAAACATCTTTAATATTTTGACCGATACTACGAACGACATCTTTTTTAGCTGTAAACTGTGGTGAATCTGGTAAATGTAACCGCAAGTATATTGCATAAACTGCCGGAATAGCTGTTAATAATAATGCAATTCGCCAGCCGTAGTTAGGTATAACAAAATAAGAAATAAGTGCTGCTAATAACCACCCTCCAGCCCAGAAGCTTTCTAATAAGACAACAATGCGGCCACGTTCATGTGATTCAACACTTTCAGAAACAAGGGTTGAAGCTACTGGCAATTCTCCACCAAGGCCCATACCAATAAAAAACCTTAAAATCATAAAAGCTGCTAGAGTTGTCACCAACGCTGATAAACCACTAGCGACAGAGAACATTACAAGTGTCCATATAAATACTGATTTACGGCCAATACGATCCGCCAATATACCAAATACAAAAGCTCCGACTGCCATACCAATTGAGTTCATACTACCAATCCAACCCATTTCACTTGGTGATAGCATCCATTCTTTTGCTAGAGCTGCTATTACAAAAGATAAAATACCAACATCTAACGCATCAAACATCCACCCAATCCCAGCAATACCTAAAAGCTTATTACGAGATATTAACTTAGTACCTGCTTGTTGATTCATCGTCATCATTATTCCTCCAGATGTCTTTACACTTGAATATACATTTGACTACCATAACTATACACGCCTTTATATTTTGTGACAAGATGCAAAAGAAATTCAAATTGTTCGAAAATTTAACAATTACCTATTGAAACATATACCCAAAATGCGTTAGAATGTCTTTTATAGAAAAACAAATGTTTTTTCAGGATGAACAAAAAGGAGAATGTTTATATGTGGAAAGGCCTTATCGATCACTATAAAGAATATTTACCTGTCTCAGAAAATACACCTGCACTTACTTTGCATGAGGGTAATACACCTCTCATTCATTTAAATACGCTATCAAAAGAACTAGAAATCGACCTTTTCGTTAAATATGAAGGTTTAAATCCAACAGGTTCATTCAAGGACCGAGGCATGGTTATGGCTGTAGCAAAAGCTGTTGAAGCTGGAAGTAAATTTGTTATTTGTGCTTCAACAGGTAATACATCAGCTGCAGCTGCAGCATACGCAGCACGAGCTGGCATCCAAGCTATTATCGTTATTCCAAAAGGTAAAGTGGCTGCTGGTAAACTAGCACAAGCTTACATGTATGGAGCGAAAATTATCGAAATTGATGGCAACTTTGATGAAGCTCTTCAAATTGTTCGCGACATTAGTGAAAACACTTCAGTAACATTAGTAAACTCAGTTAATCCATACAGATTAGAAGGCCAAAAAACAGCTGCTTTTGAAATCTGCGACGCTCTAGGCAGTGCACCAGATATTCTTGCAATCCCTGTAGGAAACGCAGGTAACATCAGCGCTTATTGGAAAGGCTTCAAAGAATACAATGCCAAAAAGCATACAGGTCTACCTAAAATGTTTGGTTTCGAAGCGGAAGGTGCTGCTGCAATCGTACGTGGAGAAATAATTCCACATCCTGAAACTGTTGCTACTGCTATTCGTATTGGGAACCCGGCAAGTTGGAAACTCGCTGAAGCCGCTCGTGATGAATCAGGCGGTAAAATCGCTGCAGTTACAGATGAAGAGATTTTAAAAGCATACCGTTTAATTGCTTCTAAGGAAGGCGTCTTTGCAGAGCCGGGATCAGCCGCTTCTATAGCTGGTGTACTTCAATCTGTTGCAAATGGCTCTATTCCTAAAGGAAGTCGTGTAGTTGCTGTATTAACAGGCAATGGATTAAAGGACCCTGATACAGCTGTAAAAGCTTCTAAGGTTGATATGGTATCTTTAGCAAATGACGAAAATGAAATTCGCACTTATATCGAGGGATTACTATGACAACTAAATGGTCCATATCTGTTCCAGGTAGTACCGCAAATCTTGGTCCAGGATTCGACTCTATTGGACTAGCATTAGGTCTCTATTTAACATTAGAAGTAACTTTACAAGAACATTGGGAATTCGATCATCGCTCAGAACATCTCCCTATAAACGTTACTATTGATGACCATCTCGTCTATAAAGTAGCTAAAGAAGTAGCTGAGCGGTATAACACTAACCTTCCTGCTTGTAAAGTTGTGATGCACAGTGAACTACCACTTGCTCGTGGACTTGGAAGTAGTGCATCTGCTATTGTGGCAGGTATTGAAATTGCAAATCAAGTATGTGAATTACAACTTTCTATCGAAGAGCGTTGTAAACTTGCATCTAAAATTGAAGGACATCCTGACAATGCAGCAGCATCTGTATATGGTGGCTTAACAATTGCTTCAACATTACCAAACGGTCGCTTAGAATTGATAAATGATCGTGATGTAGACGCTGCATTTGCTGTTTTCATTCCAAGTGTCGAATTGAAAACAGAGGAAGCTCGTAAAGTATTGCCAGCGAACTATGACAAAGCATACGCTGTTCACGCAAGTGCCAATGCCAATATGTTAACTGCTTCTTTACTAATCAAAGATTATGAACGTGCTGGAAAATTCATGGAGAATGACTTATTTCATGAACCATTCCGTGCAAATTTAATACCTAATTATCATGAAATTCGTCAAACAGCGAAGGATGCAGGTGCATATGGTACAGCAATTAGCGGTGCAGGTCCAACTGTCATCTCATTAATTTCGAAAGATCGCGTAAATGCTTTCGTTGAAAAGATGAAGCCACTATTCCCGTCTTATGATATTAAGGCAGTTCCTGTAGATACAAAAGGTGTTCAAGTTACAAAGGAATAATAGAAAAGAAGAATGCCAAGATTATGTGCCACTTGGCATTTTTTCTTGGCAAAAACCATCACTGCTTAAAGTTATCATCACGTGTTAACCATAAAAATGGAAATAAGAGCAACAGCTTCCGACTTTGATACATTAGCCGCTTATTCAATCAAATGAATTGACATTTCTACACCCTGTAACTATAATGATTACATGCTAGGCGGTGACCGATATGGTGAACAGTCGTGTTTCTGTCGCTATACACATTCTTTCTTTAATCGCTAGAACAAATGATTCTAACCTACTTACATCTGATTGGATTGCTGGCAGTGTGAACACTAACCCCGTCGTTATACGTCGTATTAGTAGCCAGTTAAAAAAGGCGAACTTAATTGTCTCCAATGCAGGAGTTGCAGGATATCAATTAGTCAAAGAACCGAAAGACATTACGCTACTAGATATATACAGAGCTGTACAAGCACCTGAAGAGTTATTTGCAATTCACGATAACCCGAACCCAGAATGCGCTGTCGGACAAAAAATTCAATCCACTTTAGATAACGTATTTCGATCTGTTCAGCGAGCAATGGAAGATAAATTGACAGAAGAAACGCTACAAGATGTATTAGATCAACTCTTTCATTAAGAGGCGATCTTTTTTTAAAAACAACTTGTAACTATATTTGTTACAACACACTTTGAGGAGGAAAACATTATGAAAATCGGTATTATTGGTGCAACGGGTAAAGCAGGCAACTTCATTTTAAAAGAAGCAGTATTACGTGGACATGAAGTAACTGCAATCGTTCGTAGTGCTACAAAACTAGCGGACAAAAGTGTAGCTATTATGGAGAAAGATATTTTTTCATTAACTACTGAAGATATACAAGGATTTGACGTTGTTGTTAATGCATTTGGGGCTCCAGCAGGTGCAGAACACTTACATGTAGAAGCTGGACGTAAGCTTATCAACATTTTACAAGATGCACCGAATACAAAACTATTCGTAGTTGGAGGAGCAGGTAGCCTATTTGTTGATCCAGAAAAAACATTGAAAGTGATGTCTACACCAGATTTCCCTGCAATCTATTTACCAACAGCTGAAAATCAAGGCATAAATTTAGAGGACTTAAAAGCATCATCTATCACTTGGACATTCTTAAGTCCATCTGCTTTCTTCGATCCTGAAGGTTCACGCACTGGTCAATATATCGCAGGAATAGACCATCTATTAGTTAATACAAAAAGTGAAAGCTACGTTAGCTACGCTGACTATGCAATTGCAGCATTAGATGAATTAGAAAATCCAAAACACGTAAATGAAAGATTCACTGTAGCCTCTGAAAACTAAGTTCATATTAGTAAAAAAACAAGCCCCATTATAGGTGGGAACTGAAAAAGTCCATAAAATGAATTTTAGCCATGGCGGAGACGATTAATCGTTTCTACCATGTCTTTTTCTTCGATGCTGTTGATTTCCATTCCGGCGGACGCTTTCCTGGGAGCGAACCTTGTACTCCTGCGGGGTCTCAAGATGTTCGCTAGTTCCCCAAGGGGTCGCCGCCTGCACTCCAATCAACTAGTTTTATCGTTTTTCTGAGTTAAGGCAAATACAAAAAAACACCGGTACTTTCTGTTCAAAATCGAACAAAAAGTGCCGGTGTTTACTATTCAAACTAATAATACTAAACTAATAGCCATTACAGCCATGCCAACAATAACACCATATATCGAAGTATGTGCCTCGTCATATTTCTTTGCTGCTGGCAGTAATTCATCTAATGATATGAATACCATAATACCGGCAACACCAGCAAAAAGCATTCCGAACACAATATCATTTAAGAACGGCATTAAAATCAAATACGCTACAAATGCTCCAACTGGCTCTGCTAAACCTGATAGAAATGAGAGCTTAAATGCTTTTTTACGGTCTCCTGTCGCAAAGAATATTGGGACAGAGACAGCAATTCCCTCTGGAATATTATGAATAGCAACCGCAATTGCAATCGCAATACCGAGATTTGGATCTTGCAATGCAGATGCAAATGTCGCAATTCCCTCTGGAAAGTTATGAATCCCAATTGCAAGTGCAGTGAATACACCCATCTTCATTAACCTAGCATATTCATCATCTGATGGCCCATTCTGCATATCTTCAACTTTTTTTACTTCATGTGGATTTTCATGTTTAGGAATCATTTTATCAATAAGTGCGATTAACAACATACCAGCAAAAAAACCAATTACCGTAAATGTATATCCTTGCTTCTCCCCTAATTCACCAACGAGTGAATCTTTAGCTTTCACAAATATTTCAACAAGTGAAACATAAATCATAACTCCTGCAGAAAAACCTAAAGAAAAAGATAGGAACTTCGTATTCGTCCTAGATGTGAAAAATGCTATTAAACTACCTACTCCTGTCGCTAAACCAGCGAAGAGTGTTAATGCTAAAGCGAAAACAACATTTCCATCCATAAACTCAACTACTTTCTCTATTAAAATGTTAATTTCATTGTATGCAAAATGTTTCCTTTACGCAATTTTATTTAGATAAGAAAAATAAAGTGAGTGCAAGAAAATTCCAGACTATTAATCTAATCAATTGTTATTATGATTTGTACTTCCTTATAATAAGTATTATAGATAACCTATTTTTAAAATCTCTCAATTTTGGAGTGACCTCTAATGGACTATATAAAACGCGGTACGGTTAACTTCCGAAACGCGAATTTGGCATTATTCGCCGGAGCTTTTAGTACGTTCGCTAATCTATACATGACACAACCATTACTCCCGACTTTCACAAAAGTATTTCACATTTCACCTACAATAGCTAGTTTGTCATTGTCAGTAACTACTTTAACATTAGCCTTCAGCATGATAATCATTGGCTCATTATCTGAAGCCTGGGGTAGAAAAAAGATTATGGCTTTCTCCATGTTTGCAGGTGCAATTTTAACTTTATTAATTGCTTTAGCACCTAGTTATTCAACTTTACTTACATTAAGAGTCATACAAGGAATTGTATTTGCCGGTCTCCCCGCCATTGCTATGGCCTATTTAGGAGAAGAAATTGACCCTAAAAGTTTAGGGATTGCTATGGGATTATATATTAGTGGAAATACAATTGGTGGATTAGGTGGCCGAATTATCGTTGGGACGATGACTGATTTATTTAGTTGGAGGATTGGGATGATTTCGATTGGGGTGATTAGTTTTGTAGTGAGCTTCGCCTTTTACTTTTTGCTACCTGCCTCTAAACACTTTGAAGCAAAGAAACTTAATGTAAAAGTACTTTTCCACTCATTGATCCAGCATTTGAAAGATTCCGCATTACTTAGTTTATTCGGATTAGGTTTTTTCTTAATGGGGGGCTTTGTTACGCTTTACAATTATATCGGCTTCCAATTAGTGGAGCCACCCTTTTCTTTAAGCCAAACAATTGTCGGTTGGATATTCATCATCTATCTTGTTGGGACATTTAGTTCTGCATGGTTTGGAAGCCTTTCTGATCGTCTCGGAAGATATAAAATGTTAGTCATTGCAATAGTCATTATGTTTACTGGTAGCATTGTTACGTTAGAAAATCATTTACTTTTAAAGATAGCTGGAATCGCCATTTTCACTTTCGGGTTCTTTGGTGGACATTCTATTGCTAGTAGCTGGGTTGGACGACGTGCTACACATGATAAAGCACAAGCATCTTCTCTATACCTATTCTTTTACTATGTAGGATCAAGTGTTGGCGGAACGGTAGGTGGAATATTCTGGACAGTATCTGGCTGGCATGGAGTTATTGGTATGATAATAAGTTTTCTATTTGCCTCTTTCATATTAGCATTTCACCTGCGTAAAACTCTGCATGAACAAGCTCTATAGGGGAGATGTTAGTAATTGTGATAGCTATTAGATTACTAGTTTTAAATATAATTTTTTTGATAGGTCTCAAAACAAAACAACCAGTCGTCGATAGATATTGACGACTGGTTGTTTTATTTAATTTCGATTAATTTTAAATAACGTTATATTAAAATTTGTTTATTCATCTACTTTTATCTGTGCTAACTCTTTAAATTTTCGTTTTCTACGTTCATACCATATTACTGCAATGATAAACCAAGTGTATCCCATCGACCAACCTGCTAACACATCTGAAGCGAAGTGACGGCTCTCAGCAACACGTGACATACCAATAAGTACTGTCATCACAATGGCTCCTACCCAAGTGAATATCTTCACCTTTTTAGAATATTGATATTCCGTTGCTAAATAAGCCAATGTAAATAAATATAATATCCCCGTCATGGAATGTCCTGAAGGAAAGCTAAAACTTTTAAGCTGATCTGGTATGTCAGGACGTGGTCTCTGCACCCATATTTTCAATAATTGATTTAGTACATTACCAGCTGCTATTGTTACAAGGGCAAAAAGCATTCCTCGGTAATTATGGTCTTTTATCCATAACACTAATAATAAAATAATGGCGATGACAACAACGAATGCTGGCTCACCAAAGTAATGGAAAAACCCTAAGAATTCATTACCCTTCAACAAATCAGAAACCCGCTGATCTAGATTGATTATCCAATTACTTTTTATATTTAAAAAAAGCACGATATATACGACGGCGGTAACTATCGCAAGTGGATAAAATAACTTTTTCATTCTAATCCTCCTTAAGCTTGCGATTATCATTACTTTTACTATATCCCTTTTTAACTCGATGTAATAGTAAAACGAGTAAAAACAATAAAAAAATGCTCTAGCATCGTGCTAGAGCATTTTCAGTAATAAGCTAGGGGAGCTTATATTATTTTGTTGCTTTTACTTCATAGACGTCTTGGCTTGATTCGATAATATATGGTGTTTTTGGTTTTCCGATATTCGCTTTATGACCAGCGATGTGCTCCGGACTCTTCTCCCAATTTTTCCAATCTTCTTCACTTTGCCATTGAACAAGTATCATTACTTCCTCGTCTCCACGTCTAACTTTCTTCACAAGTACTTTCAAATCAATGAAACCAGGTTGTTTAGCTAATGGTGTATCGCCACTAAAACGCTCTACAACTTGTCCAGAAAAACCTTCCTGTACAATAATTCGTTTCGCTTGATAGAACATATTATAATGCTTTCTCTACTTCATCAATCATTAATGATACTGATTGTAATCCGCCACCTGATAGGTACCAAACTGCTGGATCTAAGTAAATCATTTTGCCATCTTTATAAGCTTTTGTTTTCTTAACTAATGCATTTTCAATTGCGTCTTTAGAAGATGCACCTTCAGTGATTGCTGCATCACGGTCAACTATGAAGATGATATCTGGATTTGTATCTAAAACATATTCAAACGATACTGTGTTTCCGTGATTTTCAATTTTAATATTTTCATCAGCAGCTTTAAAGCCAAATACGTCATGGATTAAACCGAAACGAGATTGTGGACCGTAAGCAGTGACTGTACCTTCTGAACCAAGAAGGATTAAAGCCTTTTTATCTAGAGCAGATGCTTTTTCCTTAACTCCAGCAATTTTATCGTCGATTTTTTTCAATTCATCTTTCACTTGATTTTCTTTATCGAAGATTTTACCTGCTAATTCTGCGTTAGCTTTAAATGATTCCATGTATTTAGTTGAATCTAACCCAACATATACAGTTGGAGCAATTTTCTTAAATTCTTCGTATAAGCTAGATTGGCGACCAGAAATGAAGATTACATCTGGTTTTAATGCAGCAATTGCTTCAAAATCAGGTTCTTTTAAATGACCAGCGTCTGTATAATCAGAGCCTTCAAATTTCTTAAGGTAATCTGGCAATAGCTCTTTTGGTAAACCTGCGACTTTAACGCCTAAAGTATCAAGTGTATCTAGGAATCCTAAATCAAACACAACAACTTTTTCAGGGTTTTTCTTAACTTTTACTTCCTCTTTGATGTCATTAGTAGATCCATCTTCTTTTTCAATACCAAAAGTATTTGTAATTGTAACTTCTTCAGCTTTTTTGCCTGAAGTTGATTCTTCCTTTTTTTCATCTTTAGAGCCACAAGCTGCTAATACTAACAGCATAGCAAAAACTAATGTAAGTAATTTCCAGTTTTTCATGGGTAAATTCTCCTTTTATTATGAATTGAAATAGACACAAATACGGCAGCTATTCATTTCCTGAATAGGGATATCCATATCGTAAATTTCTTTTAATGATTCTGAATTAATAATGTCATGAGTAGGGCCATCCTTGACAACACGTCCATCTTTTAAAGCAACGATTCGGTCTGAGTACACTGATGCGAAATTTATATCGTGCAACACGATAACAACTGTTTTTCCTAGCTCATCCACAAGCTTTTTCAAGATTTTCATAATCTGAACTGAATGTTTCATATCTAGGTTATTTAGTGGTTCATCAAGCAAAATATATTCCGTATCTTGTGCAATGACCATCGCGATGAAAGCACGTTGGCGTTGACCGCCAGACAATTCGTCCATATAGTCATGTTGAATTTCTTCTAGGTTCATATACTCGATTGCTTGGTCGATCATCTTTATGTCTTCCTTATTTAAGCGACCGCGAGAATATGGAAAACGTCCAAATGATACAAGTTCACGAATTGTTAGACGTACATTCATATAGTTCGATTGCTTTAAAATTGACACTCGTTTGGCAAAATCATTTGATTTTAGTTTTTTTACATCTGAGCTATCTAATAATACTTCTCCAGTGTCTGCATCAAGTAAACGGCTAACCATAGAAAGAAGCGTAGATTTACCTGCACCATTTGGACCGATAAAAGACGTAATTTTGCCGTGTTGAATATCGACACTAACTTTATCAACTACAGCTTTCTTTCCGAAAAGTTTGGATATTTCTTTTACTTGGATCATGCAGATCGACTCTCCCTTAATAATAGATAGATGAAGTAAACACCACCGACAAAGTTGATGATAACACTTAATGTTGTTGAGAATGTGAAGACGCGCTCAACAATCCATTGTCCACCAATCAATGCCACTAAACTCATTAGCCCTGCACCGGTGATTAACACCGTGTGCTTGTACGTTTTAAAGAATTGATAAGACAAGTTTGCAACGATTAGACCAAAGAAAGTTATAGGCCCTACTAACGCAGTAGACGTTGCAATTAAAATTGATGAAATAACTAGCATACGTTTAACAATTTTATCGTATGGCACTCCAAGGTTTATAGCATTATCTCGCCCTAATGACAAGACATCTAGATCACGAACCATTCGCCATCCATATGCCATCGTCAAGACTACAATAACTAATGCATACCATACTAAGTCGCCATTAACATTATTAAAACTGGCAAACATTTTATCTTGCACGCGCATAAATTCATTTGGATCAATTAGCACTCCTAAGAACGTCGTAATACTACCTAACAATGTACCAAGAATTATCCCAACAAGTAGTAAGAAGTAAATTGGCCGTTTTCCTGAGCGGAAAAGAAATTTGTATAGCAGTAGTGCAAACACAACCATGAACGCTAATGATAGAACGAAATTTACTTTTGCATTCATGACTGCTATATGCCCTGAACCTAGGAAGAAAATTATCACTGTTTGCAACAGTAAATAAAGTGAATCTAGCCCCATAATACTTGGCGTTAGAATGCGGTTATGCGTAATTGTTTGGAAAACAACAGTTGAATACGCAATTGCAACACCTGTTATAACCATCGCTAGAACTTTTATTCCTCGACGAGGTAAGGCATAGTCATAGCTTCCATTTAAACCTTGAAACAAATATAATCCACAGAATACTACAGCTAATGCCGCTAATAGTATCATTTTCGTACTGTTACGCATACGCCCTCCCCCTAAATAACAAGAATAGGAAGACGCCACTACCGATTACCCCAACCATTAAGCTAATTGTAATTTCATATGGATAAATTAATATTCTTCCCAGAATATCGCAGATCAATAAGAAGATTGCACCTAATAATGCTGTGTGCGGAAGTGTTTTTTGTAAATGATCTCCCTTGAAGATCGATACAATGTTCGGGATGATTAAACCCAGGAATGGTATCATTCCAACCGTTAGCACAACGGTTGATGTAATGAGTGCCACAAGGATTAAACCAAAATTAACGATCCTATTATAAGCAAGGCCGAGGTTTTTTGAGAAATCTTCGCCCATTCCAGCCACCGTAAAGCGGTTTGCATATAAATAAGCGATAATTAGTATAGGGACACTTATGTATAAAAGCTCATAACGGCCCTTCATAATCATGGAGAAATCACCCTGTAGCCAGGAAGATATATTTTGAATAATATTCGCTTTATAGGCGAAAAACGTCGTTATTGACGATAAAATATTACCAAACATTAAACCAACTAGTGGAATAAAAATGGCGTCCTTGAATTTAATACGATTTAAAATTTGCATAAATAACAGCGTGCCGGCTAGCGCAAATACAAATGAAACCGCCATTTTCTCAATCAAAGAAGCATTCGTAAACAATAGCATCGATACTAGTATGCCTAACTTAGTAGCATCTAATGTACCTGCTGTTGTTGGCGAAACAAATTTATTTCTACTAAGACTTTGCATGATTAAACCTGCAATACTCATTCCCATACCAGCCAAAAGGATGGCAATTAGTCTTGGCACTCGACTAATTAGGAAAATTTGAGTTTCTTCAGATTTAAAATCTAACAAATCTGTTGGTGAAATTCGGCTCACTCCTACAAAAAGCGATAGAAGTGATAACAAGATGAGTGCTATAAATAGGTATCGTTTCTTCATTGTAATCCCCGTTGTATTCATTTTATGAGTGTATAATCTTGTCATTGAAAATGATTATCATTTACTCACAATTCCCATTATAACATGACGACTTTTTCCGTCAACCCTAAATGAAAATGATTATCACATAAAATGGCAGTTTATTGAACTCAAAAAATTATTCTTTGCTTTAAACTCCCGGTATAGAGCCTTTTTATAGTAAAACACTTTCAATACTTTGCATTCTATTAGATTCATATTAATCTTATTTATTCTGTCTAATCTCGTTATTAATACGTATAATGATAGGATTTTATACGTTAATTTCTTATATTTCCTGAAAACAAAAAAAACTCAGAGACAGGAAAATCTCTGAGCCTTTTTATTGTCTATTAACGGATACCTTGCATCGCTTTAGAAATAATTGGTGAAATCATTAACATTACGATACCTAGAAGAACTGAAGCTGTACCTAATGTACCAAAGTACGCAACTTCACTAATTTTATCAAATACTTTTACTAACTGTGCATTAATTGCTTGTGCAGCTGCACTCGTTAGGAACCATAAACTCATTGTTTGCGCACTAAATGCCTTTGGTGCTAATTTAGTTGTAACAGATAATCCTACAGGAGATATTAATAATTCACCTATAACAACAAGGAAGAAACTTAATACTAACCACCATGGACTTACTAAAGCTGTGCCTTCTGAAAGAAGCGCTGGAATTACCATAATAATGAATGAGAACCCCGAGAAAAATAACGCCAATGCAAATTTAACTGGTGTAGATGGTTGGCGGGTTCCTAATTTCATCCAAATCCATGCAAATAAAGGTGCCATTGTAATAATGAATAAAGGATTTAATGATTGGAACCAAGAAGACTCCAATTTAAATGATCCTATTGTTAAATCAGTACGTGAGTCTGCATACGTCCCAAGAATATTTGCCCCTTGTTCTTGTATTGCCCAGAACATGACAGCAGCTATGAACATTGGTATATATGCCAATACACGAGATTTTTCTTCTGCATTAGTTTTTGGACTTCTATACATCACCACAAAAAATGCTGTAGGGATTACAATCCCTAAAATAGAAATGAATAATATAACATTGTTAATTGTTAATTGATCGTTTATATATGCAATCCCCGCTAGCACTGCAACAACTAAAACACCAATGATTGTTTTTATTGCTAATTTAGAAAAATCCTCTTTTGGTAACGGGTTATTAATTTGTGTACCTGCTAACCCTAGATGTTTCTTTGAAGTAATTACATACATAACTAAGCCTAGGAACATACCAATTGCCGCAATTCCAAAACCTAAATGAAAGCTGTACTTTTGTCCAATAGTTCCGACAATTAAAGGTGCAGTGACTGAACCAAGATTAATACCCATATAGAAAATACTGAATCCTGAGTCTCTACGATCATCAGTTTCAGCATAAATGTCTCCAACAAGGCTTGAAACGTTAGGTTTTAATAAACCTGTACCCATTACAATAAATACCATAGAAATTAATAGCATTGTCAATCCACCTGGGAATGACAAACAAATATGCCCCATCATTATTAGAATACCACCGTAGAACACCGTTCTTCTAGTACCTAATATACGGTCAGCAAGCCAGCCACCAATAATACCTGACATATATACAAGTGATCCATATATAGCGAAAATTGAGTTAGCTGTCGTTCGATCTAATCCTAGCCCACCATCATTTAAACTATAGTACATAAAGAAAAGTAAAATTGCACGCATACCATAGTATGAAAAACGCTCCCAAAACTCAGTAAAGAATAATGTCATTAATCCTTTAGGATGTCCTACAAAACCTTTTTGGGGAACCGACTTAACGATTTCTTCCTTCGTTATCATTTAATTTCCTTCTTTCCAAATAAGTAGATAATATATATATTTTCAGAAAAAACAGTAAGTCTATTATAAATAGGTAGTTATACGTATGTCAAAGAATAGAATTTTACAGAATATTGATTATTTTAACAATTATTTGATTAGCAAGATAATTATCTAATGTATGGTTGATTTCACTTATCTAACTTTTTCGTTATAATACAAATAATTGAATTTACAGAGGAGCAATTACATGCTAAAACAGTTTTTTTCCTATTACAAACCGCATAAGCGATTATTTATCATCGATTTTACAAGTGCTGTCATCGTCGCAATTTTAGAACTAGCCTTTCCAATTACCGTACAATGGTTTATTGATAAACTTTTACCAAGTGGCGAGTGGGGCTCAATTGTGACAGTAAGCGTACTACTTTTAATCATTTACCTTCTTAGTACCTTGTTGCAATATATCGTTAGCTACTTAGGTCATAAACTTGGCACGAATATTGAAACTGATATGCGACAAGAACTCTTTAATCATGTACAGAAACAATCTTTCCGCTTTTTTGATAACACAAAAACAGGCCATATAATGAGCCGTGTTACGAATGATTTATTTGATATTGGCGAGCTCGCTCACCATGGTCCAGAAGATCTCTTTATTGCAGTTATGACGTTTTTCGGAGCTTTTGCAATTATGTTCAGTATCAATCCACAATTAGCCTTAATCGCTATAATCATGGTACCCTTTTTATTTTGGTTAGTAACTTATTGCAATGTCAAAATGAATGAAGCTTGGAAATCGATGTACGGAAGTATTGCAGACGTCAATGCTCGCGTAGAAGATAGCGTGTCTGGCGTACGTGTTGTACAAGCATTCACAAACGAACAATTTGAAATGGATCGATTCAAAGTAAATAACGATCGTTTTCGTCTTGCTAAACTTTCTGCATATAAAATTATGGCTGGTACACATTCCAGCATTTATATGATTACTCGCCTTGTTACACTAATCATCTTAGTTGTTGGGGCATGGCTGAGCTTCAACAAACAGCTAACTTATGGTGAACTTGTTAGCTTCGTGCTCTATTCCAATGTTCTAATTAAACCAGTCGATAAAATTAGCGCACTTCTAGAGATGTATCCAAAGGGAATGGCTGGATTTAAGAGATTCCTTGAGCTAATTAACCAAGAACCTGAAATCCAAAATAAGAAGAATGCAATCAATACTCATGCATTATCTGGAGATATTCAATTCAACAATGTACATTTCGGGTACGAGTCCTATAAAGAGATTTTGTCCAATATTAATTTATCGATTCAAGAAGGACAGACAATTGCATTCGTTGGTCCTTCAGGTGCTGGTAAAACAACGATTTGTTCATTAATACCAAGGTTTTATGATGTCACTGAAGGTTCGATTTCAATTGATGGCATCGATGTACGTGATATGACGTTACACTCTTTACGCTCACAAATTGGCATCGTACAACAAGACGTCTTCTTATTTACCGGAACGGTGAAAGATAATATTGCTTATGGTAAACTTGGCGCTTCATTTAAAGAAATTCAAGAGGCCGCAAAAAAAGCCCATTTAGAGGAATTTATCGAAGGTCTTCAAGATGGTTACGATACACAAATTGGTGAAAGAGGATTAAAGTTATCTGGTGGCCAAAAACAACGACTAGCAATTGCACGCATGTTTCTAAAGAATCCTCCAATTTTAATTTTAGATGAAGCTACATCTGCACTAGATACGGAAACAGAGAAAATCATTCAACGTGCTTTAAATGACCTTGCAAAAAACCGCACGACCCTCGTCATTGCTCACCGTCTAGCTACAATACGAGATGCCGATCGTGTAATTGTCATCACTGAAGACGGAATTGCTGAAGATGGTAAGTACGATGAGCTTGTCGCAGCAAACGGAATTTTCACAAAGCTACACAATATACAATTTAATCAAAATTAAAAGAGTAGAGGTCGATTTCACATCGACTCTCTACTCTTTCACTTTCCTATTACAAGATAAATTCAGCGAAGCGATTTGCATCCGCTTCTTTCATTTCAACTTTCAATACAGTACCTTCTTCTTCATATGCTGTTTCTTGAATATTGCTATACTCATTCAAATACGAAACAATATCCCCTCGATCGTACGGTATACATATGCGACATGTAATATAATCCGAGAAAATGTGGCGACGAACAACTTGTAAAAGTTCATCCAACCCTACACCTTCTTTTGCAGACATCCAAACTGTATCTCCACTTACATGTGGATATTCTGCATTAGCAAGATCCGCCTTATTGTACACAAACACTGTTGGAACGTCTTCAACACCGACAGCATGTAATGTATCATTCGTTACTTCCATCATATACTGATATTCTTCGTTTGAAGAGTCCACAACATGTAAAAGTAAATCTGCATCTCGTGCTTCTTCTAAAGTAGAACGAAACGCCTTTACTAAATGGTGAGGTAATTTACTAACAAAGCCCACGGTATCAGTTAATAAGAAGCTCTTATGATCCGGTAATTCAATTTGTCGAACCGATGTTTCAAGAGTAGCAAAAAGCATATCTTTTTCGAATACTTGTTTATGTTCTTCATGCTCAGTTTTACGTAACAACTGATTCATAATCGTCGATTTTCCAGCATTCGTATAACCTACAATGGATACGACTGGGATTTCATTTTTGCGTCGTTGCTTACGCTGGGTTTCGCGTTGTTCTTTCACCACTTCTAAATCACGGCGTAATTTTGCAATTTGATCCTCAATTTTACGACGATCCAATTCAAGTTTCGTTTCACCTGCACCACGGTTTTTGAAACCGCCACCTGTTCCCCCACCTTGTCGACTAAGAGATGCATGCAAACCGACTAATCGTGGTAACATATATTGTAACTGCGCTAATTCTACTTGCATTTGTGCTTCCTTCGATTTTGCACGTCTAGCGAAAATATCTAAAATCAGCATTGTACGATCGATAACTTTACATTCTAAATCAGCCTCAAGATTTCGTATTTGAGATGGTGATAACTCATCATCAAAAATAACTAAATTTGCGTCAGATTCATCATAGAAATTTTTAATTTCTTCTATTTTACCAGTTCCAACAAAATGCGATGGATTTACACGTTCTAAATTTTGCGTAACGGTGCCCACTACTTCTACCTCTAGCGCTTCAGCTAAATTTCGGAGCTCTTCGAGCGAATATTCAAAATGAACATCCCCTCTTAAATTAACACCGACTAATACGGCTTTTTCAATTAATTCATCCAACAAATTTCCTCCTCTTACTACGCAAAGCAAAGTGTATGAATATATTCTTAAATTCCTACCGAAAATAAATAGTAGAATAGATCCGATCTGTCTACTCTTCTCTTAATATCCATTATAAAATCCTTTAATAAACAATTCTTTTCAATGACTCTGTAAAATATTCAAACTGTACGATTTCAAATGTCATTTAGAAACCCTTAGTTAAAAGGTAAATTTATCCTAACATATTCATTTCTAAACTCTCAACCTTTTGCAATTTCGATTGTATGCAATCTTTCCTTACTATCATGCTTTTCCTCAAAAACAAAAGTCGTATTTCCTAGCTTCAATGTATTCTCCTTTACCGGTAACGATAATAATCTAGACCAGTGAATAAGCTTCTCTTCAACACTCTTCACATGAAAGATACATCGCTTAATCGTCAATTCTTCATTTCCAGGTTTGACTGTACCATCTTCTCTTAGCGACGAATAGCGTTCTTCATCTGACTGCTCCCACTGTATAAAAAATGGATAAGGTAATGTATGGTCTATTTTATGATTGATGAAAAGCATCTTCCATTTGCGCAAATCGCCATTGGATGTTCTTCTCTCGGCAGATATAATACCTGATGTGCGATAGCCCATTTTTTTAAAATAGCGATTTTTCTTTTCTAAATCGTTTGAGCGTAAGCATAATGATGCGAACCCTTCCCCATCGACAATATCATATAAAAGTTGTTTAACTAAAGGCTGAGTTGATTGTTTTGCTATATTATCATGTTCTATAGCAAGCCACTCGATATAACTATTCTTTGTATAAAATAGTGCATTATACGTTCCCCAATCCACATGCTGCCCGCCTTCAACAGGATGCAAACCTTCAATTTGTTCCTGTTCGACAACCTGCTGTGGATTTTTTGTTGTGAAATATACGACATGATCTAATTCAAACATCCTATCACCCCCTATGTATATAGAAAAGTCCGTAGCTGTATGTATGCAAGCATAGCCAACTACGGACACAAGAATGATTAGCCTTCTTGTTCTTCTTTCAATAACTCTATTGTTCTATCAAACTCTTCTTCAATTTCTTTATTAGGTTTATATGTTAATAAACTAACAACAACCGCAACTAGTAGACAGATGATAAATCCTGGTACAATTTCGTACATAGCTGCATGGAGTTTATCATTAGAACCCCAAACGTAAGCTGTCACTGCACCAGTTACCATACCTGCTAGAGCTCCCCAGTTTGTAATCTTCCTCCAATATAATGTCAATAAAATAATAGGACCAAACGCAGCACCAAAACCCGCCCAAGCGAAGGATACTAAATCTAAAATTTTGTTATCCTGTTTCCAAGCTAACGTCATAGCCAAAATAGATACTAAAAGTACGGACATACGTCCTAAGAATACATATTGTTTATCTGTAGCATTTGATTTAAATACCGCTTTATAAATGTCTTCCACTAATGCAGATGATGTTACGATTAATTGAGATGAAATCGTACTCATAACTGCTGCTAAGATAGCCGCAAGCATAACCCCAGCAATAAATGGGTGGAATAGAATTTGGCCTAAAACAATGAATACTGTTTCAGGATTTTTTAATACCTCGGCATTTTGTTGATAATAAGCAACCCCAACAAGCGCCGTCGCAATCGCTCCGAATAAACTTAGTAACATCCAACTTATCCCGATTCTACGAGCTTGCTTTGTCTCTTTAACGCTCTTGATCGCCATAAAGCGTACAATAATATGTGGCTGGCCAAAATAACCTAGACCCCATGCTACTGTAGAAATAATTCCTGTAATCGTTGTACCTGCAAATAAGCTTAATAATTTTGGATCAACTTCTTTAATAGAATCTACAGTCTCTCCTATTCCACCCGTTAAGAATAAACCGAATATCGGAACAATTATAAGTGCTAAAAACATGACCAACCCTTGAATGAAATCTGTATAACTAACAGCTAAAAATCCACCGAACAGTGTATAGGCAATTACAACACCAGAAGAAATTAATAGACCTGTATGATAATTATAACCAAACGAACTTTCGAAAAATACGCCGCCCGCAACCATTCCTGAAGATACGTAGAAAGTAAAGAATACAAGAATAATTAAACCTGAAGCAATACGAAGTAATTTCGTTTTGTCTCTTAAGCGGTTATCTAAATAGCTTGGAATTGTAATTGAATTATTTGATACTTGTGTGTACATACGTAAACGTGGTGCAACAAATACCCAGTTTAAATACGCACCTACTGTTAAACCAATCGCAATCCATGCTTCTATTAATCCACTTGCATAAATTGCACCTGGTAACCCCATTAATAACCAACCTGACATATCTGCTGCCCCAGCACTTAATGCTGTAACTGCAGGCCCTAAAGAACGCCCCCCAAGCATGTAATCCGTTAAATTAGATGTACGCCTAAATGCATACCAACCGATTACTAACATTGCAATCATATATATAACAATTGCAATGAGTTGATACATGTTATCAGACATGCTAAATCCCCCTTAAACTATGTAATAAAACTATTTTATCATGATTATCTCAGTGTAAGTAAATAGAATATTATATTTATTCAGATCACGTTAACATCCCATCTTCAAATTCACCTAAAAGGGTGAACAGATTATACGTCACTTCACCATATAATCTGTTCTAATACCACTCACTTAACTAGGTGTTCCTGTGATAACTCTCTTAATCTAAACTTCTGAATTTTACCTGATGCAGTCATAGGATATTCATGTATAAACTGAATATATTTAGGGATTTTATGATAGGAAATCTTCCCTTTACAATATGCTCTAAGCTCATCCTCCGTCAAAGTTTCCCCATCCTTTAGTATGACCCAAGCCATTAGTTCTTCCCCATACTTTTCATCTGGTACACCTACAACCTGAACATCTTGTATTTGTGGATGCTCATATAAGAATTCCTCTACCTCACGTGGATAAATATTTTCACCCCCACGAATAACCATATCTTTAATTCTCCCCGTAATATCGATATATCCATCCTCATCCATAACCGCGATATCACCTGTATGAAGCCAACCTTCGTCATCGATTGCTGCATGTGTAGCTTCCGGATTATTATAGTAACCCTTCATAATTAAATAACCACGCGTACATAATTCGCCCGGTGTACCGACTTCTACTTCATCCCCAGTCACTGGGTCAATAATCTTCACTTCTACATTTGGATGAGGCTTACCTACTGTAGATACACGCTTTTCAATCGAATCGTCCGTCCTTGTTTGTGTAATAACTGGTGAAGATTCTGTTTGACCATAGCAAATAGTAATTTCACGGGCACCCATATCATTAATGACCTTTTTCATTACTTCTATTGGACAAATCGACCCTGCCATAATCCCTGTACGGAGTGAAGATAAATCAAACTTCCCGAAGTCAGGATGATTTAACTCTGCGATGAACATTGTTGGCACTCCTTGTAGTGCCGTACACTTTTCATCTTGAACAATCTGTAACACTAGACGTGGTTCAAACTGTTCCACAACTACCATTGTGGCACCACGTAATACAGAAGCTAATGTGCTCATCACACAACCAAAGCAGTGGAAAAATGGCACAGGTATGCACAAACGGTCGTGCTCTGTTAAGTGAATATATTCTCCAACTAGCTGACCATTATTAATCACATTATTATGTGTCAACATGACTCCCTTTGGAAAACCGGTTGTACCTGATGTGTATTGAATATTAATAACATCATCTGGATCTAGAGAGTGGAGACGTTCTTCTAATTCCCCATCTGTCACTTGCTCCGCAAATTCTACAAATTCACTCCATTTATAGATACCAGGATAATCATTTTCACTCATAACAATTACACGTTTGAATCGAGGTAATTTATCTGACTGAATATAACCTTTTTTAGAAGTTGCTAATTCCGGGCATATTGTTTGGATTATATTAATATAGGAAGTCCCTTTAAATTCTTCTCCTAATATCAATGTCGTCGAGTCCGATTGCTGAAGTAAATATTCCAGTTCTTTTTCTTGATAATTCGTATTTACTGTTACAAGGACAGCCCCCACTTTCCCTGAGGCAAACTGACTAAGTAACCATTCCCTCTTATTATCTGACCAAATGGCTATATGCTCCCCTTTTGCAATACCCATGCCGATAAACGCCTTAGCTAATTCATCTGTTTCATGATCAAATTCCGCATAAGTTTTCCTCACATTATTTTCCGGATACACATATGCCTCGTTATTTGGAAACGTTTCCACTGTATAGCGTAAAACTTCCCCAACAGTTTTATGTAATAACATAAAAAATGCCCCCCCTTTGCTCGCAGTATTATATTCGTTATTTTATCACAAAATTCAGATTAATTAACTTGTAAATTGGTAGAGTTTATTAATTATTCTTACTTTCTTCCAACAAAGTATAACAATCTTTAATTCTCTACATTATTATAGTGAAGACTTAACCGAGGAACAGGCTCAAATTGCTAGTTATGTTAGCGAAACAATGAAGTGGCAAACCCAAACTCAATAAAAGCTTTATGTATAACCAGCAATGCAATAACAAACAGATTTTTTTCTAACTAAGTTATTTAAACAATGTTTTAAAAATTATATTTACGTCAAATCTATTGACTAGAAACTAAAACATGGTATCATTTTAAATAACTTCAACACGTTGAAGCGACAAAGTATATAGCGTATATTCCGAGTAATGGACATAGTAGGTATTTTACAGACAGCAATTAGAGACTAAGTAGGTGGTGCAAACTTAGGTCTGTTCTATAGATGAATTACACCATTAGATACTCGTTTTAATTAAGAGGTTGGATACAATTATTCAACAATTAGGGTGGTACCGCGGAGTTCTCCTTCGTCCCTGTTTATAGGGATAGAGGGATTTTTTTATGCCAATTTATAATTTAGGAGGATTTCTATGTTTCGTATTCAAGCTAAAATTACACCATCTTTTTTTGAAGCATTACTTCTTGTAGGCATCATTATTACAACAATGGGGATTAGTATTGCCAAGTTCGATGCAGTACCTCATATGCCAATTATTATAAGTATTTTATTGTTACTCACATACGGACTAATCAAAAAAGTTTCTTATAGACAACTGGAAGAAGGGCTAGTTGAAGGTTCCAAAGCAGGTTTAGGTGCCATTTTCATCTTCTTCTTTATCGGTATTCTAATTAGTAGTTGGATGATGGGTGGTACCATTCCAACAATGATCTACTTAGGTTTCCAAACAATTACACCACATTTCTTCTTTGCGGTAGTCTTCCTTGTTACATGTATTGTTGGTGTTGCGATTGGTAGTTCACTTACCACTACCGCAACAGTCGGTGTCGCATTTATCGGTATGGCAAGTGCAATGGATATTTCTTTAGCTATTACTGCAGGCGCTATCGTTTCAGGTGCTTTTTTCGGCGATAAAATGTCACCTCTATCTGATACGACAAATCTCTCATCTGCCATTGTTGGCGTAGATTTATTTGAACATATTAAAAATATGGGATGGACAACTATTCCCGCATTTTTTATCTCATTAATTGTTTATGGTGCAATTTCGCCGAATAAAGAATTGCAACACGCAGACAAAATTGATGCATTTCAAAACGGTCTGTTACAAACAGGGATGGTACATTGGTATACGCTAATCCCTTTAGTTATTCTTATCATTCTAACTTTGAAAAAAACACCAGCTATTTTAACATTAGCAGTTAGTTCTATCTCAGCTATTATCGTTGCATACTTCCATACACAATTTGGGATTAGTGAAGTAATGGACATTTTATTTAATGGTTTCAAATCTACTACAGGGATAGAAGACATTGATTCCCTACTTTCACGCGGCGGTATTAATAGCATGATGTTCACAATTGGACTTGTCCTTTTAGCACTTAGCATGGGTGGTTTATTATTCACGCTTGGTATTGTGCAAGCTCTTTTATCAAAAGTAGAAAGCTTCTTTAAAAGTACTGGCTCTGTTATAACAGGTGCAGCCGTTACAGCGATTGGTATTAACACATTAATCGGTGAACAATACTTATCAATTCTATTAACAGGTGAAGCATTCCAAGCACAGTTCAAAAAGGTTGGCTTGAAAAGTAAAAACCTTGCGCGTGTTATGGAGGATGCAGGTACCGTTGTAAACCCACTTGTTCCTTGGAGTGTATGTGGTATTTTCATCACAAAAGTATTAGGCGTTTCAACTTTGGATTACTTGCCATTTGCCTTATTCTGTTTGTTATCACCAATCTTAACAGTCTTATTTGGATGGACAGGCAAGACACTTTCATATATTGACGAAAAATAATTACTCAACTTCTTTTATTCTTTGATGGCGGTGAATTATGGTACACTAATGCCAACTATTAAACAATAAAGAAGGCGAGTAACAATGGATTATCAAGAAATGATACAAGAGTTATTACAACGATTGTTAAATAAAGAATTAGTAGCTGCTACAATTAGCCAGCCACGTATAAAGTCAAATGAAATCAAACGTATTAAATTGAAGCCAATTGAACTAAAAGGTATTTACCATATTCAACTGGAATATCAATATGAACGTATTTTAAAGCATGAAAATATACCTTTATCTTCTATTGAAATGACCGTTAATGAGCTATTTGAGCAGTTCCGTCAATTTCATGGGGACTTCACTAGTGAAAATATACAAATCCAACTTTCCAAGAAAAACAAAGTATTTTGGAAAGTTGAACAAACGGCAAATAAAACGGTCAACCTTTCACATAATCGCAAAAAGAATTACTTGCTAGATCCTGAAACAGTTTATCCATTCCTTATCCGCTTAGGGGTGCAATCTGCTGATGGTAAAGTAAAAAAACAAAAATATGATAAGTTCAAACAGATAAATCGTTTTATCGAATTTATCCATGATTCACTCGACTATTTACCGAAAGACCGTACCATTCGTATACTAGATTTCGGTTCAGGTAAATCCTATTTAACTTTTGCACTTTATCATTATTTAAAAATTGAGCAAGGCTTGGATATTCGTGTAACAGGCTTAGATTTGAAGAAGGAAGTCATTGAGCATTGTGCTCAAATCGCCAAAGATTTAGAATATGATCAACTTGAATTTTTGGTAGGTGACATTAATGACTATAATGATGAAACTGCTGTCGATATGGTCGTTACTTTACATGCATGTGATGTTGCTACAGATATGGCATTAGCTCGTGCAGTAAAATGGGGAGCGAGAGTAATTTTAAGTGTTCCTTGTTGCCAACATGAATTAAATACTCAAATTCAATCTTCACCACTCGATATTATGCTTCAACACGGTTTAGTAAAAGAGCGATTTGCAGCTCTAGCTACAGACTCTATTCGCGCGGAAATTTTATCGCTCGTTGGTTATGAAACGCAGCTGCTAGAATTTATAGATATGGAGAATACACCGAAGAATATTTTAATTCGAGCTTACTTCACAGGTAAAAAACCAACAGCTATTCAAAAAGAACGTTATGATGCATTTACTAATTTTTTATCCGCAAAACCTTTTTTAGAAAAGGAATTAAAGGAATATATTCAGTAATAAAAATTCCTATACCGTTAATCGGTGTAGGAGTTTTTTCATTTAATTCCCCTCTTTGATGAAAAATCATGTTTAGTAGGTTGATTACAGATTGTAATAATTCAAATTAGTATATTAATGTAAAATACAAAAAAGTCCCAATATGATATGATTAAAAGACTAGTAAAAATTCATAATATGTTGTGAAATGGAATACACAGGATTGTATCTAAAGAGAATGATTTCGTATATAGGTTTTATAAAAAAGGGAGAAATGGATTTGGGTAAAGTATAAGACGTTAATCTGGTTCATGTTGATAATGAAGTAGATTAATCAAAGGGGTGTATGTATAAATGAAAAAGTTTGTGTTTTTAATTTGCCTCATTATTATATTGGGGGGGACGGGCTATTATGGGGTTTCAAAATATGAAGAAGTGAAATTAAAAGATGAAGAAAAACTTAGAGAAGAAGTTGTTGATTATTTAAAAAATAAAGGGTTTAATATGGACGATTACTCTTCTCCTAAGTACGTGAAAGATAAAAGTTTGAAAGGTTCCAAATCCGATAGTATAGAAATTATTTTTAATAATGAAAAAAACTATACATACTACTATATCAAGGAGAATGGCATAGTTAAAGTTTTTTACGCTAGAAATAATGATACTGCTGAAGCAGATTATAATAAAAAAGAGCCCCGATTGAAGTGAACCCAAAAAGAGTAGACAAATATTTCAAGTAACTCTATAGGAGTGAGTCCGGTATTGTACCTAGCTCATTCCTTTTAGTTTTGACTTAATACGTTTGTAATTGGAATAGTTAAAATTTTTTCTAATTCGAATTTCAAATGTTCTATACTTTCAAATTCTTGTAGATAAAGTATTTCAAATATTAATAAACTAATGAAGTTCTCTATGACCGCATAATCTAAATAGTTACCATACGGGACATATTTTGTGTAATATTATGTACTTTCAATAAGTTTTGGTAGTGCTTCATTTAATAAAACCAACCTTAATCAGAATGGAAATAGGCGAATCTTTATCATTTTAAGCGATCAAAAGCATAGTCTAATTTGCTTGAAAAAGAGGTACTTATGAACAACAACTATTTTTTGAATTAAATTAAACTTGATCAAAAAAACTACACCTACAATTGTTGTGTCTAACATGGGGTGCAGTTCAAAAATAATGAAGCTCTTTTAATCATTAACTAGTATTGACCTAGATTTTTAAAACCATTTGCAATTAAAAAATCCGGAGTTTTAAAATCATACGGTACCATATAGTTTAATGTAACATAATCAGAATTCATTGAAGTTTTACCTATAAATGGCTTCTTAGCTCTTTTGTATGCATCTGCTACTAGTTTTGAACAATAAGTACTACCTGAAACATTAAATGGAAGAACTTTATATGGTAGATTTTTACCTGCACCAAATTCATAATATGTTCTTGCAGCTGCCGAAGCATTTATTCCAGTCATATCATTCTTAGGTCTAACTATTACACCCGTTTTGTATGTTTTTCGCCATTCAGCTTCCGGTACTATAGTAGGTTTTTTTCCAGCACCAGGAGAATGTAAAACTCTTAAAGGTCTTTTACCTTTTACTTTAGGTCCACTTATGACTAATCCATTATGTCCAGTGAAATATCTAGTTTCTGATTTTGAAGTTACTAGGATGTCACCTGTTTTAAATTCTACTTTTTTTGCAGCTAAACTTTTGTCCGAAAATAAAATAAAACAAAACAATAAAATTGGTAGTGCCATTAAAATTTTTAGAAATTCTTTTGAATGTTTATTTTTCATAAAAATACAACCTCCAATTACCTTATTTAATAAAATTTTAACATAACTAACAATAAAATGAAATATTTATATTAAATTAACAATACGTTGAGCTCTGACTACTAAATTTCAAAAATTTGCAATTGGGCTTTTACTAATATTTTTCATAAAGCTTTTTTAGAAAATGAATTAAAAGAGCATATTCAGTAATAAAAGCTCCTATTCCAGTATTTGGTGTAGGATATTTTTTTCTAATCAAATATATTGTAATAAGTACAGTGGAGAAAATGCATATCTCCCCCCTTATAAATCATTTAAAAAGGAAACTAATACCATTTACTTGAATTTTTTGTCTAGTAAAGCATTGACTTTTCACTGATAATGATTATCATTATTGTAGATATAAAATCGAAGCACAGAGAGTAGGATATCAATGAAATCAAAATCATTATTAGCCATATTATTAGCAGGAAGCGTTCTCGTAACAGGATGCAATAGCTCAGATGAGGAATCTACTGTTAAGAAGTCATCAACTGAAGCAACAACTAAAGATACAGCAACGATTGACTTACAAGCTGAAGTAGATGCATATAAAGAATTCGCTCTTGATCAAATGGACCAATTCACAACTGAAACAGAAAAATTCGTTGCTGCTGTAAAAGCTGGCGATATTGAAAAAGCAAAATCTATTTACCCAAAGGCACGTATGTTTTTTGAACGATCTGAACCAATTGCAGAAAAGTTCGGCGATCTTGACCCCCGTATTGATGCTCGTTTAGCTGACTTAGAAGAAGAAGGTCAAGGAAAAGAAGATTGGAGTGGCTACCACAAAATTGAATTTGGATTGTGGGAAGAAAATACAACAAAAGGCTATGAAAAAACAGCTGATCAATTACTTAAAGATGCAAAAGAGTTACGCGCGCGCGTAGAAACAGTTGAGGTAACTCCTATTTTAATGATGTCAGGAGCTATAGACTTATTGAACGAAGTTTCTACATCTAAAATTTCAGGTGAAGAAGAAATCTTTTCTCATACTGACTTATATGACTTCAAAGCTAATGTCGAAGGTGCCGAAAAAATCTTTACTATTTTAGAAAATAAAATCGAAGCAAAAGACCCAGAATTGGCTAAAAACCTAAATGAAAAATTCAAAGCAGTTAATGATCTGCTAGCTAAATACAAAACTAAAGATGGTTACGTCTCTTACACTGAGCTTACAAAAGACGATACAAAAGCTCTAGCTGAAGCAGTAAACCATCTTGGAGAACCACTAAGTCAAATGGGAACCATATTGGAGTGAGATTACAATGACTGAAACAAAAGACGAAAAAATCTTAGATAAAAAAATTTCACGTAGAAAGATGTTGAAATTAACTGGTCTTGGAGCTGCTGGTGTAGCAATTGGCGCAACAGGTCTTGGAGGTGTCATCAAAACCTTTGGTATGGATTTCTTAGATGACGATTCAACAGCTACCAATAAGGTAAGTTTCTACGGCGCGCATCAATCTGGAATCGCAACAGATGTGCAAACAAATATCTATTTCGCCTCTTTAAACGTTTTAGTTACTTCTAAACAAGAATTGCAAGAGTTGTTCAAAATGTGGACACCTCTTGCTGTACGTTTGATGAACGGTGAAATAATTGGTGATTCAACCGCTAATGGCATGGTTCCTCCAAAAGATACTGGGGAAGCCAAAGGACTTGATGCAGCTAACTTAAGTATTACCTTCGGAGTTGGACCATCTCTTTTTGAGAGAGAGGAATTCGGACTGGCTTCAAAAAAACCAAACGAATTAAAAGACTTACCTCACTTTCCAAAAGACCAGTTAGATGCTGCCTATACAGGTGGGGATATTTGTATTCAAGCATGTGCTGACGATCCACAAGTTGCATTCCATGCTGTTCGTAATCTAGTACGTGCGGCTTCTGGTAAAGTATCATTGAAATGGTCACAAGCTGGTTTTAATTCATTTCCTATTTCAAAAGGAAAAAAACAAACTCCGCGTAATCTGTTTGCATTTAAGGATGGAACAGAAAATCCAATCACTTCAAGTAATAAAGATATGGATAAAGTGGTTTGGGTACAATCTGGTGAATCTAAAGGTTGGATGACTGGCGGTTCTTATTTAGTTGCCCGTCGTATTCAGTTACATTTAGAAACTTGGGACCGTACTTCTTTAAAAGAACAAGAGAATACATTTGGGCGCCACCGTGATAGTGGAGCACCAATCGGCAAAAAAGATGAGTTTGAAGCGATGGATATAGATCGAAAAGATGACAAGGGAAATTATATTGTCCCTGAAACTTCACATGTCTTCTTGGCGAAATCTGTCGATGCACGCATACTACGCCGTTCGTATTCATACTCGTCTGGCGTAATGGATGCTACAGGCTCATATGATGCAGGATTACTATTTGTTTCATTCCAAAAAAGCCCTGAACAATTCATTAAAATTCAAAATAGTCTAGGCCGACTAGACAAAATGAACGAATATATTACCCATCGAGGCAGTGCCTTATTCGCTTGCTTCCCTGGTATACAAAAAGGGAGTTATATCGGTGAAGCACTTTTTAAAACGCTGTAGTCAAATTGCCGTTATTCTTGGATTAATCATCTTAACATCATTACATTCTGTAAATGCTGCTCCATCTTATAGTCATTTATACATTTCTATTAGTGATGCCATTATGAACTCTAAGCAGGATCATGACAAAGAAGCGATCGATGCTATTAAAACATTCCAATCTGATTGGGATAAAGCTAATGTAAATGCATCTGACGAAACAAAAGCAATAGAATCCTCTTTAGCTGATGCTTTAAATGCCTCCTCTAAGGAAGAACGCCTTACTGCACTTACAAAGCTTTCAAAAGCATTAACAGCTCTAGAAAAAGCTGAAAATCCTGTAGATGAAATGGCAGAGCGTGCTGGATTTTTAAAAACCATTACTCCTGCACTGAACTTACTAGGTCAATCCATCCAAACTGGTGACGTAGAAAAAATCGAAGTGCAGTACAAACAATTCAATACTTTTTGGAAAAGAACTGAACGCCCAGTACGCGAGCATGATATTGCAGCATATGGACAAATCGAAACACAAATGTCCTTTATGCGTATGACACTTGCTGATGACAAACCTAATGTCGATTCATTAACAGATCAATTCGACTCATTAAAACAAGCGATAGATAACTTTGCAGCCGGAAAAAAAACAGCTACTCAATCTGGTACCTATTCCCTGCAAACATTATTAAATTTAATCGATGATGCCAAAGACCAAATTGCTGATGAAAAATACTCTAAAGCATCTGCTACTATTAAAAAGTTCATCACTACATGGCCAAATGTTGAAGGCGATATTCGTACCAAAAACGCTAGCTTATATACGAAAATCGAAAGTGATATGCCTATCATCGCCAGCAATTTAATGAAAGATTCTATAGATGTTAAGGACATCACTTCTCAGTTAAATAACTTTAAACAGCAAATCCAGCTTATCCAAGGCGATCAGAACTATAGCTTCTGGGATTCAGCATTAATCCTTTTACGTGAAGGTCTGGAAGCTTTATTAATCATCATTGCACTTGTAGCTTTCTTAAAAAAATCTGGACAAACACATATGGAAAGATGGATTTATATCGGTGCTGGTATCGGGATCGGTTTAAGTGCTGTGGCAGCAATTTTAATGTCCACATTATTCAACTCGACAACTATTAATACAAGCCGGGAAATGCTAGAAGGATATATTGGACTTGCAGCCGCTGCTATGATGATTGGTGTCGGTGTGTGGATGCATAGTAAATCGAACATCAAATCATGGAACAATTACATTGCAAAACAAATGAATCATGCAATGTCTAAACAAAGTGTTTGGGCAATGGCCTTCATCAGTTTCTTATCTGTTTTCCGTGAAGGTGCGGAAACGCTTGTGTTCTATGCTGGTATTGCACCTAAAATGTCGACTTTCGACTTCACTTTAGGAATCGTCATTGCACTTGTTATTTTAGTCATCGTAGCTATTGTATTGCTCCGTGCAAGTGGCAAAATTCCAATTCACTACTTCTTTGCAGTGGCAACGGTATTAATCTATTTATTAGCATTTAAAATTATCGGTGTTAGTATTCATACATTGCAGTTAACAGATGTGTTACCGACATCCATTATTAGTAATCTGCCTGTATGGGCTTCAATCGGTTTCTACCCAACAATTGAAACAATTATTGGACAAGTAATTTTAATTGTTCTAGTAATTATTACTTTCTTCTACAAACGCCGTAACGAAAAAGCGACTGTATGAGACTATCAAAAAGAGCGATCAGCCTAATGGCTAATCGCTCTTTTTATAATTATAATTCTTGTCTTAATGCTTGGATGACATCAATTTTTGTGGCCTTACGTGCCGGTCTCCAGCCCGAAAGTAATGCTACTCCAATACTAATAGCTGAAGCTACAAGTATTAGTTGCCAAGGAATATCTGAGAATACAATATCCGCTTCTTGGAATTGCTTTGAATCAGTAGCCATATCAATAATAATTGGCAATAGCCAGTTTGATAAGAAACTAATACCGTATGATATAACAACTGCAATCGCTGTTCCTAAAATACCAATCCAAGCACTTTCCATTAAGAATAATCGCTGGATCAATTTCGGACTTGCCCCAATCGCCTTCATGACGCCAATTTCACGAGTACGTTCAGTAACGGCCATTGTCATTGTATTGAAGATACCAATAGAAGCAATTAATACAGCAATCGTCCCTACAAAGATTAAACCTACTTTAAATGCTAAGAATATAACATTGATTTCATCTAATTGCTCAGTAATTGAGTAAACACTTAAACCTTTATCCTTCAGCTTGGCTAATACACCTTTTACTGCTTCTAAATTCGTCGCATGTACTTTTATCTCAGGATAGAACATATCTTTTTCAGCTTTAATGTTTTTCGAATCTTTTACAGATGCCTTATAAATATTATAAAACTCACCTTTTAGTTCATCACTAAATAGTATCGTATTTTGAATAAGCCAATCTTTTGCCGGTTTTTCTGATACACCAACCACTTTGAATGATAACTCTTTTTTAATTTCCTTATCATTATCATAATCTTGTAGTTTTACTGAAATTGTTTTACCTACTAGCGATTCCTTGTAACCTAATTTCTTTTCTTGCTTAGTAGCAGTTGTGTCGTTTCCTGCAGATTCTTCATTTAACTTTTCCTGCTCTTTCAAATCTGCTTTCGACAATAAATTCTCAGCAAAATGAAAACCTACTACAATTTCATCTGGATTTTGAGGTAGACGACCTTCAGATAATTTACTTCCGATCTTTTCTTCGTTATCAAAATCAGTCATGTTTACTGGTACGCTATTTGTACGTTCCTCAAATTTTACGTTAGCCGATAGTTGAGCATTTGTTTTTTCAACCACTGCTCTGACATTGTCCATTTTACTAATGGCATCTACATCAATTTTCTTTTGAGGATCTCCGTGTACTTCAATTTCAGTCACTGTTTGATCTGTTAAGATTTCTCTTTCTATTGACCCTTGTAAACCAAAACCAATGGATGCTAATACAATTAAAAACGCACATCCCATAGTAGTTGCTAAAACAGTTGTAAACACACGTAGCCTATTTTTCTTTAAATGTTGTCTAACAAAATCTACTTGATCCTTAAATAACATATTACAATACCTCCTTAACTAATTCACCATCGTGCATTCTGAATTTGCGATGTGCAATATTAGCCACTTCTTCATCATGTGTAATAATGACAAACGTTAAATCCAACGCTTTGTTAAGGCTTTGAATAAGGAGTAAAATATCCTGCTCTGTTTCCGAATCTAAACTTCCTGTAGGCTCGTCCGCTAATAATATGGGTGGATTAGTTACCAATGCACGAGCAATACTAACACGTTGTTGCTGTCCACCTGATAATTCATTTGGATAATGATCTGAAACGTTCTCAAGTCCAACTTGTTGTAATAGTTCTTTTACCTTAACTTTACGCTTGGCCGACGGGATACCTTTAATTTTCAGCGGTAATTCAATATTTTCAAATGCCGTTAAACCAGGCATCAATTGAAAATTTTGAAAGATAAAACCGAAATTTTCTAATCGAAACTGTGCATGAGTAACCTCACTCATAGATGCTGTTTCTTGACCGTTGATAACGATTGATCCATGCTCAGGTGTCATAAAACCAGCGATGGTATTTAGCAAGGTCGATTTACCAGATCCACTCTTACCAACAATAGAAACTATTTCTCCTTTTGCCACATCGAATGATAAATCCTTCAACACAGGTACTTTCTTTTCTTTTCCCTTTTTTCCTATAGCAAATGTATGACTCACATTTTTTATTTCTATCAATTTATTTAAGCCCCTCTCCACTTACTTACTGAAATTTAGTATACACGTAGATTCTTAAGGAACAGGGAGGATAAAGATGAAGAAATTCTTAAGATTAGATATAGTGGCGTTAAGATAATAATTTTTTTATAGAAGCAAACTTTTTGAGGGACTTCTAAGTCAAAATATTGTAGTGTTTTCGCGATGCGCTATATTTGTGAAGGAGTTAAATAAGTCATGACTAAAGAAGAAAAATACAAGCTTGTAGAAGCGTTTATAATAGAAAACCAACATTCTTATTACCGACTAGCCTTTAGCTATGTCAAAAATAAAGAAGATGCACTAGATATCGTACAGGAGAGCGTTGTTAAAGCACTCAAATCAATCGATTATATAGAACAAATTGAATATATTAAAACGTGGTTTTACCGAATTTTAATCAATACATCCATAGATTATATAAAGAAAAACAAACGAACAATCGCCTCTCCAGATGAAATACTAGATCTTCAGTTACCAAACCAAGAAAATGAATTACATGATTTAGATTTATATGACGCCATTGATCATTTACCCATAACATACAAAACCATTATTATCTTGCGCTTCTTCGAGGATATGAAAATCGATGATATTGCCAAAATGCTCGGGGAAAATAGCAACACAATTAAAACAAGGCTATATGCCGCATTGCGTAAGCTACGCATAGAAATGAAAGAGGATGTGGAATCATGAGTAAAATTAACGACGCCAAAAAAAAATTCGACAATATTGAAATTCCTGATGAACTAAATTTTGTTGTCCAAAAAGCGATAAAGGAAGCTAACCCAATGAAAAACAATAAACGAAAAACAATAAACCCTATTAAAAACTTTGGTTTAGGGGCTGCAGCTGCTGCAGTATTATTCGCAGGTAGTGTAAACATCAGTCCAGCCTTTGCACAATCAATGGCTAATATCCCTGTCTTAAACTCAATTGTCAAAGTTATCACAGTAAACGAATTAGCTGATGGTAATGACAATTCACAAGCCAACATTTCAACTCCTCAAATTACAGGCCTTGAAAACAAAGAACTGGAACAAACATTAAATTCTAAATACGAACAAGAAAATGCTAAACTATATGCACAATTCAAAAAAAATATGGCTAAAATTGAGGAACAAGGCGGAGGACATTTAGGTGTAGATGCGGGCTACAAAGTATTAACAAATACAGAAGATTTACTTTCAATTAGTCGTTATACTGTCGAAACACAAGCTTCAAGCTATGAAACAATTCATAACGATACAATAGACAAAAAGAATGAATTACTCATTACTTTACCGAGTCTATTCAAAGATAATACTTATATCGATACTATCTCTACTTATATTAAAGATGAAATGCGTAAACAAATGGCTGCAGATGTTGAAAAGAGCTATTTCATTGCAGGAGAATCAGAAGTGAACGATGGTTTTGATAAAATCAAAGCTGATCAAAACTTCTCTATTACAAAGAACAATGAACTTATTATCTACTTTGATCAATTTGAAGCTGCACCAGGCTACATGGGTGCTGTAAAATTCAAAATCCCTACAAGCGTTATACAAGGAAATCTTGTGAGTAATCACTATATCAAATAGTAAAAAGCCTTGCACACAGCAGTTGTTTCCTCTGCTGCCGTGCAAGGCTTTTTATTGTTGGATTTTAAAATTGAATCATCTTCACTGGATCTACGATTTCATCAAATTGTGCTTCAGTTAATAACCCTGTTTCAAGCGCTGCTTCTTTAAGTGTCAGCCCGTTTTTATGTGCATGTTTCGCTATTTTAGCCGCATTTTCATAACCAATGTGTGGGTTTAGTGCTGTCACTAGCATAAGCGAATTTTTTACAAAATGGTCTAGTTTTTCTTCATTTGCTTCTATACCTACTAAACAGTGTTCGTTGAAGCTACGAATGACATCACTTAACAAATGAACGGACTGCATGAAGTTATAAAGAATAACCGGTTTAAATACATTGAGTTCGAAGTTTCCTTGGCTTGCAGCAATTCCAATAGTCACATCGTTGCCCATAACTTGCGTTGCAACCATCGTTACAGCCTCACATTGTGTCGGGTTCACTTTTCCTGGCATAATAGAACTACCTGGTTCATTTTCAGGAATCGTTATTTCGCCAATTCCACTACGCGGTCCACTTGCAAGCCAGCGTACATCGTTGGCAATTTTCATCAAATCTGCTGCTAAACCTTTTAAAGTACCGTGTACGTGAACCATTTGATCATGGCTTGTGAGTGCATGAAATTTGTTTTCAGATGATACGAAAGGAAGTCCTGTTTCTTCATCTAAAGTTTTAGCTACTCGGTCACCGAATCCAGAAGGTGCGTTTATACCAGTCCCTACTGCTGTACCACCAATTGCAAGCTCTAGCAAATGGACTTTACTTTCTGTGATCATTTGCTCCGATTTCTCAATCATATGCAACCAACCACTAATTTCTTGGCCAAGGGTTAAAGGTGTAGCATCTTGTAGATGAGTACGTCCGATTTTAATAGTTGTTTTAAATTGTTCAGCTTTCGCCTTTAACGTTGTTTTTATTTCTTGTAATGCTGGCAATAAATCATTCGTAACAACAGTAACAGCTGCAATATGCATAGCTGTCGGAAACGAATCGTTAGAGCTTTGAGATTTGTTCACATCATCGTTTGGGTGAAGTATCTCTTCACTACCTTGGTTTTGCAAATATGCATTTCCAAGATAGGCGATAACTTCGTTTACATTCATATTCGTTTGTGTACCGCTACCTGTTTGCCACACGACAAGTGGGAATTCTTCATCCCATTTCCCCGCTATAATTTCATCAGCTGCATGAACAATGGCATTCGCTTTACTTTTGGATAAGTTACCAATTTCAGAACTAACAATAGCTGCTGCTTTTTTAAGAAGTGCGTACGCATAAATAAATTCAATTGGCATCTGTTCTGTACCAATCTTAAAATTTTCCTTACTACGCTGTGTTTGAGCTCCCCATTTGTGTTCTGATGGTACTTTTATTTCTCCCATAGAATCATGTTCAATACGATAATCCAAAATCATCCATCTCCCTTGCTTTTCTACGAAATTTATTACCTTTCTATTATTTATGATAACGCTTTCTTTTCGAAATGTCTTATGTGCTGTTTGTGGTAAAGAAAAACCTTGTATAAAAAAATACATATACAAGGTTGAAAAATACTATCAAGCTGGCATTGGTGTTGGCGTTGGTTTGGCATAACCTTCTTTATAAGCTTCATCGATTACTTTACGAATCTCTTTTAGCGACTTACCCTCTTGCGCCATTTTAATTGATTGGATGGCAATTTCTACACAAGCTACACATCGTGTTCCATGATCGTCCCAAACGATTGAGCCATCTTCTTTTACTTCTTTGACAAAGCAATTCATATTGCTTTTATGGCCAGCACTTTCTCCACAACCACAGTAACACGGTATCCATTTCAGAATCTCTGTTGCTTGACCCGTCGCTTTATATACAAGCTTCATATCTTCTGATTGTTTATCTAAAAAACTTGGTAGAACATCTGCTGAAGCTGTTGTCTCTTGTATATCTCCATTGGCTGCAGCGTGTTGATGCCCTGATTCATCATTGTGTTGTTCTTGTTTTACCGGCTCATCTACCTTGTCCTCACCACTACTGCAAGCAGTCAATAACATAGAACTAGCTAATAATAACGTAAACCATTTAAATTTCATTACTAATAACTCCTTCATACACTTTTCCCCATTGTACCTTAATAAGTCTCAAAACTTGTATGACAAATAAACAACATTATTATTATTATTAAGTAGTAGACTATGTTACAGGACTAATCAGTTCCTATTTTAGTTTATACATAAAAAGCTGACTCATTTTCATGAGCCAGCACTTTCATTTAAACTTCTTCTTTTGGTTCAACAACTGCAGTTGACTTACCTTGTATTTCATCTGCCAATCGTTCGATACTTGGACGAATAGTACCTTTGCCTGAATAATTTTCAATTAGCTCTTTCATATCTATTCCTGATGTTTCTTTAAGAGACTCTTGTAAAGTAGACATTAAATTCGTTGCGTAAGCAGTAACTTTATTGGCACCGCCGCCACCTTCTCCACTACCAGTATCAACGACTGTAATTTTGTCAATATTAGAAAGCGGGCTAGCAACCTGTTTAGCGTATTCTGGCATCATATGGATGACCATATCAAGTACTGCTGCTTGGCCGTATTGCTCGAATGCTTCGGCAATTTTGCGTTTTGCCTCTGCCTCTGCAAGACCTTTAAGACGGATAATATCTGCCTCTGCTTCACCCTGTGCACGTTCTGAATCGGCTTTTGCAAGACCATCTAAACGTACTTTTTCTGCATCGGCTTTTGCTCTTGCTTCAATACTGTATTTCTCTGCATCCGCTTGTGCTAATTGTTTCATTTTATCAGCCGCTGCGTTTTGCTCTATCGCATAACGATCAGCATCAGCTTTTTTCTTTACTTCAGAGTCGTATTGTTTCTCACGGCGAAGAATCTCTTTTTCTTCCAATTCAATTTGTTTTTGACGCTCAATGATTCGAACTTGCATTTCTTGTTCAGTTACTTCCTGTTTTGCACGTGCCGCTTCTAGTTCGTAAGCTTGGTCTGCGCGAGCTTTAGCAATGTCTTGCTCACGGCGGAATTCAGCCACTTTTAATTGGTTTTCTTTTTCTGCTTCAGCAATCTCAGTTGCACGTTCAAGTTCTGCTTTTTGAGCTTCTTTATCTGACTCAGCACGTTTAATACGTGTTTCTTTTTCCGCTTCCGCTGTTGCAATGTCAGCATCGCGTCTCACTTGTGCAATTCTTGGCTTCCCTAATGAATCGAGGTAACCATTTTTATCACGTACATCCTTGATTGTAAACGATACGATGATCAAACCCATTTTCGCTAAATCTTGTGATGCAACACGTTGGACTTCTTGCGAGAATTTATCACGGTTTTTATAAATCTCTTCAACTGTCATAGAACCTAAAATTGAACGTAGATGCCCTTCTAAAACTTCCTTCGCCTCATTTTCACGTTCTTCTTTTGGTTTTCCTAAAAACTGTTCTGCTGCTGTCGCAATTTCAGAAATTGATCCACCAATTTTTATGATAGCAATACCATCAGCCATTACTGGAACACCTTGCTCTGTATATACTTCAGGTGTAGTGACTTCTAGTTTACTAGATAATAAGCTTAGTGGTTCTGCTTGTTGGAATACAGGGAGTACAAATGTACCTCCACCACGAATAATTTTAATTCGATTTCCTGATTCGTCTGTATGTACATTTTTTGACCCTAAATAACTACCTGTTACGATGAGTGCTTCATCTGGACCTGCAGTCCGATATTTTGTTACGTAAACACCGATAATTGCTAATAATATGAAAGCTACAATGCCAATTACGACTAATAACCCTATATTTCCGAAATCCATTTCATTTCCCCCTTTAATCTATTTTGAAAACATTGGTTCATATGCTCTGACATACACCGTGCCTTCTTTTACATCTACTATAAGGACCTGTTGATTATACTCAACTTCTTCATTATCAAAACCTACAGCACGTTTTGAAATTAAGCCATTAACCGTTTCAATAACAACCTCGCCGAACCCATCAATAGGGATAGGTACAATCACCTTCCCAATTTGCCCAGCCAATGACTCATCTGTATACGCCATTGATACTTCCGCAGATTTTAATGGCAATAAAATAAAGAAATAAAGAAGAACACTTAATACGGTAGAGATAATTGTTGCCATTAAGATGATCATGATACTAGAAAATGCCGTTAAACTTTCAAAGATGAAACCAATTGCTGCAAAGAATGTTAGAAAAGAAAGAATAACCGCTGGATTAAAAAACGGAATACCTTCTCCAACACCATCAATCACATCTCCAAAAAATAAAAATAAGACCATGCATACTGCAAAAATTATTAGGGAATATAAATATACTTGTTGGATTGCTATACCAAACAGTTCTATTAGACTCACCTCTCATACTTATGTTATTTTCCTTACAATACGTTATACGGTTAAACAGCAGGAAAGTTTCATTTTTCAAATAATTTACACACTTTATATATAAATATTACTTATATTACGGGAATGTAAATTTTAGTCGAAATCATGTAAATAATGTGGGGATTCCTAAGGCATTTTGTTATGATTGTGTAGCGTCAAAAGAGATTGATAAGTTGATATTCAACCTAGGAGGATTCACATGTTTAGCTCAAAAAAACAAGACCCTTTTTTTGCGTCGCTGTTGAAAATTGCAGAAACAGTTAATGAAGCTGTACATTATGCAAATGACTTTAAAATTACAAGCATCGCAGATTTAAAAGAGCTTAGCGTATCATTAAAACAGTATGAGACCGATGGAGATAAATTAATTCATGAATTAATTTTCATGTTAAACAAATCATTTATGACACCGATCGAACGTGAAGACATATTAGAATTAGCTGTACGTATGGATGATGTACTTGATGGTATTGAAGGCTGTATTGCCCACTTTGAAATGTTCTCTTTAACAGAGGTAGACGACTATATGCGCGACTTCCTTAAATACATCGTAAAAAGTACAGATGAAATAGTCGCAGCTATGGGACATTTAACAAATAAAAAACTGATCGATATGCGTGATCATTCCATCCTCATTAAAGACTATGAACGCAAATGTGATGAAGTTCTTCGCACATCTATTAAACAACTATTTTTACACGAAAAAGATCCTATTCGCATAATTCAATTCAAAGATATTTATGAACAACTTGAAGAAGTAGCTGATTACTGCCAAGATGTTGCAAATACAATGGATACAATCATAATGCGTAACGCCTAGGAGATGTAGATATATTGGATACTGTTCTATTTTTAACCATTCTAGTTGTAATTTTCGCATTATTATTTGACTTCATTAATGGTTTTCACGATACTGCAAATGCTATCGCAACAGCAGTTTCTACACGTGCATTACCCCCTCGTGTAGCTGTCTTAATGGCTGCAACTATGAACTTTATAGGTGCAATAACATTTACAGGCGTAGCAAAAGCACTTGCCAAAGATATTGTTGATCCTTTTGCAATTGATAATGGTGTTGTAATTATTTTAGCTGCTTTACTGTCCGCTATTATTTGGAACTTAGTAACTTGGTATTATGGTATTCCATCTAGTTCATCACATGCTTTAATCGGCTCTTTAGCTGGTGCAGCAATTGCTGCTGCAGGTTTTGCTGCATTGAACTATGAAGGTTTTATTAAAATCATTAAAGCATTAATCTATTCACCATTTATCGCCATCATTGCTGGTTTTATCATGATGTCCCTTTTCAAAGTGTTATTCAAAGACTTGAACTTGTACCGTACGAATAAGGGATTCCGTAGACTACAGATTTTCACTGCAGCAGTACAATCTTTTACCCACGGTACTAATGATGCACAAAAATCAATGGGTATTATTACAATGGCTTTAATCGCTGCTGGTTTACAAACTGGTGACGATATTCCAATGTGGGTACGTATTGCAGCTGCAACTGCAATGGGTTTAGGTACATCCATTGGGGGTTATAAAATTATTAAAACGGTTGGCGGTAAAATTATGAAAATCCGACCTGTTAACGGAGCAGCCGCTGATTTAGCTTCTGCAGCTGTTATTTTTGGTGCTACACAGCTTCACTTACCTGTAAGTACAACACATGTTATCTCTACTTCTATTATGGGGGTTGGTTCAGCTCAACGTGTGAAGGGTGTTAAATGGGGCGTAGCAAGAAAAATCGTTATTACGTGGATTATCACTTTACCAACATCAGCAATAATGGGAGCAGCTATCTTTTTTGTTCTCAACTTATTTTTCTAATACCTACCTTAAAAGGTTTCCATTCGTTATTGGATGGGAATCTTTTTTTGTGCAGAAAAACTTTTGATTGATTAACGACAAAATACGACAAAATGTTTTACACTAATAAATAGAGAGTTGTTTGAGAAAGGTGGTACACATAAATTTGCAAAGCTTATCTCGGTTTATAACAAAATATTATAAATTAATCGCTACAGTTTGGTGTGCATTATTCATCATTTTCGCATACTTTGCTATTCAATTACCCGGACAATTGCAAGGGGATGGATTTAAGGTTAACGGGGACCATCAAGAGGTAATGGACGAACTGACAAAAGAATTTGGTTTGCCTGCTGAAACTATATTTGTCGTATTTGATAAAGTCAAAGACAAAGATATTAAAGCGACCTTACAGAAAATCGAAGAGGTAGAAGAAATCGATTCCATTCAATCTCCTTTAAACGTCGCTGATCTTCATAAAAAAAATATCTCCTATGCCATTTTAAATTTTGATAATACCGTAAAGGATATGTCAGTTGTCGTAACGAAAATAAGAGACAATATAAACGGTAAAAAAGGAGTTACTATTACAGGTGGATCGGTAATTTCATCGGATCTTAACACAGCCAGTCAAAAGGATTTAGCTAATGCAGAAGCAATCGGATTACCTATTGCTGTAATTGTGTTATTACTAGCATTCGGTAGTGTTGTCGCTTCCATTCTACCAATTGTAATTGGCATTATTACTGTCGTATCCGCATTTGGCATACTATCTATGTTGAGTGGACAATTCGATTTATCCATTTTCATCATGAATATTATTCCTATGCTCGGACTAGCACTCAGTATAGATTTCGCATTGCTATTTATCAATCGCTATCGTGAAGAAAGATTGCAATCAACAATTGGACAAGCTGTACAAAAAACGATTCAAACAGCGGGTCGATCAATTATCTTTTCTGCATTCTGTGTCATGATTGGTCTCGGGGCAATGATTGTTATTCAAGTGGAAATCTTCCATAACATCGCACTTGGTGGCTCAATCGCGGTTTTCCTAGCTGTCGTTGCTTCATTAACGTTGTTACCTGCAAGCATATTGCTATTGGGTGATCGCTTAAATAAATGGACCATTATTCGGGTGAAACCGAACAGCGTATCACGTTGGCACAGTTTTGCTACAATGGTCATGAAACGCCCAGTAATAGTTGCCATTATTTCCTTGATAATCTTAGGAATAGGCATTGTCCCAGTGAAGGATATGAAACTAACTATTCCACAAATGGATGCTTTACCAACTTCATATGATGCACGTACTTCTTTTGAGAAGCTACAAAAAGAGTTTGATTTAGGCAAAAATTCCACAGTTTATCTATTAGCAGAACGTGAAGATGGCTGGGGTTCTAAAGCCGGTTTAAATGAGCTCTTAGAGTTGCAACAAGCATTACAGAAGGATGCTTTAGTACTCGATGTGAAGACCATTTTTACGGAATCCAAAATCAATCACGTTGATGTTTGGCAACAAAGCATGAAAAACCCCTCTGCTAGTGAACAACTAAAACCATTGCAAGAAACATTTATACATGACAAACAGTTATTTATCCCAATTACACTGGATGCTAAAGGAGCTTCTACAAAAGCACAAGATTGGGTACGGAAGTGGTCGGATAAAGATTTAAATATAAACTTTAAACTTGGTGGAGAAGCTAAATTTAATCAAGAAATTTTTGATGAAATTTCAAATAAAATCATCGTAGCCTTATCCATTATCATAGTTTCAACATTTTTTATTCTAATGCTTGCATTTCGTTCTGTATTAATTCCGATAAAAGCGATTTTAATGAATATAATTGGTTTATCATCTGCTTTTGGGATTCTCGTTTATATCTTCCAATATGGAAGTTTTGGAATAGAGGAAGGGACAATTGTATTGATCATACCTGTTATCACGTTCTGTCTTGTATTCGGCTTAAGTATGGACTATGAAGTATTCCTTATTTCAAGAATTCAAGAAGAGTATGAAAAAGGTGCGAGTAATACACGCGCTACGATTGACGGACTTACCTCTACAAGTAAAATCATTACATCTGCTGCATTAATTATGATTGTTATTACCGGAGCTTTTGCCTTCACTGATGTAATGCCCGTGAAGCAAATTGGAGTAGGTATAGCCATAGCAATCGCTATAGATGCTACGATTATACGTTTAATGCTTGTACCCAGTCTTATGAAATTATTAGGTGACTGGAACTGGTGGATGCCGTTCCAAAAGAAAAATCATAAATAAAAAAGAGGGGCTGTCCCAAAAGTCGGTGAAAACCGACTTTTGAGTGCAGCCCTATTTCTTTAAATTTAAATACAAAAAAATCGCCTTTTCTTGTAAAATGTAAGTGACAAAACAAACAATTACGGAAAGGGCGATTTTTTATGAGCAATCCAAAGACTACTAACGAAAATTATAACATGACTCAAACAACGCTTCCACTAGAAATTGGGGAAGAAACTCTCGTTTCTAGAAATCAAAATGAAAACCCTACATTCATTCCATATAATAACCAACAAAGTATATGCCTCTTCGATCTTCAAGACCTTATTCCAATTAATCATATTGCGCGAGTAGTGGATGAAATGATCGAAGGAATAGACGATGAATACTTCTTCGAACCATACAAAGGTGGTGGTCGCAGTGCATATCATCCTAAAATGATGGTAAAAGTCCTTCTCTATGCGTATTCGCAAAAAGTATATTCTTGCCGAGAAATCGCCAAATTACTGAATGAAAATCTCCCAGCAATGTGGCTAGCTGCGATGCAAAAACCAGATTATCGTACAATTAACCGTTTCAGAACATCGTTTATGGTTGAACGAATTCAACTATTATTTGAAAAAATGATTCATCAACTTATCGAACAAAAGTATATAACAATGGAAAACTACTTTTTAGATGGCACAAAGATTGAAGCTAACGCTAATAAGTATTCTTTTGTATGGAAAAAAGCAACAACTCGTTTTGAAGAAAAACTGAAAGAGAAAATTGATGAGACTTATCAATTTATTCAATCTGTCGTAAAAGGGGATGAATGCTCTATCGTGAGTGAGGACAACCAGTCCTCTATTACGCCAAAAGAGAAGCTAGAACAAGCAGAAGAGATTCTTACACGCCAAATCAGCAAGCAAACCAAAGAATTCCAAGATGAAACAGAACCAGAAGCCCGAAAGGAAAAACGTAGAAAGTTAAGCGAATCCAAGAAACTCAAAAAGCAAATTCGTGAAGATTTTCGTCCACGCCTTGAAAAGTATGAATACCAACAACAGTTATTCGGTGAGCGCAATAGCTATTCTAAAACGGATACCGACGCCACATTCATGCGGATGAAAGAAGATCACATGCAAAATGGACAATTAAAACCGGGTTACAATATACAAATGGCAACAGAAAATCAATTCATTCTTTTTTATACTCTGCATCAACGTCCAACTGATACACGATGCTTTATTCCACATTTGGAAGAATTGAAAAAATCATCCGTTCCGTTCCCAAAAAACGTCATAGCAGATGCCGGTTATGGAAGTGAAAGCAATTATCTCTATTCAATGGACCAAGAATTTCAGGCATTGATTCCTTATGGCACATTTTTAAGTGAACAAAAACGAAGTTATAAAAAAGACATTCGTCATGCAAGTAACTGGGTTTACAACGAACAAGATGATACATACATATGCCCTAACAATCGAAAAGTACCTTTTAAACGTTATTCTACACGTACAGATAAATATGGTTTTTCACGAGACTTCAAAATATATGAATGTGAAGATTGTACAGATTGCCCATTGAAAGCACAATGTTCAAAATCTAAAGGGAATCGACAGATTCACTACAATACCGTTTATGAAGAACTCAAAGCAAAAGCACAAACTAGCCTTTGGTCTGAACCAAACGCACAAATTTACGCTCGACGGAAAATCGAGGTAGAGAGTGTATTTGGTCATATCAAGGGCAATCGGTCGTTTCGTCGATTCTCACTTCGAGGTTTAGAAAAAGTGAGAACGGAGTACGGCATTGTGGCAATGGCCCACAATTTACTGAAAATAGCTGGAATCCTCCAGCTATTTTCACCAAAACAGAGAAAAACGAAAAAAGTTCCAAAGAAAAACAGTACGTTTTTCTTTGGAACTTTTATTTTAGGGACTTATTAGACAGCCCCTTAGACTTTAGACAAACTCGAAGAAATTCGAGTTCAACTACGGTTCTATTTTATATTAAAAAGACCGTTGATTTCCGCTGCGGCGGACGCCAAGTTGCTTCGTCGCTATGCTCCTGCACATACTGAAGCAACCTGTTAATAATCAGGTTGCTTTAAAAGTGATTAGCATACCAAGTTTTTGCTGCATTTAATTCATCGTGTGTTAATTGATGACCGTAATCACTCCAATATACTTCTACTTCTGCACCAGCTGATGTTAATAACCCTTCTAAATCTTTTGATTCTTGAGGAGGGCACATATAATCATTTTTTCCAGCACCAATCCAAACGGGAAGCTGTGACAATGCCGGTACTTTAATGTCTCTTCTTGGAACCATTGGATGATGCAAAATAGCACCTTTCACAATTGACCCATTATGAAATAACAAACTACCTGCAATGTTTGCACCATTTGAATAGCCGATTGCTACTACATTATCGCGATTAAAGCTATATTGTGTTGCTGCATTATCGATAAACTCAGCCAATTCCTCTGTTCGAACCTCTAAATCGGCCATATCAAAAACACCTTCTGCTAAACGTCTAAAAAAACGCGGCATTCCATTCTCTACAACATTTCCTCGTACACCCAAAAGTGAAGCAGTTGGATCAATCTCTTTCGCTAAAGCAATTAAATCATGCTCATTACCACCAGTACCGTGCAGTAATAACAACGTGGGCTTACTATCATCAGTACCTTTAATAAAAACATGTTGCATGGAGAATCCCCCTATCTATGTTCTATAATGAATATCTTGAATTCGAGATAATTATAGATTGAACAGTACTAGGAGTCAATGAATATGCTTTGGAACCTTGTGTTGGATGATTCTTATAAAAAAATTGAATTGAAAGGACAATCAATATAGCTACAATTATCACGACACTTATTAATGCAATAACTGTTTTTTTGCCAGACATAAATTTCCCTACTTCCTTTAGCATTCCTTTGCGAGAACTATCCGATCTCGACATTGTATGCCATTTTCAAAAATTTATTCTTTATAATTCTTTGTAAAATAATCATGTTCATTTGGATCAAGCGGTATCCACATTTTTGATACAGCGCCAGTTGACCGATGCTATGGTTACTAATTGCAATTAAAATTGACGATGACCACTAGCTATCGATTCACTAATAGCGTACTGGACAAACGACTTACCGAAGATTTATCCTTGTCACTTTTCTGCTGCAGCAACGTTCATTATTTCAATAGTTTCTCTTTTATGAGGCAACAAAACGACCACCCCAACATACTCACCCAACATACTCGCGATATAACAATTACCATCATGAATATATTGTGCAATCATGTGCTCAGACGGATCAAGTCCATTGGTGATCGTTCAGTTACCGCAAATAAACGCTATGTTAACTCATTTTTTAGACGGCTTAAAGCCTTCAGAATATAAATAGTTTTCCGCATCTTCTTGTGTTCCGAAGCTTTCCTCTAAATTGAAGCCATGATAAACATTCCAGAAAGGATCTTCTTCTACTAATAGAAGTTGGTCGTCATTACGGTTACGCCAACTTTGTTCAATTCTTACTTCAGGAACTACTTCATCAACTTCAGAAAGATACGTAAGGGAATCTTCAATAATTTCACGCAGCTCTTGCTCAGAGAAATCACGAATATTTACTAGACCGCGGTCATCTGCTTTATAGCGTAGTAAATCTCCTACGTAAACAAAACCATTACCATTTGGATGTAATTTTTCTACTACAATTTTTTTCTCATATTGGCTACCATCAAAGTGATAATTTAATCGTTTCATCGAAATTTCTTTACGTGTTAATTGAGGGAAACTTTCGATGATCGCTTGTTTTTGTTCAAATGTTAACATAATTAACTCCTTTTTCGTTTGCATTCATCTTTTAGTATAGCATTTTTTATTCATCAATTCGCTTTATAGCAACATCTTGTCCATCTTTAGTTAATAAAAATACATCGGGGTTTCTCATAGCTTTCCAACCTGTGAAGCCAAAATCCGGATTGTATTTTGTGATGAGTAAGGATAAAATATTGCCATGTGAAATAATTGCGGAATCCTCAATAGATGACTCGAATAGTTCTTCAATCAATTGTTCAATTCGTGTGACTGCTTCTTTGCTTGACTCTCCACCTATGTATTTCAAGTTTTCATCAAGAAAGGTTTGTTCCAACTTTTCAATCCAATCATCAAAATTTTGTGTACTTAATATGCGTTCAGTTAATCTTTCATCCTGTTCAATTTCTATTTGCACTTTCTTGGAAAATGGTTCTATTGTTTGGATTGCTCTTGTAAATGAACTAGAAATAATTCTTTTTATATCGTATTGCTGTAATCTCTCTGCTAACTTTTTAGCCTGTTCAATACCCTCAACCGTTAACGTCGCCTCTACTTCTTGACCCATAGCCTTACAATGGCGAATAATATAAATTTTCTTCATTAACAATCCCCCACTCTTTTGAATATTATTATAAATCATTGACATACTATTCGGACAATATTATAATCACAAACAACAATAATTGAAACAAAGACAAGGATTAGTAGAGAATGGTCTGTTTTTAAAGAGAGAGGATTGATTGCTGGAAGATCCTTATTTACAGCTTCTTGAACCTACCTTTGAGTTCATCATTGAAAAATGATGCGGCGACAGTCGTTAACATGTTTGAGAGTAGAGCTTCGCTTTAAATAAGGGTGGTACCGCCGTAATGGGTCCCTTATTTAAGGCGGAGCTTTTTATTTTTAGGAAGAGGTGTTTATTATGGCAAAACAATTTGTAAAAGATGTAACAGCAATGGATGAAGATTTTGCACAATGGTATACAGACGTTGTGACAAAAGCTGATTTAATCGATTATTCAAGCGTTCGTGGTTCTATGATTATCCGTCCATATGGCTATGCATTATGGGACAATATCAAAAATGAGCTAGATGCAAAACTAAAAGAAACAGGTCATGAAAATGTCTATATGCCTCTTTTCATACCTGAATCCCTTTTACAAAAAGAGAAGGATCACGTTGAGGGATTCGCACCCGAAGTGGCATGGGTTACGCATGGTGGAAATGAAAAATTACAAGAGCGCTTAGTTGTACGTCCAACTTCAGAGACGCTATTTTGCGAACACTACGCTAATATAATTCATTCTTATCGCGACTTACCAAAGCTTTATAATCAGTGGGCTAATGTCGTACGTTGGGAAAAAACGACACGCCCATTCTTACGTACACTTGAATTTTTATGGCAAGAGGGCCACACTGCTCACGCTACTCAAGAAGAAGCCCAAGAAGAAACATTACGTATGTTAAATGTGTACGCTCAAATTTGTGAAGAGTACTTAGCAATTCCTGTATTAAAAGGTCAAAAAACAGAGAAAGAAAAATTTGCAGGTGCTGAATCAACTTACACAATCGAAACACTAATGCATGACGGGAAAGCACTACAATCTGGAACATCTCATAATTTTGGAGATGGTTTTGCACGTGCATTTGATATTAAATATCTTGATAAAGAAGGAAAACAACAATTTGTTCATCAGACATCTTGGGGTTTCACGACACGTATTATTGGTGCACTTATTATGGTTCATGGCGATAATCGTGGTCTAGTTGTTCCTCCACGTATTGCGCCAACACAAGTAATGATTGTACCAATTGCTCAACATAAAGAAGGCGTACTAGACTTTGCTTATGATTTAAAAGAACGTCTTGGTAAAGTGGCGCGAATTGGAATTGATGCCAGTGATAAAAAACCTGGTTGGAAATTCAATGAGTACGAAATGAAAGGTATACCGTTACGTCTAGAAGTAGGGCCAAAAGACATTGAAAATAATCAAGTGGTTTTAGCTCGTCGTGACTCCGGAGAAAAAATTATCGTGCCACTTGATGAACTAGAATCAAAATTACCATCATTACTAGAAGAAATTCAAAATGATTTATACAATAAAGCTCTAAATCATCGTAAAGAAAATACATTTACCGTTCAGACATTTGATGCATTCAAAATTCAACTTGAAGAAAAACAAGGATTCATCAAAGCTATGTGGTGTGGTAATCAAGCTTGTGAAGATAAAATAAAAGAAGAAACAAGTGCAACTTCACGTTGTATACCATTCGAACAACAACAGATCTCAGAAACATGTATCTGTTGCGACAAACCAGCAGAAAAAATGGTCGTATGGGCAAAGGCATACTAAATGCTGAAGGCGCTCGTATAGCTGCGAGGTCGTTGGAAGGCGGAAGCCAAAGTCGCTCTTAGACTTTGAGCGCCCGACTGAAACGACCCAAGCAGCTAGCGCCTGAAGCTGGATAATTCTAAATGCTGAAGCGGCCCGTTCAGCCCCGACAAGCACTGGAAGGCTCGAATCAAAAGCATCACTTCAGCTTTTGACCGAGAGACTGAAGTGACCTCGAGGGGCTGGCCGCTGAAGCTGGATATGCTGGTTAAGGTATACAACCTAAGTTCGCGACGTCCTGTCGCAACGGTTGCATGACCAACATCCTGTTGGCCCTAGTCACCCATGCAATAACCGCTTAACTTAAAAAAGAACAAAAAAGCACGTTGCAAACGCAACGTGCTTTTCTTATAGAGCCTCACTTAATTTAGCCAATACATGATCCATATAAGATGCATTATGCTCAACAAAATCAGCGTGTGTAGCATTTTTCACAAGAGGTACTTTCTCTCCCTCTTCATTTACTTCAAAACCTTCGACATATAAGGTACTACTCCTACCCGAGTAAAAATCATGCACTGTTCTAAGCTCTGCTCGAACGATGCCAGCAACTTCTTCCTCTTGCAATTGGAATCCATCAAAGTCTGTATCACTAAACGCATAGTACACATGTGCAAATTCCATATCAATCATCGGTGGCTGTTGGATACTTGTTTCAAATACTCCGAGCTTTTTCATATCATTAACCGTAAGTGGGAGACCAAGCTCTTCCTGTAATTCACGAATACCATCCTCAGCTCGCTCACTCGCTAGTAAATGCCCAGCCGCTGTAATATCAAACTGACTTGCATAATCTTTCTTACAAGCACTTCTGAGTTGAAAATAAAGATAAAACTGTCCTTCTATCTTACTAACAAGCCAGCAATGGAAAGTCTCATGCCATAAACCTTTTGCATGAACCTCCGCTCTAGTTGCCTCACCGATATGTTCATGGTTTCTATTAAATATCCTTAATAGTTCACTATCCATTGCGATCACCTAAACATTTTTCGTGGCGGCTGAACGGATCGCTTTTCTATGTTCATAAATATTTTTCACAATAACTTTCCCAACAGCATAAGCTGGTACACCTAATAAAATGCCTAGGAATCCAGCTATGTTACCTGCGGCTAAAATAATTGTAATTACAGTGAGTGGATGTATATCTAGTGATTTCCCCATAACATTTGGAGTAATTAAATTACTATCAATTTGTTGTGCGACTAATGTGACTACGCACACCCAAATGGCTAGCTTTGGATCTTGTAAAAAGCCAATTATTAGCGCTGGTACAAAAGCAATCCATGGCCCAATGAATGGAATAACATTCATAAAAAATGCAAAAACGACTAATAACAACGCGTAATCTAATCCAATAATTAAATAGCCGATATACATCATAGTTGCTAATAACAAACTGATTAGCAACTGTCCTTGAATATACGAACGAAGTACATCATCTATATCTCCCAATGTTTTCTTAATCCATTCACGACGATTCCCAGAAAACATTTTATAAATTGATGGTGCAAATTTTTCGTGATCCTTCAACATGAAGATAAAGAAGAATGGCACTAATATTAAGATAAATGTCCACGAAACAATTGTTTGTATTAATTGCACTAAAAATACGCTTGTCAACATTGCATACTTTTGTATAGAGTTTGCAACCCTATCAATCGCTTCATTTACTTGTGGAGGTAAGCTTCTACTATTATCTTGAATATAGTTTGCCATGTTCATAATTTCATGCGCAAGATTTGGTGCACTCTTTACTAAATTATTCGTTTGCTCTGACACAGAGGGGGCAATCATTAAGGCAAAACCACCAATAGCTGCTATTAAAGCGAGGATAATAGTTAAAATACTCGCCCAACGCGGAAGTTTACGCTTTTCTAAAAAACGCTGAATAGGTTCTGTTATGTAATATAAAATTCCGCCAAGTAAAAGCGGTGTGAAAATTGCGCTCGCAATAATAATCACTGGATAAAACAAATGTTGAATTTCTAAAAAATACTTAACTATTAATAAAGCGAGTAATAAACCCACGCCTGCTTGAAACCATAATTTTTTCGTCACAAAAATTCACTTCCTTATCGCCTAAAAGGCCCATTTTATCATTAAGTATACGATATCTTATACTGGAAATGAAATCTAACAATTACAATAAAAAATATAATAATACAATAATCCTAAAAAAATTAAGTAATTTCAGAGACATTGGTTGATTTTCCAGTTGGGTGTTGTTACGTTAATTAGTAGAACTTTACATAAAGGTGATGGTGTAATGAAAAACAATTGGGCTCATGTAGCCAGGAAATATTTACTACATCCATATACTCTCATTCTCATCGTATTACTTGTGAAAATAATCGCATTTCGTACGGTGATTTTCCACAACCGCTCTATAACACAAATTGTGTTAATAGAGTATCCAATGTGGGCTTTGGCACTGACACTTGTCGTCGTGTTATTTAAAAAGCGCACATGGCTTGCTATATGGATTTTTAACGCTATTTTATCTACATTATTTATCGTCATACTGTACTACACTCGGTATTTTTCAACATTACCTTCATATTATGATGTCAAGCAAATTTACCAATCTCATTCAGTCGGAGGAACCGTTGCCTTACTTGGAACCCCTTATGACTATCTATTTTTCTTGGACATTATTCTAGTACTTCCTTTGATTCGCTATTTTACAAAAGACAAACAGTCACTACACTATAATGGAGCTAGAAAAGGGCTACTTACCCTCACATGTATTTGTGTCATAACGACAGCACTTGCATTTAGACAACCACTTATTGACGTATCTTATTTCGCCAAAGAAAACGGTTACTTGCAATCGCAGGTTGTTCAACTCTATGCACGGAGCTTTGGTATCGCACTCGCTACTAAAGAAAAGCTAAGCGATGCCGATCTTGAAAAACTAAAAGGCAATGATTATGTACCATTTAACAAACACAATACATTTGGAGTTGCCAGAAACCGCAACGTCTTTGTAATTCAAGTAGAATCATTACAAAACTTTGTTATTAATCGTAATATTAATGGACAAGAAATCACACCTAATCTTAATAAATTATTAAAAGATAGTGCATATTTCAATAATGTTTACCAACAAATCGGTGCAGGTAACACTTCAGATGCAGAATGGGTTATGCATACAGGACTTTATCCTGAAGGAATGGATCCTACTGTTAACTTGTTAAAAGATACTGAAGTTGCATCCTTGCCACAAATGCTAAGTTCTAAAGGTTATGGTACAGCGACATTTCATGCAGATGATATATCGTATTGGAATCGTAATAAGCTATATCCCGCACTTGGTTTTGAACATATTTATACCTCTGAGGATATTCCAGAACAGCAAATTATCGGATTTGGCCCTGCAGATGAAGTAACATTCCATTTTGCTGAATCTCAAATTCAAAGCTTGTTGCATCAATACAGGAAAATTTATGCAAATATTATTACTCTAACTAGCCATACACCATTTAAGATGCCGGAAGAGTATAAATATCTAGAATTACCAACAAACTTTAATGACACTTATGTCGGGAACTATTTACAATCAGTTCGTTATACAGATAGGCAAATTGGACAGTTTGTTGCTAATCTAAAGCGTTTAGGACTATATGATAATTCTGTTATTCTCATTTACGGCGATCATTCTGGTTTACATGGAAAACCTGTTACAGAAAAAGACCAAGTACTATTGGAAGATTTGCTTGGTCACCCTTACAATTTCAACGATAGATTCATAGTACCTGTTCTATTTACGGCGCCTGGTATTTTTGACAGTGAGCAGATTACACATCTTGGTGGACAAACAGATTTAATGCCTACACTATTGAATTTACTAGGCATTGAACCTACTTCACAGCTCATAGGACACAACTTATTCCAATATGAACATAATCTACTCGGTATGCGGTATTACTTGCCAGGGGGCTCTTATATAAGTGATCACACGATGTATATCGCACCGAGCGCCCAACACCCCGCGTCATTGTTGATACGGGAAACAATGGAAAAGGCAAAACTCACGAATCGTTCACAGAAAAACATTAATAATACGTTATCAATTCTGCAATATTCCGATCAACTACGTCGAGAGCAAATCGGACAATAAGAAAAAAGCCTTATTGAATATCAAATTCAATAAGGCTTTCCTTATGCATATATAACTCTTTCCTTTAACTTTTCACTTCAACACTCTTATTCATTTCTAATAAAGTAAGATTATATACTTATAAAACGTAAGTGGAAGGTTTACCGAATATCATTTACAATTTGTCATCCTCAACTGTATTTAGGTATTCTTCAATCGAATCAATAACAGATTCAACACAACCTTCTTCAAATGGTGATACTAGATTCGCTTCCGCTACAAGTTTAGTGAAAGATTGTGAACCGCCTAATTGGCAAAGGTGGATATAATCTGCCCATGCTTCCTCATGATTTTCTCTTGAACGTTTCCAAAATTGGAATGCACAAATTTGCGCTAGCGTGTAATCAATATAGTAGAACGGGCTAGCATAGATATGAGCTTGACGCTGCCAGAAACCACCTTGCTCTACATACTCAATACCATCATAGTCACGATGAGGCAAGTAAATTCCCTCTATTTTCTTCCATGCTGCCTTTCGTTCTGCTGGTGTCATTTCAGGGTTCTCATAAACAATATGTTGGAACTCATCTACTGCTACACCATATGGTAAGAATAATAATGCACCGCTTAGATGAGCGAATTTGTATTTCTCTGTATCTTCTTTGAAGAATAGCTCCATCCATGGCCATGTGAAGAATTCCATACTCATAGAATGGATTTCACAAGATTCAAATGTAGGCCAAATGTATTCCGGGATACCAATATTACGGCTTGTATATACTTGGAAAGCATGGCCTGCTTCATGTGTTAACACATCAATATCACCAGAAGTGCCATTAAAGTTAGAGAAAATGAACGGTGATTCGTAATCATCGATAAATGTACAGTAACCGCCCCCTTCTTTCCCTTTCTTAGCTACTAAATCCATCAAATCATTATCAATCATAAAGTTGAAGAATTCTGAAGTTTCCGAGGATAACTCTTCATACATTTTTTTACCGTTATCCACAATCCATTCCGGTGTTCCCTTAGGTGTCGCGTTACCTGTTAAGAAGTTCAAACCTTCATCTTGGTATTTTAATTTATCTACACCTATGCGTTTGGCTTGGCGTTCATATAACTTATTCGCTACAGGAACAATATAATCTCGAACTTGATCACGGAACTTTTTCACCATGTCAGCGTTATAGTCAATACGATTCATTTGAATATAACCTAGTTCTACAAAGTTTTTATATCCTAATTTCACAGCCATTTCATGACGGACTTTTACGAGCTGATCATAAATATCGTCAAATTTCGTTTCATTTTCTTTAAAGAAACCAAAGCTTGCTTCTTTTGCTTTTTTACGAGTGTCAGCGTTTGTCGATTCTCCATAAGGACCTAATTGTGCAAGCGTTAATACTTCACCGTTAAAGTCAATTTGAGCTGAAGCTACTAATTTAGAATACTCCGAAGTTAGTTTGTTCTCTTTCTGCATTAATGAAATGAGCTCTGGTGAGAACGATTTAATTTGGAATTCAGCTAGATCAAATAGCTGTTCTCCCCATTTTTCTTGCAATTCTTGTTTAAATGCTGAAGTTGTTAGTGCTTTATAGTACTCAGTGATTAGTTCATCCATCTCTGGACTAATTTCATCAAAGTAATCTCGTTCTTTTTGATAAAATTCATTGTTCGTATCGATAGAAGCACGAATTTCTACTAAAGTAGATTGCGTAGTGAAACTATTACGTAAATTATTAATAGCACCGATAACTGAACTCTGTTCTTCTACTGTTTGAGCAGCTTTAAATTCCTCTAATAGTTTGTGAAACTTACTTTTAGTAGCAGCTAAATCAGGTTGGTTATATTCATAGTCTTTAAAAGTTGTCATATGTATCCTTCTCTCCTTTATCTTTCGATAGTCGAAACGTTAAGTTTATTGTTCAATATTTTCAGAAATATTGCAACTATTATTGTCGTAATTAGTTAAAAAAATGGTATTTAATTACTTATTTAAAATACTCCGTCTAAAAGACTTATGTTTTAGCTCATTTTGTGCTAACCTATTTTCATGCCTAATTATAAAGTGAGGTGCTTTACATTGATAGGTCGTAACGATCCTTGTCCATGTGGCAGTGGTAAAAAATACAAAAAATGTTGTGGTAAAAGTGCAGTAGGCGATATTTCGACACTTGTAAGTGAAGATATCGATCGCATCGTAGAAGGTTTTGTAAAAGAATCCTTTAATACAGCTGACTATCATGCATTAGAAAAACGCAATAATCAATGGCAAAACGCATTAAATCATGCATTTGCAGACAGCTTAATAGATACAATTGCTATGGAAACATATATTTATATTGATCGCCCGAATTTGTGGAGAAACTATTTAAATAAACAATTAGCACAACCTATTCGTCCTCAAGTAAAAGATATTTTATCAGCTTGGTTAACTCCAGCCTTCTTACTTGCAAAAGTTGAATCGCAAAATGGCGAATTAATTACTCTAATAGATGAAGTATCTAAAAAACGTTACTTGATGACCGGCTCACCATCTAAGAAATTCAGCGGTAACTGGTTATTCGGTATTTTCATGCCGGATAAACGTAAAGGTGAAAATGGCTTAACTGCAACAAGTAGCGTTATTTTCATTCCAAATGACAAAGTTAACATTACACAAGCTTTACGTAATAAGCTTGAAAGTAACATCACTGATTCATTTGAATTGTACAAAACGTTCCTAGAAGCTGTTGCCCCTGCGATGCAATCAGAAGTGGCATCTACTGTAGTAGAAGAAGTACCTGTAACTAAAACTGTAGAAGAAGAGAAAACAGTAACAGAAAGTAAACTATCACCTTTCCAAACTGAAATTCTTGAACTAGTACAGCAATACGTAACTGAACACAATCTATCTGCAGATGCATTTACTGCCTTACTACAACAATATCTAGAACAAAACACAGTAAAAGCTAAAAAAGCGAATACTGTCGCTGCAGGTGCAGTACTTGCTGGACAAGCTGCTGCTATCATTCCTGAAGGCGGTTTAGTTAAAGTCAAAGATGTTGCAGCATACTACGAAGTATCCGCTTCATCTGTATCAAAATATCGCGACCAAATTAGCGAATTTTTAGCACAATAATAAAAAGGCGATCCATTTATGGACCGCCTTTTTATATTTATTTTAACGCTCGAATGAACTCCTGTAATAACGGTACATCGTCAGAATACGACATCGTTAACGCCGAAAGCTCTTCTCCCTTTTTCCATGCAATTTCATATATTAAATTGTCGGGATCTGCAATAACTTGCTCTCCACCTATAATTTCCACATGAAAATAATGTACGTCAATCTCAATACCTAGCGCTTTAAGTTCGTTTGACTTCGTATAAAGTTCTCTTATCACTTTTACTTCATAACCTGTCTCCTCAAAAAATTCTCGACGACAGCACTCCTCAAACGTTTCATTACCTTCGACACCACCACTAGGTACTGTCCACTTCTTCTCTTCACCTGGTGCGGCTTGAAGTACCATTAGTACTTCTCCGCTGTCATTTAGACAAACTCCTGCCGCACCTTGCCATTTATAAATACTCACTTAACAGCCTCCTATTAACTACTTCCCTAGTATATACGATTTTACTAATGCAAAACGTTCACGGAAGCGTACCTTTGCCTCAATAATTTTTGGCGTTTTTGCTGCAACGACATCCACTTTAAGATTCAGTCGATTAGCAAGCATCTTGGCTCTTTCTAAATGATAATCACTTGAAATGATTGTTAGAGAACTAATATCCTTATTCAATAACTCTAAAGAATAAACAATATTCTCATAGGTAGTTGTTGCTTTTTCCTCTATTAAAATACGGTCAGAACTTAAACCACGCTCTTCTAGATATGCTTTCATAACAGACCCTTCAGTAGCATCTTCATCCGGCCCTTGCCCACCTGAAACAATCAATTTGACTTGAGGATATTGCTTTGCATATTGAAGCGCAGCATCTAAACGATAGGAAAGCGATTTTGAAGGTACGCCCCCCTTCTTCACTTTTGCACCTAGCACCAGTGCATACTCATTCGAGCCATCCGCTATCGGCTCTGCTCCTTCTGAAAGCCATCTAGTTGTCACAACCCAAAACGTTACACCAGCAACGACAACAATGCCTCCTCCAATCATGAGAAGCCTCCTCATTAAACGTTTCAACATACCAACCTCTTCCACTTTTTATTTATAAACGAGAAAGATGATGGAAAAGATTCACAGACAAAAGAATTATAAATCTTTTTCTAATATTATTTTATGTGTACCCTTTTTACTTTTAAATGTTTCGATTACATTAAAACCATACTTAATATTAAGTATAAGCATCGCTCGACGGTGATTTCTCCCAATTGTGCGAATTCTTTTATATCCGCTCTCCTGCACTATTTTATGTTGTAGCTCCATTAAACGAGAAGCGATTCCTTGGCCACGGTAATCGGAATGAACTCCACCAAGCCAACTATAAAATTTTCCTTCTTCTATCGCATACCCTAATTTGAAGCCAGCTAGCCTAGTGTTATCCATAGCGACACAGCACAGCAATTGAGGTTTCTCCTTCAACTCACTCACCTCAAGCTCCGCGCCTTCAAACACATACTTATGAAGCTCTTGTATACCTTTGACTATCTCTTCATTAGAAACTCCCTTGAAATATGTATAATTCATTTTTCTCTCTCCTTCTAATCATCCGCAAAAAGTTCCTGTAAGATAGCTTCCCTATTATCTAAAAAACGCTTTGTTAAAATATAATGCAATGTTTCCTCATAACGTACTTCTTGAATAGGTTGACTATCAAAATCATAAATAGCCGCTCCTGGATAACCAAGTAAAATAGGTGAATGTGTTGCAATAATGAACTGTGCTTCTTGCTCTAGATCTTTCATAATACGCATTAAAGATAATTGTCTAGCAGGCGATAATGCTGCTTCGGGCTCATCTAATAAATAAATAGCTTTTTTACCGAAACGATTTTTGAAAAGTGATAAAAACGCCTCTCCATGTGATTGTTGATGTAATGATTTCCCACCATATGCCTTTAAATGATCGGGATCCGAATCGATATATGATGCAAACTCATAAAACGTCTCTGCTCGGAGAAAAAAACCATTCATCACTTTTGGTGACCATGACAACCGTAAATGATTACCTAAAACAGATTCTGCAGCATGAACCTCATATAAATTGTTGCGGCTTCCACCTGCTGTATTAAACTCGCATTTATCGGCGATACCCTCTAATAATGTCGATTTTCCAGAACCATTTTCACCGACTAAAAAAGTTACATTTTGCGTAAATTCTAATGTTTCAAGTGATTGCAAAGAAGGAATATTGAAAGGGTACTCATGTGAATTTTCAAAGCCTTCTCTTAGTAAAGTTACTTTCTTTAGAAACATGTCATTTTCCTCCTTCTGAATATCATAATTATATTAAAGATACCCTAAGAACTATGAATGCTCCAAGGGTATTTAAATACTATCTATGAATATTAATTATAATCTGCTTTGTAGAGTGCGACATGGAGCTACCTATCGTTGCAGGCATTGCCAAAAGATTTCAATCTACGCACTCATATAATATGGGGGGACTCCTATTTTTTCTCCAATTCGTTCTGAGATTAATTGTACTTCTCTTAAATGATTCGAGACCGATTGTTCCATCGAATCTGATTCGCGTATATGGGCTATGGCATTATCAACTAAGAATTTTGTTGATTATTCATAATTGCATTGTACCAATTTTTTTCTAATTTAGCGGTACTTTCTTATTCCTAATCGAATGACTTTTGAGACGTTAGGTCGCGTGCGGAATTTGATTGTTGCACTATCTCGGAGGATTGTTGCGCTAACTCCATCGATTGTTGTGTTATCTCGACTGATTGTTGCACTATCTCCATCGTTTGTTGCACTATCTCACCCGATTGTTATTTAGCAGAATATTCACGTCCTTATAAACTTTCAGCTCAATGAGTTCAAAAGTAATTCATTCTCAAAAAAGACTAGCCCATTAAATGTAGACTAGTCTTCTTTCCAACTATCTTAACTTCTTTTGTTTTCTTCTTTTTATCCTAAAAATCAAAAGTCCAGTCAACAGAAGTAATCCTGCAAATCCAACAATCCACCATTTTGAAACTGAGTTATTACTTGTCTCATGTTCACCTTGAGCTTTTAGTTGATTATTTGCTTTCACGTATTCAGCATTAGTAAAAAACTGCTTATTACTAGATTGTACGACTACCGTTGCTAATTTATCTGTGTTTATCATTTCATCAAGAAATTTATTCTCCATAAAACCTGGAGTTGACCCTTGATGATCAATGACAAGAATTGAATTGTTACCTTGACTCCAAGGATTTTTTTGAATCCAGCTAAATTGTTCAGCTGTTTCTGAAACAAAACCTTCATCAGATAATACAGCCCTATCTCCCTTATAAGTAACTATTAAATCATTTACCTTTTTTTGTAGTAAAGGTTGTTCTAGGGGGCCTCCGATAAATATAACATTCGCTTTCTCAACATCTTTAACCGTTACTTGATTCGCCGCTTTTAATTGTATAGTAGGATGTTGAGCACCTTGTAAAATTGCACTATATAACTTTTCTAATTGCTCATCTGCAACATCTGTTTTTTGAGGTAAAACAACAATCGGCATCCCCTCATCACTTACAAAAGGATAAGGAAACGCAGCAAATGTTGTCATCTTTGACTCATTGGCATTTTGCATTGGAAATACAAAAGAGCTCTCCTTCTCAATGTAAACCCAACGCTTCTCATCTGTTTCTTTACAAGCGTCGTTAACACTTAAGCCGGTAGTTTGGAATTGCAAATCAAGCAAACGATTATCCTTTATAACTTTAGCATCAATTGGTACTGTCACGGTGTAAGTACCATCCTTACTTTCCCCTAATGTCCGTAGATTTACTGAATGAGGTGTATTATTTACATTTACGATTAACTCGATATTCGTATCATTATCTATTTCCGTTTGCTCTTTTAATGATGTGATACTTTCTGATTTCTTTAATTTCAAATTTAGTGTAAATGCTTTATTTAATGGAACATTAGCTGACACGTGGTAATAATAATGCGCGCTATTACTACTTTGACTATCAAGCGTAATATTCTCTGCACCAAATTGTTCTAAGGTAGCACTTCCACTCTGTATCGGTTGCAGCTGCTTTGGTAATTCCTTTACTGACAAATCATAGCCACTCAGTTGTTTTGAAAATTGTGGATTAGTTAAAACTGCGATTCTTTCTTCTAAATCAGTCGCAGTGTTTGCTGTTACAAACATTGCTGAATTTTGTTGCTGTCCTTGTTTTAATGTACGAATGGATAAGTTAAGTGCATCTGCGGTTTGCTTCACATTAGCATCTTGCCATAGTTTTTTAATAGTTGAATTTGAGAATTCAGAGGGTACACCGATAAATACTACATTCTGATTTAATTCTTTTATTTTAGATTCTCGAGTAATTTGTACGACGTTTTTTCGAACTGACTGATTTGCCAAAAAACTAGTCAGCTGAAGTGCGCTATTCAACGTGCTTGTTGAAGCCTTATCCGGCATAACAATATAGACAGGTTGTCCCTCAGTTCCAACAAAATTAGCGGGATACTCCCCTAACGTAACATCGGATTTCTTCACTAGACCACTTAACTGATAATATGAATTAATGTTAAGTGTAAGCCAATTAGCTGAAGTTCCTTGCTTAACGCATATACCTTCTTTTAATACACCATAATATTTAACAGTGACAGCGTGAATACCTTCTTTTAAAGTGTCATCTTTAAGAGGAATAATCATTTCACGTACAGGTTTGTCCCCATGAATCGCGATTGATTTGACCATTTTATTATCCACACTAACTGATAGTGACGATGGCGCAATCAATAATTCTGAATTTTCGGTATTCAGTACAATTTTACTTTCTTTCCCTTTTGCATCTCCTACTAATTCATAGTAGAAAGTGACCTCTCCTGCTGGGCCATTTAGCGTAATGGGAGCATTGGTAATCGGTTGACGTGGGTTCGTGTCTTTAACATTATTCACCTTTAATCCGTCCACTGAAATCGTAGCACTAGCCTCACTCTTTACAGGAGTAATTGCCACTAGGATGATGCATAATAAACCCGCTATTAATAACTGATATCGCTTCATTTTTTTTCCCCTTTATCTTTTTGTTCAAAGCGCTCTGTTTTATACCATTTTACTTCTTGTTTAAATAACACCCTTTTCATTTCTAGATATAATGAATAGACAACTAGTACGATCCACATTTGTGAATACGTAAAGTACATTAATATTACATAAAAGAAATTTGTTCGGTTCATCTCAGCTTTTTCTATACTCAGCGTTATCATTACCTCAGCTAAGAATAGCAGGAATGCTAGAACCCATAGAGCAAGAGCTACATTACCAATTGAGAGATTTAAATCATAGAAGAGATTAATGATAAAAAGAGTATTTGATAAAATAACACCGAAGAAGAATAGGAAGTACGTAAAGAAAAAATAAAATAAATCAAAAATAATACGTTTACGTTTTAACTTAAAAAATTGTCCCAAGAACTTAAGAACAACATATTGATTTCCTCTTGCCCAGCGAGTTCTTTGCTTCCACCAAACATTTAGTGTTTCAGGTTCTTGCTCCCATGTTATAGCCTTAGGGAAAAATCGAATATGGTAACCCTTATTGTAAACGCGAATGGTTAACTCAGTATCCTCAGCTAATGCTTTAACATCCCAGCCACCAAGTTCTTCTACAATACTTCTTCGAATAGCAAAGTTAGTCCCCGGAATAGTTGCCACTTTGAACCATTTAAATCGACCACCTTGCGCCATCCATTGAAAACAAATCGTTTCAATATTTATAAAACGAGTAAGCCATGTTTTAGCTGCATTGATAACTCGAAATTTACCGACAACTGCGGCTCCTTTTGGATCATTTACTAAGCCCATTACTAGATACCACACCGACATTTTCTCCGGTGTATTATCAGCATCATAAACAACAATTACATCACTAGATGATTTTCTTAATGCTTCATTTAATGCTGAAGATTTGCCCTTCCCCTTATTTGGAGGCTCTGTTTCAATGACCCGAATAAAGGGGTACCTTTCTGTATATTGCCTAGCAATTTCACCTGTTCTATCAGAAGAATTATCATTTATAACTATTACTTCGAGTTTCTCTTTTGGATAGTGTAACCGCGACATTGCTTGCAAAGTTTGCCCAATTACAACCTCTTCGTTATGTGCCGGTATAAAGACACTTACCGTCGGCAGATCAACCATTTTCTTTTCCCATTTAGGAATAACACGCTCATATGTCCTAAAATGAAGATAACCGCCTTGCATTAAAAACATATGGTACAAAAGCATAATCCATATTAAGAATAGCGCAATGTAAAATAATATATTAGCCATTAAAATTTCGCTCCTCAAACAATCGTTTTCGCAGCTTTGTACGCAAGCTAACAACATAGATAAAGAATGCTATTACAAATAATGCGACGATAATTGCTAAAATCCATAACACCATTTCAAATGGATTCTCTTCCATTCTTTGCTTCACCTTGTCTGTCCATTTAATGTGAGAGACTACTTTTAGCTCTCCATTTTCCTTTTGCTGAATCATAATTTTATCAGACCGAACAGTTTGGTTCGTTTTTCGTAAATCGAGCCATTCTATATTAGGTACTGCTTCCATTAAGCTCACCATTTCCGGTAAGTATTCCATCCCAAGATACGGATGATAAAATCCTCCAATAACCGAACCAGGAACTTGTTGCACTTTTTTTATATTTTCTCCTATAGTTTTTAATGGGTTCGGCAAACTAGGATCAATAAAACCAATTGTCTCAGGATATAAAGTCATATCTTTTAACAAAGAAGGCTGGCCGATCATCAACGGAGAGCCCATCCTTTTCCATGTATCATCTGATAATTGAATTTGCCCAAATATGGATGTAAATTGTTTTGCAATGAATTGATATCCTTCGGAGCTCATAGCATAATGTGGCGCTTCAAAGGATATCGGGTACAATTGCAACTCAGTTAATTTTTCAATGGAGCTCTTCACCCTCTCTTCAATATATTGCTTCTCTATCTCATCAATAGATTCAATATATTGTTGAAATGCTTTTTCCGTTGTAAAATCAGCTCTTTTTCTTAATTTTTTTGGTTCTTCTTCAGCATTAATAGATGAAATTTTTTGGTTATTTATAGAATCCCAAAATTCGAAACCTTCTCCTGTTTCTGTATGACGATACGTATGTGTATAGCCATGTGCGATAACCATTCCACCTTTTTTTTGTAAATAGCGCAATACTTTAACGAGTTCTTTTTTATCCTCCAATTGAACTTGTTCTCCAGTCTTACTATTAACATAGACAGGTATAATAGCCATATAAAAAGGAATCCCCTTTTCTGCTAAATATTCCCCAGTTTCTTTCACAAGCTTCGGGTCCGAAATAGGAGAAATATCTTCTAAACGGATATATGCCATATGATTTAAGGGGGCTGGCAAATCAAGTAGGTTAAATAATTCTCGTGATAAAATATAATTGTCATTGGACATAAAGTTTGATTTTGCAATGAAAGACGTATTTCTATCTTTCACAATAACAGGATATTTGGCATCTAAATTAGTACCTTCAACTAGTACATCACTGCCCTTTGGTGGCTTTACATATTCTATATTCGTTAGCTTAGAAAGAGGCTCTCCATCCAAAGTACGTAATGATTGGACACCCATAAATCCCCATTTCTCAAACCGAGGTAGTTGCTCAGCATTTTTCCCGAAAACAATTAAATGACCATTAAATTGTTTTACTGACCTTAAAAATTCTGTTGGTAACTTGCCCTTATCCTCTCCAACAAATACCACAACATCTGTATCTTTTATGATCTCTGACGTTACTTGTTGAACACTCATTAACTGAATTTGGTCAGTTATTCCCGCAAAAATGGCTTCAAGCAGAATGGTATCAGAATTGGCAATGCCATTTGCTGATTGATAAGCCATTACTATAGTAGGTTTCTTCTGTTCTGTTGAGGCTTTAGCGAATACAGGTATGCTTTGAATACATAAAACAATTAAAATGGATAACACTAAAAATAATTGTTTATAATTCATAAGAGACCATCTCACTTTCAACTCTATTAACAATCTCCTCATATGAAGTATCTAGTTTCGGCTCATATACAAAATAACCCGTACGGAATGTCAAAGTTACATATTTGTGATTTAATAACTGATGCGTTTTAATTTTGCTAGCCAGTTTATCAATTACTAAGTCAATTGAATTACCACCTGTTTCCGTCAATAGAATAGCAAAACGATCTGTATCATACCTAAACTTTTTATCTGTCAAACGCATTGCCTTATCCATCGTTTGAGCTAATCCTTGAAGTAAATGCTTCGTTTCTTTATCACCATAAAGTCTATTAAAATCTTTTAAGTGGTCAATCTGTAATAGAATTAAAGTAAAAGATTTACCGTAACGGTCAACACGCATCATTTCTTCTTTTATCGCCATTCCCATTCGATAGTTGTTATCAAAACCTGTTTCAACATCGACTGCGACAAAATTGCGCACTTCTTCTTGTAAACGCTGATTAATCTTTTCCTGGGCAATAATTATTTCTTGCAGACGCCCTGCAATTAACACCAAAACAATCAGCATTAGCCCATATACCAAAAACAGCTGTACCGGCATTGTAAAGCTAATTGCAATTGCACTATTAGTAAAATTAAAATAAAGCAAAACACTACCAATAATAAAAATAAAAATTAAACTAAAAACCAAACCCGTTACTGTTCCAAAAAATAAGCTTACAATAATTAATATGATTAGAAAAATATATAAAAGAATTCCTTCTCGTTCATAATTCAACATGAAATAAGAAGGAATTTGCAATAACAAAATAAGAATCGTAATTAAGAACAACGATTGCTTATTTATGTTTAAAAACTGCCCCATTCAGTCCCTTCCTTTCTGCAATTAAAGGCAATAAGTTATCAAATGCATGTGTTTCTTGCGTGTATACATCAATGTACCCACCGTAATATTCCTGTTTTTTATTACTTTGTTGTAAAATCTGCATTCTATTATAAAGTTGCTGCGCAAACTTTTTATCACCACGTTCTAATGAAAATAAGATGCCCAATGCATAAACGGAAGCAGCTTCATAATTTACTGTTGGTTTAAGTGTCTCTGCATCATAACGACCAAATAGTTTTCCTCCATTTGTATCAAAAGCAATTTTCAAGCATTTCAGCAGCTTGTCCGTGTTGCCTTTCCATTGAGACAAATGATACCCGACATATAGCTGGTCAATTAAGTTGATTTCTTCATCATAGTAATAAGTAGCTTTTTCCACATCGTAATACTTTGGGTAAAATCCATTCTTAGAGAGCGGAGCCTTTAATAGTAAATTACGGTTTGCTTCATATACATCAGAGGATATTAATCCCGCACTTTGTAAATGATCAAAACCAGACGGAATGATATAACTAATTGTCACTTCGTTACTTTGCTTCTTACTTTTTAAATCTACATAATCAACCATTAGCTTATTTTTCATTTGGATACTAACAAAACTTTCCCCTATTTGTTGAGCCATTTTTGTATACGCTGGTTTTTTCCATCTCTCACCTGCATTAAACAAAGCATCTACAATGCGTAAATCATCAATAGCAGCATTTACAGTGGCTTTCTCTTCTCCATTTAGCTCCCAAGCAATTAAATTATCTTTAGTTAAAAAACAATGGCGGAGTACTTCAACTTGATTGTGAAACTGATTAAAGCTATCTCTTTCTACCAAATATTGCATCCATAATCCTACTGATTCAGATAAATAATTATTAGTTCGATCTGTCAAATTGGTTTGTATGCGGCCATTCTCTTGGATAAGATACTTTCGGATAAATTCTTCTGTTTCAACTTTAGCCAACTCCGCTTGGAGCATCGTTATTTGCTTATCAGATTGTTCAAATGAAGAACACGAGGTTAAAAAAAGTGGAAAAAATAGCAATAGCATTGTAAGGATTCTCATATATAATACCCTTCCTATCAGGTCTACTGGTTAGCCAAAATTAGGTAAACCGATTACCACGTGTATCAATCCCCCTTTAATGGCTTTATTAAACATCTGGTGAGTTCCCCTAATACTTATGAGTTATATTAATTAATTGAAAAAGATATATCTAAATAGAGATCACACTTTTCAATAATTAAAAACAAAATTAGTATAAAAACAGTATTTCAGACCTTGTTATTATCACATTTTTACAATTTCCCATACTTCTCAATACCATTTTACTGTTTTATATTTTATTTCCACAATGTAAAATTAGGTATATTTTATTATACTAGAAGTAATTTCCTCTGATATTTTGTAATAATTCTATCTAGAATGGCTGTTTTTTTCTTACTAACATATAAATACAACATTTATCTTTGCATAAAAAAAAAGCACCTCTTAGTCGAAAATCGACTTTTGAGATACATCTCATGATTTTTTTAACTTTTTTGCGAGTGCTCCAATTTTAGTTGTCCTCGCTCGAATTGACTTTCCTCAGCACCTTATTTGATATAAGCTTGGTGAGTTTTCTCGCTCCCTAACTCTTTTAACGCTTCTCAGACTTCTTGCACCGTCATTATTATCACCTCATAGAGTAAATAAAAAGCCAGTGGCTGAATTGCCACTGGCTTTAGGATGTCCAGGTCATAAACTGCATTTCTTGAACCGAGATTCCTCAAATATTAAAGTTCAACATTGTGATAAACTTGTTGAACATCGTCAAGATCTTCTAAAGCATCAATTAGCTTTTCGAATTTTGCTAGGTCATCGCCTTCAAGTTGGATTTCAGTTTGTGGAAGCATTGTTAATTCCGCTACTGTGAATTCCGTAATACCTTGAGCTTTTAAAGCTTCTTGTACTGCGTTGAATTGAGATGGTTCAGCATAAATAATTGTTGCTTCACCTTCATCAAATACATCACGTACATCAACATCCGCTTCGATTAGCATTTCAAGAACTTCCTCAGCTTCTTTTCCTTCAATACCGAATACAGCTGTAGGGTCGAACATATAAGCTACAGAACCGCTGACACCCATGTTCCCGTTGTTTTTACCGTATGTAGCACGTACATCTGCAGCAGTACGGTTAACATTATTTGTTAAAGCGTCAACAATGACCATTGAGCCATTTGGTCCGAAACCTTCGTAACGTAGTTCGTCGAAGTTTTCGTCCCCGCCACCTTTAGCTTTATCAATTGCACGATCAATAATATGTTTTGGTACACTGTATGTTTTTGCACGTTCTAAAACAACTTTTAATGCACCGTTAGATTCTGGATTAGGTTCCCCTTGTTTAGCAGCTACATAAATTTCACGTCCAAATTTAGCGTTAATACGGCTTGTACTTTGGTCTTTAGCAGCTTTTTTCTCTTTAATATTGTTCCACTTACGTCCCATGTATTTTCACTCTCTTTCAAATAGTCTACATATAAATGACGCGTAGGCGTCGCCTTTTGCCCACTTGAGGATAAGCCATTAATTTACTGTAGTATTATACACTATTTTCATAGCAATTAATATATTCGTCAAATGCGAAAAAGAGGCAAAACTAGTCTTCTTTCTTATTTTTCAGCGTTTTATACCTTTTTCTAGTTCCTGTAAGTCTTTAGCATTGGAAGTATTGGAAAACCATATGCAATTAAAAATATAAACTCTACGCATCTCTTTTAAAATGGCAGGGTAGCTTATACTAAGTTATCTCAATGAGTTTTTTTATTGTTAGATTTCCGTTTATTGCCTATATGTCTCAGCTTATGCGTTAGACCAAACATGCCCGGTATAAATATTGGCATCAATAGTAAGCTCATTAAGACAAGTCCTACTATGACAACTAGCGCTACTTGAATCAAGGTTAAAATACCTGAAGGAATCAGCGCTGCAAATGTACCACCTAAAATAATAGCTGCTGATAATACAACTGCTCCCATATTCTTTGCAGCTTCTATAATTGCTTCACTCGATTTCTGTTCAATCTCGTTGTATCGCATCATTAGAAAGATACTATAATCTACTCCTAGTGAAATCAACATAATGAAACCAAAGAAAGGGACATTCCAGCTTAGAGTATCAATATCTAAAATGTATTTACTAATTAATTCGCTAATTCCAAGTGATGAATAATAAGCAATAATTAATGAAGCTATAATAATTATAGATTTCCAAAAAGAACGTGTAATGATGACTAGTACAATTCCGATACCGACAAGCATAATGATAATAGTCCTCGTAAAATCACTACTTGAAATATCTTGCAAGTCTAAATTCTGAGAAGATTTACCACCCACAGCGATTTTTGTATCTTTCAATTCACCCGTTTTTGAAACTGATTCAATCCGTTCATTGATTTTCTCAACTATGTGCATCGCTTCTTTTGAATATGGATTAACATCAAGAACGACCATTAATCTTGTCAATTTTCGATTTTCTGACATGTACATAGCCAAGCTTTTTTGGAAATCTTCACCCTCTAAAAGATTCTTAGGCACAAAGAATTTTGCAGTAGAATTTGAATTACTAACATTCCCTAAATAATTTTGTGCATTTGCTAGACCAGTACTAACTTCATCTAAACCATCAGTACTATCTGAAAGACCTTTTTGCAAAACTTTCATATGATTTTGTAAATCCGAAAGCCCTGACTTCAATTGTTCCTGACCATTATTAATTTGGGTTAGTCCTGTTTGTAACTGCGGTAGATTACTAGTAATTTTCCTTGAACCAGACTCCCCCTTATCTAACCCCGTTTTTAATTCCCCTGCTCCATTTTTAAGTTGCTTCACTCCCTGTTCAACATATGTTAAACCGTTATTAATCTTTGATAATGAAGTATTCGCTTTATTAAATGAATCCATTGCATTTTTGTACTGTGGCTCAATTCTATTCATTTGATTTTTTAATATAGTAAGCTCTAGTTGACCTGCTCGTGCTATGTGTAAGGTTGTTCTTATATTTTTATCATTTTCTAATTCGGGGTTTGATTTGATCAAAGCCCTCATAGAGATTTCAATCTGTGTATACCCTTGTCTAGCACCACTAATTGCGTCACTCAATGATGAAAAATACTGTGAAAATGTATTCATACCCTTATATAGATCTGCGTAACCATCCTGTAATTGCTTGGAACCATTGGACAATTTCTCAATATTACTATTTAATTCATGAAGACCTGTTTGGATTTGACCTGCTCCTGTTACTCCATGTTGGAAGCCATTCGTTACTTTTTCCATAGCAGAATTTAAAGCCAACATACCTGATTTAACTTCCGTCGTACCATCAATCAACTTTTGAACATTTTGAATTCCATTATCATTGGCTCTACTAATCCCATCCTCAGCTGTTGATAAACCATCATGAATTGCACCTATACCCTCTTTTGCATTTCCTAACCCGCTATTTACTTGATCGGTTTGACGATTCAAGTAAAGCTCCTTTACCCGGTTTCCTTCAGGCCTAGTTGATGAGTATACTTTTGAGACTCCATTTATTTCTGCAATAGATTGGGTCAATTCATCAAGTGCTTGTAGAAATTTTTGGTTATCCAAGGTCTCTCTTCCTTTAATAACGATATTAGTTGGAGATGAGAAACCTGATGGGAAGTGCTCTTCAATAACTTTAATTCCTTGCTTGGATTCATAGCTATCAGAAATCTCTAATAAGTCATTGTAATTCAATTCCCCTGAATTTTTCAGTATAAAAGGTGTACATATAACGGCTACTAAAAGCAACCATAAAATGGGTCTTAAATAAGCATGCCTCGCTAAAGTTGACCATAATTTACTGTTACCCTGTCCTTCGAAATTTCTAATTGGCCAGAACATTTTTTTACCTAAGAAAACCATAAAGAATGGATTCAACGTGACTAGGACAAGTAATAAGCCCCCCACACCAACTGCTACGAGTGAACTCGCCTTGTATAAAGGGAAATCTGAAAGGCTTAATGCTATAAAACCTATAAAGACAGCCGCTCCACTATAAAGGACAGTTTTTCCAGCCGTTTTATAGGTTGCTTTTACAGCTACTAAATTATCTCTTGTATCTCTAAGTTCTTTTTTAAATCGTGTGTACAGTAAGATGTTATAATCTGTGCCGATGCCAAATAGTGCTACAACTAGGAATACTTGCGTGAAATTGGAGAATGGAAAATTCCACCTATCCACTAAATGCGCAATAGTTCCTAAAGACACGATGTACGCTATACCGACTGTTACTAAAGAAATTAGCGGAACTATCGGTGAACGGAAAACTAGAATTAATACAACTATGATGAAAACAATGGCAATAACTTCTGTCTTCTTAACACCTTCTTGTGTAGATTTTGCAAAATCTCTAATTACCAAGTCGTTTCCAGTTAAATATGTATTTACATTTTCCATTTGAAAATATGTATTTAATTCTTTAACAATGTTAGAAAGTTCACCTTGCTTTTTATCGATAGAAAATTGTGTCAAAATAGTTGTCCCATCTTCTGAAACAAGTTGTGATTTCAGTTCTTTACTGTCTGTATGTGCCATTATTGCTGTAATACCTAAATCATCTTCATGACTTTTTAAACGAGCTACTACTTTATGAATTTCTTCTAATTGCTCGACAGATAATTCTTTATTCGTATCACTATGGAAGACTGCGGTGAGATAATAGTGGTGTTCACCACTATTATCATTCATTTCTTTCATCATCTCAGTTGCAATTCCACTTTGTACTGTATTACCTATATTTATTCGCCCTTTTTCCTTAACAAGCCTATCCATATTGGGCATTGTTAAAACCATGACTATCGTTATGATTAACCATGCTACTAATGCTACCGACCTAACATTTATAAACTTCTTCAACCTTTTACACCTCTTATTCTAAAAAACGGAACCTTATTAAACACTTTCGCTTGTTTAATCACTTTCGGTTACCGGATCTTTTTCACTACCATTTTTTAATGTATATTCCATATCTATTATAATTATTTGATACAAACAAATATATATAAATAGTTTTTTATTATTTTTAAAGGGATTTCTTGAAAAAGTCCATAAAATGAATTTTTCTTCGATGTCGTTAATTTCCGTTCCGGCGGACGCTTTCCTGGGGGCGAACCTTGAGCCTCCTCGTCGCTAACGCTCCTGTGGGGTCTCAAGATGTTCGCTGGTTCCCCAAGGAGTCGCCGCCTACACTCCAATCAACTAGTTTTATCGTTTTTTTGAGTTTTCCATTCTTTCCGTTTCATACCTAGCCCTTTAAAGATGGCCGTTATAAAGACGGTGCCAAAAGCAAAACGTATTCAGTTTCAATAAAATCCACCGAACATGATGAGCAAGCAACTTTTCAAGAAACGGAAAGATTCAAAGACTTAGCAAAAAAGCGCTATAAAATTGAAGCGAAGAATAGTGAGTTGAAAAATCCCCATGGCTACAATACGGCAAAGTCGGCGGGTTTATTTGGCCTGGGAGTCCAAGGAGCTACAACAATATTCGCGGTGAAATTGGAACGTATCTTAAAGGTAATAAATGAAGAATAAGGGAAATATCAAAAAAACACCGGCACTTTTTGTTCAAAATCGAACAAAAAGTACCGGTGTTTACTAATTGAAGAACATTACATTTTAAAAATGTTCCCTTACTTAGATATTGATATAGGGAAAAACTTAAGCTTTACTTCTCCATTCACTGCTTTTTTTGATATAAAACCATATTCCCTACTATCTGAGCTTTCCAAACGATTATCTCCAAGAACAAAATAGCTATTGGCAGGTACTGTTTTTTCATCAGTCAATTCTTCTAATGTAAAATCATATGTAAAGTGGCCTTCCAATAAATTTTCTTTCTTCGCATCTAAATAAGGTTCATCATACGCTTTTCCATTTATGTAAAGAGTGTCATCCTCCATTGCCACATGATCACCTGGTAAGCCAATTACCCTTTTTATATACTTCTCATCTGAGTCTGGCGCATCAAATACAATAATATCAAACCTTTCAATACGGCTTAATTTGCTTACTAACACTTTATTGTCATTGACATATGTTGGTTCCATTGACTCTCCCTTAACTGTAATAGGCGCAATTAAAAACTGGCGACAAACAACAGCGATAATTACAGCAATGAGAATGGGACGTAACCATGAAAGTAACTCTCTCTTTTGACTTTTTTTCACTTAAATTCTCCCCTTACTAAAGATATTTCTTTATAGCTTAACATTAGTTATATTATCCCATCTACCATCTCATTAACGCAATTTTTTCACAAAAAATATTTTAAGAACAACAGTTAAATCGCTTTTCCGCGTAATTAGACCTAAAAAAAACGCCATATCATAGCTGATATGGCACACAACGATAGTGTTCCTCTATGTATTTCAATAATCCTTTAATACAATAAGATGTTCTTCCGTTATCCCCAAAACATCATAAACCTTTTGTAAAGTCGATTCACGTACTTTTGTATCTCCACGTTCAATTCGACTTACCGTCTTCTGTGTCACATTTGCCTGTACGGCTAATTCAGACTGCGTTAGTCCAACTGACATTCTATGTTTGAAAATCAATTGACTACGCTTTTCTGCCATTACTTCTAACGGAGACTTACCTCCAAATTTCTCGTCTTTTTCATAAAAATCAACAGTAACCATACGCTCCACCCCTAAAAGAAATTGTGTATTAACGATTCTTTTTAGCTACTTTAAAGTTGATTTGCCCTCGCAATAAGTAGATATACTCTATTATGTTATATAGTCACTAACTGATGAAAATCAGTTAGCATCATGAGCAATTTTCTCTTCTAGCTTCTTCTGTAACGTAGCTAATTGTTCTTCAAGAAGATGCGTAAATTCTTCTCTTCCAGCTTTACCTTTAGCCGTAATATAAATGGGTTCACCATAAATAAGGTAGCCCTTTTCACGAGCAAACACTTCATGCGGTGTATTCGGCCCAATATATGCAGCTGGTACAATGGGTACTTTTGATAATTGAGCAATTGTAATCGCACCCTGCTTTAGAGAGTTTCCTTCCGCATTTCGTGTTCCACTTGGGAAAATCCCTACTACTTCACCATCTTTTAACAACTTCATTGGTACTTTAATTGCGCTTGGACCTGGATTATCGCGATCTACAGGAAAAGCATTCATCTTCGTAATAAACCAACCTAACAGCTTATGATCAAAAAGTTGCTTCTTAGCCATGAAGTGAATAGGTTTCGGGTATATAGAAACACCAAGATTCAAAATATCAATCCAACCTGTATGAGTACAAGCTATAATGTAACCACCCTCTGTTGGCACATGATGCTTGTCAAAAACTTTCACTTTATTAAATAAACCTAAAAATTTTACTACAAAAAGACCTACAAATTTATACACTTTTCTACTCCTTACTTAACTCCATGAATATCTATCTTCAGCGATATTCATTTACTACGATTGTTACTATTTTGAAGAGACCTAATATCCTATACTAGAGATAGTATCTACAAAAGAAATTATATTCAAACGATAGCAACGAATAGGTGGCTCATACATTGAATCCATAATTCTACATTCCCCTACCTATTATTGTAATCTATATTTATAAAATTTGTAGCCAATGTACAAAAAAATGTAAAAATTAATTGTTTTTTCAAATATTTTAAGTTAAACGAGGTATTTTATGCGAAATCGAGCTGCAACAGTCATTATAAGAGCTTTATTGCTGAGCGAGCCGCGATTAGAGAAACATTAGAAGAGCTAGGTGTCCACCTCAGGATAGGGAATACCCCACAATTATTCTATTAAATGGTACACGATATTATTTCATAGCTCAAACCATAGATGGCAAATTTGGCACCAAAAATGGAAGAGAATTCACAAATTCTTCAATTGAAAGTGGTACATATGAAGCTGTCTGGATGCCTCTTACGAAAATAAGTGAATTAGATGTACGCCCAATAGAAGTAGTAAGGATCCTTATGGGCAATAATTCTTCCAACTAAAAAGCATCATAAAGTCTAAAACTTAGACGATATGATGCTTCTTCTCTATTCAACTTAGCGCATTTGCTTCACTAAAAATCCACCATTGAGCTTACTTGGCTCATATGAAATAACAAATGCCTTTGGCGATATGCCTATTATTGTTGCACGTAATTTTGCTTCATTTTTGCGCTTTGCTATTACTGTCATACTTATTTTCTTACCATCCTTGCCATCTGCAAACCATGAAGTGACGCCATACCCTTTAGTACGCAACTCTCCAACTAGTGCTGCTTCACTTGCATCGACTATTACTTCAAATAGTACATAACCTAATGCCAAGCGCTGTTCAATTAAACTTCCCGAATATACCCCTAATCCCCAACCTAGACAGTAAGCAGCGATATTCCATGGATTATCCAGATTGTCTAATACGATAGTTAATCCCATCAAATAGATAAATACTTCTACCATTGAGAGCAGAGACGCAACTTTCGGATAACCTTTAATGACCAAAATCAGCCGTAGCGTTGTTAAAGTCATATAAGAAATGTTAATCACAATGATTAGTAAAATCATTTCAACCATAGTTTTCAACTCCTAGTCGCATTCAGCATAAATTCTTTACATATATTTATAGTTCCCGAAGAATAGATTTATACACTTAAAAATGAAAGAAGCCACTTGTAAAAAAGTAGCTCCTTTCATTCCGATAATTTATTTAAATGGTTTTGTGATGAATCTCCTGGACAAGTTTGTGGACAAGTTGTGGAAAACTACTATTCAATGTAGTAAATGTATACCCTGCTGATTCTGCTTTTGATGTCTCCATATACCATGAATTTGGAATATTATAAGGAGAAACATTTGCCTGTTCCACTTCAGCTGAAACAATCGCCTTTTTTCCGACTTCTTCTTCAATAATTTCTAACATTTCAGCTAATGAATAAGTGCCTTTTAATGTCGCATTTATTGGCCCAGTAACATGCCCTAGTCCGACCCATCGTAAGAAAGAACCTGCTTCATCAGATGAGATAAAAGACATACGTGCTTCTGTATTAACGATTCCTATCTCTTCTTCATTTTTCACATGATCAACATGGAAAAGTAATCTTTCTGTATAATCCTCTTCGCCAATTACAATTGGGAATCGAATCGCTGTTACCGGAAACGTTGCTTTTTGGAAAAATACAGCTTCTGCTAAACGCTTTCCTTCCCCATATGAAAATGCATTTCGATCTCCAATTTGAATCGGATAATTATACGGATCAAAATCTTCTTCTATTTTAGCTACCCCATCTGCTGGATAAACAGATAATGTCGATGTAAAAATATAATGGCCTACATTTTTTTCAAAGATAGCACAAGCTACTGCTGCATCATCTGGTGAATAACAAATATTATCATATACAATATCCCATTGTTCATTTCCTACTGCTGATTTAAGCGCTTTTGCATTGAGTCTATCTACTTTGATTTGTTTTACCTTATCACCGAATGGGTTGGCTAAATTTCCTCGTGTAGCAATTGTTACATCATGTCCATCCTTCACTAATAATTCAACTAATCTCTTGCCAAAAAAACGCGTGCCACCTAATACTAAAATTTTTTTCATAATCTCTCCCCCTTACGAAATAAGAAATTACTACCAATTCCATTTTATCAAATATTGCGTCATTTATATATTTTTAACCAGAGCAAAGCCCCCTGTACATTCTGCACAGGAGGCTAGTTATTACCTTTTTGCAACGGTAATGCTACCATTATCTGTTTTTAAGGAGATTGGTAATAAACCATTCCCCAAAGTTACTTTTTTCGTCTTCTCACCGAAAATTATACTTTTCCCCATATCTTTTTTAGTCTGAATCGTAGCATTTTCTGGCTTTTCTTTTACGTATAATTGAATGCTTCCATTGTCAGTTTCCAATGAGATAGGTTTAGTGATAATAGGGATAAAAGCTTCAATACGACCATTATCTGTTTCTGCTTCAATGGTACCTGTTACTTCTTGTATTTCGATTCGACCATTATCTGTTTTAACCTTAACTGTCTCTGTTTGTACATGATGTAACTCTATACGTCCATTATCCGTCTCACCCGTTAATATCTTACATTGAACATCCTTTAGTGTAATACGACCATTGTCAGTTTCAACATGTAAGTTAGTCGCAGCACTATCTGTTAATAAAATTCTGCCATTATCCGATTCAATATGCATTAGAACAGCATGTAATTGCTCCGCTTTTGTCGCACCATTATCGTTATCAACGCGAATCATATCATACATACGTTTAGGTAATTTAATCGTCACTTTAGGTGCGTTTCCAAATGTTAAAATAATGCCAAATGCGAACCACTTTTTCTTCTCTTTAATAACGATTTTCAATGTATCTCCGACAATATCCATTGAAATCAGTTTATTGCTTAGTTGCTCTTTCATATCCACATATGCACGATCATCAGGTGATGGAACAATATCTAAGTCTGCAAAATCAGCCTCTATACTTACTTTCGTAAAGTATTCCCCTTTAGGCTGTTCCTCCGTTACCTTCATATCTTCTTCACCATAGGCCTTCAACAATTCCTCAGCAATATGTGATGGAGTCCCAAGAGCATCTATGATTGCAGTATCCGATTTCCCTTCACTTCGACCATTTGAAAAATACTCACGAAAATCACGAATAATGTCCTGTCTTTCTTCTTGCTTTAAACAATCCAACTCTTTTTCTAGTGCTTGTAAATAACGTTCCTCATTCATTTTGCATCCCCCTCATGGATTAAATGATTTACTCCAGTGATAAATGAATCCCATTCTTGACGTAATTCTTCTAGATAAGTTAAGCCCAGCCCTGTAATCTGATAATACTTACGTGGCGGTCCTTCAGTTGATTCCTTTAAATAAGTGGTAAAGTAGCCTTCCTTCGTGAGACGGCGAAGCAATGGATAAACAGAGCCTTCGGAAATTTCAATTTGATGTGAAATAGCTTGCACTAGCTCATATCCATAATAGTCCTGCTTTTCAAGCAAAGCCAATACACATAAATTTAAAACACCCTTTTTAAACTGAACGTTCATTTAGCTTCCTCCTTCACTACTGTTTATTAATCAGTACTATAACATATGTCTATTATTCATTGCAAGGTACTGAATTTAATAAAAATGCTATAATTTTTTGAAGGATAGCGCTTAGCCCATAACTACATCATATATATGCTTACAAAAAATACAAATGCCGCTACACAATATACCAGTATTTATGACCAATGATCGATTTTTTTAAGTTCATGCATGCCACTAAAGGGCATAGCTATTCCTAATGGTAGCATCATGTATGGCAGTCCTGTCACAAGGCTATAAATTGCTAGTACAATCGCAATTACACTAAAAGCAAACAAAAAGCTACCTCTGGTGAGATAGCTTTTGTAACAGTTATGCTTTTTTCTTCGAGTCTTGCTTTGCCAAAAATATAAAAAGTCCTATTAAGCTAATGATGTTCAAAGTCGTGCCGCTAATTAGTAATATCCATTGCATCGTCAAAGGTAAATTACGTGTCATACCAAATGTGATACTAAGAGAGCCGACAGCGATTAACACCATGTATAATGGTAAACCTTTTAACAAATTACATCGCCTCTTTATTTGAAAATTTCAGTCTTATTTATTTTGATAGTACCACGATAAATATGAATCTGCTACAAAAAGAAATTAATACTTCACAACAATATGTTCCGTAATTTTTGTTAAAGTAAATTACCTTTCTTTTTGATCAACGAATACATTTTTCAACATTATTTATTGTACAGCCGTCTCTAAAAGGCGAAATTCAATTCTGTTATCATTTGCTTGGATTGAAGCTTGAATACCGTTTGGTAAAATGCACATTGGATCCGTGTGACCAAAGTCAGCGTTATAAACAATCGGAAAATCAAACCCTTCTGTAGCTCGTTGTAAAATAGCTTGCAATAACCCATTATCATGATCTTCCCCGAAACCTACCGATGGATGGAAACGACCTATGACTAACGCAGAAATTTTATCATATATCCCCATATGTCGGAGTTGTGTAAAATAGCGATCTATTGATTCTGGACACTCACCTTCATCATCTTCTAAACATAAAATTGCTCCATCCACATTTGGAAAGTATTCTGTTCCAGCTAAAAGCAACATAACCCCAACATTACCTGCAATAATCTTACCCATGGCTTCTCCCTGATTGAAGATTTGCATACCCGAGTTAATTTCTTTAACGCGCTCCCTCGTATCTTTCTTGTCCCAAGATAATGACTCCAATACACGGTATGACGAGCTATTAATCTTAACAGTATCTAACTCAACCAATGTTTTTTTAAAATAATCATTTGTATAATCCATCAATCCATTGAATTCACCTAACTGTGGTAATATCGCGGGCCCCAAATATGTAACGAGTCCTGTTTTTTCATAAATAGCACTATGTAAAGCCGTAATATCACTATAGCCCATAAAGATTTTCGGATTATTTTTTATCAGTTCATAATCAATTTTGTCTATTAGCTGATGTGAACAAGTCCCACCAATTGTTGTAATGATTGCATCGATTTTCGGATTACTAAACATCTGATGTAAATCATCCAACCTTTCAGCTACTGTTCCTGCCATATAATGCTCAATTTTGCTCGCATGCTCACCGACGACTACGTGATATCCCATTCTCTCTAGAGCTTTTATACCTCTTTGGAAACGTTTTGGACAAAGCGCGGCTATACCTGAGGATGGTGCAATAATTCCAATTGTACTACCTTTTTTTAATCTGTTCGGTTTAATAATAGTCATGAATATAACCTCCTGTCTAAACACTTTTATTAACTTTAATACGAAATTTATAATAAAAAGCTGCCTTGGCAGCCCTTTTAAAATCAATATTTAAACCCACTTAAAACGTTCCCCTGTTTATTCACCTTAATAAATCGGCCGTCTTCTAAAATAATCTCCAGTGGATAACTTTTTGCTTCTTTCTTCGAAAAATACCATTGTCTCTTTGTAGGACCTAATAAAAGAAAGGCGCCTTCCTCCCTTTTACCTAAAAAGTTCAAAGCATTAGGATTTAGCGGTTCCTCATCTGTTGATACGATGCCATGCTTTTGCAACTCATTACCGACAGTCAAAGTATCATCTGTTGTAATATTTATTTCACTAATATTTAATAGATTTCTCGCGGAAAAAGATCTGGTTAGTTTTGTTTGTGGAGAACTGCCATAACGTGAAATGAGCTCGACAATATTCCCTGTTGGATCCTCGAAATAGCATGAGTAAGCCTTAGCTGATTCAAAATGCACCTCATCACTACCCTCTTCATCATTATTTAAAGATACTAACTGCATAATCCATTTTTTAGCTTCTACAAACAAATTACCTGGTACATTGAATGCAAAATGATAAAATGGAGTACCTTCCGCTTCATATTCTTTAAATTCTAAAACACTTCTACCAACAGCTATTTCAAAACAATTAATACTTTCATTTAAAAGCTCAAAACCTAATTTCTCTACATAAAAACCCCTTGTTTCTTCTAACTTAGAACTATACAAATTTACTTTTTGAATAATCATCCCAGTCCCTCCAATCGATACTTTCAGCATACATGAATAATATCGTTGAGTTATACCATCAATTGGATGAAATCTCTTTCCTTCTATTGAATGAGAAAGCTACTGCTAAAGTGTCCTATGAACAATGTAGCAATGGCGTTAGAAAAGCATTTTCAAAACTCCACTATCACCTTTTTGATGTGGACCAAAATCAAAAAAAACTGTACTACATATCCTTTACAGATTTATAGCACAGCATGTATTATTACTTTTTCTTTTGTTCTTTTAAAAAAGTTTCATATAGCGGTTTTAGCGTTTTTGAATTGATATCCATATTATTTTCATATGCATATTTCACTGCATAACCGAGTGCAATTGTCATTCCACCTGCTACACTAGCACCCACTACAGTACCTGCGCCTGGTACAAATTTTACAATTTGTCGGAAGATCGTTTTCCCAACATTTCCAACAATCGTTGCGATAATCATTTCTTTTGCCTTGTCTTTAGAGATAGGCTTTCCATAAAGCGTAGATAATTTCAGCATCATCCCTACTTGCAAAGTTGTTAGAGGGACAAAATCAGCTCCGGGAATCGGTACTGCGCCAATTGCCGCTGCCGATGCACCCGCGCCTAAAATCCACTTTTTCGCAGTAGCTGACTTATCGGCCATATGGGAAGCCATCAAGATATCTTTTTTTTTGACCTCTAAAAGTTCAAGTATCTTCTCTTGTAACATAGACATATTTTCACCCGTGCGAGAGGAAATCGGTGTCACGGGATACTTATAATTTGTATGATCTTGTACATATTTCACAAGGCTCGGTATATCATCAGCTGCATCAATTTTATTGAGCACTAAAATTATATCTTTATTTACTGCACTTATTTTCTTTAGTGAAGCAAGCTCAGTTTCCGAAAGTACAGTACCTGCTGCATTAAGGAAAAATAGCACGACATCTGCTTCATGGAAGAAACTCATCGTTATATCAGAGTTTTCACTTTTAATATCATCAAGTCCTGGAGTATCGACGAAAACAATTTTATCTTTGTATATATACTTTCTAATTTGTTGTGTTTCACCAGGTTTTGCGCCTACTGGTGCCACATCGTTACCCATTAATTTGTTTACCGTTGAGGATTTCCCGGCATTTACATCACCTATCATGGCTATCAAAATTTCCCGATTCAGTTGGGCATTAATTTCTTCTGATTTTTCTTCAAAAATACGATCAAATTCTGCATCTGTAAAAGGTTGATTTGAGTTCATCTGTTATAACCTCCTGAAGGCTGGACAATAATTCTCATATTTTAAAGCTATATCAGACCTCTTAAAAATGCAAACTTTTTACTTTTCTGCACTTTTGAATGCTTGTTTTATAAGTACTTTTGAAAAATCGCCCATATGTGCAAACCGTGTATCTTTCGTCTGGCCATTATAATAGCGATAATAAATTTGCTGACAAATGACGGCTAATTTAAAATAAGCAAATGTTAAATAATAATTGATATTGGATACATCTCGTCTACTTTTTTCAGCATATCGAGCAATAAATTCCTGACGTGAATAGAATCCTTCTTTTACCGTAATTGGTGGCTCACCTAAACCATATAACATCATAGTTGGATCATCTGCATGCATCCAATAACTTAGTGCTACCCCAACATCTGCTAACGGGTCGCCCACTGTAGTCATTTCCCAATCAAATAGTCCGGCCATTTCCTCATACTCTTTTGAAAACATTGCATTATTCAACTTATAATCATAATGAATAATTGTCGGTTCACTAGATTGAGGTAAATGCTCAATAAGCCATGTTGTTAGCTCATTGACTTCTTTTATATCAGACGTTTTCGCCTTGTCATAACGACTAATCCATCCCTGAACCTGTCTCTCCATAAAACCATCAGGCTTTACTATTCCTGTAAGTGCTGTTTTTTTATAATCAACTGCATGTAATGCCACTAACTGATCAACCATCACTTCAGATACTTTACGTGCCACCATGACTTCGTCAGTCGTACCTTCAGGAAACTCTGTGTCTAAGACCACACCTCTTCTTCTTTCCATAATGAAGAAAGGGCTACCTATAATCGTCATGTCATCTGAATAAATAATTGGCTTTGGAGCAACAGGAAATACAGGGTGCAATGAGGACAGCACTTTAAATTCTCGCTCCATATCATGTGCCTTCACTGCCACAGGACCTAATGGAGGTCGTCGTAATACTGCCTCCCATTCTCCAATTGTAAGTACATATGTTAAATTAGAATGCCCTGTACCAAACTGGCTAACCATAAGATTCCCTTCAGGTAAACTCTTTAAATTGGCATGTAGAAACGTTTCAAGTTTTTTAATATTCAGCTCTTCGCCACTACGCATAGGTATCGTATCTTGTATCATGAAAAACCCTCCTAGCTTTGAATTCCCTGTAAAATAAATGACGTGTATTGAGTCGCTAACTGCTTTGAAGTGATATCCCCATCAGAATCAAACCACTCATAGCTCCAATTAGTTACTCCTAACACAGCAAACGCCGTCAGCTTTGGCACAAGCCCCGCCTTAAACTCCCCTACGGCCTGACCCTGCTCAATTATTTCTTCAACTCGTATACGGAATAAACGACGCTTCTCTTTAACAATAACTGCATGATCTTCACTTAAATGACGCATTTCTCTAAAATAAACTCGCGCATAAGAACCTTGCCGTCCAATATCAAAAATAAGCATCTCTACAATTCTAGTAAGTTGTTCTGTAAAACTGCCTTCACTTTTTATAATTTCTTGCTGCCTAAGCAGTAAATCATCAATATAATACTGATGAATATCCATTAATAGCGCTTCTTTACTCGAGAAATAATAATAGAATGTCCCCTTAGTCACATTAAGAGCCTGTGTTATATGTTGAATTGATGTAGAGCTAAAACCCTTTTGCTCAAATAATTGTATACTCATTCGAATAATATCGTCTTTCACCATTGTCAAAACCCCTTACTTAAATAACAGCGCTCATCCCACCATCAACCATCACAACATCACCCGTTACATAATCGGATGCCTTCGAAGCTAAAAATAATGCTACTCCTTTTAAATCTTCATCCGATCCTAATCGCTGTAGCGGAGTCGCGTCCATAATATAATCCATTCCACGTTCTATCAATACAGAAGACATTTTCGTTGGGAAAAATCCTGGTGCAATGGCATTAACATTTATATTATGCATTCCCCATTTTGCTGCTAAATCCTTCGTCAACGTAATAACCGCACCTTTACTCGTGTTATAGCCAACTGTATCCATAAAATCTGGATGCGTTCCAGCAACACCTGCAACTGAAGAAATATTGATGATTTTGCCAGACTTCTGCTCAATCATTACTTTACCAACAGCTTGGCTCATTAAGAATGTCCCATTTACATTGACATCCATCACCTTTTGCCATGCCTCATAAGGCATTTCAATAACCGGTGCCCCCCATGAAGCACCACTATTATTTACTAAAATATCAATTGAACCAAATTGCTTCACAGTTTCCAAAACGACATTTTTCACATCATCGGGGTTTGTCACATCGCAGGCCAGTCCAATTGCACGCACTCCAAATGTCTCAAGCTCTTCACTCATTTCCTTACAAGCTGTAACTTTTCGAGAACATAGCACGACATTAGCTCCAGCCTCTGCAAAGCCTCTTGCAATTTGGGCACCTAATCCTCGTCCTCCTCCAGTGACAATCGCCGTTTTACCTTTTAAGCTAAAAAGATCCATTACACTCATTACACTCTCTCCTTTACTTTAGAGACATGCTTTTTCAACTCAATTTTCGCAATTTGGTTGCGGTGTACTTCATCAGGTCCATCTGCTAATCGCAAAGTTCTTGAGTTTGCCCATTGTGCTGCTAATGTAAAATCTGAGCTCACCCCAGCCGCTCCAAATGCTTGAATAGCACGATCAATGACACGGAGTGCCATATTTGGCGCTGTTACTTTGATCATAGCTATCTCAGCCTTCGCTTCTTTATTGCCAACAGTGTCCATCATGTAAGCGGCTTTTAACGTTAGTAATCTAGCTTGTTCAATATCAATACGAGATTCAGCTATACGCTCACGAATAACCCCCTGCTCCCCTAATGTCCGATGGAAAGCCGTTCTCTCCTGCACACGTATACACATTTCTCCAAGAGCCCTTTCGGCTGCTCCAATTAGACGCATACAATGATGAATTCGCCCAGGTCCTAGTCTTCCTTGAGCAATAGCAAAACCTTTGCCTTCACCCCAAAGAATATTTTCTACAGGTACCCTTACATTCGTAAACGTCACTTCTGCATGTCCTTCGGGTGCATGATCATAACCAAATGCCGATAACATACGCTCAATTTTTACACCCGGTGTGTGAAGTGGTACTAATATCATTGATTGTTGTTCATGAATTGGAGCTGATGTATTTTTATGTTTCCCCATGAAAATGGCAACTTTACAGCGAGGATCTCCGCCTCCAGTCGCCCACCATTTACGTCCATTTAATATATATTCATCACCATCTCGTACGATACTTGCTTCAATATTAGTAGCATCACTTGAAGCTACGTCTGGCTCCGTCATCGCAAAACAAGAGCGGATTTCCCCAGCTAATAATGGTTCTAACCACTGCTTTTTTTGTTCCTCTGTACCGTATCGTACGAGTACTTCCATATTGCCTGTGTCCGGGGCATTACAGTTGAAAATTTCAGGTGCGATAAGTGAACGTCCCATGATTTCACAAAGTGGAGCATACTCTAAGTTAGTCAAACCACCACCATACTCACTATCTGGCAAAAACAAATTCCATAATCCTTGATCCTTTGCTTTTTGCTTTAGCTCTTCCATAATTGGTGGAATCTCTAACCAGCGATTGTCTTGTGCCTTTAACTGTTTCGCATATACTTGTTCATTTGGATAAACAAACTCCTCCATAAACGCTGTTAACTTCTGTTGTAAAGCTATTACTTTGTCTGAATATGAAAAATCCATCACCATTAGCCCCCTTATTATTTAACAACTTACATACTGATCGGTCGGTATGTTAAATGACTGAATATTCATTCACATTAAAATCATATCGTTTATATGAATAGATTGCAAGTATTGAATTAACAATTTTAGGTAACTGGAGAAGCCTCTGAAAGCGATTGGTAAGCTTCGGAAAAACTTATCTATCCTATATTTTTATTGGCTTGGAGAAGCGTCCTCTCGACTCCCGCGGGATCAGCGAGACAGACGAGACCCTACAGGAGCGTAGCGACGAAGCGGCTCGGCGCTCGCCCGCGGTAAGCGAGCCGTAAGCTTCGGAAAACTTGATCTTTCCTGTATACAAATAAAAAGACTGTAGATAAACCTGATCTGACCCAATAAAGTTAGACATATAGTTTAAGCAGCTTCTAAGATCTGAGTTCGGTATGCTATCGGACTCAGATCTTTTAATGTGCGCTCGGCATGCGTATGAACTATAGGGTGTAAGTCCCGAACCCCGAAGACAGAAGTAGAGGTTAGCCAAGAGCAAGGGTGTCCGTGGCGACGCGGAATCTGAAGGAAGCTGGAGGCAAAACACCGGTCCGAGGAACACAAATCTCATATAAGGCTAGGTATGATTGGATGAGTTTGCATTACAAAACAAAGTCCTTTCTGTCGAAGGTCATATCGAGTAAATGAGGCGGATAGATGGTGTGAAAGTGCATACGCTTACCCGGGGAGGTCTGATGGAAACGTGAAGTACCCTTCATAACCTACTTGGTGACAAGTAGCTGAACCATCAGAAGTCAGCAGAGGTCATAGTACGATTGGGTCTAGAACTAATCGGAAGGACTGAACAACTAAGAGAGAATAGCCCTTGGCATTCCATCTTGAATGAATGAACACAGAAAACAGAGACCTCACGCTTAGAAAGTAATGGTGAAGTCCATGAGGGTATTTGCGGAGGGTGTAGTTCAGGTGGGCATAAGAAGACAAGCTATTCACGGAAAGGAACGAAATGGTGATGTTGAATCAAATTCTAGCACGTCCGAATATGATACAAGCATTAAAGCGAGTGGAAGCGAATAAAGGAAGCCATGGAGTAGACATGATGCCCGTACAAACCTTACGTCAGCACATCCTCGAAAACTGGGAATCTATTAAAGCTCAAATTCTAACGGGAACCTATGAACCGCAACCAGTACGTCGTGTCGAAATCCCGAAACCAGACGGCGGTGTGCGTCTATTAGGGATCCCAACCGTGACAGACCGTTTGATTCAACAAGCTATATCGCAGATATTATCAAAGGAATATGACCAAACTTTCTCGGACAACAGTTATGGATTCCGACCAAATCGGAGTGCTCATGACGCAGTCCGAAAAGCGAAGGGTTATATGAAGGAAGGATATCGTTGGGTTGTAGATATGGATTTAGAGAAATTCTTTGATAAGGTCAACCACGACCGCTTAATGGCAACATTAGCAAAAAGAATTCATGATAAATCATTATTAAAACTTATCCGTAAATATCTCCAAGCAGGTGTCATGATAAATGGAGTTGTTTCAAGTACAGAGGAAGGAACACCGCAAGGTGGACCATTAAGTCCACTTCTTTCTAATATCGTGTTAGATGAGTTGGATAAAGAATTAGAGAAACGTGGTCATAAATTCGTTCGCTATGCAGACGACTGCAATATCTATGTGAAAAGTAAACGTGCGGGAGAGCGTACAATAGCAAGCGTACAGCGATTCGTCGAAGGAACACTACGCTTGAAAGTGAATGAGTCCAAATCAGCGGTAGACCGACCGTGGAATCGAAAATTCTTGGGTTTTAGTTTTTCACACAATAAAGAACCAAAAGTTCGAGTGGCGAAAACAAGCCTTCAACGAATGAAGAAGAAAATACGAGAAATTACCTCTAGAAAGATGCCATTTCCAATGGAATATCGTATCGAGAAATTAAACCAATATCTAATTGGATGGTGTGGATATTTTGCGCTCGCAGATACACCTTCGGCATTCAGTAAATTAGACAGTTGGATTAAAAGAAGGTTACGAATGTGTCTTTGGAAGAATTGGAAGAAACCCCGAACCAGAGTCAGAAATCTCATTCGTTTAAAAGTTCCATACGGAAAAGCATACGAATGGGGAAATACCCGAAAAGGATACTGGCGCATCTCAAAAAGCCCCATATTACACAGAACCCTTGACAATTCCTATTGGGAAAGCCAAGGGCTGAAAAGTCTGCAAGTTCGTTACGAAACTTTGCGTTATTCATCTTAATTGAACCGCCGTATACGGATCCGTACGTACGGTGGTGTGAGAGGTCGGGAGTTAATCACTCCCTCCTACTCGATTTTGCCTTCATACGTTTGTGGTTATAGTAATAAATATAAGCATCTAATTCCTTCTCAAAGTGCTCCATACTTTCAAACTCTTGGAGGTAAAGTAATTCAGACTTTAATAAGCCAAAGAAGTTCTCCATGACGGCGTTATCTAAACAATTTCCTTTACGGGACATGCTTTGTATAATGTGATAATCTTTTAACGTTTTTTGATACTTCTTCATTTGATAATGCCATCCTTGATCGGAATGGAGGATGACCTCATCTTCTGGTTTTAGGTGTTTAATCGCTTCATCTAACATATCTCCAACAAGTCGATAAACTGGCCGTTCCATCACTTTGTAGGTAATAATTTCACCGTTACATAAATCAAGGATAGGGGATAAGTAACGTTTCTCCCCAAATAAATGAAATTCTGTTACGTCTGTTACCCATTTTTGATTCATTTTCTTTGCTTGAAAATCTCGTTGTAAAATATTTGGGGCAATTCGACCAACATGCCCCTTATAAGAACGATACTTTTTCATGCGGACTAAACACTTTATACCTATTTCGTTCATGAGGCGGTTGATTGTCTTTGGGTCGTGAGAAAATCCATGTTTTTTTAACTCTTTTGTGATACGACGATAACCGTAACGTCCTTTATGTTCATGATAGATAGACTGAATAGCGTTTTTCACCTTCGAGTACTTGTCTTCTCGATTCAAACGTTTTTCCCAATAATAGTACGTACTACGTGGAATATCAGCGACTTTGATTAATGCCACGACCTCATAGGTTGACTTTAGTTCATAAATTACTTGCGCTTTGATTTTAGTTGTAATTTTTCCTGCATTTGAACTAAAGTATTCAACTTTTTTAAATACGCATTCTCCATTTCGAGTTGTTTAATTCGTTCTTCAAGCGCTTCAACGGAACCTTCAACTTGTTTTGACTTTTTTATTTCTTTTTTCATGGATGGTCGCCCCTTTTTCTTAGAAATGAGGGCATCTAATCCATATGTATTAAAATTTTTTCTCCATGTCCGAATTAAAGCTGGAGAAGAAATATTAAACATTGCGGCTGCGTCGTAAGAGGATGTACCCGTTTCATATATATAATTAAGTACATCTATTTTAAACTCCGCAGAATAACTTGTATAGGATTTCTTAAAACCTTCCTCTCCTTGAATATGATATAAGCGAACCCATCCTTGAATCATTTGATAAGAAACTTCAAATATTTTTTGAAGATCCATATAGCTGTATTTTTCTTCTAGGTAAAGACGGGCAATAAATATTTTCTCTTCGGCAGTAAAATTAGCCATAAAAAACACCCCATAAATGTTAGTTTGGTGTCTAACATTTACGGGGCAGTTCAACCCGAATATCTCCGAGTCTGTCTACAGTCTGAAGCTGCTTCATGAATTGAAGTAGCTTTTTTGTTAATTATTTTTTTCAGTATAATAAGTCGTTAGCTCATTATAATATTTGTTTAATGAAGATGGAGAAACCTCAAAGTTTTCAGCGATTTCTTTTACTGTCATTCCAAGTGATTCAAATAATTTTTGCTCTTCACCAAAACGAATTGCACCAGCTGCAATTGCTACAGCCTTACGTGCTTTCGGTTGGCGCTCTACAACATAATCTTCTACAATTTCAAGAACTGGTCTTGGGTCTTGTCCTTTACCTTCTAAAAACTCTAGTACACGTAAAAATACATCTGCTTCAAAGTCGGTAAATTCTCCACCTTCAAAGCCAGCTTCGCCTAACTCTTTCCAAAATCCTAGGCTATTTTCTTTCCAATAAGCTTCTTCATTTAAGTCTGATTGTACTTTAAACGCATCTGCTAATTTTCCGAATACAGCGTTATGATCTTTAGGGAAGAAAATCATACTTGATACCGCTAAGTAATGCGCTTCTTTATTTGAGCCATCTGGCAAGATAAAGCAAAATACATGTACGCCTACAGGAACAGGCTTGTCACTTTCGCGACGCAAGTATAGTACTTCATCCGTTAAAATATTTTGTACTACCATATAGTCTTCTTCAATCGCTGTCACTTCAGCAACCATCATTGTTGGATGCTCCCAAGTGTTTAATACAGTTAAAGTTGATGGGCGTACTATTTCTTTTTTCACTTTTTGCAAATATCCTTGCCAAATATCCGTTCTATCATGGAAGAAATATGCGTCTAATGCAATGGCTTCAATCATATCGTCTAATAAATATTTACCTACTGCATCATGCCATTTCTTCGCTACTTCAGCAAACTCAGGAATGTCGCTACGCAACGGATACTTATCATAAAATGTTTGCAATACTCGTTCTAGTTCTTCTGCGTATACGGTTTCTACTGTGACTGCTTCTTTCTTCTCACAGCATTTTTTGTATTTCTTACCACTACCACATGGACACGGTTCATTACGTCCGGGCATTCTAACACGTCCTTTATCATTTAAGTGCTTTTTTAGCATACCATCTTTCATGAGATTGCAAAAGGTTACAGTATAATTACCATTTTCGTTCCCCGACTGAAAATCCTGTCGATTTATGGTATGGTTCTTATATGAAAAAATTTATTCCACTACTCATATTACTGTTTGTTATTTTCATCTCGTCTAGTCAGAGCTATGAGCAGCAATCTATCGTACCTTTATTACGTGATTGGTTTCCAAATGAACCGCTAAGACCTCTATTATCTCTATTAGAAATTCCTTATTGGGGTATTATTGTATCAGTAGACGAGCGCGGCTATTATTACTTTTTAGAATTTTTAATCCGAAAAGCAGCACATTTTGGTATGTTCGGATTAATAGCGATAACATTATTTATTGCCTTACCAAAACATAAATTCCGCCTATTTACTGCAGCCCTTCTAACATTTTCATTAGCGGCACTTGATGAGTTTCATCAATACTTTACAACCGGTCGTACAGCCACTTTCCAAGATGTGATGTTGGATACGGCAGGTGCTGTCATATTTCTCATACTTTTCAAATTCATACTAGTATTAACAAGAAGAAAATCCGTAGAGGCTTAATGTCTCTACGGATTTTTGCTTTATCTAGAAGCTGAACTATAAACCAACTGTCTATATTATGATTTTCGTTTTGCAATCTGTTGAATTGGATCCCAGACTCCATTATAAGGTGGTGCATAGGCAAGATCCAAATCCAATAAATCATTCAGAGTCATTTCATGATAAAGTGCTGTTGCAAAAACATCTATGCGTTTATCAACACCATTACCACCGATAATTTGTGCTCCAAATAATTTCTGCGTTGTTTTTTTATAGATAAACTTCAGTTCCATTTCCTGCTTACCAGGATAGAAACCGGCAATATCTGTCGCCTTTTGCTTATACACTTCATAATCTAATCCTAGCTTCTGGGCCTCTTTTTCCGATAACCCCGTTCGACCTAAAGTTAGATGAAAGAATTTCACAATAGAAGTACCAACAATTCCTTTGAAAGTTTCAACAACACCAACCATATTCATACCTGCAATACGCCCTTGCTTATTCGCTGTCGTTCCAAGTGGAGTATAAGTATTCTTCTGCTTAATCCGATGAAAATGACTAGCACAATCACCAGCAGCATAAATGTTTTCTATACTTGTCTCCATATATGCATTTACCAAAATTGCGCCATTTTGCATCATATGCATACCGGTACCATCAAGAAAATTTGTATTAGGCCTTACTCCAATGGCAGCTAGTACAAAATCAGTCTCATACTCTCCCTTATCTGTTACAACTGTTTGCACCCTAGCTTCGCCCTTAAAGCCTTTCACTTCTTCATTGAAGATTAATTCAATCCCATTTTTCCTCGCCTCTTCATGAATGAGTTCCGCCATATCTTGATCGAATATTTCAGCTAACTGATTACCAAGTTGAATAATACGTACCTTCTTACCAAGTTCCGCAATACTTTCAGCCATTTCTAAGCCTATGTTGCCACCACCGATGATGGTTACCTGTTTAACAGAATCATTTAAATCATTTAAAATAGCCTTTGCATCAGGAATAGTTTTTAACGTATGAATCCCAGCCAAGTCAGCCCCCTCAAAGTTAGGGAAGATTGGGTTAGCACCAGTAGCAATAAGTAAACGGTCATACGAAATTTGAAAATCTTCATTCGTTTCAACTACAACACCAGATACCGTTTTCGCCTCGGAATCGATACTTGTCACATCATGTCCTGTTCTAGCATCAATACCATACTTCGTCCGAAACGTTTCTACACTACGCGCGATTACATCGTTTGTTGATGGGATTCGGCCATCGATTACATATGGCAAACCACATTGCCCATAAGAGTAAATACGCCCCCTATCCAATGTTGTTACTTCAGCTTGTTTATCTCGACGTACAATTTCCATCGCTGCGCTCATACCTGCAGCATCTCCGCCAATAATTACATATTTCATATACTTTCACCTCTGCTTCCATTATTCCCATTCTATAATCATTAAAACTAATTATTGCATTTTAACTTCTTGGGTTCTATCCATGTACCAGTTAAAAAATTCAGATGCAACCTCTTGAGGTACGTCAAGAAGTTCCTTATGTAACACTGGTTTTGCTCTGTTTACCGTTTTAATTGAGGCCACGTTAAAGTACCGCTGTAGCTTCGAACGTTCTGTCTTCACTTCTATTACTTGACTACGCTTTGTAATAAATAATACGGTAGAAAATCCACCTGTTTTCATTTGTATGAAAGACTCATTCAATATATATCGACTATTTTTAAAATCTAATATGCGCGAAGAATAAATAATTAGAAGCAAAGCTATCGAAATCCACCATAATGAAGGCTTGAAATACCAAATTACTGCCGTTGCAATAAGCCAAATATAGCTTGGGCGAATCACTCGAATCCAAAGTACCTTCTTCGGCATTTCATGCATATTCTCTTCCACTTGATAATCTGGCAACAGCTCACTTATCAATGTATATGCCTTTCTCACCGGTAAAAATGGATACAGTGTATTCGTCTCTACTTCTCCAATTGTAGTATTACCTGCACTTATAAGTTTTACCTCGGCAAGTCCTAAAATCCTCTTTATGAAAGACTGCGAAATCTCAACAGCCTGTACCTTCTCTTTGCGAATTGAAAATATTGATTCATTGAAGACGCCTTTTTTTATATAAACCTTCTGTGTATCTGATGAAATTTCATATTTGCCGTACTTTATAAAGGTATGAACCATACCAATTGCAATAGAGATTAGTAGTAAGCCAATAATAACAGCTGCTAAGATTGCCCAACCCCATTTCAAAGCATCTGTCACTTCATCCTTAAACATATCGAATTTAACAACATCATCTAGTTTAAAAATGATTGGAATTAAAATTAAAAAGCTAAGTGAAGTAAAAGAAGCCTTCACCAAATCTTGTTTTGATGGTGTAAAGTGAATAGTCTTTTTATCTTTCAGCTCTTGCTCTAATGAATGCTCCTCAAAAATCCCAGCTTTATATTCCCTAATAATTTCCTTATGTGAACAAGTTTCTGTAACTGCTCTCTCTAAACTTTCTGCTTCAGCTCTAGAAATTACATCAAACGTAATGGAACTTTCATCACCAGCAGCTGCTGTTTCTACAGTCAATGAAGTCACTTTAAAAAGTTTATGAAAAACAGTCGTTTGGTGTTGGACATTCTGTACTTTTAAAAATGGAATAGTCCGCTCACTTTTCGAAAAAATCCCGGACTTAATATAGATAGCATTATCCTTTATCGCATATCTATATGTTAGCCATTTACCGATACTCATAAAGAGCGTTATCACAACATAAGCCAAGAAGAGCCATTTTGCTGTTTGAATCCACCATTTATCAGACCCCATATTCAATAAAAAAATAAATATAAAAAAGATTATATTATTTTTAATTAGGTTATATAGATCAAATACTAGAACGAGCGGATGTAATCTTTTCAACGGTTGCACCATCATTCCACTTCCTTAATTTTTGCATAATGTGCAATTTGATCACGCAATTCAAAAGCCTCTCTCTCAGAAATCGCGGGAATTGCATGCTCGGATCCCATAGTTCCAATCTGAATCGAATACAAGCCATATTTACGCAAGAAAGGCCCTTGATTCAATTCTACAGACTGTACCTTTGTCATTGGAACCAGTTCATTCACCTCTTTTAAAGCACCGTACTTCAATTGAATAAAATTCTCATCCACATCATAGCGCCAATACTTTTGCTTTAATGTTGGCTTGAACAAAATCTCCCAAATTGCCGTTAAGACCGTCAATATTAGAAGCCCCAAAATAATCCAACCGATCCATTCCTTCCACTCAAAACGTATATGTAAATAGTAGAGGATCCCAAGTACTGTAAGAATCCCGGCATTTGCTAACGTCTCAGTTATACGCCAAACCTTTACAGCCTCTTTTGAAATACTTCGCTGTGGCGCTTCAATTTTTAAATACATCAAATCACTCCTTCTTTATGCAATACGGATAAGATAAGGAAAAAGTTTCTAAATAAAAAATATCCCCCGCTAAAATGCGGAGGACTATCTTATATTTTTCCAACTAATATATCTAAATCAATCGTAATTTCAGTTAAATCTATAGCTGTATCATCATTTTTTTGGTGCCAACCCATCGGTGTCATATGCATTAATAGAGGCACCAATTCCTGATCTATTGCTATAGTTTGTGTAATACGCTTTATCTCTACTTCACTGAAATTCTCTTTGAATCGTTCAACAGTAAGTTCATTTGAATAGGACTCTTTTTCAGAATCCGCGAAAAACATAGCGCGTAATTGCTGTAAATATCCACTTTGTGGCACGATTTTAATAACCATTCCATTCGGCTTTAATAGTCGTTTAAACTCCGTATAATTTGCAGGTGATAAAATATTCAAAATCGCATTAAAACTTGTTTGTTGATATGGACTTTTTGCTAGGTCGCCGACACACCAAATCATGTCATCGTAATTGCGCCCTGCTGCAATAATTCCTTCTTTTGCAATATCAATACCTACTCCAATAAAACGCTTACCAGCTTGCTCCTGGAAGTTATTTTTTATGCTTGCTAAATGTGACCCTTCTCCACATCCCGTATCTAATACAACAACATTACTATTCATCTGCTTCAGTAAATCACAAATCGCTGTATGCATCGATGCATACAAACCACTTTCGATAACCTTCTTACGTGCTTCAAATAAATCTTTCCCATACATTGAAGTCGCAGCATGTGTCATGAAATTCACATAGCCTTGCTTTGCAATATCAAAAGAATGTCGATTGTCACAAACAATACTACAATCTTCAGTCACCATCATCTCATCCCCACAAACAGGACAAGCAAACATTCCTTGACGCTCCCTCATATAATTCGCGCTCTCTACTTTTCTCGGCAATGCCATGCCAAACACCTCGTTCATTAATCTTCTTTTCCAAGTATACAAAACTAAGCGATGATTGGCTAAGGATAAAATATGAAGAGGCAGTAGGCTGAGCTCTAATATTCTTCCGGCTCATATCAATGAGTCTGACGGAAAATCACCTATAATCAAAAAATCACTGATGACTCAAAGCCATCAGTGATTTAGCTTTTTCTATAAGTTCAAAAATAATACTCCAAATGCAAGCAAACCTAGTACGATAATTGGCAATGTTTCTTTTATAGAATCTTTCACACGAACATGTGTTAGAACGCCACCGATTGCTGTAACTGCTAATAATGCAGCTCCAAAAATTGCCCATTCATTAATCCAGAATCCAACAATCAATGAAATAGCAGCAACTAGTTCTACCAATCCCGTTACAACACGGAACCATTGTGGCAGGCGCCAACGTTGAAAACCTTCAACGTGCATTTTTGAGCCGCTTACTTTCCCTAATCCCGCTATCAAAAATGCAGCAGCTAATAAACCGTGTAAAATCATTAATACGATTTCCATCTTACTCCCCCCCCTTCATTAAATAGAGGCATTTTTTCACACAAAAAGACGGCACACTTTCTTAATTAATTCATTATTGAATATTGATTGTTATAAAAAAACGTGTAGTTTTGAACTTTATTTTTCACTTGTAAATTATTATACTTACAACTGTACAATCTTGTGTGGACTTTTATTCTAATTGTAATATTAACTCTCTAACTTCTTGATTAGCACTAACCCCTCTCATCAAAAATCCATAAAAAAAACGCTAGCATCAATACGCTAACGTCCTTTTTCTCACTACAAGCTATATACAATGTCTAATCAAACTATTTCGTTTTGTCAGGAGAAACCAGAGCATACCTTTCCCAACGACGACTTTTCCACCTAAAGAAAACTAAGATAGCTCGGAACCATTCATCTGCCGCAATTGCTAACCACACGCCCACTAAACCCATATCTAATTGGAATACAAGTAAATAACCAAGTGGTAAGCTCATACAAACCATCGAGAAAAAACCGATGACTAACGGATATTTGGCATCACCTGATGCTCGTAACGAGTTAATAATTGTGATATTAAATGTACGTCCTGTTTCTAGCAAAATGCTGCACACTAACACTGCCGCACCTATTTTGATAACCTCTGGATTATCAGTAAAGAGTCGCATTAATGGATAGCGGAAAATAACGACTACTGCGACCATCACTACTGTAAATAATAACGCCCATTTCAAGCTAATCCATAATTGTTTATAAGCCGTATCCTTTTCATTAGCACCTACATAACGACCAACCATTATTGCGGTACCCGTTCCAATCGCTATGGCAAATAAATAGGTAAACATTGAAATATTATACGCATATTGCCGAGCTGCCAGTGACTCTGTTCCTAAATACGTCACATAGTATAAGAAGACAATTTGACAACCTTGGTACATCACCTGCTCAAATGCAGAAGGAAGGCCAATTTGCAGAATCTTACTGATATATTCTTTTGATAATGACACGTAGTATTGCAATTTAATACGTACCTCTAGTGCTTGATACAATAACCAAAAGAATACTAATAGGGCCAAAATACGGCTGACAACTGATGAAATGGCCGCACCTTGCACACCTAGTTCAGGGAAGCCAAGTTTACCGAAGATCAAAACATAGTTCCCTATTACGTGAAAAATATTCATTCCAAGTGACACATACATCGTCTGTTTGGTCCAACCATGCACGCGAATAATCGCTGCTAATGAATTTATAATTGCTTGCAGGAAGATAGCTCCTCCAACAATAAATAAATATTTACTAGCATACTCAAGAACATCACCTTGTAAATTCATTGCAATCATAATATTTTTTGAGAAAATAACAAAAGCGACACTCATTATTAGGCCAATAACTAAATTCAACGAAACAGCTAATGCTGTAATTTTGGATGCTTCCAAATAACGCTTAGACCCTAAATATTGAGCAACAACAATCGATGCCCCATTCCCTATTACTTCCAAAATCAATATTGCTATATGAATGTATTGATTAGCGGCACCGACACCTGATACTGCATCATCTGACAATGCGCTCAACATAAATGTATCAGCGAGCCCCATCAACATAAATAAAAATACTTCTAAAAATATCGGCCATGTTAAATGAAATAAATTCAATTTCTCTTCTGGCCCCTTCACTGTTGCAGATACACCCATCCGCTCACCTTACTTTCTAATTTAAAAATTCGGATAGGCTGTATCTTAACATAGAAATAAGCTCATAGCTATGTCATATGCCATTTATTACAATCTATTTACTATGGTTAATTTATACCTTGCTTATTCCTTTATTTATGTTATATTGTTGTTGAAAACTAAATCGCTTTTTAACCACTAGGGGAGTCATATAATTGGCTGAGACGCAGAGTACTGCGGACCCTTGGAACCTGATCTGGCTCATACCAGCGGAGGGAAGTGGCGCTATCAGTCTATTTTGTTTCATTGAAAATGATTGCTTGCCGCCTACTGACACCGATCAGGAGGCGGCTTTTTGTTTTCAAAAAACAAAAAATTTGGGGTGCATAGAGATGACATTTTGTGAAGAAGTAAGACTAGAATGCAATGATTTATGGGAAGGTAGCTTTCATCATCCATTTGTAAAATCACTTGCGGCAGGTACATTACCACTCGACATTTTCCAATATTACGTACAACAAGATGCTTATTACTTAAGCCATTTCGCAAAAGTGCAAGCACTAGGAGCCGTAAAGGCAAATGATTTACATACTACACAACGTTTTGCCAAACATGCTGAATCAACATGTACTGCAGAAATGTCACTTCATGAGCAATTTTTTACTATGTTAGATATCACGGATGAAGAATTCGCATCATTTGAGCCAGCACCAACAGCTTACGAATATGTTTCTCATATGTATCGTACAGCAAATAACGGTGACCTCGCTGACACTCTAGCTGCACTACTTCCTTGTTACTGGCTTTACTATGAAATTGGGGAACGTCTAAAAGATTCACAACCTAATCACCCTATTTATGATAAATGGATTCAAACATATGGATCTGAATGGTTCGGAGAATTAGTAGAGGAACAAATTAATCGCATGAATGACCTTGCTAAAGATTTACCTCCTACACGTATTCAGCAGCTAAAAGAACATTTCCGTAAAAGTAGTTATTATGAATGGCACTTTTGGGAAATGGCGTGGACGAAACAACAATGGACAATTGGACAATACGAACAGGAGCTTACTAAATAATGTACAAAAAGCATTTACTAGAAAAGCTGCGTGTTGAAAAACCGTTAATCCACAATATTGCAAATGTTGTTGTTGCCAATTTCCAAGCAAATGGTCTCCTCGCACTTGGTGCTTCACCTATGATGGCAGAAGGAATTGAGGAAGTAGCTGAAATGGCTGCCCTAGCCGACTGTACAGTTCTTAACATCGGTACACTTGATCAAGGAACTGTATCTTCTATCATTGAAGCGGGCAAAAGTGCCAACAAAAAGGATATTCCCGTTGTCCTTGATCCAGTTGGTGTAGGTGCTAGTGAGTTTCGTAAGCAATCGGTGACAACTATTTTAAAGGAAATTAAAGTTACAGCTATTCGCTGTAATTTAGGAGAACTTGCTGCACTTGGTAATGTCGAATGGCAATCAAGGGGAGCCGATGCTGGTGAAGGGCAAATAGATGTACAACTAATTGCCAAAGAAGTAGCCAATCGAAATAGCTGTATCGTTGCAGTCACTGGGGTTAAGGATACGGTAACTGATGGACAAACGACAATTCAAATTGAGGGCGGACATGACTTTATGCCACTAATTACAGGCTCTGGGTGCTTACTTAGCGCAGTGACTGGTGCATTTCTTGCTGTTTCAGAGGGACAACATTTGCAAGCAACCGCGAGTGCGCTATCATTTTACAAACAAGTTGGCGAAAAGGCAGCACAAACAGCCATTGCTCCTGGCACTTTTGCAGTCGAATTAATTAACAACTTATATTCTATTATTTCAGAAGATTTACGTGACAACATGATAGTTGTAGAAAACGAAGGTATTCAATTATGACAAGAAACGTTGCTATGACAATTGCAGGATCTGATAGTGGTGGTGGCGCTGGAATTCAAGCCGATTTAAAAACGTTTCAAGAGCTTGGTGCTTTCGGTACTTCAGCAATAACAGCTATAACTGCACAAAACACTTTAGGTGTTCATGACGTTTATGCCGTCGGCGTTAAAAATGTCGTAAGCCAAATCGAAGCTATACTCAACGATTTTCAGGTAGGCGCTATTAAAACCGGTATGCTTTTTTCAGCAGAAATCATCCACGGTGTAGCAGGTACATTAAAAGATTATGATCAACCAATGCTCGTTATTGATCCCGTCATGATTGCAAAAGGTGGAGCTTCACTTTTATTAAATGAGGCAGTACACACTCTGAAAACTGAGCTTCTACCACTTGCAACCATTGTTACACCTAATATCCCTGAGGCTGAAGTGCTTACAGGTTTAACAATTGTATCAGATAATGATGTAGAGAATGCTGCGAAGAAGTTAATTACAATGGGCGCGAAAGCCGTTGTCTTAAAGGGTGGACACCGTGATACAAAAAGTTATGCTGAAGATTTATTTTTAACAGCAAACGGAGAACGTTTCATTATGCGCTCTGAAAGAATCCATACGAAAGATACACATGGCACTGGTTGTACATTCTCAGCTGCTATAGCAGCCCGCTTGGCACAAGGCTTTACCGCTTCGGATGCAGTGATTGATGCGAAATATTTTATCCAAGCTGCTATAGCGAATGGGCTACACTTGGGTGCTGGCCATGGACCGACAAATCATTGGGCTTATCGTGAGCTTTCAGAAAAGGCACGAAAGGAAGTTTTAATCCTTGAATAGAGAACAACTTCAACTATATTTCATTATGGGGAGTCAAAATGTCGGAGAACGTGATCCACTCATTGTTTTAGAAGAAGCTCTACGCGGCGGTATCACCTTCTTTCAATTCAGAGAAAAAGGAGAAAACGCTCTTATTGGCGAAGATAAAATAATTTTTGCTAAAGCATGCCAAGCTCTATGTAAAAAACATGGTGTGCCTTTCATTGTCAATGATGATGTAAACTTAGCAATTGCTTTAGATGCAGATGGTGTACATGTAGGCCAAGATGACGCTAATGCTAATACAGTTCGGGAAAAGATTGGGGCGGATAAAATATTAGGAGTCTCTACACATTCATTAGTAGAGGTTACTGTAGCTATTGCCGCAAGCGCTGATTACGTTGGTATTGGTCCAATTTACTCCACCACCTCTAAGGCGGATGCGAAGTCCCCTGCCGGTACTACTTTAATTGAACAAACAGCGACTAAGTATCCCACTTTACCGATTGTTGGTATTGGCGGTATTACAATTGATAATTGCCAAACGGTTATCAGAGCAGGAGCAGATGGCATTTCACTCATCTCTGCTATCGCAACACATGAAAAACCTTTTGTAGCTACACGGCAACTACTACATGTCTTGCAACAGGTGGCGAAAATATCATAACTTCACGCAAAACGACTATAGCTATGTTTGTCGCTATTGCCATTGCAGGTTCTGTTTTTGTGTCATTTCCAGCGGGAATCGCACGTGCTTATCCAGTTCAACACGCTGTAAATGTCCTAGCTGCTGTAATGCTAGGACCTGGACCGGCTGTTCTTATTGCATTTCTTACTGGACTTGTTCGAGTAATAACCGGCACTGGTTCCTTACTAGCTTTTCCTGGTGGTATGATAGGCGCTTTTTTAGCAGGAATGCTCTATAAGTATTATCGGAAAGTATGGCTAACCGCTGTAGGAGAAGTATTTGGTACAGGTATACTTGCCTCATTGATTGCTATACCATATGCCAAAATAATAATGGGCACTTCATTCACCGCTCTTTACTTTATGCCAGCATTTCTTGTCTCGAGTGCCAGCGGTGCTCTGCTTGGTTGCATCATAGCAGTTCGACTAAAGGAAACAAAATTTGCTCATCAATTGCAAAAGCACTAAATATATTCACAAAAAAACTGTCTAACAATCTCATTTGATTGTTAGACAGTTTTTTCATTTCATCAATTAAGTTAAATAACTTAATACTAGTCCCACTGACAATAAAAATCCAAAGAATGTATTTGTCAATGCAGTTGATTTCATCGCAATCCCCTGCTTAGGGGGATTATTTACGCCCTCTTTAAATGCCTTAATTGCCTGTAATGGTTTTGGAACACTTATTAATACAACAAGTAACCACGGGCTAACAGTACCTATAATAATCAGTGCGATTATCCATACATAAGACACAACAAATGAAAATGCTAGTAAATTGACAGCCTTTTCACGGCCTAAAAGAATTGCTAGTGTTTTACGTCCACCAATTGTATCTTCCTTAATGTCACGAATGTTGTTTGACATATTAATGCCTCCAACTAATATACCCATTGGAATCGATACTAAAAGACTTGTCATACTGACGGTTCCAGCTTGTATAAAGTATGAAATTAATACAAATCCAATCCCCATACTAAGACCTGCAAATAGCTCTCCAAACGGTGTATAAGCAATTGGGTAAGGCCCACCAGTATATAAATAACCGATTGCCATACCTACTGCGCCAATTGCAACTAGCCACCAGCTACTACTCATACAAATATATACGCCGAGTACAACAGCGACTCCATATAATGCTAGTGCAAAAGCTAGCACTGTAGAAGGTTTAGTACCGTGGCGTACAAGCGCACCACCAATCCCTACAGAATCAGCTGTATCTAATCCACGTTTAAAATCATAGTATTCATTGAATAAATTGGTTGCAATTTGTAGTGCTAAACAGCATACAAGCATTGCCACAAAAATCAATATATCTATGTTCGTATCGAACATAGCAAGAACTGTACCAAGAATAACAGGTACAAATGTTGCTGTTAAAGTATGTGGACGAGTAAGTTGCCACATCAACTTAGCAGTACTAATCTCTTCTATATTCTGATTACGATTTTGACTCATAATCAACTTCCTTTCATATTAAACTACAACTACTCTATATTAACTGATTTTCAAGTATCACGCCAAAGGGGAAATTTCTAATAGATTGGGTAGATTCTTTATAGATTACTTGATCCGCATACATTACAAAAAAACTGCTCCTAAGTCAAACTTAGGAGCAGTCCAAAATTCATTTCTTATTTAAATACTTTCACTCGGTCTTCAATAGGTGAAAATTGTTTTTCTCCAGCTGCAACAACAGGTTTACCGAAAGGCATTTCAGCAAGTAATTTCCAGTCTAACGGAATATTCCACTCGCTTTTCACTTTATCGTCAATTAGTGGATTGTAATGTTGTAAAGAGGCACCAAAACCTTCTTGTTCAAGTGCAGTCCACACTACATATTGCACCATACCTGATGATTGTAAAGACCAAATCGGGAAGTTATCAGCATATGAAGGGAATTTTTCTTGCAACCCTTTTACAATGGATTGGTCTTCGAAAAATAACACCGTACCATACCCTGCACCAAACATGTTCATTTTCTCTTCAGTAGGCGCGAAATCGTTAGCTGGTACAATTTGGCGCAATGTTTCAGTTGTGATGCTCCATAATTTCGAATGTTGCTCACCTAACAAAACAACTGCACGAGCTGTTTGAGAATTAAATGAAGACGGTGTATGTTTTACTGCATGTTCAACGATTTCTTGAATTCGTTCATCGGATACGATTGCTTCATTATTAATTACATATACGCTACGACGTTCCTCTACAGCTGTAGCAAAATCTTTTTTAGTCATTTTATAAATCCTCCAATTAATGTATATTTCTTAACTGAAATCTATTATGATGTATCTAGTTACGAATTGTAAGTAGGCACATTAATTAAACATAGTATCAAAAATGATACTAATGGGAGGCAAGCCATGTTAAACGGTCAAAAAAATCCACATCAATGCCAAATGGTTGTTGCATTAAATATGATTGTCGGCAAATGGAAACCCATTATTTTAGATCACTTATTACACGGGGAAGCGCTTAGATTTAATGAACTAAAAAAACTCATTCCAGATATCACGCAGAGAATGCTTACAATGCATCTACGTGAATTAGAAGGACAAGATATCCTAACACGAACTGTATACCCACAAGTACCACCAAAAGTAGAATACCAAATCACCGAATATGGAATGACACTTCAACCTATTTTAAATACGATGCAGGAGTGGGGCGCCAATCATATTGAACATATGAAGGAAAAAGAACGATAACCAGCGCACATCCTCCGCCCAGTTCGCATACACTACGTAACGACTAGAAGCAGAGGATGTGAAATGATGTGTGGTATCACAGGATGGGTAGATTTCAAAAAGGATTTACGACTGCAAAAAAATGTTTTACATACCATGACTAAAACATTAAAAAAACGTGGCCCAGATGCAGAAAACATTTGGACGGAAACACATGCAGCATTTGGACATCAAAGACTCATCGTCATAGACCCAAGTGGTGGCGAGCAACCAATGACCCGTTCAAAGAGCGGCACTAACTACACACTTGCTTATAATGGGGAACTCTATAATACAGATGAATTACGCCGTGAACTACAAAAACGTGGTTATCACTTTTCATCTAACTCAGATACCGAGGTTTTACTTATAAGCTATATTGAATGGCAAGAGCAATGTGTCAATCATCTAAATGGCATTTTCGCATTTGCTATTTGGGACGATATTTCTGAAAAGTTATTCATTGCACGAGATCGACTTGGCGTAAAGCCACTCTTCTATACAAAGCAAAATAGTGGCTTATTATTTGGCTCTGAAATAAAAGCTCTTCTTGCACATCCAGATATTCAACCAATCATTAAACATGAAGGACTTGCTGACGTCTTCAGTCTTGGACCTTCTCGTACTCCTGGCAAAGGAATTTTCCACAATATAAATGAATTGAGACCAGCTCATGCACTTACTTTTACGAAGGATGGTCTTCGTATATGGCGCTACTGGAACGTGAAAAGCTCTGAGCATACAGATTCCTTCGATCAAACTGTTACCAATGTGCGTGACCTTGTGACAGATGCAGTAGAGAGACAGCTGGTTTCAGATGTACCCCTTTGTACTTTTTTATCAGGTGGATTAGATTCCAGTATTATTACAGCCATAGCTGCAAATAAATATAAAAAAGATGGAAAGGAAGCTCTTCATACCTATTCCATCGATTATGAAGATAATGCAAAGTTTTTTGAATCAAATGATTTTCAAGTTTCCACAGATGCCTTCTGGATTCAAAAAATGACCGACACGTTTAAAACGGTCCATCACTCTGAAATTATTACACAACAAGAACTAATTGATTATTTGAAAGAAGCAGTACATGTACGCGATGTGCCTGGCATGGCTGATGTAGACTCATCCCTATTATGGTTTGCAAAAATAGTTAAAAAAGACTTCACGGTCGGTCTGTCAGGCGAATGTGCAGATGAAATATTCGGTGGCTATCCTTGGTTTAAACAACCATTCACCAACTTCCCATGGATTCGTTCCATTAATGAACGTGAATCTATCCTACGAACTGAATGGCTACAAAAGCTAAATATCCCAGACTATATGCGAAATGCTTATGAAGAATCAATTGCCGAAACACCTCGATTGGATGGCGAATCTCCCGTCGACGCAAAACGACGTGAATTGTTCTATCTCAACATGATTTGGTTTATGACGACATTATTAGAGCGCAAAGACCGCATGAGTATGGGCGCTGGCCTTGAAGTACGGGTACCTTTTGCAGATCATCGCCTCGTAGAATATCTGTGGAATATTCCCTGGGAAATGAAATCCACAGGAGATATGGAAAAAGGCCTTTTACGAAAAGCGATGGAAGAACTTTTACCAAAAGAGGTGCTCTATCGACAAAAGAACCCATATCCCAAAACATATCACCCTGCTTATACAGCCGGAGTTCAGCAATGGCTTAAAGAAATTCTTCAAGACAAAAACTCAATTTTACATGAATTCTTTGAACGTAAACGTCTAGATAGCCTTATAGAGTCTGGTGGTACCTCATTCAAAGTCCCTTGGTTTGGTCAATTAATGGCTGGCCCTCAACTTCTAGCTTATTTAGCACAAATCCATACATGGTTTGAAGATTATCAAATTCAAATTAAGAATTAATAAAAAAACAGGTACAAATGAATTTTAGCCATGGCGGAAACGATTAATCGTTTCTGCCATGGCATTTTCTTCGATGCCGTTAATTTCCGTTCCGGCAGACGCTTTCCTGGGGACGAACCTTGAGCCTCCTCGTCACTAACACTCCTGCGGGGTCTCAAGATGTTCGCTAGTTCCCCAAGGAGTCTCCGCCTGCACTCCAATCAACTAGTCTTATCGCTTTTCTGAGTTTTTCATTCTTTCCGTTTCACACCTAACCCTTTAAAGATAGCTGTTATAAAGACGGTGCCAAAACAATTTTCTGATTTCTCCAGAGTTATACCTGAAATGATTAACGAATATAAGCGTTCTGGATAGAACTTTGCAAATACAGTTGCAACAATCGCCTTGAACGATAACATTCATATGTAATAACAAGATACTTCAATCCCCAAATCTATTATTAAAACTCACATCATCCATTTCTGTTTATCACACCCAAGATGTTAATCATTGACAAACAACAAACGAAGTTTTATTATGTTTATAGAATGACAAACAACAATAACTAAAGTTTGCATATAAATAAACAGGAATTGAAGGTGTTTATAAATGGAGATTTCAGAACTATTTTGGAATGCATCAATTGATCAACTAAAAAAAGGGTACTCAGAAGATACTCATTGTTATACTTGCCTTCTTTGCGGTGAACAAATAGAAAAAGGCATTATTTATCCTCAAAATGATGTTCTATATGAAGCGGAAAAGTATATGCAAATGCACATAGAAGAAGTGCATCAATCAGTTTTTGCTTATTTAATTGGACTCAATAAAAAGATGACGGGTCTAACAGAGCATCAAAGTAATTTATTACGTCTATTTTACGCAGGAAAAACAGATGCTGAAATACAAGAAGAATTAGAAATCGGTAGCGCCTCTACAATCCGTCACCATCGTTTTGCCTTAAAAGAAAAGGAACGCCAAGCGAAAACATTTTTAGTCATGATGGAACTATTAAAGGAAAAAGATATGAACGCACCAAAATTCGTACCTGTTCATAAAACTGCGACGATGGTTGATGACCGTTATAATGTCACCGACAAAGAACAGGATGAAGTGTTAAATAAACTTTTCCCTGAAGGTACGAATGGACCTTTACTACGCTTCCCGAAGAAGGAAAAACAAAAACTTATTATTCTACGTGTGATTACAAATCGATTTGATAGCGAAACAACTTATACAGAAAAAGAATTAAATGTTATCCTCAAGCCAATTCACGAGGATTATGCAATGATCCGTCGCTATTTAATCGAATACGGCTTTTTAGATCGTAAAGCAGATGGCAGTGCATATTGGATAAAAAAATAAAGAAAGTAGGAACTTCATAATGGACCGTCAAAAAGAACTCAAACAAATTTATAAAGAAACTCCCGTCCAATCAGGTGTTTATAAACTTACCAATACAACTAACAATAAAATCTATATCGGTAGTACAAACAATTTAAAGAGATTGAACGGTGTACAATTCATGCTGAAAATGAATAACCATACAAATAAAGCCCTCCAAGCAGATTGGAACAGCTTTGGGGAGGCTTCATTTGAAATTGAAATTCTCGAAATACTGAAGGAAAAAGAAGAAGGCTACTTCGATGTAAAAAAAGAATTAGCAAAACTTGAAGAGCAATGGATCGCTAAATTAGAACCATTTGGAGAACGTGGTTATCTCGATAACTAACCTTCTTCCTTGAACTTTTTGTTCCTTTTCAGTACAATTAATTTAACTTGATACTACAATGATTTCTAGGGTTCCGTAGCAAAATGCTAGCCTGGTCCGAGAGAAATCTCATAGCCATATAGCTATGCCACGGAAGGATAAAAGCCTGGGAGACTACTGATATTTCAGTGTCGCCTAGGCTTTTTTTATCCAAAAGTTAGAAAGGATGAATGAGATGAACAAACATTGGTTAATTGTGATTGTAGCATCTGTTTTTGAAGTTTTATGGGTTGTCGGATTGAAACATTCATACAATATTTGGACTTGGGGAGGGACAGCAATTGCCATTGTCTTTACCTTTTATTTATTGCTCGTCGCAGGCCGCTACTTACCTGTCGGCACGGTATATGCCGTTTTTGTAGGTCTTGGGACTGCAGGCACTGTCATTACAGGCATTTTGTTTTTCGATGAGCCATTTAAAATCTCGAAAATTTTGCTCATTATATTATTACTTGTTGGTGTGATGGGCTTGAAGATTGTCACAGACGATAAAAAGGAAGGTGTAGAATAATGGCTTGGTTTGCATTAATTGTCGCTGGAATTTGTGAAATTTTCGGTGTGGCTATGATGAACAAATGGCAATATGAAAAGAAAATTTCTATTATGCTAAGCCTAATCGCAGGATTTTCAATTAGCTTTTCTTGTCTCTCTTATGCTATGAATACAATTCCAATGGGCACTGCCTATGCTATTTGGACTGGAATCGGCGCTTCAGGAGGAGCACTCATTGGCATTTTCTTTTTTGGCGAATCAAAAGATTGGAAACGTATTTTATTCATTACGATGGTGCTAAGTGCAGCTGTAGGTCTAAAACTAGTATCATAAATTATTTTCAGATAATTACACCATCTCTATGTTATATAGAATATAATATTTTCAAGTATTAAAATCTATTATAAAAGAGGTAACCATATGGCAAAACTAGTTGTGATTGATACAATGTATCCCACTGATTGGGAGGAAGTTGAGGCTATTTTTATCGAAGGCATTGAAGGCGGTAATGCAACGTTCCACACAACTCCCCCTACCTGGGAGCAATGGGATGCTGGACATTTAGAAGATTGTCGCTTCGTGGCACGCGTGAACGGAGAAATCGTTGGATGGATCGCACTTAGTCCGTTCTCAAATAATACATTCCATAAGGGTGTAGTTGAAGATAGCATTTATATTAGTAATCGTGCTCAAGGAATGGGCGTTGGTTCGAAGCTATTAAAAAAATGCATCGAAGAAAGTGAAAAGTGTGGTATTTGGACAATTCAATCACAAATTTTCTCTGAAAATACCGCAAGCATATATTTGCATCAGAAGTATGGTTTCAGAGAGGTTGGCGTACGCGAACGCTTTGGTCATTTAAATGGCGTTTGGCGTGACGTTACCTTACTTGATAGAAGAAGTACGATTGTAGGTCAAGACTAAAGAAGACACCGTTTCTATTAGGAAGCGGTGTCTTCTTTCCATTTATTAATGAGCTTTCCAACCTTCATCTGCACAATTAATAGAGATTCTTCACACAGCACCTGTTAAAATAACTTATAAGCCAGATAAATTTTCGGAATAATTAAAAATAGAGGAGCTGAATTATATGAAAGCGCACAAAATTACAACACAAGAAGACTTACAAAAAGCATTTGATATTCGGGTGAAAGTATTTGTAGAAGAACAAAAAGTACCTGCTGAAGAAGAATTAGATCAATTTGATCATCTTGGCGGTGAATGTCAGCATGTTCTTATTACGAATCATGATGGTCAAGCAGTTGGAACTGGTCGCGTTCGTTTAGTTGATGGCGTTGGTAAAATACAACGTGTCGCTATTTTAGAAGAATATCGTAAACATGGCCTAGGTCGTATTATTATTCAAGCTTTAGAAGATATAGCAAAAGAATTAGGTGCTTCAAAAGTAAAATTGGATGGTCAAGTTCAAGCACAAGGCTTCTATGAAAAATTAGGCTATCACGTGGCATCTGATATTTTTCTAGATGCAGGTATTGAACATGTATTAATGATAAAAGAAGTTTAAAATTTCAAAGAGCTGTCCCCTATTATTTTTTCAAGGTATAAGCTGAAAATATTATAAATAGAATGTCACACATCATATGCATAGAAATTAAAAGGATAGAAGAGCTTGAATAAATTCGCTCTATCTATCCTTTTTTTACTACAAATGACCCTAAACTAATTTGTTCGTTCATAGAGTAGTCGATAGCACACTGAATTTGATGAAATTTCGAAGTATAATTAATGGAAAATATTGGAACAAAGGGGATTGGATGAAGGTGAAAAAATATTTATATGTAGGGATTATATTTGCAATGTTCGTATTAACGGGGTGCAATGAAAAGGTAGAAACAGAAGAACAAGTTAAGAAAGAGGATACAAAGATTGCGCCTGTTAATCAAGCAACAGAAGATAAGACTGTATCTGATATGAATGAAGAAAAACCAAAAATCCCTTTAAAATTAACTCAAGAACAAAAGGAAGAATATCATAAGCAATATGTAAAAATCGTAGAAAAAGTGAATCAACAGAAATTAGGAACGCAGCTGGGAGTATCCTCAATAGATGAATTTAAAGCAGAAGATTGGGTAGTTCCGAAAGTGTTTGCAAAAAGGGTTCAGGAACACGTGGATGGCTTTTTGGAAGAGGAACGTGAAGCGTTGGCTGCTATGACAACGAAGAAAAATCAAGATGCTACCCAAGTAAGCGGTGGTTGGGCATTAGAAAAATATATTTATGTTGCAGGTATATTATCTCGAATTGAGGTTATAGGAGATTTTGAAACTCAATACAGCGAATATAGAAAAGGCCAAGTATTTGCAGGAATAAACAAGCTATCAACGCAAGTAGCAACAGGTTCTAACGGAACGTGGGAGCAAACATCTTACAAAGCCTCTTTGCTAGATGGTGGCCAAACGTATAGCATTCGTATTGAAGGTATTCACCATTTAAATAATTTATCAATTGATAAATTATTTACTATAGAATTTAGCTGTGGTGAACTTGGAAATATACATTGATATATAAAGAAACATTTTTTGTGAAGAAATGTACAAACGGGGTGCGTTAGTTGAAAAAGAGACAGCAATCGCTGTCTCTTTTTATTACTTAAATAATTCAAAATGAGCCGTAACCCATTTGTTTTCATTTTCTGAAATATACTGTTCAGCAAGAATCAGTCTTTGAGCAAGTTCTTGCTTTGATAGTTTCATATACTCCCTATGAAGAAGTAAGGGTAACTGCTTGATACGCCAGTTTCACTAACTCTGTTTCATCAACTTCTGGTTTTATATTACTTCTCTGTTCAAACTTATCAACTAGTATCACATTATTAAGTTTCAATGAATCAGATTTAATAACTTTTATACTTGTGGTAATTCAACAATCTGTTTACTCGGCTTAATTAACGTATAAATAATACCTGCGAAAATAAGTGCTATTCCAGCTGTTTGCAACAAAGTAGGTCGGAAATCTAAAATCGCTATATCTAATAGAATAGCTACAACTGGATCTACAAAAACTAACGCAGACACTACAATAGTAGACAACTTACGCAAGCTATCAAAAAACAAATAATAAACAAATCCAGTATGTATTAAACCTGTCCCCAAAATGTACATCCAATTTGAAGTTGTCAGTCCTTCAAATACCCCATAATCCATAAAAGGCAATAAAATAACAATTCCAACCGCGGTCTGTACAAATGTCATAGCATAGGCACTTAGGTGAGTTATACCCTTTCCTACAAACATCGTTAATGCATAACAAAGTGCAGACAGCATCGCCCATACAAAGCCTGAAGTAAACAATACTTTAAAAGATGTAAACTGATCTATTCCTATAATAAAAATGCTCCCAAGGAAACATACAATAACAGCTATGACTGCTTGAACCGTCATTCTTTCCTTCAAAAATAAACTCCCTAAAATCAACACGAAAATAGGCGCTAAATTATAAATTGTAATAGCTACTGAAATAGACATTTCTTGAAACGCTTTAAATAAAAACACCCAATTCAACACCAAAAATACACCACAAATAAGTGTTTGGATAACCTCCTGACGTGACCACTGTTCAGTTTTATGACCGCCCGTAAAAAACCACATACCGCCTAAAAACAATGTCGCACAAATACAGCGAACAAATACAAGCTCCTCTGCTGGAATTCCTGTATTCACTGTAAAAAAGCCGATGGATCCGAATAATGCCATCGCAATAGTCATCTTGATCATTGCGGCTATATTCATAACATTTCAACCTCTCCTATATTTTTAATATTTTGTTAATTATTTTATATCATACCACTTATTATATTGGTAACCTACATTGAGTTATTAATAGTTTTAAAACACTGAAAATTCTATATATAATTACTATTTGATTCGGCTTAGTTGATTATATATTCCTACTATATACGCTATATTTTTAGTGTATTAAGAACTAAATCTGCTATAATACAATTATGCTTTATTAACCATTTTCATAAAAATTTATTTTAGAGGTGTTAAAAAAATGCAAAAAATCCAACAACTTTTCCCTAGTGAAGACGGGAATCTAGAACAACGCAAAGAGCTTTTACACTATATCGAAAAGATTTTCACATCACTTGATGAATTAAAAGATCCAGAAAAAAGTACATTAGGTCCAATGCAAGAAAGGTCCGCTAATTTCTATAAAGAGTTGATTGAAAACTATGAAGTTCCAACGAAAGCAGTTGGAATGGACAACGTAGTAAATGACTTAATCGACTTAATGAAAGGTCACCCATATCACACAAGAAAATTCGTAACAAATGTTCTGCCAATGGCTAGTATTCCTGGTATCATCGGATTATTAACAACAACATTATTAAACGGTAATAATTTATGGGATGTTTATGGGCCAGCTGCAGCTGAAAGTGAAGTAAAAGTTATCGGTATGATGTCGAAACTTGTTGGCTATGATTTCACACAAAGCTGGGGTTATACAACTTGGGGAGGACAAGGTGCAGTATTTAGTGGATTACGTCTAGCAATCGCAAAACAATTCCCACATGCTAAAGAAGAAGGCGTTCCACGTAATTTATATTGCTTCGCTTCCGAAAATGCCCACTATAGCTTATTAAAGTCTGCTGAAGCTGTTGGTATCGGAAGTAATAACCTAATACGAGTAAAAGCAACTAGTGATCATTCAATGGATTTAAACGATTTAGCAAATAAATTGGAAGAAGTAATCAATAAAGGTGGTATTCCTGTCTATATCGTTGCTACTACTGGAGCAACAGATAGTTTTGCAATTGACGATGTCAAAGCTATTAAAGACCTCACTACTAAAGTTGAATCTAAATACGACTTAAAACCAATTCATATCCATGCTGACTCAGCATTAGGTGGATTCTATTCCTTCTTTAAATCTTATGATTTCGATACAAATCCACTGCAATTCGAAGAAAATGTACTTGCAAGCTTACGAAGCATTAACGAGCGTATGCAACATATCTCACTAGCTGACAGCTTATGCTTTGACTTCCAAAAGCTTGGGCAAACACCTTACCTAACTAGCTTATTCTTAGTCAAAGAAGGAAAACACTTCGGATTACTCGATTTAGAAGATTTTGATACGCCTTATGTTGGGAATAGAGGATATGGTAGTTATCATACAGGATACACATTAGAATGCTCTCGTATGGGTAGTTCAATAGCTATTTACGCTGCCCTAACTGCTTTTGGTGTAGAAGGATATCAACAAATATTAGCTAACTACGTTCGAGTTAACCTAGCCTTCAGAGACAAAATTCAGAAACAACTTCCTAATATTTCTGTAGTTAATGATTCTAATATCGGACCAGTAACAGCGTTCCGTTTATATCCAGAAGGATTAGATTGGTCTCAAGAAAAAACAGGTACTTTCACATTAGAACAAGTTCAAGCTATTAATAATCTAAATCAATCTCTATTCGAAATACTAGGTCATAATCGTGAAAATGTTTTCTTTGGGGATACAACGAAGGTTTGTACAATCGCTGTAAATGATTCAGAGGACATGATTCCTGTTGCGGCTGCGAAGCTTTTTGCTATTTCGCCTTACACAGAAGTTCAACATTTAGACGAAATGGTAGCTTCTATTTCACAGGCAATTCAAACTTTGGAGGAGTCTAACGTTGAACTTGTTTACTAAATTCAAAAGCTCAATTTTGTATAAATATATATTTAGTTTTGTAGTACCAATTGCGATATTCTCAATCATTTTCAGTATTGCATTGTTTTCATTTTCAACGCACGTTATTAACAACTATGTCATTGTTCAATTTGAAAAAAGCCTTACTTTAATATCAGATGAAATTATGTCTGACCTTGACACTGAACTTGTTACTAGCGCAGACAAAGATAATAACGCAAATTACGAAAAATTACTTAAGATTTTAAATGAAAAACAAAAAGAGTTTGGTATTGAAAATACATACGTTCTCTCAAACTCAAACGGTAAGGAGCATATAATCGCTTTAAGTAATACCGATAATCATAATGAAAACTATACTTTTAGTGATGATATGTTTAATGCCATTAAAGACCAAAAATCTCAAACTAGTAATATTTACAAAGACGAGTTTGGTGTCCATAAATCTATATTTGTTCCATTTGAAGGCACAGATATTATTTTCGGAATTGATATGGACGCTTCCTTTATTTCATCACTACAATCACAAGTATTAATGGTCTGCTTTGGCTTGACTCTAATCTTCATAGTACTTGGGGCAATTATCGCTTACATCATTAGTAAACGCATTACAACTCCTATCGTTTCAGTTGTAAAATATGTGGAGGAAATTGCAAAAGGTAATCTAACATTAGATCGTTTAAAGGCTAAAGGACAAGATGAGGTTGCACAATTGTCCGAAGGCGTTCATAAAATGGCAACCGATTTAAGGTCGTTAATCAGTTCAATTGCAGAAAATGCAGAGCAGGTTGCTGCCACTTCTGAGGAACTTACCGCTAGTTCTGAACAAACAAATGAATCGATTAAGCAAATTACAGAATCAATGCAAGAGGTAGCAGCTGGTTCAGAAACGCAAACAAACTCTGTAGAAGAGATGAATACTACCGTTGCGACGATTTCTAGCAAAATGAATCAAATCGCTTCAAGTACTGAAGACGCATCTGCAAAAGCACAAGAAACTTCTCAAATCGCTACAAGTGGAAATACGATTATCAACAACGCCGTAGAGAAGATGAACACTACCTATGATGCCATTCAAGAAACATCAGCTGTAGTGAATCGACTAAGCGATAATACAAAAGAAATCGGTAATATCGTGACACTCATAACAGAAATTACAGATCAAACAAACTTACTAGCTCTAAATGCTTCAATTGAAGCAGCTCGTGCAGGTGATCACGGTAAAGGATTTGCTGTAGTTGCACAAGAAGTTCGTAAGTTAGCTGAACAGTCTCGTGATGCAGCAAACGAAATCAGAACTCGGATTGAAACAATACAAACCGATTCAACAGACGCCGCCGAATCAATGGCTATTAGCTATGACAACTTAAGAGACAGTGCCACAACATTCGAAAATGCAGGCGAAGCTTTTGAGAACATTGTGACATCTGTAGAGCAAGTAAACGCTCAAATGACTGAAGTGAATAACGCCATAGAGAATATGAATAAGGGTGTCGAAGATATTGCCCAGTCGATGGACCAGGTAAGCGTCATTTCTGTCGAAACATCAAGTAGTATTCAAAATGTAGCTGCGGCTTCAGAAGAACAATCTGCAAGCATCGAAGAAATTACCACCTCTTCAAATAATCTTGCTCAGATGGCTGAAACGCTACACCGTACCGTTCATAAATTTAAAATCTAAAATATTAAAATCCCCTATTACCTTATTAATTTCTGGTAATAGGGGATTTTAATTTAGCCTTATAAAATTATTCCAAACAATAGTCTTGTAGTGCTTTTCTTTTTTCCATTGTCAGCCCAAATTCTTTTTCAAAGAATATATTATAATCTCCATAACATTCTTTAATGGCATCAAAAGTAGCTTGTAAATACTGCTCTTTAGCGCTCATGATATCACCAAAATGCTGTAATTGTTCCTCATTTAAATGTTGCGACAATACAGGAATCATTGCATCTTGTACCGGCTTCATACAATCATTAGTTATTAAATAATCCTGCATCACATTCTCCTCATCTACACCTAATGCAAGTAAAATAAGTGCACCACCCACACCAGTACGATCCTTCCCAACCGCACAATGATGTAATAGGCCAAGATTTCCAGGGTCTTGAATGATGTCCATCAAACGCTTATACGACGGATTGTTCAAGGGTAAATGTGCATAGAGCTTTGTAAATACGTCAGCATTCACAGTTTGTAGAAATGCTCGATTATCCATGTCCTTTAAAGAAGAGGTTGGCATTTTAAAGCCTACATCACCCTTTGCAGGAATACGCTCGTTGTGAACATTTTCAAATTGCGGATCCGGTTTAGCCTCCGCCTCCCGATCATCTCGATAATCGAAGATCGTCTTAATTCCGAGTGAATTAAGAAGCTCATGATCAGCTATAGTCATTTTATGTAACTCACCGGAACGATAAAACAGCCCATATTTTACATTGCGACCATCTGTTGCAGGGTATCCTCCCATATCTCTGAAGTTTACGACTTGGTCAAACGGTAACATACGATTTCCATTATCTATAGACATATTACATCCCACCCTATTTAATATTAGAATATTCTATATATATTAGAGTAGCATTTTTCAAAGTAAGAAGGAATGTTTAAGGCATCTACTTCAAATTAAGATTTTTAAAACCGAAGAATGCAGCACTAATGCTCAAGAATTATAAGTATAAACTGCAAAAAATGCCTAGACCATGAACAGTCTTGCATCTTTTTTTAACTATATCTAGACAAATGATAAAAAAAGGTTTAACATTCTAATAGTTACTTAACCTAACTAACTATATGGAGGACGCCTTAAAATGAAACCACACCAAGCCTTTTTCCACGAATATCGTATGATGTACCGCCCATTCATCAATAAATTAAATGTTTATTTGGCGAGCCATCAACTCTATAGTTCTCAATGGGCTATTCTACGACTACTCATTAGCGAAAAATCTCTTACACTAGTTGAAATCTCTAATTCTTTGAATGTCGAAAAACCAACCACTACTAGAATGATTCAGAAATTAAACGAACTTGGTTATGTAACTACTGTACCCGGTAAGGATAAACGTGAGAAAAAAGTACAGTTGACTTCATTAGGACATGATGTATGTAAAGATGTACAAGTAACAATTGAAAAATTCCAACTTGATGCATTAGAGGGTATAAGTGTAGAAGAACAAATAATCGTTAGTAAAGTTCTCGAAACTGTACGAAATAATCTATTGAAATAGGAGATGCGAAAGAAGAATGTCTAAAGAAAAACTATGGACAAAAGATTTTATCATTGTTTCATTAATTAACTTTCTAATCACCTTAATCTTTTTCATGTTGATGGTAACCATTGCATCATTTGCAAAATCAGAATTTAATGCCTCAACAAGTATGGCAGGCTTAGTTTCTAGTATTTTTATTATAGGAACATTAATCGGTCGCTTAGTTACTGGACGGATTATTGGAGATGTAGGAAGTAAGAAAACGTTACTAATCGGCCTAATTGCTTTTTCAGCTACAACGGCTTTGTACTTCGGTGCATTTAATCTACCACTATTACTAGCAAATCGTTTCCTTCATGGGCTTTCTGTTGGAATTGCCAGTACCGCAACAGGTACAATTATTGCTCAATTAATTCCTCCTACACGACGTGGTGAAGGTATTGGTTATTACAGTATGAGCGCAATTATGGCAACTGCAGTAGGACCGTTTATTGGTATTTTACTCACTCAAATGTTCCCGGATTTCTATATGATTTTCTTAATTAATCTAGGGTTATCTTTCATCTGCTTAGCCACTTTCTTACTTGTGAAAGTTCCACAACAAGTAGCAACTAAATCTCCTCAAAACGATAAAGCTTCTACTTCAGGATTTAAACTTTCAAACTTTATCGAAACGAAAGCAGTTCCTATCTCATTTGTAGCTCTAGTAATCGGCTTTAGTTATTCAGGAGTAATGTCATTCCTATCATTCTATTCTGAGTCTATTAATCTAGTCACTGCTGGTAGTTACTTCTTCCTTATTTATGCAATTGTCATTTTACTCTCAAGACCATTTACTGGACGCTTAATGGATACAAAAGGTGCAAACATAATCGTCTACCCAAGTCTCGTCATCTTTGCAATAGGCATGCTATTATTCAGCCAAACAAGCTCAGGTATTGTTCTGCTTTTAGCTGCCGCGTTGATTGGTCTAGGCTATGGTAACTTTAATTCCATTGCCCAAGCGCTTGCGATTAAAGTAACACCGAATCATCGATTGGGATTAGCAACTTCCACTTATTTTATCTTTTTCGATTTCGGTCTTGGTGTAGGACCTTATTTACTTGGCTTCCTAGTACCTGTAATTGGCTATCGTCATCTATTTCTTTCAATGGTAATAGTGATCTTAATTTCAATCGTTCTATATTATTTTCTACACGGTCGAAAGGATAAAGCGTTCCTGCAAATCTGATAATAATAAAAGGTCTGCCCACAACATACCGTATGGGCAGACCTATATATAGATACCGTTCCGACAATTAATAGTTATGCCTATTAAAATGCTTTTCAAATCATCACACAATTATTCAAATGTAAGTTGCCAAGAAACACCGAATTGGTCGACTATCCAACCAAATTTCTTGCTAAATCCATAATTATCTAATGGCATTAACTCACTACCCCCATCAGATAACTTGCCGTATAAATAATCTATTTCCTTCTCTGAATCACAAGTAATATAAAGAGAAAATGATGGTGTAAAAGTGAAATCGTGTTGTATATTACTATCAATACACAAAATCTCCTGCCCTTTTAGTGAAAATGCAGCTTTCATTACACTACCCTCAGTTCCAGTTTCATTAGCCCCATAACGGGTAATACGTAAAACCTTTGAATCTGGAATTAAAGAAACATAATAATTCATGGCTTCCTCAGCATTCCCTTGAAACATTAAAAACGGTGTCACCTTTGTCATCTTCCCCACCCTTTCACTTCTCTTACTATCAGATGAATAGTTTTTACATTTACCAACTACTCTGTATCTGTTATAGTCTCATTTTCTACTACGTACTTTAGTTTTATTAATTTGTTATTCCAAAATTGCTCATAGAAGGCTAGCCATTGTTTCAATTCTGTTAATGGTTCTGGTTGAAGCATGTAGATTTTTTCTCTACCTACTTTTGAGCCGCTAACAAGTTCAGCATCTGCAAGTACATGAAGATGCTTAGCAATTGCTGTACGGCTCATATCAAAATGAGTAGTAATTTCTGCTATAGACCTTTCCTTTGTAGCTAATAATTTTAGCACTTCCCTACGAGTTGGATCAGCAATTGCTTGGAACACATCATACTTTTCTGCAGCTGACATACTTATCCTTCAACCGCTTGTTTGAATTTATGCTGAACAATTCCAACCCAACCTTGTTCCATAGTGTCTCGAATAATTGCACTCGGTTGTTGAGCTTTGGTTACAATAGTATCAGGATACTTCCATCCACCGTGAATAAGCGTAAATTCCGTTTTCTCTCCTAATGCTTTTAAAATGAAAGTTACAACCCAGCCATCAGTATCCCATTCAAAAGATAAGCGATTCGGTTCATTGATTTCGATTACTTTACATGGTGAAGGTCCGAATGGGGATTGTATTTGGAACTCATGGCCTTTTTCTAATTTAAAATTATTTGGCATAAACCAGGCTTCAATTCCTTCTGCAGTCGATACATAATCCCATACCTTTTGAATTGGCGCATTAACTAATACTGTTTGTTTAATATCTTGTAATGTCTCTTGCTTATTGTTTGTCATTGATATTCTCCTTTTTCTACCACTAATATAAAACCATTTGGTTTCGTATCAACGATTATATACAACCATTTGGTTTCATGTCAACAAAGATAGCTGAATTATTCTTGTGATTTCAATTATCTACTGAAGTACTATATGATTATTATTCAAAGGCATTGTTATAAATTGGAGGGGCAAAAATAAATGACCAGCATTCTAATTGTGGATGATGATGTAAATATTCTAAATTTGGTAGAGGTGCATTTACAAGATGCTGGATACCATGTATATAAAGCAAATGATGGTATGGAAGCATTGCGCATTCTTAAAGGGGTGCTCTGTGATTTAGCAGTTATCGATGTGATGATGCCCTATATGGATGGCTATTCTTTAACAAAAGAGATACGTCAGCAGTATGATATTCCTGTCATCTTACTAACTGCCAAAAATCAAATTACCGATAAGGAAAGAGGCTATGATTCCGGTACAGATGATTATCTTGTAAAGCCATTTGAACCACAAGAATTACTGTTTCGTATTAAAGCATTATTACGCCGTTACGATAAACAAATTGATGATTCTGTCGCTCGTCTAGGTGACATCTCAATAAATAAATCAAATTATGAAGTGCAAATTGGTAACCGCACAATATTTTTACCATTGAAGGAATTTGAATTGATGTATTTTTTAATGTCTCATCCTAAACAAGTATTTTCTAGGGAGCATTTAATCGAACAAGTTTGGGGATTAGACTTTGCAGGTGATGATCGTACGGTCGATGTTCATATTAAACGGCTACGTGAGCGCTTTTCAGATTTAACAGAAACCATTCATATTAAGACTGTACGCGGAATCGGTTACTTATTGGAGGACAAAAGTATATGAGATCCCTCTACTTTAAATTCATTATGTTGACTATTGGCATTATGCTACTAAGTGGCTTGCTATCATTCTTCATATCCAATACGTATTATCAACAGAAGCTAAAACCATTTAACGATGCAAAGAATACAAAAATCGCCTTAGATATTGCTGAATTTGCGGAAAAACATCCGACCACTGACTTAAAGGATTACCTTGAAAATGTGTCATTCATCGGCTATCAACTGTACTTGATAGATCCATCTCTAAAAGGTACTTATTTTGGGGCAGATTTTCGCGTAAAGGAATTGCCAAATTCTACGGTAGATCAAGTGTTAAACAATGAGATTTACCACGGACTTCTTCATTTTCCACAAGAAACATTTGTCACTGGTTTTTTTGCAAATGAATTGAAAAATACGGTTGGAGTACCATTAACACATGATAACAAACAATATGCACTCTTCCTTAGACCAGACATAAAGTTACTTTTCAACGAGATGCATATATTATTTGGTTGGCTATTTGCTTTAACAATAATATTAAGTATTTTAATGGTACTCATCAGTACAAAATATTTAGTAAAACCTATTACTAAATTAACAAAAGCAACGAACTCATTAGCCGAAGGGAAGTTTAATGTTGAGCTCGATATTAACCGCAGTGATGAATTAGGAAAGCTAGCAAATAGCTTCTCCCATATGGCAAATCAATTAGAACAATCTGATGATATTCGCAAAGAATTCATATCAAATATTTCCCATGATATTCAGTCGCCACTTTCGAATATTAAAGGTTATACAAACTTAATAGGAAAAGATAGCCTGCCATCTAAAGATAAAGAAAAATATATTGCAGTTATTAATGGCGAAATAGAAAGACTTTCTACTCTCACCAAGCAACTACTACTTCTCTCATCTTTAGATCAAAATGAAGATATTATGAAGAAAAAAACATTTAATGTAGCAGAGCAAATTAAAGAACTTGTCCGCCAATATCAATGGGCGATTGGAGAAAAAGGAATTATGCTCAGTTATTCTCTGCCAGATTTCGAAATTTCAGGCGACCCATTACTACTCAATACCGTTTGGGACAACCTCTTAACAAACGCGATAAAGTACAATAAAGAAAATGGTAGCATTGATATAGCCATAGCGAAAAAAGATTCATCGGTTACCATCAATTTTCAAGATAAAGGGATCGGTTTATCTGAGAAAGAACTTAAGAGGATATTCGATCGGTTCTACCGCGTAGATACTTCGAGAACTCAATCTGTTGAAGGCTCTGGACTCGGTTTATCTATCGTTTCATCCATCGTTAAGTTGCATAATGGGAAAATAGTTGTTAAAAGTGAGGAAAATGGAGGTTCGACCTTTTCTGTGACATTACCCATTCAATAATATCGTCAGTTATTATCTTGTGGACTTCTCCACAAATAATAACTGACTTTTTTTGTAATTTTTTATTCATACTCCGTTCATATTCAAGATGTACATTATGGGTATAGCAAAGAAAGGCGGATGAAGTAGATATGTTTTCTCTTTCATTAAAAGAAATTAGGTTTTTTAAGCTTAGATATTTATTAATCGGTTTTATCATGTTTTTCGTTGCCGCATTGGTGTTTATCATTAGCGGATTAGCAAACGGTCTATCATCAGATAACGCATCTTCTATACAGAATATGAATGCATACGCATTTTACTTAGATAAAGATGCAGACAATCGCCTTGATCGTTCTCGCTTTGACAAAAAATCATTAACTGATATCAATGATAATAAAGATATTCAAACAGTGGGTCTACAAATGTTTTCTTTAAAAAAAGTAAACTCAGATAAAAAAGTTGACGTAAGTATGATGGGAATTGACCCAAATAGCTTCCTAATGCCTAAAGTGACAGAAGGTTCAACTATAGAATCATCTAAAGAACCAACAATTGTTGCTGATAATTCGTTAAAAAAACAAGGGATTGAAATTGGCGATAAATTATACGAAGAAAACTTAGAAGTTACTTTTACAGTAGTCGGCTTTACTGAAAAACAAACGTTCAGTCATACACCAGTAACTTTTGTAAATAAAGCAAGCTGGGAAAAACTTTTTGCATCAAAACAAAGAGTAACTTATAACACAATTGTTATAAAGGATGCTGATACAGATTTACAAAAAGATGTATCATCTACTATAAAAGATGGGGTTTGGGTAGAAAAAGGCAATGTCATAAACGGCATACCTGGTTATGATGCTGAACAAAGCTCATTATTCATGATGCTAGTATTTCTAATCATAATAGCAGTATTCGTTTTAACAGCTTTCTTCTATATTATGACGATTCAAAAAGTTAATCAATTTGGAGTTTTAAAAGCAATTGGTGCAAAAAATAGTTTTCTCATTGGTTCTACAATTATACAAGTAACTATCTTATCCATTGTGAGTATTGGTGCGGCAATCGGTTTTGCAGCAATCTTACAAACTATTATGCCAAAGGGTATTCCATTCGTCTTTGACTTTGGCTTAATCCTGATATTCTCTGGTGTTTTATTTATCGTGTCGATTTTCGGTGCGCTACTTTCAAGTGCTAGCATTGTAAAAGCAGATCCATTACAAGCTATGGGGAGGGCAGAATAATGACTAAAATTCCTTTAGAACTAAAAAATATTCGTAAAGTATTTCAAGACGGTGAACAGGAAGTTGAAATTTTACACGACCTTAATTTCCAAGCAATTAAAGGTGAGATTATTGCTATACTCGGTCCATCAGGTTCAGGTAAAAGTACAGTCCTATCTATTGCAGGAGCACTTCTGAGCCCGGATGGTGGAGAAATGATCGTTAACGGCGAAAATATAGCACACTATAACGATAAACAAAAAGCAGAAGTACGCTTACGTTCAATCGGCTATATATTCCAAGCTTCTAATCTAGTTCCTTATTTAAAGGTAAAAGATCAACTTAAATTAGTAGCTGAACTTGCAGGCTCTTGGAATAAGGAAGCACAACAGAGAGCAGATGGATTATTAGAATCAGTGGGTCTTGCTCATCGCGCAAATCACTTTGTACAGCATCTATCTGGTGGTGAAAAACAACGTGTCGCGATTGCACGCTCATTTATGAACAACCCCGATATTATTCTTGCTGATGAACCAACTGCTAGCCTTGATTCTGAACGTAGTAGCGAAATCGTTGCACTCATCGCGAAAGAAGTAAAAGAAAAAAATAAAGCTGCTGTAATGGTGACACACGATGAAAGCATCTTATCTTATTGCGATAAAATCTATGAAATGAAAAATGGACAGTTGGCATTAAGAACAACATAAAAAGGTGACACAGTCTACTGTGTAGCCTCAGATTGAAGACAAAAGGCAGTTGATTGAGCTCATTCCAACTGCCTTTAAAATTTTTCCTCATCAAATTTTTCTTATTGTCAAAAGTAGTACACCACGAGTGCCAATTTTTACACTTTTAAGATTTGGAGAAGCGTCCGCTCGACTCCTGCGGGAAAAGCGAGACAGACGAGACCCTACAGGAGCGTAGCGACGAAGCGGCTCGACTCTCACCCGCGGAAAGCGAGCGGTAAGCTTCGGAAAACCTGTTCTATCCTGTTTACAAATAAAAAGACTGTAGAAAACTCATTTTCCCCGAGTTTGTCTACAGTCTGACGCAACACAGTTCAATAATGTGTCGTGCCTTTACTATTGACTATATTCTACTTTTTTATAAATTTACTTTTTACGATATAAACTTCTTTATAACCAGATAGCTCTTTGATTATTTTTTCAGGATTCTCGCTAAGTTCCTCATAATTGTAAGACTCTGTTTCATTAGAATGTCCATAAATCATATAACCTAGTATCATTTCTGACTCAATATTTTTCTCATCCGCAATTGTACTTTTCCATACGGTGAAAGTTTGGTCAGATGCCATATATGGTAGCTGGGTTCTTATACTACTTGAGTTACTTCCATTTCCAGAAGTCACACTCAAATTTAATATATTGCCCGTAGTGGCATCGACTTTTTTAATTGTATTCAAAATGATGGTACCACTGCCTTCGACTTCAGAGTTAAGTAGTAAAACTTCGGACTCGGCTAACTTCCCCTTTTCATATGCCTCAACCCATAACTTTAAGTGATTGTAGGATTTGTCTATTTGATATTCATAAATGAGATATTGTTCCGTAGTTCTTTCTAGTATAGTTTCCTCCCTTGCTGTTAACTTAGGGTATTCCATCGTATTCTTTTCCGTAAACAAAACTTGCCGTTCACTCAGTTTATCAATAGCTTTTTCTTCAATACTACAAGCACAAAGTATTAATATACAGCCTATTAATACTGTCCTTCTTTTTAATGCGCTCATTCATTCCCCGTCCTTCTAAAAAGTGCATGGCTAACGCCTTAACACCATAATATATAAGACAAATAACGATTTGATTTCTGTAGAACATTTTTAGGCAATTAAATATGTTACTGTTCTTGAAAGTAGTAAATACATTTTATAGTTTTACACTTCCTCTACTTTGTAAATCTTATAATTACTATTCTACTTAAATAAAAAATACCCTTTAGATTTAGAAATCTAAAGGGTAAATATTACTTAAATATTAATTCACTTTCTGTAACCATATAAACTGTTGTTGATTCTCCTGATTCGATTTTAGCAGCTTCACTATACATTCGTTTCATATGTGAAGCCATTATCTTAACTTCTTTAGGGTTTCAGTAATTTATCGTTAGCACCATTAAATTCTTGTTGAATGGACCTTTCTACTTAACCCAATTTAAAATGTTTAGCAATATTCATATATACAACGCCTTCTAATTTCGGCATAATCTTTTTAATTTTCAATGCAAAATATAATGTTTTCATAAAATGGAGTGTGCAGGTCCTCGCTTTAAAATAAGATTGATCATATCCTCTGCTATATAGATGATGATCTAACTTATCAAAGACCTGTTCTGCCCATTCAATAAGCACTTCTTCTGGAACACCTTTTTCCATCATTGCTTCAATCACTACGATTAAACGCTCTTCTTCATCATCTACATAAACAGCATTTTTCCAAAGGCATTCTTTTATTGCTTGTAGTATTGGTGGTGCCATACGTAGTTCAAAGGCTGGATGACGAACTGTTGCAGCAGCTAAATCAGCACCATGCGCAATACTGTGTGCCCATCCCTTACCATCTATAAACCCTCGAATATCGCGTTCTTTTTGTAAATAGTGACCGCTTTTCTCTAAATATGTAGCCAACTCCTCATTAGATAAGAACCCTAATTCCGCATCCGTTGTTAAAATACCTGTTAATAATAGCGCTGTAAAAGAACGCGTTAATACTGTATCACTCTGCTCATCACCTATTTGGAAAAACAAATATTTCTCCGATACAATCTCTCTAAACATAAAATGCATTTGCTCATGTGTTAGTAACCGGTCTGCAAGCATCTCCATAAATGTTCTATAAATCAACTGATCACGTAGTTCAGCATCTACAGCACCAATTTCCTGTAGCATATTTGAAAGCAACTCATCTCCTTGCTTAGCAATCACAGCTTTACGTTCTAATATGGGCATCGATACCCAATCTATTAAAATCTTCTTTAACTCCATAATACCCTCCATTAATTACCTTCATTTTCACTGTGTACATTATGCCATGAACACTAGAACAGCTGCATTAGAAATTAAAAAGTCACCTATCATTCAAATATTGATAGATGACTTATGTGAACCGTTGTTATGTACATAGATGATATTCCTATTATTACATCTTTAATGCATGTAACCATTTTTCAACCATTTGTTTAAAATCATCTCGCCCCCAAGCAATAATTGCTCCTATTTCCCCTAATGAAGCTACCTGCTTTTGAAAGAAATCATCTGCTAAAAAGTACGCAAGGCGCGTGTGTTTGAATTTCTTCCCACCATTAATAGAAAACCACTCGTAAAATAATTCTTTAGAGTTTAGTTGTAGATAATCTTCAAGAAATGCTCTTTTAATGTCATCATAATTCGCCTGAGCAAATAATAACCACTCTTCTCCATCCTCATCGTAAGAAAAATACTGATGAGGAAATAGGTGTGGAACGGCTTGGCGAGACAAATGCGTAGCAGCGCCTTCTTGGTTTAGCCAGGTGAGAGGATTGATCCAATCGATTTTGTTCCAATCGATTTTATTCCTATCTGAAATAATATTATGAGTTGCATGACCGAACTCGTGTGCCACGATATATTCCAAATGACTAATTCCTGGAGATAATTTCTCTAGCGCGAAACTAATGTTAGGAATAATTTCTCTATATGTATAAGCATTCGAACCATAACCACCAATTAGTAGGTTTACATCTATCGGAAACTCTACGTCATATTTTTCTTTATAGCTTAATTCTATTCTCTCAATAATAGGAACAATTCTTTCGCTAACTAATCTAATGTTCTCGAAATTATGTTCATATTTACTTATCGATAGCAAATGGCGTTCTTCTGTATTTTTGCAGTGATACAAAAAATACTCTTGAAATATTTTAGGATACTTTTCGTAGTAGCTTTTTAAACAGCTACTTGTGGGCTTGTAATTTTCTAAAAAATATTCAGTCGTATCAATTATCCTCATCTACTAATCTCCCTCTCAAAAATATCAATTATGAATTACAAATTAATTGAAGAAGGCTCTAATGAATATGTTCTATCTCCATTAACTTCTCACCTTCAAAAGACAACCTATAGATATCCGGCATTTGGAGCTCCTTCCAAAATTCAAAATTATATTTTGAATCAAAATAATTCATAATTAGTACCATTAAATTCCCATGTGTACCAATCATAATGTTTTTATCTTGGTAGGTATGGAGTACATTCATTAAACCTTTTATACCTCTTGCCTGAGCCTTATGATTTGATTCTCCTCCATCAAATGCAAAACCTGGTTTTTGCCAAACTTTTGTTATTACTGAAGTAAAATCTTTTACTTTCCCTTGAGCCAATTTACGCTCTTGAAAAGTCTCATCTAGCTTAATTTCAGCATTATGATATTTTGCTAGAGGTTCAATTGTTTGGACCGCTCTTCTATAAGGGCTAGATATGAATGTATCAATTTTCTCTAATTTAAACTTTTCTAAAATGCTCTTAGCTTTCCTCAGCCCTTTTTCGGATAATGGTCGTGATAATTCATCCGGTGTATATACTGAATGTGCATGCCGTACAAAGTAAACATTAGTTGTCATTAATAAAACTCCATATGCTCTTTATCTTGCCTATAATAATTCATTCTGTCTTGTAAAGTACCTGTATGAAATTCGAACTTATGACCATCTAAATCGGTAAAATAGATAGATTTCTTATCTCGTTGATTCCTTTGCCGACCTGATAGTATATTTACATTTAAATCTTTCAGTTTTTCATACATGGTATCAAAATCTGATTCCTTTATTGAAAAGGCAATATGAGTATAGGACTGATGTATTTCATCGCGCGGAATATCTTCTTCTGCATTTAATGCTAGCCATATACCACAGACATCAAAATATGCTGTGGAACGTCCCTTTATTAATAACTTTGCATCAAATACATTTTGATAAAATTCAATGGACTTTTCTAAATTTGAAACAGAAAATAATAGATGGTTTATTCCTTGAATCTCCACAAAATCTACCCCTTACTAATTCATTTTCATATACAAAGACTAATTTAACTTCTCAACAATTTCTTTAATTATTTCAGTTAAATTTTTATCTTCAGTATTAATGTAATGTGAGAAGTCATTATTTTCGTATGCTGCTAAACATTGATCTGTTTGCTTAAAACACCAATCCCCTTCAACTTCTCCCCGCTCTAACAGTCGTTTATGAATCGTCACTTTGGTGGCTGTTAAACAAAAATGATACACTTCTTTATCTACTATATGTAAGCCTTCCATAATCTCAGTAAAATATTCAAAGTTTCTAATAGTCATAGGAACAATCAATGTCTTCCCATATTGATTTTGAAGACCTTTCGCTGTTTCCACAAATAACTTTCTCCACAATATAAAATCTTGAAAATCTCCACTAGGTGCCTCTATTTTCTTTATATTGTTAGGCAAAATATTTCTAAGCATAAACCCTACTTCTTCCGGGTCAAAAATAATACTCTCTTCTAAATTCGTATGCAATTGTTCAGAAACACTTGTTTTTCCAACACCAAATGCGCCATTAATTAAAATAATCATAGAATCTCCTTTATTCGTGTCTTTAATCAAAATATATTTGTAAGGAAAAATAAAGCCCTGTATTTAAATACAGGGCTTTATTACATATATACTAAGTGTATTATATATTCGGTAAAACTTTATAACATCCTCCTTTACTTTTGCAAATGGAATGGAACTGTGATGAGAACTACATTTCTTCGGTATAGTAAAGACGTGTGTATTAATAGACTCGATTGGTTGTGAAGAATATTATGCCAACCTTTCTTAGGCAAAAATTGTGGAATCACAACAGAAACTTGATAGTTCGATTTGCTCGCAAGTCTTTCAGCTTTGTCTATGAATTTTGTTAGTGGTTGCACAATACTGCGATACGGCGAGTACAATGTCACCAACTTCACATCAGGCTGCCACTTCTTCCACTGCTCCTCAAACTTTTTCGTATCCTCTCTTTCAAATGCAATATAAACCGCAATAATTTGATCAGCTGATAATGATTTAGCATAATTTAATGAATTTCTTACGACCTTCGTAATGCCTGCGACAGGAACAATAATAACATTTCCTTCAATCGGTGGAATTTGTTCATCTGCTACTAATCTGAGCTGTGGTCCAACTGAATCATAATGTTTTTTTATACGGTGGAAAGCAAAGATAATGATTGGTAAGAAAACAAAGACTGGCCAGACTTCTGAAAGCTTTGTCACAAAAAACACAATCGTTACAACAAATGAAATTATCGCACCAACTGAATTGATGATTAATTTTGTTACCCAGCCTTGAGGTTTTTCTCTTATCCACTTTACAATCATTCCTGTTTGAGACAAGGTGAAAGGAATAAACACCCCAACAGCATAGAGCGGAATTAAATTCTCTGTAGTGCCATTAAAAACGATGATTAATAGAATTGCTGCCAAACTCAATAAAATTATTCCATTAGAATACCCTAAACGATCTCCTCTAACTTGAAACATTCTCGGAATAAATTTATCTTTTGATAGATTCACAGCTAGTAATGGGAATGCAGAATATCCTGTATTAGCAGCTAGCACCAATATTAATGCTGTTGTCCCTTGAATGAAATAATAAACTATATTGCGCCCAAAGCTCGCTTCAGCGATTTGGGAAACAACAGTTGATGTCGCGCTCGGTACAATGCCGTAATAATAAGCCAGGAAAACAATCCCTGAAAATAAAACAGCCAATAATCCACCCATTGCCATTAAAGTTTTCGCTGCATTTACTGGTGCAGGTTCTTTAAAATTTGGAATGGCATTTGAAATTGCTTCGACACCTGTTAAAGCAGAACTACCTGAAGCAAAAGCCTTTAAAAAAATAAACAAGCTAAGTCCTGCGACAGGCGTACCAATTGATGTATGCAAGCTCGGTGATACATTACCTGTCACTACATTAAAGATTCCTACACCAATTAAGATAAATAAAGCTAACACAAATAAGTACACAGGATATGCTAAAACAGATGCTGATTCCGTCACGCCTCTTAAATTTAAAATCGTTAATAAGATAACAAATACAATGGCAATCTCTACATTATACTCATGAAGACTTGGAAGCGCCGATGTTATAGCATCCGTTCCAGCAGATACGCTAACAGCCACCGTCAATATATAATCGACTAGTAATGAACCTCCAGCAACAAGACCTGGATTAACTCCGAGATTTTCTCTCGATACAACATAAGCTCCTCCCCCATGAGGATAAGCATAAATAATTTGACGGTATGATAGGATAAGTGCTGTTAAGAGAATGATAACGCCAAATGCAATGGGTATTGAATACCATAACGCAGCTGCTCCAACCGTTACTAAAACGATCAATATCTGCTCAGGACCATACGCTACAGATGATAAAGCATCCGAAGAAAGGATCGCCAATGCTTTCGTTTTATTTAACCTTTGTTCACCCAATTCAGTTGATTTCAAAGGTTTACCAATCAAAAATCTTTTCAATGACGCTTTCATATTTCTCACCCAATCTAGAGGATTTTCTACTTTTAGTGAATAAAAAAAGCCTACAGGTCATCAACAAATAGACCTGTAGACATTAGGATTTCTGTCTAACAAGCTCCACCTTCCTTCTCATATAACGCTTACGAGGTTAGCTGTCGGATTCGGACCTTGAGTAGCCCTTCCTTCTTCAAAGGATTCACCCCTAGGATTACATTACAATCCTCAAAATGGTTCCCCCGTGTTTTTCACTTCAGCGATTTAGAAATTTGAAACTGATGTAATATTACTCCCAAGTTTTAGAAAAGTAAATAAAAATTTTTTTTACAAATAAAAAGTGACTTTTCTCAATGAAAAATCACTTCAAACTGTAGACATACTATTTTAGTTTACTCGCCTATTTTGGTTTGTTTAAATAAACAAATCAAAACTCCCTTACAATTAGACCATTCTCATACAAGATATTTTGAAAAAAACCCGTATGTAAAACATTCATTCTTTTCAATTCTGCAATGCTCAAAAAAGGGGCCGTCCCAAAAGGGGTAAATCAGCCGAAAAAAGCAAATAAAAAACCAAAGATGCTGTTAAATCAGCATCCTTGGTTTTTAAAATGAGGAGCCTAAGAGTTAAAACGAGACTTATTAGACAGCCTCTTTTACATAGATTATTTGTCTCTTTAGCACCTATTACTATTTGTTATTGTAATTTGGATGTAATAACCAATCTTTTTTTGAGTAATTTTTTTTTGAACTCTATATCTTCTATGCGCATCAAATAAAGTCCGTTTTCAACAGACATATCAAATATGTTATCTTCAGTTACTTTCCCCATTTTCTGTATACCATTTTCAGTAATTTTATACCTTTGGAAATAATTGTTCGCTTCAGTATGAACAAACACTTGATTATTATCTGTAGCCAAACTATCAACCCCCATGTACTTATCTGAGAATTCTTTCGTTTTCTTCATTTTAGTATCATAGAAAATTAATTTATTATCTGAAAAATCCTCGGTAAAAAATGCAAAAAACGTTAGCTGATAATCATTTAATGCTCGCAGTCCTCCAATCTTATTATACGGACTTTTAAATACATCTAGCTTTTGTTTCTCTATGTCGAATACATATATATATGCACTATTATTTTTCCAATCAATAAAAAATAATTTTCCTTCCTTAGCTGATAACTGAGAGTTTTCTAGACTATGAATATTTAGTTTATGAATAGTTTTATTTTCATGCGTTATAAGATTATATGTATTCACATATGATTGCTTTTTTTTGCTATCATGATAAATCCACGAAATATGATTTTTTGACAAAACAGGGAATTCATTTTTTATGAACTTCTTATTTGCATCTGTAATCATCTCTATCTTTTTTGTGCTCTTGTTCATAATATATATATTCGTCTGCTCTCCAAAATCATCACTATCTACCCACGTTAGCCAATCCGCATTTGTACGTACACCTTGTACAGAAGGTTCTTTAAATTTTGTTGTAAAAAGTGTTGTAAGCTCTTTTGTTGTTCTATCATATTGAACTACTTTATTAGACATTCCTGAAGAACTTTTATCGTCAACACTCATATACACATTATTTTCATAAGCTGCATATGAACTTATCTCATTATAGGGTAATTTACGGTTCACATTAAAATCTTTATCTTCGATATGAGTAGTTACTGACCATTCATCCTTTTCTTCAGCCGAAGAATTTGCTTTGTATAGATAAAAGCTACAAGATGAAATCAATACGATTATTATAAAGATCCATATTTTTTTAAAAGACATTTAGAAGGTATCTCCTAACCTAATATTAAATACACACATGAAATGTTTAGAGTATTTCATGTTCCAATTCAAAATACTTACCAAACCATAACTGGATTTTTTGCAGTTTTGATATTGGCTTCGAATACAGCCCTTGCTACTCCCTTTGCACTTCCTGTCGTCCCTAATTTAGACCAATAAATCCCACCAAAAGCTACCTTATTATTTGTATTTTTATCAATAACTGTTACATGATTCGAATCAACTAATCTAAATTGATCCTTTCCTTGATCATAACCACTTACAATTACATAATGTCTATAATTTTTTGGAGCAAGAACATATCTCGATAACTTTTCTGTGTGTAATAATAAAATAGGTGCATTAGTTTTTGCTCTTAAGGTGTTTTTCACACGATTTTCTAATGTTACCGCTGGTTTATCAAATTGTGCTATATTTCCTACTATGTATGGATTACTTTTAAAACCATAAGTCGTTTTATACGCATTCAGCCCAGTAGCTAAACTTGTAGACGTTGTTCCTGATTTTTCAGGTAATACACCAATCGTCCACCCAAAAGTTTTCTGTTCAGGTAACTTCGTAGAATCGCCACTTTTTGCTTTATGGAAAGCCAAAGTTTGCACTCCAGCTGCAACGCCGCAAAAATTGAAATGTTCTTGCTTTTTATGTGGAACATTTATAGTGTAGTATTCATTTGCTCTTGCAGCCATTCTTTTTCCTTGAAATACTTGTTCTTCCTTTTCAATTTGTTCATCTTTTGCTTTTTCGAGCCCTTTATAATATTCTTCATTCTGAATATAGTTTTCATCTATAAGAGAAGCACCACTATCCATCTCGGTCTCCACTTGTTCTGCAAAAACTGAATTTGGTATTATCAAAGAAACGCTCAATAATGCTACTAATCCAAAAATTCTAATTTCCCCATTCATACAACTAGCTCCTTTTTAATATACATTTTTGATTTATAATACTCTTCTTAGCTTATTTTATGATTACATAAACTAAACACTTACAACGCAGTTATAAAACTCCAAGTTACCTACCCTAACTCTAATAATTCAAAAGAGAAAACTATAGAACATATACTCCCATTTAATAAACTTTCGCTTACATTACAACACTAACATTGGAATCATTTTACTTCAATGGTAAAACTGAAATGCAGAATATTACCATTATTAACAAATCTTTATAGGTGGAATTTTTACATGCTACTAAGTATGAAGAATTTTTCATCTTGAATTTGATTAATTAATTACAAAAAAAGCAGAACCATACTCCTTAACTGTTAATCCTGATTTAATCCCCTTGGTCATACTCGTTCATCAGAGACCTGAAAATATGGATGTCAAAATACCTTTTAATATTTATTATTAAATTGAAAAAGTACAACGATTTTTCTAAAAATAAAAAACTGACTATTTTAGCCAGTTTATTCAAAGAATTATTTTCTTTATTTATCACTACTTCATGCCCTTAGGAGATCTATTTTAAAGATTATTCTGCTACAATTTCTTTTTGGGCCTTCTTAGTTAATTTTTCAAAAATTAAATTATATGAATGTAAAATTAGCTTCTCAAATACATCGGCAGGTAAATCTGATTCCAAATATAATGAATTCCAATGTGTTTTATTCATATAATACCCTGGGATAATGCTCTCATAAGTCTCACGTAACTCTACAGCACGATTAGGTTCACATTTTAAAGTTATAATAGGCTTTCCTTCAGAATCTCCTCCTAACATCGCAAACATCTTCCCACCTACATGATAACGATCTGCTTGCCAATCTACTTGGTAATCATGAGTTATACCCGGTAACCCCTCACAAAATGATTGTAGATTTTTTCTATCCATTAAAAGTACTCCTTTATAAAATAATCATTCCTGTATAGTGTTGAAATAAAGTTGATCATTATTAATTTATTTTCACCCCTCACAACTATTAATTGAAAAACCATTATAGATCTTTCTTAATCATTACAATAAATTCAGTTGAATCGTTACGAAACTCCATAAACCTAACAAAACCAAATTTTTCATACAGGTGAATAGCCCTCTGATTAAATTTAGCAACAGTTAAACGTAATGGTAGATAATTTTCAGCTTGAATGTAATTAAGTATGAATGAAAAGAAGTTATAACCATACCCTTTGCCTGTTAATCCTGGCTTCATCCCTACGCCGATATCAATCATTTCTTCTGAATAGGTACCAAACTGTGAACCACTTGGTACTTGTGCAGATTGTCCAAAACAAAAAAAGCCTACCAATTCCCCGCTATTATTGACTACGGAGTAATATGAGTTATCTAACATCTCATTTAATGATTCTGCATCTAATTCGTTGTTATAAAAATCATATGGTGCTGCATATCTCCAACCTAATATTTCTTTTGCAAATTCCATATTCATATTCCCAACAGATAATTGCTGCATTGACTCTCCACTTCCTTATAGAATTACAATAATTTATACATATACATCTCATTCACAAACTCACCATCAATCAATAGCGCTGTAACCTTTGCACCCTCGAAGTCAAATTATAAATCACTATTACTAAAATAAATTAATCTAAATAAACGGGTTCTTGTAGATCATTTCGACTTTTAAACACCCACTCAATTTGCGATTTTGTATTCCGAGCTGTTGATAAAATTGGTAATTCATTTTCAGAGAAAAAAGCCACGGCATTTGTTTCGATGCCTTCCATTGGTTCTCCACCAATTATTTCACATTGAATAAATATTTTATAAACATGATAAAGAGAAGGAGGATGTGGATGGCACTTCTTATCTAGTACACCCAACAACTTAACTACTTTTACATCAAACCCTGATTCTTCTTTTACTTCTTTCACCGCGACTTCACTTGGCGTTAATCCAATGTCAGCCCAACCACCTGGTAACGCCCAGTCACCATCAGTATTTTCTCTAACCATTAATAGTTTATTATCTTGAAAAACGACTGCTCTAACATCTACTTTCGGAGTGGCATAGCCGGTTTCATTTACAAATAGATCCTTTATTTTTTTCTTATCCATTCCTGTTTGATGTGACAACATTTCAACGCTAATTTTCCTTATTGACTCAAACCTTTCCAAGTCGTAGACATCTTTTGAATAAGTTAACCCCGCCTGTGCAATGGATTGAAGTTGTTTTGCCCATTCAAGCCATTTAGGTTCCATTGATCATCACCATCCTCCCTAACTAATGTAGTTATATAAAACATACCTAAATTTGTATATTATGTAAATACATAAAAAAACAATTAATCCGTTCCTCATGCAAAACATGAATACTCGTTTAACCGTTTATCAACTGCATCTCAACCAAATTGAAGAGCTCTACACTTTACTTCCTTATGCCTTTCCCCTCCTATTTTCCTGGACAGTCTATTTAAGTATCCAAATTTAAGGTCACCATAATGATATTAGACCTAAATTGATTAACTATTTTGATAATTTATTCTAAATATCTCTTTAAAGAATATAACGAAGAATAAAGGAGGAATTTAAAAGACCAAATTAATCATTGCCTAGGAAATATCCGTCAAGACATTGCTTTGTTTAGTATGTTTTGCCCTATGTCATGTGAATTTATTTTGTACAAAAAAACTAATATGAAAAGGATGGATACTATGCCGAAAATCGAATTAGGTAAATACAAAATTTTATCATTTTATAATGAGTTAGAAGTTGTTCCTCCTGGAGTAGATCTCATCAAAGCTAGAGAGGTTTGGACAGAGGCTTCCGAAGGTAGTGGAGTTGTTGTAGCTATTTTGGATACGGGTATTGCCACACATCACCCAGATTTAAAAGCTGCCATTATTGGTGGATATAATTTCACAGATGATGATAATGGGGATCCGAACATTTTTGAAGATTATAATGGACACGGTACACACGTTGCTGGAATTATAGGAGCTAGAAATAATGGGGTAGGTGTGATAGGTGTGGCTCCTAAATGTAACCTATTAATTTTAAAAGTTTTAGATAGAAAAGGTTCTGGTTCTTACGATCAATTAATTGAGGCTTTGAATTATGCGATGAAATGGACAGGTCCTAACGGAGAAAAAGTAAGCGTAATTAATATGTCGCTAGGAGGTCCTACACATACAAATGAATTATATAAAACAGTAAAAAATGTATATGATGCCGGTCTCATTATCGTTGCAGCAGCAGGAAATGGTGGTGATGGTGATTCTGAAACATACGAAATATCCTACCCCGCTTTTTACGAAGAAACACTTTCAATAGGCTCTGTTAATAACGATTTAGTTCCGTCAGTTTTTTCACATACTAATTTAAATCTAAAATTCATGGCGCCTGGTGAAGATGTTTTATCAACTCACCTAGATGGGAAATATGTAAAATTAACTGGTACTTCAATGGCTGCTCCACATGCTTCGGGAGCAGTTGCTTTAATCTTAAATCTCATACACAAATATGACCAAATGCTACTCCCAGCACAAATTGAGAGATATTTTAGTAGTCATTCAAGCAAAATGGATTTCCCTATCAGTCAAGTGGGCAATGGCTTTATCCAATTAAAATAGGAGGGGTTAATATGGGAACCGATGCAGATTGGGTTTATTTAATCTCGAATCTTGGATTTCCAATTGTAATGACAATATATCTATTAATACGATTTGAAAAAAAACTAGAACGATTATCAACTGGGTTAGACTATCTCCGGGAAGTAATTGTTCAGAAAAAAAAAGGGTGAATTAAACAATTGAATCTCTTGTCATAACTCACCAAGCTGTGATTATTAAAAGGGTCATAATATATGAAAGCAGCATCGACAGTTACTAGATAGTTCAAAATTTAAAAGAGAAAAACAAAGGAATTATGACCCTTCTAATCTAATTTTATAGTTAGAATTTATCATTAGTTGCTTTTTGTATAAAAAAGTTAGAAGTCCTATTATCAAAAATCATTATTTATTTTTAATAATGATATGCGTTTTTCATTAAAAATGATAAAAAAGATACATTTTCATTTCAAACATGTGTGTTATCGTTAAAATTAACATAATTATTAAATTTAACCATAAACTAGAAATGTAAAATAATTCAAAAACAACTTTTGCACTTATAAAAATTCTAAATTTCATAATAATATTTCTCGATCAATTTGTATTATATTTCTCTTTCACATGAAAGGAGGAGTGTAGATGATGACAGTTAGAGAAGAAGAATTTTTCAAGAAATATGATGCTATGATGAAACAACCTATTATGAAAGAATTCTTAAAAAGTGGCGAAAACCAACATATTTTTAATAAGGCAATCAATGATATGGACAAAGAAAGTATCGAACAACTAAATGCTTCCTTTCGCAGATATTATAAAAACATTATCCTAATTTCTTATATTTCAAAAACCATCCACTTTTCTGCAATTGAATTTGATAAAAAGTTACGTAACTATTATAAAAAGAATCTTCCTATTCCCGGTGTAACTGAAGAATCCATCGCTCAAGAAAAACACCTATTAATGGACCTTCTGATGTCGACCGATGAAGATACTACTTTTATCAATTTTCAACAAAAACAAAAAAACATTAGTGACTATATTGCTAATGCACATCTTAATTCTAAAATGAAGTTGCTATCAAATAAGCAATTACGTATTTTAGAATTAATCTACATTCATAATATTAATAACAAACAAATCGCAAAAATATTAAATGAATCTGAACAAACTATTTCATATAACCATCAAGCTGCTTTAAAGAAATTAAGAAATGCATGCAAACAAGGGCAATAAAATAAGGCACTACCTTTTCATTCTATACGTAAATTATTATGTTTTGTTTTTAGATTTCAGAAAGAAATGGGGGAATATGATGGAAAACCAAATCTTGCATGAAGTAGAAAACAAAGACCTAGAACGATTACTAGAAATCTTTAGACCTGCTATTAAGAAAAGTTTGATTAACACTCGTATGCAAGAGCGAGAAGATTTGGAACAGGAGATCAGTATGAAGATTTTAGAGAAATTAAATTATCTTCAAGAAATACAAACACCTGATTTTTTTGAGTTTATCGAATATAGTGTAGATTAATTTGATATGAGCCGATTCTATAGTTTCATAATCATAAGCGTCCCTCTATACGAAATGCTAATGATTTGGTTCTAGTAAAGAATCCGTAAGATCATTTTGGTAAGCCCAAAATTTATAAACAAGAGGGAACGTGTCCATATTGCTCATAAGCCTTCAGACGATTAAGTTAAAGATGGATAATCTCCGCAAAAGGCAACGAATAAAGGACGAGTTATGTTAGTGCCCCCTATGTAGTAGGCACTTACTATAGCTAAGCCTGCATTTGTTGTCTTTTTATATTCCTTTAACTTAATGGAATAAAAAAGAACTCATTTTGATAAAGTACTACTCAAAATGAATCCTCCTATAGCAATCTGATATTAAATCTTTTTAACGAATTCAGATTTTAATTTCATTGCTCCAAAACCGTCGATTTTGCAATCAATATTATGATCCCCTTCGACTAAGCGGATGCTCTTTACTTTTGTCCCGATTTTCAGTACAGAAGAGCTACCTTTTACTTTAAGGTCTTTAATAACAGTAACTGAATCACCATCGTTTAGGACGTTTCCATTAGCATCCTTGATGACTTTTGTATCTTCACTCTCTTCAGATTCTAAAGTCCACTCGTGTGCACACTCCGGGCATACAAAAAGACTTCCATCCTCGTAAGTGTATTCTGAATTACATTTTGGACAATTAGGTAAATCTAACATAGTGTTATTTCCTCCGTTCGTTGTGGTCCATTCACCCCTGAAAGGATTTATAGTGCTCTGTAAAAAAAGCCATTACGAGCTGGACATACTAAAGTTATATAGGTTGTTGCTTACATGCTTATATACTGTCATAGTCTTCTCATATTTACAAGCATTCCTTGCGTTCCCTTTTTTGCCAAAACCGCTGTCATTTCTTATTTCCTCTAAAAATCTTCTTTCTCTTCAATCTTATAAAAATAACGAAACGCTCGAAAATACAGCTTTGAAGCCGCATTCCGAACGCCCTAACTACAGTAATTAATCTAAAATCATTATTTTCTTTTTAGTATTTGATATAACTCTTCAAGTTTTTGAATTTGATAAGTTGGCATAATTTCAGTATTGTTTGGCTTCATATGCGCGTTAAACCAACACGTATCAATACCTGCTAAATGTCCACCTTTAATATCTGAACTTAAGGAATCTCCGATAATTAAAGTATCCTCTGCCAATATGTTTGGAATTCGTGCAAAGACGTAATCAAAGTATTCTTTCATCGGCTTTTGGAAACCTGTATCTTCTGACACGAAAATATCCTTAAATAATGTATGTAATCCTGAAGCCCGTAGACGTTTGTCCTGTGTTTTGGAAACACCGTTAGTTACAATATATAAGTTATATCTATCTTGAAGGCTTGTGATTAACTCCAAGGCACCTTCGATAAGCTGATGTCCTTCTTCTAAATGGGTTCGATAATTTTTTTCTAATAAGGGACCATCCACCTCTTTACCATACTCTTTGAATAGAAGAGCAAAGCGTGTATTTACTAACTCATCGCAATTGATTTCGCCCTTTTCAAAAGCACTCCAAAGACCTTGATTAATTTCCTTATAACGCTTTTCGATTTCGTCTGTTAAGATTATTTTTTGATCTTTAAAAAGTAAGTACAATGCCTCTTTCTCTGCTACACCAAAATCTAATAACGTATCATCTACATCAAATAATAAATTCTGATATTTTTTCATAGTTGCTCCCCTGCCTCTACTGTTCTTCCACCAAATTTATAGACAATTATGCCACCAGCTATGACTAATACTCCTAGTAACTGCTGTAATGTAAAAGGAACTTGCTCTAGCCCAAACCAACCTAGTGAGTCCCATAATAATGCGAAACAAAGTTGTGATGTCAGTACAATTGAAATGGCATATGTCGGACCAAGCAATTTAATACCATTCAAAATGCAGGTAACGACACCAACACCGATTAACCCGCTGAACCAATACCATGGTTGCATATTTTGTAAATTAAATAAGTTTCCACCCTCAACAATTAACCCCACCATCAGTGATGCTAAAAACCCCATTCCTAACACCAATGTTGTTGAAGCCCAAGAACCTGTATGTTCATTTACTTTGCTATTAAAAATATTTTGCAAACCAACTAATGAACCTGCTACAAGCGCTAATATTAACCCTACAATCATCATTGTTACTCCTCTCTACGTTTATTTCATTCATAAATATTGTGATTGGCCAGCGTGCTCAATGCCTCACGATTTGTTACATTGATTGAGTCTTTTGTACGTTCAATTAATCCTTCAGTGCATAATTGCTGAATAACTCGATTGAGATGTCTGTAACTCGTTCCAATTAAATCCGCTACATCCCTTAAACTATTTGTACTTAGTCCTCCATCATATTGTGCGTCGGATTCATCAAAAGAAATGGACAACAAATAACTAGCTAATCGTACTTCTACTGGATATAGCAAATTAAAGCTAAAAAAGTTTGATTTTATATGGAATTTTCTTGAAATGGTTTCGAGTAAGAATTGCAATAATGGCGTATAATCGCTCCCATACTTTTTTAGCCATTGATATTGAATACCGATCATAATAACAGGCGAAACGGCTTCAACTGTATTTATGATATCTATATCTTGAACGTATTCAATATCTCCAATGAGATAAAGTGGATTCTTAAAGGAGAGGATTAATTTTCTACCTTCCAAGGAGGTAGTAAACACTTTGATTTTCCCCTTCACAAGTATATAAAGATAATGCGACGAATCTCCCTGCGAACAAATATCTTCCCCTTGGTCGAAGCTATAAAGCGATAAATGCTCTATTAAAGACTCATTGAAAATAGATTCTAATTGATAAGCTTTTAAATAATGATTGAGTTGCTCATGATTCTCTATTTTCTTCATGAACCATCTACACCTCCTATACTTTCGTCTTAATCATTCTAAAATTTTCTTATAAACCTAAAATAATAACTCCAGCTACCATCATTCCAATGCCAATAAACTGTGGTAACTTCATCTGTTGTTTTGCCACACCAAACCAACCTTTAATATCAATAACAAAAGTTAAACCGAGCTGGGCAATGAGAACTGCTGATATAGTTAGCGTAACACCAATCTGATGAATCGCCGAAATATTACTAAAAATAATTATGGCGGCAAATGCCCCACCAACCAAATAGTATGGTTTTACTTTTTTGAACATTTGCAAGTTGCCGTCTCTGACAAAAAGGAAGATTAGTAAAGCCATTACAAATCCCGTTAATTGCGTTATTGTCGCAGTTTGCCAAGTACCAATATCTTGACTAATCCGTGCATTAGCTACCCCTTGTAGCGTAATAAAGGCTCCACCTAAAAAAGCAAAAATAATTCCCCGCACATTCCTCTCCCCCATTCAAACTGTTCTCTCTATTAAAAAACACATACGCTTATCTTGAAAAGGACATATGTCCCTACCGTATTTAACTACATATAAAAACCCCAAAAAGGGATTATTGAGCATCCACAATTTGAGGTTATTTCTGCTATATTAATTAACAACTTGCTTTATAGATGCTTATGCTCTACACGCCGAACAAAGGAAAAACCTGCTTCTGGGCGATTAATTAAATAAATACTGATTAAGATCAATACAAGTCCTAACAATAGTGAATATGTAAATGGTTCATTTAAGAACAGCGTACCAATGACTACAGCAATTAGTGGTACTAAAAATGTAAAAGAAGATACTTTGCTTGATTCACCTGAACTCATTAAATAGAAATAAGCTGCTGTAGCACCTGGGACAACGATAACCGCTCCGAATAATAAACAACTAATGTAACTAAAATTCCATATTATATCTGAAATATGCTCAGTTGCTATTCCACCCATACTTAAGATTGTCCCACCAATAATACTTTGAATCGCGACAAGCCATAACCCATGTACTTGTGTACTTGTTTTTTTAACAAATACAACGCCAACTGCCCAGCCAACACCGGTAATAAGCGCTAACATTATACCGAATAATGATACATTACCTGTAAAACCATCTAGCGATACTGCGGCTACTCCCGCGAAACCTATAACCAGCCCTACAACTTTTATCGCAGATAATGATTCGTTTAGCCACATCCAAGCTAGAATTGGTACTAATACTGGTTGTAAATAAACAATTACTGAATATAAACCTGATGGTAAATATTGCAGACCAACTGTTTGTACACCATTAAATATAACGGTATTCAATAAGCCGACTATCACGTAAACTTTCCAATTCTTTTTCCATTCAATTTTGCGCCATTGTGGTAATAATATTCCGGCCAATAAAATACCACCAAATAGGGTACGCATTCCGGCATATAACAAAGGTGGTGTATAGTTAAGAGCTAATTTGTATATCGGCCAACACATTCCCCAAGCGATGACCACAAATGTGATTAATAAAGCGGTTGTTGCACGTGATTCTTTCTGCATCCCTGCATCTCCTTTTGCTTTTGACAACGCTCCAAATATGGCAGATTCTTTTTATCCATCTACTATTTTAATATTCATTATTATATCTTAAGATAGACTCCATTTATCTATTATGTGGGGAAATAAAAAAGAGCCAATGAGAAATAATCCTCTCTATGGCTCAAATATATATAATCTAATTTTCCAACATTACATTGAAGCGCGATAAATATCCATTACATCTTCTTTGTTCAGTTTTGCGAAATTACCGAATTCACCATAAATCATTGCTTTGTCTGCCATAATCTCTAGTTTGCTATCATCAATATCATAATCAGCTAGACGTGATGGAGCCCCGATGCTGTTCCAGAATTCGCGTAATTTCTGAATACCTTCTAAGCCTGCTTCTTCATCAGTTTTCCCTTCAGGATCAACACCAAATACTCGTACAGCCAATTGTTTAAATCGTGCTGGTTTCACTTTTAGATTGTGTTCCATCCAATGAGGGAATAGAATCGCAAGTCCACCACCATGAGGAATATCATAAACTGCAGAAACGGCATGCTCAAGATTATGAGAAGCCCAGTCTCCACGATAGCCCATATTTAATATTCCATTTAATGCCATAGTGCCGTTATATAAAATCGTTGAACGATACTCATAATTTTCAAGGTCAGTTAACAACTTTGGTGCAGTCTCCATGACAGTTAACAATAAAGATTCGCACATACGATCTTGGAAAGGCGTGTTTTCTTCAAGATGGAAATAATGTTCTAATACATGCGACATCATATCTACCATTCCATAAATCGTTTGATTTTCAGGAACTGAGAAAGTATTAACTGGATCTAAAATTGAAAACTGCGGGAATGTTACAGCACTTCCCCAACCATACTTCTCTTGAGTTTCCCAATTCGTAATAACAGAACCAGCATTCATTTCAGAGCCTGTTGCAGCAAGTGTTAATACCGTTCCGAATGGAAGAGCTTCTGTTGCAAATGCTTTTTTAACGACTAAATCCCATGCATCTCCGTCATATTTTGCTCCTGCTGCAATAAGCTTCGTACAATCGATTACACTACCGCCTCCAACTGCTAAAATAAAATCGATATTTTCAGTTTTACAAATATCAATCCCTTTTCTAGCTGTTGTAAGTCGAGGATTAGGTTCTACTCCAGAAAGCTCAAATATCTCTGCGCCTATTTCATTTAACATATTCATCACATTGTCGTATAGACCATTTCTTTTAATACTTCCGCCACCATAAACAACTAATACCTTTTTACCGTATTTCGGCACCTCGGTTTTTATCTGCTCTAACTGTCCTTGTCCAAAAATGAGTTTCGTAGGATTCCAAAAAGTAAAATTTTGCATATAAAAAACCTCCTTATTCTTCCTTAATTATATATTTTATTTTCAGAAACCAACAATTATTTGACTGCATCACAATAGAATTTTATTTGAACTCTGTATTTGTAAAAAGCCGATTTAAAACATCACAAAAACTCCAATTCTCCAAAAAATCCACTGGTAAAATTTAAAGAGAAGTTTCTTCAGATTTACCAACGGGATACTCATCTAAAAAATAATCCCCTATAAAACACAGAGGGCACTGAAAAAAGATGTACTGTTCTCCAATAGTAAACACCGGCACTTTTTGTTCGATTTTGAACAGAAAGTGCCGGTGTTTTTTGTATTCCCCTTATTATTCATTTAATAGCTTTAAGATACGTTTCAAATTCACCGCAGATATTGTTGAAGCTCCTTGGACTTTCAGGCCAAATAAACCCACCGATTTTGCCGTATTGTAGATGCAGATTTTTCTACACACTATTCTTCGCCTAAACTTTATAGCGCTTTTTCTCTAAGTCTTTGAATCTTTCCGCTTTTTGAAAAGCTGCTTGCTCTTCATGTTCGGTTGATTTTATGGAAACTGAATACCTTTGCTTTTGTATGCGTGGCATCGTGTGTGTGAACCGGAAAGAATGAAAAACTAGGAAAAAAGATAAACTAGTTGATTGGAGTGCAGGCGGCGACTCCTTGGGGAACTAGCGAACATCTTGAGACCCCGCAGGAGCGTTAGCGACGAGGAGGCTCAAGGTTCGCCCCCAGGAAAACGTCCGCTGGAACGGAAATTAACGGCATCGGTTTTCGTTTGATTTTCCAAATAATTTATTAAAAATGCTCATTTTTCCACCTCTTAGATTACTTTAAATACTATTCTTTAATGAATTCTTTTGTACTTCTTACTGTATCGATTGGACGAACTAACTTTTCGATTTGCTCACGTTTTGGTTCTAAAAACGGAGGTAAAGATAACTTTTCTCCAAGAGTATCATATGGTTCATCTCCCATAAAACCAGGACCATCTGTTGCGAATTCAAATAAAATTCCTTGTGCAACTCTCACGTATAATGACTCGAAGAAATGACGATTAACGTATCCTGAAGTGTTGAATCCAAAGCCTTCCATACGATGAATCCATTCTTCTAGAACAGAATGGTCTTCTACTCGGAAAGCGGTATGATGAACTGATCCAAATCCTTGTTGCGCTTGAGGGAGAGCGGAATTGTGTTCTACAACAACTTGTGCACCATTACCTCCCTCGCCAACTTCAAACAAGTGGAATGATCCTTCTTGATTAATTTCTTTAAATGCTAATGCCTTTTCCAACATTTCCTTAAAGTAATCAAAATTAGCGATGCGAATAAAGATTGGTCCTAATCCTGTAATTGCATGTTCTAGAGGAACAGGTCCATCTTGCCATGGTATTCCACTAGCAACGCCTTTATTGTTTTCATCAGAAATTAATTGATAGCGTTGATCGTCAAAATCTACAAATGAAAGCGTCTTTTTACCAAATTGTTCACTAATGCCAGTATGAGCTACTTCTAGTCGATCAAAACGTTTTACCCAATAATCTAATGCTGCATCATTTGGTACACGGAATGATGTTTTTGAAATTTCATTTGTACCATGTACACCTTTTGGAATACCAGGGAAATCGAAGAATGTCATATCCGTTCCTGCACTCCCTTTATCATCAGCAAAAAATAAATGATACGTTTGAATATCGTCTTGGTTTACAGTTTTTTTCACTAAACGCATACCTAAAACATATGTGAAAAATTCGTAGTTTTTTTCCGCACTACTTGTGATAGCTGTTACGTGGTGAATTCCTTTTAAATGGTTCATATTGTATTCCTCCATGATTATATTTAGTTTAACCATACTATATATCTCGAATTCGAGATATATAGTTAAAAAAATTTATATATCCTTAGCGTGAAGACCAATTCTCTTAAAAAGCTCAATAGCAACTTCTACTTCGTGTTCGGATAGTTCTTCAAAGATAGCATTTACTTTCTTTTCATGTTCGGGAAAAGCATTATCCATAAATCCCCTTCCTGAATCTGTAATCGTAGCATAAGTTACTCGACGATCATCTGGACAGGCTCTACGTCGTACTAATTCTTTTTTCTCTAATTTATCTACAACGTAAGTAATACTACTACTTGCAATCAAAATTTTCTTACCAATATGCTGTATGGGCTGCTCACCTTTATGGTAAAGCAATTCTAACACTGCAAATTCGGTTTGATTTAAACCAAATTGACTCATGTCTTTTCTCAATACATCTTGAACAGTTTGCGTTGCTCGAAGCAGTACAGTCAATGCTTTGAGATTATTATTTATCTGCAACATACTTTTTCCTTTCGAAGAAACACATTATCTCGAATTCATTTATCTTGAATTTAAGATAAATTTAACAGAGTTTTTTTATCCTGTCAACAGTTTGATTTATATATTATTAAGGGATACAGATTTTCACTTCATCAATATTGCAAAGAGAAAGAACCTGTTTTGAAAAAACCAATCAAAACAGGCTCTACATACCAGTTGTCCGTTATGTTTATACTTAATGAGCAGTAGGGAATACCCTTTTTATCATATCGGAGAATTCTTTGAAGATTCCTTCAATAGGCTCGTTAGCATTGATTTTATCTCTGTAATCATTCATTTGTTTTACAACATCTGGATTCAATGACACATATACATTTTTCAAATTAGTGTCAACCTCTTTTGCTAAATCTGCAATTTTTTTCTCTATCTCTTTGTTTCCTTTAGTTCCCTCTTTTAGCATAACAGCCACATATGCATTTTTCTCAAATACAATAGCAGTAGCCGTGTCCACTTCTTTCATTTCTGTTATTTTTTCTGCCACGTCATTTGCTAATTTAAGTTTATCTTCATTTCCTTTAGTCGTTTTTTCTTCAGTAGTTTTCTCTTCAGTCGTTACATTCTTATCATTGCTTGGTGTTGTAGCATTATTTTGCACTTCATTTTTGGCTGGATCATTGGAGTCCCTATTCGTTCCGCATCCAACTAAAGAAATTGCAAGAAGCACCGCCAAAGAAATTTGTATAATTTTACTCAATATAAATCCTCCCTTAAATATGTCAGTGAGGTTAGGTTGTACTATTTTGTATTGATTATTCCTTGCTTGAGCAAACATATAAAAAAAGTTAATGTAGCAACAAAAATCCATGGAAATTATAGGCCATTTAATATGATGAAAATTAAGGATCTATTACAGTTTTTAGCATTAATTTTATTTTATAGCGCTAACTTAACTTCATTAATAATTGTAGAAAAATGTCGATATTATTTAATATAAGGTAAAAGTTCCACCGATTTCATATTTAACAATATAAAAAAAATTATATTAATGGAGATGGAAAATGAACAAAATTAAGGTGTCACTCAAACGAAAATTGATTATTCTATGTACCCTTTTATTAATCATTCCTACAACAATTATAGGATTCAGTACATACTCTACTTCCAAAAAGGAATTAACTTCATCTGGAATAGAAGAACTACAACAAAATACAAATATGGTCATCGCTATGATTTCTGTATTAGATCAAGAAGTTAAAGACGGAAACCTTACTTTAGAAGAAGCTCAAGAAAAATTAAGAGTTGAATTATTTGGAAAAAAAGACGCCGACAATAAACGGCCTATAAAAAAAGAATATACAATTAGAGAAAACGGTTTTGTATATGCCATTGATGAAAATGCAATTAACGTGATGGACCCTCGGAACGAAGGTGCAGAACTCATGAATACAGAAACGGAAGACGGCATATTAATCGGGAAAGAGCTTTTAAAAGCCGGAGAAAAAGGCGGTTATATTACTTACAAATGGATGAATGCCAATACAAATAAAATTGAAGGAAATATAGCCTACGCTCAGAAAGAACCTTATTGGGGATGGACGATTACCTCAAAATCATTTGAAAAAGAATTTAACAGCGGCGCCTCTAAAGTTGCTATCACGACAAGTATTATTGGAGGCATAGCAATTATTATTGGGATCATTATCGCGTACATATTCTCCAGCAGATTAACGAAGCCAGTTACACAAATTAGCCGTGAATTAAATCGAACAGCTTCTGGTGATTTTTCAGGGGAAGATGTGGAAGTTACTACTAATGATGAAATTGGTGTACTGACAAATGATTTTAACACTATGAAATCAAACATGAAGGCGCTTCTCATTCAAATAAATCAATCATCAGAGCATGTGGCTTCTTCAGCTGAACAACTAACAGCTGTTGCAGATGAAACTAGCAAAGCGACAGAGGAAATAACAAATTCTATACAGCTTATTGCTAGTGGCTCAGAAGAAAGCACAAACAGTCTATTAGAAAGTTCACAATCTCTGGAAGAAGTGACTATAGCAATTCAAAATTTAGCAGAGAACTCCGCAGATATATCTGAAGTTGGAGCAATGATTACTTCCCAAACACAACAAGGGAATGTCTACGTCGAACAAACAGTAAAACAAATTAACTCAATCCACCAAAAAGTTAATGAAAGTGGTGAAGTTCTTCAATTACTTGATTCAAGTTCGACCGAAATCGGCGAAATCTCTAAAGTAATTAACGATATTGCTGATCAAACCAATTTATTAGCATTAAATGCCGCTATTGAAGCTGCCCGTGCAGGTGAACACGGAAAAGGATTTGCCGTCGTTGCAGAAGAAGTTCGTAAACTTGCTGAGCAATCTCAAAGGTCTTCTCAACAAATCTCAAATTTAATACAAGATATTCAACTTAATATGTCTCGTTCTACAGAATCGATGAATAACGTCAAATTAGAAGTAATAGATGGGCTAGATATTGTCAGCAAAACAGACGCAAGCTTTAAGGAAATTGCCAGTGAATTGCTAAGTATGAAAGAAAAAGTAACTGATATGGCCGCTACTGTAGAGGAAATGTCTGCTAGCGCTCAAGAGGTTGCCGCTACTGTTTCTAACAATACACACGCAACAAGAGAAGCTTCGCAACATTCTCAAAGAGTAGCTGCAACAACGGAAGAACAATTAGCAGCGATGCAGGAAGTCTCCACTTCTACAAAATCGTTGTCTACGCTTGCTGTTGAATTGCAAGATTTGATTAGCAAATTTAAAATGTAAAATAACCTTGAAAACTAAATATCAAAAAATCATAAAGGCTACTTTTCGTTCAGTATTTAAAACGAAAAGTAGCCTTTATTTAAATTTCAGTATTAGCTACCATTTTTTCATTAATGCTATGTGTATTAAAGAATTCGAGTATTTTCTCGTACACGTAAATTTCATTCGCCTTTTTCGTGAATCCATGTCCCTCATCTTCTAGTACAGTATATTCCACTTCTCGCCCTTTTTCCTTTAACGCAGCTACAATTTGGTCAGATTCCTTCTGAACAACACGAGGATCATTCGCCCCTTGAATAACTAACATTGGCTTCGTCATACCGTCTAAATACGTAATTGGTGAATCAGCTATTAATCTATCCTTATCCTGCTCTGGATCACCTATCCATTGCTTCATAAATGGTCCCCAAAACTCCGGAACAGACTCAATAAATGAAAATAAATTACTTGGACCAAAAATATCGACAACCGCTTTAAAGTAATCTGCGTGACGGCCGTGTAGGAGAAGTGCCATATAGCCGCCATAGCTACCACCTAAAAGCAGCATTTTATCACGATCTGTATAGCCTTTTTCAATAAGCCAATCAATCCCTGTAATATTATCAAGACGAGGGCCATGGCCCCAATCACCCTCAACCATTTTCATAAATTTTAAACCGTAGTTTGATGAGCCTCTAAAGTTAGGTGCAAAAATAGAGTATCCTTGGTTAACAAGGAATTGGAACATTGGTCGAAATGATTTACGTTCTATTGATTGTGGACCACCATGTGGCCATAAAATAACATAACCATTCGAATTTTCTTCCTTCGCCTTGAACAAGAGTGCTTCAATTTCTAAACCATCAAACGATGGATAACGGAGGACTTCGGGTTCCACTAAATCCGCTTCTCGAACACCTGGTACTCTATAGTGAGTTAACTCCAACCATGAACTTCCCTTTTCCTTTGAAACAAAGATATTATTCGGCTTCGTAGCCGTTTTGCCAAGCAAATATAAATGTCCGCTTGGCATGATAACCATTTTCTCAATAATATCTACAGGTATTTCGATTTTTTCATTTTTTCCATCTGCAACTGTATAGCGATAAAGACGATCCTCTACACCATAAGACCCAACAATATATAGTGCATGCTCCTCTTTCGAATAGTAAATTTTTGTAAAGTCTTCTTTTTCTAATTGAAGCACCTTTTTAAATTGTTTTGACTGAATATCAAATTTCGCTAAATAGCTAAGATCGTCATCGTAGTTTGTTAAAAAATAAATTTCGCCTTCAGAAGTATATATAAGATCGGATACTGTATGCTGCTTATCCGTTGGTGGTGTAAGCAATACATCTTCAACATCGGTCTGTACATATGCTAATGAATACGTATTACCAAACGATTTAATATAAACAAATGATTTTTCTTCAGGACTAACTGTAGCGATAAAAGTAGGCGCAATACTACCCTCTATAAGTTTCTTTTCCTTTCCACTCTCAATGTCATAAACTAGACTATTTAAATAAGTCGAATTTCCAGCTGTAGTTGAATAATAAAGATGTCTACCATCCTCAGTCAAATGTGCGTAGAAATGACGCTCTCCCTCAATATAGCGAATTGGTACTAGGCTTCCTCCCTCAGGTGCAATTGCATAAATTTGACTATTTTCATCGCCATCTTTATCAAATCCAGCTAAAAGGAATTCACCTGTTTTCGAATATGTAATAAAGTTTGAAATTTGATTATTAAAAGTCATTTGATATGGAAATTTTTTCTCTACATCCATTCCCCATAGATTAAAATGTCCATTAAAATTAGTACTTAATACAATCTGCTTTTCATCAGGACTAACCGCAAAATCACTAACCGTTAAATTTTGTAAAAATTGCTTAATGTTCGTCTTTTCAAACTGAATCATAGCTATTCCTCTTTTCTTAAAATTTGTTCTGTTTAATTTTTATTAAAGGTTTCCATTCCTTAATAAATCAAAGAGATATCTAAATATTCTAATTTTTATTATACAAGATAAAAAGGAAAAAATAAACCAAGTTCCCAATTAACTCCATCTTTTTTGGAACTCCATTTGTTTTTAAATGACTTAATCGTCACTAAACACTATTTGGTTAAATATCTCATCAAGTATTCTACTGGTCCCCTTGAAAATTTCCGTTGCCATAGTGTACTAAATAAAATACATACTATATAGAACATAATGCAAAAGCTGTATATGAAGGTTAGTGATTGATGCTCAGCTCGACCAATCCATTCTAGAAAGCTTACACCAATAAGAATATGTGCAATGTAGTGTGTTAATGTCATTTGCCCAGAGGCAGTGATTGATGTAACAAGCTTACTCTTTGTAAATCGCTCAGTAATGTATAAGGCAACGATTAAAATGATTAAAGCTGAACCACTCGCAGAGGTAATATAAAGAATACTCGGCAATATAGGACCTGTATTAAACAAAAATTCCGCTACTTCCGTTGTTAACATGGAGGCAGCTTGAGAAATCAATATCTTTGACAGAGCTTCTGTAAGGAAAAGAATTATCACGCCCACCAATAATAGTTTTCGGCGTACTTGATTACTTTTCAGTTCAAGACTACCTATGATAAATCCAATTAATATAAAAGCGAACCACGGGAAAATTGGATGGTAGCCATTAATGAGAAGATTACGCAAAAATCCTTTAATAGTCCAAAAATCCACATAATCCATATACAATGCATCAGGATTCCATCCTACAAAAACATCAAATGTTAACTGTATACATTGCGCAATCATAACAACTACAATCGAAATGATTAAGAGCACTTTTTTAGGAAAACTAATTAAGAAACCTATGAAAAATAAATAGCCCCCGTAATAATGGAGAATATCGCCGGTCCACCCTACCATATACAATCCCAAACCTGCTATAGATAGAAATAACGCACGCTTCCAAATAACGATTCGCATATCTCCAATCAATTGCTGATCGTGTCCTTCTCTTGCCTTACGAGTCATTAACGCAATACCTATACCCGCAAGTAATACAAAAAGTGCTGAAGCACGCCCTTCAAAAATCGTAGTCAAACGAACTAACCAATTAGGTCCATTCGTCTCTGCACCAGTAATAACAGTAAAATTCACTATGAACATGCCAAACATTGCTAAAGAGCGAGCGAAATCGAGTCCTGTAATGCGGCCTTTAGTTTTACTCATGTCATCCATCCCCCAAAATTTGATATCCATAACTGTTGAAAAGATATCAAATTATAATTTACCTATCGTTAGGTAAATTATAATTGAGCAATAAATCTTTTTCAACATAAATACTTCAATAAAAAATAGCCCTAAACGATATCAACTGCTGATATCATTTAGGGCTAACATTATTATGAATTGAAAAATAAATGTTAGGGAAAGTAATTTCATTTTGTCTAGCAACTTCTTTAATCACTAAAAATTACTTTATTAATCACTCAAATAATTAGCGCTAATTATAAAACCGTCATACCCTTTCGCCAATTGTTTGAACAGCCGTAGAATCGGTTGACCTGTTAGTAATGTCACCTGAATTATTCCTCCTGTTCAAACGTACCTTCATTAATAACAACTGTATGAATACCTTCAATAAAAGTATTAATGAGAATTAAAAAACTTTTATCAATATCTAGCGGCATTCCAAAACCACCCATTTGCTCAATAGAAGTAAATCCATGTAGTATACTTCGTAATCCTCGGACCATATGAATCGCTGTTTCCTCCTGCAAATTGTAGGCTTGTAGTACTTGAACAACTAACTGTACGACTAAATCATGGGCTTGTTGTAATTCTTTATCATCAGCATCCGGAAAACGATTGCTAGCGTCATAAAGCCCAGGGTGAGTTCTGACAAATTGAATATACGCCTCACTCACTGCACGTACTGCTCCATCACCCGATCTTCCTACTGCAGCCTGAAGCATATATTCATAAAGTTTTTTAACCCCATGAATTGCTAGCTTCTGCTTCAATCCATTTAGACCTTCAAAATGATTATATAAGGAAGGAGGACGTACTCCTAATTTCTCGGCTAATGAGCCTAGCGAAAATTGATCTAAACCATTCTCATCAGCTAACTCTGTTGCTTTTTCTAAAATAATCGATACATCTAATTTCATACGACGAGTCATTTCATTGTCACTTCCTATTTAGATTGTTAGAACTTTTTCTCTGCTTCCGCTATTGCCTGCTCTATTTTAGCCCCTGGTTGCTTCAGCATTTTGCCATGCCCTACCGCAAGCAGACTTGGTTGATAACTCATCAATTTCTTTGCACTCTCAAGAGCTATACGTTTATCCCATGTAGCTAAAGCTGGAAACGGGAATAAAGCATTCATTAACCCAGATACTACTATCTTTCCTCTTGTTATAAAGGCATCACCTGCAATCAGACTACGATTGCGTGTATCTAAAAGAGTTATGGATCCAGGTGTATGACCTGGCGTCGCGATTACTTCTAGTGAACCAATGCGATCGCCGTCTTCTAATAATAAATCTGGTTTAGTTTTAATATTTTTTGGAACTCCACCACGAATTGGTTTATCTTTTTCATTTGGTAACAAGGTGGAATCCCCAGCCAATAATAAGGAATCCCTAGAAGAAATGCTTACTTGAGCGTTTGGCAATAATTCTTTCAACGCATCTAATGCACCTATATGATCATTGTGCGCATGGGTAAGTACAATTCTTGTAATCGGTTTGCCAATACGCTCGGCAGCATCCATTATCCCCTTTGTGCTGAAAGGTAGGGCTGCATCAATCAATGTAAGTTCATTTTCCTCCTCTACTAAGTAACAATTAACTGGAAATACACGTGGCATAAAAGACAGTTGAAATACTGTACCAATTTTCGTAATTCTCATCCTCTATCAAACTCCTTTTCCAAAAAACTAATCTTTATATCATATTAACTAATTGAATTAGTTTTTGCAATATTATGTTTTATAATTCAGAAATAAATTTTATTAGGCTATAAATAAAAATAAATCCATTTCGAAATTAATCGAAATGGACTTTTATATTTGTACGAATTCTTGGTTTTTATAAGGACTTAATCAAGAGGAATCTCAATTGTCTTCATTTTATATTTTTCGTGACCCTTTCCTTCTCCTAAACTCAAAACCATGGTCGGCACAATGTAGAGCTTTGTAGCTTTTTCATCAATTACTCCCATTGTTTGACTCCATTCAGCAGTTGCACCATTATCAAAACTTGCGCCACCATTATCTTCAACGTGATATACATTGCCAACATCATCACGAATTTCAAGAGTAGGACTTGTCAATTGCCATTTTTTTAATATCGACGATTCAGTAATTTGTTTCAAACTAATAATCGTTGAAACATTTGTTTTACGAATCTCATTAACAATTAATGTCATACCTGCTTCTGTCATAGATTGATTAACTAACTGAATTTCATCTTGAATTTTCTCTAGTTCAAAATTAAATTTCCAATCTCCATTAATTGTTTTATCAGTTATATCATTTGTATAACTTTTAGGAGACCACTTCACTTGAACTTTTTCTAGGTCTTTTTTGAATGTCGGAGTTACACGCGCCAAACCTACATATTTTGTTGGACTAATTTGCTGAATTGTATCGCTCCCAGCAGTGGTAATACTACCTTCAACATCAAAGAACTGCCCAATCCGCGGATTTACACCTAAATCACGCTCTGTTTCAAGTGCGTAGGTTATTGTAATTGTATTACCATCATAAACAGCATTTTCAATCATCATCGTAATGCCATTGCTCATTTGTACTTGTTTAATATCAGTTGCGTATTCTGAATATTTTTCATAAAACTTATCATTATCAGAAGTAAAATAATTGATAATATTTTTTATCAATGGAATTTGTGATGCTACACTCGGCATCGCAAAACTAACTGTTGTTGCACTTCCAACGAATATCATTAATGCTACAGCAACAATACGCCAAACTGGTTGTTTTGTCTTTATTATTTTTTTATTAATGATACGCTTCTTCACACGTGCCTTTTCAATATCCGTTACGTCCATTGGCTCAATATCTTCAACATTTAAATTGGCCCACTTTTTATACTGATTTGTCATGTCCATCGCTCCTCCAAACTCTTTGTTATGGAATATGCTAGCTTTCTCTTCCCACGGTATAAGCGGTTATCTACTGCCGCTTTCGATATAAAAAGAGCATCTGCAATTTCGCCATTCGCCATTTCTAGGAAATACTTCATTGTGAATATATCTCTATCCACAGGTTCTAATTTACTTAGTTCAAACAGCAACTCATTTCTCTCTTCACGCTGCAAAATTTGATCTTGTGTTAGATTTCCTGAAGCAAAATTATCTGTACCATCAAGAACTTGCTCCTTCGCTTGCTGTTTCTCTATAGCTCGGTATTGGTCAATCGCTTTATACTTTGCAATCATGCCAATCCATTTTTTGAATTCGATTGCATCACCCTTAAATTGCGTTGATTTTTGCCATACCGATAAAAAAACATCGCTCATACACTCCTCCACTAAATCTACTTTCCCAAGTGGTTGTAAAATTTTATAAACAATTGCTTTTATAAAAGGCATATGCGTATCAATAACATATTCAAGTGCATCTTCATCTTGTTTCTTTAAACGCTTAACAAAATTTTTCTCTGAAATTCTCATGGCATGATCTCCTTTTTAAATTGAAAAAGCTTTCTCACTATATACAACGAACGTGATCTATTAACATTCTCATATTTTAAAAAATAAAATAAGCATCAACTATAAATTCACCATCTGTATCCATATTAAAACTTTCTTTGTTCTAAACGATAAAAGCATCCACTTTGAAATTAATCAAAATGAATGCTTTATTTAAAATGGGTAGTAAGAAGAGTGAACCCCAGTTTATTTATCTATAATTGTTATGCGTTGGTTTAAACAAATCTTCACTACTATTTCTAACAACGGAAAAATTATCTACATTATAATGACCATGTAGAATTTCATTATGATGATTAATTATCTTATCAGCAGATAAGTTTGTAGCATCCGTTGTTGAATGACCATCTTCAACTAAAGTTACATCAAAATAATTTACCGTTGCAGTTCTAACAGCGGTATCAATACAATGTTCTGTTTTACATCCCATAACTACTAAATGCTCGACTTCATGATCTTTTAAAAAGTCCAATAACGGCGTTTTATGGAACGAATTAGTAGCCTCCTTATCAAATACTTTAGCAGTTGGCGGCACTTTAATTTGCTCATGAACTTGAAATCCGTTACCTTCACCTTGAGCAACATCTTTATCTCTCATAAAAATGACTAATGCATCCGACTCCACTGCTTTATTTATAACCGAATTGATATTATTCAACAGACTCTCTTTATTCAGAACGCTTTGCTCTTTTTCATTACCCTCAATTAACTCTTGTTGAGCATCAATCACTAGTAAAGCTTGTTTCAATAGAAAAACCCCTTTGCATAAAAATTTCATTAACAATCTAAGCTACGTTTTAGCTTTATTATTTATAACGTTAGCTTAGAAACAGTTACATATTTTAAGTTATATTTCTTTATTTTATTTCGCTAACATAGCAATACAATCCTCTTTTTCAACATCACTTTTTCTTTGGATTTACTCAAAAAATGGATAAATAAAAAAGCATGTGTTTCAATGGTTTGAAATAACATGCTAGATAGCTATTAAATTATTCGATTGCCTTAGGATTTTTATAGAGCCAATAAGTTGCTTAGTCAATGCAATTTAATTACGGGGAGCCCATAGCATGACAGAAACCCCAACTAAACAAATAATTGCACCAATCCAATCATATAAATCGGGCGCTTTCTTATCAACTCCCCATCCCCATAAAACTGATAGGATGATAAAAACACCCCCGTATGCTGCATAAACTCGTCCGAACGAAGGGAAAGATTGAAATGTTGCTACAACGCCATATAAAGCTAGGGCTATACCCCCGAAAATCCCAAAATAAAATGGTCTTCCTTCTCTAAGCCATAGCCAGATAAGGTATCCTCCACCTATCTCACCTAACCCAGCTAATAAAAACAATATTATAGTCATTTTAATCACTCCATATTCAATAAATAATAAAATAAAAATTCATAAACGTGGACCTATAACTGCACGTTTATAAACTTGTGCAGGTCCAATGGGATTTATGATTCACTCTTATCTATCTTATTTTAATAGTTAAACTATTAGCAAGGTATCTATAAAATCTACTGAATAGTTCTTTTTTTACAACTTCCCCCGAAAAGTTTTTCATGTGCTTAATAGTACAAGAAAAGCCCACCAAAAGAGGTGAGCTTTTACATCAAATAATTGATATTATGATTGCATTTCTTTTGTTGGTCCCATTACACCTGGCACTGTTAATCCCGCTTGGCGTAATAGTACTGTCATTTGACCAAGATGATGTGTTTGATGGTCAATTACTGCACGTAATAGTTTTCCTCGCGCAGTCGGCCCTGCAAAACCATTTACTTCTTCAAGTAATGCTTCATCTGTTAGTTTTGCTGTTTCTACTTTATAAGCCTCTATTACTTTCTCATATGCATCAACAATTTCAGCTACATCTGTAGGTGCTTCTTGATCACGACCAGGTCCTGGTATTTGTAGTCCTGCGAAATGACCAAATGCTGCTCCAGCACCGACTAAATGCCAAGCCAACCACCCAAGAGTACTATGTCCTTCCACAATACTTTGGTCTAACTTGTCATTCGTCATCGCTTTAAATACGCTTAACGCACTTGCTGAAGACGCAGACCAATCTTCCAGAAAATCTTCTACTTTACGATACATATTCTTCACTCCTATTCCGAATTATGTTCTACGGCTTTATCATATCGAAATGAACGTAGGATATGCAATTTTAAGGTTTCAGGAGATACATTTTCATTTGAAGTTCTTACTTAATTAAGAAAGATATTATAAAACCTCTGCGGTGAAATACTGGTTTTAAAGCTTACTACTTCTTTCCCAATTTCTTTTTATATTTACAAATCTATAAAATTAGATATAATGAAATACATGGAACCTTTATTGATTTATAAAGCTTTATCTAATGAAACTCGTAGTCAAATTATGTTGTGGTTAAAAAATCCAGAGGAATTCTTTGATGAAAGACCTTATTTAGAACAAAACATCAATTTCCAAATTGGTGTATGCGTAGGAGATATTCAAGCTAGAGCAGGACTTGCACAATCTGTTATTTCTAGTTATTTATTAACTATGCAAAAAGCTGGTTTGTTGGAATCTGAGCGAATTGGAAAATGGACGTACTATCGTCGGAACGAAAAAACAATACAAGAATTTTCCGAGTACATCAAAAAGAAACTATAAAAGGAAGGGAGGTCTTTTTTTGATTTAACATATCTATAATTATAGATATGTATATATATGAATGGAGGAATACATTTAAAATGAAGAAAATTAACCCGTTGCTAATCATTATTCTAGCTTTAGGCGTATTCGGCATTATTACTACTGAAATGGGTATTATAGGTGTCCTACCCCAGGTCACTAAAAAATTTAATATATCGACTTCACAGGCCGGATTACTTGTAAGTATATTTTCTTTAGTCGTTGCCATTTCAGGTCCATTTCTGACGTTACTTGCTTCTGGTATTAACCGTAAAGTCATTCTATTAACTGCTGTTTTTATTTTTTCGATTTCAAATATTGTTTATGCCTACACGACTATGTTCGATGTGATGTTAGTTTTCCGTATCATCCCTGCTATTTTTCATCCTGTCTTTTTTTCAGTTGCCCTCGTGACAGCAGCTAATCTTGTCTCTCCGGAAAAAAGTAGCAAAGCAGTTACAAAAGTTTTCTCCGGAATAACGGTCGGGTTTGCATTTGGCGTGCCTTTGACTTCTTACCTCGCGGAAAAGATTTCATTAGAAGCAGGTTTTCTGTTTGGAGCTGTTGTTAGTATAATTGCTTTCATAGGAATACTAGCTTGGCTTCCCTCCATGCCTGTTAAGGAAAAATTGTCTTATGGAAAGCAGCTTGGAATATTACGTAAACCCCAATTGTGGCTAAATATCGTGACAGTTATTTTTATCTTTGCAGCTATGTTTTCTGTGTACAGCTATTTTGCTGAATATCTAAGCCAAGTGACTCATATGAACGGTTCATGGATTAGTATCATGTTGATGGCCTTTGGTACAATCATGATTTTCGGAAATTTTTTATTTGGAGAGTTTTTGCACAAAAGCATTACAAAGACCGTTATCATGTTCCCTCTGCTATTTGCAGTAGTATACTTATTTGCTTTTTATCTGGGTTCATATTTCATTTCGATGGTTGTGATCGTGTTCGTTTGGGGGGCAGTCCATTCTGGGGGGCTTATTGTCAGTCAAGCATGGTTAACGACTGAGGCAAGAGAGGCTCCAGAATTCGGCAATAGCTTGTTTGTCTCATTTTCCAATCTTGGAATTGCTGCTGGAACTTCTATAAGTGGTTGGTTTATTTCTCACTTTGGAATACATAATTTAATCTGGGTTGGAATTACATTTTCACTTCTTGCTTTCATACTAATTATGTTAAAAATACAAATTTCCAAACCGAGTGCATCGGAAATAAACATGCGTTAAACTAACTGGAATCGTTAGTTACATAAATCCACTCAGTAATAGATTGTTTTATTTAATGAACAGAAAGTTAGGACAAGCTTATCAGTTTTAGAATGGACCATTCTTATTTAACGTAATTTTCTAATGTTATTATCAATATTCGTGTCGAATGATGCGAAATTTATGCTTGAGTAATATCGAATGGTATGATAATCTGGAAAACAGATAAATTGTCTTAGAAATTAATTGAAATTATATGTATAACCTCAATAATACGGCTTGAGGGTCTCTACCAGGAACCGTAAACTCCTGATTACAGAAAATGTCTTTTCATTTTTTGTAGTCAGGAGTTTTTTGTTTTCCAATATTAGGTATTAATCTATTTAAAATTTGTGATGAGCAACTCATAAGTAAATATAATTTCAACTTGAGATTGATGAGAAATAACTAGTATACATTTTATCAATTTAGAAGATAAAGGAGAATTTTGTAATGAATCTAAAAGTATTTATACTCGCAGCTTCTACTGTTGCAGTAGGGTTGGTTGAATTAATAGTAGGTGGAATATTACCAATTATCGCCGATGATTTAAATGTAACACTTGGCACCGCAGGACAACTTATTAGCGTATTTGCTCTTGTTTTTGCCATTGCAGGTCCTGTACTTCTTACACTGACTGCGAAAATTGAACGGAAACGTTTGTATCTTATTGCATTGTTTATTTTTTTCCTTGGAAATTTGATGACATATTTTAGCCCAAACTTTTCTTTAATAATGGTTTCGAGAATTATTACTGCAATGAGTACAGCACTAATTATTGTACTTTCGCTAACAATTACAGCGAGGATTGTTGAACCTGCTCATAGATCGAAAGCTATAGGAGTTATTTATATGGGCATTAGTTCTTCACTTGTTTTAGGAGTACCTCTTGGGATTTTGATTAGTAATGCTTTTGGATGGCGTATTATATTTCTCGGGATTGCTTTCCTATCAATCGGATCTATGCTTCTCATCCATACATTTTTAGAGCCGATACCTACAGAAGGAGGGATTAAGCCGCTTTCTGTACAATTAAAAGCACTTGGAAGTTTTAAAATAGCTAGTGCACATCTTGCAACAATGTTTACTTTAGCAGGACATTACACAATTTATGCCTATTTCACACCTTTTTTAGAATCCACTTTAAATCTTGATCAATATTGGATAAGCATATGTTATTTACTATTTGGTATTTCAGCAGTATGTGGCGGGGCATTTGGGGGAGCACTAGGAGATTGGCTTGGAGCTCCTAAAAGCATTTTACTAGTTATTGGCTCCTTCGCCGTAGTATTATTTTTACTACCTCTCTCTACTATTTCACTTTTCGTTTTCCTAGTGGTCATGATGATTTGGGGGGCACTAAGCTGGAGTCTTGCTCCACCTCAACAAAGTTATCTTATTCAAACTGACCCTAATACTTCTGATATTCAACAAAGTTTTAATAATTCTGCTTTGCAAATTGGTATTTCATTAGGATCTGCAATCGGTGGTATTGTACTGCAGCAAACAGGTTCAGTCACAAGCACAGCACCGGTTGGAGGAGCAATCGTAATTATAGCTTTACTATGTGCGATTTTTTCTATAACCAGACCTGCTTTAACAACCAACGAAGCTAAGTGAGTAAATGAGAAGAAATTCAAAAAAATATCCTGAAATTAACTTAACCAAACATTAAAAGAAGGTTGTTGATGAGCACAAACACTCGTCAGCAACCTTTTTTAGATTTTCAAAGGTTTGGACCTTGATGAAAAAATTACTAATTCAAATGTACTCAAGTATTAAGAATAGATGAAGCTTTTTAGATGGTCGAAATACAGCAAAAAACCAAAAAGAATCCTTATTTCTCTTCAACTAAACTACCCCTATAGTTCTATTAAGTTAATAATCCCATAATATACTAGATCTTCATATCGATTTTCTTTCCTCACTTGGTCAATTAATATCCCTTCTCTTTTCATGCCTAATTTTTGTATCACTCTTCCTGAAGCTGGGTTTGAATTAAAGTAACGAGCAAATACTTTATGATATTGCTTTTCATCAAATGCAAATTGTAATATAGCTTGCGCTGCTTCTGTAGCATATCCATTTCCCCAAAATTCTTCACCAATCCAATAGGCTATTTCACCATTATCAAACTTTTGGTTGTTTGATAGCGCTATAGCTCCATATAATTCTCCGCTTTCCTTATCTGTTATAGCAAATTCATATGATTTATTAGCATTAAAATTATCAAGATGATGTTCAATCCACGATAAAGCATCTTCTATAGCGTATGGATAAGGTAGGTACAATGTATTTTTATAAAGATTATAATTATTACAAAGTTTAGTAACAGCTACTGCATCAGATTTTTGAAACAGTCTTAGTACTATCCTTTTAGTGGTAATTATTTTATTTTGATTATCATATATCATAAAAAATCCTCCCTACATCGTATGAGATAGTACTAATATCGAGTAAGTTAATTGCACAAATATTACTTCCCCAATTTTTCTCCCCACTCTAAATGACTTCAATACTAATCCTAACTCTTCCATCTTTCATCTACTCCAACAATAGTTGTTGCCAAAACATCCTTGAACATCCATAATTATAATATAATTGTATTATATCTAAAATATGTATATTGCTAAATGGTAAATATACGCTTTTATACCCTATTCAAATTCGTAAACACGCACTTTTTGGTCTAGAAAAACTAGTTGATTCTTCAACCGTGTGAATCGACTCGAAATTCTATCAAAAAAAGCCCTTACTACTAATATACGAGGAGAATAAAAATGAACAATATCTTAACTGTTAATAATCTTACAAAAGTATATAAAGGAAAAGCAGCTATTAATGATGTTTCTTTTAATATAAAAAAAGGCGAAGTAATAGGTCTAGTCGGCCCAAATGGGGCTGGTAAAACGACACTAATGAAAATTATTGTTAACATTATTCAAAAATATAAAGGAGAAATAACTTTTTCTAATTCAAATACTAGAAAGAGACGCATCGGTTGTATCATTGAAAATCCTTGTTTCTATCCTAATTTAAGTGGGCTTGACAATTTACGTTATTTTGCAGAATTTTCAGGTGGATATAATGAAAGTGAAGTAAACGAAATTATTGAAATGATGAAAATAGACGGTTTTATAAATAAAAAAGTGAAAAATTATTCCCTAGGTATGAAGCAACGTTTAGGAATAGCGCAAGCTTTACTAAATTCACCTGACCTTCTAATTCTAGATGAACCAACTAATGGATTGGATCCAGAAGGTGTAGTAGAAATACGAAACATTATAAAGGACATTGTTAAAACTCGACAAATATCGGTTCTTATATCCAGCCATATATTATCTGAAATCCAAATTATTTGTGATCGAGTACTTTTTCTCAAAAATGGTAATTTAATAAAAACAATTGATTTAAAGCAGGATTCTAGTGGAAATCTTCAATATAAAATTGAGACCAAATCACCAAAAGATTTGGAAATTTTCTTTTTAAATTCGCGTATCCCAGTATTAAAAACAGAGGGAAATTCAATTATCTTTGAAACTAATAGAGACTGTATTGAAGATTTAATTTTTAAAATCGCCAACAATAATTTAAAATTTTCAGCCATTTACCCTTTACAAGAAAATTTAGAATCGCAATTTTTCGAACTTTTAGGAGGGAATAAAATTGGCTAGTTTGCTTCGATTATCTTTAATAGATTTCAGATATATTCTAAAAGCAAAGGAGCTATGGATTTCCTTAACTATAGTAATTGCATATACATTATCTCTTTATTTCTATTCTATAAATTCCAATCAGCCAAAAACGATTGATACCTATTATCAAATAATTAATGACTTGTCTTTTTATATTTTCATTATTATCCCCTCTTTAGTTCTTTCTAAAGACTATGCATTTAAAACATCAAGAATTTTATACACTGGTGCTTTTTCTAAACTTACTGTAGTACTTAGTAAAATGTTTTCTGTTTTAATATTTTATTTTCTTTTTAGTATAGTTCATCGTTTAGGGGCAAATAGTTTGTGGATGATAAATCAGAAGGTTTTCTCATTTGAAACACTATTAAGTGGATTACCAATTACTATTGTTATTTATATGATTATTGGTATATCTACATGTCTTCTTGCTTTTCTAATCACTTTAATAACGTATAGCAGAATGGCGACATTAATTGCTATGTTTACTTTCTTTATTATTGAAAAATATTTACGTGGGATATTGCTTTTGATTTTTCCTAATAGGGACATAAAACTTATTTTAAATCACAATCCGATTGCTATATCAATTGAAGCTTTACAATACAATACTATCACTCTCATGGATTGCTTTATTGTATTATTCACATCAATATTTATAGGATTTATTACTTTGATTGTATTGCAAAAAAAAGAAATTAACTAGGAGTATTCCTGCTTAAAAGTTTTCCAGGAGCTTGAAATAAAAAAAACTCTTGTATAATGCATGAGTACAGCCAAAAAGATTTTTCGCTACTCGTAAAATGGGTAAAACCTTTGAAATATCATCATTTGTAGAGGGAGCTTTCAAAATGAAAAATATTTGGAAGATAGAACTAAAGAAATTACATGGTAAATCAATCTATTTTTTTCTACTATTATTTTGTATATTCACCACACTAGACAATATTCTTTATTATAAGCTTAATATCGATAAACCTGATTTAACCGTCGGTAACTTTGGTGTCTCTTTATTTTTAACCCAACTATATTTAATTTACCTTGCAAGTACTTACATTACATCTGATTTTAATTTAGGTACTTCAAGATCATTGTTTACAGGCGTATATTCTAGAGCGCAAATCATTAACTCTAAAACTATTTTTTTGATGATTTTTAGTATAATTTTAGGCATTGTTAATGTAATGATTGGAATAGTACTTCAAGTTATAATTATTTCAGAAATATCATTTTCCGAAATCTTTATGGATGCTATTAAAATTATATTAATTTACGGACTTTACTTCTTTAGTGTCCTATCATTTACTTTATTCATTTCATCTATTTTTCTAAATAGCCTTTACACAATGGTTATAAACTATGTTGCTTTTATATTTGTTGGAGAGTTAGCCGCACAAGCTATCAAAAGAGATTCTATAGCATTAACAAATCTTATTGAAACATTACCATTTTATTTAGTAACGAATGGTTTTAATCATCTTAATTATTCTATAGTTGCAGCATCAATTTTAATCGCTTTTAGTCTTTTAATGTATGGAATGGGCTTGGTTATTTTCCGTAAAAGAGACTTATTATAATAATAGAAAAAAAATAGGTTCTTGCGCAAATATGGCTTGTTAGAAACAATGACCTCGTTGAGTAAAGTTTGATTAAAAGCCTCCCCAAGCCCACATTTTGATAAATAAAAAAATCCGTTTTGAAAAAAGATAAATCATTTTCCACTGTTGATCTTCAACAAACGCTCTTGCCTTGTTCGGTTAAAGGTATGCTTAATTTTGGAAAGTGAATAATTAAAAATAGCTCCCGATTATTTTTCAACACTCGCTACTTTTTTTAGTTTTTTATCATCAAGAATTTTCAACAATAGACTACAAGAAAAAATAAACGACATTACACCAGTAATAGCACGCATTACAAAGGTATCATTAGGAAAGTCAAATAAAATGTAACTTAAACAATATATATACGATATAACTATAATCGATTTTAATAATGTCTTTTTCATGGATTACTCCCTCTTCAAACTGAACTTTTTACACTACAAATATCGAAATACTTATTCTTTTATTATACAGAGAAATCAAAAAGATGGTTTTTTTCATCTCCTTTCTTTTTTTTCTTAACATAAAAGGGGCAATCGCTCAGCCAATTCTCCGTGACTTTCGGGACAACCCCTCTAATCATTTAACTGATAGAAAACCTGTTCAATTTTGCCTCAGTACCAAGCATGGCAGTGTTAAGCTCATTCCCTCGGCTATCTTGTCCCCTTCTGAAATAGAGACTGCGTAAAAAATTCTTGCTGTTCACGCGAGTAATCACCTGACTGCGACTTCTCGGCAAATTGCAGCATTGCGCTAAGCCGCTAATCCAATCAGCGATTTCTTGATGTGGAAGTAACTCTTTGTCAATCATCGTATCCACGATGTTGACCAACCGCTCATCATCCTCATCGCTAAAAATGTGTCTACCATTATGAAGCATGCCAGAAATAGCGACTAGAACCTCACGCAACATTGCGACGCTGCTCTCCTCGCACTGCACCAGCTCGACAAAAACATCTGCACCGTGAGACGCGCCGTGAGCCCAGCCTCCTACTGAAAGGTAACCTCGCAGATCCTTCTCCTCTTTATAGTAACTGAGCATTGCATGCATTAATTGCTCAATTTCCGCTTGATTGAAAAATGGATTCTGTCTGTGGCGTTGCACAATCAAAGCGATAGGCAAGGCAGAGAACGTCCTTGTAAAAACTGTCTGATCATCCTCGCTGCCAATATTATAGAACAAATGATTCTCATCAGTCAGAACAGCTAAGAGGCTACGCAACTCCTCTCCACTGAACCTATTCTCTTCCTTAATCCACATATAAAACATTGGATAAATCAGGTTATCCCGTAATTCTGGCTGAAGATCGCCAATATATTGAAGTAACAAAGGTAAGAAATCTTGATGCTGCTCACCTTCGCGTAACTGATACTCATCCTTCTCAATTCTTTGCAAATCCAGCATCAATTTGGTCCTTGTATCGCTCATTTTCCCATCCCTCTCAGTTTAATAAGAACAGCAACGCTACTTCAACTAAAATTCTTGTTAGTTTAAGTTGAAGTTGAAGTAATGATTAAAAAATACTGATTTACAGCGTTATTAATTGTCTATATACGGGCGTTTTCACACATATATCCCATCTACGTAATTATCTGAAAATATTATTGTAGCTAAGTTTATATACATTTGCATAAAAAACTCCATAATTAATGTCCATACAAAAAGCCACAAGCGTTGATTTAACAACATTCGTGACTTTTTACTAGTACAGAGCTAACAAAATCGATGTTTATTATGGGTCAAGTTGTGATAACTTATATTTCTTTCTGAGAGATCCTATTTTACTAAGGATTCTGTTAATTTCCCATCTAGATTTTTAATCGCCAACATCGAGTTATCCTGAATGATGCCTGTATCTACAAAACCAAATGAAGCGTATAACGTTTTAGCTTTGACATTACTTGTATGATAAAAGAGGTTTACATATTCTGCTTGCCCATATGGCATATTTTCAATATCCATCAATATTTTTTCAAAAGCAAGTTTACCATACCCTTTTCCTTGGTAACTTTTATCAATCATATTGTGCCAAATAAAATAACTCTTCTTACCATAGAAAACTTCATTTTCAAATGATTCATGATCCATCGTATCGTAAATATACATCAAAAATCCAACCATAGTATTATCAGCATAAATGGCTAATGGATTCGCTGGTATACCATCTGTGTTCAACATATGAGCATCTGCAAAGCATCTGAGGTTAGTAGTTTCTAATATAAATTCTTTCTGGGTTTCTCCAACTTCAAGTGCTATTAATTCATCTATGTTATCCCCGGTTATCTTTCGTAATTCAATCATTTTTATCTCCTCTCCTACGTCAAACTACTTCCACATCTAGTCTAAAACATAATAAACTAAATTTCCATCATTAGCAAATTATGGTACTTAAATATTTTCCCATGCTAACTCTTTTTCCCCGGTTATTTCTAACCCTTATTACGGAAATGGCCCTATTGTTGAACAAAAGTTAAACAACATTCTTCAACTAAACTGCCCCTAGCTCAATGTTCTTCAAGTAAAGCACCCCTTTAGTTTAAGTACATTTCTTCACAATCTTAATAGTGATATTAACATAAATATCCAACAAAAAAATCACCTCACCTCTAAAAATCTATAGAGGTGAGATGATTTTAATCAAACTTTTTTATAAAGCTACACTTTATTTCAAATAGCAATAACTCCTACTCAACCGTAACCGATTTAGCCAAGTTACGTGGTTTATCTACATCACAACCGCGATATAGTGCTGCATAGTAGCTTATAAGCTGTAATGGCACTACTGACATAAGCGGTGTTAGTAATGAGTGTACTTGTGGTAGGACAATAGCGTCGCCTTCTTGCTCCATGCCTTCCATAGAAATGATGCATGGATTAGCACCACGTGCTGTGACTTCTTTAACGTTGCCTCGAATGTTCAGGCTAACTGGTTTTTGCGTTACGAGTGCTATTACTGGTGTGCCTTCTTCAATAAGAGCAATTGTTCCGTGTTTTAGTTCTCCCCCAGCAAAGCCTTCAGCTTGGATGTAAGAGATTTCTTTTAATTTCAGTGCACCTTCCACACTTACGCAGTAATCAATATTACGACCGATGAAGAATGCGTTACGTGTTGTCGATAAATAGTCTTTAGATGCCATTTCAAAGACTTCTTTTGAGTCGACGATTGACTGAATTGCATTCGCTACGATAGCTAACTCTTTTTTTAGATCAAAGTTTACTTCAATCCCTTGAGTCTTAGCTTCTACATAGGCGGCAATTGCTAGTACCGCTACTTGGGCTACATATGCTTTAGTAGACGCTACAGCGATTTCTGGACCTGCATGTAAGAGCATTGTATAATCTGCTTCGCGTGACAGTGTTGAACCAGGTACATTTGTAACTGTTAACGCTGGGTAACCAAGCTCTTTAATCTTCACTAAAACTTGGCGACTATCTGCTGTTTCACCAGATTGTGTGATGAAGATGAATAGCGGTTTTTCAGATAGTAGTGGCATATTATAGCCGAATTCGCTTGAGATATGCACTTCAACTGGAATACGTGCGATTTTCTCGAAGTATTCTTTCCCTACTAAACCAGCGTGATAGCTTGTGCCGGCTGCAATAATATATAGGCGATCTGCTTCGTGTAATGCTTCTGCAATGGCAGGGTCGATAGCTAGTTCACCGTGTTCGTTTTCATAAGCTTGAATAATTTTACGGACAACACTTGGTTGTTCGTCAATTTCTTTTAACATGTAGTGAGGATATGTGCCTTTTTCAATGTCGCTCATATCTAACTCAGCTGTATAAGGTGCACGTTCTACTACTGTGCCATTTAGATTTTTAATCGTCATAACTTCTTTACGTACAATTACGATTTCTTTGTCATGTAGTTCTATGAATTGATCTGTTACTTGTAACATTGCCATAGCATCTGAAGCCACCACATTGAAACCTTCGCCAATACCTACAAGTAATGGGCTTTTATTTTTTGCGACGAAGATTGTTTCTTCTTCCGCTGCATCCAGTAAAGCAATAGCATATGACCCGTGTAGTAAAGATAAGGTATGACTAAATGCTTCTTCTGTTGTCATTCCATCAATTACAAACTTTTCGACTAACTGCACAATAACTTCTGTATCAGTATCAGATTTCATGTCCACGTATTGTAATAATTCGGCTTGCAATAAATGATAATTTTCAATAACCCCATTATGCACAAGTGTAAATCGACCTGATGCACTTTGATGTGGGTGCGCATTTAATTGATTTGGTACGCCATGAGTTGCCCAGCGTGTATGACCGATTCCCGTGTTAGCCAAAACATCTTCTTCTACTACTGCGCGTAAGTCAGCGATACGTCCTTTTTCTTTAAAGACAGTAATTCCTGCTTCATTACGAAGTGCGATACCTGCAGAGTCGTATCCGCGGTACTCTAATTTCTCTAGGCCTTTTAATAGGATTTCTTTCGCATCCAAAAAGCCGATATATCCAACAATTCCACACATATTAAATTCCTCCGAAGTTTGCAAAATTAGCCGCAAGAAAGTATACCTCGTCTTCCTAAGAAGTCGGGGAAACATTCTTATGCTGCTGTGACTTTGCCGTTTTGCTTTTTTGTCCATTTGATTACTCAAACGTTTTATAAGCAAAATTTCGATCGGGCAATGGCGATCGGGAGGCATCCGCCGAAACTTTCGATACTCCTCCACCTCGTCTGCTGAAGATCTGTGTCGTCCAATTTCTTCAGCGCTGGCGCTATAATTGTTTTCCTTTGTTTTATGCGCTCCTTTTGATTCCTCCTTTTGCGCAGCTACTATTTTAGTATAAAGATTAACCCTTTAAACAGCAGCAACTTCATCATACTGAAATCAGTATTCATAGTCAATCAGAAACATGCAATGAAAAGGTTTACAAGGGAAAATAATATTTCCCACTATATTATACGTTCAAATAACACTTTTTGTTCCTCCATTTCCATTAAAAGAAACCGTTAAAGTCTACACATTAACGGTTTCTCCATCATTATTTTACCAATAATTTTAGTAATTCCCTATTGAATGCTGGGATGTCATCAGGCGTTCGACTTGTTACTAATTGATTTTGGCATACAAATACTTCTTCGTCTTTATAAATCGCTCCTGCATTTTCCATATCCACACGGATAGATTTATAACCAGTTGCATCGCGACCATCCAAAGTCTTCGCAGATATTAACAATTGTGGACCGTGACAAATTGCAAATACGGGCTTTCTTGCATCCATAAATGCCCTTGCAAAGTTGACGAATCGATCATCATCTCTTAGTAAATCCGGTGAAAATCCACCCGGAATAAATAATGCATTAAAGTCTTCTGGTTTCACTTCATCAATGCCATAATCAATTTTTACCTTTTTACCATGCTTACCTTCTATTTGATTACCTGCTTCTTTTTCAATTGTAAATACTTCATGTCCAGCATCTCTCATTGCTTTTGCAGGATCTGTAAATTCCATATCTTCAAACAGATTCGTTATGACTGTTGCTACTTTTGCCATTTCCAATCACTCCTTAGTTGTTTGTTGAATAAGGGTACGTATCAACCCTACACTAAAACTATTCCACATCTAGAGTAAATTAAACATTAACATTTCATTTCAATGCTGGCTACTGATTCGTACGGATCAACTTTAGCTATTCTCCAGGTTGCTAGCCTACATGACATACTCGATTTTTTCTGCGCGTCAAAGATAGAAGAGAGTGATTTAAGTGTTTTAAAATACAAAAAGGGTAAGCATCTAAAAATATGCTTACCCTTTTCCTCTTTTTATTCAGTTAAACCCATTTCTTCTTTTACAACAGCTGCAATTCGTTCTGCATAAGCTTCACAGTTCTCAGTTGTTGATGCTTCGACCATTACACGAACTAATGGTTCAGTTCCCGATGGTCTAACAAGAATACGGCCATTGCCATCCATCTCTTGCTCTACTTCAGCAATTACTGTTGCTACTTTTGCATTTTCGGTAACAGCGTATTTATCTGTTACTCGAATATTAATTAGCTTTTGAGGGAAAATCGTCATCTCAGCTGCTAGCTCAGATAATGTTTTACCTGTTAATTTCATTGCATTGACGAGTTGTAGACCTGTTAACAAGCCATCACCAGTAGTGTTGTAATCAAGAAAAACAATATGTCCTGATTGCTCTCCGCCGAGGTTGTAATCGCCTTCGCGCATAGCTTCTACAACGTAACGGTCACCCACTGCAGTTTGAATACTTTGCATACCATGTTCTTCTATACCTTTATAGAATCCCATATTGCTCATAACCGTAGAAACAACTGTATCTTTGTTTAAACGTCCTTTTTCTTGGAAATGTTTAGCGCAAATGTACATGATTTGATCTCCGTCAACGATATTACCCTTTTCATCGACAGCGATTAGACGATCACCATCACCATCAAAAGCAAGTCCAACATCTGCACCTTTTTCAAGAACCAATTTAGCTAGTTCTTCAGGGTGTGTAGAACCTACACCTTCGTTAATATTTAAACCGTTTGGTGAAGCACCCATCGTTGATAAGTCTGCTTCTAAATCTGCAAATAGGTGTGCTGCAAGTGAAGATGTTGCACCATGTGCACAATCTAATGCGATATGAATCCCTGTAAACTCTTCTTCTACAGTTTGTTTCAAGTACTGAATGTATTTTTGACCGCCTTCAAAATAGTCACTTAATGATCCTAAGTCACCACCTGTTGGACGTGGTAATTCATCTTGTTCTTGGTCTAATAAAGCTTCAATTTCCGCTTCTTGTTCATCAGTAAGTTTAAACCCATCAGGGCCGAAGAATTTAATACCATTATCTGCAACTGGGTTATGGGATGCTGATATCATAACACCTGCTTGGCCACTCATAACGCGTGTTAAATAAGCCACTCCAGGTGTACTAATGACACCAAGTCGCATTACTTCTGCTCCTACAGAAAGTAAGCCGGCTACAAGAGCTCCTTCAAGCATTTGCCCAGATATACGTGTATCACGACCAATTAATACTTTTGGACGTCCTGTGGCTTCTTTCGTTAAAACGTATCCACCGAAGCGACCGAGTTTAAATGCTAACTCAGGCGTCAGCTCACTATTGGCGACTCCGCGGACGCCGTCTGTACCGAAATATTTACCCATTTTGTTCTCTCCTTCAAAACTATCTACGATTCTTCAATCAAATTCTTTTAAGATATTTGTTCTATTCGAAGATTGGCGATGTTATTAGAAAGTGACCAGGTCAGATTTCTTGGTCCATCAACTTGAATAGGTAGCTTATGATTTCCAGTCTGCTTATCTTCTGCTTCAATATATAAATCGAAATCGTTGATATCTAGACTCGCTAACTCTTTTTCATCACCTTTCACAGTTAATGTAACTGTGCCGTTCTTTGGTGTGATAAAGTCACTACGATAACCCTCATCTAGGTTTCGAACTTCAACTGCTACATTTTTAAATTCTTTTGAACTTATTATTGATGAAGTCTCTTCCTCGTCAGTCTGTTTTTCTTCGTCTTTATTTACTTCTTCATTAGAATTCGTTTCATTTTCCTCAACTATAGCTTGGACTTTTATGCTGTCCTCAGACAGCCTTGAAATACCCTCTGGCTTATCAATATTTACTTTAAAGGTACCAGAGTTTTTGATTTTAGATACATCCACATCCACATTAAGTTGTTTCGTATTTTCAAGAGCTGCCTTTGATCCGAATAAAGTCATCTTGCTCGTTATAGGCGTTAATGACTTTATCGTGATATCTTTACCTGGCGTCCCTTTTTGATTTAGGATGACAGGTACTTCCTTAGTATACTCTCCAATGGCAACATTCACTTTAATTTTCGCTGGCTTCACTTCTACATCTAATTTGTTCATATCACGATCTAGTATTTTGACATACGCTTCTTGTTCGAAGGAATTCTTTAATCCTTGTTCACCAGTAACTGTCGCTTTTACGTAGCTTATGCTATCTATTGCACTTTTAGCGCCAGTAACTGTTACTGAATTAGGATTCGCTGTCATACTTTTCACGTAATAGTCTTCTGCCAGTAGTTTTTCATTAATTTCAGGATCGATTTTAAATGTTCTCGTTACTCTTTCTTCAATCGAAATATCAATTGTTGATGGGTCCATTTGTACTGATAGTTTATCAGAAAAATTTTCATGTTGAATAGTTACTTTATGTTCCCCAATTGTTTGCTTACGTAAATCTACGAATACCGTATAATCACTTACTGCCTTCGTTTGAATAACGATGGCCATTGGACCTTTGATTGTAACATCTACGGTTTTTGGAACTCCTGTGACGATTAGACTCTCATCATCATAGTAAACCTGTACGGGTACATTATGAAGTACGTCCACATGTGTCCCTGATGAAAAACCATCAGAACCATTTTTTTCACCTGGCTGAACCGTAAAGAATAGGAGCATTGCTAATGTCAGGGCAGTAATTCTTAAAAACCATGGGCTTTCAATTAATTTATCCATCATTTTTTATTCCCCCTCCAGCTCCACTTAGAGGTATTTGTTGCATCTTGCTCAGGGCCAAACCACGCTTTACGTAAACGTGCTTCAAATTCTTCAATTGATAGATCGCGGTGTAAGTCGCCATTAACCGTTAAACTAATTGCTCCAGTTTCTTCGGATACAATAATTGTTATGGCATCTGTCACTTCACTAATACCTATGGCAGCTCTATGACGGGTACCTAATTCTTTTGAGATAAATGGACTTTCCGATAATGGTAAATAACAAGCAGCAGCAGCTATTTTATTCTTTTGAACAATTACTGCGCCATCATGTAATGGTGTATTAGGTATGAAGATATTAATCAGTAATTCAGACGAAATTTCAGAGAACATCGGAATCCCTGTTTCAATATAATCGTTCAAACCTGTTTCACGTTCAATCGAAACAAGTGCTCCAATACGTCTCTTCGCCATATAACTAACAGATTTGGACATTGCGCTTACTAATCTTGTACGTTCCTCATCTTCTTGTAAATTACTGCGGGCAAATAGCTTACCGCGGCCAATTTGTTCAAGTGCCCGACGTAACTCCGGTTGGAATATGATAATAATGGCAAGGAAACCAAAATTGATAACCTGTTGCATCATCCATCCTAGCGTATTAAGACCAGCGTAAACAGTAATAATCCTAATAATAATAATGACGAATATTCCCTTTAATAATTGGACAGCTTTTGTTCCTCTTATCAAAGTTAAAATTTTATAAATAACAAACCATACTAAAAGAATGTCCAGAATATTCATTAACATTCTAATCCATACATTTTCGGTTAATTGTGTAATTTCATTAATAAAAGACATGTGGATCCCCCACTTTTCTAGCGAGTGCATATGTGTTCAGTATAGCACAACTCTTACTTTACTTGCTGAGATGAAACAGAAAAGTCTACCTCAAAAGTAGACTTTTCATTTGTTTTATTCGTTTTTATCTAAAAATGAAAGTAACTCTTTCCCGCCATTTTTAATTTTATACCAAAGCCATTCAAATGCTTGATTGATCTCGTCTATTTGACCTGTGACATTTGCTGTTGAGGCCATATATTGACCATTAATCACGGTGATATTACCATCTACCGCACCTTCTACAATGATATCTCCGTTCTTGACTACGATATCGCCTGTCACAGTCTTCCCTTCAGGTACGATGACAGTTTGCCCCTCTACAACTAGGTTTGGCTGCTTGGTCACTGAAAATTCTTTATTATCATTAAAGCCTGTAAGAAGTGAGGCACTCATTAAGATACAAAACATTGCTGCTGCAACAAATATAGGATGGCGGCGTAGCCATCTTTGGACACCGGCTCCTGATCTTCCTTTAGGTAGACGTACCATAACGTTTTGCTTGAAATCCAGAGGTACTGAAACGACGGCAGCACTTTTGACAAAGGCAATTGTGCTATTTAGCTCCTGCATATGTTGTCGACAGTTATCACAGCTTTGCAAATGTGCTTTTAGCTCGATTTCATGTTCACGACTAATATCACCATCTAAATATTCATGCATGTATTCACCAATATGTTTTGGACACGCATTCATACTGAAATCCCTCCTACAGATTGCCTAATTGTTTTCTCAGAGCTTCGCGCCCCCTGTGAATTCGAGTTTTGACTGTCCCAAGTGGCATATCCAAAATCTCGCTGATCTCTTGCAATGGCAATTCTTCTATATACTTTAAGACAATGACTGTTCGATATTTGTCTGGCAACTGGCTAATTTCATATTGAATCCGCTCCTGTAGCTCCATTCTTTCTACTTCTTCTTCAGGTAACCTGTCTGTTGAAGAAATTTGAGAATACATATCTAGACCGTCCGTTCCAGCAACTTGTGCATCTAAGTAATAGTCCGGTTTCTTTTTCCTTATACGGTCTATACATAAATTTGTCGCTATACGGTACAGCCAAGTCGAAAATTTTCGGTTTAAATCAAAAGTGTGAAGATTAATATACGCACGGACAAATGCCTCCTGCGCTATATCTTCTGCTTCATGTTGATTGCCAAGCATGCGATAACAAACTTGGTACAGCTTTTGCTGGTAGAGGCTCACAATATCAGAATACACACTTTGATCGCCTTTCAGCACTTGTTTTATTCTCTTGTTGATTAACGCATCCATTGTGATTTCCCTCCGCCCATGCGGCTGTTATTCTATATACGAATTGCCTATAGATTAAGTTTCATTTTTTGATTTTTTTTTAAAACTGCTCAAAGAATCTTCCTTCCATAATTATAACAAATATGTAAGTGAAAATGATTCGAATTCATAAGAAACTTCTCTTTTCAGGACTAAATTACTTGTCAATAAGTTCCCTTTTTCCAAAAACCCTAACTTTTCAGCAATTAAAGAAGGACGGGCAGGCCCGTCCTTCTTTATCACACTAATTTTTCACCGAATAACGATCCCATTAAAGCGACCGCTACATCTGCTGTTTTATTTTTTTCATCTAAGATTGGATTTACTTCCACAAATTCAGCTGAAGTAATCATTTCGCACTCATGTAACATCTCCATTGCTAAATGACTCTCACGATATGTAATACCACCCGGGACAGGTGTACCTACCCCCGGAGTATATAGAGGGTCGATGCCATCTAGATCTAACGATAAATGTAATCCATCTACATTTTTTTCCCTCAAATAAAAAATTGCTTCTTGCATGACACTCGTCATACCTACTCGATCAATCTCATGCATCGTATATACTTTAATCCCTTTTTCTTTTATTAATTCACGTTCTCCCGGATCTACAGAGCGGGCACCAATAATAACAATATTCTCAGGTTTTACTTTAGGTGCATAATCACGAATGTTTACAAGCTTTTCATGACCTAGTCCAATACTTACAGCTAGTGGCATACCATGAATATTTCCTGTTGGTGAAGTATCACTTGTATTCAAATCTGCATGCGCATCATACCATATGACACCTAAATTCTCATAATGATCTGATAAACCTGCAAGCGTACCTATTGCAATACTATGATCCCCGCCAAGAACAAGTGGAAAATGATTTTGTAAAACGACATCATGTACTTTATTAGCAAGCCTTGTACTGGCTTCAGTAACAGCTGATAAATTCCGTAAGTGTGTATCGCTGGATACCTCACGTTCAGATACCCCAATCTGAATATCACCCTCATCTATTACGCCATATCCTATTGCTTCTAATCTTTCTACAGCGCCAGCATAACGAATAGCACTTGGCCCCATATCAACCCCACGACGTGCTTGTCCTAAATCCATTGGCACACCTATTAATGAAATATTTAATTTATGCATTTTTTTATTCCCCCTTTGTGAACTACCTATATTGTAAATGCTACACTCGTGTTGGCTCAACCTAACAAAATTCTGAATATTTATACAAAACTTCAGATGCAATTGAGAGAATAATGTTGCAACTTAACAAAGTACTATACTACTCTTCAGATTTTAAAAATTGTATCCATTAGTAGATATACAAAAATGCGTACATTCCAAAGAAAATATCATTGGAGAAATACTTTATTTTAACCACAAAAAAACCCCTCTCTACACGAAGTAGAAAGAGGTTGAAGTTTTATATGAAAGTGAGCCATGTAGGATTCGAACCTACGACCCTCTGATTAAAAGTCAGATGCTCTACCAACTGAGCTAATGGCTCATATAATTAAAATGGCTGGGGTACCTGGATTCGAACCAGGGCATGACGGAATCAAAATCCGTTGCCTTACCGCTTGGCTATACCCCAACAATGAATAATGAATATTTATATAAAAAATGGTGGAGGGGGACGGATTCGAACCGCCGAACCCGAAGGAGCGGATTTACAGTCCGCCGCGTTTAGCCTCTTCGCTACCCCTCCGAAAAAAAATATGGTGGAGGATGACGGGATCGAACCGCCGACCCCCTGCTTGTAAGGCAGGTGCTCTCCCAGCTGAGCTAATCCTCCATGGATATGTAAAATAGTTATAAAAAATGGTGACCCCTACGGGATTCGAACCCGTGTTACCGCCGTGAAAGGGCGGTGTCTTAACCGCTTGACCAAGGGGCCATTGATACTGTACTGCTTAAAACAGGACAAGAATTATATTAACATCTTTCAAATAAAAAAGCAATACTTAATTTGAAAAATATTAGAAATTTCATCTTGCAATACAAATTTCGATATATTTTTACTTCTAAATAGATGATTTGAAAGCTTCCAACCGGGCTCGAACCGGTGACCTCTTCCTTACCATGGAAGCACTCTACCTGCTGAGCTATGGAAGCATAGACAAAAAAATGGCTCCGAAGGTAGGACTCGAACCTACGACCGATCGGTTAACAGCCGATTGCTCTACCACTGAGCTACTTCGGAACAATAATATTATCGCTTCTTTAGATGTTTATTTTGTCGAATATAAATATTATTATAACAGCATATTAAAACATTTCAAGCTATTTCTGAAAAAACTTTTAATTATTTTGCACTTAAATATACCTATATATTATTATATGAATCCTATCTATTATAAAGGCTTTATTTGAGCGTTTTACGCGGTTTTAATCAGCATCTAAGGTTAGATTACTAACACGTAAAAATTACGCTCATAGAGGCTATTACGATGGTAATATCATAACAATTTTTCAGTCATATTATCATTGAATTCTTACCTTTATTGATAAATCCATTTTCTTTATATAATTTCTGTGCCACTATATTTTTTCACTAACTGCTAAACTATTTCATCTATATAATGAAATTTCTATTAATTTATATTAGCAACTGAGATAGTTACTTTGTGCGTTATAAAATAGTCTTAGTACAGCCTCACACCAATATTAATTTATTATGTAATACAAGAATGCTCACTAACTCCCCATTAAGAAATACGACAATCGCATTGGCGTTTTTATCTGATGATAAAAAATTTAATATGAGTTTTTAGAAAAAAATCAAGGATTTTACAACTATACATATTATAAGTATTTTCTATATAAAAAAGCACAACTGATTAAATCAGCTGTGCTTTAGTTTGCCTAGCAACGTCCTACTCTCACAGGGGGAAACCCCCAACTACCATCGGCGCTAAAGAGCTTAACTTCCGTGTTCGGCATGGGAACGGGTGTGACCTCTTTGCCATCATCACTAGACTATATTCGACTTCAAATACACATCGCATTACTCGTGTCTTGAAACTCTCATTTGGAGAACTTGTTCTCTCAAAACTGGATAAATTACATTGAAGTTCGCTAAGTAAAATTTGGTTAAGTCCTCGATCTATTAGTATTCGTCAGCTCCGTATGTCGCCACACTTCCACCTCGAACCTATCTACCTCATCGTCTTTGAGGGATCTTACTTACTTGCGTAATGGGAAATCTCATCTTGAGGGGGGCTTCATGCTTAGATGCTTTCAGCACTTATCCCGTCCACACATAGCTACCCAGCGATGCCCTTGGCAGAACAACTGGTACACCAGCGGTGTGTCCATCCCGGTCCTCTCGTACTAAGGACAGCTCCTCTCAAATTTCCTACGCCCACGACGGATAGGGACCGAACTGTCTCACGACGTTCTGAACCCAGCTCGCGTACCGCTTTAATGGGCGAACAGCCCAACCCTTGGGACCGACTACAGCCCCAGGATGCGATGAGCCGACATCGAGGTGCCAAACCTCCCCGTCGATGTGGACTCTTGGGGGAGATAAGCCTGTTATCCCCGGGGTAGCTTTTATCCGTTGAGCGATGGCCCTTCCATGCGGAACCACCGGATCACTAAGCCCGTCTTTCGACCCTGCTCGACTTGTAGGTCTCGCAGTCAAGCTCCCTTATGCCTTTACACTCTACGAATGATTTCCAACCATTCTGAGGGAACCTTTGGGCGCCTCCGTTACTCTTTAGGAGGCGACCGCCCCAGTCAAACTGCCCGCCTGACACTGTCTCCTACCCCGCTAAGGGGCATGGGTTAGAAGTTCAATACAGCTAGGGTAGTATCCCACCAACGCCTCCTCCGAAGCTGGCGCTCCGGAATCTCTGGCTCCTACCTATCCTGTACAAGCTGTATCAAAATTCAATATCAGGCTACAGTAAAGCTCCACGGGGTCTTTCCGTCCTGTCGCGGGTAACCTGCATCTTCACAGGTACTATAATTTCACCGAGTCTCTCGTTGAGACAGTGCCCAGATCGTTACGCCTTTCGTGCGGGTCGGAACTTACCCGACAAGGAATTTCGCTACCTTAGGACCGTTATAGTTACGGCCGCCGTTTACTGGGGCTTCAATTCGCACCTTCGCTTGCGCTAAGCACTCCTCTTAACCTTCCAGCACCGGGCAGGCGTCAGCCCCTATACGTCACCTTACGGTTTTGCAGAGACCTGTGTTTTTGCTAAACAGTCGCCTGGGCCTATTCACTGCGGCTCTCTCGGGCTTTCACCCTACTAGAGCACCCCTTCTCCCGAAGTTACGGGGTCATTTTGCCGAGTTCCTTAACGAGAGTTCTCTCGCACACCTTAGGATTCTCTCCTCGACTACCTGTGTCGGTTTGCGGTACGGGCACCTTTTACCTCGCTAGAGGCTTTTCTTGGCAGTGTGAAATCAGGAACTCCGGACATACGTCCTCGTCATCACAGCTCAACGTTATAGAAATGGGATTTGCCTCATTTCACGCCTCACTGCTTGAACATGCATAACCAACAGCATGCTTACCCTATCCTACTGCGTCCCCCCATTGCTCAAATGGTAAATAGGTGGTACAGGAATATCAACCTGTTGTCCATCGCCTACGCCTATCGGCCTCGGCTTAGGTCCCGACTAACCCTGAGCGGACGAGCCTTCCTCAGGAAACCTTAGTCATTCGGTGGACGGGATTCTCACCCGTCTTTCGCTACTCATACCGGCATTCTCACTTCTAAGCGCTCCACCAGTCCTTCCGGTCTGACTTCACAGCACTTAGAACGCTCTCCTACCACGGACATCTAAGATGTCCATCCACAGCTTCGGTGAATTGTTTAGCCCCGATACATTTTCGGCGCAGCGTCACTCGACCAGTGAGCTATTACGCACTCTTTAAATGATGGCTGCTTCTGAGCCAACATCCTGGTTGTCTAAGCAACGTCACATCCTTTTCCACTTAACAATTACTTTGGGACCTTAGCTGGTGGTCTGGGCTGTTTCCCTTTTGACTACGGATCTTATCACTCGCAGTCTGACTCCCGTGCATAAATCACTGGCATTCGGAGTTTGTCTGAATTCGGTAATCCGGGATGGACCCCTAGTTCAAACAGTGCTCTACCTCCAGGATTCTCTATCACGAGGCTAGCCCTAAAGCTATTTCGGAGAGAACCAGCTATCTCCAGGTTCGATTGGAATTTCTCCGCTACCCACACCTCATCCCCGCACTTTTCAACGTACGTGGGTTCGGGCCTCCAGTAAGTGTTACCTTACCTTCACCCTGGACATGGGTAGATCACCTGGTTTCGGGTCTACAACCACATACTCATTCGCCCTATTCAGACTCGCTTTCGCTACGGCTCCGTCTTCTAAAACTTAACCTCGCATGTAATCGTAACTCGCCGGTTCATTCTACAAAAGGCACGCTATCACCCATTAACGGGCTCTAACTACTTGTAGGCACATGGTTTCAGGATCTATTTCACTCCCCTTCCGGGGTGCTTTTCACCTTTCCCTCACGGTACTGGTTCACTATCGGTCACTAGGTAGTATTTAGCCTTGGGAGATGGTCCTCCCAGATTCCGACGGAATTTCACGTGTTCCGCCGTACTCAGGATACACTCAAGAGAGAATGAACTTTCAACTACAGGGCTGTTACCTGCTCTGGCGGGCCTTTCCAGACCGCTTCGTTTAACTCATTCCTTTGTAACTCCATATAGAGTGTCCTACAACCCCAAGAGGCAAGCCTCTTGGTTTGGGCTATTCCCGTTTCGCTCGCCGCTACTCAGGGAATCGATTTTTCTTTCTCTTCCTCCAGGTACTTAGATGTTTCAGTTCCCTGGGTCTGCCATCAAGACGCTATGTATTCACGTCAAGATACTGCTCCATTACGAACAGTGGGTTCCCCCATTCGGAAATCTCCGGATCAAAGCTCACTTACAGCTCCCCGAAGCATATCGGTGTTAGTGCCGTCCTTCTTCGGCTCCTAGTGCCAAGGCATCCGCCATGCGCCCTTAATAACTTAACCTAAAAGTTAGTTATTAAGCCTAAAAAACTTAATAATAAAAAATGTGTTACTTAATTTGCTTCAATGTCGTTTTATCCAGTTTTCAAAGAACAATATTGGTGGAGCCTAGCGGGATCGAACCGCTGACCTCCTGCGTGCAAGGCAGGCGCTCTCCCAGCTGAGCTAAGGCCCCAAAAAAGAAAAAATGGTGGGCCTAAATGGACTCGAACCATCGACCTCACGCTTATCAGGCGTGCGCTCTAACCAGCTGAGCTATAGGCCCCTTTTTCGGAAAAAATATAAGGTTATTATGAACCTTCAAAACTGAACACAAGACGTTAATCGACAGATCCAAGATCTGTTTCCGTAATTATCCTTAGAAAGGAGGTGATCCAGCCGCACCTTCCGATACGGCTACCTTGTTACGACTTCACCCCAATCATCTATCCCACCTTCGGCGGCTGGCTCCATAAAGGTTACCTCACCGACTTCGGGTGTTACAAACTCTCGTGGTGTGACGGGCGGTGTGTACAAGGCCCGGGAACGTATTCACCGTGGCATGCTGATCCACGATTACTAGCGATTCCGGCTTCATGTAGGCGAGTTGCAGCCTACAATCCGAACTGAGAACGATTTTATGAGATTAGCATACCCTCGCGAGTTAGCGACTCTTTGTATCGTCCATTGTAGCACGTGTGTAGCCCAGGTCATAAGGGGCATGATGATTTGACGTCATCCCCACCTTCCTCCGGTTTGTCACCGGCAGTCACCTTAGAGTGCCCAACTAAATGATGGCAACTAAGATCAAGGGTTGCGCTCGTTGCGGGACTTAACCCAACATCTCACGACACGAGCTGACGACAACCATGCACCACCTGTCACCAATGTCCCCGAAGGGAAAACTCTATCTCTAGAGCGGTCATTGGGATGTCAAGACCTGGTAAGGTTCTTCGCGTTGCTTCGAATTAAACCACATGCTCCACCGCTTGTGCGGGCCCCCGTCAATTCCTTTGAGTTTCAACCTTGCGGCCGTACTCCCCAGGCGGAGTGCTTAATGCGTTAGCTGCAGCACTAAGGGGCGGAAACCCCCTAACACTTAGCACTCATCGTTTACGGCGTGGACTACCAGGGTATCTAATCCTGTTTGCTCCCCACGCTTTCGCGCCTCAGTGTCAGTTACAGACCAGAAAGTCGCCTTCGCCACTGGTGTTCCTCCAAATCTCTACGCATTTCACCGCTACACTTGGAATTCCACTTTCCTCTTCTGCACTCAAGTCTCCCAGTTTCCAATGACCCTCCACGGTTGAGCCGTGGGCTTTCACATCAGACTTAAGAAACCACCTGCGCGCGCTTTACGCCCAATAAATCCGGACAACGCTTGCCACCTACGTATTACCGCGGCTGCTGGCACGTAGTTAGCCGTGGCTTTCTAATAAGGTACCGTCAAGGTACGTTCAGTTACTAACGTACTTGTTCTTCCCTTACAACAGAGTTTTACGATCCGAAAACCTTCATCACTCACGCGGCGTTGCTCCATCAGACTTTCGTCCATTGTGGAAGATTCCCTACTGCTGCCTCCCGTAGGAGTTTGGGCCGTGTCTCAGTCCCAATGTGGCCGATCACCCTCTCAGGTCGGCTATGCATCGTTGCCTTGGTAGGCCGTTACCCCACCAACTAGCTAATGCACCGCGGGCCCATCTAGTAGTGACAGCCGAAACCGCCTTTCAGCATTTTGCCATGTGACAAAATGGATTATTCGGTATTAGCCCCGGTTTCCCGGAGTTATCCCAATCTACTAGGTAGGTTGCCCACGTGTTACTCACCCGTCCGCCGCTAAATCAGAAGAAGCAAGCTTCTTCATCATTCGCTCGACTTGCATGTATTAGGCACGCCGCCAGCGTTCGTCCTGAGCCAGGATCAAACTCTCCATAAAAGTAGTTTGAAAGCTCATTAGCTTTGCTAGCGTATCATCCGAAGATGATATCTATTTTTTGTTTTGATCCACCAACAGAGTTGATGTCCAAAAACATTTATTGATTAACGTCTTGCTTGTTCAGTTTTCAAGGTTCATAAGTTATAAATGGTGGAGCCTAGCGGGATCGAACCGCTGACCTCCTGCGTGCAAGGCAGGCGCTCTCCCAGCTGAGCTAAGGCCCCGTATGGGTTGAAAGTAATAATGGTCGGGAAGACAGGATTCGAACCTGCGACCCCTTGGTCCCAAACCAAGTGCTCTACCAAGCTGAGCTACTTCCCGTTAATGGCGCGCCCGGCAGAAGTCGAATCCACAACCTTCTGATCCGTAGTCAGACGCTCTATCCAATTGAGCTACGGGCGCATATATTATCACTTATATTAAATTAAAAGAAATGGTGCCGAGGACCGGAATCGAACCGGTACGGTAGTCACCTACCGCAGGATTTTAAGTCCTGTGCGTCTGCCAGTTCCGCCACCCCGGCATATTTTGGAGCGGAAGACGAGGTTCGAACTCGCGACCCCCACCTTGGCAAGGTGGTGTTCTACCACTGAACTACTTCCGCAATATGCTGATAAACTTAAATATTATGGTGCGGGTGAAGGGAGTCGAACCCCCACGCCTTGCGGCGCTAGATCCTAAGTCTAGTGCGTCTGCCAGTTCCGCCACACCCGCATATAATTTTTTTAAAAATAAATGGTGAGCCATGTAGGATTCGAACCTACGACCCTCTGATTAAAAGTCAGATGCTCTACCAACTGAGCTAATGGCTCATATAAAATGAATGGTGCCGGCGAAAGGAGTCGAACCCTCGACCTACTGATTACAAGTCAGTTGCTCTACCAACTGAGCTACACCGGCATGATTTATTAAAAATGGTGGAGGATGACGGGATCGAACCGCCGACCCCCTGCTTGTAAGGCAGGTGCTCTCCCAGCTGAGCTAATCCTCCATATTGTTCGCCTAGCAACGTCCTACTCTCACAGGGGGAAACCCCCAACTACCATCGGCGCTAAAGAGCTTAACTTCCGTGTTCGGCATGGGAACGGGTGTGACCTCTTTGCCATCGTCACTAGACTATTTTTAAAGACAAGAATTATTATAACACCTTTTATTTAAAATAGCAAGTGTTTTTTCTTTTTTCAAAAGAATTTCTTGTTCTCTCAAAACTGGATAAATTACATTGAAGTTTGTTAAGTAAAATTTGGTTAAGTCCTCGATCTATTAGTATTCGTCAGCTCCGTATGTCGCCACACTTCCACCTCGAACCTATCTACCTCATCGTCTTTGAGGGATCTTACTTACTTGCGTAATGGGAAATCTCATCTTGAGGGGGGCTTCATGCTTAGATGCTTTCAGCACTTATCCCGTCCACACATAGCTACCCAGCGATGCCCTTGGCAGAACAACTGGTACACCAGCGGTGTGTCCATCCCGGTCCTCTCGTACTAAGGACAGCTCCTCTCAAATTTCCTACGCCCACGACGGATAGGGACCGAACTGTCTCACGACGTTCTGAACCCAGCTCGCGTACCGCTTTAATGGGCGAACAGCCCAACCCTTGGGACCGACTACAGCCCCAGGATGCGATGAGCCGACATCGAGGTGCCAAACCTCCCCGTCGATGTGGACTCTTGGGGGAGATAAGCCTGTTATCCCCGGGGTAGCTTTTATCCGTTGAGCGATGGCCCTTCCATGCGGAACCACCGGATCACTAAGCCCGTCTTTCGACCCTGCTCGACTTGTAGGTCTCGCAGTCAAGCTCCCTTATGCCTTTACACTCTACGAATGATTTCCAACCATTCTGAGGGAACCTTTGGGCGCCTCCGTTACTCTTTAGGAGGCGACCGCCCCAGTCAAACTGCCCGCCTGACACTGTCTCCTACCCCGCTAAGGGGCATGGGTTAGAAGTTCAATACAGCTAGGGTAGTATCCCACCAACGCCTCCTCCGAAGCTGGCGCTCCGGAATCTCTGGCTCCTACCTATCCTGTACAAGCTGTATCAAAATTCAATATCAGGCTACAGTAAAGCTCCACGGGGTCTTTCCGTCCTGTCGCGGGTAACCTGCATCTTCACAGGTACTATAATTTCACCGAGTCTCTCGTTGAGACAGTGCCCAGATCGTTACGCCTTTCGTGCGGGTCGGAACTTACCCGACAAGGAATTTCGCTACCTTAGGACCGTTATAGTTACGGCCGCCGTTTACTGGGGCTTCAATTCGCACCTTCGCTTGCGCTAAGCACTCCTCTTAACCTTCCAGCACCGGGCAGGCGTCAGCCCCTATACGTCACCTTACGGTTTTGCAGAGACCTGTGTTTTTGCTAAACAGTCGCCTGGGCCTATTCACTGCGGCTCTCTCGGGCTTTCACCCTACTAGAGCACCCCTTCTCCCGAAGTTACGGGGTCATTTTGCCGAGTTCCTTAACGAGAGTTCTCTCGCACACCTTAGGATTCTCTCCTCGACTACCTGTGTCGGTTTGCGGTACGGGCACCTTTTACCTCGCTAGAGGCTTTTCTTGGCAGTGTGAAATCAGGAACTCCGGACATACGTCCTCGTCATCACAGCTCAACGTTATAGAAATGGGATTTGCCTCATTTCACGCCTCACTGCTTGAACATGCATAACCAACAGCATGCTTACCCTATCCTACTGCGTCCCCCCATTGCTCAAATGGTAAATAGGTGGTACAGGAATATCAACCTGTTGTCCATCGCCTACGCCTATCGGCCTCGGCTTAGGTCCCGACTAACCCTGAGCGGACGAGCCTTCCTCAGGAAACCTTAGTCATTCGGTGGACGGGATTCTCACCCGTCTTTCGCTACTCATACCGGCATTCTCACTTCTAAGCGCTCCACCAGTCCTTCCGGTCTGACTTCACAGCACTTAGAACGCTCTCCTACCACGGACATCTAAGATGTCCATCCACAGCTTCGGTGAATTGTTTAGCCCCGATACATTTTCGGCGCAGCGTCACTCGACCAGTGAGCTATTACGCACTCTTTAAATGATGGCTGCTTCTGAGCCAACATCCTGGTTGTCTAAGCAACGTCACATCCTTTTCCACTTAACAATTACTTTGGGACCTTAGCTGGTGGTCTGGGCTGTTTCCCTTTTGACTACGGATCTTATCACTCGCAGTCTGACTCCCGTGCATAAATCACTGGCATTCGGAGTTTGTCTGAATTCGGTAATCCGGGATGGACCCCTAGTTCAAACAGTGCTCTACCTCCAGGATTCTCTATCACGAGGCTAGCCCTAAAGCTATTTCGGAGAGAACCAGCTATCTCCAGGTTCGATTGGAATTTCTCCGCTACCCACACCTCATCCCCGCACTTTTCAACGTACGTGGGTTCGGGCCTCCAGTAAGTGTTACCTTACCTTCACCCTGGACATGGGTAGATCACCTGGTTTCGGGTCTACAACCACATACTCATTCGCCCTATTCAGACTCGCTTTCGCTACGGCTCCGTCTTCTAAAACTTAACCTCGCATGTAATCGTAACTCGCCGGTTCATTCTACAAAAGGCACGCTATCACCCATTAACGGGCTCTAACTACTTGTAGGCACATGGTTTCAGGATCTATTTCACTCCCCTTCCGGGGTGCTTTTCACCTTTCCCTCACGGTACTGGTTCACTATCGGTCACTAGGTAGTATTTAGCCTTGGGAGATGGTCCTCCCAGATTCCGACGGAATTTCACGTGTTCCGCCGTACTCAGGATACACTCAAGAGAGAATGAACTTTCAACTACAGGGCTGTTACCTGCTCTGGCGGGCCTTTCCAGACCGCTTCGTTTAACTCATTCCTTTGTAACTCCATATAGAGTGTCCTACAACCCCAAGAGGCAAGCCTCTTGGTTTGGGCTATTCCCGTTTCGCTCGCCGCTACTCAGGGAATCGATTTTTCTTTCTCTTCCTCCAGGTACTTAGATGTTTCAGTTCCCTGGGTCTGCCATCAAGACGCTATGTATTCACGTCAAGATACTGCTCCATTACGAACAGTGGGTTCCCCCATTCGGAAATCTCCGGATCAAAGCTCACTTACAGCTCCCCGAAGCATATCGGTGTTAGTGCCGTCCTTCTTCGGCTCCTAGTGCCAAGGCATCCGCCATGCGCCCTTAATAACTTAACCTAAAAGTTAGTTATTAAGCCTAAAAAACTTAATAATAAAAAATGTGTTACTTAATTTGCTTCAATGTCGTTTTATCCAGTTTTCAAAGAACAAGGTTTTGAAGATCATTTTACAATGAGCCTTCAAAACTGAACGCAAGACGTTAATCGACAGATCCAAGATCTGTTTCCGTAATTATCCTTAGAAAGGAGGTGATCCAGCCGCACCTTCCGATACGGCTACCTTGTTACGACTTCACCCCAATCATCTATCCCACCTTCGGCGGCTGGCTCCATAAAGGTTACCTCACCGACTTCGGGTGTTACAAACTCTCGTGGTGTGACGGGCGGTGTGTACAAGGCCCGGGAACGTATTCACCGTGGCATGCTGATCCACGATTACTAGCGATTCCGGCTTCATGTAGGCGAGTTGCAGCCTACAATCCGAACTGAGAACGATTTTATGAGATTAGCATACCCTCGCGAGTTAGCGACTCTTTGTATCGTCCATTGTAGCACGTGTGTAGCCCAGGTCATAAGGGGCATGATGATTTGACGTCATCCCCACCTTCCTCCGGTTTGTCACCGGCAGTCACCTTAGAGTGCCCAACTAAATGATGGCAACTAAGATCAAGGGTTGCGCTCGTTGCGGGACTTAACCCAACATCTCACGACACGAGCTGACGACAACCATGCACCACCTGTCACCAATGTCCCCGAAGGGAAAACTCTATCTCTAGAGCGGTCATTGGGATGTCAAGACCTGGTAAGGTTCTTCGCGTTGCTTCGAATTAAACCACATGCTCCACCGCTTGTGCGGGCCCCCGTCAATTCCTTTGAGTTTCAACCTTGCGGCCGTACTCCCCAGGCGGAGTGCTTAATGCGTTAGCTGCAGCACTAAGGGGCGGAAACCCCCTAACACTTAGCACTCATCGTTTACGGCGTGGACTACCAGGGTATCTAATCCTGTTTGCTCCCCACGCTTTCGCGCCTCAGTGTCAGTTACAGACCAGAAAGTCGCCTTCGCCACTGGTGTTCCTCCAAATCTCTACGCATTTCACCGCTACACTTGGAATTCCACTTTCCTCTTCTGCACTCAAGTCTCCCAGTTTCCAATGACCCTCCACGGTTGAGCCGTGGGCTTTCACATCAGACTTAAGAAACCACCTGCGCGCGCTTTACGCCCAATAAATCCGGACAACGCTTGCCACCTACGTATTACCGCGGCTGCTGGCACGTAGTTAGCCGTGGCTTTCTAATAAGGTACCGTCAAGGTACGTTCAGTTACTAACGTACTTGTTCTTCCCTTACAACAGAGTTTTACGATCCGAAAACCTTCATCACTCACGCGGCGTTGCTCCATCAGACTTTCGTCCATTGTGGAAGATTCCCTACTGCTGCCTCCCGTAGGAGTTTGGGCCGTGTCTCAGTCCCAATGTGGCCGATCACCCTCTCAGGTCGGCTATGCATCGTTGCCTTGGTAGGCCGTTACCCCACCAACTAGCTAATGCACCGCGGGCCCATCTAGTAGTGACAGCCGAAACCGCCTTTCAGCATTTTGCCATGTGACAAAATGGATTATTCGGTATTAGCCCCGGTTTCCCGGAGTTATCCCAATCTACTAGGTAGGTTGCCCACGTGTTACTCACCCGTCCGCCGCTAAATCAGAAGAAGCAAGCTTCTTCATCATTCGCTCGACTTGCATGTATTAGGCACGCCGCCAGCGTTCGTCCTGAGCCAGGATCAAACTCTCCATAAAAGTAGTTTGAAAGCTCATTAGCTTTGCTAGCGTATCACCCGAAGATGATATCTATTTTTTGTTTTGATCCACCAACAGAGTTGATGTCCAAAAACATTTATTGATTAACGTCTTACTTGTTCAGTTTTCAAGGTTCATTATGTTTGCCACTTCGTTAGCGACATTCAATATTATATCGTAATAACATTTCGTTGTCAACAACTTTTTTAAGTTATTTTCAAATCGTTGTTTCAACTTTGTTACCGCTGCTTGTTTATCAGCAACTTTTATATCTTATCAAATTCACTACTCAGTGTCAATAACTTTTTTAAGTTATTTTCAAATCATTTTGTTAGCTAAATTAGCAACTCAATTAATATACCACTATATTAATATTAACGCAATACCTTTATTTAAAAAGTTAAATCTTATTTATTAGTATTAGGAGTTCACAAAAATAGCTTGTCTTCTATTGTAATAAACTTTTTAGTGATTTTCAAACAAAAAGCTAATCAGTCTAATAGAGCCTAAATAAAAAGACTCTAGTTTTAACTAGAGTCTTTTTTATAGGGCAACCTTATTGTTTAATCACGCGGACGCATTGTAGGGAATAATAATACGTCACGTATAGTTTGCGAATTCGTTAACAACATGATTAAGCGATCGATACCGATACCTAAACCACCTGTTGGCGGCATACCGTACTCTAAAGCCTCAATGAAGTCATCGTCCATTTCATGCGCCTCGTCATTACCTGCTTCTTTTTCAACAATTTGTGCTTCAAAGCGTTCACGTTGATCGATTGGATCATTTAATTCAGTAAAGGCATTTGCATGCTCACGGCGCACTATGAATAGTTCAAAACGATCCGTGAAGCGCTCGTCTTCAGGATTCTTCTTAGCTAATGGAGAGATTTCCACTGGGTGACCATAGATAAATGTAGGTTGAACTAATGATTCTTCTATTTTTTGTTCGAAGAATTCATTAATAATATGCCCTACTTCCATAGAGTCTTTAATCTCAACACCATGTTCTTTTGCATGTGCTTGCGCTTCTTCTTTAGTCATTGGTGCCCAGAAGTCTACCCCTGTAGCTTCTTTAACTGCATCTACCATGTGTAAACGAGTCCAACCTGGAGCTAGGCTAATAACATCGGCGCCATATTGTACATCAGTTGTACCTAATACTTCTTGCGCTACATGAGAAATTAAATTCTCTGTAAGCGCCATTATGTCACGGTAGTCAGCATACGCTTCATATAATTCAATCATAGTGAATTCTGGATTATGGCGCGTTGACATACCTTCATTACGGAATACACGTCCAATTTCATATACCTTTTCAAGTCCACCAACAATTAAACGTTTTAAATGGAGTTCAATAGCGATACGCATATATAATTCCATATCTAATGAATTATGATGCGTAATGAACGGACGTGCAGCTGCTCCACCTGCAATTGCATGTAGCATCGGCGTTTCAACTTCAAGATATCCGTTACCATCTAAGTAACGACGAATTGCTTGAATAATTTTAGAGCGAGTAATAAAAGTTTGTTTACTTTCTTCACTCGTCATTAAATCTAAGTAACGTTGGCGATAACGTTGCTCTACATCTTTTAAGCCATGGAATTTCTCTGGCATTGGACGTAGTGATTTAGTTAGGAAAGTAAACTCTAATGCTTTCACGGAAAGTTCTCCTACTTGAGTACGGAAGACATTACCACGAATACCCACGATATCTCCTAGGTCCGCTTGTTTAAACAATTCGTATGCTTCTTCACCAATAGCATCTTTACGAACATAAATTTGTACTTGTCCACCCAAATCTTGAATATGCGCGAAACCCGCTTTACCTTTACCGCGTTTAGTCATAATACGACCTGCGATTACAACTTCATGTAAATCTTCTTCTAATTGCTCTTTAGTGAAATCCACATACTGTTCTTTTATTTCATTTGATAAATGCGTACGTTCAAAACGGGCACCGAATGGATCTAAGCCGTTTTCTCTAATAGAAGCCATCTTTTGGCGTCTCACCAAAATTTGGTCATTTAATTCTTCAGACACGATATTCACTCCTCATTTTTTGTTCCGCTATGCAGTCCATAATGTACTTATTGTACACAATTTCGCTTGACGATTCACGTCTTTATCATCATTTACTAGTAAATACTTCATATTCCATTAGCTCATAAAGAAAAAAGCCGCCACTTTAAAAGGACGGCTAGGAATTTTATTAAATAATGTGGATCGCTTTTTCCGTAGCTTCTCGTTCTTCAAATTCTACTACTAAGCCATTTAGTAATGTTCTCAATTCTAATGCTGTCTCTGTTTGGTTAATGGCATTACGAGCTTTACCGTTACCACGAATACCTTTTAAGTACCACGAAGCATGTTTACGCATTTCACGAACAGCTACAACTTCACCTTTTAATGCCATTAGGCGTTCAAAGTGAAGTAGACATACGTCGATTTTCTCACGAACACTCGGTTCATCAATTAATTTACCTGATTTCAAATATTCCACTGTTTGATACATCATCCACGGATTACCTAGCGCAGCACGACCGATCATAACGCCATCTACTCCAGTTTGTTCAAGCATACGCTTAGCATCTTGTGGCGTTTCTACATCTCCGTTACCAATAACAGGAATATTGACATTCTCTTTTACCTGACGGATAATATCCCAGTTCGCATGCCCTTCATACATTTGAACACGTGTACGACCGTGGACAGCAACTGCCGATGCTCCAGCACGCTCAACCGCTTTTGCATTGTCTACCGCAAAGACATGCTCATCATCCCATCCAATACGCATTTTCACGCTGACTGGTTTTTTCACACTGTCTACTACTGCCGCTACCATTTCATATACTTTATTTGGATCTAGAAGTAATTTCGCTCCCGCTTCACATTTGATGATTTTATTTACAGGGCAACCCATATTGATATCGATAATGTCAGCTGTTGTATTTTGGTCTACATATTTAGCCGCTTCTACAAGCGTTTCTTTATTGCCACCAAAGATTTGTAATGAAAGTGGATTTTCACGCTCATCGATATAAAGCATATTCAACGTTTTATCGTTACGATAAACAATCCCTTTGTCTGAAATCATTTCAGCGTATACTAAACCTGCTCCAAATTCTTTTACTGTTAGGCGGAAAGCCGAGTTACAGATACCTGCCATCGGCGCAAGAACTACTCTGTTATCCATAACAATATCGCCAATTTTGAACGGCTTGTCATTAGTTAATGTCATGCTGTGTCTCCCCCTTTTTTAGTAGGAGATTATTCTCCACCTTTTAATTCGTTCATATTTATATCAAGCGCTGTCGCTATGATTTGTAACTGTTCTTCTGTTGGCAATCGATCCCCACGTTCAATTTTACCTAAAATAGAAGTAGACAAACCAACTTTTTTTGCAAATTCGACCTGCTGAATTCTTTTTAGTTTTCGAAATGCACGAATTCTTCTACCCCAGCGATCGTTTTCCATTGTCGTACGCCTTCTTTCCCAACACTAGATAGCATAGATCGCAATGCTTCGTTTGTTTTAGGATATATGAGATCTGGTGCGATTTCCAATAGTGGCACAAGAACAAAAGCTCGTTCTTGCATTCTAGGATGCGGAACAACTAGTGTCTCTGTTTCAATATTGTCGTGATTATAAAGCAAAATGTCAAGGTCTATCGTTCTCGGACCCCACCGAACTATGCGAATACGCTTCAACTCATTCTCGATCGCTTGGCACATTTCTAGTGTTTTTTGCGGATTCAACGAAGTATGAATTTGCACAACTATATTAAGAAATGCATCTTGGTCTGTAAAGCCAACAGGATCCGTCTCATATACAGACGACACAGCCATGACTTTCACTTCAGGATGTTCAGTTAACAACTTAACTGCACGTTGCAAAGTTTGTAGCCGTTCTCCTATATTAGAACCTAGAGAAATAAAGGCTTCGTTCATTGAAACTCACCTCTTGTCAATTCAACAGACACTTCACGGTAATGTCCTGGAATTGGTGGATCAGGTTTAATCATCTCCACACGCAACCCCTTTACTTGATCTTCGTAAGTAGCTAAAATACGAGTAGCAATTTGCCCTGCAACAGCTTCGATTAGTTTATACGGTTTACCTTCAACGATTTCTTTGCAGATCATATAAACTTCTGCATAGTTCACTGTATACTCAAGCTCATCCGTTTCACCAGCTCGTTGTAAATCTACCGCTAGAGATAGCGATACCCTAAAACGCTGACCAATAGCAGTTTCAGCAGCCAACACACCGTGGTAGCCATAAAACTCCATATCTTTTACATGGATATAGTCCATAGTTAACACTCCACTCCATCATTGGATATTTTTTAATTTTTTTATTCTACATCTGGTTGTTTACCCACTAAGACATCCATCATCCGTGTCATACGCGTAATTTCTTTAACATCATGTACACGTACCATATGGCAACCTTTATCGATTCCAAAGCAAACTGTAGCACCCGTACCTTCTACCCGTTCAGTAACAGGAAGATCTAAGATATTACCAATCATTCTTTTTCGAGACGTTGCAAGTAATACGGGATAACCCATTTCTACTAATTGCGGTAAAGCTTGCATCATTAACACATTTTCGTGATGTGATTTAGCAAAACCAATCCCTGGGTCTAACCAAATAAGCGCATCAGGTACTCCAGCCTCTTTGGCGATTTGCAAACTCTTTTCTAAATCAGCTTTTGCTACCTCCCAGAAGTTTTCCCCGTATTCTTCATTGTCACGATTATGCATTAAAATAATTGGCACATTTAATTCTGCAGCCACATTAGCAATTTCAGAGTCGTACTTAGCTCCCCATATATCATTAATTATATGAGCACCGGCTAAGACAGCTTGTCTTGCCACTTCCGCTTTATATGTATCAATTGAAATTAATACTTTCACCTCTTTACGGAGTGCCTTTATAACAGGTATAACACGATTCAATTCTTCCTTAACCGAAATTTGAGTATGCCCTGGACGCGTTGATTCGCCGCCAATATCAATAATCTTCGCGCCATCTGCTACCATTCGCTTTGCTTGTACGACTGCCGCTTCTAAATCGTTATATATTCCGCCATCAGAAAAAGAGTCTGGCGTTACATTTAATATCCCCATCACAAACGTCTCTTTATGGAAGTCGAGTACATGCCCATCGATGGTTAATGGTCTTGTGTATTTGTCTAGGTTCATCAAGATCTTCCTTTCGAATCATTTATACTTTTAACATACTGCTCATGAAGAGCTTTGTAAATCGGCCCTTTATTTCCCAGGAAACTTTTCCCCTGCAATGAGCGAATTGGAATAAGCTCTTGAATGGATGTTGTGATAAAGCATTCATCCGCTTTTTCTAAATGCTCTCGAGTATAGAAACCTTCTATAACAGATATTTGATTTATCACTTGCTGGCGTGTAATACCTGGTAAAATACCTGTTTCAATAGAAGGTGTATATACCTTACCATCGGTCGCCCAAAAAACATTTGATGTAATACCTTCTGCTACAAAACCTTCTTCATTAACAAAAAAGCCTTCTAACTCAGCTAAAGATGGTAGTTCAAATCGAGCCAGCACATTATTCGCATAGTGATGTGATTTATGACGGATTGATTGCTCTGGTGAATTACGCTCTGTATTTAACCATATCGCTGATTTCTCTTGTCCTCTCACCATTTTAGGTAAAGGTTTACGAAAGACAATAACAGTTGGCTCCGTATAGCTAGTCGGCTTTAATCCGATATCATGTGTACCCGCGGATACATTCAAACGGAAATAACCATCTTCCCCATCACAACGTTTGTTCAACTCACGAATAACAGTTAACAATTCATTAAAGTTATATGGTAATACGATATGATAGTCATCTAATGCTCGTTGCAGTCTTTTACAATGCTCTTCCCAAAGAAATACATCTCCTTCATACGTACGAAACGTTTCAAAGAAACCTAATCCATACAAAAAGCCATGATCAAAAGGTGAAATTCTAAGATCCCCACTCTGCACATACTCCCCGTTCATCCAGCACCACATTAGTTACCACTTCCTTCAGTAACCTCGCAATAGCACTCGATAAAGTTCCGCAATATCTTCTTACCTTCCTCTGTCATAATCGACTCCGGATGATACTGAACACCCTCAATCGAATAATCCTTATGACGAATCCCCATAATCTCGCCTTCTGCTGTAGAAGACGTAATTTCAAGGCAGTCAGGTAAAGTTTCACGTTCAACGATTAATGAATGATAACGGGTTGCTTGGAATGGATTTGGTAGCTCACTATTTACACCTTTATTATCATGCTGTACAGGTGACGTTTTTCCATGCATTAAACGTTCTGCACGAATAACTTTCCCGCCAAAGACTTGCGCAATCGCTTGATGACCTAGGCAGACACCGAAAATAGGAATCCTCCCTGCAAAATGAGCAATGATTTCTAGACTCCTACCGGCTTCATTTGGGCTACACGGTCCCGGAGAAATAACAATCATAGTTGGAGCAAGCTGCTCAATATCCTGCACCGTTAGCTCATCATTCCTTTTTACAATAAGCTCCTGTCCAAATTCACCGAAATATTGTACGAGATTATAAGTAAATGAATCGTAGTTATCAATCATTAGAATCATACATTACACTCCTCTGCCATTGCCTTCGCTTGCCATAAAGCCTTTGCCTTGTTTAGCGATTCGATATATTCATTTGCCGGAATGGAATCGATCACAATGCCTGCACCTGCTTGAATATAAGCCATTTCTTCTTTAATAAAAGCTGTACGAATGACGATATTAAGTTCTAAGTCACCATTGTATCCTAGCCAGCCGATTGATCCTGTATATAATCCTCGACGAACCGTTTCAAGTTCCTCAATAATTTCCATCGTACGAATTTTTGGCGCACCTGTTATTGTGCCACCAGGGAATAACGCTCTTACAACATCTGCATTTGAACAGTTTTCACCTACAATGCCTCGTACATTCGAAACAATATGCATAACATGGGAATATCTCTCGATCACCATAAATTCATTCACTTCAACAGTTCCATATTTTGATACGCGCCCTAAATCATTCCGCTCTAAATCAACTAACATAACATGTTCAGCGCGTTCTTTTTCATTATTAATTAATTCTTGCGCCAAGCGTTCATCTTCAGTGACATCTTTACCTCTTGGACGAGTCCCAGCTATCGGGCGAGTTGAAAGCTCTTGGCCTTTCTTCTTCACAAGTAATTCAGGAGAACCTGAAACAACGGCAAATTCAGGAGATTGGATATACGCCATGTACGGAGATGGGTTAAATGAACGTAGCGCCTCGTACATTTGCATAGGTTCAGCTCCAAGCTCCTTTGCCTGTCTAACTGACAGGTTCACTTGGAACACATCGCCTTGCGCAATATAGTTTTGTACTTTACGGACAGCCTCTTCAAAAACATCAGCCGATAGCGATACTTGTAGCTTTGCCACATCATGCACCACATCCGTTGCTACTCCCTTTGTAAACTCTTGAGATTTCAGACCACTTTCGCATGCTAATTGCCATTCGCGTGCACGTTGCTCAAGGTCAACACCGCTAGTTGAAAGCTTCATTAAATGAACTTGTTGCTTCACTGCATCAAGAACAGCCCATTCATCGAATAGATAAAAATATAAATCCGGTATTTGCAAATCATTCTCCGCTAGATTTGGTAGATTCTCAATTTTCCTCGCGTAATCATATGAGATAAATCCAGCTGCACCACCTTGGAAATCAAGTAAATCTGCATTAACAGGCAGCTTATATTCTGCTATTAAAGCTTCTAACAAATGGAGCGATTCTCCTAGTCGCGTTTCCTCTTGTCCATTACGCCAAGAAATATGTAAACCTTCATCCGTCGAACGCACTACCGCCATCGGGTTCCACCCAGCCACTGACTGCTGACCACCGCGACCGCTTTCTAATAACAAATGGTATTGCTCATCTTTTACAAGTTCCTTAAACGCATAAAAGAACGACTGCTTGTCCATCGAAAATGATGGGTAGTTAATTAATGATAAGCTCAAGAACTCTTCCTCCAATTAATAAAATTTATATTTTAAATCCACAAATTTCGCTTTATAAATTACACCAACAACTAACAGTATATGAAAATGAAAGTCAGAGAGCAAAGTTCTAGAGAAAATATAAACAAAAATAAAAAACGAGGCACGAATATGCCCCGCTTAAAAGTTAATGAAGTTGAATTAGTCGTCAAAGTGGTATAGAGGCGTACTTAAGTAACGCTCTCCATTCGACGGAAGAATCGCTAATACGTTTTTGCCTTTACCTAGACGTTTTGCAGTTTCGATTGCCGCAAAAATAGCTGCACCAGATGAAATACCACCTAATACACCTTCTTCTTTAGCAATTTTACGTGCTGTATCAAATGCAGCGTCATTTTCCACAGGGAAGATCGAAGTATAAACTTCAGTATTCAACACCTTCGGAACAAAACCCGCACCGATCCCTTGAATTTTATGAGGTCCCGGTTGTGCTCCAGCTAATACTTGAGAATCTTTTGGTTCTACTGCGATAATTTCAATTTCAGGATATTTTTCTTTCAATACTTCTCCCACACCTGTAATTGTACCACCAGTACCAACACCCGCGATAAATGCATCCAGATTTAAACCATCAAATGCCTCAACGATTTCTGGGCCAGTTGTTAAACGGTGGACCTCAGCGTTTGAAGGGTTTTCAAATTGTTGTGGGACGAACCAGCCATTCTGTTCAGAAAGTTCATTTGCTTTTGCAATTGCACCTTTCATCCCTTCGGCTCCAGGTGTTAAAACAAGATCTGCTCCGTAAGCACGTAGTAAATTGCGACGTTCCATACTCATTGTATCCGGCATTACTAACACCGCTTTATATCCTTTAGCAGCTGCTACCATTGCAAGACCAATACCCGTATTACCACTTGTCGGCTCAATTAATGTGCTTCCTTCTTTTAACTTACCAGCTTTTTCAGCAGCTTCAATCATCGCTAAAGCAATACGATCTTTAACACTACTGCCCGGGTTAAAGTATTCTAGTTTTACGTAAACATTACCATCATTTGGTCCTGTTACATTATTCAATTTCACGATTGGCGTTTTACCAATTAAATCTGTTACTGAATTAACTAATCTACTCATCTTTTGTTCACTCCTAATTCCTAGTAATTTTATAGGTTTTAAATTATCTTGATTTTACAACCTATTGGTTACCTTTGTCAAATGAAACACTATTTACTCTACTAAAAACGCAAACTATTTTCCTTAATAACATTTACCATCCAATAGAATCAAAAACATTATTAATTATACAGGTAATGGCTCATTTCATTTATAAAATAAATAAAAAGGCTACTCTACACTCCATAAATGTAGAATAGCCTAGAAATCTTTACTTTATAGTCTTTAAAATATAAATGAAATAGCTATCTTATTAAGATATAGATGAATTTATAATCACTTTAACTAACCCTTAAGAATTAATCTCCGTTATAAACCCTTCTAATTCTTCTTTTGAGTATTGGTACTTCTCTTGACAGAAGTGACAATGTGCCTCCGCTTTCCCATCTTCTTCAATCATATCACGGATTTCTTTTTCGCCTAAGCTAATAATAGCCGCACCAAAGCGCTCTTTTGAACAGCTACATTCAAATTTCACTGGTAATGAATCTAGCATTTGAACATTTTCTTCACCTAGTACAGCTTTTAAAATTTCTTCAGGTGTGTATCCTTTTTGAATCATCTTAGAAACCGGCTCGATTTTCGATAAATGACTTTCAATCGCGGTAATCGTTTCATCATCTACACCAGGTAGAAGTTGAATAATGAATCCACCAGCAGCCAGGATAGAATCATCTGTATTTACTAATACACCAAGACCTACTGATGAAGGCACCTGTTCAGATGTAGCAAAATAATATGTGAAGTCTTCTGCAATTTCACCAGAAACAATTGGCACTTGTCCTGAGAAAAAATCACGTAAGCCTAAATCTTTTACAACTGTTAATGCACCTTCAGTACCGACCGCACGACGTACATCTAATTTCCCGTGTGGGTTTAATTCAAATTCCACATGCGGATTTGTTACATAACCACGAACTTCACCTTTTGCATTCGCATCAACAATCATCGATCCAATCGGTCCATTACCTTCAACTTTAACAGTGATTTTATCTTCACCTTTTAACATCGCACCCATCATAACTGCAGCAGTCATTGTACGACCAAGCGCTGCAGAAGTTGTTGGCCAAGTATCATGACGACGTTGTGCTTCCCCAACAGTTTCAGTTGTACTTACCGCGAACGCACGTACACTATTATTAAATCCTAATGCTCTTACTAAATAGTCTCCCATTCAAATATTCCTCTTTTCTTATTGATTTCTCTTATATATTATTCGCAATCCCTTTAATGTTAAAAACGGATCAACAATATCTATAATTGTAGATTCCTTCGCAATCAAAGATGCAAGTCCACCAGTTGCAATCACAAACGGTTCTTTCTTACTTTGTAATTTCATACGACTAACGATACCTTCAACTTGCCCAACATAACCATAAACGATACCGGATTGCATAGCAGATACCGTATTCTTCCCGATAACATTACTAGGTCGCATAATTTCAACACGCGGCAATTTAGAAGCACGTGCAAATAATGCTTCTGTTGAAATATTAATCCCAGGTGCAATTGCCCCACCCATATAATCACCTTTATCATTCAAATAACAATAGGTTGTTGCCGTACCAAAATCCACAATAATCAGTGGCGAATCATACTCATGAAGTGCAGCTATAGCATTCACAATACGGTCAGCACCAACTTCTCTCGGATTTTCATATTTGATATTAAGACCTGTTTTCACACCAGGCCCAACAATCAATGGCTCTAGCGAAAAATACTTACGACACATCGCCTCTAATGAAAACATTATCGGAGGCACTACTGAGGAAATAATAATTCCTTCTATATCAGCAAAAGATAAATCCACATGTGCGAACAATGATTTAACCTGCATTGCATACTCATCTTCTGTCTTATGCGGGTCAGTCTCCATACGCCAATGATGCATAAGTTTGTCATCGTTAAATATACCAATGGAAATATTCGTATTCCCAGTATCCATTACTAAAATCATCGAGCCTAGCCTCACTTACATACAGTTTTCTGAAAGAATCATACCATATCTCCTACTAATAAAAGAAGCTGATTGCCTTATGCAAATGCAAAGGTCAATCAGCTTCTAATTTAATAGCTATTATTTTCGTTCTTCTTGAATACCGTCATTTGATGTTCCATCCTGCTTTTCAGTAGGTAGGTCACTTGATGTTGGATCAGCAGTCCCAAATACATCAAGCTTTTCTTCTTTAACTAAAGTTACATTTTTAGATTCATTACTTTCAAGTACTAGATCAGCTTTTTTACCATTATTTTGGTTATAAGGTCTGTCTGGCAATGTACCGTGGTCTTTTAGATGTTTAATCTGTTCTGCATCTAATGTTTCAACTTCAAGTAGAGTTGTAGCAATAAGATTTAGAAGATCACGATTTTCAGTAAGAATTCGTTTTGTACGATCATATTGTTCTTTTACCATGTTTTGCATTTCTTGATCAATTTCATAAGCAATTTTATCTGAATAGTTTTGTTCAGAATTGATATCTCTACCTAAGAAGACATTGCCTCCTTGGCTTGAACCAAATTGCAATTGACCAAGCTTATCACTCATACCGTATTCGGTAACCATTGAGCGAATAATACTAGTTACACGTTGGAAGTCATTATGAGCACCTGTTGAAACTTCGCCAAAGACGATATCTTCAGCTACACGTCCACCTAGCAACCCTGCAACTTTATCAAGAAGCTCAGGTTTAGTCATGAAGTAACGATCTTCTTTTGGAAGCATTACAGCATAACCGCCAGCTTGCCCACGTGGGACAATTGTTACTTTATGAACTTTTTCAGCTTCGTCCAATATTAATCCAACAACAACGTGACCCGCTTCATGGAATGCAACAATATTACGTTCTTTTTTAGAAATGACACGACTCGTTTTAGCAACACCAGCGATTACACGATCTGTTGCTTCATCGATATCGCCCATGTCAATTTTCTTCTTATTCGTACGAGCAGCTACAAGTGCAGCTTCGTTTAATAAGTTTTCTAAATCTGCACCAGAGAAACCAGGCGTACGTTCAGCAATTGCTTTTAAGTCCACTGATTCATCTAAAGGTTTTTTACGAGCGTGTACTTTAAGAACCGCTTCGCGACCTTTTACATCTGGGCGTCCAACTGTAATTTGACGGTCAAAACGACCTGGACGTAATAATGCAGGATCTAGAATATCTGGGCGGTTCGTTGCAGCGACGATAATAATACCTTCGTTTTCACCGAAACCATCCATTTCAACAAGTAATTGGTTTAATGTTTGTTCACGTTCATCATGACCGCCACCTAAACCTGCGCCACGTTGACGACCAACTGCATCAATTTCATCGATGAAGATGATACATGGTGCGTTTTTCTTCGCGTTTTCGAATAAATCACGAACACGTGAAGCACCCACACCAACAAACATTTCAACGAAGTCAGAACCACTAATAGAGAAGAATGGTACGCCAGCTTCACCGGCTACCGCACGTGCTAGTAAAGTTTTACCAGTACCAGGAGGTCCTACAAGTAGAATCCCTTTTGGAATACGCGCTCCAATATCATTGAACTTAGTAGGATCTTTTAAGAAGTCTACTACTTCTACAAGTTCTTGTTTCTCTTCGTCTGCACCAGCTACATCAGTAAAACGAACTTTTTTCTTTTGATCGTCATACAGCTTAGCTTTACTTTTGCCAAAGCTCATTACACGATTACCGCCACCTTGTGCCTGATTCAATAAGAAGAAGAACAGGATAAAGATGATGATGAATGGAATAATTCCCGTAAAGAACTGGATCCATCCACTCGTTTCAGGAGCAGGTAAAAAGTTTATTTTCGAGTTGTTTTTTGCCGCAGCATCAATTTTATCCATTACTGCTTGGTTATCACGAGGTACATTCGTTACGAAAGACTCACCTTTTTTGTAACCCTCTAATTCACCTTTAACGACATAAACCAATTTGTCAGGCTGTAACTCCGCACGGGTTACTTTGCCTTTATCTAGTGCTGTAATGAACTCGTGATACTGAATTTCTTTCGTCGGTTGGTTTTTGTTATTAAACGTACCAAAAATCCCGATGATCACGAGGAAAATTAATAAATATAATATGGTGTATCGAAATATTCGATTCATCCCCAGCCTCCTCACAAGGTAAACAGAAAAACTATAGTAAATCTTAACATATGAACATTAAGGCGTACAACGATAAGCATTTCGAAAAAGAAGTTTCAATGTAAAATTGTCAAAATTTTAACATTGTTATTAAAATGAATAAACTTCTTTCTTTAATACCCCAATGTATGGTAAGTTACGGTATTTTTCTGCGTAGTCTAAACCATATCCTACAACAAATGCATCTGGTACTTCAAAACCTACAAAGTCAGCTTTTAAATCTACTTTGCGACCAGTTGGTTTGTCTAATAATGTAACGATTTTAATTGATTTTGCTTTGCGATATTTGAAAAGGTCTACTAAGTAACTTAGTGTTAGACCACTATCAATAATATCTTCTACGATTAAAATGTCGCGACCTTCAACACTTGTGTTTAAGTCTTTTACGATCTTCACTTCTCCAGAAGATACAGTTGCATTACCGTAACTAGTTACATCCATAAAATCCACTTCAACGTATGTGTCGATTCGTTTCATTAAATCAGCCATGAATGGCATTGCACCTTTTAGTACACCAATCATTAAAGGAAACTTCTCTTGATACTCCTCCGTTAAGGATTCCCCAATTTCACGGATTTTAATTTGTAAATCTTCTTCTGAAATTAATACTTTCTCGATGTCTTTTTGAAGCATCTTAGTTCCTCCTTGATTGTATATAGACACTACAAACTTTGTTGATCTACGATGAAGAATGCATCATCAGTAGAACGTTTGCTATAAGAAAAACAATTACCTATACGAAGACCAGGAAGCGCAATAACCTCATCTTCTTGCGTAACAATAACCGGCCATTCATCTCTTAGCGTCATGGGTACCTTCTCATCAATGAATAGACGTGATAAGCGCTTATGTTGATTCAAGCCAAGTAAATTGATACGGTCTCCATTTTGTCTATTCCGGACATATAACGGCAATGAGAGCAGTTCAATTTGAAAAAAATACGTCTTTGCGGACGGGGTAGTATCAGATGGCCTTTCATCAGATAGCTTTCCTATGTATACACGCAAATTGTTCGTCAAATTCGTCCATGTATTAAGCGTAACCATTAAAGGCGACTTTTCTACACTTGAAATTTGTTTTTTCTTGATAATTAGCTCATCATATTGACGAATTGCTACTACATCTTTTGGTAAATGCAAAATTACATTTCCAGCCGTCGATGAAGTCTGTTCGAGAATAGAATTCCACAGAGTATAACTTTGTACAATGGTTGTATCTTTATATAGATATTTTAATAGTAGTAGAATGATTCTTCTTTGTAAAGCGAGTGGCTTATTTTGGAATGCTTTTATGCAAATTCTCCATGAATCTTCATTTTTTTCCGTTACAACATCATGGAAAGCATCTTGTGCTAAACTTTGCAATAAATCTTCATCCGCTTGCGCCTTTTCAGTATACTGACGAACTGCATCAGCAACACGTGGATTTTCACCCTCTAATAACGGCACAACATGATGACGTATTCGATTACGTGTGTAAGAATCCTTTTTGTTACTAGAATCTTCTCGATAAGCCTGTTCATTTCGTTGTAAATAAGTATGAATGTCATTCTTCGTCACAGCTAAAAATGGACGTATAAGATGTCCGTTTGCAAATGGACGTTCTCGTTTAATCCCAGTAATACCAGAAGCACTTGAACCTCGGGTAAGCGCCATTATGACGCTTTCCACCTGATCATCTGCATGGTGCGCAACGACAAGATGCGTACTTGTACTTTCTAACATAACCTTCTCGAAATACCGATAACGCTCTCTTCGGCATATATCCTGCAAATTCCCCTTCTCACGTTGTAAAATTTCAGGAATAGGTATATCAATAGCATAAACAGGAATGTCACGCTCTTGGCAAAACACTTCAACAAATTGACGATCACTGTCAGCATCTTCCCCGCGTAACATATGGTTTACATGAATCGCTGCAACAGATACACCCAGTCGGTCTTTCTCTTTATACAAAAAATGCAGAAGTGCCATTGAATCGGCACCTCCCGAACAAGCTACGAGAAGACGGTCACCTTCATTACATAAATGGTAATGCTTCATGTATTGATAAGCTTTTTGTTCGAGTTGCTCCATCTTCTCACCTCATTTACTATCTTACCATTCTTTGCTCAGAAATAGCCGACGAAGATGGTTTAAATAGAGACCAATTTGATATTTTATGTTCAATTCGAATTGCAACCAATGTGCAGTCATCATTTGGTACATCTGTACCTCGGAAAGCACGTAAAATAGACGTACACATATCCTCAGCTGGACAATTCTCCAGCTCCCGCAAATGATGAATTAGTTTTCTTTCCTGCTCTTCCCAAGGTTTATTCTCAAAGAACAAACCATCCGTACACATGAAAATGATATCCCCTGCTTTTAATGACACTTGATCTGCTTCTACTGAAAACGATGTCAAAAACCCTACCGGCTCACTCTTACTCTCTAGTCGAATACACTTTTCTCCTCTTACTAAATAAGTTGCCATACTCCCTGCTTTCCAAGACCATAAGGTGCCGACTTGTAAATCAACAAGCGCAAAATCCATCGTCGCGTACATATCACTATCATTTTTTAAAGACATGACATAATGCAAAGTGTGCATAGCTGTTTCAGGTGCCATTTGATGGTGCATACATTCACGCATTAACCGAATGAGACGTCTACTTTCTTGATGCGCCTTTTTACTATGTCCCATTCCGTCTGATAACATAACGGCCGTAAGCCCTTGATGAAGCGGGAAAACGGCGTGCGAATCACCAGAATAAATTGTATTCTGCCTCGAAGACGTATACACATCATAAGACATTTGGAAACGAACTGAAGATTGGAATGTCATCTGCAAATGTGGATATGGACTATCCTTCAGAGCAGTTCGTGCAATTTCAAACGGTTCATTAAACACACTTTGTAAAATAGGTAGTACTAAGCGCTCTGCTAATGTTTGATCTGTTTCCCACATTGCTTTTTTCTCTGGCAAACAGCAGACAATTTTCCGATTCCCTGCCTCGTTTGATAAAATATCTACTTGGAAATGTTCAATTCCAGCAAGCTTCAGCTCATCTGATAGCTCGTCCTCTTTATGTTGAAAAGACACTGTCTCCCCCGTCATATCATTCATCACCATATCGATATGCTGGCACATATCCCTCAATTGCAAGGCAATCATCTTACGCCCGTGGTAAAACTGACCGCTAAGCTGCTTTTGTGAAACTTTCTCTTCAAGCGCTGACAAAAACGCCCCAGATTTCACACATTTATAACGAATTTTCTCATCAAGCTGTAGTTTCGTCGCAGCATTTGCAGTAGCACTTGCATCAAGCCACCTCTGCATTAGATCCGGCATTTCACTTTTACTATTGCTCCAACAATTATCGTACTTAAAGCAGGCTTGGCAAACTGCAAGTGGTTGCCCCTGCCTCTCTTCCACTACATTCCTATTCACATTCCCAAAACGATCATGTACAAGCTCTTTCATAAAATCTACAAAGTGATGGAAATCTACAAGCTTCGTATTGAGCCTTTCCGTTAACCACTTTTGCCTTTCTAAAAGCACTTCATCGCGATTTGGATATAGTTGATTTTGCCAATATATAACCCACCTCTGTGGGAAGATGAAAAATAACAGAGTAGCAAACGCAATGGACATAAAGAATGTGTAATCAAGTGGTAGTGTCGCATCATACAATGCAAAAAAGACACTTGCCATTATGCCTCCTATTGCGATCCAAAACCTACCGACATTTTTGCAAACTCCTGCAAATAATCCAGTTACAGCATATACTGCCATCATTCCACTAAAAGATAATTGAGATAAACTAAGTATCATACCGGTTAGGACTGCAACAGCTGTTGCTAATGTGACACCGCCAACTAACGCAGATACAAGTATGAGTAAATGCATGGCAATACGAGTTACTGATAGAAAACTAAGTACCACTCCATCCATGGCCGTTAAAATCACTGCACCGACAATTAATGCCGCACCTACCCTTTCAAAAGACCACTTGGCTGTCATTAACTGATGCATCGGGAGGAAAAGGAGTCCCAAAAATAAAGTCATGAAAATTGATAGCGCGCCTTCATATCCGACATACAGCCATACAAGCATTGGGGGATGCCCACTATACGATATATATTGCCAAGCTATTTGAACCGTCAAAATACTAAACCCTACTATTACAGGAAGTGGCAATCGTTTAAATGGGGTTTTTAAAAGGAGTAATAAAAACAACAATTCCAATATATGAATTGTTGTTTGCCCGAGACCTAATGTAAGACTTCCGCATAAACCTCCTACCAATGTCCAACTTGTCCACCTTGGATATCTAGTAAATGCAATTGCTGCAATCGGTAGGAAGAATGGTACTGTTGCTTCAAATAACACAGCTTGAGATAAGTAAAAGGAACAAAATAAAAACAATATGGACAGCCATATTCGATACTTTCGCTTAGCTACACTTGCCCATGTATTCCTAATTGCTTGGTTCTGTGCTATTCCTTCATGCCACATCTTCATAAAACAACCTCCTCCTGAACATTGCCATCATTATAGACTGAATATTACATAAAGTTTGTCTTTTTGTGTTTTCACGAAAAAAAACTTTTCGACGAGAAATTGCTTTTTTAAAGAAAATATTTTCATAAAACAGCTTGACACTTACATATGTTATCTTGTATTATTTATTATGTTGTTTAGAACGGCGGCGTAGCTCAGCTGGCTAGAGCGTACGGTTCATACCCGTGAGGTCGGGGGTTCGATCCCCTCTGCCGCCATACTTTTTTCATTTAGGTCATCTGCGCCAATATTTTTTTGGCCCCTTGGTCAAGCGGTTAAGACACCGCCCTTTCACGGCGGTAACACGGGTTCGAATCCCGTAGGGGTCATCATTAAAAAGCAACTTTCTCACCACGAGAAAGTTGCTTTTTTATTTGTCTATTAAGTACGGTATATAAACATAAGTAGCAAATCATCTACAGAGGTGTCGTTATAGGCGAATTTTAATTTATATGTATTGCATTTAATAGTACAATTCGTCAGGTATTAACAATAAAAAAACAATCCATTGCATACATGGATTGTTCAAAGGTCTATTTCACACTTTTTCTACGATTAAAATAGCCAGCAAGTTACCCTCTTCTTGCGCCGCGGCCACCACGTTTAGATTCTGTAGCGCGTTTTAATGTTGCAAGACGATCTTCACTGTCTTTTAAGAAACGTGCCATTTTTTGTTCAAAATTCTCTTTTGGTTGATGACGATTATCATTACGATCATTTGAACGATTATTATGACGTGGGCGTTGAGGGCGCTCTGGTCGCTCTGGTTGTGGTTTTGCTTTGCGAATAGATAAACCAATTTTACCATCCGCTTCGACATTCATTACTTTAACCTCAACCATTTCTCCAACTTTCAAATGTTCGTTGATGTCTTTTACATAATTGTCTGCAACCTCACTAATGTGCACCAGACCTGTTGAGCCATTTGGCAGCTCTACGAATGCTCCAAAATTTGTGATACCTGTTACCTTACCTTGTACCTTGCTGCCTACTTCAATTGACATAAAAAAAATGCTCCTCCTTAATAAATAAAGCGACTTTGTAAGTCATGTAATCAATTTATGAATCTTAAAAAAAGGTTAGATTCTCACTTCTAATTATAGCCAACAAAAAAAGAGTGTCAATAAGACTACTCCTTCGAATTCCCATTTTTCTCATATTTTTCAGTATTTTCTGGAATTGAGAAAATGATTTCACCTTTTTCAGAAAGGAAAAGCTCTTTACGCGCTAGTTTAGCGATATAATTATCGTCATTTAGCTTCGAAATTTGAATTTCCAATTCCTCTTGTTGGTCTTGGGCGTCTGAAAGTTTTTGGGTTAGCTCGATTTTTTGTTGCTCTTTTTTAGCGAGCGCCTTCTTTTGATTTATTAATGTAAATATTAGGGACCCCGTAACGAGAACAAACACGATTGCGAAAAGCGCTAGTCTTCGATAAAGACGTTTTTTCATAGCTCGTTTTTTCTTTTCCTGCCGTTCCATGGACTCGATGTATTCTCGACGAATGGCAGCAACTGAATTTTCACCATTAGCTTTTTTGTTACGATTATTCATCCTCGTTATCCCTCCCTAAATACTAATTCTTTTAGCTTCTTAGTTGTTATTGTATGTGTATTCTCCATTATAACGAATTTACCTTGTTTTTTTAAGTCTTAACTTTTTAGTTTTTTTAACCAGTGGCCTAAATGGTAACAGTAGGAGCCTTACAACACGCATTAGGGCGCGGATTATCCACCTTATGATAGAAATAAAAAAATTGAAAATCAACCATAGTGGCCTAAGAAAAATACTGTATATTAAACCACCTCCGAATCGAAATAACGATTGGAAGTATAACTGATAACAATAAAAACCTGCGAGCTGCGCTATTGGATCAACAATACGCCATTCACCAGCTCGCACTTTAAAGAGTAAATAAAAGCTAGCTATACCGAGCAAAAGCCAAGTTGTCAGCTCTAACGCTATATAACCTTTTCTTCTGAATGACCGTGGGGGTGCATAATATTTAATCGTACGTACTAAATCTATACATGCTGCTCCTACAATTCCACTAGCAATCATGACTAGAAGGCTGAGAAATTGCGCTGTTACGGTCATCCAAATATTTTATGAAGGAAGCTTTTAGACAAGCCGTTGTCTTCGTCATCATACTGTAGCGTCTTCACTGTTCCCTCAAGTGTCAATAAACCCTTGTCTACATCCAAATGGACAATACGCAATTCCTCACCTCGGATGAGTAAATGTCCTTGCGAAGTGTGCACTAAAAACTCTTCTTGATCAAAGCGCTCGATTGATTTCACCGAAGTGACATCCATTCGTTTGCGATTTCTGACCGTTAGCAAATGATCCCCTGTTGGAATTGTGTACGTTGCATTATCCGGCTGTAACGTCAATGATTCCCCTCCCTTGTCCTGTCTTTAAACTATATGCTGTGGACAAACCCTTTATGATAAAACTGCTAATTTCAATTCAAAAATTTGTTTATAGATAGTTTTCTCTAAGCGCTTTGTAGTCATTTCCATACTATTTTAGCGTTAACTCTTTCAACATTCGTTCTTTATATAGATAAAAGAACCCCTATAACAATGCATTGCTTCGTATATTTCCCTTTCTATGAATCCATATAAAAGATATATTCTTATTCATTAATAATTTGTAGTTTCCACCCTATCATGATTACTGGTAAGAGATACTTTAGAGAACTTAGCTTTGAAAGCGGCTAATAAAAAAAGGTTGTCCTAAAAGTTTGTAAATCCTACTTTTCAGGGCAACCTCATATAAAATCGTTCAAACATAATATAGATAGATACTTTAGAGAACTTAGCTTTGAAAGTGGCTAATAAAAAAAGGTTGTCCTAAAAGTTTGTAAATCCTACTTTTCAGGGCAACCTCATATAAAATCGTTCAAACATAATATAGATAAATACTTAATATACTATTTCTCTATAAGCAATATCTTCTTTTTAAATTCACCTAGTTCTCATCATCGATAAATTGTGGCTCGATCTTCTCTAACTTTTCTTCTTTTATAATCGTAAACATTCTTGCAGCATCTTCTTTTTTCACTGTATCTTTCAATTCCTCAACACGTGCTGTTACAACCTTTTGGCCGAAACGGATTGCGAGCTCATCACCAACTTTTACAGCTGTGCTTGCCTTCACTATCTTACCATTAATCGTAATACGCCCTTGATCAGCCACCTCTTTTGCTAATGTGCGACGTTTAATCAAACGTGATACTTTCAAAAATTTATCTAATCTCATTTTTTATTTCCCTCCTTGTAATTTCGCTTCGTTCCAAAAGGCATCTAGTTCCTCAAATGTGTAAGCTTTGAAATCCTTTTTACCAGCCATTACTTGCGCTTCAACATATCCAAAGCGACTAGCAAATTTCTGATTGGCATGGAGCATGGCATCTTCAGCTGAAATTTTATAAACACGTGCTATATTCACTAACGTAAATAGTACATCACCAAATTCATCGAAACGTGTTTCATTCGTTCCATTCGTTACTTCAGCTCGGAATTCCTGCCATTCTTCGGAGAATTTTTCCCACACACCCTCTGTTGTAGGCCACTCAAATCCGACTTTTGCCGCTCGCCTTTGATAGTTATAAGACGTTTGTAGTGAGGATGTTGCTCTGTATTCACCTTTTAATAAAGGTTCTATTATTTCACTATTTACATTTTCTTTACTTTTGATTTTCTCCCAATTGGCGTTTACTTCTTCCACATTTTCTACTGTAACATCACTAAACACGTGAGGGTGGCGACGAATCATTTTTGTGCTCACAACTTCTAATATATCTTCTAGGTTGAAGAATCCTTCATCTTCGCCGATTTGCGCGTGTAAAAATATTTGTAATAGTACATCACCAAGCTCTTCAATCATATGCTCATCATCTTGCTCATCGATTGTTTGTAAGAACTCATGTACTTCTTCTAGCATATATCTTTTCAAGCTTTCATGCGTTTGCTGTTGATCCCAAGGGCAACCATTAGGGCCACGCAATGTCGAAATTATCTCACGGAAAGTCGACCATTCACGAAGAGCTTCATCACGACTCGTTACAGGAGGCACGTAGACAGTTGTTAAGTTATCAATTTCTGCTGCACGATCTAATTCGTACAAAGGAACTGTGCGTAACTTTTCACCTTGCGAGCCTGCTGCAGTGACGATTGTAACTGGATAGTCCTCACGGTATTTTTCCATCAAAGTCAATTTCACTTCTGAGGCACTGAAAGTATCATATACTTGGGCAATTAGTAGATGTTGCTTCATATTCACTTCATGCGCTGAAAAAGTTGTTCCATCTACTAATTGAAAGCCATCGATTGGGTCGATACGCAATGCACCGAAAATCGGATCTAGGAAACTTTGACCACCCTCAATATTCAACCTCACCTTTCCTTCTTTTTCAGCTTCGATTAAAAGTTGGACAGTCAACTCCGCTACAAGTGGATGTCCAGGCACCGCATACATTATGTCTTCTTTTTCCACATAACTTAAAAGCGTTGCTACAATTTCCTCATAAACTGGACGGAAATCATCGTGCTTTTCATATATATGATCAAAGCTTTCAAATTCGATTCCTTCAGTTACTAACTCATTTAGTACTGGATGGTCTATCGTACGTACATATATTTTCTTTGCCTGTTGTAGCTTGCGATAAACACCCATTTGTAGTTGTTCAAAGTCACTAGCTCCAAGGCCGATTACTGTTAATTGATTCATAATTTCCACCTATCCTTATTTCTTTCGTTGTAGCCATAATTGATAACTGGCCATCCTGCGTCCAAACGGTAGTAAAAACCATTCCCTACTCGCTAGAACTCTATACTTCGCGATGATTGTTAAAAACACAAAGGCCCCTATCAATGCCGCTGAACTACCAGTCAAAGCGGCATTCAAACGCGAAGGTAAAGATGTAAAGAGCCACTGTTCTGCAAAATAACACCAAAACAGTACGCAGCCTACCATGGCAATTGACGCTAGTGCAGTCCATATATAAAAGCGTGAAGGTGCAAAGCGGATTGGTCTAACTTTTTTAAAATAATAGATCAAACCAATAGCTGAACATATTAAACCTAAATTACTAGCATACACCGCGCCTATGATACCCCATCTTATAATAAACAACTTATTACAAAGCACTTTCACTATAAAACCTACTATTAGTATTAAAGTCGGTATTTTTAATTTCCCTAGTCCTTGAAGCATAGCCGTTAGCGTTAGAATAAGGGACAACCATATAATTTGCACCGCAAACACTATCAGTACATTAGATAATTCACGTGTTTCAAATAGCATCTCATTTACATATGGCATAACTAGCATCAAACCAAGCATCGCAGCAAGACCGAATAGCAAGGCAGTACGGTAGGTCAATTGGATAAATCGTTCAGCTCCTCGTCCATTGTCCTTTTTTGACGTATGAGCAACAAGAGGGACAATTGCGAGAGATAATGATGTTGCAATAACAAGCCCCACCTGCACAAGCGGTTGGCCCCTATCGTAAATCCCCTTTGTTTCCATTGCCTCTACGGTTGGTATTCCACTTTTAGTAAGTGTTTCAAAAACAGTAAATGAATCAACTAATTGAAAAAACAACAGTAAAAGACCACTCATACTTACTGTAATGCTTAAAATTGTCAATTCCTTCAACACAGGGAAGATAGCTATCTTTTTCCTTACAACTATTTTGTCCCCTTGCTTAAACTTTTTAAAATATATCCACAATAAAATGATACCAGCTAATTCACCAACAACAGTGCCAGCCATCGCCATTTGTCCCGCCTGATACAAGGAAGAAGTTGTCTTCATTACAATCCAAGTACCACCTAAAATAACAAGGACACGGACAGTTTGTTCAACCACCTGTGCATAGGCAACTGGTGTCATAATACCGCGCGCTTGAAATAATCCTTTATAAACAGCAAGCGCTGGCATACATAGTGTCACAAACGCACCTGTACGTAAAAGCGAAGCTAAAGCTGGATCGCCCATCCATTTTGCAAATAAATCTGCACCACCAAATAGAATTACGAAGAAAATTATTGATAAAACACTTAAATAATAAAATATGACGCGTAAGAGTTCCCGACGCCATGATTCTCCATCACGATCTTCAGCATCAGCAAGCATTTTAGAAATGGCGACAGCAAACCCACTCGATGTCCAAACAACGAAAATCGCTACAAATGGATATACTTGCTGATAAATATAAAATCCTTGATCCCCAACTAAATTTTGAAAAGGGACTCGGTACATCATGCTCAGTATTTTGACAAACAGAGCTGCAAGCGTTAATAACGCCACACCTTTCACATATACCTTCATTCCCCACTTCTCAGGCATTACAAATCCTCATTCCTATAAAACGTTCAATAAAATCCATAATAATATAAATGTCATCAGTATAGCATATTGATGCTTATCCATAAAAAAACAGGTTACCGATATTAAAACACTATATTAATCAGAAGAATATCAATGAATTATAAATTAGTAACTCTTAGTTCAATTCCAGTAAAAGAATCCGATAAAGTTATTAACTAAAAAATACAGAGGAGGTATTACTTTGAAGTTGAATGTCACCAATATTAATACATTTCATAACGCAGCAAAATTTAATCAGCCACATATGCTACAGACCTCATATATTCACGTTGCACTAAAATCAAAATCGCAAAAAAATAGAGTTATCACTGAAAAAGAAAATGGTTATGTACGTCAATATCTCGTCAAAGATGATGGCTCAAAAATTTTAATTTCTGAAATGCGAGAGGATACGACGCAACAGACACGTACTCATAATGAATCAAACGACCGCTCAAATGCAGACGCTTTAATGCAGTTTCTTAATTCTCCTTCAATTGTACATCCTTCCAGTATTAAAACGATAAAATAAAAAAGTCTCCCTCGCACAATTGCGAGGAAGACTTTTTTCATGTTAATCCAGCATTTGTTTGGCAAGAAAGTGTGCTGCAGTTTCAGCTACCTTTTGCTCCGAGTCACCGATAAAATGCACCTTTGACAATATATAAACAGCGCCAATTGGGTCACCTGACACGATAATCGGTGCCACACAATAAGATTTTATTTGCTCAACTTGACCTGGAACTAACTCTACAGAGCTTTCATGCTTCTCAACTAGAATAGATCGTTGCATAATACTTTCTTCAGCAAATGATGAAAGCTGTCTATTAACGTAATCCTTTTTTGATACACCTGCTACAGCAATCATTTCATCACGGTCGCTAATTAACGCTGCTGTGCCAAGCGTTTCATATAACGTTTCTACATACGAAGTTGCAAAGTCACTCAATTCGCTAATAGGTGAATATTTCTTTAAAATAACTTCCCCTTCGCGATCCGTGAATATTTCTAACGGGTCGCCTTCACGAATGCGTAAAGTCCTTCTTATTTCCTTTGGGATAACGACGCGACCTAAATCATCAATACGTCGTACAATGCCAGTTGCTTTCATTCGTGTTGCCTCACTTTCGACAAAATATAGTTATACTTGTCCTAGTATGGTTCACAAATGGGCAATCTATGCAAAAAGGGTATTACTCAGCAACAGGTGCAGATTCTTCCCTTTTTGCAGTTGGCAAAAGTTTCATAATAGCTTCTAAAATATCAAATGGTAATTGTTTATCCGTTTTGCGCTCGTCTATTGTTAGTAATAGCTGCTGCCCATCCATCCGGAAGCCAACAGCACGACCGAACTTCAGTGATTCTGAGACAACTTTTGCACCGTCTATATTCGCGGTACCTTGCTCTGAAATCTGAATAGTGATTACCTTATTCATTTCTTTAATTGAAGTGACTCCAGTTTCCTTAGCCCAAATTTTCATTCGTGCAATGCGTAACAAACGTTCAGTTTCAAATGGAATATCTCCAAATCGATCTTGTAATTCATCAATGATTTCCACATAATCATTTTCAATTTCCATCGCTTTTACACGTTTATACATTTGAATTTTTTGATAGCCATCTGGAATATATTGATCTGGAATGTATGCATCATATGGCAAAATAATTTCGATTTCAGGTATGTCTTCTTTTTTCGTACCACTACGTCGTTCTTCTATTGCTTCTTCAAGCATTTGTGAGTACAGATCAAATCCGACGGAATCGATAAAGCCATGTTGTTGTGATCCTAGTAGATTCCCTGCACCCCTAATTGATAAATCACGCATAGCAATTTTAAACCCAGATCCAAGTTCTGTAAATTCCTTAATCGCTTGCAAACGCTGCTCAGCTACCTCTGTCAGTACTTTATCGCGTTGGTACATGAAGTAGGCATATGCAACACGATTGGAGCGCCCAACGCGCCCACGTAACTGATAAAGCTGCGATAAACCCATGCGATCTGCATTGTGTACAATTAATGTATTCACATTTGGAATATCAATACCTGTTTCAATAATTGTTGTCGTGACTAGCACATCATAATCTCCGTCCAAAAATCCAAGAATAACGGATTCTAGCTCAGACTCAGTCATTTGTCCATGTGCAAAGCCGACACGCGCTTCAGGTACGAGTTCTTGAATCTCTTGCACCTTTTTCGCCATATCTTCAACACGATTGTATAAATAGAATGTCTGCCCACCGCGTGACATTTCACGTTCAATAGCTTCACGCACTAGCGCACCACTATGCTCCATGACATACGTTTGAACTGGGAAGCGATTTGCAGGTGGTGTTTCGATAACAGATAAATCACGTACACCAACCATCGACATATGCAATGTCCGAGGTATTGGTGTTGCTGTTAATGTTAATACATCGACGTTCGTTTTTAATTGTTTGATTTTCTCTTTATGCGTTACACCAAATCGTTGTTCTTCGTCAACAACGAGTAGTCCTAAGTCTCGATAAACAACATCTTTAGATAACAGCCTATGAGTACCGACTACGACATCTATCGTACCTTCTTTTAAGCCTTTTAAAGTTTCTGCTTGCTGTTTTTTTGTACGGAAGCGGCTAAGTAAACCAATAGAAACTGCCTGCTCTTGGAAGCGTTCTACCATCGTTTCATAATGTTGCTGGGCTAATATGGTTGTAGGTACAAGAAAGGCTACTTGCTTTCCATCCATAATCGCTTTGAAGGCTGCACGAATGGCGACTTCAGTCTTACCATATCCAACATCACCGCAAACAAGTCGGTCCATTGGACGCTCACGTTCCATATCGTGTTTGACTTCACGAATAGAACGTAATTGATCCTCCGTTTCTTCATAAGGAAACGCAGCTTCAAAAGTACGTTGTTCATCACCATCCAAAGTAAAAGCAAAACCTTTTTCAGCTTCACGTTTTGCATATAATTTGATTAAGTCATCAGCAATATCTTGTACTGCAGATGATACTTTACTTTTCGCACGTTTCCACTCTGCTCCGCCTAGCTTATGTAACTTCGGATCACGGTCCTCAGACGCAACATATTTTTGGATTAAATCAATTTGATCGACTGGTACGAATAATTTATCATCTGCTCGGTAGCGAATGTGTAAATAATCTTTATGCGCCCCTTTTACTTCTAAAGTTTCGATACCAATATATTTCCCAATACCGTGGTGAATATGAACGACGTAATCGCCCGGTTTGATTTCAGTATAACTTTTTATACGCTCGGCATTTGTCATTTTCTGAGGACGCGCTTTCTTTTTTTGCTTTTGTTTAAAAAGCTCCTCTTCCGTAACAATCGCTAAACGTTGTAATGGGAGTTCGAATCCAGCTGTTAATGCACCTTCAATTGCATAAACGCCCGCTCCATTCGGCTCACCTAGTTGTATATGAATATCGTAATCATCCAACACTGTTTGCATTTTCCGTAGACGATCTTTTCCTTCCGCCACAAAAAGTACAGTAAATTTCCCTTGCTCCCATCGCTCCATTTCATTTTTCAATAGAGGTATCTGTGCATGGAAATGCTGCATCGGTTTGCATGAGAAACTTGTAGCTTTCTTAAATTGCACACCTGAAAATGCGCGCGTAAATAGGGCAAAGAACAATTTCGGCTGATTTAGCATCGCTAAAATTTCTTTCAGTGAATAGGATGGTTTTACAGCATGCACCATTTTACCTTCTTCAAGAAGGCTCAAGAACCATTCCTTCTCTTCTTTCTCCCACGCATCCATTACTTCTTGTACTCTGCCTAACTCATCAAATACAATAAGACTATTTCGGACAAAGTAATCACCTAAATAAGATGGTTTATCATATAAAAGTGAACCATATTTATTGGCGTAATCAGGTAAGTTACCTTGCTTTAGCATTTCAATATCAGCTTGGATGTTTTGATAGAGTGCTTCTTTAACATCTTGCGCTTTTACTTTACGTAAGCTTTCTGCCAATGCATCCTCTAGTTTTTCAGCCAGTATTAATCTATCTTCTTGCGTTAAAACAAATTCTGCCGCAGGCAAAATACGCACATCTTGTAGTTTATCAATTGAACGCTGATCATCAGCAGAAAATGTTCGGATTGAATCTACTTCTGTATCGAATAATTCAATACGCACTGGCACTTCCATATAAGGTGGATAAATATCTAAAATACCGCCGCGCAATGCAAATTCTCCTGGTGTTGTCACCATCTGACCACGCGTATAACCCATTACAACAAGCTGATTCAACCAAACCTCCACATCAATGTCGTCACCGATTGCCGTATGAAGGCGCAAATCAAGCCATTCCTCTTTTGGAGACATCATTTTGCGTAGACCCGCTATCGGAATAATATAGACTCCCTTTTGTTCATGTAACATATGGTCAATTGTTTCAATTCGTTGCGCTCTTAACTCAGGACTTGCAATCGACATATCAGCTGCAATAAATTCATCAGCTGGATAATAATGAACGAGATCCTCACCCATTAGTTTTACTAAATCATCATACATTTTCTGCGCCTGCAATAAATTCGGAGAGATAATATAAATTGGTTTTTCTATCGCTCCATAAATTGTATCTAAAAATGCTGGGCGTGCACTTCCAGAAAGGCCCGTAATTAACTGAGGACCATTATCTTTCTGCAAGTCTTCCAATAATTTCGTTATATGCATATCTTGAGAGAACAATTTACGTAATATCTCCAAATGAAGCCCTCCTTCCTGTAAAAAATATAATGACCTCACTCGCTCTATTTATATTTTACGAGTAAATAATCTATCTACTTCATATTCCTTTTGCATTCGTATACAGAAAAAGGCCTTGGACGCATAGCGCCCAAAGCATTCTTCGTTATTGTAGCCATTTTTTTAACGCATAATAATCTGGAAATTGTTTTAATGATTCTTCACATTGCTCACAAATACAATCGACCGTTGTATCTCCATTATGGTCTTTATGAATGTATTGTTCTGCCTCTTCTTTATTTAATTGATGTAGCTTACGGACACTTTCCTCTGAATCGAAAGGCAGTAGCCCAACCTCAGTTTCACAGTGCCGACAACGATAATGAATTGCCATATGCAACATGCCCTCCTTTATAAAAAGTATAGACAGCTGCATAGCAATTTATGCTCATCTATTAATTAAATTGGTTCATAACATCTATGAATGGTTTGCCCAGTGCATATTCACAAGCATCCGCTGCTTTTTCAAAAGCAGCTTGAATCAAAGGTTGATCTTCCTTCGAAAACCTTGAGAGAACGTAATCAGAAACCTTCATACCAACAGGCGGACGGCTAATACCAATACGAATACGGTTAAAGTTTTGAGTACCTAAATGCTGAATTAATGATTTTATACCGTTATGCCCGCCAGCACTGCCCTTTTGACGCAGTCGTAATTTTCCTTTATCTAGATCTAAATCATCATAAATAACAATGATATCTTCCACATCAATATCAAAATAATCCATGATTGGCCCTACGCATTCGCCGGAGATATTCATATACGTAAGCGGCTTCAATAGCATTACTTTGCCTTCTGGGCGATGAATGGTGCCGTACATACCATTAAATTTTGATTGATTTAATGATATGCCCCATTTTGCTGCTAATATGTCGATGGTATCAAAACCGACATTGTGGTGTGTATGTTCATATGTTTTCCCCGGATTGCCGAGACCAATTATTAGTTTCATAATAGCATCTTCCTTTTCTGCCTAATCCATGCTATTTTATCACATACCGTTGGATATTATGAAAAAATGCAATTATTAGTGGTTTTTCGACTTTTTGTTATGAAAAAAAACGCTCTATCATAAAATGATAAAGCGATTTCCTTTATACGACTATTGTTTCCAATAATCGGCCATTTCTCGGTCGAGATATACCCAACCTTTCCATGAAATATGAATTGTATCACTGATAAAATGAGGCTCGTACTCATAACCAGTAAAGTCAATGAGTGGAAAACCTGCACTTTTCACCTGCTTATTAATCTTAGCGTAATATTCCTCACGACGCTCTTTTGGGAATCCCGCATAATCATACCATTTGCCATTTACAGGAATAGATACGAACATTGGCTTCGCTCCAGCATCCTTTAGTACATCTAAGACCATTTGAAAATCTTCATACTCAGGTGACTCAGTATAGCTTTCGTGTTTACGGAAGTCTTTGAGTTCATCTAACTTAAACTCAATCTTCTTTTTAAAATACTTATCGTTAATGGATAAATCATTTGTTGTAATTCGCTGACTACCATATTCATCTGCATGCTCCGTCAACTGCTCAAAAGATTTCCCAGCAACCATTTCTGGATTTGCATACATTTTTTTGCTTGGTTTTCCAATGATGGAGTAGTACAAATCCTTTTTCTCCATTAACTTTTTATTTATTAAAGCTACCGGTTTTGCTAAAGCTGCTTTTATCGGATACTTTTCTCCATCTGTTAATTCATTTTCATAAATTGTTGATAAAACAAAGTCTCTTTGTACACTATCAAACTGTAAAAGACGCTCCATTGCTTTTTTCTTCAATTGAGGATTCATCTTATTATTCAAAGCTAAATCATAGGACTGCAACATCGAATAGTTCGGTGAGAAATGGAACTCATCAACCCCCACCTCATTAAACCATTGCGGTGAAATGATGAATACTAATTTCTTACCCTTTAAATTTTCCTCTTGTGCTGCAAAATTCATAAAATGATGAATTGATTGCGTACCCCCACGGCCATATAAATACGTCGAAAAGCCTTCATCATTCGCTTTAAAGTAGTTATATGGATGGAATGGATCAAAGCGATTCAGCTCAGATGAGCCATAGATCGGGAACATATTCGGGTCTTTTAGTAAACGATTTTGAAAATACTCCCCTTGGAACATCAGCGGATTCAAAGCGGTTTTTGAATGCTCGACATCTTTATCTGAGATTAAAAAACCGAGCCATTTATTTGGTATAAACAAAAATACTAAAAACAAGATTACCGCAATGATGAGCGGTAAGAAGGCATACTTTCTCATACACGCTCAGCTAACTGATCTGCGATACGATTTGGTGTATTCCACTCCTCGCGTGTAAACTCTGTAATTGATACTGAAATACCTAATTTTTCTTCAACTTCTACTAAAAATGTAATGATACCAAACGAATCTAATAAACCTTCTTCAAACAAATCGATATCAGGTTGCTCTACAACAACATCTTCCTGACATACTTCTGCTAATAATTCATATACTTTTTGTTTTTCCATCTTAATCTAACTCCTCTTTATTTAAATAGTTGTCCTGAGAAAATGTAAAAGCCAAAGCAAATAAAGTTAAATGTTATAAACACGGATACAACATGTGTCCATTTATTTTTTGGCCATAGTTTATGTTTTCGATTCCATCGATCGAAGAAATCATATCCAACAATAAGCGCTGCATGATACAAGCCATAAATAACAAAGTGCCATTCTAGCCCATGCCATACACCCATAATGAAGAATAATAGGAAATAACCAATATTAGAAACGGTATAACGGTTTTTAATCCACTTTTTCTTTGTCATCCAAAATACAAAACGCATATATACATAGTCTCTAAACCAGAATGATAGACTCATATGCCAACGATTCCAAAAGTCTTTAATATTTTTACTAATGAATGGCATGTTGAAGTTTTCTGGTGTTTTAACGCCCATCAAGTAGCTTACCCCTATAGCAAAGGCGCTGTAGCCTGCAAAGTCAAAGAATAGATAAAAGCTGTAAACATACATATACGCTACGTTAGCCCAAAATGGTGAATGAATATATGTTGCGTGATCTGGTAAGTACACAAGAATTTTGTTGTAAATTAAAAACGCTAAAATAAATTTGTATAAGAACCCTCGGAAAATACTATTAATTCCTAAGTATACAAGCTCTTTATACTCTTCTTTAGAAAAGGTCTTATTAACATCCTTCTCAAATCTTCTCCAACGGTCAATCGGTCCTGAAGAGACAGTCGGGAAAAATAGTAGGAAGTAAATAAGCTCACCAATTGGTAAGGTCTGCTTCTTCATTAAGCCGTCACGTGTTTCAATAACGATCTGCACGGACTTAAATGTGATATAAGAAACACCAAGGAATCCAAATAGATTATTCAAGTCAAGCAATGGTAATACCTTCACAAGCACTAATGGCAATATTGCCAATACAACCATCATACAGAATACAACTGTATTGTTACGTTCTTTTCTGTAATGATGATAACCTTTAATTAGAGTAATTTGGAAAATCGTAAACAAAATAATAGATATTGCACCGGTCTTCGAATTTCCAAAAATAACGGCCAATATAACAATAGACACAAGCATATTATAAATTTTAGATGATTTACCTAACAATCCAAGAATAATTGTAGGTAATAGTAAAATACCAATTAAAAAGAAAAATATAAACGAGCCATATGGAATCATACCATAACCTCAGCTACTAATTGCTTTCTATTTATTTTACCGTTAGATGTCATTGGTAACTGATCGCAGTAATTAAATTTTCTCGGAATCATATATGCTGGTAAACCTTTTGCTAGTTCTTTTTTTATAGCGCTCGATAATTGATAGTCTTTTTCGAAAGAGTGTCCTTTAGGCACAATATATGCTGCTAAGAAATCAATAGCCTCATTTTTATATACCGGTACGACTACACAAGAATCTACATATTGGCATTGTAATAAATGATTTTCAATTTCTTCGATTTCCATTCTATAGCCATGAACCTTCACTTGGAAATCCGCACGACCACTATAGAAATGTAAACCTTTTTTCTGATACCCAACATCACCTGTACGATATGCTTGTTGTCCTTTATATTCAAAAAAGGCTTTTTCAGTTAATGTTTCTTCCCCTAGATATCCTTTACTAACACTTGGACCAATTATAATCATTTCACCTTTTTCACCATCAGGCAATATTTGATTATCCTCATCTATAATAAGCATTTGAGTATCAGCTTTTATATAACCTATTGGTAATGCAGTATGATTATTTAATAATTCTTCAGTCACTTCTATTGCCGAAATAGCTACAGTTGCTTCTGTTGGTCCGTATGTGTTGAAAATGCGCGCGTTCGGGAACAATTTCAATAACTTATTTGCAACTTCTACCGGCAATACTTCTCCGCAAAATAGAAACGTATTTAATGATGGCAACATCTCATTCGAAAAGTCAGGATTCATTAAACACATTTGTACAAATGATGGCGTCGATGTCCAAACGTTTGTTTTAGACTGTGCTAACTGCCCAAACAATATCTTCGGATTTGCAATCATCTCTTTTGTAATTGCGAATAATGTAGCACCTGTAGTTAGAGCAGGATAAAAGTCCATTACAGATAAATCAAATGAAAATGGTGCTTGATTTAAAAACACTTTACTATCTGTTATTGGGAAGTCTGTATGCATCCAACTAACAAAGCTCTCTAAATTTCGCGCTGTAATTTGCACACCTTTTGGATTTCCTGTGCTGCCAGAAGTATAAATAATGTAAAAGTTCTCATTTTCTTTCACCCAAGTAGAAGATGACAGCACTTTGGATTGTTCATTAATTATATTTTCTAATTGACCTTCCGACATGGAAGGAATTGATGACTGCTGAAGAGAATCTCTTTCTAGATTCTCTGTTTCAATGAGAAACGCTGCCCCTGAGCACTCTATAATTCTTTGAATGCGTTCTTTTGGAATTGATACATCCACTGGGATATATGGATGACCTGATTTGACCACTCCTAAAAAAGAACTGATCATCATCGGCGCCATATGACCATATACAATAACAGGCGCTTGCTTTGGGAGATTTAAAGTGGTTAAATACGTGGCTAATGATTCTGACTGTTTCCATAAATCTCCGTAACTTAATGTTGCATCTCCATTTTGAAATGCAATAGAATCCTCATTATTTAAGGCTATATTTTGAATAGCCGAAAGTATGTTCAATGGAAACCCTCCTAACTTTAAAATTCTGTATATATGAATGGCCCTGCATTCATATCATGAAAACCATATAAAAGAACGAGTAAAATGAGAATCGCCAAGTAATAGATCGTCCGCATACCTACATACGTTACAGTATGATTCCAAAGCTTTCTTACTTTCTCCATCTTATTTACCTCACATTTCTACAATTTAATCATTTACGATACACCATTTCGTCTATTATTACAATATCGTGTCAATACCATTACATTAGACGTAATGAAGTAAAAGTTGTTCCAACGCTCAATCAGAAGGAGACCTAAAGACCACATTTCTTCAAATAACTAGTGATTATAATAAAGAAAAAGACTTACCATACTTATCTATAGATGGTAAGTCTTTTTATGAAATTTATTTCGTACCGATAATTGCTGCAGATGTTGCTTCTTCATCAGCTTTAGGTGCCGATACGGTAACAAGAAGGCAATCATCAGTATCTAGAATTTCAAACGTTGATATACTACGAATATCACCAACAACTAAAGTGTCACCAATTTCTAATGTTGAAATATCAACTTCTATTGATTCTGGAATATCTGATGGCCTTACCTTAACAGTAACTTCACGATTAGGCTGTTGAATAACGCCACCTTCTTTTGCACCTACTGAATCGCCAGTAAGATTTACTGGTACACTCACTTCTAAAGCATTTGACATATTAACCGCTAAAAAATCTAAGTGGACTAATGTCCCCTTCAATGCACATTTTTGAGCTTCGTTTAATACAGCATTTAATTTTTTACCATCAATTTCTAATGTTACTATGGAGTTTTTACCATCTAAGCGTAATGCTTTTTCATACTCCCTTGCACTAATCGCAATTGGAGTTGCCTCTGTCTTATAACCATATACCACAGCTGGCACAAAACCTCTTTGTCGAAGTTCTGTTAGAGTAGAATGATTTCCAACCTCACGCTTTTTTGTAGGAACTACAATACTCATATAGATACATGTCTCCCTTCCTAGTTAACATAGTCACATTAATATATGTACCTCGTTAGCTAGGAATTCAAACATTTACCTTTATTAATCGAATAAAGTACTTACAGATTTATTTTCATAGATTCGTACGATTGCATCAGCTAATAATGTTGCTACAGATAGTTGTTTGATTTTCGGTGATTTTTTCTCATCCGGTAATTGGATAGAGTTTGTAATCACTAATTCTTTAATAACAGAGTTATCAATACGTTCGATAGCTGGACCTGATAATACAGGGTGTGTACAGCAAGCGTAAACTTCTTTCGCACCAGCTTTAACTAATGCGTCAGCACCGATTGTAATTGTACCTGCCGTATCAATAATATCATCGATTAGGATTGCTACCTTACCTTCAACGCTACCAACAATATTCATAACTTCTGCAACGTTTGGACGCGGACGGCGTTTATCGATAATAGCAATTGGAGCTTTTAAGCGATCAGCCATTTTACGGGCACGAGTTACACCACCGTGGTCTGGTGATACGATAACAACGTCTTCTGATTTGAAGCCTTTTGCTTTAAAATGATCAGATAGTAACGGTACACCGATTAAGTGATCCATTAAGATATCGAAGAAACCTTGGATTTGTGGAGCATGCAAGTCAAGAACAATTGCACGAGTAGCTCCTGCAGTTTCAAGTAAGTTAGCAACTAATTTAGCCGTAATCGGTTCACGTGCACGTGCTTTACGGTCTTGGCGAGCATAACCATAGTAAGGTAATACTACGTTTACTGTGCGCGCTGAGGCACGTTTCACGGCATCAACCATAATAAGTAATTCCATCAAATTTTCGTTTACTGGAGCTGAAGTAGACTGCACGATAAATACGTCACAACCACGAATACTTTCCTCAATATTAATTTGAATTTCTCCATCACTGAAATGTTTAACAGAGCATTTCCCTAGCTCGACACCTACTTCTTTAGCAATTTCTTCAGCTAAAGGTATATTTGAGTTTAATGAAAAGATTTTTAACTTTGAGTTGGCATATTGATACGGCATGATGGCCTCCTGGTAATTTTAGTTATTTTAAATTTAATTTGGTAACGTAATTATCTTTGTTTTCTTGTCTAGAACGTGCAATCGCTAGTGCATCAGCAGGTATGTTTTTTGTAATTGTAGAGCCAGCTGCTACATATGAGCCTTTTCCTACCGTTACAGGCGCAACTAAATTAGAGTTACACCCCACAAAAGCATTATCTTCAATCACTGTTTTAAACTTGTTTTTACCATCATAATTGACAGTAATCGTACCGCAACCTATATTGACTTCCTTACCTACTTCCGCATCTCCTAAGTACGATAAGTGAGACACTTTACTACCGTTGTCAATTTTTGCTTTCTTTACTTCAACGAAGTTTCCGATTTTCACATGGTCACCCAAATCAGAATTTGGACGGATATGCGCAAATGGACCAACAGATGTATCTTCGCCGATAACGCTATCACGTACTACAGATGAATGAACAGTTGTGCGATTTCCAATACGGCTATTTTGAATATGGCTATTTGGACCAATGATACAATCTTCTCCAATGCTTGAAGCACCTTCTATAATAACGCCCGGTTGGATGACTGTGTCATGACCAATTTGCGCATCAACACTTATATATGTGTTGTTTGGGTTAATAATCGTCACCCCGTTACGCATATGTTGTTCATTAATTCTAGCACGCATTATTTCTTCGGCTTGAGATAAAGCAAAGCGGTCGTTGACACCAAGTGTTTCAGCAAAATTTTCAGTTACATATGCTGCAACTACTTCACCTTGTTTTTGTAAAATTTCAATGACATCAGGTAAATAGTATTCACCTTGAGCATTATCATTTTTTACAAGTTTCAACGCAGCAAATAACGCTTTATTATCAAAGCAATAAGTGCCCGTGTTGATTTCTTTTACTTGTCGTTGTTCTGGTGTAGCATCTTTTTGTTCAACAATTTGAGCAACCTGTTGATCTGTAGAGCGAAGAATTCGACCATAGCCAGTAGGATCTTCAGCGATAGCAGTTAAAATTGTTGCCTTTGCATGATTAGATTCATGATGCTCGAACAACGCCTTCATTGTTTCGGGGCGGATTAAAGGTGTATCCCCACAAATAACAATCGTTGTGCCTTCTAGCTCTCCAAGGATCGGTTCTACCTGTTGAACAGCATGTGCAGTACCAAGCTGTTCCGCTTGCAATACATACTCACTTTTTTCACCAAGTTGTTCCTTTACCTTTTCAGCGCCATAACCTACGATTGTTACTATACGTTCTACATCTAATGATTGAATATGATCAACTACATGTTCAACCATTGGTTTTCCACAAACCGGATGAAGAACTTTATATAATTTGGACTTCATACGCGTACCTTGGCCAGCAGCCAGAATAACGGCATAAACATTCGTCATTTCGCAAGTCCTCCATTTTAGCTGATTTTCTCCTTTGACTATAAAGCAAATTTAGTTTATTTTCAAGGCTTCTCCACTTGACAAAACTATGACAAACAATTTATTATTAAAATCTTTTGTTTTTTTATAAAAAAATTCCAGTAACTATACTTATAAATAAGAAAACACTTTAAAGTGTTCACCACCTAATAAACAGCAATTACTCTATAATAATCAAAATTATAAAAACTACTTCCAAATTATCTTCATTTACTCTCCAAGTTGATACATTTATTTATATATGCTTAAAAGTAAAATTAATTAAAACCTAAACACCCCACTCATATATGAATTATTTTTGATAAATTTTTAAAAAGAAATCTCATTCTTTTGTATAATAGATTCCAGCTGAAAGATTTCCTCTTTTCATTAAACTAGCAAGCATAAAAATCTGATATAAAAAAAGAGCCCATTCATATGAATGGGCTCTAAATTTACGGATTATTGAATTTCTTGATGCTCTTCATAAACCGTCGCATCTTCATCACTCGACTCTTCGTAAGCTTTCAGTACAGCTTCTTGAATTTTTGTACGAGTTCCAGAATTAATCGGATGTGCAATGTCACGAAACTCTCCGTCTGGTGTACGTTTACTAGGCATTGCTACGAATAGCCCTGCATTACCATCAATGACGCGAATATCATGCACTACAAATTCGTTGTCAAGTGTGATGGAAGCAATGGCACGCATACGTCCATCAGTTTGTACACGTCGTAATCTTACATCTGTAACTTCCATTCTCTCACCACCTCTCATCTAAGATGCCAAAATGACTCTATCTACTCTAATTCTATGTAAATTTATATATTCCTTCTTTTTCCTTATTTTTATTTTTTAATAATTTCGAATGTTTACAATCCTATTAATCAATTATGCCGAGGCATAATTGCGTCCGGAATCGGTCGGAGGCTTTAACTTATAATCACCTTAAATCATTTATTCAGTATACTTTCCAACAAAATAATGATTCTATAAAAAAAAAGACTATCAAATAAGCTCAACAGCTTATTGATAGTCTTTCCATATTTTTTTAGTCGTTTCTCGCACCTAATTGGTACTTAGCCGATTACTGCAATGACTTCAATTTCTACTTTTGCATCTTTAGGCAGACGCGCTACTTCTACAGTTGTACGAGCAGGCTTATGCTCCCCAAAGTGCTGAGCATATACTTCATTCATTGCTGCAAAATCATTCATATCCGCAATAAATACCGTTGTTTTAACTACTTTTTCTAAAGAAGTGCCTGCTTCTTTAAGAACTGCTTTTAAATTCTCAAAAACTTGGTTTGTTTGTTCAGTGATGTCACCATCTACAAACTCTCCGGCTGGTGTTAACGGAATTTGACCTGAGCTATAAAAAACATTATTTAAAATCATACCTTGTACGTATGGGCCAATTGCTGCTGGCGCATTTTTTGTTGCTACTACTTGCATCTTTCATTTCCACCCTTCTAAAAATAGTTTCCTTCACTTAAAGCAATTGTACGATCCTTTTCATTCACTTCTTTTAATTTTACAAGTGAATAATAATCATCTACTAAGCGCTCGTCAAGATGTTCGGCCTCTACTAACACAGCGATGCCAGCTAGTGTACAGTCGAATTCTTCTAATAAGTTTTTCATGCCATTCATTGTACCGCCAACTTTCATAAAGTCGTCGGTAATAAGTACGCGTTGGCCACTTTGCATGCTACGCTTTGATAGTACCATCGTTTGAATACGACGCGATGAACCAGATACATAGTTAATACTCACAGTGGAGCCCTCTGTCACTTTGTTATCACGACGAACTACAACTACAGGTACATTTAAATGTCTCGCAATAGCGTGAGCAATCGAAATACCTTTTGTTGCTACTGTCATAATAACATCTATTTCTTTATCGCAAAATGCCGAAGCAAATACTTTTCCAACACGATTCATTAACTCGGGATTACCAAGTAAATCTGTCATAAATAAGTATCCACCTGGCAATAGTCGATCTGAATGACTTAACTCTTTTAAAAGCTCTTGCATCACTTCTTTAACAGCCTCTTCTGGCATTTTAGGAATATACTTTACTCCCCCAGCTGCTCCTGGAACAGTCACAAGTAGTCCAATCCCTCTTTCCTCAAATGTATCTTTAACAATCGATAAATCTTCACTAATAGAAGATTTAGCCGATTGATACAATTCTGCGAAAAATGTAAGAGGGATTAATTGCTGTGGATGCTCCAATAAATAATGCGTCATGTCAACAAGGCGTTCGCTACGCTTCCATTTCATGAAATCCTCTCCTAAACACGAATGATTTATACAAAAAATACCACAATTATACGTATTTAAGCAAGCGAATCGCGATCTCCAAGCATACGAATTGCATATACTTCATCACAGAAACCTCTTAACCCATTATAAATACGACTTACACGTGCCTCATTCTGTACGAGGCCAAACACCGTTGGACCGCTACCACTCATTAATACGGCATCGGCTCCAAAACGTTTCATTTGTTCTTTAATCACTGCTACTTCTGGATGTAATTTTAATGTAACCGTTTCTAATACATTCCCGACTGTATCACACAGCAATTCATAATCATCCGCTTCAATAGCTTGAATCATTTGTTGTGTATTCGGATGGACAACCTCTTCCACGTTTAAACCACCATAAACAGCCGCTGTTGAGACGCCAATCGTTGGCTTAGCTAGTACTACCCAGCAACTTGGAGGCGCTGAAATAGCCTTTATATGCTCTCCTCGGCCTGTTGCGAGCGCAGTACCTCCATAAACACAAAAAGATACATCAGAACCAATCTTAGCTCCTAACTCTGCGATTTCATCCATAGTTAAGTTTAAGTTCCATAATGTATTTAAGCCTTTCAAAGTTGCGGCAGCATCACTACTACCTCCAGCTAGTCCAGCTGCTACTGGAATATGTTTTTCAATAGTAATAGATACACCTTTGTCTATATTGTATGTATCTTTTAATAATTTAGCTGCTTGATAAGCTAGGTTTCTTTGATCATCAGGTACAAAACGATCTGTCGAATGAATTTTAATAAGCCCATCTTTTCTAGTTCTAAGGCCAACTCTATCAGCGAGATCAACCGTTGTCATAATCATCTCTACTTCATGGTAGCCATCAGGACGTTTGTAAAGTACATCTAGTGTTAAATTAATCTTGGCAGGTGCTTTTACGTAAAGCATAACGCTGCCCCCTTCCTAGCAGGTTTTATATAAAAAAAGTGATTCTTTTATTCGTGCTTTTTTCACTGATTATTATTCTACCACAGGAAGACCTTTGTAAATAAACTTCTACCTTAGCAATTGAGAGATTTTTATCCCAGTTGAATCTTTGTGTAAAAAATGAAAAGCTACCTCACAGTTGAAAGCTTAAGCTGTGAGGTAGCCAGTTGTCAGTTCATCAATTTTGGCCAATCATCAATCTACTTTGATTTCGCTTCTTCAGCTAATTGCTGTTGTGCCATTTCGATTGCTCTTTTGACCATGTTACCGGCATCTCGTGATTTGATCCCGCCCCATCCTTCTCGCTCTACTACATCGTAAAATCCAAGATCTTTTGCGATTTCTTCTTTCAAACGATCCGACATGATACGTTTTCTTGCCATCCGAAATTCCTCCTTAGATGACTGACAATTATAGTATGTTCAAAAAAAAAACAAAAACACTCATAAAATATTCTTACGCAAAGAATACGTTACAAGTGTCCGAAAAAAATATTCGATTATAAATGCACTTACTTGGCGATGACCAATTCTTTGATGTCATCGTCAAATGTAATCTCTACTGCTTCTGTTAAAATATCTGTGTAGCTGTAAGAAACTCGCTCAAAAGCGTTTTCATCTTGATCAAGATCAACTACAAATACTGCGCGATATGTTTCACGTAATATTCCAGCGCGCTCAACCGTTTTCTTGCGACCACCGTTTGCTTTTAATTGCAAACGTCTACCCAAATGACAATCTAACGACTTCTTAATGTCGGCTAAAGTTTTTGGCATTTTCGCTTACACCTCACTATAAACCATTATACATTAGGGAATCTAATTCGTCAAGTCAAATAAATTATTTTATCAATCCACAATAGTGATGTCAATTGTTTTTTGTTCAAAAATCTATATTTTTTTTACGAGTGTTCAGAGATTGTAACAGAAACGTTTATTGACGGAAGGTAGGATAAAGTGCATCAGCCAGCTGTCCAAACTCAATAATAGATAGAGTTTCACCGCGACGAGTTGGGTCAATATTACAATCAGATAGTGCTTTTAGAATTTTTTCTTTCTTTTCTTTACCGTTCGGCAACTGTGATTGTAAGTTATTTAGAATCGTTTTACGACGTTGCGCAAATGAACTTCTTGATACTTCAAATAAGAATTCTTCATCTATTACATCTACTGGTGGCTCTGCATGACGCGTTAAGCGAATCACTGCTGAATCTACATTCGGCTGTGGCATGAAAACAGTTTTTGGTACAATCATCACTACTTCAGCTTTCATGTAATATTGGATAGCAATCGATAATGACCCATACGCTTTTGTACCAGGCTGTGCCGAAATACGATCTGCTACTTCTTTTTGCATCATCACGACCATACCACGTATAGGTAGTTTCTCCATTAATAATTTTAGTAAAATAGGAGTTGTTACGTAGTAGGGTAAATTCGCCACTACCATAATGTCTTTGTACTTCGCAAATTCCGAGCTTAACTCCTCAGCTACATTTGCTTTTAAAATATCCGAATGTACTACTTTCACATTATCATATGGGCTTAATGTGTCTTCTAGAACTGGTAATAAACGTTGATCAATCTCAAACGATACAACCTGCCCTGCTGAGCGAGCTAAATGCTCCGTTAAGGCGCCTATACCAGGACCAACCTCAATTGCCACACTATCTTCTGTTAAATCAGCATAGCTTACTATGTTACGAAGAATATTAGGGTCAATTAAAAAATTTTGCCCTAAACTTTTTTTGAATGAAAAGCCATATTTCTTTAAAATCTCTTGCGTGCGTAAAGGCGTTGCAATATCTTTATGCATTTTGTTCCTCCTGATTTATCTGTGTAATTGCTTCTCCGAATTGCTCTAAAGTTATTTGAAACATTTGTAATCGTTTGTGCAATTGTTTGCCATTCGTTGAACCTATATTTAATAATTCACCTATTCGTTCTCTACGTGCTTTTGCATTAGGATGTGATAATAGCTGTGCCATTATTAAATCATCTAATGTGATAATCTGTACATCCTCTTTTGCCCCTCTTTGTGTATAAACATTTGAAAGGGCATAACGAATATCTCCGTCTTTTGCATGTTCTATACCTAGACTTTTACCGTTTTTGGAAATCGTTTTCTTTTTCGGTAAAAATGCATGTTTTACATCCGGCACTCTTTGTTCAATAATCGCACGAATACGTCTCCCTGGATAATCTGGATCCGTAAAAACGATGACACCTCGTTTTTCTTGGGCATGTTGAATTCGTTGTAGAACTTCCTCTGAAATAGCGGAACCGTTCGTTTCGATCGTATCTGCATGAACAGCCCGTTTAATTGCTGTCGTATCGTCTTTTCCTTCGACCACAATAAATTCCTTTATTTCCACGGATATCTTATCCTCTTTTCTAAAATGTCCTTTGACTATTTTACTGCTTTATTACTTATATTGTACAGTAGCTTGAGCAAGATGACTCGTTTTCACTCGGCAAGACGGTTCCCAATAAAAAAAGCTCCCCTTACAAATGCAAGGAAAGCTTTTCATTTCTATATGTTAAACGACAGTATTAGTTTAATACTTTTATTTTAACTCTTTTACGACCCCAATTATAAACAGCTTGCTTATTTGAAATAAAGACATCGATTTTGCTTCCTTTAATCGCGCCACCAGTATCCCCAGCAATTGCATAGCCATAATCTTCGACCCAAACTTTAGAACCTAACTTAATAACTCTTGGATCAACCGCAATTACTTTTATATTCGGATTTTTTCGTAAGTCGATACCTGTAGCCGTTTTGCCCGAACAACCGTTACAGAAAGCTGTATAAGCTGTAGCTGTTACATACATAGTTTGACCACTAGACGGCTCGTCCGAACGAGATGGTGTCCTCCGTTTTGAAACTTTTTTAGTGGATGTTAAATATTTTGACGAAACATAACCCGTTTTGCCTTTATATTTAACTTTATACCAAGAACCCTTTTTACCTTTGTACGTCACTTTTTTTCCTTTTGGAATCGTTAGAAGCACTTTGTATTTTGTACCTGCACTTTTCCGTAAATTTAGGCGACCTTTAGTTTTATAGGTTTTGGCTTTGCTAACTTTGGTAATCTTGTTATTACTAACGTCAGTTGTGGAGCCCTTAGAGCCTTCCACCACATCGGTGACCTTTTGTACTCGAACATCAAAAGCCGTTGTGTTAGGTGTTTTAGCTAGCGCCTTAGTTTTTTGTTGTGCGCGTTCTATTTCGCCTGACTCAACTATTGGTTGCTTTAAAAAGTCAGCGACCGTAGTCGAAGTGGTTCCTGCCATCTTGTTGCTACCATCACCTTGGATGGTTAAATTTAATGCCTGTTCATACGAATTTTTATTATTATTTTTAAAATTCGTATTCACTGAGGTTTGTATTTTATCATTGTCGGATGTTTTAACTCCGGCAATATTGTTTTGTGCTGTAACTTCTTGATGATCACCGTTTACCACGGTTGTGTTTGTACTTTCGAATAAATTCGAAGCTACGAAAGCAATTACTAGTGCGATAGACAATACCATCATCACTGTCTGCTTACTCCTCAATGATCTTGAAAACAGGTTTTTCATGGAATTTTTTGTCATGAAAAACGCCTCCTTATCACTCGTTGGATTATATAGACCTTCTTTTTAGCTGTCAACACCTAAGATTTTTCCCTAATTTTGACAACACAGCAAGTTTTCCTATCCGAAGTAAGGGAGGCGACCCTGCATTTTATTTTGTAATTTTATAAAAACGGTGGGCATTGGCGGTTGTTGCCGATGCTACTTCTTCTACCGATATTTCCTTTAGGCGCGCTATTTCTTCTGCTACTAACGGTACTAATGATGGCTCATTTCTTTTACCTCGATGTGGGTGAGGGGCCAAGTAAGGAGCATCTGTTTCAATCATCAAATATTCAAGTGGAATTTCTTTTGCAACTTCTTTTGGTTTTTTTGCATTTTTGAACGTAACTGGACCACCTAAGCTGATCATGAAATTCATGTTGATGCACTCTTTTGCAATTTCTACGCTACCGCTATAACAGTGCATAACTCCGCCTGTAATTTCTGCATGCTCTTCTTTCAAAATGCGCACACAATCTTCTGTTGCATCACGATTATGAATGACGATTGGTAAATCTAATTTTTGTGCCAATCGAATTTGTTTACGCAATAACTCTTGTTGTATTTCTTTTGGTGATTTATCCCAATAATAATCAAGTCCTGTTTCACCGATTGCTACTACTTTAGGATGGGCTGCTAATTCCTCAATCCATTGTAAATCCTCTTCTGTGCAGTCAATTGCATCTACAGGATGCCAACCGATTACAGCATACAAAAATGGATATTCATCAATCAACTTCATCGCTTTTTCAATTGTTGGTCTGTCAAAACCTACGACAACCATCTCTTTTACGCCAGCGTCTAATGCGCGTTGGATTACTTCTTGCAAATCCTCTTCATATTGGTCTGCATTTAAATGCACATGTGTATCGATAAACATCGTCATTCTCCTCACAGTAGTTTTATTTTAGACAAAGAACAGATTTCAGAGTTGTCATTCATATTACAATTTGATTACAAAGACTTTCTGAATTGTTTCATTAACCATATAAAGGAATATTTATAGGCATTTAAATTTCACCATGTTATTTTTATACTAATACCATATTCCAAAAACACAATTTCACAAAAAAATATCATATCCATAAATAGAACCAAGAGCCTACTAAATCATACAGTAGGCTCTTGGTTTTTCTGACAACTTAAGAAAAATAGCGATTTTTAAGGGATTTTAGGCCCCCTCATTATCAACAACATGATTCTTTAGTAGTTATTATATATTTATTTTACTTTTGCACCGTTTTCTAGTTTTTGATCAACGGTTGCTAAAGTTAAAATTCCATCTTTACTTCCTGCCAAAACCATACCTTGAGAAAGTTCACCACGAAGTTTTACTGGTTTTAAATTAGCAACAACGATAACTTTGCGTCCGATTAATTCTTCTGGTTTGTAATACTCTGCAATCCCTGAAACAACTTGGCGTTGCTCATAACCTAGATCCAATTGTAGTTTTAATAACTTATCTGCTTTCGGTATTTTATCGCATGCAGTGACAGTTGCGACACGAAGATCAACTTTCATAAAATCTTCAATAGAGATTTCTGGTACATCTTCTTCTTTTTTAGCTACCACTTCTTTTTTAGGTTCTTCAATTGGTTGAACTGAACCTCGCATTTGTTCGCGAATATAACTAACTTCTACCTCGTTATCTAGACGAGGGAAAATTGGCACACCTTTTTCAATGACTTTTTTACCAGTTGGAATTGCACCAAATTTATTTAGTGTATCCCAAGCCAATAATTCATCATCTAATCCAAGCTGTTCCATAATTTGTTTTGGTGCATTTGTCATAAATGGTTGAATCATAACTGCTATTTGTCGTAAACTTTCTGCTAAATTGGCCATTACAGTTGCTAATTGGCCTTTTAACGCTTCGTCTTTAGCTAAAACCCATGGTGCTGTTTCATCAATATATTTGTTTGTACGCGAAACTAATGCCCATACATCAGAGAGAACTACACTAAACTGCATTCTTTCCATATTTTCTTCGTATTTCGCTTTTGTGTCCACAGCTTGAGCGACAAGTGCCGCATCAAATTCCGTTGGTTCTAAACCTTCAGTTGGTATGTGTCCGTCGAAATATTTGTTCATCATAGAAACTGTACGGTTTAATAAGTTACCAAGGTCATTGGCAAGATCAAAGTTTGTTCGTTCGACAAACGATTCTGGTGAGAATACCCCATCTGATCCGAATGGTAACTCACGTAATAGGAAATAACGTGTTGCATCCAATCCATAACGCTCAACGAGCATTTCAGGATATACAACATTACCTTTAGATTTCGACATTTTGCCATCCTTCATCATTATAAAACCATGAGCAAATACTTTTTTAGGTAATGGTAAATCTAGAGCCATTAAGAAGATAGGCCAGTAAATTGTATGGAAACGTACTATATCTTTACCAACAACATGTACATCGGCCGGCCAGTACTTTTTGAATAATGTATCGTCGTTAGATAAATAGCCTAACGTTGTAATATAGTTTGTTAAAGCGTCAACCCATACATAAATAACATGTTTTGGATCTCCAGGAACTTTAATTCCCCAGTCAAAAGAAGTACGTGAAACAGATAGGTCTTCTAAACCAGGTTTGATAAAGTTATTGATCATTTCGTTTTTGCGAGATTCCGGTTCAATAAACTCTACATTATCTTCATAATATTTCAGAAGGCGATTAGCGTATTTCTTCATATTAAAGAAATACGATTCTTCTTTTACTTTATGAACAGGGCGGCCGCAGTCAGGGCAGTTGCCATTATCCAATTGTGATTCAGTAAAGTATGATTCACACGGTGTACAATACCAACCTTCATATTCCCCTTTATAAATATCACCGTTGTCTAGGAATTTTTGAAAAATCTTTTCAACAGCGTCTGTATGACGTTTTTCTGTTGTCTGGATAAAATCATCATAAGAGATGTCCATCAACTTCCAAATAGCTTTTGCTGATTCAGCAATTTCATTCACATATTCCTGTGGTTCTTTACCAGCCTCAGCTGCTTTTTCTTGAATTTTTTGACCATGCTCGTCCATCCCCGTTTGGAAACGAACGTCGTATCCTCTCAAACGTTTATAGCGTGCGATCGTATCAGAGGCTACAGTTGTATATGCAGTCCCGATATGAAATTTACCACTAGGGTAATAAATAGGTGTTGTTATATAGAATGTTTTCTTTTGATTGTCCACGAAAACTTCCTCCAGTGCTCTACAGTATACTTTCTATTCTAACCAAGTACGAAAAACCTTTCAATCAAAGATTATAAAACGATAATTTGACGAAATTTGTCGAATATTAATTTTCGAATTCGAGATACTTAAATATAGCAAAAAACTCTTATAATTTAGGCTTTTTCGAGAGGTAAAGTCAAAATTATATGTAATTACTACTTAAAGAACGGAATTTATTTGAAAAAAAATATCATTTTTAAACAAAAATAATTGACGTTTATGGCATTAGTTGGTATGATAAACAACAGACACAGAATCTATGTCGAAATTTGACGAAAAATCATAATAATATAGGAGGAATTCTTGTCATGAAATCTACTGGTATTGTCCGCAAAGTTGATGAATTAGGTCGCGTGGTTATTCCTATCGAACTTCGCCGTACTCTAGGAATTGCTGAAAAAGACGCTCTTGAAATTTACGTTGATGATGATAAAATCATCTTAAAAAAATATTTACCTAATATGACTTGTGCAGTAACAGGCGAAGTGTCTGATGATAACTTCCGTCTTGCTGGTGGTAGCTTAATCCTAAGCCCTGAAGGCGCTGAGATCCTTGTAAAAGAAATCCAAAATAAATTAACTAAATAATTTAGAGGATTTGATTATATTCGAGCAACAAGTTGTACAATAACAAATAAATTATTACCTACCTTGTTTTTCAAATGTGATTTCATATATAGAAAACATCCGAAATATTCGCCATTTCGGATGTTTTTTATTTTATAGAACGTATTATTCTACATGATAAGCTTGATACACATCTCGCTTAGCAAGGCCTCTTACTTTTGCCACTTCTTTAATAGCATCTTTAGATGATAGCTGCTGTCCTTCTATTAACTTATTTATGTGGTCGACAACCGTGAGCTCGTCCCACCAAGCTACTTCCTTTTCTTCATCAGCATTTGCATTACCTTCTAAAACAATACAAAATTCTCCCCGAATTTCACTTTCAACTGCCCACTCTAATGCTTCATCAATTGTACCTCTTAAAAACTCCTCAAATTTCTTTGTCAATTCGCGCGCTAAAACAATCCGACGATTACCAAGAGTCGCCTGCATATCCTTTAACGTATCTTTCAAACGGTGAGGGGCTTCATAAAATAAAATTGTCTCTTGTCGTTTACTTAATTTTTCTAAAGCATCTTTACGTTCTTTCTTTTGACGACTCAAAAATCCATAGAAGAAGAATGGTTGAGGGATTAAGCCTGATGCGATTAGAGCAGTGATAGCTGCGTTAGCACCTGGTATGGGTACTACTGCAAAATCTTCTTCAATTGCCTTTGCAGCAATATCTGCACCTGGATCTGATATACACGGTAAACCTGCGTCACTTACTAATGCAACTGTTTTGCCTTCACGTAAATAGTTTAGAAGCTTTTCACCACCATACTCCTTATTATGATCATGGTAACTAACAAGTGGTGTAGCAATTTCAAAGTAGTTACAAAGTTTCTTTGTATTACGTGTATCTTCTGCTGCGATGACATCAGCTTCTTTTAGAATACGAATAGCTCGCATAGTCATGTCTTCTAAATTACCAATAGGTGTAGCAACTAAGTATAGGCAACTCGCCTTTTCATGCATGGCGCTTTTTTGTGATTTCACAGTTCTCCGCTCCTTATATGGTCAATCTTTTGTTTCCGTGTTAATTGTTTGAATGCGTATTCAGCTCGCATTGCTTCTTGCTTTGTCTCGTAATCTTCAAAGTAAATGCAACGTACAGGTAAACGCGCTCTTGTATACTTAGCACCTCTGCCTTGATTATGGACACTGATGCGATGTTCTAAATCATTTGTATAACCTGTATAGTAAGTTCCATCACCACATTCGAGAACATACATGAGATGCTTATTGTTCTTTTCCATATAGCATCTCTCTCACTTCAGCTGTATATTCACCATCTTCTCCATATACATAAAGAGGAGGCAAAATCTTTAAATCTGGCTTGCCATCTTTGATTCCTTCTATTAATAAGGTATTTGCTTCTTTCCCAGCTTTCGGATAAACAAAGCGTATACGTTTTGGCTCCAATCGATTCGCTCGCATTGCGGTTACAATATCAAGTAAACGACCAGGACGGTGGACAAATGCGGCCTTTCCACCTTGTTTCAACAATTTACTTGTAGAAAAAACCATTTGGTCTAACGTTAAATAAATTTCGTGCCGTGCAATAGCGACATGCTCTTTCAAGTTTTTATCACTTGCCTCATGCGCAGGGAAATAAGGAGGATTACATGTCACAACATCATACTTTTCCGCGCCAAGTACAGATGCAATTGTCTTCACATCACCTTGCATAATCTCAATTTGTTCTTCTAATTTGTTATATTGAACACTTCTTTGAGCCATATCAACAAGGCGTTCTTGCAGTTCTATTCCAGTAATGTGCCCTTTTGTCCGAGCACTCAAAAATAATGGAATAGCCCCATTACCAGCGCATAAATCAATAAGCTTTCCTTTTTGATAAGGTACATTTACAAACTTTGCAAGTAACACTGCATCAAGAGAGAATGAAAACACCGATGGACTTTGAATAATGCGTAGATCCTCTGCTAAAAGATAATCGAGTCTCTCATCTTCTTTCAACCATTGTTCCATATTATTACCTCCAACATAGCAAAAGACTGACCTCCACTTTTAAAAATGGAATCAGTCTTTGTTTAGCCGTTTTGTTTATTTAAAAATGATAGGCAGAATAAACAATCCTCACCCTTACGTGAACCTCCGAAATGGACATGACATACATGGTATCCTTCATGATACAGGCGCGCTAGATTATCATAACCTTCACCAACATCAATGATTTCTACCTTTTTCGCTGAAACGTCTTTAATAACCTTTCCCTCTGGTTTAGAAGAGAGTACTTCCTCTAGACGTGTGCGAAGATGTCGATTCTCCATCTGGAGCGTTTGATGCTCTTCCATCATGAGTGCAACAAATTTCTTCAGTGCCTCAAATTGTTTCTGCATCGATTCTAGCTGTTGTTCGAACTCCATAACAGTATCTAAGAAATTACGGTCCTCCACTCAAGCCACCTCATTATTTCCACTATTGGACAGAACTTTTTTCGTGTTGTAAAATTTCTTCCAATGTATAATCCAAAATACGTTGTTGCTCAGAAAGCTCTACTTGTAGCACACGTTCTAATATATTCATACCAACTACTTTTCCACTACCATCTGGCGTTGTAATTAAAGCACCAATATCAGGCATTTGCTCTCTAGCTTCTTCATACTCGTCGTTTTCATATTTCAAGCAACACATTAAACGACCACATAACCCTGAAATTTTGGAAGGGTTAAGTGATAAATTTTGATCCTTCGCCATTTTTATAGAAACTGGTTCAAAATCACCCAAAAATGTAGAACAACATAACATTCTTCCACATGGACCTATTCCACCAAGCATCTTCGCTTCATCTCTCACACCTATTTGACGAAGTTCAATTCGTGTGCGGAAAATAGCAGCTAAGTCTTTTACTAACTCTCTAAAATCTACTCGACCTTCCGCTGTAAAATAAAAAATAATTTTATTGCGGTCAAATGTATATTCAACATCAACTAATTTCATTTCTAGTTCATGGTCTGTAATTTTTTCTGTTGCCAATTCAAAAGCACGTTTCGATTCAATAGTATTTTCATCAACTTGGAAACGGTCGCGTTCATCAGCTGGTCGTACAACTTGCTTTAATGGTAGTACAACATCACTTTCACCTACTTGTTTCATTGGGACGACGACTTTGCCGTACTCAATGCCACGTGCAGTTTCGACAATTACATACTGACCCTTACTTAATAGAAATTCTCCAGGGTCAAAATAATATATTTTACCCGCTTTTTTAAAGCGAACACCAACTACGTTATACAAAGGATTTTCCCTCCTGCAGATTCAGCATAAGCTGCTCCATCATCAGCGTTCGGTTCATGTTGCGCTGTAATTGCTGACGAGCTTGTAATATCGCCTGCAACTGCGTCGATAAACGAGTATACGTCGTCTGCAATGCAACTTTCTTCCAATACGATAACCAATCTGGATACGTACACACTGCTTCGGGATTTGCTTTAATCGCAACAATGTCACGAAATGCAAACAGCAGTAAATCTAATGCCAACTCCATTTGCTCTTTCTCTTTAAATAGTGGCAGCCAATCCTCGTGTACTGATAACATAGATTCATGTACATTAGTAAAGGTTGCTTCTACCAATTTTAACACTGTTTTTCGGGCATGCGCAAACTCATCATCTTTTGATAGAGAAAAAGCTTCCTCTAAATCGCTTGTCAACATGCTAACAGTAGCGGCCATTGAAGCCGTAATTCCCCCCGCTACAAGCTCTTTATTCATTGTTTCTCTCGATATTCCCTGAAATTTAATATGTTGGCAACGCGATCGAATAGTCGACAGCATAGCATTTATATTATCTGTAATGAAAATTGCCGTCACAATACCTTCAGGTTCTTCAAGAAACTTTAATAATTTGTTAGCAGATTGCGGATTCAAATGGTCAGCCTCATGAACGACATATACTTTTCGCCCTGCTTCTAGGCCTGTCTTATTCATCTCATGTAACAAAGCCTCAATTGCTGCTACTTTAATAAATTGACCATCAGGGTATATTTGGTGGAAATTTGGGTGATTTCCTGATTTTATGCGCTGACAATTTCGACATGTTTCACATGGAACATTTTTCCGAGGTTCCTCACAAAACATTAGTTGCACAAAGAAATGCATTATAGCTTCAGTTCCAGAACCTTTTCCACCTTCAAATATGTAAGCATGACCCAGTCTTTTTTTATCGAAAATTGTTTGGAGCTGCTTCATCACTACAGGTTGTAATTTTAGTAGCTCTTCAGCTGTCTGCACCATCATTCATCACCTTTTCATTGTTTGAAAAAATCCCGTGCTCCGGAGTTCCGAAAGACACGGGGTTTATTTACGTATATAAGTTGATTAACAACCCTTTAATCTCGCCTATTTTACTTAATAATTCAACGGAGTCTTTTTCCTGGTCTAAAATGTCTTCTGTCAATTCGATAAGCTTTTCATCAATTGTTGATACAACCTTCAATCGTCGACCTTCACCAAAACGATTCCATGTATGTGATTGTTTAAGCTCCATACCATGATCAACAGCTTCTTTTAAGAAGCGTTTTACAAACATTTTAAATTTAGCTAAGTCACGTAAATTACGAGATTTGGCAATACGATCGCCAGCTGTTGATATATCACCTAATAGTCTTGTTAGTTGCTCTGTTTGCAATCGCTGCCCTTGCTTCACTACTACATCGCCAAAACGTGTTACGGGTTGATGATTTGGTAGTGGCTGACGCGATTGATCTAAGCCTGTTCGTAAGTCTTGATTAATTTTCAATTACCTCTCGCCTCCATTATTAGAAATGGTGGAACTGTTCAATCGGTAATACGAAAACGGTAGCTCCCCCAACCTCAACTTCTACAGGATATGGAATATAAGAATCTGCATTCCCACCCATTGGTGATATTGGTGCAACCATTTGTTCACGAGCACGACAATTATCACGAATGACATCTAAAGCTTTTGAAACTAATGAATCTTCAGTACCTATAAGGAATGTCGTATTCCCCGAGCGCAGGAATCCCCCAGTACTTGCCAATTTTGTTGCACGAAACTCATTTTTCGTTAAAGCGTTTGAAAGACGGTTACTATCCTGATCTTGTACAACTGCTACAACTAATTTCATCGGCACTCACTCCTTAGTTAAATAGGTTCTTTTAATAATTATAACACAAACAAGCTAATTTCTTCATTTTCTTTATAGTTCATTTTTCAAAATTTCCCAAACATTCTCTACGACTTCATCTAAATTTTTACTTGCATCTACTATTCGAAACCGCTCTGGATTTTGATTTGCTAACAATTTATACGCTTCACATACTTTTGTATGGAATGCTAAGCTCTCTACATCTAAACGATTTACTTCACGTTCACTATGCGCATTAATTCGTGCAAGACCAACCTCTGGCTCTAAATCAAATAATATCGTCAAATCCGGCATTCTATCGCCAATAGCAAACTCATTGATAGAACGCACCCCTTCCATTCCAAGTCCTCTAGCATGTCCCTGGTAAGCTAATGATGAATCGATAAAGCGATCACACAATACTGGGATACCTAAAGCTAAAGCTGGTTCTACCTTCTCGGCAAAATGCTGGCTGCGAGCAGCTGCATATAATAGAGCCTCAGTCCTTGCGTCCATTGCTGTATGGGCAGGATTTAAAATGATATCGCGAATCTTTTCAGCTATTTCGTTGCCCCCTGGTTCACGTGTAGCAACAAACTTCTTTCCCTCCCTTTGTAGCCTTTCAACAACCATTTTCAAAACCGTAGTTTTTCCCGCTCCCTCTGGTCCTTCAATTGTTATAAATAAATTTTTCTTCATTATTATATGTTCCTCCGATAACGGATTAGTTTCGATTAATTTCTATTTACTCTATTATACAATATCTATTCTTAAAACCCGCCACTCATGCGTTATTTCACAGAACAAAAAATTCACTACACATAAGATAGACTTTATTTACCCTATTTCAAATTATTTCGATCCACTATATCTTACATTTTTTCACATTCTTCATTTTGATATATAAATAGATTTCTGCTCATTCTCGATTAATCCATAATGTCATAGGTGATTTGCTAATTAGAACATTATAGTATCTTGCTGTATATTGTGGTAGTCCCCATCTTAAATATAAACGCCATACCCATCATACCTTTTGCTGATTCACTTGCAAATATTATACCCAGTCTATATTATCTCTATTAAGGAATAACCATTTCTGTGGCGCTAGAAGATACAAAATTTCTCCTAACACTTACTTAACTTCAATATTTCTAGTTTTGGCTAAGTCTGAAACAATAAATAAAGCCACCCTAGAAATATTCCTTAGTTGAGGTAGACCTTCTAATAAAATACAATTTTCTACATACTCCCTAAAAGGTTAGTTTGCAAACATCTTAGCTGTTAGTTCTGTGCAATAAACGTTGATGCTACTGTATTCACATTAATGCCGTATTTCCCCATTCCACCTTAACCTGAACAGTACGTAGTGGGTTTAAAACATTTTAATTCAACATATATAATAGCAACTACTAAGGCGACTTTATAAGTAATTACATTTCCCAAAGAACCAATAAAAAAAGCACAACTGATTAAATCAGCTGTGCTTTAGTGTGCCTAGCAACGTCCTACTCTCACAGGGGGAAACCCCCAACTACCATCGGCGCTAAAGAGCTTAACTTCCGTGTTCGGCATGGGAACGGGTGTGACCTCTTTGCCATCATCACTAGACTATATTCGACTTTCAATACATGTTGTATTGAAACTCTTTTATAGAGAACTTGTTCTCTCAAAACTGGATAAATTACATTGAAGTTCGTTAAGTAAAATTTGGTTAAGTCCTCGATCTATTAGTATTCGTCAGCTCCGTATGTCGCCACACTTCCACCTCGAACCTATCTACCTCATCGTCTTTGAGGGATCTTACTTACTTGCGTAATGGGAAATCTCATCTTGAGGGGGGCTTCATGCTTAGATGCTTTCAGTACTTATCCCGTCCACACATAGCTACCCAGCGATGCCCTTGGCAGAACAACTGGTACACCAGCGGTGTGTCCATCCCGGTCCTCTCGTACTAAGGACAGCTCCTCTCAAATTTCCTACGCCCACGACGGATAGGGACCGAACTGTCTCACGACGTTCTGAACCCAGCTCGCGTACCGCTTTAATGGGCGAACAGCCCAACCCTTGGGACCGACTACAGCCCCAGGATGCGATGAGCCGACATCGAGGTGCCAAACCTCCCCGTCGATGTGGACTCTTGGGGGAGATAAGCCTGTTATCCCCGGGGTAGCTTTTATCCGTTGAGCGATGGCCCTTCCATGCGGAACCACCGGATCACTAAGCCCGTCTTTCGACCCTGCTCGACTTGTAGGTCTCGCAGTCAAGCTCCCTTATGCCTTTACACTCTACGAATGATTTCCAACCATTCTGAGGGAACCTTTGGGCGCCTCCGTTACTCTTTAGGAGGCGACCGCCCCAGTCAAACTGCCCGCCTGACACTGTCTCCTACCCCGCTAAGGGGCATGGGTTAGAAGTTCAATACAGCTAGGGTAGTATCCCACCAACGCCTCCTCCGAAGCTGGCGCTCCGGAATCTCTGGCTCCTACCTATCCTGTACAAGCTGTATCAAAATTCAATATCAGGCTACAGTAAAGCTCCACGGGGTCTTTCCGTCCTGTCGCGGGTAACCTGCATCTTCACAGGTACTATAATTTCACCGAGTCTCTCGTTGAGACAGTGCCCAGATCGTTACGCCTTTCGTGCGGGTCGGAACTTACCCGACAAGGAATTTCGCTACCTTAGGACCGTTATAGTTACGGCCGCCGTTTACTGGGGCTTCAATTCGCACCTTCGCTTGCGCTAAGCACTCCTCTTAACCTTCCAGCACCGGGCAGGCGTCAGCCCCTATACGTCACCTTACGGTTTTGCAGAGACCTGTGTTTTTGCTAAACAGTCGCCTGGGCCTATTCACTGCGGCTCTCTCGGGCTTTCACCCTACTAGAGCACCCCTTCTCCCGAAGTTACGGGGTCATTTTGCCGAGTTCCTTAACGAGAGTTCTCTCGCACACCTTAGGATTCTCTCCTCGACTACCTGTGTCGGTTTGCGGTACGGGCACCTTTTACCTCGCTAGAGGCTTTTCTTGGCAGTGTGAAATCAGGAACTCCGGACATACGTCCTCGTCATCACAGCTCAACGTTATAGAAATGGGATTTGCCTCATTTCACGCCTCACTGCTTGAACATGCATAACCAACAGCATGCTTACCCTATCCTACTGCGTCCCCCCATTGCTCAAATGGTAAATAGGTGGTACAGGAATATCAACCTGTTGTCCATCGCCTACGCCTATCGGCCTCGGCTTAGGTCCCGACTAACCCTGAGCGGACGAGCCTTCCTCAGGAAACCTTAGTCATTCGGTGGACGGGATTCTCACCCGTCTTTCGCTACTCATACCGGCATTCTCACTTCTAAGCGCTCCACCAGTCCTTCCGGTCTGACTTCACAGCACTTAGAACGCTCTCCTACCACGGACATCTAAGATGTCCATCCACAGCTTCGGTGAATTGTTTAGCCCCGATACATTTTCGGCGCAGCGTCACTCGACCAGTGAGCTATTACGCACTCTTTAAATGATGGCTGCTTCTGAGCCAACATCCTGGTTGTCTAAGCAACGTCACATCCTTTTCCACTTAACAATTACTTTGGGACCTTAGCTGGTGGTCTGGGCTGTTTCCCTTTTGACTACGGATCTTATCACTCGCAGTCTGACTCCCGTGCATAAATCACTGGCATTCGGAGTTTGTCTGAATTCGGTAATCCGGGATGGACCCCTAGTTCAAACAGTGCTCTACCTCCAGGATTCTCTATCACGAGGCTAGCCCTAAAGCTATTTCGGAGAGAACCAGCTATCTCCAGGTTCGATTGGAATTTCTCCGCTACCCACACCTCATCCCCGCACTTTTCAACGTACGTGGGTTCGGGCCTCCAGTAAGTGTTACCTTACCTTCACCCTGGACATGGGTAGATCACCTGGTTTCGGGTCTACAACCACATACTCATTCGCCCTATTCAGACTCGCTTTCGCTACGGCTCCGTCTTCTAAAACTTAACCTCGCATGTAATCGTAACTCGCCGGTTCATTCTACAAAAGGCACGCTATCACCCATTAACGGGCTCTAACTACTTGTAGGCACATGGTTTCAGGATCTATTTCACTCCCCTTCCGGGGTGCTTTTCACCTTTCCCTCACGGTACTGGTTCACTATCGGTCACTAGGTAGTATTTAGCCTTGGGAGATGGTCCTCCCAGATTCCGACGGAATTTCACGTGTTCCGCCGTACTCAGGATACACTCAAGAGAGAATGAACTTTCAACTACAGGGCTGTTACCTGCTCTGGCGGGCCTTTCCAGACCGCTTCGTTTAACTCATTCCTTTGTAACTCCATATAGAGTGTCCTACAACCCCAAGAGGCAAGCCTCTTGGTTTGGGCTATTCCCGTTTCGCTCGCCGCTACTCAGGGAATCGATTTTTCTTTCTCTTCCTCCAGGTACTTAGATGTTTCAGTTCCCTGGGTCTGCCATCAAAACGCTATGTATTCACGTCAAGATACTGCTCCATTACGAACAGTGGGTTCCCCCATTCGGAAATCTCCGGATCAAAGCTCACTTACAGCTCCCCGAAGCATATCGGTGTTAGTGCCGTCCTTCTTCGGCTCCTAGTGCCAAGGCATCCGCCATGCGCCCTTAATAACTTAACCTAAAAGTTAGTTATTAAGCCTAAAAAACTTAATAATAAAAAATGTGTTACTTAATTTGCTTCAATGTCGTTTTATCCAGTTTTCAAAGAACAAGGTTTTGAAGATCATTTTACAATGAGCCTTCAAAACTGAACGCAAGACGTTAATCGACAGATCCAAGATCTGTTTCCGTAATTATCCTTAGAAAGGAGGTGATCCAGCCGCACCTTCCGATACGGCTACCTTGTTACGACTTCACCCCAATCATCTATCCCACCTTCGGCGGCTGGCTCCATAAAGGTTACCTCACCGACTTCGGGTGTTACAAACTCTCGTGGTGTGACGGGCGGTGTGTACAAGGCCCGGGAACGTATTCACCGTGGCATGCTGATCCACGATTACTAGCGATTCCGGCTTCATGTAGGCGAGTTGCAGCCTACAATCCGAACTGAGAACGATTTTATGAGATTAGCATACCCTCGCGAGTTAGCGACTCTTTGTATCGTCCATTGTAGCACGTGTGTAGCCCAGGTCATAAGGGGCATGATGATTTGACGTCATCCCCACCTTCCTCCGGTTTGTCACCGGCAGTCACCTTAGAGTGCCCAACTAAATGATGGCAACTAAGATCAAGGGTTGCGCTCGTTGCGGGACTTAACCCAACATCTCACGACACGAGCTGACGACAACCATGCACCACCTGTCACCAATGCCCCCGAAGGGAAAACTCTATCTCTAGAGCGGTCATTGGGATGTCAAGACCTGGTAAGGTTCTTCGCGTTGCTTCGAATTAAACCACATGCTCCACCGCTTGTGCGGGCCCCCGTCAATTCCTTTGAGTTTCAACCTTGCGGCCGTACTCCCCAGGCGGAGTGCTTAATGCGTTAGCTGCAGCACTAAGGGGCGGAAACCCCCTAACACTTAGCACTCATCGTTTACGGCGTGGACTACCAGGGTATCTAATCCTGTTTGCTCCCCACGCTTTCGCGCCTCAGTGTCAGTTACAGACCAGAAAGTCGCCTTCGCCACTGGTGTTCCTCCAAATCTCTACGCATTTCACCGCTACACTTGGAATTCCACTTTCCTCTTCTGCACTCAAGTCTCCCAGTTTCCAATGACCCTCCACGGTTGAGCCGTGGGCTTTCACATCAGACTTAAAAAACCACCTGCGCGCGCTTTACGCCCAATAAATCCGGACAACGCTTGCCACCTACGTATTACCGCGGCTGCTGGCACGTAGTTAGCCGTGGCTTTCTAATAAGGTACCGTCAAGGTACGTTCAGTTACTAACGTACTTGTTCTTCCCTTACAACAGAGTTTTACGATCCGAAAACCTTCATCACTCACGCGGCGTTGCTCCATCAGACTTTCGTCCATTGTGGAAGATTCCCTACTGCTGCCTCCCGTAGGAGTTTGGGCCGTGTCTCAGTCCCAATGTGGCCGATCACCCTCTCAGGTCGGCTATGCATCGTTGCCTTGGTAGGCCGTTACCCCACCAACTAGCTAATGCACCGCGGGCCCATCTAGTAGTGACAGCCGAAACCGCCTTTCAGCATTTTGCCATGTGACAAAATGGATTATTCGGTATTAGCCCCGGTTTCCCGGAGTTATCCCAATCTACTAGGTAGGTTGCCCACGTGTTACTCACCCGTCCGCCGCTAAATCAGAAGAAGCAAGCTTCTTCATCATTCGCTCGACTTGCATGTATTAGGCACGCCGCCAGCGTTCGTCCTGAGCCAGGATCAAACTCTCCATAAAAGTAGTTTGAAAGCTCATTAGCTTTGCTAGCGTATCATCCGAAGATGATATCTATTTCGTTTTGATCCACCAACAGAGTTGATGTCCAAAAACATTTATTGATTAACGTCTTGCTTGTTCAGTTTTCAAGGTTCATTATGTCACAGTCGATATATAGTCGACTTACAATATTATATCAGGATAACTTGTCGTTGTCAATAACTTTTAAAATTTCTTTTTTCTAAGTTATCATCCTAATAAGTCACTCTGTTTCAGCAGCAACTTTTATATTATATCAACTACACTTCTCAGTGTCAACAACTTTTTAAAGTTGATTTAAAATTAATGCGTCACTTCAATTAGCAACCTAACTAATATAACACGCTTTAAAGGTGTGCGCAAGTCTTTTATCAAAAAAAGTTGTAGTAGATTGATATTGCTAAAACAGAGGTTACTCCGGGTATGCCTAGTAGTGCAACCAACAAGCTCGAGAAAAAATTAATAGGGACAAACAATCCTGCAAAACCTAATAAATAGTGCAGCGCAAACAACAGTACAAAAGAAAACGCTATACGGAACCAAAAAATTGATAACCATTCCATTGATTTAACCCAATGCTTTCTTGTTCTCATTAATAGGAAGAAAAAAAACAACACCCCTGCGAAACCAACAATCGGTTTCCACATCATATATGTCCAACTCCTTTTAGGCTAGTAGTGAACTATATGATTGGGATGCTGTTTTTAATTCATTTTCTTAATAAGATTTTTCGAATACGTGCTTCTTTAAATAAATAGAAGTGTTTACTTTCAGCGATTTTACGCTGCGCGATTGTATCTAAATCATAATCATCTAGTAAACCTTCAATCTCTTGCGTATACTGCCAGTCTTGTTTAGTTTCCCTCATTAGAACCACTAACTTCTCATCAAATTCATGACGTAGCTTTTGTTTACGAAAAAACATCGTGTTTCGCCCCTTGCTTTACAGTTCACGTCTTCCTTCTAACGCTTTTGATAAAGTTACTTCATCGGCATATTCCAAATCGCCACCTACTGGTAAACCATGAGCTATACGAGTTGTACGAATACCAGATGGTTTTACAAGGCGAGAAATATACATCGCAGTAGCTTCACCTTCTATAGTAGGGTTTGTAGCCAAAATCAATTCTTGTACTTGATCATCTTGTAATCTTTTTAACAATGTAGGGACATTAATATCTTCAGGACCTATACCATCCATTGGCGAGATTGCACCATGAAGCACATGATATAGACCGTGATAGTCACGCATCTTTTCCATAGCAATCACATCTTTAGGATCTTGAACAACACAGATTGTCGAAGCATCACGTTGTTTATCCTGACAAATATGACATGGGTCCACATCAGTAATATGACCACAAACTGAACAATACGTTAAATTACGTTTAGCATCAACTAAGGCTTTTGCAAAAGATAGAACAGTATCTTCTTTCATTGTTAACACAAAAAACGCCAGACGAGCCGCGGTTTTTGGCCCGATACCTGGCAATTTCATAAAACTATCGATTAATTTTGATATAGGTTCAGGATAATGCATATCAATTCCTCCTAGAACATGCCGGGAAGATTCATGCCTTTCGTGAATTGTCCCATTGTAGCATTTGTAGTTTCGTCTACTTTTTTGATTGCCTCATTTGTAGCAATGATAATTAGATCTTGCAACATTTCGATATCTTCTGGATCTACTACTGATTCATCAAGAATAACGTCAGTTACTTTCTTCTCACCAGATATAACGACTTTCACCATTCCTCCACCAGCAACACCTTCAAAAACCTGAGTAGCTAATTCCTCTTGAGCTTCCATCATTTTCTTTTGCATTTTTTGCATTTGTTTCATCATGTTATTCATGTTTCCCATACCACGCATATTAGTTTCCTCCTCAAAATAATTAAAATTCACTCTTCTAAAACTTCTACAAAACCTTTACCAAAAAACTCTTCTGCTTTTGAAACAAGCGGATCCTCAGAAGGAATCTGCTCCTCTACAAAAAGAGGTTCTGTCATATCGTTTACATTATCTGCAGGTGTTTCTTCTGATGAATGTACCTGTTTGTCCAGACCATGCTGACGAATGAAGTCTGCACGTATTTTCAGCCAATTATCCTCAGGCACTACAACGATTTCATAAGCTACACCTGTTAGTGGTTGTAAGATTGTAGACATCGCTGAAAATGTACCATTATTAGTACCGATTGTGCAATAAACTCCCTGTTTTAATTTTAACACAAACGCATTAGAAGATGCTGCAACAGGTTCAGCGTCTTCCAAAAGCGCTGATTGCGATTTTTGAAGTTGATTTAGCACATCAGACCATGCTGATTTTATCATTTGCAAATCTTTTTTCGTCGCCACTTTTAGTACTTCTTGGATACGCCCGACATTAATTTTCATGCCACTATCCACTTTTGGGCGTTGTCTTTGTTGAGCAGGTGCTGTATTTAGGTGTTGTTGGCCACCTTGCTGAAGTTGGTGAACAATTTGTTCTAATGAGGCAATTTTCGCTTCAAGATCTGCAACATTTAGCGATTCGCCAGTTTGTTGTATTGCCATTTGGCTGTTTGCTTGGACAGGCACTTGAATATTTGGTTGGCCTGTAGTAAATTGCGCCATTTTTAACAAGGCTGTTTCTAAGTATATTTTGGAATGATGTGAAAAACGCATTTCTTGTTGTGTTTTCGAAAGTATATCAACATAGCCGTATAATGCATCCGTTGTAAATTGATTCGCTAAAGTTTTGAATTTTTCATCTGATGAAGCAAGCTCAAGTAGGTCCTCTAAATCAGGTGCTGTTTGAATTAGTAATAAGTCACGGAAAAATGTGATGAGATCCTCTGATAAGCGAACTGCATCTTTCCCTTCACTTATTAGTTTTTCTAACAGCGCTAGTATTTGTGCAATATCTTTATCACCTAACGCTTTTGCTAAATCATAGAATACTTCCTGGCTAATAGACCCTGTGACGAACAAGGCATCTTCTAGGGTTAGCTTGTCTCCACTGAAAGATACGACTTGATCCAACATGCTCAAAGCGTCACGCATACCACCAGCAGCAGATTGAGCAATGACTTTCAATGATTGTTCATCATATTGTAAATCTATATCTTCTAAAACAATTTTCATGCGTTCCAATAAGTCTATAGAAGAAAGTCGTTTGAAATCAAATCTTTGACAACGTGAAATAATCGTCGCAGGCAGTTTATGCGGCTCTGTTGTCGCCAATATGAAAACAACATGCGCAGGCGGTTCCTCTAAAGTTTTAAGTAATGCATTAAAGGCGCTCGTAGATAACATATGAACTTCATCTATGATATACACTTTAAAGCGGGCACTGGCAGGTGCAAAACGTACTTTTTCAATAATTTCCCGCATTTCTTCCACACGAGAATTTGATGCCGCATCAAATTCAATTACATCAGGATGTGATCCATTTGTGATGCTAATACATGTTTTACATGTATTACATGGTTCCTCAGTTGGTGCATGCTCACAATTTAATGCTTTTGCAAATATTTTCGCAGTACTTGTTTTCCCTGTACCACGAGGGCCAGAGAATAAATAAGCGTGCGTCGTTTTATTGGCAAGGAGAGCATTTTGGAGTGTCCGTTTAACATGTGACTGTCCTGACATTTCTCTGAATGATTGCGGGCGATACACACGATAAAAAGCTTGATACGTCAACGTTTCCCTCTCCTTTTTCGCCGATTAGTTGAATGTATATATTATACCATAAGAGCACTTGTTAAAGTCTCATGATAACTTTAGATAAAGAAAAAACTCATTCGCCGAAAACGACGAATGAGTTTGAAATTTGCACGATAAATGCCGTGCACCTTCCTTCGACAGCCGTACATAAGCGTTACTTTTGTCGTTAGCTCTGATTAGGCAACCCTACGGCACATGCGATAAGCCGCTTAATGCTGCTTCCTTCCGGACCTGACATGGTTCGCGGGTACGCATTGCGTAGGACCCAATCGTCAACACTACGTGCAAAAGGCAGACCAAACATACGGGCAGCCTTGGAAAAGGACTTCAGTCTCGCTAGAGCGGATTGCGAGTTATAGGACACCGCTACCTTCCCACCTAGCACGGCATCTATTAGTATACGAAGAATAATGAAAAAAATCAATATAAAAGCTTAAAACGAAAAAAGACAATTAATAGAAGCATGGTTTTAATATCAATTAACCTAGCATTCCAAGCTCCGTTTCACCCTCTAATTAAAGTTATTTTCAATTAAAGTTATTTCATAAAAAAGAGTTCTCAAATATTAATTTAATTTTTTTAACAAAAAGTGTTGACTAGATATTTAATACGTGATAAAGTATTACTTGTCAGAACGACAACAACATATTTTCTTCGGAGGAATACCCAAGTCTGGCTGAAGGGATCGGTCTTGAAAACCGACAGGCGGGTCATACCGCGCGGGGGTTCGAATCCCTCTTCCTCCTCCATTTTATTTTTAAAAACACGCGCATAATATTGAGATTGTATTCGTTGCTAAAGTGACGAATCTTTTCTCTAATACATATAGTCAGAAATTTTAGAAACAAACACTTGTGTTTGTTTCTTTTTTGTCTTTTCATAAAAAAGAGCTGCCTGAATTAATTTAACTTATTCCCTTACTTTAAAGAACATAAACCTATAAGTCATCATTATAATTTATTTATGAATAGCATTAGCTCTTCAGGCGAACTTACGACTCCGATTTGATCCTGTTGTTTTTTCAACATGAAACCCTCATCTACAGTATGTTGTAAATGTGCTTGTAAAGAATCATAATAATGATTGATATTATATAAACAAATTGCTTTTGTATGTTGACCGACTTGAGAAAGTGTTAGAACATCGAAAAACTCATCCATCGTCCCTGCTCCACCTGGTAAAGCGATAAAAACATCTGCTAACTCAATCATTTTTGCCTTACGTTCATGCATTGTTTCTACAAAAACTAACTCTGTTAAGCCTTGATGTGTAACCTCTTTCCATTGCATAAAAGTTGGCATTACACCAACGACTTCTCCTCCGTGCACTAATACCTCATCTGCCACTTTTCCCATTAAACCTATAATTGATCCTCCATAAACAATACCAATTCCGTAATTAGCTAAAAATTTACCGAGCTCTATAGCTTTTTCCGCATATATGGGATTCTCCCCCATTCTGGAACCACAGTAAATTGCTACTCTCATAAAATGCACCCCCTCTAATGTAAAAATATAAATTAAAGCTTCTATATATGATTAGTTTCCAATTAATTTTTTTATCTCCCCTTTCAATATCCCCAAACTTGGGATTTATAGTTATAAAAAAGGCTGTCATTTTTATGACAGCCTTTCTAAAGTAATTATTTACGACGTAAATGCGAAGTCTGCTCCATAAAGTGACTAATACGTTCCACAATCACTTCCACTGTATCTGGATTTTTCATCAAATCATAATCATTAATATCTAAACGTAACACCGGGCATGCATTAAAACCATCAATCCAGTTTTCATAACGCCCATGCATTTCATACCAGTAATCCTTTGGTGTTTGTTGTTCCATAGGGCGACCGCGCTCTTCAATACGCTCTAAGATGTCTTCAATAGGGCCTTCCAAGTAAATTAGTAAATCTGGATGTGGGAAATAGGGTGTCATGACCATTGCATCAAATAAATTTTTATATGTTTCATAATCGATTTTGCTCATTGTTCCTTTTTCTTCATGCATTTTAGCAAAAATTCCAGTGTCTTCATAGATTGAACGATCTTGTATAAAGCCACCACCATACTCAAAAATTCGCTTTTGCTCCTTGAAGCGTTCTGCTAGGAAGTAAACTTGTAAATGGAAGCTCCATTTTTCAAAATCATCGTAGAACTTGTCCAAATAAGGATTGGAATCGACTTTTTCAAATGAAGTACGGAAATTTAATGCATTTGCTAACGCCTTCGTCATTGTCGATTTGCCAACACCTACTGTTCCTGCAATAGTAATAACTGCATTAGCAGGAATGCCGTATTTCTCTCTTAAATTCATTACTCGAAACTCCCTTTTTCTAATGTTTCTTTAACAGTTTTTAAGATTTTTTGTAAATCTAATGGGTTTTTTACAAAATCAATTTCATCACCATTGAAACGTAATACCGGTATGTTTGGGTTTTGTTTTTCAAATCGCTCTATAAATACATGATAATCAGCTACGAGCTGCTCCATATATTCTCTTGAGATCATTTTTTCAAACTCACGGCCTCTCATTGCAATTCGTTTCATCAAAGTATCCACGCTTGCATAAAGATAGACGACTACATTTGGACAGGGCATATCAACAGTTAAAATTCGATAAATCTCCTCGTACTTGTGGAATTCAGACTCTTTTAATGTCCGTTTCGCAAAGATTAAATTTTTAAATATGTGATAATCTGCAATTGCAGCTTTTTCATGCGATAGTATATGGTTCTTTATATCTGTTAATTGCTTATAGCGATTACATAAGAAAAACATTTCTGTTTGGAAACTCCACTCATCAATGTCTTCATAAAATTTATTTAAAAACGGATTTTCGTCCACAATTTCTTTTAGTAAGTGAAACTGAAAAGTCTCAGCAACTTTTTTAGAAAGCGACGTTTTTCCGACGCCAATTGGCCCCTCAACCGTAATAAACGGTACAGGCATCAGAAGTCCCCCTTCATCGTCTTTTTTAATCAGTGCCTATCATTTTATCATATCAACATAAAAAGCAGAAGTAACTCTTTTAGGACACATGGTTTATAAAATAGCATATACTTCAAACTCTAAAATCATCATGTACGTGCAAAAAAACCCCCAGTATCAACTGAAGGTTTTATCATTACCGTTTTTTCACGTGGAACATCTCTTGTAAAAGTGCCCAATTTTGTGGAAATGCAAATCCCATATGCCAATAACTAATACCTCTTAGCTTTAATTCCTTCAGCAAATTAAACTTTGCTTTAATAGAGCGTGCATCTTCAAACCATACAACATGCTCCACTCCATTATTCCAATAATGAAAGAAAGGTGCCTCAGCAATTGGATCATATGAAATTGCTGCGTTTTGATTTCTCGCCAGGGCAACGGCCTGTTGAGGACTCAACCCTCTCGCAGGTGGATTTCCTGATTTATATGGTAATGTCCAATCATAGCCATATAAATTCTGCCCCATCATTACTTTATCAGCAGGGATTTCGCTTACGCTATATTCCAACACCTGGCGTACAGGACCAATTGGTGATACTGCCATTGGCGGACCTCCGCTATATCCCCATTCATAAGTCATGATGACAACAAAATCAACGGCTTCACCTATCCCTCTATAGTCGTGACCCTGATACCACTTACCTGGTTGATCCGCACTTGTTTTGGGTGGAACTGCCGCTGAAATCGTCAATCCTTGTGCATGAGCTCTTTGTCTAAACTTTTTTAGAAAATCAACATAACGTTTTTTATCTTCGGCTAATAAGTATTCAAAATCTAAATGAATATCTTTTGCCCCTTTATTGGAAGCCTCGCTTAAAGCCGCTCCAATGATTAAGTCTTGTAAGGTAGTATCGTTTAAAATCGTATGTGCTAATGTATCACTAAAGGCGTTATTCTCTATATTTGTTAATACGATAGCCGTTGCAGACTGATTAGCTTGCGCTATCTCTGGTATGCTTCCCCATTCCAGTGGCGTAAGCGTACCATCACGCCGTACTTCATATGAAAATGGCATCATATAAGTTAAAAGTGGCGCCCGTTTTCTTACCTGTGCTATTAAGCTTTCTGGAAGTTGAGTTGTATACCACTCAATATAACCATTTGTATCTATTGTAGGGCGATTTGGATTTGGCGTTTCAGGTAAAACAAGTGCTTGCCCAATAACTAGAACATCTGGATCCGGGATTTCATTAAGCGCAACAATTGTCGCAACTGTCGTGTTATGCGCCCTGACAATACTATATAAGCTATCACCTTGCTTCACTACATAAATCAAATGCAACCTCCTCTAGCATTATTTCTCCAGTAATATATGCGAAGTGGGTTCAAACCGTGCTACACTATTTGGCAAGGAGCGATGAATCTATGGACGTATTAAAAAAAGATCTAAACTTTATGCAATTAGCCATTGAAGAGGCAGAAAAAGCTGCTGCACTAGGAGAAGTCCCAATCGGGGCTATCATTGTCTACAAAAATGAAGTCATCGCTAGTGCACATAATTTACGTGAAACCTCGCAGAATGCAGTAACCCATGCTGAACTCATGGCAATTCAACAAGCTTGTGAGAAAATCGGTAGTTGGCGCCTAGAGGACACAACTCTCTACGTTACTTTAGAGCCTTGCCCTATGTGTGCAGGTGCGATTTTACAGTCTAGAGTGCCGCGTGTCGTTTATGGTGCTAGAGATAGTAAAGCAGGCTGTGTAGATTCACTCTATCGTTTACTGAGTGATTCAAGATTTAACCATACATGTGAAGTATCTGAGGGTATTTTAGCAACTGAATGCGGCCAGTTATTAAGCGATTTCTTCAGTAGTTTACGTAATAAGAAAAAATCGGAGCGTGCAAATTCTAACTCTAAAGTAATTTCTTTCACAAAGTTAAAATCAGCTGTTGAAAGTTTCTTATGTGAACCATTACAAAGGAAGATTGAACTACAATCAGCCTCAAATAATTATTCACATGATGATAGACCACACATTTGGTTAACTCTAAATAAAGACAAAATTTTTAGTTCTGCTGACTTATCATATATTAATGAACAACTACAAGATCAATACAGTTCCGATATACTCTCTACAAAAGTAGATATAACTCAACAAGATAACATGACCTGCTTACATTTATATGAAGCATTTACTCAATATCCTCAACTATCGATTGCAGATGCGCTAGCTTCCACAAACCCAATTATCCGCGCTTATGCATTGCTTGACCGCCGTGTGGGGAAACGGAAATTAAAAAGCATGCCTGCTCCACAACCTTCATTTGAAAGAAAATTTTATCAAATTCGTTGCGATGCGGAAGGTATTCATTACTAAACTTTAGGGAGATAACCTATGCAATTTAGCAAAATTAAAAAGCGTTATGAAAGCTTTTTATGCGAAAAATTACAAGGACGCGTAAAACTATATGCTAATGTTTACCGTACAGCACACGATGGACCAGCAAGTGTGTGGCTCACTCTAGATAAACGAGAAATCTTAAATGCTGATGATTTAAGCTTCATCGTCCGAAGGAACAATTTGTACGAGCAAATAAAAGGAGATCGTACGCTCAAATCGATACCCTATAATAGAGACTTCAATGTAATGTTCAAATCCCCTGAAAGACAAGCATTAGTAGCTGCACACGATTTAGCTGAAGCGACTTTAATAGCACAAGGAAAGTTCGAAAGCTTTTACTTGTATGAAACAATCATGCAATATATGCAGATATCTATTGAGGAAGCATTACTATTGGAAAACCCACTCATTCATGCTCTAGTAATGTTTGATTATCGTTTAGGAAAACGTAGATTACAGGCATTAGATATGACAGAAGTTCACCCTACTATCCAGCAATTTTATAAAATCCGCTGTGAGGCTGAAGGTATTTTTACCAAAACAAAAAAGGCTAATGCATGGAGAGCTCCAGCGCATTAGCCTTTTCGTTTATATCTTACTTAGTTGGTGCTTGGATTACTTCTTTACCACCCATATAAGGACGTAACACTTCTGGAATTACAACAGAACCATCAGCTTGTTGGTAGTTTTCAAGAAGTGCTGCAACCGTACGGCCGATTGCAAGACCACTACCATTTAATGAGTGTACGTATTCAGGTTTTGCTCCTGCTTCGCGACGGAAGCGGATGTTGGCACGACGCGCTTGGAAATCTTCAAAGTTAGAGCAAGAAGAGATCTCACGGTACGTTTCTTGAGCTGGAATCCATACTTCTAGGTCGTATTTCTTCGCAGCAGTGAATCCTAAATCTGATGTACACATTTTTAGTTTACGATATGGTAAGCCTAAAAGTTGAAGAACTTTTTCAGCATGACCTGTTAATTTTTCTAATTCATCATAAGAATCTTCTGGTTTTACAAAACGCACAAGTTCTACTTTGTTAAATTGGTGTTGGCGAATTAATCCACGGGTATCACGGCCTGCAGAGCCTGCTTCAGAACGGAAGCAAGAGCTATACGCTGAGAAACCTTTTGGTAAAATATCTGCATCTAAAATTTCATCACGGAAGAAGTTTGTTACTGGCACTTCTGCTGTTGGAATTAAGAAATAATCTGTATCAGCTAATTTGAAGACGTCTTCTTCAAATTTTGGTAACTGGCCAGTACCTGTTAAGCTATCACGGTTAACGATTACTGGTGATAGCATTTCTTCATAACCATGTTCTTCAGAATGTAGATCCATCATGAAGCTCATTAGTGCACGCTCTAGACGAGCGCCTAGGCCACGGTAAAATACGAAACGGCTACCTGTTGTTTTTGCAGCACGTTCAAAATCAATAATATTTAAATTGACACCTAGATCCCAATGTGCCTTTACTTCAAAGTCAAACTCAGGAATATCTCCCCATTTTGCAATTTCTACATTGTCATCTTCAGTGTCTCCAACCGGTACACTTTCATGTGCAATGTTGGGTAGGCGCATCATCATATCATGGAATTTATCTTCTACTTCGCGAAGATCCATATCTAATGCTTTAATGTCATCGCCAACTTTACGCATATGTGTAATTTCAGCATCAGCATTTTCTTTATTACGTTTCTTTTGAGCAATCTGCTCAGAAACTTGATTTCGCTCAGCTTTTAATACTTCCGTTTTTGCAATTAAATCACGGCGTTGTTGATCTAATGTTTCGAACTGATCAAAATTCCCTAAATCCTCGTTACGGTGAGATAGCTTTTCTTTAATTTCCGTATAATTTTCACGGATTCGTTTAATATCTAACATATGTCCATTCCTCCAGTTTCACAAATTCGATAATAGAAATGTATCGAAGTTTTATCATAAAACAATACTTTAGGTCTAGGTTATATTAAAAATAAACAACAAAAAAGCCCTCATCCCCATGAAAGGGACGAGAGCATACCCGCGTTGCCACCCTAATTGATTGCACCTAAATACAATCCACTTGTTTCATAACGGCTTGTTGGCCGGCTACAGCTTACTAACGATTCAGCTGAGCAACTCCAGGACGGATTCACAAGGTTTTTTATCGACTTGCACCAACCGCCGACTCTCTATGAAAAAACTTACTTGCTACTACTTCCTATCATCGTGTTTAATTTGAAATTTAACCATACTTTACAATAGATTTCATTGTTTTGCAAGTTTGCTCAAAACACTTTGCTCAACCATCTGCACAAAGTACACCATGATTCGTTGGTCCTCTGTCAATTCCGGATGGAATGAACAACCTAAAAACTGCCCATCTCTCGCTAAAACAACACGTCCGTCATGCTCTCCCATTACTTCTGCATTTGCTCCTACAGATACAATATGAGGTGCACGTATAAATACAGCAGGGAAATTTTCACCTATGTGTTTTAAAGTGAGAGGTATTTCAAAGCTATCAACCTGTCTACCAAACGAATTACGTTTAACAACGACATCCATTACACCAATATGAGAAGTTTGTTGACCCATGACGTTTTGTGCCAATAATATTAATCCAGCACAAGTACCGAACATTGGTTTACCCTCTGCAGCAAAGTGACAAAGCGGCTCCATCATATCATAACGGTCAATTAGCTTCCGCATTGTTGTACTTTCACCACCTGGTAGTACAAGGCCATCAAGCTCCTTTAGTTGCTCTGCATGCTTTACAATGATTGCAACAGCTCCGGCTGCTTCAATTGCCTGAACATGTTCACGTACAGCACCTTGCAATCCTAAAACACCGATTTTCACCATCTTACCAGCCTCGCTCTTGCATACGATCTTGCGGATTTAAGCGAGAGATTTCAATACCTTTCATCGGGACTCCAAGTTCTTTTGAAATTTCAGCGATTAATTTATAGTCTTTATAATGCGTAGTCGCCTCTACAATAGCTTTTGCAAACTTAGAAGGATTTTCAGATTTGAAGATACCTGAGCCTACAAAGACACCATCTGCTCCAAGCTCCATCATTAATGCTGCATCAGCAGGAGTAGCTACTCCTCCAGCAGCAAAATTCACAACCGGTAATCGACCTAAACGATTGATTTCTAACAGTAACTCATAAGGTGCACCTAAAATTTTCGCCTCTGTCATCAATTCATCTAGTGTCATATTTGCAACTTTGCGTACCTGTGCATTCACTTGACGTATATGTCGAACAGCTTCAACGATATTACCTGTTCCTGGCTCACCCTTTGTACGAAGCATCGAAGCCCCCTCACCAATGCGACGAGTTGCTTCACCTAAATCACGGCACCCACAAACGAAGGGTACTCTATAATCGCTTTTTAGTAAATGGTATTCTTCATCTGCCGGAGTTAATACTTCACTTTCATCTATGTAATCTACACCCATTGCTTCTAATACACGTGCTTCAACAATATGACCAATACGGGCTTTCGCCATTACGGGAATGGATACTGCAGCCATCACTTCTTCTACAATACGAGGGTCTGCCATACGCGCTACTCCACCAGCTGCACGAATATCAGACGGCACACGCTCAAGTGCCATAACAGCAACAGCACCCGCTTCCTCCGCAATCTTTGCCTGCTCTGCGTTAATTACATCCATAATTACGCCACCCTTTTGCATTTCTGCCATTCCGCGTTTTACTCGATCTGTACCTGTTTGATTTGCCATTTCCATCGCCTCCATTTTCTTGTATGATGTTAGTATAATGAAAATTGACCATATAGAAAGACTCAGTTTATATGTAAATCACATGGTCAGAAGAGGTGATATGATGGATATGCTTATGTTCCAGCTAGAAAAAAAATCTAATAAACCTATGTACGAACAGCTCTACGAAGGCATTAAGAAGGGTATTATAGAGAGTACAATTCCAATTGAATCTAAACTTCCTTCAAAAAGAAAATTAGCTGAATTTTTGAATATTAGCCAAACGACAATTGAACTTGCTTATGCACAATTGCTCGCAGAGGGGTTTATTGCATCAAAGCCTCGTGTCGGCTATTTCGTAGAAGCAGTTGAGGAACTTGCTTACATAGAAAAAGACATTCCACATCCAGTGATTCCATCTCCCTTATCCCGTGAAACATTTGAGATAGATTTTAATCCTGGACAAATTGATACAGAATCCTTCCCATTCCACCTTTGGAGGAAATATGCGAAGGAAGCAATTGATGAACAATCACAAGGTTTATTACTTATTGGTTCACCCCAAGGAGAGCAAGAATTACGCGAAGAAATTGCCGCTTATTTATATCAATCAAGAGGCGTTATATGTGCACCTAATCAAATTGTAATTGGCTCAGGGACGGAACAACTTATGCCTATGATAATTCGCCTGCTAGGGGCTTCCTCACGCTTTGGAATTGAAAATCCAGGTTATCCATTAACTCATCACATCTTTAAGCAAACAGATCGCCCTGCAATACCTATCAAAGTCGATGATGAAGGTCTATTGGTCAACACTTTAGAGAACTCTAAAGCTAATGTCGTCTACGTCACTCCTTCACATCAATTTCCGACAGGCGCAGTATTATCTGCCTCACGCCGAGCACAGCTTTTAAACTGGGCTTCCCAAAAAGACAATCGTTATATTATCGAGGACGATTATGATAGTGAATTTCGTTATATTGGGAAACCAATTGCCGCATTACAAGGAATGGATAAAAGTGACAGCGTGATATATATAAGTACCTTTTCAAAATCACTCATGCCTTCACTACGTATTGCCTATTTTGTACTACCACCAAAATTAGTAGGAGTGTACAATCGAGCATTTAATTACTATACATCGACGGTACCGCGCTTCGAGCAATATATTCTCGCACAATTCATGCGAGATGGCCATTTTGCGAAGCATTTAAATCGAATGCGTAAAATCTATCGTAAAAAATTAGAAAAGCTTACAACGGCTCTAGAACCGTTTTCACCAACTGTTAAAATTTCCGGTGAACAAGCAGGTATGCATATCGTATTAACAATTTCCCACATGAAAAATGCAACAGAATTGAGAGATTTGGCACAAAAAAAAGGTATTCGCATTATACCCATCCAGGAGTATATGATGGATTCAATCCTAAATGAGCAACCTACACAGTTTCTACTTGGTTTTGGTGGAATCAAAGATGAAGACATTAGCCAATCTATACAACAATTAATGGCGGCTTGGGAAATTAAAGCATAAAAAAAGGCAATCATAATGATTGCCTTTTTTCTATATTAGAATATTTTATTCCATAAATCAGAGAAGAAATTACCAATACCTTTGAAAGCTCGTGAAATCCAGCTAGATTGCTCAACAGTATCTGTAGTTACGACCTCTGCATTGTTTACCTCTCCATCAATAAATCCATAATCTTTACCTTTTGTTTTATTGATTTCAACATGCCCAACAACAGCACCTTTTTTAACAGGTGCATTTAGTTCTTTTTTATCTAAAACTAATTTTGGTTTATATAAATCTTTGTCCGCAGTTTTCACCATAATTGAGATGGCTTCTTTTGTAGCAATATTCACTTTATCTTCTTTACCATCAACAACAGGTATAGTTTTTTGTCCTTTAAATGAATAGTTGGCTGGAACAAGTTCTTCTGTAGTAAATTGATTGAAACCATAGTCGAATAATGCGCGGGTAGCATCAAAACGAGCTTTAGGTGTCCCTTCACCTTTAGCATCTACAGCATCCAAAACAACAGCGATTAAACGAGTCCCGTTGCGCGTTGCAGTGCCTGTGAAACAGTATCCTGCATAATTAGTTGTACCAGTTTTTAATCCGTCTACACCTTCATATTCAAATACAAGACCAGGGAGCATGAAATTCCAGTTCGACATTTTAATTGCATCGTCTGTACCTTCACGGAATGTTTTTTTCGCAATGCTTGAAGTTTTCAATACATCAGGATGATCTTTTAATAAATGATATGCTAATTTCGCAACAGATTTTGCGGGCATCTTATTCTCAGCAGTTTTACTTGTACCCGCTGGCTCCATACCGGCTAGTTCTGAGTTATTTAAACCTGTTGAGTTAACGAAAGTATAATTTTTTAAACCCATTTTTTTTGCTTTTTTATTCATCATGTTCACAAATTCTGTTTCTGAGCCAGCAATTGTTTCTGCAATTGCAATAGTCGCTCCATTTGCTGAATAAATTGCCATTGCTTCATACAATTCACGAATTGAATATTCACCGTCAGCACGTAGAGGGACGTTACTAAGTGCACGATTTTGGGAAATTTTATATGTGTACTCCGTCACTTTATATTTTTGATCCCAAGTAATTTTACCTTCATTAATTGCATCTAGTAATAGATATTCTGTCATCATTTTTGACATACTAGCAATTCCTAAAGACTTGTCCGCATTCTTTTGGTATAAAATTTTGCCTGAGTCTGCATCGATTAAAATGGCGCCTTTTACACGCAAATTAAGCTCGTCTTCTGCATTCGCTGCTTTAGGTATTGTTACAAACATACTTAACAGCAGAGCAGATACCATGATTAATCGTAACCATGTGTTTTTTCTTGATGTTTTCACCATAATACCTCCATATGTGTTCATATTACTCTTCTTACTCCGCTCATTTTAACATAGAATCAGTGCTAGCAACTACGGCGGATTAAAAAACACCCTTTCTACATCAAGTTTGACGTAGAAAGGATGAGAAAGTTTCGAAATTATGAGATTGAATAGTTTGGTGATTCTTTCGTAATTTGAACATCATGTGGATGACTTTCACGTAAACCAGCGCCAGTCATACGAACAAACTGTGCATTTTCACGTAAATCGCGGAGATCTTTCGTACCGCAATATCCCATGCCTGAGCGAATACCCCCAACTAATTGGTGGATTGTATCTGCTAGAGGTCCTTTGTAAGGAAGACGTCCTTCAATACCTTCTGGCACAAGTTTTTTCGCATCTTCTTGGAAGTAACGATCTTTTGAACCTTTTTCCATAGCTCCTACTGAACCCATGCCACGATATACTTTAAAACGACGTCCTTGGAAGATTTCAGTTTCTCCTGGAGATTCAGAAGTACCTGCAAGTAAGCTACCTAGCATTACTACATGTCCACCAGCTGCTAAAGCTTTAATAATATCGCCAGAGTATTTAATACCACCATCAGCAATAATTGTTTTACCCAGTTTACGAGCTTCTGCTGCGCAATCGTAAATTGCTGTAATTTGAGGTACACCAACACCTGCTACGACACGTGTTGTACAAATAGAACCTGGTCCGATACCTACTTTAACTACATCAGCTCCAGCTTCGTAAAGAGCTTTTGTAGCTTCAGCTGTTGCAACGTTACCAGCGATAATATCTAAATCTGGGAATGTTGCACGAATATCTCTTACTACTTCTAAAACACCTTGTGAGTGACCATGTGCTGTATCGATTACAATTACATCTACTTGTGCATCCACTAATTTTTGTACACGAACCATAGAATCTTTTGTAACACCAACTGCAGCGCCTACAAGTAAACGGCCTAAATGGTCTTTAGCAGCGTTCGGGAATTCCATAACTTTTTCTATATCTTTAATCGTGATTAAGCCTTTTAAGACGCCTTCATTATCTACGATTGGTAATTTCTCAATTTTAAACTGTTGAAGTATTCTTTCTGCATCGTCTAAAGTTGTTCCGACAGGAGCTGTAACTAGATCTTCTTTAGTCATAACTTCATCGATTTTTTGAGAGTAGTCTTGTACAAAGCGTAAATCACGGTTTGTAATAATTCCTACTAATTTAAGGTCTTTTTCGTTATTTACAATTGGAACACCGGAAATACGGTATTTACCCATTAAATGTTCTGCATCAAATACTTGATGAGATGGTGTTAGGAAAAACGGATTTGTAATAACTCCATTTTCAGAGCGTTTTACTTTCTCTACTTGATCCGCTTGCTCTTCAATGCTCATATTTTTGTGGATAATACCAATACCACCTTGACGAGCCATAGAAATTGCCATTGGTGCTTCTGTTACTGTATCCATTCCAGCACTAATAATTGGGATATTCAATTTAATTTTTGGTGTTAAATTAACTGATAAACTTACATCTTTCGGTAATACTTCAGAATGTGCTGGTACAAGCAATACATCATCAAATGTTAAACCTTCTTTGGCAAATTTCGTTTCCCACATTTCGGTAACTCCTCCTGTTTTGTAAAAGAATATTAATTGTAAGATTAACAACGTGGCTATTCACTTGTCAAGGACTCTGCAATAAATAAGATTATTTCGAATTTTTTACTTCAGTACAGATTTTAAGTCATTTTCAATTTTAGTAGGTGAAGTTTGAGGTGCGTAACGCGCTACAACCTTACCATCCTTATTAATTAAGAACTTAGTGAAATTCCATTTAATAGCCTCCGTTAGTAATCCTTTTTTCTCTGAAATTAAGTGTTTGAATAATGGATCAGCATTGTCACCCTTCACATCAATCTTGGCAAACATAGGAAAACTCACTCCGAAGTTTCTTTGGCAAAATTGCATTGTTTCATCAATATTAGCAAACTCTTGATTATTAAATTGATCACAAGGAAAACCTAAAATCTCAAATCCTTGTTCATTGTATTTTTCATATAATTCTTGTAGTTCTTTAAATTGTGGTGTAAAACCACATTTACTAGCTGTATTTACAATTAACAATGTTTTACCCGCGAAACCACTTAAATTCTGCAGCTCACCATCTATCTTCTTGACCGAAAAATCGTAGATTACCGTCATTTCTCTAAACCTCCAGTTTGAATAAATTCTGTTATTCTATTTAAATATATTCATTTAACCTTATGCCTTATCTAATATTTGTTCAAGGAAAACGATTTTAACAGGGACAGGGTATTCAAACATAAATTATATAGTTATATATGATTCCCTGAATATTAAACTTTATTCTAGACTCAGTAATGTATTTTTAGAAAATATATATTTTCTAAATTCGAGTGAAATATTGTACTTAAGTATTAATATGTATAAAAAAAGCACAACTGATTAAATCAGTTGTGCTTTAGTGTGCCTAGCAACGTCCTACTCTCACAGGGGGAAACCCCCAACTACCATCGGCGCTAAAGAGCTTAACTTCCGTGTTCGGCATGGGAACGGGTGTGACCTCTTTGCCATCATCACTAGACTATATTCGACTTCCAATACATGTTGTATTGAAACTCTTTTATAGAGAACTTGTTCTCTCAAAACTGGATAAATTACATTGAAGTTTGTTAAGTAAAATTTGGTTAAGTCCTCGATCTATTAGTATTCGTCAGCTCCGTATGTCGCCACACTTCCACCTCGAACCTATCTACCTCATCGTCTTTGAGGGATCTTACTTACTTGCGTAATGGGAAATCTCATCTTGAGGGGGGCTTCATGCTTAGATGCTTTCAGCACTTATCCCGTCCACACATAGCTACCCAGCGATGCCCTTGGCAGAACAACTGGTACACCAGCGGTGTGTCCATCCCGGTCCTCTCGTACTAAGGACAGCTCCTCTCAAATTTCCTACGCCCACGACGGATAGGGACCGAACTGTCTCACGACGTTCTGAACCCAGCTCGCGTACCGCTTTAATGGGCGAACAGCCCAACCCTTGGGACCGACTACAGCCCCAGGATGCGATGAGCCGACATCGAGGTGCCAAACCTCCCCGTCGATGTGGACTCTTGGGGGAGATAAGCCTGTTATCCCCGGGGTAGCTTTTATCCGTTGAGCGATGGCCCTTCCATGCGGAACCACCGGATCACTAAGCCCGTCTTTCGACCCTGCTCGACTTGTAGGTCTCGCAGTCAAGCTCCCTTATGCCTTTACACTCTACGAATGATTTCCAACCATTCTGAGGGAACCTTTGGGCGCCTCCGTTACTCTTTAGGAGGCGACCGCCCCAGTCAAACTGCCCGCCTGACACTGTCTCCTACCCCGCTAAGGGGCATGGGTTAGAAGTTCAATACAGCTAGGGTAGTATCCCACCAACGCCTCCTCCGAAGCTGGCGCTCCGGAATCTCTGGCTCCTACCTATCCTGTACAAGCTGTATCAAAATTCAATATCAGGCTACAGTAAAGCTCCACGGGGTCTTTCCGTCCTGTCGCGGGTAACCTGCATCTTCACAGGTACTATAATTTCACCGAGTCTCTCGTTGAGACAGTGCCCAGATCGTTACGCCTTTCGTGCGGGTCGGAACTTACCCGACAAGGAATTTCGCTACCTTAGGACCGTTATAGTTACGGCCGCCGTTTACTGGGGCTTCAATTCGCACCTTCGCTTGCGCTAAGCACTCCTCTTAACCTTCCAGCACCGGGCAGGCGTCAGCCCCTATACGTCACCTTACGGTTTTGCAGAGACCTGTGTTTTTGCTAAACAGTCGCCTGGGCCTATTCACTGCGGCTCTCTCGGGCTTTCACCCTACTAGAGCACCCCTTCTCCCGAAGTTACGGGGTCATTTTGCCGAGTTCCTTAACGAGAGTTCTCTCGCACACCTTAGGATTCTCTCCTCGACTACCTGTGTCGGTTTGCGGTACGGGCACCTTTTACCTCGCTAGAGGCTTTTCTTGGCAGTGTGAAATCAGGAACTCCGGACATACGTCCTCGTCATCACAGCTCAACGTTATAGAAATGGGATTTGCCTCATTTCACGCCTCACTGCTTGAACATGCATAACCAACAGCATGCTTACCCTATCCTACTGCGTCCCCCCATTGCTCAAATGGTAAATAGGTGGTACAGGAATATCAACCTGTTGTCCATCGCCTACGCCTATCGGCCTCGGCTTAGGTCCCGACTAACCCTGAGCGGACGAGCCTTCCTCAGGAAACCTTAGTCATTCGGTGGACGGGATTCTCACCCGTCTTTCGCTACTCATACCGGCATTCTCACTTCTAAGCGCTCCACCAGTCCTTCCGGTCTGACTTCACAGCACTTAGAACGCTCTCCTACCACGGACATCTAAGATGTCCATCCACAGCTTCGGTGAATTGTTTAGCCCCGATACATTTTCGGCGCAGCGTCACTCGACCAGTGAGCTATTACGCACTCTTTAAATGATGGCTGCTTCTGAGCCAACATCCTGGTTGTCTAAGCAACGTCACATCCTTTTCCACTTAACAATTACTTTGGGACCTTAGCTGGTGGTCTGGGCTGTTTCCCTTTTGACTACGGATCTTATCACTCGCAGTCTGACTCCCGTGCATAAATCACTGGCATTCGGAGTTTGTCTGAATTCGGTAATCCGGGATGGACCCCTAGTTCAAACAGTGCTCTACCTCCAGGATTCTCTATCACGAGGCTAGCCCTAAAGCTATTTCGGAGAGAACCAGCTATCTCCAGGTTCGATTGGAATTTCTCCGCTACCCACACCTCATCCCCGCACTTTTCAACGTACGTGGGTTCGGGCCTCCAGTAAGTGTTACCTTACCTTCACCCTGGACATGGGTAGATCACCTGGTTTCGGGTCTACAACCACATACTCATTCGCCCTATTCAGACTCGCTTTCGCTACGGCTCCGTCTTCTAAAACTTAACCTCGCATGTAATCGTAACTCGCCGGTTCATTCTACAAAAGGCACGCTATCACCCATTAACGGGCTCTAACTACTTGTAGGCACATGGTTTCAGGATCTATTTCACTCCCCTTCCGGGGTGCTTTTCACCTTTCCCTCACGGTACTGGTTCACTATCGGTCACTAGGTAGTATTTAGCCTTGGGAGATGGTCCTCCCAGATTCCGACGGAATTTCACGTGTTCCGCCGTACTCAGGATACACTCAAGAGAGAATGAACTTTCAACTACAGGGCTGTTACCTGCTCTGGCGGGCCTTTCCAGACCGCTTCGTTTAACTCATTCCTTTGTAACTCCATATAGAGTGTCCTACAACCCCAAGAGGCAAGCCTCTTGGTTTGGGCTATTCCCGTTTCGCTCGCCGCTACTCAGGGAATCGATTTTTCTTTCTCTTCCTCCAGGTACTTAGATGTTTCAGTTCCCTGGGTCTGCCATCAAGACGCTATGTATTCACGTCAAGATACTGCTCCATTACGAACAGTGGGTTCCCCCATTCGGAAATCTCCGGATCAAAGCTCACTTACAGCTCCCCGAAGCATATCGGTGTTAGTGCCGTCCTTCTTCGGCTCCTAGTGCCAAGGCATCCGCCATGCGCCCTTAATAACTTAACCTAAAAGTTAGTTATTAAGCCTAAAAAACTTAATAATAAAAAATGTGTTACTTAATTTGCTTCAATGTCGTTTTATCCAGTTTTCAAAGAACAAGGTTTTGAAGATCATTTTACAATGAGCCTTCAAAACTGAACGCAAGACGTTAATCGACAGATCCAAGATCTGTTTCCGTAATTATCCTTAGAAAGGAGGTGATCCAGCCGCACCTTCCGATACGGCTACCTTGTTACGACTTCACCCCAATCATCTATCCCACCTTCGGCGGCTGGCTCCATAAAGGTTACCTCACCGACTTCGGGTGTTACAAACTCTCGTGGTGTGACGGGCGGTGTGTACAAGGCCCGGGAACGTATTCACCGTGGCATGCTGATCCACGATTACTAGCGATTCCGGCTTCATGTAGGCGAGTTGCAGCCTACAATCCGAACTGAGAACGATTTTATGAGATTAGCATACCCTCGCGAGTTAGCGACTCTTTGTATCGTCCATTGTAGCACGTGTGTAGCCCAGGTCATAAGGGGCATGATGATTTGACGTCATCCCCACCTTCCTCCGGTTTGTCACCGGCAGTCACCTTAGAGTGCCCAACTAAATGATGGCAACTAAGATCAAGGGTTGCGCTCGTTGCGGGACTTAACCCAACATCTCACGACACGAGCTGACGACAACCATGCACCACCTGTCACCAATGTCCCCGAAGGGAAAACTCTATCTCTAGAGCGGTCATTGGGATGTCAAGACCTGGTAAGGTTCTTCGCGTTGCTTCGAATTAAACCACATGCTCCACCGCTTGTGCGGGCCCCCGTCAATTCCTTTGAGTTTCAACCTTGCGGCCGTACTCCCCAGGCGGAGTGCTTAATGCGTTAGCTGCAGCACTAAGGGGCGGAAACCCCCTAACACTTAGCACTCATCGTTTACGGCGTGGACTACCAGGGTATCTAATCCTGTTTGCTCCCCACGCTTTCGCGCCTCAGTGTCAGTTACAGACCAGAAAGTCGCCTTCGCCACTGGTGTTCCTCCAAATCTCTACGCATTTCACCGCTACACTTGGAATTCCACTTTCCTCTTCTGCACTCAAGTCTCCCAGTTTCCAATGACCCTCCACGGTTGAGCCGTGGGCTTTCACATCAGACTTAAGAAACCACCTGCGCGCGCTTTACGCCCAATAAATCCGGACAACGCTTGCCACCTACGTATTACCGCGGCTGCTGGCACGTAGTTAGCCGTGGCTTTCTAATAAGGTACCGTCAAGGTACGTTCAGTTACTAACGTACTTGTTCTTCCCTTACAACAGAGTTTTACGATCCGAAAACCTTCATCACTCACGCGGCGTTGCTCCATCAGACTTTCGTCCATTGTGGAAGATTCCCTACTGCTGCCTCCCGTAGGAGTTTGGGCCGTGTCTCAGTCCCAATGTGGCCGATCACCCTCTCAGGTCGGCTATGCATCGTTGCCTTGGTAGGCCATTACCCCACCAACTAGCTAATGCACCGCGGGCCCATCTAGTAGTGACAGCCGAAACCGCCTTTCAGCATTTTGCCATGTGACAAAATGGATTATTCGGTATTAGCCCCGGTTTCCCGGAGTTATCCCAATCTACTAGGTAGGTTGCCCACGTGTTACTCACCCGTCCGCCGCTAAATCAGAAGAAGCAAGCTTCTTCATCATTCGCTCGACTTGCATGTATTAGGCACGCCGCCAGCGTTCGTCCTGAGCCAGGATCAAACTCTCCATAAAAGTAGTTTGAAAGCTCATTAGCTTTGCTAGCGTATCATCCGAAGATGATATCTATTTCGTTTTGATCCACCAACAGGGTTGATGTCCAAAAACATTTATTGATTAACGTCTTGCTTGTTCAGTTTTCAAGGTTCATTTCGTCGTACTGTTTTGACGACTTTTAAATCTTAACATTTATACCTTCAAGTGTCAACTACTTTTTTTGAAAAAGTTTTGTTTGAAATGAAGTTTTTAAGTTTTGTTCATTACGTCTTAGCGACAATTAATATAATACAACAACCTCTATATAACTGTCAATACTTTTTAACAAAAAATGAATTCTATCCCTATCATTTAGAAACTACTTATCTATTTAGATAAGTTTCTTCCTATATAAGGACTTTATAAAGGGATAGAATAAATAAAGTTATACTACTACTAATCTCTCAATGTATAATACACGATTCCTTGATAAATCAATGATTTCTGACGTATCTATTAACTTTACAACGGGGCGAGTAGGAGTATCCTTATTTACAAAAACAATTGTTGCTAATGTAAAATTAGATAACTCTACTTTTGTTCCTAATGGTAAATCTGCTAAACAACTAAATAATGTGTGCACAACTTCAATATTAAATTTACCAAATTGCGATTCCCTGATCATTTCCAATACTTTAAATGACGATTCTTTTTCTCTGTATACCCGTTCGCATGTCATTGCATGGAGAACATCTGCTACTGCAATAATATGAGAATATACAGCAATGGTGTTACCCTTCTCACCTAATGGATAGCCACTACCATCTAATCGCTCATGATGTTGATATATAGCAATCTTCATATCAGCTTTTAAAAGAGGAATATCTTTTACCAGTTGTGCACTATAAAATGGATGCTCCTGAATTTCTTTAAGTTCTAACTCAGATAAGGCTCCTGCTTTTTCAAGAATCTTTTTATTCACTTTCGCCATACCACAATCAGCTAAAGCAGCTGCGCTAGCCATTTGAATAACATCACCTTTAGATAAGCCCATTTTGTGCGCAATTGCAGCAGAGATTAAACTAAGCGCTACAGAATGATGATAGATATAATTTTTAGAATCCGAAAGTTCATTTAACGAAAAAATAAGTGCGCGATTTTTTAATACATAATCTATTAATGGGAGAATAATGGTACGGACCTTTACAATATCAACTTTACTACCTGCCTGCCATTTGGAGAATTCCGATTTAAATTCCTCAGCACTTTTTCTATATTGGCTAGCAAATGGTGTCATACTTTCTACTACCACTACCACTTCATCTTCCTTAATAGTTTCAACAACTAACGTGCTTTCATTTTCTTTTTTCTCAACAATTGATACAGTGAGCACTGGGATTCTTTGAATTTGGAAAGCTTGAAATACAAATATATGTTCTCTGGAAATTTTAGTATTTTTATAAACAATAGGGTATTGTGTATTGGCCATTATATCCTCAGCTACAATACTACCCAATTGTAAATCAGCCACCCTTACTAATGTCGCACTCATTTACACGCACCCCTTCGAAAATAAATAATTTGCCCTAGTATATATTGTATCTAAAACTTACTTTAATTGTAATATAAATATTTAGTCCTTTAGTCGCTTAAATTTAGATTAGAATATAAAAGCCTCCAGGCATTGCACATATAGTGCGATTGCTCGGAGGCTTTTTAAATTTAGATAAATATTTTATTATTTAATCGGTGCGTCAGCAGTAAGCTCGATTTCGTTATAATCAGAAGCACCAACCCAGTCGATATTGTAGTTTTTCACACGTTTGTTAACTGGGAAAAGCTCAGTGCGGTAATAGATTGGGAAAACAGGCGCTTGTTCAGCCATGTATACTTGCCAATCTTTAAACGCTTTTGCACGATATTTTGGATCAAGTGATTTTGAAGAATCAATATTTTTCAATAATTTATCCAACTCAGGCGATGTAAAACGACTGTAGTTATATGATGAATCATGAGCGTATAAACCTGATGGAGATGGATCAGAAGCAGTACCCCATGCAGCTGACCACACATCAATATTCTTATCATCAGCTTTTACTTTATCATAGAAGCTGTTGAATTCAATTAAACGACCTGTTGATAATACTACATTTAGACCGACGTCTTTCCAGTTTTGCAAATAGTACTCAGCCATTGCGTCTTCCTTAGGACCACCTGACATTGCTGCAAATTTAATTTCAAGTTTTTTACCGTTTTTATCTTCACGGAAACCGTCACCATCAACGTCTTTAAAACCAGCGTCATCTAATAATTTCTTTGCTTTTTCTGGATCATATTTGAAACCTTCTAATGACTCGTCATAGAATGAATTGAACACTGGTGGAATTAAAGAGTTACTACGTACACGTAGGCCACCGAAATATTCATCTGCAACTGCTTCAACATCCATTGCATATGCAAATGCTTGACGTAAATTTACATCGGCCATTTTAGCATTAGGATCTGTTTTACTTTCACCTGTTTTAGAATCGAATTTGCCTAGCTTGAAACCAATATAAGAGTAAGCTAACTCAGGACGTCCAAGTACTGTCAAATTTTTTAAATCTTTTACTGAATCATATTCAGTTGCTTTAAATGAAGATGCAATATCATACTTACCAGCTTTTAGAGCTTCTGAAATTTGTGTTGAAGGCACAGTTGTTACTACAATTTTATCGATTTTCGGTTTACCCTTCCAGTAGTGTTCATTTGCTACAAACTGTACGGATTCACCATTTACAATTTTATCAAATTTAAATGCCCCTAGAGTAACTATGTCTTTACGAATTTTAGGGGATTTGATTAAATCCTTAATACCTTCGTCTTTCAAATAGTGTTTCGGTGCAGCGTAGCCCCATAAGCCATCACCGCCGTTATAGATACCTGGTGATAAATCTTTAAATGAGATTTCTAATGTATAATCATCGATTTTCTTTAAACCAGAGATTGTTTTTGCTTTACCAGCATGATACTCTTCAGCACCCTTAATATTTTTGAAGCTATTATCATAACGAACACCAGTGTAATCTTTATGACCAATAATTTCATATGGGTAAATTACATCATCAATTGTTAAAGGTTGACCATCTGACCATTTAACTTCTTTACGAATTTTAACTGTTGCTTTTTTCTTTTCAGTGTCTACTTTTAATGAAGCGATACCTTTATTAGATAACAAGAAATCTTCTTTTGTCTCAAATAATGAATTTGAAGCGTACTTCATAATTGCATCATCATAAGCATCTTCATATAATTCTGCTAGGAAAATACCTTTGAACGGAGAATCACTTACTGCAGCAACTTGTAAAGTACCACCTTGAATGGATTCATCTTTGTTATCTACAGCTACTGAAAAATTACTTGTATCAGGTTTTTTACCTGCTTCTTTTGTTGGTTCTTTCTCTCCACCATTGTTTTCTTTCCCATTTTCCTTGTCTCCACCACAAGCTGCTAACACCAATACTAGTGCCAAAAGCATAGCGAATAATGACCAATTCCTTTTCTTCATCTCTTTTCCTCCCCTTTTATCCTAATCTCTGTCTTGCATCTGCTGACCGACGTAATGCCTGACCAACATAATTTATCCCTAACATCAATACTAAAATTAATAATGATGCTGGTAACCAAATCCATAACTTCGTGGACAATACTGCTGGGTCTAGCGCGTAATTAACAAGAGTTCCTAAACTTGGCGTTGATTGTGGTAAACCGAAACCTAGGAAGGATAATCCTGTTTCAATGCCGACATTTCCTGCAAAGTTCAAAGTCAAATCGACAATAATTATTGAACTTAAGTTCGGCATTATCTCTTTGAAAATGATAGTTGAATTACGGGTTCCCATTGTCTTAGAAGCACTTACATAATCCCTTTTACTTTCTGTTAAGGATTTACTACGTATAAGTCGCGCAGTACCTATCCATAAGAAAAGACTTAATATTAATATAAACGTCGCTACATTGTACTTAGGAATAATTGTAACGAAGACGATAATAATCATTAATTGTGGTAATGTCATAAAGAAATCTATAATCCGCATAAAGAAATTATCAATTAAGCCACCAAAGTATCCAGTCACTAAACCAATAAAGACACCCACGATACCTGTAATGATTGTAATTGCAATAGCTATAGCTAAAGAGTTTCTAGCACCAATAATTAGTTGTCCTAGTATGGATCGACCACCGTGATCAGCTCCGAGAATAAAGTCGCCCCCAGGTGGTGCATATTTATCACGTAAGCTAATTTTCATAATCTCAGCTTGGTCAATAAACATTGCAGCGACAAAAACCCCTACAATAATTAACCCAATTAAGATGAATGAAAACATGGCCAACTTGTCTTTTTTAAACTCTCTCAAAATAACTTGAAGACCAGTTGGTGGAGAGCTTATTACATCATTTTTTACAGTTGTATTTTCCACTTGTTGTGTCACTTTATTCACCTCTCCTTAATCATTAAGATTCATCATTCTATCCGAATTCGTGGGTCTACAATACTCATAATAATGTCGGACAGTAGACTACCCAATAATGCTAAGAAGCCATATAGCATAACCAGTGACGTAATTACACTGTAATCACGCGATTCAATAGATTGTAAAAATAATTGTCCCATTCCAGGAAATCCAAATATTGTTTCAATAATAATTGAACCACCAAGCAATCCTGTAATTGTGAATCCCAGGAATGCAGCAATTGGTAATAATGAATTTCGGAATATATGTTTGGAATACACCTTTGAAATTGGAAGTCCTTTACTACGAGCTGTTTTAACATAATCTAGTGATTTTGCATCAATAATTTCACTACGTAAATATTGAATGACACTTGTCGTACCAAGCAAAGCGTATGTTATGGATGGTAGTAGCAAGTGATAAAACTTATTCCAAAAATATCCCCACGTTCCTGGATCATATGCAACATCTACTGTTCCACTAGTAGGGAAAATAGGGAATTTATAACCGAATAAAAATAGGAAAATCAACGATAATACAAAAGTCGGAATAGCATAACTAATAAAACTGTAAAATACAATGGACTTATCTAAAAAAGAGTTTTGGAAACGCCCCGCTAAAATACCTAAAGGAATTGCGATAGCATATAATAAAATTACACTCAATAAAGAAAGCCATAAAGTATTTAAACCACGCTCACCAATTAGTGTTGCAACTTCTACTTTATATCCATAACTTTCTCCAAGATCACCTTGAAGAGCATTTGTTATCCAGTGATAATATTGCACGTACCATGGATCATAAAAACCAGCTTGAATTCTTAATTCCTCTATTCGATTTGGATCCGTATCTGGTGTTATTAAACCTGTAAACGGATCACCAGGCATAAACTTAGCCATGATAAAAATTAGTAGGCTAAGGACAAACAATTGTGGAATCATTATTAAAACTCTTCTAAGTATCGTTTTCCACATTTTAGTTGCCTCCTTGTTCTTGCATATTCATGGCAACTGAATGCGTATCACTTATTTGCTTTAAAGCATAAACCTTGCCATCTTTATCATAATATTTATGTTGCTCACTTTGATATAGAGCCTCCACACCTTGGCGTTCTTTTTTACGTTCAATGCGAGTAGTCGGCTCAATATTAGGTATAGCAGACAATAATCGTTGTGTATAAATATGTTGAGGATTCTTATAGATATCTTCACGACGTCCTGTTTCTACAAATCTCCCTTTATACATAATGGAAATATTGTCACACATATGTTTTACAACACCTAAATCATGTGAAATGAATAAGTAACTCAATCCATATTCCTCTTGAATATCCTTCATAAAGTTCAGAACCTGTGCTTGTACTGATAAATCAAGCGCTGATACAGGTTCATCAGCAATAATCATCTTTGGTTTACAGGCGACTGCACGAGCAATACCTATGCGTTGCTTTTGCCCTCCCGAAAATTCATGTGGATATTTATATTTAGCATCCTCTGGCATCCCTACAATTGCCAACAACTCATTAATACGCTTATTTTCTTCTTGGTCGCTTAATTTCAAAAAATTCCGAATAGGTTCTGCAATAATATCCTTAATACGCTTTCTTGGGTTCATACTAGAATGCGAATCTTGGAAAATCATTTGAATATCTCTATTATATGGTGAGGTTCTTTCGCGACGCTGATTAGTGACATTCTTACCTTCGTAAATAATGCTACCCGATGTAATTTTTTCGAGTCCAATAATTGCTTTCCCTGTCGTTGACTTGCCCGAACCAGATTCACCAACTAAACCATACGTTTTACCCCTATCGAATTCCATGTTAACACCATCAACCGCATAAACATGGTCAACTACTGTATTGAAAAATCCACCGCGAATTGGGTAATGTACACATAAATCTTTTATTTGCATAAAACTCATCTTAGTTGTCCTCCTTCTGCACCTTCAAAATCAAAGTGTTTCCAGCAAGTACATCTTACAAGGTGTCCAGGAGCAACTTCATGCAATACTGGATTATCCTCATGTGTCTCTGCAGCAAGCCACGGAATTCGAGATGAAAAACGACATCCTTGACGCGGTAAGTTTTTGAGCGATGGTACTAATCCTTTAATGACTTGAAGCTTCTCGTTTTCGCTATTCATCTGTGGAATGGAGTTAAGTAGTGATCTTGTATACGGATGCTTAGGATTATTAAATAACTCCTCTACTGGGGCCGCTTCAATAATTTGGCCTGCATACATAACAGCCACACGATCTGCAACTTCTGCAACAACTCCAAGATCATGCGTAATCAAAATAATGCCACTCTCTGTTTCTGCTTGTAATTCTTTCAATAAATCTAGTATTTGAGCTTGAATCGTTACATCCAACGCCGTTGTTGGTTCATCAGCTACAATAATAGCTGGCTTACAAGCAATTGCAATAGCGATCATGACACGTTGACGCATCCCACCTGATAATTGATGTGGAAATTGTCTAGCAACTCTTTCAGGATTCGGTATACCTACTTGATTTAACAATTCAAGAACACGTTCTGTTCTGCGCCCTTTTGTATAATCTGTATGGTAGACTAAAGATTCTGAAATTTGTTCACCGATTCTCATTAGAGGATTTAATGCAGATAATGGATCTTGGAAAATCATCCCTATATCATTACCACGAATTTCATTAAACTTATCTTCTGGAAGTCCTGCTAGGTTTAAATCTTTATAAAGGATTTCGCCTGTAACTCTAGTATTGTTTGCAGCATGTAGACCAACTATTGAAGTAGCTAGTGTACTCTTTCCGCATCCTGACTCTCCAACTATAGCTAAGATTTCATTCTTATTTAAAGTAATAGAAACATCATCAACAGCATCATAGTATGTATCCTTTATTCGAAAACTAGTGTGTAGATTCTTGATGGTTAGTAAATTCTTCGTGTTAGCCAAAAATATATCTCCTTTCAAATACTCATTATGTAGAAAGAATATTAAGAAAATAATAACAGTATTTCGTTTTAAAATATATACATAAATTTAATTAATATGTCAATTACTTTAAAAAACTCATACAATTGTTATATATTAATTAACATTTTACACACTCATTCCAATTTAAGTCAAACTATTTAATTATTTTTTCTTAATATAATATAATAATGGGAAAATTCAATCTATTTTTAGTAGAAAACGTTTAATAGGTTCTATTAATCTATTACTTTAAAGTAAGGAAGTGTATAAATGGTTATTTTAATATAATATATGTTTTACCTTAATTTCTTGATATATGCCTAAAGTAAAATCACTTTTTGTCATTTTTTGTAGAATTGTGAATAAAAGTTCCCTTGAAAAAGCTTATAATATCAAGTTTCCTTATCTATTATGTCGCCCTTTCTCTTGCTCTTCCTAAGATCCAACAATCCGCGTTTAATTATTATTTTGTCTTGTTAAGTTATGAAAATAATAACAAAAAAAGAACCTTGACTATTTATAGTCAAGGTTCTTCATATTATTAAATACAATTATTCAGCATCTGTTGGCTCAGAATCTGCATTACTTTCTTCTACTGTTACTTCTTTTAGTTCAACAGATTCTTCATTTCCATCTATTTCTTCATCTTCTTCTGATTCTTTTGCAACTTTTGCAACCGTTGCAACAAGTTCTTCATCCCCTAGACGAATTAGACGAACACCTTGCGTACTACGTCCAGTTACTGAGATATCATTAATATCCATACGAATTAACATACCGTTAATTGTGATGAGCATTAGATCTTCTGAACCATCCACTGTTTTCACAGCAGACAATGGACCATTTTTATCTGTAATTTGGCATGTTTTAATTCCCACGCCACCACGAGTTTGAATTCTATACTCTTCTTCTGGTGTACGCTTTCCGTAACCTTTTTCTGTTACAACTAAAATTTCTTGTCCTGGCTCAATCATTTCCATTCCGACAACATAGTCATCATCTTTTAAACGAATACCACGGACCCCTGCTGCTGTTCGACCCATTAATCGAATGTCTTCTTCGTTAAATCGTACAAGCATACCATTACGTGTACCTATGATAATTTCTTTTTTCCCGTCCGTAAGACGAACAGAAATTAATTCATCTTCCTCACGTAGAGAAATAGCTATTAGACCATTATTACGAATATTAGCGAAGTATGATACTGGAGTACGTTTTGTTACGCCAGTACGCGTTGTGAATATAAAGTAAGCATCATCTTCAAACGAGGGAACACGTATCATTGCTGTTACTTGTTCGTCCTTATCAACGCTTAATAAGTTAACAATCGGCAAACCTTTCGCTGTACGTCCATATTCAGGGATTTCATAGCCTTTTGCACGGAACGCTTTACCTTTAGATGTAAAGAATACAATTGTATCATGTGTGGATGTATTCATTAAATGTTCAACGAAATCATCATCATTTGTACCCATCCCTTGTACACCACGGCCTCCACGCTTTTGACTACGATATGTATTCGCAGGTAAACGTTTAATATATCCGTTATGCGTAAGAGTGATAACTGAATTCTCACGAGGGATTAAATCTTCATCTTCAATCATTTCCATACCACCGGCAGTTATTTCTGTACGGCGTTTATCATTGAAACGTTCTTTAACCTCAAGCAATTCTTCATGAATAATTTGGCGAATCTTTCCTTCATCTGCTAGTATTTCACGTAGTTTTGCGATAATTGCTTGCAGTTCTAGATATTCACCTTCAATTTTTTCACGCTCTAAACCTGTTAAACGTTGTAGGCGCATATCTAAAATTGCCTGTGCTTGACGTTCGCTTAATTTGAATTTTTCAATTAAACCAGTCTTCGCTTCTTCACCCGTCTGTGAACTACGAATTAAATGAATAATTTCATCTATATGATCAAGTGCAATACGCAAACCTTCTAAAATGTGAGCTCGATCTTCTGCTTTTCTCAACTCAAACTGCGTACGTCTACGAATCACTACTTTTTGATGTTCTAGATAGTGATAAAGAGCTTCTTTTAAACTTAAAACTTTTGGTTGACCTTCAACTAACGCAAGCATGTTAATACCAAAGCTAGATTGCATAGCCGTTTGTTTATATAAATTATTTAATACTACATTAGAATTTGCATCTTTACGGATATCGATAGCTACACGCATACCGTTACGGTCAGACTCATCGTTAATATTTGTAATACCTTCGATTTTCTTGTCTCGTACCAACTCCGCGATTTTTTCGATTAATTTTGCTTTGTTTACTTGGTAAGGAAGCTCGTGAATAACAATTGTATCTTTACCATTTGATTTTTGTTCTATTTCAACTTTAGCACGAATGATAATAGAACCGCGGCCAGTTTCATAAGCACGGCGGATTCCGCTTCTGCCTAGGATTGTACCACCTGTAGGGAAGTCTGGTCCTGGGATGATTTCCATTAACTCTTCTGTTGTAATTGCTGGATTATCAGAGATTGCTAATACACCATCAATAACCTCCCCTAGTTGATGAGGAGGAATGTTAGTTGCCATACCAACGGCAATACCTGAAGCACCGTTAACAAGTAAATTTGGGTAACGAGCTGGTAAGACAATTGGTTCTCTTTCATTTCCGTCATAGTTATCTTCATAGTCGATTGTGTCTTTATTAATATCGCGTAGCATTTCCATAGCGATTTTAGACATACGAGATTCCGTATAACGCATGGCAGCTGCTCCGTCACCATCAACAGAACCAAAGTTACCATGACCATCTACTAACATATAACGATAACTGAAATCTTGCGCCATACGTACCATTGCATCATAGATAGATGAGTCACCATGAGGGTGATACTTACCCATTACATCCCCAACGATACGAGCGGATTTTTTATAAGGCTTATCAGAAGTACTACCTAACTCTTGCATACCGTACAAAATACGACGATGTACTGGTTTTAAACCATCACGTACATCCGGTAAGGCACGAGAGACGATAACACTCATAGCATAATCTAAAAATGAAGTTCTAATTTCTTTACTAATATTAATCCCTTTAACACCGGGATTGTGGATTTCTGACAAAGTGTTTACCTCCCTTCACTAGCTCGTTAAATATCTAGATTTTTCACGTAAACAGCATTTTCTTGAATAAATTGGCGGCGTGGTTCTACCTCTTCGCCCATTAATTGCTCAAAAGTTCGATCTGCTTCAATTGCATCATCAAGTTCTACTTGAAGTAAAATACGATTCTCTGGATCCATTGTTGTTTCCCATAACTGCTCAGCGTTCATTTCACCAAGACCTTTATAGCGTTGTATACCTGGTTTTGGCATTTTAGGAAGGCGTTCTAGAATCTTTTGAAGTTCTTCATCGCTGTAACAATATTCAATATGTTTCCCTTGTTTTATTTGATACAAAGGTGGTTGTGCAATATAAATATATCCCGCTTCTATCAATGGACGTAGGAAACGGAAGAAGAATGTTAATAATAGCGTTCGAATGTGGGCACCATCAACATCGGCATCAGTCATGATGACAATTTTATGGTAGCGCGCTTTTTTCAATTCAAATTCTTCACCAATACCTGTACCAATTGCCGTAATCATTGCTCTAATCTCAGCATTAGATAATATTTTATCTAAACGTGCTTTTTCCACGTTTAGAATTTTACCCTTAAGTGGTAGAATGGCTTGGAAATGACGGTCACGACCTGATTTTGCTGAACCACCTGCAGAGTCACCCTCTACGATATAAATTTCACTTTCATCAGGATGACGAGAAGAACAGTCAGCTAATTTACCTGGTAAGCTAGAAACTTCTAAAGCGGATTTACGGCGTGTAAATTCACGTGCTTTCTTCGCAGCTACGCGTGCTCTAGCTGCCATTAAACCTTTATCAACAATTGTTCTAGAAACTGAAGGATTTTCAAGTAAAAATCTCTCGAAACGTTCTGAGAACAATGAGTTTGTAATTGTACTTACTTCAGAGTTACCTAATTTTGTTTTCGTTTGCCCTTCAAACTGCGGATCAGGGTGTTTAATCGATACAATAGCAACTAAACCTTCACGTACATCTTCACCTGCTAGATTTGCATCGGCATCTTTAATTAGATTATTTTTGCGCGCATAATCGTTAATAACACGTGTTAAAGCTGTTTTGAATCCTGATTCATGCGTACCACCTTCATACGTATTGATATTGTTAGCAAATGAGAAAATATTAGAGGCAAATCCAGCATTATACTGCATAGCGATTTCAACCGAAATACCATCTTTTTCACCTTTTAAATCAATTGCTTCATGAAGAGGTTCTTTCTTTTCGTTAATATGTTCAACATAAGATTTAATACCACCTTCATAGTGGTATGTATTTGAACGTACTTCTTCACCGCGTTCATCTGCTATCATAATACTAATACCACGATTTAAATAAGCTAATTCTCGAATACGGTGTGCTAATATATCAAATTCATAAACTGTTGTTTCTTTGAAGATTTCAGGATCTGCTTTAAAACGTGTTGTTGTTCCAGTTTCTTCAGAATCACCAATAACTTGAAGTGGCTGATCTGTTTGGCCACGACTAAAACTTAAGAAATGAATATGACCATCGCGCTTTACATACACTTCAGTTGAAACTGATAATGCGTTTACTACAGAAGCACCTACACCATGTAAACCACCAGATACTTTGTATCCACCACCACCAAATTTACCTCCAGCATGTAGCACTGTCATAATAACTTCAACAGCTGGTTTCCCCATTTTTTCTTGATTGCTTACTGGGATACCACGACCATTATCGTCGACACGAATCCAGTTATCTTTTTCAATCGTTACTTTAATTTCATCACAATATCCGGCTAAGGCTTCATCAATACTGTTATCTACAATTTCCCACACCAAATGGTGAAGACCCTTAGAACTCGTAGTACCAATATACATACCCGGACGTTTACGAACTGCTTCTAAACCCTCTAATACTTGTATCTGATCTGCATCATATGCAGCAGGCTGTTTATTCTCTTCCATTGCCATTTGTTCCACCTACTCTTTCATGACATCAGTATGCGTTTTAAATTATTTTACTAACCACTGACCTGTATTAATACTAGGTTTCTTCCACTTCAACAGAACCCTGTTTCACAAGAAACATTGCCGCTTCTCGGATTGTTTCATGGTCAATCCCTTCAACACTTGTTGTTGTCACAAAGGTCTGAACTTCACCTTGAATAGTATTCAGTAAGTGTGACTGACGGTAATCATCTAACTCTGAAAGGACATCATCTAGCAACAAAATTGGCGCTTCCCCAACTTCTTGTTTAATAAGTTCAATTTCAGCTAATTTGAGTGATAGAGCCGTCGTACGTTGCTGACCTTGAGATCCATATGTTTGTACATCATAGTCGTTCACAAGGAACTGCAAATCATCTCTGTGTGGTCCAATTAATGTAACGCCTCGTTCAAGCTCGCGCGGCAAGGCATCTTGTAGCTTCTTCTCCAAGAAAGACGCCATTTCAGCAATTGTCCAATCTGGATTCATACCACTCACTGGACGATAACGAATCTGTAATCTCTCTAAATTTCGGGAGATACCAAAATGAATTGGTTCTGCCCACTCCTGGAGTAAATCCATAAATTGAAATCTCTTATGAATAACTTGTACAGCAGCTTGAATATATTGTTCGGTATATACATCAAACATTACATCTTGCAATGCTGATTTCCCTTGGTTTTGTTTTAATAAGTGATTCCGTTGCTTTAATAGCTTTTGAAATGTTAATAGATCATGTAAATATACTGGAGAAATTTGCCCGATTTCCATATCGAGAAAACGTCTTCTGATTTGGGGACTGCCTTTTACTACAGTTAAATCTTCCGGGGCAAACATCACGACATTCATCTGTCCTATATAATCACTTAAACGGCTTTGTTCTAAATGGTTAACCCTTGCCTTTTTTCCTTTTTTAGAAAGAGTTAATTCCAAAGGTAAATGACCATATTTTTTTTGAACGTCACCTTCTATTTTACCATAGTCTTCGCTCCACCGTATCAATTCTTTCTCGTTCGAAGTACGATGTGACTTTGCCATTGATAAAACGTATATAGATTCCATAACATTCGTTTTCCCCTGTGCATTTTCCCCTAAGAAAACATTAATTTTCGGGGAAAATGACAAGTCTAACGATTCATAATTACGGTAATTCGTCAGCTTTAACCGTTCTATATGCATGTTATTCTCCGTTCGTTGGACCAGTTATCTGAAATCTCCCTGTTCCAGGAATATTCACAGTATCGCCAACATACAGTTTACGTCCACGACGATTATCTACTTCTCCGTTTACATAGACATCATTCTCTTGCAAAAACCATTTAGCCATTCCACCTGAGCTAATAGCATCTGTTATTTTTAATAATTGGCCAAGCGTTACAAATTCAGTATCAATAGCAATTTCATTCACAGTTAATTTCATCCTCTTCTATTTTTCTCTATCTCTATATTTTACCGAACTTTTGTTCATAAGTAAAAAGGATAGTCATCGAAACGACTATCCTTTAGTAAAATCAGTAGTTTATGACCAGGTCACAAACCGTTTTGGGAAATAATCCACACTGATTATTATATTAAAATAATTATTCTTAATAGGTACGGACAGGCAAAATCAATTGTAATATAGCATCGTCATGTACAGAACGAATGATAAATGGTCTCATAGCACCTGTAAATTGAATGACAACATCTTGCCCATCAATTGCTTTTAATGCATCCATCATATATTTTGCACTGAAAGAAATTTTTAATTCATCCCCAACAAGCGAGCTAACTTGAATTTGTTCTTCTACTTTTCCTACCTCGGGTGAATTAGAAGAAATTTCAATAGTATCATCTTGCATAGTTGTAAATCGTACAACATTGTTACGATCTTCGCGTGCAAGCAAAGAGGCGCGGTCAATGGCTTGAAGTAAAGAACGGCCATTGACCGTCACATCTGTTTTGTATTCTTCTGGAATTAGGCGCGATGTATCAGGATAATTTCCTTCTAGTAAGCGTGAGAAGAATAAAACATCATTTGTTTTGAATAAAACTTGTTGGTTTGTCATAACAATATCTACAGGAGTAGTTGCATCGTTCAAAATTTTACTTAATTCAGTCAAACTTTTCCCTGGTACTACAACACTGGATTGTTCACTTGGTAAATTTTCTAAAGTAACTTTACGACGAGCAAGGCGATGACTATCAGTTGCAACACATACAAGTTCCCCGTCTTTTATTTGCCAATGAACACCTGTTAATACTGGACGACTTTCACTTGTTGATACTGCAAATACTGTTTCACGAATAATTGATTTTAATAAATCAGCAGGTAAAGTGAATTGATTGTCTTCACTTATCTCTGGTAATAGGGGATATTCAGTTGAATCTAAACCAATTAAATGGAAATCTGATTTACCTGATCGTATACGTGTTTGGAATTTCTCAGATACTTCAAATTCAACATCATTAGTAGGTAATTTACGAACAATCTCATTGAACATTTTAGCTTGCAACACAATTGAACCTGGTTTTTCAACATTCATTAATTGCTCGCCATTTTCTTCAACAGGGATATACGTTTGGATTGTTATATCTGCATCACTACCAGTTAAACGCATTCCTTCGGCACTTACATCAATTTTTATTCCTGTCAAAATCGGAATTGTTGTTTTTGAACTAACTGCCTTCATGACATCGTTTAATCCATCTAATAAACGATCTCGCATGATATCAAATTTCATAAAATTATACCTCACTTATATATATTATTATTTATTAAAAGATTAATAGATATAGTAGTAGGGCCTGTGGATTTGTGGATAAGTCCAATTTAACGAATAAAATCAGCCTATCCGAGTGTAGACAGGCTGTGTATAAGTATGTTGTTAACTTTTTGGGTTATCCACAGGATTTCACTTACCTAGCATACTTTTGATCTGTTTAATATCTTGCTGCAACTTTTGATCTTCTTTAAACATTGTTGAGATCTTCTCATGTGCATGGATGACCGTTGTATGATCACGGCCCCCAAATTCTTCACCTATTTTAGGTAATGAAAAATCGGTTAATTCACGTGATAAATACATAGCGATTTGGCGCGGGAATGCAATTGATTTCGTACGTTTTTTCGCAGTAAAATCTTCTAATTTCACATGGAAGTGTTCCCCAACAGCCTTTTGAATATCTAAAATCGTGACCATTCTAGGCACTGAGTTAGGAATAATGTCTTTTAATGCTTGTGCAGCTAACTCAGCCGTAATATCTTGATTCACGAGCGAAGAGTAAGCAACTACGCGGATTAAGGCGCCTTCTAACTCACGAATGTTAGAGTCAATTTGATTTGCAATATATAGCATAACCTCATTTGGAATATCTAATCCATCAGCCTTTGCTTTTTTTCGTAATATTGCAATTCGCGTTTCTAAATCAGGTGGGGCAATATCTGTTATTAGACCCCATTCAAAGCGTGAGCGTAAGCGGTCTTCCAAAGTTGGAATCTCCTTAGGAGGTCGATCACTTGAGATAACTATTTGCTTCGATTCCTCATGCAAAGTATTGAATGTATGGAAAAATTCTTCCTGAGTTGATTCTTTTCCAGCTAAGAATTGAATATCATCAATTAGTAATACATCAACACTTCGATACTTATTTCGAAATTCTACTGCTTTGTTATCACGAATAGAGTTAATAAACTCATTGGTGAATTTTTCAGATGACAAATAAACCACCTTAGCATTAGGGTTATGTTCCAATACATAGTGGCCAATTGCGTGCATTAAATGTGTTTTTCCTAAACCTACTCCCCCATATATAAATAATGGGTTATAAGCTTTTGCTGGTGCTTCTGCAACGGCTAGTGAAGCGGCATGTGCAAAGCGATTTCCAGATCCGATAACGAATGTATCAAATGTGTTTTTTAGGTTCAGCATACCAGGAGAGAAATCTGGACGATCGTCTTGTTTTTCTTGAATACGTGGCGATGGAATATCGAAATCATCAAAGCCTGGGTCTTGTTGAACAACAAAACGGATATGCAAATCTTTCCCTGTCAATTCTGCCAAAATAGAAGCAATTAACTGTACATAGTGATTTTCCAACCATTCACGCCCAAATGAATTTGGCGCTGCAATAGTTACGGTATCAACTTTGTAAGAAAGTAGCTTCGTGGATTTAAGCCAAGTTTCAAAGCTTGGTTTTGAGATTTTTTGTTTAACTTGTGAGAGCACTTTGTCCCATAACTCTTCTAAATGTTCCAAGCTTCTTTCTCCTTTACCTAAATATCTCTATTGAATATTTGGTTATAAATACGGTTAAAATATGTTTATAAATGAACTATACCTAATAGATACTCACAATAAAAACAAGCTGTGGATAAATGTTATTCTTACCTGGTGGATAAAACTATCCACATATTATTAACAATTGTGGATAACATTTCGCATACACAAATTTATTTACAGAGTAAAACACAATAATCTTATCAAAAAAAACCAGGCAGTTCAAGATTTTTTCGGGGTTATCCACAAATTGCATAAATATACACACCTAACTTATCCACAGTGGGTGAATTTGTGTAGAACCTGTCTATAAGTCTTGTGGATAATTTTAAAGGTGTAAAAAAATGTCCACACTAGTTTTTCAGAATGAGGTAGTAGATTGTGGATAACTACTAGGGAAGGAAAACACCTCTGCCTAGATCGAGATAAAATGTATTTTCTAAATAAGCATTGACAGAATGACTGAAGTTTATATATAATATGCAAGACTGTCTGTAGTATTTTTTATAATAGACTTTCCAGGAGGTGTCATATAAATGAAACGCACATACCAACCAAAAAAACGTAAACATAGTAAAGTACATGGCTTCCGCGCACGTATGAGTTCTAAAAATGGTCGTAGAGTACTTGCTGCACGTCGTCGTAAAGGAAGAAAAGTATTATCAGCATAAGTCCACTGACCAACATCAGTGGTCTTTTTTTTCTTTATGGAGAGATTAGTGTTTAGTATTGTTGGTTTTTCTCCAAAACGGTTAACCATTATGAACAACTCCTTTTCAATGTTTTAAGGGGGAGATTATAAAAGTTTATCTTTTTGGAGAGGATCGACAATCAATGTGAATAAAACCTTCTTATAAAGAAGAAAGAACAATGAATAAGCAGGTGCAGAGATGAAAAAACGCCGCAGAATTAAAAAGAATGAAGATTTTCAAAAAGTATTTCGTAAAGGTAAGTCATTTGCGAATCGTCAGTTTGTTGTCTACTGTTTACCAAAAGAGGGACAAGAAGAATTTCGTATTGGGCTATCCATCAATAAGAAAATAGGTAAGGCAGTCACTAGAAATCAAATCAAACGTTATATCCGTCAAAGTTTTTTCGAATTACAAGATGATTTGAGAAATGATATGGAATACGTGATCATCGCCAGACATCCGGCGGCCACTATAGATTTTCATGAAACGAAAAAGAGTTTACAGCATGTTTTAAAAATTGCGAAAGTTTTAAAAAGAAGTAGTAGAGAGTAATAGAAAGTGCATGATAAAATAGCTGATAGAAAATGAAAGTTATTTTAGGGGGATGAAGATTGAAGAAGAAACTTTGGATCATTCTCGCGCTTACTTCATTAACATTATTATTAACTGGGTGTACAGAGTATAACCAACCAATTTATAGTGACACTGAAGGCTTTTGGAGCAAATATATCGTTTGGCCATTCGTATCTTTCATAACACTATTTAAAGGAATACTTGGTACGTATGCGTGGGGGATAGTTTGTGTAACGATCATTATTCGTTTAGCTATTTTGCCGTTAATGATTAAACAGACAAAAAGTGCGAAGAAAATGCAAGAATTACAGCCTAAATTGGCGAAATTAAAAGAGAAATACAGCTCTAAAGATGCAGTAACGCAGAAAAAGTATCAAGAAGAAATGATGAAAGTAATGAGTGAGTCTGGTGCTAATCCAGCTGCTGGATGTTTGCCGGTGCTGATTCAAATGCCGATTCTAATTGGTTTCTATCATGCAATTAGTCGTATGAATTCAACGCCAGAAATTAACTTGGGCGACTTTTTCATGTTCCCACTAGCTGAACCGAGTATTGTACTAGCTGTTCTAGCAGGTATCATGCAGTTTATTGTTCTACGGACTGGTCCAGCAATGAATAATCCTCAAATGCGAATTATGATGTACATCATGCCATTTATGATTATTGGTTTAGGTAGCTATTTACCAGCCGCTTTATCACTTTATTGGGTAATCGGTAATGTTATTACATTCATACAAAACCTTGTTATGTATAAGCCTTGGAACAAAACAACAAAACCTGCAAAAACAGGAGGGGCCAAAAAGTGAAACAGATCACGCAAATGGGAGCAAACGTAGAAGAAGCGATCTCTATAGCGTTAAAAGAGCTTGACCTTACCCGCGAGCAAGTAGATATTGAAATACTTCAAGAAGGTAAAAAGGGTTTTCTAGGTTTTGGTTCACGTAAAGCAAATGTACGTGTAACTGAAAAACAACTTGGGAAGTCTGATCAAGAAAAAGAATCTGTGCAACAGGCAATAGTAGAACCGAGTGAAATAGAATCTGCAGAAGCTGTAGCTGTTATTTTACAAAGTGAAGTAGGCAATATAAAAGAATCAACAACTGAAGACTTACATGAACCATCAACGTTGATAGTTGATGAAAATGAATTAGTAGATGAGAAGCATAACGATAATACAGTAGCTATTGAGCATGCAGTCACTTATTTAACAGATATTGCAAAGCAGTTAGATATCAATGACTTAACTATTGATGTTCATGAAAAGGGTAAAATCATTAATATTAGTTTAGAGAGCAATAAGGCTGCATTACTAATAGGTAAGCGCGGTCAAACACTAAACTCCCTTCAAGAATTGACACAATTAGTTGTGCACCAATACGCAAAACGATTCGTCTTAGTAAAATTGGACGTAGAAAACTATCGCAAGCGTCGTCAAGAATCATTGGAGCAGCTAGCAAATCGTATGGCAGATAAGGCCGTTTATACAGGAAAGAAGATTGAGTTAGAGCCAATGCCTTCGAATGAGCGAAAAATTATCCATCATATTCTTGCCAGTCGAGTTGATATCGAAACGTATTCCGTTGGATCGGATACTAAACGCTATTTAGTTATAGAACCGATTCGATAAGTGAAAAATTCTGTTAAAGCCCATCTCATTTTAAATGAGATGGGCTTTTGATTGTTTTAATGGATAATTTTAGTAAGGTGGCATATATCTATTTTTGTTAGATATTGAGTTTATAAATGTAAAATTGTCGGAGGCCCACAGGAAGTGGGTCAAATAATCGTTGCGATGGGTTGCCATGCACTTATGTTACCTTCCTCTAAATGAGCGTTTTTAGCATTAAAGTGAGTTATCCAGCTTCAGCGGCCAATCCCTCGAGGTCACTTCCATCTTCTCGGACGAAAGTTGAAAAGATACTTTCGATTCGAAGATTGCAGTGCTTGTCGGGATTAAACAGGCCGCTTCAGCATTAAAGTGAGCTATTCAGCTTCAGGCGCTAGCTGCTCGAGGTCGTTTCTGTCTTCTCGGTCAAAATCTGAAAGGATGATTTTGAATCGAAAACTCCAACGCTTGTCGCAGCTGAACAAGCGCCTTCAGCATTAAAGTGAGCTATCCAGCTTCAGCGGCCAATCCCTCGAGGTCACTTCCATCTTCTCGGACGAAAGTTGAAAAGATACTTTCGATTCGAAGATTGCAGTGCTTGTCGGGATTAAACAGGCCGCTTCAGCATTAAAGTGAGCTATTCAGCTTCAGGCGCTAGCTGCTCGAGGTCGTTTCTGTCTTCTCGGTCAAAATCTGAAAGGATGATTTTGAATCGAAAACTCCAACGCTTGTCGCAGCTGAACGAGCGCCTTCAGCATTTAAAATAAGTTGTCCACAATTCTACTTTTCGAGCTTTTATGCTATTATTGTATGTTAGAGAGTCAGTTCGTTTTAGGTTATCCACATGTGGATAATTTTTAATTTTTTAGGAGGTATTATCTATGGAGTTCGATACAATTGCAGCTATCTCAACGCCAATGGGTGAGGGAGCAATTGCCATTGTCCGTTTGAGTGGGGATGATGCTGTTGCTATTGCGGATCGTGTGTTTCATGCGCCGAGCCGGAAAAAGTTATCCACACAGCCGTCACATACGATTCATTATGGACATTTAAAGGAGCCGGTATCAGGTGAGGTAGTAGAGGAAGTTATGCTATCGATGATGAAAGGGCCAAAAACATTTACACGTGAAGATGTAGTAGAAATCAACTGTCACGGTGGAATAGTTTCGGTGAATCGAGTATTGCAGTTAGTATTGAAAAATGGTGCACGATTAGCAGAGCCTGGTGAATTTACAAAGAGAGCCTTCTTAAATGGTCGAATTGATTTATCACAAGCAGAAGCTGTTATGGATTTAATTCGTGCAAAAACAGACCGTGCAATGAATGTAGCACTTGGTCAAATGGACGGGAAATTATCACGATTAATTGGTGAGCTTAGACAAGCTTTATTAGAAACTTTAGCGCAAGTAGAAGTGAACATAGATTATCCAGAATATGACGATGTAGAAGAGATGACGATTCCGCTTATGCTCGAAAAATCTACATGGGTAATGAAAGAAATCGAAAAACTTTTACAAACATCTTCTCAGGGTAAAATTTTGCGTGAGGGCCTTTCAACTGTTATACTAGGTCGTCCGAATGTCGGCAAATCGTCGCTATTAAATAGCCTTGTACAAGAAAATAAAGCAATCGTTACAGACGTTGCTGGTACAACGCGTGATATTATAGAAGAGTACGTAAATGTACGAGGTGTTCCATTACGTTTGGTTGATACTGCAGGTATTCGCGAAACAGAGGACATTGTTGAGCGCATTGGTGTAGAACGTTCTCGACAAGTTTTGAAAGAAGCAGATTTAATCCTTCTTGTTGTAAACTATGGAGATGAGCTTACCGACGAAGATGAGCGTCTTTTCGAAACGATTCAAAATATGGACTATATAGTCGTTGTTAATAAAACAGATTTGTCACAACAAATCGATTTAGCTCGTGTACAAGCGTTAGCAGGAAATCGTAAAGTGGTGACAACATCTTTACTTAAAGAAGAAGGTGTCACGGAGCTTGAGGAAGCAATTGCGGCATTATTCTTTGAAGGTTCATTAGAAGCTGGAGATATGACATATGTATCAAATGCACGCCATATCGCTTTATTACACCAAGCACATTCAACGATTAAGGATGCCATTGAAGCAGCTCATGTAGACATACCTGTTGATATGATTCAAATCGATGTTACTAGAACGTGGGAAATTCTTGGTGAAATTATTGGAGATACCGTGCAAGAGAGTTTAATCAATCAGCTATTTTCGCAATTTTGTTTAGGGAAATAAACTTAAATATAGAAAGGAAGTAACGAGCATGCCAACAAAATTTGAAGCAGGCACGTTCGATGTGATTGTAATTGGAGCAGGTCATGCAGGAGTAGAATCTGCCTATGCTGCATCAAGAATGGGTGCAAAAACACTTATGTTAACAATCAATCTTGATATGATTGCCTTTATGCCATGTAACCCATCAGTAGGTGGTCCAGCTAAAGGAATTGTTGTACGAGAAATTGACGCATTAGGCGGTGCGATGAGTAAAATTATCGACAAAACACATATCCAAATGCGTATGTTAAATACAGGTAAGGGCCCTGCAGTACGTGCTTTACGTGCACAAGCAGATAAAGTGCTTTACCAAAGAGAAATGAAAAAATTATTAGAAGATGAAGACAATCTTACAATCCACCAAGCAATGGTAGATGAATTAATTGTTGAAAATGGTGAAGTAACAGGTATTGTAACTCAAGTCGGTGCTGTTTATCATGCAAAAACAGTTATTGTTACAACAGGTACATTCCTACGTGGTGAAATCATTATTGGCGATTTGAAATATTCAAGTGGTCCAAATAATCAACAGCCCTCTATTAAATTAGCGGATAATCTAAAAGAACTTGGTTTTGAATTAGTGCGCTTTAAAACAGGTACACCACCACGTGTTAATAGTAAGACAATTGATTACAGTAAAACTGAAATTCAACCTGGTGATACAGAGCCTCGAGCGTTTAGCTATGAAACGACTGAATATATCACAGATCAACTACCATGTTGGTTAACCTATACTAGTGAAGAAACACATGAAATTATTAATGATAATCTTCATTTATCTCCAATGTATTCAGGGATGATTAAAGGTACTGGTCCACGTTACTGCCCATCAATTGAAGATAAGGTTGTTCGTTTTAGTGATAAACCTCGTCATCAACTATTCTTAGAACCAGAAGGCCGTGATACACGTGAAGTGTATGTTCAAGGACTATCAACAAGTTTACCAGAACATGTACAACGCAAATTGTTGGAATCAGTGCCAGGTCTAGAAAAGGCAGAAATGATGCGAGCAGGTTACGCCATCGAATACGATGCAATTGTACCAACTCAATTATGGCCGACATTAGAAACTAAACGCATTGCAAACTTATACACGGCTGGTCAAATTAATGGTACTTCAGGTTATGAGGAAGCAGCTGGACAAGGACTGATGGCTGGTATTAATGCTGCTGCTAAAGCACTTGGTAAAGAAGAGATGATTTTAGGTCGTGCAGATGCATATATAGGTGTGTTAATCGATGACCTTGTAACAAAAGGAACAAACGAACCATACCGTCTATTAACTTCCCGTGCGGAATACAGATTATTACTACGTCATGATAATGCAGATATGCGTTTATCTGATCGTGCGTATGAAGCGGGTTTAATTACCCAAGAGCGTTATGATAGATTTGATACAAAACGTCAAAAAGTAGATAATGAGATTAAACGCCTGCGTGATACAATTTTAAAACCAGATGCTAAAACACAAGGCTTATTACGTGATTTAGGTAGTAGTGAGTTAAAAGATGGTATTCGTGCCGCAGATCTATTAAAACGACCAGAAATGACGTATGAATTACTGTCAACATTAACTGAATCACCAACAGAGCTATCAACAGAAGAAAAAGAGCAAATCGAAATTCAAGTTAAATATGAAGGCTACATTGAAAAAGCGCTTCAACAAGTAGATAAGCTTAAAAAAATGGAAGATAAAAAAATTCCAGAGAATATTGATTATGAAGCAATTTCAGGAATTGCAACCGAAGCAAAACAAAAATTAAAACAAGTAAGACCACTATCTGTTGCACAGGCATCGCGTATCTCAGGTGTAAACCCTGCTGACATTTCAATTTTACTAGTGTATATTGAACATGGTAGAATAGCGAAATTAGCAAGCAACGAATAATATGACAAAACCAATAGTGGCACTACATGGAAGGGGAAAATCATGAACGAAGAACAGTTTGTGCAAGCTTTAAAGGAACAAGGAATTGAGTTATCAGAGGGACAGTTAAAACAATTTCATACTTATTTTGAACTATTAGTTGAATGGAATGAAAAAATGAACTTAACTGCAATTACTGACAAGCCATCTGTTTATTTAAAGCATTTCTACGATTCTATTAGTGCTGCTTTTTATATGGATTTCGATAAAGTACAATCATTATGTGATGTAGGAGCAGGTGCAGGTTTCCCAAGTATTCCAATTAAGATCTGTTTCCCACATTTACAGCTAACAATTGTAGATTCATTAAATAAACGTATTCAATTTTTAACACATTTAAGTGAACAGTTACAGTTAGACCAAGTAGATTTCGTTCATTCACGTGCAGAGGATTTTGGACAAAATCCAAAATATAGAGAACAATTTGATCTTGTAACAGCACGTGCAGTTGCTAGATTATCAGTACTTTCTGAGCTATGTATACCTCTTGTGAAAACAAACGGTCATTTTGTTGCGATGAAAGCAGCAAGTGGTGATGAAGAAATGAAGGATGCTAAAAAAGCTTTAACAGTATTAGGTGCTAAATTAGTAGATAGCCATTCATTCTTATTACCAATTGAAGATAGTGAACGTTCAATTTTTATTTTCAATAAAACAAAAAATACACCGAAGAAATATCCACGTAAGCCAGGTATACCAAACAAATCACCAATCCAATAACTGGTTCGTTCCACGTGAAACATAAAAGGGTGCTTACGTTTTTTATCGAAAATAACTATAATGATATGTAGAAGTATTACTTATTGCACAATGATAGTCAAAATATAAATAGTTCTCTCCACCTTCTAACGGGCTTTTACCTATGATATTAGATGGAGAATGCTTGGAAATATCGTTAAAGGTGGTGCCAAGGGATGAAAAGTACTTTTTCACGTTTTTTTGGAAGTGGTGAGAAAGTAGAACACGACTCGAAAAATGAGGTAGAAAGTGCGGAATCGGTTGTTAAACTCCTTATTAATGAGATCCAGCCGAATCGTTATCAGCCACGTACAATTTTCGATGATTCGAAGATTGAAGAGCTTGCACGAACAATCCGTACACACGGTGTAATTCAACCAATCGTCGTTCGAAAAATGGAAGAAGGTCATTACGAAATAATTGCAGGTGAGCGTCGTTATCGAGCAATGAAAATGCTAGAGTGGACAGAAGTGCCCGCTATCGTTCGTGAAATGAACGATAAAGAAACGGCTTCAGTTGCATTAATCGAAAACTTACAACGTGAAGAGCTTACATCAATTGAAGAAGCACAAGCTTACCTAAAATTATTAGAACTTCATGGTTTAACACAAGAAGCACTTGCTCAAAGGCTTGGTAAAGGTCAGTCAACAATAGCGAATAAAATCCGCTTATTAAAGCTACCTGAAGAAATTCAAATGGCTATTTTAAAAAGGGAAATTTCAGAACGTCATGCACGTGCTTTAGTGCCCGTCAAAGACAAAGAATTGCAGTTAGCGTTGTTACAAGAAATAATCGACAATGATTATAATGTGCGACAATTAGAGCAAAGAATTGACGAAATTTTAAATCCTGCTGAGAAGCCAAAGAAAAACAAGCCAACTCGTAAAGCAATTAGTAAAGACATTCGTATTGCATTAAATACAATTAGACAATCACTTACGATGGTCACAAAAACAGGTATTAATGTAGAAGCGGAAGAAGAAGAACATGATGAGTTTTATCAAATCACTGTGAAAATACCGAAAAAGAAATCATAATTTCATCTATTTTAAACTCTTGTCTAGTATTTGGGACAAGAGTTTTTTTATATATTTTTATTTTATAATATGAGCCTATTTTACATTTTTTTGATAGAATGAAAATTAGGTATTCAAATTGATTTAATATTGCCTATTTTTATAAAATTGATTTTGGAAAGCAGGTGCACATGTGGGTAGAACAATTGCAATCGCTAACCAGAAAGGCGGCGTAGGAAAAACTACAACATCAGTTAATCTTAGCGCTTGCCTCGCCCATTTAGGTAAAAAAGTATTAATGATTGATACAGATCCCCAAGGCAATGCAACGAGTGGAGTTGGGGTTAACAAAGGTGAAGTACATAAATGTATATATGATGTGCTAATTGATGACGAACCAATTAAAGATGTCATTCGAGAAACAAAGGTTGAAAATTTATATATAGTACCTGCTACAATTGCATTAGCGGGAGCTGAAATAGAACTAGTGTCAACAATTTCAAGGGAAGTACGGTTAAAACATGCAATTGATGACATAAAAAATGACTATGATTACATTGTAATTGACTGTCCACCATCTCTTGGTTTATTAACGATTAATTCATTAACGGCATCTGATTCGATTTTGATTCCTGTACAATGTGAATATTACGCATTAGAAGGATTAAGTCAGCTATTATCAACTGTACGTTTAGTGCAAAAGCATTTAAATCATCAACTAACAATTGAGGGTGTTTTATTGACGATGCTCGACGCGCGTACGAATCTTGGTCTTCAAGTGATTGAGGAAGTAAAAAAATACTTTCAAGATAAAGTATTTAAAACGGTTATCCCACGTAATGTTCGTTTAAGTGAAGCACCAAGTCATGGTGAACCGATTATTGTATATGATGCAAAATCGCGTGGGGCAGAGGGTTATTTAGAGCTTGCAAGGGAAGTGATTAAAAATGGCTAAAGGTCTAGGAAAGGGAATTAATGCATTATTCCCAGGTGAATCATTGTCTACTAATGAAACAGTAGAGCATTTGGCATTAACAGATTTACGTGCAAATCCATATCAACCTCGGAAAATTTTCGATGAGTCTGCAATTGAGGAATTGGCATTATCCATTAAAGAACATGGTGTTTTACAGCCAATAATTGCCCGCAAACGAGTAAATTTTTATGAAATTGTTGTTGGTGAAAGAAGGTTTAGAGCTTCTAAACTTGCGGGATTAACAGAAATTCCAGTTGTTGTCCGAGAGATGGACGATCAACAGATGATGGAGTTTGCAATTCTTGAAAACTTACAGCGTGAGGATTTAACGCCAATAGAAGAAGCAGAAGCTTATACAAATCTAATGGATAATTTAAATTTAACACAGGAACAGCTAGCATCCCGTTTGGGGAAAAGTCGCCCACATATCGCAAATCATATCCGATTGTTAGCGTTACCGGAAGATGTACGTACTCTTTTATCAGAAGGTAAAATAACAATGGGACACGGTCGTGCATTACTTGGATTAAAAAGAAGGAAATTAATATCTCAAGTAACTGAAAAAGTGTTAACTCAACATTTAAACGTTCGTCAGTTAGAGGCCTTAGTACAATCTATGAATGACAATGTTTCACGTGAAACAAAGAAGACAGTGAAAAAAGATATTTTCATTGCTGAAAAAGAATCACAATTACGTGATTACTTTGGTACGAATGTAACGATTAAGGAGTCAAAAAACAAAGGAAAAATTGAAATCGAATTTTTCTCTGCAGATGATTTAGAACGTATATTAGAATTACTGGAAGATTGAGAGGATTTAACTTGGTTCTATTAGGTACGGCAATAAACGCGATTCTAATTGTAATAGGTACATTAATTGGTAGATTGTTACAGAAAATACCTGATAATACAAAAGAGACAGTGATGAGTATTATAGGATTGGCTGTAGCAGTATTAGGCATCCAAATGGGGATACAAAGCGAGAATTTTATAATCGTCATAGTTAGCCTTGTATTTGGTGCAATTCTAGGAGAATGGATTGATTTAGATAAGCAATTAAACCGTTTAGGTCAATTTCTTGAGAGAAAATTAGGAAACAAGGCTAAGGGTGGCAATATTTCGCAAGGATTTGTTAATGCTACTCTTATCTTTGTTATAGGTTCAATGGCTATTATAGGTGCATTGGATAGCGGGCTACGAAATGATCATTCTGTTTTAATAACAAAAGGTATTATTGATGGTTTTACAGCCGTAATTTTAGCTTCGACAATGGGAATTGGCGTTATTTTATCCGCTATTCCGTTATTTTTGTATCAAGGTATTATTGCTATTTTTGCAGGGCAAATTAGTCGGTTTATACCTGATGAAGCACTACAGATGTTCATCCAAGAAATGACTGCAACGGGTGGTATTATGATTCTTGCAATAGGTCTTAATTTAGTAGGCCTAACGAAAATCCGCGTGGCCAACTTACTTCCGGGAATACTCGTTGTGGCCATCGCGGTTATGTTCATGTACCTTTTTTAAAGAATAACGACTCCACGCCAAAAATAAAGCGCGCGAAATTTGCTGGCTCATTTCATACGTGACATGAAGGCGAGTGTTTTGTAAAACAGCATGCTCCATAAATCCTCCAATATTGACTATGCCTTTAATAGACATATCACCAATAGGGGGGAGCTCCTTCTTGACAGCTTTACCAGGCAGTAAAGGCCCTTCATGAACGATAATTTCCCCAATACGTTGCTGTGAACCAAGACAAGCATCAATAGCAACTACAAACGGCTTTATTTCATGGGTAGTTAAATTATCAACTGTATCTGTTAGATTCAGTGCGTGAAGGGGTTTTTCTAAAGTCCCTATAATCTCATAAGGAAATGAAACATACTGATTTAAAAAACTGCCAGCTAAGGGTCCGAGTGAGTCTCCGGTAGAGCGATCGGTTCCAATACAGCAAAATACAAGATTTTCGTGATGAAATGGTATATGCTCTAAAAGGAAAGAGCTTAACCGCCAAATGGCACCTGATTCTTTATAATGAAGAACATGTGAAAATGGTTGATTCGAAGTTATAAGCATCGAGAATCTCTCTTTCTTTTTTTCAGCATTATACGCATAGCGGGAATTTTTTATGCAAGAGGAGCGTCAAAAATGAAATTTGATGAAATGTATAACAACTTTATGGCAGTTGTGACTAGTGAGAAGTTATGGGAAAGTATCGGCACCGCGACAATGAAAATTATAGCAATCACGATATTATCGATGGTTGTTGTGCGTGTAGCTAAAAAGGCTATTCGTAAGGCTTTTGATATCCGCATGAGTGTACCATCGCCATTACAACCAACTTCAGAACGGCGTCATCGTACAATTTTGAGATTGTTGGAAAGTATTATTTCATATGTAGTGTACTTTTCGGCAATTCTTGCTATATTATCAGCGATGGAGATTAAAATTGCAGGATTATTGGCAGGTGCCGGGATCGTCGGTTTAGCTGTCGGATTTGGTGCACAAAGTTTAGTGAAAGACGTCATCACTGGATTCTTCATTATTTTTGAGGATCAGTTTGGTGTTGGTGACTATATTAAAATTACTTCAGTAGAAGGTACAGTACTCGAGATTGGATTACGTACTACTAAAATTAAAGGTGCTGCTGGGGAAATAAATATTGTTCCAAATGGATCTATCACTGATGTTGTGAACTATTCTATAAATAACTCAATTGCTGTTATCGATGTGAGTGTTGCTTACAATTCAGATATCGCAAAGGCTGAGCGCTTAATCGAGGCATATCTAATAGATCTCCCAAAGAAGCATGAAGAAATTACTGCACCGCCTACTTTGTTAGGGGTTCAAAATGTAGTGGGAGCAGAGATTACTTTACGAATTTCTGTGGAAACATTACCAATGCAACACTTTGCATTATCACGTATGGTTCGTCGTGATGTAAAAGAAATTTTCGATCGAAATCGTATCGAAATTCCTTATCCGAAAATGATGGTTTATGAAAGAGATAATAATCAAACATTTAACGAAGAAGGAGAATGATGATGGAAGCAAAAAAGTTCGAACTTGGTGACGTTGTGGAAATGAAAAAACAGCATCCATGTGGAACAAATGAATGGAAAGTTATCCGCATGGGTGCCGATATTCGTATAAAGTGTGAAGGCTGTCAACACAGCGTAATGATTCCACGAAGAGAATTTGAAAAAAAGTTAAAGAAAATACTAATTGCTGCTAATCCAGTAATAGAAGAGCAAAATTAGACTTTTACTAGATGAGTCACTATAATTAACAAGTCATGTAAATGTAATAGTGTTTTTGAAAAATTGAAAGGTTGTGAATAGAATGGCTTTAACAGCTGGCATCGTGGGTTTACCGAACGTAGGTAAATCTACATTGTTTAACGCAATTACAAAAGCGGGAGCAGAATCTGCAAATTACCCATTCTGTACGATTGATCCAAACGTAGGAATCGTTGAGGTACCCGATAACCGTCTACAAAAATTAACGGAATTAGTAGAACCGAAGAAAACTGTACCAACAGCTTTCGAATTTACTGATATTGCTGGAATAGTAAAAGGTGCTAGTAAAGGTGAAGGTCTTGGTAACAAGTTCTTAGCACATATTCGTGAAGTAGATGCAATTACACAAGTAGTTCGTTGTTTCGCTGACGATAACATCACACATGTATCAGGTAAAGTAGACCCAATCGAAGATATCGAAGTTATTAACCTTGAGTTAATTCTTGCAGACTTAGAAGCAGTTGAAAAACGCCTATCTCGTGTTGAAAAATTAGCCAAGCAAAAAGATAAAGATGCAATGGCTGAAGCACCAGTCTTAACTCGCTTAAAAGAAGCTTTTGAAGCAGAAAAACCTGGTCGTTCTATTGACTTCACTGAAGAAGAGTTAAAAATCGTTAAAGGCTTCCACTTACTAACTGTGAAACCAACGCTATACGTAGCAAACGTCTCTGAAGATGAAGTGGCAAATGCAGACGATAATGAATACGTTCAAAAAGTACGCGAATATGCAAAAGCTGAAGGCGCGGAAGTAATTGTTATTTGTGCTAAAATCGAGGAAGAAATTGCAGAGCTTGATGATGAAGAAAAAGCAATGTTTCTTGAAGAACTAGGTATCGAAGAATCTGGTTTAGACCAATTAATTCGTGCAGCCTACAATCTTCTTGGACTAGCAACTTACTTTACAGCAGGTGTACAAGAGGTACGTGCATGGACATTCCGTAAAGGAATGAAAGCACCACAATGTGCAGGTGTTATCCACTCTGACTTTGAACGTGGATTTATCCGTGCAGAAACAGTTGCTTATGAAGATTTAATGACAAATGGCTCAATGACTGCGGCAAAAGAAGCAGGTAAAGTGCGTCAAGAAGGTAAAGAATACATCGTACAAGATGGCGATGTTATGTTATTCCGTTTCAACGTATAATCTAAAAGTAAAAGACAGCGCTGGATGTATCCAGCACTGTCTTTTTTATATTAATATGTTTTATTTTTATATAAATATAACCTAGGAAACTCTGGATCATCTTTTACCCAATATGTATTTGGGTATTTTCTAAGTGCGAAGTACATAGCAAAGTCCCCAACGGCACCTGCAATTAACCATGCACCTAACACAACGAGCATACTACTATTTAAATAGAGACCAAGAACCGCTGGAATAACGCCCGTTGTCCAAAAAGGTAGTAGGAGTGTTTTTTTCATTGCCCTATTACAAATAGGTTCTTTTGTTGTTGCATAAGCTACACCCATTTTTAAATTTACTCCGTATTCTAATGAACGAAAAGGCACTTTACCAAAGATCATAAAGCCAATTAAATGAAAAATTTCATGTAACACAATTAAAATAAAATAGTATACGATGAATAGCACAATACTTAAAAGTGAAAAGTTTAGTTCAAATACTTGATGAATCCAACCATTTAGAAGAGTGAGTCCGATCATTAAGCCAAACGTTATAATAATGTTTTGCCAAGCAATTTTCTTTAAATCTAGCTCGATTATTGAAGGCTCCTCATGTTCTATCAAATTTATCACCTCTATTCTTAAGTATAATGGAAAAGAGTTGGAAATGTATAGGGAAGCAGGTTGCTATATTCAAAATAATGTGCTACAATTCACTGATGTGAGTAATAAATTTACTTGCTCCTTGCCCACTGCAACTAGTCGGGCCAAAGTCCATAAGGAGGTGCTTATAGATGAAAAAGTACGAATTAATGTACATCATTCGCCCAAACATTGAAGAAGATGCGAAGAAAGCTCTTGTAGAACGCTTCAACGAAATCTTAACTTCAAACGGCGCTGAAGTCATCGAATCAAAAGAGTGGGGCAAACGCCGCTTAGCTTACGAAATCAATGATTTCCGTGAAGGTTTCTACCAAATCGTGAAAATCAACGCTGACGCTAAAGCTATCAACGAATACACTCGTCTTGCTAACATTAGTGAAGACATTATTCGCCACATTGCAGTTCGCGAAGAAGAAAAATAATCTTAATTTATAAAAATCGCAGATAAAGGAGGTTGTATTCTGATGATTAACCGAGTCGTATTAGTTGGAAGACTAACAAAAGATCCGGAACTTCGCTATACACCAAGTGGCGCAGCTGTTGCTCGTTTTACACTTGCTGTAAATAGAACATTTGCTAACCAACAAGGTGAAAAACAAGCGGACTTTATTAACTGCATCGTTTGGCGTAAACAAGCTGAAAACACTGCTAATTTCTTGAAAAAAGGAAGCTTAGCGGGCGTAGAAGGTCGTATCCAAACAGGTAGTTATGAAGGGCAAGATGGTAAACGTGTTTACACAACTGAAGTTGTTGCAGATAGTGTGCAGTTCTTAGAACCGCGCGGTACTGCAGGAGATCGTCCGCAAGGACAGCAACAGTACGGTGGACAACCATCATATGGTGGTGATCAATCTTACGGCCAAGCTCCACAACAAAACAGCTATCAGCAACAACCATCTTATCAACAGAATCAATCACCTAGTCAGCAAAACTATACGCGTGTAGATGAAGATCCATTTGCTAACAACAATGGTGGTCCAATCGAAGTTTCTGAAGATGACTTACCATTCTAAGTAAAAATCCATTGCACGCAATATATACCAATATACTTAAGGAGGCGACAATACTATGGCACCACGTAGAGGAGGCCGCAAACGCCGTAAAGTTTGCTATTTCACTTCTAACAACATCAAACACATCGACTATAAAGATGTAGATTTGTTAAAAAAATTCATCTCTGAGCGCGGAAAAATTCTTCCACGCCGTGTAACTGGTACTAGCGCAAAATACCAACGTAAACTTACAGCTTCAATTAAAGTTTCTCGTATTATGGGCTTACTTCCATTCAGCACAGAAGAAAGATAAGAATTTTCAAAAGACCGGGTAACCGGTCTTTTTTCTTTTCACAAAAAATAACTTCCTACGAACTTTTCATATTATATTTAGTAGCTAAACACACTACATAAATTCTCTCCATTGAACACCTCACTATCTACGAAAGTATAGCCTAGCGCATTTTTGTTCAAGAACATGAAACATGGTACAATAATAAGATGAAATAGAACATTGTCTTTTGAAAAAAGGAAGGTTATAGATGCCTAAAAATAAAACACAACAACTGACACAAGGGGCGATGATGGCCGTATTTTTTACAGCCCTATTAGCGATTACTTCATATATACCTATATTAACTTTAGTTACAGTATGGTTCATTTCTTTTCCAATTGCTTGGTATAGTGCAATGTATGATCGCAAAGCTTCAATGATAGTAGCTGTTGTTAGTATAGGAATCTCAATACTCGTTACAGGTATAACGGCTTTGCCACTTGCCATTATTTTTGGTCTTGTAGGATTTTTAATTGGCGATACACTCCACATGAAGAGAAGCAAAGTTTATTTATTTATGACAACAGGTATTAGTGTATTACTATCTACAGCGTGTATGTATATTATCCTGGTTAAGTTTTTTAATTTGGATGTATTGAAAATTATTATGAATGTCATTCAAGCTAACTATATAAGGTCGAATGAATTAGCAAAGACCATGCCGGGTATGCCAGCAATGACTGATGAACAGTTAGTGCAGATGTTTGATGTATTTAATATGCTAATTCCGACTATGATTACGATGTCAGTATTCATATTCACTTTTATCATCATTACAGTTAACTTGCCATTATTAAAACGCTTTGGAATAACCGTTCCAAAATTTGCACCATTTAAAGATCTTCAATTGCCTAGATCTGTTTTATGGTATTATATGCTAGTTTTAATAGTGACATTATTTATTAAACCTGAAAGTGGTTCTTTCGCGGATATGGTATTTTTGAATTTGTCATTTTTACTGAGCACATTGTTACTACTACAGGGTATGTCGTTTATTCACTACTATGTGCATGAGCAAGAATGGCCTAAATGGATTGCGATAATAAGTACTATTTTGGCGTTACCTTTATACTCGTTTGTTACGCTACTTGGTATTGTGGATTTAGGATTTAATATTCGTGCGCTAGTGACGGGAACGCCGAGAAAATAAGGAGCTGAATTTTATGGGTACTTTGTTTAGAAAAAGACCAATTCGATATCCGCTTTTAATTCTGTCTCTTCTTAGTGTAGCAAGCGTTATCACATGTACAATGTGGAATCCGTTCATTGGTATTGCTTATGGTGTTGTAGTGGTATTGGCTTTAATATCGACTTGGAAAACGGAAAAAACAACATATGAAGAAACGGAAAAACACATTGAAACTCTCTCATATCGTATGAAAAAAGTAGGGGAAGAAGCGCTGCTTGAAATGCCTATTGGTATCATATTGATGGATACTCAATATTTGATCGAATGGTCGAATCCGTATATGCTAGGTATTTTAGATGTAGATACATTAATGGGAGAGGAGATCTTTACACTTTCCGAAGATCTCTATACATTGATCAAACACGATGAAAAGAACGAAATGAATATTACGCTTAGGGATCGTAAGTATCGAGCGTTTTATAAACCCGAAGAAAGGTTATTATATTTCTTTGATATTACAGAGCAAGTGGAAATTGAGGCGCTATACTATGAAGATCGTTCAGTAATAGCCGTTCTATTTGTCGATAACTATGACGAAATTACACAAGGTATGGATGATCAAAATCGTAGCCAGACAAATTCACTTATTACATCGCTTATTAATAATTGGGGCACGCAATATGGTATTTTCATAAAGCGCATATCAACTGATCGTTTTATAGCGATATTAAACGAATCTATTCTACAAGAAATTGAGAAAAAGAAATTTTCTATCTTAGATGATATTCGTGAAACTACAGCAAAACAAAGTTTATCTTTGACATTAAGTATTGGTGTTGGTACTGGTTCGCAATCTCTTATAGAACTTGGAGAACTGGCGCAATCTAGTTTAGATCTTGTTTTAGGTCGTGGTGGTGACCAGGTTGCAATCAAACAACCTAATGGTAAAGTGAAATTTTACGGTGGTAAAACAAATCCTGTTGAAAAGCGTACTAGAGTACGTGCACGCGTTATTTCACATGCATTACGTGATTTAATACAAGATAGTGATCAAGTCTTCGTCATGGGGCATAAAATGCCTGATATGGACGCGATAGGAGCAGCCATTGGTGTTCGTAAGATGGCTCAGATGAATAAAATCGATGGTTATGTCGTAATGGATTTTGAGCAAATTGATAATAGTATTATCCGCTTGATGAATGTGGTCAAGGAAAAGTCGGATCTCTATGATCGATTTATCACCCCTGAGGAAGCATTATCGAAAATTACCGATAAATCATTGTTAGTCGTTGTTGATACGCATAAACCATCGATGACAATTGAAGAGAAATTAATGCATAAGGCTGAAAAGGTAGTCGTAATCGATCACCATCGTCGGGGAGAAGAGTTTGTAAAAAATCCTATGCTTGTCTATATGGAGCCTTATGCGTCATCGACAGCCGAGCTTGTCACAGAATTATTAGAATATCAGCCAAAAAATGATAAAATAACAATGTTAGAAGCAACAGCACTTCTAGCAGGTATTATTGTAGATACAAAAAGTTTCACTTTACGCACAGGGGCCCGTACATTTGAAGCAGCTTCGTATTTACGTACAAACGGGGCAGATACCATTTTAGTACAACGTATACTAAAAGAAGACATTAATACGTATATTGAACGTTCTAAAATAGTTCAAACAGTAGAATTTGTACATCAAGGGCTAGCAATAGCACGTGGAGATAACGATAAGATTTATAACTCGGTTTTACTTGCACAAACAGCAGATATATTATTAACAATGAAAGATATCTCAGCTTCATTTGTAGTTGCTCATCGTAATGATGGGCTCATTGGTATTAGTGCACGCTCACTAGGTGAAATTAACGTTCAGCTTGTAATGGAAGAGCTTGGCGGTGGTGGCCACTTAACGAACGCTGCATGCCAAATAGGTGTAACAACAATCGATGAAGCTATTAACATGTTAAAAAAAGCAATAGAGGTAGTATTAGAAGGGAGTTCGGAATCATGAGAGTAGTATTCTTAAAAGACGTTAAAGGTAAAGGTAAAAAAGGTGAAGTCAAAAATGTAGCTGATGGTTATGCACATAACTTCTTATTAAAAAATAATCTAGCTGTTGAGGCAAATCAGGCAGCAATTAGCCAATTAGATGGGCAAAAGAAAAAAGCTGCAAAAGATGCGGCTGCTGAATTAGCTGCTGCGGAAGATTTAAAAGCAAAAATTGAAGAGTTAACGGTTATACTAAACGCAAAATCAGGTGAAGGTGGCCGTTTATTTGGTGCAGTAACTACAAAACAAATTGCAGATGGTTTAAATAAACAACATGGTATCAAAATTGATAAACGTAAAATGGAATTGGCAGACGCTATTCGTGCACTAGGATTTACAAACGTACCAGTGAAGCTACATCATGAAGTGACAGCTACGCTGAAAGTGCATGTTACAGAAGAAGCGTAAGGAGAGACATATATGAACGATCCATTATTGGAACGCGTTCCGCCTCATAATCTTGAAGCTGAACAATCTGTCATAGGAGCCATCTTTCTTGAACCACAATCACTCATAACGGCTTCAGAAATTCTTCTTGAAGATGATTTCTATAGATCTGCGCATGTTAAAATCTTCTCGACGATGTTGCGTCTAAGCGATCAAGGTAAAGCAATAGACGTTGTTACAGTGACAGAGGAACTTTCCAATCATAATGAGCTAGAAGACATTGGAGGTATTTCTTACTTAACCGAACTTGCCAATGCTGTACCAACAGCAGCCAATGTCGCTTATTATGCACAAATCGTTTCAGAGAAGGCTTTATTACGCCGCTTAATTAGAGTAGCAACGAAAATTGCAGAAGATGGTTATACACGTGAAGATGAAGTGGATGCACTTTTAGCAGAAGCTGAACGTAAAATGATGGAAGTGGCAAGTCGCAAGAACGCAGGGGACTTTAAGCATGTGAAGGATGTACTTGTCCAAACATATGAAAACATTGAGCAGTTACAACATCGAAAAGGTGATGTAACTGGTATCCCTACTGGATTCCGTGATTTGGACCGCCTAACTGCGGGATTCCAGCGAGGGGATTTAATCATTGTAGCTGCACGACCTTCAGTTGGGAAAACGGCATTTGCTTTGAATGTTGCTCAAAACGTAGGAACAAAAACGTCTGAAAATGTTGCTATCTTTTCACTTGAAATGGGTGCAGAACAGCTTGTTATGCGTATGATATGTGCGGAAGGTAATATTGATGCACAAGTATTACGTACAGGTGCTTTAAATGTTGAAGATTGGCGCAAACTAACAATGGCAATGGGCAGTTTATCTAAGGCTGGCATTTTCATTGACGATACCCCAGGAGTACGTATTAATGAAATACGTGCAAAATGTCGCCGTTTAAAACAAGAACATGGCCTTGGTATGATTTTAATTGACTATTTGCAGCTTATTCAAGGCAGTGGTAGCGGGCGTGAAAACCGCCAACAAGAAGTATCCGAAATCTCACGCTCACTAAAAGCATTAGCACGTGAATTAGAAGTGCCTGTTATTGCTTTATCTCAGTTGTCACGTGGCGTTGAACAACGTCAAGATAAACGACCAATGATGAGTGATTTACGTGAATCCGGAAGTATTGAGCAAGATGCCGATATCGTTTCTTTCCTATATCGTGAAGATTACTATGATAAGGAAACGGAAGATGCTAATACCATTGAAATTATTGTAGCTAAGCAACGTAATGGTCCAACAGATACGGTTAAGCTTGCTTTCGTCAAAGAACATAACAAATTTGTTAGTGTTGATTGGTCGCAACATGAGCCGGCTGGAGGATATTAGAGTATATGGAACACGAACGTTTAATTACTATACATTATAGTGCGTTCGTGTTTTTGTTTGTTTTTAATTGACTATTGTCTTTTCAGTTGATACAATAAGCGTTGTTTGATTCAGGATGCTTGAAAGCGTCTGACGGAGGTGCTGGTATGACATCAGTAGTAGTAGTAGGAACTCAATGGGGAGATGAAGGTAAAGGTAAAATTACCGACTTCCTATCAAAAAAAGCAGAAGCGATTGCTCGTTATGCAGGCGGAGATAATGCAGGACATACAATTAAATTTGATGGTGAAACTTACAAGTTGCACTTAATCCCATCAGGTATTTTTTATCAAGATAAGATTTCAGTAATCGGTAACGGATTAGTTGTAAACCCTAAATCCATTGTAACGGAATTAAAAGGCTTACAAGAAAGAGGAGTAAGCACTGAAAATCTTCGTATCTCGAACCGTGCACATGTTATTCTTCCTTATCATATTAAACAAGATATTGTAGATGAAGAAAGCCGTGGAGACAACAAGATTGGGACAACTGCTAAAGGTATCGGACCTTGCTATCAAGATAAAGTAGCGCGTATCGGTATCCGTATGGCGGACTTATTAGATCGTGAAGTATTTGAACAAAAACTTCGTGAAAACTTAGCTCTTAAAAATCGACTTTTTGAAAAGTTCTATGAAACAGAAGGGTTAAATTTTGAAGACATTTTTGAGGAATACTATGGCTATGGTCAGGAAATTGCTAAATATGTAACTGATACTTCAAAAATCTTGAATGATGTTCTTGATGAAGGTGGTCGCGTATTATTCGAAGGCGCACAAGGCGTTATGCTTGATGTCGACCAAGGAACATACCCATATGTAACTTCTTCTAACCCAGTAGCAGGTGGAGTGGCAATTGGTGCTGGAGTTGGACCATCTAGAGAAATGCGTGTTATAGGTGTTTGTAAAGCCTATACATCTCGTGTTGGTGACGGACCATTCCCAACTGAATTATTTGATGAAGTTGGGAACCAAATCCGTGAAGTTGGTCGCGAATATGGTACAACTACAGGTCGCCCACGTCGTGTTGGTTGGTTTGATAGCGTAGTAGTGCGTCATTCACGTCGCGTAAGTGGAATTACAGATTTATCGTTAAACTCAATTGATGTATTATCCGGTCTTGAAACGGTTAAAATCTGTACAGCTTATAAATACAAAGGTCAAACAATCACAGAATATCCTGCTAACCTTCACATTATTGAACAATGTGAACCGGTATATGAAGAACTACCAGGTTGGGCTGAGGACATTACAGGCTGCAGAACGCTAGAAGAATTACCAGTGAACGCTCGTCGCTATGTTGAGCGCGTTAGTGAATTAGCTGGCATTCAAATTGCTACATTCTCAGTAGGTCCAGATCGTGATCAAACAAATGTCCTTGTTGACGTTTGGGGAGAGTAAGTAAAATTTAATAAATAATCAAAAAAGCGGAGGAAATTTTCCTCCGCTTTTTTTCTGTCGTCTTACTGTATTGGGCGACCCATTATACTTTCTTCATATCTAAACACTATAGGGGCAAAATATAAAATATCCTTTAGACAATAGCGATTCCTACGGAGTAATGAATATATGGACTAATAATATAGCACCACAAGAGAGATATAATAAGGAATATACATCACTATTTAAAAAGAGCAGATATTAGTATTGATCAGATCAGAACTGTGAAGAATATAGTAATTGATACTTTAATATAAATAAAAGAGGCTAATTCTCATTAGAGGATTAACCTTTTTGCATTTAGTGAATATCTTTCTTCTTAAAGCGTCCACCGCGGACTTCTGCGATATTACCAATTGCGAGGAATGCATGATCATCGAGTTCTTCTACAATCGTTGTAAGTTTAGATTCCTCTAGTCGCGTAATCACCGTGAATATCACTTTTTTTCCGTCTCCAGTATATGCGCCTTCGCCTATTAAGTAAGTAACCCCACGGCCTAGACGGTCCATAATGGCACGACCAATTTCCTCATATTCTTCGCTAATAATATAAACAGATTTCGATTCATCAAGCCCTTGAATCACTACATCAATTGTTTTGTAAGCGATGAAGTATGCAAGTACGGAATACATTGCTTGTTCCCATGTGAAAACAAAACCGGCTACCGCGAAAATGACTAAGTTGAAAAACATAATGATTTCGCCGACGGAGAACGGAGAATTTTTGTTAAATAAAATAGCCATAATTTCTGTCCCATCGAGAGAGCCACCGTAACGGATAACGATACCAACACCAGTACCAAGAACAATTCCGCCAAATACTGTTGATAATAGTAAATCTTTTGTGAAAGGTTCAATTGGGTGTAATAGAACCGTAGCTATAGATAAAGTAGTAATTCCTAACGCAGTAGATAAGGCAAAAGTTTTACCAATTTGCTTATAACCTAGGAAAAAGAAGGGTATGTTCAAGAGGAAAATAAATAATCCTAGTGGTAGAGCGGAAAGGTGGGAAACAATAATAGATATACCGACAATTCCACCATCTAAAATATTGTTAGGTACAAGAAATTGCTCCAAACCAACTGCCATTATTATTGCACCAATTATCACCATAATAATACGTTTTAGTAAACGACCTTTAGAGGTTTTCCTATTCTTGTCACGATTTTTTTTTGCTTCTGCTAAAATGTCTTCCATACTCCTGTTTGAGTCATTCAAACTAATCTCCCCATTCTCTAAAACTAATAATTCTACCTTAATTCTATCTTAATTTTAACGGAATTTTCAAAAATTCAAAAGTAAAAAGAATTATATTGTAACAATAATTACAAAAAAGTAATGAGATTTTTGTATAAATAGAGAGTAGTATGGTGAATAATGCTTACAAAAAATGTCTATAATAAATAAAAATTACCTGTTTTAACCCTTGAATTGTAAAAACTTTAAAATAAATGGAGTAAATTATACATTTTAGTGACATCAAGCGTAATAAGTTCAATTGGAAAATGGAATATGTTAAATTAGAGAAGCTTGATTTCGACATAACTTTTGAAATAAAATAATTGATTTAAATCAAAAAATCGAAAGGAGCTTATCATGCGTTTGAAACGGAATAGTAGTGAGAACTTTATATTTTCTAAACGAACCCGCCAATCAACAGCAATGAAAGCAGCAACCATCGCAATATTTCTCATGTCAATAATGGGATTTAATACTGATTACGCAAATGCTAAGCAAGATAATCAGTTGCATAAAATTTATCATATATACATTAAGAATCAATACATTGGCGCAGTTTCCAATGAAAAATTAATAGATAAACATATCGAAGACAAGGTAAAAAAGGCCAGCATCAAATACGGAAATCTCTCGCTAAATGCTACGCCAGATTTATCTGTTATATCAGAGCAAGTTTTTCAAGAGGATATAAATGACGAAGATACTTTAAGAAAGCTTGACGATGCTTTATCAATTAAAGCTTCAGCATTTGCATTACTCATCGATGGCAAGGTGGCTGCCTATGTAAAAGACATCGATGCATATGAAGCAGCACTCCGCCAGCTTAAATTACAGTATGTTTCAGCTAAAGAGCTAAAAGTATTAGATACTATTGAAAATGCCCATAAAACTTTACCGCCATTAAAGAAAAACGAAACGCGTATTGTAGATATTGCTATAAAACAATCGGTTTCGGGTATGACCGAATACACAGATCCTTCCAATGTGCTAACTACAAAGGAAGCTGTTAAATTACTAACAAAAGGCAAGCTTCAAGAGAAATCACATACCATTAAAGATGGCGATACTCTTAGTAGTATTGCAGCAAAATATAAACTTTCAACTTCTAAGCTCTTAAAACTCAATAAAAATTTAACAGATGATAAATCTCTAACAGTTGGACATTCCATTAAAGTAGCAGAGTTAGAGCCTAGGATTAATATTGAACTAACAAAAGAATCGATAAAATCTGAGAAAATAGATCATAAAACAATTATTAAAAAAGATAAAAAAATGCTAACAGGTGAGAAGGAAGTAAAACAAAAAGGCTCAGATGGTAAGAAGCTAGTAAGACATGTGATTACTGAGATAGATGGTAATCCAGCTTTAGAAAAAGTAATAACGCAATCTGTTATGAAGGAACCAGAAACACGTGTGATTATTAAGGGGACAAAAGAAGTACCTTCACGTGGAAGCGGAAGCTTTGAATGGCCTGCAGAAGGCGGTTATATTTCAAGTGAAATGGGCTATCGTTGGGGTGAACTACATCGAGGACTTGATATTGCTAGACCAGATGGTTTTACGATTAAAGCAGCTGATAACGGTGAAGTCACATTTGCAGGTGTAGATGGGACTTATGGGAATAAAGTAACAATTGATCATAATAACGGGTATCAAACAGTTTATGGTCATTTGGCATCGATTGATGTGGAAGTGGGACAAGTAGTAGCACAAGGGTCTAAGTTAGGGATTATGGGAACAACCGGTAATTCAACAGGCATACACTTACATTTTGAAGTGTCTAAAAATGGAAAGTTACTTAACCCGTTAAATGTATTAAAATAAAATAGACCGATACAGTCCATTATGAAAGTGGACTGTTTTTTTACATAGAGGTCATTGTGAAAGAAGTCAGGATTAACATTATTCCCTGGGGAATATCAATGTGCCTGGGATTCCAAAAGATGCACTGAAAGCTAAAGCATGATAGAGTTAAAGATATGGAATATACAAAAACTAACGTTAATTGATAACATAAATCAAATTCATATATGAAGGGAAGTATAAATGTGGACAAGACAATTTTAGTTGTTGATGATGAAAAACCGATTGCGGATATACTACAATTTAATTTAATAAAAGAGGGCTACAAAGTTGTTTGTGCTTATGATGGTGATGAAGCACTCGAAAAAGTGGAGGAAATCAAACCAGATTTAATGCTTCTAGATATCATGTTACCAAAAAGAGATGGTATAGAAGTATGTCGTGAAGTACGGAAAAAATATGATATACCTATTATTATGTTAACAGCAAAAGACTCAGAGATTGATAAAGTATTAGGTTTAGAATTAGGGGCAGACGATTATGTGACAAAGCCATTTAGTACTCGTGAATTAATCGCCCGTGTAAAAGCAAATATGCGCCGCCATCAATCAACAACAGCAACTGAAGAACAAGAAGAAACTTCAAGTGATATCGTAGTTGGATCACTTGTTATTCAACCAGAAGCATATTTAGTATTAAAACGTGATGAGGCCATTGAACTTACACATCGTGAATTTGAACTATTACACTATCTAGCAAAACATATAGGTCAAGTTATGACACGTGAGCATTTGTTGCAAACAGTATGGGGCTATGACTATTTTGGAGACGTGCGTACTGTGGATGTAACTATCCGCCGCTTACGTGAAAAAATTGAAGACAATCCAAGTCATCCGTCATGGATTGTAACACGCCGTGGCGTAGGATATTACTTAAGAAATCCTGAACAGGAGTAAGATACATGCAGAAAGTCCGTTTTTTCAAATCCGTTCACGTAAAGCTAGTACTTATTTACGTGCTATTAATTTTAATAGCTATGCAAATTATAGGACTCTATTTTGCACAAAGATTGGAACTAACATTAAAGGAAAACTTCCAAACATCTGTTACTGACCGTCTAAAGTTAGTTACATTTAGTGTTAAAGAGGAGCTTTTAAAAGAAAGAACAGAAGCTGATCCCACGCAGGAGCAAAGCTTGAAAACGGTGTTAAGCGGACTATCCTCTGATGATATAAGCGAAATTCGTGTTATCGATGCCCGCTATCGTATTTTAGCTACATCCGATATGAGCAATCAGTCCATCATTGGACAGCGCTCGACGGAAACTTTAGTGCGCCAATCAATAGCAACCCAAACTCCTTCAGATGAAATAGCATTAGATGATCAAACCAAAACACGAGTATGGTTATTAGCGACACCTATTACTTCCAATGGTAAAGTCATTGGAACTGTCTATTTAAAATCAAATATTGAAAGTGTTTTTGGACAGATGAATAAGATCAATGGTATTTTGGCAGGAGGTACAGCACTTGCTTTAGCCATTACAATTATACTCGGCATTTTCATCGCAAAAACAATTACAAAACCAATTTCAGATATGCGGAAACAAGCTCAAGCTATGGCGAAAGGGAATTTTTCGCGCAAAGTACGTGTTTATGGCAATGATGAAATAGGACAACTGGCAATAGCTTTTAATCATTTAACAAATAGGCTCCAGGAATCGCAATCCACAACAGAGGGTGAACGAAGAAAGCTTGCATCCGTTTTAGCTAATATGACAGACGGTGTAATTGCGACCGATCGAAAAGGTCGTATTATACTAATCAATACACCCGCACAACAGCTTTTAAATAGTGAAGACGATGAACTAATGGGGCGACCACTTGTTTCTGTTTTAGGGTTAGAAGAAGGGTATACCTTTGAAGATTTAATCCATATGAAAGATGCTGTGAATCTAGATTTTAGTTCGCCAGAACGACCTTATGTTTTTCGGGCAAATTTCTCTGTAATTCAAAAAGAAACTGGTTTTGTAAATGGTTTGATTACGGTTTTGCATGATATTACTGAACAAGAGAAGATTGAAATGGAGCGCCGTGAATTCGTATCTAACGTTTCGCATGAACTTCGTACGCCATTAACAACAATGCGTAGCTACTTAGAAGCATTAGCGGATGGTGCATGGCGAGATGAAAATATTGCACCTACTTTCTTAAATGTTACACAAACGGAAACAGAGCGCATGATCCGTCTTGTAAATGACCTATTACAATTATCTCGTATGGACAGTAGAGAATATGAGTTAAATGCAGATATCGTAGATTTTAATAAATTTTTTGACCGTATTATTGATCGATTCGAAATGTCAAAATCAAAAAATGTAGAATTCCAACGACATATCTCAGAAACACAATGCTATGTAGAACTTGATACTGATAAAATTACACAAGTAATTGATAATATTATTTCGAATGCATTAAAATACTCACCAGATGGTGGTAATATCCGCTTTGGAGTAACGGCACAAGAGGGAATTTTAAAAGTCATGATTTCCGATGATGGTATGGGTATACCGAAAGAAAATGTTGATCGTATCTTTGACCGCTTTTATCGTGTAGATCGTGCTAGAGCGCGTTCTATGGGGGGCACTGGTCTTGGCTTAGCAATTTCGAGAGAAATGATTCATGCTCATGGCGGTAAAATTTGGGCGGAAAGTGAGGAAGGACATGGTACAACGATCTTCTTCACATTGCCATACGAATTAGATGAGGCAGGTGAATGGGATTGAAGTATGTTGAGCAGATAAAGTCTGTAGCTCTATTCGTCCTTGTCTTTTTAAGTATTACACTTACATTTTCTATTTGGACCTACAAGCCTAACTATGCCACAATGGAGCAACCAAAAATCGTACCTATTTCAATTGACAAGCAGCGTCAAATGTCAGATATCATTAAGCCCTACCGAATGCTTTTTCATATGAATGGCAAGTGGAAAGGTACAAATGAAAATACTAGGATGAAAACTATTTTAAATGACATGAAAAACTGGGAACTTTCAGATTTGACACTTGTTAGTAATAATTTAGATGATAAAAAGCTTAATGAATTAATAGGTATGAATAATCGTATGACGTTGTTTTACACAGGCGAAATACCATTCCCTGTATTCCTTCAAAACCTATTACCCGTACACAACAAAAGAATACCTGAAGCTGCATTCAATCGCATGATTATTGAGTGGGATAAGATAAACAACAATGAGCTTCTTGTTTTTTTTGCTAACTCAAAAAACAACAAACTGTATAAAGCTAAAATAAAAGTTCAAAGTGAAAAGCATCTCCAAACTAATGTAGTGACAGTGGCAAAAAGCCTCCCAAACTATCTTGAAATTAAACGTGAGGGAGCGAAGAGTTTCTATTTGCCAGCAAAGGATATTAACATTCCTAAATACACTTATATAGTTGATCCAGATCCTGTTAACCGCTATAAAAATGCGCTTTTCTCTAATCCTAAAATTGTGAAACGGAGTCCAGATGAAGCGACTAGTACCGAAAAGTACACAGATGACAAATCATTAATGACTCTTGATGTAACAAAGAAAACACTCAACTTCGTAAATACATCCATTGTAGACAACAAAGAAAAGGTGTTAGAGTCTGATCTTATTTTGAATACATTTAATTTTATTAATGAGCATGGTGGTTGGACAGGCGATTTCCGTTATAACGAAGTAGATTATGGTAATCAAAAGGTTACTTATCAAATGTATTTAGAAGATCAACCAGTCTTTAGTGACCGATTAGTGACCTTAACAGATATTTCAACTTATTGGGGTAACGATCGCATCTCGAAGTATTACCGTCCATACTACAAGCCGATTTCTATACCAGCAAGGAATAATGGAAAGTTAATGTCAGGTCCAGAAGCGATTGAAAAACTAAAGGATAGAGAAGATATTAAATATGAAGATATTGAGGAAATTCGGTCAGGTTTTTACTTAACTACAGATGTAAATCCAAATTTATTCACATTGGAGCCAATGTGGTTCTACAGCATCGATGGTAAGTGGGAACATTTATCACCTGTTATTGCGGGAGGTGACCAAATTGGATTGGAGTAAAACGAAAACCATCTTCATCATTGTATTTTCAATATTAAACGTTTTCCTTTATGCTCTTTATGTCGATCGATATAATGAGGAACAGGAAATTGCAACACTTGGTGAATCAACGATAGAGGATCGCCTAGAGAGTGAAAATATTACGGTTAAAGGTTTACCTGCTGAAAACCCAAAAACTTCTTATATATCTGGCCAAATCAAGCAATTTAAACCCACGGACTTCAAGAAAATGGGTAATCAGCATTTTGACATCATAAATGGCTCTGTGCGAACTTTAAAATTTGAAAAACCAATAGCACTCAAAGGAATTGAAGATGCCACAAGTTTCACAGAATTTATGGCAGAGTATGTTTACGAGGGAGAAACTTATAAACTTTGGCGTATTGATGAAGAAAAAAGAGAAGCAATCTTTTTCCAAAAAATTAACAATCGCATAATCTATTTTAATAAAAATGCGAAGGTAACATTACATTGGAATAAAGACTTAGCAGTGATAGGTTATGAACAAACGATGTTGGAATCACTAAAGGAATTTGGTGAGAAAAGTACGCTATTCACTGCTATTAAAGCAATCGAAGTACTATATGAAAAAGGATTGTTAAGGCAGGATTCGAAAATTACTAAACCACAGCTTGGCTATTCTACATTTGCTCCTTTAATAGAGACTCAAGTTCTTTCACCAACATGGCATATTCATGTTGTTTTTGTGGAAGGTGACGAAGCAGATTATTTCGTTAATGCGGTAGATGGTCAAGTTATCGATATTCAAGCAAAAGAAAATGATAAAGAATTAGAAAGTGAATAAGGAGTCTTTACTATGCAGTTCAGTGTATTAGCAAGTGGCAGTACGGGTAATGCTATTTATGTAGAAAATGATGACCATGCATTTATTGTAGATGCTGGTTTAACAGGTAAGAAGATGGAGCAGCTTTTTGCAAAAGTAAATCGCGATATAAAAAAACTAAGCGGTATTTTTGTTACGCATGAGCATATTGACCACATAAAAGGCGTGGGTGTTTTAGCACGTAAATATCAAATACCAGTTTACGCCAATGCTAAAACATGGGCAGCAATGGATGATAAAGTCGGCAATATTCCTTTAGAACAACGCTTCCAATTTGATATGGAAACAGTGCAATCATTTGGGTCACTAGATGTAGAATCATTCGCTGTTTCTCACGATGCTGCAGATCCAATGTTTTATACTTTCCATGAGAGCGGTCGCAAACTTGTAGTTATTACAGATACAGGTTATGTCAGTGATCGGATGAAAGGCATTATCAAAGGTGCTGATTCCTTTGTTTTTGAAAGTAATCATGATGTAAGCATGCTACAAATGGGGAGTTATCCTTGGTCTACAAAACGACGTATACTAAGTGATGTTGGACATGTTTCAAACGAAGATGCCGCTGTTGCTATGAGCGAAGTTGTAGAACAAAAACCAACTCGAATTTATCTTTCCCATTTAAGTAAAGATAACAACATGAAAGATTTGGCTCGCATGAGTGTGTCTCAAACGCTACAATCATGTGGTATCATGCCTGGTGAATTTGTTACGCTATTAGATACGGATGCAGACGAACCTACTAAAGTTGTAACAGTATAATAATTTGAACCTCTCTTTAAAAGGGAGGTTTTTTTATGCACTTATAGGGAAATCTATGCTACGAGATGAAAAATAGAATTTCCAATTTTGAACTGATTTTTAATCCATTTTCATCTGATTTTAATGTTTGAACGGTATAGTATAACTATCAGGTTTATATCGGAGGGATGATACGTATGGGATATTACGATAACATTAACGGAGAAGATAGAAGTCGTTCTAAAAAACGAAGCAGTAAAGCAGGTTATTTCTTTAGTGGATTAATTGGTGTTATTATTGGCGCTTTACTTGTTTGGTTATTGATGCCATCGATGATCGATCGTTTACCAAACGGTTCTAGTAATTCATCGAGTGCAATTGGTACAAGTAATAACACAACAAAGCAAGTGACAACTGAAGTAACAACAGATGTAACAGGAGCAGTCGATAAAGTTGCGGGAGCGGTTGTCGGCATTACGAATATCCAAGAATCTGCAAAAGATTTTTGGAACCAAGCTGAACCAACTACCCAAGAAGCGGGTAGTGGATCAGGAGTTATTTATAAAAAAGATGGTGACACAGCATATATCGTAACTAATAATCACGTAGTTGAAGGAGCTAAACAATTAGAAGTGACATTTGCAGATGGTTCAAAAGCAGAAGCAAAACTAATTGGTAAAGACGTTTGGACAGACTTAGCGGTCATCTCCATTTCAAGCAAAAAAGTTAATACTGTTGCTACATTTGGTAACTCTGAAGTTTTAAAACAAGGGGAGACAGTTATTGCAATTGGTAACCCATTAGGCCTTGATTTTTCTGGTTCTGTTACAACAGGTGTCGTATCGGGGAAAGATCGTACAGTACCAGTGGATTTAAATGGGGATGGTGTACCAGATTGGCAAGCAGAAGTATTACAAACAGATGCAGCTATTAACCCGGGTAACAGTGGTGGTGCTCTTGTAAACCTTGCTGGTGAAGTAATCGGTATAAACTCCATGAAAATTTCTGAATCGAAAGTTGAAGGTTTAGGTTTTGCAATTCCAATTAATTCTGCAATACCAGTTATTAATGAGTTACAAAAATCAGGTAAGGTAGAAAGACCATCTATGGGTGTGTCATTAGTTGACTTAACGAATGTTCCTGCATTCCATCAAAGTCGTACTTTAAAATTACCAGCCGAAATAACGGAAGGCATTGTTATTAGTAGTATCGTTAAAGGCTCTTCAGCAGAAAAAGCAGGTTTAGAACAGTATGATGTTATCGTTGAGATTGATGGTCAAAAAGTAGGGAATTCAATTGAATTAAGAAAGCATCTATACAATAAGAAAAACGTAGGCGATAAATTGAAAGTGAAAGCATACAGAGCTGGGGAAATAATTGAAAAGGAACTAATTTTAACGAATAGTACAACAAGTTAACCTTGTGGATAATAGAAATTAATTACAAACGTATCAACAGCGAGCAGGGAACGTGAAACCACGACTTTCCTGCTCGCTTTTACTTTGTTACAATAGACTGTGGATAACATCGGCTGAATTGTGTATAAGTTTGCGGGAATTTTGAAAATTGAAAGGATGAAATATTTTGAAAATATACAGCTGTGAAACGCATATAGGACACGCTTTAGACATGTTCGTGGCAGAGCAAAAAGAGGTTCCAGTATTTGAAATGGCAACAGAGGAAGAAAAGTTATCCACAAGTTGTACTTATTGTGAAGAGGCAGCAACATATGTTGTGGCGAACGAATGAACGCCCACAAGATATAGATTCACCTTGTGGATATGTGTATAACTTCTGTGGATAACGTGTTTGTAAATTTAATGTGAAGGTGGATAACTTGTGAATATAGCGATTATTACCGTTGGGAAATTAAAAGAAAAGTATTTAAAAATGGGAATTGATGAATATGTTAAGCGTCTTGGCGCCTACGCAAAAATCGATCTTGTTGAAGTCCCAGACGAAAAAGCACCCGAACAATTAAGTGAAGCTGAAATGGAAATCGTTAAGAAAAAAGAAGGCGAACGCATTTTAGCCAAAATTTCACCCGACACTCACGTCATCGCCCTTGCTATCAACGGCAAAATGAAAACATCCGAAGAAATGTCCAAAGACATCGAATCACTTATGACCTACGGCAAAAGTAAAATTGCTTTCGTCATCGGCGGTTCTCTAGGATTACATGACGATGTATTAAAACGCGCAAACGAAAAACAATCATTCGGGAAGATGACTTTGCCTCATCAATTGATGAAGTTAGTGTTGGTAGAGCAGATATATAGAAGTTTTAGAATTATGAAGGGCGAGCCTTATCATAAGTAAGTGCGGTTAATGTGGGATACTTTAATTTAATTGATAATCCTCTTACTAAAGCGTTAAGTTGAAATTAAGAAACGATGAAGCTAGTTTTTCTAAGCTCATAATGAAAGGAGAAATGTAAATGAACGAAATCATTCAAACGAAATTGTTAGAAATAGAAGAGAAATATAAGGTAAAGATTTTATATGCTGTCGAATCAGGAAGTAGAGCATGGGGCTTTCCTTCAAAAGACAGTGATTATGATGTTCGATTTATTTATATTCATCCTCCAGAATGGTATCTCTCGATTGATCCACAAGGAATTGGAGTAAAGAGAGATGTAATTGAAGAACCAATTAATGATTTATTAGATATAAGCGGTTGGGAGATCACAAAAGCGCTACGCCTTTTTAGAAAAAATAATCCGCCACTTTTAGAATGGTTAAGAAGCAATATTATTTATTATCAAAAATACTCATTTGTTGATAACATACGGTCTTTGGAATCGAGTGTATTTTATCCAAATTCGATGCTCCACCATTATTTAAACATGGCAAAAAATAATTATCGTGAGTACTTGCAGGGATCAGAAGTAAGAATAAAAAAATATTTTTATGTACTGCGACCGATATTGGCTTGTAAATGGATAGAGAAATATAATACGACACCTCCAATTAGCTTCCATGAACTATTGGAAGATAGCCTTCAGGAAGGCGAATTAAAAAATGCAATTGAGCATCTTTTAAAACGAAAGCTAATAGGTGATGAGTTAGATATTGAACCCCGTATTTATGTGATTAACGACTTTGTAGAAAATGAAATGGAACGACTCGAAGAATATGTTAAATCACTCAAAGTTGAAGCGAAGGATCCTACTAAAATATTAGATGAATTGTTTAGAAATACATTGCAGGAAGTTTGGAAATAATAGTTTAGTTTCGAGTATAAACAAGTAACGTTAATAATCAAAGAAATCTTTCGAACCACATTTAGAGTGAGCCTTATCATAAGTAAGTGCGGTTATAAAAAAAGCTATCTAGAACGTTGTCATATCAACGTTCTAGATAGCTTTTTATTTTATAGATGATTGTCTTTTTTCCAATCACGATATTTCCACCATTCTAAAATTAATCTAACAAAAACCACTGATAATGTGGGAACTAAATAGTGTTTTGGAGGACCTATTATTGCAGAAATCATTAAAAGACCAATAAAAAAGCAGATTAAATAGCCAATGATTTTTTTAAATCTAGAATTGAAATATTGTTTTCTGTTATTCATTTGAAACCTCATAAATTGTAGTTAATAGTTGAGAAGATAAAATTTATTACACACAATCATATAAATATACTAAAGAAAGTTCAATCATTTTAAATAGCATTTACGCACATTACGGAGAACCGTATCATAAGTAAGTGCGGTTTTTTCTGAAATACAGAAGCAGCACCATTCCATTTTTTGATTAGATGAACATTTGTTGCATGAAGGCTTTTTTTGGGTTTAATAAGCCTTCTAATTTTTTCCTTCAAAATCAACCTTATTTTGAAGGGTAGTTATAAAGTTAGCAATTGTGTTTCGCTCAGAAATTGAAGGCACTAGTATAGGCATTTCTAGAAGGTAGAGTTTTTTATATTTACACGATCATGTCTTGCTCCAGAATCACCATACATATAAATATATTTATACCATAGACCCTTTGAAATAATGATAAAGAAATTCATGGTTAATTTCATAGAGTAGTATACAAATAATTTAAAAAGTGACTATTAATGACGATAAGAAGGATATTGAGGACATTGTAAGGAAATATCATAATTTAGATTCAAAAGAAGTAATTAATAATCAACGTTAAATAGAAGGTGTAATGAAAATGGGTTTTCCCTTGATTGGAAGAAAAAAATTATTAAATACCACGAAGACAACTAAGCGCTCTAAAAAAGCGAAATCTAGAAGTTTAGTATTTACGAGCTCGTTATTTCTCTCCGCTCTCATAATTATCGTTATCGGATTAATGATTTCCCTATCCATCCGCGATCAACGTGGGACGTACTTTCGCCAATTTGATGAATATGGAAAAGTATTTAAATCCATAACTCAACAAAATGAACCTCTTGTTGCCGAAGCAACGAAGACAATTCTTGAGCATCAACCATTGGAGGGAAAACCATTCGAGGAACTCCCCAATATTTTGAATTCTATGAAATCCAATCATATGGTAGTGGATGTCTATTTATTAACACCGGACATTATCAAGAAGGATGGCAAAGAATACTTATATAACTCAGAATATGGTCGGGATCCAGTTGAATATGCTGAAGAGTTAGGTATGTTATATGAATTAGATTCGGAATTTCTTAAAAGTTACGAAGATGCAATGAGAAACGGTAGCACCTTAACTGATGTTTACACTGATGATGGTGGAACTTTCATCTCGTATTTAGCGCCGATTAATGACGGAAGCGGGAAACCAGTTGCGTTGTTAGGTGTCGATTTCGATTACGGGATTGTTAAAAAGGAGCTTCAACGGATTCTATGGACGAATATCATGGTTGGTATTTTTTTTGTACTTATGTTAATCGCGTTGGTTGTATTCATTCTTCGTAAAATGTTGCGCCCACTTGCACGTTTAGCTGAAGTGTCTGAACATGCTTCTAAAGGTGATTTAACCGTTGAAATTCCTGTACTGAACCATAATGAGATTGGTAAGGCTGCAAGTTCATTTAATCAGATGATTAGCGGACTTCGGATATTGACCCATAACATACAAAATTCTTCGAAGGAAGTTGCAGTATCTTCTTCTCAATTACAAGAAAGCGCTGCCCAGACCGAAGCAGCTACACAAGAAATCACAGGTGCCATTCAAAACATTGCTGTTGGTCTCGATGAACAACTTCGTCATACTAATGAGTGTCAACAATCAATGAAGGAAATGGGAGTGGGTATTCATAGAATCGTAGATGCATCCTCTGTCGTCTCAGAATTGGCTTCGGTTACAGCAGATAGCGCAAATGCAGGAATGAAGGATATAGAAACAACAGTTGTTCAAATGAGCACAATTGAACAAAACTTGAAAACATCGGTCGAAGCAATCCATGGACTAAAGAAATTAAGCGATCAAGTTAGTGAAATGGTTACATTAATAGGTAGCATTGCTAATCAGACCAATTTGCTTGCACTTAACGCATCGATTGAGGCATCGCGAGCAGGTGAGCATGGTAAAGGTTTTGCCGTTGTGGCTCAAGAAATTCGTATACTCGCTGAACGGTCTAAAATCTCTTCGGAGAAAATAACTGACATACTCCAAGGCATCAGCGATCACACGAGTAAAACAGTGGTTTCTTTGGATAAATCAATGACAGAAGCTCAGGCAGGTACACACATTGCGAATAAGGCAGGGCAAACATTTAGTTCGATCGTGGAGTCGATTCAGAAAGTGTCCGATCAGATTGATGAAGTATCTGCAGCTTCGGAACAACTGTCATCGGGAAGTGAGTTAGTTGCGGCTTCACTAACAGTGCTGGAGGGTATCGCAGATTCATCTTCAGCCGACGCCGCTCACGTCGCCGCCTCATCAGAAGAACAACTTGCAGCCATGCAAGAGGTAGCCAGTTTTGCAGCTATGCTTTATGGGCTAGCGGATGAATTGAAACAGAGTGTTGACCGTTTCCGTGTAAAGTAGGCTACTGGTTAAAATCGCACTTACATTAGTTACGGAGAACCGTATCATAAGTAAATGAGGTTTAAATAGGAATTTAAGAACAGTCTAATTTTAAAAAGATTAGACTGTTTATTTTTTTCAAAATATACTATTAATAGATGTAATGTTTTTTTTTAGGGGGGTTACTAAAAGGCTATAAGAGGATTTTGTAGTGATTTATAAAAAATTGATAGGTGATAATGGATAGAGGAGTAGGGAGTGGTTTAAATGAATCAATTTCTTCAGATGGGAGCGAATGCAGTTTTAAGTTCCCCAAAAGGTAATGTTACTGTTAGCTACGAAATTTCTAATTCAATAGATATTTCCTTAACAGCTTTCCTTTTGACTAATTCAGACAAGGTACAAGGAGATAGCGGGATTATATTTTATAATCAACCAAAGAGCTCTTCTGGTGTAGCTACGCTTATACCATCTGAGCAAGTAGGTAATACAAAAGTACATAAAATTAATTTTGATATGAGTAAAGTCCCGGAAGGTATTACTAAAATAGCTATTACTCTTACAGAGGATAATAGCACGGGATTTTCAAATGTAAAGAATTTAAAGGCCGAGATAAGTACCGATAATACGGTTATCCAGTTAACCCCATCTAGTTTCACAAAAGAAAATGGAATTGTAGTATTAGAATTATATCTAAGGAATGGTCAGACAAAGGCAAGATCAATCTGGCGTGGATTTGATTCTGGGCTTGAAGGGTTATGTAAAAATTACGGAGTTGAGGTTGAAAATGATGAGCAAAACAAGCCTTCTGAACCTAATACTATCCAAAAACAAACATCAATAGAACCTGATAAGACTCTAACTGTTTCTGAAAATAAATATAATCAAAACATGTTGCCATCGATAAACCTTGAAAAGGTAAAGGGAAAGATAAGTCTCGACAAAGGTCAAAAGCCAGTTATCATTGATAAAACACCAGAAATTACTGCTACGGTATCTTGGGAGACTGGGACAGATTATGATATATATGCCTTAGTCTATACAAAGGATGGAAAGCAGATAGATGTAGCTATGTTTGGGGCGAAAGGAACACCGCCCCTCAGAAGTTTTGGCAACGGGGCAGTGGAACATATGGGGGATATTAGGGGGAATAGTCGATCAACTAAGACAGAAGTAATCAAATTAAGATTAAATAATGATATTCTCGCAGTTGTTCCTGTAGTTTATTCTGCCCAGTCAAATGGAACAGGCTCCTTCTACAGATACAAGGTGTCCATGAGTATAGATAATCATAATGGAACCTCCGTTACCATAGTCGCCAAGAATGCAAATAATAATGATAGAATTTATTCCTGTGTGCCCGGAATCCTTCATAATACGCACGATGGAGTTATTATAAGCCCATTAGAGCTTTATAGTACACCGGACTCAGAGCGTAGACCTAAACTTAGGATGGGATCCTCAAATATGGTAGAAGTTATAATGGATAAAGGACCAATAAATGATTACAAGTAGACTAGAATTATATAAAATTTGAAAATAAAGTAGCTAGACAGATAGACCTTTGATCGCCAACACTAATAGCTTGTACCTTTTCTTTTACAAGTTGTTCCGTTGCATATGCGTGAAACCAACCTTCACTATTGTGTAAGGAAGTTCATATTCTCGTATAGCTTCCACTGGAAATATATTTGGTTCCTTTTCTGATGAAAAATTTTAAAAAGGGTAATTGTAAAATAAATTTAATAGGCTGATAACACAAAGCGAAAACTCCTAACGGGATTTGTCTCGACAACAATTCCGATGTATGAGTTTTCGCTTTTCTTCTTGTCTGGAATAGTTAATATTTGATAATTCGTTACGTTAAATCCTGTTTTGGTAAAATTTTTCTATTATTTCACAGTTCCTTTCATCTTAATTCACATCTGTATTGTATTATTGGGAATTGAAAGGGGATTGTAAATATTGAAAAAACTAATCGTATTAGCAGTTTTATTGTTAAGTATCATCTCCGTAGATTTTATAGACAATAAACACAAAATGAATGTTGAGGCAGCTAAGTCTAGTTTAGAAAAAGATGTACCTAATAATACAAATTGTGCATTTTGTAATATGTTTGTGTACCAAAAAGAATATAAAATGGGTGTTTTTTCAGCACAGGCAATTAAAAAGAAAGGTAAGGTTGTATATTACGATGATATTGGTTGTCTTTTATACGATGAAGTAAAAAGTAAAACAACAAATAAAAAGTATGTTCGCGATTACAAAACATTGAAGTGGGTTCGAGCTGAAAAGGCAACTTATGTTAAAACATCGCTAGCTTCACCAATGGACGATGGTTATATATATTTTGCTAAAGCAACTGATGCGAAGAAATATAATGCCAAACATTCAGGTACAAAAATTGTCCCGTTTCAAACTGTTAAAAAAGAGAGTGTTCAGAAATATCAATAAGTATATTTAAAAACACAATAAATTCAGAAGGGGAAATATGGAAAATGAAAAAATGTTTAGGATTTGGATTGTTTATATGTGTAATTTTAGTAGCATTTTTAAATGGTAATCAAAATTCGAGTGTATTTGCAGCAACTACAGATGTGCAAGCTATTAAAAATGGAGAAGTAGTTTATTATAAGGATGTATTTTCATTGTTATATGATGAATTAAATGAAGGGGTTACACTCATAAAAAAAGTTCAGGATTATAGTACAAGAAAATGGGTTGCGTTAGATTCAGTAACAATTGTTAAAACTAAGGCTTCAAAAAACATTTATTTCTCAAAAGCAGCAGCTGCAGATAAATATATTAGAGCTTATAAAACGAAAAACAACGTAATCTTAAAAAAGGTTAAATTAAATACAATTAAAACTAGTGCCCGGGCAAAATATAATAAAGAAGCACCAAGTATTGTATTAAAAGCGAGTACAATAAAGCCAACGAATACAGATGTCACAGTAAATGTAGCTGTTACAGATAATAAGAAAGTGACCTTAAAAAAGTGGGCAATTGGTAAAAAGCCAGCAAATAAATTTTCAAATGTAGACAAAAAATTGACAGACAACTCATTTACAGTAAGTAAAAATGGAACATATACAGTTTTTGCTTTAGACGATAATGGTAATAAAAGAACAAAATCAATAAAAATCTCTAATATCGATAAAACAAACCCAACTATTTCATTAAGTCTAAGTACAACGGATGTTACAAATGAAAATGTAATAGTAACTGCTTCAATTAATGATAATGTGAAGATAGAATCAAAAAAATGGGCAAGTAATACCCAAACAGCTACGTATTTCACAAAGAATGGTACGAAATTTACGGGTAATACATTTGAAATTGCAACAAATGGAACATACACTGTATATGCCAAAGACGGTGCAGGAAATACGCATATTCAAACAATCACAGTATCAAATATTGATAAAACGGCACCAGCAATAACACTTTCAATACCTGAAAGTGATGCAACAGCAGTAAGTAAAAAAATACAAGTTTCAACTACTGATGATAATGGGATTCAAGATCAAAAATGGGCATATGGAAATAAAGGAGTAGAATACTTCGTTGATAAAGGTTCAAGAATAGCACCATTACAAAATGCAAATCAAAATGGTAAAATCATCACACTAAAAAATGGTGTTTACACAGTGTATGCTGAGGACAAATTGGGGAATAAAGCAGTAAAAACAATTACTATAGATGGAATTTCTGAATTTACAGAAGTAACACAAACGGGTGTACATTGTGAAGTATGTCGTATGGATCTTCATAACACTGATCCAAATAAAGTGTATACTGCCAAAGCGATTGACCAAGAAGGATATACACATTATTTTTGTAGAATTGGGTGTATGTATCACCAAGAACAGGCAAATGTTATAGCGTTTACTAATAGATATGTTCGTGATTATAGTGCAACAGCACCGCGCCTAAATAACTGGGTTGCAGTTGAAAATGCAGTAACTGTAAAATTTAATAATAGTGAAACAGCCAAAGGAATCATGGGTTGGAAACTTTTCCACTTCACAGATTTATCAAGTGCAGCAAACTACCTAGGTGTGAACAAAGAAAATGTGGTAGCTGAAAAATTAGAAAATATTATTGAATATGCGAAAACGAATAATAAGGGAATGAATTATCAATACGAGGTTGATAAAGCGGCACAGTAATTTTAAATAATAAAAATTTAAATATTTACATTTCAGACTAATAGAAAAGCGAAAACTCATGTATCGTAATTGTTGTTGAGACAAATCACGTTAAGAGTTTTCGCTTTATGTCATTAGTTGAAACAATAAACAATCTGTTTTATCATTAATGCCTTTTTAGGATTTGTTCCTTATTAATTTACAAAATTGGAGGTATTTATATTCGTGGTTAAGAATCTGATTTCTACCATTATTATTATGGGTTTAATAACGATAGCTGCAATGAATGTTCTCGGTAACGAGAAAGAAACAGTGAAAACAGCTGAAACAGCTAAAAAAAACGAAACAGCATCTATTAATGAAAAAGAGGATACGACAAATCAAGTAGAGTATGTAGCACCAGATTTTGAGTTGAAAACGTTAGAAGGTGAAACAGTACGTTTATCGGATTATGTAGGTAAAAAGGTGATTTTAAATTTTTGGGCAACATGGTGTCCACCTTGTAAAGAAGAAGTGCCACATATGCAAAAGGTTTATAAAGAGTATAAAAATAAAGGTGTCGAAATTTTAGCGGTTAACGTAACAAATAAGGATAAGGGAGAAGAAGCGGTTGCTCAATTTGTGAAGGGACATGGACTAACTTTTGAAGTTTTGTTGGATGAAGAAGGGTTTGTAGGTAGTACATATCAAGTGCTTACGCTGCCAACGACTTATATGATTTCTACAAAAGGCAACATGGTTGACATCGTTAAAGGTCCAATGAATGAGGCATTGATGAAAGAATTAATTAACAAGGCTGAATAATAAAAATTAAACAGTATAAAAGAACTTATTGGGTAAACACTTTATTTGACGAGGATAATCAAGTGTTTATGTAGCCTTTTAACTAAAAAACACCATAAAAGCGAAAACTCATGCATCGTAATTGTTATCGAGACAAATCACGTTAGGAGTTTTCGCTTTGTTTTATTAGTCTATCAAATCTATTTATAAGCTATTTGTGTGGATGAATATAAGTAAAAAAATCCCCCTACTTGTAGTAAGGAGCTCCTTACCACAAGTAGGGGTAATTTTCACAAATTTAGGATGGAGCAATAAATTGCAGGTTAGCATGTTGCGGAGAACCGTACTATAAGTGAGGGTGAAATTTAATTTTAAGGTAACTTGTGGAATGTTGAAAAATCATATGGATTTAAGTCGATTATGAGCCTCTAGAGGAGTATAATTAAGAAAGAAAAGGTGTGTTCCTAGATCGCGTCTTGGCTTGCTGTGATACCGAAGCAAGAGCGGCCTATATCCTTTTTGCAAATCTTAAGGTAGAAGGATGGTAAGAATGAGTAACAGACAAAATAAAACAGATGTTATCTTAATCGGTGCCGGAATCATGAGTGCGACTTTGGGGACAATGCTCAAAGAATTGGCGCCGGACTGGAACATTACAGTGTTTGAGAAACTTGCAGACGCAGGAGAAGAAAGCTCTAACGAGTGGAATAATGCGGGAACGGGGCATGCAGCACTGTGCGAGCTTAACTACACTTCTGAAAAAACAGACGGATCTATAGATATTAGCAAAGCTATAAAAGTTAATGAACAGTTTCAGCTTTCAATGCAGTTTTGGTCTTATCTTGTAAACAACAATCTTATACGTAATCCTCAGGACTTTATCATGCCACTGCCTCATATGAGTTTAGTACAAGGCGAAAAAAATGTAGAGTATTTGAAAAAACGTTTTGAAACGATGTCAAATAATCCACTGTTCAAAGGAATGGAATTTTCCGATAACCCAGAAAAGCTGATGGAATGGATTCCACTTATTATGCAAGACCGTCCAGCGAATGAAGCTATTGCAGCAACAAAAATCGACACTGGCACAGACGTCAACTTTGGTGCTTTAACGCGTATGTTATTTGACCAGTTAAAAACTCAAAACGTCGATATCAACTATAAACATAGTGTCGAAGGTATTAAACGTACTAAAGATGGTTCTTGGGAATTAAAAGTACACGATATGGATGGCTGCAAAATGGAATACCATAATGCAAAATTCGTTTTCCTTGGAGCTGGTGGAGGAAGTCTTGAGTTATTACAAAAAACAGGTATACCTGAAGGGAAACATATTGGTGGATTCCCGATTAGCGGATTATTCATGGTATGTAATAATCAAGAAGTTGTTGAGCAACATAATGCAAAAGTATACGGAAAAGCTGCGGTTGGTGCTCCCCCTATGTCTGTTCCTCATCTTGACACAAGATTTATCGATAATAAAAAATCCCTACTATTTGGACCGTTTGCAGGCTTTTCACCTAAGTTCTTAAAAACAGGTTCGAACATGGATTTAATTGCTTCTGTAAAACCGCATAATATTACGACATTATTGGCGGCTGGTGTTAAAGAGATGGGATTGACAAAATATCTGATCCAACAACTTATGTTATCAAAAGGACAGCGTATGGAAGAGTTACGTGAGTTTATCCCGAACGCTAAGCTTGAGGATTGGGATATTGTAGTTGCTGGCCAACGTGTACAAGTTATTAAGGATACTGAAGCGGGTGGTAAAGGTACGCTTCAATTTGGTACGGAAGTTGTAAGTGCTGCTGATGGCTCAATCGCTGCATTGCTAGGTGCATCTCCAGGTGCTTCTACAGCCGTTCACGTTATGCTTGAGGTAATAAACAAATGCTTCCCGCAACATGTAAAAGAGTGGGAACCGAAATTAAAAGAAATGATTCCATCTTATGGCAAATCACTAGTGGAAAATCCAGAGCTTTTACAAGAAGTTCATGCTTCAACAGCGCAGTCGCTTGGTCTAAAAAAAGACTAGTCATATAGCTAATTCTTTGGGTGAAGAAACAAAGTGTTTATAGAAGATAAATCATTTCCTTCAATTGCTTTTGCTCTTATATTTTGTTGAGGTATTAAAATATTTTTTTTGAATAGAATTTTTGAATAGAACATTCAGATGTCAGCTTTGAAAGTTTAAATACTTTTTATTTTTTGGGAGATTTATTGTTACATACTTAAGCCTCCCTTAGCTACATAACCGTGAACCGTACCATAAGTAAGGACGGTTTCTAAAAAATATATAAAAAAACTAAAGCCGATATTCTAAGTAAATAGAATATCGGCTTTAGTAATTATTGAATGATTTTTTTGTAATGTATTCGTGTTATTTTGTTAGAAATGCTGATCTAATATAATTTTGGGAAAATAAAAAAACACCGGTGGAGAACAAGAGCTCATATTGAACCGTACTATATAAGTAGATGTTTAATGAAATGAATTTGCTGCTTTTAGTTGATAATGAGACAGCTTCGATCCAGCCGAAGTCATCTTTTCCTAACTTTGTAAGCCATGCTGCTTTCACAGGAGAATATATGAATCAGAAAATTCCACCTAATCCATTGGGGTTTTTATATCTCCACAAACATTCCCTGAAGAAAACCTCCCTGATATTTTTGGTATAATTATACTTATAATATAATTTTTTTAAGGGAGAATTTAATAATGGCAAAAGTAGAAACGATGGATAAATATTTAGATTCTTACGGAAAGAAGATTTGTAGTTCTAATATTTTTGAAGTTGTAAATTCGGTTTTTGAAATTAATTTAGACAAAGCACCTATTTTAACAAAAGTAGATACGTTAGAAAGTTTTTCATCAAAAGGGGACAATTCAATGTCTAGAATAGTAATAGATTCGTACCTTAATCAATACGATAAGGAAATCACAGGGGTAGACATTCGTGCGATGATCAATGAAATTTTTGGTGTTAATTTAGATGCCATTTCTTCATTAGAAGGGGCGAGAATTTCGTTGTATTCAAAGGATCAGTGGGTTGTTCAACATGAAAAAGACTTGTTTGTCGTACATACTGGTACTGGTGATACTGATGTGAAGATTTATCCTACAAAATATTTCACCGATCAGACTGGGCTCGAGGAGCTTCCAACTGATTTGGGGATATTATTAACAGATTTAGGGTACTCCTTCAATGAGGAAATCGGTAGTTACTATTTCTTGAATCCTACAGGTGAAGCTATTCCGGATGTCTTTAAGGGACAAACAATGGGTATCATTCTTAAAGTAATTCGCCAGTCACTCACTAATTTATAAAATTCTCGCCAATAGTAATCAGAAGTCACTGTAAACAAAAAAGCCATATAAGACGGGACTATTCCCGACTTATATGGTTCTAAACTTACCTTTGAAACCTCAAAAAGCCCTATTTCCCAAAAGAAGATAAAAACTTTACTCGGTCTCCCATAGGAGGCGTATTATTATCAACTAAAGCTACCTCTAAAACAGCAGGTCCATTTAAATTCTTGAAGTTGTTCAACATATCTCCGTTGAGTTCTTGCATGTCAGTTACTCTAAAGCTTGGTATATTCATAGCAGCTGCCATCGCACTAATATTAATTGATTCTTGTTCAAACGATGGGTGTGTACGTTTGAATTGTAACGCATGTCCTTGATATACCATCCCTAAACGGGCGTTATTCATCACAACAAATAGAATCGGTAAATTATATTCTTTTGCTGTTAAGATTTCCATTCCATGCATGAAGAAGCATCCGTCACCTGTAATGCTTACAACAGGGCGTTCTGGTTGCGCCAATTTTAGACCAATAGCAGATGCAATGCCACTTCCCATTGCACCGAAATGTACATTAATATCAAATGTCGAATAATCTAAAACCTTCATATGATGAATAACATAAGACATAAATTCACCAATATCAATTGTATATCTAGTAGAGGTAGGTAAATATTTTTGGAGATTTAGTAAAACATTTTTCGTGTTATACTCCTCTGTAATGTCATCAAAGTTTTCTTCTTGTTTAACACCAACTTTAGTAGTGTTTCTTGTTATCCCTGCAGTTCTTAATTCTTCAATCAGGAATTTTAAACTTAAATTAATGTCTCCTAGAACGGGTACATCAATGTTATATTTTCGATTAAACACGGTTTGGTCAAAGTCCATTTGTATCGTAAAACGGTCTTTTGCAAGATTTACATTGTAATTATTTGTTGCCGTTTCGCCTAAGCTTGACCCCACAATTAATAATACTTGCCCATCGCCTTCATTAATCATGGCTGAAGCAGCCTCATGACCAGCAAAACCAAAAACTCCTGCTAGTAGAGGATGACTCTCTGGGATGAATCCTTTTGCTTGAGGTGTTGTTAGAATTGGCCAAGTTAGCATCTCTGCTAACTCAATTAATTGTTCAACGGAATTTCTTACACCTTGTCCTACAAGAATATAACCATTTTCCCTCTCCATTAATTCCTTAGCTACATTTTTGATTATGTCGTGATTAGGAATAATTGCCTCTCTTTTAGGCGGAGCAGGTATTTCGATGTTTTGGACTACTTCGTGTTGAACATCAATTGGTATAGCAATATGTACAGGGCCCGGTACACCAGATACGGCAATTTCGCATGCTTTTTCAACTTCGTTCAATAATTCTTTTGAATCTTTAACTAGTACACTATATTTTGTAACGGGCTTAAATATTGGCTCAGCATCTAATTCTTGAGAAGCGTTTAATCCCATTGTATTCACAGGAACTGAACCAGTTAAAAATAATACTGGCAAATGCTCGCGCATGGCATTTGCAGCACCTGTAACGAGGTTTGTCCCACCAGGGCCACTGCAACCAATACTTACACTCAACTGATTTGTATATTTTGCATAGGCCGCAGCCATATATGATGCTGCCCCTTCGTGCTTTGTTACAATTGGTGTTATTTCAGGCATATCATTTAGCTCATCAAAAAATGCGTTAACAGAACCTGCGGGAATACCAAAAATATAATTTACTCCGTTACCTTTTAAATATTCTAGTACAATTCGAGCTGCTTTCATGATCATTCTCCTTTTATTTATAAAATAGAATTATGAAAAGTACTTTTTCACAATATCACCCGCTGACATTGGCCTACTGAAAAAATAACCTTGCATCAAATAACAATCTTGAGCAGATAAAAATTCCGCTTGTTCTTTTGTCTCGACACCCTCAGCAATCACTTCAAGGTTTAAATTTTGGGCTAGCGTAATTATCGTATTTGTAATTGCAGCCTCATCTTCTGTCATTTCTTGTACAAAGGACTTATCAATTTTTAATGTAGAAATAGGCAAGTTCTTTAAATACCCTAAGGATGAATAGCCAGTGCCGAAATCATCAATGGCTAAGTTAATGCCAAGACCATTTAACTTTTTCATCGTTTTTAAGGTTAACTCTGTATTTTTTACAATCAGATTTTCTGTGAGCTCTAGATGTAAATACTCAGGTGACAAATCTGCTTTTTTTAATACGTTTTTGACAATAGAAAATAAATTATTTTGTTCGAACTGACGAACTGATAAGTTTACGGACATACTTTTTAATGGATACCCTAGATTGTGCCAAGACTTTAATTGCTCACAAGCCTCTGTAAGAACCCATTCGCCGATTGGAACGATTAAACCTGTTTCTTCAGCAATCGGAATAAATTTATCTGGTGAAATCATCCCTTGTTCTGGATGATTCCATCTCACTAAAGCCTCTATTCCCTCTAATTGGTTCGTCTTATAGTTGATTTGCGGCTGATAAAAGAGAACGAGCTCATCTTGTTCTAAAGCCTTATATAGAGCATTTTCAAGCTTGATATTTTCAAAAGTTCTTATATTTATTCCGTCACTAAAAAAATGATAACTATTGCCCGTTGTTTCTTTTGCTTTGTACATTGCCGTGTCCGCATTTTTGATTAACGTTTCCGTAGTATAGCCGTTATCAGGGAATAGACTTATACCAATACTCGTTTTAATATATATTTCATTATCTAGTAAATTAAATGGTGTAGAAAAAGTATCAATTATAAGATTAACAACTTTTAAAACATCATTTTCAGTACTAATATGAGGTAAATAAATTGCGAATTCATCACCGCCTTGTCGTGATAGCGTTGCCGTATTCGGAACGCAATCTCGTAAACGATTGGCGACATCTCGTAATAATCGATCTCCAAAGCTGTGCCCAAGCGAATCATTTATATATTTAAAACGATCTAAATCTAAATATAATACTGCTAACTTTTCTCCATTCTCTTTTGCATGTGTCAGCCCTTGAGTTAACCTGTCTGTTAAAAGCACTCTGTTAGGTAAATCTGTTAAACTATCAAAGTATGCGTGGTATGTAATCTTTTCTTCCATTTGCTTCCTTTGAGTTATATCTTTAAACGTGACAACTTCTCCTACAATTTCTCCTTCTTCTTTTATTAAGGAGATGACATATTCAACAGGAAAGCCAGAATTGTCTTTTCTAAAAAACTCGCCATTTTTAAAATAACTTCCCGAAATCACCTCTAAATAAGATGAAACGCTATTCTTTTTCCCTGTTTTACTGCCGTTAATAATAATGCTTACTGATTTCCCTATTAATTCAACTTCTGTCTCGTATCCTAACATATGTGCACCTGCTGGATTACAAAATGTAATATTTCGATCAAGGTCTAAACCAAAGATTCCTTCCCCTGCAGAGTTGAGAATCAATTCCTTCTCACGGCTGAGTTGCTGTAATTCTGCTATAACTCTTTCAAGCTCTTGGTTTTTCATCGTAATTTCCGATGTTCTTTTTTCAATAATGACCTCTTGCTTTTCCATATATAGAAGGTTGGACAAAGTAGCGGCTGTCGTATCAATAATGGATTGGGCTAGTTGTAATTCAGTTTCTGAATAAAGAATCTCGTTCTCATTTAGATTCACAACAGATATTTGACCTAAAATCTCACCCATTGAAATCAAAGGAAACATAAGCATACCCTTTATGCCAAAATTACGGCAAACCTCGTGGTTAGGTCTTTCGTCTGTAAATACATCTGGAATGAGAATGGCTTTTCTTGTTTTAAATACCTCTTGCATCACAGGGTCATTACTTTGGTCAATTTTTATCTTATTATGTGTTTTTATCCAGTCTTCTTCTGTCCAGTCACTATTTTTACTTAATCTTGCAGGTTTAATTCTTTTCTCAGCAATAGGATCAAGTAAGTGAACGCCTATATTATATGCATCTAAAGCTTGTGCTAAGTAGAAAAAACATTTATCAAGACTCTCTTGCATAGAGGAACACATCGATAAATCGCGTGTAGCATCAAGTAGCAGCTGCTTTTCTTTAATGAGATGCTCCTTATGAGTTAAATTGTTTGCGTTTTGAATAGCAACCGCAGCCATGTTTACATATGCCTCAACTGTTTGAATTTCATCCTCCGTTAAATTCATTGGAGTCCCATAATCAAATAAAAAAACAAGACCAAATAACTCATCTTCAAAAGAAATAGGAAGAGCTAATAAAGATTTAATTTGAAATCCTTCAACAGCTCTTGGATCGGGTCGATTATCCTTTGAAGTATTAGGAATGTAGATTGTTTTCTTTGTTTCAATAACTTCTTTTGCTAATAGATCGATATCAGTGTCAATGATGTGCATATTCAGCTTCGATCCATTAATATACTCGGGTTTCCCTGCATATCCCCTAAATGATCCATCTTCCTGAGGTAAATAAATGCCGACAGAATTACATCGGACGATTTCCTCAGATATTGCGATGGTTACCTGCTCTAATACGTCATGTAAATCGAGCTTCGTATTGATCATTTTAGTTATATTAGCGAGACGGGAATATCTTGTTTGATCTTTAAACATCTAATAACCATTCCTTTTATAGAAATATATAGAAGTATTATACCTTATGATCTATGTTAGGAGATAAATAAATTACTTTTAGACTATTAGAGGCTAACCCTATCATAAGTAAATGAGATTTTTAGGTCAAGCTAGAAATCTTTCCCAAATATAAAAACTAATTTTGATCTAGCACTTCTGAGGGATGATGGGTACTTTATATCACAGTATGGAGCATTGTAAATATGCATTCTAAGTAGAGTACTTAAATTTGCAATTTTGTTGAAATAAAAAGTACCAGGTTTCAAAACAACTCTGAATTGTTTTAGAACCTGGTACCCCTCACTATAAACAAAGACTCAGAAATGATTCCCAGTCGTAAAAAATTGAATTCATTCTAAATTACTTAAGCAATGTAAGTATTACATCTATTGTATTATCAACAAATGATCGCTCTGGACGAGATTTCATTATTACGGTTAGTCCAATTAACGATACGATTAGCGCCTGTGATAAAGCTTTCGCGTTTACATCGGCCTCAAGCTCACCTGATTGTATACCTCGCTCAATGGTTTCTTGAAATATGATTGAAAGGTACATTTGATGTTCCCTTGTGAGAATTTCAAATTTCTCATCATGAGGAGCGAGTTCGACCATTGTATTGATGCAAAAGCATCCTCGACTACGATTTTCAGTATACTCCTCATCAGCCACATCTTTAAAAAAAGTGCAAAATGCTTCTTTTACAGATGGATTATTTTGAAGTCTGGATCGTACTTCAGAAGCACGGGTCATTGTGTACTTGCGTAGAGCGGCTTCGAACAATTCTTTCTTGTCTCCAAAGGCTGAGTAAATACTAGGTCGTTGAATGCCCATTCGGGAAGTTAAATCGCTTAATGAGGTAGCTTCATATCCCTTCTCCCAAAATAGTTGCATAGCTGCATCTAATACTTTTTCTTCGTCAAATTCGCGGGTTCGTCCCATAATTAATACCTCTTATCACTCTTGATTTTTCCTATTAATGATTCCAATTGTAAATTCAAGTTGCGTCTATTTCGTTACCGAACAGTATAATATAATTTTATAATTAGACATTTATTTTGTCAAATGTAGCTTGGTTTATTCTGTTAACTTAAGGTCTTACCTTAAGTTAAAGTTGATTAAATCAAATTTATTTATTGACAGTAATTGTTTCTATGAGTTATATTTACTGGGAATTATAACATACCGTTCGGTATGTTATAATGCTCGGAGTTTAAAATTAATGGGAAGGGGGGACACAAAATGGAGGAGGTTAAAGGAAAAGTAGCAGTTAATGCTGATATAAAGGAGAATTCGTCACAGGAGGCGTTTATCATGTCTGATCCAGTTCATAGTTCTTCCATGCCTCGCAATGTGACGCTATTATTTGCGGTTGTCTGCGGGATGTCCGTTGCCAATATCTATTTCGCACAACCGCTACTCGATCATTTGTCGAGTGAGTTCGGTATTGGCCATTCAACTATTGGAATACTCATTACCATTACTCAGATCTTTTATGCAGCGGGATTATTGCTACTGGTACCACTTGGAGATTTACTGAACCAACGCCGACTGATTATTGGTCAGATGCTATTATCCATGATAGCTCTAGTTATAGTTGGCACTGCCTCCTCTAGCTCGACACTATTCGTAGGTATGGCTTTGGTGGGGTTGCTTGCCGTCGTGACACAGACTCTTGTGGCATTCGCGGCAACAATGGCTACCCCTGCCGAACGAGGACGTGTCGTAGGAATGGTAACAAGTGGAATTGTGATTGGCATACTTCTTGCGCGAACCATTTCGGGGGTTTTAACAGATATTGCGGGTTGGCGTTCCGTCTATTTGGTCTCTGCAACGCTGATGTTTCTTATGGTTTGTGCATTATTTAAGGTGTTACCAAATGTTGAACGAGGGGTAAAATCACTGTCGTATCCTCAGTTACTCAGGTCGGTGTTTATCTTGTTCGCACAAGAACCAATATTACGTATTCGTGCTATTCTGGCTCTGCTGATTTTTGCTGCTTTCAGCATTTTGTGGACTTCACTAGTACTGCCTCTTAGCGCACCGCCATTATTTCTTTCGCACACTGCAATTGGGGCGTTTGGCCTCGCAGGAGTTGCCGGAGCGTTAGCTGCAGCACGGGCGGGGAAGCTAGCCGATCAAGGCTACGGACAGAGAACGACAGGCGTAGCTTTAATCCTATTGTTGATATCGTGGTTGTTAATCAGCTATATAGAACATTCGCTGTTCGCACTGGTCATTGGTATTGTTCTTCTTGACTTGGCGGTGCAGGCCGTGCATGTCACTAATCAAAGTATGATCTTAGCATTGGGAGCAGAGGCGCGCAGTCGTATCACAGCTGGATATATGGTTTTCTATTCCATTGGCAGTGCTACCGGTTCAATCGCTTCGACTCAGATATATGCACAATATGGCTGGGACGGAGTATGCTTACTTGGAGTATTTGTTAGTGCTTTAGCTTTCCTGTTTTGGGCAATGACCTGCCACGTTACGGCTGCTGTATTAAAATAAAGCTCGTTTAAGATGATATTCAAATATGCAGATTCAGTAACATTAATCAGAGTTACACATCATCATGCTTGAAAAGAACCAAATAATAGCCCGGAATAAAGATATATATATTTAAAATTTGCTTTCAAAGCTATTGATAGAGAAAAAAGCTATTAGAATAGGGGAGATTGACCGTGGAGATAGGTATTACATCGTTTGTAGAAACAAAGCCGGACGTTAAGACGGGAGAAGTAATGAGTCACGCACAGCGATTGCGTGAAGTTGTCGAGGAGATTGTTCTTGCCGATCGAGTGGGACTTGATGTGTTTGGCGTAGGTGAGCATCATCGGAAGGATTATGCGGCATCTTCACCAGCAGTTGTACTTTCTGCGGCTGCAGCGCAGACGAAACGGATTCGGCTGACCAGTGCAGTGACGGTGCTTTCTTCAGTTGATCCTGTGCGCGTTTTTCAGGATTTTGCTACCCTCGATGGTATTTCAAATGGACGTGCGGAAATTATGGCAGGTCGGGGTTCCTTTGTTGAGTCATTTCCGTTATTTGGCTATGACCTGAATGACTATGAAGAGCTGTTTGAAGAACATTTGGAATTGCTCCTTAAAATAAGGGAGTCCGAAAAAGTAACCTGGAAGGGCGGGCATCGGCCAGCGATTAATAATTTGGGCGTGTATCCACGCCCCGTCCAGAATCCGTTACCGATATGGGTTGGTAGCGGAGGCAATCAGGAGTCTGCTATCCGTGCAGGGCTGCTAGGACTGCCACTGATGCTAGCGATAATTGGTGGAAATCCGATGCAGTTTGAACCGCTCGTGCAGCTTTATAAGAAAGCGGCCGCGCACGCTGGTCATGACGAATCGCGGCTTAAGGTCGGATCGCATTCGATAGGATTTATTGCAGAGAATAACGAAATAGCGGCAGATACATTTTTCCCATCTACTCAGGCAGGCATGAATAAACTCGGCAAGGAACGGGGCTGGGCGCATTATGACCGTTCTAGCTTCGATGCCGCGCGCAGTTTTGAAGGTGCACTGTACGTTGGTGATCCAGAAACAGTTGCCCAAAAGATTATTCACCTTCGTAAAAATGTAGGTATTACACGCTTTATGATGTATGTACCGTTAAGCACGATGCCGCATGACCAAGTGATGAGAGCGATTGAGCTACTAGGAACGGAAGTAGCACCCCGTGTTCGGGAGGAAATAACTAAGTGGGAAGCGGAGATGGAAAGCAAAAAAGTAAGAAATATATGAAGTCCATGAAGTTTAGTAAAGGCAACGATTGAGACCACTGAGATTGTCCGCTTTTCTTAAAAAATAAATAGCAGAAAAACGAGCCTTTAGAATCGCTTCAAAAGTGATTGATAGAAAAAGAAGACAAGAAGCTTTCATCTGTAGTGATGAAAGCTTCAACCTATTTTCAATATAAAAAGGATAATATAAAAGTCCAAAAACAAACAAATGTGAGTAATGCAACGCTGTATTTTAACGTCATTTTTGTTAATTCGGATTCTTTACCAGTTTGACCAACAGCAGCAGTTGCAATGGCGATTGATTGTGGGGAAATTAGCTTTGCCATTACCCCACCAGCTGTATTAGCAGATACTAATAAAGCAGGATCTACTCCAATAATCTTACCTGCTGTAGCCTGAATTGGCGCAAACAATGTGTTATTATTTACGACTGATCCAGTCATAAATACACCAATCCATCCTAATATTGGTGATAAGAGTGGGAAGATAGTTCCTGTCGTTGCAACTGCTTCACCTAATGCGCTTGTTAATCCTGCGTAAGTCATTAGTTTAGCTATACCAAGAATGGCACAAATCATCACAATTGGAATCCAAAATTCTGAAATCGTTCTTCTTAAGAGCTTAAAACCATGACCGAAACCAATGGTTTTTGTTGTGAATATAGTTGTTAAGGCTGCTAGCAATATGGCTGTACCTGTTGCACTTAGTACATCAATGCTTGAACTTAATGTGGACCCAGGTATGTCAAATGTTACTTTGGTAAAGTTTAGAGCTCCACCTTCCGCAACCAAAGCTTTAAATGCGGGAATACTCCATATTAAAACAAATAAACTCAATAAATAAAATGGAGACCAGGCCTTAATTACATCACCAGTTGTATGTTTTTCAGTTTTAACCTCTTTGTTATTGAGTAAGAAGATATTCTTTGGTCTCCATTTTCTTGAGAATAAAGCCAAAATAGCCATTGAAAGTAAAGGAGGGATAATATCAGCTAGTTCAGGACCTAAGAGTAAGGTGATAATAGCTTGAGTAACCGTATAAATAGTAGATACAACGAGGATAGCCGGTAATGTTTCTTTAATTCCTTTAACTCCATCAATTAAGAAAATAAGTAAAAAGGGAATTGTAAAATTAATAATTGGTAAGGTTAGTGCCGTCATTGTCGAAACGTCCATGGCAGTTACCCCGCCTTCTAAATTCAGTGTACCTGTAATTGCGACAGGTATACCGATTGCACCGAACGCTCCAGAAGCACCATTTGCTATAAGACAGAGCATAGCGGCTTGCAGAGGTTTAAATCCTAAAGAAACTAATAGTACTGCACAGATTGCAATTGGAACACCAAAACCAGTAGCTCCTTCAAGAAATGCATTAAAACAAAAGCCTATGAGTAGTAGCTGCAGTCGCTGATCTTGTGAAATACCGGCAATACTTGCTCTTAATACATCAAATTTCCCTGAGTCGACTGAGATTTTATATAACCAGACGGCCATGACAATAATATAACCAATTGGCCATATTCCTTGAATAGCACCTTGAATAACACTTCCAATTGATTCGCTAAAAGGTAATTTAAATATCATCATTGCGATAAAAAAGGTAATGACTAAATTTAGTAATGCTGCATAAATACCTTTCATTTTAAATATGGTCAAACATAATATAAATACAATAATTGGGATAGCTGCAACCATTGAGGAGAGAAGTAGTTGATGGAATGGATTGTATGTTTCTACTAACATGATCTATAGCTCCTTTGTAAGAAATCCTTTTGCTATTTTGAAATCACTCCCAAAATTGAGATTGAACTTCTTTCAATGTTTTTACGGAACTTGCTAACTTCTCTTTTTCCTCTGGATTCAAAGATAGCTCTACGATGCCTTTTCTTCCGCCGCGATTAATAATTGTAGGAATACCAATATAAACATTGCTATGACCGTATTCTCCTTCTAATAATGAGCCAACCGGTAATACGACTTCTTCATTTCGTAAGATAGCTTTTGTTATTCGAGCTAGCCCCATTGCGATTCCATAATAAGTAGCTCCTTTGGATTCAATAATTTCATAAGCTGCATCGCGAACTTGGACAAAAATTTCATCTTTCCTTTTATCAGTTAAATCAGACATAATTAGTTTTCCTGAAATATTAGCGGTACTCCAAACGGGGAGTTCTGAATCACCATGCTCACCAATGATATAAGCATGAACACTTGTAGGAGCTACACCAAATTCTTCTCCCAATAAATAACGAAATCTAGCTGAATCTAAAATAGTACCTGAACCAATCACTCTTTCTTTAGGTAGACCGGAGTATTTAAAAGTTGCATAAGTTAAAATATCTACTGGATTGGAAGCTACTAAGAATATGCCGTTAAATCCAGAATTCATAATGCTCCCTACAATGGATTTAAAAATAGTAAGGTTTTTGCTTACAAGGTCAAGTCGTGTTTCTCCAGGCTTTTGCGCTGCACCTGCACAAATGACAACGATAGCTGCATTATTACAATCACTGTAATTACCGTAGCTAATTTTTTGAGGAATTGGTGCATAAACCAGACCATGATTCAAATCCATTGCATCTGCTTTTGTTTTAGCTTCGTTTATATCAACAAGTACCAGCTCTTCGCATATTCCTTGATTAATCAAGGAATATGCATAACTTGATCCCACTGCTCCTGTCCCAACTAATACAACTTTATCTCCATGCGTGAAATTCATCTTACACATGCCTCCAGTTTAATTTTTATATTTCTCAATATGCTTATTATTTGTTTAAAAGAATTTTAAAAATGAATAAAAGTAGTTTGGCACTGATTATTTGTAATATACTCTCATAGTTTCGTTTGAAAAATCAGTGCCAAACTACAAAAACTATTACGTGGAAGTAAATCATGTCATTTTTTCGTTTTAGCCTATACCTTGAAAAAACCCCACTGGATACTCATTCAGTGGGGTTTTTTTATTGCACTAATATACTTCTTTTAGTTCTGAAAAATCTACTCCAGACCTAATGGTGAAGTGCGACAATTTCTTGAGCACTTTGATATTCCAATTATGGAGCCCTATTTTTTTTGCTTACTTTTAGCAACTAACGTTTCAAGCTCAGCTAATTCTTGAGAAAATTCCTCATTCACTTTGTTTGGAGCAATTTTTTGGTTTTTAGGTGTTTGAGGTAATGTACCTTTGTTTTGACTTTTACCTTGTTTATTGTCTCTTCCCATACTTGATCTCTCCTTTCATTTTGAATCCTTCTTAATATGGCGTTGAAACCTTTTTTTATCACAGAAAAATGCTTCTTAGCGACGTGTATTGAATCTTTTGTTTGAGTAATAATTAGTAGAGCATTCTTTTTAGATAATCTAAAGTGTATAGGTATTCAAGTAATGCACTTTGTATGGTGAAAAAACTTACAGCAACCAAACTTTAGTTGTAAACATTTCCACAATCCAGTATACTTTTCCCGATAAAGAACAATTGATATTAACGAGATAAAGGATGAATATAAATGACTTTTGAAAAAGTATTGCCACTATTAAAAGCAGGCGAAAAAGTAATTCGTGAAGGTTGGGGCGGTGTTGAATTGTATGTGAAGCTTGTTGGGCAAAGCAAACATGACGGCGAGAATTTGAACCCATACTTTTTAATTAATGTGCAAGGTGAGGGCTACACAATGTTCACACCAACTGTATGTGATTTATTAGCAGAAGATTGGATAATCGTCGATTAATCTAAAAGCTCATGAGAAATCATGGGCTTTTTGTTATGAGGAGGGGAAAATTTGAAATTTGAAGAGTATGCAGGAAAGACGGTATTTGTAACGGGTGCTTCATCCGGTATTGGACAGGCTCAGGCAATTGCCTTTTTAGAGAATGGGGCGAATGTATTTGGCTTTGATGTAGATGAGCATGGGTTATTAAGCATTAAACAAAAATATGATACGCACTTTGGATACGCGATAGGTAGTGTATGCAAAAAGGAAGATGTAGAGAAAGCATTGAAAGAAGCTATGGCTATATTTAATCAAGTTGATATTTTATTGAATACGGCAGGAGTTTTGGATGGCTTTGCAAAAACACTTGATACAGATGAATGTCTTTGGGATAAAATTATGGACACAAATGTAAAGGGAACTTATTTTGTGACGAATACAATTTTACCTCAAATGTTAAAAAGGAAATCGGGTGTTATCGTTAATATGGCATCAATTGCAGGGCTTGTTGCAGGCGGTGGTGGCGCGGCTTATACAGCATCTAAGCATGCAATTGTTGGTTATACAAAGCAGTTAGATCAGGATTATTGTCGTGAAGGGATACGTGCGAATGCAATTGCACCTGGGGCAATTCAAACACCCATGAACAAGGCTGATTTTGAGGGAGATGGAGAAATAGCAAAATGGGTGGCTAAAGAGACACCCGCGGGTCGTTGGGCACAACCAAGTGAAGTTGCCAATTTAACGCTTTATTTAGCCAGTCAAGCATCAGATTATATTCATGGGGCTGTCGTACCGATTGATGGCGGTTGGATTGCAAGATAGCGTTGTTCAAAGTTAAATTCTTCTGATATAATACGCGAGTAAGCAAAATACAGCTTGCACTACGGCACTTCAGATAGGGCAAAAAGCTCTCTTCCTTTGGTCGTAGTTATTACTAAAATAGCGGTCGTGCTATTTTATAAAGGAGAATTTAAATTGAATACGTCTATTTTAAAAGGCTCATCACGTACTTCTGTGAGTGAGCTAACAAAAACGGCACTTGTCGCAGCCTTATATGTAGCGGTGACTGTTTTATTGTCGGTTTTTAGTTTTGGAGCAGTACAGTTACGTTTGTCGGAGATGTTCAACTATTTGGCATTGTACAACAAGCGCTATGTCGTGGCAGTGACAGTGGGAGTAGTACTTGCAAATTTCATGTCACCAACGTGGATACTAGATGTTCCAATTGGTGGTATTTCTACATTTCTTGTATTAATTCTTTGTCGCTCAGTGACTAAAAAAATTACAAATGATATTTTGAAGATGGTTATTACCGCATTAATTTTTGCTATATCCATGTTTACAGTTGCAAGTCAATTAACTATCCTGTATGATTTCCCATTTTGGTCAACTTGGTTAACAGTAGGGATTGGTGAGTTATTGTCTATGACTGTTGGAGGAATCACTATCTATTTATTAAATAAAAAAATCGATTTATCTAAATAATATAAAACACATTCGCATTGGCGAGTGTGTTTTTTTATGCGCTCAGCGCTAAGGAGTATGGTTATTAACCTGTTACAATGTCCACGCTATGAATAGGTCCTATGCAGGATTTTTTTTATGCAAGGCACCAACAGAAAAGTAATAAAGACGGAGAAATTCTAATGAAGAAAAGTATATGCCCCTAACATCTTTATTTTCACAATTTATCTTATTTAGAGGTGATTTTATTATGTATCAATTGATAAATGTAATTGAGATTGTGAAAGTTTCTACTTAAACCAACCTAGTTGATTAGCTTAAGTAGAAAAATAAAGCATGTTGATTTAAAGGCATTGTATTGAAATTTTCTGTACCTTGAACAAAAATTAATCTTAATCATATGCTAACAATATGTGATAGGTCTCTAATGAGTCTATGATTCTAACGGTGTGTTCTAAAAGATATTTTGGAATTATTGTTTTGCTACTTATTAAAAAAGCCAAGTAACCCAGTAATATAAAATTACTAATGTAAATATTACTGTAGGTGGTATAACGACAATGGTGATTCTTATATATTGCCACCATGTAATTTTTACTTTTCCGCGCCTTACAATGTGCATCCACATTAACGTAGCCAGCGTTCCCATTGGAAGTAGCAAAGAACCTATGTCACTTCCAATAACATTTGCTAAATAGGCAACCTTTAAGGATAGTAAGTCTAAGCTCATACTCGTTAAAGTGAGCGTTCCAACCATAAGTGCCGGGTGATTATTAAATATGTTGGAAAGTATAGAAAGTAATATCCCCATTAACACACTGGTATGGAGCAGGCTTCCAGAAACCATAGGACGCATGAAGTCTATTAACCAGTCTGTTAGACCAATATTATTTAGACCATAAATAATGATGTACATACTAAACGCGAAGATAATAATATACCACGGTGTTTTTTTTAACATATCACTTGGAGGTACTTTTAAATAAGCCCATCTCCAGCTTAGAAGTACAAGGGACCCAATAACAGCCATGACGGAGACTGGAATTGAGAGGAATGAAGCAACAAAGAGACTGATACGGACCGCGAAAACAAATAGTAGGATGTTTCGCATAAACTTTGAACGGTCCTTTTCCGAAGAGTAGATAGAATTTTGCTTAAGCGGGTGGTAAGAAGGTAGCGATAGTCCAGTTACTTTAGTAGGTACAGTTTTTGGTAAGTCTTTTTTAAATCGTAGGAACAGGAGCCAAACTAATAGTAGTAAACCTAGTGTTGCTGGAACAAACATCATTGCCGTATGAGCATACAAACTCATATGCACGATTTTCAGGGCAATTAGATTTACAATGTTACTTACACCAATAGGGGCACTTGAGGCAGTTGCAATTAAGCCCCCGGATATTAAATACGGAATTTTTTGGTGGTTTTTTAAGCCCATGTTGTTTAGTAACATGACCAAAATTGGGGTTGTAATTAAAATACTACCGTCGTTATTGAAAAAAAGTGTCATAAGAAAACACAAAAGATTGACATACCAGAATAATCGGATACCCGACCCTTTTGCTTTTTCCGCCAGTTTTTCGGCGACCCAGTTAAAGAACCCAAAGCTTTCTAAGACTATTGCCATAACAATGGTTGCCATAATGGTTATAGCTGCTCCGCTTATGGTTTCAGTAATGATTCCAAGTTCAGTAAGTGAGACACTTCCACTTAGTAATACAATAATAGCTCCGATAGTAGCAGGTATGGCTTCATTAATTCCTTTAGGTCGCCAAAGAATAAATACAAGAGTAACCAAAAAAGTTAATATGGTCACCCAAGCCATTGGTTGCATATTATTCTACCTTCTTTCTAGCTAGTTTTTTTGAAATGTTGTAATGAATTGAATACATATCTTGTTTGGAATAAATTTATCATTATCACCTCGCTATTAATTTTTTAGTTATACTGCTCTGTATTTATATGTATATTAAATAACGCTTGCTTTGGCTTTGTACCTATTTTTTGAAAATTCTACCTGAGACTATTAAAAGAGCCCTATTAAAGCGCATAATTTATACAGAAAATGTGTGGTTTTGATAATAAATATTATAAATTACAGTCTAAATTCTGAGGAAATCAAAAAAAACAAACAAAACCAAGGAAAACATTCCTTGGCTAAGTTAATCCCTTTTTATAGTTAAATCTCTTACCAAACCACTTTATACTATGTAAACTTGAGCTATTAATAGAGGCGTGGAATGCCATCATAATTCTAAAAGAATATAAATTGATCCCTAGTTTTTTTCTTTCTTATTAAAAAACCATAAATGAACAGGTCTTTCTAGTGGTGTAATATTAATAATGAAATAACCAATGATCAGAATCAAAATTATTAGTGAATAAATTAATGTATCGGTGGGATGATCATGCTCTACAATAATGAGCCGAATCATTGCTGTAATCCCGATATATATAAAATATCTTAGTGGAAAATGATAATCTTCCTTAAAGTATTTTACAATCATTGTGATAAATTCGAAGTATAAAAAGAAGATAAGAATATTTTCGAGGAAAAGCTTATAGTCACTACTACCACGAGTCATTAAAATCTTCAAGAATATCACTATTTCTTTAACAAGTAAGAATGATAAAATGAGGGCTAAAATGACTAGACATGAATTAAGAAATAATTGTAAAAATGATGGTATGCTCTTTATTAACGCTGACAAGCCCATTTTGTTTCTATTCATTCGATTCTCCTATTCCTGTTTAATTTTTTCCCAAGATAGTATGAAAAAATAATATAATGTCATTCCATTCTATGAAAAGAAGCAATAATTAATGAGAAACCATTTTTAAGTACATCATTAAAAGACATTTGGTCATATTATTAGTAGCAGAAATGCATTTGCAGGTGGAATTTCGAGTATAATGGAAGTTTGTATAAGATAATCATCTATTAGGAAATATTAATAGTAAATAATTTAAAAATGAGGCTTAGTTATGAGTGGAAAAAGTTTTAAAGATTATAAATTAAGTAATGAAATCGTAAATGCGCTAAATAGCTTAGAATACAAAAACCCAACAGAAGTTCAAAGTAAAGTTATACCGCTTGTATTGGAGAATAAGGATCTTGTTGTAAAATCTCAAACAGGTAGTGGAAAAACGGCTTCTTACGGGATTCCAATTTGTGAATTAGTTGATTGGAAAGAGAATAAACCACAAGCTCTAATCTTAACACCAACGAGAGAACTTGCTGTTCAAGTAAAAGAGGATTTCACAAATTTAGGTAGATATAAACGAATTAAAGCAACGGCTGTTTATGGTAAACAACCTTTTGCCATCCAAAAGACAGAATTAAAGCAAAAAACACATGTAGTAGTTGGGACTCCGGGCCGTGTCATGGATCATATTGAAAAAGGCACTCTAGCATTAGATCAGATTCGTTATCTTGTTATAGACGAAGCTGATGAAATGTTGAATATGGGGTTCATTGAACAAGTGGAGGCCATTATTAAAGAATTGCCTCGAAAACGAGTGACGATGTTATTTTCGGCTACTTTGCCAGAGGCTGTTAAAAACTTAGCTCTTAACTATATGAAAAAACCTACTGATATTGAAATTAAGGCTACTGGACTTACAACTGATAAAATTGACCATGCTTTAGTCGTGGTGGAGGAAAATAATAAACTTTCTGCTATTCAAGATTTAACGATTGTTGAAAATCCAGATAGTTGTATTATTTTTTGCCGAACAAAAGACAGAGTAGATACTTTGTGCGAACAATTAGCCGATTCAGGCTATAGCTGCGATAAAATTCACGGTGGCATGGTACAAGATATTCGTCTCGAAGTGATGAGTGATTTTAAGCGAGGAGATTTCCGTTATTTAATAGCGACAGATGTAGCTGCTAGAGGAATTGATATTGATAATATTACACATGTCATTAATTACGATCTTCCTTTAGAAAAAGAAAGTTATGTCCATCGTACCGGAAGAACTGGAAGAGCGGGACAGAAAGGGAAAGCAATTACGTTAGTAACACCATTTGAAGACAAGTTTTTAAGTGAAATTGAAGAATATATTGGTTTTAAAATCCCGAAAATGGAAGTCCCATTAAAAGAAGAAGTTTTAAATAAGAAATCGGATTTTGAGGCAAAAATGAATATTGAACCAACATTGAAAAAGGCGAAAAGCGAAAAATTAAACAAGCAAATCATGAAATTATATTTTAATGGTGGTAAGAAAAAGAAACTAAGAGCAGTAGATTTTGTTGGGACGATTGCGAAAATTGACGGTGTTACAGTAGAGGATATTGGCATCATTACAATTTTAGATGCATTTTCTTATGTTGAAATATTGAATGATAAAGGTCCAATTGTGTTGAAAAACATGAAGAATACGACTATAAAAGGTAAGTTGTTAAAAGTCTACGAAGCAAATAAGAAGTAAACTTTAATGTAGGTAACAACCGAATGATAAAGTTAAATCTGAAACTTAAAGATAATGGAGTTAGTAGTAATTAAACTCCATTTTAGATACTTCACAAAAAACCGTACCTTAAACAGGTACGGTTTTTCTTTGGCCTTATAGTGGTTCCGCAACTATTTGTGGTAATGCTTTAGGAATCCAATAAGCACAACCTATTGGACGGAAAATTATTTTAGTATATGATATATAGACATGGAATTATCTGTTAAGGAGAAGATATTTAAGTGGAATTGTATATTCAGTCTTATATAAATGTTTTGAAAAGAAATTTCTTTTTACTTTTAATAATAGTTACATTATTATTTTTTACTTTTGGAATTTGGGTTGGAATTCCTTTTTTTGTTTTGTCGATTTGGATTTTTGATTTTACTTCGAGTGGTCTTTTGTCTCATTTTGGTATGATATTTTCTATAGGATGTCTTTTTTCAATATATTTCGTTCCAATAAATTTAAAAGTAGCTAAAAATATATTTGATGTAACTGGTAGAAGTTTAATTTCCTCCTTTTTGAAAATTGAAATTAGTTTTATTGTAGATTATCATATTAAGTCGAACGAAAGATAAATAAAAAATAGCTCAATCGGGTACACATTAGTTAACGCCAATCAACTAATAAAGGAGTGCTCCCGATGAGCTATACACACATTTTACCATGGGAACGTGTTTTAATCGAAGAATATAGACTGGTTAATAAATCTATTTCCTATATCGCAAAACAACTAAAAAGAAGCAAAAGCACGATTAAATACGAATTGGACCGTGTCTGCCCTTACAATGCACTTCAAGCGCAAATGGATTATGAAAATAAGCGTGAAAACTGTGGTTGTAAGCCCATGGTTGATTTAGATGATATCAAGTATATTCTTGTCCATTTAAAGAAAGGCTGGTCGCCTGAAATGATTGTTGGACGATATGAAAAAGAACACAAAAAACCATTCGCTATAAGCGTTTCAAGTATTTACCGATACGCAGCAGCAGGACTATTCCAATTGTCTCAAAAGCTCCTCATCCGTAAAGGAAAGAAACTGAAAAACAACCAAGAAGAAACACGTGGAAAAATGCCACAGTTGAAAAAAATTCATGCACGACAGGCTCCACGAAGCGAAATAGGACACTGGGAAGTAGACACAATAATTGGTAAAGGTCACAAAAGCCAGATTCTCACACTTACAGAACGTATGAGCAGATTTACAATCGTTCAAAAATTAGCATCTAAAACTGCCTACGAAACAGCTAAAGAAATTATATCTCTTCTGAAAAACCTCCCCAAAAAACTAGTGAAATCAATAACAGCCGATAGGGGAAAGGAATTTCACATGTGGATCGAAATTGAAAAAGGACTGGAAATCCCATTCTACTTTTCAGATCCTGGCGTCCCAGGTCAACGTGGAACTAATGAAAATACAAATGGTCGAATCCGACGCACATATCCAAAAGGAACCGACTTTAACAAGTTAACTCGAAATGAAATCATGACGTTTCTTTTGAATTTCAATCAAGTACCTAGAAAAGTTCTTAATTTCAATACGCCTTTTGAGATATTCATGAGTTATCTGCCATGTTCGACTTGAATTGACAATTTACATATTATAATAATTTTTTTGATATTTGAATCGATATTTTTGGTTATTATATCGTTAAATTAATTTTATGAAATGTTTTTCAGATTAACTATTTTTTTTAAAACAAACGACAATATATATTTGTGATATATATACAAAATAGTTTGTAGGAGTTGTTTTTTGAAAAAATACATACGATGTTTTGTTTAGCTTTAGGAATAACTTTGTTTACTAATCCAGTTTCCTCTTTAGCTGCTGAAGATACTAAAATTGTTAGTATGTTAAAAACGAGGATATTGTTTAGAGATAATAAAGTTATTAAATCTTGCCGTAAAAAATCAAAGGGAGATACTACTTGTGAATGTAGTATCTCCTTAAAAGTTCTTTTAAAATATGCGAATCTAATATAAATTTAGCGAATCAAACGAATAATATAATTGTTTAATTCGAATTCGCACATTTAAGTTAAGTCCCCAAATTTTAATTAGCCTTTTTTAGCAACTGTTGCTTATGTAAATAAATCGCACAAGGCAATAAAATAACTACATAACCTAAACTTCTCCATTCAATAGAATTTTCTGTTATTAATGAGTAAAGAAATGCAAATCCTGCAATTATTGATAATAAATAAAAAATACTAATTAGTTTTTTCATCTCACACCTCCTCTTTTTGCACTCTAGTAGAGCAAAATCCCTATTTTTATTCTACCTTAATTAGGAATAAATGCCATGTTTTTTAGGTATTTGATTTCATATTTAAAAAACTTTATTTGGAGTTGAGGAAAGTACAAATTCTATAGAATTAAAGTGGAATTTAAAAGCATATATTTCCCAAAAACCGCACTCTAAGTAGTGCGGTTTTTTTAATCTCCTTAAATTCTAAATATTTGAATGATTTCTATATTAATTAGGTTTACAGTATGCTTTCGAAAGTATTTGAAAAAGTAGTTGTAAACATTTTCGTTGTCTGATATATTTCTAATTGATAATGATAATTATTTTCAATTAAAATAGATGGGGGATTTTTTATAATGAAGAAAAGTTTATATGGAGCTGCATTCTTATCTGCTCTACTTGTATTAGGTGGATGTGCAGAGGATAAAGAAGAACCAGAAACGACTAAAGAAAAAATTGTAGCTAATCAAGATAGTGATGCTGCAAAATCTAAAAGTGATATCAAAGTATCTAGTGAACATATAGCAAAAGTAGAGAAATTAGTAAAACAATTTCCAGCAGAACAACCGACATCAATTGTCACAACATCTGTTTCGATTTTAGAAATGATGAATATTTTGGATGTAAAACCAGTTGGAATACCAACTTCAACACACAAATTACCAGAAGGATTCGATAAGATTGAGCAAATCGGTTCTCCTATTGAGCCAGATGTAGAGAAAGTTGTAAGCCTTAAACCTGACATCTTAATTGGACCGGAATCGATAAAAGACAGTTTAGAAAAGAAGATAAAAAATAGTAAAGTAGCAACTGCATATATTCCAACAGATTCTTATGAAGATCTAAAAATTTCTTTTGAAATAATGGGGAAAGTTTTACATAAGGAAGATGCAGCAAAAACGTATCTTTCACAATTAGAGGAGAAAGAAACAGCAGTATTAGAAGATGTGAAGGGTAAAGACTCATCTAAAGTAATGGTGTTATTTGGTTCAGGAGAGTCATTTATGCTAATGAGCGAAAAAACATATGTTGGTAGTTTAGTGAAAAAGTTAGGTGCTACAAATATTGTTAATGAGGCTTTGAAATCAACGGAAGCATACGTACCGATGAATATGGAAGATGTCGTAGCCTCGAATCCAGATGCAATACTTCTTGTTTCACACGGTGATCCAACAGCTGCGTTAGAACAGTTTAAAGCAGAAGTGAAGAAGAATGGCGCTTGGGAAAAGTTACAAGCCTTTAAAGAAGATCGTGTCCAAGCCCTTGACTATGGAGTATTTGGTTATGCTTCAATTGAAAAAGCAACAGAAGGATTAGAGCAGTTAAACGAAATTTTATATAAGTAATATGACTAAGGATGAGGGTTGGACGTAATGAAAGTAAAATCGAAGGGGAAACTTAGCATAGGTATAACAGCCGCTCTACTAATCATTTTCATGATTCTGTCGATTGGTATTGGGAGTGTGCAACTGTCACCTATGGAAACGATAAGAACAATATTCGGTTCTGGTGAAACTTTATCGGAAACAATCGTCTGGGATTTACGAATACCTAGAGTCATTATTGCTATAATAGTGGGCATAAATTTAGCTATATCTGGTGCATTACTGCAGTCGGTAATGAGAAATCCTCTTGCAGATCCAGGTTTAACAGGGGTATCAAGTGGTGCTGCAGTTACAGTATTATTTATCTTGCTAATATTCCCTGAATTTGGGGAGTGGATTCCTCTTGCAGCAGTAGTAGGCGGATTAATAGCAGTTACGCTCGTTTATGCATTAGCGTGGAAGAAGAATGGTATTTCGCCTGTTCGGATAATTTTATCAGGAGTAGCAGTGAATGCAGTATTTGGTGGGATAACAGGGTTACTATCGATTCTTTATAGTGATCGCCTCCCTTCTGCTTTACAGTGGATGAATGGTAGTTTATCGGCAAAGGGAATGGGAGATGTAAGTATCCTTTTTCCATATTCCATAATTGGTTGGATTGCCGCATTATTTTGTATTCGTTCAGCAAACATTTTAAGCTTAGGGGAAAATGTAGCTGTAAACTTAGGTGAAAATACAAATCGAATCCGAATTGTTCTGTCCTTAGTAGCGGTGTATTTGGCGGCTGTTTCAGTGTCAATTGTAGGGATGTTAGGCTTTGTAGGACTTATTGTGCCACATATGTCGAGATTAATAGTCGGGTCAAATTACCGTCTTCTAATGCCTATGAGTATGGTTTTGGGGGCTGTTGTTCTGCTAGTAGCAGATACAATTGGTAGGTCTCTATTTTCACCTTTAGATATTCCAGCAGGTATAGTCATGGCAATGGTAGGCGGACCTTACTTTTTATATTTAATGAGAGCAGGTGACATTTAAGATGCTAAGAGCTCAATCATTAGATATTAGCTATGATCAGAAAAAAGTATTAGATAATTTTGAGATAAACGTAGAAAAAGGTGAAATCGTTTCGATTATAGGCCCGAATGGTTCTGGGAAATCTACAGCTTTAAAAGCCATGTCTAGATTAATTCCAGTACAAAAAGAGAAAGTTTTTTTAGATGGTAGAGACTTGCAGTCGTTAGCAACAAAGTCAATCTCACAAATGATGAGTGTTTTATTTCAATCGAATGAGCCACCTTCAGATATTACAGTTGAAGAACTAGTGAAATATGGGCGTATACCTCACAAGAAATGGTATGAACGTACAAATGATGAAGACCTAAAGATAGTGGAGTGGGCCATTGAAAAAACAGGGTTAACACCTTTAAAAGACCGATTGGTAGCCTCACTTTCAGGTGGAGAAGGGCAGAGGGCATGGATTGCCATGTCATTAGCGCAACGACCAAAAGTTTTGATGCTCGATGAGCCAACTACTTACTTAGATATTGCGCATCAACTTCAGTTATTAGAACTAATTCATACCGTGAACCGTGAATTAGGTATGACGGTTGTAATGGTACTACACGATCTAAATCAGGCAAGTATTTATAGTGATAAAATATGCGTTATTTCCAAGGGGATAGTCATAAAATACGGTACACCAGAGGAAGTTATGACCCCAGAAATGATTCGCAACGTTTACGGAGTTGAATGCGAAATTGATTCACATTTTCAGCATAGGAAACCACGTATAAACTTATTAGGAATTTCACGAGTGAACGCACAATAATAGGGGGAAAACAAATGGTAAAACAAATCGATATCACTAAAAAGAAGGAACAATATTTACAGTTTATAAATAAGTGTAAGACAGTTGTCATCAGTAGCAAGGATGACAATGGTGATCCATTCACTAGTTATGCACCGTATGTTCAGCATGATGGGAAGATTTACATTTATATAAGCATAATTACAGACCATTATAAATTTATTGAAGCAAATAATTTGATAAGTATTATGATGATTACAGATGAGCAAGATTCTCCTAACTTATTTGCACGTGAACGAGTTCGTTTTCAATGTGTGGCAGAGAATGTTGGAAATGATGGATATGAAGAAATTTTTGCTAAGTTCGAAAAGAACCACGGCGCACCAATGATGGGCGTTTTACGAGGGTTGGATCTGTCTTTATTTGAACTTACGCCAAAAGAAGGGCGCTATGTAATTGGCTTCGGTCAAGCGTTTGATATCGATTTATTAGGAGGGAAATTTGAACATGTAGTTGTAGAAAAAAAGGATAAATAAGCTTTATTTTAATGAAGTGATTCTCTACTACTGAGCTTAAAATAATTTAACAATCTTCGATATATGCGTAGTTATTAAATGGTATGAAATATGAATCTGATAAATATGAAGAGAAGAAATATCATCCACCTGTGATGAGGTTTCTTCTCTTTTTCTTATTTGTGAAGATGAGGGACATTTTCTTTTCACTAGTTTTATAGCGAATATTTCACTTTAGCCTCTCTTGAACTCAGTAAATTATATTAATCTTCACGTAGATACTAAAAGAGCTTAGCTATAGTAAGATAAAGAAGGAGTTCATCTCCATAAATTCCCTATACCTACTTTCATTTCACATTCAGTTCATAAAGAAATGCTAAAGTAGTTATTATAAGAGTGCAGAAACGTTTTTATGGGGAAAAATAAGGAGGAATTATTAATAATGAATGAAGAGATAAAAGAAAATAAATTAAATGGTTGGCGACAGTTTGTTCAGTTAATAAAGCAAACTGAACCGCCTAAACTTTTATTAATCATTGCACTTTGTATGAGTTTTGCTACGACAGGGGTAGGTTTTGTCGTTCCGCTGTTCACAAAAAAATTAGTGGACGGTTTTTCATTAGATTCACTTAACTATTGGCAAATTATTTTGTTAGTCATTGCTTTTATTGCCCAGGCAATAGCGAGCGGGCTTTCTATTTATCTGTTAAACCGAGTTGGTCATCACGTGGTAGCAAAATTGAGAGATCGTTTGTGGAGAAAATTACTCCACTTACCAATTCCTTATTATGATAAAAATGATACAGGAGAGACATTGAGTCGTGTAACGAATGATACTGCAGTTGTGAAGGAACTCATTACAGAACATCTTGCTAACTGTTTATCTGGAATTATTGCGATAATCGGTTCTGTTACGATTTTGCTATTCTTAGATTGGAAAATGACTTTAGTAATGCTTGTTGCTGTTCCGATTGCTATGCTGATTTTAATGTTGTTAGGGAAGAAAATGTATGTAATTTCAAAAGGAATGCAAGATGAAACGGCAAAATTTACTGCTGTGTTAAATCAAGTATTACCAGAATCACGTTTAGTGAAAGCTTCAAATGCAGAGAACATAGAATATGAGCGTGGAAAAAAAGGTATTACAAATCTCTTCAATTTTGGTTTAAAAGAAGCCAAAATACATGCACTTATCTCACCTTTAATTTCTTTCATTCTTATGATTGTATTAGTCGCAATTATTGGATATGGAGGAGTACGTGTCTCTTCTGGAGAACTAACAGCTGGAGACATGGTTGCTTTTATTTTATATTTAATTCAAATTATTATCCCAATGACTCAATTAACGATGTTCTTTACACAATTGCAAAAAGCAATGGGAGCAACGGAACGCATTAGTACAGTACTTGAACATGACGAGGAAGATATACACATAGGTAAACAGTTAGAGCTAGTAACAGAACCTATTCATGTGAATCATGTGGATTTTGCATATGAAAATGAATCGATTTTATCTAATATTAATTTTACAATTGAACCAGGTAAAGTAACGGCAATTGTTGGACCGAGTGGCGGAGGAAAGACCACTACATTCTCTCTCTTAGAGCGATATTATCAACCTACAAAAGGAAGTATTACACTAGGAGATACACCTATTGATACATTCTCCTTACATTCTTGGAGAAGTCAAATTGGGTACGTTGCTCAAGAAAGCGCACTTATATCCGGTACAATACGCGATAACATTTGTTATGGAATAGATAAAGAGGTTACAGATACAGAACTTGAAAGAGTCGCTAAAATGGCATATGCTGATCAATTTATTCAAGCACTTCCAGATAAGTTTAATACTGAAGTAGGGGAACGTGGAATCAAGCTTTCAGGAGGACAACGACAACGTATCGCAATTGCTAGAGCACTATTACGCGATCCTCAAATTTTAATGCTTGATGAAGCAACTTCTAGCCTTGATAGTAAATCTGAGATTTATGTTCAAAAAGCATTAGATAATTTGATGAATGGCAGAACGACATTAGTTATTGCTCACCGTCTTTCTACTGTTGTCGATGCTGACAATATACTATTTATTGAGAAGGGACATATTACGGGGAGTGGGACGCATAATACGTTATTCCAATCACATGAGATGTACAGAGAATTTGCCAAACAACAATTACGTATTCAAGAGTAAGTATGAAGGGATTTGTTGTCATGACAAGATTATTAGTTGTGGATGATGATGAACATATTAGAGAGTTAGTAAGCGTATTTTTACAAAATGAGGGTATGAGTATACTGGAAGCGGTGGACGGTGTTGATGCACTGTCCAAGCTAGAGTCAGGAAAAGTTGATATGGTAATTATGGATATTATGATGCCGAATATGGATGGATGGGAGTTATGCCAAGAAATACGAAAGCTAAATAGCGATTTGCCAATCCTTATGTTGACTGCAAAAGGGGAAACTGCACAAAAAGTAAAAGGATTTAACCTAGGTACAGATGATTATCTTGTAAAACCATTTGAGCCTGCAGAATTAATCGTTCGTGTTAAATCTATTCTAAAGCGTTACCGTATTTCTTTATCCCAAACAGTAGAAGTCGGTAATGTTAAGATGAATCGAGAAACCTATGAACTAATGTATAGAGGAGAAAATATTACTCTTCGATTAAAAGAATTTGAATTATTATTTACATTAGCTAGTTACCCAGGGAAGACATTCTCACGTGAACAGTTAATAGAAGAAATATGGGGATATGACTATGAGGGTGATGATCGTACGGTAGATGTCCATATTAAAAGACTTCGAGAGCGATTCCCTGAAGACAAAAGTGCATTCACAATACGGACTATCCGGGGGCTCGGTTATCGATTGGAGTTAGGGGCATGAAGAAATGGATAATTGCGTTAAAAATATTGAGTATGTTTATACTTTTTCTCTTAACTAATACGCTCTTTGCGTTTATTTCGTATCATGTGACATCTCTGATATATGATTGGCTTGGCAAGCATCCTCAAGGGTTTTGGCAACAGTTTTATACTGTAATAGGTGTCTTTATCCTTTTTGCATGTACTGTTGCTATTTTCTTTCTATTTGGATTGAAAAGGCAGCGTAGTTATTGGGATACGATAGTTGATGCTATAGGACGAATTGCGAAAGGGGATTTTAGCGTCAAATTAGACTTGAAATCAGACGATGACGAAGATCACTTTGGACAGCTCATTAGTGGGATAAATCATATGGCAATTGAATTAGGAGAAATGGAGAAAATGCGCCAAGAGTTTATATCTAACGTTTCGCATGAAATTCAATCTCCATTAACCTCGATTAATGGTTTTGCAAAAGCTTTGAAAAACATTGATTTGCCAGATGAAAAACGACAACATTATTTAGAAATTATTGAGATGGAAAGCCAGCGATTATCGAAAATCAGTGATAATTTATTAAAGTTAACGTCTTTAGAATCACAACATCACCCATTTGAGCCGAAGCAGTATCGATTAGATAAACAATTACGCAATGTTGTTTTATCCTGTGAACCAAGATGGTTAATTAAAAATATTGAAATGGATATCGAGTTGGAAAATATTACAGTAGTTGCTGATGAAGATTTGATGAATCAGGTGTGGATGAATTTGATTAGTAACAGTATTAAGTTTACTCCAGATGGAGGAATGATCTGTATTCGTTCATCTAATCAAAATGATACCGTGACTATTTCCATTACTGATAATGGAATAGGGATGAGAGAAGAAGATCAGAAACATATTTTTGAACGTTTTTTTAAAGCAGATAAATCGAGAGCAGTATCAAACGGGGGCAGTGGTTTAGGGCTTTCTATCGTGCAAAAGATTATAGACATGCATGATGGCAGAATCTCGGTGCAAAGCCAACTAGGTGAACAGACTACATTTTTTGTGACGTTGCCTTTAGAGCAAGATGAACCTGTTAATAAATAGCTGTGAGGCATATATTAAACAGCCATTGATTAATACTAAAGAAGACTTCTAGAGTTTGCTAGAGGTCTTTTCTACTTTCTAAAATATATCAGGTGAATATTTGATTAAGTAATAGATAACGTAAAGCCAGCTAAAACACCCATGTATAACAGCCCACCCTATGGAGTGATACGCAGTATAAGAAATAATCATAGATAGGCAAGTTCCATAACTAATACCTTTCCTTATAACATGAGTTTGAAAAGAATACTTTTTAGTATTATTTGATTTCAATACGAACTTATCTCCCTTTTAATTATTCTATAATGGCCTGTTTCTCTAAGTTTTTCTTTGCATAAACTGTATAGGCTTCTATCAAGAATAATTTATGTAGGAGGAATCGAATGTATACACCGCAATTTAATGATATGTGGATAGATCCGTTAGGGGGGGATAAAGAGCAGATAGTTAATTCGGAAAAGATTATTAACGACTTTGCAATGGATGCATATGTGTATGGATTCCCTCTCATCCTTATGGAATTAACGAAGAGGAAGGGAGTCGTTAGTTTAGCGCAGAAGAATAGATTTTATCATCAAAAGGTATTATCTACACCTCGATTTACTGAGGTGGTTAGACCTAATGTAGATACGCTCTATTCTTCTGCATGGCTTGATTTGAGAGATGGCCCATTTATATTGCAAGTTCCGAATACTGATAATAGATATTATCTCTTACCAATGCTAGATGCTTATTCAAATGTCTTTGCTTCTATCGGTGCACGTACGACAGGGACAACTGAACAGCAATTTGCCATTGTTGGACCAAATTGGCGGGGAAAACTCCCTTCAAACATTTCAATTATTAATGCTCCTACAAATACAGTTTGGATTACAGGAAGAACTCAAACGAATGGACCACAAGATTATCAAGCGGTGCATGCTATTCAAGAAAAATATTCTTTAAAAAGGATTTATGAATTAAATTATAACTATGCAAGCTCATCTTCAAGTAATCAAATCATTATTAATAAAGAGCCACCTAAAGAACTAATCACGACAATGGATGCACCTGCATTTTTTCAATTAATGATGAAACTTATGTATCAGAATCCACCTTATCCTGCTATTCAATCCTATGAAATGACTGCAAAGCTTTGTACATTAGGTCTAATACCGAATGAGAATTTTAATTTCTATACACTACATCCAGCAGTTCAATGGGCATTAATAAATGCTGTACACAACGGCCCGATTTATATTCAATCTGTTAGTCAACGAATCTTGAATAATAATAATAGCGGGTGGAGTACGCTACTAAATGATATCGGTAATTATGGAACAAATTATCAGCAAAGGGCAGCGGTTGCACTTACTTTATTCGGAGCAAATGTTCCGCAGGATAGCATTTACGCGTACAGTTTTGGTGATAACTATAATGTCTCTTTAGATGGTCAGTCTAATTATAGAATTCGTTTTGATGTCGGGCATTTGCCTCCAGTAAATGCATTTTGGTCTATAACACTTTATAATTCTGCTGGTTTACTGGTGGAGAATCATTTAAACCGTTATGCCATTAGTCCACATCTTGGTTCTCTAGAATATAACGTGGATGGTTCATTAGATTTATTTATTCAACCTGTTTCTCCTGGACAAGAAAGTGAGAGTAACTGGTTACCAGCACCCCTTGAACCATTTAATCTCTTACTTAGAATGTATTGGCCGAAAAGGAGTGCACTAAATGGCCAATGGCGCCCACCAACTGTAACACGTATCCAAAAATAAAAGGGGGGTGATTAACCCCCCTTTACTCAAAGGAATTTCTTTTAAAAATAAAGCAATAATAACAGCCACAGCAGCCATAATGACCCATACCTCCAAGTTTAGCAATGATACTTGGCATCACAATGCCGATGATTGTTTGATTTATTGCAGCAAAAAACAATGAAGTAGAATAGCTATCATAATGGTAATCTTCTTTTAATGGTTAGATGTGTCATTCGCTTTTCACCTCTTTCTTTGTAGCAATATTCATTAACACATGCTCATAAATACTTATTAAATGATTGATATCATCATTGGGCTCTAGTCATTACCATTTATCTCTACTTAATAGATACTTGTCGTTGAAATTCCACGTAGAGTTCTTCAAATTCGGTTAGATTATTTAAATTAGCTATGATTGCATCCTCTTATTTTTATTCAAAAGGAAAAAATGGATTCATCATTTAAATTGTTAACCTCTTATAATATCTTACAAGCCCTATTTTTACCTATTTTTAACAAAAATCCCCCTAATTTTTTCAATATTTTAAATCGCACAAATTGCACATTAATATAAGTCTTTTATACGGTTTAAAATACCTTTTTTAAATAATATTTCATTTTTTAGTAAAAATTTTAACTAAAAAAGGTTTTTGTTTGTTTTATAACTTTTAGAAAAAAACTATAAAGGAGAACGTAGAGTTGTTATAGAAAAATACATTAGTAAAGTATGTATTTTGAAAGTAGGGAGATTTTATGGATTTACAATTTTTATTTAAAGATCCAATTAAAGATACGCTGGAATTAAGCCCTGGTTATGAAGATCACGCTAGTGATGTATGGTTGGTTAAAACAGATAATCAAGAAGTGGTTGTACGATCTTCTAAAATGGAAGGTAATCCTAATAATGAATTTTGGTGGGGATGTAAAAGGTTATTTGGAATTGACCCAAGGCGAGCTTATGAATTAGAACATGTAAATAATACATTGAGTAACCTTACTTCAATACCAATACCAAAAGTAATAGATAAGGGGAGGATCCTAACAAAAGAATTCGTTGTTGTAGAAAAATTAAAAGGACAAGTAGTCGAGTCATTTATTGATCTGCCATCTTCAGTTTTGCAAAGTTTTGGAGAAGGTTTGGCTAAAATTCATCAATATAAAGAAAATTTCGTAGGTAATCCATCAAGGAGCTATCAAGTAAGTTTAGAAGAATTTAATCAACATATGAAAGATGCTGTAATTGACTTAGTATCCCGATTTCATTTTAAAGAGGAACGAATAAAGTGTATGCTCCCTGAAATAAATAATTTAATCAATGGATTACCTGTACCTGAATACTCTACGTTTGTGCTAGTTGATATGGATCCAACCCAGTTTTTATCGGACGGTAGGGAGATCACTGGTCTTGTGGATACGGAAGCATATGTGATAGCTCCTAGAGAGTTAGATTTTATTGCATTAGAATATGTGCTAGATGAAAAATCAGTCCAAGATTTTAAAAAGGGTTATGAAAGGGTAATGGAAATACCCGACTTAACAAAATATAGAGTGCCTTATCGATATTTATACCGATTATTAGCCGTTCAAGGTAGCGTTGATATAGAAGTTTGGTTAGGACATAAAGCGTTATTTTAATTATCGGCTGGAACGCATTAACAAGTATTTCTTATGGAAAACAGCGTCTTATAAGGATATTGCTGTCTCAATAGAAATTGAAAAAGCCATTAGAGCAGTAGGAAATGCAAATGGAAAAAATAAATTAAGATTGTTATTCCTTGTCATTGAATTATTGAATCAAACGGAAAATTAACAGGTTGTGCAGGGGTTTGTGGAGAAAGGAATGGCTATTGAAACTTAAAAAACTACCAATAGAGGAAATGTGACATGAAATATAACTCTTTAAAATAAAAAGAGAGAATAGACAATTTCCTATTCTCTCTTTTTAGATAGAAGTGCTGTTTAAATCTTATTTAGTATAGTTATCAAAGTAACCTTGGATAAAGATCATTGGAGTACCTTTGTCACCACTACCTGATGTTAAATCAGAAAGAGAACCGATTAAGTCAGTAAGTTGACGAGGTGTAGTACCTTGTGCTTCCATTGCTCCTACAAGGTCAGTTCCTTTATTATCAATGTATTCAGAGATAGCTTTTTTAAGTTCTTCTCCTCTTAAATCAGCAAAGTTATTATCAGCTAGATACTTTAATTTGATTTCATTCGGTGTGCCATTAAGACCAGCTGTGTAAGCAGGTGATACAACTGGATCAGCAAGCTCCCATATTTTACCTACAGGATCTTTGAATGCGCCATCACCATAAATCATAACTTCAACATTCTTGCCTGTTTTCTCTTTTAGCGTTTGTTGAATTTTATCTACAACAGGTTGGCAATTACGTGGGAAAAGTTTCACACTGTTTTCTGTTGATTTGTTTGAACCTAGTAGACCATAACTTTCGTTGAAGCCACTACCATCAATTGATTCAGCTAAGATGTTATCTAGGCTGTAAATTTTTTCTCCACCGTTAGCTTTTAAAATTCGTTTTGTTCTAAATCTTGTATGGATATCACAAGTTAGCACGCTCTTAGTGTATTCTAAAATTGTTTTTGGATTGTTTGAGAAGATTACTTCACATTCAACGCCATATTCTTCAACTAATGATTTGTAGTAATCGATATAGTCAACACCAGTGAAAGTGTGTTTGTTGTGCCCGAATAATTCGCGGAACTGTTTTTCAGTTAACACGTCTGTCCATGGGTTAACACCTTTTTCATCAAGTATGTCAAGATCAACTAAGTGGTTACCTACTTCATCTGATGGGTAGCTAAGCATTAAGACAACTTTTTTAGCACCTTTTGCAATACCACGAAGACAAATAGCAAAACGGTTACGGCTCAATATAGGGAAAATAACGCCTACAGTGCCATCTCCAAATTTAGCACTAACATCTTTTGCGATGTGATCAATTGAAGCGTAATTACCTTGAGCGCGAGCAACGATTGATTCTGTTACTGTCACGATATCTTTATCTTGAATAGTAAAGCCTTCAACTTCTGAAGCTTTTAATACACTTTCTACAACGATATCTTCGATACTATCACCTTGATTGATAATTGGGCCACGAAGACCTCTTACAACTGTTCCAACTACTCTTTCCAAAATAATCGCTCCTCATTGCTATATTGTTTACTATTGTTTTTTTATTCCCACAACTTGTAATATACCTCTAAATAGTGGTATAAGTAAAATTAATATATCAAATGATAGGTATAAGGTGAGTTTATATGGTAAGCAAATTAGATTTATATAAAGTATTTTGTAAAGTGGGGAAAAGCTCGAGTTTTTCAAAAGCAGCAAATGATCTATATATGACACAACCAGCTGTTAGTCAGGCGATTAAACAATTAGAAAACGAACTTGATATCCGACTATTTAATAGAACACCTAAAGGGGTATCTTTAACGTACGAAGGTAGTCTGTTATTCGAATATGCAAATTCAGCTATCAACTTACTTCATGTTGGAGAAGAAAAGCTTTTAGAATTTAAAGACCTAACAACGGGTGAATTGAAAATAGGTGTAGGTGATACCATCTCGAAGTATTTTTTACTGCCTTATTTAGAAGCTTTTTATAATCAGTACCCCAATATTAAATTCAAAATAATGAATGGTACAACATTGGAGCTTTGTACAGTATTAAAAACAGGAGAGGTCGATATTGCTTTCTGTAACTTTCCCATTGATGATCCTACATTGGAGCTTAAACCCTGTATTGATGTCCAAGATATATTCGTTTGTGGGGAAAAATACAAGAAGACCCTTACGGAGCCACTTAGTTTTGCTTCAATAGTAAATCTGCCACTAATATTACTTGAACAGCAATCTGTCTCTAGGAAATATGTAGATGATTATCTTATGACAAAAGGTGTTAAAATTTCACCAGAATTTGAACTAGGTTCACATGATTTGTTATTAGAGTTTGCTAAAATAAATTTGGGAATAGCTTGCGTAACTAAAGAATTTTCCAAAGAGTATTTAAATAAAGGAATATTATATGAAGTGCCTTTAATAGAAGAGATCCCGAAAAGGAGTATAGGCGTATGCTTTTTAAAAAGTGTACCTCTATCACCAGCTTCAACAAAGTTTGTTGAAATCGTAGAAAATAAACAAAAATAGAGAAATAGAAAAACCGCCAAAAATTTTTGGCGGTTATAATGCGTTATAAGTTCTTAGTACGTTTTATCTCCATTAAAGATAGAGTTTTTAACGACAACATAATCTACTGTACGAATAGCGTCAAGTTTTTTGCCACCTGCATAAGAGATAGATGATTGAAGGTCTTGCTGCATTTCAACAAGTGTATCCTTTAGAGAGCCTTTATGCTCTACATACAGTTTTTTACCTTCGACGTTCTTCTTCTCACCTTTTTGGAATTCAGAAGCTGAACCAAAGTATTCTTTAAGAAGTTTACCGTCTTTCTCAATTGTTTTACCTGGAGATTCTTCGTGTCCAGCAAATAGCGAACCGATCATGACCATTGAAGCACCAAAGCGTACAGATTTAGCGATATCACCATTTGTACGGATTCCACCATCTGCGATAATCGGTTTAGTAGCAGCTTTTGAACACCAGCGCAGAGCAGCTAACTGCCAGCCACCTGTACCAAAGCCAGTTTTAATCTTTGTAATACATACTTTACCTGGTCCAATACCGACCTTGGTAGCATCAGCTCCAGCATTTTCTAATTCCCTAACAGCTTCTGGCGTACCAACGTTACCGGCGATTACAAAGCTAGCAGGTAAGTGTTTCTTTATATGTTGAATCATATTAATTACAGCATTAGAATGACCGTGTGCAATGTCGATTGTGATGAAATCAGGAATTATCTTATCTGCTGCTAATTGTTCAATGAATTCATACTCTTCTTCTTTCACACCGACGCTAATTGAAGCTATCAATCCACGAGCTTGCATATCTTTAGTGAAATCTACACGTTTACTTGGTTCAAAACGATGCATTATATAGAAATACCCATCTTCAGCTAATTGAATGGCTACTTTTTCGTCAATAATTGTTTGCATATTTGCAGGTACTACCGGCAATTTAAATGTATGTTCACCTAAAGTAACAGAGGTATCACATTCAGATCTACTATTTACAATACATTTTGCAGGAACCAATTGAATATCTTCGTAATCAAATACATTCTCCATAAAATACACTCCTAAAACCGAATAATTATTATCTATTAAAATAAAACGTTCGTCTTTTAGTAATTTACATCATTTTCATCTTTATGTCAAAAAATAATAAGCGTTTTCATTCTTTTCTATGAAATATATTTGGAGACAAAGTGTGTAAGGAGGGGAATTCTTATGTACTAATGAAAAAGATATTTATAAGATTAGTATTAGAAAATTTCAAAGAAATATACATTGAAATTCCTAGAATGAAATTGGCAATGAGATAGAACAAGGGATATTTTTTTATTAATAAGAGGATTATTTTGAACTTCACTAATTCATAAGCAGAATAGAAACGTGCAATAAATTATGCCAAACTCACTTTCAATTATTTCAATTGTATCTTCTCTTAGAAATTCATAAGATTTTGCTTTGTTTATGTAAATAGTGGACGTTATAAAGCCTCGCGATTAGTGGTATACTTATTCAATAGATTAAACATCTGAAAGGAGATGAAAATCTTTTGAAATACAGTAAACCACAAATGCAACAATTGATTAATGAAAATAAAGAGTTGCATACAAAATTTAAAGAGTTAAAAAAATCGTTGGACCTTGAGAAAAACTATGCATTGAAAGCTTTATATCATGCAGAAGTTGCTGATGGCGGTAAATATCAACAAGCCTATCAAGAATTAGATGGCCCAAAATACTAAGAATATTATTTAGATATATATTTGATTTTAAATGACTTAAAAACAGATTAAAATGATAATAAAATGTTATTTGGGTGAGAATATATACCCAACGGAAAGTTATTGTGTACAGAATATATTTAATTGTTAAATTAGTTTTAATTGGATAATGACGGGAAAAAAGATCTGCTGAGTGTGGGTCTTTTTTCATTTTTTTTTAGTTTTATTCTTTTAAATTAGAAATATGACGTTATTTGCAGATTATTTTTTTATATAATGTCCTATTTGATAGTAATTCACTGTTTAAGAAGTTAATATTATAGTAACAATAATATATTTCTTGAAAGGGAGCATCGTATGATAGAGATAGAAATGAAATTGAAGAAGTATTTAATTGGACAGCCATCGATTATGATCAATGAAGATGAAACGATGGAAGATAGTATGGAAGTCCTTGATGCACGCAATGATGTCAATTATGGTTATATTGAAGTAACGGATGACAAAGAGCTGACTAATATCAACATTGACTTTGATAAATTAGTAGAAAATAATGGTGTTGAGCTAGAAAGTCTAGAAGAACTTGAGATGGATGAAATTTTACATATTACAGAGTCCTTTATGAAGGATTTCGGTCGTGAAGTAGTACAATTTAGTAATTCCTCTGAGATTGGGGAAGGCGAATATTTAGTAGTTTATGAGGCAACAGATAAAAAACTAAAACTCCCTTTACCTAATTCTGGTGCTGTAATTGAGATTAATTCATATGGTACTATTACAGCGGCAACTATATTCCAAGAGTACTACCAGCTTACATACCCAAAAGTAGAAATAACAGAAGATGAAGCTAGAGAGATTTTATGTAAAGAGACATTAGTGGAATTAGGCATCGAAGAAAATGAAGAACAAGGAGAATTTGAACTAGTCTATCAACCAATTCGAGATTATATAGGCGTTACTGTTGATGGGAAAGTTCAAAAAGCAAGTCAGTTGTTCAGTGAAACAGAACTTGAACAATTTGCTGTTACGCCTGTTCAAGTAACAAAGGCACTACCAAAGTTATTAGGTGCAACAGATCAATATGTATTGCGAGAAGAAGATGGTAATTTATATTGGTATGTTGCGGAAGACCTGGATGCAGATGGTGAAGATGCAGAAGCTGTAATTGAAGTATTACATTTTGATGATGCAGGCGCTAATTATGAATCTAATGTAGTTTGGGATACAGAGGTAAAGACTGTGTTACCTTTTGAGCAATTGAAAGATAACGCAATGCAATTTTTAGAGATTATTTCTGGTGATATACACGATAAATACATGCTTGAAGAGCAATCTGTATTAAATGAAGATACAGAAGAATTTGATGATAATTCAGATGAGGATCTCTTCAATGTGGATGAATATGATGAAGACGAGTATGTTGACGAACATGAGGATGAACCAACAACTATGTTTACTTTTATCCCATATTTCCATGAATACAAATTAGAGAATTATTCTGTCCTAATTGAGGTAGGTATACATACAGGAATTATTCGTTCATGTCTGTATAGTGCTTTAAACATGGAGTCTATTCGAGGGATTAATATTACACCGATAATTTCATTACCAGAAGCGGATGCTATATATAAACAAAATTTGCAGATGAAACTTTCACGTTTTGAAGAGATAGATGAAGATGATGAAATGACAATTTATAGCTTAAATTACTCTATTAACGCTCCTTCTGAAAATGGTGCAATTGATAAGATTAATGCTACAACAGGTGAAGTTACGTACGCTGAATCTAATATTGTTAGAGGCTAAAAAAAATTGTAAGAAAAACGATATTATTCTGATTATTTAATCGAAAGGTTATTGACAGTAAAAGTTCGTTACTGTAGACTGTGTACAACGATAATTGAATACAAACCTCACTTTTTAATTGGTGAGGTAGAGGCGCGATATCTATTAGTCTTTAGTGGAGCTTGAGAAACTATGAAACTATGGAGAAGGAGATGTCGCCGAAGTTTGTAATACACTCGATGTTACTTGCTGGGTCTGCAGTTAATAACTGCAGGACTGTCTCAATGAACGTCCTAGTTCGTTGAGTTGAGCTATCTCATTAAGGGATAAGTAGAGGATTTAGGCTATTGTACAATGCGACCTGAGTTCATCTTAGGACGCGTTTTTTATACGTACAATAGCCTTTTTTAGTATTTAAAAGAAAATTAAGGATATTATTTGAAGGGGGAGAATATAATATGAAAAAAACTTGGGCAATTTTTTCTGTTATGACGCTACTTGCTATTTTACTATTAGCAGGTTGTGGATCTAAAACTACGGATTCAGGTTCGGGTGAATCTACTAAAGGGGAAACGAAAAAAGAAACATTCACAATTGGTATGGAAGCGGGATACCCTCCGTTTAACTGGACACAAAAAGATGATTCAAATGGTGCCGTGAAGATCTCTGGTAACGCAGAATATGCTGGCGGTTATGATGTTGAAATTGCAAAACGTGTGGCAGATTCTTTAGGTAAAGAATTAGTAATCGTCAAAACAGAATGGGACGGTCTAGTACCTTCATTAACTTCAGGTAAAATTGATGCAATAATGGCGGGTATGTCACCAACTAAAAAGCGTAAAGAGACAATTGATTTCACTGATAACTACTATACCTCAAATTATGTAATGGTTGTTAAAAAGGGCAGTAAATACGAGAAAGCTACTTCAATCCAAGATTTTAGTGGTGCCAAAATTACAGGTCAATTAAATACAACACACTACGAGGTAATAGATCAAATTACTGGTGTTAAAAAACAAGCTGCAATGGATAACTTCCCTGCAATGCGTGTAGCACTTGAATCTGGTGTGATTGATGGTTATGTATCTGAGCGTCCAGAGGGTATCAGTGCTTCTTCTGCAAATGACAAATACGTAATGGTTGAATTCACAGATGGCTTTAAAGCGTCCGAAGAAGATACAGCAATTGCTGTAGGTATTGAAAAAGATAGCGAGTTAAAAGATAAAATTAATAAAATTTTAAAAGATATCTCTGAAGAAGAGCGTACAGAAATTATGGATAAAGCGATTAAAAACCAACCAGCTGCAAAATAATGTATGTTTTATGTCGGCTGCATATGTAGCAGTCGGTATTACTGCTTTTGGAGGAGGAACAGTATGAGTATTGATTGGATTATTAGCATCGTAACTGACAACTGGGAAATGTTCCTTCGCGGGGCATGGATGACATTATTCATTGCTATTGTTGGTACGATTTTTGGAGCTATTATTGGGTTATTGATTGGTGTTATTAATACGATTCCAAAGCCTGAACGTGGAGTAAAGAGAATTTTCTTAAGATTAATTAATGCACTTCTTACAATATATGTGGAATTTTTCCGTGGAACGCCAATGATCGTGCAAGCAATGGTGATTTTCTATGGTTCTGCTCTAGCATTTGGTATAGATATGGACCGCACATTTGCTGCGATTTTTATCGTCGCTATTAATACGGGAGCGTATATGGCTGAAATTGTACGTGGGGGTATTATCTCAGTAGACAAGGGGCAATTTGAGGGTGCTCAAGCAATTGGTATGAATCATTGGCAAACAATGGTTCATGTAGTGTTACCACAAGTTTTACGAAATATTTTACCATCAACAGGTAACCAATTTATTATGAATATTAAAGATACAGCGGTATTGAATGTAATTGGAGTAACAGAACTTTACTTCCAAACAAAATCTGTTTCAGGCAATAATTTCCGATACTTTGAATCATTCTTCGTAGCAGGTGTTTTATACTTAGTCATGACATTCACAGTTACGAAAATTTTACGCTATTTTGAAAAACGATTAGATGGTCCACAAAACTATCAAATGATTGATGATTTAGCTCAAGTAGAAGGCAAAAAAGCATGATTGCAAACAAAGGAGATAGACTTATGAAAAATGTAATCGAGATACAACATCTAAGCAAATCCTTTGGCACTCATGAGGTTCTTAAAGACATTGATTTCTCTGTAAACAAGGGGGAAGTTGTCTGTGTCATTGGCTCTTCAGGATCTGGGAAGTCTACGCTACTCCGCTGTATTAACTTATTAGAAAGACCAAGCGGAGGGCAGATTATTTATCATGGCGAGAATATTCTAGATAACAACCATAATATTAATAATTATCGTACAAAGCTTGGTATGGTATTCCAATCATTCAATTTGTTTAATAATCTTAATGTGTTAACAAACTGTATTGTAGGTCAAACGAAGGTTTTAAAACGTTCTAAAAGTGAAGCTGAGCGAGTTGCGATGAAATACTTAAAGGTTGTCGGTTTAAATCGTTATGTAAATGCGAAACCACATCAATTATCGGGTGGTCAAAAGCAACGTGTAGCTATTGCTAGAGCATTATCAATGGAACCCGAGGTCTTACTTTTTGATGAGCCTACTTCCGCACTTGATCCAGAAATGGTAGGAGAAGTCTTAAAAGTAATGAAGGAATTAGCAGGTACAGGTCTTACGATGTTAATAGTGACACATGAAATGGAATTTGCAAGGGAAGTTTCAGACCGTGTCGTTTTCATGGATAAAGGGGTAATAGTGGAAGAAGGTCCACCAGAGCAAATCTTTAACCATCCAAAAAATGAACGTACAAAAGCATTTTTAAAACGTACGTTAAAACAATAGGGGTATTATTAAATAAGAAAGCCGTTTCCTACATCATTCTATTGGTGTAAGAAGCGGCTTTTTAGATGGGCCACTTATTTTTTATTTCTTTTATGAACATGGAGGTAATCTTTTTATTTCCCATAATGGGTGAGTATACATAGGAAAAATTTCTTTTAAAAATATGGTCTTCTAGTGGGATTACAGCGAGTGTTTTTCTTTTTAATTCGTGTTCAATAACATTCTTTGATAGTAGTGTAAGCCCATCAGTTCCTTGCAACATAAATTCTTTTAATCCTTGATTGCTGCTAATAGATATTAGCGATTTAATATTAATACTATTAGATTCTAGTACATGCAGTAAGTAATTACGTGTCCCTGAGCCTTCTTCTCGAGTTAGCCATATGTGATTATGTAAGTCTTGAAAGGTTATGCTTTCTTTTTTGACAAGTACATGAGACGGAGATGCGACTAACAATAACTCGTCTTCCATAAAGGGTTCTACTATTAACTCTTTATTGGTTGTTTGCCCCTCGATTAAGCCGATATCTACCTTCAGCGAATGAACGGCTTCGACAATTTCATCGGTATTACCGATTATTACTTCTAGGTCGAGTTCAGGATGTTGTTGCTGTAAGGTAACGAGTAATGAAGGTAGTACGTATTCGCCTATGGTAAAGCTTGCACCAATAAGAAGTTTCCCTGATATTTCATTTTGGAGGGTTAGAATATCCGATTTTGTTTGATCATAAATGGCCAACATTTGTTTAGCGCGTTCGTGAAGAATTTCACCGGAGGGGGTAATTTTTAGCGATTTAGGTGAGCGTAAAAATAATTGCGTATTAAATTCGGTTTCTAAATTTTTTATGTGTAAACTGACACTGGGCTGAGAAATATGGAGGTATTCAGCTGTTTTCGTGAAATTTTTAATATCTGCTAAAGCAACAAATGTCTTCAAAGCATCGTAATACATTAAATTCCTCCTTAATTAGAAATACTAATAGTATTAATTATTTATATGTATTTTACTGATTATTATTTCTCCAGTAAAGTTTAGGTACAAACAAAAATAAATGGGGTAAAAAAATGAGGAAAGTAATAAGCATTCTACCTGGATTGATATTTTGCGTTGTTATTGCCCTTATTGGAATGGTATTTGGTCATTTTTTTCCAAGCTTAGGCAGTGGATTATTTGCTATTTTAATAGGCATTCTGGTCGGTAATTTAAAGTTTGGGTTTAAAACAATATTAAGGCCAGGAATAAAGTTTTCTGAGAGTAAACTACTATACTATTCAATTATCTTATTGGGTGCAACGTTAACGTTTAATTCTTTATTTGCTATTGGCATAACAGGCATATCGTATATTCTTATTCAAATGGCTGGAACAATTGCTTTTGTCTTATGGTTAGGAAAAAAATTGAGTTTTGATGAAGATTTCCGATTATTGATGGCGAGCGGTAATGCTGTTTGCGGGTCTTCTGCAATTGCTTCAACTGCGCCAGCTATCCATGCAAAAACGTCAGATATGGCTGTATCCATAACAATTGTAAATTTATTAGGTACGGTTATGATGGTTCTTTTACCTGTTATCACAAGTACAGTTTTTCATAATAACGTTCTGCCTTCTTCAGCTCTAATCGGTGGTACATTGCAATCCGTAGGGCAAGTTGTTGCCAGTGGAAGCATTGTGGGTGAGGCTGTGAAAAATCAGGCAGAAATTTTTAAAATTAGCAGAATCATTTTCTTAGCAGTAGTTGTATTTGTTCTAAAACGTATAAAAATAGCAAATCAAGAAGTACGAGAAGCTACTAAAGAAAAATTCAATATTGGATCGATTGTCCCTTGGTATGTTGCAGGATTCCTATTATTGTGCGTAATCAATAGCGTTTTTTTATTTCCAACATCAGTTACACATCCGATAAAAGTTTTTGGAAACTACTTGGAGATCATTGCACTTGCGGGTATTGGTATGAGTGTTAATGTAAAAGATTTAGCACAGCATGGATGGAAATTATCCGGTTATGCAGGTGGAATTGGGCTATTCCAAATTATTTTAGCTCTAATCCTAATATTTATTTTGCTTTGATATCCAAAAAGGATAAACTAGGTTTTCCGAAGCTTACCACTCACTTTCCGCGGGCGAGCGCCGAGCCGCTTCGTCGCTACGCTCCTGCAGGGTCTCTCCTGTCTCGCTAATCCCGCAGGAGTCGAGCGGACGCTTCTCCAAACCAATAAAGTAATCGCTTCTGTTTTCTATATATATGGGATAAACCAGGTTTTCCGAAGCTTACCACTCGCTTTCCGCGGGCGAGTGCCGAGCCGCTTCGTCGCTACGCTCCTGTCTCGCTATTTCCGCAGGAGCGTAGCGCACGCTTCTCCAAACCAAAAAAGTGCTCCCTTCTACTTTTCTATTTACTCATTCATTTTAATAATTGAAAGTAAGAATAATCTTATCTATTTTTAAAATAAAAAAGACCGCAGACAAACTCGAATTTCTTCGAGTTTATCTACAGTCTGACCTCTCATTAAATGAGAGGTTCTTGTCTATTTTCTAAATAACAAGTAAATGAAGTACGGTGCACCAATTAGAGATACGATAATACCTGCTGGAATGCTACTGAAGCTTATAATATTACGTCCTATAGTATCCGCAAGTAATAACAGCCAACCGCCAGTTAAAATAGCTACTGGTATGAACAATTGATTTCTCGGTCCTACTAATGCTTTCGCAATGTGGGGCGACAAAAGTCCAATGAAGGCAATACCACCCGTCACTGAAACTGCAGAAGCAGCTAAAGCTACAGCAGTTAAAAGTAAAATAATTCTTTCCTTCTCTAGCGAAATGCCCACTCCTATAGCAACAGGTTCACTCAAGTTTAATAAGTTTAGCTTATTCGCCTTAAATAGTGTGAAAGGGATTAATATAGCTAGCCAAGGCAAAATTGCCCAGACAAAAGGCCAGTCAGTTCCCCAAATATTACCCGCAAGCCATTTGGCGATAAAATCAACTTTCGTGCGCTCCGCTGATGAAATGAGGACGATCATTACACCAGAAAGCGCCATGGAAAAGCCTATCCCAACTAATACTAAACGTACAGGTTGTAGACCCTCTTTCTTACTATAAGAAAAAGCATATATCAAAATAGCTGTTAGTAAAGCACCTAAAAAAGCGATTGCTGGTAGGGCATAAACGAATGTTCCAACATCAACAGGGAAAAATAAAAAGAAAATAGCTACGCCAACTCCAGCGCCAGCATTAATCCCGATAATCCCTGGATCTGCTAAGTCATTGCGTGTAATACTTTGCAAAATAGAACCAGATAAGGCAAGCGCCATACCCGCCAAAACTGTTATAAGAATACGCGGTAATCGGATTGAAAAGAGCACAAACTCTTCTTTAAAAGTACCGTTACCAAGAAGTGTAGGAATGATGCGGTCGAATGTAACAGAAGATGCGCCCATGCCTAAACCTATAATAAATGTAGCTATTATTAAAGCACATAGTACAAATATGATTAATCTTTGTCTTCTAATCAAATAAGGTGCAATCATGAGAATACTTTGCCCCCTTTACGAACGATGATTAAGAAGAATGGTAGGCCTAGAATCGCAAAAATTGCTGCAATAGGTGTTTCATAAGGTGCGTTAATTGTTCGCCCCACTGTATCAGCTAAAAGCATAAAAGTAGCTCCAGTGATTGCAGACATTGGAATAACAAGGCGATAATCTGTACCGACAATGGCACGTACGATATGAGGTACCATTAAACCGATGAATGCCATATTCCCTACAAGTGCTACAGATGTTCCAACTAAAATGATAATGATAAAAAATAAAACCATCTTAACGCGCATTGTATTTTGACCTAAGCCAACAGCTACCTCTTCACTCAAACTTAGCAATGTAAGCTGTCTTGAGAGAAGCAGAGCTACAATTAGACCTACAATAATAATAGGTATAATTAGCTGTAGCTGACTCCATGCAGTACCGACAAGGCCCCCTGCTGTCCACATAGACACGTTTTTTGAAATTTTAAAGTATAAGGCTACCCCGTCAGCTATTGCATAAAGGAATGCAGAGACTGCAGTTCCGGCTAACACCATTCGCAGTGGAGAAAATCCACCTCTTTTTAACATGCCAATTCCAAATACTAAAATAGCTCCAATTGCGGCACCTATGAAACAAGCAATCATAATACCGAAATAGTTTATGGATGGTAGAAAAGCAAAAGTGATAGCTAGAGCAGCATTTGCGCCGGCAGTTAGTCCTAGCAATCCAGGATCTGCTAATGGATTTCGTGTCATGCCTTGCATAATAGCACCCGCAACAGAAAGGGCGGCACCAACAAAAATGGCGCCGACCTCTCTTGGTAAACGGATTTCTCGAATCATCGTAATGGTATCACTCGCTGAATCTGAAGTAATAGCTAACCATACTTCTCTTACAGAAGTATTTGCAGCACCGAATACCATAGCTACTGTAAATATACAGATCAGAACGATAATTCCTACTATGAATTTAATAACAAACGGTATGGATTGTTGTTTTTCTTTTGTCATAGTTAATCATCATTCCTATTTTAAAATTAGTGATGCTTATTTTCCTAAGAAATGGTCTTTGAAGAATTCTAATTGTAATTCTAGAGTTAGAGGATCATTGAAATAGAATTCTTTAGCATTTGCTTCATATACATGACCATTTTTAACAGCAGGAATGTTTTTATATGTTTTCGTTTTTTGGAATGAAGTATCACCATCTGAGAATTTACTTAAGATAACATAATCACCAGCATAATCAGGTAAGACTTCTTGAGATAAAGCATAGTAGCCGTCTTTTAAGACTGACTCTTCTACTTTTTTAGGCATTTTTAATTTCATTTCTTGATATAAAATTTCTGTTCCACGGCCCCAGTGATCGCCGTATACATATAGGTCTTTATTGAAATTTTCAATGACAGAAACTGTTGTATCTTCCCCGATTTTTGCACGGATTTCATCACCTGCAGTAGCAGCGCGTTCTTTAAAATCGTCAACCCATGCTTTTGCTTCTTTTTCTTTATTCAATAATTTACCAATTTCCAAGTGTTGTGTAAGGTAGTCTACTTTGCCATAAGTAAATGTTACTGTTGGAGCAATTTCTTTTAATTTATCAATGTTTTTAGCAGTTGAAAGACCAATGATTAAGTCTGGTTCAAGCTCAATAATTTTCTCTATATCTTCATCTGTTACTTCTTCAACGTCTTTTAAAGAATCAAAGCGAGGATTCATTTTCGCCCAAGAGTCAACACCTACAAGGGGTACATCAAGTGCCATTACGTTACCTGCAAAAGAACCCAATACTATTACTTTTTTGGGGTTGGCAGGCACTTCTACTGGACCATTTTCAGATTCATAAGTAATTGTCGTTGGTTCATTTTTTTTATCTGCTGAGGTATCCTCAGCTTTATCCTCGGTTTTATTGCCACAAGCGGCAATGATTAGAACGAATAATAATAAGAATGGTAAAAATAGTTTTTTCATTTGTTTGCTCCTTCTAATAAATCATATGTGACACACATAGGTTTGTTTGTTCTAGGGTCTATTCCGATATGGGCATCAATCGCGAATACTTTTTCGAGTACATCAGCTGTAATGACTTCCTCACAATTGCCAGCTTTCACGATTTCCCCATCTTTTAATGCAATAATATAATCAGCAAAACGTGCTGCCTGATTTAAATCATGTAATACCATGATGATTGTACGTTCTTGTTCTTTGTTTAACTTTTGTAAAAGGCTGAGAACTTCTAGTTGATGGGCCAAATCTAAATATGTTGTTGGCTCATCAAGAAAAATGATTTCTGTTTCTTGTGCAAGTGCCATTGCAATCCAAACACGTTGTCGCTGACCGCCCGATAATGCATCAACAGAGCGATATTTGAATTCAGTAGTTCCTGTTACATCAAGTGCCCATTCAATGACGTCATAATCCTCTTTTGTTAGTCGACCAAGCCCTTTTTGATAAGGGAAACGTCCATAGGATACGAGCTCTCCAACGGTTAACCCACTAACACTCTCTGGTGTTTGAGGGAGAATTGCCATTTTACTCGCTAAGTCCTTTGTGTTTTGCTTAGCAATATTTTCACCATCTAGCAGGACTGCACCTGATTGCTGAGAAATAATACGAGTCATTGTTTTCAAAAGCGTTGATTTACCACAACCATTTGCGCCGATGATCGTTGTGATTTTTTTATCAGGAATTGATATACTCAATTCTTTGACAATTAAACGGTCACCATAACCAATGCTTAAGTCATCTGTATATAGGCGAACCATGATATGACTAACCTCCGTTTACAAAATAAAATTAATAGTTTACAATTGAGAATGAATTTCAGTATCATTCCGCATGCTTAAATATAAAGCGAATGATATTGATTGTCAATTATTTTTTTAAAATGATAAAGATGCTGGAAAATATAAATAAATTAGTATGTAAATAGGGGTTATATAATATGGAAGAAATAGAGTTATTTGATGTCACTGTAATCGGTGGAGGACCAGCAGGGTTATATTCGACTTTTTATAGTGGATTACGTGAGATGAAAACGAAAATTATTGAGTTTCAACCTTATTTAGGCGGTAAATTACATGTCTATCCTGAGAAAATGATATGGGATGTAGGTGGCCATAAACCAATACCTGGAGGGCAACTAATTGAACAATTAGTGGAGCAAGGGTTAACATTCAATCCAACCGTTGTGTTAAATGAGAAAGTAGAATCTATTGTAAAAAATGACGTGAATATTTTTGAATTAACAACAGCTTCAGGAGCCAAACATTACTCTAAAACTTTAATCGTTGCGGTAGGTAGTGGTATTTTGAATCCAACCAAAATTCAGCTTGAAGGAGCTGAAAAATTTGAAGTATCAAACTTGAACTATACCGTAAAATCCATTCAACGTTTTAGAGATAAAACAGTGATCATTTCTGGCGGTGGTAATTCAGCAATTGATTGGGCAAATGAACTAGAACCAATTGCAAAAAAGGTGTATCTAACATACCGAAAAGATCAACTAAATGGACATGAATCACAAGTAAATCACTTATTAGAGAGTTCAGTAACCGCCTTTTTTAACACGTCCATTACAAAATTAATAGCTAGTGAAAACCGCGAAAAAATTGAGGAAATCGAATTAACAAATCATCAAAGTGGTGAAGTAGAATATTTAGAAATTGATGAAGTCATTATTAATCATGGCTATGATCAAGATACATCTTTACTTCATAATAGTGAAGTCGAAGTTGAAATAGCTGACAACTTTTATATAGAAAGTAATTCATGTGGTGAATCATCAGTACCAGGTCTATATGCGGCTGGTGATATTGTGAAATACGAAGGCAAAGTAAATTTAATCGCTGGTGCATTCCAAGATGCAGCAAATGCGGTAAATAAGGCAAAGAAATATATTGAGCCTGATGCAAATGGTGTTGGAATGGTTTCCTCACATAATGAGTTGTTTAAAAAGCGTAACCGAAAGTTAATTGCAAAAATGATGGAATGTTAGAGTATATTAGTAACATGATTAGTACTTGAACAAATCAATCAAATATCTATTGTAGTTAAATATTCCCTCCATAATTATAATTTGAAACCCGATTAAGCCATTTTAGAAAATGTCTGCTTAATCGGGCTTTTTTTATGGAATGGGGGAAGTTTTAGATTATTGGACTTAATAAGAGTATTATTGAAAATTAATGCTTTCCTTCATATATAAAGGTAAAGGACGAATATAATAGACAGCCAAAAGAAGCGCTGATACCTAAATGTAATAGAGATATAGTTAGTCAATTAAACGACACAGTAATACAGGGATGCAGGAATCTGATGGTAAGGTAACGGAAATGGATTATAATAAACCAATTAAAAAAGCTACATTTAATATGGATGTGGCGCTACATAAGGAATTGAAAATGGTTGCAGTAAGAGAAGGAAAGCCCGCGATTAAAATTGTGGAAAAGGTTATTCGTGAATATTTGGAAGAGATATAAAGCAACGTAAATAAATGGTGGTGGAGAATTTATAACTAATAGCGTTGATTAGTTGTGGTTCTAGCTTAAAGAGATTGGATATGCCCAATCTCTTTTATGTTTTTAAAAGTTCGCTATAATTAATCTATTTTCGCTTTAGCTGAAACTTACTTACATAATCATAAAAGTCACAGATCTTCACTTAAATTAGGGAGATATTGTTTAAAGTAATCATAATAATCATTTATTAGTGGTTTTTTTATTCTTTAAGGAATTTAAAAAACGGCTTACGACGTAATTAATACTAAATAGAATTAAGATAATGAAAATAGGACCAATCTTGTCATTCATTTTCCAAGCTAAAAATACATAACTAAATATTAGCGCAATGGTTAAGATAATAAATTTCCCTATTACTGTGTCACCTCATTTTGTAGAAAAATATCCTCTAATGTTTTTTCATATTGAATGACCTTATAAATATCGTAGCCAGCAAGAACCAGTTGGCGAATACAATTCCCGATTTCTTGCTCGCTGTGTGCGAAAATACGTGAATGTTGCTCATTTAATTGATAAGGTAATGTGATTGTAGGTAAGTCTTCCTCTTTAAGTGGACGATTTAATGTCACTTCAACCTGAATTTTGTTTTGTGATTGTTCGCGAAGCTCGTCCATGGTGCCAATGACGCTAATTTGTCCATCCTTTAAAATTGCAATACGATGACTGATTTTTTCAATTTCATTTAAATTATGAGATGTGATGAAGACTGTGGTGCCTTTATTTGCAACCTTTTCTACAAGTTCACGCATATAAATAGCCGATTCAGGGTCGAGTCCAGATGTTGGCTCATCTAAAATGATAAATGCAGGATCTCCGATTAATGCTTGTGCAACTCCTAACTTCTTTTTCATACCGAATGAAAAGTTTTTCACTTTCTTTTTCTTATCTTTTAAAAGTCCAACTAATGCAAGTTTTTCCTCAATGTCCTTTTGTTTAAGGGTAAGTTTTTGTATTTTTGCAAAGAATTTTAAATGCTGAACTGGGTTCCATTCACTATAAAAATTATCAACATCCGAAAAAACGCCTATTTTATGTTTGATATTATGCAAGGGTTTACCAAAGATTCGAAAATCGCCACTTGTTTGATGTATAACGCCTGTTAAAATATTTATCAGTGTACTCTTTCCTGCGCCATTTCGCCCAAGAAATCCAAATATTTCTCCCTGTTCAATAGAGAAAGAAACGCCCTTTAAGACATTTGTGTTTTCAAATGATTTTTTTAAATTTTCTACGACTAGCACGTTACTCATTAATAATCACCTCGTTTAAAATACCAAATACTAACGGAAACAAATCCTAAACCAATTAAAAGTGGAATGAGAATAAGTCCATTTTCTTTTAGCTGATATTGGAAGGGAAGGAATAGCTGAAATGGTTTTAACCACGCTTTTTCAGAGAACATGCTCCAAAGTCCTATAAAAGGTGTGATAAAGCCAACAGCTAGTCCAAGAATCATTGACATACTCGTTGTTTTTGCCACTGTAGAAATGAATAAGCAAAGCCCAATCGCAAAGACAAGGAAGCTATACAGTTGTATAAATGGAAGCCAAAGAATGCTCTTCGCAAAAAATGACACAATTACGAGCGAAATACCAAGAGAAAACATCCAAAAGGCTGCAACGCCTAAAAATTTACCAACAATAATATTTGTGCGTGAAGTTTTCGTAATAAGGAAACGAATTGTTTGTGTCGATGTTTCACGGCTTATCGCATCATGGGAGAGCATAAGGACGAATAAAAAACCAAATAATAAGACAAGGAGTCTGGTGGCAGATGTATAATCATTTGTTCCTGAATCGAAACTCGCTAGGTTTTTTGAAACGAATGAGCTCATAAAATATGATGTGAGAACGAACAGTGCAATAATAAATAAGGATTTAAAGCTTTTCGTCATCTCCGTGAATTCTTTTGTAGCAATAGCAAGCATAATTTCGCCTTCTTTCTTAGATAGTATAAAGTAATAAGATATCTTATTTATTTTGAAAGAATTTACGTGCAGCCTTAAAGGTTAGCGTTGAAATCGTAAAGAAAATGATGAAAATACTAATATGTAATAGTAACGGTAACATTTCTCCTTTAGGGTGTATGGTTGTGTTAAATACGAATATAGTAGCAAAGTAATCTAACAGGATAGCAATTAAAAATAATGTACTTATGTGAAAAAGTGTAGAAATTTTTTTGTATACCAATAAAAGAAAACAGTTAAGGAAATGAAAAAATAAATGGTACCTGCCCAATAAACAGCTAGATAGAGAATAATTGTAGGGGTAAATAAGCAAATACTAATAATCCATACATCATTTTTAGAAAGTTTAATGTTATTTATATAAATAAAGCTGGAGTTATAACTACTAAGAATTGAATAGGTAAATTACCTAATGTACTATTTACACCCATTAAAAAACCACCCTTTCTCATTTAGTATAGAGAAGTAATAGGAGGTTTTAAATACCAATTATATAATTTTATTACAAAAAGTTATTATAACCTCATTCAAGTTCCTGTTGTAATTCTTTTGGGAACTGTACCTCGTGGAAAAAACTGCACATATTTGAACACTACCGTAATGCCCTAAGCTTAAACGTACGGAAGGATGAATGTACAAAAAGGCTAAAAATCAACCAGGTAAGTTGGGCGAAGAAACAAAAAAATCTTACGGACTATAGGATAAAGGTTTTATCATTGCTTACGTACACAACCATCTAAGACCAATCTATCTACATAAGTAAAGCTCGTATCAAGAGTTAAGTAACTAGAACGAAGAAATTTAGTCTTTAACTCTTTTAAATTAACCATCATAGTGAACTTGAAATTTTTTCTGATAACCTCGCTGAAAATAGGGGAAGTGTATTTAGAAAAAAACATTTAATTAACCATTTTTCAACAAACAATTCAGGTCGTATTTAAACATAAATAAAATATTCTGCACGTTTAACTATAGGATTGTTCTAATGAACATAAGCAAACATTTAAGTAAATGTTTTTCCTTGTAAATAGAACAATGGTAAAATGGCGTAGTGGTTGCGTTTTCATGGGAAATAGAGATTTATTACAGATCCATGTTATCGTCTATTTATATAGGAGAGTTCTAATGAACAATTTAAGTACTAAATGGAGAAAGTTTGAACTAATATGGATAATTCTAATTGCTATTTTGACAGCAATTAGTAGTGAGATAAAAGTGACACCTTTTAATGGAGAGAATTTTCGATTTGGTCTAGGAAGTATAATGTTTTTTTTACTTATATTAGTTCGTCCACCAGTCGCGGTTATAAGAACTGGGATTATAACGGGATTGACCGTTGTTACTTTCAGAATTATGAGCGATATAGCGTTTAATATGGGTTATTTTACGGAAAGCTTACTGCAAAATGCGCCTGCTTTTATTTACTATTTTATTTTTGCTTGCGGTTTTCGAATAATAAACGTTGAGAAGTATAAAGAAAAATCATCGCGCTTAGGTATATACGCAACGTTTCTTGAAATAATAGGTAATAGCACAGAGCATATTATACGATATTGTTTAATACCTGAAACAAATATTGGTATATATGATTTAGGATTATTAAGTGCTGTTGCATTATTGAGAAGCTTTTTTGTTATAGGTTTATATAGTTCTGTCGTTATTTCAGAACAACATAAACGATTAGAAGAAAAGTTAACAGTCGATTCAGGTTTATATGTGGAGACATTATATTTACAAAAATCAATGAATCATATAGAGAAAATTACAGCGTCAAGCTATGATCTTTATCGTAAATTAAAGGACATTGAACAAAGAGAGTTAAGTGTAAAGGCTTTGCATATTGCCCAGGAAATTCATGAAGTAAAGAAGGATGCACAACGTATATTCTCAGGTTTATCGAATATTACGCTTCAAAAAACGAATGATGTTTATTTTTTATCGAATCTAATTGATTTCGTTACAACGGCTAATACGAAATATAGTGAGCTATTAGGTAAAAAAATTGTATTTCATGTGGAATCATCCGCAGATTTTGAAACAAATCAACAAATTCCCTTATTAGCAATGCTTAATAACCTCGTAGCAAACGCTGTTGAAGCAATTGATGATGATGGTGAAATTTCAATTGAGGTATCTGATATAGAGGCGAAGACATGCTTTAAAGTAAGAGATTCAGGAAAAGGTGTATCTAAAGAGGATTTAGATATTATTTTCGAGCCAGGTTTTACGACGAAATACAATAAGCAAGGTGTTGCAGCAACTGGAATTGGATTATCTCACGTACGAGAAATTGTACAAATGCTTGAAGGTTATATTTCTGTTGAAAATCTTGAGGATGGCTTGATTTTTCAAATCGAAATACCAACGAAGAATATTCGAAAGGGAGTTGAATAATCCTGCGCTATTTTATAATAGATGATGATGCAGCTAGCCGCCGAATGCTGAAGCAAATAATTATTGAAGGTGATTTGGGGGTAGTAATTGGTGAGGCTGATAGTGGGGAAAGTGGATTGCCGCTTGTTCTATCAAGTCATCCTGATCTTGTGCTTATCGATTTATTAATGCCAGATTTAGATGGTATTGAAACAATTGAACAATTGAAGAAACAAGGATTTAGAGGGCATTTTGTGATGATTTCACAAGTCGTTAATAAGGAAATGGTTGGACAAGCATATGAAAAGGACATAGAGTTTTTTATCCATAAACCAGTCAATCGAGTGGAAGTGCAAAATGTTTTAAAGAAAACAGCAGAACGCTTTTTATTAAAGCGATCACTTCTAACGATTCGTGAATCATTAATAAATTTCGAAGAGACCACAAAAGAAGAGACACATCGGACTATTAAGGATGTCGTGTTATCAATTTTAAATGATATGGGTATTGTAGGAGAAGTAGGAAGTGACGACATTCTTTCAATTATGGAGTTGTTAATCAATCGTAGTGAGTCTTCAATGCAATTGCCTGCTTTAAAAGACTTATATGAAGAAATTGCATCCGAGACGAAGACGAATGGTGTAGAGATTATGAAGGAAAGTAAGGCGATTGAGCAGCGCATCCGTAGAACGATATTAGCCGCGATGAATAATTTAGCGACATTAGGTGTTGTAGATTATACAAATCCTGAGTTTGAATATTACGCACCACGCTATTTTGAGTTCTCAGAAATACGAACTTGTATGCGTTCAATTCAAGAGGACTCTAAAATGGCTAGGAAGCTAAAAGTGAACGTTAAGAAATTCTTACAAGTGCTGTATGTAGAGTCTTTAGAGAAATATCAACACCCACCAAAATAGTAAAAGTAGAAACTAAATAACGATATAAATTTTTATTTCAAAATTTTTTTAATTAAATCTTGTCGGATTTTGTCGGATTTGATAAGTCGTTATTAAAATGTGAATAAGGCTTTTTCTGTAAAAAGTAAAACAGAACAAAGGGGTGACTTATTGATGAAGAAAAAATTTAAAATAAGTTTAGCTGTTCAAATATTGATTGGACTTGTTTTAGGTATTACAGTAGGTGCAATTTTCTTCGGTAATCCTAAGGTTGAAGCTTATTTACAACCAATTGGAACAATCTTTTTGAATATGATCAAAATGATTGTTGTACCGATTATTGTTTCCACATTAATTTTAGGTGTCGCTGGAACAGGTGACATGAAACAACTTGGTAAATTAGGTGCGAAAACGCTTATTTATTTCGAAGTTGTAACAACGATCGCAATTGTTGTCGGTTTATTGATTGCAAATATTTTCAAACCTGGTGTTGGTGTGGATATGAGTGCTATCACTAAAGGTGATATTTCTCAGTATCTACATACAACTGAAGAAGTTCAGAGTCATGGTTTCGCAGATACAATCGTTAATATTGTTCCTACGAATATCATTGATGCTATGGCTACTACCAACATGTTGGCGGTAATCTTCTTCTCTGTATTATTTGGACTTGGTATAGCTTCTATTGGTGAAAGAGGGAAACCGGTTCTTGCTTTCTTCCAGGGAACAGCAGATGCTATGTTCTGGGTAACGAACACGGTTATGAAATTTGCTCCATTTGGTGTATTCGCATTAATTGGGATAACCGTTTCGAAATTTGGTCTAGAATCATTAATACCTTTAGGGAAATTGGCCATTTTAGTTTATGCTTCCATGATATTCTTTATTGTCGTGGTCTTAGGTTCGATTGCAAAACTGGTAGGGATCAATATTTTCCGTTTAATTAGAGTGTTAAAAGACGAGTTGATCTTAGCTTACTCTACTTCAAGCTCTGAAACTGTATTACCAAAAGTAATGCAAAAAATGGAGAAATTCGGTAGCCCGAAGGATGTTGTATCTTTTGTAATACCAACTGGATATTCATTTAACTTAGATGGTTCTACGTTATACCAAGCGATTGCTGCGATTTTCATCGCGCAAATGTATGGTGTTAATTTAACTATTATGGACCAAATTACATTAGTACTTGTATTAATGGTTACTTCTAAAGGTATTGCTGGCGTACCAGGTGTATCGTTTGTTGTATTATTAGCAACTCTTGGTACTGTAGGAATTCCGCCAGAAGGTTTAGCATTTATTGCTGGTATCGACCGTATTCTTGATATGGCTCGTACAGTTGTAAATGTAGTTGGTAACTCTTTAGCTACAGTTGTAATGAGTAGATGGGAAGGTCGTTTCGATTACGAAAAAGCGGCTAACTACTTTGACACACCAGAAGATTCAGTACGATAAATAGCTGAGTGAAATAATTATTTTCTTTCACTGCTATTACAAGTAGGACAAACTCTTACTAAAATAATGAACTCCACTAACTACGATGTTAGTGGAGTTTTTTTGTATTAAATGTCTATTCAATTACGGATTTGTTTATGACATCTAGTTGACGTATTGGAATGATGATTATTTTCTTTTAAAAATATAGATCCCGACATTTAGCTGACACATTTGTTCTGTAAAGTAGGTTTTGTAAAGAACGGAACTTAAGGAAGGATGAGATAAATGACAAACGAAATGGCAGGAGATAAGAAGGAGATTGGTAAACGCTTCATACTCGTCATTGGAACACCATTAATTTTACTAATTGCGTTAATTACCTATTATGTGACAGTACCAAGTGAAAATGAGTATATTGCTAAAATTAATGGAAAGAAAATAACCCAATCAGAGTTAAATAGAAAACCTGTCTCCCTATATGAAACAGACGTACTTAGTACACTGATTACAAGTAAAGTCATTGAACTAGAAGCTACAAAGCAAAAGGTTACAGTTTCAGATAAAGAGATTCAAGCAGAGTTAGATGACTTACAAAACTCTTATGGTGGAAAAGAGGCATTTGAAGCAGCGCTAGAATTTAACGCTATGACAGTGCAGAGTGCAAAAGACAACATCAAAACGTATTTAACAACTATAAAATTGATAGAACCAACAATTGATATCACTGAAAAAGAGCTAAAAACATATTTTAAAGAAAATAAAGATACTTTCTCTCAAGAAGAACAAGTACAAGCCAGTCATATTTTGGTTGAAGATGAGGATATAGCAAAAGAAGTGGCGAAAAAAATTAAAAATGGCAATGATTTTGCAGAGCTTGCTAGTAAGTATTCAACTGACACTGCAAGTGCTTCAGACGGAGGAAACTTAGATTATTTTGGCAAAGGTGTAATGGATGAGAACTTTGAAAAAGTAGCGTTTTCTATGAAAATAGATGAAATAAGTGATCCTATCAAAACGGATTATGGCTACCACATCATTAAAGTTACAGCGAAAAAAGCTGGGAAAGAAGCAACATTTGAAAACTCGAAAGATGATGTGAAAACAGCATTAAGGAATGAAAAAATAAATGTAAATTATTCAACATGGTTGTCTTCTTTATATGAGGATTATGATATCGAAAATACATTAGCTAGTAACAAATAAGAGATAAAGTCGTAGCCATTGGAGCTTAGATTCCTAGACTATAATCTTTTGTAGAGTGCTTTAGCTAAGGAACGAGCGCCTTTTTTAACATAAATATCTTATCCATTACGGCACCACTACCAGTTATGAAGAGGACTTCGCTAGCTAAATGAGCCATTTTATTTACCATTTCTTTGCCGTTAAATTATTATTAAATAATTATTATTAAATTGTGAGGCTATTATATGAGATAATCAAAAGTTTTAATCTTAAGATATTTAAAATTAAAAAAGTAGGTGCCTACAATTATGAATGAACTACAATTTGATCAACTTTTACATATTCAAACGACAGGAGATCAGTATGGCTATCCAACACTGACGCATTACCACCGTTATGAACCTACGCCATATGCCGCGTTAGAACAACTTTTTGAAAAATATAGTCTTGAAAGTACGGATTGTGTGGTGGATATGGGCTGTGGTAAGGGGCGTGTACCTTTTTATGTGCATCACCGCTTTCATATAAAGGTTATTGGGGTTGAAATGAATTCGACTTTTTACGAAAATGCTTTAACGAATAAAACGCAATATATGAAGAAAAACAGTGTGAAAAATAATGCTATAGATTTTCAATGTGTGTTAGCACAAGATTATTTAATTCAGCATAAGGATAATGTGTTTTTCTTTTTTAATCCATTCTCTGTCCAAATCTTCCGTAAAGTAGTGGACAATATTTTACGCTCTGTAGAAGAGGAACCCCGTCAAATTCATCTAATTTTATACTATCCTTCACTAGAGTATTTGCATTTTTTGGAATATGAGACCAACTTTGAATTAGATAAGGAAATATTCCTTAAAGAAGTTTCTACGCACAATATTAATGAAAGGATTTTACTATTTCGTTATGAATAAAATGTTGTAAATAAAATGATGCCAATCAAAGGGGCGTGATTTAGCATTGGAGCTTTTCAGCGTATTAAGTGAGGAAGAGGTCCAACAATATTTGACCATCCAACAAAAATTGCTGAGATCTGTTACAAAAGCAGAGGTATAAGAAAAAGCTTAGTTCTCGGCACTGAGTATCATTTTTGAGACAATAAGAAAACACCTTATTTTGCAGCCAGTTGACGATATTGTACCGGCGACTGGCTGTTTAATTTCGTTTTAATCCGGATATTGTTATAATAATAAATGTATTCTTCGACCATATTTATTACGCGCGCATTTGTCGTGCGGTAAATTTCGTCGAGGTAGAACGTTTCAGACTTTAGCGAGGAGTGAAACGTTTCGATTGGGGAATTATCAACGGGCGTGCCTTTACAAGACATGCTCATGGTAATTCCCTTTTCTTTGATTGTTTTTTGATATACATAAGATGTATATACAGATCCTTGATCACTATGCAGAATGCAGCCCTCTGGTAAATTAGGTAATTGATTGAGCGTATCTAAAACAAAGGCTGTATCTTGCTTAGACCCAATAGTTTGTGCAATAATCTCGCCATTAAACAGATCTAATATACTTGAAAGATACATCATGGTTTGTCCAAAAGGCAAGTAGGTAATATCTGTTACGAGCTTCTCTAATGGTTTTGTTGCACTAAAATTGCGGGCTAATAAATTGGGAGCGATGTAAGCTGGTTGGCCCGTACGTTTACGTTTCTTTACTTTTACACGGCACTGCCAGTTATATTTTTGCATCACACGTTGCACTGTTTTCTCACTAATACCTGTTAATGATTTTGTGATTTTTCGATAACCGTATCTAAATTTGTGTAGCTTGCACAAGTTACCAATTTGTTGGTCTCGAAGCTCCTTTGGTGTTTGCGTATGAACTTTTGCTTTCCAACGATAGTAAGACGAACGGGCAACTCCTAAATGAAGACAGATTTCACCAATTGACATTCTTCCTTTTAACTCCTCCACTAATTGAACTACGACTCTTGAGACCACTTCCTCTCCAACTCTGCGTACTTTTTTAATACTTCAATCTGTTGTTTTAGATAACGATTTTCAGCTTGTAACTTTGCGGTTTCACTTCCATATTCAGGGCCTTTACCGAAGGTATATTGTTTACCCACTGGCTGTTCAATCCGATGTAATTCACCATTTCGATACCATTTCAACCATGTTTTTAATTGACTGTGATTACGAATATTCAACTCTTCTAATACTTGCTTTACAGGAATCCCAGCTAACCTCATCTCAATTGCCTTCATTTTAATTTCTACTGGATAACTGACTCTTGTCCCCATAGAAAAAACACCTCCACGTTGGTTTTTAAAGGTAGGATACCCATTTTTTCAACGAAAGGTGTTTTTATTTGTCTCATATTTTTAGGTCAGTGCCCTCGGACATCTTTGAGGACTAAGCTTTTTTTATTATCTCATAAGCTTGCAATGCACGATTTCTCGCAAAATTATGTTCAACAATAGGATAAGGATAGTCTACTCCTAACACTACATGGGAGAACTCTAATACATTCTGAGGGGCTTCCCATGGTTGATGAATATATTTTTGGGGTACATGTTGCAATTCAGGTATCCACTGACGAACGTAATCTCCAGCTGGATCAAAACGTCGGCCTTGTGCGACGGGGTTAAAGATCCGGAAATAAGGAGCAGAGTCAATGCCACAGCCAGTTGTCCATTGCCATCCCATGGCATTATTGGCTACATCAAAGTCAATTAGTGTTTGCGCAAACCACTTAGAACCTTCTGTCCATGGAATAAGTAAGTGTTTGACCAAGAATGAAGCAACTACCATACGAACCCGATTATGCATGTAGCCAGTTGTTCGTAATTCTCGCATGCCAGCATCCACAAGTGGATAACCAGTTTGGCCAATTACCCATTTATTAAAATCGGTCGATGCACTGATCCAAGGAAAATCATTAAAGGCTTCGCGTAATGGTCTTTTAGGTATAGTAGGAAAGTGGATTAGCTGATCATATGCAAAATCACGCCATACCAGTTGTCTTAAAAATGCTTCAGCAGATGGACCTTCTAGTTCTTGCGATTGGATAGAATGCCAAATCGATTTTACGCTAATATTTCCCCATACTAAATAAGGGGATAGGAGTGAAGTTGCTTGTTTACTAGGGAAATCTTTATAGTGTTCATATTTATCAAGCTCATTTTCTAAAAACTGAGTCCAACTATTAATAGCTGATTGCTCCCCAATTTTCCAGTGTTGTTCTAACTTACTTTCTAAGTTGTTAGGTGATAATAACTGAAGATCATCTATGTTTAATGATGCAGGTAATGTAGAGATAACAGAAGTCATTTTTGGTATAGCATATGGAGTTGGTACATCCTCTTGCATAGTTCTCTTCCAATAAGAAGTGAATACTTTATATGGAGACATGTTTTTATTTAAAATGTTACATTGTTGATACAGTAGATTACCATGAAATGATTGCACTTCAACTCCTAATTTTGAAAGATGTACTTCAATTTCAAATACAGATTGCACCATGAATGGTTCATAGCACATGTTATAAAAAACTGCGTCAGCAGCAGTATCTTTTACAAGCTGAAGTAACTCTTTTTGTATAATGCCTTTACGGATAATAAGAGGTATACCTTTTGTTGCTAAATCTTGTTTTAGTGATATTAATGATTGATGAAGCGACCATTTTGCAGCAGCACTATCTTTATATTCAAATTCTTCTTCAGATGGCCAAATGAAAACAGGTATAATATGCCCCTGATGAGCGGCTTCAAAAAGTGCGGCATGATCGTGAATTCTTAAATCTTTTCTGAACCAAACGATGATTTTTTTCATACCAGTACCTCCAATTATAGTTCAGCAAACAATTAGGAAAGGGTGTTAGTAGTGAGAAAAACAGCTTTCGTTATACCAAGTATTACTGCAGGTACTATCTCGGGTCTTTTCCTCGGCTTCTTATTTAAGTATGTTGAAAGTCATTTCGGTATAAAAGTGTACACTCTGTTGTTAAATATTGATTATATTCCGATATTGGGACAACATCATTACCCAGAGATTGTGGAATTTCTACTGCATCTAATTATTGGAGTCGGTTTATCAGCTTTTTTCGTATACATAATTTACATGAAAAAATGTTTTAAAAGACATAAATCAACTGTAGTGATTTCAGTATCAATTCTAATATCTATAGTTTATTTTCCAACAACAGCACTATCTAATAGAACGCCGGCCTTTACCTCCATTAATGCATTGGTTGTGTGGATTGTTGGTCATCTTTTGTTTGGTATAGTATTAGCTAGTCTTTACTTTTTAATGTTCAAAAATAAAAAGATTTAGGTGTTTTATTGAACACCTAAACCTCTAAGGTAAAAATCAACAATTTGCGTTGTCGCTTCATCAATGGAAGGAAATATGGAGTTCGATTTCGCATCGCGATAATTGCCTACGTTTAATAAGGACATAAAGGAATGCGTTGCAAATTTCGGTTCGAATTGTGGAATTTCACCCGTGTTCATAGCATCTATTAATACTTTTTCTACAGCCTCATACATCTGTTCCTCAGATTCTTTCATCATTTGCAATTGTTGTTCGGATAAATGCGATTTTGCATCGCGCATAAAGCTACCCATATCCACATCAATTGTTGCGGATAGTTGAATTTTAACAAGCTGATATAATCTTGTTTTTAAAGGCGCATCTGTTGCTAAAATTTGCGAAATACGCGAAGCGATCCGCTGCATCATATGTACCATAGCATCAGTAAATAAATCTGCTTTCGTAGAGTAATAATAGTAGACAGATGCTTTTGTAATATCACACTCTTTTGCTACATCATCCATTGAAACAATTTTGTAGCCGTGTTGAATAAATAATTTTGTTGCTGTATCTAAAATAATCATTTTTGTTGGTTTTGTCGTTTGATTTTGACGAGGTCTCCCAAGGCTACGTGATTTCTGCCTCACTTGAACTCCTCCTACTTGGTTATTTTACATATATTATAGCATATTAGATGAAATAACTTGAAAAATTAACTGACCAGTATATATAATAAAAATAAATGTGTTAGGAAGGTGGTAGAACGTGAAAAAACATCCATTAGAAGTATGGGGTGAATTAGTTGGGGGAAAGAAGTCACGTTGGATTTCACTTACAACGTGGGTATTGCTCGTAACAGTTTTATCATTTATATGGCCACAAGTAAACAGTATTGACAATGATTCAGCTGAAAATGTCCCAGTCGACGCAATGTCTCAACAGGCTGCTAAATTAATCGATCAGGAGTTTTCCGATGGCTCGGGGAATCCATTATTAGTTGTATGGCATCGTGAAGGGAAATTATCGACTGAGGATTATTCAGCTATTCAAAATGTATACAAGAAATTAGCTGACAATACATTAAATCAACAAACAGTATTACCTCCATTAGGTAAATTACCACCGCAATCTTTAGCTGCAAGTGCATCTGAAAACGGTACAACAATTGTAACGCCTATTTTCTTTGATAAAGCTGCAAATACAGATGAACTTAAAAAAAGCACAGATGAATTTAAAAAAATTGTTAAAGAAGAATTAGGAAAAGACCCTTTCGCTGCAAAATTAGGTAGTGAAGAGATGCAGCTACGTCTATCAGGACCAGTTGGGATTCAAATTGATGCAGTTAGTTTGTTCTCTTCAGCAGATATTAAACTAATGATTGCAACAGTATTGCTTGTTTTAGTGCTTCTTATTTTGTTATACAGATCACCGCTACTAGCAATTATTCCTCTTATTATTGTTGGATTTGCTTATGGGATTATTAGTCCTTCATTAGGTTTCTTTGCAGAACAAGGTTGGATTAGTAAGGATGCCCAGGCAGTATCAATTATGACAGTACTACTCTTCGGGGCAGGAACAGACTATTGTTTATTTTTAATATCAAAATACCGTGAAATATTACTAGAGGAAGCAGATAAGTACAAGGCGATGAAGCTTGCTATCAGAGATTCAGGTGGCGCCATTGCTATGAGTGCTTTAACAGTTGTTATTGGTCTAGGTACCCTTGGACTTGCACATTATGGTTCGTTCCAAAGATTTGCAGTACCGTTTAGTTTTGCAATATTAGTTATGGGGATTGCAGCACTAACGATTTTACCAGCATTGCTTGTTCTATTTGGACGTGTTGTATTTTATCCTTTTGTTCCACGTACTATCGATATGGAGAAAGCTAGAGCTAATAAAAAAAATAAACCTTATAAAGAACCGAAGCCACAGCATAAATTTAGTCGTAAAGTGGGGCATCTTGTGACGCATAAGCCGTGGTTTGTTATTACGGCAACGGTAATTTTACTTGGATGCTTAGCGGCTTTTGTGCCACGAGTACACTTTACTTTCGATATTCTTTCTTCATTCCCAGAAGAGATGGAATCACGAGAAGGATTTAAGCTTATCTCTGATAATTTTTCCCCTGGAGAGCTTGCTCCTGTAAAGGTAATTGTTGATACAAATGGAGCGACTGTAGATTTACAAAATAATCTATCTAAATTAGATTATATAGACAGTGTAAAAAAAGCTCGTCAAGGAAGTAGTAATAAAGATATTCAGTTGTATGAATTAACACTTTCTGATAATCCATATTCTGCTGAATCATTAGAGCATATTCCCGATTTGAAGAAGAAAGTTAATACATTATTAAAAGAGGCTGGTATAGAGAATGCCACAAACAGTTTCTGGATTGGTGGCGAAACAGCAATACAATACGATACAAAAGAAACTATTGCTCGAGATGAATCAGTTATCATGCCTACAATGATTGCTATTATAGCGATACTATTATTAGTGTACTTGCGGTCAATTACAGCAACCGTCTATTTATTAGGTACTGTGGTTCTTTCATTTTTAGGTGCATTGGGTGCGGGATGGCTAGTGTTGCATTATGGTTTTGGAGCAGAGGCAATTCAAGGATCTATTCCTCTGTATTCTTTCGTATTTTTAGTAGCATTAGGTGAAGATTATAATATTTTCATGGTGTCAGAGATATGGAAGAAACGACGGACTCATAGCCATAAGGATGCAGTGGCAGACGGCGTTGTGCATACGAGTAGTGTTATTACGTCCGCAGGGCTTATTTTAGCTGGAACCTTTGCTGTATTAGCAACATTGCCAATTCAAGTGCTTGTACAATTTGGTGTTGTGACTGCGATTGGGATTTTGTTAGATACTTTTATCGTTCGTCCACTATTAGTACCAGCATTAACTACAGTTTCTGGTCGCTTTGCATTTTGGCCGGGGAGATTATCAAAAAAGGAATATAGCAAAATTTAAAAAGAAATCTCGAGGAATTTTAATTATATTTCTCGAGATTTCTTTATGATTATAAAATGACATAAATATACTGTTTAAAAAGGATAATAGTATATAAATAGCATAAAATAATAATACCAACATAATATATAAGAATATTTTAAATTAACTAAAAATTACTATAGACGTAATTGACAGAATGTTTTAATATATTGAATGTAATTAGAACCCGTTAAAGACCGATAATCTATTAAATATTATTTTATTGTATTGCGTATAGTAATCTAATTGTTTATAATTATCAGAAATATCTAAAAATATAGTTTTATAATTAAAGGGGGATTCATATGATATCAAAAAACAAACTAAAAAGATTTGCTTCTGTATTTTTAGCTTCTTCATTGATCATTGGAGCTTTAGCAGGTTGTGGTGCCAAAGACGGTACGACTAGTGGTGGTAGCGGCAGTGGTGGTAAAGACAGTGATGTCATTAAAGTTGGTATGAACTTAGAGCTATCAGGTGGTGTAGCGTCTTACGGCTCAGGAGTTGCTGCAGGGGCAGAGTTAGCAATTGATGAGATTAACGAAGCAGGCGGTATTGATGGTAAACAAATTGAAAAAGTTAAAATTGATAACAAATCAGATGCAGCTGAAGCAACAGCAGCAGCAATTAAATTAGCAACCCAAGAAAAGGTTGTAGCACAAATTGGTTCGGCAACATCGGGTAATACATTAGCTGCCGTTCAAATTGCAAATAAAAATAAAATGCCAATAATTGGACCGTCTGCTACATCTACGACTGTAACAGTAAATGAGGATGGTTCTGTCAATGATTATGCGTTCCGTACGTGCTTCATTGACCCATTCCAAGGGAAAATTGCAGCAAATTTTGCAACAAAAACTTTAAAACTTAAGGATGTAGCAATTTATGCGGATAGTTCTAGTGATTATGCAAAAGGCTTAGCTAAATCATTTAAAGAAACAGTTGAAGCTAATGGCGGTAAAGTAGTGGCTGAAGAAGCATATATCGCAAAAGATACAGATTTTAAATCTATATTGACTCGTTTAAAAGCCAAAAAACCAGAATTCATTTATATTCCTGGTTACTATGAAGAAGTTGGCTTGATTGTAAAACAAGCTCGTGAAGCAGGTATTGATGTACCTCTTATGGGTGGCGATGGTTGGGATTCACCAAAAATGGTTGAGTTAGCTGGTAAAGATGCATTAAATAACACATTCTTTACAAACCATTATTCTTCTGAAGATCCAGATGAAAAGATCCAAAAGTTCGTAAATGCATTTAAAGCCGCAAATAAAGATAAAGCACCAGATGCGTTTAACGCTCTTGGTTATGACACGGTTTATTGGTTAAAAGATGCCATAGAACGTGCAGGATCTACAGATGGTGAAGCAGTTCAAAAAGCTTTAGCAGCAACAAAAGATTTGCCATTAGTAACAGGTACATTCTCAGTTGATGAAAATCATCATCCAGTGAAAACAGCAACAGTCCTTCAATTTAAAGACGGTAAACAAGTGTTCAACTCTAAAGTTAATCCTTAATGATTTTCTAATAGAAAGGGGAGGCACAGACCTCCCTTTTCGCGTTTTAACTTACCCGGTAAGGGTTTAAAAGGAGTGAGATTTTATGGAATGGGTGCAACAACTAGTAAACGGTATTTCACTCGGTAGTATTTATGCTCTAATCGCATTAGGTTATACGATGGTTTACGGTATTATCAAGCTAATTAACTTTGCACACGGTGATGTATTTATGATCGGTGCATTTATTGGATTTTATGCAATATCAGGATGGGGCTTAGGATTCTTTCCAGCATTACTTTTAGCTATGGTTGTCTGTGCGATTTTTGGAGTGCTTATTGAACGTATTGCATATAAAAGGCTTCGTAATGCTACGAGAATAGCTGCATTAATCACAGCAATCGGTGTGTCATTATTAATTGAGTATAGTGTGATTTACTTCCGTGGAGCCCAACCCGAAGCGTATCCAGATGTCTTATCAAAAGGTACGTTCAACTTATTTGGCGCACAAATTAGTATTCAATCAATTATGATTTTGTCAGTCTCAATAGCTTTAATGCTTATTCTCCAATTTATTGTACATAAAACGAAAATTGGTAAGGCGATGCGTGCAGTATCACATGATGTAGAGGCAGCCCGTTTAATGGGTATCAATGTTGATAATACAATCTCTGCTACCTTTGCTATTGGTTCTGCATTAGCTGGAGCAGCAGGTGTAATTTTCGGAGTATATTATACAAAAATTGACCCGTTAATGGGTGTTATTCCAGGAGTTAAAGCTTTCGTAGCTGCAGTACTTGGTGGAATTGGTATTATCCCTGGTGCAATGGCTGGTGGCATGGTACTTGGCATTGTAGAGTCAATTGTTAGTGCATTAGGTTTCTCTTTATGGAGAGATGCTGCGGCATTTGTCATATTGATCTTAATATTAATCTTTAGACCATCGGGTATCTTTGGTAAAAACACCCGTGAGAAAGTGTAGGTGAGTGGTACTTATGAAAAAGTCTAAAGTATTTTGGCTATATGCAATCATTGCTCTTGTCGTTTACGCAATCGTACAATTCATGATTTCTAGTGAACAACTGGATATGTATTACTCAAACTTATTAATCACGATTGCCATTAATATCATTTTGGCTGTAAGTTTACATCTTGTTATTGGGATTACGGGACAATTCTCAATAGGCCACGCAGGATTTTTAGCAGTAGGTGCTTACATTTCTGCAATTTGTACGATGAATTTAGGCTTACCTTTCCCAGTTGCATTATTTATTGGTGCAATTGTAGCGGCACTTGCTGGATTGATTGTCGGTATACCATCTTTACGTTTGAAAGGTGACTATTTAGCGATTGCAACTCTAGGCTTCGCTGAGATCATTCGAATTATTTTCTTAAACACGGAGTATGTTGGTGGAGCAGCAGGTATGCAAATCACACAAATGACTACTTGGACCTATGCGTTCTTTGGTGTTTTCATCACAGTTATTATTATTACAAACTTCACAAAATCTAGGCATGGGCGAGCATGTATAGCAGTCCGTGAAGACGAGATTGCAGCAGATGCAATGGGGATTAACACAACCTATTATAAAGTCGTTGCTTTTGCGTTAGGTTCATTCTTTGCGGGTCTTGCAGGCGGTTTGTTTTCACATAACTTTTATATTATTCAACCTTCGCAATTCGGCTTTTTAAAATCTTTTGATATTTTAATATACGTTGTATTAGGTGGCCTAGGAAGTATGTCAGGTGCAATTATTGCTGCAATACTTTTGACAGTTATCTCAATGTATTTAACGGAATTTCCAGAAACGCGTATGATTATTTATAGTTTAGTATTAATTATTGTAATGCTCTATCGGCCATCAGGTTTGATGGGGACAAAGGAAATTACAGACTACTTTAAATTTGGTAAGCGTTCTAAAGGAGGTAATCTAGATGACCAAAAACCTTCTTCTTAAAGTAGAAAATGTCGGCATTCAATTTGGTGGATTAAAGGCAGTGCAAGGTTTGAATCTAGAGCTATTTCAAGGCGAATTAATCGGTTTAATTGGTCCAAATGGTGCCGGTAAAACGACGAGCTTTAATATGTTAACAGGTGTGTATAAACCTACTGAAGGTGAAATACTATTTGATGGCAAGCGAACCAATAATATGTCACCTCACCAAGTAACAAAAAGTGGTGTCAGTCGTACATTCCAAAATATCCGCCTATTTAAAGAATTATCTGTATTAGATAATGTTAAAGTAGCAAACCATTCATTAGCGAAGCACTCTATATTCAGTTCCGTATTTCGTTTACCAAGCTTCTTTTCGGGAGAAGCCAAAATGGAAGAGGTATCGATTGAATTTTTGAAAATATTTGGTCTAGATAAATATAGAGACGAATTAGCAAAAAACTTACCGTATGGAATGCAGCGTCGTCTTGAAATTGCGCGTGCACTAGCGGCAGGTCCAAAACTATTGCTTCTTGATGAACCTGCAGCAGGTATGAATCCGCAAGAAACGAAGGACTTAATGGAATTAATCGCATTAATTCGAAAGAGGTTCGATTTAACTATCTTACTAATTGAGCATGATATGGGATTGGTGATGGGCATTTGCGAACGAATTTATGTATTGGATCATGGTCAATTAATCGCGGACGGTACCTCTGAAGAAATTCGTAATAATCCAAAGGTTATTGAAGCTTACCTTGGTGAGGAGGTTACAGAATAATATGCTTAAAGTAAATGACATCAATGTATTTTATGGCAATATCCAAGCATTAAAAGGCGTCTCCTTGGAGGTAAATGAAGGTGAAATCGTAACATTAATCGGTGCTAATGGTGCAGGAAAAAGCACCCTATTAAAAACATTATCAGGTTTGTTAAAACCTAAGCAAGGATCAATTGAGTATCTTGGTTCTTCTATTGCAGGGAAGCAAGCACAATCTATCGTTAAAGCGGGCATTTCACATGTTCCAGAGGGACGTCGTGTATTTGCAAATATGACAGTTGAGGAAAACTTGGATCTAGGTGCTTACTTACGTAAAGATAGAGATGGCATAGCAAAAGACTTACAACGAGTCTTTGAGCTATTCCCTCGTTTGCTAGAGCGTCGTAAGCAGCAGTCAGGTACTTTGTCCGGTGGTGAGCAACAAATGCTTGCAATGGGTCGTGCAATTATGGCAAAACCAAAATTATTATTGCTTGATGAGCCATCTATGGGTCTTGCACCGCTTATGGTGAAAACGATTTTTAGTATTATAAAAGAAATAAATAAAGAGGGTACTACAATACTTCTTGTTGAACAAAATGCGCATATGGCGTTGTCTGTTGCAGACCGCGCCTATGTTATCGAGACAGGTCGAGTTGTGTTATCTGGCACTGCAAAAGAGCTGAAGGAAACTGAACAAGTTAAAGCAGCATATCTTGGAGGCTTGTAAAAAATAAGTATCAGCTTTAATTCATAAAAAAATAGAAACACCTTCGAATCGAGTATGTAAACAATACATACAACTATCGAAGGTGTTTTTATGCAATTCAAAATTGTTAAATTATAGGGTATTATAAAGGTAGTATAACTTAGTGAAATCTATAAACCAAAATGTGATAAATAGCTATTAAGTCTGGAGTGAATACTAATGATTAAGATAACCATATTGGATGATGACGAATCATTTATAGATATCCATGATGGAGAAGTGCACTGGTCGAATCTATTTGAATTTAATGCTATTCTCACGTTTGCTTATGGTGATAATGGGATATGTGAATTTGAAACTATGCACCATTTTATGTTAATAGAAAGTATGTGCGAAGGAGTTCTAAATTTACTATTGCAACAGAAGCAATCTAGTTATTCTGATTTCGGGAAGACTTACACTAATAAGTTAGCTTTCAAAATTAAAAATCATGATGTGAATATTACTGTTCACCCCTCAAAAGGTGAAAATACTTTAGCTAAAACTACTCCAAATATTTTAGCACTAGATTTTTTAAGAGTATTAAAAAATCTAAAGAAACTGTATTTATCCTATAGAATGGATGATTTGTGTGATACTGAGTTGAAAGTACTCGATCATTATTTTCGTTCCATCTCCAAGGCGTTGAATAATATAAGCTAATGAGTAAAGTAGCCCTACGTACTTTCTGGAAAAGCTTAGTGCCCAGTTCTTTGTTTGTTGGGAACTGTTGAATGAATCTCCAATAGTACATTATTGATTTTACGATTTGCACCTTACATATTTTGAATTACCATTCAATTTCTTTAGGGTATTTTAAGGGTAGCTTCATTTTATGAATGGGGCTTTTGGTAATATTGGCTGTTTCAAGTAACTGTTTTTTTAATATGAGGTATTCAGTGTCTTCATATGCAATTTTGTAAGCAAATGATAATAGATTCATTTGCCGTTCCTCTGGCGTCATCTCGATGAACTTCAGGTTCAATAGATCTATATATTGAACTGCATAGTCTGCTATAGATGTTTGATGGACTTGAAGCATATTTATGAAAAGTTTAAAGTCATTGGGATTCATTGAATCTTTCAGACAGTCGATTATATTGGCTTGGAATTTTCGAATGGTAGTCATATGTAAATTCCACTCATGACAATTGTTATGGTCTTGTTGTAATCGGGAAAATTTATTTAGAGCAATTGTTGCAAAAAGCAACTCAGGCCACAATATTTCAACGGATAGATAAACATTTTGTTCGGGAACAATGACATTCTGTGATTTTATAATGTCTTTATGCATTCCATTCATAACGAATTCGATATTATGCTTACCTTGTGCGGCAAGACGTATATCATAGGAGACACTTAAAATCCTAATACGAGCACCCTCATAAGAACATTGTAGCTCGCCAAGAGTAGTGATGTGATGTATTGCATGGACGAGTTCTTCGAAGTCCCAAAAGTCGCCACTAATGCGAGCGCCAGTCAAATTTTCTGTACTCTTGATTGAAATCATTGTCTAGCCCTCCCAAATATTTATCTTAACCATTAATTTAATTCTTAGGTTTATAATCCAGTAAACCAAATAATTCTGAGCTTTCCTTTTCTGTTAAGTCACGCCATTCACCGACACGTAGGTTATCTAGTTTGATGTTCATAATACGAATTCGTTGTAGGCTTGTTACTGCATATCCTAAAGATGAACACATTCTACGGATTTGGCGGTTCAAACCTTGCGTTAAAATGATTTTAAATGTATTGCTAGATAGTTTTTCAACTTTACAAGGTAACGTAGTAGTATCTAAAATTTCTACACCTTCAGCCATTCTCTTTAAGAAGTGAGTAGTGATAGGTTGATCCACTTTAACAATATATTCTTTTTCATGTTTGTTTTCAGCACGTAATATCTCATTTACAATATCGCCATCATTTGTTAATAATATAAGTCCTTCTGAATCTTTATCTAAGCGACCTATATGGAAAATTCGTAGTGGATGGTTAACGAAGTCTACGATATTACCTTTAATATGTTTTTCTGTTGTACTTGTTACACCAACTGGTTTGTTTAATTTAATGTAAACAAATTGATTTTGTTTACCGACTGGTTTACCGTCTACACACACTTTGTCACCGTCTTCTACTTGGCTCCCTAAAGTTGCTGGTTCACCATTAATCGTTACTTTACCATCTGTTATCCACTTGTCAGCTCCGCGTCTTGAAACAATTCCTGACTCGCTTAAATACTTATTTATACGCATAATCTTCCACCTTTTTTTGAGTAATATAATTATATATGATAGCATAAATTCTTTTCTGGAAAATTGAGCTCTCTAAGTTGTAATTTCTTCTAAAGTAAGGGAATATAGTAAATGTAGACAACCACTTGAATAATATAAAATTTCTATATTTGATGTAAATGTAAGCGTATTCTATGTGGACAGTTTTAAATTAATGTAAAAGGGGAGATAGAAGATGATTTATGCTAATCCTAATACTGAAGGTGCTCTAGTTAACTTTAAAGAGCGATATGATAACTTTATTGGAGGCGAATGGGTAGCACCGGTAAATGGTCAATATTTTGAAAACGTATCACCAGTAACAGGGCAAGTATTTACAAAAGTAGCACGCTCAACTTCTGAAGATATTGAACTTGCATTAGACGCGGCACATGCAGCAAAAGATAGTTGGGGGACTACTTCTGTTACTGAACGTGCACGTATCCTAAATAAAATAGCAGATCGTATGGAAGAAAATCTTGAACTTTTAGCGGTAGCTGAGAGTTGGGATAATGGTAAAGCAGTACGTGAAACATTAAACGCGGATTTACCACTAGCGATTGACCACTTCAGATATTTCGCTGGTGCTATTCGAGCTCAAGAAGGTTCAATTAGCCAAATAGATAATGATACAGTAGCATATCATTTCCATGAGCCAATCGGCGTTGTTGGACAAATTATCCCTTGGAACTTCCCTTTACTAATGGGTGTTTGGAAAATGGCTCCAGCATTAGCGGCAGGGAACTGTATTGTTTTAAAACCGGCTGAGCAAACACCAACATCAATCCTTGTATTATTAGAGTTAATCCAAGATCTATTACCAGCAGGCGTATTAAACGTTGTTAATGGATTCGGTCTAGAAGCAGGTAAACCGCTCGCTACAAGTACAAGAATCGGAAAAATTGCTTTTACTGGTGAAACGACTACTGGCCGCCTAATCATGCAATATGCAACCCAAAATTTAATTCCTGTCACTCTTGAGCTTGGTGGTAAATCACCAAATATCTTCTTTGAAGACGTAATGGATCAAGATGATGCATTTTTAGATAAAGCGGTTGAAGGGTTTGTTATGTTTGCCCTAAACCAAGGTGAAGTATGTACATGTCCATCACGTGCTTTAATCCAAGAGTCTATTTATGATAGATTCATAGAAAAAGCGTTGAAACGTGTCGCTGAGATTAAAATCGGTAATCCTCTTGATACTGATGTCATGATGGGTGCTCAAGCTTCTAATGAACAACTTGAGAAAATCCTTTCATACATTGATATTGGTAAACAAGAAGGTGCGGAGTGCTTAATCGGTGGCGGACAAAATGAACTTGATGGTGAGCTTGCAACTGGTTATTACGTGAAACCAACTGTCTTCAAAGGACACAATAAAATGCGCATTTTCCAGGAAGAAATTTTTGGACCTGTACTTTCTGTGACGACTTTCAAAGACAAAGCAGAGGCGCTTGAAATTGCAAATGATACATTATACGGATTAGGTGCAGGTGTTTGGTCTCGCGATATGAACACAGCTTACCGTATGGGGCGTGGAATCCAAGCGGGCCGAGTTTGGACAAACACATATCACCAATACCCAGCCCATGCTGCATTTGGTGGTTATAAATTATCTGGTATTGGCCGTGAAAATCACAAAATGATGCTTGATCATTACCAACAGACTAAAAACTTGCTAGTAAGTTACTGTGAAGGTGCACAAGGCTTCTTCTAAGAAAGGTGTGTTCTGAACATGGTAGAACGTGTTATTGCAACAGATGAAGCTTTAGCGTTAATCGACTTGCTTAAAAGTAAACATGGACCTATCATGTTCCACCAATCAGGTGGATGCTGTGATGGTTCCTCACCGATGTGCTATGCTGAAGGGGACTTAATCCTAGGAGATGTCGATGTACTTCTTGGTTCAATAAGTGAAGTTCCTTTCTATATGCACGAAAGCCAATATGATTATTGGAAGCATACCCAACTCATTATTGATGTTGTGGATGGGCGTGGGGGCATGTTTTCCCTTGAAGGTGTTGAAGGTAAACGTTTTTTAACACGTTCGCGAGCGTTTACTGAAGAAGAATATACAGAAGTGAAAAAACTTTTATAAAAGAAAAGGGTCTCTAGCGTTAAGTAGCTAGAGGCCCTTTTGCATGATTGTTTAGCCAAGTTGTACCGTATTCGATAAGTGGCTTCATTGAAATAATTTTAGTGCTTGCTTGCCCTAACTTTCCATAATGTACATGTTCAGAATGTGCCTTTTCAAATGCGTTACCAATTTCAAGGAAGCGATCTGAATCTACATTTAACATATCAAAGGTAACCCATTGGCGCTTACCCTCTATCAACATAGCCGCCCCTTGAGGAGATGTATGTTGTATATCCGCAAGGTACTCTGATAAATGAAGAGCTGTACAGGAATCATAATCTACACCAATTAATAATACCTTCATATTGTGTTGAAGCATTTTTCCAAGAGGTGATGCAAGCCCAAATGAGCTTTCAATTGGATGCGAACTCATCCATTTTTTTGCGTTTAATCCCCATGCCATAAATGAATGTGTGGGATGTGAGCTACGAACTGTTGAAGGGTGTCTTAGAAAGCACTCTGCTATTTTCCCCATGCCACGTAAAGGCGATAGATACGGATCATAAGCTGGCATTGAATCGCGAATTGCTTGATACCAAGGCTCTGGTACAGGAGGTAGCGCCCAATATGACGGCTCCGAATTGGTAGCAGATTGAGCAGGCATAACGATTGTACCTGCATCAGTAATAGTCTCCATTAAAGCCTCAATTACAGCCTGCTCGGCGCCAGCAATCCATCCCATTTTGCTAAGCGAAGAGTGAACGAAAATGGAATCCCCTGTGCATATGTCAAGTTCCTGAAGCTGTACTTTTAATGTATCTTTTGATTGAAAAGTACTTGTTAGTTGTATGACATCAAATTCTGTCATGATACTCACCTCACTCGTTAATTATTTTGATTATAACAAAATGAAACCATCAATTAACTAATACGTAAAATAAAAAAAGGAGATGAATATTATGGAAATGATGCATGTGAAGCAGGATTTACAAGATACTTATGATAGATTAAAAAATGCGGTGAGCTGGAGTGTAGATAAGCGTTTTTTAATCTCTATCGCTAGCTATTATGTCACAACCGGACGCGCTTTTAACGCAAAAAGATTTATAGAAATATCAGATGAAATTAAAAAGCAGACAAAATTATTATCACCTCTAAGGTCCTATGTGCATCATAGTATGGTTGCTTTCTTAGATAGCACAGATGAGTTGCCAAGTACAGCAGTTGGACAATTAATAGCGCGAGAAGAAGTCTTGAAGCAAGCAGGATTTAAACGATCGATGTATTCCTATCTAGCAGCTCTTTTTATCAATGCAGATGGTATACCAGAAAAGGAACAAGCGTGTAAGGGAAAAGAGCTTTACGACAACATTCGAAAGCATCACCCTTTCCTTACGTCACATGAAGATATCCCTTTTGCTGTGCTACTAAGTCAACAAGAAGGAGATTTACAAGAACGTGCAACGACGATGAATGATTACTTTAAAGATTTAAAGGGTAATCGTTTTTATAGTAGTGATGAATTACAATGGACATCACAAATTATGACCATTACAAGTTCTAGCTATAACCGCCAACTTACGGAAAGTGTGTTGTATGTACGTGATTATTTGAAAAGTGCGGGTATTAAATTAAAAAGATCGCATTATATGGTAATTGGTTTGTTGGGAGCTATTGGTGCGAAAGATGAACTCCTACAACAAATTGTTGATGTCTATTACGACCTTGAACAGATGAAGCTCTTTAAATGGGGTTATAAAGAGATGATTTTACCAATTGCAGTTCAGTTTGAAACAAAGCATTTAATTGAAACACAAACTGGAGCGACAATGACAGTACTCACCTCAATAGAATCTATTCTACAGGCTCAGCAAGCTGCGATGATTTCAACAGCAGTGATTGTCAGTTCATCTACTGCAGCAAACAGCGCTGGTGATAGTTAAGAGCGTTTTTACAATGGAGTAAAAAAATAGTGTTAACATGGAGAGGAGTAGTAATCGAGATATAGGAGGTATCTAAAATGAAAGAAACAAAACTTTGGATAGATGGAAGTTGGCAAGATACAGCAGAGAGCTATAAACTACAATCTCCGTATAGTGGTGAAGTAATTGCGAAAGTGGCAAAGGCAACACCAACAGATGTGAAACGTGCTATAGAAGGAGCACATAAGGCATTTCAATCTTTTAAAAAAACAACTGCATATGAAAGAGCTGAAATTTTATATCGTGTCGTTGAAATTATGCGCAGACGCCGTGAAGAATTAGCAGAAATCTTGACATTTGAGGCAGGAAAACCAATTACAGCAAGTCTAGGTGAGTTAGATCGTACCATTGCTACCTATCAATTTGCGGCAGAGGAAGCCAAACAATTACATGGTGTGACAGTACCGATGGATGCAGCACCTGGGGTAACAAACAGAATTGGTTGGACGAAGAGGGTGCCTCTTGGTGTTATTTCTGCTATTACACCATTTAACTTTCCGTTTAATCTTGTGGCACATAAATTAGGGCCAGCTTTTGCTGTAGGAAATACGGTTGTCTTAAAGCCAGCAACGCAAACACCATTAAGCAGTATCGTGATGGCAGAAATTTTTGAAGAAGCAGGTTTACCAAATGGTGTGCTTCAAATCGTCACGGGTAGCGGAAGTGAACTAAGTGAAGAGCTTGTTACAAATCCAGCAGTAAAAAAAGTAACATTCACGGGAAGTGGATCTGTTGGTTTAAAAATAAAAGAACAGGTCGGCTTACGTAAAATTACACTTGAACTAGGTTCAAATGCTGGGTTAATTATAGAACCAAGTGCACCGATTGAAAAAATTGTAGGACGCTGTGTGAACGGTGCATTTGGCTTTGCTGGACAAGTTTGTATTTCGTTGCAACGCATTTTTGTTCATGAATCGATTTACAATGAATTCACAAAGGCATTTATAGCAGAAACGGACAAATTAGTAGTGGGTGATCCGTTTGATAGGTTAACGGATGTCAGTGCAATGATTAATCCGAAAGAAGTATCAAGAATTGCAGCATGGATTGAAGAAGCAAAAGCCCAAGGAGCAATCGTTGCAACTGGCGGAACATTTACTGAACGTATTATGACACCAACCGTCATGATGAATGTCGAATCTGATATGAAGGTAGTTTGTCAAGAAGTATTTGCACCGATTGTGTCGATTGTTCCATATGAAACATTCGACAAAGCAATCGATTTATTGAACGCATCTGACCTTGGTTTGAATGCAGGGATTTTCACTAATATGCTAGACGATGCTATGCGTGCTGCGGATGAATTAGAGGCAGGAGCTGTTATTATTAATGATATTCCCACATTCCGCACTGATAATATGCCGTATGGTGGCGTGAAAATGAGTGGTTATGGGCGTGAAGGAGTTAAATTTGCAGTAGAAGATATGACAGAATTGAAATTTATTACGGTAAATACAGGTCTTTAAAATAACATAATCCTACCTTTTAGAATACAAGCGGCTATGTGTGGAGAAGCTATGGAAAATAATCTATAATTATTAGCATTATTAGTCGAATAAGCCCGTTTTTCTCAAGTTATTTTAAGTTAGTAAAATTGTCATTTATAGTTTGGAATATTATTTTTGTCTGAATTGTAGAAAAATAAATGCATTAACTTTAAAATAAACTTTAGAAATAAAAAAGATTTAGGAGAGTGTTTAGAAAATGACAGAAGCAATCCCGATGAGTCAGTCACGTACTATACAATCGAAATTAGTTCTTCCCCCTGATACAAATCACATGAATTCTATTTTCGGAGGAAAAGTTTTAGCTTATATTGACGAAATTGCTGCGATTACATCCATGAAGCATGCAAAAAGCGCAGTTGTTACAGCTTCTATTGATTCAGTTGATTTCGTATCGCCAGCACATGTTGGAGATGTTCTAGAGCTAGAAAGTGTAGTAACTACTACTGGTCGTTCTTCTATGGAAGTTTATGTACGTGTAATTTCTCGCAATTTATTAACAGGCGAACAAAAGTTAACAACGGAATCTTTTGTGACAATGGTTGCAGTCGATGAAAATGGTAGACCTGTTCCGGTACCAGGCGTGTTCCCAGAAACAGAAGCAGAAAAACGATTATTCGAATCTGGCCCTGCACGTCGCGAGCACCGTAAAGCAAAACGCTTAATGCCTCACTAAAAAAACGTCCTTCATGCATGAGTCTACGTGCAGAAGGACGGTTTTTTTATTCAAAATGTGAAGTATCACCAATGATTTTCAAAGTTGCTTGTCCGTCACTATTTATTTCTACAACGGTTAAGCTCGTACCATGTATAAAAGGGGGAGCCCATAAAGAGTTTAATGGATTTCCTTTAAAATAATTGATAAGTAATTTCTTTACAACACTATGTGTGACGATTAAAACATTTCCATCGTGTTCGGCTTTAATTATCCGATCTAACGCTGAAAGAACCCGCTTTTCTACATCGTGAAAACTCTCCCCTGAAGTAGCTTTAAAATTCTCGGGTTGTTCATAATAAGTAGCATATTGGGAAGGGAATTTGGATTCAATAGTACTTAAAGTCATTCCTTGCCATTCACCCGCATTAATCTCTCGTAAATCCTCGTCTAGAATAGTAGTTACTTCTCGTCCCTTTAAAAGAATTTCAGCGGTTTGCACAGTACGTCCACTTGGACTAATATATGCTGCAGAAAAGGGAATCTTTTTCAATTTATCCCCTAATTTTTCCGCATCTAGACGCCCTTTTTTTGTTAAAGGAGAGTCAGACCAGCCCTGCATCCGCTTCTCTAAATTCCACTCCGTTTGACCATGTCTTGTAATATATAAAGTAACCAATACGATCACCCTCCCGCGATTATTCTTTTAGTTTATCAAAATAAATGAAACTATTTCACTATCTTTTTCGTATGTTAATAAAAGGTAATTTCGGGAGGTTAAATAGATGTTACAACAACTAGATGATCATCAGGCGGAATTAAAGTTTGAGATGGATAAAAGAGATAAAGTTTTGCGCCGCCAAACTGCACTCCAAGAACAACTAGAAGAAATTGGTATAAGGGCAGGAAGATATTATAGAAAGTTACAGAAAGAAACAAAGGATGTCGATAAGCTAGACCGCTTTTCATTTTTAAATATGTTCAGAACGTGGACAGGCAAGCAGGATGAAATCCGATTAAAGGAATTGTCTGAAATGACAGCAGCAGAAGCAAAGTGGCGTGAAGCTCAGATGATGGAAGAGACGATACAAGCTGATTTATCTGAAATACAAACGGAACTTAATAATCCTAAGTGGCAAAATATCGATGATAGATGGAGTGCAATTATTAAGGAGAAGGAAGAATTCATTTTCAAAAATAATTTGCCAGAGTGTCGTCTATTGGGAGAGTTGTATGAAGAAAGATCGTTACTAACGACTTTACAACGGGAAATAGAAGAGGCAATAAAAGCCGGAGATGTAGCGAAGAGATCACTGCAGTTTGCACTGAAACGTTTAGACAATGCTGAAGGTTATTCAACATGGGATACGTTTTTAGGTGGTGGGTTTATTGCGACCGCTTTAAAACATGGTGAATTAGATGATACAGAAAATGCTATCCATAAAGCGCAGGTCGCACTTCAAAATTTCCAAACAGAACTATTGGATGTGAAGGAAGTCCAAGTTGAAAACTTACAAGTTGAGCGAGGTTCATTTATTACATTTGCGGACTATGTGTTTGATGATATTTTCTCCGAATGGTCATTGCACTCACGTATTAAATCATCACAAAAGCATGTAGAACAGACATTGAATCAAGTGATTACTACTAACGATGAACTTTTGAAGCGTTTCGAAATGACAGAAGATAAAGAAAAGCAAATACGGAGAGCAATTGATGCCATTTTAGGATGAGGTTAAGGTAGTGGTAGCAAGGCGTGGGGCGATTAGCGAGATAACATAAGAACAAGGTGTTTGGAAATTAGTTTACAAAATTACTTGCATTTTATCCATGTTCTGGTGTACTATATATCTAGTACACTAGAACATGTGAGGTATACTTATGGAAAAATGGAAAGGCCTATTTCGAAGGGAATGGTTATTATACCGTTCTTGGATATGGGGAGTTATATTAGCTACAGTTGTGACAATTCTCCTGGTACCAATAGGGCTAATGAAGGTTTTTCCTTTGGAGGGCAAATATGCAGAAATTGCAATTGTAATAACTGGGATTTGGGTACTATTAGTGAGTTTTATAGTATTGATTCAATTTTGCATCAGTTTAAATCAAGATGCAAAAAGAGTAGATGTATGGTTGCATACGCCAGCTTCAACAGGGCAAATCATAAGCTCTAAAATTGCCTTTAGTATCCTTTTTGAGGTTGCCGTGTTTGTGGTGTTGGGTGTATCGGGTATTACTTTGCTAGTAGCTAGCCATATTGCCGAGTTAGGAGAGTTAACTTTACTTGGTATTTACCTTCTATTACTACTCGTATCAAACTCATTGTTTATGTTTGTTGCTGTGTTATTGTTATGGATTTTCCATATGAAAATAAAACCGTACACTGGGAATTTCACTGGGTTTATTACCGTTGTGGTTGGAATGATAGCTACTTTACTTTGGCCAAAAATGTTAGAGCTAGCACGGGTGGAAAAGTGGGTTAATACGTTAGAAATCCCTTTAACTTCATTTCGGAAAGTGGTACTTAAGATTACGGAAATACCTGGTTTACTAGGAAATCTTTATTTGGGATCCATTCTATTTTATTCCATCGTAACAGTTCTCTTCTACGTTATCGCATTAAAGTGGTTTGATCGAGGAGTTGAACAACGATGACAGCAGACTTTTTGAAGGATAAACCAATTTATCAACAGCTCGTGAATCGTATATGTGGTGATATTATTCGTGGAAGTTTAAAGTCGGGAGATCGCCTTCCATCAGTTCGGGAATATGCTGTTGAAGTCGGCGTTAATGCGAATACAATGCAGCGCGTATACAAGGAGTTGGAGCAATTGGGTATTACGGAAACGAAGCGTGGTCAAGGTACATTCGTAACGGAAAATCGTGAGCGACTAGCTGAACTACGTGAAGAGATGAAGTTAGGTTTAGTTGAAAGTTTCATTCACAGTATAGAGTCATTAGGCTTTACTCAAAAGGAAATTATAGAGGTATTGCAATCAAAGGAACGAGGTGAGTAAGTATGATAACAGTTGATAAAATCACAAAAAAATACGGAAAAAAAACCGTGTTAGCCGATGTTTCTTTTACTATCCCAAATGGAAAAATTATTGGGTTAGCTGGAGAAAATGGTAGTGGTAAATCTACGCTGTTAAGAATAATTGCTGGTTTATTACATCCTACGAGCGGCAGAGTACAATTAGATGGTAGAAAAGCCAATCGAGGGAGTGCCGAGCATATCGCTTACTTACCTGACTTAGATTTGTTTTATCCTTACTTTACTGGAGAGGAACTTTTCCGTTATTACGACTCACAATTCGTAGATTTCCATTATGACAAAGCTTGTATTGTCGCAAAGTTTTTGAATACTCCATTAGATGTAAAGCTGAGGAATATGTCAAAGGGTAATCGTGGGCGTTTGAAAATGGCAGCTACACTAGGGCGAGATGCATCTTATTATTTAATGGATGAACCATTCTCTGGTTTTGACCCACTCGTACGCGAGAATTTGATTAAAGGGCTTATTCAATTTACAGATTCAGAAACACAAACAATATTCCTTTCTACCCATGAAATTAGGGAAGTTGAACCTTTGTTAGATAGTATTATCGTTCTTCAAAAAGGACAAATAGTGGCTAAGGAAGAAATTGAAAACATCCGTGAAGTATACAACCAAGATACGATTACATGGTTGAAAAATTTATTGAAGGAAGGTGACAAAGTTGGACAATAAACCAATTGTTGAACTAAAAAATTTATCAAAAACAATTAAAGGTAAGAAGATTATCCATGATTTAAATTTAGCTTTGTATCCCGGTCAAATTACGGGATTTTTAGGACCAAACGGAGCGGGGAAAACGACAACAATTCGTATGATGGTAGGTCTTATGAAGCCAACGAGCGGGGAGGTTTTCATCGATGGCCAGTCGGTACAAAGGCATTTTGAGGAAGCGATTAGCAAAGTAGGTGTAATCGTAGAAAATCCTGAGATGTATAAATACTTATCGGGCTATAAAAACCTTGAACACTTTGCACGTATGAATAAAAACGTAACAAAAGAGCGAATTGATGAAGTTATTCGTCAAGTAGGTTTAGAAAAGCGTATTCGTGAAAAAGTATCGACGTATTCGTTAGGGATGCGTCAACGTTTAGGTTTAGCACAGGCTTTGCTAAATAAACCTAAGTTTTTAATATTAGATGAACCTACGAATGGCTTGGATCCAGCGGGTATTCGAGAATTCCGTAACTATTTACGTAAAATTGCGGAGGAGGAAGGTGTCTCTGTTTTCGTATCAAGTCACTTACTCTCTGAAATAGAATTAATGTGTGACAGAATTGCAGTTATTCAAAATGGTAAGCTGATTGATATGCGTGAAATGAATAATGACGAGCAGTCAAATTACTATATTGAAACGGAACAAAATGCTAATATCACGACAGTCTTTGCTGATGCAGGTATTGTTTTTGAACAGCATGAGAAAGGATGGCTCGTACAGGCTGAGAAAACACAAATTCCAGCAATTGTGCAGGCACTTGTTGCTAGTGATATTAATATCTATGCGGTAAATCCTTATCATAAAACATTAGAAGATCAATTCTTAGAAATGACAGGAGGTGGCCAAATTGCTGAAACTAATTCAAAATGAGTGGATGAAGTTGTGGCGTAAAAAAGCCACTTGGATTATGTTAATTATGCTAATTGTACTAGTAATTGGTATGGGTGGGATAAATAAGTGGATATCGTCTATGGATAGTTCGGCGGATGATTCAACTGGTGGAGCCGTGACTACAGAAAAGGCTGAAGGGAAAGATGCACCGAAGTTGAGTTGGCAAGAACAAGAAAAGGTTACTATTGCCGAGAATGAAAAAACGCTAAAAGAAGCTGGTCTATCTAAAGATGAAAAAGAAGATATAGTCGAAAAAAATAGTATATCAGAATATCGCCTGAAGAATGATATTGCACCTGAAGATGAAACGAGTATGGAAAGCTTTGTGTTAGGCTCTCATGGTATATTGGCGGTAGTTACTATGTTTGTTGTCGTTATTGCGGCTGGAATTGTAGCAATTGAGTTTTCAGAAGGTACAATTAAAATGTTATTAACGCGACCAGTAAATCGTTGGAAAATACTTACATCTAAGTTTGCTACGGTTTTATTATTCGGGATAGTAATGGCAGCAGTCACTTGGATTTTCTCTGTAATTGTTGGTCTTATACTATTTGATTCAAGTGGTGTAGGTTACTTGAAATGGAATGGCAGTGAAGTAGTAGAACAGTCGATCTGGCTACGTTCATTGTATTTATATTTAATTTCATCAGTTAATATTTTTGTAACTGCAACATTTGCCTTTATGATTGGGTCTGTTTTCCGTTCAAATGCATTAGCAATTGGTATTTCAATGTTCCTATGGTTTATGGGAAGTAATGTTGTACTCCTCTTAAGCAAATATGAATTTGTAAAATACTTATTCTTTACGTATACGGATTTAACGCAATTTGTATATGGTACTGCATTTGTTGAAGGTACAACAATGTCACTTGCACTTGTAGTGTTATCAGTTTACGTAGTCATTTTCATGGCAATTAGTTATATTGTTTTCACCAAACGAGATGTTACAGCGTAAAAAGATGTCAGAAATGATGTGTATTATAGCTATCATTTTTGTTGGAGCTATATTTGTATTTGGTGGCTTTTATGGAATAAAGAAATTTTATCAAAAATAAAAAAACAGGCTGTTCACTATGACTTTTCATGGCGAACAGCCTGTTTTCTTAATTTAGTTGGCTCGTAATTTCAATTAAATGATCAGATGATGCAGATACTTGAGCAGCTCCCTGGCTCAAATCCTCAAGTAGACGAGAAATACTAGTAATGTCTTTTGTTGTATTTTCATTTTTCTCTTTTATACCTGCAACCGCTTCAGCGATAATATTGAATGATTGTGAAAGGTCACTTTGCATTTCAACACCTTTGGAGATTTGAACATCAACATCCTTAACTGAAGTTGACATATTCTCGATGTTATTTTCGGTATCCTTGATAAGAAGTGAGACATTGTGAACAGCACTTTTTGTTTCCTCAGCTAATTTACGTACCTCGTCAGCTACGACAGCGAAACCTTTACCATGTTCACCAGCACGTGCTGCTTCAATTGAAGCGTTTAATGCAAGTAAATTGGTTTGATCGGCAATGTCTGTTACTAGACGTACAATTTGTGTGATTTCATTGGATGAAATACGTAATCTATTCATTGTTCCATCTAATAATGAGACACTTGCAGACATTTTGTTCATCAATTTTGTTTGCGCATCTAATAGTTCTCTGCCACTATCAGACTTTTCTTGAGTAGAAGTAACAAACGTTAATCCTTGTTGCGTTGATTGTGCAATATCATCTGATTGGCTAGCTAAAGATTGTAGTGAGGCTGTTGTTTCTTGACTAATTGCACATAGCTCTTGTGCCGTGCTTTGAACTGAGTTAACAACCTTTTGTTTTGTTTTATCCGATTTCTCTCTTACGCGGTCTTGTTCGTTTTCATAAGCCTCGATGACTAGCTGTTGTTCGAGATTTATTAACTTAGAAAATGCCTCAATTGCTAAAGTAGACTCTTTCGTATCGAGTTCCAAACTATTAACAAAACGAATGAAAGATGTAGTTAAAGACTGGAATGAATTAATATACCACTTAGATTGTAAACCTATACGAACATGTACCTTTGCTATAACTTTGCGTTGTTCAATATAAGCGTCATTAATATGACATTCAAACATTTCAGATAGATGGCGTGACAATGTCACTTTTAACTTGTTGATTTCAGAATGATTTTGAATAATACTCATTAAATTGTTTGATTGACTGATAGAATCATAAAATTTCTCGACCATTTCTGTTATAAGTTCCTGTGTTAATGGTTGTAGTTGTTTTAAGATAGCTAAATCTTGTTTTTTTAGATCTAATAATTGAAATTGTTTTTGTATATCATGATGTCTCGTTACATTTAAAGTAACTTGATTTATATAGTGTTCTGTTTGAAAATAGTGTTCTTTTACTTTACTAGTTTTTCTCATTGTCCAAATTGACACGTCAATTTCTCCATTCTACTATTAGCGAAATTTAGTTTATGATGATTCTATTCTACCATTTTTAACGTATCTATAAACATAATATATATACCATTTTGATGTGAATATAGTAATAATTAATTAATAAATTGGGATATTTCAAGTAAAAATTAAAGGTATAAAGTAACGATGTAAGGGTTTGCAAGGTCTTTTTGTAGAAAAAGTTCCTTTTAAGATGATACAAAAAAGTGAACAATCGATGTCACATATTGTTTCACCGTGTTCTTATAGGGGGTCCATGCTACAATATAAGAAATGTCTTGGAGAAAAGGATGTATTGGTCAATGGATCGTAAACGTGGAATGAAATTTGCTTTACCAATAATGGCTGTTGTAGTGGTATCAGCAATGATGTTATTGAATAAAGATTATACAGAGGTTCCTATGAACTCTCGTATAATGATAGCAGCTGGTGCAGCATTATTTTCAGGTGTAATTTCTTTTGTTTTATTTGGCTTAAAAGATGCTAAAGATGATGGACTAAAGTGAAAATGCAGACTCTTCACCAATTGTGAGGAGCCTGCATTTTTTATGGTTTAAATAGGTCAAACCAGCCTTTGTATTTGAACCAAACTAACATGAATACGGCAATGAAAATCATTATGCTTAGAACGATAAAGTAACTGTAATGCCAATGTAGTTCAGGCATATTCTCAAAGTTCATACCGTAAACGCCTGCTATAAAGGTCAATGGAATGAAGATTGAGGAAATAATAGTTAAAATCATCATAATGCCATTCATGCGGCTTGCATTCATCGACATATGACTATCCCGCATATCTGCCGTAAGTTCGCGATTAGATTCGACCATTTCAGTTAGTTTGATGAGGTGGTCATGGATATCGCCAAAGTAAGCCCGTTCAGTTTTAATCAGTGCAAAGCGTTCGGAGTTTAAAATACGATATAATAGGTCTCGCATTGGTAAAATAGTACGTCGAATATGGAGTAAATCACTTCTTAAGTCAAACACATAGCGCATTGATTTAGCGTTACTTTGGTAATTTAGTTCGTCGTCAATTGTATTTAAATGGTCTTCAATGTTGTAGACCATAGGGAAGTAACTATCAACGATTTTATCTATTGCTTGGTAAGTCACGAAAATAGCACCGCGTTCCCAGTTCTGAGGCTGATCTTGTAAACGTGAACGGACGATATCAAATTCATTTACTGGCGATTTATGAAAAGTTACTACAAATTTCTTGGAAACGAACATGTTAACCTCTTCAGCTTCAAAGGTATTCTCATTTAATTTATGTAAAACCAAAAATTGGTAGTCGTCATAGTAATCGAGCTTTGGCCGTTGTAAACGCATTAAACAGTCTTCAATAGCTAGTGGATGGAAGTGAAAGAATGTACTAAGTAGCAGTTCTTCTTGTACTGTGGGTTCATCAAAATCAATCCAATACCATTCAAAAGAGTTATTGCTTATTTCTTCTAGTGGAAAATCCATTTTTAGTTCTTGATTGTTAGTAATGCCAAGGGTTCGAATCATAGATAGTCCTCGTTTCAACTAATATATAACTATCCTCTCATAAATGGCATCATATTGTCACGGAGAGACGTTGAATATTGTATAAATAGTAAAGAGGGCGCTTCTATATAGCGACCCTCTTTTATATATTGTAGAATTTAGTTGTCGGTTTGGAGAAACTTCAAAACAATTTGATTCCTACTTTTTTCGGTCGAATTTTCAATAGTATCTTGATGTAGCAAATCCGAATCACTGATTGAGTTGATGATTTTTATTTTATGCTCTATGGTTTTAGAGCATGAAGAAGTTTTAGTTTCGCAATCATTAGAAAATGAATTTTTCAATAAACAATATGGCATTGCAATGAAAATGATTAAGCATAGCGCGATACTTCCGATGAATAACAATACTTTTTTCAAAGGAATACTCCTCCTTTTTGTTCGTTACTACAGAGGACGCAAGGATAATAATAATGTTCCTTTTTTTGAATTGAATATGAAACTAATGGATTTTTTAATCGTATACATAGATAAGAAGTATAAAAAAATGAAAGTGAGTTGCTCTAATTGGAATCTAAAGGATTAAAAGTAATTCTTCATGCAAGTGCATTTTTTGCTCCATTATTATTGCCAATCCTATTCTATATATTTATTGACGATAAACAAATTAAACGTTTGTCTATTCAAGCGTTATTGTTCCAATTTGTTATGTGGGCATTAGTCGTTGTTTCAGGCATCTTTAGTTTTTTATTAATTGGACTTCCATTCTTAGTGGTTTTTTTGATTATGACTGTGGTCGTACCAGTAATAGGTATTGTGAAGGCTCTTAATGATACAGATTGGGATTACCCGATTGTTGGGAAATGGTATTAATACGATAAAACCGCGATAGCTTTTTTGCTATCGCGGTTTTTTAATAGTTTAAACATGGGTAGAATAGTAAAAAATAGCGGATTTTAGCGTTCCAATTTTAGATGTCAGTCGAAGCTGAACAAGTGAAAAGCAATTAGGTGAGCATTTAAATTGCGTGATTTTTAATAGGCTGTGTATAATATATTCAAATATAGTCAAAGATAGTCAAAGTCAGTGATGCAAGCGAGGTGGAATTTGAAATGCGTAATATCTCTGACATAATAGAAGGTTATTTGAAAGAGGTTATCGAATTAGGTGGAGAAGGACATATTGAGATTAAACGAAGTGAAATTGCTGATAAATTTCAATGCGTACCCTCTCAAATTAATTATGTTATAAATACACGATTTACCGCAGAGCGTGGCTATTTAGTTGAAAGTAAACGTGGCGGTGGAGGATATATACGGATTTTGCGCGTCAAAGCTAGTTCAAAAGCAGATTTAATTAATCAAGTGATTGAGCAAGTAGATGAAGGTGCTTCACAAACTATGACGGATGATTTGATTTTCCGTTTAATTGACGAAGGCGTAATTACGAAAAGAGAAGCTAAAATGATGCTAGCAGCTCTTGATCGTTCTGTGTTAAGAATAAATTTACCGGTACGTGATGAGCTACGTGCGCGTATCCTACAAGCAATGCTACTGACTATAAAATATGACAAGCAATTGTAAAAGAGGTGCGAGGGTATGATTTGTGAAAACTGTAAACAAAGACCGGCCACTATCACGGTGACACAAATGAAGAATGGTAAAAAAACGACAAGGCATTTCTGTGAAGTGTGCAATAAAGAACTTGATTCTTTCCATTTGAACCTCGACTTTAATGCCGATCCAATTTCAATGCATAAACTTTTTTCAAATTGGTTTGGTACACCGAGTTGGTCAGTTGCAGCACCAAATGTAAACGAACAGAAAGCACAGGAACATGAGATTTGTCCGGAATGTGGTATGACATATCATCAATTTTTGAATGAGGGTAAATTTAATTGCCCTAGCTGTTATGAAACTTTTAAGGAGCAGTTACCTCAGGTCTTAAAACGTTTGCATAATGGAGCCGTGGAACACGTTGGAAAAGTGCCAGGTTCTATTAATGAGTTGTATCAATTAAAAAGACAAATTGAGGCGATTCGTATGGATATGAAAGTGGCCATAGAAGAAGAGCGGTTTGAAGATGCAGCGACTATGCGGGATAATGTCCGTGCTCTTGAAAAAAAGTTACAAGTTGGAGGTGAGTCTCAAGATGAACATTGAGCACTTTTTACACAATCCAACAACTAATTGGATGCAAGAAGAAGGGCAATATGGTGATATAGTCATGAGCACTCGCATCAGATTAGCGCGTAACCTAACGGATTTCCGTTTTCCAAGAGCATTTTCTGATGAAGAGGCAATGCAAATTGATAAAGCTGTTTCAAATGTCTTGATTGATGCAGATGAAGAAGAACATTTTCAGTTCTCTTACTTTTCTTTGCATGACATGCCAGCGTTACAGCGTAAAGTATTAGTAGAAAAGCATTTAATCAGTCCTCAGCTAGCGGATAAGGAGAGAGTCGGATCGGTTTTATTGTCAAAAGATGAATCGATAAGCGTAATGATTAATGAGGAGGATCATATTCGTATTCAGTGTTTGCAGCCGGGGTTACAACTAGCAAAAGCGTATGAAAGTGCCGATCAAATTGATCGACTATTAGAGCACCATCTACCGTATGCTTTTGACGATACTTTTGGTTATTTGACAAGTTGCCCTACAAATACAGGAACAGGTTTAAGAGCGTCTATTATGATGCATCTACCCGCATTAACTATGACGAACCAAATCAGTTCTCTCATAAGCACGATGCCACGACTTGGTATGGTTGTGAGAGGAATGTATGGTGAGGGAACGGAATCAGTCGGCAATTATTATCAAATCTCCAATCAAATCACACTTGGTAAGTCAGAAAAGGATATTTTATTAGATTTGCAAAGTGTAACTGAACAAATTATTCAAAAAGAGACTGAAGCACGTACAGCATTAATAGAGCATGCGTCAATTGCTTTAGCTGATCGTCTCAATCGTTCTTTAGGAACTTTACTATATGCCAGAATATTAACGAGCGAAGAAGCTGCAAATTGTTTATCTAACGTTCGTTTAGGTATATATTTGGGTATAATCCAGAATATACCTATTGCTATTTTGAACGAGTGTATGCTTTATATGCAGCCGGGTTTTTTGCAACAACATGCAGGTACTACTCTTCAAGCAAATGAACGAGATGTATATCGAGCAAGTTTGTTGCGAGAACGATTGCAATGCAATAGAGAATTAAAAAAAGGTCATTCTGACGAAGAGGGAGAGGATACTTATGATGTTTAATCGATTTACTCAACGCGCACAAAAGGTGCTTCAACTAGCACAAGAAGAGGCAATTCGTATGAAACACGAATCAATCGGTACAGAGCACATTTTACTTGGCTTAATTCGTGAAGGTGGCGGTATAGCGGCTAAAGCGCTTGAAGCAATTGATATTAGCTCTGGAATGATAGAAGAAGGCATTGAGGAGTTAGTGGGTGTTGGTACAAAAGACGTTGGTCCAATCGTACACTACACACCTCGTGCAAAAAAAGTAATCGAACTATCTGTCGATGAATCACGTAAACTAGGTCACTCGTATATCGGTACAGAGCACTTATTATTAGCCCTTATTCGTGAAGGAGAAGGCGTAGCAGCACGTGTTTTAAATAATTCAGGAGTTAGTTTGAACAAAGCGCGTCAACAGGTTCTACAGCTACTAGGTAGCCATGATCATGCACAAAATGCAAATAGCGCTACACAAGCAGCAAGTACACCAACTTTAGATAGCTTGGCACGTGATTTGACTCAAGTTGCAAGAGACGGTAGCTTAGATCCAGTAATTGGCCGTAGTAAAGAAATTACACGAGTTATTGAGGTGTTATCTCGCAGGACCAAAAACAACCCAGTTCTAATTGGGGAACCAGGTGTAGGTAAAACGGCAATTGCTGAAGGCTTAGCTCAACAAATTGTCAACAATGAGGTACCTGAAATTTTACGTGATAAACGCGTTATGACGCTTGATATGGGAACAGTTGTAGCGGGCACTAAATACCGTGGTGAATTTGAAGACCGGTTGAAAAAAGTAATGGATGAAATTCGTCAAGCTGGCAATGTTATTCTCTTTATAGATGAACTACACACATTAATTGGTGCAGGTGGAGCAGAAGGCGCTATTGATGCATCGAACATCTTGAAGCCATCTTTAGCTCGCGGAGAATTACAATGTATTGGTGCTACGACATTGGATGAATACCGTAAATACATCGAAAAAGATGCTGCGTTGGAACGCCGTTTCCAACCTATTCAAGTAGATGAACCAACTGTTGAGGAAGCCATCCAAATTATTAAAGGTTTGCGTGATCGTTACGAAGCGCATCACCGTGTGAAAATAACGGATGAGGCCATTGATGCGGCAGCAAAAATGTCAGATCGTTATATTTCGGACCGCTTCTTACCAGATAAGGCTATTGATTTAATCGATGAAGCAGGTTCTAAAGTACGCTTACGTTCTTATACAACACCTCCAAACTTAAAAGAACTCGAGCAAAGGCTAGAAGCAATTCGTTCAGAGAAGAACGCATCTGTTCAAAGTCAAGAATTTGAAAAAGCCGCTTCGCTTCGCGATACTGAACAAAAATTAAAAGAAGAATTAGAGTCTACAAAGAAAACGTGGAAAGAAAAGCAGGGTAAAGAAGAATCTAAAGTAACTGTAAATGATGTTGCTGAAGTAGTCTCTGTCTGGACCGGAATACCAGTATCGAAGTTAGCACAAGAGGAGTCTGCTAAGTTACTTAATCTTGAAGACGAACTGCATAAACGCCTCATCGGTCAAACTGAGGCAGTTGAAGCCATCTCTAGAGCTATTCGCCGTGCACGCGCGGGGTTAAAAGATCCGAAGCGTCCAATTGGTTCATTTATTTTCCTTGGACCAACCGGTGTTGGTAAAACGGAACTTGCTCGTGCGTTAGCAGAAGTAATGTTTGGTGATGAAGATTCCATGATTCGCGTTGATATGTCTGAGTACATGGAAAAACATTCGACTTCAAGACTTGTCGGTTCACCTCCAGGCTATGTTGGGTTTGAAGAGGGTGGCCAGTTAACAGAAAAAGTTCGTCGTAAGCCTTATTCTGTAATCTTACTTGATGAAATTGAGAAAGCACATCCAGATGTCTTCAATATTCTATTGCAAGTATTAGAAGATGGTCGTCTAACAGATTCTAAAGGACGCGTAGTGGACTTTAGAAATACAGTTGTTATTATGACATCAAATGTAGGAGCTTCAGAACTTCAATATAGAAAATCACTCGGCTTTAGCTCTGCTAATGCAAAAGACATACACAAAGATAATAAGAGCGTTACAATGGCGGAATTGAAAAAAGCATTCCGTCCGGAGTTTTTAAACCGTATTGATGAAATGATTGTTTTCCATGCATTACAAAAAGAAGAATTAACAAAAATCGTTGCACTTATGGCAAAACAGTTAACTAAGCGATTACAAGAACAACATATCGAATTAGAGTTATCTGACTTAGCATTAGAGAAAATCGCTAAAGAAGGCTATGATCCACAATATGGTGCCCGTCCATTACGTCGAGCGTTACAAAAGCATGTTGAGGACCGTCTATCTGAAGAGATTTTAAAAGGTACTGTACTAACAGGCCAGCGTGTCATTTTCGATGTCGAGAATGATGAGTTCGTTGTTAATATTAAAGAACTTGTAACAAAATAATTCATTCTAATGATGGAGTTCAGTAGATTGCTACTTAATTCATCAAAAGTCTGAGCAAACAGGGCATTCCGAACAACATGTTTGGAGTGCCTTGTTTTATAATAGAGAGAACAATAGAAGTATTAGTAGGAGGAAATATGGTTAAAAAGAAAACGAAATTTTTATGTAATTCTTGTGGCTATGAATCACCTAAATGGATGGGGAGATGTCCAGGGTGTGGTGAATGGAATAAGATGGTGGAAGAAGTTGAAGTGATTTCTAAAGGGCCTAGAGGAGCGTTCCAACATTCATCAAACACTTCTCAAAAAGCTATGCCAATTATTTCGATTGAAACAGAAGACGCACCGAGAGTTGAAACTGAACTAAATGAATTAAATCGTGTACTTGGTGGAGGAGTAGTTCCAGGTTCTTTAGTGTTAATTGGTGGTGATCCAGGGATCGGTAAATCTACACTGCTTTTACAAGTTTCCGCGTTACTTTCTAATAAAGGTCATCGAGTTCTCTATATTTCAGGTGAGGAATCTATCCGTCAAACAAAATTACGTGCAGAGCGATTGGGCGTAAAGTCTGCGGAGTTATATATTTATTCTGAAACGAATTTGGAGTTTTTAAACCAAACAATAGAAGAGGTTCAACCAAAATTTGTCATAGTTGACTCCATTCAAACTGTGCATCATCCAGAAGTAACATCTGCACCAGGTAGCGTTTCACAAGTACGTGAATGTACAGCCGAGCTGATGCGTATTGCTAAAACAAAAAATATTGCCATTTTCCTTGTTGGGCATGTAACAAAAGAAGGGCAAATAGCAGGTCCGCGTATATTAGAGCATATGGTAGATACGGTTCTTTACTTTGAAGGGGAGCGTCATCATACGTATAGAATACTACGTAGTCAAAAAAACCGCTTTGGGTCAACGAATGAAATTGCCATCTTTGAGATGTTACAGGGTGGTTTAAAAGAAGTGTTGAATCCCTCAGAACTGTTCTTGCAAGAACGATCGCAAGGGGCTGCGGGTTCTAGTGTCGTTGCTTCAATGGAAGGGACACGCCCAATTCTAGTTGAAATCCAAGCTTTAGTGACTCCTTCAAGTTTTAACTATCCGAAACGCATGGCTACAGGCATTGATCAAAATCGTGTGTCGTTATTGATGGCTGTACTTGAAAAACGTATGGGTATGCTACTACAAGCTCAAGATGCGTATATTAAAGTGGCGGGTGGTGTGAAGTTAGATGAACCTGCAATTGATTTAGCAGTTTTAACAAGTATTGTTTCAAGCTATCAAGACCGTGCTGTGAATGCAGGAGACTGTGTTATAGGCGAAGTAGGCTTAACGGGTGAAGTTCGTCGCGTATCACGTGTAGAGCAACGTGTGCAAGAAGCTGCTAAGCTTGGCTTTAAACGTGCGATTGTTCCGGCATCTAACATAGGAGGTTGGGATTTCCCAGCAGGTATTGAAATAGTGGGGGTAGAAACAGTAAACGAAGCACTGAAACTTTGCTTCCGCGATTTATGATGAAATCAATGAAAGAGACGGCCCATTGGCCGTCTCCTTTTTTAAAATGATTGGTTATTGGTTTGTAATTGAGAGGCGTTTTCTTTTTCTATAGGTTTAGTAATAATTCCGAAAGGTTTACCTAAAGGTAAAAATTCGAAACCAAAATGTTTGTTCAAAACATTTGCACCAGCTCCATATAGAGATAAGATTGCAATACCAAACTCAGAATAAGCAGCTAGAAGGTGCATACCGTGTTCCATGATGCCTAGCGAACTTAATGATAAACCAGCGAACAAGAAATTGATTAAGAAGAAAATGAAGAATAGTACTTTATTTGTTTCTAAAGCACCAATCGTCATAAAGATTGTGAAAACAAGGTATCCTATGTATACGAACCCTAGTTGATGTACATCCGCGCTTTCTTGAAGAGTTAATCCAAAGGTTCCCGATTGAACAAACCAAGATGTAGCTACTGCCATCCAAAAAAGTCCATAAGCTCCAAAAGCAGTAGTTCCGAATGTATTATTATGTTTAGAATCTAGTATAGAGGCATAAAATTGTGCGATACCGCCTAGGAATATTGCCCAGGGAATGACTAGTCCTACACCTTCAGTCCATCCTAATTTTTGAGATGAAGCCACAAGTGTAACAATTGCTAGTCCGAAAAGCCCGATGCCCGATGGGTCTGCTGTTGTAATTTTAATATCCTTGGTTTGATTCATAACAATCCTCCTGTTCTGTGTTGTAAATTTTCTCGAATATGAAGATTGTAACCGATTTCAAATTGTGTGACACAGCGATGTCACATTTGACTGAAGGATGGTCATTAACGAGAGGGATTTCTGTTGTAAAGAGCATATTTTGTTTAATTTATAAATTAAATTTTTTGTGTAAAAATCCGATTTTTCTAGATTATTGATAGTAAAAAGCAGAAAATATACGTTATTTAATTGATTTAATTTGTACAAGGGGTTTGCCGAGCAAATAAAAGGGAAACTATGTATAATTAAAACTATGAAGGAGGTGTTCATTTTGTTGAAAATAGTTATTCAAGTTGCTTTCTTATTTATCGGAGGTACGCTGGGTTTATTATTTTTACCGCCATTATACGAAATCATTCATTTATCCTCAAACCCATGGCTAAATAATCCGTATGTATCCGTTGCAATCGGCGCATTCATTTTATTTGCATTTTCATTTTTATTTTCCGATTCCTGTGTCCGATTTATTCGTTGGATGGAAGACAAGTTATTGAAAGCTCCAGTGGGTGATTTGTTATTTGGCACGTTAGGGTTAATTGTAGGATTAATTGTGGCGTATTTCATTAGCTTTTCAATTGATAGTATCCAAATAATTCCTATAACGACGGTGGTACCAATATTATTATCTATTGTTCTTGGATATTTAGGATTCCAGGTAGGTTTTAAAAAACGTGATGAATTGCTTCAGGCGTTTTCAGCAGCTAGAGTAAGTAATTTATCTAAAAAGAAAAGCACTGATGAAGTGGTTCAAGAAACGCCGGAAACTTCTTATAAGCTACTTGATACGAGTGTTATTATTGATGGGCGTATTGCTGATATTTCGAGAACTGGTTTTATAGAAGGTACATTAGTCGTTCCACAGTTTGTATTAACAGAATTACAACATATTGCGGATTCGTCAGATACACTGAAACGTACCCGCGGTCGCCGAGGTCTTGATATTTTAAGGACTTTACAAGATGAACGAGCAACGGATATTTTGATTACAGAAGTGGATTTTGATGATATTCAAGAAGTAGATCTAAAATTAGTGCGTTTAGCAAAAAAAATGAGTGGGCAAATTTTAACTAACGACTTTAATTTAAATAAAGTATGTGATCTTCACAATGTTGCCGTCCTGAATATTAATGACTTAGCGAATGCTGTGAAGCCTGTTGTTATTCCAGGTGAAGAAATGCATGTAGTTGTAATTAAGGATGGTAAGGAACACAATCAAGGTGTCGCTTATTTAGATGACGGTACGATGATTGTCGTAGAGGAAGGGAAATCCTATATTGGCCAAGCAATTGTAGTCGTTGTGACAAGTGTTTTACAAACATCTGCTGGTCGTATGATTTTTGCTAAACCAAAAAATAGTGGTAAAGCAGCTTAATAGAAAACAAAAAGAGACAGGGCATTTTGCCTTGTCCTTTTCCATGAGTAGGACGTGAAAATTTTGAAGCAATATGATGTTATTTTACCTGCAGCTGGTAGCGGTAAGCGTATGGGCGCAGGACATAACAAGCTGTTTTTAGAACTGCGTGAAAAGCCGATTTTAATTCACACACTTGAGGTCTTTGAACAGGACTTTGCATGTAAAGGTATTTGGTTAGCGGTGAAGCCTGAAGAGCGAGAATATATTGGATCACTCCTTACAAAATATAATATTAAAAAAGTAAAAGCACTACCGGATGGTGGCGCAGAACGTCAAGATAGCGTTTATTCTTGCGTTAAAAAAATAGAAGATGGTGAAATTGTACTCGTTCATGACGCAGCTAGACCATTTATCACAATTCCAGTTATTCATAAACTAGTAGCTGCTGCGGAAGAAAAAGGTTCAGCAATTGCGGGGGTACGTGCAAAGGATACGATGAAAACGGTAGTAAATGGGGTCATAGTAGAGACGGTTGACCGTTCAAACTTATGGATGATTCAAACACCTCAAGCATTCCAGTTTTCAATTTTACAAGAAGCTGAACAAGCTGCTGAAAAGGATCAATTCTTAGGGACAGATGAGGCTATGTTAGTCGAACGTCTAGGACAAGTCGTCCATATTGTTGAAAGTGGCTACGACAACGTTAAGATAACAACAAAAGAAGATTTAGTATTTGGAGAGGCTATTATAAGCCAACGTATAGGAGGATAACTATGTTTCGAGTAGGACAAGGTTTTGATGTACATGCATTTGAAGAAGGTCGACCACTAATTATCGGAGGTATTACAATTCCTCATGAAAAAGGATTAGTAGGCCATTCAGATGCTGATGTTTTATTGCACACAATAACAGACGCTGCTTTGGGGGCAATCGGTGAAGGGGATATTGGTCGTCATTTTCCAGACACAGATCCTGCATTTAAAGATGCTGATTCAGCAAAGTTATTAGAATACATTTGGAAAATCGTTGAAAACAAAGGATACGTACTTGGTAACGTGGATTGTACAATTATGGCACAACGTCCTAAAATGGCACCGTATATTGAAACTATGCGTAATCGAATTGCGGAACTTTTGAATGCAGAACCTAGCCAAGTGAATGTTAAAGCAACAACAACTGAAAAACTTGGATTCACAGGCCGCGAAGAAGGAATTGCTTCAATGGCGACCATTTTACTAATAAAAAAATGACTTCCTTTAAATTTTAAACTTGCAGTGGTAAAATGAACGAAGTGAATTTTTGCAGGAAACTAGGAGGATTTTATCATGACTAAAAAAGTTCGTGTTCGTTATGCACCAAGCCCAACAGGACATTTACACATTGGTGGCGCACGTACAGCTTTATTTAACTACTTGTACGCTAGACACCATAATGGAGATTTCATCGTTCGTATTGAAGATACAGATATTGAACGTAATATCGAGGGCGGCGAAGCTTCTCAATTAGATAACTTAAAATGGTTAGGTATGGAGTATGACGAATCAGTTGATATTGGTGGACCATACGCTCCATATCGTCAAATGGAGCGTTTAGATATCTATCGTGACCATGCGAATCAATTAATTGAAAAAGGTATGGCTTACAAATGCTTCTGTACTTCAGAAGAATTAGAAGCTGATCGCGAAGTTCAAAAGTCAAGTGGTGTAGCTGCTCCGATGTACAATGGGAAATGCCGTCACTTATCTGCTGAAGAAGCCGTAGCTAAAGAGGCTGCTGGTGAAGCGTTCACAATTCGTATGCGCGTCCCTGAAGGCGTTACATACAAATTCAACGATTTAGTTCGAGGTGAGGTATCATTTGAATCTAAAGACGTTGGTGACTGGGTACTTGTCAAAGCAAATGGTATCCCAACTTACAACTATGCAGTTGTATTAGACGATCACTTCATGGAAATGACTCATGTATTCCGCGGTGAAGAGCATTTATCAAATACACCAAAACAATTAATGATTTTTGATGCATTTGGTTGGGAAGCACCAAGCTACGGCCATATGACTTTAATCGTTAACGAAAATCACAAAAAATTGTCAAAACGTGATGAATCAATTATCCAATTCGTATCACAATATCGTGATCTTGGTTATTTACCAGAAGCAATGTTCAATTTCTTCGGTTTATTAGGTTGGTCACCAGAAGGTGAAGAAGAAATTTTCTCTAAAGAAGATTTTATCCGTCTATTTGATGAAAAACGTCTTTCAAAATCACCATCTATGTTTGATAAACAAAAATTAACATGGATGAACAACCAATACATTAAAAAATTATCACATGAAGAAGTTGTAGAACTTGCGTTACCACATTTACAAAAAGCAGGTCTATTATCAGCTGATTTAACTGAAGAACAACGTGTTTGGGCATCTGATTTAATCGGCCTATATCATGAGCAATTGAGCTTCGGTGCTGAAATTGTTGAGTTATCTCGATTGTTCTTTACGGAGGAACTTGCATACAATGAAGAAGAAAAAGAAGTATTAGCTGGCGAACAAGTTTCTGAAGTAATGGCTTCATTCAAAGTACAATTAGAAGGATTGGAAGATTTTGAACCAGGAGCTATTAAAGCGGCTATTAAAGCGGTACAAAAGGAAACTGGTCACAAAGGTAAAAATCTATTCATGCCTATCCGCGTTGCTACAACAGGTGAAATGCATGGCCCAGAACTTCCAAACTCAATCGCATTACTAGGTAAAGAAACTGTCATTAAACGTGTCGAACAATTCATCAAGTAATTTAGTTTGCTTTTTTCTAGCTTCATTGTAAAATGAAGCTACTATCGATATAAAAGCGTTGAAGAGGAGAAGTATGTAGAACAAGCTCTTTAGAGAAGACCATCACCGGCTGAAAGTGGTCTGAGCCAATGTAATACAGAAATGCACCTCTGAGCACTAAGTTGAACGTTAAGTAGGCTTAGTCGGTAAGTCACCGTTATAGACTTTAAGCGGGAAGTGTTTCTTTAAATGCTTCCAACCAGAGTGGAACCGCGCATATCCAGCGTCTCTGTCCTATAGGGCAGAGGCGTTTTTATTTTGAAAAAAGAGGGGAGCTTTGAATATATGTTCAAAACTATTAGGGAAGATGTTGCGACGATTTTTGAAAATGATCCGGCTGCACGTAGCACCTTGGAAGTTGTGCTAACTTATTCTGGTTTGCATGCGGTATGGGGACACCGCGTTGCACATGCTTTTTACAAGCGGAAATTTTATTTCATGGCGCGTTTTATCTCTCAAGTAAGTAGGTTTTTCACAGGGATTGAAATTCACCCTGGTGCCAAAATTGGCCGTCGTTTCTTTATTGACCATGGTATGGGGGTTGTTATTGGTGAGACTTGTGAAATTGGTAATGATGTTACCTTATATCAAGGAGTCACACTTGGTGGTACAGGGAAAGAGAAGGGTAAACGCCATCCAACACTAGAAGATAATGTACTTGTTGCAACAGGTGCAAAGGTACTTGGTTCTATAACTGTCGGTGCAAATAGCAAAATCGGTGCAGGTTCTGTTGTGTTAAAAGCTGTACCACCTAATGCTACTGTCGTCGGTATTCCAGGGAAAATCGTCATTCAAGACGGTATCAAAGTAGAGAATAGGCAAAAACTAGATCACCAAAATATTCCGGATCCAGTAGAGGATCGCTGTTCAACTTTAGAAAATAGAATTGAAGAGCTTCAGAAACAAATTGAACTAAGCAAAAAGGAGATGTAAATTACATGGCTGTTCAAATTTTTAACTCATTAACTCGACAAAAAGAGGATTTCGTTCCACTTGAAGAAGGAAAAGTGAAAATGTATGTATGTGGTCCTACTGTTTATAACTACATTCATATTGGTAATTCTCGTCCTGTAATTGTATATGATACAGTACGTCGTTACTTAACTTATAAAGGTTTTGAGGTTACGTATGTATCGAATTTTACAGACGTTGACGATAAAATTATTAAAGCTGCAAATGAGCTTGGAGAAGAGGTATCCGATTTAACAAATCGCTTTATTCAAGCTTATTTTGAGGATATTACAGCGCTGGGCTGCCAAAAAGCAGATTCACATCCACGTGTTACGGAGCATATGGATCAAATTATTGAATTTATCGCGGTGTTAATTGAAAAAGGCTATGCTTACGAATCTCAAGGGGACGTATATTACCGTCCGCGTAAATTTGAAGGCTATGGTAAGCTTTCTCATCAGTCTGTAGATGACTTGAAAGTTGGGGCTCGTATTGAAACAGGTGACAAAAAAGAGGATGCTTTAGATTTTGCTCTTTGGAAAGCAGCTAAACCGGGTGAAATCTTCTGGGAAAGTCCTTGGGGCGAGGGTCGACCTGGCTGGCATATTGAATGTTCTGTAATGGTACATGAGCATTTTGGTGATACTATTGATATTCATGCAGGTGGGCAAGATTTAACATTCCCGCACCATGAAAATGAAATTGCTCAATCTGAGGCATATACAGGTAAACAATTTGCGCGTTATTGGATGCATAATGGCTATATTAACATCGACAACGAAAAAATGTCTAAATCACTTGGTAACTTCATACTTGTGAATGATATTCGTAAGCAAATTGATCCTCAAGTATTGCGTTTCTTTATACTGTCAGTACACTACCGCAATCCAATTAACTTTGCGCAAGATTTAGTTGAAGCTGCAGCTGCGGGATTGGAACGTATCCGTACTTCTTATAACAACTTGCAACATCGACTAACTGCAACAGCTAATTTAGGTGAGGAAAAAGACGAGTGGTTAACAAGTATTACTGAAGTAAAAGAACAGTTTGAAATTGCAATGGATGATGATTTCAACACAGCAAATGCAATTGCAGCACTATTTGAATTATCAGCAACTGCCAATAAATATTTACTTGAACAAAACACGAATGAAGAAGTATTAACGAAATTTGTCGATACTTTACGAACATTGGCTGATGTGCTTGGTATTGAATTAGATGTAGCAGAGGAATTACTTGATGAAGAGATCGATGCGCTTATTGAAGAACGCATTCAAGCGCGTAAGGATCGTGACTTTAAACGTGCTGACGAAATTCGTGATCAACTAAAAGATATGAATATTATTTTAGAGGATACACGCCAAGGCATTAGATGGAAACGAGGTTAATGGCAGTGGGAGAGCTTCGTAACCAAGATGTCAAACAATTAAATGCATTAGCGTTAGCATATATGGGAGATGCCGTACTGGAAATCGCAGTACGTGAGCATCTTCTACGCTCTGGACGTGTCAAACCGAATATTCTCCATAAAGAAGCAACTCATTACGTTTCTGCAAAGGCTCAATCAAGTGTTATTCACAGAATGATGGATGAAGAGTATTTTTCAGAAGAAGAGATGGCAGTCCTAAAACGCGGTCGCAATGCGAAATCAGGTTCGGTACCAAAGAATACCGATGTTCAAACATACCGCTATAGCTCAGCTTATGAGGCTGTAATTGGCAGCTTATATCTAACCGGTCAACTGGATCGAGTAAATGAAATAATCCAATATACAATTGATATTATTGAAGAATCAAAAGGAGTGTCAAAAGATGACGGAAGAACAGTCAAATGAGATGATTGCCGGGAAAAACCCGGTATTAGAGGCACTTCGTGCAGCAAGAGAAATGAATAAAATTTGGATTGCAGAAGGTGTTCAGCATGGTAGCTTGACGGAACTTCTTGCATCAGCGAAAGAACAAGGAATTATCGTACAATTTGTTCCAAAGAAAAAATTAGATCAGTTAACAGATGCTAATCACCAAGGGATTGTGGCCTCTGTTGCGGCTTATAAATATGCTGAATTAGATGACTTATTTAATTTAGCAGAAAGCCGTGGAGAGGATCCGTTTTTCCTTATTCTCGATGAATTAGAAGATCCGCATAATTTAGGTTCTATTATGAGAACGGCAGATGCTGTGGGTGCTCATGGTATTATCATTCCAAGACGCCGTGCAGTAGGTTTAACAGCGGTTGTTGCGAAAGCATCTACGGGCGCGATTGAACATATTCCGACTGTGCGTGTCAATAATCTTTCACAAACAGTAGATGAGTTGAAAAAACGCGGTGTTTGGATCGCTGGGACAGACGCTAAAGGCTCAGCAGACTATCGTAAAATGGATGCTACTTTGCCGCTAGCTGTCATTATCGGCAGTGAAGGGAAAGGTATGAGTCGATTATTGAAAGAAAAATGTGATTTCCTATACAATTTACCAATGGTCGGTCATGTTACATCACTAAATGCATCAGTTGCTGCTGCTTTATTGATGTACGAAGTATTGCGTAAACGCCAAGAAGTTTAAGGTGAATGCCATGGATATACTGTTGGTTGATGGTTATAACATTATTGGTGCTTGGGTAGAACTCCGAAGATTAAAAGAGCAAAGGCTAATAGATGCGAGAGACCGACTGGTAGAAATGATGGCAGAGTATAAGGCGTATTCTGGCTGGCGCGTCATTGTTATCTTTGACGCGTACCTCGTGCCGGGAATTGAAACAAAAAATGTGCAACATGACGTAGAAATTATTTATACTAGAGCTAGAGAAACTGCGGATGAAAGAATTGAAAAACTTACTGCTTCTTTGAGTAGTAAACGGGTCCGTATTTATGTAGCGACATCTGATATGACAGAACAAAATGTTGTTTTCGGGCATGGAGCATTAAGAAAATCGGCTAGAGAATTAGAAATTGAAATGCAATCTACGCAATCTAAAATTACGCAAACAGTAAGAGATATTCAAGTGCAAAAGCCCAGTTCTAAGATACAATTAAGAGATGATATTGCTGCGAAATTTGAGTTATGGCGGAGAGGAAATAAAATGAATGATTGACTGATATTTTCCAATTCCGTTATACTGTTTTTAACAATGCTAGCGCAATTGGAGTGATACTATTGATTATTAGCGATCATTTACACTTGAAGCAGCAACAACAATATGAGCAATATACTGACGAAGAGCTTGTGGGAATGGTCCATAGTGGTGATAGCGAAGCATTAGACTTCCTCATTACGAAGTATAAATCATTCGTTCGTATGAAAGTGAAGTCGTATTTTCTCATTGGTGCTGATAAAGAGGATATTGTGCAAGAAGGTATGATTGGGCTGTATAAAGCTATTCGCGATTTTAAAGGAGATAAGTTATCCTCTTTCAAAGCGTTTGCGGAACTTTGTATTACACGTCAAATCATCACTGCAATAAAAACTGCAACTAGACAAAAGCATATTCCACTTAATTCATACATCTCATTGGACAAACCGATTTTTGATGAAGAATCCCAGCGCACGTTAATGGATGTGCTAACGGGTTCGGTTGTCGACGATCCAGAGGAGCTTATCATTCATCGTGAAGAATTTAGCTACATGGAAGAAAAAATTGGAGAAATATTAAGTGATCTCGAACGTCAGGTGTTGGCACTTTATTTAGATGGACAATCTTATCACGAAATTTCTGCTGAATTGAACAGGCATGTGAAGTCGATTGATAATGCCTTACAACGGGTAAAAAGGAAATTAGAACGTCATTTAGATATTGAGTGATTGCAAGAATGCTAGCTGTAGGCAAGTTGACAGTATTTGTGATAGGTGTTAGTCTTTATAAGGACAAATGCCGAAAAGGTGATAAAATGGCAAAAAAAGTCGTGCTTAGCTGTGAAAAGTGTGGTTCAAGAAACTATTCACTTCCTGCATCTAAAGACAGTACAACTGCAAGGATGGAACTGAAAAAATATTGTTCTCACTGTAATGAACATACATTACATAAACAAACTAGATAATACGATTCGCTTTGTATATATGATTTTATTCGGGGGTTAGTTAGATGGGTAAGATTAGTAACTTTTTCCGCGGTGTTATGTCGGAAATGCAAAAAACAAGCTGGCCTAAGCGTAAAGAACTTACGAAATACACAGTTGTTGTAATTTCAACTTTACTTTTCATGGCTGCGTTTTTCATGTTAGTAGACTTAGGGATTTCTAAATTATTCCGCATGTATTTGGATTTATGATTGAATTAATGTTAATATTTTTGAAATGGCCCGTGAATGATCTGTAACGGGTTTTTTCATTTGCCTTTAGCGAAGGAGGGAAGGACGAGTAGTCCTATCTATTATGGAAAAAAATTGGTATGTAGTTCATACTTACTCTGGTTATGAAAATAAAGTTAAAGCAAACCTAGAAAAACGTGTTGAAACTATGGGTATGCAAGATAAAATTTTCCGTGTCATCATTCCTGAACAGCAAGAGACGGAAGTTAAAGATGGCCGCAAAAAAGAATATATGCGTAAAACATTCCCTGGTTATGTATTAGTGGAATTAATTATGACAGATGACGCATGGTATGTAGTGCGTAATACACCAGGTGTTACTGGATTTATCGGTTCATCAGGCGGTGGGGTAAAACCTACACCGTTATTACCTGAAGAAGTTGAATTTATCCTTAAACAAATGGGTATGCAAGAAAAATCGCTTGAAATTGATTTCTCTATTGGCGATTTAGTTGAAGTATTGGAAGGGCCTTTTGCTCATTTCCAAGGTAAGGTCGAAGAGATCGTTGCTGATAAAGGAAAAGTGAAAGTAACTATTGATATGTTCGGTCGCGAAACTAAAATGGAATTAGATTACGATCAAGTGTTAAAAGTATAATTGACAATTATACTTGCCTTAGAAAGTTAAAAGTGTTATCATTTCAAAGGTCAGACTGTGATTTTTTGGACTGACATATTTATTTTTAATGTTATCGGAATAAGCCGACAGACAGATATTGAGTGGGAGGGGCAACCCAATTACCACATCACGGACTTAAGGAGGTGTGTCTCGTGGCTAAAAAAGTTATTAAAGTTGTAAAACTTCAAATCCCAGCTGGTAAAGCAAACCCAGCGCCACCAGTAGGTCCTGCATTAGGTCAAGCAGGTGTTAACATCATGGGATTCTGTAAAGAATTCAACGCTCGTACTGCGGACCAAGCAGGTTTAATCATTCCAGTAGAGATTTCTGTATTTGAAGATCGTTCATTCACTTTCATTACAAAAACTCCGCCGGCAGCAGTTTTACTTAAAGTAGCAGCTGGTATCCAATCAGGATCAGGTGAACCTAACCGTAAAAAAGTAGCTACAGTGAAACGCGATAAAGTTCGCGAAATCGCTGAAACTAAAATGCCAGACCTTAACGCTGCAACAGTTGAAGCAGCTATGTTAATGGTTGAAGGTACTGCACGTAGCATGGGTATTGTTATCGAAGACTAATCCCATTACTTGATAGAAGTATTGTTTTTTGAGGGTTGCGAATGTTTCTAATAGTCATATTTGAAACTCGCAGCCTTTATTCGTGGGAGGTTTATTCCGTTACAACCACAATCAAGGAGGAAATTTAAAATGGCTAAAAAAGGTAAAAAAATGCAAGATGCTGCTAAACTAGTAGACCGTACTCAAGTGTACTCTGTACAAGAAGCAGTTGAATTGGCTAAAAAAACAAGCACTGTTAACTTTGACGCAACTGTTGAAGTGGCATTTAACTTAAATATTGATACACGTAAAAATGACCAACAAATCCGTGGAGCAGTAGTACTTCCAAACGGAACTGGTAAAACTCAACGCGTATTAGTTTTCGCTAAAGGCGAAAAACTTAAAGAAGCTGAAGCAGCTGGTGCAGACTTCGCTGGTGATGCAGAATATATTGCTAAAATCCAACAAGGATGGTTTGACTTCGATGTAATCGTTGCAACTCCTGATATGATGGGTGAAGTTGGTAAATTAGGTCGCGTATTAGGACCAAAAGGCTTAATGCCAAACCCTAAAACTGGAACAGTTACTTTCGACGTTGCTAAAGCAATCGCTGAAATCAAAGCTGGTAAAGTTGAATACCGTGCTGATAAAGCTGGTATCGTTCATGCTCCAATCGGTAAAGCTTCATTCGAAGCTGACAAATTAGCTGAAAACTTATCAACTCTAGTTGATGTAATTCTTAAAGCTAAACCTGCTGCAGCTAAAGGTACTTACATGAAATCAGTACATGTAACAACTACAATGGGACCATCAATCAAAGTTGATGCTTCTACTGCTGCAAAATAATTATTGATTGACAAACGACATTATATTTTGATATGATGAACAACGTTGTGAATCATCCATTTGTACCGTAGACCGTAGGGGCAAGTAATTGCTTAATTATCCTACCGAGGACAAAGGAACTCAGACTCTTATTTAAGATGATGACTTTCCGCCTCTTTGTCTACATAGACAGGAGGCTTTTCTTTTGTTGGTATAAATGACCCATTCTTATAGGAGGTGTCAAGATGAACAAAGCAGTTGAAGCTAAACAAGCTGTCGTTCAAGAAATCGCTGACAAGTTCAAAAGCGCTGCATCCGTAGTAGTTGTTGACTATCGTGGTCTTACTGTTTCTCAAGTAACAGAACTACGTAAACAACTTCGCGAAGCTGGTGTTGAATTCAAAGTATACAAAAATACTTTGGTACGCCGTGCTACTGCAGAAGTTGAACAAGAAGAACTTAATGAATTCCTTACAGGTCCAAACGCAATCGCATTCTCAAATGAAGATGTTATTGCTCCTGCTAAAATCATTAACGACTTTGCAAAAGCTAACGAACAACTTGAAATTAAAGCTGGTCTTATCGAAGGTACATTTGCATCTGCTGAAGATGTTAAAGCATTGGCGGAACTTCCATCACGCGAAGGTCTACTTTCTATGCTATTATCTGTGCTTCAAGCACCAGTACGCAATTTCGCTCTTGCAACAAAAGCTGTTGCAGAACAAAAAGAAGAGCAAGGCGCTTAATTTTAAGCGTAGCTTAATCTTCACGGCATAATATGCCAAAACAAAACTAATATTCCGTATAGGAGGAAATTATAATGAACAATGAACAAATCTTAGAAGCTATCAAAGCTATGACAGTTCTTGAATTAAACGATTTAGTAAAAGCAATCGAAGACGAATTCGGTGTTACTGCTGCTGCTCCTGTAGCTGCTGCTGGTGCTGCTGCTGGTGCAGTAGAAGAAAAAACTGAATTTGATGTAATCCTTGCTTCTGCAGGCGATCAAAAAATCAAAGTAATCAAAGTGGTACGTGAAATCACTGGTCTTGGCTTAAAAGAAGCTAAAGAAGTAGTAGATAACGCTCCTAAAGCTCTTAAAGAAGGCGTTTCTGCAGCTGACGCTGAAGAAATCAAAGCTAAACTTGAAGAAGTTGGCGCTAACGTAGAAGTTAAATAATTTCTACTTTCTATTTGAAAAAAGCTCGTCAATTCTGACGAGCTTTTTCTTCATTTTACGTGATGGAGGGCATTTTCTTGTCAGAACATTATTATTCAAAAAAACCTCAAGTCGGAAGTAATCCGAGTAAATGGAAATTCACTCTTAGGGGATTTTCTTTTGTATTTGAAACAGATGCAGGGGTTTTTAGTAAAAGCGAAGTAGATTTTGGCTCCCGTGTGTTAATTGATAGTTTTGAATTGCCTAATGTTGAAGGGTGTATTTTGGATGTGGGCTGTGGCTACGGTCCAATCGGCTTGTCTATTGCAAAAAGTTATCCTGAACGAGTCATTCATATGATGGATGTTAACGAACGTGCGGTTTCATTAGCGAAGAGAAACGCTGAGGTGAACGGGGTACAAAATGTGCAGATTTTTGAGAGTGATGGACTTTCCGCTGTTCAAGAAGAACAAGTCGCTGCCGTTATGACAAATCCTCCGATCCGCGCGGGAAAAGATACAATTTTCCGTTTTTATGATCAAGCTTTTGAAAAACTTGTGGATAATGGTGAGCTATGGATAGTTATTCAGAAGAAGCAAGGTGCACCATCGACTATTGCGCACTTAGAAGAGAAGTTTACTGAGGTAACGGTCGTGGAAAAGAAAAAAGGCTATTGGATTATCAAAGCCAAAAAATAATTTGTTAAAGTTTATAGATTGACTTGACAAATTAGCTGTGATATTATAATAAAATGCAAAAATATTAATTTGAATACGTCTGTCCTTTTGTATAAAAACTATATGAATATGGATAGACTTTTCAAAGTTATGTTTGGTTAATCGAAAATGAGCTCTTTAACGAACTCGTTTTCTTTTTGTCTTTCGATATCATACACCATTTGTATGATTTCGCAAAGACCTATTATCGCTTTATTGAGGGGTGAATGAGTTGACAGGTCAACTAGTTCAGTACGGACAACACCGCCAGCGTAGAAGCTTTGCGCGTATTAATGAGGTGCTGGAACTTCCGAATCTAATTGAGATTCAAACCGCATCTAACGAGTGGTTTCTTGAAGAAGGTTTACGTGAAATGTTCCGCGATATTTCACCGATTGAAGACTTTACAGGGAATCTTTCACTTGAATTCGTCGACTACAGTCTCGGAGAACCGAAATATGATGTCGATGAATGTAAAGAACGCGATGTTACTTACGCTGCACCATTACGTGTAAAAGTACGTTTACACAACAAAGAAACAGACGAAGTGAAAGAACAGGAAGTATTTATGGGTGATTTCCCATTAATGACTGAAACTGGAACTTTCGTTATCAACGGCGCAGAACGCGTTATCGTTTCACAATTAGTTAGATCACCAAGTGTATACTATCACGATAAAACAGATAAAAACGGTAAAAAAGGCTTCGGCGCAACTGTTATTCCTAACCGTGGAGCATGGTTAGAATACGAAACAGACGCAAAAGATGTTGTCTATGTTCGTATCGACCGTACACGTAAATTACCTGTAACAGTACTTTTACGTGCATTAGGTTTTGCTTCAGACCAAGAAATCATCGAGCTTATCGGTGATAACGAATATTTACGTAATACTTTAGAAAAAGATAACACTGAAAGTACAGAGAAAGCGTTGTTAGAGATTTATGAACGTCTACGCCCAGGTGAACCACCTACAGTAGAAAGCGCTAAAAACCTCCTGTACTCACGTTTCTTTGACCCAAAACGCTATGACTTAGCTAATGTTGGTCGTTATAAAATGAACAAAAAGCTTGATATTAAAAACCGCCTATTCAATCAAACAGTGGCAGAGACACTAGTTGATCCTGAAACAGGTGAGATTTTAGTTGAAGCTGGAACATTAATCGATCGCCGTGTACTAGATCGTTTAATTCCCCATTTAGAAAAGGGTATTGGTTTCCAAACAATGTCTAAAGTTGCAGGCGTTTTAGAAGGCGACGTTTTAATTCAAGAAATTAAAATCTATGCTCCTAATGATGAAGCGCAAAAAGAAATTAAGGTAATCAGTAATGCATACGTAGAAGAAGAAGTGAAACATATCACTCCTGCCGACGTAATAGCATCTGTATCTTACTTCTTCAACTTACTATATGGTGTTGGTAACACAGATGATATCGATCATTTAGGTAATCGTCGTTTACGTTCTGTTGGTGAATTATTACAAAACCAATTCCGTATCGGTTTATCTCGTATGGAACGTGTTGTACGTGAACGTATGTCGATTAACGATACTCAATCTATTGTTCCACAACAATTAATCAATATTCGTCCTGTAATTGCTTCTATCAAGGAATTCTTTGGTAGTTCTCAATTATCTCAATTCATGGACCAAACAAACCCATTAGCTGAATTAACGCACAAACGTCGTCTATCAGCATTAGGACCTGGTGGTTTAACTCGTGAACGTGCTGGTTTCGAAGTACGTGACGTTCACTACTCACACTATGGTCGTATGTGTCCAATTGAGACTCCTGAGGGTCCGAACATTGGTTTAATTAACTCACTTTCAAGTTTCGCGAAAGTAAATAAATTTGGTTTCATTGAAACACCTTACCGTCGCGTAGACCCTGAAACAGGTAAAGTTACTGGTCATATCGACTATTTAACTGCCGACGAAGAAGACAACTACGTAGTGGCACAAGCGAATTCAATCTTAAATCCAGATGGTTCATTTGTTAAAGAAGAAATTGTAGGTCGTTTCCGTGGTGATAACACTATCTTCAAACGTGAAAACGTTGACTACATGGATGTATCACCAAAACAAGTCGTTTCTGCTGCGACTGCATGTATTCCTTTCTTAGAAAACGATGACTCTAACCGTGCTCTAATGGGAGCGAACATGCAACGTCAAGCTGTTCCGTTATTAAATCCAGAAGCGCCATTCGTTGGTACTGGTATGGAACACGTAGATGCACGTGATTCTGGTGCTGCAGTAGTTGCAAAATATTCAGGTATTGTTGAACATGTTGAGGCTCGCTCTATTCACATTCGTCGCATTGAAGAAATCGACGGCAAAGAAGTAAAAGGCGACTTAACTAAATATAAATTACAGAAATTCATTCGTTCTAACCAAGGTACAAGTTATAACCAACGTCCAATTGTTAAAGTTGGCGACCGCGTAAATCCACGTGATATTCTTGCTGATGGTCCTTCAATGGAATGTGGTGAGCTAGCACTTGGCCGTAACGTAGTAGTTGGTTTCATGACTTGGAACGGTTATAACTATGAAGATGCCGTGATCATGAGCGAACGTCTTGTTAAAGATGACGTTTACACATCTGTTCATATTGAAGAATATGAATCAGAAGCACGTGATACAAAATTAGGACCTGAAGAAATCACTCGTGATATTCCGAACGTTGGTGAAGAAGCTTTACGCAACCTTGACGAACGTGGAATCATCCGTATTGGTGCTGAAGTTCATGACGGAGATATCCTTGTAGGTAAAGTAACTCCTAAAGGTGTAACTGAATTGACAGCTGAAGAACGCTTATTACATGCAATCTTCGGTGAAAAAGCACGTGAAGTACGTGATACATCACTACGTGTTCCTCATGGTGCCGGCGGTATTGTTCTTGATGTTAAAGTCTTCAACCGCGAAGATGGCGATGAATTACCTCCAGGCGTAAACCAACTTGTACGCGCATATATCGTTCAAAAACGTAAAATTCGCGTAGGAGATAAAATGGCCGGACGTCACGGTAATAAAGGTGTAATTTCTCGTATCCTTCCAGAAGAAGATATGCCATTCCTTCCAGACGGCACACCAATTGATATCATGTTAAACCCACTTGGTGTACCATCACGTATGAACATCGGTCAAGTATTAGAGCTACATTTAGGTATGGCAGCTCGCTACTTAGGCGTTCACATGGCAACACCAGTATTTGATGGTGCCAACGAAGAAGATGTTTGGGAAACGATGGAAGAAGCGGGTATGAACCGTGATGGTAAAACAATTCTTTATGATGGACGTTCAGGTGAACCATTTGATAACCGAGTATCTGTTGGTGTCATGTACATGATCAAACTTGCTCACATGGTTGATGATAAACTTCACGCACGTTCAACAGGACCATACTCATTAGTAACGCAACAACCATTGGGTGGTAAAGCTCAATTCGGTGGACAACGTTTCGGTGAGATGGAAGTTTGGGCTCTTGAAGCTTATGGCGCTGCTTATACTCTTCAAGAAATCTTGACAGTTAAATCTGATGACGTTGTAGGTCGTGTGAAAACATACGAGGCAATTGTTAAAGGTGAAAGTGTTCCAGAACCAGGCGTTCCTGAATCATTTAAAGTATTAATTAAAGAACTTCAAAGTTTAGGTTTAGATGTGAAAATGCTAACAATTGACGATGAAGAAATTGAGCTTCGTGACATGGATGAAGATGAAGATCTTCAACCAGCAGACGCGCTTAATATCTTGCCAAGCGCTGATGAAGAAGCACCAGTAGGATCTGTTGAATAATTATAAATAACAAATAATTGAAAGGCGGGCAGGTCCATTTGGGCTTGTCCAGCTTTCCAATTATCATTAAATCAATCGTCGAGCTAAGAATAAAGTCGAAAAGACTTCATACTAAAGGGAGGTAGGCTCCTTGATAGACGTTAATAATTTTGAGTATATGAAAATTGGTTTAGCTTCACCTGATAAAATCCGCTCATGGTCTTATGGAGAAGTAAAAAAACCAGAAACTATTAACTATCGTACACTCAAACCAGAAAAAGATGGTTTGTTCTGTGAACGAATTTTCGGACCTACAAAGGACTGGGAATGTCACTGCGGTAAGTACAAACGTGTACGTTATAAAGGCGTAGTTTGTGATCGTTGTGGAGTTGAAGTAACGCGTGCAAAAGTACGTCGTGAGCGCATGGGTCATATTGAATTAGCTGCTCCAGTCTCACACATTTGGTATTTCAAAGGAATTCCAAGCCGTATGGGGCTTATTTTAGATATGTCTCCACGTGCATTAGAAGAAGTAATCTACTTCGCTTCTTATGTTGTAGTAGAGCCTGGCGATACTGCACTTGAGAAAAAACAATTGCTTTCAGAAAAAGAATATCGCGCGTATCGTGAAAAATACGGCAATACATTCCAAGCTGCAATGGGCGCTGAAGCAATTAAACGTCTTTTACAAGAAATTGATCTTGATAAAGAAACAGAATCTTTAAAAGAAGAACTTAAAACTGCACAAGGTCAACGTCGTACTCGTGCAATTAAACGATTAGAAGTTGTTGAATCATTCCGTCATTCTGGTAACCGTCCAGATTGGATGATTTTAGACGTACTACCTGTTATTCCACCAGAGCTTCGTCCAATGGTGCAATTAGATGGTGGACGTTTTGCAACAAGTGACTTGAACGATTTATATCGTCGAGTTATTAACCGTAACAACCGTTTAAAACGTCTTCTTGATCTTGGAGCACCTGGGATTATCGTTCAAAACGAGAAACGTATGCTTCAAGAAGCAGTAGATGCTTTAATCGATAATGGTCGCCGTGGCCGTCCAGTAACTGGTCCAGGTAACCGTCCATTAAAATCTCTTTCTCATATGTTGAAAGGTAAACAAGGTCGTTTCCGTCAAAACTTACTTGGTAAACGTGTTGACTATTCAGGTCGTTCTGTAATCGTTGTAGGACCTAGCTTGAAAATGTATCAATGTGGTTTACCGAAAGAAATGGCAATCGAATTGTTCAAACCTTTCGTTATGAAAGAACTTGTTGAACGCGGTCTTGCTCACAACATTAAATCAGCAAAACGTAAAATTGAACGTATGCACTACGAAGTGTGGGATGTTTTAGAAGATATCATTCGTGAACACCCAGTATTACTTAACCGTGCACCAACTCTTCATAGACTTGGTATTCAAGCTTTTGAACCAACTTTAGTTGAAGGGAAAGCAATCCGCCTTCACCCACTAGTATGTACAGCATATAATGCTGACTTTGATGGTGACCAAATGGCGGTCCATGTTCCTCTATCAGCAGAAGCACAAGCGGAAGCACGTTTATTAATGCTTGCAGCTCAAAATATCTTGAACCCTAAAGATGGTAAACCTGTTGTTACACCATCTCAAGATATGGTACTAGGTAACTACTACCTAACTCTTGAACGTAATGGTGCTCGAGGCGAAGGCGCTGTATTTTATGGTCCTGAGGAATTGATGGTTGCTTATGAAAACCATGAAGTTCACTTGCATACACGTATCGCTATTAAAGCTTCATCATTAAATAATCAAACATTTACAGAAGAGCAAAATAGCAAGCTGTTATTAACTTCAGTTGGTAAGGTTTTATTTAATGAAATTTTACCGGAATCGTTCCCGTATATTAATGAACCAACAATTACTAACTTGCAAGTTGAAACACCAGCGAAATATTTTGTTCCTACAAATACAGATGTTAAGAAATACTTATCAGAGGTTGATCCAGTTAAACCATTCACTAAGAGCTATTTAGGTAAAGTTATTGCTGAAGTATTTGCAAACTTCCACATTACTGAAACTTCTAAAATGCTTGACCGTCTTAAAGATCTTGGGTTCAAATATGCAACAAGAGCTGGTATTACAATCGGTATCTCGGATATCTTAGTACTACCTGACAAACAAGAAATTCTTGAAGAGGCTCAAGAAAAAGTTGATAAAGTATTGAAACAGTTCCGTCGTGGTTTAATTACAGAAGAAGAACGTTACGATCGTGTAATCTCTTATTGGAGTGCAGCGAAAGACGTAATCCAAGAGAAACTTATGAAATCATTAGATAGCTTTAACCCTATCTTCATGATGAGTGACTCTGGGGCCCGTGGTAACGCATCTAACTTTACTCAACTTGCTGGTATGCGTGGTCTGATGGCCAACCCGGCTGGTCGTATTATTGAACTTCCAATCAAATCTTCATTCCGTGAAGGTTTAACAGTATTGGAATACTTCATCTCTACTCATGGTGCGCGTAAAGGTCTTACCGATACAGCACTTAAAACAGCCGATTCAGGTTACCTTACTCGTCGTCTAGTTGACGTAGCACAAGATGTTATTGTCCGCGAAGATGACTGTGGTACTGACCGTGGTTTAACAATAGGTTCATTAAAAGAGGGTACAGAAGTAATCGAAGCTCTTGAAGAACGTATTCTTGGCCGTTATGTTAAGAAAACAATTCGTCATCCAGAAACAAATGAAGTTATGGTTGAGAGAAATGCATTAGTAACACCAGAGCTTGCTCGTAAAGTAATTGAAGCTGGAATTGAAGAAGTAACAATCCGCTCAGCATTTACATGTAACACTAAACATGGTGTATGTAAAAAATGTTACGGCATGAACTTAGCAACTGGTGACAAAGTAGAAGTCGGTGAAGCCGTTGGTATCATTGCAGCCCAATCTATTGGTGAGCCAGGTACACAGTTAACAATGCGTACTTTCCATACAGGTGGGGTAGCAAGTAGCGATATTACACAAGGTCTTCCACGTATCCAAGAGATTTTCGAAGCGCGTAACCCTAAAGGTCAAGCGGTTATTACGGAAATCAATGGTACTGTAGTTGACATTGATGAAATTCGTGAAGGCCAAAAAGAAATTACAATTCAAGGTGCAGTAGAAACTCGTAAGTATTTAGCTCCTTATAATGGTCGTATAATAGTACATGTTAACGATCAAGTTCACCAAGGACAGACGCTTACTGATGGTTCTATTGATCCAAAAGAATTAATTAAAGTAACTGATGTAGCAACAGTTCAAGAATACTTATTGAAAGAAGTTCAAAAAGTATATCGTATGCAAGGTGTAGAAATTGGAGACAAACATATCGAAGTAATGGTTCGCCAAATGCTTCGTAAAGTACGTGTAATTGAAGCTGGTGAAACAGATGTACTTCCTGGTTCATTACTTGATATTCACCAATTCTCTGAAGCCAATGCAGAGGCGTTGTTAAATGGAAAACTTCCAGCAACTTGTCGTCCTCTTATCCTTGGTATCACTAAAGCATCTCTTGAAACTGAATCATTCTTATCTGCAGCATCATTCCAAGAAACAACTCGTGTGTTAACGGATGCAGCTATTAAAGGTAAGCGTGATGAACTTCTAGGACTGAAAGAAAATGTTATCTTAGGTAAACTTGTTCCAGCTGGTACAGGTATGCAACGATATCGCCAAATCAAAATTGAAGACAGCGAAATTGAAGATACTGACGCAGTTTTAGCAGAATAATAAAAAGGACCGGGAAGAAGAGGTTTTCCCTTCTTCTCGGAATTTTTATGATTTTAATTGACAATAAATACATTGAGTGATAATATATTTTAGGTTGATAGTTGATTGTCTATCATTTCGGAGGATATGCAAATGTCTTATGAAAAAGTCAAAAAGGCTAAAAAAACAATCATCGGTACTAAGCAAGCAGTAAAAGCAATGTGTACTGGTCATGTTACTGAAATTTTCGTTGCTCTAAATGCAGATGATCGAATTACCACGCATGCGGTGCAATTTGCACAAAAAAATGGTGTTCCCATTGTATTTGTAGACTCGAAAAAAGAACTTGGTAGAGCCTGCGGAATTCAAGTAGGTGCTGCAGTTGTTGCAATTACTGAATGATGGTTTTTGTGTATGATACACAAAGACTTTGTTTTTTACCTAAAAATGAACCACCTGGATGTGTGGATTTAAACTGAAGATATGAAGGGAGGAAAAACCGATGCCTACAATTAACCAATTAGTACGTAAGCCTCGCCAATCCAAAAGCAAGAAATCAAACTCACCAGCGTTAAACAAAAGTTATAACAGCTTCCAAAAAGCTTTAACTGATGTTAACTCACCACAAAAACGCGGTGTATGTACACGTGTTGGTACAATGACACCTAAAAAACCTAACTCAGCGTTACGTAAATACGCTCGTGTACGTTTAACAAACCAAATCGAGGTTAACGCTTATATTCCTGGTGAAGGCCACAACTTACAAGAACACAGTGTTGTACTTATCCGTGGAGGTCGTGTAAAAGACTTACCAGGTGTACGTTATCACATCGTTCGTGGTGCGCTTGATACTGCTGCAGTATCTGGCCGTATGCAATCTCGTTCTCTATATGGTGCTAAAAAACCAAAAGAAAAAAAATAATTAAAAATTAAGCTCTAATCGAAAGGAGGAAAACACATGCCTCGTAAAGGTCCTGTTTCCAAACGTGACGTGTTACCAGATCCAATTTATAATTCAAAACTAGTAACTCGTTTAATCAATAAAATGATGGTAGATGGTAAAAGAGGTACTTCTCAAAAGATTTTATACGGTGCGTTCGAATTAGTTAAAGAACGTTCTGGTAATAATCCAATCGAAGTATTTGAAGCTGCATTAAACAACGTAATGCCAGTTCTTGAAGTTCGTGCTCGCCGTGTAGGTGGTACTAACTATCAAGTACCAGTAGAAGTACGTCCAGAACGTCGTACGACTCTTGGTCTTCGTTACCTAGTAAACTACTCTCGTCTTCGTGGCGAAAAAACTATGGAAGAACGTCTAGCTAATGAAATTCTAGATGCTTCTAACAACACTGGTGCGTCAGTTAAAAAACGTGAAGATATGCATAAAATGGCTGAAGCAAACAAAGCATTTGCTCACTACCGTTGGTAATATAAAATCGGCTTAACCCCAATATGGAAGGAGAAATTTCCTATGAAACGCGAATTCTCACTTGAGAATACTCGTAATATTGGGATCATGGCTCACATTGATGCTGGTAAAACAACAACAACTGAGCGTATCCTTTATTACACTGGTAAGATTCACAAAATCGGTGAAACTCATGAAGGTGCTTCTCAAATGGACTGGATGGAGCAAGAGCAAGAACGTGGTATTACAATCACTTCTGCTGCGACAACAGCCCAATGGGAAGGCCACCGTGTAAATATCATCGATACTCCTGGACACGTAGACTTCACTGTAGAAGTAGAGCGTTCATTACGCGTACTTGACGGTGCTGTAACAGTACTTGATGCTCAATCTGGTGTTGAGCCTCAAACTGAAACAGTATGGCGTCAAGCTACAACATACGGTGTTCCACGTATTGTATTCATTAACAAAATGGATAAAACAGGAGCAGATTTCTTATATTCTGTAGGAACTCTTCATGAGCGTTTACAAGCAAACGCTCACCCTGTTCAATTACCAATCGGCGCTGAAGATGAGTTCTCTGCAATCATCGACTTAGTTGAAATGAAAGCTACTTTCTACGGCGACGAAAAAGGTACAGCAGTAACTGAAGGAGAAATTCCTGAAGAACACCGCGAACTAGCTGAAGAATACCGTGAAAAATTAATCGATGCTGTTGCAAGTGTTGATGAAGAAATCATGGAAAAATATTTAGAAGGCGAAGAAATTACTATTGCTGAACTTAAAGCGGCTATCCGTCGTGCTACGATCGCAGTAGAATTTTACCCAGTAATCTGTGGTACAGCATTCAAACATAAAGGCGTACGCCCTATGTTAAATGCAGTTATCGATTACTTACCATCTCCATTAGATGTACCAGCAATCAAAGGTACAGATATTGATGGTGATGAGGAATTAGAACGTCATTCTTCTGATGAAGAGCCATTCTCAGCTCTTGCATTCAAAGTTATGACTGACCCATTCGTAGGTAAATTAACTTTCTTCCGTGTGTACTCTGGAACATTAGATTCAGGTTCATACGTACAAAACTCTTCTAAAGGTAAACGTGAACGCGTAGGTCGTATCCTACAAATGCACGCTAACTCTCGTGAAGAAATCTCTAAAGTGTTTGCTGGGGACATCGCAGCAGCAGTAGGTCTTAAAGATACTACTACTGGTGATACTCTATGTGACGAGAAAAACCTAGTTATTCTTGAATCAATGGAATTCCCTGAGCCAGTAATCTCACTTTCTGTAGAACCAAAATCTAAAGCAGACCAAGATAAAATGGGTCAAGCTTTACAAAAACTACAAGAAGAAGATCCAACTTTCCGTGCTCACACTGACACTGAAACTGGTCAAACAATCATCTCTGGTATGGGTGAGCTTCACCTTGATATCTTAGTTGACCGTATGCGCCGTGAATTCAAAGTAGAAGCTAACGTAGGTGCTCCAATGGTATCTTACCGTGAAACATTCCGTGGCTCTGCAAAAGTTCAAGGTAAATTCACTCGCCAATCTGGTGGTCGTGGACAATACGGAGACGTTACGATTGAGTTCTCTCCAAATGAAGAAGGTAAAGGCTTTGAATTCGAAAACGCTATCGTTGGTGGTGTAGTACCTCGTGAATACATTCCTGCAGTAGAAGCGGGTCTTCGTGACTCTCTTGACCGCGGTGTAGTTGCTGGATACCCACTAATCGACATTAAAGCGAAATTAGTATTCGGTTCTTACCATGACGTTGACTCGAATGAGATGGCGTTCAAAATTGCTGCATCTATGGCTCTTAAAGAAGCATCGAAACAATGTAACGCTGTTATCTTAGAACCAATGATGAAAGTTGAAGTTGTAATTCCAGAAGAGTACCTTGGTGATATCATGGGTAACATTACTGCTCGTCGCGGACGCGTTGAGGGTATGGATGCTCGCGGTAACTCTCAAGTAGTACGTGCTATGGTTCCGCTATCTGAAATGTTCGGATATGCTACAACTTTACGTTCTGGTACACAAGGTCGCGGTGTATTCTCTATGACATTCGATCATTATGAAGAAGTACCAAAATCAATTGCTGCAGAAATCATCAAAAAAAATCAAGGTGAATAATTTCTAAGTTGAATTTTCACTCTAATTAAAGTATAAATAACTTGTATGCTATATATGGAAGAGGATAGGGCCCTATTCTCTGAAATATATGACTATAAAACTAAAATTATAAACATTATTGAGGAGGCATTTTCTAATGGCTAAAGAAAAATTTGACCGTTCTAAAACGCATGCTAACATTGGTACAATCGGACACGTTGACCATGGTAAAACAACTTTAACTGCTGCAATCGCTACAGTTCTTTCTAAAAAAATGGGTGGAGAAGCTAAGTCATACGCTGATATCGACAACGCTCCAGAAGAAAAAGAGCGTGGTATCACAATCAATACTTCTCACGTAGAATACGAAACTGATACTCGTCACTATGCACACGTTGACTGCCCAGGACACGCTGACTATGTTAAAAACATGATCACAGGCGCTGCTCAAATGGATGGCGGTATCTTAGTAGTATCTGCTGCTGATGGTCCAATGCCACAAACTCGTGAACACATCCTTTTATCTCGTCAAGTAGGTGTTCCATACCTAGTAGTATTCATGAACAAATGTGATATGGTTGACGACGAAGAACTACTTGAATTAGTAGAAATGGAAGTTCGTGACCTATTATCTGAATATGATTTCCCAGGCGATGATCTTCCTGTAATTAAAGGTTCTGCTCTTAAAGCTCTTGAAGGCGAAGCAGAATGGGAAGAAAAAATCGTTGAATTAATGGACGCTGTTGATTCTTATATCCCAACTCCAGAACGTCAAACTGACAAACCATTCATGATGCCAGTAGAGGATGTATTCTCTATCACTGGTCGTGGTACAGTTGCAACTGGCCGTGTTGAACGTGGTCAAGTTAAAGTCGGCGACGTTGTAGACATCGTTGGTATTGCTGAAGAAGCTAAACAAACAACTGTAACAGGTGTTGAAATGTTCCGTAAATTATTAGACTACGCTGAAGCTGGAGACAACATTGGTGCTCTTCTTCGTGGTGTAGCTCGTGAAGATATCCAACGTGGACAAGTACTTGCTAAACCAGGTTCAATCACTCCACACACAGACTTCAAAGCTGAAGTTTATGTTCTTTCTAAAGAAGAGGGTGGACGTCATACTCCATTCTTCTCAAACTACCGTCCTCAGTTCTACTTCCGTACAACTGACGTAACTGGTGTTTGTAATCTTCCTGAAGGCGTAGAAATGGTTATGCCTGGAGATAACATTGAAATGACTGTTTCTTTGATCTCTCCTATCGCTCTTGAAGAAGGTACTAAGTTCTCTATCCGTGAGGGTGGACGTACTGTAGGCGCTGGCGTTGTAGCTTCAATCACTAAGTAATTTCTATTACTTTTTTTAAAACCATCTCGTGACGACGAGATGGTTTTTTTATTTATAAATTTATTTAAGTTTTCCCTTTTACTGGAGAAAGCTTTTTTTATTTGCGCTATTTCTTGTACAATATAATATGAGAGGGTGAAAAATGATGAAAGTTTTTATTATTGAAGACGATCAGGCTATTTTTGAAATTATTAGAGAACGATTTAGTCAATGGTCAATGGAAGTTACAAAACCTGCTGATTTCCATAAAGTGATGGAATGCTTTCATGATGAAGCTCCACAGCTAGTAATAATTGATATTCAGTTACCTTCCTTTGATGGTTTTCATTGGTGTCGTGAGATTCGTCATATTTCAAAAGTGCCGATAATTTTCTTGTCTTCACGTGATCATCCGATGGATCAAGTTATGGCTATGCAAATGGGCGCAGATGATTTCATACAAAAACCATTTAATATGGATGTACTATTAGCTAAAGTGCAAGCCATTGTACGGAGAACTTATGACTATAAGCAAGAACAACTACATAGTACATTATGGAATGGAGCTACCATTGATTATTCAAGAAGTACCATTGTGCAACAAGACCGTTCAGTTGAGTTAACTAAAAATGAATTATTTATTTTAAGAATTTTAATTGAACATATAAATCAGATTGTATCTCGTGACGAATTAATGAGAAAGCTATGGGATGATGAACGTTTTGTTAATGATAATACATTATCAGTTAATGTAAATCGTTTACGCATGAAGCTTGAAGAAATTGGATTGGAAGAAGTTATTCTTACAAAAAAAGGACTGGGCTATATGGCAATTGCGAAGGAGGTCTGATTAGTAATGCTGTTAATATTTCTCAACGAAAAAAGGTCGTGGATACTTTTTTTTATAGTCATTCAGCTGTGGTTGAATTTAATTCTTTTTTTAGATATTGGATTAACTAGTGTATCAACAGTTTATCTAAATTTAACTAATACAGCTCTATTTCTGCTTTTTTTATCATGGCGATATATAAAAGAAACCAAATCAATTCGTAGACTTAAACATTTCCTGGGAAATGACTTGGATATTGAGAGTGCTCTACCTGTCTCTTCAGAAAAACTATCTAGTTTTGAAAAAGTATATTTTGAAGTAATCGAAAATGTAGAGTTAAAATGGCGAGAACAATTAAATAGAGTGCATGTTGATTTTTCAGAAGATCAGGATAGAGCAATAGGGTGGATACACGAAGTGAAAACGCCATTAACTGCTATGAAGCTTATGATTGACTCGTTAGATGATAATACTTTAAAGAATCGCCTTGAAATAGAATGGTTGAGAATCCATTTGTTACTTGATCAAGAATTACATCATATTCGACTATCTTCAATAGAGAATGACAATAGGATGGAGATAATATCGATTAGACAAACAACACTTAGAGAGATTAAGAATTTACAAACGTGGTGCATTGAGAAGGGTATAGGCTTTGATATTGAAAATCTCGACGCTGAAGTACTAACTGATCAAAAGTGGACATCCTTTATTATCCGTCAATTGCTTTCAAATGCAGTGAAATATAGTAATGATAATTCAGATATACAGGTATACGCATCAAAGGATTCAGATGGTCATGTATATCTATATATTAAAGACTCTGGTACTGGAATTAGCCAAGCTGATTTACCACGTATTTTTAATAAGTCTTTTACTGGTACGATTGGTCGACATCAGACTGCATCAACTGGTATGGGATTATATTTGGCCAAAAACGCAGCATCAAAATTAGGTATCCAAATTTTTGTACAGTCTGAAGAGAACGTAGGAACAGTCTTTTCCTTGCGTTTTCCTTTGAAAAATGAATTCGTTAAAATCATGAGTAGATGACGAAAATGTCACCTACTCTTTTTGTTTGTCATGTTAATCAAACGATTCTTTTTCAAAAACTATATAGAATGGTTATATAAGCGAGAGGGAGGAATTGTATTGGTTATTTTAAAAGCGCGTAAAGTTAAAAAAGTATATGGACGTAAATTAACTGCTCAAGAAGTATTGAAGGGTATTGATATAGAGGTTAATGAGGGGGAATTTGTTGGTATCATGGGGCCATCGGGTTCTGGAAAGACGACTTTGTTAAATGTTCTTTGTTCCATTGATCATGCTACTGAAGGCGTTATTGAAATCGAAGGCAATGATTTAAGAAAGATGAAAGAAAAGGAACTATCCAAGTTTCGTCGTGAACAATTAGGTTTCATCTTCCAAGACTATAACTTACTAGATACATTAACTGTGAAAGAAAATATATTGTTACCACTATCTATTAGTAAAGTATCAAAGTCTGAAGCTGAAAGTCGTTTTAACACTCTAACAAAGTTATTAGATATTCGTGAATTGGCTAATAAATATCCAAATGAAATTTCAGGTGGACAAAAACAAAGGACATCTGCAGCGCGTGCGCTTATTTCAAATCCATCAATCGTTTTTGGAGACGAGCCAACAGGTGCGCTAGATTCAAAATCAGCTACAGCTCTTCTTGAGAACTTAGCTACTATAAATGAAAAGCAACGTGTGACCATTATGATGGTTACTCATGATCCAGTCGCAGCAAGCTTTTGTAGCCGAGTATTGTTCTTGAAAGACGGTCAGCTTTACACAGAACTATATAAAGGTGAAAAGAACCGTAGAATGTTCTTCCAAGAAATTATGAATACGCAAGGTGTTTTAGGCGGTGACGGTTATGACAATTAGTCAACTCGTACTCCGAAGTATGAAAAAGAATATTACACATTATTATTTATACTTTTTTGCATTAATATTTAGTGTGACATTGTACTTTTCGTTCGTGACTTTGCAGTTTAACCCGAGCATTTTAGAGATGACGAAAGACAGTACTACAGGAACAGCGGGATTTAAAGCTGCTTCGGTAATGTTAGTATTCATTGTGACTTTTTTTGTAATTTACGCGAATCATTTGTTTATGAAGCGTAGAAGTAAAGAGATTGGTTTATATCAATTGATAGGTATGTCTAAGAGTATCGTTGTGCGTTTATTATCCATTGAAAACATCTTATTGTGGATTGGTGCAACAGCCATTGGTGTAAGTATTGGTTTTTTTACGTCACGTGTATTTGCGATGATTCTATTGAAGCTAATTACTAAAGATGCTCTTGTGGAAATTGCATTTTCTCCACAGGCACTGATTCAAACACTTATCGTCTTTTTGGCGCTACTAGTATTAATAACTATTCAAACCATGTTTGTAATTCGTCGCTCAACACTGCTTGATTTGTTCTCTGCAAGTAAAAAAGGAGATACAAGAGTAAAACGTTTTGGACTGTTTCAAATGCTTTTAGGTCTTATAGGCTTAGTACTAATTATCTTTGGATATTATAAATCAACGCATTTATTTGATTTTGATTCTGTTACTATTAATCAGTTAGTTATTAAGATGATTACAATATTAGCTGCAACTATTATAGGGACGTTCTTCGTTTTCCGTTTTTCAGTATCTTTAATTATGAATATAATTCGTAAAGGGAAGAAGGGACATTTATCATTAACTGACGTATTGGCATTAACACCTATCATGCACCGTATGAAAGGTAATGCAAAGTCTTTAACACTTATTACAGTAATGACTGCTGTTGCTTTAGCTATAATGTCATTATCTTATATTGCGTACTATTCAGTAGGTGCAAACGCAAAGCAATTTGTCCCTTTTGACGTCATTACATTAAATGAACAAAATAAAGCGTTTGAAGAACAACTTCAAAAAGAAAATATAAACTATAACAAATATGAGTTTTCTTTATTAAATGTAGATATTGATATTTCCAACTTGATGGAGAAACCATTAACAAGTGAGATTAAAAAAAACATAAAACTAGATTCTATCGTGACAAAGTTAAGCGATATGAAGCAAATCTACCCTGAAGCAAATTTAAAAGAGGGGGAAGCGTATCTAGTTGGATATAGTGGGATGCTTGCAGAATTAATGCCCTTAGAAATTGGCAAATCAATGACAGTGCATACTCGAGAAGGTAAAAATAAACTAACAATGATAGGGCTTGAGAAAAGAGGTATTATTACAAGCCAACTTTCATATGGCAGTGCAGCTATCGTTGTCACAGACCAGTATTTTGATAAGCTGGCAACAGACAAGAAAATTAAAAAGAATTCCATCTGGTATGAGCAGGAAGGTTACTCTTTTAAAGGGGAAGATTTAAAGAAGGTTCATGAAATCTATAGCAAGACAACCAATGAAGGGGCGTTTACTACGAAAGATATAAAAGGTAAAGAAAAGCAGTTTTTTGCATCAACTCAGGAAGGGAATAAAAATAATGCGTTAGAATTATGGGGTAATGTCATTTTCATTACGGCATTCCTTGGTCTTGCATTCTTACTAGCTACAGGTAGCGTTTTATACTTTAAGCAAATGTCTGATGCAGAAGATGAAAGAGAATCGTATACAGTTCTTCGTAAAATCGGCTTTACAAAGTCAGAGATTATGAAAGGAATATATATGAAGCAAGCTTTTAACTTTGGTGTACCTCTGTTAATCGGCTTACTACATAGTTATTTTGCAGTTAAATCAGGTTGGATGCTATTTGGTACAGAGTTAACAACACCATTAATCATAACAATGAGCATCTATGCGTTACTCTATTCGGTATTTGCTTTGTTATCTGTTACGTACTACCGTAAAGTAGTGAATGAAAGTTTATAATTATAGAGGGATCTCACGTAGGTTATTTACTTGCGTGAGCTTTTTTTATTGACACTGATAACTAATCTATCTATAATTACTTTATCGAACTAGAGAACTAGAGTGTGAAAGTGGAGTGAAAAGTATGAATGCAGTAATTATAGCGATAGCTGTTATGTTGATATTAAGCTTATTACGTATAAACGTAGTACTCTCTCTTGTGTTAGGTGCATTTGCTGGGGGCCTAACAAGTGGTATGGGAATTACTAAAACCGTAGAGACTTTTACAGAAGGTCTAGGAGCAGGAGCAACGATTGCTTTAAGTTACGGCTTATTAGGTGGATTTGCAATTGCCATTTCAAAAACGGGAATTCCTGAATTAATGATTGCATCTATTTTAAAACTTCTAAATAAGAATGGTGAAAGTAATAGAAATGGACTAGTGAAGGCTTTGATTTTTCTTTTAATCTTTGCGATGGCAGTTTTTTCTCAAAACTTAATCCCAATTCATATAGCTTTTATACCGTTATTAATTCCACCAATTTTAAAAATACTAAATATGCTTGAAGTAGATCGCCGAATCATTGCTACGATCATTGCAGTAGGCTTAGTCGGTACATATAGTTTTGTACCAGCAGGATTCGGTTCTATTTTCCAAGAGATTATAGCAACTCAAGTAACAAAAGCTGGAATGAATGTATCAGTAAGTGACGTCCCTACAGCAATGGCTATCCCGGTATTTGGTATGATTGTTGGTTTAGTTATCGCTCTATTCTTTTATAGAAAACCACGACGTTATGAAGAAACCGATGTTAATACTGATTCTATTGAATTAAAGGTCAGTAAAAGAGTGATTTTCTCAACTATCCTGGCATTAGTTGTTTCTCTATATACACAGATTGCGACAGATTCTATGATTGTAGGTGCGTTTGCAGGTATTACAGCCATGTATGTGACTGGAGCATTAAAATGGAGAGAAGCGGATGAGGTCTTAACAGATGGTATGCGTATGATGTCATTTATCGGTTTTGTTATGATAGCAGCAAACGGATTTGCATCTGTTATTAATGCAACAGGGGATATAGATACCTTAATTACCAGTTCTCTAAATGTTTTAGAGGGTAATACTAGTCTAGCGGTATTTGTTATGCTAATCATCGGATTAATCGTAACAATGGGAATTGGTTCGTCATTTGCGACGATTCCTATCGTCGCAACATTATTTGTACCATTATCTGTAGAACTAGGATTAAGTCCATTAGCTATTATGTGTCTGATTGGAACAGCGGGTGCCTTAGGAGATGCTGGGTCACCTGCATCTGATTCGACTCTTGGACCAACGGCTGGGTTGAATGTTGATGGACAGCACAATCATATTTGGGATACATGTGTACCGACATTTATCTTCGTGAATATTCCACTAATAATCTTTGGTTGGATTGCTTGCGTATTCTTCTTATAATAGTAAAGATGCAATTCTTGTTGAATTGCATCTTTTTTTATACCAAATTATTTGCAATTTAGAAGTTTATTTTATATACTTGGAATCTGCTGAAGAGCAAAATGTGAAGGTAACATAGAATAAATGTGACACTGAAAAGAGTTTAGCGAAAAGACTTGCTTATTCTTTTTTTTATGTGTATAATATCTAATGTTGGTCTTCGACTGCGATGAAGCGGGAGGTTGCCGACACACCCGGCCGCATTGCCATGGCGCGTGTGACGGAGAAATTTCCGTGGAGAATGTCTAGGAAATAGGCGAAAAGGAGGGAAAGTAATGGCAAAACAAAAGATCCGTATCCGTTTGAAAGCATATGATCACAGAATTCTTGATCAATCTGCTGAGAAAATTGTGGAAACTGCTAAACGTTCAGGTGCAAGTGTATCAGGTCCGATTCCACTTCCAACTGAAAAATCGGTGTACACAATTCTGCGTGCCGTGCATAAGTACAAAGATTCTCGTGAGCAATTCGAGATGCGTACTCATAAACGTCTGATCGATATCGTTAACCCAACACCACAAACTGTTGACGCGTTAATGAAACTTGATTTACCATCTGGCGTTGATATTGAAATCAAACTTTAATGGTAAAAATGAAAATAGAAAAACAATAATCACAGGAGGTGTGACAAATGACCAAAGGAATCTTAGGTAGAAAAATCGGTATGACGCAAGTTTTTGCTGAGAACGGTGATTTAATCCCTGTAACTGTAGTTGAAGCTACTCCAAACGTAGTTCTTCAAAAGAAATCAGTTGATACAGATGGTTACGAAGCAATCCAAATTGGTTTTGAGGATAAGCGCGATAAGCTTTCTAATAAACCTGAAAAAGGACACGTAGCTAAAGCAAGCACTGCTCCTAAGCGCTTCATCCGCGAAATCCGCGATGTAAACTTAGCTGAGTACGAGGTTGGTCAAGAAGTCAAGGTTGAAATTTTCGCAGAAGGCGATGTAGTAGATGTAACAGGTGTTACTAAAGGTAAAGGTTTCCAAGGTGTTATTAAACGCCACGGACAATCTCGTGGTCCTATGGCCCACGGTTCTCGTTACCACCGTCGTCCTGGTTCAATGGGTCCAGTTGCTCCGAACCGCGTATTCAAACAAAAGAAATTACCTGGTCAAATGGGTGGTGGAGTTGTTACAATCCAAAATTTACAAATTGTAAAAGTTGACGTTGAACGCAACTTACTACTTATTAAAGGTAATGTTCCTGGTTCTCGTAAAGCATTAGTAACAGTGAAAGCTGCTATTAAAGCTAACTAACTTACCGAAGAAAGGAGGAAACAGGAATGACAAAAGTATCTTTGCTTAGTCAAACGGGTTCTTCTGTTGGTGAAATCGAATTAAACGATGCAATCTTCGGAATCGAACCAAACCAAAACGTGTTATTCGACGCAGTAATCGCTCAACGCGCTTCATTACGTCAAGGTAACCACAAAGTTAAAAACCGTTCTGAAGTTGCTGGTGGTGGTCGTAAACCATGGAAGCAAAAAGGAACAGGCCGTGCTCGTCAAGGTTCTATCCGCTCTCCACAATGGCGTGGTGGTGGTGTAGTATTCGGTCCAGTACCTCGTAGCTACAGCTACAAACTACCGAAAAAAGTTCGTCGTTTAGCACTTAAATCAGCTTTATCTGCTAAAGTATTAGAAACTAATTTCTTAGTACTAGACACTCTTAAACTAGACGCACCAAAAACTAAAGATTTCGTAAAAGTTCTTAAAGATCTTTCAATCGAATCTAAAGCATTATTCGTAACTGCTAATTTAGATGAAAACGTAGCATTATCTGCTCGTAACATCCAAGGCGTTACTGTTGTACCAGCTGCTGGTATCAACGTACTTGATCTTTTAGGTCACGAAAAAGTAGTTTTCACTAAAGCTGCTGTAGAAAAAGTTGAGGAGGTGCTTGGTTAATGGAAGCACGTGATATTTTAAAACGTCCTGTCATTACTGAGCGTTCTTCAGAACTAATGGCAGAAAACAAATATACATTTGAAGTTGACACTCGTGCCAACAAAACTGAAGTTAAAGATGCAGTTGAATCTATCTTTGGTGTTAAAGTTGAGAAAGTAAACATCATGAACTACAAAGGTAAATACAAACGCGTTGGTAAATTCGGTGGTTACACAAACAAACGCCGTAAAGCAATTGTTAAATTAGTTGCTGGCAACGAAATCGAATTATTCGAAATGTAATTTTCGTTCATTATTGAACAATAAAGAAGGAGGGAACTCAAATGGCGATTAAAAAGTATAAGCCTACCTCAAATGGTCGTCGTAACATGACGTCATCTGACTTTGCTGAAATCACAACTAACAAGCCTGAGAAATCATTGTTAGAGCCGACTAAACGCAAAGCTGGTCGTAACAACCAAGGTAAAATCACTGTTCGTCATAATGGTGGTGGACATAAACGCCAATACCGTGTCATCGATTTCAAACGTTTGAAAGATGGCATTCCAGGACGCGTTGCTACTATCGAATATGATCCAAACCGTTCTGCAAACATCGCATTAATTAATTATGCAGATGGTGAAAAACGCTACATCCTAGCACCTAAAGGTCTAGTTGTAGGAATGACAATTATTTCAGGTGCAGATGTTGATATTAAAGTAGGTAACGCGTTACCACTTGAAAATATCCCAATGGGTACTACAATCCATAACATCGAAATGAAACCTGGTAAAGGTGGACAATTAGTACGTTCTGCTGGTACATCAGCTCAAGTCCTTGGTAAAGAGGGTAAGTACGTAATAGTTCGTCTTCAATCTGGTGAAGTTCGCATGATCCTTGCTACTTGCCGTGCTACAATCGGTCAAGTTGGTAACGAACAACACGAATTAATCAACATCGGTAAAGCAGGTCGTACTCGTTGGTTAGGCAAACGCCCAACTGTACGTGGATCTGTAATGAACCCGAACGATCACCCACACGGTGGTGGTGAAGGACGTTCTCCAATCGGACGTAAATCACCTATGACTCCATGGGGTAAACCAGCTCTTGGTTACAAAACTCGTAACAAGAAAAACAAATCCGACAAACTTATCATTCGTCGTCGTAAAAAATAAAGTGATTAGACTGCGGTTCGTTGAAAGAACCGTAGTGGGATCACGGAGGGAGGCTCCAATATGGGTCGCAGCTTGAAAAAAGGACCTTTTGTCGATGACCACTTAATGAAAAAAGTGGAAGCACAAGAGGCTTCTGAGAAAAAACAAGTTATCAAGACTTGGTCTCGCCGTTCTACAATCTTCCCGAACTTTATCGGACTAACTATCGCTGTATATGATGGACGTAAACATGTTCCTGTATACGTGACTGAAGATATGGTAGGTCATAAACTAGGTGAGTTCGCACCAACACGCACATATAAAGGTCATGGTGCAGATGATAAGAAAACATCAGTACGCTAATATGAGGGGAGGTAAATCCTGATGCAAGAAGCTAAAGCTATTGCTCGCACAGTTCGCATTGCTCCTCGTAAAGTCCGCTTAGTGGTTGATTTAATCCGAGGCAAGCAAATTGGCGAAGCGGTTGCAATTTTACGTCACACTCCAAGAGCAGCGTCTCCTGTAGTTGAAAAAGTACTAAAATCTGCAGTTGCAAATGCTGAACATAACTATGATTTAGATGTAAATAACTTAGTTATTTCAGAAGTATTCGTTGATGAAGGTCCAACGTTAAAACGTTTCCGTCCACGCGCACAAGGACGTGCAAGCGCAATTAACAAACGTACAAGCCACATTACTCTAGTGGTATCTGAGAAGAAGGAGGGATAATACGTGGGTCAAAAAGTACATCCAATAGGATTACGTGTTGGTGTCATTCGTGATTGGGAATCTAGATGGTACGCTGAAAAAGAGTACGCTACTTTACTTCATGAAGACATTAAAGTACGTAAATACATTGAAACAAGCTTAAAAGAAGCTTCAGTTTCTAAAGTAGAAATCGAACGCGCTGCAAACCGTGTTAATATTACAATTCACACTGCGAAGCCAGGTATGGTAATTGGTAAGGGCGGTACTGAAGTGGAATCACTTCGTAAAAACCTTGGCAAAATCACTGGTAAACGCGTTCACATCAATATTGTTGAAATCAAACGTGCAGATCTTGACGCTAAATTGGTAGCAGAAAACATTGCTCGCCAATTAGAAGGCCGTGTATCATTCCGTCGTGCACAAAAACAAACTATTCAACGCACAATGCGTGCAGGCGCTAAAGGGATTAAAACTCAAGTATCTGGTCGTCTAGGCGGCGCTGATATCGCGCGTGCTGAACATTATAGTGAAGGAACTGTTCCGCTTCATACTCTTCGTGCTGACATTGATTATGCTCATGCAGAAGCTGACACTACTTATGGTAAATTAGGTGTTAAAGTATGGATTTACCGCGGTGAAGTCCTTCCAGTGAAGAAGAACTCTGAGGAAGGAGGCAAATAATATGTTATTGCCAAAACGCGTAAAATACCGTCGTGTACACCGCGGAAAAATGCGTGGAGAAGCGAAAGGCGGTAAAGAAATTGCATTCGGCGAATTCGGTTTACAAGCAACTGAAGCTAGCTGGATCACTAACCGTCAAATCGAATCTGCTCGTATCGCGATGACTCGTTACATGAAACGTGGCGGTAAAGTTTGGATTAAAATCTTCCCACATAAACCATATACGAAAAAGCCTCTAGAAGTTCGTATGGGTTCAGGTAAAGGTGCTCCTGAGGGATGGGTAGCAGTAGTTAAACCAGGAAAAATTATGTTCGAAATCGGAGGCGTTTCTGAGGAAATCTCTCGTGAAGCACTTCGTTTAGCATCTCATAAACTTCCTGTGAAATGTAAGATCGTTAAACGTGAAGAAATTGGTGGTGAATCTAATGAAAGCTAATGAAATCCGTGAACTTACAACAGCAGAGATCGAAACTAAAGTAAAATCACTGAAAGAAGAGCTTTTTAACCTTCGCTTCCAATTGGCGACTGGTCAATTAGAAAACACAGCTCGCATCCGCGAAGTACGCAAAGCAATTGCGCGTATGAAAACTGTGATTCGTGAAAGAGAAATCAGTGCAAATAACTGATAAAGGAGGTTTGCAGCATGACTGAGCGTAACCAACGCAAAGTTTACACTGGCCGTGTAGTTTCAGATAAAATGGATAAAACTATCTCAGTTTTAATCGAAACACACAAAAAGCACAAGCTTTATGGCAAACGTGTAAAATACTCTAAGAAATTCAAGGCGCATGATGAAAACAACGAAGCAAAAGTTGGAGATATCGTCCGCATTATGGAAACTCGTCCGCTATCAGCTACTAAACGTTTCCGTTTGATTGAAGTAGTAGAAAAAGCGGTTATTATCTAATTAAATTTCGGAACTAACAACGTCCGAAGGGAGGTAACCTAAGTGATCCAACAAGAAACCCGTTTAAAAGTTGCTGACAACTCAGGTGCGAAAGAAGTATTAACTATCAAAGTACTTGGTGGTTCTGGCCGTAAAACAGCGAACATCGGCGATGTAATCGTATGTACTGTCAAGAAAGCAACACCAGGTGGCGTTGTCAAGAAGGGTGAAGTAGTAAAAGCTGTAATCGTTCGTACGAAAAGCGGCGTTCGTCGTAAAGACGGTACTTACATCAAATTCGATGAAAACGCATGTGTAATCATCAAAGATGACAAATCACCACGCGGAACTCGTATTTTCGGACCTGTAGCACGTGAACTACGTGACAACAGCTACATGAAAATCGTATCTTTAGCTCCGGAAGTTCTTTAATTTTCATGAAAGTGCCAATCAAGGAGGTGCGACAGAATGCATGTTAAAAAAGGCGACAAGGTAAAGGTTATTTCAGGTAAAGAAAAAGGCAAAACAGGTATCATTCTTGCTGCTTTCCCTAAAAATGATCGTGTACTAGTTGAAGGTGTAAACATCGTCAAAAAACACGTGAAACCTAACCAAGTTAACCCACAAGGTGGAATTGTCAGCCAAGAGGCAGCAATTCACGTTTCGAACGTAATGCTAATCGATCCAAAATCTGGCGAGCCGACTCGCGTAGGTTATAAAATCGAAGATGGCAAAAAAGTTCGTGTAGCAAAAAAATCAGGTGCTGTAATCGATAAATAAGTTATAGAGAAGGGAGGTACAAACACATGAGCCGCCTAAAAGAAAAATTTGTAAACGAAGTTTCACCTGCTCTTATGAGCAAGTTTGAATATACATCAGTTATGCAAGTTCCTAAAGTTGACAAAATCGTTATTAACATGGGTGTTGGTGACGCAGTTCAAAACTCTAAAGTTCTTGACTCAGCTGTTGAAGAATTAGCATTAATCACAGGTCAAAAACCTGTTGTAACTAAAGCTAAAAAATCTATCGCAGGTTTCCGTCTTCGTGAAGGAATGCCAATCGGTGCGAAAGTTACATTACGCGGTGAGCGTATGTATGAATTCTTGGATAAACTAATCGCTGTTTCTCTTCCACGTGTACGTGACTTCCGTGGTGTTTCTAAAAAAGCATTTGACGGTCGCGGTAACTATACTCTTGGTGTTAAAGAGCAATTAATCTTCCCAGAAATCGACTACGATAAAGTTTCTAAAGTACGCGGTATGGATATCGTTATCGTAACTACTGCGAACTCTGATGAAGAAGCTCGCGAGTTACTAACTCAATTCGGTATGCCGTTCCAAAAGTAATAAAACAAGGAGGGCGAAAACGTGGCTAAAAAATCAATGATCGTTAAACAACAACGCACGCAAAAGTTTAAAGTGCAAGAATACACTCGTTGTGAACGCTGTGGGCGTCCACACTCTGTATACCGCAAATTTAAACTTTGCCGTATTTGTTTCCGAGAACTTGCATATAAGGGACAAATTCCTGGCGTGAAAAAAGCCAGCTGGTAATCCCCTAATTTGGGAAGGAGGTAAATGTAATGACAATGACAGATCCGATTGCAGATATGCTTACACGCATTCGTAACGCTAACATGGTCCGTCACGAGAAATTAGAGGTTCCGGCTTCTAACATCAAAAAAGAGATCGCTGAAATTCTTAAGCGTGAAGGTTTTGTACGTGACGTTGAGTATGTAGAAGATGACAAACAAGGTATCATCCGTATCTTCTTAAAATACGGCCAAGAAAACGAACGTGTTATTACAGGATTAAAACGTATTTCTAAACCAGGTTTACGCGTTTACGCGAAAACTAACGAAGTACCTAAAGTGTTGAACGGACTAGGAATCGCTTTAGTTTCAACTTCAAACGGTTTATTAACTGATAAAGAAGCTCGCGCTAAACAAGTTGGCGGAGAAATCTTAGCTTACGTTTGGTAATTAGCAACAAAAGAATGGAGGTGCAACATTAATGTCTCGCGTAGGTAAAAAACCAATCGAGGTACCTGCAACAGTAACTGTAACTATCGCTGCTGATAACACAGTAACTGTTAAAGGACCAAAAGGTGAACTTGTTCGCTCTTTTAACAAAGATATGAAAATTGAACAAGAAGGTAACGTGATCACTGTATCTCGTCCTTCTGAATCAAAAGACCACCGTACTAACCATGGTACAACTCGTGCTCTTTTAGCAAACATGATTACTGGTGTTTCTGAAGGATTTGAACGTGCACTTGAATTAGTTGGTGTAGGTTACCGTGCTCAATTACAAGGAACTAAACTTGTATTGAACGTAGGTTACTCACACCCAGTTGAGTTCACACCTGAAGAAGGAGTAACTATTGAAGTTCCTTCAAACACTAAAGTTGTCATTAAAGGGATTAGCAAAGAACGTGTTGGAGCTCTTGCTTCAAACATCCGTCAAGTGCGTCCACCAGAACCTTATAAAGGTAAAGGTATCCGTTATGAAGGCGAATTCGTTCGTCGTAAAGAAGGTAAAACAGGTAAATAATGCTGCTTAAAGCATTAGAAAGGAGTGACCTCTGTGATTACGAAACAAGATAAAAATCAAGTTCGTAAAAAACGTCATGCGCGCGTGCGTTCTAAAATTACTGGTACTGCTGAATGTCCACGTTTAAACGTATTCCGTTCAAACAAACACATTTACGCACAAATTATCGATGATTCTAAAGGCCTAACACTAGTAAGTGCTTCAACTATGGATAAAGAGTTTGAAGGAACTGCTGGTAACTTAGAAGCTGCTACAAAAATCGGTGAAACTATCGCTAAAGGCGCTGCGGAAAAAAACATCAAAGCTGTTGTATTTGACCGTGGTGGTTACTTATATCATGGACGTGTAAAAGCTTTAGCTGAAGCTGCACGTGCTAATGGTTTAGAATTTTAATAAGAAGGAGGTACACATTTCATGAGTCGCATTGACGCAAACAAACTAGAACTTGAAGAACGCGTTGTTACGATCAACCGCGTTGCTAAGGTTGTTAAAGGTGGACGTCGTTTCCGCTTCACTGCACTAGTAGTGGTTGGAGACCGTAACGGCCATGTTGGTTTCGGTACAGGTAAAGCTCAGGAAGTACCTGATGCAATTCGCAAAGCAGTAGAAGATGCGAAGAAAAACTTGATCGAAGTTCCACGTGTTGGTGGTACAACACCACACTTAATCATGGGCCGCTTCGGTGCAGGTAACATCATGATTAAACCTGCTGCTCCTGGTACAGGAGTTATCGCTGGTGGACCAGTTCGTGCTGTATTAGAGCTTGCTGGTATCACTGATATTCTTTCAAAATCACTTGGTTCAAATACGCCAATTAACATGGTTCGCGCTACTGTTAGAGGTTTATCTGAACTTAAACATGCTGAAGAAGTTGCAAAACTTCGCGGTAAATCAGTAGAAGAACTATTAGGTTAAGGGGGGAAATAATATGTCAACTAAACTACAAATTACCCTTACTAAAAGTTTAATCGGTACTAAACCTGCTCAACGTAAAACAATCGAAGCGCTTGGCTTACGTAAAGTAAATCATACTGTTGAACATCCAGATAACGTGGCTGTTCGCGGTGCGATCACAAAAGTAGCACACTTAGTTACTGTTACAGAGATTTAATTCAAAAATCAATAACAAGGAGGTGCCACCCAAATGAAACTTCATGAGTTAGAACCAGCTTTAGGTTCACGTAAAGAACGTAACCGCGTAGGTCGTGGTATCGGTTCTGGTAACGGTAAAACTTCTGGTAGAGGTCATAAAGGTCAAAAAGCTCGTTCTGGCGGCGGCGTTCGTCCAGGATTTGAAGGCGGTCAAAACCCATTGTTCCGTCGTTTACCTAAACGTGGATTTACGAACATTAATCGTAAAGAATACGCTATCGTAAACCTTGACGCTTTAAATCGTTTTGAAGACGGCACAGAAGTAACACCAGCTTTATTAATTGAAACTGGTGTTGTGAGCAACGAGAAAGCTGGAATCAAAGTTCTAGGCAATGGAACTGTTGAGAAAAAGCTTACTGTTAAAGCTCATAAATTCTCAGCTTCTGCTAAAAAAGCAATTGAGAATGCCGGCGGACAAATCGAGGTGATTTAATGTTTCAAACAATCTCTAACTTTATGCGCGTGAGAGATATTAGAAATAAAATCATTTTCACTCTTTTGATGTTGGTCGTATTCCGTCTTGGAACGTTTATACCAGTACCAAACGTCGACGCTAATGTATTAAAAGCCACTGATCAAAATAGTTTAGTTGGTTTCTTAAATACATTTGGTGGAGGAGCTTTGAAAAACTTCTCGATTTTTGCTATGGGTATAATGCCATACATTACGGCTTCAATTATAGTTCAGCTATTGCAAATGGATGTTGTCCAAAAGTTCACCGAGTGGTCAAAACAAGGTGAAGTTGGTCGACGTAAAATCGCTCAATTTACACGTTACTTCGCAATTATTCTTGCATTTATTCAATCAATCGCAATGTCTTACGGTTTCAACCGTATGTATGGCGGTTCATTGATTAAAGACGAGGGTGTTATGACGTACTTAACAATTGCGATTGTGTTAACTGCTGGTACTGCATTTTTACTTTGGTTAGGTGAGCAAATTACTGAAAAAGGTGTCGGAAATGGTATTTCCATTATCATCTTCGCAGGTATCGTAGCTGCATTGCCAAACAGTGTGAATCAAATTTATGCTTCGCAATTCGAAAATGCGGGAGAGCAATTGTTCATCCGTATTATCGTGATGGCTCTTATTGTATTGGCCGCTCTTGTTATTGTAGTAGGTGTTATTTACGTTCAACAAGCTTTGCGTAAAATTCCTATTCAATATGCAAAACGTGCTGGTGCTCAAAGAGGTGCACAACAATCTCATTTACCATTGAAAGTAAATGCAGCTGGGGTTATCCCAGTAATCTTCGCTGTTGCGTTTATTGTAACGCCTAGAACAATTGCGACTTTCTTTGGAGATAATAAAGCAACTCGGTTCATTGAAACAACGTTTAATTATTCTCAACCAGTTGGGATGATGATGTATGTAGCGTTAATTGTAGCGTTTGCATATTTCTATGCGTTCGTTCAAGTGAATCCTGAAAAAGTTGCAGATAACCTGAAGAAACAGGGTGCCTATATCCCGGGTATTCGCCCAGGTAAAAGCACTCAAGATTATCTAACAACTGTTTTATATCGCTTAACGTTTGTAGGTGCGATCTTCTTGTCGCTTGTTGCGATCCTTCCGATCATTTTCATTAATGTTGCGAAGCTTCCAGAATCGGCACAAATTGGCGGTACTAGTTTACTAATCGTTGTTGGTGTTGCACTGGAAACGATGAAACAATTAGAATCACAACTTGTGAAGCGTCACTACAAAGGTTTCATGAAATAATGTTGGTTTTTAGGGACGGTTTTCGTTCCTTAAACCTTCACAATAACTTGAGGGGGCTCTCTCTGTATGAATATCGTTTTGATGGGTTTGCCTGGTGCTGGTAAAGGCACTCAAGCAGATAAAATTGTTGAGAAGTACGCAATCCCTCATATTTCTACAGGCGATATGTTCCGTGCAGCTATTAAAGGTGGTACGGAATTAGGTCTTTTAGCGAAATCGTTTATTGATAAAGGTGCTCTTGTACCTGATGAAGTGACGATTGGTATCGTTCGCGAACGCTTAAGCCAACCTGATTGTGATCAAGGCTTCCTATTAGATGGTTTCCCACGTACTATTGAACAAGCTGAATCATTAGATAATATTTTATCTGATTTCGGTAAGAAGATAGAGTATGTAGTAAATATTCAAGTAGAACAAGAAGAATTGATTAAACGTTTAACAGGTCGTCGTATCTGTAAAGTATGTGGCTCTGCTTATCACTTAGTGTTTAATCCTCCAAAAGAGGAAGGCATTTGTGATAAAGACGGAGGAGAACTTTATCAAAGAGCAGACGATAATCCAGAAACGGTTACTAACCGTCTGGAAATAAATATCAAACAAACGCAACCTTTACTTGATTTTTATCAAGCTAAAGATGTGTTAACAAATATCAACGGACAGCAAGATATCTCTGATGTATTTGCTGACGTAGATGCTCTATTACAGGGCAGCCGCAACTAATACCCGAATCCCGGGTGCAGATAACTGCCTCCGCGGGGAGTATGCGGTAGCAACGGAAATGTATTTTCGAGAGCTGCAAAAGCATATTGTGCCCGGTCTATGCACTGATGAATTAGATGTATCTGTATATAGGATACCCTTTGTCCTTGATGCAATCCTAGTTCTGAAAGGGTATAATGGGTTTCGTGGAAGCATCTATGTAAACGGGTATGGAAGGATCTTATCCAAGGCAATTCCGTATGGGCGTGTTGACATGAGGGAAACAGGGTTCAAACGGGAAGTCAATTCCATGGGTTGTAAGAAGCGAAACCTGATGAGCGTCTTTCGAACATCTCTCATACAATCCAAACATATGTTGAGACGAGTCGCTTCTTTCAAGAAAGAAAGACACTTGAAGCAAATTCCGTTTGATTTGAAGATGGGAACCTGAATTGCATATAGAAGGGAGACAGGGTCGATGGCGAAAGACGATGTAATTGAAATCGAAGGCACAGTTGTTGAGACTTTGCCAAACGCGATGTTTAAGGTAGAATTAGAAAATGGTCATACAGTTCTTGCTCATGTATCGGGCAAAATTCGTATGCACTTTATTCGCATCTTGCCTGGAGATAAAGTAACAATTGAGTTATCTCCATATGACTTAACTCGCGGTCGTATCACATACCGTTTTAAATAATCTTTTGCACTCCGGACCACTAAGGAGGTTAGGTTAGATGAAAGTGAGACCATCTGTGAAACCGATCTGCGAAAAATGTAAAGTTATTCGCCGACGCGGTAAAGTAATGGTAATCTGTGAAAATCCTAAACACAAACAAAAACAAGGTTAATTTGAAGGAGGTGCACAACGTATATGGCACGTATTGCTGGTGTTGACATTCCTCGCGACAAACGCGTTGTAATTTCATTAACTTACATTTACGGAGTAGGTAACACTACTGCTAAGCAAGTTCTTGCTGGTGCAGGTGTTTCTGAAAGTACTCGAGTTCGCGATCTTACTGAAGACGAACTTAACAAAATTCGTGAACAATTAGACACATATAAATTAGAAGGTGATCTTCGTCGTGAGATCTCTCTAAACATCAAACGTTTGATGGAAATCGGATCTTTCCGTGGTATCCGTCACCGTCGCGGTTTACCTGTTCGCGGTCAAAATACGAAGAACAATGCGCGTACGCGTAAAGGTCCTCGTAAAACTGTAGCGAACAAGAAAAAATAATCGGTAAAGGAGGTTTCTTCTTAACATGGCACGTAAACAACAATCTCGTAAACGTCGTGTGAAAAAGAATATCGAATCTGGTATTGCTCACATCCGTTCTACATTTAATAATACAATTGTAACCATCACTGACATGCAAGGTAACGCTGTTTCTTGGTCAAGTGCAGGTGCTCTAGGATTCCGTGGTTCTCGTAAATCAACTCCTTTTGCTGCACAAATGGCTGCTGAAACTGCTGCTAAAACATCAATCGAGCATGGTTTAAAAACTTTAGAAGTAACTGTTAAGGGTCCTGGTGCAGGTCGTGAAGCTGCTATTCGTGCGCTTCAAGCTGCAGGTTTAGACGTTACAGCAATTAAAGATGTAACTCCAGTTCCACATAACGGTTGCCGCCCACCAAAACGTCGTCGTGTATAATTGATGAATCTCAATCTATTGATTGAGAATCTCATTTCTTGTACAAACTGAATTGTGCAAACACATGATTGATTAGACATTCGATTTTATGTAGGAAATAAAAATCATACATTCGATGTTTTGAAGGAGGGTAAATTTGAATGATCGAAATTGAAAAACCAAAGATTGAAACCGTTGAGATCAGCGATGATGCCAAATACGGCAAGTTTGTTGTAGAACCACTTGAACGTGGATATGGAAACACTTTGGGAAATTCTTTACGTCGTATCCTTCTGTCTTCTTTACCAGGAGCTGCTGTTACTTCAATCCAAATTGACGGCGTACTACACGAATTCTCTACTATTGAGGGCGTTGTAGAAGATGTTGCATCAATTATTTTGAACATTAAAAAGCTAGCTTTAAAAATCTATTCTGATGAAGAAAAAGTCATTGAAATAGATTTCAAAGGTGACGGAGTAGTAACTGCTGCGGATATTACGCATGACAGTGACGTTGAAGTGTTAAACCCAGATCTATATATTGCAACTATTGCTAAAAATGGTCATCTTCGTATGCGTATGTATGCGCAACGTGGACGTGGTTACACTCCTGCTGATCAAAACAAACGCGAGGATCTTCCAATTGGCGTGATCCCGATCGACTCTATTTACACTCCAGTTTCACGCGTCAACTTCCAAGTAGAAAATACTCGTGTTGGACAATCGTCTGATTTCGATAAACTTTCTCTTGATGTATGGACAGATGGTAGCATCGGTCCTAAAGAGGCGATTTCGCTCGGAGCAAAAATATTAACCGAGCACTTAAATATCTTCGTTGGTTTAACAGACGAGGCACAAACTGCTGAAATCATGGTTGAAAAAGAAGAAGACCAAAAAGAAAAAGTCTTAGAGATGACTATCGAAGAGCTTGATCTTTCGGTTCGTTCTTACAACTGTTTAAAACGAGCAGGTATCAACACTGTTCTTGAACTTGCTAACAAGTCTGAGGACGACATGATGAAAGTTCGTAACCTAGGACGTAAATCATTAGAAGAAGTAAAAGCGAAGTTAGAAGAGCTTGGTTTAGGGTTACGCGAAGAAGACTAAGCGAACTTTTATATAAAAGACTGATCAGTTATTGAACAAAGGAGGGAAACATCCATGGGTTACAGAAAACTTGGACGTACAAGTTCTCAACGTAAAGCGATGTTACGCGATTTAGCGACTGACTTAATCATCAATGAGCGCATTGAAACAACAGAAACTCGTGCTAAAGAATTACGTTCGGTTGTTGAGAAAATGATTACTTTAGGCAAACGCGGAGACTTGCATGCTCGTCGTCAAGCAGCTACATTTATTCGTCGTGAATTAGCTACTACAACTGACGCTGAAGGCAATGAATCAACAGTTTACGCTTTGCAAAAATTGTTCGATGATGTAGCACCACGCTACGCTGAACGCCAAGGCGGTTATACACGCATTATGAAAATGGGACCTCGCCGCGGTGACGGTGCGCCTGTAGTTGTGATTGAACTAGTTTAATCATACGATGCGGAGGAGGGTGTTTGGTTCATAGCTATTTGAACTGCACCCTCTTTTTTTAAAAATTAGAATTAAGATTTATACGACAAATTTAAAAGCAGAGTGTTATGATGAGCGGACATAAGTGCCGTCTCGTTTAGCTCTACGCACCTCATTCACTCTTAAAGTCTGAGCAACTTTAAGAACGGAGATACGAAACAAAGCGCATTTCTCTGAATGGGGTGCGCGCTTTTTTATTTAATTTGGAAGAGCACTTGCTCCTGTCCACTAAATATTAGCAATGAAGAGAATCGACTTTCGCCATATTGAGCAAAAGTCGTATTTTTCTAATATAGAATCTTTTCAGGTAGTATTAATACATTAAACAGTGTAAGTTAGAAAGAACAGCAGAGCGAAGTTGAGCGAGAGGAGTTTTGAGCAAATGGATGAAATCTTATCACTGGATCACATAACATTTACATATTCCCCGGATGACCCGGATATTAAGAACGCGGTTGAAGACGTGTCATTTACTGTCCAAGAAGGAGAATGGATAGCAATCGTTGGCCATAACGGATCTGGCAAATCAACTATCGCGCGCCTTATGAATGGCTTATTGTTTCCACAAGAAGGAACGATTAAGGTTATGAATGAGTCATTAACAGAAGAAAATCTATGGGATATAAGGTCTCAAATGGGTATGGTGTTTCAAAACCCTGATAATCAGTTTGTAGGAGCGACAGTACAGGATGATGTTGCATTCGCACTTGAGAATAATGGAATACCATATAAAGATATGGTAGAACGTGTACAGGAAGCACTGAAACAAGTAAAGATGGATCAATTTTTAAATCATGAGCCACAGCACTTATCAGGAGGGCAAAAGCAACGTGTAGCTATTGCAGGTGCTCTAGCACTAAAACCGAGATTACTGATTTTGGATGAAGCGACATCAATGTTAGATCCTCAAGGGCGTGCCGAAGTACTTGCTACTGTACAAGCATTACGTGAGGAGACAGGATTAACTGTCCTATCAATTACGCATGATCTAGAAGAAGCTATTTTAGCTGACCGTATGTTATTTATGAATGGTGGCAAGAAATTTGCTGAAGGAACACCATCTGAAATTTTCGCTTTAGGCGACCAATTAGTAGAGCTTGGATTAGATCTACCATTTGCTATGAAGCTAACAAAGCTTTTGAATGAAAATGGTGTGAAGCTTCTAAGCGAGCACATGACAGAAGAAGAGCTGGTGAATGACTTATGGAAATCCAACTTCAAAAAGTAAGTTATGCTTATGCACAAGGGACGCCTTTTGAAAATAGAGCGTTATTTGATGTTGAATTGGCTATTCCTTCAGGTAGCTATCAAGCAATTATAGGTCATACAGGTTCAGGGAAGTCTACAATTTTACAGCATTTAAATGCACTTTTAAAACCTACAGAAGGTACTATACAAATTGGGGACAGAACTATTACAGCTGGTAAAAAGGTGAAGGATTTAAAACCGGTTCGTCAAAAAGTAGGGATTGTATTTCAATTTCCCGAACATCAGTTATTTGAAGAAACGGTTTTAAAAGATATTATTTTTGGTCCTATGAATTTTGGTGTCTCTGAAGATGAAGCTATAAAACGTGCGCAGCAACTAATCGAGCTCGTGGGTTTACCACATACGGTACTTGATAAGTCACCCTTTGATTTATCGGGTGGTCAAATGCGACGTGTTGCTATTGCAGGAGTGCTCGCTATGGAACCAGAGGTAATTGTCCTTGATGAGCCAACAGCTGGACTTGATCCGCGAGGTCGTAAAGAAATTATGGATTTATTCCTACAATTACACAAGGAAAAGAATTTAACAACAATTCTTGTGACACATAGTATGGAAGATGCGGCACGGTATGCAGATCGAATTGCGATTATGCATGAAGGCAAATGCGTATTAACAGGGAGTCCGGAAGAAATCTTCGGTAATGCTGAGCAATTGGCAAAGTATCGATTAGAGCCTCCGCGTATTGTACGCTTTCAGAGAGCGTTTGAAGAGAAGATGGGCTGCAAGTTACCAACGCTTTGTCTAACGGAAGAAGAGCTTGCTTCTGCGATTGCGGTAGCTGTTAGAGAGGAGCGTGCGGGTCAATGATGGAGAAAATGATTTTTGGCCGCTTTATGCCAGGGGAATCTTTCGTGCATAAATTAGATCCCCGCTCGAAACTTTTATTTGTATTTGCATTTATCATTATCGTGTTTTTAGCTAACAACCCTGTGACATATGCAGCGCTGCTTGTGTTTACATTACTTGTTACTTTTGTTTCGCGGATTAAATTATACTTTTTAATAAATGGCTTGAAGCCGGTTATTATCTTAATGGCATTTACATTCTTACTTCATATTTTCTTTACTAAAGAAGGAAATTTACTTTATCATTGGAAGTTTATCAGTATATATGAAGAAGGTTTGAAACAGGGTATTTTCATTTCTATTAGATTTTTAGTATTAGTATTTATGACATCAATTTTGACATTAACAACTTCACCTATTTCGATTACAGATGGTTTAGAAGTGCTTTTAAATCCATTCAAAAAATTAAAATTGCCTGTGCATGAGTTAGCACTAATGATGTCAATATCACTTCGTTTCATTCCAACACTAATGGATGAAACTGATAAGATTATGAAGGCTCAAATGGCACGTGGGTCAGATCTTAGTACAGGACCAATCAAAGAACGCGTAAAAGCTGTTGTACCACTGCTAGTACCGCTCTTCGTCAGCGCATTTAAACGTGCTGAGGATTTGGCGACGGCAATGGAAGTACGTGGTTATCGTGGCGGAGAAGGCCGCACACGCTATCGCCAATTGAAGTGGGATAGTAAGGATACATTAGCGATCCTGTTACTTGTAGCCATGACAGCATTATTAATAACCCTTCGTAGTTAATGAATGAGGAGATTGCATAACGATGAAAAGAAGAATGAAAGCTACAATCACATATGATGGAACGAATTTCTCTGGTTACCAAGTGCAACCGGAGAAACGTACTGTGCAAGAAGAGCTTCAGAAAGTGCTTACCGTCATGCATAAAAATGAGATTGTCCAGGTGACAGCAAGTGGAAGAACAGATGCTAAAGTGCATGCAACTGGCCAAGTCATCCATTTTGACACTACACTGTCCATTCCTCTTGATCGTTATGCACAAGCATTAAACGTTCAATTACCGAGAGACATCCGAATTGTTCAAATAGAAGAGGTGTCTGGTGACTTTCACGCAAGGTTTAGCGTACATGGTAAGCGGTATCGCTATATCTGGTCTTGTGAAGCCATACAGAGCCCTTTTAGACGTTTTTATGCGACACCTACCAATGGTGTAAAGCCAAATGTTATGGCAATGCAAGAAGCAGCACAGTATATTCTGGGGACACATGATTTTTCATGCTTTTGTGCAGCCAATACAAGTGTGAAAGATAAAGTGCGTACTGTTGCAAAGTTGGACTTTGAATGGCATGGTGAGGAATTGCATATGACAATCCAAGGAAATGGCTTTTTGTATAATATGGTGCGAATTATTGCAGGTACTTTATGGGAAGTCGGAATTGGTAAACGCCAAGCTGATGAGCTCGCCTTAATTATTGCTTCAATGAATCGAGGGAATGCCGGTAAAACGGCGCCACCACACGGATTGTACTTAGAATCTGTGTTCTATAGCGACTGAAGCAACATCTCCAGGTGTTTTTGGTTAAGCCCTTGACAAAAGTTGTTATTCGTTATATTATGACATATGGTATTTTCATTACCCCACTCGATAAGCCCCGAATCTTATAGTGTTGTGGATAAAGAAAACAATTGGAACAGAAAATAGAAACAATTAGTAGGAGGATACTAACATGCGTACAACATTCATGGCTAAAGGTCACGAAGTAGAGCGTAAATGGTTAGTAGTTGATGCAGAAGGCAAAACTCTTGGTCGTTTAGCTTCTGAAGTAGCTGCTATCTTACGCGGTAAACATAAAGCAATTTTCACACCAAACGTTGACACTGGGGATCACGTAATCCTTATCAACGCTGGTAAAATCGAATTAACAGGTAAAAAATTACAAGATAAAATTTATTACCGTCACACTCAATTTGCAGGTGGTTTAAAAACTCGTACTGCAGGTGAGATGAAAGAAAAATATCCAAAACAAATGCTAGAATTAGCTATCAAAGGGATGCTTCCTAAAAACTCTTTAGGTCGTCAAATGTTCACTAAACTTCACGTATACGCTGGAGCAGAACACCCACACGCAGCACAAAAACCAGAAGCATATGAGCTTCGCGGATAATTATTAGAGGAGGAAATACCCTTGGCACAAGTTCAATATATCGGCACAGGTCGTCGTAAAAGTTCTGTAGCTCGCGTACGTTTAGTACCAGGCGAAGGAAATATCGTTATTAACAATCGCGACGTTGAAAACTACGTCCCATTCGCTGCTTTACGCGAAATTATTAAACAACCATTAGTAGCAACTGAAACAGTTGGAAGCTACGACATTCACGTTAACGTGAATGGTGGTGGATATACAGGTCAAGCTGGCGCAATCCGCCACGGTATTGCACGTGCATTACTAACAGTTGATCCTGATTTCCGTCCAGCACTTAAATCAGCAGGTCTACTTACTCGTGACCCACGTATGAAAGAACGTAAGAAGCCAGGTCTTCGCGGCGCTCGTCGTGCACCTCAATTCTCAAAACGTTAATTCGTCCGTACTTCAAAGCACTTTCCAATATTTTTGGAAGGTGCTTTTTTATGTTCATTTTGTACTTTTGACCACCTGAGTTTTTATTATCTCCATTTTGCATATAATCTATCAATAAATTTGGAGTTTGACCCGTTTCTTCTTTAGTAATATGAGTTTAAATATTCATGGTTGTCTCTAATCTTGCATGGCCCAACCTCATTTGGACCTTTCGTCGTGCACCTCAATTCTCAAAGCGTTAATCAATTCCTTTTTGCATCAACGTTTACAAAGGTTTTTTGGTTTCAGTTGGTTCAAATCAGCTTGAACTTCATAAAGAGCTTAACAGGAAAAAAGCATCAGCATCTTGCTGGTGCTTTTTTGGGGCGTTAATTCCAGATAATAATTTTGTGTGGTTTGAATATTTATATGACCTAGCCGTTTGGAAACATAAGCAATATCTATATCTTGAGCAAATAAAAATGGTGGGTGTGTATCTCTCAGACCATGAAATGGCATAGCATATTTAAATTTGTCTATCCTTTATTAATTCAAATCTATATTTCCTGACTTTGTTACAATTTGCATCTTATGATCACCATTACCTGAAAAACCCTGTATCCTCTTTTTTGTCTTTGAATTATCATGAAGAGTTAAGTCAATTGATTGTCTACCACTGTTTGTATTGATATCTAATTCTAAATTAGGCCGTTCTTCATCAAAATCCACTGATACTTTACCACTTGTGGTTGTTACCTTTACATCATTATTCAATTCTATAAAATGAAGTTTAACATTACCGCTGCTTGAGCGTATTTCAATGTTATTTTGAATTAATTCCTTTCCAGTAACATTACCAGAAGATCCATCAAGAATTATTTTCCGTTTGAATTGCTTAGGTACTTTTACTTCTAAAGTCGGTTTTTTACTAAGGTTAAACAATCGTGTAATATCAGTACCTAACTCAATCGATAACTGTTTCGAAGATTTCTCTAATATTACACCCGGCCCGTCATCGTGAACCGTTAAATTTGCTTCTATTTCATTTGTTTCGCTTGGAGAAAACACAACATCTGTACTTGCGAAGTTTATGATAATCTCCTCAATATCTTCTATGGATTCTTTATTTACGACGACTTCCTCTTCGCGTAATTAGTAATAAAAGTAAACTAATGGTTGTTTGTTTAAACATTTTCCTCACTCCTTAAACGTGATTATATTAGATGACGTAAAGTCAGTTTCAAATTTTATGCAACAAGATGTTTAAATTACTTGAAAGTGACCTTGCGTCATCTTCTATACTGTTATTAGAGCTTTTACTTTAACTCTAATTTAAAAGGAGAATCCTATTATGAAGAAAGACGATGTTATTATTTATGCTTGCGTTATTATTGGAGCAGGAGTCGGTTTATTTTTTGATAATGCTTTTCCAGGGGTACTAATTGGATTAGGAATTGGTTACGTATTAAAAACTATGTTTTTTAATAATACAAATGAATAAGAAAGTAGGGTTAGCTTGTTTCATATTAACGAATTTAAAAAACTGAGCGGTGTATCAGTTAGAACCTTTAGATATTATGACAAAATTGGACTTCTGAAACCTGTATCAAAAACTGAAGGAGGTCATCGATTATACTCAAACGCTGAATTGAAGAAACTTCAGCAAATACAATTCTTAAAAACTATAGGATTTCAATTGAATGAGATTAAAATTATGTTAGAGTCCGAAGAATGGGATTGGTCCAATAGTCTAATGAAACAATTATCTTATGTTATAAGTGAAAAGGACCGTCTTTCAAAGATAGAAATTAGTTTAAGGGAACTAATAAACGGTATAGCGATTGATGGAGAAGAATTTAGGATTAAAAAAATCATGGATTTATATAATAATAAGGATTCTAAAGAAGTGTTAAATAATAATCGAGATAAATTAAATCTTAAAAACACGGAATTACTAGGGAAACTTCCAAAGATGGGGAGTAGCGATCCAGACTCTTTAGAGTGGATTGCTTTAGTAGGGCAATTAAAAAAATATATGTACCTTGGTTATAGTAATACAAGAATACAAAATATCATTAAGAGAATGGATGTAAAAAAAGGTGAAGACTATAATGGCGAAGATGCTTTTTTAGATAAACTTTGGGACATTAGAATGTCACCTGAGGAATCCAAAAAATATAATTTATATCCAATTGATCAGGAAATCCTTAACTTTATGGAAAAGGCATATATATATTATCTCGATAATAAATCATAGTTATTTGAACTTAATTGTTCATGTGGAGGGAAAGATGGGAACAGGTATATTAGTTTATTTAGGTGGCTTAGCTCTTTTAGATGCATTAAGCCCTACAATTATTGGTGTTACTTTATTTCTCGTTTTAACAGACAAAAAAAATTTAACATCAAGATTATTAACATATCTTTTTACGGTTGTGCTACTATATTTTTCATTAGGTATTATCATGATGTTAGGCCTAAATTTTATTATGGAAGCATTCTCGAACATTTTTCAAAATAAAATATTTAGCTGGGTAATCTTTATAATAGGTGGAATATTATTTACTGCTAGCTTTTTTATCCCTGCAAATAAAAAAAGTAATATTCCAAAGCCTAAAACTCAAAGCATATTCTCAATTATTATTATTGGTGTTACGACTTTTATCATTGAGGCAGGCATGGCTTTCCCGTATTTTGCCGCTGTTGGCTTATTAACGACAATAGATATACCTTTTTATCAGTGGCTTCCAATTATAGCAGCATACAATATTATTATGGTTCTACCAGCTTTGTTTATATTTTTAGGATATAAATTGTTTGGAAAGTTGATAAACCCTACCTTAGTTAATCTTCGGAATAAAATATCAAGCAGTTCAAGTTCTGCCGTATCCTGGATTATGTGTATAGTTGGGGTAATATTAATTTTTTACTCAATAGATTATCTATAATAAGTCTTTGTGAATGTAACGGATACAAAAAGTAACAAGACGATTAAAAGCAGTAATAAACGTGAATACAATTTTAAATTTTATTTGGGATTTGATTACTATAATAATGGGTTACATACTTCAAGAAGGATACTTAAAATTTATAAGTATATTTCTCAAAACGTTAATCATTCGTGTATGCGAATTCAAACCGTCCCATTTTTATGGTGCGGTTTTTTTAAAAAAGAAATTATAAGGTATTAGTATAAATGATTTTATATAAGCTAATCATTACGACATATCGTCCAAGCATATAGCATATATTAATGCAAAAGGGCGGTGTCGTTATTTGAAGCGGTGGCTTATTTTAGGGACAATTTTACTTTGTTGTATACTATTTGTTGTATATGGAGTAAAAGCATCGGATCGAGGGTTTTTCATTTCAGAAACACTTGGCGGAGTGAAAATAGTAGTAGATGCTGGACATGGTGGGATCGATGGGGGTGCATCTACAGCGGATATTATTGAAAAAGATATCACACTTGCCATTTCACAAAAGGTAGAGCAGAAGCTGAAGAAAAAAGGTGCGACGGTATTTATGACGCGTACTAAAAATGATGATGTTATTGCTGAACATGCCTCTGATCAAACCTATAACACATTAAGAGAGCGTAAAAAAGAAGATATTTTCTTAAGAGAGCGACTTGTAGCCGAACAAAAACCAGATCTCTTTATAAGTATTCATGCAAATGCAATTCCTGAAACGAAATGGAGAGGTGCTCAGGTATTCTATCATCAAAATGGACATCCTGGTGGTGAGTTTTTGGCAAAAGAAATTCAATCATCTATACGAGAGAATTTGAAGAATACAAAACGAGAAGCATTGTCTATTAAGCAAGTGTATTTATTGAAAAAAGCAACGATGCCTTCTGCACTAATAGAGACAGGCTTTATAAGCAATCCAGAAGAAAGAAAATTACTTACATCACCGAAATACCAAGATCAAATGGCAGATGCAATTGTTCAAGGGATTGAACAATATTTTGAGATCAATATTGAATAAGGCAACTCTTAAACCTAATCTATACCCTTTGTGATATACTAAAATTCGAAAAAAGATATTTACTAGAGGAGTGTCTATTGTGATTAATGAACAACAAGTCCGTGAATTAGTCGGAGAGCTAAAAGATCCTTTTTTACATAAAACATTAGCAGAAACAAACGGTATTACGAATATATCAATAAAAGAAGAAAAAAATCATGTAAGTGTGAAAGTAGCAATTGCTAAAACTGGTACACCAGAACAAATGCAATTACAAATGCAAGTTGTAGATGCTTTGAAAAATGCTGGAGTAGAAACAGTAGGCATTCGATTTGAAGAACTTCCACAAGAAACTTTAGAGCAATTCCGTGGTACAGCTACAAGAGCGGAGGCACAAGATGTATTATCGCCACTTAATAATGTGAAATTCATTTCAATAGCTTCAGGTAAAGGTGGCGTAGGTAAATCAACAGTATCTGTTAACCTTGCTGTAGCTCTTGCGCGTCTTGGCAAAAAGGTCGGCCTAATTGATGCTGATATCTATGGCTTTAGTGTACCTGATATGATGGGTGTACAAACAATGCCAGTGGTAGAAGAAAATCGTATTATTCCTGTTGATCGCTTAGGTGTAAAAATGATTTCTATGGGCTTCTTTGTTGAAGATAACGCACCAGTGGTATGGCGCGGACCAATGCTTGGAAAAGTGTTAGACCAATTCTTCCGCGACGTAGAATGGGGCGAGCTTGACTATTTACTATTGGACTTACCTCCAGGTACAGGGGATATTGCACTTGATATTCACCAAATGCTACCTGAATCAAATGAAATCGTTGTGACAACGCCGCACCCGACTGCTGCATTCGTAGCAGCTCGAGCAGGCGCAATGGCAATTAAAACAGATCATAACATCCTTGGTGTTATTGAAAATATGTCTTGGTTCCAATCAAAAGTATCTGGCGAACGAGAATTTGTTTTCGGCGAAGGCGGCGGTCCTAAATTAGCTGAAGAACTTCGAACAGAATTACTTGGTCAAATTCCTTTAGGTCAACCTGATTGGAATGACGTAGATTTCGCACCATCTGTTTATGCAAAAAATCACTCTACAGGTCAAATTTATCTTGATATCGCACGCAACGTAATTGGAAAGTTAGAAGAGAAGTAATCATAAAAAGAAGCGGGTACCTTTTATAAGGTACTCGCTTCTTTTTCTATGTTGGTTATTATTGTCCTTCTTTCTTTTTCCCTCCGCCGGACTCGTCGCTACTCTTGCCACCCTTGGAGTTCTCTTCACCACCAGCTGCTTCACCAGCAGATTGAATGAGTTTTAGCCACTTTTCTTGTAGAAGCGGACTTTCAATCGTTTCCGCAATAATTTTTTCTAGATTTTCTTTCGAATTTGCTGATTTTAAAATCTTCTCAAGTTGTTTTTGCATATCAGGCTGACCAAAAAATTGTTCAAGGTCTTTTTGGAATGAAGCATCTTTAATTAAGTCCTTCATAACGCCCTCTTGTTCCTTTTTTATGCTTTTTGCAAATGTTTCGCGGAATTTTGGATCTTCAAACTGCTTTTTCCAATAAGCTTCAGCTTTTTTGGATAGTAAGGTTTCTTCGATTGCCTTTTTTACCTCTGCGTTCTCTAATATAAGTAAATCCCGGAAACTGTTATCTTCAAGAAGCTGTCGTATTGCCTTTTTACCATCTTCAGATTGCAGTGCATCGAGCATAATTTTTTTTACTTCATCATAGGACTGCGTATTTTGTTGGTTAGCAGAACAACCAGCCAAGAAAACAATGAAGCAAAATGAAAAGATGATCCTTTTGGCCATTTTAATTCCTCACTTTCTCCGTATTGCTTTCAATTATTGTTCACAATTAACGAAGTAATATGTATTGAATTGAAGGAGAAATAGATTTTTTACGCATTCGTTGTTAGAATGAAACAAGAAATTGTTTTTATAAACGGAGGACTTTTAGTCGTGACGATACGAAATTGGTTTAAATTTTTCTTAAATGCAATGTTAATCGGTGGTTCCATAACGGGAGTTTTTAGTTTATTCATTAGATGGAATGACTTTTATGCTGTACATTTTTCGAATGGAGAATGGGCAGAGTTCTTTTTAGGGCTTGTTTGGTTTGTTATTTTGGGTTTTACAATGAGTGTTATTGCACAAACGGGATTCTTTGCATATTTAACTGTGCACCAAATTGGAGTGAATATTTTCCGTTCCTTAACATTATGGAATTGGGTACAAATGCTGATTATCGTTGTCACGTTAATTGATTTAGTATTGGTTCGCTTCAAACCATATGCCCATACTTCGCAAGATTGGTTATTGTATATTGTTCTATTGCTTGTCTTACTTACGGGCTCCATAGCGACTGCTATACAAAAGACAAAATTAACGAAGAAACATGTTCTTATTCCTTCCTTATTTTTTATGATAGTAGTAACTACACTGGAATGGTTAATCGCGTTATGGGTGCGTACTGATGGTGGAGATGAATATGTAACGTTACTACTATTCCCTCTGTTAGCGGTTAACGCTTTTCAATTGCTAAGTTTGCCGAAATATAATGCGAAATCTGATGAAGATCGATTGAAATTAGAAGAACGCCGAAAAGCACGTCGATTAGCTGAAGCATCAAAAGTAAAGTAACAAGTAAAGTGATGTCCTATAAGGACATCACTTTTTTTATGGACTAAATGTTATTAATCGAAACGTTATGAAATGCAATGTATTTTTATTAATGAATAACGGAAATTAAGTAATAATTATCCCCGTTTTAGAAATGAAAACTCTCCTAAGGGAACTTTTTATCTTTCACATCGTAGCCGAAAATTGTCTTTTCCAAGGTAGAGAAATCATATTTAGCTCGTAATGCATCGATTTTTTTAAAACTTATACGTTGTTCTTGATGCATAGGAGCAGTAATAATATCTCCTTTGACAAGTGTGGGGAGTTTATCCTTTGACCATACTTTAGAAGATCCAAGCATATTAATTTGTTCTTGCCATAAATGTTGACGCATATCACTAGGGAATAGTTGGTCTTTTGTTCTAAACCATAAAGGCTTTACACCAAAATGTTTCTCATAAATAGTGATTTCTTCTCCTAAGGCCTGTAGATTACTTTCATAATATGCACTTTCTTTTCCTAATAATCCGGTAGGTATCTTTTTCTCTTTAAGTAATTGTACAATCGCAGGGGAACGATTTATCCAATCCTTATCTAATAGTAATAGAGGATATGGGGGAGACAAAGTTTTTATCCATTGCTCCAGCTCTTGATCTCCAAAAGAAACATCAATTGTTAACGTTTGACCATAAGTTCCTTTTGCAATAATATCTGGCCCATCAGTTACATTAAAAACTTCTAAAAGTTTCTCTTTCGTAGGTATAAATAATAAAAAAACAACCAAAATAAAACTACTAAGAATGATAGTTTTCCGCATCATATCAACGCTCCCACTCATTTTTTATTAACACTAAAAAAATCCCCTATTACTTTTTTATGATAATGTGTTGACAATAATGCAAAAAGGATGATAAGATATGGAAGTCGTCAAAACAAAACGATAAAATGAACCTTGAAAACTGAACATGCAAGACGTTAATCAATAAATGTTTTTGGACATCAACTCTGTTGGTGGATCAAAACGAAATAGATATCATCTTCGGATGATACGCTAGCAAAGCTAATGAGCTTTCAAACTACTTTTATGGAGAGTTTGATCCTGGCTCAGGACGAACGCTGGCGGCGTGCCTAATACATGCAAGTCGAGCGAATGATGAAGAAGCTTGCTTCTTCTGATTTAGCGGCGGACGGGTGAGTAACACGTGGGCAACCTACCTAGTAGATTGGGATAACTCCGGGAAACCGGGGCTAATACCGAATAATCCATTTTGTCACATGGCAAAATGCTGAAAGGCGGTTTCGGCTGTCACTACTAGATGGGCCCGCGGTGCATTAGCTAGTTGGTGGGGTAACGGCCTACCAAGGCAACGATGCATAGCCGACCTGAGAGGGTGATCGGCCACATTGGGACTGAGACACGGCCCAAACTCCTACGGGAGGCAGCAGTAGGGAATCTTCCACAATGGACGAAAGTCTGATGGAGCAACGCCGCGTGAGTGATGAAGGTTTTCGGATCGTAAAACTCTGTTGTAAGGGAAGAACAAGTACGTTAGTAACTGAACGTACCTTGACGGTACCTTATTAGAAAGCCACGGCTAACTACGTGCCAGCAGCCGCGGTAATACGTAGGTGGCAAGCGTTGTCCGGATTTATTGGGCGTAAAGCGCGCGCAGGTGGTTTCTTAAGTCTGATGTGAAAGCCCACGGCTCAACCGTGGAGGGTCATTGGAAACTGGGAGACTTGAGTGCAGAAGAGGAAAGTGGAATTCCAAGTGTAGCGGTGAAATGCGTAGAGATTTGGAGGAACACCAGTGGCGAAGGCGACTTTCTGGTCTGTAACTGACACTGAGGCGCGAAAGCGTGGGGAGCAAACAGGATTAGATACCCTGGTAGTCCACGCCGTAAACGATGAGTGCTAAGTGTTAGGGGGTTTCCGCCCCTTAGTGCTGCAGCTAACGCATTAAGCACTCCGCCTGGGGAGTACGGCCGCAAGGTTGAAACTCAAAGGAATTGACGGGGGCCCGCACAAGCGGTGGAGCATGTGGTTTAATTCGAAGCAACGCGAAGAACCTTACCAGGTCTTGACATCCCAATGACCGCTCTAGAGATAGAGTTTTCCCTTCGGGGACATTGGTGACAGGTGGTGCATGGTTGTCGTCAGCTCGTGTCGTGAGATGTTGGGTTAAGTCCCGCAACGAGCGCAACCCTTGATCTTAGTTGCCATCATTTAGTTGGGCACTCTAAGGTGACTGCCGGTGACAAACCGGAGGAAGGTGGGGATGACGTCAAATCATCATGCCCCTTATGACCTGGGCTACACACGTGCTACAATGGACGATACAAAGAGTCGCTAACTCGCGAGGGTATGCTAATCTCATAAAATCGTTCTCAGTTCGGATTGTAGGCTGCAACTCGCCTACATGAAGCCGGAATCGCTAGTAATCGTGGATCAGCATGCCACGGTGAATACGTTCCCGGGCCTTGTACACACCGCCCGTCACACCACGAGAGTTTGTAACACCCGAAGTCGGTGAGGTAACCTTTATGGAGCCAGCCGCCGAAGGTGGGATAGATGATTGGGGTGAAGTCGTAACAAGGTAGCCGTATCGGAAGGTGCGGCTGGATCACCTCCTTTCTAAGGATAATTACGGAAACAGATCTTGGATCTGTCGATTAACGTCTTGCGTTCAGTTTTGAAGGCTCATTGTAAAATGATCTTCAAAACCTTGTTCTTTGAAAACTGGATAAAACGACATTGAAGCAAATTAAGTAACACATTTTTTATTATTAAGTTTTTTAGGCTTAATAACTAACTTTTAGGTTAAGTTATTAAGGGCGCATGGCGGATGCCTTGGCACTAGGAGCCGAAGAAGGACGGCACTAACACCGATATGCTTCGGGGAGCTGTAAGTGAGCTTTGATCCGGAGATTTCCGAATGGGGGAACCCACTGTTCGTAATGGAGCAGTATCTTGACGTGAATACATAGCGTCTTGATGGCAGACCCAGGGAACTGAAACATCTAAGTACCTGGAGGAAGAGAAAGAAAAATCGATTCCCTGAGTAGCGGCGAGCGAAACGGGAATAGCCCAAACCAAGAGGCTTGCCTCTTGGGGTTGTAGGACACTCTATATGGAGTTACAAAGGAATGAGTTAAACGAAGCGGTCTGGAAAGGCCCGCCAGAGCAGGTAACAGCCCTGTAGTTGAAAGTTCATTCTCTCTTGAGTGTATCCTGAGTACGGCGGAACACGTGAAATTCCGTCGGAATCTGGGAGGACCATCTCCCAAGGCTAAATACTACCTAGTGACCGATAGTGAACCAGTACCGTGAGGGAAAGGTGAAAAGCACCCCGGAAGGGGAGTGAAATAGATCCTGAAACCATGTGCCTACAAGTAGTTAGAGCCCGTTAATGGGTGATAGCGTGCCTTTTGTAGAATGAACCGGCGAGTTACGATTACATGCGAGGTTAAGTTTTAGAAGACGGAGCCGTAGCGAAAGCGAGTCTGAATAGGGCGAATGAGTATGTGGTTGTAGACCCGAAACCAGGTGATCTACCCATGTCCAGGGTGAAGGTAAGGTAACACTTACTGGAGGCCCGAACCCACGTACGTTGAAAAGTGCGGGGATGAGGTGTGGGTAGCGGAGAAATTCCAATCGAACCTGGAGATAGCTGGTTCTCTCCGAAATAGCTTTAGGGCTAGCCTCGTGATAGAGAATCCTGGAGGTAGAGCACTGTTTGAACTAGGGGTCCATCCCGGATTACCGAATTCAGACAAACTCCGAATGCCAGTGATTTATGCACGGGAGTCAGACTGCGAGTGATAAGATCCGTAGTCAAAAGGGAAACAGCCCAGACCACCAGCTAAGGTCCCAAAGTAATTGTTAAGTGGAAAAGGATGTGACGTTGCTTAGACAACCAGGATGTTGGCTCAGAAGCAGCCATCATTTAAAGAGTGCGTAATAGCTCACTGGTCGAGTGACGCTGCGCCGAAAATGTATCGGGGCTAAACAATTCACCGAAGCTGTGGATGGACATCTTAGATGTCCGTGGTAGGAGAGCGTTCTAAGTGCTGTGAAGTCAGACCGGAAGGACTGGTGGAGCGCTTAGAAGTGAGAATGCCGGTATGAGTAGCGAAAGACGGGTGAGAATCCCGTCCACCGAATGACTAAGGTTTCCTGAGGAAGGCTCGTCCGCTCAGGGTTAGTCGGGACCTAAGCCGAGGCCGATAGGCGTAGGCGATGGACAACAGGTTGATATTCCTGTACCACCTATTTACCATTTGAGCAATGGGGGGACGCAGTAGGATAGGGTAAGCATGCTGTTGGTTATGCATGTTCAAGCAGTGAGGCGTGAAATGAGGCAAATCCCATTTCTATAACGTTGAGCTGTGATGACGAGGACGTATGTCCGGAGTTCCTGATTTCACACTGCCAAGAAAAGCCTCTAGCGAGGTAAAAGGTGCCCGTACCGCAAACCGACACAGGTAGTCGAGGAGAGAATCCTAAGGTGTGCGAGAGAACTCTCGTTAAGGAACTCGGCAAAATGACCCCGTAACTTCGGGAGAAGGGGTGCTCTAGTAGGGTGAAAGCCCGAGAGAGCCGCAGTGAATAGGCCCAGGCGACTGTTTAGCAAAAACACAGGTCTCTGCAAAACCGTAAGGTGACGTATAGGGGCTGACGCCTGCCCGGTGCTGGAAGGTTAAGAGGAGTGCTTAGCGCAAGCGAAGGTGCGAATTGAAGCCCCAGTAAACGGCGGCCGTAACTATAACGGTCCTAAGGTAGCGAAATTCCTTGTCGGGTAAGTTCCGACCCGCACGAAAGGCGTAACGATCTGGGCACTGTCTCAACGAGAGACTCGGTGAAATTATAGTACCTGTGAAGATGCAGGTTACCCGCGACAGGACGGAAAGACCCCGTGGAGCTTTACTGTAGCCTGATATTGAATTTTGATACAGCTTGTACAGGATAGGTAGGAGCCAGAGATTCCGGAGCGCCAGCTTCGGAGGAGGCGTTGGTGGGATACTACCCTAGCTGTATTGAACTTCTAACCCATGCCCCTTAGCGGGGTAGGAGACAGTGTCAGGCGGGCAGTTTGACTGGGGCGGTCGCCTCCTAAAGAGTAACGGAGGCGCCCAAAGGTTCCCTCAGAATGGTTGGAAATCATTCGTAGAGTGTAAAGGCATAAGGGAGCTTGACTGCGAGACCTACAAGTCGAGCAGGGTCGAAAGACGGGCTTAGTGATCCGGTGGTTCCGCATGGAAGGGCCATCGCTCAACGGATAAAAGCTACCCCGGGGATAACAGGCTTATCTCCCCCAAGAGTCCACATCGACGGGGAGGTTTGGCACCTCGATGTCGGCTCATCGCATCCTGGGGCTGTAGTCGGTCCCAAGGGTTGGGCTGTTCGCCCATTAAAGCGGTACGCGAGCTGGGTTCAGAACGTCGTGAGACAGTTCGGTCCCTATCCGTCGTGGGCGTAGGAAATTTGAGAGGAGCTGTCCTTAGTACGAGAGGACCGGGATGGACACACCGCTGGTGTACCAGTTGTTCTGCCAAGGGCATCGCTGGGTAGCTATGTGTGGACGGGATAAGTGCTGAAAGCATCTAAGCATGAAGCCCCCCTCAAGATGAGATTTCCCATTACGCAAGTAAGTAAGATCCCTCAAAGACGATGAGGTAGATAGGTTCGAGGTGGAAGTGTGGCGACATACGGAGCTGACGAATACTAATAGATCGAGGACTTAACCAAATTTTACTTAACGAACTTCAATGTAATTTATCCAGTTTTGAGAGAACAAGTTCTCCAAATGAGAGTTTCAAGACACGAGCAGTACGAGGAAATGAACGAATGAAAACCGGAATGTACTTTTGTACATGAGGATTTGAATGAGTGAAATTGACGAAGTAATGCGATGTGTATTGAAAGTCGAATATAGTCTAGTGATGATGGCAAAGAGGTCACACCCGTTCCCATGCCGAACACGGAAGTTAAGCTCTTTAGCGCCGATGGTAGTTGGGGGTTTCCCCCTGTGAGAGTAGGACGTTGCTAGGCAAACTAAAGCACAGCTGATTTAATCAGTTGTGCTTTTTTATTGTTGAATTTTATTCTCATATTTGTATATTAATCATAGGTTGTTTTCTCAAAGATTGTTGTTTTTGAATCAAAAGTTCTAACCTCTTTAATTTTTTGCTAAAATAAGGATAACAAAAACAAAATAGAGAATAGAAGGAGGCTGATTATGTTGAAATTATTATTAACTTCTAATGGTTTTTATACTGACGCTATTAAAAACCACTTTTTAATACTCATTGATGGTGAAGTTAACAATATGAAGGTCGCTATTATCACAACTGCTTCACCACACAGGGAGAATAATAGATATGCACAAAAAGCAAAAGAAGATTTTAGAGAAATGGGGTTCCAAAACATTGATTTCATTGACTTGGAATTTGATAACCCAGAAAGTCTTACACAGAAAGATGTCATATACATAAACGGTGGAAATCCATTTAACTTGCTATTTCATACTAAACAAAGTGGTGCAGATAAAATCCTAAGACAGTTAGTTTCAAAAAATGTAGTTATTGTAGGCGTTAGTGCTGGTGCTATTCTACTTGGTCCCAACATCAAAGTCGTTCATTCCTTTACTCCGCAAATGGATACACTAAATACTAAAGATTTTTCAGCATTAGGATTAACGGACCAACTTGTTTTTCCTCACTACGACAGAGAAGATTTGTTCAAGGATAGTACAAGCAAGACAATTGAAGATAGACTCAAAGAATTTGAAGCCCTTGAAAATTGCGAAATTACAAGACTAAAAGATGATGAATATATCACAGTAGAAAAGTAATTTATTGACCTCTATTTCGAGGTCTATTTTATGTCTTCGCAACATCTCAACCGTTGTATAGTTCGACTTTTGACACGCTGAAATAAGTATTTGCTCTACTCTTTTATCAAATGATAAATTCTTGCCTAATTCAAGCCACCGGAACCAATAGAGGTATTTGTCCAAATAATGAGTTCCCACACCTTGGAAACGCTCCAGCCATCCCTTTAAGCGATTGTGGAAGTTATTAACGTGTTGTATGTGGAATATCCCTTTCTTACTTGTTGATTTTGATTAAGATTAATTGTTTCGTGTTTAAGATCTTTTGCTGCTGCGAATTTTTTATAGTTGGTAGCTGTATCTGTACATAACAAAGAAGAACGGGCTATATGATCCCCGATAACCGCATCAATTCCATCTGCTTTTACACGATTTCTACCTGCTATCCTCGCAATAATATTGTTATTTCGATCTTGTGCTACAACTACAGCAATTTTTTGATTTGGAATTCCTCGTTTTTCATCCTTTTCTCCTCGTTTTTTTGGTTTACGATGTGTGAATCTACGACCTTTTAAAGATTCGCGAAAGAAAGTCTCATCACTTTCAATAATGCCAGATAATTGATTGAAGCCGTGACTTCCTAAAGCATTTAAAACCTTGTGTCTCCAATAAAATGTATTTAATCCATTTTTCTGGATAACTCGAACCTGAAAAAGGCGTATTTGTCATATCATTAAATGTTTTTCCACAATCCTCCTTATATAAATATCTTTGTCTAGAACGATATTTACCATTGCGTTTTACGGCAGTACTTCCGCATTGAAGACAACCTAAACCAGACGAAAAGTGAGACTCCTTGATCTTAGGAAGTAATTCCTCCATTATATTTTCTTCTTTTGGATATAGGTCTTGTTTCATCGCCTTAAATAAGGCTAGCTGATCTGCTTTTTTTAATTCTCCGACTGCTTCATAAAAGAAAATATTAATAATAAGTAAATAAAAAACACATTTAAAGTCTATTTTTGAGTTTATTATTTAACTAGATACCGGTTTAAGAAGATAAATTGATAATCTTATAACTTTCCAAGTAAATTATTGGTTCTTTATTTTGATGAGACACATTAATTATGCGACTTTTTTATTTTCCCATATATGTTTTTATTTCTTTTTAAACAGTAATTAAGTGCTTCTGATAATTTTGAGACAACCTTTTAGCTAAAGTACAGTACGGTCGATGATTAGGATGAAATTCAATTAATTTCTTTGTAATAATGTAGGTAAGGGCATATTGTTAAGTCTTATTTAGATAAAGCAGAAGATAGAATACCATACATCACTTTAGCTAGCTTCAATTGCTTCATTTTTGAATTCAGGAGCATTGTTGTTTCTTGCAGCTGAATATAAAAGCACCTCCAGGTTTACGAGATTTGCTATCGTCTTTTTGCGATCTAACTTTATTGTTCAAAATTTAATTGTTTAAGATTTGATAATAATTAGAGCCACTAATAGAACAGGGGTACGAAAGGACTTTAATTTCCTCTGATATAGTAAGGGATGACCCCTCAACATTCATTAGATTCAATGACCCATGATGAGAAGGGCGGGGAGGGTGTAAGATATAGGTGCTATTGTAATCGTCTTTAGGTATCTTAATAGCAATAGCATTGATACTTAACTATCTCCATTCTAAATTTAGGTAAATGCATACCGAAGTAAACAAAATTTTAATGATAGTAAAACTCTATTAAAGTATATTGGTTAGATGAGATAAGTTTTCTATTCTCTTTAAAAATCTTATACAAGGCTATTAATTCGATGCCAATCTCTATTGTTCTTTTCTCGTGATTACAGAACAATTGTTCATTTTATTTAAATATCAATAGAGTCTAACTAAAATTATTCGAAAGTATGGGGCATTTAAAAATCAATTAAGATAAATGTATTAATTCTTGCTCACAAAGGGATTAAGGTGAATTGCAAAAGGGGGAGTCTCATTTAATTCAGAATCTGCTCATTAATAGATACCTAAAACCTTTGTTCATCAGTGTAAGCGCCCGTTTTTTTAAACATTTTTATAAACGCAAAAACACCTATTACATTTTTTTCTCATAAAGTGTTGACAAGTATATCTAGTATGTTGTATTATATTAATTGTCGCTAAGACGTACTGAACAAAACTTAAAAACTTCATTTTAAACAAAACTTTTTCAAAAAAGTAGTTGACACTTGAAGATATAAATGTTAAGATTTAAAAGTCGTCAAAACAGCACGACAAAATGAACCTTGAAAACTGAACATGCAAGACGTTAATCAATAAATGTTTTTGGACATCAACTCTGTTGATGGATCAAAACGAAATAGATATCATCTTCTGATGATACGCTAGCAAAGCTAATGAGCTTTCAAACTACTTTTATGGAGAGTTTGATCCTGGCTCAGGACGAACGCTGGCGGCGTGCCTAATACATGCAAGTCGAGCGAATGATGAAGAAGCTTGCTTCTTCTGATTTAGCGGCGGACGGGTGAGTAACACGTGGGCAACCTACCTAGTAGATTGGGATAACTCCGGGAAACCGGGGCTAATACCGAATAATCCATTTTGTCACATGGCAAAATGCTGAAAGGCGGTTTCGGCTGTCACTACTAGATGGGCCCGCGGTGCATTAGCTAGTTGGTGGGGTAACGGCCTACCAAGGCAACGATGCATAGCCGACCTGAGAGGGTGATCGGCCACATTGGGACTGAGACACGGCCCAAACTCCTACGGGAGGCAGCAGTAGGGAATCTTCCACAATGGACGAAAGTCTGATGGAGCAACGCCGCGTGAGTGATGAAGGTTTTCGGATCGTAAAACTCTGTTGTAAGGGAAGAACAAGTACGTTAGTAACTGAACGTACCTTGACGGTACCTTATTAGAAAGCCACGGCTAACTACGTGCCAGCAGCCGCGGTAATACGTAGGTGGCAAGCGTTGTCCGGATTTATTGGGCGTAAAGCGCGCGCAGGTGGTTTCTTAAGTCTGATGTGAAAGCCCACGGCTCAACCGTGGAGGGTCATTGGAAACTGGGAGACTTGAGTGCAGAAGAGGAAAGTGGAATTCCAAGTGTAGCGGTGAAATGCGTAGAGATTTGGAGGAACACCAGTGGCGAAGGCGACTTTCTGGTCTGTAACTGACACTGAGGCGCGAAAGCGTGGGGAGCAAACAGGATTAGATACCCTGGTAGTCCACGCCGTAAACGATGAGTGCTAAGTGTTAGGGGGTTTCCGCCCCTTAGTGCTGCAGCTAACGCATTAAGCACTCCGCCTGGGGAGTACGGCCGCAAGGTTGAAACTCAAAGGAATTGACGGGGGCCCGCACAAGCGGTGGAGCATGTGGTTTAATTCGAAGCAACGCGAAGAACCTTACCAGGTCTTGACATCCCAATGACCGCTCTAGAGATAGAGTTTTCCCTTCGGGGACATTGGTGACAGGTGGTGCATGGTTGTCGTCAGCTCGTGTCGTGAGATGTTGGGTTAAGTCCCGCAACGAGCGCAACCCTTGATCTTAGTTGCCATCATTTAGTTGGGCACTCTAAGGTGACTGCCGGTGACAAACCGGAGGAAGGTGGGGATGACGTCAAATCATCATGCCCCTTATGACCTGGGCTACACACGTGCTACAATGGACGATACAAAGAGTCGCTAACTCGCGAGGGTATGCTAATCTCATAAAATCGTTCTCAGTTCGGATTGTAGGCTGCAACTCGCCTACATGAAGCCGGAATCGCTAGTAATCGTGGATCAGCATGCCACGGTGAATACGTTCCCGGGCCTTGTACACACCGCCCGTCACACCACGAGAGTTTGTAACACCCGAAGTCGGTGAGGTAACCTTTATGGAGCCAGCCGCCGAAGGTGGGATAGATGATTGGGGTGAAGTCGTAACAAGGTAGCCGTATCGGAAGGTGCGGCTGGATCACCTCCTTTCTAAGGATAATTACGGAAACAGATCTTGGATCTGTCGATTAACGTCTTGCGTTCAGTTTTGAAGGCTCATTGTAAAATGATCTTCAAAACCTTGTTCTTTGAAAACTGGATAAAACGACATTGAAGCAAATTAAGTAACACATTTTTTATTATTAAGTTTTTTAGGCTTAATAACTAACTTTTAGGTTAAGTTATTAAGGGCGCATGGCGGATGCCTTGGCACTAGGAGCCGAAGAAGGACGGCACTAACACCGATATGCTTCGGGGAGCTGTAAGTGAGCTTTGATCCGGAGATTTCCGAATGGGGGAACCCACTGTTCGTAATGGAGCAGTATCTTGACGTGAATACATAGCGTCTTGATGGCAGACCCAGGGAACTGAAACATCTAAGTACCTGGAGGAAGAGAAAGAAAAATCGATTCCCTGAGTAGCGGCGAGCGAAACGGGAATAGCCCAAACCAAGAGGCTTGCCTCTTGGGGTTGTAGGACACTCTATATGGAGTTACAAAGGAATGAGTTAAACGAAGCGGTCTGGAAAGGCCCGCCAGAGCAGGTAACAGCCCTGTAGTTGAAAGTTCATTCTCTCTTGAGTGTATCCTGAGTACGGCGGAACACGTGAAATTCCGTCGGAATCTGGGAGGACCATCTCCCAAGGCTAAATACTACCTAGTGACCGATAGTGAACCAGTACCGTGAGGGAAAGGTGAAAAGCACCCCGGAAGGGGAGTGAAATAGATCCTGAAACCATGTGCCTACAAGTAGTTAGAGCCCGTTAATGGGTGATAGCGTGCCTTTTGTAGAATGAACCGGCGAGTTACGATTACATGCGAGGTTAAGTTTTAGAAGACGGAGCCGTAGCGAAAGCGAGTCTGAATAGGGCGAATGAGTATGTGGTTGTAGACCCGAAACCAGGTGATCTACCCATGTCCAGGGTGAAGGTAAGGTAACACTTACTGGAGGCCCGAACCCACGTACGTTGAAAAGTGCGGGGATGAGGTGTGGGTAGCGGAGAAATTCCAATCGAACCTGGAGATAGCTGGTTCTCTCCGAAATAGCTTTAGGGCTAGCCTCGTGATAGAGAATCCTGGAGGTAGAGCACTGTTTGAACTAGGGGTCCATCCCGGATTACCGAATTCAGACAAACTCCGAATGCCAGTGATTTATGCACGGGAGTCAGACTGCGAGTGATAAGATCCGTAGTCAAAAGGGAAACAGCCCAGACCACCAGCTAAGGTCCCAAAGTAATTGTTAAGTGGAAAAGGATGTGACGTTGCTTAGACAACCAGGATGTTGGCTCAGAAGCAGCCATCATTTAAAGAGTGCGTAATAGCTCACTGGTCGAGTGACGCTGCGCCGAAAATGTATCGGGGCTAAACAATTCACCGAAGCTGTGGATGGACATCTTAGATGTCCGTGGTAGGAGAGCGTTCTAAGTGCTGTGAAGTCAGACCGGAAGGACTGGTGGAGCGCTTAGAAGTGAGAATGCCGGTATGAGTAGCGAAAGACGGGTGAGAATCCCGTCCACCGAATGACTAAGGTTTCCTGAGGAAGGCTCGTCCGCTCAGGGTTAGTCGGGACCTAAGCCGAGGCCGATAGGCGTAGGCGATGGACAACAGGTTGATATTCCTGTACCACCTATTTACCATTTGAGCAATGGGGGGACGCAGTAGGATAGGGTAAGCATGCTGTTGGTTATGCATGTTCAAGCAGTGAGGCGTGAAATGAGGCAAATCCCATTTCTATAACGTTGAGCTGTGATGACGAGGACGTATGTCCGGAGTTCCTGATTTCACACTGCCAAGAAAAGCCTCTAGCGAGGTAAAAGGTGCCCGTACCGCAAACCGACACAGGTAGTCGAGGAGAGAATCCTAAGGTGTGCGAGAGAACTCTCGTTAAGGAACTCGGCAAAATGACCCCGTAACTTCGGGAGAAGGGGTGCTCTAGTAGGGTGAAAGCCCGAGAGAGCCGCAGTGAATAGGCCCAGGCGACTGTTTAGCAAAAACACAGGTCTCTGCAAAACCGTAAGGTGACGTATAGGGGCTGACGCCTGCCCGGTGCTGGAAGGTTAAGAGGAGTGCTTAGCGCAAGCGAAGGTGCGAATTGAAGCCCCAGTAAACGGCGGCCGTAACTATAACGGTCCTAAGGTAGCGAAATTCCTTGTCGGGTAAGTTCCGACCCGCACGAAAGGCGTAACGATCTGGGCACTGTCTCAACGAGAGACTCGGTGAAATTATAGTACCTGTGAAGATGCAGGTTACCCGCGACAGGACGGAAAGACCCCGTGGAGCTTTACTGTAGCCTGATATTGAATTTTGATACAGCTTGTACAGGATAGGTAGGAGCCAGAGATTCCGGAGCGCCAGCTTCGGAGGAGGCGTTGGTGGGATACTACCCTAGCTGTATTGAACTTCTAACCCATGCCCCTTAGCGGGGTAGGAGACAGTGTCAGGCGGGCAGTTTGACTGGGGCGGTCGCCTCCTAAAGAGTAACGGAGGCGCCCAAAGGTTCCCTCAGAATGGTTGGAAATCATTCGTAGAGTGTAAAGGCATAAGGGAGCTTGACTGCGAGACCTACAAGTCGAGCAGGGTCGAAAGACGGGCTTAGTGATCCGGTGGTTCCGCATGGAAGGGCCATCGCTCAACGGATAAAAGCTACCCCGGGGATAACAGGCTTATCTCCCCCAAGAGTCCACATCGACGGGGAGGTTTGGCACCTCGATGTCGGCTCATCGCATCCTGGGGCTGTAGTCGGTCCCAAGGGTTGGGCTGTTCGCCCATTAAAGCGGTACGCGAGCTGGGTTCAGAACGTCGTGAGACAGTTCGGTCCCTATCCGTCGTGGGCGTAGGAAATTTGAGAGGAGCTGTCCTTAGTACGAGAGGACCGGGATGGACACACCGCTGGTGTACCAGTTGTTCTGCCAAGGGCATCGCTGGGTAGCTATGTGTGGACGGGATAAGTGCTGAAAGCATCTAAGCATGAAGCCCCCCTCAAGATGAGATTTCCCATTACGCAAGTAAGTAAGATCCCTCAAAGACGATGAGGTAGATAGGTTCGAGGTGGAAGTGTGGCGACATACGGAGCTGACGAATACTAATAGATCGAGGACTTAACCAAATTTTACTTAACAAACTTCAATGAAATTTATCCAGTTTTGAGAGAACAAGTTCTTCAAATGAGAGTTTCAATACAACATGTATTGGAAGTCGAATATAGTCTAGTGATGATGGCAAAGAGGTCACACCCGTTCCCATGCCGAACACGGAAGTTAAGCTCTTTAGCGCCGATGGTAGTTGGGGGTTTCCCCCTGTGAGAGTGGTTACGCGCCTTGGAGC